>NZ_QBKI01000023.1 GCF_003054055.1 Pontibacter mucosus | reverse complement strand
TCGTATATCACCGACTCCACCACCGAAAACGGCCGCAGCGTGAGGTTGCCCGTGCGCTCGGCCCAGGGCAGCGTGGAGGCGTTGGAGGAGAAATAGCCGCCAAACGGGCAGCCGCGCTGGCAGAGGGTGCGGTTCTGGCACTGCGCCCGTCCCTGGTCGAAGTGAATCTGGCTGGGCTTGGACAGGTGCGCGCAGCGGGCGCTGATCACGTGGCGGTTGCCGTAGTGGGTCTTGAGCTGCCGGCGGAAGTAGTCCTCCACGCTGTTCAAGGGGTAAGGAGGCAGAAACTCCCCGTCGGGCAGCTCGGCCAGGCCGTCGCTGTTGCCCGAAATGCCTGCGAATTTCTCCACGTAGCTGTACCAGGGCGCTAGGTCTTTGTAGCGGATGGGCCAGTCCACGGCAAAGCCGTCGCGGGCCGGGCCCTCAAAGTCCAGGTCGCTCCAGCGCTGGGTCTGCCGCGCCCACAGCAGCGACTTGCCGCCCACCTGGTAGCCGCGAATCCAGTCGAAGGGCTTCTCCTGCACGTAAGGGTGCTCGGAGTCCCTGACAAAGAAGTGCATGGCGTCCTCGCGGAAGGCGTAGCAGCGGCTCACCACCGGCTCCTTCTCCCGTATCTCCAGGGGCACCTGCCCGCGGTGCTCAAACTCGTAGGGCATCTTGTTGGTGGTGGGGTAGTCGCGGTTGTGCTTCACGTCACGGCCCCGCTCCAGCACCAGGGTCTTCAGGCCTTTCTCGGTCAGCTCCTTGGCCGCCCAGCCCCCGCTGATGCCCGAGCCAACCACAATCGCGTCGAAGGTGCGCTGCTTGGCGCTGTCTATGTTCAAATTTGCCATTAGCTTATCTGTGCTTGTGCTGTTACAGGATAGAAGGCCTCGTAGCGGCCCGGCACCAGCTCGTACACCCGCAGGGTGGTCATCACCAGCTCGGAGTTGAGGTAGCCCTTGATGGTCTCGCCCTTGAGGATGCGGTAGAAGGCGAGCACCTCCTCGGGCGCCTGTCCGTCATTGACGGCGGAAACCAGCGTTTGCCGCTGCCCGGGGCTGCACTTGATGAACCGCTTCCCGGCCTGCTCCCTGGCCAGCTCGTCGAAGGCGGCCATGCCCGCCAGGAAGGCCTGCTGCTCCTCCCGTGAGTAGCAGTCGTCGAGCATCTGCAGGGTGAACAGGTGCAGGCCCATGGCCTTGGCCCCCGGGGTGTCGGTGGCCGGGAGAATCGTCTCCGCGATTTCGGCCAGCAGCGCCTCCTGCCCGGCCGACACGTCCAGGTGGTCGAGCGGGATGGAGGCCTTGCCCTCCTCCAGCACGCAGGAGGGCAGCACCGCCACGCCTCCGGCAAATAGCAACAGTCCTTTTACAACCGAGCGCCTATCCAT
>NZ_QBKI01000022.1 GCF_003054055.1 Pontibacter mucosus | reverse complement strand
GGGAATGTAATTTAAACTGTGTCATTTCTATATTTCCATTTACTGGCCCTGTTGGTGTACTGGTGTGAATCCTTACAGCAACAGGGCCACACTTTTCCAGGTGCGTCTCACTTCAAGTCCAGCTGCATCCTGTCCCCAAACCACATCGCCAGCTGCTGGGCTGTCTGGCTCCAGTTGGCCAGCGGCATGACCCACTTTCGGCTGATGTTCTGGTGCGAGAGGTAAATCAGCTTCAGCAGGGCCATGTCCGAGGGGAAAGCCCCCTTGGTTTTGGTCACCTTGCGCACCTGGCGGTGGAAGCCCTCGATGGTGTTGGTCGTGTAGATCAGGTGGCGAATCTGCTCGGTGTACTTAAAGTACGTGGAGAGTTTATCCCAGTTCCGTTGCCAGCTCTCGAGCACCTTGGGGTACTTTGAGCCCCACTTCTCCTCCAGTTCCAGCAGCCTCAGCTCAGCCAGTTCCTTTGACTCTGCCCGGTAGACCGGCTTGAGGTCCCGCATGAACTCCTTCTGGTCCTTGTGTGCCACGTACTTGAGGCTATTGCGGATCTGGTGCACAATACAGCTCTGCACCTCGGCCTGTGGGAAAACACTGCTGATAGCCTCGGCAAAGCCCCTGAGGTTATCGATGCAGGCGATGAGCATGTCCTGGAGGCCCCGCTGCTGCAGGTCGGTGAGCACCGAGAGCCAGAAGGTAGCCCCCTCGCTTTCGGAGACGTACACGCCCAGCAGCTCCTTGTGGCCGTGGCGGTCAATGCCCAGAATATTGTAAACAGCTTTCGAGACGGTTCGGCCCTCCTGCCGCACCTTGTAGTGCATGGCGTCCAGCCAGACGATGCAGTAGAGCCTATCCAGCGGCCGGGCCTGCCATTCCTTCACCTGGGGCACTATCTTCTCTGTGAGAGCGGCGAGCGTGTCGTGGGAGATGTCCATATCGTACAGCTCCTTCAGGTGGGCCGAGATGTCCCTGAGGCTCATCCCCAAGCCGTACATGCTCAGGATGCGGGGCTCCAGGTTCTCGGCTAGCACCGTCTCCCGCTTCTTGATAATCTGCGGCTCGAAGCTCGAGGAGCGGTCACGGGAGCTCTCCACCTCAATGGTGCCGTCCGAGGTGCGGACCTGCTTGCTGACTTTGCCGTTGCGGCGGTTGCCTTGCTGCCGCTCTTCAGCGTTTAGGTGCAGGTCCATCTCCGCCTCCAGGGCGGCCTCTAAGAAGTGCTTCAACAGAGGGCCTAAGGCGCCGTCTTTGCCGAAGGTGGGTTTGCCGCTCCGGAACTCCTCCAGGAACTGGCGCTTGATCTTTTCCAGATCCAGCTCGTTTTTCTCTTCCATGGTGACTGTGTTAAAGGTAATACTCCTAATCCTTTGACACAGTTTATTTTACAGCCTC
>NZ_QBKI01000021.1 GCF_003054055.1 Pontibacter mucosus | reverse complement strand
AACGTCAGTTTGTCTAAAAACCTCTGCTTGGTGCTTAGTTAAAGATAGTGATTTGAAGATATATTGTCCTAAGGGTGTGGCATTTTATTCGTTGGCCAAAGCTTGGCCACTGTGTTCTAAACATGGCATTTAGGGTCGACAGCATGCCTAAAGAGGCTGCCCAGTAAGCCCGCAGCCGCTCTAGGCCAATAGTGTTGAAGATGCGGCGCAGGTTGTAGGCCACCAGCATCAGGCCCACGTCGGCCGAGGCCCGCTCTATCCCCTTCTTGGTGAGTACATAGCTGTAGCCCCACTGCCTCTTGATGGTGCCGAAGGGGTGCTCGACAATGGCCTGCCTGCGTCTGTAGAGCTCTGGATTGGCAGCAATGCGCTGCCGGTTCTCTTCAAAGAGCGGGGTGTAGGTGTTGCGTTCGATGAGCTTGCCGTTTTTGGCGGTCGTGCAGCGCGCCCGCGCCTCGCACGTCTTGCAGGCTTTGGTGCGGTACTGATAGAAGTGGGTCGGGTGAGAGCGGTTCAGGTTCTTGGTGTAGACATGCCCGTTGGTAGAGAGCGTGTGGCCTTCAGGGCAGGTGTAGGTGTTCGTTTTGCTGTCGTAGACAAAGTGCTCCAGGTTGTAGGCCGGGTCCGGGGCGCTCGCGGCTGGCGCCGGGATGGCCACCAGCGCTGTCACGCCCAGCTTTTGGGCCACTTCCAGCTCTGAACCCGTGTAGTAGCCCTTGTCGAAGAGCACGGTGAAGGAGCTGTTGCCCACGATGCTCTTGGCCCTTCGGACCATATTGCCCATGGCCTTGGTGTCATTATGGTTGGTGACCTGGTAATCAATCAACAGGCAGTACTTGGCGTCTACCGTAGCCTGCACGCTATAGGCCACCTCGGTGATGGTGTTGCGGATGATCATCTGCCGGCTCTCCGGGTCTGAAATCGAGACCTGGTCTTCCCCCGAGTCCTGGAGCTGCTGCAGGAGTTGGAGGTAATATTCCCTCCGCAGGGCGTGGCGGGCTATGGCATCTAAAAGGCACTCTACCTGGCTGGCCTCGCCTGTCTGCCCCAGGCCCAGCTGGCAGTCGGTGAGCCTGTCCTCGATGTAGGCCAGGTGGCGGGCGATCTTGCCCCGGTTGAAGTTGTTCTTCTTCGAGTTCTGGGCCCGGAGCTTGGTGGAGTCGCCGGCCAGCAGCTCCCCTCCGACCAGGTCAAAGTGGCGGGCCAGCTTCACGGTGGCGCGGAAGACGCGGGTGATGGCGCGGGCATTGTTCTTTCGGAAATTGGCGATGGTGTTGTGGTCGGGCGCCAGCTGGCCCAGCAGCCACATCACTTCCAGGTTGCGGCCACACTCGCGCTCCAGGCACCGGGAGGAACGGATGCGGTTGAGGTAGCCGTAAACCAGCAGCTTGAGCAAAACAGTGGGATGGTAAGCCGGACGGCCGTTTTCGGGAAAATCGGTGCGGAAGCCTAATTTTTCAAGAGGAAGAGAGTCAACGAAGGCATCGATGAAGCGCACCTCGTTGTCCGGGGCAATGAGCTCCTCCAGAGAGGCCCCGCCACCGGGAGGCTCATCCCGGCTGTAGGCTTGTTTGAATTTCATAGCTAAGGCAGAGTAGTATCTTATGCTTTAGCCACTTAGCCAGCTGAAAGTTGCGAAATGCAGGAGATTATTAGACAGTCTGACGTG
>NZ_QBKI01000020.1:2500-5139 GCF_003054055.1 Pontibacter mucosus | reverse complement strand
GATGGGGTTGGCGGCCACCTACTCTCCCGGGGGTGAACCCAGTACCATCGGCGCTCCCGGGCTTAACGGCTCTGTTCGGAATGGGAAGAGGTGCTCACCGGGGCCATAGCCGCCATTGTCTTGGCACGGCTGTCATGCGTGCGCTAATGCTTTTTAGACATGAATGGGGGGAGAGACAAGCAGAAAAGCGAGGAGCGGCGGGCCGGCACACCGGTACCGGGACGCTCCCGGGCAATTAGTACCGCTCGGCTGTGGCATCTCTGCCTGTACACCTGCGGCCTATCGACGTCGTCGTCTTCGACGGCCCTTCAAGGGAGATCTCATCTTGGGGCGGGTTTCGCACTTAGATGCTTTCAGCGCTTATCCCGTCCGAGCGTAGCTACCCTGCGCTGCACCAGGCGGCACAACAGGTCCACCAGAGGCTCGTCCAACCCGGTCCTCTCGTACTAAGGTCAGGACCCCGCAAATCTCCAACGCCCACAACAGATAGGGACCGAACTGTCTCACGACGTTCTGAACCCAGCTCGCGTGCCACTTTAATCGGCGAACAGCCGAACCCTTGGGACCTTCTCCAGCCCCAGGACGTGACGAGCCGACATCGAGGTGCCAAACCTCCCCGTCGATATGAGCTCTTGGGGGAGATCAGCCTGTTATCCCCAGAGTACCTTTTATCCTTTGAGCGATGGCCCTTCCATGCGGAACCACCGGATCACTATATCCGCCTTTCGGCCCTGCTCGGCTTGTGGGCCTCACAGTCAAGCTCCCTTGTGCTATTGCGCTCTGCGCACGGTTACCAAGCGTGCTGAGGGAACCTTTGAAAGCCTCCGTTACTGTTTTGGAGGCGACCACCCCAGTCAAACTACCCACCAAGCACTGTCCCCCACTCTGTGAGGTTAGGCGCCAAGCAACTCAAGGGTGGTATTTCAAGGACGGCTCCGCGATGCCTGGCGACACCGCCTCGCAGCCTCCCACCTATCCTACACATGAGTTACCCAGCGTCAATGCTAAGCTATAGTAAAGGTTCATGGGGTCTTTCCGTCCCGTTGCGGGTACTCGGCATCTTCACCGAGACTACAATTTCACCGAGCTCACGGCTGAGACAGCGCCCAGATCGTTACACCATTCGTGCAGGTCGGAACTTACCCGACAAGGAATTTCGCTACCTTAGGACCGTTATAGTTACGGCCGCCGTTTACCGGGGCTTCGATTCAATGCGTCGCCTTGCGGCTAACATCCCCTCTTAACCTTCCGGCACCGGGCAGGTGTCAGGCCTTATACTTCATCTCGCGATTTCGCAAAGCCATGTGTTTTTGTTAAACAGTCGCCTGGGCCTTTTCACTGCGGCCTCTCCTATTGCTAGGAGGAGGCGCCCCTTCTCCCGAAGTTACAGGGCCATTTTGCCGAGTTCCTTGGCCGTGATTCACTCGAGCACCTTAGGATTCTCTCCTCGACCACCTGTGTCGGTTTGCGGTACGGGCGGCTGCAGCGTTATAACGCTTAGCGGGTTTTCTCGGGAGCCTGGTTAGGGACACTCGCCGCCCCCGAAGGGTTGGCGTACTTTCCACTTTCAGCATCGATGGCGTACTTCACTACCAAAGATATACCTACGGTGTTAAGCGCACTATTCCGTCAGTGCGCGGTCCTTTCACTTCTCCGTCACCGCATCGCTGGCTGCAGCCGGTGCTGGAATATTAACCAGCTGTCCATCGACCTGCGCCTTCGCCTCGGCCTTAGGACCCGACTAACCCTGATCCGATTAGCGTTGATCAGGAAACCTTGGTCTTTCGGTGTGCGGGTTTCTCGCCCGCATTATCGTTACTTATGCCTACATTTGCTTTTCCAAGCGCTCCAACAGCCCTTGCCGGCCTGCCTTCACCGCCCTTGGAATGCTCCCCTACCAGTGTACTTGCGTACAATCCGCAGCTTCGGTGCCATGCTTGATGCCCGATTATTATCGATGCCCTGTCGCTCGACCAGTGAGCTGTTACGCACTCTTTAAAGGAATGGCTGCTTCCAAGCCAACCTCCTGGCTGTCTAAGCAACTGGACCCCCTTTGTTCAACTTAGCGTGGACTTTGGGACCTTAGCTGGCGGTCTGGGTTCTTTCCCTCTCGGCCTGGGACCTTAGCACCCCAGGCCTCACTGCCGCGTATATCTGGTGGCATTCGGAGTTCGTCAGGATTCGGTAGGATGTGACTCCCCCTAGTCCTATCGGTAGCTCTACCTCCACCAGACTCCACCGCGACGCTGCCCCTAAAGGCATTTCGGGGAGTACGAGCTATTTCTCAGTTTGATTGGCCTTTCACCCCTACCCACAGGTCATCCAAATGCTTTTCAACGCAAACTGGTTCGGACCTCCAACTGGTTTTACCCAGCCTTCATCCTGCCCATGGGTAGATCACAAAGTTTCGCGTCTGCCCCCCCTGACTGCGCGCCCTGTTCAGACTCGCTTTCGCTGCGGCTCCGGTCTTTGAAGACCTTAACCTCGCCAGGGAGGAGCAACTCGTAGGCTCATTATGCAAAAGGCACGCCGTCACCACACAAAGTGGCTCCGACCGCTTGTAAGCGCACGGTTTCAGGATCTGTTTCACCCCGTTATTCACGGTGCTTTTCACCTTTCCCTCACGGTACTGGTTCACT
>NZ_QBKI01000019.1 GCF_003054055.1 Pontibacter mucosus | reverse complement strand
CGGATGGGCCACGACCCGAAGACCTCGCTGCTGAACAAGTATAACCAGCTGCACGCCTGCAAGAACGTGTTCGTGACGGATGGCGCCTGCATGACCTCGACCTCCACCCAAAACCCCTCGCTCACCTACATGGCCCTGACGGCCCGCGCCGCCGACTATGCCGTGAGCGAGATGAAGAAGGGAAATCTGTAAAGGCTATACTTATACTTTAGTAAAAGGAGTAAGGGCCTGTCGTCGTAGAATGGCAGGTCCTTGCGCTTTTATACTTGTCTATACTTTATACTTTCAGCTGCGATCCTCACGCTTGGTGAAGGTGTAAACCCATCCCTGCCCCGTAGGTGAAGTTTTTACTACCGGCTACCAAGATCCTTTCAGGATGACAAAATGAAAAGTATAAATCGCTCCTGTTTCAAGGAGGTAGATTCCTGCAAATTCTGCAACTGTAATCTTATTCCCCTCCTTGGAGAGGTAGGGGTGGGTTCATCGTAACTTGAATTTTATACTTTCAGCTACTCTTGCCCCGTCACATACTTATAAATCATCTCCGAAACCGTTGCCATGGCCTCCATAGCGGCCTTTTCATCTTTTAGGTCTTTAGACAGCAGCACCAGCACATACTTTCGCCCGTCGGGAAGTATAACAATGCCCGAGTCGTGGCGGACGCCGGTAATCCAGCCGGTTTTGTGGGCCACTTTCACACCTTCCGGAAGCCTGGCCGGTATAATTTCCCGGTGCCGCTGGTCGAGCAGGATGCGGATCATGTCCTGAGAGGCTTCCGGGCTTACCGCTTTGCCCGCCGCGATTTGCTCGAACAGCAGCAGCAGGTCGTAGGCTGTGGTGGTGTTGTTTAATCCTCGCTCATAAGCTTTGCTGTCTTCCACCCCGCGCAACACCTGTATGTCCCGGGCTCCCAACTCGCGCATGGTTTGGGTTACCTGCTTGGCGTCCAGCTCCGCTATGACAAGGTTGGTGGCCAGGTTGCTGCTCTGGATGATCATTTTGTAAAGCAACTCCGAGACAGGCCGCTTTTGCCCAACCAAAGTATAAAGTTCCTGCTCGCTGTCGTCTGCCGGGCTAATGCTGTACAGGCTGCCGTCTACGATGCTTTTAAACTCGTTTCGGATAAGGATGGAATCGGACAAAGAAAACCTGCCTTCCGATGCCTGCCTGTAAGCCTCGATGAGCACAGGTGTTTTCATGGTGCTGGCCGCATGGAAGCTTTCCTGCGCGTTCAGCAGCAGCTCTTTGCCGGTTTGCATATCCTTGAAGGCCACGGCAAAGGTGCCTTGCTGGGCTCCGAGGGTAGCGTTTATCTGTTGGCGGAGGTCATCCATAGGTTGCTTGGGTTTGGTGCTAGTGCAGGCTGCTAAAAGCAGAAGCAGGGCCAGTAAGTATACGCGAAGGGGCATAGGGGGTCAGGTTGTCGAAGAGTGAAGTTAATTTTTTGCCGGGAGTCTCCAAAGTGCCTTATATTTATACTTTGCTTCATACCTTACGGTAAAGTTCGACGGCGCAGGATGCGGCAAGCCGGGCAAAGTATAAAGATGTGCTTATGATGTTGCGTGTTCCTACACGCAGTTACTGAAGATTTTTCATACTTTTACGAGAGATAAAGTTTATACTTGATCCGGAGCCGCAGCATGTACTGCTGCCGAACAAGTATAAACCCAGTTACTCCTAAACCAAGCTTTAATGCCTGCAAGATATCATCTCACCCGTTTGTTTCTGTTTGTCTGCCTCTGTAGCGCGTTTCTGTTTGCCGGCTGCAAAGGGGGAGGCGAAAAGAAGACAAGCGCTCCCTCCGGGCAGCTTTTTAACGATGGCTGGGAATTTGTGCGGGATGCAGACTCCGCCGCCGTTTTTGGAAGCCAGGCAACCAACTTGGCCTGGGAGCAGGTATCGCTGCCGCACACTGCCCACATCGAGCCTATCCAGAAAACAGAGCAGCAGTGGCAGGGCACAGCTTTCTACCGCAAGTCCTTTACCGTTCCTGCTGCTGATACCGGAAAGCACATCGCCCTGAAATTTGAGGCAGCCATGCAAGTGGCCGACGTCTACTTAAACGGGCAGCACATCTTCAGGCACCTGGGCGGCTACCTTCCCTTTTATGTTGACGTCTCCGAGGAGGTAACGTATGGGCAGGAGAACGTGGTGTTGGTAAAACTCAATAACGAGGACAATCCGCACGTGGCTCCCGGCAAGCCGCTGGCCGACCTGGATTTTAACTACTACAGCGGCATCTACCGCAAAGTCTACCTCATCACCAAAGACAAACTACACATCTCCGACGCCGTGGCTGCCAACCGCGTAGCGGGCGGGGGCGTGCTGCTGCACTACGAGGACGTGAGCCAGAATGGCGCCACCCTGCACGTGCAGACCGAGCTGAAAAACAACCATGCCGAGCCACGGGAGGCGCAGGTTCGCCTTACCCTTACCGACAGCGAGGGAAAAAGGGTAGGAGGGACTATCTCCGAAAGCATAGCCGTGGGGCCGGGCGGGTTCGGCACCGCCAGCCAAAGTATACTTATCACCAACCCGAAGCTGTGGTCGCCCGACACGCCCTACTTGTATCACCTGAAGGTAGAGGTACTGCAGAAGGGCCAGGTACTGGACCAGCAAAGTATAAAAACGGGTGTGAAGACTTTCCGTTTTGCCAAAGACGGCTTTTACCTCAATGGTGAGAAGTTATACCTGCGCGGCACCAACCGCCACCAGGAGTATCCTTACGTAGGCTACGCCCTATCCGACAATGCCAACTACCGCGATGCCTATAAAATAAAGGAGGCCGGTTTCAACTTCGTGCGCCTGTCGCATTACCCGCAGTCGCCGGCTTTTATGGAGGCCTGTGATGAGTTAGGGCTGCTGACGATGGATGCCCTGCCGGGCTGGCAGTTCTTCGGTGATAAGGAGTTCCAGAAAAACGCCCTGCAGGATGTGCGCGACATGGTGCGCCGCGACCGTAATTATACGTCGGTTATACTTTGGGAGGCCTCCCTGAACGAGTCGGGGATGACGAAAGAGTTTATGCAACAGGCTCACCAGGCGGTGCACGAAGAGCTGCCGTTTGAGAACATTTATACGTGCGGCTGGATAGACGACGTGTACGATGTGTTCATCCCGGCCCGCCAGCATGCCAAAGCCCCCGATTACTGGAACAAGTATAGCAAAGACAAGCCGCTGCTCATTGCCGAGTATGGCGACTGGGAATACTATGCGCAAAATGCCGGCTTTAACCAGAAAGAGTTTGCCAATCTGAAAGAGGAGGAGCGGACGAGCCGCCAATTGCGTGGCTTCGGACAGAAGCGTTTGCTGCAGCAGGCCCTCAACTACCAGGAGGCCCACAACAGTAACCTGCAGGGCCCGGCCGTAGGCGATGCCAACTGGCTCATGTATGACTACAAGCGCGGTTACGCCGACGACATCGAGGCCTCTGGTATCATGGACATTGTGCGCCTGCCTAAGTTTGCCTACTATTTCTACCAGAGCCAGGCCGCTCCGGATTTGCGCAAGCAGGCTACCTTCCACAAGCCCATGGTGTTTGTCGCCAACTACTGGAATGATCCGAAACTGACAACCGTGAAAGTATACAGCAACACCGACGAGGTAGAACTGCAGCTCAACGGCAAAACCATCGCGCGCCAGCAGCCGGATGCGGATGCAAACTCAACCCACCTGCCGCACCCGCCTTTTACCTTTGAGGTGCCAAAGTATGAGCCGGGTACCTTAACGGCCATCGGCTACATCAACAACCAAAAGGTGGCTACGCACGAGCAGCGTACGGCTGGCAAACCGGCCAAGCTTATACTTCGCGCAGACTATAGTGGCAGAAAACTGCAGGCCGGCGTGAACGATATGGTGTTTGTGTACGCCAGCGTAACCGACGATAATGGTGTTGTCGTGCCGGATGCCACGAACCAGGTCTCTTTCTTGGTAGAAGGCGATGCGGAAATTGTAGGAGCGAAAACCGTGGACGCAGAGGCCAGCATTGCGGCTATACTTGTAAAAGCCGGAAACAAGGCAGGCTCTATCAAAATAGAGGCGCAGGCGGATGGCCTGGCGGCTGGAACTTATACGTTGGAGGCTGTTTCCGCAGAGAAATAAAGAAGCTTATACTTGCGAGTCCTACTCCAGTTAATAAAGCTCCGAGTACAGTTGCCCAAAGTAGTCATGAAATAAAATTGTCCTCCTCGGTGGGGTAATTACTCCCTCTGAGGTTTTTTATACTTAATAAGATGTTACAGGAAATCATAGATACATTCGAGTCACGCTACCAGCAGCAGCCGGTAGTGGTGCGGTCTCCGGGTCGGGTAAATTTGATCGGTGAGCATACCGACTACAACGACGGCTTTGTGCTGCCGGCCGCCATCAACAAGGAAATATACTTTGCCGTGGCGCCCAACGGTACCAACACCTTCAGGGCCTACGCCTACGATTTGCAGGAAGGCGCTGAGTTCGACCTGAGTCAGGTGCAGCGCTCGGAGAAGAGCTGGGCCAATTACCTGCTGGGCGTGATTGCGCAGTTGCAGCAGGCAAAGTATAAAGTAGAGGGTTTCGACCTGGTGTATGGCGGCAACGTGCCGATCGGGGCCGGACTTTCGTCGTCTGCGGCGGTAGAGTGTGGGCTGGCTTATGCGCTCAATCACATCTTCGGCTATAACATCCCCAAATTTGACCTGGTGAAGATGGCGCAGATGGCCGAGCACGAGTACGCGGGCGTGAAGTGCGGCATCATGGACCAGTTCGCCAGCATGTATGGTCGGCAAGACCATGCTGTCAAACTTGACTGCCGCTCCCTCGACTTCGACTACTACCACCTGGAGATGGCCGACTACCGCATCGTGCTTTGCGACACGCAGGTGAAGCACAACCTGGCCTCCTCGGAGTATAACACCCGACGTCAGGAGTGCGAGGCTGGCGTGGCGCTGCTGCAAAAGCTTTACCCAGAGGTAAAGAGCCTGCGCGACGTGACTGTCCCGATGCTGGAGCAGCACCAGGAGGAGTTCAACCCGGTGGTGTACAAGCGCTGTATCTACGTAGTAGAAGAAAACAACCGCGTGGAGGAGGCCTGTCAGGCACTGGAGCAGGGCGACATGAAAACCTTTGGTGAGAAAATGTACGCTTCGCACCGTGGCCTGCAGCACAACTACGAGGTGAGTTGCCCGGAGCTGGACTTTCTGGTGGACCAGGCCAGGGAGATGGATTCGGTGTTGGGCGCCCGCATGATGGGCGGCGGCTTTGGCGGCTGCACCATCAACCTGGTGAAACTGGATGCGCTGGAGACCTTCATTCAACGTATGGAGGAGGCCTATCAGGAGCAGTTCGGCATCGCGCTTAAAACTTATGTGGCTGAGATCGTAAATGGCAGCAGCCTGGTGGAGCCAAGCCAAGTATAAAACCTGAGCAGCGTTTCAAAATTTTCTTATTGAGAGGCAGGGCTGTTAAGTTCTACAGAAGACTGTCCCCTTGAGGGGACTATAGGGGTGTAAAGCCAGTAGCAAAAGTCATATGCTAAACTCTGACACCCCTCTATGACCTGCGGTCGCAAGCTACGAACCTACGTTCTTGCTTGTCCTCAAGGGGAGAATCTAGCGCTTACTATTTTCTGCTTTAATGGCATGAATTAGTGCTTTGAGTTAGGGTGGGTTAATACCTTAATAACAGTATACATCCTAAGCTGAAGTATAAAGTATAAATGCTCTTTTGAGCATCAACAACACAAGTATACCAATGTCTGATTTTGATTTAGCGGAGCATCCGCACAGAAGATATAACCCGCTCACCGGCGAGTGGGTACTGGTGTCGCCGCACCGGGCCAAGCGCCCGTGGCAGGGGCAGCAGGAGGAACAAAGCCAGGACACGCGCCCGGAATACGACCCGGGCTGCTACCTGTGCCCCACCAACACCCGCGCCAACGGCGAGCAGAACCCGGTGTACGAGTCAACCTACGTGTTCGACAACGACTTCGGCGCACTGCAGGAAGGCACGCCCGACGGCGCCTATGTAAAAGGCGAGCTGATCCGGGCCGAGAGCGAGCGCGGCATTTGCCGGGTGATCTGCTTCTCGCCCCGCCACGACCTGACGCTGGCCGACATGGCGCCTGAGGACATCCGCAAAGTGGTGGACCTGTGGCAGCAGGAGTATGCTGAGCTCGGCTCGAGGGACTTCATCAACTATGTACAGATCTTCGAGAACAAGGGCCAGATCATGGGTTGCAGCAACCCGCACCCCCACGGCCAGATTTGGGCGCAGCGCACTGTGCCCGTAGAGCCGGCCAAGGAAACAACCCAGCAGGGGCTATACTTTGCGGAACACCAGCGCAGCCTGCTGGCCGACTACCTGGCCCTGGAACTGGAAACGCGCGAGCGGGTGGTGGCCGAGAACGAGCATTTTGTGGCGCTGGTGCCTTTCTGGGCCGTGTGGCCCTTCGAGACCATTGTCATCAGCAGGCGCCATTTCCAGCACATCGGGCAGATGGGGGAGGAGGAGAAGAACGGCTTTGCCCACCTTATCAAAGTCCTCACCGCCGCTTATGACCGGGTATTCGGCATTTCGTTCCCATACTCCTCGGGCATCCACCAAAGCCCTACCGACGGGCAGGCGTATCCGGGCTGGCACTTCCACATGCACTTTTACCCGCCGCTTTTGCGATCGGCCACGGTGAAGAAGTTTATGGTAGGCTATGAGATGATGGGCAACCCGCAGCGCGACATCACCCCGGAGGCGGCAGCCAGCCTGCTCCGCGGCCTGGTGCGCTAAAGGCAGCTATACTTTTGAGAAGGCACACGTGGCCCATCCGCGGCATAGGCTATAAAATAAATCTCCTATATTCATAATTCAGACTGAATCCTTTATATTGGATATCTAAAACGAAAACTAGATGAATCTCTCTACACTTGACATTGCGATTTTTCTGGGTTACTGCGTGCTCATCATTGTGGTGGGCCTGTGGGTTTCCCGGGAGAAGAAAGGGCACACCAAAAACTCCACCGATTACTTCCTGGCCAGTAAGTCGCTGCCCTGGTGGGCCATCGGGGCCTCGCTCATCGCCTCCAACATCTCGGCAGAGCAGTTTATCGGGATGTCCGGCTCCGGCTTCGCCATTGGCCTGGGCATTGCCAGCTACGAGTTTATGGCGGCGGTTACGCTCCTGCTGGTGGCCAAGTACTTCCTCCCCATCTACCTCAAGGAGGGTATCTTCACCATGCCGCAGTTCCTCAAGCTGCGCTACGACGACCGCATCCGTACCAGCCTGGCGGTTTTCTGGATCATGCTCTACATCTTCGTGAACCTGACCACCGTTTTATACTTGTCGGCGCTGGCGCTGAGTGTGGTGCTGGACATCAGCACGACAGCGGCCATCATCGGCCTGGCGGCGGTAGCGGTGGCGTACTCAGTCTACGGTGGTCTGAAGGCAGTGGCCTGGACGGACGTGATTCAGGTAGTCTTCCTGATCTTGGGCGGCCTGGTAACCACTTACCTGGCGCTGGATGCCGTGAGTGGCGGAGACGGCCCTGTGAAAGGCTTGGGCATGCTGTTTGAAAAGGCGCCGGAGAAGTTCGACATGATCCTGTCGGAGGACAATCCGTTTTACAAAGACCTGCCCGGCATGACGGTGCTGTTTGGCGGCATGTGGATTGCCAACATCAGCTACTGGGGCTTTAACCAGTACATTATACAGCGAGCGCTGGCGGCTAAAAACTTAAAGGAAGTGCAGTGGGGCCTGGTGTTCGCCGCTTTCCTGAAGCTTCTGATTCCGCTGGTGGTGGTATTGCCGGGAATCGCGGCCTTTGTGCTGAATGCCGACATCAGCCGCTACGATGAGGCGTACCCCTGGTTGCTGGGGAACCTGGTGCCAACCGGTATCAAAGGGCTTGCGTTTGCAGCGCTTATAGCGGCGGCCTTGTCGTCGCTGAGCTCGATGATGAACTCCACGGCCACCATCTTCACCATGGACATCTACAAGTCGCACCTGAAGAAGGACGCCACGGAGAACCAGATGGTGATGGTGGGACGCCTGGTGAGCTTGGTTTCTATCATCATCGCGGGACTGGTGGCAGAGCCGCTGCTGGGTGGTGAGGAGCAAATCTTCCAGTTCATTCAGAAGTATACCGGCTACGTGAGCCCGGGCATTGTGGTGCTGTTCGTGTTTGGCCTGTTCTGGAAGCGCGCTACCTCAAACGCGGCCCTGGCGACAGCCATTGCCTCCGTACCGTTCAGTATCATCATCGACCTTGCTTTCCCCACCATGCCGTTCCTCGACCAGATGGGACTCGTGTTCCTGCTGCTGTCAGCGCTGATGGTGGGCATCTCCTTGTGGGAGAACAGCCAGGGCAAGTATCCGGAGTATACAGTTAAGCTTGATAAAGGGCTTTTCCAAACGGAGAGCATCTTTAACGTGTTTGCTATAGCTATCCTGTTTATAGTGGCCGCTATTTATATTGTGTTCTGGTAAGGAGCGGATATACTTCCCAAAAACAGGCCCGCCGGCGCAGAAGCGCCGGCGGGCCTGTTTTTATAGGTATAATGTATACACGTTCCGCCTATTGCTGCTGATCATCCACAGACCTGTTTGACACGGTGTCGACGTCAAGCCGCTCGTTAGAGGCGGAATCCAGGTCGAGCTGAGGCGAGATCTCTTCCCCTGCGCCAATTTCCACATTCTCTTCTACGTCTGTGCTTCCTGCCGCTGCGTCTTCGGAGCCAGTGGTTCTGTTGTCGGCAGCGTCGCTGCAGGCAAACGCAACGGCACCCAGTGCAATTAAAAATATCTTTTTCATAGTATAAGTCAGCTTGTTTCAGGTTTATACTAACGCAGAGCCAGGCCGCTAAGTTATACTTTATACTTGCCTATGGCTTGATGCTGATGTAGTTGCAGCGGAAAAGTATAAAGTATAGCCTATGGTTCGTGAGGCAAAGAAAGTATAAAAGCAGGCAGTAAACACTCCATAACAGGGGCTCCTGCTATCCAAAATGTCCCTGTGTAAGCAGGCGCTTTTCTCCCCGGAAAGTACGGGACCGCCAGCCTCGCGTCAGGTCGTGCCGCTACGCTTCCTGCTGATAAAACTTCAACAATCTGACCTTTTTATCTCTCCTTCACCGGGTCTCATCTTAGCCCCTAATACATCTGGCACCTGAAACTGATAAAGATCATTAATAAAAGATATTAAAGTCTTTTATTTTAAGAGCCCCTGTCTCTACCTTTGGTCATGATGAAAATGCAAGTGTAAGGCTTTATAAAAGAGGTAAGTATGAAAAACGATACAGGAAATAGTCAGAGCTCCTCAACTGGTAAGGAAAAAGCCCCCGGCCTACTGACTTATAACCTGCCGGCCCTGGTGCAGGAGCTAAAAGAGGAGGAAAACTGGAAGAAGACAGGAAGAGGTGCCAGAACGCTCTACAAGACAGACTCGCTGCGGCTTGTGCTGAACGTGATGCAGGCAGGCACAGAGATTAAGCCACACCAGGCCAGTGGCCCCATCAGTGTGCAGGTGCTATCGGGGGAGATAAAGTTTGGGGCCGCCGAAGAAACGGTGCTGCTGCAGCAAGGCCAGATGCTGACTTTGAAGGAAAATGTGCGGCATAGGGTTCAGGCTACCACAGAAGCGGCCTTTCTTCTGACCATGGCTCCTGCAGCTGCTTAATGTAAACCCTTAATTCTGTCCATTAATGAAGACCTACGGAACCGTTTTAGAAGCCCTAGCGGATTTGCAACAGCAAGGGTATACCCATGACTTTAACCTGCGGCAGGGGTGTATCTACTGCCAGCAGGAGGAGCGAAGCTTTTTACCGCACGAATTCGAGCTGCTGCAGGTGCACAGGTTCGAGGAGATGAGCGACCCGGCCGAGAGCGCAGTGGTGTACGTCGTCAGCTCACCGATGCATGGGGTAAAGGGCACGCTGGTAGATGCTTACGGCATTTACTCCGAGGAGGCCTCGGGCGCATTCCTGGCGAAGATAGACTAAGGGGGGCAGTACAACCGATGTCTTGGAAGGCCGGTGCGGTGCGGAAAGTATGCAGCCAGCCCCTCCTAAAAAGTGACAAATGTCATATATAAAAGAGATAAACATCTTTTATTTCGGAATATGCGAGTAATACTTTTGTAACAGAAAAAGACACATAAAAACTCTGAACACTACTTTATCAACTTTTAGAATCATGAAAAATAAAAGCAAGAACCTACGGGAAACATTGGTAAGCATGTTTCTGAAGCCATTGCAGCTGAGCGTCGTGGCACTGATGTCGGGTACTATCCTTTTTAGCTGCTCTTCAGGCGAGGGAGATGCTAACGCCAGTGCAGGGCAGCAGGAAAGCGGCCTGGCACACCAGACCGAGGCACCTGTTGAAGACGACGGCAAAGGCATTGGCCCTGTAACTTCGGTTGAGGTGGGTGAAGGCATAGACGAAGCGCTTGCCACATCCGGCAAGGCGATTTTCGAGGGCAAGTGCTCTGCCTGCCACCAACTGAGCGACCAGAAAATAGTAGGCCCTGGCCTGGCGGGAGTAACCGGGAAGCGCAAGCCCGAGTGGGTGATGAACATGATCATCAACCCCGAGGAGATGACCAAGAAAGACCCGACTGCTAAGAAACTGCTGGCCGAGCACCTAACCCAGATGACAAACCAGAACGTGAACGAGCAGGATGCCAGAGCTATTCTGGAGTTTCTGAGACAGAACGACCAAAACATCTAATAGAAACACACACATCTACACAAACCATACTTTTATGGAAACTTTGATTAATAAATTTAAAAAAGCAGCCCCCAAGGCCGCCCTGCTGATGGCAGTGGCAGCCGGCTCCGCGCTACAGGGATGTAGCAACACGGATGGCCGCAATGCCGGCTCTACCGCGGAAGGCGTGGCATCCGACGCAGCCTCTGCTGTGTACGTGGCCCCAGGCAAGCACGACGAATTGTACTCCTTCCTGTCTGGCGGCTTTAACGGACAAGTGTCTGTGTACGGACTTCCCTCAGGCCGACTGCTCAAGATTATCCCGGTGTTTACGCAGCACGGCGAGAACGGCTACGGCTACAGCGAGGAGTCTAAGGCGATGCTGATGACCTCTCACGGCTTTGTGCCCTGGGACGACCTGCACCACCCCAAGCTGTCGCGCACCGATGGCCAGACAGATGGCCGCTGGCTGTTCGTGAATGGTAACAACACCCCGCGTGTGGCCCGCATCGACCTGACCACCTTTGAGACAGTAGAGGTGATGGAATTGCCAAACTCTGCCGGTAACCACTGCTCTCCGTACCCAACCAACAACAACGAGTATGTGATTGCCGGTACCCGCTTCTCTGTTCCGCTGGACATGAAAGGTGGCACCAACGACGTGAGCCTGGACAAGTATGAGGAAGAGTTCCGCGGTTCTATCTCCTTTATTAAGGTTGACAAGGACAAAGGCGACATGGACCTGGATTTCCAGATTCTGGTGCCTGGCTTCGACTACGACCTGGCTAACGGCGGCAAAGGCCCGTCTGAGGACTGGGTGTTCTTTACAACCTATAACACCGAGAAGGCCGGTACGCTGAAAGAGGTGGGTGCCTCTCAGAACGACCGTGACTACCTGGCCGCAGTGAACTGGAAATTAGCCGCGAAATATGCCGCAGAAGGCAAAGCCCGCGAAATGCCAGCCAACTACTACCATAATAAAATGGACAAGGACACGCACATCGCTAAATCTACTGTGAAGAAGAAAGTGCGCTACCTGCTACCGGAAGAGTGCCCTGGCATGATGTACCTGCTGCCAGCTCCTAAGTCACCGCACGGTATCGACGTGGACCCATCAGGGGAGTACATGGTGGTGAGCGGTAAACTGGCCTCTGCTATTCCGGTGTTCTCTTTCGCCATGATGCAGGATGCCATCAAGAACAAGAAGTTCGACGGTGAGAAAAACGGTATCCCTGTGCTGCAGTACGAGTCTGTGCTGAAAGGCGAAGTGAAAGAGCCAGGCCTGGGACCACTGCACACTGAGTTTGACGGCAAAGGCAACGCCTATACTTCCATGTTCGTGTCTTCTGAGATTGTGAAATGGAAACTGAACGACCTGAGTGTGGTGGACAGAATGCCGGTTTACTACTCCGTTGGTCACTTGATGATTCCGGGTGGCGATACCAAAGAGCCGCATGGCAAGTACCTGGTGGCGATGAACAAAATCACCAAAGACCGTTACCTGCCAACCGGACCTGAACTGGCACACTCTGCGCAGCTGATTGATATCTCCGGTGAGAAAATGAAGATGCTCCTTGACTTCCCGACCGTGGCTGAACCGCACTACGCGCAGGCCATCCCAGCCGAGAAAGTAGCGCCAAACAGTGTGAAGTTCTACAAGCTGGACGAGAACAAGCACCCGCACGCCGTGAAGAAAGAAGCAGACGTGAGTGTGGTGCGTGAGAGCAAGAACCGAGTGCGCGTGAAGATGACCGCCATCCGAAGCCACATGACCCCGGACAACATCGAGGGCATACAGGTAGGTGACACGGTATACTTCCACGTGACCAACCTGGAGCAAGACTGGGACGTGCCTCACGGCTTCGCGGTAATGGGAGCTAACAACGCCGAGACCCTCATCATGCCAGGTGCCACACAAACCCTGACATGGGTGCCGAAGAAAACCGGGGTGTTCCCCTTCTACTGTACCGACTTCTGCTCTGCGCTGCACCAGGAAATGCAAGGCTACATCCGGGTATCTCCTAAAGGTTCCGATGTTCCGATTTCCTTCTCCACAGGCAAGAAGAAACAGAACATACCAGGGGTAGCATCAGCTCACTAATGCGCTAACTGGGTACATTAGCGGAGGTTGCCCAGCGTAATCTCCGCTGATTTTTTTACACGAGTTGCGGTTTATACTTCAGCAAGGCAGGTATCTTCCTGAGTTCTCGGTTGACGAAGGGATAGGGGAGGCGGAAAGCTGAAGCAGACGAGTTCGACAGGCTCCTGACGCAACCCATTTTTAACTCATCTAAAATTAAGAAGGATGAAAATTTACCAAAAAGTGCTGATGGTTGTGGCAGCATTATCCCTCGGCCTCCTGTTTGTTTTCCCGATGTGGAAAATTTACCTGAAGGCGCCACAATACCCCGAAGGGCTGGAACTGCACATCTGGGTGAACAAGCTGGGCGGCAGCTCCGAAAGCGTGCTGCAGAACTTCAACATCCTCAACCACTACATCGGCATGGAGCCCATCCACGCCGAGTCGTTTGCCGAGCTTAAGTTTATGCCTTACATCGTGATTGCCTTTATGGTGACAGGGGTACTGGTGGGACTGATTGGCAGGAAGAAATTAGTACTGGGCTGGTCAGGTATGCTGATGGTAGCCGGTGCCGCGGGTATACTTGACTTCTACCTGTGGCTGGTAAAATTCGGCACCAACCTGGACCCCAAGGCAGCCATTAAAGTGCCGGGCATGACCTACATTCCGCCGCTGCTGGGAAACAAGCAACTGCTGAACTTTGAGGCGCTGTCGCTGCCAGCATTGGGTAGCCTGGGCATCTTCCTGGCCATTTCCCTGTCATTGGTGGTGTATTACTTCAGCCTGAAAAATAAAACTGTAACCCGGGGGGTAAGCTCCGGAAAAGTACTGGTGTGATGAACATAAGAAAGTTATACTTCTGCAGCCTTGCCTTGCTACTGCTCCTGCTGGCGGGGTGTGCTGCGGAGCCACAACCCATCCCTTACGGACAGGCCAACTGCGCCCACTGCAACATGACCGTGGCCGACAACCGTTACGGCGCCGAGCTGGTGAACGACAAAGGCAAGCCCTACTTCTTCGACTCGGCAGAGTGCCTGATGGCCTATGTGAGCGAGCAGCCGGAGCAGGGCGAGAAAGCAGCCTTCCTGCTGGTGACAGACTTTACCAGGCCTTACGAACTAATAAGCGCCCAGGACGCGCGCTTTCTGCAGGCCAAGGCCCTGCCCAGCCCTATGGGCATGTACTTAACAGCTATAGCCGATGAGGCTGCCGCTACTAAAATGCAACAGGAAATAGGTGGCCGTGTGCTCACCTGGAACGAGGCGGTTTCGGCCGTAGAGAACAATGAAAGACCCGACTAAACAAATATTTATACTTGCCTACGTGTTGGCCCTGATGCTAGGCAGTCAGGTAGCCTTTGGCACCACCCTGAAAGTATGCCCCACCTGCCCCTATACTTCGGTGAAGGAAGCCGTGGCCAGTGCAAAGCCCGGCGAGACAGTGCTGGTGGAAGGCGGCGTATACCAGGAGCACGGCATAGAAATAAATAAACCCCTAACCCTACTTGGCCGCAACAACCCAGTCATCGACGGCAACTTTAAAGGCCAGATCCTCACCATCACATCAGACAATGTAACCGTGGAGGGACTGACGCTGCAGAACATCGCCACCAGCTACCGGCAGGACGATGCCGCCATCCGGGTGGTGCAGCGCAGCAACGTCCGCATCCTCAACAACACCATCCTGCACACCTACTTTGGCATTTACCTGCAGAACTCAGACAACTGTGTGATAAAGGGAAATGTGGTAGCGGGGCAGGACGTAACCGGCAAAAACGAATCGGCGCTGGGCAATGCCATCCACCTGTGGTACTGCGATAAGGCCGTAATCAGCAATAACAAGGTAAGTGGCCACCGCGACGGCATTTACCTGGAGTTTGTAAAGGACAGCGAGGTGAAAGACAACCTGAGCGAGCATAACCTGCGCTACGGGCTGCACTTCATGTTCTCCGACAGGAACACCTACACCCACAACACCTTCCGGAAAAACGGGGCCGGCGTGGCCGTGATGTACACCCGCGACATCCGCATGGAATACAACACTTTTGAGGATAACTGGGGCGCGGCAGCGTACGGCCTGCTGCTGAAAGACATCAGCAACAGCGTTATCCATAACAACACCTTCCGCCGCAACACCACGGGCATTTACATGGAAAGCTCCAGCCGCCTGGATTTGCAGCGAAACGATTTTGACCGTAACGGCTGGGCCGTGCGCTTGCTGAGTAGCTGCACCGACGACGTGTTTAAGTTTAACAACTTCACCGGCAACTCCTTTGACGTGAGCACCAACGGTGACTCGCAGCTCAACCGTTTTGAAAATAACTACTGGGACAAGTACACCGGCTACGACCTGGACAAAGACCGGGTAGGCGATGTGCCCTACCGGCCGGTGAGCCTGTACTCCATGCTGGTGGAGCGCGTACCGCCCTCGGTTATGTTTATGCGCAGCTTTATGGTAGACCTGCTGGACAGCATCGAGAAAGTGCTGCCGAGCTTTATACCGGAGAACCTGGTGGATGAACAACCCTTAATGAAGAAAATAGAACATGATAACGATAGAAAACTTGCGCAAGTCCTACGGTAAGTTACAGGTGCTCAAAGACCTGAACGTAAGCTTCGGGCCAGGCAAGGTAGTATCCGTAATTGGCCCGAACGGGGCCGGTAAAACAACCATGGGCAAGTGTATACTTGGCATGGTGCTGCCTGACGGCGGCGATATAAAACTTGACGGGCAGAGCGTGTTGGGCAAGCACGCCTACCGCAGCCAGATTGGCTATATGCCCCAGATTGGCCGCTACCCCGAGAACATGAAAATCCGGCAGGTAATAGAGATGATCCGCGACATCCGCAAGGACGCCAAGGAGGTGGACGAGGAGCTGATTGGGCTGTACAACCTGAAAAGTATGTACGAGAAGCGCATGGGTGCCTTGTCGGGCGGGACCAAACAGAAGGTGAGCGCCGCGCTGGCCTTCATGTTCAACCCGCGCATCCTCATCCTCGACGAGCCCACTGCCGGCCTGGACCCCATCGCCGCTGAAATTCTGAAATCTAAAATCCTTAAGGAGAAGAAACGGGGCAAGCTCATCCTCATCACCTCCCACATCATGAGCGAGATAGAGGAGGTAGCCGATGAGGTGATGTGCCTGATGGACGGGCAGCTTAAATTCCACGAAACAATTGCAGGTATAAAAGCCCAGGCAAACGAAGAGCGACTGGGCCGGGCTATTGCCAAAATAATGGAGGAGGACTAAGCCATGAACAAGATAATCAAATACGTGTTCTACGACATCATCCGGAACAAAATCGTACTGGCTTATACGTTGTTTTTGCTGCTGCTCTCCTTCGGGTTGTTTAACCTGGGTGGCAGCCCCGACAAGGGCATCCTCAGCTTGCTGAACCTGGTGCTGCTCACCGTGCCGCTGATAAGTATTGTGTTTGCCACCACGCATTTCTACAACTCTTATGAGTTTATGGAGCTGCTGGTAGCACAGCCCATCAACCGCAAGAAAATATTCATGAGCGAGTACCTGGGCGTGGCCTGCTCCTTATCAGGTGCGTTTATACTTGGGGTGGGGGTGCCCATGCTGATTTTCGGGGCAAGTATAACCGGCTTATACTTGCTGCTCACGGGCGTGTTCATCACCTTCATCTTCGTGGCGCTGGCCTTTCTGGCCTCGGTTATCACCCGGGATAAAGCCAAGGGCATTGGCATCGCGCTGCTGCTGTGGTTTTACTTTGCGCTCATCTACGACGGCATCGTGCTGTTTATACTTTACGCCTTTGCCGATTACCCGCTGGAAAGCGCCACCCTGGCCATGACGGCCCTCAACCCGGTGGACTTGGGCCGCATCATCGTGCTGCTGAACCTGGACGTGTCGGCGCTGATGGGCTATACCGGTGCGCTCTATAAAAGTATATTGGGCAGCCTGTGGGGTATAGGACTGGCTTTCGGGTTAATGCTGGTGTGGGCAGTGGTGCCTTTGGCCAGCTCGGGCAGGATATTCAGTAAACGGGATTTGTAGCAACAGTACTGATATCTGCCTGTTCATAAGGTAATTACGTGTTTTGGTGTTTAAACGCGCAGTCTGGTAAGGCTGCGCGTTTTTCGTTTCATGGCTCGTTCGTAAAAGTTCGATTTGCACTGTAATTATAACAGTTAAGATTACGTGCCGTACATGTCCGTGTAAAGCTGTTTAAACAAAACTCGCAATATCATGGCAAAACCAACAGGAACCTTAAACAAAATGATGGCAGATGCACTTCTGAAACCCCTGCGCTTTGGAATGGCGCTGTTATGCTGCGCGGCGGTGCTTACCAGCTGCTCCGGAGATGGCGACAACAAGGCAACCGAGGAAGGATCAGCGCAACAAGGGGAGACCGTAGCCGAGGAAATTGAGGATGATGGCAAGGGCATTGGCCCTGTGTCTACAGTAGAAGTGGGAGACCAGATAGATGAGGCGCTAGCTGCAGAAGGCAAGACCATTTTTGAGGGCAAGTGCTCTGCCTGCCACCAGCTGACCGACCAGAAAATTGTGGGCCCCGGACTGCTGGGTGTAACCGAAAAACGAAAGCCGGAGTGGATCATGAACATGGTGATAAACCCGGAGGAGATGACGAAAAAAGACCCAACTGCTAAAAAACTGCTGGCCGAGCACTTAACCCAAATGACGAACCAGGATATCTCAGAGAAAGATGCGAGAGCCATTCTGGAGTTTTTAAGGCAGAATGATTTAGAAAACCTGAACAAGTAGATCGCATTCATACCATAAACCATATTCTTATGAGAGCACTCGCGAATAAACTAACTAATCTGAGGTCCGGATTTGGCCTGCCCTTGGCCTTACTAACCGGTGTGGTTCTGCAGAGTTGTGGTGGGGATAAAGCTGGTAGCAGTCAGGCAAGCGGAGTGGCAGAGGATGCCGCCGCCGCAGTCTATGTGCCACCAGGACAGCACGATGAATTATACTCTTTTTTGTCTGGGGGCTTTAACGGACAGGTATCGGTTTACGGCATCCCCTCAGGCAGGCTGCTGAAGGTAATCCCGGTGTTTACCCAGCAAGCCGAGAACGGCTACGGCTACAACGAGGAAACCAAGCCCATGCTGATGACCTCGCACGGCTTTGTGCCCTGGGACGACCTGCACCACCCCAAGCTGTCGCGCACCGATGGCATGGCCGATGGCCGCTGGCTGTTTGCAAACGGCAACAACACCCCGCGCGTGGCGCGCGTCGACCTGAAAACCTTTGAGACAGTGGAGATCATGGAGATTCCGAACTCTGCCGGTAACCACTGCTCGCCGTACCCTACCAACAACAACGAGTACATCCTGGCCGGTACCCGCTTCTCGGTGCCAATCGATATGGAGAAAGGGGGCATGGGGGACGCCAGCCTGGATGAGTATGAAGAGAAGTTCCGCGGCTCTATCTCCTTTATCAAGGTAGACAAGGATAACGGCGACATGGAGCTGGACTTCCAGGTGCTGGTGCCCGGCTTCGACTACGACCTGGCAAACGGTGGCAAAGGCCCGTCTGAGGACTGGGTGTTCTTTACAACCTACAATACCGAGCGGGCCGGTACGCTGAAAGAGCTTGGCGCTTCCCAGAACGACAAGGATTACCTGGCCGCCATCAACTGGAAACTGGCTGCCAAGTATGCCGCGGAGGGTAAAGCCCACGAAATGCCCGCCAACTATTATCACAACAAGCTGGACCACGGCACCCACACGGCCAAGTCTACCATCAAAAAGACAGTGCGCTACCTGCTACCGGAAGAGTGCCCGGGCATGATGTACCTGATCCCGGCCCCGAAATCCCCGCATGGCATCGACGTGGACCCAACCGGGGAGTACATGGTGGTAAACGGCAAGCTGGCCTCCTCGCTGCCGGTGTTCTCTTTCTCTAAGATGCAGAAAGCCATTGAGAATAAGGATTTTGACGGAGAGGTGAACGGTATCCCGGTGTTCAAGTATGAGTCCGTGCTCTATGGCGAGGTGAAAGAGCCAGGCCTGGGACCACTGCACACCGAGTTCGACAACAAAGGCAATGGCTACTCTACCATGTTTGTGTCGTCGGAGGTGGTGAAGTGGAACGTGAAAGACCTGAAGGTGCTGGACAGAATGCCGGTATACTACTCTCCGGGGCACCTGATGATTCCGGGCGGTGATACCAAGGATCCGTATGGCAAGTATATGGTGGTAATGAACAAGATCACCAAAGACCGCTACCTGCCAACAGGCCCCGAACTGCTGCACTCGGCACAGCTAATCGATATCAGTGGCGACAAGATGCGGATGCTGCTCGACTTCCCGACACTGGCCGAGCCGCACTATGCGCAGGCTATCGTTGCCGATAAAGTGGCGCCAAACAGCGTGAAGTTCTATAAGCTGGACGAAAACACGCACCCCGAGGCTGTTAAATCAGAGAAAGACGTGAAGGTGACGCGCCAGGGCAGAACCGTGAAAGTGAACATGACCTCCATCAGAAGCCACTTTGCCCCGGATAACATCGAAGGGATACAGGTGGGCGACACGGTTATTTTCCATGTGACCAACCTGGAGCAAGACTGGGACGTGCCGCATGGTTTTGCCGTAATGGGAGCCAACAACGCCGAAACCCTCATCATGCCAGGCGCCACGCAGTCGCTCAGGTGGGTGCCTAAACAGGCGGGCGTGTATCCGTTCTACTGTACCGACTTCTGTTCGGCGCTGCACCAGGAGATGCAGGGCTACGTCCGGGTGTCGCCAAGGGGATCCAACGTGCCGATTAAGTTCTCCACCGGCAAGCCGAAACCAGTACCTCCAGCACAAGCATCCGTAAACTAATCTGGGTCTTGTGCGGCATGGCAGCGGAGTTTGTCCTTAAGCAGGCTCCGCTGTCTTTTTATGCGTTTCACTTTAGACCAACAATAGGATGAGCGTATACCTGAGAGTAGTCATGATCGTGGCAGCGCTGTCGCTGGGGCTGTTGTTCCTGTTTCCGATGTGGAAGATCTACCTGCAGGCGCCCCAGTACCCGGAAGGGCTGGAGCTGCACATCTGGGTGAACAAGCTGGGCGGCAGCTCGGAGAGCGTGCTGCAGAATTTTAACATCCTCAATCACTACATCGGCATGGAGAAAATCCACCCCGATTCTTTTGCCGAACTCAAGTACATGCCCTACATCGTGATTGCCTTTATGGTGACAGGCGTGCTGGTGGGGCTGCTGGGGAACCGGAAGTGGGTGCTGGTATGGGTGCTGCTGCTGGCCGTTGCCGGAGCCGTCGGTATACTTGATTTTTACCTGTGGCTGGTAAAGTTCGGCACCAACCTGGACCCCACAGCGCCTATCAAGGTGCCGGGCATGACATATATCCCCCCTCTGTTTGGTAGCAAGCAGCTACTAAACTTCCATGCGCTCTCATTGCCCTCGTGGGGCGCCCTGGGGATATTCCTGGGGCTTGTACTTGGCGGATTAGTTTATATCTTAAGCAAGAAATCAATGAAAACCCAACTAGCATCGTGACCCTTACCTTATGAAACAAAACGTGACGTATACTTTCAGTCTGCTGGCTACGCTGCTCCTGCTGGCAGCCTGCTCGGTAGAGCCCAAGCCTATACCTTATGGAGAAGCCAACTGCGCCCACTGCAACATGACCGTGGCCGACAACCGCTACGGCGCCGAGCTGGTTAACGACAAAGGCAAAGCCATCTACTTCGACTCGGCAGAGTGCCTGGCCGCGCTTGTGAACGAACAGCCGGAGCAGGGCGAGAAAGCAGCTTTCCTGCTGGTAACAGACTATACCAACCCCAACCATCTGGTGGAGGCGAAGGAGGCGTATTTTCTGCAAAGCCGCGAGATGCCAAGCCCCATGGGCATGTTTCTGACGGCCGTGGCCGATAAGGCAACCGCAGAGCAGCTGCATCAGGAGCATGGTGGCCGCCTGCTCGATTGGAACCAGGTAGTTTTAGCTGTAAAGAATAATGAGAAACCCGACTAAGCAAATTTTCATACTTGCCTACATACTGGCCCTAACGCTAGGTGGCCAAGCCGCGCTAGGTAACAACACCCTGAACGTATGCAAAACCTGCCCTTATACTTCGGTAAAGGAAGCTGTGGCAAAAGCCGCCGCCGGCGACACGATTGTGGTGGATGGCGGCACCTACCAGGAACATGGCATAGAGATAAACAAACCCCTGACCCTACTTGGCCGCAACAACCCTATAATAGACAGCAACTTTAAGGGACAGATACTGACGGTGCTGTCCGATAACGTAACCATCCAGGGACTGACCCTGCAGAACATCGCCACCAGTTACCGGCATGACGATGCCGCCATCCGGGTGGTGC
The DNA here is from genome assembly GCF_003054055.1 of Pontibacter mucosus. GTDB lineage: Bacteria > Bacteroidota > Bacteroidia > Cytophagales > Hymenobacteraceae > Pontibacter > Pontibacter mucosus. Next base: position 2,556 of record NZ_QBKI01000019.1, on the reverse strand, counting down.
AGCGCAGCAACGTCCGCATCCTCAACAACACCATCCTCAACACCTACTTCGGCATTTACCTGCAATACTCCGAAGGGATTGTGGTGAAGGACAATGTGGTAAAAGGAGAGAAAGGGGAGAAAACTGAATCGGCGCTGGGCAATGCCATCCATGTGTACCGCACCGACGAGGTGGAGATAACCGGCAATACCGTGCAGGGCCACCGCGACGGCATCTACCTGGAGGTGGTGAAAAACAGCGAGGTACACCGCAACATCAGCCAGGACAACCAGCGCTACGGCCTGCACTTTATGTTCTCCAACGGTAATAACTATACTTACAACACCTTCCGGCACAACGGGGCCGGCGTGGCCGTGATGTATACCGATAAGGTGCACATGGAGCACAACACCTTCGAGAACAACTGGGGCGCAGCCTCCTACGGCCTGCTGCTCAAGGACATCCGCGACAGCGTGATACGGAACAACACCTTCCGCCGCAACACCACCGGCATCTACATGGAGAGCTCCAGCCGCCTGGACATGCAGCACAACAACTTCGAGCGAAACGGCTGGGCCATCAAGCTGCTTACCTCCAGTATAGATAACACCCTCAAACTGAATAATTTTACCGGCAACTCCTTTGATATAAGCACCAACGGGCCCAGTCAGCTGAACCTGGTGGAGAACAACTACTGGGAAAAGTATACCGGCTACGACCTGGACAAAGATGGCGTGGGCGATGTGCCGTACCGGCCGGTGAGCCTGTTTTCGATGCTGGTGGAGCGTGTGCCGCCATCGGTTATGTTTATGCGCAGCTTTATGGTAGACCTGCTCGATAACATGGAGAAGGTGCTGCCCAGCATTATCCCGGAAAACCTGGTGGATGAAAAACCCTTAATGAGTAGAGTGAAACATGATAACGATAGAAAACTTACACAAGTCGTACGGTAAACTGCAGGTGCTCCGGAACGTGAGCGTCGAGTTTAGCCCCGGCAAGGTTGTTTCGATCATTGGCCCGAACGGCGCGGGCAAAACCACCCTGAGCAAATGCATCCTGGGCATGGTGCTGCCCGACAGCGGCGAAATTAAACTTGACGGGCAGAGCGTGCTGGGCAAGCATGCCTACCGCAGCCAGATAGGCTACATGCCCCAGATTGGCCGCTACCCCGAGAACATGAAAATCCGGCAGGTGATTGAGATGATCCGCGACATCCGCAAAAGCGAGAAAGAGGTGGACGAGGAATTGATCGGACTATACTCGCTGAAGGAGATAGACGAGAAGCGTATGGGAGCTCTGTCGGGTGGTACCAAGCAGAAGGTGAGCGCGGCGCTGGCCTTTATGTTCAACCCACGCATCCTCATCCTCGACGAGCCCACTGCCGGCCTGGACCCCATCGCCGCTGAAATTCTGAAATCTAAAATCCTTAAGGAGAAGAAGCGCGGCAAGCTCATTCTCATCACCTCCCACATCATGAGCGAGATAGAGGAGGTGGCCGATGAAGTACTTTGCCTGGTGGACGGAAGTATAAAGTTCTACGAAACCATCCCCGACCTGAAAGCGCACACCCAGGAAGAGCGCCTGAGCCGCGCCGTTGCCAAAATCATGAACGAAGGATATCACCCATGAAAAAGATCATTAAATACGTGCTGCTCGACATCATCAAGAGCAAGATCATCATCGCTTATACTCTGTTTCTGCTGCTGCTCTCCATCGGGTTGTTTAACCTGGGCGGCAGCCCCGACAAGGGCATCCTTAGCCTGCTGAACCTGGTGCTGCTCACCGTGCCGCTCATCAGCATCGTGTTTGCCACCACCCACTTCTACAACTCCTATGAGTTTATGGAGCTGCTGGTGTCGCAGCCCATTAACCGCACCAAGATTTTCATGAGCGAGTACCTGGGCGTGGCGCTATCGCTTTCGGTGGCCTTTTTGGTGGGAGTGGGCATTCCGGTGGCTGTTTTTGGCGCGGGACTAACGGGTTTTTACCTGGTGCTCACGGGCGTGTTCATCACCTTCATCTTCGTGGCGCTGGCTTTTCTGGCCTCGGTTATCACCCGGGATAAAGCCAAGGGCATTGGCATTGCCTTGATGCTGTGGTTCTACTTCGCGCTCATCTACGACGGCATCGTGCTGTTTATACTTTACGCCTTTGCCGATTACCCGCTGGAGTATGCTACGCTGGCCATGACGGCCCTCAACCCGGTGGATCTAGGCCGCATCATCGTGCTGCTGAACCTGGACGTGTCGGCGCTGATGGGGTACACCGGTGCCTTGTATAAAAGCATTTTCGGAAGTGTGTGGGGTATTACTGCTGCCTTCGGCCTGCTGCTGCTCTGGGCGCTCATTCCCGTGCTCAGCTCCCGCAGGATTTTCTCCAGAAGGGATTTGTAGTAGAAGCACCGGCTTAAGCCATTTATCAGTAAACTTTAGAAGAACGTAAGTCCCGGTGACTTACGCTCTTTTTTATACTCCCTCTTTACTAGAAGCTATCTCAAAAATAGGAATTAGGTTTTAGATTCTCTTGTTAGTTGCTCATGGAGCTAACCAATGAGCAGTGGGAAAGGATACAGGATCT
>NZ_QBKI01000018.1 GCF_003054055.1 Pontibacter mucosus | reverse complement strand
CGCTCCACCATCTCCTCCAGCCCCGGCTCGTAGATGGGCAGGATGCCCTGGCGCAGGTTGTCTATCTTCTTTTGGTCGATGTCGATGCAGGTCACGTCGATGCCCACCTCGGCAAAGCACGTGCCCGTCACCAGCCCCACGTAGCCCGTACCAACTACTGCTATTCTCATAAGTATCTCAGTTTAAGCGTAAATTACTTTTACATGTTAACAAAAGGGCGCTGCGAACGGAGCCGTTGCAGGCCGCCAGACTCTATCGTTATTATAGGCACTTATAGTTGAGCCAGTACCCAGCCCTGTTTTTAAAGCTAAACAGGGGATAAAAAACCATGCAAGGTCGCAAACCCTCCGTTTCAACACAACCATATAAAGTATAAATGCCACCTTTACTCCGGCCGAGCGCCAGGCGACCAAGGAAATCCTTTAACGAAATGCCTGATTAATTACAGCGCGTGCATCAACTGCTGTAGGTTTTATCCGCCTCTCTTCCTTTTACCCCGCTCCCGCCGGCAGGCAAGTACACTTCCCCCGAAGGCAGGACACGCAGAAGGTACGTGCCTTAAAAGACAATTGTTCCCCTCTAAATGATATTATTACAATATTTATGCAGCTACTCCAACACAGGACGCACGAGCGTCATTTTGCACAAGCCTGAAAGAAGAGAGCCAACCTGCGCTGCGCTGCGCTGCCTGCTACACCTTTTTCCTTAAAAAAAACCTGCCCATCAGATCTTCATGGTCCTGACTGATTTATACTTTATCTATAAAATCTAATCCCTTTGAGGTTTAAACCTCCAAATTATTCTGAATGTGCCTCTTTTTTGAGTTAAGAAACAACCCGCCTCCCGTTTAGAAGTATAGTTTAGTAGCAATCACCCCAAAAGCTATGAAACCAGATTGGCTCGATAAGAAGGAGTATCCCTTCAAATCAAAATTCCTGGAGCTCGAAGCAGGCAAAATGCATTATATAGATGAGGGAGAGGGTCCTGCCATTGTTATGGTGCACGGCACCCCTACCTGGTCGTTTATGTACCGGGACCTGATCAAAAAGCTTCGGAAGCGATACCGCTGCATCGCCATGGATATGATAGGCTTTGGCCTGTCGGATAAGCCCAAGGACTGGAGCTACAAGCCCCGCGCGCACGCGGCCAACTTCGAGGCGCTGATGGAGCACCTGCAGCTACGTGATATTACGCTGCTGGTGCACGACTTTGGTGCACCCATTGGTTTGGCCTACGCTATCAAGCATCCTGAAAATGTGCAGGGCGTGGTCATGCTCAACTCCTGGACCTGGTCTCTCTCCAAGCACCAGACCTTTACCAAGGCGAGCAAGTATCTGGTGGGCCCACTAGGCAAGTTCCTGCACTCCAAGCTGAATGTACCAAACAATAAGCTAATACAGGAACTGTTTAAGGATGAGGATGAGTTGCCGGAACCTATAAAAAGGCACTACATGAACGGCTTGGGCAACCCGGATGAGCCCGTGCGCAACCTTGCCTGTGCCCGGGAGCTGGTGGGTGCCAGCAAGTGGTACGAAGAACTCTGGAAAGAGCGCAAGAAGATTCGTGACATCCCCACACTTATACTTTGGGGCGAGCGGGATAAGCTCGTAAAGATTGAGGCCTTGCAGCGCTGGAAGAAGTTCTTCCATGAGTGCTATGTGATTCCGTTTGAAGACGGCGGCCACTTCCTGCAGGAAGAGAACGCTGATGAGATTGCCGGCTATGTCAGCAATTTTGTAAAAGAGAAAATAAAGAAGAAAGAATTAATTGATAATTAACAAGCTGAACACAACAATGAAAACAAACAAGCCTATAGATAACTTAGATGAAGCCATTAACAGAGCCAGTAACGCTACAGAACAGGAAACCCAATCACAAAATAAATTACACGCTATGAGAGTCCCACAAAACCCTAATCAAGACCAACACCCGCATGAAGGGGCACCGCTGAACGAGTCGCACGTAAACCTGATGCAGTCGTGGCAGCACCTGCGCGGCCTGGACAGCAAACTTGCGCAGACCAGGTATAAGGACATGGCCGAGGGCCCTAAACCCAAAATTGGCCGCCGCAACGCATGATTCCTACCACCCGCCACCGACGCATCTTAGCACTTACTATATAAAACAGGCGCAGCTTTTAAGAACTGCGCCTGTTGCTTTTTATACTTTGATGTATGGCTAACTAGAAAATCTTGCCCGGGTTAAGTATACCGCGCGGGTCGAAGAGGTCTTTAATGCCCCGCATTAACCTTAACTGCACCTCGTTCAGCGCGATGTTGATGTACTGACGCTGCACCAGCCCGATGCCGTGCTCGCCGGAAATCGTGCCGCCCAGCGAAACACAAAGCTTGAAGATCTCTTTTATACCCTCCGGAAGCTTGTCGTTCCAGTCCTCGTCGCTCATGTCGCCTTTTACAATGTTAATGTGCAGGTTGCCATCGCCGGCGTGCCCGTAGCAAACAGACTTGAAGTTATACTTGGCGCCAATCTCCTTTACGCCTCTCAGCAGCTTCGGAAGCTCCGCCCGTGGCACCACCGTATCTTCCTCCTTATAAATAGAGTTGCCTTTTACGGCATGGGCCACGTTTCGGCGCAGCAGCCACAGGTCGTTTTTCTGCTTTTCTGTGTCGGCCACCAGGATGTCGCCCACGTCAAAGGTTTCCAGCACCTCATACACGCGCTCAGCATCCTTGAAGAGCAGATCCATGTCGTTGCCGTCCAGTTCTATCAACAGGTGCGCTGCGATGTCCTCAGGCAGGCTCAGATCCAGGCCCAGGTAGCGGGTAGCCCACACAATAGCCTCACGCTCCATAAACTCCAGCGCAGAGGGCACAATGCCCGCCATAAAAATCCTGGAAACGGCGGCACAGGCCTGCTCCTCGCTTCGGAAGGGCACCAGCATCACCAGGTTCTGCGGCGGGTATGGAATAAGTTTGAAAACGATTTTGGTGATGATGCCCAGCGTGCCCTCACTGCCCACCATCAGCTGCGTCAGGTTGTAGCCGGTGGCGTTCTTCAGCACGTTGGCCCCTGTCCAGGTGATCTCGCCGGTTGGCAGCACCACCTCCACGTTCAGCACGTAGTCTTTGGTTACGCCATACTTCACGGCCCTTGGTCCGCCGCTGCTCTCGCTCAGGTTGCCGCCCAAAAAGCAGCTGCCCCGGCTGGAGGGGTCAGGCGGATAGTACAGCCCGCGGGCAATTACCGCCTCTTGAAACACCTGCGTGATGACGCCCGGCTCCACGGTGGCCTGCAGGTTGTGTTCATCAATCTCGATGATGCTGTTCAGGCGCTCTGTGGAAAGTATAACGCCCTTATGCACAGCCAGTGCCCCGCCGCTAAGCCCGGTTCCGGCCCCGCGTGGTGTTACCGGAATGTAGTTTTCGTTGCAATACTGCATAATACGGCTGATTTCAGCAGCGTTAGCAGGTTTGAGCACCACCTCCGGCTCGTAACGAAGGTCTTCGGTCTCGTCGTGGGTGTAGCGCAGCATGTCGTCGGCGGCTGCGGGCAGAAGCACGTGCTCCTGACCAACAATGGCTGACAGGGCCTCAAGGGCTTCGGGTGTGATAGGATTAAATTTCATTTTAAAAACGCTGGACTTCTGCTTAAATTAGCCAGTGAATATATACGTTTAACTTGCAACGCTAAATTACACTTTGAAATCGCTTTTTACTACTTCCGCACTTTTTATCTTTTTCCTGCTGGTGGTAGCCTCCTGCCAGACGTCGAGCCCTACCTTTAGCAAGCGCGGTGAAGAGTATAAATCGGCCCGTGAAATTGCGGCAGCCAAGCGCGCCGCAAAAAAGGCCAGAGGCCGGGACGATAAGAGCAGCAGCGTGGCAGGAACCTCCAAAGACCGCACCAGCCGTACCCGCATCCCCAAGCGCGACCTGGACAGCAGCATCGCCACCGTGATTGAAACGGCGCGCTCCTATACCGGCGTGCCTTACCGTTGGGGCGGCACCACCCGCGTGGGCATGGATTGCTCCGGGCTGCTGTGCACTTCCTTCCAAAGTATAGACGTAGCCCTGCCCCGTACTTCGGAGGAGCAGAGCCGCTTTGGCAATGAAGTAAGTCCGAAGGAATTGCGCGAAGGCGACCTCGTTTTCTTTGGCCCAAACAGGCGCAACATCACGCATGTGGGCATGGTGACTGAGGTGAACGGCTCCAACGACGTACGCTTTATACATGCTTCCACTTCGCTGGGCGTGATTGAGAATAACCTTTATTCCGACCACTACCAGAAGATCTTTATCAAGGCTGTGCGCCCGCCTGTCTTCTAATTATCACCTCAGCACATCAGAGTCCACCTATATAACTATTTACATTTTGTACAATAAAATATTGCATAAAATATAACTGCCAACGTACTTAATAACTGAACTAAATATTTGTTGTTCAATAAGTTATTATGTACTATGAAACTTCTCTACTCATTCTTTCTCCTGAGTATCTTTTCTATACTTCAGGTGCAATCTGTGTGGGCTCAGGGCGCCACAACGGCCGCCATGAACGGCACGGTACGTGACCAGAGCGGGACACCGCTTCCAGGTGCAACCATCATCGCGGTCCATAATCCTACCAACACGCAGTATGTCTCCACCACCAACACAGAGGGCTATTACAACATCCAGAACATGCGCGTGGGCGGCCCCTACACCGTCCGGACCTCGTATGTCGGTTACCAGGAGCAACGCACCGAAAACGTCTCGCTGGCACTGGGCCAGTCGGCCAGGGTGGACTTTACCCTCTCGGAGAGCAGCCGCGAGCTGGGCGAGGTACAGGTGCTGGGCGAGCGAAACGATGTGTTTAACCAGGACCGAACGGGTGCTGCCACCAACGTATCGCGGGAGCAGATAGAGCGCCTGCCTACCCTGAGCCGCAGCCTGCAGGACTTTACGCGCCTCACGCCGCAGGCCACGGGCAACTCCATCGGGGGCACCAACAACCGCTACAACAACATCACCATCGACGGCGCCGTGAACAACGACGTGTTCGGCCTGTCGGGAAGCGGCACGCCGGGCGGTCAGGCGGGCACCCAACCCATTTCGCTGGATGCGATACAGGAGATACAGGTGGTCATTGCGCCCTATGATGTAAAGCAGGGCAATTTCACGGGCGGCGGCATCAACGCCATCACCCGCTCGGGCACCAACCAGTTCTCCGGCTCGGTGTATGGCTTTGGCCGCAACGAAGACATTATTGGCAAGGCAGTGGAAGGCCCACGGGAGAAGGCTGATGAGTTTAAGAACTACCAGTATGGCGTGCGCATCGGCGGCCCGATTATCCGTGACAAGCTGTTCTTCTTTACCAACTACGACGCTACCCGGGTAACGGAGCCCGTACGGTTCGCCCCAGGCTCGGCTGAGTCGCAGATACCGCTGAGCGCTGCCCAGCAGGTGGCCTCGTTTGTGCAGGAGACTTACGGCTACGACGTGGGCTCTTTCGGCGGGTTTGACCGCGATACGGAGAGCGACAAGCTGTTTGTGCGCCTAGACTGGAACATTACCGAGAACCACTCCCTGACGCTGCGCCACAACTATGTGGATGCTTTTCAGGATTCTTATTCACGCAGCCGCTCCGAGGCCCGCTTCGGCAACAACGCCTACCGCTTCAACAGCAAGACCAACACCACAGTCGCTGAGCTGAACAGCCGCTTCTTCAACAACTGGTCTAATAACCTGATTGTCGGCTACTCCCGCATCCGCGACTTCCGGGAGACCTTAGGGCAGCTCTTCCCGCAGGTAACGATTTTTGACCCGGTGGGCACCCTTGTTTTCGGGTCGGAGCGCTCCTCCACGGCCAACGAGCTGGACCAGGACATCTTCGAGTTCACGGATAACCTCTCCTACCTTTGGGGCAAGCACAACTTCACCGTCGGCACCCACAACGAGTTCTTCAAGTTCCGTAACCTGTTTATCAACAACCTCAACGGCCGCTGGGACTTTAACTCCATCGAAGACTTTATCAACAACACGCCTGCGCGCGTAAGGGCCACCTATTCCCTGACAAGCGATCCCCGTCCTGCGGCTGAGTTTAACGCAGCACAGCTGGGTTTTTACGTGCAGGATGAGTATACCGCCTCCGACAGGCTAAAGCTGACCCTGGGCCTGCGCGTGGACATCCCCATTTTCCCGGATGAGCCGGCACGCAACACGGAGCTGGAAAACGATTTTGGGAGCATTTACCCTGGCCTGAGAACCGATCGCACGCCCAGCGGGCAGTTGCTCTGGGCCCCGCGCTTCGGCTTTAACTACGCCCCTACCCAGGATCAGGCCCTGCAAATACGTGGCGGTACGGGTATTTTCACCGGCCGCGTGCCTTTTGTATGGATGTCGAACCAGTTTGTGAACACCGGCACCATACTTGGAACGATAGACGTGAGCAATCCTGCCGAATTTATACCCGACCCCGGCAACCAAACCGCTGCCGGCCCGCCTGTGCAGACGGTGGAGGTAAACGTGATAAACGACGACTTTAAATTGCCCCGCGTGTGGCGCAGCAACTTGGCCCTGGATTATACTTTCCCCTACGGGATAGTGGCCACGATAGAGGGTATCTACTCCAAAACGCTTAACGACGTGGTATACCGCGACCTGAACCTGGTGGAGCCAAGCGGGACACTGCCCGGTGCAGACAACCGCTTTGTATACCCCTCTGCCCGCCGTATCAACCCGGACTACACCAACATTATACTTCTGGATAATACTGACGAGGGCTACAGGTATAGTTTAACCGGCCAGTTGCGCAAGGACTTCACGAACGGGCTCACCACCTCCATTGCCTATACTTACGGCAAGTCGAAGGACGTAAACAGCGGCACCAGCTCCACAGCCCTTTCAAACTATGAGTTTAACCAGATCGTCAACTTCCCGAACGACCCGCAACTGGAATACTCCCGCTACGACGTGCGCCACCGCATCGTGGGCAACGGCGGTTATACTTTCCGCTATGGTGAGAGTGCCGCCACGGGCATTTCGCTTTTCTACCAGGGCCAGTCCGGCCTGCCCATTACCTTTGTCTACAACCGGGACCTGAACGGCGACGGCAACATTGCCAACGACCTGATCTACATCCCCCGAAACCAGGGCGAGATAAACCTGGTACCTGTAACGATAAGCGGCACCACTTACTCTCCGGAAGAGCAGTGGGCAGCACTGGACGCTTTGATAAACGGGGATGATTACCTGAGCGACAGGCGCGGGCAGTATGCCGAGCGCTACGGTGGCCGCATGCCCTGGACGCACCAGTTCGACGTCCGCATTTTCCAGGATTTCTACCTCAATGCTGGGGATAACCGCCATACGCTCCAGATCACGTTCGATATCTTTAACGTGGGCAACCTGCTTAGCCGCGACTGGGGCCGCCAGTACTTCGTGAGCAACAACGCCAATGAGCTTATCCGATTCGCGGGCCGCAACCCGGACGGGGTACCAACCTTTACCTTTAACCCCAACACCCGCATCTACAACGTTTCCCAGTTCGACTCCAGGTGGCAGGGGCAACTGGGGGTAAGGTATATCTTTAATTAAATATATTCTATTTAGGCAAGTATAAAAAGGCGGAGAAAACTTCGCCTTTTTCTTATTTCTGCCATCCATAAACAGGCTCTGTTAGACTCTAAAGGCCTCATAAACGGCTTAGCAGCAAAACCCATCCTTTGTTAATATTTAGTTAACATTAATGTTGGGATTTATCACTCCTTAGGAGTTACCTTTGCGGCAAAATCAATCAATCCCTTCTTTATGAAAAACTTTTACAGTATTCCGCTGCACGCAGAGAGTATCAGGTGCGGTAGGAAGCAAAGAGTTACATCCAATCACTTCAAGGGTTTCTTTCAGAAATTCCTCTTCTCAGCAGTGCTAGTGCTGTTAGCGTTCACTGGTGCTATGGCACAGGGTACAACAACAGCTGCTATCAGCGGCGTAGTACAAGATGAAAGTGGCACTGCCTTACCGGGTGCTACCGTAATTGCAGTACACATGCCCACCAACACCCAGTATGTAGCCCCAACCAATGGTGAAGGCCGCTACAACTTTCAAAACATGCGTGTGGGAGGCCCATATACAATTACTGTAAAGTATGTAGGTTTCCAAGACAAGAAAGTAGAGAATATCTCTCTCTCACTTGGCCAGACCCAAACGCTGAACTTAGTCCTCAACTCTAGCACAACTACCTTAGGCGAGGTACAGATTGTGAGCAACAGAGACAACGTGATCAACGCTGAGCGTACTGGCGCAGCCACTACAATTAATAACAGACAGATCAGTACATTACCTACTGTATCACGTAGTCTGAACGACTTCACTCGTTTAACTCCCCAAGCCGACATCAAGGGGTCTGCCATTTCGATTGCTGGTATCAACAACCGATTCAACCAATTAACCATTGACGGGGCGGTTAGCAATGACGTATTCGGCCTTTCTGAAGGTGGAACCAACGGCAGTAGCACCGGCGCCTCTCCTATCTCATTGGACGCCATTGAACAGTTTAATGTACAAATTGCGCCTTTCGACGTTCGAATGGGCGGCTTTGCAGGTGGTGGTGTATCAGCAATCACACGCTCAGGCACAAACGACTACAATGGCTCAGTATATTACTTCTACCGCAATCAGGATTTGGCTGGAAAAACGCCCGCCGACCTATTGAAAGATGGTGAGAAACGCACTAAGTATGAAAACTTTACTGATAAGCAGTATGGTTTCCGTGTAGGAGGCCCGATCATCAAAGACAAACTCTTCTTCTTTCTCAATGGCGAAAAGACAGAGAGCATAACTCCACTTGGCTTTGCCCCTGGCCAGGCTGGCTCAGAATTTACAGTGGAAGAACTCAACAGAGTAGCAGCGCGTGCCCGTGAACTTGGATACGACCCGGGAAGCTTTATGGATCAGCAGTCTGATGCTGCCTCTGAGAAAATCTTCGGAAGATTGGATTGGAACATTTCAGATAAGCACAAACTGACTGCCCGTTATAGCTACACTTACGGTGAAACTACTCAGCTGTCACGCTCTCCACGTTCTATCACGTTTTCTAACGGTGCCATCTTGCGTGAGAGTACTACAAACTCTGCTGTAATTGAGTTAAACAGCCGTCTTTCTAACACGCTATCCAATAACCTGATTCTGGGTTATACCCGTGTAAGAGAGCCGAGAAGTGCTCCTGGTGCTCCATTCCCACGTGTTTCGCTGGCTCTGCCAGGTTCTAGAACCATCAACCTTGGTACAGAGGCGTTTTCTACTGTTAATCAGTTAGATCAGGATGTCTATACTTTAACAGATAACCTGAACCTTTACGCTGGTAAACATACCTTCACATTCGGTACTCACAATGAGTTCTACTCAATGTACAATGCCTTCATCGGCCAAGCCTTTGGAGACTATCAATTTACATCTTATACTAACCCTGTTACCAACGAGACAACTTCTGCCCTTGACTACTGGGAAAGAGGCTTGGCCAATGGTATGACTTACCAGTACAGCAATACCTCTAACCCACGCGAAGGCGCTAAATTTAAGGCCATGCAGTTGGGCGTGTATGTGCAGGACGAGTACCAAATGACGAACGACCTAAAAGTAACGGGTGGTGTTCGTTTGGATGTCCCAATATACTTGGATGAGCCGCTTGAGAACACAGATTTCAACAGCTCTGTATTAGCTCAGCAATACAATGTACGCACGAACAGAATGCCAAAACCGGCTCTAATGTGGTCTCCACGTGTAGGCTTTAACTGGGATGTGAATGGTAACAGAACCACTCAGGTAAGAGGTGGTGCAGGTATCTTTACTTCTCGTTTCCCATTCGTTTGGGCTAGTGGTGCCTTTACACAGAGTGGCGTTCTGCTGGATCAGAACCGTTTGAATACACCTTCAAGGCAAGAGCCAAACGTGGATTTCATTGCTGATCCTTTCAACCAGCCAAAGAGAGCGCAAGCTTCAGGTCCCGGCGGTAACATCACCGTTATGAATGAGAACTTCAAGCTGCCACAAATTGCCCGTACCAACATTGCTATCGACCAGCAGTTGCCATGGGGCCTAGTTGGTACTGCCGAGTTCCTGTACTCCAAAACCCTGAACGCCTTCAGCTTCAACAACATCAACTTGGTACAGCCAACAGGCACATTAGCTGGTGCCGACAACCGCCTGGTTTATCCGGAAAATATTAATGATAGAAAGCGCCTGCCACAATATACTGAGGTTGTTTACATTAATAACGTAAACAAGGGTTATTCTTGGACTGCTACGGCACAACTTCAGAAAACTTTCGACAATGGTTTCTACGGTTCCATCGCTTACTCTTATACAGAGGCCAAAGACCTGAACCCAGGTACCTCTTCACAGAACCACTCTAACTACTACCGTGTAGCTTCTGTGAACGGCTCAAACAACCTGGAAATTGGATATTCTCCTTTTAATTCTGGTAGCAGAATCGTAGGTGCTGTATCTTATCGCAAAGAATACCTGAATCGCTTGGCTACTTCGGTTTCTTTATTCTACACAGGACAGTCTGGTACGCCTTTCTCCTACATTGTTAGAGGCGACCTGACTAGATCTACACTAGGTACTTCAACCAGCAACTTCTACAACTTGATGTATATTCCGAGAGATAGAAGTGAGATCACATTTGCTGGTTCGGAAGCAGAGCAGCAGGCGCAGTGGACAGCCTTCAACAACTTCATCGAGTCTAACGACTATCTAAAAGATCGTAGAGGTAAATATGCAGAGCGTAATGGTGCTAGAACTCCATTCACTCATCAGTTTGACCTGAAAATCCTGCAGGACATTTTTGTGGACCTTGGAAGCAATCGTAATACCCTCCAGCTTTCTGTTGACATCCTGAACGTTGGCAACCTGTTGAACAAGGACTGGGGAACCCGCTATGCTTATGGCAACTCTTACTTCGATAACACCTTCTCTGTAATGGACCTGACCACAATCACAAGTGAGAACGTACCTGTGTACAAGTTCTCGCTGAAGGATGGCGCTAAGCCATACACAGTATCGGATGCTGCTATCGGTGGCTCCAGATGGGTAGGCCAAGTAGGTCTGCGTTACATCTTCAACTAAGAAGTATAAATTCTTTACCATTAAAAGGGGCAGCAGTAGCTGCCCCTTTTTCTTTGACATATTTTTTACCAGATGTTTTGCATCTAAAATATTTGTGCTATTTTTGTGTCCACAATGCGGGGGATTAGCTCAGCTGGCTAGAGCGCTTGCATGGCATGCAAGAGGTCATCGGTTCGACTCCGATATTCTCCACCAAGGCAACTACACTCGTAGTTGCCTTTTTTGTTTCTCAGATGCCCTTTTATACTTACGTTCTCTACTCAAGCAGAACTGACCGTTACTATATCGGTAGCTGCGAAGACGAATCCCTCCCTTCCTAGCGCAACTCCTCATAGAAATTAAGTATTTTTGTAGTACATTCTTTACCGATAGTAATGACTACAGATTCTGCAAGGCCAGCTGACATAAAGCCTTTTCTCAAATGGGCCGGCGGCAAAACACAACTGTTACCCGCCATCGAAGCGAAAGTGAACCAGCGGTTGCAAAACAAAAAGAGTATCAATTTTATCGAGCCGTTTGCCGGCAGTGGCGCCGTGCTGTTCTTCATGCTTAGGGAGTATGGCCAGTATGTGAAGCATGCTGTCATCAACGATATCAATCCTGTACTGACTGATTGCTACCAGACCATCAAATCATCACCGGAACAGCTTATAGCTGAATTAGCAGCACTTGAACAGCAGTACTTTAGCTACGCAGCCGAAGAAGACAGAAAGTCACTTTTTTTAGAGAAGCGCGAGGAGTTCAACCAGCTGGCAGATAATCCTGTTCGCAAAAGTGCGCTGATGATTTTCCTGAACAAGACATGCTTTAACGGCCTGTACCGGGTAAACTCCAAAGGCCATTTTAACGTGCCTTTTGGTAAGTTTGCAAAACCCACTATCTGTAATGCTCCGGTTATTCGGGCAAACAGCCAGGCTTTGCAAATGGTAGAAATATTAAATACGGACTTCTCAGAAACCGGGAAGTATATCGACGAAGATGCCTTCTTCTACTTTGACCCACCCTATAAGCCCATCAGTTCCACTGCATCTTTTAACTCCTATGCAAAAGAGGGGTTCATAGACGAAGATCAGTTGCGGCTCAAAGCTTTTTGTGATGCGGTAAATGCCGGGCAAGCGTATTTTGTGCAGAGCAACTCTGACACCACCAACAACGACGATCAGAATACTTTCTTTCAGGAGCTGTATAAGGAGTATACAATTGAAAGGGTAAAAGCCAAAAGAGCTATCAATTCTAAGGGTAGTGGCCGAGGAGAGATATTTGAGCTGCTTATATCAAATGACAATGTTCTAGGCGACATCTCTACCGCCAATAAGGGGATGCTGCAAACTTCTTTATTTTAATGCCGAAGCCTTACTATACTTCACAGGATGAAAAGTTCACCCTTTTCTCAGGGGATTGTGTTGAGCTTTTACCGAAGCTTAATGTAAAGGCGGACTTGGTATTCGCAGACCCGCCATACTTCTTGTCGAATGATGGTTTTACAATAAAGTCGGGTAAGGTAGCCAATGTGAATAAAGGCGATTGGGATAAGAAAGCGAACCACCTTTCTACATTTCATTTTGCGCAGCAATGGCTGGAAGCTGTTCGGGGAGTGATGAGTGATAGTGCAACTATATGGATCAGTTGCACAATGCATAATTTATTTGATACAGGATCCGCCCTGGAAAAACTAGGTTTCAAAATACTAAACATCGTTACCTGGCAGAAAACGAACCCGCCACCAAACCTGGCATGCCGCTACTTTACACACTCCGCGGAGCACATTATCTGGGCAAGGAAGCATCCTAAGAAGGCTCATTTTTTCAATTATGAACTGATGAAGTCTGTAAACCAGGGCAAACAGATGAAGGATGTATGGACAATGCCAGCTGTTTCGAAAAAAGAAACAACATTTGGTAAACACCCGACACAGAAGCCGCTGGCTCTATTGAGCAGGATTATACTTGCCTCGTCACAAGATGGAGACCTGGTGCTAGATCCGTTTACAGGCAGCAGCACCACAGGCATAGCGGCCAATATGCACAACAGAAGGTTTGTCGGCACTGATGTTACTCCTGAGTACCTGGAACTAAGTATAAGAAGAAAAGAGGGGCTGGATGCTTCAAATCAGCAGCAATCCATGTTATTATAGGTTAGATCTTTAGAATCTTAACGCCCGGTACGTTGGCCGAGACCATGTGCCGGGGCACTAATCGGCCTACCGTAACGTAGTGCTCCCCGTTGCCAACCGGCGTGGAAGTCTTCCTTTCTTTAAACTCACTTAGGTGTTTTCTAAACCACTCCCTTGTAGCTGGCATGGGCAGAATGTGCAGTTCCCTTTCATCCACAAAGTAGTAGTACACAAAATCGGCCTCTGTATACATGAAACAGCCGGGCGTGCCCCTGCTTTCGTTACTTATCGTTTCCAGAAAGTAGTTACCGGTCTTATAGTACCTGTCTCCTTTAACTTCTATTTTGATTGTCTTGATGCTACCGTCATCAAGCCTTCTGAGCCATAGGATATCTATGTCTTTTGCCCGATACTCCGCATCACCCTCCACATTTACAACATCCACGGTTGCTGGTTGGCTCCGTAGTTTCCGCTCTATATCGGCAGCTGCTCTGTTGGCTATCTCAGAGGCATCACTCATAGAATATCGTTTCAACGTGGACATAGCACCGTAATTCTTATTCTGTTAACCCCAGGACCTCAAGCGGAATTCGCTCAAAGTAATAGCTACAGTTTACGGACGTGATGTATTCGAGTACATCTCGGTAACTATCATGAAGAAACCAGTCGTTCAGAACATAGATGTATTCCACTTCGATATTCAGTGGAGACAGCAGCTTCCTGTACTGCTTCGCCTTGAAATCACACGTCTGCAGCTTCTCATCAACAGAACCAGCACATTGCTGGTACTTCTTCTCAATGATGTAGAGCGTCTGGTTTGTAAGGTTAAGAAACGCATCATCAGGAAGCAGCTTTTTGGAGACGATGTTCCTGTAATCGACGCCACGGGGGGCAAGAAGCCTGGAGTACAGGCTCCCCTTACTGAGCAAGGTGCCAATTAAGTTATTCCCTTGATACACAGCATCACCGGCAACCCTGTATCCTCTAAGGTTGCTTATGGCTAATTTCAGACTCGTATCTCGCTCAAACGCCAACCCTGTCAACGTACTGGCTCCACCTACGCCACCTTCAATCATGGTTAAATTTTCTTTATTGATGCGTACAACATGATTTGACCAGAATAATCCCAATACGTAACGCCCTGCTGTGTCCGGCCTGCATCAATCCTTCTCTTTTATGGGCTTCCTCCTTTTAATTGAAGCCCATATTGCACCCTCTCAAGCAGCAGGTTTTGCAGTCAGCAGTTTACAAGCAATAAGTATTATAAAGCCAATATATGCAAACAAATCTATTCATTCCTATAAAATACGAGCAGCCCTGAGCAAAGAACAAACCCACTAGTTTCACTCCAGCCCCATCAGCCTGGCTCAGGGCGAGACACAGACCTGCCTCTGTTTCAGCCTCCCCCACCCCTCTACAATCCCCGGCAAATAACTTTACGGCCTATACTAGGTTTAAATAACTACGGCCAGGTTGTGCCGTAAGTCATAAGACACGTGTTTCACTAAAAAAAGGAGGTAGCTATGGCATTCGGTTTTGAGGACAACAAGAAGGACGCGATGAACCTGCTAATCAAAGTAGCAGAGGAGTTGGGTACAGAAGACATGAACCAGGCAGGTCGTGTTTTCCGGGCCGTGCTGCAGGCTATCCGCGACAGGCTGCCGGTAAATGATGCAATACATTTTGCCGCCCAGCTGCCTATTATCTGGAAGGGCTACTACTTCGATCAGTACAATCCGGCGAAGGTACCCGTGAAGATCGACGACAACCAGGAGTGGATCGACTTTATCCGGAGCAAGAACGCCTTTGCCGCCAACA
The DNA here is from genome assembly GCF_003054055.1 of Pontibacter mucosus. Taxonomy (GTDB): domain Bacteria; phylum Bacteroidota; class Bacteroidia; order Cytophagales; family Hymenobacteraceae; genus Pontibacter; species Pontibacter mucosus. The sequence goes on along the minus strand of NZ_QBKI01000018.1, from coordinate 11,013 downwards.
ACGATTTTCTGAGCGACAGCGATGTGATGGAGTGTTTCCAGGACGTGTTTAAAGCACTGCGCCACTGCGTATCGCCGGAGGAGTTACAGAAGGTAAGGCTGGCTATGCACGAGGAAGCTCAGGAGCTGCTGGAAGTTTAAAGTATAATATTTAAGCAGCAGTACACCTAAAGTATGAAAGGCGGCGTTCGCAGAATATGCGTGAACGTCGCCTTTTTTCTATATCTTCAGCCCATGAAGCATACTTATATAGCCATACTTACTATACTTCTACTTGCCGGCTGCAGGCAGCAGGAAACGGAACTTGTTGCTACCCCAGGCGCGACCGTCGTGCAGGACACTGCTGCTCAGGACACTGCCCAACCCACACCGGCGCCGGCCACCCCAACCGTGGCTGCCTGCCAGGTGGAGGCACCGCTGCTGCTCCCTCCCGATAGCCCGGTTGTGACAGAGGCCTCCCTGCAGACCTACCTGAAGCAATTCGAGGACGCCGTGCTGACCCAGGATGCGGCTAAACTGGAGAAACTCGTAGACCCCAATATCCGCATCGGCTTTGGCGACAACGGCGGTTGGCAGGACTTTGCAGAGCAATGGCACCTGGAGGACAAGCAATCGGAAGTATGGCTGCAGCTGGAGCACCTGATCCGGCTTGGCGGAGGATACCCGCTGGCAGATAACCAGGAGCTCTACGCCCTACCCTATGTCTACAGCAACTGGCCCGACTCCATCGATGCCTTCATGCATATTGCCGTGATTAAGGACAATGCCATACTTCGGGCGGACCCGGCTGCCAATGCCGACGCCGTTTGCTCCCTGCACCAGGTTATCCTGAAAGTGGATTACGGCAAGTCATACCCGGAAGGGGCGCCGCAGAAGGAATGGTGGCACGTGCAGAATGCCGACGGCGAGCTGCAGGGATACCTGAACCGCTCGGACGTGCACAGCCCCGTGGGGTATCGCGCCATCTTCAACAAAAACAAGCGCGGCCAGTGGCAGATGACGGCACTGGTAACCGGCGATTAAAGTATAAAAGGCCAGCCGCAAAGTATAGCGGCTGGCCTTTTATACTTGCCAGCAGGCGGTTTATACGTTACACAAACAGCCCCTCTACCGACAGGTAGCGCTCGCCGGTATCGTAGCAGAAAGTAAGCACCCTGGCACCGGCCGGAATCTCCTCCTGCAGCTTCTTGTTCACGGCAGCCAGCGCTGACCCCGACGAGACACCAATGAAAATACCCTCTTCGCGGGCAGCGCGGCGGGCAAAATCATACGACTCGTCCTGCTGCACCTGAACCACGCCATCCAGCAAGGTAGTATCCAGTATCTTCGGCACAAACCCGGCACCAAGTCCCTGCAGTGGGTGCGGTCCCGGCGCCCCGCCGCTCAGCACCGCCGAGGCAGCAGGCTCCACGGCGTATACTTTCAGGTTCGGGAAGCGGTCTTTCAATACTTTGGCCACGCCCGTGATATGTCCTCCGGTACCCACGCCGGTTATGATGTAATCCAGCCCTTCCGGAAAATCCTCCAGAATCTCCTGCGCCGTAGTCTCAATGTGTATCTGGGTATTGGCCTCGTTGTCGAACTGCATGGGCATCCAGGCATTGTCGTTTTCCTGCACCAGCTCCTGCGCGCGCTCAATGGCACCCTTCATCCCTTTCTCGCGCGGCGTCAGCTCCAGGCGGGCCCCATAGGCAGCCATCAGCCGGCGGCGCTCCACCGACATCGACTCCGGCATCACCAGAATCAGCTCGTATCCTTTAACGGCAGCCACCATAGCCAGGCCTACGCCGGTATTGCCCGAGGTTGGCTCCACGATGATGCTTCCCTTGGAAAGTACGCCGCGGCGCTCGGCATCCTCTATCATGGCCAGCGCAATGCGGTCTTTTATACTTCCGCCGGGGTTCGCGCGCTCCAGCTTCATCCATACTTCCACATCCTTGTCAAAAAGTTTGTTGATGCGCACATGGGGCGTGTTGCCGATGGCTCCGAGTATTGAATTTACTTTCATATGTTGATTCGCTGTTTATACTTTTGGTCGTTTATACTTTATCAGATGGAAAAATTGAGCGCATCTTCCGGCTCCTCAGCACGGCGGACGTTTACCTGGGGTTGGTGGTACACGCGCGAGTAGGGCGGCACACTCTCCGTGAGCCACACGTTGCCCCCGATAATGCTGTGCGCCCCTACCACGGTGTTGCCGCCAAGAATAGTTGCCCCGGCATAAATCACCACATGGTGCTCGATGGTGGGGTGCCGCTTTATCCGGGCCATGGCCTTGTCCACGCTCAGCGCGCCCAGCGTAACGCCCTGGTATACTTTCACATAGTTACCGATGACGCAGGTTTCCCCTATCACCACGCCGGTACCGTGGTCGATGCAGAAGTGTGTGCCGATCTGGGCGCCAGGGTGAATGTCGATGCCGGTGAGGGCGTGGGCATACTCGGTGAGCACGCGCGGCAGCAGGGGCACCCGCAGCCGGTAGAGCACGTGCGCCATGCGGTAAATCGCCACCGCCTTGAAGCCAGGGTAGGTGCGTATCACTTCCTCCGTGCTCTGCGCAGCCGGGTCGCCGGCGGCAATGGCCTCGGCATCCATCAGCAGCAGCCCGTAGATGTGCGGCAGTTCCTGCATCATCTTTTCCGCCACTTCCTCCGGGCGCATGGGCAGGTCCTGCTCCATACTTGTGAGGATGCGCATCATGTTCACCTTCAGGTTATTGCTGTACTTCTCCAGCTCCTCCACCGTTTCGAAGCGGACATCGGCCAGCGGCGGAAAGAGCAATTGCAGCACGCCTTCTACCAACTGGCACATGGCAGAGGCCGGCACCTGGTGCTTGGCTCTGTGATGACTCCGGAATAAGGCGCTGAGAAACTGGCTGTTCATGGTGTATCAAACGTATGGCTGGGGTTGGTGTTTAATCCTGAACAAGAAAAAAGCCCTTTTGTTATACTTATCCGCCCTAAAACAAAAAAGGGAGTCCCGTAAGACTCCCTCCCCACTTATCCCCACTGTATACTTATTCGCGGCAGAATTCTATCACGTCGATGGCGCCGCCACCGCGCAGGCTGCTCTCGTTGCCAAACACCACGCGCAGTTTCACCACACCCGGCGTGTCCACGCGCAGGCGGGTGGCCCCATAAGGCCCTGTTACCGGCAAACTCAGGGTGTTGATGATCTTGCCATCCTTATCCAGCAGTTCGATTTTAGAGTCAGCCTCCTCTTCCGTGATATCAAGCACGTGTATCCCTTTCAGGTTGATGCTGCCCATAGCCGAGAAATCCATCTCGATGCGGCTGCCCTTGTGATGCAGCAGGTTTACGTTGCTGTTACCGCGCCCTACGGTAAGCACCTGCCCCATGGGGCGCATAGCGGCCGGGCTGGGTGTCCGGAATTCCTTGTTCAGGTGGTCAGGAGCGCCGGTGTCGAACAGCAGCGCCGTGTTATGGTTAAAGTAGCGGCCATCGCCCATGCGGTACTGCGCCCGGATGCGCACCGGGGTGTCCTGGCTGTACACCGTCGTTACCGCACCCATACTTGCCTCGGTCGGGCTATACTCGTCAAACTCAATAATCTCGCAACTGGAGGGGTCTGTGCCGAAATTCTTACTTTGTGTGGCAGCCATCGGGGCTGTATCCATCTCCTCTGTTTTATCGCAGCCCATCAGCACAGCTCCAAGCACCAAACAACCCAAGGCATTAGATGTAAACTTCTTCATACTACACAATTTTTAATAACACTGATTTTTTTACAAAACACGGTTCTCTCCCCGGCTATTTGGATCATAAACAGCCACAGCATGATGTTAAAGCGGTTTTAGGGGAAAGTATTAGAACGGTGATGTTGTGTTATTACGGAGCCTTTCGAGAAACGGATGAAAAATAAGTGCAATTTTCCAAAAGAAGTATGCTTCCTCCGAATTGAGCTGGGGATGCTGCTATGCGACTTTTCAAACACAGCAACTTGTAATACAAACAGTTACGCTTCAGTAAAGTATAGCTCGTACTTCCCATTAAGCATCCCGGTAAAGTATAAAATGTGTTAAACTTCCTTCACCCGCTTTACAAACAGCAGCAAGTATAAAAAGGCCAGCAGCGAAAAGGCTCCCGCCGCCCAGAACACCAGGGTAAAGTTGCTGCTTTGGTTGCCATAGAGCCATCCCGACCCAAGTGCCCCCAGCCCGATGCCTGCTTCCAGGGCAATGTACATGGTGGCCATGGCGCGCCCGCGGTGCTCAGGGTGGCTCAGGTCGATGGTCCAGGCGTAGATGGTGGGCGAGTTCATACCGGTGGCCACGCCAAACAGCACCCCGGCCAGCAGCAAACCGGTGTCTGTAGACACGGAGCCGATAACCACCATGGCCAGCGTCAGCAGGGCGGCACTCACCCGCAGCACCACCACCCGGCCATAGGTATCGGAGGCCCTGCCGGCCATAAAACGGATAGCGAGCGAAGACAAGGTGAAAGAAGTGAAGAAAAGGCCTTTGTTCTGTATACCCAGGTAAGCGCTGAAATCCGGGATAATGGTCAGCACCGTGCCGAAGCCGAAGGAGGTGAGCAGCATGACCAGGGAAGGCGACAGCACCCGCGGCTCCAGCACCTCTTTGCGGGAGATTTTCAGCATGCGCCACCTAAACCGCCGCGGAGCCGTAACGGTTTCCTGCATGCGCCAGATAACGGCCACCGACAACACCGCAGCCGCCGAGGAGGCAAAGAACATCGGGTTGGCACCATACTCACTGGCAATCAGGCCGCCCAATGCAGGGCCCGCCGCCATGCCCAAACTCCCCGACAGCCCCAGCAGGCCCATGGCCTCTCCCCTGCGCTCCACCGGCACCAGATCGGCTATGTAGGCCGACGTGCCCGTAGGCGTGAACCCCGTGGAGAAACCGTGCACAAAGCGCAGCAGCAAAAAGGCCGCCACCGTGCCCACCAGCGGGTACATCAAACCGGCCGCCACACATACCACGCCCCCTACCACCATCACCGGCACCCGGCCTATCTCATCGGCCAGCTTCCCGCTGAACGGCCGCGAAAGGCCGGCCGTGAGAGTGAAGAGCGCAATAATCAGCCCCTTATACTCCTCCCCGCCCAAGCTACTCAGGTAATCGGGCAGCTCCGGGATAATCATGTTAAAACTGGAGAAGAAAAGAAAAGAGCTCAGGCAGAGCAACCAGAACTGCACCCCATACACACGCTTTGTCTCAACAGCCATAGTTTATACTTGAGGCCGCAATTTGGCAAAGGTTTGGGTATTGTACTAATTCTGCAGCGGGATAACAGGGGATGACGTGAACTAGCGGAAACGTGTAGCTTACTGGAAAGTATAGCGGAATTGCCCGCATCCTCAGGCCAGGCTGAACTGGATTTTTTATACTTGAAGCGCCGGTTCTGAGGGAGAGGGTTTTACGCCGTTTATCATGATGCCTTTTTCCATGGCGGCCAGGTGGATGCTGCGCGATACGTGGCGGGCCAGGGACGCATCCTGTATGGCGTGCAGGCGCAGGCGCTGCACGTGGCCACCTGTTAGTAGGAAACTGATGACGTGCCTTGTAATATGGAGCTCCTCTACCTGAGCCCATTCTATCACCTTTTCGGAGCCGAACAAGGACAGGCGGTAAGCCAGGCGCTGCGGCGTCATAAAGAAGAAGGCATCCTTGAAGTGGAGCAGTTCGGTGCCATAAGCGAGCGGCAACACTCCCAGCAGCATCAGGCCGGCACTTGCCAGGGCCCAACCTTGCCTGAATTCCTCCATCCAGAAAAACTCCCGCAACAGTGCATATCCCCCGCCAATAAACAGGAACAGGCCCAACAGAAGCATGGATCTTTTGGCGTTCCGAAGCTGCTTTCCCGGATACAGATTTACATACATGTTTTTTTACCCTCGGATGTTATGAAAGCCTATACTTTAGCGGTGCCTGGCACGCTCCACCAATCTTCCCCGTGCTCCTGCTTGAGTTTCTACGAATATAATTTTACATAGTTTTCATTTAACTATACTTGTCTATATCCAGTTCTTCACTACCCTTTGCTTCTCGCCAGATAAGGCAAGCCGCGGGGCAACTTCAGCACTTTCCAACACGCCAGCGAAGTATAGCTGCTTCAAAAAAAGCAAACGCTGCGCCCTTGAATAAGGAACGCCGCAGTTATACTTCCTAAAAGTATAAAAACCTATACATTAATCAAAATGGCAACGGCTGCGGCATGTCGGCACATTTTAGTAACTTAAAGCGCTTAATCTGATTTACCATGAAATTACGCTATACCTGGCTGCTTGCCTTGGGCACGCTGGCCTCCTGCCAATACCTGCCGCTACAGCGCAGTGGCACCGCCACCACCGAGCCGGCCAACAATAAGTTCGGAGACATCACCCTACAGCAGATTTATACTTTGCAGGACGAGCGCAATACCACCGACCTGCTGCCCTACCTGAGCAACCCGAACAGCGCTTACCGCCAGCATGCGGCCATGGCCTTCGCCTCGGTGCAGGATACGGCCGCCCTGCAGGCCCTGCTGCAAACGCTGCAGGACTCTGTGGCTAACGTGCGGGGTGCATCGGCATATGCGCTGGGGCAGCTGGGTCACCGCCAGGCCGAGGCAGACATACTGGAGCAACTGCAGGAGGAGCAGACCCCGGAAGTGCAGGCGCAGCTGCTGGAGGCGCTGGGCAAAGTGGGCACTAGCAGGGCTGCTGAGTTTCTGGCCTCCTACAAGGCTCCCAACCCCGAGGCACTGGCCGGGCAGGCCTGGGGCATTTACCGGCTCGGCATGCGCCAGCAGCATACCCCCCAGGTAGTGCAGAAAGCGATTGAGCTGTTGGCCCCCGCCACGATTTATGAGGCGCGGTTGGCAGCCGCACATTTCCTGGCCCGCACCCCAAGGCTGGACCTGACGCAGCACCGCCAGCAGGTTCTCAATACCGCCACCTCCGACAAGGCCCCGGAAATACGCATGGCCGCCGCGCAGGCGCTGGCCAAAGTTCGCGCCTTAGATAAAGCCACCTTCCTGTCTAACATCGCGCAGAGCGACCCTGACTACCGCGTGCGCCTGAGCGCCGTGCGCTCCATGAGCGGACTGGAGTTCTCTGAAATAAGCAGGGCCATAGTGGCCGCCCTGCAGGACCAGAACGTGAACACCGCCATTGCCACCTCCGAGTTTCTGGTGGCAAACAATGCCGGGGTACCTGTACAGATGCTGCAGGATGTGCTGCCCAACCTGCTCGACGCCCGCGTGCGCAGCAACGTAATCTGGGTGATTCTGAAAAATAGCCAGCCACAGAACCGGGTGTACCTGAACCCGCGTTTCAAGCAGCAGTACCAGAATGCCCGCTCCGCCTACGACAAGGCGCATTTGCTCAAAGCCCTCTCCGGCGATGTGAACAACTATGAGTTCATTGCCGAGCAGGTGTTTCTGGCCGAGGAGCCTGTGATTGCCACCACCGGCATGGACGCCCTGATTCTGATGCGCCAGCAGCCGGACTTCCCCAAGCGCCTGGAGCCGGCTTTTGCCGATATCTTTAAGCATGCGGTTGCCTCCGGCGATGTGGCCCTGGTGGGCATGGCCGCTGCCGCCATCCGTGACCCCAAGCTGAACCTACGCAGCCAGTACAGCAACTTTGCCTTCCTGACGCAGGCACAGGAAAAACTGCAGCTGCCCCGCGACATGGAAACGAACATCGAGCTCCAGAAAACAATTGATTACCTGAGCGGCAAGCAGGAGACGGTCATACCGCAGAACCCCTTCACCCACCCCATCGACTGGCAACTGGTGAAGACTATCCATCCGAACCAGCAGGTGGTCGTGCGTACCGAGAAAGGCTCCATCACGATGCAGCTTTTTGTGGAGGATGCACCCGGTTCGGTGGCTAACTTCGTGGAGCTCACGCAGCAGGGCTTTTTCAACGAGTTATACTTCCACCGGGTAGTGCCGAACTTTGTGGCGCAAGGCGGCGATAAGCGCGGCGATGGCTGGGGCAGCTCCGACTACTCCATCCGCTCCGAGTTCACCCCGCTGCACTACTACGAGGGCTACGTGGGCATGGCCTCCGCCGGCAAGGACACCGAGAGCAACCAGTGGTTCATCACCCACTCCCCCGCCCCGCACCTGGATGGCCGCTACACCATCTTTGCCAAAGTAATCGACGGCATGGACGTGGTGCACCGCCTGGAGGTAGGCGATAAGATTGTGAGCGTAGAGGTGCTGAACCTGCAGCCGGTGGTCACCAGTTCGGCAAGGTAATATTATACTTGATGCCGACGAAAGAGAGCTGGCCAGAGGAACTTCAGGTAGCGCAGGTGCGCATCGCAAGGCCTACCGATAAACTGCAGGAGGTCGTGCGTTTTTACTGCCAGGGACTTGGGTTGCGCAAGCTCGGAGGGTTTGAGAACCACAACGGCTACGATGGCGTGATGGTAGGACTTCCAGGATTGGGGTACCACCTGGAGTTTACGCAGCACCAGCACGGCAGCCCCTGCCCTGCCCCTACCAAAGATAACCTGCTGGTGCTCTACATCCCAGATAAACAAAGTATAAACACCGTAGTGGAGCGCCTGGGAAGTATGGGCTACCCGGCCGTGGAGCCTGAGAATCCTTACTGGAAGGACAAAGGCGCCATCACCATCGAAGACCCCGACGGCTGGCGCCTGGTGCTCATGCCTACGGAAGGTATCAGCTAAAAAAGAAAGGCTGCCTGGTAAGGGCAGCCTTTTATACTTCTTATACTTTTATACTTGGCGGATTAAGAGCAGCGGTCTACGTTCACGTCCTCCGGCGCTGTCAGCTTGGCCCAGTTTCGGATGAGCGCGATAAACTCCCTCTGCAGCGTGCGGCTCTTGTCTTTGGCGTACCAGCCATGCAGTTTTTCGGCAAACTCATTAAAGGGCAGGTTCTGCTCCTTCATCTCCTGGTACAGCTCTTGAGCTGGCTCAGGGCGTGGTCCCCAGGTGCCCAGTTCCTCCATGGTATCGGTTCTGAAGGCAATCAGTTTCGGAATGGAGCGGCCCCCGTTGGTCAGGTAGGCATCCATCACGTCCAGGTTCTCGTCGCGGAGCAGCAGTTTTACGTCCACCAGCGGGGAGGCATCGGCAATTTTCACGATGGCCGGTAAGCTCTGCGCCGCATCACCACACCAGGCCTCCGTCAGGATTACCCAGGTCATAGGCGTCTGCACGCTCAGCATCACCTGTACCAGTTCATCCTCCAGCAGCACGGTTTTCTCCACGCGGCGCATGCGCTGCGCGTTCATGCGGGTATAGGCTATCATGGCTTCGGAGTGGTTGGTACCGGTGGTCTTGTTCTCGGCCAGCAGCCTGTCAATCAGGTCGCGGTACTGCGTATAGTTAATGGCTTTTGCCAGGTGTGCGGGGGTGATAACGGATTGTTCTGTCGTGTTAGCTGTCATAGTTTGTTCTGTCATGGTTCTATGCTTTTCTATTGTTGTATATACAAATTTACTACCTATATAGTTCCTCTGCTCCAGCTGGCAGGCGCGCTGCCCTTTTGCAATTTGCGCAAATCGTCAACTTGTTTGCGGCATCTGTCAAGCCCTAAACGGACTGGCTGCCATACCTTTGTAGCGTAAACTAAAACCTATAGCAACCATGGCAACAGACAACTTCAGATTTTTAGTGCTCGGCGGCACAGGCAGCATCGGCTATGCCTTTACCCGGGAGCTTTTGCAAAACCAGGAGCAGGTAACACTGCTGGTGCGTAACCGGCACAAGGCCCAAAAGTTATTTGGCGACCAGCCCACGCTGCAGTTGGTAGAGGGAGATGCACAGGACGGAGAACTGCTGAAAAAGCTGGGAGCAGAAGCAACGCACATCTTCCACGGGGTGAACTACCCTTACGGAAAGTGGCAAGGCAATATGGAGCGTGTCACGCAGCACGTGATAGAGGCCGCAGCCATGAGCAAAGCTACGATTTTTTTCCCGGGAAACATATATAATTTTGGATTAATCCGCTCCATCACCGAAACAAGCCCCCAGCAACCCTCTACCAAAAAGGGACAAATCCGGGTAAAACTGGAGCAACTGCTACGGCAGGCTGCCGCGCAAGGCAAGTGCCGCGTTATCAGCCTGCGCCTCCCCGATTTCTGGGGTCCGAACGTGTTAAACGAGGGGATTGCTCCTATTTTCCGGGGTGCGCTGGCAAATAAGCCCATGCCCTGGCTCTACCGCAACGACATCCCGCACCAGCTGGTGTATACCCCTGATGCCGCCCGCGCCTTTTATGAACTGGCTAAACTGCCCCCGCAGGAGGCTTATGCCGAATATAACTTTGCCGGGGAGGTAGTGCCCAGTATAAAAGCGTGGCAGGCCCAGATTGCTGAAATAGCGGGCGCCGAGGCAAAGTACAAAGTATACCCAGGTTGGTTATTTAAGCTGATGGGCCTCTTCTCGGCAGACATGCGCGAAATCAGCGAAATGAGCTACCTCTGGCAAAACACCATCCTGCTAAACGACGAAAAGCTGCGCCGTGCGTTGCCTAACCTGAAGCGCACCCCGATGCAGCAGGCTATCGCCGAAACACTGGCGTGGCACAGGGAGAGTTAGAGAGTTTGGGAGTTTAAGAGTTTAGGAGTTAGAAAGTGGGTGGTGCTTTCTGAGTTTATACTTCCTGCCGCAAGTTTAGCGACAGCGTAGTATGGCAGCAGTTTTCAACTGCTTTACTTTGAAAAAGCAAGGATTGCCAAGGCGCTGGCTATACTTTATACTTTGATTAAACAGCTTTTATACTTCATCTCTGCAGTCTACCGAAGTATGAATTGTTGGTGATAACATCAACAATGGCGGGAAAGGACTACTAAGTCGCTAGCTATACTTTGGTCATAACGAAATTATAAAGTACCTGCAAACCTATAGATATTTGCTAGAAGCTATCTCAAAAATACCTTAGCATGATTTTCATGCAGGCCAGCAGGAAGAAGGCCAGGTAGTTTTCTGCTTTGTGCTCGTGCCTGACCAACGTTCTTCTGAAGTTAAAGAGCCAGGCGAAGAAGCGCTCCACCCTCCATCTTT
>NZ_QBKI01000017.1 GCF_003054055.1 Pontibacter mucosus | reverse complement strand
CCAACGAATAAAATGCCACACCCTTAGGACAATATATCTTCAAATCACTATCTTTAACTAAGCACCAAGCAGAGGTTTTTAGACAAACTGACGTTGGCATGCATTTATAAGTTATAGAAGTTTCCTCAACAGAACATAGATGAAAGTACTTGGCCCATTTGAGTATGTATTTTGGAACTATGGTGTACTCCTACTTTTGGATGAATACTTCTATATCGTGAAATTGAATAAAAAGGCTTCCATGAAGTTTGGATTTAGTACTCAGATACCGATTTTTTCTGACCCTGTTGAAAATCTTACAATCTCCAGTCTCGATTCATTTTTACAAGAACACGAGTTCGTAAAACTGGAGTACGATTGTGATTGTAAAGTTGAAATTAAGTACTCATCGTGGGGTAACTCCATTTATGTGGAAGCTGGCAGCAGGAGCTATAAGTTCAAAATCATGAATAGGTATAAAAGCCAGCAATATCAAGATTGGTTAAATGAATCTTTCCAAGAGAAGTTTTCTGTTGAAGGCACCTATATTGATTAAACCAAGCACTTAAGAAAGAAAAACGAAATGCCAACAAGGTGCAGCATTTAGGCTCAGCTATGCTTCGCCCATTAGCTGCACAAGCCGTTATGCATAATCTCAATTTATGAAGTATTACTTGGGAGCATATTATTTTATAAAACTGCATAAGGCAAATTACGGCTCCATAAAGGACACCAGAATTTACACATGTAGTACCTGTATAAATGACTCCTATTTCGATAGTTGGTCAATAACGTGGAGTGCAGTCAATAACAGCGACAATGTTAAAGAAGTCAAAAAGGAGTTTAACCTTACAGACCCACAAATCACAGATATTCAAACTTGGGCTGACCAGAAATTTGAAGAAAAGAAAATAGGCTGGATAAATACTTTCTCCGATTATGATGTACTAAGTGAATACAAGAACAAGTTTTTTAGCAATGCTCAAGACTATCTGATTCTTAGCATCAACTTTCCAGAAACAGAAAAGAATGACTTGTTAGAAGAGTTTAGTATCAAAGAGAAAGGTATAGGAGCAATCGGACTTTGGGAGAATCTAAACAGAAATATTCCAGAAGTAACTGACGAATCAGAAATTGTGATTGGATTCGACCTAATTGGAGTAGAACTAAGTGGGGACTTTCATACCTTTCATTGCCATGACCTTGCTAATGACTTGATTCAAAAATTCAATATCGAAATCAACCAGTACGGACTGATAGCTAACGAAGATAATTGGGAACAGATGGTTGAATTCATGAACGATGAAGAGAATGGATTTGAGCCTGTTCCTTGGTTCTTTGTCAAGGTGAAAATGGTAGACGAAAAGAAAAAGCATTTGCATAACAAGGCCTAAAAAACACAGCTGCCCTCGGGACAGCAGCGTTTTTTAGCCAATCCGTTATACCCAATAAAAAATAATGAACTTAACAGGACTCGATTTAGAAGAGGAAGATATAACCTTACTAAACTCATGCCTTACGCATCTTCAAAAGCGGTATACAGTTGAGGTGTTGGACTATGATCAGATACCGAATTTGATTGATTTATCATCTGAACTAAAAAGCTATCAGATACTAAGTCATTGGAAAGACTTTGAAATCATCAACATCTTTCAAATAATGGTTGGAGAAGAGGTGTTCCAAATAATCAATGTGTTTTTTTCATATTTAGTAAACATTGGAAGAGGGCAGCTTAGGGAATTGACAGACATCCAAAGTATCGGTCGGACGGAACTGTCTGTAGATTTAGGCCATGTGCTAATCACTCCCGAAACCATTACAGACAAAGTGATTGATTTCTTTCTGCATCGGGATGTGGACTTTGAAGCCAGCAAAGAGTTTAGTGACAGATTTTTGCTTCAGACTTCAAACAAGATAGCTGCACGACATTATTTTAAAACTGAATGGCTAAATAGTATTGCCAAATTAAAGAATGTTGAAATCGAAATTACTGCCAATAAGCTGATCGCAAGGTTTCCCAAAAACACTACTAAAACTGATTCAATGTCAATTGCAAGACTGCTAGAAAAAGCAAAAGAGACTATAAAATAACAGGGTATAACCCGGCACATGCTCCATTCTCGGCTACGCCTCGTTCGCAGCATGTACTAATCCGTGTGTGTCTTGAACTGACTCCTGATGAACAGGGAGTTGGGTGCTGTACAAAAGATGAAGGATTCTTTACGAGCGCTGCCCTTCGAGCGGAGGTCAAGTGAAGCGACTGGCTGTCGAAGCAGTAGAGCCTAAAAGGAGAGAAGGCCCTTCGCAGACGACTGTCAGGAGTAGTCTGCAAACCACCTGCTGCTGCCGAGGGCGGAAACTCCCCGGTGGTGAACGAGCCAGGAAAAGCGGGGGCTCAAGACTCTCGCAGGTACGTGTTGTCGAGCTGAATAGAGTGAACCAGCGACCGAAGCCTCGTAAGTACTAAGGCGATGCTGAAAACGGGCAATTACGGTTGTGCCCGTGACTAGAGTGTGACAGATGCCCTGATTGCCGGTCACGCAGCATCCGGGGTAAAGCTGGCAGGACGACAACGACAGGCTTTTGTACGGAACAAGAGAAGTCACCCTCGCCCGGCTGACCTGCAAGGCAGCAGGCGTGTCCGGACAGCACGAGAGGGTGGCGGCGGACCGGGCCGTAGTAGCTGGGAGGCTGCCGAAAAGCAGCGGAGCCAAGGGCCCGGCCTGTTCGTAATTTCATCAGCAAGAGACAACCAGCGATGGGATGATTGATTACTATGAAGTAAAGTCACAACCAATTACCAGGGTGATGGTCTGGCAGGCCTACCGCAAGGTGAGAGCCAACAAAGGCGCAGCCGGCATAGACCACATGGGCTGGCAGGACCTGGAGCAGGACCTTCCGCGGCAGCTCTACAAGCTGTGGAACCGCCTCAGCTCCGGCAGCTATTTCCCCAAGCCAGTCCGGGAAGTGGTCATTGGCAAGAAGGGCGGGGGCGAGCGCAGGCTCGGTATCCCGACCATCCTGGACCGCATTGCCCAAGAGGTGGTGCGGGCGCACCTGGAGCGGGTGGTGGAGCCGCTGTTTCACAAAGACTCCTACGGCTACCGCCCCGGTAGGAGCTGCCATCAGGCGGTGGGCAAGCTCAGCGAGCGGGCACAGTGCCATGATTGGGCCATCGACCTGGACATCCGGAGCTTCTTTGACACGATTGACCACGAGCTGCTGCTGCAGGCCGTCAGGCACTACTGCCCTGACAAATGGGTGCTGCTCTACATCGGGCGCTGGCTCCAGGCGGGTATTGTGCAGCAGGACGGGACAGCTCTGGACCGCCTGACGGGCACGCCGCAGGGCGGTGTCATCTCGCCCTTGCTGGCCAACGTGTTTCTGCACGTGGCCTTTGACAAGTGGATGGAGAAACACCACCCGGGAAAGCCCTTCGAGCGCTACGCCGACGATGTGGTGGTGCACTGCAAGTCAGAGAAACAAGCCCAGTACGTGCTGGCCTCCATACGCAGCCGCGTGGAGGCCTGTAAACTACAGCTGCACCCGGACAAGACCCGAATCGTGCACCTGCGGGGAACAAGTGAAAAGAAGTACCCCCGCAGCCTGGACTTTCTGGGCTTCACCTGGCGGCCTCACTGGAGACAGACCAGCAAAGGGATGCGGCTCATGGTGAGCCACTTTATCAGCACCAAGTCCATCAGCAGCGTGCTGCATAAGCTCAGCCGGATGCACATCCACCGCTGGCGCAAGCCGCTGGAGGAAGTGGCCCAGGTGCTCAGGCCGGTGATACAGGGGGTAATCAACTACTACTGTAGGTTCTGGTCCTCGCACACGCATTACCTGTGGCTCCAGCTCAACACGCGGCTGCTGAAGTGGGCCAAGTGGGAGAAGGGGCTGCCGATGCGGGAGGCGGTGAGGTGGATGAGGAAGAGGTATCGGGAGAAACCGGGTCTTTTCCCGCACTGGCAATTGGTACGTCCATAATGTTAACTACATTAGTGATAAGAACAGGAAGAGCCGTATGACGGGAGACTGTCACGTACGGTTCTGTGAGAACGCAGGGGTGAAACTCCCCTGCGTGACTCGACTATGCTAAATTTTTAATTAATGGAAGAATCAGAATTGATAATTGAAAAGGAGCAACTGCATGACTCAATAGTAAAAGAAATTCTGATTGACAGGAAAGAAGAATCTGTAGTAATAAGAGTAACAACGGCAGAACTTTACTATCCAGAAACAGAGGCTATCTCTATCATAGCTGAACAAGCAAGTTACTTCACATGCTCAATGAAAAACCCTTGGGGAAGAAGTTGCTCAATAAATGAAGTTGTAAAGAAGGGGAACAGGCTTGAAATAGAAATGCAGAGTGGGGATATAATTATGATTGAAGCAGAATCATTCAAGATTGTAAAAGAATAACTTAGCATAACCCTGCACATAAACCAAGCTGCGGCTACACCTTGCTCGCTTTATGTACGCGGCCGTTGTGAAATATAAAAATCATGAAAAAAGGTCTTCTTGCGATTCTTCTGATTACGATAATAGTAGGAACCTCCTTCAGCCAATCGAAAATAAAGAAGAGCCACTTTTCCTTGATAATTGGTAGCTGCTTTAAATCTGATACTGTAGACATAAGCATAAATGGGCAGAAGCTTGTAAGAGGCGCACTTGTTGATTCCAACTTTTCTACTGGTGTAACACAATTAGCCATCTACCAAGATGATGATGGTCTTTGGGTCCTAAATGAAAATGAGAAAACAAACCATGGCAAACTGGACGTGAATAAAACCCTTGCTCTTAACATTAAAATAAATGGAGTGGCAACGTCAAAAAGTGTAGATTTAAGAAAGGGGTGGATTCTTATGCTCGACAACTGCTATACTGAATCTAAGACAGGTAAGCCAGAAAGAACTATAACTATACAGCAGCACAAGAAAACATTAGTGCTTGAATAAAATTACATTTCACAACACGGCACAAAAGTCAAGCTGCGGCGACACCTTGCTCGCCTTTTGTACTAAACGTGGGTAAACTAAAAGTATGAAAACAATATTATTGACAGGTCTTTTGTGTTTTACCTTTGGAATGGTAAGTCAAACTCTAATGACTGGCAATTATACATACTTTGTTCCTGTTCTCTTCTCATTAGGTGTAAGCATTGGCAATTACAATAAATTTAGAATTAACAGATTAAAAGGGCTGTTTCTAAACGCTATTTTTTCCTTAGCTATATTCTTTCTTGCTATTCTTTTTGCCTTGGGAGCATCATATGTAATTGGTTTCGCCGCAGTTCTTGCTTCGGGTGTCGTAGCAGCTTTAGGGCTATACTTGTTGGACAGCCTGATATTTAAAGTAGAAAGAAAAGGATTGGGTCTAATAATTATTCTTGCCTCCAGCACAATGGTTTTGCTGTTGTTACAAGGAATAAGAATGCTTCATAAAAGCGAGAGTTATCTTATAAATGAAGCTGAGCTGTATGTGGTAATTTGGATGACTCTTGTAGGTATAGGTTTTGGAATAGCTTTGAATTTGAAAGAAGAAAGTCATCCCACAACAAAACCTATAAGTTAGCTTCGCCACATTATAGCCCAACCGTTGCAAGAAATTCAAAGTTATAAATGTATATTCTCTTTGCACATCATGAAGTTTACCGTGTCAACGAACCGATTGAAGTTGTGCGTGACAAAGTCTGCGCTATTGCAGATAAAAAATGGTCTGATTTTGCAGAAAACATCACAGGTAGACTAAGAGATGACGGTGCATGTCCGCGTTCCCGGTGAGAAAGGAAAACAGCACCTGCTCGAAGAAGTTGAGCACATCCAGGCCCGGGTTAACCGAGTTCCTGAGGATGGCCTTGGCTATCTGTTCGTAGGACCCGTGGTATTTGTCCTCCGTTAGCCGCTCTGTCAGTTGGCACATATCCCCCATGTGTAGCTTACCTTTCGGCGTGCGGTCTATGCGTTTGGTGAGGTAGGACAGATTCCCCGACTGCAGGCGGATCAGGCTGTGCGGAACCACATCTATTCCGGCGATTATAATTTGGCTTCACCATGCTTCTTTA
The DNA here is from genome assembly GCF_003054055.1 of Pontibacter mucosus. Taxonomy (GTDB): domain Bacteria; phylum Bacteroidota; class Bacteroidia; order Cytophagales; family Hymenobacteraceae; genus Pontibacter; species Pontibacter mucosus. The sequence goes on along the minus strand of NZ_QBKI01000017.1, from coordinate 32,018 downwards.
CCCAATAAGGTTTAATAAAGTGCTAGGTTAGAGCCAGAGGAATCCGCCGGCATCCAACAGCCAGTCCTGCGAGATAATCTTACTCTTTTTCTTTCCCGGATACGTTACCCAAAAGGATACCTTCACAAGTAAACAATTCTGGCTAACGAACGATTCTGCGAAGTATGGCAGTAGCCTTAGCCAATGTAATGTATCGTTTATAGCTTTCCTGAATGTGGCCGTGAGCGCTGTTTCCGGGAAAACAGCACCGGCCGGTTCCTTACCTGGGATAGAGCTAGGGGGAACGTATTTTTTCTTAACGCGTTAAGTTGTTGGTAATTAGAGGAGTTTGTCTCTTGTTGAAAATGTTTTCTCCCCGATAACCCTGGGGCAGATTCGCTTATTCTAAATTTTCTTCTATATTGAGGCTTAGTTTTGTAAAAACGTCTGCAAATGAAGCCGAAGTTCATCACGATAAGCGAGTCGATCATAGAGAAGATCAGATCGGGCGAGTTGCAACCCGGGGATAAAATCCCTTCGGAAAATGAGCTGATCAAGCAATTCAAGGTAAGCAACACAACGGCGAGAAAAAGTCTCCTCGAAATCGAGTCTAAGGGCTGGGCACAGCGCATCAAGGGGAAAGGAACCTTTGTGCTGAACCGTACGGAGGATCATCACTTGGTGCGCACTCTGGGGTCTATTGATGCCACCCGGCGCGGATTTAACGAGGGCTTGCGGGCTGAGGGCTTCAATCCTAAAAATATCGTGCTGGAGAAGTCTATTCTTCAGCACGGCATCTCCTCAGAGATCAGTGGAAGGCATTTCATTATGGACGGCCCCGTCCTGAAGATACACCTGCTGCGCTATGCCGACGAGGTGATCATCAAGGATGAGATACGGTACATCTCCCTGAGGCTTTGTCCGAAGATCAACATGATGTCGACTGATATTTCATACTTTAAGGTGTATGAGGATAAGTACCATCACAAGATTTCGGACATCAAGCAAACGTTAAGTACGACCATCCTCAAACCGGGGGATGAAGACAATAACTTCGAAGTGGAAGAGCAAATCCCTGTCTTTGTGCTGGACAGTGTCATCCTTTGCCAGCCCGAGCAGGTGCTTGAAATCGAGAAGTCCTACTATCGGGGAGACAAGTACAAATTTGCAATTGTGGCTAACCCGGAGTACAATGACACGTCAAAAGGCTAGGGCTTCGGGCCTCGCCCTGTGCAACCCGGGCTTACCCTTCTAACCGGACAGGCACCCCGTCCAGATTCCTTTCTTTTACTCCCTCCTTATAACTTCCTGTGGCCACCATTACTGTCGGTATTTTCCGCCGTTAATATAACTTATAGCGTTAAGTGAGTTGAGCGCATTCTACTGTTTTTTCTGTGGTAATCGTTGGTGAAGGCTTTTCTGCTTCTAAAAAGCTGTTTTTATACTTGGCTAGAAGTTCTATATAAAAATATTGCAGCATAGGTTTGGCTTTTTATTTTTCTTTTCGTACGTTTAGTGAGTGATTACTTTTTTAACCTAGTGCGTTAAGTTATGCCGTCCCGAATCCGCTGGTTTGTACTTGTATTGGTTTTCCTGGCAACTGGTCTGAATTTTCTGGATCGGCAGGTGCTGTCAATGGTGATCATCAAGATCCAGGAAGAGTTTAACATCAGCGATGTGGAGTACGGCATGGTGAACACAAGCTTTCTGATCAGCTATGCGCTTATGTTCACCATCGGTGGGCGGTTGATAGATAAGTTTGGCGGGAAGCTGGGTATGGCGCTGTCGGTTGGCGTGTGGTCCGTGGCCACCAGCCTCCACGGGGTGATGACTGGATTCGGGCAGCTGCTTGCTTTCAGGTTTTTGCTGGGCGTAGGCGAAGGCGGGTGTTTTCCCGGTGCGGCTAAAACCGTATATGAGTGGTTCGGCAAAAAGGAGCGCGCCCTGGCCAATGGCATTGCCATCGGCGGTTCGGCCATAGGAGCCGTGCTGGCCCCACCCCTGACCATGCTGGTTGCCACCCATTATGGCTGGCGCTGGGGGTTTGTCCTTCCGGGCATGGTTGGCCTTGTATGGGTGCTGGTTTGGGTGTTAATCCCGTGGAGAAGGAGAACAGGGGGGGGAGCCATCGGGGAGCTCCCGCAGGAAAAGGCTGCCTCCGTTCCCTTTATGACCCTTTTGAAGAACAAAGAGGCCCTTGCCTTTATCCTGATCCGGTTTCTGCTGGACCCTGTCTTTTACTTTCTCATGTTCTGGGTGCCGAAGTACCTGAACGAGGAGCGGGGCCTGTCGTTTGAGCGGATAGGGGAGCTATTCTGGATCCCTTTTCTGGCGCTGGGCGTCTCCAATATCGCAGGAGGTTGGTTTTCTGACAAGCTCGTGTCCCGGAACCTCTCTGTCAATGCATCACGGAAGACGGTAATGGGGCTTGCGGCCCTGATCACACTCGTGGCCCCTATGATTGCCTGGGTGAATTCAGTGAACGTGGCCATTATGCTCATGGCCATCCTGATGCTGGCCCATGGATTCTGGATCACGAACTATATCACGGCTATCTCCGATGTTTTCGGCAAATACGCCACGTCAACGGTGGTCGGTCTGTCGGGGACAGCCGGGGCTGTGGCAGGCATGCTGATAAACCCCCTGATAGGGCTTGTCATTCAGAATTATTCTTACACCCCGCTGTGGGTCGTTGCAGGGATCATGTACCCGTTTGCCTTCCTGCTGCTGGTTGTCCTGATCCCTGAAATCAGGCCGGTCGCGTTTGGCCGGGAAGCCCATGCGGCGGCAGTGCTGGAAGGGGTGCGACGTTAATTTTTTTTGTTTTTCCCAAGTTAGTGCGTAAGGATAGCGGGTGTATAGCGTCTGCTTTGTTGGAGCAAAGGGAATGGCAGAATAAGGAGCGTCAGCAGCTGTGCGGGTGGGAGGTCCTGCAGGTGGGGAAAGTGCCTGCCGCACAAGAGGAATGAACTAACTAAACTTTTTCCTATGAGACAATTTTTATACAAACTTTTATCCCTCAGGCTGATCGGGCTGACGCTATGCCTGCTGCTTGGTGCGGGGAGTGGCCTGCATGCGCAGTCCCCGGGTCGTATCCCTGTCAGCGGCATGGTTTCCGGTGCGGAGGACAAGCTACCCTTAATCGGTGCATCCGTGGTGGAGAAAGGAACCAGCAACGGCACCGTCACAGACAGCGAGGGGCGGTTCAGCCTCACTGTGTCCGAAGGCGCTATTTTGCTGGTTACGTATTTGGGATTCAGGCCTAAGGAAGTACCTGTCAACAACCGGGCGAGCCTGCAGATTGTGCTGGCCAAGGATGATAAGAAGCTGCAGGAGGTCGTGGTGATTGGATATGGAACCGCGGCCCGGGGAGACATCCCGAGCTCCATCGGGCAGGTAAAGATGGCTGACTTCGAGAAGGCGCCTGTGAAGTCCTTTGACGAGGCGCTGGCCGGCCGCGTGGCTGGCGTTACGGTGTCAGGCAATGATGGACAGCCGGGCTCCAACACCAATATCGTCATTCGGGGTATCGGGTCTATAACGGGCAGTACGGCCCCGCTTTACGTGATTGACGGCTTTCCCATGGAGGAGTCTTTCGCCAATACCCTGAACCCGAGCGATATTGAGTCGATTGACATTTTGAAGGATGCTTCTGCCACAGCGATTTATGGTGCCCGGGGCGCAAACGGGGTGGTGATGATCACCACCAAGCGGGGACAGGCCGGTGCGCCTGTCATTACCTATAACGGTTACTATGGTTTTTCTGAGAACCCCAGGCCGCTGAAGCTGATGGGGGCCTACGAGTTTGTGAAGTATCAGAGCGAGCTGAACCCTGATTTTGCGGACAGGGTATACTTTACAGACGGAAGAACGCTGGAGAGCTACAGAAACGCCGAAAGCATGGATCTGCAGGATGAGATTTACCAAAGCTCCCCGGTGCATAACCACGAGCTCTCCCTCAGGGGCGGATCGGAAAACACCCGCTACTCTATTTCCGGCAACATGCTCGATCAGGACGGTATCATCATCAATTCCGGTTTCAGGCGTTACCAGGGAAGGGTGACCCTGGACCAGAGTATCAAAAAGAAGCTGAAGGTGGGGGCGGATCTGACCTACAGCAGTGAGAAGACACATGGCACGATCGTCACCCAGTCCAATGACAATACCTATACCTATGCCAACCTGAGCCTGCTATACGCGGTGTGGGGCTTCCGCCCGGTAGCAGGTGCAAATGAGAGTCCCCTTGATGAGCTGTTTGACCCTTCCATCCCGGCGACGGACTTCCGGGTAAACCCTATTCTGTCAGCCAAGAACGAGCTGAGGGAGACGAAGGTGAATAATTTCAGGGCCAACGCCTATGTCGAGTACACCATTATCCCTGAGCTGACCTTGCGGGTAGCCGGCGGGGCGGCCCATGTGACAGTTGAGCGGACGGGATTCTTCAATTCCCTGACAACGGCAGGAAACGAGCGGAGGGACCAGAAGCAGAACGGCTTTGTGTATTACCGGCCCATTTCCAACTGGAACAACACCAACACGCTCACCTACAAGAAGGCCTTTTCCGGGGGGCACCACCTGGACGTGGTGGCGGGCACCGTAATACAGAAGCAGGAAGATGCGGACTACGGTTTCTCCGCCATCCAGGTGCTCAATGAGGGAACGGGCGTGGACGGGCTGGATGAGGCTGCCTCAAACTTCGGCGTTTCCGGCAGCTCCCGCTGGTCCATGGCTTCCCTGCTGGGGCGTGTGAATTACAACTATAAGTCAAAGTACCTGCTCACCGGCTCCCTGCGCTACGACGGTTCCTCTAAGTTTGCCCCCGGAAACCGCTGGGGTGTCTTCCCATCGGGAGCCCTGGCCTGGCGGATGTCCGAAGAGCCTTTCCTCAAAGAGCTTGCCTTTATTCATGATGCCAAACTGCGTGTGAGCCACGGCGCCACCGGCAACAACCGGATCTCCGACTTTGCCTATCTGTCCACCTTGTCCATCCCGAGGTTCGGAGGGTACTCGTTTGATAATGCGGCACCGACCAGGGGTGCCCTGTTGGAAAATTACGGAAACCCGGGCCTGCGGTGGGAAACCACCATCCAGTCCAACCTGGGCTATGACCTGTCCTTATTCCGGGGACGTGTAGACCTGACGGTGGATGTGTACCGCAAGACAACAGAGGATGTACTGCTCAATGCCAACCTGCCCTACAGCACTGGGCTCACCACGATACACAACACGGCAACCGCTTACAAGAACATCGGTAGAATACGGAACGAGGGACTGGAAGTGTCCCTGAGCACGGTCAATATCCAGCGCCCGGACTTCGCGTGGAGCACGAATTTCAACATCAGCTTTAACAAGAATGAAGTGATGGAGCTGAATGAGGGCCAGACCGCTTTGCTGCAGAACGTAAGCTTTGATACCGATTTCCGGAACACCATGCCCTACATTGCGCAGTTAGGGCAGCCAATCGGGCAGATGTATGGCCTGATTTGGGATGGGGTGTACCAATACGACGATTTTGACCTGGTGCTTGGAAACTATATGCTGAAGGACAATGTGCCGACGAACGGGCAGCCAAGAGCCAACATCCAGCCCGGGGACATCAGGTACCAGGACATCAACGGTGACCTGGTGGTAAATGAGATGGACTTCACCGTGATTGGAAGGGGAGTCCCCATCCATACGGGTGGTATTTCCAACAACTTTTCTTACAGGGGCTTCGACCTGAACGTGTTCTTCCAGTGGTCCTACGGGAATGACCTGATCAATGCCAACCGGTTGTTTTTTGAGGGCAATGCCAAGCGCGTCATCTCCCTGAACCAGTATGCCGATTATGCCAACCGCTGGACTCCCGAGAACCCGAGCAACACGCATTACAGGACAGCGGGGAAAAAGGATACCTATTACTCCAGCCGGGAGGTGGAGGATGGGTCTTTTCTCAGGCTGAAGACGGTGTCGCTGGGCTACACCTTCAGCCAGGCGCTGGTGAGCAAGCTAAGCCTGAACTCGCTGCGGGTATATGCCGCAGCGCAGAACCTGCACACCTGGACGAACTACTCGGGATCCAACCCGGATGTTTCGACCAGGCACTCGGCGCTGACGCCTGGCTTTGACTTTGCCTCCTATCCCCTGGCCAGGACTATCACCTTTGGACTTACAACCTCTTTCTAAGCTATAACTGTGTTCCCCATGAAAATAAGACACTATTTATTCAGCTTGCTCCTGTGTGTCGGCGCAACCTCCTGCGAAGACCTGCTGGATACAGCGCCCACGAATTTTATTGCCCCCACCTACAAAACCATTGGGGAGCTGGAGACGGGCCTTGCCGGGGTGTATGATGTGCTGGGAAACAGGGCTGTGTATGGCGATGTACTGCCCTACTGGCTGAATGTCAGCACCGACATCAGCTATACGAACACCGGGCAGCTGAACACCACCGCCTATATCTATACACCCGCCGACGCCCAGATCACTGACTTCTGGAAAGTGCTGTACCAGGGCATCTACCGGGCGAACCTGGTACTGGCCAAGGTAGACAACCCGGAGTTGGATGAGACGAGGCGGAACCGCATCAAAGGCCAGGCGCTGTTTCTGAGGGCCTACTACTATTTCCTGTTGGTGAGCAATTTCGGGGACGTGCCGCTGCTGCTGACAGATGCCCCTGATATCAACAACGTGAACGTGCCGCGCGCGCCGATGCGGGAGGTGTACGAACTGATCGTCCGGGACATGACGGCCGCTGAGGCGCTGGTGGAGGAAGCTGCCGGCTTGAAGGGGGGAGGCAGGGTATCCCGGTCAGCCGTACAGGGCGTGCTTGCCAGGGTACACCTGACCATGGCCGGGTATCCGCTGAACGACAAGGCCCAGTACGCCGAGGCCCTGAAATGGGCCCAAAAAGTGAAGGACTCAGGCATGCATGCCCTCAACCCGGACTATAGCGATGTGTTCATCAAGTACGCCCGGGATGAGTATGACATCCGCGAAAGCATCTGGGAAGTAGAGTTCCACGGGCTCCTTTCGGCGGGGTTGCAGGAGTATACCTACTATGTTGGTGTGAGGGGAGGCATCCGGAGCGCCGACCCGGCGATCGGGCAGAGCAGCGCGCTGGTACTGGCTACCAAGCGGCTGTATGATTTGTATGAGAAGCCCTGTGCGGAGTGCCCGGTGCCGCTGAACTCCCCGGACCTGCGTCGCGATTGGAATATCGCCACCTTCACGTATGCGGGCAACCCTGGGGTAAAGACCCACAACCCGGACTTGTGGCGCAGGACCATGGGCAAGTGGAGAAGGGAATATGAGACGCTGTTGCCGAAAGACGCCTCCGTCTCTGCGCAGAACTTCCCGGTTCTCCGTTACTCCGATGTGCTGCTGATGCTGGCCGAGGCCGAGAATGAGGTTAACGGTCCTACCGCCCTGGCTTATGAGGCGATCAATGAGGTGCGCCGGAGGGGCTATGGTGTGTTGAATGATGGAAATAAGCCGCTAAAGCTGCTAGAGCTTACGGACGGGGGGGCAGGCTACATGGTGGCGCCCGATGTGTATATCGACGGGGTTAATGCGACTGCAAGCGGCCTGGCTGTCGCGCAGCTGTCCCCGGTAGCAGACGAACAGGGAGGACACCAGGTGTCCGGTATTTACTACCAGGCAGCTCCGGGCAAGTTCGCTTCCGGTTACGCCAGCCCGCCTGCCATCACCCTGGTGGCCAAACAGGGGGACGCAGGCAGTGGGGCAGCCGCCGTGGCGGTGCTGACGGAGCAGGCCGATGCTGACCTGCAGCCGGGGCTGGGGAAGGAGGCCTTCCTGCAGGCGGTGAAGGATGAAAGGGCGCGCGAGCTTTGCTTTGAGAGCTCCAGAAGACCCGACCTGATCCGCTGGGGCAACTTTATCGGGGACATGAAGGAGTACATGGCCTGGGCGCTCGCCAACGGCGCAGTGCAGGGGCATGTGCTGGCGCAGACAAATATTTCCGACAGGAACCTCCTGCTGCCGATCCCAACCTATGACCTGGCCCTGAACAAGGCCCTCACCCAAAACCCAGGATACTAATGATACAGAACAGAGCCATGAGATATGTCCTTATTATTTTATTGTCGGCCTTCGCTTTGACTTCCTGTGAGAAAGACCTGGAAGTAGAGGCCCCGGACTTTGACGTGCAGGTGGAAAAGACAACCTACAAAGTCGGAGAGCCGGTCCATTTTACCTTCAGCGGGTATGCGGGTAACATTACCTTCTATTCGGGCTTGCCGGGAGCGGACTATAACTTCAGGGATAGGACCGAAGTGGAAGGAGGCAAGCCCCAGCTAGAAGTAGTGACGCAGTACGGTGGGGGTGGTACGCAGGTAAACTCGCTGCGGCTCATGGTAAGCTCGGACCTGCAGGCCCTAACCCGGGAAGGCATCCTTGCCGCCACCTGGGCTGATGTGACCGACAGGGGCGCCATTGCCCCGAATACGACGGTGACTCCTTCCGGGACGATTGACCTGTCCGATGTCGCCGTGGCAGGCAGGCCGCTGTTCTTTGCCTTCAAATTTGAGGGGAGAACAGACCCGGATCATGCGGCAGGCAACTGGATTGTGCATGGGTTCAATGCCAGCACCCAGCTGCCGGACGGTTCCGCAATTCCGGTGGCCACCTTGCAGACGGCCGGCTGGCAGCCTTTCAGCGTGTCAAACGACGCCAATGCCTGGTATTCCAGGGGCACCCCAATTGTAGACCTTGTGATTATCGGTGGAGGAAAGAATGCTCCAGAAAGTGAGGACTGGTATATCTCCAAGCCGTTGTTCTTCACCAAGGTGCCGCCGGACAGGGGGCTGCCACTGCAAAACATTGGCACCAATGCCCTGAGCGGCCATACCTATGTGTACCAGGTGCCGGGAACCTATGTGGTGACCTTTCTGGCATCCAACACCAGTGTAGACGATCACAGGCAAGTGGTGAAGCAGTTCGAGATTACAGTGAGTGAGTAGTGATAGGTTAGGTAAAGGAGTCTGGCCCGGGGAAAAGGGGCCGGGCTCCCCACCTATATGAGCCTGGTTTGAGGGGTTAAGGAAATGCCCCCGTAGGAGAATCCCGGCAGAGGCGTGTGCCACTTCCCGGATGTTCTCACAGGGCTTCTGCAGCGTTTTCTAACTTAGTGCTCTAAGTGTAGATTCCGAGGCGCTAAACTGCTGTGGGTGCCTGCTCCCTGTGGGGGCAATCGCCGAAGGGCTTGACAAGAGTTTTGAAAAGAATTTTATCAATTAAACTTTAAATATGGATCAGATTGTAGCACCGGCAGTGGTGACGCCTGAAGCAAATGCCCACGTGTCTCCCACCATAAAGAAAAGGTCGGCAACAACTCCGAGGATAGGTGTTTTCGGGGTGGGGTATGCGAAGTACTGGGAGCAGTTCGAGGGGTTGTACGACCAGATGATGGAGAAGCAGGCGCTTTTCCTAGAAAAGGTGAAGAAGCACCAGGCGGAAGTGATTGACTTCGGCATGGTGGATGACGTGCAGCGCGCTTACGAGTTGCTGCCAAAGCTAAAGGGGGCCGACCTGGACCTCATTTTCTGTGACATGCTGACGTATGCGACCTCCAGCACCTTTGGCATTATCATCAAGAGCATAGAGGTGCCAATCGTGCTGGTGGCGCTGCAACCTGACAAGGCGCTGGACTATAGCAAGGCATCCACGCACCAGCAGCTCTATAACGACGACATCTGTTCGCTGCCGGAGTTCACGGGAGTGGCCGTGCGCATGGGCAAGCGGGTGCCGGATGTGATCATCGGGACCCTCCATGACGATGCGGCCGCCGAGGAGGAAATCGGGAAGTACTGCGCTATAGCGCGCGTGCTCCATGACCTGAAACGCGCGCGCATCGGGCATATCGGGCATCCGATAGAGGCGATGCTGGACATGCACTCGGATGCCACCATGCTGACGGCCCATTTCGGGGTGCATATCGTGCAGTGCGAGGCTCATGAGATTGTCAAAAAGTACAGGCACGTGGCGGAGCATGACGTGGAGGCAGAGAAGGAGCGCATCCTGGATTTCTTTGATACGCCCGACCCTGTCTCAGACCCTATTTCAGAAAAGCTCCGGGATGCTGACCTGGAGGTGGCTGCCCGCGTGTCGGTGGCGCTGGAGGAATTTGTGGAGGACAGGAAGCTTGATGGACTGGCCTATTATTATGAAGGGGAGGATAAAAGTGACACCCGCCTGGTGATGACCAACCTGATTGTGGGCAACTCCCTGCTGACAGGGGCCGGCTTCCCGATGTGTGGTGAGTCAGACCTGAAGTGCTGCATTGCCATGCTCATCATGGAGCGCCTGGGCATTGGGGGAAGCTTTGCGGAGTTCCACCCGGTTGACTTCAAGGAGAACTTTATCCTGGTAGGGCACGACGGGCCCCACAACATCACGATTGCGCAGGGCAAGCCGGTGCTGCGCAGCCTGAAGAAATACCACGGGAAGCCTGGCTTCGGCGCCGGGGTGGAGTTTAAGATCAAGGAAGGCCCGATCACCATGCTCAGCATTACCTCCACGTATGAGGGCAGGTTTAAGTTCGTAATAGCCGAGGGCACCTCGGTAGAGGGGCCTATCCCACCGACCGGCAACACGAACACCAGGGGATACTTTAAGCCGGATGTGAGAACTTTCCTCAGAAAGTGGGTCAAGGAGGGCCCCACGCATCACTTCGCCCTGGGTGTCGGGCATCATGCCGAGACCATCAAAAAGATAGGGGAATACCTCAACATCGAGTCCGTGATAGTGGAATAAAAATAAGATAGGTTGCTTATGAAGACGGCGGTTGCGTTCTTTTTCTTTCTGCTGAGCCTCGTGTCCCTTGCGCAAGGGACTGCGCTCGGAACCGGGGGACAGGTGCAGGGGCCTGCGCAGCAGGAGCCGGGTGTCTTGTTCCGGCTAGGTTTTGAGAATGGCCTGGTTGCCCAAGCGAAGGGGGATCCAAGCCCGTTGCGGGTTGGAGACAGGCCGGAGGCCGTGGAAGGGGTCAAAGGCGCCGCCGCTTTCTTCAAACCCGGGCAGGTGCTGCAGTACGCGGCGGCAGGAAACCTGGATAAGAACCAGGGCACGATCGCGGTGTGGGTGAAACTGCCTGCCGCAGGCGATGCAGAGACCACAGGGCCCCTTACCCTGTTCCGGGAGGAAGGTCCGGACTCGAAAGGAGGCAACAGCCTGAAGATCGAGCTGTACCCCGGCCGTTTCATCCGCTTCAGCCTGAAGGATCCGAAGGACTCTTACATTTACTTCCACAAAATCAACACCTGGGACAGGCAGGAGTGGCACCACCTGGCTTTTACCTGGAATGTGAAGAAAGGGGCAGCCATGTATGTAGACGGCAAGCCCTCTTCTATCGGCTGGATGCCCCAATGGACTCCCCGGACACATGATACCTTTTTTGTAGGGGCTGCCAATGCCCGGGGAGAGCAGGCCTGCCAGGCTGCCCTGGATGAGCTGGTGATCTATGACCGGGAATTCACAGCGGAAGAGGCCCGCAGAGCCTATCGTCAGTACAGGACCTTCAGGGCGGACATAGCCATACAAGACCCCTTTGTAAGGGTGTCAGAGCCAGGCAGCGTGCACGTGGCAGTACATAATCCCGGGGAGGAAAGCATACATCTTACAAGCATACACTATGCGCTTTCAACGGAGGAGGGGAGGGAGGTGCTACAGGGCCAACTGCAGGATCAGACCATCCGGGGGCTGGGCAGGGAACGCCTGCATGTGCCCCTGACCGTTGCTGTTCCCGGCACCTATACCCTTACCGTAACCTATCAGGAAAACAGACAGCAAAGACAAGTACGCGCCCCTGTGCAGGTGGCGGCAGCCGCCGCAGCGCCAGGGGCACAGTCCGCACAGAAAACGCTCATTGCCCAGGTGGATGCGGTGACGCAGCAACCTGTGGGAGAGGCAGGCGGCACCACCATTGTGCCCTCGCCACTCGGCACTTACCGGGAGGGTGGGGGACGGGTGCGAGACCGTTTCGCCCTCGATTTTGAGGTACACGATGTGGGGGAGCCGCACGTGGCCGTGATCACCTACCCTGACGACAGGCCCCGAACCATGGAGGTGATGTTGCAGGATTTCGGCAACACCATAGACTTTCAGGTGCACACCGGGGTGTTCACCGGAGAGGAGTACCCGCTTTCCCATAAGATGCTGGAGCACCGGGTGGTATTCTGGCCACGTTCCAAAAGGCAGGCGTTTATTTTCATGACGGCGGAGAACGGTTACCCGGCGGCGGTGCAGCAGGTAAAAGTGTACAGGCTGCACGATTTTGCGGTTGCCTCCACCACAGGGAGGTTTCAGGGAAGTGTTCCTGCCCGCAGTACGGGCCTGTATTACGAGGACCCGGTGCTGTTCCACAATTTCGGCACGGGCCGTGACCTGGCAGGCTTCACGAAGGCAGCCGATCGGATGATCCAGTACATGCAGTCCTTCGGACAGACCGAGGTAGAGTATCCGCTGGCCTGGTACGCCGGGCCTTTGTACGGAACCTCTGTGGAGCTCTTTGAGCCGGACATCGACGGGGCGCAGGGAGGACAGCGGCCGCACCCGGGTGGCTACCCGGCTTACCTGCTGCAGCGGCTGGGGGAGCATAACATGAAGTTCACGGCAGGCCTGCACATCCATACGTTACCGAGCCTGGACAACTATGCCCTGGCGGACACGGCGCGTCTCCACCAGGGTGAGGAAACAGTTATCAACATCAACAAGGACGGGAAGCTATGGTATGGTTACTGGCACGGAGCCGACCCGAACTACAACGCGGCCGACCCGCGGGTCATGGCCTCGGTCAATGCCATCGTGCAGGAGATCACGGAGCGTTATGGCAAAGCGCCTGCCTTTGAAGGCATCTCCCTGGTGATGGCCCGTCCCAAGCTGTTTACCTTCGGGTCCCTGGCGTCGGGCTACAACGACTCCAACCTGCAACGCTTCCAGCAGGAGACGGGCTTCCGTATCCCTGTCTACACCCCGGGTGACCCGGAGCGGTTTGCCCAAAGCTATGCCTGGTTGATGGAGACCCCTGCTGCCAAAAAGGCCTGGATAGACTGGCGGTGCAAGGTCCTGTACGAGCACTATGCGGGCATGGCCCGGCAGATGGCTGCTATCCGTTCCGATCTGAAGCTGAAACTGAATGTGTTTGTGCACCTGACCCACAACGAGCGCCTGGCTGACTACCTGGCGCAGCCGCCGGTAGAGGTGATGCGAGAGATGGGCATTGACCCGGCGCTGTATAAAGAGCATCCCAACATCGTGTTCAACTATACGTCCGTGCCGGCCGACCTGCGCTGGAAGCGGTCGCATTACCCGCCCGCCCGCCATGAGGTAAACCGTACTGTCATGACGGCTCCGGAGGTGGTGGCCGCCCTAGCAGAGCAGGAGCAGGTGCGCATGACGATACATGACCGTTACTGGGAAGACCCGGTGGGCAGTGAGCAGCCGCTGGAAGGGTTGAAGGCCTTGGGGGTCAGGGAGATGGTGTGGCGAGCCTCTACCTTTAACGGGGCCAGGTTCCATAGCCTGGAACCCTATATGTTCGCGCTGCATCACCTGGATGCCGTCAGCATGGTCAAGGGTGGCTATGTCGTGGGCACCTTCGGGATGGAGCAGGAGCTGGCGCGCTTCTCGCAGTCCCTGCAGGCATTGCCTGCCGTGAGGTTTGAGGAGGTCGAGGCTGTTTCAGATCCGGTGCGTATCCGGCAGCAGGTAGTCGATGGGAAGGTGTATTTCTACGTGCTGAACACCCTGCCGGAGCCTGTGGCTATAAAGGTGAGGCTAAGGGAGGCAGGGGCGCTACAGGAGCCCACCTCGGGGAGACTGCTCAAAAAGTCCCGGAAGCAGGGCCTGAAGCTGGAACCCTACGAGCTGCAGGTCTTTACGAGCGCTTCTACGAGCCAGCGTGTGGAGGGAGGGGACGTGAAGCTTTCCAAAGCATGGATCAACACCTTACAGGAGCGTTATGAGCGGTTGTGGCAAGCGGCCCGGAAGGAAGGTGCGGAAAAATATGCGCCCTACCTGGATCTGGCACGTCGGGCCTGGGAGGCGGGGCAGTACTCCAGGCTGTACTTTATGCTGCAGGAGAGCTGGGCAAGGGAGGTGCTGGGTACCGAAGCAGGTGCGGTCAGCGTGCTCGGGAGGCAAGACTGATGAACCGTCCGGTTGAAAAACAAAGGGTTGAGTGCCTGTGGCAGGTGAAAAGGATTTCGGGAGACACCCCTTTGCAGGGAATGGGCTGAGCGGGTGGAGGAGAAGCTACAGAACCCCCCGGTAAAAGGCTTTTATAACTAACTACATAATGCCATGGGAAAGAAAACAGCCCGCCTCTTAGCCTTACTGCTGGTGGTGATACATCATTTTACCTTCGCTCAGGACAGGGAGGATGTCCTTTTCAAGGACGGTGACCGCGTGAACTTCATCGGCAACAGCATTACCCATAGCGGGGAGTTCCACAACTTCATTCTGCTGTACTATGCCACCCGCTTTCCAGACCAGAGGGTAGCCTTCCGCAACGCTGGTATCTGGGGAGACAACGCCAATAACTTTCTGCGCCGGATGGACAGCGATATCCTGGCCGAGCCTGCCGAATGGTCCGTGGTCATGGCGGGGATGAACGATGTCAACCGTGCACTGTACGCAGCCTCCAGGCAGCATGAGCCGGACATTGAAGCCAGGAAGCAGCGCGCCCTGGACGACTACAGGGGCTACATGGAACAGGTGATACGGAGGCTGCTGGGGTCAGGCACAAAGGTCATCCTGCAGAAGCCAAGTATCTACGACCAAACGGGCGATCTGCCTGCCGAGAACATGTACGGCGTGAATGACGCCCTGGAACGGTGCACCGAGATTATTGATGAGCTGGCGCGGCAATACAACCTGAAGGTAGTGGATTACTGGACAATTCTTCACAGCCTGAACCAGCAGGTGCAGGCTGCAAACCCCAAAGCCACCCTGATCAGCAACGACCGTATCCACCCGGGCACGGTGGGCAATTTTATCATGGCTTACCAGTTCCTCAAGGACACGGGCGCGCCACGCTTTGTATCAGAGGTCAGCATAGAGCGTGGCAGGCTCAAGCGCTGCAAGGGCTGCACGGTCACGGAGCTTACCGCAACCGACAGCTTGCTTGAATTCCGGTACCTGGCCGGGAGCCTCCCGTTTCCCGTACCAGCCGAGGCAGCACCGGCGCTTGAGCTGGTGCCTTTCTCACAGGAACTGAATACAGAGTCCCTCCGGGTTTCCCATTTGGCACCGGGAACATATGCCCTGACGATAGACGGAACCTTTATTCGAAACTATACGGACGAGGAGCTGGGCAGGGGGGTGAACCTGGCCCTGGAGCAGCGCACACCGCAGTACAAGCAGGCGGTGCAGGTGCAGGCGCAGGCCAGCCTCTACCGATCGCTTCAACGCAAGCTGCGCGACATCAAGCGGGTGGAGATAAACTACCTGCCGGCTGAACTTCGGGACGCATCGTTTGCAGACGTCAGGGCGTTTATCGAGCACTTAAATAACTCGCAGGACCCCAGGTATACCGCCAACAAAGCCCTCTTCGACAGTTACCTGGTGGAAAAACCCAGCGAGCGGGAGACGGAGCGGCAGCTTGCCGGGGTGGCGGATTATATCTATACCATCAACAAACCCAAAGAACATGGGTTCCGCCTCAGACTGGGTGCCCGGGTGGACCCGGATGCGCAGATCACTCACCGCTGGGACTTTGATGAGCCGGTGGTGGATGGCCAGGTGGAGGGGTGGACGATTGTGAACTATGGCAGCCCGGGCACGGTAGGGGGGATCCTGCACCTGACGGGCGTGCAGACCTACAACCACATCCGTTACAATGTGCCGGCCACCGGCGCGGTAGACCCGGCGCAGAGTAAAACAGCCCTTATCCGCCTCAAGAACGGCACTGCCAATACAAAGGCCAGGTTTTACTGGTGGGGTAGCGCCGCGACGGCCGCCTTCATCGAGTTTGACATCGCTGCCAACGACACCGCGTTCCGGGAGTATAAAGTGGATCTGAGCAGGGACGCCCGCTGGGGCGGGAACATCAGCATCATCCGGTTTGATGTGCCGAGCCCACTTCATGCCGCCTCATTCGGCAGGCAGGTGGCCATAGACTATGTAAAGCTGAGCGGGGAGCAGGTGCCCCTTCCGGAGCCGGAGCCCCTGGGGCCGATGCCGGACAGGACGCCGGCTCCATTCGGGGTGAACCTGGCGGGGGCTGAGTTTGGGGAGGTGTGGGGACCGGATTACTCTTACCCGACGGCTGGCGAGCTGGACTACTTCAAAGGAAAAGGCCTGAACCTGGTCCGGCTCCCTTTTAAGTGGGAGCGGATACAGCCCACGCTTCACGGGCCCCTGAACCAGGAGGAGCTGGCCAAGATGCGGGGCTTTGTGCAGGCGGCCAGGGCAAGGGGCGTATGGGTGTTGCTGGACATGCACAACTATGGGCGAAGAAACATCGGGGGCACGGAATATATTATCGGTGATCCTGCCCTGCCGGTAGAGGCCGTGGCAGATGCCTGGTACCGGCTGGCCGTTGAGTTTAGGGCGGATGAGAATATCTGGGGCTATGGAATCATGAACGAGCCGCACGGCATGCTCGCCTCCACACCCTGGTTCACGATAGCCCAGGCAATTATTGCTCAGATCAGGACCACCGATACCCGGACGGCCATCGTGGTGGGAGGCGATAGCTGGAGCTCTGCGGCCAGGTGGCCCGCTGCCAGCGATAACCTGAAAAACCTGGAGGACCCGTCAGACCGGCTGATCTTCGAGGCACACGTCTACTTTGACGACGATGCCTCCGGCAAGTATGACGGCACCTACGACCAGGAGCGGGCCGATCCGAACATTGGCATAACCCGGACGGCCCCTTTCGTGAAGTGGCTGCGCGACAACGGGCTGCAGGGCTTTGTTGGAGAATATGGGGTGCCGGACAACGATCCCCGTTGGCTGACAGCCCTGGATAACATGCTGACATTCCTGCAGCGCAACTGCGTGAATGGCACCTACTGGGCCGCCGGGCCGCGCTGGGGCAGCTATAGTCTGGCGGTAGAGCCCGTCAACGGGCAGGACAGGCCTCAAATGGCGGTGCTGGAGAAGTACAGGACAGCTAATACTTCCTGCACCGGTGAGGTGGATCTGGAACCGCAGACCCACCGCTGGGAATTTAATGGTGCCGTGGAGGGCAACCGCATCGACGGCTGGACCATCGTGAACTACACCAATGCCAGTTCCGCCAACGGCATCCTGGGTTTAACGGTATCACAGACCTACCAGCACATCAAGTATGATGTGCCAGCCGGCAACGCCATTGACCCAGCCAGGAGCAGGTATGCGGTTATCAGGCTGAAAAACACCACCCCGGATACCAAAGCCCGTTTTTACTGGTGGGGTCCCGTGGGCGACAACGTGGCCCACTACACCGAGTTTGACATCAGGGGCAATGATGCGGATTTCCAGGAGTATACCCTGGACCTGAGCCAGTACGCGGACTGGACGGGGAAGAGCAGCATCCGCATCATCCGTTTCGATGTGCCAGGTACAGCCAGTGCCGCCTCCGTGGGCAAACAGGTACAGGTAGACGAGGTCAGGCTGCTGTCTGCACTTCCGCAGCAACAGGTCTACACCTGGCGTTTTGACGAGGCCGTGAATAGCAACAGGGTGGAGGGCTGGAATATTGTCAACTACACAGGCGGCCACACTGCCGGAGGTGTCCTGCACCTGACCACTTCCCAGACGTACAACAATATCCGGTATGATGTGCCGGCCACTGCACCGGTGGACCCGGCCGTGTACAGGTATGCCACCATCCGCCTCCAGAACGGGACGGCGGACACCAGGGCGCGTTTTTATTGGTGGGGCCCCGTGGGGGACAATATAGCCAACTACGCGGAGTTTGGCATCAGCAGCCAGGATACGGAGTTTAAGGAATACACGGTAGACCTGAGTCAACTGCCCCTCTGGACGGGAAAGAGCAGCATCCGCATCCTCCGCTTTGATGTGCCCAGCCCGGTGAGCGAGGTCTCGTATGGGGCAACGGTCCGGATAGACGAGATCCGCTTATCCTCGCATCCGCCCCAGCCATCCGTACAGGTGGATGCCGTGATGGCAAGGGCAAGCGCCGCTACCGAAACAGCGCGTGCCAGGTTCTTTGCCAGTGCTGTATCCGATCGGAGCATCCGTGTGGAGGCTTTTGTGCCTGAGGCCACGGAGGGGGTACTGGTGATCACAGACATGGCGGGCCGGAAGCTGGCGGAAAAGCCGTATGGTTTTGCCCGGGGCCACCATGCGCTGGAGGTACGGGTAAGAAAGCTAGCACCCGGCATGTATATCGCCACGTTCTACAGTGCCAGAGAAAAGGTGAGCAGGAAGTTTGTGGTGCAGTATTGAGGGCCGGGCCTTTGTCAGGCCCGGCAGCAGGCCAAAGCGTCTTCAGGGGACGCCTTGGTTGCTCTTACCGTCCCTGATGTCCCTAAGGCTGGTGCAGCTGCCGGGGGGAATTCCGGCGTATGGCCTGTGTCGCTGCTGACACTTCCCCGATGCTTCCTGTGCTGGAGCAAGAGGCAGGGATGGCAGCCAATACCTTGTTATCTTGCTCCCTACTGTTTTCCTTTTACCTGATCCGAACATACCATGAAACTATTCTTTACCATAGGCATGCGTCGTACCTTTCTTTTTGTTCTCGCCTTGCTTGTACCTTTCTTTGCTGTTGCGCAAACAGACCTGCGGGTCAGCGATAACGGGCGGTACCTGGTCTATACCAACGGAGAACCCTTTTTCTACCTAGGCGATACAGCTTGGGAGCTGTTCCACCGGCTCGACAGGGAGGATGCCATCAGGTACCTGTCCAACAGGGCCGGCAAAGGCTTTACCGTCATTCAGGCGGTGGTGCTGGCGGAGCACGACGGGCTGCGTGATCCCAACGCCTACGGGCACACACCGCTCCTGAACGACGACCCCACCCAACCGAACGAGGCATACTTCGAGCATGTTGATTTTATAGTGGACAAGGCGGCGGAGCTGGGACTGCACATGGCCCTGCTGCCCACCTGGGGCGACAAGCTTTTCAAAAATAAATGGGGCGTGGGACCTGAGATTTTCAACCTGAAGAATGCCTATGCCTATGGCCGCTATATTGGCAGCAGGTACAAGGATAGAAAGAACATCATCTGGGTGATTGGCGGGGACAGGAACCCCCGGGAGGACTCAGAAGATGTGGAAGTATGGCGTGCCATGGCCCGGGGGATCACCGAAGCCGTAGGCGGGAATGATAAGGCGCTGATGACCTTCCATCCCCAGACAGCCTCCTCCAGGTGGTTTCACGAGGATGAGTGGCTGGACTTCAACATGCTGCAGACAAGCCACTGCGCCGATACCAGGGTTTGGGATAAGGTAAGCCACGATTATAACCTGGCTATGGTCAAGCCAACCATGGACGGTGAGCCCATGTACGAGGAAATACCCGTTTGCTTCGACCTGGAGAAAAACGGCTACGCTGATCCGAATGACATCCGCCGGAAAGCCTACCTTAGCCTTTTTGCCGGGGCCCATGGCCACACTTACGGCTGCAATAACATTTGGCAGATGTATGTGCCCGGGCGCACCCGCCACATCGAGGCGACCAAGCCCTGGTATGAGTCGCTGGACCTGCCGGGGGCCAACGCCATGACGCATGTGCGGAAACTGATGGAGTCCCGGCCCATGCTGGACCGTGTACCGGATCAGTCCCTGCTGGTGGGTACGGCATCGGACAATTATAAGGAGCGGGTGCAGGCCACGAGGGGCAGGGATTATGCTTTTATCTATACCTCTTCCGGTCTTCCCTTTGAGGTGAGGCTAGGAAAGATTTCCGGCAGGAAAGTGCAGGCGTCCTGGTATAACCCTAGAACGGGGGAAACAACACAAGGCGGCAAGTATAAAAACAGCGGAACTAGAACCTTCACGCCACCCACCCACGGCGACGATCAGGACTGGGTGCTGATGCTGGATGACGCTTCCCGTTAGCAGGCAGGGGATCCGGATTTTCTGTTCTACCGCAGCCCTGGCTCCCAACCTGCCGTAAAGGTATTCCTGCTTGGTAATAGCTTAGTGCGTTAACTTATGCAGGTGTCTTTTTTCCTGGTTTGCCTGCTGGCGTACCAGCTAGGGCATCGAGGGGAGTAGCTATGGTATCCGGGAGTACAATTTTTGTTCAAGGAAACCTCATTCACAGGAAAAAATATTCAGCTGAATCTTGAATTATTAAAAATAGTTTGCTAATATTGATTGCTTGCTCACTTAGTGCGTTAAGCATGTTTAATAGACGCTATAGATAGGGGGGCTGTTTGGGAAGCACATGTAATGACTTCCCTGGGAGGAGGTGCCTGTGCCGGGTGCCATGGCTTCAGGAGGTGCCGGTAAGGGCAGGTTACAGGCCTGCGTAGGGATTGGCAGTTACGGATTACCAGAGTGCCCAGACTTTAAAGTTAGCTAAATTATAATTCCATTCATATGAGACACATGTTTAACAACCTACTGCAACTGAAGTTGATCTGTGTCTTGCTATGCCTGACATGTGGTGTGAAAGCGCTGGCGGCACAGGAGGCCAGTACCATCACGGTCAGCGGCAGGATCACAGGAGCTGCAGACGGTACCCCTCTGATAGGGGCCTCTGTAGTGGAGAAGGGTACGGGCAACGGCACAGCCTCCGATGCGGAGGGGCGGTATACGCTGACCGTGCGGCCGAATGCGACACTGGTGGTGACTTACATTGGGTTTAATACCAGGGAGGTTGCTGTCAGCAACAGGGCGACCGTCGATGTAACCCTGGATACTGACCAAAAGCAACTTCAGGAAGTGGTGGTGGTGGGCTACGGCACACAGCGCAAGAAGGATCTGACGGGCGCTGTGGTGAGCCTGTCGACGGAGGAGCTGCTCCCGGTGCCGGCGGCCAGCTTCGATCAGCTCATGCAGGGGAAGGTAGCCGGTACGCAAATCACGCAGACAACGGGGGCACCCGGGGGGAACGTGAACATTGTGGTTAGGGGTATCAGCTCGATTACGGGCGGCAACCAGCCCCTGTACGTGATCGACGGGTATGCCATTGGCGCAGGGGGAGGCGGCTCTGATGTGAGCAGCTTCAATGGAAACTCTTTCTCCTCCAGTGGCATGGCCAACAACACGGTCAACAAAATCAACCCCCTGAGCACCATTAACCCGGCTGACATCGAGTCTATTGAGATACTGAAGGATGCCTCTGCCACGGCTATCTACGGCTCCAGGGGAGCTAACGGCGTGGTGATCATCACGACCAAAAGGGGAAGACAGGGCAAGCCGAGCATCAGCTTGGAAGCCTCTGGTGGCGTGCAGACGCTGGCCAATAAGCTGGACTTGCTGGATGCGCGCCAGTTTGCCGAGTTTGTGGCTGACGGCCGGGACAACGCCTGGGTATACGCGGGCGGAAATGCCGCCGATCCGAACGAAATCCGCTCTGGTGGAACCAGGGTAAAGCCCGAGTTCCGCAACCCGGAGGCCATTACGGTTAACACGGACTGGCAGGACGTGATTTTCCGGCCTGCGGCTATCCAGAATTACCAACTGTCGGCCAGTGGAGGCAAAGATGACATAACCTACTATATTGGCGGTGGCTATTTTGATCAGGATGGAATAATTGAGGGCTCTGACTTTAAAAAGTTTAACCTGCGCACCAATATCGATGTGGACCTGACTAAACGGCTTCGGCTGGGGGTCTCGGTAGCAGGGGCGCATTCCTGGGGGGACTTCGCCCGGGCCGAGGGCCATCTGGGCCAGCGTGGCCTGATTTCCGCCGCATTGGCGAGCTCTCCGGCCCTGCCGCTCTATGATGCCAGTGGGAAGTATACTTCTGAGCTGCTTGACCCCCTGGGTGTACCGGTAGAGAACCCCTTGCTTATTCTGGACGAGTTCAGTGACAAGCGCCAATCGAGCAACCTGTTCACCAACAACTACCTGGAGTATGAGCTGTTGGAGGGGCTGACCCTGCGGTCCTCTGTCGGCATCAATTACATTGTGGACAAGACAAGGCTGTGGAAATCTTCCGAGATAGGGGAGTGGGGGGCCAAGACAAGCCCGGCGACAGCGGGGGCGCACAACAGAACCAGCCTCAACTGGCTGAACGAGAACACGGTCAACTTTCAGCGGGTCTTCAACGAGCGGCACAGCCTCAGTGCCGTGGCGGGCTTTACGGCACAGAAGGACGTGATGGAGATGCTGCAGGCGGGCGCTACCGACTTCCCGACCGACCATATCCAGTACCTGGCCGGCGGTAATGTGAATGCCGGCACAAACTTCGAGTCCGAATGGGCCATGCTCTCCCTGCTGGCTAGGGCAAGTTATACGTTCAACGACAGGTACCTGTTCACCGCCACGGTGCGCCGTGACGGGAGCTCCCGCTTCGGCGCGAACGAACGTTGGGGTACCTTCCCCTCTTTTTCTGTGGGCTACCGGATTTCGGAGGAGCCGTTCATGCAGGACCTTGCTTTCCTGGACGATCTCAAGCTCCGGGCCAGTTACGGGGTGTCTGGAAATAACCTGATTGGGAACTACGCGCACATTGGCCTGCTGGGCATTTCCCGGTACGTAGCCAACGGTCAGCCGGTGCTGGGCATTGTGCCGCAGGGCCTGGCAAACGACGATCTAACCTGGGAGCGCTCCCTGCAAACCAACCTGGGTGTCGATCTGTCCCTGCTGGACAGCCGGCTGACGCTCACGGCAGACGTTTACCGAAACCATAAAAAGGACCTGTTGCTCAACACGCTGCTGCCGGCTGCCTCCGGCTTTGCCTCTTCCATCCAGAATGTGGGGGAGCTGGAGAACAAAGGCCTGGAGGTGGCTTTAGGCTCCGACATCGTCAGGAGCAAGGATTTTACCTGGAACCTGAACGCCAACATCAGCATAAACCGCAACAAGGTGCTGGCGCTTAGTTCCTCCAGCTCCCGCATCATCAACTCCGCCTACCAGATCACCGAGGTAGGCCAGCCGATCGCCAGCTTCTTCCTGCTCCACGCCATCGGCGTGTTCCAGGACCAGGCAGAGGTGGATGCCAGTCCGAAGCAGCATCCGAACGTGCAGCCCGGTGACCTGAAGTTTGAGGACGTCAACGGGGACGGCGTCATCACGGATGCAGACAAAAAAATAGTGGGCAGCCCCTGGCCGAAGTACACTTTTGGGTTTACAAACAGGCTCTCGTACAGGGGGCTGACGCTGAGCACAGCCATTGTAGGCTCCCAGGGGAATGATGTATACTTTCAGGGCGGGGAAATCGTGCTGAACAACGCCGGGGTGCAGAACCAACTGGCCATCGCAGCCGATCGGTGGAGGTCTCCGCAGGAGCCTGGCAACGGCATCGTGCCCAGGGCCATCCGCAACGATTACGGCAGAACGCTGAGCTCGAGCTCGCGCTACCTGTTTGACGGATCGTTTGTCAGGATCAAAAACATCAACCTCTCCTACAACCTGCCAACAAGCGTGCTGGACCGGTTACGCGTGCCGGCCCTCACCGTGTTCGCAGACGTGGCCAATGTCTATACGTTCACCGACTACCCTGGCTACGACCCGGAGGCCAGCTCCACAGGTGACAATATTGCGGCCACGGGCATTGACTATTTCTCTTATCCTCTTCCAAGGATTTTTACATTGGGCTTGAGAGTATCCCTCCAATAAAAAGGAAAGCGTTATGAAACTTAAACTACTAGCCACTGTACTGCTGTTAGGCACTCTTTCCTCCTGTGAGGATTTTCTGGAGCTGCAGCCGGATTCCCAGATTAATGACCAGAGCTTTTACCGGACAGAGAACGACTTTGAGTCGGCGATGATCGGGGTCTACGGCACCTTCAAGAACCTGTACAACACGGATTTGTTTTACATCGCGGAGCTGATGGCTGACAATGCCGAGATTTCCATTTCCTCCTCCTCCATCACGGAGGTCGAGTTCGATGAACTGAATGTAACCCCTTCCAATACCATCGTGCAGTCTGTCTGGAACACGGCCCTGTACACGGTGGCCCGCTGCAACATCATCCTTATCCGGCTGGAGTCGGCTGACATTGATGACAGCGTGAAGCGCCGGATAGCCGGGGAGGCGAGGTTCATGCGCGCGTACAGCTATTTTATTCTCGTGCAGACCTTTGGAAGAGCCCCCCTGACGGATGCTGAGTTCAGGAGTCCGGGCCAGATTGCGGGCGCCGACCTGAGCCTGAAGCCGAGGGAGGAGGTGTTCAGCAAGATAATAGGGGATCTGAAGGAGGCCGAGCTGCTCTTGCCGGAGGAGCTGAACCCGAACAAGGGCTATGCCTCACGTGGAACCGTCAAAACACTGCTGGGCAAAGTATACCTCACCCAGCAACAGTATGAGCTGGCCGCTGCCAAGCTGAGGGAGGTGATAGCGTCAGGGCAATACAGCCTGGCGGGTAACTATAAGAGTCTTTTCTCTACGGGCAACGAAAACCTGCCGGAGTCCATCTTTGAACTAAAGTATATTTCCGGGGCTAACCTGGGTAACAGCTACTCCGTGCAATTCACTCCGGCTTCTACCGGCCTGCTGGCCAACGGGCAGCAGGGATCGGGCAGGATCACCCCCACCCTCAGCCTGATAGAGGCTTATGAGGAAGGGGACCTGCGGAAAAATGCCTCCGTCGGGGAGTACATTGTCTCTAATTTGACCGGGGAGCGGGCCTATAGCAGACACGGGCTGAAATTTGTAGATTTAACGGCGGAGAACCCACGCGACGGCAGCATCAACTTCACCGTACTGCGCTATGCCGACGTGCTGCTGATGTATGCGGAGGCTCTCAACGAGGCAGGGAACGGGACTGAGGCTGAAGATTACCTGAACATGGTGCGCAACCGCGCCGGCCTCGGGGACCTGGAGGGACTCTCGCAGGAAGCGCTGCGGCAGGCGATTGCCCAGGAGCGAAGGGTGGAGCTGGCCTACGAGGCGCACCGCTGGTTTGACCTGGTTCGCACCGGCAGGGCGCAGGAAGTGGTCAACGCTTACTATGCGGGCAAAGGACTCAATTTCTCCGTAGCCAACCACGAGTTGATTCTGCCTATCCCGAGAAGAGAAATAGAGATTAACCCGGCGCTGGAGCAAAACCCCGGCTACTAATGACATCACTGTGCCACCTCTCCCCGTTGCCCCGCCGGCAACGGGGAGAGGTGGCGGATTTTAACCCTTACATCCTATGACGCTTAATTTCAGACCGCTTTTGTGGCTCCTTGCCGGCAGCATTGCCTATGGCTGCTCCGGCTCTAAGCCAGCACCAGGCCAGCCTGAGGCAGCTGTGGCGGCACCGGCTACTGCCGCGCCCCTGCCTTTAATCGACTCCAGCCTCAGGGGGCAGCCTTTCGAAAACATCACGCTGGAGGCATCCCTGAAGCCTTTCAAGCAGAATGACCCGACTTACATCAAGCGTGTAGCCGCCGAGATGTTCACCCAGTGGGGGGCCCTGCTGCGGCATGCCGACACGGTATCGGTGATGCTCTGGACAGCGGACGGCTCAGAGATACTCGACTACCAGGGCAAGCTGGAACAGCCGCTAGAGTGGGCCATGTACATCGGCAACCCTAATACCGAGCACGAGGTGGGCTCCGGCCCCAAGGAGCTGTCCCTGCATGAGCGGGCTTACCTGTACATGGAGGATCCGCCGGCCTTCACCTATGGAGACCTGAAGCTGATTGTGCAGACCCTGCGGGAAACAGGGGAAGAGATAACGGGCAAGCCGGTGCGGGTGGGAGCCACCTTTGACCCGGGGCCGGAATTCGCCAAGTCAGATTTTAAGTACAAGAAGCACCCGGAGATACTGGAAGGAAGTGCCATGGGGCATAAGTCCTTTGTCTTTAGCTACGCCGTACTCGATGCTGACAAAGAATCCTATGCGGGCTTCCCTGACGGCATCCCGGCAGACACGCCTTTTGGAACCTTCTTTGGCCGTCAGAGCCAGCACTTCCTGCAGGACCTGGGTTTCGACTATATCTGGTTCAGCAATGGCTTTGGCTTCGGGATGGAACCCTGGGCCTCCACGGGCACCATTTTCACCGGCAAGGGCTTTAACCAAGAGAACCTGGCCGAAACGAAGGAGAAGATTGTTGATTTCTGGACCCTGTTCCGCCAGGAGTGCCCGGACTTCCGGATTGAAACCAGGGGCACGAACCTGGCCACGGGCATTGACCTGGCCAAGGATGGGGTGGACCTGAAAGCCATCTACGAAGGTGGGTATAATATCCTGCCGCCGCCCAACTCCCCGTGGGCTGCCCTGGATGGCGACTTCGGGCTGGAGATGGTGGGGTACATGTCACGTATGGCGCAGTTGCCGGACGACCGCTACATCTTCCGCTATTACACGCACGATCCCTGGTGGTTGAACAGTCCCTGGCTGGACCGGTATGGCCGCGAGCCCCACGACATCTACCTGCCGATGGCCGTCGCCCGCATCAATGAGCAGGGAGAGGTAAAGTTGCCGACACACCTGAATTTCCTGACCATAGACGATTCCTTTGGCGATATGCCGACGCAGGTGCCCAACGAGGTGATTCCCCACATTCTTAAGGCACGCTACGACAGCCCAACCGCGCCGGGTCCCCTGGTGTGGGTGTACCCCTTTGAGGAGTACCACAGCTGGGCCTACGACCAGCCGGACCGCCTGGCAGAGATCTATTACGGGGACTGGTTTATCCGGCAGGCTATCAACAACGGCTTCCCGCTCAATACCATTATCTCCACCAAGTACTTCCCTTCCGTCCTGGAAAGGAAACCGGGGCTGTTTGACGAGTCGGTCTTGCTCACCATTGTGCCGGACGCAGGGTCAGCCTTTGAAAATAGCCTGATTGACTATGTGCAGAACGGTGGTCGGATTATCGTGTACGGCCCGGCCGACCATGCCAGTCCTGCCTTTGCCGAGTTACTCAACCTGCAGAACACGACTGCGCTGGAAGGTGAGTTTACCTTGGTCGGAAACTATAGCAATGATAACCTGACCAGGAAGGAGCCACACACGATACAGCACCTGGCGCTGTTCTCCGGCGGCGGCCTGCGGACAAAGGTGAAGCATGCGCCAGATCCCCATACCAGGGTACTGGTGCGCATGACGCAGGGCAGCAACACACGCGACGTGCTCTGGACAAGATCGCTTCCCGGCTGGAAGGGAGGCAAGGTGGCCTATGTGCGCGGCACAAACTCAAGCCACTACGAGGGGGGGCGCCTGCTCAAGCCAAATGATCCGGGCAAATATGCGGTAGGGCCTGCCTACCTGCGGCATGTGCTGCAGGAGTTTGGCCTGGAGTATAGCGTGGACAAATACGAACCGGCTGTCAAAAGCCCGGTGCTGAGCATATCCCGCAGTAACAATGGCTTTTTCTTCGCCGGGTATGTGCCCAACACCTCGGTGAGGCACCGCCTCAGATTCCCGCAGGGGGCACCGGTGTTGCTCGGCTACGATACCGAGTTACAGAACGGTTATGCGACGTACTCTTTTCCCACCGCCTGGCACCGCGAAGCGCGGGTGTTTGTGGAGCAGCAGAAGGGGATTGTGTCTGTGAAGGAGATGCACTCGGGAGAGCTGGGCATTACCCGCCGGCTGCAGATATCGGGGCTTGAGAACGCCACGGTGCGGGTTTATCCGGATGAGGGCATCACCGACGAAGGCATCCACTTTTACCTGAACACGGGCTATCCCTGGAAGACGGGGCATCTTCCCTTTGAGCGAGGCGAGAAGCAGTACGGCAGGAGCTACCTGGTAAAGAATGTAACGGGTACTGTAGTGGTATCCTGGTGAGAAAGCAAACATAACATGAAAAGTATAAAGCTAATCGCGGCGGCCTTGCTGTTTTCCCTTTCCGTGCAGTGCCAGAGTTTGAAAGGGGCGAACGCCCCAGCCTACCTAGACGATGTACAACAGGAGCTGAAAGCAGTCTTCCCGAACAACAAACGGATTAATTTAGTGTTTCATGGGCACTCCGTTCCTTCCGGCTACTGGAGCAGGCAGGAAGTGCACACCTTGGAATCTTACCCCCATTTACTCCTCACCAAGCTTAAAAAGGAATACCCACACGCCGTGATCAACATCATTGTCACTGCTACAGGCGGGGAGTTCGCCGAAAAGGGCCAGCCGCGTCTGGCCACCGATGTGATGCCCCATAAGCCGGATGTGCTCTTCATCGACTATGCCCTCAACGATGTGGGCATAGGGCTGGAAAGATCCCGGATCGCCTGGGAAAAGATGATTGAGGAGGCGCTGCGCCATCACGTGAAGGTGATCCTGGTGACCCCTTCTCCCGACCAGCGCCAGGATATAGGGGATCCGGAAAACAAGCTGGCCCAGCATGCCAGGCAGATCAGGGAGCTGGCGGCCAGGTACAAGGTCGGTCTGGCAGACCCGTATGCCGAGTTCGAGCGGATTGCCAAGGAGGAGGGGACAATCGCCCCTTACATGTCACACGTGAACCACCCCAATGAAAAGGGCCACAACATTATTGCCGAAGAGCTGCTCAAACACTTCCGGTAAAGCAGCAGAGAACCGATTGCATTGTAAAAAATCACACAGCTTATGAAATTATCAACGTACAGTATCGCCCTGCTGCTCGCGGCGCACTTCTGTCTGGCAGGGACCGCCAGGGCACAGACCGCCCCCGTCGGTTCGGGAGATGCCAAGCCCTCCAATACAGTTCCGCAGTTCGGTGAAAGCCCGCTTGAGGAAGTCCTCAGGGCCATGACCACGGAAGAGAAATCCCTGATGGTAACAGGAGCCAAGCGCCGTGAGGTGGAGCCAGTGGCGACACCTGGCAGAAAGCAGAAGAATATCACGGCAGTAGGGGGGTACACCTATCCTTTTGTGCGCCTAGGCATCCCGGCTATTTACCTGTCTGACGGGCCTGCGGGGTTGCGTATTGCCCCCAGGAGGGAAAATGACCCGAACACGTATTACTGCACGGCCTTTCCGGTGGCTACCCTCGTAGCCTCCAGCTGGGACCCTGGGGTGGCAGAGCGTGTGGGCAGTGCCATGGGGCATGAGGCGCTGGAGTATGGCGTGGACATCCTGCTGGGCCCTGCCCTGAACATCCACCGTGATCCACTCGGGGGCAGGTGCTTTGAGTACTATTCCGAAGACCCGCTTATCTCCGGCAAGATGACGGCGGCGGCGGTAAAAGGGATACAATCACAGGGGGTGGGCACCTCGCTCAAGCACTTTGCCGCCAATAACCAGGAAACGAGCAGGCGCTTTATCAACACGATTGTAAGTGAGCGCGCCCTGCGGGAGATATACCTGGAGGGTTTTAAAATTGCAGTAGAGGAGTCAGAACCCTGGACAGTGATGTCCTCCTACAATAAAATCAACGGGGTTTACACCTCTGAGAGCGAGGAACTGCTGGAAACTATCCTGCGCAAGGAGTGGGGCTTTGACGGGTTTGTGCTCAGCGACTGGTACGGCGGCGAGGATGCGTTAATGCAGATGAGGGCAGGCAACGACCTGCTCATGCCCGGCCTGGCCGTGTGGTCGCAGAAGATAGACAGTGCCGCCAGCAACGGTTCGCTGGACATGGGCGTGCTGGATCGCAACATCGCACGTATTCTGAACGTGGCCCAGCGTACCCCGACTTACAGGAACTACCCTTACTCGGACAAGCCGGATCTGAAGGGCAATGCGTCCCTGGCCCGCGATGCCGCTGCGCAGTCGATGGTGCTGCTCCGGAACGAAAACCAGGCCCTGCCGCTGGGACAGGGCACCCGCAAAGTAGCGGCATTTGGCAACTACTCTTACAAAATGATTGTGGGCGGAACAGGCAGTGGCATGGTGAACAACGCGTATAGCGTGTCGCTGGCACAAGGCCTGGAGCTGGCGGGCTATCAGGTTGACGAAGACCTGCAGAAGACCTACCTGGAGTACCTGAGGCTGGGGAAGCCGCGCAACCTGAAAGCGGACAGCCTGATCACGGCCCTGCCAAAGCTGGACAGTATCCTGGGAGAGCTGGCCATTGATGAAAACCTGATCCGTCAGAAGGCGAAGGAGTCAGATATTGCCATGGTGACCATCATGCGGGTATTTGGTGAGGGCGGCGACCGGAAACTGAAAGATTTTTACCTGACTGCAGCAGAAAAAGCGCTTTTGCGATCCGTGTCGGACGCATTTCGCGGAGAAGGGAAAAAAGTGGTAGTGGTGCTCAACATTGGCGGCGTGATAGAAGTGGCCAGCTGGAGGGACCAGGCAGACGCCATCCTGTTGGCCTGGCAGCCGGGGCAGGAGGGCGGCCACGCACTGGCAGACCTGATGTCAGGAAAAGTAACTCCCTCGGGCAAGCTGGCTACCACTTTCCCAGTGGACTACCGGAACACTCCCACGGCCAAGAACTTCCCGGGCACGCCGGCCGGTGAACCAAAGCAGGTTGTGTATGAGGAAGGCATCTACGTGGGCTACCGTTATTATGACAGCTTCAACGTTACCCCAGCCTATGAATTTGGCTATGGCTTGTCCTACACCAGCTTTACCTACAGTAACATGAAACTGAGCTCCGGAAAGTTCAAGGACAGGCTGACCATTACCTTGGATGTGAAAAACACAGGCAAGGCAGCGGGAAAGGAAGTGGTGCAGCTCTACCTGAGCGCCCCTGCCAAAACCATGGATAAGCCGGCAAAGGAGCTGAAGGGTTTCACGAAGACGGAGGTACTGCAGCCGGGGCAGACACAAACCGTCTCCCTTACGCTGGATGCCAGGGCGCTCGCCTCGTTTGATACCGGGCAGACTGCCTGGGTAGCCGAGCCTGGCAAGTACACGATACAGCTGGGGGCCTCTTCCAGGGATATCAGGCAGACGGCCTCCTTCAAGCTGGCAAAGGCGCTCGTGGTGGAACAGGTAAATAAAGTGCTGGTGCCAGAGGTGGCCATACAGGAGCTTAAAGCCACTAAATAGGCATCACGCCGGAGATAAGCACAGGTTTTCTTGTGACGCTCGTTTAATTTTATAACTTAGTGCGTTAAGTAAATAATGGTAGAGGTTTAGCCTGTTCCGGTACTGTTTCCGACGCAGCGAGAACTGCTTACCAGCAAAAAAGATCAGATATGAAACCCTCATTTAACCTGATAGCGGTCATGGGCATGGTGTTTATCCTGCTGGCCGGCCGGGAGACGGTGTATGCCCAGAAAACCCCGGAGGAGCGGCTGGGATGGAAGCTGGGAGCCCAGGCTTACACCTTTAAGGAGTTCACATTCTTTGAGGCTATTGACAAGATCGATAGCTGTGGACTCAAGTATGTGGAGGCTTATCCGGGGCAGGTTTTGGGGGGAGGTATGGAAGGCAAGATGGATATCCACATGGATGCGGCAAAGCGGGAGGAGATCCGGAAACGCCTGAAGGGTAAAGGCATCAGGATGGTTTCTTTTGGGGTGATCTCCCCAGCCAGTGAGGCCAATTGGCGCCAGCTGTTTGAGTTCGCGAAGGCCATGGGGGTTGAAACTATCACCTCTGAGCCAAAGCAGGAGGACTTGCCGCTGCTTTCGCAGCTGTGTGATGCATACAAAATCAATGTAGCTATCCACAACCATCCCAACCCCACGCGCTACTGGAGTCCGGACATAGTGCTGGCAGCCTTGCAGGGACAGAGCAGGCGCATCGGAGTGTGTGCCGATATAGGGCACTGGACCCGCTCCGGGCTCGACCCGGTAGAGAGCCTGCAAAAGCTGGAGGGACATGTGATGCAGCTTCATGTAAAGGATTTGCATGAGCAGGGGGCGAAGGCCCATGATGTGCACTGGGGCCAGGGGGTGACGAATATTGCCGGTGTCATCCAGGAGTTGAAGCGCCAGAAATTCAAAGGGA
The DNA here is from genome assembly GCF_003054055.1 of Pontibacter mucosus. GTDB lineage: Bacteria > Bacteroidota > Bacteroidia > Cytophagales > Hymenobacteraceae > Pontibacter > Pontibacter mucosus. Next base: position 213 of record NZ_QBKI01000017.1, on the reverse strand, counting down.
TACTATCGGCCGAGTATGAGTATAACTGGCGTCATAATACACCTGATGTACAGGCGAGCGTGGAATATTTCAGAAGTGTCTTAAAGTAAAATTATAGCATAACCCAAAACTGTAAAGTATGGATAGGCGCTCGGTTGTAAAAGGACTGTTGCTATTTGCCGGAGGCGTGGCGGTGCTGCCCTCCTGCGTGCTGGAGGAGGGCAAGGCCTCCAT
>NZ_QBKI01000016.1 GCF_003054055.1 Pontibacter mucosus | reverse complement strand
TTATTTTGCAGTGGGCGTCATCTTTTCTGCCAATACCATGGAAGAAATCGTCTATAAAGCAGTATATGGTAATGGTCTGTTCTGTCATGGCTGTTACGAGTTAAGTCTGCAAACTTTAAAACGTAAGCACGGCCGCTGGCAGAACAGATTTTTTGTTTTACAACGCGTGCACTATCACGCAACTTGAGTTACTTAATATAAATGGTATGTATACCGGCATACTTGCTATAAGATTATCGGCACCTTGGAACCAGCTATGGCTGGCAAACTGGAAAAGTATAAGATCAGCCTGAAGCACAGGGTAATACGTTCTGTAGAGAGCTCAAGCGCGGGGATCGGGATCTGGATTAGAAGTAAAATTGTTTACGATTCTGAAGAGTAGCACACCGTGCTACTCTTTTTTTATATCTGCTCTACCTCAATATAGCGCTTTTCTTTGTCCTGTGCAGAAGTGCCTCTACGTGATTTATACTTGCAATCACTTAATTATATGGAATTTAAAAGTAAACAGGCAAATAATTTGCTTTGAAATATTTTAGTAAATTATTGTACTATTTCTAACCTTGTGAATAAAGCAGCCGTTAAATTCTGACAAACTATTTTGAGGTTTTCGGGAAGTATGGAGGTTATTAACAGGGTTGAAAGCACCCATGGGCAGCGATACATTACCTCAGCCGGGCGGAGTAAGGCACCGTTTATCCAAAGAGTAAGAAACAGGCTGGCAGGCGCATTCAGCTATGGCACGCCGGAGTTCTTTCTGTGGAAGAACAGCTATGCGCGATTGGTGCAAACCAAATATTGCCTCAACGATTATGTGCTCAGGCCCAGGTATAAAGAAATAGCGTACAGGCAGGAGTTTCAGCAGGAACTGACCTTTGTCTTGCCCTTTGCCTATTGGCATCACCTGAATGGCACGCTGGGGAAAACAATCTCCTCCAAGTACACCAAAGAGCTGTACTTTTTCAGTGATAACCACGAGGAGCGGTTTGATAAAAGGGTATGGAGGCTACCTAAGGATGATTTTACTGTTCCCAACATGTATCATTGCAGCACGGTGTCTTTTGAAAAGTGGGTCCAGGTGCCGCTCAAAGAGCATTATAAAAATGACCTTTTCGTGTTCGACAAGCCCCTGCTGGTCATCGCCAACAAGTATAACACTGAGTGGGGGAAAGGGCCGATTAATTACTTCAGCCTGCCGATGCTGGACCGGATTATGGAAACGCTCAGTCAGAAATACCAGATTGTGTACAACCGCCCGGGGCCAAATTATATTGTTATGGACAACAGCGACATCCTGGAACTGAGGGAAGCGGAGTTCATCCGAAAGAATTACCCGGAGGTTATACTGGCAGAGGATTTATTTCAGGCAAATCGTGGGCAGGTAAATAATTACAACCATTTCCAGCTTATGCTCTACGCCAACTGCGAGCGGTTTTTGTCTGTTCATGGTGGCACGGCGGCACTGGCAAGCTATTTCAGCGGAAAGAACATTATACTATCCCGGCGGGGCCATGAACACAGGTGTAACGAGTTCAAGACCATCTTCCCAGCCCTGTCCGGGGCTGAGATTTACCATGCTAAAAACGAGGCAGAGGTGCTGCGGTACCTGCGGCAGCATTATTAGATGTAGTGCTTGATACGGTCAGCCTTGTCTGTCACGGTGTGTGGTCTAATACTTAGGTCATGTAAGGCAATCTTTGCCATAATCCTGGCTGCCTTCAGGCATAGTTTTGCATCCACGTGCATTTTCAGGGCCTTCGTCAGGTTTGCCTCTACATACTTCCGGTTGCCGGTTTTCTCCCACATTACCTGGGCTACCCGCATGCCGTAGTTCGCGAAGTTCTTCTGCGCCCGCTTCAGTACCCCTTTCCGGTGCTCTGGCGGCAGGTGTTGCTGAATTAGCTGAAAGAGATGGGCGATGTCGTCGAGGTACTCCCCGGTGAGAAATTTTACACCTGAAATGGAGCCAGAGTGCTTTCTGTACTCGGCAAGTACCCTGGAGGTAAAGGCTACCGGATAGTGCCTGGCGATACGTACCCACATCTCCCAGTCCTCGCCGTAGGTCATGCCATAAAAGGAGCCCAGCTTTTCGTACACCTCACGCTTTACTGTGATGGTGGCATATTGGATCTGCTGTCGCTCACTGATGCGCAGGAGCCAGTTTTCCAGCAGGCCCCAGTAGGAGTCATCATCCTTTACATGCCTGGAGATGATGTTGTTATGCTCATCAATATTAAGGTGGCGGCAAAAGGCAGCACCTGCCTCCGGAAACTCATCGAAGAGGCGTTGGATGGTCTGGTAGTACCCGGGCCTTACCCGGTCGTCGCCATGCAGCAGGTGCACCAGGTGGCCATGCGCCCGGTTGATGCAGGTTTCGAAGTTACGCAGGCTGCCCACGTTCTGCGGCTGGCGGTAATAGCTAATCCTGCCCTTGCCAACCTCCCGCACAATCCGCTCCACATCGGCGTCGGTGCTGGCGTCGTCCACCACCTCTATCTGCATGTCTGTAGCCGGAACTCCTTCAGCCAGTACGCTCTCTAAGGTATGCACCAGAAACTCCGAGCAGTTGTATACCGGTATCATTACCGACCACCTTGGGCGGTCAGGGGATGAGGCAAGTGGAGCGATAAGAGGCGGACAGGTAGGGATACGTTCCATGGGCATGCTGCTTAACTGGGGCGTTGGGTTATACTTTTTAGACTTGTGATCTGTAAGGACTAAGGTGTTATTCTATACTTTGGCAGTAAGCTTACCCTGCCTTACCAAACTAGCCGGGGCATACTTCTTCAAAATGTGTTTCAGGCGGCCTGGAACTAAACGTACTAAAAGCCTGAGCGGGGAAACCTCATACGTGCCCCAGGCCTGCTGCAGAAGCCGGTCTACCTCTTTATACTTTTGAGGGTGCTGCCGTAAGTATACTTTTAGCCAACGAAGGTATTGTTTCCGGATTACGTGATAGGCCGCCGTGTTTTGCGCGGAGCCCACCAGCGAGTCGGACCGCTGGCGGTAGAGATTGTGGTGGTTGGAGGAGATGTACACCGGTGCGTTCAGGTAGAGTTTACTCAGAAACACCTGATCTTCATACATTCCCCTGAAGGAATCTTCAAAGCCGCCCAGCTTCCGGAGCAAGTCCCGTTCAAGTATAATCCCACACATACAGGGCGCGGCCCCTTTTCCCAAGGGGTACAGCTCCAGCATAAGCTGTGGCGGGTGGTAGAGCTTGTCCTGTGCTGCACCTATGTATACTACCTGGTTCTCCTTCTCCGGCGCGTTCCAGTTGTACCAGTATGCTGTTGCTTCGCAGATGACGGACACATTTTTTTGCCGTAACAGGCTTATTTGTATTTCCAGATAATCAGGTAACCACACATCGTCCGCGTCCAAAAAAGCCACCAATTCTCCTCTGGCTATACTTAAGCCCAGGTTTCGGCTGGCACTCAAGCCTTTGTTGACATGCTCCTGATGCTCCGAAAACCTAATTTTGGTTGAGTGTGCTGCGGCATATTGCCTGGCTATCTGCGTGCTGCCATCCGCTGAACCGTCGTCTATCAGCAACAGCTCCCAGTCCGTGAATGTCTGGTGTAGTACACTGTCGATTGCCTCCCGCAGGTACTTTTCGACATTGTAGATACACATGATGATGGAAACGTCAGGCTGCGAGGTGTGCATGAGCATTTGCGTTTATGGTTAGCCAGGACTTTAGACAAGCATCCAATCGTTTTCCGCTCCAGTCATCCACCAGGAATCTACCTAGTTTATACTTGGCGGAGGTGGGGTGCACAAGGCAATCTTGCGTGGTGACAGCGGCATGAAAGCCTGCCTCAGCCGCCAGCCTTACCGTTTCCGGGTTACAGCTCCCGTAGGGATAGGCCAGCAACGTAACTTCACGGGAAATAGCTTCTTCCAGGAAGCTTTTGCTTTTCACCAGCTCCTGCCGTTGGGCTTCTGGGCTCAGGGAGGCCAGGTCCGGATGCGAGACCGTGTGTGCCCCAATGTCAAAAAGACTATTCCGAGCCAAATCCTGCAGCTGCTCCAGGCTCATACTTTGGTATGCCGGTCGTGCGTGTCCAGGTGCTCCCGCCCATACTTTGATTTGCTGCAAGTACTGGTGCTGCAAGTGGCTGGGTAAGGGCTTTAGCTGCTCCCATAGCTTCAGGTAAAGCGCGCATCTTAGGGTAGGAGGCTCCTGCACAAAGGCCTTCCACTGCTGGTGTTTCTGTCTTAAGTCCTCAGTCAGGTGCTGTTCTTTGCCCAACTCAAAGCTTATTAGTTCCTGATTGATCCGGATGTCTAAATTGTGCGGCAGCTCTTCAGTAGAAAGTATAAGGTGCTCCAGCTCATCCCACCAAAACTCGGCGTGACTGCCAATGTTTCCGGAGCAGATAAAGAAGGTAGCGGGTATGTTATACTTTTCCAGAAGCGGCTTGGCAACGGCATAATTGTCCAAGTAACCATCATCAAACGTGAGGGCGATGCTGTTTCTGCGTAACCTGCCCTGAGTCATATCGAGCACCAGCTCCGGCAGCGGCACCACGTTCCAGTTGCTGCGGAGTACCTGCAGCTGCTCTTCAAAGTGCTGCGGCCTCACAGCAAGGCGCCAGACATCAGTTTCCAACTCTGCCACACGGTGGTACATGAGCACCAGCGCTTTGGGCTCATACGACTTTCTGATAGTATGGAGAAGTCGCCGGATCATCGGTCTGCAGGTTTGGTGGCTTTAACCGTAATGATGACCTGGAAATGCGGGTCGTTGTACATCAGCTTGGTTTTGGGCACCTCCGGCAGTCCCATGCCATACAGGAAAGCCGTAGCCGTGAACACGTTACCATAAGGGGTTACTTCTGAGGTGCCACCAGGGAAGGTTTCTTGCATCAGCAGCCGCATGGATTTGTCGGTAAATGACCAGTACCAGGTTTCTTTCCACTCCCCGTGGTCGATGGGCGTGATGCCGGGTACCGTGAGCAACAGCGCGCCGCCGGGTTTTAGGATGCGGTAGCAGGTTTGGAGGGCTTCCCGGAAGTGATAAATCAGGTGCAGGGTTTGGGTGAGTATAATGCAGTCGAACGTATTATCGGGGATGTGAGGCGCGTGGCTGATATCTCCGACCAGTGTGGCATTCGGGTTGCTGGCGTCCACATGCAGGATGTCGCTTTGAGTTACTTTCTCAGCACCAAACTGCAGCGTATAGGAGTTGTCTCCAATCTCCATCACGCGGCCCTTTATAGCGCCGGCTTCCTGTCCCAGGAAATTCTCGATGTAGTAACGATCAACAGGACCGCCCCGGTCGTAGCCGAACTGGGTGCTAAAGGGTGTGTACCTGTGCAGGTGCCCGAACCTTACCTGCCCCACCGCAGGGGTGTTGCTCCTGATCAAACTGGACTGCAGCTTTTTTCTGATCCGGCGGGAGGGGATTAGCTTCACGATCCTGTTCAGGATAGTGGCTGTACTCGTGCTGCTGGCCAGGGTGTTTCCGGACAGGTCCGGGTCATACTTCAGCAAAGTATAGTAATCGTACAGGGAGAACGCGCTCCCTTTCTCCAGTTTGTCAGCCATGTCAGAAGTATAAAAAGCTTTCCAGATGTTAGTCCCATCCGCGTAAGCACTGCGTTCTGCCTGGGTGCGGAGGCTGTCGCTTTGGCTATGCAGCACCTTTAGCGTGGTGCGTAGCATGAGTTTGCTATTGCTGGACATATTCGTGCTATGTTGCCGATAAGCGGCCAGGATGTGCGTGTGGTGATGAACCGGGTAGTCTCGGGCCACGCGCAAGTATAAGTCATAGTCTTCGCAAGCCCTGAGGGAAGTATCGTACTGAAAGCGCTCGAAAACCCACCTCCTGAACATCACCGCTGCGTGCATGCCAATATAGTTGCCCTTGAGCAGGTGGAGGTAATGGCTGTTGCGCAGCTGCCTTAACACAGGCTTTACCTCGTTGGTGGCCGTGAAAACCAGGTTGTAAGCACCTGAAACAAAGGCCAGATCCGGGTTTTGTAGTATAAATCTTGCATTCACCTCCAGCGCATCCGGGTAAAGCCAGTCATCCGCATCCAGAAACACCAGCAACTCGCCTTTGCTATGCCGGATACCGGTGTTGCGCGCGGCCGATAAGCCCTGGTTTTCCTGGTATACATATTTTACCTCTCCAAATGACTGGGCTACAGCTTTCGTATCGTCCGTGGAGCCATCGTCCACCACCAGGATCTCAACGGCGGGATAGGTCTGCCGCTGCACACTCTCCACAGCCTCCCGGAGGTATTTCCCGTGGTTGTAGCACGGAATAACCACAGAGACAAGCGGCGCTGACTGTATGGAAAAGGGTGTAGCCACGTTATTTGCTTAAAGACTTAAGTAATTTTTGCTGATTCTTTTTGTAATAGATGAGGCCCGATACGATGCCCGTCATTTCGGCCCAAATGGTAGAGGTCCTGGACCGGTAGTAGGGGAAGCCTTTCCTAATCAGCTCCAGGTAAAATTTGGGGAGCACATAGTATAAGTGCCTTTTGTAGCCGGCCTCCTCTTTCTGCCGTTGCTGCAGCAGGGCCGCCACGGTAAAGCCACGCATGTAGTAAAAGATTTGATTCTTCAGCCTTCCCGTCTCCCTGCGGTGCTCATGGAAAACGATAGCCCTGGGATTGTAATGAATGGTTAAGCCTTTGGCCAGGATGCGGTACCACATCTCGGAGTCTCCGTTACAGCCGGCGGCGCCCACATCCAGGTATTCGTTAAATAGGCCCACCTGCTCAAAAATGGACTTCCGGAAGGCCATATTGGCGCCGGCTCCTATCTCCCACACAGGAGGGCCGATAGACAAAGTCGAATGGATGAAATCCCCGGTGTATACTTTGTCTGCATACCCCCTGTTAAAGCTCCAGTACTTTTCAAAATTCACCTGGGCCCTGGTGTGCAGCTGGGCCGCTATAATCAGCCCCGTCATGGCCGCAACCGACTTGTCCTGAAATGTTTGCCAGAGCCTGTACACCCACATCGGATGCACAAGTACGTCATCATCCGTGTAGGCTACTACTTCACAGGTGGCGCTCAATGCTCCGGTATTGCGGGCGATATCCAGCCCAGCCTTGGGCTCCTTCACATAAACCACCTTTCTATACTTGGAGGCCACCTGGTAGGAGGAGTTATCTAAAGGGGCATTGTCCACCACAATAATTTCACGGGGCACGCAGCTAAGCTGATGCAGTTGCTCGAGGCACTTGTCTAGGTATACAGCCCTGTTGCGGGTACAGATGACGACAGAGACTGGTACTTCGGCTGGTATACTTTCTGGGTTATGCCTTGCAAATGTGTCTTGTAAGGCGGCAGTATTCCCTTCTGATATGAGCTGTTGCCATGCTTCATCATCTTCCACGAGCTGAGGGGCATACTGTCGTAGCGCTGGCTTCAGGGCCTTTCGCAGTTTCACGTAAAACGTCTCGGCTGTCAGTTGCTCCCTGATTTCTAAGTATAAATGGCCCAACGCAATTTGTCCCCACCAGAAAACCAGGTAGCTGCGGGGCGCCAGGCAGAAGGTATGCAGCGGCGCGTGCGGCTCGTCGAGGCGGATGTGTTTTATCGTGTAGAGTGGTGGCTGCATGATTCTACCTGCTTAACTGACACACTTCCTGGTGATTCTCCAGCCTGAACGGGAATTTGGGCCGTACCGCTCCCCACCATTTCTCAAAATAGCAGATGTCTGCCCGATAGTCCTCCACATCAAAGGAAAGGCACTCATCCAGGTTATACACCGGGATAGAGGCTTCTTTGGCGATTGTCAGGGTGATGTAGTAGGAGCCGTCGTTGAGGAAGTTGCCGGGGATGGTGCACTCGCCCTCCACCATACCAGTGTGGCAGTGCAGGGCCGGGGAAAGCAGATCGAAAATGCAGTCGCCCGTGTAAGAGTATAATACGATACCCACGTTCAGGCTCATCTCCTCGAGCATATTCCAGAACTGAAACTTGACTGTTAGCGGGGTCCGGACGTCGATGATGCCGTCCGAATGCTCGACATGCGGGATAAGCTCCACTTGCTTGAAACGTATAAACTTGTTCCCGGGAGCTTCCTGTGGAGTTTCCCACTTCTGACCCAGCTGTAGTTTCTGAAGGCTGGCGATATACTTGTTTACCACGGCAGAGGATGGTCCCATTTCCAGCATCTGCCCCTTGTTCAGCCAAATAGCCCTATCACAGAGGGTGTTGACGGCCTGCATGTTGTGGCTCACGAATAGGATGGTACGACCTTCAGCTTGCGATACTTCCCGCATCTTGCCCAGGCACTTCTTCTGAAAATCGGCGTCGCCTACGGCCAGCACTTCGTCCACGATCAGGATATCGGGCTCGAGGTGGGCGGCCACGGCAAAAGCCAGGCGCACGTACATGCCCGAGGAATAGCGCTTTACGGGCGTATCCACAAACTCCTCAATCCCTGAAAAAGCTACAATCTCATCGAACTTAGCAGCCACCTCGGCTTTGTTCATGCCCAGGATGTAGCCGCTGATGTAAATATTCTCGCGTCCGGTTAGCTCCTTGTTAAAGCCTGTGCCCACCTCCAGCAGACTGCTTACCTTGCCTCTTCCCCGCACTGCGCCTGTGGTAGGCTTCACGATCCGGGAGATGATTTTTAGGAGTGTGGATTTGCCGGAGCCGTTGCTGCCCACAATGCCCATAGATTCCCCCTGCTTCACATCGAAGCTCACATCGCGCAGCGCCCATATCTGGTCGGCAGCTATGCCAGGAGGGGCGGTTTTATCCAGGTGGAAAAATGGATCCTTTCTGCCCCGCACATACAGGTTCCACCACCATTGCAGGTCCTGCCGGAAAGAGCCCGTGCCGATGGTGCCCAAACGGTATAGCTTGGAAATATTCTCTACCTGTATGATCTTGTCTGCCATACGTTTACACAACATCGATTAGTTTATCCCCCTGCTTGTTAAACAGGAGCAGCGAGGCGCCGAAAAATACTGCCGAAAATAGAATGCTATAAGCCAGCTGCCAGGCCGACACGGTACCTTCCCCCAGCAGGGAAAGGCGGAATGCCTCAAACAGTGGCGACAGAGGATTGAGCTGTACCAGCCATCGCACTTTCTCCGGAACGGCAGACAAGGGGTAAATGACGGGCGTCACATACATCAGTAAGCGTACTCCCAGGTTAATCACATAGCTCATGTCGCGGTACTTGGCCGTGAGCACCGAGAAAAACAAGCCCATCCCCAGCGCCAGCAGCGCCGTGGCAAGCAACACCACCGGGAACCAAAGTATAGTTATACTTAGCGATAGGCGCAGCCCTTGGAAAAACCAGTAATAGGCCACCAGGAGCAGCATCAACAGGAACTGGATCAGAAAGTTGTACAGCTGCGTGTGTATGACCGACAGGGGGATGATGATTCTGGGGAAGTATACTTTGCTGAACAGGTGCACATTGTCGCGGAACGTGGTGGCAGTGCCCGTGAAGCAGTCGTTAAAGAAGCTCCAAAGTATGATGCCGGCAAAATAGAACAGCACCGGGGGGAGCGTGCCGGTGGAGATCCCTACCAGCTTCCCGAAAACAAGCACATACGTGACCAGGGTCAGGAGTGGCGGGAAAAGTATCCAAAAGGGGCCCAATATGGTTTGCTGGTAGCGCAGCAGGAAGTTTCGTTTTACCAGCCCCTCCAGCAGGTGCCGAAAAGACCATAGCTCACGCAGACCGGCTCCCCAGTAACTCGTTTGGCTGGTAATTTCCCAATCCCATTTATCCTTTGGTACAGACATGAAACTCCTCAAAAAGCTGGATTAAGTTACGCCACACTGATGAATGGCTGGGGTGCTGCATGTGCGAAGCGGCTTTTCACCGGGTAGCGCCCTTAATCGTAACTTATACGGAAGTCTGTGAGTTGTGTATAATTAATTGTTGAAAAAGTTTTATGGTTTAGGGTTGTTGTAACGAAAAGAGGCAGATAGTGCTGCTATCTGCCTCGATGGTGTATAATTGCCTATGCCCAAGGCTTTGTACTTTGTCTATCGTTTTACAAGCTTGAAATGGTACGACTTGCCATCCAGGTGAGCAGTAAGGTAGTAGAAGCCTGGCTTCTGTACCTGCGATAAGCTGATGGGAAGTCTTGTAAGCCCTTTTGGTAGCAGCACGGAAGTCTGCAAAACCTGGAGTCCCTTCGCGTCGGTCAAGGTCAGAGCCAGCGTCCCGCTGTCAGGGGATTCGATCTCGAACATGATCCTGTCAAAGAAAGGATTGGGGTACACCGAAAAATTGAGTTCAGCGCGCGGGAATGACACCGCCTTCACAGCAGAGTAGGAGGCAGTGCCGTCCAAATCCACCTGCCGGAGCCGATAATACTGTATGCCCGCCTTGCCGGCTTCCGAATCACGGAAAGTATAGGATAGTTTTGCTTGGGAGTTGGGGGACTTGCTCTTGACAAACCCAAGCTGCCTGAATGTTATCCCGTCTCCCGAAACCTCCACTTCGAAGCCTGCATTATTTATCTCAGAGGCTGTTTCCCAGGCCAGCAGGGCATCGGCACCCTGGCGGGCGGCAGTAAATTTAGCTAACGTGACAGGCAGAGGGGCCGGCGCAGAGCTGGTGCTGGCCACTGTAAACGGAGAGAAGGAGGACACACCGCTTAGGGTGATGTTATACATATCCGGAATGCTGCCCTGTGTTACAGTGCCCATGCTTTCTTCCATCACCTGCCATGCCTCGTCTTCATAGTGGCCTACGAAACTTTCGTACCTGTTAAAATACTCCGGCTCGTCGTATCGGCTCCATTGCAGCACCATGGTCACATCAGAGCCTCCTGTCACTGCCTCATCTATGTGCCACGTTTTGTTGATGGAGGTGGCCTGTTCCGCTAAGGAAGTAATTACCTGGCTTCTTTCTTCCACCCCAATGCTGAAGTTGTCTGGTGTACCCTTGTTGGTAAGTTTAACGGGTGCGTAGCCCTTGGCAGTTCCGATTGGGAATACCCTTTGGCTTCCTGCTCCCAGCGCCTGATAGGTTAACCTGCCTTCCCCATCCGCTACGATGTAGCTGCTGGCATTGTAGTTGGTAATGGTGGCCTGCTCCGAAAGGGTAAGGTTTTTACCGTCCAGGTATACTTTCCCCTGCCCCAAATCCAGGAGGTTTGTAACGATGACGTCGTCCTGCAGCTTTCTGGGGCCTGGGCCGGTTAATACCAGATTGCCATAGGAGCCGCCGGGCACTACCTGCTGGGCGTCGCTGTTCAGGATAACGCTGGAAGAGGGGTGGGTTTGCAGCCCTGCACCCGACAAAGTGCCGAAAATCTCCAGTGTGGCATCCTGTTCCAGCATCAGAGATCCTGCCGTATGCAGGTTAAGTACCTTGGCATGCTTGCCCTGTTCAATAACCGGGTAAGTTGGTGTTGCCTCTGCCGAAACCGGAATGCTGGCACTGATGGAAGGCGTAGGAACACAGCTTGTCCAATTCTGGCTGTCGAACCAATCAGAGGAGCCGCCTTTGCCTGTCCACGCAGTTTCCTTTGTGTCGATTACCCTGACGGTATGATGGGTTGTTTGCGCCTCTCCCAGCTCATTGGTGTAAGTATAAGCCAAAGCATGATTTCCCTCGCCCGCTTCCTGTGGGGTAAACAAACCATCTGCCACGCCCGGTCCGCTATAGGTGCCTGCGGCGATAAGGCCAAAGGTGAGTGGCTGCGGCCCCCCGTACAGGCAGGCGCGGCTGCTGTTGGTCACCTGGTGCGCTCCTATACAAAGGTCCTTTCGCTGTGTAATGCTGTTGCCCCAGAAGTCTCTCTTACCAGCGTCGATGCCGAATTCCACCGCTAGGTTCAGCCCTTTACCAACCAGGGGAGAGGTGCGTTGCAGCCTATAGCCATCCAAGGTATAAAGTAGCTTCGGATCGGCAATGGTTATACTTTTACCCGGCGCCTCCAGCTTCGGATCGAGGGCATAACCCAGGGCCTCGCCATTTCGGTATTCCTGTAAAGTAGCCGTGCGCCAGCTTGCGAGCGAGTTGTAAGCCTTGCCCGCCCAACTAAACGAAGGTGTAGCACCAGACGACCAGTAATTATTTCCCTCAAACCGCACATTTGTTGTCACCTTGGAGTCCACCTGCACCAGCCTTACGCCGCCGGTTGTCACAAACAGGTTGTTGCGGAAGGTCGCCACCGTCGTTCCCCCTGATTGCACCCAAACTGCTTTCGTTGACCCGCTCGGTGCTGGCGTCAGGTAAATCGTGTTGTTGTAGATTTGGGCATTCTGGATACCGCCGTTTGAGCCGGAGGACCAGAGGTGGATGGCACCGTAGCCGTTTTTCCTGCCGTCATTCTCGCTGATGTTGTAACGGATGGTCAGGTTTTTCATCTCTTTGGCACCGGAGTATTGAGCTAAAAGATAGCCAGCGCCCTCGTTATCATGGGAGTAGTTATACTGCAAGATGCAGTTCGTGCTGCCGCCGTCGATGTCAAACCCGCCGCCGTCCTTGGTAGTGCCCGTTTTGTTATGGTGGGATTCGTTGTACTGTATGATAACGTTGTTGCTGGCGTAGCACCAGATCCCCACGGGGCCGCCACTGGCCCAGGCGTTTAGCCAACCGTTATTATAGGCTTCGCAGTATTCGATCACACCCCCGTCAACTCCGCCTATGACAATGCCGTTGCCGCTGTGAGAGTGGGTCTTGGTAGGAATACCTGCATTGTTGTAGGCTTTGGAGTGGCCAATGTAGACATTCTGGTGCGCCAGGATTCCGTCCTGCGCCCAAATGGCTATGCCCGCATCCCCGTTATCATGGGAGGAGGTGTTGGTGACAGAGACATCACGAAAGCCCTTGTCAGTATCCCAACTGCCAATGCTGATGCCCGCCTCGCGATAGCCGTATACTTCTACATTATGGATAGCGATATAAGGCAGGCTGGCGCTGAGCAGATCCATGTAAATGTCCATCCCGGCCGTTGTGCTGATTGTTCTGCCAGCGCCTTCAAACACCAGGTTCTCTATCTTAAAGCCGGAGGTATTGTAGAGCCAAAAGCCTTTCTGGGCTCCGCTCCTGATCACGGCTCTTCCGGTTCCGTAGGAGCCAAACACAATCGGGTGCTGCGGAGTACCTTTTACCCCTTCCTCAAAGCCCAGGCTTCCTGTAAATATCACTTCTCCTTCAAAAAGCACCGTGTCGCCAGGCACTAGCAGCGTAGAGTTTACCTTGTCTATACTTGCCCAGGCAGATGTTTTGGAGAAGCCGGAGTTCTCATCATTGCCGGTACTGCTGACATAGTAGGTTTCGGCATGAGCGCAAAAATAACCTAGTACCATCAGCAAACTGAGGGCTGCTGAAATGATTCTCATAACCACAACACTTATTTAACGCATGGCTATGCCAGAGAGGTGCCGCAGGCAAAACTTTTCTGAGGTACTCGCGCCGAGAGGGAGGGAGAGGGGCAGTAAACTTTGGTAAACATGTGCCCCCATGCCTGTTCTTTGCAAAGGGAAGTTAAAGCGTAAAAATTTGCCATATAACCGGTAAAATGCAAGTAATTGAAATTGTATTGTTTTTATCTTCCTGTATAGGGATAAACTACTGCAATAGTGATAATTATTTAAAGTCGAACAAAGCCGTTCACGGAATAGTTTATAAATTGTTTGTAAGGTTAAGCTGGCGCTTTAAAAGTTGCTATCAAGGTGGCAGGACGGTACGTTTAGCGAATCAGAGGGTTATGGTATAAATAGGTTTGGGATGACCTATTCTTTATGGGGTGATGTGATTCAATATTATAATTAAATAATTATATTTTAGTTGTGCGGTTTCGGAAGAGGAAAACTGGGCCGGTGTGTGTAGGAAGGATGTGTGAATTATACTTTTTAGGGTATAGAAATAAGCCGGCGCAGGTTCAGTAACCCCGTCCTGTAACAGGCTGGCAGCAATATTGAGCTATTACAGGACGGGGTATGAAGAATAGAAAAGGTACGGTCGAGTCAGCAGTTACTTTATGTAGCGTTTATCGAAAGCCATATCCTAGCATAATGTATAGCGTGCTCACAGTAGAGCTAATTCCATTAATGTAAGACATGCCATTGTTTCGCTCGTAGCGGGCTTCCAGCGAGACGGTGCCTTTTTGGAAAGGATAGGCTAAGCCAGCCCCTGCCGTTAAGCCCTGGGTAAATCTCCTGAACCCATCGCTCATACCATTTCCCGGGATGGCGGGGTAGGAACTAGGTTGAGATTCGGGAGCTCCATACCCCGTACTCCTAAGTACTTGGTTTTCATCCTTAATGGCATGCCCAACCACCAGGCCTGCATTCAGGAAAGGTCGCAGCTGCCCGCGTGGATAGGTATAGCGAACCTGCACAGGGAGCTTCAGGTAAGCTAGATCAAACATGGTTTCATAGGTCGTGGTACTTCCAAAACTTTTTTTCTCTTCCAGTAAAGCGTAGAACTTGTTGGGGACATAGAGCAGCTCAACCTGTAAGGAAACCTTCTCGCTGAGTTGTGGAACTGTGAAGTTGGTAGCCACACCTCCTGCCACTGTGGGAGATTCATCTGTAAACGAAGACCTGCTCAGGTAGGTGTCGCCTTTGAATGTAAGGGAGGAACTGGTAAAAGCGACCACAGGTCCTATGGTAACCTTCACTTTTCTTTTTTCCTGCTCATGCACAAGGCTGGCCGGGTTAACGCACCGATTATACTCAAGTGCTATATCCGTAAGCGAGTTGGCGCTAAGTCTTAGCCTTTGGAACCTTTCCTCAGACAGGCTATTGCACGCAGAGAAAGCGTTGGCCAGCGTGTTGCTGAATAACTTTCTGGTTACTTTATAATTTCTGCCGGTTCCGGGGTCCCGATGGTAGTACTCTTGTTCCAGCAGCTCAACCAGCGCTCCATCGTTCATGGATAAATAGTAATGCTCTGCATCCATGGCATCTCGGTAATAGTAAATACTGGCATGCCCTTTTACCAAGGTATTCACAAACAAGGAGAGGGGCTGTGTGTCAGGACTTGTTGCGGGGACAGTTTTAGACTCAAATATCTTGTTCTCTTTCTCAAAGCCATATCCATCAATTGCATCTGGTCCGAAGCTACGCTCCCGGCTCTCCAGGTCTGGCTTAAAAGAGGCAACCAGAGCGCTTCGCCTGTCACCGCGGTAGTCTACATAGCCCTTTAGCGTGTCGCCATTCTGTATAATATAACCTTTGCGGAAGTCCTGTTGGGCGAAAGCAGATGTGTTAAGGGTAAAGAAAATCAGTACTGTGTAAAGTTGTTTCATGGGTTTGAAAGATTTATGGAAGTATAAGTATGCAGGTATAGATTGTGTAGCCTGCTCAGTTTTATGTATCCAGGGTTCGTAAACGTCCTTTACCGGAGGGGTATCTGGTACAAAGCTGAGGTAGGGTAGAAGGCAACTATAGTACAGCGCCCTAGTTACTGTGTGGTAAGAGTAACTAGGGCGCTACATTCAGAAGCCGTAACTCAGCAGGATATTGAAATTATGCATGGTTGTGGTGAGTTGGGTTGGAACTGTTATACCATTGTTCCGCTCAATGCGTGCCTCCAATGATAAAGTATGGCCATTAAGCGTTGTTGCCAGACCTGCACCTGCAGTAAGGCCCTGTGTCAGGTCTCTGAAAGCGATGGGGCTGTATTTATGTCTGAAATTTTCATCCCTTACACTAGTTGCCCAATTTGTGTAATCTGCTTTAACTGCTACACCTACCATAAATCCGGTGTTGATAAAAGGCCGGAATTTACCTTTGGGGTAAGTATACCTCACCTGAAGCGGAAGCTTAAGATAGGCCAGATCAAGCGCTACGTCATGCCGGTAAGAAAACTCGCCCGTGGTAGTATAAGTGTCGCTATACTTGTAAGGGATATACAGCAGGTTAGCCTGCAGTGAAAGTTTTTCGCTCAGCTCAGGAAGAACCAGGTTTATGCTTAAGCCGCCTCCCATCAATTTCTTGTTCTGGAAGTGCATTTGGGTAAGTACCGGCTCATCTTTGAAAATCAGCTCAGCCTGGCTATAGAGCAGAACCGGCCCTAACGTCACTTTTGCTTTTTCTTTCTGATGTTGGTAGCTCCTGCTATTGCCTCCCAGGCATTCGTTATACTTGTTGATGATATGGATGAGGGATCTGTGGGCTAAAATTACGGAGTTGATTTGGTCAGTGGTCAGGCTTTGGCAGTCAGAGAGAACTGTATTGAGAACTGCAGTGTACTGCTTGTTAGTGCCCACAAAAGTTCTGCCCGTGGCCGGGTCTGTTTTCCGGTAGGTAGTTTCCACGAGCTCAGCCAGTAAGGTGTCCTTCTCCAGATAGTAATGATTTTCCCTATAGGTATCACGGTAGTAATAAAGTGTTACCCTTCCTCTTGCTAGTATGCTGAGGAAAACCTTCTGACCGACAGAACCTGTAGAGTCACTGCTGGGGATAAGCTTCGACACAAATAGTTTGCTCTCCTTATCGAAGCCATAGCCCGAAATGTCCTCTGACGTATAAGTGTGAATTTCTCCGGATGGGGATGATTTAAACGAGGCAACACGTGCGCTTTTGGGATCGCCTCTGTAATCCACCAATCCCCTGATGGTATCACCTTTCAGGATAATATAACCCTCGCGGAAGTCTTTCTGGCTATATGCAGTGCTCAAGGTGAGCGTGAAAAACAGGAGCAAGTAAAGTTGTTTCATAGCTGTTTTTAATGTGCCATATAAGATATAAACCACCCGAAATATATAGAAATATAATGATATGAGTATGTAGAACAAAAAAACTCCCCTGCCGGAGCCCGACAGGGGAGTTCTAATTATAGTTTGAGTTTTAGATGCTTACTTGTTGGAACTGCCGTCTACTTCCTCGTAGTCCACGTCGGTTACACCACCATCGTTGGCTGCGCCCTGCGGGCCGCCTGCCTGGCCGTTGCCAGCGTCAGCGCCTGGGGCACCCTGGCCTTGCGTAGCGGCATACATCTCCTGAGAGGCAGCGCTCCAGGCGTTGTTCAGGTTCTCGATGGCGCGGTCGATACCGGCGATGTCCTTGGCACCGTGCGCGGTTTTCAGCTCGCCCAGTGCGTTCTCGATGTTAGACTTGTTGCCGGCAGAAAGCTTGTCGCCATACTCTTTCAGCTGCTTTTCGGTCTGGAAGATCATCGAGTCGGCTGTGTTCAGCTTCTCGATTTCCTCCTTGGCCTTCTTATCAGCTTCTGCGTTGGCTTCGGCCTCCTTGCGCATGCGCTCGATTTCCTGCTCGCTCAGACCAGAAGAAGCCTCAATGCGGATCTTCTGCTCTTTGCCAGTAGCCTTATCCTTAGCCGTTACGTGCAGGATACCGTTGGCGTCGATGTCGAAGATTACCTCGATTTGCGGAACGCCACGCGGTGCTGGTGGAATACCATCCAGGTGGAAGCGACCGATGGTGCGGTTATCCTTCGCCATAGGGCGCTCGCCCTGCAGCACGTGGATCTCCACGGACGGCTGATTATCAGAAGCTGTGGAGAAGGTCTCAGACTTCTTCGTCGGAATAGTCGTGTTCGACTCAATCAGCTTGGTGAACACACCACCCATGGTCTCGATACCCAATGACAGCGGCGTAACGTCCAGCAGAAGCACGTCTTTTACTTCACCCGTCAGTACACCACCCTGGATAGCGGCACCGATGGCTACCACTTCATCCGGATTCACGCCTTTGGATGGCTTCTTGCCGAAGAACTTCTCTACCTCTTCCTGTACTTTCGGGATACGGGTAGAACCACCCACCAGAATCACCTCGTCGATGTCGGAAGTGGACAGACCGGCATCCTGAAGGGCACGCTTGCATGGCTCCATGGAGCGGCGGATCAGGTCATCCGATAGCTGCTCGAACTTGGCGCGGGTCAGTTTGCGCACCAGGTGTTTCGGCACACCGTCTACCGGCATGATGTAGGGCAGGTTGATTTCGGTCTCCTGAGAAGAAGAAAGCTCGATCTTAGCTTTCTCAGCGGCCTCTTTCAGGCGCTGCAGGGCCATTGGGTCTTTGCGCAGATCCAGGCCTTCGTCGTTTTTAAATTCATCGGCCAGCCAGTTGATGATAACCTGGTCAAAGTCATCACCACCCAGGTGCGTGTCACCGTTGGTAGAAAGTACTTCGAACACGCCGTCACCCAGCTCCAGGATAGAAATATCGAACGTACCGCCACCTAAGTCGAACACGGCGATTTTCTGGTCCTTATGCTTTTTGTCCAGGCCGTAGGCAAGGGCAGCAGCTGTCGGCTCGTTGATGATACGCTTCACCTCAAGACCGGCAATCTGTCCGGCCTCTTTGGTGGCCTGGCGCTGCGCGTCGTTAAAGTATGCCGGCACGGTGATAACCGCCTCTGTTACCGTAGTACCCAGGTATTCCTCGGCAGTGGCCTTCATCTTTTGAAGCACCATCGCAGAGATTTCCTGTGGGGTATACTCTCTGTCGCCGATCTTCACACGAAGCGTGTTGTTGGAGCCCTGCACGATATCGTAGGATACTTGCTTTGCTTCCTCGCTTACCTCGTTGTAGCTGTGGCCCATGAAACGCTTGATAGAGGCGATCGTGTTTTTAGGGTTTGTGATGGCCTGGCGCTTGGCAGGGTCACCTACTTTACGCTCGCCGTTTCCGTTATCCAGAAAAGCCACAATAGACGGAGTCGTGCGGCGACCTTCGCTGTTAGGTATCACCACCGGCTCGTTACCTTCCATTACGGCAACGCAGGAGTTGGTAGTACCTAAGTCAATACCTATTATTTTTCCCATTCTATAGTTTTATTATATTTCTTATTCAACTTGATTTCTTTGCTACTTCTGTTTTATCAAGCTATGTGCCAAGGGAGTCCAGAAGCTTTATTTATGTCATTCTGTCAGAAAGTATAGCCAGTGCGTCCTATCTGATGGCCGGCTTGTCGGTAACTGCTCCCACAGCCACGACATTATTGCCTGCCTATACTTTACCATAACAAGCAGCGGCAGGTTTTGGGGAGGGTAAAAATAACAGGGCCGCCCCTTGCGGAACGGCTCTGACTTGATGGTATAAAGTATGGCCTCTGCGACTATAATTATAGGGTTGCTGTCAGGTTATCGATCTGCCTGAGAAAGTCCGGGAGTACATCGGCAAGGCCAGTTTTTGACGCGGCGTAGGTTATCTTTACCTGCTTTTCCCCAAGCCGGTAGGCCAGCAATCCCTGCTCTTCCTCGGTCAGGTAGTATAGCTTGTGCTGCTCCGATGCCGTGGAAACCAGGTAGGTGCGGAACGTGAAGCTGTTGCGGATGTGCTGCCGGGTAGGAGGCTTGTTGTCGGCGTAGCGCTGCGTTACCACCGTGTCGAGCTGGATGGTGCTCTGAATCTGGGTGATGCTGCGGATGTTGCCCTCGTCTAAGCGCCAGCGGTGGATCTGGTGCGGCCCCTGTTCCTGCCAGGTATAGGAGGCCTGGCTCAGGTCGAGGTTGGCAACCAGGCTGAAGAGTTGCAGGTCCTCGGCCACGGTCTCTACCGAGGGGCTCAGGCTGCTGTTGTCGCTGATAAAGTGGCGCTCGCTTGTCTGCAACTGGCCCAGGTCTTTCTGCAGGTCCTGCAGCAGGTGCAGCTTCGTGGTATCTGTAAGTACAAGGGAGAGGGGCAGCAGTATACTTAGGAGTAGGTTTACCATGTTGTTCTGAATAGTTATACTTTATACTTCCCTGCAAATCCTGTGCGGGGAATTTACCTGAGCTCAAACACAACCTTTACCACAGCTGATAGCGGTATGGTTTGCGGGAACTCCAGCAGGTTTTGATCACTGTAGCCAACTGCCTCCACTTCTTGCAGCACAGCACCACTATAGTTACGGAAAGCTGGGTCAGTATCTTCCGTATCGGCTACTTTAACAATGCGTTTTATACTTCTATCAGAGGCTTTTGCCAGCACAGCGGCCTTTCCCTTGGCCACCTCCACCGCTCTTTCCAACACTTCAGTCTGGTGCTGTTTTAGCTTAGTGGAGGTAAAATGGCTGTTGAAGTTTACGAACCCATCCCGAATCAGCCTGGCCTGAACTTCAGACAGCTTATCGACGGAGGGGAGGGTGAAATTGACCGTTTGCCTGCCAGCAAAGTATGATACGGCACCACGTTCGTAGAATCTGTGCTGCCTATTTAGGGAAAAAAGCGAGTAGGAGATGTCAGCGGCGGGTAACTGAAGCTCTTGCAGCAGCTTTACCAGCTTTTCCTCCTGTACCCGGTGCTTCTGGTAGACTTTCTCTATACTTGTCGAGTCCGTGGATTCGAGCACAACCGTGAATTTTACCTGATCAGCGGGGACGTCTATGCTTGCCTCGCCCAGAACCACGATGCGGTTTTCGGGAGAAGTTTTCTGCGCCTGTGCTATAAGGCAGCACAATAGAAAAAGTAGGGTGATACTCAGTCTCATAGTTTATGCCTATACTTTACAGCTTGGAGCTGTCCACCACCTTCCAGCTGATCTTGCCGTTGTTGACCTCATACTTGAGCAGCATGTAGCCGCCGATGTGGCCGTCCTCATAGTAAGCCATCGCGTAGCGGTCGTTCAGGATGCGGGTATCGCGGATGGCCATGGTGCCGCCCAGTACTCCCTCGGTAGGTATAAGTTGGCCCTGCTTGCGGTTTAGGTCGTTCATCAGGTCGGTTTCCGGGTTTTTCAGGCCTTTTCGTTTTAAGCGCTGAATGTCGCTCTGGCTCAGGCTGCCCAGCTCATCCACAAAGGCGGCTCCTCCCGGCGGCACCAGGTTCATGGTGTCGGGTGGCAGCACCATCTCCTCCAACGAGTCTACGGCCTCGGTCTGCTCTTCCAGCTCCTGGTCTATCTTGGCTACCTGGTTGTCGGCAATGGCCAGGCGGCTCTCGGCCTCGTTCTTCTGCCAGTAAAAGTATAGCGCCAAAAACAGGAATAAGGCGGCCAGAAGCCAGGGTAAGATACTTCTCATAGTTTTATCGGTTTGTCTGAATAAACATATCGTTTTGCTAATTTATACTTTCGGCGCCGCAAAAAGTGCAGATTAGGCGGAAAATATTCTAACCTTGCCTCTGACAGTATAAGGTTACCGTTGCTCCTGCCCTGGGTTTTAAAGTATGGCTGCCCCAACTGCCCTGCCGGAAACGGCACCTGGGCCGGTAGCCGGCGCTTACCCTCACCTCCGCTAGCCCTTCTGAAAAGACTGCCGGCCTTCATGATTTTGTAACGTAGCCGCAACATTGGGGTAAAGCCTGTTCTCTTACTTTGCTCCGCTGTCGGAAAAATAATTAAGCCTTGCTCGACTGCAATGGCTGCAACATCGGCACAAATAAATAGGCGCTCTGTCCGGACACCTCCTTAAAGTATAATACCACCTCCATGCGGTAAAACTGCAGCTGTATCAAATCCAGTCTGCAAGGATTCTCCATGTTGTTTTACATCGTCAACTTTTATTTAAGTAACAGCTTGTTTATGAAAGTAGATTTACCAGAAAAAAAGAAACGAGGCGTTCAGCGGCCCTGTCTGCTCCTGCTGGCAGGCCTGCTGGGCCTTGGTCCCGTTTACGGTACGGGCGTCGGAAACGCTTTGCCGGGCGCAGGAAATAAGCCTGCGAACGTTGAGGCAAGACAAAACGGGCCTGTGTCGGGTACGGTGAAGGATGCGGCCGGCACACCGCTCCCGGGGGTGTCCATCTCCCTGAAAGGCAGCTCCGCCGGAACAGTCACGGATGACGACGGGAGGTTCACGATATATACCCAGGGCGTAGCGTCTCCGGTTCTGGTACTATCGTACATCGGCTTTCAGACCCAGGAGCTTGCCTTTGGCAACAGGAGTGTGGTAGAGGTGGTAATGCGGGAAGATGCCAAAGCGCTTTCGGAGGTGGTCGTGGTGGGCTACGGCACGCAGAAAAAGGTAAACCTGACGGGTGCTGTGGACCAGGTAACGGCTGAGGTTTTCGAGAACCGCCCGATCCCAAACCTTTCCCAGGGCCTGCAGGGCGTGTTGCCCAACCTGAACCTGGTGCCCACCGACGGCAAACCGATTCAGTCGCCCACCTTTAATGTGCGCGGCACCACGTCCATTGGCCAGGGAGGCAACGCGCTGGTGCTTATAGATGGTGTGGAGGGCGATCCCAGCCTGCTTAACCCCAACGATGTTGCGAGTATCTCCGTGCTGAAGGACGCTTCGGCGGCAGCCATCTACGGCGCAAGAGGTGCATTCGGGGTCGTGCTCATCACGACCAAGAACCCCTCCAAAGACAAAACAAGCGTTACCTATTCCGGTAATTACTCCGTTAAGTCACCCACCGCTATCCCAGATTTTGTTACCGACGGCTATATTTTCTCCAAATGGTTTAACGAAGGCTGGACCGCCTGGAACGACTACTCGCAGACGCCCCAGAACGTGAACAAGACCGTGAAGTTCTCCCCGGCATACCTGGCCGAACTGGAAAGAAGGTCCGCCGACCCCAGCTTGCCAAAAGTAGAGGTAGGACCGAACGGCGAATATGTTTACTATGCCAACACCGACTGGTTCAAGGAGCTTTACAAGGACAACAACAGTTCGACTGAGCACAATGTGTCCGTGTCAGGAAGCAGCGGCAAGGCCAGTTTCTATGCTACAGGCCGATACTTTGGGCAGGAAGGCCTCTTCCGCTATAATTCCGACGACTATACGATGTATAACTTCAGGGCAAAGGGCTCCCTGGAGCTGTTCCCCTGGCTGCGTGTCGACAATAACACCAACTACTCCAAAATGTCTTACCGCAACCCGCTGAACGTGGGCGAGGGCGGTGGCATCTGGCGTAACATTGCCGACGAAGGGCACACCATGGCACCGATGTTCAACCCCGACGGCACCCTGACCTACTCTGCGGCCTATACAGTGGGTGACTTCTGGTACGGCAAAAACGGTATCGACATGGATGAGCGCGTAATCCGGAACACGACCGGCCTGACAGCTACCCTGCTGGACAATAAGTTCCGCCTGAACGGGAATTTTACCTTCGAGAACAGGGATAACGATGAGACCAGGGTACGCGTGCCGGTTCCTTACAGCCGGATTCCCGGCGTGATTGAGTATGTGGGCACAAACACGAACGACATTCAGCAGACCTACCGGGAGACCAGCTACCTGGCTACCAACCTCTACGGCGAGTATGAAACTACTTTTAGTGACGCGCATTACTTCAAGGCCATGGCGGGCTATAACTACGAGCAATCCACCTTCCAGGCGCTGCAGACGATGCGTAACGGCTTGATATTTGAAGATGCCAGGGATATCAACCTGGCCCTGGGGCAGTCCATTACTACAGGAGGCGGCTGGGAGCGCTGGAACATTGCCGGCGGTTTTTACCGGGTTAACTATGCCTTCAAAGAGCGTTATCTGCTGGAGGCGAGCGGCCGCTACGATGGTTCCTCCAAGTTCCCGAAAGAGGAGCGCTTTGCTTTCTTCCCCTCTTTCTCGGCGGGCTGGCGCATCTCCAACGAGCCTTTCTGGCAAGTATCGCCTAACTTTATCTCAGAGCTGAAGCTAAGGGCGTCGTACGGCTCCCTTGGCAATGGTAACATCAGTTCTTATGCCTTCCAGGAGAAGTTCAACATTTCACAGTCTGGCCGGGTGCTTGGCGGCGTAAGGCCACAGCAGACGAGTCAGCCAAGCGTGATTCCGGCTGGCCTGACCTGGGAGACCTCCACTACCCGCAACATAGGCTTGGACCTGAGCATGCTCTCTAACCGCCTGACCTTTAACGGGGATGCGTACATCCGCAAAACCACGGATATGTTTACAGTAGGTATGTCGCTGCCGGCTGTGTTTGGAACCGCCGTGCCAAAAGGGAACTATGCCGACCTGGAGACGAAGGGATGGGAGCTGTCACTTAACTGGCAGGATCAGATTAGCTTGGCCTCCAAGCCATTTAACTACAACGTGCGCCTGACACTGGCCGACTACACGGCCGAGATCACCAAGTATAACAACCCCGATAAGAAGCTGAGCGATTACTATGCGGGCCAGAAAGTAGGGGAGATTTGGGGATACGTGACGGACGGCTTCTTCACTTCGCAGGAGGAGATAAACAACTCGCCCTCACAGAAGCTTATCAGGGCCTCGACAAGTGGACAGTTGCTGCCGGGGGATATCAAGTTCCGTGACCTCAACAACGACGGGGTGATCAACAACGGGGATAACACCGTAGACAACCCCGGCGACAGGAAAATCATAGGCAACGCCACCCCACGCTATACTTATGGTGTTAACCTGGGCTTCGACTGGAACAACTTTTTCTTCACCTCCTTCTTCCAGGGAGTGGGTAAGCAGGATTGGTACCCGGGCAGAGAGGCCGCCACGTTCTGGGGCCAGTACAACAGGCCTTACAACAAGATGCCTTCCTGGCACCTGGACAACATCTGGTCCGAAGAGAACCCGGATGCCTACCTTCCGCGCTACCGTGGCTATGTGGCCCAGAACGGCTCCGGGGAGCTGGCACAGGAGCAAACCAAATACCTGCAGAACGTGGCCTACATCCGCCTGAAGAATATTCAGCTAGGGTATAATCTGCCGCAGCATCTGATAGAGAAGGTGGGCATGAGCAGTGCGCGTGTGTTTGTTTCAGGCGAAAACCTCTGGTCCTGGTCACCGCTCTATAAACTGACCAAAGACCTGGATGTGGAAAGCATCAGGGGCTCGGACAGGGTGCTAACCAATGGCAGCAGCGGCAACGGCTACAACTACCCAATCCTCAAGAGCGTCACCATGGGGCTTTCGCTTACCTTCTAAACGAAATTATTTCCATTCCTAAGTATAACATCTTATGAAGAAGCAACTTATTTGGCTTGTTCTCTTTAGCGTGATTTTCACTGCCTGTGAGAAGCTGGACCAGGCACCGGTTGACACTGCTACGAAGGATGCCGTGTTCAACAGCGAGCGTGGCCTGGAGCTATATGCCAACTCTTTTTACAACGTGTTACCCAGCGCCAACGATATCCACCGGGGAGACGCGATGGCCGACTATGCCGCCAGAACCCAGGTGCCTGACTTTCTGAGGCAGGGGGCCTTCGGACCGCGGCAAAGTTCTGGCTGGGGCTGGAGTGAACTGCGGAACATCAACTACTTTATTGCTAACAACAACAGTACGAACGTATCGCCGGAGGTGAGAAAGCACTACACCGCCTTGGCCCGGTTTTTCCGTGCCTGGTTCTATTTCGACAAGGTAAAGCGCTTTGGCGATGTGCCCTGGATCAGCAAGCCCATAGATGTGGACGACCCGGCCCTGTTTAACGGGCGCGACCCACGGGCGGTGGTAATGGACTCGGTGCTCGCCGACCTGAACTTCGCCTGCGAAAACATCTCCACCACCCGTGACGATACCAGAAGCCGGATTACCCGCCAGGTTGCCTATGCCTTTAAGTCGAGGGTGGCATTATATGAAGGCACCTTCCGCAAGTATCACACCCAACATGGGCTGGGCGGCACCGCCGACCAGTGGTTGCAGGAAGCCGCCGCTGCGGCTGAGAAAGTGATGAACGAGGGCGGTTTTAGCCTCAGCACAGCCGGCGGGCCTGAACAAGCTTACCGGCAGTTGTTTACCAGTCCGGCTCCGGTAGGATCGGAGGTAATGCTGGCCGCGGTAGTGGACCCCGCCCTGAATGTGTACAACGATGCCAACTGGTGGTGGACCAGCGCCACCTATGGCTCTCGCGTAAGCCTGATCAGAACCTTTGTGAATACCTACCTGAACGAGGACGGAACTCCTTTTACCAGCAAGCCAGGCTATGAGACAATGGTGTTTGCCCAGGAGATGAAAGGAAGAGACAAGCGACTGCAGCAAACCATTCGTTCAGGGGACTACAAGCGCATCAACGGTGGGGCACAGGTACCGGCTCCCCCTGTTTTCTCTTATACTTACACGGGCTACCAACCTATTAAATGGACGCTGGATGATATGTACTATGACGGCGGCAGCAGGAATATCAACTCCATCTCAATCATCCGCTACGCCGAGGTGCTGCTTAACTACGCCGAGGCGAAAGCGGAGTTAGGCACCTTCACCGACCAGGATTGGGCCAAGACGATAGGGGCGCTGCGCCAACGGGCCGGCATAACCGGCGGGCTGTCTACCAAACCTACGGAGGCCGACCCCTACTTAAAGGCGCACTATTTCCCTGAGATAACAGACCCAGCGCTTTTAGAGGTACGCCGGGAAAGAGGCATTGAACTCGTACTGGAAGGGCTGCGCTTCGATGACATTGTCAGGTGGCGAAAGGGAGAACTGATGGAAATGGAGTGGAACGGCTTCTATGTGCCGGCCCTGAACCAGCCGCTCGACCTGAATGAGGACGGAGCCATGGATGTGGTCTTCTACCAGCAGGCAATGCCATCAGACCGTTTGCCGGGCGTTACTTACGTGAATGTGTCTGAGACGATCAGTGGCGGTGTAAACCCGCAGCGCTTGTCGGAAGGAACGCGCGGCGAACTCACCTGGCTCAACAATATCCCCAGGGACTGGGAGGAAAAGCACTACCTTTATCCTATCCCGGAGAGCGACAGGCTCATGAACCCTGCCTTGGGGCAAAATCCCGGATGGTAAGCTTCTGCCCCCTGCTTTGCGGAGCAGGGGCAGAAATTTATACTTGGCTCTAATTAACATTGTACCACTTGAATTTCTAAGATAATTGGCTTTATGAATTTAAAACGTTTATTCCTGCTCTTCTTCTTGGCTGGTTTTGTGTCGCTTGCCCAGGCGCAGCAACTCCGGGTAGCTTCCTATAACATTCGGTTTGATAACCCCCGGGACACTGGAAACCTATGGGTTGACAGAGCCCCTTACGTAGCGGAACTGCTGCGTTTTCACGATTTCGATGTGTTCGGCACCCAGGAAGGGCTAAAGCACCAACTGGACGATATCAGCAAGGCCCTGCCGCAGTACGAGCGGTTCGGAGCCGGGAGGGACGACGGGAAAGACAAGGGGGAGCATTCGGCAATCTTTTTCAAAAAAGACAGGTTCACGGTGCTGGATAAAGGCAACTTCTGGCTTTCGGAAACACCGGATAAGCCTTCCTTAGGCTGGGATGCCACCTGCTGCCACCGCATCACCTCCTGGGTATACTTGCAGGACAAGAAAACCAAGCAGCGCTTTTACTTCTTCAACGCTCATTTCGATCACCAGGGGGTGCAGGCCAGAAACGAGAGCAGCAAGCTCATCCTTCGCAAAATGGAGGAGATAGCCGGAAAGAACCCCGTTATACTTGCCGGTGACTTCAACGGGGATCATGCCAGCGCATGGTACAAGCTGCTCGCCGAATCTAATCTGCTGAAGGACACTTACAGGGAGGTAACGCATCCGTATGCCAACAATGCTTCCTTTAATGGTTTCAAGCAGGATACCAAGCGGGATGAGGTAATTGACCACGTGTTTGTTTCCGACCATTTCAGCGTGAACAAATGGGGGATACTGACGGACACCTACTATGGGAAGTTTCCTTCGGATCACTTCCCGATTCTGGTTGATCTGACTTATGGCAGGAAGGGCGGTAAAAAATAATCCTTCCTGAGATAACACCTGGCTTATTTAAAACAGATGGGGCTGCCTAAAGCGGGCGGCCCTTTTTATTTTTACCTACGGTAGTGGGCATAAATGGAAGATTCTCCATTTATGCAACAGCCGGGGCATGAGAAGGACCTCTTTCCCGCCTGCACCATAGTTACCGGTCTGTCGTGGTTCAGTTGCTGGAACAGGCATAGGCCTCTGCACGAGCAGTGCGGTGTCAGTTTAAGGTGCTATTGATATACCCCTCGCAAGGGGCCTCTTTCTCCAGTATTTTGCACGGGTTTCCTACTACCAGCGAGTTATCCGGAACATCAACATTGACAAAGGCGTTAGGGGCAATCAGCACGTTCGACCCGATACGCACGTTACCAACAATTACGGAGCCCGTCCCAATCCATACATTGTCGCCAATGGTTGGGTAGCCTTTTAACCTGCCCCTGTTCGCCTGCCCAATCGTAACATTGTGCGTGATATTACAGTTTTTGCCTTGCCGTTAATCACTATAGGTCCATAGTGCCCAATGTAAAATCCCTCGCCGATTTGGGTTGAGGAAGGAATTTGAAACCCATACTTATGCGAGTAGCGTGATTTGAGGAAATTGAACAGCAGCCACTTGAAGGAGTTCTTCTTATACTTTGACGCCTTGCGCAGCAAATACATGTACCTGAACCCGGGATTCTGAAGGCCTTTTAGAAGCCCTTTTGTGCCTGATAATCCACCGTAGCGGAAAAGATCTGCTTCTATTATCCTATCCATTATCTTTTGTATGTGGTGAGCACAGCAAGTGATATTGACAGCGGATTAGGCGCAAGTTGAGCCGTCAATCCGTAATCATTGAAAAAGACCAAAAGCAGAAAGAGGGCAGTATGTACTAAGCCCTTTTATACTCGAGTTCTCCCTTGAGCAAAAGCATTGAATGTATAAGTGATATACAGGCTCGGTTTCATAACCTTGGCAGTGAGGGAAACTTCGGCTGGCTGTAAAAATGAATCTACCGTAGGTTTTGAGCGCTAACCTGAGCCTGTTTTGCCTGCCGGCCTTTCCAAAAAAGGCATACAGGACATTCCGTAACTAATATAGAATAATAGTTGTAATAATACAAATATATATAGTATAAATAAAAAAAATATTTGAGCGGGATTAGTAGGATATTACCTGCCACGACGCCTTCTCCGGAAAGGCGGTATCAACATCTCTCAAGCTAAATCGGACGGCACACATATTAATATACTGCCGCTGTTTCAATTTATGTCTTACTCAGGCTGAAACAACTCACACAATCATCTGCTCATAAGAATCGCTGCGTATACTTCCTTTGGTCTTTAAAAAGAGCAGCCTGCCGCGGTAACACGGCAGGCTGCTTTCTATACTTTATACTTTTGTCCGGTTATATCGCCTGATTCACGTCAAACTGCTCCAGGTAGTCGGCCACACGGCGCACGAACATGCCGCCCAGCGAGCCGTCCACCACGCGGTGGTCGTAGGAGTGCGACAGGAACATGAAGTGGCGGATGCCAATCAGGTCGCCCTCCGGTGTCTCGATTACAGCCGGCTTCTTCTTGATAGCGCCCACAGCCAGGATGGCCACCTGTGGCTGCATGATGATCGGCGTGCCCATCACGTTGCCAAAAGAGCCCACGTTGGAGATAGTATAAGTGCCGCCTGCCAGGTCGTCTGGAGTCAGTTTATTCATGCGGCCACGGTTAGCCAGGTCGTTCACCTTTTTGGTCAGGCCGTTCAGGTTCAGCTGGTCAGCGTTTTTGATGTTAGGCACGATCAGGTTACCGCTTGGCAGTGCCACGGCCATGCCGATGTTGATGTCCTTGTGGCGGATGATGTTGCCGCCGTCCACCGAGACGTTGATCATCGGGAAATCCTGGATGGCTTTGGCAATGGCTTGGATAAAGATCGGCGTGAAGGTCAGGTTTTCGCCCTCGCGCTTCTTGTACACGTCCTTCCACTTGTTGCGCCAGTTCACGAGGTTGGTTACGTCGGCTTCCACGAAAGAGGTAACGTGCGGGGAGATGCGCTTGCTTTCCACCATGCGGTCGGCAATCATCTTGCGCATACGGTCCATTTCGATGATCTCGGTGTTTCCGCCTACAGAGGCGGCTGGCTTCACTGCGGCCGGGGCAGGAGTGGCCTGCGGCTGCGCGGCCGGAGCCTGTACCTGCGGTTGGGTCTGTGCGGGAGGAGCCGGTGCTTGGGTAACCGGAGCAGCCGGTGCATTTTTGCGGCTCTCTACGTAGGCCAGTATATCTTTCTTGGACACACGCCCTTCGCTGCCGGTACCTGGTACGTACTCCAGTTCCTCCATCGAGATGCCTTCCTCGCGGGCAATGTTGAGCACCAGCGGAGAGTAGAAACGGCCACTGGCGGGCTTGTCGAGCTTGGCTACGGAAGCGGCAGAAGCAGCGGCAGGCGCAGCCTCCTGTGGAGCGGCAGCCTGTGGCGCAGCCGGAGCTTCGGTAGCAGCAGGTGCGGCAGGAGCAGCGGTATCCTCGCCGTTGGTGGCGATGATGGCGATAGGGGCACCCACAGCCACCACGTCTCCTTCCTTCACCAGAATCTCCTTCAGCACGCCACCTTGCAGGGCTGGTACCTCGGTGTCAACTTTGTCGGTTGCCACTTCCAGCACCGATTCGTCCTGCTCAATGGTATCACCCACGTCTTTGAGCCATTTCAAAACGGTACCTTCCATGATACTCTCGCCCATTTTGGGCATAACCATTTCTACAAGTGCCATATATGTCGTTCTTCGTTGATCGTTTTTAATTCAGGGTTTACACGCAGGCCGGTGAAAAGGAAAGTGAGTACTAACCCCTCCAAGGCCCTGTCGACTTAAAATCCAGACAAAGTTAAATATTTTAGGCTATTCCTCAACCGTTGGCTCCAAACTTTGCCGCAGCAGGTTCAGCACAGCCATGGCAGTATACTCTATATTGAGCAGCCGGCCTTTGTTGTAGTTGAGCAGTTTAGCCACCGTTTTATACTTGTCGGCGTAGGCTATCCAGATGGTGCCCACCGGTTTGTCGGGCGTGCCGCCGTCGGGGCCGGCAATGCCGCTGGTGGCCAGGCCAATGTCAGTGTCGAACTTCAGGCGCACGTTCTCGGCCATGGCGCGCACGGTAGCCTCGCTTACGGCGCCATGCTGTTGCAGGGTTTCAGGTGCCACGTGCAGCTCCTGTATTTTCACCTCGTTGTGATAGGCGATGACGCTGCCGATAAAATAGGCCGAGCTGCCGGCTATACTTGTCAGCTTGTGCGCCAGCAGGCCCCCGGTGCAGCTCTCGGCCGTGGCCACCGTCAGGCCGCGCTCGGTCAGCAGCCGGCCGATGGCTTCCTCCAGCGTCACCTCACCGTAAGCGAAAATATGCTTGCCCAGGATCGCAGGGAGTTTTTTGATCTGCTCCTGCATTTCCTTTTCAAGTATGGCCTCGTCCGTGCCTTGCCCGGTCAGGCGGAGGCGCACACCATTTAGGTTGGGCAGGTAAGCCAGTTTCAGGTGCCCGGGCAGATTCGTTTCCCAGGCCTCCAGGCGTTCCGAAAGCAGCGACTCAGGCAGGCCGATGGTTTGCACAACTTTGTGGAGGATGTGCGGGGTCTTAAAGTATACTTTCAGCTGCGGCAGCACAATGTCAGTCATCATGCGCTTCATCTCAAAGGGCACTCCCGGCATCGACACGAACACCTTCCCGTCCTGCTCAAACCACATGCCCGGTGCCGTGCCCAAGGCGTTGGTTACCGGCGTGCAGCTCTCGGGAAGGTAGGCCTGCTCGCGGTTTATCTCGGTCAACTCCTTGCCGCGGCCGCGAAAAAGCTCGGTCAGGTGGGCCAGCGAGGGTTCGTGCAGCCTCAGCGAAGTATGGAAGTAGTCGGTGAGCACCTGTTTGGTCAGGTCATCTTTAGTGGGGCCCAGGCCGCCGGTCATCAGGATAATATCGGCGCGGGTTTTGGCCTCATCCAGGGCTTGGGTGATATGTTCCGCATTATCCGAAATAGAGGTTATCTGCTTCACCCTCACCCCAATTTTAGCCAGCTCGGCGCCCATCCAGGCAGAGTTGGTGTCCACGATCTGGCCGTACAGGATCTCATCGCCAATCGTGATTATCTCAGTAGTAACTGCTTTCATGTATATTTGTGGTCTGATTTATGTGTAGGCTTTTTAAACCTGATAAAGGTAAAGATGTTGCGGCAGATTGCATACATTGCCGCGCCTATACTTTGCAGGGCCATACTTTATACTTTTCATATAAGAGAAATCATTACAAAACCATACATGAAGAAGCTGATTTATACTTCTGCCCTGGCCGTGGCAATGGGCGCCTCTGCCTGTACCGTGACCGATCTGCAGCGCACCATGGACGGCGTACTGACCGGTACCGGTGTGCCTGTTACCCAAACCGAGGTGGCGGCTGGGCTGAAGCAGGCCCTGGAGGTGGGTATCTCCAACGGCGCCGGCAAGGCCTCCCAGACCGATGGCTTTTATGGCAACTCGCTTATCCGAATTCCCTTTCCGGAGGATGTGAAGCGCGTGGAGAACACCCTGCGCCAGGTTGGGCTTGGTGGCGAAGTGGATAAGTTTATACTTACCCTGAACCGTGGGGCCGAGGACGCGGCCAAAAGCGCGGTGCCTATCTTTGTGAGCGCCATCAAGCAAATGACCATACAGGACGCCTGGGGGATTCTGAAAGGGGAGAAGGATGCCGCCACCAACTACCTCAAGCGCACCACCTCGCAGCAGCTGTACGATTCCTTTAACCCGGTCATGGTTAAATCACTGGAGAAAACGAACGCCACCCGCTACTATACAGACCTGGTGACGCAGTACAACAAGATTCCGTTGGTGCAAAAAGTAAACCCGGACCTGGACGACTACGCTACCCAAAAAGCCATAGACGGCCTGTTCACCCTGGTGGCACAGGAGGAGCTGAAGATCCGGGAAAACCCCGTTGCCCGCACCACAGAGCTGTTGCGCCGGGTGTTTGCCCAGCAGGACTAGCCACTGCCGGTCAGGTTGCACGCTTACTTGCACCCGCTTTGCCACCAGGGCAGGGCGGGTGCTTTATTTTATGGAACATTAAGAGGCAGAGGATAGTACAATAACCAATATTTGATGTAGCGTACTTTATACTTTATACTTCGCGCCACGGCTATGGGACAAAAACCTTTTCACTATACCCCGCTTACAAAGGAGAAAGACCTGGATGTGTTACTGCAGGAAATCGGTGATGCCCGGGTGGTGATGCTGGGGGAGGCCTCGCACGGCACCTCGGAGTACTATACCTGGCGCACAGCCATCTCGCGGCGGTTAATCCAGGACAAGGGCTTTAACTTTATAGCCGTGGAGGGCGACTGGCCGGAGTGCTACGCCGTGAACCGCTTTGTGAAAGGCTACCCCAATGCCGGGAGCAAGATTGCCGATGTGCTGGAAGTATACCGCCGCTGGCCGACCTGGATGTGGGCCAACTGGGAGGTGGCGGCGCTGGTGGAGTGGCTGCGCGAGTATAACAACCAGCGCATGCAGGGCGAGAAGGCCGGCTTTTACGGCCTGGATGTGTACAGCCTCTGGGAGAGCCTGGAGCAGATTGTGCGCTACCTGGAGAACAACAACGGGCAGGCAGCCGAGGCGGCCAGACAGGCCATCAATTGTTTCGAGCCCTTTAACCGCGACCCGCAAACCTATGCCCGCGCCACAGCCTTCGTGCCCACCGACTGTGAGCGGGAGGTGATCGAGATGCTGCAAAAAATACAGCAGCAGCGCAGCTTCGGCCAGGATCCGGAGCAGGACTTCAACACGAAGCAAAATGCGTTGGTGGCCGCCAACGCCGAAAAGTATTACCGGGCCATGATTGGCGGCAGCGCCAGCTCCTGGAACGTGCGCGACAGCCACATGATGGAAACCCTGGATCGCCTGCTCGAATTTCACGGTCCCAATTCCAAAGCCATTGTGTGGGAGCACAACACCCACATCGGCGACGCCCGCTACACGGATATGGTGGATAACGGAATGTTCAACATCGGCCAGCTGGCCCGCGAGAAGTATGGCCGCGCCAACGTGCGCCTGGTGGGTTTTGGCACCTACCAGGGCACCGTGGTGGCCAGCAAAGCCTGGGGGGCGCCCATGCAGAAGATGGATGTGCCGCCTGCCGCAAGTGGCAGTTGGGAGGAGCTGCTGCATAACATCAGCACCGAAGACAAAATCATACTTTCCAAGGACCTGAAGCAGGTGCCCGAGGTGCAGGATTACATCGGCCACCGCGCCATCGGGGTGGTGTACGACCCCAAGTATGAGGCATTCGGAAACTACGTGCCCACCCTCATCCCGGAGCGCTACGATGCCTTTTTATACTTTGAGGAGACAGAGGCCGTGCACCCGCTGCGCATGAAGAGCCGTGGCGCCAAAGAACCCGACCTCTACCCCTGGAACTACTAACAAGCCGCAATTGGATGAACACGATAAAGACGGAGAGGGAGCTGTCATCACAGCTCCCTCTCCGTCCTTATACTTTTGTATTTTGTTTAATAGCCGGGGTTTTGCGCCAGGCCGGCTGTTCTCACATCCGTATCAGGTATAGGGAGCAGGTTGTGCTTGCCCTCCATATACCCAAGCGGCCCCAGCTCCTGCGCCGCCAGGCCCCACCGCACCAGGTCAATGTACCGGAAGCCCTCAAAAGCCAGCTCCAGCTCCCGTTCCCGCACAATGGCGTTGAACAGGTCCGTACCGGAGGTCGTTACCTCCTCCAACCCGGTTCTCTGGCGCACTTTGTTGAGTTCTTCGCGCGCCCTGGCCTCATCGCCCAGGCGGTAGTAGGCTTCGGCCGCCATCAGCAGCACATCCGCGTACCGGATTAAACGCCAGTTGGTGCCATAATTCAACTCTGCAATCGAGCCGCCTTCAGAGCTGGTCTGGTTGGAGTAGGAACCGTACTTGCGCTGGAAATAGCCCTGGTAGTCATAGGCGTTCGGTTCGCTCCAGCTGCCTCCCATTGCCTCCAACTCCTCCTCTGACATGATGGTATTGACCCTCCGCTCGGTATCGCCTGCCTCGACAAAGGCCTGGTACAGCTCGGGGCGCGGTGTGTTAAAGCCCCAGCCGCCAATCAAAGAGTCCTGCGGGGCTTTGGTGTAGAAGTCGGAGCGGGGCCCCATCAGCTGGATGTGAATGTTGCTTTCCAGGTTACGTCCGTTGCCCCAAGGAAAGTTTCCCCAGTCATAGTTGGCGTCGCTGGCGTAAGCCACCTCAAACAAAGACTCCGGCCCAAACTCTCCCTGCTGCGAGAAGACACGGCTGAATTCCGGCTCCAGGCTGTACTGGCCGGAGTTGATGACCTCGTCAAACAGCTGGGCAGCCTCTTGCCACTCCTCCTGATACAGGTGCGCCCTGCCCAGCAGGGCCTGGGCCGCTCCTTTGGCGAAGCGGAAGCGCTCACCGGCGCCGTAGGTGCTTTTCAGGGGTAGCTCGGCAATAGCCTCGGTCAAATCCTGCTCTATCTGAGCGTATACTTCCTCCCGGCTGGCCCGTTGCTGTGTGTTGTACTCGCTCTGCGGAATGTCGGCAACAATGAGCGGCACACCGCCCCAAAGCGAGACAAGGTCCAGGTAGTAGAGCGCCCGCAGTGCCTTGGCCTCTGCTATCAGGCGGCGGCGCAGGTCTGTTTCAGGGGCCACCCGGTTGATGACCTGGTTGGCCCTATAGATGCCGTAGTAGCTCATGCTCCAGGCACCCAGCACCGCATCATTCTGGGAGTCAAAGGTATAATCGTCGAGGGTTTGGTAACCGGGCTGATCCCCTGGGCCACTGCCCCCGGCATTGCTCTCATCCGATAAAAGGGTTTTGACCAGGTACATACTCGACCAGCCCCAGTTGTAGTGCGCCTGCAACATGTCGTAAGCGGCGGCCGTGGCGCGCAAGGCGTCCTCGTCTGTCTGGTAGAATTCCTCCTGCGGCAGCCTGCCGGGTATTTCTGATTCCAGGAAATCCTCTTCGCAGCCTGTAGCTATCAGCAGGGCGGCCAGGCATAGCATCGTTCTTTTAAAAATATCGTTTTTCATGGTCTTTCTTATTTAAAAGGTTAGAAGCTGAAAGTAAGGCCCACCAATGCTTTTCTGGGCACAGGATACACACCTCTGTCAATGCCCAGGCTGTTCACGTCGTTACTGCCTGCCTCTGGGTCCAGGCCGGGGTAGTCGGTGAAGGTGAAGAAGTCATCGAGCGATACATAGAACCTGGCGTTGCTCACGCTGATGCGTTCGGTGAGTGTGTTGGGCAGCGTGTAGCCCAGTTGCAGCTGCCGGATACGGGCATAGGATCCATCAAAGAGCATCAGGTCACTGTTATACACGAAGGTACTGGTGGTGTTGGGGGCAAACCAGCTGTTGGTGCTTCCCGGGCCGGTCCAGCGGTCTTCGTAGAAGAAGGCAGGCCTGTTGGCCGTCGGGCGGTCCACGCGGTTAAAGGCCAGCAGCACGTCGTTACCGGACTGGCCCTGGATAAACGCCAGAAAGTCAAAGCCCTTGTAGCTTAGCGTAATGCGGCCCCCGTACACCAGGTCGGGGTGCGGGCTGCCGATAAAGGTCTGGTCATCGGGCGAGATCTGACCATCGCCATTTACATCCACCACGATGGGGTCGCCGGGCGCGGGGGCGTAGCCGGTGATGTTGTTTTCGCTCAGGTACTGTTCTATTTCATCCTCTGTCTGGAAGATGCCCGCTGTCTTATAGCCGCGGAAGTACCAAATAGGGAAGCCCTCCTCAAAATAAGTAGCCGTCCAGCCCGTGCCAACACCTGTACCCGCGATGCGGCTAACATTCGGGTTGAGGAACGTCACCTCGTTGTCCAGCGTGGTCAGGTTCACGAAGGCCCCGTATTTGAAGGCATGCTCGTCGTTGTTGAAGCCCAATTCAAACTCCCAGCCCCGGTTTCGTACATCGCCGCCGTTCACGAAGGGCAAAACGTTTCCAATAAACCTTGGGGGCGTACCGGGGGTGATCAGGTCTTTGGTGGTCTTGACGAAGTAATCGGTGGTGAGGGTGAGCTTGTTCTGAAAGAAGCCCAGGTCGAGGCCAACGTCAAACTGCTCGCTTGTCTCCCAGGTCAGGTCCGGGTTAGCCAGCTGGGCCGGCTCTGCCACCGTGATGTAGCCGCCGTTGCCATCGGGGTAGCGGATACCCTGGGAGGTGATCACCGCAGCCCACTGCCCCAACGTCAGGTTCGACAAGCTGCCGTTCCGGCCCCAGCTGCCGCGCAGCTTCAGGTAATTCATCACGTCGGTGGCAGGAAAGAAATCCTCATTGCTCAGCACCCAGCCAACGGAAACGGAAGGGAAGGTGCCCCACTCATTACCGGGGGGCAGCAGCGAGGAACCGTCGCGCCGGATCGTCAGGTTCAAAAGGTACTTATCCATATAGTCGTAGGAAAGCCTTCCATAAAAGGACTCCAGCGTGTTCGAGGTCTCCGTTCCGGCAATCCGGTCGTTGTCATCAGGGGTGAAATCCGGGAAGGCAAAAATGTCCTTCTCTGCAAACAGGCCCGAGGAAGTGCCATTCAGCCGGTTATACTTCCGCTCCAAGGCTGATATACCGGCAAGCAGGGTAAAGTGGTGGGAGCCGATCGTGCGGTCGTAGGTGGCATAGTTCTCCCACTGCCAGGTAAACCAGTTCTCGTTTGTATCGAAGGTGCTGGCGGCGGTGTTAAGCCTTTCGGAAGAGAACCAGAAGCTCGGGCTCCAGCCATGGTTGCGCTGGAAGGCGGCATCAATGCCGAAGCGGGAAGTGAAGGTGAAGCCCTCGAAGGGGGTGATGTCGGCAAAAAGGCTGCCTACCACTTTATTCTGCACCGTTTCGCCTTTGGTAATAGCCAGCTGCGCCAGGGGGTTGCCCACCTCACCCCGGATGTATTGCGAAAGCCCGTAGTAATTCCCGGCTGCGTCCCGCACCAGTGGATGCCCCGCATCAATGGCATCCTGTACAAATGCGGGCAGAGCACCGGTATACAAGGTAGGGGTA
The DNA here is from genome assembly GCF_003054055.1 of Pontibacter mucosus. GTDB lineage: Bacteria > Bacteroidota > Bacteroidia > Cytophagales > Hymenobacteraceae > Pontibacter > Pontibacter mucosus. Next base: position 47,683 of record NZ_QBKI01000016.1, on the reverse strand, counting down.
AGTGGATCGATCAGGATGGCATTGCTGATCACCCCGCCGAACTCATCATCCTCCTGTATGCCGGTTCGCTCGAAATGGGAGTAGGAAAGCCTGTTGCCAATGTTTAGCCAGGATTTGATCTCATGGTCGGAGTTGAGACGGACAGTGAAGCGGTCGAAGCGGGACCTGTCGCCTCCCACGATGCCGTCCTGTCGGAACATGGTGCCGCTTACCAGGAAAGATGATTTCTCGCTACCCCCATTGAAGCTGACCGAGTGCCGTTGCATAGGGGCTGTCTCAAAAAGCTCATCAAGCCAGTCGGTGCCCTGCACACCCGCTACCTCAGCTGGGTCCGGTATCGTGCCTGCCGTGCTCGATTCGTTCAGGTATGCAGCATACTGCTGGGCGTTCATCAAATCCATCCTGTCCCTTACCGACTGCACCCCATACTGGCCGCTGTAGGATATGGTGGAGGGGGCTCCTTTATTCCCTGTTATGGTTCTGATAATCACGACCCCGTTAGCACCCTCGGCGCCATAGATGGCGGCAGAGGCAGCATCCTTGAGTACCTCTATAGAGGCTATCTCGTTGGGGTCCAGGTATTCAATTCCTCCCGTCCGCATGCCATCCACAATGTAGAGTGGCTCCGCATTGCCGTTAGAGCCAGTGCCGCGCACTCTCACCCGCATGCCGCTGCCCGGGGAGCCGGAGGCAGGCAGCACAGTAACTCCGGCAGTTCTTCCCTGCAAGGCCTGCTCTACCCTGGTGGAGGAGACGGTGGCTATTTCCTCCTGCCGTACCGAAGAGATGGCGCCGGTAACCAAACTTTTCTGCTGCGTTCCATAGCCTACTACCACTACCTCTTCGAGTGCCTCAGCATCAGGGACGAGCGAAACGTTTATGGTTGACCTGTTGCCTACCGGAATCTGCTGCGTCTGGTAGCCGATGAAAGAGAAAACGAGCGTGCCTTCTCCGCCAGGTACAGCCAAGGTATAATTGCCGTCGGCATCCGAAGAAGTGCCCCGCGAGGTGCCCTGCAGCATGACTGTCACACCTGGCAAACCGCTCCCTTTTTCATCTGTCACACGCCCGGTGACAGTCACATCAGCCGTTTGCTGAATCAGTGGCGCAGGCATAGACCAGGCTTCTGTGTAAGTAGCGGCACTTACACAGACAGCCATTGTTATGCAGCCGATTGCTGAATAGAATTTTGTCTTCATAGATAGGATTTAAAATGGTGATACTTTAATAAGGTCTTCCCCGCAGTTCTACAACAACACATCCTTAGTACTTGGCCGGCTTCATGGGTGAGCCGGCGACCGGGTCCTGACAGGCGGGCCTGATATCCTTTCTTGCCATAAAAACGCTGGAAGCAGGCACAAGCACAGGGCTTTGTGCGCGTCAGAAAGCAGGGTACAGGCTAAGGTCAGGGACGGTTTGGCATGCCTCTTTTAATAGCTTTGAACTTGGGCATGTACCAATTTTTAGTCCTATAGTTTTACGATTGACTTTTGTAAAGGATTACAATATACTTGGATAATTATAAGCCCGGATGCAGGCTCAAAGTAGAATAATCTGACGTGATGTATTTTTAAGATATCCTATAGAAATATATTTTTATTTATTTTTAACTTTTGGGTTCAGCGAGGCTAGCAACTCCTAAATTAGAAGGACGCATGCTTACAGGTAAGGTAAACACAGGAGGGGTTAAATGAGAAAGTATATTGCAGTGGTGGTGTACGTGCTACTGGTGTGTTATCCTGTACTGGCCCAGGTAAAGGACGAGGGGATTCCTTTTATCCGGAATTATGGGCAGAAAGAGTATAATGCCTCGGCCCAGAACTGGGCAGCGGTGCAGGACCACCGCGGGGTGATGTATTTCGGCAACAACTACGGGGTGCTGGAGTATGACGGCAACAACTGGCGCGTCATTATACTTCCCAACCGCACCATTGCCCGCTCCCTGGCTATTGGCAAGGACGGCACTATTTACGTGGGCGGACAGAACGACTTCGGCTACCTGAGCCCCAACCGCCAGGGGCTTATGGAGTTTGTGTCGTTAAAGGACCAGATTCCGGAAGCAGACCGCTCATTTGATGATGTCTGGAAAACCTATGTCACGAGCGACGGCGTGTACTTTTGCACCGTGCAGGCCATCTATCACCTCCGAAACGACAAGTTTCAGGTATACCGGCTGCCGGAGTTGCCCTGGGGTTTTCCGTTTTATGTCCGCAACACGCTGTATGTGCCGGTGCCGGAGAAAGGGCTCTATGAGATAAGCGCCGGCAAAATGACCCTCATCCCCAACAGCGATGTGCTCAAGGGCTACACCATCACGGGCATTCTGCCGCACCACAAGGCTGGCATGCTGCTGGTAACCAACCAGGGCAAGCTCTTCGCCTACGATGGCTATAACCACTTTACGGCATGGAAATTACCCGTGAGCCCTTTTCTGGAGGAGGCCCGGATAAACACTGTCATGTCCTTCTCCAACGGGCTGGCGTTTGGCACGGCGCACAACGGCCTGCTGCTCACCGATAAGGATGGCACGCCGCGGCAGCACCTCAACATCGAGAAGGGGCTGCAGAACAACACTGTCCGCAGCATTTACGAGGACGACGCGGGAAACCTCTGGCTGGGGCTCAACAACGGCATCAGCTATGTGGAGACGAACTCTGCCTTTACCCATTTCAACGCCTATAGCGGGCTGCCGGGCACAGCCTATACCTCGATGCTCGACAGCGGCAAAGTATACCTGGGCACCAGCGACGGGCTATACTTTAAGCAGTGGTCTAAAGGCGAAAATCCTATTCAGCCGGCTCCTTTCCGGCTGGTAGAGCATACACAGGGGCAAGTATACAACCTCCAGAAAATACGCGACCGGCTGCTGCTCGCTCACCACGAAGGGCCTTACCAGGTAAAAAACGGTGTTGCCGAACGGTTGTCCGATCACCGGGGCGCCTGGCTGTTCCTGCCCTTAAAATCCCACCCCGATTACCTGCTGTGCGGTACCTACAATGGGCTGCTGCTCTATAAATTTGAGGGGGATAACCTGAAATTCGTGCGCACCATTGAGGGGTTCAGCGAGTCCTCCCGGGTGATGGAGGAGGATGAAGCCGGAAATATCTGGATTGCCCACGGCTACAAGGGGATTTACAAGTTAAAGCTCTCTGACGACCTGAGCAGGGCGGCCAGGGTGGATTTTTACGGACAGGCAAGCGGTTTTCCTTCCAACATCTTCATCAACGTATTTAAGATAAACGGTGAGTTGGTGTTTACCGGAGAACGGGGCGTCTTTACCTATAACAAGCGCACAGACAAGTTTGAGGTGCACCCGGTGTTCAGCAAGCTGTTTGCGCCCGATGTGCATATCCGGAAACTGGTGGAGGACGCGGACGGGCATATATGGTTCTCAGCCGGAAAAGAGGTAGGGGTGTTGAAGAAAAAGGCTAACGGCAGCTTTGAGGTAGAGAAAAACATATTTAACAAGCTATACGACAAGCTGGTAGGAGGCTTTGAGCATATCGCGCACTACGACCGGGCCAATATGTTAATCGGTACCGACGAAGGCTTTGTGCACTACCATCCCACTTTCCGGCAAACTGAAAGTACAGACCATACTTTCCATACCTTGATCAGGCAGGTTAGCGCCACGGACGGGGCCACAGATTCGCTCATCTCGGGCGGGGATTTCCTGCACCAGGGGCAGTTGTCCATCAGCCAGCCAGCCGGGCTAAGGCCGGAGCTCCCCTATACTTTCAATTCGGTGAAGTTTACCTACAGCGGTGTCACCTTCCTGGACAATGACCACGTGCAGTATCAGTTCATGCTGGAGGGCTTCGACCGAAACTGGTCCGGGTGGGGGACATCCAAGCAAAAAGAGTATACCAACCTGCCGGAGGGGACCTATACTTTTAAAGTAAAAGCCCGCGATGTGTATGGCCATGAGAGCGGGGAAACCGCCTATACTTTTACCATTCTGCCGGCCTGGTACAGCACCTATTGGGCCAAAGCCGTGTACCTTCTGCTAGGCCTGCTGGCCATCTGGTTGCTAAAGCGGTTGATAGACCGCCGGGTGCGCCTGCAGCAGGGACAGTTGCGGGAGGAGCAGGAAAAAGCCCTTCGCCTGAAAGAGGCCGCCTACATAGAAGAGGTGCTGAAGGCCGAGAAAGAGGTTATCCGGCTGAATAACGAAAAGCTGGAGAGCGAGCTGGAGCACAAGAGCAAGGAATTGGCTTCTTCGGCCATGCACGTGATGCAAAGCCTGGAGACGATAGACAAGGTGCGGGGGCAGCTGCAGACGGTGATGGAGCAGGTAGAGGACAGGCAGGCGCTGCACCAGCTACGCAAGGTACTTCGCTCCGTGGAAGAAGACATCAAAGTTGAGAACAACTGGGATCAGTTTGAGCTGCATTTCAACCAGCTGCACCAGGGTTTCCTCAAGCGGCTGCGCCACGACTTCCCCGACCTCACCCACCGGGACATTAAGCTCTGTGCCTACCTGCGCATGAACCTGACAAGCAAGGAAATCGCCTCGCTGCTGAACCTGTCGCTACGGGGCGTGGAAACCAGCCGCTATAGGCTGCGGAAGAAGCTGAACCTGGAGCAGGAGGTAAACCTGACGGAGTTTATACTCAAATATTAACCTATAAAAAAGGCCCGGCTAAGTTACCGGGCCTTTCGCTTTGTCTAAAATTTACCTTGTAAGCTGCAGAAGCAAAGTATAAGCAGGCGGAGGAGTAAAAGATATTCTCCTAAAGTATAGCAAGCGCTGTGCCTTACCCTTCAATCAGTTTGTAGACGCGCACATAATCCACTTCCATACTTTGCGGGTAAACGGTAGGGTCCACACCCTGAGCGCCTCCCCAGTTGCCACCAACCGCGATGTTGAGCAGCAGGTGAAAGCGCTTATCAAATGGCCAGGAGGCAAAGCCTTTGCCCTCGTTGATAAACTCAAATACTTTTTCGTCATCAATGAAGCCCTTGATGGAGTAAGGAGTCCAGTCCACGCGGTAATTGTGGAAAGCGGTGCTGGCGGTGGGCACTATTTTGCTTTTGCCTTTCTGGGTGCCTTTGCCGTGGTTATAGTCCTCGGTATGCACTGTGATGTGCACGTTGTTCTGGTCATAGCCCACGTGCTCCATAATATCTATCTCACCGGATTTTGGCCAGCCCCCGTAGGCCCAGTCGGTTGGCAGCATCCAGATAGCCGGCCAGGTGCCTTTTCCGGTCGGCAGCTTTGCCCGCACCTCTATTCTGCCATACAAAAAGTCGCCTTTGTTTTTGGTGACAAGCCTGGCCGAAGTATACTCCATGCCGCCTTCGTTCTCTTTGCGGGCAGTGATGGTAAGCACACCGTTGGCCACGCTGGCGTTGGCGGCTTTATCAGTGTAATACTGCAGCTCGTTGTTCCCCCAACCATGGCCGCCTGTATCGTAGCCCCATTTCTTGGGGTCTGGAGCGCCTGTGTAATCGAACTCATCCGCCCAGACTGGTGTGGCCTCGAATTTCCAGTTTTTGTCGACCGGGGCCGTAGGAGTGGCTATATAGGGTTTGGGTTCGTCTTTCTGGCTACAGGCCGCATAAGAGAACACCGTGCCGCAGGCAATCAGGGCCAGCAGCATCTGTTTTATTCCTAGCAATAACATATACTTTGTGGCTTTTAGCAGGCATGGCAAAGCGATTGTCTCCCTGCAGTTCAACTTTATACTTTGAGATGAAAGTATGGCCCGAATGTCGGCCGGGCCATACTTTTTTAAAGGCTTACTCCAGTCTGAAATCGTCCAGGAAGAAGATGCCGGGGATAAAGTTGCCCTCGCCGCCTGCCTGTATCACGATTCTGTCCAGGTCTTTTCTGTTGATGGTTTCGGCGGCTCCGAAGTCAAAGGTCAGCTCTACCCACTCGTTCAGCTTGTCCACTTGCTGCTTTACCTCCACCTGGTTTGCCCAGGGTTGCGAGGAGGTACCATCCTGCAGCTTGATGGAAACCTGTTTGAGCAGGCGCGGGTTAGCCCATGTTTCTCCCTCGGCCGTCTCAAAATCATTGTAGCCCGGGATGAACACCTTTATCTTGAACACATGGCGCTCGCGCAAATCCAGCTTATGCTCAAAGTCGGTGAACATGTTAGCGAACTCATACTGCTGGCCTGCCTGCTTCACATACATGGCTACCTTCGCAGACTTGTTTATCGGGAACGGAGCCGGGTTGTCATAGCTTTCGTTGAGCAGCAGGTTCTCGGTTTTCCATACCACATTTCCGTTCGTGTCGAAGTCGTCGTAGATGTCGGTGATTTTGTAAGGCTTTTCCTCTACCGGCCGGGTGTAGCCTTTCGGCACGAAGCGGTAGAACCACGCATTACCCGGAACCCCTTTCTGCCCGCTCATCAGGTACATCTCATTCTCCGACAGGGCAAGGATTCTATACTTGGAAACGCCCACATAGTAGGATAAAAAGCCACTGTTTGAGATAGTCAGGTACTTAACACCGTTATCTTCGGTGATGCTCCAACTCAGGTTGGTCGGTGGCGTGTAAGATACGGTCACGTCTTCAGAGGCTCCGGAGGCTCCCCCAATCTCAGTTGCATAATCCTTGTTGGCGTAAGTATCACCGTTGTTCTTGTACGTATAGGAGAAGCCTTCCAGTTTAAAGGTCATCTCGTCATCATACATGCCAACCCCGGCTTTTTCGTTCGCACCGGCAGCCCACCAATTAGGGGATGGGTTCGTTGCCACGTTCTCACCCACACCCAGGTGGCCGCGGAAGTCTTTCTCCATCACCCAGGTCTTGCCATTTGCAGCCTCCGCGCCACCGGTCAGGAAGTTGTAGTCCTCCCGGTCCAGCATCGACACGTCCGTTTCGGCGATATGGATAACCTGCGAGCTTTTGGCGTACCCGCCGCTGGTGAAAACTGTCAGCGTTACAGTATAATCACCTTCCACCGCGAACGCGCCCTGCACCTGGTCGCCTTCCGCGGCGCCCCCGTTGCCAAAGTCCCAGATGGCCTTGAAAGCTCCGGGTGTCTCATTCCGGAAGTTGATGATGTTTGCGTTGTCTGCGGTCGGCGTTGCCGTGAACTTCACCATCTCGGCGGTTGGGGCAGGAGCCAGTTCCTTGTCTGATGACTCGGGCGTACAGGCCGAAAAAGCACCTGTCAGCAGCACCGCCATCAGCAGGACGTAAAAATTGTTTATGAAAATGCTATGTCTCATAATTTCTTGCTTTTAAAGTAATTGCCTAAGGCCTATCTGTACTCAGGGTTCTGCACCAGCTTGGTGTTGTTGAGCTCTGCCTGCGGGATAGGCAGCACCTCATGCTTGCCGGCCACAAAGCCGAACGGGGCAAGTATAGAAGCAGCCCTGCCGGTGCGTATCAGGTCGTGCCAGCGGTGGCCTTCAGTGGCCAGTTCCAGGCGACGCTCTTTGTAAATGTTCTCCAGCGTGGCAGGCACTGCAGCCAGGCCTACACGGGCCCGCACGGCGTTAAGCAGCTCTGCGGCACGGCCGGCGTCTCCACCTCCCTGCAACAATGCCTCAGCCTCCATCAGGTACGTATCCGCCAGACGAATCTCGATGTAGTTGTTAGGCCAGTTGAGCAGCGGTTCGCCGCCACCGGTGGTTTTCCACTCCACTTTTGGCGCATACTTCTCTACAAAATAACCGGTGTTCTGGTAACCCTTTTCGTAGGTGGCGAGGCCGGCCTGCTCCAGGCTGTCGATGTTGGCAACGGTATACTTGTAGCGTGGGTCGCCTTTCAGGGCATTCACCAGGTCCAGGGTAAGCGGGTTAAAGCCCCAGCCTGCCACATAGGTCGGGCCGGCGTAACCCCTCGGGCCAAACATGGTCACAGCCACGTTGCCCTCGAAATTCGGCCAGCTACCCCAGTCGGCATTTGCCTGGGTTGTATGCCCAATCTCCAGAATGGACTCGCTGTGGTACTTGTTGGTTGGACGGAAGATGTCGCCGAAGTTATCCAGTAGCTTGTAGCCGTACTGGCTTGTGCCGCCGGGCGTGCCATTCACGTCTGCCAGTTGGGTGGCTGCTTCGCGCCACTTTTGCTGATAAAGGTATACTTTGCCCAGCAGCGCCTTGGCCGTACCCTGCGTAGCGCGACCGCCTTCAGCGGCTGCAGACACGGTCATGGGCAGGTCCGGAATGGCTTCCGTCAGGTCTTTCTCTATCTGGGTGTATACCTGGTCCGGGCCTACCTGCTCTACATTGTATATCTGGTCGGTGGAAAGTGAGGCCGTAAAGAGCGGCACATTGCGGAATAAGCGCACCAATTCAAAGTAGTAATAGGCTCTCAGGAACTTGGCCTCCGCTGCATAACGCGCGGAGGTTACGTTGTCCAGGCCGGGGATGCCACCCTGCACTTTCTCGAGCAGGGTGTTCGAGCGGGACACGCCGGTGAAGTTCCTGTTCCAGTACTCGCCCTGCGGACCGATGGCCGGGTCCAAGGTATAATTGTTCCATACTTGCCAGGTGTTCATGTCCGAGGAGCCACCGCCACCGGCATAGGCGTCGTCGGAAGCGGCGTTGATGGCACCAATGTTATGGTAGGTGCCTCCGGCCTCCCAACCCATCGGGTCGTAGGCTGCCACCACGCCGGCAAAGGCCTGTTCAGGGTTGGCATAGTAGTTTGATTCCAGCACGGTGCCCCGCGGGTCTACCTCCAGAAACTCTTTTTCGCAGGAGCTGAGCAGGGGTAAAGCCAGTGCAGCTACAGCCAGGTAATGTATATAGGTACGTTTCATGTTGTCTCTTCTAAAAAGTTAAAATCCGATGTTAACACCCACCATAAAAGAGCGCGCCTGCGGATAGAAGGCTCTGTCGATGCCAAAAATGCTGCCGCCAATCTCGGGGTCATAGCCGGTGTAGTTGGTGAAGGTGATTAGATTGTTGCTGCTCACGTACACGCGCGCCTTCTGCATGGAAATCTTTGAGGTAAGCGAGCTTGGCAAAGTATAACCCAGCTGCAGGGTCTTGATGCGGAAGTAGTCGCCGTCCTCCAGCATGAAGTCGGAAGGGTTGGTGAAGTTGCGGTTATCGTCTGCAGTAGTCAGCCTTGGGTACTCGTTCGTGCTGCCCTCGCCTGTCCAGCGGCCCAGAGCTGCCTGTTGCCAGTTCGCATTCGGAATGTCGAGGCGGCGAAGGCCCTGGAAGATCTGGTTGCCGGCCGCGCCCTGTCCGAAAATCAGCAGGTCGAAGTTCTTATAGTTGGCTGTGAAGTTGATGCCAAACGTCCAGTCCGGAAGCGGCTTTCCAATAAAGGTGCGGTCGTCGCCGTTTATCTGCCCGTCGCCGTTCTGGTCTACCCAGCGGAAATCTCCCGGTTTAGCATCCGGTTGTATCACTCTGCCTTCGGAGTTTTTGTAGCTCTGTACTTCTTCCTCGTTCTGGAAAATGCCGTTGGTGCGGAAACCGTAGAAAGCGCCGTAAGACTGCCCAACCGCCATGCGGGTGAGCGGGTAAGACAGGTTCTGAATGTTCTCACCGCCCTCCAGGAACTCCTTGCCATCACCCAAGTAGGTAATCTCGTTCTGCAGGTAGGAAACGTTGCCGCTCACCCTGAAGTTGAACTCGCCGATCTGCTGGCCGTAGCCCAGTTCCAGCTCCACGCCGCGGTTTTCCATGTCGGCCACGTTGCCCCACGGTCTGCCGGTGGCGCCTACGTAACCAGGCAGGTCTATCTGCTGCAGAATGCCGGAAGTTTTCTTGTTGTACCAGTCGAAGGTCAGGGTCCAGTTCTGGAACAGGTTGGTCTCGAAGCCGATATTGGTCTGGGTCGTTTCCTCCCAGCGCAGGTCCGGGTTGGCAGGGGCATCCGGGCTGTAGCCAATCAGGTAGATATCGTTGCCGAACGTATAGTTACGGCCCGGGCCTACGGTAGAGATGTAGCGGAAATCACCCAGCGCATCGTTGCCCACCACCCCGTAAGAACCTCTGATTTTGAGGAAGTTCACTACATCATTGCTTGGCCAGAAGTTTTCGTTGGAGGCCACCCACCCGATGGAGGCGGATGGGAAGTAGCCATACTTGTTGTTGGTGCCAAAGCGGGAGGAGCCGTCGCGGCGGATAATACCGGTAAACAAATATTTCTCGTCGTAGTCATACACCACGCGCCCGAACAGCGAGCTCACGGTATGGTCTATGCCTTCGTAGGCGTCGGAAGAGCGGTTGGCGGTCGGCACTTTCAGGTTAAAGGAAGCCTCATCAAACGTCTTGGCCGGAATGTTGGTAAAGGAGATGGAAATACCACTGGTATGGCTGTCGCGGTAGGCGCCCTGTCCTGCCAATAGGGTAAAGTTGTGCTTGTCTATCGAGCGGGTATAGGAGAGGATGTTCTCTATATTATAGTCAAAGGTCTTGTGCCTGTCGCGGTTAAAGGCCGTTTGCGTGCTCTGCGTGGAAGCGTTCAGGTAGTAGATAGGGCGGAAGCTCTCGCCACCCCAGTAGGCCAGTTTAGTACCTACTGTAGAGCGGAACTTCAGTCCTTTAATTGGCTCCAACTCCGCGAACACGTTCCCCACGATGTTGTCGGACCAGCCGTGGTTACCCAGCTGCGTCTGAATGTAGGCCAGTGGGTTTGTCATCTCCTGCTGCACTGTGGTAGAGATGCCATAAGGATAGCCTTGCGGGCTCCATACCGTTGGCTGCCTGTTATACACGCTGCTTGGGTCGTTGATGATGGCCGGGTCTGTGATCAGCACAGGCGTGGTGGGGTCCAAATTGATGGCTGAGCTGAGCGGTCCGCCGAACTCGGTGTTAGGGTTCAGGCTGCCCTGGCTCTTGATGTGTGAGTAGCCCAGGTTTTGCCCCACTGTCAGCCAGCTGGCTATTTTATGATTAGAATTGAGGCGAACGTTGTGGCGCTTGTAGTTGGATATCTCGCTGGTAACGATGCCTTCCTGGTCCAGGTAGCCATAAGACATGAAGAAAGTCGATTTATCTCCGCCGCCGCTAATGCTAAACTCATGGTTCTGAATGCGGGCGTCGTCGTTAAACACATACTCCTGCCAGTCGGTGCCCTCGCCAAGTGATCTGGGGTCCTGGTACACAATGCCGCCGCCACCATTCACCGAGGCCTCATTACGTAGCGTGGCATACTCTGTCGCGTTGAGCAGGTCCAGCTTTCTGGCCGGGGCCTGTGTACCCAGGTAGCCGTTATAGTTCACGTTGATAGCGCCAGACTTGCCGCGCTTGGTGGTTACAAGTATAACCCCCGTAGCGGCACGGGCACCGTAAATGGCGGCAGAGGCCGCATCCTTGAGCACCTCAATCGATTCGATGTCGGCCTGGTTAAGGTAATCGATCCCACCGTTTACTACCACGCCATCTACAACATACAGCGGATCGTTGCTGTTCAGGGTGGTGATGCCGCGCACGCGCACGGTGGCCGCTGCACCCGGAGCGCCAGAGTTACTGGCAACGGTTACACCGGTTGTGCGGCCCTGCAGCGCCTGCTCCACCCTCGTAATCTGCTGGTTCTCCAAATCTGTGGACTTTACGCTGCTGATAGCGCCTGTTACCACACTCTTTTTCTGCGTGCCGTAGCCTACCACCACTACTTCTTCGAGTGCCTTGGCGTCTGGCACCAGCGATATCTGGAAGGCGGACTGGTTGTTTATCTGCACTTCCTGGGAGAGGTAGCCGATGAAAGAGAACACCAGCGTTCCGTTTGCGTCCGGCACGGATAGGGAGAAATTGCCGTTTGCGTCCGTGGTTGTGCCTCTCGTAGTCCCTTTCAGCACCACCGTTACGCCCGGAAGGCCCATGCCATTCTCATCCGACACTTTTCCGGTGAGGGTGTTTGCCTGGGTAGCTTCGAGGGGCAAAGGCTGTAGCCCTAGGGTGCCGCCTGCCGCTACTGCGGAGGTAAAACTGGCAGCCAGGGTGATACAGCCCAGTGCTGTGTATAGTTTTCTTCTCATACAAAATGTTATTAGGTGAAATAAAAATGATAGGTTGTTTTGTCTCGTCGTGATTAATCAATTACTGATTTCCACAAAATGCACCCCAAAATCTGTCGTATAACATCGGGTACTTTTATGTGTCAAAGATGAATTAATTACAGGGGCAATCAAATCGGATCCAAAAGAAGTAGCTACAGTTTTGCTACGCTACCACTACGTCACGACTACTTCACTTCTGTGGTTTAAAGTGTTAGTATCTTGATGGTCAGTTGATTGTATGTTGCTGGTGTGCAGTAGCATTTTACTACCCACAGAAACAGAAGGGGAGGGGCTGAGCGCTGAATGAAGTATAAAAGCGCCGGGCCAGCAAAGTATAAAAGGCCGGAAGCAAAGGAGCTGAGTAGACCTTGAGGAAAGCTGGTCCAGGGAGGTAGAGGGGCTAAGCCTTTCTTGAGAATGGCTTGCAGAATGGGCAAGCTGGAGGGTGGTTGTGGAGTATAAACGAGCAAGCCCCTCATTGCATGAAAAGGGGCTTGCTCGTTTATACTTATGTGTCTGGATTTAGCCTCTCATTACGAGGTAAGTGATGTAGGCAAAGTATACCAGTAGGAATACTATACCATTGAGCCGATCAATGGCATTGCGCCTTCCAATGGGCAGCGCAAGTACAAGCATTGCGCTTGCCAGGATCATCATCACAATGTCTGAATTGTTCATTACATTGAAGGGTAGTGGCGTAATAAGGGCGCTGATGCCCAGGATCCAGAGCAGGTTGAAAATGTTAGAGCCCACCACGTTGCCAACGGCAATATCGATATTGCGGCGGTAAGCAGCCATCGCAGAGGTTACAAGTTCCGGAAGCGAGGTGCCAATGGCCACGATCGTTAGGCCAATGAATGATTCGCTCAGCCCAAATGATTGCGCGATGTGCACGGCTCCGTCCACCACCCAGGTGCCACCCAAAAACAGGCCTCCTGCCCCCAGCAGGATGAAAAATATTGATTTCCAGATAGGCATCAGCACTGCGTCGTCCTCCACCACCACCTCGTCCTTGTTGGTTCTGGCCACGTGGTAGATATAAATCATGAACATCGCAAAGAAACCCAGCAGTATAGCGCCGTCGAGGCGGCTGATGTATAGGTCGTACCGGTTGTTGAACAGGGTAGCATTAGCCAGGAAGCCCACCAGCAGGGTGGCAATCAGGGAAAAAGGGATCTCTGTGAGCACAGTAGCCCGCTTGATGGGCAGGGGGCATATGATGGCGGTAACCCCAAGTATAAGCAGGAGGTTGGCTACGTTGCTGCCAAATACGTTGCCGATGGCTAATTCGGGTTGGCCTTCCATACTGGCGAGGATGTTAACGATGAGTTCCGGAAGCGAGGTGCCGAAGGAAACGATCGTCAGGCCTACGACCATGTCGGATAAGCCGTAGCGCTTGGCAATGGAAGAAGCTCCATCCACCAGGATGTCGGCCCCTTTAATGAGGAGGACAAAGCCGATGAAGAAGAGAAAGTACAGCAGCATAATGAAGTTTATTTTTTGGATACGTGTGGATACGTATTTATTAAAAATAAAGTGGCTGCCCGAGTGTACCCAGGCAGCCACTTTGGTGTTAGATTCTTATACTTAGGCCATGTTGTGGTACACGGCCTGCACATCGTCGTCTTCCTCGAAGCGCTCTATCAGGCTAAGCACTTCTTCCTCCTGCTCCTCGGTCAGCTCGGTGCGGGTGGTCGGGATACGCTGCACCTCGGCGCTGATCACGTTCAGTCCTTTCTCCTCCAGGCCCTTCTGCATGTTGCCGAACTCAGTGAAAGGCGTCTCTATGATGATCTCCCCCTCGTGCTCGTAAATGTCCTCGGCGCCGAAGTCGATGAGCTCCAGTTCCAGCTCTTCCAGGTCCGCTCCTTCAGCAGATACCTTGAAGATGCCCTTGCGATCGAACATGAAGTCGAGGGAGCCTGTTTTGCCCAGCGAGCCGCCGCCTTTGGAGAAGTGCATGCGCACGTTGGCAACTGTACGGTTCAGGTTATCGGTGGCGCACTCTATCACCACGGCAATGCCATGCGGTGCGTAGCCCTCGTATACTACCTCTTCATAGTCTTTTTCCTCCTTGGAAGAGGCACGCTTGATGGCTGCTTCCACGCGGTCTTTCGGCATGTTTACGCCTTTTGCGTTTTGGATAGCTGCTCTCAGGCGGGAGTTTGTATCGGGGTTAGGACCGCTTTCTTTCACGGCCATCACTATCTCTTTGCCGATGCGCGTAAAGGCCTTCGACATCTTGTCCCAGCGTTTAAACTTACGGGCTTTTCTGAATTCAAATGCGCGTCCCATAGTATAGAATTATTGTGCCTGCAAATTTAGCTAGCTTCCGTGTAAAATGGTAATTTTTTGCTTATAGCTTGCTTGTTGTTAGTCGTTATTAGTTATTCGTTGATAGTTGTCCGTCTATAGTTTGGAGTAGGTGCAAGCATAGCAGCCTGCACAGGAAAGCACATCCTTGGGTTTGCGGAAGTATGGCAAGTATAAATTTATACTTCGGATGCGGTTGAAAGTATAAATCCTTCGAACTGTCGGGCTTCCATTCACTCCTTACGGTTTACCTTTAGCGGACTTGTGGCGCCCGCCTTATCCTGTTACGTAATTTTTGAATTAATTAGCAGTAGTTTGAGTACTGCGGAGTTATAGCAGCCTGTTTACAAAGGCGCTTCCCGGGCTTATACTTTCGCCAGTTGAAAACTGGCCTCATGTTCACCACAAGTTGAAAACCTGCGGTAGATAAAGGGATAAGTATAGCCTAAGCAACCCGGCCAAGTAAAAATCATCCCACGAACAACTAATAACGATCAACGATCAACGAACTTTCGGCAAGGGGTGGTAGTCCGAAATGCGCAGTTGCTCGTCGCAGAAGCTGTACTCGTGCTGAATGTTGGAGCCGACGAGGATGAGGCGGTTTGCCTTGTTCTGGGAGACGTGCTCCTGGTACCAGGCAACACCTTCCTGATCCAGGTTAGTGGTGGGCTCGTCGAGCAGGAGCATGGCGCTGTCGGAGTAGATGGCCAGGCCTAGTTTGAGGCGCTGCTTCATGCCAGAGGAGAAATCCTTAACGAACTTGTTTTTCGAGCGCTGCAGGCCCATCCTGTCGACCAGCTGCTCCTTGCTCAGGTTCTGGCGCAGCGGCTTAAAGCGGGAGTGGAAATCGATGAGCTCGAGCAGGGTGAACTCCTCTACCAGCTCCAGGAAGGGGGCTGTGAGGGAGAGGTGGCGGTACACCTGGTCCTGCGCAACAGCTTTGCCGGAGAAAGTATACTTCAGCTGGCCTTCGCTTTCCAGGTTGTGCCCGGCAATGATGGTAAGAAGTGTGGATTTTCCGGACCCGTTATGCCCCAGTATGGCGTAAGAGGTACCCGACTCAAACGTGTAGGTCAGGTTCCGGAAAATCCACTCGTAGTTATAGCGTTTACCTAAGTCCGTTAGGTTAACTAGCATCTTTTGCGAAATAGCCTTTTATGATACCGCGGCCGGAGTTGCGCACAAAGTTGATGATCTCGTCGCGCTCCCTGCTCGGGGAAAGCTCCAACTCGATCTTATCCAGCGCCTGGCTGTTGTTCAGGCCGTTCAGGAACAGGATGCGGTATACGTGCTGAATCTCGTTTATCTGCTCGCTCACGTAGCCCCTGCGGCGCATGCCGATGGAGTTGATGCCAGCGTAAGAGAGCGGTTCACGGGCAGCCTTCACAAACGGAGGCACGTCTTTGAGCACCAGCGAGCCACCGGATACAAAGGAGTGGGCTCCGATTTTGGCGAACTGGTGCACCAGCGTAGCGGCGCTGACAATGGCATAGTCATTCACCTCCACATGGCCGGCAATCTGCACCGAGTTACCGATAATGCAGTTATCCCCAATCAAACAGTCGTGGGCCACGTGGGCGTAGGCCATCACCAGGCAGTTTTTGCCGATAACGGTTTTCATTTTGTCGATGGTGCCGCGGCTCACGGTTACGTACTCGCGGATAACGGTGTTGTCCCCGATGTGGGTGGTGGTTACCTCGCCGGCAAACTTCAGGTCCTGCGGGATAGAGGATATCACGGCTCCCGGGAAAATCTTACAGTTCTTGCCGATGCGGGCACCTTCCATAATCACGGCATTGGAGCCAATCCAGGTTCCCTCGCCGATCTCCACGTTCTTATGGATTGTTACAAACGGCTCAATAACAACGTTATGCGCAATCTTGGCTTCTGGGTGTACGTATGCTAATGGCTGGTTCATGCGTCTTTCTTTACTATACTTGCCGACATTTCAGCTTCCATTACCAGTTGCCCGCCCACAAAGGCCTGACCACTCATTTTGGCAATACCGCGCTTGATAGGAGCCAGCAGTTCACATCTAAAAATTATCGTATCACCCGGAATAACCTTGCGCTTGAAGCGGCACTTGTCTATGCCCAGGAAATAAGTCCAGTAGTCTTCCGGGTTCTCCACCGTGTTCAGCACAAGAATCCCGCCAGTTTGTGCCATGGCCTCTATCTGGATAACCCCCGGTAAAACCGGGTTGCCCGGGAAGTGGCCCTGGAAGAACGGTTCGTTCATGGTTATGTTCTTAACGCCCATAACCGTGGTATCGTCTAAATGGATAATTTTATCGATCAGCAGAAAAGGATAACGGTGCGGCAGCGTGGCAGCTATCTGGTTGATGTCCATCACCGGCTTTTTCTTCGGGTCGTAGGTAGGCACGTTTTTGATAGTTGCCTCGTGGATCATCTTCTTCACCTTCTTGGCAAAGGCAATGTTGGCCGCATGACCGGGCCGGGCAGCCAGGATCTGGCCTTTTATCGGACGACCGATCAGGGCCAGGTCACCCAGCAGATCGAGCAGCTTGTGGCGGGCCGGCTCGTTTCTGAAGCGCAGCTCGGTATTGTTCAGGATGCCCTCCTCTTTCACCTCTACCTTCTGCTTCTGCAGCAGCTCCGACAGGTGCGTCAGTTCCTCGTCCTGCACCACACGGTCTACAATCACGATGGCGTTATCCAGGTCGCCGCCCTTTATCAGGTTCTGCTTGTAGAGCATCTCCAGCTCGTGCAGGAACACAAAGGTGCGGGAGGGGGCGATTTCTTTCTCGAACTGCTCCAGGTTGGTGATAGAGGCATGCTGGCTGCCAAGTACCGGCGAATTGTAATCCACCATCACGGTTACGCGGTAGTCGTCTAAAGGCAGGGCGGCGATCTCTACGCCACGGGCCTCATCCTTGTAGCTGAGCCCTTGGGTGATCTCGAAGAAGTTGCGCAGTGCGTTCTGCTCCTGCAGTCCCGCCTCGTGCAGCACCTTCACAAACTCTATAGAAGAACCGTCCATGATGGGGGGCTCCGGGCCATCGAGCTCTATAAGTACGTTGTCTATCTGCAGGCCAACCAGGGCAGCCAGGGTATGCTCCACGGTGTTTACGCGCGCGCCGTTCTGTTCAATGGTAGTGCCTCTTGACAGGTCTACCACGTTATCCACATCTACATTAATGATGGGCTTGCCAGGCAGGTCGATGCGCTGGAATTTGTGTCCATGGTTGATAGGCGCGGGCTTGAAGGTCATGTTCGAAACCACGCCGGTGTGCAACCCAATGCCCGATACAGTTACCGGAGCTTTGATGGTGTGCTGTTTATCGTTCATTCACGTATCTATAGTCGTGTAAGTGCTCGTGTTGGGTGATGCGCAGGCTACCCTTAGCCAAGGCTTTGGCCCTGCAAACTTAAGATATAAAATAGGGTATTGCCAACTTTTGTGGATAAACTAACGCCCGCAAGACGAAAAGAAAGTACAGGATAAGGCCAAACCTATACCAGCGGCGTGACAGAAGCATGATCGGATGCGCTCTTGCTAACGTAGCTTGAATTATACTTTGGTATCCGGCTATACTTGCCAAACCTGAAAGTTATACTTTCAGAGCCGTACAGCTGAGCCTTGTATGCGCTTTTATACTTTCTCTTTCAGTATTTCCAGGTCCCGCTGCAGCTCGGGCAGCTTGCGGAACACGGTCATGGCGCGCAGGTTCTGCTTGTAGTCGAAGGCCGGTGAGCCCTGAATGATGAGTCCTTCTTCCTTAACGGATTTAGACACGCCGGATTGTGCCCCAATGGTGGTTTTGTTGGCGATGGTGATATGGCCCACAATGCCCACCTGACCTGCAATAACGCAGTTGCTGCCAATTCTGGTAGAACCCGAAATGCCTGATTGGGAGGCGATAACTGTATCTGATCCCACTTCTACGTTATGGGCAATCTGTACCAGGTTATCGATTTTAGAGCCCCTGCGGATGATGGTGGAACCCATGGTAGCGCAGTCGATGGTGGTGTTGGCCCCGATGGAAATATCGTCCTCCAGCACCACGTTCCCGATTTGCGGAACAGCCTTGTAGGTGCCGTCGGGCTGTGGCGCCCAGCCAAAGCCGTCGCTGCCCAGCACGGCGCCGGAGTGGATGGTGCAATTGCTGCCCACCACCGTGTTGGCATACAGTTTTACGCCCGCAAAAATGGTGGTGTTATCGCCGATGGTGACGTTGTCGCCGATGTAGACCTGCGGGAAGATGCGCACGTTGTTTCCGATGCGGCAGTTGGCGCCGATGTAGGAGAAAGCGCCGCGGTAATGGTTCTCCCCGATCTGGCTTCCCTGGCCCATAAAGCAGGGCTCTTCCACACCGGTTTTAGAAGCCAGCAGCGCTGCCTGGTAGTACTGCAGCAGCGTGGAGAAACTGGAGTAGGGGTCTTCTACCCGGATAAGGGTAGCCTTGGTCTCTTTTTTGAGTTCCAGCTTATCCGATACAATCACGGCGCTGGCACTGGTTGTATATAAGAATGGCTCGTACTTCAAATTAGAAAGAAAAGCGAGGGCGCCGGTCTGGGCCTCCTCGATCTTAGCTAACGTGCTGACCTTTACAGTGGTGTCTCCCTCTATCTTGCCCTGCAGCAAGTCAGCAATCTGTTGAACGGTAAATTCCATTTTGTAAAATTAGAGCAAAAACTCAAAAACGCTAACGCTTTGGGGGTGCAAACTTAATAAAAAAATCCTGCCCTGCACATTATATAGAAGTTTATACTTTGAATGGAAATAGCGTGTGGTGGGTTGGTGGTTGAGGGGTGCCGCTGTGTAGGATTCAAGTTGATTTCTGAGGTGAGGGTTCCTTAAGGAGGAGGCTTTGCAGAGAAGTAATGATTAACCCAAAGTATAATGCTGCCACCAGATTCAGTTTCACTGCTTTTTATGAGACAATGCCTAGGCGTAGGAGGGGCTTGCATGGGTATTGGCAGTAGATTGTGGGGTATACTTGTTGAGCAAGTATTTCCATCTTTTTACGACTGGAGAGGGATTTTCTGCAATACCGGGTCCAACCACTCCTTGCCCCTCCTTGACTAAGGAGGGGAGTCTGAAGTTACGCTTGCCGAAGTATAAGCTCTATATCTTCAGTTCTCGCGCGGACAGGTCTCGACCTGCCCCTACCCCCTTCGAAGGGGGACTTGGCTGAAGCTCCGTCAGCTGTGGCTATCGACCTTATCCCAGCCTTTGGGTTGAGCGCCTCGAGAGGTTCCGGTGCCCGGAGGGTATTGCGACCGAAGGGTAGCAAAGGAAGCGAAAGCAGCGCGATGCCCGAAGGCGAGCCCTCTCGGGCTTGAGAGCTCCAAAGTATAAATGCAACAATAGGTATGTTAGTCTGGAGGATAAACGGCAGCTAGTAAGGATAGCTTGGTTCAAGTAGAAGGAAGCAGCGGCTAGGAAAGTATAAGCTAGTAAATATAAAAGTATAGCTTAAGTATAGCAGCACCGCCAAAGCATAAAGTATGGCTTTTCAAGCCAGTTGGGTTACAAACCCAACCTCATAGTAGGCACGGGTTGCAAACTCGCGCCAGCGATAGGGTGTAATTCGGCAAGTATAAATCCTGTAAATCCATTCATCCTGAAAATCCTGATTCAGACAAGTATAAAGGATGGCTTTGAACTTAACCTCATGCATGAAAAGGACTGAAGAGTTACGCCAAAAAATAAGGCAGGAAGCCTCCATACTTCCTGCCTTATTTTCAGAGACTTCAAAAAAACTGCTAATGCGCCACTTCCTTCGGATAACAAACGAAGTGTTTCTCTACTTTATAGCTCAGGGCGCGGATATTGGGCAGGTCAGAGGCCTCTGCCACGTCCACCACGTAACCTGATTTGGTGAGCATGTCGATTGTCTGGCCCTCGGCATCGTAGGCGTTGTTGCCAATCTTGCCCGAGATCATCAGGTATTTTATCTCCTCCTCGCCCAGGTTATACTTCTCCTGCACCAGTTCCTTCAGGCCCAGCTGCATGTCCTCTTCGATGGGCTTGCTGGAGATGAGTACTTTAAACAATTTGCGGCTCAGGATGCTTTTGGACAGGTAGGAAAGTATAAAATCCGGGTGCATGGCCCATTCCTTGATGCCGCTCCAGATGTCGTGGTCGTCGAGGGAGACAAAGCGCTCAAGTATACTTTTATCCTGTCTGAAATCGTCCAGCGTAAGGTTGGAGGAGAGGAAAAAGCGGAGGCAGGGGCTGGCAGGCACCTCCACGCCACGCTGCAGCAGCTCCCGGGCCCGCTGCACCACGCGCAGCACCATGTTTTCGGCGCTAATCACGGTTTTGTGCAGGTATACTTGCCAGTACATCAGGCGGCGGCTCACCAGGAAATTTTCTATACTATAAATAGCCTTTTCCTCCACCACCAGCTTGTCGTTGGCCACGTCCAGCATCTTGATTATTCGGTCGGCCCCAATCTTGCCTTCGTATACTCCCGTATAGAAGCTGTCGCGGTTCAGGTAATCGAGGCGATCTACGTCCAGTTGGCTCGAAACGAGTTGGTGGAAGAAGCGCCGGGGATAGTTATCGGTAAATATATCGATGGCCATACTCAATCTTCCGCCGAAATGCTCGTTCAGCAGGTGCATGATGTGCAGCGAGAGGTGCTCGTGGGGCACGTTCTGGAAAATGGCCGTCTCCAGGGCATGCGAGAAAGGGCCGTGGCCCACGTCGTGCAGCAGGATGGCGATGAGCGAGGCCTCGTATTCGGTTTCGTTTATTTCGTTATTTTTACTGCGGAGCGTCTGCAAGGCCGTGTCCATCAGGTGCATGGCGCCCAGAGCATGGTGAAAGCGGGTATGGAGCGCCCCCGGGTATACCATCTCCGTAAGGCCCAGCTGCTTGATGCGGCGCAGGCGCTGAAAGTAGGGGTGCTCGATAATATCGAATATCAACTCTGTCGGGGCCGTGATGAAGCCGTATACAGGGTCGTTGAAGATTTTTTTCTTGTTCACAAAGCCGGAGGTTTGGGTTTAGCTTGATTAACCAGGTATATATACCGCAAGTTTTCAACTTGTGGTGGTAATGAGGCAAGTTTTTAACTTGCGTGATTTGTTAAAGTTTATGCCAGTTGAAAGCAGGCCCCTAAGTTTAGCCACAAGATGCAATCCTGCGGCAGGGTTAGGGGAAGTTATGAATACTTAGTGAGCTCATCACCTATGCACCCATGCCGCAAGTTTCCGCTTTGCGTAGAAGTATAAAAATGAACATAAAGCCAGCTACCTGCTTTAAATATCTTCGGGAATGAGGCTTATGCAAAGCCATCAGTCAAAGACGTATAGTATAATTGGCACGATAGGTGCGGCAAAAGCATCAAATCACCGGGCTTAAAACTAACAGCGAATAACTAACAACCAGCAACAAAATAGTAACTATGCAAAGATACAATATATTATGGGCCGATGACGAGATCGACCTGCTCAAGCCCCACATCCTTTTCCTGGAGGAGCGCGGCTACGACATCACACCGGTAAACAGCGGCACCGACGCCATTGAGGAGTTCCGCGACCGCACTTTCGACATTGTGTTCCTGGATGAGAACATGCCCGGCATCAGCGGGCTGGAGACGCTCAACGAGCTCAAAACCATGCGCCCTGCTGTGCCGGTTATCATGATCACCAAGAGCGAGGAAGAGCACATTATGGAGGAGGCTATCGGCTCAAAAATCACGGATTACCTTATCAAGCCGCTTAACCCAAACCAGATCCTGCTCTCGGTAAAAAAAGCACTGGAGAACAAGCGCCTGGTGAGCGAGAAGACGAACATGAGCTACCAGCGCGATTTCCGGCAGCTGGGCATGGCCTTCGGCGAGCGCCTGAGCCCGGGCGAGTGGGCCGACATCTATAAAAAGCTGGTGTACTGGGAGCTGGAGATTGACGAGACGGAGAACAAAAGTATGGCCGATGTGATCAACATGCAGAAAGACGAGGCCAACTCCAACTTCGCCCGCTTTATTATGGAGAATTATGAGGACTGGATAAACGGCGATAGTGACGAGGCCCCGCTGATGTCGCACCAGTTGTTCAAGGAGCGCGTGTTCCCGATGATGAAGGAGAGCGACCGGCCGGTGTACTTTGTGCTCATCGATAACCTGCGCTACGACCAGTGGAAGGTGCTCGAGCCGCTTATCTCGGACTATTTTTCCGTGGAGTCGGAGGAGATGTTCTACTCCATACTTCCGACCACCACGGCCTATGCCCGAAACGCCATTTTCTCGGGTATGTTGCCCACCGAAATCCAGAAAAAGTACCCCAACATGTGGGTGAGCGACGATGAGGAGGAGGGCAAAAACCTGCACGAGGCCGATTTCCTGGACATACAGCTGCAGCAGAACCGCATTACCGACAAGCATAGTTACCACAAGATCACAAACGTACAAGCTGGCCGCGATTTGTTGAGCAAGTTCAGCAACCTGGCCAACAACAAGCTTAACGTAATTGTTTATAACTTCGTGGACATGCTCTCGCACGCCCGCACCGACAGTAACATGGTGCGCGAGCTGGCCCCGGATGAGTCAGCTTACCGTTCGATCACCAAGTCCTGGTTCCTGCACTCGCCGCTGTTCGATACCCTGAAAATGATCGCTGAGAAGAAGGGCAGGCTCGTGATCACCACCGACCACGGCACCATCCGGGTAAAAAGGCCTTTTAAAATCATCGGTGATAGAAATACAAACACCAACCTGCGCTACAAGCACGGTAAGAACCTGGGCTATACCGATAAAGACGTGTTCACGGTGCGCAAGCCGGAACGATTTTTCTTGCCAAAGGCCAATGTTTCCACTACGTTTGTATTCGCGATAGAAGATTATTTTTTCGCCTATCCGAACAACTATAACTACTATGTGAACTACTACAAAGACACCTTCCAGCATGGGGGTGTGTCGCTGGAGGAGTGCATCATACCATATGTAACGCTTACACCGAAGAATGCATAATATTACCGGAGTTGAACGGGCTCAGCTAAAGATGTCGTCGTTGGAGGATTTGCCAGCGGCGGCTTCTGTGCTTTTACAGGAAGCTGAATCGGAGCCCATCATCCTTTTTGAGGGACCGATGGGAGCCGGCAAAACCACGCTTATCAAAGAAGTTTGCCGGCAGCTGGGTGTGGAAGAGAACGTGAGCAGCCCTACCTTTGCCCTGGTAAACGAATATGAGGGCAGGAGGGGGAAACTAATTTACCATTTCGATTTTTATAGGATTAACGACGAGCGTGAGGCCCTGGACATAGGAGCACCGGAATATTTTGAGTCCGGTAACCTGTGCCTGATCGAGTGGCCCTCGATGATCCCAAGCCTGCTGCCCGAGCACTACCTGCTGGTTGTGATTACGCCGGACGCAGCAGGGGAGGAGAGAGAGGTGAGAGTTAGGGAGTTTAGGAGTTAAAGAGTTGGGGAGTTTAGAAGTTAGAAGGTTACAAAGTTTTTGTTCCCCTCCTCTGGACTAGCCGAAACGGTAGTTTTGAGCTAGCGAGCGTAGCTCTTAGGGGTGGGTTTATACTTTGTAGGGACAGGTCGCGACCTGTCCGCGCAAGGACAGCAAATATAAAACTTATACTTCAGCAACAGTAATTACAGAATTCCCCGCCTTAGACAAGGAGGGGCTAGGGGTGGTTGGACCCGGTAAACATGCTTAAATAAGTATAACGAAAAAACTACCCTAAGCTGGTTCAAGCTTACGAGTCGCACCAGCGACGGTCTGGAAAGCCAGCAGTAAAGTATAAAGTATGAATTTTACATATAAACAGAGTCAGGGAATAGAGGTTGATATAAGAGGATAACTCTTAACTCTAAACTCTTAACTAAATGAACGTATGACGGAGAAGTTCGCCGTAGATTTTGGAAAGCTTGCCACGAGTCCGGCTTTGTACCCGAAGGAGTCGATGCTGGCGGTGGAGGAGCGGCGTAGGAGCTTGTTTATTGGTATCCCGAAGGAGACTTCCTTCCAGGAGAACCGTATCGGCCTCACGCCGGACGCGGTGAAGCAGCTCACAGACCAGGGGCACCGCATTCAGATCGAGGCGGGGGCAGGTAGCCCTTCCAAGTACTCCGACAACGAATACTCTGAAGCCGGGGCAAAGATTGTTTACTCCTGTGAGGAAGTATACCAGGCCGACATCATCCTGAAGATTGCTCCCCCGACTTACGACGAAATAGAATACCTCCGGCCAGGGCAGACGCTGATATCGGCCCTACACTTTGGCAACCTTACCTCTGATTACATCAATGCACTGCTCCGGAAAAAGATCAACGCTATTTCTTTCGAGTTGATCCGCGACAAGTCTGACTCCAAACCCGTGGTGCGTGCTATGAGCGAGATTGCGGGCAGTACCGTGATGATGGTGGCCGCTGAGTACCTGAGCAGCAGCAGCGAGGGCAAGGGCATTATACTTGGGGGCATTACAGGAGTGGCTCCAACCAAGGTGGTTATACTTGGTGCCGGTTCCGTGGCCGAATTCGCCGCTCGTGCTGCTTTGGGTTTGGGTGCCGAAGTCCGGGTATTCGACAATCATATCTATAAGCTCCGCCGCCTGAAGCACAACGTAGGAGCGCAGATCTTCACCTCTACGCTCGACAAGGCCATCATGTACCAGGAAATCAAGCAGGCCGATGTGGTGATTGGTGCCTTCGTGGCTGATGAGGGACAGATTACCTGCGTGGTGGAGGAGAGCGTGGTCGCTCAAATGAATCCTGGCTCCATCATCATCGACGTCTGCATCGACCAGGGCGGCTGCTTCGAAACCTCCGAGATGACCACCCATTCCCGCCCTATCTACCGCAAGTACGACATCATCCACTACTGCGTGCCTAATATTCCTTCGCGGGTTCCCCGCACGGCCTCCCAGGCCCTGAGCAATATTTTTACGCCCATCTTCACCGAGTTCTCCAAGTATGGCGGCATCAACGAGGTGCTGTTCATGAACGAGCACTACCGCAGCGGCGTCTATATCTACAAAGGCAGCCTCACCAATGCACACATTGCCAAGAGGTTCGGTATGCGGTACAAGGAGTTGGGGCTGATGATTGCGGTGAGGAATTAGAACTGGTAATTACGGGCTTTACTAACATGGAGATAGGACAAGTTCCTCTCATTAGCTAAAGAGGTTCAAGAAGGATGTTATTGTAAACAGCATAATATTCTTCTTGAACTCTCATAGGTAGCGTCTTTAGATTTACTTCATAAGTTTCTTTTAAGGGAGTAATAAATTGCACAAATTCGCAACTTAATTACAAAGTGGCTAAACAAACTTATGCTTTTCAATTCGTTTGAGTTCCTCGTCTTCTTCCCGACGGTGGTGGGGCTCTACTTCCTCTTGCCGCACCGCTTCCGGTGGGCGCTGCTGCTGATTGCCAGCTACACTTTCTACATGTTCTGGCGCGTGGACTACGCCATCATCCTGGTCATCTCCACGCTGATTGACTATGTGTGCGGGCGCATGATGGACCGCTACAGCGAGGAGGAGCGGACCAAGCGGAAGCCTTGGCTGTGGCTGAGCCTGCTATCCAACCTGGGCATCCTGTTTACCTTCAAGTACTACAACTTCTTCAACACAGCCGCCAAGGACTTGGCTGATGTGCTGGGGGTAAGCTATGCCGCGCCAGCCTTTGAGCTGCTCCTGCCCATGGGCATCTCCTTCTATACCTTCCAGACGATGAGCTACAGCATCGACGTGTATTACGGCAGGCAGAAGGCGGAAAGGCACCTGGGCATCTTCGCCCTGTTTGTGACTTTCTTCCCACAGCTGGTGGCAGGGCCAATTGAGAGAGCAGGCAACCTGCTAGGCCAGCTCAAGGAAAAGCACGAGTTTGATTATGACAGGGTAACTAATGGCCTGAAGCTCATAGCTTGGGGCCTGTTCAAAAAGGTGGTGATTGCCGATAGGCTGGCCCTGATGGTCAACCAGGTCTACAACAACCCCACCGACTATGAGGGCATTCCCCTGATTATAGCCACGGTATTCTTTGCCTTCCAGATCTACTGTGACTTCTCGGGCTACTCCGACATTGCCATCGGAACGGCCCAGGTGATGGGCTTCCGTTTGATGGAGAACTTCCGCAGGCCCTACTTCTCTAAGTCCATCCGGGAGTTCTGGAGCCGCTGGCACATCTCCCTTTCCACCTGGTTCAGGGACTACCTCTACATCCCCCTGGGGGGCAACAGGGTGGTGAAGTGGCGTTGGTACTACAACCTGTTTGTGGTGTTCTTGGTGAGCGGGCTGTGGCACGGGGCCAACTGGACCTTCATCGTGTGGGGGGCGCTGCACGGATTCTACCAGGTGTTCGGTCTGCTCACTGCTAAGAGGCGCGATGCATTAGTCGAGCGGCTGGGCCTGAACAGGAACAGAACCTTTTACAAGGCGCTGCAGGTGATCACTACCTTTGCGCTAGTGTGTCTGGCTTGGGTATTCTTCAGGGCTAACACAATTTCGGATGCTTGGTACATTACCACACACATGTTCCAAAACTTGGCGGGAAGCACAAAAGAATTTGTAACGCAGTTAGCCTTTGGCGGTGTTGAGCACCTTAGATGGCTGGATAGAAAGGAGTTTATTCTAGCCTTGCTCTTTATTGGCGTGATGGAGGGTGCGCATTACCTGCAACGCAACCGCAAGCTCCGGCTACATATTACTGACTTTAACCCTGTCCTCAGATGGGGGCTGTACTCCGTTTGTCTTCTAATACTGATTTACTTCGGTGTGTTCAGCTCCAATGAATTCATATACTTCCAGTTCTAATGAAAAACTTCGTACTTAAAATTACCCTACTGGTAGGGCTGGCGGCGGCGGTCATGGTACCACTGGCGTGGAAGTTCGAATCCGGTTACGTGGACCCTTTCTACACACGACTGACAACCAGCAAATCACCTTCTCTGATCATCGGCACCTCCAGGGCGGCGCAGGGCGTCCAGCCGCAGGAATTTGAAGAATTGGCGCCCAGGATGCAGAACTTAGCCTTCACGCTCTCACATTCTCCTTTTGGACCTGCCTACCTTGACTTTATCAAAGAGAAGGTAGATGAGAAGGCAACAAACGGCTTGTTCCTTGTCTCTGTAGATCCGTGGGCGGTATCTTCCCTTACCCGGAAGGAGAAGGGCCCTGAACACTTCCGCGAGAAGGACTCCTTTATTTCTAAGATTCACCTCAAGAACGTCAACCCAAACTTTGAGTACATGCTTCGGTTTTACCAGGAACCACTGTACAATGCGTTTAGTAGCGGCAAAAAGGAAATGAGGCTCCATAAAAATGGCTGGCTGGAGGTGAACATCAAAGTGGATTCAGCCATAGTAAAGAATAGAACAGCCAGGAAGCTCAATGACTATGAGACATATGCCAGGGAAGGATCATTGTCTCCGATTCGGCTACAGTCGTTGAGTGAAATGATAGATTTCCTGAAACAGCACGGAGAGGTGTTCCTGGTGAGGCTGCCGACTTCTTCAGAGTTTGCCGCACTAGAGAGAAGGTACTCCCCTAATTTTGACGCAAAGATGCAAGCTCTGGCCGAAAGCCATGGCGTGCATTACCTCAATTATATTGATGCTTCAGGGGCATACCAGACTACAGACGGAAATCACCTATACAGAGAGGCCGGTAAAGCACTCTCAAAGAGAGTCGCTTCAGACATTATACATATTAAACAGCTAGTCTCTGCTGATGCTAGTTAGTTATAAATACAGCAGCCTCTCCTTTTATTATAGCATCCATTTACAAAGACCACTCAACGATTAAATATATTATATGACGATTGAAAGCCTGCCTAAGAATAGCTTTAGGTATGACATAAATGCCCTTAGAGCTATTGCTGTACTAGGAGTGCTGTTTTTCCACTACAAAGTTCCCTATTTAGAAGGTGGATTCACAGGTGTAGATATTTTCTTCGTCATCTCTGGCTACTTGATGACTAGAATAATTCTCGGATCGATAGGAAGGGATGAATTTTCCTATAAGGATTACATTGTAAAAAGGTTAAACAGAATTGTCCCTGCACTGTTGTTTCTTGTTATTGTGCTTACAATAGTAGGCTTCTTTGTTTATCTACCCGAAGATTACAGACTAAATCAACGGAACGCTGCAGCTAGCTTGCTGTTTTATTCCAACATATTGTACTGGCAAAGTGCTGATTACTTTGCCCCTTCTTCTGACACCAATATCCTTCTGCACACTTGGTCTTTGTCTGTTGAGTGGCAGTTTTACTTACTATACCCTATCGCTCTAATTATATTAAAAAGGTTATTAAAAAAGCAAAAGACCTTTGTTGTGTTCTTCACTGGTTCTACACTGGTGATACTTATTGCTTCCATTATTTATTCAAACTACAACCCAACTTCCTCTTTCTACCTACTTCCTACCAGATCTTGGGAAATGCTTGCAGGCGGGGTTGCCTTATTTTCAGAAAGAGTACTTAAAAGCCACATAAGTAGGAAGGTTACAGCAATAGTAGGATATCTGTTAATTTTGGTGTCCCTGTTAGTTCTCGATCCTTCCATGGTTTGGCCAGGAGTTTATACTATTATCCCTGTTCTGGCAACATTCTTAGTGATAGTAGCAAACTATAGTGACTTTAGAATAATAAGGCATGAAAGTGTCCAGTTTATTGGCCGGATTTCATACTCTCTGTACTTATGGCACTGGCCAATTTATGTTATAGCGCTTTATTTTGGAGTTGAAGCAGGTTGGATATCAGGCTTTTTACTCACCCTTATATCTTTCGTTTTAGGGTACGTTTCTTATACTTACATTGAATCCTATAAATTCAATAGTATTACACCGATTATTGCTGGCATGTGCATTCTTTTTATTAGTGCTACAGCCCTTAGCTATTATAGCACAAATCACGTGTTGTTTAAACGTAAGACATTAGAAATTGCGAGCTATCGCTCAAGCCACCAGAGTGAGATAGATAGCTTAATGAGTACTGGTGAATGTTTCCTTACATCAAAGCATACCGGAATAAAAGACTACAAACAGAATGTCTGTTTAAACCTAGATAAGGATAAGAAAAATTTTCTACTCATTGGTGATAGCCATGCAGCCCACCTTTCAGCATCCCTGAGAGAACACCTTGAAAGTAATGATAGCCGTCTCTATTTAATCGCATCAAGTGGAGGCTTCCCTACTCTTGAGCCCTTTGGCAATAGCAGGTTTAAAGAAGTCATGGATTACGCCTACAGAGACTTTATCCCTAACAATGCTGACCATATAGATGGAGTTATACTAAGCGCGAACTGGGTAAAAGCGATGAGTTCTGTTACTACCACTGAAAAGCTCATCAAATACATGGCTGAGACTATCTCTTATCTTGAGAAACATAACATAAGCACAATTATAATCGGTCAGACAGATGTTTATGTTATTCCTTACCCAACAATAGTAGCAAGAGAGCACGAGTATGACTTAAAACTCAGAAACAGCTACATAAACAAAGAGATTTATCAAATCAATGAGATTCTAAACAGGGAGTTTAAAAGTAATTATGCCTCTGTTTTAGAATCTAATCCTGCCTCTTTTATGCATGTTGGCGACACCCCTTTTCTCTGGGATAACAACCATTTAACTAAAGTAGGCGCTGACTTAACTGTTGGGAAAATACTGGAAAACCAAATTTATCAAAGTTTTTTTAATGCTGGTTTTAAATCTATTGCACATAAGCAACTTTAGATTACCTAATTTACAGGCTCATATACTTTATTATATATGAGCCTGTAAATTAGGGTGTGCCACTATTCAATGTCCTATTCTGACTTTCTCTCAAGGCAACACACCTTCTAACTTCTTGATCCTATGTATTGACTTACTGAATTTATTGATAAATAGACTTGTATAAGTTCTCTTAATGTATATGGGAGCTATTCCGAAAATAGGAATTAGACTTTGGATTCTCTTTTTAGCTTATCATAGAGTTAACCAATGAGAAGCTAAAGGATTTGCTACCGGATGCTGTGAAACGGGCAGATAGTCGCGGCAAGCCAGCTTCGGACAAGCGACAGGTGCCGGAAGGGGGTTTGTGGATCTTACGCACCGGTGCCACTAAAAGGGCTTACCGGCACGGTTTCCACTTTATCAGACCTGTCACAGAAGGTTCCAGCAGTGGCAACAGCAAGGCATGGTGGGGGCGCTGTTGTTGGAGAGATTAAATACGGGTAAAGGCACAAAACGTATGGTAGTCACTCAATGCTGCAGGTCCTGTGCTTTCTTTCTCAGTTCGCTCCGTAACTCCGCACGAAGTAGGGCTGGTAGAGCAGGTGATGGAAGAACGCTTCAAAGAGCCCATGCTCAGCGGTTGATCGGCAACAGGGCCTATGACCTAGATCCGCTGGATGAGAAACTCAGGCAAAAGGGTGTAAAACTATCGCCTTGCACCGAAAAAATAGAGTCAAGGGAAAGACTAGAGGGGCCGAAAGCTCTGGCGCTATCGCAAAAGATGGAAGGCGTAGCGCTTCCTTGCCTAGCTCTATAACTTTAGAAAAACGCAGGTCAGGCATGAGTATAAAGCTGAGAACTATCTGGTCTTTCTTCGGCTGACCTGTATGAAAATCGTGCTCAGGTATTTTTGAGGTGACTTCTAATACTTATTATGAATTTAGGTTATAAGCTAATTCCTGGTTGTCTCGTATCACGAATTATGAAATATCAAAAGGACACTCCAATCTAATTAATAGATTTTTTACTTTGTCCGGCTCAATGTTATAAAGTTAGACCTGCTTCATATACTAATCAACTCATTTAGTTATTTTTACCATCATACTCTGAAGCAGATCTAATTAAAAAGCGATTTCAAGTGTTTTAATCTTACCTAATGGAGGCATATCCCAAATGATAACTGTAAATTTGTCATTTACATAGCACATATTATGCTAAGGAGGTATTGTCTATACCGAATAAAGAACTCATACCTTTTGTAGGATTAGTCAGTTGAAATGAGATTGTCTTATTAATATAACTTTACAAGGAATAATGGCTAAAGTAACTAGAACTGATTTAGGAAACGCTAGAATAGCAATAATTGGATTAGGTTATGTAGGACTGCCCTTGGCTGTTGAGTTTGCGAAGCAGTTTAAGACCCTTGGTTTTGATATCAATCAGCAAAGAATAGAAGAGCTTAACCAATCCCACGACCATACTTTAGAGGTCTCAAATGAATTATTGGCGGAGGTAATTACACAAGACTGCACAATTGAGAAAGGTCTATTCTGCACAAACAAGCTAGAAGATATTCAGCAGTGTAACTATTTTATTATTACGGTGCCTACCCCTGTTGATAGGCACAATCGCCCAGACCTTACACCACTTTACAAAGCCAGCGAGACAGTAGGGAAGGTGTTGAAGAAGGATGATATAGTAGTTTACGAGTCAACCGTTTATCCGGGTGTAACAGAGGAGGAATGTGTGCCAGTACTGGAGGAGGTGTCAGGCCTGAAGTTTAACGCAGACTTTTTTGTAGGCTACTCTCCGGAACGAATTAATCCGGGCGATAAGGAACACACTGTTGCCAAAATTTTAAAAATAACATCAGGCTCTACACCAGAGGTTGCAGATAAAGTAGATGCACTTTACAATACGGTAATCACAGCCGGTACCCATAAAGCCACCTCAATTAAAGTAGCAGAGGCCGCAAAAGTAATAGAGAATGCCCAGCGCGATATAAACATTGCTTTTGTAAACGAATTAGCCAAAATCTTCAACCGCCTTAATATTGACACTAATGATGTTTTGCAGGCCGCTGGTACAAAGTGGAACTTCTTGGGATTTAAGCCGGGCCTGGTGGGAGGGCACTGTATTGGGGTAGACCCGTATTACTTGGCACAGAAAGCGCAGGAAGTAGGCTACCATCCTGAGATTATTTTAGCTGGCCGTCGCTTGAACGACGGCATGGGGGAGTATGTGGCGCATGAGGTGATAAAGCTGATGGTAAAGAAAGACATACCTGTGAAAGGAGCCAATATCCTAGTGTTAGGTATTACTTTCAAGGAGAACTGTCCAGACGTGCGCAATACGAAGGTGGTAGATATCCTGCACACATTAAAGGATTTTCAAACTAATATCACGATCTATGATCCCTGGGCTGAGCCCGCAGAAGTGAAGCATGAGTATAGCTGGGACTCTGTAACAAGTCTAGACAATTCTATTGCATATGATGCCGTTATCCTAGCAGTATCGCATAAGGTGTTCGAGCAGCTTGATTTGAGTAAGCTAAGCAAGCCGAATGCAGTAATTTATGATGTGAAGGGAGTGCTGCCAAAGGCGTTGACTGATGCAAGGTTGTAGTATTTATACCTTAAAATATAAAAAATGCAATTAAGTAAAGACTGAGTTCATAATTGCATATGAAGGTGCCATATTTTAGCTGGAGGTGTAAGCAGTACAATTTAGAGGAGGTATAAACAGGATTCAAATAAATTGATTATTTGCTCTCGCCTAATTATATAAAATTTACATGAATACAAAAACCTTAAAAGGTAAGGTTATAACTGGTATTATCTGGAACACAGTTCAATTAATAGTTAACCGGTCTTTCTCTTTTGTTATTAAGCTTGTTTTAGCTAAGATCCTATTTCCTGAGCAATTTGGATTAGTAGGAATGGCAGCTGTTTTTACGAGTTTTGTTCAGGTTTTTAATGATTTGGGATTTGGCGCTGCTTTAGTACAACGCAAAGAAGAAGATTTAAGAGAAGAGCATTATCATACTTCCTTTTGGACGGGTATTACTTGGTCAATAGCATTATACATTTTAATCGCTTTGATTGTAGCTCCATTGGCAGCTGAATTCTATAAAGAGCCTGTTATGGAGCAAATTATTCCAGTACTTAGCCTAGGTGTGTTAGCAAGTCCAATCAATCTAGTGCATAGAGCCCAACTCACTAAACAACTTGATTTTAGAAGGCTTACTTATATAAGTAACTTTAGTAGCATTTTCTCTGGAATACTATCATTAATACTAGCTTTTTCGGGTTTTGGGGTTTGGGCGTTGGTTTTCAATTCTGTTGCTACGTTTGTAGTAGCGATGCCTATGTATTTCAAGGCTACAAGATGGAAACCTAAATTGATCTGGCAAAAAGAGGCATTTACAGAGATTTTTGGGTTTGGCGTTAATACTATGGGCACACAAGTCTTCAATAATTTAATCAGTAAGTTCGACTATCTTATAATAGGGAAACTTCTTTCTGCTTCGGCATTGGGTGTCTATACTTTAGCATTTACTCTAACAGATACATTTAGAGGTCAATTAATGTCTGTTATGAATACTGTTATGTATCCTATTTATGGCAAGAAGCAAGATGATGTAAAATCTTTAACTTTGTATTATCTTAAAGTAGTTGAATACAATGCAATTATTATCTATCCCATCATGATGGTGATGATGTTGTTTGCATCACCTATCATTTCTGGATTCTTTGGTGAAAAATGGTTAGATGCAATTATACCTGTTCAAATCCTTTCAGTATCTGTAGTTTTTCACTTGATGGTAAGTTCTAATACTTCTTTGATAAGAGGAATGGGAAAACCAGGATTAGAATTTAAACTACAGCTCTTCAAATCTTTAGTGCTTTATGTACCTTTGATTTTTTTAGGTACAAAACTATATGGTACAGTGGGTGCTGCAATGGCTATTTTGATTAATAAAGTACTGAGTGTTTTTATTGCACAATACTACCTAAAGAAGCTTTTAAATATATCATTTTCAAGATTGTTGATAGCCATTAAACCAAGTAGCTTTGGGCTTATTCTTGGATTAGGAGTGGGTTATTTATTGTACTTTAAATTAAAGATATTTTGGCCAGTTAGTGCGGCGGCTTCTTTAATGATTTATACATTGATAGTTTACTTGATGATTGGCAAAGAATTACTGCACCAAGTACGCTCCTTTAGAAACCAAAAAATGTAATAAGAAAAATGATAAGAAGTATAATTAATAAATATAATTCACACAAAAAAAGCTTTGTAGAGCTCCAACTTCCTAAGTATTGTTATAAGAGTTCTTTGATGTCAGCAGTTTATTATTTCTTCTTCTCGTCAGCATTCAGGAGGGAGAATAAGGCTGTGTTAGCGGGTAAAGTCAAACATATGAGGGAAGCACAAGTAGAAAAGGCAAATTATTTTCTGCTTGTACGAAACATCCACAGAATTGAGAAAGGGTTGTTGATGCGACCGAGACGTGCTGTTTTTGCCAAAGATTATATCAGAGAAACTGTTGACTCTTATATTGGAGTTGTAACTAAACAAACTGATAGCCCTTCTCAATTAGCTTGGTTTACTGATGTATTAGATTCCTATTTTAATACTTCGGGTGAAGATAAAGTCGTTATTAAAGAAAAAGAGCGATATGATTCATTTAAACAAAGCTTAAATGGTAAATTAGCTAATTTACAGTGTGAATTTATTAAAATACCTTATCATAGAAACGAGAGCTTAAAACCAAATATAAGCTATGAAGACTTCTATAAGCTTAATAAATACCGTAGATCAGTAAGATGGTTCTTGACTAGACCAGTACCTCGTGAGTTAATTGATAAAGCGATTTTAGTAGCTTCGCAGGCTCCTTCAGCTTGTAATAGACAGCCTTTCGAATACTATATTATTGATAATCCAGAATTGGTTAAAGAAGCAGTAAAACTGCCTATGGGAACCACTGGTTATGCACATAGTATTCAAACTTTTATTGTTGTTGTAGGAAATTTGGATAGTTATTTTGATGAGAGAGATAGACATCTTATATATATCGATGCTTCATTAGCAAATATGTCTTTGATGTTAGCTCTAGAAACACTGGGCTTGGGCTCTGTTTCTATAAATTGGCCCGATATAGAAAGTAGGGAGCAAAAGATGGAGAAATTTTTGAAGTTAGGACCACATCAAAGGCCAATTATGTGTATAGGAGTAGGATTTCCTGATCCCGAAGGAATGGTAGCGTTTTCAGAAAAAAGAGATTTAAACCAAATTAGAAAATTTCTATAAAATGATTATAGAGCTAAAGGGAATGGGTGTCGAGAACAAAGGAGCACACCTAATGCTAGAAGCAGTAAAACAGCAGTTTAATCAGCACAACATAACACTTGCCATATCCTGGGATTCTGGAGGAGTTGGATACAGGAAAGCTAAAGAGTTAGGGCTTTTCTATTTACCACCTAATTTAGGTAAGAAAGCTGTAGTGTTTAAATTAATAAAACACTTACCTAAGACTGTCCGCAGATCATTTAATATAATTTTAGATGAAGAGGTGGATGTAATATTAGATGGTTCTGGATTTGCATATGGTGATTTTTGGGGAGCAAACAAACCGTTGAGGAGATTTCAGAATGTACTGGCTGGAAAAACTTCCAGAAACGCAAAAAGTATCTTGCTACCTCAGGCTCTCGGACCTTTCGATGATGATAAGGTAAGGCGCTCTTTCAACAAGGTGTTGGATAAGTCTGATCTTGTATTTGTAAGAGACGAGCAGTCCATGGAATATATGATTAATGCTTATGGGCTACAGCAAAAATTTATACTCGCTCCGGACTTTACAAATTTAGTTGATGCTGGTCCAGAACAGAATTATCCTGAAGGAGAGATATGCCTTATCCCGAATTATAAGATGTTTACCCAAGATAAAGAGGCCTATATGAGCTTTCTAATCAAAGTGAGAATTTTCTTAAAAAATCAGGATAAAAAAGTTTATTATTTGATACACGAAGGGGAAAGAGATAAAGAGATTGCTAAAGAGCTTAATAGATCATTAGCCCTGAACGACCCGATTGTGGAGGAGTTTGATCCAATTAAGATTAAGAATCGAATCAAATCAGCTGATTTGATTATCGTTTCTAGATTTCATGGACTAGTGAGTGCTTTATCTCAAGGCGTACCAGCTATTACGACATCTTGGTCTCATAAATACCAAATATTGATGAAAGAATATGACCAGGAAGATGCCTTGATTGATATTCGTAACTATGATTTTGGTAATGTAAAGAATCTAATTTCTATATTTTTATCTAAAGGCAAAGCTGCTTTTCGAAATGAGCAGGCAGATACTATACAGAAGCAAAAGGAACGCTCAAAATTAATGTGGGAGAAGCTAAAGAAGCACATCAGCATTCAATATAAATGAATTTATTTAAAGTATCAGTTATAATTCCTGTCTATAACGCAGAAAAGTTTCTTAGAAATGCTGTAGAGTCTGCTGTTCATCTTGAAGAAGTGGGAGAAGTTATTCTTGTCGAAGATAAATCACCTGATAATGCCTTAGAAATATGTTATCAGTTGGTGAGGGAATATGACAAGGTAAAACTCTATAGACATCCAAATGAAGAGAACAAAGGGGCTGGAGCAAGCAGAAATTTAGGTATTGAAAAATCTCGCTTTGAGTTTATTGCTTTTCTAGATGCTGATGATTGGTACCTTCCAAATAGATTTACAGTCGAATCTGAGGTTTTAGCTACAAATAAAAATGTTGATGGAGTTTATGGTGCGACTGGATATTTCTATCATGATAAAAATATATTTACTAAAGATCTAACGACTATTAACATTAAATATGTTAATAACAATTTACTATACAATCTCGCGACAAATAAAGGTGCATTTACCACTAATGCTATCACTTTAAGAAAAAGTCTATTAAATAAAACAGGCTTATTCGATACGGACTTAAAGTTACATCAAGATACACATCTATGGTACAGAGTAGCTCATTTTGGAAACATTGTGGCAGGTATAATAGATAAACCAATAGCCTATCGAAGAGTACACAATGATAACAGAATTGCTAATCGTAATAGAAGTTCTGCAAACCTTTTTGCCCTTAAAAATTACTCGACTTTTAAGAACTATGAAAGAGTGGAGGCGAGACCCTTTTTCAATATCATCATAGAATATGTACGTGCAAAGCATACCAATATTATTATGAAATATGCAATGACTATGGCTTTATCAATTTATCATTTTAAAAGATTTAAATTCTAGCTCTCATTTAGCCGCCTCATTGATAAAGATTGATATACATCCCACTTTAAGCTATGAAGAATAATAGCAAAACTCCCATGCATACATATGGTGCAGAATCTTTAAAGCCTTACAGGGGACTATTTATTTCTCCCTATCAATCACTTACAAATATTGGGTGGCAAAATATTCAACTATCTACAATGAAAAACATTATTGATGCATATGCATTCAATAATGTGAAGGAACAGAATAATATCTATAATCTGAATAGTTTTTGGAACCGAGTAATTCGCAGATTTTCCCCAAACTTTAACGAATCTATTACTTATCCTCTGAAGCTTCAACAAATCGTAAATAAACACAAAATCAATTTTATATCTTGTAATTTCTTAGATTTTGCACTAAGATTTCACCGATTCATCAAAACCCAAGATATTCCTTTTTTAATTTTCTGTCATGGAAGGGATATCATTTGGGATTACGTTGATCCGAAATCTGGAGAAAAGCAGTATGATAAAGATTTTTTTGAGAAACTGGACTCAATAAAAGATTATGTATATTTTATAGCTAATTCTAGTTTTACTAAGTCGCAGCTCGAAAAAGCGGGAATTGACCCAAAGAGAATTTATATCAAGTATTTTGGGCTTGAGTCAAAAGAGATAATCAAAGAGGAAAGAAAAAGCGGAGGTTTAAGATTGCTCTTTGTCGGAAGATTAATAGCCTGTAAAGGCCCTGTCGAGACAATCAAAGCATTTATACTTGCTAAAGAGAAAGGATTCAAAGGAACTCTAACTGTAATTGGAAGCGGTGCTTTAGAAAAGGAGTGTAGGCGAGTAGTGTCTGAATCAAATTATAGTGACCAAATTTTCATGTTAGGGTCAAAGCCACATGCTGAAGTTTTAGAACGCCTAAAGGAGCATGATGTAATTGTAGCTCACCAACGAAAGGACCCACAAACAAATCAGGAAGAAGCATTAGGTATTAGCTTAATAGAGGGGCTTTCCTATGGTTTGCCAGTTATTACTTGTTCTTCAGGTGGAGTTGCAGATATTATTTCGAGCGGATATAATGGCTATCTGACTCCTCAAAATGACATATTCACACAATCATTAAAATTCCTTGAATTAGAAAACAATGTAAATTTATACAATCAAATGTCTAGAAATGCTATCGCAACAGTAAGAACGAAGTTTTCAAAAGATGTTGATAAGCAAAGGATATTAGACATCTTGGAAAGTATTCACTCCACTAATGAAAGCGCCTCATATTAAAACTCCAACTGAACTATAATATGTAATTTTATGGAAGAACTAGTTTCTATTGTTATGCCAACTCACAACAGGGAAAGCATGTTAACTAGAGCTGTTGAGAGTGTGTTAAATCAAACCTATAGTAACTGGGAATTACTAATTGTTGATGACGCTTCGAATGATAATACGCAGCAAGTAGTGGAAGACTTTATTAGCAAAGATGCTCGAATAAAATATTACAAGCTTGAAAGAAATCAAGGTGCCTGTGTAGCAAGAAATAAAGGAATAACAGAATCTAATGGTGATTATATAACTTTTTTAGATTCTGATGATGAGTATATGGCTGACAAGGTAACTCTTCAGGTCAATTGTTTTAAATCTAGCGGTGTCGAAAATTTAGGTGTTGTAAGTTGTGGAAGAATAGATTTCAGAGATGGCATTAAATACAACGAGTGGGTACCAAATTTAAAGGGCAATATATTACAAGACTTATTGCTTAAAAATAGAATTGGAGCTGGTACCCCTTTCTTGATGATTAAAAGATCTGTGATAAAAGATCACAGCATTCAATTCGATCCTAACATGCCTGCTGGTCAGGATTGGGATTTTCTTACTCAAGTTTGCCAGTATACTAACTTTGATGTAGTTTCTAAGCCATTAGTGAAGGTGCATCATCACTCAGGTGAAAGAGTATATAATCCTGAAAGAGCTGTTCTAGCTTTTGGCCGACAGTACGAAAAGTATAGACACCTTTTATTAAAAGAAGCTAAAGTACATGATACTTTCGTATTAAAAATGGCAGTGCAAAGCTATGTGTATGGCTATAATGAAAGAGCATTAAACTTATTAGCACAGAATATCATCCATAAGGATTTTAAAGTTGCTTTATGGCAGATCTATATGCACATGGCTACTGAAAGAAAATCATTCCTTGCAAAAGCAACTTTTAAATTTCTCAAAAGAGCTACATCTCTATAATGCAAACTATCTTATTTATTATAGATACACTTCAAGTAGGTGGTGCTGAAAAAAGTATTATAGAGATAGCCTCTAGGTTAAAAAACTACCGGCCTGTAATATGCACTCTATTTTCAAAAAATGCTGATTTAAAAACTATATGTATCTCAAAAGGGATAGAAGTAATAGAGTTAGACTTAACCGGTAGATTTTGGCTACTCAAAGGGATAAGTAAAATCAGGTCTGTTGTTAATGAGCTCGAACCTGCATTAATTCATGCAAACTTATTTAAAGCGGAATTACTGACAAGGGTTGCTTTCTACAAGACAAAAAACCTTCACATTGGATCATTTGTAAATGATTCTTATGCAGTCGAAAGATATCAACAACAGACATCAAATGAAAATTTTAAGCTAAACATATACAAGTTAATAGATAGGCTAACGGCAAGAAGTGCTTCGCACTTTACTTCAATCACAAATAGTATTGCTGTTACAAATGCAAAAGCTCTTCATATTAATCCTAATAAAATCACTGTTATCTATCGCGGAAGAATTACAAATAATTTCTCTATAAAGCATCCTGAAATCACAGATGAACCTTTTATTTTTCTTGCTGTAGCTAGATTACTTAAACGTAAAGGTTATTTAGAGCTAATTAACGCTGCAAATATTCTAAAACAAAAAGGTAATATGAATTTTAAGGTATTGGTAGCCGGTGATGGTCCTGATAAATCTTTGTTCACGCACAAAGTCAAAGAACTTGCTTTAGTTAAACATTTTGAATTTTTGGGTACGAGGGAGGATGTACCATCACTATTGCAAAAAGCGCATTGTTTTGTGTTCCCTTCGCACTACGAAGGGCAAGGAGGGGCATTAGTAGAAGCAATGTTTGCTGCAAAACCAATTGTTGCTACTAAGATCCCTGTAATTGAGGAGCAGGTCGGCAATGGTGAATTAGCAAAACTATTTAATTTGTTTGATTCTACTGATCTAGCTAAGCAGATGCTTTGGGTTTACAATAACTATAATGAAGCAACTAAAATGGGATTAAAAGCGCACAATGTAGCTATAAAGAAGTTTAATATTGATGTAGTTGCAGAACAGCACGAGCATCTATATTCTAGATTATTGAAGAAACAAAATAGATGAAGGTTCTACAGCTATTACAGAAGCCTCAACTTAGAGGTGCCGAAATATTTGCATCACAACTTTCAAATCATTTAGAAGAATCAGGTGTAACCGTTCACCTGATTTCAGTGTTTGAGGGTACTTCCGAACTTCCCTTCACAGGAAAGATCAGTCATTTAAAAAGACCCTTAAATAAGAGACTTTGGGATTTTAAAGCTTGGAAAACGTTCGCTGAATTAGTAAAACGTGAGCAGCCAGATCTAATACAGGCAAATGCAGGTGATACTTTGAAGTTTGCCATTTTAAGTAAGCTGTTTTACAAATGGGATACACCTGTAGTTTTCAGGAATGCCAATAAAATGGGTGATTTTATAGACACTAAACCTAAGTACCTTTTAAATCGCTTCTTTGTGAATCAAGTAGAAGCAGTTGTATCAGTAAGTCAACTTTGTGAAAAGGACTTTATAAAAACATTCAAATTTCCAGTTTCAAGAATTACAACAATACCAATAGGGGTTGAGGAACAGAATACCGCATCTGAGCCACCTAGTGATCTTATGAGTATTTTTAGTAACTACAGGGTCCTTGTCAATATTGGCAGCTTAGTACCTGAGAAAAATCATGAAACCCTCATTGATATTTTTGATGCTGTAGCTAAAAATGATCCAACTGTTTTTCTGATGGTAATTGGAGATGGCCGTTTACGAACAGAATTGGAAAGTAAGGTTTCAGGATTATCTAGTAAAGGTCGAATTCTATTTGCTGGTTATCGAAATGATGTGCTGCAAGTTTTGCAACATGCCGAAGCTTTCCTTATGCCAAGTTTAATTGAAGGTTTACCTGCTGTAATATTAGAGGCGATGTATTGCAAGACACCTGTTATTGCGAATAATGTAGGAGGAATTAGTGAAGTAGTGAATAGTGAAACAGGTTGGCTAATTCAAAAAGATGACAAATCAGGTTTTATTAAAGCTGTACATGAAGTTTTAAACGGGGGGGAGATAGTCAATCAAAAGATTTATAATGCATTTTATCTTGTTACTAAAGAATACATGAATTCACAAATAGCGGTAAGATTTAAGGAAGCCTATAGGAAGATTATTGAGCGACATAGTTTGTCTTAAATTGCACCTATACCTTTGTATCCTGGTATTGCTTATCATAATTATAGAAAGTAGAGCTGTACGTGTCAAACCATAAAATTAAAATTCTTCACCTGATCAAATCTTTAGGCAGAGGCGGAGCCGAAATGCTCCTACCAGAAACGCTTAAGGTGCATGACCGGGAGCAATTTGATTTTCATTTTGCTTATTTTCTTCCTTGGAAAAACCAAATGGTGCCTGCGATAGAAGTATTAGGTTCACAAGTGGTTTGCTTTAAGGCAAAGAGCAATCTGCAGATGTTTCTGAGAGTAAGAGAAATCAGTCGCTACGTGCAGGAGCATCAGATCGACGTAATCCACAGTCATTTGCCTTGGGCCGGTGTAATTGCTAGACTGGTAGGTAAGAATACAGGAGTGCCAGTTGTTTATACAGAACATAACAAGTGGGAACGATACAATAAGATAACGTACTGGCTGAACAAACTTAGCTTTAGTTGGCAGGACGCTGCTGTAGCTGTATCGGATGACGTACAGCAATCTATTCGTAAAAATGCCGGAACCAATTTTGAGGAACTCTTTTTGCCAGTTGTGCAGCAAGACAACTTAAACAAGAAAGTACAGAAACCCTATTTGCTTAACATTTTGAATGGCGTGAATACAGCGCACTTTGTGCGAGACGAGCAGGCCGGCCAGCAGATTCGACAGGACCTAGGCATATCAGCAAATGCACTTGTTATCGGTACCGTCTCTGTTTTCCGCTTCCAGAAGCGTCTAGATGTATGGATGGAGATCACAGCGGATATTCTGAAAAGAGTGCCCGAGGCGCATTTCATTATAGTTGGGGACGGCCCGCTGAAGGAAGAGCTATTAGCTAAGAGAAAGGCACTAGGTATTGAAGAACGCCTGCACATGCCTGGCCTAAAAACCGATGTAAAGCCATACTTCAGCGCTATAAACATCTACATGATGTCCTCTATATTTGAAGGACTTCCCATAGCCTTACTTGAAGCCATGAGCTGTGGGTGCGCCGTGATCAGCACCAAAGCAGGCGGTGTAGGAGAAGTGGTCGAAGATGGTAAAAGCGGCTTGCTCTGCGAAGCAGATGACTATATGAAGCTGGCTGATTACGGCGTGCAGCTTCTGCAAAACAAGGAGCTGCGTGCAACCCTCGCAGCAGGTGCTCGCGCGCGTGTACAAGCTGATTTCAGCATAGATAAAATGACAAAGCAGCTGGAAGAGCTATATTTGTATTTAAAGGAGGAGAGAGGCTAAGGGTAGGTGGATAAAGAGCATGCACCATGCAAATAAGAAAAGGAACAGAAGCGGACATACCAGCGATTGTAGAACTATTGAAGTCTTCCTTGGGAGAAGGGCTAATCCAGAAGTCAGAGCGCTTGTGGAATTGGAAGCATGTGGAGAACCCACATGGGGCCTCACCGGTGCTGGTGGCGGAAACAGACGGGCAGGTAGTTGGGGTAAGGGCTTTTCTGAGATGGCAGTGGGTGTATAAAGGGCAAGTACTGCAGGCAATCCGAGCTGTAGATACGGCCACGCACCCAAATTTTCAGGGGAAAGGGATTTTTAAGAAATTAACATTGAAAGGGCTGGCGGACGCAAAAGAAAGTGGAATAGACTTAGTTTATAATACTCCCAACGAAAGCAGCAAGCCTGGTTACCTGAAAATGGGGTGGATCGAAATGGGGCAGATGGCA
Source organism: Pontibacter mucosus (assembly GCF_003054055.1). Taxonomy (GTDB): domain Bacteria; phylum Bacteroidota; class Bacteroidia; order Cytophagales; family Hymenobacteraceae; genus Pontibacter; species Pontibacter mucosus. The sequence goes on along the minus strand of NZ_QBKI01000016.1, from coordinate 4,372 downwards.
TTGAAGCTGAAGGTAAACCCTTTTGCTTATAAGCGACATATAGTGCCCGAAGCTCCCACAAAGGACTGGCAAAAGCTGGCAGGTCTCCTGCCACAGCTTACCAACCCAGTTGCGGGAGACGGAAAAGTACTGACTCATCTGAGCTCTGTTTACGTTCAATGGCGCTACCAGAATAACCCGCTGTTTGATTATTACTTCCTATCTGATTATAAGTCCTATGTACTTTTCTACCGTATCAAGCCTCACAGCTTTGGACAGGAGATGCGGGTGGTGGACCTGCTCATAGATGAGAAGGCTTTTGATAGCAAAGGTAAAAGCGCGTTGGCAGATTCATTTAAGGAGATTAGCAATTCCTGTTTCCTGACTTCTGCTTCGGGAAGGCACTTTGAACTGACAAGTGGTGTTTACCCTGGCATGGGCCTGCTACCTGTCATAGACAAAGGCCCGATCATTACACTGCGTAATGTGAATTTGCAGGCTGAAGTATTTGATGAACTTAGCAGACAGAATAACTGGGGTTATTCGTTAGGAGATATGGAATTGTTTTAGACAGGAATGATCGGTGCGATAATATTATTTTTTTTGCTCTTCGTAATCAACCAAGCTATTCTTAAGAGCTATAGGAAGAAGTTTTCCTTCTTCTCTATTTCCCTGATGAATAGGCTCTACTTTTATCATATCCTTTTTTGGGGAGTATATTATACTTATACACTATTTAATAGATCAGATTCTATCAACTATTTTGAGAGGTCGGCATCTGGGTATTGGGATGGCAATTGGTTTTACTTATTGACTACCGGTACAAACTTTATTCGATTTGTTGCCTATCCTTTTACAAATACTTTAAGTTTTAATTATGAAATGGCAATGCTTATATTCGCATGGTTTGGCTATATAGGTTTTGTTCATTTTTATATTTTTTTTCGAGAAAATATCAAGCTAAAACTGCAAGTATGGGGGTATGATTTGCTTTTGATTTTACTCTTCCTACCTAATATGCACTTTTGGACCTCATCATTGGGTAAAGGTTCCCTTATATTTCTTGGTATAAGTCTTTTTGCTTACTCAATGCAGTTTCCTATGAAACGGTTGTTTGCAATGTTATTAGGCTCTACTATTGTGTTCATGATCCGCCCTCATATGTTTATGTTTTTAGGGATTGGAGCTATTATTGGATATTTTACAGGTAGAGAAAAGGTACCTCTATATCGTAAACTTCTTGTTTATGCTGCATTTACTGCTGCTGTTTTAATGTTGTCTGATCAAATATTAGCTGTTGCTAATTTGAACGAAGATGATTTGACAGGAAGTTTTGATAGATTTGCTACCAAAAGAGCTGAAGGCCTAAGTAGTGCTGGCTCAGGAGTTGATATAAATAATTACCCTCTCCCTCTCAAACTCTTTACCTTCTGGTTTAGACCTTTATTTGTAGATGCTCCAGGTGCATTAGGAGTATTTGTGTCTTTTGAAAATCTAATCTATTTGCTTTTAGCATTAAAGATTGTAGATAAAGATTTTATTCCCTTCTTAAAAAGTTCTTCCTCATTAGTAAAAATGAGCTTAGTAATTTTTATCTCTTCGTCTGTAGCGCTTTCTTTTGTGATGTCTAACTTAGGTATTGCAATGCGGCAGAAGAGCATGGTAATGTATTTTTTCTTTTTTGTAATTATGGCCTTTATGGAATATAAGCAGCTGAAGAAAATGGGTATTACAAAAGAAGGAGAAGCAATTACTAATGTGCCACGTAAACGCTTACGCTTAGTCTAATGCAGAATAAACCTGTCTTCACCATTTCCCTGGATTTTGAGCTTTATTGGGGCGTTTTTGATAAAGTAGCGCTGGAAACAAAACAGAACTACTTTAGCAATACCCGTCGTATCGTGCCAGAGTTGCTAACTCTTTTCGCGAAGGAGGAGGTACATGTTACCTGGGCTACGGTGGGTATGCTTTTTGCAGAGAATTGGCAGGAGTGGCAGGAGCACAACCCTACACAGCAACCGGCATATACAAACAAGCAGCTATCTGCATATCGCTTGATGGAACTATATGGTCAGGACAGCGCACTTGCTGCTAACTTCTTCGCTCCCGAACTAGTAAAGCAAATACCCCAAACTCCTTTCCAGGAGTTGGCCACGCATACTTACTGCCATTACTATTGTAAAGCACAGGGGCAAACGTTGGAGCAGTTTAGAGAGGATCTTAGAGCAGCCAAACAAATAGCAATCGCTAAAAGTCTCCCAGCTCCAGTCTCATTGGTGTTTCCGCGCAACCAATTTAACCAGGAGTATTTGAAGGTGTGCTTTGAGGAGGGGATAACAAGCGCACGCTCCAACCCAAAAGATTGGTTCTGGAAAGACACCGTAGAAGATAAGCTTCTGAACAAGATTTTCCGTACTGGCGATGGCTATTTGCCACTGGGTCAGAGAACTTCCTTTCCGCTATCATCGCTGCAGCCCGTAAAAGGAATGCCTCTGGCGATACCAGCAAGTAGATTTCTGAGGCCGGTGAACGGCAGCAAACCTATTTTGGACAAACTTCGCCTACAGCGTATTTTAAAAGAAATGACGGAAGCAGCCAAGCGAAAGGAGTGTTATCACCTTTGGTGGCACCCGCATAATTTTGGGGATTATCCGGAGCAAAGTATGGCAGACCTTCGGGTAATCATCCATCATTTTAAGCAGTTACAGAAACAGTACGGTATGGTGAGTATGACTATGCAGGAGATTCAGGCGTATGTGCGGGAGGGAAACTTTGAAGTTACAGATGTTAAAACTAACAATATCTAACCACCCCTGCCCCTCCTTGTCAAAGGAGGGGAGTTATATACCTGCTGCTTTTATTACTAACTTTGTGAAAACATATTTTCTCCACCCTCCCCTGTTTTTAGGGGAGGGCAGGGGAGGGGTAATTATGCCAAAGCTTTTTAGAATCACCACAGTCCCACTTTCTTTACAGAAGCTCATTACCGGACAGCTACCTTATATGCGATTGAAAGGCTTTGAACCACTGATGATTTCAGCAGATGGCCCCGAGACAAAGGCTGTGGTGGCGGAGCAGCAATCTGAGCATGTGCTGGTGCCCATGACACGCAAGATCACGCCTGTTCAGGATCTGAAAGCGTTGTGGCAGTTTTACAGGCTCTGCAAAAAACACAAGCCCGAGATTGTCCATTCGCACACACCCAAAGCAGGCATTATTGGCATGTTAGGTGGTATGCTGGCGGGAGTGCCAGTGCGTCTTCATACAGTAGCTGGTTTGCCGTTGATGGAAACCAGCGGTGTAACGCGCAAAATCTTAAACGCTGTGGAAAAACTGACGTATGCCTGTGCTACCAAAGTATATCCTAACTCAACAGTACTGAAAGATTTTATACTTCAGAGTGGCTTTTGCAGTCCTCAAAAGGTGAAGGTAATTGGCAATGGAAGTAGTAATGGCATCAACACACACTTCTTCAGTGCTGAGGCGTTGGAGCAAAGTCAGGTACAGCAGCTAAGGCAGGAGTTAGGTATACAGCCTGATGACTTTGTCTTTTTATTTATTGGCCGGCTGGTAAAGGATAAAGGTGTTCGCGAATTAGTTTCTGCCTTCAAAGCGCTGCAAACCCGCCATAGGCATGTGAAGTTATTACTGGTAGGGCCACTGGAGCAAGACCTGGACCCACTGCCCTCAGAAACGTTGCAGGAAATAGAGCAGAATGCTTCTATTCTGTCAGTCGGGTACCAGAACGAGGTGCGGCCATACCTGGCACTGAGCCATGCGCTTGCTTTTCCATCCTACAGAGAAGGGTTTCCTAACGTACCAATGCAGGCGGGCTGTTTTGAGTTGCCGAGTATTGTTACAGACATAAATGGCTGTAATGAGATTATCGTGGAGGGAGAAAATGGGCTAATCATTCCGCCAAAGAACGAGCAGAATCTGCTGGAGGCTATGGAACGGCTGCTTATAGACAATGTATTATATTTGCACCTAAAGGCGAACGCTCGTCGCATGATAGTAGAGCGTTATGACCAGCAGCATTTTTGGGAATTACTTTACCAGGAGTATCAGGAGCATCTCCAAAAGAAGGGGCTGATTGATGTTGAGAAGCCCTCGACTGCGAAGGATTAGAAGAGAATATTTAATCATTTATACATAAGTTTGTTTGGAAAGTTCTCTCGCTAGAGGTACTTGCTCCAAACAGAAATAGTAAAACAAACGAACTTATGAGAATAGCAGTAGTTGGTACGGGGTACGTGGGGCTGGTGACGGGCACGTGCTTTGCCGAGGTGGGCATCGATGTGACCTGCATCGACATCGACCAAAAGAAGATAGACAACCTGCGCCAGGGCATCCTGCCCATCTACGAGCCGGGGCTGGAGGAGATGGTGGAGCG
>NZ_QBKI01000015.1 GCF_003054055.1 Pontibacter mucosus | reverse complement strand
TACTTATACTTATACTTATACTTATACTTATACTTATACTTATACTTATACTTATACTTATACTTATACTTATACTTATACTTATACTTATACTTCGGCAGTAACTACTATAAACCCATCCGCGCCGCCCGCACACAGACTGCCTTTCATAGCGATTCCTTAATATTAGCTCAACATTGGAGTAACATCGCCTCTATAGTTTTGCCGCACTTATAAGGCACGGAGAACGAGAAAAACATCGGAGAACCTGAAGCAAAAAGCCCGTGAGGGAAATGCCATCAACAACCTGGTCGGGAAGGTGGCGGGACTCAGCATCAAAAGCTCCACCGATCTGTTTCAGGATCCAGCCATCAGCCTGAGAGGCCGAAAGCCCCTTGTGGTGATAGACGGGGTGCCGGATCAGACGGCCGACATCTGGAAGATCAACTCCGACGATATTGAAAGTATAAACGTGCTCAAAGGCTCTACGGCCTCCGCCCTGTATGGCTCTATCGGTCGTAACGGCGCCATTATGATCACGACCAAGCGTGGCGGGAAACAGCAACTGAGTGTGGAATTGAACTCCTCCACCATGTTCCAGCCGAGCTTTATCCGCATTCCCGAAGTACAGACCACCTATGGCAGTGGCAATAACGGAAAGTATGCTTACGTGGACGGGTCCGGCGGAGGAATTGAGGGTGCGGGCTGGATTTGGGGCCCTAAACTGGATCAGCCTAGCGCCGGCACCCCAAGCGGCTTCTGGGAAACACCGCAGTACAACAGCCCAGTGGATCCTGTGACAGGCGTGCGCCAGCCCCTGCCCTGGATTTCGCGCGGCAAAGACAACGTGGAGAACTTCTTTCAGACCGGGTTGATGTCCACCAACAGCCTGAGCGTCACCAGCGGCGGGGAGAAAGGCAGCTTCCGGGCAGCGGCGTCCCATATCTACCAGAAGGGCATTGTGCCGAACACCAGCCTGAACAACTCTTCCTTCAGCGTGGCGGGCAACTACAGCCTGTCCCCCAAGTTAAAGGCCGATGCCCGCCTCAGCTATAACAGGCAGTACACGGATAACTTCCCCGAAACCGGGTATGGCCCTACCAATTACCTTTACAACCTCGTGCTCTGGACAGGCGCCGATGTAGACGTGCGGGACCTCCGGAACTACTGGGCCGAAGGCAGAGAGGGAGAACAGCAACGGCATTACAACCAGTCGTGGTACAACAACCCCTACTTCCAGGCCTACGAATTCCAGCGGGGGTATTACAAAGACAACACCTTCGGGTCAGTTACTTTCGACTATGAGCTGAGCCCCTCTTTCAGCGCCATCTACCGGACAGGCGTTAACCTCTACGGGCTGACCAGAAGTACAAAAGAGCCGAAAAGTTACGTTGGCTACAGCAACAAGTCCAGGGGCAATTATGATGTGAGCAACCAGCACTACTTCGACATCGTTTCGGACCTGATTGTGCAGTACGAGCGTGACCTGGGCAAGGACTTCGCGCTCAAAGTGCAGGCAGGAGGCTCAAATAATTACCAGGATCTCAAAAGCAACCACCTGGCTACCGATGGGCTGACCATCCCTGGTTTTTATAACATTGGCAACTCTGCCAATCCGGTTCAGGGCTCCAACTCCATAGAGAATCAAAAGAAAAACAGCGTTTACGGAGTGGTGGACCTGGAGGCCTTCGGCGCATTTTACCTGAGCGTTACCGGGCGAAATGACTGGGTATCCACCCTGCCGGTCAGCAACAACTCCTTCTTCTACCCCTCTGTGGCGGGCTCTCTGGTTGTATCGGACCTGGTGACCATGCCTTCCGTTATCTCCTATCTGAAGTTGCGCAGTTCCTGGTCGCGTGTCTCTGAAGGCCGCATGGGGGTCTACCCGTACAGCCACATCGCCGCTTATGAAAACGGTGTTAAATGGAACGGCGCACCTTCCCTATACTATGGCAGCAGCAACCTGAACCCGGACCTGAAGCCCGAAACATCCGATACCTGGGAGGCCGGTATCGAGTTGAACCTGATGCGGAACAGGCTGGGTTTTGATCTTACCTATTACCAGTCACGCGACTATAATAACATCACCAACATACCTGTTTCCTTGACCAGCGGCTTCGCCTACAGGCTGGAGAACGGCAACGTATACCAGCGAAAAGGCGTGGAACTGATTGCGCGGGCCACACCGGTGCAACGCAACGGGCTGAGATGGGACATCACCGCCAACGCCAGCCAGTACCGCCGTTACCTGAAGGAGATTTTCGGGGGGGCCGAGGAACTGAACCGCCTCAAGGTAGGTGACCGCACAGACAAAATATTTGCCTGGGTGTACGAGAAGTCGCCGGACGGCAGCATCATCTACAACAGCAACGGTTACCCGAAATCAGATCCGTTCTCCCGCTTCGTGGGCTATGACGAGCCGGACTGGACGTACGGCGTTGAAAACGCAGTCTCTTACAAAAACGTGAGCCTGAAGTTTCTCTTCGACGGGCGCCTGGGCGGAAAAATCTACTCGACCACCAACCAGAAAATGTGGTGGGGAGGCTCGCACCCAGGCACGGTAAACCACTTCCGGGATGAGGCAAACAACGGGGAGGCCACCTTTGTAGGCGAAGGGGTAATCGTAACAGGCGGCGAAGTGAGGTATGACGGACAGGGCCGTGTGGTAGAAGATACACGCCAATTTGCTCCCAACACCAAAGCCGTGAGCTACATCAACTACATGATCAACACCAGCAACGGGCACAACCATAACTACCACTACTACGATGAGACCTTCCTGAAGCTGCGCGAAGTAACGCTGACCTACCAGCTTCCGGCCAGCCTGCTCCAAAAGACGCCTTTGCAGGCAGCCTCTGTATCGCTTGTGGGGCGCAACCTGCTGCTGTGGTCGAAGCTGCCGAACGTAGACCCGGACACCGGGGCAGATAACCTGCAGACCCCAGCCACCCGGAGCATGGGCATCAACGTCGACCTTAAATTCTAACCCGAACAGAAATGAAAAATATACGAATACTCTTATTTACGCTCCTTGCAACATGCTTTTCTGCCTGCCAGGATTTCGAGGAGCTGCAACTGGACCCCAACCGCACGACGCAGGCAACACCTGACCTGCTGCTCACCAACATTGAGATCAGCGCCTTTAACAATGTACCCTTGTCTGCTGCGCTGGCCTCGCGGTACCTTGTCAACACAGACGGGGTTTCCCTGGAGCAGTACTATGGCTGGCAGCGGTCGGGGTATGGCAACTACAACAATTTAAGGCAGGTGGTACGGCTTGAAGAGGAAGCCGCGCGTCTGAATAAGCCGGTGTATGCGGCCATGGCCAAGTTCTTCAAATCATACTTTATCATTGGCCTAACGCAAACTTTTGGCGATGTTCCCTACTCCGAAGCACTCAAGGGGGGTGAGGGCAATTTCTCCCCGGCCTATGACAGGCAGGAAGACATTTACCTGGGTGTGTTAGAAGACCTGAAAGCCGCCAACGCGATCCTGGCAAGCACACAAGAGCCGATCGCCGGCGATGTGCTCTACAAGGGAGACCTGAAGAAATGGCAAAAGCTGGTCAACTCCTTTTCGCTGCGCGTGCTCATGAACCTTTCGCTGAAAGAGAACAATCCCAAGCTCCAGGTAAAGCAACGCTTCCGGGAGATAGTGGATAATCCGGCGCAGTATCCGATATTTGGCTCAAACAATGACAACGCTGCCCTGCCATACTACGACCTGGAGAGTAACCGCTACCCGCATTACAACAACAATAGCTTACAGACTGCCTACTATATGGAAGAAACCTTTGTCGCCTTGCTGCAGGAGCTCGAAGACCCGCGTTTACCCAGGCTGGCCGCCCTGGCACCCAACATGTCCACGCGCCCGGCAGAAGACCTCTCGGCATATGGTGGTGTAAGGGGGAGCGATGCCCTGGACCAGAATAAAGCGAAAGTTGTGGGCGGCGCAGCTTCTAAAATCAATGCCCGGTACTACAACAACCCCGTCAATGAGCCGGCTTTGGCGATAGGCTATGCGGAGGTGCAGTTTATACTGGCCGAAGCAGCCATCAGGGGGTGGATCAGCGGCAATGCAGAAGATTACTACAAAAAGGGCATCGAGGCGAGCATGCAGTTTTACGGTATTCCCCAAAGCAGCATAAACGATTACCTGGCAAAGCCGGAGGCGCAGTTGCAGGCAGCCGATCCGCTGGCCGCTATTCTGACCCAAAAGTATATCTCCTTTTTTATGAACTCGGGCTGGCAGCCTTTTTATGAGCAGCGCCGCACTGGTCTCCCTGCCTTTGATGTGAGCGGCAGCGGTATGCTGAACGAAAAAAGAATCCCAAAACGCTGGATGTACCCCGAGAATGAGTTTCAGCTGAACAGAGCGCACGTGGAGGCAGCCATCGACAGGCAATATCCGGAGGGAGATGACATCAACGCCACGATGTGGTTGCTGCGCCAGGAATAACAGAAATTCACGTATAGCAAGAATTAAATATGAGCTCAACCAATAAGATAGTAAAAAGCCTGCTTTTGCTGCTGTGCCTGTTCTCTGTAGAATCGGCATGGGCCCAGGCAGGGAAGAAGAAAGCACTGTTCATTATGGTGGATGGCATTGCGGCCGATGTGCTGGAGAAGCACCCGACCCCGAACATGGACCGGATTGCTGCCGTGGGCGGTTATGCCCGGGCCTACGTCGGTGGTGAAAAAGACGGTTACTCTCAGACGCCCACCATCTCGGCGGTTGGGTATAACAGCATGCTGACCGGCACCTGGGTGAACAAGCACAATGTCTGGGGCAACGCCATCAAGGCTCCCAACTACCACTACTGGACCATATTCAGGCACCTGAAAGCGCAGTATCCGGAAAAGAAAATCGGTGTTTTCTCCAGTTGGCTCGATAACCGGACCAAGCTGGTTGGAGATGGCTTGCCGGAAACAGGAAGTATAAAGGTAGACTATGCCTTCGACGGATTCGAGTTGGACACGGTTACCTTTCCGCATGACAAGGAAAGTGAATACATGCACCGCATTGATGAGCATGTGGCCAATGGGGCGGCGGCCGGTATACGGGAGCATGCCCCTGATTTATCCTGGGTATACCTGCAGTACCCCGATGACATGGGCCACCGCTACGGTGACAGCGACCAGCTCCACAGGGCCGTTACCTATGCTGACAACCAGGTAGGCCGTATCTGGGAGGCTATCGAATACAGGCAGCGGCAGCACCAGGAAGAGTGGCTGATAGTCATCACGACGGACCATGGAAGAGACAGTGAAACCGGAAAACACCACGGTGGCCAGACCGAGCGGGAACGCACCACCTGGATTGTGACCAACGCTCGTGACCTGAACAGTTACTTTGCGCAAAAGCCGGGTATAGTGGACATCATGCCAAGTGTAGCCCGCTTTATGGATATTTCGCTGCCACGGGAAGTGCAGATGGAAATAGACGGTGTGCCCTTCACTGGGAATATATCGTTAGCCCAGCCGACTGCTGTTTACCAAAACAACTCGCTTATACTTGGCTGGAAAGCCCAGCAGAAAAAGGGAAAGGTAAAAGTATGGCTGGCCTCTACCAATCATTTTAAAGAGGGTGGCCAAGATGAATATAAGCTGGTAAAGACAGTACCGCTTAAAGGAGAGAAGGCAGTAATTCCGGTCGGAGGGTCGACATCTGGCGGCATGTATAAAATTGTGCTGGAAGGACCGCACAACATGGTGAACAGGTGGGTGCTGCTGCCTTAGGCATACCGGTAAGAAGCAGTAAGTATAAAAACTGATCATATAGAAAGCCTCCTGGTGCTACCAGGAGGCTTTTTTTAGTCTGGGAGGGTGTACCTTCTCCTTTGATGCATACGCTATGGCTTAGGTGGGCTGTAACAGCAAAGGGGCCAGCAAATGGCACAAATTAGACTACACTTAACTTCCCTGCGACCTAAGCCGGCAGGAACTATAGCATGCCTTTACTTACGCACGGAACTTTAAAGCTTGGGCTCACCGGTTTTCCCCATAAAACCTTACCGGAAGCTGCTATTCATCAAAGCTTTTATACCTTTTACACCGCAAGCACCTACCTAAACCAAATAAAGCGTTTTTTAGGCTCTTAAAAATATAACTATACAAATAAAAATCGTACCTATTTTAATAAGATAGTTTTATTCCGGCTGCCCTTTCGGCTTCTGTATCACTAGCAGAAGCTCTCCATCCCATACATACCTTATTGCATTACACAAATGTTAAACTTTCTACTGCTATGAAAACAAAACTACTTTACTGCCTCGGGCTATGCTTATTAACCTTAAGTATAAAAGCAGAGGCGCAGCAGCCCGTTGAGGAATGGATCAGAACATATGATAGCTCCGGGCCAACGGGAGACAAACCTGCAAACGCTAAAAACATTGTTACGGACAATGAGGGCAATAGCTATGTCATTGGCACGGCCAACAACAACAATACATACGAAAGTAAAGCCGTGACTTTTAAGCTTTCACCATCAGGTGAGGAATTGTGGGTACAGGAATACGCAAAAGGATCTTTTAGTGATGCCACTGGCATTGCGGTAGATAATAAAGGCGGCGTATATGTGGCTACTGGCGATGCGATAGTCCGTTACGACGCTCAAACTGGTGCAGAAAGTTGGGATAACGCTACAGGTATTCGCGCTACAGACATCGCTGTCGACAACCAGGGGAGCGTCTACATCACCGGTAATACCTCCATCAGTACAGAGAGCCCCAATTATGCTACCATCCGTTATGATGCCGCTACCGGAAATGAAATTTGGTCCAGCACCTACAACGGCGAGAGCAATAACACGGACTTTGCAACAGCCATTGCCGTTGATAACCAGGGCGGCGTTTATGTGACCGGTGTAAGCTACACGGGGGATTTTGGCGCCGATTACGCCACCGTTCGCTATGATGCCGCTACCGGCAGAGAGGACTGGGTGAGCCGCTACAGCATGGGGGGAGTCTTTGGGGAGCCATTCATCGCTGTTGATAACCAGGGTAGTGTCTTTATTACCGGAACCACCTACAACAGCATGACGGGGTATGACATTGCCACCGTCCGGTACTCCGCTACCACCGGAGAGCAGTTGTGGGACAGGCAGCATAATAAGGCTGGCAACGGCTACGACTGGGCAACCGCGATTGCCGTCGACAGCCAGGGGAGCGTGTATGTTACAGGCTACAGCGGCAGCACCTACAACAATTCAGATTTCACCACCATCAGGTATGATGTTGCCACCGGAGAGCAGAAATGGCTTAGGTATTATAATGAGGCGGATAATACGCGGGATCAGCCTGCAGGCATCGCCGTAGATAACCAGGGCGACGTTTATGTGACCGGTACCAGCCAAACCGGGGAAAGCCCCTACGCATTTACCACCATTCACTATGAGGCAGACACAGGTAACCTAAAATGGGTCAGTACTTATAGAGGAAAAGAAGAAGGCTGGGCTGAGGCAGAGGGCATTGCAGTAGATAACAAGGGAGGCGTGCTTGTTACCGGGTTCAACGCTGCCAGAGAGACAGGCCCTGACATTGTTGTCATCCGCTATGAAGCTACTACCGGTGAAAAAGACTGGGAGCAACGCTTTAACAGCTTTGGAAGTCAAAGCGACTATGGAATAGCTGTTGCCGTAGATGCTGCCGGGAATGCCTATGTAACCGGCATCAGCGACAACCACAATTTCAACGTAGGCCAAGCCAATATTGTCACCATCAAGTATTCCCCCACAGGAGAGGAGCTTTGGGTCAGATTATATGATGGTGGCCTTAACAATCAGGTGCGCGCCATCGCCGTTGACAACGAAGGGGGTGTTTTTGTGATCGGAAGCAGCGATGGGGACTACGTCACTATCCGCTACGACGCCGCTACCGGCAACACGGATTGGGAAAAGCGCTACAACGGTGATTACAATGGCTGGGATAATGCTGCAGGGCTAGCTTTAGATGGTAAAGGAGGTGTATACGTAACCGGAAGCAGCCAAACAGGAGAAAACACCTCCACTTTTGTCACCATCCGCTACGATGCGGCCAGCGGGCAGCAGGAATGGGCCACCTCACTCAAGGGAGAAAGCAATGATAACAATGCCGCGGAAGCCATTGCAGTTGACAGCACAGGGGGCGTCTACGTCACGGGAAATAGCGCTGGCGATTACCTCACCGTCCGTTACGACGCCGCCACAGGAACGCAGGCATGGGCCAGCACCTACAGCGGGGAGGGCGCTGGACAGGAATGGGTTTCAGACATTGCCGTCGATAACCAGGGCAGTGTCTACGTTACCGGCTCCAGCGAAGGCATCCATACTTTTGCGGATTATGCTACGGTAAGCTATGATGCAGCAACTGGCCAGCAGCAATGGGTAAGCCGGTATGATGCCGGCAAAGATGGATTCGATCATGCAACAGCCATAGCAGTCGATAATAGTGGCGGCGTATACGTTACCGGAGGTAGCCAAAGTATGGGAGGGGAAGAAATGGATCATACCTATGATGTTGTCACCATCCGCTACGAAGCCTCCTCAGGGGCACAGAAATGGTTAGCACGGTATGATGGCAATGCCTTAGACTTTGCAAATGCCATTGCTGTGGACAATGCGGGAGGAGTTTATGTCACCGGTCGCAGTGAAACAAGTTCGGGAGGAGCTTTTAACACCCTCAAGTATAACGCAGCAGACGGCACCCAGGTATGGGCTATCCAGACAGAAGAAGGTGAGACAGATAACGCCGCCAGGGACCTGGCCTTAGACGCTGAAGGCAATGTTTTCGTGACCGGTTACGGCTTCCGTACAGGAACCGGGACTGACATCATCACCGTCAAGTACAGCCAGGGCCAATGCGCAGTTCTGGCCGATGCGGCCATCCAGGGCAACACAACGGCTGCCACAAATACCAAAAATGCCGTCTACACTCTCACCGGCTCAAACGCCACCAGCTATACCTGGCGCATCACCGGCTCCGGCGGATCTGACTACACAGGCTTTACCGGACAGGGCACTTCCTCCATCTCGGTTGACTGGCCCGCTACGCCCGATGTGTATAGATTAAGTGTCAGCTACAGCGGCGGCGAGGGTTGCCCCACCCAGGACACCACGCTATACGTGCATGTGTTCAACCCACAAGCCGGCTTTGTCACCGGCAGCGGCTGGCTCATTACGCCTGCCAACCCGAATTACGAACTAATGCAAGGCGGCGGCAGGATTCAATGGGCTCTGGTGGCAAAGTATAAACCTAAAACGGAAGACGTAGCGCAGGGCTCCCTCATGCTCCTGCTGGAAAGCGGGCCAGCCATTTTCCGCAGCACCAGTGTCGAGGATGGCTCGCTGGTCATTACCGGCAACAACGCCTTCTTCCGCGGCCAGGGCACTCTCTCCTACCTTAACGGCTCAGGGGGCATGACCACCGACCCGCGTCGCTTCGCCTACCTAGTCTCGGCTACAGACGGAAACTACAGCGCAAAGCACACCCAGAGGAACAAAGAAGAGGATCGGCTGCGCATCCTGATTTGGGAGCTGAACGCCGACGGTACCCGCGGCGCGGTGGTCTACAACAACCAGGCAGCCTGCTCTACTAACCTGGCAGAAAACGCGCCGGCCTGCGCAGCCATCGGTGGCGGTAACATCACCATCCATGGGCCAAGTATGAAGGCCATCAGAGAAGGTGCCGTGCTTGCCCTGGAGGAAGGGCCTGCGGCGCAGGGGCTCATGGCCTACCCCACCGCCTTCCGCGAACGCACCACCCTTGGCTTTACCACGGAGCAGGACACCGACTACAGCCTGGAACTATACGACCTGAAAGGGGCACTCGTAAGGCGAATTGCCACAGGCACGGCACAGGCAGGTCAGCGTTACGAGCATGAGGTGGTAGCAGAGGGCCTGTCAAAAGGTCTCTATGTGGCCCGGCTGGCCGCTGGTGAAAAGGTCGAGACCGTAAAAATTATCCTCGAGCGGTAGCGTAGTCCCTACTCTCAAGCCGGGCAACAAAAAAGCTGTGCTGAAAAGCACGGCTTTTTTGTTGCCCGGGCGCCTCTTGTTAGCCGCCGAAGGCAAAGGAAAGAATGCAGTGTATGCGCCTGCAAGCCTTGGATGGGATGGTCTGAATAAGATAGACGAGAGGCTACTTTTTACCAAGGGTGCCATGCAAAAGTACGCGGGAACGAAGTATAACTCCTCATCAACTGATAGCCGGCGAACTCAGCAGCTCACCGGGGGGTATCACGAGGCTGCTATAAACCAGTGCAGGCTGAACCGCAAAAACCCGTCAGAGGTACACCGCCTGGGGAAACTTTATGAAGTACAGCGAAAAGGGACGTGGTGATGCACCAGGCCCCTTTTCATTTAGCTTCATCCCAGATAGCCCCCTGTGTGACAACAGTCACTGTGCTCCCTGCCGCCCTGCCCTACTTTTGTATCGGATTTCAAGATAAAACTTTAGGAAAATGGAAATACTCGGATTCATCGCTGCCATGCTCATCGGCTTATCCCTTGGCCTTATCGGTGGTGGCGGCTCTATACTTACCGTGCCGGTACTGGTGTATTTACTGGGCCTGAGCCCTGTTATCTCCACCGCTTACTCTTTGTTTATCGTCGGCCTTACCAGTTTGGTGGGCTCATACAAATTTTACCAGAAGGGGCTGGTTAGCCTGAAAACAGCCGTTGTGTTTGGTTTGCCCTCTATTGTGGCAGTTTACCTGACGCGCCGCTACCTGGTGCCAGCCATACCCGGGAATCTCTTTTCAGTAGGTGACTTTATGGTTACCAAAGGCGTGCTGCTGATGCTCCTGTTTGCCGGCCTGATGGTGTTTGCCTCCATATCTATGATCAAAAAGAAAAAAGAAGTTCCGGCAGAGCCAGCCGATGCAGTGGATGAGAACATGGACACAGATTCCGCTATCAAGCACACGGACCTAAAAGAAGTACACCCCGAGCCTAAGTTTAACTACGGCGGCATTCTGGCCGAAGGCTTGGTAGTGGGTACGCTCACAGGACTGGTCGGCGCTGGCGGCGGCTTTTTGATCATCCCGGCCCTGGTGCTTTTCAGTAAGCTGGACATGAAGATGGCCGTGGGTACTTCCTTGCTCATCATAGCCGTAAAATCGCTGTTCGGCTTTGTGGGCGACATCTTCAACTATGAGATAGACTGGATGTTTCTCGCCATCTTCTCGACCATTTCTATTTCCGGTATCTTCATCGGCTCCTTCCTGTCCACCAGGATCCACGCCGATAAACTGAAGACTTCCTTTGGCTGGTTTGTGCTCGTAATGGGAATCTACATCATCATCAAGGAAGTATTTTTCGCCTAAAACCAGCAACGTGATATAAGTCACAGACACATGCTATACTATTTCCGAATTTTGTATGGTCATCAGGAAAAGGGTGACAATACATCTAGAAACTAAGAAACCATAAAAATCAGCTACCATGAAAGTAGAACAGATCTATACCGGTTGCCTGGCTCAGGGCGCTTACTACATCGAGAGCAACGGCGAAGCCGCCATCGTAGACCCGCTGCGCGAGGTGAAACCATACCTGGATAAAGCAGCGAAAGACAATGCCACTATCAAGTATGTGCTGGAGACGCACTTCCACGCCGACTTCGTGTCTGGGCATGTGGATTTAGCCAAAGCTTCCGGCGCCACGATTGTCTTCGGACCAAACGCCAAAACAACGTATGATGCCTACATTGCTAAAGATGGCGAAGCTCTGAAAGTAGGTAATATCACCATTAAGGTGCTGCATACACCGGGCCACACGATGGAGTCCACCACCTACCTCCTGATAGATGAGCAGGGAAAAGACCACGCGCTCTTCTCCGGCGATACACTGTTCATCGGGGATGTGGGGCGTCCGGATTTGGCTGCAAAATCTGACCTGACGCAGGAGCAGTTGGCAGGACACCTGTACGACTCGCTTCGCAACAAGATCATGCCGCTGGCAGATGATGTGATCGTGTACCCGGCCCATGGGGCGGGTTCGGCCTGCGGTAAGAACATGAGCAAGGAGACGAGCGATACGCTGGGCAACCAGAAGAAAACGAATTACGCCCTTCGTGCCGACATGACCAAAGAAGAGTTCATCAAGGAAGTAACCGATGGCTTGCTGCCGCCGCCAGCATACTTCCCGCTGAACGTGAAAATGAACAAGGAAGGTTACGACAACATAGAAAGTGTGCTGGAGCAAGGCCTGCAGGCATTATCGCCGGAGGCTTTAGAGGCGGCAGCCAACGAAACGGGTGCCTTGGTACTGGATACGCGTAAGCCGGAGACATTTGCAACTGGTTTCATCCCTAACTCCATTAACATCGGTATCGATGGCAACTTTGCCCCCTGGGTTGGCACCCTGATTCCGGACATCAGGCAGCAGATACTGCTGGTAACAGACGAAGGCCGCGAAGAAGAAGTAGTAACCCGCCTGGCCCGCGTAGGCTACGATTATACTATCGGTTACCTCAAAGGCGGTATGGACGCCTGGAAAGCGGCTGGAAAAGAAGTAGATACCATCGCCTCTATCTCAGCTGAGACATTTGCCCAGCGCTTTGAGCAAAACAATGCCATTAAAGTGGTGGACGTGCGTAAGCCAGGTGAGTTCCAGGCCGAACATGTAGAGACGGCACAGAGCGCCCCGCTGGATTACCTGAACGAGCACCTGGCCGAACTGCCTAAAGAGGAAGCCATGTACCTGCACTGTGCCGGTGGCTACCGCTCCATGATTGCAGCGTCAATCTTGAAAGCCAGGGGCTTTGAGAACGTGGTGAACGTGGAAGGTGGCTTCAAGGCCATCTCTGAAACAAGTGTACCGAAAACCGCTTTCGTTTGCCCAAGCACACTAAAGTAACCTCTTCTGATTAAAGACGCTTGTTGCGCTGGCGTGGTGTAGCACTGCGCCAGCCATTGAGTTTCTGAGTGCATCTACTTTCTGCGTGACCAAAGTCACAGACAAAGGCTGCGACTGTTACGACCTTTGCATAGTATAAAAAAATTGAGTAATTCACTTTAAAGTAGTAGAGTTATGTTTAATATATTCAGCTCAAAACCAAAAAATTATGAAAACCTGGACGGCGCTGCTTTCAGAACCATGTACCAAAGCGCCCCAAAGGCAGAGCTGTTGGATGTGAGAACAGCCGGTGAGTTTGCCAGTGGTTCTATTAAAGGAGCCAGGAACCTCGATGTTACTTCTTCCCAGTTTCAGCAGGCGCTGAAAACGATGGACAAGGACAAAGAGTACTTTGTGTTCTGCCGCAGCGGCAACCGCAGCGGTTCTGCCTGCGACATCATGGGCAAAGAGGGATTCAAAGCCTATAACCTGGCCGGCGGTATAAATGCCTGGCCCAAACAATAACCCCGTAAAGCAGGGAAGGGCTGCCACTTGGTTCCAGCGCTGCCCTGTCTTCTAAACCCTAAACTAAACAAGCAAGAAATGATAGAATTTTTGAGTCAACCGTGGCCCTGGTATACATCGGGTATCGTTATCGCTTTGGTCATGTTGATACTGCTGTTCTTTGGGAAGTCGTTTGGCTTCTCATCCAACCTGCGCACGATTTGCGCTGCCTGCGGTGCTGGAAAAACCGTGAAGTTCTTTGATTTTGACTGGCGTGCCCAGACCTGGAACCTGCTGTTCCTGGTAGGTGCCATTTTGGGCGGCTTTATCGCATCTGAGTTTCTTTCGAACGGAGAGGCCGTTCAAATATCCCAGGCAACCATTCAAGACCTGAGCGCATTGGGTATTTCAGCACCGGAGGGCATACAGCCGGAGGAGATCTTCAGCCTCGAGAGCGCCTTTTCACTTAAAGGCTTCCTTATCCTTTTACTGGGCGGATTTGCCGTAGGATTTGGGGCGCGCTACGCTGGTGGTTGTACATCAGGCCATGCCATCAGTGGTATCTCTAACCTGCAGCTGCCATCGCTTATTGCTGTGGTCGGCTTCTTTATCGGTGGCTTGTTCACCACCTGGGTACTGATGCCACTTATTTTTTAATGAGTGATGAGCGGTGACGAATGGGTAATGAATGTTCATCTTTCATTACATAATAATACAATGGATGTTATACTTAATCCTTCAGTACTATCTTTTGCTTATTATTCATTCATCCTTACTCATAATTCATTAGTTAGCCATTAATCATTAGAAATTAAATTACCGTGAAGGGATTAAAATTTATACTTGCCGGCATCCTGTTCGGCATCGTGATGAGTAAGTCGGAGGCCATATCGTGGTTCCGCATTCAGGAGATGTTCCGCTTCCAGTCGTTCCACATGTACGGCATTATCGGCACGGCCGTGGTATTGGGCATTATCATCACCTACGTAATCAAGAAGTACAAGCTGCGTGATTTCCAGGGCAACCCCATCGTATTTATACCAAAAGAGAAGTCCGTGCCGCGCTACCTGATCGGCGGAACCATCTTTGGCCTGGGCTGGGCGTTGACCGGTGCCTGCCCAGGGCCAATGTTCGTCAACATTGGCTTCCAGTACTGGTCAATCCTGATAGCGGTGGTGGGCGCCATAGCCGGGACGTTCCTGTACGGCGCCATCAAAGACAGCTTACCGCATTAAAACCTGGCTAAAAGTAAAGTGCGTTAAGAAAGTCACCGGCCCCGGTGCCGGGGCTTTCTAACGTACTAGAACCAAAAGGCAAGAGCAAGAGAATACCATGGCAAAAGCATCGGATATCAAACTTGGCTTACGGGAGAACGCAAAGCAGTTCTGGCTGCTGGTGCTCGTAAACGGCTTTGTGGGTGCCATGGTGGGGCTGGAGCGATCCGTAATCCCGGAGTTTGCCGAGACAGTTTTCGGTATAAACGGGCACACCGCCCTATTGTCGTTTATAGTTGCTTTTGGCCTGGCCAAATCAGGCGCTAACCTGGCAATGGGCCAGCTGGCCGCAAAGTATACCCGCCGGCAGTTGCTGCTGACAGGCTGGCTGTTTGCCCTGCCCGTACCCTGGTTGCTACTGTATGCCGATGCCTGGTGGTGGGTTATATCGGCTAACTTGCTTTTGGGCATAAACCAGGGCCTGGCATGGTCGGCCACCGTGGTGATGAAGATTGACCTGGTAGGGGAAAAGAACCGTGGCCTGGCCATGGGCATTAATGAGTTTGCCGGCTACCTGGCGGTGGGGCTGGTGGCCTTCCTGGCAGGATATATCGCTTTCACAAGCGGAGATGTAACATACGCTTTTGTTCCAGGCATAGGCTTCTCCATTATCGGTTTGCTGCTCACTATTTTCCTGGTGCGCGATACGCACAGCCATGTGCAGACCGAAGTAAAGCAGACCAACATCCCGCTGCTGCACAATGTCTGGAAGGATACCACCTGGCGCCACGGCAACTTAGGATCTGTGACACTGAACGGTTTTGTGAACAACCTGAATGATGGCATCCTGTGGGGGCTGCTGCCCGTGCTGTTAAGCTCTAAAGGCTATACCCTTGCCGAAACAGGCCTGCTGGCCGGCATTTACCCGGTGGTATGGGGGCTGGGCCAGTTGGTAACTGGTAAGCTGGGCGATGTGCTTTGCAAAAAGCAATTGCTGAGTATAGGCATGCTGCTACAGGGCGTAGCCATTGGGTTGCTTATCTTTACCGGCTCCTACCCTGTCCTGGTGGGGACACTTGTTATGCTGGGAGCTGGCACGGCACTGGTTTATCCTAACTTCCTGTCGGTGGTGGCCGAGAACACGCACCCCAGCCAACGGCCGCAGAGCCTGGGTATCTTCCGCTTTTGGCGCGACTTCGGGTATGTGGCGGGAGCGGTAGCTGCCGGTGTTTTCGGTGACTTATTTGGGCTGAAAGCTGTTATACTGGGCACAGCTATACTTACCGTGGGGGCAGGATTGTTATCTGAGTGCAGGATGTGCTGCACCCAAAAGCTGCTGTGGCAAAGCAAAGAATGCCGCACCAGCTTGGTTAAGCCATGCTGATTTAATACTTAGAAAAGTATAGCCTGAAGGCTTGCGGGCCTGTAAAACTGGCACTATACAGAACTAAATGATGAGGATTTACCTGCTGTTTTTTGTAAGCTTTGTGCTCCTGCTCTTCGCAATACCGAAGAACAGCAGTATGCGCAGCTTTGCACAGCAGGTTGAGCTCAAGAAGTCGTGCAGCAACGTGAAGCTTTTTAGCAAAAAGCCCTGCGCTCGAAAATGCCTGAAACACCAGACGCACTCCCATAAGCAAAACAACGCAGCAGGTGTAGCCTGGGACTGCCATCAGCAGGTGTATGCATTGGCAAATGAACATCAGGAGGAAGCCATACTCCTGTTTCCACCACGACCGGATGTTATACTTCCACATATCCGTAAGCACCTTTCTCCTGTTCTGGAGTACGATCCCGAGCCGCCCCGCCATTCTTAAAATACGCTTTACAGCCAGGCACAGCTGAACTGACCGGAGTTACAGCTGGTGCTGCCATACCTGTACTTGCCCACCAGCTAAGTGCAGGCAGGCTCCTACATTCTCTCAAAAGTTATTTTAAGAATATCAAATCTTATGGAATCTACCCCAAAACAAAAAATATCATTCCTCGCGCTGCGCGGCTTGGGCAGCCTGATTTTTATGGTGGCAGGTACAAGCCACCTGCTGAAAACCGCTGGTGCAGCTGCCAGGTTAGAAAGGGCGCCCTTTGCGCACCTGGCCACCTGGATGGCACCCGCCGAAACGCTCATCATACTTTCAGGTATGGGCTTGCTTGTGGGTGGCCTTCTGCTGCTGGCGGGCTTTAAAACAAAACTGGCTTCTGCCGTACTGCTGGCCATCCTGATTCCCGTCACGCTGACAGTTCAGGTAGGCAGCGGGGACTATGGCCCTTTGTTCAAGAACGTGGCGCTGATTGGTTTGCTCATCTTCTTTCTTGTGAACGGTGCCTTATACTATGGCCTGGACCAGGTTCTGGAACAAAAGAGGAAAGCCAGGTTGGCTCCCATACGCCACAACAACAATGCGGCAGCCCTGGCGGTTGGTTTTATGGTGCTGCTGGGTTCCTGCGCCACGACAAATGCACAGCATGCAACACAAGCATCCACAGCCTTGGCGTCTACCAAATATGCCGTGCTCATCAGCCAGCCCAACCACCTGAAGGCAGCGGTTAACACAGCCCAGACAATCACCAGAGAAAGTAAGTATAACCGGGAATCCTTTGTGATAATGGCCTGCGGAAAATCTGTGGAGGCCTTTAAGAAAAATGGCGGAATGGCTACTGAGATAGAGAAAGGCCGGACGGCCGGAGTGACGTACATGCTATGCGGTATGTCGCTGCAGCAGTTTAAGATTCCTGCTACGGATTTGGTTGATGGTGTAGAAGTTACGCCCAACGGCCTTACCTATATGTTTGACCTCAAGCAAAATGATTACATTACGGTAGAGCTTTAATCGCAGCAATGTTAAAAAGCAGCTCTGTAGACGAGAATGAATATGTTCTAGAAGATATAGGCCGGGATAGGACCCGGCCTATATACTTTCACTTCCCGCTTTTCCTGCACTATGGCTGAATAAGGAATTCACCGTACCTATTACCTGCTTTTCTTTGGCCGCCCACTTGCTTCCAATGCAAGCGGCCTGACATGTTCCAGCAGGGAAACGAGCATTTTACCAGGCTCCTCCAGCGGGATAAGATGGGCAGCGTGCTCAAACCAGATCGCCTGTTTTTTAGGCGCCTTGACCTGCGCCAGCCACTGCGCGGTAGGTTCGGACGGGGTGGTGTAGTCGTGCCGCCCCATGAACATGAACACAGGGATCGGAAATGATTTGATGCCATCGAAATTAACCTCCAAAAATTCCGGCAATACCTTCTCCAGCGTGAAAAGGCTGCCCTGGTTTATGGCCGAGACCTCTTGTCTGGTATACTCCGGGGATAGTAAGGGGGCAGCGAAAAATTGTCTGGAATCAGTCCTGTAGGCAGACAGCCCCCCGTAGTACTGAGGCCACTTTCTGGCCAGCACAATACGCTCCCTTGTCAGGGGTTTATCCCCGGGGTATGGGGCAATAGAGGTCAGCTCTTTCAGGGCCTCTTCGTTCTTTTCCTCAGAAGCTACCCTGAGCGCGTACGCAAAGCTGATTTCCTCATTCTTTACGGTGTTTATCACCTGGCCAATGCCCACATAGGCATAAAACAAATCCGGCCGCTGGAGCGCCGCCTTCATGGAGATGATGGTTCCCCAGCTATGGCCCATGAGTATAAGCTTTCTTTTCCCATACTTCTCCCGTACATGCTCCGCCAACGCAATGGCATCCGTTACATACTGATCGATGAAGAGGGTTTTGCCTAATTGTGCGGTGTCGTTTAAAGTATAGGTTCTGCCCGAGGCCCTCTGGTCGTAGTTCACAAAGGTGAAATACTCCTCCATCGGCCCCTGAAAGGTCCACATAACGGGTGAAAGCGGAGAGGCAGGGCCGCCATGTACAAAAAGGATGATCGGGTTTTCCTTATCCTTGCCCCTGACATACACCGCGTGCTGCACCCCGCCCACCTCCACCTGGTAGCTTTCCTGCAACCCGTTGGGTGTCACGATGGTCTGCAGTTCCCGGATGATGTCCCGTCCTTTGGCATACTCATCCGCTGCCGGGGTGGTTTGGGCGTGCAAAGCCGAAGTATAAACTAGCAGCAGGAGGAAGAAAAAGTATTTCATAAGCATAGGGCACAATGGTTTTAAGATCCGGGATAATGTGGTCAACTTACTTCCCTACTGCCGCTGCCTGCTAACAAACCACATAAAAGAAAGTATAAGTTATCCTTGGCGCATCTGCGCAGCCTGGGCTGTATACACCCTTTTGCCTGAGCAACAGCCCAAACTTATTAAATCCTTATACGATAACAATTTATACTTTCTACTTCCAAATCTAAAGTACAAACGGCATATAAAGCACGAAAAAGGTGCATGCGGCGTTTAAAGGTGGTGATTGCGCCACCCTGATTCCCTTTACTGTGTTGTAGCTGGCGGAGAGCCATACCTTATACTTACCCCGGTGATCGAGAAAGACTATTTTCCCATACTTGGCATACAGGAGTTTCTGCCGGACCTGCAGTCGGAGGCGAACCTGCAGTACCACGAGCTCTGTGGGGAGCGGCACATCGAGAAACCCCACAAGCACGACTTCTTCATTCTGCTCCTGGTGGAGAAAGGAGGCGGCACCCATTCCATCGACTTTCGGGAGTACACTGTAGGCGATTGCCAGCTACACTTGTTGCTTCCGGGCCAGGTGCACCGCTGGGACCTGGAGAAAACCACCCTGGCCTACCAACTCATGATCAGCCGTCCCTTGTTTGAGACCTTCTCGTCCTCCCTGGAGTTTTCTTTTATACTTTACCAGAAGTACCCCGTGCTCAGCCTCTCCGCGGAGACCTTCCGGCAGTTGCGCTACGAGTTTCAATCCATCCGGGACGAGCTACGTAGGCGGCCCGTTCACTGGGGCATCCTCACCCTGCGGTGCCAACTGGTGGCCCAGTTCATCAGCCGCGAGGCCGAAAGCAAGTATGAGGACTTGGCGGCCTACCGTGCCGCCCCTGCCTTGCTGAAATACCACAACCTGGTGGATTTATACTTTAAGGAGCACAAGACGGTGGCCTTTTATGCTGAACAGTTGCATATCTCGGCTAACTACCTCAACATACTCTGTAAAAAGCACCTGCAGGTCCCGGCCATGTACCTCATCCAGAACCGCATCACCCTGGAAGCCAAGCGGCTCCTGCTGGCTTCTGAGATGACGGTGAAAGAAATCGCCTTTGAGCTTGGCTTCAGCGACCTGGCTTATTTTTCCAACTTCTTTAAGGCCCAGACAGGTACTTCGCCGCGCGCTTTCCGGAGCCAGTTATAAAATCCACAAGTTTTGGCAGTAATCCTGCATCTGCCAGAAGTATAACGGGGGTTACCTTTGCAAGTATAAAAGGAAGAAGTATGGCCCCACAACGTATAACCCGGAAAGACTTTATCATTAACTCTTCAATGCTGCTGGCTGGCAGCAGCCTGATGGGATGCAACAGTATACTTGCCGCCAGTCAGGCAGAAGCCCCTGAGCAGCGCATTGGAACTGCTACGGGCAAGAACCTGACGCTGAAAAACGTCAGGCTCGAAACAGGCTTTATTTACGAGGAAGGGGAAGTAACCGGCACCAAAACTGAGTTGTTCACCATTGAGCTGAGTGAAGGAAAAATCAAAGCCATTCTGCCCAACAATCCAGGTGCCAAGGCTATCGATGCCCAGGGGCTTTTGCTGCTTCCCGCCTTCAAGGACATGCACATCCACCTGGACAAAACGTTTTACGGTGGCCCATGGCAGGCCCGGAGAAAGAAAAACCGAACCGTGCAGGATATGATTGCCTACGAGCAGCAGGTGCTGCCGGAGATGCTCAAGACCTCTACCGAGCGGGCCGAGAAGCTCATCGAGCTGTTGCAGTCGAAGGGTTCCAACTTTGCCAGAAGCCACGTCAACATCGAGCCCACCTCCAGACTCGACTCCCTGAAAAACCTGCAGCAGGCCCTGGAGAACAAAAAGGATAGCTTTGGCGCAGAGTTGGTCGCCTTTCCGCAGCACGGCATCTTCCGTTCCAACTCCGAGGCGCTGATGAAAGAAGCCGCCACGATGGGCATCGACTACATTGGTGGCCTGGACCCGCATGCCATCGATGGGGACGTGGAGAAAGGTCTAGATTTTATAGTGCAACTGGCCCTCGACCATAGCAAAGGAATTGACATACACCTGCACGAGGGCGGCGAGCCTGGGCTGCGCACCGTGGAGTACCTGATCGAACGGATAAACGAGAACCCGGTCCTGAAAGGGAAAACCTTTATCAGCCATGCCTTTGTGCTGGCCAGGTTAGAGAACCCTAAACTGGAGGAGGTAGCCGAGAAACTGGCCGCGGCCCAGGTGGGCATTATCTCCACCATCCCTTTCGGAAGTATAATGATGCCTATCCCGACACTGTACAAGTATGGCGTGGACGTGCGCACCGGCAACGACTCCATCATCGACCACTGGAACACCTTCGGCTCGGGCAGCGTGCTGCAGAAAGCCAACCTGATGGCGCAGCTCTACGGCTACTCCACCGAGTTTGAACTCTCCCGTTGCCTGAAACTGACCACGCACAACGTCCTGCCGCTAAGCGATGAGGGCAAGCGCCAATGGCCACAAGTTGGCGACATAGCCGATATGGTATTGGTAGATGCCAGCTGCTCGGCAGAAGCCGTATCCCGTATCTCTCCTGTCACATCGTTGATTCATCAAGGAAAAATCATCTTCCACAATTCTGCCGTATGAACACATTCTTTTTAAAGCTTTCCTTTTTTCTTTTTACCGCATGCCAGTCTGAAACCACTATGCGCACGCAAACTGCCCAGGATACCGTTGTAAAGGCCGTCGTAAACCGGAAACTAGACAAGGTGGCCACCGCCCTGGCTAACGGTGCCAATGTCAACGCCACCGATCAACAGAAAAGGTCCCTGCTGCTGCTGGCTACCCATAACAACGACCTGAAAATGGCGCAGCTGCTGGTGGCGCATGGCGCTGACGTAAACCAGCAGGATGCCATCAAAGACAGCCCCTTCCTGTATGCCGGTGCCGCCGGTTATACTTCGCTGGTGAAATTGTACCTGGAGCATGGCGCCCGTTTTGATGTGTTTAACCGCTACCACGGCACCGCCCTGATCCCCGCCTGCGAACGGGGCCACCTGGAAGTGGTGAAGCTGCTGGCCAACACCGAAGGCTTCCCAATCGACCACGTGAACCGCCTGGGCTGGACAGCCTTGATGGAAGCCGTTGTGCTGGGAGACGGCAGCAAGACCTACGTGGAGGTGGTACAGACGCTGGTGGATGCCGGCTGCGACATCACAATCCCCGACAAAGATGGCGTGACAGCGCTGCAGCATGCCCGGGAGCGGGGCTATACCGGGATAGCAAAGGTGCTGGAAAAAGCCTCTCGCTAGTTAGGCCAGGATAAGCTCCTTCCGGAAGTGCAGGTAATCCGGCCCCTTTCTCCCTGCGACACAAAAGCCCTGTGCCTGGCAAGACGCAACTGCCTGTAGTTCTACGCTCACCCGCAGGCCTTCTGGTGCACCATGTCAACGATTTTGGTCACGTTCGAAGCACTTTCCCGAAAAAGCCAACACAAGTCCGGCACCTCCACACCTGTGTCCGCTAGGGATCAAGCGTATACTAACACCTGCACCTCCCCACCTGGTAGTAGGCAAGCAGTAACCGGCGTCGCTCTCTACAGCCGGTTTGCTTTTCTTGACGCTAGCATAACAGTCCCGTTGCCTTAGGGTAACATGCCATCCGTAGCTTTGCTCTATAACTTACAAGCGAAACCGTATGCTGGAATATCTGGAATTAATATTGTGGAAGGTGAGCTTCGACAGGGCCTTGTTTGAGAAAGAGTTGAGGAAAGGGGTGGCCCAACTTGATACCGAGGAGTTACTACTGCTTGAAGACTGGTGCCATGAGCTTTTCGCCGACAGGTACCATGCCGTCCTGAACAGTATCTTCTGTGGCGGGAGTTGCAAAAAAACTCCCCTACAGCCTGCAGGGGAAGGAAAAGTTTACACTAGCTCCCTCTCCCTTCCGTAACAATCGGTGCAAAACCCGATGCCTCTGGTGGCAACAACTTTCTCCTGCGTTTCATTGGCGATTTGCCTGTAAGCATTTATAGTCTGAAAGCAATCCGCCAGGCCGTTATCCTACTTATTTAAATAACTTGTTGAGTGTTGGGGTGCTGGCTGGAAACCTTGCCAGCAACTTCAGCAGGAGTAAAAAGTGCTGTGGAGTGCGTTTGATAACCCCTGTAGCGCCCAATTTTTTACAAGATGTCGAGTTATTTAACATGACGTGCACGTATGGCACCTGCCCACAGGCCGCGTTTTGAAGCCGAAAGCCACCATCCCGTGTGTATAGTACAGTTGGTTGTGCTCGCCGCCACATTTGGGGCGGTGCTGTTGGTGGGTCGTAATTTATGCTGGTTCGTACGTCAGCTCTACCACCCCTGATCTAAACACCCGTGTGCCTGTTAGTTTCAGTTCAACCTGTTCTCTCAGATCCTCAAACAGGGGTTTACCACTACCCAATGCTATAGGGTGGACAGAGATTTTGTATTGGTCAATAAGCCCCAGGTTGATGAAGGTCTTGATAAGGCTTGCGCCCCCGTAAAGCCAGATATCCTTGCCTCCCTGCTTTTTTATGGCGGCCACAGTGCTGGCAATGTCGGAAGAGATGAAGGTGGCTTTCCCGTCGGTTCGGTTTTGACTTGAAAAAACGTACTTGTCTTTGGAATGTATCCCCTGCCACATCAGCTGTTCTGCCGGACTTGCATTTTCCTCTGGCTGAAAGTTGCCCCAGGCGTCATAGCTCACCCTGCCGTAAAATATAGTGTCTATACTTTGGATAAAGGCATCAAAGTCCATGTCATCGTCCATGATGCACCAATCAATTTCGCCGTTCGGGCCTTCAATAAACCCATCTAAGGTTGCGGCAAGATTCAGAATGATTTTTTTCATTTCCTTTCACTTTTTTCTTGCAAAGAAACGGTAACCTTTCTGTTTCTGCTTTGGAAAAATGCGACAATCTAGAGGTGCGAAGGCGAAAGCCCGGTATTGCGCTTCACTTCATTGGCTAGATGCGAATGGTCATAATAACCACACTCAAAGGCAATGTCTAACAAGCTTCTTTTATCATCAGCGCCCTTAATCAGAGACAAAGCATGCTGAAACCGGACAATATTTGAATACTCTTTCGGTGAGATGCCAACCTCCTTCTTAAAATGGCGCTCCAGTTGCCTTACTGTCATGTGGTTCCTTTGAGAAAGCTCCTGAATGCTTAGCTGCCCCTTTGCATGATGTATATCTTGTATAACGGACTGTAACTGGTTGCCTCTGCTTTTGACTCTGTTAATGAAAAACTCGTTCAGGTAACCGCAAGGGTTTTCAAGGACTTTGTCAATATTGAATGAAAGGGGCCTATCAAACTCAACGGTGTTGTCCGTCAGGTCATGCTGAGGGACGTAATTATAAAAAGCTGAAAAGCTTGCCGGCTTCAGGCAAACCCCAACTAAGTGAGTATTGGAGTTGATAAAGCTGTCCTTAAAAGAAGTCATCGCACCCACAGCATAGGTTTTACCAAACTCCATAGAAACCAAACCGTTGTCTGTCAAACAAGTGTCGCCCAGGTTCATGACTAACCCGGCACAGCCATCCGGGAAATTCCGCTCCCATTGCTTGTCCGGTTCCTCTCCCTTCAGCACCCAAAAGGAGTGAATGTAGGGCTCAAGTTTTACGCTGGGTTTAATTTCTTGGTATATCATACGTACGTGCCGATAGGTTTCACCAAAGTATAATATAACAGCTAAGGCTGAAAAAGCAGTACTAGTGGGTATATTTTTAGCTTTCCAGTAGCCTGAGTTAGCCATAGTGCCGCTGTTATTGATTGTTACTTGCCGGCATGCTGCTTCTCATGATCCAATAGCCACTGCTTTCTTTCTAAACCACCGCCATACCCTGTCAGTTTGCCGTTTTTACCGATAACCCGGTGGCAAGGAATAACAAGGGCTATTTTGTTTAACCCGTTTGCAGAGGCGACTGCCCTGACAGCATTAGGGCATCCCACCACCGCGGCTTGCTGCTGATAGGAACGTGTTTCTCCGTAAGGAATTTGCATCAGGCACTCCCAAACCAGGTTCTGAAACGTGGTGCCGGGGGTGTGCAACTCAAGGGAAAAGGTTTTTCTCTGTCCCGCAAAGTACTCAGTTATCTCCGATCTGGCCTGCTGGATGTGCTTGTTTTCTCCTGCGATGATGGAGGCATTCAGGCGCTGTTGCAAGTCCCTGAACTCTGTTTCGAGCATCCTCCTGTCAGCAAACTCCAGCAGGCAAATCCCTTGATCGGTGGCACAAACAATCATGGGTCCCAAAGGTGTAGTGAGCCTGTTCATCAGGATCACATTTTGTGCTTTATTCTTCCTTGGAGAGCTGCCTACCAGCTTTTTATAAGTATAACCAAAGCCACTCAGTGATTCGTAACCTGCTTCAAAAGCGGTTTGGGTGGCACTCCTTCCCTCTTTCAGCTCCAGCAGTGCCTGGTTTATCCTGTACATTCTCTGAAAGGCCTGAAAGGTTATCCCATAATGCTGCTTAAACCACCTGCGCACCAGCACCGGACAGATCTGCTTTTCCCGGAGGGTGTAATCAGCTATCTTTTCTTTCGGGTTATCCCTTACTAACGCTATAGCAGCACTTACCTGATCGGGAGCCAGGTTTGCATTTTCAGTTGGCCTGCATACTTTGCAGGGGCGGTAACCATGGCTCAGCGCGTCTTTGAACGTGGTGAAGAACTCTACGTTTTCTGCCTTAGGCTTCCGGGCACGGCATGTGGCAATACAGAATACAGACGTGGTCCTGACTCCGACAAAAAAGATGCCTACAAAGCTCTGATCTCTGTTAAGCAAAGCTTTGTAGTAGGTTTCGATCTTCCCTTTATCAGTTACTAACATGGGCAAACACAGGGCTAAAGGTTCTTTGGTCTTTAACGTTACGGACCATTTGTGCAAAATGCCCATACATCTCCTCAAAGCGGAAATTAGCCATGCTTATCCGCTTTACCCCAAGTTCTGGCAGCTTCTCATAGGTTAGCAGTTTGGGCATACACATCACGTTTAGCGACAATCCCGTGCTTCGCGTTACTGCGCTTATGTCTTCTTCTCTTGCAGTGCACGGGACAAAGATGCCATCTGCTCCTGCTGCCTTGTAGAGTTGTGCATGTAATTGTTTATAGGTCATATGTTATCCTTTTTATGCAAAGAATGCCATATAACTTTCGACCGGCAACCGAAAATTGAACAAGTATTTTTTCTTTCCAGCGTAGCGTATTTGAACCCTCGGGAATTGTAGGACTTGGCTCTAGCTGCCTACATGAAGGAAGCAACTTTGGTCAAAGACTAAAATTAACATCCTTCATAAAAGTCTTGGCTTCCCCACAATTGATTTCCTGGCCGCAGGTTCACTGTCCTGATTTTAGGGCCATTAAACCAACTGCAGTTGCTGTATGTACGAGGCCCCCACCGGCACCTCGTTACCCTGGATGGTAACCTGGTGGCGCTCGATCTTCTCTATCCTGCTCTTGGCAACAATGTAGGAACGGTGCACGCGCACAAACTTATCGGCTGGCAAAAGGTCAGTGGCCTCGCCGGTGGTCATGCGGGTGAGCAGCTTTCTGTCCTCCAGCACAAAGGTCACGTAGTTGCCGGCGGCTTCTAAGTATAAGATCTCTTTAAAGTATACCTTAACCTGCTCATAGCCGGTTTTCAGGAAAAGGTAGTCCCTGGCCGGGGCTTGCGTACCACGAAGCTGCAGCAGCTCCTGGGCTTTGTGGCAAGCCTTGATGAACCGCGGCAACGAGAAGGGCTTGAGCAGGTAATCGATGGCATCAAGCTCGAAACTGGTCACGGCGTGCTCGGAATAGGCCGTGGTAAAAATGACCATCGGCTTCTTCTGCAGGCTTGAGAAAAATTCTATCCCGGAGATATCGGGCATTTTAATGTCGAGGAACAGCAGGTCGACCTGCTCCTGCTGCAGGTAGTCCAATGCTTCAAACGCATCGGTAAAGCAGGCGGCAAGCTCCAGGAAAGGTACCTTCGCGGCATGGGAACGCACCACTTCCAGCGCCATGGGTTCATCGTCTATCGCTATTGCTCTCATACCTGCCTTTATACTTTGCCCGAAATATACTCCGTTTATACTTTATACTTACAACTCCAGCGTGAGGTGCACAAAGAATTCCTCGGGCGTCTCGCGGATGATCAGCTCGTGTTTCTGAGGGTAGAGCAATTCCAGCCGCTGCCTCACGTTCCTCAGCCCGATGCCGGACTTGTTCTTCTCCGGGTCCTGCTCCGACTTTTTATGGATGCTGTTGTAAACATCAAAGTATAGCCTGTTCTGGTCACAGTGCAGGCTTATCCTGATCCAGGACTTGTGCTGCAGGCTGATGCCGTGTTTGAAGGCATTCTCCACGAAGGGAATAAGCAGCATGGGCGCAATATGCTGTTGCTCCAGTACTTCCTCCATCTTGGTCTCTATGATGATATCAGGAGAGGCAGAGGTGCGCAGCAGCTGCAGATCGATGTAGTTGCGCAGGTACTCTACCTCACGCGCCAGCAGTATCGTTCGCTGCAGGTTTTCGTGGAGCATAAAGCGCATCATATCGCCCAGCATTTGTATGCCCTGGGCCGTGCGCTCGCTGTTCTCCTGCAGGGCGGTGCCGTAAAGTGTGTTCAGGGCATTGAACAAAAAGTGCGGGTTTATCTGTGAGCGCAGCAAGTCCAGGTTCGCGACCGAGTAGCCCAGCTCTTTTTTCAGCCCCACTACTTCCTCCCTGCCCCTTAACTGCCGTTTATACAAAAACCAGGTAACAGGCGCTGTAACCACCAACTGGAACACGGCATTGGCTAAACTAATCCCAAAGGCCTCATCATTATCCAGAACGGGCAGTAAGAGGAAAACGGCAGGCAAATAAGAAAGGATGAGTATGAGCAACACCTTTAACTCATAAGAACCGAAGGGGCGCTTTTTCCCCAGCGATTTAGGTATGAGCGCGTAAAAAGAGAAGAAGTATAAAAGGATGGCGCTAAGTGATACAAAGGCCCAGACAGCTGTTTCCTCTTCCCCTACATCAAACAAAACCAGTACAAATACACTCACCAGCCATACTATAAAGGTTGTGATCACGTCTTGCGTCACCATCCGATACCGTGATTGTATGGCAGCCGAATTGGAGAGCAGGTAAAGCCCGAAATACTTGATAAAAGTATAAAAACCGAACACGAGCAAGAGCCGCAGGGTATTCTGAAAGCTGCGCTGGAAGATATAATTCCAGAACTCCTGCAGGGTGTCGAACCCGGGCAGCAAATAAGCCTTGAAGTATGTGTCTGCCACGCCCGTCACAACTCCTACAGCCACAAATGCAGCCAGTACGAGCAGCACGTTCGGCCAGACAGCCTCTTTCCGGATTAGCCTGGGCACCACCTTAAAGTTAAGTAGCAGGAAGGCCAGGTAAATGACGGTGAAGCGTACCAACTGGGGCCAGAAAAAATACTCGTAATAGTGATACACCACATTGGCGTGCCTGAACGAGGACTCGTTGGGGCTATTGTCCACGGAGAGGGAAAATAGCGCAAACACATAAATGGTGGTAGCTGCCCAGAACTCTATCTTATTCCGCTGGATAGGTTCGGCTATAACGTTTTTGATTGCCATGTCATTCATGAACCAATGATAGCAGAATGGGCAGTTGAAAAACAATAAAAGTGATGAAGCGCCTGAAGTTTGTGACGAATATGCAGCGTAATAATTTCAGCGGAGGTACCGTGCTGTTTACGATATGAGACACCAAAACCCGAATTTGCTTTCGGGTAGCCGAATTTACCCCTTAGGATGTAGAAAAAATGAATTTTTTAGTGGAAGGCTGAATTAAGTATGCCAGTAAACCACTGATTTACTATGTTTTATTTCTTTCGAATAACACTACCAGCAGAGTTTGGCATGTCCCCGTCCAACGCTTTCCGATGAGCAAAAGCAGCTAAAAGGCGTTATGGGCGGCAGGTGAGACAGGCAAAGCACTGGCCATTGTGTTGTACTACCTGGCTTGCTCCTCCAGCGCGCCCACCTTCGGGAGAATCTGGATGACGAAGCGCCGGTCGCGGATATCTCCCTTGCGGCCTGCCCCCTCAAACCCGCTTCCGGCGGCAATCAGCTCTACCCTGTCTCTGGGAAACCTGATGCCCTGGCTTTGCCAGAAGTCGAGCAGGGCCAGCGCCCGCTGGTAGCTCAGCTGCAGGGCATACTCCCGCTGGGTGATGTTACGCGGATCACCCTTGGGGAAGCTGGCCGCGCGCCCGTCAATCACGATCAGGTACTTTACATCCTCCTCCTCGATAGAGTTGATCACCTGGCTCAGGTTCTCGCCTGCCCTGCGGAGTGGTGCCCGCGCCCGTTGCGGAATTTCTGCACTGCTCTGCTCAAAGAGCACGTCCACCAGCAACTCGTGACGCTTATACTGCTCGTTATACTGAAAATACTTGTCATCCAGGCGGGACAGTGCGGCTTTGATCTCGTCCAGCTTTCGCTTTTCCTGTACCTCCACCTGCAGGCGGGCAATATTGTCCCGGTTCTCCTGGTCCTTATCCTGAAACAGTTTAAAGCTCAGCACAAATAGCACCAGCATCACCAGGAAGAGCACCGTCATCAGATCGACATAGCTGGGCCAGAAGAAGTCTCTGCTTTGCTTGCTCATATTTACCTCCTGCCCTGCCCTCCGCCAAAGAGCTTATCAAGTGCAGCCTTCAGCGGTCCGGGCTCCATACTTTTGGCCATCTGCGTGTTGAGCAGTTGCAGCTGCTGCAGCAGTTGCTGCTGAATTGCCGTGTCGGCTTCGAGCTTCTGCAGCAGGCGCTCGTTTGTCTGGCGTATTTCTCCGGATAGTTGCTGCTGCGACGCATTTAGTTTCCCCTGCTGTTGGCTCAGGTCCTCGAACGGACGCATGTAATCGAGGATGCGCTGGTACACATTGTCCTCGTTGAGCCTTCTGAAATGCTGCTGCCATTTTTCGTACGCGTTCTGCGCGTCCCGCTCCTGGTGCTGCAGCCTGGCTTCCATTAAATCAGTTAACCGGAGCGCGGCCTTGTCAAAATACTGTTCGATGCGCGAGCCGATGTTGTTCAACTCACGCTCGTGCTGCCCAAAGAAATTCACCTGCCGCTGTATCGACTCGTCGTGCTTCTGTAAATATCCCGGCACCTTGTCGAAGCCCTCCTGCAGGCTGTTCAGGCGCTCGAGCACTTGCCCAATCTGGTGCGTGAGCTCCGCCCCTTTCCGCACCGACTCGTTCAGGGCTACCTGGTACTGCATAAAGTTCTTGA
Organism: Pontibacter mucosus; assembly: GCF_003054055.1. Lineage (GTDB taxonomy): Bacteria > Bacteroidota > Bacteroidia > Cytophagales > Hymenobacteraceae > Pontibacter > Pontibacter mucosus. Next base: position 83,036 of record NZ_QBKI01000015.1, on the reverse strand, counting down.
ACAACTGCTCGCTCTCCTTCATCTTATCGAACACCTGCAGGTTGGCATTGGCCATCTGCGTAAAGCCAATCTGATCGAGTTTCTCAATGAATTCCTTCTGCGTGCTGATGTTCTCGGTGAGCGTATCCACAATAGGCCGAAAGCCGAGCACCTTGTCCAGGAAATCCTTGTTGAAGGAATCGAGCACTGACTTCAGGTTGCCCAGGCTGGCCGCCATATCCGATTTAAGTTTGGGCAGCAGGTTGGTCTGCAGGAAAGTATAATACCCGTTCTTGTTGCGGTCGCGGAGGCTGCGGGCATTCTTCAGGGCGTTGTTTCCCATCAGCGTCAGCAGCAGGCCCAGAAAGCTTCCCGACATGGCAATCAGTACCCCAAACAGGAAAGATGGAATGTTCTGGTCCGTGATAAAAGAGCCCGCGGCGCCGCCCGCTTCGTCCCCTCCCAAACCGGACCAAATCAGGCTCGACAAACCGATGATCACCCCGGAGAAAGTACCCAGCAGGCCCACATACAGCGGTGTGGCAACGGTAGACTGCACCTCGGCATCCATGGCCTCCGAGTACCGCTCCGACACGTCTTTGAGAATATCGAAATCCGCAGCCGCCCCTTTGTTTCGCTTCAGGTACTGGTTAGTGCTCCGGATGATGCTGGCAAAGGTTTCGGAAGGATGCTGCACCTCTATCAGGTCGATGGTAGCGGTTCCCCGCCCGCCTGAGGCTACCGTGGTGATGAGTGGGTCCGGGTCGCCCTGCACCAGGTGGATGTTGCCCCCGGCAAAGAGTTTCTCCAGTTTTTCGCGGGCTATACTTAGGTTGGCCACCGGACCTCCCCTGGCCTCTATCTGCAGCATGTTGTTTTCTGCAGCCACCACTCTTTTAATCACCGGGTTGGAGGGCGTATACTCCCGGAAAGGCTTTCCGGCAAGAATGGCTTGCCATACGGTACTGTCGGGTGCTGCTTCGGAAGGTTTTTGTATACTTCCGGCTTCCAGTAGCTGCTCCCGTATGCTAAGCTGGTCTTCGGAAGGAAATAGCCCGGCTATACTTTTAATCTTCTGCTTGTTCCCCTTGTATATATACAACTGGTAGCCAAGTATGATGAATATCAGTACTGCCTCAAGTATAAAAATGCCTTCCATCTAAGGGTTTATCTGAAATCTATGCGTGCTTTCTCCTGGATTCTCCAGCCGTTGTTCACTTTGGTCAAAATGCCGTCGCCCTGCAGCACCACCCGGCTCACCATACGGTTGCTTGGTTTCTCGAATGCGAAGGCGTTCTCCAGCCGGTCAATACCCTGTGCAATTACAAAGGCGTGGTTGCCCGACAGGTTGAAGCGGTAGCGGGTCGTGCTGCTGCCATCGGCCGGTAAATCCATTTCAATGTAGCTGTCGGAGTCGGGGTTGTGCTGCAGCTGGTGCTGCCGTATCACGCCATCCTCCGGGATAATGGCAAAGCGGGTGCCCGTGTCAGGTGCGGCTTCCGGCACGGCCTCGGGCTGCACCGGCGGTGGCGTGGCCCCGGCTGCCTCCCGCTCCAGTTCGTCCAGCAGGTCGCTGCCGACAAACTCCATCCGCACCGCTTCTGAGGCAGAGGCAGGCGCCGCTTTTTCCCTTCCTTCAGGATTATTGCGCTCTGCCGGTTCGTTTCTTCTGCGTTTGTCTTTTCTGCGTTTTGGTGGCTGCTGCTGTTCGGCTACATCCTCGGCCCGCTGGGGCTGGGGTTGCTGCCGCTCGCGTTGTTTCGGACGCTGCTCAGGCTGCTGCTCGTGTCGTTGTCTCTTCTGCGCACCGCCTTCGCCTGGCTCTCCGGAGGATGCTCTGTTGCCCCGGCTGGCATTACCCTCTAGCCTTCGGAGGCGGCTCTCCAGGTCGCTGTTTTGTTCCTTGAGCCTGTTTATGCGTTTGGTGAGCATGTTATAGGCGCTTACGGCTCTAAAAAAAGCAAAAGCGGCACCTAGCAACGCGATGATACTTATAATAATGGCAGTTGTATTCATGGTTTGATGTTACATTCCGAATTAGGACTTATACTACGTTCAGGCTACCGCTACCTCACATGGTTTTAGCATCATCCTGACCTTTGGAAAGAAACTCAGACAGATTATCTATACTTATACTTTCCTGTCTCTACCAAAGGCCAGGATAACACCTAGCTGAAGACGCTTGCCTATACTTTAAGAAATGGCGCTCACCTGCGACTGCTGCTTGTAGAGTTCTTTCGACAGCAAGTAGAGCGACTGCTTGAGCGGCATAAAGAACATGGTCTCGTGCAGCGGCTCCCGGTCCGTCAGGCCACGCACGGTGTCTTCCAGGATCATGGTATAACTATCCTGCAGGTTCACGCGCATGAAGTCAAGTACCCGCATCGGGTCCACCTCCACGCCCATCGAGCGCATCAGCGGCGAAATATCCGGATCGTCGAGCAACATTTCCAGGCAAGCCATCACGTTATCCATCACTTCCTGGCGCAACTCGCCCGTAATTTGCGTTTTGGTTACCGGTGTCAGGGCGTCTTGCGGATTAGCCGAGCCGGTTGGTTTCATGATCGGGATGTTGGTCAGGTCGTTCAGGTCTGTTCCTTCCAGCGCCATCGCGCCCCCGTTGGCTGTTACCTGCTTCGGATTATCCACCAGCACCAGCTTAAAGTTGGCCGGTGGCTCCTGCCCTGTTACCTTCTGGAAGATGGCCTTGGCATAGCGCTCCACGTTCGAGAGATTGTTGCCCGCGCTCAGCAATTTGATGTATAAGCTGCCCCGGCCGCTGAATGAGATGTAGCGCGGCATTTTCACGTCGAGTTGCTGCACCAGCTGCGCCAGGTGATACATCAAGGCGCCGAAGTGCAGGTAGAACATCAACCGCAGCTGGCGCGCCTGCAGCAGTTGTGAGCTATAGTTTAGCTCCTTATCATAACTGAACAAAAGCGAGCTGATGTCGGCTGAGTTGAAATCCGGGTTATCAAGCGCTGTTTCAAGGAACTTGCGGTACTCGCGCCCTTCTTCCGTGAGCGGGATGCGCAGCACGTGGTCCACGCCGTATTGCAGCAGGCCATTGTCTTTGCTCGTTTTCACGGTGGCAAAGCCATCGCCCCACAAGTCGTTGCCGGCAAAGCGGAACGAGGAGCTGTGCGAAGGCCTGCGGTTGGTGAACAGCAGCACGTCGGTGGTACCGCCGCCAATGTCCACGTTGATCAGGTTCTCGTCCTGGCTCGGCACCACCGCCCCGGTTCGGGACAGGAAGTAGAACGGGGCCACCGATTCGGTAATGCAAACCGTCGTTCTGCCATTCTTGAACACGTTGTTGTACACCGTATCCCACACATTCTGGAACATGTTGCGGGAGTACTCGTCAAAGCTCAGCGGTGCAAACCATACTATCTTCGTGCTGGATACATTGCCATTGTTCAGCACCACCTTGTTCTTGATGAGCAGCATGATCTCGGTGAAGAACGCCTCAATGCGGCGCTTGCCGGCATTGGTCAGCGTCTCACTCCACTTCAGGTCGGTGTGGTAGGCCTGCTTGTACTGTTCCTGGTGCGTGCCCTCGGTATTGATGGAGAAGCCGATGTTGATGTTGCCGAACAGGTTGGTGATCTGGTTCTCAAAATCAATAGACTCGCAGGTGGCTGTACGGGTAGGGAAGTTATACAGAGAGCCGCCGGAGCCGATGATCAACGGTATAAATTCACGCTTAAGCAGGGTCTCCACGGCGAACAACCTGCCGAAACCGCGTTTGTGGAAACGCTGGTAGTCTGTCAGGGCCGGATCATCGGAAGGCTTGTTGAGCATCACCAGTTGCTGATCGTTGGCGGTGATGGAGAACTCGCGCGGCGGCTGGTTGGCGCCGGAAGTATAGGCAATGTGCGTGTTCGATGTTCCAAAGTCAATGGCGAAGGTAAAGTTGTGTATCCCCTGCTGCATTTCCTGGAACTTCGGCACGACAAGCGCCCTGCCTATAAAATCAACTCCCTCGTGCCGGAATTCCGCAAAATCGAAGTGCGTGCCCTGGATTTCGTAGTAAGTACTGCCCGCACTGCTGTTGCTCTTTTTAGTACGCTTGTGTGCCGTGGCCGAGATAATACCGCCGCCAGCTTCCAGCTGCTTACCACCCGCAAAAAAGCTGAGCGAGTGGTTCTTGTTTACCAGCAGCGGATCGATGTCCTCATCCACCAGCATCACCTTATAGAAGTCGTTATACTGCACCGCGTCGGTGAATTTATAGAACGGGAACACACCCATGCCGATGCGGGATTTAAGGATATGGCCTTTCTCCGGGATGATGTTGCCGTTAGCATCTTTCGAGTTGAGCGGGTTGTCATAGTAGCTGCGCTCGTACACCACGCTTCCTTTCTCGGTTGGCACCCTGAGCGTTACCCGCACATGGTTCACGTCGATGTGGAAGGTCAGGTGATTGGCCAGATCCTCCGGCGAGAAGAAATCAAAGTATAAAGGCGTGATGGGCAGCAGGTAGTTAAAGGACTTCTCCGTTACGCCCGGCTGGTATACCACGGTGCCGCTATAAAAACGATCAGTGTTTACCTCGTAAGGCACCTGTACCAGCGTCTCCTGCAGCAGATCGTTTATGGTCAGGTATGGGTAGTTGAAGCCCACGCCCGGCAACGAACGGTTCTCCAACGGCTTTTCATCCGCGTAACCCACTACGGTGTTCACCGGCCAGGCCAGGTTGTTCACATACTTCACGTCAGGGGCCAGCCGCAGCTCAGGCTTCAGCACAATGGGCCTTTCGCCGGCAAAGCCGGTATGCGTGGGTCGGATAAACAAATCGCTGCTGGTCACGGCGGTCTGGTCTTTCTTCACCAGGAAATTGATGTGCCCCACATGCACCGGATTCTGCTGGAAGTCCACGAGTTGCAGGTACTGCGAGGCAATAGCGCCCTGCCCCACCGCACCGGCCATGTTTATACTTCGCAGCAGGTTCTCGTCCAGGGCATTGTACACTGCCGGAAAAGCCTGTATCATGGCCGGGTTCGACACGAACAGCTTGTGCACATACTCCCTGAAATCTGGCTCCCGGTGCTCCAGCGACACATAGTTCTGGTCGAAGTAAGTACCGATGTTCTGGGCACGGTTTATACTTAGCGGCCTTACGTTTGGCGCCACAAACAGGAAGGTTAGCGGCGAGGTACCGCCAATGAGCTGCATGTGCCGGTCGCCGCGCGGACTGGTCGATTCGAAGAAGATAAGGAAGATATCCTCAATGCCCTGGAAGCGGCTGTCGTTCATGAAAAGCTCCAGCGTACGGCCCAGCAGGCTCGTGTTCGGGTTGGCCTGCATGGCCCCTAGTTGCTGGTGCTTGTTCCAGCGGCGGATGATGATCTTGTTACCGGCCTGCGCGTAGCTTTGGTGGTTGTAGAGCAGTTCCCATAGATCCCAGAAATGCGTGACGAACTTATGGTAAATGGTATTGGTGTTGTTACCTGCCACGCCGCGCTTCACAAAATCGAAGGCCGTTTCGAAGAGGTGCATGCGGGCGAATGGCGTCGGGATGGAGGCGTTTATCTTCAAGGCCCGGCCACCGGCGCCATCGGTGATATCTTTAATCTCGGTGCTGGTGATCTGACTGGTTTTAGCCCAGCCTTCCACGTTAGAACCGGTTTTATGTAGACGAAGTACTTTCGGCATGTTTGTTTTTTATAATATGATTTACATGCAGCAGTAAAAAACTGCTTTTATAGTTTAAGTGTGTTTATGCTGTAATTCCTACCACATCTGTCATCCTGAAAGGATCTTGTGGGCAAGAACCAGTAAGCCTCTCTACTCCTATACATCCAGAAACATCAGCATAGGATTTTCCTTCCTTATCAGTTGTAGCTTATCTTCTCTACTCATAAGCTTTGTCTCTTTCTCACGCTCTATAGCATGTTGTACATAAGTAGAACGTTCAAAGTACAGTAGCTTGTAACAATAATAGCGTCCGGCAAAAGTTTCCGGTTTACCGCGGTTAGCTTTGTGTTGTTCTACTCTGACCTGCAAATCATTCGTCATACCTGTATATAGCACTGTTTTTCTCGGGTTGGTAATGATATACACAAAGTAGTTGTGACTTTTCATAGTTAAAGTCTATACTCACTTCCCACAAGATCCTTTCAGGATGACAAAGAGAAACACTAACTCTATTCCAGCTTATTATACTCCGCTCCTGTTTTTTGGAGGGGGCCAGGGGCCTAGCTATACTTCAGCTTCTCCTCCACCAGCCTGTCGGTGGCGGCCTCAAACGCTTTGATGGTGGCTTTGAAAGCATCCCGGTCTGAAATGGATTCGGAGGCACGGTTGAGCTCTTTTACAAAAGCCCCCTGGTGGATGCCTTTGTTCAGGAAACCCGTCTCTATCTGCTTGTCAGATACCATGCGGTTGAAGTCCGTTTCGTTCAGGTTGAGGGCAGCAAAGGTGCGCTCCTTTCGGCTCAGCTCGCGCAGCCAGGCCTGGTACCCAAACTCGGGGTTCGTCAGGAATTTGTTCAGTTCCTTAAACACCGGCTCGTTGCGGACGGCGCTCGTCAGGTCTACGCCTTTGGCATAAGCTGCCTGCGCGTCGCCCGGCAGGTGCGTGGTGTAGTAGCGCTCAAAGTAATGGAAGCGGATCAGCTGCTTGGCAATGCGGTCGCGGGTTTCGCTGTCCAGGTGCTGGAACTGTACCTGGCTTACATCTTCGCGCAGGCCATACTCGTGGTATACTTCGTTTCCGGAAAGCTCATTATCCGAGTAATCCATGAAGTCCACAATGGCCAACGCGCTCAACAGTTCTATCAGGTGGGCGTCGTTCTTCTGGCTGGCACGGCCCGGGTTGTTCTCCATCGGTTTGTCCGGCGTGTCGCCCATGTAGTACACGGCATTCACGCCATTCAGGTGGTTCTGGTAGTAGGAAAGCGCGTCCTTGGCCTTCGTGGTGAAGGTGTTGGAATCGATAAAATCAGCCTCTACGCCGGCGGCTGGTTGCTCCAGGGAAAAGTATGGCAGCACCACCATCGCGCCTGTCAGCGCCGTGTTCAGGCTGGCTGCGTTGGGCAAACCGGTACGCGAGTCCTTGAAATTCTTGAGCAGCAGCGGGAAGCCGGCGGCACCTGTTCCGCCAAAGATCGAGCTCACAAAGAAGATGCGGTCGCCGGGCTGGAAGTTGGAGGCGAAAAAGCGCATTTCGGGCGAGTCGATGATCTCGTTCAGCACCACACTACCTACATTCGGGCTGCCGCGGAAACCCACGTCCAGGCTGTTATTCAGGTTCTCGGGCGTAAACAGCAAATCGATCAGCGCCTGGCTTTCCACATCCAGTTGGTTGTAGCCTACATGATCTTTAAACGGCTTGTTTATCCCACCGAAATCATACACAAAACTGTCACGGATCTTGGCTGTGCCATCTCCGGCTATACTTGACAGGGTACTGATGTCGGTATGGAAGAACCCCTCGTCGCGGCGGCCCAGGGCGTCGTGGATGTGCTTGTAGGTTTTAAGCAGTTCCACGGTGCGGTTCATGTCGCCGTTCTGCGTGTCGGGGTCGATGATGATGGGTACGATTTTATCACAGTTCTGAATCTTGACACCTGCCGCCATGAGCATGACCAGCGAGCGGATCACGCGGGAGCCGGTGCCACCAATTCCGAATACAAAAAGTTTTGCCATAGTTATTTTTTGTTAGGCCATTTCATAGGAGTGGTCCATGCCTGCACGGAGCCCCTCTTGAGTAGTAAAGAGAAAACGAAGAAAAGGATGAGACTGTATACCACGTTCACGAAAGCGAACATGTAAGTATAAGAGTGCGTCTCGATCTCGTTGCCGGTTACCTGCGTGATCGGGATAATAAAAGCAATGATCGCGTTCAGTAGCAGGAACATTACCCAGTGCTGCGTTTTATACAGGCCGGTGCTCATGGCGCGGTTCAGCACATAGTAATAAAGTATAACGATGCCTAGAGTGATGATGAACAGCATCAGGCCGGTATTGGGGAACACCACCTCGCGGTAGTCGTTGGTGAAGTTGGCCGGGATAGGGCGCCCCAGCACCATTTCGTAGAGTCCGGAAAAAAAACGTTGAATCATGCGCGTTAGTCTGCTTTGTTAAACTGTATGGTTGCACTGAATACGAGATCGCTCTGGTCGCGGTACAGCGCCTGAACGCCATCAATTATTTTAGTAAGCTGGTAAGTCTTTTTCGGGTCCGCCGCCGGGTTGTTGTCGTTGTCGGTAGACCAGGAAGTAATCCAGGTTGGCGTTACCTGCGGCAGTTGCACGGCTATCGTTCCGGAGCTTGCCGTTAGCTCTGGCACCCGCACCCGCACAAAGTGGTTATACCTGGCCAGGTCCGGCGTGGCTTTTATACTTTCGTCGGCTGCCGTAACCGACACCATACTTGCCCTGCTGCCCGTGCCGGTCACTTTCAGGTTCTTTTTCAGGTAATCTATACTTTGCATCGACAGCGGCAGTTGGCTCAGGTCCAGCCCTATGGTAAACTCCACCGGTTCTTGCTTTTCAGGCTGAAGGTTGACAGAAGTACAAGGATCGGCATTGCGGCTGCTACAGTATACTACGCCGGCAGGCCGGAACTGCTTCTCTTTCAGGAGCGCCGTGTAGGGTATGTTTTCATACTCAAAGCCAAAGTATGCCTGCTGCGCCGGCAGGTTGCGCAGCACCCTGTTAGTTACAACCTGCACCTGCTCCTGTGGCCCAATCACCCATGTATAGTAGGGTATCTCCTCTCCATTCAGGCTTCTCCTTACCTGCGGCTTTTTTACGGCCGGGTGGTAAGTACCTAAAAACTCCGACGCATTGGCAAGTATGGCGATGGCCAAATCCCTGTGCTCGGCTTCGCGCAGGCTGCTGCGGATGTCGGCATCCAGGGAGATAAACTGCCCCTGATCGCTGGGCCCATGTATAAAATCAGAAATGATCACACTAACTGCCCCTTGGTCGATGGATTTCTGCAAAGCCGCTTTTAGCATCGCCGGAAGCGGCGTGCCGCGCACATCATCCTTAATACCACTAACGATGGTGCTTTTCATGGTATTGTACGACACGCTGTCGAGCACCGGACGGCTTTGGGCATCCTCCTTGGCCAGGTAAAAGCCTTTCTCCCCCACATAGCGCCCGTCCTGCACCTCCGAGATAAGCTGCAGCAGGTTGTTCTGGAACGTGGTGGCCTCCTTCCCGGCGGCGGCGGTTGGCATAAAACCTTTCATACCGTTGGAGATTTCCAGGTATACATTCACGTCTACTTTTTCGGGGGTGGCGGCTGCAGCCGTTGGGGCAGGTGTGCCGGCTCCCCTGCCCTCTACTTGTGTGGCAGGTGTTTCCGGTTCTTTTTCCTCTGCCCCGTTTTGCTTTTTAAAGCAGCCGCTTAGCAGCAAGCCGCAGCAGAGCAGCAACAGGAGTAGTGTTCTTTCGATCTTTTCTATAAACATGCCTTCGGCTTTAACAATTGGGCATTACGATGAGAAAGTGCATTTTGATAACAGGGCCTCGGCAGACGCCCCTAAATATTTGGATCATTTTAAAAACATAGACATATAACGATATAGAAGAAGGATAGATACATGGAGCTATGAAATTGTTCTGCAGGCAACCCTACTCCTGCCTCCAAGCTACTGCCCGGCATTAGCTCCCTACCCCAAAGTCTGGCCCCAAAAACCCAGAAAAGGGTTCCCTTCCCCGTTAGTGCTTTAGGCCCCTTGACATGCATGCATTAATTATACCATTGCATAGCCAGAGCCCGGTGCCCCCATCTCTTCCGTAGTACTTACCATATACGTCTCAGCGTTAGCCAGCAGGTATAAAGTGTCACATATCTCCAAAACATACCTAAGTTTAGGTTCTGTGATGGTGAAAAGCCTTTGCTTCTATACTACCTATGGTTGCCTTATGCCTGGTAGCGGATTCTGGAAATCGATGCTCAAAAGATGGATAGTCTACCCCAAATCCTTTTCAGCCGATTATGTGATGGAATAAACCAAACTGAGGAAGGTAAAAGAGTAGGCCGGGTCGCTACAAGATGCACAGACGCTATACACTTACTTGCCAAAAAGTATTTACAAGGGATTCTGTTACCCGGACTCATTTTAATTTCTGGTATCCGAATTTGCCCATAAAGATGGAGAAAAAATAATTGATTTGGTACGCCTACCAGTATAGCGTGAGTGAGGCAGGATTCATTTAGTCATTCTTCCTGGGCCTTGTTGTTTTGCCTTTTCATCCACTTTACAGCCTCATACCATATCACCGAAACAAACCCAGCGGCTATAGCCAGCAGCAACTGTGCTGCCGTTAAGGGAACAAATCCAAAGAAATGGGCTAAAGGTTCTGCATAAAGCAGCAGGCCCGACAACACAGTGGTCACGCTAATAATCAGCAGCACGAGATTGTTTTTATACTTTATGGTGGTGAGCACCGAATAGTAGAAGGAACGGTTGACCAGGGTCAGAAAAATATTAGCCGAGATCAGCACGGTAAAGACCATGGTGCGGGTCAGGGCATCGTTATACCCTTGCTGCACGGCAAATTGGTATATCGACAAAGAGCCTGCAGTGATTACCAGGCCCTGTACGATGCTGGTGGTTAGCTCCCGCCAGTTGAAAAACGTCTGCGAAAATTTGCGGGGCCGCTGCTCCATGATGTTTTTCTCGATCGGCTCATTCTCGTAGATGATGGAGCAGGTAGGCCCCATGATCAGCTCAAAATAGATGATGTGCGCCGGAGAGAATATATTGGGGAACTTCCAGCCCAGCACCAGGGGGATGAACACTGTCAGGATGATCGGGATGTGGATGGAGATAATGTACTGAATAGCTTTCTTGAGGTTGGCATAGATCTTTCTACCCATGGCCACGGCGTCCACCATCTTACCCAGATCATCTTCCAGCAGAATGAGCGAAGCCGCCTGCTTGGCTATCTCGGACCCTTTCCGGCCCATGGCAATGCCGATGTGGGCGGCCTTCAGGGCCGGTCCGTCGTTCACACCATCCCCTGTCATGGCCACTACCTGCTCTTTTGCCTTCAGGGCGTTGATGATGCGAAGCTTGGCCTCCGGGAACATCCGCGTAAAAATTCGGGTGCCCACGACCCGACCAGGCAACTCTGCTTCGGGTATTGTAACCAGTTCTTCTCCTGACATACTTTTGTCGTAGCCCCGGAAGCCAACCTGACGGGCAATGGCGGCGGTAGTGGCGGCATTGTCCCCGGTAACGATCTTCACTTCTATCCCTGCCGCGTAAAAGGCTTCGAACACTTCCTGTATGCCCTGTTTGGGCGGGTCATAAAATGCAACAAGGCCTTTGAAGGCAAACGGCAGCTCCTGTTGTGTGCCCGGGAACTTGCTCCCTTCCCAGGTCGCCTCCGCCACGCCCAGCACGCGGTAGCCCTCTCCTGCCAGTTCATGCATCACGCGCTCCACTTCGCCCTTCTCATTCGCCGAAAGGCCCTCCAAGGCAAGATAAGCCTCCGGCGCGCCCTTCGATGCCACCACGCGCCTGCCCTGGTTGTCTTCGAAGACATGGGTCATCATTGGGGGCTTCCCTCCCAGCGGGTATTCGTGCACCATCCTGAACCAGGGCCTTTCATCCGCCGCAGCCAGTTTCTTGTAGACCTCGTGCAGCGACAGCTCCATGGGATCGAACGGAATCGGCTCGCTGGCCCACATAGCTACACGGATAAGCTCTTTCTCATTTTCGTCCAGTTCCTCGTGCAGACGGGAAAGCCGGTGGGAGGCAAGCGCAAAGACCCGGTCGAGGTGCATCCGGTTCTCGGTGATGGTACCGGTCTTATCGGTACAGATAACAGTGGCGCTGCCCAGGGTCTCCACCGTCTTCATTTGCTTTACCACAATCCCGAGCCGCATCAGGCGCCAGGCGCCCAGGGCCATAAAGGTGGTGAAGGCTACCGGGATCTCTTCCGGCAGGATACTCATGGCCAGGGTTAAGGACTTGAGCAGGCTGTCGAGCATACTATAAGTATGGAAGAAATTTATCGCCCATACGATAACCAGCACCACGGCCCCCAGCAACACCATTTTCCGGACAAAGCTATTGATCTGCAGTTCCAGGGGCGTGGCCTCCTCGGCTATACTTTCCATGCTCTTGCCAATCCTGCCCAGTTTTGTGTCGTTGCCAATGGCAGTTACCGTGACAATGGCCAAGCCGCTGGCTACGGTGGTACCCTGGTAAACGAAATGGTCGTCCCGGTGCTGGTCCTTGAACACAGCCAGCGACTCGCCGGTCAGGATCGACTCGTTCACCGAAAAATCGTTCGCCTGCACGATACTGCCATCAGCCGCTATCAGGCTCCCCTCCTCTACCATCAGGCTGTCGCCTATCACCACCTCTTCGCTTTTGATTTCCTCCACCATCCCGTTGCGGATTACCTTGCAGTTTGGCTGCGTGAAGCTACGCAGCTTTTCCAGCGCGTTGCGGCTCCTGGAGTCCTGGTACAGGGATATGGCCGCTACCATCAAAATGGCCACGGCCAAAAATATACTGTTGCCTATGTCGCCACTTACCCAGTAAATCAGGGAAGCCACCAGCAGCAAGACCACCATCGGCTCCTCAGCTATTCGCTTGATGGCCGCCCACAGCGCATTTTCCTTTCGCTCCTCCAACCGGTTCAGGCCATACTTCTCCCTTGACGCGAGTACCTGGGCTGTGCTCAACCCCTGGATGTGTATGCGGTGCTCCGGCGTTTTGACTTCAGGCATGAGAATGGAGAGTTAAACTATTCTTCAGCAGATGGGTATTCCCAGCCTCATAAGCGCGAGAACTGCTGACTCTGTTTTTACTATCACTTACGCATATGCTCAATCTAATGCCGTGAGGTTCATTCTTTTGATTTTCTTATCAAGGTAGCTCGCCCGTTCGCGTATGGCCGCAACTGTAGTACAGCTTGGCTGACTAGCATGCCTGGCAATCCTGCGACATGCCAAGGCGAAGGGCGTCCGGATGCTGGATTGAGCATTTTTATGTAAGCAAGTACAAGCAGCACGCAAACAAGAAAGCTGTAGCGGCTAAAAAACAAGCGTAGCGCTCACGCCTCCTGATCGTAAACCTGGTTGAGGAGTGATGAGCAAGCGCCGCTGCTTGCGTATCCGCCACTGCTGATTGGCCATGTCGTAGAGGTAATTTGCTCCTTTCGCCGACAAATAGCCTACCACGGCACCCGCCATCACGTCTGTCGTCCAGTGGGCATTGTCGTGGATGCGGGATAACCCCACTAAGGTAGCAATCCCGTAAGCTAGAGGCGGTACGTACCTATGTTCAGGACCGTATACGGTCGCCACAGAGGTGGCCACGGCAAATGCTGTGGCTGTGTGCGCAGAGGGAAGCGAAGTATGTACTGATGCATGTGGCCCATCAAAATAGTGGTTTTCTGCTGTGTCGCTGGGTCTGTAGCGGTGAAACTGGTTTTTGAGGGTGCCGGTCACGCCTGCGCTGATGAGTATACTTCCCAGTGATAGCAGTTCGGCTTTCTGCAGCTTTTCATCCTTTAATAGCACTCCGCCCGCAAAGGCAGCGCCGGCAAGTGGCGCCATGTACCCCTGTTTTCCCAATGGCTGTACAACAGAAGACAACGCATCAGACGTTAGCGTGCGATGGCTTTGGGTGTACTGCTGCACAGGTTCATCGCCCCAGGCAAAAGTCGCCGCCCAGATTCCCGCTCCCGCCACCAACACGGCAGCTCCTTTGGCTACAGGCGAAAGCACCGTCCTTCTTCTGGCTACCACAGCCGCTGCGCCGGGCAACCCCATACCTACATTTGAAAAAGCGGCAGCGGTGTCTGGCTGCGGGGGCAATACCTGCGCCTGTAGCTTGACAGAGGCAAGTAAGAAGTATAAAACCAACAGGAAGCCTGTGTTGTGGAGCTTATTGAGGCTATACGCTGATGTCATAAAAGCACCTATTTCCCAGGAAGCGTGAAATTCAAATCCGTGCTGATGATAAAGGCCCTGAGCCCATCGCTGCGCCAGTAATTTCCGAAGCGTACTTCTATGCCTTTGAAATGCGCCCTGTTCTTCGAGAAGGGCAGTCCAAACCTGCCTATACCAGTTAAAGGGGAATAGCGAATACCCAGACCAGCCTTGTGGCTACTCAACCCGGACAGGTCGTAGTCGGAAGTATAGAATTCCTGGCTCGGGCTGTGCTCTTTGAAGGGGGCAAAGTAATCGGCCGCGCTCTGATTATGGAAGCGGTAAAAGGGATAGAAAGAGAAAAACGGCCCGAGCTTGATGGGTGTCTCCAGTTCCACGGTGTTAGCCGTTAGCCCCCAGCTGTCGCTGTAGAAACGATAAAAGAAACGGGTGGTCAGGTAATCGTTCACATAGTAGTTTAGCCGCAGCCCCACCGGGTATTTGAAGCGCTGGTCCGGCAATTGCTCTACCCGTGGCAACTCCTGCTCCCGGAAGTATACCCGGTGGAACGGCGTGGACAGCAACCCGGACTGGTACACGATATCCGCTGACAGGGAAGCCTGCATTTTCTGGTTCAGCACCTGCGATAAGGTGGCCGAGAGGGTATAGGATTGCCGCTTGTCATTGCTCACCAAGTCCCCGTTTCCACGGAGCTCCTCCGGGTATATAAGTTTCCAGGTATCAAAAAAGACCATGCCACTCAGGCTGAACTCCCGGTTCCCGTCCAGCGACTCCTTTGCCCAGGTGGCCCCCAGGGAGAAGGACTGGTAATCATACTCTGTGGAGGCGCCCAGCGTGACGCTTTTGGTGATGCGGGAAAGGCTGTTTCGGCGACTGATGCCCACGTTCAGGTGCGTGCGCAGATCCGACTTGGAAGCGGAGGATACGTTAAAGTCGATGTTGTCGGTAGAGGCCGATGAGTAAAAATCCATCCCGAAGTTCACGTTCAGGTTGGTCACCGTATCCAGCGGAACATTCACAATCACAACCGGTGACACATCGGTCAGCTGCTCTGTGCCCACGCCTCCTGTAACCGGGGAGTGGTTGCCGTCCTGGCTATAGTAGCTGCCCAGGATATTGACTTCGGTGTCTTCGAGCTTACGAACCCGTCGTGCCGGTGCAGAGGTTACGGGAGTTTGCGCTACGGCCGAAGTAGCCAGCGTGCAGGCCACCATCAGCCCGATATACCTTAGTTGCATCCGCACCCCCCTCCTACTTTACCACCGTTCGCGCCGGAGGCACCCTCCCGGTAGGATTGAAAATTTGTCTCGAACACCTCCAGCTTGCGGGCATTCAGCTTCATCTCCTCCTCGTTGAGGTAGGTTTTCTGGTACGGCTTCACGACCTCACAGCTGCTGAGCAGGCCCGGCAAAAAAGTAATCCCTGACAGTATGATGGCTTTTATAATCTTCATACCGGTTAAAGTTTAGAAGTTTTCACAGCAGCCGCTTTTGGAGCCTGCGGCTTGCCCTTGTAGTAATGCAGGTGCAGGTTGTCGGAGGCTACCATCTCATTCTTGTCGGTGATCAGGAGGCACTCCACCCCTTTGAGCTGGTTGATCAGGTATAGCCCCTCCTCTTGGCCTAGCACCATAGTCGCGGTTGCCAGGGCATCGGCCAGTTCCGCATCGGGGCAAATGATGGTCACACTCTTCAGGCCGGTAGCAGGGTAGCCCGTGCGGGGGTCGATGGTGTGGCTGTAGCGTTTGCCGTTGATCTCGGCAAATTTCTCATAGCTGCCCGAGGTAACCACGGCGGTTTCGTTGGCCGTGAGCCAGGAGAACACCTTGTCCTTGTTGGCGGGGTCGGCAATACCGATGTACCAAGGTTGCCCGTCTGCCTGCCTGCCCCAGGTAATCAGGTCGCCGGCTGCGTTCACGACGCCGCTGCGAATGCCCATGCCCCGCATAACGTCACGTGCCCGGTTGGCAGCATAACCCTTCCCGATAGCCCCAAAGCCAATCTTCATCCCTTTTTCCGTTAAGTACACGCTGTGCGTTTCGGGTATAAGTTGTATCTTTTTGTAGCCTATGTGACGGACAGAGTTGGCCACCGCTTCCGGTGCGGGCATTTTCTTCATCGAGCCATCAAACTTCCATACTTTGTCAGCCGCCGCCCAACTGATGTCAAAAGCTCCTCCCGTCAGTTCCGAAATGCGGAGGCTGCGGCGGATGAGCTCATACAACTCTTCGTCCACCGGTACGGGCATCCCCCCGGCGCTCCGGTTGATGGCGCTGGTTTGCGAGGTGGGCTGCCATTCCGAGATGAGGGCCTCTATCCGCTGTATTTCTCTTATCCCCGCCTCTATGGCCTCGTTTGCCAGCGCCTCATCCTCCGACACCGCCACCAGCTCAAAGCGTGTGCCCATGAGTAAAAGCACCTTCTTCTGCGTCTTCAGGTCCTGCGCCTGCACGCCACTGATCACCAGCAACAGCAGCAGTATTGATAGATGGATTGACTTTGCCATAGAAGTATAACCTTTAATAAAGGGGCCAGTGCAGTTACTTTTGTTGCAATAGCTGCTCGAGATGGGCAATGTACTTTTCCGGTCCGCCAGGCTGGTAACCTGTCTTTGCCAGCACCTGTCCCTTTTCGTCTGTCAGCACCACCAGCGGAAAAACGCCTTCCTTGTTATAGCGGCTGGCCATTTGCTCGTTATACTTGGTCTGCTCCGCCGGGAGCATGTTTTTCTTAAACCGGGGAAAGTCCAGCTCCAGCAGCACAAAGTGGTTGTGGGCATAGTCCCGGAACGCCGGGGTATCCCATACTTCCCTGCGCAGCAGGATGCAGGGCTTGCACCAGTCGGAGCCGGCAAACACCATTAAAATTGGCTTATGCTCCAACGTGGCCTGTTTGGCGGCTGCTTCGTAGCTGTGTTGCCACGTGGTTTTGTCCGGTTTGGTTTGCGCTTTGGCGATGAAAGTGAGCGGGAGAAGGATCCACAGTAAAATGAGAGAAAGGAGACGTTTCATATACACCGATTTAGTTTTTGGCATAGTTAGCCAGCCCTCCGGAAGGTACAAGCCAACTCAAAAATAAAGGTGTAGAGATTAGTGCCTCATCAAGAAAAGTCTGCGGTGCGTTGTATGGTATAAACGTTGCTGCTGCAGCTGCTGTTGTGTTCAATTGCATTTCTTTTTTCCTGATTTTGAAGGATGCACCTCGTTGAATCATCAACTGTACCTGAGGCAGTTAGGCAATAGCATCGAGGTGTAAAATGAGGGGCTCAAGAGAAAGCCAGGGAGAAGTAGACAGCGCCCTCCATTCATACTTCAGGAAGTATAAGTATCACAAACAGTAGCCGGAATTTGGTGGTGCCAAAACTTGGCGTTGCAGGATTTGGCCAGGGCAGGTATTCGCAGGGGGGTGGGACGTATTGTCGAGTGCCTTGTCTCGCCCCTTCAGCCTGAGTGACAGTTCTTTGCCGGCTACTTACACCTCAAGTATAAGTATAAATCCAGGTATGAACGTATTGATCAAAGTATAAGGGGCTGGCCAAAGTATAAAGTATAACGAAGGAAGCCGGAGACTTTGGGGTATCACGCTCGAAACGGAAGTGAGGCTTCTGGTAGATACAACTTATATGTTGATGGTATTCGGTCAAAGTTTAATCCTGTGAAAGTAAAGCTCCTCAGCCGCACGGTCTGGGTGTTGGCACTGGTTAGCCTTTTTGCCGACATTGCCAGCGAGATGCTCTACCCCATCATGCCCGTATACCTGCGCAGTATTGGCTTTTCGGTTCTACTCATAGGTGTGCTGGAGGGGATGGCGCAGGCTACAGCCGGTCTGAGCAAAGGCTACTTCGGTCGCCTCTCCGACCGTACCGGACGACGACTCCCCTTCATCCGGTGGGGCTACCTGCTGGCGGCTGTGTCCAAGCCCCTGCTGGCGCTCTCCAGCTTGCCGCTCTGGGTGTTTGGCGCCCGCACCCTCGACCGCTTTGGCAAGGGCCTGCGCACCGGTGCCCGCGACGCACTGCTCTCCGACGAAGCAACCCCCCAAACCAAAGGGCGCGTGTTTGGCTTCCACAGGGCCATGGATACACTGGGCGCCTGCATCGGGCCGGGCATTGCCTTGCTATACCTCTACCTGAACCCAGGACAGTATACGCTGCTCTTTTACTTAGCTTTTTTGCCGGGACTGGCTTCGGTGCTGCTGCTATACCTGCTACGGGAAAAACGCAGGCCTGCTAAAGTCAGCACTGGGGGCAGCAAGTATAACTTCCTGGAGTTTCTGCGTTACTGGCGGGAAAGTCCGGCTGCCTACAGGCGCCTGCTGTTGGGCCTGCTGCTGTTTGCGCTGTTCAACAGCAGCGATTTCTTCCTGCTGCTCCGCATGAAAGAGGCAGGGATGGACGATACGCACGTTATCGGCCTTTACCTCTTCTACAACCTGGTGTATGCCCTCTCCTCTTTCCCGATGGGCATCGCAGCCGATAAGTGGGGATTAAAACCGGTATATCTAACGGGCCTGGGCCTGTTTGCGGCGGTTTACCTGGGTATGGCGCTGGCGCAGCGAATGGAGGTATACCTGGCACTTATCTTTGTTTACGGGCTTTTCGCAGCTGCCACCGAGGGAGTATCCAAAGCCTGGCTCACCAACATCTGCGCACCTAAGGATACTGCCACTGCCATTGGTACCTACACCGCCTTTGAAAGTATAGCCACGCTGGGCGCTTCTGCCCTGGCCGGCCTGCTCTGGCAACTGTACGGGCCCGCAGCCACCTTTGCCGCTTCAGGCATACTAGCCATACTTGTTGTGCTATACCTGGCTTTCTCGGTTAAGTCCCCGTCTGCCCGGAGCAGCAGTAGTTAAGAGCTTATACTTCTAAAACGCAAGCTTCAATGCGAAAACTGGTAGGGACCTTCTCCAGACGGGCGAGACACGATATTTCTGAGCCGGAAAGAAAAAACTTGTTCCATGCGCCTGGAATTACGGTTGCCGTTTCCTCTACTTTACAGCGGCCCGGTTTTTCGGGGGCAAGTAACGTCAAGTCTTTTCCATTAACCTTCAGCCTCATCAGGTTTTGACCACATGTTGCTTCTCAGAATTTAAACGATAAAGAAGTGACCAACAGAGCATTCCTTCCGCTGTATCCCCCTTCTCCTACAAACACATCATCCTTCGAGTCATATCCACGCGCCTCAAATCGAACAAGAAAGTTGGGGGCAGGTACATAATCAAAATTAAGCGATGCACTGGATGTCTGGAAACCATTGGAAGTGTCGGTCAAGACAATTATCTGGTTGCTGTCATTGTAATGCTCTACCCTGCTGGCCAAGGCAATCCTTTTACTAAGTTGGTATCTCCCGATAATCATAGCTGCCCACCAGCTTCCTTTTTCATCGCTGCCCCAAAGTTCCTGCCGCCCATAGTCAACACTTCCTGCCAACGAGAGGCTTTCGGAGACTGCGTAGCTGGCATATACATTGTGAAAGTACCTTCGCTTGGCTTCGCCCCCATCTGGTGCCTCGTTACCATAGTAGCTGTTATAGCTTAACTCTGTCTTCCCGTTGGGATTGTAGGTCACACCAAAGCCCAACGATTTTGCATCATTCGTTTCCGCTATGTTTTGCCAGCCGTTCAGAACCAGGAACTTCATCGTCAGCTTTTCTGACACCTTAGTAGTTAACTGCGCTCCTGTCTCATAATAGGGGGAGTTCTCTGCCATCAGCGCCCTGGTGTAAATCTCGTTGTCACCAGAGAAGGTGGACTCATAGCCGATGTGAGAGGGCAGGATGCCCATGTCCAGCCAAATTCCCTCCCCAAGCTTCACGCCAGCATTTGCCTGCGCTTTCAGCCTCGTCAGTTCGTCAGGCTCAGCGGCATAGTTCGCCCGAACGTAAGTGCCTGTCTGCAAGGCAAGGGTAGCCCTTACACGGTCTGTGGCATACCGTGCCCGTATATAACCCCAGTTCAGGTTGAATTCATTGTGCCGGTAAGCCTGCGTGGTGTAGAGTCGCTCTCTGGCTAACGGCTCTGAGAAGTCATAGCCGTAGTAGACGTCCACGGCTCCCTCAATGCTTATCTTACTATTTACAGGAGTTTCAGCGTAGGATGAATCCACAGCCTGAGCATGAACACTCAACGTAAGAAAGCATAAGGCAGCAGTCATTAGTACCTTGTATACCATAGCAGGGAGCTTACGTTTGTGTATTTACCCAAAGGTAGTAACTGTAACTAAATTGGTATGGTTATGGAAACTGCATCAGTTATGGTATACATGCTTAATGGTGTAATACTTTGAATTGGATACCAATCGAAGAGCAGTTCCTGAAATCGGGAAGCCCATTATCCTGACTGTCAAATATGAGGATGGTTCTAAAAGTGTTGAGGTGGGGGATGTGGATGCCTCACGGGGGCTGCACGAGCAGAACGGAAAGGAAGTTACCGAACAGGTTGTGGCGTGGATGCCTTTGCCAGCTCCATACGAGCCATGAATCTCTAGAATCAAAAGGGAATAGCGGGTAGTACCCTTTGCATTCATTGCTCTCTAACAAGATGCTGCCGCTTGCCACTGCACGCTGGTCTTGGACAGCCGGGCCCACGTCAAAAGAGAACAGCAAAAGTGTAATGCAGCGATTGCTCGATGTAACTCACTGCAGGCTAACTCTTATTTTTGTTGGCGTTTGATTGTGAGCAACGTTGTGAAATTAAATGCGAACGCCTAGGAACATTGTATTACCTACATCATTAATATCTTCCACATTATTTACGTTTCTGTAGCTATTGGCAGTTTTTGAGTTCCTCCCATTTTAGACTTTTGTCTACTATCATGCAGGCATAAAAATTTGGAGCCAACAGGTGAGAATGGTGGTGAGGCTGTAATTCAGGAGAAACAGCTTCTCCAAATAGCTGAACGGACAGGTAAGGCAATCATCCCCCTTAAGGTAGTTTTGTTACCAAAGCCTGGCCTGTAGGTCATGTCCTTGGCCTGCATTGGTCTGCGCCAGCCACAGCTGGGCCACTGGGGCAACCTCTGAAAGCAAGGGGTACAGACTGCTGCTCCCGGCACTGGTGACAAAGCACTGCATGCCAGGCAGCCAACGGGCTGTTATGCTTTTCTTCAGGAAGGCAAAATCTCCTTATCATACTTAAAAGGCTAGACAAAAGTAGCCTTGCAGTCAACCGCAGTCAAGACACACAGCTTCTGTACACCTTGTGTATCAATCAGTTAAACTCCTATTCGGTGAGTCAATGGAGGCGTTTAAGGAACTCACCGGATAACGCACCTAAAATACCTGAAAAGGTGTAAAGTTTAGGGGTCCGGCAAAAACAAAAAAGCCTGCAAACTCTTCATTTGCAGGCTTTTAGCTGATTTTGATATTCCTACCAGCAGAGAGTGAGGGATTCGAACCCTCGATACCCTTTTGGGGTATACACACTTTCCAGGCGTGCTCCTTCGACCACTCGGACAACTCTCTTTGTTAATCGAGTTGCAAATATACGCCAATAAAAAGCATATCTGCAAGTATAGCTACCGCATACTTTTTACAAAGTTATCTCGCCGCGCAGGTCCCGTTGCAGCAACGCTGTACGCGCCTGATGGCTAAGTCCTTCTTGTGCCAGTACATACATCAGTTTGGAGATAGCCGCCTCGGTGCTGATGTCGGCCCCTCCTATCACGCCCATGTTCAGCAGGTGCTTGCTGGTTTCGTAGCGGCCCTGGTCCACGCGCCCCTCGTCGCACTGCGACACATTTAAAATAAGGATGCCACGGTCTACGGCCTCACGGAGCAGATCCAGGAACCAGGCTTTGGTGGGGGCGTTGCCTGAGCCGAACGTTTCCAGCACCAGCCCCTGCAGCCCCGGCGCCTGCAGTATACTTTGCACGACCTGCGGCGTGATACCAGGAAACAGCTTCAGGATAGCCACCTGATCATTCAAAGTATGGTGTACCTTAAAAGGCTGCTGCGGATGCGGCAGGATGTGCTCGTAGCTATACTCTATGTCGATACCCGTCTCAGCCAGAGGAGGGTAGTTACCCGATTTGAAGGCGTCAAAATGGCTGCTCTCCACCTTTTTGGAGCGGTTGCCACGCAGCAGCAGGTTACGGAAATAGATGCATACTTCGGGCACCACGCTCTTTCCTTCCTTTTTGGTGGCGGCAATCTGCAGGGCCGTAATCAGGTTCTCGCGGGCATCGGTACGGATGCGGCCAATGGGCACCTGAGCGCCGGTAAAGATGACTGGTTTCTGCAAGTTCTCCAGCAAATAACTTAAGGCAGAGGCAGAGTAGGCCATGGTATCAGTGCCGTGCAGCACCACAAAGCCGTCATACTTTTCATAGTTCTCCCCAATCAGCTGGGCCAGCATCAGCCAGTCCTGCACCGACACGTTGGAAGAATCCAGGGCGGGCTCTATACTTAGCACCGTGAGCAGGTAGTTAAACTGCCGCAGCTCGGGCACGTGGTCCACAATCTGGGAGAAGTTGAAGGGCACCAGGTGCTTCTCCTTCTCATCAAACACCATCCCCACGGTGCCACCTGTATAAATAATAAGGATGGAGGCCTCCGGGTTGAGCGGTGCGGCGGTGTCTATGTCTACTTTTACAACCTGCATGCTATAGTTTGAAAAGGGTTAAGGCATTGGCCGTGGTTTTCTCCGCCACTTCCTTTAGCGGTTTCTGCATCAGCTCGGCTACGCGCTGGGCGATCAGGGGCAGGTATACCGGCTCGTTGCGCTTGCCACGGTGCGGCGTGGGCGCCAGGTACGGGCAATCGGTTTCCAATACCAGGTTCTCGAGCTGCACGTGCGGCAGTACCTTATCCAAGCCACCGTTTTTAAAGGTAGCCACCCCGCCAATGCCCATCAGAAAGCCCAGCTCCTTTACTTTTTCAGCTTCCTCCACGGAGCCGCTGAAGCAGTGGAAAATGCCTTTCAGAGAGCCATCCTGCGTAGCGGCAATGATTTCATAGGTTTCATTAAACGAGTCGCGGGTGTGCAGCACGATGGGCAGTTTATACTTTTTGGCCAGTTCTACCTGTACTTTCAGGGCCTCCTGCTGTTGAGGCAGAAACGTTTTGTCCCAGTACAGGTCGATGCCGCACTCCCCTACCGCCGCAAATTCACGTTTGCCCAGCCACTCCTCCACCAGGTACAACTCGCGCTCAAAATTTTTGTCCACCGAGGTCGGGTGCAGGCCCATCATCGGGATACAGGTGCCTTTATACTTCTCCTCGGCCTCCAGCATGGCGTCAATGGAGGTATGGTCGATGTTGGGCATGTAGATTTTACTCACCCCCTCTTGCCGCGAGCGCTCCACCGCCTCGGCCCTGTCGGCGTTAAACTTCTCAGAATAAATATGCGCGTGCGAATCAACTAAATTCATTTATCAATTATCAATTATCATTGATCAGCAATCAATGATGGTGCTACTTTCGATTTATACCTGCAAGTTAGGGATTTTATAGTTGTTGGATGGCTATATGGCTACATTGGTGGATGGTTGAGAGTAACATTATCGTACCATCCCTAGCCCGTCAATGAAGGGAATTTATACTTTTTAACTTTCTAACTAAACAGACGCAACGTATGGCGTCTCTACAACTCCCAAATTCCCAAACTCCTAAACTCTCTAACTCCTAATATTTTCTGCCTTTCCAGCTGATTTTGACGGGCAGAAAGAAGTATAGGATGAGGATAATCATGGAAATGAGCATGTAGAGCTCAAACAGCGGGTAAAGGCACCAGCGGGCGCTCCGGCCCAGGCGGCGGAGGCAGATATGCAGGAAAACGCTTTGAAGCAGCAGCTTGAAGCCGAAGATGGCCAGCATCGCCCCCACCGAAGTATAGGCAAAGAAAGGCAGCAGCACGGGGTAGTAGGCTGAGTAAAGTATAAATATGACGGCCATGTACAATGGCAGGTGCATGGAGCCACGCATCCAGCGGCGGCGCTGCTGCAGGTAATCCGAAAAAGTGGAAGCCGGTGTGGAGAGCGCCAGCACGTGGCGGTCGTAGATGTTGCGGAAGCCCCAGCCGCGCTTGAGCACCTGGTTGAAAATGGCGATGTCCTCTGTCACGGAGAAATCTATACTTTCGTAACCTCCCACCTGCTCGTAGGCCTGCCGGCGCAGCAGCATGTTGTTGCCCATGGTCGTTACCCGCAGCCCCACATCCGACACCACCTGCATCAGCCCCAGCGAGTAGAGCCAGTCCAAGGTTTGCAGCTGGGCAAAGAGGCTCTTTCCCGCTGTGGTGGTGATGCCTGTTACAACCCCTACATTGTCTTGCAGTCCCGAGAGCATAGCTTTTACCCACTGCGGAGGTACGGCAATATCGGCATCGGTGTAGAAAAAGAAATCGGTAGTGGCATGCTTGGCCAGATGCGCGAGCACATTGGCCTTGCCCCTGGCCTTGCCCAAGGTATGGGTGATATGGAT
Source organism: Pontibacter mucosus (assembly GCF_003054055.1). GTDB lineage: Bacteria > Bacteroidota > Bacteroidia > Cytophagales > Hymenobacteraceae > Pontibacter > Pontibacter mucosus. Next base: position 58,763 of record NZ_QBKI01000015.1, on the reverse strand, counting down.
GCACGTATAATTCGGCTTGCCCAGGATAAAGGCCTCCACCACAGCGCGGGTATTATCGGAAGAGGCATCGTCGCCGATGAGCACCTCGATTTTGTCTTTAGGGTAATCCAGCGCCTCGATGGCCTGCAGGCAGCGCAGGATGGTGTGTTCTTCGTTGCGGGCGGCAATCAGGATGCTGACGGCGGGTTGCTCTTTTAAACTGAAAGTATAGGTCTTGCGGTTGAACACCAGCAGCGCCAGCAGCACCAAGAAGAGCGAGAAATAAAGTATAAAATAGGCTACCGAAAAGATCATAGGGTCCGGAAAGTATAGCCCAGGCTGGTGAAGTGCTCCAGGTAGCGCGGCAGGGCATACTCCAGGTTGCGCTGCGCCTTCAGGCTGTCGTGGAATACGATGATGCTGCCGCATTGGGTGCTTTTTATACTTTGCCGCAGGCACACTTCTGGCGCCAGGGAACGGTCGTAGTCGTTGGTGAGCACGTCCCACATCACCAGCTCATACTTTTGGCGCAGCGCCTGTGCCTGCCTGCCGGTAATGCGCCCGTAAGGCGGCCGGAATAGTTTAAGCCCTTCTGGCTGCAGCTTCACCAGTTCCTGCTGGCATCTTTCGGTGTTCTCCACATACGTTTGCAGCGGGGTTTGCCAGCCTTTCAGGTGGTTAAAAGTATGATTGGCCAGCCGGTGCCCCTGCTGTAGCACCTGCCGCGCCACCTCTGTGTGTTTGGCCACATTATCGCCCACACAAAAGAAAGTTGCCCGGGCCTTGTACGTTGCCAGCACCTCCAGCACCCAGGGCGTCACCTCCGGAATAGGCCCGTCATCGAACGTAAGGTAAAGCACCTTTTCCGCCTCCTCGCGGTGCCAGGTATAACCGGGCATGAGTTTCTTGAGCAGCGTGGGTGTTTTGTAGAGGCGGAGCAATTTGATTGTTGATTGTTTGGTATACCTATGCATAATGTGATTGCGAAAAACAATCAGCAATCAACAATTAGCAACTAACTACTTAAACCGGCACGAGAGCAGCGTGATGTCGTCGTTGAAGTTGGCCTCCTCGTTGTAGAGGTTGATTTCGCGGAGCAGCTCCAGGTGCAGCATTTTGGAGCTCAGGTAGCGGTTTCGTTTCAGGAAGTGGATCGTGCCCTCGATGCCAAACTCGGCCTCATCCTCATCAAACACTTCCGTCAGGCCATCGGTATAGCACAGCAAAACAGACTTGTGCGGCACCTGCACTTTGCCCACGTTCAAAAACGGCAGCACGTCAAACACCCCCAGCATGGTACAACCGTCGTTGAGCAAAGTATGGGTATTATCTTCGTAGAGCAGGATGGGCGCGTTGTGACCGGCATTCACATAGCTCAGCTCCCGGGTAAGGCGGTTGTAAAGCGCCACAAAGGTAGTGACGAACTTCTCGGCGATGGCATTGCGGAAGATCAGGTTGTTGAGCTCCGACACCACCGTGCTCAGGTCTGCGTTCTGGCGCAGGATGGTGCGCAGGCCAGCCTGGAAGTTCGACATCAGCAGCGAAGCCGGCACGCCCTTCCCCGATACGTCGGCCACGCAGAACAGGAAGTTGTCGGCATCTATCTCCACAAAGTCGTAGTAGTCGCCCCCGATGGAGGAGTGCGGAATATAGCTCGCGTGAATGACCACATCCCTGTCGTTGGGCAGGCTCTTGGGGAAGAGCATCGACTGCACCTCACGGGCAATCTCTATCTCGCGGCGGATAGACTCCTGGGCCAATCGCTGGCGGGCCATGCGGTGGTTTTCGATCGCCACGAGCATGATATTACTCACCGTCTGTATAAAATTCAGGGCATCCAGGTTGCTGGAATACTTCTCTATCTTACCTATCATCACGAAGGCCAGCACCTTGCCATTGTGCAAAATCGGGATCACGATATCGAAGCAGCGCCACTTCTTCTCCACCTGCAGTTTCGATACTTTGGTGATCTCCTGCAAGGCCAGGATCTCCTCCGGCAAGCTGGCCCTGGAGAAGTCCATGTCGGTACCGGCGCAGATCTCACACTTCCACTGATCGTCATGTACGAACAGGGTCAGCCGCTTGATCCCTAACTGGGCCAGCAGCGTGAAGCGGTAAATCTTGTACAGGGCAGCCTCGGGCAGGTTGGCGTTAATTGCCTGCGTTATCTCCAGCAGCGCCGATAACTCCAGCTTCTTCAGGTTTAGCTCCTGCTGTGGCTGTGGACTCGGTACGTTTATCTCAGGCATTGAGGTTCGGGTTTTTAATGTTCTCAGCACAGCGCCTCCCGCCGCCCAGGGTGCCAACGCAGACACCGGAAGCCCATGCTTGTACAACGTAAAAGTATAAAAAAAAGAGCAGCTTTGGCATATTTCCGGTTAAAACTGAGCTTCTTCTCAGCCATCCGGACTAAGCCTGCTGTATAAGTAGATGGTCCGGCTTTAACTGCCCAAGGGCGCACCCGCCGGCATACTTATACGTGCTTTCTTCTGTCTCTGCAGGATATTATGGGCGCATCTTTTTACAGACCTTCAATAATACATTGATAATCAGCGGATACATGAATAACCCCAAAACTTTTACTTATGACTGTTTTTGATACCAGCTGGCAGCTATACTTTATACTTTGGAGGTACTGTACTGAAAAGCCATTTATATACTTGTCTGATTATCAAGCAGGAAAGCAACTTCGGAGCAAACACAAAGGTACTAGCTGGAGTTATGCACAATCAGACCAGCCTTGGTAGCCAGGAAAGCATACTGCTGACAGTGTTTACTAAAGCTTAGCTCGTCGTACTCCAGCTCAGTATCGGGGTCCGGGTAGAAAATTTTGACATACCCTTTTCGGATAAGAACTTGTAAAGCAGTGCATAGCTCTGCGTCAGTTAAAGAAAGGGTGCTCTTAAGATCTGCGTAGGGGGTTACAAAGTATAACTCATCCAGTATGTCAAACTCGTTGTCGCTCATAGGTTTTGATGGTTCGTCCTTTCCAGTTGTAGCGCCCCAAAAGCCCCCAAACCGCCGCAATCAGCACGTAAGGTGTGTATACGAACTGCAGCGGCAGGAAGTACCAAAGGAAACGGCGGGTCTGTAGAAAATTGGTTATCTCTCTTAAAAATAAGAAATCGACGGCAAACTTGGTAAAGTAGGCCAGTAAAAAGGCCCAGGCGGGCAGGTTCCCCCATAGCGCCGCAGGGATAGCCAGGAACAGCAGCAGGTTCACCAGGAACACACTCAGCGCTACCAACTGCACCTGCAGGCTTTGGTAAGACTTCCATTTACTGGCCCACCTTACACGCTGCTGAAAAAAGGAAATCAGTGTTTTACGCGCCGAAGTATAAACGATTGCTTCAGGTGATTTCAGAAACTTTACCCGCCCCGGAAAGGCTTGGTGCACCTTGTGCAGCAGGAACTCATCGTCGCCGCTGGCGATGGCCTCGTTGCCGGCAAAGCCGCCCACCTGCCCGAAAATATCCTTGCGGTAAGCCAGGTTGGCCCCGTTGCACATGTTCGGCTGGCCTAGGGCAATGGAGGCTCCCCCAATCCCGATTAGGCTAGCAAACTCCACCAGCTGCATCCGCTCGAAGTGGGTGTGCGTGTTATGGAAGCTCACGGGTCCGCTGATAAAGTATGGCTGATCGGTTTCGTAGACGAAAGTATAACTGCGCAGCCACTCCGGTCCCACCCGGCAGTCGCCATCGGTGAACACCAGCAGCTCGCCGCGCGCCTGCTCCACCCCCACCTGAACGGCTGCTTTCTTACCTATATACTTTACATAATTCTCTAACTGAAGGCACTTAATCTGAAGACCGGACGCAAGTATAAACTGCTCCACCAGGGTGGCTGTCTCATCGTCGGAATGGTCGTCTATTACCAGCACCTCCAGCAGCTCGCGGGGGTAATGCTGGCGCTCCAAGTCGTGCAGCAGGTGCAGGATATTCTCCGCCTCATTCCGGACAGGTATGATAACGGTGATGGCGGTGGAGGGCTGAAAAGCAGCCGGCGGTGCGGTGACAGGCATGCGCCTCCAGGCGAGCCACCTCCTCAGAATAATCCAACTGTACCAGAAGACTGAAAACAGCAGCAGCCACCTCATGCCGGCACTCCTTTCCGCGCCAGCCGCATCCGCAGCACAAAGTATAAACCCACCACGCTAGGCACCGCGATGTTGAGCAACCACAGGCTGAGGCTGGCGCTGAGCACCTGCAACCTCTCCTGCCCAAGCAGCCCGAACAGGTACATCGCCGACAGCTCCCGCACCCCTAAATCTGAAATCAGGCTAACCGACGGCACCACCGATTTAAGGAAGAAGGTACCCGACACGCCACTCAGGTATTGCAGCGGGCTGAGTCGTACCTCAAAGAGTATGAGCAGCAGTATAAATTGCACCAGAAACACAGCATAGCGCCCCAGCGATAGCCACAGCAGCCGCGTCATCTCCGCGGAAGTATAGGTCCCCATAATGGACAGATAAGGCACGAAAGGGCGGAGCGGTTTAATGGCAGCCACTACGGCCACCATAGCATTGGCATTGTAGAGCAACAGCAGCATGGCCACGCAAACGGCTACCAAAAGTATAAACAGACTCAAGGCTACCGCGGGGTACTCCTGCCAGCCAAATACAAGTATAAAGTATAGCAGCCCGCCTGAGCCGGCCAGCACGGTGGCCACCAGCTGGCAGAACCTGCCGATGAAGATTGCCCCGATGGCTTCCAAGCGCTGCCGGCTCCTGAGCTCGAGCACGCGCCCGGCATAGTCGCCGAGGCGGTTGGGGGTAATAAAGCCCAGCGTAAGCCCCACCATCACGGCCCGGTAGGCCTGGCCGATCGACATAAGCTCCAGCTTTTGCCCCAGCAGCTGCCATTTAAGTGCCTCAAAGCCCCAGTTCACGGGTATAAATAGGGCGGTAACTATAAACAGAAAGCTCAGGGGGCTATGCAGGGCCTGGCGTAAAATGTCTCCCCAATTCAGGAAAGTGTCGGGTGCCGTGAAGATAGCCTGGTAGAGCAGGCACAGCGTGAGTCCCACCACCAGCGACTTTGCCAGGAGCAAAAGGAATTTTTTATGCCGCTTAATGTTCAAGATAATGTCTATTTTTGCACCCTATGGCTTACTCCACTGCACTTCCACCCAGCAAACTCATTCTTGGCATCGACCCCGGCACGCAGGTAATGGGCTATGGCTTGATTGAAGTGACTGGTACTAAGGTGCAGGTGCTGCAGTTTGGCGTAATCCACCTCAAAAGCTACAGCAACCACGCCATCAAGTTAAAGAAAATTTTTGACCGGATGATACAGCTCATCGACGAGTACCTGCCTGACGAGCTAGCCATCGAGTCGCCTTTTTACGGCACCAACGTGCAAAGTATGCTCAAGCTGGGCCGCGCCCAGGGCGTGGCCATTGCCGCCGCCCTCTCCCGCGACATCCCTTACGTGGAGTACGCCCCCAAGAAGATAAAGCAGTCTATCACCGGCAACGGCAACGCCTCCAAAGAGCAGGTGGCCGCCATGCTCATGCAGATACTCAAGATTCAGGAGGTGCCCAAGCTGCTCGACGCCACCGACGCCCTGGGTGTAGCGCTTTGCCACCATTACCAGAAAGGCAATAACGCCAAGCAAGGCGGCAAGTCGTGGAAGAGCTTCCTGACGGATAATCCGGATCGGTTAGCGAGTAAGTAGGGGTACTGGGCGTTTAGCTGCTATACTTTATACTTCTCTGGCGCAAGTCTTCAGACTTGTATCCAACTATATGGTGTCAAGCTTGCAACTTGACTGGATTGAAAAGCCATACTTCTAAACTTGCTCCAGCTATACTTTTATACTTGCCGTTCTATGCTTTTAGCCGCCGCTTCCTGCAACTGGAACCAGGCTATCCTTACTAGCCACCGTTCATCCTCCAGTTCCCACAAGCGGCTCGTTTCACATCCAACTTGGCTCCCTCAAGGCCGGGAGGCCTCGCCTTGGGGGTAGGGGCCCTCGATAAGGGCATCGCGCTGCTTTCGCTTCCTTTGCTGCCCTTCGGTCGCAATGCCCTTCGGGCACCGGAAATCTAGAAGGCGCTCAACCCAAAGGCTGGGAAACATTCGATAGCTACGGCTATTACTACTGTCCCCTGGAGGGGACCATAGGGGTGTTTACTATTTGACTATAGAGCTTATACTTCAGCCAAAGTAATCACAGAGTTCCCCGCCTTAGATAAGGAGGGGTTAGGGGTGGTTGGACCCGGTAATTTAGAAACTCCCCCACACAAATAGCAGTAACTAAATCCTATTACCTTAAATAGCGCTGCAACAGCAAACCTATAGAAACCAAAAGAGCCGGTACTTTCGCACCGGCTCTTGCTAATTTTCTTTCCAGATGTCTGCTATGAAGCGTCGTAAGCCGCTCTGATTTTTTGGGCTACATCTTCAAACTCTTCTTTGCTGAACTGCTTTTTGTTCGCAAAATTCATGTCCTGCATGCTGTTGAGCGGGATCAGGTGTACGTGTGCGTGGGGCACCTCTATGCCCACCACCGCCACGCCAATGCGCTTGCACGGCACCGCCTTCTCCACTGCTGCCGCCACCTTCTTGGCAAAGGCCATCAGGCCCAGGTACAGCTCGTCGTCCAGGTCGAAGATGTAATCGATTTGTTGCTTCGGTATTACTAACGTATGACCCTTCGTGGTCGGGAATACGTCCAGGAAGGCCAGGTAGCGGTCGTCTTCCGCTAGTTTGTAGGCAGGTATTTCCCCGTTTACAATCTTGGTAAATATCGAAGCTTCCATGTTTATCGGCTTATTTCAAGTATCTCAAACTGCAACTTGCCGGCGGGCACCGTTATCTCCGCTTTATCACCTACGGATTTGCCCAGCAGGCCTTTGCCGATTGGCGACTTCACAGAGATTTTTCCGGCGGCCAGGTCGGCCTCTTCCTCGGCTACCAAAGTATAATCAACGACCATGTTGTTCTTCAGGTTCTTGATTTTCACCTTGGAGAGGATCAGCGCCTTGCTCGAGTCCAGGTTCGATTCGTCGATCAGGCGCGCGTTACCTACAATCTCCTCCATCTTGGCGATTTTCAGCTCCAGGTGTCCCTGCGCGTCCTTGGCCGCATCATACTCAGCGTTCTCGCTCAGGTCACCTTTGTCGCGGGCCTCGGCCAGTTGGCGTGCCACCTCGGCGCGGCCCTTTGTCTTTAGCTCCGCCAGCTCATCTTTCAGCTTTTGCAGCCCTTCAGCAGTGTAATAATTGATTTTGCTCATAATTCGGTTTTCACGTTTTAAAACACAAAAACAAAAAGAACGGCTATGGCTTGCATAACCGTTCTTCTTGCTAAATATGTTACTTATTTAATTCTTTCCCAGGGTGGCCTCCCTATACTTTCTATAGAGGTGCCGAGTTTAGCATAAGCCTGATTCTTGTATTTCCGATTCCCGCAGGGCTCCTCCCTCACGGTGCGCATCTAAGGCAAAGATAAAAATATTTATGATACACTACCCAAATTTTTTCCGGGCAAAATTTTATACCGCCCCTGCTCTGTAAGAAACAAGCAACGAAATCAGCCTGCCAGCACCTGCCCTATTTTCTGCACCAGCACCTCGTTTATCTTCACGTAGGATTCGTGCGTCCAGCCGGCAATGTGCGGGGTGAGGATGACGTTGGGGGCCGACGCCAGGTACTCAAAATCCTGTTGCTGCTGTGGGTTTAGTGTTTGAAGTTTCTCATTCTCCAGCACGTCCAGGGCAGCGCCTTTTATACTTCCGGACTGCAGGTGCCGCACCAGCGCCTGCTGATCCACCACCTCGCCGCGCGAGGTATTTAGAAACCAGATAGGCTTGCGGAACGCACTGAAGAAGGCGTCGTTGGCAAAGCGCAGGTTCTCCGGTATAAACGGGATGTGCAGGCTCACGATGTCGGCCTCTGCCTGTAGCTGTTCCAGCGAAACGAGCTCTACCGGCAGGTTGATTTTCTCGGGTGCATAGCGGTCGTAGGCCAGCAGACGACAGCCGAAACCAGAAACGGTCCGTGCAAAGCTCTGCCCCATGTTCCCGTACCCGATGATGCCGATTGTTTTGCCGCTGATCTCCTCGCCACGGTTTTCCTCGCGCAGCCATACTTTCTGTTGCACCTGGCTGTGGCTCCGCGATACATTGCGCAGCAGCGACACCAGCAGCCCCACGGTAAACTCGCCCACGGCCTGGCTGTTGCCCTCGTTGGCCGCCAAAAGTATAACGCCGCGCTCCTGCAGTGCCTGCTCATCAATGTTATCCACCCCGGCCCCGGCCCTGGCCACATACGTTAGCTTATCGGCCTGCGCCAGCGTGCCTGCCGTAATACGCATTTTGCTGCGCACAATCAGCCCATCAAAACCCTGCAGCGCCGCGGGCACCTCCTCTGGTTTTATATCTGGCCGGTAATCTGCTTCCACGCCTATACTTTCCAGCATCGGAAAAATGCTAGGGTGGATTTCGTCGATAATCAGTACGGTGGATGTAGAAGGCTTTGTAGACACGGGTGATAGTTGTTCGTTACTAGTTATTCGCACACTGGTTAGTAAATAAAGCGAGCAAGGCGTAGCTACAGCATGGTTTATGAGCTAGATTATAGCCAGTTTTTATTTTAGGTAACCCATAATTATAATTTGACTTGAGCTCTCTAAGTAATTAATATTTAACTCATTAAGAAATCCTATCATTTCTTCAGTCCTGTTTAGGGTAATAAATTCACTCTCCAGATATTCAATAAAATTACCAGTTTCGTCGAACAATGCTGATGTAACTTCAATCTCTCTGATAAAGTCACACGTTAAGATGCGGTCTGATAAAAGCAGTTTAATTTTAAAGCTTTGTCCTTCGTTCAGAAGCTTCCCTAAGATGCGATGCCATTTTTTGTTATTCAGTAAACTTGCGGAGGTGTTCTCAAGAATATAAAGCTTAGTCTGTTTGACTCTTGATTCCCTTTCTAGAAACCTTGACATCCCTTTCTACTGAAATTTTAGTACCTAATATTTGCCATAACTACAAACTATACAGCAGATGCGCCACGCCAAAGTATATGGCAAGACCCAATAAGTCGTTGGCGGTGGTGATAAAGGGGCCTGCTGCCACGGCCGGGTTAATGCCAAACCTGTCCAGAATCATTGGGGTGATGGTGCCCATCAGCGAGGCCAACATCACCACCGAGAACAGCGCCACCGACACCACCATAGCCAAGGTAAAATCCTGTTTAAAGAGGTACGTGGCCGAAAAAACAAGTATGGAGATGATAAAGGCGTTCAGCAAGGCTACCAGAAACACCTTCAGCATACGCTGGGCAATGTTATCAAACATCACTTCGTTGGAGGAGAGCGTCTGGATGATGATGGAAGAGGACTGAATGCCCACGTTACCACCCGTAGCCGTGATGAGCGGCACAAACAGCGCGATGGCCGGCAGCAGGGCGATGTCATCCTCATAAAAACCCATGAAGTGCGCCGCCAGCAAGCCACCCACCATGCCGATGATCAACCAGGGCAGACGCGCGCGAGAGATACGCAGCACGCTGTCGTCCTCCTCCACGTTCTCGGTGATACCGGTCATGAGCTGGCGGCTGAGTTCGGCCTGCTCCTGCATCACGTCCACCACGTCGTCGATGGTGATGCGGCCCAGCAGGCGCCCTTGTATGTTCACCACAGGAATGGCCTCCAGGTCGTAGCGCTGCATCAGGTTCACCACCTCATTCTCGCTCTTGTAAGACTCCACCGAGATCACGTCCTCGCTGTAGATGTCCTTTACCAGCGTGTCGTCCTTGGACAGCAGCAGGCGCTTCACGCTGACGCGCCCCAGCAGCTTGTCGCGGTCATCCACCACATACACGGTATAGATACGGGCCACCCGCTCGGCCTGCCGGCGCACCTCCTCAATACACTGCCGCACACGCCAGTTCAGGTTCACCTTAATTAACTCCTTGGCCATCAGACCGCCGGCGCAATCCTCCTCGTAATGCAGCAGGTCCAGGATGGCGGCAGCCTGCTCGTTGTTATCGATGTGCGCGATAACCTCCTCCCGCCGCTGCACCGACTGCTCGTTGAGGATGTCCACCGCATCGTCTGAGTGCATCAGGTTGATGTAGCGGGCAATCTCCTCACTGGTGAACTTATCGAGGAACTCGCTGCGGATGTCGTTGTCGAGGTCGCTAAGGATTTCGGCGCCGATTTCCGCTGGCAGTTGGTCCAGTACGTAGCGCGATTCGTTGGCGTCCAGTTCGTAGAGCACCGTGATGATATCGGCCGGGTGCATCTCGTCCATGGTACTCAGGATAAACTCCCGGTCCTGGCGCTGAATGGCTTCCTCTACCTGCTCAATATACTCACGTGTAATCTCTACCTGCATACTATTGCTTTATATTCTGCTCAATCAGTTGGGTCAACTCCACAAAGTCCTGCACCGAAAGCTGCTCGGCACGCTTGTCGAAAACGGGCAGGGCCTGCACTTCGGGTGGCAAGTTATAACTTCGGAGGGAGTTACGCAGCGTCTTGCGGCGGGTTCCAAAACTTAATTTCACCACCTGCTGGAAAAGTTTCTCGTCGCAGGCCAGGCGCTCCACCTGGTTGCGCACCAGGCTTATCACGGCCGACTTCACCTTCGGGGGCGGGTTAAAGACCTTCTCCCCCACCGTAAACTTGTAGTCGATGGTATAAAAAGCCTGCAGCAGCACACTCAGGATGCCATATGTTTTAGACCCCGGAGGCGCGGCGATGCGCTCGGCCACCTCCTTCTGTATCATGCATACCACCTCCGGCACCACATCGCGGTGCTCCAGCACTTTAAAAAATATCTGGCTGGATATATTATAAGGAAAATTCCCGATAATGGCAAACTTGCCCGGAAAGAGCGTGCTCAGGTCGGTTTTGAGGAAGTCGGCGGAGATGATGCGGTTGCCCAGCTGCGGAAAGTGCTGCTGCAGGTAGGCAATCGATTCCCGGTCGATGTCTACCACCGTGGTACGGTATTCCGGGTGCTGCAACAGGTACTGCGTAAGCACGCCCATGCCGGGGCCAATTTCGAGTACATCCTGCACGCCGCCGGGCAGCGTGAGTTGCGCCACTATCTTCAGGGCAATATTCTGGTCTACCAGGAAATGCTGGCCCAGGTGCTTCTTGGGTCTTACGTTGCTCACGTTCTGTTGCTTATGGTTTTGGTGGCGCAAAGTATACTTTTCTGCCCAAAACCGTTATACTTTAATTGGATGCAATTCCGGTAAACCGCCCGTCAGGTTCCGGTTTTCGCATTACGTTTTATACTTACTATATTGCGGTCTCAAAGATACGAACCAGACATGCCTACACAACTTAAATACGATATAAGCTTAGCAAAAAACACCGATCTGGCCCTTTTGGTAGAGGCCGGTAAGGCGGCGCAGCTGCCAGAGCTGCAGCCCGAGGAGCAGGCCTATGTGCAGCAGCAGGTGGAGCAGGAGGCAAAATTTATACTCCTCAACCGCTACTCCCACCGCGTGTATGTGGTGGTGGCTCCCGAAGCAAAAACGGATAACCTGCGCAAGGAAGCTATCCGCCAGGCGGGCCATGCGCTGCTGAAGCAACTCAAAACCGATAAAGTAGCGCATATCGCCCTGCTGGATAAAACCGGAACCGGCGCCAGTTTATACTTAGCCGAAGGCATTTACCTGAGCAACTATACTTACCTGAAGCATAAAACCAAGGATGCCAAGCCAAGCCCGCTGCAAAGTATAACCGTTGCCGACGCGCAGGTAACGGAGCAGCAGGTGCAGGAACTGGCCCATGTGCTGGAAGCCGTGCTGAAAATCCGTGACCTGGTAAATGAGCCCCACAGCCACCAGACGGCCACACAATTGGGCGAGCAGTTCGTGGAGCTGGGAAATGAGGCTGGCTTTAAGACCGAGGTGCTCGACGAGCTGCAAATACAATCGCTGAAGATGGGCGGCCTGCTGGCCGTAAACCAGGGCAGCGAGGAACCGGCCACCTTTACCATTATGGAGTGGAAACCGGAAAACTCCACCAACACGCAGCCCTACGTGCTCGTGGGCAAAGGCGTGGTGTACGACACCGGCGGCCTGAGCCTGAAGCCCACGCCAAACTCTATGGACTACATGAAGTCTGACATGGCTGGCGCTGCCGCCGTGGCCGGTATACTTTACGCCGTGGCCAAAAACAAGCTGCCGCTGCACGTGATTGGCCTAGTTCCCGCCACCGACAACCGCCCCGGCGGACAAGCGGTAGCCCCTGGGGATGTGATTACCATGTATAATGGCATGACGGTGGAGGTACTGAACACCGACGCTGAAGGACGCCTCATCCTGGCCGATGCCCTTTGCTTTGCCAAAAAGTATAACCCCGCCCTCGTGCTGGATTTCGCCACCCTTACCGGGGCAGCCCTGCGCGCCATCGGCAAAGAGGCCTCTGTGGTAATGGGTACCGCCGGGGACGAGGTGATGGGCGCCCTGAAGAAAGCCGGCGAGGAAGTGCACGAGCGTTTGGTGGAGTTCCCGCTGTGGGATGAGTATAAAAAGCAACTGGAGTCTGACGTGGCTGACCTGAAGAACATCGGCGGTGTGGACGCCGGGGCCATCACGGCTGGCAAGTTCCTGGAAGTTTTCACGAGCTACCCTTGGGTACACTTCGATATTGCCGGCACGGCTTACCTGCTGAGCGAGGACTCCTACCGCGGCAAACTGGCCACAGGCACCTGCGTTCGCCTTGTTTACAACTACCTAAGCGCACTGGCACGATAAGCACACATGGACAACAAGTATAAAGTTAAATTAGGCATCAGCATCGGCGACACCAACGGCATCGGGCCGGAGGTGGTCGTGAAGACACTGTCCGACAACCGCATCCTGAATTACTGCACCCCTGTTATCTACGGGGCGGCAGCTATACTTAACAAAGTACGCAAGGCGCTGCACTCGGAGCATTTCAACTACCAGCAGGTGGATTCGGTGCAGGCGCTGGCGCCCCGCAAGGTAAACCTTATCTCCTGCTGGGACCATGACCTGGAGTATACGCCCGGTACCCCCACCCCGGAATCAGGCAGGGCCTCCCTGGACTCGCTGCTGGCGGCTTCGAGAGATTTGAAAGCCGGTTTTCTGGACGGATTGTTAACGGCCCCTATCGACAAGGACAACATCCAGAGCGAGGAGTTCCAGTTCCCGGGCCATACTGAGTTCCTGACTTCTTACTTTGACGCCCCCGAGAGCCTGATGCTGCTCGTGAGCGGCGATTTGCGCGTGGCTACCGTAACGGGCCACATGCCGCTCAAGGATGTTTCGGACCGCATTACTGAGCAGCTGCTTATCCGTAAGCTCACTATCCTGCAGCAGTCGCTGCGCAACGATTTCGGCATCCTGAAGCCGCGCATCGCTGTGCTGGGCCTCAACCCGCACGCCGGCGAAAACGGTCTGCTGGGCACCGAGGACATGGAGATCATCCGCCCCACGATTATGCAGATGAAGGAGCGCGGGCACCTGGTGTTCGGCCCGTTCCCGGCCGATGGCTTCTTCGGGATGCAGCAGTACAGGCAAGTGGACGCCGTGCTGGCCATGTATCACGATCAGGGGCTGATACCGTTCAAAACATTGGCCTTTGAGAGCGGCGTGAACTACACCGCCGGCCTGCCTATTGTGCGCACCTCCCCCGACCACGGCACCGCCTATGATATTGCGGCAAAGCACGTTGCGAATGAAACCTCTTTCCGGGAGGCGTTGTTCCTTGCCTGCGACATTATCCGCAAGCGCCAGCTGGAGGCAAATCCTGCACTATAATTAAGGCGGGGTATTTTATTTATCAGAATTATGTTCTAATTTTGCAACCTTGCAATAAAGAGTCGATTGGTGTGAAGAAGCTAAAAGATTACGAGATCGGCATTGCCAAGCTCAGCAACCGCACACACAAGTATGAGTTTACGCTGAACGACGACTTTTTTGAGGAGTTCGGCAAGGAAATTATACTTGGCGGCGAGCTAAAGGCGGATGTGGAACTGGATAAGACAGAGTCGCTGCTTACCTTCCGCTTCGACATTACAGGCCACGTGCGCCTGACCTGCGACAGAAGCCTGGAGGAGTTTGACCACCCGGTGGATGTGCAGGCCACGTTCCGCATCAAATACGGTGAGGAGAACGCGGAGCTGGACGATGACCTGTGGCAGATAACGCCAAACACGCAGACAATCAACATTGCGCAGCACCTCTACGATTATATCGGGCTGTCGCTGCCAATGAAGAAGCTGCACCCCCGCTTTGTGGAGGAAGACGAGGAAGAGGAAGCAGATGACCAGGACATCCTGATCTATACTTCCCGCACCGATGCCGGCACAGACGAGGATGACGACGAGGACGATACAGACCCGCGCTGGGACGCCCTCCGAAACCTTAACTAACAGAATTTCAGAAGTATAAAGTATAAACGCAAGTAAATCATTAACTAAAAATGGCACATCCTAAACGCAAGATTTCGAAGACCAGAAGAGATAAGAGAAGAACTCACCAAGGCCTTTCTGAGAAAGCTATTGCCATCTGCCCAACTACAGACACGCCACACCTGTTCCACCACGCGTACGTGGTAGACGGCGACCTGTACCACAAAGGCAAGCTGGCTATCAAAAATTATACAACGAACGCACAGTAAGCATCCGCTGCTTTAAATTATAGTTCAGTATAATTTCTAAACACCCCCGTAAATGAGAATCGCTTTAGACGCCATGGGCGGTGATTATGCACCTGAAGCCATTGTGAAGGGTGCTGTATTGGCCGCGCAGGAGATAGACAAAAGCGCAACCATCGTGCTGATTGGCAAGGAGGATGTGGTTAATGGTCTACTCAAGGAATATGGGTACACGGGCAGCAATATCACTGTCGTAAACGCCAGCCAGGTAATTGAGATGGGGGAACACCCCACCAAGGCCCTGACGCAAAAGCCCGACTCGAGCATAGCAGTAGGATTTAGTATGATGAAAATGCAGAAGGCAGACGCTTTCTGCAGTGCAGGAAATACCGGAGCCATGCTGGTTGGAGCCATGTTCAGCGTAAAAGCAATCGAGGGAATTCTGAGGCCCCCTATCGCCAACTTCGTTCCGAAGCTGAGCGGTGGGTACGGTATTATACTTGATGTGGGGGCAAACGCCGACTGCAAGCCGGAAGTGCTGGAGCAGTTTGGCGAACTAGGCTCTATCTACGCCAAGTATGTACTCGACATTCAGAACCCGAAGGTGGGCCTGATGAACCTGGGTGAGGAAGAAGGTAAAGGCACAACCGTTATTCAGGCGACCTACCAGCGCCTGAAGGCCAATGTCAATATCAACTTTATCGGCAACATCGAGGGGCGTGACCTGTTTAATGACAAGGCAGACGTGATCGTGTGCGACGGCTACACAGGCAACATCATCCTGAAAATGGCTGAGTCGCTCTACGACATCCTGCACGAGAAAGGCATGAAAGATCCTTTCTTCGAAAAGTTTAACTACGAAGCGGAAGGCGGAAGCCCGATTCTGGGAGTGAACGGGAACGTGGTGATTGGCCACGGCGTATCCAGCCCGGTTGCCATATGCAACATGGTGCTGCAGGCCCAGAAAATGATCTCTTCTAAAGTATGGGAGCGCTTCAAGAAAAACTACAGCGCATAACATAGCAGCTTCGTAGCTGTAAAAGGCGTTTTCAAACTTGGCATCAACTGTCTAAAGATTCTTTTTAAAGAAACTGACAGGGTGATGCCAAGTTTTTTTTTATTAAATTGCCTGCCTTAATCTTTATCACCTTAACCGAATTGACAAATGAGTAAGATTACTGCTGCCATTACAGGTGTAAGTGGCTATGTACCAGACTACGTGCTCACCAACAAGGAGCTTGAGACGATGGTTGATACGAACGATGAGTGGATCACGACACGCACTGGTATCAAAGAGAGGCGCATCCTGAAGGGCGAAGGCAAGGGTACATCGCACATAGCAGTGCCGGCAGTAAGAGAACTGCTCAGAAAAACAAACACCAAGCCGGAGGAAGTAGACCTGCTTATCTGCGCCACCACCACCCCGGACATGGTTTTCCCGGCTACGGCCAACCTGATTACCGCTGAGGTGGGTGCTGTAAACGCTTTCGGTTACGACCTGCAGGCAGCCTGCTCCGGCTTCCTGTTCGCCCTGGCCACCGGCTCCAAATTCATCGAGTCGGGGCAGTACAAGAAGGTAATCGTAGTGGGTGCCGACAAGATGTCTGCCATTGTAGATTATACCGACCGTGCTACCTGCATTATCTTCGGCGACGGTGGCGGCGCGGTGATGCTGGAGCCGAACACAGAAGGGCTGGGCATCCAGGACTCTATCCTGAAGTCGGATGGAACAGGCGCGCAGTTCCTGCACATGAAAGCCGGTGGCAGCCGCAAACCAGCCTCTATCGAGACCGTGCAGGCACGTGAGCACTTTGCTTACCAGGAAGGGCAGCAGGTGTTTAAATTCGCCGTGAAGGGCATGGCAGACGTTTCAGCAGAGATCATGGAGCGAAACCACCTGACCGGCGAGGATGTGGCATGGCTCGTGCCGCACCAGGCAAATAAGCGCATCATAGAGGCCACGGCCAACCGCATGGGCCTGAGCAGCGAAAAGGTGATGCTCAACATCCAAAAGTACGGCAACACCACCAGCGGCACCATTCCGCTGTGCCTGTGGGAGTATGAGAACCAACTAAAGAAAGGCGACAACATCATCCTGGCCGCCTTCGGTGGCGGCTTCACCTGGGGCGCCATTTACCTGAAGTGGGCCTACGATCCGAAGTAAGACAAGTATAAAGTGTAGATAATGTAAAGGCGGCTCCGGAAACAGGGCCGCCTTTTTTAATACAGTTGCTGCAGAATGGACAGCTGTAGTATGAGCTGAAAGTATAGTTTCTGGTGCCGGTATCTACCCGGTTACGGACAGTGGGTGCGAGTCTCGAGACTCACATAAAGCTAGCCTTTGCATTCTTGCCAAGCGTGGCAGAGATGGTCCCCCCTTGCTGGCGCGAGTTTGCAACTCGTGCCTACCTATAATGTCGGATTTGCAATCCGACTGGCTTGAAAAGCTAAAACTTTATACTTCGGCTATACTTTTATACTTTGATAACGCTGTTCCGGACATCCATGTCCGGAACCACTTCTGATTCGGACTTCCTTGTCCGCATTAAACTATACTTTTATACTTGCCAGCTTATGCTTTCATAGCAACTACTTCCCGCAACTGGAACTAAGCTATCCTTACTAGCTGCCGTTCATCCTCCAGACTTACATACCTACAGTTGCATCTATACTTTGGTGCCCTCAAGGCCGGGAGGCCTCGCCTTCGGGCATCGCGCTGTCTACATTTCCTTTGCTCCTGACGTCGCAATGCCCTTTCAGGGCACCGGAAATCTAGAAGGCGCTCAACCCAAAGGCTGGGTTAAGGTCGATAGCCGCTGCTTTTTGTCATCTCGACCTTTGGGAGAGATCTCTTTAGAATTCCCGATAGATCTCTCGCGCTGCTCGAGATAACAGGAAAGTAGCAAGTATAGACTGTCCCCTTGAGGACAAGTGAGAACGGGAGTTCGAAACTTGCGAGCTTCGCTCATTAGGGGTGTATTCGCTTGCTGAGTTTATACTTTGTAGGGACAGGTCGCGACCTGTCCGCGCAAAGGCTTAAGCTACAGCACTTACACTTCAGCCAAAGTAACTACAGACTCCCCTCCTTAGATAAGGAGGGGTTAGGGGTGGTTGGACCCGGTACTGCACTAAACACTCGCGGAACCTCCGGACACCGCGAGTGTTTAGTTGAAAGCAATACCGCAGACTCTTGCTGTCGAGACCAGCCTGTTCCGAAGTATAGCACCAAGAAGCAGATCAAAAAAGGGGTAGGCAGCACAATGCTACCTACCCCTTTATATACCTTATACTTTTGCTACCGCTTATGGCATATAAGACAGCTCTACTCTGAAACGTGGGTCTGAGGCATCAAGCTTCTGGTAAGCCTTCTTAGACAGGCGCACAATCACTTTGTCGTTCTCAGCGGTTTCGGGCAATTTGCCGATAACACGCACGTACACCACCTGGCCGTTCACCACGTTTTTAACCTGCATGATGGTGCCCACCGGAGCGGTCTTGTGCAGGGCCAGGTACTTGTTCGTATCAATGGTTTTAGAATCTATCGACTCGGCCATGCCTGTCTCAATCATCTTGTTCATGCCTGCTGAGGCATCCGCTTCCGGCTCTTCCTCGCCCACGCGCTCCTTAATGGTGACGGTTACCGGTGTTGGGGTTACAGACGCAGAAGGCGTAGTAGGCCCGGCAGAGGCAACAGCAGAGGCATCTGTGCTCCTGCTCATTTCATCATCCCGCTCCGGCACATAAACAGGCTTTTGCGTAGGCGTGGGCTCCCCTATCCCCACAATCAACTCCTGCCCAATCTCAATGGTGTTGTCAGGCAGTTTGTTCCAGAACCTCAGGTTCTCTACCGATATGCCATACATGCGCGACACCGAGTACAGCGTCTGCTTTGGCTCCACTTTATGCAGCTTGTTGCCGATGCTGTTTACCGTATAGGTACGGTTGCTGGCCGCCGGAGCATTGGTAGTGGCAGGGGCCGAAGCCGTTACAGAAGTATAGCCGCGCGGGATCAGCACAATCTCCCCAATCTTTATGGCACTCTGCACACTTGGGTTAGCCTCCACGATCTGCGCAACAGGCACCCCATACTTGCGGGAGAGGGCGTATAGTGTTTCCTTAGGTTCCACTTTGTGCTGCACAAAGAGCTTCCCATTCTTACGTTCTATGCCTACAGAATCGCGCACAACACTGAGGTCCAGAGCATTAGCCGAAAGGGAAAGTACAGGCACTGCTACAAGGGAAAGTAAAAAGGTTCGTAACATAAGGGCTAGGCTAAAAGTTGGAAAACCTGTAGAATGTCTTTATTCAGGATGAAATATAATTTGTGGTTAAAGATAAAAAAAGTATCTGAACCAAACCCATTTAATTGGCTGGCAATTTCCATCTTTTGATGCAATTTTCCGTCCAGATCGAAAACAGCTAACTCGTTCTTAAGTTTACCTGAATCGTCGGAAGTATAAAAGCTGATGACCAGGTGCGCCTCCGTTTCGGCGTACTCCAGGGCCAGCACCGCCTGCACCTGCAGCTGCTCCTGCAAAAAGGCCTGCACCTGCGCGAAATACGCCTCTCCCAGCCGGTACAGCACCGGGTACTGGCAATCCAGGAAACGCTCCCGGCTGTAGCGCGCCACCGCTTCGGCCGCCTGTTGCTGGCTACAAGTGGAGCCTGTGGGCTTACCTGTTTGCGGGTTTAGGAGCTGCAACGGGAGTTCAGGACAGTCCGGGTGATAAGCTAGCACACCATCGGCCGCAATCCCGTAAAAAGCCATATCCGGTGCCTCCCACAGCTTGCTCTGTTCGGCCGCCTTGTAAGCCGAGATGCCTTTGTGCTGTCCTATCTGCCGGTTCCCGTAGCCGTGCAGGTACAGGTTCCCGAACTCAGCGTCCTCCAGCCCCTGCCACCATGCCTTCGCCTCCGGCAGCGGCAACTGATCCAGGGCATGGGTGTGGGTATCAAAAGTATAAAACCGTGTCAGCAGCAGGTCCGGGTTGCGCACCTCCAGGGCAAGGCGAGCAGTGCTGCTGTCGAGGCGCATCCGCCACACAGGGGCCTTAAAGTCGTATGTATAAAGTAGCGGTATGATATGCGTTTGGATTTTTGTATATTATCCTCTGAAACCTTAAATTCTGCTACAAAGCTATGGAAATATCACCAAACCACCGGCATGTATACTTTTTGCTGCTCTGCCTGCTGCTGCCCCTCTGCACCCTTGCCCAAACAGGCAGCAAGGCCCGGCCAAAGGTGCTGCTGATGGAGGTGAAGGCCGAAATTGACCCGCGCACCAACCGCTATGTGGAGCTGGCGCTGCAAGAGGCCACTGCCCGGGAGGTAGACCACGTGCTGCTGGAGCTGGACACTTATGGCGGAGCGCTGAACGATGCAGACGAAATCCGGACGCGCATCCTGGAGTACCCCAAGCCGGTGTACGTGTTCATCAACAAGGATGCGGCCTCGGCCGGCGCCCTTATCTCACTGGCCTGCGACAGCATTTACATGGCACCTGGCGCTAACATTGGGGCCGCTACCGTGGTGGGTGCCGACGGACAGGCAGCGCCGGGCAAATACCAGAGCTACATGCGCTCCATCATGCGCTCCACGGCGGAGGCAAACGGCCGCAACCCAAGCATGGCCGAGGCCATGGTAGAGGCCAGCGTGGACAGCACCCTCGCCGCCGGCCAGGTGCTCAGCCTGACCACTTCGGAGGCCATCAAGTATGGCTTCTGTGAGGGAGAGGCCACCAGCGTAAACGACGTACTGGCCAAACTAAACCTGCAGGAGGCGGAGATCATCCGTTACCAGCTCAGCTCCACCGACCGCGTCATCTCCTTTTTCCTGAACCCGATCATCAGCGGCATCCTGCTCCTGATCATCATCGGCGGTTTATACTTTGAGCTGCAAACGCCCGGCGTCGGTTTCCCGCTGGCAGCCGCCGTCGTGGCCGCTATACTTTACCTGGTGCCTTACTACCTCAACGGGCTGGCCGAGAACTGGGAAATCCTGCTGTTTGTGGCCGGCATCATACTTATCATGCTGGAGGTGTTTGTAATTCCGGGCTTTGGCGTGGCGGGCATCAGCGGCATTGTGCTCACGTTCGTGTCGCTGGTACTGATTATGGTGAACAACCACCTGTTCGATTTTACCTTTGTGCCTTCGGAAAACCTGATGCGTAGCCTGGTGTCGGTGGTGATAGGGATGGTGGGTGCCGCCGTGCTGATTGCCCTGACCTGGAACCGTATGCTGAACAGCCGGCACATGCAGGGGGTGGTGCTGCAGAACAAGTTTAACAGCAAGGAAGGCTACCGCTCCGCCGACAGCGCCGAGCACCTGATCGGCAAAACCGGCGTGGCCCATACCCGCATGGCCCCCTCCGGCCGCGTGATGATAGACGATACCATCTACGACGCCCAGGCCCGCGACGGCTTCATCGAAAAAGGCGACGTAGTGCAGGTGATAGACCAGAGCACTTTTGCCCTGCGGGTGAAGAAGATCGAGCCGAAAGTGTGAAGCAGCTATACTTTGTACTTGTAGCCGTAGCTATACTTGCCGGTTGCCAGCCGCAGGAGGAAATTACAAACAATAGTATCGGTTCAAACCAGCCTACTCAATACGCTACCGCCAATAAACTACTCCCAAACTCCCTCCCGGAAGAAGTTGAGATAGGAGAGACTGATAGTATTGAGGCTGATCGCTATTCCTTATACTTTAGCCCCGTTGAAGAAACAGAGATTGAGTCCCTGTTCACAGAAGACTCTACATCGGTTTTTCCTGAAGGCACCAGTAACGGGTATGAATATGCACAGCTTATAGAGAGTACTAAGCAACCGAACTATAAAGATAAATTCAGGCGCAGCGGGGACACACTTTGGCTCCTTCTTCAAAACGGGCAGGAGTTAATGTTAAAAGACAGTATAAACAAGGCAGTCTATAACTTTGACGACTACGCTTATACGCTTCATCACTACTTCCCTGAACAAGAATATTACTTGGTGAGGGTGCAATTTGGAGAAGGGAATGGTTTTATGTTAATCAACAGGAAAAATGGCTTTAAAAAGTATGTTTTTGGAGAGCCGTACTTCTCCCCTTCTGGTAAATACATAGCAACATTAAGCTCTGACTTGGAAGCAGGTTATAATCCTACAGGTATACAGCTGCTTTTAAACCAGGATGATAGCCTGTCGGAGCAGATGAAAGTATACATCAGAAACTGGGGCCCAATTGACCTAAAATGGCTGGCAGATAATGAGTTTATACTTCAGAAAGAACACTTGGAACCTGATTCTATAGCTGGAGTAAAATATGTTCCTTCCTGGTCCAGAGTAATTATTCAGGCGAAGTAAACCATCGCCGCTGCAACTCTAACACCCAAATCCGACTCTTACTTTAAAAGAGATCACATGAAACAAGCACTGCTTCCACTGCTGGCAAGCATGATTTTCCTCTGCTCCGGCTGCAAAATGGATGAGGACAGATCTACCTCTGTCGAAACCGTGGACGCTACCCTGCACTGGACGGGGGATTATGCCGTGGATGGCTGCGGCTTTATGCTGCAAATCGGCGACACCAGGCATAAGCCTGTTAACGAAGACGACATCAGCAGCTCCTTCCGGGAAAATTCCCCGACGGAAGTGGAGGCTACGATCATCAACTACCACAAAGTGCAGCGATACTGCATGGCGCAAACAGGTATCAACACCATCAAAATTGTGGAAATCCGTAAACGCTAATTTCAATAACGTATACCTATGAAAACCTTCCTCCTCCTTGCTTCCCTGTTCCTGCTGGCTTCCTGCCAAAACAACACCCGGCAGGACGAACTGGCTGAGCTGAACCATCGCACCACCGCCACGCTTTACTGGACCGGCGAGATTGCCGCCGATGGCTGTGGTTTTGAAGTCGAGATTGAGGGCAAGCGGTACCTGCCCGAGAACGAAAATGCCATACCCGAGTCTTTTAAGCAGGAAGACAGCAGCCGCGTCCAGCTCACGTACGCGCGCCTCTCCGACCCTATTGACCGCCGTTGCGGCATGCTGCCACAGCCGCGGGTGATGCCGGCCATCCGCATACTTTCGGTGGAGGCTTTATAAATAAAATTATACTTTTTCACATTTCGAATGCAACCTTTTCAAGTTCAGGAGGCTCTGTAAAGTATAGCCCTTGCCTCCTACTATGAAAAAACTATTTTACATCAGTCTTGCTTTGCTCTCGAACCTGCTCTTTATCACCTCACGGGAGGAGCAGCAGGAGGAGTAGCCCTCGCTAGCAAAAAGAAAACCGCCCGCTGGATTAGTGGCCATACTTATGTACCTTTGAGGCTCATCCCAAACCTGAAAAGTATGGAAGTACTTGGCATCATTCCGGCACGCTACGCCAGCACCCGTTTCCCCGGCAAGCCCCTCACCGACATCCATGGTAAAAGTATGATTCAGCGCGTGTACGAGCAGGCGAAGAAGTCGGGCCTGGCGGAAGTGCTGGTGGCTACTGATGACGCGCGCATTCTGGAGCATGTGCAGGGCTTTGGCGGCAAGGCCGTGATGACCGGAAGCCAGCACCAGAGCGGCACCGACCGTTGCTTTGAGGCCTACAAACTCAACAACCAACCGTACGAGTACATCATCAACATACAGGGCGACGAGCCGTTCATCCACCCCGAGCAGATTGACCTGGTGGCGGCCTGTTTTGAGAAGCCACAAACCCAGCTGGCCACGCTTATAAAGCAGGTGGAGACGGCAGAGGAGCTCTTCAACGTCAACTCCCCGAAGGTGGTCATCAATCAGGCAAAGGAGGCCTTATACTTTAGCCGCCAGCCCATCCCCTACTGCCGCAACGTGCCCAACGACATCTGGCACAAGCAGCATACTTATTACAAGCACATCGGCATCTACGGCTACCGCGCCGATATTCTGGAGCAGATCACGCAGCTACCGCCCTCTGCGCTGGAATTGGCCGAGTCGCTGGAGCAGTTGCGCTGGCTGGAGCACGGCTTCAAGATAACCACCGCCCTCACCCACCACGAAACCATCGGCATAGACACCCCGGAAGACCTGGAAAAAGTAATTAATAATGGGTAATGAGGAATTACT
Source organism: Pontibacter mucosus (assembly GCF_003054055.1). Lineage (GTDB taxonomy): Bacteria > Bacteroidota > Bacteroidia > Cytophagales > Hymenobacteraceae > Pontibacter > Pontibacter mucosus. The sequence continues at coordinate 35,108 of NZ_QBKI01000015.1, read as the reverse complement.
AATGAGAATTGAGCAATTGGAAATTATTAATTCGTCATTAATCATTATTCATTAAAATGCGGAATTATACTTTGATGCGCTTCGTGCGGCTTAATTTATACTTCTTCGTGATGTACTTCGCGTTGACGGCGGTTTGGTATGGGCTGAGCGGGCGCTTTTCGGAGATGGATACCACGCAGCTGCTTCGGGAGATAAGTATAAATGCAGCGCTCTTCTCGCTGGTGTTCAGCATCACAATGCTTATACTTTACCGCCGCACACTGGTGCGGTTACCTGTGCAGAAGTATACTTCCAAACAACTGCAGCAGCGGCTGGAGGAGATTGGTTTTACCAAGACAAATGAGCAGAAGCAGCCGCTACAGGTGTACAAACCTACCCCGCCCAAAGCCTCTGCCCTGGCCGGCAACGTGTTCGTGCAGCAAACCGCCAACTTCTGGCTATTGGAAGGACCAAAGAAATACCTGGGAAAGTTGGAAAGTTAGGGAGTTTGGGAGTTTGGGAGTTAGAGAGTTGTAGAGACGCCATACGTTGCGTCTTTTTAATTAGAAGGTTAGAAAGTTAACTTTTCTGAAGTATAAACGAGAACGGCTGGTGCTATAAGTAGCACCAGCCGTTCTCGTTTATACTTTATCGTTTCCTGCCGCAAGTTTAGCGGAGTGTAACTTGTGGCTGCGCATGGGGCAAGTTTGTAACTTGCTTTCTGCGTGAGCAGAAAAGTATAAATTAAGAGTTTCTCTAGACTTCGATTAGCTACAGCCAAAGTATAAAAGTATAGCTACACCCATTTCCCGCCATTGCTGGTATTATCATCAACAAGCTATACTTTGGCAAACTTTAGATGCGAACTCTAAATGAAATCAACAAAGTATAAAGTATAGCCAAAGCCCTCGTGACCTTGCTTTTCCAAAGCAAAGCAGTTACAAACTGCTGCCATAGGTAGCCACAAGTTACGCTAGCGCTAAACTTGCGGCATACCTCCTCCACTTTCTAACTCTCTAACTCCAAAACTCCCCAACTCTCAAACTCCCCTCATCCCCCCGCTTTTTTGGCTTTGTAGCCAGCGGCTTGCAGTACCTGCAGGGCTTTGTCGCGGAAGTCGCCCTGGATGAGGATTTCGCCGTCTTTGGCAGAGCCGCCTACGCCGCATTTGTTTTTCAGCAGCTTGCCCAGCTCCTTCAGGTCGTCCTCGGTACCCACAAAGCCTGTGATGAGCGTCACCTGCTTGCCGGCGCGCGCTTTCTTGTCGAGCATCACCTTCAGGTTCTGCTGCTGTGGCGGCAAGGTTTCCTGCTCGCTCTCCTGCTCATACTCGTAGTTAAAATCCTCGTTCGTGGAGTATACTACCCCCTGGCGGCCTTTCTTATTTTTATCTTTCATGTTTTTTTAATTAATAATGAGTAATAAACAATGATTAGTAGTGATGCTCCTTTTTAATTATTCATTAATCATTAAACATTACTCATTAGCTTTACGGCACCAGCACCCTTAGCGACTGCGGCACCATGCGCACGTCAAATGTCTGCGCTTTGCCCAGGTAATCGCCATCGGCGTGGTACATCATCTCCTCCTCTGCCTGCACGTTCACATGCTCGGTCTGGAAATACTCCGCGCTGTCGGCATTGGCCAGCTGCTTGGTAAGCATGCAGTAGCTCAGGTTAAGCGCTTTAATAAGGTCAAGGCGGCGCACCAGGCACACGTCCAGCAAGCCATCCTGAATGTCGGCATTGGGCGCGATATAGGCATTGTTGCCATACTGTGCGGCATTGGCGAAGGCCATTACAAAGCAATCGGTGTCCAGGGTGTTGCCGTTTATACTTGCTATCACGGGCAGGTGTTTGTAGTTGAGTACTTCCTTCATCACCAGCTCCACATAGGTCTGCAGGCCACGCTTTTTGTTGCCTGCAAACACCGAACTGATGTAGGCGTCAAAGCCGATGCCTGCCGTGGTAAAGAAAGGATGCCCGTTTATCTGCCCGCTGTCGATGGTGGTGATGTTGGCCTTGTTGATGACGCGCAGCGCCCCATCCAGCCCCATCGGGTAACCCAGGTGGCGCGCCAATCCGTTGCCGGAGCCCTTCGGAAGTATAGCCAGGGCCGTTTCGGTGTGCAGCAGCCCGCGTGCCACCTCGTTCACGGTCCCGTCGCCTCCTACGGCCACCACTATCGCTACGCCCTGGTTGGCAGCTTCATGCGCCAGGTCTGGTGCATGGCCAGCCCGCTCCGTGTACACGATGTCGTGCGCATACTTGTCCTGGTTAAGGTGCTGGTGGATAAGGGCCTCCACGTCCTTGCGGCTTCGGGTGCCGGAGGTGGGGTTGATGATAAAGCGGACTTTGGTGCGTTGGCTCATATAGGCAAAATTACCTCATTCGGCCCGGAATAAAAAAAGCCTGACGCGGGAAGGCATCAGGCTCTACGTATAGTTTTATACTTTCTACTTCAGTTGTACGGTCAGCACCGGTATGCGGGTGTGGTTCACCAGGTCCTCGGCTATACTTCCGCTGAGCAGGTGCGACAGGCCCGTTCTGCCGTGCGTGGCCATCATGATCATGTCGGCGCTGATGTCGTGGGCAAAATGCAGGATGCCATCCTCCTCCATCACATCGTTGTAGATATTGATGGTATAGTTCTCCAGGCCATACTTCTCGGCGGTGTACTGCAGCTTGCTGCGCAGGTTAGAGCTCGACTCAAAAGCGCCCGGCGTGTTGATGTACACCAGGTGCAGGCGCGCACCGAACAGCTGCTGAAACTGCTTAAACTGCTCCATGGCGCCGCGTATCTCGCGCCTGAAGTCAGAGGCCAGCACAATCTCGCGCGGGTTAAAGTCTGCCATGCGGTTCTTCACGGTCAGCACGGGGCATTCGGCGGTGCGCACCACTTTCTCGGTGTTCGAGCCGATCAGGAACTCATCCAGCCCGCTCGAGCCCTTTGATCCCATCACCACCAGATCCACTGCATCCTCTTTTATAGTATTTCTGATTTTGTTGATTGGGCGCTCTACCGTTACCTCCTCCACCACATCCACCCCGTCGCGCGGCACACTGTTCAACATCTCGTTCATCCTGGCTTTTGTTTGCTCCAGCAGGCGCAGCATGTATACCTGTTCCATGCCGTTGGAGCCTACCATGGCATCGCCGGTTACGCTAAAGCCCGGCCCGTAGTAAGGCGCCTCCACTACGTGCAACAGTTTAATGGCAGCACCGGTACGGCGTGCAATCGACACAGCTACCTCGTAGGCGTTGCGGGCTTCTTCCGAAAAATCAGTTGGTACTAAAATCCTTCTCATGTTTGTGCGGTTTAGATGGATGATGTAACGTCAGTAAAGTATGGTATCCGGCGCAGCAGCTACTGAAACAGACACGCTTTCTGTAAGATATATACTTGCCTGTAAAAGTATAGCGTTTAATTAATATAAACCATGATCTTCATCATTATTATACTTTCAAGGCAACTGCATAGTTTGTATTAAATAAAGAAAGGCTGCACCTCAACAGCGCAGCCCCTTCTATACTTTAAAAAAGGTTATACTTAACCGATGCGTGCAATCAGGTCGGCAACGCGGTTAGAGTAGCCAGCCTCGTTATCGTACCAGCCTACCACTTTTACCAGTGTTTCGTTGGCAGAAGTCATCTCGGCGTCGAAAATACAAGAGTGTGTGTTGCCCACGATATCGATAGAAACGATTGGATCCTCTGTGTACTCCAGAATTCCTTTCAGTTCGTTCTCGGCAGCCTTTTTCATGGCCGCATTGATCTCCTCCTTCGTTACCGGTCTTTTCAGGATACAAGTCAGGTCTGTCAGAGAGCCATCCGGAATTGGAACGCGCATCGCTACGCCGTCCAGTTTGCCTTTCAGGTGGGGCAGCACCAGGCCAACAGCCTTGGCAGCACCGGTAGAGGTAGGCACGATAGAGTAAGCGGCAGCGCGGGCGCGGCGCAGGTCTTTGTGCGGACCGTCCTGCAGGTTCTGGTCAGCAGTGTAGGCATGTACTGTCGTGATATATCCTTTTTCAATACCGAAGGCATCGTCCAGTACCTTGGCCATTGGGGCCAGGCAGTTTGTGGTGCAGGAAGCGTTGGAGATGATTCTTTCCTCGCCTGTCAGCACATCCTCGTTTACGCCAAGCACAACTGTCTTAATGTTGCCTTTGGCAGGCGCCGAGATTACTACCTTTCTGGCACCTGCTTCCAGGTGTCCGCCGGCACCGGCTTCATCCACGAAACGGCCAGTAGACTCCAGCACTACGTCTACACCCAGCGTGCCCCATGGCAGGTTCTTGGGGTCGCGCTCCGCTGTGATTTTTATTTCGCTGCCGTTTACGATGATGCCGCTTTCAGAGGCCTCTACCGTACCGTTAAATTTGCCATGCACGGAGTCATACTTCAGCAGGTGTGCCAGTGTTTTGGTATCTGTCAGGTCGTTGATGGCAACTACCTCCACATTCTCCTTCTGAAGCAGCGCCTTAAAGGCAAGTCTGCCGATTCGGCCAAAGCCGTTAATTGCAACTTTAATTTTAGACATGGTATCTAGATATTGAGAGTTATGTTAATGCTGCTAAGTTACGATTTAGGATAGTGTAAAACCAACATTTTTTTCCACCCTGACATCTAACAACTTACACCTGTAAGACAAAAATATTTGCTGCTTGGTTTTGCATATTCAAAAACACCGGCTATATTTGCACCACAATCAGACAGAACGGCCCGTTCGTCTAGGGGTTAGGACGCCAGATTTTCATTCTGGTAACAGGGGTTCGATTCCCCTACGGGCTACCAAAGCCGCTTCAGCCAAAACTGGAGCGGCTTTTTTGTTTTACGTGTTTTCGGTTTACCCTTTCTTCCTTCTCCAACTCTTCCCTCCAAAACATGGCTGTGTCTGCCATTCTCCTGCCCAATACGCATTCACTTATACTATTGTCCGCTGTGTTATCCTGCTGAAGAAGCAGTAGCTGCTCCTTATCCAGTAAAGCCGGAAAAAGCGTGATTACCAATGGTAGCAAGGCATCAAAAAAAGTATGGTGGACAGGTATAACTTTACTACAGGCCGGCACCATCACCAACAGTTGCTGCAGAGTAAAAACACTTGCCCCTCCCACCTCAATGATACCTGCATGGCGGCTTTGCAGGCATAGAAGGGAAATCAGCTCCGCCAGATCTTCTACCATCACGGGCTGCAGCTTTGTATGGAGTAACCTATCAGGGAAAGGCAGTACCCCAAACGACAGCCGGCAAAGTTTTTTCAGCATCTGCAGTTTCCTGCTCAGCATGGTATTGGGGGTACAGACAATAGACGGCCGCACCACTACCACATTGTCATGCTTTAACAGCAGCACGTCGGCCTGCGCCTTTGTATTCAGAAACCTGGAAGGGCTGCCAAGGTCTGCGCCCAGTGCGGACAGTTGTATCAGCCTCGGGTTTCCAAGTAACTCCCGATGCTGCAGCATCAGCTCGGTTAAGCCAATGTGCGCCTGCACAAAATCAAGTGCAGCAGTCTCTTTGATGATGCCAATGCAGTTGATCAGCACATCCACCTTGCCTAGCCTGGCCCACTCATCTGTAAAGGGGTTGAAGGGAAGCAGGTGCTGTGCATAGTTGCTTCCGCCTGGTACTGATGCCATAATTTCAGATCTGACACAGCCTACCACCTGCGCCTGAGGATAGTCCTGCAACAGGCGCTTTAGCACCGGGGTACCCAGTTGGCCGTTGGCTCCGAGCACTACGATACGCATGGCACTACTGGCTTAGGCGGTAACCAATGGTAATGAATGACCTCCCGTACCTGAAAGGCTCCTTCAAAACGGGCTGTCTTAAAGTAGTTGGTCTTAAAGCCCTCGCAGCTTACCCATTCTATTGGCCAGCGCTCGCGCATAATCTGTACCCTGACCAGTTCCCCGTTAATATAGGAGTAAGCCCTGTCCAGCGCCCCCACCATCTCCTGTAGTTCCTGATTTACCTGTGCCGGCGGCTCATCCCGGAGGGTATACGTCAAGTAGCTCTCTCCCTGCCTCAACTCAAAGTCGGTTTCCTTATTTCTGATATTAGCTTTCTCTAACCTATAGTTCGTGAGCAAGCTCCCTCCTTGCACCATTAGCGCCTTATCGGTGAAGGAGCGCATGAAGTATATTCCCTTCGCCGCACCGTTGCTATAGGGTGCATCATCAACCAAAAGCCTGAAGCCGATGTGCTGGTAGTTGAAATGAAGTGGCTTCGGCACAAAGTCGGGCCGCATGTTACGCAACTTCACGTTTACCATAGAGATGAGGGCCCTACCATGGAAGTCGCGCGTTTTCAGGCCTTTTGGCAGGTACGGCAAAACCTCTTCCTTCTCAACCGAGAAGTTGATCAGCCGCACCTGGTGTAGTTCCCCGACATACTCGATGGGCAGTTTCTTTAGCATTTCCATGATACCGGCATTAAAGGTTGAAGTATAATAACCATCCCACTGCTGTTGCCTGAAGCAGCAGGAACCACTGCAGGGTCCACCGCTGATGTAAACCCAGGTACGCTACCCGTTGGTAATGCATGTAGAGCATCAGGCCGCTGCTGCAAACCACGCTAAGTATAGGCAAGGAGTAAAAGAGCACTCCGCTTATAAAGTATAAGATAATGGAAGGGACAAGCACCAGAAGCCCTGCCACCATGATAGTACCCAGATGGCCCACATAATCCAGTGCCTGCTGCCGCTCCAGGCTAAGTGCGGCTAGTATAATTTGCACCACCCACCCCGTGCCGGCAATAAGCAGCAGTTGCACGGCTCCGGCCAGAGGTTCAACACCAAGTGCCCCATGTACGGAGACACCAAACAGCGCTGTCAGGAAAACGGAGATAAGAATGGCTATCGCAATAAAGCTGACCCTGAACTTCGCGGCTAAATCCGGATAGCAGTCGCAGGCGATGGCTTGCTGCCTGGGCGTGGCAATGAAATAGCGGTTAAAAGCCAGTGTTTTGTAAAGGAACCGGAATACCTGGTAGAAGGGCTTGAAGCGAAATAAGGGACGCAGCAGCTTAATCTTATCTGCAAAAACAAAGGACACTCCATCTGCACCGTAGAGGGTCTCCCCTCCCCTGATGTCGATTAGGGCCATTTCGTTGCGGAAACGTTCCGCACTCACTTGCTGCTTTAGCTCCGCATCCAGTGCTGTGTAAGCGATGCACTCCTTTTGCTCCACCAAACCGAGTGCCAGCATCATGTCGCGAAGCCCCACGCATACCTTGCAGTTGCCGTCGTAGATAATCAACTTGTTTTCCATTGCTCAAGTGATTTAGTTTATAGAATTTTCAATAAATATTGAAACATATAAGGCAAAAAAATATCAGCGCATCAATTTCATGAAAGAGCTCAGGAACCAATGCTCATCTGCCCGAAGCATCGTGTTCAGCGTCTTGTCTGCCTTTGTCGACAAATCATGGAGGTTGTTGATGGCCTGCGTAAATGCCTCTGCATCCCTATCCCCTTTCTTTCCCTCTACCTGCTTCAGTTCTTCCAGTATGCGCAACATCGGCTCTAGTTCACGTTTGCGGCGCTCCCGAATCACCTGTTTGGCAACTTTCCACATATCCTTCTCAGCAACGAAATACTCCTTCCGCTCCCCTGGCCTTAGCTCCTTGCTAATCAACCCCCAATCCATCAGGGCGCGCAGGTTCATGTTCGCGTTGCCCCTTGACACGCTCAGCTCCTGCATCACATCTTCGGTGCTCAGGGAGGTCGGGGAAATCAGCAGCAGGGCATGCACTTGTGCCATGGTGCGGTTAATGCCCCAGCTCGACCCCAAAGTACCCCAGGCCTGTATGAACTTCTCTTTTCCTTCTTCCAGTTGCATGCTCAAATGTAGTGTTATTTTTTATACTTTCAATACTTATTGAAAGTTTTATAAAATTCAACATTTAGTTTAAAGCAGCTTCTCTTCGCAATAAATAATCATAAACAGTAACCTGGCTCTGAGGGAATGATTTAATAATTCCAGACTCTGGTCTACAAAAACAGCTTCAGGTAAAACCGGAGCGGCTTATTTATCTGGTTCGGGACTTGGCCGGTATTTTATACTTTAACTGCCGGAGCTAAAACGCCAGCAAGGTGCTAACGGCAGATTTTAGCGCCTACTGGAACGCCTCTCCGGAATTAAATCCGGTGTTCTCAGGTTGATATAAGAAATAGTCTGGCCAATCCGGCTTTCCTGCTTATGCTGAAATGGATGCGAAAAATGCCTTTCCTGCTCGCCACCTTTCCTATTTTTAAAATTTAAAACCTAACTTAGTGCCTTGAAACAAAATAAGCATGCTTCACTTCTTTTATAGTCAGCCTAACACAGTTTACGCCCTGCAATCTGAGGGGCAACTGAGCTCTACAGACATTCCGAAACTCGAATGGCTTTTTGGCAACGCCACCTTAAAGCAAGAAACAGCCCTGAGCGGTTATTTTGTTGGTCCGCGCGCCGCCATGATTACCCCCTGGAGCACCAATGCCGTGGAAATCACCCAGAACATGGGCATTCAGGGAATCATCCGGATTGAGGAGTTTAAAATTGTAGAAGAAGATTTCACGGACTTCGACCCGATGCTTTCCCAAAAGTATAAGGGGCTGAACCAGGATATCTATACTATCCATATCGAGCCGGAGCCTGTGCTGCCGGTAACGGATATTGCCACCTACAACAAGCAGGAAGGACTATCGCTCAGCGAGGAAGAAGTGGAGTACCTGAACAAGCTTTCTGAAAGATTGGGCAGACCGCTAACCGACTCTGAAGTATTCGGTTTTTCACAGGTTAACTCGGAGCACTGCCGCCACAAAATCTTTAATGGCAAGTTTGTCATCGACGGCGTGGAGAAACCCACTTCGCTCTTCAAGTTAATCCGCAAAACATCGGAGGCAAACCCGAACGGTATCGTTTCTGCCTACAAAGACAACGTGGCATTTGTGAAAGGACCCGTTGTGCAGCAGTTCGCCCCTAAGCGCGCCGATGTGCCTGACTTCTATCAGGTAAGCGAATTTGAATCGGTTATTTCTATCAAAGCAGAGACACACAACTTCCCGACGACAGTAGAGCCCTTCAATGGTGCCGCCACTGGCTCCGGAGGTGAGATTAGAGACAGGCTGGCCGGTGGCCAGGGAGCGCTTCCATTGGCCGGGACAGCTGTTTACATGACGGCTCTCTCGCGCCTGGAGAAGGACCGCCCTTGGGAGAAGGCAACGCAGGAAAGAGAGTGGCTCTACCAAACCCCGATGGATATCCTGATAAAGGCCTCTAACGGTGCTACGGATTTTGGAAACAAGTTCGGGCAGCCGCTTATCACTGGTTCTGTTTTAACGTTCGAGCACGACGAGAAGTCTGATGAGATGGAGGCCCCTAGGAAACTAGGCTACGACAAAGTGATCATGCTGGCCGGTGGCATTGGCTACGGCAAAGCGAGTCAGGCGCAAAAAGGGCATCCGAAACCTGGCGATAAAATTGTTATTCTGGGTGGTGAGAACTACCGCATCGGCATGGGCGGAGCTGCCGTATCCTCAGCCGACACCGGCGAGCACGGCACCGGTATTGAGCTGAACGCCATCCAGCGCTCTAACCCTGAGATGCAGAAACGCGCTGCTAATGCTATCCGTGGCATGGTGGAGAGCGAGCACAACGCAATTGTTTCCATCCACGACCACGGCGCCGGCGGCCACTTAAACTGCCTTTCTGAACTGGTGGAAGAAACCGGTGGTAAAATAGATCTTGACAAACTGCCTGTCGGCGACCCTACCCTTTCTGCCAAAGAAATCATTGGAAACGAGTCGCAGGAACGCATGGGCCTGGTAATAGGCGAAAAAGACATTGCCACCCTGCAAAAGATAGCGGAACGCGAGCGCGCCCCTATGTACACGGTGGGTGAGGTTACCGGAGACCACCGCTTTACCTTCGAATCAGCCTCTACCGGCGAAAAGCCGATGGACCTGGAGCTAAGCGACATGTTCGGCAGTTCGCCCAAAATGGTGATGACCGACCAGACAATTGAAAGAACGTACCAGCCTGTAACTTACGATAAAGACCAGCTGCATACCTACTTAGAGCAGGTGCTGCAACTGGAGGCCGTGGCCTGTAAAGATTGGCTCACCAATAAAGTAGACCGCTGCGTGGGTGGCCGTGTGGCCAAGCAGCAGTGCGCTGGCCCGCTGCAATTGCCGCTCAACAACTGCGGTGTGATGGCGCTGGACTTCCAGGGCAAAGAGGGCATCGCAACCTCTATTGGCCACTCCCCTATTTCAGCGCTGATTAATCCGGCCGCTGGTAGCCGCAACGCTATTGGCGAGTCTCTGTCTAACATCGTGTGGGCTCCGCTTAAGGATGGCCTGAAGAGCGTGTCGCTTTCTGCCAACTGGATGTGGGCCTCCAAGAACGAGGGAGAAGACGCCCGTCTATACCAGGCGGTGGAAGCCTGTTCGGACTTTGCCATTGCCCTGGGCATTAACATCCCGACCGGCAAAGACTCGCTTTCGATGAAGCAGAAGTATAAGGACGAGGAGGTTATCGCACCGGGTACCGTGATTATTTCTGCGGCAGGAAACTGCAGCAACGTGCGGCAGGTGGTGGAGCCGGTGCTGCAGCGCGACGGTGGCAACATTTACTACATCAACCTATCCAACGATGCCTATAAATTAGGCGGATCTTCTTTTGCGCAGATCGTCAACAAAATTGGCAACGAAACGCCGGATGTTACAGATGCCGAGCTGTTCAGCAAGGCATTCGATACGCTGCAAGGCTTGATCAAAGAAGGAAAAATAGCAGCAGGCCACGATATTGGCAGCGGCGGCTTGATAACCACCCTGCTGGAAATGTGCTTTGCCGACAATAACCTAGGTGCTACCATCGATCTGACTTCACTGGGCGAGGAGGACAGCGTGAAAGTACTGTTCGCTGAAAATATTGGCGTGGTATTCCAGGCCTCGGCAGACGTAGAGGTTACCTTGAATGCGAATGGCGTTCCTTTCCACAAGATAGGCACAAGCACAAACGCTGCCACCCTGGAGCTGAAAAACGGTGTGGATGCTTACAGCTTCGATATTGCTCAGCTGCGTGATACCTGGTTTAAGACTTCGTACCTGCTGGACATCAAGCAAAGCGGACCGGTAAGTGCCAAAGAGCGTTTCGACAATTATAAGAAGCACGAACTGAAGTATAAATTCCCGGCTAGCTTCGACGGCAAGAAGCCTGTTTTAGATCCTTCTAAGCCAAGAATAAAGGCAGCCATCATCCGTGAGAAAGGAAGTAACTCCGAGCGCGAGATGGCGAACGCCATGTACTTGGCTGGCTTCGACGTGAAGGACGTGCACATGACGGACCTGATTTCCGGAAGAGAAACGCTGGAAGACATTCGCTTCATCGGTGCAGTGGGCGGTTTCTCTAACTCCGACGTACTTGGTTCGGCCAAAGGATGGGCCGGTGCCTTTATGTACAACGAGAAAGCCAAAACAGCCATTGAGAACTTCTTTAACCGGGAAGACACGCTTTCGGTAGGTATTTGCAACGGCTGTCAGCTGTTCGTGGAGCTAGGTTTCATTACCATGGGCCATGAGCAAAAGGCACAAATGCTGCATAACACCAGCCAGAAACACGAAAGTATCTTTACCTCGCTGACGATTCAGGAAAACAAATCCGTGATGCTTTCCAGCCTGGCAGGAAGTACACTGGGTGTTTGGGTATCGCACGGGGAAGGCCGTTTTAGCCTGCCACACACCGAGGATAAGTACCAGATCGTGTCTAAGTACGCCTACGATACCTATCCTGCCTGCCCAAATGGTTCGGACTACAACACCGCCATGATCTGCGACGAAACAGGACGCCACCTGGTGATGATGCCGCACATCGAGCGCTCGCTCCTGCAGTGGCAGTGGGCGCATTACCCGAAAGGCCGCTACGATGAAGTGTCGCCTTGGATGGAGGCTTTCGTGAATGCCAGAAAGTGGCTGGAGGAAAATGGAAACTAAGGAGGTACGGGCATATCTTCTGACCTGAATTCTCTATAGTATAAACAAGTATAAACAAAGACCTCCTGCTGTAGCTACGGCAGGAGGTCTTCTATTTTAAGCCATTGTCTTTTCACGTTTTCAGGTAGCGGGTATAAGTGAAGTATAAACTCTCAGCCACCTATACCATCTGACTTTATACCTACTGCTTCAGCGAAGTCATGTCAATAACGAAACGGTACTTCACATCCCCTTTCAGCAAACGTTCATAGGCTTCGTTGATCCGCTGAATGCTAATCAGCTCTATATCTGACACGATGTTGTGTTTGCCACAGAAGTCCAGCATTTCCTGCGTCTCAGCGATGCCGCCAATCAAAGACCCGGAAAAGCTTCTTCGGGCCGGGATGAGGCTGAAGGCCGCCACCGGAAGCGGGAATTCCGGTGCCCCAACCAAAGCCAGGGTTCCGTCCACCCGTAACAGGTTCAGGTAAGCGTTGATGTCGTGCTGGGCGGAAACGGCATCCAGGACGAAGTGCAGCTTTCCGGCGTAACGCTGCATTTGGGCCTCGTCCTTGGAGAGCACCACATCATCAGCACCAAGCCGCTTAGCGTCTTCTACTTTCGAAGGGGAAGTGGTAAATACAATCACATCGGCGCCCATCGCCTTGGCAATTTTAACCGCCATGTGCCCCAGGCCGCCAAGCCCAACCACGCCTACTTTCTGACCAGGCCCTACGTGCCAGTGTTTCAGGGGCGAGTACGTCGTGATGCCCGCGCACAGCAATGGCGCCACAGCTGGCAGATCAAGGTTTTCAGGAACACGTAACACAAAATCCTCGTCTACCACAATGCTCTCAGAGTACCCGCCGTAGGTCTGCGTGCCCAGGTGTTTATCGGGTGAGTTGTAGGTCTGGATGTTTCCTTTCTCGCAGTATTGCTCCAGATCTTCTCTGCAGTACTGGCACTCGCGGCAGCTGTCCACCATACAGCCTACTCCCACCAGGTCGTCTACCTTATACTTGGTAACATGCTCGCCGACACGTATGACCCTGCCGACGATCTCATGGCCCGGTACGCAGGGATAGACGGTTCCGTGCCATTCGTTTCGTGCCGTGTGAAGGTCGGAGTGGCAAACCCCGCAATACTGAATGTCAATCTCCACGTCATGCGGCGTAGGTTTTCTGCGGTTGATGTTTAGCTGATTTAACGGCGCTTCGGCTGCCGTTGTGCCAAATGCTTTGATGTTTTTTACTTCCATAGTTGGTTTTTTTATACTTATACAAGCGCTTTGTGCCAGCACTTATCCTTTTACTGAAAAACTTATTTAACAGCCATACTACTTTCGGCAGCAGGCTCTTCTTTTTTCAGATGATCGGTAAAGCATGTCAACAACTTATCGGAAGAGATTGCCCGAACGCTGCCATACAGGTCCTCGCAACCGGCAGCGGGAGCCAAACCTAGATAGATGGTTACCAAGGCCTTAAGGTAATTATAGTATAAATAGGGAGCAAAGTATAAGTATAAGTATAGGTATAAGTATAGGTATAAAGCTGATTTATGCAAGCTTCATACTTATACTTTGCTCTCAGGAATGCACTTTCAGATAGGCCGAAGTATAGGGGTGCTCCGTGGCGACTTCTTCTTTTAGGATGTGCATCACGCGCCAGTTTCGCTCCTTCAGGTAATCGGAGATAATGGCCCTGTGACAGCGCCACCACACAGCTTCTGAGCACATGTAGGCCGTTTTTTTCCGGGTAGCCACTTCTGTTAGCCGCGCGATGCCTGCGGCATATTCCGCTGTTTCGGCATAGTCTGCATAGCCCCGGAAAGATTCGCTTCGCCACACGGTGTTGGTAGAGTCGGGACGGGGTTTGCGCCGGCCGCCGAGTTCTGTGAAAGGCATGTAATCGATGCCGGCTTCGGGCAGAAGGGCTTGCAGTGCCTCCACATTAAAATGCGGATACTTTCTGGATCCCGGGTACCGACGCACATCTGCCAACACTTCTATCCCGAAGGAACGCAGGGCAGCTACGAATTCTTCCGGGCTGCGGGTAGAGTGCCCGAAAGTCCAGATGGTAGGGCTTTTTGCTGTCATATCAGGTGGCGGACCGTAGCGCTGCTCTTACTTAGTTTTAGAAAGGGCTGTGCCTTTATGGGCGGCGATGTGGTCCGTTTTATCGCTTTTAATTTCGTACTGGGGCTCCTCCTGGCTGGCGCGGTGTCGGTGACCTTTGTAGTCGAAGTCGGACGTATGCACTTTGATAATCGTACCTGACACGTAGCCAGCTTCGGAGTTCCAGCGCACGTGGTCGCCTTTCTTGAATTTCTGCTTCATCATACCAATCCTGGAGGAACATCTGTTACATATTTAAGCAGAACGTAAAAACGGGCTTCTGGATTTATCAATTCCCTTTCCGGCTGCCTTGCCTTTGTAAGCCAGCAGTTGCTTAATGGTAGCCAGGTGCGAGAAAAACACTACCGGCACGATATAACAAGGCAACCATACGAATGGAAAGTATAACAAAGCTACATTGGGTTGCTGGAAGGCGAATTGCTGAAAGGGCGAGGGAATGGAGAGAATTCCGTTTGCGACAATGTTTAGCAAGAGCCCCAGGCAAATGAAGTTCCAGGCCAGCAGAAAGCCTCTGGGCACGCCGCTGTTCCTACGGTAGCCAAAATAGTAAACAAGCGGCGCAGACAGGCCCGCCAGAATATCGAAGTTCCGGCCTTCGAAGGTCATCAGTTCCGGCACCACTCCCCCCAGAAACAACCAGAAAAGCACCACCTCTACCGGTACCCGCACCAGGTGCAGCAAGGTTAATGCGCCGGTGTCCAGTCCGCTGATAAATTGCCTGCCCCTGCTGGTGGCAAACAGAATGGCGATGAGGAGAAGGGGCGGCAGAATCAACAGCAGCATCCTGGGAGGAAGCGTGTTGGTTACAGTATAGAACCCCGTCAGGGCCAGGCCACCCTGGGCGACAAGCCAGGCTAAGCTAAGAGCCAGCACATACTTGGATCGGTGTGCTGCCCTGAAAAACAGCCAGACTGCCAGTAAAGCAGTGAGCGCGAAAACAACTGAGACATAGAGCGGTAAGTTTTCCATAGCATTATTAAGTAATGGTGACGATGCAAAGGAAGAACAGCCTGCCAACATTCCACTTGCCAAATGACAAGAAACTGTGAACCAGCTACTTTTTTAAAAATTCTTTTCTGATGCGGCTCAGGGAGCTATCGGTTATACCTAAGTATGAGGCAATGTGCCGGAGTTGGGCAAAATGAAAAAGCTCTGGTTTGGTTTCCAGAAGATGGGCATAGCGTTCTTCCGCTGTTTCTGTAATCGTTGACAGCATTCTGTCTTTCAGGGCGGCATATCCCTTCACCAACACCGACCTGCCAAACTCCCGAAACGCCGGTATAGTATGAAACAGGTGGTTTAACTGCTCAAAGGTCAGGCACCAGCCCACGCAGTCGGATAGTGCCTGGATGTTTTCCTTGGAGGGCACTCTGTTGAAGAAGGAAGAAACTTCAAACACCGCCTGGTTCTTCGTAAAAAAGCCGGTTGTCACCTCGTTGCCCTCCGTGTCATAGGCAAAAGCCCGCATCGCTCCTTCTTCCAGAAGCAGGTACCCCTGGCTTACCCTCCCCTCCTTCAGAAAAAAGTCATGTTTCGCGAACTCCTTTCGTGTAAAGTGGGTAGCGATCTCACCTGCCTCCCGCTGGCCTACGTGGCCGGAGCTCTGGAGAAATAACGGCAGCCGATCGTGCATCATAGAACCTGCTATACTTTATGGGGAGGACAAACGCCAAATGCCCGTGTCTATACTTTCAGACCGGGTAAAAGTATAGACACGGGCATTTGCTATAAACCGGTTAAAGTTATTTAAAACAAGTTGCCTGGCCCAGTAACCTGAAACTGCTTGGGGTGCCTATACTTCCTGTTGAACAGTACGTTGTACGTAAGTTCTCTTAGGAACGGACACCGCTCCGGGCTGCCTTCCCACACAGCGTCATTTGAAAATAAACTCCCGAACTCCTGGATATCAGGAAACCTTCAAGCCCGTGCTGCCGCACTGCTACGCCTTATCGTCGGGCAAGAGCAAGTATAGGGTAAACGCGCCGATGGCCATCACCAGGTCGCGCACGGCCACGTCAAAATACTCGCCGGTGAGCAGCAGGTTCAGGGCAATGCCCACCAGCCACAGGCTCACGACCAGCGCCCCGATTTTTGGTTTTATAAACACAAGCACGCCGGCCACAATCTCAATGATGCCTACCATGCTCATGAAGGTGCCTGGGCTGAAGGGCAGGATGTCCGCCACCACCGGCGCCAGGTACTTGTTCCAGTCGGTGAGCAGGTGCGTGAACTTGTCCAGGCCCGCTATGATGGGCACCAGGCCGTAGGTATACTTGAGTAGGTTGGTGGCGGTGGCCACGCGGTCGTACGCGGGGCGTTCCGCCCTGTGCGCACTGGTTGTTGATGCAAATGTTCCCATGGTTTATCCTCCTTTAAGTTTAAATCCTGATGGTTAGATGAAATCCCGGCAAAAACGTTACAAAATATTGTAACGCATTGGCAAACAGCGCATCTAACTCACAAAACCATCCTTTCAATCATGAAGCAAACCACAGTAGCCGAAAATACAGCCCTCCCGGATGCAGCGGTCATCGAGCGGGTACTTGCCGGGGAAGTATCGCTGTATGAACTTCTGATGCGGCGGCACAACCAGAAGCTCTACCGCGTAATCCGGAGCTACCTTAAACAGGAGCAGGAGGTGGAGGATACCATGCAGGACACCTACCTGAAGGCTTTTGAGAAGCTCCACCAGTTCCGCAGCGATTCCCTGTTCTCCACCTGGCTCATCCGGATCGGGATAAACAATGCCTTGGCACGGCTGCGCGAGCAGAAAAGGCTCTCGCCCCATTCGCTTCTGGTAGACCAGCCAGAGGATTTTTCACACCTGTTAAACCAGACCAACCCTATGAACCCCGAGCAACTCGCGATACGGCAGGAAGTAAAGCAACTACTGGAAAAAGCCATCGACAACATCCCCGAAAAGTATAGAATTGTGTACACGCTGCGCGAGGTAGAAGACATGCCGGTACAGGAGATCAGCCAGTGCCTGGACCTGTCGGAAAGCAACGTGAAAGTACGGCTGCACCGCGCCAAAGCGCACTTAAAAGAAAGCCTGTTTAAGCTGTCGGTGAGCCAGGATGTGTTTGAATTTGGCAACAAGCGCTGCGATGCCCTGGTGGCACGGGTGCTGCAGGCGCTCCCCCACGATAAGCAAGTATAAACCTGCCATGGCCCTGCCCCTGTCGGACTACGCATTGATAGGCAACGCCCGCGCTGCTGCCCTGGTCAGCAACACGGGCGCCATAGACTGGTGTTGCCTGCCGGAGTTCAACTCGCCCGCCATTTTTGCCGCCCTGTTGGATGGGGAACGCGGAGGCTACTTCAGCATACGCCCTGTAGGAAAGTATACTTCCCGGCAACGCTACCTGGAGGGCACCAACGTAGTAGAGACGGTTTTCGAGACGGCCGATGGCCAGGCACGGCTGCTGGATGCCTTCGTTGTGCAGTCGGAGGAGGATAAAGGCCGCGCGCTTTTCCCTGACCATGAGCTGCTGCGCGTGGTGGAGGCCATTTCCGGAAGTATAACCTTCCAGCTGGAGTATATGCCCCGGACCTACTACGGCAAAAACACACCGCGCCTGCAGGATAGGAAGCAGCTGGGCGTCCACTTTGCCTGGCACGAAAACATCTATACCTTGCTCAGCACCCTGGAGCCCGGTCAGCTTAGGGTAACTGAAAGTATGGCCACCGCAGAATTTACGGTGGAGCCCGGCACGCAGGCTATCTTTTCGCTCAGCTACTCCAGCCAAAGCCCCGCCGTGCTACCCGAGCTAAGGGAAACCGGCTTTCAGCGGATGCTGCAAAGTATAAACTACTGGCAGAACTGGAGCAGCCGGTGCCGCTACGAGGGGCTGTACAAGGAAGAAGTGAAGCGCAGCGTGCTGGCCCTCAAGCTGCTCACGCATGCCCCCTCCGGTGCCATCGTCGCGGCCCCCACCACCTCCCTGCCCGAGGAGCCGGGTGGGGAGCGAAACTGGGATTACCGCTACTGCTGGATCCGCGACGCCTCCTTTACCGTGAGGGTGCTGGTAAAACTGGGCTACACCGAGGAAGCACACGCCTACATGAACTGGATTTTGCACGCCACGCGCCTCACCCGGCCCAAGCTGCAGGTAGTATACTCGGTGTTCGGTCACGCCTCCCTGAAAGAGAAAGTACTGGGTTGGCTCTCAGGCTACCAGAACTCCACCCCTGTCCGGATTGGCAACGGGGCGGACAAGCAATTCCAGCTCGATGTGTACGGCGAGGTGCTCGATGCCGTGCATGCCTATGCGCCCCTGGTGGAAACCTTCGACCGCGACACCCGTCATTTCCTGCTGGGCTTGGGCCAAATTATCTGCCGCAGCTGGCAGCAACCCGACAACGGCATCTGGGAAATACGCGCCGACATGGCCCACCACACCCACTCGAAAGTAATGGCCTGGGTAGGCCTGGACCGCTTGCTAAAGCTCGCCCGAAAGTATAAATGGGAAGATGCGCCGGTGCAGAAGTTCAGCGAAACGAAAGACCGCATCCGGGAAAGTATAGAGGAAGCCGGGTATAACCAGGAACTGCATACCTATACTAGAGCCTTCCATGGAAACGACGTGGATGCCAGCCTGCTAACCCTGCCCCTGGTAGGCTACTGCCCGGCCTCGGCTGAACGCATGCGTTCCACCACCAAAGCGATTTGCCAACAGCTGCTGAAGCACAAACTGCTTTACCGTTACCGTGGCGTAACAGACGGCCTGGAGGGCGGTGAGGGCGCTTTCGGCATCTGCAACTTCTGGCTCGTGGAAGTACTGGCCCGGTCCGGTGAGCCCGAAAAAGCCAGGGAGCTATTCGATACCATGCTCGCCCACGCCAGCCCCGCCGGGCTGCTGTCTGAGGAAATGGACCCTGAAACCGGGGCGCTGCTGGGCAACTACCCGCAGGGCTTCACGCACATTGGCCTTATCAACGCGGCACTTGCCCTGAATGAAGTATACCAGCAACAGGAACAGCCCTATGCATACAAGTGATCTATTATTATGGGGCTTCGCGGCCACGCTTATACTGACGGTGCTGATGGCCGCCTCCCGGCCGCTGGGCCTTACGCGCATGGATTTGCCCTTTTTGCTGGGCACTTTTTTCACCCCGAACCGCAACAAGGCCCCCCTGCTCGGTTTTGCGGTACACCTGGTCATGGGCTGGCTTTTTGCCTTTATCTATGGGGCTGCCTTCGAGAGCAGCCAGTTGAACACCTGGTGGTTTGGGATGGCCGTAGGCTTTGTGCACGGTGCTTTTGTGCTCACGGTTGGCCTGCAACTTTTAACCACCCTGCACCCCCGCGTGGCCAGCCCCTACCAGGGGCCGACTCCCACGCGCCAGCTGGAGCCGCCGGGCTTCCTGGCCCTGAACTATGGCCGCGGCACCCCGCTGGTCACGTTGCTGGCCCACCTGGTTTATGGCGGTGTGCTGGGACTGTTCTATGGCGGCTGAAAACATACTCCACCGTTTTTGTAACGACCTGGCGAAATCTGTCTCTAATGTATAAACCAAACTATTTACAACTATGAAAGCAGTCAGTTCAACAACGCTTTGGGCCACGGGTATACTTTTATTCGTTGCCCTGCTCGCGGCACCTGCCTCCGCGCAGGAAAGCCCCAAGTTATCGGACGCCGAAGTAGCCTCGGTAGCCGTTATCGCCAACCAGATCGACATCGATCAGGCCCGACTGGCGCAGGAACGGTCTGAGAACGAGGCTGTGCTGCAGTTTGCCCAAACCATGATAAATGACCACGAAGCGGTGATTAAGCAGGCCACAGACCTGG
This sequence comes from Pontibacter mucosus, assembly GCF_003054055.1. Lineage (GTDB taxonomy): Bacteria > Bacteroidota > Bacteroidia > Cytophagales > Hymenobacteraceae > Pontibacter > Pontibacter mucosus. The sequence continues at coordinate 15,245 of NZ_QBKI01000015.1, read as the reverse complement.
TGCAGAAGCTGGGCGTAACCCCACAGGAGAACGCCGTAGGCAAGCAACTGCAGGACGACGCAGCTAAAACAGCCAAGATGCTCAAGACTAAATCCGGCGCCGCTTTCGACAAAGCCTATGTCGAGAACGAGGTGGCGTACCATCAGGCGGTTATTTCGGCTGTGGAAGACCTGCTGATACCGGAGTCGGAGAACGAGGAGCTGCGCGGCCTGCTGGAAAGTATCGTTCCGGCGCTGCAAACCCACCTGGAGCACGCCCAGATGCTGCAAAATCAACTCAACGAAAAATGAAATCCCTGAAACTGCTACCGGTTGACCTGTCGCTGCTGGGGCTGATGCTGCTCTGCACGACATTTGCGCCCCTGCCCAAGCCAAAGGTACACACCATCGAGATCAGCCAGATGCAGTTCAAGCCCGCTACCCTGGTGGTCAGCGCCGGCGATACCCTTGTGTTTGTAAACAGGGACATGGTGTCTCACAACGCCACCGAGCAATCCGGAACGTCCTGGAAGTCGCCCACCCTGGCTTCCGGCGACAGCTGGCGCATGGCCATCACCAAAAGCGCTGCCTATTACTGCAGCTTCCATCCCACCATGAAAGGTGAGGTGAAGGTGGAGTAAGAAAAAGCGTATAAGTGTATAAAAGCCCCAAAGTATGAAATCACCCAAAGGAAGGATTGTGGCCATCGGCGGCAACGAGGACAAAGGCATCGCCCCTTCTCCGGAAGCCGTGGAACTCAAACAACCCTCGCACTTTTTCAACCAGGGCATCCTCAAGCGCATCCACGACGAGCTCTACGGCCCCGGCACCCGCATCGAGGTTATCACCACGGCCACCCGCTTTCCCGAGGAGGTGGGCAACGTATACACCGATGCCTTTCTGAAACTGGGCTGCGACAACGTGGGCATCCTGCCCCTTCAGGACCGGGAAGACACCGTCCGCCCCGACTACCTGGAACGTCTCCGGAAAACGGACTGCATCATGTTCAGTGGCGGCGACCAGAGCCGTTTGCCCCACGTGCTACTCGGCACGAAAGCACTGCAAATCATCAGAAACCGCTACGAACAGGAGGAGATGTTCCTGATTTCGGGCACCAGCGCCGGGGCCATGGCTTTGTCGGGCCTGATGATAAACGGCTCGCTGGAAAGAGACCCGCTGCTGAAGGGAACCGTGGAGCTCCGGCAGGGGCTGGGCCTGCTGCAGCAAATCATCATCGACACGCACTTTGTCAACCGCCGTCGCATCCCGCGCCTCATCGAGGCCGTGGCCTCCACCACCTCCCACATCGGCATAGGCCTGGGCGAAGACACGGGTATCCTGATCCGGCAGAACAGCTGCATCGAAACAATCGGCTCCGGGCTTGTCATCATCATCGACGGGCGGCAGGTGCTGCGAAACAACTATCAAAAGGCGAAAGCAGAGGAGGCACTTTGCATCGAGAACCTTATCCTACACGTCTTGCCAAAAGGGCAATCATACCACCTGGCCTCCGGCGAGTTTAGTAATTGCTGAGCCTGCCATGCAGGTCGTTTGCCATTGGCAGCAAGTATAAATGTATAGGATCACCCCGTGCAGCAAAGTATAAACCAGCTGCTAAAATATTTTTTCGGGCCAAGGCAACCGTAGCGGCATTTCGTCCGTGATGGGAGCGCAAATTCTGGAACAGTGAGCGAGACAGAAGGCAAAGAGTTGGACCAAATGCTTCGGGGGTGCCTGAAACAGGACCGGGAAGCACAGAGAAAGCTGTACAAGCATTTCTTCGGCTACGCTTTGAGCATCTGCGCCCGCTACTCCCAGAACCTGGAGGAGGCAAAGGAAGTGCTGAACGACGGCTTTATGAAGGTATTCACCCGGCTGAGACAGTACGACCCGCACAAGCCCTTTAAGCTGTGGCTGCGGCGGATTATGATAAACACCGCGCTGGATAACTACCGCCACAACCTCCGGACATACCACCTCCAGAACCTTGAAACGGCAGAGCCGGAGGCAGACCCTTACGATGTAGTGCAGCAGATCAACTACGAGTACCTGATCTCGCTGGTGCAAAGGCTTTCGCCAGCTTACCGGGCGGTGTTTAACCTGTTCGTGTTAGACGGCTATAACCATGAGGAAATCTCCCGGATGCTCAGCATCTCGGTCGGGACCTCCAAATCGAACCTTGCCAAGGCCAGGGCTAACCTACGGGAGGCGCTAAAAAAAAGCAGGATAGAAGAGTATAAGCAATATGTCTGACGAAGAACTTGACAACCTGTTCAGAAGATCAGCCGAGGGCTACGAGCCTCCTTTTGACCCGGAAGCCTGGAAGGCCATGGACCGCAGGCTGGATGGAAAGGCCGGTATGGGGGCTGGCCTCAGGCGTTGGCTAACGGTGTTGTTGCTCGGCCTTCTACTTGGCGTGGTAACCGTTTGGCAACTGACAGAAATGGCTGCCCCCACAGCGGAGCTGAAACCTGGCACAGCAACAAAAGAACAAGCGCTGATTACACCACCAACTGAGCTGCCGGGGCGGGGGGATGCCGGAGCACGAATAGCTTCACCCGAATCCAGGCTACCTGCATCCCCCCGCTCCTTTACCCCGGCGGCACCCGCCTCCCCACAGCGCAGCATTTCGGCTGCGCCTGGCCCTGCATCGCCTAAAGCCAACCTGGCAGAGCCCCTGAAAAGCACTTCCCCGGTGATAGCGGCCACAGCGCCGACTATAGAAAAGTATAGCCTTGAAAGCAGCGCCGCCCCCCTGGTCATAAAGTATAAGCCGGCGGCAACTACACCCGACTCCACCACACAGCCAGCAGAGGTTGAGCAAGATGAACTGCCCCGTGAGAAGGTGTTTCTGCGGAATATTACCCTGGCCCTGGTGGTAGCACCGGACTTCACCACTGTCAGGTTCAAAAATGCCGATGCGGTAAGTATGAACGCCGGACTGCTGGTCAGCCTGCCGCTTACCGAGCGCCTGAGCCTGGTAACCGGGGCGGTAAATGCCACCAAGCGCTACAACACCAACGCCCGGGAATACGAGCCCTACGCCGGTTTCTGGGACGGACGCCACACGCCTGATGCCATTGTGGCCAAATGCCAGGTGCTCGACATCCCCCTGAACCTGCAGTACATGGTACTGGCGCGCGGCAAACACGCGGTTTCGGTGCAGGCGGGGCTCTCCAGCTACCTCATGCTGAACGAGAAGTATACCTACCGCTACGGCGGGCCTCGCCCCTACACCCGGGATTTGGAAGTGAAAAACGAGAACAAACACTGGTTTGGGGTGCAGAACCTCTCGGTAGGCTACACGCACCAGCTGAGTCCTGCCTTCAGTGTCGGGGCAGAGCCCTTTGCCAAGATCCCACTTGCCGATATCGGGGCGGGACGCGTGAAACTGACAAGTGCGGGGATACTTTTTAAGGCAGGCTATACTTTAAGGTAAATCTCGGCCACTAATACACCACCACGATAACACAGCCCCCCTGTGTGTTAGGAAGAAGCATATTGCCCACACATTTCAATTCTTACTTTTAATTTTTAATGAGATGAAAACATACCGAATCTCAATAAAAACCCTGTTCGCCATCATGTTACCCCTGCTGTTTATCATGAGCAGCTGCAACGACGACGATGATGGCGGCAACCCGAATCCGATGGATGAGATCATCCAGCTGCAGGAGGTGACGCTGACCGGCGCCCAGGAAGTGCCTGCCAACACCTCGGAGGCAACTGGCACCTTCCGGGGCACCTACAACAAGACCACCCGCGTGATGACCTACAACATCACCTTCCAGGGCATTACGCCTACCGCCATGCACTTCCACAGGGGCGCCGTGGGCTCACCCGGCCCGATCGTGATTCCGATTAACCCGGGTTCTGACCCTTACTCAGGCACCAACCCCTTCAGAAGCCCACTCTCCGGCTCTACCCCGGCGCTTACAGCCGACCAGGAGACAGAGTTGCTGAGCGGCGGCTGGTTCCTCAACATCCACAGCAGCGCCTTCCCTGACGGAGAGATCAGGGCACAGGTACTGCCACAATAGTTCATAGCTACCCGCCCGGCTGCACGCTCACTGGCAGTCGGGCAGGTCTCTCCCCCCTGTCCTGTATTTCTTCAAACCACCTCATACAGCTGCTATGATTCGCCAAAGTATAAAACTCCTGTCGGTACTGACTTTCGTGCTGGCTGTTGCCGCTGTTTCCTGCACCGACGACAACGAAGAAGACCTGATGCCAGATGATCCGCTGGCGCAGTGCAACACGGACGACGTTACGTTTTCGGGTACTGTTGTGCCCATCCTTGCTGCCAACTGCTACCGATGCCATGCTGCCAACATTGCCGAGGGCGGGGTGGTGCTGGATAGCTACGAGGGTGTAATCGAGGAGGCCCATCACGGGCACCTGGTTGGGGTGATTGCGCATGCGCCCGGCTTTATCCCCATGCCCCAGGACGCGCCCAAACTAGCGGAATGTGACATCGCCAAAATCCGCAAATGGGTGGATGCCGGCGCCCCGAACAATTAATCAACTACTTATGAAGCCCTTGCTCCTACTTTTATTTCTGCTGCTAGGCACTCAAACCCAGGCACTGGCGCAGGCCCGGTACGCTACCAAAACAGGCCACATCTGGTTCTTCTCAGATGCCCCGTTAGAGGACATTGAGGCGCACAACCGCAAGGTCGTTTCCATTTTAGACACGAACTCCGGCGAACTGGTTTTCTCGGTGCCCATGAACGAATTCCAGTTCCGCAAGAAGCTGATGCAGACCCATTTCAACGAGAACTACGTGGAGTCGGACAAGTACCCGAAGGCCTCCTTCAAGGGCAAGGTCATCAACATAAAGGACGTGAACCTGCAGCAGAACGCAGCCTACAAAGTGCGGGTGCAGGGGGTGCTCAACATACATGGCCGGAACAAGGACATCGACACGGTGGGGGTGCTGGAGGTGAAAGACGGCCGGCTGTACGGCAAGTCCACCTTCTCGGTAACGCCGCAGGAGTTCGATATCAGGATACCGAGGCTGGTGCGCAACAACATCGCCCGGCGCATTGACATTTATGTGGATATCACTTACGAACCATTAAAGGGCAACAGCCTCTAGTTATGCGAAAGCGATACGTTCTGATTATACTTTGCTGCCTGGCCCTGCACACGGCAAAGGCGCAAGACGACCTGTTGCAGCTGGCGGAAAGCAGCGACAGCGCAGCCACGGAGCTGGTAACAGGCACCTTTAAGGCTACGCGTCTGGCAAATGGGCACTCGGTGGAGACAAATGGGGCGGGCGTGCTGCTTTTCCTGATCTCCCACCGCTTCGGCACCCTCAACAGCGGCGCCTACGAGTTCTTCGGGCTCGACCAGGCCACCATCCGGCTGGGGTTGGAGTATGGCCTCACCGATAGGCTGAACGTGGGCATCGGGCGCAGCTCGCTCGAGAAGACCTACGACGGCTTTTTAAAGTATAAACTCCTGCAGCAACGGCAAGGGATGGGCATGCCTGTTACCCTCACGCTGTTTACCAGCGCCGCCATCCGCACCCTGGACTGGCCGCAGGAATCCGGCGGCAACTTCGACTCCAAACACCGGTTCAGTTATACTTACCAGGCACTGCTTGCGCGCAAGTTTACCGAACGGCTCTCGCTGCAGCTCTCCCCCACGCTGGTGCACCGCAACCTCGTTCCCACCCGCCACGACGATACGGATGTGTACGCCCTGGGGGCCGGGGGCCGCTTTAAAATCACCAAACATACCTCGTTTAACGCCGAGTATTACTACCTGCTCTCCAGCCAAACGCGCGAGGATTTTCGGAACGCCCTCTCCCTCGGGTTCGATATTGAGACGGGCGGGCACGTGTTCCAGCTCATCTTTACCAACGCGCAGGGCATGGTGGAGAAGTTCTTCGTACCACAGAACACCGGCTACTGGTCCGATGGCGACATCTACTTCGGCTTTAACATCTCCCGTGTGTTCGATATGAAGGGAGAAGAGAAATGGTGAAGTATACTTTGTCCAAATAAAACGCCCCCAGCCTGCGGCTAAGGGCGTTTTATACTTTTAAAGTATGGCTAAGCTGGGTTAAGAAGTCGGGCATTTTTCGCCCACACGCTCCAGCTCCAGCGTCACCTCCTGTATGCCATACGGCCTTAGTTTTTTCTTCACCTCTTTCTTGATAAGGGGCCACTCCTGCTCTTGCTGCAGCACCACATGCGCCGTCAGTACATGGTGCTCGCCATCCAGCGACCATACCCGCACCTGGTGCACATCCTGCACGCTGGCCAGCGAAAGCACCTGCTCACGCAGGGTTGCTAACTTTGTATGAAGTGGGTTTGCCTGCAGCAGCACCTTAATAGCCGCCCTGCCGTTCCTGCCAGCGTTCACAAGCATAAACACCGCTATTCCTATCGACAGCAGCGGATCGAGCCAAGGCAACTCAAAGAATATGAGCACTACGCTTGCCACCAGTACAGCTGCCCAGCCCAGCAGGTCCTCGAGCATGTGCAGCGACACAGCCTTTTGGTTGAGGTTATGCCCGCCGCGCAGTTTCAGGAACGCGGCTCCGTTCACGGCCAGGCCCAGCAGCGCGAAGAGCAGCATGCCCTGCGCATCCGGCATTTCGGGGTTTAAGAGCCGTTCCAGCGCCTCCTGCAGCACGTACACGGAGCCAAGTATAAGCACCAGCGAAGTAAGCAGGGCGCCGGCCACTGAATAGCGCTTGTAGCCATACGTGTAGGTGGCGTTCCCCTCCTGCTCCGACTTCCGCTGCAGAAAATAACTGACGCCCAGCGCGAAGGCATCGCCAAAGTCGTGCAGGGCGTCGCTCATAATGGCCACGCTGTTCACAAAAAAACCTCCAATCAGCTCCAGCACGGCAAAGCCCAGGTTCAGGAAGAAAGCAAAGCCGATGTTGTTGGTGGCGTGGTGGTGGTGATGTCCGTGGTGGTGATGGTGTCCGTGGTGGTGATGGTGTCCCATAGTTTAAAGTATAAATGCCCCGTCTGCCTCAGCAGCAGGGCTGTTTTTTCATAGTTTTAGGATGTACTCTCGATGATTATACTTGCTAAAGCGCCTCTGCCTTGAAGCCGGCTTTCTCTACGGTGGCAATTACCTCGCTGGCAGAAAGGGAGTCGGTTTTGACGGTGAGGGTTTTGTTGCGGCTGGCGGTATCCACGCTCCACTCGCACACGCCTTCGGCGGCATCGAGCACCGGCGTTACCTTAGACACACAGCCGCCGCAGTTGATGTTGGTTTTGAATTGTAGCTCTTTCATGTTCTATTCTTTAATTAAGGATGTTGAATAGGACAAAAGTAGCAGGTGGAGTGGGTGGAGGTGTTACAGAATTTTAGCGAAGTGTTGCAGGATTTTATTCATTAAAATAATATATTTAATTATATATATTTACACAAAACACTACTCATTTATGAAAATAAACCCCTTTACCCCAAACTCACCTTCAGGTCCTGGAATGTTTGCAGGTCGCATTAATGAGATCTTTGCAGTTGAAAAAATCTTCTTACAAACTAGAGCTAACAAAGGGCATGGCTTTTTACTTCTTGGTCAGAGAGGTATAGGAAAAACATCTCTTCTTAATCTTCTTAAGTATCAAGGGGAGGGTTCAATTACAACAATTAACGAGGAAAAACTGAATTTCCTCGTTATTGAGATTGATATAACAAAGGAAACAAGCCAATATAGTTTAATTAAGAAAATTGAATTAGCATTAAAAAGGAAATTAGCCCGAACAGAGCCTACTAGAAAACTTTTCAATGATATATGGAGCTTCCTTGGAAAAATTGAAGCGGCAGGAATCAAGATAAATACGTCTAAAGATGTTGATGAAGAGCTGCTATTTGAAGAATTCTCATACTCTCTAGCTGATACACTTAAGCGAGTAACAAACAAGCATACTAATTCAAGATTTGACTCAAATTTTGATGGGATTTTATTAATTATTGATGAAGCTGATAATGCTAACAAGGAACTTCAATTAGGTAGTTTTGTTAAACTACTTTATGAACGCCTGCAAAAAGAAGGGGTGCAGCAACTTATGATTGGTATTGCTGGTCTTCCAAAAACAAAAGAGATTTTAATTGAGAGTCATCCTTCATCTTTAAGGATATTTGAAGAGTTATATTTGGACAGGTTGTCAGATAGTGATATTAATTATGTTTTAAATAGAGTTTTAGAACATTCCAAAGAAATCAATAGTGATGAAACAGTCATAATTGATCCAGCTAAGGATCTATTAATAAAATTATCCGAAGGTTTCCCTCATTTTATACATCAATACGGCTATTGCGCATTCGATTTATCAGATGGTAAAACTATTACTGAGGAGAACGTTTTAAATGGAGCTTTTGGCAGTAATGGCGCAATTGAAAAGATTGGGGATAAGTATTATAGAGATGATTATTACAATAAAATAAAGGTAGAAAGCTATCGGCAAGTATTAACTATAATGGCAGAGAAGCTTGACGACTGGGTCACAAAAAAATATATTAAAAGTAAGTTTAAAGGCACTGAAATTACACTAAACAATGCTATTAGTGCTCTAAGAAGTAGAGGTATAATTTTATCTAAGGAGGGCACCAATGGCACTTATCGACTTCAGGATAAAGGATTTGCATGGTGGATTGTGATGAATCAAGAAAAAGAGAAAAAAATAAGAAACTAAGTTAAGCTTCAATAAAGTATGAAAGGCCATGTTGACTCCCCTCAATGGCCTTTTATACTTTATTCCCATTTTTTCATCTTAAACATTTCTGCACCTCGGCAGGTGAAATAATTAAGTATAAACAAATTGGCGGTTACAACTCAGCCAGCTTTCCATTTCCCAAGTATAAATTTTGACCAACAGTACTTTTTAATTGACGAACGGTAACACCAACCGGGCCTGGCGGTACTTTTCATCCACCAACCTATGGTTTTTAGAGGAGAGAAGTAAAATTATTTTCCTTGCTTTGTCGGAGAATTAATAAGTAAACCCATGCTGACAACCCGGCACCTGATCGCTTTTATTTGGAGCATACTGGCCGCCGCCATTCTGCTGAAGATCAACATGACGGCCATTATGCCTTTCGGGGCCAGCCTGCTTTATGTGGCGGTGCTGGTGCCGGCGCATATCGCCTGTGCCCACCTGCTGGCCGACCTGGCGCTGCCGCGCTTTATGCTGCGGAGGCAGATGTTCCGCTTCTCACTACTGGTGTTGCTGGCCTGTGCGGGCATGTCGGTGTTACTGGCGTTTGTGGATTTGTGGCTGGAGCAGCTGCTGCACTACCGCCTCCTCAACTTCGATGGCGGGCACCTGGAGTTTGTGCCGCGGGCGCTGGGCCTGTTTACCGGGCTCTTGCTTACGAGCAGCGCCATCTGCGGCATCCGCTTTTACACCGAGCACAGCCGAATGGAGAAAAAGCACCAGCAGCTGCGGGCCGAGCACCTGGAGGCAGAGCTTAAACTGCTGCGCGACCAAATTAATCCGCACTTCCTGTTCAATGTACTCAACAGCATCCATGTGCTCATGAACAAAGACACGAAGAAGGCCTCGCAGGTGCTGTTTCAGTTTGCCGACCTGCTGCGTTACCAGCTTTACGAGTGCTCGCAGGCGGCTATTCCGCTGGAGCAGGAAATAAGCTACCTGCAAAACTACGTGCAGATTGAGCAGGTGCGCCATGGCAAAGAGCTGCGCCTCGATACCGACTGGGCCACCCATACGTATGGGCATACCATCGCCCCTTTCATACTTGCTCCCTTTGTGGAGAACGCCTTTAAGCACGTATCGCGCGCGGCAGCCGGAGGCAATTTTATACAGGTCCGGCTAAGCACAGAGCAGCAAGGGCACCTCCGCCTGGAAGTATGGAACAGCTACGACGAGCCTGCAGAGGTAGTACAGCCAAACAAAGCCGGAGGCCTGGGCCTGGAAAACGTAAAAAAGCGGCTGGACCTACTCTACCCCGGCCGGCATACCTTACAGTTTCAGCAGGAGTTCGGCATTTTCCGGGCGAAGCTGGACTTAGACCTTTCGGAAAGTATAAGCCCAGCAAAAACAACGAAGCAACCTACACTGCATGCCGCGTTGGTTAATCAAATTTTGAATGAGTGAATGAGTGAATAGAAATCACCCTTTCTAACTCTTAAACTCCTAAACTCTCTAACTCCCAAACTCTTAAACTCATGAGGTGTATTATTGTGGATGACGAGGCGCTGGCGCGCGAAGGAATGGAAAGCTACGTGGCCGAGGTGGACTACCTGGAGCTGGTGGGCAGCTACAACAGTGCCGTGGCCGCCCAGAATGCCCTGCAACAACACCCCGTAGACCTCATGTTCCTGGACATCAACATGCCCCGCCTCACCGGACTGAACCTGCTGGAGCTGCTGCCCAACCCGCCGCTCACTATTCTGGCCACGGCCTACCCCAATTTTGCCCTAGAGGGTTTCCGGCTGGATGTGGTGGATTACCTGCTCAAGCCTGTGTCGCTGGAGCGTTTTCTGAAAGCGGTGAACAAGGCGCGGGATTTATACTTGCTCCGGCAACAGCAGCAGGCGCCACAACAGCCCGCTGAGGCCGACTACTTTTTCGTGAAGCACAACCGCGCGCTGGAAAAGGTGTTACTTGCTGACATACTTTATGTAGAGGGCATGCAGAACTATGTGCAGATTCATACTACCACCCAAAAGCTACTGGTGCACCAGACGATTAAAGCCGTAGCAGAGCGTTTGCCGGAACAGCAGTTTTTCCGTATCCACAAGTCCTACATTGTTAACCTGAGCCAGGTGCAGGCACTTGACGGCAGCAGCGTACGCATCGGGAGCCGCCTTCTGCCCCTGGCCCGAAGCCAGCGCGAAGCGCTGCTCCAGCGCATCGGGCACCGGTTTCTGTAGGTTAAAGCATTAATTGGTTATAAACACGCGTAAGTACGACACACAAAATAAAACCATGAATTTTGCAGTTCTTCTAAGTATCCCTGTTCCTATGCCTGGAGCAGGGTAACTGCTTTGCCGCTCCCTTTCGCGGCCTGCCCTTGTCTCAATTTAAGTTACATCATTGGCTATAAGGCACCAGGGCACCTATGTCAGGTGAACCCTTCTGGTTTATACTTGCCTTCGCTAAAAAGAAGATTTTACGATTTACCATGTTTCTCCTGCAACATCTTTTACTTTACCTTTTTGTAAGCACCATCACCGATACATTTCAGGCCGTGGACCTGGCTACGCTCGAAGCCCTGAACAGCAGCAGAGTCACCGACCTGGACATCCTTCTGCTGGCCTTAACCATGAGTGCCTATGGCCTGGGGGCAGTTGTTCCGGTTGCCTTATACTTGCTAGGGCATATCCGGAAAAGCGCCGCGCTGCGCCTGAAGGCCTTCCAGTACGTGTTGGCCATGTGCTTGATGGTGGGGGTGATTGGCGCGCTCAAGTATACAGTTAACCGGACCAGGCCTTTTATCGGCCACCACAGCATTGAGCGGATAGCGGAGGCCAGCAGCCCTTCGTTTCCGTCGGGTCACACGGCTTTTGCCTTTACCGCTGCCGTAGCCCTGGCATTGATGTTCCGGAATGCCCCGCTGCGCATCACGGTGCTGGCCTGGGCCGTTCTGGTGGCGTACTCCAGGTTGGCGCTCGGGGTACATTACCCCAGCGATGTGCTCGCATCCATCCTCATCGGCACGACAGCCGCCATGGCCGCCCATTATACTTTCCGGAAGTATGGCAGTTTAGCTCCAATCCGGTAAAACATGTAAACCAAGTATAAAATATTGCGCCTGAGCACGGCAACGGCACGACGGAAAAGCTTCTGAAGTCGCGCCCGCTTTGCTGGTGCCAGCGTTTAACAAAAATACTCTATCAGACAACTATGAAAGAACATATACCCACAACCGCGACAGCTGGCCAAGTCCCGGTCGCAGCGCAAAACTTTTCGCGGTACCAGGTATTTATTGTAGCTATCCTGGCTATCCTGCAATTCACCATCATCCTGGACTTTATCGTACTCTCCCCGCTGGGCGCGCAGCTGATTCAGGAGCTTGCCATTACGCCGCAGCAGTTTGGCTGGGTCGTGTCGGCTTATGCGTTCAGTGCGGGCGCCTCGGGTCTGCTGGCCGCCGGCTTTGCCGACAGGTTCGACCGTAAAAAGCTGCTGCTTGTTTTCTACAGCGGCTTTATCCTCGGCACGCTGCTCTGCGGCCTCGCCCCGGACTATTACTCGCTGCTCATCGCCAGAATCGTGACGGGTATTTTCGGCGGGGTTATCGGCTCCATTTCCTTTGCCATCATCACCGATTTGTTTCCACTACAGATGCGGGGCCGCGTGATGGGTTTTGTGCAGATGGCATTTGCCGTGAGCCAGGTAATGGGAATTCCTCTGAGCTTATACTTAGCCAACCTCTGGGGATGGCATGCGCCCTTCCTGCTGCTGGTGGGCGTGAGCGTGCTGGTGGCGGCAGCGGTTATACTTTACATGAAGCCGATTGACGCACACCTGAAGCTGCAAACGGAAAGCAAAGCTGTCTGGCACCTGGTGCGGGTAGTCTCGAACCGGCACTACCTGAAGGGCTTTGGGGCCATCGTGCTGCTGGCTACCGGCGGCTTTATGCTCATGCCTTTTGCCAGCACCTTTACCGTCTATAACCTGGGCATCAGCCTGGAGCAGCTGCCCATGATTTACATGGTAACCGGCTTATGCGCTATGGTGGCCGGGCCACTCGCAGGCAAGCTCAGCGACCAGTTGGGCAAGTATAAAGTCTTCTTCTGGGGCTCCGTGATCTCGATAGTGGTGATAGCGTTCTACTGCAATCTCGGTCCTTCGCCGCTCTGGCTGGTACTCCTGCTAAACGTAATTATGTTCATCGGCATCACCTCCCGCATGGTATCGGCCACCGCCCTGATGAGCGCCGTACCCGACCCTGCCGACCGCGGTGCCTACATGAGCATCCAATCGTCGGTGCAGCAGGTATCGGGCGGTCTGGCTACGATGGCGGCTGGTTTGATTGTGGTGCAGTCGCCGGGCGGGGCGCTGCTGCATTACGACGTAATTGGCTACGTAGTGATAATCACTACCCTGGTAACCATGTTCAGCGTGCTGGCTATTGATAAGCTCGTGCAGAGAAAAGTGGCCGCCGCCGCTGTGGCCGGCGCGACTGTTTAGGTTATAATTTTATACTTTGTGGTTGGTGTTAACGCACAGCAGGCTCCCATATAGCGGGAGCTTGTTGTGCGTTTTATACGTTGTCCGCCTTCGCCAGAAACTGCTCGCGGTAGGTCAGGCCAATGGGAATGGCTTTGCCAGCGATGGTTACCTGGTGCCTTTCTAGCACGTCGAGGTGGTTTAACGAGACGATGTAGGACTTGTGCACCCGCACAAACTGGTCGGCTGGCAGCAGTTCCAGCACCTCCTTCATCGTCAGCAGCGAGAGTATCTTTTTGCCTTTGGTGCAGAAGGCCATGTAATTACCGGCTCCCTCTACATACAAGATATCCTCCAGCTTTACCTTATAGGTCTGCGTACCGCTTTTAATCAGCACATGCGCTTTATCGTGTGTGGGTATAGCTGGCTCTACAGGCGCAGGCTTGTCTTTTTTCTTCAGGTTCTGCAGCTCCACCGCCTTGTTTACCGCTTTCAGGAAACGGGCATAGTTGATGGGCTTAAGCAGGTAATCCACCGCATCATAGTTGTAGCTTTCGGCCCCGAACTCGGGGTAGGCCGTGGTAAATACCACCATCGGCTTGCGTGGCAGCGCGTGCAGCAACTGCATCCCCGACAGCTCCGGCATGTTGATATCCAGGAACACGAGGTCCACTTCCCGCTCCATCAGAAAAGCCAGCGCCTTCACCGGGTTACTGAACGTGCCCACCAGCTCCAGAAACGGCGTTTTCCGGACATAATCCGCCGCCAGCTCCAAAGCAAAAGGCTCATCATCTACTACAATGCAATTCATGAGTTTGGGAGTTTGGGAGTTTGAGAGTTAGAGAGTTTGGGAGTTAGAAAGTTAGAAGGTTAAAAAGTTAAAAAGGGGGAATTCTATTCGCTCATTCACTCAGTCACTCATTCAAAATTCTGTCACCGAAACTCAATCCAGCCGGAGCATGAGCTTTGTATGAAAGGTATCATCTTTTTGCGAGATTTGCAGCTGGTGGTTGTTGGGATATAACAGAGCCAGCCTTTTCTTCACATTCTCCAGTCCTACTCCTCCTGCTTTTCGGCCCAGCTCATTTTTGGCTTGGGCAATGCTGTTCTCCACTTCAAAGTATAAATCCATATCTTCCACCTTTAATTTAATTAAAATGTCGGATGGTTTATCGAGCCGAATGCCGTGTTTGAATGCGTTCTCCACGAAAGGGATAAGGATGAGCGGCGCGATTTTATACTTGCTGTAGTCACCCTCCACACAAAACCTTACAGCTGCCTGTATCTCCTTCGAGAGGCGCATTTTCTGCAGTTCGATAAAGCTCTCCATGTACTCCACCTCCCGCGACAGTTCTATACTTGCCACGTTGCTTTCGTAGAGCATGTAGCGCATCAGGTTGGCTAGCTTCTCGATAATGCCCGCCGTCCGTTCGTCGCCGTTGCCTGCCGCGCTAGCGTAGGCCATGTTGAGCACGTTGAACAGGAAGTGCGGATTTACCTGCGCCTTCAGGAAGTTAAGTTCAGCCTGCAGCATCTCCTCCTTCAGTTGCTGCCGTTGCTTCTCGTTGCGGAGCCAGTTTTTGGTAAAACCATACCCCAGCGCCATCGAGAAAATGATGAAGTTGAACAGCAGGTTGATCACCAATTGCCCCCCAAAGCCCTCGTCTTCGGTAGAGTAGTAGTTGATAAAAACCAGGTAATCTATACTTGTCTCCAGCACCGTCAGCCCCACCCAAAGCAACAGGATACTCAATAGAAATTTAACAGCCTTTTTATCCGTAGAGTAACGCGGAATGAGGACAAGGGCTATTGTGTAGAACAGGCAGATGTTGAGCAGCGTGCCAATGGTCACGGGCAGCAGGATACTGCCGTCGGCGCTTCGGAAAGACCCCAGCGTGTTTACCCAAAGTATAATGGCCAGGTAACCGGCCAGCCAGAGGATAGTATGGATAAGGGGTTCTATGTGTTTGCGTTGCAGCATTAGGGTGATGTGATCTTTTATACTTTGATAGCGTTAATACTTTATGTCTTGTGCCTTTCCCTCATTCATGGCGCAAGTCGGGAATGTAATTTAAACTGTGTCATTTCTATATTTCCATTTACTGGCCCTGTTGGTGTACTGGTGTGAATCCTTACAGCAACAGGGCCACACTTT
>NZ_QBKI01000014.1 GCF_003054055.1 Pontibacter mucosus | reverse complement strand
AGATCCTGTATCCTTTCCCACTGCTCATTGGTTAGCTCCATGAGCAACTAACAAGAGAATCTAAAACCTAATTCCTATTTTTGAGATAGCTTCTAACCCCTACTTTTCTGCTCTGCAGAAAGCAAGTTACAAACTTGCCTCAAGCACAGCCACAAGTTACGCTGTCGCTAAACATGCGGCAGGAAGCGGTAAAGTATAAAGTATGAGCGGCTGACACTTTGAAAATGCCAGCCGCTCACGCTTTATACTTAAAGGAGTCATTCCCTGACTTTTTAACTTTCTAACTTTCTAACTTCCTAAACTCCCACCGCTTTTCTCGCCGGCGGGTACTGCGATGGGCAGGAAGTTTTGCTTGGGTGGCAGCGGGCAGGTAGCGTAGCCGGTGAAGGCGCAGGGCGGTGTATAAGCCTTGTTAAAGTCGATGTAGGTTTTGCCGCTGGCGTCCGGCTTGGGCATGTAGAGGTAACGACCGGCGCCATACGTGTCGGTGCCATTGGTTTTGTCAGCGAAGATGATGAATAGCTCCTCTCCCTCCTCCAGCGCATCGAGGCGGTACTCCTGGCCGTTTACGGTAAACACCACCGCTCCCGGCGAAGGCTCCTGCGAAGTTTGTCCCAACACGTTTGTGATGGCAATCTGCTTAGGCAGCGGAGGCTGCTCCAGCCTGGCCTCCAGTCTCCACTCCGGCTGAACCGGGTAGCGCTCCAGGCCCTTAAACGTACGAAGCCCCTCACTCTCCGCATCCCACAGCCTCACGCCATACTTGTCGCCGCGCTTTATCACCACCCACTTCAGCGAGCCGTGGCGCATCTCGGCAGGTTGCTCCATCGCAGCAGTATACACCACCGCCTCCTGCTGCGCTGGATCGCCGTCAACGGTAATGTCGGCAGTTTTGCCAGCGTGCAGCTTCACCACCTCGCCATCCAGTATAAAACTGCCTGCCTGTGCCGCTATTTTAGTCTTCGGGAACACGATTTTATTGCTCTCGGCGCTGCCAAAGCTGTTGCTGCCCGGCTCCAGCCAGTACAAACCGGCCAAGGCTAGCCAGCCGTCCTCTTTCTGCAGGTTCTGAACCCGCGTGGCATGCCAGGCGTCTATACTGGCCACATAGGCTGAGTCAGCCTCCGGTGCCGCATTTATACTTTGTACTTCTGCCTCGGTGTTGGTTTGGGAGCAGGAGGAAAGTATAAAACCGGCCAATGCGGCGACAATCAAGTACTTCTTCATGGTGATGGATGCTATGAGTAAATCGAATGCGGACGCAAAGGTAGGAACTTATGACGGGATTTATTCTTCTAACAGCCCTTGCCCCTACCTCGAAGAGCCAGGGACTCTCGGCTCTATCAAAAACTGCCCCCTTGAGGACAAGTGAGAACGTGAGTTTGAAACTTGCGAGCAGCGCTCAACAGGGGTGTAAAGCCAGTGGCAAAAGACTTCACTAAAAGTAAGCAACCCTGCCCTCCTGAAGTGAATTTATTAGGCACGATAGGTCCTATTTACCCTCGCTCGCCTCCGGCGAGTGTGCGTTATCCGGTGGTGTCCCGCCACTTATACTTATACTTATACTTATACTTATACTTATACTTATACTTATACCGAAAGCTCAAAGCGGCCAGGGGCCGCCCTATAGCGCGCACTCGCCAGAGGCGAGCGAGGGCAACCTATACTGGCATCAAAACTTTTGTCATTCTGGAAAGCAACTTGGTAGCAGAGAGGTTAAGCCTACATTACTCCGCCCACAAGATCCTTACAGGATGACAACAAAATAGTATGGCGCAGCCTTTTCTGGGAGTAGGAGTAGGTTTATGCTACCTGGAAGATTCTTTTAGAACAAACGCCAACAACTACGCCACAGCCATTTGCTGGCGGTAAGCAGCGGGCGGCAGACCGGTCCATTTCTTGAAGGAGCGGGAGAATACGCTGGGCTCGGAGTAGCCGAGCAGGTAGGCAATGTCGGTGATGGTACTGTGGTTGTCCTGCAGGTGCTTGACGGCGATTTGCTTGCGTACTTCGTCGAGCAGGGCCTGGTAGGTCGTGCCTTCCTCCCGGAGTTTGCCCTGCAGGCTGCGCACGCTCATGGCCAGGCTGCGGGCTACGGTGTTTATACTTGGCTCCTCCCCCTTCAACTGGTGCGCAATCTCGCGAAGTACCCGCTCCCGCACCGTTTTCGGCTCGCGCAGCTTCTGCAGGTACTCCTCGGCATACTTCTCGAAGAACTGATTCAACTCGGGGTTGGCCGTTACTATAGGCAATCTCAAATACTCCGCCTCAAAAACGAGCCCGCTATACTTGGCAGAGAACACCAGCTCGGCCCCTGCAAAAATCCGCTCGTGCTCCTGTATACTTTCCGGCTTGGGATACACAAAAAGCACCTGTTTATACTTCAGCTCCTGCCCCACCAGCGCCGAAAAGGCGTTCTTGTAAATTACCAGCTCGGAGTCCAGGGCGTTGCGCGGGTTCTGGAGCGCCGGACTGTCCGCCTGCAGCTTTACGAGCGCCTGGCGGCCCTGCACTTCCAGGCTCGTACGGATGGCGCCGCAGATAATATCCTGATACTTGCACAGCTTCAGCAGCGACTCGTGCAGCGTGGCCGCGTTCATCATCACGTAGGCAATTGTGCCCATGGAGGTCGGGTTTATACTTTCAGCTACGTGCAGGGCCAGGTCCGGGTCTTGGGTGGCGGCAATGGCGGCGTTCCACAGGTCCTGCACCGTACTTACCGGAATGCGGGCGTTCACATCCTGCACCAGCCGCTGGTCCAGCCCCGCCTGGTGGCATATGGCCTCCACGTCCTGCCCCTGTTGGCGCAGCACATGTAAAAGCAGCCCCACCGAGGGCGCCGCGAGCGAGTGGTCTTGCTGGTTCATGAGCGCAAAGTATTGAGAAAGTAAAATTAATCAAACTCTTGCTCAGATGCAGCCATACTTTGGTAAAGTATAATTTGTACCTTTGAATACCGTGGAATACAATCCCATAGATCTTGAATTGCTCCCTGGTGAAGTGGTGCTGGAGGCCTTCGCCCTGCACGAACTGGAGTTTGGCTGGTTGCAGCAGGTGGTGTTCCGGCTGGAGGAAGTATGGCTGGTGGTTGGGGTAAACGAGGACACCGACGAAATTATACTTTCCATACTCCCGGAGCTGGACGTAAGGGCGATGGAGCAGCAGTACAGCTTCACCCAAATTGCCAACCAGCGCAAAACCATTGGCTGGCTCTGGCGGATGACGAACCAGTACGGCTATGAGGATGGTTTTCAGCTGGCTTTTGACGATGAGGAGGGGACGAACGTGCAGCTGCTGGCGGAGGCATCGCAGTTAAAACTTACCATTTTTCAGAGATACCGCTAAACCTATAAAACGATGTGCAAGCACCTTCTCTCCTTCCTGCTACTGTTAGTTAGTTTTACCACCATGGCCCAGCAACCCGCTCCCCTCACCGGCGACTGGAACGGTTCTCTGAAAGTCATGGGCACCGAGCTGCCGCTTATCTTCCACATCAGCCTGGCCGAAGATGGCAGCCTCTCTGCCACCATGGACAGCCCCAAACAAGGCGCCACCGGCATACCCGTGCAGCAGGTACGGCAGGTGCAGGACAGCCTCTACCTCGACCTGAAAAACATTGGCGCGGCCTATGTGGGCAAGCTGACTGGCCCTGGAGCCATCGACGGGCAGTGGAAGCAGGGTGGCCAAAGCTTTGCGCTGCAACTGAAGAAAGGCGGAGCCGCCGAGGCGATGCGTCGTC
The DNA here is from genome assembly GCF_003054055.1 of Pontibacter mucosus. GTDB lineage: Bacteria > Bacteroidota > Bacteroidia > Cytophagales > Hymenobacteraceae > Pontibacter > Pontibacter mucosus. Next base: position 109,305 of record NZ_QBKI01000014.1, on the reverse strand, counting down.
CGCAGGAGCCCACCAAACCATACCCTTACCAGGAAACAGAAGTAGTGGTAGAGAACAAAGCAGCGGGTATTTCGCTGGCTGGCACGCTTACCGTTCCGCAGGGCAAGGGTCCGCACCCGGCCGTGCTGCTGCTTACCGGCTCCGGCCCGCAGGACCGCGACCAGACGATACTGGGGCATAAACCGTTTCTGGTTCTGGCTGATTACCTCACCCGCCAGGGTTTTGCCGTGCTGCGCCTCGACGACCGAGGCACCGGTAAATCGGGCGGCGACTTTGCGACTGCCACTACTGCAGATTTTGCCTCTGATGCCGAGGCTGCCTTCAACTACCTGAAGAACCAGCCAAGTATAAACAAGAAAAAAGTTGGCCTGCTTGGCCATAGTGAAGGAGCATTACTAGCGGCCAAAGTGGCAGCCAAGTACCCGGAGACAGCCTTTGTGGTGCTGCTGGCGGGCAATGCCGTGCCAGGCACGGAGCTGTTGGTGGCGCAGAACAAAGCTTTGTTTGAGAAACAACTTCCGGAGGAACAACTGCAGAAATACCTGCAGCTGCGCGAGGCCCAGTTTAAGGTAGCCGCTACCGAAAAAGACGTAGCCAAAGCCGCCGCGCAGATACGGCAGCTGGAGCAGGAGGCAAAAGCCAAACTTACACCACAGGAACAGCTACAACTCGGCCTCACTGACAGAGCCGAGCAGACGGTAGTGGCCCAACTCAGCTCCCCCTGGATGCGCTACTACCTGGCCTACGACCCGGCCCCAGCACTCCGAAAACTAAAGATGCCTGTACTGGCCCTGAACGGGACAAAAGACCTGCAGGTGCCCCATCAGCAAAACCTCCCTGCCACCGAAAAGGCCCTGAAAGCCGCCGGCAATAAAAAGTATACCATCCAGGAGATGCCCAACCTCAACCACCTCTTCCAGACAGCCAAAACCGGCTCCCCGGCAGAGTATGGCCAGCTGGAGGAAACCTTTGCCCCGGCAGCCCTGCAGGTGGTTGGAGATTGGATGAAGGGGGTAGTGAAGTAAGTAAATTGCTCATGTATAAAACGTTTACAGCACTACTTATACTTTCTTTTTGCCTGGCATCTTGCAGGCAAAAAGAGCAACAAAATGAAGAGGCTAATTGGCCACATGAGCTTTATTGGTACTTTCTGAGAGGCACGTACCAAGAGGTGTACTACCTACCTTTAAAACTCGCAAAAGCTGACGAGGACACCAGCCTAGCACTCACCTATCAAACTCCTTTTGATACCTCAACCTACAAAATAAGTATAAAGCATCCTGAACGAGCCAGCCTTCTTTCCCCCTCCTACACCGACAGTCTGTTCTATTTCGTCAGTAAACACGCGGTACCTGTTGTAGGTGGCAAGGATTTTATGGTGTATCAGTTTTCAACGGCCGACGGAATGATAGACGGGGGAACGGAACATTACTGGAATGAGCGGTTCGGGTTCTTTTTTATTAGAGGCACTACCTGGTCAAGCTATAGAGTTTTGCAATTTGATGATGAGGAGAAGAACAAGGAAGTATGGGAGCTCGTTAAGACGCTTCACCCCAGAATTGAACAGAACTTAAAGCTCGCCGGAGTACAGCAAGGCAGCGAGCACATCAGGCAAGCGCAACATACGGTAGTAGATTGGAACTGGAGAGATTAGTGTGCTAACTTACTTTATCATATAAGCGTGAAACTGGAAGTATACATCACGAGTCCGCACCAGCTAAACCGTTGAGCACATAAACCGTACCTGCTTGAAACCATTTCAGGTACTCTCCCCAATCACCTCTCCCATGAAGACTGAAAAAGAAAAAATGCTCGCCGGTGAGCTGTACGACCCGCTGGACCAGGAATTAGTTGATGACAGGCTACGCACTAGGCTGCTGATTAAAGAACTGAACGACAGCCGCGAGGACGAGATAGAAGAGCGCACCCGCATCCTGAAAGAGCTGATTCCGAACGCACAGGCGGGGCTGTGGCTGCAGCCGCCCTTCTACTGCGACTATGGCTATAACATGGTTGTCGGCGAGCGGGTGTTCTTTAACTTCAACTGCGTGGTGCTGGATGTGGCGCAGGTCACCATCGGCAGCAGAACGATGTTCGGACCTAACGTACAGGTTTATACCGCCACCCATCCCATTAACCATGTGGAGCGCGCTTCAGGCGTGGAGTATGCCAAACCTATTTCCATTGGCGAGGATGTATGGGTAGGCGGCAGTGTAGTGATTTGCCCCGGCGTAAGTATAGGCCACCGCTCGGTTATCGGGGCAGGCAGCGTGGTCACCCGCGATATTCCGAATGATGTGTTTGCCGCCGGTAATCCCTGTAGGGTCATCAGGCATTTGAAGGAGGATTAAAGTCGCTTAAGTATTCTTAATCGATACAGGTACAATATGGGAACTGTCCCCTTGAAGAGAAGCGAGAACGCGAGTTCAAAGATTGCGAGCATCGCAAAACAGGGATGTTTATACTTAGACTATAGCACTTATACTTCAGCATGAGTAATATTAGGCTCCCCTCCTTAGACAAGGAGGGGTTAGGGGTGGTTGGACCACAGTAACGATGAAATCTATACTTTACCAGTAGCTTCGGCTTCCCCTCCCTTCCCACAAGATCCTTTCAGGATGACAAAAACAAAGAATGAAATAGCCCTGCCCAGTCAAATCACAGCCTGCTCTCTGCGATGATGTCTAGTGTCTGAATCGACTGAGCCGGAGGCCCAGCCTATAGCTGGTCACGAGCGAGGACGCTCGCGCCATGTGTTGTTTACAGCCGAGGTCGCTTCACCTAAAGTATAAAAACAAGAGCCGGTGCAGGTTTTAGTCCCACACCGGCTCTTGTGTAAAGTATAAACTCAGCCAAATTATACAGTAAAGTATGTCTCCAGCTCGCGTAGGGTGTTTTCGTTTGTCTGCATGTCTTGCACCAGCTGACCTTTTTCCAGAATCAGGATGCGCTCGCATACTTCAATCACGTGGCTCAGGTCGTGGCTGGAGATGAGCATGGTCATGCGTTTCTGGTCACGCAGGTGGCGCAGCAAGTTCTTCAGGCGGATTTGGGAGCTGGGGTCGAGGTTGGCGAAAGGTTCGTCCAGGATCAGTAGTTCCGGATTGGAGAGCGCAGCAGCGGCAATGCCTATCTTCTTCTGGTTACCTTTCGAGAAGTCGCGGATGTACTTGCGCTGGTTCAGGATCTCATCGTTAAACAAGTCCATAAACGGCAGCAGGCGCTCGGTAATATCGCCATCCGAAAGGCCGTGCAGGTCGCCGATGAACTTGAAGTACTCCTCAGCCGTGAGGTAGTCGATCAGAAAACCCTCGTCCAAGTGAGAGCCGGTGTAGGCTTTCCAGTCCTCGCTTTTGGCCACGTTCACGTCCTTGGCGTACACTTCGCCCTTGGTTGGGCGGATGAGGTCCAGGATCAGGCGGAACAGCGTGGTTTTACCGGCGCCGTTGTTACCCACCAAACCAATCGCCTCACCGGCTTGTATCGTCAGCTCGGGGATGTTGACCACCACCGTGCCATTGTATACTTTCTGTAAATCTTTAACCGTTAGCATATCTTTTGTTTTAAAACGTTCTTACTCAGACTGGCGGAAACCCGTGGCCAGTTTATACTTGTGCTTCCTAAACCACCTGGCCGACCACTGCAACAGCTGCTTCTGGAAGATCAGCCCCAGCAAGCCTAGCCCTCCTATGGTCGCCAATCCCACATAAGGCACATCCATCAGACCAAAGGGCATGTAGATGAGCAGCGGGATAATGATGAGCGGCAGCATCATCACGAACTTGGAGGCTCCCACCCCCTGCCAGTTGAAGGCTGAACCACGGCTCAGGTCCAGACGAGAGGTGTTGTAGGCAGAAAAATAGAAGATGATAAACACATTCACCCCGATGTTGTAGAGCAGTGCCACCGTGTTGATGATGAGAATCTTATAGCCTAGCAGGCCGTAGGGCAGCGTAACCAGGTAGGCGAACAGGGTAACAGCCAAAAACATCCAGTACTTGGCTTTCAGGAACTGGTAGATTGAAATGCGTTGCGTCAGCAGGGCGTCGAAGTGGGTGCTTTGCCAGCCGGGCACAAACTGCCCATAGCTGAACATGGCCATGCCCGTCATCATCAGGCCCACAAAAATCAGCATGGCATAGCCGTCCATGTAAGGTTCTTTGTAGAAAAGCATGCCGTAGAAAAGTATAAAAGCTGCCGTGAAGAGGGTAGACTTCGGGCGTTTGTTGCGCCAGATCAGCTTCAGTTCCAGCTCTATCAGCTTCCCGATTTCGCCAAAGCGGCTCAGGAAAGCAATGTTGCTGCCCGATACCTTGGTAGCCTTGCGCACCTGCAGTTCCTCGGGGTAGGTATGCTCCTTCAGAAAGCGGAAATTGAATGTATAAGCTACGGCCACCAGCAGCAAAGGCACCGCTACCAGCCAAGGCTGCAGCAGCAACTGCCCGAACGCCGCACGGGAGGCCACGTTCAGCGAGAGCAGGTCGAAGTAATCGAGCAGCATCAGCGCCGAAACCACTACGCCAAAGGCCAGCGTGTACAGCGGCTTGGCCGCCAACTGCCGCTTAAAGTATAGCAGCACAAAGTTGTTGCACAGCGTGAGCGCCACCAGCGCCAGCAGCCACACCAAAGCTATCCCCACGCCATACGCCGGCACTACCGCCGATACCATGAAGGGCACCATAAACAGCAGCGGCAGCACGTTCAGGAAGCTGAAAACAGACTTAACCAGCACAAAGTGCACCAGCTTGTTTTTGCCGACCGGCAGGTGCAGGTAAGGCTGTACGGCCAAAACAGGCATCTCCTGCAGCATAAACCGGAAGAACAGGTCCATCAGGAAGTAGTACAGCATGCCGCCGTTAAACACCGCCACCGGATCCTGGCTCGGGAATACTTTCAGCAGGATATCATCAATATGAAAGCCCAGGAACAGGAAGATGCCGCCAAAGTATAAAATCAGCAGCCCCATGATAATGTTGAGCGCCAGGCCCTTCTGGAAAACGGAAGAACGGACATCGGCTTTCCATTGGTGTGTGAGTAAGGTTAAAAGCATAGGCGGGATGTAGGATAGCGTTTTTTAAATATACTTCAAAAACGGCGAAAGCCTCTAATGCCGCCCGCCCTATTTAGACAAACCCAAGGATATTTTATACTTACAAGGCCGTGGTTTCGATGAAACGGAGTTTTGGTGTTGGGTCTTCGGGTTAGGTCCATTCTGAGAGCAACTTATTCAGATTAACGTTTGTGATCCCGGGCCCAACCACCCCTTGCCCCTCCTTGGCTAAGGCGGGGAATCTGTAATTGCCAGTTCTAAAGTATAAGCTTTATAGCTTCTGTTTTATCAGCAAAAGTATAAACCCACCCCAGCCCCTCCGAGGAGGGGAATCATCTGCAGCCGATTTCATCCCCCTACCCCCTTCAAAGGGGGACTTGGTTCAAGCTTCGTCAGCCGTAGCTATCGAATGATTTCCAGCCTTTGGGTTGAGCGCCTTGTGCATGTTGCGGTGCCGAACGAAGTGAGGCAGCCGGAGCAGAGCGGAGGCAGCTTCAGGCACACCGCGCGATGCCCGAAGGCGAGCCCTCTCGGGCTTGAGAGCTCCATAGTCAGAGATGCAACGTTAGGTTTGTGGGAACTATAGGATGAACGGAAGCTAGCAAGGATAGCTTGTGTCAAGTTGCGGGAAGCAGTGGCTGTGGAAGTATAACTTGACAAGTATAAAAGTATAGCCAAAGTATAAAGTATGGCTCTGAGAGCCAGTTGGGCTGCAAACCCAACACTATAGTAGACACGAGTTGCAAACTCGCACCAGAATAAATAACGCTGTTATACTACTTCACCGGATCATACCCACTCCCGCCCCAGGGATGGCAACGGCCGATCCGCTTCATCGCCATCCAGCCGCCTTTAAAAGGGCCGTACTTATTCACGGCGTCCACGGCGTACTGCGAGCAGGTAGGCGTATAGCGGCAGGAAGCCGGCGTGAGCGGCGAAATCATGTGCTGGTACACCCACACCAGCGCCAGTACCAGTTTTTTAAATATCCAGGTCATATCTACTTTGCGGCAAGCACCGCGTATGATTTACAGCAAAAGGCAGCAACTTTTGCTAAATTTGCCACGGTTAAACTAATCTAAACAAATTTCCATGTTAAAAAGAATCCTTTCACTCCTTCTTTTAGTCTCGCTGAGCATACCGTTTGCGGCCAAGGCAGACGAAGGTATGTGGTTGCCGATGCTCATCAAGCGTCTGAACCATACGGATATGCAGAAGCAGGGACTTCAGCTGACGGCAGAAGAAATCTACTCTGTAAACAACTCGAGCCTGAAGGATGCCATCGTACAGTTCGGTGGTTTCTGTACCGGCGAGTTCATTTCGCCAGAGGGCCTGCTGCTGACCAACCACCACTGCGGTTACGGTCAGATCCAATCGCACTCCACCCCGCAAAACGACTACCTGACCAACGGTTTCTGGGCTACTTCTAAAGACCAGGAGCTGCCAAACGAAGGTCTGTTTGTAGACATCCTGCACTACATGGACGACGTGACCGTCAAAGTGCTCGAAGGTATCGACAACAATACGCCGGAGGAGCAGCGCGCCCAGCTGATTGCCCAGCGTACGCAGGCACTTGCCAAAGAAGCCTCTGAGAACGGCAAGTACATCACCTACGTGCGCGATTTCTTCAACGGCAACGAGTTTTACCTGTTCGTCTACAACCGCTACACCGACGTGCGCCTGGTAGGTGCCCCGCCATCTTCTGTTGGTAAATTCGGTGGCGATACCGACAACTGGATGTGGCCGCGCCACACCGGTGACTTCGCGATGTTCCGCGTGTACATGGCTCCGGACGGGTCTCCTGCTACTTACAGCAAGAGCAACGTGCCTTACAAGCCAGCCCACCACCTGCCCATCAACATCGGAGAGAAAGACCCGGGCGACTTTGCCATGGTTTTCGGTTTCCCGGGCCGCACCAAGCGTTTCATGACCTCGCACGGCCTGAAACTGGAATTGAACCAACTCAACAACTCCCGCATTAAGCTGCGCGAGCAGAAGCTGGATATCTGGAAGAATGAGATGGATAAGAGCGACGACACACGCATCAAGTATGCCTCCAAGTATGCCTCTACTTCTAACTACTACAAGTACTCTATCGGCCAGAACGAGGGCATCAAGCGCATGCGCACTATCGAAGGTAAAATTGCCGACGAGGACAAGTTCCAGTCCTGGGCAAATGCCGACGCCGAGCGCAAAGCTACCTATGGCAACGTGATGAGCGATATTGCCGACGCTTATGCCACCATCGAAAAGTATAACCTGGGCTCTGTATACCTGAACGAGGCCGTGCTGGGCACCGAAGCGCTGCTGATGGCTTACCGCCTCACGCCGGTTTACACTGCCCTGAAATCAGGCAACGCGGCTGCTGCCAAGAAAGCTGCCGAGGACGTGAAGCCACGCGTAGATGCTTTCTTCAAAGACTACTACCTGCCAGCCGACAAGAAAGTATTTGCGGCCCTGTTGAAGGCCTACTACGACGACATCGCCAAAGACCAGCAACCGGAGTCCTTCAAGAAACTGGTGCAAAAGTATAAAGGCAACTTTGAAAAACTGGCCGACCACGTGTACAGCAACTCGATGGTAGTGAACGAGCAGAAACTCAACAGCTTCCTGCAGAACCCAACGCAGAAGGCGCTCGACAACGACCCGGCTTTCCAGATCGTGAACGCGATTGTAGATAATTACAGAAGCAACATCGCGCCGAAAGTGGCCGAAAGCGAGGCCAAACTGGCCAAAGCCAACCGCCTGTACGTAGCTGGCCTGCGCCTGATGAACCCGGACAAAGTATACTACGCGGACGCCAACTCTACCATCCGCCTGAGCTACGGTTCTGTAAAAGACTATAGCCCGCAGGATGGTGTGCTGTACAACTACTATACTACGCTGGAAGGTACGATGGCCAAGGAAGATCCGAACAACGAGGAGTTCATCATCCCGGCCAAACTCAAGCAGCTGTATGAGGCCAAGGACTACGGCCGTTTTGCCAACTCCAAAGGCGAGCTGGTGGTTAACTTCATCACCGACAACGACATCACGGGCGGTAACTCCGGTTCTCCGGTAATCAACGGCAAAGGCGAGCTCATCGGCCTGGCCTTCGACGGCAACTGGGAAGCCATGACCGGCGACCTGGTGTACGACCCGGACTACAAGCGCTGCATTAACGTGGACTCGCGCTACGTGCTCTTCCTGATCGAAAAGTATGCGGGCGCCACGAACCTAATCAACGAGATGACGATTGTGGACGGTGAGAACCCCGGCCCAAGCGAAGCTGCGACAGCCAAAGTAGAGGAGGCAGCCTCTCCACAGGCCGAGCTGCTGAACGCTGTGGTAGAAGAGGCACAGCAAAACCTGAAGCAAGGCAAAACCGAGTTTAAGGTTGATAAGAAGCAAGGCAAAGCCAGAGTGAAACTGCAGGTGAAGGACTAAGGACCTTTCCTGATAGAGTGTAAGCAGCGGCGCTGGGGCATCCTCAGCGCCGCTGTTGTTTTTATGGTTGTGTCATAGCGTCAGTCTGCGGTCCTTACTATTTGAGCCATACTTTATACTTTGGCTATACTTGTCTGAATCAGGATTTTCAGGATGAATGGATGAACAGGAGTTTATACTTTGGCTATACATTTATACTTGCCAGTTTATACTTTCCTAGCCGCCGCTTCCCGTAACTGGATCCAAGCTATACTTACTAGATTCCGTTCATCCTCTAGTTCGCATAAACCTAACGTTGCACCTCTAGTTTTGGAGCTCTCAAGCCCGAGAGGGCTCGCCTTCGGGCATCGCGCTGCTTTCGCTTCCTGCCCTCGTGCCTCGGGCTGCCTCGCCTTCAGCTCGTCACCGGAACCTCTCGAGGCGCTCAACCCAAAGGCTGGGATAAGGTCGATAGCCGCTGCCCTTACTGTCATCTCGACCTTCGGGAGAGATCTCTTTAGAATTCAAGATAGATCTCTCACAGCTACGCTGGCTCTCTTCGGCTCCCGCCTTGAGAGTACTCGAGATGACAGGGAAAGGAGTAAGTATAAATTTCCCTCCTCTGGACTTGCCAAAACGGGAGTTTTGAGCTAGCGAGCGCAGCTCATAGGGGTGGGTTTATACTTTGTAGGGACAGGTCGCGACCTGTCCGCCCCATACCAGCAACTATAAAGCTTATACTTTAGCCCCAGCAGCTACAAGACTCCCCTCCTTGGACAAGGAGGGGCCGGGGGTGGTTGGACCCGGTATTGCAATCCTGCTCATCCCTAAATCCTGCAAATCCTGATTCAGACAAAGTATAAAGTATAGCCCCCCACTTTTTAACCTTCTAACTTTCTAACTACAAAGACGCAAGGTATTGCGTCTCCACAACTCTCTAACTCCTAAACTCCTAAACTCCCAACCTCTCCCCCCGCTGGTATTTCTATCAAATATTCCTTATTCTTGATGTTCTAACACTACTTTAACCTTTCATGAGATTGAATAAAACGTTTCCCCTGTTGCTTAGCCTGGCCCTATTGCTGGGGCTTAGTAATACTCAGGCCCAAAACCAATCGGCTAGTCCGGTTATCTCCCTTATCCCGAAACCTCAGCACCTGACACCCCAGAGCGGCCAGTTTACCCTCAACGCCGACACCAAAATCCATGTGCCGGCCAAAACCGAGGAGCTGAAAAGTATAGCCGACCAGCTGGCCCAAAGTATAAAAACCGCTACCGGTGTGCAGCCGCAGGTCATACAAAAAGACCCAAAGAAAAAAGCTAAGAACATTATCCAGCTCAGCCTTGCTGCCGCCACGGATACCTTGGGCAAAGAAGGCTATACCTTGGATGTAACCCCTGACCAAATTATACTTGCCGCCAACCAGCCAAACGGCCTTTTCATCGGTATGCAAAGTATAAAGCAGCTGCTGCCGCCTCAGCCTGCCAAGGCGCCCGTAACGATACCGGCAGTGCGCATAGCCGATAAGCCCCGCTACGAGTGGCGCGGCATGCATCTGGACGTGACGCGTCATTTTATGCCGGTGGAGTTCGTCAAGCAGTACATCGATTACCTGGCCATGCACAAGCTCAACACCTTCCACTGGCACCTGACCGACGACCAGGGCTGGCGCATCGAGATCAAAAAGCACCCGAAGCTCACCGAAATCAGCGCCTGGCGCGACAGCACCCTGATTGGCCACTATTGGGATCTACCCCAGACCTATGACAACAAACGCCACGGCGGTTTCTACACCCAGGAGCAGGTAAAAGAAGTGGTGAAGTACGCGCAGAAGCGTTACATCACGGTAGTGCCGGAGATTGAGATGCCGGGCCATGCGGTGGCGGCACTGGCGGCTTACCCGGAGCTCTCCTGCACCGGCGGCCCATTCAAAGTAGAAGGCAAGTGGGGCATTTTTGATGATATTTTCTGCGCCGGAAACGAGCAGACCTTCGCCTTTCTGGAAGACGTGATGACCGAGGTGCTGGCCCTGTTCCCGAGCCAGATCGTGCACATCGGCGGCGACGAGGCCCCTAAAACCCGCTGGAAAGTATGCCCTAAGTGCCAGAAGCGCATCAAAGACGAAGGCTTAAAAGACGAGCACGAACTGCAGAGCTACTTTGTTCAGCGCATGGAGAAGTTCCTGAACGCCAAAGGCCGCACTATCATCGGTTGGGACGAGATACTGGAGGGCGGACTGGCCCCGAACGCACTCGTGATGAGCTGGAGAGGCGAGAAAGGCGGCATCGAGGCAGCCAAGCAGAAGCATTATGTGGTGATGACGCCCGGTAACTACGTATACTTCGACCACTACCAGGGCGACCGTGAGCTGGAGCCTGTGACCATCCATGGCAACAACCCGCTTGCAAGGGTCTACTCTTACAACCCTACGCCGGCAGAGCTCTCCAAAGAAGAGCAAAAGTATATCCTGGGCGCCCAGGCCAACGTCTGGACCGAGTATATTCCCAATACCAAGCATGTAGAGTACATGGCCTTCCCGCGCATCGCGGCCCTGTCGGAAGTGCTCTGGACGCCGGTAAACCTGAAAAACTGGGAAGACTTTAAAACGCGCATGCAGCAGCAATACCTTCGCTACGATGCCATGGGCATTAACTACGCCAAAAGCGCCTTCCAGGTGAAGCAGCAACTGCAGGTAAACCCGGAGCGCAAGGCCGCCAAAGTTACCTTTACCACCGATGCCGCCGGCACGGACATTTATTATACTTTGGACGGCTCTGAGCCAACAGCCAAATCCCAGAAGTATACCGGCCCATTTGAACTGACTAAAGCTGCCGTGATAAAGGCAGGCTCTTTTCAGGATGGCAAGCTGATAGGCCAGGCCACCACCAGGGTATTTGATGCACATAAAGCCCTTAACCGCAAGGTAACGCTGGCCAAGGAACCGCACCGCAGCTTCTCGCCGGGCACGGCTGCCCTGGTAAACGGCCTCTACGGCACCACCGACCACTACGATGGCCACTGGCTGGGCTACCTGAAGGATGACCTGGAAGCCGTGATCGACTTGGAGCAGGTGCAGTCTATCTCTAAAATCAGCAGCTCTTACGTGCAGCACATTGGCTACCGTGTGTTCCTGCCCACGCAGGTGGAGTATGCCGTGTCGGAGGATGGCAAAAACTTTAAAACCGTGAAGGTGATCAGCAACGCCGGCAAGGAAGAAGGCATGATGCGCAAAACCATTGCCGCGGAGTTCCCGGCTACCAAGGCGCGCTATGTAAAGGTAATTGCCCGCAACGTAGGCGTAGCCCCTGACCAGTATACGGTACGCGGCCGCGAAACCTGGCTGCTGGTGGATGAGCTTAGCGTAGAGTAGGTTATAAAGTATAAACCAAGTATAAAAGAGGGGCTGCCGTTTACTGTAGCCCCTCTTCTCGTTTTAGCTAGTACAAACTATTTACACTTTCACCAGAATGCCGGCCGCTCTGTGGTGCTGTTGGCAATTACCCGGCAGTCATCCGGAAAAATGTATTGGCCCACCCGCACGCCCAAATCCTCCCGCCGGACATCCAGGCTGCGCCTTGTTACCGCCGAAGCCCCGAAAAAGCCCAGCGCCGGCTCTCCTGTGGCTGTGTTGGTGATGTTACCGGTGATGGTAGCCGGCGGCGGGTCCTGTATACTTCCGCCGTTCTCAATCTGGGCTTTCAGGATGCGCCAGTAATCGTAGGCGGCTTCTGAAACGGAGAGCTGCTTTACTTCCAGGTGGTACTTGGTGCCAAAGGCCTGTTCTGTCACGGGGATGCTGGTTACTACATGCCGGCTCAGGGTGCCGCCGTCTATCAGCCTGTCGTCCTGCACGTTTACGCTGCCGGTGGGGCTGGTAATCCAGCATACTTCGCAGCAGGCTTTGGGCATGGGTACCCGCACGCCCCTTATTTTCTCAGCATAATCCCAGGGCTGGGTGTTTACCTGAAAGGTGCTCTGCCATTGCCACAGGTAGTAGTTCTTTTCCTGGGCCGGGTCAGGGGCATCCACCAATACATCCGCCATGTAAATGGTTTCTTCCACATCCGCCTCGTTGAGAATCTGCTGTGGGCGTACCTCAAAGTATAAACTGTCGATGGGCGGCACGGGCCGGAGCGTTTCGGGGAGAGAAGTATAGGTCTGCCCGCTTTTGGTGCGGATGCTCAACGTGTAGGTGGAGCCTAGCTGTCCCTGCATGCCTCCTTCGCTGGTCTGGTAGAGCCCTGGAGCTGTTTCCGCTAGTGTTTCCTGATTTCCCTGGTCATCTGAAAGTATAACGGTGGCCCCTGTTTCCACCGCGCTCCAGCTGTCGGCGTAGGTGTCGTAAGGTTTGCTGCGGCTCAGGCGCACGCTATATGGCCCCGGCTCGTTGGTGATCATGCCGTCCACCACCAACATCTCGGCCTGGTCGTCAATGTCCAGGTCCAGCGGGTCGATACAGCTGCCTGCCAGCAGCAAGATTATACTTAGGATGACTGCTTTTTTCATGTCGCGTTACCTGAACTTGAAATCATAGGAGATAGAGGGCAGCGGCACGCCCACCACCGCCAGCCGGTAGGCCCGGGGCGGAGAGCCGTATACTTGCCGGAAGAAAACCGAGTACGGGTTTTTGCGCCCATACACGTTGTAGAGCGAGAGGTTCCAGGTGCCCTCCCAGCGCTTGCTCCTGGCTTTGTCTGGCAAGAGCGAGAGCGACAGATCCAGCCGGTGGTAGTCGGGGATGCGCTGCTGGTTGCGGTTTCCGAAGTGGGGCACGATAAAATCGCCGACAACGTAGTGCGCGAGCGGCGCGGTGATAGGACGGCCGGTGCTATAGGTAAAGGTAGCGCCCAGCTGCCAGCGTTTGCCCATTCCGTAGCTGGCGACCAGGTTTAAAGTATGCGGTTTGTCGTAGCTGGCCGGGTAATACTCTCCTTTGTTCACAGTTTCCTCTGCCGTGGCGCCTTGTACAGCTATCTCGGTGCGGGCATAGGTATAGTTAAGCCAACCGGTCAGCCTGCCGCTTACCTTGCTGATGCTCGCCTCCACGCCATAGGCCCTGCCTTCGCCTGCCAATAAATCCGCCTCCAGGGTTGGGTTCAGGTATAAATCCGCTCCGTTTTTATAGTCCGGCATGTGCTCCATCCGCTTGTAATATCCCTCTACCGAAGCCTCCATCATATTTTTCCTGAAGTTTCGGAAGTAGCCCAGGCTCACCTGATCCCCGACCTGAGGCTTGATGTGGGTATTGCTGGTTTTCCAGATATCGGTGGGCGAGATGGTGGTGGTGTTGGAGATGAGGTGGAGGTACTGCCGGTGGCGGTTATACCCGAGTTTGATGGCGCTGCGCTCGCTGAAAGTATAATTCACCGAAAAGCGTGGTTCAGCGCCATGGTAGCTCTCGATCACTTCCCCGCGGCCATAGCTTAAAGTATCCGTAATGGTGCGCTCCTGCTTGGGCACGCCCGGCTGATAACGGTATACTTGCCCCGCCCCGTAGTTGGCGTAAAACGAGTAGCGCAGGCCATACATGAGGGAGAGCTTGGACGAGAGCCGCACCTCATCGTTCCAGTACAGGGCACTCTCCAGCGCCTGCTCCGGCTGCAGCTGCACCGGCAGCACCTGCGACTCGGCCGAAGTTGGCGTTAGTTTGCCCTGCTCAAAAGTATAATCCAGGGCCGCTGCACCGAAGTGGATCGTGTGCTTGCCAGTGGCCAGGGCAAAGTCCGCTTTTATACTTTTCTGCTCAATGCCGTTGCTGTACTCCGAGGAATTCACACGCTGCTTGGTCTTCACTTTGAAAGTATAATCCGTGTATACCCCGCTGAGGCTCATGGAAAGGCTGGAACTGAAGCGGCGCGTGTAGGTAGCCGTGGCGGCGTTAGTCGTCCAGTTGTAGAGCGTGTCGCCCGAGAAGCCAAATTCATCGAAGCTGCGGTAGCCGGAGATGGCGAGTTTGTTGCGCTCATTAAACGTATGGCTGATCTTGGCGGAGGCATCGTAAAAGGCTGCATGGCTGTTGCGGATGTTGGCGTTGGGCATCTTGCGCAGCAGCCAGTCGGAGTAGGAGCTGCGGCCGGCCACCAGAAAGGAGGTTTTGTCTCTGATGATGGGCCCTTCCACGGCTAGCCTGGCCGAGACAAGTCCCACGCCACCGCTGAGCGCGAACTTCTCCCTGTCGCCCTCCCGCATCCGTACATCCAGCACCGAGGAGATGCGCCCGCCATACTGCGCCGGCACGCCGCCCCGGTACAGCGTCACATCCTCCACGGCATCGGGGTTAAAAACCGAGAAGAAGCCAAATAAATGGGCACTGTTAAACAGCGGCGCGTCATCCAGTAGGATAAGGTTTTGGTCCACGCTTCCACCGCGCACGTTAAAGCCCGTCGCTGCCTCGCCCACTGAACTTACACCAGGCAGCAGTTTTATACTTTTCACTACGTCCACCTCGCCCAGAAAGGCCGGCACCGATTTGATAGTGTTGATGTTGAGGCTCGTGATACCGCTCTGCACACTGCGGATGTTATCGTGCACCGGCTTCTGCCCCACTACCCCCACCTCCGACAGCTGTACCGACGACCGCGCCAACGGCACCTTCAGCGTAGTGTTGCCACTGTTCACACGCACAGTGGCCCGCTCGTAGCCCAGGTATGAAATAACTAACGTGCTACTCCCGGTAGGCAAGTATAAACTAAAGGCACCAGTCGCATCCGTGGTAGTACCCGTACTACTGCCTTCAGCTAGTACAGCGGCACCGGCAATGGCCTCTCCTGTCTGCGCATCCCGCACAGTGCCGCGTACGGTGAAGCCACCCTTCTGTGGCAAGGCATAAGCATACAGCAACAGAGGCTCGCAGAGCATCAGCATAGCCACAGTAAGCCAAACCGCGAGCAGCCGCATATACAAGTCAGGTTGATGGAAGTAACAGGGAACAGACCGAACTGCTTATACTTTCAGGTTAATAAGAAAGGCAGACTTTTCAGAATCTGCCTTTCCTTTTGCCAACTGCACAAACCTTTATTCAAATCCGGAGCTGCGGTGGCCGTACACGTGATAGATGGTGCCAAAAGGATCAGGATTGCCTTCGGCGTCCTCATCGTCATTGAACGATACCCTGAAGTAAATGCTATCGCGCAACACGTTATTCACTTCCACGGCATTGAGGAAAACCTGCCCGTCGGTAATGGTTACCTGTGAGGGGTAATAATCGTTTGCCAGGTTCTCCCCGCTAAAGGTAAGATTGCTGATATTGATGGGCGTTTTAACCTTAAACTCCCAGAAGTGCCCCTCATCGTCTACCCATACTTCTGTAGGCACATTGGCGGCCGTGTTGTAAATCAGCACTTCGGTTGGATCCGTAAGCGGCTCGAACTGCCCAGGAGCTGTCTCTATATTAAAGGTAACACTCCAGGTTCCTGAGATGGGGTAGGTTGCCGTGTAGTCTATGTCATCATCGTCATCATCGTCGCAGGCAGTAAACACGCCCAGCGACAGAAACAGGGTCAGTAATAAAGTATATTTCAGCTTCATATGGATTCGGTTTTATAGTTTAACAAACGTGCGAAGAGCGGTACCATAGCCAGGGTTTATGACTATCCAGCTGTAACTTACTCCTGGAATAACGGTGGCATCAACAGCGGCGAATTCGCTGCCTTGCACATCTTGCGGAGGCACCCCGAGCATGCCAACATCGTAGTGGTAAAACCTGACCGTAGTGGCAGGCCCCGGAGCAGCAACACCCCCGACATTATTCGTTTCAAACAAGCCGGGTTCAATCTGTGTCACGGTAGAGATCCCCCGGTCGCCTACGGTGCGCTGGTACTGCCCGCTTAAATCGATGGCGGCGGCCTCTGGAGTGATTACACCCACATACCTTCTTTCCAATGTGGAGAATCCATCCTGATTGACAGCGGTATACGTGAGCACATAAACGCCGGGCACGCTCGTATCGACAGAGCCAGAGGTGGTAAAATCGATGGCTGTTTCGCCTTCAAAAGCCTCTGCCCCCGCATCCGTGAAGGTTTCCCCGACCTGCAGCACCTCCCACTGGTCTCCCAGCAGCGTGACGACAGGATAAGTAGTTACAAACGAAACATTTGCCGTTTCATCATCTTTCTCGCAGCCAAGCAGAAGGAAGGCCATCACCGAGAGCATGGCTGCCATGAAGGTTTTATTGATGCTTTTCATCTTTTCTCAAGTTTATGTTTCACATTAGTCCTTCACGTCCCACCATACTGGTATGCTGATTTCGACCAGCCCTGGGTAATTCTGGTTTCGGATCGATTCTGTATTGGGGTACACCAGGCGCTTGGGTATTATCCCGGCAGCCAGGTTAGATGCCGCTGAAGGATCTATAAAGCCTGGATATCCCGTTCTCCTATACTCCGTCCAGGACTCAAAACCTTGAACTCCGTTGAAGGAAACCCACTTCTGCGTGATGATTTGCTCCACCTGCGCCTCTACATCGGCCCCAGCTGGGTAGGCTACTCCTGGCTGTTGCAGCAGCTGATCTACCTGCGCCACATCTTCTCCCAGGTACTCAAAGGAGGCCCTGATGCCCTGGGCGTACAGTTCGGCTGCATCGCCACCAGCACCACCAGTCCAGCCACGTGCCACTGCCTCAGCCTGCAGGAAAAAGCTCTCGGCGGCGGTTATAAAGGGAATGGCGGTAGTAGGGCTGGCCACTGCCGGTCCAGGCTTCGACACAGAGTTGGATTGGTTACCAGTCCTTTCAGGGGTACACTCCACGCCCTGGTCTACACCAACAAAGCTTCCTGCTGCCGCGCCCGTTTCTGCCGGAGCGTAAAAGTCGTCGAGCCGGGGGTCATTGGTCTCCTGCAGGAATTCCAGGGAGGTATTGCTGGCTACCACGTCCACCCCGCCCCGGAACACCACCTGCGTTTGGTAGAAGGGGTTCCGGTTCTGGGTCTGGTCGGCAAACTCAACGTCGCCGGTTTCCCCTATCTGCAGAAACTCCGCCCCACTGGCATACATAGCCTGAATTCCGCTTTGGGCAACATCTGGCCGAACGTAGGCCTGGCGCAGGTAGATCTTGAGTTTGAGTGTGTTGCCGAACCTGCGCCAAAGCCCCATGTCTCCGCCATACACCAGGTCAGCACTACCTACCTCCGTGTCAGCTCCCTCATCGATCAGCGCCAGGGCCGAATCCAGTTGCACGATAAACAGATCGTATATTTCCTGTTGTGCCTGGTAGGCTGGGTTTGGGTCATCCAAACCGGTCAATGCTGTGGTGTAAGGTACATCGCCCCAGGCATCGGTAATCACCTGCATCGTGTATACTTCCATGATGCGGCCAATCGCTTCCGCGTTTCGGTCGCCATCCTCCCTGGCCTGGTCGCTCACAAACCGGAAGTCCTGTAGGGCACCGGCATACAACTCACCCCACACACGGGCATCGTAGTCTGAGGAGGTTATCTCATAGAGTTCCAGGTCACAGTACTGGTTGGCGGCGCCGGCCTGGGTCCAGTGTTGGGCGAAGAAGTTGCCCAAAAACTGAAACTGGTTGCCCAGCACATAGGCCAGTTCCCCTTGTGCCGCTGGCAGGGTCAATGCCGGCGTAGAGGTTGGCGGGTTGTTGGGGTCCACGTTTATGTCGAGGTAGTCGTCGCAAGCTGTAAAGCCGAGAGACAAGGCCAATAGTACAGCAAGCCCTTTTATAAATTGCTTTTTCATGATTTTCTCGTCTTCGGTTCTTTAGAAAGTAACTCTGAGGTTGGCGCCCCAGGAGCGGGTGCTTGGGTAACTGCTGAACTCATAGCCCTGCAAGTTGCCGTTGCCAAAACTGTTCACCTCAGGGTCTATGTAAGTGTTCTCATCCGGCGTCCACAGCACCAGGTTGCGGCCAGAAAGGCCTACCTCTATGTTACCGAAGAAGGTTTTTTCTGTAATGGCCCTGGGCAGGCTGTAAGAGATACTTACCTCCCTTAGCTTGGTAAATGAGGCATCAATGATGTTGGTGCCTTCCGGCAGGTTACCCCAGTATTCGTATAGGTTGGAGTTGGTGAGCGGTGTGGTATTTTCGATATACTCATCGCTGTTGCCTACCTGCACCACAGAGTTAGGGATGATGTATGGCTGACGGTCGTTGAAGAGCGTTTCAGGGGCAGTACCGGCAAAGCGTTGGGTACCCCGTGTTCTGGAGTAAATCTTGCCCCCCTGCCGTGTATCGAACACCACCGACATGCGCAGGCCTTTATAGCGGAAGGTATTCACCAGGCCGCCCTGCCAGTCTGGCTGAATGCTGCCCTGGTAGGTTTGTTCGGTCGCCAGGCGGGGCCGTCCGGTCGAAGGGTTCACCACGATACGCCCCTGCGGGTCGCGCAGGAAGTCCTCAGCCAGGAATGTACCATAGGGCCTTCCTTCTGAGATAACCAGGGCCGCTGAGGACAGACCTCCTAAGGAAATCTCGTTATCACCAGCCACGTCCTCTACAGTGTTTTCGTTCTTGGTGAAGTTCACACTGATGTCCCAGCTAAAGTCTCCTATCTCAATCGGGATACCTCCTACCAACAGCTCTACGCCCTCGTTCCGGATGGTGGCTGCGTTAAGGAAGGCAGATCCGAAGCCGGTTGCGAATGAAAGCGGCACGTTGATGATTTGGTCTGTCGACTTAGAGTTATAGTAGGCGGCGTCCACGCGCAGGCGCTCGTTAAAGAAGCGCAAATCGGCTCCCACCTCCCAGGAACTCGTGTTCTCCGGCTCCAGGTTAGCGTTGCCAATGACGTTGCTCACCTCGAAACCAGGCAAGCCGGCAAACGGGAAGTTCAGGTCCGTGCCCGCAAAACCGTCGCTGATATTGCCCGAGATAAACACCGAGCGTGTGCTGTAGGGCAGTGCATCGTTACCCACGTTGGCATAGTTGGCCCTGATCTTGGCAAAGTTGATTGGCGTGGTCTCAGCCAGACCAAAGGCCTCCGCCGCATCAAAAGCCAGGTTTACAGACGGATAGAAGAAGCTGTTGTCATCTATGGGCAAGGTAGAAGACCAGTCGTTACGGCCAGTCACCTCCAGCCAAAGGAAGTTTCGGTAGCCCAGCTTGGCAGAGCCATAAATACCTACCAGCCTTCTCTTGTCGCGGAAACTAACGGTAAGCGGCGTACCGATAATGTTGCTCAGAGACCTGAACTCGTTGTTTGCCAGCGCGTCGGCAGTGGCTGTCAGGTCGTCGTTTTCCCGCTGGTTGATGTTGTTGCCGATCAGCAAATCCAGGGTCAGGATGTCGGATAAGTCCCTGTTGTAGCTCACGATAAGGTCTGAGTTTACTTCCCTGTAATAGACCTGGCGCTCTGCGTACATACCGTTGTCGTTGTTCGCGGCGTTTTGCCCCTGCACGTTGCGGATGGCCATAAACTGCTTGCGGCGGTCGGTATAGAAGTCTGTACCGATTCTGTAAGTCACGTTAAGGCCCTCCATGATATCATACCCCAGGGTGATGTTACCAAACAGGCGGTCCACCTCGTTTTCGTAGGTTTGGTTTCTCAGCGACCAGTAGGGGTTAATGGTATAAGGAGAGTAAAAGCCCGCCTCATCGTTAAAGGGACTCTCCAGGTCTTCCAGCTCACGTACCGGAATATCGCGCGGTGTCTGTATAATCTGGTTAAAAACCGAGTTACCCTGCCCGGTTAAGGCAAAGTCGCCACCCGACTTGGTATAAGTAAGAGACACAGTGGAGTTAAACTTGTTGAGCAGCTTGGTGCTACCCTTTACGGCCAAAGAATGGCGGCTATACTCGGTGGTAGGCACCACCCCTTCCTGCTGCGTGGTAGAATAAGACGCATAGTAGGTGGCATTATCGGCAGCACCAGACAGCGAAACCGTATTGGTCCAGTTATAGCCATAGTCAAAGAATTCCTTGATGTTATCCTCCAGCGCGGAGTATGGCTTCACGCGCTGCTGCCCGTCTATTATCTGGCCCCATGGCAAAAGCTCGCCTGTAAAGCGTGGGCCCCAGCTGGTGTTCTCCAGCAGGTCCGGTGCACCGAAGAAGCCCTGGCCATAGCGGTTCTGCAGTTCCGGGTAGCGGAGGATGTCCTCTACGGTATAGGAGGTCAAGTAGGTGATCTCCGCCTTTTTAGTAGCCCCTCTGCCTGATTTGGTTGTAATCATGATTACCCCGTTGGCGGCACGGGCACCATATAGTGCCGCTGCCGCCGGGCCTTTCAGGATGTTGATAGACTCGATATCATCCGGGTTGATGTCGTTGGCGCGGTTACCCACGTCTACCCCAGCATTCAGGGCGTCAGTTGTTCCGCTGGCGCTGTTATCCACAGGTATGCCATCTATCACAAATAGGGCCTGGTTGCTCTGGGAGATGGATTTGGCGCCACGGATTACCACACGCGTAGAGGCACCCGGGCCACCGCCCTGGCTTTGAATGTTTACACCGGCAACCTTCCCCTGCAGTGCATTGGCTACACTGCGCTCGCGGCCCTGGGTTATCTGTTCTGAGCCGACCTGCTGCGTGGCATAACCCAGCGTCCTTTCCTCTTCCTCGCGGCCAAGGGCGGTTACCACCACTTCCTGCAGCTGCTCGGAGTCCAGCCCCATGGCTACATTAATAGTAGTGGCATTTCCTATTTCCCGAACCACCTGGGCATACCCTAAGAAGCGAAAAACCAGCGTGTTGGCGTTGGCGGGAACATTAAGCGTGTACTCCCCGCCGGCACCCGTTGTAGTGCCCACCGTTGTGCCCTGTACAATCACCGCCACCCCAGGCAAAGGCTGACCGGATTCCTGATCCGTTACCTGTCCCGACACCGTTCTGGCTCCTTGAGTATAGCCTAACAGTGGCAAAAGCAACGCCAGCATTAAACTAAGTAGTAGAACCTTTTTCATAAGCACGTTTTTAGCTGTTTAACAAACTGTTACAGCTTAATTCTACGTACTTCCCCTCCAGCGCCTCTATCTAAATAATACAATTATACAATAAATCAATACCAATAAATAATATTACGATGTTAACACACCAATTTCTTTAGTCGCTGTAATTCTATCCTAATCCGACACTTTCATAATTTCCACAAATCATTTAAAGAAGCCGCTCCGTACAAGTATGCATCTATATAATCCAATATCAAGTAGTTATATAGAACACTATAGCACTTAATAAAGATAGAATCCTGCTGCTATTCCTGATGAAATGAAGCACAATTACACTGCTATACTTTTTATACTTCTCACCTCCACGCTGCGGTATGCACAGGCTCAGGAATTGTGCAATTTCGGGGCGCGTTCGGCGGGCATGGGCTATACCTCGGTGGCGGTGGCGGATGTGTGGGTGGTGGCAAACAATGCCGCAGGTATGGCCAGTCTAACGGCGCCGGCCCTGGGCGTGTATGCGGCGAACAGGTTTGGGGAGCGCGCCTTCACCACAGTTGCCCTGCAGGCTGTATATCCTACCCAAACGTACGGCACCTACGGCCTGAGCCTGAGCAGGTTTGGCGACGCGCTTTTCAGCCAGCAGCACGCCGGGCTGGGCGTGGCGCACAAGCTGGGGCAGTTCAGCCTGGGGGGCAAGGCCGATGTGTGGCAGGTAGCGGTGCAGGAGTATGGCAGCCAAAAGGCAGTGGCCTTCTCGGCGGGGGTGCAGGGCGAGGTGGTGCCCGATTTATACTTTGGCGCCTATGCCTTTAACCTGAACCAGGCCAGGCTGGCCTCTTTTGAGGATGAGCGTCTGCCCACCATCATGAAAGCCGGCCTCTCCTACCGCCCCACCTCCCGCCTGCTGCTGGCCGCCGAAACAGAGAAAAACATAGACCATGACGCCGATTTCAAGGCCGGGGCCGAGTATGCGCTCCTGCAGGACAGGTTTATACTTCGCTCCGGCTTCAGCACCCTTACCGGCAGCCTCAGCTTTGGGGCGGGCTTTGTGGCCAGGCAGCTGCAGGTAGATTACGCCTTCGGCTCCACCACGCCCATCGGCAACAGCCACCATATATCGGTGGGCTATACTTTTAAGAGAGAACCGTGAGAGTTTGGGAGTTTAGGAGTTGGGGAGTTTAGGAGTTAGAGAGGTTAGGAGTTGTAGTTAGGAAGTTAGAAGGTTAAAAAGTTAGAAAGTGGGGGGCTATACTTTGTACTTCATCTTTTGTCTTTTGTCAAACAGTCCTTTGTCTAATAGTCGTTTGCCATCGCGCTTATGAGAAGAGGCTTCTTTATACTTTGCTGCATGCTGCCTAGCCTGTCTCCGCTGCTGGCCCAGGACTACCCGCGCCAAAGTATAGACCTGGACTTGCTGGTGCAGGAGCTGTTTGCTGAGCAGGACGACGAAAGTATAAGCTATGAAGATCTCTACGAAACACTTTTCCAGTATTACCAGCGCCCTGTCAACTTAAACCGCACCACGCCGGAGGAACTAGCCTCGCTATACTTGCTGTCGCGCCCGCAGATTGTAGCCTTCTTTAACTACCTGCAGGAGAACGGGGAACTGCTGAGCATCTACGAGTTGCAGGCCGTTCCGGGCTTCGACCTGGCCACCATTTACCGTCTCTTGCCTTTCGTGCAGGTGCCGGACGCGGGCCTGCAGTCCGACGCGCGCCCGCTCTGGCAGCGCATGGTGGGGGAGGACAACAACGCACTTATACTTCGGTACGAGCGCACGCTGCAACAGCGCCGTGGTTATACTTCCGTAGACAGCACCAGCCGCTCCACCACCCGCTACCTGGGCTCGCCGGAGAAGTTATACTTGCGTTACCGCATCAGCCACGCCCGCGACTATAGTTTTGGCATTACCGCTGAGAAGGATGCCGGTGAGCAATTTACCTGGAGCCCCAGCACCCGCCGCTACGGCTTCGACTTTTATACCTTGCACCTGCAACTCTACAACAAGGGTCGCTTTAAAACCATTGCCCTAGGCGATTACCAACTGCAGTTCGGGCAGGGCTTGCTGCTCTCCTCGGGGTATAGTGTGGGCAAGGGCGGCGAGACGATTACCACCGTCAGCAGACCGAACCTGGGCGTTCGGCCCTACAGCTCCGTGCTGGAGTATGCCTTTATGCGCGGTGGGGCAGTAACGTATACGTTGGGCAAGGTGGATGTAACGGCGTTCTACTCGAACAAGCGCGTGGACGCTAACCTGCAATTCCAACTCGATACCCTGGACAGAGAAGAGAAGTTTTTTACCGGTATCCAAACCTCAGGTTTCCACCGCACACCCACCGAGCTGGCCAACAAAGACGCCGTGCGGGAGCAGGTATACGGCGGCAGCGCCCAGTATAGATCTGCAGACAAAACCCTTTCCTTAGGTGTTACCGCGCTGGGCACGCACTATAATGCCACCATCCGCAAAGCAGGGGCACCTTACCAGCGGTTCGAGTTTGGCGGCACCCATAACTATAACCTGGGCACCAACTACAGCCATACTTGGCAGAACGTATACTTGTTCGGGGAAACGGCTATGAGCAAAAGCGGCGGCCTGGGAAGTATAAACGGGCTCATCGCTAACCTGGCCCGGAACGTGGAGCTCTCGATGCTGTACCGCTACTACGCCCGCGATTTCCATACTTTTTATGGCAGTGCTTTCGGCGAAGGCACGCGCAACATCAACGAGCAGGGCTTTTACACCGGCATCAAGATAAAGCCCTTGCCGAAGTGGGAGATTACCGCCTACTACGACAGGTTCCGGTTTCCGTGGCTGCGCTATTTGGTAGATGCCCCCTCGCATGGGGATGAGTATTTGGTGCGCTTATACTTCCGACCCAACCGCCAGAGCAGCCTGTATGCGCAGATGCGCCACGAGAGCAAGGGCCGTAACCTGAGCGGCAACACTACCGCCATGGACTATGTGGCGCAGGCAGAGCGGCGCAACTACCTGTTATACTTCGAAACCTCGCCCACCCGCACGCTCAACCTCAAGTCGCGGGTACAGTTTGGCACTTATGCGCAGGAATCGCCGCAGCAGACAGGCTACTTCATCTCGCAGGACGTGAACTTCACCTTCAGCAAACTCCGCCTCAGCACCCGCTACGCCCTCTTTGACACCGACAGCTACGACACCCGCCAGTACGCCTACGAACGCGACGTACTCTATGCCTTCTCCATCCCAGCCTTCAGCGGCCGCGGCACCCGCTTTTATACGTTGCTCCAACTTCGCCCCCTCCGCGATCTGGATGTATGGCTAAAGTATGGCCTCACACATTACCGTGACCAACAAAGTATAGGCAGCGGCCTGGAGACGATTGAAGGACCCAGAAGATCGGATGTGAAGGTGCAGGTGAGGTATAGGTTTTAGTTACTTGGTTGCTAGCTTATACTTGCCAGCTTGTACATTTCTAGCCGCTGCTTCCCGCATCTTGACACAAGCTATCCTTACTAGCTTCCGATCCTCCTCTAGTTCGCACAAGCGTCTCGTTTCATCTCTGGCTTTGGAGCTCTCAAGCCCGAGAGGGCTCGCCTTCGGGCATCGCGCTGCTTTCGCTTCCTTTGCTCCTGCCGTCGCAATGCCCTCACGGGCACCGGAACCTCTCGAGGCGCTCAACCCAAAGGCTGGGAAACATTCGATAGCCGCTGCCCCTGCTGTCATCTCGACCTTCGGGAGAGATCTGAAGAGAATTCCAGATAGATCTCTCGCCCTGCTCGAGATGACAGGTGGAGCGGCAAGTACAAACTGTCGCCTTGAGGACAAGTGAGACGAGAGTCGAAACTTGCGACCAAAGGTCAATAGGGGTGTAATCGTCTGCAGAGACTCTCCTCCTCGGGGGAGCTGAGGTGGGTTTATACTTTTAGGGGCAGGTCGCAATCTGTCCGCGCAAGTACAGAAGCAATGAAGTTTATACTTTGGCCTAAGTAACAACAGGCTCCCCTTCTTGGCTAAGGAGGGTTAGGGGTGGTTGGACCCGGCAAAGTATAGTTCTCATTTATACTTTAAAAAAACCAGGGAGGTGAAGTATACTCCTCAAGAAGGCTGGGGTGAGTTAACAGTTTACCAGTGCCAGCAAACCCCAACCAAGCACTCACCCCAAGCTTAGCCAAAGCTATTTTCCACAGCAACTCTCAGGCTCCTGCAAGGCTGCGCAACTGGCTTTTACCTCCGCGCCCTGTACCTGCCCATCATGGCTCAGTTCGAGGTGGCAGCACTCCAGAAAAAGCTGTTTGAGCTTCTCGCGCCCGCGCTGTACCCTGGATTTAGCGCCGGAGTAAGATATCCCCAGCCGCTCGGCAATTTCCTTCTGGCTCACGCCTTCCAGCTCGCTTAGGCGCAGGGCCTCGGCATACTCGGTGGGCAGCAGGTTAATCAGGGGCTCTACCAGCGCCTCCACCTCCTGCCGGTTCTGTTCCGTCAGATCCTCCGGATCGGGCAGTTCTGCCCCAGCTTCCAGGGGCTGTCTTCGGCCACTCTCCCTGAAAAAGTCATGCACGGTGTTGCGGGTAATCTGGTAGAGCCAGGCCTTCAGGTTGTGCACGCCCTGCAATTGCTCGCAGTTCTTGTAGAGCTTCAGGTAAAGCTGCTGCAGAATGTCGTCGGCCTCCGCTTTATCCTGCACGCGTTTCAGCACAAAGCCGCGCAATTGCGCCTCGTATGCTAAAAACGCAGGAGCCACGGCCGCACAGCTATCCTGCGGCAAATGGGTGGCGGGGTTGATGCAGCAGTTTTCCATGACTTACTATATACCAACTATTTTGCTTCGTCTTTCCATTAGGCAAACGTCGCGCCACTGCCCGTGCAGTTGCCCCAGGCGCTCGCGCAGCCCCACTATCCTGAACCCGCACTGCTCGTGCAGTTTTATACTTGCCGCGTTCTCCTTGAGTATACCCGCCTGAAGGGTCCAGATGCCCTCCAGCTCCGACTCCTGTACCAGTTGCAGCAGCAGCAGTTTGCCAATGCCTCTGCCTTTATACGTCGGGTGGATGTACACGCTGTCCTCGGCCACGCCACTATACACGCACCTGCCCGACACTGCCGTCAACGCCCCCCAGCCGGCCACGGTTCCGTCTTCAGCCAGGGCGACCAGCCGGCAGCTTTTCATATACTTGCTGTCCCACTCCTCCCAGTCCGGGGCTTGGGTCTCCAGGGTGGCGTTGTTTGTGGCAATGCCCAGTTCGTAGATTTCTTTTACCTGCGGATAGTGCACTGGCAGCATCTCAGTTAGCCGCACTGCGTGTTGGGTGGTGATTTCCATAGTTTCAGGTGAGGGATTAATGTGAATCAGCAGCAAATATACAAGTATACTTGCTGCTGATTTTGTTTTTCTCAGTCTATTCTGTACTAAATGGCTTCGGTTGCTTCGGGGCAGCACTTGGTAGCAGGCTCTCCGTACACGGTGGACTCCCCGAACGTATAAAACGCTTCCCAATCCACACCCTGCGGGTCTGTAATCCACGACTTTTCGGACTTGGCGTAGCAGCAGGTGCACTTGCCTTCCTCCCGGATGGCGCCTTTGGCCTTTTTCAGACGGCCATATACTTGGCCCAGTTCTTCCTCGCTCTCGGCCTGTATGCCCAGGTGCTCAATGCCGGCATTCTCCGGGTGATGCGAGATGGCGAAGTTGACGCGCGGGTCCTCCAGCATCCATTTGGCGTAGTCTGGCTTCAGCACGGTAGGCTCGGCTCCGAAGAGGGCAGTATAAAAAGCGGTGGACTCCTCCAGGTTTTTTACCCTTACGTTTACGTGAAATCTTTTCATGGCTCTGTCTTTTTCAGGTGTTTTGTTCTTGTTACACTCTGATGACGGAGCCACTTCTAGAAAGACGCAGCTTTCAGGAAAATATTTTCTGTCCTCATAAAAAAACTCCGCCAGCGCAGAAAGGTTTGCGCTGGCGGAGTTAAGATCTATAGTAAGCGGATTGTACAGCGTAAGCCTGCAGCGCAGCAAGGGTTAAAGCTGTGTTGGGTTATGGTATTTGATTTTTGTACTCTTTATACAGTTTTACTCCTTCAGGCTCTCCCTGCCAAACTTCTATTCTGTAGTAATCGTCGCCTTCATCTTCGCCATTTACACTGTCCAAGTTCATTGAATAGATTCGTACCCTGTAATTACCTGGATTAACTATTTTCTCAAATTCTACGGCACCTGTAGGACAGTCAATTATTTGAAGTACTCCTGAATTCACTTGGAGGTCCCCTTCTACTACATGGTCGTACTTAGCAAAGTCTTCAGCTTTTTGTGAGTGGTTAAGAAACTCTATTTCTCCTTTTACAGGTCCATAGCATTCGGTGCCTACTCCTAATATTCCAGATTCTACAGCCAGCCTCCTAATGGATGCTGCATCTGACCAGAAGTCATCAGTACTTGTAGAGCCTGTTGGATTCTTATCAATAATGTAAAACTGTCTATGTGAAGTATAGAAATTGAGTTTGGCAGCGCCTATATTTTCATTCTGTTTCATATGCACGGTTGGATTGCATGAAATCAAAATCAGCAATAGTAGAATATTTCCTAATTTCATTGATTCTCATTTGCCATAGCTTCCAGCTAGCAAGTATAAATGTAGCTGCTCCCCCCTCTCCTTTTGGTCAATTCACATGCACAAGCTCTCCAGCGGGAGCTTTACTACCGTAGGCTTACCGGGAGCGTGACGCTGCATGGCCTCAAACTCCAGGCAGAACCGGATGGTATAGCCCAGCGGCTGGTCAGGGATGAGGGGGGTGCCGCCATACTCCTGCACCTTTTCCGGGTTTAGGTTTACTGTGAACAGGTAATGAAGGCTTTGATGCAGCAAGGTCAGATCCTCCGGAAAAACCGAAAAGCCGAAGCCTCCCTGTTGCGCCTCACCACCCAGCAAGGCATCGAGCATATTAGGCTCGCGGGAGTAGTAGTTCACCATGAACTTGCCTACGGTAAACTCATCTATACTATCCACGGCAGGCACGGCCACCGGCATAAAGGTGGCATACTCTCCCGGGTACACGCCCGTCACAATCAGCATGAAGCGCTCATCGCCCTCCTGATACAGAAAGCAGTCCCCGAACCGGTAATCCTGGCTGAAGTTGCGTACCGCCAGCTCCAGGTTGCCGCTTTTTTCGGCCAGATCGCCTAGCCT
Organism: Pontibacter mucosus; assembly: GCF_003054055.1. GTDB lineage: Bacteria > Bacteroidota > Bacteroidia > Cytophagales > Hymenobacteraceae > Pontibacter > Pontibacter mucosus. The sequence goes on along the minus strand of NZ_QBKI01000014.1, from coordinate 80,855 downwards.
GTTCTGGTGCATGCAGCTGGCGCAGAGGCCTAGCAGAAGCAGCCCCCAAATAACCTTTCGCATCGTTTTCATAGGTTGGGCTTATACTTCGCATTACTGCACGTTCTTCACAAAAACTACCTGCTCCGCGTCCGATTTGATGATCTTGTTGTAGAACTCGACCAACTGCGCGAACGACTCCGGAGCAAAGCGCCCTTTATTCATCTGCATGCGGCGCACGTAAGTCAGGCGCTGTCCGTTTACCTTTACCGTGGCGCTATACTCCCCAAACACCGATTTATGCTCTACGTCGCGGGGCTGGTATTCCACGGTATAGCCAACAGGCACCTCAATCTCTACCGTGTCCACATCCAGGTAGGCCAGGGTGCGCACCACATCGGTCAGACGCTTTTCCTTCTGGTTGGGCACATGCGTCCACTTGCTCATCAGGTTTGGGTTGATGAACATGCGCTTGCCGCTAATGGTGGCGCACTGCCGCAGACTTAGCTCCAGATCTTCGGTAACGCTGGGGATGCGGTCTTTTTTCTGGGTAAAGCTATACTTGCCGATCTCGAAAGAAGGGGCCGAAGTGTTCTCGTAAAGCCACTTGCGCTGGTCTTCGGGTTTGCGGTTCAAGATAACCCGGTCGCGGGACTCCTGCTGGATGCCGGTGTAACGGGTGCTGACCTTGGCAACCGCGCCTCCGGCCTCATTTACCTTCGCGCTTATACTTCTGATTTGCAGGTTATCGTTGGCTCCGTAGGCGGTGGTCTTTACCAACTTGCCGCCCTCCGGCGTGATGAGCAATGCATGGCGGTCGCCGGTGAAGCTTCCGTTGTAGCCAGCGGCATCTGTTTGGCTGGTGCACTCCAGCCACATCGTGTCCTGCGCCATCGGCACGCCAAGTATGGCGTGGTTAAACTGGCTGCTCGGGAATTCGGTTTTAATGTCCGGCGTTCCCTCCCCGGCCCTGATAAGCGCGTAGTAGGAGTCCACGCCCACTGCCTTCAGCATCGCCTGGGTGTAAACAGACAAGGCCTTGCAGTCGCCGTAGCCCTTGCTGTCCACGAAGCTGGCCTCAAAGGGCTGCCAGCTGCCAATGCCCAACTGAATGGACACATAGCGCGTCTTGCCCTGCATGTAATCATACACCAGCCTGATTTTCTCCTCGGTGCTTTTGGCGTTGGCTGTGAGTTGCTGCAGTTTGGCCACCGTTTCGGCAGGCAGTTTGTCGCGCCCGTTGTTCAGCTTGTTTATCCAGAGGCCGAAGTCTTTCCAGGTTTCCATACTCCCCCGGTAGCCATCCACCTCAAACTCGTTGGGGGCCGTCAGCACCTGGGGCACCATTTCAGAAAAGGCGGGCCCATAGGGCTCACGGCTTACGGGCTTCAGGTTGCTCACCTCCCAGGTATAAGCTTGGTGGGTGGCCGTCTGCGTTACTTTTGCTTTCGGGGCGTGGCTGTTTTCCAGGTAGCGCAGCTTGGAGCCCTGAGGCACCAGCACCTGCAGCGAGGCTTTCTCTACGGCCAGCTTTTCCTCGTCCTGCGGGTACAGGCGGGGATAAAACATCATGTTCGACTCCGATACCTCATACTCGAACTCCACTGAATAAGGGTATACGCTATACTCCAGGCTGGCTATTTTCACACGGCTGTCTTCATACACGGAGATGCTGCTGATGGCGCTCACGTCCTTGATGTCGCTGCTCTTGAGCTTCTTTATCCGCTTGCCGAAGCGGTCATAGGAGGTGCCGGAGATGTTGGTGACCTTACTCATTTTATTGTAAGGCACGTAGAGCGTAGCTTTGTGGTCCCCGTTTTCGTTGAGGATGGTGATGGTGGTTTTAAAGCGGAGCGTGCCGCTGTTGATGGAGTTTACCGTAAAAACTGTCTCTTCAGAACGGATAATGGCGTTTGCGTCCTTGCTCAGCTCTCTCAGTGAGGTAATATCCGACGCAAATACCTGCGGGGCCAGCAGCAGCAGGCACATCAGGCTGCACAGCCATTTATAGGTTGGGTTTGTTTGTAGCATAGCCGATTGGTTAAAAATTTAATGAAATACCTGCCGGGCAAGCGCCAGAGTAGCGCTGCCCGGCAGGTATACTTTCTTAAAAGCTTATTTAGCTGCTATCTTCTTTAACACAATTTGCTCGGCGTGCTTGGCAATGATGCGGTTGTAGAACTCCTTCAGGTAAGCATACTCCTGCGCGTAGAACACCGGCTTGTTGATGTTCAGCCTGCTGAGCACCTGCAGGGTATTGCCCTCCTGCTGCACCATGTACGTAAAGCGTCCTCCGTTTTCCGGCAGGTTAACGGCTATACTTTGCGGCATCTCCTCAATCTCGTATCCTTCAGGTATGGCCAGCCTGCACACAAAGGTCTCGTCGATTGGCGTTCCGAAGTCAACGGGGTAAAGGCGCTCCTCCAGCTTGAACGGGTTTTCCTTCTCACCACGGCCCAGCATCGGGTTCAGGTAAATGATGCTGTTGTTGCTGCCGCTGCCGTTCACATTGATGTTGTAGGTGATGTCCAGCGTACTGCTCAGGTCCTCCAGGTTTTTTACTTCCGGCTTGGTGAGTTTAAAATCGCCAACCTCCTTGGCCAGACGTTCGGTATACTTGCTCTCGCCCTCGTCCAGTATGGTTCTGCGCATGTTTATGGCCCCGTAGCCGCCCAACGATTCACGGCCTGTGCCTACAAGTTCGCCCTGTGCGTTCATGGACAGGTCAGCGCTTACCAGTTTGGTGTAGTTTGTTACCGGGCTAAGGTTCACCCATCGGTCGGCTCCCTTCTTTATCAGGCGGCCCTGCCCGTTCAGGCAGCGACCAGGCAGCACGCCCACCGGCACTAGCGGGTCGGTGGCATCCAGCAGGTACTCCTTGTCATCCAGCTTTACATGCGTTATCACGTAGTTAAACTTGGTTATCATCGGCGACATGGCGGGGTTGACACGGCCGTTGCTGCGCGTGCTTACCAGCACAGGCGCCGCATCGAAGCCGGCCTCCAGCAGCATGGATGTCAGCAGCAGGTTGATGTCGGCGGCGTTACCGGCACGCTCGTCCCAGGCTTTGCGGATGGTGGTGTTGGCGTAGTAGCCGTTGTTGCCATTCCACTTCATGCGGCTTTTCACCAGGTCGAAAATGGCGGCCAGCTGCTCCGGCTGCGTTTTATACTTGCCTTGTACAGCGGCCAGCTGTTCTTTAAAGAAAGCGCTGCGGTTTAGCTGCACCCCAAACCTATCCTCTGTCAGCAGGTCTGAGGTTACCTTGGCCCAGTCGCCGGTCATGATGCGGGCGGTCTGGCCCGGGAACTGCACGCGCTGCAGCTCAAACTCAATCTTAGACTGGTAGTCGCGCACGGTGGTGATGTACTTTTCCTCCTTCAGGGCCGGCACATCCTTCATAATCCATACATAGGCGTTGTTGAGCATATCGGGGGAGGATTTGGCCGAACCGGTGGCGGTCTCCTTCAGTTGCTCGTTCTTGTGCAGCCCGTGGTAGCCCTGCACCAGGAACTTGTAGTCGAAGTACTCCGGGATGCGGGCGCGGAACTCGCTCCAGGCAACAGGTACTTTGTGCTGAAACTCCCAGTCGCGGAGGGCATAGATAAAGTCGGAAGTTACGGTATAGGACACGTCTATCACAGAGCCTTCCTTCACGTTCGGCATCGTAAACTTCTTGGCGTACCAGTACTCCGATGTCTTCTCGTCGAAAATGCTGCTGCCTTCCAGTTTGTCTTTCTTTATCTTGCCGTTCTCGAGGTTGTAGGTGAAGCCTTTCACCGAGCTTACGCGCTCTTTGCCGGAGCCCCGCTGGTAGTAAGGCACCACAAAGTCGGCCAGGTCGTAGGCGGATTTCTTGAAGATCTTGATGCGCATTTGCCGCTCCACTACCAGTTTCAGCTCGCCCATGTACTCAAAACGGGCAAAGCCATAGTCGGAAAGTATTACAGCGGCAGCGGAGGTATCCTTGTCGTAGGAGCTCATTTTGAGCTCATCCTCGGTTACCTTCCCGAATTTAACGGCCTGCGCAGAGGCAAAATGAGAAATGGATGCAAAGGCCAGCGCCAATGCGAACAGTTTTGTAAAGATTGCTTTCATAGGCAATAATAAAAATGAACGAAATATAAGTTGGTGTACAATTTAAAGAGCGCATAAAACTTCAGAAAGAATAGTGTAACACTTTTCAGATCAGCCTCATAGCCATACCTTTCACTGAAATTTGCTATAAAGAAAAGTATATTTCTATATATAATCAAAAGAAATCATAAAATTTAGTCAGGCCAGTACTATAGCAGCTTCTAAAGCTATTTTGCATATTTGCGCCTCGTCCCTATTTATCATTATCCCAATAAACTACCTACCGGAAAACTATGAAGAAAGCCTTACTTTGCCTGCTGTACTCCTTATGTTATACCTTGGCGCTGGGGCAGTCGGCTGAGGCCCTGCAAAGGGGCCAGGTGGCCAGATCCCGCATGGTGCAGGCCTTTGGCGGGGAGCAGGCCATTGGGCAGGTAAGGCACTTTAGCTATACGTTAGTGCGCACCACGGCCAGCGGCGATACCAGCCACACGTTTTATACTTTGGATCTGGCAAAACGCCACATCCGCACCAGCACCCAAACTTCCTCCGGCACCGAGGTGAGAGGTATAGACGCCACGGGCAACTGGAAAAGTATAAACGGCAAGCGGGAGGCTCTACCAGCGCAGGAGGCAGCGGCGCTGCAACGCACCTTCTTCTTCAACTTTATACCCATGCTGCAGAACAGGCAGCTGCAGTATACTTTCCTGCGCGCCGATACCTACCAAGGCCGCCCGGTGGACATTGTCCGGGTGGAGGATCGTACCACACAGAATCCGCTGGCCTTAGACCTGTTCATCGACCGGCAAAACGGCCAGGTGCTAACCTCCAGCCGCCCCGACAGTACAGGCCGTTACCCCTACTTTGCCGATGAGCTAGCCTACGAGCCTGTTGGGTTAGGTGTGGTTTTTCCGCTGGTGTACAAGATGGTTGTAGAGGGAGAGGTAACGTCGGTGGGAGAGTTTAAAGACGTAACACTCCGCAAATAAAAAAACCTGGAGGCCGCTGTTAATTTACAGCGGCCTCCAGGTTTATACTTTTATATATGCCTGTACTTACAGGTATTGGTCGAAATTATCTTGCTCAGACCAGAACTCACGGCATGCTTCGCGCTGCTGCTCTATAAAGTTGGAGTCCTTCTTCAGCTCTTTCCAGTTGCCATAGCCCAGGCGCTCGCACATCCTGAAGAAGTTATCGCCCTGGTTTTTCTGTCCTTTTACCTGCACCAGCGAGCTAAGGAGCGGTCTTCCCTCTCGATACTCCCTCTCCGAAATCTCGTTGATAACCTCCGACAACATGGACTTCTCGTGGGGGTTCTCCAGGTTCAGGCCTAGTTCGGCTTCATAGATAAGGTTCTGGTAGGACATGAGATGCGCTCTGCCGCGAGCTACTTGAATGAGTTTCTTTCGTACGCGTGAATTCATTGGAATACGGTATGGGGAATGAAGCGGGCAGCCAACCAAAATGCAAACAATCCGGCACGCCCACTATACTTTGAAAAAATAATATATATATACTTTATAACGTATTCTGGGCCAGAAAGGTTGCATGGGAGGGGATGTTTTGCCCGTAAGCAGCTATACTTGCCTGAAACTCAATAACTACCGTAGTGCACGGGGCTGCTTCTCAGAGAGGTACTTCCAGTAGCGTTTGGGCATGTGCCGCAAGTGCAGTTTCGGGTTCTTCCGCTCCGGAATGTTGACGCTGCTGAAGTATACTTGCCAGAGCTGCTGGTAACTGTCTTCCTGCACGTCCCTGGCTTCGGGGGCCAGTGGAATGATGCGCTGGTGCGGCGGCAACTCCAGGTTCACCAGCGAGACCCGGCTTAAGTCGTAGTAGGCGCCGTAGCGGCGGTTGGTGTCGTAAATTACCCAGCGCTGGTTGGCGTAGCGCTTTTCGAAGTGGCGCACGATAAGGGGCAGCACGTTAAAGTCCGGGGAGATGGTGGCGTAGTATAGCTCGTCTGCTGTTTTCTGAAAACGCACGAAGGCTTCCATCCGATGCTTTTCGCGGTGTACCTGCTTGGCTGCCTGCTGCACCTGCAGCACACAGGGCGCGGTATAATGGCCCTCTATACTTTGCGTGGAGCTAAAGACCAGCCTGATGTAATCAAATATGGTTTGCTCGAAACCTGGCTGCTCCCACAGGTAGGTATGGTAGAGTGCCTGCTGGGCATGTATACTTAGCTTTTTCTGCAACCCCTGCCACACGCGCCCGGCTTTCTCCTCATCAGTTACCACAGCAATGTGCTCGCCAAACATACTGGGCTGGGCCAGGTGCCCGGGCTCAATGCCGGTGGGCCAGGCTTTGCGCTCAAAGGCCTCAAACACCACCGTCAGCAGTCCTTCAAACGAGCCGTCGTAAGTATAAAAGTGCATGACCAAGTATAAACCCGGCGGGCTTTGTTATTTGCCGGCGTTGCGGTTCTTATCGGCCACATCGGACTGGGCACGCGCCGAAAGGCTCTGCAGTTGCGGCACCAGCATGTTCAGTTTGCAGTACAGCGATACGCGGGCTACTTTCTGGTTCTTTCTCATGACGAATACTTTCTTAGATTGGATAGATTTGGAAGTATAACTTGGTATAGATGATTTCTTTTTTCGCGCTGTCATGCCGTTCCCCCTCTCTTAACCTACCTGTTTAAACAAATCCAGCTGCTGCTTTAGCAGGGCACTTCTCACCGAGCCTTCTCCGAACAGGATTTTCCGCCTTATCAGCTCCGACTCCACATCCTGGCGCTGCAGGCTTTTGGTCTGGCAGGTGATAAAGTACTTGGCCCGCTTCAGTACCACGCCCATCTGCCGCAGGTGCTCAAAGTTGAGCTGAGCAAACCTTCTGGCCGACACAATCTTCTGCGCACTCTTGATACCGATGCCTGGCACCCGCAGCAGCAGCTCGTAGTCGGCCGTGTTCACCTCCACCGGAAACACGTGCCGGTGGCGCAAGGCCCAACCCAGCTTCGGGTCAATGTCCAGGTCCAGGTGCGGATGCTGCTCATCCACAATCTCCTTCGCCTCGAACCCGTAGAAGCGCATGAGCCAATCGGCCTGGTAAATGCGGTTCTCCCGGATGATGGGCGGATCGGCCATTATCGGCAGGCGGCTGTCGCTGCTGATGGGCACGTAGCCGGAGTAGTACACGCGCTTCAGGCTGTAGTCTTTGTACAGCTGGCTCGATAGCTGCAGGATCTGGTGGTCGTTCTCGGCCGAGGCCCCCACAATCAGCTGCGTGCTCTGCCCGGCCGGCGCAAAGCTTGGCGCCGACTTAAACAGCTTCTTCTCCTCGCTGGCCTGCGCCAGTTGCTGCCTGATACTGCCCATCGGCTCGAGCACCTCTTTATAGCTTTTCTCCGGCGCCAGTTGCTGCAGACTCATTTCCGAAGGCAGCTCTATGTTCACGCTCAACCTGTCGGCATACAGCCCCGCCTCTTTTATCAGCTCCTCGCTGGCGCCCGGTATCGTTTTCAGGTGGATGTAGCCGTTGAACTTGTGCTCCTGCCGCAGCTTTTTGGCCACCCGCACCAGCCGCTCCATCGTATAATCCGCATTCTTAAAAATGCCCGAGCTCAGAAACAACCCCTCGATGTAGTTGCGGCGGTAGAAGTTAATCGTCAGGTCCACCACCTCCTGCACCGTAAAAGCGGCGCGCTTCACATCGTTGCTCTTTCGGGTCACGCAGTAGGCGCAGTCGTAGATGCAATGGTTGGTAAGCAGTATCTTCAGCAGCGACACACAGCGGCCGTCTTCGGTGTAGCTGTGGCAGATGCCCATTCCCTCGGCGTTGCCCAGTCCCTTGTTCTCGTTCCTGCGCTTACCGCCGCTCGAGGAGCAGGAAACATCATACTTGGCAGCATCTGCTAAAATACTTAGCTTTTCAATCAATCTGCTTTCCATCCGGCTCTGCTTCTGTACTTTCTACGGGTTAAAGATAGCCCCACCAAACTTATAAAACCAAAATAATTAGCAAATACTTATCCACAAGCTTATCTACACCTGTTGATAAACTAAATTTATTAGCAAACCTCATGTTCAGAAACGCGTTTCTGCCCCTATCAGCAGCTATTTTATACTTTCGGCAACTACTAATACCCATATAAACCGTTATATTAGAAGGTTAATGTTCCTTGCCCCTTCGCACGAACCGTTTTATGCCTTACCTGCACCCTATATGTAAACCGCTGCCGCTGGTGTGCCTGCTGTGCATGCTGTTGCTGTGTAGTGGGGTATGCCAGGCGCAGGTGCAGCCGCAGGATACTACCCGGCAAGACACCCTCCCACAGGATACCATCCGCCAGACTTTCAACGAGCGCATGATTCAGAATCTGAAGCAGATGTCGGAGCGGAAGACAATTATGGGCAAGCTGCTGAAGGCGCTGCTGGACTTTGAGCGCGACGAGGAGGAAGTATACGGCCTGGATGCCGAGCTGATACAGAAGGAGTATGAGCTGCATAACTATAAAATCGTGCGCCATATCGACATCCTGTCCCTGGATCCGTTCGGCTACTCTATTAGCGACACCTCGCGGGCGCCGCGCAACTTCTTTGAGAAGGCCGGAAACTCGCTCCACGTAAAGACCGGCCGCGGCGAAGTGCGCAACAAACTGCTTTTCCGGAAGATGGAGCCGCTGGAGCCGCTGGCGCTGGTGGAGTCGGAGCGTTTGCTGCGCCAGACGCGCCACATTCTCGACGCCCGCATCATCGTGAACGAGGAGACCACTACCAACGACAGCGTGGATGTGTTTGTCATCACCCGCGACATTTTCAGTTTGGGTGGTTCCGGCTCCTACTCCCCTTCCTCGGGCAGGGGGCGCATTACGCTGCGCGAGCTTAACTTTCTGGGCCAGGGCCACCAGATAGAAGGCACCTATAAGTTCAACCTCAACCGCCCGCGCCCCTGGGAGGCCGCCGCCTTCTACTCCATCGAAAACATCGGCAGAACCTACATCTCCGCGGACCTGGCCTACGTGGACGAGAACTACTACAAAGAGAAGAGCTTTTACCTGTACCGCGACTTTTATACACTGAACACCAAGTATGCGGGTGCTGTAGGCATCAGCCGGATAGACGAGCGCATCATACTTCCTGCCGCCCCCGAGGACACGGCCGCCCGTTACGGGAATGTGGGCTACGCGCAGCAGGACGTGTGGCTGGGCCGGACGCTGAAACCCAAGACCTACATCCTGGGGTATGAGCCGCGCGGCAGGTTCATTCTTGGCGCCCGCGTCATCAACACCAAGTATAACACCATCCCCACCGAGAATTTTCAGGATAACGTACTGATGCTGGGCAGCGTGGGCTACAGCATCCGGAAGTATTACAAGGATCGCTTCATCTTCGGTTTTGGCAGGACAGAGGACATACCGGTGGGCACCCTGTTCTCCGTGACGGGCGGCTACCAGGACGGCGCCATCTGGGACAGGCATTACCTTGGCTCTTCCCTCTCCTTTGCCAGGTACGCTCCCAGCTTTGGCTACCTCTACAGCCGGGTGGGCTACGGCTCTTTTCTGCGCGACGACCAGTGGGAACAAGGGGTGCTGGATGTGGAGGCGATGTATATTACGCGGCTGGCCGAGTGGGGCAACTGGAAACTGCGCCACTACCTGCTTGGCCGGGGCACCTTCGGCATAAACCGGTATCCGGAAGAACTGCTCTCTATCAACAACGAGAGCGGCGTGCGCGGCTTCCGATCCGATATGGTGCGGGGCACGCGGCGGGCATCCTTCAACTATGAGGCTAACCTATATACCCCGCTTTCCCTGGTTGGCTTCCGCCTGGCTACCTTTGTTTATGCCGACCTGGCCTGGCTTTCGTTTGGCAACCAAAGCTCCCCTTTCAAGGAGAAGCCTTACAGCAGTTTCGGGCTGGGCTTCAGGCTCCGCAACGAGTTTATGTCGTTCAGCACTATACAGGTTACGCTGAGTTATTACCCGCAACTTCCCCCCAACACCAGCATGCGCGGGGTAAGGCTTTACGAGTCCTCGGCACCCTTCTACGACTTCCGAAACTTCCAGTTCGACCGCCCCGGCGTGGCCGATTTCCATTAACCTGACTGTATCCTTTTCTCGCTTTTACCTGTTTATAGGCAGGTACCCTTAAACTGAGATACACATAAGATACTATGAAAAAGGTAAGAGAGAAGAATGAGTATGAAGGAAATCCGGTAGGATTGTCGAAAGAGACGGCAACGGCCATAGCCAAAGAACTGGACCGTCACCTGGCTTCCTTTATCGTGCTATACCACCAATACCACAAGCACCACTGGCTGGTGGAGGGCCCGCAGTTCCGCGACCTGCACCTGTTTTTTGAGGAGCACTACAACGAGATACACGAGCAGTACGACGCTATTGCCGAACGCCTGACCGTGATGGGCTACTGCCCTACCTGTCACCCGGCCAACCAGCTAAAGATTGCCTACCTGGAGCACGAGGAGGAAGGCGAGTTCCGTATCCGTGAGATGCTCAACAAGGACATGGATGACGAGAAGACGATAGCCATAGAGCTGCGCAAGTCTATCAAAAAGGCGTTTGAGCTGGAGGATTTTGCCACCAAGTCATTGCTAGAGGGCATCCTGCTGAAGACCGAGGACCGCTGCCATCACATCGAGCACTTCCTGGGTGAAGACGGTCTATCCATCGGCCTCATTGCCAGACCAGAGGATATCATGGAAGACGGCGAGGCGGAATCGAAATCAAAAGCCAAGAAGAAAGTAAAGGCTTAATACGGTCGGAGAAAGTATAAAGTATAAACCCCGGTGGCGTAGGCTGCCGGGGTTTATACTTTATACTTGTAGCTTCATTCACCTCTCCTCCTGCCCTCTCCTTTTACCGAGCTTCCTGATCTAAACAGGAGGAATATTTTTAGCTGTGCCGAATCCAACCACCCCTGGCCCCTCCTTGTCTAAGGCGGGGAGTCTGTAGTTACTTGGGTTGAAGTATAAGTTTCATAGCTACTGTCCCTACAAAGTATAAACCCACCCCTAGCCCCTCCGTGGAGGGGAATTATCAGCAGGCGATTACATCCCCCTACCCCCTTCAAAGGGGGACTTTGGTTGGGGCTCCGTCAGCGGCGGCTATCGACCTTATCCCAGCCTTTGGGTTGAGCGCCTTGTGCATGTTGCGGTGCCGAACGAAGTGAGGCAGCCGGAGCAGCGCGGAGGCAGCTTCAGGCACACCGCGCGATGCCCTTATCGAGGGCCCCTACCCCCAAGGCGAGGCCTCCCGGCCTGGGAGGGCACCAAAGTATGAAATGCAACAGTAGCTTATTTAAGCCTGGAGGGTGAACGGCAGCTAGCAAGGATTGCTTAGTTCAGGTTGCAGGAGGCAGTTGCAGTGAAAGTATAGCTCAAGTATAAATTGGTAAGTATAGACCAGAGCTAGAAAGTATAACCAAAGTATAAGTATGACTTTTCAGGCCAGTCAGGTTGCAACCCCAGTACCTCCTACTTATACTTTTATGCACCTCTATACTTTATACCTAATTATCTATTGTTACAACTTTCAGCCGCGCCCGCTTTTTAGTAGATTTGTGAAAAGAGTGCAGCCCCTGCACTATAAACCCCGTAAGCAGGAAACATGGTAGACCTTGGTAATTATAATGAACTCGTAATAGCGCGTGAAGTAGATTTTGGCGTGTACCTTACCTCGGAGGATGGCGACATCCTGCTGCCGGGCAAGTATGTGCCGGAAGGCGCTAAAGTAGGCGACAAGCTGCGCGTGTTTGTGTACCGCGACTCCGAGGACCGCATGATTGCCACTACCCTGCAGCCGCACGCTACCGTTGGCGAGTTCGCCTGCCTTACCTGCACCGACGTGACTCCTTTCGGCGCGTTTCTGGATTGGGGACTGGAGAAGGACCTGCTCGTGCCGCTGCATAACCAGAAAAACAAGATGCAGGTGGGCCGCAAGTACTGCGTCTACATTTACCTGGACGAGACCTCCGACCGCGTGGTGGCCACCTCTAAACTGGGCAAATACCTGCACAACGAAGACATCCGGTTAAGCGAAGGCGAGGAGGTGCAACTGTTGGTAGCCGGGCTCACCGACATCGGCCTCAAGGTCCTCATCAACAGCGAGTACATGGGCATCCTTTACAAAAATGAAGTATTCCAGGACCTGCGTATCGGCGATAAAACCACCGGCTACATCAAGCTCATCCGCCCTGACAACAAGATTGACGTGACGCTGCGCAAGCCGGGCGTGAACCAGAAAGAGGAGAAAGACGAGGCCGCCGACAAGATTCTGCGCCTGCTGCAGCAAGGCAGCGGCTGGCTACCAATTTCCGACAACAGCACGCCGGAAGACATTTACCAGACGCTGGGCATGAGCAAGAAAACCTTTAAGCGCGCCATCGGTGGCCTCTACAAAGCCGGCCAGATTACCATAGAACCAGACAGTATACGGCTGCGAAAGGGCTAAGCCCCATCTCCGCTACCCGCATACGTTTACAATACGACTTACTTTACCTGACGATCTCACTTTAAAACCTACCGCACCCTGACGGGGGGCGGCCATGACGTATGCTTACTAAACTTATACCTCTCACGCTTGTAATGGGCTTGTGCGTAGGAGGAGCACAGGCGCACAGCGGCAAATACGACGACACAGAAACAGAAAGAACCAAAACCAGCAAGACCTCTAAAGTAATTCGCACCCAGGCAGCTCCCGTGCTGGACGGCCACCTGGAGCCCGAAGTATGGCAGCAGGTAAACCCGGCCCGGGACTTCTACCGCTACGACCCGCTCAATGGCATGCCCTCCTCCCAAAAAACGGAGGTGTACATGCTCTATGACGATGAGGCCATTTACATCGGGGCCATGCTGTACGATACCGCCCCCGACTCTATACTTACCCAACTGGGCCAGCGCGACTCCGGCGAGAACAACGCCGATATGTTTGGCGTGTACCTGGATACCTACAACGATAAACAGAATGCCTTTGCCTTCCTGGTATCAGCGGCCGGGGTGCAAACCGACATCAAACACTCGCAGGGGCGTGAGGACTGGAACTGGGATGCCGTGTGGGAAAGCAGCGTGCGCACCCACGAGCAGGGCTGGACGGTGGAGATGCGCATTCCATACGGAGCCATCCGCTTTCCGGAGGCCGAGGTGCAGACCTGGGGCGTGAACTACATGCGCGTTATCCGCCGCAACCGCGAGAAATCTTACTGGAGCCACGTGGACAACTCGGTGAGCGGCCTGATTAACCAGGCGGGACGCGTGATTGGCATTGAGGGGGTGAAGTCGCCGGTGCGACTGCAGTTTATGCCCTACATTTCCGGTTACGTAAACCACTACGCCAGCCCCGACAGCGAGCGCAAAGCCAAAGACTTTACCCACTCCGTGAACGGAGGCATGGACGTGAAGTATGGCATCAACGACGCCTTTACCCTGGACGTAACCCTGATCCCCGACTTTGGCCAGACACGCTCGGATGATCAGGTACTCAACCTGGGCCCTTTCGAGGTGAAGTATAACGAGAACCGCCAGTTCTTTACCGAGGGCACGGAACTCTTTAACAAAGCAGGCCTCTTCTACTCCCGCCGCATCGGCTCCCGCCCGGTGGGGCATGGCCGGGTACAAGATCAGCTGCAGGAGGGCGAGGAGATAACCCGCAACCCGGGCGAAACACAACTCCTCAACGCCGCCAAGGTATCGGGCAGGACGCGCCGCGGGCTGGGCATCGGCCTGTTTAACGCCATTACCGGCAACACCCACGCCACCGTGCAGGACTCGCTGGGCAACACACGCCAGGTGCTGACCAATCCCTTTACCAACTACAACGTGTTTGTGCTGGACCAGACCCTGCCGCGCAACTCCTATATTACCTTCACCAACACCAACGTTACCCGCGCCAGCGGCTTCTACGACGCCAACGTGACCGGCCTGAGCATGCGCTTTGCCGATAAGCGCAACATGTATGCCCTGACCACCGGCGGAAACCTGAGTCAGTTATATGGCAAAGACAACAATAACGGGGTAGACCTGGGCCACCAGTACTCCCTGAACCTGAGCAAGATCAGCGGCAACCTGCGCTACGGCATCAACCACAACGTGGAGTCCGACACCTACGACATCAACGACTTGGGCTTTCTGAGCAACAACAACGAGATTAGCACCAGCGCCAGCGTGAGCTACAATTTCTACCAGCCTGTCTGGAAGTTTTTGTCGTGGAACAACAGCATCAGCGTGGCCCACAGCAGGCTCTACGACCCGGGTAAATTCATTGCGCTGGATATGAGCGCCAGCTCCAGTGTGCGCTTCCGCAATTTTAACAGCCTGTGGGGCGGCGTAACGGTGCGCCCCGGCGAGCGCTACGACTACTTCGAGGCGCGCGCTTTCCCGCAGGTGTTTGTGCAGCCGCCGGCTTTCAACGCCAACATCGGCTACAGCACCGACTACCGCAAGCGTTTTGCCTATGATGCCACCGCCAACTACTGGGCCTCGCGCCGCTACGACCAGAACAGCTGGTCGCTCTCCTTCTCGCCGCGCTTCCGCGTAAATGACAAGTTCTCCATCATCAACGGCAACAGCTATAGTATAGACAAGCGCAACATCGGCTATGCCAGCAAGTATGAGGATGCCCAGCAGCAAACCCACATCCTGTTCGGTGATCGCACCCGCACTACCCTGAACACCACCATCACCAGCGCCTATATTTTTAACGAGCGTTCGGGCCTGACCCTGAACATGCGCCACTATTGGTCCAGGGCCGCCTACAAGGAATTTTTCGAACTGACAAAACAGGGCCTGCTGCAGCCAACCACCGCCGATCAGGAGGTGTATACTTCCCGCATCGACGACATCAACTACAACACCTTTACCCTGGACCTGGTGTACAGCTGGCGCTTTGCCCCGGGCAGCGAGCTGCGGGTGGTATGGAAAAACTTTGTGGAGGATCAGAGTCATAAGGTGGAGAAACGCTACTTCGACAATCTCTCCAACACCTTTGCCGTGCCGCAGCACAACAATTTCTCGGTTAAACTTCTATACTTTATAGACTATGTTTCCCTCCGGAACGTACTCTCTGCATAAGCCAGAAACCTTATGCAAAAAGTAAGAACTGCACTGATAGCCGGAGGCAGCGGTTTGGTGGGCGGGCACCTGCTCTCCCTGCTGCTCAAATCCGATCGCTACAGCCAGGTAATTTCTGTTGGACGCCATGAACTCCCCCTTATCCACCCCAAACTGGACCAGCAGGTAATCAACTTTGACCGGATGAAGGACTATGCCGCCGACCTGGTGGCCGATGATATCTTTTGCACCCTTGGCACCACCATTAAAAAGGCAGGTTCCAAGGAGAATTTCTATAAAGTAGACCATACCTATGTTACCCAACTGGCCGAGATAACAGCCCGAAAAGGCGCCAGGCAATTTCTGGTGGTGTCGGCGATGGGGGCAGATGCGGGCTCGATGTTCTTTTACAACAAGGTAAAAGGCGAGATGGAGCGCGATGTACAGCAGCAGCCATTCGACAGTATCCACATCTTCCGGCCTGCCTTATTGCTGGGCGAGCGCGAGGAAAAGCGCTCGGGTGAGGAGCTGGCCAGCAAGGTGATGAAACCGCTGAGCGGCCTGATGATTGGCCCGCTACAAAAGTATAAACCCATAGAGGGAGAGACTGTGGCACGCGCCATGCTGGCCGCCGCCAAAACCGAGAAAACGGGCAAGTATATCCACCCCTCCGACGAAATCTCCCGTATGGTTGGGGAGCGTTAGTTAGTGGGTTCTCTCCACTCTCTAATTCCTAAACTCTCTAAGTTTCTATGGCCGATAAAAAACTGCAACACGTGTTCCCGAAGGCAATGCGCTATGACCCGGATTGGGTGCGCCGCCACTCCATGGGCGAGAACGTGCTTTTTAATCTCGAAAGCCTTACCAAGTCACTGCACCTGGAGCCGGGTATGCGCGTGCTGGACCTGGGCTGCGGCAAGGCCATCAGCTCCATTTTTCTGGCCCGGGAATTTGGCGTCACGGTGTATGCCGTGGATGAGGCCGTATCGGCCAGCGACAACTACCAGCGCATCTGCCACGAGAAGTGCCAGGACCGGGTGATTCCGATGGAGGCCGACGCCCGCGCCTTGCCCTTTGCTGAGGAATATTTCGACGCGGTGATTGTGGTGGACTCCTATACTTACTTTGGCACCGACGAGAAGTACCTGCCCTACATTGCCCGCTTCGTAAAGCCCGGCGGCTACATCGCCATCGTGGACGTGTGCTTTACCCGGGAGGTGGAGTCGCTGGAACAGGTACCGGATTTCCTGCGCCAAGACTACCAGCGCTACTGGTACTTTATCCATACCATCGGCTGGTGGCGCAAGCTCTGGGAAAAGACGGGCCTGGTACAAATCGAAGCGGCCCAGGAACTGGACGAGGCGGCGCTGGTGCGGGAGCATTATATTAAGGACTTTGAAGGCTCTGATGAGGAGGACGCTTTTGCCAGAGCCATCCAGCTTGACCAGCAAGGTTTTATCTCCTTCTTTAAACTGATTGGGCGCCGCACCAAGCAAACCGCCTACCTGCAGGATTACAAATCAGAGGGCAAAAAGTAGCGGTTCCTATAACAGATTACTGACACGCTTGCAGAAGCCTTTCTACACCTTTATTGAATGCTTTCTTGACTGCTATTGGGGTAGTGGATAGGTTTATACTTTTACTGCCCCGATAACCGTTTTCCGTTTCTTTGCTTGGAATTGTTACCGCCTCCATTGCAGTTGTGGCTGCCAAAGTATAGATAAGTTGTTTTTTACTCGTGGAATAGAGTTCGAAAACCACTGAGGCTTTGGTGTTGTTTTCTTCCTTTGTCCCATAACCAGACTGCAATTCCCTTTGCTCGGCAGCACTTACACTAGAATAACCTGTTCCTGAGCTTGTGCTTCCAATGTTTACTTTGATATAGTAGTCGTAACCCAAACGCTGCAATATGACAAGGCTACTTAAGTCTATAGCCTCGTTAGGCTTGATGCCATGCACCCGTAGGTCCATCTCCTGCTCCACAGCATAGTATGGCCTCAGGCCTGATTTACTTACCCGCTCAGCAAACTGCTCGTAAAATTCGTAGGATTGGTTAGGAGATACGCCTGTCATTTCTCCCATTAGTATCTTCTCCCCTGACCTGAAAACCTTAGGACAACCTCCGACAGAGGAAGTATAATTTGTAGATGGGATGCAGCTGTTTAATAGGAAGATAAGGCCACAGGACATCTTTATCAGCTGTAGAAAGAATTGAATG
Organism: Pontibacter mucosus; assembly: GCF_003054055.1. Lineage (GTDB taxonomy): Bacteria > Bacteroidota > Bacteroidia > Cytophagales > Hymenobacteraceae > Pontibacter > Pontibacter mucosus. The sequence continues at coordinate 63,574 of NZ_QBKI01000014.1, read as the reverse complement.
TTTGTTTTCATCAGGGTATATAAACAGAACCAGGCAAGAGAGTATCCCTCTATTTGGATTGGTATAGTAATATACTGCTTTAGAAGTATATTACTATACCAATCTTAAGAAGCGCATCAATTTCCGCTGACTTAACAAATTGCATAAAGGCAAAAAGTAATCCCCGCATACAAAAACAGTTTTTATACTCGTTAGAAGTTGTAATTTCGCGGCAGACAGGAGGTGTGTACCCCCTGCTACGCGAAAATCATTCAACTTTTAGCAAATGAGAACCATTACGAAACTAACGTTCGCTCTGGCGTTTGTGCTATTTGCTGTTATCGGCGCACAGGCACAGAGTTACTCCACAGGCATCGGCCTGAGAGGAGGCGCCGCTTCCGGCCTTACCGTAAAACACTTTATCAAGAGCGATGCCGCCATTGAGGGTATCCTGAGCACCAGCTTTAAGTATAGAGGCACCGTGCTGACCGTGTTGTACGAGAAGCATGCTCCGGCCTTTAACGCTGCCGGCCTGCAGTGGTACTACGGTATCGGTGGCCACATCGGCTTCTGGGAAGGCCGCCACTACTATGACCGTCACCACAAGCACTACCACGACGACGTAGTGGGCGTAGGTATTGACGGTGTCCTGGGTCTGGAGTATTACATCCGCGACATTCCGTTCACCATCGGCGCCGACATCAAACCGTACATCAACATCCCGAGCGGCGGCGGCTTCTGGGATACGGCCCTGCACGTGCGTTACGTGTTTTAATTGCTGAGCCATACTTACAAAGTATAAAAAAGGCCTCGCTACACTATAGCGGGGCCTTTTGCTTTTTATCATATGTACCGTCCTGAAATAAGTTGACACCAAAGTTGACTTGTATGCAAGGAACGAGTAAGGGTGGCTTTTTAAGGAAGAGCCAAAAGGACTACAGTCTGGCTTTCAAGCTGTCAGTTGTAGACCAGGTAGAAAAAGGGCGGCTTACCTACAAGCAGGCCCAGGTAAAGTATGGCATCCAGGGGCGCTCGACTGTTTTGGTATGGCTGCGTAAACACGGGCAGTTAGACTGGAAAAGCAAGCAAGCCATGAAAGACAAGCAGCCGCCCCGCAGCAAGTTCCAGGAACTGGAAGCCAGGATCAAGCGTTTGGAGCAGGAGAAGATGATTCTCAACCGGGCCATCGACATTGCCGATGAGCAGTTCGGCACCAACATCCGAAAAAAGTATTTGCCCCTCTCGCAGGCAGCTTTCAGGCCAAAGGGGCAGGTAGAACCACCCGAAAGCAACTAGCCCAGGCTCTGGGCTAGTTGCTTTCGGGTGGTTCTACAAACTGCGGAAAGAGGAGAGCAGGGCTACGGCCCTCAAGCAGCAGGTTAGGCAGCTAGTCTGTGAGCAGCGCAGGCTCCTGCCGCGCCTGGGCACCAGAAAGCTCTACTTTAGACTGCGGTCTACCTTCACACACCTGGGCCTCAAGCTGGGCAGAGACAAACTCTTTGCCTGGATGAAGGAGTTTGGGCTGCTCATTGGCCCTAAAAAACGCTACGTGCAGACCACCTTCTCCAGACATCACCTGCGTAAATACCCCAACCCGGTCAAGGGGCTGCCCCTGACGCATCCCGAGCAAGTGTGGGCAAGCGACATCACCTACGTCAAAACCCGGCAGGGCACCTGCTATGTGAACCTGGTCACCGATGCCTTCAGCCGCCGGATCGTGGGCTACACGGCAGCGGCAGACATGGAGGCAGTGAGCATGGGCCGTGCCCTTGTGATGGCCCTGAGCGCCAAACAGACCGCGGCCGGCACGATCCACCACTCGGACCGGGGACTGCAGTACTGCTCCCGGCTCTACGTGGGCCTGGCTATAGAAAGAGGTCTGCGCATGAGCATGACCCAGAGCTCGGATCCGTACGAGAACGCGCTGGCCGAGCGCATGAACTGCACGCTTAAAGAAGAGTTCGGGCTGGGAGGCACGCTTGAGAACCTGGGGCAGGTAAAGCTTTTACTAGCCCAAGCCGTAGAACTTTATAACAACCACAGGCCGCATTTAGCCCTCAACATGAAAACACCGCAGCAGGTACATCAAGAAAAAATCCCGGCCTGCCTAAACAAACCGGGATATTGTTAAATCTGTCAACTTAGTTCAGGACGATTCATACCTGCCTCCCCTACTGTAGACCTATAAAGTCTTATCCCTTTGCTTGTTTAGTCTTATTCTAAATTTCTCACAAACTATGGCAAAGGGCAAACCACCCACACGCCTACTAAGTATAGTTATACTATAAACCAACACGACGAATCTATGGAAGCAATATGCAATAACTGCACCCACTGGGAGCAGGACCAAAATAAAGTACAGCTCCAGAGCAAGGACTTTGGAGTATGCGATGAACTGACTGGCCAGCACGCACTGGAGCCGTCGTATGTACTGCCACTGGTACACGAGGCCTCAAACGACCTCAAACCTAAGCAATTCGAAATGATAACCGGTGCCCAGTTTGGCTGCAACCACTTCAGCGAGCGAAAGCGATGGGTATAAACCTAGCTTATAAAGTATAAACAGAAAGGCCCTGCTAAAGTATAGCAGGGCCTTTGTGATTTACCAGCTATTCAAAGTATAAATGCTACCCTAGTAAGCAATATGCAGCAGCGCGTCGCCCTGGTTTACCACGGGCATGTTGTTGAGTCCTACCACGTGCCCGCTGGCCGGGGCGTTCAGGCGCACTTCCATTTCGCCGTAAGGGTCGGTGATGCTGCCGATGTGCTGGCCTTTCCTGACATAGTCGCCGATGCTGATGAAAGTGCGCCAGAGGCCGGCGTTCTTGGCCCGTAGCCACATATCCTTCATACAGACTTTGGTCGTCTCGGAGGGCTCCACGCAGCTGGCCATCATACCTAAATGGTGCAGCAGGCGGCAAGTGCCCTCAATCCCCATGTTGATGCCTTTTTCATCGAAGCGCAGGCTCTCGCCTGTCTCGTACACAAGTATAGATTTGCCCAGTTTGCTCGCCTCTTTCCGTAGCGAGCCCTGCCGGTAAGATGCATTCATCACAAAGGGCGGAGCAAAAGCATTAGCCAACTCGGCGTTCCGGTAGTCGCTGAGCACGCAGCGGATCTGCGGGTAGTTGGCGCGGCTGCGGCCCCCGGTATGGAAATCGAGCCCATAGTCAATGTAGGGCATAACTTCCTTCATAAAGCGGTGCGCCACCCGGCTGGCCAGCGAGCCATCGCGGTTACCCGGGAAGCTGCGGTTCACGTCCTTGCCGTCGGGCACCTCCCTGGAGAAGTTGAGGAAGCCGTAGATGTTCAGAATGGGCACGGCGATGATAGTCCCTTTGAGCGGGTACAGCATTTTGCGGGAAATCATGCGCCGGATAATCTCCGTGCCGTTTACCTCGTCACCGTGCATGCCGGCCATCAGGAGCACCACCGGCCCGTCGTGCACCGAGCGGAAAACGTAAACAGGAATCTCGATAACAGTGCCGCTCGGCAGCTTGCTGATAACCAGCTTGGTCAGTACTTTTTCACCACGGTCTATACTCCGGCCGTTGATAACGATTGTTTCGGGCATGCTACTCGTTTACTTTCTTCTTGGGCTTTTTCTTGGTTAGCCCTTCCACGTACTCTATTATTTTTCCGGCGATATCCTTCTGAGTGGCTTTCTCAATACCCTCCAGCCCCGGCGAGGAATTCACCTCTAAAATCAGCGGCCCGCGCTTGGATTGCAGCAGGTCCACGCCGGCAATACCCAGCCCTAGCGATTTGGCGGCTAGTAGCGCTGCAGCTTTTTCCTGACGGCTCAGCTTGATGAGCTGCGCTTTGCCGCCGCGGTGCAGGTTAGAGCGGAACTCCCCTTCCTTGCCCTGGCGTTTCATGGCCCCCACCACCTCGCCGTTCACCACAAAAGCCCGGATGTCGGCGCCGCCGGCCTCGGAGATAAACTCCTGCACAATGATGCGCGCCTTCAGGTTATGAAACGCCTCGATTACCGACTCAGCCGCCTTGCGGGTTTCGGCCAATACCACGCCCAGGCCTTGCGTGCCTTCCAAAAGCTTTATCACGAGCGGCGCACCGCCTACCTCCTTCACCAGTTCCGAGGTTTCTTTGGAGTAGTTGGTGAAAGCTGTCTTGGGCAGCCCCAGCCCGGCGCGGCCGAGTATCTGCATGGAGCGCAGCTTGTCGCGCGAGCGCACGATGGCCTGCGAGTCTACAGCGCTTTTCACTTTCATCATCTCAAATTGGCGTACCACGGCCGTGCCGTAAAACGTAACCGATGCCCCGATACGCGGGATAATCGCATCCACGTCGGTCAGGCGTTCGCCTTTGTAGAGGATGTGCGGGTCGCCCTGCTCAATCACGAGGTCGCAGCGCAGGTGGTCAAGAACAACGGCCTCGTGCCCCCGCTGCTCTGCCGCCTCCACCAGCCGACGGGTAGAGTACAGCTTGGGGTTGCGGGAGAGAATAGCAATCTTCATAAAATGCCTTTATTTCTGTTGGTGTTTGATTTTATACTTGTGGGCCAGGTTCTTTTTGGCCACATCCACTATAAAGCGGCCCCGGAGCAGCTTTCGCCCGATGAGGACGGGGTACTTCATGTCGCTGCGGTCTGAGAGCGAGAACTCGGCCTCTATCTCCTCGTCGAAGAGTTTGATGGTTGTACGGATAACGTAGCGCTCCTGCTTCTCCCCGATGGAGCTTTTTATTTCGCGCAGCTCGTAGGAGGTGAACTCCAGCTTTTTGTGGTTATACTGCGGATGGGAAGGGTCCAGCAGGTCCAGGGCAATGACCCTGGTACCGTCCGGGCGCACCTCCTCGTGTATGTCGGAACAGTGGATGGCTGATGTAAACGCACCGGTGTCCACCTTGGCTTCTATTTCCTCAATGTCGAGCAGCGGGAAAGAGACCAGCTCGCGCCGCCCTATCAGCTTTTTCTCTGGCTTGGGTTGGTGTAGTTTTTTCTCCTTCATCAGCGGCTAAAGATAAGGCGATAATCAGGAATTATGCACTACCTGTTTATGAATTTAATCAAAGTATAAAATGGGGCTTTTGGTTCACGGATATTTGTGTTTTATACTTTATACTTCCACTTTCCTGGCGCGAGTTTGTAACTCGTGCCTTTTATGATTTTGGGTTTGCAACTCAACTGGCTAGCAGAGCCATACTCTTATACTTGCCGGTTTATACTTTCCAAGCCTCCGCTTCCTTCAAGTTGAAACAAGCTATACTTGCCAAACTTCAGTTCATCCTCCAGCCTAACCAACCTATCGTTTCATCTCTGGCTTTGGCTCCCTCCTAGGCCGGGAGGCCTCGCCTTAGGGCATCGCGCGGTGTACATTTCTTTTGCTACCCTTCGGTCGCAATGCCGCCACAGCGGCACCAGAAATCTACAAGGCGCTCAACCCAAAGGCTGGGAATCAGTTCGATAGCTACAGCTTTTGCTTTGCAGCAAGTATAGACTGTCCCCTGAGGACAAGTGAGAACGGGAGTTCGAAACTTGCGAGCAAAGCTCAATAGGGGTGTAAAGCCAGAGGTAAAAGTCTTCGCCAAAAGTGAACACCCCTATGGTCCCCTCAAGGGGACAGTTTTCTGTAGAACTTAACATCCTCTGAAGGCCAGGGGTGGTTGGACCCGGCAGAGTATAACACCCTCCCCTGTTTTTAGGGGAGGGCTGGGGTGGGGTTACTTCGCATAAGTAATGCGGTAAATAGCGTTGTTCTTGTCGTCCGACACGAGCAGGGAGCCGTCTTTCATCACCAGCACATCCACCGGGCGTCCCCAGTCTTTTTCGCCTTCCAGCCAGCCTTCGGCGAAAGGCTCGTAGCTGGTGATGTTGCCGCTGCCGTCGGTAATGGCTTGCATTAGACGATAACCGCTTTTCTTGGAGCGGTTCCAGGAGCCGTGCTCGGCAATAAAAATGCGGTTTTTATACTCCTGCGGAAACATCTTGCCGGTATAGAACTTCATGCCCAGTGCCGCTCCATGCGGGGTCAGGTTCTGCACGGGGGCCACAAAATCCTGGCAGTTACCTTTATTACCGAACTCGGGGTCGGAGATGGTGCCTGCGTGGCAGTAGGGATAGCCGAAATGCTGGCCCTTCTCGGTGGCGCGGTTCAGTTCGTCGGGTGGCAGGTTATCGCCCATCATGTCGCGGCCGTTGTCGGTAAAGTATAAATTCTTGGTTTCCGGGTGCCAGTCGAAGCCCACGGTGTTGCGCACACCCTCGGCGTATACTTCCATGCCGGTACCGTCGGGGTTCAGGCGCGTGATGCTGGCATAAACCGGGTCTTTTTCTTTACAGATGTTACAGGGTGCTCCCACCGGCACATACAGTTTCCCGTCCGGGCCAAAGGCAATGTACTTCCAGCCGTGGTGGGTTTCGGTAGGATACTTGTCGTACACCACCTCATACTTGGGTTTGTTGCGGAATGTCTGCTCGATGTTGGGAAATTTGAGGATGCGGCTGATTTCGGCCACGTAAAGGTCGCCGTTGTGCATCGCCACCCCATTCGGAGAGTTTAGTCCTGAGGCCACTTCCACCACCTCATCGGCTTTGCCATCTTTGTTGGTATCCACCACCGCGTATACTCTGTCGTTGCTGCGCGTGCCCACAAACAAGACACCTGTTTCGCTGATGGCCATGGAACGGGCGTTTTCCACGTCCTCGGCATAGAAGTCTATCCGGAAGCCCTCGGGCAATTTTATCCGCTCCAAGTCCTTGTCTATCGGTCCGGTGGGCAAACCAATGCCGCCCCCTTCATCTTCGGCCTGTTCGTTCTCGGTAGGTCCTGTTTTGGCGGTGTCTTTGTTCTCGCTCTCGGAGTCGCAACTCATACTTAGGGCGCTGACGGCAAAAGCCAGGCAAAGTAAGCGTAGTGTTTTTTTCATGTATAGTAGGTTTAGTTTGGATGATAAAGCTATTGGTAGGCAAGCCATGCTGCTTTCACGGTACGTATACTGAAGCGAGGGCACAATGTTTAAGCAGCTGGCAAATGGCAAAGTATAAAGTAATATGGGTAATAACGCTGGCGACGCTCGCTGCTGCACCCGCCGCGGCGCAGGACCCGGATTCACTGGCGGTGCAGCGGCAGGCGCTTAACCAGCAGCCAGGTATGGAAAACGTGGAATCGCTGGCATTGCTGCTACACCAGGCGCTGCAACACAACAATTTCGATAGCATTCGGCAGCACCTGGTAAACAAGCAAGTGTATGATAAAATGCTGCAGCTCGGCACGGCCTCTGTGCGCGAAACGCTCCTGCTCTACTCCCCTACCGACATGCTGCAGGACTTTCAGCGGGATTTTGGGCGGGTGATTCAGGATGGGGTAACACTGGAGGTAGATTGGCCCACCACCTTCATCCAGGAGTCGCTTACTGCTGACATCTCTCCTACTGAAAACGCCATTATTTTTCCGGTACAACTGCAGCTAAGCTCTGCTTCAGGCTTGTCTTTTCAGGTGCAGGTGAATGTTGCCCGCCTCGATAGCCGTTACTATTTTCTGCCGCCCCTGCGCCTGACAGAACAGTATTAAAAGCTAAGAGTTGAGAGTTGAGAGTTAAAAGTGAAGAGTTGTAGAGGCACAATACGTTGCGTCTTGATTCCATAGGCAGAAGTATAAAAGTATACATCAGTCTCTCTCGGAGCTGCGCTTGCGGTGCAGCAATTCGGCTACTTCCTGCAGCAGGTGCGAGTGGCCGGTTTTAAGTATAACCAGCTCGCCTTTCTCCAGTGCGTCCATAAACACCGCTACCCGTTTTGGGGAGATAATCTCGTCGTACTCGCCCAGAAACATCGTCACTGGCACATGATGTTTGTTTAGCAGCTGCACAATCTTCCGGATATCGAAATTGAGGTCACGGAAGCCAATCCAGCTGCGGTATACGCGCAGGCGCTTGGGGGTGCTGTCCATCTGGTAGTGGGCAAAGCGAATCAGGCTCTTGTGCACCAGGTTGTAGCGCTGCAGCATCCGGAGCATCCCGAAAAAGAACTCCGGCTTTACCACAGTTCGCTTAAAGAGCTGCTGCAGCCAGCCGGGATAGGTGGCAATGTTATACCACAAGCTCGTCTTGATACCGTCCGGGGCAATCAGGAACAGCTCGCGGATGCGCTCGGGCATGCACTCTACCAGCGTCAGCGCAAACTTGCCGCCCATACTGAAGCCCATCAGCGAAAACTCCTTTATTCCCTGCTTCTCCAGAAACCGCTCGATAAATCCCTTCAGAAACTCCTTGGAAAGGGGCATGTTGTGCTTGTTGAGGTAACTGCGCCCATGGAAGAACAGGTCGAAGGCGTAGATGGTATAATCCTCGCCCAGCGCCTTCTCCATCGGCAGGTAGTAGCTGCTGCTCTGCCCATACCCGTGGAAGGTCAGCAGCACACGCCTCCCCCGCCCAATGACGCGGTAATGCAGCTTCGATTTATCCTGGATGAGGTAAGGCAAGGGAGTTTGGGAGTTAGAGAGTTTGGGAGTTAGAGAATTAAAGAGTTAGGTGTATTAGAAAGTAGCGGGACAAAAGTCAGGATCAAAGTATGGAATGACCTTCATTTAAAGTTTAAAGTACGAAGAGTTAAAAAGGAAGTATAAACCGCAAGAAGTAGCAAAGTATAAATAAAGTTTTCCTATCACTCCTAAACTCTCTAACTCCCAAACTCTCTAACCCTTTACAGTTTCGATACGCCGCCGGAGACGATGAATTTCATGACTTCGGAGCTGGGCAGGTTGAGGTAGGTAACGTTGCGGCGGGGCACCAGGAAGAGCTCACCCGAGAAGTTGTAGGAGTGCGGGAAGTATACTGCTACCTTGTCTTCCACATTCAGCTGCAACAGGGTATCCTGCGTCACGAAACCCAGCTTGTGGTTGTCAGAGTCTTCGCTCATCTTCACCATCACCGGGCGGTTAAACTTCTGGTTGTCACCCACAAAGGCATCGAACAGGTCTTTAATGCTGGAGTAGATGATGCTGATGATCGGCACTTTATGCACCAGCGTCTCCACAGCCACAAAAAAAGGCTTCACGAAGAACGAGGAACCGATAAAGCCCACGATGGTCAGCAGCACCATCATCAGCAGGATACCCAACCCAGGTATGCCCAGGTCAAAAATACTGTTGAGCCAGTCTATAATCCCAACCACGATAAAGACGGTGATGGCGATCGGGGCAATAATCAGAAGTCCGTTTAAGAAGTAGCGGAAAAGGATTCTCATGGTGTTTGGTGCATAAAAAAGGCTTTGCCGAAGCAAAGCCTAAATTAGCAAAAAGCCTTTATAGTAAGTTGCTAATATTTATACTTGCTCTGCCTCCAGGGCGGTTATACCGGCAGCTACTTGCTCCATCAGCCACATGGGCGTAGAGGTAGCTCCGCAAATCCCCACACTGCTGGCTCCTTCGAACCACTCGCGCTGCAGTTCCTGCTCATTTTCTACGAAGTAGCTGTTGGGGTTATGCTGCTTACATACGCTGTACAGGGCCTTTCCGTTAGAGCTTTTCTTGCCGCTCACAAACACAATCACGTCATGCTCCGTCGAGAACCTGGCCAGCTGCGGCTCACGGTTAGACACCTGGCGGCAAATGCTGTCGTTGGCATCAAAATTCGGCACTACTTTGCTGTCCTGATTGGCCTGCTGCAGGCGCTCTTCTATCAGCGATTTGATATGGTAAAAGCCTTTGGTGCTCTTGGTCGTCTGGCTAAAAAGCGTAACCGGGCGGGTAAAGTCAATCTTCTCCAGATCCTCCTCCGTGGTAACGATAATCGCCTCGTCGCGTGTCTGACCGGCCAGGCCGATCACCTCCGCGTGGCCCACCTGCCCGTAGATCACCACCTGCGCGTCCGCTGCCTTACCCGAGTCGAAGGCATGCTTTACGCGGTTTTGCAGTTTCAGCACCACCGGGCACGAGGCATCAATCAGCTCAATGTTATTTTCCAGGGCCAGCTTATACGTTTCCGGTGGCTCCCCGTGCGCCCGGATCAGCACCTTGCAGTCGCGCAGCTCCTTTAGTTGGTCGCGATCGATGATGCGCAGGCCTTTCTCATAGAGGCGCTTTACCTCCATGCTGTTGTGCACAATGTCGCCGAGGCAGTATAGCTCCTCGCAGGTTTCCATCTCATCCTCGGCCATCTGTATGGCGAACTCTACGCCGAAGCAGTAGCCGGAATTCTTGTCTATGGTTACGTTCATCTCTCTAGGTTCATTTCTTGTTCCTGGGCCGCATACTCGTTGCGCAGGAGCTGGGCCGTTACGCGCTCCATCACAAACTCCACCTGCTCGTCGATGGTCATGTGCGAGGTGTCCAGCAGGTGGGCGTCCTCGGCCTGGCGCAGCGGGCTTTCGGCCCGGGTAGAGTCGATGTGGTCGCGTTTGAGCAGGTTTTCACGTATATCGTCGTAGTTTACCAGTTGCTTCTTTTGCAGCAGCTCCTCCTGGCGGCGCTTGGTGCGGGTGTCCACATCGGCCGTCATAAAGATCTTCACCTCGGCATCCGGGAAAACAGCCGTTCCGATGTCGCGGCCGTCCATCACCACGCCACGCTTTTTGCCCATTTTCTGCTGCTGGGCTACCATGGCGCGGCGCACTTCAGGTATTACGCTCACCTCGCTCACCATGTTGGAGATGTACATCTTGCGGATCTCATCCTCCACATTCAGGCCGTTAAGAAAAACCTCGTTGCGCTGCTTCTTGGGGTTGTAATGAAACTCAATCTCGATATGGCTGAGCGCGTCCTTTATCTCCTTGGGGTTGGTCAGCGAAACGTGGTGCTCCAGAAAGTATAATGTAACCGCCCGGTACATGGCTCCGGTATCAATATAGGCATAACCGAGCTCGGCAGCCACTTGTTTGGCTGTAGTGCTTTTGCCGCATGAGGAGTAACCATCGAGCGCAATTACAATTTTCTTCATAACAGGGAGATTCAAAAAAGGGAATTAGTTGGAGTCGCAGGGGCAAGGCATGTTACCGCTCTTGCTCTTTTTCATGTACTTGGCTGTTTTTTTCTGCTGCGGGGTTTTACCAGAGCAGCCGGCCAGCGTACCACTGGCTAAGAACCCTGCTAAAATGAAGTATGAAATTAACTTTCTCAAAGCGACTGATTTTAATGCAAATATAAGGTAATTTGCCGGTTTAAGCCCACCTGAAACGGGCAAAATTAAGTACAAACTTCAATGCCAATGCCTACAGCCTTTTCCATCTCCGGAAACATCATCGACCTGCTGAACAGCGAAATCTTCCAGGGCACTGTTCATGTGTCAAACGGCCGCATTTCTAAAATAGTTCGGGAGGCCACCGACAGCAGCCGTTACATTCTGCCGGGTTTTGTGGATGCCCACGTGCACGTGGAGAGCTCCATGCTGGTGCCCTGCGAGTTTGCCCGGTTGGCCGTGCCGCACGGCACCGTGGCCACCATTTCCGACCCGCACGAGATTGGTAACGTGCTGGGCGTAAAGGGTGTAGAGTACATGATCGAGAACGGGAAGAAGGTGCCGTTTAAGTTTTACTTCGGGGCTCCCTCCTGTGTCCCCGCCACGCCTTTCGAGACGGCCGGCGCTGAGATAACGGCCGCCGACATCGAGAAATTATTCCAGCGCGAGGAGATTAAGTACCTGGCCGAGATGATGAACTGGCCCGGTGTGCTCCACCGCGACCCGGTGGTGATGGAGAAAATCGAGCTGGCCAGGAAGTATGGCAAGGCTGTGGATGGGCACGCGCCTGGCCTGAGGGGCGAGCAGGCGGCGCAGTATGCCTCGGCTGGTATTACCACCGACCACGAGTGCTTTACCGCCGAAGAGGCCCTGGATAAACTGGCTGTGGGCATGAAGATCCTCATCCGTGAGGGCAGCGCCGCTAAGAACTTCGAGGCCCTGATTCCGCTGCTGCCCGAGCACCACCACAACATCATGTTCTGCTCTGACGACAAGCACCCCGACAACCTGGTGGGAGGGCACATCAACCTGCTGGTAAAGCGCGCACTGGCCAAAGGCAACGACCTGTTCCACGTGCTGCAGGCAGCCTGTGTTAACCCGGTAGAGCATTACAAGCTGGAAGTAGGGTTGCTGCGCGAGGGCGACACGGCCGATTTTATACTTATCGATAATCCAGAAAACTTCAACGTGCTGGCCACCTACATCAACGGGGAACTGGTGGCGGAGAGTGGTGTGTCTAAGATTGCTTTCACGCCAAGCGAGGAGATCAACAACTTTAACACCGAACCAAAGCAGCCGCAGCAGTTCGCCATACCAGCCGAGGAGGCTGGCAAAATACGGGTGATAGAGGCGTATGACGGGCAACTGATTACCAAGCAAGTCTGGGCCACGCCGCGCGTGGAGAACGGTTTTATACTTTCTGACGTGGCGCAGGATGTACTCAAAATCACGGTTGTGAACCGCTACCAGAACGCTGAGCCGGCGGTGGCTTTTATCAAGAACATAGGCCTGAAAGAAGGTGCCATCGCCTCCTCGGTTGGCCACGACTCGCACAACATCATTGCCGTGGGGGTGGATGATGAAAGTATAGCCCGCGCCGTAAACCTGATCATTGCGGCCAAAGGTGGTGTGGCTGCCGTGGGCAAGGGCCAAGAGCAACTGCTGCCACTGCCGGTGGCAGGCATTATGTCGGCCGAGGATGGGTATAAGGTGGCCGAGGCTTATGCCGCTATCGACCGCCTGAGCAAGGAAATGGGCAGCACCCTGGCCTCCCCCTTCATGACGCTCTCGTTCATGGCGCTGCTCGTCATCCCCTCGCTCAAGCTCAGCGACAAAGGCCTTTTTGATGGCGATACGTTTAGGTTTGTGCCGGTGGTGGAGAAAGTTTAGGAGTTAGAGAGTTTGGGAGTTTGGGAGTTTGGGAGTTAGAAAGTTAGAAAGTGAGAAAGTGAAGTATGGGTTTGTGACCTATGGCAGCGTCTTGCTTCAAGTATATAGTTTTTATACTTCATAGCTCCTGCCGGTGCAAGCGTCCGTTTGTGCCGTTATATTTTAGCTATGCTTGCCGATCTATACTCCCTTTGCCACTGCTTCCTTCAAATTGAAGCAAGCTGTCCTTATTAGCCACGGTTCATCCTGCAGACTTACATAAGCTATTGTTGCAACTCCTGCTTTGGTGCTCTCAAGCCCGAGAGGGCTCGCCTTCGGGCATCGCGCTGCTTTCGCTTCCTGCCCTCGTACCTCGGGCTGCCTTTCAGGCACCGGAACCTCTCGAGGCGCTCAACCCAAAGGCTGGGAAAGAATTCGATAGCCAAGGCCCCTGCTGTCATCTCGAGCATAGCGAGAGATCTATCGGGAATCCTAAAGAGATCTCTCCCAAAGGTCGAGATGACAGGAAAAGGAGTAAGTATAATTCCCCTCCTCAGAGGGGCTGGGGTGGGTTTATACTCTGTAGGGACAGGTCGCGACCTGTCCGCGCGAGAACATCACTATAAAACCTATACTTCAGCATCAGTAACAACCGGGTTCCCCGCCTTAGCCAAGGAGGGGTTAGGGGTGGTTGGGCCCGGTACTGCAAGTATAACCTGCCTCCCGTATGAAGCCCGTCTGCGGCGGAGAAAGTATAAAACAGAAGGGGCCGCCAAAGTATGGCTGCCCCTTCTGTTTTATACTTCATATGTTGTTATGCTTCTTCGCCTTTATCGCTGAAGTGTACTTCCAGTAGCCTGTTTACCTTTTCGGCAGTAAGGGGTTTGATGATGTACTCGGCGTTATACTTTTTGGAGTTGGCCGTGTCCTGCGGGTGCGTGGAGGTGGTCAGCACAACCATCACTATCTTCTTGCGGAACTCCGGGTTCAGGCGCTCGTATAGGTCCAGCATCTCAAAGCCATCCATCACCGGCATGTTGATATCCAGAAAGATAAGCTCCGGCTGAAAGTACTCGCTGCTCTCTACTTCGTAGTTTTTGTTGCTAACGTTGTATAAGTAATCAAAAGCCTGCTTGCCATTAACAAACGTGCGGATATGGTTGGAAACCTCCATCCTGTCCAGTAACCGTTTGTTCAGGAAATTGGTCGTATCGTCGTCGTCAATAAGTAAAATTCCTGACAGCTTTTTCATAGGGATTCTTTAGTCACTCGTAAGAGCAGTGGCTAAGGTGTTTATACTTACACTCTCACAAAGGTATACAAACTTACGGTATTATGAGTACTACCGCCGGCTATTTGTCTGTGGCATCGGATGTTTCTGTTACCGGACCTGCCGCCACACTTCTCCTACCCTGCCATCTGTACCACCTTTTCCGGCCACCACTGTATTAAGGTAAACTGACAGCGTAAGATTATGTTACAACATTGATTATGTTGCAACATTAAAAAAACAGGACCCGGTAATTTATCCGGGTCCTGACTAAATGTTATACTTTATGCTTAGTCGATGTAGCCTTGCTGGCGCATCCAGTCATCGTTGTAAATCTTGCCCAAGTAGCGGGTACCGTGGTCAGGAAGGAGTACCACCATCACGTCACCCTCCTTCAGGTGTTCTTTGGCATACTCCAGGGCACCGTAAACCGCCGATCCGCTCGACCAGCCCACAAAAAGGCCTTCCTCACGGGCCAGGCGGCGGGTCATCACAGCTCCGTCCTTATCCGATACTTTGATGAAGGTGTCGATCAGGTCGAAGTCTACGTTTTTGGGCAGGATGTCCTCGCCGATACCTTCTGTGGCGTAGGCGTAGATCTCCTTCTCGTCGAAGATGCCTGTTTCTTTATACTTCTTGAACACAGAGCCGTAGGTATCGATACCCACCGTTACCAGGTTCGGGTTCTTTTCCTTCAGGTATTTGGCCACGCCCGAGATGGTACCGCCCGTGCCCACACCGGCAGCCCAATGCGTCACCTTGCCGTCCGTCTGCTCCCAGATCTCGGGGCCGGTGGTTTCGTAGTGTGCCGCCGTGTTCGACATGTTGTCGTACTGGTTCGGGTAGAAGGAGTTCGGAATCTCCTCATTCAGTCGCCTGGCCACCGAGTAGTAAGAGTCCGGATGATCCGGTGCCACATTGGTAGGGCATACCACCACCTCGGCGCCCACGGCGCGCAGCACGTCTATCTTTTCTTTGCTTTGCTTATCGGCCAGGGTAAAGATGCATTTATAGCCTTTGGCAATGGCCGCCAGCGCCAGGCCCATGCCCGTGTTGCCGGAGGTGCCTTCAATGATAGTACCGCCGGGCTTCAGAATACCAGCCTTCTCGGCGTCCTCGATCATCTTAATGGCCATGCGGTCCTTAACCGAGTTGCCGGGGTTGGCGTACTCTACCTTAGCCAGCACCGTGCCTTTGATACCGGCTGTTACACTGTTTAATTTTACAAGCGGGGTGTTACCGATTGCCTCGGTGATATGATTCAGATAAGCCATCTGTTCAGTTTTTATAGATTTTAGTGCAAATGTAAAGAAAATAAGCCATACGGTCTGCCCCTGTACCAACATTGCGGACAGCGGCACTGCCCCTGTATAACCTCCTGAAAGGCCCTGAGGTTCCGGCCCAAAGCCTATATTCGGGTTAACTATTTTTTGCAGGGGCCGCAAAAAAACCTATTTTTGCACAACCTTATCGTAGTACCGTCTATACACAACTTAAAAAAGATACACATGAGTGTTTTAGTAAATAAAGATTCGAAAGTGATCGTACAGGGCTTCACAGGCTCGGAAGGTTCCTTCCACGCATCACAGATGATTGAGTATGGCACAAACGTAGTGGGTGGTGTTACGCCGGGCAAAGGTGGCAGCAACCACCTGGACCTGCCGGTTTTCAACACAGTGGAGGATGCTGTGAAGAGAACCGGAGCCGACGTATCGATTATCTTCGTGCCACCGGCTTTTGCCGCCGACGCCATCATGGAGGCTGCCGCTGCCGGAATCAAAGTTATCGTGTGCATTACAGAGGGTATCCCTGTAAAGGACATGGTAGCTGCTAAAAACTTCCTGAAAGGTAAAGACGTGACGCTGATTGGCCCTAACTGCCCGGGCGTTATCACGCCAGGCGAGGCGAAGGTGGGCATCATGCCAGGCTTCGTGTTCAAGCCAGGACGCATCGGCATCGTTTCTAAATCCGGTACCTTAACCTATGAGGCTGCCGACCAGATCGTGAAGGCTGGCCTGGGCATCTCTACAGCCATCGGTATCGGCGGTGACCCGATTATCGGTACGCCTACCAAAGACGCCGTTGAACTGCTGATGAACGACCCTGAGACGGATGCGATTGTGATGATCGGTGAGATTGGTGGTAACTACGAGGCCATGGCTGCCAAGTACATCAGCGAGACTGGCAACAAGAAGCCAGTTGTAGGTTTCATCGCTGGCCAAACGGCTCCTGCTGGCCGCCGTATGGGCCATGCGGGCGCTATTGTGGGTGGTGCTGATGACACGGCTGCCGCTAAAATGAAGATCATGCGTGAGAACGGCATCCACGTAGTGGAGTCTCCTGCCGAGATCGGCGACGCGATGGTTCAGGCGCTGAAAGAAGCCGGCATCAACGCTTAGTCATACTTCCAGAAAGTATAACCTCAAGTATAAAACAGGCTGCCCCGCAAAGGCAGCCTGTTCTTGTTTTATGCCTTACCCCTCTCTGTCATCCGGAGCTTTGTGAGGGGGGCTCTTCAGCATCAGAGATAGATTTCTCCATTTGTCGAGATGACAAAATGGGTTAATGCTTTCAAAGGCTCTTAAATTAATACCCTCGCTCGCCTCCGGCGAGTGTGAGCTTTTCTGGCGGCGTCCCGCCACTTATACTTATACTTATACTTATACTTATACTTATACTTATACTTATACTTATACTTATACTTATACTTATACTTATACTTATACTTATACTCAAAGCGGCCAGAGGCCGCCCCATGACGCACACTCGCCGGAGGCGAGCGAGGGCAAGCGTGCTAAATTCACTTGTTATAACGCCAGAGTCCACGCTCGTGACCGGCTATAGCTTGGGCCTCCGCCCCAGTCGGATTACAAATCCGACCTCATAACAAGGCACGGGTTACAAACCCGCGCCTGCAAGTGAAGGATAGAGCGTACTGTCCCCTTGAGGGGACTATAGGGGTGTTTACACTTGCGGAGATTGCGCTTCAACACAATCTTAGTTGTTTTGCTCCGTAGCTTCACACCTCTGTTGAGCGCTGCTCGCAAGTTTCGAACTCGCGTTCTCGCCTGTCCCCTTGAGGACAATTCCCTAAATCATAGCTTAGCTTACTCCAGAAAAACAAGGGACAAGCTAAGGCGTCTGCACCCTCGCAGGACCTTCAGTCACGGCTTGTTCTTCTTAGCCCCTGCCCACAATTTGGTCCATCACCCAGGAAGTACGCGCGGCAGAAACAGCTGAGCCCGGGCATTTCCCTTGTCCGGTCAGTTCCTCCACAATGGATTGGATGAACGGCTGCTGCACGTGCTGTGGCGGCGGCAGGAGAAACTCCTCGGTTCCGGCGGCTGTCTCCAGGCGTATGGGCTCTCTGGCAAACGTGGGGAAGGTAAGGCGACCTTTGCTGCCAATGATTTCTATACTATCCTGCTGCTGCTGATCGGCCACGCTGAAGCACCACACGCCGCTGCCCAATACGCCGCTCTCAAACCTGAACTGGGCCGTTACCAAATCCTCCGCCTCGTACATCCCGGCTTGGTTGGTCACCTGTCCGGAGGCCAACACGATAGGTCCAAGTATAAAATCCAGGATATCGAACTGGTGGGGCGCCAGATCGTGGAACAAGCCGCCACCGGAGATTTCGGGCTGCACCCGCCATGGCAGCTTATCTTTATACTGCGCTGGCCTGAGGGGCTGGAAGAGTTTTATCGTCACTAACCTGATGTCTCCAAGCACTCCGCTCTCTACCAGCTCCTTTACCTTCCGGAAAGCCGGCTGACTTCGGCGGTAAAAGGCGACAAACAACGGTACCCTGGCCTGTTCGCAAACCGCAATCATCTCCTGGCACTGGGCGTAATTCAGGGCCATGGGCTTCTCCACGTATACCGGCTTGCCGGCAGCGGCTGCCTGCAACGTATAAGCCGCATGCGAATCCGGGGGTGTGGCAATGTATACCGCGTCTACCTCCGGATCGTGGATGAGGTCCTCGGCTCTATCGTACCATTTGGGCACGCCGTGCCGCTCGGCATAGTCGCGGGCTTTGGCTGCGTTGCGGCGCATCACGGCCACCAGCTCCGAATCCTGAACCTTGTTAAAGGCCGGTCCGCTTTTGACTTCGGTTACATCGCCACAGCCAATGATACCCCAGCGTACTTTTTGCATCTGTTTATGATTTTATGATGAACGTGAGCTGGCTCAGCCCACGGCAAAAGCAATGTTTATACTTTATAACTTGAGTTAAAATTTGCTTTGGAGTGATGGTGTAAATCCACCCTTACCCCTCCGAGGCTACCATTAGGACAGAAGTATAACCTACCTCCTCTACCGCGAGCTTTCAGCTCGTGGTTATCCTTAGCCGCAAGCTTTCAGCTTGCGGGAGCCGCTATTTATACTTATGCCAGTTGAAAACTGGCCCCATAATAGCTCCAAGTTGAAAACTTGAAGCAGCAATGAACTTGTGCCCGAAGCGTAAGCCCTCCAGGAAGAGGAGAGTTCATCGCAACCTGAGTTTTATACTTTAATTTATCGCTACTACCTTCTCTTTTTCGCGGTTTTTGATGCCCGCCGGAATGCAGTTCAGGATTTCCTCGCGTAGCGCTTCTATCAGCTTCTTCTTCAGGAAAGTGCGGTGGATTACCAGGCTCACCTCGCGCAGCGGCTGCGGCTCCTCAAAGTTGCGCACCAGCTTTTGTTTCTCTGACGGCATGTCCAGCACCGACAGCTCTGGCAACAGCGTCAGGCCGTGCTGGGTTTCTACGATGCGCTTAAGCGTTTCCAGAGAGCCGCTCTTGTAATCGAGGTGGCTGCCGGGGTCGGCGCTGCCGCCGCGGTTACAGATATTGAGCACCTGGCTCCGGAAGCAGTGGCCTTCGTTCAGCACCCACAA
Organism: Pontibacter mucosus; assembly: GCF_003054055.1. Lineage (GTDB taxonomy): Bacteria > Bacteroidota > Bacteroidia > Cytophagales > Hymenobacteraceae > Pontibacter > Pontibacter mucosus. The sequence goes on along the minus strand of NZ_QBKI01000014.1, from coordinate 44,660 downwards.
CTGGCTTGTGTCCAGCTCGTCGGGGGCAATGTGGCGCTCCTTAGCCAATGGGTGCCCAGGGTTGATGTAGGCCACAAAGGCCTCATAGAACAAGGGCAGCTCCTTTATACTTTTATTGCCCAGCGGCGTCACCAGCAGGCCCACGTCCAGCAACTCGTGGTTCAGCTTCTCCACAATCTCGTCGGTGAGCAGTTCCTGCACCACCACGCGCACCTGCGGGTGCTTCTGCAGAAAGCTGGTGATGAACAGCGGAATCAGGTAAGGGGCCAGCGTGGGAATAACGCCGATGCGAAGCTCCCCGCTCAGCTCCAGCTTCTGGTTCTGCACCAGCTCCTGAATCTTCTTGCTCTCGGCCAGCACCACGCGCGCCTGCGCAATAATCTCCTTGCCCAGTTCTGTAGGGCGCACCGGCACCCGGCTACGGTCAAACAGCTGCACGCCCAGCTCCTCCTCCAGCTTCTGTAGCTGCATGCTCAGGGTGGGCTGTGTCACGAAGCAATTCTCCGCGGCAGTGGCAAAGTGGCGGTAGGTGTCTACGGCTACCAGGTATTCTAACTGTACTAAAGTCATTTCTCAAGATAAGGATAATCTATACTTCATAGGGCTCTGCCCCCCGCAAAAGTACCTTATAAACTTTAGCTATCAAAGTATAAAAACAATCAATTTGATATATATAACCAGATGGGGGACCTTTGTATCAACATCAAAGCAAAACATCACACAAGTATAAAACATGGAAAAACTATCGAATATCGGACTACAGAAAGAAGACAGCAGACAGGTAGCACAGAAGCTAAACGAGCTGTTGGCGAACTATCATGTATACTACCAGAACCTGCGTGGCTTCCACTGGAACATCAAGGGCGTGTACTTCTTCCAGCTGCACGACAAGTTTGAGGAGCTCTATAACACCGCCCTTGGCAGGATAGACGCCATTGCCGAGCGTATCCTGACCATCGGACAGCAACCGCTCCATACGTTCTCGGAGTACCTGCGCGTGTCAAGTATAAAAGAGGCAGGCAACCTGAGCGATGGCAAAGAAACCGTGCAGGCCACGCAGCAGAACTTGAGCACTCTGCTGGACCTGGAGCGCGAGATTCTGAAACTAGCCGCGGAGACTGGCGACGAGGGCACCGTGGCCCTTATCAGCGAAAACATCCACGAAAATGAGAAAACACTCTGGATGCTGAATGCTTTCCTGAGCTAGCAGCTAGACAAAGGACAAAAGACTTAGGACATAAGACCTTATTAAAGTATAAGCTGCCTCGGCAGCCATACTTCAACCTATTCATTATTCATTCCTCATTACTCACTATTCATTAAAAAGAAATGACGCAAAATAGAATTTTATCCGTTGGTTCGGTTTTCCCGGAGTTTAAGAAGCAGGCTGTTGTATCCATAGAAAAAGGCAAGGAGTTTTACGAGATCTCCAGCGAAACGCACCGCCACAACGAGCAGTGGATGGTGATGTTCTGGTGGCCGAAAGACTTCACGTTTGTGTGCCCCACCGAGATTGCCGAGTTCAACAAGAACTACGACGAGTTCCGCGACCGTGACGCTGTGCTGATTGGTGCCTCTACCGACTCGGAGTTCGTGCACGCCGCCTGGCGCCGCGACCACGAGGACCTGCGCGACCTGCGCTTCCCGATGCTGGCCGACACTTCCAAATCGCTGGCAGAGGAGCTGGGCATTCTGCAGGCCGAGGAGAAAGTAGCCTACCGCGCCACTTACATCGTGGACCCGCAGGGCATCATCCGCTGGGTGAGCCTCAACGACCTGAACGTGGGCCGCAACGTGGCCGAGGTGCTGCGCGTGCTCGACGCCCTGCAAACCGACGAGCTCTGCCCTTGCAACTGGCAGAAAGGCGAGGAAACCATCACTGCCTAACCTTCACGCGCGCTGAGCGCACTTCATATATAGTTTATTTAGACGATGAGTATGGCGCGGTGGCCGGGCTGGTCTCCTGTTGCCTGGCCGCCCGCCGCCATACTTATACTTTAGTTTTGAATCCAACCAAACTAAAACCCATTTATCATGCTGACTGCAACACAAGAAACCAAGATAGATTTACTCAAAGACCTGGGCCTGCCGGAGGAAAGCACTTTCCCGGCACTGGAAAAACTGAGCGAAACCGAATCACGCTACCTCCGCGACCTGCGCGTGAACCTGAAAAGCGCCCTGGCCGGTGAGGCCCTAAGTATAAAAGAAGCTTACCTGCTGGCCCTGTCGGCGGCGGCCAACGAGGAGAACGAGGTGCTGGTGAAGGCTTTTGAAGAGAAGGCCTTGGAAAACGGCGCTGAACTAGGCGAAGTGGCTGAGGCCATCGCCTGCGCCTCCCTGCTGGCCACCAACAACATCCTCTACCGCTTCCGTCACTTCGCTGGCAAGGAGGAGTATGAGCAGCAGCCTGCCCGCATTAAGATGAACATCATGATGAAGCCGGTGCTGGGCAAGGAGTTCTTCGAGCTGATGAGCCTGGCCATCTCGGCCATCAACGGCTGCGAGCGCTGCGTTACCTCCCACGAGGCCTCCGTGATGCAACTGGGCACCAAAGAGCCCCGCATTTTCGACGCCATCCGCGTGGCTGCCGTAGTGGTGGGCCTGAGCAAGATTATCAAATAGTATCCCTAAAGCTAAGTTAAGTTACCTGAAAGCACCCGCAGTTTCTGCGGGTGTTTTTGTTATGGCTCATATGTTCCAGGAAGGTAATAGGGCGGTAGATTTACTATGAACAAGAGATTGCGGCGGTCGTGCTAAAAAGCGTTTTAATACTTTTTAGCTATTATTGTAAGGTGTTTTGTTCTTTGTCATGTAATAGAATTCTCTTTCTAGCTCATGCTTCATTCTATCCACACTTCTCCGCATCACGAAATACGGAAGCCCAAACATAAAAGCAGCATGTATAACTAAAAAGGGAAATGCGAAACTGGCTCCTTCTATGTTTTCAGCAAAGAGAAACGTGGAAATAAAAATCAAATAAAAAATTATTGCAAACATGTAGAATGGTATCATCATTCCACTGAATCCGTTTATCTCAGTATCAACAATTAGAATCTTTTCCTTTTGTGTAAATGTTCCCTTTGCTACAGCTACGTTCATATTCATATCAAAAAACCTTCTCCTTCTTCTTAGCTTAAAGTACTCCATTCTTATAGTTCCCTTGTATTCATTTGAACTAGAAGAAAACACATCAAACATGTCTGAGAAAAGACTAGTGCTCCCTTCATCCACATTTTCTTTGAGCCTAGCTACAAACTCATTTCTTTGAATTTCAATTTCAGTAGTTAGATTATCTACTAGCTTAATTTTTCTAAAGAAGTCTTTCATTACGGTCTTAATGCCTTACAACTAGATTAAAACGCCCAAATCCTGCGAAGTGAGCTAACGAATATACTATATATATGAATCAGCATAAATAAAATAAAGAGAGCGTGTACATTCTTTCGTTACCAAGGCAAGTATAGATACTCAAGTATAGAAACATTCCAGCCTATCAAGTATAACCAAAACAAAACCGCCTGCCATAGATGCAGCAGGCGGTTCAACCTTATTTAATATCAACTTATACTTAGATGGCGAGCAGCATACAGCCAGACTGATTAGCCTAGCACTGGCTCCCCCTTCAAATAACACGGTCTCCCCAATAGTAAGTATAAGATACTATTGCCCATAACTTTTAAGAAAAAGTCGTTTTCGAACTGACGGCAACCCGGTTCCAGGCATTGATCGTTACGACCAGCATGATAAGCCGGGCAATGTAGGTTTCATCAAACAGTGCGGCTGCTTTCTGGTACGTCTCCTCAGACAGCCCCTGCTGATGGATTAGGGTAACCTCTTCAGTGATAGCTAAGACCAACTTCTCTTCTTCCGAAAACAAGGGTGCCTCACGCCAGGCATTCAGCAGGAAGATGCGCTGATTCGTTTCTCCTTTTTTAAGGGCCTCTTTGGTGTGCATGTCGATGCAGAAGGCACATCCGTTTATCTGCGAAGCGCGGATTTTGATGAGGTTTCTGTGCGTGGGCGTTATATCCGTCGATTGCATGTAGTCCTCCAATGCATACAGGGCTTTGAACGCCTGCGGCTCTACTTGGCTGATGTTAACTCGCTTTTCCATAGTATGTGTTTTTAAATGCTGCTGACACGAAGGCCGGCGATAAAGAAAGGGAGAAAATTAAATTAATTCAAGAACGCCTCTTGCTCCTTATTTCACTCAGGTATCCTATTACACCCCTTCTTCCTTGGTTAACAAGGCCAGCAGCTGGCACAAATAAGCGTTTTCGCTCTCAAAGTCTTTCTGCAGGTTCCACTCCTGCAGGATAACCGCCACAACTTTTTGCTCGGGCAGTATCAGAATGTGTTGCCCGCCTTTGCCCCTGGCGGTGTAGACAGGCTGATCGTTATAGTTTAAGAGCCACCAGGAGAGCCCATACCCTACCTCCTGATAGCAACCCAAGGTGCGGAATGCGCTGCTCTCGCTTGTATAGCTTGTGAGGCTTTTCTCCACCCATACAGAGTCCAGGAGCTGCACCCCGTTCACCTTGCCTTTGTTGAGGTACAACTCCCCAAACCGGGCAAGATCACGCGCTGTAAAGTATGTCTCGTCGCCTCCGGCGTAGTAACCGTCCACCTTTCGCCAGAAACCACACTGTATGCCCAATGGCTTAAATAGCTTTTCCAGGGCAAACTCCTTTGTGGTGGTGTTAGAAGCCCTGGTAATTACAGCGGAGAGGAGCATGTGGGAGCCTGTGAAATACTTAAACTCCTGCCCTATCTTACTTTCAGCTACCTCCTCCTTCAAGAGCACCTGCTCAACACCTTGCGGCCCGTCCCAGCCGGTAAACCCGCCACGCATGGACAACAGATGTGCTACCGTTACATTATTCTTTGATTCCCCCGAAACCCTTCCCTGGTACTCTGAAAAGTATGGCATTACATACCCATCTTCTGATTTTAGATAGCCTTCCTGAACTGAAAGACCGGCGAGTGCAGAAGTTATACTTTTAGTAACAGAGTGGACATTAAAGGCACTGTACCGGGTGGCCCCCTTCTGATATTTCTCCGCGATTAACTTCCCATCCTGGATAACAACTAAACCTCTTAACCTTTCCCAACCCTCGATCGCCTGGAGATACTCTTCAATGTCCTCTGGCGCATACCCGGTACTTTCGGGTGTGGCGGTTTGCCAGTTATAAGGCTCATGGCTCACCTCAAAAGATTGTGACGCAGTGAAGGGCAACGACAGGTTGAGCGGGTGCCATTCAAAGAAGTAGTTCATACTGTTCACCACCAGCAAAATGATAGCTGCCGATGTAAGCCCAAGAATAAATTTGAGTCGGCGGTGCTTTCGCCAGATTAAAAGTATAGCCGTGACCAGCAGGACAAACAGCACCAGAATATACTCGATGGCATTGGGGTAAGGTAAATGAAAGTAGTCGTCCTTTATTTTATAGGCGATGGCGATGCAGAGTCCGGAAAGGAGAGTAAAGGTGAGGTAGAGTGTTTTCATTTATGAGAGTTGGTGCAGCTGCTTTATGCTTTATACCAGGGGTTAGTTAGTCGTTTCCTGTGCTTCAGGTTAATAGCAATCAGCGTTGAGGTACATACTCAGGTAGCCTCCGCTTTTCTTCCACCCCGCGGCACTTTTATCCCTTCTTACAATTGAATGCACTGGTGAAATGGCCGCAGGCACGGCCAGGAACCTACTACCATCTTTTTGCTTCACACTCTCCAGCCACTGCACTGTTACAGCCACCTGATCATGTCCTTCCAGAAGTATATTGTACCCTTTCAGGTCAACCTGCACCCAACCTGGATTACTGCCTTTCGCCTCGAAAATCACATCTTCCTGCAAGAGGCTTTCCCCCGGCAAATCATCCACTACGTCATAGATATTGAGCCTAAACTTCACGGAAGTAAACTCGCTCCAGCCCACATACACATTGAAGTCGTTCACATAGCATGCTTTGCTTAGCTTGATAAAGTTACCTACCTCACGCCCCAGTCGGTCATGTGCAGCAGTGTCATGCACTGTGTAGAAGTTATAATGCGTAAAGAACGCTCTGTCGTCTTTGCCGAGTACCTTCTTTCTAGGCTTACCTGTTTGCACCTTTACCTCGGCAATCTCCACAACCTGCGGTTTTAGCGAGATCTGCAGGACCTCCAATTTACCAGCATCCAAGGCTATTACCATGCTTTCATAACCGACACAGGAAGCCACGAGCTTGTCCGTGCTTGCCAGCTGCCCCTCCTTTACAGTGAAAGCAAAGTCGCCCGAGGCAGTAGCCACTGTACCTATTGCTTTACCGGCTATACCTATGTTTGCGTAAGGTATAGGCTGTTGTGTGGTGGTATTTACTACTCTTCCCGAAATTCTTAGTGCTTGTGCATGGATGCTGGTGCTAACAAACAGAAGAAGTAATAAAACTAAGGGCTTGGAGTACATTATCAGAAGTCTGTGAGTACAAACTGGTTCAAGTTAAGATAGGAGAGAACAGCTAGAGCACAATTTCAATTAGACCAAACACAACTTGGTCACCATACTTTGCTTGTGCGGCTGGCTTGTCTAAAAACCTGACTTCTTTGATTTGCTCAGGCTTTATGCCGGCAAGCTGGCTCCGCCTGGCTGCAAACGAGGAGGTGAGTTGACCGTTTACAGCGATGGGCACCTTGTACTGGGTTCCAATGCGCTGTACCTGTGCATGCACCTGTCTGTAAATATAATTTTCAATATCCAGGTCGAAAGAAGACTTTACCAAAACGCACTGGCTATCATTGAAACCTAGTTTATCAAGCTTTTCTTTGCTAACCGCCTGCTCAAAGTGAGCCAGTAGTATAGCCGGTACTTCTTCAACACCATCGGTTACCAGCCCGTCCACGACATGGATACAGTCTTTGTTGTTCATGTCTATTGCCACCACTCCTCCTTTTACTGTTTCCACATTTAGGATTTGTGGTTTCTGGTCCTGAGCATAGATATTAGTGACAGCTGTGAGGTTAAGGAGGCAGAGGAGGAGGAGTATGTTTTTCATAGCTTATAAATTTTCATGATTATCACCAAAGTATAAAGAGTGGCCCTTCGTATTATCAAACTCAGTAGCAAAATAGAACAGGGCTAACGAATATACTATATATAGTAAATAGTATAAGCTATTTACCACTGACAACTTGCCCATCCTGCTATAGCCAGTTGCAAAATGATTCTTTACTTATTCTTCCTCAGCCCATTTAGCTTTGTAAGTGTCTCCGGATTTTCCCTTATCGACAAAGCCTTTGTGAAGTGCTCTATGGCTTTCTTCCTGTCTCCCTTCTTACTGTAATAGTCGCCTAAGGCATCATATACACCAAAGCTCTGCGGGTAATTAGTTTTATTTAATTGCAAGAAGCCAAGAGCTTTATCGGGCAAATCGCGGTTCAGGCAAGCAAGAGCAAAGGAATACACCAATGACTCGGGCGGCAGCACTTTATAGCCAAAGTTGGTGGTTATGCTGTTGTAATGTTCCTCTACAAACTGGGCGTTGAAAGTGGCGGCTTGCACACCTGCTTCTGGTATGGGTAAGGGCTCATGAGCTAGAAATGCACGCATAGCATCATTTACAGCATAAAGAAAAAGGGAGAAATGATTCTCATCCGCATAGTATTTCCACCTAAGAGACCTACTACTTTGCCTGTCCAGCAGGCGTGCAAACTCCATATTCGCCCTCACGTGGGTTGTGCTAGTCGGGTCCTGCTTAACGGTAAGCGCCGAATCAGCTAAGGCTAAGTAAAGCTTCTTACCTTTTAAGTCTCCCTTTTTGAAGTCATTTATTGCTTTCTTCAGGACCAACTTATCGTCCCACCATAAGCTAGGGTCAATGGCTACATAGGAGTTGAAAAGTTCCGGTTTATCCACCAGCGTGTTTGTCACCAGCAAGCCTCCGAAAGAATGCCCTACGAGCATACGGTACTGCTCTGTGGGATATTTCGCATCAATGTAGGGTATCAGTTCTTTTTCCAGAAAGGCCGTGAACTTCTCGCCGCCACCCGATTGCCGTAAATATCTTGCCTCTGTCCCATCCCAATTTTTAGTAGAGTTGGTTGGGGTAAAATCGCGGGTGCGGTTTGTATTTACAACAGCCACTACAATCATTTCAGGAACCATGCCTGCCCCGTTCTCTGAACTTAGGAAGTGCATGAGTCCTGTAACCGCTTGAAAATGCCAGTCTCCATCGAGCAGGTAAAGTACGGGGTAACGCTTGTGGGCAAAGTAGTCCCCATAGTATTCCGGCTGCTTTGGTACATGTACCCATATTTCCCGAGCCTCCCCTAGCACCTGCGACTGTAAGCTGTCTATAACACCAATCTCGATCCTTCCGTGCTGCGAAAAGCCTGTCGAGGAAAATAGCAACAGCAAGGCGAGGAGAAGCTTTTTCATTTCTTCTTGTTTAGGTGAACCGGTAACTAAATAACCATCAGGATACTGCTAGAATATGCAACAGTATCTTAGTGTTGCATAGCAGGAGCAATACGCCTCTCATACTTCCAGCAACTGGTAGATAGTATGACTAGGTTATTCAATATAGCATATGTAAGGATAAATATAAAAATATATAAAGTATAAGCACTGCAAGTTGTCCTTCAAGTATAGCCAAAACAAAACCGCCTGCCACAGATGCAGCAGGCGGTTTAACCTTATTTAATATCAACTATAATGCTTACTTGGCATAGCTGATGGCGCGCATCTCCCGGATAACCGTGATCTTTATCTGGCCAGGGTACTGCATTTCCTTCTCAATCTTCTGCGAGATGTCGAAGGAGAGTTGCTGTGCTTTCTCGTCCGATACATTGTCGGCATCTACCATCACGCGCAGCTCGCGGCCGGCCTGTATAGCGTAGCACTGGTTCACCCCGTCAAACGAAACGGCTGCTTCTTCCAGCTCCTTCAATCGCTTGATGTACGACTCCATGATCTCGCGGCGGGCACCTGGTCTGGAGCCAGAGATGGCGTCGCAGGCCTGTATCAGCGGAGAAATCATAGCCGTCATCTCAATCTCGTCGTGGTGGGCACCAATGGCATTGCACACGTCCGGATGCTCTTTATACTTCTTGGCCAGCTCCATACCAATGATGGCGTGCGGCAGTTCCGGCTCGTCTGGCGTTACCTTGCCGATGTCGTGCAACAGACCGGCGCGCTTGGCGTGCTTCACGTTCAGGCCCAGCTCGGCGGCCATGGTGGCGCACAGGTTGGCTACCTCGCGCGAGTGCTGCAGCAGGTTCTGTCCGTAAGACGAACGGAAGCGCATGCGGCCCACCATCTTAATCAGTTCCGGATGCAGTCCGTGGATGCCCAGGTCGATAGCGGTACGCTCGCCTATTTCCACGATCTCCTCCTCAATATTCTTGCGGGTTTTGGTTACAACCTCCTCAATGCGGGCCGGGTGAATACGACCGTCGGCCACCAGGCGGTGCAGCGACAGGCGCGCGATCTCGCGGCGCACCGGGTCGAAACCGGAGATGATGATTGCCTCTGGGGTATCGTCTACGATGATCTCCACGCCGGTGGCAGCTTCTAGGGCACGGATGTTACGACCTTCACGGCCGATGATCTTGCCTTTGATATCGTCGCTCTCGATGTTAAACACCGATACGCAGTTCTCGATGGCATGCTCGGCGGCAGTGCGCTGGATCGTCTCGATAACGATTTTCTTGGCCTCTTTGGTGGCCGTAAGCTTGGCCTGGGCCACAATGTCTTTGATATGGGAGGAAGCGCGGGAAGTAGCCTCATTCTTCAGGGCCTCCACCAGTTGCTCGCGGGCCTCGGCAGCCGTCAGGCCGGCGATTTTCTCCAGGCGGCCTACCACCTCTTCGTGCTGCTGCTCTACCTCCTCGCGGCGTTTCTTGAGTTGCTCGTGCTGTGCGTGCAGGTGGTTTTTCTCTTTCTCCAACTCCGCGTGCAGAGTTTCTTTCTCTTTATGAAGGTCAGCCTCCAGGCGCTTGGCCTGCTCCATTTGCTTGGTAACGTGCTGCTCGCGCTGCTTTACCTTGTTCTCGTTCTGGATGATGAGGTTCTTCTTCTTATTCATCTCCTCCTCGAACTCGGCCTTCATCTTCAGGTATTTCTCCTTGGCCTCCAGAATGCGGTCTTTCTTGATGGTCTCCGCGTTCAGCTCGGCTTCGCGAATGATACTTTTGGCTCTCTGGCGAGCCTCTTCCTCCTGCTGCTTAAATACCTTCTGCAGCAGTACACGCCCAATCACTACGCCGATTATCAGCGAGACGAGGGCAGTTAGTACAATATAAAGGATGTCGGGCATAACTATAGCGTTTATGGTTTTTAAACACGTATAGCAAGCACCTGCAAAGGAGACATGGTATGGCTGTTGGGCCTAAACGAAAGTATAGCCGAAAGAGGTAAAAGTTCTTCCGCCTATTTGCTCACCGATGATAAGAGATCGTCCAGAAGGTTGAGCTGCTGGTCTACCTGGGCTACATGGGAGGTATGCTCCTCCTCCAGCTTCACCTTTTCGGCCATGGCCTCAAACGCCACCATCGCCAGCAGGTCCTGCTTGTCCTGTATCCCAAACTGGTCCTTGAAAAAGCGCAGCCGCTCGTTCAGAACTTTCCCGACCGCTCTGATTCTTTCTTCTTCCTCTTCCTTCACCCGCATCGGATACTCGCGTTCCGCGATGCGAATCTTAATAGATAATTCACTCATCCGCTGCGTAGTTTATGGTTCGGCTTACCAACCTTTCCGAGCGCTTTAGCGGCTCATACTTAGTCCTGTAGGTAAGCAATGCACTTATCAATTTCTCTGATATATTCGTTTAGCCTGAGCTTCAATTCTGTCGAATTTGCAGCATTTCCTGCTATCGCGTCTACAATTTTAACAATATTCTCCTGATTTTGAAAATTTTTTATCTGCTCGTCTTTCTCCTCCAGGAGTCCTTCGAGCTCTTTTAGCTGCTGCTGAGCCTGCAAGAGCCTTTGTTGCACCTCCTGGTGGCGCTGAATCATTTTCCGCAGCTTATCTTCAATCTGCCGGAGTTGTTGTACTTGCGTGTCCTTAGCCATAACATTACTTGCGGATAAAAGCTCCCAATTGCTTCTCGAATTGCTGCATCAGGCGGTTCATGGTGCTATCGATCACCTTATCGGTCAGGGTTTGCTGCTTGTCCTGCAGGGTAAAGCTCAGGGCGTAGGCTTTTTTGCCTGCCTCAATCTTGTCGCCCTCGTACACGTCAAACACATTCACGTCCTGCAGCAGCTTGCGCTCCACCCGGAAGGCCACCTTCTTCAGCTCGTCAAAACTCACGTGCTTGTCCACCACCAGCGACAGGTCGCGGCGCACCTCCGGGAACTTCGGCAGTTCCTCGGCCACCAGCTTGTCTTTATACTTCTTCAGGAGGTAATCCCAGTTCAGTTCGGCGTACCATACCTGCTCCTTCACCTCCATCAGGCGGGTGATAGCGGTGTCCAGCATTCCCAGTTCGGCTATCACCGTACCGTTTTTGGCGTAGGCAATACCCTGCCGCATGTAAGGGTTCTCCGCCAGCTTCTGCACCTCAAAATCACCGGCGTTTAGCTTGCGTAGCACGTTCTGTACCACACCAGCCAGGTCGTGGAAGGCGGTTTTTATACTTGCCTGCTTCCAGCTCTCGGCCGTTACGTTGCCGGTCATGTACAGCGACAGGCGGCGGCTTTCCTTGTAGTCTCCTTCCTGCAGCTCGTATACCTTGCCCAGCTCAAAGAGCTTCAGGTCGCGCTGGCGGCGGTTGATGTTGCGGCGCAGCACCTCCAAGCCTGAGAAAACCATACTCTTGCGCAGCACGTCCAGGTCCTCGGAGTTATAGTTGACCACCTGCACCAGGTTGGCTGTTTCGCCGATGGCCTGGTAGTAGTTGGAGTTCGTAATGGAGTTGGTGATGATCTCGTGGAACCCGTTGGCTGCGATGTAGCCCGCAATCGTTTCAGTGACGTCCTCAGCATAAGGGCTCGGGAACTTGGCCAGAAAAGTGGTGGCCAGGTTCTCGCTCATCTCAATGTTATTGAAGCCGTAGATGCGCAGGATTTCCTCCACCACATCGGCCTCGCGGGTCACGTCCACCTTAAACGGCGGCACCGACAGCGTCAGGTCCGTCTCGGTTTCACTGGTGATCTCAATACCCAGATCAGTAAGTATGGTTTTGATGCGCTCCACGCCGATGTGCTGGCCAATTAAAGTATGGGCGCGCGCAATGTTCAGCTTCACCTCGTGGTTTTGGATGGGCTGCGGATACACGTCCACAATCTCGGAGCTTATCTCGCCACCGGCTACCTCCTGCACCAGCAGGGCCGCGCGCTTCAGGGCCGTGATGACCATGTTGGGATCCGTGCCGCGCTCAAAGCGGAAAGAGGCGTCTGTTTTAAGACCGTGCGCCATGCCTGTGCGGCGAACAGAGTCTGGCGAGAAGTAGGCGCTCTCGATGAAAATGCTTGTCGTCGCCTCCGATACGCCGGAATCCTCACCTCCGAACACGCCGCCGATGGCCATAGGCTCCACGGCGTTGCAGATCATCAGGTCGGTGGCGTTCAGCTTGCGTTCCACACCGTCCAGCGTTTTAAAGGTAATGCCGGCTTCTGCGTTTCGCACCACAATCTTATCGCCTTTAATCTTGTCGGCATCGAAGGCGTGCAGCGGCTGCCCCAACTCGTGCAGCACGAAATTGGTTACGTCCACCACGTTGTTTATAGGCGAGAGGCCGATGGCGCGCAGGCGCTTCTGCAGCCATTCCGGCGACGGGCCCACGTTTACACCTGAAACCGTTAGGCCAGCATAGCGCGGGCAGGCATCTGTGTTTTGTATCTCCACCGCAACCGGACGGGAAGTGTTGTTTACCTTGAAAGCTTCGACGTTTGGCAGCTGCGCCTTCGTGTCGAGCAGCGCCTGCAGGTCGCGGGCCACGCCGAAATGCGAGGCGGCATCCGCGCGGTTGGGCGTCAGGCCGATCTCGAATACTTTATCGGAGCCCAGGCCGAAGAACTCGGCGGCAGGCGTTCCGTTCGGCAAATCGGTATCCAGCACCATAATGCCGTCATGCGACGTACCAATACCGATCTCATCCTCCGCGCAAATCATGCCTTCTGAGGCCGCCCCACGGATCTTGGATTTCTTGATCTTGAAAGGCTCCCCTCCGGCAGGGTAGAGCGTGCTATTCACAGTGGCCACCACCACTTTCTGCCCGGCTGCCACGTTGGGCGCGCCACACACGATCTGGCTTGGCTCCCCCGCCCCGATATCCACGGTGGTGATGCTCAGGCGATCGGCATCCGGATGGCGCTCACACGTCAGCACCTCCCCTATTACGATGCCCTCCAGGCCGCCCTGCACCACGTCGAAGGTATGGATGCCCTCTACCTCCAGGCCAGCGCCCGTCAGCAGTGTACCTATTTCTTCAGCGGTTTTATCTGTATGTATGAGTTGTTTAAGCCAGTCGTATGAAATCAGCATGTTTAATCTCTGTTGGTTTTGTTTTGGCTACTGCCTGGGCAGCCGCCATTCCCCAAAAATAAGGATAATTATGATATGGGATGAAATAGGACAAAAGACTATTTGACAAAAGATTGTTAGAAGAAGGATTGCGCAGGCTGCTCAACGTCCTTATACTTTCCAATTTGTCCTTTGTCCGATAGTCCTTTGTCTGAGAAGCTTACTCCGGCGTTTCGTAGGTTTTCTCGCCGGCCGGTATGGCAACGCTCAGGCGGTTCTCCTTGGGTGGCAGCGGGCACACGTAATCGGGGTTAAAGGCGCAGAAGGGGCTGTAGGCGCGGTTAAAGTCCAGCACGATTTTACTTTTCCCCTCTTCGTAGGGTATATCCAGGAACCGTCCGCCGCCGTAGGTTTCGAATCCATTTGTTTTATCGGTAAAGGGCACAAAGAGCTCCTCCTTGTTTTCGCCGCTCAGGCGCTTGTACAGCGTGAGCTGGTGCTGCTGCCCCTCCACCTTAAACGTGGCCTTGCCGTAGCGCATGTAGGGCTCGTAACTCCCGTTGGTTAGCGGTAAAAGCAGCGTGTCCTGCTGGGGCAATAATTCCACGGAGGCAGTCAGGCGGTAATCGAGGTTGGGCTCGTAATACACCAGGTTCTTGAAGGCCCGGCGGCCGGCATCGTCAAAAGGGCTGCTGCTGCGGCTCCGGAACGAAAGGTCTTTCTGTTCCCGCTCCTGCAGCAGGGGCTTAATGTAGTTATCGTCGTTGAAAAGGGCGTCCTGAAGGAAGTAGAACATGACGAGCGCCAGGCCCGCCATTAAAACAAGTCTCAGCGGTCTTTGCATAAAACTCCGGGTTATAGTTTACACAAAGGTCGGAAATTTTTGGGGAGGAAAGTAGCGGTAAGGTAGAAGTACTTTAGCGGATAGGAAGTATAAATTTGCACTTTAACTCCGGAATGCATAACTAGTACAGCCAAACGGCACTTCGGGCTTGTACGGAAACTAACAGGCACTTCGCTGTGTTCAGACATTTATACTTCAAAAACTAAACCCCGCATGAGAACTGCACTTTCTACTTTACTGATAATGTCGGCGATGGTATTTGCCTCCTGCTCCGGCAACGAACAGGAGAACACAACTACCGCTACCGTTCCGGCTGCCAATACTAATCAGGCGCCTGCCAAGCAAGTAGCACTAAACCCGCCCCACGGCGAGCCGGGCCACGACTGTGCCCTTCCGGTAGGTGCGCCACTGGATGGCACCCCGCAGCCAAGACTTGTTCAGCCAAATCTGTCGCCTATTCCGGCCAAAACCACGGTGGCCCCGGGCACCAACCCGCCCCACGGCGAGCCGGGCCATGATTGCGCCATTCCGGTGGGCGCGCCGCTCGGGCAGAAGTAACATATTAGTGGCAGCGGCTGAAGTATACTTCAGCCGCTGCTGTTTTATACTTTCAATTGCTCTTGCTTCGGCATAGGCTTTAGCTATACTTTATACTTCTGCTATACTTTTATACTTCATTAGGTTAGTAGTTCCGGACATCCTTGTCCGGAACTACTCTGCTGCGGACTTCCAAGTCTACGTTAGTCATACTTTGGCTATACTTAACTTAATGATTGTCTGGCGCAAGCGTACGCTTGTTCCTCCTATAGCCGCCGCTTCCCGCAACCTGAACCAAGCTATCCTTCCTAGCCTCCTTTCATCCTCCAGCCCCCACAAACCTATAGTTGCATCTATACTTTGGTGCCCTCCTAGGCCGGGAGGCCTCGCCTTCGGGCATCGCGCTGTCTACATTTCCTTTGCTACCCTTCGGTCGCAATGCCGCTAAGGCGGCACCGGAAATCTAGAAGGCGCTCAACCCAAAGGCTGGGAATCATTCGATAGCCGCTGCCCCTGCTGTCATCTCGACCTTCGGGAGAGATCTGGTTAGAATTCCCGATAGATCTTTCGCGCAGCTCGAGATGACAGGGAATGATTAAAGACCAGACTGTCCCCTTGAGGACAAGTGAGAACGGGAGTTCGAAACTTGCGAGCAAAGCTCAATAGGGGTGTAATCGTTTGCTGAGTTTATACTTTGTAGGGACAGGTCTCGACCTGTCCGCGCAAGGACAGCAACTATAGAACTTATACTTCAGCACCAGCAATAACAGGCTCCCCGCCTTGGCTAAGGAGGGGCCAGGGGTGGTTGGGCCCGGCATTGCATAACCCCCTCCCCTGTTTTTTAGGCCCGGGCCGGGGTTTATACTTGGCAGGGACGACTGGACCCGGCACTGCCAGAGTCGACCTATCATGTAAAGTACAGGGCAAAATCATACTTTACCCTCCCTTTCCAGCCATACTATAACTTTATCGCCTCCCTCCTGTTCATAACCTGGGACTCTACTGAACGGGGCTTACACTTTACAGGCTGGCAAGCACTTCCCAATCATCCTATCCATGCCCCATGCTTCGCCGTATGCCTTTATACCACTGTTTGTTATGCGAAAAACGAAAGAGCACTACCAAAGCCTGATAAACCAGCTGGACCAGCTGCATCAGGACGCCATTGCCCTGGAGGAAAAGTTAGGATCCACCGTTGAGGCAGTTCACCCGAAGTTTAAGAAAAGCGCCAAAAACCTGCTGCACTACCTGGCTCTGCGCCAGCACGACATCCGCGATTTGCAGGAGCAGCTGGCTCAGTTGGGCCTATCCTCGCTGGGCCGCGCGGAGGGGCATGTATTGGCCAGTCTGCAGGCTGTGCGCCAGCACCTGTGCCGCATCGGCGACTGCAAGGATACCCGGGAAGAATTGGCTGTGTCGTTTTTCGAGAACCGGGAGCTGCTCGCCCAACACACGGAGGCCTTGCTTGGCCCAAAGCCCGAAAAACGCTCTACCCGCATCATGGTAACGCTTCCTTCCGAGGCTGCCGACCAGTACGAGCTGCTGCCGCGCCTGCTGAAGGCGGGTATGAACTGCGCCCGCATCAACTGTGCCCATGACACGGAGAAGGAGTGGCTCAAAATGGTGGAGAACATCCGCAGGGCCGAGCAGGAAACCGGCATCCCCTGCAAAATACTCATGGACCTGATGGGCCCCAAGTTGCGCACCGGCCCGCTGAAGGAAGGCCCCAAGCTGCAGGTGATACGCCCCATACAAGACAGTCTGGGCCAGGTGATTGAGGCCGCCAAAGTGTGGCTCGCCCCGCAGGATGTGCCGCTGCCGAAAGATGCGGATGTCTGGCTGCCGGTGGACGCGAACTGGCAGGTGCAACTGCAGGAGGGCGACAGGCTATCCTTTAAGGACACCCGGGGCCGCAGAAGGTCTATGACGATTATCAGGAGGGAGGAGAAAGGCGTGCTGGCGCACCTGCTCAAATCGTCCTATATCAACACGGGCACGGAGCTGGTCCTGAAAGGGAAAAATGTGACCCAACGCTCCACTAAAGTCGGGGACCTGAAAGCCCTGGAAGTGCCCCTTGTCCTGCAGAAGGGCAGCTTCCTGGTGTTAAACCGAGAGCCCATACCGGGAGAACCCGCCACTTTTGACGCGCAAGGGCACGTGGTACAACCCGCGCACATCTCCTGCACCCTGCCCGAGGTCTTTACACAGACCAAGGTAGGGGAGCCTATCCTTTTTAATGATGGCAAGATTGAGGGAGTGCTGGAAGAAGTAAGCCCGGACCGACTGCTGGTAAAAATTACCTTTGCCAACAGCAAAGGCAGCAGGCTGCGCGCCGACCAGGGCATTAACCTGCCCGACAGCAAGCTCCATTTAAAAGGACTGACCGAGAAGGATTGCCAGGATCTTAAGTTTATAGCCAGACACGCCGACATCGTCAACCTTTCTTTCGTGAACCATGCCGACACCGTGGAGGCATTGCACGAGGAACTGCGCCGGCTCAACGCCACGGACCTGGGCGTCATGCTTAAGATTGAAACCAAAGAGGGCTTCCGAAACCTGCCGCACCTGCTCCTGACGGCCATGAAGCTGCACCCTACCAGCATCATGATTGCGCGCGGCGACCTGGCAGTGGAGTGCGGCTGGCAGCGGCTGGCCGAGGCGCAGGAGGAAATCCTGTGGCTCAGCGAGGCGGCGCACATGCCGGTAGTGTGGGCTACCCAGGTACTCGAGACACTGGCCAAGAAAGGGCGGCCGTCGCGGGCCGAGATCACGGATGCGGCCATGTCGCAGCGCGCCGACTGTGTGATGCTTAACAAGGGGCCGCATATCATACAGGCCATCGAACTGCTGCACGATATCCTGGTCCGCATGCAGGAGCATCAGCACAAGAAAACGTCTATGCTGCGGATGCTGCACATCTCGGACCTGGGCAACCTTATTCAGGAGTAATCCTTTCAGCATCAATAGCTTGCTTCATACTTTTTTATAGAAACCTGGCGATGTAATTGCACTTTAATAAATTATATTTATACCTTTACAAGCACAAAGCGCTACTACTCCTTTTTCTGCTACTCACCCTGTACTACCATCGTTCTGGCGCAGCACGGAGGATAAATCCCTGCTAGTTCCCAGCCAAAAGGCGCGCGGCCGCGTATCAGGCTTTGGCCGCCCCGATGGTTAATAATGAAGACGCATTACCTGCTGCCTCGTGGTGGCTCGTAAAAGGCATTTGTTTTAGTAAAACCAGTATCAGATGCAAAACAGGACTGTTGAGAAAATGCTTTACAAGGTTGCCGCACTGCTGGCGATTGTCGGAATTATACTTCGACTCACGCAACCCTCCGAGAACTACCTGGGTCTCTACTTTATACTTGGTGGGCACATCCTGGGTGTGGCGGGCATACTGCTTTATATGAAGCACGCCAACGAGACGGAGCAGGAGCCGCTACAGGAAGAGTCCGCCGACCGGGTACGGGAAAAGATAAACTAAACGATGAAACAATACTTCCTGACGGGGCTCCTGGCCCTTGCTTCTGCCCTTGCGGTGCAGGCGCAGCAGTTCGAGCCCATCAAGAAAACAGCCTTGCTGGTGGAGGAAAAGCCGCAGCCGCTGGTTTTGGTAAACAACCAGGAAACGATACTAGGCGCCCTTATCCTGAACGATAATGACGTAAAGAGCCTGAACGTGCTGAAAGGAAATGAGGCGGTGGAGCGGTTTGGTCGGAAAGCCGCGGACGGTGCCATTATCATGAGCCTGAAGCAGCAGCTACCGCTGGTGCGCCTGGAGGAAGTATACAGAGCCTTCAAAATCCCTGCGCAGCAACAGAAGCTAACGCTGGCCATCAACGGCAAGCACGTAAAAGACCCCGCCCTGCTGCTTGCCGACCTGCGCCAGATTGAGAAGGTGGAGGTAACGGACTTCGACGTGACCAGCCCCTCCCGCTGGAGTTTTGATGAGCAGTACCTCAACATCGTTACCAAGCTGCAGCACTAGCCCCTATGGTATTTCCTGCGTATCTTGCAGCCAACTTATACTTTATACTTGCTCCCCATGGACGGCAGAAAACGCGCCAATATCAAACCCGGCACCCACGTAAACATTGTGCAGAAGCAGGACCAGCGCACCGGCGAACTCACCGAGGGCTACGTGCAGGACATCCTCACCAACTCCCCCACCCACCCCCATGGCATCAAAGTACGCCTGGAGACAGGGGAAGTGGGACGGGTTCAGGAAATCTTGCCGGAAGACTGAAGTGGAGTTAGAGAGTTAGAGGGTTTGGGAGTTAGAGAGTTGCTTTTTTACTGCTGCTGATTTTCTTATTTTAGTTAGAATGGCGGTCAACTCATCTGCTTCACGCTTTAAATCAACGAGCCGAGTTCCAGCAACAATCTCTGCCTCTTCCAATATTTCCAGCCAAAACAAAGACTCATCTGCCTCTTCCAGGACTACTCCGATTTTAGCTACAAACTCGGCACCAGACCTTGCTCTACAGGCAGCGCGGTAGTTAGCTGCCACAGCCGTTGCAGAACGTAATAGTTGCTTGCCAATTACTTGTGTTTCTGGTTTATAAGGCAACGCCTGACACAGCTTTATTACACGCAATGCAAAAGCCTTTGTACGTCTTTTAAATGCCTCTGCAAACTCAAAGTTACTTAACTTGTTCTCACTCATAACTTAACTCTCTAACTCCTAAACTCCCCAACTCTCTAACTCTAAAGCGTTCCTTCATCAGCAAAGCTGTAGTAGTCGTTGTCGGTGAAGATGATGTGGTCGAGGATGGGGAGGTCGAGGAACTGGCCGGCTTCCTTCATTTTCTTGGTGAGGGCGATGTCGGCGGCGCTGGGTTTGGTGTTGCCGCTGGGGTGGTTGTGCACCAGGATGATGGAACTGGCCAACTGCTCCAGGGCCTTTTTGAAGATGATTTTGGGGTCTGCCACCGTGCCGGCCACACCACCCATACTGATGCTTTCCTTCTTCATCACCACGTTGGCGCGGTTTAAAAGTATCACCCAGAACTCCTCGTGCGGCAGGTCGAGCAGCTGCGGCTTGATGTAGTTGTAGATGTCGGTGGAGCAGGTGATGCGGGTTTTGGCCGTAACGGCAGCCTCTTTGCGGCGGCGGCCCAGCTCCAGAGCACTCACAATGGTGATAGCCTTCGCTTCACCGATACCCTTGTGCTTCATCAAATCCTTCACGCTCAGGCGGGCCAGCTCGTTCAGGTCGTTGCCCACGGCAGCAAGTATAAGCTTGGCCACGTCCACGGCCGTGAGCTTGGGCGTGCCCGAACCGATGAGGATAGCGATGAGCTCGGCGTCGCTCAGGGCGGCTTTGCCTTTCAGCAGCAGTTTCTCGCGGGGGCGGTCTTCCTCGGCCCAGGTTTTGATGTTGAGCGGCTGCAGGTATGGCAGCGTGGCAGTCAGTTCGTTTTCTTTCACTTGCGGTACAAAATTTGATAGTATAGGAATGCAAGTGGAATCTCTTTCAACCCGAAATAGTTCAACCTGCCTGCTTTTCTGTACTTTCATACTTTTAAAGCTTACCTGCCACTGGTCCGGAACAATTCCTGTCTCTGGCGGTTTTATACCGATATGCGAAGTATGTTGACCTTTATAATCATTTTATTACTCCTCTTCCTGATAGACCTTTATGTCTTTCAGGCTATCAAGACCGTAACCGAAAACCTTAACCCCACTGTCCAAAAGGCCATTTATGTGCTGCACTGGGCTGTTTTTGCCATTACGGCCGGTACGTTTATACTTGCTTCCGCTACCCGTGGCACGCCGCCGGACGCGTTCAGAACCTACCTGGCCAGCACGCTGTTCATCATTTTTGCCTCTAAGCTGGTGGTGGTGCTTTTCCTGATAGCCGACGATGCCCTGCGGCTGGGCAAGATTGTGTTTAACACGGCCAATGGGGACGACACATATGACCCCTCGCGCCATAGGTTTCTCAACCAGATGGGCCTTTTGGTGGCTGCCATACCTTTCTCGGCTTTTATCTATGGCATGGTGAAGGGCGCCTACGATTACCGCGTGAAGCGTGTCACGCTGCGCTTTCCGAACCTGCCCGCCGCGTTCGACGGGTACAAAATGCTGCAGATATCGGACCTGCACACGGGCAGCTTTACCTCTACGGAGCCTCTGAAGGAGGCGGTGCGCCTGATAAACAAGCAGGAAGCTGACCTGGTGTTCTTCACCGGCGATTTGGTAAACAACCTGGCCTCGGAGATTGAACCGCACATCCCTACCCTCAGCGAAATCAGGGCCAGGGAGGGCGTTTTCTCGGTGCTGGGCAACCACGACTACGCCGACTACGTGCGCGAGTGGCCGCACGCCGACGCCAAGGCCGAGAACCTCCGCAAGATGATTGATACGCACGGGCAGATGGGCTGGCAACTGCTGATGAACGAGAACCGCATCATTGAGAAAGACGGGGAGCAGATTGCCGTGCTGGGTGTGGAGAACTGGGGCAACCGGGCCGGATTTCCAAAGTATGGCCGCCTGCACGAGGCTTACAAGGGTACCGAAAAGGCCCCGTTCAAGGTGCTCCTCTCCCACGACCCTTCGCACTGGGATGGGGAAATCAACCAAAAGTATACCGACATCGACCTGACGCTTTCGGGCCACACGCACGGCATGCAGTTTGGCGTAAACATACCCGGCCTGAAGTGGAGCCCGGTGCAGTACGTGTACGAGCAGTGGGCCGGCCTTTACAAAAAAGGGCGCCAGCACCTGTACGTGAACACCGGCCTGGGCTTTATCGGGTATCCGGGCCGCGTAGGCTTTTTACCGGAGATTACCGTGTTTGAGCTGAAGAAAGCCTGACCTGAAAGTATAAAACCATAGAAAAAGCGCCTGTTCCCAGGCGCTTTTTTTGTGTCTGGCACCACCGGCGCGTCGCTTCCCGAACATTCAATCCAAAGCCAGCGTACTTAGTCCTGAGCCAATTTCACCCTTTTTGCCTGCCCGCAGAGGCAGGATGAACCAAAAACCAACGCAACTATGAACAAGATATTTTTTCCGGTAGCCGCTGCAGCCATACTTCTGCTTACCACCTCCTGCGGAGAGGATACAAAGGGCACCTCCTTTGAGGTTACCAACGCCAACCACGACGAGAACGTGAACCCCGCCAACATCCGGGGCTATGGCGTAGGAGAGCCGCACATGCCGGGCTCAATTAAAAACACGAGCCAGTATTATCCGTTCAACACCGCTACGCTGCCAGAGGAAGCCCGCAGAAACCTGGAAGGAGGCAATATTGCCACACAGATGGTGACCGTGTACTACTCTGCCAGCCGTTCGCTGGAGGATCTGGCCAAGGAACACAACCCGAACAGCCTGGTGGGCAGCAAGGCTTCCGGTAGCCAGCCAGCCCCTGCCAGCAGCGCGCCAACCCCGGCCAGCAACAACAACAGCGGCAACAGCGACGGCAACACCAGCAGCGGCAACCCGGCCGGCAATGGCAACAACCAGTCAGGCAGCGGCAACAAAACCGACCAGCAATAACCAGCCATCCAAGTATAATTTACCGCAGCCTGTTGCCCTGTGCAGCGGGCTGCGTCTTTTTTAGCCCTTCTCCTGATTTCTTTGTAATTTTACCTGGCTTGGCCCGTTATACTGCTGGCCGGCACAGTTTTAGCTTTCTACGGCAACGTATTAACGCCGCAGCCATACCCGAACCTCATGCACAGACACTCGCTGTTTTACCTCTTGACGCTCTTGCTACTGCTCTGTAGCCTGCCTGCCGTGGCCCAGAAGAGCATCCGGATAAGTGGTACTGTGCTGCAACCCGACCGAAAAACGCCTATTCCGGGCGCTACCATCGTGAAGATAAACACCAACATGGGGGTGGTATCGGACGAGGAGGGCAAGTTTCTGATTGATGTGGCCCAAACCGATACGCTCATGATACGGGCGCTAGGTTACAAGCCGCTTTTATACTTGCCCAAGACCCTGCCCGTGTCGGAGCTGCGCGTGAACATTGTACTGCAGGAAGATAGCGTGATGCTGGGCGAAGTGGAGGTAACCAGCCGCCCCTCGCAGGAAATGATAGACCGCGCCCTGCGCAACATGAAGCGCGAGCAAACCAGCCAGACCAAAAATCCTAACTTTATTCCGGGCCTGGAGCCACCGCCTCCTGCGCCTGCCGCACCGCCTACCATCCTCAGCCCCATGAGCCTTTTGTACGATATCTTCTCCAGTGAGGGCAAGCAGAAGCGCGCGCTGCAGGAGTACCTGGACAAACAGGCGGCGGAGCAAAAACGAAAAGAGCAGAACGACTACAACCGCTTCTTTAAGGATAATACCGGCTACGAGTAAAGTACCCCAACTACGACCACATCTTCCCAGATGGGAAAGCGGCTGCGCTATACTTATACTACAGATCAAAGTATAAACTGGCGCCTGAAGTATAACCCTTCCGTTAAATATTTATACTTCATCATATAATATTTGCGCTATATATCCGTAAGTATAAAAGCACCTATGAAAACAAGCCGCCCATGTCCCAACTCCAACGCCTGTGTGTTTTAGGACTCCTGCTGCTCGCTATTTATACTTTGCCGGCCCACGCGCAGCAGTTAAAAGTGAGCGGCACCGTGCTGCGCCCCGATAAGAAAACGCCGTTGGCCGGGGCAGGCGTCATCAGGCTTAGCACCAGCACAGGCACCTTAACCGACGAGGCCGGCCGCTTCACCCTGCTGGTAAAACCCAACGATTCTATACTTGTCCGGGCAGTTGGCTTCCGGCCTGTGGTGTACCAGGTAAAGCCGGAGCTGGGCACCACGCAGCAGCTGCTCTTTGTGCTGCAGGAGGAGGTACAGCAAATCCGGGAGGTGGAGGTCAGTACGGCCCCGCTACTGGTCAAGCGCCCGGAAGAGCAGCTAAAACCCGCCATCAAACCGCCGCCCCCGGTTCCGGCTCGTCCGCCAACCCTGGTTTTTAATCCGGTTTCCTACTTCTCCAAAGAAGGCAAGCAACGGCGAAAGCTCCGCAAATACTTAACCAAGGAGGAAGAAAAGCGCCAGCGGCAGGAGGTAGAACGACTGCTGCAGGAACAGGAGGAGGCCAAACAGAACTATAACCGCTTCTTCAAGGACAACACCGGCTACCAGTAAAGCAGCCAAACAATCCGCCGCCTCGTAGGTTGAGAGTATACTTTTCCCTGAACCTATGAAAATCGGATACCCCTGTATCAACGAGGCCCTCGACTGCAGTTCCTCCCGCACCTTCCGGCTCGCCTCTTACTCAGAAGAGCGACTCATTGCCACCGTGGAGCAGAACCTGGCCTGTTTGCGCCGCATCCTGGAGTATAACGTGCAGCACGGCCTGCTTTTCTTCCGCCTCACCTCGGGGCTGGTGCCTTTCGCTTCGCATGAGGTAAACCAATACAACTGGCAGGAGCATTTTAAAATGACGTTCCGGCGATTGGGCAGCTACATCAAAAACAATAACATGCGCATCTCCATGCACCCCGACCAGTTTGTGGTGCTCAACTCGCCCAACGAGCAGACGGTGCGCAACAGCATTGCCGAATTGGTGTACCAGGGAAGTATACTGGATTTGATGGAGCTGGACACCAGCGCCAAGCTGCAGATACACGGCGGTGGCGCCTATGGCGACAAGCCCGCCGCTATCCAGCGCTTTGCCGAAGTATACCACACCCAGCTGCCCGAGGCTGTAAAGGCCCGCCTCTGCGTGGAGAACGACGACCGCACCTATACGTTACAGGACTGCCTGCAGCTGCACGAGCTTACCGGCATGCCCGTTATCTTCGATAACCTGCACCACGAGTGCGTGAACAACGGCGAACCCATGCGCGAGGCCGTAGAGATGGCCGCCGCCACCTGGCAACCTGACAAAGACGGCATCCTGATGATGGACTATAGCTCACAGGCCCCTAACGAGCGGCGCGGCAAGCACGTGCAAAGTATAGAAGAGCAGCTTTTCCACGATTTCCTGGCAGAAACTGAGGGTTTGGACATGGACCTTATGCTGGAGATAAAGGACAAGCAGGAAAGCGCCCTCAAAGCCCGCGACCTGGCGCAGCGGATGGGCCGCCTAAAAGTATGAGGCAGCCACGTTCCAGAGCCATTCAGCAATCTGCCACAGCACCCATACCAGCAGCACCAGTAGCAGCACCAGTCCTATCAACACGCCCACAATAATGCCTTTGCCGCTGCCCTGGTACCTGCCCTCCTCGTAGTGGCGGCGCAGCAGGCGCACGTTGCGCTCGTTGGCCTTAAAGGCGAAGTCGAAGATGTTGCCAATAAGCGGAATGCTGCCCAGCACCACATCTAGGGCGATGTTGATCATCATCAGCACAATCAGTTTGCCGCTGGCCCCGTGGCGCGCCATCGTCATTACCAGCGCAGCCGATACTCCGAAAGAAGCGAGGTCGCCCACAAAGGGTACCAGACCCAGAAGCGGGTCCAGGCCAAAGCGGAAGTTAGTGCCCGGCAGCCGGAACTGGTTGTCCATCAGGTACGTGATGTGGTCTACCCACTTCAGTTTCTCGGAGTGGGGCGTGCGGGTGTAGTGTGTGTTTGGTGTTACCATACGGCTTATACGGTTGGGCGTGCGGCAAAGGTATACTTTAGGGCACCATGCTACGGTGGCTGTTAAATTTAGCCTTCCGCTGCTTCTTAGCGGCTACGTGGTAGTACTTTTTGTGCTTCTTGTTTTTCTTAAAAGTTTTTTTGCCACCCTTTTTAAAAAGGCCGCTCAGCAGCTTGGGCCCATCTGCCTCAGCCTGTGCCGGAGCGCCATAAGAAACGCTGCCCGCCAACAGCAGCAGCGCCAATGCCAGTATTCTAACCATAAGCCAGCAGGATAAATAACCTATCTGTTAAACGTAAAATACCATGAAAGCGTATGGCCGCAAACACAAAAAGGGAGCCGCAATCAGCTCTATATCTCTGATTACGACTCCCTTCGCCAGGGTTACCCTGTTGATCTAGTTCTTTCCCTTGCCTTTTCCGGAATGGCCTTTACCAGCGTTGCCCTTGCCAGAGTTTCCCTTACCAGGCTGGGCCTTGCTGCCGCCTTTATGCCCGGCACTGGTGGCGTTGTGGCTTTTCACCACTACCACGGTGGTGTTGCCGCCGCCTTTGCTCTTGTGCTTGGTGTGCCCAGGGTTTGTGGTCCGCGGGTGATGCGGGTTGTTCGGGTTCTTGTACCATCCCTTGTGCAGGCCATTGTCCTTACGGGTAGCGGTTTTGCTCTTGCTCACCACCACTACTTTTCCGTTTTTGTCTGTCTTTTTGCGGGATATGTGGCATGAAGACATCATGACTACGGCCACCAGCACACATAATACTCTTACAAAAGTATACTTCATCGGGCTTATAATTAGGAATTATCTGAGGCTACAGCCAATGTAGCCGCTGCTAATATACAGCAATGTTTCAATTAATTCCTAACCTCATAGCCCCGAAGCTATACAATCTGCAATCAGGCGGGAAAAGCAGTGCAACCACGGCATATTGCTTTTCTAACAAAGTATTTTTTGAAGCACGGCTCCTTACTAAACCAGTTCAGCCTCCTGCAACAGGAAGTGCCCGCCCACACTTTCCTTCCTGGCCAGGCAGGCTTCTATTGTGAGAGCGGCTACCGTTAGCAGGTTCCGCAGTTCCCATACTTCCCCCGACAAGGCAGGCTCATGCTTTTGTAACTGCAGCCCCAGCAACCGCACCTGCTCCTGTGCCTGCAGCAGCCCGCCATGGGTTCGCTCGATGCCTACCTTCTCCCACATCAGTTGCCGTAACGCTGCCTTTAAACCTGACACGTCAGCTGATTCTGTACCTGCGGTAAACGCCGGCACTTCCATACTTTCCGGGAGTTCGTACTTTTGAGCTACAGCATGCGCCGCCGCGGCTTTCCCGAACACCACCCCCTCCAGCAGCGAGTTGCTGGCCAGCCGGTTAGCCCCATGCACGCCGGTACAGGCCACCTCGCCCACCGCGTACAGGCCTGGCACAGAGGTTTGCCCCTGCAGGTCTGTCGCCACGCCGCCGCACTGGTAATGCGCCGCCGGCACTACGGGAATAAAATCAACAGCGGCATCGATGCCTATACTTTTACACTTGTTGTAGATGAGCGGAAAGTACTGCTGCAAATGCCCCTCCGGCAGATGGCGTGCGTCTAAGTATAAACAGGGCGAGTGGTGTTGCTGCATCTCGTGGTAAACGGCGCGGGCTACCACGTCACGCGGGGCCAGGGAGCCTTGCGGGTGGTAATGGTGCATAAAACGGGCGCCGTCCGGTAAAACCAGTTCGGCTCCTGCCCCGCGCAAAGCCTCGCTTATCAGGAAAGTATCTTCGCAAGCCGGGTTGTAGAGCGCCGTAGGATGAAACTGGAAGAATTCCATATTGCTGACCCGGGCTCCTGCGCGGTAGGCCATGGCCAGTCCGTCGCCGGTGGCTATTCTGGGGTTGGTGGTGTGCTGGTATACCTGTCCCGAGCCGCCCGTGGCCAGCACTACGGCTTTGGCAAGTATAGCTTTGCTTTCTCCGGTCTTCAGGTCCAGCAGCTGCACGCCCTGGCAGGCACCTTGTTGCAGCAGTAGCTCCAGGGCCATGTGGTGCTCCAGAATGGTGATGTTGGTGTGCTGCCGCGCCGCCTTCCCCAGCACCTGCTGCAGGCTCAGGCCGGTGTGGTCCTTCACGTGCACAATGCGGTGCCGGCTGTGGCCGCCCTCCAAACCCAGGGCTATACTTTTCTCTCTATCTGTATCAAAGGCAACACCCCGCTCCTGCAGCCAGTTTGTACTTTCCGGCGCCCGCTCCACCATAAAACGCACGGCAACCTCGTCGCACAGGCCGGCGCCGGCAAGCAGCGTATCCTGCACGTGCTGCTCAAAGGAGTCTGCCACGCCGAGCACGGCCGCAATGCCGCCCTGGGCAAACAAAGTGTTCGTTTCGGAGAGAGCCGCCTTGCACCCCACTGCCACCCGGCCATGCGCCGCCGCCTCCAGGGCAAAGGTTAAGCCGGCCACACCGCTGCCCAGCACCACATAATCAAAGGATAGCTTCATCAGGAGAAGGCCAGCATGCGCTCGATCGGGGCCAGCGCGCGTTTCATGATTTCCGCCTCCAGCCTCACCTCGAACATTGCTTCCTGTGCCGTACCAATTGCTCTCAAAGCCTCCAGGGTGTTCTGTATGCTGATTTGCTTCATGTGCGGGCACTTAATGCAGGGCACGATAAACTCCTTCTCGGGGTACATGCCGCGCAGCGTGGCGCCCAAGTCGCACTCCGAGCCAAGTATAAACTGGCGGCTCTGGCTCTCACCCACAAAGCGGATAATATCGGAGGTACTGCCCACCACGCCGCCGGCGCCTGTCAAGGCATCGGAAACTGTGTTATCCGGCACCTCCCAGTGCACCAGCACCTGCGCTTCGGGGTACATCAATTTCAGGCCGTTGATGCGCTGCGGCGTGAACTGCTCGTGCACCTCGCAGCGGCCTTCCCAAAGTATAAGCTCCTTGCCTGTTTCGGCCTTTATCTTTGTTTGCAGGTTGCGGCCCATGTATAAATCGGGCAAAAAGATGAGCTTGTCGCCGCCCAGTGAGCGGGCAATGTCCATGGCGTTGCGCGAGGTGCAGCAGATGTCGGACTCGGCCTTGGTTTCGGCGTAGGTGTTGATGTAGGCCACTACCGGCACGCCCGGATGCTGCGCCTTTAGCCGGCGCACATCGGCACCGGTTATACTTTCGGCCAGCGAGCAGCCGGCCTCAAAGCTGGGCAGCAGCACCTGTTTGGCCGGGTTCAGGATTTTGGCGGTCTCGGCCATGAACTTCACGCCGCAGAAGATGATGTAATCGGCCTCCACGTTTTTGGCCGCCACGCTCAGGCCCAGCGAGTCGCCCACAAAATCGGCGATGCCGCCCTCCTGGTGCTTCACCTGCAGCTCGGCGGGCATATAAAAGTGCGACAGGACAACAGCGTTCTTCCGGCGCTTCAGCTCGCGTATCTCTTCTACGGCAGCCAGCAGCCCGGTCTCTTTGGGCTCAGGCAGGGCAACAGGATTCATGGCGTTCAGTTTCTGCAGAAACGCGCTCTCGGTTTGTGTTAGCATGATTCGGTAATGGATTTTGAGATTTAAGGATTCAGCGGAATACAGGATTAATTAGCGGAAAACGAATTACAGAAGCCAGGAAAGCTGACACCTGTACTCTTGGTTTTGCACTGCTGTTTTATACTTTAACCCTGTGGCTCAGCCTCATGCACATTGGTGATAAAGTAATTGCCGGAGTTCACGCCATCCACCAGCGTCTGTATGGTTTTGGTGCTGAAGGTTTTGAGCACCTGGCTGCGATAGGCTTTAATGTCGTCGTGTAGCGGACAGGGGTGGGTGTCGGAGCACTGTTTCATGCCCATGCCGCACTTGCGGAAAGACTCCAGCCCGTCAATGGTTTGCACCACTTCCAGGATGCTTATCTCACTGGCCGGCCGGTGCAGAAAAAAGCCTCCGCCGGGTCCTTTGATGGAGGCGATGACCCCTTTGCGCACCAGGTCCTGCAGTATCTTGCCTATAAAGTGCATGGGCAACTCCAGTTCCTTGGCAATGTCTTTCATCCCCACTTTCAGCCCCTGTGCGTCGTTCAGGGCAACGTACACAATAGCGCGCAGGGCATATTCTGCTGTTTTGGATAGTAGCATGTTTATAAATCTATTCGTCTAACACTAACACGGCGGCAAGTTACGCCTTCCGCTCCAGCTGCCGCATGCCCTCTTCGGTAATCATGTCCATACTCCAGGGCGGCGACCACACCAGGTTTATTTTTACGTTGAGGCTTGGAAACCGCTTGAGCAGAATCTGCTCGGCCGCCGTTCGGATGGTGCCGCTCATCGGGCAGCCCGGCGTGGTCAGGGTCATGTCCACCACCAGTTCTCCCTCTTCGCTCAGGCTCACCTGGTACACCAGCCCCAGGTCCACGATGTTGATGCCCACTTCCGGGTCGATGATATACTTGAGGGTCTCGTACACCTCCTGGCCGAAGTCCTCAGGCAGATTTTGCGTTTCCATAGGTAAAAGGTTTAAGGTTGTGCGCTTTGTGCAACAGCATTTGGAACACGTTGGCCGTGTACAGCAGTGAAGTAAGGGTAAACCCGATGGCCCCGCCAAGTATAACCTGCTGCTGGCGCAGCAGCACCCCGGCCACTAAAAGTATAAACCCGAGCAGGTAGCTGATGTTTTGCCAACGCAGCAGCGTATGGCTGTACATATCCTTCGGCATAGGCGTTTTAAAGCGGCCCACATAATCCTCGTAAGCATGCATCCATACGATAAAAGGCAGTGTTTTAAAGGTTTGCCCTAGTATGAGCGCTGAGATAAACCCGAAGAAAACCGAGATGCCATATACCAAATAGACTGAAGACAGCAGGCTTTGCGGCAAGGCCAGTTGACTGCTCACCACCAGCACCAGCAGAAGCGGCAACAGCAGCAGGGCCAGCGCCACGAAAGTCTGCTTCATGCCCAGGTCGATGTCCTGGCGCTGGCGCGTTTTGGCAGCCTCGCGCAAGTATAGCAGGAAGCACATCACCCCCGCTACTACCAAGGCTGCATACACGGGCAGCAGCGCCGTCTGGAACAGCAGGTGATCGAGTGTAAACAGCACCAGGCCCGCGTTTATCAGGTTGTAGGACCAGTTCAGTTTTTTGGTATCCTCGTGGTGCGCCAGCAGGAACATTGGTATCAGTTTAGCCCCAACGCCAATGATGAGCAGCAGAAACCAGCCCGCCATGCCGATGTGGGCATGCAGCTTCAGGTAATGCGTGTGCTCCACCGGCAGAAAAGGCATCGTGAAGTTGACCACCATCAGAAGCCCCACCAGCCCCGTTACCAGCAGCCAGATGGCCGAGGTCACGATAAAGTCAGACTCTATCGTCCATTTAGGAGCTTTGCGGGCCGTTTGCGCCACGTTTATGTTGAAAAGTATAAAAGCGATAACCAGGCTGCAGGCCGCCACGTGCATGGGCCAGCCCAGCTCAAAATGCCAGAAACTCCAGGCCAGCAGGATGGTGCCTGCTCCCAGGAAGCCGAAGGCTGCCGTAGCAAGTTTCTCCGAGTATAGCTTGCACTCCAGCACCACGGGCAGCAACTGGTACAGCGCCCCGAAGATGACCATGGTAGCCCAGCCCAGCGCCGCCACGTGCGTCAGCGTCAGCAGCTTGGGGTGGAAGTAGTGGCCGCCGAAGGCATCGGTAGAGAAAAGCAACAGCACGCCCAGGGCCATGAAAGCCAGGGCTGCAAAAGCGTAGTGCGGAAGCACTACCCATTTGCCCGGCGAGTTGGATGTAGTGGCAGCGCTCATGGTTTCTTTATTAGAGTTGACAAAAGAGCTTTAGACAAAGGACTTTCCGAAACAGTGGAAAACCTATACATCACTTTTCGGCTCTATAAATAAGTAGGTATACTTCGTTCGGACCCGCTTCGTTTATGGCTACTCTAAAGCCACGCTCGCCTAATTGTGGCAGCAGGAACTGCGGCACACGCTTGTGCACCACGTACAGTGCCTCTCCTGCCGGCAAGGTTTCCAGCTCGCCAAGTATGGTCACCATGGGCTGCGGCATCTCCAGGTGGCGCACGTCTATGCGTTTTACCTTGCCGGCAAAGCGGGCCAGGGTCTCTTCAAAGTTGTTTTCAGCGGGTTTTATACTTTCCTCTGCCTGAGGCCCCGCCGTCCCGCTCCGCCAGAAGTAGGTATGCACCAGGTCCGGCGACTTTTCCTCGGTAAAGTAGCTGTAGCCTTTCTTTTTAAGTATGGCGATCAGCGGGGTAGGCTCAAACGTGTTGATGAGGAGCAAGGCGCTGCCTTCGTCTACCTTATCCACGGCAGCCATTATCTTCCGGAAGGGATCGTTGCCGGTGGCGATATCCTCGCATACATCCAGCCGGTGCAGGCGTTCGGCCGGCAGACTCCTTAAAAAAGCTGACAATTCCGGGGCGGAAGTATAAACCGGATCTTCCATGCTTTCGGTGCTGTTTTCAGCGGTTACGGTAAAGCCAAGCGGGGCCAGTTGCTCATAGAACCGTTCCACCTCGCAGCCGCCAATGCGGGCGGCGTCGGCAATGGTTACCCTGGAGGCCAGCACCTTGCGCAGCAGCGGGTTGCGCAGCTTCTCAAAGTGCTTGTTGATGCTGGCAATGGCCTCGATGGCAGCGGGGTTCTCCTTTATCAGGGCTGATATTTTGGTGTTGGCTGCTATGTGCATGGTTACTCTTTTGTAGGTTTGGCTACCCAGAACTCCGGCGTGAACGTGTCGGTGCGCGGGTCGTGCTTGTGTGCCAGCAGTTGCCCGGCCAGCTCCAAATCGTCGGAGTTCGCCGCCGCCTGCAGGTACGGAAACAGCTCACGCTCCTCCCAGCGGATGTGGTCGTTCAGGTCCTGCTCCAGCACCCTGAACAGGTCTTTGTTCATGCGGCTGCCTTCCTCCACCAGTTCCACCAGCGCCTCAAGCAGCTTGTGTTCCTCATGCAGCCTTGCCCGCTGTGTGTCGTCGTTTGGCAGCACCCGCTCCAGCAGCCATTCCTCCTCCTGGCAGTGCTCCTTCAGAATATTATCCCAGAAATAACGCACGTAGGCGCGCATCACCTCCAAATCAGTTCCGTTCTTGAGCCCCTGGCGCAGCTTCCAGCAAAACAGCAACCCAAAGTGGTGCTCTCTGGAAAGCGGAACCAGGCTCTTGTCTCTCTTCTGCGGTGCGATGGTCTTTTTCATGATCGTGGTACATTAAAAACAGGATTTACAGGACTTTAAGATTGGCAGGATTCTTTATCAGCTATTGTTGTCATCCCCCTACCCCCTTCAAAGGGGGACTTTATAGCTCCCCTCCTTGGTTAAGGAGGGGTAGGGGTGGTTGGTCCAGGAACTGCATCCTGTTTATCCTTACATCCTGTAAATCCTGATTCAGATTATTTACTTCAGCACTTCCTTCTCCATCTCAATCGCTTTCGGGAACAGGATGTTGTTCTCGAGGTGGATGTGGCGGAAAAGATCATCCTCAAACTCCTTCAGCTTCTTGAAGGCCACGGTATAGGTAGCGCAGGCATCGGCCGGCAACGTATAGTTATTGGTCAGCTCGCGGATGCGCTCCATCTCGCCGCCGGCGCTCTCGTGCTCCATCTCCATCATGTTAATCGGGTTCTGGATAGAGCCAAAGCCGGCCGGCTCCAGTTTCACACCGCTCTTCTTGGCCTCTTCCAGTTGCTTGATGTAAGGGAACAGCACGCGCTCCTCTTTCGGCATGTGCGCCTCCAGTTCGTTGGCCACGTTGGTGTAATGCTTCACTACTTCCAGCAGCTCTGGGTGGCGGCTGCCGTGTACACGGGCTATCTTGGTGGTATACTCATACAGGGCCGGAATCGCCTCCTGCAGATACTTATGGTGCGTGTTCACGATGTAGTCGGCCAGAAAGCCCAGGTCCCACTTGTTGTATTCAACCTCGCGTGCCTTCTCGGCCTCGTCCAGAGCGATCAGCTCGGCTTCCAGTTCGTCTTGGCTGATACCTTTCTCGGCGCACACCTGCTTCACCGATTTTTTACCGCCGCAGCAGAAGTCGATGCCATACTTTTTAAACACCTGTGCCTTGCGGTAGTCTTTTGCCACCAGCTCGCCTACGGTCTCCCCTTCCTCCGGGGTCAGCTTGGAGATGCGCACTTCCCATATTTCCGGGCCCTGCTCCAGGTACTCCCACTTAAACACGTTGCCGCGCTCGCCCAGCAGCTGGTAATACAGCGGTTTGGGGTCGTGGTCGTTGTGAATAACAAAAGCTTCGCCGCCTTTCAGGTTGTCGAACCACTGGAAGATAGTGGGGTGCTTCATGCGGGGCTCCAGGACGGTAACATCCAGTTTCTCAATTTCTTGTGTACTTGTCATTTCGTTAAGATTAAAAGTCTTACTTTTTTTACTGTTACAAATGTATATGTTCGATGCCACAAAAAAAGAGTATAAAGTCTTCTATTAAAATGATCTTTGTCATTTCTATTGCCCCCACTATATAGCACCTTTGGATACTTCAGTCACTTCTGACATCATCCATTCAAATACCCCCTCTTTATGGAAAAAAAAACTTCCCCCCGGGCCAGCGCGCTCACGTTTAAAAGGCTTTTTACCAGGCCGCAGCAGTCCCCTTACGAGATGTTCCGCTACGAACTGCGTTCCTCCACCATCCGCAACCCCTCAGGCGATGTGGTGGCTGAGCTCAACGACGTGGAGGTGCCGGAGCAATGGTCGCAGATTGCCACCGACATCCTGGCCCAGAAATACCTGCGTAAGGCAGGTGTACCGCAACCCGATGGCAGCACCGGCTCCGAAAAATCGGTGAGGCAGGTGGTGCACCGGCTGGTAAACTGCTGGCAGCAATGGGGCCTGAAGTATGGCTACTTTAAATCCGACGCCGATGCCGGGGTATTTTATGATGAGCTGGCGTACATGCTGCTGGGCCAGTACGCAGCGCCCAACTCGCCACAGTGGTTTAACACCGGCCTGCACGAGTCCTATGGGATAAAAGGAAAAGCGCAGGGACACTATTATATAGATCCCGGCACGGGCAACATGCGCGAGTCGGACTCGGCATTTGAGCACCCGCAGCCGCACGCCTGTTTTATACTTTCGGTGGAGGACGACCTGGCTCAGAAAGGCGGCATCATGGACCTGCTGGTGCAGGAGGCGCGCATCTTTAAGTATGGCTCGGGCGTGGGCACCAACTTTTCCAGCATCCGGGGCAAAAACGAGCCGCTTTCGGGCGGGGGCAGTTCCTCCGGGCTCATGTCGTTTTTGAAGGTGAGCGACCGCGCGGCCGGGGCCATCAAGTCGGGCGGCACCACGCGCCGGGCGGCTAAAATGGTGTGCCTCGACCTGGACCACCCGGAGATTGAGGAGTTCATCAACTGGAAAAAAGACGAGGAAAAGAAAGTGGCGGCGCTGATTGCCGGCGGCTACCCTGCTGACTACGAAGGCGAGGCCTACGCCACCGTTTCGGGCCAGAACTCCAATAACTCGGTGCGCGTGCCCAACAGCTTCTTTAAAGCGCTGCACCAGAACGAGGACTGGCACCTGACCGCCCGCACCAACGGCAGCATCCTCAAAAGTATACCTGCCCGCAAGCTGTGGCAGCAGGTGGCCGAGGCCGCCTGGGCCTGCGCCGACCCCGGCGTGCAGTTCGACACGACGATTAACGAGTGGCATACCTCCCCGGCCGAAGGGCCCATCCGCGCCTCCAACCCCTGCTCGGAGTACATGTTCCTCGATAACACCGCCTGCAACCTGGCCTCACTCAACCTGATGCGCTTTTTCGATGCCGAAAAGCAGGAGTTCGATATTAACGCCTTTGCCCACGCCTGCCGCCTCTGGACGGTGGTGCTGGAGATTTCAGTGCTCATGGCGCAGTTCCCCTCCGAGATTGTGGCGCAACGCTCTTACGATTACCGTACTATTGGGCTGGGTTATGCCAACCTGGGTGCGCTGCTGATGGTGCAGGGCCTGCCCTACGACAGCGACGCCGCCCGCGCCATGGCCGCCGGCATCACTTCTCTGATGACGGGCGTGGCCTACCAAACCTCCGCCGAGATGGCGGCTTCGCTGGGGGCGTTCGCCAAGTATGAGCCCAACAGGGAAAGTATGCTGCGCGTGATCCGCAACCACCGCCACGCGGCCTACAACCAGGCAGACAAGTATGAGGGGCTAAGTATAAAACCGGTGGGGCTGGACCAAGAGCTTTGTCCGCAGGCACTGCTGAAAGCCGCCCAGAGAGCCTGGGACACCGCGCTGACGCAAGGCCAGAAGTATGGCTTCCGCAACGCACAGGCTACCGTCATTGCCCCCACCGGCACCATCGGCCTTCTGATGGACTGCGACACGACGGGCGTAGAGCCGGATTATGCGCTCGTAAAGTATAAAAAGCTCTCCGGGGGCGGGTATTTCAAGATCATCAACCAATCCATCCCGGTGGCCCTGCAAAAGCTGGGGTATACACCAGAGGAGGTGAAGGCGATCGTGAATTATGCCAAGGGCCACGGTTCCTTTACCGGCGCACCTTATATCAACCCCGAAACGCTGCAGCAGAAAGGCTTCCTGCCTGAGGAAATCGCGCAACTGGAGGCAGCGCTGCCTACGGCCTACGACGTAAGCTCGCTGTTCAGCGTGTATACCTTGGGTGAGGCCTGCCTGCAGCGCCTGGGCTACACCCCGGCAAAGTATAACAGCCCCGATTTTAACCTGTTACAGGCGTTGGGCTTCACCGTGCGCCAGATAGAGGAGGCCAATACCTTCGTGTGTGGCACCATGACCGTAGAAGGCGCGCCTTACTTAAAACCGGAGCATTATCCGGTGTTCGACTGCGCCAACCGCTGCGGCAGCAAAGGCACCCGCTTTATCAAAGCCGAGGGGCACATTTACATGATGGCAGCCGTGCAGCCGTTTATCTCCGGGGCCATTTCCAAAACCATCAACCTGCCCAACGAAACGAATGTAGACGAGGTGGCACGCTGCTACGAACTGTCGTGGGAGCTGGGGCTGAAGGCCTGCTCCATTTACCGCGACGGCAGCAAGCTCTCCCAGCCGCTGACTTCTAAAAGCGCTACACAGGAGGAGAAAGACGAGCCGGCAGAGGTGCCGCAAACTGCTACGCCGGAAGAAAAGTATAACGCAGAGCAGATTCTGAAGGCGGCCCAAAGTATACTGGCCGACTCGGCCAGCGAGGGCTTCCGCCAGCAGCTGGTGCGCATGGTGGAGCGCCGCAAAATGCCTGATAAACGCAGGGGCTTTACGCAGAAGGCAAAAATTGACGGGAACACCGTGTACGTAAGAACCGGCGAGTACCCGGACGGCTCTCTGGGTGAGCTTTTTATCGATATGTACAAAGAGGGCGCTTCGTTCCGGTCGATGCTCAACTGCTTTGCCATTTCGGTGTCGCTGGGGCTGCAGTATGGCGTGCCGCTGGAGGAATTCGTGAACCGCTTCACCTTCACCCGCTTCGAGCCGGCCGGCCGCGTAGAGCACCCGAACATCAAGTCAGCCACTTCAGTGTTTGACTACGTGTTCCGCCTGCTGGCCTACGAGTACCTGAACCGAACCGACCTGGTGCATGTTCCACAAGTAGCGCCCGAGGATAAGAGCAGCGACGCGCCGCCTGCGGCACGGGTTCCGGAGCCAAAAGCGGCGGATGCTGCGGTGGCCCCGGCCAGCAATGGCAAGAGCTACAAAGTAGTTTCCCAGAGCCGCACCGTGCTGATGGAGCAAACGCAGCAGGTACTGGCCAGCATGATGGGCGACGCCCCGCACTGCAACGTCTGCGGCCACATCACCATCCGCTCCGGGACCTGCTACAAATGCCTGAACTGCGGCAACAGCCTGGGTTGTAGCTAAGGACCAGTGATTGGAAAGATTAACTAGATTTGAATGATTACTTGTCCGGGTCAGGATTTACGGGATTAGAAAATTGAACAGAATTCTTTAGTAGCTATCGTCATCATCCCCCTGCCCCCTTCAAAGGGAGACTTTAAAACTCCCCTCCTTGGTTAAGGAGGGGAAGGGGTGGTTTGCCAATCGTAGCAGAGAAAATCCTGCTCATCCAAACATCCTATAAATCCTGATTCGGACATACTATTCCTACACCATGACAGAGAAAAAAGACATCCTGACCCTCGACGATATCAAGCTGCTGGTAGACACGTTTTATACCCGTGTGCGGGCCGATAAGCTGCTGGGGCCGGTGTTTGACGAGCGCATACAGGACCGCTGGGAACGGCACCTGGACATCATGTACCGCTTCTGGCAAACCGTTTTGCTGGAGGAGTATACCTATCAGGGCCGGCCGGGCGCCAAGCATATTACACTGC
Source organism: Pontibacter mucosus (assembly GCF_003054055.1). Taxonomy (GTDB): domain Bacteria; phylum Bacteroidota; class Bacteroidia; order Cytophagales; family Hymenobacteraceae; genus Pontibacter; species Pontibacter mucosus. The sequence goes on along the minus strand of NZ_QBKI01000014.1, from coordinate 6,996 downwards.
CTGTAGGCGCTGAGCATTTTGAGCGGTGGCTCCTGCTGTTTTTCACCACGGTGGATGAGCTTTTCACTGGCGAGAAAGCGGCTGAAGCCAAGTGGCGGGCCGAGAAAATGGCAGATATGTTTGCCTCCAAGATTGCCCACTATAAGCAGAGCAGCGGCAGGATGATTCTGTAAGGCTAGTTTTTCGCAGCCGAGGCGTAACTGCCGGGGTGCTTGCTTGGCTGCAACGTATGAGGCGGTTTATACTTTAGCTGAGAGCCAAAAAACAGCAGGGCGCCAAGCGGCAACAGGACACTTACCCCGAAAAGCAGCTCGTTATACTTTGGAATAGCGCCCAAAGCCAACCACAAGTATAAACCCTGTCCGAAAAGCAGTACCTCGGTACCGATAAAGGCAAGTATAAACAGGCCCATCCCCCACCGGCCTATACTTCGGCTAAAGCTAACCCAACCCTGCTGCGCCAGCCAGGCAATCATAAAAAGGCTCACAAACCCAATGAGCACCAGGTGCAGGTAGCCGATGATAAAGAAGCGCAGGTTATAAGCCAAATCGGCCATGTATGGGAAAGCCGTGGAGAGCTGCATCAGGATTTTAAGTATAAAGGCCGTGCCCGCAAGTATAAATAGTGCTCTCCCCCAGCCACTAAACAAAGTATAAATTCGTGCACGCAACGGCCACAGCAACCCGAGCAGCACCCCAAGCGCCAGCAGCTGCACCAGCGCCGCCAGTCCGCCTACAAAGTATACCACCGCACCAGGCTTTACCCACAGCACCGACAGCAGGTAGGCCGGCAGACAAGCCCAGAACATCAGCCGGAAAAACAGCAGGCCATACTTTTGGCTAAAGCCGATGTTATACTTTTCCAAGAGCCAGAACAGCAGCCCCAGCACCGCGAAGGTGAACCAGCCGTTGTAGAGAAAATGCAGGTAGAAGTAGATGGCGTTGTAATAGAGCGCCGTGCCGCTGTGCCCGGAGGCCATAATCGGTCCCATCGCCCAGGGCCCCAGCGAAGAAAGCGCCAGGAAAAACAGCGCCGCTTTAATGAAGAGGAATGACAGTTGGTGCATCCCACCGTTGATACTTTGTGCTTTGGCATCTATCCAAAACCGAAGTATAAACCAGTAACTCAGCAGGATGTGCGCCGTGGAGAAGGTGATGGAAACTGCTGCATAACCCTGCACCGGGAAGCTCAGCAGCATGCCCAGCACCGCCCCCTGCGAGAGCCAGAACTGCCGGAAGTATACTTGCTTATTTCGTACCTCCGGGGGCAGGTAAGCGTGCAGCAGCGCAATAAACAACACCGGGTATAGCCAGCCAAGCAGCGCCGCGTGCGAGTGGGCGTGCAGCAGGTACTTGTAATTGAGGCCCACTACGGGTGCCACCAGCATCCCGCGCAGCAGCAGGCCCAGCAGGGCAATGACGACCAGGCCCAGCAGGGCCGAGAGCAGCGGTAGCCGCCAACGGTTTATACTTTCTTCAGCTATTTCTCCGGTTTTGGGCATTATTTAAAGTATGTCTGATACGCCTCCAGCTGCTCGGCCAGGCGGTCGCGGGCGGCAAGTGACTCCTCCGCCTTGCCAGACTCAAGCGCCTTCACGTCCTCGAGCATCGGCATCAGGTATACGTGCAGCATGTCGTGCTCGGGGCCTTTCATGCGGCATTCTTCAAACACCTCCTGAAAACCCAGCTGCATGGCACGGCTCAGTTCGTGCACCGCCTCCGGCTCGTCGGCATCAGGCTGACTCAGGTGCTCCTCCATCAGCTGTTGCAATTGGGCGATGTTGTCGTTGGTAGCCTCATCGGCCTGCCAGCGCTCCCCATCATTCAGGGCAAGCTCGGTGTGGACCGCGTGCCCGTGGTGGTGGCCGGCCTCTCCGGCTTTGTGCTCCTGCGAGCAGGAAAACAGCCCCACCGCGGCCGCTACAAGTATAAGTATAGTTCTCATTATCGTCCTATTTTAATTTATACTTCTGATTTATACTTCGGCACCCTGTGTCTGCAGCGCCTCCTGCAGCAACTGCACCATATCCTGCTGCAGCGCCTGGCTGCGGTCTTTGGCATACCACAGCTGTACCTGCTGCACCAGTTCATCGTGATGGATGTCCGGCCTGTCGGCCTTCAGTTGCTTTACCTGCGCCTGGATAGCCGTTGGGCGCGGGCCCCAGGTAAAGAGGCGTTCGCCGGTTTCGGCATCCACGCAAATCAGTTTCGGAATAGCGCGGCTACCGTTGGTTAGGCAGGTGTCCATCAGGGCCGGGTTCTCATCGCGGAGCAGCACCACCAGCTCTATGTTCGGTGCCTGCGCGGCGATCGCGGCAATGGCGGGCAGCGTCTGGGCGCCGTCGCCGCACCAGGCCTCCACCAGCACCAGCCATTTCCAGGCGCGCTGGTTTTGCGCCAGCAGCTCCTGCAGGGCAGGCTGCAGCACAAACTGTTTTTCCACGCGCTTCAGGCGCTGCTGGTTTAGTTTGGTGAAGCCGATACGTTGCTCGCTCTGCTCCGGGCCGGTGGTTTTGTTCTCAGCCACCAGCGCCTCGCTCAGGGCCTTGAACTGCGCATAGGTCATCGGGTTTATCAGCTCCGGGGTTGTTATCTCTAGGGTATCCATCGTTCGTAAAGTTGTCTCCACAAACTTACCCTAACCCGTTCATTCATAAAATGATAAACATCACTTCTGGTCCGTTCACACAGCCCCGCTATACCCTGTTCCTGTGCAATGACACAAGTCATTTCTGCCACTGACCCTACTCATGCCTTTCCCCTGCTTTATTGACGACCTTTCCACCCGGTTCAGTGCCTTCCTGCGCGTTTGTAGGTGGTGCGCTTACCCGATGCCTCACGATTTTACTTTTCAACATATGGAGAACGCAACAGCCTCCCCGAAACTAGCGGGCACTTTCGACCCGAACAACCTGCAGGTAACGTTCTGCAACAAAACCGACAAAGAGATAAAGCTGGCCAATTGGCTCTTTGGCATGATGGGCAAACCTGCCCTGGTAGCGGCCGGCGGTGCGGCAGCCCAGCTCGCCCTGAAACTTAAGCTGCCGGTGAAGGGGCTCATCCGTAACACCATCTACAAGCACTTCTGCGGGGGCGAGACCGTGCAGGAGGCCCAGCAGGTGGTGCAGAAACTGGCGTCGGCCCGCATCCAAACCGTGCTCGACTATGCTGCCGAGGCACAAAGCACGGAGGCCGGCTTCGACATGGTAAGGGATGAAGTGCTGCAAAACATCATCATAGGCCGCGAAACAAGGAGCTTTTCCCTCATCAGTGTGAAACTGACGGGCATCGGCTCCAGCAACATTTTTAGGAAACTGCACCTAAAGCAGGGGTTAACCCCGGAGGATCAGGCCGCCTTTGCCAGAACGCAGCAGCGCCTGGACGATATCTGCCGTGCCGCTGCCGGGGCTGACATTACCGTGTACCTGGATGCGGAGGAAAGCTGGCTGCAAAACCCGATGGACGAGCTGGCCGAGGAGATGATGCGCCGCTACAATAAGGAGTGGGCGGTGGTATTTAACACGCTGCAAATGTACCGCACCGACCGCATCGACTACCTGCAGTCGTGCCTGCGCCGCTTCGAGGGCGAGCCGGTTATACTGGGCATCAAAATCGTGCGGGGCGCTTACCTGGAGAAGGAGCAGCTGCGCGCCAAACAGCAAGGCTACCCCTGCCCTGTTTTCACCCGTAAATCCGACACGGACAAGAGCTTTAACCAGGCCATCGACATTTGCCTGGAGCACCTGGACCGGGTGGAACTTTGCGCGGCCACGCACAACGAGCAGAGCACGAGCTACCTTGCCAGCCGCATACAGGAGGAGAGCATCCGCCCCTACCGCCATCGCATCCACTTCTCGCAGCTCTACGGCATGAGCGATAACCTGACCTATAACCTGGCCGCCGCGGGCTATAACGCCTCCAAGTACCTGCCTTACGGCGAGGTGGCCACGGCCTTGCCTTACCTTATCCGCAGGGCCGAGGAAAACACTTCCATTGCCGGGCAGATGGGCCGTGAGTTAAGCTTGTTGCAGCAGGAAATAAAAAGACGCAGGCTGTAGACCCTGCCAAAAACAGCAGCGCCAAAGTATAACCTATACTTCGGCGCTGCTGCTATTTCTAAGTTTGACCCGCTCCTTATTCCTCGTCCCGGTCGTGGGGCAGGTTGGAGGAAGGCGTTTCGGCGTAGGGTACCGTCTGGGGGATATAATCCTCCGGCGCGCCGGGTTTGCTGTAATCGTAAGGCCAGCGGTACACCACAGGCAGCGGCCCCGGCCAGTTGCCATGCCCCGGCCGTACCGGGGTGGTCCATTCCAGGGTGTTGGAGTGCCAGGGGTTAGCGGTGGCCCTGCGGCCGCGCCAGATGCTGTACAAAAAGTTGAACAGGAAGATGAACTGCGCAAAGAAACCGAAAATCGCCGCTATGCTGATAAAGGTGTTCAGGTCGGTGAAGATGTTGAATGTCTCAAAACCTGTCCAGTTATAGTAGCGCCTCGGGAACCCGGCAATGCCCACATAGTGCATCGGCAGGAACACCAGGTAAACAGCCAGAAAGGTGAACCAGAAGTGCACAAAGCCGAGCTTTTCATCCATCATTCGCCCAAACATTTTCGGGAACCAGTGGTACACGCCGCAGAACATGCCAAAGAAAGCCGCCGCGCCCATCACCATATGGAAGTGCGCCACCACAAAGTACGTGTCGTGCAGCTGAATATCGATCGAGGAGTTGCCCAGTATAATGCCCGTTAATCCCCCGGAGATAAAAATGGATACAAAGCCGATGGCAAAGAGCATAGCCGTGGTGAAGCGGATATTGCCCCGCCAGAGCGTAGCCAGCCAGTTAAACACCTTCACCGCCGACGGCACGGCAATAATCAGCGTCAGGAACATGAACACCGAACCCAGGAAGGGGTTCATGCCTGATACAAACATGTGGTGCGCCCACACCACAATCGATAGCACCGAGATGCCGATCATGGAGCCAATCATGGCACGGTAGCCGAAGATGGGCTTGCGGGAGTTGGTGGCGATCACTTCGGAGGTAATGCCAAAGGTCGGCAGGATAACGATGTATACTTCGGGGTGGCCCAGGAACCAGAACAGGTGCTGGAACAGAATAGGGCTACCGCCGCTGTTGACCAGCGCCTCACCGGCAATGTAGATGTCGGAGAGGAAGAAACTGGTACCGAAACTACGGTCGAAGATTAGCAGAATGGCGGCCGCCAGCAGCACCGGGAACGATAGCAGACCCACAATGGCTGTAAAAAAGAGCGCCCACACGGTAAGCGGCAGCCTGCTCATCGACATGCCCTTGGTACGGAGGTTAATGACGGTGGTGATATAGTTGATGCCGCCCAGGAGTGTGGAGGCAATAAAGAAGGCCATGGCAATCAGCCACATCGTCATGCCGGCCGCGGAGCCCTGTATGGCCTCGGGCAGCACGCTTAAGGGCGGGTATACGGTCCAGCCACCGGCTGCGGGGCCTGTATCCAGAAACAGCGACCAGAACATGATCAAGCTGGACACGAAAAAGAGCCAGTAAGAGAGCATGTTCATAAAGCCGGAGGCCATGTCGCGGGCTCCGATCTGCAACGGGATAAGCAGGTTGCTGAACGTGCCGCTCAGGCCCGCCGTCAGCACGAAAAACACCATGATGGTGCCGTGCATGGTTACCAGCGCCAGGTAAAATTCAGGGTTGATCTTCCCGTTTTCTATCCAGCCTCCCAGGATAGGCTCCAGGAAGGAGAACGTAGCCTCCGGCCAGCCTAGCTGCAGGCGGAAGAGCACCGACAGGAAGCTGCCAATAAAGGCCCAGAAGATACCTGTGAACAGGTACTGTTTGGCAATGGTTTTGTGATCCTGGCTGAAAACGTACTTCCCTATAAAACTCTGCTCATGCTGTTCGTGCTCCTCATGCACAGGGTGCACCCCGCTGGTGGTAATATCAGTAGTGGCCATAGACGAAGAGGGTTTGGTGATGCAACATTTCTCTACAAACTGTTATGCTGCAGCATTGTGCGGAATTACTGCTACCCCATACATACTGTGTCAGTGCCACAAAAGATGTATTTTTTATACTTAAACTTTAACTAAGGGTGTTTTTCGTTTGTAAACGTAGTAGGATGTGCCTGATGTTACCGGTTAAAGTATAGGGGAAGTTAAAGTGTAGAGCTGAGGTTGCGGCTTTGAATCACCCCTCCCCAGCCCTCCCCTAAAAACAGGGGAGGGAGCTTAGTAGTACTGTATCCAACCACCCCTGCCCCTCAGAGCTACGCTCGCTACCTTCGAACTCGCGTTCTCGGTAGTCTAAGACGGGGAATCTGTAATAACTTTGGCTAAAGTATAAGCTACGTAGCATCAGTTCTCGCGCGGACAGGTCGCGACCTGTCCCTACAAAGTATAAATTATTCTCCCTTTGTCGTCTCGAGCAGCGTGAGAGATCTATCGGAAATTCTAATCAGATCTCTCATTTCATTCGAGATGACAGCTAGGGCGGGGGCTATCGATTCTTTCCCAGCCTTTGGGTTGAGCGCCTTCTAGATTTCCGGTGCCGCAGGCAGCCCGAGGTACGAGGGCAGGAAATGTAGACAGCGCGATGCCCGAAGGCGAGCCCTCTCGGGCTTGAGAGCTCCAAAGCAGGAAATGAAACAGTTGCTTATGTAAGTCTAGAGGATGAACGATGGCTCAAAAGAATAGCTTGTGTCAAGTTGCGGAAGTGGTGGCTATGAAAGTATAGCCAAAGCAAGTATGGCCCTGCGAGCCAGTTGGGTTGCAAACCCAACATCATAGGTAGGCACGGGTTGCAAACCCGCGCCAGCGTTAGGAGATGGGATCAAGTATAGCCAAAGTATAGAGAAGCTATCTCAAAAATACCTTAGCATGATTTTCATGCAGGCCAGCAGGACGAAGGCCAGGTAGTTTTCTGCTTTGTGCTCGTGCCTGACCAACGTTCTTCTGAAGTTAAAGAGCCAGGCGAAGAAGCGCTCCACCCTCCATCTTT
>NZ_QBKI01000013.1 GCF_003054055.1 Pontibacter mucosus | reverse complement strand
TGAGGCCTCAAAGCTCGTCTCGAAACACGACAGGGAAGAGGCGCTTCGCTTCTTCCTGCACTACCTGCACCATGACCTTAATTCCAACACAGTTGATAACAAACAACTGACCAAAACGATCCAGAAAAGCCTCTTCAGGGAAACCGGGCAGGTGAAGCGCTTCGAGGAGATCCTGAACCAGTTCTTGGAAGACAAAGATCTTCAAAAGGCTTTGGCCGAGGTCCCCAGCGTCTACACAAAGCAACGTAAGAAGATACAGCTGGACTTAAGCACTATCCGGGAGGTACAGCAACAGCACTCTGGCACAGTGGAGCTGCTCAACGAGTACCTGCAGGATGAAGATGAGCCTGTGGCATCGATGGATGCGAGCGGCACTTCCTCTGATGACGACAGTGCGACAGAAGGGGAGGAGATACAGTTGGAAATCAAAGCGAATACTGCTGCTTCTAATGCAAGCCTGTTTATCTCCGAGATTGCCCTGAATGAGGTACAGCAGGAGCTCCTGCAGCTCTTCCAGTCCAGTGACCTGTCGCTTGCACAGCAACAGGTGGAGACCTTCTCAAAAACACGAGGGGTGTTCAAGAACCAACTAATAGACAGCATCAACGAGAGCTGCTACGAGCAGCTGGATGACGTGCTGATTGAAGAGGACGGAGATACCTATGCGATCTATGAAAACTACTTTCAACAACTTTTAAGAAAATGACAGATAACATCAAACCAAAGGAAGCCACCGCCATTGTGAACTCGCTGCTAGGCGGCGTGGTCCCAAAGATCGGCGTGCAGCACATAACAGTAGGGAGATCCGCCGAGATCGAGGCTTTCATCAAAGCTTTGGAGGACGTCAGGAACGGGCACAGCATGGTTAAGTTCTGGATCGGCGACTTCGGGTCCGGAAAATCCTTTATGATGCACCTGCTGAACACCGTGGCGCTGAAGCAGAAATTTGTGGTGGCCAACGCTGACTTCACTCCAGATAACAGGCTATACTCCAATGACGGCAAGGCAGTGGCGCTTTACTCGGCCATTATGGACAACATCGCCATCCAGACCAAGCCAGAAGGCGGCGCGCTGGCAACGCTGCTGGAAAAATGGATCGAGCAGGTTGTTTCGAAGACGGCGCAGGCAGAAGGCATCTCCCTGACTGAGATCCGGGAGGAACAGCATCTGCCCCTAATCCAGCGCAGCATCATGCAAACCCTGAACGAAATCACGGATGTCGGCGGCTTTGATTTTGGGGTGGTGGTCATGAAGTACTACGAGGGCTATATCAGCGATAATGAGCAGCTGCGAAGAAGCGCCCTAAAATGGCTGAAGGGAGAGTATCGCACTAAAACGGAGGCTCGGCAGGACTTGGGAGTACGTGAGATCATAAATGATCTGAATTACTATGACATGCTCAAGAACTTCTGCAGGCTGTTTGTTAACATGGGCTACAGCGGATTCATGATTAACCTGGATGAGGCGATAAACCTTTATAAAATATCTACTTCCGTGATGCGGGAGAAAAACTATGAGAAGATCCTGACTATTTACAATGACTGCTTCCAGGGTAAGGTCAGTAACTTCTTCATCAACTTCGCGGGCACCCACGAGGTGCTCGAGAACGAGCGCAGGGGGCTCTTCAGCTACCATGCCCTTAAGTCCAGACTCGAGACAAACAAGTTCGAGACCCTGGAAGTGCGGGATTTCTCACAGCCGGTCATTCGCCTGATGCCGCTGAACCACAACGAGATCTTTGTGCTGCTCAAGAAGCTGAAGGCTATCTTTGACTTCAACTACAAAACCCAGTTGGACATCACGGATGAGGAGATCCAGCTTTTCATGGAGGAGATGTTCAACAAGCCTGGCGCGAGCGAGTTTCTAACGCCTCGTGAGGTGATCCGTGATTTTCTGAATATCCTGAGCATCATCCGCCAGAACCCGGGGGTTGATAAAAGGCAGCTGTTCGGCCAGATAGAGATCCGAGACGAGCGACCCGATGAGTCGGCCGTGGATAGCCTGGTGGATGGAATAGAAGTGCTGTAATGGCCTACGAGCTGCTATCTGAGCCAATCCGCCGGTACGTGCGCGACAAGCGGTGGGAGTCGCTGCGTCCCATTCAGGGGGCAGCGATTCAGCACATCCTCTCCACCGACTGCAATTACATCCTGGCCTCCAGAACAGCCTCTGGTAAGACGGAGGCTGCCTTTCTGCCTATTCTCTCCAAGGTAAACTTCCGGGATCCGGGCGTCCAGGTACTTTATATCTCACCGCTCATCGCCCTGATCAATGACCAGTTCCACCGGGTGGAGGAGCTGTGCAAGTACCTGGACGTGAAGGTGACCAAGTGGCATGGGGAGGCAAACCGCACAGAGAAGAAAAAGCTGGTGCAGGCCCCGGAGGGAATCGTGCTGATTACGCCCGAGTCGCTGGAGGCAATGTTTGTCAATGCCCCCTATAGTATGAAGGCGCTGTTCTCCAACTTAAGGTATGTGGTGATCGATGAGATCCACTCGTTCCTGGGAACAGACCGGGGTATCCATCTGAAGTCCATTCTTTCACGCTTGGGTAAAGTAAGCGCAGGGAAACTTTGCATTGTGGGCCTATCAGCCACCATCGGAGACTATGCGGAGGCCAAGAAGTTCACAGGTGATGAGGCCAACACGAAAGTGTTGCTGGACAAAACGTCCAAAGAGATGCACACCTCCTTCCTGTATCATATGGGAGCTGCCGCTGAATTGCCACTGGAACTAATAAAGGATCTTTATAAGCAGACGTATGATCACAAGGTGCTTGTGTTCCCCAACAGCCGTGGCCGGGCAGAGGAGATTGCCGTGAAGCTCAAGCGGATTTCAGAGAGGGTGGGAGGGCATCCGCACTACTTTTCGCACCACTCCTCGGTGGACAAGGAGGTGCGGGAGTATGTGGAGCATTTCGCTAAGCACAACCAGCGGCAGAACTTCTGCATTTCCTGCACCTCCACGCTGGAACTGGGAATAGACATCGGCTCAGTGGATAAGGTCGTGCAGGTGGATGCCACTACCTCCATAGCCTCACTGATCCAGCGGGTGGGCAGAAGCGGCAGAAGGGAAGGAGAAAAGAGCCACCTCCTGCTTTATGCCACGGACAAGTGGAGTCTGCTGCAGTCGCTGGCATGCTGGCTGCTTTTCCAGGAAGGATACATTGAGCCTGTCAGGACGGCCGAAAAGCCTTATGACCTTTTACTCCACCAGGCGCTCTCCATTGTAAAGGAAACCTCTAGTTGCACCAGGGAGGAACTTGTCAGCAGGCTACGGGAAAACTTCGCTTTCAAGGAGATCGGAGAGGCTGAAATTCATGAGATCATTCAGGAGCTGGTGGATAATGACTGGCTAGAACTGCTGCACCGGGAATTGATTATCGGTGTTGAGGGCGAGGGAGTCGTCAACTCCCGGGAGTTTTACAGCGTGTTCAAGACAGAACCCAGCTTTAAGGTCGTGCATGCTGGTAAAGCGATCGGGGAGATACCGCTCACGGAGCAGGTACGGGAGGACGAGAACATCCTGCTGGCTGCCAAAATCTGGAAGATCAGGTATGTGGACTTTAAGTCAAAAAAGATTGAAGTCGCTCCCACTGCCGATGGTAAAAAGCCCCTGTTCTTGGGTAGGGGAGGCATCGTGGCTCCCAAGGTGAGGGAGAAGATGCTGCAGATCCTGTTTACGTCTACTGTTTATCCCGAGCTTGATGAACCGAGCCAGGAGGTACTCTCTGAGCTACGTAAGGACTTTGCCGCCTTTCCGCTCAGGGACTGTTCTCTGGAAAGACCTGTTCTGGTGAAAGACGGGCAGGTAGTACTGTATACCTTCACCGGCACCAGAGTGAACAGGAGTCTTGCCTTCCTGCTTAACTGCCTTGATCTGGAGCACAGCTACGATGAGCATAGCAGTAGCTTTACCCTTGCTATCGCCCCAGGTTTACTCAGCGACTTAACAGAGCAGCTGCTTCTCTTCATCGACGACGTGGACTTTCACCTGGAGCAGGCCATCCAGCAAAATGAGTCGTTGCTGGAATTCTCGAAATGGGGTGTTAAGCTTCCTCTTAAGTTTAAGAGTGCCATCCTTAAGGAGAGGTATCATGACTTTGACGGCACCCGGACCCTAATGAGCAGCATGAAACCAGTGTTGAATACAGCTGCTTCTTTGACATAGCAAAGCTTTAAAATATTAGAAAAACTAATCCTATAGCATGATGAACACAAGCGAATATGAGAATTTAACTTACCGCCAGCATACAACCCGGAGTGAGGCGGACAAAGCTATCAACTCCCTGAAAGGCATTCTTGAAGGCATCCGTATGGATGGGGAGGTGAATGCCTCTGAGATAGCAGAATTGCAGAGCTGGTGCGCTATGCACCAGAACCTGATAAACAGGAATCCTTTCAAGGAGCTAATGTTATTGATATCTGAGGCTGTGCGTGAGGAAGAGGCACGACCGGAGCTGATAGAGGACCTTATTTGGCTGTGCCGCAAGTACGAGCATGGCAGCATTTTTTATGATGCTGCGACGGCGGACCTCCAAGTGCTGCAGGGCATCTGTCACGGCATTCTCTCCGATGGAATTGTCGCAGATAAGGAAGTCGAGGCACTGGATAGATGGCTGGAAGATCACGCGCACTTAAACTCATATTATCCCTATGATGAAATCAGTAGTTTGGTTACCTCAGTACTGTCGGACGGAAAAGTGGATGAGGAGGAGCGTAAACGGCTATTGGCTTACTTCCATGAGTTTGCGCAACTCACGGACACAGCACTGACACAAAAAATCAAGAGTGAAACTGCAGAGGTAAAAATCAATGGAATCTGCACATCGAACCCTGACATCCGCTTTGATGGCAGCACCTTCTGCTTTACAGGCCTATTCCAGCGAGCTTCAAGAAAGGAAATTGAGCAGGAAGTGGTTAAACTAGGAGGTCGTGTAAGCGGCTGTGTGACGAAAAGCACTAATTATTTAATCGTAGGCGACAGTGGCAATCCCTGCTGGGCTTTTGCCTGCTACGGCAGGAAGGTAGAAAAGGCGATAGCCATGCGCAAGGCGGGAGCCAAGACTGTGTTGGTACACGAGTATGACTTCTGGGATGTTGTGGAGGAGAATCGACAGTAACTGTAGTGCCCGATCCAGCAGCATAGCGAAGATGGTAGACTCCACGTCGGCCCAGTCGACCTTGGCGGCAAGTACAAGCAAATAGAGTTGCGCCTAGATGTTGGGCAGCGATACTGGGGCTTTAAACAAATAGCCGTCAACCCATGGAATTGGAGTTGCAATATTTTACTGGAGACTTCGGGAATGGATACCCTGCCCCTTTTACCACCGCACCCATAGAATAAGTGATAGCATGCATCCTATGTCGGATAACCTGGCCCAATGTCGGACAAAAGTCGGATAAAGCTTTTCTTTTAACAGTCAGGCGCACTTGCGTTGCTTTGTCAAGTTTTTCAGTTATAAAACTTGACAAATTTCCTGCTATACACATTAGCGGTACAGCATGTGCGAAGTATGTTTATTTTAAATAACGTAAATTATAATTTACAAAATTAGGTATATTTGTAAAATATAGTTTACGTTATGGCCAAATCAAAAACTTTATACCCATCCTGGCAACGGCTATTGGCTGAGCTGGGGGAAAACATTAAGCTAGCCCGGCTGCGGCGCAGGCTCAGCACCGAACAAGTGGCCGAACGTGCGGCTATTTCTCGGCCCACACTTAGCCAGATTGAGAAAGGGGAGCCCACCGTGGCCATGGGGAATTATTTCAAGGTGTTGGCGGTGCTGGGACTGGAAAAAGACCTGGCGCAAGTGGGTCGAGACGATAAGCTCGGCCGCAAGTTGCAGGATGCAGAACTGCCGGTGCGAGAAAGGGCTCCTAAGCATTCAAGTGATACTTAAGAGAAGATGGCAAAGCACAAGGTAACCAACGCTATATATGTGTACGCCGACTGGGTCGAGCTAGGAGGGCCTCGGCTGATGGGCACGCTGCAGGCGAGCGTCGTGCGGGGCAAGGAGGTGTTCTCCTTTGAGTACGAGAAGACCTGGCTTAGCAGCGAATACGTCCAGGTGCTGGACCCTGAGCTGCAGCTGTACACGGGGCCGCAATTCCTGGCAGGGGAGGAGAAAAGCAACTTCGGCGTGTTCCTGGATTCCTCCCCTGACCGATGGGGCAGGGTACTGATGCGAAGGCGCGAAGCAGCGCTGGCCCGCAGGGAAGGGCGGGCGGAGCAGCGCCTGCTGGAGAGTGACTACCTACTGGGGGTGTACGACGGCCACCGCATGGGGGCGCTGCGCTTTAAACAAACACCAGACGGCCCTTTCCTGAATGACAACCGCGAAATGGCTACACCGCCTTGGACGGCTTTGCGTGAGCTGGCCTATGCAAGCCAGAAGCTGGAGGAAGATGACATCAATCAGGACGAGGAATACCTTAAATGGCTCAGCCTGCTGGTGGCGCCTGGTTCCTCATTGGGAGGAGCCAGACCGAAGGCGGGGGTGACTGACGAGAAAGGAAGGCTGTGGATTGCCAAGTTTCCAAGCCGTACCGATAACAGGGACGTCGGTGCTTGGGAGATGGTGGTGCAGGAGCTGGCTCTGATGGCGGGTATTAGCATGGCAGAGGCCAAGATAGAGCGCTATGCCTCCAGGCAGCACACCTTCCTGACCAAGCGCTTTGACCGCACTGAAACAGGGGAGCGTATTCACTTCGCGTCTGCCATGACACTATTGGGTTATCACGACGGCATCGACTACCAGGATGGGGTAAGCTACCTTGAGTTGGCTGAATTCATCACCACGCAGGGTGCCGCTCCTGAAAAAGATCTGGAAGAACTCTGGCGGCGAATTTTATTTAACATCTACGTGAGTAACACAGATGACCATCTGCGCAACCACGGCTTCATCCTTACCCCCTTGGGCTGGCGGCTATCTCCTGCCTATGATTTAAACCCGGTGGAGACTGGGGCCGGCCTCAAGCTCAATATCACAGAGGAAGACAACGCACTGGATCCGGAGCTGGCACTCGCCACGGCAGACTATTACCGCCTTTCCCCAAAGCAGGCGGCAGCGATACACCAGCAGATCAGCGAAGCCGTGAGTAATTGGCGTAGCGTGGCCAGCAAGTATGGTATCTCAAAGGCAGACCAAGAGTTAATGGCGCCTGCCTTTCAATAGGCAGGAAGACAAAAAATTTCAAAGTTCAATCCAATATTTTTATAAATAAATACTTTAATATTGATTACATTTAAGAAACCTTACTTTGACCAGTTTAAATAAAGCAAATGGATAACTTTAATTTCGATGATTCTAAATCCCAGGAAGAGAACTTAGAAGCATTCTTCAACTTTTGTATTCAAAAAGATCCTGTTTTGGGGAAGATTATTGCTGACAATAAGGACCTTTTAACAAGGGTGGATAGTGATGCATCCAATCTGAAATCTGAATTCAGAACAAAAGTTGCCCAACAAGTTTCAGCGGTATATAAGCAGTCTGAATAATGAAAAGGTATTTCTTAAGGCAAATCGAAATAGAGGGCTTCAGGGGCATAAACAATGAAAATCATCCATTAAAGTTAAAGATTGCACACGATAAGGTTTGCTCAGTCTTTGCCCCTAATGCATCTGGGAAGAGTTCAATATTCGATGCGCTTTGCTTTTCCTTCAAATCGGAGATTTCCCGCTTTAAGAATATACAGAATAAAGAGAACCCAGGAGAATACTACATCAATCACTTCCATTCCACTGGTAGATCCACTATAAGCATCAATTTGCAAGCTGATGATGGCAGTGAGACGGTTGACATCTTAATACAGAAGGAGAGGTCAGGAGAGCGTATCGTTACTTCTCCAAATCATCCTGATCCAGAGGAATTGCTTAAGTCTTTGAACCATGATGGGTTGATGATAGACTATGACTTATTCCGATCGTTCATAGACAACAGACCATTGGAAAGAGGGCGTTCTTTCTCAATGCTTATCGGTCTTTCTAAGATTAGTGCCTTAAAGCAAAGGTTAGATACCCTCTCTAATACGAAGAACATAAACACCGATCACAATTATGATACATTAAAGACAAAGCACCAGGCTAAACAAGATGAGTATAGAAAAACTCGCAATACCATAATTGAGACTTTAGGGAGACTTGAATTAGCGCATTTAGACCTAAATGATATTCCCAAACTTGAGTATCAGGCAATCTCTGTATTGAAGAATATTTCCATTTTTAAAGACATACTTACAGAAAAGGAATTCAAACACATTGATTTTGAAAGCCTTATAAATGTTCTAAAGAAAACTGAAGGAAGTAAGCTTCAGACTGAGTTCATAAAAAAAGATAACCTGAAAAGGGAAATAGAGAGGGTATTACCTGACAGCATAGACATTGAAACTGAGCAGCTCAATGAGTTGGCAAACTTGGTGGAAAGCAAACAAAAACTTTTAAAGTCAACCTTGGGGAAGGAATATCACACACTCTATAAAGCAGCCAAAAAAATCTTCGAAGACTTGAGCTACCCTAAGGCTACTTGTCCGCTTTGCGAATCAGCTGATCTAAACTTTGAAGGTGTCCCGCTTTATGACTTTGTGGTAGCTAAGCTCGATTCGTTCGAACGAATCGAGCAGGCAGACAAGGATATTAAAAGACTTTGGAATTCTTTTACGGGAAGGGGAAGGCATCTAAGAATACAAAGTTTGTTGACTGCTCATGCCATAAGCACAATAGCGGAAGGCGATTTAATGATTAGCTCAGAAAAGCTAGATCAGGAGTCATTTATGTCGCTAACGCAGAAGTTACAAGCCACTGATAAGCTAATCCTAGAGCAGCAAAAACAGCTTAACATAGATATAAAAGAAATCAGCGATAAGCTTCCACCTTCAATCACGGACACTGTCCAAAAAATTACAGACGTACGCAAACTAGCAGAAGACATTGCTCATCTCGCGAAAGTCAGAGATGAGGGAATAGAACTTAAAAATCAATGTGAGCATATAGAGCGATGGAAGGAATTTATTAATAATATATCTTTTCAGATTACCCAAGCAGAAACAGCTTTAAGCCAAGTGATCTGCTCTGAAATAGAAGAAGACACCCGTAATTTCTTCCAAAGGATCATAAATAGCAATAGAGTTGTTCCTAGTCTAAAGCGGGCCACAAACAAGCAGGACTTGGACCTTGTACTCGATTCATTTTTTAGCACTACAAATCTTTATGCTTCCCCCTTATTATCTGAATCATACCGTAATGCCTTCGCTGTTTCTGTTTATTTGGCAGCTCTAATCAGGAGTAAACCCAAAGCAAGGTTTCTGATCTTAGACGATGTCACCTCAAGCTTCGATGCAGGAAACCAACTAAGCTTAATAGAGCTTTTATTTTCAGTCATTTCAACTGCTAATAATCCCAATGGATTGCAGATAATAGTCTTAAGCCATGATGGGCTTCTTAAGAAGTATTTTAACACCCAAGCTTCTGGGTTAAGTGACAAATGGCAGCATTATGAGCTTGGTGGTGTGGCCCCAGAAGGACGTGTAACGGCCAACTTGATCGGGAATGATAATTTAAGGAGCAGGATCGTGGAGAGTCTGCAAGCAGGGGAATCTAATTTAGGAGCTTTGTTAATGAGACAGTATCTGGAGTTGAAGATAATGGAGGTGATAAAGAAGCTAGATATTCCTGTACCGTTAGACATTGCCTTGAGAGAAGACTCGCGAATGATAAGCGATTGCTTAAAGGCAATCAATTCTCACATTCAGCTAACTCATCAGGCTAACATCTGTGTACTTGATCAACAGCAATTGGACGCTCTCCAGAATACAGTAATCCCGTCCATCTTATCAAATTACTTAAGTCACTTAGAAACAAACTCGATCCTAAGCATTAATAATCAAACGTTACTTGGGTTGGTAGCAAGGATTGATGAGTTTAGTGAAGCCTTTAAATATACAGATGATAGGGGTGAGAGGAAGTATTATAGATCACTTACAAGGATAAGATGAAGCCTACTTAACATAAGGTAAATTATAAGACAATAAATATATAGCTATTTATGGTTACTAAGCCCAAACAATAAGTTTCTATCATCTGCTAGGACATTGGAGGTCTAGCCAAAATCTTACTTATTCATTCGCTTTATAATTCAGGTATTCATTTTTCTCCCCTGTAACCTCACTATAACTAAAAGTCTTCTCATCAATCTGCTTGCCGTTCTTATAAATAACAAAATGCATCTGCATAGAAGCAGGACCATCCTCTACAGCACTAAACTCATTGGCAGCATGAATGGTAAGTTCCCTTACATTATCCGCTTCAAAGGAATAGGAGGTCTCCGAAAGGTTCCCGTCAAACAACACGGGCGGCATGGCCTCGGTAGTCCCCCTCACTTTGAAATCGCCCCCTCCGATGGTAATAATCTTAATGAATTTCTCATAATCCCCAGACTGGCTGTAGTCGACCCGATAGGTAGCAGTATCAGGCAGCACAGGGTCCTTGCCTTCGTCATCACAACCAGCAAAAAATAGAACTGTACATAACAGAAGGGAGAAGAAAGATAGCTTTTTCATAGCCTAAAAATTAAATGGTTTATAGTTAGGTGAAAAAATATTTTCTACAGAGATGTAATTAACCGGAACAGCCAGTCGAGACACAGAAACTGCATTTCCTCTCCTAATGTCTTTGACTGCTATACTAGATTCAAGGTCATAACTTCACTTTCATAGGAATACGATTCTCCTGGTCGTTTTTGGGATGTATGATGTCGTTATAGTCTTTATGGCCAAGGGGCTTATGCACCTGAAGTCCAGAACGAATACCGGAGTTCTTCTCAAAGGCAAAAAGGCTCAGCTTGTCTACAGGAATATCAAACTTTTTCTCATCCAAACTGAAGGTGATACTGTCGGCATTCTTTGTAAAGGTGTAAGGCTTAGCTGCTATCGCCGTGGCCAGATAGATATCATAGATCTTACCCTGGTAATCGTTATCGAAAATGGTATGCTTTTGAGCATGCGGCCACGCCTTCAGGGAAAGCTCCACCTGCATCCTCGACATTCCCCCGCCGAACGAGACGAATACTGAGTTACTGAAGTCCCGTTTGTCCTTCTCCAGCTGATAAAAGCTCATGGCATCTATAGGGTTCTCTGCGAAGTAGACATGGCGTGTAAGAACCAGGTTCTGCGCAAAATCGGCTATCCAGACACCGTGCTTGCGGTCGCTGCCCGCTGCCACGCCCTTAAAACCATAATTGCGCAGGTCGTAGCCTATCGTCTCACTGCTACCCGGCTTTTGCAGTGGGAAGGCGATATTGGTATAGGCGTTATCCTTCTCCGCGTCCCGCACCAGCCTAATGTAAGGCAGGAACAGCTGCACCGTCTCGCTAGAGAGACCTCGTTCCTTGATCAGGTAATGCAGCTTAAAAACAGAGGCTTCCGATTCGACAAACCTGCTTTTGTCAAAAGGCTTCGCTTCCGTAGCAGCGTAGGCTGGAGCTTTGGGTTGAGAGGCATGGGCATATCGGGACAGCACCTTATTGATACCGTCGATCTCATTGCGGAAGCTTCCCTGGAAGCGGTGCAGCCGATTGGACACGAAGTCTATTAAGGACCCCTTGTCGTTGCTGCCATCCCGATTAAAGTACATCTGCCGGGAGCTGTCGCCCGGGTTGTTGATGATAATCCTGTCTCCGTCAGGGTGCCTAAACTCGGGGCTCTTTCTGCCCTTCAAGGGGTCGAATACATAGCCAAGCGACTCGGCGACCTGAATAATCGACACCTGCTCTCTGTATTCCTGAAAAGTCATAGGCAAGCTAACGTTTAATAGACACAACAGGGGTTTCCTTCACTGCCAAGGTATGGCTTTCTTTTACTGAGACCTGCCCCTCCATTATTTTCAGTCCTTTAGGATTGTTCAAATCCAGGCGGGCCGTAATCAGCTGATCCTTAGCTTTGGAATAAAGCTCCAAGGTACCTCCTTGCCGCAGGTGCTCTTTCTGATCAGTACTCAACACGATGTCCCTGATAGCACTGGGCACTTGGATATCCCGTACCCTTACCCTTAGAATCTCATTGGTCTCCTTATCCAATTGGAAAACATACAGTTCCTTCTCACCATTCAGCGACTTAAACGGCTTTACCAATAGCTCTCCGTCTAGCAGCTTCTCCAGCTCCTGCTTACTGGCTCCAATCTCGTTCTGTATCTCCCTTCGTATCGGGTGGATCATTAGCGATAAGGTGTTGTCTGGATTCATCTTCAGGCTCAGTTTGGCATCCACGGTAAGAGGCTCCAGATTAGTATCCTTTATGGTATAGGTATTCAGGCTCGTTCGCCGGCCAGTCAGTAGATTGACCAAGTCCTCAGATTTCATAGAAAGTACGTCTTTCTTGTTCATCCCCAAGCGCTCAAACTGACCGTAAGGCAGATCTTTTATATCGAAGTTCATAGTCTACTTAGATTATAGATATCTCTAACTAAATCTACGTTAAAATATTACTTAAGTATATATTATAAATTAATTATTGATTTTTTTAATTATTAATTATATATAAACAAAATAGTTATACATGATTTGTATAAAATATAAAGATATCGTTCACTTACCATTGTGGCTCAGCACTGATTTTACCTTAGACTACTTCCATTACTGAAGAAATCTATCTATTAAGATAAGATTAGTTATGTAGTTAATTAAGCGTTTGTTCTAAGTATGTAACTGCAGCGCTGCTAAAGCAGTACAACTGCGAAATTATTCTTATCTTTGCATTCATGAAGTACCTGACTGTCATTTGGGCGATTGTGATTCTGGCCATGGCGTGCTTGCCGTGTGCAGATGAAGGCGCAGCCTTTGCCCAAGGCAAATCTACGACAGTTCAGGCAGATGATTTTCACCAGGACGGTGCGCAGGACGAGGATCTTTGCTCGCCGCTGTGTGAGTGCAACTGCTGTGGCGGCATTACGCTCATCTCTTGGATAGCCCCGCCGTCAGAGCCGCAGCCATATCCGCAAAGCACGTACCGCAGCGCCTATCTTGATGACGCCGCCTATTCGCCTGAGTTCCCCTTCTGGCACCCGCCTAAGGTTTAACCTACCCTTTTCTGTTCAGGAAAACATGCCCTGCTGCATTGCCAATGCAGCTAAGAGTGGCATGCGAATATACGTTGTATATGTGGTTTTTTAGGTTAAATCAATCATGTAGTGTTAGATAAAATCATTCATTTTTCTATCTACAATAAGCTCATCATCGGCATTTTAACGCTGGGGCTTATTGTATGGGGCGGCTATTCCCTGACGCAGCTGCCCATTGATGCCGTCCCGGACATCACCAACAACCAGGTACAAGTCATCACCTCCAGCCCTTCGCTGGCAGCCCAGGAAGTGGAGCGGCTCATCAGCTTTCCGGTGGAGCAGACCATGGCCACCATTCCCGACATCGAGGAAGTGCGCTCCATTTCCCGTTTCGGGCTCTCGGTGGTGACCATTGTGTTCAAAGAGAACGTGGACGTTTACTGGGCACGCCAGCAGGTGGCAGAGCGGCTCACGGAAGCTTCTGAAAACATACCACCTGGCGTCGGCAGCCCCGAGATGGCACCTATTTCCACTGGCCTGGGGGAGATTTACCAGTATGTGGTGCATGCCAAACCAGGCTACGAAGACAGGTACACGGCCATGGAGCTGCGCACCATTCAGGACTGGATCGTCCGCCGGCAGCTGCTGGGCACGCCCGGCGTGGCAGAAGTAAACAGCTTCGGCGGCTACCTGAAACAGTACGAAATTGCCATAGACCCAGACAGGCTCAAGGCGCACAGCCTGAGTATCACGGATGTCCTCACAGCCCTGGAGCGCAACAACGGCAACACCGGCGGAGCCTACATCGACAAAAAGCCGAACGCCTACTTTGTGCGCAGCGAAGGGCTCATCGAGAGCCTGGGCGAAGTAGAGAAGGTGGTGGTCAGCAACACCTCCAACGGCACGCCGGTCCTCATCTCGGATATTGCCCAGGTGCAGTTTGGCGCCGCCAACCGCTACGGCGCCCTGACCGATGCCCAAGGCGAAGCAGTAGGCGGCATTGTGATGCTGCTCAAAGGCGAAAACACCAACCAGGTGGTGGAGCGGGTAAAGGAGCGCATGGAGCAGATCCGAAAGACCCTGCCCGAAGGCGTGGCCGTGGAAGCCTTCCTGGACCGGAGCGAGCTGATCGGCAGAGCCATCAGCACGGTAGAGAAGAACCTGATCGAAGGAGCCCTGATCGTAATCTTTGTGCTCGTGCTCTTTTTGGGGAACCTGCGGGCCGGTCTGGTGGTGGCTTCCGTTATACCGCTGGCTATGCTGTTTGCCGTCATCATGATGCGCCTGTTTAATGTAACGGGTAACCTGATGAGCCTGGGGGCCATAGACTTCGGCATCATCGTGGACGGCGCCGTGATCATCGTGGAAGCCACCATGCACCACCTGGGTTTGCGTGGCGGCAACAGGCTCACCCAGGCCCAGATGGACGAAGAAGTATATGAGTCGGCCCGTAAGATCCGCACGTCGGCTGCTTTCGGCGAGATCATCATCCTGATCGTGTACCTGCCTATCCTGGTGCTGGTGGGGATAGAAGGAAAGATGTTCCGGCCGATGGCGCTGACGGTTTCCTTTGCCATTCTGGGTGCTTTTATCCTTTCCCTGACGTATGTGCCGATGATGTCGGCGCTGGTGCTGAGCAAGAACACGGCGCACAAGCGGAACTTCTCCGACAGGATGATGGACTTCTTCCAGCGCCTGTACAGTCCCGTCATCAAAGGAGCCTTACGGTTGAAAGCATTGGTGCTGCTGGTAGCCGTTGGCTTGTTTGCCCTGGCCCTGCTGCTCTTCTCGCGCATGGGCAGCGAGTTTATACCCACGCTGGACGAAGGCGACTTTGCCCTGGAGACCAGGCTGCTGACGGGCAGTTCCTTGTCCGAGACCGTCGAGAAAGTGACGCTGGCTTCCCGAATCCTGAAGGAGCGGTTTCCGGAAGTAAAGGAAGTGATCAGCAAGATCGGGGCTGCTGAGATACCGACAGACCCGATGCCGATGGAGGCGGCGGACGTGACCATTATACTCAAAGACAAGGAAGAGTGGACCAGCGCCGACACCCGCGAAGAATTGGCCAGTAAGATGACCGAAGCCCTGGAAGCCATTCCGGGTGTCACCTTCGGCGTTTCCCAGCCCATACAGTTGCGCTCCAACGAGCTGATTTCGGGGGTGCGCCAGGATGTGGGCATCAAGATATTCGGGGAAGACCTGCAGGAACTGACGCGCCTTTCCCAGGAAGTAGGCCGTGTGGTGTCAACGGTAGAGGGGGCGGAAGACCTGTACGTGGAGCAAGTGTCAGGCCTGCCGCAGATTGTGGTGGACATTAACCGCGACCAGATTGCCAAGTTCGGCTTGGATGTGGAAACGGTAAACCAGGTCATCAACTCCGCCTTTGCCGGGCAGAGTGCGGGCATGGTGTACGAGGGCGACCGCCGCTTTGAGCTTGTGGTCAGGCTTGCGCAGGAAGAGCGGCAAAGTATAGATGACGTGCGGCAGCTTTACGTCACAGTGCCCAACGGCATGCAGGTGCCGCTGGAGCAGCTAGCAAATGTGCACTATCAACAGGGGCCGAACCAAATTCAGCGGGAAGACGCCCAGAGGCGCATCATCGTAGGCTTCAACGTGCGGGGCCGGGATATTGCCAGCGTGGTGGAAGAAGTACAGGATAAGATCGACCGCGCGGTTCAGCTGCCGACCGGGTACTTTGTGACCTATGGTGGGCAGTTTGAAAACCTGGAGCAGGCCAACGAGCGGCTTTCGGTGGCCGTGCCTGCTGCCCTGGCGCTTATCTTTTTGCTGCTCTACTTTACTTTTAAATCCGTACGGTTCTCGCTGCTCATCTTCACCGCCATCCCGTTCTCGGCCATTGGGGGCGTGCTGGCCCTGTGGGTGCGCGGCATGCCGTTTAGTATCTCCGCCGGGGTAGGTTTTATCGCTCTCTTCGGCGTGGCCGTGCTGAACGGCATCGTGCTCATTGCCGAGTTTAACAGGCAGCGAAAAGAATACCCCGACCTAAGCCTGCGCGATGTGGTGCTGGACGGTACATCGATACGTTTGCGCCCGGTGCTGATGACGGCTACCGTGGCTTCGCTGGGCTTTCTGCCGATGGCGCTCTCCACCACGGCAGGCGCGGAAGTACAGAAACCATTGGCTACCGTCGTGATCGGTGGCCTGATCACATCCACCCTGCTGACCCTGATCGTGCTGCCCGTACTGTATGTTTTATTAGAAGGTTATTACATGAAATATCAGCGTAAAAAAGCAAAGGGCGGACTTTCGGCGGATACGGCCTTTCTCTTCCTGCTGGCCGCTTTCACCGTGCTGTCGCTTGCCGCACCGCAGCAGGCAAAGGCGCAGCAAGGCGCAAAGGTGTACACGTTGCCCGAAGCGGTTTCCCAGGCACTTGACCGGAACCCAAGTGTAGGAGCTGCCAAGCTGGGTATGAAAAGAACAGAGGCACTGAAAGGGGCAGCCTGGGATATGGAAAAAACCCAGGTGCAGTACTCTACGGGCAAGCTTTCGACGGGTGCGTATGACAAGGAGATCTCCGTGTCCCAGTCGCTCCCGTTCCCCACGGTATACGCCCATCAGGCTAAGCTGGCGGAAGAGCTCACCCAGGTAAGCAGGCTCAACCTGTCACAGCGCCAACGGGAGATTGTGAGGGATGTCAGGCTGAACTACTACGGCTTGGTGTACACCCTTTCGCAGCTGAGCTTGCTCCGTTACCAGGACAGCCTGTATGCGCAGTTTCTGAGAGCAGCCCAGGTCAGACTGCGAACCGGGGAGACAAACCTGCTCGAAAGGGTAACAGCCGAGGCGCAGCTGTCGGAAGTGCGCAACAACGCCTTCCAGGTAGAAGCAGACAGGGCCATTTTCCAGGAGCGACTGCAGGCTATCTTAGCGACAGATGCAGGTGTCGCTCCGGCAGACACCGTTCTGCAAAAGCTGCCATTCCCAACGGTTACCGAAGATATGCTGGAGCAGCATCCACGCCTGCAGCTGGCACGGCAACAGGTAGAAGTGAGGCAGGCCGAGACAAAGGTGGAGCGGGCAAGGCTCCTGCCAGACCTGCAGGTGGGATACACCAACCGCACCTTAGGGGGCACCCACGAAAGCGTCATTGCCGATGTGGAGCCGGCGCAGGAAGTGTCGTTCGGCGTGGCCATACCCCTTTGGCCAAAACCGCAGCAGCGACGCATTCAAGCCGCCAAGCTGCAGGCCGATGCCGCCAACCTGGACCTGCAACAAGCCCGCAATGAGCTACTGGCAGATACCGAGGCGGCCCTGCAGCAGGGGTTAAAACTGCAAAGCAGCCTGGCCTACTACGAGGCAACCGCGCTGCCACAGGCGCAGCTCATCATCGAGCAGGCCACAAAAGCTTATCGGGTAGGGGAAATCAGTTACCAGGACTATGTGCTGAACCTAAACAGGGGGCTCCTCATCCGGACAAACTACCTGGAAACACTCCACGCCTACAACCGGGCCGTGATTGAGCTGCAGTTTCTTATCGAAAATCAAAACAACTAATCAATTTGAATCCATCCGAAATGAAAAGGATCAGCTATATAGTATATTTCATGGGGCTATTCCTGTTTAGCGCCTGCGGCAACGAAGCAGAAACTGCTCAGGAGCCCGGGCACCGGGAAGAAGAAGCGCATGAAGAAGAGAGCCCGGCAAGTGCCGAACTAACGGAAGAGCAGTACCAGGTGGCAGGCATTGCCTTAGGCAAGCCGCAGCTGCGCAACTTGAGCAACACCCTCACGCTCACTGGTAAGCTGGACCTACCGCCACAGAACATGGCTTCTGTAACGGCTCCTCTTGGCGGGTTTATCCGGAAAACCCAGGTGCTGGAAGGCACCTATGTTAAGAAAGGCGACCTGCTGGCTACCATCGAAAATCCGGAATTTGTGACGCTGCAGGAAGACTACCTGAAAGAAAAGAACCGCCTGGATTACCTGGAACTGGAGTACAAGCGCCAGCAGGAACTGCATGAGGAGCAGGTGTCCTCTGCCAAGACCTACCAGCAAACGGTGGCCGAGTACAGAAGCGTGCAGGCGCGGGTACAGGCCTTGGAGGAGCGGTTGGCTATCATCGGCATCACGAACGGCTCCCTTCGAAGCGCAAAAATCAGACGCATACTGCCGCTCCATGCGCCTTTAGAAGGCTATATCACTTATGTCAAGGCAGACGTGGGGCAGTATGTTGCCCCCACGGACGTGCTGTTCCGCATCGCCGATACCGAGCACCTGCACGTGGAGCTAACCGTGTTTGAAAAAGACCTGACTTCGCTCAAGAAAGGGCAAGCGGTGCGCTACTCCTTGCCTGGAGAAAGCGCGGCTCAGCGCGAAGCCACCATTTTCCTGATCGGCAAAGAAATCAGCCCGGAACGCACCGTGCGTGTGCATGCCCACATGGAAGAGGAAGACAAGGACCTGGCACCGGGCATGTACGTGCAGGCCCAGGTGGCACTGGATGACAAGCAGGTACTCGCCTTACCGGAGGCGGCGGTAGTGCAGGAAAACAATGCTTCGTTTGTCTTTCTCTACACAGGGCAGGAGCAAGAAGGAGACGCCCTGATGAAGAAGTTTAGAATGGTACCCGTGGAGCGCGGCGTGGAGCAGGGGGGCTTTGTACAGGTGGCGCTCCCAGCTGGAGTAGATACGGCTGCCGGAAACTTTGTAATAAAAGGTGCTTATTCACTGCTTTCGAAGATGCGCAATGCCGAGGAAGAAGGCGGTCATCACTAACCTGCAGCTAGTATAGTCGCTCTTTATGGAAGCGACTATACTAGCTTTGTTACATTTTAACCTTTCTTATAGAAAATGGATAAATCAACCTTCAAGATAAAGCAGATGGATTGCGCTTCCGAGGAAAACATGGTGCGCATGAAGCTTGATGGAATGCCCACAGTAAAAAGTCTGGAATTCGATCTACCCAGCCGCCAGCTCACTGTGTTCCACACGGGGGAACTGCAAACCATAGAAGCCTCCATCCATGAACTGGGACTAGGCTCCTCGTTAGTAACAACAGAACGTACGGAGCAGGAGCTAACGTTAGAAGACACACAAGGGCAAAGCAGGCTCCTATGGACAGTGCTGCTGATAAACTTTGGTTTCTTTGTAGTGGAGATGGTAACGGGGCTCCTATCCAAGTCAATGGGATTGGTAGCCGATTCACTGGATATGCTGGCAGATGCACTGGTATACGGGCTGAGCCTGTTTGCAGTAGGCAGCACCATTGCCAGAAAAAAAAGCGTTGCCAGAGCAAGTGGCTATTTTCAACTTACCCTGGCTGTAGTTGGCTTTGTAGAGGTGTTACGCAGATTTATTGGAGAGGAGCCACTGCCCGATTTCCGCACGATGATCGTAGTGTCCATCCTTGCTTTGGTAGCCAACGCTTTCTGTCTGTACCTGTTGCAGAAGGGGAAAAGCAAAGAAGCGCACATGCAGGCAAGTATGATTTTTACCTCGAACGATATCATCATCAACGGAGGTGTGATTCTGGCAGGCTTGCTGGTACTCTTTTCTGATTCTGCCCTCCCTGATTTGATTGTTGGTGCGGCTGTATTTGTAATTGTTATGAGAGGAGCGTTCAGGATCCTAAAGCTGGCAAAGTAGATAGGAAATGCTGCACCCCAGCTTCAACAAAAAACCAAAAATGGACATAGTAAAATCATATGGGAGCCTTTTTAGCAGGCTTGTGTGAAATTAGGGGAGGTTACCTAGTATGGAGCAGTAGGGGCTGTGGCCCTTGTGCTCTATGGCGTGATAGTCACCTACGGAGGATTCTTCATCATCATGTCCCTGGTCTGGGGCTGGAAGGTAGATGGCCATAGACCAGATAAGTGGGATATTGTTGGAGCCTTGATCGCGTTGCTAGGTACCTGCATCATTATACATGCCTAGAAAATAAAAGCAACCAAGTTCTAAACCATGCTACAGAAATTAGACAACATCCTGCTGGAGAAAGAGATCAAGCCAACAGCCATGCGTCTGCTGGTGCTGGACTTTCTTCTATCGCAACAGACAGCTGTGAGCCTCAGCGACCTGGAGGCAGCTTTTTACCGCTCAGACCGCATCACTCTATACCGTACCCTGAAAACATTCGAGGAAAAGGGGCTGGTGCATAGCATTATGGATGGCACCGGTTCGGTAAAGTATGCGATTTGCGAAGAAGGCTGTGAATGCGCTCCGGAGGATATGCACGTGCATTTCTTTTGCAATAAATGCCAAGAAACAATTTGCCTGCCCAAGTCCCGCATCCCTAAAATCCCCCTGCCGGACAACTTTAAGCAGGAAGAAATTAACCTGGTGATCAAGGGTACCTGCGGCAACTGCAGCTAAACAATGCAATGCAATTGCAGGCGGCTGGGCAGTACTTTTGTAAAAGAAAACAAGAGAAGGACCATGAAATTTAACTGGAGCATGCCCACACCCCTCCGGGCTTATTACCGACAGGAGCTAACCTCTTACCGCACGCTATGGCAGCAGGGGCTTGCTGCTGAGGCATGGCGGCATCTGGAGCGGGCGCACATTCTGGGGCAGCCTTACCCCATAGAGCACACTGCCGTACACTGGTATATGCTTTTGTTTGGTTTTAAAACCAAGAACGCTAAGGAGATAGTAGGGCAGTTTCCCCGCCTGCTGGTCGGGGGAGTGAAGTCATGGGCAGGGATGATACCGGTTGGAAACACCGGTGGTGCCAACGTGCCGCCGCTCCGGCCTATGCCGATTCCCGATGAGCTGCAGCTGATCATTCAGAATGCCCGTTAACCATTAAGCATTCACCACTATGGAAAAGAAAAACGACATAGCCAAAAACATAGAAGAAGACTTTAAGCCGTTGGAGATCACTTCGCCCCGCACGGCGGAAGCTCCCGGCCCTAATGTGGGGGCCGAGTGCTGCTCCGTGGACGGAAAGACAAAACAGGCAGGTGCCGTGGAGCACGAGCACGCCGAGGAGGAAGCCAAATCATCCTACATTCCTACAGCGCTTAGCCTTATCCTGCTATTGGGCGGCATCCTGCTGGACTACCTCGACACGCCCTGGTTTACCGGCTATGTGAGGCTGGTCGTGTACGGCATCGCCTACGTGCTGGTGGGCTGGCGCGTGGTGTGGCACGCCATAAGGAGCCTTCGGGGCAGTTTCTTCAACGAGTTCTTCTTGATGAGCATGGCCACGCTGGGGGCTTTTTACATCGGAGAATATGCCGAGGGCGTGGCCGTGATGCTCTTCTACGTGGTTGGAGAGCACTTTCAGGAAGCGGCCGTGTTGCGCTCCCGCCGCTCCATCAAGGCAATGATCGACAACCGGCCTGATGAAGTAGGGCTGGTGACTGAGAAGGGCATAATTAACGTGAAGGCAAAAGAAGTGAAGGTGGGCGACGTGGTGCAGGTAAAGGCCGGTGAGAAGGTAGCCCTGGACGGGGAGCTGCTCTCCGAACGCTCCTCCTTCAACACCGCCGCTCTCACCGGTGAGTCGAAGCCTGACACGAAACTAAAGGGGGAGACGGTACTGGCCGGTATGATCAACCTGGATCGGGTGATAGAGCTTCGGGTAAGCTCTGCGTACGAGAACAGTGCCCTGTCAAAGATCCTGAAACTGGTGGAGGAGGCTGGCAGCCGGAAGGCCAAAACGCAGCAGTTCATCACCCGGTTCGCCAAAGTCTACACGCCCATCGTGTTCTTTCTGGCCGTGGGCCTGGTGTTCATCCCATACTTTTTCGTGGAAGCCTATGACTTCAACCAATGGCTGTACCGGGCCTTGATCTTCCTGGTGATCTCCTGCCCCTGCGCACTGGTGATCTCTATCCCGTTAGGCTACTTTGGAGGTATTGGGGCGGCCTCGCGCAACGGTTTGCTCTTTAAAGGCTCTAACTTTCTGGACCTGATGACGCAGGTGGATACGGTGGTCATGGACAAGACCGGCACTTTGACAGAGGGGGTGTTTAAGGTACAGCAAGTGGAGACGGTTCTGGATGACAAATCCTGGTTCCTGACGGCCGTGGCTGCGCTGGAGAGCAAGTCCACGCATCCAATCGCGCAGGCCATTATGGCCGAGGCAGGCCAGGCATATACACAACACCGTGTGGAGCAGGTGGAGGAGATATCCGGGCATGGGCTGAAAGGTAAGGTGGACGGCAAAGAACTGCTGGTGGGAAATACCAGGTTGCTGGAGAAGTTTCATGTTGCTTTTGACCCGAGCCTGAAGGAGATCGTAGAAACGATCGTGGTAGTGGCTGTGGGCGGAGCTTACGTTGGCTATATCACCATCGCCGACAAAGTTAAGGAGGATGCGCCGCTGGCTGTAAGAAGGATGCGGGAGCTAGGGGTGAAAAGGCTGGTGATGCTCTCCGGCGACAAGAACTCGATTGTGCAGAAAGTGGCGGGCGAACTGAAACTGGACGAGGCATATGGCGGGCTTCTGCCGCAGGACAAGGTGAACAAAGTGGAAGAGCTGAAAGCGGAAGGCCGAACTGTGGCCTTTGTGGGGGATGGCATCAATGATGCGCCCGTGATAACGCTCGCAGACGTGGGCATGGCCATGGGCGGGCTGGGGTCCGATGCGGCCATCGAGACGGCGGACGTGGTGATTCAGACAGATCATCCTTCCAAGATAGCCACGGCCATCAATATCGGTAAAAAGACCAGGCAGGTCGTTTGGCAGAACATCGCCCTGGCTTTCGGTGTGAAGGCCATCGTGCTGATCCTGGGTGCTGGCGGTTTAGCTACCATGTGGGAGGCGGTGTTCGCCGATGTGGGGGTAGCCTTACTGGCCATCCTTAATGCCGTGCGGATACAGCGGATCAAGTTTGACTGAGGCAGTAAGGACAGCCGCAGAATCAGCTTTGTGGAAGCTGTAGCTTGTTTCCTTAACTTTCTGAGGCAGATAAATTACAACTGGTAAAGGCTCAACATCGGAGATGAAGCAACTTGAAAACAGGTAATTTCTGATCTGTAAACGGTTTGCAATAGGCTTGATTTCGGGTTGCAATCGGGTTCAAGTGAAAGGTTGGCCATCTTAACAAATGACCGAAATTTGAGATAGATAATTCATCCCTGGCAGAGAATTAGCCTTCTAAGTCCTCCAATTACCACTCTGCCTTGCATATCAAATAAAATCGGGCAATGGTTGTATTTAAGCATTCTCTTTAATAGTAAAATTATTCTACTTTTGTAGTATAAATTACCTGTACCAGAAAAACACCTTCCAAATGGAGCAAGAGAAACAGTCACCCTGCATAAGGGTTTATGCTAATTAAAAAGCAGATAAGTTCCTGCAGAAGGAGAATAGAGGACTTAACGGACCCTATTCAGTTGCTTTCCAGCACACTGAGCCTGGCCGGAAGTGAGGCTCGACTAAAAATACTTTTCCTTCTCAAAGAGGAAGGGGAGTTGTGTCCCTGCGACATAAGCGACATACTGTATATGTCTGTTCCTGCTATCTCGCAACACTTGCGCAAACTTAAAGAGGGCGGTCTTATCACAGCAAAGAAAACCGGCCAAACCATTTTCTATGCGCTTACCCCTAAAGCCCAAAAGTTGCTCCAGCGCCAGTTTAATTTTCTTGCAAACGCTACCATAAATACCACACCATGAAAAGCCAAGGAATACCATCTACAAAGAGCAAGGAAACGCCTGCAGCAAAGGTATGGATAGGGGCAGGTGTAATATCTGCCGTTGCAGCCTCGCTTTGCTGCATTTCTCTCCTACTGGCAATTATGGCGGGAGCTAGCGGTGTTGTCACTGCTTTTTCATGGCTGGAGCCACTGCGCCCTTACTTGATAGGTTTAACAGCGCTGACGTTAGCCTTTGCCTGGTACCAGAAGCTAAAGCCTGTCAACAAAAAAGATTGTGATTGTAATACGAATACTAAACCTAACTTTATGCAAAGCAAAAACTTCTTGTCCATTGTAACCGTGTTTGTCGCTGTGATGCTGGCCTTTCCTTCCTATGCCCATGTCTTCTATCCACAGGCACAAGGACAACAGGTAGCGGCTAACAAAGCAAATGTCCAGACAGTAGAAATCAAAATAAAGGGAATGACCTGCGCTGGTTGTGAAGGGCACGTGAACAGCGAAGTCAACAAGCTGGCTGGTATCCTGAAGGTGAAGACTTCCTATGCCAACGGCAATACGCTGGTGCAGTTTGACAAGTCCAAGACAGATGTAAAGCAGATTGAAAAAGCCGTGCTAGCCACAGGCTATAAAGTGACAGAAGTAAATAAACAATAATGGTAACTGTACTTCAATCAACAATTACTTGCCCGCACTGTGGGCATCAAAAAGAAGAACAAATGCCTGTAGACGCTTGCCAGTACTTTTACCAGTGCGAACAATGTGAGGCTATCTTGAAGCCAAGGCAGGGCGATTGTTGTGTATTCTGTAGCTATGGCACCGTACCATGCCCGCCAATTCAACAGGATAGAAGCTGCTGTAGATAATTCTTCCACAATTAGTTGATTGAAGTACGGTTTAGGCTTCTTAACAAAAGAAGCCTATAATTGTGGAAGAAACATCAAGAATTAATGTACTGCTTCCTGGATTTACGACTCGTCCAGAAAAGTGTTAACCATTCATCTTTTAAACAAGATAAATCAAGAAAGATTATTGAAAAATTGGCTGTAGAAACAAAATGAATCAGGGGGTATCCAGCAACCGAATCACCTCCTCAATCTGCGTGGAAAATTCACTTTGGGCGAGCTTCAGCTTTTCAACGGCAATGCTGTTGAGGCTGTGGCTGTTGGACAGTTTCTCGTGCTTCTCCAGGATGTCGAAGTTGTCGGAAAAAAGAAGGTCCACGTGAAAGTACTTGCTGTAGAAGCTGAACAGAAGCAAAAGCAATTCGATCGTCCCTCCCACCCCGTTCTCCAGCCGGGATATCTGGTTCTGGTTCACCCCCATGGACTCTGCCAGGCTTTCCTGCGATAAATCAAGCCGCTTCCGCAGCAGCTTTAGCCTTTGGCCTAACTCCTGTATGCTTACGCTCATACCTGTAACGCTGTGATTAGTGTCTTAACCTCATTCCTAATTTTATTGTAGTTTGCTCTCAGGATTTGGTCTTTTTGGTCGGGGGTACCAAAGTTATAAAATTTTGGCAGGTCAAGATACTGCTTTTCTTCCTGTTGTATGTTATCGAGGTCTAAATTAATTTTACAGTGGTAGGTACTGGCAACATACTTCCCGCTATACTCTTCGCTATCGGAAGCCACCTGTCCTACCAGTTCACCAGCCTGCAAATTGGCTATTTTGGATGCCGGAATCAGCGGTCCCATTTCCTCATTCATGTTCACCGAGGTACGGTTCCGGTCCACGCTGAGCCCCTCCTTTAGCTGCCTCACCCTACCAAACAGTTTCTCCAGCCAGTCAAGCGTTTCTTTATTACGGGCAGAGCCCGAGAGTACATTGGCCGCTACCGAGCAAATGGTGTCGGCTGTTTCCCTGCCATACTGCTGCCGCAGCTGCGGTAGTTCCTGTAAACCCAGCAGCACAGCTATCTTGTTACTCCTGGCGGTAGCGATCAGGTTCTCCACCCGGTGTATGTAAAGCGTGGGAGACTCATCTACGATCAGCCCACAGGGCAAGTTCCCCTTTGTATTGATCAGGCGTGTCATGCGATTGAGGATAAGCGCATTGCAGGCGCTGTTAATGCTCTGTGTGGCCGGGTCATTTGCAATCACCAAAACAGAAGGATTTTCCCGGTCCGTTATCTTTAAATTAAAGTCGTCTCCTGATAATACCCAGAAGGTTTCTTTTGTGGCCAGCCGGCCAATATTAATCTTTAAGGTGCCAATCTGCCCTTCCAGCTGCTCAAAAGCTCTGTTTTTATATGCTGTGGCAAAAGGCGAAAGCAGACTCTCCAGCTCAGGTTCGGAAAAGAGCACCTCGAAAATCTGATCATAGCTTAGGTTAATGAAGGAAAGCACATGCGGAAACGAAGAATACCGCCCCCCTTCGTGGCGGCTCAGAAAGTAGATGCAGCTGGCCAGGAAATTAACGGCTGATTGATTGAAGAATTGAGCAGTCCCTGAGTCCCTGTCTCCTTTCCGCAGAGCCTCCAGCAGCGCCTCAGCCGTTTCGGTGGCATCGGCCAGGGTAGGTAGGTATTCTGGCTTTAAAGGGTTAAACCTCCTGCTGTGCTCTACGCTGTTAAAATTGATGACATGGAACCTGTGGTTTTTCAGTACCCCTCTCTTTCTATTGACCAGGTAATGGTAATAAGTCGTTTTGGCAAGGTCCGGAAATTTGAAGTCGTAGACCATCAAAGAGAAGCCTTTTCCCAGAAGCTGTTTGATAAAAGGCAACACCACTGAGAAAGATTTTCCAGAGCCAGGTGTACCGATCAGCAATGTTGCCCGAAAGGGGTTCACCACGTTGAGCCACCCGCGCTGTATCCGCTTTTGGTAATAGTAAAGCATTGGGATATTCACCGAGTAAGGCGTATGCACCGGTTTCCTGGACTGCTCAAAGGACTCATTCTCCACGTTGAATTTGTCCTTCATCAATCGGTGCTGTATATGCTTGGAGATGTTATCCAAGGCTATATGAATCATCACCGCACCTAAGAAAGAGAGCAGGATGTAAGCCGCATCAGACAGGGACACATCCCAGAAAAGAATACGGCTGCTTTCAGAGTAATAAAAGAAACCCGAGCCAAAGAAAAAGGCGCAGCCGATGAGTAAGGGAAGGAAGATATGCCGGAGCGGGTCGAGGTTCAGGTTCTTCCTGGCCTTTGTGCCAATGCTCACGATCAGAATCAAACCGAAGGTAAAAGCTTTGGAGAAGTAGATGTGCTCATAAATAGCCATGCGCTTTACCTTGCGCAGTACAGGCTGCAGCTGATACATACTGTCCGAATCCATAAAGAGGAAAACAGCTGCCTCTACCACAATGGTGAAGTAGATAAGTCCCTGCAGGAAGGAGTAAAGTTTTTTGATTTCGCTGGATTCTTCCATATCGTTACTGATAAAGGTTATCCAATACTACCTGATAGATGTGAGGGAAAGTCTTGGCAAACTTTCATTCCTGAGAAAATTCCCATCGACTAGCTGATACCTGCTCACAATGGAATTTTGATGCCTGCCAGCAAACCAGCCCTGAAGTTGTGGTTTACCCGGAGTACCCCCTCGTTTTTCTGTTGGAGCATCAGCACCAAATTTCCCGGCAGCACATAAACCAGCTCCAGGCCTGCCTGCAGCGCGCCAATGAAATGTGCTGTATTAGAGCCAATGCCCGTTCCTAGGCGCAGTTTGAGCAACGTGTTTCTGGAACGGATGAGCATGGGTTTGTAAGCTCCCACTAACCAGTTTTTGTTGGCGTCCACGTTGCTCTTATAGGCATCACCGAAGATCTCATAGGAATTGTGGTGGCGTTGGTTAAACTCCAGGGCAAGATTAGCAGTTAAGGCATCCTCGTACATCCAGCCGCCTGCCAGGTTCAGGTGGGTATAGCCCTCCTGCGCCCGGCACGGCAGCACAACCAGGAGCAGCAGGGAGAGGAGTAGCGTCTTTCTCATAAGGTGTCTGCATGAAGGATATCTGAATAATCGATTTTAAGGGAGATGGTGCGCCCTGAAATCTGCTCCTCGGCCACCTCAATATTGAACACCTTTTCCTCTGGAAAAGTGAACTTCCTGAACACAAACACGTTCCGGTATTTGCGCTTGAAGTTACCCGTGTCATAAAGCTGAAAATTGGGCTGTAGCTCCACCTGCTGAAAGTTAGTGGCCTTGACAACCTTTTTATCCTCTATCTTAAACCGTATTTGATCGATCGTATAGGGAATGTTGGTGTCATTCTTGATGGAGAGATCAATAAAGAAATAGTCCCCCACCGTATAGATGTTGTTCAGCCGTGCCCGCATCCCATGCCCTTTCGTAGTCACACTATTGAACTGTGGTTTTCGCTGGAGAGCCAGCAGCGCAAACCGCGCCATGTCCTCCCGGCTCATGGCCACAGCCGGGTTCAGGTAATCATCCACCCGGGTGGGGTCTATACGCACCTCCGTGTCTGCCCGATCTGCTCGGCTGTAGGCCAGCTTATACTGTACCAGGAAGCGCTCTGCAACGATGGTGATAATACCCGGTTTTGCTCCGCCATGCTTGGGTTTGACCCGAAGAATGTTGGCAACAGGTATGTCTCCGGCCACATCATCTGTGGAGATATCTACATACTGTATTGGCTCAGGACTCACAATATGCGTGGAGATGCTTTCATGCACGTGCACTACCTGAAGAGAATCCTGTGCCGAGGCAGAAAACAGCAGGGCAAACAACACATATAGAAGGAATAGCTTTTTCATATTATTGGGCTTTATTATCTATCAAATAAACAATGGTGTTGTACTTCAACTTAGCTTTGTTCTTCCGGATGGCTTTGCCTGCAGCGCGGGTGGTGGTCTGCGAAACCCTTTCCAGCATAGAATAAAGCATTTGGCTGGCATTGTCAGGTGAATCCTCAAAAGTCAGTGTCTGACCACTGCTCACATTCCCGGCAAGCTCTTTTGTAAAGTCCCGGAACTGTGAATCTGGGACATACAGCCCAGCCAGGCCGTCGTTGTCGTAGATACTCAGGTCTACCGGGATGATTTGATTGCCGTAAAGTATAGAGCGGATGGCTATCTCAATTCGTTGGGCACTGAAACCGGAGACTGTGCCGTAGAGGTAGCTGCCTTTCTTTATTTCGTAATCCCGCACATAGATGTCATCCAGCAAGCGAATCCTGATCCTGCCGCCTTGCATCACCTTCAACCCTTCGTCCAGGATGGCTCTGATAAACTGCTCCTCACCGTCGGCTGTAATGGTGTTGAAAAAGGCTTTGTTCGAATTTCTGTATTTGCTCACGGGTAACGGTGCCGGCTCTTGCTTCTCGGAGGCTGGTGCATGGGCCATCGTCGGCTGTGGTCCCCTACGTGAAGGCACAGGCTCCTCTCCTACCCGGCTCAGGCTGTCAATAAACATCATCTGCTCCCGGAACAGCCGCATTTCCTTTTCATATGCCGATTCAACTTTCCGCATAGGGCGGGTTGACCGTCCAGGCACAGAGGCAGTAGCCGATGCATAGCGCTCTGAGCTGAGGCGCTGCCGCTGGCTTACCCGCTCCATAAATCCCTCCGGCTGCTGATCCGATAGGATACGGTTATTGAGACTGTCGAGCATCCGCCGCTCCTCCTCCGTGTACACGCTGCCATAGGCAATGTCCCTAGGGTCTACCCTATCCTCCCCGATTTCCTGCATGGCCGAGTAGTCGGTCCTATACTTAAACTCGTCCTGAAAAGCCGAGAACTTATCCTTCATGTCCCGCTTTCTCAGGTTGGCATCCGGAAGAGAGGTATTAAGGGCTGTTGTCTCGGTGAACTCTACTTTCGTTTGTGATGTGGTGGCCGCCGGTGTCATGTCCAGCCACAGGTAATTAAGCAGGACAAGGAAAGGCAGTATGATGAGAGGGATGGCATACCTGGGATGTCGAAAGTTAATTCTCTTCATGGATGATTCGGTTTAAACGCTGATCAATGTATTTCAGGAAAACACTGTCTTGGGCACGCAGGCTGTCAGGATTTAACTGCCTAGCCGCGTTATAGAGCTTTATCAGCTCAAGCATATCTGCGGTATTCGACCTGCCTGTATTCATCTTGCTGCCAGAAGTATCAAGTTGCCTGTACAGCTTGCCAGCCGATACCGCATAGGTCCCCTGGTGCAGGTGCCGGACGATGAGCAACCCTATGACAGCCACAGAAAGTAAAACCAGCATGGCCAGCACCACTGCTTTAGGATTCGAGGCACAGTAGTCCCTGACACTTCCCTTGAGGTATGAAAGCCTTTGCTTTATGTTACCGCTAAAAGGATTTCTTTTCGACATACTCCAGGTCCTTGTTCATGACCGTTTTCCAGTTCTTTATCAAAAGCCCATGGGGGTTGTTCTCTGTGCGCGGCACTTCCTCGAGGTCCCCCTCCGTTACAAGAAGTCTTTTCATCACAGAGGTCTCCCGCTCAATGCGTTGCGTGGCGTAGTAGGTAAAGTGTCTGTTTTCGTCCACTTTAACGCTATCGGTTTTGATCGTCAAAACCGCAGAGCTCGCCAGAATCTGGTTGTAATAGCCCTTCTCCTTCAGGTTGTTGTATTGTGCCAGCCCAGACTCATCGATCAGGTACATGGCCTTGGAGATGTTATTTTTCATGTAGGCGTCATCTGGCGGTAGCGTGAAGAAGAGCAGGTGAAACATGTTCACGTGCGACTTGTACTCTACCGTCCGGTTTACCCCCAGCTCGGTCTGCTCCACCAGCAGCGGCACCGAGTGATCGATCACATAAATCTTCTTCCGCTGCTCCTCGGCATAACGAAAGGCAAAGACGCAAACCGTACCTACTATAATGATGGAGGAGATAAAGCTGCCGATACTCACGGCAAATGCCAGCTTCATTTTCTTTTCGAGGTTGTTTATCATAGCAAGCGCTTTAGGTTTATTTTAGAATTCCTCCGGCCGCCTTCGCAGCTCCTCCTGCCATCGTACCAATGGCATTCCCCACGCCCGTGGTATGCACGATCCAGGTGGAAATAATGGGAATGGTCAGCATGGCCAATCCTCCCACAATCAAGGAGACGATGTAGAAGCTGATGCCGCCCGAGGGAAAGGAAACGTAGGCAATGAACATCTCTTCGTTGCCCAGTACTGCCTTCAGGATATCAATTTCCTTCATCAAGCCATACTTGACCAGCACAAAGGAGATGGACATAATGATATAGCCAATGCCTGAGTACAGCCCCACGGAGATATAGCGGGCAATCCATGTCAGGTAAGAGTCCCGAAAGCCCGGCAGCACGCTAAGGGCAAAGGAAAATGGGCCCAAGATCACCAGGATGCCCGCAAAGATGATCTGCAGGAAATAGATAATGTAGGAGCATACCTGAAAGATGGTGATCACAATCCACTCCACCACCATCATCGCCGTAAAGTGCAGCTTGGCCATCAGCATCAGATAATAGCCTTTCATTTTGTTAAACAGGGGCTGCAGGTCGATTCCCATGGTTTCGTACCAGCTCGCGTCGCTGGCCTCGCTCTCAATCCGCTCAAACTCAGCGCTGCTCTCAGAGAGTTTTCGGGCCACACTGTCCACCAGCGCGAGGCGTTCCCGGTGCAAATCTTCCACCTGGTCTACCTGTGAGCCATACATGCCTTTTGCCTGATCATTGACTAGCTGTAACGGCAGGTTCACAGCGTCAATAAATCCTGGCCAGAAAACAATCACCAGTGTCAAGGCGAAAGGGCGCAGCAAGGGCATGATGCGAAGCGTTTCATCCCCGGCCATCATTTTGTAAGCCTCAAGGCCAAAGTACAGCAGCATGCAGATGGCGCAAAGCGCCTGCGCATCATAAAGGAACACGCTGACCAGATCCTGTATATGGAGAAAGAGCCCGTCGAACAGGTCAAATATGGCTTTATCAATCAATTCACGCATAGCATCAGTCGGTTAAGTTTTGGCTCGTTTTAAAGAGAGAGATGAGCCGCCTGAAATCATTCCTCAAGACCGTAAGCTCCTCGATATATACCCGCAGCTGCTCCCCTTTTGTGGCATCGTCCAAGTAAGAGTCCAGGATAATCCCGATGTCGGCGTTGATTCTGTCCCGCTCGGCATGGACGGCCAAAATATAATCTGACTGCACCCCAGCCTGCACCGCCTCAGCATTCATCCCCAATAGGGCTGTGTTAAGTTCATCGATCTTCTTTTTATACAGGAGGTGGTATCCTTTATTCAGGGACCTGTCGGCAAACTTGAACATCTCCTGCTCAAATACCTGGCTTACTGCTTCCTCCTGCGCCTCCGCCTTCACCCTGTTCTGGTTCAGCAAAGCCATGGTAGGCGCAAGCTGCAGCATGTTCCGCTTGTCAGGTCCTTTCCTGTACTTGTTATGGAAAAGAATAAAGTACCATTTCGGGTTGAACTTTCCCCAATGAGTAACAACCTCCCGCTCCAGCTGGTACCTCGTGTTTTTACTGTTAACTGGCTGCACGCCTTGCCCCAGGGCATCTGTAAAGAGACCAGAAAGCAGGGCCAGGCACAAAGCGGGTACACATAACGTCTTCATAACAATAAAGGTGATTTATTTTTTGATTGCCTTGTACTCATCCATCAGGGAACGGATAATAGCCTGGCTGTTGTCAGGGTAAGCAAGCCCCATCGGATTCATGGTCTTCAAAAGCCCCGCGTACTTGGCCACACGCATCTTTCGGGTAATGGAATAGGCCAGCCCCCGCATCACCCGCAGCTCGTCCACCACATGGCGGATAAGGGTGAGCCTGTCGGCATTGTTCATCAGGTTCACATCCGTGCCGATGACAGCCACCTGGTAGATATAAGTAAATAGGTCGGAGGTACGGTTGAGCAGCTCCAGCTCTGTTTTGGCGGCGATCAAGAGCAACTCGTTATCACCACGCGCCAGTTCCATC
Source organism: Pontibacter mucosus (assembly GCF_003054055.1). Lineage (GTDB taxonomy): Bacteria > Bacteroidota > Bacteroidia > Cytophagales > Hymenobacteraceae > Pontibacter > Pontibacter mucosus. The sequence goes on along the minus strand of NZ_QBKI01000013.1, from coordinate 86,941 downwards.
ATTTGGTTTTGGTAGTGGCCTATGTCTGCGGCAATTTGGGAGGCATAGATAATGTTTTTACTTTGCCCGATAATGGATTGAACGGATTTGAGAGAGTTGTACATCTTTTCCTCCAGCTCTTTGATCTGCGTCATCTTCAGGCTGATGGTAGTCTGTAAGGCCGCAATCTTTCCTTCATTTTCCTTAATGTCGTTTAAGGCCGCCTGCTGGGCTGTATGGTTCACAACAAGTGTGGAGACTACCGCTGGGTCAAAAACAACCTGCTGGGCTAGTACATGCCCTGTTACCAGGCTCATAAAGCTAAGCGTGCATAGGTACTTTTTCATAGCTGCGTTGCAAAATCAGGTGAACAAATTCATTTAGCTTGAGGCCCGAGACCCTGAAGTCCGCGACAAATTTTTCCAAGGCTTCCCTGAAATTCCCATACTTGCTCAGGTACACTTGCATGGCCTCTTTTTCCTGGCGCTCGGTGGTATAGGTCAGGTACTCTTCCAGCGATACCTCCACACCATACACCTCACCGGTGCCCCCGCGCTTGATGTAGACTTCCTTGAAGCGGCTCCGCCCCTCTTTGTTGTCGAGGCTGTTGATAGTGAATATTTTCTTCCGTTCCACCTCATTGATAGAGAGCAGTGCGGCGATCTCATCGAAATTGTCCTTGAACTTGGTCTGGTCTAAAAGGCAGATGGTGTCGGAGTTGTTGATGATGGAGTTCTTAACCACAGCATTTCCGATGATATCCTCCAGCTCCTGTGTCACTACCACAGCCTCTCCCCAGAACTTGCGAACCGTTTTATAGACGTAGAGGATATAGCCGGCCATGAGCGGGGAGGCAATGGCCTTCCAGGCCTCCTCGATGATGAGCGCCTTACGGTTCTTCTTGTGCCGCATTTTCTGAAGGAACACATCCATAATGATCAGGGTGGTGATCGGGAAAAGGATCTTATGCTCCTTGATGGCATCTATCTCAAAAACAATAAAGGGCTCATCGAACAGGGTGGTATCCATCTCGTTGTTCAGTATCTGCCCATACGCCTCCCCTTTGCAGAATTTCTTGAGGATAAAGCGGTAACTGGTCAGGTCAAATTTAATAGACTCTTTTTGCGTAATCTCGTCTATCTTCCTGATGGAGAAGTCATAGAAAGACTGGAAGGAAAGGTAGCTGCTCTCCAAGCCGTTTTCAAAGTAGTGCTGGTAATAGGAAGTGATAACGGAGGAGAGGACGCTGTCCTCGATTTGGTTAACAGTGCCACCGGCACCTTTCCAAAGTAGGCCCACCAATGACTTGAGAAACTCCCGCTTCTCCTCATTGAATTCGGCAGCAGAGATCCGGAAGGGGTTCATGGTGATCGGCTGCTCCTCGGAGTAGGTAATGTAGCGGCCCCTGTAGTAGGCACACAGGCCGGAGTAACTGTGTCCGGTATCCACCAGGATCACATCTGTGTGCTGCAGGGCATACTGCCGGATCAGGTGGTTCATGAAAAATGACTTCCCCGCTCCCGAAGGTCCCAACACGAACTTGTTACGGTTATTCATCCGGCCTGAGAAGATGGGCGCATCACTTGTGTCAATCGTGATAGGAATCCCCTGTCGGTCCGTGAAGTATACCTGAAAGCTGGATGACTCACTTTGCAGCAAACGTTCTTTAAAAAGCAGACATAAGGCCGCGTCTGAAGTAGTCAAAAACTTATCATATACTTTAAGCTCCGAACAATTGCCGGGAAAGGCACACCGGAATAGCTCAAGTTGGTTATATGCGTTTCGGGAGGGAATAATGCCAATGGAAAACAAAGCGCTTTCCAGATAGTTAGCGGCACGGTCTATCTCCTTTTCTCTGGCTGAAAGCAGCACGCTGTAATGCCCGTACACGAGCAGCTGGTTATCCTTGGCGATATCGGCCATCACCTGATCAATATCCTGCACACTCAGATCATTGGCCGGGTCAGGCATGGAGAGGTGTTTTTTTCTTTTGGCCTGCAGCCTGGCCAATTCCTGGCGCTGATCAGGGATTTGGATCACCTGGTTGTACACCAGGCAGTCACAACCTGGCACCTGGTGCAGAAAGTGCATCAGGTCTACCGGGAGGCTGTACCCTATGTGAAGCGCTGTGTTTGGCTTAATGTTGGACGGAAAGTTGATCTCATCTATGTCCACAAGCGAGATACATCGGATAACGCTGTCACCGACTTGCAGGCCTTCATCTGAGGCAAGGAGGTTATTGAGCGCATAAACCTCATCGGAAAAGTTGAAGGCAAGCATGCGGGAAATAAACTTCTTCACCTCGGTCTCTTTCAGAGCATAGGGCTTGAAAGACCTGCTCTCCAGTATGTCCAGCACTTTGGCAACGTTCCGCTGGAATGCTTTGAAGTCTTTCTCGTCATAGGTAAAGAAGCTGGAGCGCCGCACGTCCCTTGTTATAGTCAGGTATGTAGAGACGGCCAGGTACTCTCTTCCTGCAAATGTCTCCTGAAATTTCTGACTCAGGAGGTCATCCGTTTGCTTCGGCACATAGCACTTCCTGGCTAGTATGTCCGTTTTCTGAAGGGTGTAGCCTGCGCCTAGAATTTTAACGATGTTGGCAAAGGTCTGGTGGAAGTGTTGGTAAGCCTCCACGTCTGCACAGTACTGCAGGGCAGGATTTTGTACTTTGATGATGACCGAATAATCTCCGCGCTCATGATATAGAATATCATGGGCATGACGGTCTATGCCAATGTATGGCAGACCAAACCGCTGCTTTTTCATGGCTGAGAAAAGTGATGACGTTAAAGTTGTGCTGCCAGGGCCAGACTCCTATCTTCGTGCAGAACGCCTCCATTGTGCGGGCATGATGTATACCCCTTTGGACTTCGTTTTATGATGCAACCCTTTCTTCTGCTGCATAGCCGTAAACCCCATACCGCCGAAAGTCACGATCACCAAGGCTACCAGACCTGAAAAGAAGTTGAGCGAAACAGATAAGACAACTGCCGCAAAGAAGCCAGTTAGAACGGAGGCCAGGCCCCAGTAGATATATCTACCTTTCAAGGACTTAAATACAAGGGGTTTTTGCAGCCCCTTGTAGACATTAAATCCTCTGTTATCTTCGGGAGCCACGGCTTACAAGCCGAAGAAGGCTTTGATCACCACCCCCACCACCATCAGGAATACGCAGGACCCCATCCACCCCATGACAGCCTTTTGTGTGTCCTGGTCTCCGGAGTTCCACTTGATGTACACCCTAACTCCTCCAATCAGGCCAACAATAGCTCCGATGACCAGGATTAGGTTGCCTACAGGGTCAATATAAGTTTGAAGCTCAGAGGCTCCGGCATCAATGCCTCCGGCCCCTTGAGCAAAGGAAGATGGGACAGCGAGGACTACCAACACGAGCATAGCAAGTATCTTTCTCATAATCTCTGTTATTGAATTAAAAATTTATGAAGAAAAAGGTATTGCGTTTGAAAGTCGCCTGGCGTTCTGAAGGAACTCCTCTAGGGGTATCCCCTGCCCTATCACGGGCATGGCGACACTATTCTCAGAGGCCGTCTGGTGCGCAAAGGCATGCCCGTCGGCTGCAACAGGATATTCTTGGAGACCGCTATCCAAGGGTTGCTCCTCCTGCTCGTAATCCTCATAATCCTCCTCGAATTCTTCCTCCAGGTAATCCTCGTCTACAATGTCTTGGGGTGCCTCTGTAGTGTCTACTAAATCTGCAACACTGTACTGCGCTACCACATCTGCGGCTACGCCTTTTGCATTTCGAAGGTACAGGTCAAACAACAGGTTACCTGCATAATAAAGCACATAGAGTACTGCTACCGTAGCAAAGAAAACGCCCCAAGACATAGCTATATAATTTAAGTTAAAACATCGATTTACAAACTAGACATTCCTACTTTAAATATATAATCTATATGAAATACGGTTTTATACTTATACGTATATTTTAAGATTAGATTATTTATTTATATACTTTTTTACTTAATGTTATAGATTCAGCTTAGTTCAGGAACTTGTTATCCGTTCTATCACGGAGCCTTTGAATCTCCTCTTTATGCTCTTCAATGAATTTAGCAAACAGGTAGCTTGCCAGCACATTGATTTTAATCCCTCCTTTTTTCTTCAGCAGGTCTAGCACTTCGTGTATATGCACGTCCACATAGACTGTTTTGGAGGTAAAGGTAAACTCCTCCTTCGCCTTATCGAGTTCAGCAAGCAGTTGCTCAAAGCTTAAACCTGACGCTGCTTTACCCGAAGCCTTTGCAGCTGTCTTTTTCGAGGAAGGAGCCTCCTGCTTTTTGCCTGCTGTAGCGTTAGAAGAAGCCTTAGGCTTTTCACCGGCTTTGCCTGATTTTGAAACTACTGGCACCGTCTCTTCTCTTTCCTCAGGAATTGGTTGAACAGCTTTCTCTTCTGCGTTTTTCTGCTGGGGAGCCTGTCCTATGCTTTGCTTAAAGCTCTTGATGTCAAACCCCTTGTTACCTGCTGTAGCCATGAATATTATACGTTATTTAATTAAAATGTTTCAATTATTGAATATTAATATAAATTTTATTTAAAGAATCTTCTATACTGTCTCTAAATACTCATTATATATATACCCAAAAGACTTGTCGAGCACCCCTCGGATATCCGAAGAGATCGATACGGTATCTATGCGTTGAAATCCTACCCGGTCTGGCAGCGCCGGAGCCACAGTGCCGAACTGCGCCAGCTGCTCATCCACGGCAGCTTTCAATTCATAGTTCACGGAGGACTTCAGGCGGTTTGGCAGGAACACGATCTTTACCTGCGGGTTAACATGCTTGGCCACCTGAACAAAGAACATGGTGGACTCAAAAGTCATCTTTTCATAGGCAAACGGACAGACGATTACTTCAGCGTCCTGGTATACAGCAATGAGCTCGTTCGTATCCAGCCTGCCAGGCATGTCCATAATAACATGCCCCCCTTGCAGACTATCAATATGCACCTTGTATTTCGGGTACTCCTCTACCTCCATCTTGATAACCTCGTACAGTGGGTCATTGGCATATAGATCCTTCTCCTTCTCCCATCTGGAGTAGATGGAGTCCTGAAAGTCCATATCCAGGATGATCACATTGTCCTTTTTCTCTAAGGCCAGATAATTAGCCAGCAGTATACAGGTGGTGGACTTGCCTACCCCTCCTTTTTGGTTTGCTACTACAATTTTCATGTATTAATCGTCTATGTGTTTTATCGTTTTCGTTGATTCTTTCTCTTCCTATTCTCTCCCTGATCAGGTCCGAGGTTTGACTCCATAAGGTAAAGCATAGAAGCTGCCAGTTGACCGATAGTCCCGGAAGACTGGGCCCATATGTCCTGCAGCCTTTCCTCTCTCGCCCGATCACTACCCTTATCAAGCTCAACAACCTGCACAGCATGAAAGTCAGGCCTCTCTTTTGTCAGATCTGCCCAAGCATACACCCGTTTCTGCTGATGATCAATCAGGAAGTGCTTTCCGTCTGCATGAGCGATGCTCCAGCCGCAACTGTCCAGTATTTCCTGCAGCGGCCTGCCGCTGGCAAGGCCGCTGTGCAGCTTGGCGGCCACCACCTCCTTCTCCAGAGGGTCAGAAGCCTTCGCTACCGACAGATCCGACTGCTTTACAAAAAACAGCCTGGAAAGCAGCCTCATATCCTTATCGCTCGTCACGGCGTACTGCCGCGCCTCCTGCAGCCTTTCTTGGTAAAGCAGCGCCCTGACATGGGCCTTATCAAGCATCAGAACAGGGATGCTGCCTTCTTCATCTCCCTTGATGCGGATCTCTCCCTTTTTGTTGACAAGGAGCCCTGTTGCCTCCAGCTGTCTTTTGAAGCCGGTGTAGCACAGCCCCCTGTCTGCAGAAAGCTTGGCTATGAGCTCCCGTCCAGCCTGTATTTTCTCTTCTCTGTTAACACTGGAAAGCAGCTCGTCGAGCTTCATCACCTGGGAACCCTTCAGCACCTGTTTGCTGGCATGGTCGAGAATCGTGTAGCCATAGGGAGTGCTCTTCCCCTTTGCCTGGTGCACCACCAGCTCTATCCCGAACTTTTCCTTTAATAGCCCGGAGAACTGCTCCACCGTTAGGCCTCGTTTATACTTACGGAATATGGCTTTCAGCTGCCCTACACGCGCATCTGGTGCTTTATGCTTCGCTATCCTGTCAGCAACTTCTTTGCTTGCAAAGGCATGTACCACTGAACCGTACTTAATGAGCTGATACTGTCCATCCTTCTCCGTGACTTTCACGCCTTCCCTTTCGAGCAGCAACTTAAACTGAGCTTCAGAGGAAAATCCATATGCCAGCGCTTTAGTCAAGCATGTTTTTACCTCGTATTCCACATCCTGCATCAGAATCTCCTGCATCACTTTCTGAGACCTCATGTTTTCATACTTGTCGTTCACCTTCTTCCCCTCTTTGCTTACCCTGGTAGACACCATGTGTACATGGTTGTGCGCAGTATCTGAATGAAAGTAGATAAGGTAGGGGTTATCATGGTACCCCATGCGCTGGAGGTATTTCTCCGCGATTTCCAAGAGTTCCCCCGCACCCTTCTCCCTTCCCTTGCAGGAAATAATGGCATGGAACTGGGACTTTAGCACTGACTCGTTTGTGTTTGCCACCAACGTCATGTACCTGATGTAATCCTCCTGCTTCAAGCTTCCCGCTGCCAGGTTCAAAAAGCCGAAGTTCTCAGCCTTGAGCAGCTGAGCTACACCCTGTGCTCTTTTCTCTTCATTATAAACAACGCCATTGAACCCGGCAGCGGCAGAAAGGATTTTCACGATCATAGCCCATTCATTAACGCATCAAAAATATAACAAATAATAATTTTCACATAAAAGCTACTATATATTATTTAACAATTTTCAAGCATTATATTTTATCTAATAATTATTATTTACTATTTATTACATAAAAATTAACAATTTATATATAAAGATTATTAATTCTTACTTATTAATTCTTACTTATTAATTCTTACTTATTAATTCTTACTTATTAATTCTTACTTATTAATTCTTACTTATTAAATAATAAATATTATTTAATTTTCTTAAACCTTGCAGCAGCAATCCGGAGAAAAGACCGAAGCGCCTTGACCAACTCTTTTTCTATGGCCCCAAACTCTATCATGTACCTGTTAAAATCAGCAAGAAACTGCAGGTTTATCATATTGTTTGCCTTCAGGTAATTGACATACCGGGCAACTTGATTGATATTGTTGCCGACCCTGCTGATCTCTGGGCCTAGCTTATCCAGAACAGCGATCAACTCTTTGGGATTAGCAATAAAATCGTCAGGCTGCGCCAATGCCTTCTTCCGCAGGTAAACAGACAATGATTCATGCCCTGCAGCCGTCATCTCAGCCTCCAGTTGCCTGTATTCGCTATCGGAAAAGGTCAGCTTTACTTGCCTGGCTCTCTTTAAGTCAGGCGATAGTTTTGGGCGCCCTCCCTTTGTTTTCTTAACATCTTCCATACATACTTTGCTCAATAAAAGACACGAGTTGCGAGTGGCTTTACCCCTTGCTAACAGCTACGCTGAAGGCAAGGCAAGAGGTTTTGAGGGACTCAAAACACATCTTGCAATACAAAGCCCCCCATACACCAAAAGAAAGAATTCTAGGCAAATAATACAAGGAGAAGGAGCTAGGAAGAGATAAGATTTCAAAGATGGAGCATTGGGTAAGCTGGAGGGAACAGGGGAGTATGGATAACAAGTACCTACTATAAGAAAAAGCTTCAAATACTAAATCCAGCGGTACAAATATTTAATAATTATTATTTATCATGTATTACCTAACAGCTCATAAGTATTATCTAATAAGTAAAATGGATTATATGTTATGTATTATTTGTTAAATAATAATTATTTTTTACAGCTAGTAATATTTGTCAATTAAAGGCAAGCAGCTTAATAGTCAAAGTAGATAGTTTGAGACGAAAAGCAGAAAGAGTCAGAAAAGGGTAGACAGGTCAATAGGGGAGAGGTAAGGTTCCAGAAGCCTTCGGCTCTTAAAAGCCCTCACATGGCAAATACTACCATCGCTATTACATGAACTTACCCAAACCTCTGCAAAAAAATTACCCATGTAGTAGAGACATACCCGATACACTCCATCAAGGCGGCTCGAAATAAACTGCCCCTCATCCCATACAGCCTGCGCCCTGTCATCGATAGAAAGAATACTATTGAACTCATATAGATTCATAGGAGAACAAGCTAGAAGTTGAACAATAGAATAGTAGGCAATATAAAGCTTAGCATCTTATGCTTTGTAAAACTATTATTTAGTTGCTTCTTCAGCAGATGCCGATTTCTTGATTGTTTCGTGAAGTAAGGCAAAGAGCTTGATCGCATCTACATCCAGTAGTACCGCAAGGTCCAGCAATTCGCTTACACGAAATGAGCGGGGATCGTCAATCTTGTTTCGAAGTCGCTGGTTATTTATGCCTAGTGCTTTGGCCACGGGAGTATACGGTACGATATCAAACAGCTCAGTAAGTGAAGTCAGCTGTTGCTTTTCAAGCATACGCTTGCCTAGTTCAAACTTAGAGCTCTTGTCTTCTATCTGCATTATTCTATAATTAACGAATCCTGATGGCTTATCTTAAGCCAAGTATCTAAGAAATGACACTTACAAATATATACGTAACATATACAAATTAATACTAAAAGTATTTGACAAGTTTACTTTTATTCTTTCTCGACCTGTTACTTAAGAGCAATCAAGAAGGCAGAAGTAGGAGAGAGGAAGATGAACGCTTTAGAGGGCCACAAGCACCCATTATAGTATCCATTGAGTCTTTAACAAGACAGCAAGATAGGACCACAAAAAACGGCCATATTTGCTTTGAGCTGATTATACGGCAGACGCTTCACATAAAGCCTACACCCCAAAAGTAATCCCGCCGAAGGCGGGTCGCCATAGCAGGATTTCACCTTTCAAATTTCCGCAGTTAAATCCATCAGTATTGAAAATGAAAGATCTTGCCTGTTGTTACCAGGCAAGATCTTTCAAAAGGCTACGCTGCCACAGTTGGTTCTGCCGCCAGATTACTTTCTGCCTGTAGGTTTAGGATATAGCTGGCCGCTTTAAAAGCCTTTGTGCTTGCATAGATGATCATTGTCTTATCATCCTTAAATTTCTTCGCCCATCCCTGCAGGTAGGCTACCGAGTTTTCAAAAACCTCCGCTTTGATACCTGTAAAGGCATTGAGGAAACTTGCTCCCATCTCGGCTATGAGTTCCTCCTTAGAGTAATTTATGTCGCCAAACCGGGCCGCCTTCTCTTCGTCAGCAAAACGGTTAAGCCTGGTTTGATGGCCTGTGGAGTGAATCAGTTCGTGAAACAAAGTTGCGTGATAAGCCTGAGAGGAAACAAAGCTGCTCAGCTCCGGCATCTGTACCGTATCATTAAAAGGCGCATAGTAGGCCTGGGAGCCTCCGTGCAGAACGTTCGGGCGTGGCATAGGGTATTGATCAACCACCTCCTGACAAGCCTCTATTACCTGCAGTTCGGTACGCTCATGAACAGAAGGGAGGGTAAACTCTATTCCTTCCACTTGATCAATATTAAATACCGTCCAAATAAAGGGGACAAATCTTCTCTGGTACACCTCTTGTGTCTCTCCTGTAGTGCCATTACCCTCCCTAGTATCACTTTTGGCGTAAACTTTCCAGTAGATGATCTGTGTTCCTTTCTCTCCCTTCTTTACATACCCCCCCAGCTCTTTAGCCTGTTTATAGGTAAGAAAATAGGGCGTCTTAAAGCTTTTTTTATCAGTCAGGTAGTTCAGAAAGAAAGCATTGAAGCCTTCATAATAGCGGCCAGATATATAGTTTTTAGGCAATCCGTAAGATGTCCATGGCTTTCTCCAGAATACCTGGCCTTGCTCTAATTGCTCGATGACCTCATTTGTTACCTGATCTGCCAGTTGAATGAATTTTTCATACGCGCTCATAAATTTTAGCTTTAGAAGGTTAAACAAAACTCATATTAATATATACGTTTAGTATCTATTTAGTTACATTTAGTGTATATTAATTATCCACAAAATAGAGTTTTTATTTCCCCTTATGTTAGCGCTAAATTGCCTGTGTGCTATTGTAGAACAGGCATTGCTACAGAAAGAAAAAAAGGAAAACCCGCCGTCAGGCGGGCCGCTACGGTTGGTTTAACAGCCGAGATTTGAAAGAGTGAGGGACTTCTATAAAAGTCCCTCGTCTGCAAAAGAATAATAGCCCTCATTAGTAAGGATGATGTGATCCAGAACAGCAATATCAAGTAAGTTACCGCCCTCTTTAACCTTTTTTGTAAGGCTGATATCTGCACTGCTGGGCTTTAAGTTGCCCGATGGGTGATTATGGGCTAAAACGATCCCACTGGCATTGGCTTTGAGCGCAGCGACAAAGATAAGTTTCGGATCTGCCACCGTACCGGCCACGCCACCGGTAGAAACTTCAAATATTCCCAGCACTTTGTTTGCCCTGCTTAATAACATAACCTTAAATTGCTCGCGGAACTGTATGCTGCCTTCATCCCACAGCTGTAGGAAGAAAGTGTAACTGTCTTTAGAACTCGTAATCTGCGGGCGCTCGGAGGCCTTCACCTGGGGATGATAGCTCAGCTTTACCTCTGCAATCTGACTGACGGTTGTTGAAGTCTGTTCCATACACACAAAATTTAAAAGCGTTGACATAAAAGGTATATTAATATATACGATATGTATACAAAGAGTTACATTTCGTATATATATTTTTTTAAGCTTTTATATTTTTTATCAGCCCTGTGTAAAACTTCCCGTGGATGGTTGATTAACAAAATGAAACGCTAAGTATGTTAGCAAAAACAGGGGCTAAAAAGTCTGTTGCTTTCGTAATTGAGCAGAGTAACTTTAACAGGCAGCATCGCTTTCTCTTCCCTTTTGTTAATCTTTATTGTTCACGAACCCCTCGGACATTTCAAATTACTATATATAAGGAAGTATATAGAAGTATATATATTTAGTGGCAATACTTGAACGGCTGTACGGAATAGAGCCAATGGGGTACATTATCGGTGAGGCAATACTTGAATGACCAACTACTACTGAGGCAATACTTGAACAGCTTTGGAGAAGCGTGGCAATACTTGAACGGCTTGAGACAATACTTGATTAGGTAAAACAGTTACTGTTGAGGGAAGTAGCCAATTTGTGGCAATACTTGAACGACTTGAGACAATAATTGAATAGATTGTGGCAATACTTGAACGGCTCCAGCTACTGAGGCAATACATGAACGGCTCTGAAAGAGTGTGGCAATACTTGAACAGCAAAATTCTCTTGGCTCAAGAAGGTATCCATAAGGTAAAAGATCGATATGATACATTAAGCCCGCCGCTTCATATGGCTTGCAGTAACGCAACCTGTCAAGAGACCCTCAGAAAGAACGCCTGTGGCATGCTGGAGACATTCGCTAGGAGTTTCTATCATCATTATTCAAATGCCCTTGTAAGTCGCTGTACATTAGAGACAAATCGTTCCTGCGCATAATGTCGATTCTCTCCACATTGCACGTTATAGAAGAATTGGCTGCTCAGCTTGTTATACACTATTTCGGTGACTCTACCTTTTTGGTCACCTAATCCTGTGAGCGTACTGCTTACTTCTACATCTTCTCCAAGTTTGTATTTTGCAAAAGTCATATCTCATCCATATATTAGATTGGTTCTTTATGTTTTGTATGCGTGGCAATACTTGAATAGTAGGCTGGAACACTTCCTTAAAGCCCTTCCTGAGGCAACATACTGAGTTTTCATCTGGACTCTAGCTCTGCCCTGCGTGACAATACTTGAATAGCTTTTTAATTATCGTCGGAGAATAGACCTCCTCGAATAAGCTTTTTCGCCATTGCCAATGTGATATCCTTGTTGTGCACCTTAAAGTATGCTTTGCAAAGCTCATTTGCCTTGTGCGTCAGGTCCGCGTCCGAATTAGTCAGCCAACGCTGAAAAGTATCTTTCTCTCCTGTGATCTGGACATGGTTCCCATAGGTATGGTGGAAAAGATCTCGCATACGCTCCAGCAGGGCAATGTAAAAGTTATGATCCTCCTTCGCCTCCATTACCTCGTGGTATACGGAGAAGTCCAGACTAACCCAGTAGAGCTCCTGGTACTTTTTCGTTGGATCCCCCTGAACAAAGGTATAGTCGAAAGGCAGCTTTCCCTTCTCCCGAATGTAGTCCAGCACCCTCTTCACACTTTTTTTCTTAAACCGAGGTTCCTCTGACTCAATATGGGCAACCGAGGCCAACAGATCTATAGGCAACTTTGTGATGCGTTTACCCGAACTAAGCAGCTGGTGACGTGTCTTGTAAAGGAAAATGTACAGGCTCTTACGCCCGTCGCCGCCACGCCCTTTTCCTACATGCTTGTAGCCGTTGGTGTCAATAGTATAGTACCTGCGGAAAAACCCTTCCATAAGCTCATCCGATATTCGGACATCGTAAATCTTGATGGTGTTGGTGTGTCTGTCGATGCTAACCTTAATATCCTTGAGAATGGCAAAATTCTTCAGCTCTATCACCTTATCCTGATGCTTATACTCGTAGGAGCGAGAGAAGATGATGTTGTTGCTCAGCATGTGAAACAAGGCATAATCAAATGTTGTCTCAAACCTGTGACCGAAATATTCCGGCACTTCCGCTTTGGGGTTATTTTTGAACTTGGGGTGCACCTCACACAAGGTCTGCTTGTTACGCCCAGTCTCTTTGCAGAACTCTGAAAGCGTGAACCTCGTGAACCCGAAAAGGTCCTTTTTCATTTTCCTCGAAATGAAGACGATGAAATCTTTCACAATACCGGCATCTTCATCAAAGGACTTCTCAATGTCTCTGATGTTATCGGCTACGCTCCTGTCAATCCTACTCAGGAAGTAGGTCGGATCGCTTAAAAGGGCCTCAGAGGGTTTGTTCTCGTGTTGCATAAGTTACAAAAATACAGGTACGGATTGGCAACTCAGCCACTGGTACAGTCCTTCCTCCTCCTTATAAGGAACGGGTTGGTAAAAATCTTTGGGTAAGTTAATTTTTTTCAAAGTTAACAATGTACAAAATATAAATCTTTACAGAACTAGCCTTTCTCGATTCGGATGCTGTACCCAACCTTCTGCAGCGTTTCCTGGGTTTTGATAAGCCTTGCCAAAAAGGTTTGCCTATAGCTCCCCTTCCCACGGCCAACGCCTTCATCCAGCTCGGCCAACTTCTCCCAGGTTAGGTTTTTCTCCTTAAACATAGCCTTCACCTGTGCGCTGATGTGGGTCTTAGGATCACACGCTGCGCATGCCTCCCCTTGGTTAATCTCATTCATAGTTTGAACCTGATAGATTGCTTATTTGATAACTCGACAGGCTCGAGGGCCTCCTTAAACAGCGGGTAAAAAGGGGAGGGGCCTTTGTTTCCTGCAGCAAAAGAAGCCTGCTCTGCCTGTTGGTACTGCTGTGCCGAGACCTTGCGCCAGTCAATTTCATACCCCGCCTGTTGGGACAAAAGGGAAAAGAAAACCTTTAGTGTTCTGGTGTTACCCTCCCGAAAGGGGTGAATGGCATTCAGCTCCTCAAAAAAATAAGACCCTTTCAGTAGAAACTGCTCCCTGTCCAGCCCCTTTAAATACCCCGCTGCCTTCAGCTCCTGGAGTAAGTGGTTAGCATAGGGCTCAATCATACGTGGCGCGGCATGTACAGCATTGCCTTTGGAGATCATCACACTCCGGAGCTCCCCTGCCCAGGGATAGACGGTGCCAAATGTTTCCTTGTGGATCAGCTGCCAAAGCGCTAAATCAAACTTTAGCTGGCTGGCAAATTTACCAGGCAAAGCCAACACGTTATGTCTCCAGTGGGTAAGCTCTAGTTTGCTTAGCTTAGCTGCGTCCCTGATGTCAAAATGATTGATCAGCACACTGGTGCCAGGATAGCAGTACCTGTCGTTCATTACAGATACTTTAAGTTGAATACCTGAGTCATCTCCTCAGGCGTGATTTGCCCATTGATATACAGTTCGTCAAGCACCTTGTTGAGTTTCTCCTCCTCGTAGCCCTCGCAGGCAGCGATGTGGTTTGTCTGCCCGAGTTGCTCCCTCCGTTCCTGGCGAACTTTTTCCGATACCACAGGTCTGTCTCTGTACTGAGATAAAAGCTGCTGCACCTTCTGCTCCCTGACCTCCTGCTGTACTGATTCCAGACTTCTGATCAGTCCGTTGAAGTACTCAGCTATAGTCCTGTGATTGCGTTGGTTCGTGGCTTCTATGGCTTTGATAAAGTACATATCGTCCACGTTACTCTGGTCATAGTTTTCCAGTATGATCATGGTCCCGTTCTGCAAAATGCCTTTTACTCTGTTCATGCTAACTCAAGGTAATGCCTGTATTGGTATACGAAATAGTCTTATCAAATGTAACAATATATCGTTACATTTGCAAATAAAAACAAGCTTTGCTTCCGCTTCTGTTTCCAACTCCTGTATTATCACAAGACTGTTAATCACCAACATATCTAGATCCGAAGTCATCTATGGCAAGAAGCAGTTCATCAAAAGAGGCTCTATGGTTATGTAAAAAAGTTGATGTAAGCTAAAGGTAGCGGTATATTATTCTGTTGTTAAATCTAACAGTGATACCATGAACTGTAATTGCATTAGGGAAATCAAAGAGCAGGTAGAGCGGGAACTTATTATGAAGGGTAAGAAAGTTGTGAGGGTGACAGTGCCAACGGAACTTCTCATATGTGAGAATGAGAGAGGGGCGCAAGAAGTCAAGGCGGTGACATTCTCAGAGTTGCACGTTCAGCTTGAGGAGTTGGAACGACATCAGAAAGCCATCTTTATACATAGCTATTGCCCGTATTGTGGCACCAAAGTTCTGTGATACGGGATATGCCAGAGATAGCGCTAGACAAAAGTACCTTACCCAAAGATGGACAGCATGTCAAGTGGCTGGTATGGATAAATGACGTAGAGGCTATCTGGAAAGAAGGGGAGTACCTTGCAAAAGGGCAGCTGTTCATCAGAGGGCCATTTAATGGAAGTTACAGTTCATTATTAACTATAAGCGATGAAGACTTCGATTCCGCTTGGCACGTGCTGAGGTGGGAGGCTATGAACAGCAGCATCACAGTGCAAGGGAAGTAAGAAATATTTTCCAAGGGAGGTTTATGATCGTTAGTGTGTCCCTTGTTTCAAAGCAACAGAATCTACCACTTCATGATAGAGCCCTTGCGGTTTTGCCAGGATACTATACAGAGACATTTTTATTCTCAAGGAACTATAAAATCACATACCCAAAGAGTTGATCAATGTTCTGTGGGACCGCCAGACTAACTTCAAAATAGCGTTTATTGAGTTCATACTAATAAAATTGCTTGATACAGTTATTAAAAGGCAGTCAGACTTGATAGCTAAGCCTCTTTGTCAAACCCCACAGCTTCCAGAAATAAGGCGAAGAAAGTCTTCCTCATAACACGAGGAAATCATTGCACCAATAAATCTTAAGCTATTATTAGGCCACTAGCATTATGCATTATAGTCAAGTATCTAAATAACAGAAATAAATAATACTTATTATATATGGCTCAATATTTAATACCTAATAATTATTATTCATTACCTATTAAATATTAATTATGCGTTTTGTCTCTGGTCTTGATGATAGTCACTGAACATAAGTAACTATATTATATGAGCCTTATCTAAACGAAAGACTTTGCTGAGCCTCCATTAATGAAGCATGCTTCTCCTTATCCAGTGTTTTGATCAACTCATGCAAAAGCGAATAAGCAGAGTTTGATTGAAGCAGATCTACCTCCTGCACACTATTCATCATTAACTTTCGGTTACAGATATTGATGCGGTTAAGCATCGGAACAATGCTGTTGAGGTAGCGGTTATAGAAGCCAGCAATATCTTCCACGCCGTCAGGAAGCTTATAGCCTGACTTACCTTGGATACTTGCGATTAGCACCCCGTTGTCGCGCAAGTGCTGGACACAAACCCGCAGCTGCTGCTCCGAAAAGGCCGGAAATCTCCTTTTCATCTTTTCGATGATTTCCCGTTTCTCGATGAGGCGGTCAGGAGCGGTGCGGAACATCAGGTACAGGTACTGCAACACGGCAAGCGCCTCCTCCGAAAGACTGTTTCTGCCAGAGAGTGCCTCTTGTGCGGACTCCGAGGCTATTCTTCGTATAAGGTGGTTCTTCTGCCGGTCTTCAGGGGTAGGGGAGAGGAGATAGTCTGTTCTTTCAAAAGGGAAAAAATCAATGAAAGTACGGTCGTGCAGCAGATCGAACAGGGCGGATGCCTTTTCGTGGCTGTGACTGGTGCAGTAAATCTTGCCCAGGCAGCCAGAAAGAAAATCTGCCAGCTGCACCAGGGGCTCCTCTGCCTTGTCCTCCACCAGGCGGTAAGAGCGCTCCGGCGTAAACAGATCCCGCTGGATGACCTTGGTTTCAATGAAATGGTGCAGGCTGCGCCGAAACTCTGGCCAGCCAAGCCGATCGGCATGGATAGAGAAGGCAGTGAAGTTTTTGGGAAACTGCTTGAGAAAGATCCGGTTGAAGTATTTATAGAAGACATCATTTTGATCAAAACCCGCTCCTTCCAGCTTGCTCTTGTTGATGACCATTCCCAGCACCACGAAGTCCAACTGGCGCAGTTCCCTTAATACCTCCAGTCTTTTCCGGAAGCCCTTCTCATCATTGGGAATACGGCTGGACTTGATGGGTTGGCCTTGAAAGAAGCGGCGACTAATTGTCTCCCTTAGCTGCCGGGCCTGCTCCAGCTTCGTCTCATCCAAGAGAACAGCTGTCAGCACAAAGTGAGAAAAAGTACCAGCTTTATCCAGGTTCAGGCTGGCGTTTCCGAATTCGTCCAGGAAAATATGTACATGCTGCATAAAAGGAGTTTAGGGTGATAACTCTTATACCACATAAGATACAAAAGATGAAGCACTTTCAATATAAATATAGCAAACCTAAACTACTCTGGTGAGGTGAGGGCATCCGTTTGAAGCTGCCCTTGTCGGATGTGCAGCCGCTGAACGGTGATGGCAAAGAACTTCTTCCCCCTTCGGGTGGTGAAACCATGGCTGTTGAGCCGGTCAGCAATTTGCTGATAGGTCATACCCTTTTCCCGATACATCTGGATCAGTTCCGTGGCCTGCCGGTTGGCTTTGTGCGAAGCCGCGTTCTCCTGCCGCACCTGAAGCCCTTTCGTTCGGGCACCATGAGTCAGGTTCTCGGGCGTACCTAGGGCAAAACCCTGTAGCTTCTTTTGCTGGAGCGCGGCCCGCGTCCGGGTGCTGATCAGCTCCCGCTCGTGCTGGGCCAATACGGCGAAGATTCCAATGGTCAGGGTATTGGCATCGGGCATGTCCACGGCTAGAAAATCTACATGGCTGTCACGCAGCTTAAAGATAAACCCGGCATTACGACTGAGGCGATCCAGCTTGGCGATCAGCAGCTGGGCCTGCTCCCCCTTGGCCAGGGCGATGGCCGCCTCCAGCTCCGGCCGGTCGTTGCGCTTGCCGCTCTCCACCTCGATGTGCTCGGCCAGCAGTGTGTCGCCGGCCTTCAGGAAACCTTTCACCATCTCGCGCTGTGACTCTAGGCCCAGCCCGCTCTGGCCTTGCTTCTTGGTGGAGACCCGGTAGTAGGCCACGTACTTCATCTTCGCTACTCCTTATTATATATAGGTGAAACTCGGGGGCAAAGATAGCTATAACATTTTATAATCGTCCGTTTGTAAAATGTTATAACTGCATAAATGGCGCATTCGTTTGTAATTCTCCTCCCAAAAAGGAAATCAAGTTGAGGAACGGAGGAGGTGCTTAGCTTTTACAGTATATTTTTTATTGCTTTCTCAGCTTTTACAGAACACCTTGATAAAAGGAATATTTTACACCTAGTCTGGGTCCTGTGTGGCGCTACCTTTCAGCCTTGACTGTGGCTAAGGTAATGTGGTAAGTAAGCACGGGCAACAACATTAGTTGAACAAGAGGCGAAAGTCCTATTCCTAACTCAGGCACCACTGGCATGCGGGGAGTGTACTCCCATGCTCCTGTTTTAAGGGCCCACAGCTCGAAGCCTACAGCAAGGACACCCGCAATTAAAGCAGCAACAGCATACCGTGTTTTGCGGTTACGCCTCGGCCAGTAGAGGTCTTGATAGATAAGGGTAAGCAGGAGATACAACAGCAGAACCACTAACCCGTCAATCACAGCGGCAACAAAGCAGATCCAAAAATGCTCCACAAAGTCACCGTAGCCATCATACAGAAAGGCCTGCGCATTCTCCCATACCAAGTTCAACCCAAAACCTACTAAAAGTGTCCACACAGAGAGCTTGACAACACTCTTCCACCTTATATTACCATAACACTGCTCATCCATGATCGACAGATGTGTATTCTATGAGTGCGGCTAGATAATTCCAAACTATTAAAAATGCTGTCAATTTTGAATCCACCCTCTACAGGTTTGCACACATAAAGTTGCCGTGGCTGCGCCTCCATTAGGTGCTCTTCAACCACTTCCCAAACAAGACGATAGCTCCAACTGCTACTGCAGCGGACAATATTTCCTTACGGTGAAGGCTTGCCCACAACTGCGGACTAAAATTTGTAGCTTGGCTACCGAATAGACCATGTGCACCATGATCACCTGGTAACGGTTCCCATAAATTGTGTTTTCTGCTAGGATCTTCAGGTTCGTCGGTCTGCTGACCTTTGTAGCCGTTTTTAGCCAATACATAGTCTGCAAACCAAGGTGCAATTTTGTTCCCTACAATTGCCTGCAGTGTTGGCCAACCAACATTTATCTCTCGTCTGTCATGCTCTGCGGCGTAAAGTACAGCCTGTGCGGCCACTTCAGGCTGATAAATCTTTCCCATTGGCCTAGGCTTATGAGGGATCCTGCTTTTTACAAAGCCAAACTGGGTGGTATTCATAGCGGGCAACTGTACCATAGTAGCCTGCACCTTGCTTTTATCGTGCAGCAGCTCAGTCCGTAGCGAGTCAAAGAACCCCTCCACAGCATGTTTTGAACCACAATACGCTGACTGAAGGGGAATACCTCTGTAAGCCAGGGCAGAGCCCACCAGCACAATCTTGCCTTTGTTGCGGGGCTGCATGCGCTTAAGTGCCGCTAAAGTGCCATACACCTGACCAAGATACGTTACTTCGGTAACTCGTTTATATTCTATTGGCTCCATTTCTTTGATAGGACTAAACACGCTGTTCATAGCGTTGTTTACCCAAACGTCAATGGGCCCAAGGTGCTCCTCTGTTTTAGCAGCGGCTTCTTCGACAGCACTCGCATCTGCGGCATCTACTTCGAAGTAAATGGCTTTGCGCCCCATGGCTTCAATCTCTTTTTTAGCTCCTTTTAAACCTTCTAATCCTCTAGCCAGAAGTGCCACGTCATAGCCGTTATTCCCGAACGCGCGTGCAATGGCTCTTCCAAGGCCAGCCGACGCACCAGTTACCACAGCTACACCGCGATGCATTATAGCTCCATTATTACTTGAATTCACACCTTTATTTATTTGATGGTTAACTACTTAAAATTTTAAGTAACTACGCCTGATTGTTAAGATGAGTTTAAAAGGAACAACCTTATACACGCTTGTGAAGCTAACTATCTTTATTTGAGAGTAGCACCTAAACAAACCATAAAACATTGTGTAATATAACTTTGCAAGCTCCATAAGTAAGAAACTGGAAAGCAATTTTTTGATCAATCCAATGAATATGCAACAACCACAAAAAATATGTAAAACTAAACTGCAATGTGCTTTGTAAAACCAATGGTGTAAGTAGAACTTCACATGCTTTAGTTAGTATCCAAATTGCCAAGTGGTTAAGCAAAAAAAAACGCGCAGAATGGGTACTGTACAGGTATCTTGTAGCGGTGGGACTGCTAATCTGCTTTAGTCCTCCAAACAGCAGCAGTTGCTTGGCCTTTTGTAGTGATTGCATGTGTACTGCTACAGACGGGTACCTTACTAGTATTTGTACAAGTATGTCTTCTTAAAGAGAACTATGGAAACAAACAAACACAAGAACAGTAATAACGGCAGCGAGGAACACAAAACTGGGATGGGCATGCGTGGCATCACACGACCTATGGCCGAAAGTGGGACACGCCAGCACAACCAGGAAATGCACCATCAGGGCGATGGAAAACAGGAGAACCACATGCAGGAACATGGGAAAAAGCATGGTATGGAGATGACAAGGGAAATGCGAGAGAAGATGCTGCACATGCACCACATGCAGACGCTGTGGGTGTATTGGATGATCATCATCCTTGGCTGCTGGGTTCTAGTTTCGCCACTCACCTTCGACTACGGAATCGGTACTGTGCAGCCATCTGGTGGCAGAAGCGTGTGGCTTAGCCTGGAGCAGCGTATTGCCTTTATGAAGTGGAGCGACATCATCAGCGGTGCTTTGCTTATTTTCTTCGGGTGGCGTGGGCTAACTCCTAACCGCCCCGTTAGCCTTTGGGTTTGCTGCTTTGTAGGCATTTGGTTAACAATGGCACCAATCCTTTTTTGGTCACCAACGGCTGTTGCGTATCTTAACGATACTCTGGTGGGGGCACTAATCATTGCCTTAACCATACTTATACCCGGTATGCCCAATATGATCATGTATATGAAAATGGGCCCCGACACACCTCCCGGCTGGAGTTACAACCCCTCCAGCTGGCCGCAGCGCTGGATAATGATGGTGCTGGGCTTTATTGGTTGGGTGGTATCACGGTACCTGGCAGCTTTTCAACTGGGCTATATTGATTCCGCCTGGGATCCTTTCTTTGGGGAGCAAAGCGAGCAGGTACTAAACTCTTCCATGTCGCATTCGATGCCTATCTCGGATGCTGGGTTGGGTGCAATCGCCTACACTTTTGAGTTCCTGATGGGCTGGATGGGCGCACCCTCGCGTTGGCGTACTATGCCATGGATGGTGGCCGTGTTTGGCATCCTCGTGATCCCGCTGGGGTTGGTGCACATCTTTTTGGTTATCAGTCAGCCTGTAATGGTAGGAGCTTGGTGTACCTTCTGTCTGCTGGCCGCTGCCATCATGCTGCCAATGATCCCGCTGGAAGCAGACGAAGTAATTGCTATGGGGCAGTTCATGAAAAGAAAGCTGGATCAGGGTGAAAACTTTTGGAAAGTGTTCTGGAAGGGCGGCACCATTGAGAGCGAAGAAAAAGATGAGGCTCCAGACATGATGAAATTCCCACAGAAGCCAGGTAAAGTCTATAGCGCCTCTATTTGGGGAGTAAGCTTTCCATGGACTCTGTCTCTTGCTAGTCTTTTAGGAGTAGCCTTGGTGTGCGCTCCTGGTATTTTTGGTGTAAGCATACAAGAAACGGTGGCCGACGTTTTCCACCTGAGTGGCTCACTCGTAGTGGTGGTGTCTGTGATATGTATGGGAGAGCCTTTGCGTATAGGACGTTATGGCAATGTGTTGTTAGGACTTATCGTGGCAGTTATGCCTTGGTTTCTGGATAGCAGCCCTACCGTTTTAAGTATAACAGGTATAGTGTTAGGCCTTGCCGTGGCTGCCCTGGCACTGCCTCGTGGACCTAAAACACAGCGCTATGCAGGGTGGGATGAGTACATCAAGTAAGAGAAAAAACGCTGATGACCAAGGGGTGCTCTCCGATGAGGAGATCAGGGCACAGGTGCGTGACGTGCTGTACCGGAATATGATCAGTGGCCAGCGAGCAGGTTTCACTTATCACTTCACGAAGCCTTCTCCGGGAACCTACCCCTTTCAGTACTTCTGGGACACCTGCTTTCACGTCTTTACGCTCACTGCCTTGGGTGAGGTGGAGATGGCAAAAGAGCACGTACAAAGCCTTTTTGAAATGCAGCGGCCAGATGGCTTTATTGGCCACATGAACTACTGGAAGCGTCTCTGGCCTGGCCGTATTACGGACTTCCTGCAGCTGATGCCGCGGGACGTGCTGCATTTCTACAAGCCCCACATGTCTGCGCTCGTACAACCGCCTATTGTGGCGCAGGCCGTCCTCCGGATTTACCAGCACAACCAGGATCTCGCTTTTGTAAAGCAGCTGTTGCCGAAACTTAAAAGGTACTACAGGTGGCTGGCGCAGAACCGCGATTTTGAAGGGGAGGGGCTTCTTTCTATTATCACACCTTTTGAGTCTGGTATGGACTGGAAGGCCAGCTACGACCCTTTGCTAAAATTCACGAAGGGAAAAGCTGGTCCCCAGCTTTTCTGGAAAGTGCTGCAAGTAGACGCACATAATTTCCTGAAAGGGTACAGCCTGCCCCGCCTCTACAAAAGCAATAGGTTTATCGTAAAGGATACTGCCTTCAACACCATCTATGCGCAAAATCTGAAGGCTATGGCAGAACTATGCCAGTTGACGGGGGAAGAGGAGGAAACTCATTACCTGGTATTAGCAAAGCAGACGGAGAGAAGTATACTCAACCACATGTATGATGAGGAAGACGCTGCTTTCTATGACCTGCATGGACATCATTTCAAGAAGCTACGAGTGCGCACAGGTACTATCTTTTTCCCGGTCGTGCTCAAAAGTGTGCCGGATGAAGTGTGCCGAATCGTGTTGGAAAGGCACCTGTTGCAGAAGGACGGCTTTCATGTCCCTTTTCCGATTCCGTCGCTCGCTGTTGACGAGCCGGCCTTCAATCCCAACGGCTCACTCTATATCTGGCGTGGGCCCACCTGGGTGGTGTTCAACTGGTTCATGCAGGGCTACTTGCTGGAGAAGGGCTATCAGAAGGAAGCCCGGGAGTTGCTACTGAGTGTGAAGCGGCTGATCACCAAAAGCGGCTTCAGGGAATACTACAATCCTTTTACAGGGGAGGGGCACGGGGCGGAGGACTTTACCTGGTCGGGCTTAGTAGTGGACATGATCAACAGAGAGAATGAGGACGAAGGCAGAGGTATGAGGACGTCCCAATAACCTTTCATGGAGGCACTGAAACCAATGCGGCAGAGGTAGGTGGGCTGAAAACTTGTTTAAATAAAAAGGGAAGGGACATTTCATACTACTAACTGTATATAGGCTTAGTTGGACAGCAATAACACCTTTAAAGAGCCTGATAGAAACGGAAGGAATCACTATACATTGATACTAAAAGCACTAATAACTATGGAATTACTAAAGTTTAGAACAAACGTAGCGGATCAGGAAGCACTAACCAAGGTAGCTCATTATTTGAATAAGGAAGAAAAGATAAGCAAGTGGAACCTTGATACAGAAAGCACAGACAAGGTACTCAGCGTGTCAGGCACAGAACTGAACCCACAGGTAATCGAAAACGCAGTGGAGCAGGCAGGGTATAAAGCTGAGCTTATCCGCATAATGGGCATAAGTGGAGGAGACTTATAACTGAATCAACAAAAGGTGATTACGGACATCATAATTTAAAATCAATGGCTCTACTTATTCTCTTATAAAGTTAAGTAAGGTTTTGTCTTTTTGTGGTAACTAGCACAGTGGCGTGGCATGTAAATAGCTGTGCTTCCACAAAAATTACCTCAACTAAGGAGGCCTGTGCAAATAAGGCGGGAACGTTTGTCCACAGGATGAAGCTACGTTACAAATGACCGCTCTCGTAGCAGAAAGCAAACGTAAAAGATACTGGAAAGCTACAGGACAACCACACAATTTATTCCCAAGCCCAGGTAACTTATCCGCTTGTGTCCAACCTGCAAGGTATATCGCGCATCAAATCCGTACGGGCTGCCTCCATGTTCGGCATGAGCTTCATTTTTGTGTTTTTTCAGGATGAGGAGGATATTTATTGGGCACATACCCGGGTGCTGGAGCGGCTTAACTATGCTTAACGCTTTCTGCCTCCCGGCATTTCACCAAGGCTCGGGCCTAATGGCACCGGCCTTGGTCATGTATATTTGTACACGTTGGAAGCCCCGGGTTATAACTTGGGAGAGCTCCGTGCCCTGCAAGACTGGTACATCAAATTTACCCTGCAAAATACCGAAGGTGTAAGCGAAGTAGCTTCTTTCTGTGGCTTTCAGAAACGTTACCAGATCAATATCGACCTACATAAACTGGTTTATTATGGTATTCCGCTGATGGAGGTAACGAATGCCATTGCTAGCAACAACCGCGCTGTAGGGGGCAGCATATATGAGATCAATGCCAGCGGCTACCTGGTGCGGGGGCTTGGGTATATCACCGATATAAACGACATCAAAGACATTGCCGTGGGCACCTATAAATCTGTCCCGATCACGATAAACGATGTGGCGTCGGTGCAGGTAATAGGAGACTTACGGCTGGGCATCGCAGACCTGAACGGAAAAGGCGAGGTGGTCGGTGGCATCGTCATTCGTAGGTACGGGAAAAATGCCCAAGTCTTAATAGACCGCGTGAAGACAGGATTAACAGAGATTTAAAAAAGCTTGCTTCCCAGAGTGATGTTTAAAGTAGCTTATAACCATAGTGATCTGATTGATGGAGGGAAGAGGCTCTTGGGCTGATACGTTTGTAACCCATAGCCACCCTTTTACCTACTGGCTCTAAGCAACACGCTATTACCTTAAATATATAAAATTGTGAGGCAAATATATAAAACCAACAAGTATATTTTATGTATAAAAATTTGTACAAATAGCCTAGCATTACATGGTTATAGAGTAAAGACTTGGCTTCTTCATTATTGTAAGAACGACACTGTGAGAACGGGTGTACTTCTTCAAGTGCTGAACTCGTATAATTTATACATAACTACTTTTCAATGAGTGCGACCGACAAAAAACGCTACACACTGAATAAGTTGTATAAGGAACATAATTTGCAGCCTGTGTCAGAAAGTAATCAAGCAAGTGTTTAAGGGACTTGGGACCAGGTAGAGGAAGTCCAGCTAGGTAAATCCGTTACTTGTTTACAGTCTAGTGGAGAAGCTAAGGAAGCAGTAGAAAAATACTGGAAGCAACAGTTTTAAGTCATAAAGGACCCTCATACACTTATAACAGAAAGGATACAGTTGGCACTTGCCCAACACGTCAGACAAGAGTTCCCTGGTGAGGGTAGCGATGTTAAGATTCCAGCCTTCTTATTGAAAAGCTTAGTGGTAAATTATAACAAGTTTAGTAAGATACATACGCGTGTCTTTGGGCAAACTATTGGAAGGTACGCAGTTCTGATAAGGATGGAGAGAGCCAAGGAGTCAGATGTCAGGGCAGAAAGGAGACCACTGCAGACACAGGGTTAGAAGGCAGTACGTGATAAAGGATTGATGGAGCATGTACGGCATACCCACTTAAGAAACAGTAGTCACAACCTATAAACCTATAGCAGAATACTTATGAAAAACCACTGGATATGGATGGCAATAGGCTGTCTTTTGCCTTTGCTGCTGATCTTTCTGGCACCAGCTCTGGGGTTGGGCGGCAACATTTCCCTTTTCGTTTTTATTCTGGTCATGTTCGCCTGTCATTTGCTGATGCCGATGCACGGAGGGCATAACCATCAGCAGGACAGTAATGGCCACAGCACAAAAATTACCAAACCAAATAGAAATCATGAACAGCATCAACATTAAAAAGTTTGGCTTGGCTTGTGGAATAACGGGTGCAATTAGTTACGTGGGGTGTATCCTGTTAATGGCCACGGTGGGGTATAAGGGGACGGTTAGTTTCTTTAATAGCTTGCTTCATGGGCTAGATGTTTCATCTGTAATCAGGATGGATGTCCCCTTCTGGGAAGCCGTTATAGGGATTGTGGAAATTTTTATTATTTCCTGGCTCTTAGGTGCCTGCATTGCGGCTATATATAATGTTAGCCTCAGGAGTTCATGAGCGTTCGGCATGCCCCTGTAAAGCAAAGTGAAAACAAACATATTTCTTTAATCTTTTTGAGCAATGAAAGAAAAAGTAAGAGTAGCAGTGAACGGGTATGGTGTTATCGGCAAACGGGTGGCCGATGCCGTTCGTCTGCAGGACGACATGGAGCTGGCTGGCGTCTGTGACGTGGTTTCTGACTGGCGTATTAAAGTGGCCTTGCAAAGAGGCTACCCGGTTTACGCCTTCGACAGCCCGGCTCAGGAAAAAATGGAGCAGGCTGGTATTGAGGTGCGCGGCACGTTGGCAGGCATTCTGAAGGCCTGTGATGTGGTGGTGGACTGCACCCCAAAAAAGGTAGCGGCCCAGAACATAGATAAGTATAAAGCGGCAGGGCTGAAGTTTATCGTGCAGGGGGGCGAGAAACACGAGACAACAGGCCATTCCTTTAGCGCCGAAAATAACTACGACACCGCCCTGGGGCGCGAGTCCACCCGGGTGGTGTCGTGCAACACTACTTCCATTATCAGAACCTTGACAGCCCTGAAAAAGGCAGGCCTGCTGCAGAAGGCGCGGGGCACCTTGCTGCGCAGGGCAACAGATCCCTGGGAGAGCCACCTGAATGGCATCATGAATACACTGGTGCCGGAGCCGGAGATACCCAGCCACCAGGGGCCGGACGCGCAGAGCGTGGACCCGGACTTAGACGTGATCACCGCCGCGGTGAAAGTGCCGGAGACACTCAGCCACTTGCACTACTGGAACGTGCAACTCACCAAAGAGGCCAGCAAAGAAGAAGTGCTGCAGGCTTTCAGTAACTCCACCCGCATTGCCATGATCAACTATGCCAACGGCCTTTCGGCCAACAACACGGTAAAAGAACTGATGCTGGGACTGGACCGTCCTTACGGCGACATGTATGAGGTGGCGCTGTGGCAGGACATGCTGAAAGTAGTGGGGAATGAGCTGTTCTACGCCTATCTGGTCGACAACCAGGCCATCGTGATCCCTGAAACGATAGATGCGATCCGGGCGCTGACAAGGCTGGAGGAAAATGCACAGGCCTCCATACAAAAGACCAACGCTGTCCTGGGGGTACGGCAGGGGGCTTTAATTTGAACACAGAGGAGCTGTTAGTGATCAAAGCTACCTTAGGAAAAGGCGAATGAGACTGGATACGTTTAACTCAATAGCGATTGCGATTAGTGTGGCAGGAAGTGGCGTCATTATATATGGCACACTTTTGACCCTTTTCCGTTTTATAAAAACGGAGATGCGCTTCTTTCATGACGCTACCGCTGTTATGGTGAGGCAGGAGCGTAACCGTTCCCGCCTGTCAGCTTACCTGTTGCTTGGGCTTGATTTCATGCTGGCGGCCGACATTATCCACACGATCCATGACCCAAGTTTGAATGAGCTCTATGTTTTGGGGCTCATTGTAGTGATCCGATCCGTGATCAGTTTCTTTCTCCTGAAGGAGATAAAAGAGTCCATAAGTATCGGTAAAAGCTGAGCCATTTATTTACATGCTATACCCATACGGGCGCGGCTAGTGGGGAGCGGCTCCATATAACCTTTGCCATCAGCGCAGCGCTTTTCAAAATATTTTCATTATGAAATCACTTAACCGAGGAATACCCTGATTAGGCACAAGGCCTTTTTAAAGCAGGCTACTCCGCAGTATACCGTTTGGTATTGAATAAGAATTGCCAGAGAAGCCAACTTCTTCAGGCTGATGTCCCATTATAAAATAGCTATGACTGATTTTAAAAAGGAGCTACATCCTTACACATATCCTGCCGCTTACCAGAAGCGTGTGGCTTACTTCTCGATGGAATACGCTATTGAGCAATTCCTCAAGATGTATAGTGGAGGGTTGGGTTTTCTGGCTGGCTCACATATGCGGAGTGCCCACCATTTGAAGCAGAACATGGTGGGGATAGGCATTTATTGGAAATACGGCTACTATGATCAGGTACATAAGTCAGACCAGACCATGGACGTTTTGTTTCTGGAAAAGATATATTCCTTTCTGCAGGAAACAGACATTCAATTTGAGATTAACATCAACCATACCCCTGTTCAAGTAGGTGTTCTATACCTTCCACCACACGTTTTTAATACTGCTCCTGTCTTCTTCCTGACTACTAACTTGGCCGAAAATGATTACCTGGCTCAGACTATTACGCATAAGCTTTATAACTCGAATCAGGAAGCCAGAATCGCTGCAAGTATCTTACTTGGGGCAGGAGGGCATAAATTGCTGGAGATCTTAGATCTTGCCCCGGATGTGTACCACCTAAACGAGGCGCACGCACTGCCGCTGGCTTTCTCTTTGTTTCATAAATACAGGAATTTAGACGAGGTAAAGAAACGGTTAGTGTTTACTACGCATACACCCGAAGCAGCCGGGAATGAGAAAACGGACATACGGTTGCTGGATAAAATGGGCTACTTTACCTACCTGCCTTTAGAGGAGGTAAGACACATCACAGGCATAAACGGGGACACATTTGATCATACATTGGCTGCCTTACGCTTAGCCCGAAAAGCAAATGCTGTTTCCAGAATGCACGGAGAGGTAGTTCAAACGCTTTGGGGCGGTCACCCGGACATTTGCCCTGTCACTTATATCACAAACGCACAAAGCTACGCTTATTGGGCAGACCAGGATCTGTATGACTGCCTGCAGCAAGGGGACCACGAAAAGCTGTTTCTAAGGAAGCGGCAGCTTAAAAAACAACTTCTTGAGGTAGTAGCCGATCAAACAGGTGATTTGCTGGATGAAAACGTCTTCACAATCGTGTGGGCACGGCGCTTTGCAGCCTATAAACGGGCAGACCTGATAATGGAAGATGTGGCCCGTTATGAAAGAATGATAACTGACCCCGAGCAACCTGTTCAGGTAATATGGGCAGGGAAGCCCTACCCAACGGATTATGCTGCCGTTTCTGTGTTCGACCGGTTGGTACATCATAGTAAAAAGTATCACCATTGCTCTGTACTGGTGGGGTATGAACTCAAACTTTCAAAGCTCCTGAAACAGGGGGCAGACCTGTGGTTGAGCAATCCTCTGGTAACGCATGAGGCGTCGGGCACAAGTGGCATGTCAGCTGCCATGAACGGGGCAGTTTTGCTATCAACTGCCGATGGTTGGGTGCCTGAGTTCGTGCGGCATGGCATAAATGGGTTCATGGTGCCTCCCGTAGACCCAACGCTGCCATGGCATGAGCAAAACAAGATAGACGCAAGCAATATAATGGATACACTTGAACACGATATTCTGCCATTATACTACAACCAACCAGAGAAGTGGTTATCGATCATGAAAAATAGCATGCAGGACATTCTGCCTTATTTTGACTCTGATCGGATGGCCCAGGAATACTACGAAAAGTTGTACAATACTTAAGACACAGGCTGTATTTATACCTTTCTGGTAAAAAACTGGATTTAAATCACTGAAACCCGTAAGTATTACTAAAGTCGTGGATCCACAATGAGAAATTTGTTGATGCCCGACTGATTAGATTGACTGCTTTAAAAACTCATAGGGAGTCCATGATTTTAAATGGTCTTCCGGCAAGTATGAGCCGCTTAAGGCCTGTTTTCCGTGAAGAAGATGATAAAGGTCATAGCATTTGATGCTGTATGTCATTTATTTGGAGATATGACTAACATAGTTTTACAATAGGGATTTATATATGCTACCATCTGCTTACAGGTTGGCGTGAGTAATGGTACTTTGTGAACCATCTATCAGAACAGTATATCAACATGAATTTATGATAGAGAATCTTGTTTCCTGGTCTATTCGCAACCGCTTCTTTGTATGGCTCGGCATAATACTAGTGGCGGTGGGCGGGTTTTATTCCATCAAAGAGACCCCGGTAGACGCCTTGCCCGACCTTTCCGAGAACCAGGTGATTATCTACACGGAGTACATGGGGCGGAACCCTAAGATCATGGAAGACCAGATCACCTACCCGTTGGTCTCCAACCTGCAGGGAATCCCCAAGATCAAGTCCATTCGTGCCGCTTCCATGTTCGGCATGAGTTTCATTTTTGTGGTATTTCTAGATGAGGTGGACGTGTACTGGGCCCGTACCCGCGTGCTGGAGCGCCTCAACTATGCCCAGCGCTTCCTGCCGCAGGGAGTCACCCCGACCCTGGGACCGGACGGGACAGGCCTGGGGCATGTGTTCTGGTACACGCTGGAGGGCGACGGTTATAACCTGGGAGAGTTGCGGGCCCTGCAGGACTGGTACGTGAAGTTTGCGTTGCAAAATGTGGAGGGCGTGAGCGAGGTCGCTTCGTTTGGAGGCTTTCAGAAACAGTACCAGGTAACCATTGATCCGCACAAGCTGGTGTATTACGACGTGCCTTTGATGGACGTTACCCGGGCGGTTGCTGCCAACAACCGCGATGTAGGGGGCAGTCTATTTGAAATGAACGCCACCAGCTACCTGGTCAGGGGGCTGGGTTACATCTCCAGCCTGGAAGATATACAGGAGATATCCATTGGCACCTATAAGTCTATCCCTGTACGCCTGAACGACGTGGCTGATGTGCAGATGAGCACTGATCTGCGCTTGGGCATCACGGAAGAGAACGGGGAAGGCGAAGTAGTTGGGGGCATTGTGGTGATGCGCTTCGGAGAGAACGCCCGGGATGTGATTGAACGGGCCAAGCTGAAGATGAAGGAAGTGGAGAAAGGGCTGCCGGCAGGGGTGAAGTTCAAGACAGCCTACGACCGCAGCGACCTTATCCTGGCCTCCATCAATACCCTGACGGAAGCGCTTTGGCAAATGATCCTGATCGTGTGCATTGTCGTGATCCTGTTCCTGTTCAGCTTTCGAAGCGGCATGGTGGCTATTATTTGTATCCTGCTCTCGGTGCTTATCGGCTTTATCCTGATGAGGCTGTTCGGGGTTACCTCCAACATCATGTCGCTGGGAGGCATTGCGCTGGCTATCGGGGATGTGGTGGATCCGGGGATTGTCATGGCAGAGAACGCCTACCGGTCTCTCACCAAACGGGTTCTGGGCACCGAAACAGGCAGTTAGTATGGCAGCATCCGAAGAAAAACGAGTGAAAGAGCGTATCGGCCACACAAACGAGATCCCGGAAGAGGAGCGCGTGTCCATTATCGAAAACTCTTCCCGTACCCTGGGGCGGTCCGTCTTCTTTTCGGTCCTGATCATGATTATCTCCTTTGCGCCCATTCTGTTCCTGACGGGCCAGGAAAGGAAGCTGTTTACGCCCCTGGTGCTTACCAAAACATTCTCGCTCATTGGTGCTGCCATGCTTGCCATCACGGTAGCCCCCATGCTCACGCGCACCCTGATGAAGTGTAAGCTCATACCGGAAAGCCGCAACCCTGTCTCCAATTTCTTTGTCAGGTTATACAGGCCTGTTGCCCGCTTTTGCCTGGAGTGGCGCAAAAGTGTGCTGGCTGCCTGCGTTGTCCTGTTGATGGGCAGTGTCCCCTTTGTGATCAACCTCGGCACGGAGTTCATGCCCCCGCTGGACGAAGGCTCCCTGTTGCTGATGCCCGTTACGTTGCCGGATGTTTCCAATTCGGAAGCCAAGCGCATCATGCAACTGCAAGACAAGATTATTAAAGGCTTTCCTGAGGTGGAAAACGTGCTGGGCAAGGCCGGGCGTGCCTACACGGCTACCGACAACGCACCCATCAGCATGATCGAGACCATTATCGTGCTGAAGCCAAAGAACCAGTGGCGGGATGGCCTTACCAAGGACATGCTCATCCGGGAGATGAACGAGAAGATCCAGATACCCGGGGTGGTGGTGGGGTGGACACAGCCCATCATCAACCGGGTAAACATGCTGTCTACCGGCATCCGCACCGATGTGGGCATCAAAATATATGGCAGCAACCTGGACAGTATTTATGCCATTTCCCGGCAGGTGGAGAGCACCATCAAAGGCATAGAAGGCCTGGAAGACCTGTACGTGGAGCAGCTTACCGGCGGGAAGTACCTAGACATACAGATCCGGCGCCCTGACATAGCCCGCTATGGGCTGAATGTGGATGACGTGAACATGGTAATCGAAAGTGCGCTGGGCGGCATGGTGCTCACCACTACCGTGGAAGGGAGGGAGCGTTTCAGCGTAAACCTGCGGCTGGCGCAGGAGTACCGCAACGACCTTGACGAGATCAGAAGGATTCCGGTGCAAACGATGGCCTATGGGGTAGTGCCGCTCTCCGCCGTCGCCGACGTTAAGGTTTCCGAGGGGCCGCCCATGATCAACTCCGAGAATGCCATGCTCAGGGGAACGGTGCTCTTCAACGTGCGGGGCAGGGATATGGGCAGCGTGGTGCATGAGGCGAAGAAAAAGATAGACGAAGCCTTTAAGAAAATGCCCCAGGGGTACTTTGTGGAGTGGAGCGGCCAATACGAGAACCAGGTGCGGGCACAGCAGCGCCTCAGCATCATTATTCCCATCGTGCTGCTGATCATTGCGTTTATACTTTACATCACCTTCCACTCCTTTAAATGGGTGCTGGTGGTGCTCATCAGCGTGCCGGTAGCGCTTGTCGGCGGGGTATACTCGCTATACTTCTACAATGTAAACTTCTCTGTGGCGGTGGCGGTGGGCTTTATCGCCCTGTTTGGCGTGGCTGTAGAGACAGGTGTGCTGATGATCGCCTACCTGAACGACACCATCCGGAAACTCGTGGCAGAAAGAGGCAATGGCCGGCAAAACATCAGCTTCCCCATACTTAAAGAAGCTGTTCTGTTTGGCGCCACCCAACGGGTACGGCCGCTGCTGATGACCGTGCTGGCGAACATTCTCGGACTGATACCGGTGCTAGCCTCCACCGGTACGGGCAGCGATGTCATGAAGCCCATTGCCATCCCTTTCGTGTTTGGGTTGATGTCCGCCACGCTCTTTGTCCTGATCCTGCTGCCGGTCATCTATAATCTGCTGATGGAGTGGGAACTGAAGAAGCGGGGGGCCTTGTCCGTGCTGGATATGGAGGAATAGCAAAAGATACGGGTATGAAAAGGATAAGCTTGTTGTTAATTGGCCTTTTGGTTGCCGTCGCCTCCCTTAGGGCGCAGGACACGGTGCGTCTTTCCTTGCCACAGGTCTTTGAACATATTGATGAAACGTACCCACAGTTGCGCCTCTACCAGAACAGGGTAAGAAGCGTCAGGGCCCTGGCCGAGGGGGCAAAAAGCTGGATGCCGCCCACTGTTTCGCTGGCCCTGGACCAGTTCCCGTACCGAAAGGAGATGGTGGAGACTATGCCGGTTAACCTAGCGGGCTATATGGTGTCAGTGCAGCAGATGATCCCCAACCCGGCTAAGCTCAATGCCCGGAAAAGCTATATCCTCTCGCAGGAGAATGTCTTGCGGCAAGAAGAGAAATGGGCAAAGAATGTGCTGCACTATACGGCACGTGTTTACTATTATCGCCGTTACACAGCCGAAAAAAAGTTAGTGGTAGTAAGCGAATACAGCGACCTGCTGAGGATGCTTATCAAAACAGCAAAGGACAGGTACGTCTATAATCAGGCTGACCTGCCCACGGTGTTCAAGGCAGAAGCACTGTTGAGCGAACTGAACAATATGGAGACTATGCTACGGTCGCAGGTGGCGGAGAGCAGTATTGGCCTTAACACGTTGATGAGCCGGGATGTGAACACTCCTTTTACAATCGATTCGGCCTTGCAGCCAACCAACTACCAAAGCGATTTTGCGTTATTGGCAGACTCCTCCTTCCTGAAGCGGAGCGATATTCTGGCCGTTGAGAACCGTATCCAGTCCATGCGCAGCAACCAGCGTTTGATGGCTACCGGCGCCAGGCCCGACTTTGGTATTCAGCTCAGTCACAGCCAGATGAAGGAAATGCCGAACTCGTTTTCTATTATGGGCATGGTAACAATACCAATTGCCCCCTGGTCATCGCGGATGTACAAGTCTGAAGTACGCTCTATGGAGTTTGAGATACAGGCCATGGAGAATGAAAAAGCCACCATGCAGCTGATGGCCAATCAAATGATCCGTGAGCGGATCACCATGCTCGCCTACGAAACCCGCCAGTTGCAGAATTACGAGACCGCCATTATACCGGCGTACCGCAGCAACCTGGAAAGCAACCTGCTGGCTTACAGGCAGAACACCGGTAATTTTTTTGTGCTGCTGGACGCCTGGAACATGCTGCTGATGAAAGAACTGGAACGCATCGATAAGCTGGGGCAGGTATTTAACCTGCAGGCTGAGTATGAATACCAACGGGAAATCAACTAGGGCCATGAGAAAAAGTACACAGCCTGAAACGAAACGACGCTTAGCGGCAATCTTCATGGCTTTCCTGTGGCTGGCAACGGCATCCTGTGATTCAGGGTCTGCTAATGAATCCCGACAAGGATATCCGGGGGACGCATCTCAGGATGGAGCCGGTATGGCGATGCCGCAGGAAGCGGGCCATGAAGACCATGGGCAGATGAGCAGGCAGGTGCCGGGCAAGCGGCAGCCGGCAGACAGCACGGATGAAACTTTCTGGAGTACCTTGCCTGCCAATCAAACGGTTATCTCCAGGCAGGCGGTGGTGCAGGCAGGCGACAGCAGCATGCGGTACAGCTTTTCCGGTAACGGCTATGTTGACTTTGACCAGCGGCGCAACCGGAAGTTTGCGGTACGTGTCGGGGGGCGCATCGAGAGGCTATATATAAAGTATAACTACCAGTATGTGCGCAAAGGCGAGAAACTGATGGAACTCTACAGCCCGGAACTGAACACGTTTGTAGAGGAATTTTTATTCGTCAGCCGCCAAAGCAAAGACCCGGTGCTGCGCGATATGGCAAGGCAAAAATTAAGGCTCCTGGGATTGACGGAGGCTCAGATAGATCAGTTTGCCCGCAATGGCCGGGCGCCTTATACTATTTCCGTTTTCAGCCCCTACGAAGGATACGTGTTGTTCAGCCCCTCCGGCTCCGGGGGCGGCATGGGCACCGGAGCAAGTACAGGAAGCGGGGGCATGGAGGGGATGGCAGCAGGCCGCTCCACCGGTGCACCCGGCACCGTCCTGCCCGATAACAGCATAAGAGAGGGCATGTACGTGAGCAAAGACCAGACGGTATTCTGGGTAAACGATTTTCTGGAAGCCTGGGGAATCGTCGCATTCCCCAGCGAAGCAGGGGCCGTTCTTGAACCGGGGCGGGAGACAGTGGTTACAAGCGAGCTGTTCCCGGATAAGCCTATTCGTGCGGTTATCGGCATGGTGGAGCCGGTGTACTCCAGCGGACAAAAATTCACGCAGGTGCGCCTGTACCTGCCCAACCCCAACCGGCAACTGAAGCAGAACTCTTTGCTCACGGCAACAGCCTTTGTTCACAGGAAGTCGCCTGTCGTGCCGGTCACCAGTGTTTATTACGTGGGCCGAACAGCCATCGTATGGGTACGGACAGGAGTAACAGGCAATGGCAGCAATATTTTTCAGGCAAGGGCTGTTCGTACCGGGCACCGCGGTAAGGAGGTGGTAGAGATAACAGAAGGCCTGAGGGCAGAAGACTGGATAGCCCGGGATGCCGCTTACCTGGTTGACAGTGAAACCATCATACAGTATTTAAGCCGGGGATCATGAAAACGAAATATGCAACCATAGGCAGGTGGGCACTTCTTGCGGGGATAGCGCTGATCGTTTCCTGCACTGGCGACAAAGAGCCGCATGCGGCACATGAGGCTGGCAGCGCTGCCGCGAACATGGATATGATCACACTGAACGAACGCGAGGAGCTGTATGCGAACATCACCCTCGACACGGCAAGGATCAAACCGATAAGTGAAACAACAACGCTGGTGGGCAAAACGGCCTTTGACGAAAGAAAGATAGTAGTGGTCACCTCCCGCATACGGGGCCGGATAGATCGGTTGTTCGTGCGCAACCCATTGGCGCCGGTAAGGCAGGGACAGCCGCTATACGCTTTGTACAGCGAGGAACTGCTTTCGCTTGAAAACGAGCTGCTGAATGCCCTGCGGCAGCAAGAAAAGTTCGGAGCCATGCAGGAGGCGATGAACCAACTGGTGGAAAGTGCACGTCAGCGCTTACTTCTATATGGGCTTACGGCGGCGCAGGTGCGGGAAATCGAGAGAAGCGGTGAAGCATCGTCCCTGATCACCTTTTACAGCCCGGTGTCCGGCTATCTGACGGAATTGCCAGTAAGTCAAGGCCAATATGTGGAGATGGGGGCCCCTTTGTTCCGGATTGCGGATGCCTCTGCCTTGTGGATTGAATCCCAGATGTACACCAGCGAACTGCACTGGCTAAGCAAGCAGCCCTCGGTTCTCGTTACGTTTGAGGCTTTCCCGGACGAGACGTATTCAGCGGTTCCGGTGTTTGATAACCCAACAGTGGAGCCCGGGCAGAAGATCAGCCTGGTGCGCTTCATGATAAAAAACCGGGAGCGCAAAATCAAGCCGGGCATGATGGCATACCTGAGCGTGCGCAGAAACGAGAAGCGTGCCCTGGTCATACCCAAATCCGCCATTTTGATCGGAAGCATGACAACGGCCTGGGTAAAAACAGCCGACGGCATGTACGAGAACCGGGCCATAGCTACAGGCATACAGAACAAGCAGGAAGTAGAAGTGCTCAGCGGGATCAAAGTGGGCGAAGCGGTGGTGGCTACCGGCGCCTATGCCCTTCAGAGCGCCCAGGTGCTGAAGAGCGGCACCGGCATGGGCGGCATGAAGATGTAGATTCGCAAGAGCTGATTTCTGACATTGGCTTTTATGAACTACTTGATCTGAGGAACATAGCAGTTCGTGTAAGGGTACTCAAGTGGGTTTTCGATAGGGATATCCTTGAGAATAAACTGCCTGTAAATGGTTGAGCAGCTTTGGCTGATATGGTCAGCAGAAAATTTCACTGGATTGTAGGAAGGTGCACCATACCGTGGATGTGGGCGGGGCATACTTATATCTTCCTTTTGCAGCATCATAAACACTACAGCACATGGTATCATGGCAAGCCATAGAAGGCTCCCCCTACCCACTGGGGGTAACTTACCTCCCAGAGGACGAGGCCTATAACTTTGCACTGTACTCTAAAAACGCCGCGCAGGTAAAGCTCCTGCTGTTTCAGGAGGATGTATACGAGAAGCCCGTGGCTACCTTTGACTTTGACCCGCTGGTGCATAAGTCGCAGCGGGTGTGGCACTGCCGGATCAGGCGTTCGGAGATGGCCGGCGCCAGGTTCTATGGTTTCAAGGTCCAGTGCTGCAATGACAGGCGCTGCTTACTTTGTAGGATTGACCCGGAGAAGCTCCTGATCGACCCCTATGCCAGGGAAGTCTTCTTTCCGCCCGGTTTCAGCCGGAGCGCCGCCGGTCGCCCGGGCTCCAACATCGGCAAGGCACCGCTGGGCTACATCCTGCCCGACCATACCGGCTTTGACTGGCAGGCAGACCACATCGTGCCTCATGGGCACGACCTGATCATATATGAGATGCATGTGCGGGGATTTACCCGTAACCCCAGTGGCGACGTAAGCAAGGAAAAACGAGGCACCTTTGCCGGCGTGGTAGAAAAGATACCTTACCTGAGAGAGTTGGGCGTGACAGCCGTAGAGCTGATGCCGGTGCACCAGTTTGACCCTCAGGCCGGCGACTACTGGGGCTATATGCCGCTCAACTTCTTCTCCCCGCACAAAAGCTACGCGGCCGATCAAAATCCCTCCGGTGCCATCACCGAGTTTAAGACCATGGTGCGCGAGCTGCACAAGGCTGGCATCGAGGTCATACTGGATGTGGCCTTTAACCACACCACGGAGGAAGGCATCAGCGGGCCAACCTATCACCTCAAAGGCATCGACCCCTCTACCTATTACCTGGTGCGGAACGACCCGAGCAACCCTTTCCTGGATTACAGCGGCACGGGCAATACCCTACGCACCGACCACCCGGCCGTGCAGCGCATGATCATGGATAGCCTGCGGTATTGGGTGAAGGAAATGCACGTGGACGGCTTCCGCTTCGACCTGGCCTCTGTCTTCACCCGCCGCTCGGACGGCTCCGTGGGCGAGGCGCCCATCTTCTCCGACATTGCCACTGACCCGGACTTGACCTATGTCCGGCTGATTGCCGAGCCCTGGGACGCACAGGGCCTCTACCAACTGGGGCGCGACTTCCCCGGAAGCACCTGGCTGCAGTGGAACGGTGGTTTCAGGGACGACGTGCGCCGGTTTGTGAAGGGAGACCCGGGGATGGTGGGGGCCCTGATGCAGCGGCTGTACGGCAGCGACCACCTTTTCCCGGACGACCTCCTGCATGCCTACCACCCTTACCAGAGCGTCAACTACGTCACCTGCCACGATGGTTTCACGCTCTATGACTTGGTTGCTTATAATGAAAAGCATAACGCAGCGAACGGGCACGACAACAGGGACGGTAGCCCGGTGAACTTTAGCTGGAACTGTGGCTGGGAAGGGGATGAGCATGTCCCGGCAGAGGTACTGGAGCTGCGAAAGCGGCAGGCAAAGAACCTGTTCCTCCTGCTTATGCTCTCCAACGGCACGCCCATGTTCGTGGCGGGCGATGAGTTCCTGCAGACGCAGGGAGGCAACAACAACCCCTACAACCAGGACAACCAGACCACCTGGCTGGACTGGAGCCGCCAGGAGCTCATGCAGGAGCACTTCGGGTTTGTCAAGAAAGCCATCGCCTTCCGTAAGCGCCACCCCAGCCTGGGGCGCAGCCGCTTCTGGCGCGGCGATGTAAGGTGGTACGGCCCCAACGGAGCCGTAGACTTCAACCCGGACTCGCACAGCCTGGCCTTTTTCCTTTCGGGAAAGCTGCTGGGGGACCTGGACCTGTATGTGATGATCAACTCGCATTGGGAGAGCAGGGATTTCCGGTTCATGGAGCCGGGGCCCTGGTATCGTGTAGCGGACACCACCCTGAAGCCGCCACAGGACTTTGCGGCCGAGGCCCGGGAGGAAGAGGTTCATTCCCCGCATTATGCTGTCGGCCCCCGCTCTGTTGCGGTTTTTGTGCGGTAGCAGGCTTAGCTGATATCCATACCGGCAGAGACCTTTAGCGGTAGCCCTGCAAAAGAGAGGCAAGATACAGGGGTGCCCTTGAGAGAAAGTACATGATGAAAATATAAATAGAAAGTAAGATATGCTTGTTCAACCACCATACACAAAAGACACTGCTGTCCTTGCAGCCGAGATGCACTCAGAGGTACAGCGCGGGCTATCCAGTGAAGACGCCGGCAAACTGCTACAGCAGCATGGGCAGAACATTATACAGTCTGAAAACCAAAGAAGTCTGCTAACAATGCTCTTGCAGCAGTTCGCAAGTCCCATGGTTTTACTGCTGCTGTTTGCTGCCGGACTGTCCTTCTTTTTTCAGGAATGGCTGGATGGGTCTGCTATCCTGATCGTGATTGTCATTAATGCATTGATTGGCTTTTATATGGAGCTCCAGGCCAATCGCTCCATGAATGCCCTCAAACACATGGTCTCTCTGTCAGCCAAGGTTATTCGCGATGGCAGCCTTCAGGAGGTTCCCTCTGAAAATGTGGTGCCAGGCGATGTGCTTTATATAGAAGCTGGGGACATGATTTTGGCGGATGCACGCATTTTTAACGCCACACAGCTGGAAGTTGATGAGTCGGCGCTAACCGGAGAGTCGCTTCCGGTGACAAAAGACGTGGGGGTGTTAGCAGGGGAGGTGCCACTGGCTGAGCGGGTTAACATGCTCTTTAAAGGAACCTTTGTGACCAAAGGAAACGCCTATTCTTTAGTGACTGGAACCGGCATGGACACAGAGCTTGGCAAGATAGCTTCACTGGTACAGCAGGCTGAGCAAGCCGCCACCCCTTTAGAGAAAAAACTGGAGCAACTCAGCAAAAAACTGATCTGGATAACCGTGGGGCTGGTAATCGTGATCTTCTTTGCAGGTCTGGCGCAAGGCGCTGAATGGGTGAAGGTACTGGAGGTGTCTATTGCACTGGCGGTGGCCGCCATTCCGGAAGGGCTGCCGATTGTGGCTACCTTAGCCTTGGCACAGGGTATGCTTCGGATGGCGAAACACAAAGTGATTGTTAAAAAGCTGGCTGCCGTAGAAACCCTCGGGGGCACCAATGTGATCTGTACCGACAAAACCGGAACCCTTACCCAGAATATAATATCAGTTAACACCATTCTCATACCCACCGGTAAAACGGAAGTAGAATACAGGGCTGATGGCACTGTAGCGATTCCTTTGGAAGTCCGAAATTCAGAAAACTATCAAAAGATAGTGGAAGCTGCTATTCTTTGTAATACGGCTAACCTGGAGGTGAAAAATAATGTTTTGCGAGAGGTGGGGGACCCGCTGGAAGTAGGTCTTTTGAAATTTTCTGCCACTGAGGGTAAAGACGTACATCAGGTAAGAGAGAAACTCCCGAAAACAAGAGAAGAGGCGTTTACCTCTGAGACAAAAATAATGGCTACGCTCCATGAAAATGGGAGTACTTCTATAGTGTTTGCTAAAGGAGCTGTAGAAGAACTGCTACAAAAATGCACCCAGATTCTGCAGGAAAGAGAACTGCAAAATTTTTCAGACAGCCAGAAAGCAGCCTGGATTGCACAGACTGAGCTATTGGCTTCGGAAGGCTTACGGCTGCTGGCCTTTGCTTATAAAGAGACATCCTCCTTACAAGGAAGCTTAACGCAGAATCTGGTTTTTACGGGCGTTCTTGGGCTTTTGGATCCTCCGCGGGTAGAAGTGTCAGCAGCGCTGGATGAATGTAGGTCCGCCGGTATCAAAGTCATCATGATAACCGGAGATCACCCGGCCACAGCAAGAAACATTGCTTTAAAACTGGGGCTCATGGACGATAAGGAGAATGCAATCATGCACGGCAAAGATATGAAGGAGTATGCCGATCTGACCAATCAAGATAAAAAAAGGTGGTTAGAAACTCTGGTTTTTGCCCGTGTTACGCCTAAACAGAAGATAGACTTAGTGACGCTCCTGCAGGAGAACAAATACATTGTCGGAATGACAGGGGATGGCGTCAATGACGCCCCGGCAATAAAGAAGGCCGACATCGGCATTGCGATGGGTCTGCGCGGCACCCAAGTGGCACAGGAAGTAGCGGATATGGTTTTAAAAGATGATTCTTTTACCTCTATCGTAGTAGCCATCAAACAAGGCAGGATTATCTTTGAGAACATTAAAAAGTTTGTTGCCTATCTACTTTCCTGCAACCTCAGCGAGCTGTTTGTGGTCGCTTTTTCCTCTATTTTGAACCTGCATTTTGCGTTGGTGCCGCTGCAGATCCTTTTTATCAACCTGATCACCGATGTGCTTCCGGCATTGGCCTTAGGTGTCACCGAAGGAAATGATTTAATCATGAAGAACAAGCCCCGGAACCCTGATACACCTATCATTGACAATCAGCAGTGGAGGGCCATTTTTACCTATGCAGCGGTTATAACACTCTGTGTGCTGGGTGCGGTGTTTGCCAGTCACTATTTGTACCACCAGACGGAGCTATGGAATCCTCAGCTGTGCAACAATATCCTGTTCTTCACGCTGGTGTTCTCTCAGTTGTGGCACGTGTTCAACATGTCCTCTGCAAAGGTATCTTTCTTTAAGAGTGAGGTAGTGAAGAACAAATACGTATGGTATGCGCTTGCTTTGTGCATTGTGCTAGTTTCTACTGTGTATTTCGCACAGCCACTTAGGGATATTTTATCAATTTATACTATGAGCACTGGAGATTGGATGATCAGCCTAGGCTTTAGTTTCATGTCCCTGATTATTATCCAGGTTTTAAAAAGAACCAGAATTGTGTTGTAGATAAAAGTCATAGAGGTATAAAGCTGCCTGGCTTTTCTTTAGGCTTCAGCCTCAGTTTATAAAGGCTGCGTTGGTGATGCTTGCGGCAGTCCTCATTAACCTAAGCCACCCTCTGGTTGATCCCATTGTTGATCCAGATAAACGTAACATAGGATGCTATCTGCTGCATAGCTATTGTATTATACCACTGTATTTACTGATGGTGTTCCTGCCAAAGCCAAGGTTAGTAAGAGCGGACCTGGTAATACACGTTATCCTGGACTGGTTGAAGTGCCTTTAAAAGCAATAGCTTCATCTGCAAATAAAGCCACCTATACAACTGGTAGCACAACTCGAGTTGTTTAAAGTAGACGCTTACAATAAACAAGCTAAAAACACAATAACGAACTTTAAGAAAAAGTTAGAAAGATATATAAATTATAACTTAAATTATATAAAACTGATTGTAACCAAGACTAGTATATTTATGAAAGCATTTATCAAACAGAGCTATCCATAATGTCATTTTCAGACGCCTGGAAAGTTCTGTAACTTTTGATGAATAAATAGCGACAATTTTAAGTTTCCATTTGCCATCAAGTGCTCGCCATATGTTATGATGGATTAAGGTTTTCAGCATGAACTCTCCACATGAGACATCCCCCTGTCTAAAGTCGCACTTACTTCTACTTGTGCATTACCCTGGTTTGCTTATGATTTGAAAACGTTCTGTGTGTCGTAGAAATATATGAAAGTAGCCCTTTACAGTAGCCATAAATTTGAGAAAGA
Organism: Pontibacter mucosus; assembly: GCF_003054055.1. GTDB lineage: Bacteria > Bacteroidota > Bacteroidia > Cytophagales > Hymenobacteraceae > Pontibacter > Pontibacter mucosus. The sequence goes on along the minus strand of NZ_QBKI01000013.1, from coordinate 44,525 downwards.
CTTTCTAGAGATGGCCAACGGCGGCAAGCATAGCCTTGTTTTTCTGGGACCCAACCTCTCTCTTTCCACTGTTAGGCTGGCTCAAGGTTGCGATGCTGTCTCTATTTTTGTTAATGACGATGCTTCGCAACCTGTTTTAGAAGAACTGCATGAAATTGGGATACGGTATGTAGCTTTGCGTTCTACTGGTTACAATCATGTAAATTTAAGAACCGCCTCCGCTTTACAGATGCGGGTTGCCCGCGTCCAAACGTACTCTCCGTATGCTGTAGCCGAGCATAGCGTGGCTTTAATGCTGGCCTTGAACCGAAAGCTTATAAAGGCACATGCCCGCGTTCAGCAACTAAATTTCTCACTCGATGGTCTGGTTGGGTTTGACATGCACCGTAAGGCGGCTGGCATTATTGGCCTAGGGAAGATAGGAAAGGTTGTTGCCCAAATTCTACATGGCTTTGGATGTAAAATCCTTGCTTATGATCCGGCACCTGACCGACACTTTGCCAGCCGGTTCCACATCAGACTCACGGATATAGACACCCTTTGTACTCAGTCAGAAATTGTCACACTACATGTTCCCTTAAGTGAGCAAACGAAATACCTGATAAATGCTGAACGGATAGAAAAAATGAAAAAAGGGACTATGCTGATCAATACCAGCCGGGGTGCCCTCATTCATACAAAAGCAGTAATACAGGGACTAAAGTCCGGTAAGCTCGGTAGTTTGGGAATCGATGTATACGAAGAAGAACAAGGTCTTTTTTTTGAGGACCATTCCGAGGAAATCCTGCAGGATGATGTGATTGCCCGGCTAATGACCTTTCAAAATGTGTTGATTACAAGCCATCAAGCCTTTTTGACGGATACTGCTTTGCAGCATATCGCCCAAACCACTATTTATAACCTGGACTGTTTCGTTCAAGGGGTGGTGGGTATAAATGAACTGACTTACACCAGTTGAACAATGATTTTGGTATCTGTGCCATCCGTTTTTATATCATACTCTCATTTATTAATAGGGATAAACATTCAGTAATGGCAGTAAAAATGTACATCCGGAAAGCTTCGGGAGAAGAAGTTCCCTTCTCTGAGACTAAACTACGAAAGTCCCTGGTAAAGGCAGGGGCAGATGCGAAGCTGGCTAAGGAGATCGTTCACCAGATAGAGAAAAACCTGGTTCCGGGCATAACAACGCAAAGGATCTATGAGGATGCCCTTGCCCTCTTAACCAATAGTTCCAGGCCTACCGCTGGAAAATATAAGCTAAAGACTGCCATCATGGAGTTAGGTCCATCCGGGTTTCCCTTTGAAAAGTTTGTTGGAGCAATCCTGAAGGCCCAGGGATTTGAGGTGCAGGTAGGACAGATAGTACAAGGGTATTGTGTCTCGCACGAGGTGGATGTCATCGCCTTGAAGGGAGATCAGCACTATATGGTAGAGTGTAAGTTTCATAACAGGCCCGGGTACCGTTGTGATGTAAAGATTCCACTCTACATACAATCCCGTTTTAAAGATGTGGAACAACAGTGGCTAAAATTACCTGGGCATAGTTTCAAATTTCATCAGGGCTGGGTCATTACCAACACCAGGTTTACGAGTGACGCTATCCAGTATGGCACGTGTGCAGGGTTACATTTGGTTGGCTGGAATTACCCTCCGAAGCAGAGCTTGAACGAAATGATAGATGCTGCCGGTTTATATCCGATCACCAGTCTTACAACACTTACCCGTTTGGAAAAAGAGCAGTTGCTGCAGAGTGGAATTGTGCTTTGCCAGGAGCTGTGTGAAGATGAAGTGCCTCTCAGTAAACTAGGGATTAGTGCTGAAAGAATCCATGTCATTCAAAAAGAAGGATTGGAACTTTGCCACAATCCTGCATTCCCAAATATCTAAAATAAAAAAGCTATGGATCCTCAGGTAAGTATACAGTTTTTGGGTGCCGCAGGTACTGTAACTGGTTCTAAGTATCTGGTCAAAGCTGCTGATAAGCAAATCTTAGTTGATTGTGGTTTATTCCAGGGGCTAAAAGAACTCCGGTTATTAAACTGGGAGTACCTGCCTTTGCAGGTCCCGGAAATTGACCTGGTGCTACTGACGCATGCTCACCTCGACCACACAGGTTACCTGCCCCGCTTGGTAAGTATGGGGTTTAAGGGAAAAATTTTAGGAACTGCGCCAACCCTGGATATATCAGAAATTATTCTGAGAGACAGTGCCAAGATTCAGGAAGAAGATGCTGCCCGTGCCAATAAACAAGGGTATTCGAGGCATAAGCCGGCAAAGCCGCTCTACGACCTGGTGGATGTAGAGCGAACGATTCCATACTTCTACCCACAGCCTTTAGGGGAATGGGTTGATTTGGGCGGGAATATCAAAGTCCGCTTTAACTATAATGGGCACATCATTGGAGCTACCTTTATTGAATTAAAAGTAGCAGAGAAAACCATCGTTTTTTCAGGGGATATAGGTCGGGAAAACGATATATTGCTTTACCCACCCCATCAGCCTCAAAAGGCAGATGTTCTGGTGATAGAAAGTACTTATGGTAACCGGCTTCACCCTGCTGTAGATGCTGAACAGGAACTGAAAAATGTAATTTGGGAGGCATGGGATAAAGGAGGCCCTCTCCTTATTCCCAGCTTTGCTGTAGAACGCACACAAAGCATGCTGTTTCTTTTATGGAAGATGCAGCAAGCAAACAGCCTTCCTGACATTCCCATCATTATGGATAGCCCCATGGGCCGATCTGTGTTAAATATTTTTCATCACGCTCCGGAGTGGCATAAGTTATCTTCGGAAGAATGTGCTGAAATGTGCAAGAAAATCAAGGTAGTCAAAAGTGTAGCAGAAAGCCTAAGCTCTATCAGAACTGCCGGGCCTAAAATAGTTATTGCCGGAAGCGGTATGGTTACGGGCGGAAGAGTATTAGGGTATCTGGAAAAATATGTGGGAGATCCCTCCGCGACCATTCTGCTGATTGGCTACCAGGCAGAAGGAACACGAGGTAGGCAACTGCAAGAGGGGGTGCAGGAAATAAAGATGTACGGCCGGTATTTTCCTGTCCGGGCCGCTGTCAGAAATGTAGAGGGGCTATCAGGGCATGCCGACCAGGGAGAACTTATAAGATGGATGGGGAAGTTGCCGAATGCACCTGAGAAATTATTTATAGTTCACGGGGAGTTACCAGCATCCGAAGGCCTCCGCGCAAAAATAAAGGAGGTGTATGGTTGGGAGGCTGAAATTCCCGAACAGTACAGCATGCATAACATTTAGGTCTATGGAGCATAATGAGTTAAAATTCAGGAACCTTGGAATCGACACACAGCAAGAGCATGTGGCATACATGCGGTCTGATTGCCACGTTTGCAAATCAGAGGGCTTTGCAGCATTAACCCGTATCAGGGTATCGGATCATCAAAAACACATTGTCGCCAGCCTCAACGTCATTGAATCAGAGCTGTTATCCCCTGGTGAAATCAGCTTGTCCAAAGGAGCCTGGAAGGCGCTACAGGTGAAGGACGGAGATTCTGTCACAGTCTCTCATTTAACCCCGGTTGAATCCATGAGGTATGTCCGGTCCAAGATCTATGGCAACAAGCTTCCCGCAGAAGCTTATCATCTCATCATACAGGACATAGTGCAGGGAAATTTTTCCAATGTAGATATAGCCGCCTTTGTCACAGGTTGTGCCATGAAAATGAGCGAGGAAGAAGTTATCAGTCTTACCGAAGCTATGATTGAGGTGGGTGAAAAGATGGTATGGGGTGTTCCTTTAGTTGTTGACAAACATAGCGTAGGCGGCTTACCGGGGAACAGAACTACTCCCATCGTGGTCTCTATTATTGCCGCCTGTGGGCTGATCATACCCAAAACTTCTTCCCGGGCTATTACCTCCCCAGCCGGAACAGCCGATACATTGGAAACAATTACCCGCGTAAGCCTTTCTTCAGAAGAAATAAAGCAGGTCGTCAGCAAGGAGGGTGGCTGTTTTGCCTGGGGAGGCTCAGTAAAGTTAAGCCCGGCGGACGATATCATCATCCGGGTGGAACGGGCGCTGGATATTGACAGTGAAGGCCAGCTTATTGCATCTGTACTGTCTAAAAAGAAATCAGCCGGTGCTACCCATGTGGTCATAGACATACCCGTGGGCGAGACCGCCAAAGTGAGAGACGTTGAAGCTGGTGAGAAGCTGAGGAGACAAGTGGAACAGGTTGCTCTTGCCATTGGGCTGCAAATAAAGGTATTACTTTCGGACGGTTCTCAACCAGTAGGGCGGGGTATAGGCCCCGTTTTGGAAGCGTTGGATGTACTTGCTGTGCTTGAAAATGAAATGACAGCTCCCCAGGACCTGAAGGAGAGAGCTTTGGTTCTAGCTGGTAATCTATTGGAATTGGCCGGAAAAGTACCGGATGGGAAAGGCGTTAGGGTGGCGCAGGATATAGTAGAGTCAGGAGAAGCCTATAGGAAGTTTAAAGCCATATGCCTGGCACAAGGAGGTTTTACCAGACCCGAATTAGCCCCTTACCATTATGAGGTGAAAGCAGAGAAAGCCGGTACAGTCCAGCGTGTCGATAACCGCCGCCTTGCAAAGGTTGCCAAGCTTGCCGGTGCGCCGGATGATCCTGCGGCTGGCGTACTATTCGCTGCGCCGTTAGGAAAGAAAGTAGCGCTTGACGAAGTGCTATACACCATTTTTGCAGAGTCGGAGGGGGAACTGTTATATGCCCTGGAATACGTCTCCAACGAAAAAAATATTATAACTATCATCTAATATTATAACTATCATCTAATATTATAACTATCATTTAATATTATAACTATCATCTAAAGTATACCTATGGACTGGTTAATTTTTGGGTTCCCCGGCAATGAAAACCTGGCAGGACAACTCTCTGAACAGTTGCAGATTCCTTGTGGTAGTGCTATTATCAGGCACTTTCCGGATGGGGAAAGCTATATTCGGATTCTCTCTGACGTGCAGAATAAAAATGTGCTGCTGGTACTGACGTTGGATCATCCGGATGATAAACTTTTACCCTTATATTTTTTCACCCTTGCTGCCCGAGAACTGGGCGCCAAAAAGATTGGATTGGTTGCCCCTTACCTTGCCTATATGCGACAGGACAAACAGTTTCTTCCCGGAGAGGCAGTTACTTCAGGTTACTTTGCACACTTACTTTCTCAACTGACCGACTGGATCGTTACCATAGATCCACACCTCCATCGACGCGGCAGTATGAGCGAGATTTATACAGTTCCGGTCACTGTGCTGCATGCAGCTCCCCTGATTTCAAAGTGGATTAAAGATAATGTGAAGAACGCCCTTATTGTGGGGCCTGATAGTGAGAGTGATCAATGGGTAAAGGAAGTGGCTCAGGAAGCAGGAGTACCCTATATAGTGTTGGAGAAAGTCAGGAAAGGGGACCGCCAGATAGAAATAAAAATCCCGGATGTGTCCGCCTGGATACACCGCCAGCCGGTTTTAGTAGACGATATTATTTCAACGGCCAAAACAATGATAATCACCACGCAACACCTGGTTCGGGAAGGTTTTCAGAATCCCATTTGCATTGGAGTGCATGCTATTTTTGCTGACAATGCTTTCGAAGAACTACAAGCTGCAGGAGCTGAACAAATAATCACCTGCGATACCATTCCACATTCTTCCAATAACATATCAGTTGCAACACTGATTTTGCCAGATCTTTTATCCATCACAAAAGAAAAGGAATAGAGTACGCGGAGGTGCAAAGAAGATTAAGGTAGGATAATGAACCAATACTGTTAAGATTCAACTAGCAGATAGATGATAAGGCCAATTAATACCACCAGGCACGTCCAGGCCGAATACCAGAGAACTTTAACCGCTTTACTTGAACTTGCTGTATTTTTCATCTGAGTTAAATACATACCACCTAGGTGCAGAAGAGCTCCTGCCAGGATGATGAATACAGCATAATCAGAAGCAATATATCCCCATTTGGCACCGATACCAAACCCAAGTATACCTGCCCCTAGTGCTGAAGCAGACTGGGCAAATAGCTGTTTTTCTTCTCTGTTCTGCATGAATGAGACGTTTATTCCAACTCATGTTATTTCCTTAGCAAGGAAAGTATTTACATTTAATATTAACGGCAAGATAAATTTAATGAATTAGGTAATATAAGCATTAGAAATTGTTCAGTAAGCCATTATTAAAATTGTAAAGGTAAATGGTAGAAAATGAACAACTTAGCAGTTGCAGAACAATGTTTAACAAAGCAAATCACATGGTACAATATTAAGATACTGTGTTGTTTATAAAACCTGAACTTTATCTGACCAGGTGAGTCTGTAATAGTCTGTTGAGTAATTAATATTATATTGCCTTATGAAGCTAAAAAGTAAGCACTATTACATCCGAAAATCCCATCGATATTTAGGGATAATACTTGGTATTCAATTTCTTTTCTGGACCCTTGGTGGGCTTTATTTCAGTTGGAACGATATTGATGAAGTCCATGGGGATCATCTTCGGAAGGAGAAACGACATTTCTCAGCCTCTATGAAAATGGCATCCCCACAAGCTGTGCTTGATGCCATCAAAGCGAAAAGCCAGGTTGATTCAGTGCTATCTGTTCAGCTTATCGAAATAGCAGGTGTTCCGGCTTACCAGATTCGTTATTTCTCAGGGGATATGGACCATAAGGGGCATGAAACTGCCGGACATGGCGGGGGTAGCCATGCTTCTAACGTGAGGGTGCAGCTGGCAAATGCAGAAACAGGGCAGTTTATTTCGCCTTTATCCGAATCTGAGGCTATCACTGTTGCCAGCAACCAAGTCACTTCTCCCATAAAAGTAGAGAAAGTGGAGTATTTAACAGAGGTAGGCTCACATCACGAATACCGCGAAAAGCCCTTACCGGCCTGGGCTATTACTTTTAGCCAACCTGACAACTGCACTGTTTACGTTTCAGCTGAACTAGGCACTTTTCAGGCTATTCGACACAACCAATGGCGTGTATTTGATTTCTTCTGGATGCTGCATACTATGGATTATGAAGGGAGAGATAATTTTGGAAACATTCTTTTAAGAGCATTCTCCATTTTGGGCTTATTTACCGTGCTTTCCGGTTTTGTATTATACTTTATCTCTTCTCCTTCTGTGAAAAAAGTAAAAAGTAAAGTTCGAACTCCTAAGCCTACACATGCTGCTTGAGTGTAACCTTCCACCTGTTGTTCTGTTAAAGTCAGTTATCCATGCGGTATGGCGGAGTTAAATGTGTTTAACGCATTGCTACCCCGTCAAACTCTCTATCACCGCTGGTTAATTAAAGACTGATTTTATGATTATTGGTTTTCTCTGGCACCTTTTTCTGCATTTAGCAGTACCGGTGGCAGTTGCCTGGTTGTTTTACAAGCCTAACTTTAAGAAGGCTGCTTTAATTATGTTTGCGGCTATTTTCATAGTTTTGGATCACTTGCTAGCTGATCCTATCGTTGATCCGAATAGGTGCAGTGTGGGCTCCCATCTGCTACACAGCTACTGGATACATCCGCTATATTTACTGCTGGCTTTTATTCCGAAGTCAGGGCTCATTGGATTGGGCCTTGTCATACACATTGTGCTTGATTGGCTGGAGTGTATCTGAAAGATGCTCATCTGTAAGAGGCGCTGGACTTAAGGCAGAGATTGTACGGGTATTGGGTATCAATGGCCATGATATTAAATTGGTGAGGCAACCGATCCAGCTTTGGTAGGGTTATCTCAATAAGACGGGGCTTTAGACAACTTTGTTTGTAAAAGTTAATTATTCCTCATTTGTACACTTCCTTCCAGGACCATCCGTCCATTTCTAAAAGCGAAGTTAGCAGTCTCCGGCGGTCCTTCAGGTTCTGTTTAAAAGTTTGTTCTACTTCTTCCCTGTTTTTAATTGGAACTCCTTTCTCCTCCATTTTCCCTATATCAGGTATAGGAGCAGCTTCCTGGGGAGAAGTGTTTTTCAGGAAACTTCCTTTCACCATCTCCAGATACGAATCCAGTGCCGTTTGTAGCATTGTCATTTTAACTTCGCTCTTTATAACATCCTGTAATACGGCTTGCTTCAGGAGCTGATGTGCTTCTTCCAGCAGTGCAACAGCGGGTGCGACAGACAACTTTGGTTGACAGTTATGAAAGTAATGAATCACAGGAAAGGAATGGTGGTTAACAGTATGCTGCATGAGCATCTGGCAAATATCTGACACATTATCAAAAAAGGAGGAGAAGCCTTTCCCGTCCCAGCTGTTAACCAGAATCTGCTGCGGCGATTTACCCATGCTATTGATATAAAGGCTGAGCTTGCTCTGCAAACCTACGGCAGATAGTACCTGTACAAAATAGGTGAGGGAGGCAGTGATGAAAGCTAAGCCTGAGAAAGCTGTGACACTCGTAATAATCCGCCACACATCATTCGATGCCACATAGTCTCCCACTCCCAAAGTGGAAAGTGTAAAGCCGGCATAGTAGAGCTTCTCCAAAGGGCTGGCACTGGATAAGGTAGTGCTGTTTATAACAGAGTCTGGATCAGAGAGCAGCAGCAGGAACAGTCCTGCCCATAGCCCAAGGACCCAGGTCAGAAGCGTGCAGGTAAGGATAGATGGTCCCGCATACTCAAGCAATTTTGATTTCCCCTCTTTACCTGAGACAGAGAAGAAAGTCTTCCACACCGCCCTAGACACTAATTCCGTAATCCGACCGCCTCCGCTAGAAGAAAAGGTGGTCTTAATGATATCCAGTGCAATTAAGGTAAAAATAAGAGCTCCCAAGAAGAGATACAGCAAATTCATAAAGTACATCGCATCGTTAGCACGTTCTTCTAAACGCAATAACAGGTAGGGAGTTAAACAGCATAGAGGTGACAGACCCTGGCAAATGTAAGCTTGCAGCCACTGCTAGGGCTGATTTTACCTGTTTTAAAGAGCACCTAAGGTAGTACCGCCACCAAAAATATATAATTATAGTTCAAGAATATATAAAACGGAAGGGGCTTCGGATGGGTATAACCAAGCATATGTTTCATTAAAATCCAGATAATTATGAATAAAGACTTAATAACCGCATTAGCTGAGTGTGCAGCAGCCTGTAACTACTGTGCAGTTTCCTGCCTGCAGGAAGATGATGTGAAAATGATGGAACGCTGCATCCGACTTGACTTGGATTGCGCTGCAATCTGTAAAATGGCACTGGACTATGTATCACGGGATTCTACCTTCTCCAGAGAAGTGCTGGATCTGTGTGCCAGAGTGTGTAGAGAATGTGGTGCAGAGTGTGAAAAACACTCGCATATGGAACACTGCCGCATGTGCGCTGAAGCTTGCCGCCGCTGTGAACAGGCCTGTCAGCAGGCGTAGCAAACTGTATATGTTAAAGAGTGTAATCTTTTAATAAAATCACCCTGATCGCTCTATAGCTTGCAAGAGCGGTCAGGGTATTTTGTTTGGCTACAGCCTGATAAACTGTCCAGAGCAAGCGATTTATTGCATATTCTTAACACTTAATTTAATATTTATGAAAACAAAATTTATCGGTTTCAAGAGCTTTTCCCTTATGGTGATTGCTGTGTTTGTACTCAGCAGCTGCGAAAAAGAGCAAGATGTTGTTACTCCGTTAAGCGCAACCGGAGAACAAGCGGCAAAAGGTGCTTATTGGGAGGACGACAAAGCCTTTGACAAGGAGATGCAGCAGGTGATCAACTCGATGATGAAGATGATGAACCAGATTGAGATGACCTGCGATCCGGACATTGATTTTGCTAACATGATGATCATGCACCACGAGATGGGTATAAAGATGGCGGACATTGAATTGAAGTATGGTCATGAGCCGGAAGCTAAAGAGTTGGCTGTAAAAACGAAAGAGGGCAATCAGGCCAGCAAGGAAAGGCTACAGGCGTTTCTAGCGGCTCACCCTACACCTGAACCACTTTCGAAAGCGCAGTGCAAGCTGTTTATGATGGAGATGAAGAGGGATATGCAGCAAATGATGCAGTGCATGCGGCAAGTTCGTGATACACCGGATCCGGATGTGGATTTTGCGAACCTAATGATCTGCCACCATCAGGGAGCTATTGCTATGTCAAACACAGAATTGAAATGGGGAGATGATGAAATGGCGTTAGAGGAAGCCAAATTGATTATTGAAGAGCAGTCTCAGGAGATCATTGAGCTGTCTGAGTTTGTCAATGAGCATGGCGTGCCAACCAATAAAGGTAAGAACATGTAAATGTTTTTCAGGTTGTCTGTCTTTTAAAGGAAACAGGGCTGCATGCTGCGCAGCTCTGTTTTCATTTACCTAATAGGCACTGCAGTGCAGCAGGCGCCAGTTTTTCAAGCCACTTCTGTACTATACTGTCCCACATAATTGGCAAAAAGTTATACTATGGAAAATTCGATTGATGTTTTATTTGCGTATAAACCTCATCCCCTAAAGGCGCAAGAAATAACTAGAGTTGGGCTAACCCCTGTAGGTACCCAAGCAGACGGGATTCCCCTTGAACTGGAAGAGGTGCACACCAAAGACATTCACCTGATCATTGTATCAGAGGATCTTTCTTTCTTTGCCCATGAGCACCCTGAGAAGACAGGCAAGGAATATACCGTTGATTTCTCGTTTCCCTTCGGTGGCAAGTTCCTCCTCTACTGCGACATAAAGCCCCTGAACGGCTCACCGGTTGTTATCAGAAAAACGGTGGATGTTGCCGGTGATAAACGGGACGTACAACTCTACCAACAGAATGTGCTCAGTAAGGCTGTGGATGGTGTTAGCGTGCAACTGGATGTACAGGACCTTAACTCCATTCGCGTTTCTGTTAAACAGGCGGAGGCTGCCATACCGGCCTCTTCACTAGGTGATTTTCTGGGTGCTAAGGCCCATGTGGTCATGATTAATGTGGATACAAAGGAATATCTTCATGTACATCCCATGGTGCACGATGACGTGCTGGTGCTGCACTCAGCATTCACTGCCACGGGATTATACCGGGTATGGATTCAGTTCCTGCTGAATGGGCTACTTTATACTTTGGACTATGTAGTGCAAGTAGCTGAGCTTCCGGGGCAGGGACATCATGGGCACTACCACTAAAAGCAGCACACCGCAATATTACCAATGGAAGCTAATAAAGAGCATGTAGAAACACCGGTTACTACCACTATTCCCGACAAAATGAAGATTGTCCTGCTTCTTGCGTTTCCCGCAGTAGTAGAGAACTTCTTTCAGACATTTATTGGCTTTATGGATGTCTATTTTGTGTCAAAGATTGGTTTGGCTGAGGTTTCCGCTATAGGGGCCACCAACGCCATATTGGCTATTTACTTTGCCGTTTTTATGGCAATCGGGGTAGCAGCAAACGTAAGGGTGGCAAATGCCTTGGGAGCAAAGCAAGTAGAAAGAGCCCGGCATATAGCACAGCAGGCTATTATACTCTCCATCCTGTTCGGGATACTGACAGGTATCGTAACGCTGTTTTTTGCACGCCCCCTGCTCACACTCATGGGACTGGAAGAGCAGGTGCTGGAAATAGGGGAGACCTATTTCCGGGTTGTGGGTATTCCTTCCGTTTTTATGTCGCTCATGTTTGCGCTCAGTGCCAATTTACGCGGTTCAGGAGACACTCGGGCACCCATGAAAGTCAGTATTATCATCAATGTTTTCCATGCGCTCCTGGGGTATGCTCTTATTTTCGGGTTCTGGATCTTTCCCGAAATGGGTGTAACGGGTGCTGCGCTGGCTACAGTTGCCTCCCGCATACTTGGGACCCTACTGCTCATTTACTACATCCAGCGTTCGGAGGTGCTGGCCTTCCGGAAAGACTTCTGGTCGGTTGACTGGGGCCATCAGAGGGAACTGGCTACTTTAGGCAGTCCTGCAGCCGGTGAAGTGCTCATCATGCGGGCAGGGCAGATCGTCTATTTCGGATTTATCGTTTCGCTCGGCACCAACGTCTTTGCCGCCCATCAGATTGCTGGTAACGTGGAGGTAGTGTCTTATATGGCAGGTTATGGCTTTGCCACAGCGGTTACGATACTGGCCGGACAGCAAATAGGTGCAGGAAGGATAGAGGAGGCGGTTTCCTTTACGAAGATAGGAGCCTGGATGGCTGTTGGCATCATGGGTGTTTTGGGTTTACTGCTCTTCTTCCTGGGGGAGTGGGCTGGCAGCCTGTTCTCTCAAGACCCGGAAGTGATCTCTAAAATAGGAAACGCCCTGAAGGTTTCTGGTGCGTTTCAGCCTTTTCTGGCGGCTCTTTTAACCCTTACAGGCGCATACCAGGCTGCCAATAATACTAGGTTCCCCATGTACCTGACGGCGGCCGGTATGTGGGCCATCCGCACTGTTCTGGTATATTATTTGGGAATTACCCTGGGGTGGGGTCTTACAGGTGTCTGGATTGCCATTGGTGTAGACATTGTAACCCGTGCAGGAGTACTGGCCTATAAATTTGCAAAGGGTACCTGGATGAACTTGGAAAAGGAGGCAGAGGTGGAGTCACAGTGTCACCCACAATCAACTAAAGAGACTATGTCTGACTGCGTTAACAATTACTAATTAGTTGCCATGATATGTTAGAAGAGGGGAGTTTAGCTAAATCTGCTGGTCAGGTCATCACCATTTTATACAGGTATAAAAGAGGCAAACTTAATCTATTATTCGTGTAAAAGAGAGCTATAAAACTGTAGTCGCACCAGCTTAGACTCGGACAAAGGCCCTTTAAGCATTGCGTGTCGCAGGTAAACAATAAAACGCTTTTCATTTCTTTATCAGCTTAAAATGTACAAACTATTAATACTCGTGTTATTGCTCGGCTTAGGGCAGTACACATACGCGCAGCATGAACAGCATAAGCCTAACCAGCAACAGACCGAAATTTATACTTGTCCTATGCACCCCGAAGTGCAAAGTACTAAGCCTGGTAAATGCCCCAAGTGCGGCATGACGCTGGTAAAGCAAAAGCCCAAAGCTCCGGCTAAGCAACAGCAGCAGGTTCCCAAAAAAGAACCGGCCAAAGCCAAACCTGCTGCCCCTCCAAAGCAACCCGTGCAGCAGAAACAAACACAGCCTGCTCATAAACATGCACAACCTACTCCGAAAAAAACTGAAACACCTGTTCAAAACCCAGAGGAAAAAGAGAAGCCAGTCCATAAGGCAGGGCACAAACCGGAGAGCCCGGGCCAAACTTACAAACCCCGCACCGTTCGATATGACCTCTATGTACGGGATACCCTGGTAAACTTTACCGGTAGAACCAGAAGAGCAGTGGCCATAAATGGCAGTATTCCGGCGCCTGCCTTAACCTTTACCCAGGGCGACACGGCCGAGATTTATGTGCATAATGAGATGGACGTGGAAACCTCCATTCACTGGCACGGTGTGTTTCTGCCTAACAGGTTCGATGGCGTGCCCTGGCTTACCCAGAAACCGATCAAGCCCCATTCCACTTACCTGTACAAATTTCCGATCATTCAGAACGGTACTTACTGGTACCACAGCCACAGCGCCTTTCAGGAACAAAGCGGCATGTACGGTGCCCTGATTTTTAACAAAGTGAATGAACCGGATATGCCGGCTATACCGATCGTGCTCAGCGACTGGACCGATATGAACCCCAAAGAGGTGTACCGGTCACTGCGTAGTGCCAACGATTGGTTCTCGATACAGAAAGGTGCGACACAGGGCTATGCGGAGGCCATCCGGAAAGGCTACTTTGGCACCAAGCTGAAAAATGAATGGAAGCGGATGGAAGCCATGGATGTGAGTGACGTAGCATATGAAAAGTTCCTGACCAATGGGCAGGATATAGCGGAGCAGACGCATTTCACGGCCGGGGATGTGGTGAAGCTCAGGGTCGTGAATGGCGGTGCCTCCACCTACTTCTGGCTAACGTACTCCGGCAGTAAGATTACGGTGGTGGGAAACGATGGCAACGATGTGGAGCCTGTAGAAGTGGACCGCCTGATTATTGCTCCTGCAGAGACCTACGACCTGCTGGTTACCATACCGGAGAACATGCAGTACGAGTTTTTAGCGACTGCCGAAGACCGCACTAATTCCACATCGTTGTGGCTGGGCAGGGGCATGAAAATGCCGGCACAGCGCTTGGGCAAACTCAAGTACTTTGAGGGCATGAAGATGATGAACGACATGATGAAAATGAGTGGCGACATGCAGCCGATGGATATGCAAATGAGCAACCAGCAGATGGACATGAACAGCGTGATGTACCCGGAAATTTCAGGGCAGGACCACACCATACATGGGGGTGATGAGATGAAACCCGCTACTGACACCAGTATGCATATGAAGCAGCAGGCTGACACTACCGCACACCAAGGCCATCATATGCAGGGGCACGACATGAACAACATGAGCACTAGTGGCAGCAATGGCGAGATGGTTACCTTGAACTATGGCATGCTGCGTGCAACTGAGAAGACAACCCTTAAACCCGGGCCGGAAAAAGTACTGCGTTTTGAGCTCACCGGCAACATGAACCGCTATGTGTGGACCATGGACAATAAAACTGTTTCAGAGTCTGACAGAATCCTGATAAAAAAGGGGGAGAATGTGAAGATCATCATGTTCAACAACTCCATGATGCGACACCCCATGCACCTGCACGGGCACGATTTCCGGGTGATCAACAAGCAGGGTGAGTACGCGCCTATGAAAAATGTGCTCGATATACTGCCCATGGAAACCGACACAATTGAGTTTGCAGCCTCCGAGAGCGGCGACTGGTTCTTCCACTGCCACATACTCTACCACATGATTGCCGGCATGGGCCGCGTGTTCACCTATCAGAACTCACCCCCAAACCCGGAGCTTCCGAATCCTGAAAAGGCCCGTAAAATGTTTAATCGCGAAGACAAGGTTTTCCTACCATCTGCGCAGATAGGGTTGGAAAGCAACGGCAGCGATGGAGAGTTTATACTGGGCAGCTCCCGTTACCAGATCTCCACCGAATGGCGTATTGGTTTTAAGAAGGAGTACGGCATAGAAAGTGAAACCTACTTTGGCCGTTATATTGGGAAAATGCAGTGGCTGTTCCCCTTCATCGGTTTTGACTATCACTACAACAGTACTGTGAATGAGCCTGAGAACAATATGTTTGGGCAGTTAAGCAACCAGAATAACCGGAAAGCCTTTGTAGCCGGTGTGCAGTACACGTTGCCTATGCTGATCGTGTCGGAAATGAGGGTAGACACTGAGGGGAAACTGCGCTTCCAGTTGCGGCGCGATGATGTGCCACTGACCAGCCGCCTGCGCCTGAACTTGATGGGCAACACCGACAAAGAATACATGGTTGGCCTGCGCTACATTGTAACCAAGTATACATCCCTATCAACGCATTACGACAGCGACATGAAGTATGGCGCTGGCCTCACGTTTGTGTATTGAAGCAACTGAGTTCGTAGATACTTGAAGTTGACCTTCTGGTATCTAATGAAGAAGAGCGGCTCCTTATAATCTATAAAGTGTAGTGGTTCTATAGATCCGCTACAGTTTTAGGCCTGCCAGAATTTAGATATTTCTAATTTTTGGCAGGTTTTCTTTTTTCTTGAATTTGTTGAGCTTTCTCTCCCAACCGAAGTTCTGCTCACGAATTGGTTCTTTGGACGGATCGTACTTTGCCTCTATGTCTTCCCAAAGCGGCGTCAGGGCTGACTTTTCAGTTACCACATCCATGGGCGTTTTGCCCTTCAGAGAGCTATGGGAGCGATACCAGTTATAGTGGAACTGCCATTCCTCCAACTGGTCGTTAAGCTGGGGATCCTTCAGGTTTGCCGTCACGTAGAACTCCTGCAGGTCCGTCTGCTGGCTTCGCTCCACCTTCCCGTTCAGGTGAGGAGAACGCGGCTTAACGGGCCGGAACTTGATGCCGTACTCCCGCAGCTTTTCCTGGAAGGCAAGGCCGAAGAACTCCCGTCCCCTGTCCGTCTGCACGCGCTGCACCGGGAAAGGCATCTGTTCGACCACCCGCTCCAGAAACTGAGCAGAGTTTTTAGCAGTCCTCCTGGAATAGGTATAAAGCACCCGGTAACGGCTGCAGTCATCGATGGCCGTGTATTGGTAGATACCGGTGTCAATCTTACATACATCCATCTGTACCCTTTCCCCCGGTATGTCTTTAGAGTAGCGCTTAAAGTCCTTCTTTTTGCGGTAGCGTTTAAGCAGCTTCATGTTGTACTTCTCCAGCACCCGGGCTACCGTAGAAGGGGAAACTTTGATCTGGTAATGATGCAGCAGGTGAGAGCAGATCCTGATCTTGCCGTAGCGGTGAGTGTCTCGGATGTCCAGGATAAGGTTAACCACCTCGTCGTCCCACTTCTGCCTGGCCAGCCGGTGAGGTCTTCTGGAACGGTCAGCTAGTCCCTCTTCGGGCAGGCGTCTAATCCACCGCTGCAGCGTGGAGCGGGCAATGCCGCAGCGGCGGGCAGCCTTGCTGATGGCCCCCAACTGCTGGTAAACCTTGATCCAGTCTGCTCTGGCTTTCTGCTTCTGTTCCTGCTTTTTCATGGCGATACAGGCAAAAAAATAGCTGTGGATTTATGGATAACTCTGTCGAGTTACCCACAAGTCCACAGCTTCAATAGTAGTAATATTACAAGATTAAATCAATACCCCTAACTGTAGCGCATCTTTTGAACCTTCACATATAAAGGGAGCCGCTCTTCTGCCTGCTAAACTTATAGTTTCTTAACTGTAGGATCTTATAATGGTGATTTTCTTTCAGGAACTTACCTTATGAACTTACACCTTCTATGTACACAGGTTGTCCCTTGTAATAACCTACCACATACAATGCTTAGACTGAGCCTGGGAAAATAGGGGCGCCCACTGTTACATGAGTTAAGGATGCTGCCGCAGACGATGTTGTAATACGGCAAAGGCCACCGCTCTAGAATTACGGTGGCCATCCTTATTCCCTAAGTAATTCTAGAGTTAAAAATTACTGCTTGTTCTGATCAAGCCAATTTCTAAATTCTTGTATTTCTTTTTCCTGTTCATCGATGGTCTTCTGAGCCATTTGTTTCATTTCTTGTGTTTTACCTTGCTTCAGAAATGCTCTTGCCATCTCGTTACCCATTTCGTGGTGGTGTATCATCATTTGGGCAAAGCTGTGATCTGTGTTTGCTCCGCCCATATTGCCCATGTTCTGGTGCATATCGTCCATCATTTTGCTCATTGGCTGCATCATCTGCATGGTAGTGGCAGTGTCTCCTTTGGTGGGTTTGTGTGTTTTCGTAAAGTCCTGAAGCTTCTGGATATCTTCTTTATTCGTTTTCATTGTCTTTTGTGCCATCTCCTTCATTTTGGCGTCAGTGCCATTGGCTATTTCGTCTTCTGCCATGCGGACGGCTCCTTGGTGGTGCATGGTCATCATCTGAGCAAAGTCATAGTCAGGATCTCCTGTCATTTTTGCTTTCATGCCATGCATTTCCTCCATATTCTGGTGCATGTGTCCCATCATACCGCTCATCTCGCCGGTATTCATGTTGTGCTGGGAATGGTCTTCCATTGTCTCTGTGGCTGTAGTTTCGCTCGAAGTCTCTGCCTCATCACTAGCATTGGTACTGCCTTGATTACAGGAGATAGTGAAGAATACTGTCGCTAAAAAGAATATAAATATCTTGAGTTTAGACTCAAGAAGTAAGGTGCAATTATTAGGCTTTTTCATACTCAAATTATTTGGTTAAACATCTTATTGTTACGGCGGCAAAGTAAAGGCGTTGTTGAGGAGGTGGAGGGGTACTAAATATATAACTTTCAACTCATAAAGTATAAAATGGTCAAACCCCTATATCATTACTTATCTATAAGGCAGAATTTTAATTATAATTCCACTTATGTAACAGGTCAGGCTGGGAAGTATCATTAGCTACAGAAGAGGAAGCCATCCAACGTGAATAAGAGGCACCATGGGCATGTCGTCAGTGTAAACCCATTGCTCTACTGCCAGTGCCCAATTATAAAAATACACAGTAATCACACCGCTTGCAAAGCTTAACAGCCCATACTGCCTCAGCTTAACGTATAAAGGCCGGTATGGGCTATGGTTAGACATTGCAAACAGATTGTACAGGAGTAGAAGTACCAGCGCATCTACTATGGACGCAATAAAGCAAATTGAAAAATGCCCAAAGAATCCACTATACTCCTGGTAAAGAGGAGCCTGTGCCTTCTCCCAAATCAAGTTCAGTAAAAATCCTATCATCAGCACAGCACCAGATGGCAAGAGGAGGCTCTTCATGTCGCTCTGATGCTTCCTTTTCATGTGTAGTCTTTCTGCGATGGAATAAGACTACTTTATCTGTCGGCGCAGCAGCTGTGCGTTGATGGCCACGATCACCGTGCTCAAACTCATGAGGGCTGCTCCCACGGCAGGCGACACCATAATGCCCTGGTTGTAGAGCACCCCTGCTGCCAGGGGCAGTGCAATGACGTTATAGCCGGTAGCCCAGATCAGGTTCTGGATCATTTTACGGTACGTGGCTTTGCCGAAAAGGATGAGCGAGGCAATGTCCTGCGGGTTGCTGTTCACCAGAATGATATCGGCAGTTTCGGCGGCGACGTCGGTGCCGGAGCCCACGGCAATCCCCACATCGGCCTGGGCGAGAGCAGGGGCATCGTTCACACCGTCGCCGGTCATGGCCACGAACTCCCCTTGGTTTTGCAACTCCTTTACCTTCTCCTGTTTCTGGTGCGGCAGTACGTTGGCCAGGTAGCCGTCCATCTTCAGTTTGTCGCTTACGCTTTTGGCCACCCGCTCGTTGTCGCCGGTGAGCAGCAGGTTTTTAATACCGTTCTCCTTCAGCACCCGTATGGCCCCGGCCGACTCTTCGCGAATCTGATCGCGCATGGTGATGTAGCCAATCGGCTGGCCCTCCACTAAGGTGTAGACCACCGTTTCTACCCCTTCTTCTGCTTCGCTGGATGGTACGGGTATGTTGAATTCTTTGATGTAGTTTGGCCCCACCACTTTCACGTCACGGCCCTCGACTATACCTTCCAGCCCTTTGCCGGGCAGGTAGTTAAAGGACTGGGAGGGAGGCACGGCTATACCTGCTTCTTTTACTCTCCGGAGTATGCTCTGCGAGATGAAGTGCTCAGAGTTCTGCTCCACGCCAGCCGCCAGCCGCAGCATTTCCCGCTCGTCCATCATATTATCAAATGTTACCACTGAGGCGATTTCGTGGGAGCCCCGGGTGAGGGTGCCGGTCTTGTCGAAGATGATGGTGGTGATAAGGCGGGAGTTTTCAAAGGCGGTGCGGTTGCGGATAAGCAGGCCGTTATTGGCCGAGACAGCCGTGGAGATGGCTACCACCAGCGGCACAGCCAGCCCCAGCGCATGCGGACAGGAAATCACCATCACCGTCACCATCCGCTCTAGGGCAAAGGCAAACTCCTGCCCCAGCAGCAGCCATACCGCCAGCGTGCCAAAGCCGGCAAAGAGGGCAATATAGGTGAGCCACCTGGCGGCGCGGTCAGCCAGACGCTGTGTTTCGGATTTGGTCTTCTGCGCATCCTGCACCAGCTTGATTACCTTGTTGAGATAGCTTTCTTTGCCGGTAAATTCCACCCGCACCCGCAACGCCCCATTGCCGTTAATGGAGCCACCGATCACTTTCTCGCCTTTGGCTTTCTTTACGGGTTTGCTCTCGCCGGTAAGCATACTTTCGTTCAGGTGGCTTTCTCCCTCTTCCACCACGCCATCGGCTGGCACTTTCTCGCCGGGTTTCACCAGTATAAGGTCGCCTTTCTGCAGGTCTTCTATCCGAACCTTAACCGTATCTCCGTCTCGTATCAGCATGGCTTCGGCGGGCATCATGCTCACAAGCAGTTCCAGCGCTTTGGAGGCACCCAGCACCGAGCGCATCTCGATCCAGTGGCCCAGCAGCATGATGACGATCAGGGTGGCCAGCTCCCAGAAAAAATCCATGCCCTCCAGCCCGAAAACGATGGCGGTGCTGTACAGGTAAGCGACTGTGATAGCTACACCGATTAGGGTCATCATACCCGGGGAGCCTTTCTTTACCTCTTCAGTCAGCCCCGTCAGGAAAGGCCAGCCGCCATAAAAGTAGATGATGGAAGAAAGCACAAAAGCGATGTACATGCCATAGGGCACCTCCAGTGTGAAGCCCAGGATGTGCTGCACCATGGGGCTCAGGAGAATGACAGGTACAGAAAGCGCGAGCGAGATCCAGAACCGCTTTTTGAAATCTTCAATCATCATGCGGTGGTGGTCGTGGCCGTGCTCACCGTGCGGTGGGTGACCGGAGGTGTCCTGGTGCATGGCATGCTCGTGCCCGTGCAACGTCTTTTCCTCCAGCCCTTCTGTTATCTGGTCTTTCTGCTGCCGGGCTCCCTTGCGATCAGGTGTGCTGTGGTGCGTGTGATTATGGTGGTTCTGCCTGTTACTATGATTAGCGTGAGGGTCGAGGTTCATAATGATAAGTGACTTTTGTTTAATGAGAATATGCGGTTAAGGCTTGCATTTTAATTTATACTCGTATTAGTGATACTCCGTTTTCAAAGGCTGTCCTATGGCTCAATTTATTTATTATGGTCGACCAAGCAGCATGTAAAGACGCATTAGCGTTTCAAGTAGGTCTTTCGTGATAGTCGCACTGGAGCAGTGGTAGGCCTGTCACTTTTTTAAGCATAGCTGTACACTTCGGTAGTCGGCCTGCTGGCTAATTCAATAATTTAGGTTTGGGGTTTTCGCAAATATGGACAAGCCTGCCACTCATAACAATATGAATGAAGCACGACCGCTAAACTAACTGTTGAAAGTGCCTTTCTATTCTGCACCACAGCAAGAAAGACTAAAGTAGAGGATTGATGGAAATTGAAGATAGATTTAGGCTTTAGAATGAACTTTTGAAAGGTAAAAAAGCCTACATATAATTCTGGTACTTTAACTGCTTACACACCGTTATTACCACACAACTAATGGACTCGTATTTCAGCTTGTCTTGCTTTTGCTGATGTCTGTGGCAGTTGCCCTGCTGCTCTTCCAACCCCAATTGAAGAAGGCAGTTTGGATAGTAGTTTCTACAATACTGACAGGCACAGACCATCTTTAGCCAATACTATAGCGGATTCAGACAGGTGTGGGATAGGCCTTCACATGCTGCACGGCTACTGGGTAACCCCACTGCGGATGGCCTTTCTACCGTACCCAGTACAAATTAGAACTTAATACACTTATCACACCTGGCTGATGGCTTGCCTTTGATCGCCTTTTTACTGAGCCAGTATTTACAGTGGTGCTTAGAAGAATACACCAGAACTCCTTAACGCGAGCAAGTGCACTGGCTCACATAATTCAGAATAAGGAGTTCCTTGCTGCAGATGCAGTTACTTCAAGTGATTTATCCAAACCGCTTTCTCAGCTGGACTACTCTTTAAACTTACTTCTGGTGTGGAAGAAATGAAATAAGTCCCTGCTGTGGTACAGGGACTTATACAATGGAAGAAAGCTATTCGTGTTCGTAACGGAAATGCGCGCACTCAATTATCTTTACTAATTTATAACAAACTACCTAGCCTTCTTGAAGGCCTCTTACTTTTGCTTTGTTTAAGCTAAACAACAGACACAATTACAACGCTTTTAAAATTATTTTGTGTTTCTTGAAGAGTTGTGCAAACTTACAATCTCCCATTTCCCATTGTTCTTTTTAAGCGTAGAGGTAGTCACTCCTTTCTTTTTGATGGTGCTTCCGTCTTTTGCCAACACAATAGTATACATATAAGTCTCCGTTGCAAAGGCATAGGCGCCATCTACTTGCACATCTACTTTGTAGTCACTGTAGGTAAAAGATTTGAATGCATTAAGTTCAGGTGCTAGGTGGTGGTCCAGGTAGTGCGAATAAGTCCCCTCCACGCTGCCTGACTCAAATATTTTAGAGTCCTTTGCGAAGAGATTAGCAGTGTTACAAGCCTCTAAGGCCTCAATGGCTTCTTTGTAAGAACTAAGCACATTTTTTACCTGTTCGGCTTCAGGGCCGTCTGTGATTTGGGCAAATGATTGTTGAAAAAATAGTACCATTACAAGTGCCAAAAGTAGGATAGAAGTTTTACCTCTCATAATTTGAATGTTAAGGTTAAAAAATAGAAAGTTGTTAAATTACATGTTGCCACTGTTGCATTTGTATAAACTACAGTGCAGTGTCAGCTCAAAAAGTTACTATAGCGGGTAACAAGCTGTAAGAGGAACTCTTCTGAGGCGATTTTTTCTTGACACATGGCGGCAATCACAAAAAATTGTTGAGTTAGCGGGAAAAATAAAAAGACTAGGAACTAAGTCTACCTCTGCCGTCACGACGTGTCAAGAAGCAAGAGGCGTCTTAAAGCTTTTAAAGCATTACTTAAGAAGCCTCTTGCTTATGTTGCAGATTAAGCTACGCACTTTTCAAGCCAGCACACTAATGATGATGCTCTTCCAGGTACCTGCCTTGTGGGCCTACGCCCTCAATGTGCACGAGCTGCGCTCCATAGTGCCCTGCCATGGATACGGCATACGCCGATCCAGTTAAAACTAGTGCAGCCACAGCCACACTCCATCGCTTACCCTTAAAAAGGAAGTGGCTCAGAAGCTGCACCACTACGCCGACAGCACCTAAGTACACGGTCCACTCAGCGTACAGATCGTGCTGATCCAGCACCAGTTGGGCATGTGCTGTCAGCCCACTTGTATGGGGATGGTTATAGTTAGCAGCCAGATAAGCAGTGCCAAACCCTATCAAGGTAGCAATGGTGGCAACCCAATTTAGCTCTTTACTCAGGAAACGGATGTTGACAAGCAGTACTGCTGCGGCCACCATAAGCAGCATAATAGGGAAATGCACAATCAGCGGGTGCGTGTTCGGAAAGTCACTGAGTGAGGCATGAACTTCGCTGGGAGTATGCTCATGCGCCTCAGTGTGCTCGGTTGCAGCTGGTGCATGTAGTGGAGCCTCTGCAGTATCTTGTGCTGATTGAGGTGACTGAGCTGTATCAGCAGTTTCTGCCTTTACAACAGTGGCTTCGCTTTTTTTCTTTTCGTGTTTTTCGCCTCCATGTGCATAGGAGATTCTGACAGTGATTACACAGAAAAGCAACATCAATAGAACTAATAAATAGGTGTTTTTCATTATAAAGTATTAGTTAAGGGTTATACAGTAATGAACTGGTACATTTCCACGACACCTAACAACTATACCTATTCTTAAAACCTGCTGCCTACATTGTGTGCAACAAACTTTTAAACACATGTAGATTATCTAATGCGCAACTAAAGTAGTTTTATAGAATTCTGGTGCAGAATTATGCATCAGTGGAGTACTACCGGTTTAATATAGATTGTCAATGGGGTGGCGGTCAGCACCACCTTGGTTTTTGTATTTGTTAAGGGTTGTGCCTGTGACTTCCTTGAACTGCCTTGACAAGTGTTGCAGGCTCTTGTATCCTAGTTTGGTTGCAATCGCACTGAGAGGGAGTTCATCGTAAGTAAGCAATTCCTTGACGCGTTCTACTTTCTGTAACACAATGTACCTGTTTAAGGCCACTCCTTCACATGCTTTGAAAGCGGTACTGATTGTAGAATAGTCTTTACCCAACTTCTCTGCCAGATATGTAGACAAATTAGAGGTAAGGGATGAGATTTCGTCGCTGTAGATTAAGTTTATGACAGCTACTTTGGTACTTTCTACAAGCTCTTCTAGCTTATCGTGTAGCAGCTCAAAACCTTTGCTTGTTATGGCTGCATTTATAGCTGTTTCGTCTATTTCATTACTTTCAGCTATAACAGCCGTACCTAACTCTACCTCCAGTACATGCAGGCGCAACTTTTCCAGTTCCTCCCGCACAACCATAATGCAGCGCGGACACACCATGTTTTTGATGCGAAGCACCCGCTGGTGCTGATTCTCTTCACTCATTTTAAAAAAATAATGTAGGCAACAAGCTGCTTTACCGGCTAAGTATCACCCTACATGATGGACAAACACAACAAATCCGTTACATACTTAAAGAGGCCACAAAAGGCGACTTTAGCAGTAGGCATAGAAGCCCGTCGCATCAAAACAGGAAAAGCGTAGTTCTTCCTGTTTTGATGCGTTCAAGAGCAGTTTGAGCATCAAATTATGAGAGAGTGCAGGAATATCCTGATGTCTGGTATTTTAGGGACAGGGGCATCGGGGGGAGCGTGCGACACCTCGGTAATGTGCCCTTTGTACAGTAGGCTTAGTACCGCTTGATACAAGCTACTTGTAAAGGCAACAGGTGACTTAGCCAGTGACGGCAGCTCTCCGGACGGGGAGGCCTTTACAAAAGGGGCAGATGCCTGCTCTGCGCAGCAACCAGCATCCTGTGTTGGAGAAGCAGGATGCTTTTCCTCGTGGTGTGTGTGCTCATCACCGTGGCTCTTGGATAAAGAGGGGCCGCCATGCGTATGGCTGTGCTCACCATGCCCTGTGCCGTGATGGTGTGCCGCAGTGGAAGTGACAGGTTGAAGCCGCTGCGCTAGGTGCGGCAGGTCGCAAACCAGCTGAACGAGATACAGGTTCACGAAGACTGTCAGGAGCAACAATCCTAGTAAACTTATTTTCTTGTTATGTCTGGTTCTTATCATGAAACAAAACCGCTGTATTACAGTGCTTTATATTAATAATAGCACAAATATATAAAAAAACAATAAAGTGCCGGTTTATCCTGTTGTTTAGGAAGAACAAGCCTCAGGTGAGGCTGACGACATCCCTCACCCGCCTACCCATAACTGACTAACGTCACAGTCAGGTAAGGGTGAGCAAATTGACAGATGAATTATTGCTTTAGGACTATACCGTTAGGCATCCTGCCGACTGCAACTTCCTTTACCTTCGTGTAGGTTGCAGCATCCAGCACTGTTACCGTGTGAGCACCTTGATTGGTGACATAGGCCAAGCTTCTGTCTTTGTTGAAGGCAATGGCATGAGCATCGCTACCGGTTGGCACCTCCGCCTTCTTAGTCCAGGCACCTCCGCTGCGCTGGTAAATAACTACTTTACCGCTTGTCGCATTGCTCACCCACAGTTCACCCGATTTGTCCTGAAAGGCAACATAGCCTGGTTTAAAGCCAAGTGTAAGCGTCTCTGTTATTGAAGCACTGGACACATCTATAACGCTTACAGTCTGCGACGTCTCATTGTCCACGTACATCTTACCGTTTGTGGCAGGCCATGCTCCTACCGGATCCTCACCTACAGGTAGGGTCGCTGTAACAGACTTTGTAGTGGGTTCTATGACCGAGACCGTCGCTGCTCCTGTGTTGGCCACAAAAGCCGCAGCACCATCTACTGAGAAGGTGACCTCTGAGGGACTTTTACCTACAGCGATGGTGTTTTTTACAGCCCAATCAGCAGTATTATAAACAACTACTGTCCCAGAGTTATCATCCGATTGCCCAATCCACAGCTCAGTCCCATTCGCATTGAAGGCGGCATTGTGGGGCATCTTCGGCAAATCTAAAGTTCTAAGCGCCAAGCCTGTAATTGCATCAAGAATAACAACTTTAAAACTGCTGTTAGCTCCATGCCCAACACCGTGTCCACCGCTCAAGTCTGTGGAGGTAACAGCCACGGCCAGTTTGGTCTTGTCGGGGCTGAGCGAAACGTGATGGGGCGCAACAGCATCCTTGAGTTTTATAGTCTCCACTACTTGATTGTCCGCTAACTTAATAACAGATAGACTGTTGTCCTGCCCGTTCACCACAAAAGCCGCCGGGTAGTTTATATTGAGGGGCATTTCCATCTCATCATGGTCCATCTCCTTGTTGCAGGCCCCGAGCCCGGCAACAAGTGCCAAACCCCAAATAAATAAATTACAGGCTTTCATAAGAGTATCGGTCTTTATAAACATATTTAATTTATTGATTCTTCTGTGCTGCCGCACTTGAGCATCTGCTCGCCAAAATAGGGGTTTCGGATCTCCTGATTGGAGCTCATCCAGTAAGCACCCTGGTCGTTGTTGGCCATCGGGCAGTACTGGTAGTACAACGTCTGACCAGAAGCACCGAATGCTTTCGTCAGGGCAAAAGTAGCTTCAGAAAGCAACTCCAATTGGCCACGCTGTGCAGCCAGGTCTGTAGATTCTGCCATTTTAGAAGCGCTTTGTTTTACCTCACCCAGTCTTTCTTCAGCAAAGGATTTCTGTTCACCCTGCAGTGCAGATACATCTACTTTATCAGCGGCTGCCAATACGGCTTTGGCGTCAGCCTGTGCTTTAGCAGCGTCAGAAGCAACCAGGTTATCTTTCAGTTTAAGATAGCTTTCTACTACTGCGGCAATTTGCTCTTTAACAGGGCCAGCTACCGAAGTATAATCTGGTACCTCCACGACTACTTTACCTTCAGCCCGCATGTTGTCGCCATGGGCCATACCTTCGTGGTGCTCGTGGTTTTCGGTTTCGGCAGTAGTTTCTTTCTTACCTTCTGAGCAGGAGGTAAACATGAATGCTGCCAGAGCAGCGGCTACAAGGGTTCTTTTCATCATTGGTTTCAATAGTTATAGGTTATAGTTTTAATTTGAATTCAATTGGTTGTAAAGCAGGATAGAAAAAATGGGTAAGACATTACACCTGCTCTGCGCTATACTTCCGCTTTATTACTGCTTGTACTTCTTATAGTTCTCTTCAGAAGCAAAGTATAATACATCGCCATTGGTGCTGCCCGGCTTCAGGGCGATAAAAGCCTTAGACTTATCTACTTCCTGGCCTGTTACCGGATCAGTTGCGTAACGTACCTGGCGTTCATTTTGGATTGTTTTAACACACATTTCGCAGCAGCCATAGTACATCTTGTCTTCAAAGGCTACCGGGAACTGCTTTTTGCCCATGTAGGCATTGTTCACCATGCACACCAGGTCTTTTGGAAGGCCGTCTTTGGTCATCAGGTCTGCAGGAGCTGCTGGTGTAGCGGTAGCAGCCACGTGGCTTCTGTGACCGCCAGCCGGTGCTTCTGCAGTAGTTTCAATGGCCCTACTTGCCTCTGCATGAGGTGCCTTTTCTGAAGTACAGGAGGCCAATGTAAAGGTGCCAAACACAACCATATAAAATAGGTTCTTTTTCATCACGTAGGATATTAATTTGTAATTTGTTCAAGTATAACAAATCCCAGTGCCAGCAGGATGACCAGGTACAGGATCCATTTTGACCATGTGTTTCTTTTTTTGGGCGGCTGTTCATCGCCGGTTCTGCAACATTCCTTCATCGTATACTTAGTGCTGATGTCCTGCCATCGGGTCAGCGCCCTTTTTAAGTACAAACTCGCTGTACAACAGGTAGGCTCCGCTCACCACAACCTTGTCGTTTTCCTGCAAGCCCGAAAGTATGGCCACGCTGTCGGCGCTCTCTACGCCCAGTTTTACCATTTGGGCTTTGAAGGTATCCTTTCCCGACTGCACCCACACATGGCTGCCTTTGCTGTCCCGGATCACCGCATCGGTTGGCAGCGTAAGGGCGCCGCCGCTCGGGTTGCGCAGGATAACGCTTGCCTGCATGCCCGGCAGGTACAGCTGGTTGGGGTTAGGCAGTTCGGCGCGAAGGACGGCCACCTGGCTGGCTGCCTTCAGCTCCGGACTGATGAAGGTCACGGTTGCGGTGACGGGCGATTGATTGAAGCCCTCGACCGCGACTTTCAGCGCGTCGCCTTCCTTTACCCGCTCAAGCTCCTGCGGATACAGCTCGGCTTCTACCCAGATTTTGTCGAGCTTGCCCAGGCGGTAAAGCACCCCGCCCTCTGCCACGTACTGGCCTTCGGCTGCGGCTACTTCGGTTACCACACCGCCAACGGGAGCTACAAAAGTGATACGCGGGCTCACCTGCCCCGAGCTGGCCAGACGCTGGATCTGTGCCTCTGTCAGGCCGTAAAGCAGGAGCTTCTTTTTGGCAGCCTCCAGAAAGGAAGCGAAGCGAGGCGCTTCTTTCCCCAGTTCCTGATTTTGCCGAAGCGCCAGCAGGTATTCGCGCTGCAGCGTCAGCAGCTCTTCCGAGTAAAGCTCGTACAAGGGCTGTCCCTTGCGGATGGGCTGGCCGCTTTCTTTCAGGTATAGTTTCTCAATTCGGCCGGCGGCACGGCTGCTCACCACATCGGTCTGCGTTTCGTCGAGCACCAGTTTGCCGGTAAGGATAGCGTTGCTTCCTACCGAACCGAACTTGACACGCTTGGTCTGGATGTTGCCCAGGGCAATCTGGCTTTGGCTCAGCATCAGTTCCCCATTTTCCTTACCCGTTTGTGACACTGGCACCAGGTCCATAAAGCAGATAGGGCAGGTGCCGGGCTTGTTCTGAACGATCTGCGGGTGCATCGGGCAGGTATAGGTTGCTGATTCGCCATCAGCATGCGTTTTTTCTTCCACCGAACAGGCAGCTACAAGTATAGCTGTCAGCAGGAAGAGTATGTTCAAATATCGTCTCATGGTTCTCTTTAATTATTAACCTTGATAAAGCTTTCGCTGTCAACCAGGAATTGTGCGTTGCTGGCAAGGGTGTCCGTCTGTTTCAGGCCGGATGTGATCTGGATCTCTTTGCCAGCACGAGCACCTGTGGTGACGGCTACCGGTTCGAACACACCGTTCATCTTCCGGAAGGCCACCGTCTTGGTGCCGATATCGAGTACGGCAGCCGCAGGCACCCACAGCGCTGGTTCTGTTTTATAGGTTGCCTCAGCGCTAACCAACTGGCCTACCATCACCTGCTTCCTGTCGCTTGGCAGGTACACCCGCACCTTGGCAAAGTTCTCCCCCTCGTCAAAGAAAGGCTGAAAGAAATCCACTTTGGCATCAAGCCTCTCGCCGGGTAATTGCGGGAACGAGATCTGTATTGGGGCTCCTTTTGACAATGCCTTCATCTCGCCTGCAGGCACATTAAATTCTGCCCAAAGCTGATCTGCATTTACCACACGCACGAGTGGCTGACCAACGGTTACGTACATGCCTTCACGTAATTGAATGGCTTGTCCGGCTGGGGGCGTGGGGGCTGTAGATGGAGCAGTTGCTGCGCTGCTTCCACCCATGGCGTCCATACCGCCACCGGAGCTAGCTGCCGGAGCAGGAGCCATACTTGCCGTAGCTTCAGGAGCAGCAGCGTTCAGATCGATTACATAACCATCGTATGGGCTGTAGAGTGCGAAAGTATAGCTCTCTTCGCCGCTACGGATAAGGCGGTTGATCTGCTCGTTGGTAGCGCCCAGGTACTGCAGTTTTTGTCTGGCAGAAGCAATCAATTGCTCGTCCTCCGGAGCGGACTTTACCAGATACAATAACTCGCGCTGCGCCGTGATCAGGTCCGGGCTGTAAACTTCCATCAGCTTCTGGCCCTTGCGGATCGGCTGGAAATTGTATTTGACAAACAGCTTCTCGATGCGTCCCCCCACACGAGCCGGCACTGAGTAAACACGACGCGGATCATAGGTAATAATACCGTCCATCTGCACGGCGGACTCTACCGATTTCTGCTCTGGTTTGGAGGTGGTGATGTTGGCTACCACGGTAGTATTGGTTGGTTTGAGCAGGAACGCCAGGTCTTCGGTTATTTCAATTCCCTCCCCGTGCACAGACTTTGGCACCAGGTCCATGCCGCAGATTGGGCATGCGCCAGGCTTATTTTGCACGATCTGCGGGTGCATGGGGCAGGTATACTCCGTTTCGCCCTCTGCATGTGTTTTTTCTTCCACCGAGCAGGCAGCCACAGCGATTGCCACCAACAGGAAGAGGATGTTCAGGTATCGTTTCATGTCTATTTTTGTATGAGTGATGGAGGTAGTGCGTGCCTAAGCTTTTTTAATTCACTCCTTCCCACTCGCGCATTTACCATTTATTTCTCTATTTCTTTCTCGTAACTCACCGTCATCTGGTAGAGCGACTGCAGCAGTTTGAGAGACTCCATCTGCGCCATGTTCAGGGCTTCCCAGGCGTCGATCACCAAGGGCAGCTCTTCACTGTTCTGCTCATAGGCCTGCAGGGTCACGTCATAGTTCTTCTTCAGCGCCGGGATGATCCTGCCGTTGTAATTTTCTACCTGCTCCCGCATTGTATTTAGCTCCAGGGCCATGTTTCGCGCCATGCCTTGCGCTTCGTTAAGCATGGCTTCCCGCTCACGCTGCATAGCCTGTATCTCCAGGTTCATGGCCTTGG
The DNA here is from genome assembly GCF_003054055.1 of Pontibacter mucosus. GTDB lineage: Bacteria > Bacteroidota > Bacteroidia > Cytophagales > Hymenobacteraceae > Pontibacter > Pontibacter mucosus. The sequence continues at coordinate 14,357 of NZ_QBKI01000013.1, read as the reverse complement.
TGTTGGCCTTGTACATCTTCGACGACCAGGGCGCGATCGGGATCGATATCATGCCCATGGCCGTGAACTGCTGCGGCATCATGTTGTCGCGCGGGTACATGTGGTCAAAACGAAGGATAAAATCCGGCAGGCGTTCCTTCTTCTCCATCTCCACGTTCAGCTGCATGGATTGAATGGTTCTGTCGAGTTGGCGGATGTCGCTTCGGGCGCTGCTCAGGAAGGTCGTATCAACGGCAAGGACAGCGGGAGCAGGAGCAGCGACTGTGGTGTCAATCTTATAGCGCTGGTTCTTGGGCAGGTTCATCAGGATGTTGAGCTGCACGTTCTGCTGCTCGATCTGGGTTGCCGTCATCACCTGCATGTTCTGCACTTCATGCAGCCTGGCTTCGGCCTTGTAAACGCCCCCTAGCTTACCCTGATTGTAGGGATAGCGGATACGGGCCAGCTTCAGCATGTACTCCATGATCCGCTCGTTGTCTTTGAGCACAGCAAGCTGTTTTTCCAGCACCACCCAATTGTAGTAGGCCGTTTTGGCCTGCGCACGAAGTTCGTTAAAGGTCACGTCCCGGGCCGCCTGTTCAATGCCCGCTTTCGACTGCATATATTTTTCTTTGGCGCGTTGTTTTACCGGGTTCGGAATGTCCTGCTCTGCCGATATCATCCAAGCGCCTTTATCGCGTTCGTCCATGATCTCGGCACCTGGGTAGGGAGCCATGAACATACCGCCGCCAACCATGGGCGCCATCCAGCTCTTTGCGCCTTCAGCGTAGGCATCCATGGCTTTTGCGCGGTATCTATACTGTTGCAGCATCGGGTTATTGTCGCTGATGCGCTGCAGTACGCTGTCCAAGTTGATGGTATGTTGCTGCTGGGCCAGCACCGGGGTGCCAGCCAGCAACACAAACACAAACAACCAATTAATTTTTTTAATGCTTAACATCGTATATCTCTAGTTTACCGTGCTTCTTTAATTCATACTCTTTTGTCAATTCAAACACCACCGGGGTTACCAGCAGGATGTGGATGGAAGAGGTAAGGACGCCTCCGATCAGCGGCAGCACGATCGGAAGCATGACGTCAGTGCCCACACCGGTTGCCCAAAGCACCGGGATCAGGCCGAACAGCGATACCGACACGGTCATGATCTTGGGGCGAAGGCGCTTGACCGCTCCTTTAAACACGTAATCGCGGATGTCCTGCTTGGTGATCGTCTCGCTGCTGTTGCCTTTCAGTGCCACCAGCTCGTGCATGGCCTCGTTCAGGTACACCACCATCAGCATACCCGTTTCAATGGCCATACCAAACAAGGCGATAAAACCTACTGCCACCGCTACCGACAGGTTCACGCCGTAGAAGTAGACAATGAATACCCCGCCGATCAGGGCAAACGGGATGGTGATCAGGCTGAAGAAGGCTTCTTTTAAGGAGTTGAAGGAGAAGTACAGAATAAAGAAGATGATGAGGACCACCAGCGGAAGAATGATTTGCAGGGTCTGGTTGGCGCGCACCTGGTTTTCCCACTGGCCGCTCCATTCCAGGTAATAGCCGTTGGGCAGGCCGGTTACTTCGGCATTGATCTTTTCGATTGCCTCCTGCACGGTGCTGCCAAGGTCGCGGTCGCGCACGTTGAAAAGCACGGCCCCGCGCAGCTGCGCATTCTCGGAGTTGATCATCGGAGGCCCTTCGGTAAACCGCACCGTGGCAACAGAAGCAAGCGGGATAGTGCCTGCCGAAGCCGTCTGTATGGGAATGCGCTCAATCCGCTCCACGCTGTTGCGGTACTCCTGTGCCAGGCGCACGTTAATCGAGAAGCGCTGGCGCCCTTCGATGGTATTACCTATCGGCGTGCCGCCCAGGGCAGATTCCACGATCATGTTCACGTCGTCTACGGTCAGGCCATAGCGGCTGATGGCTTCCCGGTTGATGTCTATTTCCAGGTATTTACCACCTGTGATCGGCTCTACGAATAGGTCATTTACGCCTTCGACGTCACGCAAAGCAGTCCGCACTCTTTCTGACACCGACGCGATGGAATCCAGGTTCTGGCCATACACTTTCACGCCCACATCGGTACGGATGCCGGTAGCCAGCATGTTGATGCGGTTAATGATGGGCATAGTCCATCCGTTTACCACACCCGGGATCTGCAGCTTGGTGTCAAGTTCCCGGATGATGTCCTGTTTGGTGACGCCTTCGCGCCATTCCGACCGTGGTTTGAGCATGATGATCGTTTCGATCATGCTGATCGGGGAGTTGTCGGTGGCCGTGCTGGCGCGGCCAGCTTTGCCTAACACGCTCTCCACTTCGGGTACGGATTTGATGATCTTGTCCTGCACCTGCAGAATGCGCTTGGCCTCGGCGTTGGAAATATCGGGCAGCGTGACGGGCATGAACAGGATAGAGCCTTCGTCCAGCGGCGGCATAAATTCGGTGCCCAGGCTAAAGAGCATGGGGATGGAAACCAGCAAAGCCAGAATGTTGACCCCGATGGTGGTTTTTCGCCACTTCAGGCACCACTTCAGCACCGGTCCGTACACCCGTTCCAGCGCCCGGTTGATCGGGTTGGCGCTCTCATCTTTGAATTTCCCTTTGAGGAAAAAGGAGATGAGCACAGGCGTAAGCGTGATGGCCACGATGGCGTCCACGATAAGGATAAAGGTTTTTGTCCAGGCCAATGGGCCAAAAAGCTTTCCTTCCTGGCCCGTGAGCAGGAATACCGGCAGGAAAGAGGTGATGACGATCACGGTACTCCAGAACACGCTTGGCCCTACCTGCTTGGCAGCCTTCTCTATGATCCGGAGTCTATCTTCGTTTGATAATTTCATTTTCAATTTTGAATAATTGATTGAGTGAATGAGTGATTATTTTGTCATCTCGACGACAGGAGAGATCTAAATCAGTTTTCTCTCAGGTGCGCTGGCTCTCCTCGGCTCTCGCCTCAAGAGCATTCGAAATGACAGTTTGAGCTCATTTATTTTACTGTTCCTCCACCCACTCTTTCCCCTTCTGTGCGTCTGCCAGATGCCGGTAGGCGTTCTCTACCATCACAATGGCATCGTCCACTATCACACCGATAGATAGGGCGATGCCGGTAAGCGACATGATGTTGGAAGAGATACCGAAGGCGTTGAGCAGTATAAAGCCAATGGCAACCGAGAGCGGCAGCTGAATCAGGATGACAAGGGCGCTTCGCCAGTGGAAGAGGAACAGGAACACGATCACGGAGGCTACCAGCATTTCTTCGATCAGGGTCTTTTTGATGGAGTCTACCGATTCGTTGATCAGGCCGCTGCGGTCGTAAACGATGTTGAACTTCACGCCTTCGGGAAGGCCTTTGGCGACCTCTTCCATCTTCACCTTCACCAGGTCGATCACCTCGTCTGCATTTTCCCCGTAGCGCATCACCACAATGCCGCCCACTGCTTCGCCCTCACCGTTCACGTCGAAAATACCCAGGCGGCTTTCGCCCGTCATCTGCACCGATGCCACATCGCGTACCCGCACCGGTATGGAGTTGTTGGTGGCGATGGCAATGTTTTGAATCTCTTCTGTAGATTGTAAGTAGCCGGTAGTTTTGATGATATAGCCGATGTCGGATAGTTCGAATTTACGGCCACCGGCTTCGTTGTTATTGGCGCGGATGGCCTGGATAACCTGCGGTACCGAGAGTTTATAGTAGGTAAGCTTGTTGGGATCCAGCGTGATCTGGTACTGCTGCTGAAAGCCACCAAAGGAGGCTACTTCGCTGACGCCTTTCACGTTCTGAAGCGCAAACTTCACATACCAGTCCTGAACGGCGCGCTGCTCCCCCAGGTCCATGCCCGGGGCATCCAGGGTATACCACAGGATATGGCCCACGCCGGTACCGTCCGGGCCCAGGGTAGGGGTGACACCTTCCGGCAGCATGTTGCCGACAGAGTTAAGTCGTTCCAGCACACGGGTCCTCGCCCAGTACACGTCTGTTTCGTCTTCAAAGATGACGTAGATAAAGCTCATGCCGAACATGGAGCTGCCGCGCACATACTTTACCTGGGGCAAACCCTGCAGGTTGGTCACCAGCGGGTAAGTGACCTGATCTTCGATGATCTGGGGGCTGCGGCCCATCCATTCGGTAAAAACGATTACCTGGTTTTCAGACAAATCCGGGATGGCATCCACCTTATTTGTCTGCACGGAATACAAGCCCCATCCGAATAGTGCCGCTGAAATGAGCAGGACGATATACCGGTTACGGAGCGAAAGGGATATTAATTTCGCAATCATGAGAGTAAAAAATGAACCTTAACAGGAAATTGAGCAGCCACAGGCTTGTGGCAAATAGAAGGTGATGCCAGAGCATATAGGAAGACCAGCCTTTTTCTTCAGGAGAAGACACAGCTACGCCAGCCATACCATGGCATCAGGTTCATATAAGGCTATAGCAGGAAAGATTGCACAAGCACCGGAATATCGCGGGCCAGTGGGGGAGACTTGTAGAGTGCGTAGGTTGGTTTAAGATCAGTCTCCGAAGCGAAGAACTGAAGGATGATAGCCTGGAAAGCGACTACAAATTTGATGTCTAAGGCCTTAGCAAGAAACTGGGCATTGCTGTGTGTAGAGGCATCTTCGTACTGAAAAACCAGGGTATGGTCGTCACAGCAATCGGAACCAGCGTCATCAGAGGCAGGAAGGTTATGGCAGGCCGGCAGTTTTTCTTTTTGCTGCTCCATGGGGCAATCTGCCGCAGTGCCTAAGGAAGAAAGATCGCGTAACTCACCGCCGCACAAATGCATGGCCACTGAGATGCCAGTCGAGGAGACGAGCACCAGCAGCGTAAGCGTTAGCAGTATAGTCCGGTGAAGAGCTTTCATAATTTCGGTTGCTGCAAAGGTACAATAGAAGTACATGACATCTTTTACAAAATTTGCAATATTTTTTATATATTCTTTGTAGCCATCTATCCAATGGAGGGCTCATCAGAATCATGGAAACACGCCTGTACAGCCAAATGAAGGATGGGACACATTCATAGAAGGTAAATAAATAATATGATTTCCCTTTACTACACGTTACAAAAATAGCCTGACTTCCCGGTCCAAAAAGTAGCGTGGCTGAAAACGGCAGGCAGCAGTAGAGGGGCTACAGTTCATTATCAAAACCATTTACAGCCCGGTAGGCGCCCAACACATTCTAAGGAAATCTGTAACAGTTTATTATAATTATGTAACAGCTAAGGCTGGTTCAAGCTATACCTTTGTATTAAAATATGAGTGGAATATGGGAAAAAATTTACATGCTCCAGAAAAGAGTACGAGCAAAACTGCCTCCAAATTACATAAAGCGTCTTTACCGGTTACAGGCATGAGCTGTGCCTCCTGTGCCCTTAGTGTGGAATCCATGTTGAGTTCACAGCCAGGCGTATCGCAAGCGGCGGTGAATTTCGCATCCCAGACACTGCAAGTCACATATGACCCTGACCAGATTGCTCTTACCAATATACAGAAGAATGTGCAGGAAATAGGCTTTGACTTGATCATTGATCAGGAAAATGCCCAGGAAAAGCAGGAGCAGCAGCAGCATACCTATTACCAAGCGCTTAAGAAGAGAACGATTGCAGCGGCAATTCTTACCCTGCCGGTGTTTCTGATCGGAATGTTCTTTATGGACATGCCTTACGGTAACTGGATCATGATGGTGCTTAGTGCGCCGGTAGTGTTTTACTTTGGCCGAAACTTCTATATAAATGCTTTCAAGCAGGCTAAAAACGGGAAGGCGAACATGGACACGCTGGTGTCATTAAGCACAGGCATTGCGTTCCTCTTCAGCGTGTTTAATACCTTCTTTCCTGAATTTTGGCATGCACGCGGGCTGCACCCGCACGTGTACTTCGAAGCTGCGGCCGTGGTGATCGTGTTCATCATGTTGGGCAAGCTGCTGGAGGAAAGGGCCAAGTCCAATACCTCCACCGCCATTAAGAAGCTGATTGGCCTGCAGCCCAAAACTGTTTGGTTGGTAGAGGGCGACCAAGAGCGGGAGGTGCCGGTTTCTGAAGTGCAGAAAGGAGACCTGCTGCTGGTACGCGCCGGAGAGAAGATACCTGTGGACGGAGAAGTGGCGAGGGGTACTTCCTATGTAGACGAATCAATGATTTCAGGGGAACCCGTACCGGTTGCCAAGCAGCAAGGAGCCAAAGTGTATGCGGGAACCATCAATCAGAAAGGGAGCTTTCAGTTTGTGGCTGAGCGCGTGGGAAGTGAGACCATGTTGGCTCAGATCATCAGGATGGTTCAGGAAGCACAAGGCTCTAAGGCACCCGTACAAAAACTGGTTGATAAGATCGCTGGTATATTTGTACCGGTAGTGCTGGTGATAGCGCTGGTTAGCTTTACCGCTTGGTTTATACTCGGCGGCGACAATGCGCTGACTCAGGCCCTACTGGCTCTGGTGACTGTCCTTGTTATTGCCTGCCCATGTGCTCTGGGCTTGGCAACACCAACTGCTATTATGGTGGGCGTAGGCAAAGGTGCTGAAAACGGCATTCTGATAAAGGATGCGGAAAGCCTGGAGCAAGCACATAAAGTAAATGCTGTCGTTCTCGATAAGACAGGCACCATCACAGAGGGCAAACCGGTGGTGACGGATGTGGTGTGGGCTGATGAAGCGAGTGCCCGCAAACAGAACCTACAAACCGTGCTATTGTCGTTGGAAATGCAGTCAGAGCACCCGCTTGCTGAGGCAGTGGTGCGGCATCTGAGAAACCTGGAGGTAAAGTCACTAGAACTGGATGCGTTTGATAGTGTAACAGGGCGCGGAGTTAAAGCCTCCCTACACGGCACCCAATATTTAGCGGGTAACCACAAGCTCTTAGAAGAAGAAGGGGTACATGTTGAACCTAAGTTGGTACAGCTCGCAGATGCTTTGAGGGCTGAAGCCAAAACGGTTATCTTCTTTACAGAGAGTCAGAATGCTGTAGCTTTGATAGCCATTGCAGACCAAGTTAAGCCAAGTTCAACGGCTGCCATACAGGCATTGCAGGCGCAAGGGGTTGAGGTGTACATGCTTACTGGTGATAACCAGCAAACAGCCGCCAGTGTAGCAGCGCAGGTAGGTGTAAAGAATTACAAAGCCGAAGTTTTGCCATCTGATAAAGCGGCTTTTGTAAAAGAGTTGCAAGCGCAAGGCAAGATCGTAGCTATGGTAGGGGATGGTATCAATGATTCACACGCCCTGGCACAGGCTGATGTAAGTGTTGCCATGGGCAAGGGATCAGACATAGCCATTGATGTGGCTAAGATGACTTTGATTTCCTCAGACCTGCAGCAGGTTCCTAAAGCACTAAAGCTGTCAAAGCAAACGGTACGGGCAATCAAACAGAATTTATTCTGGGCCTTTATCTACAACCTGATTGGTATCCCGATCGCGGCAGGTGTGCTGTACCCGCTGTACGGCTTCCTGCTGGATCCAATGATCGCAGGCGCGGCCATGGCCTTAAGCTCTGTGTCGGTTGTAACAAACAGCTTAAGGCTGAAAGCACAGAAGCTGTAACATGCTTCAATAAATATGTAATAGATAAGGAACATTATGTAACAAGTGCGGCTTTGAGCGCGCGTATTTTTGTAATGTTCAATTTAAGTAGTGTAACTAAAAATAGAGTGATTATGAAAGACCTAAAGTTTAAAACCAATATAAACTGTGGAGGCTGTGTTTCTAAAGTAACTCCAGTACTTAATGCCGCCGAAGGTGTTTGCGAGTGGATGGTGGATACAGCCAACAAAGACAAAGTTCTAACCGTGAAAACAGAATCCCTCTCTGCCAGTGAGGTTATCGCCACGGTAGAGAGAGCTGGCTTTAAAGCACAGCCTATTTAACATATCTGTAGCGAAATAGTTAGCTTGTAAGTAAGGGGAGGCACTTTTAAATGAGGTGCCTCCCCTTTTTGAAGTAATTTTAGATGTATAAAACAGAGCATGTGCTTTCTCTAGTAGTACCTGTACCAGAATCGTCCAATGGTATTGTTGCTTCTTTTTACAAAGGTGCGTTTGTAAAAGGTTATAAGTACACAAATATGTAAACCGCCTCTGCTCGACGAGAGATTTTAAAAAATTAACAGGGCAGCAGGAGGAACGGTAGTCTAAGGAACCACCTATACGGTAGCGGGGGAGGTACCTGTCTGCCGTTACAGTTTACAGACTGGATGTGGCAAAGTCACTAAGATGCATTAACAGCATTTCCGGATAACACAGTTTGCCTCTTATATACCCATACTAGGTCTTTCTGGTACACATCAGCCTTCTTATGTACCAAGAACTGGCATTCTTGGTACATACCTTTCACTATATGTACCAGAAAACAGTACTCTTGGTACATACTAAGATCCTTGTGTACCTATAACTGGAGTAGTGGATGTATACTGCTCTTTGGCATTCACAAAAACCTCGATCAGGGGAAGGTTTAGGTAGTAGTTGCTCGTGCCTATCTTTTCTTTTTGTAGCAGTCCTATATCAGCAAGTGCGTTCAAGTATCTAGCAGCGGCTTTCCGCTCCAGCATGAGGTCCTTCATGACAAACTCGATTTTAGTGTAAGGATGCTTGAACAGGTTATTGAGCAGATCCTGACTATATATTTTTGGCAGGTCCGTACGAATCCTCTTTTTGTACTGCTGCATGAGGAGGTTAATGCTTTTCACCATCTCGATGGTCTGCTTGGCAGTTTCTTCCACTCCTTTAAGCATGAACAGGAGCCATGCCTCCCAATTACCTGTATCGCGTACCTGCTGTAGTAGGCGGTAATAGTCTGCCTTATTTTCCACCACGTAGCGACTTAGGTATAGCACAGGCAGTTGCAGCAAATCTTTGCATACCAGGTACAGGATGTTGATAATACGTCCGGTGCGGCCATTCCCGTCATAGAAAGGATGGATGCTCTCAAACTGGTGGTGGATGATGGCCATCTTGATCAGCGGGTCGACATCCGACACCTCGTCATCATTAATATACTGGACGAGGTTATGCATTAGGTGTTCTATCTGGTCCGGGTGCTGCGGCGGTGTGTAAACCGTTTCACCTGTTTTGGCATTTTTCAACGCCGTGCCTGGCAACTTACGCAGGCCAGCGTTGTTCTGCTCAAGTTCCTGTTGAATCCTAAGAATATGGCTTAAGCTTAGAATTTTATTTTTGCGCACTGCCTCAAAGCCTTCACGTAGAGCAGTGGCATAGTTCTGCACCTCCTTAGTAGCGGTACTGAGGGCATAGCCTGCCTGCAGTTCGGCTTTAAAGAGCTCATCCTGTGTGGTGATGATGTTCTCGATGGCCGAACTGTCCCGCGCTTCCTGTAGAGTAAGCGTGCTGATTAGTATCTGTTCGTTGGGAATAGTCGCAGCGACTCCCTTCAGCTCGGCCAGATAACGATGTGCTGTTGTTGCCTGCTTCAATACAGCTTTTGTCTCTACTTCAATAGTAACAGGTAAATCAGTTGGCTGCCACATGGCTAAAATTATATCAGACTTGTTAAAAGCTATCGGGGAGTGTATTTACGTATAGGCGCTCCCTAATAGCAAATGAGGTGTGAAATCTAACGGAATCAATACCATTTATATTCTCAATATCAAGTAAGAGCCTTAGAAATTCTATAATATCTAGATTCAAGTGCATCACGACCTCCCTCCATCACATCACACACTGCTAATCTTACCTCATGCTTTTGCAGGGCACCGCTGCACTTCTTTCGAATTTGGCCAGAACTGAATTCTAGCTCAACAATTTTTTCTGAGCTAGCGTTGACTGCGATATTAGGATTGTGAGTAACTACAATTACTTGGCGATGGGGCTTTAATCGTTTAAAATTTTCTACAATCAGCTCCGTGACCATTCGAGTGTCCAAGTCGTCTTCGGGCTGATCAATAATTAATGGTACATTATCTATCGCTAATAGTAATGACAGTATACCTGCTGTCTTTTGACCTGCAGAACCGCTTTCAATATCTTCTTCTTTTCCACCTTGTCTTTTTAATTTTAGTACTATCCTATCTTCAGGAACCCATAGCCATAATCTATCAATGTCTTCGGGTGTAGTTTCCTTTAGCTTTTGAAAGTGCCTAATGAATTTTATCCCAAGGTTCTTAGGATCAGCTTCACTTGCAGTTATAATGTTTTGTTTTATTTCTTGCAACAGCCCCCATCGGCTTTGCATGTCTTGCTCTTGTAAAATTTTAGAAATGAAGCCTCCTGTAGGATTCCCATCATCATCAAGAGTTAAAAGTTCACTAGCAAATTCGCTACCTGGCCTTCGTATCAGATCTCTAAAACTGATTTCTGAATTTACAAAGTCACCTAGTTCATTCAGATAAACAGCTAAGGTACCGCCTTGTGTATTTTTACTCCATTTATGAATAACTTCATTTCTAAGAGTCCTAAGCTGCTGATGATGTTGAATAATTAATTGGTACTGATCTTTAATATTTTGAGTGATGGCATCATATTCATCCTTAAGTCCCTTATATTGGTTAAGCTTCTCTTCTAGCCCTTGCTTCTGAGCTAACAAAGCACCGTAATCTAAATTGACATCTGGATTAGACTCTTTTAGAGAATTTATAAATTTATCATACTCTATTTTAGTCCCTTGTGATTTTGTGTACCATTCTGAGGATTCATAATTAGTATCAAATGCTATTACAATTTGCCGTAAGTTCTCTATTGACTTGCTAATGCTAACTATTTGAGCTTTTACTTCTTCATCAAATGATGAAACACTAGTTTTTAACTCATCACCCATCTTAGAATCATAGATAGAAGTAATTGACTGAGACTCGATTATTTTTTGTAAGTTATCAGTAAGCCCTTTGACGCTATTGATTCCAGATTTAATCAGTCTATTAGACTGCTGCTCTTCTTTAAATTTAGTTAAAAGCTCGTTACCATAAGCTTCAAAAATTTTGATTTTGCCTTCAACAGATTTATAAAGTTCTTTGGTTTCTGGTTCACCCGCCATTCTATTAGCTAGCTCTCTTTGGTTACGCCTGCTAGCATACCAAATAGCTTCTAACCTCTCTAACTCTTGAGACCAAGCGTTCTTATCAAACTGGGAATCGATGAGGTTTAGAAGGTGGTTTGGACTTTCTGTTAATTCATAAAGTTGCTTTTGATTGAATATTCTCATAGGAAACATCTTTCCAAGAGCACTCATAGGACCAATTAAATCCCAGTCACCTTGTTCATTCATCTCGGAAAGGATGCAGTTGTCTGTTTGATTCCAAGTCACCTTCAATAACCTAGTATCTTTTTGAATCAAAACCTCTATTTCTGTAGAGGCTTTTAGCATTCCAACACCCCCTCTAGAACCAACTTTTTTAAAATTCTCAAAATCGGCTTTTATCTTATCTGGGATACCATCACATTTATCTAAAGCTATTCTTAGATAGTTAATAATACTAGACTTTCCTGATCCCCGTCCTCCAATTAAGGTTGTCTGCCATGGACTAAATTCAACCACAAGTGGTTGCCCATTACCTGCTTTGTAGCCGTCTTTGACAACTAATTTCCTTATGTAATATCTCTCTGCAATTTGATTGGGCTGGGAGTGTGGGCTTTCATGTCTAATAATACCGTCAACACCATCGTGAAAAGCTAATTTGAGGGCTTCTATACTTGGCTCTTCCATTTTTACCCAGGTATAGGCTGTTCCTGCCTGCTCTGGTAAATGACTGTCAGACCCTACAATTTCAGCTAAGTTTAGTCTCTTTCTGTGCTGCTTGTATGTGTCTGGTAATACGCTTTCTTTATTAATAAGCTCAATAGCTAGTAAACATTCTCTAAGAAGTAGATTCCTTACAGTAACATTACCTCCATATACTTCAAATAAGCCAGTAGGCTTGTCAACGTGAGCTGGAATAGCTATACCACCAGCATCAATAATACTATCAATTACTTCATCAATTGACTCTTTAGATGTATACTCACTTTTCCCAACATGTTCTAACGGGAATCCAACTGCGCCTAATAGTCCGTTAATGTCTTTCGTGCCTTTAGATGGATCGAAAAGAGCAACTATGTGTATACCTCCATTGACACTAACCTCAACTCCAGGAAAAACAACTATGGCCCTATAGCCTTCCGGCTGCTCGGCTTCCATTAACTCCAATTCTATCTTCAGGATGTCTATCCATTCTCCACTATTATGGTCCGTTACTCCAACGCAGTCAATTTCTGCCTTCATGTAATCAAGCAGCCACTCCCTAGGGCTTCTTTTAAGGAGAACAGCTTGATTTGGTCCTTTACCATAATCAGTTGACGCAGGAGTATGGTTATGGAAGTCGCACTTCCACCACTTACTTCCGGCTATGGAGAATGGATTCATAGTATTGTTATATTTAAAGGATTGTTTTGCACATTATAAATCAAAACTGATAAACTGAATGTATAAGGCTTTTTTCAAAAGCCTGCTTCAGAAATACTCTGCGAAAGTTTTTCAGCTTGTTGTAAGCTTATTTTTATTGTTTCTTCTACTATATCACAAGCATTTAAGTGATTATCTGCTTCTTAAACAGCTTGATATTACTCCTCTATTAGTATGGGAGGAATGAAAACCTTCACTCTTATTTAAGGTTTTTTAGTTACTTCCTGATCCAACTCGTCTGTGGTCTTCATCTTTCAACCCTAAGAAGCAAGGTAACCCAATACACCTTATAAGTTGGTGACTGACAACAAGAAGAAGCTTTATATCATCGCTTAGATATTTATACAACAGATGCAATATATATAACTTTTATTTATATTGGGATGAAATCACGCTCATACTATTTCTAAAAGTTATACAACAGATGAAGGTCTTTATAAATGCTGTCCGTTGGTTTTTTGGGGTTGTTTGGTGTCTTGGCGCCTTGGTCGGTTTTATAAGCGGTGAATATTTTGGAGGGGCAATCAACCTGTTACTAGGCTTAGTAGTCCTGCCCCCGACATATAGGGCTATCTTCAAGAGAAACAGTAATAAGAGAGTGGCTGAAGTAAAGTCAACCTCTACCCATAGTAGACCTGAAAGCGTGCAGGATCGGGACCCAGTGCGCAAATTGGAAAATGGAGTAAAGGTTAGACAAGCAGAGGGCGCGTCTATTACCCCTGTAACTAACATAACGCATAGTATCGGTTCAGCACTCAACATAAAGGCTACAGTACCACAAAAGCCATCCGATGCACCGGTGATAACTACACATGACGGAAAACAGCAGCATACAACGACTGAGAAGCGCTTCCCCCTACATCCAACCCCTCTAAGTAAAGAACAGCAAGTAAATCAGGACAAGGCAGTCGATACCCACAATAGACAGGAAGAAAGCTCCGGTACAGGGCAAGCCCAAGCAACATCAGGTAGGATGGAAGACGAAACAAAAGCTACTCCTGTAGAAGATGATGCTATCATCGACGTAACGGGTAGCACGTACAGGATTGATGCACCGGTCACCACAAAGGATAGGCTAGCGCAAAAACCATCGTATGCTTCCTTGGTGAATACATACCACGGACAGCAGCAAGCAGTGACGGAAAGACAACCTGCCTCTTATGCAGCTTTCCAAAACATAGAACAGCAAGTTGACAAAATCACTTCTTTTGAAACGGCACTCTCTTATGACGCCGATCAGTGGAAACTAGGAAAGCGCCTGAAGCAGAAGCTTGGCCTTAACACCCAAGAGGTGGGTCTGCTTAATAAAGTCGCCTACTTCGACAATGCTTTTACCTCCATGGAAGGATGCTGCATGGCCACGGCAAAGCTGTACCTAAGCGTGATGAAGGAGCTTAAGAAGCAGCTCCAGCGAAAAGGCACCTCCATGACCAAGGAGATTCAGTTCATACAGGAGATGGCAATTGTTGTTTACAAGGCGCAAGACTCCTACTACTGGAGCAGTTATGACGACAGTTATACCCGCCAGCGTGTAGCCATAGACGTCTATGTCACGATTTTTAAGCGATGCGAGTACGCTGTCCGGGAGGCTTTCCTACACAAGCGTAAGATTTCCACCGCCTACACCGGAAACAATGATGAACTGGCATCAGAGTTTGACTCACGCATTGGGGAGATGGTTGATGCAGCTATCCCTAAACTGATATCCCAGGTGGAGCAGCCGGATGAGGCGACTGAGATAGAGCTGAACGCGCAAAACGTCACCCGCTGGAAGACGCAGTTGGAGCAGCTTTCCACTCAACTAGCCGATGGGAAAAAGGAGACCTTTATTGAGGGTGTTTACCGGCTAGGCAGACTCAACAAGAAGAACCCCTCGGTTGAGCACATTTTCTATGAGGCCTCAAAGCTCGTCTCGAAACACGACAGGGAAGAGGCGCTTCGCTTCTTCCTGCACTACCTGCACCATGACCTTAATTCCAACACAGTTG
>NZ_QBKI01000012.1 GCF_003054055.1 Pontibacter mucosus | reverse complement strand
AGTATAAGTATAAGTATAAGTATAAGTATAAGTATAAGTATAAGTATAAGTATAAGTATAAGTATAAGTATAAGTATAAGTATAAGTATAAGTATGGCTCCTTAACCATTTCTTAACAGCGCTTTGTGGGAGGATGACTTTTGAATGCGCTTACTTTACGCTGCTAACTACAAAGACGCGTACTATGGATAATTCCTTGAAAAGGAGGGCATTTCTGGAGTTTCTGGGAAAAGGTTCTCTGGCTTTACTGGTGCAGGCGCCCGTTTTTCAGGCCCTTGCTAACACAACTCGCCCAACGGCTGCTACCATTCAGGGCCTAGGCCCCACCTCAACCGACGAACTCACGCTGATAGAGGGATTGCAGTACGAGGTGCTGCTGAAGTGGGGAGACCAGATTTCGGAGCAGGACCACTACGGCTTTAATAACGATTATGTGGCCTTTGTGCCACTCAATGGGCAGGATAGCGAAGAAGGCTTGCTCTGGATAAACCATGAGTACATCAGCCCCATTTTTGTTTCTGGCCACACGGGTACAAGCGAGCGGACAAAAGAGCAGGTAGACAAGGAAATGTATGAAGTGGGCGGCACCATTGTGCGGGTGCGGAAGGGCAGCGACGGCAAATGGGCGGTGGTATACAACGACCCGCTTAACAGAAGAATAACAGCCAAGACTCCTATGCCTTTTCACTACTCCAAACCAATCGCAGGCGCCGACCGTGCCATTGGTACGCTGGCCAATTGCGCCGGTGGCGTTACCCCATGGGGCACTATCCTGACCTGCGAGGAAAACTACGACAGCTTTTACGGGGAACGCGACTGGAAAACCGGTGGCCTGACGGGGCCCAGCCATTACGGTTGGGAGAAGTTTTACGACTATCCGCCTGAGCATTATGGCTGGGTCGTGGAGGTGGACCCAAGAACGGGTGAGTCGAAGAAGCTGGTGGCGCTGGGCCGTTGTGCGCATGAGTGTGCCACCGTGAAAGAGCTGGCCGACGGGCGTCTGGTGGTGTACACCGGAGACGATGCGAACGATGAGTGCCTCTACAAGTTTATCTCCTCCAAGCCCGGCTCGCTGCTGGAGGGCACCCTGTATGTAGCCAACCTGGAAAAAGGCCGTTGGGAATCCCTGGACAGGCGGAAGCAGAAGGCGCTGCGCAAAGCCTTTAAAACACAGGAAGAAGTACTGATCAGATTGCGGGAAGCCTCCAAACTGGTAGGCGGCTCGCTGCTGGACCGGCCCGAGGACATAGAGATAGACCCGGTTACCGGCCACGTGCTGGTGGCCCTGACCAACAACACACCAAAGGGGAACTACCACGGTTCCATCCTGAAGATTGTGGAGGAAAACGGGCAGTACGACGCCCTGCGCTTCAGCCACGACACCTTTCTGGCAGGAGGACCCGAAACCGGTTTTGCCTGTCCGGACAACATGGCCTTTGACCCGGCGGGCAACCTGTGGTTTACGTCCGATATCTCCGGCAGCAGCATCAACAAGGGCGCTTATACTTCATTCGGGAACAACGGGCTGTTTCTGGTGCCCAGGCAGGGACCGCAGGCAGGGCAGGTGCTGCAGGTTGCTAGTGCCCCCATGGACGCCGAACTGACAGGGCCATACTTTTCTCCGGACGGACGTACTTTGTTCCTGTGCGTGCAGCACCCGGGCGAAACCTCCCGTAGCCTGACAGAGCTGACCAGCCATTGGCCCGAGGGAGGCTCCGCCGTACCTAAATCTGCCCTTGTAACCATATCCGGGCCTGCGCTGGACAATATCCTAAGGCTGGCTTAACCCCGGGAACTATACTTTACAGGGTAGGGAAAGTATAAACTGTAAGTATAAAAGGCCCGCAGCCCCCATTTCCGGCGGCTCTAGGGTGACTTAGAAGTATAGCAGGCGTGAGTCCTGAACAAGCTTTCTTCCTAAAGGCTGTTCAGGACTCACGCCTGTCTATTCTAATGCGCATCTAATTTCATGTTAAAGATAAGCGCCCGCTATTCTTCTTGCCGTCGCGTCAGCACCAGCGGGAGGAACTTCAAAAGCAGCATCTTACCCACATAGAAATTTATGCTTTGATAAGCTTTATACTTCCCGGGCATAGCTCCAACCACCCCCTCCACATTCCCTCCTCAAAAGTCATCCGGAACATCGAAATAAAAGGGGCAAAGCACTACCGGTAAGATGCTCCCCCTGGGCAAAGACGCTTAACAAATAGGCAGTTTAAGCGACTCACTTTAAGTCAGATAAAGAACTGAAAAACGTTCAACCTGTTTCAGGCGATGGAGTATATAGAATGATGTGAGTGGTAGTTCAAGGTAAAGTAAATAGTATGGTAAAGCTGTACACTATTATATTTTTAGTGCTGTGGAGTGGCATGCTCCAGGCCCAGACAAAGAAAAGGAATACTTCGCCTAAAGCCGTATCGAACCCTTCTTGGGTAAAAAATATACCGGCAGAGGATGTCGTCAAGTGGCGGCACCATATCCATCAAAACCCGGAGCTGTCTTTCGAGGAGGAGAATACCGGCAAGTATGTGGAAGAGGTGCTGAAGTCTTTTCCCAACATTGAAGTCATCAGGCCTGCCAAAACAAGCGTTGTCGGGGTTCTGAAAGGCGCCAAGCCTGGAAAGACGGTTGCCTTCCGGGCCGACATGGATGCCCTGCCCATGCAGGAGGAAACCGGGCTGCCCTATAGCTCGAAAGTAGCAAATGTGATGCACTCCTGCGGTCACGATGCGCACACGGCCATGTTGCTCGGAACGGCCGCTACCTTATCCAAAATGCAGAACCAACTGAAGGGCACGGTATACTTTATATTCCAGCATGCAGAAGAAAGTCCTCCGGGCGGCGCCATCGATATCATCAAATCCGGGGTTCTGAAGGATGTGGATGCCTTTTTTGGGATGCATGTGTTGCCCAATTTCCCTGCTGGCCATGTGGGTGTTTTACCTGATGGGGCCGCCTCTACGGCCCAGGATGTCTTCCATTTGAATATTATCGGGAAAGGGTCGCACGGGTCCATGCCGCATTTAGGCGTAGACCCCATTGTGGCAGGGGCTGCTATCGTGAGCGCGCTGCAATCGGTGGTTTCCCGAAATGTGACGCCCGGCGAGATGACAGTGGTTACCATCGGAAAATTTCAATCCGGTGATGCCTTCAACGTGATCGCGGACAGGGCGGAGCTGGCAGCCAGTATCCGAACCACGTCGGAAAAAACCAGGAAACAGGTAGAAGACCGAATAAAGGAGATTATCGACAACATTACCGAGGCCTACGGCGCTGATTATAAGTTGGATTACATTCCCACGTACCCGGCCATCCAGAACGATGCTGCCCTGAACGCCCATGCCCGCAAAAGCGCTGTGGCCATACTGGGAAAGGACCAGGTCTTTGATGCTCCCATGATGACCGCCAGCGAGGATTTTGCATACTACAGGGAAATTGCTCCTGTCAGTTTTATGACCCTAGGTATTGGGGAAGGTGCCGCCAACCACAACCCCAAATTTGCAGTGGATGACAGCGCCTTGCCAAACGGGGTGAAAGCCCAGGTACAGATCATCCTGGATTATCTGAACAAATAGGAAACCGGTATCTGTGCCTCTATGAAAAACGCCCATACTTTTATTTTCCTCATCATTATACTTGCCATGCTGCATGCCTGCGGAAAATCCGGAACAGAAAACGAGACAGAGGCAGGCGAAGCAAAATCCTCCCAACCCAGCCTGGGCTACCGCTCTGCAAAGCTGCTGGAGGCGGACGGCTTACAGTTCAAGGACCTTAACCGCAATGGCCGGCTGGATGCCTACGAAGACTGGCGCCTGACGCCGGAAGAGAGAAGCAAGGACCTGCTGGGCAGGATGACGCTGGAGGAAAAAGCGGGCATGATGCTGATTGCCGACATGCGGATGTATAACGAGGCATTTATGCTGGAGGCTTCCGGACAGACAGACCCCATCACCAGCGCGTTCAATGAGGAAGACATCGTAGTAGACAAAAACCAGTTTACCGGCGAGCCGCTTCCATTCCCGGTAATGAACACCGTCGGCACGACAAAGGGGATCCTGAAGCATAAGATGCGTCGCTTTATCTGGCGCACCACCACCGCTCCCGCCGATACCATGGCCCGCTGGGCAAACAAAGTACAGGCCCTGGCCGAAAGCGACAGCCTGGGCATACCGGTGCTGTTTGCTTCCAATCCCCGCAACCACATCACCTCCGGGGCATTGGGCGCCACGGGTTCTACCTCTGTCGGCTTCTCCAAATGGCCCTCCGAGATTGGCTTGGGCGCCATGGCCGACTCAGCGATGATACGCCGCTTTGGGGACATGGCACGGCAGGAGTGGCTGGCGGTGGGCATACGCAAAGGGTATATGTACATGGCCGACCTGGCGACCGAGCCCCGCTGGCAACGCATCGAGGGAACCTTCGGCGAAGACCCCCAGCATGTTGCCCAATCCATCGCGGCGGTAACCCTGGGTTTTCAGGGGCGAACGCTAAACCATGCGTCGGTGGCCATGACAACCAAGCACTTTCCGGGAGGAGGCTCCGCTTACAAAGGTTTTGACCCGCATTATACTTATGGCCGCTTTGCCGTTTTTCCTGGAGGGCAGTTGGAGGAGAACATGCTTCCCTTTAAAGCGGCCATCCAGGCGGGTACGTCCTCCATCATGCCTTATTACTCGCTGCCCAAGGATACCAAGTATGAGGAAGTGGCTTACGCCTATAACAAGGGGCTATTGCGGGACGTATTGCGCGGCGAGCTTGGCTTCAAAGGGATCATCAACTCCGACACCGGCCCTATCGAATCCATGCCGTGGGGGGTGGAAAAACTTACCATTGCGCAGCGCTACGTGAAGGCGCTGGAGGCTGGTACCAACCTGTTTGCCGGCAACGCCGACCCCACCCAGCTTATCAAAGCCCTGAAGGCACACCCCGAGGTCATGCAGTATGTGGATGAGTCGGTGGCGCTCCTGCTTGTAGAGCTGTTCCGGCTGGGACTATTTGAAAACCCTTATGTAGACGAGGAGAAGGCTGGGCAGATAGTGGGCAGGCAGGAGTTTGTGGAGGCCGGAAAAGAAGCCCAGCGAAAATCCATTGTACTGTTACGCAACGAGAAAAACGCCTTGCCGCTGGCCAAAGGCACGAAAGTATACTTTGAGGACTATGGCAAACTTTACGGGAAGATGACCCCGGGGCCGGGCAACGTATACTCGGAAGAGTACGAAGGGCTTGCCTTTGTCTCCACACCCGAGGAAGCGGATGTGATCCTGTTCTGGCTGAAACCCTCCATCCGCCCGCTCTTTCCTTCCGATGATTCTCCCCTTAGGGTAAACCTCTCGGCCTGCGCAGTGGATGTAAAGTATGTCAACACCCTCACCTCCAAAAAGCCTACCATCCTGGTCATCAACTATGCCAACCCTTTTGTGATTGATGAGGTGTATAACCAGCAGACGACCAGTCGTTTTTTGGGTGTGCTGGCAACCTTTGGCGTAGAGCCAGAGGCCCTGCTGGATGTGGTGACCGGAAAGTATAATCCCAGCGGAAAGATGCCGTTCACAACCCCGGTCAGCCAGCAGGCGGTGGAGCGCAACAAGGAGGATTTACCCGGCTACAAGGAAGGCGAGGGGTACGCTTTGTTCAAGTATGGGGAAGGGCTAACGTATGAGCAGCGACAGTAATTAACCGAGAAGTAATACTGCTGCCATAGTATAAAGCGATGCATCGGACAAAGTATAAAAAGTATAAGATGGCTGATGCACCAAACCTTAAAGGCACAGTTATACTTAGCGGTTATACTTTTCATTAGCTGAGCCAACTGCTACAGTAATGAACTTAGGTCTGGGCTGTTATAATTACCAAAAGGGCTAGGGAAGTATACTTTGTTGTTCTTCACTACCGGCCTGAGGGTTTGCATCTTTTGACGTTGCTGCGGGGATGGCCTGTTTATACTTGTACATTAGGTTTATTGAACTCAAATAGGGGCATGTATGAGTTAGGTTGATGTATAGTTTGGTCATGTGGTTTTTCAGTTCCCCTTCCGAATGAGACTTCGACAAGCATTGATCCTGCAGTGCTTCCTGTTGGTTATCAGCCAGGCTGCAGCCCAGGAAAAGGAGCAGGCAGAAGGCCTTGAAGTATACGGGTACATCAAGGTAGATATTGGCTACAATTTTGATCAGATTGACCCGAACTGGTTTGACGTAATGCGCGTGTCCAGCCTCCCACAGTATAAGAATCAATTTGCGCCTGACGGAAGAATCTTCTTCAGCGTTCGCCAAACGAGAATGGGGTTTAACAGCTGGTCGGAAACGCCGCTGGGCCAGGCCAGGGCCGGATTCGAGTTTGACCTTTTCGGGGTAGGGCCGGATGTCGGTCAGACCACCTTTCACTTCCGGAAGGCCTATGTAAACCTGGGTAGGTTTACCGTCGGGTTAACCGAAAGCACTTTTTCTGATCCCGATATGCTCTCCACTAACCTGGATTTCGGGGCACCTTCGAGCCTGGCATATCTGCGAACTATCCAGGTACGCTATGAGCACACCAGTGAACAGGGCAGATGGGCGCTAGGGCTGGAACAACCTGGCGCTACGGCCGATGAGGGCATCTATGCCGAACGGATAGAGCTTCAGAATGTGAAGGCAGCGTTCAAGGCGCCGGATCTGGCTGCCGAATACCGCAGAATGACCGGGAATGGGTACGTAGAAGTAGCGGGTGTAATAAAATGGATCAGGTGGGAGAATACTGTCAGCAGCCCCATCGATTTGAGTGGAGAGGAAATCGGGTGGGGTTTTAACATCAGCTCCACCCAACAGCTTAGCCGGCAGACCGCTTTCAAGGGGCAACTCGTTTATGGCAAGGGCATTCAGAGCCATTTAAAGGATGCTTCGTTTAACATTGGAATAGATAATAATTTCGACGACCCCACTACGCCCTTATTGGGTGTTGCCCTACCGGTCATAGGAGGGCTCGCCTTTTTGGAGCATAATTGGAACAGCAACTGGAGCAGCACAGCGGGTTACTCCAGGGTGCGTATCTACAACTCAGATGCCCAGGCACCCAATGCCTTCAGGAGCGGTCATTATGCCATTTTGAATGTGCTGTACCGGCCTTTTCCACAACTACTGACCGGGGCTGAAGTTCAATGGGGCAAAAGAGGTAACTTCAGCGATGGTTTTGCGTCATCTGCCGTGAAGGTGGAGGTGTCCCTTAAGTATACTTTCTCGCATTTCCTCTTTGACCAGGAGAGAGAATAGTACGCTGTCCGGTTAGTATAATTAAACCTGACAAAGAGTTTTACTGGGCTATACTTCCCCTTAACTCTTTAAAAAGTGCTGGTACCAATAGCCGGAGCTCTTGATGGTCCGTTTCTGGGTGTCGAAATCCACGTGCACCAGTCCAAAGCGCGGGTCGTATCCCTCGGCCCATTCAAAATTGTCTACAAAAGACCATACAAAGTATCCGTGCACCTTTACCCCTTCCTGTTTGGCCCGCAGTACCTGCTGGAGGTAGCGATCCAGGAAATCGATGCGCTTGGGGTCGTGTACCTTTCCATGGCGCACCTCATCGGCAAAGGCCGCCCCGTTTTCGGTGATAATGAGCTTGGGAATGCCGCTGTACTGGTTATACTTATGGAGCAGGTGGTACATGCCCTCGGGGTATACTTCCCAGTTCATGAGCGTGTGCGGCACCCCGCGCTTTTTGGCCGGTATGAGATTGGCCTGCATAAAGGGCGTCCAGAAAGCATACTTGACCACCTCGCGGGTATAGTTCTGGATGCCGATAAAGTCAAAGTTATACTTCAGGGCTTCCTCATCTCCGGGCTTCATGTGCTTTTCAATCCGGCGCATGAACTTTAACTCCTCCAACGGGTACCCCAAGCCCAGGGCGGGTTCGAGGAAAAGCCGGTTAAGCAGGGCATCCACCCGGCGGGCGGCCAGGATGTCCTTTTCCTGCTGCCGGAGCGGCTCTATGTGGGAACAGGAGAAGGTGGTGCCTATCTCTGCTTCGGGAAGTATACTTCTGAGGATTCTTCCGCCCTCGGCCTGGCACATCGCTGCGTGGTGCACTGCAGGTATGAACGAACCAAATCCGCGCCGGCCAGGGGCGTGGACGCCCAGGAAGTAACCGGCGCCGGTAAAGACCATCGGTTCGTTGAGCACCATCCAGTGTTTCACCCGGTCGCCAAACTTGCGCGCACACAAAGCGGCATACTCTCCAAACCAGGACACGATGTCGCGGTTGGCCCAGCCGCCTCTCTCTTCCAAAGCCTGGGGCAGGTCCCAGTGGTAAAGGGTCATCCAGGGCGTGATGCCGAGTTCCAGGCAATGGTCGATCAGGCGGTCGTAGTAACTGACCCCGGCGTGGTTGACAGCGCCGGTGCCCCCTGGCAGCAGGCGTGACCAGGAGAGCGAGAAGCGAAAGTTGGGAATGCCCATGGTCTGCATGAGCAGCAGGTCGTCGGGGTAGCGGTTAAAGAAGTCGCAGGCCGTGCAGCCATTGTGCTGCTTTTTCACCTTGCCTTTCCTGGCAGAGAAAACGTCCCAGATGGAGGTCCCTTTGCCTGCTGCGTCATGGGCTCCCTCTATCTGGTAAGCGGCCGTGGCAACGCCCCATTTAAAATCATCGCCAAAGGCTGAACGTACCAGTACCGGTTGTTGTGGTACCGGGTCAATCGGAGTATCGGGCATAAAGAAAGTGGCAGTATCCGGGTAAGGAACCTGCTGCCTTAGTGTCAGGTTTAATAATTATGTGTTTTCCCGTACGATACGCGCTACCAACGCGGCCGTTTCATCAGGGTAGTCGACGTGTACTGGCTGGCCTTCTTCCAGCCAATCGTCAATGGAGGGGATGTGTTTTTTCTTGAGGCTTTTTATGGTAGCCACCCCCATAGACTGTAGTGCGGCCGCGTTGCACAATTGCTCGTACTGGCTTTTCATGGGCACGACCATGAGCTTCTTGCGCAGGTACAGCGCCTCAGACGGGGTGCCGAAGCCGGCTGCACAAAGCACACCGGCCGACGAGGCCATACTTTGAAGAAAAGCATTCGCCTGGATAGGCTGCACGGCCACATTCCCCAGCCGGAATGGCCGGCTGTTGTGCTTGGAGAACACCTGCCATTCCACCTCCTTGAAGCAGGCGAGTCTGTTTACGATTTTATGATCGTCGTGGGCGGGCAGGTACACCGTGTAGTGCCCCTGGTTGGATACCGCTAACTCCCGTACCTGCCGGCGGATAATGGGCGTGAAGATGGTGCTGTCGAACCTGGCAAAGTGGAACCCGTACCGCGCGGCGGTAGGGGCGTAGTTGCGGAGAACCCACGCGCCCATGGGGTCTTCCGCTTTTGGCCTGGGGACGCTTTTATGCAGCACAGCAGCCTGGTTGCTCAGCCCGACGCAATGCTTGCGGGCCAGTTGGCAGGCCCAGGCCGAGATGGGCTCGAAGTCGGAAATTACCAAATCGTAGGCCTTTACCGGCAGCTGGCTCACTTCTCTGTAAAAGCTGCGGGTGCTGGCCTGCGCGAATGTCCTGTAAAAGTCAATCCCCCCGTTTTTGCCGAAAATAAAGCTCAGGCCATGGAGGCGGTACTTAACGGGGTAGGGCAGGGGAATATCTACCTGGCAGCCACTGACCAGGATGTCCAGCTCGCCGTGCCGCTGCAGGGCCGGAATCACATCCATCGCCCGGGTCAGGTGGCCATTGCCGGTGCCCTGGATGGCATACAATATTCTCATGCGGACCTGAGGTTAAATTCTATCACCATACTCCGGAACAGCTGCACGTTGGTGGGCACCTGTTCCTCGTCTTCGTCCATCACCACCGCATCCAGGTCCTCCCGGAACTTGTAAAGGCTCCAGGCGCCTTTGTTGAACTCCAGGGCCGTCAGGTTCTCGATCCAGTCGCCGGAGTTCAGGTAGGTAACACAGCCGTCCTCAGTCGATACGTCGCGCATCTCAGGCTGGTGGATGTGGCCGCACACGACATAGTCGTACCCGTTGGAGATGGCGATGTCGGCGGCGGTCCGCTCAAAGTTGTTGATGAACTTAACTGCAGACTTGACGCGGTTCTTGATGTTGCGCGAGAGCTGCACTTTCTCACGGTTGAACTTGAGGCAGAAGAAGTTTACCAGGCGGTTGAGCAGGATCAGTAGGTCGTAACCCTGGCCTCCCAGCTTTGCGAGCCATTTGGAGTGTTGCATCGTTACATCAAACACGTCGCCGTGAAAGAGCCAGGCGCGCTTGTTACCGAGCTCGAGCACCAGTTTGTTTACCACCCGGAGTGAGCCCAGCTGAAAGCCCGCAAACTTACGCAGCATCTCGTCGTGGTTGCCCGTGATGTAGTACACCGTTGTCCCCTTGGCGATAAGGCTCATCAGGTGCTTTATTACCCGCATATGCGAGCCTGGCCAATAGGATTTGCTGAACTGCCAGATGTCGATGATGTCGCCGTTGAGGATGAGTGTCTCAGGCTGGATGCTCTTAAGGTAGGCCAGCAACTCTTTGGCATGGCAGCCATAGGTTCCCAGGTGCACATCCGAGATAACGACTACTTCTACTTTTCTCTTCTGTCCCATGCAGTTGGATTAGTTGTGTCGGATGAGGGCTAGCCCCTGTTGTATTTAAAAGGGGAGAGGTAGGAGTATAGTCGGGACAGGAAAATGCCCAGGAGCTTTTCTGTCACGGTGCGAATAAGTTGTTTTTGCCTGTTCATAATTGCTGTACTTCAGGTTTATAGTTGCTCCTGCCCAAGCATCTTTTTTGCTCGTGGGTAAAATTAAACAGCAGTTGTTACTATCAGGTTATGAGCGTGTTAAGTTTGTGTCAAGGAATTTTCCTGTGTATGAGGCCCGGAAGTTATCCGACGATGAAGGGAGGTGTGTCAGCAGGTGTCGTTCCTTTGGTTTTCGGCTTCTTCATAAAGTATGGCATCATACCTGGGGCAGCAAGTATGGCTGGGGACACGGGTATTGCTGTATGTGAGACAGGCCGCTTTATGACGGATAAAATAACGGGAGCTACCACCAGAACAAGAAAGTATGGATACCTCCAACAGGGCGGTTGCCCCGCACAGCCTTACGCCGGAAAGATTCGCTCTTTGGCTTGTTTCTGAAACTGCTCCGGCGTCTGCCCGGTCATTTTTTTGAAGAACCGGCTGAAGTAGGACCTGTCTTCGAAGCCAAGGCTGTAACCGATTTCCTTTATGGTTTGGGCGCTGGTGACAAGTTCCTGTTTGGCCTCTACCACAACCCGTTCCTGCAGCAGCTGCGTAATGGTTTTTCCGGTCTTCTGCTTCAGGATCTGGTTCAGGCGTTTGGGCGTAATGTTTAGTTTATCGGCATAAAACGACACCGATTTCTCTTCCCTGAAATGGTGCTCCAGCAGCAGCAGGAAATGGTACACCCGCTTCTCGTTCAGGCCCTGACTGGTAAACGGCTGCGTTTTATACTGCATCAGCTTCAGCAAGAATGCCTTCAGCAGGGCTTTGAGCACCAGGAAGTTCTTTTGCTGCTCCTTATACTCGTCTTTTAAAACCCGGAGGATATCATCCAGGGTGGCGGCAATTTCTTCATCCAGCAGTATCGTGGAGAAGCTGCCAAGGCCTTTCCCGAGAAAAAGCCTGATCACATCCAGCGTAAACTCTTTCACTTCATAGTCCAGCACCGACTTATGAAAGGCAATGAGTGTACCTTTCTGACCTGATTTTGTGGGGCGGGGCGATCGGTTGGCCGGGATCAGGTACATCCAGTCTCCTTTGGTGTAAAGCGCCTCATCTTTCATAGAATGAATGGGCTTCTCATCCTTCAACCAGGCGATCTCAAAGTAATCTTCCCGGTAGGGCCCCTCGAAAAACTCCTGTGGTATGGCGTTGAGAGAGCTTATAAAAAACAGGTCCTTGTCCGGATCCATCGGCTGTGACTGGTTAAGTGGATTTATACTTTCTGAGTCGCTTCCATCAGCTTTCCTATCCCTGCTATACTCTTAGGCTATACTTTGAGGTTTCCTGATTATTTCCCTTTTGTCCTACCTAATAGGAGGTCTGTACTACCCCTCGCGCCTGGTATTGTTATAAATTTGTAACAGATGCACAGACAGTTGCAAGCTACATTTATAACCATTTAAAGAAATAAAATTATGAGCATAGTAGTAGAGCCTATCATTGAGAACGGAAAAGCCGAAAAGAAATTATACAAGTTTCCACAGCTGAACGGGAAAGAGTTGCCACGTGACAACTTTATTGGTGGGCAATTTGTCCCACCGGTGAAGGGAGAGTATTTCGATAACATTTCGCCCATCAACGGGAAAGTTTTTGCACAGGCCGCCCGTTCTACCAAGGAGGACGTGGAGCTGGCGCTGGACGCGGCGCACGAAGCGTTTCAGAAATGGGGCAAGTCCTCAGCCACAGAACGCAGTAATATTTTGCTGAAAGTGGCCCACGTGGTTGAAGACAACCTGGAGTACCTGGCCACGCTGGAAACCATTGACAACGGCAAGCCCATCCGCGAGACGCGCGCGGCAGACCTGCCGCTTATCGTCGACCACTTCCGTTATTTTGCCGGCGTGATTCGCGCCGAGGAGGGCGGTATCTCCGAGCACGACGCCAACACGGTGAGCATCGTACTGCACGAGCCCATTGGGGTGGTGGGGCAGATTATCCCCTGGAACTTCCCGCTGCTGATGGCCGCCTGGAAAATTGCCCCGGCCCTGGCCGCTGGTAACTGTATTGTCTTAAAGCCGGCAGAGCAGACCCCAACCAGTATTCTGGGGCTGATGGAGCTGATCGGAGAGGTGTTGCCAGCCGGCGTGCTGAACGTGGTGAACGGTTTCGGCGCCGAGGTGGGCAAGGCACTGGGACTTCCCCAAGAATCGGCAAAATTGCCTTTACCGGCTCCACGGCAACAGGCAGGCTCATCATGCAGTACGCTTCCGAGAACGTTATCCCTTCTACCATGGAGCTGGGCGGTAAGTCCCCGAACATCTTCTTCCCGTCCGTGATGGAGGCTGACGACGAGTTCTTTGACAAGGCCCTGGAAGGCGCCACATTCTTCGCCCTGAACCAAGGCGAGATTTGTACTGCCCCAACCCGGATTCTGGTGCACGAAAGTATAGCCGACGCCTTTACGGCCCGCGTGATCGAACGCGTGAAAGCCATTAAAGCCGGCAACCCGCTGGATGGAGACACCATGATTGGCGCGCAGGTATCGAAGCCGCAGTATGAGAAGATCCTCAACTACATCAAGATTGGTAAGGAAGAGGGAGCCGAAGTACTGGTAGGCGGCGAGGCGCAGAAACTGGAGGGGGAACTGGCTAACGGTTACTACATCCAGCCAACCATCCTGAAAGGGCACAACAAAATGCGCGTGTTCCAGGAGGAGATCTTTGGCCCGGTGGTGGCGCTGACCACGTTTAAGACGACCGAGGAAGCCATCGAGATTGCCAACGACACCATCTACGGATTGGGCGCCGGCGTCTGGACCCGCGATGCCCATGAGCTATACCAGGTGCCGAGAGCCATACAGGCAGGCCGTGTGTGGGTGAACCAGTACCATACGTACCCGGCGCACGCGCCGTTTGGGGGCTACAAGCAGTCCGGTTACGGCAGGGAGAACCACAAGATGATGCTCGACCATTACCGCCAGACCAAGAACATGCTCATTTCCTACGACAAGAAGAAACAAGGCTTCTTTTAATCCAAAGTATGTCATTTATCCTGAAATCACCTGGGGCCTCCCCAGGTGATTTTTATTTAAAACCAAAACAGAAGTATGGAAAAGATAATCGTAACTGAAAAAGCAAAAGAAGTAATCGGGCAGCTGAAGGAGCGCTACGGCGATCTGATGTTTTACATGAGCGGCGGCTGCTGCGAAGGCTCGCAGCCCATGTGCTATGAGAAAGGCGAGTATAAACCCGGCTCCCGCGACGTGCTGATAGGGGAGGTGGAAGGTAGTGAATTCTATCTGTCGGAAGAACAGTATCAATACTATTCGTACTCCCAGCTGCTGTTGGATGCGGCCCCCGGCATGGGCGGCGGCTTTTCGCTGGAAAGTGTGCTGGGCATGGCCTTTAGCGTAACAACGCATGCGCTTATCGCGAAGGAGGATGCCGGAGTAGTATAGCTGGCCTGTCTTGCGTATATTTAAATAAGTATAAACAGAACGAAGTATGCCGCACTTGCCCTTGTTCCCACGCCTGGTTGCCGGTAAAGCTTTCTCCGGGAAAGCGCTGAAACTAGTGCCGCTGTATAAGCTGAAACAAGCCAGTGCACAGCCTGCTTCTTTTGCAGAGGCCTCCCCTGAGTTTAGCAGCCCCGTTTGCTATGCGCATCTGAAAGGCTTCCGGGAGGGGTTTGAGGAGTAGGGCGCATACGGCGCAGTGATAGGTAATGCAACGAAGGGGCATGAATCAGCAGCTTTACCCGTGGTTCATGCCCCTTCACTTGTTATACTGCAATTTGAGGGCAGGCACGAGAGATATCGCGTAGAGATAAAGTATACTATATAAGGTGTATTTTATTTGTCGCATACCATGGAACAGATCAAAGGATACAGTTACGGGGATTCGGCGCTGGATAAGTCCCCCATCACCTTGCAGGATCTGGATTTGCTGAAGAAAACGCTTCTATGGAGCAAGGACGATGAGCGGTATCTGAATATGGCGGGCAAGGTGCTGCAGGATCAGACGGACCAGGTGCTGGATTTATGGTATAACTACGTGGGTAGCAACGAGCATTTGCTTTACTATTTCACGGTGGATGGCAAGCCGGATGAGCGTTACCTCGCCGCAGTGAGAGAAAGGTTCAAGCAATGGGTACTGGACTTGTGCAACCGCCCCTACGACCAGGCCTGGCTCGATTATCAGTACGAAATCGCCAAGAGGCACCACGCCACCAAAAAGAACAAGACGGACAAGGTGGATTCGGTGCCCATCATACACTTCCGGTACATTGTAGCGTTTATCTACCCCATCACCGCTACGATAAAAGATTTCCTGGCTAAGAAGGGAGACTCCCCGCAGGACGTGGAGGGCATGCACAATGCCTGGTTTAAGGCTGTAACGTTAACGGCGCTGCTCTGGTGTTACCCTTACGTGCAGCAGGGCGAGTTTTAACCGGATGCATCCTGTAGTAGAAGTATAACGGAGGAGTACAATGTATGCCTCGCTCCCAAAGGCCATCATTTACCTTCCGGCCATTTTCCTGGGTAGCCAGCTTTACCTGTCACGGGAAGTTTATACTTTGTCCTGAAAGGAGTTCCGGACATGAAGCCATGAAGTGCCGATATGGCCATGTGGCAGGCATAACGCTGCCCCTCATCCGGGAGATTTTATACTTCCAGGGTTTTATGTCAGTCACGGATGCAGCGGTAGCAACCGGAGATGGTGCAGGTGCCTTTCCTGCTCCAAACGTAGCGGCTGCCCGGTAGCTGCGGCAATCCGCTAAGGCCCTATAGGGCTAATGGCAAGGCGACTGTTTAAAAGTAGAGGTTTGTAAACACGCCTTCGCCATCTGCTTTTTTTCAACTATACTGTACCGCAGTTTGTCACCGTGGCCTACGCCACGGTCTTTACATTGACTGCAATGAAGCCCTTCGGCCCTTTCTCAATCTCAAAGGTAACTTTGTCGTTTTCTTTCACCGGGCTGGTTAGCTCGTTCTGATGGACAAAAATACTTTCCTGGGATTCATGGTCTTTGATAAAGCCGTAGCCCTTTGATGAATTGAAGTGGGTTACGGTTCCCTTTCGTATCAGGTCTGCCGGATCAGGGTCCTCCTGCTTCGGCACCCCAATCTGGATGTCTTCCTGCTTTATTTCTTTCTTTTTCTTCGGATCCGGAGGCGTAGAAGTGATATTGCCATCGTCGTCGATGTAGGCGAGCATAGAATCCAGACCCTTTCCCTTGCTGGAGTTGGTTTTGCGTTCCTCTCGTTTAAACTCTTTATCCTCTTTTTTCTTCTTTCGTTTTTTCTCCTTCTCTTTCTTACTGAAGGTTTCCTGTGATCTACCCATACTTTAATTTTGGTTTATACTTTATACTTGTCCCGTCTGCGCTAAGTTGCTCAATAGCGGAACAGGAAATTTGTGCCGTTGCGTATCCACTTCTCAAAGAAGGCGTTGTCATTAAACTCACCCGATAGCAACTCTTTTTCCGGAGCGTTTTTGCTCTTGCGGGCATCCATGAAGCTCGGAAGGGAATCCTGGTTAATGGGAGACCATTCCCGGCCCTTTTGATGTGCCACGCACAGGTATTCCCCTGTTACTGTGTCAACAATATACTTTCTGTTCATCTTGGCTGTTGTTCTCTAAGTCTGCCCACGTCTACCGGAACATTCATTTGTTCCCGGGCGCAATAAAAAAGCCTTACATGATGTAAGGCTTTTCCTATGGGATATCTGCTAAACTAAACGCGCTTTACATTCACTGCGTTCAGCCCTTTCTTACCATCCTGAAGATCAAAAGTCACCTCGTCGTTCTGCTGGATTTCGTGTATCAGTCCGGATACGTGTACGAAGTACTCTTGATTTGAATTTGCATCCTTAATGAATCCGAAGCCTTTCGAATCATTGAAGAATTTTACTGTTCCTTTATTCATGTTGTTTTGTTTATTATATACCTATTACATTCCGGCAGGTATATCCGTTCAATATTTTCTACAAGATACGATAAAAAGTTTACAATAACGGAATTGTTTTCAACTCGTGGTTAATTGCTGCCTGTAAAGCCGCCTTGGCAGCCTTCTCCGGCGTTTCTGACACTAACAGGCGTTACCCGCCAGTTTCAGGGAGTTGCCAACAGGATTTATCCGGCGTATACCGTTTGTATGTCGCTTAGCCGGGTAGTATAGCTGGGCGACTTGAACTCGCTCTTGAGCTGCCACGAGGTATTAACACCCTGCGCCGCCACCCATACTTTTCCCCTGCCAAACCTGTCGGTGAGGCCGTCGACAGCCTCCATTAGCCTGCCATGCTTTTCCCTGTTCACCGTGTCCAGCAGGTTAAGCTGTACCTGGCGCTCCGGCACGATCTCGGTCACGATAACCCCCGACTTCTTGAACCAGTAGCCCTCTCTGTAAATTTCCTTCAGGGCGATGCCGGCATAGTGGATCAGCTCCATATCTGAGTTGGTGGCCACGGGCAGGCAAATGGTCTTGCTGTTGTAGTATTGCCTGTCGTGCTCGGAGAAGGTGTTGGTGGTAACGAAAACGGTAACCAGCCTGGCGCAGCTTTTCTGCTGCCGTAGCTTTCTGGCGCATTTGGCGGCATAGGAGGCGGTGGCTTCCTGCAGTTCATCCAGGGTCGTTATTTTCTTCCCGAAGCTCCTGGAGGTGCAGATGCCTTTCTTGGCCGGTAACGCCTCCTCCAGCTCCAGGCAGGGTTCGCCTTTTAGCTCTTTCTGCAGCCGCAGCCCGACAATGGTCATGTGTTGCTTGACCCAGCTCTCCGGCAGGTTCGCGAAGTCGAGTGCTGTATGTATGTTTCGCTTCTTCAGGAACTTGGCGTATTGCCTGCCGATGCCCCACACATCCTCAATTTTAGTTGCCTCCAGGGCTTTCCGGATGTGGCGCGGATCGGTTAGCACCAGCACCCCGCCCGCCTTTGCCGATTTCTTGGAGAGCCGGTTGGCTATCTTGGCCAGCGCCTTGGTGGGAGCCACGCCCAGACTCACCGGAATTCCCGTCCACTGCTGCACCGTGCGCTTGATGGTCTTTGCGTAGGAGGGAAGGTCCACCCCGTACAGGCCGCCAAGGTCCAGAAAGCACTCATCAATGGAGTATACCTCCACGTTGGGCGTAAACAGCGACAGCGTCTGCATGACCCGGTTGCTCATGTCGCCATACAGCACGTAGTTGGAGGAGAAGACATGCACCAGCCCGCGATCGGCCAGGTTTCTGATCTTAAAGTATGGCTCGCCCATCGGAATGCCCAGGGCCTTTGCCTCGCTGCTGCGCGCAATCACGCAGCCGTCGTTGTTGCTGAGCACCACCACCGGCTTGCCCTCCAGCGATGGGTTAAATACCCGCTCGCAGGAGGCGTAGAAGTTGTTGCAGTCGCATAGGGCAAAGAGCGATGTCATAGCTTTACAGGTTTGTGCAGCACCCACACCACCACCCCCCACACCCGCATGTCCATCTCCTCGGTTACCTCTATGGGCTTGAAGGCGGGGTTGGCTGGCACGAGAAAGGCCTTGTCTCCTGCTTTTTTAAAAGTCTTTACCGTGAACTCCCCATTCAGGAAGCACACCACCGGAACCCCGTCAGCCGCTTTCAGGGACCTGTCTATCACCAGAATGTCGCCGTCGTGGATGTTGGCCTCTACCATGGAGGAGCCTTTCACGCGCATCATAAAGGTGGAGGTAGGGTTCTGCACCAGGTACTTCCCCAGGTCGATGCGGTCCTCCAGGTAATCATCGCTCGGGCTCGGGAAGCCGCACTCTACGTACGAGTAGAAGAAGGGTACCTCTATGTCGCCCAGTAAGTCAAAGTCAAGGGGCTCAAGTAAATGCGATGCAATCGGGACAATTTTTGCGCTGCACATATCAACTTATACTTTATGTTGTGCTAATATAGTTAGCAAATACGGAATTAAAGAAGATAAAAGCTAAATATATTAGTTTAATTACTGGAGCAAGGCGGGCTAAGCGAGATAACACAATATGTCCTTTGGCAGGCTTGCCTGTGTTTGCTGAGGCTATTTGCCCCGTTAGTGACGGCCTATGCGCCGGTTTTAAAAAGAGGGCAGGCTGTATACTACCGGAGAAGTGCGTTAAAATTTATCTTCCCCGTGCTGCTGCATTGTTGTAAAATGTGCTATTTTTGTAGCAGTGTCCATGCCTGTTATCAAAAACATACCCTGTCTTTCAAAGCAACTTGTGTTGCTTTTTTCACTGTTTTGGGCATTTTTGCTCTGCGGGCAGGGGAGCCAGGCCTTTGCCCTGGGTGCTCCTGAAAGCCACGTAAGCTCCCGGGGAGAGACCTTGTCAGAAACCTCCGATACCTCTGAATTGAGTATGGGAGACCTGCAACTGGCTGAGGATGCTACCACTTCCTCAGGCTCAGTTAAGCCGCAGCAGGCCGAGGTATTCGCTAACTCCACTTCATTTCGGGCTCCCACTGACGAGGAAATACCTCCTTATGCTGCCAGAGCACCGGGACAAAGCTTCCTGAACAGGATTTTCCCTACTGCCATTCAGCCTAACGCTCCCTAGTTTCCCCCCTTTTTGTACTGACTACAGGCCTGTAGTTATATAAAGCTAATTCTCATTTAGTTCTGCTATTGCGGTGCAGGTTATACAGCCTCTGTGCTTGCCGCATGGGATGTTGGTGCCTGCAAAACGACCAAGGAAGGCGCGATCTATCAGTCGGTCATTAGCTGATCAGATCAGCGATGCTGGTCCTGTGCGCTGCAGATAGCTGCTCTTTGTGCTCGTTTCTGCAAACGCCCCTGGTTTTTTTGCTGCAGGGGAAGCAGGAGCAGCCCAGCTCTGCCGCATTCCTGCGAGGAGATCTTTATACTTTTATGGAATAACATCACCTAAAAACCATACTTATACTTATGGCTTATCCATCAATTTTTGCCTTCATAGGAGGCGTTGGCGGTACCGAGATGGTACTCATTATTTTCGCGATTCTGTTGCTTTTCGGAGCTAAGCGCATCCCTGAACTGGCACGCGGCCTTGGGCGCGGCATCCGGGAGTTTAAGGATGCCACCAACGAGATAAAAAGCGACCTGGAAAACTCGATAAACGACAAAAACCAGGATAAAAAGTAAAGGCCGTAAAGCTGGAAGTGCTGCAGGTATGGTGGCAGGGGGCCAGTAGGCGCCAGCTGCCATACCTGCTCAGCGCCCGAAGGCAGGGCGAACTTCTTTAGAGCCTCTTAAAATGGAAATACTCCGCTTCTTAATAGATTTTATACTTCATATCGATCAGCACCTGGTGGAGCTGGTGCGGGAGTATCATACCTGGATTTACCTGATCCTGTTTCTGATCGTGTTCTGCGAAACGGGCCTGGTGGTGACGCCCTTCCTGCCCGGCGACTCGCTGCTGTTCGCGGTAGGTGCCCTGGCTGCGGTTCCGGATTCGGAGCTGAGCCTGCCCCTGCTGCTGGGCTTGCTTATTGTGGCGGCCATTCTCGGCGACTCCTTTAACTACTACACAGGGTCCAGGATCGGCAACCGCATCTACCTGCGCGATTACTGGTTCATGCGACGATCTCACATCGACCAGACCCAGCGCTTCTATGAGCGCTATGGCGGGCGCACCATTATCTATGCCCGTTTTGTGCCCATCGTGCGCACTTTCGCCCCCTTTGTGGCGGGGGTGGGGCAGATGAACTACAGAAGGTTCCTGTTCTTCAACGTGATAGGTGCCCTGGTATGGGTGATCTTCTTCACGATGATGGGCTACCTGTTTGGTAACATGCCGGTGGTAAAAGACAACTTTTCCCTGCTGATTCTGGCCATCATCGTGCTTTCCATGGCCCCGCCCGTTGTGGGGGCAATCAAAAGCCACCTCAACAAAAAGAAAAACACGCTTGCCAATTAACCCCACGATTCAAAAGTCAACCAATTTCTTTATGAAAAAATTATCGATTTTTACCTGGGCCGCTATACTTAGCATTACGGTGGTGGCCATTGTCACTGTGCTACAGCAGTATGGGGTGCTGGCCCTTCCGGAAGAGGTGCTCAGGGTGGTGCGCTGGATGTGTATTGCCGTGCTGGTTGCTTTCGGGGTGCGCAAGCGCTCCCTGACTGTCTGGATCCTGATCAGCATGGTGGTAGGTGCCGAGATTGGCTATGATTTCCCGGAGGTGGCTACCAGCCTGAACGTGCTGAGCAAGGTCTTCCTCAAGCTGATCAAGACAATCATCGCGCCGCTGATCTTTGCCACGCTGGTAGTGGGGATTGCCGGGCACGCCAACCTGAAGCAGGTGGGAAGCATGGGATGGAAAGCCCTGCTATACTTTGAGGTGGTAACCACGATAGCCCTGTTTATAGGCCTGGCGGCCATTAACATAAGCAAAGCCGGTGTGGGCATCGATGCCGGCCTGGCCCAGACCCATGAGGAAATACAGGAAGTGCCCGCACAGACCACGTCTGAGATCATCCTGCACGTTTTCCCGGAGAACATCGCCAAGTCCATTGCTGAGGGCCAGGTGCTGCAGATCGTGGTTTTCAGTGTGATATTTGCGATTGCCCTGGCCATGGTGCCGGAGAAGAAGCGCAAGCCCATGCTGGACTTCTGCGAGAGCCTTGCCGAGGTCATGTTCAAGTTCACCAAGATCATCATGTACTTTGCACCGGTGGGGGTAGGGGCTGCTATTGCCTACACGGTGGGGCACATGGGCTTTGGCATACTGCTAAACCTGTTCCAGCTGCTGGCCACGCTGTACGTGGCGCTGCTGGCGTTTGCGGTGCTGGTGCTGTTGCCGATTGCCCTGATTGCGCGGGTGCCGGTAAAGCGATTCCTGCAGGCTATCTCAGGGCCGGTTTCCATTGCATTTGCCACTACCAGCTCGGAGGCTGCCCTGCCCCGTGCTATGGAGGAGATGGAGAAACTGGGGGTGCCGCGGCGCATTGTGGCCTTCGTGATGCCGACAGGCTACAGCTTTAACCTGGACGGTACGACGCTGTACCTGGCACTGGCCTCGGTGTTCGTGGCCCAGGCCGCAGGCGTGGACCTGTCGCTGGAGCAGCAGCTGGTGATTGTATTTACGCTCATGCTCACCTCCAAGGGGGTGGCCGGCGTGCCGCGCGCTTCGCTGGTAATCCTGCTGGGGACAGTAGCCTCGTTTAACCTGCCTGTGTGGCCGGTGTTCGCCATCCTGGGCATAGATGAGCTGATGGACATGGCCCGTACCTCTGTGAACGTGACCGGTAACTGCCTGGCTACGGCCGTAGTAGCCCGCTGGGAAGGGGAGTTTGACCCGCAGCCGGAGGTTGGGTTGGTAGAGACAACAAACCCGGAAGCTGCACCTTTGGTTGAACAAGAAAGCAAGATACATGTTTAGGGTGCAAATGAAACCATTCCCTGATGCAGGGTTTGCACATGCGGCAGCCGCGAAGCACAGCGGTTGGCCCCATCAAAAGCCCCTTGGCATACTTCCAACTGCCTGATATGGTGAAAAGAGCTGCGCTTAGAGCAAGCGCAGCTTCAACACTTTTTTAGCAGTATATCCGAATTTTGCCATTTAAAGTAGCTCAGGTTGATGTAACTTAGAGCCGTGTTCCTAAAAACTAACTAAACTCTGGCTCTTCGCGGGCCTTTCCCTATAGAAATGGATAGTAATATATCGTTCTGGATTTTCTTTAATTTATTTGTGATAGTGATGCTGGTGTTGGACCTTTTCGTCTTTCACCGGAAGCCGCACGCGGTAACGCTTAAGGAGGCCCTGCTGACCAGCTTGTTCTGGATAGTGCTGGCCCTCGGGTTTAATGTGCTGGTGTACTACTGGCGCGGAGAGCAGGCGGCCATGGAATTTCTGACAGGCTACCTGATAGAGAAGTCGCTGAGCGTCGATAACCTCTTCGTGTTTATACTTATATTCGGCTACTTCGGCGTGCCGCTGAAGTATCAGCATAACCTCTTGTTCTGGGGGGTGTTCGGGGCGCTGGTGCTCCGGGCTATCTTTATACTTGTCGGGGTGGCCTTGATCACGAAGTTCCACTTCCTCATCTACATACTGGGCGCTTTCCTGATATATACCGGCATCAAGATGGCCATGAGCAAAGGGGCCGAGGTAGACCCGGCGGATAACCCGCTGGTGAAGTGGGCCAGCCGCCACCTGCCCATCACCAAGACAGCGGTAGGAGGCAAGTTCTTTACCAAAGTAAACGGTAAATGGCACGCCACCCCCATGTTCCTGGTACTGATCATGATCGAAAGCACCGATGTGGTATTTGCCGTTGACTCCATCCCGGCCATCCTGGCCATCTCAAAGGATCCGTTTATCGTTTATACTTCTAACGTGTTCGCGTTGCTTGGCCTCAGGGCCTTATACTTTGCCCTGGCCGGAATAATGCAGCTGTTCCACTACCTGCACTACGGGCTGTCGGTTATACTTGCCTTTATCGGCGTGAAGCTGCTGATCAGCGATTTTTACAAGATCGACATGGGGTATGCGCTGATGGTGGTGGGGGCTATCCTGGCCATCTCCGTAATCGCCTCGCTGCTCTTCCCGAAGAAAGACAGCGAACTGCCAACGCCGCCCAAACCAGACGAGGAGTAGGGGGAACGCTGCCGCATGGGGTGGCGGGCTGCTTGAGGGGCAGGCACGAGGCTGCCTTATATTTAAATGACGTGACGGCAAACCAGACAAGTAAACAGGGGAAATAATGTACATAACTTAAAAACAGCTAATGACAGTATCAGTAGAATTGATTCTATTCGGGGTATCCATCCTCTTCTTTCTAAGTATATTGGCCGGAAAGGCCGGCTATAAGTTTGGTGTACCTGCCTTGCTGCTCTTCTTGTCGGTAGGTATGCTTTCAGGGAGCGATGGACTTGGAATTCAATTTGAAAACATATACGTAGCGCAGACCATCGGCACGGTGGCGCTCTGTATCATCCTCTTCTCGGGAGGGATGGACACCAAGATAGCTGACATACGCCCCATCATGGCGCAGGGCGTTATTCTGGCCACCTTCGGCGTACTAGTAACCGCCCTGCTGACGGGTGTGCTTATCTGGTGGATACTGGGCATGACCTTGCCTTCGGCCGGCATAGGCCTTGCCACCTCGCTGCTGCTGGCGGCCACCATGTCGTCCACCGACTCGGCCTCCGTGTTCTCCATACTTCGCTCCAAAGGGCTGAACCTGAAAAACAACCTGCGCCCGATGCTGGAGCTGGAAAGCGGCAGTAACGACCCGATGGCTTATATCCTCACCATCACACTGATTGAAATAATCAAGGTGGAGTCCGGGGTAAACTACTGGGCGGCCGGCGGTATGCTGGTGATGCAGTTGGCCATCGGTGCCATCGCCGGTTACCTGCTCGGGAAGCTGGCCGTGCGGGCCATAAACCACCTGCAGATCGACAACGCCTCGCTTTACCCTATCATGGTGTTCACGTTCTGTATCTTCATTTTCTCCTTCACCTACTTTATCAAGGGCAACGGCTTTCTGGCAGTGTACATCGGAGGGTTGGTTATCGGCAACTCCAAGTTTGTGCACAAGCGCTCCTCGCTCAACTTCTTCGACGGGATGGCCTGGATGAGCCAGTTGCTGATGTTCCTTACGCTGGGGCTCCTGGTAAATCCGCGCGAGCTGGTTCCCATCATCATACCGGGGCTTTTGATAAGCATCCTGATGATCTTTGTGACGCGCCCGCTCAGCGTGTTTCTGTGCCTGGCGCCTTTCCGTAAAATGGGTGTCAAGGACAAGCTCTTTGTGTCGTGGGTGGGGCTGAGGGGGGCGGTGCCGATCATCTTCGCCATTCTGCCGCTGGCGGAGGATGTGCCCCATGCCCGGCTGATGTTCAACATCGTGTTCTTCTGTACGCTGGTATCGCTGGTTGTGCAGGGCACCTCGCTCTCTAAAATGGCCGTATGGCTGGGGCTGGCCGATAAGCCAGATGAGCTGCAGAAACTGAAGGACTTCGATGTGGAGTTCTCCGATGAGATAAAATCTGTGATGACGGAGATGCGGGTAACGGCGGCCGCCTTTAAAAACGGAAACCGCCTGATGGACCTGCCCCTGCCCGACAAGACGCTGGCCGTAATGGTGAAGCGGGAGGGGAAGTACTTTGTGCCTAAAGGCAACACAGAGCTGCTGGAAAATGATGTGCTCCTGCTGATAACCGATGATCAACAGGCGCTGATGGAGACGATGCGGGGGATGGGCACAGCCGGAACGACGGCCTGAACAAGCACGCCACATCCGAGATAAGAAACTATGGAAATAATCATTCTGGTACTTTTAACACTGCTTAATGGGTTCTTCGCCCTTTCAGAGCTATCTATTATATCAGTTAACAAGAGCAGAATAGCCGAGAAAGCCCAGCAGGGGAACCGAAAGGCCCAGACGGTGCAGCGGCTGCTGGCGTCTCCGGAAGACTTCCTTTCGGCCATTCAGGTGGGCATCACGCTGATTGGTATCATTACAGGTGCTTATGGCGGCGCTGCCCTGTCGGATGACGCCAGCGAGTTGATTAGACAATCTGCCTTCCTGGCCCCTTATGCCGATACGCTCGCCATTGTAGTGGTGGTGGGGGTGATCACCTACTTCTCCATTGTGGTGGGGGAGTTGATCCCCAAAACCCTGGCCCTTGCCAACGCCGATGCCATTGCCCTGACGGTGGCCCCCGTCATCAGCTTTTTGGCTACTATAACCCGGCCCCTGGTGCACCTGCTGTCAGGCTCCACCAGCTTTGTAACCAAGGCCCTGGGGGTGAAGGAGCCGTCGGAGGAGAAGCTGTCGGCAGGGGAGATACGCCAGATCATCAAGACTGCCGGACGGCAGGGGGTGTTGGCGAAGGACGACCTGTTGCTGCACCAGAATATCTTCACCTTCTCGGGGCAGCGCGCCAAAAATCTGCGCACGCACCGCATGGAGGTGGAGTATGTGGATATCAACCAACCGCTGGAGGCGATAAAGGAAGTGGTGCAGCAAAGCGGCCACACCAAGTTCCCCGCCGTGAGCGGCAGCTTCGACAATGTGGTGGGCATCCTGACGGCCAAGCGCTTTTACGAGTACCTGGCAGAGAAGGAGGAAGTGCCCCTGGAGAGCATTTTGCAGGAGCCTATTTTCGTGCCTGAGACCATGCTGGCCAGTGCGGTGCTGAACGTGTTTAAGCGGCAGAAGCAGTACCTGGGCATTGTGGTGGATGAGTATGGCACCGTGGAGGGTATTATCACCCTGCACGATATCCTGGAGGGCATTGTGGGGGACTTGCCGGATCTGGAGGAGGTAGAGGAGCAGGAGATCGTGGCGCGGGAGGATGGCTCTTTGCTGATAAGCGGCTCCATAGAGCTGATCGAGCTGAACAGGGCCCTACGGCAGGAGCTGTTTGCCGAGCACAGCGACCATTACGCCACCCTGGCCGGCTTTATCGTCTATACGCTGGGCAGGCTGCCCGTTACCGGTGATAAGCTACCCTACGAGGGGTATGACCTGGAGGTGGTAGACATGGACGGGCACAGGGTGGACAAGGTGCTGCTGATGAAGCGAGACACTGCTCAATCCAGCTAACAAGTCCTGCGCCTTTATACGTTACCCGCAGGGCATCCGGGGGAGTATAAAAACCCTGCGCTATACTTCAGGCAATGTAAAAAACGCATTTATACTTTAAGAGCTTTACCAGCCAAGCCTTTGCCACCTGCAAAGGCTTGTTTTGTTTCAGGCTACTGTGCCGGGTTTATACTTCCGGGAGCCGGCTGCCGTGGCGGTGCAGCTTTGGGAAGTATATTCCTGGTATAAAACAGGAATAATGGTGTTTAAAAAATATGAGTTTCTGTTAAACAAAATAACCGGAAGCATGTAGTATAAACACTAAAATCAGAAATAAACTATGAGGCTGCTGTTTATACTTGCTCTGCTACTGCCCACGCTAACCCTTGCCCAAACAGGCGTCATCACCGGCACGGTGCGGGACCGGAACACCCAGGAGCCCCTCATCGGGGTGTCGGTGCAGGTGGCGGGAACGCAACTGGGCACGGTGAGCAATGAGCAGGGATCCTTCAGGATAGAGGGTATACCGGTGGGCAGCTACACGGTGCAGAGTTCTTACATCGGGTATCAGCCGCAGTCCAGGTTCAATGTCAACATAACGGTGGGCAACGTGCAGATCCTTAACTTCGAGCTGGCACCGGCTACCAGCCAGCTGCAGCAGGTGGAGGTGGTGGCCGACCGCCGGCAAAGTGCTGCCGTGGCCGACCTGATTACCCCGCTCTCCGTGCAGAGCCTTACGACAGAGGAAATCCGCAGCAACCCCGGCGGTAACTTTGATATCTCGAAGGTCGTGCAGGTGCTGCCGGGCGTGGCTACCAACGGCACCAGCGGCGGCCGCAACGACCTGATTATACGCGGCGGTGCACCCAACGAGAACGTGTACTACCTCGATGGCATCGAAATCCCGCTCATCAACCACTTCAGCACGCAGGGCAGTTCGGGCGGGGCCACGGGCATCCTGAACGTGTCGTTTATAGAAGACCTGAAGGTAAGCTCCTCGGCTTTCGATGCGCGTTACGACAATGCCCTGGCCTCGGTGTTTGAGTTCAGGCAGCGCTACGGCAACCCCGAACGCTTTTCGGGCAACGTGCGCCTGAGCGGCTCGGAGTTCGCCACCACGCTGGAAGGACCGGTGGGGGCAAAGACTACCTACCTCGTGTCGGTGCGCCGGTCCTACCTGCAGTTTTTGTTCAAGCTCCTCGATTTGCCCATCCGCCCGAATTACTGGGATTTCCAGTATAAAGTAGACCACAAGCTAAACGATAAAACCTCTATTTCCTTCATCGGGGTGGGGGCTATTGACGATTTCTCGTTTGGCGTGCCGCGCGAAAGTACCCCGGAAAATGAGTACATCCTGCGCTCTACGCCTTACATCAACCAATGGAACTATACTACCGGCGTGGCCGTGAAAAGGCTCATCACCGATGGCTACGTGAACCTGGCCCTGAGCCGCAACGCCTTCGACAACTCCCTGGACAAGTATGAGGCTGCAGAGGAAGGAGAAAACCAAGCCTATACATTAAAAACCAACTCCCGGGAAACGGAGAACAAGCTGCGGCTGGACGTGAACAAGTATAAAAACGGCTGGCGCTATGCTTATGGCGTGTCGGGGCAGTATGCGCAGTTTACCAACGACATCTTCAGCGTGATCCGCAAAGAGCTGCGCGACGAGCAGAACAACCTGGTGCAGCCGGGCGTGACGCTGGACTACAACACGAACCTGGACTTCTTCCGCTACGGCGCCTTTGGGCAGGTGTCTAAGTCGGTGCTGGATAATAAACTGGGGCTGTCGCTGGGCCTCCGCACCGATATGAACTCGTTTACCGAGGAAGGCCACAATCCACTGAAAACGCTCTCGCCACGATTGGCCATTTCTTACCTGCTCAATGATAGATGGACGGTGAACGCCTCGTCAGGCATCTACTACAAGCTGCCTATCTACACGGTTCTGGGCTACCAGGAGGACGGCCGGTACCTAAACAAGCAGGCCGATTACACCCGCTCCATCCACTACGTGCTCGGCACCGAGTTTCTGCCGCGCCAGGATTTGCGCTTCACCCTGGAGGCCTTCTACAAAGACTACAGCAACTACCCGGTATCCATCCGAGATGGCATTTCGCTGGCCAACCAGGGCGGCGACTTTGGCGCGATTGGCAACGAGGCGGTGGTGACGAATGGCAAGGGGCGGGCCTACGGGGCAGAGTTTTACCTGCAGAAAAAGCTGACGGGCACCGTGTTCTCGGTGCTGTCTTATACCTATGTGGTGAGCGAGTTTGCCGGGCTTGACGGACGCTACGTGTCCAGCGCCTGGGATTACCGCCACCTGGTGTCGGGACTGGTAGGCAAGAAGCTGCCGCGTAACTGGGAATTCGGGGCCAAGTACCGGTATGCCGGCGGCGCGCCTGCCACGCCTTTCGACCTGG
Organism: Pontibacter mucosus; assembly: GCF_003054055.1. GTDB lineage: Bacteria > Bacteroidota > Bacteroidia > Cytophagales > Hymenobacteraceae > Pontibacter > Pontibacter mucosus. Next base: position 124,680 of record NZ_QBKI01000012.1, on the reverse strand, counting down.
AAGCCTCGCGCCGCAACTATGCCTCGCTGGGTGTCGGCATTCTGGATTACAGCCGCTTGAACACCGAGCGCCTGCAGCCCTTCAGCCAGCTCGACGTGCGCATCGACAAGAAGTGGAACTTCAACCGCATCACCCTAGACCTGTTCCTGGACATTGCCAACGTGCTGGGTAGCAACACCCCCGGTTTTGACCGTTATACCTTCCAGCGCAACGAAAGCAACACTGGCTTTGCCACCACCGACGGCAACCCGCTGCGCCTGGACGGCAGCAATGGCATTCCGGTTATCCTGAAAAACAACGACGGCAACCTGGTGCCAACGCTGGGCTTTATCGTTGAATTCTAGAAGTCTTGCGTAAAGTATAAACCTGAAGCACCATGCACCTATACTATGAAAAATAGCAAAACACTGGCTCTGCTGAATGCCCTGTTCTTTCTGGTGCATTTAGTGCCCTCGCAGCTAACACAGCTAAAGCTTTTTAATAACCAGACCATCGGCGATGTGTCGGACAAGTATCCGGCGCTTTTTACGCCTGCGGGCATTACCTTCTCCATCTGGGGCGTGATTTACCTGGCGCTGTCCGCCTTCTGTATCTATCATCTACTTAAAGCCTTTAAAGAGCCGGCCCACCATGAGGCAAACGCAGACCTGCAGCGGCTGGGCTACCTGTTTATAGGGAACAACCTGGCCACCGGCCTCTGGACCATCGCCTGGGTAAACGAGTGGCTACTGGTGTCGGTGGTGCTTATACTTATCCAGTTGGTAACGCTGCTGGCCATGCACCTGCGGCTGAATATTTTTGATCATTCCCGCTCTGCAGCCTCGCGCTGGCTGACGCAGGTGCCGCTCAGTTTATACTTTGGTTGGATAATTATTGCCACAGTCGCCAATATCAGCGCGGCTTTAGTAGGCTTAGGCTGGAATGGCTTTGGGGTGGATGCAGCAACCTGGACAGTCATTATGATCGTGGTGTCCACGCTGGTTGTGGCATTCGTCACTATCAGCAGGTCTAACCTGTTTGTGGGGCTGGTGGGCATGTGGGCGCTTTACGGCATTAACCTGAAGCACCGCGAACTAAGTATGGAAGCAAGCTCGCAGCTTATACTTACCGCCTGGGTTGGCCTGGCAGTGCTGGGGATAACGGTCCTTTTTATACTTTACCGCAGCACGTTGGTAAGGGAGAGGGCCTCCGCTACCTCGGGCTAAGTATAAAATTGAGCGGGTTCGGTACCTGCAACGTATAAATTATACTTCCCCGTCTGTCTTTCCGTTAAACTTTGCCCGCTGCCGCTAAGATATACCTGTGCTTTGGCAGGGCCGGGCTTCCCGGTATATCTTTATAGTTTCTTTAGGCAGGATTGAAGTATAAAGCGTATACTTACATCTGGTATACAAACGTAGATGGAAGGACAGAAGCGGATAAGGGTTATTATAGCCGATGATCATATCATTTTGCGGCAGGGCTTGCGCATGCTGCTGGAGCAGGATAAGGAGCTGGAGATAATAGGCGAGGCCAACAACGGCAGGGAAGTGCTCAGCAAACTGGCAGAGTCCGGGGCGGATGTGGTGCTCATGGATATAAACATGCCGGAAATGGATGGCTTTGAGACCACAGAAGCGGTGGGGCGTCAGTTTCCGGAAGTAAAGGTTATTGCCCTGTCGATGCACAACAACCTGCCCTTTGTGCAGAAGATGCTGGCTAGCGGTGCCTCAGGCTACCTGCTTAAAACCACCAGCAAGGACGAGCTTTGCGCCGCCATCAAGCTGGTGGCAGGAGGGGGCAGGTACATTAGCGGGGACATCTCGGTAAAACTGGTGGAGCAGGCATCGCAACCGGTTCCCCAGGCAGCCAGCCAGCTCCTGGACGACAAAAAACTCTCGAAGCGGGAGGTGCAGGTACTCACGCTCATCGCCGAGGGCTATACCAACGCCGAAATCGCTGACAAGCTTTTCACGAGCAAGCGCACCATCGAAACGCACCGGCAGAACATCCTGGAGAAAACACAGGCCAAGAACACGGCTAACCTGATAAAGTATGCCATCGAACACAAAATCATCGGGGTTGATAACCAGCTATAGCAAAAGAGCTGTTGCATAAAGTATAAAGTGGCGCCGGGGTACATAGCCCCGGCGCCGCTTTATACTTTATAGCTTTAGTTTGTACCTAGCCTACCCCTTGGAGCAGAGCTGCTTCATTCTACACTCAATGGCTTTAAACTTTCTGTCATTCTGTTAAGAAACCTGGTAGAAGGTAGGTTAAGCCTCTACTACAAGCCACCAAGATCCTTTCAGGATGACAACAAGGTTAAGGGAATGTAATGGATCTGCCTCGAAGGAGGGAATTACTTTCAAGTATAACTCCCCTCCCTGGAGGGGTTAGGGGGTTACCCCTTCCTTAAAGTATAAATCGCAACTTATACTTTTTGCAGGGACAGCGGATGAAGCGGCAGCCGGACCTCCACCGAGGTGCCCTGGCCGGGAGAGGAGCTAAGGCTGCAGGAGCCGTTCAGCAGTTTTACGCGGTCTTGTATAGAGCTCAGCCCGATTCCTTTGGCAGGCAGCTTAGCCGGGTCAAAGCCAACACCATTGTCCTCTGCCGTAAGGATGAGGGTGTCGTCCTCGTTGCGGAGCAGCAGGCTGGCGGCGGTGGCCCTGGCGTGTTTGAGGACATTGTTGGCCAGTTCCTGGGCAATCCGGTAAAGCACTATCTGCAGGTTCTTATCAAGGTTTTTGGGCAGGTTGGCTACTACGCACTGTAGCTTCAGGGTTTTGCTGCTGAGCGAGTTGGCGATGTCGTGGAAGGCGGCCTCCAGCCCAAACTGCCCCAACACAGCGGGTGTCAGCTCATGCGAAAGGCTGCGCGTTTGGTTGATGGCCTGCTTCAGTATGTGGTCTACCTGCGCCAGGGCAGCCACTGCTTTCGGGTCAGGGGCCGTGCCCTGCCCATGCAGCAGGTCCAGGTGGATTTTAGCTGCGTACAGTTGCTGGCCCACGCCGTTGTGCAGGGCCTCCGATATCCTGCGCCGCTCCTCTTCCTGTGCCTGAAGGATGGCCAGCAGCAATGCCTTCTGCTGATCCAGCCGCATCCTGGTATTTTCAGCCTCCAGTTGCTTCAGCGCCGAGATGTCCTGCACCACGCTGATGTAGTGGGTGGGGGTGCCGGCGGCGTCGCGTTTAAAAACCTTGCCTCTTGTCCGGTACCAGACGGTTTTGCCCTCCTGCAGCACACGGTATTCCAGCGAGTATACCTGCCCGTCGGCGGCAGTACGAAAACGCTCTATAAACCGGTGCAGCGGTTTCCTGTCCTGAGGGTGGGCGCGTTCCAGGATCTTGGCGTAATCCAGGCTGAGTGTCTCGTGGAAGCGGAACTCATTGCCCAGGTAGGCGCTCCGGTTCACAAAATCCACCTTGTTGGTTTGTAGGTTGAAGACCATGATAAAGTCCGGGGTGGCGTCCATGATCTGCTCGATAAACATCGTGTTGTCGCGCAGTTCCCGCTCTGCCTCCTTCAGTTGCGTTATATCGAAATAGGTGACCAGCACCCCGTCGTCAAACTTGCGGGCATACACCTGCGACCATACTTCCCGGTGCTCAAAACGCACCTGGGCTTCCCCCGTCCAGTCGTGGCCCAGCTCAACCACCTCCTTAAAGTTGGCTTGCAGCGCGGCGGGCAGCACACCCGGCGCCTCCTCGCCAAACTTTCTGCCTACCAGGGAGTCGCGGGTGGCAGCGCGCAACAGGTTACTGTTGGTTAGCACGTACTCAAAATCCATGATCTCTCCGTTGCTGTCCCGGATGGCTTTGAGCACCATGATGTTGCTGGAGGTGTTCTCGAGCACGGAAGCCAGGAGTTCCTTACTTTCCTGCATGGCCTCCGTGCGTTCGCTTACCTCCTGCTCCAGCAGGGCGTTATGGTTGGCAATCACCTCCTCGGCCAGCTTGTGCTCATGTATGTCGGTGGCGGCCCCGAACCACTGCAAGGCCCTGCCCTCCTTGTCCTTTATGGGCAGCGCCTGTACCAGAAACCACCTGTACCCACCTGCGGCGTCACGGATGCGGTATTCCTGGCGGAGCGGCCTGGCTTCTTCCGCCGCCTTCGTGAAGTTGTGCCATGCATGCTTCTGGTCGTCCGGGTGCAAGGACTTAAGCCATCCGTAGCCTATGGAGTCCTGCTCTGAAAGCCCGGTGTATTCATACCAGCGCTGGCTGTACCAGCTAATAGCACCGTCAGCGTTGTTTATCCAGAGCATGTCCGGCACCAGGTTCACCACTGTCCGGAAACGGTCCTCACTCTCGCGCAGGGCTTCCTCGGCTTTCCTTTTCTCAGTGATGTTACTGAACAGGACGGCCACGTGATGGGCATCGGGGTTGCCTATCCGGAAGGCATACACATCAAACCAGATGCCCAGGTCATGCACCTCCTCCACCAGCCGTATGGGCTGGCCGGTAAGCGCCACCTGCCCATACTGCTCTATCCAGAAGGGCTCTATGCCTGGCAGCAGCTCCCTAATTGTTTTGCCCTGTGCGTTTTTGATTGAAGTATGCTGCTTAAAGGCAGGGTTTACCTCCAGGTAGCGGTAATCCACAGGCTTCTGGTGCTCATCAAAGTATAGCTCCAGGATGCAGAAGCCCTGGTTTATGGAGTTGAACAGGGTATGGTATTTATCCACTGTGTTTGGCTGGGTTTCGTGCTCCCGCCGCCCGGCTGGGGTTAGCTTGAGGATGGTGTAAAGTATAGCCCCGGCCTCATCTGTTACGGGCGAAGGCTGCACCCGCCATAGTTGTGCCGTCCGGCTTTGCAGGAGGCTGATATGTTGCGGCACCTCATGGCCCAATGCCTTTTGCACCGCCTCGTTTAGCAGGGCTTCAACGGCAGAGGCCGTAGTAGCGTTCCCGACGGTGAAAATATCGGCCACAGACTTACCTGCCATACTCTTTCGGGAGGCGGACATGGCTGTCAGCAGCGCATCGGATGCCGTGAGCACCTCCAAATCAGGAGAAAGAACCAGGTAAAGGTCAGGCACTTTTTCCAGGGCCTTCAGCGTCGCTACCGGTAGTTTGGCGGTTATGTTCATATATTATTTAAACGCGCGGCGTCTTCTAAAGGCTGACGGCTGCCCGCATAAGTTATCCATAAAGCAGGCGCTGTACAACCTGCCGCTTAACTTCTGGAATAAATGTGCTGTAAAAAGCGCTTTACATAGTAACTTGCGGCATTGTTTTCCCGGCACGCCCGGGGAGGCATACCAGATACAGATCCGGAATGCCCGTAAATTTACCATATGTACCTACAGCGTACTTTCCTGCCCTGCGAGAGTGCCGCCATCCTGCATGCGCTGTGGTAGAAGCAAACCAAAACAGGGGCGAGAAAGTATGAACTATAGCCAACGCCTGCAATCAACACGCATGAGAACACATACCCAAGAAACCCAGAACAACCTGACTCCCGAGAAAGCGCTTGAGATTCTGAAGGAGGGCAACCAGCGTTTTATCAACAACCTGAAGGCTAACCGCAACCTGCTGCAGCAGGTAAACGAAACCTCAGAGGGGCAGTTCCCTTTTGCCGCCATTCTGAGTTGCATCGACTCCCGGACCTCAGCCGAGCTGATTTTTGACCAGGGGCTGGGGGATATCTTCAGCATCCGCATAGCCGGTAACGTGCTCAACGAGGACATTCTGGGAAGTATGGAATTTGCCTGCAAGCTGGCTGGCTCCAAGCTGGTGCTGGTGCTGGGGCACACCCGCTGCGGGGCCATTTACGGCGCCTGCAACCACGTGGAGCTGGGCCACCTGACCGGCCTGCTCGACAAGGTAAAGCCCGCCATCGAAAGCGAAAGCACCACCCCGGCAAACGAGCGCACCGGAAAGAATACCGATTTCGTTTACAACGTAACGGTCAACAACGTGCACCACACCATCCGCCGCATCCGGGAGGAGAGCCCGATACTGGCTGCCATGGAGCAGGAGGGAAGCATTAAGATAGTGGGCGGCCTCTACGAAGTGGCAACAGGCCTGGTGACCTTCTATGAGGATTAACCCCACCTTAGCACATTAAGTATAATTTTTGCATCGTAATTAATACGGATGCATCTACGTGTTGCAGGCTGGCCTGGCAGAACCTTTGCCAGGCCAGCCTGCTCTTTTCTGCACCCCCTGTTTTGGGCATATGGGGTTGGTGTGGCCTTAATCGGCTAGGTTCCCTCCACACGTAACTTGCTGCTTCTAGCCGGTCCTGTTTTGCGGTAAATACGTAGTGCCTGCGGTAAGCCGGTATTTTAGAGGTATTAAGCCGTAAAGTAGCCCTGGCTGGTAGCTGCGCCAAGTATAGAACCGTAAAAATCTACTAATATTGAGCTGTCGGGTTAGTGTTCTTAACGAGACTGACCAGGCTGTGAAAACTGGGAGCGGCCATACCTAATCTGGGTGCTGAGGGTGGTCCTCCCTTTTTTCACATTAAAAGATACGATCATTGTTCTCGGATTTTCTTCTCTCCCGATGGCGTTGGAGAGGTAGAAACTTTCATAGCTTCCTATAACCAGGCTTTCACATAATCTTTCATGTGATACCCAACCCCAATGAACGCCTGGTACCAGAAACTTCTGTTTAAAGTCAAACAGTTCAGCGCCGGTACTCTGTGCCGGCGCTGCATTTTTTATGAATACAGCCCGAGTGAAACAATTGGAGGGCTGTTGGCAGTATCAGGAGGGGAACAAGAAACTATAAACCCCGAGGATATGGAAGAGAAAAGACAACTGAAAACGCTGGTGTCGGTGCTCGAGAAGGTGCGCCAGGAGGGCTATACCCTCGATTTCAGGGTAGCAGAGGAAGGCGTGCTGCGCACCATAGATGGCGAGCAGCAGTTCAGGCCCGAGCAGGTGCAAATCGTTAACTTCTACCGCTTTGAGGGCGAAAGCAACCCTGACGACATGGCTATACTGTATGTGCTGGAAACAGACACAGGAGCCAAGGGTACCATCTCGGACGCCTACGGTACGTATGCTGACGAGACAGTGGAAGCCTTTATGAGGCAGGTAAGGGACCTGGGCAAGGACCTGGACAAGCTCAGCCGTTAAGCCGGCAGCTCAATTTGTAAGTGCACCCAACTTTGCAAATATTCACCCATCCGTGAAAGGAGCAATTTTTAAATGGCAAAGCGTAAGGTAACAGAACAGCATAAAACCAAAAGTGAGGCCCCTGTGCCGAAAGGGCGCCTGCTGGCAATAGGCGGAAAAGAGAGCAAGGGGGGAGGAGAAGAGCTAAAGCCGGAGCAGGCCACCAACGTTGATTTTGAGAGTGAGGAAATCCTCAAGTACTTCGTTGCCGCCTTAAAGGGCACTAGCCCTACTGTGGCGGTGTTACCAACGGCCTCCAACATACCCGAAGAGATAGGCAAGGAGTATACCAGGCTCTTCAAGGATCTAGGAGTAGAAAACGTGGAGGTGCTCGATATCCGGACCCGCGAAGACGCGCAGGACCCCAAACACTATGAAATCATCCAGAAAGCGGCGGGGATTTACTTTACCGGTGGCGACCAGCTGCGGCTTACCTCTATTCTGGGGGGCACCAGGCTGCTGCAGCTCATGAAAGAGCGCTATACCTACGAAGAGATCATCATTGCCGGAACCAGCGCGGGCGCCACAGCCCTGTCCACCCCCATGATCTACGAGGCAGACACCCACGGAGGCTTTCTGAAGGGCGATGTCCGCGTCACCACCGGGCTGGAGTTCCTCAAGAACGTAGCCATTGACACCCACTTCATCGAACGCGGACGTCTGGTGCGCATGGCCCAGTGCATTGTCACCAACCCCGGCTGTATCGGCCTGGGGCTGGAGGAGGACACCGCCATCTGTGTCTCGGAGGGGCGCGAGCTGGAGGTATTGGGCAGCGGCCTGGTCACCATCATCGATGGCATGGGTATATCCAAGACGAACATCTACGAAATCGGGACCGGAGAGCCCTTCTCGGTCCGCAACCTGTGTGTGCACCTGCTTTGCCCGGGTGAGAAGTATAGAATACCCACCTGGGACGAACTGCACGTGTAAAACAGGGCAATGGGCGCATCTACCATCCGGCCGGGCCTGCGTTTAGTGGCATTGCTGCAAGGCGGCTACTGGCTGATCACGGGTATCTGGCCATTTCTCCACCTGAAAAGCTTTGTATGGGTAACAGGCCCCAAGCAGGACTATTGGCTGCTGTACACGGTAGGCGTGCTTATTACCGTAATTGGCGGCACCCTGCTGGCGGCGGGCCTGCGGCGGCGGGTGACGCAGGAGATAAAAGGGCTGGGCATGGCCTCAGCGGCCGGTCTGATAGGGATAGATGTATACTATGCCCTGACTGATGTGATCAGAAACATATACCTGCTGGATGCCGTGGCCGAAGCCATACTGATTATACTTTGGCTTTGGGCAGGCTCCAGGGAGGTGAGCGAGAAAAGCGTGTAACCACCACTGAAAACAAATTTTGGATGCAATATGCAAGGGAAACCAAACTTCGCCCCAGACACTACCCGTTAATACCGGAGCTGAACAAAGAGGAGGAACAGGTGCTGAACGGAGAGGCCATGCGCCGGCGCAGCATCGCGATAAGCCTGATGCAGGACTGTCAGACACTGCCCCTGCAGCCCCGCCTGGTGCCAAGCGCGGACGGTGCCCTCAAAGCCCTGGCCTTAACCATACCGGCCTATGCCATGGCGGGCGAGGATAATCCCTGCTGGAAAGTATACGCCGACCTCATCCTTAAACTGCCTTCCTACACCAGGTTCTTTATACTGACGCATGCTTCGGTAAAGGAGAGTGTGCAGGCGTGGGTGCAGCAGCAGGAGCTGGAGCACCGGGTGCAGCTGGCCACCGTGCCCGACGCCATCGAAATGACCGTGTGGGCAGAGGATGACTTTGAGCTGGTGCACGACCCGGAGGGGGTGCCTTACATGGTGCAGCCGCACTCCAACCGCAGGGCAGGCGATGAACTGGCCAGTTACTATGCCGCCAGGGAGTTTGGCTGGCAGCGGGTGAAGGTACCGGTATACTTTGAGGGGGGCAATGTGCTGGTGGGGGATGATTTCTTCCTGCTGGGGGCCAACTACGGTGTGGACACGTTCCTGGACCTGCGCTACATGCTACAGGGGGACGGCAACCATCTGAAGAAAAAACTGACGGCACTCTACCAGCAGTACCTCGACAGGGACAGGATTCTATACTTTATCTGCACCACGCTGCAGCTTCCGGCAGAACAGGAGCGGCCCTTTAAACTAAGCGGCGAAGACTGGAAAGAGATCCTCTACGCCAGGAACACCGAAGGCACCGTGCAGCCCATCTTCCACATCGATATGTTTTTAACGCTGGCTGGCCGCAACGCGCAGGGCAAGTACCAGGTGCTGGTCGGGGACCCGCGCATGGCTTCCCGGATGCTGAGCAATAACTTCGATGACCTGGCCACGCCTGAAGCCTTCGACGAGATAGCCGACCTGCTGGAAAGGCTTAAGTTTGAGGTACTCCGGAACCCGTTGCCGCTGGTGTACGTGGACGATGAGCAGGAGAGGGTGCGGAAGTGGTATTACGCTACCTACAACAATGCGCTGGTGGAAGTAAAGGGGCCGGAGGAGAGAACGGTCTGGTTGCCAACCTATGGCCATGGCAACTGGCAGGAGCTGCAGCAGGTAGACCAACGGAACAAGGAGATCTGGGAGGGACTTGGCTTTACTGTAATCTTGCTGGAGGACTACCACCCGCTGGCGGAGTTTGCCGGCTCCGTGCATTGCATTACAAAGTATGTGGAGCGGGAGTAGCCTTTATACTGGCTATTCCCATCGCCGCTTACCTTTTATACTTCTTCTTATACTTCTTCATCCTCCCAAAGCGCTATCACAGGCTTTTGGCCGTCTATGCTGTAGCCCCGTTTCATCAGGTTGGTGTTAAAGGCAAAGGCGGTTTCCGCCTCCCCGTTCATGGTTACCAGGCCCATGTCGCCCTTCAGGAACTTGGCGTGCATGGTGATGGCCTTCGCAGCGGCTGCTTGCAGCTGCTCACCCCCATACTTTACCTGGGCGTATACTTCGTGGGCAATGGAGCCACGCATGATGATGTCCCCGTCTCCGGTACAGCTGACGGCACAATAGGGATTGTTGGCATAGGTGCCCGCTCCGATAATGGGGCTGTCGGACACACGGCCTTTCATGCGGTTCATGAGTCCGCCGGTAGAGGTGCCGGCCGCCAGGTTGCCTTGCTGGTCCAGGGCAACGGCGCCCACGGTATCGTGCCCGCCGTTTCGCTCCTCCAGAACGCTTTCGTGCCAGGCTTTCAGCTTTTCCTCGGTTACAAAGTAGGCGGGCTCCTTCAGTTCCAGCCCCTGCCTGAGGGCAAACTCCTCTGCGCCCGCGCCTGCCAGGAAGGCGTGCTTACAGTGCTGCATGATCTCCAGCGCCAGTTTTACCGGGTTTTTTACGTAGCGCACACTGCCCACCGAGCCCGAGTTCAGGTTGCGGCCATCCATGATAGCGGCATCAAAGTCGGCCTCCCCAAATTGGTTCAGACTGCCGCCACGGCCCGCGTTGAAGTGTTCGTTGTTTTCCATACTTTCTATGGCGGCCACAACAGCCTCCACGGCACTGCCGCCTTTCTTAAGAATGGCGTTCCCGGCCCTGAGCGCCTCTTCTATTCCTTTTCTGTAAGCCTTTTCCTGGGCTTTAGTCACCTCTCTCCGCTTAACGGTCTCGGCACCAGCATGTAGGGCAATGGCAAATTTTTTCATGTATAGGGTGTGTTCTGTATAGGCAGTGGGTGCCAGAGCTTTTACGGCTGATGCTGCGCGGTGTTGGCGTTTTCGCACAGTTGTGTGCGCCTGACCCCAGGCGCGGAGGCAATGGGTCGCACCATAAAAACAGGAGCCCCTGACCGCGGTCAGGGGCTCCTGTTGTGTTAGCCTACGTTTCTAAATATTATACATGGGCGGCTCGCCTTCACGATGCCGGACCTGGGTGCCTTCATGTTGCCGGATCGGGGTGCCTTCGTAACGCTGCACTGGAGCATTTAAACGGCCTTTTTTATTCTTCCTTTTGTTCATCAGCGCAATGGCTGCGGCGCTGGCTGCCGCCACCATCGTACCAGTAAGTACCGGGTGCATGGAGGCGCGTGTATAGAGGCTCTTTTTCATGACATGGCCTTTGTAGTGGCCGTGTTCCATACCATCGGCGCCAGGCTGATGCAGGGAGCCCTCTGTGTGGCGGGCGGGCGCATCGGTTACCTGCGCCTTCGTCATGAAGGATTTGTTTATCCAATCCATCAGGCTGGGCGCATACTTGTTCAGGCTGCTCATCATCTTCGAGCCGCTGCCCACAAAAATATCGCGCTCCGGGTGGGTGGCGGCATGAAGTATGGCTGCGGCCACTTCCTCCGGGGCATACACCGGCGGCGGCAGGGTAAGTTCATGCTCGGTATAGTTGCGGGCGTGCTGCGGGTAGGGGGTGTCGATACCGGCAGGCTTGATTAGCGTGACGGAGACAGGCGCGGCCTCTTCCTCCAGCTCCATGCGCAAGGCATCCGTAAAGCCCTTTACGGCATGTTTGCTGGCCGCGTACATGCCCTGCAGCGGTATGGCCACATCCGACAGCTCGCTGCCAAGGTTGATGATGGCCCCGCCCCGGTTGCGCAGGTGGCTTGCCGCAATCAGCGACCCGGACACCACGCCCCAGAAGTTGGTGTCGAACAGGCGCCGGTTATCCTCCTCGCTTACCTCGGCCAGCTTGCCGTAAATAGATACGCCGGCGTTGTTTACCCAGGTGTCGAAGCCTCCGTAGTGCCTGATGGCTGTCTCGGCCAGGCGCTGCACCTCCTCGCGGTTGCCCACGTCGGTCACCATGTACACGGCCTCCCCGCCTTCCATTCTGATTTGCTCGGTTATTTGCTCCAGGGCTTCCTCGTTTCTGGAGGCCAGCACCAGCCGGGCGCCTTTCTTAGCGGCTGCGCGCGCCGTTACAAGTCCGATTCCGCTGGAGGCTCCGGTAATAACGATTACCTGCTCGCGGAGGGATTTCAATGATATTGCCATAATCTTAAGTTTGTTTTCCGGTTTTATACTTTGTTTTCTTACGTTCATACGTTGCACCCCTCCGGTTTAGTTGTTCGGAAGTTCCTGTATGACATGGAATTAGTGGGAAACGGGGTAAGAGAAAAGCCCTGGTTTATACTTTGGAGCAACCTGCAAAGTATAAATCAAGGCTAACCTGAGTAGTTACAAATAAGAGTGGGGCCAGCCGGTGTGCTTAATGCGGGAGGTATACTTTGAAAGCGGTTCCTTTGTCGAGTTCACTTTCTACTTCAATCCTGCCTCCCGCATTCTCCACGATTTTCTTTACAATGTAAAGCCCGATGCCGGAGCCATCCACGTGGTCGTGGAGGCGCTTGAACAGGGAAAAGATCTTCGGCGCGTCCGCCTGCTTCAGGCCAAGGCCGTTATCGGCCACCGTGAGAACAGTAAAACCTTTACCTGGGGCGGTACTGATGCTGATGTAGGGAGCGCGGTTGGGGGAGCTATACTTGATAGCGTTGCTGATGAGGTTGTACATCACGCTGCGCATGTTTTTAAAGGAGAACCGGATGGTAGTGCCCGGCGCTATACTTGTCTGGATAACGGCCCCAGTTTCGGAGATGATGGGTTTCAGGTCCATGCATACTTCTGTTATCACGTCGTTCAGGTCGATGGCGTAGGAGTTTTCGTCATCCTCGCGCTGCGTTCTGGCCACCTGCGTCAGGTCGCTGACAACGCGCTTGAACCGGTTGATGGAGCCATACATGTAGGAGGACAGTTGCCGCATCTCTTCCGAGGCAGCCACCTCCTGCGGCAGGTGCTGCAGCAGTTCGTCCATCAGCCCCTCGATGTTGAAGATTGGGGCCTTCAGGTCGTGCGAGGCAGCGTATACAAAGTTGTCCAGGTCGGCGTTCGTTGCCAGCAGCGCCTTGTTAACAGCCTCAACCTCCAGGCGGGCCGCCACCTGCTCGCTAATCTCGATGGCAGTGGCAATGATACCCGTCACAAGGCCATGCTCGTCGCGCATCGGGTGGTACACAAAGTTCAGGTGCACTACTTCCTGCCTGTCCCGCCGCTCCAGCACCAGCGGCACCTCGTTGGCTACATGGGGGATACCGGTGGCCATGACATTGTCCAGCAAATCCTTAAAGCCCTGGCCCACAGCTTCGGGGAGAACATCAAAAATAGGCTTGCCCAACACATCCCGCTGTTGTACGCGCCATATCTCGCATACCCTGGGGTTAGCGATCTCCACGATGTAATTGGGACCGTTGAGGATGGTGATGCCCACCGGGGCCTGCTGGAAGATCTCATTCAGAAAATCCTGCCGTTTCAGTATTTCTTCCTTGGCCCTTACGCTGGTGATGGAGGTGCCCATCTGAGCGGCCAGCAGGCTATGGAAGCCCTTGTAGTCTTCGGTATACTCCTGCGCCGCGCTGATGCCGGCTATAAAGAAGCCGGCCAGCTGGTCGCCGCTGGCTTTGACGATGGGAAGTATAACCGCCTGCTGAACCTTGCCGGCAGGAACTGCAAGATCCGCTACCATGCCATGGGAGAGATGGCTTACCAGGCCCAGCGGCCAAACTTCCCCTGCGTTTGTCAAACTGATGCTTGGCGGGGCAAGCTGTTCGGGAACCGTGCCGGCCATTCCGGCCAGCGTCGCCTGCCTGCTTTGTCCATCCACCAGGTACATCAGGCAGAAAGGAATGTCGTTGTGGTTGGAGCTTAAGGTTTGGCAGGCTGCAGGTCCAAGGTCCTCCAGCGTAGCCACATGCGACAGCGTATCGGAGAGGTCTTTCAGGCTTTTTAGCCTGCGCTGGCCAAGTACAAAACTCGTCTCCTCGTTGCAGGCACAGAAGATGCCCGCAATCTCACCGGCGTCGTTAAAGGCCGGGCTGTAGGAGAATGTCCAGTAGGTTTCCTCGGCGAATTCTTTGCGCTCCAGGTACAGCAGCAGGTTCTGGGCATAGAAGTCCTCGCCCGTTTCCAGGATATTTTCAGTAATGCCCCCGATCTGGTCCCAAATCTCGGCCCACATTTGCGGCGCGGAGGCTCCAAGTGCTTTGGGGTGCTTCTTGCCCAGGGCAGGCAGGTACGCATCGTTATGGAACATATATAAATCCTGCGACCACCAGATGAACATGGGGAATGCCGAGTTGAGCATCAGCCGGATGTTGTTTTTAAGGCTCTGTGGCCAGCCTTGCGGCTCTCCTAAGGGGTGAGATGCCCAGTCGAAGTTTCGCATCATGGCTCCCATCTCACCTCCACCTTTTAAGAAATTATTCCTGGAGTCGTTGCTGGGGTTGGAAGCGGCGTGCTTTGATAGGGTCATTAAGTTGAGCTAAGGGAATGGCTGTTAAAAATATGGGATAAGATAGTGTTTTTATTTGAAAGGTAACGTAAGGCGGTAGTGAAGGGTTAATAAATCTGGTGAGCAAAAACACTGGCAGGTTTAAGTTGTTTTGTCATGATACAAACAGTTTTATACTTGGCAACGTCAGGCACGAAGTATAAACTGCCTCCTCAGGAACAGTTTCCTGCGTAGGGGTAAGGAAATTATAAACAGCACTAACGGAGCTTAACCGAGAAACCGTAAGCGTATAAAATAACAACGTATGGAACTAGCGACATTTGGCAATGGCTGCTTCTGGTGTACAGAGGCCGTTTTTCAGGAGTTGGAAGGGGTGGAGCGAGTGATGCCGGGCTATGCCGGCGGGCAGGTGGAGAACCCGACCTACCAACAGGTTTGTAGCGGCACCACCGGGCACGCCGAGGTGCTGCAGGTAAGTTACGACCCGGATAAGATCAGCTATGAAGAACTGCTGGAGGTTTTCTGGGCCACCCACGACCCCACGACCCTGAACCGCCAGGGCAACGATGTGGGCACCCAGTACCGCTCCGCCGTTTTTTACCACAACCAGGAGCAGAAGCAACTGGCGGAGAAGTATAAACAGGAACTGGAGGCCTCCGGCGCCTACGATGACCCGGTTGTGACGGAGATCGTGCCGCTGGAGAAGTTTTACCCGGCTGAGAACTACCATGTGAACTACTACAACACACACGGCCATGAGCCTTACTGCAGCTTTGTTATCCGCCCCAAATTGGACAAGTTCAGGAAAGTGTTCAGGCAGAAACTCAAAGCTGAAAATCAAAAGTAACTAGATAGTTCTTTGATTATTAATTTATTTTCCAGTAACTTAGCTCGCTTTAAAAAGCAAAAGCCCTGTAGTGGGGGAAACTACAGGGCTTGCCTAATCTAAACACAAACAACCAACAAAATCTATTAATTAAAGGGGAATTGGGGTATTATAGTACTTTAAGTTCTCTTGATGTTAGTAACGTATAAAGGGGGTTATACTTACCGATTCGTAATTATCTGCCAGCCCCACAAAGTAATCTCCGATAAAGATGCCAGCGCCGCTACTAACGGCACTGGATCCGGCGTGATAGGTTACCATATTGCCGTCGATGGTGGCAAAGCCCACCTGCTCATCTTCTTGCAGTGTTGTTTTTATACAGGGAATACCCGGCAGTACCGACTGCACTATACAGCGCTCAGCCAATTGCTTGGGTGAAGGGTTTAAAGTAGATTTCATGTGACGATGGGGTTTTGGGTTCTAACACGATACAAGTATACAGACGCCCCCTCTGTCAAAACAGGAATCTTAAGCCTGCAAAGTAACTATGGTTTTTCAGGTTATCACTTGTATTGTTGTTGCTGAGTACATGCTCAATAACAGGTGCTAGCTCCGTCTAAAAGCCCAAAACCCCTAATAGTAACGGAAATAGGTGTGTAGCTAATTGTTCGCCATACCTTCTGCAAGAAGAAAAGAGTGTATTTTTGAGTGAAAAAGTGTCTTAAAGTAACGTTTTATACCCGGCTTTTTGAGCTAAAAATCTGCATGAAATAATTGCTGCAGGTATAAAGTGCCAGTACCGTAAGGCTTAAAAGCCCTCCGGGAAAGGCAACCAGCCACCAGGCAGAGGTGTTGTTCCGTATGCCGGCAATGGTTCGGCCCCAGCTCACAAGCGAGCTGGGCACACCGATGTTCAGAAAGGACAGGGAAGACTCCAGTGCCAGCACGCCCCCCAGCCCAAAAGTAAAAGCAACCAGCGTCGGGCCAACAAGGTTCGGGAGCGCGTGCCGCCAAAGTAATCGCGTGGGGGTATTGCCTATACTTATGGCCGCCTCAAAGTATGGCAGTTCCTTTATCCGAAGCATCTCCGCCCGGGCCAGGCGGGCGGTCCCGGGCCATAGCGTGAAAACCAGCAGCAGCGACAGCAGGGGCAGGGACGGCGGCAGAAAAGATGCCAGCACCAGAATCAGTACAAAGCGCGGGATAGAGTTTAAGGCCTCTGTCAGCCGCATCACGCCCTTGTCCACGGGAACAGCTACACTGCTGCTCCAGATAGCATGTCTTTTTCCGAGCCACCTGAACAGCAACCACAAAGCCAAAAGCGATCCGCAAAGTATAATCAGCGCCCACCAGAAGTAGGAGAGTGCCGCTCCCTGCTGGTATACTTGCCACGGGATGTATAGCCCGTAGTTTGCCACCACCGGCACAGCCAGTAAGTAGAAAAACAACCTGTGCAGCGGATGCCTTAAGCCATTGTTCCCGAAATAACCTGCCGCTGTGCCCAGCACGATGCCTATTCCGGTAGCCAGTAGCATCACCGGCAAGCTGATTAGGAAGGCGGTGCGTGCGCCGTAAAGCGTATTGGCCAGCAAATCCCGGCCCAGGCCGTCGGTCCCCAGCGGATGCCCGCTTTCCAGGGCCGCCGGGGTGAACGGTGCCAGGTAAGGGTGTTCCAGGTCGAGGTACTCAGGCGGGTAGGGGAGCGGAAGCAGTGGCAGTATCAGGGTGAGCAGGAAGATCAGCGCCAGGTAGATCAGCGCCAGCCTGAAGCCGGTTTTGCGCTGCCACAGCGGTTTTATACTTTGCCAGGCGTACCTCATGCCAGCTTTGGTTTAAGTCGTGGGTCTGCCAGCGCGTAGGCCGTGTCTGCCAGCGCGTAAGCAACCATCCGCACCACCAGCACGACCAGCACAATGGCCACCAGCACCGGGTAGTCCCGCGCCAGCACCGACTCTACGAGCAACCGGCCAATGCCCGGAATGGCGAAGATCGTTTCTACAAGTATAGAGCCGCTAACAAGGGCGGGCAAAAAATCGGACACGATGGTGATAAGGGGCAGGAGGGCGTTGCGCAGCGCGTGCCGCCGGATAACCAGGCGCTCGGGCAGGCCCTTTGCCCTGGCCGTGCGGGTATAATCGGCCTGCAGGGCAGCCTGCAGCGAACTGTAGACCTGGTTGGTAATATAAGGCAGGTTAACCAGCACGAGTGCCAGGTGCGGCAAGGCCATATATTGCAGCCGCTGCCCCACCTCCTGCCAGAAGCCAAGCTGCCCCGGCACGAAATAACCCATGCCATAAACCGGAAAGATCTGCAAAAAATCGGGGTTGGCCAGCAGTACCAGCAACAACAGTGACAGCACCAGCATCGGGATGCTATCGATGAAGAAAAGTATGGGCAGCACCAGGCTGCGCAGCCACCTCAGTCGCTCGCGTGCCATCAGGATGCTAAGCTCCAGCGCAAGTATAAGGGTAACTACCATACTTGCCAGCAAGAGCCAGAACGTATTGCCAATGCTTTTCCAGATCATGTCCAGCACAGGCAGGCCCGTGCGGTAGGAGGTACCCAGGTCCCCGGTGAAGATGCCTTTGAGCCAGCGGTGGTACTGGTTATCGGTGCCGTGCCAGCTAACTTTCGGGAAAAGGGAAATGCCTGGACTTTCATCCTGAGAGGCGAGGCCAACATAGAAAACAGGAAGGTTTTGCCCCGTCCTTTCCTGGTACTGCCTTAACGCTCCTTCCCGGCTACTCTGACTTCCTTTGCTGTAAAAACCGCCCTCCTGGTTCAGCAGCCGCTCCTCGGCAAAGGAACCCGGCAGCAGCCTGCTCAACAGAAACACCAGCGTACCAAGCAGCCAGATGGCGGGTATGGCCAACAGTAGTTTCCTGAGCAGATAAGGGAACATACAGCCTATTCTTCTTTTAAAGTAAAGGCGCTAACGTCGTAGTTGGGTCTGAGGCCGGAAATTTTGGCGTTGGTAAACCGGCGATGAATCGCCACGCGCTCCTTTACATAGTACATGGGGATGATGGCGGCCTCCTCGTGCAGGATCGCCTGCAGTCGCTTCAGTAGTTCTGCCAACTCCTCGCGGGAGTTAATCGTGCTGCTGATTTTATCGAGTATCCGGTCGCTTTCCGGTGTGCCGAAGCCGGTGTAGTTTAAACCGCCTTCGGCGGCATACTGGGTGTGCAGCAGCGGCTTAAAATTAAAGGCAAAAGGATTACCACCCAGCGAGCGGTAGAATAAATCGAAGTCGTGCTGCCGGGATTTGCTGGCCAGCAGGCTGCTTTCCACAGCCTGTACCTGTACCGGAATTCCCAACCTGGCTGCGTTCTGCTGAAGTATAACGGCTGCATTTTCGTAAGTGGCTGAGCCAGCACGATACATGACCTCCAGCGTTAGTTGCTCCCGCTTTCCGTTGAGGGTTTGATACCATCCTCCCTGCTCTTGTGCCCAGCCGGCGGCCTTCAGCAAGTTCGTTACCTTTTCGGCATCGAAAGTATAAGGCTGCAGGTTGCTGTTGTAAAGGTCCGGGATAGAAGGCGGAACGGGACCGGCCGTAGGGGTGGCGTAGTTCTGCATCGCCACTTTTACCACACTCTCGGTGCCCAGCAGGTGGGCTATGGCCTGGCGGGTGCGCTTGTCGGCGAATTTAGGGCGCCTGGTGTTAAGGCCGGCATACACAAACTCGTAGGCGTCGGGCGTGTGCAGGGCATAGTCCTGCAGAAAGGAGTCCTGATTTTTAAGCTGCTCGAACTCGGCTGCCGGTATACTTTCCAGCACATCCAGTTGCCTGTTTTTCAGGGCAAGGAGTGCCGTCGTAACGTCCGGGATTACCTGGAAGCTGACGCGCTGCGGAATGGCTGTCAGATGTTGTGTGTTAGATGTGTTGTTCCCCCACCAATCTTTTTTGCGCGTCAGCGTCAGGTATTGTCCTTTTTCCCAGTTCTCCAAGGTATAACCGCCACTGCCTTGCAGCAGTTTTGGGTCTTGCCCAAAAGCAGGCGCGTTAAACCTGGCCGCGAATTCTTTTAGTTTCTCATCGTTTTCCAGCTCGGAAAGATCTCCGTTCAGGGTTGCTACAGCAAGGTGCTGCAGCAGGTTCTCAGGGTCGTACAGGTATGCCGGAAGTATGAAGAAGTCGCCTGTGAGCAACTCCATTTCCGGAGCATAACCAGCGCACACAAACGTGAAGCGCCGTGGGTTTTCTGCATCGATCCTGATGTCCTGGATGAACTCTAGCTGAGGCCTCAGGCTCTCGTTGTTTAGCAACGGGGCTTTCGCCACCTTCAGCGTGAAGGCTACATCCTTGGCCGTAACAGGGCTGCCGTCGGTCCATTCCGCTTCTTCCCTGATAGTGTAGGTAAAAAGCGTCAGGGAGTCCTGTCGCTCCACCATGGGCATGTTCTCAGCCAAAAAAGGCTTGATTTCATTTGTGCCCAGGTCAGCACCCAGCAAGCTCTGAAACAGCAGGTTCAGTATCTGTAGTGCGCTTCCATGGTTATAGCTGACCGGACTTAACGTTTCCGGGTCAGTCGATATCCTTACCCGCACCTCTTCAGGTGCGCGCTCGGGCTGGCTACAGAATGTAAAAAGTAATAGGAGAAAGCAGGTTAGTGCTACGTTGATCTTCCTCATGTACTTACCCTTGGCTAAAAGATTTCAAGGGCAAGTTAGGGAAAATCAGACAAAAGCCTATTGCTCTTTATCTATCCAAGTTCCAGTGCCGCCAAATGCAGAAACGGTCTCCGTAGAGTTTGTTTGCTGGGTCTGTTTGGTAGTAGTAGCAGTGTTAGTAGGGTTTGATGGACTAACCAGTGCAATGAAGATAGAGATAAGTAGCTCGATCATGTCTTTTAATGTTTAAGTGATACGCAAAGGTTGGTTAAAATTACTGCCCTTAAAAGGAATGTTTATACTATTAGGTAACTATAATCTGATTATTAAATAATTATATTTTACACTTTTTTGAATATCCTAAGTGCTTATAGCTAATTATTTGCTGTAAGTACTAAAAGTTAAAAAAAGCAAAAAAGTAACTTAAGCATTCAAAATAAGCTATATTAGTCTGGAAAATTAGCTTTGCATTACTTTATTTGTAAAGTCAATATACGATTTTAAAGTAACTATAACTATATAGATAAATTTTAGGGTTTGGAAGAGCTTGTACAGTTAGTTGACGTTCTAAAGACGGGTTACAACAAGGAAAGTCTCTTTAAAAAGGGGCGAAAAGAAAGCAAAGAGTATAGATTTATACACCTCATAGCCAATGGGGTACATGCAAGCGATGCAGCACTAGCTCAGGAACTCTACAATACCTCTCCTGACGACTTCAGGTACAAAATGCTTAAGCACAGAGTTAAAAGCAAATTATACGATCTATTACTTTTATATGAGTATGAAGACACTGAAACAAATTTAGTATACAGAAAGGAGCAATTCTGCCAGCAGGTCTTATTAAAAGCGAATGTTTTATTCCGTAACCATAAGTTTATTCTGGCAGCCGAGCTGGCTAATAAAGTCATAGCTGTGTCAGATGAATACTCTTTTACAAACCAGAAGGTTCTTGCCTATGAAATTATTTTAGCAGCACTTTCTTTTACCGGAAAGCAGAAGGCGTACGATAGGCATCTGGAGCTTTATAATGATTTTTTATACAAAAAGCTCGCTGAGAGGGAAGCTCAAAGTATTTACCAATCTGTAAGAGTATCTGTTTTCAAGAGTGTTAAGAGCAGGAAGAACATAGTTGCCAGCCTGAATGCGAAAGTAGAAGCCGTAAAAAAATTATGGGAAAGAGCAGGTACTTATGAGGCATTTAACTCTTACTACAAGCTTTCCATGCTATACTTTGAGTTAATCGGCGACTTCGACAGGATACTTCAGCTCACCTTTGAATCGGAAAGGCTAATAGCGGAGGGAGCTGTTAACCAGCACAGATTTGACAGCCTGTACAACAAGTTTATTCTGGTGTACGCGCACCTCAGGCTAAAGAAGTATACTGCCGGCCTGAGGTATGCAAAGGAGTTTGTTAAGTTTTTTGATGAGAAGAGTATTAACTGGTTCTCATTCCAGGAAAACTTCTTCTTACTGGCTACCCATAGCAAGAACTATGATTTGGCGGAGGTTACACTGCACCAGGTATTCAGTAACAGTTTGATGGATAAACTTTCTGTAGCAGCGAAAGAGAGATGGAGAATATACCAGGCTTACTATGTGATGCTAAACCAGTCTAACGCAGCTTCATCTAACCTGATTAACCCGTTTTTGCTCTCATTGCCGGAGTACAGTAAAGACAAGCAAGGTTTTAACGTGGCTATACTTATACTTCAGTTTGTCTACTACCTTCAGAAAAGAGACACAGAAGCCTTGCTATATCGAATCGAGAGTCTCAAAAAATACATTCTCACCCACTTAAAAGATACATTCAGCCTTCGGAGCAAGATATTTTTGAAGTTGCTGATCCTGATTGTTACAGAAGATTATGATGTGGAATCGTGTAGGAAGAAAGGCCACAAGTTGTATCAGAAACTTATCGAGACCCCTATACCTGGCGACGCCTATGCCGAAATCGAGATTGTTCCGTATGAACACCTTTGGGAACATATTCTGGATACACTGCAAACGCATTACAAGTAGGACATTTCAATCATAATGAAGGAACTACAGAGGCTAATCAGGATCATTGACGAGAATACTCCTGCCACTTCTCCCTTAATAAACATACAGGAGGATAGTACCCTTGAGTCCAAGCTTTTTCATCTGTTAAAAAATAACAACACTTACTCTGATGAGGCGGTGGCAAAGGAGATATATGGAAGTGAGAAACTTACCGGAACATACCGAACGCTAAAGTATCGGTTCCGGAAAAAATTATATAACCACCTATACTTTCTCTACCAATCGGTTGATAACCTGAAGAGTGCAAATGAGTCAACTTACGCTTGTCTCTCCCTCCTCACGCAGGCACAGGCGTTGATGTTGCATTCTGAGTTGAAGCTTGCAACTAAGCTTTTAGAACAAGTTGCCCAGATTGCCGCAGAACATGACAATACGGAGATGCACATAAGGGCTTTGGAGGGAATAAAGGCTATTTACCAAGATTTGGCAAAGCGTAAAGACCTTGCCAAGTATAATGAGGATCTGATGGGTTTATACAGCGTTCAAGCCCAGGAACGTGACGCCCAATTTCTTTATGATGAGATGATGGCGATCCTGAAAGGGTATACAGCGGAGAAATCCAAAATGCTAGAATTATTTCCTGGCGCACTTGCAAGACTGTGGGAGCTATGGGAAAAATCAGGTTCTTCCAGGGTTTTCTCTAGGTGGCATGTGCTGAATACAGCTTATCTTGAGCAATTAGGGGAGTATTCCAAAATAGTGGAGTCTATAGCTCAGGCAGAGGCATTGGTTGAGGCAAAAAAGGTAAGTACGAGCTGGTATAACCGGAAATTCAATTCCTATATCGTTATTTACGCCCTTTTGCAAAGCAGGCAGTATGAAAAAGGCCTCAGGTTAGCAGCCGAGAACATCAAGCTTTTTGGAAAATACTCCGCCAACTGGTTTGCTTTTATGGAGAACTATGTGCTGCTCGCCATGCACAGCAAACAGTACAAGCTGGCTGAGAACTTGCTGAAGGAGGTGATAGAAGGCGAGCACTTGAGAAAACTCGGGGACAGCAGTATTGAGCGCTGGGAGCTGTACAGGCGCTATTTTGCCTTTGTAGTGGAGCAGGTACGCGAGGAGCAATTACAAGCTTTATCCACCGGGATCACGACCAGGCTGCTCATCCTGCCGAACGATAAAGTTGGCTTCAACCTGGCTTTGCTGGTGCTGGATGTGCTGGAGAAGCTGGCCGCCCCGCATGTAGAGGACCTCGCCCTGCATGCAGAGCGCGTGCGAAAGTATACGAGCAAGCACCTGAAAGGGGAGAAGGCTGAACGGCCCCGTCTTTTTCTGCGCTTATTGCTGCTGGTGCTTACTAAAAGCAGCATCGATGCACGTGTGCAAGGAAAAGAACTGCTCGAAAAACTAAAGGCAACGCCACTTCCCGGAGATGCCTTCACGGAGGTAGAAATCGTGCCTTACGAGCACCTCTGGGAACTGGCGGTGCAATTACTAAAACGGCGCGAGCAGCTGCTGTAGTGGTGGCTGGCTGCGTTATTTTTACTACTTTTCGACATGGAAAAGAACAACCCCACCGTTACCAGGGCCTGGTGTTTCTATGACTGGGCCAACTCGGTTTACTCGCTTGTTATCACCTCCACCATTTTCCCGATTTACTTCAGCGCGGTAGCCAGAAAACCGGACGGCAGTTCCGTGGTAAACTTCCTGGGGTTTGAACTGGATAGCTCGGTGCTGTTTACGTACGCCATTTCGGCCGCTTTCCTAATTATCGCGTTCATGAGCCCGTTTCTGACGGCCATTGCCGACTACAGCGGGCGCAAAAAGCTGTTCCTGCAGCTGTTCTGTTACCTGGGGTCGCTTTCCTGCGCGGGTTTATACTTTTTCACTGCCGAAACGTTTAACCTGTCGGTTATACTTTTCGTGCTGGCTACCATCGGCTTTAGCGGCAGCATTGTGTTCTACAACGCGTATCTGCCTGAGATTGCCACCGAGGACCAATACGACCGCCTGAGCGCCAGGGGCTTTTCGATGGGCTATATTGGCAGCGTGATCCTGCTGGTTTTTAACCTGGCGATGATCATGAAACCCAGTTGGTTTGGCATCGCCGCGGATAATACCTCGCTGCCGCCCCGCATTGCCTTTCTGAGCACAGGCATCTGGTGGCTGGGCTTTGCGCAGTATACGTTTTACCACCTGCCCGGAAACGTGTACAACCGCAAACCGCAGGGCAGCTGGATACTGAATGGCTTTAAGGAGCTCAAGAAAGTGCTGGACCAGGTAAAAGGCCTGCCGCTGCTCAAACGTTTCCTGCTGGCTTACTTCTTCTACAACATGGGCGTGCAGACGGTGATGTACCTGGCTGCCATCTTCGGGGAGGTGGAGCTGCGCCTGCCAAGCGATGTGCTCATCATCACCATTCTTATCATACAACTGGTGGCCATCGCCGGTGCGTATGCCTTTGCCAGGCTCTCCGAAAAGTATGGAAACGTGCGGGCGCTGATTGTGGCGGTGCTGGTTTGGATAGGCATCTGCATCGGGGCATACTTTACGCACGGGCAGCTGCAGTTTTATGCGCTGGCGGCTGTGGTGGGATCTGTGATGGGCGGCATACAGTCGCTGTCGCGCTCTACCTACTCCAAGCTGATTCCGGCCACGACAAAAGACCACGCCTCCTACTTTAGTTTTTATGACGTGACCGAGAAAATCTCCATTGTGCTGGGCACCTTCGCCTACGGTATGATTGCACAGATAACAGGCTCTATGCGCAACAGCATCATGGCCCTGATTACGTTCTTTGCCCTGGGGCTGCTGTTCCTGCTGATGATGCGGAGCAAGCGGGTGCTGGAGGCGCAGCCGGAAAGTGCCCACGCCCTTGGCGGCAAGTAGTTATACTTTTAGTGATTAGACAAAAGACTATTTGACAAAGGACAAAGACATTGGAAGTATAAAATGCCTTGCATTCATTGTTGACCTGTGCTTGAGCTATACTTTATACTTTGTAACCTCAATTGCGATGAACCCACCCCTTAGAGCTACGCTCGCTAACTCAAAACTCGCGTTTTGGTTAGTCCAGAGGAGGGGACTCAGAGTATAGGTGAAGAAATTCTCCTCCTGAGAGGAGCGGCATGTTTACAGCTTCACCAAAGCACTTAATTGCAACGGGAGTTTTATACTTTAATCAAACAGAGCCTCCATACTTACCCTAAATGAAAAGTCCGCTGAAGTATAAACCTCAGCGGACTTTCTGTTTCTAACGAGAGAGCATTCTTACCTCCTAAACTCTCAAACTCCTAAACTCTCCAACTCTTATTTCTTGTACACCAGCTTGCCATCGAGGTAGGTGCGTAGTACCTGGGCTTCGCGCATCTGCTCCGGCGCTACGGTCATCAGGTCGCGGTCCAAAAGTATAAAATCAGCAAACTTGCCTGGCTCTATACTTCCTTTCTCGTTCTCCTCGAAGTTAGACTTAGCAGCCCAGATGGTCATGCCGCGCAGCGCATCTTCCCGGCTCATGGCGTTCTCCATCTGGAAACCTCCCTCGGGCCAGTTTTTCGCATCCTGCCGCGCCACGGCCGAGTGGAAAGTATAAAACGGATTTATACTTTCAACCGGGAAGTCGGTGCCAAGCGGGATGTAGCCGTTCTGCTCCATCAGCTCTTTAAACGGATAGGCGTGCTTTACGCGCTCCTTGCCCAGCCTGTCGCCGGCCCAGTACATATCGGAGGTGGCATGTGTAGGCTGCACCGACGGGATGATGTTATACTTGCCAAACTTGGCCATGTCGGCAGGGTTGATGATTTGGGCGTGCTCGATGCGCCAGCGCTTGTCGTTTTCGCCTCCCAGCACCTCCCCGTAAATGTCCAGCAATAGGCGGTTGGCCGAGTCGCCGATAGCGTGGGTGTTCATCTGGAAGCCGTGCTCATTCAGCTTGGCAGCGATATCGCGGAACTCCTGCTCCGATGCCAGCAAAAAGCCGTACTGGCCGTGCTTGTCGTGGTAGGGCTCCAGCAGGCAGGCGCCTCTTGACCCCAGTGCGCCATCAGAGTATATCTTGAAAGAGCGCACATTCAGCCGGTCGGTTTTGTGGGGTCCGTTCTTAAAGTAGTGGTCCTGGTTGCCTTGGGTAGGGTTCAGCATGGCGTATACGCGCATCTGCAGCTCGCCCTTCCGGTGCATGTCGTCTATTAAATCCACAGTGGCTTTGTCGATTCCCGCGTCATCCACTGTCGTCAGGCCAAAGGCAAAGGTGTTCGCCTCCGCTATTTTCAGCGCCTCGCGGTTTTCCTCTTCTGTCGGTGCCGGGATTTTAGAGGACACCAAATCGATGGCATTATCAACCAGTATACCCGTCATCTTGCCGTTCTCCACTTCCACCAGGCCACCTACCAGTTTGGTTTGCGGCGTTACACCCGCCAGTTCCAGGGCTTTTTGGTTTGCCAGCGCCGCGTGCCCGTCGATGCGCGTCAGCAGCACCGGCGTGTCGGGGAAGAGCAGGTCCAGCGTGTCCTTGGTCGGGAACTCCTTCACAGGCCAGTCATTCTGGTCCCAGCCACGGCCGGTAATCCAGTCAGCCTCGGGGTACTTCTGGCGGTGATCCGCCACCTTTTGCACCACTTCCTTAAACGACTCCGTATCCACCAGGTCAGCCGACTGCAACGATAAGCCGTAGCGGTAGAAGTGGGCGTGGGCGTCGATAAAGCCGGGGTAGATGGTTTTACCTTCAGCGTCCAGTTCCTCGGCGGCTTTGTACTTGCCGCGGATCTCCTCCGAAGTGCCAACGGCCACAATCTTTCCGTCTTTCACGGCGAAGGCCTCTGCCTTATCGAAGTTGTCATTAACCGTGTACACGTTTCCGTTGTAGACGATCAGGTCGGCTGTTTCGGAGCCTGAGTTAGAGCTGGTGCAGCTGCCTAACAGAGTGCCACCCAGCAGGAGGGCGGCGGCAAGGGTGCGTAAGGTTCTGGTCATAGTGTTGGTTTACTCGAAACGCATATGTTTTACGGATTCTCCGGAGTTGATAAGCTCCAGCAACGAGTCGATGCCGATGCTCAGGTGTTTCTCCACGTAGTTGGTTGTCACAAGTTTGTCACTTTCTGAGGTCTTCACGCCCTCCGGAATCATCGGGTTATCAGACACCAGCAGCAGGGCACCGTGCGGGATCTCGTTGATAAAGCCTACGGTAAAGATAGTGGCCGTTTCCATGTCGATGCCCATGGCGCGGATCTGGCGCAGGTAATCCTTAAAGTCGTCGTCGTGCTCCCACACGCGGCGGTTGGTAGTATACACCGTGCCGGTCCAGTAGTCCATCTCGTGCTTCTTGATCATGGAGGAAACGGCGCGCTGCAGGCGGAACGAGGGCAGGGCCGGGATTTCCGGTGGCAGGTAATCGTCGGAGGTACCCTCGCCGCGGATGGCTGCAATCGGAAGTATAAGGTCGCCAATCTGCGTTTTCTTTTTCAGGCCGCCGCACTTGCCCAGGAATAGGGCCGCTTTAGGCTTAATGGCCGAGAGCAGGTCCATCACGGTAGCCGCCATGGCACTGCCCATGCCAAAGTTGATGATGGTGATGTTGTTGGCCGTGGCCGTTTGCATGGGCTTGTCGAGCCCCTTTATCTCCACGCCGAAACGGTCGGCGAACATGCGCACGTAGTTTATAAAGTTGGTGAGCAGAATATACTCCCCAAACTCGTCGAGGGGCACACCGGTGTAGCGTGGCAGCCAGTCGCTTACTATTTCCTCTTTGCTTTTCATGGGTTTTACTGATTAGTTAGGTACAAAAAAACCGCCTTGGCAGCAGCGGCTACTGGGGCGGAGGTAGCAGGAAAAAGGTTAAATTGCAGTATGGATGCCCTCAATTTACCTCCCTTTGACTACAAAGTTACGAAATCAGGTTCTAATTATCTGATTTTTGATATACTTCGCCGCAAAAACGTAGTGCTGACCCCGGAGGAATGGGTGCGCCAGCATTTTGTGCATTACCTCATCAACACGCTCGGCTACCCCAAAAGCCTGATCAGCATAGAGCGCGGCACCCGCTACAACAAGCTGCAGAAGCGTACCGACCTATGCGTTTACAACCAGGAGGGCCAGCCCCACCTGTTGCTCGAGTGCAAAGCCGTTCATGTACCTATTACGCAGGATGTTATCAAGCAGGTGTCTACCTACAACCAAACCTTACGCGCCAGGTATGTCGTTATCTCCAACGGCCTGCAGCACTACTGCTGGCAGGTAAACTTCGAAACCCGCACGTTTGAGCCGCTGCAGGAGGTACCGAGGTACAATGTTGAATGAGTGATTGAGTGGATGAGTGAATGGCTTAATCTCGCTCGCGTCCCGCGAGTGTGCGTTATTTTGGGGCCTCTGGCCGCTCGCTATACTATACTTTCTGTACTATAAGGTACTAAATAGGCCAGAGCTCCAACACTAATAATAGCTTGTCATGAGCGAGGACGCTCGCGGCAGACAAATCGGAGCAAAGCGATATCCAGATCATAGAGTTATCCAATAATAGTATAAATAGTGGCCAGAGGCCCCAAAATAACGCACACTCGCGGGACGCGAGCGAGTGCAGGGTTTTAACACACACCTATTCACTCATTCACTCATTCAAAACTAAATTTCCTCCTTCCAAAAGTATAGCCGATTGTTTACCAGGCCGTTTCGGAAATACTGCACTTGCGCCTTCAGCAACTGCCCGGACTGAAGGGCAGGGGAGGCAGGTGCCAAATCAGGGAAAGTATAGAACTGCAGGGCATCGTCCTGGCTAAGCATCGTTACTACCTCTGGTTGCACGAGCAGGTAAGAGGAGCCGTTGTAAAGTATAGCATTGCCTGTAGATGCCGTGTCGAGCAGGGATTTGCTGAACGGCAGCAGCTTGTCGGTTTTAACCTGCAGGAAATCAACCACCGTGGCCGGAATGTCGGCGTGCTGCGCCACTCTGCCAGCATCTATACTTTCCAGACTCTTGTTAGAATGAAACAACAGCAGCGGTACCCGGAAGTTGCCCAACTCGTTCTGATAGGCTGGGTTTATACTTTTCTGGGTATGGTCGGCGGTAAGTATAAACAGGGTGTTAGCGTACCAGGGCTGCCGGGCGGCGGACTTAAAGAACTGCCGGAGCGCATGGTCGGCGTAACCGATGGACTCGTGTATCTCCAGCTCGCCTTTCGGGAAGCGGCCTTTATACTTGTCCGGGATGGTATAAGGCTGGTGCGAACTCAGCGTGAACAGTGTAGCCATAAACGGCTGCTGAAAGCCTGTCAGCTCCCGCGAAACATACTGCAGGTAGGGCTCGTCAAAGATGCCCCATTGCCCGTCGAAGTCCTGCTTGCGCAGGCTGGAAGGGTATTCATCCAAGCCATAGTATTCCTGCATTCCCGCCCGGATAGCAAAATTGTTGAAGCCCATCGAGCCGTTGGCCGCCCCATGGAACATGGCTGTGTGGTAGCCCTCCTGCTGCAGAATAGTACCTAATCCGTAGATTTCGTTGGCTTGGTAAGGGGAGGTGATGAATGGCTCCGGCATCAGGGAGGGCATCCCGGCAAGTATAGAGGGCAGCGACTCGATGGATTTCCGGCCGTTGGCAAAAGCATCCCGAAAGAGCACCCCCTGCGTGGCCAGCGAGTCCAGGAAAGGCGTATAGCCCTGGCCGTTGTTCAGCGCGCCCACATACTCGGCGGCAAAGCTCTCCAGGATGATAATCACCACATTCTGCTTTTCTGCAGTACCTTGGGCCTGGTTATAATTTTGCGGGTCAAACTGTAGTGCTTGCAGTAGCTTCTGCTCGGTTTCGAAGTAGTTTTTCTGCTCCAGGCTGGTTTGCCCGATGCCTTTGATGAAGGTGAAGGGACTGTTGAGCGTCAGGTGGCCCAGGGCAGCCGGCTCCACGATGAAAGCGTGGCTGGGGCGGAGCGGCTTCAACTGCAAGCCTCCCCGGATGCCAAGCACCACAAATCCCGCCACCAGCACCAGCCTCAGGCCACGCAGCCATACGTTGGGAGCAGGCGAGGGCAGGGCAGGAGCCTTCGGGAAGGCCCTGGCCAGGCCAAGTACCAGCAGCACAAAGCCCAGCGTGAGGTACCAATAATAGCCCATCAACTGAATTAACTGGCTGGTAATGTCACCGGTGATGGAAAAAAGCTCGTTGCTGGTGCGGCGGCCTATGAACTTGAAGAACTCCACATCCACGATGGCAAGGGCTATAAAGGGGGCGTTGCAAAGTATAAATACCCATTTCAGCACCCGCTGGTACGTAGGGTGCAGCGTGTTACCTACCGGGAATAGCGACAGCAGTATAAAAACTGCGTTGGTGATAAGTATAGCCGCCACATCGAAGCGCAGGCCGTGGGCAAAGGCAAACAGCAGCTTACCTGCATCGGCACCCGCAAACTCTGCCGGATTGAAAATATAAAAGAGCAGACGCAGCAGCGTGTAGAGCACCAGCAAAAGGCCCAGGCGGCGCAGCATCAGTTTAAAAGCCGTGTCGAACATCGCGGTTCTTTCGTGTTAAAGTATAGCCTGCCGCCAGGGGCAGGTCAGGCTTTAGGCCGGGGGAGCGCAATTTAACACTCCCCGGTGGCACAAAAATAAGAGCGCCTTCCTGACAAAGTCAAAAAGGCGCCCACTTATACTTGTATTGTCTTATTACAGCACTTCTTCCACTGGAGTGTATGGCAGGTTGAATGCCTCGGCCACGCCAGCATAAACCACTTTGCCGTTTACCACGTTCAGGCCTTTCTTCAGCTCGGCGTTATCGGCGCAAGCCTGCTTCCAGCCTTTGTTGGCTACCATCAGCACATACGGCATGGTGGCGTTGGTAAGGGCCTGAGTAGAAGTATAAGGCACCGCGCCCGGCATGTTCGCCACGCAGTAGTGCACCACGTCGTCGATGATGAAGGTTGGGTTCTCGTGCGTCGTCGGCTTGCAGGTTTCGATACAGCCACCCTGGTCAACGGCTACGTCAACCAGCACTGTGCCCGGACGCATATCCTTCAGCATGTCTCTGGTGATAAGGCGAGGTGCCTTGGCACCAGGTATCAGCACGGCCCCGATAATCAGGTCGTGCGTTGGCAGCAACTGGCGAACATTATACTCATTAGACATGAGCGTGTTCACGTTGGCTGGCATGATATCGTCCAGGTAACGGAGACGGGCCAGGTTTGTGTCCATAATGGTTACGTCGGCGCCCATACCGGCAGCAATCTTGGCTGCGTTGGTACCCACCACGCCACCACCCAGGATCAGCACTTTGGCAGGGCGAACGCCCGGTACGCCACCCAGCAGAATGCCACGTCCTTTCAGCGGCTTCTCCAGGTACTTGGCACCTTGCTGCACCGCCATACGGCCAGCCACCTCCGACATCGGCACCAGCAACGGCAGGCTGCGGTCAGCACGCTCTACGGTTTCGTAGGCAAGGCACACTGCGTTGCGCTCAATCATGGCTGTGGTTAGCGGCTCATGGGAGGCAAAGTGGAAGTAGGTGAACAGCAGTTGGTTATCCTTTACCAGGTTATACTCTGACTCAATAGGCTCTTTTACTTTCACGATCATGTCGGCGATACCGTACACTTCCTCAATGCTGGGAAGGATGGTGGCACCGGCTGCTTCGTACTCAGCATCCACAAAGCCGCTGCCTTCGCCGGCAGTAGCCTGTACATATACGGTGTGGCCATTGCGCACCAGTTCAGTTACGCCGGCAGGTGTTACGCCCACGCGGTTCTCATTATTCTTGATTTCCTTCGGAACGCCGATTATCATATCGCAATCAGTTTAATTTGACAGGTTTTTTGAATTTAGATGCGCAAAGATACCATTAGTTTGCTGAAATAAAATAGTTCTTGCCGAATGTAGTATAACCGCTTGAGGAAGAGCAGGTAAATGTGCTCAAAGTATACAATTTAAGCAGCTTTCCAGTGCGGTTTAGGAAGGGCTATAAATGAAAAAAGGCAGCGATAAAATCACTGCCATTAGTACAAAATAAAACTATGAAAAAAACTATCTGAAAGGTGTCGGCTATTTGCCTTCCCTTATCATATCTTTAGATGCCTTTGCCTCTTTCGCTTCCACCACGTTTGCCTTCAGCGTCAGCCTGAGGTTAGGCATAATCAAATCATTTGAAAGAACGGTTACTACCTCGTTTTGCTCCCCTAACATCACCGGAGCGTACCTTAGTTCCAAAGTTGCCACCTCGCCGGGTTTAATTTCTGGCTTGGAACTGCGGTACTGCACGCAGTTGCAGGTACTCTTCACACCTTGTATCACAAGGGGCTTGCGGCCCGTGTTCCGAATCAGGAATTTAGCTACAGGTTTTTGTCCTTTTTCAAGGTTTCCGAAGCTGTGACTGGTGCCTCCGACTGCCAAACGCGGCGAAAGTGCCTTTTGTTCCGGTGTGATCGCCGAAATTAAATCTTTCGGACCAACCTCGCCTTTTATGTACAAAACATGCTGCGGCTTCTCAGAATTGTTCGATAACACCGTTATGCTCTTGTAGAACGGGCCCGGCCGGCCTGTTGAATTATAAACAGCTGTAATCGTGCCAAATTCTCCCGGCAATATAGGCACTTTAGTCCAGGAGGGGGTGGTACAGCCGCAGGAAGCCTGCACACTGGGTATAACCACCGGCTCGGTTCCCTCGTTTTTCACCTTGAAAACATAGGAGGCCTGCGTGCCCTCAGCTATGGTGCCGAAGTCATGGGTTTCCTTTTCAAAAACCAGTTTCCCTTGTGCCTTAGCTGTATAGCCCGCAAATATAAAACACAACAGCGTTAATAGAAATAGCTTACTAGTCATATGTAAATAAGGGAACGGCATTACTGCACCTAAATTCGGAGATTTTTAGTGCAAAACAAATATACGAGAATCTTTTTTCAAACACAGCGACGGCACTTTGTAAGGGCCGCCAAAGCATTGCCAAATTTGAATTTAGGGGAATCTTATGTACTTTTGAATAGAAAAAGACCATTGGTTTAAACGATATCACATGCAAACCACTGAAGTATCTGTCATACAGAGACTAACTTCCGAAGAAATATTAAACGATTACCGCATCGCCTGGGAAAGCCGCCAGGCCAGCCTTACCGGCCGCAAGGAGGTGTTCATGGGCAAGGCCAAATTCGGCATTTTCGGGGATGGCAAAGAATTGGCCCAACTGGCTATGGCTAAGTTCTTCCGCAACGGCGACTTCCGATCCGGCTACTACCGCGACCAGACCTTCATGTTCGCCATCGGCGAGCTGACGCTGCAGCAGTACTTTGCCCAGCTTTACGCCCACACCGATGTGGAGGCAGAGCCCTCTACCGCTGGCCGCGCCATGAACGGCCACTTCGGCACCCGCTCGCTCGACGATGAGGGCAACTGGAAAAACCTGATGGAGCAGAAGAACTCAAGCGCTGATATTTCGCCTACGGCTGCCCAGATGCCGCGCCTTTTGGGCCTGGCCTATGCCTCCAAGCTTTACCGCCAGAACCCGGCCCTGCAGGGCATGACGAACT
The DNA here is from genome assembly GCF_003054055.1 of Pontibacter mucosus. Classification (GTDB taxonomy): domain Bacteria; phylum Bacteroidota; class Bacteroidia; order Cytophagales; family Hymenobacteraceae; genus Pontibacter; species Pontibacter mucosus. Next base: position 91,410 of record NZ_QBKI01000012.1, on the reverse strand, counting down.
TTTCGGTGAATGGCAACGAAGTAGCCTTTGGCACCATCGGCAACGCCTCCACCTCCGAGGGGATGTTCTTTGAGGCCGTAAACGCGGCTGGTGTGTTGCAAGTGCCGATGCTGGTGTCTGTTTGGGACGATGGCTATGGCATTTCGGTGCCTGCCGAGTACCAGACCACCAAAGGAAGTATATCCGAGATTCTGGCCGGTTTCCAGCGCAACGCCGAGGGGGAGCAGGGCTACGAGATATTTAAGGTGAAGGGTTGGGATTACCTCGCCCTTTGCGAGACCTATGAGGCCGCCGTGCGCGTGTGCCGCGAGCAGCATGTGCCGGTGCTGGTGCATGTAGAGGAAATGACGCAGCCGCAGGGCCACTCTACCTCTGGATCGCATGAGCGTTATAAGTCGAAGGAGCGCCTGGACTGGGAAGCCGAGTATGACTGCATCAAGAAGATGCGCGAGTGGATACTGGAGAACGAAATCGCCACTGAGGAGCAGTTGGCCCAGATAGAGGCAGAGGCAAAGGATGCCGTGAAAGTGGCTCGCAGCGATGCCTGGAACGACTATGCCAACGACATTCAGAAAGACCATGACGAGGCGCTGCGCCTGCTGGATGGACTGGCTAATGCCAGTGAGCACATCACGCAAATTGCCACGATTACCGAGGAGCTTCGCAAGACGCTGAATCCGATTCGCAGTGACGCAGTTAGAGCGGTGCGCAAGGCCCTGCGCTATGTGCGCGATGAGCGCAACCAGGCCAAGCGAGAGCTGGTGGAGTGGCTGGAGCAGGTGCAGGGCGAGAACGCCGAGCGCTATAACTCCTACCTGTATAGCCAATCCGAAGAGTCGGCGCTGCTGGTAGAGGAGGTAAAGCCGGAGTTTGACGAGAACTCGCCGGTGGTGGACGGCCGCGAGGTGCTGCAGGCCTGCTTCGACGCTATCCTTTCCCGCGACCCACGTGTGTTCGCCATTGGCGAGGACGTAGGCTTTATCGGCGACGTGAACCAGGCCTTTGCCGGCCTGCAGGAGAAGCATGGCGAGCTGCGCGTAACCGATACCGGTATCCGGGAGTGCACGATAGTGGGGCAGGGGATAGGTGCCGCCCTGCGCGGCCTGCGCCCAATCACCGAAATCCAATACCTGGATTACCTGCTCTATGCTATCCAGATCCTGTCTGACGACGTGGCTTGCTTGCAGTACCGCACCAAGGGCGGCCAAAAGGCTCCCCTGATTGTGCGCACCCGTGGCCACCGCCTGGAGGGTATCTGGCACTCGGGCTCTCCGATTGGTATGATCCTGCATAGCATCCGGGGCATGCACGTGCTGGTGCCGCGCAACATGACGCAGGCAGCAGGCTTTTATAACACCCTGCTCAAGTCCGACGAGCCGGCGCTGGTGATTGAGTGTCTGAACGGCTACCGCCTGAAAGAGCGCATCCCGAATAACATTGGCGAGTTCACCGTGCCGCTTGGCAAGCCGGAGATTCTCAGAGAGGGAACCGATATCACGATCGTTACCTATGGCTCTATGTGCCGCATTGTGATGGAAGCGGCCCGCCAGCTGGAGGAGTTTGGTATCTCGGCCGAGGTAATCGATGTGCAGACGCTCCTGCCTTTCGACGTGGACCACATGATCACGGACTCGATCCGTAAAACCAACCGTGTGCTGTTTGCCGATGAGGACGTGCCGGGCGGCGCTACAGCCTTTATGATGCAGCAGGTAGTGGATGAGCAGGGCGCCTGGAGATGGCTGGATTCTAAGCCGCAATGCCTGTCGGCGCATGCCCACCGTCCGCCGTACGGCTCAGATGGCGATTATTTCTCCAAGCCAAACACAGAGGATGTGTTCGAGGCGGTGTATGAGATTTTGCACGAAGCCGACTCAAAAACCTATCCGACTATCTATTAAGCAAGTATAGAAGTATAGGCAAGTATAAAGTATACTTTCAACGTATAAATCCCCGGCCGCTTCGGTTGCCGGGGATTTTTTATACTTGCCGGATTACCTGAACCTGGTGCTCATACCTCCATCTATCACAAAAGATTGGCCTACCACATAATCAGCCTCCCCGGAAGCGAGCCAAAGCATCAGGGACGCTACCTCGGCGGGGTCGCCGATACGGTTTTCAGGTATAAACTGCTCATACTTCTCCCGAACCTCCTGCAGCCTGCTCTCATCCCCACCGCATTGCCCCAGCATTGCCTTCCTCAGCAGCGGCGTATCGAAAGCACCCGGTACTACGGCGTTTACGCGGATGTGGGAGGTGGCCAGCTCCAGCGCGGCAGATTTAGTCAGGGCCAGCACACCGGCTTTGGAGGCAGCATACAAAGCCCCGTACTCCACGCCGCCAAGCCCATTGACAGAAGAGACATTGAGGATGCTGCACCTGGAAGAGATATTGGGGAGCATTAGCCGGATCTGGTGCTTCATGCATAACCACAGCCCCTTCAGGTTGACGCCGAACGTGTAATCATACTCTTCCTCCGTGAACTCCTGGACAGGTTTTCCTACTCCCGTGTCTGCCGCGGCGCTGTTTATGGCTACATCAATTGTTCTGAAATTTTCTGTCACCTGTTCGAAGGCGCTGCTGATGGAGGCGGGGGCGTTCAGGTCCGCAGCAAGAAAGGTTACGCCCTCGGTGCCAGGGAAGGCTGCAGCTGCCTTTTCCGGTGCTCTTGCCATAATGATTACCTGTGCACCGGCTGCGTGAAAGGCTTTGGCGGCGGCTAACCCGATACCGGAGCTGCCGCCCGTTATAAGAACTGTTTTGCCTGTGTAGTTATACGTGACCATCATTTTCAGAAGTTTATAGGCGGTGGATGCAAAAGCTAGTTATCTCCCATACTTAGCGGGCCTGTTAAAAGTTGGAGGGCCAGTAGATGCCGCTTTTTTCTACTGTGTTTTATACTTTGGCTACAGGCAGTTGGCGACTTACCCCTAGTAGCGGCCATTGCTGTGGATTAAAGTATGGTTTAATGCCTGGACATCAGGTAAATAGTGGTGAAAAGCATAACCGTTGCCTGAAGGCCGGAGTAAAAGGGAAGTATGTTGTCAACTAAAAGTCCCACCAAAGAAGAACTGGCCGCCGCCTCCGGAAAAAACGTTCCTGATATCATCGTGCCAGGCCTTAAAGTAATATTTTGCGGTATCAACCCGGGTTTATACACGGCCCTGAAGGGCCATCACTTTGCCCGACCCGGCAACCGCTTCTGGCCCACGCTTTATGCAGCCGGCTTCACACCCGAGAAGTACCAGCCGCACCAGGAGGAGGATTTGCTGCAGCTCGGCTACGGCATTACTAACATTGTAGGCAGGGCTACGGCCAATGCTGCTGATCTGAGCAAGACAGAGTTGATAGAAGGGGGGATAGAGCTCGTGGAGAAAATGATTTTGTACCAGCCGCAGGTACTGGCGCTGCTGGGCCTATCTGCCTACCGCGTGGCCTTTGGCAAGCCAACCGCAGAAATCGGGCTGCAGGAACAAACGATAGGCCAAACCAAACTCTGGGTGCTGCCAAACCCCAGCGGCCTGAACGCGCACTTCCCGCCCAAAAAGCTTGCCCTGGTTTATGGGGAGTTGCGCCGTTACGTGGAGCAACTGGAATCCTGATTATCAGGAATACCTATACCTGCCTGAACCAGAAAAGCATGCCAACCCAAACGAGCAGGAGCTGAGACAGGCGCTTAGTCCGGTGGCTGTCCCAAAGTCTAATCCTGGAGCAGGTTGTTTATACTTTTTGGGACAGCCTATTTTTTATAAGGGTGAATCTTCCCGTCATCATCTACCAGGTAGGCTTTGTCAGCCTCGTCGAGTATTGCCTCTTTGCTATCAGAGTAGGCCTCCACGATTTGAGGTTTTTGATCCTTAAAATGCTTTATGATGCGGCGTAGTTTTTCTTCCTCCTTGCAGGCCTCGCCAATTACCTTGTAGGTGCCGTCCTCATACGTTACCTGCGTGCCCGCAAAACCATCTACCGGAAAAAGGTCGAACAGGGGCTTTACGTAAAGCTCCAGCCCGCCAGTGGCACAGAAAAGCTGCACGCCTTCCTTTCTCATTTTCTCAAAGTAGACCTTCAGTTCCTGGTTAAAGTTCTCCGGGTACTCCTTGGCCCAGAACTCTTTGGCCAGTTTTTCTACCTTCTCGGGCGGCAGTTCGTCGAGGTAATTGAAGAAGTTCTCCTTAAACTCGGTCTGGCGTATCTGGTGCAGCTTTTTCAGCAGTTTGTAGTAGGCCATCTCAAAAGCAAAGAGGATGCGCTTCGGCTGCTTGCTAACGACAAACTTATAGAACTCATCCTTGGAGCTCTTGTTGTAAAACGTGCCGTTCAGGTCGAACACGATAAGCCTGACTTCTTTTTCCTCACTTTTTGCCACTGTGCTTTTTGCTGGTGATGCTGTAGGTATACGCGCAAAAGCAGCAACTTGCCTGTACAATCCGGTGATTTAAGAGGAGCAGGCGTGGTTTAAGAAACATTTTATATTAATCGTATTTCGATAGTTTTTTTATCGGTATCAATGTCAATCCAGCTCATAGAGTTTTCACTTGGAATGGTTTCGGCCAATTCATATCCTTTTTGCAAATTATTCAATGCTTTTTCCCCGAACCTGATTGTCATTGTATACTCACCTTGTCCGTCTCTACCTATCCACGCTTTTGTTTCCACTTTATGGGTCTTCCTTAACTCTGCTTCATTTATTGGTTCGCACAATACCCCATCACACCAGAAACCTTTCAAATCTGTTCTGTCGCTGTTTTTAAAAGTACGCCCCAAATGAAATTCCAATTCTGTACAGAAATCTTCATTGAAAGGAGTGTTCGCCATATTTTCCATGTATAATTGAGCTTGCACCTAACAGAAGTATAAAGTATCACTAAAAGTATAAGTCCCGCCTGTCAGTAGCAAGCAGGACTTATACTCCCGCTTACTCTTTGTTTTTCCGAAGCACCTTTCCCAGCCGTGTTTCAGCGTAGGCCTCTTCTTCCTTGGCTGGTTTTCCTCCAATCAGCACATACCGGAAGCCGCTGGCCAGTTGCGCTGGCTTTTCGTAGGTGGCGTTTTCCTTCACTTCGGATGGGTTAAAGATGAGGATGTCGGCTTTGTAGCCGGGCTTGAGCAGGCCACGCTGCTGTAAACCGATGGTTTCGGCAGGCAGACCGGTCATTTTGCGCACCGCCTCCTGCAGCGTCAGCACCTTTTTCCCGTTCACGTAGGTCTCAATGATTTTGGCGAAGGAGCCATAGCCCCTGGGGTGATGCATACTTGGGCTGCCGTCCGACCCTATCATCACGTACGGATCCAGCAGCAGTTGTTCCTGCAACTCCTCGTTCATGATAAAGTAGGCCCCGCTGGCACCGTACGGCCCGATGTTGTCCACCAGCACATCCTCGAACGGCTTGTTAAGCTCCTTGGCAATCTGCGCCAGGTTTTTACCAGTATAACGCCCCGAGCCAATCAGCGTGGCCTCCGGTCCGTTGCGCTGCATCACCCTGTTGCGGAGGTAGGTCCTCAATTCCTCCTTGCGGGTTCTCAGCACCTCCTTGTAATCATGCGGTGACTTGGCCCAATCCGGGAAAAGAATGGCGATGCCGGTGAAGCTGGCCGTGTAAGGGTAGAAGTCGGCCGTGACCTTGGTGCCGCTTTGGCGGGCGCTGTCGAGCACCTGCAGCACCTGCTTTGCCCGCTCCCTGCCTTTACCATACACTACCTTAATATGCGACACGTGCACCGGACAGTATTGCCCTTGTACTAGCAACTCACGTATCGACTCCTCCACCAGGGAGTCGTCTTCGTTGCGCATGTGGCTCATCACCAGGCCATTTTTGGAGCCAACCACTTTGGCCAGCCGGTTCAGCTCCTCGCTGGTGGCATAGTAGCCGGGGTTATACTCCAGACCGGTGGTCAGGCCGTAGCAGCCGGCGTCCATGGCGTCGGCCACCAGGTCTTCCATCGCCTTCATATACTCCTCGGCCGGCTGTTTCTCATACATGGCCCCCGAAAGCACGCGCAGCGAGTTGTGGCCGGCAAACATGGCGATGTTCACGCCGGGCCGGGCGGCATCGACCGAGTCCATCCAGGCGCTCATGTCCTTGTTGTTGTGGCTAAAGCCGTCCTGGCCGAGGCTGATGGTCGTAACGCCCATGGCCAGAAAGTTTTTGAATTCCGGCTCTTTCAGCGGATCGCCGTGGGCGTGTGTATCGATAAAGCCGGGTGTGACCACCATACTGGTGGCATCAATCGTTTTCAGGGCTTTGTACACAAAGGCCGTGTCTTTGTCAATCAGGGCGATGGTGTCGGCACCCACCAGGATGTTGGCGGTATAGGGCTCTGAGCCGGTGCCATCCACCACAGAAGCGTTCCGGATCAGCAGATCGTAGGTTAGCTGCCGGGCTTTATTCTCCTGTTCCTGCTGGCCGGTGCCCTGGCAGGAGGTGAAAATGGCCGCTGCTACGAGCGGATAAAAGAGCTTTGTGAAGGGTTTATACTTTGCCATAGAGGGTGTTTATACTTCGTTGCAGCCGGGAGTGGCTATACGTTTACCAGCCATACGCGCTTTTAGCTACAAAAGGAAGTTTAAGTTACGCAGAAGTATGGCAGGAAAGCAATATTTATACTTGGCGCACGCTAAAAGGCGGTCAAATCTGAGATGTGCAAGCAAAGTTCAAGTGAATTGACAGCATCTGGTGCAGGTGCTGCTGAAGTAAAGCGTCACTAAATCAGCCAATCTTTCCTAATCAGCGTATGAAAATAAATTGTGTTATAATATTAAATAATTAGATAAATTTTACACAGATAGTTGGATTACGGCTTATGGACCACATCAAGCAACTTGACAGCATCCGGGCGATGGCCGTGCTGCTCGTCATTATTACGCATTGGTTTCCGGAAGGCCACTGGCTTAATAGCTACACAAGCGTCTTTAATGGTGTTGATATTTTCTTTGTGCTGAGTGGATTTTTAATAACAACCATTCTGCTGTTACACAGAAACGAAGCCGAACGCATTGGCACGAGCAAGCTGACAGTTTTTAGGAATTTCTTTACCCGAAGAGCCCTGCGCATTTTCCCAATATACTACCTCACCCTTGCAGTTTTATACTTGCTTGGCCCGCTAACAGAATCGGGTATCCGGGATAATTACCTTTATTTCTTTACCTATACTTCCAACTTATACTTTTTTGAGCAACAGCAATGGGATGGCATGCTGTCCCATCTTTGGTCGTTGGCTGTGGAGGAGCAGTTTTACCTGGTTTGGCCATGGGTGATGCTGTATCTGAACAAACCATACTTGCTGCCATTTATCGTCATTTCTATACTTATAGGCATTACCAGCCAGCTTTTCCTGCTAAACCAGGACTTCGGCGATATCCTCACGTTTGCCTGCTTTGATGCATTCGGATTGGGTGCACTGCTAGCCTGGGTAAGAGTTTACCAGCCATCATTACTGCCAAAACTATTCAAGTACTCCCTGGCGCTGGCACTGCTTTGCTTTGCCTTGCAGATTTCAAGGGTTATGGGCCAGAGCAGCTATCTGGTTCTGCCTTCCCGGACACTCACAGCTGTCTGTACGCTAAGCGTGATTGCGGGCATCATATTATATAAAGACAGGCAGTTGCCAGTCCTCAGCAAGGTCTTAGGAAATTCCTCTTTGCTGTTTATCGGCAAAATCAGCTACGGTTTTTATTTGTACCATCTGATGATTCCCTACTTCTCTTATGAACTCCTGGGCAGGGTTAATGCTTACTTCTGGCCATTGGGTAGCGAGCTATTTATCTTTTACCTCGTGCGACTCGAGAATTTCTGCCTGCTCATTTTGCTGTCCGCTTTGTCCTGGAGGCTGCTTGAGCACCCAATCCTGCGGTTTAAAACCTACTTTGAGTATCAAAATGAGAAATTATATCAGCCTAAAAAGATACTGCTTTAGGGTCAAGTTACAGCCTGGCTTAAAAGGCGATGAAATCCGGGTTGTATAAATCCTCCTTGTTATAGGTTAACTCCTGCTGCAGATCCGCCTGGTAGATGCCCCGGTTCAGGGCGTTCAGCAGGGCGTGAGCGGCGGCGGTGTCCCATTCCATGGTAGGGGCGAAGCGGGGGTAGAGGTCGGCCTTGCCTTCGGCCAAGAGCATAAACTTAAGCGAGCTGCCCATGCTGCTGGTACTGGCTTCGGGGAAGCGACGTATAAACTCCTCCGTTTTGGGGCTTAAATGGGTGCGCGAGGCGACAATCGTCAGCTCCGGCTTCTGTAGAAGCTCTTCCAACGCATAGCGTTTGGGTAAAGGCAGTAACTGCGTTTTCACTCCGTTTTCCTCTTTGTAAACGCCTGTTGCTGCCGAGCCAAAGTATAAACTGCCCGGCACAGGGGCATAAATAAGGCCGGCCACGGGCTTGTTCTGGTGCATCAAAGCGATGTTGACGGTAAACTCTCCGTTGCGCTTCAAGAATTCCTTCGTGCCATCCAGAGGGTCCACGAGCCAGTACCATTCCCATTGCTGCCGCAGCTCATAAGGATGATGCTGCCCTTCCTCTGAAAGTATGGGCAGGCCCGAAATAGCCAGATCCCTGCTGATGACCTCGTGCGCGGCGCGGTCGGCTTTGGTGAGGGGAGAATCATCCAACTTCATACTTACATCGAACGCACCGGAAGTATAAACTTGCATGATGACGGCTCCGGCCTCCAGTGCGGCTGCGCGGGCTATCTGCAGCAGATCGGTTATACTTAGTGTAACGTTCACAAGAATCTGATTTAAGGGGTGTGAGAAAGTATACGTTATAAGCCTGGCAATGATCTGCTATCGCTGCTGATACAGCCCCTCCTCCTGGAAGAATCAGGCAGATGCTGGTACTACATGGCCGCTTTCATGCGCTGCTGCAGCCGCAGTTGCGGTTCTACAAAAGTAATCAGTTTATCCAGCGAGGCGTCTATACTTTCTTTATCGGTTCTGATGGTCAGGTCGGGGTGGGGCGGTACTTCGTAAGGGGCGCTGATGCCGGTGAAGTTTGCGATAAGGCCTGCCCGTGCTTTGGCGTAGAGGCCTTTGGTGTCGCGCTGCTCGCATACCTGCAGGGGGCAACTGATGTATACTTCTGTAAACCTATCAGGCCCTACAATCTGCCTGGCCAGCTCCCTTTCCTCGGCATAAGGCGAGATGAAGGCGCAAATCACCACCATCCCCGCGTCCAGCAGGAGCCTGCTCACCTCGGCCACCCGGCGGATGTTCTCCTTCCTGTCCTGCTCGCTAAAGCCCAGGTCGCGGCACAGGCCGTTTCGGATGTTGTCGCCGTCGAGCAGGTATACTTTGTAGCCCTGGTGAAACAGGTGATGCTCCAGGCGCAGCGCCAGCGTGCTCTTGCCTGAGCCGGAGAGGCCGGTGAGCCACACCAGCTGCGGCTCCTGCTGCATGCGTTGCCTACGTTGTTCGGGGCATACTTTGGATTTAAAGGGATAGATGTTTTTCATAGCTTTCGTCGGGTAAGGGTTGCGCAAAGTATAAATAACGCTACTTCTGCCACCTTGTACGGCAATTAGCTGCCTGAAGCCGTATAGCAGCCTGACCCTATGCTTTAAAATCTTTTATACTATGAAAATACTGCAGGGCGGAGCCCCGAAGTGCGGCAATCTTTGGCTTTACCAGATCATCCAGCAGGTGCTCGAACGAAGCGGCCAGCCTGCTTCCAGTTTTATCCAGCGGCAGCCAATCTACGAGATCGCCAAAACCTGGGAACTCAACTACCCCACCCAGGCCAGCATCGACGTGCTGGACATCACCGACCTGCAGTACAGCTACCGCATCAGCAGCATCTTCCGGATGCCCGTGGAAAGTATAAAAGACTACGTGGCGCAGACCGACCACGTCTGGACACATTCGCCGGTTTGCAAGCGCAGCGGCGAGTTGTTTAGCCTGTTTGATAAGAAAGTATACATTGTGCGCGACCCCCGCGACCGCGCCATCTCGGCCTCAAAATATTATACTTCGGATTACATGCTCAAGTATTACCCGCAGGAGGAAACCGACCCGAAACGCTACCTGGAGAAGCACTTCGATGCGCTGCTGCTGGAATGGGTTTGGCATGTATACGACCACCTGCGCTACAGCCGGGAGCACCACATTCACATTGCGTTTTACGAGGGCTTTTTGCTGGACTTTCAGCAGGAGCTGGGCCGCCTGCTCGATTACCTGGAGGTGACCTTGAGCGAGCAGGAGCGGGCGGATCTGCAGCACGCCATGAGCTTTGCCACCATGAAAAGCAAAAACCCGAAGCACCTGAAAAAGGGGCAATCGGGCTACTGGATGGGCCAGCTGACGGAGAAGCAGGCGGAGCAGGCCGACATTATTGCCGGTCCGCTGATTCGTTTGCTGGGCTACCCGGCTTGCAAAGGGCAGCCCATGAGTTACCGCACCGAGCCGCCCCACCAGGATTTCGAAGCGTTGAAACAGGAGCTAATTGCCTCGCAGCAGCCACTATACCAGGAGTAGTTACCACACCCCCAACTGCCGCCCGATGGTTTTCAGCTGACCGATGTGATAGCCGGTGTGGTGCAGTGTGGTCATGGCGGCCCAGGAGAGGGTTTTGCCGTTTGGCTGCACGGCAAACAAATCTGTCGCTGGGTTTTTAACCAAGCTGATCATTTCATTCAGTTCCTGCGCATAGGAATCGATGGCCTGGTGCCATTCCTGCTCGCTTTCCGGTGTATGGTTTTCGGGCCAGTGGGCGTCCGGCCATACATCTACATTTTGTTCCGGATGCTTCATAAAGCTCAGGAGCGTCTGCTGCCGTGCCCGGATGTGGCCCAGCAGTATCCAGGCTGAGAAGTGCAGTCCGTCAAGTATAATCCCCGCTTTTCTGTAATCAAATTCCCGCAGCAGAATTACATTAGGCGCAAAGCCTCCTTCCAGCAATTCCACCAGCTGCGCTCTTACCAGACTGTCTGCTTGCTGCGCTGTGTGTATACTTTCGAAATCTGTTTTCATTGATGGTTTATACTTTCAGATCATCCGAAACGGGAGCAGGAGGGGTTGGGTTTATACTTGGCGTTAACTTGAGTTTTACTTTGGCTATGTTTTTATAATCTTTCTGGCGCAAGTCTTCAGACTTGTGTCTTACAATGATGTCGAGTCTCTGACTCGACTGGCTTGAAAAGCCATGCTTTATACTTTGGCTATACCGCTGTTTCGGACATCCTTGTCCGGAACCACTGCTGCTGCGGATTTCCAAATCCGCGTAAATTATACTTGCCGGCTTATACTTACCTAGCCGCTGCTTCCTTCCACTTGACACAGGCTTTCCTTACTAGCTGCCGCTTATCCTCCAGCCCCACTTACCTATTGTTTCACCTCCAATTTTCTGCCCTCCCAGGCCGGGAGGCCTCGCCTTCGGGCATCGCGCGGTGTACATTTCCTTTGCTGCCCTTCGGTCGCAATGCCGCCACAGCGGCACCGGAAATCTACAAGGCGCTCAACCCAAAGGCTGGGATAAGGTCGATAGCTGCGGCTAACGGAGCTTCGGCCAAAGTCCCCCTTTGAAGGGGGTAGGGGGATGTTAATCGCTTGTAGAGACAATAGAAGGAAATAAGTGTAAGAGCCACTGCCCTTGCTGTCATCTCGAGTACTCTCGAGGCGGGAGCCGAAGAGAGTACTCGAGATGACAGCGAAAGCAGTAAGTATAATTCCCCTTCTCAGAGGGGTTAGGGTGGGTGTATACTTTGTAGGGCAGTAACTAAGAAGCTTATACTTTGGCACTAGTAACTACAGAGTTCCCCGCCTTAGACAAGGAGGGGCTAGGGGTGGTTGGACCCGGTCCTGCAGAACTCCCTCCCCTGTTTTTAGGGGAGGGCCGGGGTGGGGTTTATATTCGGCTTGGCGGACCTGCCTCTACAACGTACTTTCCCCCGCCACCACATTCTTCAGGTACCAGCCCTTTTCATCTACAACAGGGGCAGTTTTAGAAGTGACTTCCACGGGCTTATTACTTAACTCCAGGCGTTGGGTGCCGGAGTCGGTTCTTACCTCCATGGGCAGGGTAAAATTGATGTTGGGGATGCGGATGGTATAGCTGTTCCCGGACGTTTGCTCTATGACCACCTCCGGCACCTCGGTGGTGCGTAAGTATAAATCGAAGAAAGGCTTGATGTCGCGGCCGGTTTCCTTGGTGAAAAACTCCTGGAAGTCTTCGGTTTTTACCTGGTTCTCATAGGTATAAGCCGGATCCAGGATGAACTTTTTGAGGGTGCGGAAGAACACCTCATCGCCGAGCATATAGCGGAGCGAGTGCATAATGTAGGCTCCCTTGGAGTAAATCTCGCCATGGTAGGCCTCGTCCGAGTCCACATCGTTCTCGCGCATGATGACGGGGTTGCGGTTGGGGATGTTTTTGGCAATCAGCTTGACGTGCCGCAGGTAGGCTTCGTGACCGGCATGCTCCTCCACGAAAAGCCAGTCTCCGTAGGTAGTCAGGCCTTCCTGTATCCAGAAATCGGCCCAGTCTTTTACGCTCACTTTGTTTCCCCACCACTCGTGGCCCAGCTCGTGGTGCAGCAGGTGGTCATAGGGCGCGTCGCCAACTCTTGTGAAGCGGAATTTATTACCATAGGCGTTGATGGTCTGGTGCTCCATGCCCAGGTAAGGCGTCTCCACAATGCCTACTTTCTCCTTCCGGAAAGGGTACTCGCCAAAGTATTTCTCCTGCGTCTTCAGGCTGATTTCCAGTATATTCATCAGCTCCGGTGCCTTGGCCGCATTTTGCTTGAGCAGGTAGATGACCATGGGCACCGTGTTGCCTTCCACAGTCATATAATCGCGGCGGGTGATTTCAAAATCGCCCACCGTAAAGTTGATGCCGTAGTTGTTGATGGTGTAATCCGTCTTCCAGTGGTAGGTGATCTGGTTTCCTTTTTTCTTCTCCGACACCAGCAGTCCGTTGGCCGCTACCTGGTAGGGGGCAGGCACCGAGATAAACTGCTCCACGCCCTCATCGGGTTCATCAGAAGGGTGGTCCTTGCAAGGCATAAAAATCTTGGCGCCCTCGTTTTGTGAAGAAAGCCCGATCCAGTGCTTGCCGTTGCCGTCTTTGGTAAACGTGAAGCCACCCTGCCAGGGCGGATTGACAGCTTCGGGAGGGGTACCGGCATAGTCCACCGTCACCGTCAGGCGCTGGCCGGGTTGGTAGGTTTTCTTCAGCTCCACATCCAGCAGGTCGGTGCTTCGGGTATAGGTTGCTTTTTTGCCATCCACCTTCACGCCGCTTACCTTGTAGGCGTCAATTAAATTCAGCCTGATTTTATCGGTCGGGGCCACCAGTTCCACCACAGCATCCACCGAGCCACCGATTTTCCGTTCCTCAGGCGATACACTTAGCCGAAGGGTATAATGCTTCACATCGAACGCCGCCTGCGCCGGGTCCAGTGGTCCGCCCCAGGTCCAGTTTTGCTCCTGTGCCTGCGCAGCGGTAAGGCAAAGCGCGGTAAAAAGGGAAAGGAAAAAGTGTTTCTTCATCAGGTGGCTTCCAGTTTTTACTTACTACGCGGTCCGGTGCCAGATCAATAGATCAGGTACTGCTGGCGCACCTTCCGGAAATGCGCCAGGTCCTTGTCCCACTGTTTTACGATTTCCAGCGGCGAAAGTCCGGCCTGCAGTTGCTCGCGTACTTTAGGCGTGCCCCACAGTTTATCCATGCGGCCCTCGCGCCACTCCAACTGCTCCGGGTACAGGGTTTTCAGGGCGTGCAGGATGTAGACCCCGGCCTTTGCCGACTCAAAGGCATTGCGGTCGGTTACCACCATTTCAGCGCCAGAGCACTGCTCTCCCATAAACTTGGGAGGCCAGATTTTGATGCCGTCCACGATGCTATCCGGCACAAAGGAAACCGGTCGGAACGTCACACCCTTCAGGTTATAGCTGTTGAGTTGGGCTGACAGTTTTTGTCCGTCTATCCAGGTGGCGCCAATGCGCTCGAAGGGATGCAGCGTGCCACGGGCTTCGGAAACATTAGTGCCTTCCAGCAGGCAGGTGGCCGGGTAAACAGCTGCGGTTGTGAGCGTCAGCATGTTGGGTGAAGGCTTTACCCAGGGCAGTTGCGTGTCGTCGTACCACTGCTGGCGGCTGTAGTGCTGCATCGGGATGACCGTGAGTTTTGCCTGTGGCAACTTGCGCCTGGCGCGTTCGCCGTTAAACATCCTGGCCAGTTCGCCCACCGTCATGCCATGCACCACGGGCAGTTGTCCCACGCCGCTTACAGGCTCCCCTGGCTCACCGCCAATCGGGCCGTCCACATACACGGCACCGATGGCATTGGGCCTGTCCAGAATAATATAGGGCTTCCCATGCTCAGCGGCAGCCTCCAGCACGTGGTTCATGGTAGCGATATAAGTATAAAAACGCGCCCCGATGTCCTGTATGTCGAATATCAGCACGTCCACGTTTTGCAGCATCTCGGCCGTTGGCTTGCGCGTCTTGCCATACAGCGATACCACCGGCAGCCCGGTCTTAGCGTCGGTGCCGCTGGCGACATGTGTATCCTGATCCCCGCGGATGCCGTGCTCCGGCCCGAACAGGGTGGTCAGCTTCACGTCCTTGCGGGTATGCAGCACGTCTACCAGGTGGCGGCCGTCGGGCAGCAGGCCGGTGTGGTTGGTGACCAGCCCGATGCGTTTGCCTTTTATCAGAGGTAAAAACTCTTTCGTGAGCAGGCGCTCGGCACCAATCACAACACGTGGGGCTGCTGCAGGGGCTGCAAAAGCGGTGCTGAGGCCAAGTACCAGCCAAAGCAACAGGAGAGGGCGTAGGTGTTTCATCGGGTTAATATAGCGTTTTCGGTATTAGTCTCAAAACCGCTCTTTCGCAGCGCTACAGGCTCTAAAAGCAAACGTAACATCGTATAACCTATAAAGTAGCGTGTAGCGGTAAACCGACTGCACCAAGTAGCGTTCCCAACCCGAAACGAAAGTATAAAGTATGGCAGTACAACCAGAACCTGAAACGTCGCAGACTCTCCCGGCCAGCATGCGGGCCATGGTGCTGGATTGGCCCGGCGAGCCGCTGAAGTATAAAACAGTTCCGGTGCCGGAGCCCGCGCCCGGGCAAGTGCTTATCAAAGTAAGTGCCTGCGGCGTGTGCCGTACCGACCTGCACATCCTCGACGGCGAGCTGGACAAACCGAAGCTCCCACTCATCATGGGCCACGAAATAGTGGGGACTGTGGTAAGCACGGGCCCTAACGTGACTATGGTGAAGAAAGGCGATATAGTTGGAGTGCCGTGGCTGGGTTATACTTGCGGCAGGTGCAGCTACTGCCTGAAAGGAAAAGAAAACCTCTGTGAAAATGCCGCTTTTACCGGGTACACCCTGGATGGCGGCTATGCTGAGTATACGGTTGCCGATGAACGCTACTGCTTTAAATTGTCGGGAGAGGTAACTCCGGCAACGGCTCCGTTGCTCTGTGCCGGGCTCATCGGTTACCGTTCTTACAGTATGATTGGGGAACACGTGGAGAAGCTGGGCATTTACGGGTTCGGGGCCGCGGCGCACATCCTCATTCAGGTGGCGGTTTTTGAGGGAAAGAAAGTATACGCCTTTACGCGAAAGGGTGATGTGGAAGCACAGGCGTTTGCCCGTAGCCTTGGTGCCGTTTGGGCGGGGGATTCTTCTCAGCCTGCACCACAGCCGCTGGATGCCGCTATCATTTTTGCCCCGGTCGGAGCGTTGGTACCCAAGGCCCTGCAGGACGTGGACAAGGGCGGCGTGGTGGTGTGCGGGGGCATCCATATGAGCGATATCCCGGCCTTTCCGTACCGCATACTTTGGGAAGAGCGGGTGCTGCGCTCGGTGGCCAACCTAACCCGCGGCGACGGCGCAAGATTCCTGCCATTAGCGGCTCAGGTGCCAGTGCAGACCGAAGTACAACTGTACCCGCTGCTGCAGGCCAATGAGGCGCTGGAGGATTTAAGGCAGGGCAGGGTGAGGGGAGCCGCTGTACTGGTGCCTTAAAAGTATAATCTTAAAAGTATAAATCAGGTGCGGGTATGCCGGGATCAGGTATGGTGGCTGAAAAGCCCCATGAGTTCTCCGGTTCCGATAATGTGGTTTTCCATCTGTGCCAGCACATCGTCCCGTGTGCTGGCCGGGGGCAGGGACAAGCGCGTGTCCAGAGCGTATAGCCTGAAAAAATAGCGGTGTGTACCGATAGGGGGGCAGGGGCCGCCATACTTTGCCTCGCCAAAATCATTCATGCCTACGGTGCCGGGTGTGCTGTTTTCTTCAATCGTATGCAGGAGGGGCATGTCGTACACCAGCCAGTGGGTCCAGTTTCCGCTGGGGGCGTCGGGGTCGTTTACATGCAGTACAAGGCTTTGGGTGCCTTCCGGGAAATCGCCAATCTCCAGCGGCGGGTTTACATCCTCCCCATCACAGGTGTACCTTTCGGGGATGGTGTCGCCGGCGCTGAAGGCGGGGCTGCTTAGCTTCAGGTTCTCGATAACTTTGGTTTCCATGATGATAGATGTAGTCAAATTGATACTCCCCTTATACGAGAACGGGTATAAAAAAATCCGATGCCGCACCCCTATACTGTAAAGGCATACAGCACCTGGGTACAACATCGGATTGACTGGTGGGAATGCTTATTTTTTGGCTAATTCCGCCAGCAGTTCGTAGGAGCGGAGCCGCGCCTGGTGCTCGTAAATGTGCGAGGCAAACATCAGCTCATCCACCTGTGTTTCGGCCAGGAAAGCCTCTATCTCTTCTTTTACCGTGGCCGGCGAACCGGTAAACGTGTAGCGCAGCATTTGGTGCACGGCATACTTCTCGTTCTGGCTCCACAGTTCTTCCATGCTATCCACGGGCGGTTGCTGCGGGTTGGCCGTACCGCGTATCACGTTCAGGAAAGACTGGTAAAGCGTGGTGGCCAGTTTCTCTGCCTCGGCGTCCGTCTCGGCTACCACGCCGTTCACGCAGGCGATGGCGTAGGGCTCCTTCAGGTGCTCCGATGGCTGGAAGGTGTCGCGGTAGATTTTGAGGGCGGCCTGCAGGGCAGCCGGCGCAAAGTGGCTGGCAAAGGCAAAGGGCAGCCCGAGCATGGCGGCCAGCTGCGCGCTGTAGGTGCTGGAGCCCAGCAGCCAGATGGGCACCTCCAGGCCCTGGCCAGGTATGGCGCGTACCTTGGCTTCGGGGTCTACGGGGCCCAGGTAGTACTGCAACTCCTGCACGTTTTTCGGGAAATCGTCCACGTCGCCACGCAGGTCGCGGCGCAGGGCCATGGCCGTCAGGCCGTCTGTGCCGGGTGCGCGTCCGAGTCCCAAATCTATGCGGCCAGGGTAAAGCGACTCCAGCGTGCCAAACTGCTCGGCCACCACCAGCGGCGCGTGGTTGGGCAGCATAATGCCCCCGGAGCCTACGCGTATACTTTTGGTGCTGCCGGCAATGTGCCCGATAAGGACCACAGTGGCAGAACTGGCGATGCCCGGCATGTTGTGGTGCTCGGCCAGCCAGTAGCGTTTGTATCCCAAGCCTTCCACGTGGCGGGCCAGGTCAGCGCTGGCTTTAAAGGCATCAGAGGCGGTTTTGCCTTCCTGTATCGGCACCAAGTCCAGCACAGACAAGGCAATATCAGACAACGTCTTGTTGTTACTGCTCATATATCACTTCGGTTATTACGGTACAAGTATAAAAAAGCAGCCCGGACACATGTGCCTGGGGCTGCTTTTTTATTAAGACACGTAAGTACCGTGTTTTGTTTTCAGAAATCAAAAAGCCAATACCTGACTACGGGCTGGCTGCTGCTTATTTCTTTTCCGGAATGGTCCAGAAGTAGATCTTGGCGCCGTCTACCTCGATGGTTTTCTCCGGCTCCCAGTCGCCCATGTCGAAGGCGTGGGACACGATGCGGGTGCCGGGCTTGAGCTGTTCCATCAGAATAGGGCGGAGCTTCATGTTCACAGCAGGCAGCAGGTACAAGGTTACCACGGTGGCCTCACTGACGTCAGCCTCAAACAGGTCGCCCTCTATAAAGCGCACCTTGTCGGTAACACCTGCCTCACGGGCATTCTTGTTGGCCTCCGCAATACGCTCCGGGTTGATGTCGATGCCTGTGCCGGTGGCACCAAAGTTTTTGGCGGCGGTAATCACAATGCGCCCGTCGCCACAGCCCAGGTCATAGATCACGTCATTTTTCTTTACATCCGCTATTTTCAGCATGGCATCCACCACTGCCTGGCGGGTAGGAACATACGGCACATCGGGTGTGCGCTTCATGGTGGCGGTTTCCTGGGCATGTACCAGTACAGTAGCGCACAGCAGGGCCAGCATCGTAAACAGAGTGTTTGTAAGAATTCTCATAGGCTTGCTTTTAAAGTATGATTATGGGTTAAGGAAAAAAGCAATATATAAAAGGTGCCGTAGCTGTGATTTATGCGTCAGGGTAGTAAGCAGTTGCAGTGGCAGGTGCCGGTAATTTTACGTCATACTTCTACGGATGGCGCAAGGCTACAGTTGTAGCATCCACTATCGGCTTATTCACCGCTTACGCGCTTGTTCAGGCCTGGCAGGGCCAGCAGCAGGAGCACCCCTACCAACAGCACCGCCACACCCACCAGCGCACCCAGGCCCGTGTACATCAGGCTGGAGTACAACAGGTAAGCGCTCGTCAGGCAGAAGATGAGAGGAGTAAGGGGGTAGAGTGGCACACTGAAAGGGCGGGGCCGGTCCGGCTCCTTGCGCCGCAGCACAAATAGCGAGATGCCCACCAGCAGCAGGAAAAACCAGAAAACCGGAGCCGTATACTCCACAATCGTTTCAAAGCCGTTCCGGGTCAGGTAGCCCAGGCCCACCAGCGCCAGCGAAATGGCGCCCTGCACCAGAAAAGCGTTTACCGGTGAGGACGTTTTCTCGTTCCACTTGCCCAGGAAGCTGAAGAACGGCACGTCGCGGCCCAATGCGTAGTTGGTGCGGGCACCCGTAAAAATGGTGGCGTTAGCCGAGGTCAGTGCCGCCAGTGCCACTATCAGGCCGATGAGTACCAGCCCGCCCTCCCCGAAAACCACCCGCACCAGGTCGCCTGCCACGGCATCCGAGGACGCCATGCCACCCATGCCCAGCACGTTCAGGTAGGCAAGGTTTATGAGCACGTAAATGGCCGTGATAATGACGATGCTCAGGATCATCACGCTGGCCATACCCTTGCGGCCGGTGCGCAGTTCTGCAGAAATGTAAGCGGCCTCGTTCCATCCCCCGAAAGTGAGCAGCACAAACACCATGGCCAGGCCCATGGAGGTTGTACCTGTGTGAGGCGTGGCGGGGCTGGCAGCTGCGGCTTCAGGAACAAAAATCAGGCCCGCCGCAATCACGATCAGGATGCCCAGTATTTCCAGGGCCGTCAGCAGTTTCTGCGTGCCTGCGCCCATACTTACGCCCATAATGTTAATCCCGGTCAGCACTATCACCACCAGCGCCGCATACAGCACCGACGATAACTCCCCGATGCTGAAAATCTGGGCCAGGTAATCGCCGATGATAAAGGAGAGCAGGGCAATCGAACCGGTTTGAATGACGCTCATGCGGGCCCAGGCAAAGAGAAAGGCCGGTTTCCTGCCGAAGGCACGGGTCAGGAAGTGGTAGTCGCCGCCGGCGTTGGGGAAGGTAGTGGTGAGTTCGGCATAGCAAAGCGCCCCTATCAGCGACACCAGCCCGCCCAGCAGCCAGACTCCTATGAACATCAACCCGCTTTCGGTATTGGCTGCCACCAGGGAAGGGGTCCGGAAGATGCCTGCCCCGACCACAATGCCTACTATAACGGCGATGGCGTCTAACCTGCCAAGCGCAGGCCTTGGGGCTGCCTCTGTTTCAGAAGTCGGTTTGGGCGCAGCATAGCTTGGCGACACATCGGTGGCATTTGTTGTACCTGCCGGTACATCCCTGTAGTCTTCCATAGGCTTGTGGTTTAAGGCACGCTGAGGCTAACCAGGGACGTTTACCCCGGTTAGTTGCTTTTGTACGATAAAGATTTGATAATAGCGCAGTTAGGCGCCTTTTTTATCCAATCTTTAGCCCATACGCATGTAGCTGGGGAAGGTATACATAGGCAAAGGCGTAGAACCATGTGCTCTTCAAGCTTTTGCCCAGCTCATTACCGCCCAAAACCATTGTAAAGAGCCACTCGTTACCAAATAGGTTCAGCGAGCCTGTCCTGCCCGGCACTGAAGTATAAATCTATGTGAGGGTTGGTTATCCCGCGCAAGTATAAACGTAGCATTAACTGCACATGAGGAACACCGCTTCTGTTTTTCTGGCTGCCCTGCTGGCCGCGATGCTGGCCGTGGCTGGCTTCTGGTTTGTAAGTACGAGGCTTAGCAACGGGCAGGAGCAGCCGCTGGTTTTAAGCAGCACGAGTGCCCGCACAATTTCATCGGCCGGCTATCCTGACTTTGTAGAGGCCGCCTCGCTGGTAACGCCTGCCATTGTGCACGTGAAGACAACCTATGCCGCTTCTGCCTCCGGCCGCTCCTACCTGGACTTGTTTGGCTTGCCGCAATCACCTGCGCCGGCAACCGGCTCCGGCTCGGGCGTACTTCTTACCGCTGACGGCTACATCGCCACCAACAACCACGTGGTGGAGAACGCCTCGGGTATAGAAGTGGTGCTGCCGGACAAGCGCAGCTTCGAGGCAAAGCTCATAGGCGTGGACCCCAGCACCGACCTGGCCCTGCTAAAGGTGGAGGGGAAGGAACTGCCCTTCGTTTCCCTGGGCAACTCCGACAGTGTGCAGGTGGGGGAGTGGGTGCTGGCGGTGGGCTACCCGCTGTCGCTTAGCTCCACGGTTACGGCAGGCATTATCAGCGCCAAGGGCCGCAGCATCGGCATCCTCAACCAACCCAGCCAGGGCGGCTTTGCCGATCCACAGCAGGCAGGAAACACTGCCATCGAGTCTTTTCTGCAAACCGATGCCGCCATCAATCCCGGCAACAGCGGCGGGGCGCTCATAAATGCCAGCGGACAGCTTATTGGCATCAATACGGCCATTGCCTCACAAACAGGAAGCTATGCCGGCTACGGCTTTGCGATTCCGGTGAACCTGATGCAGAAGGTGGTGGATGACCTGCGCAAGCACGGAGAGGTAAAACGTGGTTACCTGGGCGTCAGTTTCCCGGCGCCTGCCGTGGAAGACCAAATCCTGAAGGAGCGCGGCATCGATCCGGCCACCGTGAACGGGGTCTACATCATGGGCGTGCAGCCAAACAGTGCCGCCGCCGCTGCCGGCCTGCAGGAAGGGGACATCATCCAAAGTATAGATGGCGTTAATGTGGGCTCTTCGGCAGGGCTGTCGGAGCGGATTGCGCGGCAGTATCCCGGCGACAAGCTGGACGTGACGTACCTGCGCGACGGCCGTTCCCGCACCACCAGCGTGGTGCTGAAAGGGGATGAGGAGGCATTGGCCGGAAAAGAGGAGGGAACTTCTGGACTACAGGCCAAGCTCGGGGCAGCCTTTGAACCGGTGCCCGATCAGGTGAAGCAACGCTACGGCCTGCGCTCGGGTGTGTATGTAACGGAAGTGCAGCGAGGAGGATTTTTCGACATGGCCGGTATTCCGCGCGGCACCATCATTACCAGCGTGAACGGCAGGCGCGTAAACAGCGTGGCCGACATGGACCGCGCCATCAACTCCTCCCGCAGCGGTACGGTGCGCCTGAACGGCATTACGCCCGATGGCTCCAGCTTTGTTATCAGCATACCACTAAGCGCGTAAAGTATAAAGTGGCGGGATGTGGCCTTGTGCCGGGTGGGTATACTTCTCTGGAAAGCGGGACAATAGCAGTCGGAGCCACTAATGGTGGATTTTTATACGTTGATTGGGGAGCTTTAACGGAGAACGGAATGGGCGACGATACTTCTTTGCTGACCCTTTTCCTGTGTGGCGACGCGATGACCGGGCGTGGCCTGGACCAGGTGCTGCCTGTATCCGTGGACCCACAACTTTATGAAGCCTATGTGCACGACGCTCGCGACTACGTGCGCTTAGCCGAGCGGAAGAACGGGGAAATCAGCAAGCCGGTAGCTTATACTTACCCCTGGGGCGACGCGCTGGAAGTATGGGATCAAGTAAAACCACAGGCCCGTATCATCAACCTCGAGACAAGCATCACCACGCACCCGCAGCCCTGGCCCGGCAAGCAGGTACAGTACCGCATGCACCCGGCCAATGTAGCAGTGCTTACCGCCGCAAGTATAAACATCGCCACCCTGGCCAACAACCATACCCTGGACTGGGGCCGCCCCGGGTTAGCGGAAACTCTGCAAGTGCTGCACCAGGCCGGGATAAGTACGGCGGGAGCGGGGTGCAACCTGGAGGAGGCGCAGCAACCGGCGGTGCTGCCGCTGCCACAGGGGCGGGTCATCGTGCTGGCCTATGGCTCTCCGGGCAGTGGCGTTTTCGCGGAATGGGCTGCCAACCCTGCCAAACCCGGAATAAATTTTTTATCTGACCTCAGCCAAAGCACCCTGCAAAGTATAACTACGTATCTTAAAAGTATAAAAAAGCCAGGCGATGTGGTAATCTTCTCCGTGCACTGGGGCGGTAACTGGGGCTATGATGTTCCGGCCGCTCACCGGGAGTTTGCGCACCGGCTTATCGAAGAGGCAGGCGTGGATGTGGTGTTCGGGAACTCGTCGCACCATCCCCTGGGCCTGGAAATATACTTGGGCAAGTTGATTGTGTACGGGGCCGGCGATTTTATAAACGATTACGAAGGGATTGCAGGGCACGAACCCTTCCGTAGCGACCTGTCGCTGATGTATTTCCCGGTGCTGGAGCCAGCTACCGGCCGGCTGGTATCGCTGCGGATGGTGCCGCTGCAAATCCGGCAGTTCCGGCTGCAGTATGCCAGCGAAGAAGACACTGCGTGGCTGGCCCAGGTGCTGCACCGGGAAAGTATACCCTATGGAACTGCTGTGAAGAGGCAGGGGAATGATTTGGTGCTGGAGTTTTAGTTTGGGGAGGATGTCGCCTATGAGAGTATGAATAAACTAACGTACCTGCCGCAAGCGGCCAACAAGTGTCTGAAAGTGGAGGCTGATACGCCGGAGGAGTTGTTTCTGGGAGCTTTGCAGGGGATGGCCAACCTGCTGAAGGAAGGGAGCTGCGGAGGAAATATCCCCAGCCAGCTCATCCACAAAATAAGCATCTGCTCTGCAGACCTTACGTCCCTGCTCATGGATTTCCTCTGCCAGACCCTGAACCTGTGCCACAACTACAGCGCCGTTTTCTGCAAGCTAAGTATAGACCAGCTCGAAAGTACAAGTATAGACGGGTGCCTGTACGGGCATTACGTGGAGGAATTCAGCCACGAAATTAAATCTGTCACAAGCCCGGAAGGAACTGTGCAGCAGCCAGAAACCGGTACCTGGCAAACCGAGCTTGTTTTTGGGCTTTAGCGCATGACTCTATACTTTCCCGGAAGGAACTGTGCAGCAGCCAGAAACCGGTACCTGGCAAACCGAGCTTGTTTTTGGGCTTTAGCGCATGACTCTATACTTTAAAGAAGGGGCGTAAGTGTCGAAAGTATACTTGGGCAGAAGCAAAACCTAGATGTTTTACTTTATAACCTGAGTTGCGATTAACCTACCCCTAACCCCTCCAAGGAGGGGCATCATATGACACTTGCAGGAATTCCCCTCCTCTGGACTAACCAAAACGCGAGTTTTGAGTTAGCGAGCGTAGCTCTAAGGGGAGGAGTTACATTTTCACACCGATATAAATCGCATCTTGGGTTTTATACTTTCAGGTATGGATATAACATTCTTCAGCTCCAAAGTATACGACAGGCAGTATTTCGAAAGCGGGAACAAGCGTTTTCAGCACAGGCTCACGTTTCTGGAGGCACCGCTGAACGAGCGTACCGTCGTCATGACCGGTGGAGCCGAGGCAGTTTGCATCTTTGTGAACGACACAGCCAGTGCGCAGGTGCTGCAGCAGCTGGCGGCGGGAGGCACTAAACTGGTGGCCCTGCGCTGTGCCGGTTTTAACAACGTAAACCTGAAATCCGCCGCAGAGCTGGGGCTGAAAGTGGTGCGCGTGCCGGCCTACTCGCCTTATGCAGTGGCTGAGCATACGGTGGCACTTATCCTTACCCTGAACCGCAAAACCCACCGCGCCTACAACCGCGTGCGCGAAGGCAATTTCGCCCTCACCGGCCTGATGGGCTTCGACCTGCACGGCAGAACGGTGGGGCTTATTGGCCTGGGTAAAATTGGCCTGGTGACCGCCCGCATTCTGAAGGGCTTTGGCTGCCAGGTGCTGGGCAACGATGTACGGGAGAGCGAGGAAGCGAAAGCCATCGGGGTAATCTATACTTCGCTGGACGAGCTTTACCAGCAATCCGACATTATCTCGCTCCATTGCCCGCTCACGCCGCAAACGTACCACCTGATAAACGAGGCCTCCATCTCCCGGATGAAGGAAGGCGTGATGCTGATCAACACCAGCAGAGGCGCTATCATCAATGCCAAAGCTGTCATAAAAGGACTGAAAAGCGGGAAGATAAAATACCTGGGCCTGGATGTGTACGAGGAGGAGGCAGACCTGTTTTTCGAGGATCTGTCGGATAAGGTGATACAGGATGACGTGTTTATGCGCCTGCTCTCCTTTAACAACGTGCTCATCACCGGCCACCAGGCATTTTTTACGACGGATGCCATGCAAAGTATAGCGCAGACGACGCTGCAGAACATCACGGACTTTGAGCAGGGTAACGTACTGGCAAATGAGGTGCTACCCTGATGCTACTACAACAGCAGCGTGTCGATGCGGTGGGCATGCACCAAATACTTGCTCTGCGACCAGGCAAAAATCGTGAAGCTGCCATCCTGAGAGGCAACCAGGGCTATCGCATCGCGCTGGTCGTGTACGAACTGAGCCGCGGAGAGGTGCCGCATGCCCCCATGCTGCGAAGGATGTATGGTTTGAGGCTGGCTGCCGACAACTGGCTCGGTAAAGAGTATCTGCTCGATGGGATCGTAATCTATACGCCGGCCTATTTTCACCCCGAAAGCAAGCAGTTCATAAGCATCGGTGAGCAGGGTGGCGCCGTCGATGGCGGTGAGACCGGCGATGCTGGATACCTCCCGCCGGAGTGCCTCGCGCCAGCGGCTACGCTTTTTTATCTGCTCGTCCTGCTTCATCAGCTCCGCAAAACCACTGAAGGCAGGCTCCACGGCGTACTTGAGCGGATAAACAACGGACTGCTGCCAGGCAGTGGTGCCCGCTGGCACCACCAGCAGGGTACCGCCCCGGTGGTGCATTTGCATGGAGACAGCTAATTGTATAAGTATGTTGGAGTGGCGGTCCGGGGAGTTGAACCCGAGCAGCGAGGTGAGCAGCTCCGGGCAGTCGGGAAGGTGGGCGCTGCTTTCATCTACCAGCTTTATCTGGTCACCTTTCAGCACGGCCACGTTGGCAAATTTACCCAGGCTGTTGGCCCGTTTATACTTTACCACCAGCAGGCCCGGCTCGGGCACGTCTACAATAAAGCAGTTGCTGGGAATGGCGTGCGTAATGCCCCACACGTATAACTCTCCTTTGTCGTGCCACACGCCCAGGTGTATGCCCGGGCGCTCCACGCCGGGCGCAATCTTAGTCAGTGCCTCCGCTTTCAGGGGCATGCGATGACCAAATAAAACCGGTTGCTCCACATCCGCAGGAGACAGAAAAGCCAGGGAAATCTTAGGTGCCAGCCCCTCCTCCCGCCGCAAACTCGCCCAGAAGGCACTGTCGATGATCGCCTCTATTACCTCCCGGGAAGGGGCAGGTATCTTTTGCACCTCCCCCTGCTCACTGGAGGCGATTTTGCGGGCGAAGTACGCTTCTACCGCAGGGGCCACCGTGCGCGCAGCCTGGTAAGTAGCCTTGTGCTGTAGGGAGATAGGGGAAGCAGGGTATTGCATGGCAGCGAATGTATAGATGAAGGAACGGTACAACTATACGCATTTATACTTTAACAGGCTATCCTTAATTTTTATACTTCAAAGCCCCGCTGCCTCCGGTTTAAAGTATGAAACCCATTGCTTACCTTCACGTTCCGAGCAAACTATTCCACAACCTTAACCATCTCAGCAAATGCTCCAACGCCAGGTATACCGCATGCCCAAAGCCGGCTCCATTAACCACCTCAAACAGCAAACCGAGGAATTCCGGCCACCAATGGCCGACCAGGTATGCATAGCGGTGCGGGCCATAGGGCTGAACTTTGCCGATGTGTTTGCCATGCAGGGGCTCTACAGCGCTACCCCCGAAGGGCCGTTTATACCGGTTTGGAGTTTTCAGGGGAGGTGGTGGCTGTGGGCGAAGCCGTGCAGGAGTGGCGGGTGGGTGACCGCGTGATGGGAGTAACCAAGTTTGGGGGATACGTGTCGCACATTAACATTAACCACCGCTATGTGGTGGCGCTGCCGGATAGTTGGAGCTTTGAGGAAGGAGCGGGTTTTCTGGTGCAAGGGCTCACGGCCTATTATGCACTCACAGAACTCGGGGACCTGCAGCAGGGGATGACGGTGCTGATCCACAGCGCGGCCGGAGGCGTGGGCATTCTGGCCAACCGCATCTGCAAAAAGTATGGCGCTTATACCATTGGCACAGTGGGGCAGCCGGGCAAAGTGGATTTCCTGCGCCAACACGAGGGGTACGACGCAGTTATACTTCGGGATAATGATTTTTATGTTAAGCTGAAAGAGGCCCTGGGGGAGCGTGAGCTGCGCCTGATCATGGAATGCATCGGAGGCAAGGTGCTGGCCGAAGGGTGGAAGGCCATGGCGCCGATGGGCCGGATGGTGGTGTACGGCAACGCCAGCTTCTCCAGCCACAGTAACCGCCCCAATTACCCGCGCCTTATTTGGAAGTACCTCTGGCGCCCTGAAATTGACCCGCTGCGCCTGCCTACCGAAAACAAGTCGTTGATGGGCTTTAACCTGATTTACCTTTACGAGCAGACCGACATGATGCACCGCCTCCTGCGGGAGCTACAGGTATCGGATCTGCAGCCCCAGCACATCGGCCATGTGTATGAATTTAACCAGATGCATGAGGCAATCCGGCTCTTCCAGCGGGGGCAGTCGGTAGGGAAAGTGGTGGTGAAAGTATAGGTATTATACTTCTCTATCCCTCTTTCATGGAGTAAGTTTCCAGGCTTGTGTGTTCCGCTGTTCCGGACATCCATGTCCGGAACCTTTCTGCTGCGGACTTCCAAGTCCGCGTAAGCCATACTTTATACTTTTGTACCTTCGGCTATATTTTGGCAATAGCTGATATACTTTGGCTATACTTTATACTTGCCAGTTTATAA
The DNA here is from genome assembly GCF_003054055.1 of Pontibacter mucosus. Taxonomy (GTDB): domain Bacteria; phylum Bacteroidota; class Bacteroidia; order Cytophagales; family Hymenobacteraceae; genus Pontibacter; species Pontibacter mucosus. The sequence goes on along the minus strand of NZ_QBKI01000012.1, from coordinate 64,107 downwards.
TTTCATAGCAACCGCTTCCTTCCATTTGAACCAAGCTATTCTTACTAGCTTCCGTTCATCCTCAAGCCTTACATAAGCTACTGTTGCATCTATACTTGGCTCCCTCCCAGGCCGGGAGGCCTCGCCTTCGGGCATCGCGCTGTGTACATTTCCTTTGCTACCCTTCGGTCGCAATGCCCTTTCAGAACACCGGAAATCTACAAGGCGCTCAACCCAAAGGCTGGGAAGAGAATCGATAGCCGCTGCCTCTGCTATGCAACAAGTATGGACTGTCCCCTTGAGGACAAGCAAGAACGAGAGTTCGAAGCTTGCGAGCAGCGCTCAATAGGGGTGTTTATACTTTAGCTATAGAACTTATACTTCAGCTAAGGTAATGACAGACTCCCCTCCTTAGCCAAGGAGGAGCCAGGGGTGATTGGACCAGGCACTGCAGAAATCCTACATTCGTTCTGAAGAAGACCTCCAAAGCATCAACAAACCAAACTATAACCCCTACTTCTTATCCCCACCCGTGAACGGCACAAACAGCACGGGCAGCAACCGCTGGGTAGTTACCTTGCCTTTCTTTTTCTCGAGCAGCAGGAGTGTCTGGGTGCCGTTCTGCGGGCCAACCGGGATGACCATGCGGCCGCCGTCTTTCAGCTGCGCTACCAGCGGCGGGGGTATTGCTTCGGCGGCGGCTGTAACCACGATGGCATCAAAAGGAGCGTGCTCCTCCCAGCCGTGATAGCCATTGCCAACTTTCACCTCCACATTTTCATAACCCAGTTCCTTCAGCCTTTGGGCCGCAGATTTTCCCAGTTCAGGTATGATTTCTACCGTATAAACCTGCTGCACGATTTCGGCCAGCACTGCCGCCTGGTAGCCGTTGCCGGTGCCGATCTCCAGCACTTTCATGTGCGGCTTCGGCCGGATGACCTCTGTCATGTAGGCTACCATGTAGGGCTGCGAAATGGTTTGGCCGGAGCCGATGGGCAGGGGATTGTCCTCGTAGGCGTAGGCTACCTGGTCCGGGGGCACGAACAGGTGGCGCTCCACCGTTCGCATGGCCTTCAGCACAGCCTTGTCCGAAATGCCGCGCGCCTCAATGGATTGCTTCACCATGCGCTCCCTTTTTTCCTGAAAATTATCCTGGTTTTGCAGCAGCAGAAGTACAAACAGCAAAAGTATAGATGCGGGCGATACCATAAGTATAAAATTTACGCCTGGGCAAGTATAAAAAGGTAGTAATCTACGCTGGGTGCGTGCCGGGTATCCCTTAGTTATACTTTGTATGGCAGGATAGGTTCCGGAGCTGATGTGGGCAAGCAGGCAGAGAAAACCAGCCTAACATAGCTCAGCTTCTTAAGTTATACTTTGCCGCAGTAAGAAACGGAAATTACACCAACTTCCTCCGCAGTGCACACAACCTTCAGGCTGGCATTCAGCAACCTTGGTTTACTGTATATAATTTAGTTGCATCAAGCCAGGCTGTTCTCTGTTTACGTAATCCGGGATAGGAAGAACAAATGAGAGACAATCCTGCTTTTGATTTTGTGGGTTTGCTGGTACCAGCTGTGCAGGTGAGCTAGGGTATGCTTCCGCTGTTCGCGGTCAGTGGTTTCGCTCCAGCAGCGGGAAAACAACAAAATTTCTGGTAAGATGGGGAAGGAGTGGTAAGTATATAGCAAAAGCCTGATATATTTTCTAGCTTACAGGCAGGAACACCAGCTATACTTATACCATGAAACTACGAGCCATACTTTATACTTTTATACTTTCGGCCGGCGTGGCCCTGTCGGGTTGCGCGGGTAAAACGGCCACCACACAGGAGCAGGTAGCGGAACTGCGGGTGATGAGCTACAACATCCACCACGCCAACCCGCCCAGCCGGCCCAGCGTGATTGATCTGGATGCCATTGCCCGCGTTATCCGGGAGCACAGCCCAGACCTGGTGGCGCTACAGGAAGTGGACGTGAACACAAGCCGATCGGGCAACATCAACCAGGCAGCCGCCCTGGCAGAGAAGTTAGGCATGAACTTCTTCTTCGCCCGCGCTATTGATTTCGGTGGCGGTGAGTATGGCGTGGCTATACTTTCCAAATACCCGCTCAGCGAAATGAATTTGGTGCCACTGCCCGAAGATGCCGCGCCGGAGGCAGAAGACCGCGTGCTGGCTACGGCCAACGTAACCTTGCCCGGCGGCAAAACCATCCGCTTCGGCAGCACCCACCTGGACGTGCAGAACGCAGCCAACCGCCTGCAGCAGGTACAAACCATCAACAGCATTGCCGCCCAAGAGCAACTGCCGTTTATACTTGCCGGCGACTTTAACGACCTGCCCGAGAGCGATGCCATCGCCGAACTCGACAAAGCGTTTACCCGCACCTGCCAGTCTGATTGCGCGCCCACCATCCCCGTAGACGTGCCCACCCGTGCCATTGATTTCATCGCCTTCAGCAAGGCGTCGGGCTTTAAGGTAGTGTCGCAGCAGGTTATTCCCGAGCGCTACGCCTCCGACCATTTGCCGGTGGTGGCTACGCTTCGGTTTTAGGGCATTTGCAGCTCCTCGCGAAAGTATAAAGTTATGTTTGGCGCAGCGACGGTAGCTTTTATTGAAGGATTCAGGCCTGTTTGGTATACCGGCGGCGCAGCAGCGAGGCATTTCTTTTGCGGCGGTAGTAGCGCTTTATTTTACCCAAGCTGTGGCGCATTTTCTTTGGCCTTCGGTGGGGGTGGGGCAGGTGGCAGACCTGGCACTCAGGCTCCTCCATTTGCCTGAGCAGTTCAGGCATTTTGTCTTCTACCTGCCGCAGGTAAGCCAGTATGGTCAGTGTTCCGAAAATTCCAATCAGGGAAAGTATAAATGTTATAATCATGGTACGCTACTCAAATTTAGGGAAGTGCCGCCTCCCTAGGCAGGTTCGTCCGGGTTGATGCGGCAGCACGACGTGGTTATTTCCTAAAACCTATATACCAGTTTTATTATTGCGTACCGAAAACCTTTTTTAGTAAACGGACGTAGGGTGGCAGCTGGATTGGATTTGCAGGAGTGGGTGATGAAAGTATAGGTTGCTGGGTTTTAGGGTATGAGTGGTTGATTTATACTTGTACTTTCACTGGCGCAATTGTCCGATTGTGACCTTCTTATAGATTATACTTGAGAATACTTCATAGCCCCTGCTTCCTCCTACTTTAACCAAGCTACTCTCGCTGGCGCGGGTTTGCAACCCGTGCCTACCTATGATGTTGGGTTTGTAACCCAACTGGCTTGAAAAGTCATATTTTATACTTTGGCTATACTTTTATACTTGCCGGTCTATACTTCCATAGCCACGACCTCCTGCAACTGGAGCTAAGCTATCCTTACTAGCTCCCTTTCATCCTCTAGTTCCAACAAACCTAACATTGCATCGCTGGCTTTGGCTCCCTCCCAGGCCGGGAGGCCTCGCCTTGGGGGAAGGGGCCCTCGATAAGGGCATCGCGCTGCTTTCGCTTCCTGCCCTCGTACCTCGGGCTGCCTTTCAGGCACCGGAACCTCTCGAGGCGCTCAACCCAAAGGCTGGGAAGCAGTTCGATAGCTTCTGCTGCTGCAACTTCAGCCAAAGTCCCCCTTTGAAGGGGGTAGGGGGATGTAATCGCCTGCAGAGAAAGCATTCGAAAGCTATGGCTATTGCTGTCATCTCGACCTTTGGGGGAGATCTATTTAAAATTCCAGCCAGATATCTCGCGCTGCTCGAAATGACAAGAATGTAGCAAGTATAAATTCCCCTCTTGGGAGGTGCTGGGGTGGGTTTAGACTTTGTAGGGACAGGTCGCGACCTGTCCGCGCGAGAACTGTAGCTATGAAATTTATAAGTCAGCCAAAGTAATAGCGGGCTCCCCTCCTTGGCCAAGGAGGGGCCAGGGGTGGTTGGACCCGGTGCTACAGAAGCTACTTGGCTTTGAGGAAGAGGTAACAAAAAAACAGCCGCTTCACCCTGGGGCAAAGCGACTGCTATACTTTTATACGGTAGCCGGGCTTAGTTGCCAAGCCAGGCGTTCCAAGGAATGCGGCTCAGGATCAGGATAAGGCCGATGCCGTAGAAAATGGCAATGCTCTTGAAGCCTTTGTTTCCAGCACCAATCTGGCGCTTTGCGCGGGCGTATCCCACGGTAATCAGGACAACGGCGATAATCATGGTAAGCGGGTGCTCCAATACGAAAAGTCGCTGTTCCGAAACTTTCATGAAGCCCTCAGTTGCCCATTCAATTCCTTTTGGCGACACAAAGTATAAAATCACGCCGATAACCCACTGCAGGTGCGTCGGGATGAGGCCCAGCAGGCCGAGCTTTCTGTCTTTATCGCCAAAGTTCTTGTTGCCGAACCATCCGGCCAGGGCGGCCACAAAGCTGATGAGCAAACCTAACAGTACGAGGTAGCTCAAGAATGAATGTAGGTGCTGTATTCCTGTATACATGCTGTTGTTTTTTGGTGTTTGGTGTAAATATAGTGAATAAAAGATTAACAAAGGCCTGCCCGGTAAGTTTCGCCCGGCTCACACACGCTCTAGTGTACGTGTCTTTTCTTCCTGCGCCTGCTTCTCTTTAAACGGCTGCCACTGCTGCTCCATAAAGGACGCCGGGTACTGATCCACGTCCTCGAAGCCCAACTCTATGTCACGGCCGTCGGCGGGGAGGTAGGCGGTGCCGAAAAGGTAGTCCCACAGGCTCAGGCTGATGCCGTAGTTGGCACCGTAGCGGCGCGGCATGTGCTTGGCGTGGTGCCAGATGTGCATCTGCGGGTTGTTAAAGATGAAGCGCAGCGGCCCCAGCGGCAGCTTTAGGTTGGAATGGTTAAAGTGCCCGATGGCCGTAGCGAAAATGTGTACCAGGAAGAAATCCTGAATCCCGAAGCCAATCATGGCCAGCGGTATGTACTCCAGCGTGCGATACACCACCGTTTCGCCCCAATGGAAGCGCAGGTGCGCGGCAAAGCCCATCTGCTGTACCGAGTGGTGCAGCTTATGGAAGCGCCACAGAAACTCGGAGCGGTGCAGCAGGCGGTGCACGTTCCACTGAATAAAGTCGCGCACCACAAACAGCGTGAGCAGCTGCGCCCACACCGGCCAGCTTTGTACTTCAAATGCCACCAGGTTCTCTACCCCAAACAGTCCCAGCAGGTCATTGAAAGCCTCAACGCCGATGTTGGAGATGGCATTGAAGCCCACCAGCGAGAAGAGGAAAAAGTTGAAGAACATGTAAAAGCCGTCGAGCCAGAAATCCTGCCGGATGGCGGCCTGGTGGCGCCGCCAGGGGAGCAGCACCTCCAGCAGCCAGAAAAACAGCGACAGGCCCAGGAGCCAGTAAAAGTAGTTGCCCCAGCCCGGGTACAGGATTTCCCGCCACAGGTAGCCCGCATAATCAGTAAAAGACGAGATCAGGAGGTGCCAGTACTTTTCCATGTCATGTGAAGTATAGCTGCGAGATTATTCTACCTGAACGCCTGCCTGCTTCAGGGCCTCGAAGCCCTCGGCAGCCTCGTATACCTGCTCAAAGCCCAGTTGCTGCATCCGGCGCACCACGTCTCTGCTTCTGCTGCCAACTGCGCAGTAAACCAGGTAAGGCTTGGTGGTGTCCAGCTCCTTCAGTCGTTGCTCGAAGCCGGGGGAGTAGTAGTCCAGCAGGAGAGCGTCTGCCACATGTCCGGCCTGATGCTCGCCAGGGGTGCGCACATCCAGCACCACCAGTTCTTTGTGTTGTTCCAGCAAAGCCTTTGCCTCATGGCTGTTGATGGTAACGGCTTTTCCGGCCTCACCGGTTTCGGACCGAACTATGGCTCCGTTTGCATCGATTAACTCTGAGGCGGAGGGGTCTGTGCTGCATGCGCTGAGCAGTGCGGCTGTGGCAAGGGCAAAGGGTAGCTTCTTTAGCATCATCGGTCGGATAGATAAAAGTATAAACCGGCACGCAGCCTTGGCGCAGCGTGCCGGCCTGTTTTATTTCTTTGCCAGCCCCACCAGGAACTCGCGCACTTCTTTGGTATCGTAATCGGCCATGCCTTCCTGTTTGGCCACAATCTTGCCCTCCGGCGAGATAATGAAGGTGGTAGGGATGGCGTTGGAGTAAAACTCCTGCGGGAACGAACTGGCCGGCATGTATACCGGAAAAGTATATCCTTTCTTATCGATGTACTTCTTCACCTTTTCCACGCCGCCCTCGTCCACCGAAAGCATCACAAAGGCGACATTTTCATCGGCCAGCTTATCGTGGAGGCGCTGGATGTTAGGCATTTCAGCCACGCAGGGCGGACACCAGGTGGCCCAGATGTTGAGGAACACCACCTTGCCCTTCAGGCTCTCGAAGTCGGTCACTTTGCCGTTCAGGTCCACCAGTTTAAAACCGGCGCCTGCCATGGTGGGGTTGGCGGCTACGGCTGCTTCCACTACTGCGTTGGCATCAGGGTTTTGCAGGGTCTCCGGCACCTCGGCATTGCGGATGCCAGTGGCCAGCAGCAGGCGCTGCACCTGCCCAATAGCCTCGGTGTGCAGCCCGGTAAAGTATAGAATCCCGAAAACGCCAAGCATCCAGGCCCAGCTAGGGATTTGCTTTATTGAAAATTTAGATTTGCTCATTATTTCTCTTTGATGAATTATACTTTCAGCTCAACTCCTCTGTGGCGCTGCTACTGCAGGCTGTGCGTAGCATTGGCTCCAAAAAACTAGTATGTTAAACTGTAGAAAAGATATACCACTATGCTTGTGTTTTTCCAGCCGCAAAGCGTAAATCCGTGTGGCTGTATGAATAAACCCCGGGTGATGCAGGAAGGATTTTCCAGCAAGTATAGCCTGCGTAGCGGCAACAGTTATATCAGGGAGGCTTTCCTGTTTGCGGGGTAAACTCAAGCGATCTGTGGCGGATCTGGTTCTATCTTGAGGCAGGGCGAGAGCGGCTTTCTGACAGGGTTCAGTGTGCTGACAAGCGCACTTGCCGAGGGAAGCTGCAGCGGCTGTTGCCCTGCGTTCAGTACAGCAAAATAGGTTTGGCTGCAGTCGGTAAGCACGGTGCCTGCTTCCCGCTGTTCGGAGTGCGTTTGGTGCCTGAGGCACTTCCGGGTACATGGCCGCTTCAAAACGCCTGCCGCGCACTTTTTCTTAATAGTGCCCTGCTCTGTAGGGAGGGTACCGTAAAGCATGCTGCCCTTCGGTAAGGAGAAAAGCAGGAGCGTGGTACTCAGAAACAGAAGCAGATAGCCCTTCATCAGGTGTACAGTGCGCTAAGTTTAAAGCATAAATCGCTTACAAATTACGGATACTGCGCAGTTGGCACAAGTATGCCTGTATATACAGCGCCTTTATCCGTTCATAAAGCAGGTTCCGGTTCCTGAACCGTTCTATGTTTTCCTCGCGGGACCTTATTATCAGTGCCCCCCTGGCCATACTTAAAAGAGAAGCTCTTTCCCGATAATGTATAAGCCCATGATAAGCACAAACCAGCCAAAGGCCGTCTTCAGTTTCTCAGCATGAATTTTCTCAGCTACAAAGGAGCCGACAAATATACCCGCTATCGAGATAAGGGAGAAGATACCCAGAAACAGCCAGTCGATCTGGTAATTGAAAATGTCGCCCACGAAACCCAGCAGCGATTTGGCCGCAATGATGAGCAAGGAGGTGCCCACCGCCATTTTCATGTCGAGCTTGCTGAAGAGCACCAGGGCCGGGATGATCAAAAAACCACCGCCCGCGCCGACCAGTCCTGTGAGCGTGCCCACTACCAGGCCCTCGGCCAGAATGCCGGTGTAGTTAAACCTGGGCTCAGGATGGAAGCCGTTTGGCCTGGCTACTTCAGGCGCAGTGTCTATGTTTTCATCCACAGGCGCCTCCGGCGATTTCTTTTTCCTGATCATGCTGATAGAGGCGAAGACCATCAGCCCGGCGAACAGGAGCATCAGCAGCAGGTCTTTTGTCACCATCAGGTCGCCTACCGCGAAAATGTTGTGTGGGATGGCCGGCACAATGTAGCGCCTTGTCAGGTACACGGCCACAATGGAGGGAATGCCAAAGGCTACGGCTGTTTTCAGGCTCACCAGGCCTTTTTTGTAGAACTTGTAGCTGCCTACCAGGCTGGTTAAGCCCACGATAAACAACGAGTACGCCGTGGAGATAACGGGGCTCAGGCCTATAAGGTACACCAGCACCGGTACTGTCAGGATGGAGCCGCCCCCGCCGATCAGCCCGAGTGAGAGCCCGATCAGAAGTGCCGCCACGTATCCAAGTATTTCCATTCGTTTTTGTTCAGTTAGTTACTGCTACAAAGGTAGCCCACCTTTAGCCCCGCCTCAGTGACTGATGTCACAGAAGGTGGGAAGTTAGAAAGTTAGAAGGTTAGAAATTTAGAAAGTTGATTTCCTAGGTAGATGTATCTGGTGCTTTGCAGATGCAAATGTCTATATTTCATATAAGGAGGAAAATCCAGGGAGAAATTTTTTTGCACCATGCCGTTAAAAGTATAAAGTATACTTTTCATCTATAGACACACCCGTAAACTTTTTAACCTTCTAACTTTTTAACTTTCTAACTCCAGAGACGCAAAGAATTGCGTCTCTACAACTCTCAAACTCTCTAATTCCTAAACTCTCTAACTCATTAACTCTCTAACTCCCAATCTCTTTCTCCAGGTCGTGGATTTCGAGGTAGTTGCGGTGCAGAGTAAGGGCGCCGGTTTGCTCGAGCTTTTTGAGCAGGCGGGAGATAACCTCGCGGGAGCTGTTGAGTTCGTCGGCTATCTGCTGGTGCGAGAGGCGCACTTCGTTTCCGCTTACCTTCACGTGGCGGCGCAGGTAAAAGAGCAGGCGCTCGTCCAGGGCCTTAAAGGCGATGCTGTCCAGGGTTTGCAGCAGTTCCTCGAAGCGCTGGCGATAGGAAGCAATCACGAAGTTGTGCCAGGTTTTATACTTGCCCAGCCATAGCTCCGACAGGTGCGAGGGAACAAGGATAACCTCTGCGTCGGTGACGGCTGTTGCCTTTATCTGGCTTTGCTCGTTGCGGGCCGTGCACATCATCGACATGGCGCAGGCATTGCCGGGCTCTAGGTAATACATCAGGAACTCGTTGCCCTCCTCGTCTTCGCGGTATACTTTCAGCAGGCCGCTGAGCAGCAGGATGGTATATTTGATGTACTGTCCGGTCCGCATCACCTCGTCGCCGGCTTCCACCTTTTTCAGGATGCTTTGCTGCAGCAGTTCGTCCAGCAGGCCCTGCTCCAGGTGCGGGAATTGCCGCTGCACCGTGTCTTTATCCGGTTTTTCCATAGTAGGGTACGTATAGGCTCGTATCTCAGAGTATGTTTCAATTTCGTTTTTGCAAGCGAAAATTGGTCCGAACGGGTTCTGACAAAGTGGTTTTCAAGTCGCATAGCAGGGCTACGTGACGAGAAAAGCATGAAGTCAGGTTCCGTTCGGAGCAGTTTGCAGCGCAAAGGATGAATTTTAAATATGCTCTTAACGAAGGTACACATAAAAACAACAGAGCAGGCACTACCCGTGCCCGCTCTGCCTTTAAAAACTCATGGTTATTTTTTAGCATTGAAATCATTCACCGCCTCGCTCAGGTCCAGCACTTCGGTATCGGGCAGGGCGGCCTTCAGGATGCTGAAGCCTGCCGCCGAACGGTAGCCCCCGGCGCAGTGCACTACCACCGTTTTGTCGGCGGGCACTTCCTCCACGCGCTCGCGCAGCTGCGGCAGCGGGATGTTGATGGCATCCTCGAAAATCTGGCCGCCCTTGACCTCCGACTCGTTCCGTATGTCCACGATGGTATACTTCTTCATGTTCTTCCTGAACTCCTCCACCTTCAGCAGCGGCGATTTCTCTTCCTGCACGCTGTCTGCCACAAATGCGCCCTTAATCAGCAGCTCGTAGCCTATTTTAGCGGCCTTGGCGAGTACGTCGTTCAGCTGTTCTTCGCTGTCGGCCATAAGGTAAAATTTCTCCTCAGGCTCCACAATGCTGCCCAGCCAGGTTTCGAATTTGGCGCCGTTCTGGATGTTGAGCGCGCCTTTGTAGTGGCCCTGCTTGAATGCTTTTTCGCTGCGGGCATCCACTACCAGGGCACCTTTCTCCGGCTTGTAGTTCTTCTCCATTCTGTTAACGCCTGCTATACTTTGCTTAAAGGCTGGTGCGCCTTGCTTGTTCAGCGCCACATCGTAGCTAAAGTACTTGGGTATAAACGGCTGGTCCTCTGTCAGAATGTGCACGAATTCCTCTTCGCTCATCTGGCGGAGGGCATAGTTGCTCATTTTTTCCGCCCCAATGGTGCTGCTCTTGCCCTCGCTCAGGCCCTTCCCGCACAAAGAGCCGGCGCCGTGGGCAGGGTATACCACCACCTCGTCTGATAGTTTCATCAGCTTTTCGCGGGTGCTGTGGTACAGCTGGCGGGCCAGTTCCTCGCGCTTGGCTGTTACGTTTCCGGCGCTCTCCCGCAGGTCGGGACGGCCCACATCACCGATAAACAGCGTGTCACCCGTAAACACAGCCACGTCCTTTCCTTCATGTTCCACTACGATGCTGATGCCATCCGGCGAGTGACCCGGGGTATGCAGCGATTTATACTTTACCTCGCCCACCTGCAGTTCCGCGCCTTCATCGAAAGCCTGGTGCGGGTAATCGGCGCCCACCAGGCTGTGGGTGTAGATGGTAGCGCCGGTTTGCTGCTGAATTTCCAGGTGCGAGCTCACGAAGTCGGCGTGCGGGTGCGTCTCGATAACGCCCACGATTTTCGAGTCGTGCCCTGCGGCGTAGTCATAGTAGGGCTGCGGGTCGCGGGCCGGGTCTATGAGCATCACTTCCCGGGTCTGCTCGCTTAAGATGGCGTAGGAGAAATGCGCCAGGCCTTTGTCTTCAAACTGCTTTATCTTCATGGTATGGTTGGTTAAGTTCTATACTTTGTTCTGTCTTATACTTTCCGTATCGGTTTTAGTACAAAGGTACAGTGTTAAAATACCTGCTTCAGTGATGTTTGTCACACAGGGCCGCCCGGCATTTTTATACTTTATACTTTCAGTTGCTTCTGCAATCATACTTCCAATAAATCTGCTCTTCTGCCTCCTGAAACAAGATCATCGTTCACCCCAGCAAGTATGGCAGGCAGTCCGATGATCTTCATCAGCTTTCCGGTTTTCATGCACACACTATTAAACTTGATAAAAGTATAAACGTTGAAGAATAAGTATAATAACAGGGGTAGATTATCCATCGAACCGCACTTAAAGACCAAACCCATGGAGCCATTTATCAAGCTGTTCAACGAAATAAGTTACCAGGACCTGGACAGGGTGGGGGGGAAGAACGCCTCGCTTGGCGAAATGTATAACCAGCTGAATCCGGAAGGGATACGGGTACCTGACGGCTATGCCACCACGGCGGAGGCCTACTGGTACTTCCTCGACCACAATAACCTGCGCGGACAGCTGGAGGAAGTGCTGGGGAAACTGGACACGGATAAATTCTCGAACCTGGCTGAGGTGGGCAGAAAGTGCCGGGAGCTTATACTTGGGTCGGCATTTCCGGAAGAGATACAGCAGGAAGTGGAGCGCGGGTATGCGAACTTAACTTCAACCTATGGTGATACCATTTCGCTTGCCGTGCGCAGCAGCGCCACCGCCGAAGACCTGCCCACCGCCAGTTTTGCCGGCCAGCTGGAAACTTACCTCAACGTCAGCGGCCTGCACAACCTATACAAAGCCTGCCACCACAGCTATGCCTCGCTGTTCACCGACCGCGCCATCAAGTATAGGGTGGACAATGGGTTTGAGCACATGCAGGTGGCTTTGTCGGTGGGGGTGCAGGTGATGGTGCGCGCCGATTTGGCCTGCTCAGGGGTGATGTTCACGCTCGATCCGGATACTGGCTTTGAGCAGGCTGTCGTTATTTCCGGCTCCTGGGGCCTGGGCGAGAACGTGGTGCAGGGCGCCGTGAACACTGATGAGTTCGTGGTATTCAAGCCGATGCTGGACAAGGCCAAGCAACCGATTATCTCGCGCAAGCTGGGCAGCAAGGCCAGAACCATGGTGTATGCCGAAAAGCAGGAGGGAGAGCTGCAAAAACCCACCGATGCCATCATTAACCTGGACACGCCCCCCGAAAAGCAGGAGCAGTATGTGCTGCAGGATGCGGAGGTGCTGCAGCTGGCCAAATGGGGCAAGCGCATTGAGGAACACTACAAGCAGCCCATGGATATTGAGTGGGCCAAAGACGGCGAGTCAGGCGACCTGTTTATCGTGCAGGCAAGGCCCGAGACGGTGCAGAGCCAGCGCAAAAAAGAAGCCTTATTCACCGAGTATACTTTAAAGGAAAAGGGCAAGGTGCTTTGCTCGGGCATCGGCCTCAGCAACCGCATCGTGTCGGGTATTGCCCGCATTCTGCATTCTCCTGAGGAGATAGACAAGCTGCAGGAGGGCGAGGTGCTGGTCACCCGCAAAACCGACCCTGACTGGGACCCGATTCTGAAGAAAGCCATCGCCATTGTGACCGAGCAGGGCGGGCGCACCAGCCATGCCGCCATTGTAGCCCGCGAGGTGGGCGCCGTGGCCGTACTTGGCACCAACAACGCCACCCAAACCATACAGGACGGGCAGGAGGTGACCGTCTCCACGGCGGGCGGCGAAACAGGCTATGTGTATGAAGGCAGGCTGGCGTGGGAGGAAAAGCAGACGGACATGAGCAAGCTTGGCAGGCCGCGCACCAAGGCCATGCTTATACTTGGCGACCCGGAGCAAGCTTTCAAATACTCGTTCCTGCCAAACGATGGCGTGGGCCTGATGCGCATGGAGTTCATCATCAACAACTCCATCCAGATACACCCCATGGCGCTGAAGCATTTCGAAAAGGTGGAGGACCAGCAGGTGCGCGAAAAGATAGAACAGCTCACGCATCATTACCCCAACAAGGAAGATTACTTTGTAGACAAACTGGCCGAGGCTACCGCCGTGATTGCAGCCGCTTTTTACCCGAAGGATGTGATTGTGCGGATGAGCGATTTTAAGTCGAACGAGTATGCAAACCTACTGGGCGGCAGGCTGTTTGAGCCCGATGAGTCTAACCCGATGATTGGCCTCAGGGGCGCCTCGCGCTACTACCACCCGCTGTACCAGGAAGGCTTCGAACTGGAGTGCCAGGCCATGTGGAAGGTGCGCCACGACATGGGGCTGACAAACGTGAAGCTCATGGTTCCCTTTTGCAGAACTGTAGAGGAGGGCAGGCAGGTGATAGCACTGATGGAAAAGTATGGCCTGAAGCGCGGCAGTGATGGACTGGAGATTTATGTGATGGTGGAGATACCAAGCAACGCATTACTGGCAGAGGAATTTGCTGAGGTTTTCGACGGCTTCTCCATCGGCTCCAACGACCTCACCCAGCTCACCCTCGGCGCCGACCGTGACTCGGGTTTGCTGAGCGACATCTTTTCCCCGTTTGATGCGGCCGTGCAGCAACTCATTGTGATGACGCTGCAGAAAGCGAAGCAAACCGGCACCAAGGTCGGCCTCTGCGGCCAGGCCCCAAGTGATTACCCGCAATACGCCGCCTTTCTGGTAGAGCACGGCATCGACAGTATTTCCTTTAACCCGGATGCTTTCTTTAAAGGGCTGGAAAACATGCTGCAGGCAGAGCAGAAACTACAGCCGGGCGACGATCAGGCTGGGTATTTTTATGCGTAAGGCGGGTAAAATATAGATTATGTTCTGGGGGCCTGTGCTTTCTCAAGTCCTCTGGTTGCCTTGGTTTATACTTTGTTTTGCAGTACCGGTTCCAACCACCCCTGGCCCCTCCTTATCCAAGGAGGGGAGCCCTGTTGTTACTCTGGCTAAAGTATAAGTGTTATAGCCCAGTTCTCGCGCGGATAGGTTGCGACCTGTCACTATAAGTATAAACCCAACCCAATCCCTCCCAAGAGGGGAATTGTACTTACTACTTTCCCTGTCATCTCGAGCTGCGCGAGAGATCTATCGGGAATCCTAATCAGATCTCTCCCGAAGGTCGAGATGACAGCATAGACAGCAGCTATCGAATGATTCCCAGCCTTTGGGTTGAGCGCCTTGTGAGATCCGGTGCCCGGTAAGGGCATTGCGGAGCAAAGGAAATGTACACCGCGCGATGCCCGAAGGCGAGCCCTCCCGGCCTAGGAGGGCACCAATGCTAGAGATGAAACGAGCCGCTTGTGGGAACTAGAGGATGAACAGCAGCTAGTAAGGATGGCTTGGTTCAAATAGAAGGAAGCGGTGGCTAGGAAAGTATAAGCTGACAAGTATAAGAAGTATTGCCAAAGTATAAAAAGACACGACCTACAAGCTCGTGCCAGCGAAAGTATAAATGAGCAAGTATAGCCCAAGTATAAAGTATATCACTACGAGCTTGTCGAGTTCAAAACATGATTTTGGCGTTGCTCTATGCCGTAAATATCCTCACAGGAAAGTAAAAAAAAAGAAGCCACACAGCTTGAGGCAATGTGGCTTCTCCAATGGCTTTACGTGAACCTAAAGGTTCAGCGCACGCTTTTTCAGAAGTATAAACTCCTCTTCGGTAATAGAGCCGCGCTCGCGCAGGTGCTCCAGGCGCTCAATGGTCGCAATGGAGTCTTCCACAGATGTCGGCCTTCTCTCCTCGGTGCGCAGGTCTTCCGGTACTGTGTGGTCCTCCTTATCGTAGTCGCGGGTGGAGTAGATTTTCTCGCGGTACACTTCCTGGTCTGAGGCATAGAAGCGGTTCTCGTCGAAGGTGGCGTCGTTGTAGAAGTCGTCCGAAATGGTAGACGGCTGCGTTCGCTGCTCGCGGAGCGCCTCGTCAAACTCAGCCCGGTGCTCCTGCTGGGTGCCGATGGTATCGCGCTGTGCCCTGGCCAAGGTGTCGCGCACGCGGTACTCGTAGTCTTCCGAGATGGGGCCGCCAGTATAAACCGGGTAGCTGCCTACGGTGTTGGAGTCTACGGCTGAGATGAACACACGCTTCCCTTTTTTGTCCAGGGCGGCCACCCCGATAGGCACCAGCAGGTGCTGGTCGTCACCGGTGTTGAAGAACCGGCGGTCGGCCACCACGGATAGGTAGCGGGCCTTCATGGCATGGGGGTCAACAATCAGGTCCCGCACCATGCCCAGGCTTTCGCCGTCGGCCCCAATCACGCGCCATCCCAGCACATCGGGGTTGTCCTTGGCAATTTTATAATCTTTCATGGCGCTCAGCGGCACCAGGCGTTCGTTCTTAAATTCGTCGTTCATAGTTTTATACGTTGTTATTTGTGGTTGTCATCAGCGGGTCAGGATGCGGGGAAACCATGCCCGTGGCAGGTACCTCCTCATACTCCGTTTCAGCGGGTTCATCGGTCATTTCATACAGCGCCCAGGCAATAAGTGCTATAATTACCAGGAGTAGAATCAGCCAGGGCCACATCGGTTTCTTTTTGCGTTCTATATTGATTTCAGCCATCTTGATCGGTTATTTTTTTCATAGTTACAGCCTGCCTCTGCAGGCAGAAGAAAGGTCGTGTTGGTAATACGCTTATCGTGCTATATATGTTGAAACGAAGCGCGATGTGGGGCTGAAACCACAGGAGGGGAGGGGTAGAAAAGAAAAAAGCCCTGCTGTATGGCAGGGCTTTTTCAGGATGATCTGTATGTTAAAACTAAACGCGCTTAACATTAACGGCGTTCAGCCCTTTTCTTCCTTCTTTTAGTTCGAAAGTAACTTCATCGTTTTCTCTGATCTCGTCGATCAAACCTGTAACGTGTACGAAGTACTCCTGACCTGAATTTGTCTCTTTAATAAAGCCGAATCCTTTCTCGGCGTTAAAGAATTTTACTGTTCCTTGATTCATGATGATTTGATTATTATACCCTTACTACAATAAGTAAGCAGTATTTGTTCATTATTTTCTACAAGGTAGGATAAAAAAATTATAAAGTTACACCAGGCGCCAAAAAACTGCGATTTTATTTTTCAGTTTATCATCTTGGCGACCTAAGGAGGTTCTTTCTCAGGCTATTTTAAGGTATGGATACGCTCCCATACTTCGTTGATGGGCTTGCCGGTGCTGCTGGTGCCGCTGTGGTGCCACTTGCCGTCTTTCACCTCAAAATTGAAGCTGAGGCTGGCGCCCACCCGACTGGAGTCGCGGGAGAAGAACTCAATGTTTTCGGTGTAGGTGCCGTTCTCGGCAGTATAGGTGCCGCCGCCGGTGCCGGAGAACGACTTATTGCCGCTGTCGAAAGCAATCCACTGGAAGCGGTCGCCGGACAAGATCTTCAGCGTTTTCCTTGTGCCGGTGGTATGAATCGGATTTACCTTACCGCCCTCTTCAGCACGGCCGGTAATGCGCCAGGTGCCTTCCAGCGGGGAGTTGGTGATTTTATCGGCCCTGGCCCAGGTTTGCTGCACCTTGTTGCCTTTCAGCTGCAGTTGTCCGTTTTTCAAAGTATAACTCAGAGTATGGGTCGTGCCTACCGCTGCCGTGTCGAGGGTGTTATACTCCAGGTTCTGGATAAGTTTGCCATTTTGGAGCGTATACGTGCCGCCGTAAGTGCCGATGAATTTCTTGCCTGCCTCATCAAAGTAGGCCACGGTAAAATAGCCGTCTTCCATCATGGCAACGGCCGTTGCTCCTTTAGGTAGCGTGGCGTATTGTGTGGTGCCGGAGCCTAGCTGCCAGGCACCTTTCAGTTGCTCCTGCTGCTGTGTTTTTTGCCCGGTTTGAACCAGTATACTTTCGGGCTGCGCCGCTGCCTGCGGAGCACAGGCGCTCAGTATGGAAATGGCGAGGTTTAAGGTGTTGGTCAGGATAAAGCTCATAGGTATAGGTTTTAGTTTCAAGGTGTTAAACGGTGTTTTAATACGCTGGTTGAATATAGGGATTTATACTTTATACTTTGGCCATACTTGCTTAACCACCGCTTCTACTTATGGCGCAAGTCTTCAGACTTGTGTCTTACTATGAGGTCAAGTTTGCAACTTGACTGACTTGAAAAGTCATACTTTATACTTTTACACTTTGGCTATACTTTATACTTCGCTATACTTTCTTAGCCGCCGCTTCCTTCCGCTTGAACCAAGCTATTCTTGCTAGCCAATGTTCATCCTCCAGCCCCACGAACCAACTGTTTCACCTCTGGCTTTGGAGCTCTCAAGCCCGAGAGGGCTCGCCTTCGGGCATCGCGCTGTGTTCCCTCCTTGCCTCGCTTCGCTCAGCATGCCCTTAGCGGGCACCGGATCTCACAAGGCGCTCAACCCAAAGGCTGGGAATCATTTCGATAGCTACGGCCACTACTGTCATCTCGACCTTCGGGAGAGATCTGACTAGAATACCCGTTAGATCTCTCACTGCGTTCGAGATGACAGAAAAAGAGGGCAAGTATAATTCCCCTCCTCGGAGGGGCTGGGGGTGGGTTTATACTTGTAGGGACAGGTCGCAACCTGTCTGCACTATTCTAGCCACTACAAAGCTCATACTTTAGCCGAAGTAATTACAGACTCCCCGCGTTGGTCAAGGAGGGGGTAGGGGTGGTTGGACCCGGTACTGCTGAAGGCGATTATAAGTAAATTAGTTGAGCATCAATTTATACTTTGATTGCATACCTGATAAGAATCGAAAGTATTTAAAAAAAAACAGCCTCTCTACTTTAGCAAAGAGGCTGTCGATAATTAGAAGGAGGGCTCTTAAAGTATAATATCTCCTTTTATACTCTAAGAGCCCACTTTCCAAACCTTATTTATACTTCTCCAGCTTAGAAGCTGCTTTGTCATCCACGTACCAGTAAATCTCACCGCCCTGTTTGGGTTGGATGAGCTGTGAGGGATATTCCTGCGGGTTACGTTCTCCTTCCAGCACCTCGTATAATGCCTTGGCTTTATTCTCCCCAAAGGTCATGAACAGGATGCGGTTGGCCTGGTTGATGATCGGGGCTGTGAGGGTGATGCGGTGCATGGACTGTGGCTTCAGGTAATAGGCGTCTACCCATTTTTCCTGCTCCTGCAGCACCTCGGTGTGCGGGAACAAGGAGGCCGTATGGCCGTCATCGCCCATGCCTAAAAGTATAAGGTCAAACGCCGGCTCCTGGCCTTTGAAAAGGTTTTTGAGAATCTGCTCATACTTTTGCGCATAAGCTTCCGGCTCCATATCGGCCCACATCGGGAAGATCTGCTCCTGCGGCACCGGCACCTTATCCAAGAGCAGTTCCTTGGCCATTTTGGCGTTGCTGCGCTCATCAGTTAGTGGTACCCAGCGCTCGTCGCCCCAGAAAATAAAGGTCTGCTGCCACGGCATTTGGTCTTTATAAGGAGCCTGCGCCAAGAGCTGGTACAGCTGCTTCGGCGAAGAACCGCCCGTCAGCGCCACGATAAAGCGGCCATTTTTCTGAACTGCCTCCTGGGCTGCCTCTACAAACAACTCTGCAGCCTTTTGGCTCAGGTAACTGGTATCTTTAAAAATGGTAACCATTGTACGTTGCTAAATTTGTTTCTACTCTGTAACGGATACAGTCCAGGTATGGCCCTGGCGGGCGATGAGGGCCTCTGCGTTCTCCGGACCCCACATGCCGGCGCGGTAGTTCGGGAACTCCAGCGATGGGCGCGACTCCCACGTCTCCAGAATCGGCGTGATCACGTCCCAGGCCACCTCTACCTGATCCGAACGCATGAACAGCGTGGCATCGCCCTGCATGGCGTCCAGCAGCAGCGTTTCGTAGGCCTCCGGCGACTGCGAGTGGTTCGAGTAAGCGTTGAAGTCGAACACCATCTCGGCCGGTGTCAGGGCCATGTCCAGGCCTGGTTTTTTGGCGATAAAGCGCAGGCGGATGTCCATCTGGGGTTGAATGTTGATGATCAGGCGGTTTGGCAGGATGTTCTCCGACATAGCCGACGGGAAGGTAAGGTGCGGCACGGAGCGGAACTGCACCGTGATGGAGGTCGATTTCTCCTGCAGGCGCTTGCCGGTGCGCAGGTAGAACGGCACGCCCTGCCAGCGCCAGTTGTCCAGGTAAAATTTAATGGCGGCGTAGGTCTCTATTTTAGAGTTCGGGTCCACGCCCGGCTCCTGGCGGTAACCCGGCACCTGCTCGCCCTTCAGCCAGCCGGGGCCATACTGCCCGCGCACGGCATATTTGCCCACCTCCTCGCGCGAAAGGCGGCGGATGGCGTGCAGCACGTCTACCTTGCGGTTTCGGATTTCCTCGGCCTCGAACGAGATAGGCGGCTCCATGGCGACCATGCAGAGCAGCTGCAACAGGTGGTTCTGAATCATGTCGCGCAGGGCGCCGGCGCTTTCGTAGTAACCCCCGCGATCTTCCACGCCTACTTCCTCGGCCACAGTTATCTGCACATACTCGATGTAGTTGCGGTTCCAGAGCGGCTCGAAAAGGGCGTTGGCGAAGCGGAAGGCCAGGATGTTTTGCACGGTCTCTTTGCCCAGGTAATGGTCGATGCGGTAGATCTGCGACTCCTGGAAGGTACGGGTAAGCAACTGGTTCAGCTCCCTGGCCGACTGCAGATCGTGTCCGAAAGGTTTCTCCACCACAATGCGGTCGTGCTCCGGGTCACTGGCAATGCCTACCAGGCCCAGGTTTATGGTAATCGGCTCAATGAAGCGGGGCGACACCGACAGATAGAAAAGCCGGTTGGCGCGGGTGCCCCACAAGGCCTCTATGCCTTCTATTTTATCGGCCAGCTGCTGGTAAGAGGCTTGGTCGTTAATCTCTGCGGAGAGGTAGTAAATGGATTTCTGAAAAGACTCCCACTGTGCGTCATTGGGTTTCCCGCTGCGCGAGAACAGGCCCAGGCCGTCGTGCAGGTGCTGCTGGTACTCACAGTCGGTAGACTCAGAGCGTCCCAGGCCAATCACGGCAAACTGCTCGGGCAGCCAGCCATCCAGAAACAGGTTGTAGAAGGCGGGGATGAGTTTGCGTTTTGCCAGATCTCCTGTACCACCGAATATAACCGCAATGGTAGGTGCCGTTTTTTGGGTTTCTTTCATTGAAGTGATGCGTATTTGTTCTATTGCAGAGCAGCCTTCTTTCCCGGCCGTCCGCTGTTATGCAATTTAAAGTATGAATGTTGAGCTGTGTTCTTAATCTCTTGTGCCGCGCTTACTCGCCCCATTGTGTATGGAAAATGCCTTCACGGTCTACGCGCTCGTAAGTATGCGCCCCGAAATAATCGCGCTGCGCCTGGATAAGGTTGGTGGGCAGCGTTTCGCTACGGTAGGCGTCAAAGTAGCTGAGCGAAGCCATAAAGGCAGGCATCGGAATGCCCTTGTCGATGGTCAGTTTAAGTATAGCTCTGGTGTCCTGCTGGCGCTCCAGCAGGTCCTGGCCAATTTTTGGGTCGAGCAGCAAGTTGGGCAGGTTGACGTCCTTCTCGTAAGCCTGGCGGAAATCCTCCAGACAAACCGCCCGGATAATGCAGCCGCCGCGCCATATTTTGGCCACTTCCTGCATCTGCAGGCCATAGTTGTACGCCTCCGAGGCCACGCGCAACTGTGCCATCCCCTGGGCATAGGTCACCATCATGGCGAAATAGAAGGCGTTTCGCACCTGGTTCACCAGCTCTTCCTGGTTTACGGTAGTAGCAGCATCAGAAGTAGGATTTGGCAGCAATTTGGCCGCTGCCACGCGCTCTTCCTTATACTTTGACATGTCGCGCATGAGCACGGCCATATCGATGGAGGGCACCGGCACCTGCAGGTCCATCGCATTCTGGGATGTCCATTTGCCGGTGCCCTTGGAGCGGGCCCTGTCGGAAATCATACTTACCAGCGGCTTGCCGGTAAACTCGTCTTTCTGCTTCAGTATCTCGCCCGTAATCTCAATCAGGAAAGACTGCAGCTCTGTCTGGTTCCACTGCTCAAAAAGGCTCTGCAGTTGCTCATCCGAGAAGTTAAAACCGCGCTTGAGCAGGTCGTAGGTCTCGGCGATAAGCTGCATGATAGCGTACTCGATGCCGTTGTGCACCATTTTCACGTAGTTGCCCGCCGAGCCGTTGCCCAGGTAGCTTACGCAAGGCTCACCGTTCACTTTGGCCGCTACGGCCTCAAAAGTTGGGCGCAGGCGTTCATAGGCCTCGCGGTTGCCGCCCGGCATCATGCTGGGGCCAAAGCGGGCGCCCTTCTCACCACCCGAGATGCCCATGCCGAAGAAGTGGATGCCTTTTTCGGCCAGCTCCGTTACGCGGCGGTCCGTGTCGGGGAAGTAGGAGTTACCCCCATCCACGATGATGTCGCCCGGCTCGAGCAGGGGTAGCAGGCTGGCTATGGCGGCATCTACCGGTCTGCCGGCTGGTACCAGCAGCATGAGCGCGCGTGGTCTGCGAATAGATTGCACAAACTCTTCGGCTGAGGTCGTCCCTCTTACTGGTTTGCCTTCGCCGGCCTCCGTCTCGAGGGCGGCCGCTTTCACAGGGTCCAGGTCCAGGCCAATCACCGCAACCTGGTGATCGGCCATGTTCAGTGCCAGGTTCCGGCCCATGACGCCCAGGCCAACCATTCCGAATTCGTATTGCGCGTTGCTCATATGCAGGTAATGTGTTGATTTTGAGATTTTATACTTACCATGGCCGTACCCACCTACCTAGAGTTAGTGGCAATCTTGCAGGTAAGCACGTTTTGCATGGTAAAGCTACAACATAAAAAATATCTATACATCATAATCGCCGCTAATGTGTGTGTGCCGTTTCCTGAAAAGCTCTCAGGAAAGTATGGTTTATACTTTTTCGGGAGGGATGTTTTGGTCTGAGGGATTTGCTTATATTTAGGTGTATGAAGCTCAAAAGCAATCACTACTATATCCGCAAATCGCACCGCTACCTGGGCCTTTTGCTGGGCGTGCAGTTCTTCCTCTGGACTCTGGGCGGGTTATACTTTAGCTGGAACGACCTGGACAAGGTACACGGCGACCACCTGCGGGCGGAGCGGGGCCACTTCCCGGCAAGTATAAACCTAGTGTCGCCGCAGGTGGTGCTGGACAAGCTCAAAGCTAGCGGTGGTCTGGATTCGGTGATGTCGGTGCAATTGGTGGAGATTGCCGGGGTACCTGCCTACCAGGTGCTCTATTTTTCCGGTGCCATGGACCATGCGGGGCATGAAGCAAGTGGACATGGAAACGGCCATACTTCCTCCAACCTGAAGGTGCAGCTGGCGAACGCCGAAAGCGGTGAGTTCCTGCAGCCTCTCACCAAAGAAGAAGCTATACTTGTCGCCAAAGGACATGTAACGAATCCGCAGCAGGTGGAAGGGGTGGAGTACCTGACGGAGGTGGGCAGCCACCACGAGTACCGGGGCAAGCCGCTGCCAGCCTGGGCCATTACCTTCAGCCAGCCAGGCAACAGCACGGTCTATGTCGCGGCAGAACTGGGTACTTTTCAATCCATACGCC
This sequence comes from Pontibacter mucosus, assembly GCF_003054055.1. GTDB lineage: Bacteria > Bacteroidota > Bacteroidia > Cytophagales > Hymenobacteraceae > Pontibacter > Pontibacter mucosus. The sequence continues at coordinate 41,745 of NZ_QBKI01000012.1, read as the reverse complement.
ATAACCAGTGGCGCGTGTTCGACTTCCTCTGGATGCTGCACACCATGGACTATGCGGGACGCGACAACTTCGGCAACGTGCTGCTGAAGGCGTTCTCAATCTTTGGTCTGTTTACCGTAGTTTCCGGCTTTGTTTTATACTTTGTTTCTTCTCCGTCCGTCAGAAAAGTAAAGAGAGGTACACTGAAGGCAAACTGATTTTCTAATCTCGGGGAGGTGAGAGGGGCATTCGGGAGGTCGCTATTCCTCCCTTTTTCGGATGTCTTTCTTGATGTTCCGGATCATCTTGCCGAAAGCCTTGTCTTTCTTCCTGCGCTCTGCCACCGTTGCTTCGAAGTGAGACTTTTCACGGGCCATTTTCATGTAATTTTCATAAGAGGCCCTGTCTATTTCGCCGGCTTCCACGGCTGCCAGCACTGCGCAACCCGCCTCAGCGGTATGGGTGCAGTCTTTAAATTTACACTTCTGCGCCAGCTGCGCTATACTTTCAAAAGTGGTTTCCAGTCCTCCGGAGCTGTCCGCTATACCTACTTCCCGCATTCCCGGGTTGTCGATGAGAATTCCGCCACTTTCCAGCAAAACCACCTCCCGGTGAGTTGTGACGTGCCTGCCTTTGCTGGTGCTCCGGCTAATGGCATCTGTCCGCATGATACCTCTGCCCGACAGGTTGTTCAGCAAGCTTGATTTACCTACACCCGAGGAGCCCAGCAAACAATAGGTCTTGCCTTTCCTGATAAATGCCTGCAGCTCCTTAAATCCGCTCCGCGTCTCGTTACTGATGGCTATGACCGGAACATCTTTGATGCGCGCTTTTATACTTTGGATGATACCTTCCAGGCGTGTGCGGTCGATCAAATCGGTTTTGGTGAGCACAATAATAGGCTGTACGTTTGAGGCGTGACAGATGGTAAGGTAGCGCTCCAGCCTGTTCACGTTAAAGTCGCGGTCTACGGCCTGTACCAGGAAGGCGTAGTCGATGTTGGCGGCGATAACCTGCACCTCGGCTGAGCTGCCCACTGCCTGCCTCTTTAGAACAGACGACCTCGGAAGTATAGCATGGATAATGGCAAGGCCGGAGTCGAAGGGAGAAACTGCAACCCAGTCGCCAACAGCAGGGAAATCTTCGCGGGTTTTGGCCGTAAAGCGCAGGTGGCCGGTAATCTCTGCCTCAAACTCACCCTCGGCAGTCCTCACGATGTAGCGCTCTTTATGCGCTGCCACCACTCTGCCTGCCTCAAAGCCACCCAGGTTATGCTCAACCCTGTATTTTTCGAGCGACTCGTTATAGCCTAGGTCTTCTGGTTTCATAGCGGCGGGGGTATAAGGAGGACTGGCGGCATTCAAAGCATCACTTCCAGTTCATACTTCTTCCGTTCGTTATCCTGTTCCATCTCCACCTCATAGCGTAAATGCGTGCCAGCCGGAAACTCCTCGTGGTCTAAGTATGGCGACCTTGCCTGGTCCGTCAGAACATCCCACGGACCATTGTTTATGCTGCGGCTCACTTTCACATCTCCCAGGCAGTCTTTATGGAACACTATCTTACGCCCCTGCTCCACAAGCTCCACTGCAGGAAGTCTGTCGGGGTGCTCTGTACTTACATCGGTCATGTTTAAAATTTGTTTTATTAGAGAAGCACCCCGAAGTCTCTTTTCGCGGCAGAGGCGCTTCTTTAGCAGAGTAACGGGAATGTTACTTGGTGGTTTGGCTCATATTCTTCATCACCTGCTGGTAACAGTTTTCACCCATCATACCTTTCTGGCGCATTTGGTGCATCATGCCCTGCATCATCTGGCGGTGCTGTGTCATCATCTGCGCCATCTGGTTGCAGTTGGCCGAGTCTTCGGCGCAGGCTGCTATCATTTGCTGCATCAACGTGCGCATGTTTTCCCGGCTCATGCCACCCATCCTGGCCGTGTCGCTCATCATCATGGTGGTGTCTCCCATCATCGGGCCCCGGCCCATCCGGCCACCCCGCATCATCATGCCGCCCTGCGGGTGTGCGCGCATCGCCTGCATCATCTCCTGGCGCATCTCGGGGTTATCCATGATGGTGGCGTATACTTGCTTGCGCTGTGATTCGGATTCCATGACTTCCTGCACGCTAGCCTGCTGCTGGCAACTGCTTGCTGCTAACGCAAACAGAAAAATGAAAGATATTTTCAAGTTTTTCATGGCTGTAAGTTCTTGGTTGTGATATGGTTATACTTACGCACGCCAGAAAGTATAGTCTCTTCCTTTCCTCAAAGTATAGCCGGCTTTACTTTATCTCCCTGCGCAGCAATTGCGCGTTGATGGCCACTATCACGGTGCTCAGGCTCATGAGCGCGGCGCCCACGGCCGGCGATACCATAATGCCCTGGTGGTAGAGCACGCCTGCGGCCAGCGGCAACGCGATAACGTTGTAGCCTGTGGCCCAGATCAGGTTCTGAATCATTTTGCGGTAGGTGGCCTTGCCGAAAAGTATAAGCGAGGCGATGTCCCGCGGGTTGCTGTTTACCAGGATGATGTCGGCGGTTTCGGCGGCCACGTCGGTGCCTGACCCCACGGCGATACCCACATCGGCCTGCGCCAGGGCAGGGGCGTCGTTCACGCCGTCGCCCGTCATGGCCACGAACTCACCTTTAGCCTGCAGTTCCTTCACCTTCTCCTGCTTCTGGTGGGGCAGCACGTTGGCCAGGAAGCCGTCCATCTGCAGCTGGTCGCTCACGCTCTTGGCCACGCGCTCGTTGTCGCCGGTGAGCAGCAGGTTTTTGATGCCGTTCTCCTTCAGCACCCGTATGGCCCCGGCCGACTCTTCCCGGATCTGGTCGCGCATGGCGATGTAGCCAACCGGCTTGTCCTCCACCAGCACATACACCACCGTCTCCACGCCTTCCTCTGCCTGGCTGGCGGGCACGGGAATGTTGAACTCGCGGATGTAGTTCGGGCCCACCACCTTCACGTCCTTTCCTTCCACCGTACCTTCCAAGCCTTTTCCCGGCAGGTAGTTGAATGCCTGTGAAGCCGGCACAGTTATACTTTCGTCCTTTGCCCGGCGCAGTATGCTTTGCGCGATGAAGTGCTCCGAGTTCTGCTCCACGCCAGCTGCCAGGCGCAGCATTTCCCGCTCGTCCATGGCTTTGTCAAAAACCACGAGGGAGGCAATCTCATGGGAACCCTGGGTCAGGGTGCCGGTCTTATCGAAGATGACGGTAGTGATTTTGCGGGAGTTCTCGAAGGCGGTGCGGTTGCGGATGAGCAGGCCGTTGTTGGCCGACACGGCCGTGGAAATGGCCACCACCAGCGGCACGGCCAGCCCCAGCGCGTGCGGACAGGAAATAACCATCACCGTCACCATCCGCTCCAATGCAAAGGCCAGGTCCTGCCCAAGTATAAGCCACACGGCAAAGGTGCCAAAGCCGGCGGTCAGCGCCACGTAGGTCAGCCATTTGGCGGCCCTGTCGGCCAGCCGCTGCGTCTCGGACTTGGTTTTCTGCGCCTCCTGCACCAGGTTAATCACCTTGTTGAGGTAGCTCTCCTTTCCTGTGAATTCCACCCGCACCCGCAGTGCCCCGTTGCCGTTAATGGAGCCGCCAATCACTTTTTCGCCTTTGGATTTTTTCACCGGCTTGCTCTCGCCGGTCAGCATACTCTCGTTCAGGTGGCTCTCGCCGTCTTCCACCACGCCGTCAGCAGGCACTTTCTCGCCCGGCTTCACCAGTATCAGATCGCCCTTCTGCAGTTCCTCGATGCGTACTTTTACTGTCTCTCCGTCGCGGAGGAGCATGGCCTCGGCGGGCATCATGCTTACCAGCAGTTCCAGCGCCTTAGAGGCCCCCAGCACCGACTTCATCTCAATCCAGTGGCCCAGCAGCATGATTACAATCAGTGTGGCCAGCTCCCAGAAGAAGTCCATGCCCTGCAGGCCGAACACGATGGCCGTGCTGTAGAGGTAGGCCACCGTAATGGCTACCCCGATCAGCGTCATCATGCCCGGAGCAGCCTTCTTCACCTCTTCGGCCAGACCAGTAAGGAAAGGCCAGCCGCCATAGAAATAGATGACGGAGGAAAGTATAAAGGCGATGTACATACTGTAGGGAATATCCAGCGAGAAGCCCAGGATGTGCTGCACCATCGGACTGAGGACGATGACAGGCACCGACAGCACCAGCGACACCCAGAAGCGCTTTTTAAAATCCTCTATCATCATGCGGTGGTGGTCGTGGCCGTGCACGCCATGGTCACCGTGCGGCGGGTGGCCCGAGGTATCGCTGTGCATGGCCTGCTCGTGGCCATGCAGCGCCTGCTCCTCCAGCCGCTCTGTTGCCTGGCCCTTCTCGGTTCGGGGGTGATGGTTGTGGTGGTGATGCTCGTGGTTCATACTTTTATTATTTAGAGGGATTAAACCTTTGTTAATTAGCTGTCTGCTTAAAAGGAGACAAAGTATAAACGCAAGGCAGCTATGCGCAATAGTACCATATTCATCTTAAAGGGGTGTTTCAAAAAATCAAAAAGAAGTTACATAATTTATCGGGAGCAGCACACAAAGGAAGCCGGAACTAGGCTGGCCAACAACAGGTACATGCGCTGTGGAATATGGTAAGCAGGGTATGAGGCGGCCTATTGCCCATCCTGACTGCTGGGGGAGTAAATAATAGCCGAAAATAACAATATTTCCGGCGCATTTTATAGCTTTACTTTTTGAAGGCACAGACACCCTGTAGACCTGAAAGCACACACCTTCTATACATGAAACAGCAATTTACGCTAGTTGCGGCCGCACTTCTAAGTTTTACCTTGACCTATTGCAGCCAGCCAGAACGGGAGCAGGAAGCTACGGTCGAAGAAACCAGTCATGCCGCGCATGCCGGGGCGGTGGAAGAAGAAAACAGCCTGGCCATACAGGAGCAGGCGGAGCCCGATACGCTCAAAGGCAGCCTCAAAGCCGAGGCGCATGGTATGGTAGGGAACGCGCACCTGACGCTCCACTATCACTCCCCGGCCGTGCGTGGGCGTGTGATTTGGGGCGGACTCGTGGCCTATAACCAGGTGTGGGTAACTGGGGCTCACTCGGCTACCAGCCTGACTACGGATAAGGATATTACCATAGGCGGAAAGTATTTACCTGCGGGAAAATATGCCCTGTTCACCATTCCGGGGCAGGACGAGTGGACCATCATCATCAATAAAAAGTGGGAGCAGCACCTGGCGGACGATTACTCGGAGAAGGAAGATGTGCTGCGCTTCACTGTGAAGCCCGATACGACAGACCAGCACCAGGAGCGCCTGCGATACCACTTTCAATCAGAAACAGATAGCAAAGGGGCGCTTATCATCTCCTGGGAAAAGCTACGCCTGTCGCTGCCCATCGAGCAAGCATAATTAAAGAATCACAAAGCAATCTGGGCGACATAAAAAAGGACAGGCTGCAGGGCCTGTCCTTTTTTGTGAGAATGCATTTTTCCTGTGGCTGGGAGGTATAGTTACTAACGCTGCGGCGTTATCTTCCAGAGCTCGCCGTTTTCCTGGTCTGTCACCACGTACAGCGCTCCGTCCGGTCCCTGCTTCACGTCGCGAATGCGCTGGCCCCGGTCGGCGAGCAGGTGTTCTTCGCCTGTGACACGACCATTCTCAATCACCAGGCGTACCAATCGCGTCTCTTTCATGCCGCCCACAAAAAGGTTGCCGCGCCATTCCGGAAAGGCGTCACCGCTGTAGAACTGCGCGCCGGAGGGGGCTATCACAGGATCCCAGTAATACACCGGATCCACAAAGCCCTCGCGGGTTGTCACGGCATTTGGCACGGGACTGCCCGAATACTCTGTGCCAAAAGTTACCAGCGGCCAGCCGTAATTTTTGCCTTTTTCAATCAGGTTCAGCTCGTCGCCTCCCTTAGGCCCCATTTCCACGACCCACAGCCTTCCCTCACCATCTACGGCAGCAGCCTGCACGTTGCGGTGCCCAACGGTCCATATTTCCGGCAAGGCGCCTTTCTGGCCAACGAAAGGATTGTCATTTGGCGCCTTACCCTCCGGTGTGATGCGTACTATCTTGCCCATGTGGCTGTCCATGTGCTGGGCCTGTGGCCGTATCTTCAGGTCTGAACGCTCGCCGAGCGTCACCAGCAGCATGCCATCCTTGTCAAAATTGATGCGGGAGCCGTAGTGCATGGTGCCGTCATAGGTGGGCAGCGCCTGGAAAATGACCCGTACCTGATCCAGCCGGCTCCTGTCCTGCGAGAGCACGCCGCGCGCTACGCTGGTGGCGTTCCCGCCTTTGCGCGGTTCGGTAAAGCTCCAGTAAATGGTGCGGTCTGAGGCAAAGTTCGGGCTCAGGGCCACATCCAGCAAGCCTCCCTGACCACGCGCGTCTACTTTCGGCACCCCGGTGATGGGCTTGCCGACCTGGCCGCTGGCCGAGACGATGCGCAAACGGCCGGGCTTCTCCGTTACGAGCAAATCCCCGTTAGGAAGCGGCTCCACCGCCCAGGGCTTGGCGAGCCCTTTGGTTAGCACCTGCACATCGAGGGCTACATCTGACTTGACAGCACAGGCGCGGGTTTGTTCCGGGAAAGTTGGCTTCTGATTCGGATCACTAGGAGCGCGTGTTTCAAGTGGCTGGCAATCGCTCTGGTCTGTTTGGGGTGGTGTGCTGGCTTCTTTGTCAGTAGTGCGTTCCTCGCCGCAGCCGGCAGCAACCAATGCAAGCAGCGCAAACGGTATAAATGATTTTTTAGCTAGGCTCATGGGGGATTTCCTTTATGAATGGGCGTGATATCGATTAAAATTGATTTTACTGCTTAGTCCTGCACAAAGTTTAAGAAGATCAGGTAGCAGTACTTTATGATCGGATAAAGTATTGCAAATCGATGCAGTCAATTGGAGCGGAACTCTATAGCCATACTATTATACTTCCGGTTTGGCTTTGGGGGGTCTAAGTATGGAATATGCTGCTGATGCCCATGCTGGATGGCATGGGCATCAGCAGCACCAATATTTATGAGATAGATTCAGGCAGCCCCTTTACGATTTATGACCTGAAGATGCACCTGCTGGGGAACCGCAAAACCAACATCATTCCGGCTTTCAACGGTGATGTACTTTAAGCCAAAGGGCTTCGGAGAAGTATGAAGGACAGGAGGGGATTTGAGAAAGTATAAAATCAAAGATGCGCTTAACCCACCCCTAACCCCTCCAGGGAGGGGAATCAAATTACATATACAGGAATTCCCCTCCTCGGAGGGGCAGGGGTGGGTTTACACCATCTCCAAAGTATAAAACAGCAGAACCTCAGGAGAGTACAAAAGGCTAACCTGAGGTGCTGCTGTTAAAAAGCTGTTCAAATCAATTGTCGGCCTATACTTTGATAGCCATTTATACTTTCAATGTGGTAACTGGGAGTTATACTTACCAGCCGATGCCGTAATCCTCGCCGTGGTTGCTGGAGCCGCCCCAGAGGCTATTGTGTTTCCAGTCAAAATAAATCGCGTTGATCGGGCCGCTGGTGCGGTCGTCGAAATCCAATGTATAGCCCATTTTCTTCAGCTGCTCGCGCACTTCCTCCGGGGTGCTGTCGTGCAGCAGGATATGGCCCGGCTTGGGCTGGCGGTCTTCGGTTTTGCTGCCGCCCAGCGAGAGCCAGAGCTGGTTGGTGTTGAAGTTGGCCGCCTCGGCTGCCTGCTGGACGTTCATGCCAAACTCCACCACGTTGAGGAAGAACTGCAGCAGGTTCTGCTCCTGCGTGTCGCCGCCCTGCACGGCAAAGGACAAGAATGGCTTGCCATCTTTCAGGGCCATGGATGGGGTTAAGGTCACTCTTGGGCGCTTGCCTGGTTCCACCACATTAAAGGGGTTCAGCTGCTCATCCAGCACAAAGCTTTGCATGCGCTGGCTCATGCCAATGCCGGTGTTGCCGGCAATGCATGCCGGTAGCCAGCCGCCACTCGGCGTAATCGACACCACCCAGCCTTCTTTGTCTGCGGCCTCAATGGTGGTGGTGCCGCGCCATAACCTGTCCTGATACTCTACCATCGAGGAGCCGTTGCGCAGGTCGTGCGTTGGGGCAAAGTTGCGGCGGGTGGTGTCAAACTCAAAACCTCTTTCTTTCAGGAGCTTCAGGTATGGGTTTTTCTTTCCCTCGAAAGGGTAGGGGTCGCCGGGACCGATTTTGGCGTCGTTTTTCTCATAATGTATCAGGGCGGCGCGCTGCCTGGCGTAGTCCTTGCTCAGCAGTCCTTTCATAGGCTCCTGCGGTGCAACGTAGGGGTCGCCGTAGTAGAAGTCGCGGTCGGCAAAGGCCAGGCTCATACTTTGGTAAACCGTGTGGATGTACCTGGAACTGTTGTAGCCCATACTTTTAAGGTCGAAGTTTTCGAGGATGTTGAGCGCCTGCAGCAGGCTCGGCCCCTGGGTCCACTGCTGCAGTTTGTACACGTCGATGCCTTTGTAGTTCACCACCAGCGGTTCTTCCTCCAGGGGCTTCCAGTTGGCCAGATCCTTCATCGTAATCAAGCCGCCCTGCTCTTTGCTGCCGCGCACAAACTCTTTGGCGATATCACCTTTGTAGAACCGGTCGTAAGCTGCCATAATCGCCTCTTTGCGGCTCTTGCCTTTTTTCAAGGCAGCCCGTTCGGCTTCCACCAGTTTGGTGAGGGTCTGGAGCAGGTCTTGCTGCACAAAGATTTCACCGGCCTCTGGAGCTTCTCTTTCTTCACCTAAATGAGTCAGAAAAACTTTCTTGCTGTACGGCCACTGCTTTATCCTCTCTTTCCCGCGTTCGATGCTGTTGGCGGTCTGGGCCTCGATGGGGTAGCCGGCGGCCAGTTCCATGGCAGGGGCCAGTACTTCCTCCAGGCTCAGGGTGCCGTAGTTGGCCAGCATGTGCAGCAGTCCGCCCGGCGTGCCGGGTGTGGTGGCCGCCAGGGGGCCATACTCCGGCGGGAAATTATAGCCTTTGCTTTTGAAGAACTCCGGCGTGGCGCCGGTCGGGGCTACGCCCATGGCGTTGATGGCGATGACCTTTTTAGTTTTGGGGTTGTAGAGGAGCGCCTGCGTTTCGCCGCCCCAACTCAGCACGTCCCACATGGTGCAGGTAGCCGCCAGCATGGCACAGGCTGCATCCACCGCGTTTCCGCCTTTCTGGAAAGTCATGGCGCCGGCCGTGGCGGCCAGGGGTTTTCCGGTAATGGCCATCCAGTTTTTGCCGTGCAGCACGGGCTTCTGGGTTTGCTGGGCCTGGGCAGCAAGTATGGCTCCAAGCAGCAAGTATAAGGTCAGGAGTTTTCGCATAAAAGTATAGGAGTTATCCTACTAAAGGTAAGTATAATCAGCTTTTATACTTTGTGGCGCTGCATAAATTTCGAGCTGTACTACAGCAGGCAGCCGCTGCGTGAGGCGAAGTGTGCGGTTGCGGAAAACTTCAAACCAACAGCCGTAAAGTATGATTTATACTTGCGTTTACGATAACATTGCTTATTTTCACACATTATACATATAGGGGCGCGGATCTAACACCTTAAACCCAGGGCCTTTGAATAGAGAGGGGAATGGTTGAAAAAAGCGTTTGGACCCCTTCAAATAAAATCTGCTGCTGCGTTCGTAGTAGTGCTTTCGGTTTGTATTACCACGCAACAATACTTTCAGAGTATGACAAAAACATTCCCCCTTTTTATTGCCCTGCTACTTTTTGCCGGCATCTGGCAGCCTGCCGCTGCGCAGACCAGGAAGAAAGGCTGGAAACTGGTGTGGCAGGATGAATTTCGTTACAAAGGCCTGCCCGATCCTAAGAAATGGGGATATGAAGTAGGGCATATCCGAAATCAGGAAAAGCAATATTATACCGACGCACGCAAAGAGAATGTTTGGGTGCAGGATGGCGTGTTAACCATCACGGGCAGAAAAGAAACCTACCCTAACGCGGCTTATGCACCACATGCGGAGGATTGGAAAAAGCAAGATGCTGTAGCGCAGTATACTTCTGCCAGCATCAATACCCTGGGCAGGGCAAGCTGGAAGTATGGCCGCGTGGAAGTGCGTGCCAAATTACCTCAGGGAGGCGGGATATGGCCGGCTATCTGGATGATGGGGGTGAACCGGAGCGAGGTAGGTTGGCCCTACTGCGGCGAAATTGATGTACTGGAATTTATCGGCAGTCAGCCGGGGCAGATCCATGGCACAGTACACTACCCGGGTACTCCGCCCCATCGAAGTACTTCCAACGGTGGAAAAACTACTGGGGAAAACCTGCACACCGAATTCCATGTGTATGCCATGGAGTGGGATGAGGAGAAGATTACTATTTTCTTCGACGACCAGCCATACCATACTTTCTCACTCAACATGGCGGGGGAGGGGGCCGACAATCCTTTCCGCAAGCCCTTTTACCTGCTGATAAACCTGGCCATGGGGGCTGACTGGCCTGGCCCGGTTGATGACAAGGTACTGCCGCAGCAGTATGTGGTCGATTATGTAAGAGTCTACCAAAAACGATAATCCATACGAAAAGCTCCTACTTCAGATGAAATCAATAAGCTCTCTACTACTCCTCTTTACGCTAGTATTGCTGGGTACTATGCCTGCAAAAGCCCAACAGTTAGCCGGTTCCTGGACCTCCTTGAAAAAGCCCGTTAGCGTAAGCTTCGCTGACAGCGACACCCGCTACGCCCAGGATCAGGTACCCACTCTGACGCAACAGAAGACCTGGGAAACAACGGCCTGGAAAGGGGAGAAGGTGCACACCCAACTGCTGGTGTGGGCGCGCCGCGAGGTGCCGCAGGTTCGGGTGAGCGTGTCGGACCTGAAGGATGGAAAAGGAAACCGCATTGCCTCGGACAAGATTACCACAGGCTTTTTGCGCTATGTCATGACCGATGAGTTTGGCAAGGGCTGCGGCTACCGCAAGACAACTGACTTTGACTCCTCGCTGGTGGCAGACCCGATTGAACCAGTCCCGGCGACAGCGATGGCGGCAAACACGGTGCAGCCTGTCTGGCTAAGTATAGCCGTTCCCCGTCAGGCAGCGGCGGGCACCTATAAAGGAACGGTGACCGTAAAGGCAGACAAGACCTACAAGCTGCGCGTGACGGTGAACGTACAAGAACGGGAGTTACCGGCGCCGAGCGAGTGGTCCTTCGACCTGGACCTGTGGCAGCACCCGGCTGCCGTAGCCCGCGTGCACGATGTGCCGCTCTGGAGCCAGCAGCACTATGACCTCATGCGGCCCTACTATACCATGCTGGCCAACGCCGGCCAGAAAGCTATTACGGCCAGCATCATCGACGAGCCCTGGGGCCACCAGACCTACGACGATTTCCCAAGCCTGATCAAGTGGATTAAGCGCAAAGATGGTAGCTGGACCTACGACTACAGCCGTTTTGACGAGTATGTCTCCTTTGTGATGTCTACCGGGATTAAGGCGCGCATCAACTGTTACTCTATGGTGCCCTGGAAGATGTCCTTTCCATACTTTGATGAAAGCACTGGAAAGGACACGGTCTTCACAGGCAAGACCGGCACGTCGGAGTATGACGCCTTCTGGGGCAGCATGCTCAAGGACTTTGCCCGTCACCTGAAGGAAAAAGGCTGGTTCTCTATCACCGCCATCGCCATGGACGAACGACCGTTGGCCGACATGCAGGCCGTTATCCGCCTGCTGAAGGAAACAGATCCGGAGTGGAAAGTAGCCCTGGCCGGGGTGTACCACCCGGAGATTGAGCAGGACATATATGACTACAGCATCGCCTCCATGTGGAAGTATGGCGATCAGGTGTTGGAACAGCGCAAAAGCAGCGGCAAGCCCAGCACGTATTATACCAGCTGCGAGGAGGCCTTCCCCAACTTCTTCACCTTTTCGCCCCCGGCAGAGCAAACCTGGATCGGGTGGTATGCGGCGGCAGAGGGCTTTACCGGCTACCTGCGCTGGGCTTACAACAGTTGGGTGGCCAACCCGCTTCAGGACAGCAGGTTCAGAACCTGGCCGGCCGGCGATACCTACCTGGCCTACCCTGGCCCGCTGACGTCCGTCCGTTTCGAGAAGCTGGTGGAGGGGATTCAGGATTTTGAGAAAGTGCGCCTGCTCCGCGAGGAATTTACCCGCACAGGCAACCAGGTTAAACTTGCGGAGCTTGACAAAATTTTAGCCGATTTTGAGCTGGAAAAATTAAAATCTACGCCTGCTGCACAGATGGTAACAAAGGCCAAAAGTGCGCTGAACAGGCTGTAAAGTATAAAACCTATACTTTATAAGCTGTGGAATGAGCTGGTGGTTGGGTTCTTAAAGCGTTTTAAGACTGCTGTAGGAACTCTATCGCTAGCTCATTTTTTCGTGGCTCGCGCTTAAACAGGTATTCCCCGTTCCGGATGGAGGCCAGCACTTCGGCACGCTCCCGGATGGCTTCGTAGGCATCCTGTGCATCCAGCACGATAAAGTTGGCCGGTTTGCCCGCTTCAATGCCATATTTATCGCTTACCCTCATAATGTGTGCCCCGTGGTAAGTGATCAGGTCGAATGCTTTATTCATTTCATCAATGTGGGTGTAATGGGCCAGGTGAATGCCGTTGTCCAAAATGTTCATCATATTCCCGTTCCCCAGCGGGTACCAGTAATCGGCAATGGAGTCTTGTGCAAACGCGACGTGGTTTCCATTTTCCAGCAGCTCTTTTACCCTGGTGAGGCCACGGCGTTTCGGGTAAGTATCCCCACGGCCCTGCAAATGCGCGTTTTCGGTGGGGCAGGAAATGAAGTTGATCTGAGACTCCCTGAACAAGCCCAGCATCTTATTGGCGTAGCTGTTCTCTACCGAGCCAAAGCTGCAGGTGTGGCTTGCCGTGGTGTAGGAGCCATAGTCTTTCTCCAGCACCAGCGCGTTCAGCACTTCCAGGAAGCGGCTGTTGGGGTCGTCGTTTTCATCGCAATGGATGTCAATCATGACTTTATACTTGATGGCCAAATCCACAATTCGCCTTAGCGACTCCACGCCGTGCTCATAAGAAATTTCAAAATGCGGGATGCCGCCAGCCACATCGGCTCCCATTTCGAGGGCTTTTTCCATCAGCTGTTCTGCCCCTTTATACCGGAAGAAGCCTTCCTGAGGAAACGCCACCAGTTGCAGCGTCACGATATCCTTTAATTCCTCCCGCAGCTTGATCAGGGCCTTCATCCCCGTCAGGTTAGGGTCGGTGATGTCCACATGCGTGCGGATGAACTGAACCCCATGGCTCAGCTCTTTCTGGATGCCCTTAATCGCCCGCTCACGCACAATTTCTTCTGTCAAGGATTTCTTGTTCTCACTCCACCGCCGGATACCCTCAAACAGCGTACCCGACACGTTCGCGTTCCCCTCGCCCAGTCCGGAGAAGATATAGTCCAGGTGTAAGTGCGGGTCAACGTAAGGAGGCAACACCAAACGGCCTCCCAAATCAACCACTTCACCGGCATTGCCTAAATCATTCCCGATTGCCTTAAAACGACCGTTCTCCACTAGAATCTCACGGGATTCCGGGTTGCCGTAGATGGTTGCATTGATATACTTTCTCATAAATCGAATCTCCTTTACTCTTTGTGTTCCTTCAACTTAATCTAACAAGAACTTGAGCTAGAAGTTATATGGCTGCCTTTTCAAGGGCGGGCACAGGTTACGGGACATTCAATTGTTACCTACATGCTCATTTTTAGTATGACGTGGGTGACGCGGAGCAGATGAGGCAAAACTGCCGCAGCGTTCGCAAGATGCTTATCATTATTACTGATTAAAAGCTGGCTGCTGACGTATTATAGTAAGTTGAGGGTGAGGTAAATAGGGCTAGTAGGCTTGGTTCGTCATGGTAAATAGCCTGTGGTGTTTGCTGGCTGCCTTTGGCATATTCCTGATGCTCCGCTACCTGAGGTACATGACATTTTTGGTTGCTCACGTGTTAATTTTAACCATATGCAAGAAGTCCCGGCTATACCAGCTATTCATCAAACCAACATGCAAATATTCCTGCGCTTCCTGAAGTTCGGGTTTCTTGCCTGGGGCGGACCGGTAGCCCAGATTGCCATGCTCAAGCGGGAACTGGTAGAGGAAGAAAAGTGGATTACCCACGAACGGTTTAACCGCGCTTTGGCGGTCTACCAGGTTTTGCCAGGACCGGAGGCACATGAACTGTGCGTGTATTTTGGTATGGTAGCCGGTGGCAGAGTAGGGGGCTTCCTGGCCGGGCTTGGCTTTATGCTACCTGGTTTTCTGCTGATGCTCCTGCTCACCTGGCTTTACGTGAGCATCGGCATCAGTTCTCCCCTGGTACAAGCTGTTTTCATTGGCTTTCAGGCTGCGGTGATTGCCCTGATCTTTGCTGCTGTGCACCGCATTGGCAAACATGCCCTCGTCAACCAGAAATTGTTTGTGATAGCGGCCGCAGCTTTCATGGCTTATGTCTGTGGCGTGGGGTTCTTTGTGGTGCTTCCCCTGGCAGGCACAGCCTACGTCTTCTGGATGAAAGGCAACATAAAGCTCGTGGCGCTGAGTGGCATCATGTTGGCTGTTGCCTGCGTGCTGTTGTTCAACCCGCTCTGGGGGGAGCTGCAGCAACCGGCAACCGTAGCCGAAGCCAACCCCGCCGTTACGGAGCAGTCGCCTGTGGCGGTTTTCTGGGCTGGATTGAAAGCAGGCCTGTTGACCTTCGGCGGTGCTTATACCGTTATCCCTTTTATTCAGCAGGATGCCGTCATGCAGCAAGGATGGCTCACGAACAGGCAGTTTCTGGATGGCATCGCTCTGTCCGGTATACTTCCCGCACCTTTGATCATCTTTTCTACTTTTGTAGGATACTTTGGGGCCGGCTGGCTCGGAACAGTCATCATGACCTTTGCCATCTTTCTTCCGGCTTTCTCTTTTACCTTGTTAGGGCATGGCTTGGTGGAGAAGGTGATCACCAATACGGCTTTGCACAGCTTTCTGGACGGCGTGACGGCGGGGGTAATTGGACTGATCGCGGTCACTGCCCTGCAGCTGTTCTGGTCTACCATCACCGATGGGTTTACCCTACTGGTCTTTGCTCTGTCCATGCTGGTCCTGTACCGCATAAAATCAAAGTTCACGGTCGTATTTGTCATTCTGGGAGCAGGTTTGCTCGGTATAGCATGGCGCCTGGTAGGGTGAATTTCTGAATTAGTGCTTGCCATGATCCATAGCTTTCCCGTGTTTTCCCAGTTCATTTAGGGCTGCCCGAAAGCCTTGCGCGAGGGCAGGGGCTGGTCCCAGGCCATAGTAATGCAGAAAGATGATGTGCGGGTCATCGCCGAGCATGTGGTGGTGCACGGCCACCACCTCAAGGTTGTGCTGTCGCAGGGCTTTGATGACCGGGTTTACTTCCGTCTCCAGCATGGCAATATCACCTGCAATGTGGGCTTTCTGTTGGTTCCCGGCAAAAGAGGCCCAGGAGTTTAACCCTATGGATGGCGTCATCTCGGCTCCCATCGCCATAATGGTTACATCCTCCCGCCCCACAGTGTATTTGCAGGTAGGGCCGTTCACAGTCCCGGTATACTTTACGATGGCATCTAAGGCTGGCAAATCGAAGTTTTGCTTGCCTGTGGCAGGTGTAGCTGTGTCAGCGGCTTTAGGCTGGTTGGCTGGAGAGAGCTTGCTTTCGCGGATAGTGGCCGCAAATTTACTGGCTAGCTCAGCCGGAGTACCCAT
The DNA here is from genome assembly GCF_003054055.1 of Pontibacter mucosus. Lineage (GTDB taxonomy): Bacteria > Bacteroidota > Bacteroidia > Cytophagales > Hymenobacteraceae > Pontibacter > Pontibacter mucosus. Next base: position 26,088 of record NZ_QBKI01000012.1, on the reverse strand, counting down.
GCCGTGCAGGTGCATGTAGAAAATGCGGGGCTCTTCGTAGAAGAAATGGTTGTGAATCGCGCTCACCTCCAGGCCGTTGGCGTGCGCTGCGGAAATAAGTGGGTTAACCTCCTCCTGCAGCAGCACCGTGTCGCTCATGAGCATGGCTGTCTTGCCATCCACCGTTCTTTTAATTGAAACCCAACCGCCAAAGCCAAAAGCGATGGGCACCGGCTCTCCCCGGATGCTAACCTTCAGATCATTGCGGGGAAGAGGGGTCGTATGAGTGGCCTCCGCTTCCTTGTAGGTCCCCTTCTTCCCGAGTGCCGTCTCTATAGCAGTAATCTCTTCGGGAGTTAAGGGAGGTGTTTTCTCTTTGACAGGGGTTGCCAGTGAAACACGGAAACCGAGGAGCGAAGCACTTCCAAGAAGAGCTGTCGCCTGTAACACTTGCCTGCGGGTTAGATGTTCTTTCATACTCATTATACCTCCTAAGCAAGAAAATAGATAAGGAAGAAGCAGGGTATCAGATAGTTATACTTCTGTTTTTCTGTAAAACGGCTGCATGGATAAGAAGCGGCCCGAGCAAGAATGGCGGCGGCTGCAAAGTCTAACTAAAGCATCTCTCGAAGCCATCTGGCAAATTGAAATGCGGATTAAAATTTGAGTTGAGTATGTGAACAGGAATACAAGTTGAGCTTGAAAAGTTGAAGCTGTTCAGAAAATGGCATACCCTGTGGCAGTAGACCAGATATACTTGTAGTTTCCTTCTTAGCTAAGTAAGACGAAAAATGGGTGAGGGAAGATTATAAAGTGTAATCTCAATATCTGGATAGCGGCCTAAGTGCACAAAAAAGCCGCTCCAGTTTTAGCTGAAGCGGCTTTGGTAGCCCGTAGGGGAATCGAACCCCTGTTACCAGAATGAAAATCTGGCGTCCTAACCCCTAGACGAACGGGCCGTTCTGTCTGATTGTGGTGCAAATATAGCGCTCGTTTTCTTTACTGCAATAGCCCCTGTAAAAACTTTTTGAAGGCACAGGGCATATGGCTGATTATCAATTTAAAAAATTTTTGGTCGTGCGCTGCCACTGGCAAATGTTAACTAATAGTGCCTTCTTGCGTTACAATTAACCTATTCTGAAATTCTAAACTACTCCAACAAATGGCGAAGAACCTACAATACGAAGGCATTAAACCTGAGGCTTTCGAACAGCTGAAAAACAAGTTGCAGACCTATGGCATAAAACTGCAGGCCAATAGTGGCAGTTTCAGCGAGAAAGGCGTGTCGGGCAAGTATGACTACAGCCCCGATTCAGAAGTATTGAAACTGGAGGGGTTGAGCGTGGGCTTCCCGGCGAGTATGATGGTGAGCGAGGACACGCTGCAGGCCCGCATGGACGAGCTGATGGTGCAGCACGGCGGCAGGCCGCAGCATTAGGGCCAGAAAGTATACTTTTTGCCCTTGCGCCGTATACACCTGTATCAATCTTTAAACCTATGAAAACTATGGATAATAATACGTCGCAAAACCAAAGCAACTCGAACGAAAATAAGCATAGCAATCAGCAGAAAGGCGGACAGAAGAAGCAGGAGCCCGGTATGATGCAGCTGCTGCAGCCGCACGACATGTCCAGAACGGTAGAGTCGGCTATGCATGTGTTTCAGGGCCGACACGAGAAGCTGCCTGACCTGATGCAGGACCTGGGCCACATTATCGTGAAAGCCACCCGGCGCATGACCACCACGCAGCTCATTCTGGCTACAGGAGCCCTGACGCTTGGTGCCATTCTGATAGCGCGCTACAGCAGCGGGCACGATGAGTTTGAGTATTCCGAGGATTAATCTGCCTTATTTGTAAACATAAACCCTTGGCCTGTTTGGTTAAGGGTTTTTTTATGGCCGCTATACTTTTGGCATGTGGTTTGAAGATAGGCTCTATATAGCATTCAGCTATACTTTTATATTTTCAACTTAAACGCTATTACTATGAAAAAAATGAATCTGATCCTGTTGATGAGCCTGTTCTTTATTTCGGCTTTCACGGTGCAGGCCCAGCAGGCACAGGTGCTGCCTCCTTTGGTAAACGTTAGTGGCATTGGCGAGGTAAGGGTGCAGCCCAACGAGGTTGTGGTAAACCTGGGCGTGGAAACGCGAGGCAAAACGCTGGACGAGGCGCGAAAGGAAACGGATAAAAAGGCTGCGGCCATCATCAACTACCTTAAAAAGCAGGGAGTGGATGCCCGCCATATCCAGACATCGTATGTAACGCTGCAACCTATCTACAGCAGTGGGGAGTATGGCCGCACCACACCGGATTTTTACATGGCCCAGAAAAATATGACCGTGCTGGTGAAGAAGTTAGACAAGTTTGATGAGCTGCTGTCCGGCATCTATGGTGTAGGGGTAAACCATGTGAACGGGGTAAACTTCCGGGTATCTGACTCCGAAATCGAAAAGTATAAAGCAGAGGCACGCAAGAAAGCGGTAGCCAATGCAAAGGCAAAAGCAACACAGCTAACCTCTGAGCTAGGGGCTAAGGTAGGCCGTGCTTACTCCATCAGTGAGAGCAGCAATGGCGGCGGACCGCGACCCATGTATAAAATGGCGATGATGGAATCTGCTGCTTATGACGCTTCCGGTGGACCCACTATTGCCGGAGGGGAAGTAGTAATCACTTCGAATGTGGATGTGAGTTTTGTGATTGAGTAAGTGTTTTTAATTTAGGATTAAAAAGGTGGGGTCTGCGTGGGGCTCTGCCTTTTTTATTAGCTGGGGATTTATACTTACGCTGGCGCAAGCGTCCGCTTGTGCCACTATTAGCCGCCGCTTCCTTCCACTTGAAGCAAGCTATCCTCTCTAGCCACCGCTCATCCTCTAGTTCCAACAAACCTATCGTTGCACCTCTGGCTTTGGCTCCCTCCTAGGCCGGGAGGCCTCGCCTTGGGGGTAGGGGCCCTCGATAAGGGCATCGCGCTGCTTTCGCTTCCTGCCCTCGTACCTCGGGCTGCCTCGCTTCGCTCGTCACCGGAACCTCTCGAGGCGCTCAACCCAAAGGCTGGGAACAGGTTCGATAGCCCTTGCCTCTGCTGTCATCTCGACCTTTGGGAGAGATCTGAAGAGAAGAATTTTAACCAGATCTCTCCCGATGGTCGAGATGACAGGGAACGAGGCAAGTATAATTCCCCTCCTCGGAGGGGCCGGGGTGGGTTTATACTTTGTTGGGACAGGTCGCGACCTTTCCGCGCGAGAACCGAGACTATAAAATTTATACTTTAGCCGAAGCAGTTACAGACTCCCCTCCTTGGCCTAGGAGGGGTAGGGGTGGTTGGACCCGGTTCTGCAGAAAATACCTATTCAAATGAAAAAGCTCGGGGAGGTAAAACACCTCCCCGAAAATACTTGGCGATAACCCTTTAGCCTATTTTCTCATACCGCTCCATCTGCTTGAACTGGTTGTTTTCATCCAGCAGGAAGCTCAGGGGGCGTTGCGGGTCCTGAAGGATTTGCCGCTCACGGATGCTCCAGGGCTTGAGCATTTCCTCCAGCATGTGGGCGTAGGCCGGCATCTCCCAGGGGTTAAAAATCTCGTTGGTTACGTCGTCTATGAGCGTGTCGAGCACCAGGTGGTCGGCTTCGGGCTTTACCGGGCGGATAAAGTACTCCGGCACCACATTGAAGATATAGGCGGCATAAAATACACGGGCCTTAAACTCGGCCAGCTGGATAGGGTGCAGCTGCTTGCCCTCGGTGGCTTGCAGCAGACGGCCCAAGGCCTTTTTGATGATGCCGTTGTCCAGGAGGGTGCAGATGATAGCCACCGGGCCAAGCTTTATACTGAAGGCCATGGTTTTCAGCTCGTCTTGGTACTCAAATGGCAGCTCATCCTCGGTAGGGCTTACTTCCAGCAGGAAAAGCGAACAAGGCAGGAAATCGGAAAACTCCATGGGCACCCGCAGCGACTGCAGCACCTGAAAAAACGAGCGGAACTTGCCCAGCATGGCCGGGTCTTCGCTCACGGCGTACTGTGGCATTACCAGCGGGTTTGCCTCTTTTATCAGCTCCGTTACCAAAGAGCCGTAGTACATTTTGCCGATCCACTGGAACAGGCGCTGGGGCGGAAGTGCCCGGAGCCCCTCCAGCCCTTTGGCTGCCGCCTGCTCCACTTCATGCTCCAGAGGCATCAGGTAGTGGGTATGGCAGCGATCGCAGCAGGGGATGCTTAGCTGGCCGAAGGTGGTTATACTTTTATCGAGCATCAGGAGCTCTTTCTGCTTCAGGTTATACTTTTGCTGGAGCCACTCCCCAAATACAGGGGCACGGTGCTCGGTCGTGATGATCGTGCCGCACAAGAAGCAGTTGGTGTCGGTAAACTGCATTCGCTCAAACGGGTCATATAGGGTAAGGTCTCTCATAGCGCTTCTGGTTGTTCCTGCAAAGATACATAACCCCGGGGGAGTTGAGAAGTTTGTTGTCACTTGCTGGTTGTCCGTTAGTAGTTATTCGATACTCGTTATTGGTGGATAGTTGTTCGTTATTAGCTTTAAGCTAGCTCCCAAACTTTCTAACCCTCTAACTTTTTAACTTTCTAACTAAAAAGACGCAACGTATTGCGTCTCTACAACTCCTAAACTCTTTAACTCCCAAACTCTCTAACTTTTTGAACGGTAGCAGAAAAAGTGCGAACTTTGCATTCGCATGCATTTACAAATTACCTCCCTTAACTCTGGCAGCAATGGCAACTGTTATTACATCGGCAACGACCGTGAGGCCGTGCTGGTGGATGCCGGCATTTCGTGCCGTGAAACGGAGCGACGCATGAAGCGCCTGGGGCTGCACATGAGCAAGGTAAAGGCCATCTTTGTGTCGCATGAGCACTCCGACCATATCAAGGGGATCCCGGTGCTGGCCCGCAAGTATAACCTGCCGGTGTACATCACACCGGGTACGCTCTACAATTGCCGGCTGGATTTTACGGGCGTGCAGGTGCAGCATTTTGAGGCCTTTGAGGTAATGAAGGTGGGGCAACTGGAAGTGAAGGCCTTCCCTAAGTTTCACGATGCCCGCGATCCACACAGCTTCATTGTGTCGCAGCAAAGTATAAATGTGGGCGTGTTTACTGATATTGGTGCTCCCTGCAACCATGTGATCGAGCATTTCCAGCTATGCCATGCGGCTTTTCTGGAGGCGAATTACGATGAAGGACTGCTGGAAAAAGGACATTACCCCTACTACCTGAAGAACCGCATCCGCGGGGGCAGAGGCCATTTATCCAACAGGCAAGCCCTGAACCTGTTCACGGCCTACAAACCCGATTTCATGAGCCACGTGCTGCTCTCGCATCTTTCCAAAGACAACAATAACCCGCAACTGGTAAAAGAGCTGTTTTCGCTGCACGCCGACGGAACAGAAGTGATTGTGGCCTCCCGTTTCGAGGAAACACCGGTATATACTATTAGCGGGGAGGCGGTGCGGCCTAAAAACATCGGCAAGCAGATAAGCCTCTTCGATGCGCTTGTATAGGCAGTAGCTTAAGTCTCTAGCTACTTTATACTTTAAAAATCCTATCTTTAAGTCAGGAAGTACGTTAGGTACAAGAAGTTATACTTCAGATAATCAGAAGTATGGCCAAGACTGCCTATTCACCTAAAATCCTTAAACGATGAAGATAGCATTTACCCTGCTCCTGCTGGCCATGTGCAGCATCGGGGCCACGGCGCAGACAAAGCAGCAGGTGCCATCGAAAGAGGCTCAGATAAAAGCCGCCTTGCTGGCTGCGCCAGCCGAGAAGCGCGATGGCACTGCCGTCTATGGCTACGACGCCAATGGCAAATTCGTCCTGCTGCGCAAGGGCACCAATGAACTCATTTGCCTCGCCGACGACCCGAAACAGGAGGGGCTTTCGGTATCCTGCTACCACAAAAGCCTGGAGCCCTTTATGGCACGCGGCCGCGAGTTGAGGCAGGCCGGCAAAAGCACCGAAGAGGTCTTCAAGACCAGGGAGGCTGAAACCAAAAGCGGTAAACTGAAAATGCCGAAGGAGCCCACCACGCTGTTTGTGTATACGGCTGATGCCAACGCATTTAATGCGGCGACAGGCGAGGTGAAAGACGGTTACCTGCGCTACGTGGTGTACATTCCGTATGCTACCGCCGAGAGTACCGGCCTGCCTCTGAAACCGGATGCCCCGGCCATGCCCTGGATCATGCATCCCGGCACCCACGGCGCGCACATCATGATCAATCCGCCCCGCAAGTAGATTAAGTGTCATAGCGCGAGCTCACTCGCTCGTGCTTCGTATTGGGGTAGCCCTACACGCTCTTTCGGATTTGCAATCCGAAAGTATATAACCGCGGATTTGTAATCTGCAACGGTACGAGCTACGGGCAATGCAGGCGGATTGTAAATCCGCAATTGAAAAGCTCCGGATTATAAATCCGGAGCAGCAGTAAGGGAGCTTTTCTTCTGAAAGGGATATTGCGCCAAGGCCAAGGCTACTTGCATCTTGCCCACAAGTTCCTTCCAGAATGACAAAATGGATAGGAACAAAAAAGGCGCAGCCCCTGTAGTGGAGCAGCGCCTTTTTTATACTTGATTTTATACTTTCTACAACTTCTTCAAGCCTCTCAGCTCGCTGCGGTCGCCTTCTTTTATACTTATCGCTACGCCGCCGCCCGGAGCCAGGTGCTGCTTCAGCGTGCTTTTAGCGTTTACGCGCACTTTGCGGATGGTATACTTTTGCGGGTTCTTGTTCCAGCTGGCGTCTTTGGCATCGGCATAGATGGTGGCAATGTAGTCCTTGCCTTTGGGCAGGAAGCTGAAGTCTACCGTGGCGGTGCGTGCGTTTTCGTCGGTGATGCCGCCTATGTACCACTCGTTCCGGCCCTTTGCCTTACGGGCGATGGTGATGTAATCGCCGGGCTCGGCCTCCAGAATATGCGTTTTATCCCAGTCCAGGGCCACGTCTTTGATAAACTGGAAAGCATCCGGGAAACGCTCGTAGTTCTCGGGCAAATCAGCGGCCATTTGCAGCGGGCTGTACATGGTGACGTAGTAGGCCAGTTGCTTTACCAGCGTGGTATTTACGCGCTGGTTGCCGCCGTAGATCGACATGTCCGTCTGGAAAATACCCGGCGTATAGTCCATCGGGCCACCCATCAGGCGGGTGAAGGGCAGGATGGTCGTATGGTCGGGGGCCAGGCCGCCCATGGCCTCAAACTCTGTTCCGCGCGCCGATTCCTGGGCAATCCAGTTCGGGTAGGTGCGGTGAAGGCCTGTCGGGCGAACGGCTTCGTGGCTGTTAATCATGATTTTATACTTTGCGGCCGTGTTGGCCACATGGATGTAGTGGTTTACCATCCACTGGCCGTCGTGCTGCTCGCCGCGCGGTATAATCTTGCCCACGTAACCGGTCTTCACGGCGTCGTAGCCATACTTGTTCATAAACTGGAAAGCCGTGTCGAGGCGGCGCTCATAGTTGGTGGCAGAGGCCGACGTTTCGTGGTGCATCATCAGTTGCACACCTTTGGAGTGGGCATACTCGTTCAGCGCCTTCACATCAAAATCCGGGTAGGGGGTTACAAAGTCGAATACCTCTTCTTTCCAGTTGCCGAACCAGTCTTCCCAGCCTATGTTCCAGCCTTCCACCAGCACCGCGTCGAAACCGTGCTTGGCAGCAAAATCGATGTGACGGCGTACGTTTTCGTTGTTGGCGCCGTGGCGCCCGTTCGGGGTGAACTTCGTGAAGTCGTCGGTCAGCTTCACGTTGGTTTCGGTACTGTAGGCCCAGGAGCTTTTGCCGCTCACAAAGTACTCCCACCACACCCCGATATACTTCATCGGCCTGATCCACGACACATCCTCATACTTGGTCGGCTCGTTCAGGTTCAGGATCAGGCGCGAGGCCAGGATGTCGGCGGCTTTGTCGCTTACCACGATGGTGCGCCACGGGGTCTGCGTCTCGGTTTGCATGTAGCCCTTGTTGCCCACCGCGTCAGGCGTCAGGTGTGAGCTGAAGCGGAAGTTTTTCGGGTCCACGTTCAGGTGCATGGCCGGGTAGTTTACCAGCGCGGCCTCGTGGATGTTGATGTAGAGCCCGTCAGCCGTTTTCATCATGGACGGCGTTTGTACCGACAGCGTATCGATGGGGAACTGCGCGTGCACGTCGTGCGTGGCCTTCTCAATCAGGTTTGGGATTTCGGAGATGCGGGAAGTAGTGTAGGCGTACTCGTTCGTGTTGTAGTCGCCCCGGATCCAGAAGATTTTGTGGTCGCCGGTGAGGTTAAACTCGGTGTGCTCCTCCTTGATGATGAAGTAGTTAAGCTGCTCCTGCTGCGGAAACTCGTAGCGGAAGCCCAGCCCGTCGTTGAAGAGGCGGAAGCGGAGCTGGATCTGGCGGCCTTTTGGCTCCTGCTGCTCCAGCGTTACCAGCAGCTCGTTGTAATGGTTGCGGATGCTGCTTTCCTCGCCCCAGAGTGGTTTCCAGGTTTCATCCAAGGTGTTCTGCTGGGTGTTCACTACCTTAAATCCCTCCAGAAAAGCAGGTACATCGTGCGTGGCAATTCCTAGTTTGCTCTGTTTGATAACGGGCTTCTTTTTGTAGGTAAGCTGGTAGGTAGGCTCTCCTTTACCGGTCAGCTCGAACTGCATGGTCAGGTTCTTGTCCGGGGAGGTAAGGGTCTGGGCCTGCACCAAAGTGGCGAAGGTGCCCAGAAACAGCAGCAGGAACATGCTGCGCACCGTCCGGCGCGGTTTCCGGACGCGTTTTGTGTTTTGTGTAAGGTTCATGTTTACGGGTTAATCAATAAAAGCTGATAGGTTTTTATACTTTGGTGGCAGGTATGGCTGCCTGCACTTTTATAGTAGCCGGGACAAGTGCATTTTATCCCTACTGCGGTCAAGATAAATTGTTCCGCCCGCTTCCGCCTGATTACCAGTTTATACCTGTGGCGTGGCAAAGTATAGGCAAGGCATTTCCATCAGGAGAAATGAAATTAAAAGTATAAATTAGGGGTTATCTGGCAGGAGCCATACTTTAAAGCACGCATGACGGAAGAAGAATTTCAAGCCAATTATACCCAGGCCCTGGATGCCATTATCGAGGCAATGGCCCAGGAGCAGGAGATAAACCCCGATAAGTTTTACAGTATGGTATGTGTGCTGGAGAACCTGCGCTTTTTCAGCCCGGTGCTGTACGGGGCCATCCGCAGTAAAAAAGAGTAAAGGATTTACCGTGGTGTGAGAGTCCCCATTTATCTCGTCCCTATCTTTTGTGTATGGTAATCCTCTGTACCAAGTCTGCCAGCAAGTACAGGAGATTGTCCCCTTGAGGGGACTACAGGGGTGTAAAGCTACGAAGCAGGGCAGTTCTTCTTTGAAGGTATGAAAAATCAGCAGGTGTAAACACCCCTAAAGTCCCCTCAAGGGGACAGTCCCTAAACTGCTGCTCCGGATTTGTAATCCGGAGCTTTTTTATTTGCGGATTTGCAATCCGCATGCTAGCCAGTAACTCCTGCCTCTGCTTCTGCGGATTGCAAATCCGCAGTTACCATACTTTCGGATTGCAAATCCGAAAGAGCAGGTGAGCGTATAAATTTTATGGCGCGAGCGTCCTCGCTCGTGACCTGGAATCGTGGGCCCTCTGGCTCCTTTTGTATCAGATGAAGCGGCCAGAGGCCACTCCTATAATAAGCACGAGCGTAGACGCTCGCGCTATAGACATCTGTCATTCTGTAAAGAAACTTGGTAGAAGGGAGGTTAAGCCTACGCTATCCGCTACCAAGATCCCTGCGGGATGACATACAGTTTGGAAAAGTCACTCTGCGATTAATTCTCAGCAAAGTATAAATCTGCCCCCTAAAGTATAAACTACTTCTTCGCGCTCACCACAATAATCTTTTCCTCCGGCTTGTCGTCTTCCGGGCGGGTAGGGTAGAGGAAGGCCTCCAGCTCCCTAAGGTAGCGGAAACTGCCGTTGGGCACATTGCTCAGTATAATCAGGGCGCTGTGGTCGTTGGGGTTTCTTAAGAGGTAAGTGGCGTAGCCATGCCACAGGCCGCCGTGGTAAACGACCGTATCGCCGTTGGGCACCTGCTTGATGCGCCAGCCAAAGCCGTAGTCCTCGTCTTTTTTCCTTTCCTGGCGGGAGCCGGTAAAAGCCTTTTCCAGGGTTTCCTGCTTCACGAGCTTGTTCGTGTACAGGGCCTGGTCCCACTTATACAGGTCTTCCACGGTAGAGTACATGCCTTTGTCACCGAGCACGGTGTCGAGGTAGTCGGGCCACCTTTTGCGCCTGCCGCCCGTGTGCCCCGGAACCACCAGCTTGTTACCATACACCAGGCTGTCGCTAAAGGTAAAGGTATTCGTCATCTGCAGGGGCTTGAAGATGCGCTGCTGCAGAAACTCGGAAAATGGCATACCCGAGGCACGCTCTACGATGGAGGCCAGCAGAAAATAGCCGGTGTTGCTGTAGTCGAAGCGCGCGTCAGGGCGGAAATAGGGGTTAGGCCGGTGCTCGGCCATAATCTTGAGCACATCGTCGTTGTAAATCGGCACCTTGCGGTCGTGCCAGAGCTCATCGCTGAAGTATGTATAATTCGATAAGCCGGAGCGGTGCGTGAGCAGCTGGCGGATGGTGATGCCGTGGTAGGGAAAGTCGGGGATGTGCTGCTGCACGCTGTCGTCGTACTGCAGCTTGCCCTGCTCCTGCAGCATCATCACGGCCATGGCGGTAAACTGCTTCGATACGGAGGCCAGCTGAAACACAGACTGCGTGTGGAGCGAGTCCTTACTGCGGAAGTCGCCGTAGCCGAAAGCGCCGGTATACACCACCTCGTCATACTTGGTAACGAGCACGGTGCCGTTTAAACCTTTGCGCTTGTGCAGGTACGTAAAGATAGAGTCGAGGTGATGGCCCAGTTTGCTGGCGCTGTCAGGAGTAAACCAGGCGGGCACCGGCACGCGTTGCCTGCCTTCGTCCTTCGCCGTTTCTACCCCGTGGGCGTGCAGGTTGTCCTGCCCGGCTTCCTGGCAGCCGAAAAAAGGGAGAAAGGCCAGCGATGCCACCAGGCACCAGCGAAACTTAAATTGCACTCTGAAAGGGTTCATACACCAATACCAACAAAACTTCCGGCCTAAATATAAGGCTTATGCATAAAAACGCCCCCTTAAAATCTGGCAATCCAGGCTTTTTCAGGACAAGTTTAAAAAATGTAGGATAATAGTAATAACTGAAGCCATAACGCAGAGCAACCGCCCATATTGCAGGCCGAGGCGGCAACAGAGAGGCTATGACAGTATTAAATAAATTTAACTTTAGCAAGCCGCTGCGCTGTTGCTTTTATGGCGCGCAGCTGGTAATTTAGGGCTTCTTTTACATACAGCTGTGGTGCCTTACAATATCTTTATCAATTCGATACCCAAACCGCTTACCGGCTTTGTCGCATCGTCGCACCACATCTCCCAAAGCGATATGCTGAACGGTTACTGCCTTCCGTTCTATACCGCCCACAAGGACTTCAACAGGTAAGCCGGAACCACTCCGGCCGAACCTAAGTGTAGCGGGTAACAGCTTGCCTGCATCACGCCTTCTCCCATGCCAGCCTTTTACTTGCTAATGGTTTCGGTAAAATACTGCGTCACAGCTGCTTTTAGCTTGGATGTTTTGTCAAACCAAAAGGATAGAAGTACAGGCCTCACTATCAAATTTTTTACAGGATGGGAAAGATGCGCATGCCGAAGTAAGGCGGCTTTTGGGTTCAGCTACAGCAGATTACAGATATATAAGTATTACGAACGGCAAATGAGTCTATTTAATTTTTTTACAGAGGAAGTAGCGATTGATTTGGGTACGGCAAACTGCCTTGTTATCCGCGATGGCAAGGTGGTGGTGAACGAGCCGTCGGTGGTGGCGATTAACCGCAACACGGGGGAGGTGCTGGCCATTGGGCGGGAGGCTTTGCAGATGGAGGGGAAGACGCATGAAGATATCCGCGTGGTGCGCCCTCTGAAAGATGGAGTCATTGCCGACTTCGGTGCCTCGGAGCACATGATTAAAGGGATGCTGCGGCTGGCCTCTAATGGCAGAAAGCGACTGGCTGGCTCCTACAAAATGGTGATTTGCGTTCCTTCGGGTATCACGGAGGTGGAGAAAAGGGCCATCCGCGATGCGGCCACCATTGCAGGCGCCAAGGAACTGTACCTGGTGTATGAGCCCCTGGCCGCTGCCGTGGGCATCGGGCTGGACGTGGAGGAGCCAACCGGCCACATGATTGTGGACATCGGGGGTGGTACCACCGAAATTGCCGTTATCGCCCTGAGCGGTATTGTCTGCGATCACTCGCTGAGAGTGGCTGGGGAGAACTTCGACGCGGACATCATGCACTTTATGCGCCGCCAGTATAACATGATGATTGGGCAGGCTACTGCCGAGAAGATAAAAATAGAGGTGGGAGCCGCCCTGCCAGAGCTGCAGGACGCGCCGGAGAACATTTTCGTGAAAGGCCGCGACCTGCTCACGGGCCTGCCCAAACAGGTGGAGGTAGCCTATGCCGACGTAGCCCACTGCCTGGACAGGTCGCTGAGCAAGATTGAGGAAGCTATTCTGAAGACGTTGGAAGTTACGCCGCCGGAGCTGGCCGCTGATATTCACCAGGAGGGCATTTACCTGACGGGCGGCGGTGCCTTGCTGCGCGGCCTGGATAAACGCATTTCCGCCAAAACAAGGCTGCCCACGCACGTGGTAGAAGATCCGCTGCAGGCTGTAGTCCACGGCACCAGCATCGCCCTGAAGAACGTCGGCAAGTTTATGTTCCTGATGCGGTAGGGGAGTTCGTTAGTAGTTAGTAGTTAGTAGTTATTGGTGAGCGGTGGAAGGTGTAAGGTGTAAGCCGTCTGATTTCCACCGCTGGCGCGGGTTTGTAACCCGTGCCTACCTATGGTGTTGGGTTTGCAACCCAACTGGCTTGAAAAGCCATACTTTATACTTGGGCTATACTTTTATATCTGCCGGTTTATACTTTCCGCTGTTCCGGATGTCCTTATCCGGAACCACTTCTGCTGCGGACTTCCATGTCCGCGTAGGCCATACTTTTATACTTTGCCCATACTTTATACTTTCATAACGGCTTCCTTCCATTTGAACCAAGCTATTCTTACTAGCTTCCGTTCATCCTCAAGCCTTACATAAGCTACTGTTGCATCTCTGGCTTTGGTGCCCTCAAGGCCGGGAGGCCTCGCCTTCGGGCATCGCGCTGTCTACATTTCCTGCCCTCGTACCTCGGGCTGCCTGCGGCACCGGAAATCTAGAAGGCGCTCAACCCAAAGGCTGGGAAATAGTTCGATAGCTACTGCCTTTGCTATGCAACAAGTTTGAATTGTCCCCTTGAGGACAAGTGAGAACGAGAGTTCGAAACTTGCGAGCAAAGCTCAATAAGGGTGTAGTCTCCTGCAGACAATTCCCCTCCTGGGAGGGGCTGGGGTGGGTTTATACATGGTAGGGACAGGTCGCGACCTGTCCGCGCTATACCAGCTACTATGATACTTATACTTTAGCAAGCGTAACCACAGACTCCCCGCCTTAGACTAGCGAGAACGCGAGTTCGAAGGTAGCGAGCGCAGCTCTGAGGGTAAGAGGTGGTTGGACCCAGTGCAGCAGCCAGACACTTGCGGGACCTGCGGACACCGCGAGGTCTTTAAGTAAAGCCAAAAAGCGAGTTCGAATATGGCTCTGATGACTAGGTTGGCCCCGGCACTGCAAAGCTCTCCTCAAACAAAATAAACCCTGCTACAACAGCGGAGAAATCAGCTTAAATACCTTTTCCATGAGGTGGATGTATACTGGGCGTGCTTTCCAGGTGGCCGCGTCCAGCTTGGTGGCGTGTATCAGGTCCTGGAAAAAGGCCTGGCGGAGTTCTCCGGCAAAAGCGGTGTCGTAGACTACGGCGTTTACTTCAAAATTCAGGTCAAAGCTGCGGTAGTCCATGTTCGCGGTGCCCACCATCGACAGGTTACCGTCTACCACCAGGGTTTTGGCGTGAACGAAGCCTTTGCGGTACAGGTAAATCTGCACGCCCACGTCCAGCAGGCTCTCGAAATACGACCGGGCTGCCGTGTCCACGATAAAGGAATCGGAGTTTTCCGGAACGAGCAGTTTTACCGTTACGCCCCCCATGGCCGCAATCATCATGGCATCCAGTATACTTTCGCCGGGAATGAAGTAAGGCGTGGTAAGCAGGATTTCTTCCTTGGCGAGGGCAATTGCCTGCAGGATGGAGAACATGATGGTGGGCTTGGCGGAATCGGGGCCGCTTGACGCAATTTGTACCACGGTGTCGCCCTGTGTGCTCTCAGTTGGCAGGAAGTATTGTGTCTCCGGCTCCAGGTGGCGCTTGGATGAAAAATTCCAGTCGGTAAAGAACAGGTACTGCAGGTAAAAGGCGCCCGGCCCGTCGATGCGCAGGTGCGTGTCGCGCCAGTACGTTTTCTGCTTTTGGTCGGGGTAGTTGATGTAGCTGTCGCTGATGTTGATGCCGCCCACAAAGGCTGTTACGCCATCTACCACGATGATCTTGCGGTGGTTGCGGTAGTTGAGCCGGTTGGCCAGAAGCAGGATACGGACTTTATGGAACGGGTAAACTTCCACGCCGGCGTCCTGCAGCTCGCGCCTGAATTTCCGGCGGATGGGTCGGCTGCCAAAGTCATCATAAATTAAACGCACAATTACTCCCTCTCTTGCCTTTCGAATTAGCAGTTCTTTAAGCTTGTTGCCGATGTGGTCGTTCTCGATGATGTAGTATTCCAGGTGGATGTGGTGCCGGGCCTGCTCCAGGGCTTCGAACACTTCGGCAAACTTCTGCTCGCCGTTCAGCAGCAGCTTTACCTTGTTGCCTGCCGTTAAGGGGCTGAGGTTGTCCTTGACCAGCAAAAGCGCCAGGGGCCTGTACTGCTGTACCTCGGCAGGGCTCTCCCGGAAGTTTTGCCTGGAGTAGGAGATGATCTTCTGTTCGATCTCGTTCATTAGCTCCGCGTTCTGGATGAGCTTTTTAGAGTACAGGCTACGCTTGCGGTAGTTGATGCCAAACGAGAAATAGAACAGAATGCCGCCTATCGGTACAAAAATGACGAGCAGCAGGTATGCGAGCGTTTTAATGGAGGAGCGGGTGTCGTAAATAATGCGCAGGCAGACCAGAATAATTATGGCCAGGTAAAGTGTTTCTCCGATTAAAAGCCAGTTGATGTCAGAGAGCGCGCGTTGCATGTTAGGCGGCGTTTGGTTTTCGGTAGTGAGCAGGAAAGTTAGGCTTTTTATGCTGATGGGCAAATGTGGGGTTCTCTATACTTTCGTTGGCGCGATTTGTAGCTCTTTATACTTACTGATTTATACTTTTATACTTGGTTTATACTTTAAGGCTTTTCTGGCGCGAGCGCCCGCCTGTGCCTTTTTATACTTTGGCCCCTCTATCTGCTGGCGCGGGTTTGCAACCCAACTGGCTCGCAGAGCCATACTATACTTGCTGCTATACTTTATACTTTAGCTATACTTGCTAATTTATACTTTCTGCTTTCGCTGCCGCGAGCTTGCAGCTCGTGTCCCTTTATACTTTGGCTATACTTTCATAGCCACCGCTTCCCGCAACTTGACACAAGCTATCCTTCCTAGCGGCCGTTCATCCTCTAGTTCCCACACACCTAAAGTTGCACCTCCTGCTTTCCGCCCTCCTAGGCCGGGAGGCCTCGTTTTCCCGCTCGACGCTGTGTTCCCTCCTGCCCTCGTACCTCGGGCTGCCCTTACCGGGCACCGGATCTCACAAGGCGCCTCCCAGAAAAACTGGGTAGCTTTCGATAGCCACCTCCCTTGCTATGCAACAAGTATAGACTTTCTCCTTGAGGACAAGCGGGAACGGGAGTTCGAAGCTTGCGAGCAGCGCTCACAAGGGTGTAATCGTTAACAGAAATTCCCCGCCTTAGCCAAGGAGGGGTTAGGGGTGGTTGGACCCGGTACTGCCGAAACGCGGACCCAGGAAGTCCGCAGCAGCGGAAGTTCCGGACAGCCTTGCCCGGAATAGTGGTGTTACGGAAGATTATACTGTATTCAAAGTATATTTTCCCACCACTCCCTAGAAATAATCCATACTTTACCGTCTCCTGCCAAATCAACTTTTGCCGTTTTTGCATTTTTTCTCTAATTTAAAGGGGACGTTTACATGTTATACTTTTAAAGAGAGAAGGGGGGAAGCCATGACACAGCAAATCTGGAAATACGTATGGGTGACGCTGATCATCGTACTGGCCGTGCAAATGTGCAGCCAGCAGCAAATCATGACCGCAGGAGGCATTGCGGCTGCATCCGACACGAAAGCTAATGCACTGAAACCGGTCTTTACCTCGCCGCCAGTTCCGGCTGCGATGTCTTTCGCCGGGGAGCCGGTGCCGTTGGATGTGCCCGACGTGGCCGAGCGGCTGGACCGGGAACTGTTGGTGAACTCCCACCTGCACGCTACCACGCTGCTTGGCCTGAAACGCATGCAGCGCTATGTACCCGAAATTACCGCCTTGCTGAAGGAGAACGGCATTCCGGAGGATTTCATTTACCTGGCTCTGGCCGAGAGTTTGTTCGGGCACGTTACCTCACCAGCAGGGGCGGCGGGCTTTTGGCAACTGATGCCAGACACTGCCCGCGGCTACGGCCTGATTGTGAACGACGAGGTGGACGAGCGCTTTCATGCGCAGAAGGCTACACTGGCTGCCGTGCAATACCTGAAAAGGGCCAAAGAGCGCTTCGGCTCCTGGACCAATGCCGCCGCCTCGTATAATCGGGGTATGGCCGGCCTGGACCGTGCCCTGGAGCGGCAGGGGGTAAGCTCTTATTACGACCTCTACCTCAACGACGAAACCTCCCGCTACGTGTTCCGCATCCTGGCTTTAAAAGAGGTGTTGGGCAACCCGGGCAAGTATAACTTCGATTTGCCGGAAGAACGTGGTTACCAGCCGCTGCCTTCCCGCACGGTTAAAATCACCTCTACGCTGCTCGACCTGCCTGCCTACGCGCTGGAGCAAGGCACCAACTATAAAACCCTGCGCCTCTACAACCCCTGGATAAAAGGTTACAAACTGACCGTGTCGCAAGGAAGAGAATACGAGCTGCAACTGCCTCAGGAAGCCATGTAAGTATAGCTCCGGCGGGCGCCGCTTTTTGCCCTATCATGCCCATTAGCAGCGGGCCGCGCTACCAGTGTAGGGCGGCCTGCTGCGCTTTTTTTGCCCTGGGTACTTAAGCTTCTTTAAAAATAATGTGACTGATAATGAGTGTCTTATGTGGGCATAATGAAACTTTTGGTGCTATTCATGTGTATATACATTAAATGTACGTACATTTGTAATAGGTCAGCGATGATCTGCTAAACAGTTCAACTAAAAAACAAGACAATATTATGGCAAACGTAAGATGGGTAGCAGACCCGATGCACAGCGAAGTACAGTTTAAGGTAAAGCACCTGATGATCACGACCGTGACCGGTTATTTCAAGAGCTTTGAGGTAGAGGCGGTTACCCCCGACGACACGTTTAAAAGCGTCGAGAGCATTGTGTTCACCGCCGAAGTAGACTCCATCAGCACCAACAACGAGCAGCGCGACACGCACCTGAAGTCAGGCGACTTTTTTGATGCCGAGCAGCACCAGCAGGTTCGTTTCGAGGCCACTAACTATGAGAAGGTATCGGACGAGGACTATAAGCTGCATGGCAACCTGAGTATCCGCGGAGTTTCCAAGCCCGTAACGCTAAATGTGGAGTTCGGTGGCATTGTGGTAGACCCTTACGGACAGACAAAAGCCGGCTTTACGGTGGATGGCAAAATCAGCCGCAAGGAGTTTGGCCTGACCTGGAACGCGGTGACAGAAGCCGGCAGCGTGGTGGTGAGCGACGAGATTAAACTGCACGCCGAGATACAGCTGGTAAAGCAGGCATCTTAAGTAAGCCCAAACCTGTATAAGAAATACCAAAGGCCGTATACCTGAATAACTTAGGTACCGGCCTTTGCTTTTATATGAGTAAGTAACCGGGCACAGCTGGAAGTATAAAAAGGCATCGGTCATTCTGGAAGGAACCTGGTAGGTTAAGCTGATGCTGCCGGCCAACAAGATCCTTACAGGAGGACAGTAGCAATTGCATAAACTGATACCCTATAGCAATTTATACTTAATCTATACTTCTGCAGCCCCTTAAATCCTAACCTTATGGAAAACCGCATATTAGGCCTGCATCATATCACAGCGATAGCCGGCATGGCCAAGCAAAACCTTGATTTTTATACCAACGTGCTGGGCCTGCGCCTGCTCAAGAAAACCGTCAACTTCGACGACCCGGGCACCTACCATTTCTACTTCGGGGATGAGAAAGGCAGTGCGGGTACCATCCTTACCTTTTTCCCCCACGAGGGTGCCCGCCGGGGAAGCGCTGGTACCGGCATGGCCACCAACATTGCCTACGCCGTGCCCGAGGGTAGCTTCGATTTCTGGATAGAGCGCTTTGAGAAGTATAACGTTATCTACAACAAGCCTTCGGAGAAATTCGGGGAGAAATACCTGACCTTTCTGGACCCGGACGGGCTGAAGCTGGAGCTGGTGATCCCGAAAAACACGGACAACCGCACGCCCTGGGAGACAGACGAGGTGAAAGCCAACGTGGCCACCAAAGGCTTTCATGGGGTGACGCTGACGCTGCAAAATAAGGAGAAGACGGCCCAGGTGCTGACCGACATCTTCGGCTATACTTTCCGGGAGCAGAGCGGCAACCGCTACCGCTATGCCACCGACGCCGTGGACACGGCCAACATCATCGACCTGGTGGAACTGCCCAACGAAGCGCGTGGCTTAGGCGGCGCCGGCACCAATCACCACATCGCTTTCCGGGTGAAGAACGAGGAGGTGCTCATGCAGTTCCACGACAAGATTGCAGGGCTCGGCTACAACATCACCAACAAGAAAGACCGCAACTACTTCTATTCGCTCTACTTCCGCGAACCGGGTGGCGTGCTGTTCGAGATTGCGACTGACAACCCTGGTTTTGGCATTGACGAGCCATGGGATCAGTTAGGTACGCACCTAATGCTGCCACCGCAGTACGAGTCGCGCAGAGCAGAGCTAGAAGCCGTGCTTCCGAAACTGGATTAAAGGTTTTGTTCCCTGAGGCAGGGAGGAAGCAGTTGCAGACATGGGCGGTTCATACTCTGATTCTGCCTCATGTTTTCAACTTGTGGCTTATTAAGCTGTTGAGTTTTCAACTCATCTGGACCGGAGGCCCAACTATAGCTGGTCAGTTCTAACTCAAAGCGCTTATTTATGAGAGTAAAGTTGAAAATAGTAAAAGCTAGAGTCTCCCCTTGAGGGGAGTTGGAGGGGTGTTTACTTTTAGGGAAGATTTCTGCCACTGGCCTTACACCCCTGTGGTCCCCTCAAGGGGACAGTTTCCAGTAGAACTTAGCAGCCCTGCCTCCTCGGAGGGGCTAGGGGAGGGTTCATTGCAACTAGTGTTACAAAGTATAAAAGTATGAACATGGAAGCATTTGCCATTACGCGCGTATACGCCGACGAGAACGGCGACAGCCGCTTCGAGGATCTGACGAGGCCCCTGAATCCGGAAGGGGAGATCGGGTTTTTGTCAGATCCGGAGGAGGTGGAAAGCATCATCTTCCGGAAAGTGGTGCCCACCTACGATTACGACTTTCATACGGCACCGGCCCGGCAATACCTCTTTCTGCTGGACGGCGGCATAGAGATAGAGACGTCGCTGGGCGAGAAGCGCAGCTTTAAGACGGGGCAGGTGCTGCTGCTGGAGGACACCACCGGCAAAGGGCACAAAACCCGCAACCTGCAAGCAGCCGTTCGCAGCTCTGTCTTCGTTACACTCAGGTAAGGCTTTCAACTCTAAAGTATAGTAATTATGTACACACATCAGAAAGATATTAAAACGAAGGGCAAACCGCTGACAGAAGCCAAAAAAGCGCTGATACTGGTGCACGGCCGGGGCGCCACCGCCGAAAGTATACTTGGCCTGGCAGACCACCTGCCGGTGCAGGACTTCAGCCTTCTGGCCCCGCAGGCCACCAACCACAGCTGGTACCCTTACAGCTTTATGGCCCCCGAGGAGCAGAACCAACCCGCCCTGGACTCGGCCCTGGAGCAGTTGGACGGGCTGGTGAAAAGTATAGAAGCCGAAGGCGTTAAAAGCGAGGATATATACTTTGCCGGTTTCTCGCAAGGGGCCTGCCTTACCTCGGAGTATGCCGCGCGCCACGCTAAAAAGTATGGCGGCCTGCTCATTTTTACCGGCGGCCTGATAGGGCAGCGCCTGGAGGAGAGCAGGTATAAAGGTGACTTTGCCGGCACCCCCGTGCTCATTACCACCGGCGACCCGGACCCGCACGTGCCGGTGAGCAGGGTGGAGGAAACCGTGGCCGTGCTGGAGAAGCTTGGCGCCAAGGTAACGAAGAAAATATACCCGGGGCGCCCGCACACCATCCTGCAGGAAGAACTGGACCTGGCCGCCGGTATACTTAGGGCATAAAACGAAAGGAATTGCTATGGACGTGGAAGTGAAAGACAACCCCGCCCGCCACCGCTATGAGGCAACCGTGGAGGGGAAAACCGCCTTTATAGAGTACAAGCTGCTGCCCTGCGTGATGAAGGTGCTGCACACGGAGGTGCCCAAAGAGCTGGAAGGCCGCGGCCTGGCCCGCACCATGACGCAGTTCGCCTTAAAGCATATTGAGGAGCACAACCTGCAGCTCGTGCCGCTGTGCCCTTACATGCGATCTTTTCTCAAGAAAAACCCTGAGTACCAGCGGTTGGTAAAACAGAGCTGAAGTATAAAGTATAGAAACGGATCAGGTTGAACGTATGCCCTTTCAGGTAGATTTTAAAGGTGAGAAAGCGGTTCCCGTAAAAGAGGGACAAACGATACTGGACGCGTCGCTGGCTGCCGGTATACCGCACTACCATGCCTGCGGCGGAAAGGGCCTGTGCACCACCTGCCGCATCATGGTGCTGAAAGGGGAGGAGCAGCTAAGTCCGCTCTCCAGCTTCGAGCGCACCATCAAAAAAGTAAGGGATTTCCCGGACAACGTGCGGCTGGCCTGCCAGGCGTACGTCAGGGGGGAGGGCCTGCAGGTGCAGCGCCTTATCCGCGACGAAACCGACCGCTACATCTTCATCAACAACAAGGAGGAAAGCAACACGCGTGTTACCGGCGAGCGGCGCAAGCTGGCCCTTTTCTTTATTGATATCCGCAGCTTCACGCCGTTTATAGAAACCCACCTGCCTTTTGATGTAATTCATATCATGCGCCGTGTCTTCGCGCTTTTCCGCAACGCCATCACGCAGTACCAGGGAGAGATCATCGACACGGCGGGGGATGGCCTGTACGCGGTTTTCGGCCTGAACACCACCATCAAAAAGGCCACCGAGGGGGCGGTGCTGGCCGGCCTGAAGATTCTGGACGACATCAGGATTTTCAATAACACCTACATGCGGCCATACTTTCAGCATTCGTTTGAAGTGGGCATTGGCGTGCATGTGGGGCAGGTGGTGGTGGGGAACGTGGGCATCGGGCTAAGCAACAACCTGACCGTGATGGGCTACCCGGTGAACATTGCCGCTCGCCTGCAGGCCGCCACCAAGGAAATGAACAACAGTTTCGTGATCTCGGAGAGGGCCTATAAGTTGCTTAAAAACCCGCCATACTCCCACGGCTGCGCCCACCTGCAGCTGAAGGGCGTGAGTAACTCCTACGAGGTACAGCTAATCGGCAAGCCCTACGAAGCCATCCCGAAGTACACCAGGCCCAAAATTACGTAGCCTTTTTCTGCTCGCGCACCTGCTTCAGGGCCGTTCCCCAACTTACCAGCTGGTCCAGCAGGCTGTTCAGTTTTTTCTCGTGGAAGGCGGCAGGCTTAAACACGCTGTAGTTCTCGAAATCAGTGAAAAGCGACAGGGCCACTTGTTCCCGCACATCGGCCATCTGCAGCTCGGCCACCGTTGCCCGCAGGTGCTCCACCGATCTGGCGCCGCCTGTGTTGCCATAGGCCACAAACCCGCAGGCCTTGTTGTTCCACTCTTTGTACAGAAAATCCAACGCGTTTTTAAGGGCGGCCGGCACCCCGTGGTTATACTCTGCGGTCACAAACACGAAGGCATCAAAGGGCTCAATCAGGGCCGACCAGTCCTTGGTGTGCTGCTTGGTATACTTTTGCATGGCCGGCGAGTGGGGTTCATCCAGCAGCGGCAGGTTTACTTCCTGCAGGTCTATCAGTTCATAGGTAGCGTCGGTGCGCTGCTTGGCTATCTCATATACCCATTTGCCAACGGCTTCCCCGTTCCGGCCCGGCCGCGTACTGCCGATGATTACTGCTACTTTTATCATGATGGTTGTGTTTAGGTGATTTATAATAAGATTTTAAGTTGTGGCAAGTATAAAGTTCAGGTTGCGATTAACCTCACTTCTAACCTCACCCAAGAGGGGAATTTCTGCAACTGTAATTCGATTCCCCTCCCTGGAGTAGGGCTGTTTCATTCTACTCACAGGTCCTTCAAACTATTTGTCATTCTGTTAAGAAACTTGGTAGAAGGGAGGTTAAGCTTCTGCTTTTTGCTACCAAGATCCTTTCAGGATGACAAAATGATGAGAAGGAATCAGCCCTGCTAACTCGAGTGGGCAGGGGCGGGTTCGGTGCAACGGTGGTGATAAAGTATAAACCCGCCGCTTACTTCTCTACCGCATCTATCTTTGCCGCCACAATAAAGTCGTTTTCCGACAGGCCGCCGATGGCATGGGTATACAGCTCAATGACCACCTTGCCCCAAGAAATGTGCAGGTCAGGGTGGTGGCCTTCTTCCTCGGCGATAGCGGCTACCTGGTTGGCGAAGGCCATGGCCGATTTAAAGTCCGGAAACGTGAACGTGCGTCGCAGCATTTTCTCATCCACCACATCCCACTTGCTCTTCAACTGGCAGGTATAATTCTCTATTTCAGCACCTTCAATGGCAGGTACGCCGCCTTCGCACGGCACGCATTTTTTCTCTGTAAGTGTCATTTTCATCTGGTTTATGGATGTATGATTTTCTTTACGCTAATGCCGGCTATTTTATACTTTTCCAGGTCGGTTGTATCTACTTATCGACTCCCTTTTTTGCTGATAAAACTGATATGCCCGTCCGCCTCCACATAGGCAAACTTGACGTCCTTGATATCTTCTATACCCTCTCTGCGGAGATGCTCCAGCAACTCCTCTTCGGTCAAAAACTCGCGGCGCATGTTGCGGCGGAGCAACCTGCCATCCCGGACTACCTGCAGCGGCGGGGACGACACGAGCTTTTCTACAAACGGAATATAGTAGCTCAGGGAGTTGAGGGTAAAGTTCCAGGCAATCAGCGTCAGAATTACAATGAAGCCCTCCGTAATAGACGAGTAGCCGCCAAGGGAGTGTGTCGTGGCCTCCGCAATCAGCACGATAAAAAGCAGGTCCATCGTAGCCATTTCGCCACCCGTACGGCGTGGCATGACGCGAAGCAGGAGCAAGATGCCCAGGTATAAAACCGATCCCCTTAGCACCAGTTCTGCAACCGGTACCTCTATTTTTAAAAGCTCAGAGAGATTAATATTCAGTATGTCCATGTTCTGGTTAGCCGCTTGGGTAGTGCCGCAGCCTATGGCACTACTGCTGGCGGCTTTCTGGTGTTTTCTTTCGACTGCACCCGCAGCAGGTGCAGTCTGCCCTATGTACGGAGGCGACGTAAATCAGATTCCATACTTCCCTGGTTGTGGTAGCGCAGCGGCAGGAGTAGGGTTTATACTTTGAATAGCGCGAAGTATACTAAAACCTGGGGTGCGCTTAATCCCTGCCAAACGAGGAATAAATTATCCGTACCCGCGCCAGCAAGTGGAAAAAGAGGGGCCCCGCCACCAGAGGTTAAGCCCTTGCTTATTGCCACCAAGATCCTTTCAGGATGACAAAGTAGAGAGGGTGGAGCGATACTCAGTGGAGTAGGGCAGGTTTATACTTTTAATAGCACAAAGTATACTATATAGCAAAACAATTATCCTTGAGCACTAGGTGATTTTCACCGCTAATGACTACATTACTAAAGGATTGGTGAATTTTTAACCCTGATACCCGGTAGCAAAAGCATGTCGAAAGCCTTAGAGAAAAACAGCAGCCACATAAAGGTCGGGCTATACGCGGCCGTAGTGGTTTTCCTGACCTACACCATGATCTTCGGCTTCCGGAAGTCGTTTACGGTGGCCACATTCGACGGGCTCGAGATAGCCGGCTATAGCTATAAAACACTGCTGGTTATCAGCCAGGTGCTGGGTTACCTGCTGGCCAAGTTCTACGGCATCAAGTATATTTCAGAGCTGAGGCGAACCGGAAGGGGAGGCGTGATTCTTATCCTGACCGGTATCTCCTGGCTAAGCTGGCTGTTTTTTGCCCTGGTGCCGCCGCCTTACAACATTGCTTTTCTCTTCATCAACGGTTTTCCGCTGGGCATGCTCTGGGGAGTCGTTTTCTCCTATGTGGAGGGCCGCAGAAGCACCGATTTCATTGGGGCCACCTTAGCGGTCAGTTTCATCTTCGCCTCCGGTTTTGTGAAGTCGGTGGGAGCCTGGCTGATGGTGCAGTTTGGGGTATCGGAGTTCTGGGTGCCGTTTTATACTGGCCTGGTGTTCGCGCTGCCGCTCCTGCTTTTTGTATTTCTGATGGAGCAAATCCCGCCGCCAAGTCAAGAAGACATCCAGCACAGGGCCGCCCGAACCGTCATGACCGAAGCAGACAGGAAAGGCTTCGTGAAAGAGTTTTTTGCCGGCATTGTGGCCTGTGTGCTCATCTACTGCTTTGCAACCATCTTCCGGGACATCCGCGATAATTTCAGCGCCGAAATGTGGAAAGAGCTGGGGTATTTCGATCAGCCGGCCATTTTCTCGAAAACTGAAACGCCCATCACGCTCATCATTTTGGTGTTGATCGGCAGCATGGTGCTCATCAAAAACAATTACAAAGCACTGCAAACGGCGCATGTTTTTATACTGATAGGATTTACGATTGCCGGCGTGTCCACTTTACTCTTTACCGCTGCATCCATTACGCCCATCTGGTGGATGATGCTGGTGGGACTCGGCTTATACATGGTTTACATCCCTTTCAACGCCGTGTTCTTCGACCGCCTCATTTCTACTTTTAAATTTACCGGAAACGTTGGCTTTCTGATTTACCTGGCGGACTCTTTCGGGTATGTGGGCAGCGTAGGGGTGTTGTTCAGCAAAGAGATCTTCCGGGTGCAGTTAAACTGGGTCACCTTCTTCTCCAACAGTGTGGTGGGCCTCTCGGCCGTAGGTATACTGCTGACCGTTTTCTCTATGGTTTATTTCGGGAGGAAGTATGAAAGGCACAAAATCAACCCTGTGAGCACTGCCAAAGTGGTGCAAGTATAAGTATAGGCATGAAAAAATACGAGACAGCCGAGCTTAGAGTGGATGATGCCGGTATAGCCCTTCTCAGAAGCAGGTATGCTTACAGAAAGTTCTCCTACGACGAAATTGCTGAGCTGCAGATTCGTAGAGGCAGCCTGGTGAACAACCCTGTCGCTGTTGGTGTCATGGGTGTTGGATTAATTGCGGCGGGGTTCTACATAGCCAATATGTTCAGTCCTCTGAATGTCATGGATGCCCAATTGGGCTTCAGGGGAGGTAAGGCTTTAGGATACCTCATCTTTCTGGTTTTCGGGCTTCTGTGTTTCGGAGGGATATTACTTTACAAATCGGTGCAAAGGGATTTTGTTCTTGTAATCAGGGCTGAGGCTTTTAAGAAGTCTTACCCCCTGACGGAGCTAAGGAGAAACGGGGAGCTTGATAACTTCCTGTTAGCTTTGCAGGAAAAGGCAGGGGACAAGCTTACTCTACTGACAAGGGAACTGATATTAAAGTAACCTCAACAAAACCATACTTTAGAGGTTGCTACGCCACGGCAAAGTATAAGTATAAGTATAAGTATAAGTATAAGTATAAGTATAAGTATAAGTATAAGTATAAGTATAAGTATAAGTATAAGTATAAGTATAAGTA
>NZ_QBKI01000011.1 GCF_003054055.1 Pontibacter mucosus | reverse complement strand
CCAACGAATAAAATGCCACACCCTTAGGACAATATATCTTCAAATCACTATCTTTAACTAAGCACCAAGCAGAGGTTTTTAGACAAACTGACGTTCAGCAGCATTAAGATCTACAACCGCTGGGGCAAGGAGGTATTTCGCAGCCAGGACAGCGGCTTCAGGTGGGACGGCTACGGGGTGAACGATGGGGTATACTTTTACGTGCTCGATTACGGCACCACTACCTACAAGGGAAGTGTGACAATTGTGCGGTAAAGTATAATATGGCCGCACCTTTCTTCTTAATACTTAGGCAGGAAACTTTATGAACGGTAAGCTTTGCTTGATATTTATGCACTGAACTCCTTATACTTCAGGACATAAAGAGGAGCACCAGGTAGAGGCCCAGCCACAGGAAATCGAGGAAATGCCAATAGCTTCGGAGCATGGTCAGTTGCAACCGTCGGAACGGGTCGCGGATAAAAACCAGGCTGCGCACAGCGTCGCTGTTGACATACATCGTTTTAAACACCATGAACGAGAGGAAAATGATGCCCCCTGCCAGGTGCAGGATATGAAGGGCCGAGATAAGGTAAAGGTAGGTTCCTGAGGATTTACCGGAGAAGTAGACCCCGCTCCGGCTCATCTCGTTCCAGCCGATAAACTGAGCACCGATAAAGAGCAGGCCCAGCGTCAGGGTGATGCCCAGGTAGCGGGCCAGTTTCTTTAGCTTCTCCTGCTTGTAGAGCCGCGGCACCCTGGAGATAGTATAACTGCTGAAGAGAAGTATAACGGTGCTGACGCTGAAGAACTTGGGCAACTCAAACTGCGCCTGCGGAAAACCTCCCGTGCGCGCAAAGGCAACCACCAGCACAAAGAACAGCACCCCAATCCCCACCATGCTCAGGTATAGCAACATCCGGATAGGATGCATCCTGTCGATCCGCTTGAAGCCTGACCGCTGCTTATGGTTTACCTGATTTTTCTTATCCTGATTCATCCTGTGCTCCTTTTTCCTGTGCTCAGAAAGCAGGCACTGCTCCTCTGCCTGTTGCACACACTACATGTAGTAATTTATACTTTCACTCCCATGTTATAGTTTTGGAAAAACCGTATAATTTGGTCGTTGCGGGCCTTTCCTTTAACAACTCCCTGGCTTTTTATTTGTTGTACTGATTTCCGGAGGAAAAGTATGCTTTTGCCAGCCACCATTGCCCGACAGTTTGCGTTAGTACAGGTATTCATTCACCTATCAACGCGACTCTATGACGATAAAACTACGACTTCTGTACCTGCTGTTACTGCCCCTGTTCCTCTTTGGATTGGTGGCTAACGCCCAGCGAAACCGATCGCCCTACACCGGCAGCAACCGGATACTGCTGACGCTCGATGGAAGCGATGCCCGCTATGAGTTTATGTCGGACCAGGTGCTGGTGCGCTACAACCGTGAAATGCAGCAACTCGAGTGCATCCTACCGGTAGAAACGCTGCTCCCCCTGCAGGACTCCATTCCCCGGAATATGGCCTACGAGGTGCTGTATGGTGCCCGCTACCCGCAGCTCTACATCACGATGGCGGCCCCTGTGCAACAGATAAACGCGGGGAACCTGAGCCCGGAAACGGTATCGAGCAAGGTGGAGGTAAGGCTGCAGAACACCACCCGGAACCTGCAGGTACCCGTCACCTTCTCCCCGGAGAGCACCTCCTTATACTTTACCGCCACGCTCGATTTGCAGATGGAAGACTTTCAGGCCTCGCTCCCCGTCGCCTACCTCCCCCTGCTCACGGGCCGCTTCACCATTACTATAGACCGCGCACGCTGGGTGGAGCTGACATCCAGGTAAACTATACTTAGTTGCTTTATAGTATCTTATAAAAGTATACTTATAGTAAAGCAGCAACCCTGAATTCTGGATTATACACATTATTTGATGCGATTTGCCTATATGGCACTTATCCCTATATTTGTAAACCATCAACATAAACCCCTTACATGAAAAAAACTACGCTACTACTTTTCCTTGCCGCGGCCACTTTCGCCTGCAACCAGTCAACCACCGATGCGAAGACCGCCACAGAGGCAACCACTGCAGAAGCCGGCGCTACCTATGGTGCCCCGTTTGCGGAAGAAAATGTCATTCCCGTGTCATCCCTCGAAGCCACGCTGGCCGATAAGGACTCGGTACAAGCCACCGTGGCTGCCGAGATAGAAAAAAGCTGCCAGAAAAAAGGGTGCTGGATGGACGTGAAGCTGGACGACGGCTCTCAGATGAAAGTTACGTTCCGGGATTACGGGTTCTTTGTGCCCACCACAAACCTGGAAGGCCGCCAGGTGGTGTTTACCGGTACAGCCAAGAAAGAAGTAGTTTCCGTGGATGACCTGCGCCACTTCGCTGAGGACGCCGGAAAATCAGAAGAGGAGATTGCCGCCATCACCGAACCACGTGAGGAACTGCGCTTTGTGGCAGATGGGGTGATTTTTAAGTAACATCAAATTTATACTCCAGCAGGCTACCGAAAAGGTAGCCTGCTTTGTTTTTAACAAGCCGCTAATACCAATATGCGCATCTGCAATGAATTTGCCATCAAACCCACCCCTAACCCCTCCAAGGAGGGGAATTCATGCGACATGGCAGGTAGTTCCGTTGCGCATAAATGAATCCGTAAAGGTATAAGTATGCCAGACCTACACCTGCTATGGCTCCGCCTTTCTTCCGGTTATACTTCTGATCGCGCACTACAGGAAAAGCGATGGCAGGAACTGGAGCAGCTCTATAATTCCCCTGGCCGGCACTACCATACGTTACAGCACCTCCGACACCTGTTTCAGCTTACTTTCGAGCAGCTGGCTTCTATAGCGCAGCCCCGCGCTTTTCAGTTTGCCATTTTCTACCACGACGCGGTTTACGACCCAACCCGCCAGGATAACGAGGTGCAAAGTGCGGCGCTTGCACGTACAAGGCTGCCGGAATTGGGCGTGCCTGCTGCTGAAGTAGCACATGTTTCGCAATTGATTCTGGCCACCAGAGAGCATCTGCCACAGTCCTTGCCAGATGCCAACCTCCTGCTTGATTTCGACCTGGCTATACTTGGCGCTCCCGGGGAGCAGTACCAGAAGTATAGCCAGCAGATACGGGAAGAGTATCGCATGTTCCCGGACGTAGCCTACCGGCAGGGACGCAGGAAGGTGCTGCAGCATTTCCTATCGCGGGAGCACCTTTACCACACGCCAATTATGCGCGGGCAGCTGGAGCAGCAGGCCCGGCAGAACCTAAAACAAGAAATGCGTTTACTGGAGGGATAAAAGTATACGTTGCGGGCTATGTAAGTATAACAGTACTCCACTTCCTAAGCTTTATACTTATGCACCGGCACAAACACTGTATACTGTTCCTGTTCCTGGTCCTGCTGCAGCTAAACGCCTTCGCGCAGGCACCAAAACTCCGGGTGGAGCCTGCCTTCTGGTGGGCCGGCATGAAAGACCCGAACCTGCAGCTCATGCTCCACGGGGCTAACATCAGCGCCCTTACGCCAGTCATACAACACGAGGGCGTATCACTTAAAGATGTTGTGAAGGTTAAAAGCCCCAACTACCTGTTCCTGAACCTGGATATGAGCAAGACAAAACCGGGCAAGTTTATACTTCAGCTCAAGCAGGGCAACAAAACCGTGCACCGTTATACTTATGAGGTAAAGCAGCGGGAGACCAATTCCGCCAACCGGCAGGGCTTTAACACCTCGGATGTTATCTACCTTATCACGCCTGACCGCTTCGCCAACGGCGACACCAAAAACGATAACGTGAAGGGTATGACAGAGCAGATTAATCGCTCCGATAAAAGCGGCCGCCACGGCGGAGACATCGCCGGCATTATCCAGCACCTCGATTATATCAGGGACATGGGCTTTACGGCGCTCTGGATAAACCCGCTGCTGGAAAACAACCAGACCAAAACATCCTACCACGGCTACTCCACTACCGACTACTACCAGGTGGACCCGCGCTTTGGGAGCAACGAGCAGTATGTAGCATTATCGAAACTGGCCAACCAGCAAGGTATAATGCTGGTGATGGACATGATCCTCAACCACATCGGCTCCGAGCACTGGTGGATGAAGGACCTGCCCACCGACGACTGGCTTAACTACCAGCAGACGTACAAGGAAACCAACCACCGCCGCGAGGCCATCCAGGATCCTTATGCCGCGGCCTACGACCGTGACCTGTTCAACGATGGCTGGTTTGTACCAAGCATGCCTGACCTGAACCAGCGCAACGAGCTGCTGGCCACCTACCTGATTCAGAACACCCTCTGGTGGATTGAGTACGCTGACCTGGGCGGCATACGAATGGATACTTACTCCTATCCCGACCCGGCCTTCATGAGCGAGTGGACACGCCGTGTGATGGAAGAGTACCCGAACTTTAACGTAGTGGGCGAAGAGTGGTCGCTGAATCCGGCCATTGTGGCTTACTGGCAACGGGGCAAGCAAAATCCGAACGGCTATACTTCTTACCTGCCCAGCCTGATGGACTTCCCGATACAGGCGGCTTTAACCACCGCCCTGCGCGACGATGAGAGCGGCTGGGATACCGGCTGGCTGCACCTCTACAATGTGCTGGCCACGGATTTCCTCTACGCCGCCCCGCAGAACCTGGTCGTTTTCCCAGACAACCACGACATGGACCGCATCTACACGCAGCTGAACCAGGATGCCGGCCTGACCAAACTGGCGCTGGCCTACATCCTCACCACGCGCGGTATTCCGCAGATCTACTATGGTACCGAAATTCTCATGCATAACGATCAGCGCGGCTACCACGGCATCATCCGCACGGATTTTCCGGGGGGCTGGCCCGGCGACAAAGTGAACGCCTTCACGGGGCAAGGGCTCACCAAAGAGCAGCTGGACATGCAGCAATTCACCAAAGAGCTTCTGAACTGGCGCAAAACATCGGAGGCCGTGCACAAAGGCAAGCTGACGCATTACGCTCCTTACAAGGGGGTGTATGTATACTTCCGGGAGCAGGGCGATGAGAAGGTGATGGTGATCCTGAACAAGAACGAAAAGCCTTACGAGCTGGAGCTGGCGAAATTCGCACCCCAACTGAAAAGTATAAAGCAGGGTACAGACGTACTAACCGGCCAGAGCTACAACCTGGGCCAGCCGAAAGTGAGCCTTCCCCCTAAGGCACCGCTGATTTTGAAGCTTAAATAACTTAGATTACCATGAAAGGGCAGCACCCGGTTTGCATTCCGGGTGCTGTTTTTTTATACTTGTTCTGTTCAGCTTTCAGAACAAACTATAAATTTTTAGTTATTTACCTTATCTATGACAGATTTTCTCCAGCAAGTATACTTCCATAACACTATACAATCATATCTTATTGTGATAGCTATTCTGCTTATTAGCTTCACTTTAATCGCATTCTTCAGGAAACGCGTGTTAACCAGGGCAGCCAAGCTAACGGCGCGCACGAAGTCTAACCTGGACAGTCACTTAGTTGAAAGTATAGACCGTTTTGGGATTCCGGCCCTCTATATTTTTGCAATATACTTTGCCCTAAACTACCTGCAGCTCCCGCCCAAACTCGACAACGTGCTGCATGTGGCCCTGATTGTCGCCTGTACCTTCCTGGCCATCCGCATTGTTTCCACGACGCTTATCCTGCTGCTGCGCTCTTACATAGGCAAGCAGGAGCATGGCGAGGAGAAGGTGAAGCAACTGGGTGGGGTTATACTTGTCCTGAACGTGACTATCTGGGGGCTGGGCCTGCTTACGCTGCTCGACAACCTGGGCTATAATGTTACCACCATCGTTGCGGGCCTTGGCATCGGCGGTATTGCCGTGGCCCTGGCGGCCCAAAACATTCTCGGTGACCTTTTCAACTACTTCGTTATCTTTTTTGACCGCCCTTTTGAGGTAGGGGATTTTATCGTGCTCGATGACAAGTCGGGGGTGGTTGACAAAATCGGGGTAAAAACGACGCGCATCAAAAGCCTCTCGGGAGAGCAGCTGGTGGTAGCCAACTCAGATTTAACCAACTCCCGCATTCACAACTACAAGCAGATGCAACAGCGGCGCGTGGTGTTTAAGCTCGGCGTGGTTTACCAGGCCACCTATGAGCAGCTGGAACTAATACCGGGGCTGCTGCGCCAAATTGTGGAGGATCAGGACATGGTGCGTTTCGACCGCGCCCACTTTACATCGTACGGCGACTCCAGCCTGGATTTTGAGGTTGTATACTACGTGCTGTCGTCGAACTACAACGACTACATGGACATACAGCAGCGCATTAACCTGCGCATTTTCAAAGAATTCCAGGAGCTCAACATCGACTTTGCCTACCCTACCCGCACGTTGTTTGTGGTAAATGAGCACCAGGAAAAGCAGGCGCAACCAGTTGCATAGCCCGACGCCAGCTATAATGAAAAACGGGGCAGCGAGTTGTTCGCTGCCCCGTCTCTTTCAGGAAAATATAGCTTATAAACTAGCTTCATACTTCAGGATAACACCCTTCCCTGTTTTGCTTCCTTCGCTGGAGATGTATACTTCGCCGTTGTTTCCAAAGGCAAGTCCTTCGGCCTGGCGTAGCTGCTCCTCATCCAGGTTGGCAGATTTAGTGATGCTTCCATCTTTTTCTAAAACCATAATGCGATTATTCACTGCATCCAGCATGTAATACTCGTCGCTTTGCGGGTGTATCTCCAATGAAGAGGGCTGCAGCACATCGTACCCATCCTTCACTTTCTTCTTTCCAGGTACAGGCTGCTTCAGCACTTCCTGGTCCAAGGGGATGCGGATAACGGGCTCCGGGTTCATTTTACCGGTGCTGAGGTTGAGCTCATAAATGCCTTTATGCTGCCCCAGCGCTTTATCGTGTCCCTTGCAGGCAATCAGCAAACGGTTATTGGCCTTGTCGAGGGCGAGCCCCTCGGTATCCTGGCTAGCGGAAAGTACGGATTTGTGCGTTTTTACCTGCGGCTTCTTGCTTTGGAAGTCACTTACTTCAAACACGGTGCCGTCGCTGCGAAGTACGTAAGCTTTGTTTCCGTCAATAGCCAGTCCCTCGTAGTCGCCCGGCTCCCCGAAAGGATGCTCTTCCTCCAGCTTGTTGGTTTTCAGGTTAAAGACAAAGATGCTTCCCTTCTCATCCTGCACGCAGGCCATGCGCCCGTCCTCCAGCAGGGCGATGCTGGAAACCTCCCGTAGCTCGGCCGGCAACTCCCAGGAGGAAACCGGGTTGGCAAAGGCGTTGGTTTTCTCAGCCTCCGGCAGCAGCGCCCCTACTACCGATGCCTGGAGGAACTCCGGACCGGCTGATGCTACCGGCGCACCTTGTTGGGCAAGCAGTTTCCCGCTCTGGTCAAAAAGCAGCTCTACTTCGCCTTTCCGGCTCTCCAGTTCCACTTCATACTTCAGTGTTTCGCCTGTTTTTACCAGGTTGGCCTCATCTATGGTAAAGTCGGCAAAATGCTCCTGCACATACTTTATCACCTCTTGGGGCAGCCCCGTAGTATTAATTTCCTCCTCTACCTTCAACAGTTCTCCTGTAGCACTGAACAGCACTTTTCGCTCACGCCCGCCCAGGTCAAACTCCACCTCAAACCCTTCCGGCTCCTCTTCCCAATCGGGATTTTTCACATCCGGGTAAAGAGAGGCAAATTGTGTCATCACTGCCTCCGGAACTTCAACTTTCTCCCACAACTCACTTATTTCCCCTCTGATGTCGGCTATTTCCTCATTCATCTCGCTGCACGAGGTGGCTCCCCACATAACAGTCACCCCCAGCAGCATATTCAACAAAAACTTCCTATTCATATACTTAAGTGTTAATATTCTACCTGTTTATACAAGTATACTTTCGGAATCTGAAGAGAATCTGAAGGAAGGGCTGTGACGAAGGCTATTTTGTAAAATAAATGCAGAGGCTGTGTTCGCCGTCTTTAAAGTTATACTTGGGGAGGAGCCCGTAGAGGTCACAGATTTTCTTGACGAGTGCCAGCCCGATGCCCAACGAGCCCACGGCATCGTCGCCGGTGCGGAAGCGTCCGAACAGCCGCTCAGGCTGGTCCTGCGGGGCCTCGCCGGTATTGCGGATGCAGAGCTTCTGCCGGTTTAGCAGTACTTTTATACTTCCGCCCGCGTGGTTGTGCTTGATGGCGTTGTTGAGCAGGTTCTGCAGCAGCACGTCCGTCAGGCCGCTGTTCATCTGCACGTATACTTCCTCCATCTCCTCTACTTCCAACTCCAGGCCGCGCATGCTGATGATTTCCTGCAGGTGCGTGAGTTGCTCCTGCAGCAGCCGGTGCAGCGGCACCTGCTCCTCAACAGTAAACTCGCGGTTCTCGATGCGGGTGAGCAGGATGAGCGACTTGTTCAGGCGGGCCAGCCGGTTCAGGGCGCCATACATGTCCGACAGCATCTGGGCCTGCTCCTCGGTCAGGTTTTCGGACTGCATGAACAGCTCCACTTTACTGCTCACGATAGCCAGCGGCGTCTGTATCTCATGCGACACGTTCTCGGTGAACTCCTTGAGGTTGAGAAAGTCGCTGTGAATTTTGCCGGTCATGCTTTGCAGCACCTGGTTAAGCTCCTCAAACTCGGTGGTGGAGCTTTCCTTCAGCATGAGCGGCTGGTGGTGGCTCAGGCGGTATTCCTTAATCCGGGCAAGCGTGTCGTAAAAATGGCGCCAGGTATACTTATTGGTGTAGTAGTTTACGAACACCAGCCCGACGAGCAAAAGTATAAAAATCCAGATCATGGCCAGCACCGTGCTCTCCGTCAGGTCGTCAAAATCCATCAGCGACTTGAAGATCGTGTACTCGTAAGGTTTGCCCTGGCGGTAGACGGTAAAGGTGAGCTTGCGGAACGGGATGTCCTCCTCGTCGTAGGTGCTGTAGATGAGCGTGTCCGACAGGTGCTCCATCACAAGGTTCTCCGGGTCGGCCTCGCGCACGTGTATGGCCTCCGAGATGCCGGAGGTAACGTTGGGGAGGCGGTCGTGCTTTTGGATGTAGGCGATGATGTTCTCCTTGTCGGTGAAGAGCTGATCGTCCACCTCATCGTAAATCTCCTCGCGCAACGACAGGTAAAACACCGTGCCGCCCACCGCAAACACCACCAGCGATACCAGCAGATAGTATAAACTGGTCTTGGTCAGTACTCTCATGGGCTCATGAACTTATAGCCCAGCCCGTACACCGTCTGGATGTAATCCTGGCCGCCGGCCTCCACTATCTTGCGGCGCAGGTTCTTGATGTGGGTGTACACAAAGTCGAGCGAGTCGAGCATTTCGATGTGGTCGCCCCAAAGGTACTCGGCGATGGACTCCTTGGTAAGCACGCGGTTGCGGTTAGAGACAAAGTATAAGAGCAGTTCGTACTCCTTGCGGGTGAGCGTAAGTTGCTTGCCCGCCACGGAGGCCTCGGCCGCATCGGGCTGTACTTCCACCTCCCCCACGCGCAGCACTTTTTGCCCGTTAAAATTGCGCCGCCGCAGCACCGACTTCAGCCGCGCATTCAGCTCCGACAAGTGGAAAGGCTTGGTCAGGTAATCGTCGGCGCCTACTTCCAGCCCCGTGATTTTATCGTCCAGCGCATTTTTAGCAGAAATAATAATGATGCCGGTATCGGCGTTATTTTCTTTGAGCGAGCGCACGATGTTCAGGCCATTGCCGCCAGGCAAGGTCAGGTCGACCACCACACAGGCGTAGGTGTGCGAGGCAGTTTTGAGCAGGGCGCTGGGGTAATCTGTAGCGGCATCGCAGGTATAGCCCTCCTGCTTCAGGTACGCCACAATCGAATCCTTCAGGGCGATTTCGTCTTCTATTACTAATACTTTCATAGTTTTCTTCAGAAACGGTAATTTAGGCAAGAAGTCTGAAGGAAATCTGAACAGGGGGCATAAAAAAGCCCGCCATACTTTCGGCGGGCTTTAGAAGTATACTTCAAGTTTATACGTTGGTTAGCGAAGCACTTTCTCCGGTGCCA
This sequence comes from Pontibacter mucosus, assembly GCF_003054055.1. Classification (GTDB taxonomy): domain Bacteria; phylum Bacteroidota; class Bacteroidia; order Cytophagales; family Hymenobacteraceae; genus Pontibacter; species Pontibacter mucosus. Next base: position 178,930 of record NZ_QBKI01000011.1, on the reverse strand, counting down.
CCGGTGCGGGGTAAAACCGCTTTCGCAGCCACTGCGCCACATTTACCAGAAGTATAAGCACCGGTACCTCCACCAGCGGCCCCACCACCCCGACAAAGGCTTGGCCAGAGTGAATGCCGAACACACCGATAGCCACCGCAATAGCCAGCTCAAAGTTGTTTCCGGCCGCCGTGAACGAGATGGCTGCATTCTGCGCGTAATCGGCGCCCACCAGCTTGCCGGCAAAAAAGCTCAGGAGAAACATCACCGCAAAGTAGATGACCAGTGGCACGGCCAGCAGCAGCACGTCAAAAGGAATGCTGACAATGGTGTTGCCCTTCAGGCTGAACATCACCACGATGGTAAAGAGCAATGCAACCAAGGTAATCGGGCTGATGGCCGGGAGAAATTTCTGCTGGTACCACTCCTCGCCTTTTAACCTCTTCAGCACCAGACGGGAGATTAGCCCCGCGGCAAAGGGAATGCCCAGGTAAATGGCCACACTTTCGGCCACCTCACCCATACCAATGCTGACCACCTCCCCTTCGATGCCAAAGTACGGCGGCAGCACCGTGATGAAAACATAGGCAAAAAGGCTGTAAAAAAGCACCTGGAAAATACTGTTAAACGCCACCAGGCCGGCCGCGTACTCCCGGTCGCCCTCCGCCAACTCGTTCCAAACAATGACCATGGCGATGCAGCGGGCAAGGCCAATCAGAATCAGCCCGGCCATGTACTCAGGGTAATCGCGGAGGAAGAGGACAGCCAGCAGGAACATAAGCACCGGCCCCACTACCCAGTTCAGCACCAGCGACACCGACAGCACCCGGAAGTTGCGGAACACTTTGCCCAGTTGCTCATAGCGCACCTTGGCCAGCGGCGGGTACATCATCAGAATCAGGCCCAGGGCGATGGGCACGTTGGTAGTGCCACTCTGGAAGGAATTGATAAAGCCCTCCATGCCGGGCACAAAGTACCCAAGCGCCACGCCAAGGCCCATCGCCAGGAAAATCCAGAGGGTCAGGTAGCGGTCCAGAAAGGAAAGGCGTAGCCGTTTATAAGTGGGGTTGCAGGTTGTCATGTAATATAGAGTTATACTTTAAGTAGCGAAGTATAAATAGCTAATATTTATACTTTAATAAGCGTTCCGCAGCATGTCCGCAAACTCATTGGGTAATGGGCTCTCCTCCACGGCACGGGCTGCCTGCTCCACATCGTACGGCACGCGCACGAAAGTCACGTTTATACTTTCGGCCACGGCGGCGGAGCTGTTCTCGTTCAGTTCGAGCAGCACATAGCAGGCACGCGGGTCCCCGTCCTTCGGCTTGCCCACAGAACCCAGGTTAATAGCGTGCTTATACTTTCCATGCGACTCCAACTGCCGGTGATATGGCTTGTGGGTATGGCCAAAAAGCAGGATGTCTGCCCCGGCGTCTTCCATGATGCGGAGCAGGCTGTTCTCCGGCCGGTCCTCGAACAGGTACTCGTTAATTTTGCGCGGGCTCCCATGCACCATTAAAATCCGTAGCTTCTCCCCTTCTTCCGTTTGAAAATCTACCCGGAGGTGGCGCGGCAACTCGCGCAGGTATTTCCGGTTCCCGGGGCTGATAATTTGGTTGGTGTAGTCGATGGACTGGCTGCCGCGGGACTTGTCCTCTTCGGATTTATAGGCGCAGCCGCAATCGTCGCTGTGCAGGCCCACGCCCTCGTCGTAGTTTCCGGCGATGGTGGGAATGCGGTGCTTCCGGATGAGCTCCACAACCTCGTTGGCCCATACGTTATACCCTACCAGGTCGCCGAGGCAGTATACCATGTCGGGTTGTTTTTGCTCCAGGTCCTGCAGTACCGCCTCCATGGCAGGCAGGTTGGCGTGGATGTCACTAAAGAAAGCTATCTTCATACGTGAGTGTTGGTTTATCTAAAAGGCTAAAAGCATCAACAGGTGAACTGCTTATACTTCATCTGCTGATGTTTTTTATACTTTCTTCTTAGCAGCAGCCACTGCCGGGCGTACAGGCCTGGCCCTCAAAATCTGTCATGATGCTGATGTCAGCGAGCTGCACTTTTGGCTTCTGCTCCTGGGCAGGCGGCATGCAGCAGGCGCTGGCGTCGGCACTTTCGTAGTGCGGGTCGTTGAACTCGGCATCCTCGTGGAAGTAGTATACTTCCCACTGCACCCCGTCCGGGTCCTCCACCCAGAACTTATCCTGCACGGCATAGCAGCAGGCCGTGCCGATTTCCTCCTTCATCACCAGGCCTTTGGCCTTGGCCACCTCCAGGCGCTGCTCCAGCTCCTGCTTGGTCTCCACTTGGATACCCATGTGGCCAAAGTGCGCCTGCACCCGCTCCGGATTCTCGACAAAGGAAATGATGAGCGAAGGCTGCTCCAGCACATACTTGGCGTAGTTGTGCTTTACCTTAACAGGCTCCTGGCCGAAAAAGGAAGTATAGAATTGCGTGGTTTTTTGGATATCGGACACGTAGAGGCTCACGTGCATCCGCGGAAAAAGGGAAGTATTCATCTGTATATTTATTTATCGGTTGAAGAATTATGTTAACAACAGGTATCGGTACAGCAGCTGCTTTTAATGGCAGCCAGCATACTTTCCAGCAGTTGCCTGGCCCGGTCATACTGTTCCTGGTCGATGCAGTAGCAGACGGTAAGGCCGTCGATTTCGCCTTTTATCAACCCGGCATTCTTGAGCTCGGTCAGGTGCTGCGACACGGTGGTGCGGCTCAGCGGCAAGGCACTGGAAATATCGCCTGAGATACAGGTCTTGGCCTCGGCCAGGTGCTGCAGAATGGCAATGCGCGCCGGGTGCGAGAGTACCTTAGCAATGCGGGCTACCTCCTGCTGCTCTGGGCTAAACGCTGTGGCTTTGGTGTAAGTCATGTGCTTAATGAAGTATGACGTAAACATACGACATAGTATAATATTCACCAAACACTTCCCCTGATTTTTTTGAGACCATAAGGTATAAAGTATAGATGTAAGAGTGGGAACTGCGCCGCTTGCTGCTAAAAGAGTATAAAGCTATACTTTCGGAAAGTATAGATGAAGGGCACTGTGGAGCATAAAAAAAGCCGCAGCTCCTGCCGCGGCCTTTTCTCAGATGGAAATTTAATACAATGTACAGCTCCTTATACGGTAAGGTTACAAAGAATGTACATCTTACCTGTTGTAGCCTCCAAAATACCCGTAGTAGCCCTGGTTGGACTGGTCGTGCCGGCCGTAGCGGTCATTACCGAACTCCCGGAACTCGTCCTGGTTGCCATAGGAGGCATCGTGGCGATAGCCATGGTTTCCGCGGCTGTCGAAGTCGCGGTACATGTCCCCCTCCTCGGGGTTGTCATAGTTGGGGTTATAGCCGGTGTTGTAGCGGTAATGCCTTGGCTGCCCTCCGTAAGGCCCTTCCGCATAAGGGAAGCGCTCTACCATGTCCAGGTCGTTCTCGGCGCCACGGGGCAGGCCATAATCCGCTGAGCGCGGCATGTCGGTATAGTTCGAGATGTCGTACATCTCGTTGTAAAAGTCCTCGCGGGTTCCGGCTTCCCCTCCCCTGCGGCCATACTCCTGGCTGTGCTGGAGCCGGAAATGACGTCGCGGCTCATGCCGTGTGTCGCCTGAGTGGGCGTGCTCCCGGCCGTGGCGGCGCCAATTATCCTGGTCTCCATACCCCTCCTGTTCGTAGTGGCGGCTATAGTCGCCGTAATGCATATCTCTTTCGTCTCTCATAATTCTTTAAAGTATAAGCGACACCTTATGAGCTGGTGCCGCCTTGGTTATACATGTTATACTTTTGTTTGGCCATTAGCGGCGGTCGCGATCGCGCATGTAGCGTTCTCTGTCGCTGTTACCGCCACGGTCGTGCCGGTTATCCAGCCGGCTGTAGCGGCCGCCCTCGCCATAGTGCTCGGTGCCCGGCGTATAGTTACGGCCGCTGAAGCCGCCGCTGTAGTCGTTGTCGTAGTTGCGGTTGCCTTGCTCGTAGCGACGGTAGGATTCATAGTCTCCCCGCTGCCCGCGCGCCCAGCTGCCGCTGTTGTCGCCACGGCGCACATCATGGCCGAAGCGCTCATCGGCCATGCCAGAGCGGTAGTTGGACTGGCCCTGGCGGCGGAGGTCGCTGTAATCGCGGTCAGAGTAATCGGCCTGCGGCTCGTAGTGGCGACCGGAGTTGTGATCATCTCTTGGCACGTAGGTCATGCCGTAAGGGTTGTCATCGCTACGGCTGCCTCGCGTATAGTCCTGGCCGCTGTATTGCGCCCCTCCGGCCTGAAAGCGGCCCTGCGGGTACATTTGCCACTGGTCCTCGTTGCTGTTAAAGCTGGTGTTGTCGCCGAACTGGCTGGCCCGGTTAGTGCCGTAGCCCCTGTTAAATTGCGTATCCACGGTGTAGTTTCCCCTATCGGAGTTTTGCCCGTGATGGTGCGTGTGCAGCCACTGTGCGTCCGGGTCCTCGCGGTACTCTTCCTGTCGTCTGAAGTTCTCTCTTCTGTCGTCTCTCATAGCTTGTTTCTTTAAAGATTGATGGTACAATACTACCTGGTTCTACGGCGGGCATGCGGCCCAGGGTTAGGAAAGGGCTAAACCCAAGCCTCTGGCATCCGTTAAAAAGTGTACATCAACCAAATTTGAATGACTATGGAATCAAACTATTGGAACCGGGACAGAGACAGGTATGAACGACGTGGCGATGACGAGCGCCGCCGTGTGGATGAGGACAGCTACCGTGGCGCCTACCGGCAGGATATCTCCAGCGACCACCGCAACGTGTCGACCTGGGATTGGGGAAGCGACCGTGAAAGGGGCCGCCGGGAATACGACTATAACCGGAATTACAACCAGGACTACAACCGCAACTACAACCAAGACTATAACACTCCCAACCGGGACACCAGCCGCAACCGTGGCTACGACCATGACAATTACAACGCCGACAGCCGCTACTACCGTGACCAAGACAGGGGCTACCGCAGCAGCGACAACAGCAACTGGGATGAGCAGCGACACCCATCCAGCGGCGGGTATGGTAACGATGCCCGTCGGGAGCACCGCAGCGTGCATGACCGCATCGAGAGCCGCGGCAGAGGGGCGCTAAGTAATTTCGACGCAAACTATGGACCCGATTACTATGGACAGGGAGAAGGCGCCAATTATGGAAACCAGGCTGGCTCGCTGAGCTATGGTTACGACGGCTCCAGTAACTACGACCCGGACTGGAACAGGCACTACAATCCTTTAACCGGACGGCTTAGCGGTGATCGCCGCAGTTACCACGGCAACTACACCAGTCGCCACCCCGAGCGCGGGCAAGGGGACCGGGAGGACCGGTACTAAGGCCGCACGAAAACTTTTGTAAAACTTTAATTGACTAACAAGATGAATACGAACGACAGAAAGAAGGATAAGCTTAACAAAGAGGACGTGAACAAGACGATGAACGAAGGCAATAAGGTGCCGAACATCAACCCCACCGGGCAGCGTCAGAACGTCGACAACAAAGACATGATGAAAGGCAAGGTGGGCGGTGCCCCGTCTCAGAAAAGCGGAAGCCGTGGCAGTTCCGACATACAGGACGGCGGCAACGACATGGGCAGCAGCGCCGGAAGCCACTAATTTTGAAAGTATAAAAACAGCGATAGCCATCCTCCATAGGGTGGCTATCGCTGTTTCAGAAGTATGTTAGTAAAGTAAATTCAGGCTATTGCAGTTCTTCCTGCTCCATATACTCCCACATGGCATCTTCGCTGGCACCGGTTCTGGCCGCGTAGATCAGCATGGTGGTATATACCCCAATCAGCAGGAAGCTGAGCGGAATAGAGAACACGAACGAAACGATCAAGGTTTTTACCGGGTCCGGCTTGGATCTCATTTTGGTAGAAGCATACCAAAAAAATAATACATTAAAAATACCGGAGAATGCAATTAGGTTGATGATGTCTAGCATTGGCTAAAAGTTAGATTGATGGTGTTGCTGTGTAAAAGAATTTCATAAGCTCTTTTTCAGTTTCAGCCCTGTTTTAAACTTGATTAACTAACTGTCGTCGGTAGTGTTAATGGTTCCGGCTCCCCTATGCCGAATGCGCTTGATGCAATTTAGAAGACAGTTTTTTAAAATACAAGCCCTAACCAGATTAAATTTATGATATTATAACATCGAATTAGATAACGCTATGGCTATATATTAAATACTTTATCTAAGAAAACCAATGATGTAATATCGTATAAATTAGCTACTTATGGCTATATAAAGCTTTCCAGGGATACAAAAGTTTCCTAATTGCACAAAAACGTTACCTTATCTCTACCTGCTTCTGTTTCTCGCGCCCAAAGAAAGTCGGAAAGTACATTAACGAGGCTTTTGCCGGATTCAGGCTATACTTGCCCCTGAACCGGGGCTGCAGCATGATGCTGTAGGTATAGGTCCCTCTCTTTAAAGAATCGCTGAAGATAACCGTTTTGTGGCGGAAGTACTCCCGGTGCACCTCCCCCTTCCCAAGCCGCCCTTTGTCTGCATAAGAGCAGCCCGCCGGCACCGGCACTTCAAGCATCACAAAGTCCGCATCGGCTTTTGCGGTTAACTCCACGACCAGCTCTACCGGTTTGCCTGCCTCCAGCACAGCATTTTCTTCAGTGCCCTTGAAGTATGTCTTCACCACGAAATCCTTTTGCACTTGCCCTGGCTCCTGCACCCAGTTGGTTTGGTGGGAGCATAATGGAGTATGGATTTATACTTTTCAGCTCATACGCCAGATCAAGGCCGGAGGCGTAGGCAAACAGGTAGTGCCCGTGCGGGAGCTGCTCTGGGTTGACTGTATAGGCGGCATAGGAATTATACAAGGTATGAAAGAAGCTTTCATCCACTTCGCCCGCACCTTTCTGGTAGAACCGTTTCACCTCATCAGCTGACAGACGGTAAATATACGTATAGGGGATCCGCTGGAAACTTTTGGCGAGCTTGCTTTGGGCCACAGCAGAACCTGCAAAGGCAAGCCAGCAGAGAAAAAGCAGCTTAAGTTTGTGAGGCATAGGATAGTATCTTATTTCTAAATATACTTGAAAAGCTATACTTTACCAGCTGCCTCTTTCACTTTACTGCCTCGCACCCAGGCAATATTCCCTGCAGGTTCTGTACAAATCCATATATTTGCTGTAAGTGCCCTTTTGGGGTGCAGCCAATAAAGTATAAAAAACATCTCTTTTCTGATGGAAACAATGGATACCCCCCGCGCCAGGATTATCGAGGCAGCCAAAAATATGTTCTTTACGCAAGGCTATAGCACGGTACTAATGTCAGACCTTGCCAAGCGCTTGGGAATGAGCAAGAAAACCCTGTACCAGTATTTTTCAGGAAAGGAGGAGCTGCTTAACGTGATAATCCGCCAGTACGGGCAGGAGATTCAGCGGGAGGTGGAACGTATGTTGGTAGATGACAACCTGCCATTTCCGGAAAAAGCCAGCCGCATTTTCAGCTTTGTGGGCACCAAGCTCCACTACATAAACCCGGAGTTTGTGCTGGACATCAAAAGGCACGCCCCTTCCGCCTGGCAGCAGCTGCAGAAACATAAAACCGAGGCTGCTTTCCTGCGCTTCAACACGCTGCTGGACGAAGGCTACCGGAAAGGCTATATCCGGGAGCATGTAAACCGCACCATGGCCGTGCTGCTCTATGCCAGCGCCTTGGAAACCATCCTTAACCCCGATTTTACCGAACAAGTACCTCAGAAGCTGATGCAGGAACTGCCCAAAGCACCCGGCGAAGTGTTCGAAGGGCTTGTTAAGATTATCTTTAACGGCATACTTGACGGCACAAAGTAAAAAGAAACAGCTGGTTAGAACAGTATGGTTTGCTACCTGTTTTCACTGCTGCTCCGTTATACTTTTTCCGGCCATTACTTAACCAGCTGCTAGCATAAAAAACGCCGCTGCAAAAGCTTGCAGCGGCGTATGTCCTTTACTTTATACTTTAATATATTACAGGCTCAGGGTCAGAATCTCCTTCACATCCTGTATCTGAATGTCAGCCCGCTCTCCCAGATCCTTCACGCCACGCTCCTCAAAACGGCGGATGATGGTGTTGATCGTGTCCTCGCCCACCTCGTAATCCGACAGGCGCGTTTTAATTCCCAGCGATTCAAAGAAATCAACGGTGGCCTGTAGGGTTGCTTCCAGGCGCTCACTTTCTGAGCCAGAGGCAACACCCCATACCCGATCGCCATACTGCAGCAGCTTTTCTTTTTTCGTTTCACTTTTGTAGCGCAGCAAGGCCGGAAACACGATGGCCAGGGTGCGCGCATGGTCGATGCCGTGCAGGGCTGTGAGTTCGTGGCCGATGTAGTGGGTAGCCCAATCCGTAGGAACCCCTACCCGGATAACTCCGTTCAGCGCCATGGTAGCGGCCCACATAAAGTTAGCCATGGTATCGTAGTCCTGCGGGTTCTGTACCGCCTTAGGGCCCTCTTCCTTCAGCGTTAAAAGTATAGCTTCTGCCATACGATCCTGCAAAGGAGCATTCACAGGGTAAGTCAGGTACTGCTCCAGCACATGCGAGAAGGCATCTACTATGCCGTTACTGATTTGCCTGGCGGGCAGCGTAAAGGTAGTTTCCGGATCCAGCACCGAGAATTTAGGGAACGTGAAAGGGCTTCCGAAGGAAAACTTCTCCTTCGTGGATACGCGGGTTACGACAGCGCCGGAGTTCATCTCGGAGCCGGTGGCCGGCAAGGTAAGCACCGTACCGAAAGGAGTTGCCCTGGTAACCGGCTCCCGCTTGGCCAGGATGTTCCAGGGATTCTCCCCTTCATACTCCATGGCAGCCACGATAAATTTAGTCCCGTCGATAACAGAGCCGCCGCCCACAGCCAGGAAAAAGGTCACCTGCTTCTCTTTGGCAAGCGCCACGGCTTTCATCAGCGTCTCGTAGTGCGGGTTAGGCTCAATGCCCCCAAACTCACTTACCTCAAAATCTTGCAGCGCCGCCATCACCTGGTCATACACGCCATTCTTTTTGATGCTTCCTCCGCCATACGTTACCATGATACGGGCACCAGTCGGTATCTCCTTTGTGATGCTGCTGATCTGGCCTTTGCCAAAGAGTATTTTAACCGGATTATAAAACGTAAAATTATTCATTCTTCTTTATTTATACTTATCTGGTCATTAATCTATTGATGTTCATCGGACCCCTCGAGCACCAAAGAGGCGGCTAGCTCAATTGGCCCTGCTTATCCTTCCCGTGCAGCAACTTTTACAAGCTGTTTGCCGGTGTTCTGGCCGCTAAACAGTCCTAAAAATGCTGTTGGTATGTTATCAAAACCCTCCATGATGGTTTCCTGATACTGTAGTTTTCCCTCCTGCACCCATTTTGCCAAATCTTCGGCTGCGGACTCAAAATCAGCGGCGTAGTCACTTACTATAAACCCTTTCATCATGGCTTTTCTCTTTAACAAAATAGGTTCTACTCGCATACCGGTAGGAACGGAGGTACTGTTGTAATAGGCAATTTGCCCGCAGATGGCGATACGGGAGAAGTTGTTCAAGTTGAGATACACCGCGTCTGAGATCTCCCCTCCCACATTATCAAAGTATACATCCACCCCGTCCGGACACGCCTCTTTTATAGCCGCCTTCAGGTCTGTAGCAGTTTTATAGTTGATGGTCGCATCAAAGCCCAGCTCCTGCTTCAGGTAACTGGTTTTATCGTCTGAGCCTGCAATGCCCACCACGCGACACCCTTTTAGCTTGGCTATCTGCCCTACCACCGTGCCTACCGCCCCGGCGGCACCGGATACAACAACCGTATCACCGGCCTTAGGCGCGCCGATGTGAAGCAGCCCAATGTATGCCGTAAGACCCGGCATGCCCAGAATCCCGAGGTGGTAGCTAAGAGGCGCTATGGCAGGATTGATTTTCCTGAGCCCATTGCCGTGGTGGACGATATACTGCTGCCACGGAAGGTTGCCCAGTACCACCGTTCCCTTGGGAAACTGGTCGGTGTTGCTCTCCACTACTTCTGCCACAATGCCCCCCGAAATGGGCTCTCCTACTTTATAAGGAGCCACGTAAGAGTCGGCATCGCTCATGCGTCCCCGCATATAAGGGTCTACAGAAACGTACAAAGCCTTCAATAAAACCTGTCCCTCCTGCAAGGCAGGCACCTCCCTTTCCTCGAATTTGAAATTATCAAGTGTTGGCGTACCCTGCGGACGGCTTGCCAGTAATATCGTTTTGTTTCTCATAGCTAAATATTAGTAAGTATCCTTTCAGATACACCTCAACCAGCCAGCAGGTTGTTTGTTTTCAGGAACAGGTATAAAGTATAAAAGGGAAAATAGCTCTTACTTAAGCTACTTTCCCTTTTATAGAAACTTATCGCGCAGTCTGCTTTAAATCAGATCGAAGAGGTTTCTGACGCCCACGTGCCGCTCCTTGGTGAAGCCTTCGCCGTAGGTCGTTCCGATAGCATGGCCAAACTCTTTTGCCCGCGCCTCAATAAACTCGAGAAACTCCGGGGATGAAATATAAGTGTTGGGCGAGGTATCGTCCGGGTTATAGAACTGTGATTTAAAGGCACGGATGGCCTCCAGCTTCTTCTCCCAGTAGGGGGTTACATCCACGATAAAATCAGGAGTGATCATGCGGTCCTGGATGTAATGGTACACCGCCTTAGGCCGCCACGCTTCCTGATCTCCCGGGGTTTTGATCATCTTCAGACCTGATTTAAAGCACGACTCCGACAAGAGGGCTGCCCCCCTGCCATGATCCGGGTGCCTGTCGTGTATGGCATTGGCAATTACCACCTCCGGTCTATACTTACGGATGGCCTCTATCACCTTCAGCTGATGCTCCCGGTCGTTCTGGAAGAAGCCATCGTCAAAACCAAGGTTGTCGCGCACCACAACCCCCATTACTTCGGCTGCGTCGCGGGCCTCCTGCAAGCGCCCCTCCGGGGTACCGCGGGTACCAAGCTGTCCCTCCGTGAGGTCTACAATTCCGACTTTGTAACCCGCCTGCACATGGGCTACCAGCGTGCCGGCGCAGCCAAGCTCCACATCATCGGGGTGGGAGGCAAAAGCAAGTATATCTAACTTCATGATGCTGTTTTATTATCTGACGCGTAGCGATCTGCCTACACGCAAGGTTGTACGAGTACTGATGCCATTCAGGCGCGTCAGCTGGCTAACGGAAACACCGTATCGCTTGGCAATCCCGGATAGCGTGTCACCACCGCGCACCTTGTGGTACACGGCGCGTCGGCCCCCGCTGCTCACGCCGCTCTTCGACCGGTTGGCATAGTTAAACACGGCTGACGTAATCTGGTAACTGTCTCCTTTGAGCAGGTAATCGGGGAAATCATAAATATTCTCCGGATCCAGCGGGTTGCCCTGATAGCGTACCTCATAGTGCAGGTGTGGCCCCGAGCTGCGGCCGGTGCTGCCTCCTAAACCAATCACTTCTCCTGCCTTCACAAAATCGCCGGTTTTAGCAATGGTCCTGCTCATGTGGCCATACAGGGTTTCGAGGCCGTTGTAGTGGCGCAGCACGATATAGTTGCCGTAGCCGCCACCGTCCCACTTATTGATGCGCACCACCCCGTCGAAGGCAGCATAAATGGAGTCGCCTGTGTCGAGGTCTATATCGGTGCCGTAGTGCCACCTGCCGCTCCTGGGACCAAACTTACTCGTAATGGGCGTTTTTTCCAGCGGCATATTATACTCACGGTTCTGGGCAGGGTCGTATAGCTTTATGTCCACGGTATCCTTCATCTGACGGCTATCCATGCGGTATGGGTTGATGTTATGCGTGTCCCAAATCGCATAGTATCCGGCAATCCGGATCCAGGTAGAGTCAATCAACACTTCCTCAGAAACCTCCACGATATGTTGCTCGCCCAGATCCAGCTCCGATGTATCCTCGCTTACGATGGAGAGCTCTTTCTTGGGGTTGAAATAAATCGACTGGTCGGCGTCCGAGTCCTCATCCGGGAAATCCTCATACTTTATGAGGATGGTGGTGTCCGGGCGCACGTACTGTATCTTGGGGGTCTTGACCTTAAACAGGTCCTTCACCTTGCCCTGGGCCATGGCTCCGCCCATGCTGCTTAGCAGGCAAAGAGCGACCAGTACAAAAAATAGAGGAGCTTTGTTCTTCAACATTTGCATCTGAGATTGGCTGTGCTGCCTTCCCACAGCACGTCATTCGCTAAACTAAACAGCAGCACAGCCATTTTATTGTAGTACAATCCGGGCAGCTTTATACTTTAAATGCTGCCGCTGTTGTGTATTTGCATTGAAAGATTAGTGCAATCCTCTGGCAGCCAGGTAACGCTCGGCATCCAGGGCAGCCATACAGCCGGAACCGGCGGCGGTTACTGCCTGGCGGTACGTAAAGTCCTGCACGTCGCCACAGGCGAATACGCCATCTATATTGGTTTTGCTGGTACCTGGTATGGTGCGAATATAGCCATTCTCGTCCAGGTTGAGGTACTCTCTGAAGATCTCTGAGTTAGGTTGGTGGCCAATAGCCACAAAGAAGCCCTTTACCGGAATCTCGCGCGTCTCGTCGGTCAGCACGTTCTTCACACGCACGGCTTCAACAGTGTTCTCACCTAGTACTTCGTCCGTTACCGTGTTCCAGAGAATCTCGATATTCTTAGTTCGTTTCACCCGCTCCTGCATAATGGTAGAGGCGCGCATCTCGCCGCGGCGCACGATCATGTATACTTTACTGCAAAGGTTCGACAGGTAGGTTGCCTCTTCGGCTGCCGTGTCACCTGCACCCACGATGGCCACATCCTGCCCACGGTAAAAGAACCCGTCGCAAACGGCACAGGCAGACACCCCGTTACCATTCAGGCGAGACTCCGACTCCAGGCCCAGCCATTTAGCCGAGGCACCTGTGGAGATGATCACCGTGTCGGCTTCTATCGTTTTCTGGTCATCGATAACAACCTTGTGTGGCTGGGAAGAAAAATCAACGGCGGTAGCGATGCCATAGCGTACATCCGTGCCGAAGCGCTCGGCCTGCTTCTTAAAGTCCTCCATCATCTGCGGCCCCATCACCCCTTCCGGGTAGCCTGGGTAGTTCTCCACGTCGTTGGTAATCGTTAGCTGACCGCCTGGCTGCAGGCCCTGGTACAAGACTGGGTTAAGCCCGGCTCTGGAGGCATAGATAGCCGCTGTGTATCCGGCTGGCCCCGAACCTATAATAAGGCACTTTACTTTTTCTATTTCCATCACTGTTTTACGTCTGAGTAAATTTGGTTGCAAGTATACAAAATTTCTATGCCTTTGGCCTTATCTGCCCTGCGAAATGGTATACTATACTACTCTATAAACAAAAACCCCGGCTTGTGGCCGGGGCTTCCCTAATCTTTTTCTGCTACTAGCCCAAGTATGGCTTTAATGCTTTGCTCCTCGAAGTATGGCGAAGTCTGCGGATGGCTTTTTCCTTTATCTGGCGTACACGCTCGCGGGTCAGGTTAAATTTCTCACCTATCTCCTCCAGCGTCAGCGAGTGCTCACCGTTTAGCCCGAAGTATAAAGTGATCACGTCGGCCTCACGCTTGGTCAGCGTAGAGAGGGCACGCTGTACTTCCTTGCGCAGCGAGTCGTTCATCAGGCCCATGTCCGGAGACTCCTCGTCTTCGTTCTCGAGCACGTCCAACAGGCGGTTTTCCTCTCCCTGCACAAAGGGTGCGTCCACGGATACGTGGCGCCCGGAAATCTTCAGGGTGTCTACAACTTCCGCTGTGGTCAGCTCGAGTACTTCTGCAATTTCTTCGGGTGATGGCTCACGCTCAAACTTCTGCTCGAGCTCTGAGAATGATTTAGAGATTTTGTTCAGCGAACCTACGCGGTTCAGGGGAAGGCGCACAATACGCGACTGCTCGGCCAGGGCCTGCAGAATCGACTGGCGGATCCACCAAACGGCGTAAGAGATAAACTTAAAGCCCCTGGTTTCGTCGAATCGTTTGGCGGCTTTGATCAAGCCCAGGTTTCCCTCGTTAATCAGATCCCCCAGCGAAAGGCCCTGGTTCTGATACTGCTTTGCCACCGATACCACAAATCGAAGGTTGGCCTTGGTTAATTTCTCAAGTGCAAACTGATCTCCTTCTTTAATTCTCTGTGCCAGCGACACCTCTTCGTCCGGAGTAAGCAAATCTACTTTACCAATCTCCTGCAGGTATTTGTCCAGTGACTGGCTTTCGCGGTTCGTTATCTGTTTGCTTATCTTGAGTTGTCTCATCAGAGTATGTTATTATGCAAATAATTTAAAAACTATTGTCTAGGCTCGGAGAGGTAACATTAAAAAATCGCGCAAAGTTCTTACATCCTGAGAATAAAGTCAAGACGCAGTACCCCTGGCGATGAAATAGAAAAACTCTTGGCGCCCTGTGAGCCATACAGCCAGGCACCAAGAGTTATACTTTAGCAGGTGTTACTCGTTCCCTTCTGCACCCGGCTTCGGCAGTATTGCCTTGCGGGACAGCTTGAATTTACCTGTCTTTTTGTCAATGTCGATAAGCTTCACTTTTACTTCTTCGCCTATCTCCAGCACACCTTCCATGGTTTCAAGGCGCTCGTGCTTGATCTCAGAAATGTGCAACAGTCCGTCCTTACCTTGCATGAACTCCACAAAGGCACCGTAAGGCTGGATGGACTTCACTTTACCGATGTAAACTTCACCAATCTCCGGCTGAGCCGTAATGGCACGGATTTTCGCGATAGCAGAGTTCATCGAGTCCTGGTCCGTTGCGAAAATGTTCACGTGGCCTTTCTCGTTCTTCTCCTCGATGATGATCGTAGCACCGGTGTCCTTCTGGATCTGCTGAATCACTTTACCGCCTGGTCCAATCACAGCACCAATAAATTCCTTGTCAATCACCATGTTGAAGGAACGTGGCGTATGCGGCTTGTAATCCGGGTTAGGGGCAGAAATGGTTTTATCCATCTCGTTCAGGATGTGCAGACGGCCTGCCTGAGCCTGCTCCAGCGCCTGGCTCATCACCTCATAGGAAAGCCCCTGAATCTTGATGTCCATCTGGCAGGCAGTAATACCGTTCTTGGTACCGGCCACTTTAAAGTCCATGTCACCCAGGTGGTCTTCGTCACCCAGAATGTCAGACAACACGGCAAACTTACCTGTTTTTGTATCCGTGATGAGTCCCATCGCGATACCGGAAACTGAACCCGACACAGGCACACCGGCATCCATCAGGGCCAGGCTGCCGGCACAAACCGTAGCCATGGAAGAGGAACCGTTTGACTCCAGGATGTCAGAAACGATACGGATAGTATAGGGGTTCTCCGACTCCGGCGGGAGCACTTTTTTCAGGGCACGCAGCGCCAGGTTACCATGACCAATCTCGCGACGGCCCGGGCCTCTGTTTGGTCTTACCTCACCGGTAGAGAAAGCCGGGAAGTTGTAGTGCAGCAGGAACTTGCTTGTTCCGGATACCATCGCACTGTCGATCATCTGCTCGTCCAGCTTGGTACCCAGCGTAACGGTCGTTAAAGACTGCGTTTCGCCACGTGTAAAGATTGCCGAGCCGTGGGTGGCCGGCAGGTAATTAACCTCTGACCAGATTGGGCGAATCTCATCCAGACGACGGCCGTCCAGGCGAACGCGCTCATCCAGGATCATGTTGCGAACCGCCTCTTTCTCCACGTCGTGGTAGTATACTTTAATCAGGTTCTCGTCGTAGCCGTGCTCCTCGCCCAGAGAGGCAATGAACTCATCACGCACTGACTTGAAGCCTTCGGAACGCTCTTGCTTGTTGGCGCTGCCACGCTTGGCAATGGCATAAGCCTTGTCGTAAGTGGCTTCCCATACTTTTTTGCGCAGGTCTTCGTCGTGCGTTTCGTGCACATACTCGCGCTTCACGGTTTTGCCTACCATTTCGGCAAGCTCCAACTGTGCCTGGCAGTGTGACTTGATCGCTTCATGGGCGAACTGAATAGCCTCCAGCATCTCTGCCTCGGACACCTCGTTCATCTCGCCTTCCACCATCACCACGCTGTCGATAGAGGCACCAACCATCAGGTCGATGTCGGCGCGCTGCAGGTCACTTACGCGGGGGTTAATCACCAATTGGCCATCAATGCGGGCTACACGCACCTCAGAGATAGGGCCGTTGAAAGGAATGTCTGATACTGCCAGGGCGGCAGAGGCAGCCAGTGCGGCCAGCGCATCAGGCATCACCTCTGTGTCAGCAGAGATCAGGTTTATCGTCATTTGCGTTTCGGCATGGTAATCATCCGGGAACAGCGGGCGCAGCACGCGGTCTACCAGGCGCGAAACCAGTACTTCATAATCCGAAAGCCTCGCCTCTCTTCTCAGGAAGCCTCCGGGAATTTTGCCCGAAGAGGCAAATTTCTCCTGATAGTCTACAGAGAGCGGCAGGAAGTCCACCCCTTCGCGGGCTTCCTTGTTGGAGACAACAGCTGCCAGCAGCATGGTGTTACCCATCTTTACGACCACAGATCCGTCGGCCTGCTTGGCTAACTTACCAGTTTCAATTGTTATCTCCCGTCCATCCGGAAGAAAAATGGTTTTACTAATTGCGTTGTAGGACATCTTCTATATCGTTATCATCAAAAAGACAGCATCACCCATTGCGACGCTGTCAGGCACTGGTACTATAAGAGGAAGGGAAAGGGAGTGCCTTAAAAAAGATTAGGGAATCCCTGTTTTGAATTCCCTAACACAATAAGCTTATTTACGGATACCCAGCTCGCTGATTACAGCTCTGTATCTTTCAATGTCATTTTTCTGGAGATAGTTAAGAAGTCTTCTTCTCTTACCTACCAGTTTCAGAAGACCCAGACGAGTGCTAAAGTCTTTTTTGTGAGTCTTCAGGTGCTCGGTCAGGTCGTTGATACGAGTTGAGAACAGGGCGATTTGTGCCTCAGGAGAACCCGTGTCAGTCTTAGACTTGTTGAAACCGTGCTTTTCGAAAATCTCTTGTTTCGCTTCAGTGGTTAATCTCATTGCGTAAAAATATCAATTCTGTTTTATCTTGATAAGCTTGCTATACAAGCCACAAAGGTAAAGAATTTTCTTTTACAAGAAAAACTTTTACCAATTCTTTATATAGTGTTTTTACAGTTTATTCCGGCGCAGGCGCGCCATCATCTTCCGCCAGAAGTCCAGCTCCAGCAAACTCGAGTCGTTGCGGGCCTGGTAGAGGAAGAATAGCCCCACCGGCAAAAGTATGAGGTTGGCCGCCCACATGCCCGTCCCTACCGGCACCAGGCCCTCACGCGCCCACTTCTCGCCAAGTATAGACAGTACGTACATGGTGATGAAGAAGACGATGGAAATGACCACCGGCACGCCAAGGCCACCCTTCTTAATAATCGCCCCAAGCGGCGCCCCAATCAGGAACATGATAATGATGGAAGCCGATTGGGTATACTTTCGCCAGATCTCCACCTCGTAGTTATTGGCTTCGCGAATCGAGATGCGCACACGCTCCACGTAGCTAGCCGTAAAGCTCTTGATGTTGCGGGCCTTGTTGGTAGCCAGCGCCAGCACATCCGGGGTTATGGCAGGCAACTCCTTTTCTACGGTTTGCCCCACCAGCCGTACCCCGTTCTTCACCTGACCGGTATCGGCCTTGAAGTACATGTAAAAAGGGTCCACGTTGGGAGCGTAAAGCTCCTGCTCGCGACGGCTGTACCGTTGCAGGGAATCGGTTACCACGTTCAACTCGCCGATATTTTTCATCATCTTGTTGTCCGAGAAAAGCTCCTCGCGCGTGCGGTCGAAGTTGAAGGAGGCCATGCTCAGCATGAGCTTGCTCTTCTGGAACTCCTGCCGCACAAACTGCTCGCTGGAATTGCGGTAAGAGGAGTTGTTCTGGTCTACGTACGTGTTGCCGTTGAAAAGCTCCAGCACCAGGTAGGCATCGTTGTAGTCCATGTACATCTCGCCTGAGTCGGCAAGTATAACGGTGGTGTTGTTACCTCCCTTGGTGTGATCGTAAATCATCACATCCCGCAGGGTCTGCCCGTCATTGAACTTCTCATTCACCTTTATACTATAGCCGGGGATGCCGTTGTAGAAAGCCCCCTCCTTGAAGTTCATGGCAGGCTTTTTCTGGCGGATGTCCCACAGCAGGCTGTAAGCCTTCAGGTTAGCCTTAGGCACGATGTAGTTATTAAAGAAAAAGGCGCCTACAGTTATTAAACCTACCACCAGCAGCACGGGGCTAAGGATGCGGGTGAGGGCAATCCCGGACGTTTTGATGGCAGTCAACTCGTGGTGCTCGCCCAGCGAACCAAACGTCATGAGGGAGGAAAGCAGCACCGCCAACGGCAGGGCCACAGGCGCCATGTTGATGCTGAAGTAAAAAAGGAGCTCGCCAAACACCTCCGTCCCCAGGTCCTTGCCAACCAGTTCGTCCAGGTACTTTAGCATGTACTGGGTCAGGAGGATGAACTCTACCACAGCGAAGGTTAGCAAAAACGGGCCAAAAAACTCCCGGAGTATTAGCTTATCAAGTTTCTTCATGCGCAAACGTAAGGCGCAGGCGACAGGCACCAGCGCTTTAAAACATGCTTGTAGCAAGCAATTACCGTGCAAAGATACGCTTTACTCCAGCAATCCCTGCTACCCTCCTACTATTTCGCGCAGATTTTGCAGTAAATTATCCCACAATTCCTCCATTTCCTCCTCACTTTCCTCGTTAGAGTAGTCCACCACCTTCAGGAACTGCTCCTGCGTCAGCTCGCTGGACTCTATATGGAAGTCAATGTAGGGAGCATCAGGCGTGTGCCGCTTGTCTTCGGTCAGGAAAAGGAAGCGCACGGACTTGTTTGTGCGGTGGCCCGTCATCTCGGCATAGTGGTTGCGACCATCCCAAACAAAGTTAAACACATTGTCCCCTTCCACTTTGGCGTCATCACAAAACCACTGCGACAGGCCGGAGGCAGTACTAAGGTATGGGTAAAGCAACTTGGCAGATGCGTTTATTGGGTACTCCCGCACAAATTTCAACTTCGTGTCTTTCGTCATATGGGTATCCTAAGTGTCTGAGTAAGTATAGTATTAATTCTTCAGAAAATATATATCTGCAAACTAAAATATTTTTTTTCTAAAGAGATGCTTGGTTATTTAAAAGCTAACCCTTTATATTTGCACCACAATTCGGCGGGGTAGCTCAGATGGTTAGAGCGTAGGATTCATAACCCTAAGGTCGGCAGTTCGATTCTGCTCCCCGCTACCAAGTCCGAAAAGGCCCGTGAATTTATACTTCACGGGCCTTTTTTTTGTCTTTCTGCCAAGGTCAGCAATGGTGCCTGCCAAAGCGAGCTTTACTGCTGCCGGCATACTCCCCTACAACTCACCGCTCCCACAAAGAATAAGCAAAAGCTCCGGCTACTACTTGCTATACTTCTGAAAAAGCGAAAGCCATGCTTCCCCAAGCATGGCTTTCGCTAACTTTTGATGGCAACACTTAACCGCCAGGATAGTCTGCTTAAATTATCTGCGTCCCTGGTCCTTCAGGAAAGTCGGCTTATGGATGGGCGCATCTCTGTGGCTAGCGTAAGCCGGGCAGTAGGTTTTCTGGCAGGAAGCGAAAAAAGCGGCTACAAGTACAAGCAGCATAAAACTGAGTAAATTTCTTTTCATAAAGGGTATCGCGTTTGTTGTATGTTTATTGTGAACTTATGTATAGTAACAAAGGCCTATGGGACTGCATACCCATATTATACAGTGCAAATATATAAAGAATAAAATCAATGAAAATAGATATGTTTAAATATTAAGACACTATAATACAAAGTGCAAATTAACCCTTCCCTTTAAACCCGTCCCTTTCATGTAAGCTTAGTATAGTTATACAAAAAATCTGCTCTATCCTGAACCTTTACCCATCGTTTTCGATGTCATGAGTCTGGAGCAATGTAAATGAACGCAGTCCGGTAGCGCCCATATCCTGTAAAGCTGAGTTGCGTAGATACCTAACTGTACAAAACGCGCAAAGCGACAGCAACATGAAACATGACCAGAAAAGCCTGTGGTGGCAGTCAGGGGTGATATACCAGATTTACCCCCGCTCCTTTCAGGACTCAAATAACGACGGCGTAGGAGACCTGCGCGGTATCATCAGCCGGCTGGATTATTTAGAATGGCTGGGAATAACCGCTATCTGGGTATCCCCCATCTACCCTTCCCCCATGGCCGACTTCGGATATGACATCTCCGATTACTGCGGCATCCACCCGCTATTCGGCACGATGCAGGATTTTGACGAGCTACTGGAGGAAGTGCACCGCCGCGACATGAAACTTATACTTGACCTGGTGCCCAACCACACCTCCAACAAGCACCCGTGGTTCGAGGAGTCCCGCTCCTCGCGCGACAACCCCAAGCGGGATTGGTATATCTGGCAGGACGCAAAAGAAGACGGCTCGGAGCCCAACAACTGGCTCAGTGTGTTCGGGGGCAGTGCCTGGGAGTGGGATGAAAATACAGGCCAGTACTATTACCATGCCTTCCTGAAGGAACAGCCGGATTTGAACTGGCGCAACCCGGAGGTGCAGGAGGCCATGTTCGATGTGATGCGTTTCTGGCTGGATAAAGGAGTGGACGGATTCCGGGTGGATGTGATGTGGCACATGATCAAGGACAAAAACCTGCGCGACAACCCCATCAACCCTAACTATAAAACACATCAAGCTACCTATGAGCAACTAACCCCATCCTACTCCACCGATCAGCCCGAGGTGCACGACATTGTGGCCAAAATGCGGCGCGTCACAGATGGGTATGCGGAGCGTGTGTTGATCGGGGAGATTTACCTGCCTGTGCACCGCCTGGTGGCCTACTACGGGCACGAAAACAGCGGCACCCACCTGCCTTTCAATTTCACGCTCATCAACATGGATTGGAATGCCCGCAGCATCAGCACACTGGTAGATGAGTATGAGGGCGCCCTGCCGGAGAGCGGATGGCCAAACTGGGTGATAGGCAACCACGACCAACCGCGCATCACGAGCCGCATCGGGTGGGCCCAATCAAAAGTTGCCGCTATGATGCTTTTGACACTACGCGGAACGCCTACTTTATACTATGGCGACGAGATAGGCATGCGGGATGTGCCGATACCGCCAGACAAAGTGCAGGACCCGCAGGGGCTTAACATGCCCGACAAAGACCTGAGCCGTGACCCTGCCCGCACCCCCATGCAGTGGGACGACAGCCCGAACGCCGGGTTTTCGGATGCTGAGCCGTGGCTCCCGATCGCCGACAGCTACAGGCGGGTGAACGTGGCGGCCCAGCGGGAGGATGCATTCTCCATGCTGACGTACTACCGCCGCCTGCTGCAGCTGCGCCAACAGGAACCCGCCCTGCATGTAGGCGACTACGCACCTGTGGTAACCAAAGGGCCGCTGATAGCCTTCGTGCGAAAGGCGGAGGGCAAGCAGTTTCTGATAGTGCTTAACCTGAGCCATAAGCCCTGCATCCTGCGGCAGGAGCATACCCACTACAAAGGCAAAATTGTGCTCGCTACCCTACCGGAGCGCGAAGGACAGGAAGTAGCAGGCAACATCAGCATGTATGGTGATGAGGGCATAGTTGTGGAGTTATTCTAACCTATCCTGTGCAATGGATGCCATAACTAAACCCGTCGGGGCTTTTTGCCAGACCGACGGCTCCTGCCACTTTTGTGTATGGGCACCGGAGAGAGAAAACATGACGCTTCGCCTCTTGCAGCCAGCGGAGCGTGAAGTTAAGATGAAGAAGGATGCCTGGGGCTATTTTACCGCTGCGGTCGCAGGGGTGGCACCAGGCACCTTATACTTCCTCAACCCGGACGGCGAGGGAGATTTCCCGGACCCGGCCTCGTTTTACCAGCCACAGGGGGTGCACGGCCCCTCGCAAGTGGTCGACCATACGTTTGAGTGGACGGACGATTCCTGGGGAGGATTACCCAGGCAGGATCTTATCATTTATGAACTGCATGTGGGCACTTTCACCCCTGAAGGAACATTCGAGGCGATAATCCCGCGCCTGCCAGAGCTCCGGGAAACGGGCATCAACGCGCTGGAAATCATGCCGGTGGCACAGTTTCCGGGAGGCCGCAACTGGGGCTATGACGGTGTTTTTCCCTATGCCGTACAAAACACCTATGGCGGACCCGAAGGGTTGAAGAAACTGGTAAATGCCTGCCATGCCCACGGCCTGGCGGTGTTGCTGGACGTGGTGTACAACCACCTGGGCCCTGAGGGAAATTACCTGGAGAAGCTTGGCCCATACTTCACCGACAAGTATAAAACGCCCTGGGGCAAGGCCATCAACTACGACGGTGCCTACTCCGACGGGGTGCGGGCCTACATTTCCGAAAACGTAATCTATTGGTTCAGGCATTTCCATATAGACGGACTGCGGCTCGACGCTATCCATACCATCTTCGACCAAAGCGCCATAACCCTCTGGGAGCTAATTAACTCCAGGATAGCGCAGGCAAGAGAAGAACTGCAGCGGCCCTTTTTCCTAATCGCCGAAAGCGACCTGAACAACCCGCGTGTGGTACAGGAGGCCGCAACTGGCGGACTCGGGTTTGACATGCAGTGGCTCGACGATTTCCATCATGCCTTGTATGTGCTGCTGGACGAAAAAGGCAGGCCGCTTTACGAGGATTTCGGGCAGATGGAGCAGCTGGCAAAAGCTTACACAGACGGTTTTGTGCACAGCGGCGAGTATGTCAGGTTCCGGAAGAAAACCTTCGGGGCTTCCTCCTCCCACCTTCCGGGCGACAAATTCGTTGCTTTTGTGCAGAACCACGATCAGGTGGGCAACCGCGTGAACGGCGAGCGACTAAGTGTACTGGTCGACTTTGAGCGTCTGAAGCTTGCCGCTGCCGCCCTGCTGCTTTCCCCTTACATCCCGATGCTGTTTATGGGAGAAGAATACGGCGAAGAGGCACCCTTTCTATACTTTGTAAGTCACTCCGACAAGGATTTGATAAGAGCAGTGCGGGAAGGCCGGAAAAAAGAGTTCGAGAATTTTAAATGGGACGCAGAGCCACCTGACCCACAGCGCGAACAGACCTTTGCGTATTCGAGACCGGATTGGAGCAAGCGCCAGAAGGGCAAACACCGGCAATTGCTGCAGTGGCACCAAACCCTTATCGGCCTGCGCAAAAGTATGGCTGCACTACGCAACTACAACAAAGAAAGTATACAGGCACAGCCGCTGGGGCAGCAGGGGTTTGTACTTTCCCGCCAAAGCATGGACAAGGAACAGCAGTTGCTTTGCCTGTTTAATTTATCTAACGATAAGGTAAAGTATAGCCTTTCAGCTGCTCCTGAGAAGTACAGGTTGGTGCTCAATTCCAAAGATGAAAAATGGGTGCAGCAAAAGGAGCAAGTGTACCAGGTCCCTTCTGAAATTGCAGCCGGCGATACGCTATACCTTCCTCCCGTAAGCGTGCTGATGTATGCGTGTGGTTAACCCATAAGTATAAAAATAGCTACTGGCAAAGTATAGCCTGCCCCTGAATGAAGTGCGCCTGCCTGTATGGTTATAACCAAACAAGCAGGCGCAGGGGACTTTAATTAGATTCGGGCTGATGTATACTTTGCGTACGGCTACCGGAAGCGCTACGATTTAATTTATACTTTAGCAAACCGTGAGTTATACTTGCCCTGAATTCAAAGAAAGGTTCAGGTTCAGTAGCTAGTTGAGTTCCTCCACCGGCCTTACCACTTTAAGCCTCGAGTTGGAAAAAGACAAATCCACTGCAGAAACAGCAGGCCTTAGGATGAGCCGCAAGCTAGCGAGTTGCTGCTCCAAATGCTTATACAGAATCGTTAGCAGCATGAGCACACCGGCAAGCTCCAGGCTTTCCTCCGCTGTGGTGATTAGTCCGTATGCAAAGTTTTCCTCTCCAAAAGCATCTGAATAATAGCCACCGAACAACTCAACACCTAAAGCTCCGCTTACATATACCACGCCGGCCAGCATCAAGCCATTCCGCATTCTGGCGCTTAAGGAGAACAGAAAAGGCAGGTAGTACAGTCCTAGTCCCAGCACCAGCAAGCCCCCCACTATCACCCAGGAAAAGTATAAAACGCCGGTGAGCTGAAAGTTCTCTCGCAGCGGGTAGATAAGCATCTCATGCACCCCTGCCGACTCATCCATACTCATGTACAGGAAAACACCGGAAAGCAGGCGCCAGTGCCACACGTGTTTGTCCTGCTGCTTGCGCTTAAGCTCGGCCACAGCAAACAGCAGCACCGACGAAAGTAAAAGTATGAAGGAGGAAAAATAGGTGGGAATGTTGCGTTCCATGTCCAGCTCAAACTGCGGGATAATCCCCCAGGCGTTGGGATGGTCAGTAAAGTATTTGCAGTAGATAGCGACAACGTTAAGAATAACCAGTGCCACTGCCGCCCTATAGAGCCATCTCAAGTATTTTCTTCCATTAAAGTTGATGTTCAGCCCTTCGGCTTCCTCTTGCTGTAAATCGGCGGAGTTGAGGGTAAAGTCATGTAAAGTTTGTTTCATCATACCATTAGTTTAGCGAAATATATGGTATGTTTATATACAAATTTAATAGAAAGGTTACAATTTCTTAATCTTTTCTTAATATTCAAATATCCTTATATTAATGCAAAATAAAACTGCCTCCAGCCAATTATACAGGCTAGAGGCAGTTTGGAGTGCTTTTTAAGCAAAATACTACCCGGCAATTTTTGTTTCGATTTCCTCCGCTTCCAGCATCAGACGCTCCCACTCATCCTGTTTTTTATCCAATTTCAGTTTTATACTTTCAAAATCCTGAGTGACCTGCTGCAACCTGGCAATATCCCCGAAAACCTGTGGGTCAGCCAGTTTTTTTTCCTGCATCGCCAGCTCCTGCTCCAGTTGCTGTACCTCTTTTTCCACCTCGCTCACCCGCTTGTTTAGCTGCTTCAGTTGGTTGCTCAGCTGGCTTAACTCGCTTTTCTCCCGCGGCTGTTTCTCGGGTTTGGCGACAGGCTCGGTACTTGTATCCTTCTTCACCTCCCGCTCGCGCTTCTCCTGCCAGGCCTCATACTCATGGTAAGTGCCCGGGTACTCTTTAAGCTGGTAATCCTCTATATACCAGATTTTTGTTGCCACATTTTCTACAAAGTAGCGGTCGTGGGAGATGACCACGAACGTACCCTCATACTGCTGCAGCGCCTGGATCAGGATGTTCACCGACTGCATGTCCAGGTGGTTGGTGGGTTCGTCGAGCATCAGGAAGTTAGCTTCGGAGATCAGGGTTTTGGCCAGCGCCACACGGCTTTTCTCGCCTCCCGACAACACCTTGATTTTCTTGTACACTTCATCTCCCGTAAAGAGAAAAGAACCAAGTATGGTGCGCAGCTCCACTTCCGTCTTGCCAGAGCCTGCCTGCTGCAGCTCTGTGAGCATGTCGTTCTCGATGTTGAGGGCCTCCAGCTGGTGCTGGGCATAGAACGAAAGTATAACATTGTGCCCCAGCTCGCGCTTGCCTTTGATAGGCTCGGTGCCGGCGATGATGCGCAGCAGCGTAGATTTACCCTTGCCGTTGGCTCCTATCAGCGCCACCTTATCGCCACGCTCAATGTGCACGTTGGTATCCCGGAAAATGACCTTATCGCCGAAGGCTTTGCTCATGTGCTCCAGGCGCAGGATGTGGCGACCGGGCTGCACGTTGAACCTGAAGCTAAAGTTTACCTTGGCTGCCTCAGGCGCCACTTCCTCAATGCGTTCCATGCGGTCCAGCATTTTCTGGCGGCTTTGTGCCTGCTTGGCTTTAGTCGCTTTGGCCTTGAAGCGTTCGATGAAGCGCTCGGCCTGCCTTATCTGGGCCTGCTGGTTCTCATAGGCACCCTTCTGTATCTCATTCCGGAGGGCTTTCTCCTCTATATAGAAGCTGTAGTTGCCCGGGTACAGGTTCAGTTTGCCACCCGATACTTCTACAGTGGTGTTGGTGGTGCGGTCCAGAAACTCGCGGTCGTGCGAGACAATCACTACGGCCCCTTCGTATCGCTCCAGGTAGGTCTCCAGCCATTTAATAGAGGGCAGGTCGAGGTGGTTGGTGGGCTCGTCGAGCAGGAGCAGCGATGGCTTTTGCAACAGGATCTTGGCCAGCATCACGCGCATGCGCCAACCGCCGGAGAAGGAAGCCAGCGGTTGTTGCAAATCTGATGTGGTAAAACCCAGCCCCTCCAGGATCGCCTCTGCCTCGGCCTGCATGGTGTAGCCGCCAAGTGCCTCAAAGCGCTCCTGCAGCTGCGCAAGCTTGTCTACCAGATCGTCATGGAAGTTATTCTCAAACTCCACCAGCACCTTGTCAATCTCCGCCTGCAGGTGCAGCGCCTCGCCAAAAGCCTGCATGGCCACCGAAAGTATACTTTCATGGGTCTCGTAGCTCAGCAAGTCCTGGTTGAGGAAACCGATGGTGGTATCGCGGCTCATCTGAATGCTGCCACTGTCCGGGGTGTACTCTCCTACTATCAGGCGCAGCAGCGTAGACTTGCCCGTTCCGTTCAGCCCTATCAGGCCGATTTTATCCTTGGGCTTGATGTGCAGGCTGGCGTCCTCGTACATGGCGCGGCTGCCGAAATGGAAACTCAGGTTGTTAATGGAAATCATGCGATGCGGTATACTTTAAGCAGCAAAGGTACTTATTTTTAGCTGCCGGATGAAAACATCAGGGGCGCTTAAATGGTGCAAAGTGGGGGCAGCAGCCTCTAAAACGGGGTTGTTAACAGAAAAATTACAGCCGTGCAGTTGAGATAAAGCATAACATCCTATATATTTGCTGATTAAAATACATGAATGCGCGCTCGAGTTGCCTGTGTTTATTTTGACTGAAGCAGCCGAAGTATAAATAAGGGCACCGGTAAACTATAACGCAACCCTATCGTTTAAATAGTTTATGTGCATTTTACTGCCTGCGCAGGTAGTACTAAATGGTAAAGAAAGCTTAACTATATGATTGCGATTGCTTCGCTTCTTGACAGGCAGGCTACGGAGCGCGTATCCGAGCTTACGGAACTGCTGGAGAAGAAATTCGGCTTAAGTGGCGTAAAGGCAACTCCTTACCCACACCTGACGCTGCTCACGGCTGAGGTAGCAGATATGGAAGAGCTGAAACAATACCTGGAGGCAACCTGCTTCGAGGCGCAAAACTTTACCGTGCGCACCACCGGCCTGGGTATTTTCCCTGGTGAGCACCCTGTTATTTACATCCCGGTGCTGCGCACTACCCCGCTCAACCAACTGCACGGCCGCCTGCACCGCGACATCTCCGAGATGAGCACCGAAATGGGCGTTTACTACAACGCCAACATGTGGCTGCCCCACATCACCCTCGCTCTGGGCGATACGACCCCTGAGTTGCTGGGGCCGGTGCTCTCCTACCTCTGCCGCTACAATTTCAACTGGGAAATCACGCTGGACAACCTCGTTATCCTGCAGAAGTGCGGCGATTATTTCCTGAAGGATGAGGAGTTCAGGTTCGGAAGGCCTGAGCTTTCCTTTAAAGCTTAAGCTAGCCTGCTAAAGTATACATAGGTAGTCTGTCGGATTATTTTTCTGCAACTTATACTTTAAAAGTTCAATAAGCGTCTCCGCAGAAATTCTCTTTGAAGATCATACCTGTAAAGTATAGATTCTGGATTCTTTATGCCATTTCTCTGCATAAATAGCCTCTTATAGCAGCTGCTGCTGCCTCCTCCTCCTCACACCACTACCACTCTGCTTCTTCATAAACGCCAATTTTAATCTTATTTTAAGGTTAAAGCAGGTTTAAAATATCCAACTCTCTCTATTTCGACGCCGTAAGCCTTGAAAGCAGCTGACAGATTGTCTGCTACGGTTGGCTGACCGGCTGCCGGTACCACACCTGGCACAGAAAAATCAAGTAAACCTGTAATCAACTTTTTAAACTATGAAAGGCAAACAGAATCCAGAGGAGAACCTGCCAAACAATGACCGGAGCGTTGACGAGAACAGCAAGAACCGGCAACTGGATGAATTCAGAAGAGACAATTCGGAGCAGTACCTGACGACAGAGCAAGGCGTGCGCATCGGCAACACCGACGATTCCCTGAAAGCCGGATCCAGGGGGCCAACTCTCATGGAGGACTTCCACTTCAGGGAGAAAATGACCCATTTCGACCACGAGTCGATGCCGGAGCGGGTGGTACATGCCAGGGGCTCCGGAGCGCACGGCTACTTCCAGCCCTACGACGACTCGCTGAAAAAATTCACGAAGGCAAAGTTCCTGACCAACCCCGACAGCAAAACGCCGGTTTTCGTGCGATTTTCAACTGTAGTGGGTTCCCGAGGCTCTTCCGACACAGTACGCGATGTGCGGGGGTTTGCCACGAAGTTCTATACGGAGGAAGGGACCTATGACCTGGTAGGCAACAATATTCCTGTATTTTTTATCCAGGACTCTAACAAATTCCCGGATTTGGTGCACGCCATCAAGCCCATGCCCGACAGCGAAATACCACAGGCCACAGCCGCCCACGACACCTTCTGGGATTTTGCCTCGCTCATGCCCGAAACTACCCATATGATCATGTGGATACTTTCAGACAGAGCCATCCCGCGTAGCTTCCGGATGATGGACGGATTCGGGGTGCATACGTTCCGGTTTGTAAATGAAGCTGGCAAGGGCACTTTTGTGAAGTTTCACTGGAAGCCAAAGCTGGGGGTGCACTCGCTGGTATGGGACGAGTCTCAGAAGCTGGGCGGCAAAGACCCCGACTGGCTCCGCCGGGACCTCTGGGAGGCCATCGAACAAGGCGACTACCCGCAGTTTGAGCTGTGCGTTCAGCTGGTGCCGGAGGAAGACGAGCTCAAGTATGACTTCGACCTGCTCGATGCCACCAAGATCATCCCGGAGGAATTGGTGCCGCTGCAGCCGGTGGGGCTGATGACCCTGAACCGCAACCCGGACAACTTCTTTGCCGAGACCGAGCAGGTGGCATTTCACCCGGGCAACCTGGTTCCCGGCATCGACGTGACGAACGATCCCCTGCTGCAAGGCCGCCTCTTCTCTTACGTAGACACGCAGCTGAACCGCTTTGGCAGCGCCAATTTCACGGAGCTGCCCATTAACCGCCCGGTGGTGCCGGTAAACAACAACCAGGGAGCCGGCTTTATGCGCTATACCATCGACAAGGGCAAGGTGAACTACTGGCCCAACTCGCTGGGCGGTGGCTCCCCTAAAATGGCCCCTGAAAGCGAGGGGGCATATGTGCACTACACCGAGAAAGTGGAAGGCTATAAGATTCGCGCCCGCAGCGCCAGCTTTAAGGACCACTACAGCCAGGCTACCCTGTTCTGGAACTCTATGTCGGAGGTGGAGAAGGAGCACATTGTAAGTGCAGCACACTTCGAGCTGGGTAAAGTAGAAACCAAGGAGATAAGGGAGCGCATGGTCGGCCAATTCTCCAAAGTATCCATGGAGCTGGCCAGGCGCGTGGCCGCAGGCATAGGCGTGCAGGTACCGGAGAACTTCGAGCAGGAATCCACCGCGCACTACGAAGAAAACGCTGCCAGCAAGGCCATCAGCAAAGGCAAAAAGGTTACGGACTCCCCTGCAGTAAGTATGGAGCGAAGTGACAAGGTAGAGTCGGCTGCCTCCAGAAGAGTGGCCATACTTATCTCGGATGGGTTTGACTGCAACGAGCTAACCCAGGTGAAGCAGGCCCTGACGGATGCCGGGGCGCACGTTAAGCTTATCTCAAAGTACCTGGGAACCTGCAAGGCCAGCAATGGCATGGAGGTGCAGGTGGACATGAACCACGTGACGAGCGGCTCGGTTATGTTCGATGCCATTTATATTCCGGACGGCAGGACAAGTATAGAAGCCATGTTAAAGGAGGGGGATGCCCTGCACTTCGTAAGCGAGGCCTTTAAACACTGCAAGCCAATCGCCACCTCCGGGGAGGGCATCAGGCTGCTGGAGCGGGCTTTTGTGCTGGGGATTAACTTTGCCGAGAATGCCTCCCGCGATGTGGTTAGCCACAAAGGCATTATCACGGCCGGCAATGATGCTGATGCCGATGACTTTGCCGAGAAATTCATAGATGCTATCAAAAAGCACCGCCACTGGGAACGCCTGGAAAAGGACATGGTGCCTGCCTAAAGTATACAGGCTTTAAAACTAAAAGCGGCTGCAGGTTTATACTTGCAGCCGCTTTCGTTTATACTTTAGCTAACGTATACATTACATGTCCAGCACCAGGGCGAAGATAAGTGGCGCCACAATGGTCGCGTCCGACTCAATCATAAACTTAGGCGTGTCTTTGCCCAGTTTGCCCCAGGTAATTTTCTCGTTTGGCACCGCGCCGGAGTACGAACCGTAGCTAGTGGTAGAGTCAGAGATCTGCGCGAAGTAGCCCCAAAGCGGAACACCCTCACGCTGCAGGTCCTGGTGCAGCATCGGCACCACACAGATGGGGAAGTCGCCGGCAATACCGCCGCCAATCTGGAAGAAACCGATGGTAGATTCTTCCTTAGCTGTCTCCGTATACCAGTCGGCCAGTTCGATCATGTACTGGATGCCGGTCTTTACGGTGTGCACGTTCTTCACGTCGCCGCTGATCACGTGGCTGGCATAAATGTTGCCCAGCGTAGAGTCTTCCCAGCCCGGGCAGATGATCGGCAGGTTTTTCTTAGCCGCCTCCAGCATCCAGCTGTTTTTCGGGTCGATTTGGTAGTACTGCTCCAGGTCGCCGCTCAGCAGGATTTGGTAGAAGAACTCATGCGGGAAATAAGACTTGCCTTCCTGGTCAGCTTTCACCCAGTACTTCAGCACAGTATGCTCCAGGCGGCGCATCGCCTCCTCTTCCGGAATACAGGTATCGGTTACGCGGTTGAGGTGGCGGCTCAGCAACTCTTCCTCGTCGGCGGCAGAAAGCTCGCGGTAGTGCGGCACGCGCTCGTAAAAATCGTGGGCCACCAGGTTGAAGATATCCTCCTCCAGGTTAGCACCGGTGCACGAGATGGCGTGAATTTTATCCTGACGGATCATCTCAGCCAGGATGATACCCAGCTCCGCCGTGGACATGGCACCGGCCAACGTCACCAGCATCTTACCGCCATTGTTCAGGTGTGCTTTGTAACCTTCTGCAGCATCCACAAGAGAGGCCGCGTTAAAATGCTTGTAATGTTTCTTTACGAATTCTGATACATTCATTTTTCTCTGTTTTATACTTTATACTGATTCGTGTGTATACTCCTACTGTACGGTCAGAGTTAGATTAACTGACCCGCGGCAAAGATAAGCTTTAAAATCAAATGCGCTCCCTTTACCGCGAAACCAGCTTCAGGCCGATGATGGAGCCGATTAGCAGGCAGATGAAAAAAAGGCGCCAAGCATCAGCAGGCTCCTTGTACAGGAACACGCCTACCAACACAGTGCCCACCGCGCCAATGCCCGTCCAGACGGCATAGGCCGTGCCCAACGGTATACTTTGGATTGCCTTGTTCAGGAGGTAGAAGCTGGCTGAGATGCAGATAAAAAAGCCCAGCGACCACTTGAGGTTAGAGAAGTTGTTGGACAGCTTGAGGCAGGTGGTGAACCCAATCTCAAACATCCCGGCAATAATGAGGTATATCCAGCCCATGTTTTTCCTTTTTTGCAAAGGTCCGCACTATGGGCCGGAAGAAAATTAACAAATGTTAAAAAATCAGCGCACCTCGGCCCGGATGCGGCTCAGGGTTACCTGCGTCACGCCCAGGTAGGAGGCTATCTGATTCAGCTGCACCCGCTGCAGCAGCTCCGGGTTGTTCTGCAGCAAGGCCTTGTAGCGCTCGGTAGCTGACTGAAACTGGAAAGCCATAAAGCGCTCCTCGGTTTTAATCAACTCATACTCTGCCAGCTTGCGCCCCCAATTGGCCAATTCGATATTGGTCTGATAAAGCTCCTGCAGGCTGCCCAGGTTAACCGCCTGCACCACAGAGCGCTCCAGCAGCTCTATCGTTTCATAGCCGGGCTTGTTGGCTACGTAGTTGTAATAGGAAAGTATAAGATCTCCCTCAGCCCCGAACCAGAAGGTAACTTCCTGCCCATTGCGGTAACAGAAGGCGCGTGCAATACCCCGCTCTAAAAAGTATACTTTCTTCCTTATCTCGCCCTCCCGGAAAAGAATATGCCCTTTGGGCAACTCCTGCCGCTGCATAAGCGACGTTAGCTGCCCAAAAGAGCTCTCCGAGAGCGGGTACAGCTGCCGGATGGATTGTTCGATGGTTTGCACGCTACCCTTCTTTACCGATTGCTACTTGGCCGGCTTCTCGATGATGATATTGTGGTTGGTGTAGATACAGATATCGGCCGCGATGTTCAATGCTTCCCGCACCATTTCCTCTGCCGACAGGTGCGGCGCGTGTTTCTTTAATGCCAAAGCGGCAGCATGGGCATACATACTTCCCGAGCCGATGGCAGCAATCTGATTGTCAGGTTCCAGCACATCGCCGGTGCCGGAGATGATGAGTAGCTCGTCTTTGTTGGCCACCACCATCATGGCCTCCAGTTTGCGCAGGTACTGGTCCTTGCGCCAGTCCTTAGCCAACTCGATGGCGGCTCGCTTCATGTTCTGCTGGTAAGCGTTGAGCTTTTCCTCGAAACGCTCCAGCAAGGTAAAGGCATCAGCTGTTGAGCCGGCAAACCCTGTAACAATCTTGCCATCCAGCAATTTACGGATCTTCTTCACGTTGCTTTTGGCAATGTGCTTGTCCATGGTAGCCTGTCCGTCGGCGCCCAGGGCCACCTCGCCGTTGTGGTAGATACCACACACGGTGGTTGATCTTATCTTCGTCATTCGATTTATACTTGGTTATCGGTTGATGTACGGGTAAGCCGCCTTGCAAAGTATAGCGGACCCGTTGTAAAACTACGGCAATAGCAAAGAAAAAGCCAGAAGGCAGCAATATGCCAGATTGGCGGAAGGAACCAGGTGAATTTAGGAGTTAGAGAGTTTGGGAGGTGTGGAGACGCAATATATTGC
Source organism: Pontibacter mucosus (assembly GCF_003054055.1). GTDB lineage: Bacteria > Bacteroidota > Bacteroidia > Cytophagales > Hymenobacteraceae > Pontibacter > Pontibacter mucosus. The sequence goes on along the minus strand of NZ_QBKI01000011.1, from coordinate 145,948 downwards.
GTCTCTGGAGTTAGAAAGTTAGAAGATTAAAAAGTTAGAAAGTTGATGGCTCTTGTATTTATACTTTTACTCAATCAAAATTCGAATAACCAATAATGATAAATCAATAACGAAAACTACAGTTTACGCTTGTTCTCCTGCCCTTCCAGGATATCGTTTATACTTAGGGCAGCCGTGATGAGGCCCAGGTGGGTGAAAGCTTGCGGGAAGTTGCCAAGGTGATCGCCTTTTAGGCCCAGCATTTCCGCATATAAACCCAGGTGGTTGGCATAGCCGAGCATCTTCTCAAAGTATAGCCGCGCCTTGTCTATTTGCCCCGACTTTGCCAGGCACTCCACATACCAGAAGGTACACATGGAGAAGGTGCCCTCCCCACCTGCCAGACCGTCAAAACCTTCCTCCGTGCGGTAGCGGAACACAAGCGAGTCCGAAACCAGCCGCTCCTCGATGCGCTGTAGCGTAGAGAGCCAGCGCGGGTCTTTGGGGCTGATGAAACGCACCAACGGCATAAGGAGCGTGGCAGCATCCACGGTGTCCGCCCCTTTATACTGCACAAAGCACTGGAGCTCCTCGTTCCAGAACTCGTGGTGAATCGAGAAAAAGATACTATCCCGCTCCTCTGTCCACCTGTTCGGGAGCGGATAGGAGTGGTTTTTTGCTATCCTAATCGCCCTGTTGATGGCTACCCAGCACATCAGCCGGGAGTAGAGAAAATGCTTCTTGCCACCGCGCACCTCCCAAATGCCCTCATCCTCCCGGTGCCAGTTGTCGCACACCCAATCCACCTGGCGCCGCAAATCGTTCCAGAAGTCCCAGGAGATGGGGGCGCCATACTTGTCGTACAAGTATACAGAGTCCAGGAGTTCACCATAGATGTCGAGCTGTATCTGGTCGTGGGCGCCGTTGCCAATGCGCACGGGTTTGGAGCCCTTGTACCCCTCCAGGTGGTGCAGCTCTATTTCCTCCAGTTCCAGTTTTCCCTCCAGCGTGTACATCAGCCGCAGATACCCGGCATCTTTGAGATCATCGCACTGCCGGTCCACCCAATCCACAAAATCCTTGGCCTCCTGCTTGTAGCCTAGTCGGAGCAGGGCGAACACGGTAAAAGAGGCATCCCTGATCCAGGTGTAGCGGTAGTCCCAGTTACGCACCCCTCCTATCTCCTCGGGCAAGCCAAACGTAGGGGCCGCCACCATAGATCCATACTTGTGGGAAATCATCAGCTTGAGCACCAGGGCGGAGCGGTTGATGGTTTCCATCCAGCGGCCCCGGTAGCTGCAGCTGTCGACCCATTTTTTCCAGTAATCGATGGTGGCGTACAGGTTGCTGGTCACAAACTCCTCCATGTCGTAGGCCGGTGGCGTGTTACAGGTATAGTGCTCCAGTATAAAATCCGCTTTCTGCCCGGTTGTCAGGGTAAATGTGGCAACAGCATCTCCCTCATCAACTTGTAGCGGCACGGTACTTTTTAAGCGGAGAACCATCCCGTCGGGCCCCTTACTGGTGAACATAAGCTGATTTTCATTTGGCTGACTTACGGTATGGGTTGCCTGGGCATAGTTAAAACGCGGGCCGCAGTGCATCCTGAAGGTCATGTCCCCGTGCACACAGGCTACCCTTCTGATAAGCTCACTGCCATGGCCCAGGTCTTCCACCGGCATAAAGTCCGTTATTTCACCGATGCCCTCATCTGACAGGAAGCGGGTCAGCAGCACATTCGTATCGGGCAGGTAAAGCTGTTTGTGCTTCATGCCGTCGTGGGCGGGGCTGATAGAGAAGCTGCCTCCCTTCTCGGCATCTAAGAGCGAGGCGAAGATGGAGGGTGAATCAAAATGCGGGAAGCACATGAAGTCGATGGTGCCGTTTAGCCCCACCAGCGCCACCGTGTTCAGGTCCCCGATAATGCCGTGGTCCTCGATGGGTAAGTATTTGTTGTCGCCTTCGCTCATAACGTATGGTGCTGAGATGTAGAGGTACTTCCTACGGAGCTCGGGAAGCCATAGTTTGAGAGGCCCCGTAGGCCGGGGTGATAACAGCAGGCGGGCTATACTTATTACAGAAGTATAGCTTTATACTTTACAAGGTGCCTCCAAACTGTAAAAGCAGGCAAACCGGCTTATACTTTTCGACAAATCCATTAAAATCGTACTTGAATATTAGGAAAGATATACCTATGACAGCCTGTAAACTGTTTCGGAAATGTCAGGATAATCAAATAAATCCAGTACCTTTGTAGCCCATAAAGTTTAACCTAACTTATGGCTACGAAATATATTTTTGTTACCGGCGGTGTAACATCCTCCCTCGGAAAAGGCATTATTTCCGCATCTCTTGCTAAGTTGCTGCAGGCAAGAGGCTTTTCTGTAACTATCCAAAAATTCGACCCCTACATTAACATTGATCCGGGCACACTGAACCCCTACGAGCATGGTGAGTGCTATGTAACCGAGGATGGCGCTGAAACCGACCTGGACCTGGGCCATTACGAGCGTTTCCTGAACGTGCCCACCTCGCAGGCGAACAACGTGACCACCGGCCGTATCTACCACCACGTGATTACACAGGAGCGCGAGGGCGCTTACCTGGGCAAGACGGTGCAGGTGGTGCCGCACATCACCGATGAAATCAAGCGCCGCATGCTGTTGCTGGGCCAGACCGGGGAGTTCGACATCGTGATAACAGAAATCGGCGGTTGCGTGGGGGATATTGAGTCGTTGCCATTTATTGAGGCCGTGCGCCAGCTGCGCTGGGATTTGGGCGTGCACGAGTCGTGCGTGATCCACCTGACCTTAGTGCCTTACCTGAAAGCTGCCGGCGAGCTGAAAACAAAGCCAACCCAGCATTCGGTGCGCGACCTTTCGGAAGCCGGTGTACAGCCCGACATCCTGGTTTGCCGCTCAGAGTATCCTATCCCAGCTGACGTGCGCAAGAAGATCGCCCTTTTCTGCAACGTAAACCAAAACTCGGTGATCGAGTCTATCGATGCCGAGACGATTTACGATGTGCCGCTGCTGATGCGCAAGGAGAAGCTGGACGAGCGCGTGATTGCGAAACTGAAGCTGCCGCACCGTGCCGACCCGAACCTGGACACCTGGAAGGAGTTTCTGGGCCGCCTGAAGAACCCGACCAGCGAGGTAAATATTGCACTGGTTGGCAAGTATGTAGAGCTACCTGATGCGTATAAGTCTATTATAGAGTCCTTTGTGCACGCAGGCTCCGCCAACGAGTGCAAGGTAAACATCAAGTGGTTCCAGTCCGAGACTATCTCTGATGAGAACGTGGCCTCCCTGCTGCAAAGTATGGACGCGGTGCTGGTGGCACCAGGCTTTGGCGAGCGTGGCTTTAAAGGAAAGCTGGAGGCAATCCGCTTCGTGCGCGAGAAAAACATCCCGTTCCTGGGTATCTGCCTGGGCATGCAGTGCGCCGCCGTGGAGTTTGCCCGCAACGTGCTAAAACTGGAGGGAGCCGCCTCTACCGAGATGGACCCTGAGACGCCGCACCCGGTCATCGACATGATGGAGGACCAGAAGCAAATTACGCAAATGGGCGGCACCATGCGCCTGGGTGCATATACTTGTGAACTAAAAAAGGGCTCCAGGGCTTATGCTATTTACGGTAAGTCTAAAATTTCGGAGCGCCACCGCCACCGTTACGAGTTTAACAACAAGTACCTGCCGGCCTTTGAGGAAGCGGGCATGGTGGCCACCGGTATTAACCCGGACACAGGCCTTGTGGAGGTCATCGAACTGCAGAACCACCAGTGGTTTGTGGCGGCGCAATACCACCCCGAGCTGAAGAGCACCGTGCTGAACCCGCACCCGCTCTTTGTGAAGTTTGTGAAGGCGGCCATCAACCATGCTAAAACTAAATAAGCGCAATACACACAACACAACAAAGTAAATGGACAGAAATCAAGCGATTGGCTTTGGACTGATTGCCATACTGCTGCTGGCTTACTCGTTCTTCTTCGGGAGCACGGAGCCTACGCAGCAAACGGTGCAGGAGACGGCCAAAGTAGAGCAGTTGCAAACCACTACCGCCCCGGCAGAGGCCGACTCGCTGGTGCAGGCCCGCAGAACTGCGGCACTGGGAAATTTTGGCGCTGCCGCTACCGGTGAGGAAAGCACGACCACCCTGGAGAACAACAACATCCGCGTTACCTTTAACACCAAGGGCGGACAGGTGGAAGAAGTACTGCTAAAGAACTATAAGACGTATCAGGGAGAGCCGCTCATACTTTTCGACAGCGAGAGCAGCACCACAGACATCGCCTTTACCTCCAACGAGGGCAAAAGAGTACAGCTGTCCGACTTATACTTTACCGCCTCTGAGGTGAAGGAAGTAGCGGCAGACGATAAAAAAGGCAAGACAATCACCTTCCGCGCCAACATCGGCAACGGGCAGTCCATAGACCAGGTGTATACCCTCTATGACGATAACTTCCTGCTGGGCTACAAGCTCCATTTTAATGGCCTGGCGCAGCAGGTGTCCGGCGAGAACCTGACTTTTACCTGGAACGACAACCTGAAGCAACTGGAGCGCGACCTGCAGCACAACCGCAGCAAGTCTACCATCAACTTCGCGACAGTAGAAGACGGGTATGATTACCTCTCCATCTCAGACAGCAAGGAGACCAAGTCGCTGAATGAGCCGGTGAAGTGGGTGGCCAACAAGCAGAACTTCTTTACGGCAGGCATTATTGCCGGCAGCCAGTTCGCTGGCGCCCGTTTAACTTCGTCGGTAGACCCGGCCGATTCGACTACCGTGAAAACGTTGGCCTCTGAGATCCTGATTCCTGCTAAGGATGTGGTGAGCGGAAGCGGCGGGGAGTTCATGTTCTACTTCGGCCCGAACGACTACAAGATCCTCAAGCACATCGGCCACGATTTCGACAAGAACCTGGACCTGGGCTGGGGCATTTTCTCCTACGTTAACAAGTGGATCATCATCCCGGCCTTCGACTTCCTGGAGAATTACATTGGCAACTACGGCATCATCATCATCCTGCTGGTGCTTTACATCAAGACCATCCTCTTCCCGCTTACCTACAAGTCATACTTGTCGATGGCCAAGATGAAGGTGCTGAAGCCGGAAATTGACGCCATTAAGGAGCGCAACGAAGGTGACATGCAGAAGACGCAGATGGAAACGATGAAGCTCTACCAGGAGATGGGCGTAAACCCGCTGAGCGGCTGTATCCCGATGCTGCTGCAGATCCCGATCCTGTTTGCGATGTTCAACTTCTTCCCGAACTCGATCGAACTGCGCCAGGAGGCTTTCTTGTGGGCCGACGACCTTTCTACCTACGACGTTTTTGCCCGTTTGCCCTTCACCATTCCGTTTTATGGCAGCCACGTAAGTATGTTTACCCTGTTGATGACGGCCTCCACCATACTTTACACCTGGTCTAACAACCAGATAAACACCATGCAGGGGCCGATGAAGTTCTACAGCTACCTGATGCCGGTGATCTTCATGTTCGTGCTGAACTCCTTCCCTGCTGGTCTGTCGTTCTACTACTTCGTGTCTAACATTGTAACTTTTGGCCAGCAGGCCGCTATTCGCTACTTTGTAGATGAGACCAAGATCAGAACCAGATTAGAGGAGAACAAGGACAAGCGCAAAGAGAAAAAAGCAAAGGGCGGTCCTTCGTTTACCGAGCGTATGCAGGAGGCGATGCGCCAGGCGCAGGAGCGTGAGCAGCAAAAGCGCAACAAAGCCAAGAAATAAGGTTTATACTTTAAAGCCTCTCCTCAACCGGAGAGGCTTTTTTTATACTGTTCTTCCCTGATAATAGTCTTCTGATTACGAGTTATACTTTGTAGGTTACCATTGCTGAATCAGTATACTTGCAGTACCTTTTAACCGTATGTATGCTTATATATGAAGACAATTGCAAATCACATAACCACATGCCTCTGCCTGCTAAGCGTAGGCCTTTTCACCGCCTGTCAGGGTGGCCCGGAGGAAGAAAAAGGGCTCGCAGCCACACACCCTGAGCTGGCGAAAGAACTGGCTAAAGACTCCCTCAACGTGCCCTACAACGACTCTACCGATAAGGAACTGTATAACCGCTACCACATCACAACGGAGCAATACCTGAACAGCAAAAACTACGCGGTGGGTAACATGTACCGGGGCCAGCTGGCACCGCTGGATGAAGCTAGCCACAGCGATGCCACTACCTACCGCACCATGCTGCGCAAGGGGCTGGAGGAAGGCGTAAACTTTGCCGGAAAGTATACCGTGGTAAGTATTGGCTGCGGCACCAGCTGCCAGCAGCACTTAGTGGTAGACCGCGAAACAGGCAAGGTGCTGGATAAAGTGCAGAGCAGCACCGGCGCCAAGTATAGCAAAGAAAGTCGCCTGTTTGTGGTAAACCCACCCGATTCTGCCCTTAACTACCAGGAGTGCCACTATTGCACCCCTGAGTACTACGAGTTTGTAAGCGGCGAATTCCGCAAGCTGGAACAGGGCACGCCATGAAGTATAAACAAAGTATAAACCTGATCTTACTGGGCCTTGTGCTGCTGCTGGCAAGCGGCTGTGCCCGTGGCAGCGCCAACCAAAGTATAAATCAATCACAAGGTACAGATGCAGCACCGCCACAAAAGCTGCTGCTGTTCCAGAAAACACCCTGCTACGGCACCTGCCCCGCTTATAATGCCACCTTTTACAGCGATGGCACCGTTCTGTACGAAGGCTTCCGGTACGTGCCTGTCACGGATACGCTCACCATGCAGCTTTCCCAAAAGCAGTTGGATCAAGTTAAAGAGATGCTTCGCAAGCTAGATTATACTTCGCTAAACGACACCTACTTATCACCTTTTACTGACCTTCCCTCCTCCTACCTCACTTTTTATGAAAACGATCGGGAAGTAGGGCGCATCAAGCACCAGCAGGATGGTCCGGAAACGCTGCAGCAAACAATAACTTACCTCCATGAGCTCGTTATGGAGCTACTGGAGGCAAAATAGAAGTTGTGGCAACAACATACTATTGCTTATCTTGCGCCTTCAAATATCACTTTAACAAGTATGATCCACCACCTTTTCGGCGCACTGCTGCTCCTGTCCCTGCTGTTCAGCGCCTTACCCGCCGAATCGCAGCAGGCAGCGGCCATCATCCCGAAGCCACAGCAGGTTAGTCCTTTACAAGAAAAAGCCGTGCGGCTGAACAGCAAGAGCCATATTTACTACCAGGCTCCTTTTGCCAGCCAGGCCGCTTACCTGCAAGGGCTCATCAAGGCCCAAACCGGCTTAACATTGCCGCTGCAGCAGATAACTTCCAACACCGGTTCGCTTGAGGGCATCATTCTGCTACAGGATGCCGCCGCAGTCCAGCGCCCCGAGATGTACATCCTGCACTCCGGAAACAAAGCCATTACCATTAAAGCCCAGGATGTGAACGGCATCGTGTACGGCTCACAAACCTTGCTCCAGCTGCTGCCGCTTGAAAACCGCAGGGGATTGCGGGTGGAGCCGGTGGAGATCATCGATTACCCGCAGTACGCTTACCGTGGGATGCACCTGGACGTGAGCCGCCACATGTTCCCGCTGGACTTCATCAAGAAGTATATCGACTACCTGGCCTTCCACAAATTCAACACCTTCCACTGGCACCTGTCTGACGACCAGGGCTGGCGTATTGAAATAAAGAGCTATCCGAAGCTGAACTCCGTTGGCTCCTGGCGCGAGGCTACCCTCATTGGCCACTTTAAGGATGAGCCTGCCCGCTACGACTCTACCCGTTATGGCGGCTATTATACCCAGGACCAGATCCGGGAGGTAATTGCCTACGCCACGCAGCGCGGCATCACCATCATACCCGAGATAGACATCCCGGGCCACAGCCGCGCCACCATCGCCGCCTACCCTGAGTTTAGCACCCACCCCGACACGACCTGGAACGTGGCCACTACCTGGGGCATGTACAACCGCCAGAACAACGTGCTGGCGCCGCACCCCGAGACGTTCCAGTTCCTGAAGACTGTATTCCACGAGGTGGCCGACCTGTTCCCTTCGCCCTATATCCATATTGGCGGGGATGAGTGCAGCAAAATGTGGTGGAAAGCCAGCCCACAGGCACAGGAGTTTATTCAGGCAAATAACCTGAAGGATGAAAAGGGGTTGCAGACATACTTTGTGGAGCGGGTATCGGACTACCTGGCACAGAAAAACAAAAAGGTGATAGGCTGGCACGAGATCCTGGAAGGAGACCTGGACTCCTCCACCATCGTCATGAACTGGGCTGACGCCAAAACCGGAGCGGCAGCGGCCATGCGCAAGCACCCCGTTATCATGACGCCGGGCAAGCCTTTATACTTTGACCACTACCAAACTAGGAATCCGAACGACAGCCTGGCCATCCACGGCTACAATCCCTTGGACGCTGTGTACAACTTTAGCCCGATGCCGGACGAACTGCAGGGCAAACCGGAGGCAAGGTACATCATGGGAGCCCAGGCCAATCTCTGGACCGAGTATATCAGCTCTCCTGCCAAGGTAGAGTACATGGTGTTCCCGAGGATGACGGCCCTGAGCGAGGTGCTCTGGTCTGACCCCAGGCAAAAGGACTTTGAAGATTTCAAGCGCAGGCTGGAGCAGACCGTTATCCCGAGGTTCAAGCGTTGGGGCACCGCCTATTGCACCGAGTATGCCGACTGGACGATACACAACCAGTAGAAGAATTGTAGGAAAGTATAAAGCGCCGGAGGTTAATACTTCCGGCGCTTTTTTTATGCCCCGGCTATACTTTGCCCGGCCAACATATAAGCCCTGTTAACCACAGCAGAAGCCAGACTCACTAAAAAAAGCAGAGAAAGTAAAACTGCTAAAGTATAGGCTACTGATAAATTTTGGCCAACCCCTGCGTTGAGCCCGCGTAGGAAACAGGGAGCTTAGCTAAAAAATCAGGCTTAAAAAACCTATATTGTAATATGGTTTTACATCATGAAAAAGAATAAATCAGAAGAAAAAGTACTAAAATCAGAGTTTGAGCAGCGCTACCAGGAAGCTACAGCTGGCGGTAGGGCTCCTCTTCCTGAGGAGGCAGCAAGCAGGCATGAGGAGGAGGTGATACCGGTGGTGGAAGAGCAGGTGCAGATCGGGAAAAGAGAAGTGGAAGCGGCCAAGGTGCATGTGGTAAAACAGGTGCGTGAGGAGCTCAAAGACATAGATATCCCGTCGATGCACGAAGAGGTGGAAGTGGAGCGCGTGGCTATCAACCAGATTGTGGAGGAAGCCCCTCCGCCTGTTCGCTACGAAGGCGACAGAATGATCGTCTCGGTGCTGAAGGAAGAGGTGGTGGTGCAGAAGAAACTGGTATTGGTGGAGGAACTGCACATCACCAAAAAGCAGGTGGAAACACACCGCACAGAAAAAATGCCACTCCGCAAGGAAGAGGTAACCATCGAACGGGTTAAAACCCACCCACACAACACGAGGCAGGCCTGAAGTATAGGCTTGCATCGGTTTTTATGTTACATCAATTTAATATTTAAGCTATGAAACAACAGACAGTAGTTGGTATTTTCGATTATGGTGTTGATGCGCAAATGGCTGCGCAACAACTGGAGAAAGCAGGTATTCCAAATAATAAAATAGATATTTCAGTGCATGGCGCCCGGGACAGGGCGAACACAGGCACCCAACAGCCCACGCAAACAAGCGATAGCAGTGGCCGCGTGGGCAACTTCTTTAATTCCCTGCTGGGGAATCGCAACGAGTCGGCCATGTACTCGGAGGCTGCCCGCAATGGCTCTGTGGTAACCGTCCATACTTCCTCGGAAGAGGAATCCAGGAGAGTATGTGAGATACTTGACAAAGCGGGTGCCATCGACGTGAACGAGCGGGCATCATCGCAGCAGCGGGGAATGTCCTCCTCCAGCAAAGGCAACTGGACAGGCTCCACCGCATCAATTCCGGTGGTAGAGGAAAACCTGAACGTGGGCAAGCGCGAAGTGGAGACAGGTGGTGTGAGAATCCGTAGCCGCATTATCGAACGACCTGTGGAAGAGAACCTGCGCCTGCGTGAGGAACACGTGAATGTAGAGCGACGACCGGTGAACCGTCCGGCTAATGAGCGGGACCTGGAAGCGTTTAAGGAAGGTGAAAAAACCATTACGGAGCGCGCCGAGATTCCCGTGGTGAACAAAGAGGCGCGTGTGGTAGAGGAAGTAAGGCTGAACAAAGAAACCACCGAGCACACCGAACGGATACAGGATAAAATCCGGAAGCAGGATGTGGAGGTGGACAAGCTTAACCCTCGCAACCGTCCGGACGCCCCGGCACATGACAAAGACATCGATAGGCCTTAATCCACAAAAGTATAAAGTATAAGATATAGCGCTGACTGCCTGTGCAGTTGGCGCTATTCTTTTGTAGTTATACTTCAACTACAGTAGGCAACGTTTTTGTAAAGTATAAATCCTATACTTTCAGAGTTTGAACGTCCGTAACTTTATACTTTGAGAGCAGTGCCGGCAGCCTGAAAAGCAAGTATAACACAGGCACCACGCCCCTGGCGCAAGGCTTTCCGGATGTGGATAAATAAACGCTGCAGGCGCTCTTTTGCATCAGCTAAAAATGGGTAAAAAGTGTATCTTTGTGGAAGATTGAGTTACCTTGCGTAAGTATAGAACAGCTAAATCAAATAAAATTATGAAAATAACGTACTACGGCCAGTCCTGCTTCCTGTTCGAAATCGGAAAGAACCGCGTGCTGTTCGACCCGTTCATCTCTCCAAACGAGTTAGCATCCAGCATCAACGTAGACGATATCAAGGCGGACTATATCCTGCTCTCGCACGGCCACCAGGACCACGTGCACGACGCGGAGCAGATTGCTAAAAATAACAACGCCACCATTGTAGCCAACTTCGAGATCACGACCTGGTACGGCAACAAAGGCATCAAAAACGTGCACCCGATGAACACCGGCGGCAAAGTAACCTTGCCATTCGGCACGGTGAAGATGGTGAACGCCATCCACTCCAGCTCCCTGCCAGATGGCTCTTATGGTGGCACCGCGGCTGGCTTTGTGGTGGAAACAGAAAACCAAACCTTTTACTACGCCGGCGATACGGCCCTCACCTACGACATGAAGCTCATTCCAGAGCAATTTGACGTGGATTTTGCGCTTATGCCCATCGGCGATAACTTTACCATGGACATCCACGATGCCATGATCGCCGCCGACTTTGTGCAGGTGGAGAAAGTTATCGGCATGCACTACGATACCTTCCCCTACATTGCCATTGACAAGGAGGAGGTGATGGAAGTGGCCAAGCTGGCAGACAAGGAACTTATTCTATTGGAGATAGGTCAAACAATTGAACTATAAAGTATAGCATGGGAAAAATTATTGCGGTTGCCAACCAGAAAGGCGGCGTAGGCAAAACCACTACGGCCATTAACCTTGCAGCAAGCCTGGCAGCCCTGGAATATAAAACACTTCTGGTGGATGCTGACCCGCAGGCCAACGCCACCTCCGGCCTGGGCTTCGACCCGGCCACCATTACCAGCAGCATCTACGAGTGCATGGTGGAGGACGTGAAGGCGGAGGACATCGTGCTGCAGACACCTAACATTGAGTTCCTGGACCTGATTCCATCCCATATCGACCTGGTAGGCGCGGAGGTGGAGATGATCAACATGCCCAACCGCGAGGAGAAGATGCGCGAGGCGCTGAAGGATATGAAGCAGAAGTATGATTACATCATCATCGACTGCTCCCCGTCGCTGGGCCTGATCACGGTAAACTCCCTGACCGCCGCTGACTCGGTGGTGATACCGGTGCAGTGCGAGTACTTTGCGCTGGAGGGCCTGGGCAAGCTCCTGAACACTATCAAGATCATTCAGTCGCGCCTGAACACGGAGCTGGCCATTGAGGGCATCCTGCTGACGATGTACGACGTGCGCCTGCGCCTGAGCAACCAGGTAGTGGAGGAGGTGAAAACCCACTTCCAGCAAATGGTATTCGATACCATCATCCCCCGTAACGTGAAATTGAGCGAGTCGCCGAGCTTTGGCCTGCCTGCCCTGCTACACGACGCCGACAGCAAAGGAGCCCTGAGCTACCTGAACCTGGCACGCGAGATAGCGGAGAAAAACAGCGTAGCGCTGGCGAAATAACTTTTAGGAGAGTACATGTCTGATAACAAAAATTCTGCAGCGAAACGTAAAGGCGGCCTTGGCCGGGGCCTGGGCTCTCTTCTGGAGGGTAACAAGTATACCGGCAAAACTGAGTCATCCACTTTAAACGACGTTAATACCATCGCAGATATAGCCATTGACCAAATCCAAACCAACCCCTTCCAACCCCGCACGCACTTCGATCAGGCGGCGCTGGAAGAGTTGGCAGAGTCCATCAAAGTACAGGGCATCATCCAGCCCATCACCGTAAGGCAGCTTGGCCCCAACAGCTACCAGCTTATTTCGGGTGAGCGCCGCTACCAGGCCTCGAAGATTGCCGGCTTAACCGTAATCCCGGCTTACATCCGCAAAGCCGACGACCAGCAGATGCTGGAGATGGCCCTGATCGAGAACATTCAGCGCGAGAACCTGAATGCCATCGAGATTGCCCTCTCCTACCAGCGCCTGCTCACCGAGTGCAGCCTGAAGCAGGAAGAGCTGGGCGAGCGCGTGGGCAAGAAGCGCACCACGGTAACCAACTACCTGCGCCTGCTCAAGCTTCCTCCGGACATCCAGATTGCCCTGCGCGACAACGTGATCACCATGGGCCACGCCCGTGCCCTGATCAACATCGACACCATTGATCAGCAGCTGGACGTATTTAAGGAAGTGGTGGCCAAGGAACTATCGGTGCGCAAGGTAGAGGAACTGGTGCGCAACCTGCAGAACGCCAAGAAAAAGCCGGACCCGCAACAACAATTGCAGTTTAACAAGTATGAGGATGAACTGAAGACGGTGGAGCGCAAACTTGCCTCCCAGTTCGGCACCAAGATACAGGTAAAGGCCAACAACGACGGTAAAGGCGAGATTAAAATCCCGTTTGTATCGGTAGAGGAGCTGAACCGTATACTGGAACTACTTAACTACTAAGGCGCATGAGGCTGAAAGTTGGTGCGGCAGTATGGCTGCTGGGCATGGTGTTATCCTTTGCCCCGGCTCACACACACGGGCAGGTCATCACGACCGGCCCTGATTCTGTGGTTGTGCCCGTGGCCCCTGTTGATACGGCTGAAGCAGAAAAGAGAGGCTTTTTCCTGAGCACCTGGGACAAGCCTGCCAAAGCGGCTCTGTTCTCCGCCATCGTTCCCGGTGGCGGCCAGATTTACAACCGGGCCTACTGGAAGCTCCCTATTGTGTACGGCACCGGCGCGGTACTCACCTACTTTCTCATCGATAACAACACCAAGTACCAGGACTACCGCAAGGCCTACATTCATCGCGTGGACGAAGACCCCAGCACCATCGACAAGTATGCCAACGACCCTAACTTCCCGTCGCTGAACGAGAGCCGAGGACAAGAAGCCCGGAGCAACCTCAAGTACCGCCGCGACTACTACCGCCGCAACCGCGACCTGACGGTTATACTTTCGGTGGCGGCTTACTCGCTGCAGATTGCCGAGGCCTATGTGCATGCCCACCTGCGGGAGTTTGACGTGGGCGAGGATCTGGCATTGCGCGTACAGCCAAACCTGTTACATCTGCAAGCGCAGCCCGGCACTTTTACGCCCGGGGTGTCCTTCACTTTATATACCCGATCCAACAAATGAACATCCTACTGATAGGCTATGGCAAGATGGGCAAAACCATCGAGCAGACAGCCCTTGCCAAAGGCCACCAGATCATTGGCAAAATAACCCACGAGAATATCAACGAACTTCAGAACTACAATTCGTCTAACACCGATGTAGCCATCGAATTCACGCACCCAGAGGCAGCTTTTGCCAACATCAGCTACTGCCTGCAAAACGGTATCCCGGTGGTGTCCGGCTCTACCGGCTGGCTGGACAAGTTTGAGGAAGCTAAAGCACTTTGTGCCGAAAACCAGGGGGCCTTCTTTTATGCCTCCAACTTTAGCGTGGGCGTGAACCTCTTCTTTCATTTTAATGAGTACATTGCCAGCAAAATGAAGGATTACAAGGAGTACAGCGTGGCCATTCGCGAGGTACACCACCTGCAGAAAGTAGACAAGCCAAGCGGAACTGGAATAACAACAGCAGAGGGTATACTGGCCAGCTATAAAGATTTAAGCGGCTGGGTAAGCGATAATCCGGAAGAAAAAACTAAATTAAACATTGCTTCTGAGCGCGAGCCTGACGTGGTGGGAACACATATCGTCACTTACAGCTCCGAAGTAGACAAAATTGAATTAGGGCATATTGCCCATACCCGTGCCGGGTTTGCCGAGGGCGCCGTGATGGCCGCCTCCTGGCTGCAGGGCCGCCAGGGCGTTTACGGCATGAAAGACATGCTGAACCTGTAACCATACCTTAGCAGATGAACGTTAAATTTTGGGAGAAGAAGCCCGAAACAAAGGAACCTAAGAAAAAGAAGAGCTTTGCCCGCGAGTGGGGCGATGCCATACTTTTTGCTGTCATCGCAGCCAGTTTAATACGCTGGGCCACATTTGAGGCTTATACCATCCCTACCCCGTCCATGGAGAAATCCCTGCTGGTGGGGGACTTCCTGTTTGTGAGCAAGCTACACTACGGCCCGCGTACCCCCATGACACCGCTGCAGGTTCCGCTCACGCACCAGACCATTTGGGGAACCAACATCCCCTCCTACTCCAAAGCTATTCAGCTGCCTTCTTACCGCCTGCCAGGCTTTTCGGAGGTGAAGCGCAACGATGTGGTGGTGTTTAACTACCCGCCGGAGGATGAGCACCCGGCCGACCTGCGCACCAACTACATCAAACGCGCCATTGGCCTGCCCGGCGATTCGCTGGAGATACGGGATACGCAGGTATACATCAACGGCAAGGCGATTGAGAACCCTGAAGAGATGCAGTTTAAGTACATCATCATCCCAACGATGCAGCTTTCCCAGAAGTTTTTCCAGGACCGCGACATCCGGCTGGGGGAGGTACAGCTGCTGGACAATGGTTACGTGCTGGACATGACACCGGCGATGGCGGATGAGATTTCCAAGCTCGACATCGTGAAGGAAGTGATACCCTACAAAGCAAGCCCTGGTGAGGCCGAGGCAGGTGTTTTTCCGCACGTGCCGAGCAAGCTGAAGTGGAACAGGGATTTTTACGGTCCGATTTACGTTCCTAAGGAAGGCGTTACTGTGGCCATCACCCCGGAATCGCTGCCGTTCTATGAGCGTATCATCAAGGAGTATGAGCACAACGAGAACGTTGAAACCCGGGACGGAAAATTGTTTATGGACGGGCAGGAAGTGACGCAGTATACCTTTAAGCAGGACTACTACTTCATGATGGGCGACAACCGCCATAACTCCCTCGACTCGCGCTACTGGGGCTACGTACCGGCCGACCACGTGGTGGGCAAGGCCGTGATGATCTGGATGTCTACCAACCCGGAAGGCAGCGGGTTTAGTAAAATACGCTGGAACCGGATTTTCAACATCATCAAATAAGAATCTATACTTCTAGAAATTAACAAAGCCAGCCCTTCACGGCTGGCTTTGTAGTTTTATACTTTCTTGTAGTAAGGGTTTTGCGTACCCTCGCCCCAACTCCGCATAAAGGTCAATAAACCTTGGCTTACGAACGCAGAAACACCATATTTCAATCCTCATAGAGAATTTTTAGTGCAATAAATTCTTCTAGAATATAAGAAAGTCTATATTTATCTTTTATAACTTCTTAAACATGTAAAGCCATGAGCAAACTTAAGTTTCTTACACTTTTCGTTGCATCCCTGTTGATGCTCTCACTTGTGAGTTGTGATAAAGATGATGACAAAGACCTGTCGAAAAAAGACCTGCTGATCGGAGGCGAATGGACCGGAGATCAGATATGGATGCTGGGCAACAACATGACGGAAACCCTTAAAAATTATGGTGTAACTGCCTCACAAACCAAAATCGATTTTAAAAAGGATGGCTCCTATACTATAAAGTATGAGGGGGAAACGCAGCAGGATGGTGAATGGGAGTTCGGTAGCGATGAAACAGTGATTATCACCAACAAGGGCACTTCTGATGAGACAGAATATACGATCAACAAATTAACCTCCTCTGAACTGCACATGGAGGGGCTTTTCGCAATGGACGAAACCACCGAAATGAGCATGGAGATCCGGATGAAGCGATAGCACGTCAGATTAGCAACAACGGCAACGAGGCGGATATTTGCCGTTGCTGTGCAATGATTTTGCGACAGCAAAACTTTTCAGGCGGATAGTACATATACTGCAATACAGGCAACACTAATTTTATACTTTATGCAAAAACTTAAACTCTTCTGCCTTCTTTTCGCGGCGCTCTGCGTGGTTACCTTTACCAGTTGCAAAGATGATGACGATGATGTGTCACCGAATGTGTCGCTGCTCACGAACGGCGAGTGGACCGGCAATGCCGTATTTATAAATGGCGATGATTTTACTGCAGAATTTGAAGCGGAGTACGGCATCGAGCTTGCCCGCTATACTTCCAAATTCGAAAGGGATGGCTCCTACATAGACAAGTATGCTGGCACTACGATGGCAGAAGGCACGTGGGAGTATGAGAACAACGAAAGAATTATACTCTTCGATAAGGGCGCGGATGAATACAGAGCAGTCATATCGAAGCTGGATGAGGATGAGCTCTTCTACATGCAGGGAGGTGCTGAATTCAGGTTTACCCGCAAGAAATAATGTTCTTTCTCAGAAGTAAAAACAAGAGAGGCGCCAGGTAGTGGAGCCTCTCTTGTTTTATACCTGGCTGCGCTTATACTTCCTGTCTTACCCTGGCGGCAAATTCATCCAGCAACTGCGTCAGCCTAGGGATGCACTCCAGGTTAAGGGTATGGCCAACGCCTGACAGTGTCTCCAGCGAGGCCTGCGGTATCGCCTCACACATGGCTCTGCCCATTTCCACCGTGCATAAAGGATCTTCCTCGCCATGCACCACCAACACCGGCACCGGCACTTTTCGCAGCTCCTCCAGGTAATTACCGCTTTCCTTGGTGGCCTGCGTCAGCTTTAAAATGTTTTCGGGGGCAGGGCTTTGGCTGGACTTGCTGTTCTTCAGATCCGCGATGCTGATGATGGGGTTCAGAAAGTAACTGCGTCCCAGCACAGTGGGCAGCATCACATCCAGCATCAGCGGGTAGCCTCCTGCTTTCAGAGCCGCTTCCCAGCTATAGCCGATGGCATCAAAAAAAGCATCCTTGTAGGGGAAAGTAGAAAGCAGGGCTCCGGCCTGCGCCAGTTCCGGGTAGTTTACCAGGAAACGTTGCGCCACTGCACCGCCGTACGAAATGCCCACCAGCACCGTTTCGGGTAAGGTCAGCGCCTGCAGCAGGCTTGCCAGGTCAGCGGCATGCCCTTCAAAGCTTCTGTGCTCCGGCGCCGCATCCGACTGCCCCTGGAACAGCAGGTCAACCAGCACCAGCCTGTAATCCTTGCCCAACGCAGGCAAAAGCCCCGCCCAAGCCGCCGTAGACTGCGAAAGGCCATTGAGAAAAACCAGGGCCTGGGACGCATCCGGGTTTCCGTGCAGCTCATAGTATAGCTGCAGGCCATCGGGTAAAGTATGCTTCATAGATTTACTTGTTTAAGGGTGATGTTTTTATACTTCATGTGCGGAGACAACGAAACAAGTTGCCTCCCAACTGCTCACTAAACTGATCATCCGGTCAAAGTATCTCGCCCTCCAACTCTCGTTTGGGGTCTGCCATTGCCCTTTGCCGGTGAAGGGGCACCAAAAACCAGAACCGGCTTCCTTTGTTCGGCTCGCTCTCCACATGTATGCTGCCCCCGCAGCGTTCCGCAAACTGCCGGCACAGCAGTAGCCCGAGCCCTACCCCTTTTTCGTTGGCGGTGCCCTTTGTCGTCAGGGGCGGGTGCTCTCTCTGGAAAAGGGAGCCTTTAACAGCAGCCTCTATACCAACCCCGTTATCCTGCACCGTGATTTCGGCAAAGCCGTTGTGCAGCGCTCTTGCTTCTATACTTACCTTCCCGCCTGCTCCCGAAAATTTAATGGCGTTGTGCAACAGGTTGCGCACCAGGAAATCGAACATGTTGGCGTCGGCGTATACCTGCAGATCGCCCGGCACCTGCACCTGGCAGTGTATGCTTTTGGCTGCGGCCGTATCCTTCAGCAGCTCCAGGTTGCGCTGCACCACCTCCCTTACCTGCAGTGGCTCAGGCGCAAAGCGCATACCATGATCTGAATCGGCCTGGGAGGAGGCCCACTGCAGCAGGTTCTCCAGGAGCGACTGCAGGTTATGCACCGACAGTTGCGTGTGGCTGGCCAGCTTCTGCAGCTGCTCCGGCTTCATCCTCCCGGAAAAGTTAAGGAGGATGTTCAGGAAAGAGTCCAGGGTGGCTAGCGGGGTGCGCAGGTCGTGTGAGATGATAGAGAAAAAGCGGTCCTTGATCTGGTTGAGGCGCAGCAGCTTGTGCTCCGACTCCCTCAACTGGAGCACTGTCTCGTTCAGCTCCTGTGTCTTGTGCCGAAGCGCGGCGGTGCGGTTGGCCACCGTTAGCTCCAGTTCCCGCTTCTGCTGCTCAGCCAGGCGTTTTCGCTCGGTCTCTTTCTCCAGCTTGAGGCGCTCCTTTTCCAGCACTTCGGCAGCCAGCTCGTTTGTTACCGTGTTCAGCCTATAGGCCAGGCCCAAGGAGAAGAGCACCACCTGCGCCAGCATCCCCACCTGTGCGGCATATACGGTAAGCGTGTTGTTAGGAAGCAGGTGGGTCTCTTTTAGAATGAACAGCAACGCCCCTACCACAAAAAACACGTTGGCGATAAGAAAGTATAAAGCCGGTCGATACCCCTGCCGCAGCGCCACCACACTGACCAGCAGCATCGCCACCAGCACGGCACCTCCGATAAGCCCTATCAGATCCACACAGGCCTGCAGCAAATCCAGCGGGGTGAGGTAAGAGAGCAACCCCATCGCCACCGGCAGCGCGTATAGCAGCGAGAGCAGCGTCAGGAGCCGGTCCCAACGGGGCATGCTATGTTTGGTGTTGAGGTAGCTTTTTGTGAAGAGTAACCGGAACAGGCCATTAAAAGTAACCAGGAAGGTGAAGCTGTGGGCATTCCAGAACGGGGCTCTGGGCCAGAGCAGCTCCAGTGCAAAGCCGTGGTAAAACATAAAGTATAAACCGGTGCCCAGCAGCGCCAGTACATAGTATAAATAACTGCGGTCGCGCACCGAGAAGTATAGCACCAGGTTGTAGAGGGCCATCACCACGATAATGCCCATGAAAAAGCCTTGCACCAGCAGCCTGCGGTTGTTTGCCTGCACCACCTGCTCGGGGGTTTGCAGCCTAAGGCTCAGCTCTTGCGGCTTATACAGTGCAATATCGCCCTGCAGCCGCAGGTAGAGCAAAAGCTGGCTTTGGGCCGGCACCTTCACCCGCACGAGCGGCTTGCTCTGGGGCACGTCGCGCTCGGGTATGGGCAGCAGCTGCCCCGTCTGTCGTTCCTCCCAGCTACCGTCCGGTTTTAATGTATAAAGCTGCAAAAGGCTCCAGTCGCCGGCGTAGAGGAAACGCGTTTGCTCGTGGGGGCTGTTGTTCTGCAGCACCACCCGAATCCAGTGCACGGTTTTGCCTGCGGGCAGTGTGGCCTGGGTATCCAGGGGTGTAAAAGGCAGCCGTTGCACCTCCCCTATCGACAGGTTGCCGCCCGCATCGTGATAGACCTGAAGCTGCCCCTGCACTTCCTGCTCCTCGCCCGGCCGTAGCGTGACAATAGCCGGAGCCTGTGCACTGGCCATACTTGTGGCGGCCAACCATAAAAGGAGGCAAAGTATGAGGGCGCTGTTCAGTTGTCGTCGTGGCATAAGCGTCAATCAATTTACAAACTCTTCCCTATAAAACCATACTTGCTACAGGCACCAGTTTATTTATCTGCATATATTCTATATATTGATTGGAATTTGAAGGCATCTACCGCTAAAAGCGTGATTTATAAAGTATGGCAAAAGTAAGGCTGCTGATTGCAGAGGATGATGTGGTGATTGCGCAGAACCTGGCTTTCTCGCTGGAGGAGTTGGGGTATGAAGTATGCGCGATGGTGAGTTCAGGCGAGGAACTGCTGCTGGAAGTGCACAGGCATAATCCTGATTTAATCATCCTGGACATCACGCTGGAGGGCAAGCTCGACGGCATCGACACGGCGGCCATACTTTCCAGGTCCAGCAAAATCCCGTTTATTTTCATGACGGCCCTCTCGGATAAGGAAACCATAGACCGCGCCAAGCAAACCAGCCCGCATGCCTACCTGGTCAAGCCTTTCGACATACGCACCCTGCAAAGCAGCATTGAGGTGGCCATCCATAATGCCAGCGCCCGCCAGCAGCTGCCGGTTGGCGTGAGCTCTGAGACTTCAGCGCCTCCCGAAGCAGAAATCACAAACTACCTGCTGCATCATGCGCTGTTCGTGAAGGTGCGCAACCGCCTGGAGAAGGTAGACCTGCAGGACATTGTGTGGGCCGAGGCGCAGGATATATACTGCAACATCAAAACGCCCCAGCACCTTTACCTCGTGAGCCATAGCCTTAAAAACCTGGAGCAGCGCCTGCCGGGCAAAGACTTCATGCGCGTGCACCGCTCCTACATCGTGCGCCTTACCGCCATCGAGGCCATCGAAGACAACAACATCCTGATTGGCGGAAAGTACATCCCCATTGGCAACACGCACAAAGAGGCGCTACTGAACCGGCTGCAAATCCTTTAAGTTAGAAAGTTGGGAAGTTAGAAGGTTAGAAAATTAAATAGTTACTATCCTTACCGAAAGTATACAATAACTCCGCTCTTTCGGATTTGCAATCCGAAAGTATAGTAGCCGCGGATTTGCAATCCGCCTGGTAGAGTCTTTTAGCTTGATACGGCAGGTTTAGCGACAGCACAACGTGTGGTTGCTTTAGAAGCAGTTTTAATCCCCGTTGCTTTTTCAAAGCAAGGTTACAAGGGCTTTGATTATAATTTATACTTTGATCACGCGGCATTCACAGTTCGTCCCCGAAGCCTGCCAAAGTATAAATCACCGGGGATACCATCAGCAATGGTGGGAAAAGGGGCTGACCATGCTTTATTCGCTAGCTATGGCTCGTTGAAGTATAGAGAAACGTTCGTTTGATCCTTTTCTACTGTGCAGAAACCAGGTTATAAACCTGCTCCTAGCACCGCCACTGTCATACCTGCGCAGTGACAGCAGAGCTTATGCTTTACCATTTAAAAATAAGCAACCACTCACTCATCACTAAAAAACTTCACCTTCCATACTTCCGATTTCACCTTAAAATATGCGGAGTTGGCAAGTATAACAAGGTGGCAATGTAGATTATTGTCTACATTATTTGGACAAAACCACACTTATAACACCGATTCCCATGAACGACTTAGCCCCTTCTGCACTGACAACGGCTGGTTGGATATTAGTTGCCGCTTACGCTGCGCTTATACTTTTCTTTGTGGTGCGGGGCGCGCTGCGCATCCGTTCTATTTCTGATTATGCCTTGGGCAGCGTCGCTTTCTCGCCGGTAGCGGTGGGCCTGGCGCTGGCTGCCTCCATGACGAGCGCGGCTACGTTCATCATCAACCCGGGCTTTGTGGCCTTGTATGGCGTGAGCGGCTTCATCTCGATGGCAGTTGCTTTACCGGCTGCGGCACTCTTGTCGCTGGTTATACTTACCAAAGGCTTCAGAAGGATGGGCAAGGCCGTGAAGGCACAGACGATGGCCCAGTGGATGGGCTCGGTGTACAAAAGCCGTGGCTATACCATGTTTTTCGCTTTCCTCTCGCTGCTGCTCATTACCTTTATCGTGCTCATCTGTGTGGGCCTGACCAAGGTGCTGGCCAGTGTGCTCAACCTGAACGAGCTGCATGTATGCGTAGGCATTGTGGTGTTTGTGTTTGGCTACATGATGTTTGGGGGCGCCAACTCCATGGTGTACACCAACATGATCCAGGCGCTGCTCATGGTGGTGGTGGCTTTTATACTGCTGGGCTCCGGCTACGAGCATTTCAGCAACGGCGTGAAGGGCTTCCTGGACAAACTGGCGGCCATCGATCCGCTGCTGGTGCAGCCTGCCAACCCCCAGAGCTTCCTTTTCCGCGACTATTTCGAAATCATCTTCTGCCAGGTTATCATCGGGATCGCCATTGTCTGCCAGCCGCACATCATCACCAAGTCGCTGCTGCTGAAAAGCGAAAAAGACGTCAATCTGTACTTACTGGTGGGCGTGCTGACGGAGGCGCTGTTTTTCCTGGTGGTTATCGCCGGCCTCTACGCCCGTCTCACCTTCCCGGACTTAAGTATAAACGGCGAAGCGATTCCGCTGGACGGCATCATGTCGGCTTACGTGGTGAGCGAGTTTCCGGTGTATGTAGGGCTGCTGGTGGTGCTGGGACTGATTTCCGCCGGGCTTTCCACGCTGGAGGGGCTTATTCAGTCGCTCTCCATCACCATCACCTCGGATATTCTTGCCCCCATTTTCGGGACCAAAGTTGAGGAACGCAGTGTGCTCATCAACCGCCTCGTGATTGTGGCGCTGGCTGTGGTCACCATCCTTATAACTTTTGACCAGCTGCTGCACCCGAACCTGAGCGTGGGTATTTTTGCGCAGAACGGGGTGTATGCCTACTTCTCAGCGGCCTTTGTGCCAGTGCTGTTCGGGATGTTCCTGAAACGGGTGCCGCTGGTGGCGCCGGTGGCCGCCTCACTCACCTCCGTGGCGGTGCACTTTGCGGTATACTACGGCGGCCTCACCTCTTACATGGATGCCCCCGTGCGCAATCCGGGCATTGCCGCCGCGCTGGCTATACTTGCCTCTGTCATCGTTGGATTCTCTTTATACTTTACATTCAGGAAACCTGCCGAAATTTCTGTTCCTGACACACCTGTAAACGAGCCTGTGTATGAGAATTAAATCACAACTAACCTTAGCCCTGTTGCTGGCTGGTCTGCTGAGCCTGAACGCCCGGTGCCAGACCGCGACCGTTAACTCAGAACCTGCCGTTGCAACTGCCACCGCCGATCCGGTTTTCGAAAGCCTGAAGTATAACTTCCCGGTGCAGAAGGCCACGCTGCCCGACGGTCAGACCATCGCCTACGTGGACCAGGGAAAAGGACCGCAGACGATCATCTTCATCCACGGGCTAGGCAGCTACCTGCCGGCCTGGAACAAGAACATCGCGGAGCTGAGCCAGCATTACCGCACTATCGCCCTGGATTTACCGGGCTACGGAAAATCATCCAAAGAAAACGCGCAGGTAGGCATGAAGGCTTATGCAGATGCAGTGCTGGCCCTGATGGATGAACTGAAAATCAAGCAGGCCGTTCTCACCGGTCACTCCATGGGCGGGCAGATTGCCATCACGGCAGCCCTGCAGGCGCCGGAACGGGTGCAGAAACTCATTCTTGCCGCCCCTGCCGGATTGGAGACCTTTACCGGGCAGCAGAAGCAGCTCTTTAAGGCCACTGTCACGCCCGAAAGTATAGCCAAAACCACGCCTGAGCAGATCTCCGCCAACATCAAAGTCAACTTTCACCAGATGCCGGATGACGCGCAGTTTATGGTGGAGGAGCGGGTAGCGATGATGCAGGCGGCGCAGTTCCCCGACTACACCAAAGCCGTGGCGCAGGGCGTGGCGGCGATGGTGGACGAGCCGGTATATGATAGGCTACCGGAGCTCAAGGTGCCCACGCTTATACTTTTCGGCGAGAACGACGCCCTGATTCCCAACCGCTACCTCAACCCCGACCTTACTACGCAGGCGGTGGCCAACATCGGCCGGGAGCGGATAACCGACAGCCAGGTGAAGCTGCTGCCCCAGGCGGGGCACATGCTGCAGTTTGAGCAGCCGGAAGCCTTTAACCAGGCAGTCCGTGCCTTCCTGGATTGATTTTATACTTACCTTCCAATACATCTGAACACTATAAATTATCACTTCATCTAACCTTACTAATCATGAAAAAAATTTACTTACTCCTGCTATCGGTGCTGTGTGCGGCGCAGGTAGCCATCGCCCAAAGCGGTGCCGTGAAAGGCAGAGTAGCGGGGGGAGACAACCGGGAGGCGCTCGTCGGCGCCACGGTGCTCCTGAAAGGCACAAGCAGAGGCACTACCACGGACGCTAACGGCGAATTCCTGATCCAGAACGTGCCGGCCGGCAACTATAGCCTGCGTGTTTCCTATGTGGGCTACTCCCACCCCGATTTGCCTGTAACAGTCGGGGCCGATGGCGCTGCCGATGTCGGCACCATCACGATGCAGGCCTCTACTATGATGAGTGAAGAAGTAGTGGTATCGGCTACGCGCCGCCCCGAGAAACTGACCGAAGCCCCGGCGGCTATCAGCGTTATCTCCTCCCGCGACCTGGATGCCATGCCTTCGTTCAACGTGGGCGAGCTGCTCAACAAGGTGCAGGGCGTGGAAGTGGTACGTTCCGGTGTGATCGGCGTGGGCATTAACGCCCGCGGCTTTAATAACGCCTTCAACGTGAAGATGTACCAGATGACGGACGGCCGCAACTCCATGCTGCCGGGAGGTACCGGCCTGCCAGCCGGATTCTACAACACCACTATCAAGGAGGATATCGAGCGGGTGGAGGTGATTTTAGGCCCTTCCTCGGCTCTGTATGGACCTAACGCGCACAACGGCATCATCAACACCATCACCAAAGACCCGCGCCGCCACCCGGGCACCACTGTGACGATAGGCGCCGGCAATCAGGATGTAATCAGCGCGCGTGCCCGCCATGCCGCCGTTGTCAGCGATAAGTTTGCCTATAAAATCACCGGCGAGTATACCCAGGGGCAGGACTTTAAATTCGTGGACACTGTTTACAACGCTGCGTTGGGTGCTTTGCCAGAGTATGACGTGGACTACGGCTTTAAATCGAAGCGCTTTGGCTCGGCTTTATACTTCAGCCCCACCAGCAAAACAGACCTTGTACTGGACTACGGCTTTGGCCAGGGCGACAACATCGGCGTGACCAGCAACGGCCGCAACCAGATCAACGGCTGGACCTTCCAGTACCTGCAGGGCCGCTATGTGTCGCCGCGCGTGTTTGCCCAACTCTACAGCACCTGGAACGACGCCGGTGATACCTACCAGATAAACGCCCGCACCACCAACTACTATACGTTGCGCGCCCGCGGTTACTCCGAGGCACAGGCCGCGCAGTATTCCAAAACTGGCGCCAAGGCCGGCGAGATCGGCGAAGGCTCCCCTGCCATTGCCTTCCCCGGCTTCATCGACAAGAGCCACCGCATCAACGGCGAGGTGCAGTATAACAACAACTTCGGCAAGCTTGATGTGATTACCGGCCTGAGCTACCAGCGCGACGTGGCCTACAGCCGCCAGACCTACCTGGACGACGCGGACGGGGACATTATCCTAAGCCAGTACGGCGTGGTGGCGCAGCTGGAGTATGCGATCACCGACAAATTTAAGGCCTTAGGTGCTGCCCGCTACGACAACCACGACAACTACGGTGCCCAGTTCAGCCCGAAGGCAGCCCTGACGTATAACGCCCTGAAAGGCACCTTCCGCGCCACCTGGGGCAGTGCCTACTCCGCACCATCCATCCAGTTCCAAGAGTTTTACCTCAACAACGGGGCGCTGGCCATACTTGGCAACGGCGCCGGCCTGACCATCCGTAACACCGAGACAGGCCAGACACGCACCATCGACAAGCTGGAGCCGGAGCAGGTACAAACGTTCGAGATTGGATATAAAGGCACGCCATCGGATAAACTGTACATCGACCTGAGCACCTGGTACTCCAAATCAGAGAACTTCATCTCGCCTCTCACTGCTGTAACACCATTAATGGGGAAAGAGAAGGTAATCCTGAAAGGCGACAAAGACGTGACGGAGACAGCTGCCAATGCCCTGAACTATTACCTCACCTACCTCAACTACGGCAACGTGGATTCCTGGGGAACCGATTTGGGCATTAACTATTACCTCAACGACAACTTTAGCGTAGGCGCCAAGTACTCCTACTTCAACTCTAACATCACCGACACGGATAACCTGGACAACGATGCGAACGGCGACGGCAAAGTATCTGTATCGGAGAGCAGCCTGAACGCGGCCAAGAACCGTTACAGCTTCAACTTTACGGCACGCGACCTGTTCGACAAGAAGTTTTTCGGCTCTGTGAATGTGCGCATCCTGCCCGAGTATGATTTCTACTCCGGTGTACAGATAGCGGCCAAAGAGAATGAAGGCAAACGAGTAGCGCCATACAACTACAACTATGGCCCGTTGGGTGGCTTTACTTCTGTAGACCTGAGCGCCGGCTATAAACTGAAAGAGTGGATGACGTTGGGCGCCAGCGTTACCAACCTGTTCGATACGGCACAGCGCGAGTACGTGGGCTCACCGGAGATTGGCCGCCTGTACTCGGTAGAGCTGCGCTTCGATTTGACCGAGAAACTGCTCCCGAACCTGAGCGTGCTCAACGGCAAGTATTAGTGCGAGTTAGTAAGTTAGACAGTTGATAAGTACAGCTGAGGCGCTCTTTCAGGGCGCCTCAGCGTTTTTGAATATTTCTGAACATCCATAAAAGTATAGACATGAAGAACGTACTGATAACCGGCGGCACCAGCGGCATTGGCCGGGGGTTGGCCCGTGCCTTTGCTGCCCAGGGCTACCACCTGCTGCTAAATGGCCTGGAGCGGAACGGCGAGGAAATTGCTGCGCAGCTGGCGCAGGAGCATGGGGTAAAAGTATACTTCTCGCCGGCCAACATGCTGCAGCCCGAGCAGATACGGCAGATGGTGCGGCAGGCAGAGCAGCAGCTGGGGCAGGTGGACGTACTGGTGAACAATGCCGGCATACAGCATGTGGCGCCGGTGGCGGAGTTTCCGGAGGAGAAGTGGGATGCCATCCTGGCCGTGAACCTGTCCTCCTCCTTCCATACTTCCAAGGCCGTGTGGAAGGGAATGCAGGAACGCCGCTTCGGCCGCATCATCAACATTGCCTCGGCCCATGCGCTGCGGGCCTCTGAGTTTAAAGCTGCCTATGTGGCGGCCAAGCACGGCATTGCCGGCCTCACCAAAGTGCTGGCGCTGGAGGGAGCCCCTTTCAATATCACCTGCAATGCCATTTGTCCCGGCTATGTAAAAACATCACTCGTGGAGGCGCAGATTGCAGACCAGGCCCGGGCGCATGGCATGTCTCAAAGCGAGGTGGTGGAGAAAGTCATGCTGAAGAAGCAGCCCGTGAAGCAGTTTGTGGATGTCGAGGCTATCGGACAACTGGCCCTGTTCCTGGCCTCTGAAGCCTCGGCGCAAATGTCGGGTGCCTGCCTGCCCATTGATGGGGGTTGGAGCGCCCAGTAAGTATAGACAGACTGCTGACGCTGGCAAATAGCGCAAGCCCTCAAAACAGCTGCGGCTCCCTTGCTTGGGAGCCGCAGCTGTTTTATGTATACTTTATACTTTACTTCAGCACCGCTAGTGTAGCGCCGTCACCGCCACGCTCTTCGACCTCGTTGCCGAGGCTGGCCACTTCCGGTACCGAGTACAGGTAGTCGCGCACTACCTGGCGCAACACACCATTGCCACGGCCGTGGATGATCTTGATTTCCGGGATGCCCAGCATGATGGCCTCGTCGGTGAAGTTCATTACCCTGGTCAGCGCATCCTCGGCATACTCGCCGCGGATGTCCAGCGTGCTGGCGAAGTCGGCCATGCGCTGCGTCATGTTCATGCCCCGGCTAAAGCCACCATCCCCGCTTTCCATCCGGGCTTTTTTCTGCTTGGCCACCTGCCCCTCTACCCGCTCCAGGTTATCTACCTTCACAATTGTTTTGAGGCCGCCAAACAGCACCTCGGCGGTTTTGCCTTTTATACTGACCACCTGGCCTACAGAGT
Source organism: Pontibacter mucosus (assembly GCF_003054055.1). Classification (GTDB taxonomy): domain Bacteria; phylum Bacteroidota; class Bacteroidia; order Cytophagales; family Hymenobacteraceae; genus Pontibacter; species Pontibacter mucosus. Next base: position 117,960 of record NZ_QBKI01000011.1, on the reverse strand, counting down.
CCTGCCCTACCAGCGCCACGTTGTCGCCCTCTTTTATACTTCCGTTCGCGATGCGCTTGTGTGCCGGGCGCGGCTCTTCCTTGCGTACCTCCTGGGCAAATTCCTCCAGCTCACGACGGGCCTCCTTGGTTTTCTCCTTCTCGGCCTGGCTCTGTTTAATCTGCTGAATCGTAGACTCGATCTTCTGGTTGGCGTCTTTCAGAAGGAGCTTGGCCTTGCCTTTGGCCTCGCGCATGATCTCCTGCTTGCTGTCTTCCAGGAAGTTTTTCAGGTCGCTGTAGTCCTTCACCTGGCGCTTGAGTTTTTCCTCTAGCTTGGTCGCCTCGCGCACTTTCTTCTCCAGTTCCTGCTTCTCAGTCTCCAGTTCCTCCAGCAGGCGGTCGTAGCGGATTTTATCCCTTCCGACCAGTTTGCTCGCCCTGTCGATGATGTGCTTGGGCAGGCCGATCTTCTGAGCAATCTCGATCGCAAACGAAGAGCCCGGCTTGCCGATCTCCAGCTGATAAAGCGGCTGCAGGTGCTTATGGTCGTAGCGCATGGCCCCGTTCACGATGCCTGGTGTACGCTCGACGTAGTTTTTCAGGTTGGTGTAGTGCGTCGTGATCACGCCGTACACGTTGCTGTCGTTGAGCGTTTGCAGCACAGCCTCGGCAATGGCGCCGCCAAGTATAGGCTCTGTGCCTGTACCAAACTCGTCTATCAGCACCAGGCTGCGTTTATCAGCCACGGTCACGAATTTCTTCATGTTGGTCAGGTGCGAGCTATAAGTACTCAGGTCATTCTCTATCGACTGCTCATCGCCTATGTCAATGAAGATGTCGTGGAAAATGCCTGCCTCAGAGCCGTCCGCCGCCGGAATCAGCATCCCGCACTGCAGCATGTACTGCACCAGGCCCACCGTTTTCAGGCTCACCGATTTACCACCCGCATTCGGTCCTGAAATCAACAGGATACGCTGCTCACGGTTCAACTCCAGATCCATCGGCACGGTAGGCTTACCCAACTGGCGGTGCGACAAGTATAAAAGCGGGTGAAACGCCTGCTTCCAGTCTATCAGCGGATACTTGTGCAGCTTTGGTTTGGTCGCCTCAATGCGGCGCGCAAAGGCTGCTTTGGCCCGGATGAAGTCGAGCAAGCCCAGGTACTGGTACGCTTTGCGCAGCTCCGGAATGTGGTGCCGCAACGTGTTAGTCAGTGCCGTCAGGATGCGGATAAGCTCACGGTGGTAAGCATTTTCCAGATCCTTGATGTCGTTGTTGAGCTCAAAAATAGATTCCGGCTCAATGTACACCGTCTGGCCCGTGTTGGACTCGTCGTGGATCAGGCCTTTGATGCGGCGCTTGTGCTCGGCAATTACCGGTATCACCAAACGGCCACCACGGATGGTTGGCTCCACGTCGGAAGGCGTCCACCCCTCGTTTTTGGCATGCTTGAGGATGGAGCTGATCGTTTTACGAAGTATAGCCTGCTGCGCAATCAGGTCGCGCTTGAGGCGCTGCAGCTCCGGCGTAGCGTCATCACGCACGGCGCCCGAGTCGTCCACCACTTTATCCAGTGCGGCCAGTAGCGAGCGCTCCACCATAATATTGGCGCCCAATGCTTTCAGGGCTTCAAAAGTACCCTCCTCCGTTTCCGAGATAAAGCGCAGCGAGTCTCGTATCGTGCGCAGCGACATCTTGATTTCGAAGAACTGGGATACGTCCAGGAAGGTGCCTTCTATGGCTGCCCGGTCGAGGTAGGCGGTAGGGTCATAGTAGTGCTGCAGCGGAATTTCGGCATCCGACTCCAGCAGTTGTTTGAATTCGTCGGTTTGTTGCAGCAGCCTGTCCACCAGGTCGTGGCGGTTCAGGAAGGCCATGCGGTTCACGAAGTTACGGCCAAGCGGACTCAGGCAAAGTTCCGAGAGCATCTCGCGTACTTGCGCAAACCCAATTTTTATTTCAAAGTTTTCTGGATAGATCAATGCTTATCTTTTAATTTACTGCAAAATTAGCATTTTATACGCTCATTTTGCGCATCCTGCTGTTAGTTAAGTAGTTACTCCCCGTATTTGCCTTTTTCACCCGTTACTTAGGGAAAGCACAGGGAAAGGTTGTCCGGTTTTTGTGCGCAGCGGCTAAAGTGCCGTACGTCCGTTCCCGCCCCAAAAGAAGCAACTTTCCCTGAAACACCCGTCACGGCAGATAAGTTTTTTCTGATGCCAAGCAAAACAGCCCACCCCCATCGGGAGCAGGCTGAAAACGGATGAGCGTAAAATCTGCAAGTCCCTATGAAACCCCGAGTTTGATGTTGTTGTCCTGTAGCCGCTGCTGCCAGAGTTGCCATTCCTTCGCCTCGTCGGCCCGGGTCACGTCCGGCAGGCTCTGGTTATTGCGGAAAGTAGCTACATTGCCGATATTCTCGTAATCCCACCTTTTGCCGCTGCTTTGCTTCACCCCTACCACGTTATCTTCCACGACAACCGAATGGGTAGAGCCTTTGCGGTAGTACTCCTTGGCCCAGATGCCGGAAGTCCAGTGCGGATACCTGCCGCCGCCCTCATATTCCCCGCTCACCACGCAGCGGTTGCCCCGGATGCCGATGTTGTTGCCGGTCGCCACCCCGATGCAGTAGTTGCCCATGCCGACGAGTTGGTTTTCCTCCACGCTCACAAAAGCCGTGACCTCCTGCTCCGAGGCATCGGGCGAATCCATGATGATGCCGCCGCCGGAGTAGTTTTTGGATTCGACCGGGATAGGGAAAGCGCCCTGGATGTAGTTGTGGTGTATCCTTATCGGGCTGGCCTTGGTGCCGCGCGTGTTGTAGATGTTGATGTTGTCCTCCACTGCTGATTTGCCCGGCTCGTTTAGCACCTCGTTCCAGGCGATTTCCGCATGGGCGATAGCGCCTTTGAAGTTGGTCTGCACGAACTGCACCCGGTCCTTGCCGTTATGCACCCTGCCGTCGATATTCTTCGCCTGGTTGTAGCGTATCTTGATACTTTGCTCCGGGGTGCCGTTGCCCACGTACTTATCGCCCAGGTAAATGCCTGCCGTGCCTTCCAGGTAGCAGTTCTCAATCACCACATTCTTAAAGAAGTTGATGATGGCAAACCTTCGCGGCTTGAGGTGCCCAGTGTAGGCGGTGGGTGTGAGGCCGTAGCCTCTGGTGTTTCTAATCGTCAAATCGCAGTCGTAGTACCAGCATTTTATCAGGTAGCCCGCGCCTCTAATGTTGGCGTTCTCGATAATGACCGGCTCTTTGGTCTTTACCTCCACGGCGGGCACGTTGGAATCGGTGCTCTGCCAGTTGCCCGCATAGGTGCCGCCCTTGGTGATGACAAACGGGCCTTGGTAGGCGCTGTCTTTTGGCAGGGGGTTCTTTGCCTCCTGCACGGGCTTACGGGCTGCTAGCTGGTCTGTGAGCGCCTTGTTCTGGTGCGTCAGCTGCTCTACCTGTTGGTGCAGGGTGGCTATCTGATTGGTTAGCTCTGAGAACTTTTTGCGGATAGCGGGTATGGTGGTTTCCAGGGTGGATAGATACTGTTCCATAGGTGTAATGCGTTTAGGCTATGTTACGGAAACGGGCACAAAAAAGCCAGCTTGTTAGGGCTGGCTTTGGAAGGGGTCGTGAATTTCCTTGACTTGATTGTATGTTGGTATTCGAAGCTGCTGTTCTACACACTTGTTCCGTATCAGCATCCAAGCCCCTGCTAGGCTTCTAGACTTAGCCGTAAAGCCGTGAAGGGTGTCGCCCCATAGTCTATCCGTTTTAGGCCCCTCTTTAGAAATACTGAAGCCGTTAGCAGTGTCTGTGGCTATGGCTGTGTCACAGTAGCAGAAAGAACCCCAGTTCTCTGAAGCCCTCCTTACCACAACCTCTTTTACGGTGCCTGTGCAAGTGCCATGGGTTGCACAAGCACCTTCGCATTTAAGCTCTTCCATATCCTTTCGTTAGTCGTTTTTATCCTTTACCAGGCGCAGGTTGTTGAGTTCAGGGATAGTACGCCAATGTACCTTGTCCAGCCGTATCAGCTTGCTGATATACTGGGTGGTTACCTGCTTTTCTTTGGCGTAATCCTTGATGGTTTTCCATCCGTTCAGTTTAATGACAGGTTCCTGCATAGGGCCGTGGTTCGGTTATAATGCGACAAGATACAACGGAAAAGATATTCCGCAATAAGCGGCATTACAGCATTCCCGCAGGCTTTAATTCTGTCCACGAGGTGGGGAACGTCATCAGCACTTCGTATAGTTCGGGGTTGGGGTATATCGGATCGTCGAAGCCATCCCGGATAAACTCCGGCAAGTTGCTCTTGTAGCTCTTGCTGCCGAAATACCGGCCCCGTATGCTGCCCTTGTAGTGCGAGGTGGCGGGCGTAGGCAATAAAATATATTCTTTCCCGACGCTGCTGCACTCCAAATGTGGTGCCTGATAGACATTGCCATTCCGCATCATACCCGATTTCGGAAAGGTCATATAGCACTTTCTCAAATCCTCTTTTTGTGAGGTCTGTGCTATTTTCGCCAACGACGTAGAGAGGTCGGCCTTCGTGAATAATACGGGCAAACTCTCCCCACAACCCGCTACGGGAACCGACAATACCGGTTGACTCTTTCCATGCCGAGGTAATGTCCTGACATGGGAAGCCTCCGGAAATAATGTCAACTGGTTCGGGATGTGAAAGCGTTGTGATGTCTTCATATTGCTTGCTTTTCGGGAAGTGCTGTTTTAGTATCCTGCGGTTGAACTCCTGAAGCTCGCAGTTCCAGAGGGTTTCAATCCCTGCCCGCTGTGCCCCAAGCTCAAAGCCGCCTACTCCGCTGAAAACAGAACCATGCGTCAGACGCATTACCAGTTGCCTTCTATCAGTTCGCCATCAACATAGAACTTCAGCTCCTGCCCCTGCGCTTTCATCTTCATAAAGGCCGGGGCATAGATAGCCGCTTCTTCTTTAGTGGAGGCTTCCACGGTCAGTTGCTCTGTTGCTGCTTCCACAAACTCGCCTGTTAAGGGGTTGTTGCCTGCTATTCTTTCGATGGTTACGCTGTAGTTATTCATGGCTTGTTCTGTTTATATCCCTTATTTACGATGCTAAGATACAAAGGTTACGTTACGTAACCAAATAAAAGAGCAACTATTTTTAAATAATTCCCATAAAAAAAGGCAGACCAACAGCCTGCCTCTTTCTCCAGAATCCTATCTTCACACTTAACTATTTCCGCCTTGCTGCTGCCCTGCGTTCTCTTCTGCGCTGCCTGCCATCCGACACAGGAAGCAATCTGCTAGTCTCAGCTTTCAGGTTTTCTATCATTATCGAGGTTTCATCAGTGAGCTGCTTTGCAAAGGAATCTAGCCCCTTTGGTGCATTCTTTGGCGCCGCCACTTCCACCTCATGCCCCGCTGCCTGCAACTGTGCCAATGCTGCACCCATGCCGAAATGATTTTCAGCGCCTATTATAATTATCTTCTCCATAATGCTATCAAACTATCCTTAATCTTCTTAGCCCTGCCAGTACTACCAGAACAACAGCAATGCCTACTATATAGAGTAAGGTGTTGCGCTGCTTTTTATACTTGTCCCTTTCTTCCATTGTCAGCAGGTGGGCTTTCTTTTCCCTCAGCAGTTCTTCCTTCACCCGTTCCTCCCGGAGCAATAGACTAGCTTCTTTGGCCGTGTCCCTTACTCGGATGGTGTCTGTGCGGGTTACGGTGCGTATGGTGGTCTTAGCAGGTGGGCACACGACCTCTTTGATGGACTGGCCTTTGCTGTCCTTACAGGGCACGGTAACGGGCGTATCTTCCACGGTTTCCTCTGCTACCTCTTCTTTGCCGGGTATCACTTCCGATTCAGCCACGGGATAGAGTTGGCTACAGTTCTCAGCCACTACCAGCCGGTGCTTATCGTTCAGCGCCTGTTGGGTGGCCTCTGCGTGGCTCTCGCTCTTGGTGGCTACCTGAATGGCTTTATCCAGGCTGATGCAGCTACTGACCATCAGCAGCAGCAAGGGGGGGATGAGTCGTTTCATCAGTCGAGGTCTGGAAGTTCTACAGTCTGGCCAGCTAATTCATGCGTACAATCGTTCAGAAACTGAATCTTGCCATCGCGTACAAAGGAATGGCACACGGTGCAATTAAATGGCGCCGGGCTTTCGCCTTTGGCTATCTGCGCTTTGTTGTAAGTACACCAGCAATCTCCATTGCTCCCCTTGCCTTCGCTGCCCAAATAGTGCCCATTCCTTACCAGTACACTAGGGCTTATGGTTGGCTTTTCAGGGTTGCCGTTATACTGCCAATCAGGTGTAATCCTATGGTGATGTTTGCACCCTGGGCACTCAAAAAGGTAGCAGCCAGGCTCATTTTCTATCGGTAGTACTTTCATGTCAATTATTGGTTAGTGCCTGTCAGCTTATGGTAATTCGCCTTGGTCATGTACCCACTCATCAAGCGCTTGTCATACCGCCACGCCACTTTATAGCAGCTCGATTTGGCAGGTATCATCTCGCCTGTGCCGACTTCCTCATGCTCTCTGGAAGTGCTTTTCACGAACCTGGTAAGGTCCGGGTCCACATGGATAGTGGTGGTTAGGGCTATCTCGTTCATAGTTTCAAGGGTATAGGGTGTGCAATCATCAAGTATCCTGCAAAAATGGTAGCCATAGCCAGTATAGACCATGCTATTAACTCATCCCATTTCTTGTATTTCAGGTTAAAGGCAAACAGGCCGCACCCACAGAAAAAGCCTATAAGAATCATTGCTATACCGAAAATTTGTGATGCCATAGTTCTACCAGGTTGAAGTTGGGTTGATTCTGTTTTTCTTCAGCTTCCTGTTAAGGTCTTGCTGCTCTTTCCTGCGCTGCTTTCTGTTAGGGCCGGGGTAAGAGTCTCCGTGGAATATCCTAACCCCACCTATCTCTTCCCAATAGCCTCCGTTTGCCGCTTGTAGTATCCTGCCTCTCATAGTTCTCTATAAAAAGTGCGCCTATACCAGCCGAATCTAAGCCGGTGCTTTTTGATGGGGTATTTGCGGGGAATCCACATTACGGCTCGGGCTGGGCTTTCTTCTGCTTTAGCTCCTGGGTGTCTCGAACCGTGAGCCTTGCCGCAATGGTGATACCCAAGGCTACGCCGTAGACGATGCGAACCGTCGTGCGCCATTCATCCGGCACCAGCTCGTCATGCAGGAACAAAGGCAGCACCTCCGTTACCGAAACAGCGAAGGCGGCAATGGTGCCGAAGATGATTAAGGCACGTTTCCAAAACAGGTTTAGCGGCTCTTTTAACCGCAGCCATAACTCTTTCATATCTCTATTTTTTTATTGCCTGTTCTACTTCCTTCCACCATGGTTTCGCATCAAAACACGGGCACGCCTTACGCACATTCGGGAAGTCACGATGGCCTAAAACCATGGCATTCGGATACTTTACCTTCCAGGCTGCCACGACTGCCGCCATGGCTTTCTTTTGGGCCTCGGTGCGGTTATCTATCGCCCCTCCCTTGCTGTCAATGCCGCCGATGTAGGACACATGCAGCGAGTTGGAGTTATAGCCCGCTACGCCATTGGTAATGGATTCGTCAGGAGCCAGCGTAACCACGTTGCCATTCGCCTCAATAAGCTTGTGATAGCCGGGAGACTTCCAGCCCAGCGAGTTGCGCCAGTAGCTTTGGATGCTCTCCACTTTGGCAGATTGTGCCGTGGCGGTGGTGTGAATCACGATGTTGGTAATAGCTCGTGCCATGTTGGTAGGGTGTAGGGGTTATCGTTTTCTCACGTAATTTTCCCGGATGATTTTCTGCTCCTCCTCCACGTTGTTAAGGCGGTGGTTGATGGTGCCGAAGCGCTCGTTGTACAGTTGCTCGAAAATGGTGAGCCGGTGGTTCAGGTTCCTAAGCTCCTCGACGAGTTGCTTGGTGGTTTCGCGCTCCTCCCGCTTGGCAGCCATTTCCTCGGGTGAAGTCTCCTTGGCCGCTGTCTGGGCTATCCCTTGTATGCCCCTGCCGTAATAGATGAACACGAGCAAAAAGATAGTCCACAGCACAATGTTGGGCACGCTTGATTTCTCGGTGCCTGTTTTCAGTAGCTCGGCGAGTTTGGTCAAAGGGCTCATTTCTGCGCGTCTTTTAGGCGTTGGGGCAGGGTCCGCTTTAAAAAGGGCGTCACAAAGCAGACAAATATCACCACCAGGTCATACACCTCGTCCTGCTGCCCGTGAAAGAATAAATAGAGCACCATTTGCATCACAAAGAAGTACCTGAGCCCTTTGATAAGCCGCAAACTGTCCTCATGATAGCCCGGAATGGGGTTATCCAGCGCGTTCAACAGGTGCACGGCGTGGTGCAGCATGTGCACCAATAGGAGCATAATCACATGCACCCCTACCTCCCAGACGTACACCTGAATGTCGAGTTGCACCGTGTCCGGGTAAGGGTGAAAAGGGATAAGCGAATACACCTCCACGCCGAAAAAGCGCGCGTTCACATGCAGCACGTCGTAGTAGACGAACTGGAACAGCTCGTGCAGGTAAAAGGCCACCAGCACAAAGGCTGCCAGCCATATCACGCGCAGGTGTATGAACTTATCCCCTCTGCCCATTAGTCCTCTGTCGGTTCCGGGTTTTTCGGTGGGCGTGGCTTGTCTGCCGGCGGCACGCCGTCTGTCTCAGCGGCGGTCTGCACCTGCGTTTCTTCCGGTAGTAATTGCTCTTCTTTGCTCATGGTATCAGCGTTTAGGGTGAGGTATAGAAACAGGTAATAGAGTATGTCCACGGCGTTACATTAAGCCCGTACATCTGTTGTTATATAGAACACTAATATACGGAAAAATAGAGAATTAGCTATAAACGATTACCAGACAAATGCAACTTGCCAGCAAGAGCAAAGGCAGCTTCACGCGGTTGATTAAATGCTGGTTTTTCAGCCCGTATTTAGCCGCCTGCTTTCGCAGCCACAGGTCCAGCGAATTGCTTTTGCCGAAGTACCACCTGCTCAGCCCGCGCTCCACGTTCAGCCACCTGTCAAAGAAGTACCACCAGAAGGAAATCGCGTACAAGCTGAAAGCGGCAAAGGCCAGCAGCGCTTTCCAGCTAAGACCGAACCCCAACAGCGCAAATACGATAGGCAGGGGCAGTACTGAAAGCATTTTCCAGAGCAGGCCCTGCCGGTGAAACTTACTGAGCAGGTTCTTCTTGCCAGTAGCTTGCTTTATCTCAGCATGGTCACGTTGCACCCACAGCCAGCAAATGCCTGCTAAGGCTATAGCACAGGCTAAGAACAGCAGCAACCTCATAGCTTATGCCTTACCAGCAGGAACAGCACAAAGCCCGCTACGATAGCCCCTAACGCTGCGCCAACCCCAAGCATGGTGCTAGGCTCCAGGTTGAACACAAGCACGGCTATACCCGCCACAAGCGCCCCTAAGATGATGTGCCATATCACTACCAAGGGGTAGGCCAACGGGAAAAGGAATTGCAAGATTTTTTTCATATTCATTTGTTTAGAATTATTTACAACATATTATCTATATTTTATATATTGCCAAGGTATCCTTAAATCCTGCTATGAAACTGACTATTTCCCACGCCCTCGTGTTGGCTACCGTATTTGGTGTGCTAGCCTTCTTCACCTCCTTTATCATCACCCTTATGGGGTTCCTGGCTGCAGCGGCGGCGCTTATCTTTGTGGAACTTCACAAGCCTAAAAAGTAGCCCATTAGGTCTGCCCGGCCATCTGGGCGTAGGTGGCGTCTTTATTCCCGATTTTCACCTCATCCAACCACATCACGCGCTTATCGGTCGTAGTAGTGCCGGAGTTGTTCCAGTCCCATTTGTAGATGCCTAACTTCACCTCTGGCAAGCTAAAGCCAGCGGCCAGGTTCGGGCCGGTTTCATCGGCTACCAGCGTGCCGTTGTGCCAGCATTTGATGTGCCCTTCGGCAAACTCGCTGAAGCGGGTGTAAAACACGAAGGTGTGCCAGAAGTCCTTCACCTGGCTACCGATGTCCAGCCGGATATTCCTGCCCGCGTCGTTGTCTAAGAACAGCCAGAAGCGCCCCTGCTGAATCAGCAGCATGTTGTAAGGGCTACCTGAGCCGCCGCCCTGGTGCCATTGCGCGATGCTTTCCCGGCTGGTTCCGGTTTCATCGGCATATTCGGCACTTGGAAAGTAAACTCGGAAGCTATACCACGCCTCCTCTAATCTTTCCGGGTAATACACCTCGGTTCTTGTTCCCGAATTATTGGGCGGGTCGCCTGCCCGTAGCTCAAAGCGCAACGCCTTCCCGCCTCCCGGAGCCGCCTGATGCTGAATCGCGTAAGCGGTGCCCCCGTTCTGGATGTTCCAGCCGGACAGGTAGCTGCTGCCTTCCAGGTTGTCGGAGAATAGCAGGTTATTGGGCGGTGCCTCCCCTACCTTCACCACCGCGCTCTGCCCCCGTTCGCTTAAAGCCCCGACGTACAAATCGCCCGCTGCCTCCGTGGAGGTGAGCGTAAAGGTATGCACCGTCTGATATGCCGTGGAGCGCACCGGAGCGCCCAGGCTGCTCTCTGCCGTGCCGGTGGCCGCTTTCCACAGCGCCACCCGACAGGGCTTGTCACAAGTGACGGTCAGGGTGGTGCCGCTCAGCTCAAAGCCAATGGCAGGCACCCCTAAGTCGATATAGACCGGACTGGCTGTTTCCGAAACCGTGAACGAGCTTGTGCCATAGGGCACTTCCACCACGAACACGTTGGCCGATTTGCGCAGCACCTGCCCCACGCTTGAAGCGAGGTGCTTGCCTGCCAGGTCCGTTCCGGTGGTGTCTATTCTGATAGATACCGGAATGGTTAAAGCCTCCGGTAAATCAAAGGCTTTCCATACCAGCGAAACTGTCGTGCCCTCCACCGTCACGCTTTGCACCGATTGCCTGGCCCACAGGTAGCGCAGCGCCTCCTCGTAGCCCGCAAAGTGCACGTCCTGCCCGAGCAGCGTGGAGCGGGTCAGGCGGTACATGTCGCGCACCAGCGTTCCCGCCGTGTGCCAGTGCATGAAGTCCTGAAAGAAACCCTTGCTCTGCACCGTTTTCAGCAGCTCCTGCGCCAGGTAGTTGTCCCGGTCCGTGGCCGTGCCGCCCGACTCCACGCCGATGCTCGCAACGCCGGAGGTGAAGTCGGCGTAGCGCGTGGCGCTGGCCCTGTCCACGTAGTCGAGGCGGGCCGTTTTGTTATTCGGCAACCCTGCCCCTGAGCCGTAGGAAGTGTTAGCATCGCCACTGGTAGAGAAGAAGGAGTTTCTGCCGCCCAAAAAATAAGGCGCGTACACCTCTGGCGTGTCGTTCCTGCCGTTGCGGTAAGAGAAGGCAAAAGGAGCCTCGCTGTACTGGCTTTTCTCCGCATCTATCAAGCCGGTCAGCTCTGCCAGGTTGTTAGTGCCTGCGCCTTGTACCGAATCCCACCCGTACACCCCGCCTGAAACATCATATAGTTGCTGGCCGTGGTTGGGGTAGCGGTCGGGCTTGGCTTGGCCCGCTGTCACGTTAAACACCGCCGCCCCCGCGCTACTCCAGGTGGTGCTGTTATAGTCGGGAATCAGGCCGATGGTGCCCGTAGAAGGGTGCTGCCAGCGGTCGGTCTGAAAGTAGATACTCTTCTCCACCCTGCCGAAATTGGTCAGGGTGTTGTCAGCCCCCATGTAGCGCGAGACAAACGCCGTGGGCTTGATGTTGTACTGCATGGCCCAGAACTCGGAAGGGTACTTGTTAGTGCCCAGCGTGTCGGTGTTCTGGTTGACGGTCATCACGGCCCCGTAGCGGTGCAGGGCCACGGAGGCCAACAGCTTGCCGGTCGGGTCTACGGGCGGCTGCGGCTCCCGCGTCAGGGCAGGCAGGAAGGCGGCAAACGTGCTCAGGCTCATAGCGGCATCACTTTGAGGTAGCTCATAAACTGCGTGCGGGCATCGCCCGAGGCGTTCACTCCCAGCATCACCCGCTTGTTTGCCCCGATGGAGGTAGCGCGTGCCGGTCCTTCTGCCGTCCAGGTCACCCCGTCAGTGGAGTGGTAGAAGGTGAAGCTGCTGCCCTCGGCCTGGATTCTCCAATACCTGTCCAGCGGGATGGAGGTGTTCACCACCACATCCGCTTTGCCAGTTTCCCGAATCAGGATGCGGGCATGGCCGTAGTTGGTCTGCGTTCTGGTCAGCACGACATAGTTGGCCGAATCCACATCGAATCCATAGTAAAACGTGTTGGCCGTGTGGATGCTGGTGGTCAGCGGGAACTCCAGGTAGCAATCCCCAAACTGCATTGGCTGTCCGGTGCTGCTGTCTTTTGGGAGAAGCGCATCATCGTAGGGGTGCCCGGTGGCCGCCCCGCCCTTGCTCTCTATTTTCAGGTTACCGGCTCCGCTGTGCGTAAAGGTTACCTGGGAGGCCGCACCCCTTCTGACCCACTTGGAGGAATCCACCGGCCCGGCTGGACCCTCGAAGTAGTCCGAGAACAGCGCTCCATCCTCAAAAGTAAAAGCAGGACTTTCAACCACGGCACTTTCGTTTCTGCCTGCAGCAGCCCTGACCTTAAATTTCCAATACCCTACAGGGCGAGCCACGTTGCCGACTTGGATAGTGCCGGCGTAAGCGACGTACGCTCCCCCGTTCTCGCTTACCAGTATCTCCGAGGCTCCCAGCGCATGGGAGGCGCTCAGGGTATTGGCGGCATCGTCAGCCGTAAGGGTTGGCGGTGCGGGCGTGGTGTTGCCTGCCGGGTTCACGTTCACCGTGCGGGTCACTTCTGTAGCCGCCAACCCTTTAGAATCGGAGACATTGTAGTGGCGGGTATAGGTGCCTGCCGTAGCGGTGTCTACTGTTCCGGTTATCACGATGCTGCCTGAGATGTCGCCATCTTCCGCATCGGTGGCTGTCGCACCCGGTTCGGTGTAAGTGCCCCCTTGCGTAAGCGTCATCGGGTTAGCGCCCAATAAGGTGATGGTGGGCGGGGTATTCGGCGTAGGGGCTACCCCGCTTCCTACAGATGCTATACTTACTGCTACCACATCCCCCCAATTAGAGAAGAACAGCTTGTACTCCCCTGCCGCCAGGATGCCGCCTGATGCAAAATCACTGTTCAGCACCGTATGGGCAAAATCAAAGGTTAAAGTACTTGTACCATCTGCTGTGTAGGCTTGCACAATGGTAGAGCCTAAGACTGCGCCTTGTTTGGTAAAGGTCTGCGCCCCTGTCAAGGCCTCAGTGCGGATATGGCCGAAGGGGTTGGCAAAGTTTAGCGTAGCGCTCGCTGCCTCTGCCGTGGCCTGTCCTTGCGTGGTGCCGGGTTCGATGGCGGCAATCAGCGCGTCTACTTCCGCTTTGGTGTAGTAATCTGCGAGCAGTTCCAGTACCCGGCTCTCGGTAATGCCGGTCTGCGGGGGTTGCTCCACATTGGCACCCTCTGAGGTCAGCAGCACGTAGTTTACCAGCAGCGCCCCGGTCGAGATAGGCGGCGTGGGCGGTGTCTGGCTCTGCTTATCCAGCTTCAGTTCATAAGTGCCATCCTCTAATGCGGCAATGGCGGCAAACTGCTTTAAAGGCTCTTGCGGCAAAGGGATATTGGCATAGGTTTGGGCTTCATATTCCACAAGCACACCATTCCAGTCGGCCTCGCCAGCCGTTACCTGCAGCGTCACGGTGCCATCGCCGTTAAGGGTGTCCAATATCGAAGGCTGCACCGTCCATTTGCCCGGCGAAAGCGGGATACCGGACACAAACAAGTTAAAGATAGCCTCTAAAGGGTATCGGGCATTCTGCTGCTCTTTATTCGGCTCCTGGGGGTTATAACCCACCACGAACATTTGCTTGTTCGGGGCAAGCACCTCTTTGAAGCGGCTAAAAGGGGTCCGGTTTAATAGTTCGTCTGCCATTATTTTTCTTTCACTACCCAGTTATAGTTTTCCGTCACAATCGGCCTGCCGTCCTCGGTGATGATGGCATCCTGCGGCGGCAGCTCCTCCACGCCTCCCAATACCTCAATCGCCTCAAAGCTCACATGGTTTCGGCGGACATAGTGGACGTATTTGTCCATGAAAAAGCGGTGGTAGTACAGGTTGAAGTCCTTTACCACCGAGATAGGCGAAATGCCCGCCGTAGTCGTTGCCGACAAAACAAGCAATGCCCGGCTGTGCTGGTTGAGTATATCCCTGGCCGTGTTCTCTTGTAGCAATTTGCCGTTGTTGAAGAACTTGGCAGGCGTGCCATCTTCCAGCGTTAAAAGCGCCTCTACCCGTGGAATGCCGGAGCCGTGGTACAAGTCCAGTTTGTAGGGTTCAGTGTTTATCTGCCCCTCGTTGGTGCCGGTAATCAGCATCCGCTCCACCTCCTGGGCCCGTTCCTGAAAGCGCACGTTGTCAATCAGGATTTGCACCCCCCGCATCGTGTTGCGGCGGATGTAGGGGTTATACATTCGCACTTTCGGGAAGCCTTCCACCTCCAAGGGGCGCAGGTGCCACTCATAGGTGCCGGTGGCGGTAAAATACCCTTCGCGGCCTTGCAGCTCCTCTACCCTGAATTTCGGGCTGCGGGTGCCGATACCGCCCGTGTTGCGCCAGGTGCCCGTGTTGGTGGGGTTGTCGGGGGCAAAGTCGTACTTGCGGCTCTGCCTGACCGGCTGCCTGAAGTAAATCGGCTGGCGGGCATCGTACTCTCCTATGGACACCATAAAGGGGAAATCCACATACAAGGCGCTCGAAACAGATCCGAAGGCAGGCGTATTGCCCTCCCATGTAATGTAAGTTATCAGCAGTGCATCGTCCGGCTCCGGCGTTACGGTGTCCTCATCGCCCCAGGCGGTCTGAGCACCTGTAACGTAGGTAATTGTGCCGTCTGCCTTGGCGTACACGGTGTCAATGCGCTTTAAATCCTCATTGTTGAGCAAGGGAATCCCGGACTGAATCAGGCCGTTGGGGAAGGCCACTTCTACGCCGTTAAAGAGTGCCGTGGCTTCTTCTCCGACCGGGTTATCCAGTGTTAAGGTGTTCCCGGATAGCGTAAAGTTTGGCAGCTCCACCCACTCCATGCCGGGCTTTCCGAGGTAATCTTCTACCGTAATGGCGTAATCAAACGAAAAGGTGAAGCCCACCTCTGATTTGACCGGGAACTGATATGTGTCATTCCACAGGCTCGGGATATTATTGGTGTTACGGTCGGAGAGGGAAAGCGGGAAACCGAGCATGAACTTCTCCCCGTCTGATATGCGCTCTATCATTAGCCCCTCGCCAAGTTCCCAGAACAGCGGCATGTTGTCCGCCCACAGCTCAAACTCCCCGTTCTGCACAAAGTTCTCGTAAGGCCCGTAGTGCGTGACGGTAGTTACCTCCTTATAGGCGGGCTTGGCGTAAATCGCCTGCACCGATTCGCGGTACTCCGTATCGGTGTCATAGAGAATCTGAATCAGCTCCTCAAACTCCTCTGTCTGCTCATCTACGACCACCTCACTATCCCCTCTGCCGATGTGGGCGCGGCGGCGCTGGTACGGACCCTGCACCTCGTTGTAGCGCAAAATATGCAGCGCGCCTTTGGCTTGGCGTATGAAAGCGTTATAGGGCTGCAAAATTCTTTCCAGCACCTCGGCACAGGGCAGCGGCTCGTTCTCGTCGCTGTAGTAAGCGGCCTGGTCCACGTACACCTGTGCCAGCGGCTCGATGTTTAAATCTGTCGTATCCTCCCATATATTCACCCCCAGCCAAACCGGCAAATCCAAATCCAGCAAGCGCAGGCAGCGGAATATCACGTCTATTGCCCTTGCCCGGCCATAATAGCGCACCCCCGCCGCGTTCAGGTAGGGTTTGTTGTTGAGCGAGGCCAAGCCATCATACGCCTGAATCGTGGCGTGGAAGGTGTTTCTATCCCAGGGCGTGTTGTACAGGTCGGCCATGTGCCAGCCGCGCCAGTTCAGCACCCCCTCGATATAGTGGCTTACTTTATACTTGCGCTCGTCGGAGGTATGGAAGTCGCGTAAGAGCGCGTCGTTGTTTTCGATGGTGAGCGCGAAGGCGGCTGAGGAGCCGTGCAGCACCCCGTGCTTGTTGCCCGTGCCCTGCCACTCGATAACGGCGGGCTCGTCAGAACCGCACAGGTATTCTGGCTCGCCGGTATAGCCCACCATATCCCAGGTAAAGGTGTGGGTGGTGTTGTCCAGCTCGTCGAACTCCAGGATATAGCGCGGCCCTCTCCGGGCTTCCACCACAAAGGGGAAGGATGCCACGCAATCCACCGGCGATGGCTCCACGGGCACCTCCAGGGCGGTCTTGCTTTCCACCAGCGCAAACGGCGGGCTGGTGAGGGGTTTTAGCACATAGGCAAAGGCTGCCGTGGTGATGGTCTTGCCCGCCCATTGCATGGCTTCGGGCGCGTAACCGGGCAAGGGCTTCTCCGGGGCGTACAAATCCCCGCCTGCGTCCTTTGCCTTGGCCGTTACTTCTTCCTGCGCGTCGTCAAAGTACACCGTCACCGTCAGGTAGATGGGATTGCCGAACGGGTCCGTCTCGTCTGGGTTGATGGTGTTGAAGGCGTATAACAGGTGTATCATCTCTTGGCTCTTGCGTAAGCGGTGTAACTGCCGGGTTCAGCCACTTCGAAAACATTGGAATCCTGCACGTCCGTAAAGCCGTTGATGGAAAACTCCACCGCCCCGCTGTAGCCGGAGGCCAGGATAGTGAGGATGTATTTGCCGTTTCTGTATTCCTGCCGCACATCGTCTATCTTCAGCCCGCAGGGCGTTACGCCGCCGCCGGGGTCGTTCTCCGTCCTGACCAGTTCCACCAGCTCAGAGGGCATTCGCCCGGTGCCATCCCAAACAGTCTTTACCTCTACTTTCGTGCTCCCCTCAAACCAGCTATCCACCAATGTTCCTTTGGGTAGGGCAAAAGGCGTACACGCCGCCCCTTGCGGCAAATCGGTGTGCACCTGCTGCCTTGTGCCGGTGTCCCAGAAGTACTCGCGCTGCACCGCTCCTGCGGCTCCGGCGCAGCGTCTTGCTAAAAGGGTTCTTGCCACGGGTATAGGGGTTAGCTATATAGGGATACGTTATCGTTTATCCTGTGTTATACAGAAGCCTAAGATACAAAAATTTAGGCAACGGAACTTTTGTATATGTAACTTTCTTTATATGCCTATAACTAAGTATATTCGCCTTCGTAAAGTCCAACACACACCAGCCACAAGCATATGAAACAGTCCTACCTCTTCGCTATCCTGCTCTTGTTGTTCGCCTCCTGTGAGGATGCCCATGTAGACGAGCTAACGCCCGCGCAGGGCACCTACCTGCAGAACGCCACGGCCTATTACACGGCGGCGGGCACGGGGCAAAGCGTCCTGTGGGAAGTGACCGACTACGACACCGAAGGCTTTGCCATTGCCTCGGAAAAGCGCACGGCCCCCGATGCCCCGCTCTTGCTGGAGGTTTACCGCTACGACGGGGAGCAGGTAGCTGAAGTGGACGTGTACGACGCGGCGGACAACCACCTCGACACGCGCCGCTACGTGTTCACCGACGGCAAGCCCACCAGCTACACTTCCGCCAAGGGCACCTACACGCTCACCTACGACAGCCGGGGCAACGTGGTGGAAGCCTCCAACGGGGCAGAAACCCGCACCTGGGCCTATACTTACGATAATCAGGACCGCGTGCAGACAATGGAGTTCACGCCAGAAGGCAGCGCTGCCCGCTACCGCTATGAGTACTCCTACCGCGACCGGCACCGCGCCCCGGTCGGAGCCGTGAACGCTATCCGGGTGCACAAGCAAGAGGCTAGTGGCTTTGCCTACGTGGGTACGGTCGTTTACCGCTACACCATCGCCCCCTACTAGCCACGGGTGCGGCGGCTCTTGTAGTTGGCCCTATCCATCACCGCCACCAAATCATTGCCCTCTATCCTGAACCGCAGTTCGTCGTCGCCTTCGTAGCTCATCATCATCGGGCCGGAGGCTGTGCCGGAGATGCTGGAAGTGCTCACGCTTGGCGCGGCGCTGCCACGGCCTGACGCGAGGCTGCCCCCGATGCCTGCGGCGGCAATCAGGGCCGCGCCCGCTGCAATCTTCGCTGGGCCGGTGGGTATCTTCATCAAAGTCTCACCTACGCCGATAGCCAGGAGCTTTTTGCCGAACTCGGCGGCAATCTGGGACATGGTCTGCAACAGCGCCCGGCCTACCCCCTGCAGCACGTCGGCACCGGAGGCAAGCCCCTGGAACATGTTGCCGATACCCTCACCAAGTGAGGCAAAGGCGTTCCCGGCAAATTCGGTGACTAAGCCTGTCATGGCCTGCACCTGGTCTATCTTGGCCTGGAAGCCGTTGATAAACCCATCCACGGCTGTGCTTACGCCCATCACGCGCCCCTGCAAGATGTCGAAGTATACCCCCGCCTGCCGGGCCTGCTCTTCAAAGAATCGGCTTTGCTCGGGCGACTGGATAAGGTCGATTTGCTGCGGCTTGAAGTCCTTGGCAAACTTAATCGCCTCGTCGTTCATGCGCTTCAGGGACAGCTCAAAGGTATTCTCCAGCGTGTCGAAGCGGATCTCATTAATCGAATCCAGTTGCGCTTTCAGCTTTTCGATGATAGGGCTGTTGAACGCCGCCCCCTGGGAGATGAGCCCGTTAATGGCCGTTTCCAGCAGTTTCGCCTTGCCTTCTACCACCTGGTAGGCGTTGCCGTAGGTCAAAAACTCCTGCGTTACCTGCCGCCAGCCCTCTCGGAGTTGCTTCAGGTAATCGGTCTGCTCTTTCTGCTTCTTTTTAGTGCCGGGGTCTTCTGTAAACAAAGCAGGGGTGGCATCTGAGGTAAGCAGCGCCATCTCTTCGTCGAGCTTCCTGTTTTCGGCAATGATGGCGGCTATCTTCTCCTGTGTTTCTCCTAAAGCGTTGTTGAGCTTGAGTACGTTCTGAGCGCCCAATACCGAGCCGGTCCCGCCTCTGGCGTTCATCGAAGCCGCCGCCGCGTCCTGTGCCGCCTTCAGTTCGTTAGCCTGTTGTATAGCCACCTCCTGTTGCTTTTCCTGCTCCCGGAGGTCACGTAGCTGCAAAAGGTTTACCTGCCGCTGCTGCGCTTTCTCCGTGATAAGGGAGAGGCTGGCTTGCGCTGTGGCGTAGTCCTGGATAGACTTGCTCAGTTTGCGGTAGGCTTCCGAGGCGTTGCCTGCCAGGATGTCCTCGTCTTTGAGGTTCTTGAAGTAGGCCGGGTATTGCTTTTGCAGCTCGTCTA
Source organism: Pontibacter mucosus (assembly GCF_003054055.1). GTDB lineage: Bacteria > Bacteroidota > Bacteroidia > Cytophagales > Hymenobacteraceae > Pontibacter > Pontibacter mucosus. The sequence continues at coordinate 98,762 of NZ_QBKI01000011.1, read as the reverse complement.
CCGCCTTTACCCGCTCCTGCATACTCAGGCTCACATTCTGTGTGCGCTCGTAGAGTAACTTGAGGGTTACGAGTTCCTGCTGCGCCTCGCGTTGGCCGGTAGCCCTGGCGCGGTTCACCACATCGAGGGAGTTGATGTACTCCTGTGCTTTAGAGGCTGCATCCTGCATGGCGTTGGCACTCTCTTTGGTGGCCTTGGCCGATTTCTGGCTCCAGCGCTCGTACAGCACCCAGCCCGAGGTAATAGCGGCAATGCCCAGCGTCAGCAACGAGGCGGGCGTAAGCATCGAAGCCAGCGCCGCTTTAATGGCCACCCCTGTACCGCCTGCCTGTGCGGCCAGTTGGCCGAAGTTGGCTGTAAGCTGCTGAATGTTGTTGCCGATGCCCATCATGCCGTAGGGCGCATCCTGCACGATGCGGGCGATTTCCATGTTCACTGTTCCGGCGGAGCCTGCCAGCCGGTTCATGCCGTTGGCCGTGTTCATGGCGGCCATCCGCCCCCGCTGGTTGAGTTCGGCCAGTTCGTTGTTGACGACCTGCAGGCGCTTGCCGTAGCGCTCAATATCCTTTACGTCGGTGGCGTTGCGCATGGCGGCGCGGAGGCGCTGTGCCTTGGCCTCCAGGTCGGGTATAATCTTGCCTGTCTTTTGGAAGGAGACAAACAGGTCCGCCCTGCTCGCTGCTTTTTCGGCCTTGGTAATTTCGCCTGACAGGCTCTCAATGTCGTCTGCCAGTTTTAGCACTTGCTTGGACGTGGGCGAAAGTCCTGCCGATAGCAGCGTGTTGAGCGCCTGCTGCATGGCTACGACCTTGAGCTTGTCGGCCTCGAACTGGTTGCCGAAAATCTCCGCATTGCCCTGCGCTACCCGCAGTTTGGCGTTCAGGTCGCTCAGGGTGCGGGTAATCGTGTCCTCGAACTTTGGCCGCACGGCAGGCATCCTTTCGGCCTGCGTGCCAAAGTTCTGAACAGACTGTATGGCCTTGGCGATGTTACCCTCAAAGGCTTGTACCTGTGCTTCCAGTGCGACGCTTAAAGGCTCCATTTACTCTTTCTTTTTAAGGTAAGGCAACAGCCGCTGGGCTATCGCTAATGCGTGTTCTTTCGAGGCCGGGGCGTTTCTGAGGTTATCCCCTTCCAATCTTAGCACCTGCGCCGGGTCCAGCCGTTTTTTGGAGTGGGGGGCTAAACTGGCCCACATGATATGGCGCACCTTGTTCCACTCGTCTTTGTTCTGCCGCTTTACCCGCTCTGAAATCAACCCCAGTTCGTACCAGGTATAGAAATCCAGTTCCTGCGGGTCCAGCCCGCAATCGGCACAGTAGAACAGGTACAGCTCATCCCAGGTTAAGCGCTCGCTGCCTCCGTCTGAGGTGCTTCCTGCGCTGCCTGGGCTGGCTCGTTTGGGCTTTTGTTCGCGTCTAACAGGGTGGCGTACACCTTGCCCATTTCCTCCGGCTCCATGCCCTCTATCCAGAAGCACACGTCGTCCGCCGTGAAGTCCTGTTTGATGCGGTAGTCCGGGTGCTTGCAGCCCGCCGCCAAACCCGAATACACCAAATCGGCCATGATGAACATGTCCATCTTGCGCACGATGTGCTGCGTACGTTCGGCCTCTGTCAGCCCATCCGGAATAGGGTTGTCCTTCAGCCCGAAGGCTTTGTTCACCTCGTCGAGGTATTCGTAGTACTCTTTGCCGCGCAGCTCGCAGAAGATCCGCGACTGCATGAACCCGAAGTAGATGGGGCGCTCTTTGCCGCCAATCTGGATAAGGGCTGTTCCTTTGCTGTGGTGCATGTTAGTGTGCTTTTGCTTGTGAGTAACTGAATCTCGGCATCACTGAGGCCGATGGTAACGGATAGCTTTTTCATAGGCGTAGAGGCTAAGGGCGGGAGGTACACTAACACAAGCATACCCCCGCCCCGCCTGTTTTTACGCCGCTACCGCGTGGGTCGGCTTGCTGGTGAGCCTGAACGTAGCAGAATATGTCGCCATCCCATCTTGTGATCCGGAAAGGGAAAGGCTGGTCATAAAGGCCGTGCCGCTCAGCACCTTGCTTCCTGCGATGTCACCAGGGGAGCCCAATCCTTCCACATCTCCTGAAGTTGAGGCACCGTAACCAATCACGTAATTCACGTCTTGGTCGGAATCATCAAGCATCATATCCACTAAGTCGCCAGAACGCACATTGTCCGGCACGGCAGGGTTGTCGATAATCACAATCCCGTCCACGGAGAAAGTGCCGCTCAGATTGCCTTTTCTGGCAGTAGTGAAGTTGCCAGCCTGACGGCAAGCCGCCTCTATTTCCTCCCGGCTTAGCTCGAAGTTAAGGCCGGATAAGCATCCCAGCTTCTTGCCGCCATTAAGCTCGATAAGCATTTCATTGCCTTTGATTTCCATTGGTATCTTCTTTTAAGGGTGGTTACTTGGTTTCGGTGCTCACCTTGCGCTCCTTGGTCTGGCGCGTGGTCTTGGCTTCTTTGGCTTCCGCTTCAACCGCCTCCAGGAACGGGCCTTCGCGGTGCTTGTTAATCTCTTTAAAGCGCTCTTCGGAGCCTTTCCACTCGCTTTTCACGGCGTAGGGCTTGCGGGTTTCCTTGTCGAGGAAGGTTTTGATGACAGTGGCTTTCATGCTATTTTTCTTTTAAGGTTCTACATGGGTAAGTTCTTTCAGGCGCAGCCGGTAGGTGATGACTTTGCGGAGGATGCTTAGGGTGCCGGTATTGACGGGCATGTTTCGCGGCGTTCCGTCCCGTTGGATGGAGTGCAGTTGGAAGTTTTCAACCTGCAGCGTATTATCTATCAGGTTCATCACCTGCTCATAGAAGTCATCCATCACGGCGCTGCTCACATAGCTCAAATCCTGCAGCACAAAGAGGTCGAGCACTATCGTACAATCACGGTGCGTACAGGCCCGGCCTAGCTGGTCGTCTACCTGAGTCTGGTTGGTGATGATGATGTACTTCGGCCCCGGTTCGTAAGACTTAGGCACAGCGGTATCAAACACCTGCAAGCCCGCTGCGGTGAGGCGGTTGTAAAAGGCTTTGCGGATATGCTTGTCGGGGTTAATCATCGTCTGCCGTTGGTTTCTTTCACTAATCGCTCTAAGGCTATGCGAAGCCGTGGGCGTAACTCTGCCCTGTATTTCACATAGGCCGGATAGAGGTAAGGCTGCGGCTTTCGGCCCTTCCTGATGATGCTCATTGCTATCAGGTAAGCCACCTCTGCATCCTGCCTGTCGTTGGCTCTTTTGTTGCCGGTTCTGCGGCGGGTCTTAACCGAATAAGTGCCGGTAATACCTTTCTGGCGTACCCAGTCTATCAAGTCCTCAATCAGGTCTGCCCAGGTGCCCTGCCCCTTCATCCCTTTGAACTTCATCGCCTCGGCTTGCATCTCAGCAGGCACTTCCACATACATGCCCGTTCCAAACTCCACAAAGGCCCCGTAAAACACACCTACTTCGGTGCTTACTCTCAGGCCGGACGCATCTACCTTGTTTATGATGCTTTGCCTCAGCTTGCCCATGTACACCGGGGCGTTGCTGATGGCCTCGTTGCGTACATCCATGGCTGTTGCCTGCACCACCCTTGCTGCCGCTTCCTTGCCCTTCTGTCCGAAGGTGGCCAAGCCTCTCACTACCGAACTAACACCTGTGACCTTTGCCATTACACTACAAAGGCTCGGCTAAAGCGCACGGTTTGCGACAGCTCCCCATTCACATGCAAGCGCATAATGGGCTTATTCTCTGCCAGGTTCATCAGCTTTATAGCGCCTAGATAAGCACAGCCCAGCACGTAGTAATACCACAGGGTCTTTGTGGCTTTCGCTTCGATATGTACTTCTAGCTTTGCCATTATTTCTGCAATTTGCCCACTACCCGCACGTACCGCGCAGGCTCCCCTATCGTGGTGCCGGGGTTGGTGAGCAGGTAGGTTTGGTTATCTATTTTCATCCGAATGTCCTTGGCCGGAAAGAAGTCGGGCCGGAAGCGGATGTACAGTTCGATGTCGCGCTCTTCCAGTGCCTTGCCCGCCGCTATCTCCAGCAGGTCGTTATAGCTGACCGAGGTTCTTGCCTCTGCCTTCGCGGCCCAGGTCTGCACCACTTCCTCCAGTTGCACCGTAAAGCCGCCCATGCCGTCGGGAATGGAAGCCTCCTGAAAGAAGCTCACCCGGTAGCGGAACTTGCTTGGCTCTATGATGAAGGCTTTAGATGGTCGCATAGCGCTGGTAAGGTCGTATCATCAGGTACACGTCGCTCGGCAACTCTGCCTGGTAGGTGTCGCGGTGCTCGAACAGGTAAGTCAGCAGCTTGTAGCAGGCTGAAATAAGCGGCTCAGGCACTTGCTCTTTCTCAGCGTAGCCTAGCGTCAGCGTTACCACTTCCGGCCTTGTAGAGCCAAAGTATAGCCGCGTATAGCCTGCGTGTTCCTCTGCCTGGTAGTCCAGCCCATCGCCTAGCGTGTCCACGGTTGCCGGGTAGTCGTACAGCTCGTAGCCGGACTTGATGCGGCGTGTCTCCTCGCGCTCGTACAGCATGTGTTGCGTGCGCTTTTCAATCAGGGCCACGGCGGTATGAATCAGCCGGGTTATCAGCATATCATGGGCCGGAAAGTCCACGGCTAGGTGTGCTTTTGCTTCCTCTAAGGTGATAAGGTCTAGTGCTGTGGCCATTAGAATCCGTTATGCCTTTCAATTCTATTTTCTGGAAACTTTGGCGGCTTAGGCTTCCCGAACCTTTCGGTATTAAGCTTCGCGCCGTGTTCTACGCGATGGCGCTTATATTCCTCCCTATTCAGAATGGGAATCAAATCTTCTTTTCGGGCCTTAAAATCAACCTCTACAGGCGCTTTGTAAGCCTTCCAAGAGAAATAAACCGTTGCCAATTGGCTTATCAGAATAACCCCCAGTAGTATGTACAATCCTTCCATTGCTTTGCTTTTGTGTGTTAGTGGAAAGTAGAACGGCCCCGCCTCTCAGGGAAGCGAGGCCGTTACTGTCAGGCATTATCTTTCTAAACCGCCGGGGCTGCTGTGAAGTCAATCTTCACGAAGCCGTCCGGGTAGTAGATAGGCAGGGCAATGCGCTCCTCAATGCGAACAGAGGTCACGTTCGTCTCGAAGTTGTCCTTGTTCTCGGTGGAGAAGTTGATCACCGCGCCCATTCGCTGGAATATCTTTACCCCTCTGGCAAAGTCGCCTACGATACCCTCTGTAGCTGCCAGGGCTGAGTGCTGCATAATCGGCACACCGCCAATGGTCAGTTGGCCCATGTTGTTGAGCACAATCGGGTACGTATAGCCCGCGTTGTCGTCCTTGTTAATCAGCAGCGACAAATACACTTGTGGTGATACCCAGGCGGCAGTCGTGGCACGCTTGGCCAGCCTTACCTGCGAGATGGCAGCAGCCAGTCTATCCCAGGAGTTAGACAAGGTCGCCACATCAGTAAACAGGGCAGGGTTCAGGGCAGCGGCTACCTGGAACAAGCCCTCCAGGTTCTGGCCGGTGCCGTCGCCTTTCAGGATTTGGGCATCCTCTACCTCTAAAAGCGCCTGTGGCAGCTCGGTGCGCAGGAACTCAATCGCGCCGGGGGTGTCCTCCAAGAACTCATCCACCACGTCCACGATACCCGCGATTTTACGCACAGGGGCCTCCTCTACGGTCGTATTGAAGTCCAGCTTAGGCTTGGCAGCACCGGCGGCTACCATACCGATAGCGCCTTCCTTGCGGCTGAAGCGCAGGTACTTTATCACGTCTCGCTGTGTCGGGATAACCTGAATAGCGTTGCGCAGGTGCTCCATTTCGTAGGCCGGGCCTACAGCACCCTGCCAGTCGCCTTCCAGACCGGCCACACGGCCAATCACGCCAACGGCTTTCGTGTCCATCGGCACGGCAATGTCGAGCGACTTGGTGCCTACGTTGTTGGCGTAGCTGCCGATAGCATCCTTTTTGGCCTCCAGCGCAGAACCGATTACGTCGGCAAAGCTCTTGATGCGCTCCTGGTTCTGCTGCTCCTTTACGCGGTTGAGCGTGGTCAGGGCCTCGTCTAGCTGCTTGGCTTTCTCGTCGTACTTTACAGAAATGTCCTGCACTTGGGCAGCGTGTTTCTGTTCTGCGTCTTTCAGCTTCAGGTCAAATGCCTCCGTGGCAGTCTTAACGATTTCAGCGGCTTTCAATTCAGCGGCCTTGGTGCCCTCTGCTACTGCTTTTTCAGTGGCAGTCTTGGCTTCTTGCTGGATGCGCTCCAGTTGTTCTTTGATTTCCATTAGTTCAGGATTGAAAAGTTCTTGAGTAGGTTAAGGGTGGCCTCATCGTCTTTGGAATCCTGCGGCGCGTTAACAAGGGCTGTGCTGTTGGGCGGCAGCTCGTTAATGGGTGCAGTCTGCATATCCAGTATGTAGGCTTCAAGTTGTTTAAGTCCGATTTCCAGGCCAATAAAGCCCTCGTCTGTCAGGTTGCCGTTGCGGAGCACGTTCTGCATCCGCTCGATTTTGGATTGCACCTGCAAAGGAGTAAGGGATTTAAAGCCGGTAAAGCGCGTCTGTTCATTGGCTCCGAAATACACATTGGAGCCCTCCATCAGGTAGCACTCCTGCAAGTGGCGCACGCCGTTCTTCACCTCATCGCGCACCGTTATCCAGCCGTAGCTGTGCTGGTCTAAAACGCCGTCATTGTAGAGGTGCAGGGTGTTGCGGGAATAGGAGATTTCAGGATTCAGCTTTGTCTCAAAGTATAGCCCCTCGTTATCCTCCCGTAGCACCTGGAACTTGGCGTGTATCTCATCCCACTTGTGGTAGTTCATGAACACGATGTTGTTCTTGCCCTCCGGCCCCCGCTCCCTGATGGACTTGGCAAAGGCTCCCTTTTCGGTGATGTCGTTGTCATGATCCACGTTACCGAACACGGAGAGGTAGCCCGTGACGATATTTTTTTGCATGTCCACGTCTTTGACGCTGCCGACAAAATCCTTTGTCTGTAATCTGCCTTTCATGTGCGCGTGCTACGGTTTGTATAAAAATACGCAATCCCATAACACAGCATACACGTAATCAGCGATTAGGATTATTTTGCAACTTATATCAGTTTATTACCTGAATTATCCGTATATTAGAGTGTTCTAATTCATTCACCCACACCAGCCATAGGGCGGCTTTCCATAATGAAGCACAACCAAAAGACGATTTACTTCCAGGAGCGGCAAATGGAGTATTTCCAAGAGCACACGATAGATGTGCAGAAGTTCACCCGCTATGCCGTAGATGATAAAATTGAAGAGATGGAAATGAAGAAACAGGGGTTCGTTAAGAAGTATGTAAAGGAAGAGGAGGCAGGGAGATGAACCGGGAAACACGCGCTTTTATCTGGGCTTTCTTCGGGTTAATAGTAAGTCTGGTAGCTTTGGCTATACTGATTGTAAAGATTAATACCGGTACCTTTGCAGGGTGGGATTATTTTAAAATGGCTTGTGCTGTTTTTGGTTCTCTGGGCAGCTATCACACTATTCATAAGCTTACATAATCAGCAATCATATGAAAGATTTTATTCGTGTATTCCTGCTGGTATTCTTGCTGGCCTTATGTGCTGCCCTTCTGGGGCACTTGCTAGATCTCTTTATGGATAATGCTTGGCAGAAGGGAATGCTTTGCGGTTGGTGGGTTGGTGAGTTGTACCGGCCTTTGTCTAAGTATTTAGGTGTTGTGATATGATCTGGCAACCCATCACACCCGAAACCAAGCTCAAGATTGGCACAAAGGTGCTGCTGGTAGACAGGGTAGACAGCCCAGATAAGTATTGGTCTGCTGAAGTCCGAAAAGACAACGAGGTGCGAACGGAAGGGATAGCGCTTGTACTTCGCATCTTCACCCACTACTGTTTAATCACACCTCCAACGGAATAAGGATATGGAATGGCAATTGAAAGTATTGGTGTTTTGGGTTGTGCTAACGGCTGCGCTTTGGCTGGCTACTGCAATCCATTTTGCTGTATCAGATGCTAACCTGCGCTGGAAGTACTTCAAAGAGGACTACAGCACATTCGGTGCCCTGTACTGTGTAAGCCTGTATGCTGGCTGTGTGGCTATACCTGTATACCTGTTAATCAAAGCCGCTATTTGGTGGTTCACCCTCTAACCCCTAACACCCATGCTAACCCGCCTCAAAGCCGCCCTTATACTTGCAACACACTAACCGACAAGCAATGGATACTATCAACGAAAGAGAATTAGACAAACTCACTGAATCGGTGCTTAACAACATCATAGCTCATTTAGGGAAACTTGCTGAGGATGATACCTTAAGCCAAAAGTACGCCGTTGGAATACTGTGTCAGGATGAATTAAAAAGCCTTTTTCGGAAAGGCTACAGAATGGGTAAAGGAGAAGCTATCTTGAATGGCAATAAAGCTAATGGCTAAACACATGAGCATCCACTTGGATCACGACTTTGTGCTTAGGTGCATCAGGAACCAAAAGAACAATCCTCGGCACTACGCGCAGTTATCCAATCTGGTACTGGCTTACGGCAGGAAGTGTTCTTTCAAGTATGCTGACTATTACATGGCTGCCCAAAAGGAGCTTATGAAGATCAGCAAGACATGGAGTGATTAAAAAGAAAGTATAACTTAGGGATATGAACACATTAAAGCACTTCAACCAACTCCCAAAGCATTTTGCAAGCTGGACAGGCTTGCTCACCTGGCTTAAGGAAACCAAGCCTGAACTTTTGCAACTCCAAACGATTCGTATTGCAGAAGGAAGGAACGAGTATGAGATTACCATCGACTACGCCAAAGCCAGAGCCTTTGAAGAGATAGGTGAACTGCCTAATGCTAACGCCCTGTACTGTGCGGCTGAGGCTATCAGAGATCCGTACAACTATGACTACAGCGTGAAAGAGTTTTTGGAGCGGGTGCTAAAACTAAAGGGATCAAGAATAAACCTATGAACTGGATAAAGATAACTGAAAACACAGCACTACCACCTAATACAGAGGTTCTTGTAATGGATGCTGAGAGGCAGAAGTTTATAGGCAGGATAAGCACAGGCAATGAGGTAGTGATAGAGCCGTGGGACGGATTCACCTACCCGACGCTGCAAGACTTCACGCATTACGCTATCATCACTGACCCGAAAGACTAAAGCAACATGAAAGACCTGATACTAAACTTAGGCGGCAAAAACATCGGCCTGGCAAACGGCTTCGATGTAAACGAGCTGCAGCACAACAAGCAAGCCGGAGAGTTTACAAGAGGCGGCACTATCACAATGGATGGCCTGCTGTCGAATGCCGATTATGATGTAAGCCCGTTCTTTGAACCTGTGCCCTCTCCTGGCTTTGATGTAGAGTTTGAAGCGGGCGGGGTAATTTTCAGCGGCACAGGTATTCTGAGTGCGTTGAAGGACACCACCCCGAAACGGAGGGTAAATCTAAAGCGGGTGAAGCGGAATAATAGGCGGGTGCTGAAACTGTCTTTGCCGCCGAAACCGAAACATAGAACCTTTTCTGCCACTATCCAGCTTAAAAGCATCAGATAGCACTAACCAACACGAGGATAGTATACCGTAAATGGAAGCGGTGCCAGAAGCTGGTGCGGGGTTTGGGGTAGCTCCCCATTAAAGCTAATCTAGGTAGCGCCCGCCGTGTAGGTTCGACTCCTACCTATCCTCCTACCACCATACTCCCCTTGCAGCCCGCTCCTCACCCGGCGGGCTTTCTTTTTACCGGGGCTTGGGGATAGGCAAGCCGTCGGCATCTAAAGCGGGCACATGCGACACCACGCACCTACAGTTCACGCAATTGCCTGCTGATAGCGAAGTATCTCCCGGATAGCGGGCATACTCTACGCCTGCCCCTTTGGGCGAAGGCACTTCAAACAGCCCCTCCAGCGCTATCGGCTCGGCCTTGCCTACTACCCTATGGCTGTTGCGGGTCCGGTTGTCCAGCGCCGCATTCCACTTCTTAAGCAGCACAAAATCGGCTTCCTCAGCAACCATGTTAGCAGCGACGTTCGCGCCTGTTGTACTTTCAGTCCGGGCTATCATCATGGCCCTGGTCGCGTTAAAGCGGGCATCCTGCAGTTTCTCCCTCAGATACCTTGCCAGCCGCGTAGTGGTCAGGTTCTGCTCCTGGGCCTCGGCTAAGAGCACCTGTATGCGCTTCTTGGTGGTGTCGTCTACCTCGGTTACCCTGCCAGCCGCCTCGGTTCTGAAGAACTGCTCCATCACGCGCCGCCACCATTCAGAGGAGAACCCGATGAGCTTTGTTTCAAGCGGCGCTATGCCGCTTTTGCCGGGCTTGGTGAGCCTGTCTAAGAGGCGGGAGTAGTTCCGGGCGTGCTTTTGGGCTATGAGCGTGTAGGCTTCGATATAGGCCCGTTCCATGATGCTGCGGTCAATGAGTGCCGGAAGGATGGCAGCGGTCAGGCCTACCCCGTTGGCTTCGGCATAGGTAGCCACGGCCTTGCACTGCGCGTCCAGGGCTTTCTTGAACACCACGTAAGCCGCCCGTTCGTAGCTTCTGAACAGGCGCTCGTAGTCCTTGGCAAATTGGGCTTCGTTAAGCATTGGTGCTTCCTGCTTTTACAGGTTTGTTAGTGGTGCGCGGCATGACTGGCATATCGGCTTTTGCCCACTTATCCAACCGCAGCAGCCCATCTTTATCCAGAAACTCCGATGGCACCTCTATGCTTGAGATACTACTTTGGTTGCTGCCAACCTGAACAATAAACTTTTTCTCCGCTGTTGCCATATCGCTTGTGTGTTAGTGGCTACTGTTGTGTTTCCTGCGCTACGCCCTGGGTAAAGGCATCATCGGTCAGATGCACCATATCCACGCGGGTCAGGTTCTTGGGCACTAAGGGGATGTCCATGTTCTCGGCCTCCAGCCTGCCCCAGCCTTTCACCTCGCGCTTTTCGTTCATGGTCAGCTCATGGGACTTTTCCAGCCATTCTGAAATAGCCTTCATGTCGTTCTGCATCTCCGGCAAAGAAGAGGTATCCAGCTCGATGTAGTATTTCTTGCCCAGGCGCTTGTTCACCGGCTCGCACATGATTTTAGTCAGCAGCTCGGAGAGGTCGTCGGCAATGGGCTGCACGGCATCGTAAATGAGCTTGCGGGAAGCGTGCTGCTCGTTGTTCAATGTAGAGGCATCAGTACTGCGGTACACCAGCGGAATACCGTAGGCGCGGTATATGTCCTCATCAGTGGCCTGCAGGAGTTCCAGCAGCTTCTGGTCGGCAATACTGAGGGCTATCTGCTGCCAGTCCATCGCCACGGTGGCCGGGAAGATACGGGCAAGGTCGTCTTTGGCGTTCTTGGCATCTATCAGGCGTTGCTTTAAGGCATCCTTTTGGGCCGGTGTGAGCGTGTCCTGCGCGTTCTTCGGGGAGAGGATACCAAAGGCCCCGCCGTTCTGCAGTTGCTTCAGTACCTCCTTATCCCCCGCCTTGGCGCGGGCCAGCTTCTTGAGGTAGGCCCGCAAAGGCGACATGCCCCGAAGCTGCGAGCCCTGCACATCGAAGAGCGGGTTAAACATACGGATGCGGGCCACGTCGGAAGCCGGGAAGGCGTAGGTTTTATCGGTGCTGAACTTGAAGATGTACTCTTTGATGGGCTCGAACATGCCGCCCGAAATCACGTCTACCAGGTGGGTAGGCAGTGGCCAGGAATGCACTATCTTATCCTTTTGCCCCAGCGGCCCCACGTTGTAAGCCATTGTTTCCCCTGTGAGCAAATAGAAACCTGCCAGTTGCCTAATGTAGTCCTTGTAGCCTTGCAGGGGGTTGGGCTTGTTAAGCAGTTCCTGTATCTCCTTCGGGCTCACCTCCTCCACGGCCTGCGCTTTGAGCTGCAGGGCCAGCGCCTTTTGCTCGATGCTGTCGGACTTGGAGAGGTTGTGCCACTTCTGCCGCTTAGCCTCGTCCTTGATTTCGTAGATGATGGGCGGGCTGGAGGCAATCTTCTTTAGAATCAGGTTTACGCACTCGTACACCGCGCCAATGGCCGTGTAGCCCTCGGTGATGTAGCTCTCGGCCTTGGCGTCGAGGTAAATGGGCTGGCCGTCCGCCAGGAAGCGGAACGCCTGCAGGTTGTAGCGGCTCAGTTCGGCGTTGACCTGTTTCTGAATCGTGCCGGAGAAGAATGAATCGAGAAGTCCCATCTATATAGCGTTTAGGCTAAGTTACGAAATTATTTGCTTTACGTGTATCCGGTGTTACCAGCCGAAGTCCATTGCCCGTTCTTTTTGCAGAGCGAACCATTCCCGCATCAGCAGCATGTCGCGGTAATCCGGGGATCGGCCTATCAGCTTCTTCACGTCCTCCTTCCCCACAATGCCCTTTTTGCCGTCCCGGTCCACATGCTTCTGCTTGAGCACTTCCAGTTCTTCAGTGATTTCTTCCTGCTCTTTCGGGCTGGCATTCTCTATGAATAAGCCGTTTGAGTTGATGCGCTCGGCCAGCCTGAAGGCACACTGTGCCTGCAGGTTCTCATAGTTCTCCGGCTCGTTGCCTGCCGCATTCGGGTTAGGCAGGGCGCGGGAGTTGTTGATAAAACCCTTGCAGCCGAGCATGTCCACCAGGCCACCGCCCACCCCGTCCTCATCACAAATCACATGGGAAAGGGGCACCTGGTTTTCTTGCTGCAGGCGCTTGATATACTCATAGGATTCGGTGATGCGCAGCTTCTCAAAGGTCTTCACCTTTACGCGCCAGCCATCCCAAAGACCGATACAGATTTTATCGCTTCCCAGGCGGGCCACGTCTGCCGTGATATACTTCTGACCTTTCAGGGTGTCAAAGTCGTTGCTGAACAGGTCCGTGATTTTATCGTACTCGCACAGGGCTGCCGGGTCATCATCATATTCCCAGTTACCGAACAGCAGGCGCTCTTTTTTGGCCTTATCCTTGGTGTTCTCCAACTGCTCAATGTAGTCCCGCGTGATATAGGGGTTGTCCTGCACATACGCCTGTATAAAGGCGACTTGCTCGGGCAGCTTCCCCTCCTTAAAGGGGCGGTATATTTCGGTGTAGAGCCAGTTCTTTTTCGGGTTGCAGGTTACCAGCAGAATAGGCTTCAGGTTCAACTCTGCATTCAGATGCCTGCCGATACGGGTTTTAAGCGTGTCATAGGCTCCAAAGTCCACCTCCCCGCCTTCCTCTATCCACCCCCCGGTGTACTCCAGCGAGCCGAAGCGCTCATACAAAGGGTCTGAGGGCATGTAGCGCAGGTCCAGCAAGTCTATCCGGCTACCGTTGCCAAAGCCGATAAAGTTATCCTGCCCGTTGAGAAAGAAATCAGTGAAGCCGTGGGATTTGGCAACTTTGTAGAAGGTGATAACGGTGGACTGCCGGATGCGCTTCAGCTCCTCCCGGCCAATGAACCAGCGGGAGCCGGGAATGTAGTGGCAGCACTGCAGGAGCCATTCACAGCCCAGCCAGGATTTGCCCCCGCCTGCCGCCCCGCCGTAGACGAGCGTTTTTATCTGGCTGTCCTTTAGCTTGCCGTAGGCTTCCAGCTGCTTAGGGGTTGGGCTGGGCATCTGGTAAAAAGTTAAAACCCTGGAACGGCTTGCCCCCGGTGGTAATATCATGCTTCTGCGGGGCATCTATACCGAGTATCTTGCAGCGTTTGTCTATGCACCGTTCAATGCCGGCCAGGTAAGCCGGGTTGCCATAGGCCACCACCTCGGTTTCCGTCATTTCCTTGTAGTCCGGCTTGTCGCCTTTGCCCTTTAGCTTCTTGCTGCTCTTTTTATGGTCTTCGATGGATTTCTCCCATGCCTGCCAGTAGGTCTGCTCCAGTTTGTCGAGCTTGGAGAGTTCGAGTACCTTCTGCTCGTTGATGTCGTTGATGCGCTCATTCTGCCACTGTTTAAGCAAATACTTCACATCGTTAGACACGGTGTTATGGTTGAGCGTGTACCCTCCCCCCACCTTGTCTGCGATAATCTGCGCAATGGCCCGCGTGGAATAGCCCTTCACATAGTATTCGGCTACTATGTTGCGGTCCCGCTCCTGCTCGTGTTTCTTGCGTACTGCTGCCATTGGATTGTCTAACTGCTTATGTATAGCTTAATTGGCGAAGTAATTATCTATTTCTTGTGCAGAAAGTTGCTCCCCGTTGCGCTTAACGGTATAGGGGCGATTGTTGTCCTGCATGTATTTGACCCAGCGGCGAATGATCACATCTGTATAAAGCGGGTCTAGTTCTATCAACCTTGCAGCTTTACCGTGTTTTTCAGCCGCTATTAGCGTTGTGCCGGTACCACCAAATGGGTCTACTATTGTTTTAGCTTCATCACATAATATTATACCCCACTCCACCAATTCAATCGGATATACGGCACGATGCACACTTGCAAATTCATTCTTCCCATGTGGTGAAACTCTCACAATATTGGATATTGTGCCGTGGAAATTTGCCAATGGTATCTTACGGCTTGCATTTTCTGAACCCGACAATAATATCATCCACTCAAAGGCATTTGTTAGAACGCCAGACTGCATTTGCGGCGCTCCATGCCCTTTGTCCCATACTGCAATATCTATTAGATGGCTTTGGTATTCAGAAATCCAATCCACTAAGGTGCGTTTATTGTTTGCTAACATTTGCACATTGCACACTACCACATCTGTATGTGAGACAGCCATTGCCGTCCAATCCAGCATTAATTCGCTCCATGTGTCTGGGTTGTCTTCATGTGTAGCATAAAGTGACTTTCTGTCCTCTTTCCCTGGTTCATAATGGTCTCGTAGTTTAGCATTATCGCCAACTCCATAAGGAGGACTAGTAAATGTCATGGATGGGCTAGATATATCCAGCTTCCCCCAAATATCAGAATCCGTGCTATCACCACACAGCACTCTATGCCCGTTCAGTTCATACAAATCCCCCAGCACCGTTATCGGCTCTTTGGGCGGGTCCAGGTTCACCTCCCCTTCTTCGGCAGGCTCCAGTTCGGTTACATCCTCCGTTTCGCCAAACTCCCAATCCTCAAAACCCCATTCCTTCAGGTCGTCTTTCTCAAAGTAGTTGGCCAGCATGTCGAAGTCAAACGAACCCCCGGACTTGTTTAAACGGATGTTCAGTTCCTTCTCCTGCTCCAGGGTAAGGCTGAGTTCCACGCAGGGCACTTCAGTATAGCCCAGTGCCTCTGCTGCTTTGGTGCGCATGTGCCCGCCGATGATGATGTGCTCGCGGTCCGGGTGCATGTTCACCAATACCGGGTCCACAAAGCCGAAGCGTTTAAGGCTATCCTTTAGCTGGTCAAACTGGCGGTCGGTGATGGTGCGCGGGTTGTACTCGGCCTCGATTAAGGCAGCGATGGGCTTGGATACAATCGTGATGGAAGGTGCTTGCATGTGGTGTTGAACAGGTAAAGCCAGCCGAACGTCTTGCCCGGCTGGCGGTAAACCATTAATCCCTATTCGGCTAATATACGGAAAATTCGATAAACTCGTATAGCCTGTGTTAGGAGAATTTAACCTTGCGGCTCAAAAGGGCAAATCGTCTTTAAACTGTTCATGCTGTTGCGGGTCTTGCTCTAAGAACTGCTTGCTGAACTTTACTTGCTCCACAGTGGCAATGGCTTTCAGGATATAGGCTTTATAGCCAGTCTGCAAAGTGAGGCGTTCGGCTTCCTGTTCAGCGCTTTCAAAAGTGGCGTGCTTGAAGGTGGGCGCGTTCATACCTTCGAGGTAAATCATGTAAAAGGCTTTCATGCTGCTAAGATTTGAAAGGTGGGTGTTTCTTGGTTTAAGTATCAGAACGTCCGTTGTTATTCCTATTCATTCCCCTGCACTTTTCGGGGTGCGGGTTGGCTTATTTCTGCCACGGCTAAAACAACAGCTTGCCTTCACTACCATCCTCCAGCAGCTCATAGCCTCGGGTCTTGCCGCATTTGTGGCATCGGTGTACGTGCAGGTGCTCTTCCGGTATCCAGTAGGCAAACTCGAAATCATGGCGGCAAAACAGTTGCCGGGGCTTGATACGCATGGCTCTTTTAAGCCCTGCTATTACCCAGTCCCCCAGGATGCACAGCAGGTAGACAGCATACAGCAGCCAGAAGCCGGGCCAGGTGAGCACCACCAGCAGCAGGGGGTAAATCTCTTGCCGCAGATACTGCCAGTCGCGCGTGCTTAAAGCGATGATGGCAAAGGTCAGGATAGCGCCTGCCACATACAGCAGGCCGGGGTTGGTTAAGAGGACTTTCATATCAGATTGTCTTTGCTGGTGATGGATGCTTTGTCAATTACCTGCCGTTCGGTCATTTCGCCTTCAATTGTTAATTGCTTGGCATTCTCTGCTGCTTTTTCTAGTGTGGCTAACTGCGCGGCTTCAATCTTATCTACCAGTTCATTAAACAACTCTGTATCTGATAGTTTCTCCTTTTCGCTTTTAGGGTATCGGTTGTCGATTACCCATTGGGCTATCTCTTTGGCCTTACTCATACTGTCGCCTCCTCCCGGTTGTATTGCTGCAACTGCAGGGTGGTGTACCATCTCGTTTCGCCGCTCTGGAGCTGGACGCGGTGGCAGCGGTTGCGGAACATGCCTTGCCGGTATTCGAGGTAAGTGGCCTGGCCTCTGTCGGTTCTGACCGCATCGCCGGGCTTGAGGGTGTTGGGGTTGAAGTTGCTCATGGGGTGTTACTTTTTAAACGTTAATTCAAAGGGCTCTACTTCCTCGGTTACCCGGAGTGCGCCGGTTTCGGCTTTGAGAAAGTGCAGGGCTAGTTCTTTTTGCTCTTTGCTGGCGAGCACCTGCCGAACGGTGCCATCTTCGAGTTCTACCAGGATGAGAATTTTGGTTACGCTGTGGCTCATGGGTGTTATCGGTTTAAATTATCTTCTCGCTTGAATTGGGATAGCGCCATTGAACGCGCTGGAAACTTTCGGGTACTTGTGCGCCTGGAAAGGTGGTGCGCTTAAAAGGGCTTAAAATGGCAAATCATCAGGTTCCGATGGTTTCTCACTTTCCCGCTTTAGGCGCTCGGCTTCCTTCTCGTGCATTTCCTGATATTTCCTGTGTGCGTCCATCAGGTACTTGGCAGCTTCGGGGTGTGGTTTCTCAAGTATTTTCCAACAGATGTGCAGCGCCCACGGGTAATATTCTTTGGCATCGAGCATTGCTTGCAGGTACTCGTATTCGCCTGCTTCGTATTCGGCTTGCGCCTGTGCTTCGGCCTCTGCCTGGCAGTAGGCTTGATAATCGGCTTCTGATTCAAAATGACTCATGGCTTCTTGACTTTAAAGGTGATTTCTACTTCCATCCCGTTCACTAAGCAGTGAATCTTCTCGGGCCTGTATTCCACGTACTGCGGTACTTTCAGCAGCGTCTGGTCTATCAGGTGGCCTAGCTCCGTGGTGGTGATGTTCATCAGTTCCTTTGCCGACTGCACCTTCTTTTCGGGCGCTGCCTTTGCCTTGGCTTTGGGCTTTAGCCGGTTGAACTCGGAGACGTGCATCGTGCTTTTGTCTTTCATGGCTAAATTTTTATCAGGTTCCTTTTAAGGCATATCTGCGTGTGGCTTACTCTAATCTTCCCCACCAGCTTGTACACCTGCGGCACTTCGCTGTAGCAGGTGGCTACCAGCTCGTTCTCTCGGATAACCTTCATCCGGTGGCCTGTTCTGGCGTGGAAGTGCGTGTAGCCGTCATTGTCGAATAAACCTAGTTGGGTCATGGGTATGTTTCTTTGGTGATATGCAGTCTGATTGTAAAATTTTCGCCATAAATGCTTTTTGCTCTTTCCAGGTTCTCAATCGGGCAATTTGCGGCTACTGGGACGCTTAAGTCTCCGTTGTTGTACAGGCTGAAGTATCGAGCACCCATCGGCTCTCCGATTATCTGTGCCTTTTCGGGCTCGGGTAAGGCTTCTTTCATCTCTTATCGGTTAAATTTCTGTTTCAATAGTTGCTGCATCATTTGCACCAGGCCGGTTTTCTTCCGGCGCTTTAGCTCTTCCTGAAAGCGGCGGTAATCCTCTGCCGTGTACCCCTCGTGCTTCACGATACCCTTTACCCATTCGGGAGAATAGGGCTTTACTACCGGCTTACTTGCCTTTGGCTGGAGCATCTGCCGCTGCTCTTGCTCAATCTGTGCCCGGCGTTCGGGTGTCGCCTGCTGCCATTCCACGGCCAGGGCAATGTACTCCGGCGGGAGGCTTGAAAAGTCGTGCTCGTTGCTTTGCATGGCGTTTAGGCCAGTATCCGTAGCCCTTCAGGGGTTCTCACTCTGGAAAGCGCCACATAAAGCTGCCCTTCCTGGAAACAGGGCTTTCGCAGGTCTATCGTTACTTCGTCGAAGGTCAAGCCCTGGCTTTTGTGGATAGAAAGTGCATAGGCTAATTTGAAGGGCATCTGCTCAATAGAGCCCACCTCCTGCAGTTTTAGCCTGTTTTCTTCTCTGCTGAAAACATATTCCTTTTTGGTAAAGAATACCGGCTCTAACGCATAGTCTATCCCTTCAGCCCGGATGAAGTACTTTTTATCCTTCACTATAAACTCTCCGAGCGTACCATTCACCAAAGGGGCTGTTTTGCTGTTTACCAGGTACATGATTTTAGCACCGTGCTTCACCTGAATGTGAGATTCCAGGTTAAAGTCATCCGCTTTCAGGTTGCCTTGTATCTTCGCCTCAAACTCTATCAGCTCGCTATTGATAGCTGCTAACCCGGCCTTGTTGTAAGCTGCCACGGTGGCGTTGTGCGGGGCCAGCACAATGCCGCCATTAGGAGCCGAACCGAGGAACTGCCGGAAGTACGGTGCTTTCAGTCCCTCGCGGCACAGGTTCAGTGCGTCGATAAAGTCGGTGTCAGACTGCCTCAGTATCTCATCCAGCTCTACGACTGTGACATTTAGCAGCGGGTAAATCTGCGCGTCAAACACCCGGTCCCCTTCGTAGTTCTGATAAAGGACCGCCCTGGTGTTGTCGTTGATGATGGGCGGCAACTGCTTCATGTCTCCCACAAATATCACCTGGTAGTGCTCCAGTCCTTTGCAGCCATTCTTCAGCAGCGTCCAGTTGATACCGTCCAGAATATCCGGCCTTAACATGGATACTTCATCAATAAAAATGGTGTCAATGTTTTTTAGCAGCCGCTTCTTTTCGCCGGACACCTCATTGCAGCTTTCAAAGTCAAGCACGCCGTAGGGATTCAGCCTGAACATGGAATGGATGGTCTGCCCTCCGATGTTGTTGGCCGCTACGCCTGTAGGCGCAATGGCTACCACTTTTCGGCCTGCCTCTTCCAGGGCTTTTATAGCTATTTTCGTGATGGTGCTTTTCCCGGTGCCTGCCTTCCCTTTGAGGAAGATGTTTTTGCCCTCCAGTGCCATGTCCAGGAAGAGTTGCTGTTTGGTAGATAGTTGCATGATAGTTTATGTTAAAATGGTGCATCAATTGGTTTAGTGGATTCTGTTTCAAAGGTGCTAGCCGGGAACTGGCTTAGTTCCTGATAAAGCGTTGGCGGCTGCTCCCCTGGTGTCACCAGCGGGCAGCGCCCATTGATATAATACCTGTTTTCACGCGGGTTAAAGAGCATGTGTATCTCTCCCGGGATACCTACCAGTGGCTGCTTCTTAATTTTATGCGAGGCAAAGAGCGCCGCCCGGTCGGTTCGGTCCAGATGGTAGTTCGGGCGGTGCACGCTGGCAATCACATCGCACTTGTTGCGCCACATGGCCCCGTTGGCGATATGGTCATCCGTAGGCACTGGCAGTGAGCCGTCTTTCCCCTTCTCAATGCCGCCCCTCGGATGCACCAGAATCACGTTGTGAATCTGCAGCTTGGTAGCGATTCGCTTTTCCTGCCTCAGCTCATCTTGCAGGTACTTATCATCCCGAATGGACAAGTCATGCACGAGCGTATTCCAAGGGTCTTTAATCAGTAGCTCGAATTTGCTGTCTGCATGCAAATCCATAGCAATCTGCCTCAGATTATAGGGCGTTGGCAGGATATTGTGATCTTCCAGCAAGTCATCATCAATCACATAGAAATGGTGATGCAGAAAGTCAATAGCCGTTTCATAATCCCGCATGCTCATCTGGTTCTTAAACTTCGGGTCCGTGCTTTGCCCTACCAGCGTGTGCGCCAATTGATCATACAGTTCGTCAATCGGAGAGCTTTCGGGCGAATACATCAGCACTTTCCACCCGTCGAACTTTGCTTTGAGCAAGGCTAGGAAGTTTGTCATCTCACTTTTGCCGTTCTGCGGGTAGCCTGTAATAGCATATAAAAAGCCCTGTTTCCAGGTAAAATGAGGATCCAATTCAGGCAGCCGTGTCGTTTTACCCCTGCTTTTGCCATGTTTGAACTGCTGTTTCATCTTTTCGGCCATATCTCCCGCCCGCCGCACCATTTCTTTCAATTGCACTTTGTCTGGCAAGGTGTTGTTGGTGTCGCTTTCGGGCTTGGCTGGGTCAAACTGCCGTAGCTTCTCGGATAGATTAAGCACCTTCATGGACCGCCGCGCTATGCTTTAACTTCGCCACTAGCATCTCCAGGCGGTTCTTGAACACGCCCCCCTCAATCAGCCTGTCCACGTCCTGCACAGATTCCATCAGGTTTTTATTCAGTCCGGCGTTCATCCGGCAGAGCCTGTCTATTTGCAGCAGCAGGACGTTTAAAAACTCCTCGGTGGCCAGCAGCAGCTCCTCATCTTTCTTGTTTAGTGCAAACTGCGCTTCGGTCAGATCCCGGCTGTAGTTTCGCTGTATCCGCTCCACTTTCTCATTGTAGAGCGTACTAAAAAGCTCATAGGACAGCTTGCGCTCGTTCTCCAACTCTTCCGGTAAATCCCAATAGTTCGGCTGTATCATAGCTGTAAAAATTTAATGGTTAAACTCCCCCGAAATAATCAAGCTGTTCCTCTACAGAGGAAATGGTCTTAGGCTTAATGGACATCGACTGCCCGCTGCCCTGGTGCAGGTACTTCTCCAGCTTGTCGGCCCGGGTAATAAACTCAGGGGTGAGGTGTTTCAACCCGGTTTCGCGGTGGTACTCGTCGGCCATACAGTTTTGAATCGCCTGAATGAACATAGCGCTGGTATAGCCATCCTCTGTAATGCGGGCTTTTAGGGCTGCTTTGACTTTTTTAGGAAGGACGCGGTGCTCTTTCCCGGTGATTTCATTAAACTTCTTGATAAACCAAGTCTCACAGGCTTTAGCCTGGTATTTATCTTTATTAGTCGAAGCTGAAGATGAAGATGAAGGGGTTATCTTTTGCTTATCCGTTTGCTTATCTTCTTGGTTATCTCCCTGCTTATCCTCTTGATTGCTTACCGGGTTATCTTCCTGGTTGTCGTCTTGCTTATCTTTATTGTAATACGGGTTGGATTCGCCCTTTTTAAAGTCAGGATTACCCCCTTTTTTGCCAGCTTCACGCCGTTTGCTGATAAGCTCCTCATCGCGCACCATTCGCCGGTTCATCAGGGCTCCTGTCTCTTCACATAAGCTTGCTACACCAAGCTCTAAAAATGTGCTTATCATGGTGCTTATCTTTTGCTTATCTATATGCAGGATGTTTGCTAATCTTTCCTCGCTGATGGGTTTGCCAGCCAGCAGAAGCCGCCCCCTCCTGTCTGATTCGTGCATGAGGAAAAGCAGCTCCAGCCACACGCCGCGCTCCTCAAAACTTAGGGCCTGTATGCCTGGGTCTTTGCGCCAGTCTGCCGGATAAAACTGTATAGCAGGTAATTTCATGGCTATTAATATTATTTTATGGGTGAATAGCTATTTTTGATATGGGAGCAGATTCATACTGAATGGGTTAGTGTGTAATCATGTTGCTAATTTACACAAAGCATCTGTAAGATGCAATGAGAATCTTATTGTTTTTTTGAGAGGCATTTTATATCTTTGAGAAACTGCTATAACTATGACAACTGAGTATACCAAGCCTATCTCCTTGCGTGTCGATCCGGACACCAGAAAATTTTATCAGGACCTTGCTGACAACGACAAAAGGAAGCTGGCTGAATATGTCCGGCTGCTTTTGGTTGAACTGAAAGAGAAAGGGACGGTTAGCGTTCCGCACAAAGGCTAGTCTCCCCATCCTCCCTCCCCACCTCAACTCTCCCTGCTTTCAGCTCCTACATCCCCTGTTACGGCCTCCCCTTCCGGGACCAGCTTGAGCAGGCGGCGTTGCATTTCGGCGTGAATGGTTTGCACTACCTCTTTGAGCCGGTAGCGTTCGGCAAAGTCGGCCATGCTCACCAGCTCCTGCCAGCCAATAGCCCGGATGTGGTGCTCGTTGCCTTCGGGGTAGCGGGGCGCGGTGGCCATAGCCTGTAGACGCTTGAAGGCGTCGTGGTCTTGCAGGGCCTGCCCGTAGGCGTAGAAGTCGCTGTCTGCCAGTTGCGCCAGCAGGCGGTGGAGTTCGGTCTGTTCTTGCTGTGTCATGGTTGGTTAGGTTATAATGCGAGTTGATAAATCTTTGATTTCCGCCATTATGCGCTGGTTATGCTTTGCTATATCAATGGGCACCAAGGTTAGTTCGCTGCAATTCGCTGCGCATTTAAGCGCTTCTTCTTTCGTGTATACACCAGCTCTAGTGGTGTAATCGGTATAGCCACAGTAGTTAGGGCGGTAATAAGACCCCTTAGAGATATAGCAATGGGTCACTTTTTTGTTTTTAGCCACCTTCGCGTTGTTTCTGGCGATTCGGTTTAAGGCTGTCTTGTTCATATCACTTCTCTCTTTTAGGTGTCAGTTTTTGACCATATATCCTGAACCGGTAGCGCCTGGGGCTGTAGCGCATCAGGCCGTCTTTTGCCGGTCGTTGGAAGTATACCTTGCGCTCCTGTGTCGGCTGCTCAAATACCTCGCGCTTCGGATTCTTCTTTGGCTTAGGGGGTAGCTGGTAGTCCCATTCCTGCTCTGCCAGCGCCCTTGCCTGTTCGTCTGTCAGCTCAAACATCGCGGCCTCCTTTCAGGGCGTTGGGCAGGAAGTTGTCGTAGTCGTTGAACTCTTCGAGGGCGGTGGTGTCGGGTAAGAGGGTGAACCGCTCTCCATTGCCCCCTGCCACTAGATTAAATTCGTGCTGTGTGATATTGGTGTCATCTGTTACATCGAGCGGGTTGTTGTAGTAGATCCCATCTTCTAGGCAGATAAGACACACTTGATTCACCCCCGTTCGGCACATCATGTACACTTCATTTTCTTTTGCGAACCGCTGCCCTACTCTGTAGGTCTTGGCAGGGGCAAACACAGCAGGGAAGTCTTTGCGCAGCATAGCGGCCATGCTGTGCTCCCCCCGCATCTCCAGTATCTTCACTGCCTGAACAAGGGTGTCGGCCTGGGCTGTGGTGATAAGGTGAGCGCCGGCGGGGTTAGGCTTCCCTACTTGCTCCATCGCTTTGCAGCCATTCCAGAACACCTCTTTAAACTCCCAGTAGTTGCCGCCTGTACTGGCTTTATATTCCTGGGCTACCTGATGGGCTAAATCACGAAGCGCCTTGTTGGTGTGCAGGTGCCCCATGTCCCCATCCAAGCAAACTGGCTGCTCTGTTATAGTGGGCAGGGCTACTTCTTCACAGTCGGATTTATAGATATGAACTTTAGAGTAAGGCAAATCAATTTGATAATGCGTATCAGTGGACTCTACCACAGGGTACAACATGCCTATTCTGTTCTTATACCAAGCATTGGCGTAAGAGGCTTTGGTTATTTGGATATACTTTGTCATGGTTCTGGCTTAGGGGGTTATGCGAAGTTTTCGGTGCCGGTGAAGGTGTCAGCAATGTTATTGGCAGGTGTTAATGTGATGCCCACGTACTCACAGGCTCTCACGAAGTCTGCCATCGTAAGCCCGTTTAAATCGCTGTAGGTAATCCACCGATTCCCTTTGCGGAAGTAAATGCCGTCCTCCTCAAAAAGTATTTCATAGCCTTCATTGCCTTTGATGGTCATCTCGTAAGGCCAGCTTCCGTGTGAGCAGCCATAGCCGTCACCACAGTCACAAGACTCGTAGGAGATATGGATGCCGCTGAACAGAAGCTTACTCTCGGCCTCTGCGTGTTCAGCTTTCATCTTTGCCAGTTCCTCCTGTCCGTATATCTCGGCACAGTCTTCCCACAGCCAATACGGGATATGTGGATTCTCTAGCAAGTGGAAGTTGGCTGCTGTAAAAGGTATTTGTGTTAGGTCTTTCATTTCTCTTGCTTCTTTTTCAGTTCGTAATACCTGTCCAGGTTCTCCTGATAGGCTTCTTTCGCCCTGCCTTTGCAGTGTTGGGAGCGGCTGGTGTTGGCGGCTACAAACTTGGCCTCGTCCACAATCCGCTCCCCTTTCCTGAGCATCATTACCTGCGGCTAAAGAAGTCCGCTAACTGGCTGCGCTGCCCCTTGTAGCGGTAGTGGGCAGTCTTGTTGCGTACCTCTCTTGGAGCCTCGTCGGAGCCCCATACCTTGCGGTCTAAGGACTTTGAAGCTGGCTGGTGGGAGTAGGCCGGGCATTGCACCATTTTAGGGTTGCAGCTCACAGCCCCTAAGAGCAGGACGGCAAGGGCTGCGAACAGGAGTTTGGCATTGGTCATTTGCGCATTCATAAAAAGGTTGTTAGAGGGTTATGGATTTGATTTAATTGCTATCTAAGGGCTTCGCTTTCGCTGGCATCTTTCGTGGGGTTGTAGCGCCCCAGCACGTAGTCGGGCCTTCTGCCATCAGGCTGCACACACACGGAGATAATGCGCCAGCCGTTGTTAAGCTCGGACTGTAGGGCATCCGTGCAGGAATCTTCTTTCAGCATCAGCTCGTTAATATTTAGGAGCATGTTGCCTCCGATATGCACCTGGCACTTCTCGTTAAAAAGCCGCTCGGCATCCTTTATCTTTTTGGCGGTTTCCTCAAACCGAGTTAGCAGGGCTGCGAAATCTGCAACAGAACCACCCGTTCGCTCTTCTGTGAAGGGTATCACCTGCTTTACCTGCACCCCGTGAATGAAGGGGCAACGGGCAAACAAGACGCTGATGTTAGCCAGGAACACGCACTCTTTTAAGGGCTTTAAATCGCCTTCACAATCATTCCTGTATTCTTCCTCTTGCTTGGCAGCCTTCTCTTCATCAGGCGCACCCCAAGCGTAGTAGTCTTTTGGCGTTTTGAACCGGGCCTCGGGGCAGAATGCTCTCAACTCCTGAAGCTGTGCCTCGCTAATTTTTAGCCTGTCATTTATGGATACTTGTGAAATCATGGGATTAGATGGTTAAAGGTTCATTGCAATCGTTTAGCTAATCAGGGCGCTTATCACCACTTCGTAGTCTGCCGTGAAGGCTTTGCCGATGAACTCGCGGGGAATCTTCTCTTCCCTTTTCTCGTTGGGCATACCGGCCAGCTTGGCGGCGTACATCATGCGGATTTGCGGCTCGCGCTTGCGCTGTTCCAAGAGGTCGCGGGCAGTCTGCTCCTTGTAGCGCGGGTTGGGTTTTGCGGTCTGTGTCATGGCTTATCGCTAAAAGTATTAGGTTCTTTTGTTGTTCTCAGCCACCACGCTGGCAGCGTCTTTTTTGATTTTGTCCAGCATTGCACAGAGGATTTCCAAGTCCTCAACAGTCCGGACCTGCTGCTTATGGGCAAGCGTCTGCGCCTTAATATCTACCACATAGGATAGCAAAACAGGCGCTGCTTTCTTGGGTCTGCCTCTTGGCATAATTGATTAGGATTTTGTGCCGGAGAGTTATGTTCTCATTAACTAACCTGGTGTATAGGTTTATTGAAGAAGTAATCTCCCCTGGCTTGAAATGAGTGTCGGCCTTGCTTTGATATTCTTTCCATGTGGCAAGGTGCCTTTTGTCGATATTGATGCTTGTCAGTAGGCTATCCGCTAACCGGTAAAGCTCAATTCCATCGAACTCAATTTTTTTAGATTCTGGCATGGTTTAGTTGTCTGTGGTTACAGGATTATACAATTCCGCAAATCGCTTTAGAAACAGCAGCTTCGCATCCTTTGGCGGCAGCGGTTCAATAACTTCAGGATAGGGCTCCATCTCATACCCCCAGTTCAGGTTGTGTGGCAGCAAGTCACGTTTTTCAGTAAAGAGCATGCGGTTGTCTATCTCCTTTACCTCAGCAGCGATTTGAGGCGGCGCCCACCCTGGGTGCAGACCGAAACGCTTATTGATGTGCCACTGAATGCCCGCCTCTGCCGCTAAGTAGAACTCCATGTGCGGTGTTATCTTGATAGGGCGGGTTATATCTCCCAGATAAGCCTCACTTGCATCATGCAGCAGCGCGTACAGCGCAGCATCCGGGGAGGCCTTCAGCGAGCAGAGCACGGAGTGTTGCGCCACGCTGTAAAACTCTTTAGTATGGCCCGTGAATCGGCAGATATTGCTCAGCGCCTGCGAAATGTCCTGTATGCAGATTTCCTGTCGTGTCTTGTCGAACGGGTGAAATCTGTGTCCAGCGTACGTCTGGATATAATTGTCTTTGATGTTCATTTTATCAGTATGTTAAAGTTTGTCCAGTACTGACCTCACTTTTTCGCAGCATTGGGTGCAATACCCAAAAGGGCTTTTAGGGTCTTTTGGTGCCTCAAACTTGCATTTTGGGTTCTCACACTTTTCTTGCTCTGTTGCCTTGGGTTGTGGTATTCTCGTTATCGACAGTGGGTAGCACATTGTGTTGTTCCGTCTGAACCACTTGCCAAAATAGAAGTGCGTGCAGTTGCTCACATGATAGCGGAAGGAGCCTAGCGAAATGCCTGCGTCCGGATGGTGCTCCTGCAAGTGCTGGTACATCGCATTGATGCTGTACTTTACAGCGATTGGCTCCCGCTTGTCGGTTTCGAGGTTGAGTTGCCAGAGGGTGTATTTATACTTCATAAATTCATTAGGTTGATTGATACATTAGACTTAACCCCATCTGCCATCTTTCAGAAGGCAGTCAATTGGACCTACAATCCAAGTTTTAAACCAGAGATCTATTCTGGCTTTGATGAAAGCGTCTGCCTCCTTTTCGTTGGTAGGGTACTTATCATCGGGGGATATTTTTGAAAAGTGCGCTGATTCGAGCGTTGCAACTCGCCGCATTTCTTCAAGAACTGACTTCACATCCTCCGCCTGAGCCTTCCAGAGTGGATGTATCTTTTCAATTTCTTCGGCTTCATAGGCTAACTGGTTAAACTTGTTAGCCATATCTCTGTACATCTTAGATGTCTTTTCCATGTGCTGATTTGAATATTAGGTTATTGCATTACACTTATTTCTCTTTTGCCACTCCTTATAATCCAGGGCGGCGGCTGGATGATTATCCTGCTACACTTACATGTAAATCAGGATGAGTATAAAGGCGATGTAGAGCAGGGCGGCTAAGGGTGTTTTGGCTGCGTTCCAGGCTCTTGCCACCAAGTAGCGGGCTAAATCGCGGGCATGTAACCCCTCCCCTTCCTCGCCTGTTACCGGGTCTTTCAGGATGCACTTGGGCAAAGGGTAGCCCCAGTAGCAGAAGCCAGCGCCCCAGGCAATGGCTGTTACTACCAGCCCCAGCACTATCACCAGGGCGTTGTTGGAAAGCTGCGTAAGCAGGAGCGCAAAACAGCCCAACACAATGAGCAGCAGCGCGGGGTTTTTCGGTTTTTTCATCTCGGGTGAGGTAAGGGTGAAACTTGGTTTTTTTATGCTTTTTGGCTCGTACACCCCCTGTTAGGAGGCTTTATTTTACTACAGTAAGTTGTTGTAGGCGGCAACCGCTTCGATGGCATCGGTGCCCCGGTAGACGACCCTGCAGCCGTGGCAGACGACAAGGGTCCCGTTCAGGCACACGTCCAGCGTTTTCCCCCGGTTCAGCGTGTCTGCCGTGTCGGTTTGGGCAAAGGTGACGCCCTCGCTGTCGATGAAGTCCTGCAGCTTCTCAGGTGTAATGGTTGGTTGTTTCATCGCAGTATTCTTGCTGGTTCGATTAAATCCATTGTTTCTAAGTCTATGCTTTCGATGTTGGCGCGGGTTAGCATCACGGTGGCTTCATGCTCTAGTCGCTTGAAGGTGGAAGCCTCGTGCGCTGCTACGGCCTGCTTCATGTCCGTCAGGATTACTTCCAGTTCTTCGATGATAGCGTAAGGATTCGCTTTCTGCATCGGTCTGTCCTGGAAGGATAAGCCGGTCATGGCTTTCACTTCTTGCAAATAGGCATCAATTGCTCTCTCGACTTTTGCAGCCGGGTCCTGGAGTGTCATCATAAAAAGGTATAAGGGTGAAGGGTGGTGTTAGCTAAAAAAGCTCAGGTTCTTTTGGTACAGCCAGTGGGGCACTTCCACCTCCACGTTATCGTCGTCTACCAGCCGCACCGGGCAATACTTTACAGGCAGATGAAGCAGGAAGCCGTTGCGGGTCAGGATAAAGCTCTTGCCCATCCGGCCTCCTATCATCCAGGGTGCCTCGTAACAGTAGCCTTCCTTTCGCTTGTGTATCGAGGCGGTAATCTTAGGCATGGGCCTGGGCCTTTTCGTAGGTGTTAATCTTCTTCTGAAGCACCTCTATTGTCTGCGCTGCCTTCTCAAAGCTGAGGCTGTAAAGGCTGTTGGTTACTTTCTTCACGGTGGCCTCTGCCTGTGCCGGGTGCTTCAGCAGCTCCAGTATCTGCTCTGCTTGCTCGTTGGAGATACCTTGCTCTGTTGCTGGTGCCTCTTCTTGCTCTACTACTTTGCCCTCCTGCACCTCTGCTTTCAGGCTTTCCCCTTTTTCAGCTACAGCAGATTTAAATTCTGCCACTTCTTTCAGGTTTGGATACTTATGCCATACCTTCTTTGTGCATTCCACATCGGTGCATTCTTCTACCTCCTTCAGGGCCAGTTGTAACACATCCACGCCAGTTTCACTCCACTCTTTCAACTGCTGTCCTGTCTCCACCGTAACAACAAACTCTGGTCGGTCAGCAAATAGGCCGGTGCGGTCTTTGGAAGCTCTGGCGTAGTGGTTGGCGTTAATGATTTCCAGGTTCACGGTTAGCTCGTACTCCCATCCTTCGCGGGTTACTTCCTTGAATCCGGCTTTTACAGGGGCCTGCACTGTTTTACCTTGCCTGTTGGTGGTTTCCTGCAGCACGTAGTCCTGCTTTCTTCTGGCAGTGGTGATGGTGTGTGCCTTGGAGGTGATGATTGCCTGCTTAAACTTCTCATGGCGCGGGGTTAGCTGTTTCCAAGCGGACTGGAAGCCGCCGCCTATGCTGTCTGCCTGCTCCAGAATGCCGCCAACACCCTCCCACTCGTGGGAAATGCTGTCAATGATGATTACCTCCATTCCGGCATTCTCGCATACCCGGATAGCCTCTATGTAGCGCTCAGGGGAGTAAGGGGCCTCTAATGGCAGGGCGTTGTAATCGCCTAAGTGGGAGTAGAGTTCGCCCGAACCGTTCTCGGTGTCAATCAGGGCAATCTTTGACCAATCGCCTGTGATGCCATAGGCTAGTAGTAAGGCAGAGTAGGTTTTGCCGAAGCCGGAAGGGGCGGATAGTCCGATTCTGAGCTTGGCTTTTTGTCTGGTTGCTTTTCGTAATTGCATTGGGATTAGGGATTAACAGGTTTACTAGTTGATGATTTCGATGCTTTCCAAAAGCACGTGGTGCATTTTGGCCTCTCCGAACTTGAGGTAGGAGATTATCACCTGCTCCGGGGTTACCTTCTCCAGCTCCCCCTCGAACTTCTCCTGCCCGAAGTCTGAGAACTCGTACACTGCCGTGTAGCTGCCCTTGTTGCGGGTCAGCATCCTCGGCTGCAGGGGTCGGAACTTGCGTTTAATCGTGAACTGGCACCCTTGCAGCAGCAGTTGCGCCTTTTGCTCGTTGGTAAGCTCTTGTAGCATCGTTTTAAGGTTTTAGGGGTGAATGATTAACTATGTCATCTCACGGGCGCGGGCACCGCATCCTCAATGCGGCAGGGGCTGCAGGGTATAAGTCCGGCCCTGCTGCGGGCTGCCAGCTCTCTGGCATGGGCATTTTCGCCTTGCCTGATGCGGGTGAAGGTGACCCATCCGGGCTGGTCTATCACGTTGCAGGCGGTGCGGCGGTGGATGAACTTTTCTACTCTCTGGTCAAATGCGGTGATGTCTCTCATGTTATGGGGTGCCCCTGCGGCGGGTGTGGCCTCGGGCGTTAGGGTGAAACTTCTAGTTGTTAGTAAGCCAGCTTGCGGCTTTGCTTGTAGTCGTAGAGGTCTTTGCGGGAGAAGGTGACGCGGGTGCCGTGGGCGCTACAGGGCACTTTCCCTGCCTTCACCAGCCTGCGGAGCTGCCTTTCGGATAATCCCACATATTCCCCGGCTGCCTTGTAGCCCTTAATCTCGTCGTCTACTGCGGAGATGTAGCCCTCAAACAGGCGCTCCAACTTCTCCACCCGCCTCAGCAAAGCCTCGTGCTGTTCGGCGGGCACCACGGCAACAGTCATGGCAGTAGCGTTAAGAAATGGGAAATCGGGGTGGCCAGCGCGAAATAGGCGGCGATGATGGCGTAGGCTTTCTTGTCTGGGTTGGATAAAAGTGTTTTCATGATTTCTAGCTTTTAGGATTATCTGAATATTTGATTTTGCGTATTTAGAATTAAGCTACCTCAAGCTGCTCCCTGAGCTTATTGGCCTCTTCTACCTCGTGCTGCTTTGCCTTCTTTTTGGTTAAAGCCTCCCCTAGAAGCTGCTTGTAAGCCCTCCACACATCATGGTCCGTATCACCCTCCTGGATCTTCTTTGTCACAGTGGTGGCAGAACACTTTGCCATGCCCTGGATTTTCTTGTTCCAGCCCCGTGGCAGTTTGATTTTGCTATTTTGTTTGGTGTTCATTTCGCCTTTTGTTTACTTTGATGTTCTATGTGATTTTGTATACGACAAAGTACGTCAAACGGACGATTATTATCAACACATTTGCCAAATATTTTCAAAATATTTTCTATGAAAAAGATTTCGTCTTTCGAATGTGCTATTAATCAGCGCGTTATGGATTTGTTTAAAGACAATGGCTACGAAGAAATGCGGGCCGGGAAGACGGTATTCAGTGAGCAGTTCAATCTTGACAAGTCAAACTTTAGCAAATACTCCAATATGGAAAGGCCTATCCCATTGGAATCACTCGTCTTGATTTCTAATAAATTCAACATATCGTTGGATGAATTAATCAAAGGCGGCGACTCCAAGGGGCAAAGCGTATCGGCTGGGCGGGATATGTCGGGTGTAAACCAGGCCGGAAGGGATATTTCCACCGGGGGTGGAGATTGTGAGCAAAAGTTGGCGGCTGCGCTAAAGGAAATCACCCATCTAAATAAGGAAATTGGCCACCTGAATGAGCGCCTTCAAGACAAAGAGGATATGATCGCCTTACTAAAAGGGCGTAAGGACTAAAACCATCATATGAAGCACCCCGTTAGCGTGCGCTTAATCAAGGCGTACGACCATCTAAAGGACCGGGGCATAGTAACCTCGCAAAAGGAGTTTGCGATTGCCTGCGGTTTCTCAGACACCCACTTCAACGAACTACGCGACGGCGTGCGCAATACAAATCTCTCGGTAATTACCAACCTGTATATTAAATTTGGCGTATCACTTACCTACCTGGTAATCGGAAAACCACCCATTATGGACAAGGACGCCAAAAAGGAAATCGCCCCTGAGCTGGCAAGGCAGCTGGAGGAAGAGCGCGACAAGGTTAGGACCTTAGAGCGCGAAAGGGAGCAGTTATTAAAGCTGCTAGCCTTCTATCAAGAAGAGCTAAAGGAAAAGCTTAAGTAGAATGTTTCTAAATTTCCTTCTTTTTTTTGACCGTTTGCCTCCTAAAAATCTAGGCTAAGTCTATGTTTTTTTGGTATAACCTCCGATTATTTTTAGACAAAGCCCCAAAAACTCCAATTACAGCACCCGTTGCAGGATAAACCAATTACCTTGGTGGTAATCATAAATATCTATATACTTGGGTAAACAAACTTAAACCGCTACCCATCTATCTTATGCTTACCCCTTTTGAAACCATCGCGGCCCTTGGCGTGGCCGCGCTCGCGGTGCAGTCTGCCCTGCTGTACCGTGCTAGGAAACAAACAGCCCCTGCCTGGCCCGCGAAAAACTCAAACACGCAGACTCTTTCTGCCGGTCGCGACATGGAGCATGTCAACCAGGCCGGTCGCGACATCCACATTCACCCCGCTAACGAAAAGGACCTGAACGCCATCCTGAAGGAGAATGAGTTCCTTAAAAGGGAAAACACCCACCTGCGCAAACAAAACAGGAGCCTAGTCAAGCAGATTACCCTTGTGTTGGACCAGCTCCGTGTCAAGAGCGGCCTGCTCCAGGAGTGCCACGCGCAGCTATGGGAGAAAGGCCAGCGCATCCAACAGTTGGAACAACAGCAGCGGCAGGTGCCCTTTCTGCCCATTACAGCCAGAACCTAAACCCTATTACCGCTTATCCCTATGAATGCCATTTACAAAGTGACCATCCGCACCGACCAGGTGGATGCGGCGGGCCGTTCAGCCGTGCGCGTCCGCATCCGCAAGGCAGGCCAGACCCGTTACCTGCAGACCGGCATCTTTTTAAAGTATCACCGTGACAAGCGCAAGAGCGAGTGGAACGAGGATGCCGAGGAAGGCAAAAATAACTGGGTTACCTCCCGTCACTTTGACCACGCGGCCCTGAACCTGCAGCTGGTCAAGTCCCTCAAGCGCCTGCGCCACATCGAGAGCGAGCACCCCACTT
This sequence comes from Pontibacter mucosus, assembly GCF_003054055.1. Lineage (GTDB taxonomy): Bacteria > Bacteroidota > Bacteroidia > Cytophagales > Hymenobacteraceae > Pontibacter > Pontibacter mucosus. The sequence goes on along the minus strand of NZ_QBKI01000011.1, from coordinate 66,111 downwards.
ATACCGCCACGCAGATCCGCGATGCCTACGGCCAGCCGGAGGAAGCGCCGCGGCGCGGGTTCCTGGCCTTCGCTCGCGAGTGGATTGCCCGCAAGGAGAAGCTGGGCCAGCATGGCTCAGCAGAGGTGTACCGCACCCAGCTCGGCTATTTTTCCCGCTACTGGGGTGAGCGGCCCGACGACCCGGCCCGCCTCACACCCTCGACAGTAGCCGAAATGGTGCACTTCTTCCGTACCTGCGACACGAGAAAGGGCAAAGGCACCGGGTACGGCACGCAGACGATTAACGACGCGCTGGCCGTGTACCGCACCTTTTTCCGGCACGGCATCCTGGAGGGCTGGATTGCGCCCATGCCCAACCCGTTTGACCTCCCGCCGGTGGAAGCGGAGCACCCTGCCCTGGAGCGCCCCACGGCCTCGCAAGTCATGGGACTGCGCGAACTGGAGGGGCTGTCGGAGCCGGAGCACCACGCCCGCAACGTGTTTTTGATGCAGTTTTTCCTTAACGGAGCCCGCGTCTCGGAGGTCTATACGTTGAAGTGGGCGGACGTGACCGCCACGCACATCCGCTTTAAGCCCCGAAAGCGGTCAAGAGGAACCAAGACTGTGCCGCGCCACGAAGGGATTGAATGGATTTTAGCGCAGTACCCCAAGGAAGGGCCGTATATTTTCCCGTACTTGCAGGCCGGTGATGCCACGGCAAAAGACGGCCTGCGGCAGGCGCTTTACAAGCGTGTCAACGCCCGCATCAACTCGGCCCTGCGCCGGGTGGCTGTAAGGGCGGGGCTGCCCCACCTGACCAGCCACATGCAGCGCCACGCCTTTGCCGACCACGTATGGCAGCAGACGGGCGATATCCGGGCCGTGCAGGAGCTGCTGGGCCATGCCGACGTGCAGGCCACGCAGCTTTACATGAAGCGCCTGGGACAGCAGCAGCAGGACGCGCTGAGTTTGAGCCTGTACGCGGCGGCTCAGGGAAACGTCAGGGAAACATTTGCCGCCCAACCCGTCCGGGAGGGCAGGCCAGCGACCGGGGCAAAACGGCCAAAAAAGGGCAAGTGACCGCGTTTTACGGCCTGCGCAGGACGGTAAATTAAAATTAGCATTTTATAACAAGTATAAACCGCTGTTTCGTTCGTTTTGATATCCTTATCTCCTAGCAAGTTTTATGACAAAAGACTTGATGACAAAAGACTAAAGATGCAAAGTATAAACGAAGCACTGCATACTTTTTAACTCTCTAACTCTCTAACTCTCTAACTTTCTATCTGTCTAACTTTCTAACTCCAAAACTCCCATGGTTCTCGACAAACTTGCCAACGCACAACGCTACTATACTTTGCACCCGCTCTTCGAAAGCGCCTTCGATTACCTGACCAACACAGACCTAGCCTCAGCGGCAACCGGAGTACATGAAATAGAAGGCCGCAACCTGTTTGCGATCATCTCCGACGGGCCGGGCTTTTCGGAAGAGGCTTACAAGCTGGAAGTCCACCGCAAGTATATCGACATCCAGTACATCATCTCCGGCACCGACCGCATGGGCTGGAAGGACCTGGCGCAATGCGCTGCCCCCAACGACCCTTACCAGGACGAGCGCGACGCCGCCTTCTTCCCCGACCGAACCAACAGCTGGTTTGAAGTGCCTGCCGGTTCCTTTACCATTTTCTTCCCGGACGATGCGCATGCGGCTATGGTTACCGGTGAGCGCGTGGTACGTAAGGTGGTGCTGAAGATTGCGGTAACTTCTAAAGTATAAAACAACGATAAGGCTAACTCCGGCCCTTGTACTTACAATTTATACTTTCTTCTGGAGCGAAAAGAACCGTAAATGCCGCCAACATTTAGCCGGCAAAGCCAGTAAATTACTGCTCTTGATTGTAGCCTCTCCTTTCCATGACAAACCTTAGAGAATTTCTGCAGCTCGTCTGGTCTGCCATAAAGGGCAAGGAGCAGGATTACACCACGCTTGGCATCCGGAACAGCATCATTCTGCTGGCCATCCCCATGATTCTGGAGATGCTCATGGAATCCTTGTTTGCCATCGTAGACATCTTCTATGTGGGCAGGCTTGGGGCGAACGCGCTGGCCATCGTGGGGCTAACCGAGTCCATCCTGATGATCATCTATGCCGTGGGCATGGGCATCAGCATTGCCGCCACCGCCCTGGTGTCGCGGCGGATTGGGGAGAAAAAGTATAGGGAGGCCGGAAGTATAACTTTTCAGCTGATCGTGACGGGCATCGTGCTGGCCCTGCTGATGGGCGGCATCGCCACCTTTTTTGCCGGTGATTTACTATCCTTGATGGGGGCCGCGCCAGAGCTGGTGGCAGAGGGCGTGACGTATGCGCAGGTGATCTTTGCCGGTAATGTGGCCATTCTGCTCCTATTCCTCATTAACGGAGCCTTCCGGGGCGCAGGCTTGCCCCACCTGGCCATGCGCACGCTCTGGCTGGCTAACGGCATCAACATCGTCCTGGATCCGCTCCTTATCTTTGGTATTGGCAACATTGAAGGTCTCGGGTTGGCAGGGGCAGCCTGGGCCACCACCATTGGCCGAAGTTTGGGTGTGGTATACCAGCTCTACCACCTCTTCAACGGAAAACACGTGCTGAAAATCACGGGGGATAACCTGGTGATCAGCCTTAAAATGATTCTCCGCATCCTGAAGCTCTCCTCCGGCGGTGTGGGCCAGTACCTGATCGACTCGGCCAGCTGGATCTTTTTGACGAGACTAATGGCAGAGTTTGGCAGTAATGCCCTGGCCGGGTATACCATCGCTTTCCGCGTGATTACCTTTACCCTGCTTCCCGCCTGGGGGCTATCGTCTGCAGCCGCTACGCTGGTGGGCCAAAACCTGGGGGCCCGTAAAGCAAAAAGAGCCGAGCTTGCCGTATGGCTCACCGCACGCTACAACATGGTGTTCATGGCCGTTGTCACGCTCCTGTTTTTACTTTTCGGCGAGCACGTATCCAGCTTCTTTACCAGGGAGGCCGAGGTAATCAGCATTGCCACAGATGCCCTGCAAATCATCACATTGGGTTACATTTTCTTTGGGCTGGGTATGGTGATGGTGCAGGCCTTCAACGGGGCCGGCGATACCAGTACTCCTGCTTTCATCAACATCTTTGTGCTGTGGGTCATAGAGATACCCCTGGCTTACCTGATGGCTATCTACTTGGGCTTTGCGGCCACAGGCGTTTTTATCGTCATTGCCTTCTGCCATTCGTTACACGCCCTCGTTAGCTGGTGGCTATTCCGGCGCGGCACCTGGAAGCGCGTGAAAGTATAAACTGCCATATAAACACCGGAGGTATTCTTTTTTAGCAATAGCCAGCGTCTTCCCCTTCAGAATAGCGATACTTTTTCTATACTTGCCAGAGCAATTGCTTACTGCTACTCCTATGCTCCAAATCATTAGAACCGACTCAAATAACCCTGACTTCCGGCTGCTGGTTTCCCTGCTCGACCAGGACCTGGCGGTGCGCGACGGGGCGGAACATGCTTTCTATGCGCAGTATAACAAGCTTGTCAAAATACAGCAGGTGGTGATGGCTTACCAGGAAGGTATGGCGGTGGGCTGCGGGGCTATTAAACCCTTTGAAACAGGCGTTGCCGAAGTGAAACGCATGTATGTGCGGGAGGAGCTGCGGGGACAGGGAATTGCCAGGCAGGTGATGCAGGAACTGGAGCGATGGGCAGCAGAACTGGGCTATACTTCCTGCATCCTGGAAACGGGTAAAAAGCAGCCTGAAGCCATCAGCCTCTATCAAAAATGCGGCTACACACTTATCCCGAACTATGGGCAGTACAAGGGAGTTGAGAACAGCGTGTGCATGCAGAAACAGCTGGTCAAAGTATAGGCAAAAACAAACTCCGTTAATTTGGGGTTACAAGAGGCAAAATGCAAACAAAGCGGAGGTCTCCGCAGAGAACAAGTATAAATGAAGTATACCCCACCTGAAATAAGGACTGTCGACGTGACGCGGTACATCACCCCGCTGCGCGAAGGCGGCTCGTTGCCGGCCATTGTGGAGGCGGACGATGAGTTTATGTACGTACTCAAGTTTCGCGGCGCCGGACAAGGTATAAAGGTACTGATCGCCGAGTTGATTGTTGGCGAGATAGCCCGCGCTCTGGGCTTTAAAGTACCCGAAATTGTGTTTGCCACGCTCGATGAGGCTTTCGGGCGCACCGAGCCGGACGAGGAAATACAGGATTTGCTCCGGGCCAGCGAGGGCCTGAACCTGGCGCTGCACTACCTTTCCGGCGCCATCACTTTTGACCCGGTCGTGACGACCCTGGATGCGACCCTTGCCTCCCAGATAGTATGGCTCGACAGCCTGGTGATGAACGTGGACCGCACCGCCCGCAATACCAACATGCTCATGTGGAAGAAGGAACTGTGGCTGATTGACCACGGCGCTGCCCTATACTTCCATCACTCCTGGAACAATTGGGAAGAGCAGGCCAAACGCCCTTTCCCCCAGATAAAAGACCATGTGCTGCTGCCACTGGCCTCGGAGTTGGAGGCTGTAGACGCCGCCTTCCGAGCTGTACTTTCGTCGGATCGTATCCAGGCTATACTTTCAGTCATCCCCGACAGCTGGCTTAAAGGCGTGGAATCGCCTTTTGAGTCTGCCGAGGAGCACCGCCAGGCCTATGCCCACTTTTTAGAGACACGTCTCGCCCATTCAGAAACCTTTGTAAAAGGAGCCGACCATGCAAGAAAAGCACTTATTTGAGTACGCCGTGATTCGGGTGGTGCCCAGGGTGGAGCGGGAGGAGTTTCTGAATGTGGGGGTGATTCTTTTCTGCTCGTCCAAAGGCTTTCTGCAGACCAGGTATGCCCTCGACGAGAACCGGTTAAGAGCCTTTTCAAGCTGCATTGATCTACAGGAGCTGCACCAGCGTTTGGGTGCCTTTGAGAAAGTATGCGCCGGCCGCAAAGAGGGTGGCCCCATCGGGCAACTGGGTACGGCTTCGCGTTTCCGCTGGCTTACCGCCAACCGCAGCACCATCGTGCAAACCTCCCAAGTGCACCCTGGCCTATGCGCCAACCCCCAGGAGACGCTCGACAGGCTATTTGAGCAGTTGGTGCTGTAGCCAAAATCCGACATGCTGGTAACGCGCTACTTCAACAACTACTAAAAAACTACCAACAAAAAGCCCTGCCCGGCAAAAGCTACATGCATCTATCAGGCAGGGCTCTTTATCATCAATTATAGATTGGAAGGCAAACGGCAACAGGTATATCCTCTCTGTCAACCTTACTCCACTACCTTGTAATTGCAGGTTTGGCCCGCATGGTAGGTGATCCGTTCTTCTGCCATCAGTTCCTGAATAATCTTGTCAGTATACTCTTTGCTGAAACCCAGGCTTTTCCCTAATTCAATTTCGTCTTCCTTGCCCTTGTTTTGGCGCAGCGCCTCCAGGTATTTCTCTTTGTCTTTTTCCATTTTCTTTTGAGTGCTTTTTGGGTTTATACTTCCCTGGCCGATAGAAGTTAAAATATAACCTAATAATATTTCCGTAGTACATCGTGAAAACGAACCTCCGCCAAGCCAATGGAAATCACTTCGGTTAACTCATTTCTAAACTATTACACCCGGGTCAGGGAGCGCACCAACCGTGTAGTGCAGGTAATTCCTCCCGAGCACATGGATTGGGCCTACAAACCTGGGAAATTCACCATAGCCGACATGCTCAGGCATATTGCCTGTATAGAGCGCTATTTGTACGCTGAAGTGGCACAGGGCAAGCCCGGCCGCTACAGTGGCTGCGGCAAGGAGTTGGCAGACGGCTACGAGCAGGTACTTCGCTTCTTTGAGGAAATGCACCAGCAGTCTATGGAGATTTTCAGCAGCCTGCAGGATAAGGACCTCTCCCGGCGGTGCACCACGCCTACCGGCGGCGAGATTACGCTCTGGAAATGGCTGCGTGCTATGGTAGAACACGAAATACACCACCGAGGGCAGCTTTACATTTATCTCAATATGCTGGATATTAAAACACCGCCCATCTTTGGCCTGACGTCAGAGGAAGTACAGGCAAAATATCGGGAAGACGGCTAAAGCCAACATCAGAACTCGTTGCTAATTTCCCTTCTGCAGACCCACTTCGCTGATATCAAGCAATTTTCTTTTGAAGAAATCAGCCGTGGCCGCGTTAACCTTCACGGCATTGGCAAAGCGCATCCAGTGGTGGGTATCATCCACCAGCACCAGCGTCTCGAAGGGCACACCTTTATCCTCCAGGCGGCGCGCTAGGTCCATACTGTCACGGAAATCCACGTTGCGGTCGTCGTCGGCATGGATGAGGAGCACGGGCGATGTCCAGTTGGCCACCCAGGCGGCCGGTGAGGACTTCCACATGGCTTCGGCGGCCTGCGCTGCGTCGGGTGCCTTTTCGTAGCGGTCCGGGTAGAGGATACGGGTAATGCCGCCATAGGTCAGGTCACTCATGCCGTGGATGTTCACCCCCGCGGCAAACAGGTCGGAATTGTGCGCCAGGGCCAGCCCGGTCAGATACCCGCCATAAGAGCCGCCGTATACCCCAATGCGCTTGGCGTCCACCTGCGGTTGTGCGGCCAACCACTTGCCTGCCGCCTGGATGTCTTTATACTCCGAGGCGCCTGCCTCGCCGCTGTTTTCCGGGTGCTGGAAATCATACCCGTAGCCAATGCCCAGCCTGTAGTTCACCGACAGCACCACAAAGCCCATACTGGCCAGGTACTGGTTCATGGCGTACACATTATTGTAGTAGTCGGAGTAGTGCCAGCCCAGCAGCATCTGCCGCGATGGTCCGCCGTGAATGTAAACAATGGCCGGTTTCTTACCGCCCCCCTTCGGCTCGAACAGCTGCCCGTGCACCAGCACGCCATCCTCCGCCTTAAATGTGACCTGCTTGGGTATCACCAGTTTCTGCTGCGGATAGTCTGAGGGAAGTAAATCTTCAGCTAGGAGCTGAATTTTGGCTTTGCGCTTGAAGTCCATCACGGCAGGCAGCGGCGGGCGCTGGGCAGTCGCGCTTAGCAGGGCCAGTGTTCGCCCGTCCCCCATCAGCACCGGCATGGTCTCGATGCCCTCTCCTGTGGTGAGTACCTCCATGGCAGTCTTGTCCACGGGCACGCGCGCGACATGGCGACGGTCTATGTCTTCTTTGTCTGGCCCAGTGTTAGCGCTGAATACAAGCCATTTCCGGTCGTGACTTAGCTTGACATGCTCCACGGCAAACTGGCCCGGGGTAAGCAACAGCGGTTTTCCTCCGTCAGCAGGAATAGAGTATAAATGCGGCCAGCCGTCTTCATAAGACACATACACAATTCGTTCGCCTGCCGCCCAGCGCAGGTTGAAGCTTCCGTTCGTGCGCGGGATGGAACCACGCAGTGTCTGAGGCGCTTTCCATACTTGCCTCGCTTCACCAGTTGCTACGTCGGCCACCCAGATGCTCCAGGGCCGGTGCTGCCACTCTAGCAAAGGCTGCGGCGCGCCTCCCGTTCCTTGTGTACGCACAAAAGCCAGGCGCTTGCCATCCGGAGACCAGCGCGGGGAACGGTCGCTGGCCAGGGCAGGCGCTATCCATTTGATAGGCGTTTCGGGATTAGTGTAGACACCGATAAAGGCATGCCCCTGGCGGTTGGCTACAAAGGCCAGCTGCACCCCATCCGGCGACCATACCAGCGAACCTACATTGCCGCGGGTTACGAAAAGGGGTTGCGCAGGCGCTGATCCATCCAACGGTGCCAGCCATACTTGTCCTTTGTAAGTATAGGCTACCTCTTTGTTATTTGGAGAGATAACCGGGTAACTGCCCTCTCCTATCCGGATTGGCTCGCCGCCGTTAAAGAGTACGCTCCATACTTCTACTTTGGGCGGGATGGGCAAGCTTTCGGGGTTTACAGTCTCGTGCGCATCCCAGATAGAGCCATGCTCGCCGCCGCGCACATACACCACCCACTGCCCGTCATTGGAGACAGACAAACTGGTGATTTCCTGGCCGTCATCCTTCAAGTAGTTGGTAAGCCTCCTATACTTAAAATCCGGCCCTTCTGCCACATATACATTGCGGCGCCCTTGCTCATTAAATGCCCAAGCCATTCTGGAGCCTTCCGCAGCCGTGGTCAGCTCTGTCGGGAAAGGGTGGCTCATGACCGACTCTATGGAGAAACTTTGAGCTGCTGCACCAGCAGATGCCCCAAACATCAGGTATACAACAAAGTACAGGTAGAGCCCCGGAAGTATAGATTTCGTCATCGTTTTCGCCTTTTCAGAAGATTATATGCTATTCCACAGCTAAATATATCAATATCTATGAAACTTTATTGAAGACATCTACTATAATACCCTATAATCATTACAAGTATAAAGTATAAGTTTTTGATATACCTGTCTGAAGAAGCAGCTATGGCAAGGCTATACTATTCTCTACTTCGCTCGCTTAACCACCTACTCATGGCCAGGTGATTTTTCCTTCCATGGGACCTTCACAGCTTCTGTGTCTGCTTTATAAATCACACTAATAAATATTCCTATGAGAAACAGTTTTACCCTTCTTGTATTGCTGCTGATGTGTTGCTGGGTACCCGCCTTGGCCCAGGAAAACACCGTGAGCGGCAGGGTTACAGGAGCCGATGAGGGCATGCCCTTGCCCGGCGTTAGCGTAACCGTGAAAGGCACCACCATCGGCACTACCACCGACGCTGATGGCAGGTTCACGCTTAATGTGCCCAGTGATGAGTCCATCCTGGAGTTCCGTTTTCTTGGCTACAGGATTCAGGAAGTCCGTGTGGGGAACCAGCGCCAGGTTAACGTGGTCATGGCCACCGATACCCAGCAACTGGATGAGGTGGTGGTAACGGCGCTGGGCATTACGCGCGAGAAAAAAGCCCTGGGCTATGCCGCGCAAGAAGTGCGGACAGAGGAACTGGTACAAAACCGCCAGCCCAACGTGCTCAATGCCATGCAGGGCAAAGTAGCGGGGGTTACCATCTCCAGCACCGGGGGCGCGCCGGGCCAGGGTGCCAACATCCAGATACGTGGTATCAACTCCATCGACCCTAACCGGCCTAACCAGCCGCTCTTTGTAATTGATGGAATTCAGGTAAACAACTCCACCTCCACTTTTGGCGAGGGCGCCGAACTGCGCGGCATGAGTAACCGCCTCGCCGACCTCAACCCCGATGACATTGAAAGTATAAACATCCTGCGTGGCGGCGCGGCTACCGCGCTTTACGGGCTTCGGGGCGCCAACGGCGTAGTCGTTATCACCACCAAATCCGGGCAGAAGGGAGAAATGCGCGTGAACTTTACAAGCACCGCCGGCTGGGAGGAAGTAAACAAATTCCCGAAGATACAGGATACTTATACCCAGGGCTATACCGGCGAGTACGATCCTACCAGCTTCTGGCCCTCCTGGGGCCCCACCTGGCAAGAGGCGCGGCAAATTGACCCAACCCACCCGGAGGGAATCTACAACCACTTTGAGGATGCCTATGAAACGGGAAACCAGTTCCGTAACACGCTCACCTTCTCGGGAGGAACCGATGCCATCACCTTCTCGTCCTCCCTTTCCCGCCTGGACCATGAGGGGGTATTGCCCTTCACCGATTACCAGAACACCTCAGCCCGCCTGAACACAGAAGTCAAACTCAGTGAAAAGTTCAGCACCGGCGGTAACTTCAACTATATCCGCTCCGGAGGCAAGCGCTACAACGCCGACCGCTTCAACGAAATGCTGAGCTACTGGTCACCGCGCTGGGACGTGCGGGACTACGTGAAGCCCGATGGCACCATGCAATCCTACGGCAACGACAACCCGATCTACGCCGCCTCCACCAACCAGTTCGAAGACGACGTAAGCCGTTTTATAGGAGGGTTAAACTTTAGCTATAAGCCACTTAGCTGGCTCGACTTTAACTACCGCATCGGCCTGGATACCTATACCGATGACCGCACCCGCACCGCTCCGGGCCCCAGAAATGTTCCGGACGAGCGGCTGCTGGATGAAAATGGCCAGGGCTTCGTGCACGAGTACACCACCAAGTTCAGGTCCATTAACTCCACCTTCATTGCCTCCTTAAACAAATCGTTTGGCGACCAGTTTAATGCCACGGTACGCGTGGGCCACGAACTGTACGACGAGTACATCAAGAGCTTTGGCGTGCAGGGTGAGGAACTGTCCGTGTTCGACTTTTTCAAGCTCTCCAATGCCAGGTTCCTCTCCTCTTCAGAGAATGAGAGCGAGTACCGGCTGATGGGCATCTTCGGGGAGGCCTCCTTTGACTATGGTGACTTCCTGTTCCTGACGCTGACCGGCAGAAACGACATTACCTCCTCCTTGGCCAAGGCCAAGCGTTCTTTCTTTTACCCTTCGGCAAGTATAAGTTACATTGCCTCCGAGCACCTGGAGCTGCCCGAATTCATCAACCAGACCAAGGTAAGGCTCTCGTACGCCCAAATCGGCAAGGACGCCTCCCCTTACTCTATTTCCTCAGGCTATGCCCCCTACACCAGCCTGCCGACAGGCTATACCGGGGCGACGCGCGCTGCCTTGCTGGGCAACCGGGAGTTAAAGCCCGAATTCACCAATACTTATGAGGCGGGCCTGGAGATGTCGTTCCTGGATAACCGCATCGGCTTTGACTTTACCTATTACTACTCCCTGAGCAAGGACCAAATCCTCAACATAGATGTGGCCAGCACCACGGGCTATGTGCGGGCGGCCATCAACGCCGGAAAGATGCGCAACAAAGGCGTTGAGATTGTCCTGAACGCCACCCCGGTGCGCACCACTAACTTTAACTGGGACACCAAACTTATCTTCTCGGCCAACCGAAACAAGATCTTGAGCCTGCCGGAAGGGCTGGAGGAAGTAACCTATGCCTCACAGTTTGGCTATGTGGGATCCACCGTGACCATGAAACTGATTGAAGGGCAGCCGTACGGCAATATCTACGGCTCGCACTGGCAGCGCTACTACGGTCCGGGAGAGGAGGAAGACCCGCTCTTTATCGACGAGTCGCGCCCGATTGTGATTGGGGCGAACGGCTTCCCGGTACGGGCGCCACTGTCGAGCCAGAAACTGCTGGGCAACTCGCAACCCGACTGGATCGGCGGCTTCACGAACACCTTTACCTACAAGGGGCTCAGCCTGACTGCCTTGCTGGACGCCCGCGTGGGCCTGGAGAAGTATAACCAGATGGACAACTTCTTCGCCGCCTTTGGTATAGCCGAGTATACCGAAGACCGCAACCAAACACGTGTATTTGACGGGGTACTCTCTGACGGCACACCGAACACCAAGGAAGTATGGCTGGGCCAAGGCGTAGGCCCCGATGGCGTGGACTACGGCAACGGTTACTACAGAAACCATTACCGGGGCGTATCCGAAAACTTTGTGGAGGATGCCTCCTGGGTGCGCCTGCGCTCCCTGACGCTGCGCTACAGCCTGCCGCAGCAGTGGTTCGACAGCATCTTCATCCGCAACGCCGCCTTATCCTTTACCGGCAATAACCTCTGGCTGTCCACCGACTACAAAGGCTTTGACCCGGAAACGAGCTTCTCGCCTAGCGGCAGCAACGTGGATGGCTTCTCAGGCTTTACCTATCCTGCCGTGCGCAGCTACCTGTTCACCTTAAACATTGGCCTTTAACTAATACAGATATGAGAAAGATCTTCCGATATATACTTGCCTTCGCCATTATGGGGGCAGTAGCAGGCCTGCAGGGCTGCGAAGATTATTTTGACAAGGAGGATAACCCGAACCTGGTTCCCAATCCGCCTTTGCCCACCCTGCTGACCACCACCACGCACAAAACCGGCATCAACAGCTACCTGGTCAGCAACATCACCTCCTACTTTGTGCAGTACCTGGCCAGTCCCTCGGCGGGCGGTTCTTCAGACACTTACCAGATCACCGATTATACCGGCACCTGGGATGCGCTTTACTGGGCCATGGCTGATATTTACGATATGCGCCAGCTGGCCATCGAGCAGGGGGCTACAGAGTATGTAGGCGTGGCCAATGTCCTGATGGCCTACCACCTGTCCCTGGTCAACGATATGTGGGGGGATGCGCCCTACTCCGAAGCCTTTGCCAACATCACCTTGACGCCTGCTTTTGATGATGAGGCGAACCTGTACGATGTGACCACCCAGCTGCTGGACGAGGCGATTGTGGAACTGCAGAAACCCGAGTCCACCGTGCGGCTGATTGCTACCAGCGATGTAATACACGAGGGCAACGTGGCGAACTGGGTAAAAACTGCCTATGCCCTAAAGGCAAGGCAGCTGAACAAGCTCAGCGGCACCTCTTTCTATAACCCGCAGGCGGTGCTGGAGGCAGTGGACAATTCCTATACTTCTAACGCGGACAACGCTGAGATGGGAGTTTTCCAGACGCGTAACCCATGGGCAGCCGTGGCGCTGAGCAACGCGGGCAACCTATTGGGTGGCTGGCTTTCCGAGCAACTGATACAGCACCTGGACGGCACCTCGTACGGCGTGTTTGACCCGCGCCTGGAGCAAATCACGGACCCAACCGTAAATGGCGACTTTGTAGGCACCCCTAACGGAACCGGCAACGTTGGACCGGCCAATAACACCGTTAAGGATGAAAACTATATCTCCCGCAATTCCCCGCTTACCGGAGACGAATCACCGCTGATTATCGTGTCCTACCCAGAGGTGAAGCTGATTGAGGCAGAGGCCGCCTTCCGGGCTGGCCAGCTGGACAGGGCCTTCGAAGCATACCGCGAAGCTATCCGGGCAAGTATGGAGCTGCTGGAAGTAGCACAAGCGGACGCTGATGCATATTTGAGCAGTTCTGCCGTAGCCCAAAGCGCGTCCGAGCTAACGCTCGACAGGATTTTCCAGGAGAAGTATGTGGTAACCTACCTGAACCCGGAAGCCTGGAACGACGCCCGCCGCTACGATTACCAGTATGCCAACTTCACCCTGCCAGCGGGTGCTGCTTTGCCAACCTTTATCCGGCGGGTGGCTTACCCTTCCGGTGAGGCATCCAAGAACCCGAACACGCCAGACGTAACCGACCTTTCCTTACCGCTTTGGTGGGATCAGTAGGAAGGTGAAAGTATAAAGTATAAAAGGCAGGCCGCTGTAACAAATTCAGCGGCCTGCCTTTTATACTTAGTAAACTCAGTTGCAATTAAATCATCCCTACTCCTTCCAACGAAGCAGCTCAGTTAAGTTCTACAGATAACTGTCCCCTTGAGGACAAGTGAGACGAGAGTCGAAACTTGCGACTAAGAGTCTATAGGGGTGTAAAGCCAACGGCAAAAGTCATCTGCAAGATCCTAACACCTCACCCTTGAACTGCGTTCGTAAATTACGTACTCCCGTGCTTGTTTGTCATCAAAGGGAGAATCTAGCTTTTACTATTTTCAACAGCACCTGTCAGGAGTTGGCCTCGATAACCTTCCGGCTTAGCAGCGGCGGGGCCGGAGGAAGTCCGGCAACCTGTAAGATCTCCTGCTCATCCAGCGTTTCGCGTTCCAGCAAGGCATGCGCCAGCGCATCCAGCTCTTTCCGGTATTTTACCAGCAGGCGCTGCGCTTCTTTGTGGGCCTCGTTGATAATACGCAGTACCTCTTCATCTACCGCCTGGGCTGTTGCCTCGCTGAATGGTTTAGCGCCTGCATACCCGCTGCTGCCGCCCAGGAACTGGTTCTGGCGCGGGGCCAGTTGTACCATGCCCAGCTTGTCGTTCATGCCCCAACGGGTAACCATTGAGCGGGCCAGGTTGGTCGCCTGCTCAATATCGTTCTCAGCGCCGGTGGTACGGTTGCCGTACACAATCTCCTCCGCCGACCGGCCTCCCAATATACCGATGATTTTGCCGTGCAGGTACTCTTCAGAATAGTTGTATCGATCACTGTCAGGACGCTGGTAGGTGACACCGAGCGCCTGGCCACGCGGCACAATGGTTACGCGGTTTACGGGGTCGGCGCCAGGAACCACTAGGCCCAGAATCGCGTGGCCGCCTTCGTGATAGGCAATCCGTTCCCGGTCATCGAAGCTCAGGAGCAGCGGGCGTTCCGGTCCCAGCACAATCTTTTCCAGGGCATCAAAAAAATCTTTAAGGGTCACTACATCCTGATTTCGGCGGGCTGCCAGCAGGGCTGCTTCATTCACCAGGTTGCGTATATCCGCCCCGGAAAAGCCGGGCGTGGCGGCGGCTACTTCATGCAGCTGCACCTCCGGCGCCAGCGGAACGTTACGCGTATGCACTTTTAATATCGCCTCCCGTCCGGTCTTGTCCGGCAGGTTCACGACCACGCGCCTGTCGAAGCGCCCCGGCCGGAGCAAGGCCTTGTCGAGCACATCGGGCTGGTTGGTGGCCGCCAGCACAATAACCCCTTCCTTGCTGTCGAAGCCGTCCATTTCGGTGAGTATCTGGTTCAGGGTTTGCTCCTGTTCGCTGGCTCCGCCAACGGCCTGTTGTCCGCGGGCACGACCAATGGAGTCCAGCTCATCTATAAAAATAATGGCCGGTGCATGCTCGCGCGCCTGTTTAAAGAGGTCGCGCACCCTGGCGGCACCCACGCCCACAATCATCTCCACAAACTCCGAGGCGCTCATAGAGAAGAAAGGCACGCCCGCCTCCCCTGCCACGGCACGGGCCAGCAGGGTTTTTCCAGTGCCGGGCGAGCCAATCAGCAAAACGCCCTTTGGTGCGGCACCACCCAGGCGGGTATACTTTTTAGGGTTCTTCAGAAAATCCACGATTTCCACCAGCTCGTTTTCCGCCTCATCAATGCCGGCCACATCATCGAACGTTACCCGTTTCTGTGTTTCCTTGTCGAAGCGCTTGGCGCCGCTTTTCCCGATACCCATAAAACCGCCCATCCCCATGCCGGCCTGGCTTTTCGCCCGCCTGTACATCCAGATGTAAAAACCGATGATGATCAAGGCCGGGCCGAAGAGGGAGAGAAAAGATAACAATGGGTTGGGCGCTTCCTGGATTGGCTCCGCCCGAATCTCGACACCGTGCTCAATCAACAATTCTTCAAGGCCGGGATCGACAAAGGAAGGCACAATGGTAGCGAAGTGGGTGACCGGCACCGCCTCAATTTTCGCGGTACTGTCCGCATCCTGCGGCCTGTAGCTTACCTCCTGAATAAACTGTCCTGATATGAGTTCGCCCTTGGTGTAAATGGCCTTTACATTGTCCTTGGCTACTTCTTCCTTAAAAAGGGTGTAAGGAACCTTAACCGGCTCCGATGCACCGGGGAAAAAAGACTTCGCGATAAAATAATTGAGCAAGAGCAGGCCTAAAAACCAGAGCCAGGTTCTGCTGGGAGGCATGGGATTTTTTTTGTTGGCATTGACTGGCGCATTGCCGGTGGATGATGGCGCTTTACTCCCTGTCTGTTGTGTAGGTGTGTTCATACTTCAATTCTTAAGCTCTTGCCATATTACTGCTGTGCCTCCAGGCTCTTGGAGTAGCGGAGTTTATACTTCAAAAGATGTACTTTGCCACAAGCTTTTCATGTTGCACAGCTAGCCTATGTAGTTATAGACCAACACAATAGGCATACTTGCATGTACGGCCCTCCCCCCATCCGGTTTGTGTATACCGTATCCAAAGCTTGGGTATAAATGGCCCTGGGGACTACCTGACACTGATCAGACTCAGCCTATGTTCTTGCGAAACATCAGAACTTCTCCTCTACTCCCAGCCCAAAGAGCGCATAGTCATACTTTACCGGGTCAGCAGGGTCGAAAGCGCGCAGGTGGGCCGTCAGTTCCTCGGCCGTATCCCAGTCCATGCCTTTGCGCGTGATGAGCCCCAGGCGGCGGGCTACCCGCTCCACGTGCACATCACAAGGACAAACCAAGTCGCCCATGGGAATGTTCTTCCAGATGCCAAAATCCACGCCGCCCTTATCCTGCCGCACCATCCAGCGCAGGTACATGTTCAGCCGCTTGCAGGCCGATTTGCGGGCGGGGGTGGCGATGTGCTTGCGGGTACGCTGCGGGGCATCCTCCAGGCTGAACACCAGGTTATGAAAGTATACCAGCCTGTCCCGTTGGGTCGTTAGCTCATTTTGATCCCCCGTAAAGGCGCTCTCCAGGCTCTCGTGCCGGCTGTAGTACCACCGGAAAAAGTGCAGCAAGTATAGCAGGTCGGTATCGTTAAAGGTGCGGTGCTTGAAACCGAGCAGCCGCTGCAAATCCTGCTCCTGGTGATGGAGTATAAAATCGTGCGGCGCGTTGTCCATCAGTTCCATCAGCTTGATGCAATTATTGATGATGGTCTTGCGCTGGCCCCAGGCAAGTATGGCTGCAAAAAAACCGCTAATCTCAATGTCCTGCTTTTTAGAGAAACGGTGCGGAATCGAAACCGGGTCGTTGGGGATAAAGTCGGGCTTGTTATACTTCTCCACCCGATCATCGAGCAGCGCTTTAACGGAGGCAAGATCTGGGTGTATCATAGCAGATTTATACTTTAAAGAATGTACTTAAGGTTAAGTATACAAAGCTACAGGAATCAAACCGACGCGGCAAAACTTCCCATCCCCAAGCCCAGGTATACATCCTCTCCATTTTAGCGCTTTTATACCACCGGTTATAGAAACATTGCCAAAATACCGCTATTATTGTAGTTCCGACTAGGTTTACTACCAATAACAACAACAGAATAAGCGTCGGCAAGTATAGCCGGCCTGCAAACAAACTTAACATGCCAGCCAAAAAACTCCTCGCTGCCCAAAACGCTTGGGCCATTGCCATTGTACTTGCCGGTATCATACTTCTGATTGGAGAGATCATCAACGAGCGCTTCTGGATGCACGACCTAGAAGTATACTACAGAACCGCTGCCCGGATGCTGCAGGGTGAAGAAATCTACCGCATCGAGGCGGACGGGCACTATGTCTACAAATACTCCCCCACTGCGGGCCTATACTTTATCCCGCTGACGCTTTTGCCCTTTTCAGCCGCTAAGATCTTCTTCTGGCTTTTATTGCTGTTCCTTACAGTAGCCGTGCTGCAGGTGCTGTTTCAAATGGCAGCCCATGATGATACCACAACTCGGGCAAAACAGAAGAACACCGTGCTGCTGCTGGCTTTTCTGGCAGTGGGCGCGCATGTGCACCGCGAGTGGCACCTGGGGCAGGTTAACTTTGTGCTGCTGGCCCTCTACATACTCCTGCTGGTATGCTGGCGAAGAGAGCAGCATGTGGCAGTAGGCGCCATACTGGCCGCCAGTTTGTTTATCAAGCCCTTCGGACTCATTTTCCTGCCTTACCTGGTGCTCAGGAAAAATTTCAGTGCCCTGCTGGCAACAGCTATAACAGTAGTGTTGCTGGGCTTGCTGCCGTTTGTGCTGTACCCTTCCGCAGAGGCATTTGCCGGTTTATATAATGGCTGGTTTCAGGAGCTGCTCATCGAACTGGGCGCCAAGCAGGACCTGCTGCAGAGCGGCAACCATACCATTTTCTCTGTCCTGGCGCGTTATACGCCGCTGCAGTTTATACTTACCAGCGAGGCTACCATTAAAGTATACCAACTCAGCTTGCTGGCGCTTATCGCCCTCTATATCCTATACTTTGTAAGAGCCGGCGCCGGGCTACGGCAGCGCACCGTCTACGATGTGGCGGTACTCGTCGCTTTTATCCCGCTGTTTGCCGTCACCAGCCTGAATGCTTTCCTGTTCACCCTTCCCTGCATGGTGCTCCTGCTCTACCACTTTGCCGGGCTCCCTAAGGTGGCAAAGGTACTGACGGTGGCAGGCTGCGTGCTCGTAGGAATTAACATCAGGGACCTGATGGGCGGAGAGCTGTACCGTTTTCTGGAGTCCATTTCCATTTATACGTTTGGGACCATGGCGCTGCTGGCTGCTTTAACCATGCTGCGTCTGAAGCAGGCACGGCAGCAAAACCAGACACCACACGAGCTACAACGTAACAAGATCTTGCAAGAGCAGGTTAGCGAAGTGTAACAGAGGTGATTAGCATTTGGACGAATATCTTTTTTAGCGATGTTTTCAGCAGAATGCGTAATTTTGTTTTGCAAGACAGCAAAATCAGATATAGTTTTACCCTCTTATTAAGAAGACATTAAGTTAAATTCATATGGCAACCACAGCTGATATTAAGAACGGTCTCGTGATTGAATATAACAACGACCTGTACCAGGTCGTTGATTTTCAGCACGTAAAGCCAGGCAAAGGCCCTGCGTTTGTAAGAACAAGACTTAGAAACGTAAGATCGGGCAAAATGCTTGACAACACCTTCTCTGCCGGTCATAAAATAACGACGGCCCGTGTAGAACAACGCCCGCACCAGTTCATTTACAAGGACGACATGGGCTACAACTTTATGGACCTGAACACATTTGAGCAGGTGGCCCTGCCAGAGGAAATGGTGCCTTTCGCCGACCTGATGAAGGAAGGCCAGGAGGTAACTATCCTGTTCCATGCGGAGACAGAGACGCCGCTTACCTGCGAGATTCCGCCGTTTGTGGAGCTGACCATTACCTATACGGAGCCAGGCCTTAAGGGCGACACGGCCACCAACGCTTCTAAACCAGCAATCGTGGAGACAGGTGCCACCATCCAGGTGCCGCTGTTTATTGGCCAGGATGAAAAAATTAAAGTAGACACTCGTACGTACTCATACGCTGAAAGAGTTAAATAACTAAGATGAAAGCTAAAGAAATCCAGGACCTTATTGACTTTATCGCCAAATCCGGCCTGAATAAAGTTAACATTGAAACAGAAGAATTTAAGATCTCGGTTAAGCGCGATCCAGACCAGAAGGTAACGTACGTGAAGGGTGCTGAGCCTGCCGCACATGCTGCGCCAGCTCCGGCTGCTGCCCCTCAGGCTGCTCCGGCCGCCGCTCCTGCTGCCGCCCCGGCTCCTGCCGCTGCCCCAGCCGCCTCCGACGACAGCAAGTATGTCGCCATCAAGGCCCCTATGATCGGAACGTTCTACCGCGCCTCCAGCCCTGAAACGCCGGTGTTTGTGAACGTAGGCGACGAGATCAAAAAAGGCCAGGTGATCTGCATCATCGAGGCCATGAAACTGTTCAACGAGATCGAGTCTGAGGTATCAGGCAAAGTTGTGAAGGTGCTGGTAGACAACGCCTCTCCTGTAGAGTACGACCAGCCGCTGTTCCTGGTAGATCCTAGCTAAACTATCAATTTGAAAGTTTGAAGATGTGACCGTGAGGAAGTGGAGACGCTTGTAAAAAGGCTCCGCTTCCTCATTTTAACACGTAGAATTTCCACATTTCCAAATCTTCAAATCCCCTAATCTGGACTTATGTTTAAAAAGATACTCATCGCCAACCGTGGCGAAATTGCCCTACGTATTATCCGTACCTGTAAGGAAATGGGCGTGAAAACGGTGGCCGTATACTCTACTGCCGATAAGGAAAGCCTGCACGTGCGATTTGCTGATGAGGCAGTATGCATTGGCCCTCCCCCCAGCGCGCAGTCATACCTGAACATCCCGAACATCATTGCCGCCGCAGAAATAACCAATGCCGACGCCATTCACCCGGGTTACGGCTTCCTTTCTGAGAATGCGGAGTTCTCGCGTATCTGCGCTGAGAACGGCATCAAGTTTATCGGTGCCACGCCGGATATGATCAACGCCATGGGCGACAAGTCCTCTGCCAAAGACACCATGAAGAAGGCGGGCGTGCCGACCATACCTGGGTCAGAGGGCCTACTGAAAAACGTAGAGGAAGGCATCAAGCTTGCCAAAAAGATAAAGTATCCGGTTATCATCAAAGCAACTGCCGGTGGTGGTGGCCGCGGCATGCGCATCATTAAGAACGAGTCTGAGTTCGAGAAAGCCTGGAACGACGCCCGCACGGAAGCCAAGGCAGCCTTCGGCAACGACGGCCTGTACCTGGAAAAGTTCGTGGAAGAGCCGCGTCATATCGAGATTCAGCTCATCGGCGACCAGTACGGCAACGTAGCGCACCTCTCGGAGCGCGATTGCTCCATTCAGCGCCGCCACCAGAAGCTTGTAGAGGAAACTCCTTCCCCATTTATCACCGACGAACTGCGCGAGGCCATGGGCCAGGCAGCTATTGCCGGTGCCAAAGCCATCAATTACGAGGGAGTGGGCACGATCGAGTTCCTGGTAGACAAGAACCGCGACTTCTACTTCATGGAGATGAACACGCGTATTCAGGTGGAGCACCCGATTACCGAGGAGGTAATTGACTACGACCTGATTAAGGAGCAGATAAAGGTAGCGGCCGGTGAGAAGATTACCGGTAAAAACTACTACCCGAAAATGCACGCCATCGAGTGCCGTATCAATGCCGAGGATCCGAAGAACGGATTCCGCCCGAGCCCGGGCAAGATCACGACGCTGCACATGCCCGGCGGCCACGGCGTTCGTATCGACTCGCACGTATACTCCGGCTACACCATCCCACCAAACTACGACTCCATGATCGCCAAGCTGATCGTGAGCGCACAGACACGTGAGGAGGCCCTGGTGAAAATGAAGCGCGCCCTGAGCGAGTTCGTGATCGAAGGCATCAAAACCACCATTCCATTCCACCTCAAACTGATGGATGACAAGGGCTTCAAGGAAGGCGACTTCACGACCAAGTACCTGGAGGACTTTGACTTCAATTCGCTGGATTAGTTATCCCGCTCCAAGTATAAAAAATACAGAGACCCCGGCTTTCGAGCTGGGGTTTTTTATTATACCTTCCGCTCCTGAAAGTCAGTTTATACTTCCCAAAAACATTCTATGAAAAAGGCGATACGCTTGCTGTACGTTGTGCTGGCTGCCGTGCAGGTGAGCTGCACTTCGGTGCTGTTTGTAGACACCACCATGCCCGCCGCCGTTCCGGTGGCGCAGGAGCAATGGAAGGTGGCAGTCATCAACCGGAATAACCCGCAGCTGCAGGAGTTTAACCAGGCAAAAAAGACGGCAGTTTTTGAGGCCGGCGCTAACCATGCCTTTCTGGGGGCCATTGATGCCATTCTGGAAGACGATACCTACGACCTGGTGTTTACCGACTCCCTCAACTACAGAACCCCGGTTATGAACGGCAAGTTGAGCCCGGAGCAGGTGCAGGATGTATACTTCCGGCAACCCCACCACCTGCTGCTCGCCCTGGAGCATTTTGATACCTACTTTCACCAGGAAACCGTGCGGGAGCAGGACGAGGACGGCGATGTGTCTAAAACGGCTTATTATACCTTGGCAGTTGCCTCCACCTGGGCATTGTACGACAGCACCGGCCAGCAGCTGGACAGGTTTATACTTATACAGGAGGCACCCTACCAGTCGCGGGGGGTGATAAGCGGCCTGCTGGCCATTGGCCCCGCGATGGCAAACGCAGGCCCGGCTGTAAACGATTTGGCCTGGCACACGGGCAACCGCTACTGGAGCCGCCTTTCGCCGCAGCCGGTTGCCTTTGCCCGCCCCTATTACTCGGCCAAAGGCTTTGGGGCAGCGGCTGGCGCCATGGCTGTCCAAGACTGGCAAAAGGCTATCAGTCTGCTGGAGCCCTTAGCAGAAAGCAGTAACCGCAAGGAAGCTGCCCGTGCCGCCTACAACCTGGCGGTGGTGTATGAGGCCATGGGCAATGTGGAGCAGGCCCGGCATTGGGCATCCGAAGCCAGGGCGCGCAAAGAGAAATTTTCCCTTGTCCTGCTGCCTGAGCTTGGGAAGTATTAGCAAGTCCGCCGTACATAAAAAAGCCTGCCGGTTATACTTCCACCGGCAGGCTTTTTATACTTTCAGACGTTTCCTTACTTGGTGTAGATCATCACAACACCATTCTTCGCCTTTGCTCCATACTTCTGCACCATCTTGTCGCTGTCTTTTACCACACTCACGGCCTTTATACTTTCCGGCGAAAGCTTTCTTATCTCCTGCAGGCTGGCCTCTTTGTCATTGAGCAAGTACACCGCATCCTGCGGAAGGTTCTCGGCAGCTTTTACCATATCCCCAGCCGACACTGAAGCATCCACCCGGGTACCCTTACCCGTAGAGCGAGCTCCATCGTTTTTCTTCAGGGTAATGTTTATCACTCCTTTCACTCCTACCTCGTTCACCTTTTCCAGAGCCTTCTCCCCTTTCAGCACATCCACTTTATCAATCTGGTTCGGGTCGATGTTTTTTATACTTTCCGCCGGGGTACGCTTGCCGTCCACAAAGTATACGATGCTGTCGGGCAATACTTTGGAAGCAGGCTGTTCTAGAGTGACGGAGCTACTAACTGCTGCAGGCAGGGGCACTTCGGCTTTGGAAGTGGTCACTACCAAGGCCAGCACAAGGAGGCCCGGGAAAAGCAGCAGGTACTTTAACTTCTGCAGCGAACTGGATTCTTGCTTGTTCATCATCATAATTCTGGTTTTTATATGGTTGAAGTTAAAACTCATGACCAGGCCGCTGCCCTGAGGCTGACGCCCCACCTGCACCAGGCTATATTGGTACGCTCTTCGGTCGAGCCCCTGCCGCAACACCTGCCCATCGGCCAGGAACTCCAGGTTCTGGCGCATGTCGCGCTGCAGCCACCAGGCCACCGGGTTAAACCAGCAAAGTATAGTAGCCAGCTGCCCCAGCAGCACATCCAAGGTATGGAACTGCCCCACGTGCGCCTGCTCGTGCAGCAGCAAGGCCCGCAGCTCTTCTGCCGAATGCAGCCTCGGGTTAAGGTAAATCGTGCGCCAAAACGAGAACGGCCCCGCCTCCTCGCGCAACTCCCGGTACGCCTGCCCCTGCCACGCTGCCGCCACCGACGAAGTATGGACGCTCCAGAGCGAGCACAGCTGAAGTATAAATTTGGACGCCAGCACAGCTACCACAGACAGGTAGGTTACCAAAACCCAATACCAGTAGTTCGGTGCCGCCTCCTGCACGGGAGCAGCATCCGCAGGCCAGTCAGGCAGCGGGATGGTAAAGCCGCTGCTCAGTGGCGGCGCTTCTGCATAAAACCATGACATGTCGAGCAGTGGTAACGTGGCTGAAAAGGCCAGGGCAGCCAGCAGGAAAAAGCGGTTGTAGGTATAGAAGGTCAGTTGGCGCAGCCACAGGCGGTAGGCCATAAAGAACAGCAGCAGCACCAGGTTGGCCTTGAGCAGGTAAAGTATAAGCGGCGGCATATCAGTCCTCCTTCCCTTTCTCGATCATGTTGATGATCTCCTTCAGTTCCTCGGCGCTGATCTGCTGCTCCTTGGCAAAGAAGGACACCACCTCCTTGTAAGAGTTGCGGAAGTAGCTGCCCACAAAACTGCGCATAAACTCCTTGCTGTAGTCTTCTGCCTTCACCAGGGGGGTGTAGCGGTAAGAGTTGCCTAATTTTTCGCCCAGCACAAATCCCTTGCGCTCCAGGTTCTTTACCGTAGAGGCCAGCGTAGTATAAGGCGGCTTGGGTTCGGGCAGTTGCTCCAGCACATCCTTTATAAAACCGCCACCTAAATGCCACAGCACCTGCATGGCCTCTTCTTCGGGTTGAGTTAATCGCTCCATATTTATTACGAACTTTTCGTAAGTATACGATAACTTCGTAATAAGATGCAAAAAAAACTTATACTTTTGTTTAAAATAAAAAAACTGCCATCGGGAAACGGCAGTTTGTAAAATCGGATAAATAGTGGATTTACTATTTCAGAAGCCATTCCAGCGCCTCCTGCGGGTCTGTAAAGTTCTTCACCTCAAACCTGGTCACGCCCAGCGCCTCCGCCCTGGTCACAACCGACTCCAGCGCCAGCCTGGGGAACAGGTTCTGGGGCAGCACCCTGGCAATTTTTTTAAGGCTTGTCTGAGAGAGCAGCCCATAGAATTTAGCGGACATCCACTCTTTGGCCTCAGGAGAGAGGGTGCCCAAGAGGCGGGCATCGGCAATAACCTTTTCTGCCTGCGTGTCGCGCAGCGCTTCGTAGAGCCTGGTGCCGCCGGCAATCAGTTCCTCCGTCGTGACAGGCCTTTGCCATACGGAGCTTAGCAGGCTCTTACTATTATCAACCTCTATCTTGTAGAAGCTGAGTCCATACGCTGTTATAAGTGCCATAGTATATCGAAGAGGAAGATGAAAGTATAAACAATGGTCACTTCAAAGGCAGTACGGTGCCGGATGGCGGCGCTGCCCAAAGTTATTTTACAGATGGGGATTCCGTCTCCATCAGCTGCTCCAGCTCCGCATACCACGACTCGCCATACTTGCGAATCAGCGGCTCCTTGAGGAACTGGTAAACCCGCACGCCCAAATCCTGACCAAAGCTGCAGGCGGCACTGCAGATGCCCCAGCGGTCGTAGTTCAGGGCTTCAAACCCGTCATACTTCGTAATCCGGATGGGGTACAAGTGGCACGATATCGGTTTTTTCCAGCTGATCTTACCATCGTAGTAAGCTTGTTCGATGGCGCACTTCAGCGTGTTGTTCTCATCGTAGATGGCATAGGCGCACTCGCGGTTACCGATGGTTGGAGTAGAGAAGTCTCCCTCCCAGTCCTTGATGTACAGCCCCTGTTCTTCTACCGCCTTCACGCCCGCCTCCGACATGTAAGGCTTCACGTGCTCGTAGCTTTCCTTCAGAATTTCCAGCTCGGCTTCCTCCAGGGGAGCGCCCAGGTCGCCTTCCACGCAGCAGGCCCCTTTACACTTCTCCAGGTTGCACACAAAAAACTGGTCGCGCACGTCGTCGCTGATAACGGTATTCTGAAGGACTATCATTTTCTATACGGTGAATAAAGGCGGATGAAGCGCTAAGCGCACCACCTGATAATGGAAAGACAAAGGTAACTATAAATAAGTTTAAACGGGAGGCCAAATAAGGCTGGCGGAAACAAAAAGGAGGCGCATGTAATGCGCCTCCCATACTTTATACTTATACTTTGAAACGCGTTATTTCTGCAGCTTCTGGCGCGAGCCGGCAGCCAGCAGGATGTTCTCCACGTTCTGGTGCTTGGTGTAGTCGATGGCGGCCATGCCTGCGTTGTCGGTAATGGTTACATCGGCGCCGGCCTGCAGCAGGGCAAGTATAATCTCAAAATTGGCATCTATCTTACAGGCCATCATCAGCGGAGTTTTGCCCTCGTTGTTGGTCACGTTCGGGTCAGCGCCGGACTGCAGGAGCTTCTCCAGTTCCATGATGCCAATGTGTTGCCCGATGGTGGCGGTAAGCGCCTGTGCCAGGGCCGTGTTGCCTTCCTTGTCCTTGATGTTGGGGTTGGCCCCGTTAGCCAGCAACGTGTCGAGCAACTGCACCTGCTCCAACTCATAGTACTCGGCCCGGATGCGCGAGCTGCCTACCACATAATGCAGCGCAGTTTTCCCGTTCAAATCCTGGGCGTTGATATCGGCGCCTTTGCGGAGCAGCAGGCTGGCTGCCTTCAGGCGCGCGCCTGTCTCGTACTCTGCCCCATAGTCCTCCAGCAGCATCGGCAGGTAGAGGGCGTGCATCAGGGGCGTGCGCCGCTGCAGGTTGGTTTCGTAGTCGTCGGGCTGGGCCTGGGTATCCGGGTTGCCGCCAGCGGCCAGCGCCCGCTCCAGCATCTGCGGGTCACGGTTGATGGCCGCAATCACCACCTTCTGGTCAGGCGTCTGGTTGATGTAGAGCAATTGGTCGTAAGCGTTCACGCTGCCCTTTTCCACGGCTTCGCGGTACAGGGTGCGGGCCTTGTCTATTTCCACCTGACCCAGGGTGCCTTCCTCCAGCAAAAGCGCCATGGTATACATTGCCTCGCGTTCGCCAGCCTCTACGCCCTTCTGCAACCAGTACACGGCCTTCTCATTATCCTTGGCAACACCCTCCCCGTTCAGGTAAAGGTTGGCCAGCGAAGTATAAGCTACCACATCGCCTCCCTGTGCCGCGCGGAGCAGGTAATTGGCCGCTAGCGAATGGTTCCGCATTTCGCCGTAGCCGGTGTAATACATGCTGCCCAGGATGCGGTTACAGAACGCGTCGCCGTCCACCGCCTTCTCCCGGATAACGATGGCAGCCGTGCGCATGCGCTGCAGGAACTGCTGCTTGTCGTCATCGCTGCGCAGGGTCATTAGTTCCGCCTTGCCCAGGTTGGCCAGCACGCTCCCGCTGTCCAGCGCCATGGTATAATAATAGTCCGCCGAGTCGCGGTTGGCTGCAAAATACTTCTCCGGGTCGTGAATCTGCTTCACGGTGTCAATCTCCACGGAATCATACTTCAGCTCGCGGTACTGGTGCATACGGCCCAAAAAGTAGTTGGCATCATGCTCGCCCTGTGCAGCGGCGGCCCTGAACTTTTCCTGGGCTTTCTGGAAGTTAAGCGAAGTATAATAATGCATGGCCTCGTCCATGGCCGGGGTGCGCCACACGCGCCGGATAACCGGAGGAGGCGTAGCCGTTATAGCCGCTACCGCCGTTTTGCCCTGGACTGAGGCAGGCTTGGAGGCAGTAGTGGTGGGCTTGGATGTGCCCGTACCGGCAGGTTTTGTCTGCGCTAGCCCCGGGTGGCTGAGGCTAGCCAACAGGCCCAGCATCAATAGCTTTTTCATGGCTGGCAAACGGTATGTATTTTTGGAAAGGTCTATCAAAGTATGTCTAATTACAGCTTATGCGCTACACAAAAGTATAACGCTACAGGCTCTTTATCAAAAATGCTACCAAATCTCCCGCGGGTTTGGCTTTATACTTGCCCCACCCCTAAACGCTTTCGCTCCAAAAGGTGTTCCTATTACAGCCACTCTATACTTTCCCTGAGGGCGGCTATAAGTTACAGGGTGCGGTTCTGAAAAAGGAATTGTATTCGTAACTTGCAAAGACTTTAAGCACGCGGAAGAGAAGAAATGGATTACATAAGCTTACTGAATGAGTCGCAGCGCGCGGCCGTATTACACACCGAAGGCCCTGCCATGATCATCGCGGGTGCCGGCTCCGGTAAAACACGGGTACTGACCTACCGGATTGCCCACCTGATAAGCATCGGCGTGGACCCGTTCAACATTCTGGCCCTGACCTTTACTAACAAGGCAGCCAAGGAAATGCGCCACCGTATTGAGAAGGTAATCGGCAACGAGGCCAAAAACATCTGGATGGGCACATTTCACTCGGTGTTCTCGCGCATACTTCGTGCCGAGGCCGATAAAATTGGCTATCCTAAAAGCTTCACGATTTACGATACTGACGACTCCCGGACGCTCATTCGCAATATTGTGAAGGAGATGAACCTGGACGACAAGCTTTACAAGCCCAACGTGGTGCTGGGGCGTATCTCCTCCGCCAAAAACAAGCTGATCTCGCACAAGCAGTACCTCAACGACCCGGTTATCCAGGCCGACGACGAGGCTGCCATGCGCCCTAAAATCGGCAAGATCTACGAGCAGTACCAGAACCGCTGCTTTAAGGCCGGTGCCATGGACTTCGACGACCTGCTTTTCCAGACCAACGTGCTTTTCCGCGACCACCCGGATGCGCTGAACAAGTACCAGCACATCTTTAAGTTTGTGATGGTGGACGAGTATCAGGACACGAACTACTCGCAGTACCTGATCACGCGCAAGCTGGCCGCTCAGAACCGCAACATCGTGGTGGTAGGCGACGATGCGCAGTCCATCTACGCTTTCCGTGGGGCCGATATCCAGAACATCCTCAACTTTGAGCGCGACTACCCCGAGCTGGAAGTATTTAAGCTGGAGCAGAACTATCGTTCCACCAAGAACATCGTGCATGCGGCCAACTCTGTTATCAAAAACAACACGGCACAGTTGCGCAAGGATGTATTCACCGATAACGAGCAGGGTCCGCTGATTGAGGTGATGAAGGCCAACTCCGATAACGAGGAGGGCAAGCTGGTGGCCACCAGCATCTTTGAGGAGAAGATGAACAACCACCTCTCCTACAACGACTTCGCCATACTTTACCGCACCAATGCCCAGTCGCGTGCCATGGAAGAGGCGCTGCGCCGCATGAACATCAAGTATAAAATTGTGGGCGGCCTCTCCTTCTATCAGCGCAAGGAGATTAAGGACATGATTGCCTACCTGCGCCTGACGGTAAACCCGAACGATGAGCAGGCACTGCGCCGCGTGATCAACTACCCGAAGCGCGGCATTGGCGAGACAACCGAGCAGAAGCTGTTTGTGGTAGCCAACGACACCAACCACAGCGTGTGGGAGGTGGTGCAGAATGCCACCGAGTTCCTGGGCAACCGCGTGGGCACGGCTATCGAGAACTTCTCCATCATGATCCGCGACTTTGCCCGTATTGCCGAGAACACAGATGCCTTTGAGGTAGCCAAGCACATCGCCAAGCACTCGGGCATCGTGGATGAACTCTACCAGGATAAAACCGTGGAGGGCCTGGCCCGTTATGAGAATATACAGGAGCTGCTCAACGCGATAAAAGAGTATGTGGACGACCCGGAGAAGGAAGACAAAAGCCTCTCCGCCTTCCTGCAGGACATTGCCCTGGTAACCGATGCGGACACAAAAGACACCGATGACGGAGAGTTTGTGACCCTGATGACCATCCACTCAGCCAAAGGTCTGGAGTTTAAGCATGTGTTTATCGTGGGCATGGAGGAGAACCTTTTCCCGAGCCAGATGATGCTTAATTCCCGCGCCGACCTGGAGGAGGAGCGCCGCCTGTTTTACGTGGCCATCACCCGCGCCGAGAAAAAATTATACTTAACGTACGCCACCAGCCGTTACCAATGGGGCAACCTGAGGGCCTGCGAGAAGAGCCGCTTCCTGGACGAGATTGACCCGAAGTACCTCAACTTTAAGTATGGGGAGACCCACACAGGCACCGGCAATGTATTTGACCGGGTGCTGGAGCGCAAGAGCAGCATCAGCAGCCTGGTGCAGCCGCAGGTGCGCAAGCAGGCCGCCAGCAACTATACCGCACCAGCCGATTTTAAACCCAGCGACACCTCCAACCTGGCCGCAGGCATGAAAGTAGAGCACCCTAAATTCGGTTTAGGCGTAGTAACCAAAATGGACACGCAAGGCAACAGCACCAAGGCCATCATCAACTTTGAGGAAGTGGGCGAAAAAACCCTGCTCCTGAGCTTTGCCAAGCTACGCATACATGGGTAATTGTGAATGAGTGAATGAGGGCGTATTATTTCCGTGTACTGCAATCAAGGTTTACTGAAAGCTGCGATTTATCTTTTTTGCTGTCGGGCGAGCTAAGCAGAAGAGAATTCACGCAGTCACGCAATCACTCATTCAAAACTTGATATTATTCCCTATTTTTGAATTTATATATAGAGATAAATGGAAGCGAGTACCTCTTTTAAACAAGACCTATTGCTGCGGGAGTACGGCCGCAACGTACAGGACCTGGTAAACTACATTACCAGGCTGGAAGATCGTCAAGAGCGTACGCGCCTGTCGCAGCTGCTCATTAACCTGATGGCTAAGTTAAACCCACAGCTGCGCGATACGCAGGACTACCAGCAGAAACTCTGGAACCACCTGTATGTGATGTCCGGCTCTACCCTGGATGTGGACTCCCCTTACCCGCTGAGCGCGATGGAGTATCTGAACGATAAGCCGCAGCCCATGGACTACCCGCTCGACACGCCAAGGTATAAGCACTACGGCCAGAATGTGGAGCTGCTGATAAAGCGCGCCACTGAGCTGACGGACCCGCGCGAGCGTGATGCGGCTATCATCTCCATCGGCAAACTGATGAAGACGCTTTACAAGTCTTACAACAAGGACAATATCACCGATGACGTCATCCTGGGCGATATCCGTGAGATCTCCAACGGCAAGCTGGACATGGACCTGGCCTACATCGAGAGCAACAACCTGTTCGAGTCTAACCCCAAGCAGCAGGACAGCAGCCACCAGCAGCAGCGCTCGCAGAACCAGGGCCAAAGAAACAAGAAAACCAACCGTTCCTCTAATCAAAGAAATAAATAATACATGGCTTCTTTTGAAGTAATTGGCGGCAACAAACTCCGAGGCGAAATCTATCCGCAGGGCGCGAAAAACGAGGCGCTGCAGATACTTTGCGCCGTGTTGCTTACCGCAGAACCTGTTGTCATTTCGAATGTGCCCGATATACGGGACGTAAATAAACTCATCGAGCTGCTGCGCGACCTGGGCGTGAAGGTGGAGCGCAACTCCCCCGACACTTATACTTTCCAGGCTGACGACATTAACCTTGACTACCTGAACACAGACCAGTTTGTAGACCAGGGACGTGCCATACGCGGTTCGGTAATGATTGTGGGCCCGCTGCTGGCCCGTTTCGGTGAGGCTAAAATGCCCAAGCCAGGTGGCGATAAAATTGGTCGCCGCCGGCTGGACACGCATTTTGTTGGCCTGGAGAAGCTGGGTGCAAAATTTAACTACGACACGCCGGACGTCTTCTACAGCGCCAAAGCCGATCGCCTGAAAGGGGCCTACATGCTGCTGGACGAGGCATCTGTGACGGGCACTGCCAACATCTTGATGGCTGCCGTGCTGGCCGAAGGAACCACCACCATTTACAACGCCGCCTGCGAGCCTTACGTGCAGCAGCTGAGCCGCATGCTCAACCGCATGGGTGCCAAGATCAGCGGCATCGGGTCTAACCTGCTGGTTGTGGAGGGCGTGGAGAAGCTGGGTGGCACCGAGCACCGCATGCTGCCGGACATGATCGAGATAGGCTCGTTTATAGGCATGGCCGCCATGACAGGTTCCGAAATTACCATCAAAGACTGCCAGATTCCAGAGTTGGGCCTGATACCGGACACCTTCATGCGGCTGGGTATCAAGATGGAATTCCGGGGCGATGACATCTTTATTCCTGAGCAGGACCGCTATGAGGTGGATACCTACATCGACGGAAGCATTCTGAACATATCGGACCATACCTGGCCAGGCCTGACACCGGACCTGCTGAGTGTGGCGCTGGTGGTGGCCACGCAAGCTAAAGGCACGGTGCTGATTCACCAGAAGATGTTTGAGAGCCGCCTGTTCTTCGTGGACAAGCTCATCGACATGGGCGCGCAGATTATACTTTGCGACCCGCACCGCGCAACCATTATCGGTCAGAACAAGCAAATTCCGCTGCGTGGCATCCGAATGACGTCGCCTGACATCCGTGCCGGTGTGGCTCTGCTCATCGCTGCGCTCTCAGCCGAAGGCACCAGCATCATCGACAACGTAGAGCAAATCGACCGCGGCTACCAGAACATCGACGGCCGTTTGAACACCCTTGGCGCGCAGATAAGAAGAATTTAAAGTATCGCTTTATACCTTATATACATAAAGAGCAGCTCCAATGGGCTGCTCTTTATGTTTTACTTCAGATTTCTTCTGCACCTCTTAAAGTATAAAACTGTTGCCACCTCCCGTCTGTTACTTTATAGATTTGGGTTTCATCCTCTCCACAAATATTACCGCAGACCATACCTTTTCTAACAATGGCATAAGAAAACTTTTTTGAGAAGATTGGCAATGTGATATAACAAAACCCTTCGCCTCCATACCTATCCCTAAAAGCCTTAAACTTAGTCTTCCCTTTAGCTTCCGAAACAATGGTGTCTAAGGACACTAACATTCTGTCTCCGATTAAAGCTGGATTCAGTCTAAACTTCTCTCCTCCTGCAACTTGCTTGTATAGAAACTCCACATCTTCTTCTGAAAACACACTATCCATCCGGATAAGTAGCAGCGAATCTTCAGCTGCTAGAGTTGCAGTAAAAGGCCTATCTAGGACAAAGTCGCATGTAAAATCAGAATTGCTAAATTTCTGTAAGAGCGCATCATTTATAAAAGTATAAGTAATACTATCCGGCACGAAGGGGTTAGATGTTATACCTGATAATTCAACAGTATTAACTTTAATATCTGTACAGCTAACAACAGCTTGCAGAACCAGACCAAGAGCCAGGTTTCTTAGTACAAAATATCTGTACAGGAGCATACACACGTTCAGCAAAACCTACAGCAACTCCTGCACCTTCTCCGGTGGGCGGCCCAGCACAGCTTTGCTGTCCTTCACTACTATAGGTCGCTCGATCAGCACCGGGTTTTCTACCATCGCCTGTATCCACTCCTCATCTGTTAGCTCCTGCCCCTTATACTTTTCCTTATAGATGGCTTCGCCCTTGCGCAGCAGCTGTTCAGGTTTCATGTTCAGTTTCTGCAAAATTTCGCGTAGTTCATTGGCCGTAGGCGGTGTCTTGAGGTATTCGACTACCTCTACCTCCTGCCCCGCCTGGTTAATCAGGTCCAGAGTTTGGCGGCTTTTGCTGCAACGGGTGTTATGGTAAATCTTCAGCATGACATTTAGAATTTGGAAGTATGAAGATACAATTTCTAAAGTATAGCCGCCACTAAAGTATAGCGCAACATCACAAGAAATTAGTAATTTGGCGCGAAATTTTTACACAACCTATAAACTATGAAAAAACACCTGATTACCGGCGGCGGCATCCTGCTGCTTTGCCTCACCCTTTTCCCCAGCCTGGGCTTTGCCCTGGCGCCCAAGCCAATGTATAAAAACGGCACCGAAGTAGTAAAGGCTATGTATAAGCGCTGGCAGGGCAAGTGGTACCCCAACTTCCAGTTTGAGCAGCGCGCCATCTTTTACGAAAATGGCCAGGTCAGCAAAGAGGAAGTATGGCAGGAGATCTACAGCCAGCCCGGGCTGCTGCATATCCGCTTTGATGGTTTTGAGAGCGGCAACGGAGTCATCTTTGCCCAGGATACGGTCTACCGCTTCCAGGAGAACCAACTGGCCGGCAAAATGCCGCAGATACACCCGCTCGTGCTGCTCTCCTTTGATGTATACTTCCTGAAACCGGAGAAAACCGTATCGAAGCTGAACCAGCTAAAAATAGACCTGAGCAAAGTATACGAAACCGACTGGCAGGGCCGCAAAGCCATTGTGGTGGGCGCAAACAGCCCCGCCGATAGCAGCAGCAGCCAGTTTTGGGTAGACAAGGAGCGGCTGTATGTGCTGCGGGTGCTTACCAACAGCAACGGCAACACGCGCGACGTGGAGATGAACAACTACCAGTTGCTGGAGAATTACTGGGTAGCAACCGAAATCATTTTCAAGACGAACGGAGAAACCACACTGCGCGAGGAGTACTTTAACATAAGCTTCCCGAAGAGCACCGACAAAAGCTGGTTTGACCCCAGGACCTTTAGCAGCACCCGCTGGCAATAAAAAAAGAAGCCGCTGAAACCCATATCAGCGGCTTTATTAGTGCAACAGAGGTTACACTTTGTCAGAAAACTGCACTCCAGAAGTTTGCAGCTTAATCAATCTGGAATTAAAAACTAATCAAAACTATTTCCTTTATTTTGATGCCTGATGCTATTGAATCAGGACATAAACATCTGGTTTTCAAATTTTAACAGGCCGAGCAAAGTATAAAGTATACTTCCCTGCTGCGTGAAAGGTGCCGGTTACCTCTTTCCAGGTTAACTTTGCCTAACATTCAATTGCTAAATAGCGCCATATTTTCCTGCTACAAAAACTATTTTAAGGTATATATACTATTTCTAAATATAGTTTAACACTCCACATGTAATTGATAACCAACACTTTCCATATATTTGTATTACAATGGCAAACGCTTCACAGGATGCAGTATTTCAGTTAATTAAATCACTGGCTCGCTCAGAGAAGCGTCATTTCAGGCTTTTTGCCACCCGCCAGGGCTCCAACAGCGACATTAAGTTCCTGCAGCTCTTCGATGCGCTGGAAAGCATGTCGGTGTATGACGAGGAACGGGTGCTGCGCCTGGTGCCGGGGATAAAAAAGGTGCAGCTTGCTAACCAGAAAGCCAACCTGTACAAGCAGCTGCTGGCCAGCCTCAGGCTGTACCATGCCAACCAGAATGCCGATATACAACTGCACGAGCAACTGGACTACGCCCGGGTGCTTTATAACAAAGGCCTCTACCAGCAAAGCCTGAAAATGCTGGAAAAGGTAAAGGCCATGGCCAGGCAAAGCGCGCACCTGCACGTGGCCCTCACGGCCCATACTTTTGAGAAGCAGATTGAGCAGCAGTACATTACCCGCAGCCTGGAGGGGCGCGCCGAAGCGCTTACCCAGGAAACAGGCGACCTGCTCGGGCACTTGGGCAGGCTGCACCACAATTCCGACCTGGCCCTGCGCCTCTACGGACTGTACATCAAAATGGGCCACGCCCGCACCCCGGAGGAATGTCACGAGCTAACGACGTTCTTCAAGGCAAATGTGCCTGCGCTTGAGTTGAAACAAGCCAGTTTCGCTGAAAAGCTCAGCTACTACCAGTCGCATGTGTGGTACTATTACATCCTGCAGGATTTTAAAGCCTGTTACCGCTATGCACAAAAGTGGGTGGATCTGTTTGAGGAGGAGCCGTTAATGAAGCAGCAGCAAACCACCAATTACATCAAAGGCATCCACAACTTACTGCTGGCGCTGTACAACACCCTCTATTACAGCAAGTTTATGGAGGCCCTGGAAAAACTGGAAGACTTTGCGGCTGACAGTAACCGGCGCAGCAACCCGAACATCGAGATGCTGCTTTTCCTCTACATCTACACTAACCGGATAAACGCCAGCTTCATGGAGGGCCGCTTCACGGAGGGGCTCAGGATTGTTCCGGAGATCAGGCGTAACCTGAACGTGTTTCAGCAGCAACTGGACCCGCACCGCCAGCTGGTATTTTACTACAAAATTGCCTGCCTGTACTTTGGCAGCGGCGACTACACCAGTTGCATTTTATACTTGCAGAAGATCATCAAGTATAAAGATGTTGCCCTCAGGGAGGACATCCAGTGTTTTGCCCGCATCCTGAACCTGGTAGCGCATTATGAGGCGGGCAAAGACGAGCTATTGGATTACCAGGTAAAGTCTGTTTTCCATTTCCTGGGCAAAATGAACGACCGCCAGCCGATGCAGGTAGTCATCTTCGACTTCCTGCGCACCCTGCCCGACATCGAGCCGCACGGGCTAAAAGCGGCCTTTGCAGACTTGAAGGAGAAACTGCTGCGTATCTCGGGCAACCCGCTCTACCGCCGCCACTTCCTATACTTTGACATCATCTCATGGCTCGACAGCAAGATTAAAAATCAGTCGGTGCAGGCAGTGATGCAGCAGAAGTTTAAGACGATGAAGTAATTCAAGTTTAGTGATATTAGAAGCTAAAGTGCCGGGTCCAACCACCCCTGGCCCCTCCTTAGCCAAGGAGGGGAGTTCTGTAGTTACTTTGGCTGAAGTATAAGTTTTATGGTCAAAGTATAAACACCCCTGTGGTCCCCTCAAGGGGACACTTAGGTTCAAGTTGTATGGCAGCAGCTTTCGAACCTGTTCCCAGCCTTTGGGTTGAGCGCCTCGAGAGGTTCCGGTGCCGAGCGACAGCGATGCAGCCCGAGGCACAAGGGCAGGAAGCGAAAGCAGCGCGATGCCCGAAGGCGAGCCCTCCCGGCCTAGGAGGGCAGAAAGTATAAATGCAACGGTAGGTTTGTGGGAACTAGAGAATGAACGGTGGCTAGTAAGGGTAGCTTGTATCCAATTGCAGGAAGCCGAGGCTATGAAAGTATAGTCAAGGTATAAGTCAGCAAGTATAGAAGTATAGCCAAAGTATAAAGTATGGCCTACGCGGACTTTGAAGTCCGCAGCAGAGGAAGTTCCAGACAAGGATGTCCGGAACAGCTATCTACGTATGTAGCCGAAGTATATAAAGGCACGAGCTACAAGCTCGCGCCAGCGGCAATACCTCAACCCAGCCTCAGGAAAGTATAGTTATGGTAACGCTATGTATATCCCCTCTACCAATCAATCGGCTTTTTACCGTGTTGCTCCAGATAAGCATTTGCCTTGCTGAAATGGCGGCTGCCGAAAAAACCACGGTCAGCGGCAAAAGGCGATGGATGCGCTGCCTTTAGCACCAGGTGCTTACGCTCATCAATAAAAGCCCCCTTCTTTTGCGCATAGGCTCCCCACAGCATAAACACCACATGCTCTTTCTGGTCGTTCACTTTCTTTACCACCGCATCCGTAAACTCCTCCCAGCCCTTGCGCTGGTGCGAGCCCGCATTGCCGGCCCGTACGGTAAGCGTCGCGTTCAGCAGCAAAACCCCTTGCTTTGCCCATCGCTCCAGGTTTCCGGTAGGCGGCAGGTCTTTTCCTAAATCACTCTTAATTTCTTTGAATATATTGAGCAGAGAAGGCGGTATGCGCACCTCGTCGCTCACGGAGAAAGCCAGCCCGTTGGCCTGTTTGGGCCCGTGGTAAGGGTCCTGCCCTAAAATTACGACCTCTACCTTATCAAAAGGGCACATTTCAAAAGCATTAAAGATCTGGTTGCCTGGCGGATAAACTTTTTGGGCGGTGTATTCGTCTTTTACAAATGAAACCAGTTCCTTAAAGTATGGTTTTTCAAATTCATCTTGTAAGACTTTTTGCCAGCTTTCTTCTATCTTTACATGCATGGGTTAGTTTGGCTTGATGGGTTAGATTAACAGAAGCTACAGCACGCGCGGCAGCCGGATTGGTTT
Source organism: Pontibacter mucosus (assembly GCF_003054055.1). GTDB lineage: Bacteria > Bacteroidota > Bacteroidia > Cytophagales > Hymenobacteraceae > Pontibacter > Pontibacter mucosus. The sequence goes on along the minus strand of NZ_QBKI01000011.1, from coordinate 29,688 downwards.
CTAAGTATACAAAAAACTCTGGAACATGGATACAAAAACAACGGAAGGTGTAAAAATTACGGTTACCACCAACTACTTACCGGACTACTCGAGCCCGGTACAGCAGCACTTTGTTTTTGCCTACAGGATAAAAATAGAGAACCGCAGCGAATTTACCGTAAAACTGCTGCGCCGCCATTGGTATATCCATGATTCTACTGGCCAGATGCGCGAGGTGGAAGGTGAAGGCGTTGTGGGGCAGCAGCCAATCCTGGAGCCGGGGGAAATACATGAGTACGTATCGGGGTGCAACCTGAAGACCGGCATTGGCAAAATGCGCGGCACCTACCTGATGGAGCGCCTCGTGGACGGCCGCCACTTCGATGTAACGATTCCTGAGTTTACGCTGGTAGTGCCCTACAAACTAAACTAAGCCCTGCACCCAGAAGGTATTTTTATACTTTTAAAGTATAGCTTGCCTCAGCATCTTCCCTACTTTTAGCCCTTGTGACACACCTTAGACTAGCCGCTGATTACCTCTTGTACCGGATGCGCGCCTTCAAGCTGCATGGCGTCCACTCCCCTTTTATCTTCGACTTGTACCACAACGTGCTGCACCATAGCGGCCATTTCGGGGCATACGACACAGTGGAGGCCCTGCGCCACCAGCTGTTAAGCGATGAACGGGAACTGCAGGTAACCGACTTTGGCGCCGGCTCCAGAAGTATAAAGCAGAAGTCCCGTAAGGTAAAGGATATCGCCCGCACCTCGGCAAAGCCTGCCAAGTATGGGAAGCTACTTTTCCGACTCGTAAACCAGCTGCAACCCAACACCATACTCGAGTTAGGCACTTCGCTGGGCATCACCACCTCTTACCTGGCAGAGGCACGCAAAAATGGCCGGATTTATACGTTTGAGGGTTGTCCTAACATCGCCCGCGTGGCCTGGGATAATTTTAAAAAGCAGGGCTACCGCAACATCCGGATTATAGAAGGTAACCTGGACAGCACCTTAGACGAGCAACTGCAGCAGCTGGAAAGTATAGATTTCGCCTTCCTGGACGGCAACCACCGCTACGAGCCAACCCTGCGATACTTTGAAAGCTGCCTGCACAAGTGCCACGAAAACACCGTGCTGGTGCTGGATGATATTTACTGGTCGGCGGGAATGAAGCGGGCCTGGCAGGAGATAAAGCGCCACCCACAGGTGCGCCAGACAGTAGATTTATACTTTGTAGGATTGGTTTTCTTCCGGCCCCAGCAACCGAAGGAGCATTTTACTTTAAACTTTTGACAAAGGGCTTGGTGACAAAAGACAAAGGACAAAAGAGTTTTAGTTCTGTCTTTTGTCCTTTGTCTAACTATCTTTTGTCTAGAAGCTTTAGCTGATAGCCTGGCGGATGCGTACCAGTTTCTGCAGCAGCCCTTCCAGTTGGTCCAGCGGCAGCATGTTGGCTCCGTCGGACTTGGCTATACTTGGCTGCGGGTGCGTTTCGATGAAAAGGCCGTCGGCACCTACGGCAATGGCCGCCTTGGCAATCGTCTCGATCAGGGCAGGCTTACCGCCCGTTACGCCCGAGCTTTGGTTTGGCTGCTGCAGCGAGTGCGTCACGTCCATCACTACCGGGGCGCCGGATGCTTGCATAGCTGGGATGTTGCGGAAATCCACCACCAGGTCGGAGTAGCCAAAGCTGTTACCGCGGTCAGTAAGTATAACTTTCTCGTTCCCTGACTCGCGCACTTTGTCTACGGCAAAGCGCATCGCCTCGCCGGACAAAAACTGGCCTTTCTTGATGTTTACCACCTTGCCCGTGTTTGCGGCAGCTACAAGCAGGTCAGTTTGGCGGCAGAGGAAAGCCGGGATCTGCAGTACGTCCACATACTCCGCTGCCATGGCAGCCTCACCGCTTTCATGGATATCGGTAACGGTAGGCACGTCGAACTCCTTCCCTACTTTCTCCAGGATGCGCAGCGCCTTTTCATCCCCGATGCCGCAGAAGGAATCGAGGCGGGAGCGGTTGGCCTTGCGATAAGACCCCTTGAAAATCCACGGAATCTGCAGCTTGTCAGTAATCACCTTAATGCGCTCTGCAATATCCAGGGCCATTTCCTCGCCCTCAATGGCACAAGGGCCAGCCATCAGGAAGAAATTGCCACTGTCTGTATACTTTAGTTTTGGTATCTCGAACATAATAATTATACTTTTATACTTGCCTTACCGGCTCTGCAAAGGTAATTAGAAAGTTAGAGAGTTGGGGAGTTTAGGAGTTAGAGAGTTTGGGAGTTCATGAGTACATTGGTGTTTAAATTATGACACCGGAGCCTCAAAACAGATTGCATTAGGGTATGAATATACATTCCTTAGGTTTTTAACACGGCATTTAGCTTGTGAAGTATACCACACTGGTGCAATTGTAACAAGTTTATACTTTACACTTTATAAGTATGCTTAAAATAATAGAAGAAATCATAAACTCTTTAACTCTCTAACTCCTAAACTCCTCAACTCTCTAACTCTCTAACTTCCTGAGTTCTATAAACAGTTCTTTCCCCTGCCGCGGGGGGATGGAGTTGTGAGCGGTTTCGAAATGGATAAACTCGAAGTATGGCGCAAAGTATGATACATACTCTTCGCGGCTGCCACCGAAAGGCGGGCCTTCCTTCTCAAAAACAGTGTTAAACAAGAGGCCCATCAGCGTACCGTTTGGCTGGAGCAGTTCCGCGCACCTGCGGGCATAGGCGGCGCGCAGCGCTGGATCAAGGGCGCAGAAGAAGGTTTGCTCGACTATCAAGTCATAAGTGCCTCGCAGCGAGAAAAAATCCTGGTGCAGCAGGTGGCCCTCCGGAAAGGATGGATTTCCGTGCAGCAAATTCTGTAAAGGTGTGATAGCCACGTCTGCTACGTAAACTTCTGTGAAACCGTTTTTGTGCAAATATTCAGCCTCATAGGCGTTTCCGCATCCCGGAATCAAAATGCGCAGCGCTTTGTTCTCTAGCTGGTCAAAATATTGTTTCAAGGGCGGCGTTATACTCCCAACATCCCAGCCAGTCTGGTTTTGCTGGTAGCGCTGCTCCCAGTACGATGCATTAAAATCTCGGTTCATCTTGCTTCTATTATAGAATCTAATTTATATATTTGACGCTTGCACTGCTACCAAATAGTGCTAAACTTTAACACAAAGTATAACATCGGGTAACCAAAATTTTAAATATGTCTACAAACACTCCTGAGAACCGCAGTAACCGTAAACTGTTAATCAGTGGCCTCCTGGTGGTGCTTATCAGCATCAATGGCATCCTTATTTACATGAATTACCAGAAAGCGGAGAAAACCGAGGAACAGGCCGAGATCATTAAGGTAAAGGACGTTGAGCTGGAGAACCAGATTAAGATTTACGAGGCGCTGAAAGCTGATTTTGAGCGGCAGAGCCAGGAGCTGAGCGCGATGGGCCTGGCCAACGACTCACTGGAGGCGCAAATCGCCACCATCAACTCCGACCTACAGGAGCTGCGTGGTTTCAGAAAGAGAAGCTACAGCCTGGCCGACCAGCGCCGATTCCGCGACAGAGCCTCCGCCTTTGAGAAGCAACTGCAGGAGAAAGACCAGGAAATCGCCCGCCTGAAGCAGGACAACGAGGTGCTGTTCACGGAGAACACCGACCTTAAAACAACACAAACACGCCTATCGGACAGCCTGACTACGATGCGCTCCACCAACGCTGAGCTGAACCAGCAGGTGAAGCTTGCAGCCAGGCTCGAGACGCAGCGCATCAACGTAAACATTATTAACAAGCGCGGGAAAGAGAAAGATGACTCTGACAATGAATACAGAGCCAAGCAGGTTGAAAAAATCCGTATAGACTTTAAACTGGCGAAAAATGATGTAGCCAGGCAGGAGCCTAAAACGGTTTACATGCGCATGATTGAGCCAGACGGCGCCGCCCTTTATAACCTGACAACAGGCTCGGGCATGTTCCAGATTGACGGCGAAGACATGTATTACACTGCCAAACGCGACTTCGTGTTCGACAATACGCAGCAGGAACTAAGCTTTACCTACAATAAAAATGCTGAATACAAGAAAGGCCAGCACACCGTAGAGCTCTACACTGATGGCTTCCTGATCGGAAAGACAACTTTCACTTTGAAGTAAGAAAGTTGGTCTTAGCCAAAGTATAAAATATAAAGCCCCTGCTCTTCCGGCAGGGGCTCTATATTTTTAAGGCCGTCTATCGGAGCCTATACTATAAGTGCGCTATACATCATAATAGGACAATAAAAAAAGCCCTTACCTGGGGCAGGGGCTTTAGTCCATCGTTCACATTTATTTCTATATTAATATTCTTGATGCTCTTTCGCGGTACTTATACTTGATTAACGGTAGAAAGGCTGCATTATTCTACAAAAACTTTTCTATCCTGGATTACCTTGAAACTCTCCACCATTTTCACCGATTCATGCACATCCTCCGTGAAAATGGCCACGATAGAGCCAGGCTCTGCATTCTCCAGCGCAGAGGCTATGGCCCTCATCTCTTCCGGTATCTGTCGCACTGCTTTGGCGGGATCTACATCGGCTATGCCCTTTAAAAGTGGCTCCAGGATCTCCTCCGGTTTTCGGCCACGCAAATCACTGTCGAGGCGCACGATTACCTCATCAAAAATTTCGGCAGACACCCGGCCAATCTCGTAAAAATCTTCCTGCCGCCTGTCGCCTACGGCAGCAACCACGCCTACTTTTTTAGACACCTCCAATGCACTCATATACTCCCCGATGGCTTTAAGCCCGCCTACGTTGTGCGCATAATCCACCAGCACCTCAAAGGTTGGGAACTTAAACAGGTTCATGCGGCCCGGCGTTTTGTTGGGCGAAGGGATGAAAGTGCGCAGCGAAGTTTTGATATCCTCTATGTCAAAGTGCGCGATATAACCGGCTAAAACAGCTGCCAGAATGTTCTCGATGTTAAACTTTGCCTTTCCCCCAAAGGTCAGCGGCACGTCAGCCACGCGGTCTATCCGTATCTTATAGCTGTTCTTGAAAATGGAGATAAAGCCGTTCTCAAAAACTGCCGCCAGACCGCCTTGGGCAATATGCTTCAGAATGCGCGGATTGTTCTCGTCCATGCTAAAGAAGGCTACTTTGCTGCTCACTTCCGCGGCCATGGCATACACCAGGTCATCATCGGCGTTAAGTATGGCGTACCCATCTTTGCTCACGCTCTTTGGCACTACCGCCTTCAGTTGGGCCAGCTCTTCAAGGGTATGGATGTCTCCCAGGCCAAGGTGATCAGAGCTGACGTTAGTCACGATGCCGATATCGCACTGGTCAAACCCCAGGCCTGAACGTAGCAATCCGCCCCTAGCGCACTCCAGCACCGCGAAGTTCACGGTCGGATCCTTCAGCACAAACTGTGCGCTGTATGAACCTGTGGTATCACCTTTCTCCAGCAGCTTATCCTGAATATAGATACCCTCGGTGGTAGTATAACCCACCTGGAAGCCCTTATGTTTTACCATGTGCGCAATCAGGCGCGTGGTGGTGGTTTTACCATTGGTGCCCGTTACGGCGATAATCGGGATACGGGCAGGCGCATGGCGTGGGAAGAGCATATCCATAACCGGCTCCGCCACGTTTCGGGGCAGGCCGTAGGTAGGCGAAATGTGCATCCGGAAGCCAGGGGCTGCGTTCACCTCCAGCACCGCGCCACGTGCCTCGTTCAGCGGAATGGCAATGTCGGTGGTCATCACATCAATCCCGCAAATGTCTAGCCCGATTAAGCCCGCTATGCGTTCGGCCATGAGCACGTTGTACGGATCTACCAGGTCGGTAACGTCGGTGGCGGTGCCGCCTGTACTAATGTTGGCTGTGCTCTTCAGGTACAGCACCTCCCCTGCCGGCAGCACCGATTTGGTGGTGAGGTTTAGCTGCTTAAGCAAGTTCTGGGTGTGTTTGTCCAGCTTTATTCTGGTAAGTGCCTTCTCGTGCCCAATGCCGCGCCTCGGGTCCTTGTTCTCGCGTTCTACCAGCTGCTTTATAGTTGATACCCCGTCGCCGGTAACCATGGCCGGAGTGCGCTTGGCAGCGGCCACAAACTTGCCGTTTATCACTAGCAACCGGAAGTCAAAACCCTGTATATACTGCTCCACCATCACCCACTGCGAGTATTTCCTGGCTTCCTGAAAACCTTTCAGCGCATCCTTCAGATTGGTGATGTTGATGGTGGCTCCTTTCCCGTGGTTCCCATCCAGGGGTTTGGTAACAACCGGGAAGCCAAGCCAGTCGATGGCCTTCTTCAGTTCCTCAGCCGTGCTTATAGTCCGCCCTTTCGGCACCGGGATGCCTGCCTCGTCGAGGATGTCCTTGGTAGCTTTCTTGTCTCCTGCAATCTCCACGGCAAAGCAGGCCGTGCCCGAGGTCATGGTGGCCTGTATACGCTTCTGGTTTACACCGTAGCCCAGCTGAATGAGCGAGTGGCGGTTGAGGCGGATATAGGGTATGCCACGGCTTTTTGCCTCCGATACAATGGAGTAGGTACTAGGACCAAAGTACTCATCCTCGCGGATGTCGTGCAGGCGCGCGATATCCTCATTCAGGTTATACTTCTCCCCTTTTGCGAGGGCATTTGTGATGCGCACCGCAGCATAGGCCGCATACCCCCCGGCCCGCTCCTCCTGATACGAGAATACTACCGTCATTTGCCCTTCTTCCCGTGTCGGATAGCAACGCCCGTAGCCGCTTTCCATACCGGCCATTGTTTGCAGTTCCAGTGCCACATGCTGCACCACATGGCCAAAACTAGTACCATCCTCCACCGACCTGAAGAAGCCGCCCTCTACCCCTTCTGCTGCGCGGTGGCTGTGCATGTCCGGGAACATGTTTTTTAAGCGCGATAGAACTTGCGGGTAATCTTTTGTTGATCCATGGCTTAGCTCTTCCAAAGCCAGCTTGATAACAATAAGTTTAGGGTGTTTTACTGACCAATAGTTAGGTCCGCGCATGATGCGCAAATCAATGATTTTCATTCGTTTTCTCGCTGATTAAGCTATGCGTTTAGCATTGCACATGGTACGCTCCTTCGATAATTCTTCTGCCATACATTTTCCGGGCATTTGCTGGGGTTTCATGCCACTGTTTATCTGTGCAATTTTTATAATGTCAGATTATACTTTGCAGGGTGCTGAATTTAATGATTGCAGGCTTTAGCAGTTCTTCACTACCATATGCCCGTGTTAGCCTTAGCTAAGCTCATTACGGAATATGGTGCCAAAAGATTAAGCCGGCAGCCGAAAAAATATGGCTGTAATAGGGAAACGGTAAAGTATGAGCTGTGGGCGCAGCGAAGTATAATGTGAAGGGGCTGAAAACAAAAAACCCTGCCAGATTTGGCAGGGTTCTGAGGTAACGAGCGGATTCGAACCGCTGTAGCAGCTTTTGCAGAGCTGAGCCTAGCCACTCGGCCACGTTACCGTGTTGTTCGATTGGAGTGCAAATATACACAGGGAAGTATACTTGTCAAACTTTAGGAAGCTATTTTTTGTGGGCAAAAGGACTTTCCGATGTTATACTTTGATGCTCAGATTGTTGGAAAAGCAGATTCTTATAAATTGAATCAGGAAGCATGAAAACGATAAGGGGATATCCTTTGCCTTTATCGAATGTCACGTTATCCAACGGAGAAAGCTTGTCTAGGAACTGAAATCTCGCCCTCTTAAACTCAAGAATGTTCTGTTGGCAAAATAGCTTTTCTACGCCCGCAGGATCTTCTCTATCTTTTTGCCTTTAGCTAATTCGTCTACCAACTTGTCAAGATACCTTACTTGTTGCGTCAAAGGGTTTTCAATGTCTTCTACCCGGTAACCGCATATTGTTCCCGTAATGAGGTGGGCATTTGGGTTCAGTCTTGCTTCTTGGAAGAACGTTTCAAAAGTTACCTTTTCATCAATGGCATGCTGCAGCTTATTTTGATCATACCCTGTCAGCCATTCTATCACCTGATGTAGTTCCTCTTCCGTCCTACCTTTCTTCTCCACCTTTGCCAAATAGTGAGGATACACGGAGGCAAAAGTCATTTTTGCTATCCGTTCGTTGTGCTCGGGTGTTGTTATCATATTCTTAAGAGTTGTGTTTTCAAAAATGGTCATAATCAAAATTTAACATCCAACGTCCGTTGAATAATACAGTCAAGCTTCTCCATTTTATGCTGAGAAAGACAGTAGCATTATTAAAAGCTGGACACTCTAGTAACTTGATTTATTCCGCTTTTACATTCGGTTTTACATTATGATATCCAGCCTGCTATATATTCATCTATCACCCATTTCCCTTTATAAAGCTTATATGTATGAAGTTCGGAGTAAGCGCATAATGAGCCACAATACATATACCTCCAGAAAACTGCTTTCTTGAAATCTTTGGTGAAAATTGGCACTGAATACACGAAATAATTCTTTTTGTGTTTCTTCTTCAATGAGATTCTGGGGATTGCAAGATTCCAAATTGTATCATTAAAGCCATTGACTTGTGCTTTCAGGAAAGCTACATCTTCCTTAGTTAGCTCGACTTTCTCAAGGAGTTTATCAAACTTTATTTCAAATTCAGTTTCGGATGGAAGTTCTCTCAAGTCCCAGCTCGCTGTCTTAAGACTTATAGGTTTATAAAACACTTTCTTTGGTAGTTTATTAAAAGCACTCTGATAAGGCTCCTTATTGGTTAGCACATCCTGCATGAATTTTGTAATCACACTATCAGGTACTAAAGCATTGTATGTCTGTGAAAAGGCAGGAATATTAACAAATAGCAGGATTAGTACTAGTAGCAGTGCCTTCATTTCGATTTGTTCTATTGTGCCAAACTATTAATCTTTATCCTTCGCATATCCCTTTACTTTGTATCAGGCTTTGACAACAAGTAATTATTCTTTCTGACCCAACTACCTTGCCTGCGGGATTTCACATTATAAATTAACGTGAACTCGGGAATTAAATCGTATATAAAAATTTGATTATCAAGAATTTAAACCATTGTCAGCTTCTTAAACAATCTCTTTTTGTTATTTAAGTAGCAATATTTTAAGGGTAGATCTCTCAAAATAAAGAACAAAGCAATGTCTGCTAATCCCGAGGCTCTGGAAGAGAGTATTTTAAAGGTTAATTTCCGAGTTCACGTTAAATTACCAACATAAAGTATAAAAACAAAAAAGCCCCGGATTGCTCCGGGGCCTTCTTGTTGTATAACAAGCTTAAAGATTAATTAAGCATTGTTCTCCTCGTCAGAAGCCTCGCCTTCGTTAGAGTCTTTTGCTTTTTTAGCAGCAGCAGCCTCTAATTTCTTCACACCAGCTTCTTTCTCGTTCTCCAGCATCTGCTCTTTCAGGGCAGAAAGTGCATCCAGGTCGCCAAGCGTAGACTTGTTCTCGGCTTCTTTCTGTACTTTAGGAGCTTTCTCTTTCTTCTCACCTGTAGCAGGAGTAGCCTTCTTCGTAGCTCTTGCAGCTCTTGAAGACTCTACCTCTGAGTGAGTAGCTGTATGAGAAAGGATGATCTTGCGGTCGTCCTTAGAGAACTCAGTTACCTTGAACTCAAGGCTCTCGCCTGCCTCTACCTGAGAACCGTCCTCTTTCTGAAGTCCTTTCGGGAAAGAGAAACCTTCGATGCCGTAAGGCAGCTCCAGTGTAGCGCCTCTGTCTGACTTCTCAAGTACAGTAGCTTTGTGAACTGAACCTACGTTGAATACAGACTCAAACGTATCCCATGGGTTCTCCTCCAGCTGCTTGTGGCCCAGGGCAAGTCTTCTGTTAGCTACGTCCAGCTCCAGAACAACTACGTCCAGGTTCTCACCAACTTTCACGAACTCAGATGGGTGCTTGATCTTCTTCGTCCAGCTCAGGTCAGATACGTGTACTAGGCCGTCTACACCTTCTTCCAGCTCCAGGAACAGACCGAAGTTTGTCAGGTTACGAACGATGCCCGTGTGCTTGGTGCCAACGGCATACTTCGTGATAACGTCTTCTTTTGTCCATGGATCTTCAGTAAGCTGCTTAATGCCCAGAGACATCTTACGCTCTTCGCGGTCCAGTGTCAGCACAACTGCCTCCACCTCGTCGCCTTGCTTGATGAAGTCCTGTGGGTTGCGCAGGTGCTGTGACCAGCTCATTTCAGAAACGTGGATCAGACCTTCAACGCCTGGCATCAGCTCCAGGAACGCGCCGTAGTCAGCCACGTTTACGATTCTTCCTTTCACGCGTGAACCAACCTCGATCTCAGCTGGAAGGGCATCCCACGGATGTGGTGTAAGCTGCTTCATGCCCAGGGAGATACGCTTCTTGTCTTCATCAAAGTCAAGAACCACGATCTGTACTTTCTGGTCAAGCTGCAATACTTCCTCTGGGTGGTTGATACGTCCCCAAGAAATATCTGTGATGTGAAGCAGACCGTCTACGCCACCAAGGTCGATGAACACACCGAAGTTTGTCATGTTCTTGATAACGCCTTCCAGCACCTGACCTTTTTCCAGGTTGTTCAGGATAGCTGCACGCTGCTGCTCCAGGTCTTTCTCGATAAGCACTTTGTGAGATACTACCACGTTGTCGAAAGCGGCGTTGATCTTCACAACTTTTACTTCCATTTTCTTGCCTACAAACACGTCGAAGTCGCGGATTGGCTTCACGTCGATTTGTGAACCTGGCAAGAAGGCCTCCACACCATGGATATCCATGATAAGACCGCCTTTTGTTCTTCTCTTAACGATACCCTCCAGAACGTTGTCGTTCTCAAGTGCGTCGTAGATACGAGCCCAGGCGCTAACGATTTTGGCTTTCTTGCGGGACAAGATAAGCTGACCGTTTGGATCTTCCTGGTCTTCGATGAATACTTCTACCTGGTCGCCAGGCTTCAGGTCCGGCATGTCTCTGAATTCAGAAACCGGCACCAGACCGTCTGATTTGAAACCGATGTTCAGGATCACGTCACGATCAGTGATGCCTACCACGGTTCCGGTAACAACCTCCTGCTCCTGTACGGTAGTCAGGGTGTCGTCATACATTTTTTCCATTTCGGCTTTTTCTTCCTTGCTGTAGCCGGCGCCGAAACCCTGAGACTCAAACTTGTCCCAGTCGAAATTTTCTGGAGAATTACTCATATTGTTTATGCTGCTCTGGTATAGCCACCGGCGTAGAGCAATAAGCCGGTTTGGTTTAGTGTAACATACTCAGGCACAGCACCTGAGGCCATTCAACCGAATGAACGGCAAAAGTAAGTATAAAATTCGGGAAATACTACAAGAAGCCACTATTGTAATACACTTTTAGCGAGCCATTTAAGAAAATGAGCCGGCCTGCCGCAGAACTTAGTAACCGGGGAGAGACTGGTTTATACTTTCGGCTCCGGATTTTATAGTAGTCAAGATCAGGATTTACAGGATGGAGGGATGAGCAGGATTTTATACTTGGGCTATACTGTATACTTGCTGCTGTGTGCTTTTATATCTCAGCTATACTTTATACTTTATTTTCTGACGCAAGTCTTCGGGCCTTTGTACTACTCCCGGTGCCGCGAGTTTGCAACTCGTGCCTAACTACGGTGTCGGGTTTGCAACCCGGCTGGCTCAAAGAGCCATACCTATACTTTAGCTATACTTTATACTTCAGCTTATACTTTATAGTTCTGCAATACTTCTATACTTGGCGATTTATACTTCAGCTTATACTTGCCTAGCCGCTGCTTCCTTCCGCTTGAACCAAGCTATCCTTATTAGCTGCCGTTCATCCTCTAGTTCCCACCAACCTATCGTTGCATCTCTGGCTTTCTGCCCTCCCAGGCCGGGAGGCCTCGCCTTCGGGCATCGCGCGGTGTACATTTCCTTTGCTGCCCTTCGGTCGCAATGCCCTTGACGGGCACCAGAAATCCACAAGGCGCTCAACCCAAAGGCTGGGATAATATCGATAGCTGCTGCTGACGGAGCTTCAGCCGAAGTCCCCCTTCGAAGGGGGTAGGGGGATGTTATTCGGCTGCAGATGATTCTCCTCTTGTGGACTGGCTAAAAGGAGAGTTTTGAGCCAGCGGGCGCAGCTCTGGGGGTGGATTTATACTTTGTAGGGACAGGTCGCGACCTGTCCGCGCGAGAACAGCAACTATAGCACTTATACCTCAACCGAAGTAATAACAGGCTCCCCTCCTTGGCTAAGGAGGGGCTAGGGGTGGTTGGACCCGGTAGAGTAAGTATAAACTACTCTGATGTAGTTAAAAGGGTAATCTGAAAGTCAATCTAAAGCCTGTACCCGCCAGCTTAAAAGTATAAATTCAGAGCTGAATTATGCTTCCAGCGCCTGAAATGCCTGCAGCTATACTTTCCAATTAAGTACTTTAAACAAATCCTATAATTACAAGTGTAGTACAGACTGAATATTAACCTTATACATATCGTTAACTAATTACATTAGCAACCATATAATACAGTTAACAGGCCGCTCCCAGGTAGGTTTCCCAGTCGTGCTTATCGGGGCTGAGGTGCTGCTGCAGGAAGGTACGCAGCGAGGGACGGGTGGGCTTGCGGAGCAACTTCAGACCAGCCTCTTCCGGTGTGCGGTCGCCCTTGCGGGAGTTGCAGCGGGAGCAGGCTGTTACCAGGTTCTGCCACTTGGTCTCCCCTCCCCTGGAGCGCGGCAGCAGGTGGTCCAGCGTCAGGTGTTTGGATGAGCCGCAGTACTGGCAGGTAAAGTTATCGCGCCGCATGACGTTATGGCGGTTCAGGGCTATGCCAAAGTAGGGTACCCGAACGTAGCGCTGCAGCCGGATGATGGAAGGAACAGGATAGGCTACCGTTACAGTATGAAGAAAATCCCCATCTGATTTGGTGATTACCTCCGCCTTGCACAGGAAAACCAGCAAAAAGGCCCGCTGCACCGAGCATACAGCTATGGCGCTGTAGTCTTGGTTAAGGATGAGTACTTTGTCTTTCATAACCGATTTCTGCTTTTTCGCCCACTCTTTTACGGATTTCGCCGGAAACCTGTAACACGAGGCGCAAAGAAATTGGCTGCGAATTAGAAATGAATACGTTTGATGATGCGCAGGTTATGAGAGTAGCGCTTGCGGTCTGCGTTGTAGATACCGTTATGGTCGAGGGTGTCGATCCGCACTTCACCATGCGCGTGCATGATCTGCTGCCCCTCCAGCACCAGCCCCACGTGCGTAATACGGCCCTCCGGGTTTGAAAAATAGGCCAAATCTCCGGACTGTGCCTGGGTTACAAAGTGCACCTCTTCACCGTGGCTCACCTGCTGGTAGGCATCGCGGGGCAGTTTGTAGCCGCAAATACCAAACACCAGCTGCGTAAATCCCGAGCAATCAATCCCGAAAACAGACTTGCCCCCCCACAGGTAGGGGGCTTTCAGAAAACTGTTTGCCACTTTAATAAGCTGTGCGGGCGTAGCTGTCGCAGAAGGGTTGGAAGCCCTGCCTGTATACTGGTAACGCTCCTCGCCAATCCGTATGCTCATCCCGTCAAAGAAAGGCAGGTAGCAGCCAATGCCCACCGGTATGCGCACGTCCGCATTGCTCACCATCTGCACCAGGTCGAGGGCACGGGGGTGGCGGGTGTTGCACCACTCTTTGTAATAGTCCGAGGATACAGGGGTATGTTGCTTCACATCAATCCAGCCACGGTAGTCGTCGGCGGCCAGTTGCAGTTGCAGCCAGTTACCCTCGCGGGCAACCACCTCATAGCACTCCCCAAAAGTTAGTTGCGTTACAATTTCAGCTTTGTCAGATGTCTCGGTGCGCATGGGCACCACACTCAGCATACCTATTCCGTAGTCCACTTTTACTTAATTATGAATGAGTGAATGAGTGATTGGGTGAATTTTAAATGAGCAAATGAATGATTGGGGAAGTGTGTGAAAGTATAGCGGAAGTATAAACCTATACTTTTTGCCTAAATAAACTTCAGAATAAATATACATCTATTCAAACAAACACTCAATCACTCATTCAAAATTCCTAATAACCGCTGCGCTCCATGTCGCGTTTTACGTCTTTGGCTTTGATGTCTTCGCGCTTGTCGTACAGCTTCTTACCACGGGCCAGCGCAACCTCTACTTTAGCGAAGCCACGGTCGTTTATGTAGACGCGTGTCGGGATGATGGTTACCCCCTGCTCCTCGGCTCCGCGCTCCAATTTGCGAAGCTCGTTCTTGTTGAGCAGTAGCTTGCGGGCGCGCATCGGCTCGTGATTGTAGTGGGTACCCTCGGTATAGGTGGAGATGTGCACGTTGTGCAGCCACAGCTCGCCGCGGGTAAACACGCAATAGCCATCCTGCATGTTCACCTTGCCCTCTCGTATCGATTTAATCTCGGTACCCATCAGCATGATGCCGGCGGTATACTTGTCGAGAAACTGGTACTCGAAGGAGGCTTTTCGGTTAACGATGTTAACGTGCTTCTTTATTCTGTCTTTTTCTTTCGCCATTTATACTTGCTTCGGCGCTAAAATTTTCGCCAGTTTTTCTTTTTTCAAAATTTTCTGACCGGTTTTCCCATCGGCCACCAGTCTGTCCCCCACTTTTGCCGTGTAGCTGCAGACCACCTCGTTGCCTTCATACTTTTCGAGCGTGGCCACAATCACCACTTCCTCCCCCTCAAAAGCAGGCGCTTTATGATTGATAATTAAGCGTGTACCTATCCCCTCTTCATCTTCTGCTTTCAGCTCCAGCACAAACAGGCGCCCTGCCCACTCTGCAGCCTGCGCCAGCGAAAAGGTAGAACAAATCGCGTGCACCAGGCCATCCTCAAAACGGGCAAAGTCTGCCGCTGTTACATGCTTCACATACGTTCGGGTATCACCTGGCTGTATCATCGTTATTCGTTGTTCGTTATTAGTTGTTGGAATCAGGATTTACAGGATTAAAGGATTAACAGGACGCTCCCCTACTTCGCATCACTATACTTATATTTTCCGATAATCGAATAACGAATAACTAAAACTTAAGCCTTGGATCCGGGCTCACGTACTGGGTGGCGAAGTCGCCTTTAAGGTACTGGTAATGAGCCGCCATGGCAATCATGCCTGCATTGTCGGTGCAGTACTGAAACGCGGGGATATACACATTCCAGTTATGCTTGGCCGCATACTCCTGCAGCGTTTTACGCAAGCCCGAATTAGCCGAGACCCCTCCGGCAATGGCAATCTCTCGTATGCCCAAGTCCCTGGAAGCCTGCTTCAGTTTCTTGAGCAAGGTTTTAATCAGCGTTTGCTGCACACTGGCACAAATATCCACCAGGTTGTCCTGCACAAAATCAGGGTTCTCTTTCGTTTTATCTCTTAGAAAGTATAAAACCGAGGTTTTGATGCCGCTGAACGAGAAGTTATACTCGGGCATATTGCCCACCGGAAACTCAAAAGCGTTCGGGTTTCCCTGTGCCGCCATTTTGTCGAGCATCGGTCCGCCCGGGTATGGCAGGCCCAGCATCTTGGCAGTCTTGTCGAAGGCTTCACCCACGGCATCGTCGGTGGTTTGCCCGATGATTTCCATGTCCAGGTGGTCTTTTACAAGCACAATCTGGGTATGACCACCACTTACGGTCAGGCAAAGGAACGGAAACTGCGGTTTGGGATCGTCGATAAAGTGGGCCAGAATGTGCGCCTGCATGTGGTTTACCTCGATTAGGGGAATACCCAAACCCAGCGCAAACGACTTGGCAAAGGAGCAACCCACGAGCAGTGCCCCTAAAAGCCCTGGTCCGCGCGTGAAGGCAACTGCATTTAGCTCACTTTTTGCTACATTTGCCGTAAGCAAGGCCTGAGAAACCACCGGTATAATGTTCTGCTGATGGGCTCTGGAAGCCAGCTCAGGAACCACACCGCCATACTGCTCGTGCACGGCCTGTGTGTTTACGATATTCGACAACACCTTGCCCCCACGGATAACCGCGGCCGAGGTCTCGTCGCAGGAAGATTCTATCGCTAGTATTGTAGGTTCTATCATCTTTGGAAAAAGAACAGTCAATAAATTACTTCAAAGTTATAGGAAAAGCTATTCTAAAAATAGTTTTGGGGCTGTTCCTGTTCCTTTTCCTGGTTTTTGCGGCAGTTTTCGTCGCTATACGGCTCCCCGGCGTGCAAACCCGAGTGGCCAAGGAAGTGGCGGCCTACCTCTCCAAGGCCACCAAGCACGAAGTAAGCGTGGGCCGTATAGACATCGAGTTCTTCAGTAAGGTGGTGCTGGAGCAGCTGCAGGTAAAGGACAACCACCAGCAGGAGCTTTTCTACGTGGGCCGTGCCGTGGCCGTTATCGATGCCTTTTCCATCTTCAGCCCAAACAACCTGAGTATAGGCACCCTGGAACTACAGGAGCCGCGGGCCAACCTGGTAAAGTATGAGGGAGCAGATTCGCTCAACCTTAGCGCCTTTATTAGTGCCATGCAGGAGCTGTTTGTAAAAGACACCACCAAAGTATCCAAACCCTTTAATTTCGAGCTCAGCGAGCTGATTATCCGAAACGGCAGTTTCACTTACGACGACTTCAATTTTCCCCGTGCTGCGTATGGCATGGACTATCGCCACCTGGCCATCACTAACCTGAATGGCAGGTTTGATGAGATACAGCTGGAGGACACGCTAAAAGTCCGGGTAACCGGCCTACAGGCAGTGGAGAAGAACACCGGCACCAACCTGCACAACCTTGACACGCGCATGACCTACGCCTCCACCTTTTGGGAGTGGGATGCGCTGGATTTGCGGGTAAACGAGAGCAACCTTCAGAACCACGTTCGTTTCGACTACAGCGCGTTCGGCAACTTCTCGGCGTTTATAGACAGCGTGCGGATGACGGCCGATTTGGAGAACAGCAAAGTATACGCCCAGGACATTGCGGTCTTTGCGCCCCAATTGAAAGACTATCATGAGGTGCTACAGGTAAACTCACTGAATTTAAGGGGCTACGTCAGGGATTTTGCTGCTACGGACGTGGATCTGAAGTATGGCCGCAACACGCATATTATTGGCAGCATCAATGCTGACGGACTACCCAACTTTAAGGAAACATTTGCCAACCTTCGTCTCAAGCCCTCCACCATCAGCGCCGAGGACCTGAAGCAGTTTCTGCCGCAGGAGGCTTATCAGATGGCCTCGCGCCTGGGCACCGTGCGGCTGGAGGGGCGCTTCCTGGGCTTCTACAACGACTTTGTGGCCAACGGGGAGTTCGGCACAGCCCTGGGCAACCTGCGCTCCGACATCAACCTGAAAATCGATGACGCTACCCGTACCCCCTCTTACAGCGGCTTTGTCACCACCAACGGCTTTAACCTAGGCCGCTTGCTGGCCGCAGAAGACCAGATAAGCACCATCTCCATGAGCGGCCGCCTGCAGGGCTCCGGCTTTACCCTGAAAACCGCCAATGTGAAGGCCAATGTAGACATCAGGCAAATACAGCTCCTGGGCTACAACTACCAAAACATCAAGGCCGATGGCGTGCTGCAGCAACAGGTATTCACAGGAGATGTCTCCATCAACGACCCCAACCTGATGTTTACGGCCAGCGGAAAAGTGAACCTTGCTGAGCAACAGAAGGCCTTTAACATGGTGGCGGACCTGGAGCGCGTGAACCTGCAGGCACTGCAACTGACGCAGGAGCCTTTTCTGATCAGCGCCCAAGCTAACCTGAACTTTAAAGGACTAAGATTAGACGACTTTGAAGGTACCGCCCGCCTGGACAGCGCCTCCGTCCGCTACAACGGCAATAGCCTTTCCCTGGACTCTATATTCGTATCCTCCGAGATAAGTGCGGGGCAGCGCTCCCTTGATTTATACTCTAACCTGCTGGACTTAAAAGTAAACGGCAACTTTGATTATACGACCTTAATCGAGGACCTGAAAACCCTGGTGCAGGAGTATAAGCTTAACTTTGAGAGCAACGATGCAGCCACCGCCGCCTACTATAGCCGCAAACCGCGGAGCAACGTCAGCGAGTATGCGGTAAACTATAGCCTGAACCTGAAGAGGGCCAATCCCATACTAGATCTGTTCCTTCCCGCGCTAACCCTCTCCGACAGCTCTCAGGTAGAGGGCTCTTTCCGCCACGATGCGACCGCCATACTTGAACTCTATGCCGCCATCGATACGATTGTGTTTGACAGGTATACGTTCTATGGCAACAACATCGAGCTGAACACTTCTAAAATGCTGGATAACCCGGACGTGCTGGCGGCGGCACTCTTCACTTCTGAGCAGCAGGAAATTCCGGGCGCAGGGGCCACACAGAATTTCTTTGTGGAAGGCATCTGGAGCGAGCGCACCATACAGTTTGCCACCAGCCTGCGCCAGCCACAGCAGCAGAACCGCGCCCTTATCACCGGCGACCTTAATTTCCTCCAGAACCAGATTCAGATCGTTTTTGACCAGTCGGACATCACGCTGCAGCAGAACGTCTGGGCTTTTGTGCCCGGCAACACAATTTACATCGCTGAGGCCGGTAAAAAGCTGATGTTCGAGAATTTTGCCCTCACCAACCAAAACCAGGTCATCAGCGCCAACGGCGAGCTGTCGCGCAACCCGGACAGCCGTCTGGTGCTGAACATAGAGAACTTTAAGCTGGGAAACCTGAACCCGCTCCTGCCCATGAAACTGGCCGGCGTGGTATCGGCTGAACTTACGGCGGAGGACTTCTACGGTAAGGGCGCTATTAATGCAGCCATGCAGGTCGATTCTTTCTTCCTGGACAATGTGTTTATTGGCGATATGGTGGGCAGCACCGACTGGACACGCGCCAAGCAAAGGGCCTCGGTGGACGTGGGCATACAGCGCAACGCCAAAAAGGTGCTATCGCTCACAGGCTTCTATAACCCGCAGGTGGAGGAAGACCAGCTCGATCTGCTGGCCGTGCTTGACCAGGCAAACCTGAAGCTGGTAGAACCCGTGCTGACCGGCCTCTTCTCCAACCTGAACGGCGACATGGAGGGCCGCATCCGCATCCTCGGCAACCTTAACTCCCCGGTGCTGAAGGGCTCGGTGATGGTTACAGGCGGGCAGTTTACGTTCAATTACCTCAACACCACCTACCGCTTCTCCGACCGCATCTACTTCGGCCCCAACAGCATCAGCTTCCGAAACGCGCAGCTGCAGGACCTGTTCGGCAACAAAGCCACGATTACCGGGGGTATTGCCCACGACGGGTTCCGGAATATGGTGATAGACATGGACGCGCGCTACCGCAACTTTATGGTACTCAATACCACCGAGGCCCAGAACGAGCTTTTCTACGGAACCGCGTTTGCCACCGGCTCGGCCAGCGTGCTTGGCCCCACCACCAACCTGCAGGTACGCGTCAATGCCCGCAGCGACGCCAACACCCGCATCGTGCTGCCACTTGACTACCAGACCGATGTGTCCAGGAAAGACTTTATCCGCTTTGTGAACAATAACCCTGAAGCAGGCACCGGCGTGGAGGTAGAGGCCGAAACCCGCAACGTGGACCTGTCCGGCATCAACCTGGACTTCAACCTGGATGTAACCGACAACGCATACTTTGAGATCATCATTGACCGCACCACTGGGGACGTGATCCGGGGCTCGGGCAACGGCGACATTCACATGACCATCGACACGCGCGGCGACTTTAACATGTACGGCACCTTTGAAATTACCCAGGGGGCTTATAACCTCAACCTACTCGAAGGCCTGCTCACGCGCGAATTCCGGGTAGTGCCGGGCGGCACCATCACCTGGAACGGTGACCCGACTGCCGGCGTGATGGATCTTCGCGCCAATTATACCCAGATGGCATCTTTCAGCCAACTTGTACCAAACGAGGTTACGGGGCGCTATCCAGTGATCGCCCAGATAGACCTGCGCGGCCCGTTGCTCACCCCGCAGATTCAACTGGGTCTCAGCTTTGAACAGCTTCCACAGGATGTGCAGACGACTTTATACCCTCTCATCAACTCCATCAAGAGCGATGAGAGTGAACTGAACCGCCAGGTGTTTAGCTTACTGGTATTGCAGCGCCTCTCCCCGCAAGGTACCCTGGCCTTTGATGGCGGCGTGGGGGCTGGCGCTGTGGGGGGAAGTTTGGGAAGCCTCCTCTCCGGACAGCTGAACAACTTTTTCAACAACCTCGACACGAACCTGGAAGTAGACATAGGCTTGGGCAGTTTGGGAGCGGATGCTTTGGCGGCCCTACAGGTGCGCCTGAGTTATACTTTCTTCCAGGGCCGCTTGCGCGTGACCAGCGAAACCGGCTTCGGGAGCACACGCACTGATAACGCGAGGTCTTCAGGAACCTACGTGGGCGACTGGATGCTAGACTACTACATATCACAGACCGGTGAGTTGCGGGCGCGCCTGGAGTATAACTCCACTCCCAATTTCTTTACAGGACGCATTACCCAGAGCCAAAGTATAAGCCTGCTGCACACCAAACGCTTTGATAACCTGCGCGACCTGTTCCGCAGCGAGAAGAGAGCCAGGCGACAGCAACGCCTGGAGATGGAGCGCGACCGGATTATACTGGACTCTGACCCCCGGCTGGAACTATAGTATGAGATAGGCTTAATTTTAGCCGCTTTGTGCCCTACGCTGCACATTTGTGAAATATATTTCTAATTTTGTGTGCAAGGCTACAGCTATGGCAACAAAAGTAAAGCACATTAAAAAGAAGAAACTGGGTAACTACCCGCACCTGATGGTGGTGTTCAGCATTACGCTGGCGCTTTTTGTGATTGGGGTATTCGGGTTGCTGCTCATCCACGCAGAGAAGCTGTCTCAACGGGTAAAGGAAAGTATAGAAATGCAGGTATACCTGGACCGCGACCTGACGGAGGTGCAGCGGGTGAGGTTGCAGAAAGCCTTTGCTGCCAAAGAATACATCGCCTTCCAGAACGACACGGCGCAGGTGCGCTACATCTCCAAGGAAGAAGGTGCCAAGGCGTTCCTGGACGAAACCGGCGAAGACTTCATGGCCTTTCTGGGCGATAACCCCCTGCGCGACGCATACGTGCTTCGCATCGATGCCAACCACTCCAGTTCCGCCATGCTTAAAAGTATAAAATCAGACCTGGAGGAAATTGAGGGTGTGTATGAGGTGCAGTACGTGGAGAGCCTTATCGAGTCCATTAACCAGAACATCCGCAAGCTCAGCATCATATTGCTGGGTTTTGCCGCCATACTTGTGCTGGTGGTTATTATCCTGATAAACAACACCATCAAGCTGGCGCTATACTCGCAGCGTTTCCTGATACGCAGCATGCAATTGGTTGGGGCCACCTCGTTCTTTATACAGCGCCCCTTCCTGAAGCGGGCAGCCTGGCAAGGCATGGCAAGCGGCATTCTGGCTTCTGTGCTTATCTTTGGCCTGATGCACTACGCGTATAATGAGATCACCGAACTGCAGCTGCTCCGCAACGACGAGCAAACCTACATCCTGATGGGCGCAATGGTGATATTGGGCATGATCATCGGGTTTATGAGCTCTTACCGCGCGGTGCGCAAGTACCTGGGTATGTCTTTAGACGAACTATACTAATATAATGGAGGATAAGAAAAACAACCTCGCCTTTGGCAAGAAGAACTATGTGCTGATGCTGGCGGGCATCGCCGTTCTGGCACTCGGTTTCTTTATCATGACCCTGGACAAGGAGCAGTATGGCCTCGGTTTCCTGGGCATCACGCTGGGCCCGCTGGTGGTGCTGGCCGGTTTCGCTATTGAATTTTTCGCCATTATGGCAAAGGATAAAACCAAAGAATAAATGAGTGTTTGGCAGGCTATTATTTTAGCCATCGTTGAAGGACTGACCGAGTTCTTACCTATTTCCTCTACAGGACACATGATTATCGCCTCGAGCCTGATGGGCATTAACGAGTTGCCGATAACGAAAATTTTTACCGTAAACATACAGTTCGGAGCAATCCTATCGGTTGTGGTGCTTTACTGGCGCCGTTTCCTGCAGAGCACGGATTTTTACTTTAAGCTGCTGATCGCCTTTATTCCGGCGGCCTTGCTGGGCTTTCTCTTCAATGACATCATCGACAGTATGCTGGAGAGCGTGCTGATAACAGCCGTGATGCTGCTACTGGGGGGCGTGGTGCTGCTGTTTGTAGACAAGTGGTTCCGCCACTCTGTAAGCGAGAAGGTTACCTACAAAAATGCCTTTTTCATTGGCCTGGCACAATGCCTGGCCATGATTCCGGGTGTTTCCAGGTCGGCAGCCTCTATTGTGGGTGGCCTGGCCCAGGGCGTGGACAGAAAAACGGCGGCGGAGTTCTCCTTTTTCCTGGCCGTGCCCACCATGCTGGCGGCAGGCACCTACAAACTTCTGACCGACCTGCTGGGACTGGAAATCTCTGACCTTTTGAGCTTTGACCTCGTTAAGATACAGAACAGCGCCAAAGTTATCACCTCAGACGACCTGCAGCTCCTGCTGGTGGGTAATTTTGTAGCCTTTATCGTGGCCATGATCGCCATCAGGTTCTTTATCAGCTTCCTGACCAAGTATGGCTTCAAGCTTTTTGGCTACTACAGAATTGCTCTGGGGATGGTCCTGCTGGCTTTGTTAGCCATGGGCGTGGATTTAAGAGTATAAACTATGCAATACGACTTTGCCGCCGGCGAAATACTGCTCATTAACAAACCACTCGGCTGGACCTCGTTCGATGTGGTAAAAAAGGTGCGGAATACCATCCGTGAGAAGAAGGTAGGGCATGCCGGCACACTGGACCCCCTCGCTACGGGCCTGCTTATTCTTTGCACCGGCAAGTTCACCAAGCGCATCGACGAAATCCAGGGACAGGAGAAAGAATACACGGGTGTCATCCGCCTTGGGGAAACAACCCCCTCCTACGACCGGGAAACTGAGGTAATGGAGACGCGCGCGATTGACCACCTGACCGAAGAAAGTATAAAGGAGGCTGCCAAAACTTTTGTTGGTACTATAGAGCAGGTGCCGCCCATTTATTCTGCCGTACAGATAGACGGAAAGCGTGCCTATACTCTGGCCCGCAAAGGAAAAGACGTGGAACTGAAGTCGCGCACGGTAACGATACAAGCCTTCGACATCACAAGTATAAATGGACCGGAGGTGGAGTTCAGGGTAGTTTGCAGCAAGGGCACCTACATCCGCAGCCTGGCACACGACCTGGGCCAGAAATTAGGTGTGGGCGCCCACCTTTCCAAGCTCGAGCGCACCCGCATCGGGGAGTATAAACTCGAGGACGCCCTGACCATTGAAGACATCGTAGCGATAAGAAAAAAGCAGCTGGAGGAAACGGATGGAAGTAATTCGTAGCATTGCTGATTTCCCGCTTTTGAGCCACGCTGTTGTAACCAGCGGCACTTTTGACGGTGTGCACGTGGGCCACCAGAAAATTCTGCGCAGGGTAATGGAGCGTGCCCGCCAGAGCAACGGGCAGAGCGTGGTAATTACCTTCTGGCCGCATCCGCGCCTGGTGCTTTTCCCGGAGGACAATAAACTTCGGCTGCTCTCTACTATTGAAGAGCGCATCGATCAACTCCGCAGCTTCGGCATCGACTACCTGCTCATCATCCCCTTTACAAAAGAGTTCTCCCGCACCTCCTCCCGCAGTTTTATCACCGACATTCTGGTACGCGCCATCAATACCAAGGTACTGGTCATCGGCTACGACCATCGCTTCGGCAAGAACCGCGAAGGCAGCTTTGAGCACCTGAAGGCCCGCTCGGAGCAATACGGATTTGAGGTAGAGGAAATTCCGAGGCAGGATGTGGACGACGTGGGCGTTAGCTCCACCAAGATCAGAAAAGCACTCGAAGTCGGTGACATCGAGACGGCCAACAGCTATCTTGGCCGTCCGTACAGCCTGACCTCTGTGGTGGAGCAAGGCGATAAAATCGGCCGCACCATCGGCTTTCCAACCGCTAACCTGGCGCTCCCCCCTACCCACAAGCTCATACCCGGAAACGGCGTGTATGCCGTGTGGGCCAATGTAGAGGGCGAGCGTTACCCGGCCATGATGAACATTGGCCTGAGGCCCACCGTGGATGGCAGGAAGTTGAGACTGGAGGTACACCTGCTTGAATTTGAGGGCGACTTGTACGGTAAAGAGATGACGGTGCATTTTATAGAACAGCTGCGCAAGGAGCGCAAGTTTGATAGCCTTGACTCCTTAAAGCAACAGCTAGAGCAGGACAAACAGGCTACGGCACATGTGTTGGACTTCAGGTAAAACCCGGAGGTAGGACAGTTATTGAGAGCGGCTATACAGATGGCCGCTTTTTTTATGCTTGCTTATTTAAAACGCCCGGAAGATTCGGCAGCTGCGAAGCCGCTTGCACAGAATAACGCAGACCGGTATAGTCTAAGCGCCAGTTCGAAAAATTGCTCTATAAATAGAGCCATCCCTCCCGAAAAGTATAACCTAATCAGACAAAA
Source organism: Pontibacter mucosus (assembly GCF_003054055.1). Lineage (GTDB taxonomy): Bacteria > Bacteroidota > Bacteroidia > Cytophagales > Hymenobacteraceae > Pontibacter > Pontibacter mucosus. Next base: position 5,319 of record NZ_QBKI01000011.1, on the reverse strand, counting down.
AACGAAAAGTATATTTAGGTATTAACTTTTTTATATATAAATTAAAGCTGGGATGAAAACTACGAAAGACTATGATCAACAAGACTGTTAAAAACGCACAGGAGGCACTGCAAGGCGTTCAGGACGGCATGACCTTGATGCTCGGCGGCTTTGGGCTTTGCGGCATACCTGAAAATGCCATTCGGGAGCTGCTGCGACTGGGTGTTAAAGAACTCACCTGTATTTCCAATAACGCGGGGGTAGACGACTTTGGCATCGGCCTGCTGCTGCAGCGGCGACAGGTAAGAAAAATGATAGCAAGTTATGTAGGCGAGAACGCGGAGTTTGAGCGGCAGCTGCTTACCGGTGAACTGGAGGTGGAGTTGATTCCGCAGGGAACGCTTGCAGAACGGATACGAGCCGGCGGAGCCGGTATCCCGGCTTTTTTTACCCCTGCCGGCTTCGGTACCGAGGTTGGCGAAGGCAAGGAAAGCCGCGAGTTCAATGGCAAAATGTATTTGATGGAAGAATGGCTGAAAGCTGATTTCTCCTTTGTGAAAGCCTGGAAGGGCGACACTGCCGGAAACCTCATCTTTAAAGGAACTGCCCGCAACTTTAATCCCATGATGGCCACTGCCGGTAAGATCACGGTGGCAGAGGTAGAGGAGCTTGTGCCGGCCGGTGAACTCGACCCGAACATGATCCACACTCCCGGCATCTTTGTGCAGCGCATCTTCCAGGGCGAAGGGTATGAGAAACGAATAGAACAGCGTACTGTAAGAACAGCTTAACCCCGACTAACATGGCATTAGATAAACACGGCATAGCGAAGCGAATAGCAAAGGAACTCAGGAACGGCATGTATGTAAACCTGGGCATCGGCATCCCTACTCTCGTAGCCAACTATATACCACAGGGTATAGAGGTGGTGCTGCAGTCGGAGAACGGGTTGCTGGGCATGGGGCCCTTCCCCACCGAAGACCAGGTGGACCCGGATCTGATCAACGCCGGCAAACAAACGATAACCACGCTGCCAGGCTCCTCCATATTCAGCTCTGCTGATAGCTTCGGCATGATCCGGGGGGAGCACGTGGACCTGACCATCCTGGGCGCCATGGAAGTGTCCGAGACCGGCGATATCGCTAACTGGAAAATACCAGGCAAAATGGTGAAAGGCATGGGCGGCGCGATGGATTTGGTAGCCTCGGCAAAAAACATCATCGTAGCCATGCAGCATACGGCCCGCGACGGCTCCTCCAAACTGCTGAAGAAATGCTCCCTGCCCATCACGGGCCTGAGCTGCGTGAAAAAAATCGTGACCGACCTGGCTGTGCTCGAAGTAGTGGATGGCGGCTTTAAGCTACTGGAGCGGGCGCCCGGCGTAACCGTAGACGAAATCAAGGCAGCGACAGAGGGCAATCTGATTATTGAAGGAGATATCCCGGAGATAGAAGTATAAACTGCCCCCATCGAACGATCTAAAGCAGAGAAGCGCAGCCATAAACTGCGCTTCTCTGTTTATTTTTGTATCCTTATACTTTTATTCCTCCATGGAGCTGTCATATCAAAAGTATAACAAGCATACGTATATAGCTACAAGTATAAATAAGAAGTAAGATAGAATGAGCGAAAGAGAAGAGTTAAGCTTTGAACATAGGTTGCTGCTGCGCCAGCTGGAGCTGAAGGATTACAAGGAGGTAAAAGAGATTATGGAGATTGTGTACTCCAGCATCGACGGTGCCTGGACGCGTAAAGAATTCTCTAACCTGCTGAAGAAGTTTCCGGAAGGGCAAATATGCATTGAAGACAATGGCAAAGTAGTGGCTGCTGCCTTAAGTATCATAGTAGATTACGATGAGTATGGCGACAAGCACACCTACGATCAGATCATAGACAAGGGCTCTTTTAAGACCCACGACCCCGAGGGTGACACGCTTTATGGCATTGACGTGTTTGTGCACCCGGATTACCGTAACCTGCGCCTCGGACGCCGTTTGTATGATGCCCGCAAAGAGATCTGCGAGAAGCTGAACTTACGTGGCATTATTGCCGGCGGTCGTATTCCTGGCTATAAAGACTACGCCAATAAACTTACGCCCGCCAAGTACATTGAGATGGTGCGCAACAAGGAGCTTTCTGACCCGGTACTCTCCTTCCAACTCAGCAACGATTTTCACGTGCGCCGCATCCTGAAAGGCTACCTCCCTGATGATAAGGACTCCCGGGCCTATGCCACCCTGCTGGAATGGATTAACGTGTACTATGAGGAGCAGGAAAAGAACAAACTCATCGGCGGGAAGAAGACGGTTGTGCGCATCGGCATTGTGCAGTGGCAGATGCGGGCCATTAAGGATATTGATGATTTTATGCAGCAGGTGGAGTTCTTTGTGGATACGGTTAGTTCCTACAAGTCAGACATCGTGATGTTCCCGGAGTTCTTCAACGCGCCCCTCATGGCCCTCTCTAACGAGGACACTCCCTCTGAGGCTATCCGAAGTATGGCAGAGTATACCGAGGAAATTCGTGAGCGCATGATTCACCTGGCGCTGTCCTACAACATCAACATCATCGCGGGCAGTATGCCGGAGTATTACGACAACAAGCTCTACAATGTAAGCTACCTCTGTCGCCGCGACGGCACCTACGACTCACAGTATAAGCTACACGTCACGCCCGATGAGTCGCATTACTGGGGTATGCGCGGCGGCCACAAGCTCAAGATTTTCGACACCGATATCGGCAAAATCGGCATCCTTATCTGCTACGATGTGGAGTTCCCGGAGCTGGCCCGCATGCTGTCGGACATGGACATGAAAATCCTGTTTGTGCCCTTCTGGACCGATACCAAAAACGCCTACCTGCGTGTACGCCTCTGCGCCCAGGCCCGTGCCATCGAAAACGAGTGCTACGTGGCAATTACAGGCAGTGTCGGCAACCTGCCGAAAGTGGAGAACATGGACATCCAGTACTCCCAATCCGCAGTCTTCTCCCCTTCCGACTTCGCTTTCCCGCACGACGCGGTGGTGGCTGAAGCCACCCCAAACACGGAGATGACCTTGATTGCCGACCTGGACTTGGACTTGCTCAAAGACCTGAACACAGCCGGCAGCGTCCGCAACCTGAAAGACCGCCGCAGGGATCTGTATAACCTGAGTTGGGTGATGCGGAAGGATGAGTAGGATAGAAGTAAAAAGCCGCTGCTAAATTACTAGCAGCGGCTTTCGTATTTTAGTCGAAGAAGAGTTAGTTTCACGGCTCTCTCCTTCTCCTGCTTTCCAGGATCAATGCTATAGAAATGCTTATTAAGAATGCAATCAGCCCACCTATGAGTAGATATTTTAACAAATTGGGGCCAGTTGGTCTCAGACGAGGAGTAAAACCATTCACAATTTGAATGTTATCGAGCTGTTCGAGGTCTCCCTCAAGCTCCACCTGCTTCTGGTACATGCTTATACTTTCACGGAAAAGGTTAGCTGGATCCAAGGGCTGACCGTAAACAAAACCATTAACTGGCCCCCGAGGAGACACCACGGCCTTTTTCACACTATCCATTGCTGTAATATCTTCCTTGAGTTTGCTAATCATACGTTCCACCTCCCTTTGCTTAATAAGCTTTTGTTTAAAGAAATACCTGTTGCTCTCTAAATAATTAGCTATAGCAGGCTCCAAAGAATTAAAATAAACCGGATTATACAGAGTAAGCTGTATCTCGAATGGAGAACCCGTTAAAACGCTATCTTCAGCAATAATATCCTGATCTAGATTGGAGAATGCCATCTCTTTGATCTGTCGAGCTGTCTCACTGGAAATATCAAGCTCTTCCGCTACTGCTTGGTAGTTATCTTCTTGAATCATGATAGATAGCCTTTGCAACTGATTTTCCACAAACTGATTCCGAATCTCAGCCAGAACCAATGTCATGGAAGAAGAATAATAAGGCTTGGTTGATCGTACAACAAGATAACTGACTCCAAGGCCAACAAGTGTAAAGAGGATAATTAGGAGATATCTATTTCGTACCGATTGTATTAAAAAGCGGAATTTCCGATGTATAGCACCAAAGCCTTTCCCAATTTTATCTAACAAATAACGAAGGTCAAGCTCATCGTGCTGATAAAGATTTTTACCCTCCTGTTCTTGCTTAAGTTTATTATACATCTGCAGTGGTTTTCCTCAAAGATAAATATTTAGATGCCTCTTTAAAATAAAGGTTTTATAAAGCCAACCTCTTCTATCAGTTCAGCAAAGGGACTCATAGAGGAAAAAGTTAACGCCGCTAGTTTCATTTTTTTATGCACTCATAAGTAGCATTACCTAATGAAAATCGCATTTGAGGTTATCTTTTTATGGTAATTCACGAGAATTGGAGACTGTTTTCTGGAGCTACATCTTTATTTTAAACTTACTTATACAACTTATAAGTATCAACAAAGCTCTTTAGACCAGCCTTGGAATATTTTTCAATTTCTCGTTCTATATGACCAAATTCTTTTGCATAATAAGGTCCACATGCATGAAAGCATATTGCCTCCTTAATCAATCCTGACTTCAAGCCTAGCTTATGATAGAATAGCTTTGAAATGAGACCGTCCTCTCCCCTCTTCATGTTTAGATTAGTAAAATTGAATCTCAAGCTAATTTTACTGAAATCTTTTTTTCTAAAGCATGAACACCATCCCCCAGTAGGGCCTTTCTCTACAACCTTATTCTCCCTTATTTCTTCTACATAAGCCTCAGGTCCAGGTTTCGCACCGTTTGTAAACTCATTCTGAACCACATTCAACGCTAAGAAACCATAATCAGGAAATACATGCATATAATCCATAAATATCTTATCCAACCCTCTTGGAAAGGCAAGAACGTCATCATCGACTATAACAACATACTCGCCATTTGCTGCTTTAAACAGTTTTTTGTAAGCATTTAAACCCTGGTTGGTCTCACTCCTGATTATTCTCACATGTGCATTTTCTGTATATTTTTTTAATACAATGTCTGTAGCATCAGTTGATCCATTGTCCATTACTATAACTTCACAACTCGCTAAATCTTCAATATTATTTAGGAGTTCCTGCAAACATTTCTCTAAGAATTTATAGCGATTCCAGGTAAGAATAACAAAGCTGATTTTCATGAAAAGGATTTAATGGTTAGCAAATGTACAGGATTTACTAATTGTTTGAAAGAGTCTACTCTCGCTAGTTAACTTGAAGTTGAATTCTCTAAAATAGGGCTTTGTTTTTACTAGAAGCTATCTCAAAAATAGGAATTAGGTTTTAGATTCTCTTGTTAGTTGCTCATGGAGCTAACCAATGAGCAGTGGGAAAGGATACAGGATCT
>NZ_QBKI01000010.1 GCF_003054055.1 Pontibacter mucosus | reverse complement strand
ATGGAGGCCTTGCCCTCCTCCAGCACGCAGGAGGGCAGCACCGCCACGCCTCCGGCAAATAGCAACAGTCCTTTTACAACCGAGCGCCTATCCATTTATATCAGCAATTAAGTGTTTCGTCTCTTTGACTTTAAAGCTTACCATCCTCTGCTCAAATATCACTTCTCCTATGATATACACAGAAAAACAACATTACTTTCTGAGCCTGACCCGAAGGGCTTCGTCAGATGGAGGATGGGTGAACACAGCCAAGTGTTTTAAGCCACACAATATAATAAATATGTATAGTTCCCAAAAACATTTTACCTTCACTAAAAATAAGTAACCACTCACATTAAAGTATAAACACAGAGTTTTTATCTGGAAAATGCCCCATACTTAGAAAAACAGCGATTTAAAAGGCCTTTCAGCCGATTTTACACAAAACACTGATTATCAATCACACTTATCCATCTAATAGGTGACATTCACTTAGATTATTATACTTTGATATACTTTTTTAAAAAATTAAAGTATAACAGCATACCTATCCTTGCTTTTTATCTTTTTTTACACATATTTTAATGATTGATTACTCAGTTATAGACTAATGCCTATGTAAAATGTGTACTTAAAAATCCTAAGATGCTTCCTGGCTGCTTTTCCTTTTCCAGGCACCTACGTGAAAGGTGCACATAGCACCTTCCGTCTTTTCTGAAAGCAAAAATCACATCTCACCTAACCTATTTTTTATGAAACAGAAATATTCCGGGGCATGGCTTCCTCCATTGGGCAGACATGCAAAGATTTTATCCTGCAAGAAAGATTGGGCTATTGTGTTCGCAGCTGTCTGCGCCCTGCAAAGCCCGCTTCCAGGATATGCAGCAAACACCAACTTCATGGTGGAGCCCAACATGCTTAGCGGCGCCACAAGGCAGACCACAGAAGTAAGAGGAAAAGTGACGGGAGAGGAAGGAGAAGCCATTCCGGGTGCCTCTGTAGTGGTAAAAGGCACCACGGTGGGCACAGCCACCGATGCGAACGGTAACTTCACCTTAAATGTACCTTCCGGAGGCACCACCCTAGTTGTTTCATTTTTGGGGTATAAAAGCCAGGAGGTTCCGATCAACAATCAAAGCACCATCAATGTAATCCTTGCCACAGACGCGCGGGCATTGCAGGAGGTAGTGGTAACAGGCTACGCGGTACAGGAGAAAAAAGACCTGACAGGCGCCGTAGCTGTGGTAAACGTATCAGAAATGACCAAGCAGCCGGAGGCGCAGGTTTCGAGCATGCTGCAGGGCCGCGCATCCGGTGTTACCGTTCTCGGTTCAGGCCAGCCTGGGCAGTCGCAGCAAATCAGGATACGTGGTTTCAACACGTTCGGCAATAACACGCCGCTTTTTGTGGTGGATGGCGTTCCAACGGAAAACATCAGGGACCTGAACCCCAACGATGTGGAGACCATGCAGGTGCTGAAGGACGCCGGCTCGGCTTCCATCTACGGTGCGCGTGCAGCCAACGGTGTAATCATCATCACCACCAAGAAAGGCAAAGGGAAAGTGTCGGTAACATATGATGGCTACTACGGCACACAGCGTCCGTCTGGTGACAACCCCTGGAACCTGGCCAACCCGCAGGAAATGGCGGAGTTGAACTGGCTGGTAGCCAGAAATGGTGGCGTTGCTCCGGAAAGCCCTATATACGGCTCTGGCGCAAGCCCTGTGCTACCGGATTATTTGGTTTCAGGGCCAGGTGTTACCAGAACAGGTGTGATGGCAGGAGACCCGGAAGCAGATCCTTCCTTATATAACGTCAATCCTTTTTATACCGGAGGAAGCTCTGAACTGAGCACTTTCTATCGTATTGCACGGGCAAACAAGTCTGGCACCGACTGGTACAAGGAGATATTTAGACCTGCCCCGATTACAAGCCACAATGTGGCCGTAAGCAGTGGTGGCGAGATGGGCAGCTTCTACTTCTCTGCCAACTATTTCGACCAGCAAGGGGTGTTGAACAACACCTATTTCAAGCGCTATACTGTTAGAGCCAATAGCTCCTACAACCTCAACGATAACATCCGGGTGGGTGAAAACCTGGCCTACTCTGTGATTGAGAACCCGCAAATCGGTGGGGGCGAGAACATGATAAACATGGCTTACCGTCTGCAGCCGATTATACCGGTATACGATATCATGGGCAACTTCTCCGGTTCCTCTGGTAGCGGACTGGGAAATGCCAGAAACCCGGTGGCACAGCTCGACAGGCTGAGGAACAACAAATCGATGGGTAACCGCCTGTTCGGTAATGTGTTCGCTGAAGTAGACTTCCTCAACCACTTTACGGCACGCACGGTTTTCGGTGGCGAGATGTATAATAACAACAACCGCTCTTTCACCTTCCCTGAATACGAGAACGGTGAGAACAACACCGTTAACCAGTATAACCAAAGCGCCAGCAACGGTTACAACTGGACCTGGAGTAACACGCTGGCTTACAAGAGAAGCTTCAACGATGTGCATAACCTTAGCGTCCTGGTGGGCTCCGAAGCTTACAACAATTACTGGAGTGAGGTAGGCGGTTCTACGCAGGGATATTTCTCCTTCGACCCGAACTTTACCACACTGGGAACGGGTGCAGGCACACGAACCAATTTCAGCGGCAGGAGCGAAGACGCGCTGTTCTCTCTTATTGGCAGATTAGACTACAGCCTGATGGACAAGTACCTGTTCGGGTTTGTAATCCGCCGCGACGGTTCCTCACGCTTTGGTCCTAACCAGCGCTACGGTACGTTCCCCGCGGCTAGCGCCGGCTGGCGTATCTCCCAGGAGAACTTTATGCAGGGCATCAGCTGGATCTCGGATCTTAAAATACGTGGTGGCTACGGCGTAATGGGTAACCAGTTGAACGTAAGCCCGGCCAACGCCTTCACAACCTATGGTTCCGATAGAGCCCTGTCATACTACGACATTGGCGGCACCAACAACACCATCGTGGAAGGTTTCAGACAGTCCCGTATAGGCAACCCGGATGCTAAATGGGAAACCAACATCAACAGCAACATAGGCTTTGACGCGACCCTGTTCAATGGTAAGATTGACTTTACCTTAGATTACTACAACAAAGAGATCAAAGACCTCTTGTTTGACCCTGAACTGCCGGGAACTGCCGGTGGTGCCACCAGACCCTTCGTAAACATCGCCAGAATGCGCAACAAAGGCATTGACGCAGCCATTACAGGCCACATAGATGTGTCCTCAGATTTCAGGATTGATGTTACAGGTACGTTAACAACTTACGACAACAAGATTCTGAAGGTATCAAATGGTGCCCAGAACTTTGACCTGGAGTCTCGTCGCTTTAACGGCAGCAACATTATCCGCAACGAGGTGGGCTCCCCTATGAGTTCTTTCTTCGGCTACCAGATTGTAGGCTTCTGGGATGATCAGGCAGAAATCGACCAGGCTAATGCGAGCGCCGTTGAAGCCTCCGGTGATGCCAATGCCCTTTACCAGGCAGACATTGGCATAGGCCGTTTCCGTTATGCGGATGCTGACGGTGATGGCATTATCACCCCGGACGACAGAGTTATCTTAGGTAACCCTAACCCTGACTTTACCTATGGCTTGAACATAGCGGCTACCTACAAGAATTTCGACTTTAACATGTTTCTGTACGGCTCTCAGGGAAATGACATCTGGAACCAGGTAAAATGGTGGACAGACTTCTATCCGAACTTCGTTGGTGCGAAAAGCAAAACAGCACTTCACGACTCCTGGACCCCGGAGAACCGCGATGCAACAGCCCCTATACAGGAAGCAAAAGGTACCTTCAGCACCACCAACGTTCCTACCTCTTACTATGTGGAGAACGGTTCTTACTTAAGAGCGAAGAACGTGCAGCTGGGTTATACTTTGCCTAAGAGCCTGTTGAGCAACTATGGTGTTGGCAGCTTGCGAATTTATGTGCAGGCCGCAAACCTGTTCACTATCACCAACTATTCTGGCATAGACCCTGAAATATCCGGGGGCACCACCGCATTCGGTATTGACGAGGGCAACTACCCTAACATGCGCCAGTATTTAGCAGGCATAAACCTATCCTTCTAGTTTTGAGCATAACTTCTAGAGTCATGAAAAAATATAAATTAATCTTAATGACAGCAGCTGTAGTTAGCTCTATGCAACTACTAACTTCATGCGGAGACGACTTTCTGGAAAAACCAGCCTTAGGAGCCCTCAGTGAAGACATTATTGCGAATCAGGCAGGTGTAGAAAAGTTGTTGATCGGCGCCTATGCCGCCTTGGATGCCCAGGGTAATGGTTCTGCCATCGCGGGCGGCGGCCAGTGGGAGGCCGCTCCTACCAACTGGATATATGGCAGTGTGGCCGGTGGGGAAGCCCACAAGGGCAGCGACGGCGCCGACCAGCCGGCGATTAACTCTATTGCCACCTTCACGGCCGACCCCAGCAACGGCTTCCTCAATACCAAGTGGCGGGCCATGTACGAAGGTATATCCCGTACAAACGCCACATTAAAATTATTGGGTAAGGCAGAGGACATTATAGATGCAGATAAGAAGCGGATTGAAGCTGAAGCCCGTTTCCTGCGCGCGCACTACTACTTTGAGCTGAAGAAGATGTTCAACATGGTTCCCTGGATTGACGAGACAGTCACTGACTATAACCAGCCGAACAATGTGGATATATGGCCGAAGATTGAGGCCGACCTTCAGTTTGCCATGGATAACCTGCCCAACACACAGGCACAGGTAGGCCGAGCCAACAAATGGGCTGCAGCCGCTTACCTGGGCAAGGCTTACCTGTACCAGAAAAAGTATGGTGAGGCGAAGGGAATCTTTGATCAGGTTATCACCTCCGGTGTTACCGCCAATGGCCTTAAGTATGGCCTGGTAGATAAATTCAAAGACAACTTTGATGCGGCCAATGAGAATAACCAGGAGTCGGTTTTTGCCATTCAGATGGTGGCCAACGACGGCACAGGTACTATTGCCAACGCCAACCAGGGAGAGATGCTCAACTACCCGTACAACAGCCCGTTCCGCTGCTGCGGATTCTTCCAGCCGACTATAGACCTGGCTAACTCTTACCGTACCAACGCCCAGGGCCTGCCTTACCTGGATAATTACAATGCCACCCCGTTGAAGCATGATCAAGGCATTGCTTCCAACGAGGCCTTCACGCCGGACACACAGCCTGTGGACCCGCGCCTGGACTGGACTGTAGGCCGCCGTGGTATACCGTTCCTGGATTGGGGAGCGCACCCTGGCCAGACATGGATTCGTTTGCAAAGCTATGCCGGTCCATACTCTTCCAAGAAGCACATTTACTGGCAAGCTACGGCTGACAAGTTTTCTGACCAAAGCTCCTGGGCCCCAGGCTCAGCCATCAACGTGGTGCTCATTCGTTATGCAGACGTGCTGCTGATGGCCGCCGAAGCCGAGGCACAGCTAGGGAATCTGTCGCAGGCGCAGAGCTATGTAAACATGGTTCGTGCCAGGGCAGCTAAGCCGGAAAACAGGGTTTACCAGTATACTAACCCTAGCAATCCTACGGCAGGCTTCTCCAGCACCCCAGCTGCCAACTACAACGTTGCTCCTTACCCGGATGGTTATTTTGCCGGCTTAGGTAAAGAACAAGCACTTGAGGCTATCTACTTTGAGCGCAAGATAGAGCTGGCACTCGAAGGACATCGTTTCTTTGACCTGGTTCGATGGGGTAAAGCGGCTGAAGAGCTGAACTCCTTCTTCTCTTATGAAGGTTCTTTATTACCAGACGTGAGAGGGGGCAATTTTATCCCTGGCAAGCATGACTACTTCCCTATTCCGCAGAGACAGATAGACCTGCAGACTTCTGGCGGTGTGTCTAGCTTAACGCAGAACCCGGGATACTAACTGAGGTCAGCGGCTTAGCCGCTCATTTCAGAAGTATAAGTTAAAAGAAAACCCACCTGCTTGAGTGCAGGTGGGTTTTCTTTTAACTTATACTTTATTTATACTTCTCGTTCGACCAGGATATCCTGTTACGTCTCGCTTTATACTTTTATACTTACAGATTTCCCTTCTTCATCTCACTCACGGCATAATCCACAGCACGCGCCGTCAGGGCCATGTAGGTGAGGGAGGGGTTCTGGGTACCGGTGGAGGTCATGCAGGCGCCGTCGGTGACGAACACGTTTTTGCAGGCGTGCAGCTGGTTATACTTGTTCAGGAGCGAAGTTTTCGGGTCGCGACCCATTCTGACACCACCCATTTCGTGGATGTCGAGTCCAGGTGCCTGCTTGCTGTCATTGGTATGGATGTTTTTGCAGCCAGCCTTATCAAGCATCTCCGCGCCCTGCACCAAGAAGTCCTTCAGCGATTTTTCGTCATTCTCGTCATACCCGACTGACACCTTCAACAAGGGCATACCCCAGGCATCTTTCTCGCTGGTGCTCAGGCTCACGTAGTTGCTCTCCTTTGGGATCGTCTCCCCTTGCATCATCATATAGATGCCCCAGTTTCCGGGCTCCGACAACGCATCCTTGTAGGCTGCTCCAAGTTGCTCGCCGTTAGGGCCAGCGCCTGCCCTGCCTCTGCCGGCGCTATAGAAAACCATGTAACCGCGCAGGAAGTCGGTTTCCTGTTTGTGCACGTTGCGGAAGTTGGGCATCATCACCGCGCACGGGCGACGGCCGTAGTAATAGCTGTCTTCAAACCCTTCCATACTTGCCGAGAGCGAACCCCTGTAATTGTGGAAGGCTACATACTTTCCTAAAAGGCCATTATCATTCCCTAAACCGTTCGGAAAGCGGGAAGAGGTGGAATTGAGCAGGATAAGGTTGGTGTTCAGCGCCGCCGCGTTCACAAAAATAATGTTCGCAAAGTACTCGGTTGCTTCCTTGGTGTGCGCATCCACCACGCGCACGCCGACGGCTTTGCCTTTCTGCTCATCATAAAGTATAGAATGCACCACCGAGTCGGGGCGCAGAGTGAGGTTACCAGTTTTGGCGGCCCAGGGCAAGGTAGAGGAGTTGGAGGAGAAGTAGCCGCCATAAGGGCAACCGCGCTGGCACAGCGTTCTGGCCTGGCACTGCCCCCGCCCCTGCTGGTGATGGATTTCCTCGGGCTTGGTCAGATGGGCGCAGCGGCCAATCATCACATGGCGTTCCTTATAGTTCTCTACAATTCGCTTGCGGATGGCTTTCTCCACCACGTTCATCTCCCAGGGTGGCAGGAACTCGCCATCCGGCAGGGTGTCCACCCCATCTTTGTTTCCGCTAATACCCACGAAACGCTCCACATAGCTGTACCAGGGGGCAATATCATCGTAGCGAATAGGCCAATCTACGGCAAAACCGTCGCGGGCGGGGCCCTCGAAATCATACTTGCTCCAGCGCTGGGTTTGCCGCGCCCACATCAGCGACTTGCCCCCTACCTGGTAACCGCGAATCCAGTCAAAGGGCTTTTCCTGCACGTAGGGGTGCTCCTTATCCTTCACAAAGAAATGGGTGGCATCCTCTTTAAAAGCATAGCACCTGGAGGCTATCGGGTTTTCCTCAGTTAGTTCGAGCGATAAACGCCCACGGTGCGGGAAATCCCAGGGATTCTTGGTGGCCGTGGGGTAGTCTTTCAGGTGCTCCACATTCCTTCCCCGCTCCAGCACCAGGGTTTTCAGGCCTTTGTCACATAGTTCTTTGGCAGCCCAGCCGCCGCTAATCCCAGACCCGATCACGATGGCGTCAAAGGTATGGTCAGCGAATTTAGAAGTATTGATATTTGCCATCTTGCTTATCAAAATGATGTTAAACCTTTGAACAACTGAAGGCCGGTTAGATGCCGGCCTTCAGGGTATACATTACAGAAAGATACTTATAGCACTTTCTGGTCTTTGCTCAGATCTTTGATGCGGATGTTGCGGAACCAAACCGTGGAGCCGTGGCCCAGGAAGCCGATATGGCCTTTGGTTCTTTTCAGCCCCGGATGGTCCTTCCCGTCCAGCGTACCGTTCTTGCTTGCCTGGGCAATGTCGCCGTCCAGGATGGTGGTGCCATTCAGGATTACCTTCACCTTTGGCCCTTTCACGATCACTTCCTGATAGTTCCACTCTCCTACCGGCTTTAAAGCACCCCGCTTCGCGGTAAGCACCCCGTACACGGAACCATGGTACTGGTGATCGTCCAGATCTCTGTAGATGTCAGCGTCGTTGTCCAGAATCTGCAGCTCCATCCCTTCGTAGGCGGCATCGCCCTCAAGCGGGGCACGCACGCCAAGCCCGTTATTGGCTCCAGGCGTAAGCCTAAACTCGAAACGGAAAACAAAATCGCTGTACTCTTCCTTCGTGAACAGGTTACCACCGCTTCCGAACTTGGGCTTGTGCACCACCATCACTCCATCCTCTATCACGTAGTCGGTGGTGTTGCCCTGCCAGTTGTGCATGTTGGTACCGTCGAACAGCACCTTGAAACCTTCTTTCTTCTCGGCTGCACTCAGTTCAAATGGCTTGGGGCGTGGAATTTCGCGGATGTAAATATCGCGGTAAGCTATCCTGGAGCCATGCGCCTGCAGTTCTATCTGCTCCTCAGGGAAAATTGGCAGGTCGCGGTTCCAGAAGTTCTCCAGGATAACATTGTCCGTTACAAGTTCTCCGTTCAGGTATACCGTCACCCGGTCACCCTGCATCAGGATGCGGAAGTTGTTCCACTCGCCAAGCGGGTTGTCGGCTACTTTCAGCGGTTTGCTTGGGTGGACTTTGTTGTTGTACAAGCCGCCTGAACCTACCTGTGCGCCCACGTCTACGCGGGAAGTGTCCCAGATCTGCACCTGCGGCGTACCTCTCAGGTAAATACCGGCATCGCCTTCCTTGTGGCCGTCGTCGAAGATCTTCCAGTCCACAAACATTTCGATGTCGCTGTACTTCTTCACAGAAGCAATGTTATCGCCTTTGCCGGTGAAGATCAGTTCGCCATTCTCCACAACCCAGCTTTTGCGCATCTGCTCATCAGCCTGCTGCTGTTTTTGGGCCAGCGTCTTCTTATCCATTTTTGCGCGCGCGATAGGGTTCTCTACCAGGCCTTTCCAGCCGGTCAGGTCTTTGCCGTTAAACATCGCTACGAAGCCCTCGCCTTGCGGCATCTCTGCCAGGAACTTGCGCATCGATTCTTTCTGGTACTCGCTGTCCGGCCCCTGCAACACCTGGATTGTCTTGTTCAGGTACTCCCGCACCACGTTGCCCTGGAAGTCCGTGCTGGACAAAGCGATGTTCATCACGGCATGGGCGGCCTGTTGCTGCAACGCAGGATCATCCAAATACTTGCCTGCAAACACCAGCGCCGGGAAGGTTCTGTTTCTGCCTACTTGCGTGAGGATAAGCTGCTTCTGCTCTGTAGTTTTAGCCACATCCATGGCCTTGCGAAGCATCAGCACCTTTTGGTCGGCAGGATATTTCGCAATGCTCACGGCACGGATATAGCCTTTCAATGCCTGGTCCAGGTAGGTAGCATTGCTAGCATTCGCGCTGATATTGTACAGTTCCTCTGCCGCACTTACATCCGACCACTGTGAGAGCGCTGCCAAGGCAGCTGTTTTTGTAGTGGCATCACCATTCTGGAAGGCCTGGGCAACAGCCTGAAGCGCCTGGTCTCCTCCTATACTTGCCAGTATGTTAAAGTAAGCCGACCGTTTTTCTGCCGGTGCCTCATTCATTTTTTGCAGCACCAGTTCTGCCTTCTCCGCCTGGTTTTGATAGTCGCCCACGGCGGCTACTACGGCTTTTTGGACCGCTGCAAGCTCTTCCGGCTGGGAAGTTTCGTTTAGCAGGGTGAACAGCTGCGGCAGGTTGTCTTTAGTAGCCATGTTGGCAAGTGCCTCCAGCGCAGCCATGCGCACGGCCGTATTGTTATGCTTGGTATAAGGAAGCACCTCCTGGAATTTTCTGTTCTCACCACGGGCACCCAATACCGCTAACAGTTCTGCCTGTGCCACGGCGGGCATTTTCGGCAAGGCCTGCGCTACTTTATCTGTCATTCCATCTCCTTTCATGATCAGGAGGGCGTTTCTAACAGCGATGGCTTCTTGCTCACCACCTTTACGCATGGCTTTCAGCAGGGAAGGCAGCGCCTCTTGCTGGCCCAATTTACCGGCCGCACCAATAGCAGCGACTCTTACCTGGGCATCTTTGCTCTTCAAGGCTTTTTCCACTGTTGGCAAGGCGCCTTTTGCACCGTTGTTGCCCAGCATGGTGATGATTTCTGCCTTTACTGCCGGGTCGGCTTTCTTCTGCTTGTTTACCCACAGCGAGGTGTTTTCTGCTGTCAGGTAAGGACCGGCAAACTTCAGGGCAGCGGCGCGGTATTCCTTATTCGGGTCACCGGCGGCGTCTACCAAAAGTGGCATGCTCTGCCCTTTATGCGCGTCGGTTAAAAGCTTCAGGGCAGCTGTGCGCGTGTGCACCTGCTCATCCGCGGCAGTTTTGCTCAGCATCGACTGAGCCAGGCGTGCAGCCACATCCGTCTGCCCCTTCTCTGCCAGGCGATTGGCATACAGCAGGTAGGCGGCAACGGCGTTATCTTTGTCAAACTTGTAGTTATCCGCTTCAGCGGCCTTGGTCAGAGCGGCCTCGGCGGCCGGGTCTGCGATGCTGGCCAAGGCAAAAAGAGACAGCTTGCGTAGTTTCTCGTCCTGGCTGTTAGCCAGAGAAGTTAAGGCCGGCACGGCTGCTGCATGGCGGGTATCACCCAATGCCCCAACCAAAGCCAGCTGGCAATCTCCCTGCGCATTCTGCAGGGCCTGCAGCAGCGCCTGGCTGGCGGCTGGGGTATTTATACTTGTCAGGGCTCTGGCGGCAGGGCCGCAAAGGCGGCCATCGCCCAGGTAGCCTTGCAAACAAGCCACGGCTTGATCGTCGCCGACCATCTGCAGCTGCCTGATCAAAAAGGCTTTGTTCTCCTCATGCCCGGCGCTCTGAAGGGCTTTGCAATAGGCGTTGGCACTCATTTTCCGCCAATCCTCCCGCTCCGCCTCCATTACGTAGGAAGAGAAGCCGCCCAGCGCATACTCTATACTTGTATTGTCGCCCTTGCCGGGCTCCGACAACATACTGGCCATTTGCAGGATTCCCTCCTCGCCCATGGCAGCAATTCCCGCCATACTTGCCTCCAGGTGCTTTTCGTCCCGGGCCGGCAGTTCTGCCAGTAAGTCAGCGATCTTTGTGGAAAGGGTTCGCTGGTCATTTTTGCGTTGCCCCATCACGGCAGTGCTTAGCATAAGCAAGGCCAGGAGCACGAATGATATTTTTCTCATGATGTTAGCAAAGTATAATTCTAACCTATAAAAGAATGCTTTTTAATTCTTAGCCAAACTGTTACACCAGTGTCCAGTCGGAGCGCATCGGTTGGTAAACCAGCCGGTTGGCACCTTCGTCGTTGATGAACTCCTGCTTCACGGGGTCGAACTTGAGGTTGCGCCCCAGGCGCAGGGCAGCCAGGCCCATGTTTACCAGCGTGCAGGAGCGGTGGCCGTTTTCCTCATTCAGGGCGAACTTCTGGCGGTTCTTCACGGCCTGCACAAAGTCTGTTACCTGCGGCTCCGGATCAGGGAAAGCGGCTAATTTCCTTCTAAGGTCTGGAATGTCGGAGCGGAAGCCCGGGTAGAGTTTGCCTTTCGGCCCCTCGATGTAAGGGATGTTTTCCTCCTTGCCCTCACCGTCCAGAATGATCTGGCAGCCATCTTCATAAGTATAAGTTATCCTGCGCCAGGTGCCTACGGCGTCTGCGTGTTGCTGCGGGGCATCAATCTCTACGGAGACAGGGCTGGTATTGTCTTTGCCCAGGAAGTACTGGATGGGGTCCAGGTAATGCTGGCCCATGTCGCCGAGGCCGCCGCCATCGTAGTCCCAGTAGCCGCGGAAGGTGCCGTGCACGCGGTGCGGGTTGTAAGGCTTATAAGGGGCAGGACCCAGCCACATGTTGTAATCAAGTTCCTGCGGCACAGGTGCCGGAGCCAGGTTGGTCTGGCCTACCCAGTAGAATTTCCAGTCGTAGCCGGTGCCACGGCCAACGGTTACTTTCAGAGGCCAGCCGAGCAAACCACTATCCACCAGTTTCTTGATAGGCTTTACGGTGGTGCCCATGCCGTAGAAAACATCATCGAAGCGGAACCAGGTGTTGAGGCGGAAGATGCGCCCATGCTGCTGCACGGCCTCTACCACGCGCTTGCCCTCCCCTATGGTCCGGGTCATCGGCTTTTCACACCAGATGTCCTTTCCGGCGCGGGCTGCATCCGCGGCCATAATGCCGTGCCAGTGCGGCGGGGTGGCGATGTGCACGATATCCACCTCCGGCATCTGAATCAGCTCCCGGTAATCGGTAAAGGTTTTGACGCCCTTGCCCAACATATCCACCGCTTTCTTTAGGTGGTTCCGGTCTACATCGCATACCGCCACTACTCTCGTGTCGGCATAAGGGAAGTGGTTACGCCCCATAGCTCCCACCCCAATCACGCCTTTGGTAAGCTGGTCGCTTGGGGCTACATAGCCTTTCCCGCCTAGCACGAACCGGGGCACAATGGTAAATGCGGCAAAAGCCATCGCCGACTTCTTAATAAAGTCTCGTCTTGGGTTCTCTTTGTCTGGTTTCATGAAACATGAAGATTTTATACAACTTCTAATTTATAGTGGTATGGCTGCCAGGAGCCACGTGAAAACAAATAGTAAGCGTAAAATCCGAAACCAATAGCTGCGTAGCCCGATAAGCTGCAGCACTCCGGAGGTAAGAAATTCTTTGCCGCTGCTCAGGCAGGAAAACCAATCTTAGTTTTTTGCCACTAGCGTGAAATAGGGTCAGGGAAGCGTTGTGTGGGTTGGTCTTCTCTTGTTTGATTAGTTTTCTGCACAATTCCAGTTGTGCTACAGATAGCTGTAAAGTGACTTTTGAGCCATTCAATATAGAGATTAAAATATTACAAGAAAAGCCTATTGCACTTAAAAATAAGATTTATTTGACTTTCGTGAGTACAGTCTCAGTTAACTTTCTGCCTCTTAAGCCAAAGATTTATACTTTGAAAGCAGTTATACTTTAGAGCGATAAAGCACAAGCAAAGGCTGCCTTGTAATATTCTAAATTTTTAGTTGCGGTTTATATTGGTAGTAGTGGATTTATACCCTTATGGATTCATTTATGCGCAACGGAACTACCTGCCATGTAGCTTGAATTCCCCTCCTTGGAGGGGCTAGGGGTGGGTTTGATGGCAAAATAACGGCAGATGCGCACAACTAGCCCGATAGTGGTATTATACCTGTGGAAATTCCCACTCCTGTGGATTACCGAGAACGGAGGTTCGCAGGTAGCGAGCGCAGCTCCAAGGGGTGGGTTTTTATACTTTAGAAATTGGGTTGCAGCAGGCATGTAGTAGTTTTATAGAACCGGCAAGGATAAAAGGGCGTGGCAAGTATGGTCACGCACGCGGTAGCTCTGCAGAGACTCAAGTACTACAGGCTAAAGTGTTCCCGGGCAAGCTCCTGCCCTTTGCTGGCCCAAGGCAGGTCCTCCTCCAGCACTACCCTTACCTTCAGGCTCCTGCCAGCTCCTTTTTGCGCAGGGCTGAGCGGCAGGCTCAAGCGCTGGGTCTGGCGCGGCCCCAGGCTGATGCCCGTCACCTCCCCCCTGTCCACGACCTGCTCTCCCGCCAGCAGCTCCCACTGCAGCTTTACCTGGTGCAGCAGCAAAATCATAGCCGTTGCTGATGCTCATGCCCCTGTCGTTTGTCAGCTCCATCCTGAAGGGCTGATTCGCCTTTTTAAGATCTGCTCGTTCTTCTGCTGAAAGCTTGCTGAAATCAATGGCCGCGAAAGGCAAATTAGTAATGGCATCGGCGTTTGTAACTTCAATAAGCGGCCGGTCAGGGTCCGGGTGGGTGAGGCTCTCGGTGAGAAGGGCGAGGTGGGCTTTGTCGGCGGACCAGGCGATGACGGAGGGCCTGTTTCGGAGCTTTCGGACAAGGGACAAGGGTAGCCTGAGTTGTAACCCCGGTTCTTTCCCCACCTCCGGAGCCAGGTGCTGGATGATGTAGAGCCCGTACTTATCGGCCAGGTGGTAGAGCTCCAGGCTGGCGGGGATGCCGGATACGAAAATTGTGTTGACATGGTGCTGCTTTAGCTCCCGAATAAACGTCTCCAGTTGGTCCGCACTGGGTGCGGCCTCGCTCAGCGCCGGGAGGGTATAGCTAACGGGCTTGAACCGGACAGGCACGCCGTTTACCTGTAGCTGCCGGTCCTGCACTTTCGTGGTGCGCACCCCCACCCGCTCAGCCAGGACCTGCGAGAACTTATACTTGATGGAGGAGATAGTATTCGTAACCAGGTGCAGGTAGGGCGTCTCCGATGTCCACTTGCCTGCTATGACTTCCGGGTGATCGGTGTAAAAAAACGAGTGGGTTTTCCCTTTGGGTATGGATTGGCCGATGCTGCCCGTGCGGTCGTGAACATAATACTCCTTCAACTGGCCTTTTATAAGGCTCATTACTTTCTCTTCCGCAGAGTAATCAGAAGTGTTGAAAGTTTGTGAGGAGTAGTTTCTTAGTCGGAAGAGATAGAACCAGGTAAGACTTCTGTAGTAATTGGGGTAGCGCATGAGGGTCCTGACCTGCGTCTCCACTACATGAAAACCGGGTGCGGCCATTATCAAAAAAACGGAGGCCAGCTCGCTTGCTTCACCTGCTACCTTGTCACCCCAAACCCGCAGCCGCAGCGAGTCACCTTCTTCAGCCAGCAGCGGCCCAAGGTGGATTTTCACGTCGACACCGGCCGCGTCCAGCCGGGTGCGGCGCCCGTTGATTTCAAGGGTAAAGGCTGCTTTAGGCGTGCGCACCACCAGAAACTTCTCTAATTCGTCCCACCGGGGCGGAAATGCCGGGGAACTGGAAAAAACGGAAGCAGGGGCTGCTTTCCCGGAGGCACTGGCCAAGCGCTGATTTGCCCTCTCCCACGTTACTTCCTCCACCATCGCAGAAGATAAAACGTCGAAGGTCAGGGCCTTTTCTTCACTCTCAAAGGAGATGACAACAGGGCCATACTCTACCAGGCTATCTGCCAGCGCTGCCTTGCCTTCTTCCTGAGCCAGGACAGGAAAAGCCAGAGCAAAGAGAAGTATAACCGGAAGAAGGAAGCTGGATGATAGCTGCATGGGCTTTTAGGTTTAGATGAAAAAGTATAGCTCTACACCAGCCAACTACCTTATTCTCCTACCTATAAGCATTCTACCCGCCGCCACAACTTCCCACCCTTCTAATCGGTAAGCCCATAGTAGTGTTCATAAGCTTCAGGCAGTTGCTGGCCGGGGAAAGGCAATAGAATAAATCGCAGCAGTAATATAGTAAAGTTTATATAGGAATAAAAAGCTGTTATAGCCAAGCTGCTCATGCACACATGAAATAGACGGCGGGGTACTGGCCACTTTAAAACGGGCGGGCGCGGCATATCGGTAAGTGCTCAGCTCCAGCCGCCCCTGATAGTCGCAGGTAGTTTTTATTCTTTAGAAGAATAAAAACAAAAAAGCCCTTAAATCGCTGATTTAAGGGCTTTTTATGCTACTTGATAAGTTACTAAGTGGAGATGCAGGGATTCGAACTTCCCACATAACTCATTCACTATCAAATATATAATACTCTCAAATACAGCGGGCACCCGAATTTTCCTCCCCTCTAAGGTTCCTGATGCCTTACGTAATCAAATTTACTTCTTTTAAACACCAACTTCAAGTATGAAACTAGATAAGTTAGTCCTTCTGCTCTGAAGTAATACGTTAATTCAGCGCTAAGGCGGTATTAGCCGAGCTAGAAGTATAGATTTTTCGGAACATAGAAGTGATAGGAGATAAATATTGTAAAACACACTTTACTACCTGCAAGCAATTATAGCAACGGTTACTTTTATTGTTTTATTTTCTGACTTCATTTTAGGTTCCACTTCTCAAGGTCTACAAAGTTGATGATTCTTCGATTTCGTGTAATAACCGGAAATCTTGTAACTACAAAATGCTCAATCTCATTAATTCCAGTCTTTGTTTTTATTAGTGATTCTCTGCCAATTTCTTTTTTCAAAGCACTCTCATAGTAGCGGCATAGCCTCATATTTAACCTTCCAATTTTCTTGTAATCGTAATTTACTCTTGATATGTCAATGAAATTGTTCTTGCATTGAAAGTTATAAACTTTATTATCTCTAGTTGTTATTAAATCAAATTCTTTGTGGTTTATCCGGGTAATACCAGTTGGCAAAAATCCTTTTAATTCAAGTATTTTAGAGACTTTATCCTCGAAAATAAATCCAGAATGGATTTGAAAAGTTCGGTTTTTGAGAAGTGACTGAGATATAGTCCTATATACAAATCTAATTAACAGGACTACCGTTGTGTAATAGTTTTTCTCTACCAGTTGGAAGGGAGCATAGCTATTTAAATTATCAAAATAATCATTTGAATTAATATAAAGTGTTAGAGCACTATATTTTGATACTATTCTCTTGAATTCGTTTTCTTCGATAATAACGTGAAAATCATCTTTTAAGTGAATTTTAATATCTTTTAGCAGATGATTGATTTCCTTAAACACATCATTATGCATAACATTATACTTGTTAAAAGCACCTCCAAGTAGCGTCAGTGTATTTTCAACCTCACTAAAAGAAAAAATCTTATTAGCTGCTTTAGGCAGTAGGGTTTGTAATACAATTACCTCAGGGCGCAACTCCAATTGGTCTATTAAAGAAAGTCGCTCTGGTTCAAAGAAAAAGCCCTCTAAATGGTTGTACTCAAAATTTCTTTTTGCAACTATACCATCAGATTTCATTTCGAAGTCAGGCAGGCAGTGATTGAGGAGCAAATTATAATAAGCTGTAGTTATATTAACCAAGCAGCTATCAATTAAATGTTGTAGGAAACCAAATGTATTTATGTACTCAACAGCTTTCTTACCTTTAGCTATTTTAGGGATCAAATTTAAAGTTGTTACATAATATGCACGTCTTGATTGAAGATAGGATATGCAATTTTCGATATCAGACAAATTCAAGCTATTTCCCTGATGAATATATATATTATGACTCGTGTATGTCTGATTAACAGCAGAACACATCATGGCCAGTTGCTGGAATCGAATCGCTACATTTTTCTGGAACTTTTTCTCAAGTAATTCCAAAACCTTTTTTAATGGTGGTAGATTCTTATGATTGAAAAAGTTGGTTTTTAGCTGAAGAAACTGTTCTACCTCTTCGGCAGTATTAAGCTCCATAGGAATGTTAATCATTTCATCTATGGATCTCACGGTGGAACGCCAATGACTATAAAGCAGTGTTGGATAGTATTCAGAAATATTAGAGAAGAAACTATCTAAGTGGTATTTAATAGAATCCTCAAAAATTTTGTCTAGATGGCTGCCTGATATTTTCCCTATTGGTAATTTCATCTACAAAGTCTTTGGCTATTAGTGGAGTTGTTTAAAACTAATCAGATAAGAGATTTATGCAAATTTCGAGCAAATAAGAACACCACCTAACTATTTTACTCCTAAGTACCTGACTTCAGGTTATTATAAAGGCATTCAAGCTATTTAAATAACCTATTATCGATCAGGAGAATATTTTCTCTCAAATACAGCGGCGCCTAAATTTCTCTCCCCTCCGAGATTTTTGGTGTCTTTTGTAATCAAGTCTACTTCTTTATCTTTTATAACTAACCTCAAATAAAATAAAAAATTTAACTCTTCTACACCACCGTAGTGATGTGATGATCGAAGCATTCTTTACCAAGATCTAAGGATCAAGATCCGCAGGTGTTCCACGCTCTACCTACTAGCAGCCCCTTTGATTGGTCACTACTATCTAAGCTGTTGGACAGAAATGCAGTATGGCAGAAAATCTCCACCTCAGAGAAAGTCCCCCCATCTGTTCGGAAAGTAGGTGCAGGAGAACCATTGTTTTCCAGTATTCTTTTAATTATCGAAATCCCGGTGGCACTGTCTCCAAAAAAAATCCAATTAATTAACAAAATTGAACAAACATAAATCACGGTAGCGGTGAGGCCTGATGCGGTCGCTATTGAGGTCCTCCTATGCCGAAAGGAACGGTTTTGTCCGCTGTAGTTAAAGATCACCATTGGATTCGTACGTGATGTGAATCTCCACCTATTCCCGAACCAAGGAGTCCCGGTGATACAAGATATTGTCTACGGCCTACTCCAATGCGCCGTAAGGTTAGTGTCATACATGCAGGGTTTCCCCCCTCACTTCTTGAAGATCTTTTCGCCTAAGGGATTAGTCTGCAGTAAATCCAGCGTTAGTCGGATTAAATATAAACTTATCCAAGCTTATACCTCCTCAAATATCTCTGAAAAACCAAACCTTTTAGCTTTTTCATAATTTCTTAGGGCTAAGGCCATATGCCAATCTGTCAAAGCTTTTTTTTCTGTAGCCAGATCAGCCATAAAACGATACTCAAAATCACGGAGCTTCCTGTTCTTCTTATCCCATTTCACCACCGCTTGGATAAGCTTAAGGGATATTTCAGGTATCTCTGTTACAGCCGCAGCGTCTCGCTCAAAAAACTCTTCTGTATCGAAAAGTATCTCCGACGCCTCCTCTATGACTAAGTCCAGTATTTGCTGACCGTTGTTGAACTCTATTTCGCTTAGTTCCCTGTTTCTGGTAAAATTCATCCCGATGGTTCTGGCAATATTCCGCTGATACTGCGACAGCTTTCCGGTAGCCTTACCCCATTCCTCGATCTTATCCCATGTTTTCGGATGAACTGACTTTAGCCTGTCCTGAAGTGCCTTTTTCTCAGCTGAGGCCATCTCGTCCTCAGAAATCCTTGCCCGCTTATAGCTGGTTCCCTTATCTTCCAGATCTTTGGCAATACTATTTAGGGACACCCCAAAGTCTTGTTTCCTGACTGCAGTCCAGCAGTCTTCCTTCTTTGCCCACTCCCCGTAAAGTGAGCCGGGAGCGTTGGCTTTAATATAGGTTTCAACACACATCATAACCTCCCGTAGTTTGTCCCGCAGTTTCTCGCTGATACTTTGTGCTTTCCATATTTTATAAAGATCCAACCTGTAGTTCAGCTGATAGCCAAGCCATGCAATTGCATACGGAACGGTAATATAGCGCATATCCCCGATGGCATTTGGTTTGACCCCATACACCTTTTCCGCAGCTCTGAAAAGGATTGCCTTGGCAACTGCGTCCTCAAAAAAGATGCTATCTGGCTTGGTGCCGAAATTATGATGCATGAACTGGATGTAGTTCTTCTGGTTTCCCCTTACCACATAATGAGGGCCGATGAGCAGCTTCTTTCCGTCATATACCTCTTGGTACGTATTTATATACTTGGCAAGGTCTTCCTTTGTGAGCACCTGCTGTTTAGGATTTTTCAGTTCGAAAGCTTTTCTTTTCGCCGGAGTAAACCCTTCTTTAAGCATGGCTGTCTTATACTGACCACGGGCTCTGTCATAAAACCAGCGTGTCTGCTGCGATTTGCCAGCTACCGGCGGTGCCCAGGTGGTGCGTGACAGCTTCTCCAGCAGGATATGGTTTTCACTGTTTGAGCTCAGATCGGATGCAGAAATCTTGTTCTGTGTATTAGCATACTCAGCAATGCGGGCAACTACGCTGCTGAAGTTCTCCTGGTTCTTTACAACGTTCAGCTTAACCTGCACAAAAATGCCGGACACATCTGCCTTATCCTTTTTCCAGGTATGATAGATAGACGCAGTAGTTTGTCCTCCGTTTACTATCTGCAGGTCCTTTACCCACGCCACAGCATTGCCGCTTCCATCAGGCAGGGGTTCCAACTGAATTTCCTCGGCCGTAGCAGCCAGTCCGTTGTTAAAGGCCAGAAACATATGAGGTTCCGTCAGAATTGTCTTCCGGATTCCCTTGTTGATTTTACCTGTAAACTGCAGGAAAGACCTGACGTTCTGTTCCAGTAAACGCGAACCGAACCGCTCATAAATATTCACAAGGGCCTCTCCGGAAATAATAGCCAGATATGACTGATATTCGGCGTTCTCTGATGGAGAGTAAATACAGGGCACGAGAAATCCATCCTCCTTAAAGTTTATTTCGATAGGTACATGAGACTTCTCTGAAATATTGTACAGGTAGTTTATGTCTACTATTCTGTAGTAGATCGGATGTCCTGAAATTGTCTGGCCTGGCAGGCTGTCACTCGTGCAAATGCCATCTGTCAGAATAAAGGCGTTGACACGAACCAGTCCTTCCCTCAATTCCTGCGAATCGCTCAGGGTATGCGCCAGATCAAATATCTCCGAGGATTCCTCTATCTCATTGACATAGTCCTTGTAAACCGCGTTCCTGAAAAAATTAGTGATTCGCTTGGCGGCCCGGTCAATTTCTTCCTTAAAAACCTTTGAGCATTCCTCTGTTCCTTTGTAAACAGTAATGAAAAGATCCAGCGTCTCGTAGTTATCGGATAATGCATACGCGTTGATTTTATGCTGCACCCCTGTCCGAAGCACTTTTTCATCATAGGATACCCGTACATTTTCTGTTTCACCCGCGTCAGCCAGCAAATCTACAGCTGTTTGAGTAAAAAGCTGTTCTGATGTACCCCCTTCTTCCTCAGCAAGCTGCGATGACCTAATATCCTGCTGAATGTTCTGGAGAAATCTGTTAAGCTCCAGGTGTTCAAGGTTTGTTGCCATAGTTAGTTTAAATTCTGGAAAGCAGACACTTCATTTGTAAGATAAGAGCTGCAATCGCTAAGAATAATTGAATACTGCACATCTCCCACACCTCCTCTAAGCTCATTTTCCTGAATCCGGGGGAATTGGTCTCTTACTTCATAAAGTGACTGAGATCGGATGATGTACCCTCTGCTCATGTACAGCACCCGGTGATGAGCCAGGTACCCGGCTTGAATCAGCTTAATCTTAAACTGCGCAAAAAGACTGAAGTCATCCTGCAGCAACGCTAAAACCGAATCAACCATATCATTCAATGTCTCTCCGGATGCCTGCTGTGTCTCTATGGACAAATGGAAGAGAAATAACAGCTCCAGGGTCGTTACATCAAGCTGTCTTTCATTGCTGATCTGTAGCCTCTGGTGATTATTACCCCGGCACGTCTTTACCTCCAATGCCCAGCTACCGTATTGAAAATCCCGGATACCATTTTCAGGACCAACCCAGGCAGCAAGGCACTTCACGTTATCGGAGGTAGCCAGCATCCTTCTGAGCACATAAAGCTCCCCATATAAACCAGCCTGCTGTTCCTGTGTCAGCCCTTCAGAAGATGCTTTCTCAAGTAGCGCCTGCCATTTATCTATTCTGCCTAGGAATTCTTTTATGACACGCTTGTGATCTGATACATCAATGATTCTGGAGATGATGTCCAGCAGCAGACTATCAAAGATATCCTCATAGTTACTATCCAGAAGTGAAAGTGACAGCAGCATACATTCCGGTTTCTGCGGATCAGCCACCTTTTCAATCTTCAGCCCTTTCAGATTTCGTTCAGTGTACACAGCGTTACCTATAGACAGGGGCACCCTTATCATTAAGCATCGTTTACTGTTAGGGTTCGTCAGCCCCAGGTACAGATCACAGGCAGACTGTTCTGAGTACCTTAACTTGGCAAATCCTTGGCTAAGTACGTCCCTTTGAAGCTGTCGCCATATCTGGCTTATTCTATTCATTCCCTCCATCTTCGGCATCTAATTCATCCGGGTAATCGAATTCATCTATAAACTGCTTATTTACAGCATACTCTATCTTCTCGTCATCCGCTATTTCAGGAAAACTGACAGCAAAGCCAATGATAGGAACATCTGACAAGGTTCTGCGCTCTGATTTGAAATCTTTCTGATCCGGTGCCCCGGGCTCCGGCCACCTGTGGTTAGGGGAATAATGAAGAGGGTAAAGAATCAACAGACCGTTGCTGGCCGCACGCGTATATCTTACTCTGGCTCCGCTTGGCAACACAGGTTCCTTTTTTTTCTCTTCCTTTTGCCAGTCCATTTTGGTTAAGGCCAGCGCATGACTAATCCTCTGATCAGACAAGTCAATCATTTCATGGTTCGGCGAGATGATCATGGCTTTGTTGATAGAGTAGGAAGAGACAATCTCTTCAGGATGTGTCAGGGTAATGCTCCTGTCTGTCAAACCGATCTCAGTATCCATCCCATTAATTTCAAAGTGCCAGGCATCCTCTTTTTTCGCTGTTGTATTGTTCACAAGCACCACTGTCCAGTTGACAAGGTTATTGCTTCGCACCTGTGCATTAATATAATCTGCCATCTTGTGGACATCAAGCACTTCTCTTCCTATTGAATAGGCGCCCAAGAACTGGGTAATTAAATTACTGTTGTTGATTCCCTGCCACACATACTGCTGATTTTCTAAAAGTTTGTTTACAGGTCCTCCGGGTTTTCCAAGTGCTGCAATAAGCTGAGTTGCTGCATCAAAGTTGTTTTGAAAGAGTCTCTGATCAACCTTAAACCTGTATGTCTGCTCCAGCTCACCGGAATAGCTCAGCATCATAATCTGCTTATGCCTGAACTTATTGGCTGCGGTGATTTTCAGAACTCCGGGATGTGTACGCACCTTAAGTCCGTAATTTCTGGGGGTCTCGTTCAGCAGGAACATATAGTCAAACTCAGCTCTCATTTCCTCTGAGGCTATAGTGATGTGCTCGAACCACTCTATCAGCTCTCTGCTGGTGAACAGCCTGCACAGGTCTGCATAGCCGGGCCTGTAACCGAACCACCTGCCCATCTGCATCAGCGTGTCATACATCTTCGAAGCCCTCAGGTAATAGCTTGTTGTTAGCCCTTCCAGCGTAAGTCCGCGGGATAGTTTATCTCCGCCGACCGCTATAACCGACAGGTAGTTCCCCTGCTGTTCAGACAGAAAGTAATCCAGCGGTGAGATATTATGGTAGGTAAGCCCTGCTATATTTTTATCGCCGTGAACTGCCCGAACCTCAACCTTTGAGCTTGCATTGAAAAGCTCCTTCTCCACCTTAGCCCAGGGAATGGGCTTGATTTCCGGATCATAAAAGGTATGCGTCTGATTAAGTATCTGGTTGGTTTTTGGCTCGAAGTCCTCCTTCCATATTTTTTTCAGGTCTTTCAGAATCGTACCCTGATTAAACTCCAGCTGCCGTTGATAAGACTTTAGCTCTTCATCCACCAAGCTGGCAATCCGGTCCTGCCAGTCAATATATCTGGAGACGTGAATCAGCATGGAGTTATGCACATTTATCTGCTTCCTGACTCTCCGTGCAGCGCACGATAGCAGGAAGCTCTTTATCGCATACTTCAGGCTCTCCGGCAGCACCTCCGGAAGCCCTACTCCTTTTTTATGCTTATCCGGAACAAAGCTATGGTAATCCGATATCTGTGTAACTACAGGCAGAGGCTCTTCGGAAGTCTCTGATGATGAAGAGGCTGGCAGGCCAAATACCTTTGAGGGGCCTATATAATTTGAAGGGGCAGGAATGTTGATGATAAAGTCCCTTGGGAACAGATCCTGTCCGACAGAAAACTCGAAATCCTTGATATTAAGGTTAAGTCCTTTTGTCTGTTCCTCGTTCAAAAGAGGGATAAAGATGTTTGCAAAAGGGGTGGCCGTATAGCCCACGTATGCGCTCTGCTCAAACAGGGCCAGTAAAGCACGTATACATCCGTTAATGGTTGAAACCGTGCTGGGATTCACATTGACTGAAGCATTGTCAGCCTCATCATCAATCAGAAGGAACGGCAGATCCCGGATAATGATGTTTCCGTCAGGCGTCTTATCACCCCTTACTGCAAGCCAGGATACAAGATTTTTAAGGATTGACGCATTTTTTTTGACAACAAGTATAATCGGATCCGTGCCTCTTATGTTCACTCCGGAGGCCTGTGCGGCAGGTCCCCGGAAATCTCCGTTTATTCTGCTTGTTGTTAGGGCATGCGCAGGTAAGTTTTTATTGAATTGCCCTACACCGATTCTGTTTCCGGCGTTGGAGAAGTTCATAGCTGTCTGTGTGTTGAACCCCAGAAATCCTTCATCAACTCTTATCTGCGTCTGACTTCTTAAGCTGTCGTGCATACCTGCCAGAACGATAATCAGTTTAAACCCCGCATCAGCAGCCTTGTTGATCAGTCCGATGTAGTTACCGGTCTTACCTGACTGCACCTGGCCTACCACCATGCCCCGCTTATCCCAAGGCCCCGGCGTTGTGGGATCGATTATCCTGTCAAGGATATCATCTGTTAGGTTATCCAGCTTATTCAGCGTAGACGGAGCAATTTTTCTCTGCAGATACATGACATACCTGTTCCAGAAGTTCCATCTGATTTCTGACTTTTTATTTTTTAACCAGGGAGTGTAGGTTTTATCATCAATGAGGATTTTGTAATTGTCAGAAAACACAGAAAACTGAGACTCCAGATACTTGTAAAGGAAATCACATTCTCCTGCCAGGCCCGGGAATATTTTCAGAACATTTTCAACTGCGTCCTTCAAATCCGAATCCGTTACGTTCTTTTTCGCCTGTAGAAGCGTTATGCCTATTTGCTTTGCCTGTTCGATCATTTCCGTCACTCTGATACAGAGTCTATAAACTGTGGGTATAAATTAAAGGGCTCCATGTTCAGAATCGCCATTTTAGCGAATTCATCTGTTTTGCCCTGCGCTATAAATGATTGGTACATGAGCTTCATCAGGTTAATGACCGGCTCATGGGAGCTTCCCTCAAAAGGTTGCCCCTGTGCATCAGGCTGCTCACTTTCCCTGATAGTGATAAGGGGCACAGGAACTGTTTCCTCAATCAGTCTGAGTAACCGTTGGAGATCAGCTGCTTTTCCGGTGAAGCCGGACAGCAACTGACTGATGAGAGGATGTTCTCTGTTGATGTTATAGAAACGCTTCCCGTGCCTGACTTTTTCAACCCATACAGGCTGAAACTCAACAGAGGCATACTTACGCTGCAACACTTTCCCTTTGTGCCGGTATACTTCTACAGCCTGAGCACGGACTTTGCTGGCATAAGCCTTAAGGTGGTCTCTCAGGACAAGGGGAGGTCTGGCGACTGATTTTTTAATATCGATTTGCCAGTCTTCATCCAGACTGTTCGGCAAGTCAATCATGATTCTGGCAAGCTTGAAATGCTCCTCCTTTCGGAACATGCCTAGCCAATCGCCGGCCAATAGCAGGCGCTCCTTACGATAAATGTAGAAGCCCTGATGAGCGTTCCAGCCATTTGGCCCTTCAGCCTCTCTGAACTTTACCGTCGTTAATTTGGATTTGTGCGGCAGAACATAGCCCCGAAGCTTTACTTTTGCACCCTGAAGAGGCTCCTCGGGAAACTTCTGCGTTGCCGGCTCATTGATCAGGAAGGGATCCCAGGCGATGACTTCCCGCTGCTGGAACCAAAGCTTGATTTTATTATTTTCGATGTACCGGTGAAATGTCATGGCCAGATGTTGCTTCACCTGCTCCATCCTTTTCAGAAACTTATCCAGAGAGGATTTGTCACCTTCATTCAGATTGCTTACCAGCCTGTCTATATCATTCCACACCACAGTAGTTCCAGATTCCAGTTCCTCCAGCTGCTGCTCAAACAACAGATCCGGCAGAATCCTGATCAGGTTCCATTTACCTGTTTGGTTGACATAGTCAAGGTCCCAAGTCCAGTAAATCGGATTAGCTTCTTTCTTTTTTGAGATGACACAAAGCTTACGGCATTGAGAAAAGGAGGCGGTTTTTAGTCCCAAGCCAAAACGCCCCAAGTCATGGGAGTGGCGCACTTCATTAGGATTTCTGGAGCCGGGGCGCATGGCTCTGATGAGCTCTTCATTGTTCATGCCGCTGCCATCATCTTTTATAGCAAGCCAAGTAGAAGCACCCTTCCAGTCAAAGTCAACCCACACGTTATAAGCACCGGCTGAGATAGAATTATCGATGATGTCGGCAACAGCCGTTTCGAGACTATAGCCAATGGCTCGGAAAGTTTCAATCATCGATCCTGCCTCAGGCTCGGCAGGAGTAGTTTCCACGGATGATAGGTCAACCGCAGAGGTAGCATAAGTTTGTTCCATTTGCTTCAGCTGTTCATATGATCGCACGAATGCGAGTGACCAGAATTGAAATCCTTTGCAGGAATGAGCTGAAATAACTTTTGCACATGATCACCCCTGTCCATTGCTAATATATGAAATTCAATATTAAATAAAACTATTATTTAACAGATATTAGCCCCTCAACAAGCTTCTGTAGAGGTCGTCTGGGAACAGCTGGCATGCTGTTTACTTATTATTGTGCCTTAATGATACGGTTTGAGAACTATTTTATTGAATGAGAACTTCATATTTACTTTTGCTACGTACTGCTTGTTTTACTGGAACGTCTAGGCCAAGTAGCGTCAGTATGTTGTTGATCTTATCGATATTATCATTCGATGCTTTCTCACCAATAATTACCGCTTTTATCGCATCCTTAGAATATAAATAGGGCTCTCCATCTTTACCATCAGACTCTGTGTGCAGTATCAGCCGGGTTTCTTCTTCATACTCCCAATTAATTGGTTTCTGACAAAGCATGCTCCGATATAGAACGTACAGTAGATCTTGTGCTTCAAGTAATGCTTTGCGGTAATCCGGCAAAAAAACATCCTCTTTAAAGTCCTTTATGTACTTCTTTGAAGATTCTGTTTCTTCAATCGCCATCTCATGGTACCATACCTGATCTCTGGCAACTTCATAAACCATAGTATCAATAACAGGAGGTAATTTTGAATAAAATACTTCATGCACCTCCGCATATTTAGGCGAATTCTTTAGCAGTAGGTCTTTATCAAATTCAATACAGAAGCCGCGGAATCCATCAGCATAGTGCGACCACATTAGCAAATTATCTGGTCTTCTACTAAAACATGATATTCGGGCACTTTCAAGATAGTGACCTACCTTCATGGAACAGGGATGTATAAACTCACTGCAATAGTTAAATAGGTCTTCTTTTGAAACGTTATGTCCTGAAGTAAAACCCCACATTCTAGCAACATGATCAAAGCGGTCCCATTCTTTTTCAGGGTCGGGTATTCCACTTTTTTCAATACACCAGCACTCAAACGGATCATTGAAGGCCTCGTAATGGCTACACCACAGCTCCAAGTTTATGAGGTTAGTCAGGGCATAATGGTTAAAAGCACAATATTTGTACATTACTTCTGTTCCTATTCTCGATTTAGAAGGATTTACATTTTCTTCAACACTGCTTGCAACCATTCAGCTTTTATACCATCCTGTTCAGTTAGGCGTAGTTCACGTAAAATGTTGACAATATCACTCCCTGAGAATAGCCTCACAGGGTAATCATCCTGCAACACTTCTTTTTGGGTTTGAGGTGTATAATATGAGGTGGTTACAAAAATGCCAAACTGACCACGACCTAGTCGGGCTACCAGTCTAGATACATGTTTAGGCTGTACAGGATTGTTTCGTGCAAATTTTTTGGCTTCTCCAAGAAACTCTAATTCGTAATGAATCGGATATGGGATAGCAAATTGCCCAAAGAAGTCGAATCCTCCATCTGCTGTAGGGCGTGTTCGCGTAATCTTGTGGTGAACGTGTGGTAAGTTTCGAAAGAGTTCCACAACTACCGCTTCAAACTGCGTTGGGGTAAGTTCGCTAAGTTGACTCAACAGTTGGGCCTCTCTACTCATTTCAGGCGGCAACTGTTCATCACGGCTTCTTATGCTCCTAGACCACACATCCAGCTTACGGGTATTGCCACGGATATAGTCCTGCCATACCCGTGGTGCTGTCTCGTTCAGCGTCTTAAGATCTTCACACTTCACTCGCTGGTGCAACCAAGCTACATCTACCTCCTCTTCATCAAGTATAGAGAGTTCGCAACGATAGTTTTTTACCGGTTTTCCCTGATCTTCAAACCAAGTAAGCTCGAGGTTGGTGAGTACGCAAAGGCCGTTAAATTTAACGAGGCCGCTTTTTACTTTGGAAAAGTGAAGTATTGGAGGAATTTCACTTCTTCTATTTTCCAGCACTTTTTCCCAAACATTTTTCAGGTGCCTATTTCCTCTGAATCCATCATAGCTCGTTTTTTCATGATGCTTGGCATCGCCCCAGTAAAAGATTGATCCCGAAGAGTAATCAATTGTATCCTCCCATGGATTATACCATCGGTGATTGATGTTTCGAGTAATCATAACGATATAAGCTGGCAAGTCCGCACGAATATTAAGGTACCTAGCTGAACGAATTCCGCCAGAATTTCCTATACCACTTTCACTACACGAGAACCAGCTCACAAATTGATCTTCCTCACGAGACACACTTAGAATATCTTTGTAATTGTGGGATATTATAAAGACATTACTCATATATCAGGAGACAAAAGAAATCCCAGGCCGATTCACATGAGCCGAAACATTAGCAATGATATCAAGTAAAAGTTCTCGTCTAAGTCGATATTTAAGAGTGGTTCGGCTCCTAATTTCATGCGGATCCCTAGATTTTAGGAGATGGTAATCGAATACCATTTTTACATAGCCATCATCTAAAAAAAATACTGGTTGTGCTTTGTATAAATGATCGTTCTGTACTCTAAGCTTTTTTGCTAGTGACTCTGGATAAATTACTCCAGAAACCAATCTGCATTTTTTCCATTTTTTCTGTGCATAATCGCAAATTGGAGAGACTTCCAACTCAATAAAGCGGATTAACTTTAATTCCTCCTTATCAATGTTTATAAAATAGGTATCGGCAAACCTTTCACGATCATCTTCCTTTACATTAACTTCATAAATATTACCAGGTACCAGTACGTTTGTTGGGTTTTGTTCAAGGTGAAGCTTAGTATTTAAGTGAGGAGGGATAGACTTGTAGATATCGAGTACAAAATTGACGGCCTCTTCCCATTCAATCTTTATTGCTTTAAGCTTGTGCTTATCTTTATTCTCAGCTATTTTAATGCTATTAATTTGGCTGTTTTCATCAATATCATCTTGAAAGATTTTGAATACATTATCTTCCGCTACAAGACGAATTACTGATTCCTTAAACTTAACTTTAATTAGTTGCTCACCCTGTTTGGATGCGTAATCTGGTAATTTAACTTCTTGGATACTGGTTTCTAAGCTATCAGTAAACGATTGAATAAATGTGAGTACGGATTCTTTCAGCAATTCCTCATCAGAGATTTCATTCTGCCCTACACGTGCTATGCCCATTCGCCTGAATACATCACGCATGTTTTGCTCCCACGTTTCATCGTGAGGCAGAGTTGCAGAGATATTAGCTACGGTATGGGCTGCTGAGCTTTTGATAAGGTTTTCCCAGATGATAAACAGATGAAAAACTCCTGCCTTTTTTAATTCTTCTGCAATAGCATTTTCTATAGTGGCTACGGCTTCAGGTAGTACTTCGTACTCCGCATCCTTATCAACAATCCATTTGTTCTTAATTGCATCAGCAACGCTCGTCAATTCATCATCTTCAAAACCCGCATCTGTTAATTGCGCTAAGACCTCTTCAATCAATTCATGTGCTCCCACTTCCTGCTTTTGCCTGATACAGTCTTTTTTGTTTAGTGTTACCGTACACACAGGACACAAATAGTCGTTTTGAAGTTTAAGCCGCTCTTTCAACTCTTCTGCATATAGAGCATCTTTTAAACTCCATATAACCAACATATATGGCCCATTGTCTGAAGGGATGATATGTTCTAGTATGTGTAATACTCTTGAAGCAATTGTATGTGCATCATTGTCGCCTTCAATTAGTTGAAGGTCCATGAAAATCAGACGAACTTTCTGAAGTGGTTGTTCAGGCATTTCGTCGGGGTTATTGCCACGGTACCAAGTAGTGGCAATGCCTTGTTTTGAAAGGGCTGTAATAATAGGAAGTGCTTGCTTGGGCTGATCATCCACAATCACTACCGATCCATTTTGTGGCAGGTTCATTTATATTACTTTTCGTTAAGCTTGAAAGCAAGCGCCACTATAGCACCTGCGCGGAATTCTTCAGGTATAGTAAATTGATCGGGGCTAGGAAAGAGTAACTCTCCATGTTGACTATTCATTATTTCATAGGCAATGTGTAAGCCTATGCCAATCCCACCATCTTTATTAGAAATAAATGGTTTAATGACATCTTCTGTAGGAAGGGTAAAGCCAGGCCCATTGTCCGCTAAAATGATGGTGACAAATCCCGGTAACTCATCAGTAACATCAATCCATAGTTTTTTCTTCTGCACTTTTCCATAGTCCAACCACCAAATGGAGTTGTCGATGATATTGATGATGGTACCCACTACAAGTCCATCAGAGCAGCGCACTCTAGTTTCAAATTTTTTTTCTTCCTTCCAGGCATCAATTACTTCGACTTTATGAGCTTTGATACGATAGGAAATATTCCATAATGCCTGTCGAACCACTTGTTTGAGGTCAGATTCTTTACGAGACCGCCTTCGGATTAACCCGCTATACCCATCAATGAGTTTGCCCATGTGCCAGGTGAGGTTCTTAATTCGTTCAGATTCCGCATCAGCTTTCTTACTTTCCTCTACCACGTAAAGCATTTCCTGCACAATTTTCTCTATCTCATGAACAACAATACTAAGGCTTAAACCTGCGCTGGCACTTCTTATGTACACTTCACTAATAGTCTTGTAGTCATCCTCAATCTCTGAGATTTTGCGCAGAATATCAGTTTTCACTTCTCCTGGAGTTAAATTATCCTCTACCTTTTGGCGAAGAATCTCCAAATTATCCGCTACGGGAACTTGCTTGCCGCCCCCTTTACTGTAATGGCTGCGTATTTTATCTTTATCGATATTCCTCTGAGCTACAACCTGACTTATGGTAAACCTAATTGCTGCATAAAATGTACGGAATGCATCATTTTCAATAAAACCTTCGCGATTGGTCTTCTCTATCAAGTCCTTACTGGCAAGCCGATCAAGGGAAACCGCACCAATAACAATATTATTGCTCAGTCTAGCAGCTGGTAAATTAACTCGTTCCAAATCTAGACTCAGCCAGTCGTTTCCCGGTTCTCCGTAGTCGTACACCCTAACACCATCCCTGTATACCCGAACACCCCCATTGTCTTTGAGGTAAGATTTAAGTCCCTGTTTGTCCTGTACACCTAGGGAAAGAACGTTACTATCCAGATCAAAAATCAGTAACTTCAATTTGATTTCTCCGATTTTATGATCAGAGAGATCAATATCTTTCATGATTTTCTTCTTCGCCTCTTCATCATATTCTTTCTGCACCATTGATACCCCAGAGGCCGTATACTCTCTTCCTTGAAGCTCCTTCATAGTAGCCCAAGGAACGAATTCATAATTCAACGTCTTGATTTCATTGTCTTTCAAGGTTGCCTCAGCAATAAATAGTGCACTATCTTTTATGTCTTTAAATGAAAGCAGGCCACCTAGCCAGTTTGGCCGGTCTGTTTTAAAAACAACCTTAAAAGACTCCGTAGATTCGAAGGGAGAGTTTAGGGAATTTATGGCCCTGTACATGCTCCGTACAGCACCTCGCGTCCACTTGCTTCTGAGGCCACTAATAATAATTTTGGTACCCGTTTTGCCATCAGTAAATACTTCAGGATTTCGCTCTGTTAGACTAATAGGGACTTTGTCCAACATATCATCATTATCGAAATCCTCCCAGTTTATTATGAGATGCGCTTCTTGGCTATCAGCTTTTTTGCTAATCATCTCAATACGCTGCCCCAACTTGTGTGCTCCGAAACGTCCGATACCCTTTTCTCCTAAAGGTACGCGGTTACATTCTCCTATAAATTCCTCCTTTTCAATCTGGACCTTTTTGTGTGTCGTACCTGGTGTTAGCCACACATTTTTAATCAAGGAATGATCCATACCATAGCCATCATCCTCAATAATAATCTGACCTTGATCCGGATTCTCAATGTTCTTCATCCTGATGGTGACCTTCTTCGCACACGCATCGTAAGAGTTCTTTATGAGTTCGAGAACAGCAATACTTTCACTTCGGATTAGTTGATCTCCAAGTTGAAGTATGATGCGGGCTTTGGGGCGAAAATTCGTATCGTTGTTGCTCATTAATCCTTTTATAAAAAATACCTAAATCAGTATCTCCGATCAGTTTTGCCAAAATGATGAACTGCCACCACACACCTGATGATACAGTACTGGCCTTATCCAACATAATGATTAGTTTACAGTAGGCTTGACCTTAATCTATTATATCAACAGCCTCAATCCTCTGAATAGTGCTTTCTAACGTATTGAGCTGGTCTTCGGCAAATTGAAATACATCAACTACTATTTTTGCAATTTGAAATGCCAAGTAAGGAGGAACAGCATTACCTACTTGTTGATACTGAGAAGTTCTCGGGCCGCAGAAAAAGTAATTGTCGGGAAAGGTTTGAATACGCGCAGCTTCTCTTACTGTCAGGCTTCTGCATTGTGCCGGGTCAGGATGAATATAATAGTGACCATCCTTTGAGATATGGCTTGTAATTGTTTTGGACGGTTTATTCCAAAGTTGCACCCTGAACCTGTCTGCAAATTTCTGACTATCGACCCCTTCCTTCACATTTTTGTGCGCTGGTAGCAGCTCTGCAGGAAAGTCCTCTAACTTTGGCGATCTCTGGTATACTTTGGCGAAACTAGATACAAACAAATATCTTAAAAGATCACTATTCATGTGCCCCCTTGCTGTGTGGTTACACACTCCCCCGATTCTTTTATCATAGAACCAATCTTGCCTATACTCAACCCTAATCGCCTCGTCGGGAAAATACTCTGTACCTTTATCCATATTAGAGTTCCGGATGCTTTCAACCTGAAGTTGAATTTCCTCAAGAAGCTCCTCTCCTACATTTGCGAAGACTTTTGCCAACTCAGTCTGTACAATAGCATCTTTCCACGCTTCACAACTATCTTTTTGTTTTGACAGGCCACTTCGAAGTTTTGGCAAACCTTCGAGAACACGGGCTATAGAAACTTCTTCAGTTGGCCTTAGTGAAGCTGGAGAAAAATCAATATCCTTTCTTACACCTAATAAAATGACACGGTGCCTAGTCTGCGGAACACCATACTTCTCAGCATGTATGACAAAGCTCTTCTGATCATAAACAGGGTTGCCGTGCAGATCCCAGCTTGGGGGAGTCTCTACTAAGGAGAATATCCTGTAGCCTTGGCATTCAGTTTCCTCCTGCGTATCATCTCCTACACCCGGGAAAACCTTAGTCGGATCAGAAAGATCATGAAGAATTCTTGTAAAAATGGAGCTATCTTTTGTTTTCGCTGAAAGCAGCCCTTTCACGTTCTCCATGACGAAAACTGCAGGTTTGTGCACAGCCAGAATACGCAGATATTGTTTGTACAGCCCTACCCTGTTATCTTTTGCTTCATCAAGTATCTTATCTTGTCTTCTTGACCTTCCAACAATAGAATAAGCCTGACAAGGAGGGCCTCCGATTAGTAGCCAATTCTTATTGCCCTTCAATGCACTAGTGATTCGCAGATCCACCTCTTCGGAGGATGCAGAGTCTTCATCATCTCCGAGTGTAGTCAGCCACGCCTCTTCCTTTGCCAGAGCTGCCTCGTCTGGCCACCTCTCGTAAAGCTCGTGCAATGAAATCTGTCCTTTGATAAAATCATAGTAGTCTTCAGGAACAGTACCGGGTTCAAACTGCCGGAAAAAGCTTCTGAGAGTAAGCGTCTGATGCGCAAATTCCTCCTTCTCTATTGATAATGCAATGTCAAACATTCTGCTGCCCTCTTCATTCAACAAGGCGCTAAAACCTTCGCCTAGGCCACCAGGGCCTGCGAAAATATCAATTACCGGTATTTTCAAGCTTGATTGATTCAATTAGATTATTAAGAGTTTCTTCCTTAGTCTTTGGTTTTAACTCACATTCAAATATCGTTATAACTTTCCATCCTTCTTGGGTTAATTTCGAAAGATTCTGATCATCAAGCTCCTTGTTTCTGTGAATTTTTTGCCGCCACCAATCTGTTCTTGTTTTTGGAAGAACAAAGTATCTGCAGCCCTCATGACCATGCCAGAAACACCCGTTTACATTGATGACAGTTTTGTATCTTGGCAGTACTATGTCTGGTTTCCCGGGAAGTTTTTTATCATGAAGCCTATACCGGAATCCATTCGCATGCAGAAACTTACGTACCAGCAGTTCAGGTTTCGTGTTCTTACCTTTAATTCTGGACATGTTAAAACTTCTTGTTTCTTTGGAGTGCACATCTGCCATAGATTATAAACCTAAAATACCTAAATTAGTAACTTAAACGCAGGATATGATCGAAGATATAATTAAGGAATATAAGGTTGAGATTATCAGGGAACCTGGACCTAACCCTTTAACCGGTGAAATTTATCCCTTTGCATATGAAGAGCTGAACATAGAAGCCACATCAGAAAGGAATGCTTATGTCACTGCCTGTGCCTTGTTCAAGATGAAAGCAAGAGGACAGCTGCTTAGGTTTTTTATTAATGGAGAAGAGTTCTTTGATGAGAACTACTAAGGAGAAAACTTTAAGACATAATTATAGCTATAGCCCTTAGCAAGGTTAGTTCTTACTTTCTGTTTTCTATCTATGTTTTAAACGACATTGGCTTAATAGGTTATAGTCGTAAAACGAAAAACG
Source organism: Pontibacter mucosus (assembly GCF_003054055.1). GTDB lineage: Bacteria > Bacteroidota > Bacteroidia > Cytophagales > Hymenobacteraceae > Pontibacter > Pontibacter mucosus. The sequence goes on along the minus strand of NZ_QBKI01000010.1, from coordinate 182,297 downwards.
CACTCAAGTTAAATAATGCCCAAGTACATTTGTATATTGTTATAATCAAACAACAGGATCTTATATCTCAGCACTCTAAACAGGAACCCTAGGAGTAATAAAATTACTAATGAGCACTTTGATTCTTTAACAGTCTTTCCAGTAACTCAACTTTCTCCCTTTCACTCTTAAGCAAAGCATCGTATAGTTCTATGATTTTTTCAACAGCATTAAAGTTGAAGGTATGTTGATTACAATTACCTACACCTGCTCCAGCTGAAGAATGATCATGCATATTTTGGATGTGAAACACAGTGCCTTCCTCTGTGAAATTCTTTATAGCCTCAGCCGTAACACCTAAAGCTTTAGCAATCCTTTCCAATGTCATATCATCCACCTCCTCTTCCTGCTCTATGCGGGAGATGTTCTGCTGGGTCGTGCCCAGTTCAGTGGCAAGGGCGGCTTGCTTCACACCAAGAGCGGTGCGCATTCTGCGGACGTGGTCGCCCAAGTGGATCGGTTGTTTTCTGGCTGCTGTTTCCATATAATTAATTTACGAATTTCTCCTTAAAATACCAATTAATAATTTCTTGTTTTTCACAAGCAAAATATTGTTTATTAAAAGTGCACCATGCCTTCCAGCGTAATTTAAATTGTCCTTAATCGATTGGGCTGGCAGGTCGCTAAACAACCGTTATAAAGATAGAAGGTATTCGGAGTATATCAAAAACGGGTAAGCTAAGCCTGTCCTCCCGCTGCCGGAAAACGTCTTTCCGGCTTTCCCCCAGTTAGAGCCGAGGAGGCTGGAAGGATGTGGCAACACAGATAACCTCCCAGCCTCCTCGGCTCACAGCTCAATTCCAAGAAAAACCCAGCTTCATTAGCTTAGCGTCCCCGGCTGTTTCAGTTGCTTCCCCCTCCTTCGCTAGGGCCTGATGCAAACCAGACTTTTGGAGGAGGGGTCGTAGGAGGGCAGGTAGTAGAGGTAGCCCTACCTGTCCAGCTCCCGAAGGCAGCGGTGGTAGGTGGTTCGGGATCTGATGCGCGCCCAAGCCATCACCTCTTTCCTATTTACCCGGAAAGCCCCGCCGCCCCGGCTTTGGACCAGCAGGGCCATGTAGAGGTTTAGGTGCGGGCGGCGCAGGCGCCTGTCCCCTCGCGCTTTCCTGTAAAAGCCCGTCAATTGCGCACTTACCTCCATGACCGTACCTCCTTTCCGTTCAGCAGCTTGGAGATGTCCTCCTGGCGGTAGTAGTGGGTGCCTCCAACCTTGACGGAGGGCAGCGTGCCCTCCACCCGCAGCTTCTGCAGCGTGGAGGGGGAAACCTGCAGCATGCGCCGCACCTCAGCGGACTTAAGCACCTTCTTCGGCGCCTCGGCCTGCTGCTTTCCAATGAGCTTGGCCAGGTCCTCGAGCAGCTGCCGGTGGAAGGCTTGCAGGTCTTGCCTGGTGATAATTTCTACGGACATTTTCTTAGTTTTTATGGTTATAGGGTGAAGATGCCCCCTTTTCCATCCCCCTTTTCACAAGCCGAGCCCAACTTGTGAAAAACAATTTTACCGGGTAAAAAACAAGGAGAAAAGCTCCTCCTCCCGTCCTTAACCCCACCAGATTCGCCTGAACCAGGCTGTTTCCGCGGAAAAGCAGCCAAATTCCCATTTATCCCGTCCAAAGAGCCTCTTCTTATGCCATTTTCCCCTATGCGGCACTGCCTTGTGAACAACCTTTGCCATTGCCCCTCACCTTTGAAGGGAGCCAGGCTGGGGAAGCCGCTATGGGGCAAGGAGTGTCCCTCCCCAGCTTTCCGCATCACCGGATCATAACTCTAAAGGACCATACTTATGTAAACCAACACCAATACACCGAAGAGGCAGGAGGAAAACCCTGCAGGCGAGGCTCAGCAACAGGATTACCTGGCTGTAGGCGAAGCCGCAGACCAGCGCATCTGCCAAAAAGCCGAAGCGGCGAGCATAGGCGCGCTCGTGTGGCTCATCACAGTCACCTCGGGAGGGCAAACCTATCCCCTACCAGGCTCGCCGCGTTCGACGCGCTCAAGAATCTTGCCGTCAGGCTCAGCCTGCTAGGCCTGCGGGTTCAGCGGGAGGGGCCGCACCTAGTTGAAAAAGAGTGCGAGCAAACCCTTGACGAGATCATCCGCCTGCTCGTTGTCTTGATCAGCTCGGATCCGGAGAGCGATGCTGCATGAGGCCTCCCGCTGCCATCGCTACTGCAGTGCGGGAAAAACACAAGGCGCTGCTGGCGCCTCTCTCCACCGCATTGCCAGCCACACGTACTCTGCCCCTGCACTACCCTCACCACTTCCTTCCGCCTTGCCAGCTTTCTTGCAGGGTAGCTCCTTCCGGCAAGCAACGCACCCCGGCCTCGGGCGAGCCTAGGGCCGCCCTGCCCGGTGCGCGAAGCAAGCCTGCAGGAGCAGGCGGGCCCCGGGGGAGCTTTCCCGGCAGGCAAGCAACGCCCCTCCCCCCGGTCAAAGCCAGCGGGGCTGTCTTTTCCGGTAGAGAGGCGCGAAGCAAGCCCGCCGGAAAAGAGCAAGATGAAACAGGACTGGCGTCCGGTTCAATCTTGCCCTGCGGGGCAAAAGGCCTCCAGCCGTCTGCACAGCGGGGTTACCGAGAGAGGGCCTGCCGGGGGACCTATAGAACGGCTATAAACCGGCAGATAACTAACTGATTATTAACAACGACTTATACAAGAACGCTTATGAAGACAGTCGGAATACCCGAGGCCGTGCATGCCCGGCTCAAGCGCTACTGCGCCCGCCATGGCCTGGGCCTGGGCGAGTGCATCGCCGCCTCGCTCAACTACTTCGAAAGGCATGGCCTCAACCCCCAGACCCACGAGAGCCCAGCCGCCGAGATGAACCGCCTCATCAAGCGGGTGGACCAGGTCATCGCCTTCATCCGCAAGCAGGAGAGCGACCTGCTGCGCCCGATGACCGAGGCCGTGAGCCTGAGCGAGGCCCGCATCGAACGCAGCCTGGACACCGTGGCTACGGCCCAGCAGCTGCAGCTCCTGGAGGAGCACCTGGCCAGCCTGGTCCGGCAGCTCAACACCCTGCTGCCGGCCGCCGCTGCCGCCAGGGCGGCCACCGAGCGGCTGCTCGAGGCGCACGCGCGGCGCGAGCTGGAGGCGCTCCAACTGCTGGGTCGCCTCGTGGACGCCAAGAACAAGAGCGGCTTTTTGCAGGACTTGGCCAAACTTTACGGGGAAGGAGGCCAGCCGTGAACATCAAGATCCTGGGCGGGGGCACCGGCACCTACGCCAACCGGGGCAGCAGCGCGGCCCTTGTGAACTACCTCCAGCACGAGGACCTGGAGCGCCTCCGGGAGGGGCAGGCCACCGAGCCCTTCTTCGACCAGGAGCGCGACAGGGTGAGCGCCCGGGAGGCCATTTACCGGCTCGACCACAACAAGGGGCAGCTGGGAAAGAACGACGCCAAGTTCTACGCCCTGATCGTCAGCCCCTCGGAGAAGGAGCTGCGTCACCTGGGCGAAACGAAGGAGGAGCAGGCCCGGGCGCTCAAGGCCTACGTGCGGGAGGAGGTGCTGCCGGCCTACGCGGCCAACTTCAACAAGGGGCTCACTGCGAAAGATATCCTCTACTACGGCAAGGTACACCACGAGCGAGACGATGAGGTGGGCGAGCAGATGCACGCCCACCTCATCGTCTCGCGCAAGGACGTGGCCAATAAGGTCAAGCTCAGCCCCATGACCAACCACCGCGCTACGGGGAAAGGGGCCGTGCGGGGCGGCTTTGACCGGGAGGCCTTCGTGAGCGCTTGTGAGGAGCGGTTCGACCGCCAGACGGGCTACAAAAGAGAGCCGCAGGAAAGCTTCGCCTACTGCCGTGCCCTGAAAAAGGGAGACGTGGAGGCGATCCGGCAGCAGGCCCGGGAGAGGGCGGCGCTGGAGGCGCAGCGGAAACAGCAAGAGAAGCAGGCGGAGAAGATGAAACAGCAGCAGGAGCAAAAGCAGGCGCAGGAGCTCGGGCGCAGGCAAAACAGGGGGATCAGGCGATGAGACGAGGACAATTAAGGGATTACCGCGGCTGCGGCTGCCTGGCCCTGCTACTTTTGCTTTTCGGCATGGCCCTGTTTCCTGTGCTCGTGCACCAGGCCCCCAAGGTGGCCGGTGGTGTTGTGCTAGCGGTGGGAGGCCTTTTCGTATGCATTGCCTCCTATGGGCTCTGCCGATTCTCCAGATATATACTGGAACGGGTAAGCCGGTTCGGGCAGGGGCTGAGAGCCGACAGGCATCCCTACAGCCTGGAGCTGGCTACCACCCGAGGGCCGATCCGGCTCTACAACCCTTTCAGGGGGATACTGGTCGTGGGCGCTGCCGGCAGCGGCAAGAGCGAGAGCATCGCCCTGCCCCTGATGCGCGGCTTCGCCCAAAAAGGCTACACCGGGGTACTCTACGACTTCAAGTTCCCCAGTCTGACTGGGGACATGTACAGCTTGCTGGCCGCACGGCAAAACCCGCTGCCGCACTACTTCCTTAACTTCCACGACCCGCTCCGCTCCTACCGTGTCAATCCCCTGCACCCCCGCTACCTGCCCCACACCGGCTACGCGCGGGAGTACGCCACGGCCATCGTCAGCAACCTGATGCGGGAGAGCATTAGGCGGCCCGACTTCTGGACCCGCAGCGCCACCGACCTTCTGACCGCCTGCATCTGGTACCTGCGCTCAGAGCACCCCGAGATGTGTGACCTGCCCCACGTGCTGGCCCTGGTCACCAGCCCGGACGAGGCGCTGCTGAAGACGCTTAAGCAAAACGAGCAGTGCGCGCAGATGACCGTCTCCATCCTGGGGGCGCTGGAGCGGGGGGCGGAGAACCAGGTGAGCGGCGTGGTCGGCACGCTGCAAGGGGCCATCGCGCAAATCAACACGCCCGAGATCTGCTACCTCTTCGGGGGCGATGACTTCTCCCTGGACATCAACGACCCAGAGAACCCTATTGTCCTATCGCTGGGGAGCCACCCGAGCCTTGCCGGCACCTACGCGCCGCTGTGCAGCCTGGTGATCACCGTGGCCACCCGACTGATGAACCAGCCGGGCAAGCACCACAGCTTCCTCTTGCTGGACGAGGGGCCGACGCTCTTCATCCCCCACCTGGATCTGCTGCCCAACACGGCCAGGAGCAACCGGGTGGCCACCGTGTTTATGTGCCAGGACCTGGCGCAGATGGTAGACATGTACGGCACGGAGAAGGCCGACGTACTGAGCGCGGCGCTCAACACCCACTTCTACGGCCGGGTGAGCAGCAGCAAGACGGCCCGGTTCATGTCCGAGCAGTTCGGGCGCTACGACCAGGTCTACACCACCTCGAGCGCGAGCAGAAACTGGCGCCAGTGGCTCGGGGGCAACGAGGGGAAAAGCGAGACGGTGCAGGAGCGCGACAGGATCAGGGCCAGCGCGTTCCTCCGGTTCCCGGTGGGCCGCTTCGCCGGCATCGCCGTGGAGAGCAACATGACAGAGTTCAACGCGCAGTTCCGGGTGCCGGCAAGGCCGCCGCAAGTCCCCCTCCCTCAGCCTACTGCGGAAGGCGACATGCTGGAATATTACCGGCGGGTAAGGCGGGAGGTAAACAGCCTGCTCGTGGCGGTGGACGCGCCGCAGGAGACCGAACCGGGGAAACGGGCAGGGCAAGACCCCGCCTCCCGCTTCCGGCTGGACGTGTAACGGTGCTTCAATAACAACAGTTTGCCCAAGCGCTGGAAATCATTCCAAGACCCACTTCAAAGGCTGTTGGCATGTGGAAAAAGCCCATTGGGTTTCCCACATGCCAACAGCGCGGTGGTAATGGTAAAGGCAACTGATCAAAAGGAGGAAGAAAAAGCGGGAAGCTGGAAGGCGCAGGCCGGAAGCCACTTCAATGCAAAAGTCCATGGTCATTGGTGTTGGCGCAAAGGTAGGCCCCGGGCTGCCGGGGCGCCCAAAAGACTACGGCATAAACCCTCGAGGCCCGCCCACGGCCCATTTATTCCGTTTCCTTCCGGGCTTGGTTGCCCGGGGCCTGTAGGGGCACCATAATCAATTCCCTCACTCTAAAAACCAGATGATTATGGAAAAGACCGTTAAAATCTCCGCCACAACCCGAGTAGCCGAAGTCAAGCTCTCCTACCGTAACAAGGTAAAGCCCAGCGAAAGGCCGCAGGTCACCTGCTCGGCCGACTCCTACAAGGTCCTCAAAGAGAGCTGGGATTTAGGAAAGCTGGAGTTCGTCGAGCAGTTCAAGGTGCTGCTCTTAAACCGGGCCAACCGCGTGCTGGGCGTCTACGAGCTCTCCACCGGCGGCGTGGCCGGCACCGTGGCAGACCCCAAGCTCGTCTTCGTGGCCGCGCTTAAAGCCTGCGCCTCGGCCGTCATCCTCTCCCACAACCACCCTTCGGGCAACCTCAAACCCAGCCAGGCCGACCTGCAGCTCACTAAGAAAATCAAACAAGGCGGCGAGCTGCTGGACATCGCGGTGCTGGATCATATCATTCTCACCAGCGAGGGCTATTACTCACTAGCAGACGAGGGGCTCATGTAGAGCCCCTCGTCTGCTAATATATACTTATAAACTCACCCTCCAAGACAGAATACCTTTTGTGCAGATTGATTTCAATACTAGCTACTTATCAAAAGTGTATTTAAGTCTCAAGATGAAACACAACGTTTCGATAATTGGTAGAGTAGCAGTTTAAAATACTATGCTTATTACAACTTATCATCTACCAGACAGCAAACTCCTGTTTGCAACAGAAGTTATTTATTATCATTTTTAAATTTAATAGCCTTTGACGATGTTCTCCAGCTGTATGCACTTCAGATAGATTATTAATAGCGTAATCTCTTAAACCTATAGGTTCAAAAAACGAAATACTATAGCTAGTTTATTCATTGGTTATCGCATATAGCACTATTCAACACCGCCACCCTTGGTGTTGAGCTTTCAATGATCTCTGGTCTACCTGTAAGAGCGTCAATTAATATATAGTAAATGTCATATTCCATCAATCAAGTTTAGGCTCGCTAGCTACTTGGTAAGTATTACCATCATGGGAACATAGGACTTTCGAGCTATTGTGGACACTACCATTGTGTAAGAGTAATAAACCGGCCAAATGAGGCGCTGCCATGCTAGTTCCATCACGACTTGAATACTGCCCCAAAGGCTCAGCTGATATAATGTTTACTCCAGGCATACTAAAATCTACAGAAGGGCCATAATTTGCGAAAATGGCATCATGCAAGGGACTACCAAAAGCAGATACTGTGTAAATTCGGGGACCATTTATGGCAGCTGGGTAAACTCCTGTACGACCATTATACGTGTAGGAGTCTATATTCTCCGCAGACCGGCTAGGCATATTACTGGAATTGCCGGCAGCAATGGTCACATAAACCCCTCTGGCTGCAATGCTTTGAATAATGGGTACATCAATGTCCGGCCCAAAACCGCGAACAAAACTTAAATTCATTACTTCACCGGAAATACTATTAAATAATACATAGTTAAGAGCTCGTATTAAATCCCCTAATATGATTTGATTATCTGAAGAAATCACTTTTAGTGCCCGTATAGGAGCATTTGGAGCTATTCCTACCACACCGGTACCGTTTGCTTTTGCTCCAATTATACCAGCAATGTGTGTCCCGTGCCCGTTTTGATCCATAAGAGCTTCTCCGTCAACAAAACTTTGCGATCGGACCATATCAACATTGAGGTCTTCATGTTCGGGATCAATACCGGTATCCAGCACCCAGGCTGCTTTATAAGTACCATTGGGTTTGGAAGAATTACTGACAGCAAGCACTCCCCACTGCGCTTCCGATGTTGGAGGCGCTGCCACACTTTTAGATTCCGGAATATCAACTCGAAATAAGTAGTTGTCTTCTACCCTGCGTAAACCGGTGTTCCTGTACAGTTTACTTTTGGCAACTAAACCGGAATAAGAAAGACGAGAACGCGCAAATAAACAAAATGCAGTCGCATTGTAAATTTCAAGGGTAGGATCCTCAGCCAACAGCTGAAACTCAAAAATTCTTTTGGCTTCCGCAGTAAACAAACTGTCCAAATAACCTGGATTACTCTTTTTTTCACCAGGTATTTGAATGGCGGCAAGACGGCGAGCTAGTGTATCATCATACACAAGAATATAATCACCTTCCAATGGCTGAGCCACCTCATTTTTTTTGGCAACCACACTCGAATCAGATGTAGAGGTAGGTTGGGGAAAAGTATCTACCTTAACATTATCGGGGCTGTCTTTAGATACGTTGTTGCATGAGAGCAGCAAGGTAAAAATAATGATAGACACAGAAAGACAAAATTTTACAAACATCTTAAGTTTCTAAAAATCAATTTACTTTAAATTCTGCCAAGTTAATTACACGCACACCCTTCATTTCAAAGAAAGGATTTTCTGGTACATCGAAAGATTTATGGGTTGGAAGATTACCAGCATTGTCGTGAATTTCACATTCTAATACCAATAGTGAGTAACAATCTTCTCTATAAACTGTGACATCTTCAGTGCTGTTGAAAGCCAATATTTTACCCTTTTTTGGAGTGCCCTCCGCACTAGGAACTACCGTAAAGGATACGAGGCTAGAGAGCTTATCAATATGGGTACTATCTTTAAGGTTAAGCAAAAAACCAGTTGGATTTTCCTTAAGCATCATCAAGAAATAGATTTTCTTAATATGGCGAGATTTGGAGTTAACACGAATGGTAAACGTAGTACGCCCACCTTGCTTTTTTCTCGTTACGCGGATAATCTTTCGCGTATAAACCGGTAGTTGTACCGCATCACTAAAGGACGAAAGATTCGTGCCTGTAGTGTCTTTGAAAGGGTTATGCGGAGTATAGTTACCAGTAGGTGGGTTTTTCCCTGGCGCAATCTTCAGGCATACCAATTTCAAAAACATCACCTCAGATCCCTGGAAAAATTTTAAAGGAAGCACAACCTGCCATTTGCGAAGCTCTGTATTATAATACGGAGTACATCGAAGCACTTCGTAAACGCCTTGATTAATCTGACAATACAATAATTTATCAGTGAAATACTTATTTAACGCCGGATCTTTTTCCGATAGGTCTAGCAGACTTCTTAGTGTATCATTAGACCAGTCCGTGCTTGTCAACTTAGTAATATCCTCTCCTATTCTGGAAACATAAGGATCTTTGTCACCTGCAACTGCATTTACTTTCGAAAGCACAATGCCCAACTGATTTTTGCCTTCAGTCATAAAATCTTCTTGAACAGTCAAGCGGACTAGGCTTTCTGTGATATTTTCCTTCAGATTGACAGATCTAGGCTCTGACCAGCCCAAGTCTATTTGATGTTTGAGCAATATATCTACATCTACCTTTGGAGCAGTGGGTTGACTATTATTCGGAATGGCGAGGCTAAAGATAGTACCTTCTGTGCCAATGTCATATTCTGTAGATGCTCCAGGGAAATATGCTTGAAAAATGGATGATCCAAATAATTTTACTCTTTTAATACAGGCATAGGGGTGTCCCAAGTTGGCAATAAAAATATATCGCCCTGACCTTTCTAAACTAATGTTTCCAGTCCCATCTAGCACCACAAAGGGAAGCACCTCTGGGGGTAGTTGCAGATCGACAACAGAGAGTTCTGGATGTATGAGCTGTGATAGTTTCTGCCATCTGGTCCCATCCTTAACAACATAATAACAGTGTTCTGAAGGCTCAAAAATAATTTGAAGAGTAAATTCATTGCCTTTAACCTCCTCATCACCCAACCGAAGACTCCCACCGGCCGTTTGATCATAAAAGGCTTCAAGGGTGCTCTGCTCATTTAGTTTTAGCTGGAAAAATATGCCTGATCCTGAAAGCTTGGTGGGAATAGAGTATTTAAGCATCAGCTGCTCAGGATAAATGTATGGAAATAAGCCGGATCTCTTTCGTACATCAATGGAACTTTGCTGTGTAAGAAACAATTCGTAAGGATATTCTTTACGTAGTAAAGTGGATCGGAAACTACTTTCATATTGCTGATTTAGAAGCTCGTCCACGTTTTCATGCCTTAGCTGAAGGACCATGTTTTCTTCCAAATATTTTATAGATTTCCAAGAATGGGTTTCTTTGGCTGCAGCTATGGGGAAATACCAAAAATTGCGTATAGAACTATTATCTGATCGAATAATATCAGTTGTTGGATTGCCTTTCAAGTTAGGTGGGACTGGCTTATTTACAATCGATACTCTAACTGGCGCAGCATTGTATTTCATTAAGTTGGGAGCCGAAGCACTAAAGGAATCGTCCACTACATATACATCAAAGTTATAAATGCCATCATATAACTTATCAAAAACAAGTTTATTTCCTGAATGACCTGTAAACACTATCTGGTTCACACTGCCTATTGCCTTAGCCTGCAACGTTACAGGTTCTGTCTGATCATAAAAAGGGTAGTTGTTTCGGTAAATATAGGCAGGCACTTTTCCGGGTTTTATGTACATTGATGTAAAAAAATCCGAAGGCATAATATACAAGTCTTTCCCTCTCAAATCAGCTAGGTAGGGAATCGGTACGCCGGGTATATGTAATCTATAAATTTTTTGTTGCATCCTGTGGTCCAATCTTTGGCACCGTGTAACAAAGTTTGGCAGCGTGACCTTTTCTTCTCTTAGGTGAGTTTGGGTTAGTGCTTCAACAGTCTGTCCACCCATTATCCGGAAATTTTCACGCTTAATCTGTGGGGGATAGATGTAGCGCCACTCAGTAGTATTGGAGGCAGTTTTCAATAATACTAAATGGTTATGCTGATCCACTGTTTCTGTATTGCCTGTGTAATTTCGTCTTCCAATAATAGAGGGTGAAGCTATTGGAATTTTCTCTACTTGGTGTACCGAAAAGTCTATTGGCGACAACAGCGGCGTTGCCTCAACAACTATATCTTCTACTGTAAGCGTGGACTCTGCGTCGGGCGGTGCTACTTCTGCTTTGTATGGAAAGTAGTGGTGGGTAGAGCTTACTGAACGAAACAGAAATTCGTAAGAAATGCCGCTCAGTAATTGGGCTTGTGATCCCACTGCCAAGGTTTCCTTTCCTTTCATTAGGTTCTTCTGCACAAACTGGTCCTCTGCGCAATAGTCCACCTCAGTCTTCATATCTCCTCCTTTTTGTTCCGTCTCCTTATCAATATCCTGCTGTTGAGTACCTGCTACCCTGTTTACAATAAGGTGATCCCCCCTCCAAGACAGAAGAACATTGTTGCGTACGGCCGCATTTTTAATGTGCATTTCGCTGCGGGCAGCAAGATAACCCGACTGACTTTTTTTAGTAAGGCTGCCTGCGTTGGGAAAGGTCAGCAATTTATCATGGAGGCTCAGTGAATAAATAAGATCTTTTTTATTGTATCGATAGCGGACTAATGTATTGAACCCTTTTATTTCTGGGGTTTCTGGGGCGTTGAATGGGTCTTTGATGCCATTGCTATCTTCCTTATAGACGGCAATAATATAAATGCCATCAGGATGCAGGTGCTTTTGTTCCAGTTGTTTTTTATAAGGATCTTCAGTTTCATACCGCACCGAATCAAAGTCTAAAGCAGTAAAAAAGCGCTTCGATAAACCATGGTAATATTTGGCCTTGCCACCTATAATCTTTTTTTGAAGAACAAAAGATTTATTGGTCTGAATACCATTACAGTAAATATCATAAAGCGTATCGCCCTCTTTGTCGGGGAATTGTCCCATCTCAATAAGAAACTCGCGGATAAGGCCATACTGAACTTCAGCCGCTAAGGGTTCATCCAGTAAACTGGCGTATACTGCACTAAAATTTAGCTTGTTATATGCGTTGCTGGTGGCGCCCTGTACATTTAGACTGTTAGAAAATGTCCGAGCTTCACTAAAAAAACGTCCGTAATCAACAGGACGCCCGGCTGCTGCTGAACCAGTTGGGTATTCAAACTGAATGATGGGCTTAGTTGCAGCAGTTGCAGGCGGGTTGGGGATGAAAAACGATGCTCCTTTAAAGAAATCGAAAGAGTTTTTCATCCTGTTTTGCGTAAGCCGATAACCAAGGTGAAAAGATTCGCTTTCCTTAGGTTCACCTCCATTTTGCTTTATCAAAAAAAGTAATCGTTGATAATCGCTATCTAATGTATTGCTTTGGATCGGACGGATAAAGAGTCGAAAATCGATACCTTGGGGGGCCACTTGGTATTGCCACTTTTGTTCATTAACCAGCTTGACCGCTTTCGACCAAACAGCATCTGTAAGGTCAGCTATACCACCACTCAATTCCAAAAAGGAAACTACCATTTTAAAAGCGGCAAACACCTTATTGCCTTTCACCACTATTCCGTGGGGAAGCACATCAAACTGAGGAGTGAGTTGATCAGCCATTTAATTTTTATTGGTAATAAGAAGCATAATATTCGTAGTCGTTCACCGTAGACGGTTCTTTTCCACCGCAGTATGTGCCTATATTGCTCATCAGGAAAAAGCTTCGGGAAAGTACCATAGTGTCATTATAGGAAATTGAGAATTCGTATTGCCCTTCCTGCTTTAGTTCATTAAGTGTTTTCCGGATAGGCATAATGAGCTCATTGCCTACCTTTTTAAACGAATTTGTTGACAAGACTTGCTGACTACTGATGCCCGGCCCAGTGATGGTTTGTTTCAGGCTGGAGGGCGCAGGACCAGTCAGAACCACATACAGATATTCATCGCTGTAGAACTGTTTATGTGTCAGGTTAGTGTCTAATACCGTCAGCCCGGCTGCGGCCAGCTGCGCCTGCTCCGATGCTGCAACAAGAACAGGTTCATTTCGACTTTCCCTCCGTGTTCCCTTGATGGTTTTGCGCATCGTGCAATTCACTGATATCTCGAAAAACCTGGTGAACCGTTTGGACACCCTTATAGTACATTCGCCCTCTAGCACATTGCCATCACCTTCCATACCCAGGTAAAAGGACATAGAAGCAGAGAATAGCCCGAGTACATTAAACCGCCCTACTGCCAGTATATAGGCCTTAATTAGGTATCGACTTTCATACCGCCGGATATAAATTCCTCCAACCAGATAGGCAGTACCACTGGCTACTACCAAGTTAAGCTGGAAAATAGCACCAAACTCTAGCACAATTTCTATTCCCACAATCCCACGACGGGTTTCAGCAATTAAATTGAAGTACCCCTGCCCCCCGAAAATGCCGCTTATGGTCAAACCAAACTTGTTCAGTGGCGATCCAAATCCAAATTGTAGTTGTAAACTCTGTTTTGGATCAAAAGGAAGGGTAATAAGGGCACTAAGGTTAAAATTGAAAAAATTAAAGTAACCCGCAGTAAAATCCGGTATTGACAACCCATACCCAATCTGTGCGCCAGAAGCATTTATGTCAAAAACAAGATTATTATCAAGTGAACGAAGATAATCTTGGAAAGCTTCCACAAAACTAAGGCAGCCTGCAAATTGTACATCCCGAATACGCACCTTGAAATCATCTTTGGTATCAGAGCCGGTAATAAACCGCACTTCCAGGAAATCGATGTACAAGAGTTGAAGTACACCTAGCTTAAAATTGGTCAGTGTGCTTTCTGTCAAAAATGACTGACGGGCAATGGAAGGAGGGCGGTCCAGATCATGAACGTTCAGTTCCATGGAATAGACTACATTCACCTTTAGTTCAGCATTACGGGGAATAAACTCAACCACATTGCCTATGGCAACTTGCCGGAAACGCCGGGTATTGTACTGGTATTCCAATTTTTGGTACGAGAGATCCTGAACTTTCTGAATAACACTTTGTATAGCCCCTACTTTTTCCATAACTACCTGGTACTCTGCCGAACCTTTATCTTTTGTTATTAATTCGGATTTCAGCCGCTCTAGGTCTTTTTTAGCTTCTTCAATCTTGTTTTGCACAAAACTACGGATCAGATTTTCACGCTTATCAATTAATTCACGTAAACGCTGATACTCTTTAAGGACTTCCTCATAGTTTCTATCAATAATTGCTAGCAGATCTGTGTACTCTTTTAGGGACTTTTGTACACGGTCGCGAAGAAGTTTATTGTAATGTTCTTCGTAGTTTCTAAATAGATTGTTATCCTGAGTCTCAAGCGTGGCGATAACATCTCTTTTCAAATCTGTTAAATTGCGTTGAAGAGCAGCATTGGCATTTGAAAACGAAGGAATATAAATACCTTGAAGTTTGATCTTTAAGACATTAACCAACATTCCTTCCAGCTCGTTGATGGAAGTTTCAGCAATAGCAATCCGCCGCTCTTGCGCCAATGTCCTATAATCTTCCCTGTGTAAATTATGATACTGGTCATAATAATATTTGTAAGTTTCCGCAATCTCATAGGCTTTAAGAACCCAAGTAAGGTGCTCCCCGAAAAACTTATGATAACTCTGATCTAGTGCGTCCTTCAGTTCTATGGCTAAATGGTTTCGGGCATCCTTAATCTGTTGGCTTACTCGGTTGGCTTCCTGTTCTAGAATAGCATCGGCAAATACAATTGCTTCTTGGTATCCTTCTGCAAAAGCCTTAAAGTAATCTTGGTATTGATTAGCGATAGCTGGCTTCATTTCCAGAAGATCAAGAAACGCATTATTAAGCTTGGGCATACGGACAAGCTCAATAATACCACTATACTTAACGGCCTCTTTGAAAAGTCGCGGGGAGTAACTTTCTTGATTCTTAGTTTTTTCCTCAATTTCTTTGGCTTTCTTCAGCAGGGATTCTAGGAGAGTGAGATTAGGACTCTGTAATAACGCCGTCACATCGGCTGCTTTGAGACCATACTTAGTAGAGGCATAATCGTCAATAGATTTTAAAACTTGGTTTTTGTAATCGTTATATTTTGGAGTGAGCTGTCTTAACGAAGCAACTTGCGAGCGGTAATAGTTTAAAGTCGACGATTGCCGAATCATGCTTTCAAACCAAGCACGGACAGGGTTGTTTGCTATTGAGTTAATTTTTAGTCCTAAAGAGTTGAATTCATTCAAGTATCTTGCAAGTTCTTCTTTGATTTTTTGGTATTCATCTATCCATTGACCAATCGTAGTCTGGTACTGTACCGCAAGATTCTTGATCTTTTGAATGGATTCCTCTGCCTGCTTCAGATAGTTAAAAACAGGCAAATCCTCTACCGGAATAAACTCTTCCACAATAGCTTTAAGGGGGATGCCCAGAATCTCTGCATTCAAGTTGCGGAAAATAGAAGCACTACTCACCATGCTGGGCAAGTCCGCGCTACCCATGGAAGCTACTGCTCCTACAGCTGGTGCGTTGTGTGTTTCGTTATAGGCAATACTTTGCTCAAGGACAGATATATGGCTGATTACAATCCCTGGGTTGACCATAGCACCGGCACTACGGAAATTTTTGGAAAAGAAATCGCTGATAGGATTCACTAATTGGAAAAGCAATTTGGCCCGGTTCCCAGGATCATCCTGGTCAATATCCAGCTCTGCTACAAAATAGGAGGTAGCATATTTTACTGGTCGGTAATGCTGACTTCCTTCGATTTGGTCCAGTTGTGATATAATCACGTTCGACTCCTCTAGGTAAGCCATCAATGGGTGATACTCCAGAAAGTTGTCTGCAGCATCTCTGCCATCAACATAAAGCTTTCGGTTAATATCACAAAGAATTATCAGGTCCTTTGTGTTAAAGGTAGCGTTGGCAGCATCCTTACGCAAAGGGCTTATGTTTTCAGTTCCACCACTGGCAGTAACTGTTTTACGGTCCTGTTTCAGACCGTTAAGACGGGCGTAAGTCAATTCTGCATTAATAGACAGGGTATAGCAGGGTTTGTGAGCCGCATGCATAACATGCTGTCGTACTGCGTTAAGCGTTTGTGTAAGAGCAGCTTCCTGGGGTTTGTCAAAAGTCTTTATTAGTCTATACCAATAGGTATCTGAAGTACTGCCTTGGCAAGGTATAGTTCGTGGGGCACCTTGGTACTTTTCCTGACGCGATGGGTTCAGTAAGCCAATGTGATTAATATCTACTATTGCATTTGCAGGGTAATCTTTGGATTGGCCGCTCCGAGGACTATATGAGTAAGTACCACCAGTAATTTGGTATGATTCAGCAGGTATGAATATAATTTTTGCCTGAAACGGATGTTCCTTACCATCCTTATCGATTCCGATATAGTCAAAAGTGAGAAGATTATCAAAAATTAGGTTGCCAGCCGGGGCGGTGTAGGGATTGGCCTTAGCAACATGGTATGCTTTGTTGAAGGTTTCATTAACGCCATGGGGCTCAAAGAATGCTCCTGTCGACTGAGGAATGATTTTTACAAAGGGGACTTTACTAATGGTCACCGAATCTGTGTAGTTTTTTTCCTTTTCAGCATAGGTAACATAATAGAGTTTGGGAAGAAAGGAAATTCCAAACTCATATTCACGCTCTGCCACGATAGAGATTAGCAGTTTGATGCCCGTAAAAACATCAACAGCCCGAAAGGTGATTGATACATAATTATCACGGGCGTATTTTATTTCCTGCTCCCACGCGACAGTGGCATACTCTAAGGGATTATCATTTTTATACTTCAGAATGGCAGTGCTCCCAAGTGCAGATATTTTGAACAGTTTTGAGAATACATCCCGATCCCATTCAGGGCGCATTGTCAGGTCATGCAGCTCTTCCCGGTGAATAGGTGCAGGAATAAGTTCTGCTACCGTGTCGTTATCTATGGAGCGCTGGCAAAACCAATGAACTACTTTGAATCTCGGATCCATTACCTCATTGTCAAAGCTGCGAAAAACGAGCTGGTTTTGCCATGGCCTCACAATAGAAGTTCTGCCGTAATTGCTAATGTGTTCAATAATGATATTATTATCCTTTTTCAGGAATTCATGGGCACCATACTTTCTACTAAATTCCTGTGTCGCCTCCTCGTAAACCGGTTCGGCAATTGGAGCTAGAAGCATTTTGTACGGTACTTCAAATTTAGTAAGCGGCCATAATGAATCCCGGTCATTATCAAAATTCAAATGAAGAGTACGCATATCTGCCTGGTCACCCAACTCTCCAAATTCATTTTTAAGCCGTGATACAGGTCCTGCGTAGCTGATGACTGTATTATTTTGACGAACAGCATAATCATCAATCGTCACCATTTGAAAGTTGTTCCCCCAATCCAACAAATCCGTGGGTGTTAATCTGATTCTTTGTGATGGGTTTATTAATCTAAAGGCTATAAGGGTGTTGGTCCCGAGAAAAGAATGAAGCCTAGTAAAATCGCGTCGTTGTAGGACTTTTTTTCCTGATAACTCCTCTGCCACATGCTGAGCTGGTACTTGAACGTAGAGGAAAAGAGGCTCTGCTTTTTTTTGAGGAACTAGAAAACCTCCAGCAGTCAGTCTAGCATTATAGAAGGAAAACTTTAAATAAAGCAAGTCCTCGGGTCGTACAAGTTCGCAAGTTAGATCTGGCTGCTGTAGATCCTTCACAGTAAGAGCGCTAGTTTGGCTAAATACCTTTATAAATTGTTCAGGTAAATAAAGGGAGCCCGCGCCAATAATCGAAACATTCTTGAGGAAGGTTCTCCGCGAAGTTGCCCTATCTTTACTGTTCATATACAAATCCGCGCTTATATAATATTAATATTAGTTACAACTCAATATTCTTAATACTGCTTAGACATAATATTCATTAGACATATTATAAGTTAAAAATATCTGTGCAGATACTATAGTCAGGAATAAGCCCTTGGGTTTCAGATTCAATAGTAAAGCTTTACTACATTACAGATGTGATTTTTATACAAAGAGCCCTAATTTTATATGCCACTTATCTTAACTTCAATCATGACAGGAGAAGCCGGGCTTTCGCCAAGCTTTAAATTTTCAGTAAATTGGTTAAATTTATTTTGCAGGTTTTTCATAGCTTCATGCTTATAGTTATTGGTTACAGTACAATTTTCCAGACTCACTTTGGTTCCAATCAAAATGCACCCCAATATTTGACGAGTATAATTTCCCACGTGGATCTGAATATTTTTTCTGTTTGGCACATTTTCTAATTCAATCCGCCAACCCTTCGAACCATCTGTTCTGATTTTAGCGCTATATGTACCCTTAGGAATTGATGATATATAATTGATATTGTCTAAATCAGGCAACTCTAAGGAATAGCTAATTACTTCATCATTAACTAAAATATATCCTTGAGTACAACCATTGCCTGAAACTTTCCTATCGATATTAATTCGAAAAACAGCATCATTATTCGCGGTCACATTATAAGATGTGCTCTTTTCCTCTTTGCCTTTGCTGCAGGCTGCTATAAATAATAACAGTAGATAGCTCAGTAGTCTCTTAATTTTATACATTATAGAATCTTTTTGAATTTATATTGGATAATAGACATAGTGAACGCACAAACGTTTAATAAAATTTATCATGTTTTATATAATAAATTTTATTAAATATAAAAACATATTTGTTTAATTACAAATAAACATTATTTATTATCATTAAAACATTTCATCAAAAATGAAATATTAATTACATCTTACTAGTTGCTTTAAGAATATGAATTATGCCGAATAAGATTAAACTTCCTGCCAACCTATTTGAGGACGGGACAATTTCCTAAAATCTGCAAGGTGTGCGCTTGTTCATCACTATTTCTCACAAATAGCTTCTTGCTCAGCTCTATATCTGCCATAGGAGGATAAGTCGGTGGCAACTCAGATAATATAAATGAGCGGTTGTTCATGACTCTCTTCTAGTGAGCCTATCCCGCAGCTGCTGCATGTCATCACTCACCTTTTGGTCCAGGATCTTAGCGTAGTGCTGGGTAGTTCTTAGGTTGCGGTGCCCCAGCATGCGGCTCACCGTCTCAATCGGCACTCCGTTAGAGAGGGTGACGGTGGTGGCAAAGGTGTGGCGGGCAATGTGGAAGGTAAGCGTCTTTTGGATTTCGCACAGATCGGCGATCTCCTTGAGGTAGGCGTTCATCTTCTGGTTGCTCAGCACCGGCAGCACCCTATCCTGGTAGAGGCACTGCGGGTGCTCCTGGTAACGGTCCAGGATGTCTAGGGCCACCGGCAGGAGCGGGATCCGCGAGGGTGTCTCCGTCTTCTGCCTTCTGGTAAAGATCCATCTTTCCCCGTCCATGCCCTCGCGGATTTCAGAGCGCTTGAGCTTCTGCACGTCCACGTAGGCAAGGCCAGTGTAGCAGCTGAACAGAAAAACGTCGCGCACCTGGCCCAACCTGTCGGTGGCGAACTCCTTGGCTGCCATCCGCTGAAGCTCAGCCTCTGAGAGATACTCCCGCACCACTTCCTTCTTATTCATTTTAAAGCCCAGGAAAGGGTCGCGCTCCAGCCAGCCGTTTCTGAGGCAGAGGTGGATGACCTTCTTGAAGTTGGCCAGGTACTTCATCGCGGTGTTGTGATTGCAGTTCCGAACGCTCTTGAACCAGAACTCATAATCGGTGATGAACCTGTAGGATAGCCTCTTCACATCGATGTCCTCGGCGCTGTACTTCCACCGGATAAAGTCCCGGGTGTGCTGCAGGGAAGTCTTGTAACGGGTCAGCGTGCCGGGGGCGTAATCTTTCCCTACCAGCTCGCTCACCTGGTCATTGTGCATCTGGAACACCTCCAGCAACATTACCGGCTTCTCCTCCACTCCCATCCACTTTTCTTTAAAAGTGTCCACGTTTACAGGCCTGCCTTCCTGCAGCAGCTCCCGGTGGTGGGCGTAGGCTTTGGTCCTGAGCGTATCTAGGTAAGCATTGATACCTCTGGCCTCCGCTGAGCTGCCCTTCACCTTGCCTGCCTCCACGGACCACCGCTCGGGCGAGACATAGCGGTGGGTGCTCAGCTCCAGCCGCCGGCCCTGGATGGTGACGCGCAGGTAGATCGGCAAGAGATTGTCTCTGGTGGTCTTGGCTTTCCTGCCGTAGAACAGGATACTGATTTTGGTGTCCATTTTACTCCTCCTTTTACTCTTAAATTTAATAATCAATCAGAGGGCGCACAAGATGTACAGCACCCGTACATCTTAATGATATTCAACTTGTTACAACAAATTCGGATACCCGAAATCGGATTAGCCTCGGGTACCCGATTCAGGCACCTCAGAAAGGAGAAAAAATGAAAAATTCAGGTGGGGCTAAAAACAAAAAAGCCCTTAAATCGCTGATTTAAGGGCTTTTTATGCTACTTGATAAGTTACTAAGTGGAGATGCAGGGATTCGAATAGTCAACATAACAAAATGTATATTATTGATTATCAATACACTTACCAACATCAACAATCATATAATTCAATAAACATTAACACTTTTGTTGTGCAATTGTTGTGCATCACCTACTTTTGTATAGTTAAATAGCTATATATGAAATCTGTTAAAGTTGTACTGGTAAAGAGAGGTAACGCTAAAGAAGGAATGCTTAAACTTCGTGTTATTGAGAATAGAACAAATCAGTCATGGAAGTCATTGGGAATTAAAGTGCCGATAGCCTACTGGAATAAAGAAAAAAGCAGAGTAAAAGCTACAGATAAAATTGACTACAAAGACATCAATAATAAAATAAAAGAGTTTGAAGATGAATACGGTACAGCAGACAACGCATCAGAAAAAATAAAAGCTGATAAAAACAGTTATACCGTATTTTATAGAGGCTTAATCCCAAGTCTTAGTATTGGCTCACAGAAGAAATATAATACTCTTCTTAAAACCATCACAGATTACACGCTAACCCTGAATAAGAGTGATTTACTATTTGCTGACATCAATGAAGATTTCGTTTTAAGATTTAAGAGGTATTTATTAGAAGATAAAAATTTAAGTGCTAACACAACCAACAGATATCTTAAACACTACAAGACTACCATTAACAAAGCTATAAAAGCTGATGCTTACTCATACTTAAAACACCCATTTCTGAACATTCAGCTTGAAAGAGAAAGCACTGTTGACAAATATTTATCAAAAGCTGAAGTTCAAAGAATTATAGATTTAGACCCTGCAACTAAAGCATTGAAGGATGTAAGGTTAAGATTCCTTTTCTCAATTATGTGCTGTGGTATGCGCACCTCTGATTTACATCTACTATCGTTTGGTAGCATAAAAAGTGATAGAATCACATATATAATGTATAAAACCAAGCAACAGCTTTCGGTTAAACTAAATACAAACTTAAAGCTATTATTAGCTGAACGGGTAGTTGAAACGGAAGAAGCAAAAGCTTTAAAAAGCTACGCAGATTTTCTAAAGTGGTACACCGAATACAAAGACTACATAAAGGAGAAGCAGAGTGAGATGCCTGCCACAATTAGTTTAGACTTATTGAAAAAATGGAAAGAAATTAATCCGGCTTTAAACTCACCTATCGAAGAAAGAATAGCTAAGCAAGATGAATACAAAGAAGACCAACAACTTAAATTTTTAAAACATAAGTTAACTGAGGCAACCAGTAAAGTTTTGAGAGGACTGTCTACAAAGTTTCCTAAGCTATTTGTGTTTCCTGGCTTAGATGTAGAAACCTTCAAAAACTTTAACATCTATGACCCTACAAAGAAGCAGTTCAACCAGATTGAAAGTAGGACAACTATATATAACAAAGCTTTAAAAGAACTTCAGAAGGCAGCCGATATTGACATGAATATTACCAGCCATGTGGCACGACATACTTATACAAATTTAATGTTAGATGTTGGTGCAGATATTTATGCTATTTCGAAGAGTCTTAATCATCAAAGTATCGTAGCTACAGAGAGGTATATTGCGAAGTTCAATAGTAAGGTTGTGGATGATGCCAATGATAATCTTGCAATTGAAATTCCTTTATGATTTTTAAATATGGCAACTAAAAACCCAAATCTCTGGTGTAAAATGATTTTAACAATCACTAACACCAGAGATTTTTTTATAAGAAATCCATCTTATCATGTTTAGATTGAATTCATAAGTTGCAAAGAGGGAGAACTAACGCTCCCTACTGCGAATCCTTTGGAGTGGACAAAGCAGCTTTTAGCTTTAATCCTAAGTCAGATGTAATTGTTAATTTATCGTTAATAATACTTTCAGACTTATCTTGATTTACTATTGATTCTATTTTATTGTATTTGAAAATAAATGGGTCTTGGTAATTATAAGGCATCTCGTCAAATATCTTTTTACATACTTCTCTACCAATATCCATCCTATTATTTCTAATAGCAATCTCCACAAAATGTGTCAAGCCATCCAGTACATAATTCCTGCAACTCGGTGACAAAGTCATTAAGTCAATATCTTTAATTTTATAATACAAAGACTTACCAGGAAATTTGAAAATCTCTATTAACCTCTCCTTCTGTTCTTTGTACAGATAGTTATAATTAACCTTAGTGATTTCACCAAACTTAAGTTTACCTTTCAATTCATCCCGTTCAGAAACTACTATGATTGCTTTATATGTAGTTAAAATACCAAGTAATTCCAGGTAGGTTTCCTGATTAATTTTAGGTTTAACCGATAAGTAATCCTGAATTATTTTTACTGCTTTATATTTAGAGTCTTTATTAGGACCAGCCCAATAGCACGTTGCAAAGTTCTGTACGTATGTTGAGTCTTTTCTAAATATCTGGTAATAATCCTGGTATAGCTTAATCGCCTTCTCTATCTTATTTTTATGTGATATAAGATAAGAAGCAAAATTAAATAAAGCTGTTAGTTTTATGTGATAAGGTGTCTTTTCCCTGTTCAAGATATACCGGTATTTATTCTCAACTTCAGACTCTGTATCTAAAAGCCTACTTGCATCAGCATTCTCTAAAAGTGCAACCTCTGTTGGAGAATTCTTTTCTGAATTTATGAGATTAAATCTGTTAGTAATATTACCATCATATTCCGCTCCTTTATTAAGATAGTAGGCTTTCATTAACTTGTATATTTCAGGAGAATATACTTTGAATAAATCCTTATCTTCAAGAACTATTATCTTCAGCTTAACAAGTTCATTAAGTGAACTTTGGAATTCTTCGTCTTTCTCTTCTTTGCTAACAATAAATTTTAAATTACTTAGTAAACCAGTTAAATCATTCTCGTCTACAAGTAAACTAACAGCAAGAAACATATTCTTCGCATCATTAGACAAATAGTCATATATGCGGTCATAGAGAAAGTTTATAGCTTCTTTTGTAGATTTGATTTCTATGTTTAAAGCGTCAGTTAATGTTCCTTTCTGAGCAGCAAAAATACCAAGTTGCAGAATAAACAGGGGTCTACCGGATGTTATCTCAAATACCTTCTTTCTTGTTTCAACACTTTTCAGTTCTTTTTGTAGTTGCTCTATGTTGAAAGAAGGAATTTCATTTTTGACTGCTTCTCGTAGAAAGGTAATTGACTCTTCTTCACTTAATTCTTTTGTTTGAATTTCTTCCCCTGTTATCAGAGTTGCAGCCCTTGTAGTTAATACCACTTTGTGATGGTTAATATCAAGCTTCTTAATAAACGACATAATTCTTGACTTTTCGCCTTTTGTAAAAGTTTCGAAGTCATCAATTATAATTAGTAGCTTACCAGAATAGTTAACAATAGGGTCTAATTCGAATACCGGTGTATCGAAAATGATTTTATTAATCTTTGATACTATATCCTCTAACGAGGATATGCCATCATTTATAGGATTAATTTTGCCTTGATAATAATTGTAAAATCTATCCTTAGCTGAAAGAAAAATAATATAATCAAAAAGCTTCCGTTCTTGGTTACATAAAATTTCACAAACTCGCTGTATTGAAGCAGTTTTACCTACACCCCCATGGCCCCAAATTGTGGCAAACACAGATGACCTATTCTTTTCAAGAAAATCTGTTATTCTCTTGGTTATGCCTACATCAATATACTTTTTGAAATTATTCTCAAAAAGGTTTACTACGGTACCATTAGCAGACTTTCTTTTTGTGCCATCTGTAGAGATTGACAACTTTTCAAACTCTGGAACATCAGCAGTAATGAATAATGTTTTTAGAAGCTTATTGTATTTAGTTCTTCCGGTTAACTTTTCTTCAATCGAACAGAACGAGTAAAATTCAGACTCATTTTCAATAAGTACAAACGGAGAGATTCTAATGTAGCAGTTGCTCTTTAGGTATATATAAACATCGTCAACGTTGAATTCACCGATTGCTTTTGGGCAAGTCCAAGCTAAATATGTTGAGCCATCAGGTTTATATGAAATACCTCGATAAACATCGATTTCTTCTTTAGTGATTTTAACCAAGTCAACCTCTTCAAAAATCACATTTATGTTTTGCGATTCAATTATTTCAAAGAAAGAATCGAAAAAATCTAAATAATTATCTATATCATCATCAAATGAGAACCCATGTCCTATCTTCTCATTCCTAAAATTGGGGTAGTTATCAATAAACTTGTTGAGAACTTTAAGTTTCTTATTCCCAAAAAACTCATTATCAACATCAAGTTTCCTTATAATTGAAACTGTTGTTCCAATAGAAGGCTTTAATATTGAATTAACTATGTATTCTGTATCATTAAGACCAATTCTATCCAAGTTCTTATTCCACAAATAAGCAAGGATATAAGTTAATATGAATTCAAACTTTGACTGGTAGTGAACTCTTAGCTCTGATTTCTGTCCAACAGATTTTAAGAAGTTAATTTTTTTATCTACTTGGCTTAAGATGTAGTTCATTATCTTGATTTATAACTTATTGAGTATTGAAGGAAATTTATTGAAGGACAGTATAAAGCCGATTTATTATGCTTGATATAGGCATAGACATCTGTTCTACTTCAAGATGCCTTAACCATCCAGGCCACAAAAAGATATATTGCGAAGTTCAATAGTAAGGTCGTGGAAAATACAAATGATAATTTGCTGTTAGAAATCCTTTTGTAATGACTGTCGCATTAGCTGACCAAATCTACCACTACTCTTCTAACATTTTCTGGCCAAGATAGCCGATTATAAAATAGCAGAATACACTAACTACAAACAAAAAAGTCTGTATCATATACATAGCAAAATTTTCCCCGGAGTTTAAAAGATTGATTATCAATACAGTTATTGATGGTATCAGTCCAAATATTATAATTATAGATATAATCAGCGACACTAACTGCCATCTAAACTTTGCTTTTGAGTTCGATATTCCTGATGAAAATTTTACAATTGATTGACCATATAGAATGATAGCCATGATTGACCATTCTGTATTATAAAATATCATTTTGTAGTTTCCCTCATAACTTCGCACTATAAGAACAATAAATACGGGAAGTATAGTGAACAATAGTTCAGATAGAAGAATGTAAATTAAAGACCTTTCTAATTTCATTATTCTTCCTTATTACGTTTAATCCCGAGAACTTCAACGATTTCTATCTTATCCGATATTAAGTACCCATTTTTATTGTATTTACTCACTTGCTTTACTTTCACTCTTAGTGAATCCCCTGGCACTACTACAACCTCACCATTATGAAACTTCGTCAACCACTCTTCATGAAGTATTTTTGCCTTAATATTTTTATTCCCGAACTTAAACTCCCACTGAGAATCACCTAAAAAATCTGGCCGTTTAATCTTGTAGTATACCTGAGAAGTATTTGTTATTGTATCACTTGTTAAAGCGTTTTCAACTGCTTCTATGTCAATCTTAGGTGTACCTGCTTTAAGTTCACGGGCATCAGTGTTAGGACTGGTTACAGTATACTTTTCTTTGTCAGTTAGTTTATCAGTTGAATTATTCACCTCATTCAAAGCTGAAGCCAATTCTAATAAATCGACATCAACATAGTTAAAGGACTTAGCTAAGTCCTTCTTATCGGCAATGTTTTTAATTTCTTTATTTAGCCCTTGAAGTTCTGTAACTGATGATTTACCATTTGATAAATAATTTAAGCTTGCAGCCCTGGCTTCCTCAATGTATTCACTGACCGGCTCACTACTTTGCACATCATCAATCTTGTTATCATCATTTAAAATCAACTCATTCCATAATTTTGCTATTAGTGAGCCTTTTTCAAAATCATCAAGATAGATTTTGGCTGAAACTGTAGTGTTGACAGTTTTTGCAATAACAGTATCTAAGCGTGAAATACTATCTATGAGTTCAGCAAAGGACTGGAACAGCCTACTTGGGTTTTCTGTCGATTTATCAAATTCAAGTTTTATATCAAACGGACTAACGACCTCTTTTTTCATCCTCAATGACTTACCTTTTCTAATTATTGCCATAAGCTACAAAAAGATAATTATAGATTCTTAAAATTAAATTAGAACATCTACATATCTGATTAATCTTATATGAAAAATAGCTTTAGAATCAGTTACAACAATAGGAATACACTCTTAGTCTATCTATAATTAACTATGCTATAGGTTTGTGTTCAAAAAAACCTTTCCGAAATAAAGCTGCTATACTACCAGCAATCTTAAAATTTATGGCTAAGATTTTGTATCCATAAAAACATTAGTTTTATTGAATACAAATATCTATCTTAGTATATATTTAAAGATAGAGGAATGAATAAGGTAGCCCTCTTGGTCAGAAAATCGACAGCAGACCAGAGCCATGACAGGCAGATATCAGAACTTCAAGAATTCGCCACCAACAAAAATTTCAAAATTGTTGAAATAATAACTGAAACGGTTAGCGGTGCTAAAAAGAATTCCGAGAGAGAAGGTATACAGCGTTTGGTTAAGCTGGCCGAAACAAAGAAGATTAACAAGGTAGCCATTCACGAGGTAACTCGCTTGGGAAGAGCGACCAATCACGTCTTAGATACGCTTGAAAAGTTGCATAGCTGTGGTGTAAGTGTAGTGGTAATGAACTACAACCTGGAAACTTTGAACCCTGATGGCTCCGTAAATCCGATGGCTCAGTTTCTATTCACAATACTAACTGATATCGGACGGATGGAACGACTCACATTAATTGAACGTGTTAAGTCTGGCCTCGCAGAAGCTAAACGAAAAGGTAAAGTATTAGGCAGACCAAGAGCAAGCGTAAAAGATAAATCTAAGATGCTGAATGAATACAAGCATGTTGTTAAGTATCTCCATAACGGTTATACCATACGTGAGACTGCTAAACTTTGTGATGTAGGTATTTCAACGGTTCAGAGAGTTAAGAAGATTTTGTAGCAGGTAAAATCTTCTTAACTACTGATTTGAATCACATATTCAGACTACTTATCAAATATCCACTCATTATCATACGACTACCTTATTCAAAAATTAATGGTATCCGGTGCTTTCTGCTGGCCTTATTATACCCTACTACATCTGGTGTGCATCCTAAGGCTATTAACTCAATATCTTGATAAGTAGCTTTCTTAACTGTTGATGCTTCTAAACCATGATAAGTATCATAGTGAGCCTCAACATGAAATATCTCTTTGGTTTTGATATGCTTATAAAACCAGTGTGCAGTACTAAACACAACCCTTGTTATCTCACAGTGCGCATATAAATACAGTTCACAAAAGGGAATACACAGATTACCGTACATCAGCATATCACCTGGCTGTATTTCATAATAGAAGGGGTCCAAAGGCAAGCCTTCTAACCATAACTCATCTGCCTCAATTTCTTCATAAGAATCATACTTATCCGGTGACTGTTTCAAGTCATTATCTATTAACTTTTGAATTTCTTCAGTAAATACACCTCCGCTGGCCGTAAGCATTTGCTTGATGATGCTTACTAATTGTTCATTATTTATTTTCACTTCGATACTGAGTTTCATTATCAATGACTTGGCTATATTAGCTTCAATTTGCTAAGCAGATACCAATTTTGCGCTTTCTATTTGCAGTGTTAAATACATCAGAATTAGAAGTGTAATTTAGATGCTTAAACAGAAACTCATCACTGTACGGAATCCATTCGGCTGTTAATAGAGCATCATCAAGATAAAGAGTTATCTCGTAGAGCATACCAGTTATGAGGTGTTTATATACCCAAACATATGCGTTGTCAGGTGATGAACGTTCATCACAGGATGCATAAAGACATAAGTTACTCATGTCCTTTCCTATCAACCGGCCGATTTCTTTTGTAAAAAAACAGGCATTAGCAACCAGGCTCTGGTTCAATTTCTCTATATCAATCAAATGATTAGCTGTTAGTTTCTTCTTTATATTCATTACTATTTAATTAGGTCATAATGATTATTATAGATAAAGCCTCAGCCTTTGTTTTAAAAATTTTCATTTAAATTTTCATTCTGTCATAGTACTGGTTTATAGCAAATTAAGTACAAGTTCTTCATGTGCCACGTATGCCATGCTATCATACCACTCGAACATTTCTATTGCATCCTTAAATTGCTGTACCGCACTATTAGTCGCTGCCGGTAAATTGAAATACTCAAGCTTTTTTATAGTCGGTTTGAGACCAACAACTTTTTCCATATGTTGAACCATTAGCATCTTTATCTCATCAACCAACTCCGGCTGGTACTCAAAAATTACAGAGTCATGCAGTGATGTGAAGAAATACTTATCCTCGTACTTGTGCATTAAATCTGTCATAACCCCATCAACGATGGCCTGAGATTCTACCTTCTGCATCAGAACCGCAAGCTTCTTATAGTTACCTTGTTTTTCATTTTCAATAACCTGGTAAACGGTAGGAAATTCTTTCATAAATGCCTGCGCACTTTTACTATGAAAGGTCTTCTCATTTTCTCCATAAAATACATTTGCAAACAAATCAGTTTTGAATTTTGAGAAATCAGTCACAGATAACCCCACAGCATTGGCCATGTAATGATAAAATGTACCTTGGCTCACTTCTTTAATGTAGGTCTGAACGCTGGTAGGCTTAGCCTTATCTTTAAATACATCTCTCAGTATTTTGACCAGACAAAATGGTTGTGAGTTTGCTACATCCAGGTTGCATAGCAACGCATCTGGCTTACTCCTTAAATAAAGGAACTGCCTAAGTTCTCTCCAAAGCACGGATATTGCATGATGCACACGCTCTCCCGTTTTATCTCGTTTTGCTTGGAAAATGGTGCCATCATAAATCGCATTTATGATATATAGGTATCGTTCCTTTTTACTCTCGATTATCTTTTGATAATCATCATAGTGCTGATTCTTTTTCAAGTTATCCGGATTGATAAATAGTATGGCATTGGCATACCATTGCTCTACATAGGCGATTGCATCATCCTTGCGAATACCAATATCTTGCATGTTGCTTCCAATCCATTGAGTAACTTGGTCTTGTTTCTTGAAATCAGCCGTTCTGAAACGGATGATGTTGTTATACAACGTGCTATGTTTATCTACCGAGATTCGCCTATGTGGAACGTCATATTTGGAAGTTAGCCTATATCCTAAGCATTCACCATTGAAACCGTTTTCCTCCTTAGCGATTCTGTAATAACCATTGTCTTCGATAACACCATACTTTTTTAGTAGTGGCTTTAATTTTTTAGTTGTCTCAGGATACAAATAGCGTTCAATGTGGTGCTTCGCTGATAACTTTATAAAATCACTATGTTCGTACTTATCGTGCAGAATTCGGTTTATGTATATCTGGTGAAGGATAAAGTCTAATTTTTGATGATGACTTTCAATCATATACCCTTTCCATCCTTCTTGTCTTAGTATTTCCTTAGAATCGAAATTGACAGGTGAATATATTTCTTCGTAATTGCTATTATTTGTTGTATTCATTTGATTCTGATTTTTTTATTTTAGTATCAGAATCGAAAATGTTTTAACCTGATTAGATTATTTATATAAATTAAATTCTGATAATATATGTATCAGATATATCTTCTCTTCGAGAATTCATTTTTAAATGTTTGTAATTCAAATTGTTTATTAAATTAATTACTTAAAGAATTATCATCTAATAAATTTAAATTTCATGTTTATTTAATATTTAACTATTGATATTAATTATTAGAAGCTTATTAATTGTTCTCTTACTTTTGAATTTTATTTAACCGAATAGAAGTGTAATGGAAATTATGACTTATAGTTTAATCTCTAAACTCCATGAGTCATTCTGATTATGTTTTACTTGGATGGAAACGATGTAACTGCCAAGGAGGCTGTTATAACGAAATATCATAAGGGAGTGAAAAGGAAAGAGAGGTCAGCAGTGCTGATCTCTCTTTCCTTTTCACTCGAATAATCGACTAATCTTTGCTTTCCTGGTTTTAGCTTTTATCTCTTGTGAATTATACATTGTGATGTTTGGTCTACCTGCTAATAGATGTAACCTTTCACTTTCTTTAAAAGCAAGTAATATATCATCTTCTTCATCCGGATAATAAGATGCTATAAGTGAATATATCTCACCAGTACTAATGCTTATGAAGTATAGAACATCATTGAAACTCTGTTCCCCTATTGCATAAACTATTAAATCACGCATGGGAATTGCTTTTACCCCTTTAGAATCCTGTTCAATATAATGAAGTACATCATGGTCTGATATGTAACCTTCTTTGTAGTAGAACCTATCATTCTCGATAATAAAGTTCCGAAAGTATTTTTCATTGTCAGTAATATCACTTAAAGCCCCTTTTTGCTCCCAATATGTACTATCAAACAACTTTTCAAAATCAGACCTACTATCACTTATAATTTCAGCACCCAAGCATGGTGCAACTTTCTTTTCTTCCATTTCACATAAAATTTATTTCTTACATTATTGTAGAGATGAGATAGAAGAAAGTTTAAGTTATTTTTAACAAAATTTAATCAATGAGTTATCTGCCTCTTTGAAAGCAGTAGCTTTTACTTCAGAACACCGGTCTTCACATATTAGAAACAACATTTAAGGAAGTTCTCACCTAAAAAGAAGGAGGGAAGTAGTAAATTGTATCTTTATTCGAGTATTCAAATATTAAATTTTGGAAATAATAAGCAAAGCTGAGGCACTCCGTGTTGAGGCAAATTCAAAGTTAGACCCTAAACGTAAATCAAGTTTAGGCCAGTTTTTTACACCATCACCTATTTGCCAATTTATGGCTTCACTCTTCACTAATATAAAGGGTGAAGTAAGGCTGCTCGACCCTGGCTGTGGTGTTGGTTCACTTCTCGCTGCTTTTACAGAAGAAGCTATTAGACGTGAAGAAATCACATCACTGGATATTGTAGCCTATGATATCGAAAATATAATTAAACCATATTTAGCAGAAACACTTGCCACATGCAGTAGTGCAGTGAAAAGCAAGGGATATGAGTTTTCATCTGAATTTATTGATAAAGATTTCATTTTATCAGCTACTCAGCTTGTTGATAACGGACTGTTCAGTAGAAAACATGAAGGTTACACCCATGTTATCATGAACCCTCCTTACAAGAAAATCAGCACGTCAAGTGAACATCGTATCGCTATGAGCCAGATAGGTATTGAAACGGTCAATTTATACACCGGATTCGTGGCTTTGGCGATTAAGATGTTAAAACCAGGTGGTGAGATTGTAGCTATAATTCCCCGTTCATTCTGTAACGGACCATATTACCATCCTTTCAGGCAACTGCTATTGAAAGAGACAGCCATAAAACACATCCATATTTTTGATAGCCGTAACAATGCTTTCTCAGATAATGATGTGCTGCAAGAAAATGTAATCATCCATTGTGTTAAAGGTGAAGTAACTGATGATGTTACAATTACATCAAGCCCTGTAGCAGACTTCTCTTTCGATGAAGACCATAATGAATACACGGCAACTGATATGACAGTCCGCAGGGTCAAGTTGGGTAGCATCGTGAAACAAAATGATAAGCAGCAATTCATACATATTGCTCCTACTAATCGTGAGCAGGCTATTGTAGATTACATGGCCGTCTTCAACGCTACACTGGATGAATTGGGTGTTGAGGTAAGTACCGGACCTGTTGTAGATTTCCGCTTGAGAGAAGACCTCCGAACGGACTATGAAGATGGTGCAGCACCACTACTTTATCCTGTTCACTTAAATGGTTCAGTACATTGGCCTAAGGTTTCAAAGAAGCCGAATGCTATTATGATATCACAGAAGTCAAAGTCATGGCTTTGGAAGCATAAAGGTTACTTTGTTCTAACGAGAAGATTCAGTAGCAAAGAAGAAAAACGAAGAATAGTAGCCTCTTTCTACGATTCATCATTACCAGGCGAAATGATTGGTTTTGAAAATAAGCTAAATGTTTTCCATACCAAAAAAGCCGGAGTAGATGAAGCACTTGCCAAAGGTCTTTATGTATACCTAAACTCTACACTTTTGGATAAGTACTACCGACAGTTTGGTGGACACACACAAGTAAATGCTACTGATTTAAAGTCTCTACACTATCCATCTCTTGAATCATTACACAGGATGGGTAAGCAGGTACATACATTCACGTTGTCACAAAACGATATAGATTCTATCATTGATAATGAAATAAACTTAATGACACAAAACACTGAAAACAACCCACTAAACGCTCAATCTAAAATAGAAGAAGCGTTAGAAATTTTAACAGCGTTGGGAATGCCACGAGCGCAACTTAATGAACGTTCAGCATTAACTTTTTTGGCTCTTTTGAATCTACAACCAACTGGTTCTTGGGATGAAATTGAACGTCCTATGATTGGGGTAACGCCAATAATGGATTGGAGCCGGGATGTGTATGGAAAAGAATATGCACCCAACACAAGAGAAACTTTTAGACGTCAAACACTTCATCAGTTTGTAGATGCAGGTATAGCACTATATAATCCGGACGACCCAAATCGTGCCGTTAATTCACCCAAAGCTTGTTACCAGATAGCTGCTGAACTTCATAACACCCTCCTTGCATACGGTACTTCATCTTGGGATGGAAAGTTAACGGAATACCTTAAAGACCGAGAAACACTTGTCCAACAATATGCAATGGAGCGAGAAATGGCTCTGATACCGTTACAAGTTTCCGATGATAAAGAGATAAAACTTACAGCAGGTGCGCACAGCCAACTTATCAAAGACATCATAGTTGAGTTTGGTCCTCGTTTCGCTCCTGGTGCAAAGGTTGTTTATGTAGGTGACACTGGTGGCAAAACAGACTTCTTTGAAAAAGACTTTTTGGCTGAACTTGGCGTGGAAGTAGATAGTCACGGAAAAATGCCCGATGTAGTTCTATACTATCCGAAAGAAGATTGGGTGTTATTAATTGAATCTGTTACGTCTCATGGCCCGGTTGATGGCAAGAGACATAAGGAGTTAGCAACATTATTTGCGCCTATAAAAGACAAATTAGTTTATGTAACCGCTTTTCCAGACAGGAAGACGATGGTAAAATATCTCAATGATATATCATGGGAAACAGAGGTATGGATTGCAGATGCACCTACTCACATGATACACTTCAATGGAGTAAGATTCTTAGGTCCATATAAGTCATAAGTTGTAGTAAAATTTATTTGTTATACTAACGAAAGTATGTCATGCCAAATGAAAGAGAGTTATTAGATGAACTCGCTACTGGTAGAAAGGAAATAAAAACCGACAGCTACAGTATGTCCATCGGTGAAATTATCAATTTGTATAAAGATGGCGAAATTGAATTAGACCCTGCATTTCAAAGACTATACAGATGGGGAGATGAACAGAAATCTCGCTTTATTGAATCCATACTATTAGGAATTCCGATTCCTCCTATTTTTGTTGCTCAAAAAGAAGATGGGAAATGGACTGTTGTTGATGGTGTCCAAAGGATTTCAACAATTTTACAGCTAACAGGTGAGTTAAAAAATCACGCCCCACTTACTTTAACAGTAACCAAAAAGCTGCCATCGCTGGAAGGGTTCGATTGGAGCAGTTTACCGGAAGATTTAAAGAGGCTTCTCAGAAGGTCTAAGTTCGATATAAACATTATTCTTACTGAGAATAGCATTCAGGCTCAGTATGAATTGTTTCAAAGACTAAACTCTGGTGGACTACATTTGGAACCACAGGAAATTCGAAACTGCCTAATAATTATGCTTGATGAAGAATTTTATGATAAGTTAAATAATCTTAAAAAGTATCCAAACTTCATTGACTGCCTACCTCTTCAAGATTATAAGTTCAAGATAGAGTTTCATATGGAGTTAATCTTACGCTACATGATTGCAAAATATGGCAAGGTTGATTTCGCTAAATATAAGGTCTCTTCTTCCCTATTGAGTGAGTTCATTGATGCTGAAACTGCGAATTTGATAGGAGACCAAGACTTTAATTTCGATAAAGAGGCCGACACATTTAAGCGAGTATTTGATTTATTAGCTAAGACATTAGGCGACAAAGCTTTCAAAAAATACAACAGCGAAAAGGATGATTTTGATGGTCCTTTTTCACAGTCAAGCTTTGATGCTATTACTCCTGGTGTTGCGGAAAATATTGATAAGCTTTCTGTGCTGAGCGTGCCAGAGTTTCAACAAAAAATCAAAGACTTGTATAGTCAAAAAGATTTTGAGATATACTCTGACAGGGGTGTTAAGGCACTGACACGTATAAAAGGACTAACAGAATTCTCTAAGGCTTACTTTCAACTATGAAGTACCAACAGTTTGAAAATCTTCTTGACGAAGACTTAGGTTGGAGGAAAAAAGAAATATCGGACTTGTTGTTAATAGCTAAGAAAGAAAGTAATAATGAAGTAGTTTTAAAGTCCTTAATATTACTTCTTTATGCTCATTGGGAGGGATATATAAAATTGAGCAGCAAGCTATACATCAAATATGTTTCCGATAAAAATATAAATGTTGGTGTTTTGTCGAGCAATTTCAAAGCTATTTCAATCAAAGAATACATAAGTAGATGCATCGAGAACAATGGAAGTATGACATTGGCTAATGAAATGGCTTTTATGTCTAAATATTTGAAACTGGAAACAAGAAAATTTCAAGCCAATGTCCGGATTGAAGACGATTTTGATAGCTCAATTATTAACACTGAATCCAATCTAAAACCAAAAGTTTTAAGAAATATCACTTCAATTTTAGGATTAGGCTATAAAAGTGCAGTTCAGACAAGGGAACATTATCTAAATAGCCAACTTCTTGCTAACCGCAACGCAATTGGTCACGGGAGTAAGTTTGACGATACAAAACAAGTAGATTTTTCTTTGTCTCTTAGAGACATAGAAAAACTTAAAGAAATTGTCTTTGCTATTATTGACAGCTTCCGAGATGACTTACTTGACTATGTTGCCAATGAATACTATTTAAGTACTAATTTAACAGCTAAAGAAGCTTTTAATGCTAAAAGAGAAGTTGATTTAGAAAAAGTATTTACAATTATTGAAGAAAAATATAAAATCTAATATCGGATATCTCTTAGCGGAGATTTACCATAAAAAATAGCCGGGTTTCCTTATCTCCCGGCTATTTTTATGTTTAATTGTATTTACTACTCTACTCAATTCACTTATATCTCTTTAAAAAGCTTTATAAGCTTTATGTCTCTGGTATTTACAAACCTAAGAGAGTCTTCATTAAGCAAATCCATGTCAGCTTCATCTTGCTTGTAAGCATAAAATTTTTCAGGTTCACCAAACTCGTCATAACCAGTGGAATATATATGCTCAGTCTTAGAAAGATAGTAAGTCTCCCATGTTTCAATATTTCTAAAAAAAATTGTAGT
The DNA here is from genome assembly GCF_003054055.1 of Pontibacter mucosus. Lineage (GTDB taxonomy): Bacteria > Bacteroidota > Bacteroidia > Cytophagales > Hymenobacteraceae > Pontibacter > Pontibacter mucosus. The sequence goes on along the minus strand of NZ_QBKI01000010.1, from coordinate 146,732 downwards.
ATAATGAATGACGTGATACCAGTAGTCCTGAATTGCAAACACTTTAAGTGAGTTAAAAGGAATAAATAATGGTTCATGTCCTTCTGGCCCTTTATACCAAAGCACATCCCAAGGTTTAATATGACCATCTTCATAATAAAACCTATTTCCTGTTGCTACATAACCAGTCAAATACTTTCCATTACAGTTGCTAAAAACTTCATCCGGTTTCCATGACTGGCTATCAAATAGTTCTTCAACGCCATAGTGAACGTACCTCTTATCATGTAAGGCTGGTTCAGCCTTTTTCGATTTATCATTTATCATAATGCTTTAATTAATTTTTACATGCATTATAGACATGAGAAAAGGATAAGTTTAAAAAATTTGAGATTATTTCTGATAAGGCAGATATAGTTAACATACCTGTATTAAATATTCTTCGAATTCGCTTAAAGCACGTTTATTTAAGAATAAGGTATCTACTCATCATGCAATATATCCTCAATCAGACCTTTTCTTCTTGATGTTAAATATTGTTTGTACTCTCTCCTGTATGCTTTACAAAGGTCGTTTCCACTTTCCACGAAATTCATCGCAGCCTCAGCAGAGGATGGATAAGGTGCTGCCAAAATGTATTGCTTATGGTCGAAATTTGCCAGTATGAAAACTTGATTACTCAGCATATGGACATAAAAATTAGCTGCTGATGGAATATTAGCACTTCTTATAGTAGTATGTTCATACCAGCCTATCAACAGAAATTCATTCATTATGATAGGCACCAGGATACGATTTATGTTACAATAAAGCATATCATCTGGTGTGTACATATAATCTTCATCATCCCACAAATATCTTTTATGGCTGCTGGTTATAAACTCTAAATGCTTTTCATTTAATTTTTCTATAGGGATTTCCCTCGTTAATTCTAATGCTATATCAGTTGTATGTGATTTCATTGATTATGATTGTTTTAATTATATATAAACAATCGGTAGGTAGATGTACCAGGAAAAGGGATAAAAGTAGAAAAGTAGTATTTAAAATTTTATATATAAAATATAAAAAAGAAAATTACTACAATGAAACGAAGTATTAAATTGAATCCTGAGGTGGACATCGAAATAGAAAAAGCCAAATATTATTTCCTGCTTAAAAACATCAAACTAAGTAAAGGAGACATTGTAAGACTCGCTATGACAGCCTTTAACAGCAGACTAAAAAAAGAAATAATATAGTGATGAAGATATATGAAGATGCTATACCAATTCCGTTGGAAGAATTTGACAACTTCTGGCCGTTGCCTTTCATGGTACATTGTATACGAGGAATCTATAATGTCCAGGTAGAAACTCCTTTACCGGAGGCTGCTACATATCATCTTGTTATCCCTGACGAAGATTACCACTACGCTTTGAAACAATATATCAAGCTAAAAGATGATGCTCAGGACTTTTGTATAGATGTGTTGTTGATTCGCTATAATGCCGAGACACAACTGCATTCAACACAGTCATTGAGACTATCTGTTACTTATATGGATGAGTTCAACCCATTAAACATTCCAGAGACATCCCCTAAACTGATTTTGCAGTTCGCTGAATTTATTAACCTGAGATAATGTGAGGTTTTGCTTTAGCCAGCAACCACAGACAGCTACTTTTTTAAAGTAGCTGTCTGTGGTTAAGCAGATGAACAGTGACTGAACTGAAACAAAAAAAGCCTTATCAATATTGATAAGGCTTTTTGTTATGCTTGGAAGAATGTTATGCACTTTGTTGTGCAGCATGATTGCAATTAACTGACAAACAAGCGAATAACAAAGATAATAGTGGAGATGCAGGGATTCGAACCCTGGTCCAGACAAGGAAACCGTCGTGCCTTCTACATGCTTAGGTTTATTCGGGTTGTCGGGAGCTTGCAAGTATAAACCAAACTTATGCGCACTCCTTAGGTGCTTTAGTTTCGCCTGTGCACCACACCTTTACACAGACTAGTAAATCGGATCGAAGCCTCATATATGCAGGCAGATTCACGAAACCTGCACGAGACTATGGCTAGTGCTTAATACCTAGATTAAGCAGCCATGGCGTAATTAGATTCGCCAGTTATTGTTCGAACGGATTTTTGACAGGTGGTACGTTCATCACCCGACATGCTTACACGCAATTTGCTCAAGCTGTCAATTCCGGTCATCCCCATAAGTTAAAGAACGCTGTTCTTGCTTTTATACTTCAAGAAGTATGCCACAAACATACAGATTATTTATGGCTTTTTGGCTGCTGCCAGCGAATTATTAACGCAAAGCAACAGCCAAAAAGTTTCAGGTTTATACTTTATACTTACCTCGATGCCGTGGTAGTGGCAGCCGGTAGCACCGGTGCCTGGTACAGGTCTGTGAGCGAGTTGGTATACTTGTAGCGGTCCAGTTTATACTTGCGCTGGAATACTTCCGGCACCTTGGCCCCCACCGGCACGAGCATCAGCGAGCTCTTGCCATCGATGGTTTCCCGCTCAAAGGCCACGCCCTCGCGGTTATCGAACTTCACGTCGAAGTAGTACAGGTAAGGGTATACCCAGTTCACGTACTGCATTTTGCTTGTTCCAGACAGGCTTCTGATTTCCAGTTTGCTGTAGTCTTTGGCGATGGCCTGCTGAAACTCCACCGCGTTCAGGGGCACGTTGTTAAGCACCGGCATCACGTCGAACTGGCCGTCCAGCATTACCCACTTCTGCAAATCCGGCAGGTATACTTCCAGCAGCACGTGGCCGGCACCGAACTCCACTGTTTCCACGTCCTTCATCTTCAGGCCCATGGTGCGGGCGGGCAGCCCAATAGCGTTCAGGCAGGCGGTGGTAACGATGCCATACTCTACGCAGCGGAATTGTTTGCCTTCTTTCACCTCAGCCAGTATGGTCAGCGCATCCGGGTTGCTGGGCTCGTTCATGCCGTTGTGCTGCCACTGCTTGTGCACCCAGTTTACCATGCGCAGGGCTTTCTCAGTGTCGTTGGCGGCGCCTGCCACGATGGCGTCCAGGTTATACTTCGAGCGCAGCTCCTGCAGGTAGGCGTTGTTGCGGTTTTGCTCATACACAAACGTATAAGCCGGCACCGGCTGTTTCTTGTTAAACTCTACCGCCTCAAAGCCGAAGCCCTGCAGCTCTGTTAAGGCATAAGCGGTGTCGTTCAGGTTCACGTAAAAGCGGTACGATTTACCGGCCTGCACTTTAAAGCTGATGGAGTCGGTGTTGGTGTAGAAAGTAACGTCCTCTTTGCCTTTATGCACCGGCACGCGCAGCACGTCCGGCGAAATCTGGGGCATGATGTTCCAGTTGCCCTTGATAAGCTCTTTGCCCACTCTGTAGTCCGCTACGGCGGCGGTTGCCTTTACCACAGGCAGCCCCATATGGATTTTTTGTGCGAAGGAGGGCGCTAGCAGCACCAGCATCAGGAACAGAAATGTGAATGACTTTTTCATAGTTTTATTTTGTACTTAGTGATTGGTGAAGGATAGTTTTATTTTGTGTATGCATGGTTCAGACGCTGTTTCCGACTGCGGCTTTATACTTTGTCCGTAAGCTGCCGGTCGGCATAAACACTATAAGAAATTTGGATGCCAAAAATTAAAAGCGCTGTTAATCAGCTAATTATCCATACAACCAACTTTATACTGTTCGCTTCCGATACACCTCTGCCTGTTACACCTGTGCGCTTCCGTAACACATCCATACTTTCCTGAAATCATTTTTATACTTCCTATAAAAAAAGCGCCCGCCCTGCAGGCTGAGTAGCTTACAGGGCGGGCGCTTTTTCGGGTTAAAATCTATACTTTATACTTTGATTTATACTTTGGTGAAGGAGTAAACCCACCCCCCAGGGAGGAAGGATGGGTTCATCTTACTCACTATGCCTTTAAACTATTTGTCATTCTGCTAAGAAACTTGGTAGAAGGGAGGTTAAGCCTCTGCGACTTGCTACCAAGATCCTTTCAGGATGACAAAATAGTGAGGATGAAACGACCCCACTTCAAAAAGAGGAGTAGAGTGGGTTTACACTTTCAACAAAGTATAAATCTCATCTTAGGTTTTATACTTCAATCTATACTTTCCACTACTCAGTCCGGAGTGAGTTTACCGGGTTGGCCACCGCCGTTTTAATGGCGTGGAAGCTCAGGGTAACAATGGCGATGATAACAGTCGCGATAAAGGCCACGGCAAAGATCCACCAGCTTAGCTCCATGCGGTCGGCGTAGTCGTTGAGCCAGTTAGTCATGAAATACCAGCCCAGCGGTAGCGCGATCAGGTTGGCAATCAGCACCAACTTCAGGAAATCCTTGGAAAGCAGGTACACGATGCTTGCTACTGAGGCGCCCAGCACCTTGCGCACGCCAATCTCCTTGGTGCGCTGCTCTGCCGTAAACAGGGCCAACCCAAACAAGCCGAGGCAGGAAATGAAGATAGCGATACCCGCAAAATACTTCGTCAGCTGGCCCATAATGGCTTCCGCCTTGTACATCTTCTCAAAATCCTCGTCCAGGAAGTGGTACTCAAAGGGATAGGCCGGGTTATGCCGCTTCACAATCTGCTCGATGGCCGCCAGGGCTTGCTTGGTTTGCCCCGCCTCCAGGCGCGCGAACAGCAGGTTGTCGAAATCGGGGTGCAGGCGCAGGATAAGCGGCTGCGCCGGGATGTGCATCGACGTCGTATGGAAGTTGTCAATCACACCAATCACGCGCCCCTCTATGCTCCACTTCAGCCACTGGCCCACAGGGTCCTGCATCTGCATCAGGCGAGCCGCCTCTTTGTTGATGATAAAGGAAGCGGTATCGGTTCCGAACTCCCTGGAGAACGTGCGGCCTTCGAGCAGCTTCACATCCATGGTCTCTATAAAATCATAGTCCACTGACATCACACTGAATAAAACGTTCGTATTCGGGTCTTTGCCTTTCCACTCGATGCCTCCGGTAGAGTTGCCCACCGAGATAGGAGGTTGGTCGCTGGCGGTTACATTCAGCACACCCGGCGTGTTCTGCAGCTCGCGCTTCACCACGTCGTAGCGGTCGCGCAGGGCACCCTCCAGCGGCACGTATACCAGGTTCTCGCGGTCCAGGCCGATGTTTTTGGTGCGGATATAGTTAAGTTGCAGATAGGCTACCAAAGTGCTGATAATGAGCAGGGCCGAAAGTATAAACTGGAACACCACCAGCCCCTCCCGTACCCCCGATACCCGGCTGCCTACCTTCACGGTGCCTTTCAGCACTTTGGCCGGGTCGAAGGAGGAGAGGAAGAAAGCCGGGTAACTGCCCGAAAGGATACCCGTCAGCAGGGCTACCCCCAGGAGCAGCAGCACCAGCGAAGGGTCCGTAAAATCGAGGGAGATGTACTTGCCGGTCAGGTCGTTAAAGTCGGGCAGCAGGATGCCGGCCAGGTTGACGGCCACAAACAGCGCCAGAAACGCCATCAGCACCGACTCCACCATAAACTGCCGCACCAGCGAGCCTTTGCTGGCCCCGATGGCCTTGCGCACGCCCACCTCTTTGGCCCGCTTGGAAGAGCGCGCCGTAGCCAGGTTCATGAAGTTGATGCAGGCGATAACAAGGATGAACACTGCCACGACAGAAAACAGGCGCACCCGCTCGATGAATCCATCTTTGCCTTCCCTAAAGTCGTTGTAGAGGTACATATCGGCCACAGGCTGCACAAACATCTCTGTGGTTGATTCCTCATCATACTTTTGGATGAAGGGCTTCACCTTTTCATTGAAGGCCGCAATGTCGGTGCCTGGTTGCAGCTGCAGAAAAGTGCGTAACGCATTGTTGCCCCACTCCTGCAGCCACTCGTTTCCGGGGCTGTTGATCCAATCCTCCACCGGCATCACGTAGTCGAACTGCATGGTGGAGTTTTTCGGCACGTCCTGCATCACGCCGGTTACTTTATAGCTCTGGGATTCGTTTATCCTGAAAAGCTTGCCCATGGCTTCTTCCGGAGAGTTAAAGAACTGCCTGGCCACCGTTTCGGAAATCACCACCGAGCGCGGCTGCGCGAGTACCGTTTTGGCATCGCCGTGCAAGAGCGGGAAGGTGAACACCTCGAAAAACTCCGGATCGGTGTAGCGGCCGTTTACCTTCAGGGATTTGTCGCCGTAGGCGAAGAGCTGCTGCCAGGGCCAGGTGGTGCTGCGCACGGCATGCTTTACCTCCGGCATCTCCGCTTCCAGGGCCTCGGCCAGTAGCGCTGGCGTGGCTTCTGTCGTGAAGTTATCCGAACCGGGGTACTTCTGCGTCTCCATCACCCTGTACAGGCTGTCCAGGTCTGCATGAAAACGGTCAACGCTCAGCTCATCCTTCACCCACAAAAGTATAAGTATACTGCAGGTCATGCCCAGCGCCAGGCCGGAGATGTTGATGAGCGAAAAGACCTTGTGGCGCATCAGGTTGCGGTAGGCTATTTTAAGATAGTTCTTGATCATAGTTTCAGGCTTTGTAGCGGTGTAAACGTATGGCTGCGATATTTTTTCAGGGTAATTTCTACGAGGTACAGCAAAGTCCTAAGAAATTAGAATGCCAAAGTATAAAAACCTTAATAATCAACCATTTACACAACACAAAGTATAACCAAGTGTACGCTTTCGATACACCTTTGCGGGGTACACCTGTGCGCTTCCGCTACAAGTATAACCATAGCGTAACTTGCCAGAAAAGTCCCATCTCCGCCTCCTTTATTATTATTTGAATAGAATACTTATATTCGATCCTTCAATAAGCGAGAATACCTATGGCCACAGGAAAAACCGGTAGCGTTTTAGTAGTTGACGACGAAAGCGACGTGCTTTTTGCGCTGAAGATGCTGCTGAAGACAGAAGTAAAGGAAGTAGTGACCGAAAAGAACCCGGACAACCTGCTCAGCCTGCTCTCGAAGCAAAAGTTCGACGTCATTTTCCTGGACATGAACTTCAAGAGCGCCCTGAACACGGGCAACGAAGGCATCTTCTGGCTGCGGCAGATTCTGGAGAAGGACAAGGACGCCACGGTTATACTCATCACGGCCTACGGCGATGTGGAGCTGGCGGTAAAGTCGCTGAAGCAGGGTGCCTACGATTTTATTGTAAAGCCCTGGCACAACGACAAGCTGCTGGAAACGCTGCACAACGCCCTGCAGGCCAAAAGCGGCAAGAAATCAGGCAAGCCTGCCGCACCGGGCGCTGTTACCCATACTTCTATACTTGGCCAATCGGAGGCGCTGCACGACATACTTCATAAAATAGAGAAAATTGCCCCCACCGAGGCCAATGTGCTTATACTTGGCGAGAACGGCACAGGCAAGGAGCTGGTGGCACGGGCGCTGCACGAGAAATCGTTCCGGGCCAACAAACCCTTCGTGAGCGTGGACATGGGCTCCCTGACCGACAGCCTGTTTGAGAGTGAGCTGTTTGGCTACAAGAAAGGTGCCTTTACCGATGCCCGCGAAGACCGCCCCGGCCGTTTCGAGGCGGCCAACGGCGGCACCTTGTTTTTAGATGAGATTGGTAACATTTCGCCGTCCATGCAGGCCAAGCTGCTCACGGTGCTGCAGAACCGGCAGGTAACGCCGCTGGGTTCCAACACGCCTGTTCCGGTGGATATCCGCCTGATCTCGGCCACCAACGAGCCTATTTACGAGCTGGCCGCCAAAAACCTGTTCCGCAAAGACTTAATCTACCGCATCAACACCGTGGAGATAACGCTGCCCCCGCTGCGCCAGCGCCACGGCGATGTGGAGCTGCTGGCCAGGCACTTTGCTGAAATCTACGCCCGCAAAAACCACAAGCAGGTGCCGGAGTTTGCGCCTGCCACCCTGCAAAAGCTTAACCAGCACAGCTGGCCCGGCAACGTGCGCGAGCTGCAGCATGCCGTGGAGCGTGCCATTATACTAGCCGAAGGACCGGTGCTGCAACCGCAGGACTTCAATTTCTCGCCTATGGAGGCAGCGCCTGCCGCACCGGCCATGCCTATTTTTGCCGCCGATACGAGCATGCCGCTGAGCGAGATAGAGCGCGAAACGATCCGCCGCGTGATTGAGAAGAACAAAGGCAACATTTCCAAAGCCGCCAAGGAGCTCGGCCTTACCCGCACCGCCCTTTACCGCCGCCTGAACAAGTATGATATCTAAGCGTCTGGAGCTCGGGCTGTTGGTCCGGTTTATACTTTTGCTGGGCATGATGTTCGTCACGCTCCAGTACCTGACGCAGTATACCTGGCTGCAGGTAACATCAGGCGTACTTATCATGCTGGCACAAGTATGGGAGATGGCGCGCTACGTAACCCGCAGCAACAACGAGCTGGCCAGGTTCCTGGAGGCCGTGAAGCAGCGCGATTTTACCCAGCGCTTTAACGAGCACAGCAACACTTCCCTGCAGGAGCTGCACAAGGCCTTTAACCTCATCAACGACACTTTCCGACAACTGCACATCGAGCGCGAGGCGCAGTTCCAGTACATGCAAACCATCCTGCAGTTGGTAGATACTGGAATTATCGCAGTAGATGCCGAAACCGGCGAAGTGGAGTGGGTGAACGATGCCTTTAAAAAGATGCTGGGCCTGCCATACCTTAAAAGTATAAATGGCCTGGAGAACCGCTACCCTGCCCTGCACGAGTCGTTGCAAAGTATAAAGTCCGGCGAAAGCATACTGGTCAAGCTGAAGCTACCTGCCGGACAGGCACAGCTGCTGGTGTCGGCCACGGCCTTTACCATGCAGCACCGCGACCTGCTGCTTATCGTGCTCAAAAACGTGAGCGCCACCGTAGATGCCACCGAAACCGAGGCCTGGCAAAAACTGCTGCGCGTGATGACGCACGAGATCATGAACTCGGTGGCCCCTATCGCCTCGCTGGCCGACACGCTGAGCAAGCACTTGCATCTGGAGCGTGCGCGTTATACTTCCGAGCCGGATGCCCCTGTGGATTTAGAGCTGCTGGAAGACACCGAGGAAGGCATCAGCATCATCAAAAAGCGCAGCGAGGGCTTATTGCGCTTCACGCAGTTCTACCGCAACCTCAACAAGCAGCAGCACCTCAACCTGACGACCATATACGTGCAGGAGCTTTTTAAAAGTATAGACGCCCTCATGCGCCCGCGCCTGAAGGAAGACGGCATCAGCTATACGTGCAAAGTAACGCCGACTGACTTGACCGTTACCGGCGACGTGAGCCTGCTGGAGCAGGTGCTCATCAACCTGGTAACCAACGCCCAGCGGGCCGTGCAGGGGCGCCCGTCTCCTGAAATTATTCTTGTGGCCAAACAACAGGACGGCAAAGTAACCATCGAAGTGTACGACAACGGTACCGGCATCCCCGAGGAACTGCTGGAGAATATCTTCATCCCCTTCTTCACCTCGCACAAAGAAGGCTCGGGCATTGGCCTGAGCCTGTCCAAACACATCATGCACCTGCACAAAGGAAGTATAAACGTGGAGAGCGAAGAGGGCGTGGGCAGTACCTTTACACTGGTATTCTGATCCTGCTGATGCCATGCTCTCTCCGGCTTCCGGCAAACTAGCCATACTTCTAAAAGTCCTAAATCAATTTAACTATACTTATGCGGTTATAGATTTTTCAAAGCGTGATATAGATATTATTTATAAACATAAAGGGTACACATAGAGTATATCGGTATAGTTAACGTATTCATCATCAACCGGTATCGCGCTATGAACGAAAAGAAAAAGTACCGCACCGCCAGCAAAGGCAACGGCCAGCAAGGCAAAGGTCGCACTCTCACCACCCGGCAGGGCCACCCTGTAACTGATAACCAAAACATCCGGACCGTAGGTAGCCGCGGCCCAGCCACGATGGAGAACTACCACTTCATCGAGAAAATGTCGCACTTTGACCGGGAGCGTGTGCCGGAGCGTGTGGTGCATGCCCGTGGTGCCGGTGCCCACGGTGTTTTCGTGTCGTATGGCATGGTAGGCAACGACCCGGTAGAGAAATTCACCCGCGCCAAGGTGTTTAAAAAGGGCGCGGAGACACCAACGTTCGTGCGTTTCTCTACCGTAGGACATCCGTCGGGCTCCCCCGAAACATTGCGCGACCCGCGCGGCTTTGCCGTGAAGTTCTACACCGAAGATGGCAACTGGGACTTGGTGGGCAACAACCTGAAGATTTTCTTCATCCGCGATGCCATGAAATTTCCGGACCTGATCCACTCGCAGAAGCCTGACCCGGTAACTAATATACAGAGCGCCGAGCGCATTTTCGACTTCTTTGCGGGCACGCCGGAGGCAACCCATATGGTTACCTTTCTGTACTCGCCGTGGGGTATCCCGGCCAATTACCGCCAGATGCAGGGCTCCGGGGTAAACACGTACAAGTGGGTGAACGCCGAGGGCGAGGCTGTACTGGTAAAATACCATTGGGAGCCGCTGCAGGGCATCCGTAACCTGACGCAGAAAGAGGCGCAGGAAATACAGGGCAAGAACTTCAACCACGCCACCCAGGACCTGTATGAGGCCATCGAGCGCGGCGAGTTTCCGGAGTGGGAACTGAACGTGCAGATCATGAGCGACGATGATCACCCGGAACTGGATTTCGACCCGTTGGACGACACCAAACTATGGCCAAAAGAGCAGTTTCCGTGGTACCCAATCGGCAAAATGACGCTGAACCGCAACCCTGTGGACTACTTTAACGAGGTGGAGTTGGCCGCTTTCGGAACAGGTGTGCTGGTGGATGGCCTGGACTTCTCGGATGACAAGATGTTGCAGGGCCGTACTTTCTCCTACTCTGATACGCAGCGCTACCGCATTGGAGCAAATTACCTGCAGTTGCCTATAAACGCTCCTAAAACGCATGTTGCTACCAACCAGCGCGGCGGCCAAATGGCTTTCGACACTGATTTTGCCGAGGGCCAGAACATCCACGTAAACTACGAGCCATCCATACTTGGCGGCCTGGAAGAGGCACCTATGGCAGGCAAAGAGTATAACCCGCGCTACGAGGCAAACCTGGTGCGCCAGCCAATTGAGCGGGCTAATCCGTTTAAGCAGGCCGGCGAGACCTTCCGCAACTTCGAGGCTTGGGAGCGCGAAGAACTGATTAATAACCTGGGCAACGACCTGGCCAAGTGCGACCCGCGCATCCAGGAGAAAATGCTGAACCACTTTACGCAGGCCGATGAATCCTATGGCAGACTTGTTCGGGAGCGCATCGAGCAGGTAACTAAGGAGATGAAGCAGAAGATGGCTGAAGGTACTGATGGCCCGATGGGCAACGTAACCGGCGAGCAGGGTGTGCAGGAGGCGCAGAAAAAGTCTCACTCCGCCAAACCGTACTAAGCTTTCCGTAGCACGATTTTATACTTTCATTCATAAGCAAAGGCAGTCGCTAACAGCGGCTGCCTTTGTTGTTATACTCCCCTGCTGTTGCGGAATGGCCAATAGCTTCACCAAATCTTGTATCCTGCACCCCGGCAAGTCTCTTTCCTGCCAGCCTCTGAGACAGCTTTATAGTAATTCATAAATATTTAGGCACAACATCACAGGAAAATGCTACAAATGCTTACTTTAGCCCCTTAAATTGGCACTGCGATCTGCTACTTGGCCAGTTTAGGAACCCATACTCTAAACACTATGAAAAAACATTACCGGACCGAAGATAACTGTCTGAACTGCGGGGCCACTGTGGCAGGCAAATTCTGCTCGGAGTGCGGGCAGGAGAACCTGGAACTGCGTGAGAATTTTCTGCACTTGGCCATGCACAGCGTGGGGCACTATTTTCACTTCGAGTCGAAGTTCTTCAGCAGCATGGTCCCGCTTTTCACGAAGCCCGGATTTCTGACCAAAGAGTACTTTGCCGGCAGGCGCGCCTCCTACCTCAGCCCTATCAGCATGTACATCTTCATCAGCATCGTGTTCTTTTTCCTGTCCACGGCCAATACCAATATCAACAGAAACAACCTTGTGGAGGATGTTACGCCTGAGGAGAAGGCCGAAGCCCAGGAAATAATTGGCAGTTTGAAGGGACCATTGAGCGGAAAGGCGCTTGAGAAAGCAGGAAATCATGCTTCGCTCGCCGCCCTGGGGCAACCAACAGGCGTGGCAGACACGACCCTGCAGGCAACAGCCATTGGCGAGGCTATTGCTGCGGCTGAAAAGAAAGGTAAAGACGAGCTGCGCATAGATATAGGAGACGATAACGCTTTTGTACAATCCCTGACTGCTAAGCTGAAAAAGGTAATGAGCGACGATTTGAGCCTTGCCCTCTTCAAAAACAAGCTCGTCGGTCACTTCCCGAAGGTTATGTTCCTGCTGCTGCCGCTGTTTGCCCTTATCCTGAAGCTGGTAAACTGGCGCTCATCCAAATACTATGTGGAACACCTTATTTACTCTGATCATGTGCACTCGTTCCTGTTCCTGTTTGGCTCTATCCTGATTTTGCTGGGCTGGCTCCTGCCCTCCCTGTCGGACTACTTTATATTTCTGGGCATTTTGGGTGCTATGTGGTACATCTACAGGTCGATGCGCAACACCTACAAGGGGTCGCGATGGATGACGGTGTCGAAGGTGGTCGTGCTGTTCTTTGCCTACAGCACCCTTTTAACTATCTGCGCACTTTTGGTCGTGGGCGCCACCCTGTACACGATGTAAGCCAAGCGAGGCCAGCCATGTACTCCAAGCTCCAGAAACCAGTGCCCAGGCCAGCGGAAAAGTATAACTTTCTAACCTTCTAACTCCTAAACTCTCTAACTCGTTAACTCCTAAACTTTCTAACTCTCTAACTCCCAAACTTTCTCCCATCTGAGCTTCGGATTGATTATCTTTGTATGCAATGGAGAACTTTGTAGTATCAGCGCGTAAATATCGCCCGGCCACGTTCGATAGCGTCGTGGGGCAGCACCATATCACCAACACCCTTAAAAACGCCATCAGCAGCAAGCACCTGGCGCAGGCTTTCCTTTTCTGCGGTCCGCGTGGGGTGGGTAAAACTACCTGTGCCCGTATTTTGGCCAAGACCATCAACTGCCAGAACATTACGCCGGAGGTAGAGGCCTGCAACGAGTGCGAATCCTGCCGCAGCTTTAACTCCAACAGCTCCTTTAACATACACGAGCTCGATGCCGCCTCCAACAACTCGGTGGAGGATATCCGGAACCTGGTGGAGCAGGTGCGTTACGCCCCACAGACCGGAAAGTATAAAATCTACATCATAGACGAGGTGCACATGCTCTCAAACCAGGCCTTCAATGCCTTTCTGAAGACCCTGGAGGAGCCGCCTTCGTACGCCATTTTTATATTGGCTACCACTGAGCGCCACAAGATCATCCCAACTATACTTTCGCGTTGCCAGATCTTCGACTTCAACCGCATCCGGATTGAGGACATGGTGCGCCACCTGGGCAACATCGCCCAAAAGGAAAGTATACAGGCCGAGCCCGATGCCCTGCACCTGATTTCCCAGAAAGCGGACGGTGCCTTGCGCGATGCTCTCTCGATCTTCGACCAGATGGTGACCTTCTCGGGCCACAACGTAACCTACAAGGCCACGGTTGAGAACCTGCACATACTCGATTACGACTATTATTTTCGACTCACGGACCACCTGCTGGCGCAGAACCTGCCCGGCTCGCTGCTGCTGTTCGACGAGATCCTGAAGAACGGTTTTGATGCCCATAACTTCCTGATTGGCATTGCGGAGCATTTCCGAAGCCTGTTGGTGTGCAAAGATCCGCAAACCATACAGCTGCTGGAGGTATCGGATAACATTAAAGCCAAGTATGCCGATCAGTCGCAGAAGGCTTCCGTTTCGTTCCTGCTCTCGGGCCTGAACCTGGTAAGCACCTGCGACACCAACTATAAGAGCAGCAAAAACCAGCGCCTGCACGTGGAGCTGTGCCTAATGAAGCTGGCCCACCTGAACGCAGCCCTGAACTTTGCCCAGGAGGGTTCAGAACCAAAAAAAGCTAAGGTAGCGGCTCCGGCACCAGCCTCTACCAGTGCAACCGGTGCCACCTCCCCTGCCGCTACACCTTCGGCGCAATTGCAGCAGCCCGTGTCCGCCAGCAGCGTGCCGTCGGAGCGTTTGCAGCAAGCGCCGCAGCCACAGCAGGTAACACCAGAGGCCCAGCTTGCTCCGCCTAAGGCCGCTGCGCCTGCTCCGGAGAAGCCTCGCCCAAATCCACAGCTGCCGCCGCAGAAGAAGCTGGGGAAACTGCCGAGCCTGAAGGACCTGCAAAACCCGCAAGCTGCCGTGGCTAGTGTGGCTGTAGCAGAGGAAGAGGACGAGGGGAACTACGGAGCCCTTGTGCCGGTGGATGAGGCAAGGCTGAAGACTGTGTGGCACAGCATTCTCCGCCGCAAGAAGGCCGAGAACATGATGGATTACACGCTCCTCAACCGGCAGTACCACATCAGCCCCGACAACGAAATCGTCCTTCAGCTGGAAAACCATGTGCTCATGGACCAGTTCACGGCGCTGCGCCCCGACATCCTGCGCGAGTTGAAGCAACAGCTGGGCAACCGGAGTATAAAACTGCGGGCGGAAGTGGTGGAAGTACAGGACGAGGGCCGCAAACTTTATACTTCGGCAGACAAGTTTAACTACCTGTCTGAAAAGTATCCGGTGCTCATCGACCTGAAACAGCGCTTCGGCCTGGACGCAGATTTTTAGGCTTGCCCTACCCCACCCCGACCCTCCCCTTTTGTCGAGGGCCCCTACCCCCAAAACAGGGGAGGGCGTTTTATGCAATCCCGGGCCCAACCACCCCTACCCCTCCTTAACCAAGGAGGGGAGCCTGTAGTTACTGGTGCTGAAGTATAAGTTTCATTGCTGCTGCTGCTGTGGAGCGGACAGGTCGCGACCTGTCCCTACCAATTATAAACTCTGCATACGATTACATCCCCCTACCCCCTTCAAAGGGGGACTTTGGCTGAGGCTCCGTCTGCAGCGGCTATCGATTCTGTTCCCAGCCTTTGGGTTGAGCGCCTCGAGAGGTTCCGGTGCCAAGCGTGAGCGAGGCATTGCGACGTCAGGAGCAAAGGAAGCGAAAGCAGCGCGATGCCCGAAGGCGAGGCCTCCCGGCCTCGGAGGGCTGAAAGCAGGAGATGAAACAGTAGCCTATGTAAAGCTGGAGGATGAACGGCAGCTAGTAAAGAGAACTTGGTTCAAATGGAAGGAAGCGGTGGCTATGAAAGTATAAGCCTGTAAGTATAAAAGTATGACTTGCGCGGACTTGGAAGTCCGCAGCAGAGAAGGTTCCGGACATCCTTGTCCGGAACAGCGGAAATACTGTAAGTATAAAAAGGCACAAGCGGACGCTTGCGCCAGATAAGTATAAAGTATAGCAAAGTATAAGGTATGGCTTTTCAAGCCAGTTGGGTTACAAATCCAACATCATAAAAAGACACGATCTGCAAGCTCGCGCCAGCGATAGGAATGAAATCAAATACAGCAGAGGTATAAAGTATAACTTGCGCGAATATAGATCTGCAGCAGCTTGCGCGCTCCAACAAGCACGATCGAAACAGCAGGAATAGCAGCAAGTATAAAGTATAATAGAAGCAAAAAAAGCACATGTTATTTAAACAAAATCCTACTATCTTTATAAAAACTACATCATCAAAACTATGGCAATAAAAAGAGGTTCCTCTTTGCTGTTGCTTGCGCTGGGCCTTACGTTCACGCAATGCAAAAACGAAGCATACCAAACCCAATCCACCACCGATACGGCTGTAACAGCGGCTGCAACCCCTGCCGAGAAGGAGTATAAGTACGAGACTGTCCCCAACGACCCGCTCAACGCCCGCATTTATACTTTAGACAATGGCCTGAAAGTATACTTGTCAGACTACGAGGAGGCGCCGCGCATCCAGACCTTTATTGCGGTACGCGCCGGTTCTAAGAACGATCCGGCTGATGCCACCGGCCTGGCCCACTACCTGGAGCACATGGTGTTTAAGGGCACTACCGAGCTGGGCACACAGAACTGGGAGAAAGAGAAAGTAGAGCTGGATAAGATCGAGGCGCTGTACGAAAAGTATAGAGCCACCAAAGACGAGGCCGCGCGCAAGAAAATCTACCACCAAATCGACTCTATCTCCGGTGTGGCCGCCACCTATGCCGTTGCCAACGAGTATGACAAGATCCTGGGCGCCATCGGGGCCAAAGGAACCAACGCCTATACTTGGGTAGACCAGACGGTGTATACCAACGACATCCCCAGCAACCAGTTGGAGCGCTGGATCGAGCTGGAGGCCGACCGTTTTGCCGACATGGTACCGCGTATTTTCCATACTGAACTGGAGGCGGTGTACGAAGAGAAAAACCGCACCCTGGACAGCGACGGCCGCAAAGTAGCCGAGGTCATCAACACAGCGCTTTTCCCGACGCACCAGTATGGCACGCAGACCACTATTGGTACCATCGAGCACCTGAAAAACCCTTCTATCACCGAGATCAAGAAGTACTACACCAGGTACTACATCCCCAACAACATGGCCATCGCCATGAGCGGCGACTTGGACTTTGACCAGACCATCCGCCTGATAGATAAGTATTGGGGAGGGATGGAGAAGAAGCCTGAGCCCGCTTTTACCGTGGCGCAGGAGCAGCCCATCCAGAAGCCGATTGTGAAGGAGGTACTGGGCCCGGATGCCGAGAACGTATCCATTGCCTTCCGTACGCCGGGCATCAACGAAAGAGATGCCTTGGTGATCCAGATGATCAGCAATTTGCTCTACAACGGCCAGGCCGGCTTGATTGACCTGAACCTGAACCAGCAGCAGAAGGTGCTACAGGCGTACGCCTACGACACGCCCATGAAAGATTACGGCACGTTCCGGATGACAGGCATGCCGCGCCAGGGACAGACGCTGGACCAGGTACGCGACCTGTTGCTGCAGCAGCTGGAGCTGATTAAGAAAGGGGCCTTTGACGAGTCGCTGATACAGGCGGTGGTGAACAACGACAAAATCAACACCATGAAGGCTTACGAGGACAACAGCAACCGCGCCGATGCTTTCGTAACCTCCTTTATCTATGAGATGCCTTGGCAGAAGTTCGTAAACCG
Source organism: Pontibacter mucosus (assembly GCF_003054055.1). GTDB lineage: Bacteria > Bacteroidota > Bacteroidia > Cytophagales > Hymenobacteraceae > Pontibacter > Pontibacter mucosus. The sequence goes on along the minus strand of NZ_QBKI01000010.1, from coordinate 129,710 downwards.
TCCTACGGAGTTTGCCAGCATCACCAAGCAGGACGTAATGGATGTAGCCAACAAATACTTTGGCAACAACTATGTGCTGGTGTACAAGAAAACCGGTAAGGACCCGAACGCGCAGAAAGTAGAGAAGCCGGCCATCACGCCGGTAGCCGTTAACCGCGATGCGCAGTCGGAGTACTACAAGACCTTTATGGCCAAAGAGGTGCAGCCGCTGGAGCCGGTTTTTGTAGATTACAAAAAAGACATCGCCGAAACGAAACTGAAGCAGAGCATACCGCTGCTTTACACCAAAAACAAGGAAAACGGCCTGTTCCAGCTCTACTACATCCTGGACATGGGCACCAACAACGACCCAAAACTGGGTATGGCCGTGAACTACCTCAAGTACCTGGGCACCGACAAGTATACGGCCGAGCAACTGCAGAAGGAGTTCTATCAGTTGGGCACCTCGTTCGACGTGTTCTCCAGCGGAGACCAGGTATACGTGAGCCTGACAGGCCTGGATGAGAATTTTGAGAAAGGCCTGAACCTGTTCGAGAGCGTACTAGCCAACGCCAAGCCAGACCAGCAGGCGCTCAACGACATGGTGGCCGGTGTGCTGAAAGCCCGCGACGATGCCAAGAAAAACAAAGGCATCATTCTGCAGCAGGCCATGATGAACTACGCCAAGTATGGCCCTAAGAACCCGTTCAACACCGTGCTGAGCGAAAAGCAGCTAAAGGCCCTGAAGCCGCAGGAACTGGTAAACATCATCAAGAGCATCCCGACCTACGAGCACCGCGTGCTATACTATGGTCCACGTGAAACAGAAAACCTGGTGGCCACCCTGAACACCGGCCACAACGTGCCGGCCACGCTCAAGCCAGTGCCTGCCGAAGTAGTTTACCCCGAGCTGGACATCAAAGAGCCCACCGTGTACTGGGCAGACTATAACATGGTGCAGGCCGAGATGATGTTCGTAAGCAAGTCAGTACCTTACAGCAAGGACATCATACCGGTAGTTCGCCTTTACAACGAGTACATGGGCGGCATCGTGTTCCAGGACCTGCGCGAGTCGAAGGCCCTCGCCTACTCTACTTACTCCTACTATGGCACGGCGTCCAAGAAAGAGCGCGCCAACTACCTGGTGTCCTACATCGGGGCGCAGGCCGATAAGCTGTCGGAGGCAATGGCGGGTATGCAGGCACTGTTAACGGATATGCCGCTGGCCGATGCCAACTTCCAGAACGCACAGGCGGCACTTCGCAACAGCATTTCTACGGAGCGCATCACCAAATCCGGCATCCTGTTCGATTATGAGCGCGCCAAGAAACTGGGCCTGAACTACGACATCCGCCAGGACGTGTACCAAAGCGCTAACACCATGACCTTCGACCAGCTGAAGGAGTTCCAGCAGAAGTATGTAAAAGCTCAGCCACAGGTTATACTTGTGATCGGCTCTAAAGACCGCCTCAACTTTAAGGAGCTCGAGAAGTATGGCAAAGTGAAGCAGCTGGACCTGAAGACGCTGTTTGGTTACTAGTTTAAAGTTGGTATTCTGATATTAGACAAGTATAAAGAAGCGGCAGCCAAAGTATGGCTGCCGCTTCTTGTTTAGTACCGCTTCAGTGGGAGTACTTACCTATGACTATTTCTGGCTGCTCACTACTTTGGCCTGTGGCACGACTTCATAGCTGCTGGCTACCTTGCAGATTTATACTTCGGATGGGCAGCATAGACAAGATTTCCAGAGAAAACACCTGCTGGTCTGGTTTATCGCTTTGCTGGTCTAATAGTGGCAACGCATGCGGCTGGACTTGCTATATTCGTATAGGCACCAGGCATTTAGCCACATGCAGGCCTATGTGTACCAGAAATAACCAAATGCTTCGAAATATGGAAAATAAGATGAACTACACTAAAGCGATAGTACTTCTCGTGTCAGGCATTACGGCTCTTGCAGCCTCGCTAGGGCTGGGTGCAGAAAATGAGGCCTATGGTTTTTTAATCGGGTATGGCTATGCGGCCCTGGGCGGCGGCGTTTTGGGGATGATGTATACTTTCCTGAAGCGGCAAAAGCCTCCTAAGAGGGATGTAGCAAGTTAAATGCTGCATAATCTATACTTCAAAAGTATAGTGTCCTTCCCTACCGCCTCGCCAGCACCTCGGCTACGCTCGTCCATCTAACCTCAGGGTAGCGGTCATTATCCAGCGGTTCTAATTTCGGTAACCCGCTGAACATATCGCGCATGTACTGCATGCCTTGCCAGGCCGGAAAGACTTCCTGGTTATCAGGCGTAAGTGCTTTTGTGATTTTTATGAGCGTATCCAGCAAGCCCAATCCACCGACCCTGAATAAGTTAAACTCCTCGCCGGTAGCCTTACTCGCAGCCTCTTTCAACCCACGCACATTAAGCACGTCCCCGGCAATGCGCAGGTAACGGGGCGTAGAGGAATCAAGGGCCGCGGCGGCAGTATATTCAGCGGTATTCTGAATGGTGGTAAAGTCCATCAGCTGATTGGCATCGCCATAGTACATCACCCGCTTTATTGGGAAAAGGACGATGGGCGCCTGCCCGGTAAGCAGGTCCGTAAACATGCCGTTTAAGATAGACGTGGCAGCTATCGGAGCTTTGTCTAACCGCTCTTTAAAATTTTTCCGGAAGTCCAGGTTGCGGTTGTGGCCGTAAGGCAGCTTCGTGAAATCAACCGCAAAGTCGGAAGGGATAAAGCGGGGCACGCCGGCAGCCACTGCTGCGTTTAACAGCAAGGTCTGAATGCCCACTATCACATAATGCAAGCCCGACAAGGCCGAGACCACACAAGTAGCCCCCTCGCAGGCTCTGGCCAGTGTAGCAGCCTTGTGGAAATCCACTTCAACAATAACAGCCCCTGCCTTTCGCAAAGCCTCCACTTTAGCCCTGTCGCTGTTGCTGCGGACCAGCACCCTCACAAGGGCCCCCTTTGCCAGAAGCGCCCTAGCAATGCGCCCTCCTAAATCCCCTGTGGCTCCTGCCAGCACGATAGTGGAGGCATGCGGTTCAAATTTATTGTCCATAGTCATAGCTGCTCGTTTACCTTCGGTTGTAGCAGGTTTTGCGGCAAAGGTTACAACAGGTTTACGATTGGCTAGACTTTTCATAACCGCTCTTTCAGATTGCAAATCCGAAAGGACGGGAACGAGCTTTTTGGGCGCTCCTTCATCAGTTTATTCAGATATAAGGAGAAGAAAATAGCTTCAAAGAGCGCTCCTTATTGGCATTTCTGCTTAAAGCGTTTCCCATACCGCTGGCTCTGTTTTTAGCCTCTCTGACAAAAAACAGAGAACATAATGATAATCAAGAAGTTAAATCAGAATAATGCCAATAGTAAATTATTTATTACCATTTTAATTCTTAAGCCTATGTTACACAGCCTATCCAAAATCAATGTCTTTGCACTTGTGTTAGTGCTCAGCACGATTGTCTTTACCGGCTGTAAGGACGATGACGACTCCCCGATACCTTTCCCTGACACGAAGGTGTATGATCTGGAATCCGTAGCGGATCCGAACATAGAGGGTACCGCTACCTTTGTGAGAGTAGACGCAAGAACAACATCCGTCACTATTGTATTGACGGGAACACCTACAGGAGGCGAACATCCTGCTCATATTCATGCCAACACCGCGGCAGAGGGCGGCCCCATCGTTATTTCGCTCAACTCGGTTGACGGCACAACAGGCACCAGCACCACCATTATACAAAGAGACGACAGTGGTACTCCTGTTACCTTCGAGGACCTGATGGAGTACGATGGTCACCTGAACGTGCACCTGAGCGAGGACCAACTGGATGTAATTGTAGCGCAAGGAGATATCGGGCAGAACGAGCTGACAGGCAAAGCCAAACGCTACGAACTAAATGAGGCAGCTGTACCCGGTATAAGCGGTACCGTTTTGTTTGAAGAAAGAAGAAATGGCGAAGCCTTAGCCACCATCTCGTTGGATGGTACTCCTGAGGGAGGTGTGCACCCGGCCCATATACACGAAAACTCTGCAGAGGAAGGTGGCGGCATTGTGTATACTTTTAACCCGGTGAACGGTACCACGGGCATGAGCATATCTAACGTGGCAGAACTTGACGATGGCACCCCGTTTGGCTACAAGGATGTGCTGAAGTATGACGGCCATGTGAATGTGCACCTGAGCCCAGAACAATTACAGGTCATCGTAGCTCAGGGAGATATAGGTGTTAATGCGGATTAGGGAATATTTTAAGTATAAAAGGAGAGCGGCAGCCAAAGTATGGCTGCCGCTCTCCTTTTATGCTCTCTGTTCCTCATGCCGCAAGTTTAGCGCCAGCGTAACTTGTGGCTGTACATGAAGCCAGTTTGTAACTGGCGAAAGTATAAGTATTAATATCTCTACGGACCGGCAGCCATGCCAAACCACCGGTTACCACTGCGCTCAAACTGGAGATAAAATTATTCTAAAAGTATGATTTCAACCATTCCTTTTCCTCCAGCATAGTCTGTAGCGCTGCTGTAAGGATAATCTTGCGGCTCCCACGCAAAGCCCGCTTCCACGGGGTTGTTGTGAATGTAGTTCAGCTTCTGCTCTATTAGAAAATTCGAGTTAAGTTCAATAGGCTGGTTGTGCTGCTGCCAGAACTGGAAATCCTAGTTATTGCTATTCCGCTTACCTTCCCGCTCGAACATCCAGAGCATCCACTCCTTGCGGCTTTCCTGCGGATTATCAACTATGGCTTTTACTATGGTCTTGGAAGCATGCTTTTTCAGGTCGCGGATGATGTGGGATTGGTTTGCAGTTTGTGAGCTGACAACAAGATGCACGTGGTTGGACATGATGCACCAGGCGTGTACTTCCAGCCCTTTGTTCTTAATACAATAATTCAGGCTGTCAACTACAATGTCTTTATAAGCAGGTCTTGTAAAGACATCTATCCAATGTATCGTTGCGAAAGAAATGAAATGCAGCTGGCTCTGGTCACTGATCTTATAGTTTCGGCTCATGGCATACTATACGAACATACCGCCAGTTTGAGCGCAGCGGTAACTGGTGGTTGGTATGGAGCCAGTTTGTAACTGGCAAAAGTATAGTTTGCGGAAAACGCCAGTTACAAACTGGCATCATGTGCAGCCACAAGTTGCGCTGGCGCTAAACTTGCGGCATGAAAAGAGATATAAATCTTACAGCTTACTAACTTAGCAGGTGTTAGCAAGTAAAAAAATATGTTTTAAATATCCTTAGTTATATATTTATGCTACTATGTATAGATTTGTTTATGATTCAGACGATGGTCTAGGACTATCTATCATTCTTGTTAGCATCTTTGCTCTTTTAGCAGTGGTTCTATACCTTATAAAATTCACGTTAATTAAGACAGGTTTGAAAACGCATGAAGAAATGCGTAACTTCATATCAGATGGTATAGATGAATTAGGCGCTGGATTAACTTTCTTTATTGGTTACTTCCTAGCATCAGTTTTTGTGATGATGGTAGCAACCATATTGCTGAAGTTTATTGGTATACCATCAAAAATTAAAGGTTTCTACACTCACGTTTGGATACTTATAGCTCTATGCTTAGGCTATTGGTCTTATTTTGTAATCAAACAAGTATTTAGCTTTTGTCGCTTCGTAATCAACAGAAATAATAAATAATATATGTTTATCTCCACTTAAGCAAGGAGAATGTCTTCAATGAAATAACTTTCCACATCGATTTGATATGAAAAGGAAAAGGCTGCCCGATCACTCAGGCAGCCTTTCTCTTTTTATACTTTATACTTCTTAGAAGTTAGCTAAAGCAGCGTTCAGCGTTTCGCTTGGGCGCATGGCTTTGCTGGTCTTCTCTTCGTTCGGGTGGTAGTACCCGCCGATGTCAACCGGCTTGCCTTGGGCGGCGATCTGCTCGTCTACGATCTTCTGCTCGTTGTCGGTCAGTTCTTTGGCCAGCTTCGAGAAGCGGTCCTTCAACTCCTGGTTCTTCGACTGCTCAGCCAGCGCCTGTGCCCAGTACATGGCCAGGTAGAAGTGGCTGCCACGGTTGTCGATGCCACCTACTTTGCGGGCTGGCGACTTATCGTTCTCCAGGAACTTGGCGTTGGCCTGGTTCAGGGCCTCAGCCAGTACTTCGGCTTTTTCGTTCTTGGTCTTGTACGCCAGGTCCTCCAGCGATACAGCCAGGGCCAGGAACTCACCCAGCGAATCCCAACGCAGGTAGTTCTCTTCTACGAATTGTTCCACGTGTTTCGGTGCAGATCCACCGGCACCTGTTTCGAACAGGCCACCGCCATCGAGCAACGGCACAATCGAAAGCATCTTGGCGCTGGTGCCCAGCTCCAGAATCGGGAACAGGTCCGTCAGGTAGTCACGCAGCACGTTACCGGTTACCGAGATAGTATCTTTACCCGCTTTGGCACGCTCGCAAGTATAGCGCATGGCTTCTACCGGCGACATGATCTTAATCTCAAGGCCGTTGGTGTCGTGGTCCTGCAGGTACTTCTCAACTTTCTTGATCAGGTTAGCGTCGTGGGCGCGCTGCGGATCAAGCCAGAAAACGGCCGGTGTGTTGGTAATTCTAGCTCTGGTTACAGCCAGTTTCACCCAGTCCTGAATCGGCAGGTCTTTCGTCTGGCAGGCTCTGAAGATATCGCCCTCCTCTACTTTCTGCTCCATCAGCGTGTTACCGTCTGCATCCACCATGCGCACGGTACCAGCAGCAGCTATTTCAAACGTCTTGTCATGCGAGCCATACTCCTCCGCCTTCTGCGCCATCAGGCCGATGTTCGGAACAGTACCCATTGTGGTCGGGTCGAATGCGCCGTTCTCTGTGTTGAACTGAATCACTTCCTGGTAAATACCGGCATAAGAACGGTCCGGAATGATAGCTTTCGTATCATGTAGTTTGCCGTCCGGTCCCCACATCTGTCCAGACGAACGTATCGCCGCCGGCATAGACGCGTCGATGATCACGTCGCTTGGCACGTGCAGGTTGGTGATGCCTTTATCAGAGTTTACCATTGCCAGTTCCGGGCGCTGCGCCATCTCCGCTTTCAGGTCTGCTTCAATCTCGGCACGTTTCTCTTCCGGCAGGCTCTGGATTTTCGCGTATACATCGCCCAGGCCGTTGTTGGCATCCACACCAATCTCTTTAAAGGTAGCGGCATGCTTGGCAAAAGTATCTTTGAAGAACACGGTTACCGCGTGGCCGAACATAATAGGGTCAGACACCTTCATCATGGTTGCCTTCAGGTGCAGGGATAAAAGTATACCTTGCTCCTTAGCCTGCGCGATTTCCTTTTCCAGGAACGAACGCAGTGCCTTCCGGCTCATCACCGATGAATCCATCACTTCACCGGCTTTCAGGGCAACCTTGTCTTTCAGCACTTTGGTCTCACCGTTCGCGCCTACAAACTCGATGCGCACATCCGTTGCTTTGTCTACTACCACAGACTGCTCGCTGCCGTAGAAGTCGCCGCCCGTCATATGGGCCACGTGCGTTTTAGAGTCAGCAGACCACTTGCCCATGGAGTGCGGGTGCTTCTTAGCATACTGCTTCACCGCATCTGCCACACGGCGGTCAGAGTTACCCTCGCGCAGCACAGGGTTTACGGCGCTACCCAGAATCTTGGCGTAACGCGCCTTAATGTCTTTCTCCTCTTCTGTTTTAGGCTCTGCCGGATAGTTCGGAATGTTGTAGCCCTGTGCCTGCAGCTCCTTGATAGCCGCTGTCAGCTGCGGAATAGAGGCACTGATGTTTGGCAGCTTGATAATGTTTGCCTCCGGCGTTTTCGCCAGTTCGCCCAGGTACGCCAGGTCATCCGACTGCTGCTGCTCCTCGGAAAGGTTTTCCGGGAAAGCGGAGATGATACGGCCCGCCAGGGAAATATCTCTTGTTTCTATCGCAATGTCGGCAGCTTTTGTAAAGGCCTGTACAATTGGCAGGAACGAACGTGTCGCCAACGCAGGAGCCTCATCGGTAATCGTGTAGATTATTTTAGATGCTTTTGTCGTCATGTTAAAATATTAGATTAAAATACTGCTGTTTATGGGCAGATAAATACATATAGTTCTAAAAGCAAATATAAGAGTCTTTTTGAAATAGGCTAATGCAGGAAGGCTTTCCTTCGGCATAAAACTCATACCTCTGCAAAGTATAGAAGGCCTGACCCATGCTACTGCAACCAGGCACCAGCAATAAAGTTATACTTTTTTCAGCTCCGGCGACCTCCTCAGTTGCTCGGCAAGCGCAGGCAGTCGTTTCGTTCCCTTATAAAACAGCTACATTCCCTTACCCTAAGCTCACTTTTACCCATTCTTACAGCCGCTCGCGTAACTGTTACCCCCTCACCTACCGTCCCTGTTAGCTCGTTTACTACTTACCTACTATTTAGCTTATGAGTACAATTTACACTTCACTTAGCTTACACGTCTTACGCTTTCTGCTTATTTCCTGCTTCGCTATTTTAGTTTTCCCGGCCTCCGGACAGCTTAAGATCATGCCTTTGGGCAACTCCATCACGCAGGGCGATGGCAAGCACCCCAGCTACCGCTATGAGCTCTGGAAAATGCTGATTGATGCAGAGGTGGATTTTGAGTTTGTCGGCTCACATGATGTAAATAAGGACGACGTAAGTCCTGCTGTAAAGGGCTCTGATTATAAAGGAAAGATTTACACGAACAAAAACGAAGGCCACTGGGGCTGGCGTGTGGACGAGATACTTAACGGGAAAGAAGGAGAACGAAACAAACAGCGGCTAAGCCAATGGCTCAACAGGTATACGCCGGATGTTGTACTGATGCACCTGGGCACAAACGATATGTTCCAGAACCAGAGTGTGGAAGAAACGCTAGGCGAACTCCGTGAGGTGGTACGGCAGATTCGGGCTGATAATCCGGACGTAGTCATCTTCATGGCGCAGCTCATTCCGGCAGATGAAGGCGTGGGCAACGTACAGGTAAATCAGAACATCAGCAAGCTGAACGCACGCATCCCTGCCCTTGCAGAGGAACTCACCACGCTTCAGTCTCCGGTAATTGTGGTAGACCAACATACCGACTTTGATGCCACCTGGAACCCAAACTCAGTCGAAGGCCAGGGCGACACGCACGATGGCCTGCACCCTAACTTTATTGGCGAGCGGAAAATGGCCCAACGCTGGTTCGACGCCCTCATGAACGAGGTGATCGTTCCGCTCCCCGTGGAACTTTCCAGTTTCAGCGCCCGCCCAGGTATAAACGGGCAGGTGCAACTGGAGTGGCAAACCGCATCAGAAACAGACAATGCTTATTTTGATGTACAGCGCTCGAAAGATGGGGTAGAATTCCAGGAGATTGGCCGTGTGGCGGGAGCCGGCACCACCGTAGTGGCGCAGCACTATACGTTCACTGACTCTACAGCTTCTCCAGGTACCTTATACTATCGGTTAAAGCAGGTAGACACAGACGGCACCAGCAGCCTGTCGCAGGTGGTGCATGTGCAGGTGAAAGAGCAACCGCAGAGGCTGAAAGTATACCCCACCAGCAGCAAGGGCCAGCACGTAACGCTGCACCTGCAGCACAGCCACCCCAGCCAAGTAGCCGACGTGCATGTGTATACTAAAGAGGGCAAACTGGTGCACAAACAGCAACTGGCGCAGGCTCCTAACGGCACCTTCAGCACAAAAATAATCACAGACCAGCTACACGGCGCAGGCATTTACCTGGTGCGGGTGCTGGCCGGCGACAAAGTATACTTCTCGAAGTTTGTGGTGGAGCGGTAGTTATACTTTGTCCTGCTCCTCCAAAAGCTGTATCACTTCCTCGTCGGAGGTTTGGGAGAACTCTACGTAAAACTGGCCTACCGCCTGGAAGAACGGGGGCGTGAGCAGGCAAACAAAATCATCCACCATCTTAGAGAAGCGCGTGGCGGCCTCGGGAGGGGCAACGGGCACCGCCACCACAATCTTGCGCGGATGCTCCTTTCGCACCAACTCCACGGTGGCTTCCAGCGTGCGGCCGGTGGCAATGCCATCATCCACGATGATCACCACACGGTCCTGAAGCGGAATGTGCTGCCGCTTGCCCATAAACAACTTATACTTCTGCTTCAGGCTTTCCCGGATGCGCTCGACCTCCCGCTTAATATACTCTTCCGGCACGTCAGGGCGCGGGCTGTAACTGACGCTGTCCATACTTACGGCACCTATGGCGAATTCGGGGTTCAGGGGGTGGCCTATCTTCTTGGATACCGTCACCTCCAGGGGCATGCCCAGCTTTTTGGCTATCGGGGCAGCTACCGGCACGCCACCGCGCGGAATGGCCAGCACCACCCCCTGCTCCCCAGTATACTTCTGTAGCCGCTCTGCCAGCAGCTGCGCCGCCTCCTCCCTGTTTCGGATCATATCCATGGTTTTAATTTTGAATGAGTGAATGTGTGAATTGTTTTTAGTTGTTGGTTATTCGTTACTCGTTATTCGCAGCTATAGCTAAGGACATTAACTGTCTACAAAGGGGATACCTAATGATACAATACCTGCAATTGCACATGGTCACTCTTACTCATTCACTCAATCACTCATTCACAACTATCCTAGGGCTGGTCCTGGCGCAAGGGCTGCTGCTTTTCGGGTTTCACATACTTCCGGAACCAGTCGGTGGCCAGTTGGGCAGCCATTTCCAGGGCGCCCGGCTCCTCGAAAAGGTGCGTAGCGTCGGGCACGATTTCCAAATCCTTAATACACTGCATCTGGTCCTGCGCCTGCATGTTCAGCGCCAGCACTTCCTCATCCTTGCCTCCCACAATCAGCAGCGTTGGCACGCGCAGGTCAGGTAACACGGCATCGGCCAGGTCGGGACGACCACCACGGCTCACCACGGCTTTTACAATCTCGGGTCCCTCAGCGGCAGCGGCTCCAATGGCGGAGGCGGCTCCCGTGCTGGCCCCAAAGTAAGCCAGGTTAAAATCGCTGGTGCGTGGGTCCTGCTGCACCCAGTAAGTCGTGTCGATGAGGCGGCGCGTGAGTTTGGGGATGTCGAAGCGGTTGCTGTACTCCCGGTCTTCCTCCTCCGTCAGCAAGTCGAAGAGCAGTGTGGCAAAGCCCGACCGCTGCAAGTGATCTGCCACAAAACGGTTGCGGCTGCTGAGGCGGCTGCTGCCGCTACCATGCGAGAAGATAATCAGCCCGGAGGCTCCTTCCGGAATCGCCAGATCGCCAACTAAATGGGCATCCTTCAGCTCAATCCGGACACTGTCGTTGAAAGTATAGTTCATCATAGCTTGTTATCTTACACCAGTATAAGTATCTGGTTATCTGCCTACTTTGATTACGAACCGCCCTATCCAAAGTTCAGAAAGTATACACCTGCCGCCGCTGTGCGTATCAAAGCAAAAGCGATCAACCCTATGAAATACCCTGCTTACTTTATACTTGCACTACTAATGGTTCTAAGCGCCTGCAGTCCTGACAAAAAGCCCGACAATGCGCAGCGAACGGACTCGCTGGAGACGGAACAGGAAGTGCCGCTGGCAGCCGATACTACTTTTGAGCAGGCGTTCAGCCAGTTCTTTTCGGCACTGCAAGCTGCTGATACAGCCGATCTAAATCAGTTTCTGCACCCAAAGTATGGCTTATGGGTGATTGAGCAGCCGGGCGCGATGCCTAAAATGACCTTTGTGACGGACATCGGCAGCTTTAAACGCGAGTATCAGGACCGCTCCTTCCTAACTATAAAAGACGAGGGAAAAACCTGCGATCTGCAGCAGGAATCCTGGCCTACCTTCGACTGTGCCGACATGGATTACGACGCGGACCAATCAGGTTATAGCAAGGATGGTTGCTTTGCAGCCGGCCCGGAGCGTTTCGTGAAAAGCGGCTACTGGAAGTATGCCGACCTGCCCCCGGCACAGTTAAAACAGATAGAAGCCACCTTGCCGCTGGTACAGCAATCGGTCCTGCACACCGCCACCTCCTTTGAGTTTCACTTCGGCTTTGCAGAGGGCCGCTGGTATCTGCTGTTCGCCAAGCTAATCTACCCCTGCAGTGCCTGAGGGAGTTGTAGAGTTTGGGAGTTAGAGAGTTAGAGAGTTTAAGAATTGAGGGTTCTCAGGGACGCCATACGTTGCGTCTAAGGAGTTAATGAGTTGGAGGGTGATTCTTCTATACTATGATTATATTCTACTGCTATCACCATTATGTAGGAAAAAACGTATGCACGTAACAATCAACTATACTTTAAACCGAGCCCATACCTTACTTTTTAACTTTCTAACCTTCTAACTCTCTAACTCCCAAACTCTCTAACTCCCAAACTCCCCAACTCAACCATGGCTTACTTCCGACGCTTCGACTATCCTGCCCCGGACCCGGCTATACTTGCCCGCCTCACCGAAGAGCAGCGGCAAATGCAGGAGCGCATCGTCATCCAGAAGCCGGACTTTGACCTGAAGCTGATAGCAGGCTGCGACTCCTCCTTTATCGGCGAGGACACCATCCTTTCGGTATTTATACTGTTGACGTACCCGGAGTTGGAGGTGGTGGAGAAAGTATGGCACCATGGGCCGGTCGAGTTGCCCTACATCCCGGGCTTCCTGGCCTTCCGGGAGGCACCCAATTTGCTAAAAACCTACGAGAAGCTGGAACAAAAGCCCGACCTGATCATGGTGGACGGCCACGGCATTTCGCACCCGCGGCGCCTGGGCATTGCCACGCACTTGGGCCTGCACCTGAACAAGCCCACTATGGGGGTGGCCAAGAAAGTACTGGTAGGCAAGTATAAAGAGCCGGCTGCAATCAAGGGCTCTGTCTCGCCACTTATCTATAAGGATGACATCATCGCCAACGTGCTCCGCACCAAGGATAACATCAAGCCTGTCTTCGTCTCGCCCGGCCACCTGATGGACCTGGAGTCCGCTACAAGTATAGCCCTGGCCTGCGCCACCAAGTATAAACTGCCCGAACCCACCCGCCTGGCCGACCACTACGCGGCTGTTTTTAAGAGCGAGGTGAAGTAATAAAGTATAGCATCTCCCCTTTTGTATTTTTCTGATTCGGTGATTTTCAGAATCACTTCACTCACCAATAAACAGAAAGTCAATTAGTTACACTCTAAAAGACAGCACAACCCCCAGCGTTCAAAATCCCAACTGAATGCAGCATCCCTCCATCGGGCTATATTTTTTTCTCTACCTCTCTTACCTGAACAGGAAATCTCACATGCTCTAAAAGCACGAAAAAGCCGCCAGAGGGGGCATAATACAGCTCTTATAGGCATTTACTGCCTTTCGTCATCTTAAATACCAGCTAAGATCACTTCTTTAACTGCGCAAGGTCATTCGCTGCGGAGGCGGGCTGCTATAGTTTTGCATCATAGAAATAACACAAAATAGTAGAAACCTTAACCCCTTGCATCATGAGAACTTTTAACCCCATAAAACTGCTAAGCCTGTTTAGCCTCCTTTTAGGACTAAGCTTAGGCAACACGTTGCTCGCCCAGGACCAGTATAAACTGGCCGCAAAGCCCGAGCTGAAAGTAAAGGGCACCTCTACCCTGCACGACTGGGAAATGACCTCCGCGCAGGCCCAGGGTACAGCTGAAATGGTGCTAGAAGGCGCCACCCTTAAAAACGTGAAGGCGGCTTCCGTAACCATGAAGACCCAATCTATCAAGAGCGGCACAGCCAAGATGGACGACCTGGCTTACGAGTCGCTTAAGGCTAGCAAGTTCCCAGACATCACGTTTACGCTGACCTCTTTCCGCGCACTGGACAATAACCGCGGCCTGGCTACCGGCAACCTAACCATCGCCGGCACCACCAAGCCCGTGACTTTTAACGTGGAGACGAGCACTAAATCCAACCTGGTGCAAATGGCAGGCGAGGCGAACATCAAATTCACCGACTTCGGCATCAAGCCACCCACAGCGCTTTTAGGCACTGTAAAAACCGGCAACGAGCTTAAAATCAACTTCAAGGTAGGCTTCCAGCCCGTTGCTTCTTACACAAAAAACTAACGATTTTAAATACTGAACGTCATGAAAAAGTTTACACTTTCACTGGGCCTGATGCTTGGCTTAAGCTTGAGCTCTTTTGCGCAGATTACCTTATCGGACCTGCCATACGCCCGCCCTTACGATAAAAGGGGACTAAATACCTTCGAAACGCCGAAGCAAGACACAGCAGCCTTTGATGGCATTAAAGTGAGACTTGGCGGCGGCTTTGCACAGCAGTTCCAGGGCCTGAAGCACAAGAACTCGGCCACAGCCCTGATGCAGCAGCAAGGCAACAACGAGGTAAACCTTAACCAGTTGATGCCCATCGAGAACGGCTTTAACCTGGCCGCTGCTAACCTGAACCTGGATGTGGCGCTGGCCGACGGTATCCGACTCAACCTGATTACCTACCTGTCTTCCAGACACCACCCGGAGGCCTGGGTAAAAGGTGGCTACATTCAGGTAGATAAGGCGGAGTTCCTGAACAGCCCGCTGGTGGACAAGCTGATGGAGAACCTGACCCTGAAAGTGGGCCACATGGAAATCAACTACGGCGACGCCCACTTCCGCAGAACCGATAACGCCCATGCCTTGCACAACCCCTTCGTGGGCAACTACATCATGGATGCCTTCACCACTGAAATCGGCGCCGAGGTTATCTACCAGAACAATGGCTTCCTGGCGGTAGGCTCCGTGACAGGCGGTGAAATCCAGGGTGGTATTCAGAATCCGGACCAACGCAAGCCCTCTTTCATCGGTAAACTGGGCTACGACAGCCAGCTGAACGAAGACCTGCGGGTACGCTTAACGGGCTCTGTGTACACCACTGCCGGCTCTGTGAGAAACACCCTGTATGGCGGCGACCGTGCCGGCTCACGCTACTACCTGGTGATGGACCCTGCCAGAATTGCAAGCGGTGTAGCCGTTACGACAGCTACGCACTTCACTTCAGGTCACATCAACCCGGGCCTTACCAACAGCATCACAGCCATGGTTATCAACCCGTTCGTGAAGTACCGTGGCCTGGAGCTCTTCGGCAACTTTGAGCAGGCCAAAGGCAAAGGCAGACTAGGCGCAGCCGACGAGCCAAAAGACCGCACCTGGACACAAGTAGGCACTGACGTGGTGTACCGCTTCGGCAGCAACGAGAACCTGTACGTGGCAGGCCGCTACAATACCGTAGAAGGACGCCTGGCCCCACTGGCCGCTACTCCGGATGTACTGAACAACAAAGTGAACCTGAACAGAATCCAGGTAGGCGGCGGCTGGTTCGTGACGAAGAATATACTTGCCAAGGCCGAGTATGTGAAGCAGCAGTACAAAGGCTTTGCTCCGACAGACATCCGCCACGGCGGTGAGTTCGAAGGCTTCATGATTGAAGGTGCCATATCTTTCTAAAGATAAATAACCATGTTACCTGTTCGTATCTTTCTGGTTGCTGCCTCTATGCTGATGAGCGCAGCAGTACTGCCCGAGAAAAAAGAGTTTGTCGTGATTACGGGAAACAAAGTAACCGTAGCAGCAGGCACCTCCCTGGGCACCATCAACTGCGCCTACACCAGTAGCAGCAGCCAGAAGGATACACTTTTGCTCAACAGGCAGATTCCCCGGGGAGAAAGGCTAAAGCTGGCCATACCTGTAAAGGATTTCAACTGCGGCAATATTCTCCTCAACAAGGATTTCGAGAAGACGCTGAACGCCAGCCAGCACCCTTACACCAAAATTGAGGTGGTGTACCTGCGGCAGGAGGGCAAAAACTACAAAGGCGAGCTGAACCTGTTAGTGGCAGGCAAAAGCATTCCGCTGCAGAACGTGAGCTTCTACCCTTGTGCCGGTAAAGGCGCCAGTAACCTGAGAGGCAACATCTGTCTGAACTTCTCCGAGTTGGGCCTGGCCACCCCCAAAAAAATGGGCGGACTGTTTAAAGTGGAAGATGAGCTACAGGTAACAGTGGAACTGCATATGGCAGAATAAATAAGCAAGATAAGGTTAGATTAAGTTGAATAGCAGCAGGAGGCAGCCACTAGAGCTGCCTTTTGCCGTTTTATACTCGTAATACAGATACCTTTATGCCATTATGTCCTTAAAAATCCATTTTACACGAAATCAACCTGCCATAATTTCAGTAAAATCATACCATAATACCATTGGTGTATCCTTTGCTGCTAAGCTCGTAGAATGAAGATCAGGGGAAAACAGGTAAAACGATATGAACTTTAATAACTATACCATCAAAGCCCAGGAGGCCATTCAGAAGGCCACCGAGATAGCAGGCGGCAACCAGCAGCAGGCTATCGAAACCGGGCATATTTTAAAAGCAATACTGGAGACAGACGAGAACGTAACCAACTTCCTGCTCCAGAAACTCAACATCAACGGCAATATCCTGCACAGCAAGCTGGACGAGATAGTGGCAGCCTACCCGAAAGTGAGCGGCGGCAGTCCATACTTGGCCAACGACGCGGCAGCGGCTTTGCAAAAAGCGACCTCCTACTTAAAAGAGTTTGGCGACGAGTATGTGGCCATTGAGCACATGCTGCTGGGCATTCTGGCCGGGCGCGACCGGGTAGCCAGCCTGATGAAGGACGTGGGCTTTAACGAGAAAGACCTCAAGAAAGCAATAAAGGAACTGCGTGGCGGCGCCAAGGTAACCGACCAGAATGCCGAGGCCAAGTATAACTCGCTCAAGCGCTATGCCCGCAACCTGAATGAGATGGCCCGCAGCGGCAAAATCGACCCGGTGATTGGCCGCGACGAGGAGATTCGCCGCGTGCTGCAGATCCTGAGCCGCCGCACCAAGAACAACCCGGTACTGCTGGGTGAGCCTGGCGTGGGTAAAACCGCCATTGTGGAAGGCCTGGCACAGCGCATTGTGAGTGGCGACGTGCCGGAGAACCTGAAAAACAAAACGCTCATGAGCCTGGACATGGGTCTGCTGGTGGCAGGTGCCAAGTATAAAGGTGAGTTCGAGGAGCGCCTGAAGGCGGTGATTAAAGAGGTGGTGGATGCCGAAGGCGAGATTGTCCTTTTCATCGACGAGATCCATACGTTGATTGGCGCCGGAGCCGGTGGCGACAGCGCCATGGACGCGGCCAACCTGCTGAAGCCGGCCCTGGCCCGCGGCGAACTGCACGCCATCGGGGCCACTACGCTCAAGGAGTACCAGAAATATATCGAGAAGGACAAGGCCCTGGAGCGCCGTTTCCAGGCGGTGATGGTGGATGAGCCAAGCGTGCAGGATGCCATTTCCATACTTCGCGGCATCAAGGATAAGTATGAAGTACACCATGGGGTGCGCATTAAGGATGACGCCATTATTGCGGCCGTGGAGCTTTCCAACCGCTACATCACCGACCGCTTCCTACCCGACAAGGCCATTGACCTGATGGACGAAGCGGCGGCCAAGCTGCGCATCGAAATTGACTCGCTGCCGGTGGAGCTCGATGAGATCCAGCGCCGCATCATGCAGCTGGAGATCGAGCGGGAGGCCATCCGCCGCGAAAACGACCGCGACAAGGAAGCCATACTTTCGAAAGAGATCGCCGAACTGTCCACCAAGCGCGATGACCTGAAAGCCAAGTGGCAGAACGAAAAGCAGATCATCGAGGGCATCCAGAAAGAGAAAGAGAACATCGAGAACTATAAGCTCGAGGCAGAGCAGGCCGAACGCAGCGGCGATTACGGACGCGTGGCTGAATTGCGCTACGGCAAGATTCAGGAAGCTGAAGCACACCTGAAAGAACTACAGGAGCAAGTACGCCAGATGCAGGGCGAAAACCCGATGCTGAAAGAGGAAGTGAACTCCGAGGACATTGCCGAAGTGGTTGCCAAGTGGACCGGGATTCCGGTAAGCAAAATGCTGCAGAGCGACCGTGAGAAGCTGCTGCACCTGGAAGAAGAGCTGGGCAAACGTGTCGCGGGCCAGGAGGAAGCCATCGAGGCCATCTCCGACGCCGTGCGCCGCAGCCGCGCCGGTATGCAGGACCCGAAACGTCCTATCGGCTCCTTCATCTTCCTGGGCACGACAGGTGTGGGAAAAACCGAGCTGGCCAAGGCGCTGGCCGATTACCTGTTCAACGACGAGAACGCTATGGTGCGCATCGATATGAGTGAGTACCAGGAGCGCCACGCCGTGAGCCGTATGATTGGTGCGCCTCCGGGATACATCGGTTACGATGAAGGCGGCCAGCTGACAGAGGCCGTGCGCCGCAAGCCCTACTCAGTTGTGCTGCTGGATGAGATTGAGAAGGCGCACCCGGACGTGTTCAACATCCTGCTGCAGGTGCTCGACGACGGTCGCCTGACCGACAGTAAGGGCCGCGTGGTGAACTTCAAGAACACCATTATCATCATGACCTCTAACATCGGTTCGCACATCATCCAGAGCAATTTTGAGACGATGGATGAGTTTAACCACGACGAGGTGATCGAGCGCACCAAGGACGAGGTGTTCGAGCTACTGAAGAAGTCGGTTAGGCCGGAGTTCCTCAACCGAATCGACGAGCTGGTGATGTTCCGTCCGCTGAGCCGCGAGGATATCCGCAAGATCGTGACCATCCAGTTTGGCCACATCCAGGACCGACTGGACGAAGCCGGTATACGCCTAATCGCTACCGAAGAGGTGCTGGATTACCTGGGCGAGCAGGGCTACGACCCGCAGTTTGGTGCCCGTCCGCTGAAGCGTGTGCTGCAGCGCCAGGTGCTCAACGAGCTGTCGAAGGAGATTTTGGCCGGCACTATCAACAAAGACTCGGTGGTGGAGGCCGTGCTGGAGAATGGCCGCATCCGCTTCAACAACGTGGATGTGCAGATTCCGACGAACGAGTAAGATTAGATTAGTTTAAAGTTTAGCTACAAAAAAGCGGTACTTCTGATGAGGTGCCGCTTTTTCTTTTTCCGGGCCAGTGCTTTTGGATGCAGGTGGTACCCGGGTAGCTTATGCCATCTTGTAAAATTGCACTTATCTATACTTAATCATATTGAAACAAAGTTTTAAATGGGTTTATGAAAATTGTTTTTGCACAGAATTCAACTCCCCTAAAACGCTGGCGTATAAAAAGTTGGATTTAAAAACTTTGAAAGCTATGAAAAAAGTCATGTTATACTTTGTTGCGGGATCGATGATGGCCGCAACTGCGTGCAGCAGCACAGGCTCTGCTACTGCCGACTCTACCTCGATGGAAAGGTCTGAGACTGTGACCGCTCCTGGCAGAGCCACCGATGAAACAACTACCACCAACACTAATACGAACACAGGAAACACCGGCACCACGACCACGACAGGCACCAACACTGACAGACCCGGAACTATTGGGGCAACCGGGGCAGCTACAGCCACCTCCGGCATGGATGCCACCATGGACATGACCAGCCTGACTAACCTGGATGACGCCACTTTTATGATGACAGCCGCCAGCAGCAACCTACTGGAGATAGAGCTAGGTGAGATGGCGCTTGAGAAGGCCACAGACCCTAAGGTGAAGGAGTATGCCCAGATGATGATAGATCACCATACAGAAGCAAAGCAGGAAATGGAGTCTATCGCTTCTGAAATGGGTGTAGAATTGCCAACCACCATGATGCCGATGCACCAAACCATGGTAGATAAGCTTGCCAACAAAACCGGCGCCGGCTTTGATGAGGACTATATGGACACCATGGAGCGCGCCCATAAAATGGATATCGCCATGTTTGAGGCCAAGACCAGAAACGCAAAGAATGAACAGGTAAAAACCCTGGCGGCTAAGACTTTGCCAAAGCTGGAGTCTCACGAGAAAATGGCAAACGAGATTGAAGACACTGTAGATTAAGCAACGGCTCCTACACATAAAGGCAAAAGCCATCGGGTAATTACCTGATGGCTTTTGTGTTGTAGCCTACCGCGAGCTTTCAGCTCGTGGCTTCCATTGCTGCCAGCTTTCAGCTGGTGTAATCCTTACACTATATTTTCGCAAGCTGAAAGCTTGCCTCATGCACCACCACGAGCTGAAAGCTCGCGGCAGATTCAGGCTTATGGCAACTATAGAAACTGAACCTGTGTAAAGCCTCTGTATGAGCCGAAACTATAAAATCCGGGACCAGTCAAAGCTATACTTTGTATCGTTTGCAGTGGTGAACTGGATTGATGTGTTTGTGCGGCGGGAGTATAAGGATGTAGTGGTAGAGAGTTTACAGTATTGCATCAAATACAAAGGGTTGGAAGTATACGCCTGGTGCATCATGACGAGCCATATTCATCTCATCATCGGTAGCAATAAGGAACCAATGGAAGGCATACTTCGGGATTTGAAACGGCATACTGCCAAGGCCATACTTCAGATGATAGAAGAGCATAACCAGGAAAGCCGCAAAGAATGGATGCTGTGGATGTTCAGGAGGGCCGGCAGCCGAAACCCCAGCATTGAGACGTTTCAGTTCTGGCAGCACCACAACCACCCAATTGAACTATTCAACAACCAGATGATGCAGCAGCGGCTCGACTACCTGCACCAAAACCCCGTTGAAGCAGGCTTTGTAGAAGCTCCGCAGGAATACCGCTACAGCAGCGCCATAGATTATACCGGCGAAAAAGGTCTGATAGATGTCACGCTGATCGAATAACCTTTTCACACCGATTTATACTTGCCACAAAGCCGCTGATGCTAGAGACACCCGCTATACTTAAAAGCAGATTTATACTTTAAAAATTACCGCTTTATCTATATTTTGCATAACCTATACTTAACCGCTATGCAAAAGAGAATTTATACTTTCCTCCTGCTGTTCCTTTGTATACTTACCGCTGAGGCAGCCAAAGTCGACACCCTTGTTATCCAAAGCCCTTCGATGCAGAAAACGCTGAAAGCCGGCGTGGTGACGCCTGAGGGCCACGGCAAGAAAAAGAACGGGCCTTACCCGGTTTTATACTTGCTGCACGGCTACAGCGGCAACTTCAGCAACTGGCTGAAAACACCCCCGCAAAAAGATCTGCTGCAAAGTATGGCCGACAAATACCAGCTCATTATCGTCACGCCGGAGGGCGGCTTCAGCGGCTGGTACTACGACAGCCCCTTGGACAAATCCAGCCAATACGAGACGTATATCACGCAGGAGCTGCGGCAAGAGGTGGAGCGCAAGTATAGCACCATCAGCGACCGCAGCGGCCGGTTTATCTCGGGCTTAAGTATGGGCGGGCACGGAGCCTTATACTTGTCGGCGCGCCACCCGCAGCTGTACCTGGCCGCCGGAAGTATGAGCGGGGCCCTGAATGTGTCCAGAATTGAATCGGATAAACTGCTTGAAAGTATAGAGGCCTTGCTGGGGCCAAAGCAGGAAAACCAGGAGCTGTTCCGCCAGCGCTCTGTGGTGCACATGGTGCCGCAGCTAAAGGCCAGTGGCGTTAAGTTGATGATTGACTGTGGCGTGGATGACTTCCTGATTGAAGATAACCGCGAGCTGCACCGCCGCCTGGTGTATGAGAAGGTGCCGCATGAGTACATCGAGCGCCCGGGTGCCCATACCTGGGCTTACTGGGGCAATGCGTTGGAGTACCACCTGCTATTCTTCCAGAAGGTGCGCGCGGAGGCGCTGGCACAGTAGCAACCGTATACTTTAAAAATAAAACGCCCGCAGAACCAGCTGGTTCTGCGGGCGTTTTTTATTCCTCTCCCGTTTGTACCCACCGGAGGGCCTTTTCGCGGTCTGCCAGGTTAAAGTAGCGCACCCCCTTCTTTTTTACCGGGCTGATGATCTTGGCGGCCCACTCCTGCCATACTTTCTCACCTACCATCGCCACGCGGTCATACTCACGGCCGTGCACCAGGTCGAACAGGGCATTTTCCAGTGCGGCACCGGGCTTTACCCAACTCAGGTTTACCATCTCGTAGTATAGCCGCGCCGATCCGTAGCGCTTCATCCTGTCCCGGATCTGCTCGCGGTACAGGTCAAAGTCGTCGTTGGTCAGCTGACCGCTCACCCGCACGGCCAGCATGTCTTCCTGAGTCTCTGCAAGTATTTCAATCATCTTTTAAAGTATAGACAAAGGGTAGTTAGACAAAAGACCATTTGACAAAGGACGAAGGAGACAAGTAAACTGGCTATTTATACTTGTCTGGAGCTTTGGGTATACTTCAAAGTATAATATGATAAGTATGAGCACCAAGTTAGCTTGAAGTATAAACCCTGGAACAACTTTAGGTATCTACCTGAATTGTTACACTTTATACTTGAAGTGTCTTTTGTACTTTGTCTAAAGTTCTTTTGTCCTGTTACTTACTTACCGGAACACCAGATTCACCGGTTTCTGTACCTGCGCCTCCTGGCCGGTGGCGGAGAGCTTGCCTGTGGCTTTGTCTACCTTAAACGCGGTGATGTTGTTGGAGCGCTCGTTGGCCACCAAAAGTATACTCCCGGATGGGTCGAGGGAGAAATCACGGGGCCAGTCACCGCCGGTGCTGATGTGTTGTACTGTTTTCAGTTGGCTACCTTCTTGTTCCACGACGAACACGGCAATGCTGTTGTGCCCGCGGTTGGAAGTATACAGGAATTTTCCGTCTGCCGATACTTTAATGGCCGCCGGATAATTGTCATCCTTGGCATCTTCCGGCAGCGTAGTCAGGGTTTGAGCCTCTGTGAAAGTGCCTTTCGCGGCATCGTACTCCAGAACGGTTACCGTGGAGTTGAGCTCGTGCAGCAGGTAGGCATACTTGCCGCTTGGGTGGAAGGCCATGTGGCGCGGCCCCGAGCCGGGCGCCGAAGTATAGGCCACGGCAGGATTGTTCGGAGTTAGCTTTCCGGCCTCGAGCCTGTACCCAAATACTTTATCAGCCCCCAGGTCCACGGCAAAGCTATACTCACCATCAGGCGATGGGGCGATGTAGTGGGCATGCGGCTTTTCCTGCCGCTGCGCGTTCGGGCCGGTGCCCTTGTGCTGCAGCACCTGCGGCTGCCCCAACTGTCCATCTTCCTGCACCGGCAGAGCGGACACATTGCCACCCACATAATTAGCTACCAATACCGTGTTTTCCCCGGCAAGCCAGATATGGCAAGGCGCGCCGCCTCCCGATGAGGTCTGGTTCAGCAATGTCAGTTCCTTTCCCTCTGCCCCCACGGCAAACGCGCTGACGGCGCCACTTTCCTTGCCTTCAAAATTGGTGGTCTCGTTTACCGCGTACAGGTGCTCCCCGGCAGTGTCCAATGTAAGGTACGAGGGATTCCCTCCGGCCTTAAAGCCGGCCACGCGCTTCAGTTCACCTGTCTCCGAATTCAGGCTGTAGAGGAAGATGCTCTCCTCCTCAGGCTTGGCATAAGTGCCCACGTAAAACATGCTCGTTTCCATAGGTTCTGGTTCAGTTGTAGTAGCTGCGTCTTGCTGCTCGACGGCATTGTTACAAGCCGTTACAGAAAACAAAAGAGCTGCCAGCCCCAACACTGGCGTGGCTGGCAGCTTAAAGCGGGTAAAGAAGGCGTTCATTTGCATGGGCGATGGGTTAGAAGGTTGTGCCCGTGAAGTTATACTTTAATAGCAATTCTCTAGGGCTTCGCTCCAATTTCTAATCTATCTTCCCATCAATCCGCCTGATACTTATCGATAAACTTGCGCCCTATTCTGTCGCCGCGCCGCACAAAAGGACGGATGATAAGACGGGTGCCGTTTTCGTAAGTGAAGAACCGGTAAGCCCAGTTGCTGAGCACCACCAGCTTGTTGCGGAAGCCCACCAGCGCCATCACGTGCACGAACAGCCACACCACCCAGGCCAGGAAGCCCCCAAAGTGCAAATTGCCCGGCAGGTCGGCTACGGCACGGTTGCGCCCAATGATGGCCAGCGAACCCTTGTCTTTATACTTGAAGGGCTCCAGCGGCTCTTTGCGCAGCAGGCGTGGCAGGTTCTTGCCCAAGAGTTTGCCCTGCTGGATGGCAGGCTGTGCCACGCCCGGGTGCCCCTTCGGAAAGTCCGGCAGCTTCATGAAAGCGATATCGCCAATGGCAAACATGTTATCATAGCCCAGCACCTGGTTATACTCGTTCACCAGAATGCGGCCGCGCTCCACGGAGGTTTCCGGCAAGCCATCTATCAAGGCCCCCGATACGCCTGCCGCCCAGATAAGTGTGTTGGTTCTAATCTGTTCTCCGTTCTTGAGCATGGCCAATACGCCATCGTAAGAGCTCACGAGCGTGCCAAGCCGGATATCTACCCCAAGCTCATGCAGGTACTTATAGGTTTTCTCGCTTGCCTCCGGCGACATGGGCGGCAGCAGACGGTCCATGCCCTCCACCAGGATGATGTTCATCTGGCTGAAGTCCAGGCCGGGGTAGTCGGTAGGCAGCACGTGGGCGCGCATCTCGGCCAGGGCGCCGGCCAGCTCCACGCCGGTAGGGCCGCCGCCCACAATCACGAAGTTCATGAGCTCCTGGCGCCTTTCGGGGTCCTTGGTCATGCTTGCCTGCTCAAAGCACTGCAAAATCTGGCTGCGCAGGTTCAGGGCCTCAGGTATTTGCTTGAGCGGAAAGGCGAATTTCTTTATCTGGTCGTTGCCGAAGTAGTTGGGCTTGGTGCCGGTGGCTATCACCAGGTAGTCGTAGGCCACGTCGCCGATGACGGTGTGCACGGTACGGGCTTCGGGGTTAATGCCGGTTACTTTTACCAGACGGAAGTGGAAGTCCGGGTACTTGTCGGAGCTAAACATCTTGCGCAGCGGCTCGGCAATCGAATCAGGCTCCAGGCCGGCAGAGGCCACCTGGTAGAGCAGCGGCCAGAAGCCGTGGTAATTCTGCCTGTCAAACATCACCACCTGAAAATCTTTATTCGGGAGCTGTTTGGCAAGATTTATACCTCCAAAGCCCCCGCCAATAATCACGACCCGGGGTTTTGTCGTGTCAGGGATGTTAAGGGAAAGTTCTTCAGGTTCAAGCATAATATGGTCTGTTAAAGCTTGTAGCGGTCAAAAACATTGTTGTTTTGCTATATAAATGCACAAAGCACTATATAGGCAACAAACGAAACGCCGGTTTGTTAGTTGCCGCATACAATTTTGCCGCCGCCACAGGCCGGGGCTTATACCATACTTATACTTCCGGGAAGGAGTGTTGTATTACTATTTATTGCCGTTTAACAGGCCGCGGAGCAACTGCGGGATGGCCATCATGTTAACCGTGGGGTACATGTGCCGGTTTTGCTGCTGTTGTATCTGCTGTTGTTGCCAGAAGCGGAAGTTCTGCGCGTCGCTCATCGGGGTGATGCGGGACATTTCCTCCAGGCGGCGCGGGTCCAAATCGCGGGTAATGATGGCCGTGCCCTTGTCGGGGAGCCTTACGTTGGCCACAGCCTCCTTAAAGTCGCGTTCGGTGGGCCAGGGGAACACCTCCACGGTGGGCAGTTCCATGGGGTCTTCCTGCATCTGCATGATGATGGAGTAGCTCTGGCTCTCGTAGTTTTTGGGGATGATGAGGTACTGCGTCTTAAAACCCAGCGCCGCAAAAAGCACGCTGTCGCCGGCCAGCACGGGCATAGAGAAGTAGCCGTAGTCGTTGGTGTAGGTGCCGCGGTTAGTGCCCGGCACAAAAACGCCTGCCCCCGCCACACCGTACAGGCTGTCGCCGGTGGCCACAAAGCCGGAGAGCTGCACCACGCGCTGCCTGACTTGCGCCTCGGCCTTATCAGGCGCCAGCAGCAGCAAAAACAGCGGTAGCCACATCCACTTTAGGGCATTCGGAAGAGAAGCACGAAGTATGGCAGGAAAGGTCATAGGCTACAATTATACTTATTAATTCTTTTATAATAGCCACTTTTGGCTAATTTTGTTCAGGCCTCCCCAGCTACTATCACAACCCTTATGAGACTGAAACACTTTAGCCTGGCCTTCGGGCAGCAGATATTGAAAGCTCTTGCCGACGAGTCCAGGCTGCGTATACTTCACCTGATCCTGCGCAACCGCGAGATGTGCACCTCCGACCTGGAGCAGGTGCTCGACTTCACCCAAACGAAGACCTCGCGCCACCTGGCTTACCTGCGCAATGCCGGTTTGGTGGCCCCCCGCAAGCTGGACCAGTGGGTGTACTATTCCATAAAGGATGAGGGGGCCGACTTCGTAAACCAGATCTTTTCCTACATGGAGCGCGACACCATCCTGCAGAAGGACCTGGAAGTATACCAGATTTTGTACTCGAACCGCGAGCTGGCCGTCACGAAGCTGCAGAACCGCCGCTGGATAGCATCTTAGATCCCGGCAAAGTATAACTCCCGAACCATCGTTTTAGTATAGCAGTTCCAAAACGGCGCCATCTCTTTCTGCACTGCTCCCGAAACATCCGCCCCACAAAGGCGTTTTACTTCTACCTGACCCTGTTATACCTTAACATGAAAGCATACAAACACATTCTCTTCGACCTGGACCATACGCTGTGGGATTTTGAGAAGAACTCTGAAGAGACCCTGTATACTTTGTACGAGCAGTTTGAGCTGGCAAAGTATGGCAAATTCACCTGCGACTCGTTTTACCGCAAGTATAGATTTGTGAACGTGCGCCTCTGGGACCTCTACAACAAAGGCAAGATAGACCAGCAGGAGCTGCGCCGGAGCCGCTTCGTGAAAACCCTGACCGGCCTGGGCCTGGAGGAGCACGAGGTGCCGGAGGGCATTTCGGAAGCCTACACTTCGCTCTGCCCCACCAAGAAAGCCGTGTTTCCTTATACCTATGAGGTGCTGGAGTACCTGCAGCCGAAGTATGGCCTCCACATCATCACCAATGGCTTTAAGGAGGTGCAGCAGGTAAAAATGAGCTCGGCCATGCTGCACGATTACTTTAAAGAAGTAGTTACCTCGGAGTGCTGCGGGTATAAAAAACCGGACCAGCGCATGTTCCGCCACCTGCTCGACAGGATAGACGTGAACCCCGAGCACTGCCTTATGATTGGCGATAACTTCGAGTGCGATGTTGAGGGTGCCCGCAACGCCGGCATAGACCAGGTATACTTTAACCCCGAGAGGATAAAGACGCGCCAACGGCCAAAACCGACCTACGAGATAAGCTGCCTGAGCGAGCTGAAGCAGATACTATAAATCAAAAAAAGGGCGATGGAAACTCCACCGCCCTTTTCGTTTATACTTGGCTATATACTTAGTCCTTTATGTCGCCGCCTGTCTCCAGCGTTCTGAACTCGGCCTGCAGCATCTTGATCTTGCCTTTGTCGTCGGTGCCAAGTTCCTTCTCCACTGTCTCCTTGTGGGCGTTCAGGCGCTCCAGCACGTTTTTGGCGTTCTGCCACTCCGTATCGCCCCAGTTGGCTTTCTGCTCGCGCACGTTCTCCATAAACGTGATGTAGGCCTGGCGCATGTTGGCGGCCGTGATGGCGTTTATGTCGGCATGCTCGCCCAGCAGTTCCTGCTGCATCGGCAGTTTATCATCCTGTATCGTTACAACCGCAGCATTAGCTTCGGCAAAAGTATAGTTTGCGGCCTCGGCAGCAAAAGAAAAGCCCAGGGCCGCAGCCAGCATTACTTTTGCGTAGGTCTTCGTTGTCTTTTTCATAGTACTTAAAATTTTTAATTATTCCCACCGCCTACTGGCAGTGGCCGGAACCTTATACGCAAAACAATACAATTTGGGTTACCCTCCGCTACTTCATAAACTTGGCTTCTGTTCGCACAGTTATACTTTTACCTGATTCTCAACAAGTATAAAGTATAAATTTGTGCAATTTACTTCCTCAAAGTATGGCGAATCGCGGCTGTTATACTTTTGGATTGCAAACCCGAAAGAGCTGAGAGTCTAAGAGCAAACAAAGTATACTTCAAAGTATAAAGGGAAGTATAAATCAGAAAATCATACTTGTATAAGGAGAGAAAGGCTGCTTGAACAGTAGAAAAGTATAGCTGGTACATCAGCCGGAAAGAAGCAGGTAAGCTGTAGTTAAAAAAGTATGGCCACAAGCTGCGTACTGCAACCTGTGGCCATACTTTTTATGCCCCCCTACAGCCGAGGCTGCTTACATAGAGGTTTGATTTTGGATGGTGATGGTTTGCCCTCCACGCCCTGCAGCGTTAAACACCCGCAGCTTCACGGCTCCGGTTGCCTCAATAGGCGCCGTATACTTCTGGCTATTTGCTGTTGGCTCTGTGCCGTCTGTCGTGTAGCGGATGGTAAAGCCAGGGAACTGCACATTGGCCGCTACTTTTCCGTCTACCACCTTTGCACCAGGTGTAGGGATTCGGTACCCATACCCGCCTGCGTAGGCATCCAGCCGTGGCAGTTCTCGCTTGCCCACCACGTTGATGAACTCAGACCAGGCCTGGCTGTAGAGTTTCTCGCTTTTTGCCGCGTCTTTTTCTTTGGCCCAGTTCGGGTCCTTTGACCAGGCACGCTCGGCCACACCCAGCAGCTTAGGCAGCAATTTATACTCAAAGTCTGCGGTAGTCAGGTTTGTCTCCGACCAGAGCGGCGCTTCGATGCCCACAATATTGGACTTTCCTTTCTCCGTTAGCGGCTCTTTGCTCTTGATGATGGAGCGGTCCAGCGGATTACCCTTGTTATCCTCTTTCAGGTTGCGTAGGTAATCGTAAGGGATGAAGTAAAACGGTTTGTCGATGTCAACATAACCACCCCAGTAGAGGCCCGGCTCGCCATAGGAAGGATTGTAGGCCAAGTCCAGGTAAAAGTGGGTCACGCCCGTCAGGATGACTTTATACCCGGCATTCGCCATGCGATAGGCCAGGTCCTCGGCTCCTGAGCCAGGGTCGTTCTTCCATACATTCACATGGAAGTTTTCATTGGCAAACTGCTGGTTCGGTACCCAGTTCACTTTTCCGTTCTTAACTTCCTTTCGCAGTCCTATTTCCTCCCAACCCGACAGGTACAGGCCGCGCTTCTTGAGCAGCTGGTTTACCTTGCCGAAGTAATAGTACCACAGGTCGTCTGTATTTTTCACCTCTGCATTCTGGCTGATGAGGCGCTGCACGGAGGGTGATTTCTCCCAAACACCTGTTGGCACCTCATCCCCACCAAAATGTATGGTGTGCAGCGGGGCATCGGCCTCTTTATACATGGCCATAAGCTCATCCACCACAGTCTCCAGGAAAGTATAGGTAGATGGCAGCGACACGTCCATGATGTTGTCGTTCCAGCCCTGCACCGAGCGGTAAACCGACTTATCGTTCAGGTCGCGCAGCAGGTAGCGCTCTGCTTCCTCCTTTTTGCCCTCGTCCATCAACTTCATGTAGCGGGCATCCATGGCCTTAATGGCCGCCCTGGCGTGGCCCGGCGACTCTATCTCCGGGATTACCTCGATGTGGCGGTCGCGCGCATATTTCAGGATTTCAATAAAGTCTTCCCGGCTGTAAAAGCCCGTACCTGCTTTATTTGCTGCATCTGGCCCGGAGCCATACGAAGGTACAATGCTACTGCCATCGGTGGTGTGAGCACGCGTGCCGCCCACAGCGGTAAGCTCCGGCAATGGACGGATTTCCAGGCGCCAGCCCTCATCCTCGCTGAAGTGGAAGTGCAGCTTGTTCATCTTGTACAGGGCCATCACGTCCAGCACCTTCAGCACCTCCGCCTTCGGCTGGAAGTTACGAGCCATGTCCATCATAAAGCCTCTGTAGCCAAAGCGTGGCGCGTCCTTCACCTCTACGCCGGGCACTTCTACCGTAGCCGCCTTACCCGCGTAGGCCGTGGCCGGCAGCAGCGTTTTCAGCGACTGCACGCCGTAGAAGGCACCTGCAGCTGAGGAAGCGGTTATCTCAATCCGCTCGGGGTTTACACTCAGCGTATACTCCTCTGCTCCCATGCCGGGCTTTTTCTTAAGGAAAATCGCCTTGCCGGTAGCACTGCTTTGTACAGCAGGCTGTTGCCCTGTGGCTGTAGCCAATACCGCTGCCAGGTGCTCTGCTTCTTTTCTGAAGTCTGCGTCAGCTACCAGGCTTACCTTGGCATCTAACACAAAAGGGGCTCCTTTTTCCTGGTAAGAAACCGGGGTCGGGAAGACTTTGGTCAGTGCTGTCACCGGCACATCCTGTATCGCAGCGTTCGCCTCGTAGGTCTTGGCAGCGAATTGCTGCGTGGCCTCATCGAAGTGGGTTCCCGGCTCAACTTTTAGCGAAACAGGGATACCTTTTCCAGGCTCCGCGTCATAAACGATGTAGAACCCGACAGGGAAGTTGGAAACATTCCGGACGGCGCGGCCCAGCACCTCTACCGTAGCCGACGCACCAGGCGCCACTTCCTTAAACTCCGGCCCCGGAGCCAGGTAGTGCAGATCGCCGTTGAAGTGCTTTACAACCGCCAGCGTAGTGTCGGCCGACCTGACGGCACCTCCGTTAAAATAGAGCTTCCACCCTTTGGCAGGAAGCGCCTCCGCCCCATTGTTGGTTATCGTCAAAACCGACCGGGACTGTGCCTTGCCCTCGTGATAATTATCTGCCAACTCTAACTTCAGCTCCAGGCCCTGCGCTGCTGCACTCGCCTCGTTGGCGGACGATACGGCAGCAGTATCGGTGGAAACTTGGGAGCAGCTCATCAGCATGGCCTGGGCAAGCACCCATACCCCAATGGTTAGTTTTCTCATGTTGTCTGTCTGTAACTTTCTGTCTATGATAAAGTGGGCAATTCCCTACTTTCTCGCTATCAAGTTATAAATAATTTAGAAATATAATAAAATAGGCATGAATTGATTTAGCAGCACAAGGCAGAAAGTATGGCTCCGAAATCTCCTCCTGCGCCTGCGACTCCCATACTTGCGGCTGCTCAAGGCATAATCCCTGCTGCCTGCTGATGCCGGAAAATCAAATAATATGCCTTACCTTTGTGTAGGTAGCCCCTGGCGGCTACGTATACATTATATAACCTAATTCTCAAATCTGTAACTATATACATAATGGCAACCGGATTTTTCAGAGTACCAACCCCAGTAAACGAGCCTGTAAAATCGTATGCGCCGGGCTCCCCGGAGCGCGAGGAACTGCAGCGCACCTATAAAGAACTCAAGTCGAAGCAGCTGGACATCCCGATGTACATCGGCGGCGACAAAGTATACACCGATACCAAGAAGCCGGTCGTGCAGCCGCACGACCACCAGCACATCCTCGGCCACTTCAGCGAGGGCGACGCGTCACACGTGGAACAAGCCATTAACGCCGCGCTTGCCGCCCGCGAAGCCTGGGCCGCCATGGGCTGGGAGCACCGCATCAGCATTTTCCTTAAGGCTGCCGAGCTATTGGCCGGCCCCTGGAGAGCGCGTCTGAACGCGGCCACTATGCTGGGCCAGTCGAAGAACGCGTATCAGGCCGAGATTGACTCTGCCTGCGAGCTGATCGACTTCCTACGCTTCAACGCGCAGTATGCCACCGAAGTATACCAGATGCAGCCTGAGTCTTCGCCGGGCGTGTGGAACCGCATGGAGCACCGCCCGCTAGAAGGGTTCGTGTTTGCCCTGACGCCGTTCAACTTCACGGCTATTGCCGGTAACCTGCCTTCCTGCGTGGCCATGATGGGCAACGTGGTGGTTTGGAAGCCAGCCAACACCCAAATCTATGCCGCTCAGATGATCATGGAGCTGTTCCGTGAGGCCGGCCTTCCGGACGGTGTGATCAACCTGGTGTATGTGGACGGCCCTACGGCCGGAGACGTTATCTTCAACCACGCTGATTTTGCCGGCATCCACTTTACAGGCAGCACCGGCGTGTTCCAGAACATCTGGAAAACCATTGGCACCAACATCCACAAGTATAAATCATACCCGCGCATTGTGGGCGAGACCGGCGGCAAGGACTTTATACTTGCCCATAAGTCGGCCGATGCCAAGGCGCTGGCCACAGCCATCTCCCGCGGCGCCTTCGAGTACCAGGGCCAGAAGTGCTCTGCCGCCTCGCGCGCTTACATCCCAAGCAACCTGTGGGACGAGGTGAAAGGCTACGTACAGGAAGACCTGAAATCCTTCAAGATGGGCGCGCCGGAGGATTTCGGCAACTTCATCAACGCCGTTATCGACGAGAAGTCGTTTGACAAGATTGCCCGCTACATCGACAACGCCAAGGAAAGCAACGAGGTAGAGGTAATTGCAGGCGGCAACTATGACAAGTCGAAGGGTTATTTCGTGGAGCCAACGGTGCTTCTTGCGCACAACCCGCAGTACGTAACCATGTGCGAGGAAATCTTCGGCCCGGTGATCACCATTTACGTGTATGACGAGAACAACTTCGAGGATACCGTAGAGCTGGTGAATTCCACGTCGCCTTACGCCCTGACCGGCGCTATCTTCTCGCAGGACCGCTATGCCGTGGAGTATGCCACCAAGAAACTGGACCAGGCGGCCGGCAACTTCTACATCAACGACAAGCCTACGGGCGCGGTGGTGGGCCAGCAGCCATTCGGCGGCGCCCGCGCTTCCGGCACCAACGACAAGGCTGGTTCCATGCTGAACCTGCTGCGCTGGGTATCGGCCCGTTCTATTAAAGAAACGTTCGTTCCGCCAGTGGATTACCGCTACCCGTTCCTGGGAGAAAACAAGTAATCGCCGGCCAAACGGCAGCCACCACAAAGGCCACGCCCTATAACGGGGCGTGGCCTTTGTATATTTAATATTGTTTTAACTTTATTTTTCTCAGAACCTACCTATCCTAACGCTTTTAACCTATTTTGCAGTGCAGGTATACTTTTGATTAATGGCTATTTATACCTAATTTTGCTCCCAAATTTCAAGCAAGCGACACAACGTAATGGAACCATCTGTAAATCAGTATCTACCATCGGACTTTCTCCCTATCCTGATTCAGTTTGCGGCCGCGCTCGGGTTTGTGGTTTTTGCACTGGTGCTTACCCACATCCTTGGCCCCAAGCGAACAAGTGAGGTAAAGGGTGCCGCCTTTGAGAGTGGTATCGAGTCCGTGGGGGATGCCCGTACCCCGATCTCCTACAAATACTTCATCACGGCTATCCTGTTCGTGCTCTTCGACGTGGAGATCATTTTCATGTACCCCTGGGCGGTGAACTTCCGGGAGTATGGCATGGCGTTCTTCACCCCGATGCTGGTTTTCCTGACCGTATTGATGGCAGGCTTCTTATACGAGATCAAGAAAGGTATACTTAAGTAGGACCTGAACATTAAACTTTTGAGGATTAACCGTTGTTCTAAAAGCCGGCTTAAACCATACTTTAAGAGCAACAAAATAATCTTGACATGAGCGATACAAACAATAAAGATATTACCATGGCAGAGGCCCCTGAGGGCTATTCCGGCGCAGGTTTCTTTGCCACCTCCCTGGAGAAAGTAATTGGCCTTGCCCGTAAGCACTCGCTTTGGCCACTGCCTTTTGCCACTTCCTGCTGCGGTATTGAGTACATGGCCACCATGGGTGCCAACTACGATATCTCCCGCTTCGGCTCGGAGCGCCCAAGCTTCTCGCCGCGCCAGGCCGACATTCTGCTGGTGATGGGTACCATTGCCAAGAAAATGGGCCCGGTGGTAAAGCAGGTGTACGAGCAGATGGCGGAGCCGCGCTGGGTGGTTGCCGTAGGTGCCTGCGCCTCTTCCGGCGGTATCTTCGATACCTACTCTGTACTGCAGGGCATCGACCGCATTGTGCCGGTGGACGTGTACGTGCCGGGCTGCCCGCCACGCCCTGAGCAAATCCTGGACGGCCTGATGCGCGTGCAGGAGCTGGCTGAAAGCGAATCGCTTCGCCGCCGCGACTCTCCGGAATATCAGGCACTGTTAGCCTCATACAACATTAAATAAGCAGCATGGAGCTTACAAACGAAAACGTACTCGGCAAGATCATCAGCGAGTTTGGGGAAGAAAACATCCTGGAGCCATACAACCCGGATGGTATCATGACGATCACAACAAACCGTGAAACGATTCATGACCTGATAAAGTACCTGCGCGACGACAAGGAGCTGCAGATCAGCTTCCTGACCACCATGTGCGGTATCCACTACCCGGGCCAGGGTGATAAGGAGATGTGCGTGATGTACCAGCTGCACAGCCTGCGCCACAACTACCGCATCCGCATAAAAGTGTACAGGCCAGCTTCGGACCCGGTATTGCCTACCATGACCGACCTCTACGCCACCGCCAACTGGATGGAGCGTGAGGCTTTTGATTTTTACGGCTTTATCTTTACCGGACACCCGAACCTGACGCGCATCCTCAACATCGAGGAGATGGAGTACCACCCGATGCTGAAGCAGTACCCGCTGGAAGACCAGACCAGGGAAGATAAGATTAACACATTTTTCGGACGTTAAGCCAGTTTTTTATAGTTACCCATACTATAACTGACAGAAAAGGAGACCATAATGGCTACTGAAAATAAAACCGCCGAGCTTACCGAGATAGAGCAGTTCCGCAAAGACCACGGACTCTCCATCAAAGAAGAGCGGCCGCTTACCACGCTCAACCTGGGTCCAACCCACCCGGCCACGCATGGTATTTTCCAGAACATCCTGCAAATGGATGGGGAAGTGATTGTGGATGCGGTGCCAACGATTGGCTACATCCACCGTGCCTTCGAGAAGATAGCAGAGCGCAGGCCTTTTTACCAGATCACGCCGCTGACCGACCGCATGAACTACTGTTCCTCCCCTATCAATAACATGGGGTATCACATGACGGTAGAGAAGCTGCTGGGCATCACGGTGCCGAAGCGCGCGCAGTACATCCGCGTGATCATGATGGAGCTGGCCCGTATCTCCGACCACCTGATCTGTAACTCGATCCTGGGGGTGGACTCCGGTGCCTTTACCGGCTTCCTGTACGTGATGCAGGAGCGTGAGCACATTTACGATATCTATGAGGAGGTATGCGGCGCCCGTCTGACGACCAACATGGGGCGCATCGGTGGCATGGAGCGCGACCTTTCTCCGAAGGCCCTGCACCTTATCGGCGAGTTCCTCAAGCGCTTCCCGAAAGTATGGGCGGAGTTTGAGAAAATGCTGACCCGCAACCGTATCTTCATCGACCGAACTGTGGGCGTGGGCGCCATCTCCGCTGAGCGTGCCCTGAGCTACGGCTTTACCGGCCCGAACCTGCGTGCCACCGGCGTTGATTACGACGTGCGCGTGATGAACCCATACTCCTCTTACGACGACTTCGAGTTCGAAATCCCGGTAGGCTCCAAAGGCGACACCTACGACCGCTACCTGGTGCGCAACGAGGAAGTATGGCAAAGCCTGAAGATCATTGAGCAGGCCTACAAAAACCTGCCCGAAGGCTCTTATCACGCCGATGCCCCGCATTA
The DNA here is from genome assembly GCF_003054055.1 of Pontibacter mucosus. Classification (GTDB taxonomy): domain Bacteria; phylum Bacteroidota; class Bacteroidia; order Cytophagales; family Hymenobacteraceae; genus Pontibacter; species Pontibacter mucosus. The sequence goes on along the minus strand of NZ_QBKI01000010.1, from coordinate 94,550 downwards.
TTACCTGCCGCCAAAGCAGAAAGTATACACCAGCATGGAGGCGCTCATCTACCACTTCAAGATTGTGATGGGTGAGATTGATGCTCCGGTAGGCGAAGTATACCACAGTGTGGAGGGAGGCAACGGAGAGCTTGGCTTCTACCTGATCAGCGATGGCGGCCGCACACCGTACCGCCTGCACTTCCGTCGCCCATGCTTCATCTACTATCAGTCTTACACCGAGCTGATTAAAGGTGGGCAGCTGGCCGACGCTATCCTGACGCTGAGCAGCCTGAACGTAATCGCCGGGGAACTGGACGCATAAACTTAGAACAATTATCATTTCCCATTGATCATTGATCATTGCTAAATGATAGATGATAAATGAATAAAATGGCAGAGACAATAAACGAAGTGAAGTTTTCTGATGAGGCAATGGCCGAGATCCAGCGCTACATCAGCCACTATCCGGAAGGACGCCAGAAGTCTGCTATACTTCCGATCCTGCACATTGCGCAAGCAGAGTTTGGCGGTTGGGTGAGCCCGGAGGTAATGGACAAGGTTGCCGAGATCCTGAACATACAGCCGATCGAAGTATACGAGGTAGCCACGTTCTATACCATGTTCAACCTCAAGCCGGTTGGTAAGCACGTGCTGGAAGTATGCCGCACCGGACCTTGCTGCCTGCGTGGCGCTGACCAGATCATCGACCTGATCAAGCAGAAGCTGGGCATTGAGGAAGGCGAGACCACTGCCGACGGGATGTTCACGCTGAAGCCGGTGGAGTGCCTGGCCTCTTGCGGCTCAGGACCGATGCTGCAGGTGCGCGAGAAGTTCTACGAGAACCTCGACAGCGAAGAAAAGCTGGACGAGTTCCTGGAAAAGATGCGCCAGAGCGAAGTGGAAAAGCCACATCACCTGAAGTAGTAATTTTGACAAAAGACTGATTGACAAAAGACAAAAGAGGAGATGGACACAAACCATTAAAAAGTCATTTGTCCTTTGTCAAAAACTCCTTTGTCAGTAAATAATAAAGTGTAATCAGGCAGGCTGCCGGTAAAGCAACTGTCAAGCCATATATCCTGCTAAAATGGGACTTAAAATATTAACTGAGCATATCAACGTTCCCGGCATCGAAACGCTGGAAGTATACCGTAAGCACGGCGGCTACCGCTCGGTAGAGAAAGCCCTGAAAACGATGTCTCCGGATGAGGTGGTGGAAGAGGTAAAGACATCCGGCCTGCGCGGGCGTGGTGGCGCCGGCTTCCCGACGGGTATGAAATGGAGCTTTTTGGCTAAGCCGGAGGGTGTTCCGCGCTACCTGGTGTGCAACGCCGACGAGTCAGAGCCGGGCACTTTCAAGGACCGCTGGTTCATGGAGAAAAACCCGCACGCGCTGATTGAGGGCATGATCACATCGAGCTACGCGCTGGGTGCCAACACCTCTTACATCTACATTCGCGGTGAGTTGTTGTTTGTGCTGCGCATACTGGAGAAAGCCATTGCGGAAGCGTATGCTGCTGGTTTGCTTGGCAAAAACATACTTGGCTCCGGCTACGACCTGGACCTGCACGTGGCACCCGGTGGCGGTGCCTATATCTGCGGCGAGGAAACAGCATTGCTGGAATCGCTGGAAGGCAAGCGCGGCAATCCGCGTAACAAGCCTCCGTTCCCGGCGGTGAAAGGCCTTTTTGCCTGCCCTACTGTGGTAAACAACGTGGAGACAATTTCTTCTGTGCCATGGATCGTGAACAACGGCGGCGCAGAGTATGCCAAGGTTGGTATTGGCCGAAGCACCGGCACCAAGCTCATCTCTGCCAGTGGCAACATCAACAACCCGGGCGTTTACGAAATCGAGCTGGGCGTGCCGGTAGAGGAGTTTATCTACTCGGATGAGTACCTGGGCGGCATCTGGAAAGGAAAACAGCTGAAGGCCGTGGTGCCGGGCGGTTCTTCCGTGCCGATTCTGCCAGCCAACCTTATACTTAAAACAGCCGCCGGCGAAGATCGCCTGATGACCTACGAGTCGCTGGCTGACGGCGGCTTTGTAAGTGGCTCGATGATGGGTTCCGGTGCCTTTATCGTGTTTGACGAGGACCAGTGCATTGTGCGTAACACGTGGAACTATGCCCGCTTCTACCACCACGAGTCTTGCGGCCAATGCAGCCCATGCCGTGAGGGTACAGGCTGGATGGAGAAAGTGCTGCACCGCATCGAGTACGGCCACGGCCATCAGCAGGACATCGACCTGCTGGTAAGCGTAGCCAAGCAGATAGAAGGCAACACCATTTGCCCGCTGGGCGATGCGGCGGCATGGCCGGTAGCAGCTGCTATCCGTCACTTCCGCGACGAGTTTGAGTGGCACATCAGGCACCCGAAGGAAGCAACAGCCCCGGGTGCGGTGTACAGAGGCCAGCTTGACACGGTAACAGCTTAAGTATAAAATTATACTTCCTGCATACTTAAAGGGCAGGAATACCTAAAACAGTATAGCTAAAATCGTTTAACGTGTTCGCGATCAACGAATACCGAAAAACGGACAACGATAATTAAAATGGCTAAAGTAACGATAGACGGCATTGAGATAGAGGTAGAAGACGGAACTACCATACTTCAGGCTGCAAGAAAAATCGGGGGCGATGTGGTGCCACCTGCCATGTGCTTCTATACCTCGCTAAAGGGCAGCGGTGGCAAGTGCCGTGTGTGCCTGGTAAAGGTAACGCAGGGCTCTACCAGAGACCCACGCCCGATGCCGAAGCTCGTTGCCTCGTGCATCACGCAGGTACAGGATGGCATGGTGGTGGAAAACACGACCAACGAGGATGTACTGAACGCCCGCAAGGGCATCGTGGAGATGCTGCTCATCAACCACCCGCTGGATTGCCCTATCTGCGACCAGGCCGGTGAGTGCAGCCTGCAGGATCTTTCTTACGAGCACGGCATTAGCGGACAGCGCTTCGAAGAAGAGCGCCGCACCTTCAACAAAGTAGACCTGGGCCCATACATCCAGCTGCACATGACGCGCTGCATCCTGTGCTACCGCTGTGTGTATACAGCCGACCAGATCACCGAGAAGCGTGTGCATGGCGTACTGGGCCGTGGCGATGCTGCCGAGATTGGTACCTACATCGAGAACGTGATCGACAACGATTTCTCCGGTAACGTGATCGACGTGTGCCCGGTGGGAGCCCTGACAGACAAGACATGGCGCTTTAAGAACCGTGTGTGGTTTACCAAACCAATGGATGCCCACCGCGACTGCCCTACCTGCTCCGGCAAGGTAACGCTCTGGACACGTGGCGAAGAGGTGCTGCGCGTAACGGCCCGTAAGGACCAGTACAACGAGGTGGAGGAGTTTATCTGTAACACCTGCCGCTTTGATAAGAAAGAGGTGAAAGACTGGACGATCGAAGGACCGCGCCATATCGACAGAAACTCTGTTATCTCTGCCAACCATTATGAGCTGCCGGTGGTAAATGTTCCGATCGTTCCAAACCTGCCAACATCCACTAAGAAAAACCTGCCACAGGAATAAGAAATGGAGTCTGTAGACCTACTATACAAAGCGATTTACATTCTGGTTATCTTCGGTATCACCCTGCTGATAGCCACCTACTCGACTTACTTTGAGCGTAAGATAGCCGCCTTTATCCAGGACCGTGTAGGCCCGAACCGTGCCGGTCCGGCTGGTTTGCTGCAGCCACTGGCCGACGCCGGCAAGCTGTTTTTCAAGGAGGATTTCATCCCGACGAAAGCCAACAAGGCGCTGTTTATCCTTGGCCCGGGCGTGGCCATGCTGGTGGCTACCATGTCGAGTGCGGTAATACCGTTCGGAGACATGCTGATTATCGGTGGCCGCGAAGTATACCTGCAGGCAATAGAAGTAAACATCGGGGTGCTGTACATCTTTGGTGTGGTGTCGCTGGGTGTATATGGTCTGATGATCGGTGGCTGGGCCTCCAACAACAAGTACTCGCTCCTGGGCGCCATCCGTGCAGCCTCGCAGAACATCAGCTACGAGCTGGCCATGGGCCTTTCGCTGATTGCGGTGCTGATGATGACAGGCTCCCTGTCGCTGCGCGAGATTGCCGAGCAGCAGGCCGGTTTTAACTGGAACATCTGGTACCAGCCGCTGGGCTTCCTGATCTTCCTGGTGTGTGCCTTTGCAGAGACAAACAGAACACCGTTTGACTTGCCCGAGTCTGAGGCCGAGTTGATTGGTGGTTACCACACCGAGTATGGCTCCATGAAGCTGGGCATGTACCTGTTTGCCGAGTATATCAACATATTCGTAGTATCGGCTGTTATGTCTACGCTATACTTCGGTGCCTACAACTTCCCGTTCATGGAGAACCTGCGCCAGGCGATCAGCGATCCGGTGCTGGCCAATAACGTGGTAACGATTGTAGGCGTGGTGGCGATGTTTATCAAGATCTTCCTGTTCATCTTCTTCTTCATGTGGGTACGCTGGACACTGCCGCGCTTCCGCTATGACCAACTGATGAAACTCGGATGGAACCTCCTGATTCCACTGTCGATCCTGAACATCCTGCTGACAGCGGCCGGAATTCTGCTGAAAGACTATTTATTTTAAACTATAGTATCGAACTTTGAATGCCAGCGGCCGGCAGTCTGTTAAAGTATAAACTGCCCGCACTGGCATCAAAAAGACATAGAGATGGAACCACTATCAAATAGAAGAAAGGAAGTGACGCAGAAGGAGATGACGTTCGCAGAACGCGCCTACCTTCCTGCTATCGCGCAGGGGCTTGGTATCACGCTGAAGCACTTCTTCAAAAAGAAAGCAACGGTACAATACCCGGAGCAGACGCGCGAGCGTAGCGAGCACTGGAGAGGCCTGCACATCCTGAAGCGTGACGAGCAGGGGCGTGAGCGCTGCACCGCCTGTGGCTTGTGCGCCGTGGCTTGCCCAGCCGAGGCTATCACCATGACGGCCGGGGAGCGCAAAGCCGGGGAGGAGCACCTATACCGTGAAGAAAAGTATGCCGTAACCTACGAGGTGAACATGCTGCGCTGCATTTTCTGCGGACTTTGCGAGGAGGCTTGCCCGAAAGCGGCCATCTTCCTGCAGGACGACAAGATTGCCCCTGCCCGCTTTGAGCGCGACGAATTTATCTATGGCAAAGACCGCCTGGTTGAGCCACTGAAAACCACTGAAACGAAATAGCCATAATGGACAGCCTTTTCTTTTTCCTTGCTTCACTAACGCTACTGTGTGCCCTGATGGTAGTTCTGTCTAAGAACCCGGTGCATAGCGTACTGTTCCTGATCATTACATTCTTCACTATCTCCGGCCACTATGTGCTGCTGAACGCGCAGTTCCTGGCCGTGGTGAACATCATCGTATACGCGGGTGCCATCATGGTGCTCTTCCTCTTCGTGATCATGTTCCTGAACATGAGTAAAGCGGGAGACAAGATCAAAACCTCCACGATCAGCAAGTTTGCAGGGGCCATAGCCGGCGGTATGATGTTCGTAGTATTCGTTGCCGCTCTGAAAGATGCAACCATTGCAGGCCTTAACCCGGAGACTTACAACTCGCAGGCGGGTATGGTGGAGAACCTGGGCTATGTGCTGTTCACCGAATACCTGCTGCCTTTTGAGCTGGCTTCTATCTTGTTCCTGGTAGCCATGGTGGGTGCCGTGATGATTGGCAAGAAAGAGCAAGGCGAAAGTCATTTTTAGAACTCGCTTTCTTTACAAGTATAAAAAGCAAAAGGCCGGAAGTATGGATTCCGGCCTTTTGCTTTTTATACTTAGGCACTTCTATACGTTACAGCTGCCCCTGCGCAATCGTCAAGTCCAGCTCCAGCAATTCCGAGTGCCCTTTGTCATCATCAGACACCACCACGACTTTATACTTCCCCTCCTCCCCTTTTCGCACCACCACCGACTCGGCTTTGCCCAGGTAAGGGTTACCATCTTCGTTCGTTAGCTGCACCACCGGCACCGTCAAAGGGTTCGCCTCATCGGAGGCATACGGCAACGCCCGTAAGTCTATCCGTCCCAGGAAACTGCCGTGCACCATGCCATCATCAATAGCGTTGGGAGTTTCCTCTACCGAGGCCGTGAAAAACAGCTCGCCATCCAAGGCAAAGGCTCCGGAGAAGCCGGCATGCAGCTCCCCTAGCTGTGGCAGACTGAAGTAATAAACCGCGACCGCCGGGATACCACCACGACCAAGAATAAAATCCTCAAAAGCATCCGCCTCGAAACGGAAAAGCACATTTTGCCCTTTACTCAAGGTACGCTGCAACAGGTACGTATAGGCTTTGTCCATCGCCAAGCCCTCCAGGTTCAGCTGCTCGTTAGCCTCCAGCCGCAGCACCTGCCTCAGGAAAGTATAAAACCGGGCCAGATCCAACTCCTTCACCTCCATTTTCTTGGTCAGGTTAACGAGATAGCCTACCTCCCGATTTCTGGCAGATCCGGACCCAAGCAGGATGAGCATCTCATCACGGCCATAGGTGAGCAGCGCCATACTTTCCAGGTCCGGCTTAAGGTCTTTCGGAATGCGGCCGCCCTTGAAACTGGTGGTGTCGAAGATGGGATAGCGCTGTGCCAGTTCATACTTTTCATTCAGCCGGTAGAGAAACGGGGAATCATCGCCAAGTACAAAAAACGAGCCCTGGGTATACTCCAGCCCTGAGGCAGAGGGCAAGTCTTGGTAAAACACCTGCCGGGTGGTGGTGGCAGACAGCTGTACGGGCCCGGGTTGTTCAGTAAATCGAGTAGTAGAACTGCTGCCTGCAGGTGGCTTTGATTTACAGGCCAGCAGGAGCAGCGGGGTTAGCAAAAAGCATAAAAAATAGCATTTCCTCATAAGTATAAACAGTAATTCCCATAGCTACGGAAACAGGTTCCAAAAGTATAAACCGGCTTTGTATCATCCTTTCACGGAAATATCAAAAGCCGGATTTGCGAACGCCTAAACATTGCACGGAAGCCCGCAGTAGGGCAAGAAGAATAGGGAAATATGTTATGGTTTTTACAAAAATGGGGATAACTTTGCGACTTGATTTTTGGATCGTAATTTTTGAGTATACGTTCTCAGTCACAGAAAAATGAACAACATTCCTGAGGTCATCAGAACCATCCCGTTAGACTACTACCTGTATTTCAGCGCGGCTCTTTTTGTAATCGGTGTTATCGGCGTACTGACGCGTCGCAACGCCATCGTGATTTTTATGTGTGTGGAGCTGATGCTGAACTCGGTGAACCTGCTGCTGACGGCCATCGCCTCTTACAGGGGAGACTCCAGCGCGCAGGTGTTCGTGTTCTTCATCATGGCTGTTGCCGCCGCCGAAGTAACCGTGGGTCTGGCCATTATCGTGATGACCTACCGTAACATCCGCTCTACCGATGTACAACTGCTGAACTACCTGAAGTGGTAACAGCCCTAACCATACGCCGAATAGCTTAAACTTTTAACACAGATGCAAGAGATTGTAATGCCGATTAACAACCAGGGTATGGCACTGCTTTGTCTGCTGGTTCCGTTGCTGCCGCTGGCCGGCTTCATTATAAACGGACTGGGCAACCGCAGTATTGCCAAGGGCCTGGTAAGCTTTATTGGTAGCGGCACAGTGCTGGCTTCTTTCCTGATCACGGTTTACCTGTTCCTGGATTTCACCTCTAACGGAAGCCGCGCCTATACTGTTGACTTCTACGACTGGATTTCGGTGGGCACCATGCAAATCGGGTTCTCGTTCCTGATCGACCAGCTGACGCTGCTGATGATGCTGATGGTAACCGGTATCGGTTTCCTGATTCACCTGTACTCTGCCGGCTACATGAGCCACGACGAGAACTTCGGGAAGTTCTTCGCCTTCATCAACCTGTTCATGTTCTCGATGCTGCTACTGGTGATGGGCTCCAACTACGTGATGATGTTCGTGGGCTGGGAAGGCGTGGGCCTTTGCTCTTACCTGCTCATCGGCTTCTGGAACAAGAACACCAACTATAACAACGCCGCCAAGAAGGCCTTCGTGATGAACCGTATCGGTGACCTGGGCTTCCTGCTGGCCATCTTCCTCATATTCATAACCTTCGGTTCCGTTTCTTTCCCGCAGGTATTCTCCGAGGCGGCACAGTACACCGGCGGTATCGACTCTGGCGTGATGATCGCCATTACGCTGCTGTTGTTCGTGGGTGCTATGGGTAAGAGTGCGCAGATTCCGCTCTTCACCTGGCTTCCGGACGCGATGGCAGGACCTACACCGGTTTCAGCTCTGATTCACGCCGCTACCATGGTGACGGCTGGTATCTACATGGTGCTCCGCTCTAACGTACTGTATGCGCTGGCCCCTACCACGATGGAGATTATCGCTATTGTGGGTGTAGCCACGGCACTGGTGGCTGCCACCATTGGCCTGGCGCAAAATGATATCAAGAAGGTTCTGGCTTACTCTACCGTATCGCAGCTGGGTTATATGTTCCTGGCGCTGGGTGTGATGGCCTTCACCTCGTCTATTTTCCACGTACTCACGCACGCATTCTTCAAGGCGCTGCTGTTCCTGGCTGCCGGTTCGGTTATCCACGCTATGAGCAACGAGCAGGATATCCGCCACATGGGTGGGCTGCGCAAGTACCTGCCTATCACCTTTGTCACTTTCCTGATTGGCACGCTAGCCATTTCCGGTATCCCGCCGTTTGCCGGTTTCTTCTCTAAGGATGAGCTGCTGGCGCACGTATGGGTGCATAGCAAGCTGCTATGGGGCCTGGGAGTGCTGGTTTCGTTTATGACCTCGTTCTACATGTTCCGCCTGCTGTTCCTGACTTTCTTTGGAACATTCCGTGGCACGGAGGCACAGAAATCACACCTGCACGAGTCTCCAATGTCCATGACGTTGCCTTTGATCGTGCTGGCTATACTTTCCACGGTGGGTGGTTTCCTAGGCATCCCGCCTATTTTCGGGGAGAACATGCACGTGCTGCAGAACTACCTGGCTCCTATCTACCAGTTTGCCAGCGTAGCTAACCCGGCCGCAGTGGAGCCGATGCACCTCGACCATTCCACTGAATGGCTGCTGATGGGAATTTCAGTAGCGGTAGCCCTTGTAGCTGCCGGCATTGCCTATGTAACTTATGTGAGCAAGAACACGGTTCCAGCTCCTGAGGGCACAAAGCTTTCCCCGCTGCACAACCTGGTTTACAACAAATACTACATCGACGAAATCTACGACACCGTGGTTGTAAAGCCGGTAATGTGGATGTCAGCCACATTCCACCGCGTGGTGGACCTGCTGGTGGTAGACGGTATCGTGAACGGACTCGGAAAGCTTGTCACCCACTTCAGCCGTACGCTGCGCCATGTGCAGAGCGGTGCCATCGGCTTCTATTTGATGGTGATGGTGCTGAGCATCGTCCTGATTATATTTTTAAACTTCTTTATCGGATAAGGTTCTTAGAAGATGATTACAGCTCTATTACTTTTCTGGCCTGCCCTTGCCGCACTGCTGGTGTTGCTTATTAAAGGACAGGGTGCCAAGAAAGTGGCCTTTGTAGCAGCGCTCGTTGAATTTGCGCTGTCACTTTTCGCCCTCTCGGCCTTCGACACGCAGAGTGGTGCGTTGCAGCATAAGCTAAGCCTGCCATGGATTGAAAGCGCAGGTATCAGCTTCAGCATCGGAATGGATGGCATCAGCCTGCTGATGGTACTCCTGACGACGTTCCTGGTGCCGCTTATCATACTTTCGTCTTACAAACACGAGTATAAGAACCCGCATGTTTTCTACGCGCTTGTGCTGTTTATGCAGACGGGCCTGATTGGCGTGTTTGTGGCCATGGATGCGTTCCTCTTCTACTTTATGTGGGAGGTGGCCCTTATTCCGATTTACTTTATCGCTGCCGTTTGGGGTGGTGCCAACAGAATCCGCGTTACGTTTAAGTTCTTTGTATACACCATCTTTGGCTCACTGTTCATGCTGGCCGCTTTCGTATACTTATACCTGCAAACGCCCGGCACACACTCTTCCGATGTAAATGCTTTCTACCAACTGACCCTGTCTGCCGAGTCGCAGAGCTGGATCTTCTGGTTCCTGTTTATCGCCTTTGCTATCAAGATGCCGGTGTTCCCCTTCCATACCTGGCAGCCGGATACTTATACCGAGTCGCCTGCACAGGCGACGATGCTGCTTTCGGGTATCATGCTGAAAATGGGTATTTATGGTGTGCTGCGTTGGTTACTACCCGTAGTGCCTTACGGTGTTAGCCAGTGGGATGAGCTGGTGCTGGTACTAGCCATCATCGGTATCGTGTACGCCTCTATCATTGCCATTCGCCAGCGTGACCTGAAGCGCCTGGTGGCCTACTCCTCCATTGCGCACGTTGGCCTGATTGCCGCGGGTATCTTTACCCTGAACGAGCAGGGCCTGCAGGGCGGCGTTATCCAGATGCTGAGCCACGGTATTAACGTAGTGGGTCTGTTCTTCATCATCGATATCATCTTCAGCCGCACCAATACAAGGGAAATCACCAGCCTGGGTGGTATCACGCAGAACGCCAAGATGCTGTCCATCTTCTTTATGGTGCTGCTACTGGGCTCTGTGGGGCTGCCGCTGACCAACGGTTTTGTGGGTGAATTCCTGCTGCTTTCCGGCGTGTTCCAGTACCAGGCAGGTTTCGGCGCCGTGGCCGGCCTGACGATTATACTTGCTGCCGTGTACATGCTGCGCATGTTCCAGGGGGTGATGTTCGGAACGAAGTCTGAAGCGACGGAGAACTTCACAGACCTTACCTTCAACGAGAAAGCCGTGCTGATTCCGCTGGTAGTGATGGTATTCTGGATCGGTTTGTTCCCTAACACGTTCCTGAGCATCTCAGAGCCTGCTGTGAACACCCTGCTGAGCATTATTAACCGCTAAGCGGATAAAAGAATAAAGAGTTTTAGAGAATTACGACGACATGACCTCGATCATACTTCTATCTGTCTTTGGTATTGTGAACCTCTTTGCAGGCTTTGCAAAGAACAAACAGGTGCTTCTGCCGCTTGTGCTGGTTTTCCTGGCCATTGTTTTCGGTGTTAACCTGCTCGACTGGAACAATACCCAGACATATTTTAGCAACATGCTCACCATCGACAACTATGCGGTGGCTTTTACGGGCATCATGACACTGACCACCCTGCTGCTTTTGCCTTTCTCGCAGAAGTACATTTCCAACAACGACGCCAACCTGGGCGAGTATTACTCCCTGCTGCTGTTCGCGCTGGTGGGAGCCGTGATGATGGTGGGCTATGAGAACCTGATCATGCTCTTTATCGGTGTGGAGATTATGTCGATTGCGATGTACGTACTGGCAGGTTCCGACAAGACGAGCCTCCGCTCCAATGAAGCAGCTCTGAAGTATTTCCTGATGGGCTCCTTCTTCACCGGTATCATGCTATTTGGTATCGTGCTGATCTATGCCGCCACCGGAACCTTCAATATCACCGAGATTAGTGCCGCACAGGCCAGCGCTTTAAGCGAGGGGCTGCCAGACTCTATCTTTGTAATGGGCATCCTGATACTTGTTATCGGTATCTCCTTCAAGATTTCTGCAGCGCCTTTCCATTTCTGGGCTCCGGATGTGTATGAAGGCACGCCTACTTTGTTTACGGCCTTCATGTCTACGGTGGTAAAAACTGCAGGTGTGGCCGCTTTTTACAAGCTGATGGTAGCAGCCTTTGCCGCCTCTTATGCCGCCTGGTTCCCTACGCTGGTAGCTATTACGGTGCTTACCCTTGTGATTGGTAACATAGGTGCCGTTATCCAGACGAGCTTTAAGCGCATGATGGCCTACTCCAGTATCTCGCATGCAGGTTACATGCTGATGGCCCTGATTGCCTTCAACGAGTCGTCTGACACTGCCATCCTGTTTTATTCCGCTGCCTACTCTTCTGCCAGCATCGCGGCATTTGGCGTACTGAAGCTGGTGCAGGATCAGCGCAGAAGCCATCTGTATGAAGCCTTCAACGGCTTGGGTAAAACTAACCCGCTGCTTGCCTTCACCATGACGGTTTCGATGTTGTCGCTGGGCGGTATTCCGCTTACAGCAGGTTTCTTCGGTAAGTTCTTCGTTTTCTCTGCAGTGCTGGCTAACCCGGACATGCTGTGGCTGGTGGTGCTGGCGGTGGTACTTGCCGCTGTGGGTATCTACTACTACCTGCGCGTGGTAATTGCCATGTACATGCAGCCGGCCGCAAACTACGATACTATCCGTGTGAATAGCTTTTCCAGCTTCACGCTGATTGTTCTGACAGTGCTGACTATCCTGCTGGGTATCGCGCCGGCACTGGTAAGCGAGCTGCTCTAGTTAAGGTTTATACTTTATAAGAAAGGCTGCCTAAAAAGGGCAGCCTTTCTTGTTTTAAAGTAAATGACTCTAAACAAGTATGGCTGTACAAAGTATAAAGTGGTATATATTAACCACTTCCAACTATGCTTATACATCCTAACAGATGCCTACCAGCGCTGCTTATACTTTTACTGGGCGCTGGTTGCAACGGGCAAGTCAATGGGAATCTAGGAAAAGAGGCAGCTTCTGCCACACCGCAAGGCTCCTCCAGGGTAGGCGGTAACTGCGACACCTGTGAACTTATGTATATCGGTATTCCAGAGAGCATCAACGCCACAGATACCAGCGCTGCCTGGAAGGAGCCAGGACAAAAACTGCTGATAAGTGGCACTGTATACATGCCTGATGGCATAACACCTGCCTCAGGTGTTATACTTTACTATTGGCAAACCAACAGTGAGGGAGTTTACAAAACCAGCGACGAGTTGGATCAGAAAATAGAACCACACGGTCATATCCGGGGCTGGGTAAAGTCAGGCGAGGAAGGAGAATTCAATATTTATACAACCCGCCCAGGCGCTTATCCTGGCAGAAAAGATCCGCAGCACATCCATATCCTGGTGAAAGAACCAAACCTCCCGAACGAATATTACATAGACGACATTCTTTTTGAAGGAGACCCGCGCCTGACAAGTGATTGGCGGCGTAACCTTGAAAACAGAGGTGGCAGCGGTATTGTGCAGACGAAGCTGGAGAACGGAGTGCAGGTAGCAGAGCGGAACATTATACTTGGGCTGAACATTCCTGATTACCCAACATCGGAATAACTACCCAGTAGCTACACACCAAAAGTATAAAACATGTACACCCACCCCCTGCGGATACACACGCATCCATCAACAGCGCTTATCCACATATCCACACTCCTATAGCAATTTATACTTTAGATCGTGGATAAAGGCCGACTTTATGCTTCAATCCACACAGTTATCCACATTGCCCACCGCTAAAAGTATAAAATGGGGATAAAACAAAAGGCCTGCCGCTGATTTCCAGGGGCAGGCCTATCTTTGTTGTTGATAAACCGCTGTTACTTGTTCTGCACCGGTTTCATGTATATGTGTAACTCGTCGAGCTGGACATCCGCAATCGGAGCCGGGGCATCGATCATCACATCGCGGCCGGAGTTGTTCTTCGGGAAGGCGATGTAGTCGCGGATAGAGTCGGAGCCACCGAAGAGCGAGCACAGGCGGTCGAAGCCGAAGGCAATGCCCCCGTGCGGCGGCGCGCCATACTCGAAGGCGCTCATCAGGAAGCCAAACTGCGCCTCAGCCTCAGCTTTAGTGAAACCCAGCAATCGGAACATTTGCTCCTGCAAGCGGCGGTCGTGGATACGGATAGAGCCTCCTCCTACTTCTACCCCGTTAATCACCATGTCGTAGGCGTTGGCGCGGATATCACCCGGACGGTCGTCGATCAGCTCCACGTCCTCCAGCTTAGGCGAGGTGAACGGGTGGTGCATGGCGTGGTAGCGCTTCGTATCCTCGTCCCACTCCAGCAGCGGGAAATCCACCACCCACAGCGGTGCGAACACGTTCTTGTCGCGCAGGCCGAGGCGGGTACCCATCTCCAGACGCAGCTCGTTCAGGGCCTTACGGGTCTTGTCTTGCTCGCCGGCAAGTACAAGTATCAAATCACCGGGCTTGGCGTGGAAGGCGGCGGCCCAGGCCTGCAGGTCTTCCGGAGCGTAGAATTTATCCACCGATGATTTCACGCTGCCATCCTCGTTCACGCGGGCGTATACCAGGCCGGTAGCGCCAATCTGCGGGCGCTTCACAAAGTCGGTCAGCTCGTCGAGTTGCTTGCGGGTGTAGCTGGCGGCACCGGAGGCGCAGATACCCACCACCAGCTCGGCATCGTCAAACACTTTAAAGCCTTTGTTCTTCACCAGCGGGTTCAACTCCACAAAGCGCATGTCGAAACGGATGTCCGGCTTATCGGAGCCATAGTACTTCATGGCGTCGGCATAAGTCATGCGCGGCAGCTTTCCGATCTTCACCCCCTTCACCTTCTCAAACATGTATTTGATGAAGCCCTCGAAGGTGTTGAGGATATCCTCCTGGCTCACAAAGGACATTTCACAGTCGATCTGGGTGAACTCCGGCTGGCGGTCGGCGCGTAAATCCTCGTCGCGGAAACACTTCACGATCTGGAAATACTTGTCGAAGCCGGACACCATCAGCAGCTGCTTAAACGTCTGCGGCGACTGCGGCAGGGCGTAAAACTCGCCCGGGTTCATGCGGCTCGGCACCACAAAGTCGCGGGCCCCTTCCGGTGTGGACTTAATCAGTACAGGGGTTTCCACCTCGATAAAGTCAATACCGTTCAGGTAGTCGCGGGTGGCGCGCATCATGCGGTGGCGCAGCTCCAGGTTACGGCGGACAGGCGTGCGGCGCAAATCCAGGTAGCGATACTTCATGCGCAGGTCGTCGCCTCCGTCGGTTTCGTCCTCAATGAGGAAAGGCGGCAGCTTGGACGGGTTCAGCACCACAATCTTGTCCACATGGATCTCAATATCGCCGGTCGGGATTTTCTCGTTCTTGGAGTAGCGCTCCACTACCTTGCCAATCACCTTCACCACATACTCGCGGCCCAGGGCGCGGGCCTGCTCCATGATGCTGGCAGGCGTTATGCCTTCCTCCATGGTGAGCTGTGTGATGCCGTAGCGGTCGCGCAGGTCAACCCACAGCATGCCGCCCTTATCGCGGAGGCGCTGCACCCAACCTGTTAAAATTACCTCTTCTCCAACGTTATCCAGGCGAAGCTCGCCGCAAGTATGAGTTCGAAACATAGTATGGTTAGCTTGTATACTTTTCTGCAAATGTAATAATCTTAGCTGTGGTTTGCTTTATCTGTCGCAAATGTTACTCCAGCATCTGGCGCGCGGCGGCCACGTTATCCACCTGTATGGCGTCGGGCTGCATGTTGATCATGCGGGCGATGCGGGAACGCGACTTGCCTCCGAACAAGGCTACCTGCAGCCCCTGCTCCTTTGCCCGCTGCACCTGCGCTGCCGACACATCCCGGCCGTTGGCGCAAATGCCCTGCAGCGCGTTGTTCTTCGCCTCCACCAGCGCCTGCTCGTAGTCGCCGGCCGTATCTATCATAAGTTGGGCCGCGGGCTCCACCTCCCGGAAGGCCAGCAGGAACTGTACGTTCGGAGAGATAAATACCAGTTTTTCGAGGGGATAGTTATACTTACGCAGCATATCCAGGAGCGTCTGAGCATAGTATAAATGGCGGCTGGCCACGTGGTTGCGTAAATCGATGTGCAGGTAAGGCAGCTCCGGGTAGGTGGCGAAGCGCTGCAGCATGGCCTCCAGGGTAATAATCTCCTCCTCGTGGAAAAGGTCGTAGAAGAAACCGCCTGTATACTTCAGGCCCACCACTTCCGCTGCCTGCAGGTTATCGATAATGCCCTGGGCTTTGGTCATACTTTCCAGCGACACATCGTGATAAAGTATAAGCACGCCGTCCTGGCTCATCTGCACGTCCACCTCCACGCCGTCGGCACCGTTTTCCTCCATCGCCTTCACAAGGGAGGCCATACTGTTAGAGGGCAAGGGGTTGAAGGGATTAAGCGGAGAAAGGAAGCCGGAGCCTGCGTGCCCCAGCACCAGCACCTCCTTATACTTTACCTCGTCGTGGCGGCGCATGAGCCAGAAGGTGATGCCCAGTGCCAGCAGCACAAACGCAAGTATAAACAGCCAGATTTTACGCTTTAACATAGGCTATGTGCAGGCTCACCCTTAATTCTCAGATTATAAAGCGAAGGTACTACAGATTCGTAAGAAATACCGCTAAATTTGCAGGCCCATAAAGCTAGCTACATGCAGAGTACCACCAAAACAACTGTTGCCAAGGCCTTTACTGCTGACGCGGAGACACTGGGCCAGCCACAAGAGCGCTACCTTATCCCGCTTTCGACTATCCTGATTATCGCATTGGGAATCCGGCTGGTGGCTGCTTTCTTCTCAAAGGGCTTTGCTTTCAGCGACGACCATTTCGACGTGATCACAATTGCGCAGGGCTGGCTGGACGGTTTCCCGCTATGGCTGAACGAGCCGATGCCGCCGCGCCACAGCATGTTTTACGTGCTCATCCACTACGGCATTTTTTATATTTTAGAGGCACTGGGTGTTTTTAGCCCGGAGGTGAAGATGACGGTGGTGCGCCTGGTGCATGCGCTGTACTCGCTGCTGGTGGTATACTTTGGCTACAAGCTAACGGAGCGCCTTTCTAACAAAGCCAATGCGCGCATGGTGGGCCTGATGCTGGCGCTGGTGTGGTTTATGCCTTTCATGAGCGTGCGCAACCTGGTGGAGATGGTCTGTATTCCGCCTTACCTGGCGGCCTTTTACCTGATGGTGAAAGCCGGGCAGGAGGACCGCAAGCGCACTATGCCCTACTTCTGGGCGGGTGTGTTGTTTGCCTTAGCCTTTGTATTCCGCTACCACACGGTGCTCTTCGGGGCAGGGGCCGGCCTGGTGCTGCTCTACCAGCGCAAGTGGCGCGAAGCCATTGCCGTCTTGCTCGGCTTTCTGGTGGCGGCTTTCCTCGTGCAGGGCGTCATCGATATTATCTTTTTTGATTATCCGTTCCACTCCATTGTGGCTTACTACCAGTATAACTCCGCGCATGCCCATGACTTTAGCTCCGGCCCGGTATACCGCTTTGCCCTGACCATACTTGGCTTTTTGGTACCGCCGGTAAGTGCGTTTCTGGTAGTGGGGTACGCCCGCACGGCAAAGCTGGCGCCGGCACTGTTCTGGGGCGGCCTGATTTTTTTTGTAGCCCACTCGCTGTTCCCCAACAAGCAGGAACGCTTTATACTTCCGCTGCTGCCGCTTATTATGATTTTGGGCGTGATTGGCTGGCAGGAGTATGTACGGCAATCTACGTTCTGGCAAAACCGCCGCAAATTACTGGCCTCCGCCTGGATCTTTTTTTGGGTACTCAACCTGTTGGCTGGCATCGGCATGGCTTTCACCTACACCAAGAAGAGCCGCGTGGCGCCCCTGGTATACCTTTCTGAAAAGCAGGATATGGACGGCGTGGTGCTGGAGTTTGGCAACCACAGCGTCAAGAAGCCGCCACTCTTCTACCTGGGCCGCACCAGTGCCGTCTACGACAAGTACATCATTGATGATGACTACGTGTGGGAGGAGTATCTGCAAGGGCAGAAAACAATGCCGGAGGACTTCGTGATGGCCTATACGCTGAACAAGGACAAGACGCCAGAGGAGTTGCAGAAGGAAATCAATGCCTCGCCCTATAAGCCGGATTATGTAGTGGTAGTAGGTACCAAAGATATGGAAGAGCGCATGGCCCGCCTCCACCAGGTTTTCCCGAGCCTGGAACTGGAGCACACCATCAACCCATCCCTCTACGACCGGCTGCTGCACCTGCTGAACCCACGGGTGCATAAGGATGAGCATGTGCAGATTTATCAGGTGAGGTAGTGGTAGTATGAAAAGCCATACTTATACTTGGGTTATACTTTTAAATGAATAGCTGTTCCGGACATCCTTGTCCGGAACGAATGCTGCTGCGGACTTGCTAGTCCGCGTAGATTATACTTCCATACTTGCTAGTTTATACTTCCATCGCCCCTGCTTTCTGCAGCGTGAACCAAGCTATCCTTACTAGATGCCGTTCATCCTCTAGTTCCCACCAACCTAACGTTTCATCTCCTCCTTTCTGCCCTCCTAGGCCGGGAGGCCTCGTTTTCCCGCTCGGCGCTGGGAGCTTTTCCTGCCCTCGTGCCTCGGGCTGCCTCGCTATCGCTCGGCACCGGAAAAACTCGCATAGGCGCCTCCCAGAAAAACTGGGAATCAGTTTCCAATAGCCACAGCCCTTGCTATGCAACAAGTACTGACTGTCCCCTCGAGGGGACTTTAGGGGTGTAATCGCCTGCTGGGTTTATACTTGTAGGGACAGACGCGACCTGTCCGCGCGAGATGAGGCTACAAAATCTATACTTCAGCCAAAGAAGCTACTGAATTCCCCGCCTTAGATAAGGAGGGGCTAGGGGTGGTTGGACCCGGTAACCATTACCACTTCTTCTCAATCCTGAATACAGACACAACTACCTACCTGGTAAAAGTATACAGGTAATTAATAAAGAAATTCCAGAAGAAGACGAGTACGATGGCGATAAATTTAGAAACGTAGAAATTGAGCCGGGCGCGCTCAGTGAGCAGGTAAATGATGAAGTTGTTGAGCAGCAGGCCCACCACGGCAGCGGCCAGGAACTTGGAGTATTGCCAGCCGATCTCAGGGTCGTGGCTGTGGAAGGTCCAGATGCGGTTGAGGTAATAGTTGCTGCAGGTAGCCAGCAAGAAACCCAGGCTGTTGGCCACATACTTGTTCCAGCGCAGCTTCTCCTTTGCCAGATAGGTTACCCCGAAGTCCAGCAGCAGGCCAGAGAAGCCAACCAGGCCAAATTTAAGGAACTTGAAAAAGAGGCTCTGTATACTGTCTGACATGCGGTTTATACTTTGCAACTCCGCACCGGCTACAGGGCGGAATTGCAAAAGTAACAGACTTAGGGCAAGCTACCAACCCTTAAATCCAAAGCCGGGCCTTTACCGCTTCGTCAGCATAGCCGCTTACTTGAACAGACCGCCCAGCTTATCTTTCAGGCCGCCGCCCATCAAGCCGCCCAGCAGGTCGCTGTCCTTCAGGTTACCGGCACCGGCCTGGCCTGCTACCTTTTGCATGATAAAGTTAATGGCGAAGGGGGCAATCTGGTTGGCAATGTTCTGAGGAATACCCAATTTCGAGGTCAGATCACCCACATACTTGTTGATGATGTTGTTGGTGGCGCTGCTGTCGGCGGGAGCCTTGTTGCCTTTCAGCACGTCCAGCAGGCCTCCTGTGTCCCCACTTCCGGCACGTTGCTTCAGCTCATTCACCACGCTTTCCTTAGCCAGGTCAGCGGACTGGTTCGCCTTTTCAGGCTCCAAGTTAAACTTGCTTTGCAGCTCTCCGGTAAGCTGGCCTTTCAGGTTGTTAATCAGGTTTTCAATCATCGTTTTATACTTTATCGCTGCTAAACAGAATTATACTTTAAAGATACGCCCCTCCCAAACTATCCTGCGGAAACTGCTGTTAGTCATGCAGCTATAGCACCGGGATGTATCTTAAAAGTATAACGGCAACGACCGGATAAAGATGTTTGCAGCTGCAGCCATATTTAAAGTATAAAAGCGGCCGAATTGGCAAAGTTATTGCACCTGAAAGTATACATCCCTTTTCCTTAATATTTGATAGCTTTGCTCTGTATATACCAATGAACATGCGTTACCTAGCCTTTTTAGCCATTATTCTGATAGCCGGTGCTACCTTTGCCCAAACCAAACTGAAGAAAACCCAGATCAGCAAAGAGGTAAGTGTGCTGCTGCCCCAGGACTTTATGCCGATGCCCGACGATGGCATTGCCCGTAAATACCCTGCCACCACGCGTCCGCTTGCCGTTTATACCAGCCCTAATGGTCAGATAGACTTCAGCGTGACGCAAAGGCCTTCGCAGTTTAAGGCCGGGGACCTGAACATGCTGCGCGAGTTTTACAAGGCAAACCTGCTGGAGCGCTTCACCAAGGTGGATTTTATCCGGGAGGACGTAACGAATGTGAAGGGGAACGACTTTCTGGTTTTTGAGTTTGTGAGCACCCTGGCCGATGAGCGCGGGGCGTCTAACCTGGCACCCGTGCAGAAGTATAGCATCATCCAGTACACCATCAAAAACGACCAACTCTACATCTTTACCCTGCATGTGCCGTTCAGCCAGAAGAACAGCTGGCAGCCTACAGCGCGCGAAATGATGAACTCCATCACCATAAAATAGGGCTACTGACCAAAGTATAACACAAAGCCCTTCCTCAAACAGGAAGGGCTTTTTTATGCATCAAGAGCTTAATTATTTTTCCTTCAGGTCAAAGTCTATCAGGTAGCCAAGCGTGAGGCTGGCGTTCTGGTTTTTAGAGGACAAAGCATCTGATGCTCTGCTAAAGATGTCGTGCAGGCTGTGTTGCCCCCTGGCCTCCAGCTGAAAACTGCCAAACGATGTCTTCTGCACCATGCCCAGCCCCACTGCCAACCCATACTCGAAGGAGTTGTCAACGCTCCGGAACTGATACCCGGTATCCGGTTCCTCCTCCCCTTCCACTACCTCGGGTTTGCCGCTGGCCTTTTCGCCCGAAATAAGATAAGCGGCATAAGGGCCAAGGTTTACAATCAAGCGCGTGTTTCTGTTGCCGATGGTTACGTGCGTCAGGAGGGGCACCTCCACATAATCCAAGGAGCGGGAGTAGGAAACTCCAGGCCTCAACCTTTCGGTCCACCCTTTCTGCACGTAATTCACCTCCATCTGAACGCCTACCCTGCGCTGGGCGACATGCTTTATAATGATTCCACCGGTATATCCCTGCAGGAACTCCTGGTCTTTGGCGGGTTCGAAGTTGAAGCGCGAATAGGAAACACCGCCTTTGATCCCTACACTCAGTTCTGGTGTGAAGTCTTTCTGTGCATAGGCAGGAAAGGCAGCCACTGTCAGTAAAAGTATAACTATCGCCTTTTTCATACTTTAAGCTTGTTTCAGGTTACTCAATCGGCACACACGCACTGGTAAAAACACAATCCCTTCAGGCAAAATAATAATTTATGCCTAAAGCTCTCATAAAAAGCCTTAAATCCTACAAGTCCTGCGCGTAGCAACTCCGTAGGCTAGTATAGTATACTTGTATTTTATACCTGATGTGCTCATCTTTACCCTATGGCAACAGATTTTTTATCCATCCACAGCGATGAGTATTACATGCAGCAGGCATACCGCCAGGCACAGTATGCCTACGAGGAGGGCGAGATTCCGATTGGGGCTGTGGTGGTGGCCAACAACCGCATTATTGCCAAAGCCTATAACCAAACCGAGAAGCTCAACGACGTGACGGCCCACGCCGAGATGCTGGCCCTGACGTCCGCCGCCGAGTACCTGGGCAACAAGTACCTGCACGACTGCACGCTTTACGTAACCGTGGAGCCCTGCGTGATGTGCGCCGGCGCGAGTTACTGGGCACAGCTAAAACGGGTGGTGTTCGGAACATCTGAGCCCAAACGCGGTTATAGAAGAGTAGGGAATCTACTGCACCCTAAAACAGAGATGGTAAGCGGCATTATGGCGCAGGAGTGCGCCGACCTGATGGCCTCCTTCTTTGCGGCTAAAAGAAATTAACTAACTTTGAAGGGACGCCGTACATCTCATTTGCATGTATGTCAATCAAATTTTTTAACCATAAAATTATATAAAACTATGGCTTTCGAACTTCCGAAACTACCTTATGCTTACGATGCACTGGAGCCGCACATCGATGCGCGCACAATGGAAATCCACCATACAAAACACCACCAGGCATACACCGATAACCTGAACAAGGCAATTGCCGGAACGGAGCTGGAAGGTAAGTCTATCGAGGAAATCATGACGAGCATTGATGCCGATAACAAAGCGGTTCGCAACAACGGTGGCGGTTACTACAACCACAACCTGTTCTGGACCATCCTTTCTCCGAACGGTGGCGGCCAGCCATCCGGCGAACTGGCAGAGGCTATCAACTCGGCTTTTGGTTCTTTCGACCAGTTTAAGGAAAAATTCAACGCGGCTGCGGCTACCCGTTTTGGCTCTGGCTGGGCCTGGCTGTGCGTAAAAGATGGCAAGCTGGAAATATGCTCAACCCCTAACCAGGACAACACCCTGATGCCGTTTGCAGAAGGATGCGGTGGCCAGCCTATCCTGGGCCTGGACGTATGGGAGCACGCTTACTACCTGAACTACCAGAACCGCCGTCCGGATTACATCAACGCTTTCTGGAACGTGGTGAACTGGGAGGAAGTAACCCGCCGTTACAACGAAGCGAAGTAATTTCGGCGTATCCCGATACTCGTATCAAGTATCAAGACTATATGCAAAAATCCTGACCAGAACTGGTCAGGATTTTTGTTTTTAGACCTCGCGGAGTGCGCAGTTCCCGCAAGCGTCTGGCAAAGTATAGCTAACCCTACCGAGGCTCATTTGCCTTCACCGAGTTAGTCCTTAAAGTATAAATCCCTGTTGCAGCCATGTGCTGCAACAGGGATTTATACTTTATACTTTATACTTTCTATCTACTTTCCGGCCATCTGGTGCTTGTTATTGTAAGCCTCCACGCCGGCGTCGAGGAACTTCACGAAGTTATTGACATTCAGATCATAGGCAGTGGGCTTTACCAGCACGTTCTCGTTCTCGTCCATCAGTACATAGTATGGCTGGGCGTTTACGTTAAACTTGGTGATCTGATAATCGGCATACTTCCGGCCTATCGTTTTCTTCAACTTGCCATCGTACGGGCTCACATACTGCTCGCTTTCAGGCAGTTCGGTGCGGTCATCTACATACAGGGCGGCAATTACGTAGTTCTCCCGCAGGCGCTTCAGCACGGCCGGGTCTGACCATACGTTCTGCTCCATCTCGCGGCAGTTCACGCAGCCGTGGCCGGTAAAGTCGATAAAGATGGGTTTGCCTTGCTCGGCAGCGCATTTTTTGGCCTGCTCCAGGTCGAAGTAGCCCTGTAGCCCGTGGGGCAGCTGCAGGAAATCGCCATACTTTGGCGTCTCGCAGAGTTCGTTGCTGGCGGCAACCACAGCTGTACTGCCTCCTGCGTTCTGCCTTACAATCTTGTTGATATCGAAATCCTGCGTGGTTTGTGGCGGCAGGTAGCCGGAGAGCGCCTTCAGCGGGGCACCAAACAGGCCCGGGATCAGGTACACTACAAAACCAAAGGTGATGATGGCGAAGAACAGGCGCGGTACGCTGATATACTTCACCTCCGAGTCGTGGGAGAACTTGAGTTTGCCCAGCAGGTAGAAGCCCATCAGCGTGAAAATCACAATCCAAAGGGCCAGGTATACTTCGCGGTCCAGCAGCCCCCAGTGGTATACCTGGTCGGCCACGCTCAGGAACTTGAGCGCCAGGGCCAGCTCTATAAAGCCCAGCACCACCTTCACCGAATTCAGCCACCCACCGGATTTCGGCAGGCTGCTCAGCCACGACGGGAACACGGCAAACAGGGAGAAAGGCAGGGCAAAGGCCAGCGAGAAGCCGAACATGCCCACAATCGGGCGGATGGTCTCGCCGCCGGCAGAGGCCACCAGTATACTTCCCACAATCGGGCCGGTGCAGGAGAAGGAAACCAGCACCAACGTGAAAGCCATGAAGAACACGCCAATCCAACCGCCCTGATCTGCCTTGGCGTCGATTTTAGTCAGCCACGAGCTAGGCAGCGTAATCTCGAACATGCCGAAAAACGACATGGCAAACACTATGAAAATGAGGAAGAACAGCACGTTGGGTAGCCAGTGTGTGCTCAGGAAATTGGCTCCGTCGGCACCGAAAAGCCGGGCCACAATGGTACCCACCAACGTGTAAATGGCGATGATAGACAGGCCGTACACCAGCGCTTTCAGAATTCCCTGCGCCCGGCTGCCGCTGCTGTTGGTAAAAAAGCTCACCGTCATGGGTACCATCGGGAACACGCAGGGCGTCAGCAACGCTAGCAGCCCTGATCCAAAGGCAATCAGCAAAAATGCCCACAGGCCTTCGTCAGCGGTGCCTTCAGCTGCATCGGGTATGGCCGAAATGGTCTCGGGTGTATCGTTATCATTTGTAGTCGCTGCAATTGCCGGAGCTGCAGCCGTATCGGTATCGGCAGAAGCGGCGGCGGCAGTGGCCAGGTCCGGCACTTGCGCAGGTGCAGCATCCTGCTGTTTAGTAGGCTCCTGTGGTTGTTGGGTAGCAGCTTTTGCCTCAGGCTGCGTGGTTGGTTTTGCGGCCGTGCCGCTTACCTTTATCTGGCTATTGGAGAACGTGAACGTATCGTCAAACGGGATGCACTGGCCGGTAAGGTCGGTACAAACCTGGTACTCATATTCGCCTTTTACCTGCAGATCGGGCTGCAGCACCCTGATTTTCTGGCGGAACTGGGCAGTGCCCACAAAGTAGGTATACTCCCCCTCCCACAGCTCATCATACTTCTTCTTGGGGTTAACGGGCTTTATCTTGCCCACCAACTCGTAAGAAGGGTGCTTGGCGAAAGAGAACGTCGTGACCATCGGGCCCAGGTCCGGGTCAAAGTCAGAGGAGTAGAGGTACCAGTCTTTGTCGATTTTCACATTAAAGATCAGTTCCACCTCTTCGCCCACGGCCATTTCCTTTTTAGAAACGTCATAGCTCCAGGTAGCAGGTTTGAGTACCTGCGCCTGCACCACAAAGGCCATCATAAAAAACAGCCACGTGGTCAGCAGCTGCTTCGGGGTGATACGTCTAGTCATCATATGTATACTTTACAGGGCAACCATAGCCGCCTGCTTTGCTGTCTTGAGCTTAATTTGGCAATACAAAAGTATGCAATTTATACTTGCGGCTCTATCGCACCCGGGAGATGTTTGCTAAACAACCGCTTTGGCGGCCCTAACGTTGGCTCTTCTGCCACAAATAACCGGCCATAATTCGGCTGCGCTATGAGCGTAACACTTTAAACCGGTTTTCTGTCCCCGCGAAGTATAAACACCTGGCCGGGCCGCAGGTTTTGCACCGGTACTCCCTTAAAATTTAATGAGTAGAGAAGCGCCTCTTACAGCCCTGCTGGTGCCGTTGGTCGTAAAATATAGTACCCTCAGCATATACACATGTAAAACGAGCACGTATTTTACTAATTTTACGGCTTTGCTGATACAACACGGCGAAAAACATACAACATGGTCTTCGATATACTCCTGACGATATTTCTTGTACTGCTCAACGGCTTTTTCGTGGCGGCAGAGTTTGCCATTGTAAAGGTGCGCGCCTCGCAGATAGAGCTCCGGGCGCAAACCGGAAGCGCCGCGGCCAAGCTAGCGCAGCACATGCTCACCCACCTTGACGCTTACCTTTCGGCCACGCAGTTGGGTATTACTTTGGCCTCGCTGGGCCTGGGCTGGATTGGCGAGAGCGTGGTGGCGAAGCTCGTGATCAACGTGATGCACACCTTTGGCTTTCAGGGGAGCGAGGCGCTGGCGCACACCATCGCGCTGCCCATTTCCTTTGCCATTATCACCGTGCTGCACATTGTGTTTGGCGAGCTGGCCCCAAAATCCCTGGCCATACAGCGCTCTGAGCCTACCACCCTGGCCATTGCGTATCCGCTGCGTTTCTTCTACATCCTTTTCAGCCCGTTTATCTGGCTCCTGAACGGACTGGCCAACATGGTGCTTCGGGCCATGGGCATACAACCCATGCACGGGTCTGAGGTGCATACTGCTGAGGAGCTGCGCCTGCTCTTTGAGCAGAGCGTGGAGGGCGGCGCCATACAGGACTCCCACCACGAGCTCATCGAGAACGTGTTCCTGTTCAGTGAGCGTATGGTGAAGCAGATCATGGTGCCCCGCACCCGCATGGTGGCCGTGGATGTAAACATTCCGGAGCAGGAGTTGATGGAGATTATCTTTAACGAAGGCTACTCCCGCCTGCCCGTGTACAGCGGCAACATCGATAATATTGTAGGTATACTTTACGTGAAGGACATCCTGAGCATTTCACGCCAAGGCAAGGCTATTGTAATAGAGGATCTGATGCGCCCTGCCTACTTTGTGCCGGAAACCAAGAAAATCAACCGCCTGCTGAAGCAGTTCCAGCGCCGCCACCTGCACATGGCCATTGCCACCGATGAGTTTGGCGGGGTGTCGGGTATCGTCACCATTGAGGATATTATCGAGGAACTGGTGGGCGAGATTCAGGATGAGTACGATGAGGAAGCTCCGATTGTAGAGCGCCTGAGCGACTTTGAGTATAAGGTAAATGGCTCGGCTGCCGTGTCCGACGCCAACGATTACTTGCCTTACCCCTTGCCGGAGGGCGAGGATTATGAAACGATTGGCGGCCTGCTGAACGTGATTTACGGGCAGATTCCGGAGAACCTGAACGAGACCACCACCTTTAACCAGTACCTGGTGCGCATCCTGGAGAAATCGGACCGCCGCGTGGAGTGGGTGCTGCTGACGGTGCGTGAGGAGGATCGGGAGGAAATACGCGGTTAACGAATGAAACGCCACGAGAGCCTTATACCGATCTCGCGCCAGCACCACGCGGGCCTGCTAACGGCCAGGTTGCTGCAGCATGGCGCGCCTGCCTACAAAGGAATGCCCACCACTCCCACTACAAAGCGTGCTTATGTGCTTACCTTCCTGCAGGAGCACCTGTTGCCGCATTTCAAGCTGGAGGAGGACACAGTATTTATACTTGCCGCGGACTACTCGCAAGCACTAAAAGAGCAGGCGGAGGCGCTGCAGTCGGAGCATCGCCAACTGGAGCGGCTTATACTTGCCCTGCCCGGTGTGGCCGAAGGTGAACTGCCCGATAAGTTGCATGAGGTAGGGGAACTGCTGGAGCAGCACATCCGCCAGGAAGAGCGCGTTTTCTTCGAGATTGTGCAAGAGCAGCTGCCGGATGAGAAGCTGGCGCTGCTGCAACAGCGGGTGCTGCAGCATTTGGAGGGTTGATTTATACTTTATCTTCTGTCATTCTTTTCTGGCGCAAGCGTCCGCTTGTGCCTTTCCCTCCTTCTGGCGCAAGTCTTCAGACTTGTGTCCTACTATGGTGTCAAGTTTGCAACTTGACTGGCTTGAAAAGCCATACTCTGTACTTTGTCCATACTTTATACTTTGGCTATACTTTTATACTTGTCAGTTTATACTTCCATAGCCGTCGCTTCCTGTAATTGGACACAAGCTATCCTCTCTAGCCACCGTTCATCCTCTAGTTCACATAAACCTAACGTTGCACCTCTGGCTTTGGAACTCTCAAGCCCGAGGGGGCTCGCCTTGGGGGAAGGGGCCCTCGATAAGGGCATCGCGCTGCTTTCGCTTCCTGCCCTCGTACCTCGGGCTGCCTTTCAGGCACCGGAACCTCTCGAGGCGCTCAACCCAAAGGCTGGGAACAGGTTCGATAGCCACTGCTACTGCTGTCATCTCGACCTTTGGGAGAGATCTATACAGAATTCCAGATAGATCTCTCGCCCTGCTCGAGATGACAGAGAGAGTAGCAAGTATAAACTGTCCCCTTGAGGACAAGTGAGAACGGGAGTTCGAAACTTGCGAGCAAAGCTCAATAGGGGTGTAATCATTTGCTGAGTCCCATACTTTGTAGGGACAGGTCGCGACCTGTCCGCGCGAGAACTGTCGCTATAAAACTTATACTTCAGCCAGAGTAACTACAGGCTCCCCTCCTTGGCTAAGGAGGGGCTAGGGGTGGTTGGACCCGGCACTACAAAACCTTTCTCTAGTTCTTAAAAGAGAATCACCCCTTCCCGCTGAACCAGCTGCTGTACATTACATAATTATTCGCTGTTCTGGCGAGGCCTTCGATTTGCTCCTGGCTCAGCTGCTTTACCTTGCGGGCTGGTATGCCTGCATAAATCCACCCTGACTCGCAGACGGTGTTTTCCAGCACGATGGCACCTGCCGCTACAATGCAGTTCTGCTCCACCACGGCGTTATCCATCACAATTGAGCCCATGCCCACCAGCGCGTTGTCATGCACCGTACAGCCATGCACGATGGCGTTGTGGCCAATGGAAACATTATTGCCGATGGTGGTCGCAGCCCGCTCGTAGGTGCAGTGGATCACGGCCCCATCCTGAATGTTGGTCTTGTTGCCGATCCGGATGCTGTTCACGTCGCCGCGGATAACGGCGTTGAACCACACAGAGCACTCATCGCCCATCACCACATCGCCCACAATGGTTGCGTTTTCGGCAATCCAGCAGCCTTCGCCCATCTGCGGCCGCACACCCTTAACCGGAAGTATAACTGGCATAGTTTAAGTTAAAAAGTTAGAGAGTTTAGGAGTTAGAAAGTGAAGCCACTAAGCTCCTGATACAGCAAAAGTAAGAGTTAAATATCAAATCAGCCTCTTCCAGGTACCTTTGAGGTAGTTATACTTCAGGGTGCTGGGGAGGGCTTTCCAGAAGTAGGTGCTCAGTTCTGTGGCGAAGCTGGGCTGCATGTAGCAGTTGATGGTGCAGCCCTCGCAGGCCGGCAGCCTTCCCTCCTGCCGCTTCAGCGCCTCCACCTCCTGGCTTAAGTATAAAGCGTAGAGGTTGCCGCTAATGGGGAAGCTCTGGGTGCCCAGGTGGTAGCAGGGAAGTATAAGTTCGTTCTCCGGAGAAATCACCAGCGTGGTGCTGGCGGCCCGGCACACGGGCTTGGCTGTTTTGTTGCCCCCGTCCAGGCGCAGCTGCACAAAGCCCTCGTTCAGGTATACTTGCCTGCGCTTGCCAAACTCGCTCAGGTAGTGGAGTTCTTCGGGTGTCAGCTGCTCGCCGGTCTCCACCTGGTTGTACTCAAAGGCCGGGTTAAGTATCAGCACCAGCTTGTTCGGAAGTATAATCTTCTGGTACACCTCCTCCAGTTGGTGCAGGTTGTGGCGGAACACGGTGAACAGAATATCCGGCCGCTCGCCCAGCTCCCGCGCCACCTTAATCGACTCCATCACAAAATCGTAGCAGGCCACGCCGCGCCCACGGTCATGCTCTTCCTTGTCGGCTGAGTCGAGGGAGAAGTGCAGCATGTCTACCTTGCCCTTCAGGCGCTGGGCCAGCTTGGGGTAGAGCATGGCGTTGGTGGTGAGCGTGGTGATAAAGCCCATCTCGTGTGCCATGCCCAGCATCTGGTCTATCTGGCGGTGCAGCAAAGGCTCGCCGCCGGTAAAATCGATCACCTGCACCCCCAGCCGCTTCAGGTCGCGCAGGTTCTGCGCCACATCCTCCAGCGTGATGTAAGGAGAGGGCCGCTCCCAGATATCACAAAACGAGCACTTTGCGTTACAGCGGTAGGTAACGTAGTAATTGCAAAGTACCGGCTTCGATCTCAGGCGCATGTTTGGAAGTATGGTGGGCTCAAAAGTATAAATTATGCTTGAAGTATACGGCATCAACGCCTAAATGAATCTGCCAGCCCTGTTTTAGCTCCTGCCAAATGGCTGCGCCTGGATTAGTAGAAAATCTCTTTAGGAGTAGTGCATAGCAAATCTGTCACCCCCAACTTTCTAACTCCCTAACTCTTTAACTTTCTAACTCTTTAACTCCTAAATGTTTTTTGTAGGCCGAATCAGGATGTTTGTCTAAGAAAAGCTGAAAGTAAAGCCATAAAACAGGCTGTTCGTATAAATCCGCAGCTGCGTGTAAATTTAAAAGGCTATCTTTGTGGCATAAGCCAAAAGGGGAAGTTTTGTTTAAGGTGAGATGTAAATAAAAAGAATCCCATTCCTGTTTTCTACTACCTAAAAAGGAATTTGGCATACAGCCGCCCCCTCCCCGGGGGCGGCTTTTTTTATGTATTATCGTATACTTTAGTTCGTTAGAACAACGTCAGCCTTCCGACCAATAAATTTTGAAAGCTATGAGAAAGACTATTTTGACGATGATAGCTGTGCTGGCGATAAGTATAACGGCCCAGGCACAGCTCTTTCAGGCAGGTGTAAAAGGCGGGGTAAGCTCCTCCAAGGTAAAGCTAAGCGATGTGCAGAACTCTCCGCAGCAATACGCTACGGCCGATAACATTACCGGCTACCACGCCGGGGCCTTTGTGCGGCTGCAGCTGCTGGGCCTGCTGCTGCAGCCCGAAGCCATACTTGCCACCTCGGGCGGTAAGGTAGAGGTAAAGGACGACCCCAACAGCACCCTGGTGCGGGTGGAGAAGTTTAAATTCGACCGGCTGGATGTGCCGCTGCTGGTGGGCTTTAACTTTCTGCGGGTGGCGCGCGTGCAGGCTGGCCCCGTGGCCTCCATGCTCCTGACGGCCAGGCAGGAAGGCCGCTCCATTAAAGATTACTACGACAACTCCGACTGGGGCTACCAGGTTGGTTTGGGCGTTGACATCGGTTCCATCACCCTGGACGCGCGTTACGAGCGCATCAACCGCGACTTTACCAACACCAGCCAGCTAACCGACGGCAAAGTACGCAACGAGCAGTTTCTGGTGAGTTTAGGCCTGAAACTGGTAAAGTAGAAACCAGCACACTGAAAGCAAAACAGCCGCAGGAGCATCAGTTCCTGCGGCTGTTTCAATTTTTATACTTTGAAAGAACTCCTTTGTCTTTTGTCAAAAAGTCCTTTGTCTAAAACTAAGGCATGTACAGGTTCGCGCCCGGACCGATAGGCAGATCCAGCAAAATCCAGATGATGAACAGGATAACCCAGCCAATCAGGAACACAATAGAGTATGGCAGCATGGTGGAAATAACCGTGCCGATACCGGCTTTCTTATCGTAGCGCTGGATAAAGGCCACAATCAGGGCGAAGTACGACATCATCGGGGAGATGATGTTGGTCACGCTATCGCCGATGCGGTAAGCCACCTGCGTAAACTCCGGCGTGTAGCCCAGCAGCATAAACATCGGGATGAACACAGGCGCCATAATAGCCCACTTGGCCGAGGCCGATCCCATAACCATGTTAATAGAGGCCGCCACAAGTATAAACATGATCATCAGCGGAATGCCGCTCAATCCCATTGTTTTCAGCGTGTCGGCGCCATTAATAGCCAGGATAAGGCCCAGGTTGGTCCAGTTGAAATAGGCTACGAACTGCGCAGCGAAGAACACCAGCACAATGTAAGAGCCCAGCGTTTCCATCGACTTGGACATGCCACGCATCACGTCGCTGTCGTTTTTGATAGTTTTGGCCCCGATGCCGTAGGCAATACCAGCCACCCCGGAAAGTATAAAGATAAAGGCCACAATACCCGACATAAACGGCGAGTTAAGAATGTCACCGGTTTCCGGGTTGCGCAGGTAACCGTTCTCCGGAATCAGGCCGCCAAGTATAAAAGCGATCATCAGTAGGATGGAGATGGTGGCATAAAGCAGGCCGCGCTTCTCCTGTGTGTTCAGGCGGTCTATACTTTCCGGCTTCTCATCGCCGTCATACTCGCCAAGCCTCGGTATCACGATTTTCTCCGTCACCCAGGTACCAAGTCCCGCCACCACAAACGTGGATACGAACATGAAGTAATAGTTGGCGGCAGGGTTCACCATATAGTTCGGGTCGATGATACGGGCAGCCTCCGTGGAAAGTCCTGCCAACAGCGGATCGATGGTACCCAGCAGCAGGTTGGCACTATACCCCCCTGATACACCGGCAAAAGCCGCCGCCAAACCAGCCAGTGGATGACGCCCGGCAGCCAAAAAGATAACGGCCGCCAGCGGCACCAGCAGCACATAACCCACCTCGGAGGCTGTGTTAGAAATCACGCCCGAGAAAACAATTACAAACGTAAGCAGGCGCTTCGGCGACGACAGCACCACCAGCCGCAGCACCGTGCCAATCAGGCCCGTTCCCTCGGCAATACCAATACCCAGCAACGACACCAGTACCGTACCCAGTGGGGCAAAATCGGTGAAGTTGGTCACCATGCGGGTCAGGATCATATGGAGCCCCTCTGCGGAGAGCAGGTTAACAGGTGTTACCGTCTGGCCTGTGCCGGGGTGCACCACGGCCATGTCAAACTGGCTCGCCACCCACGACAGAATCACCACCAGCAGCGCAAAGCCTGCAAAGAGCGTGGCCGGGTGCGGCAGGGCATTGCCAATGCGCTCCACTACCGACAGGAACTTGTCCACGCCTGATTTTTTCTTCTGTACTTGTGTCATATAAGGGTTGAGGTTGATTAGTTTCTCGCACAGGCTGGCTGCGTGAGGTGTTCGGCTGTAAAAAAAAGTTTTCGAAGATGGTTAAAAAATGCCTTGTTCGCAAATCTTGCTTAAAACCTATAACTTAGCCCTAAGCCAAACAAAGTATAAAATATGATTACTCCTCTTCAGCCCGGCGATAAGGTTGCCATCATTGCCACTGCCCGAAAAATAGACCGCAAAGCCGTAGAGCAGGCCATCCAGGTGCTGCAGGCGTGGGGGCTGGAGGTGGAGGTTGGCCCCACCGTGGGCGCCACGTATGGCGTGTTTGCCGGCGACGATGCCCTGCGCCTGCAGGACCTGCAACAGGCCCTGGACCGTCCTGATATTAAAGCCATTATCTGCGCCCGTGGCGGCTACGGCACCACCCGCATCCTCGATCAGGCAGACTTCAGCCGGTTTCAGGAGCAACCGAAGTGGGTGGTGGGCTTCAGCGACATCACCTCGCTGCTCTGCCACATCCATAGCCTGGGCATCGAAAGTATACATGGCATTATGCCCCTGCTCTTCCCTACCGGTACCGAGGCCGCGCTGGACAGCCTGCGGCGGGTGCTCTTTGGCGAGGAGTTAGCCTACGAGGTGGCGCCGCATCCGTTTAACCGCTCCGGCACCGGCCAGGGCCAGCTGATTGGCGGCAACCTGGCGCTGCTGCACAACGTTTCCGGCACCCCCTCCGACTTCGGCACGCAAGGCAAAATCCTGTTCCTGGAGGACGTGGACGAGTACCTCTACAGCATCGACCGCATGATGGTGCACCTGGACCGCGCCGGTAAGTTGCGTGACCTTTCCGGTCTGATCATAGGTCATTTCAGCGACATGAAAGACAACGCCGATCCTTTCGGCAAAACCGCCTACGAGATTATAGCCGAGCACACAGCCAAGTATGATTACCCTGTCTGCTATGGCTTCCCGACCGGCCATGAGCCAGACAACCTGGCGCTGGTGTGCGGCCGCGAGGCTAGGCTGGAGGTTAGTGAGCGAGGTGTTTCGTTGGAATATGTATAGTTCGGTTGCTTATACTTAAAAATGAGGCAGGGCAAGTATAAGGGTATGGCAGTACGTATTATATTGATGGGTACTCAATTCACCCCAGTTGTAAAAGCATAACATCCAAGCACATGAATTACGAAGCCTACCTGGCCCGCATTGGTTATTCCGGGGAACGACAGCCGACCCTGGAAGTGCTGCAGCAACTACAGAAACGTCACCTGTTAACCATACCCTTCGAAAATCTTGATATTCACAACGGCATCCCGGTCGAACTGGACGTGGAAAAGATCTTCGACAAGGTGGTGCTTCAAAAGCGGGGCGGGTTCTGCTACGAGCTGAACGGTTTATACTTTGAGCTACTCTCTGCTTTTGGCTTTGATGTAAAACGGATTTCTGCCAAAGTATACTCGGCCAGCAAAGGAACCTACTCGCCGGAGTACGACCACCTGGCGCTGCTTGTAACTATCAAGGGAGAAGAATATCTGACAGATGTTGGGTTCGGGGAATTCAGTTTTGCGCCACTGAAGATAGAACTGAACCAGGTACAGGCTGATGCGCGGGGCAATTACGTCTTCGATAAGTATGATGAGCGCTATTACCGGGTGAGCCGCATGGAAAACGGCGAGCTCCGGCCCGAATACATCTTCCGGAAAACAGCCAGGGCGTTCGATGAATTCGGCGGCATGTGCCACTTCCACCAGACTGATCCTAGCTCCCACTTCAGGCAGCGAAGCATGATCACGCTTCCCACCGAACAAGGCCGGATCACGCTCACAGAGAACAAGCTCAAGATAAAGGAAGGAGATCTTATTAAGGAAATACCACTGAAAGACGCAACTGAGTACGAAGCCTATTTGTGGGAATATTTTGGGGTAAAGCCGACTGGTAGGAATAACTAAGCATAGCAATCGCTCTGTAAAATTCAGCCTTTATCCCCACCTACGCACCACCCGTCGGCTGCACAGGCAATTTTAACAAATTTGTAAAGTATGAAAAGTAAAATCGGCCCATTATAGAAATCGCATAAGTACGTTCCAAGCAATTTTTGGCGGACTTTTCTTCGAGTACATTGGCCTTTGGGTTCGATGGGTGACTCTTTTTGTAGTTGATACTGCAAAGGGAAGACAACCAAAATCTTTTAAGGCTATAAAAAACAAGTATAGTGGTATAACTGCCGATAGTTTAGCTTATGATGTTGGAAATAAAATCATAGGTATGGCCTTCACGCTTGCAGTTGTGTGGCTAATATTGAGAATAGAAGCTTCTTTTTAGATTCATTTACATTAACTCTTATAAAAAAAGAACAACTTCGGCTTACAAAGTTCAGCCATATCTCTCGCTATACTTTGGACTTCAGCTGCATGAGTAACTTTAAAACCATGAAATACCGGGAAGCCACGATTGATGACATAGCCCAGATACAAGCCGTGCGGCACTCGGTAAAGGAGAATATCTTGTCCGACCCCAGCCGTGTGACAGACAATGACTGCCAGGAGTATCTGACCAAAAGAGGTAAAGGCTGGGTGTGCGAGGTAGCTGGCCTGATAGTAGGATTCGCGATTGCTGACCTGGAGGATGATAGCATCTGGGCGCTGTTTCTGAGGCCGGAATTTGAAGGACAGGGAATAGGGCGGCACCTGCACAAGCTCATGCTCGATTGGTACTTCGCTACCGGAAAAGACAACGTATGGCTAGGCACCTCTCCCGGCACCAGGGCAGCGGGTTTTTACAGAAGAATGGGCTGGACAGAAACCGGCCTGCACGGTGACGAGATAAGGCTCGAGATGAGCAAAGCAGACTGGCTGAAAACAAGTACTGCAGTTCCTGGCAAGTAAGCGCAAAGTATAAAGCTATACTTATCTTACCCTCATTTCACGCCGCCTTATCAATCCCCTTCTGCCGCACGTCCTGGTAATAGTTGCAGATGCCGTTTAGCACGCACTGCTCGCATTTGGGGCTGAAGAAGGTGCAGATGCGCTGGCCGTGGCGCAGCATGTGGATGTGAAAGTTGTAGAGTACCTCCGGCTCCGGGGGCAGCATCTCCAGAAGTATGGTATGGGCCTTGTTGGCTGTTACCTTGGCCCCAATCAGCCCCACACGCTGGCTTATCCGGAACACGTGCGTATCCACGGGCATCACCGGCTTTTTGAAGTTGAAGAGCAAAAGCAAGGTGGCTGTCTTCACCCCCACGCCCGGTAGTTTGGTCAGCCAGGCCATGGCCTCCTCCACCGGCATCTCCTCCAGGAAATCGATGTTGAACTCCCCGCGCTCCTGCTTTATAATTTGCAGGGTCTGCTGTATCTGGGGCGCCTTCTGCCCCGGGTAGCGGGTCGTCTGGATGGCATCGGCCAGCTCGTCTACATCCGCGTTCATCACACCTTCCCAGTCGCCGAAGCGCTCCAGCATGGTATAAAAGGCTTTCTCCTCGTCTTTGTGGTTGGTGCGGTGCGAGAGCATGGTGGAGATTAGCTCGTGCATGTGGCTGCGGCGCGGCTCCAGTATACGGTGCCTGTACTCCTGGTTCAGCAGTTCGTGGGTAAGCAGGGCTTTCTCGTTTGGGGGTAGTTGATGAGCATCCATGGGCAGCTGCACTGGTTACGGCTCTTTTTTACGGCGCAACACCGGTTCTGTTGGTAAGTTTTTTCCGGGTGTCATAGTATAATTTCCCTGCCCTGTAGTATCTTGTATAGCGCCTGAGAAAATAGCCCCACTTTTCTTACAACTATTTTTGCTTCCGGCCGCTATATTTCTTGTTCACCTGTATATGCCCCTGCGGCCACTGCACTTATATGGATATTAAGTTTTTAGGAACGGGCGGTGCCTTCGACACCGAATACCTCAATTCTGCAGCTGTACTAAACTTCCGGGGGATCCACTTGCTGATAGACTGCGGCTTTACCGTGTTTCCGGCGCTGGTGCAGAAAAATCTCGTGCAGAAGGTCAGCCACATCATTATCACCCACCTGCACAACGACCACTGCGGCAGCCTGGCCAACCTGCTCCTCTACAAAAGCATCGTGGAGAAGGCGCCCAAGCCGGTTATTTTCTACCCTTCGGAGCAGTTTAAGCAGCAGTTATACTTGTTTCTGGAAATACAGGTGAAGGACCCGGACAAGTATGCGGAGTTCGTGCCGCTGGAGAACTTCGAGGGCATTGCCTGCGTGGATACCTACGGCAAACATTCGGAGGGCCTGCAAACGTATGCGTACATTTTTGAGGAGGGCGACGAGCGTTTTGTATACTCCGGCGACCTGGGCAAGCCCGAAGCCCTCTTTGACCGGCTGGAGCGCATGGCCCAGAAGCGCACCTGCGTCTTCCATGACATCACCTTTAACCCAGAGAACACCGGCCATACGTACTATAAAAAGCTGTTGCCCTACCTCAACGGCGTGGATATGTTCGGCTACCACTGCGACCCCACCCAAAGCCCGATTGACAACCCCATCCGGCTGGTGTTCTTCCAGCAAGAAATGATGGCCTAGCAAACCTTCAGAACCCGCGCCGAAACAAAGTATAGGCGATGCAGTTAAATGGCAGATGAGCAGTTCTCGGAACCGGAACTATACTTAACCTGATGCCAGCCACTACTTCGCCTCATCTAACCTACCGCCAACAACCGCTGCACATACTTTACAGCGTGCTGTTTCTGATATTCTGGGCATACACCGGCCTCACCACCCCTGACCTCGAGAACTGGCTGCTGGAGAACACGCTCACGTTGTCGCTTCTTATTTTTCTGATAGCCTTCTACAACATCTTCCGCTTTTCCGACACCAGCTATACGTTGATTTTCCTTTTCCTGCTGCTGCACGTGTACGGCAGCCAGTACCAGTACGAGGATAACCCCTTTGGGGAATGGCTGAAAGGTCAGCTGGGGTTTAAGCGCAACCATTACGACCGGCTGGTGCATCTGGGTTACGGCCTGCTCCTGACCTACCCCATGTACGAGGCGTTGGCCTATGGTTTTAAGCTGAGGCCCATCTTAACCTACCTGCTGCCCGTGGAGTTGGTACTCTCCTCAAGCGCGCTGTACGAGTTGGTCGAGTGGATTGTAGCCGACTGGGTGTACGGAGGCAAAGAGGAAGGTATGAATTTCCTGGGGATGCAGGGCGATA
This sequence comes from Pontibacter mucosus, assembly GCF_003054055.1. Classification (GTDB taxonomy): domain Bacteria; phylum Bacteroidota; class Bacteroidia; order Cytophagales; family Hymenobacteraceae; genus Pontibacter; species Pontibacter mucosus. Next base: position 57,353 of record NZ_QBKI01000010.1, on the reverse strand, counting down.
TATGGGATGCCCAGAAAGACATAGCCATGGCCTTTGCCGGAGCAGTTGTCGCCATGCTGCTAACGCTGGCTTTTACCAGGCAGCGAAAGAACTGGAAAGTATAAAGTATAGAATTTACATTTCTCGCACTTTGTGTATCAGCGGGCACTTTCCTTCTTACCGAGTTACATAACACATGTGGGGCACAAGTATAAAAGTATAAGATGAATACCGGGCTCAGGTATACTTTCCGGTGCAGCGAATCACAGAAGCGGGCTGCAAGTATAAACCCGCCATCCCAACAGGCACAAAAAAAAAAACCAGCCGCGCCCCCGCGCGGCTGGTAATCACCAATTATCCAATCAATCTACTACTACTTAATTCTAACGTTTAATGCTGTTATAGATCTCCGCGCTCGGCGGCCTTCTTCATTTTCTCGTTGGCAAAGATGGCAATCTCTACGCGGCGGTTTTGCTGACGGCCCTCCACGGTGCTGTTGTCCGCCACAGGCTGGTCATCGGCGTAACCCTGTGTGGTCATGCGGGAGCGGTCAACGCCCATCGACGACAGGTAATTGGCCACTGACTGCGCACGGCGCTCCGACAGCGGCTGGTTGATGTTTCTGTTACCGGTGTTGTCGGTGTGGCCCTCAATCAGGATGTTTGTATCAGGGTACTTCTTCAGGGTCTGGGCCAGCTGCGAGATCTCGATTTTGGCGTTAGACTGCAAATCAGAAGAGTTTGTGGCGAACAGGATGCCGGAGTTGAAGGTAATCTTGATACCCTCACCCACGCGCTCTACCTCAGCATTCTCCAGGTCGCGCTGCAGTTCCTCCGCCTGCTTGTCCATGTGACGACCAATCAGGGCACCGGCCGTACCACCCACGGCAGCACCAATAATGGCACCTGCCGCTGTGTTACCGGCCACTCTGCCAACCACACCACCTACCACGGCACCGGAACCGGCACCAATTACGCCGCCCTTGGCGGTTCTGCTCATGCCGCCACCCTCACGGCTGGAAGCACACGAGGTAAATAACATGGCGATGACGGCGAGTATAGAAAGACTAATTCTAAAATTCTTCATAATTCATTCTTTAAGTTGAATCAGGATAATCCATAATCCTGAGCCTTTTACTCACTATATACCTAAAATGTTATGTAAACATCTGCTGAAAAAGTTTCATCAGCTCCAAATCCATTCTGCCTCTAGCCACAGGGCCTACAGCAGACTGCTGTACCGGGTATATCTCCTATAACGGCTATACTTCTACTGAGTTTTACAGATGGCGCTGGCAGCTCCCGTAGGTATAAAAAACAAGTGCCCGCCTCCCTTACAGGAAGCAGGCACTATACTTTCAAACTTTAAAATGGAGATGATGTTTAGTCGATCTGGCCGCTCTCGGCAGCTTTCTTCAGCTCTTCGTTAGCCACAATGATGATCTCCACACGGCGGTTTTGCTGACGGCCCTCCACGGTGCTGTTATCAGCGATAGGCTGGTCGTAGCTGTAACCTTTGGCCTGCAGGCGCTTGGCGCCTACACCCAGGCTCTGGGCATAGTTTTTCACAGCCATCGCACGGCGCTCCGACAGTTTCTGGTTCAGTTCGTAAGAGCCGGTGTTGTCGGTGTGCCCTTCGATAATCACGTCAGTGCCCTGGTATTCCTGCAGCGTCTTAGCCAGCTTTTGAATATCCTGCTTGGCAGAGGCGCTCAACTCGGCAGAGTTCACCGCGAAAAGTATTCCTGAGTCGAAGTTCACACGGATGGCCTCGCCCACGCGCTCCACGTTGGCGTTTTCCATGCTTTTCTCCAGCTCCTCGGCCTGCTTGTCCATTCTGCGGCCGATAACGGCACCCGTAGCGCCACCTACAGCAGCACCCACAATAGCACCTGCAGCCGTGTTACCCAGCTTGCTGCCTACCAGGCCACCGATTACGGCACCACCACCGGCACCAATAAGGCCGCCCTTCGTCGTTTTGCTCATACCCTTCTTCTCGGTTGTCTGGGTAGTGGAACCTGAACCTGCCACCGGAGCAGTGCTCTTGCAAGAAGTAAACAGGAGGGTAACAGCGAGCATAGAGCTCAGGGATAGTTTTAGAAATCTCATGGTAATTCGGGTTTAGTAATTTCTGTAAATGTTTGTTAAAGTAGATTGATTGAAATAGTTAATAATGTTCTTTCACCTGCAAACGCAAGTCCTGTGCCAAATCGTACTTTCGGACCGCTAAAATATTGCGGTGCGAATATATTAGAAGAAATTATACTTTCGTAAGGTCCTATAAAAAAACCTGTTAGCACTGACGGAGCAGCACCAACAGGTTCCTGTTTTATAATAATTTATACTTGCTATACTTCTGCTTAGGATGCCTTCGCGGATTTTTTAGCCTTCGGAGCGGTTGTAACGTCCTCTGGCAGCAATACCATGCTCAGTAGCTCGCTCAGGCGGTTTTTCAGTTGCTTGCGGTCTACGATAAAGTCCAGGAAGCCGTGCTCGAGCACAAACTCAGCGCTCTGGAAGCCTTTCGGCAGGTCCTTGCCAATCGTTTCCTTAATCACGCGCGGACCGGCAAAACCAATCAGGGCGCCCGGCTCGGCAATGTTAAAATCGCCCAGCATGGCGTAAGAGGCTGTCACGCCCCCGGTAGTCGGGTCTGTCAGCAGAGAGATGTAGGGCAGCTTCTCCTCGGAGAGCAGGGCCAGCTTAGCGGAGGTCTTGGCCATCTGCATCAGCGAGAAACCAGCCTCCATCATACGCGCGCCACCCGACTTGGAAATCATCAGGAAAGGCGTGCGAGTTTTGCGGGCATGGTCTACGGCGCGGGCAATCTTCTCGCCTACCACCGAGCCCATAGAGCCCCCGATAAACGCGAAATCCATACAGGCGATGGTGATGTTCTGGCCATTGATCTTGCCATAGGCCGTACGCACAGCATCTTTCAGGCCCGTGGCCTTCTGCGTGGAAGCAATGCGCTGCGGGTAGGGCTTGGAGTCCACAAACTCCAGCGGGTCGCCAGAGCTCAGGTTCTCGTCCAGCTCGGCAAACTCGTTGTCGTCGAACAGGATGGCAAAATATTCTTTGGAGCCGATGCGGTCGTGGTGGCTGCACTGCACGCAGGTGTTCAGGTTCTTGCGGTGCTCGGCCATACTGGTCACGGTTTTGCAGTTCGGGCACTTGTACCACAATCCGTCCGGTGTCTCCTTCTTCTGCTCTGTTGGCGTATGGATTCCTTTTTCTGCTCTTTTAAACCAAGGCATCATAGTTATACAGCGTGCTTCCGCACATTTAAAGTTATGGCTATACTTTTGAGTTAAAGTATAAAATCAAAAAAGTGGCCTGCCCAGCCACCCAGGGGGTTTGGCAAAGGCAGGCCACAAAAATATGTAATAATCAGCAGTTCTGCTACAAATTACGCCAGTGTAATCTCATTTGCCAGGTACACGTCCTGAATGGCATTCAGCAATTCCACCCCGGCGTTCATGTCTTTCTGGAAAGCTTTACGGCCAGAAATGAGCCCCATACCGCCCGCCCGCTTGTTAATGACAGCCGTGCGCACGGCATCGGCCAAGTCCGAGGCCCCCTTCGATTCGCCACCGGAGTTGATGAGGCCGGCGCGGCCCATGTAGCAGTTGGCCACCTGGTAGCGCGTCAGGTCGATAGGGTTGTCGGTAGTAAGCCCGGAGTACATTTTCTCGTGCGTTTTCCCGAAGCCGATGGCCTTGAAGCCGCCATTGTTCTCGGGCAGTTTCTGCTTGATGATATCGGCTTGGATGGTGACGCCCAGGTGGTTGGCCTGGCCTGTCAGGTCGGCGGCTACATGGTAGTCCACGCCGTCTTTCTTGAAGGCATTGTTGCGGGTGTAGCACCAAAGTATGGTGGCCATCCCCAGCTCGTGGGCCCGCTCAAAAGCCTCGGCCACCTCCATAATCTGCCGCGTAGACTCCTCCGATCCAAAGTAGATGGTGGCGCCCACGGCAGCCGCGCCCAGGTTCCAGGCCTCATCCACAGAGCCGAACATGATCTGATCATACTTGTTGGGGTAAGTCATCAGCTCGTTGTGGTTGATCTTCACCACAAACGGAATCTTGTGCGCATACTTTCTCGACATCATCGCCAGGTTGCCAAAGGTAGTGGCCACCGCGTTGCAGCCGCCTTCTAAAGCCAGTTTGATGATGTTCTCCGGGTCGAAGTAAATGGGGTTTGAGGCGAAAGAGGCGCCGGCGGTGTGCTCGATGCCCTGGTCTACGGGCAGGATGGACAGGTAGCCGGTGCCAGCCAGGCGGCCCGCGTTGAACAGCTGCTGCAGGCTGCGCAGCACCTGCGGCGAGCGGTTGGACTGCGCAAAGACGCGGTCCACGAAGTCGGGGCCGGGTGCGTGCAGCTGCTCTTTGGAAATGGTCTGGCTCTGGTACTGCAGCAGGTTCTCTGCATCGGAGCCAAGCAGCGAAACGATTTTCTCGTAACTCATTTTGTTTTGATAGTTTTTGGGTAGAATGTAAAATGTAGAACTAAGTATGGGTAATCTTAATACTCACGTTATGGTCATCTACCAGAGCGGCAAAGCCTTTGCAGGCTTTGAACCGCGGTGTTTTCTATAGCATGGCAGGCACCTTATTCTTGGTGACGCAGGCCGGATGGCTTGCCCAAACCTATACTTTAACCGCCTGAAAAAGTTGTGCCCGAAACAGCAATCAGAGTTCCTTTCACAGTTACACCAACATACCTCGCCTCGCTGCAAAAGTATAAACTATCTTCAAATATAAACAACTTCCTCTATAACTACACCTTGCCGGGCAAGCATCTAAACAAGACCTGCACTCGTTATAAAGTATAAGTATAAAAGTTTAATAGTGATGGAGTTATACATTAAAACAACAACCTGGAAGTATAACTTCCTGCTTGTATTTATACTTCTGCTTACCCTGGTTTTACCGGGCTGTGCTCCCTCCACGCAAATAACAGGCACCTGGAAAAATCCTGAGGGAGGCGGTCAGGCCTATAACAAAATAATGGTGGTGGCCATTACGGACAATGTGCGGGCACGGCAGACGGTGGAAACCGATATGCAGGCGCAGCTGCAGCAGCGGGGTATACAGGGCGCTAAAAGTATAGATATGTTTCCGCCGACCATGTCGCAGAAGGGAGGGCCGGATGTAAACCAGATACTGGATAAAGTGCGGGAGCAGCAGTATGATGCCATACTGACTGTGGCCCTGCTGGACGAGGAAACTGAAACCCGCTACGTACCGGGCAGCTACGGCTATACACCCATCACGCGGTTTGGCTGGTATGGCAGGTTCAGGGGATATTATACCTACTGGTACCCCACCATCTACGACCCCGGGTATTACACCGAGGAGAAAACATACTTCCTGGAAACCAACCTCTACGATGTAAGAACCGAGCAACTGCAATGGTCAGCGCAAAGTGCGTCACACAGCCCCTCCAGCCTGCGCAAGGCCTCCGTTACCCTGGCCGAACTCACCGTTGGCAGGATGGCGCAGGATGGGCTGGTGCGCTAAGTATAGCTTGCCTTCCACAACAAAAAAGAAAAAGCCCTTGCCTTCTAAAGTATAAGGCAAGGGCTTTTTTATACTTAAAGGATAAGCCAGTTATTCGTTACTTGTTATTCGTTGTCAGGATTCCCCAACTCTCTAACTCCTAAACTCTTTAACTCAAAAACTCCCTCTATTCGTTATAGAGCACGTGCAGCACGGTTTGCCCAACGGCTTTCAGGGTGTTTTTGCTGATGTTGTCCATCGTGTCGGTGTGGCGATGGTGGTAGGGCCCAAAGATGTCGCCGCTGCCGGCGTTCGGGTTCAGCTCCACGATATCGATCATGCGGATTTTGCCGATGGTGTTGACGTAGTAGTGGTCGTCCGTGATAGCCGGGGCGTTCTGGTACTTAAAGTAATCTGAGTAACCGATCCGGTTTCCGGCCTTCCATACTTTGTTCACCACCTCGTTGGCAAATTGCCTGGAGTAGCCCTCGCGCGGGAAACGGGCGTTCTCTGCTCCCACCATGTCCAGCAGGATGCCAAACTTGGCGCGGTAGTTGGCCACATGCTTGTTCTTGCTCCAGTACTGCGAGCCCAGGCACCAGGAGTCCTGCACGTACGGCATCGGGCTATCGTCCGGCTGGCCGTAGTCCTCCCCGTCGAAGAAGATCAGGTCCACGCCCACGTCGGGCTTTTGCTGGGCCTGCTGTATGGTACGGGCGATTTCCAGCAGCACCCCTACCCCGCTGCCTCCGTCATTGGCGCCCTCTATGGGTTTATCTGTATCGGTGTCATCCTTGTCGGCTACGGGGCGGGTATCCCAATGGGCGGCCAGCAGGATGCGGTTGGCAGCACCAGGGTTATAGGAGGCGATGATGTTGCGCAGGTTCAGCACGGTGCCGTCGTAGGCCTTCATCTGGAACTTCTGCTCCTGCACCTGGGCGCCGTACTCTTTCAGTCTGGCTACAATCCACTCGCCGGTTTGGTAGTGCGGCGCCGTGTTGGGCACGCGGGGCCCGAATGCCACCTGTTTGGCCACAAAGGCATAAGCCGAGTCGGCGTTAAAGTCAGGTGCCTGCACCATGGCGGCAGCTTCTTCCTCTTCCACCGCTGTCACCTGTTGTGTGCTCCCCTTTTCGGAAGAGTCGCAGCCGGTCAGGCAAAGGGTTCCGCAAAGCAACAGTGCCAGCATGTTCCGTTTATTCTTCATAAGCCCAGTCTATTCCTGTTTTCATGTCCTTGATTACGATGCCGTGCTGCTTGAGCTCCGCCCGGATGGCATCCACCTTGTCGTAGGCTTTCTGCTCCTTGGCCTCTTTGTAGAACGAGAGCACCAGGTTCAGCACCTCCTCCATATCGCCCACCGACTCCTCTTTCAGCCCCAGCACATCCAGCACCAGCTCCTGGTACGTGTCGCGTATCAAATCGAAGGTGCCTCTGGAGAGTTGCCCCATGTTGATCTGGCCTAAGTACAGGCTGTTGATCTTCTTAAGCAGATTGAACAGCGCCGCTATAGTTCTGGCGGTGTTCAGGTCGTCGTTCAGGCCGCGGAAGCACTCCTGCGCCAGTTTCTGCAGTTCCTCGTTCAGCTTCTCGTCCGGCACTGTCTCGGCGGTTTCCTCTGTATACTCCAACTTCTTGAGCACACGCAGGCCGTTCATGAGCTTGGTATAGCCCTTGCGCGCCGCCTGCAGCGCCTCGTTGCTGAAATCCAGCGTGCTGCGGTAGTGCGCCTGAAGTATAAAGAAGCGGATGGTCATGGGCGTGTAGGCCTGCTCCAGCATCGCGTGGTTGCCGCTGAAGAGCTCGCTCAGATTGATGAAGTTGCCCAGCGACTTGCCCATCTTCTGCCCGTTCACTGTGATCATGTTGTTATGGATCCAGTACTTGGCTGCATCGGTGTGGCTGTGGCTAGCCTGGCTCTGCGCAATCTCGCACTCGTGGTGAGGGAACATCAGGTCCAGTCCGCCCCCATGGATATCGAAGGTGGTACCCAGGTACTTGCGGCTCATGGCCGAGCACTCCAGGTGCCAGCCCGGGAATCCCTCGCTCCACGGCGAAGGCCAGCGCATGATGTGCGTAGGCGATGCCTTCTTCCAGAGCGCAAAATCCAGCGGGGAGCGCTTCTCGCTCTGCCCCTCGGTGTCGCGGGTGTTGGCCATCAGGTCCTCAATCACGCGGCCCGATAGTTTGCCATACTTGTGCTCCTTGTTGTAAGCCGGCACATCGAAGTATACCGAGCCGTTCACCTCGTAGGCGTAGCCGTTGTCGAGTATCTCCTGTATCATCTGCACCTGCTCGATGATGTGGCCGGAGGCGCGCGGCTCGATGTCGGGCTGCAGCATGTTGAGCTTGTCCATCTCCTGGTGGTAGATGTTGGTATAGTGCTGCACTACCTCCATCGGCTCCAGGTGCTCGAGCTTGGCCTTTTTCTGGATTTTGTCCTCGCCCTCGTCGGCATCGTTCTCCAGGTGGCCCACATCGGTGATGTTGCGCACGTAGCGCACTTTATACCCCTGGTACTTCAGGTAGCGGTACAGCACATCGAAGGTAACGGCGCTGCGGGCATGGCCCAGGTGGGGCTCCCCGTAAACCGTCGGGCCACACACATACATCCCCACAAACGGGGCGTGCAGCGGCTCAAACTCCTCTTTCTTTCGCGTAAGCGTATTATACAGGTTCAGTTTCTGTTGCATAGTTCTATAAGTATAGGCTCCCCGGCAGGGGCCGTACTTTATCAGGTACCGGCGCTAGGGCCGACGGTGGTCCAAAATTACGAAATATTGCGCACCTTCTCCTAACGCTATTCCCCGCTCTTTGGCTGCAGCACGTAGGTGGCTGAGATTGGGAAGTGGTCGGAAAGCCCCATCTCGTAGTGCGTCTGGAAGTTGTACGCCTCCAGGCCCTGGCTGTAAAATTGGTTGTCGATGCGCAGGAACGGGATCAGGCCGTTGTACGTGGCGCCTACGCCATTGCCAGCTCTTTCGTGGGAGTTCTGCAATGCCTTTGCCAGCTCATTGTAAGTATAGCTGAAGGGGATATCGTTAAAGTCGCCGCACACAATGGCCGGATAGGGTGAGGCCTGCACATGCTCCAGCAACTCCTGCACCTGCGCTGCCCGTGATACGAAACCGTTCCGCAGGCGGCGCGCCAGGTTGCGGCTCTCCTTCTTAAAGCTCTCCTCGTTGCCGATGGCCGAGTAGGTGTTCTCAATATCCTCCGCCTTGATGCTCATCGACTGCAGGTGCACGGCATACACCCGCACCGTATCGCCTTTCACGTTGATGTCGGCCCAGGCGGCACGGTTGGCGCTGCGCTTATGCGTGTTGTCAAAGCGGATGGTGCCCCCTTCCACAATGGGGTACTTCGAGAAAATCACAATGCCCAAATCTGCCTTGACGCGATCTCCTACCGAGGTAGAGGCGAACTTATACCTGCCGTAGCGCTCGCCGATGCGCTTGAAGTTGTTATACTCTATAGAGTTTACGCGGCTGTAGAACTCCTGCAGGCAAAACACATCGGCCGGGTGCTGGGCCACCCAGTCTATCATGTCGGTGGATACCTGCGGCACGCCCTTCACAATCTTATCGTAAGCGTTAAACACATGCACGTTAAAGCTCATTACCTGCAGCGTCTTGGCGCCTTCGGGTACGTCCTTGCCGAAGTTGATGGCCACCAGGCGGGCGTAGTAGTTCCAGCCAAGTATAAAGGCCGACAGCGGAAGCACCAGCAGCCAGGAGCGGCGCAGCACCCAGTAGATCAGGAACAGGAAGTTGAGCACCAGCGCGCCCGGCAGCGAGAAGGCCACAAAGCCGGCCGGCCAGAACGTGCTGGGCGGCACCTGCAGGCACAGCACGCCCACCAGCATCCAAAGCACGACGAGGGTATTGAGGGTGAGCCATACCCGCCTGCGTATATTTTTAAATGTTCCCGCCACAAGAGCAAACTTACAAATTCTGCGATTATGTATTCCTAGCCGCCTTACAGAATATCTGTATACTTCGTTAAACGGCTACCTTCGGACTGCTTGTATGCCGGCGCCCACGGCACAAGTATAAACTCTGCCACAAGCTTTCAGCTCGTGGTTATTTAGCCAACAGGCTTTCAGCCTGCGAGAGCCATACTTATACTTTCGCCAGCTGAAAGCTGGCCTCATGCAAAGCCACGAGCTGAAAGCTCGCGCCAGGAATTCGTATACCATACCAGCAAGCGAACTAAAAGCGCACCTGCACGTGTTCTGCAAGAAGGTCAGGTCTACGGCATATGCCGGGCACCGGATACCAGCACCAGCCCTTATTGCCCCTGCTATGCGGCAATAAAATCGCCTGGGAGATATCATCCCTACATAATTTGTTGTGTATATAATGAATTTGTAGTAAATTTGCAGTAATATTTCCAAGGAGCTGAGGGGACATGAAGTCCCCTTCTTTATTTCTTAACCGTTTGCAATGGCACTTACCGCAAAGAACATAAGAGAGATGGCCGAGGCGAGCCTGCCGGAGGGCGACCTGTTTATCGTGGATGTGGCGGTGTCGGACTCCCCGGCCCGGCCCAAAATTACGGTGCTGGCCGATGGCGAGCAGGGCATTACCATCGACCAGTGCGCCACCATCAGCCGCCGCATCAACGCCAAAATAGCCGAGGCCTATGGCGAGGAGTTGGCCTATGTGCTGGAGGTAAGCTCACCGGGCGTGGATTTCCCGCTCACGCAGCCGCAGCAGTTTAAGCGCAACACGGGCCGCAGCCTGAAGGTGAAGCTGCAGGACGGCACCGAGAAAACCGGCAAGCTGGAGGAAGTAACCGACACCGGGCTTCACCTGATGGAGGAAGTAAAACAAAAAGGAAAAAAGGTAACGTATGTGCCTGTACAGATACCCTTCGGGGACATTGTAAAAGCAAATGTTGTAATCTCATTTAAATGATAAGATAATGAACAGTTCAGTCCTGATCGAGTCGTTCGCCGAATTTGCGAAATTCAAGAACATAGACCGCCCGACCATGATGCGCATCCTGGAAGATGTATTCCGCACCATGATCCGCAAGAAGTGGGGCACCGATGAGAACTTCGACATCATCCTCAACGTGGAGAAGGGAGACCTGGAGATCTGGCGTAACCGCGAGATCGTGGACGACAACTCCGAGGATATCTGGGACCATGATAAAATCGCCTTGTCGGATGCACGCAAGATTGAGCCGGACTTTGAAGTAGGCGAGGAAGTATCGGAGGAGGTGAAGCTGGAGGACTTTGGCCGCCGCGCCGTGCTCACTGCCCGCCAGACGCTGATCCAGCGCATCAAGGACATGGAGAAGGAACTGCTCTTCCAGAAGTATAAGGACCTGGTGGGTGAAATCATCTCCGGCGAAGTATACCAGGTGTGGAACCGCGAGGTGCTGCTGCTGGACCAGGAGGAGAACGAACTGCTTATCCCTAAAAATGAGCAGATCCCGAAAGACCGTTACCGCAAAGGCGACGTAGTAAGAGCCGTGGTGCAGCGCGTGGAGATTGTGAACGGAAACCCGAAAATCATTCTTTCGCGTACCTCTCCTACCTTCCTGGAGCGCCTGTTCGAGAACGAGGTTCCGGAGATTTTCGATGGCCTGATCGCCATCAAGAAGATCGTGCGTGAGCCAGGCGAGCGCGCCAAGGTAGCCGTAGAGTCGTTTGACGACCGCATTGACCCGGTAGGCGCCTGCGTGGGCATGAAGGGCTCCCGTATTCACAGCATCGTGCGCGAGCTGGAGAACGAGAACATCGACGTGATCAACTACACAGAGAACCTGGAGCTGTACATTCAGCGTGCCCTTAGCCCGGCTAAGATCAGCAGCATGAAGATCGACGAGGAGAACAGACGCGTATCTGTGTTCCTGAAGCCGGACCAGGTATCCCTGGCTATCGGCAAGGGCGGTCAGAACATCAAGCTGGCCAGCCGCCTGGTGGACATGGAGATCGACGTGTTCCGTGAGTCGGAGACCTACGAGGAGGATATCAGCCTGGAGGAATTCTCCGACGAGATCGAGGATTGGGTGATAGCAGAACTCCGCCGCATTGGCTTAGACACCGCTAAGAGTGTGCTGGCCATCACGAAGGAGGACCTGCTGCGCCGCACTGAGCTGGAGGAGGAAACCATCGACGATGTGCTCTCCATCCTCCGCGAAGAGTTGGAAGAAGAAGACAATCAATAGTTGTGAGTTGTGCTCCGTTGCGCTAATTTTGAAACATACTTGGCCCGGGGCACAGCTTATACCTTAGAAATAAGGCAACTATACTTTAAATACGAATAACTTAGACAGCATATAGAACAAAATGGCAGAAGAAAAAACAAGGAGGCTTAAACAGGTTGCGACTACTTTAAACATTGGTACATCCACCATTGTGGATTACCTCTCTGCTAAAGGATTTGAGGTGGAAAACAAGCCTACCACCAAAATCACGGCAGAGCAGTTCAGTATGCTGGCTAAGGAGTTTGCTGCGTCCATGCAAGACAAGCTGGAAGCAGAGGAAATCCATATTGGCAAAAAGCCGCAAACGAACCAGGTTATTGAGTCGGAGCCTGTGCACGAGCCAAAGAAGGCAAGCGAGCCGGAGCAGGAAATCCTGATCAAGAACGCCAAATTGCCTGAGGCACCGGCGGCACCTAAAAAAGAAGAGCCTGCCGCAGAACCTGCATCTAAACTTCCAGGTATAAAGGTACTTGGCAAGATAGACCTGGACGCCAAGGGCAGACCGATACCAAAGCAACCGGAGCCAAAACCAGAGGCACCAACGGTGGAGGAAAAACCAGCTCCTGCCCCCGTACCAGTTCCGGAGGCACCTAAGGCCGAGGCCCCTGCCCAACCGGTAGCGGAAGCCCCGAAACCGGAGGCACCTGCAAAACAGCAGGAGCCAGTAGCCCCTGCTGCACCGGCCGTGACTGCCCCTGAGGTGCCTGCCAAGCCTCAGCCAGAAGCGCCTGCGCCGCAGCCTGAGCCAGTTGCCGAAAAACCGGCAGCCCCGGCGCCGGCGCCAGCACCTAAAGAGCCAGTAGCAGAGAAGGCGCCACAGCAACCGGCCGCACCTGCAGAGGCTAACAAAGGCACAGAAACAAAAGAAGATATAGAAACGATTACAGCAAAAGCAGACCAGTTAAAGGGTCTAACTGTACTTGGCAAGATCGAATTGCCAGTAGAGTCGCGCAGAAAAGGCGCCAAGCCTGTTGCCTCTTCCGATGACCGCAAGGGCAAGAAGAAGAAGCGCAAGCGCATTATGGTGGCTACCGAGGGTGGCCAGCAACCCGCAGCGGGGCAAGGGCAGCACGGACCAGGACAGGGCCCGAACCGCCCTATTCAGCCTGCGCAGCAGCATGGCGGCCGACCAGACCACCGTGGCCCACGCCCGGGAGGCCCAGGCAAGCCAGGCGGCAGAGGCAAGCCTGTCAGACCTGAGAAGACGGAGGTTTCGGATAAGGAAATCCAGGAGCAAATTAAGGCTACCCTTGCCAAGTTGAGCGGTGGTAGAGGCCCAGGCGGAAACCGCGCCAAGTATCGCCGTGAGAAGCGTTCGGCCATTGCCGACGCCACGGAAGAGCGCCGCATGCAGGAGCAGGCAGAGTCTAAGACACTGCGCGTAACCGAATTCGTGTCAGCCAACGACCTGGCCGCCCTGATGGACGTGAGCGTAAACGACGTTATCAAGGTGTGTATGCAGCTGGGTATGTTCGTTTCGATTAACCAGCGCCTGGATGCGGAAGCGATTACCATCATTGCCGATGAGTTTGGCTACTCTGTAGAGTTTATCACTACTGAGGAAGAGCAGGCCCTGGAGGAAATGGCGGAAGAAAACGATGAGGACCTGGAAGAGCGTGCGCCAATCGTGACCATTATGGGCCACGTTGACCACGGTAAAACCTCTTTGCTTGACTACATCCGTAACGCAAACGTAACAGCTGGCGAGGCCGGCGGTATTACGCAGCACATCGGTGCCTACAAGGTGAAAACCGAGAGCGGAAAAACAGTTACGTTCCTCGATACGCCTGGTCACGAGGCCTTTACCGCGATGCGTGCCCGTGGTGCCAAGATTACGGACGTTGTTATTATTGTGGTAGCTGCCGACGACTCGGTGATGCCGCAGACAAAAGAAGCGATAAACCACGCGCAGGCGGCCGGCGTGCCGATTATTATTGCGCTGAACAAAATTGATAAGCCTACTGCCAACCCGGACAAAGTTCGTGAGGAGCTTGCTCAGCTGAACATTCTGGTGGAAGAGTGGGGTGGCAAGTACCAGTCGCAGGAAGTATCCGCGAAAACTGGTTTAGGTATACCTGACCTGCTGGAGAAAGTATTGCTGGAGGCTGAATTACTGGAGCTGAAAGCTAACCCGAACCGCCAGGCAGTAGGTACCGTGATTGAGGCCTCTCTTGACAAGGGCCGTGGCTACGTAGCCACGATGCTGGTGCAAACCGGTACCCTGAAAATAGGAGACGTGGTGCTGGCTGGCTCGCACTACGGTAGAGTAAAGGCGATGACCGACCACCGTGGCCGCAAAATGAAAGAGGCAGGCCCATCTACGCCGGTGCAGTTGCTTGGCCTGGACGGTGCGCCGCAGGCCGGTGACAAGTTCCTGGTGATGGACTCTGAGCGTGAGGCCCGCGAAATTGCCTCCAACCGTTCTCAGGTTCAGCGCGAGCAAAGCCTGCGTACCCGTAAGCACATCACGCTGGATGAGATTGGTCGTCGACTGGCCATCGGAACCTTTAAGGAACTGAACGTAATCGTGAAAGGTGACGTGGACGGCTCGGTAGAGGCCCTTTCGGATTCCCTGCTGAAGCTTTCTACAAATGAGGTACAGGTAAACATCATCGGCAAAGGGGTGGGTGCCATCTCCGAGTCTGACGTACTGCTTGCCTCGGCTTCGGATGCTATCATCATCGGCTTCCAGGTTCGTCCTTCGGCCAACGCCCGCAGGCTGGCAGAGCAGGAGCAGATTGACGTGCGCCTGTACTCTATCATCTACGACGCAATTAACGAAGTGAAGGATGCCATGGAAGGTATGCTTGCCCCTACCCTGAAGGAGGAAATCACTGGCAACGTAGAAGTACGTGAGGTGTTCCGTATCAGCAAGGTGGGTACTATCGCCGGCTGTATGGTGACAGACGGTACCATTCAGCGAAACGCGAAGGTACGCCTGGTACGCGACGGCATCGTGGTCCACGATGGCGAGATACTGGCCCTGAAGCGCTTCAAAGACGACGTGGCTGAGGTAAGACAAGGCTACGAGTGCGGTATCAGCCTGAGAGGATACAACGACATTCAGGTGGGTGACGTGATTGAAGCCTACGTGGAGAAAGAAGTGAAGCGTACGCTGTAAGTATAGCAGCGCTCTAAAGTATAAAAACAGCCCCGGCAACCTGATGTAGCCGGGGCTGTTTTGCTTTTACGCCAAAGTATAAATCTCCTCTATACTATAAGTAGCACCCCGAATGCCCTGGCAAGCCGCTTCGGTCGAAGGCCTGTTAGGTTACGCGACAATTATAAAAGTATGAGTGGCAGTATAAAGTATAAACGAAGACCGCTTATGGTATAGCTAAACTTTATACTTTCCAGGCGTTTTCGTCCCCATCTCCCACTGAAGGAAGCACCGCTTTTATACTTTGCAGAGGTAGCTGGTTTTATACTTTACAGGGCTAGGTCGCAGAGGTCTAAAGTATGGCAGTCTGCATTAAATAAGAAAGGGCCACCCTTTCGGGCAGCCCTTTTATACTTATACTTGCTGTACTTATACTTGCTGTACTTATACTTGCTGTACTTATACTTGCTGTGTAGCTTTTGTGGTATTAATTGCTGGGGCCTTTCAGCAAGCCCATGCGCTTGAGCCTGTTCCTGTCCTGCTTGCGCTTTTTCATCATTTTGTCTTCTTTCTTCAAAATGGCCTTCATGCGCTTGCTGTTGGCGATTTTTCGCTTGGCAAAGCTGGAGCGGGTATCTGTCTCATAGGTATTGTAGCGTGTATCCAGGCCACTGGCGCGGCGACCAACGGCATCCGTAGAGGCTCCCTTGGTTTCGGCCTTGGCAGTACCCCA
Source organism: Pontibacter mucosus (assembly GCF_003054055.1). GTDB lineage: Bacteria > Bacteroidota > Bacteroidia > Cytophagales > Hymenobacteraceae > Pontibacter > Pontibacter mucosus. The sequence goes on along the minus strand of NZ_QBKI01000010.1, from coordinate 41,822 downwards.
ATATTCGTCTTTCCCGCTGTCACTGCTCAGGGATGATTGTGCTTTGGACTCAGACACAAAAAGTACAAATCCAAGGAAAAACAGCAAAGGGATTAGTTTCTTCATAACAGCTTGCTAATGTTCTGTGTATACAACGTAAACATTGCCTAAAAGTATACAATTTCAGTTTAACGTATAGCTGTAAAAGAAAATTCCGTTTATTTAAATTTGTAGGAGATGCCAATACCCAGCGTCTGCTTTAGCTGCAGGCGCGGGCCGCGACCGTCAACTTTATCATCGCCATCGCGGTCCACGTCAATTTTCGTGTCGTCGTCGTAGATGATGTGCGCAAACAAGCTTGCCGACACCACCTTGTTGACCTTAAAGTTTACCAGGTTCTCCCAGTTGATGTCTACATTCTCCGGAGAGCGCAGATAGTTGGAGAACATGTCCAGCTTGGATTGCAGGGTGATGTTCTTGAGAACCTCGTTCTTGTAGCGGACGTTCACGTAACCACCAAACTCCCTCCGGATGCGCTTGCCGGTGCCGGGGATAATGTTTCCCTCGGCATCTTTCCGGGCAGGCTCCACACCGAACATGCCTTTATCCGCCAGCCGCTGCTCCTTTACCACGGTCATCTTGCCCGTAAACGGCGAAATAAACACCGACAGCTTGTCGTTTGGCTTGTAGTCCATACCCAGAGAGGCCAGTATGGATGCCGGCGAGAAAAAACCCGACCGCAGCGTGTCGCGGGTAATAGTATAAGTTGGGGTAAGCTGCGTTTTGATGTTCAGCTGCCCGGTATAAAACCAGCGCTTGGAGGCGCGGAAGCCATACTTGAGGTTAAGGTCCATCCGGTCATCGCTCTTCTGCACGCGCTTGCCCTCCAGTTTCACCAGGCCGTAGGTCAGGTCTACGGAGTTGTTCCAGGTGTGCTTGCCCTGAACGTAGTTGGCATACAGGTTGGCGTTGCCCAGCACAGATACCGTGTTCTGGCCGCCCGCAGCCCAGTTGGAAAGGCTTACCTGGCTGAAGTTGACAGTGCCAATCCCGCCAAAATCCCAGATGTTAGGCTCCGTTGGCGCCACGACAGGCACTACCGCGACGGGATATTTGGCTACCGGAGGTATAACGAAAGGCGATGTACCGGCAGGAGGAAGTATAAACGCAGGCCGTTTAGTGGAAAGCGGCATCACCTCCGCCCTTTGGGCTACCGCACCCAGGGAGAGCAAGGAAAGTACAAGGGTAAAAATAACTGTGAAGAGGCGGCTAGAAGAAAAAAGCATGATGAACAATACACTGAAATGGCAAAACAACAGGGGCAGCAGAACAGCGCACAGTGACGTGGCTAAAACGCGCCCCGACGGACATCCAGGGACACGGCTGTTCCCGATTGAACTAAATCCTTATATTTGTGGCAAAGAAAAAAGATTCTGTTAAGAATTGAAAACCACAATTATGGCAATATACGAAAACCTAGTGCTTGACCAGCAAAATGGCATACTCTTCATCACCATTAACCGCGCCGACAAAATGAACGCGCTCAACATCGAGACCATCCGGGAAATCCGGAACGCGATGCAGCAGGTGTATGACGACGCCAGCATTAAAGGAGCCATTATAACCGGAGCCGGCCCTAAAGCGTTCGTGGCGGGCGCCGATATAACCGAAATTGCTGAGCTGAGCGAGGTAACCGCCCGAAGCTTTGCCGAGCGTGGGCAGGAGGTTTTTGCCATGATAGAGCGCAGCAACAAACCCGTGATTGCCGCTGTAAACGGCTTTGCCCTGGGGGGTGGCTGCGAGCTGGCCATGGCCTGCCACATCCGTGTGGCCGCCGAAAATGCCCGCTTTGGGCAGCCGGAAGTAAACCTGGGCCTGATACCGGGCTACGGCGGCACCCAGCGCCTGACCCAGCTGATAGGCAAAGGCAAGGCCATGGAGCTGATGATGACCGCAGACATGATAAATGCGCAGGAGGCACTGCAGCTCGGCCTGGTAAACCACGTGGTGCCACAGGAGCAGCTGATGACCAGGTGCACCGAGATTATGGAGAAGATTTTGAGCAAGGCGCCGCTGGCCGTTGGGCTGGTGATAGAGTGCGTAAACGCCGTGTTCAACAACGACGAGGACGGCTACCAGACAGAGGCCAACGCCTTTGCGCGCTGCTGCACCTCCGAGGATTTTGTGGAAGGCACCAGCGCCTTTATAGAGAAGCGCAAGGCCAACTTCACCGGAAACTAAGTATAAGCCCCTACCCGGCCCCGAAACAGATAGCATGAGTATAGCCAAGAAATTGGTCGGGCAAACTGCTGCCTACGGTTTAAGCAGTATCGTTGGCAGAGCCTTAAATTACCTGCTGGTTCCCGTCTACACCTCGGTGTTCCTGCCGGCGGAGTATGGCGTGGTGTCGTACCTGTATGCCTTTGTGGGCTTCTTTAACATACTCTACACGTATGGCATGGAGACCGCCTTCTTCCGGTTTGCCAACAAGCCCGACGCAGACCAGAAAAAGCTTTACAGGCAGGTGTTCAGCCTCATCATCAGCTCCAGCGCTGTGTTTACGGCCATCCTTATACTTGCCTCCGGCGCCATTGCCGACTACAAGGGCTACACGCCGCAGGAGCAAAATTACATTATCTGGCTGGCGCTCATATTGGCCATCGATGCCATCGTGGCCATTCCCTTTGCCTGGCTCCGGCTGCAGAACAAGGCGGTCAAGTTCGCCTCTATCAAGCTGGCAAACATCCTTATCACGGTAGGCGCCAACCTGTTCTTTTTAGTCATCTGCCGCAACATCTACGAGGGGCAGTACCTGCAGGGGCTGCAGCCGCTGGTGTCGCAAGTTTACGACCCAGACTTTGGCATCGGCTACATTTTCCTGATTAACCTGGTGGCCAACGCGCTGCTCATCCCCATGCTGTGGCGTGAGTTCAGCATCTTCCGGTTCGAGCTGAACAAAAAGCTGCTGCACCCGATGCTGGTGTACGCCTACCCGCTGCTGTTTATGGGCATGGCCGGCATGGTGAACGAGGTGATAGACCGTATCCTGTTGGAGGAGTGGCTGCCCGAGGGCTTTTACCCGCAGCACAGCAACGAGGCCGTGGTGGGTATCTACAGTGCCTGCTACAAGCTCTCCATCTTCATGACGCTGGCCATACAGGCCTTCCGATATGCCGCCGAGCCGTTCTTCTTCTCCCAGGCCCAGGACAAAAACTCCCCGCAGACCTTTGCCCTCATCATGAAGTGGTTTGTGATTGCCTGCGCCTTCATCTTCCTCTTCATCTCGGCCAACCTGGAGGATTTTGCGCTTTTCCTGCGCAGCGCGGCTTACCGCGAGGGCATCATGGTAGTGCCGGTGCTGCTGCTGGCCAACCTGTTTCTGGGCGTGTACTACAACCTGTCGGTGTGGTTCAAGCTGACCGACAAGACAAAGTATGGCACCTACATCAGCTTCGGCGGCGCGGCTGTGACCATACTTTTTAACCTCTTGCTCATACCTGTACTTGGCTACATGGGCTCTGCCATCGCCACGCTGATCTGCTACGCAAGTATGGCCGCCGTTAGCTATGTGCTGGGGCAGCGCCACTACCCCATCCCGTACCCTACAAAAACCATCATGGCCTACGTGCTGCTGGCGGTGGGGCTGGTATGGCTGGCCCTGGGGGTTGAGATTGAGGACTTCTGGCTGCGGCACGCCTACCACCTGGGTATTTGCGCGGCCTTCCTGCTGATAGTATGGCTGCGGGAGCGCTCCCGCTTCCTTAAAATTTAAAGTGTATATTTAAGAATGATGAACAACAAGAACCTACCCGTTAACGTCATAAACCAATCCAAGCATGCGTTGCCGGGCTACCAAACCATACACTCCGCCGGTATGGATTTACGGGCAAACCTGGAAGCCCCTGTTACGTTGAAGCCACTACAGCGCGCGCTCATCCCAACAGGCCTCTTCATCGAGCTGCCGGAGGGGCACGAGGCGCAGATCCGCCCGAGAAGCGGCCTGGCCTACAAACACGGTATCTCCATCGTGAACAGCCCGGGCACCATAGATGCCGATTACCGGGGCGAGGTTAAAGTGCTGCTCGTAAACCTCTCGAACCAGGACTTTGTGGTGGAAGACGGAGAGCGCATTGCCCAGATGATCGTGGCCAAGTATGAGCGCGTGGAGTGGCGGCAAGCCGAAACCCTGACCGACACCGAGCGCGGCGCCGGCGGCTACGGCAGCACGGGAGTTAAGTAAGCCGTTGTTTGATAATCGTTGCTCGTTAATCGCGCACAAGTTATAAATCCGGTTAACGAACAACGGACAACGAATAACTAGCAACGAATAACGAACACCTAATAACTGCAGCAAAGGGCTGTGGATCAACTATAAAAACCAGATACAAAAAACAGCTATGAGGATTATTATACCGATGGCCGGGATGGGCAAGCGCATGCGCCCACACACACTTACAGTTCCGAAACCGCTTATCCCTATCGCGGGCAAACCGATCGTGCAGCGCCTGGTAGAGGATATCGCCAAAGTATGCCACGAGCCTATCGAGGAGGTGGCCTTCATTATTGGGCACTTCGGAGAGCAAGTGGAGAACGACCTGAAGGAAATCGCTACCCAGATCGGGGCGAAGGGAAGCATCCATTACCAGGAGGAAGCACTGGGCACCGCCCATGCCATACTTTGCGCCAAAGAAGCACTGGAGGGCAAAGTGGTGGTGGCCTTCGCCGACACGCTTTTCAAAGCTGACTTCCAGCTCGACACCAACGCCGACGGTACCATCTGGGTGCAGCGCGTGGAGGACCCGCGCCCGTTCGGTGTTATCAAACTGAACGAGCAGAACGAGATTACCGACTTTGTGGAGAAGCCCGAGCACTTTGTGTCTGACCTGGCCATTATCGGTATTTACTACTTCCGCGACGGCGCCTACCTGCGTGATGAGCTGCAGTACCTGCTCGACAACAACATCAAGGACAAAGGCGAGTTCCAGCTGACCAACGCCCTGGAGAACATGAAGAACAAGGGCACTAGGTTTATACCTGCCGTTATCTCAGAGTGGCTCGACTGCGGAAATAAAAACGCAACTGTTTATACTAATCAACGCTATTTAGAGTATATAAAGGATGAGGAAGGCCTGGTGGCCTCGTCGGCAAAACTGGAGAACGCAGTGATTATCCCGCCTGTATACATTGGCGAAAACGCCCAAATTACCAACTCGGTAATCGGTCCGCATGTGTCGGTAGGCAACGGTACAAACATCGTGAACTCCGTGGTGAGCAACTCCATCATCCAGGAGAACACCACCCTCAAAAATGGCAATGTTGCAAACTCTATGCTCGGCAACTATGTTGTGTATGAGGGGCGTCCGTCCGACCTGAGCCTCGGCGACTACAATACACTTGCGGAGTAACACATGAATACATTCAGAAACTTTATACTTGCCACCTGCTGCCTGGCCTTGCTAGCTACAGGCGAGAGCGCGGCGCAATCGTCTAAAAAGAAGAAGGCCAAAGCTGCACAGGAGGCCCCTGCACCGCCAGTACAGGTGCTGAGCGAGCGCGACAAGCAGATAAGCGAGGCGATGTTTCTGGATGGGATGAAATATTTTGTGCTGGAGGACTATCAACAAGCCCTCCAGCTTTTTCAAAAAGCCTACACCATTACCCCCAACAACGCCGCCCTGAACTACAAGATCGGCGAAACATACCTGCAGATGGGGCAGGCCAAGCTGGCCATGCCTTTTGCGCAGGCAGCCGTGAAGCTGGAGAAATCAAACGCCTATTATTACCTGTTACTTGCCCAGCTCCACACCGAGCAGCAACAGTACGATTCCGCTGCCCAGGCCTTCAACGACCTGCTGGCCAACGTGCCTAATTCCAACGAGTACCTCTTCAACCTGGCCGATTTATACTTGTCGCAGTCCAGGTATGAGGATGCGCTGAAGACCTACGACCGCATCGAGAAGGAATTCGGGGAGATGGAGCAGCTGCTGGTAAACCGCCAGCAGATATACTTGCGCCAGAAGAACGTGGACAAGGCCATTGCCGAGGGCGAGAAGCTTTTGAAGGCCTATCCTAACGAGATACGCTACTTTCTGGCACAGGCAGAGCTCTACAACGCCGCTCGCCGCACCGACGATGCCGTGAACACGCTGAACCGGGCCCTGCGCCTGGAGCCTGGCAACGCCTTTGCCCACCTCATGCTCTCCGACCTGTACCGCCAGAAAGGCAACCCGGAAGAATCGGAGCGCCAGGTAAAGCAGGCCTTTTCCAGCGCTGAGCTGGACATCGACACCAAAGTGCGCATTCTGGTAGACTTTATCCGCCAGCTGCCCAACCCGCAGATAGAGGCCGTGGCCCTGGAGCTGGTAGACCTGACGATTGAAAAGCACCCAGAGGAAGCCAAAGCTTACGCCGTTGCCGCCGATCTGCAAACCATCGTGGGTAAAAAGCAGATCGCCCGCGACAATTACCTGAAAGCCGTGAAGCTGGATGACTCGCACTTTAAAATCTGGCAGCAGATTGTGCTGCTGGATGCCGAGCTGGAAGAACCTGCCGCTATGGTGAAACATGCCGAGCAGGCCCTGGAGCTGTTCCCGAACCAGGCCGTTTTCTGGTTCTACAGCGGCACCGGCCACCTGATCGAAAAAAATTATGAGAAGGCCGTGAAGGCACTGGAGTATGGAAAACGCCTCTCTGTGAGCGAGCCGGAACTGGTGATGCAGTTTAACATGCAGCTGGGAGATGGCTACAACTTTCTGAAAGAGTATGCCAAATCGGACGCTGCTTATGAGGCCGTGCTAGCCCAGGACACCAACAACGAGCACGTGCTCAACAACTACAGCTATTTCCTGTCGGTTCGGGGCGAGAAGCTTGAGAAGGCCAGGGAAATGTCAGAGCGACTGGTGAAGCAGCACCCCACTAATCCCACTTACCTGGATACTTATGCCTGGGTACTCTATAAACTCGGCAATTACACCGATGCCCGCAAGTACCTGGAGCAAGCCGTGGCCATTTCGGATGACGCCACCATTGTGGAGCATTACGGTGATGTGCTGTACAAGCTGGGCAAGAAAGAAGAAGCCGTAAGTCAGTGGCAAAAAGCCAAGCTTAAAGGCGAAGCCTCCGCCTTTATCGATAGAAAGATAAAAGAGAAAAAATTGTATGAATAAGCATTTCATGCTTTTCCTGTGCAGCCTGCTGCTGTTGGCAAGCTGTAAGAAAGATACTGTACCTACCTCCGCCTCTGCCGCCACTACCACCGTTGGTGCCGTTAAAGTAGACAACCTCGACTTCGCCTTCCTCAGCAGCAAGGCGCAGATAACCCTGAACGACAACAACGACAACCTCTCCTCCGGCGTCAGCATCAGGATGCAGAAGGACAGTGTCATCTGGATGTCGGTTCTTCCCGGATTGGGAATAGAGGCCGCCAGGTTAATGCTCACGCAGGACTCAGTGTACTTTATGAACCGCCTCAAGAAAGAGTATGCCGCAACAGACTATCGCTTCCTGCGCAGCAAGCTGCAGGTGGATGTGAGCTACGATGTGCTGCAGGCCATACTTCTGGGCAACTACCAAACCCTGGGCTCTGAGAAAGTAATGGCCCGGGACAACAGCCACCACATACAGCAGCAGCGCCAGAACCTCACGCTCGACTACTTCATCAGCAGCCTGAACAACAAGCTGCAGCAGCTCAATGCGCTTGACAGGAACACGGGCAATACCATCACAGTAAAGTATAACAGCTTTGCCCCGATTGGACAGGTTCCCTTTGCCCATGAGTTGGTGGCCCAGGTACTGCAGAAAGGCCAGGTATCGGATTTCACGCTGAAACACAGCCGTATCACGGTTTCCGAGGAGCCGCTGACCTTTCCGTTTGCCGTACCCACCGACTACACACGCCTCACCTTTTAATTTAATTTCAGGCCGGTTGGTTCTTCCGTTTTAGATTTACCATATTTGTAGGCTAAGAGTAGAAGAACGATACGTTTTGATGAAGGCCCTTTACAGATTCACCCTTTTACTGCTTCTGCTGAGCCTGCCGCTGGTTACGTACGCCCAAAAAGCGAAGTCCAAGGCACAGTTGGAGAAGGAAAAAAAGGAAAACCTCAACCGCATAAAAGAAGCTAACCGCATTCTGCAGCAAACCGCCAAGCAGAAACAGGCTTCTATTGGCCAGCTGAACGCTATCAAGGAGAAGATTGTGGTGCAGCAGGGCGTGATAGAGAACATCTCCCGCGAGCTAAGCCTGCTGGAGTCTGATGTGCAGGAAACTGAGGGCATAGTGGGCGCCCTGCAGAACGATTTGCAGAAGCTAAAGGAGGAATATGCCACCATGGTGTACGCCGCCTCCAAAACCGCCAACAGCTATAACAAACTCATGTTCCTGTTCGCCTCCGACTCCTTTAACCAGTTTGCCAGGCGCCTGCGCTACCTGCAGCAGTACTCTGAATCACGCAAGAAGCAGGTGGAGCTAATCAGCAAGGTGCAGGCTGCTTTGAACGGACAGTTGGAGGTGCTTGCCTCCAAGCGGGAGCAGAAGAAAAGCCTGCTGAGCCAGCACCTGTCTGAGAGCAAGAACCTGAAAGGCCTGCAGCAACAGCAGAATACCATGATTTCGCGCCTGAGTCAGCAGGAGAGCCAATTGAAGAAAGAAGTAGCGGAGCGACAGCAAGCCGTTAAGAAGCTCGATAACCTGATTGCCGACATTGTGCGCGAGGAGATCGCCAGAGCCGCCCGCGCTGCCCGTGAGGCAGGCAAAGAAACCAGCGGCAGCCCCAACAAGGTTACCCTTACCCCGGAGGCAGCCCTAATCTCTTCCTCGTTTGCCGGCAACAGGGGCAGGTTAGCCTGGCCTGTGGAGCGGGGATTTGTATCGCAGAAATTTGGCCGCCACAACCACCCGGTGCTGAAAGGCGTGGTGGTAGAAAACCGGGGTGTAGACATCCAGACAGCGCAAGGTGCCACGGCCCGTGCCATTTTTGAAGGAAAGGTATTGACCGTAGCCAGCGTGCCCGGCATGAACAACATCGTGATGGTGCAGCACGGCGAGTACTTTACAGTGTACGCCAAGCTAAAGACAGTAAGCGTAAAACCAGGTCAGGATGTGAAACTGAAAGACCCTATCGGCACGGTATACACCAACAGCGATGGCACCACTGAGCTTCAGTTCCAGATTTGGAAAAACAGCTCCAACATGGACCCCGAGGGCTGGATTGCGAAGCCCTAAGAAAGTATAAAAGTCCTATAATGAAGAAAGCCACAGTATTACCTGTGGCTTTCTCGTTAGTTTTGCCTCCCCCAGGCAAAACCACTGTAAAATAACTAAAGGCCGTTGTTTTTAGAGACAAACAGCTCTGTGTAAATAAAAAAACACCCCACAGTGCAGGGTGCCTTTCCAAGCTATGAAAACAAACTTAATATTTATATCTATAAGCAGTTGCAGAACTGCTGAGACTTCTTGACACTAAGTTACAACCTGATCCTCAAAGATGCAACATTGTAGCTAAAACAACTTATTACTTAAGCATTTTTGTATAGCTATACAGCTATTTAAGATAAAGGTTTCAGAAAGTCGTTGCTTTATTCATGAAACACACTTAAATGCAATATAGTTGCAAACAGAGAGTAAAAAACTTAGCAGCTTCTCTGCTAAGCCAACTGCCGGCAGGGCAGCTCAGGCATTTGCGCTTATACAACACCCTTGCCAAAAAATCTTAAAAACATAACCATTTAAAGGCCAATAAGTTAAACAACGGCCGCAAAATATACTTTCCATTCTTGGGACAAAAAGAAAGTTTGCTATCCCAAATACGGAAAGACTAAAAAGCTGACTAAAGAAATAACAGGTAGTTTACGAGGTGGTTTTCGGAAAATGAAGTAATTTATACTTTGCAGGTACGTTTTAAACTTATCCCACCTGATGTGGGTTTATTTAAAATATAAACCCTAATTTTGTAGCACAACTTAAATATCTAAAAATATGGGTATCACCAACATTTTGTTATTCATCGGAGGTCTGGGCGGTACAGAGGTAGTTCTTATCCTGTTTGTCATTTTATTGCTTTTTGGTGCGAAACGCATTCCTGAGCTGGCAAGAGGCCTTGGCCGTGGCATTCGCGAGTTTAAAGACGCTACCAAAGAAATAAAGAGCGATATCGAGAATTCGGTAAAGGACGACAGCAGCACGACAAAATAACCCCTGCTTATAAGTTTCCCTTACTAAGGTAGTTTATACTTCCTCATGCTTCTTTTAGTTTCTGAGCAAGCTATTGGCAGAAGCTATGATGGCTGTGATCACTACCCTTTAGTTGTTTGGCCAGGCTCAGCAGTTCCGCTATAGTCCAATCCTTCCGGAAGGCTTGCTGGTATGATGGAATAGGCCAAACGGAAAACTTGATCCAGACCAATCTATCTAAGACGATCCTAAGTCCCCTAAAGGTTGAGACAGTATAATTCGCTACGTGACATCCGCACGGACATAGGCAGCGGCCGCGTTTCGTGCAGGCAACTGGTAGAGCAGTACCTCCGCAACATAAAGGAGAAGGCCCACTTGAACGCCTTCCTGGAGGTTTTTGAAGAAGAGGCGCTGGCCCAGGCCGACGCAGTGGATAAAAAACTTGCCGATGGCACTGCCGGTAAACTGGCAGGCATGGTAGTGGGCATTAAAGACGTGCTCGCTTACAAGGGCCACAGCCTGCAAGCCTCCAGCAAGATCCTGAACGGTTTTAAGTCCCTTTACACGGCCTCCGCCGTGCAGCGGATGCTCGATGAGGACGTTATCATCATTGGCCGCCAGAACTGCGATGAGTTTGCTATGGGCGCCTCTAATGAGAACTCCGCGTTCGGAAATGTACTCAATGCAGACGACCAAAGCCGGGTGCCAGGTGGCTCCTCGGGTGGCTCTGCCGTAGCGGTACAGGCTGACCTTTGCCTTGCCTCCATCGGTTCCGATACCGGCGGCTCTGTGCGTCAGCCAGCCTCTTTCTGCGGTGTTATCGGTTTTAAGCCGACCTACTCCCGCATTTCCCGCTATGGCCTTATCGCCTATGCCTCCTCTTTCGACCAGATTGGCTTGATAACCAGGAGCGTGGAAGACGCAGCTCTGCTGCTGGAGGTGATGGCAGGCCAGGACGGCATGGACAGCACAGCCAGCCAGCGCGAGGTACCGGCTTACAGCCAACTGCTGCAGGCGGATAAAAAGTATAAAATCGGCTACATCCGCGACTGCTTTGAGCGGGAAGGATTGGAGCCGGAAGTAAAAGACGCCATACTTGGCGTAAAAGACATGCTGCGCGAAGCAGGCCATGAAGTAGAGGGCGTGGATTTCCCATACCTGGACTTTATGGTGCCTACCTACTACATCCTTACCACCGCGGAGGCCAGTTCTAACCTGGGTCGCTACGATGGTATAAAGTATGGCTACCGCTCCGAAAACGCGACTGACCTTACCTCGCTCTACAAAAAAACCAGGTCCGAAGGCTTTGGCCCTGAAGTACAGCGACGCATTGTGTTAGGTACTTTCGTGCTCAGCGCAGATTATTACGATGCCTATTATACCAAGGCACAGAAAGTGAGACGCCTCATTAAAGAAAAGACCGACGAGTTGCTACAGCAATATGATTTTCTTATATTGCCTACCGCTCCTACTACAGCTTTTAAAATAGGAGAAAACACAGCTAACCCGTTAGCCATGTACTTGGCTGATATCTTTACGGTCCAGGCCTCACTTGCAGGTGTTCCAGCCATTTCCATACCGGTTGGGCGCGATGCCAACGGCCTGTCCATTGGGCTACAGTTAATGGCCCGCTCATTTGAGGAAACAGCCTTGCTGGCCTTCTCAAATCAAATCCTGGACAAGATTACCGTTGAAGCATAAACCTTGACATGACTCATCGCAAATTCTTTACCTTGCTTGCGGCTATGGCCGGTAGCATCTGGACTTATGGCGCCAGTGCTACCGGCCATAGCCGTTTGCTTGAAGCGCCTTTTGTTACCAGCGACTCCCTTGCGCTGGACCCAGGCTCCCCGGACACACTTCAGGCTAGAGGCATCTCCTTTGCCACCGATACCAGCATCTTCACGTTAACGCCTGAGGAACTGGCCCTGATGGTGGAAGTGGTACCCAACGAGCCGGACGATGTGATTGCCGACCGCCTGAGTTGCCTGGAGGCAGATATCCCGTTGGTGTACAACAACTTTGTAAGGAATTTTATAGATTACTTCACCATCCGTAACCGGAAGTATACACGCACCATGATGTCGCGCGAGAACGTATACTTCCCGCTTTTCGAGAAGTACCTCAAGAAGCACAACATGCCTGATGAACTGAAGTACCTGGCCATTGTGGAGTCTGGCCTGAACCCGCTGGCGAAGAGTCCGGTGGGAGCTGCCGGCCTCTGGCAGTTTATGAAGCCTACCGGCCGCGAGTACGGTCTGCATCAAACGCAGTACATCGACGAGCGCCTTGACCCGGAGAAATCCACCGAGGCGGCCATGCTGTTCCTCAAGCGTCTGCACAAATACTACGACGGCGACTGGGAGTTGGCGCTGGCAGCCTACAACTGCGGTTTGGGCAATGTAAATAAGGCGATCCGCAGGGCGGGTGGCAAACGGTCCTTCTGGGATATCTTCCCATACCTGCCCCGCGAAACCAGGGGGTATGTACCAAGTATGACGGCCGTGCGTTACGCCATGCGCTATGCCGGGGAACATAACATTTTCGCAGATTCCATACTTTACCAGCCGGAGGTGGCACACCTGGAGGTGACACAGCAACTGGAGCTGGACAGGCTGGCAGAAGAGCTGCACCTGGCGCCGGAGGAGCTGATGGCCCTGAACCCGGAACTTACAAAAGGCGTGGTGCCCGGCAATAAGTATAAACTACGCGTTCCGTCGAGCAGATCTGCCCTGTTGGCCTCCGCTGAAGACAAGAGCTGCATACTGTTAGCCGCTGCCCCTGCCCCACCTAAGCCAGTGGAGGCACATCAGTCACCGGTCATGCTGGCTTCTGCCAAAACCGAAGAGGCGGCGGCACCTGCTGAAACCACTAAGGTAACCTATACTGTCCAGCGTGGCGATAACCTTATCAGCATAGCCCGCAAGCACGATGTAACCATAGAGCAGCTGAAGGAGTGGAACAACTTGACAGATAGCAATATTAAGGCAGCTCAGAAACTGCAGATTGTGCAGGCATCACCAGCGGCGGCTAATACGGTGCTGGCTACCAATGCCCCAAAGAGCAGCCACAAGCCTGCAGCTGTCGACAAGAAAGAGCTTATCTACCATGTGCAGCCGGGCGATACGCTTTGGCAGATTTCGCGCAAGTATGAGGGTGTGAGCGTGGAACAGATAAAGAAATTAAACAGGCTGAAATCAAACGATTTGAAACCTGGTCAGAAGTTGATTCTTGGCTAAAATAAGGCCGGGAACCATGTAAAGAGCACCTTCCGGCCAGAGGGTGCTCTTTATGTATACTTTAATTTATACTTTTTGTACTTTAATCTTGCCCTGAGGCGAGATAAGTTTAATTTTAAGGTATCCTGCTTACGTAAATTTGCAGCGATTATCTTTGATGGCTCAACTTGTAACAGCACCGGACTCTTACATCAATAGTTTTTAACTATGGACTTTAATGAGAAAAATAAAGCGACGTTGGGCCTGCAGAGAACGAATACTACTTACAATAACACAAAAATGATCAAAGTAAAGAAAGAGGACGCTCTGAACTACCACATGGACGGAAAGCCCGGGAAGATTGAGGTGGTACCAACCAAAATGGTAAGCACCCAGCACGACCTGGCGCTGGCTTACTCGCCGGGTGTGGCGGAGCCTTGCAAAGAGATATATGCCGATAAAGACAATGTTTACAAGTATACTGCCAAGGGCAACCTGGTAGGTGTTATATCGAATGGTACTGCGGTGCTGGGTCTTGGCAACATCGGCCCTGACGCCTCCAAGCCAGTGATGGAAGGAAAAGGCGTACTTTTTAAGAAGTTCGCGGGAATCGACGTATTCGACATCGAGATAGACAGCACGGACCCGGAGGAGTTTATTCGCATCGTAAAGTCGCTGGAGCCTACGTTTGGCGGCATTAACCTGGAGGACATTAAGGCGCCGGAGAGCTTCAAGATAGAGAACGCGCTTAAGACGCAGATGAACATCCCGCTCATGCACGACGACCAGCACGGCACTGCTATTATCTCGTCGGCGGCACTGCTGAACGCTTTGGAGCTGGTGGGTAAGAAGATCGGACAGATCCAGATGGTGATTAACGGCGCTGGTGCCGCTGCCATCGCCTGCGCTAAGTTATATGTGGCCCTGGGCGTGAAGCTCGACAACATCGTGATGTTCGATAAGGACGGCATTATACGTCCGGAGCGTAACGACCTGGACATTTACAGAGCGCAGTTCGTGACCACGCGTAAAATCACGACACTGGATGAAGCCATGCAGGGAGCTGATGTTTTCGTGGGCCTTTCTGCCGGTAACGTGCTGCCTCCGGAGTATGTGAAGCTGATGGCGCCAAACCCTATTATTTTTGCGCTGGCGAACCCTGACCCGGAAATCCCTTACGACGTGGCGATGGCTACCCGCGAGGATCTGATCATGGCCACCGGCCGCTCCGATCATCCGAACCAGGTAAACAACGTGCTGGGCTTCCCTTACATTTTCAGGGGTGCACTGGACGTACGCGCCACGGAAATTAACGAGGCAATGAAGCTGGCCGCTGTGCGTGCTTTGGCTGAGCTGGCAAAGGAGCCTGTTCCGGAGCTCGTGAATAAGGCTTATGGCGATAACACCATTAACTTCGGCCGCACCTATCTTATCCCAAAACCGCTAGACCCACGCCTGATCACAACCGTATCACCGGCCGTGGCAAAGGCTGCCATGGAAAGTGGTGTAGCCCGGCTTCCGATTACAGACTGGGAGGCCTATGAGCACGAACTGAAAGAGCGCATTGGCATCGACCAGAAACTGATGTCGCGCATCACCACGCAGGCCAAGCGCGATCCGAAAACAGTTGTGTTCGCGGAGGCTGATAATTACAAGATCCTGAAGGCAGCCCAGATTGTGCAGGAGCAGCGCATCGCCAATCCTATACTTCTAGGCAACCCCGAGCGCATCAAGGCCATCATCAAGGAAAACAACATGGACCTGTATGGTGCCCTTATCATTGACCCCCTTGCCGAGACTGAGGAGGCCAGGAAAGAGGAGTACGCACAGATCCTGTACAAGAAGCGCCAGCGCAAGGGCATCACCCTTTACGACGCACGCCGCCTGATGCGCGACCGCAACTACTTCGGAAGTATGATGCTGCATAACGGCGAGGCCGACGCGCTTATCTCAGGCCTTACCCGCGACTACTCCAAGACCATTTCGCCGGCGCTGCAGGTAATTGGCGTGGAAGAAGGAATAAACAAAGTGGCGGGCATGTACATTGTGCTGGGCCAGAAAGAGCCATACTTCTTTGCCGACACCACCGTGAACGTAAATCCATCTGCCGACGAGTTGGTAGATATTATCGGGCTGACGGCACGTACCGTACGCTTCTTTGACCAGGAGCCGCGTGTGGCCATGCTATCGTTCTCAAACTTCGGTTCGGTGCGTGGCGACATTCCGGACAAAGGCGCGGAGGCGGTTCGTAAAGCCAAGCAGCGCTACCCTGACCTGCTGATTGACGGCGAGATGCAGGCGAACACGGCCTTGAACAAAAACCTGCTGCGCGAGAACTACCCTTTCAGTGAACTCGCCGAAAAAGGCGCCAATACCCTTGTTTTCCCGACACTGACTTCAGGCAACATTGCCTACAAACTGTTACAGGAAATCGGTGGCGTTGAGGTAATTGGCCCGGTACTGATGGGTATGCGCAAGCCGGTACACATCCTGCAGCTTGGCTCTTCTGTTCGTGATATTGTAAACATGGTGGCGATTGCTGTCGTAGATGCTCAAAACTATAATAACCAACATATATAGATGATAGCCTATATTGATGGCAAGCTGACTTATAAAGATCCAACCTACGTCATTATAGAAACTAATGGCGTAGGTTATCAGATCAAGATACCGCTTAGCACTTACTCCACATTGCCGGCCGGCGAGCGGTGCAAGCTGCACACGTACCTACATATAAAGGAGGATGCCCATACGCTATATGGCTTCACTACTTTGGCAGAGAAGGAGGCATTTCTGCACCTGATTTCCATCTCAGGCGTGGGGCCGAATACAGGGCTCATGATTCTGTCGTCGCTGTCGGTGGAGGAGATACAGCAGGCCATCATACGCGAGGATGCGCGCACCATACAGCACGTGAAAGGAATCGGTGCAAAAACGGCGCAGCGCATCATCCTCGAGTTAAAAGATAAGATGAAAAAAGAGGTACTATTGGCAGATGCTCCTGTCTCCGCGGCGGCATACAATACCAACCGGGCAGAGGCGTTATCAGCTTTAGTGACCTTGGGCTTCGCCAAGAACATTGCCGAGAAAACTTTAGACACAATCATCAAGCGCGAAGGCGGAAACCTGAGTGTGGAGGACTTGATTAAGTTCGCGTTGAAATCTTCATAAGAGAGCATATCCTACTTTGATCTGGAAAAGTAAAAAGCACAACCTGCTGCTTGCCACGGTTACTACTGTTTCTTTGCTGGCCTGGTGGGCACGGGCAGAAGGGCTTCGTGCGCCAGATCAAATTGGGCTGTCTATGCTTCAGGATTTTGCTTATTGGCAGGATACCGTCAGGCAGGACACGGCAAAGTATATTCCGAGCCGCAGGCCCACCTTCACTCCCTCCGACAGGCGGGGCAGCCCCTTCGGCACCCGTAGCAGCAGCTCTCCCCTGCTGCTGGGCCAGCCCGGCAACCTGCAGCTGAACGTAGAGCTGGACGATAGCCTGCAACAGTACAATATCACCGAAACGATTGGCGACAGTATCCTTTACCGTCCGCCATCTTCTATGTCGATGCGGGAGTACTCGGAGTGGCAGCAGCGCGAGGCTATCCGCAATTACTGGCGGGCCAAATCTGCCGGTCTGGATGGCGAGAGTGTGGTGAGCAGCAACCGCCTGATCCCCAAGTTATACATTAGCCCGGTGTTCGACCGCATCTTCGGTGGCAACTATGTGGATATCCAGCCAAACGGCAACGTGTCCCTGAAATTTGGAGCGCGCTTTAACCGCAACGAAAACCCCACCATCCCGCTCAGCCAGCAGCGTACCGGCGATTTTGATTTCGACCAGAACATCTCCCTGAACTTGGTGGGCAAGATTGGGGAGAAGATGCGCCTCAACTTCAACTGGGACAACAACGCCAACTTCGACTTCGAAAACAACATGAAGTTGGACTACACCGGCTACGAGGAGGAGATCATCCGCAAGGTGGAAGCCGGTAACGTGAGCCTGCCCCTCAACAACTCGCTGATTACCGGGGCGCAGAACCTGTTTGGCGTAAAGGCGCAACTGCAGTTCGGCCGCCTGGGCGTGACGACCATTGCCTCCAGCGTGCGCGGAACCAACGACGAGGTAATCATCCAGAACGGAGGGCAGAACAAGCCTTTCGAGATTAGAGTGGATGCCTACGACCGCGACCGCCATTTTTACCTGTCGCAGTTCTTCCGACAGCGCTACGACAATGCCCTGCGCAACCTGCCCCTAGTAAACTCGGGCATCGTCATCCGCCGCGTGGAGCTGTATGTGACCAACAATAACCGCTCTACCGAGAACCTGCGCAACATGGTGGCCTATATGGACCTGGGCGAGGCTGTCCCTTACCGGCAGAACCTCAGCACGGGCAGGCCTGCCACCGCACCGGCCGATAACCAAGCCAACTCGCTCTACGGCCAAATTTCCAATCCGGGAAGCGCTGCCCGCAGCAACTCCCGCGTGGATTCTTACCTGCAGTCGCTGGGCCTGGAGAAAGGCACAGACTTTGAGCACGTGCGCGCCCGCAGGCTGGAGCCAAATGAGTATAAATTCAACCCACAGCTGGGCTATATCTCCCTGAACTTCACGCTGATGCCGGATCAGGTGCTGGGCGTAGCCTTTGAGTATACCTACAACGGCAAGACCTACAAGGTCGGGGAGTTGATGGACGACTACCAGAACCTCAACTCCGACCAGGTTATCCACATGAAGTTGCTGCGCGCCACCAGCCCATCATTAAATTACCCCACCTGGGATTTGATGATGAAGAACGTGTACGCGCTCGATGCCAACCAGATCAACCGCGAAGACTTTAAGCTGCAAGTTGTTTATAAGGATGATGAGACGGGCGTAGACCTGACAAGTATAAAAGAGCCGAGCCCCATTCAGAACATTCCGCTGGTGGAGGTGCTGAACCTGGACAATGTAAACTCCAACAACGACAAGCCCAGCGACGGCAACTTCGACTTTCTGCCCGGCATCACGATAGACCCCGAGAGCGGCCGCATCTACTTTCCGCAGGTGGAGCCCTTCGGCGATTACCTGGCCAACAAGCTGCAGGGCTATCCGAACCTGATCGACCAGTACGTGTTTCAGGAGCTGTACGAGCAGACCCAGACCGATGTGCAGCAGGACAACGTGAAGGCTAAGTTCTACATCAAGGGCCGCGTACGCTCCACGGCAACCGATGAGATCATGCTACCCGGCTTCCAGATAGCGGAGGGCTCGGTGGCGGTATACTCTGGTGGCACGCGCCTGCAGGAAGGAACCGATTATCAGGTTTTCTACGACCTGGGCCGCATCAAAATCCTGAACCCGAGCTACCTGAACTCGGCCAACGACCTGCGCGTGACCTATGAAAAGGCAGAGTTGCTGAACATACAGCCCCGCACCATGCTGGGCGCCCGCTTCGATTACCGCCTGAACGACGACGTAAACATCGGTGCCACGGTGCTGCACCTGAACGAGCAGACTTTCATTAACCGTGTAAGTATAGGCGACGAGCCCACCAACAACACCATTTACGGCTTCGACGTGAACCTGCAGAAGGAGTCGCGGATGCTGACGCGCTTTGTAGATGCCATTCCGCTGATACAGACGAAGGCTCCGTCCATGGTCACGTTCAGCAGTGAGTTTGCGCAGCTTATTCCGGCCAAGTCTAAATCCAATGCTAACGAGGACGGTGCTTCATACTTAGACGACTTTGAGGGTGCCGAAACTCCGTACAGCCTGGGCGGCTTTAACAACAGCACCTGGCGCGTGGCGGCCACCCCTGCCCCGCTTATAACCGGCGAGGGTCTGTCTTATGCATATAACCGCGCGAAACTGGCCTGGTATACTATTGACCAGACCTACTACAGAAGCTCAGGCAACAACCTGAAGCCCGACAATATTACGGACCGCGAGCTGGAGAACCACTACGTGCGCCCCGTGCGCCGGACCGAAGTTTTTAAAGGCCGCGATGCAGAGGTAACGACTAGCTACGAGTATACTTTTGACCTAGCTTATTACCCTCGTGAGCGCGGGCAGTATAACTACAACTATAATCTGACCTCAGAAGGTTTGCTGGCCGGCGACCCACGAAAGAACTGGGGCGGTATCAGCCGCGAGATTTCGCTCGACACAGACTTTGACAATGCCAACATCGAGTATGTAGAGTTCTGGATGATGGACCCTTTCATAGAGGGGGCCAAGGGACGAGACGGGGCTTTTGGTGGCAACATTAACGCGAAAGATCCAGGGCAACTCGTCCTGAACCTGGGTAACGTGTCGGAGGACATCCTGAAAGATAACGAATACTCCTTTGAGAACGGTCTGCCCGCCGATGCCAGTGACGTGCAAAACCTGACAGAAACGATGTGGGGCCGCGTAACGCAGCAGCAGTTCCTGACGGATGCCTTTACGGGTATCCCAGGCGGCCGTCAGCGTCAGGACATAGGTTTGGACGGGCTAAACGATGCCGATGAGGCCGACTTCTTCCGCAGCTCCTTCCTGGACCGCATCCCCGGTGCGCCACCGCAGACCGTGCTTGACGACCCCTCTGCTGATAACTTCTTCCACCACCTCGACCCGATTTACGATCAGCAAAATGCAGGTGTGCTGCAGCGCTACAAACGCTTCAACGGCATGGAGAACAACTCGCCGGAGAACAGCCGCTTTGCCAACTATGCCTTTCCGGATAAGGAGGACTTGAACGGCGACAACGTGATCTCGGACCTGGAGCAGTACTACGAGTATAAGATTAACCTGACACCAGGCCAGCTGGAAGTAGGCCAGAATTACATCGTAGACAAAGTAGAGGGAGAAGGCGGGGCCATGTGGTATCAGTTCCGTGTGCCGGTACGCCAGCCAACAGGCTCTGTAGGCAACATCAGCGGGTTTAAGTCTATCCGCTTTATGCGTATGTACATGACCGGCTTTGCCGACCCGGTGGTGCTGCGAATGGCTCAGTTCCAGCTGGTGGCCAACCAGTGGCGTAAGTTTACCCAGCCACTCACCGAGGGCACGCCTTGCCTTACCTGTACCGACGACGCCCGCAGCTTTACCGTGTCTACCGTGAACATTGAGGAGAACGGGCCAAATAACCAGGTTTCAGAAACAAACATTCCGTACGTGGTGCCTCCGGGCATCAACCGCCTCCGCGACTACGCTTCCACCAACGACCGCCGTCAGAACGAGCAGTCGCTGCAGCTGTGTGTGGAGGACCTGCGGGACTCTTTCTCCAAAGCGGTGTTCAAAAACATGACGCTGGACCTGCTGGCTTACAAGCAGCTGAAGATGTTTATCCATGCCCAGTCCAACGAGCCGGGTATACAGGATGGCGAGATGCAGGCCTTTATTCGCATCGGTACGGACTTCACGCAGAACTACTACGAGTACGTGGTGCCCCTCAAGTTTACCCCTTCCGGCAGCAACACAGCAGAAGCCATCTGGCCCGCTGAGAACGAGGTAAACATTCCGCTGCAGGAACTGGTCGATGCCAAGGCCGAGCGAAACATCAATGCCCCGGGCAATATCTTTGTGCCTTATACTGTAACGACAGCAGACGGCAAGCTGATTCGCGTGGTGGGTAACCCGGACTTCAGCGAGGTAGAAGGCATCATGATTGGTATCCGCAACCCATCCGGCGTGAACGATGATGCGCTATCGCACTCCGCCTGTATCTGGGTAAACGAACTACGCGTGACGGACTTTGTAAACCGCACCGGATGGGCGGCCAATGCCCGCCTGAATGCCAAGCTGGCTGACTTTGCCAACGTGACTGCTACGGGTGCCTATACCACGGTTGGTTTCGGCAGCCTGCAGCAGCCGCTTTCCTTACGCTCACGCGATAACATTAGCCAGTTTGATGTAAGCGCGAATATGGCGCTGGATAAATTCCTACCCGAGCAATGGGGGGTGAAGGTGCCAATGACGGTGCAGTATGGCGTCACGTCCGCTGCCCCGCAGTACGACCCGCTGGACAAGGACATGCCGCTGAGCCAATCGCTCACCAAGTTCGATAACAACGATGCCCGCGACGACTATAAGAAAGAGGTGATTACCCAGGAGACGCGCCGAAGTATAAGCCTGCTGAACGTGCGGAAAGAGCGCACTAATCCGGAGGACAAGGTGCGGGTGTACGACATTGAGAACTTCTCCTTCTCCTACGCCTACTCCGAGCGCCTGTTCACCAACATCGAGACAGACCGCGATTACACGAAGAACTACTCCGGTGGCCTGGCTTATACTTATGATAACCCTGCCAGAAGCTACCAGCCGTTTGCCAACAGCGAGAAACTCAACTCGCCATACTTGCGCCTGATCAAGGACTTTAATTTCTCGCTGCTGCCGAGCCGCTTCTCGTTCAGGGCCGATGTTAACCGTTTCTACAACGAAACATACCTGCAGCGCCCTGACCCGGAAACCCGCTTTGTGACCACGCGTGGCATTGAGCCGGTATTCCAGAAGTCGTTCTTCTTTAACCGCATATACGACATGCGCTGGGACCTGACCAAGAGCCTGACGCTCGATTACACGGCCACCAACCGCTCGGTGGTGGATGAGCCGGACGGCCGCATCAACAGCGACATCGACTCGTTGCAGTATAAAAATAAAACGATTCGAAAGAACCTGCTGAGCGGCGGGCGCAACACCAACTTTAACCAGCTTATCGCCCTGAACTACAGGTTGCCTTTTGATAAGCTCCCGCTAACGGACTGGCTCAGCGCCGATACCCGTTATGCTACTAACTACATCTGGACAGCGGGCTCCACGGCCCTGAACCAGGATACCACCTTTAGGCTGGGCAATACCGCCGAGAACAACGTGGAGTTCAGTGTGAACGGCCGCGTGGACCTGGTGAAGCTCTACAACAAGGTCAGGTTCCTGAAGGCTGCTAATTCGCCTACTACCCCGGCCAAACCAGCCCAGCCTGCCGCTACCGACACCGCCGCAGCCAAGGCACCGGCTGATTTGAAGTTTTTGAAAGGCCTGGCCAGGGTGCTGATGATGACGCGCTCGCTGAACGTGACGTATCTGGAAAACCGTGGCTCCATGCTGCCAGGCTATATGCCTGAGACGGAGTTCTTCGGGTTTGACGATCGTTTTGAGGCGCCGGGCCTGCCGTTTATACTTGGCAAGCAGTATGACCTGCACGAGCTCTACAGCCGCATGAACCGCAACGGCTGGTACACCGACAGCAGCCAGTACCTCAACACACCCTTCAGCGGCCTGCACAGCGAGACCTTCACAGCGCGCGCCAACCTGGAACCGTTCCGCAACCTTTCCATCACGGTGGATGTGCGCCGCGCCAAGTCCGAGATAGATGAAGTGTTTTACCGCAAGGAGTTTGATGATTTCGGCAACGTAAGTGCAGAAGACCAACGCCAGAATCCGTTTACGTCCGGCTCGTTCAGCACCTCCTTCATGGCCTTGGGCACGCTGTTTGAATCCACCAAAGACGGACTGTCTGATGCCTTCGAACAGTTTATCCGCAACCGCCACGTGGTGCGCGACAGGCTCACGGCTGCCAACCCCGCCGCCGGCGACTCGGGGTATAGCCTGAACTCGCAGGAGGTGCTGCTCAAGTCGTTCCTGTACGCCTACCAGGGCCGGGAGATAAACGGTTATGAGCCGGACACCAAGGGGCCGTTCAACCGCCTGCCGATTCCGAACTGGAGCGTCACCTACAACGGCCTGGAGCGCCTGCCAATCTTCCAGAAATGGTTTAGCCAGATTAGCCTGCAGCATGCCTATAACTCCAGCTACAACATCACCAGCTACTCTACCTCGCTCAGCTACCTGCAGCGGCCGGAGGGCTTCCCTACGCAGCTGAATGAGTTTGGGCGCCTGGAACCCTACTACATCGTGAACCAGCTGACGGTGGTAGAGCGACTGGCGCCGCTGATGGGCATCAACTTCAGAACGAAGACAAACCTTACCGGCCGTTTAGAGTATAAATTGGAGCGTAATCTGTCGCTGAACCTGACGAACGCGCAGATAACGGAAACGAACGTGAAAGACTATGTGGTGGGCTTTGGGTATACGACCACCAGCTTTAAGATACCATTTACCAACACCACGCTGGACAATGAGCTGACCATGCGCATGGATCTGCAGGTACGCGATAACCAGACGGTGCAGCGCGCCATTTCTACAGACAACACCGGTGTGGAGCGCAGCCAGAACCAGATTACGAACGGCACGCGCCAGGTGCAGCTACGGCCAACCGTGGATTACGTGCTGAGCCAGCGCCTGAACCTGCAGTTTTATGTGTTGCGCACGGTGTCGGACCCTAAAATCTCCACCTCATTCCGCAACAGCGTAACCGAGGGAGGGGTGCAGTTGCGGGTAAGTCTGCAATAAAGTTTTTCGATACAGAAAAAGACCGTATTTTTGAAGAGTAATCATTAAAGAGCAATCACATGAACTTACCTGAAAGCTTAAAGTATACCAAAGACCACGAGTGGGTACGCGTAGAGGGCGACATCGCCTATGTTGGCATCACAGACTTTGCTCAGAGCGAGCTGGGCGACATTGTTTATGTTGACATTGACACTGTAGACAAGGATATCAACCAGAACGATGTATTTGGTACAGTTGAAGCCGTAAAAACGGTATCTGACCTGTTCAGCCCACTGAGCGGCACTGTGCAGGAGTTTAACGAGAAACTGGAGAACAACCCGGAGCTGGTTAACTCTGATCCTTATGGCGAAGGCTGGATCATTAAAATGTCTATCGCTGACGCAAGCCAGATCGACGGCCTGCTGACAGCTGAAGGCTACCGCGAAGTAATCGGCCAATAAGTATACACATCGGAATAGAGAGTTGATACTACGCTACAATCTATTCACGATTATGTGGGCAGCAGTGATCCTGCTGACGACGCTGCTGCCCTCTACTTCCCTACCCTCCACGCTCAACATCTGGGAGCTTCTCTCTTTCGACTCCTTTGCGCACGCGTTCATGTTCTGCGTGCTCTGCTTCCTGATGATCGTGGGCCTTTCCAAGCAGTTCACCTTTCCGCGCCTTAAGGATTATGCTATCCGCGCCAGCCTCCTGATCAGCACCCTCTTTGGCATCACCATCGAGCTCACACAGCACTTCTTTGTTTATGGCCGCCAGGGCGATATTATTGATGTGCTGGCGAACACGATTGGTTGTTTGCTGGGTATTGTGCTGTTTAAGTTGATTTATGTTTGGTAGTGGGGAGAATTCCTCTGCTTTATACTTGCCGGTTTATACTTCATAATTCACCCATACTTATACTTTCCTAGCCGCTGCTGGCGCAAGCGTCCGTTTGTGACTTTATACTTTTATAGCCTGTTTATGGCGCAAGTCTTCAGACTTGTGTCCTTCTATGATGTTGGGTTTGTAACCCAACTGGCTCGCAGAGCCATATTTATTTCAACTGTAGTATTATACTTGCTGACTAATACCTTCCAGTTTATACTTACATAGCCGCTGCTTCCTGCAGCTTGATCCAAGCTATCCTTGCTAGCTCCAGTTCCTCCTATAGTTCGCACTAACCTATCGTTGCATCTCTGGCTTTGGCTCCCTCCTAGGCCGGGAGGCCTCGCCTTCGGGCATCGCGCTGCTTTCGCTTCCTGCCCTCGTGCCTCGGGCTGTCTCGCTTGCGCTCGGCACCGGAACCTCTCGAGGCGCTCAACCCAAAGGCTGGGAATCATTCGATAGCTGCTGCCTTTGCTATGCAACAAGTATAAACTGTCCCCTTGAGGACAAGTGAGAACGGGAGCTCGAAACTTGCGAGCAAAGCTCAATAGGGGTGTAAACACCAGCATCTCTTGCTACACACTTATACTTCAGCAGCAATAATTACAGGCTCCCCGCCTTGGCTAAGGAGGGGTAGGGGTGGTTGGACCCGGCACTGTAGAAATCCTGCTCATCCCTCAATCCTGCAAATCCTGATGCAGACAAAGTATAAAGTATAACCAGACACTCGCGGGACCTGCGGACACCGCGAGTTCGAAGGTAGCGGGCTTAGCTTTGAGAGTCAGTGTAGGTAACCCCACAATACACAATAATCCCTATCTTAGCATCATGAGCAAGCTTTATACGTTACTCCTCACCCTATGCCTGTTGGCCCCTGCCCTGCTAAAGGCGCAGGACATGACGCGGGTGCGCCAAACCATTGATACGCTGACGTCCAAAAGCATGTATGGCCGCGGCTATACGTTTGAGGGCGACCTGAAAGCGGCAAAGTATATCAGGAGCAGGTTTATAGGAATGGGCTTGCAGCCGGTGCCAGGCGGGTCATACTTTCAGGAATTTAGCTTTTCGGTGAACCGTATCCTGGAAACGCCGCAACTGCAGGTAGATGGGCAAACGCTCGTGCCGGGGCAGGATTTCGTGGCGCGCGCCTCTTCCGGCTCCGGGACAGGCAAGGCCAGCATACTAATGCTGGATACCCTCATCTTCAGCAATACCCGGGCAGCAGAGAAATTCTTCAGGCAAAATTTTACAAACAAGGCGCTGGTATACCCGCAGCAGGAGCAGAAACGCCTGGCGCAACTGCCAGTGCATTACCAGCAACTCCTGCAGCAGGCAAAGCTGCACATCATCCTTCAGCCCGGCAACCTGCTCACCACCGTAGCGCGCCAGCAGGAGGCTGTACCGGTGCTGGAGGTACTGCAAGGTGCGTGGCCGCAGCGAGCTAAGGAAGTATACTTTGAGGTAAGGGCAGATCTCAACCCAAAACACCAGGCACAGAACGTCATCGGTTTTATACAGGGCAGCCAGCATCCCGACTCGGTACTGGTGTTCACCGCCCACTACGACCACCTGGGCAGCCAGGGAGAGGGAGTATACTTTCCGGGGGCAAACGATAACGCCAGCGGCACCACCATGCTGCTGGAACTCGCCCAGCACTACAGCCAGTCCGAAAACAAGCCAACGTATAGTATGGCCTTTATCGCCTTTGCCGCCGAGGAGGCAGGTCTGCTGGGCTCGTTCCACTACGTGCAGAACCCGCTTTTCCCGCTCAGCCAGATTCGCTTCCTGCTAAACCTGGACCTGCTGGGCACCGGCGACGATGGCCTGATGGTGGTGAACGGCAAAGTACACGAGCAGGAATTCGAGCTGCTTCAGCGCCTGAACGGGCAGCACCAGTACCTGCCCCAGATCAAAAGCCGGGGCAAGGCCGCCAACTCCGACCACTACCCTTTCTCAGAGGCGGGCGTACCGGCATTTTTCTTCTATACGCTGGGCGGTACCGCCGCTTACCACAACCCGCAGGACCACGCCCGGCAGCTGCCCCTCACCCGGTTTCCGGAGGTGTTTAAACTGATAAACGATTTTGCAGCCGCCCTGATGGCAACGGAGGCAAACTGAACCGACCAGGTATAAAGTATAAAAGCCGGGGCTACTGCATGGTTACAGCAACCCCGGCTTTTATACTTTCAAAACTACACTACAGGATGTTGTTGATCTGTTCTTTTATCTTCTCCAACTCCTCCTTCATCTCCACCACATGGTGCTGTATGGTCGCGTCGTTGGCCTTGGATCCGATGGTGTTTATCTCGCGGCCAATCTCCTGCGAGATAAAGCCCAGTTTCTTGCCCGTTGGCTCCGGTAGGAAGACTGTTTCCGTGAAATAATGCAGGTGGTTAACCAGGCGCACCTTTTCCTCGGCAATGTCGAGTTTCTCCATGTAGTAGATCATCTCCTGCTCGAAGCGGTTCTGGTCGAAATGCTCTGACGAAGAGATTTCTGCGATATGGCCACGGATACGGTTACGAATGCTCTCCACGCGCGCCGGGTCATGCTTGTCCACCTCTGCCAGCAGGATACGGATCCGGTCGATGTACGACATAATCTCTGTAGTCAGGGCCTTGCCTTCGTTGGCGCGGAAACTATTCACGCCCTGCAGGGCTTCCTGTATCAGCGGCTGCACCTGGCTCCAATCCTCGTCCGCATTTTCATCCTCCTGCTCCTCCTGCTGCAGCACCTCCGGCATGTGCAGGGCCAGCCGGAAAAGCTCCCCCTTGTCGGCGGCCAATTTATCAGCTACTTCGCTCAATTCGGTATAATAGGCCTTCAGCAGGTCTTTGTTGATGGTGTTGCGTGCCTTCTGCGTCTTGTTCTTCGTAAACTCCACGGTCACGCTTACTTTGCCACGTACCAGCGCCTTCTGCACCATGTTCCGTATCTCGTACTCCTTATCAGAGAGGAATCTGGGGGTGCGCACACTCAGGTCCATACTTTTGGAGTTGAGCGAGCGGATTTCCACGGAGATACAATACTGTTCGGTGTCGAGGCGGGCACTGCCAAAGCCTGTCATGGAATGCAACATAAGCTCTTTATAAAATGATACTTTGCAAATTAGGCATAATTCTTCAGAATTACGCAGCCAGACCTGCTAAAGCTAGTTAAAAGCTGTTGGATCATGTGGGCCGCCGGCAAGCCTATCGCACAAGACTAACCTGAAGTTTGCCATCAATGGTGTGCACAACAGACCTGCCTCAGGAAACAGGAATAATAAGTTCGTGCAACTTCTATTGCCGCCTATAAGCCAGGAAAACGCCTTTATACTTAAAACTCACATTTTATGGACAGGCGCTAACGCATCCTTGCGCAAAATGCCATACTTGTGCAGTTATAATGAGAAGTTTTACGCCCCACATAACGCTTTATAGATCCAGCCGGGTCGCCCCAGCCCTGGAATGTATTTCTATTTATACGCTGTACTTTCTACTTGTACCTGAGCTCGGGGAAGTATAAAGCTGCCGCATAGGCCGCATCCGGCTGCCTACTGCAGCATCTGGTTCACTCCATCAATCATACCCATTACCTCGCCCGGGTGCTCGCCAACTTTCTCAGCGCGCTGCTTGCCCAAGCGCACAATAACCAGGTTCTTCTCCGGGATGACAATGATGTACTGGCCAAGTATACCGCGTGCATAAAAGATATCCTGCCCTTTGTAGTTAGGCAGGAGCCACCACTGGTAACCGTAGAAGTCAACCTTTTTACCATCATTGGCGTTGATGAGGCCGTTGGGCATGATCGAAGCTTTCACATAGTCGGATGGAACAATGGTATCGCCGTTCCAAATGCCGTTGTGCAAGTATAGTTTCCCGAGGCGCGCAAAGTCGCGGGCATTGGAGAAGAAGCAGCAGTACGCTTTTTCCATCCCGTCGGGCTTGTCTACGCTCCATTCGGCATCGTGCTCGGCTCCAAGCGGCCGCCATAGCTTCTCCTCGGCATACTCGCTCAGGCTCTTGCCCGTGGCTTCCTGCAGCAGGAAAGCCAGAATCTGCGTATCGCCGCTTTTATAGGACCATCGCCGCCCCGGTTCCTCCACCACCTCCAGTCTTTTAATGACTTTCTCCAGGTCAGTGCCATAGTAGGCCTCGGTCGTCATGGAGAGCGGGTTTGTGTAGGATTCTTCCCAGTTAAGGCCGGAGCTCATCCAGAGCAGGTGCTTTATCCTGATTTTAGCCTTATCGCCCCTTTTAAAGTATGGCAGGAAATCACCCACCGGTTGCTCCACGCTTTCTATCTTGCCCTCCTTTATCGCCGCGCCTACCAGCATGCTCACGATGCTCTTTGCCATGGAGAACGAGTTGCTCAGCGACGCATCCGAGTAGCCCTGCCAGTACTGCTCGTAAAGTATAGAGTCATCCTTCACCACCAGGAAAGCGACCGACTCTAACTCCCGGTGCAGCTCATCCAGTTTTTGTGGCAGCTGCAGGCGGTTGTAGTTGTTTGCCAGCGGCCACGGCTGCGGCAAAAGTGGGGCATCTATCTTGCGCTGGTCAAAAATAGTGTGGTCGTCAATGTCGGCGAAGTTGTAGACAATGGCTTTGTAGAGGTACTCTTTATCGGCCATACGTATCCAGGCTGCCAGCAAGCCCAGCAGCAACAACGCGCCCAGGCCAAAGCGTTTGGCTTTGCGGTTCATAGGATATGGCGGTTATTAGAAGTCGTAGCCCAATGTTACGTAGAACTTAGGCCCCACGCGGTTATCCTCTGCCTCGCCCCAGGCTACATCCAGCTTGCCGTACACGCCCAGCAGGGTAGTGCGTGCTCCAAATCCGTAGCCAACCAGGAACGGGTTGCGGTAGTTGATCACAGTGATGTCGAACTTGTCTACACTCAGCTGCCCCGAAGATCCCCCTATCAGCCGGGTGTTGATGGAGTTGTCGCCGGAGAACGGGTTGGCCCCGCTGTAGGCCGAGCCGGCGTCGGCAAAGGCCGTTAGCTGCAGGTTGCGGAAGAAGCCGGAGCCAATAGGCCCGTTGTACAGGTACTGCACAATCGGGATGCGCAGCTCCACGTTGGCCAGCAGGTGGTTGCTGCCGCTGCGTACGTTGAAGTTAAAGCCTCTGAGCGGCGTGATGTACTCCAGGTAGAACAGGTCGGCGGGGGAGTTCACCTGCACGTCGTTCAGCTCGGCCTCCTCGTCCTCATCGGCCAGCAGCCAGTTATCCATGCCGCCTATCAAAAATTTCTTGCTGGAGTTGCCAAAGAACCTGCCGTAGCTCAGGTGCGTGGCCAGCGTTATCTGGCGGTGCAGCTTCAGGTAATGCCTGAAATCGACATAGAACTTGCTGAAATTACCCCGAGAGCTCTCGAAGCCTTTCAGCGACAGCAGGCCTACCTTAAAGCGGGTGCCCTCGCGCTGGTTCACCCCGGTTATCACGCTGTTGTCGTACACCAGTTCGGCGTTGCCTCCCCAGAAAGTCTCTACCGTGTCGGGTATCGAGAAATCGTTCTTATAGATAAAGCGGGTGCTGACGAACTTAGGCTTCAGGTGCAGGCTGGTGCTGTGGCTGAAGGGGTACTTGAGCACCGGCGTCAGCTCGTTCTTGGTGAAGTTCACGATCGAGCCGGGTGCATTCAGCAGGCTTCCGCGCAGGGTGGAGCGCTCAAACTGCACGCCCAGATCCACGCGGTTGGTCAGGTTCATGTACTCGGCAAAGAAGTTGTTCGTCTCAAAGTCGGTGCGCATAAAGGCTGTGCCCCGGATGCGGTGGTTCTCAAAAAGGTCGGCCATCTCCACGCCCGCCACAATACCAAACCCAAGCAGCGGGTCGGCGTGTACTGAGGTGATGATTTCCTGCACACTGAAACGCAGGTCGTAGTTCAGCGGCCCTAGCAGGTCCACGTTGGTGTTGCCGCTGCTGGCCCTGCGCACTGGCGCTGTGTTGCGTTTCTGCTGCTGTGCCTGCCGCTGCGCATCGTTAAACTCGTAATCCTCGATGTTAATTTCTCCCTCCTCGCGTACGGAATTCGTGCCTTTCTTCTCCTGCTCCAGCAGCTTGCGGCGGGTGGCGGCTGCGGCAGCCTCCTGGCTGGTGCGGGCCCGCGTTTCAAGTATAATCTGGCGGGAGGTTTGTGGAAGCCTGTCCAGCGTAGAGGCGGTGTATTCCGGCAGCAGGTATACAAACCTGTTGCCCTCATCCGCCGCTGACACCGCCAGCACATTGGCCGACGGCACGTAATCGAACTGCTCTATACTTTGCAGGAAGTTCGTAACGGGCCTGCTGGTGCCGGTGCTAAGGTCGTAATGGTACACGCTGCGGATACCGCTCTCCTCGCCCAGATATACCAGGTTGCCATCGGCTGTGGGGCGCGGCATCACCTCGCTGGCAATGGAGCTGGTCAGCTGCTCCACGTTGTTATCAGGCCCCTGCGGGTTCAGCAGGAAAATGTCGTAGTTATTGACAATGCTGTTAAAGCTGGGCTGGCCTGAGGCGCCGGTGGTATCTACCCAACGGTTAGAGCTAAAGGCGATACCCCCGTTGCCGCGCAGAAAAATAGGGTCTATATCGTCAAAAATATCATTGGTGAGCTGCCGCTGCAGCCTGCCACTGGCGTTGAGCAGAAACAGGTCTGTTTGCCCGTTACGCACCGCGCTGACCACCACCGACTGCCCGTCCTCGGAGTAAGCCATGCCATTGACGTGCACAAACTGCTCCAGCGTGGCGGCTGGCGTGGTGAGGTTCTCCACAAAAGGCACAAAAGAATAACCACTTCGGGCATTTACCTGGCGCAGCAAAAGCCTTCCCCTCCTCGACTCTATCAGCCCCAGCTGCGTGTTGGAGCGCCAGGCCAGCACCGGCAAATCGAAGTCCACGCGCTGGTCCAGGTTTTTGTAACCAGCCCGCCATACCACGCGGTTTTTGCCGGTGCGCACCTCCTGCACAAATACCTTAAAAATGCCGTTGTCATTCTTTACATAGGCCAGCATCGTGCCGTCCGGGTTCAGGACTGGCTTTCCGTAGTAGTGGCCTTCCTTGTTCTTTTTAAAGAGCTTGGCACCATCGGGCAGCTGCACCAGCGGGCTTTCGGAGCTGGTGTTTATCTGCACGTAGTAGTTGTACCAATCCTGCAGGAAGCGCTTGTAGGGGATGTTCAGGCTGCTGGTGATGCCTATTTCAATGTCGCGGGTGATGCGGGTGAGGTTGAGGATGTTCTGGATGGCCGTGTAGCCGTAGCGCTCGGCGATGTAGTTCCAGATACTCTGCCCGGTAAGCGCGGGGCTTTTGAGGAAAACCTTCTCGGGGCGCGGGTTGCCCTGCTGCTTCAGCAGCATATCGCGCATGTAGCTGTCCATTTCTATACTCCACCCCTCTGCCGTATAAGCCGACACGCCTGAGATAAACCACTCCGGCAGGCGCAGCAGGTAGCTGCTCTGCAGCGCCTCTTTCAGGCTGCCGCCATACATCATGTCGTTCATCAGCAGCTCAGTGAGCTGGTAATTGAGATCGCGCTTAAACTCGGTTTGGGTACCGCCAAAGGCCAGCTCCATCTTGTTTTTCATGAAGAGCGTTTCGCCGCCGGTCTGGTACTGGTCGTTGTTGAGGCCGATATTGCTTTGCAGCAGGTCGGTGGGGGAGTTGTAAAGTATAAGCGTGATCTTGGAGTAAGGGTAATACCCGATCAGGCTGGTGATGCGCTTGAGCTCCCGCTCGGCGTAGGCGGCCGTGTTAACCGCCATGTCCTGCCCGTCCTGGTAAAAGAAAACGTTGAAGTTTTGGGTGCTGTACAGCTTCCAGTTGAAGTTCTTATACTGTATGCGGCTTTTGCCAAAGGCATCTACGGTTGGCTGCGCCTGCACAGCAGAGGCCGCCAGGAGGCAAAGGGCGAACAGCGGTAGAAATCTGGAGAGGAAACGCATGCGCTTATGGTTGCAGGTTCTGTTGATCTGTATACGCGTAATATAACGATAAATATCTAAAAATGTGTATCTCCGGCATCAGCTCTTCTTCCCCGGCCAGTGCGGCGGCAAACTGCCGGGCCAGGTAGGGCGCCATTAATACGCCTTTCGAGCCCATTCCGTTGAACACGCCCAGCTGCGGATACTGCGGGTGCAAGCCCGCGAGCGGACGGCGGTCGCGGACGGCCGGACGTATGCCCGCCCAGTGCCCTGTCACCTGAAACGGCTGTGGGGTAATCTGCCGAAAGCGTTCGGAAAGCTCCTCCTGCCCCTGTGGTGTCGGCTCCTCGTCGGGATTGCGCCAATCGTAGGTGGCCCCGATGATGAAACGCCCTGCCCCTTCCGGAACAACGTAAACGGCTTTGTTATAGATGCATTCCGGACTGAAATTCTGATCCGTCTGTACTTCCAGCACCTCGCCCTTGGTAGGCTGTATGGGCAGCCACTTAAAGTATGGGTTGTGCACCACCTGGTAGCCCTCGCAAAAGACCAGGCGCGCAGCCTCTATACTTTTATACTTCACGCCACCCTCCGTCAGTTGCAACTCGCTCATGTCAAAGCGCTCGGGCAGCATCAGGTTCTGTTTCAGGAGATCCTCGGTGAGCAGGTCGAGCATGGCGAACACGTGCAGGTAGCCGCCGCGCCCGATCATAATGCCGCCATACGGGTCGTCGATGCCCGGCTGGTTTATACTTTGGGTGTGTGTGGCCAGGATGTAATCGCCCCAGTTACCGCCGGCGCTCTTGGCCATCCAGGTGTTTTGCTCTTCTATGGAGGAGAATATCTTGTAGATGGGCTTGCGGAAGAACAGCTCCTGCCCGTAGCGCGCCTCCAGGGAAGTATAAAAGGCATCGGCGGCAGGTATAAACGTGTCCGCCAGCCACGACTTGGCGAAGCGCTTGCCTGCCACCGGGTTCAGCAAGCCCGCCGCCACCCTGGAGGCAGAGTTCGCTTTCGGCTCGTCGATAACCAGTACCTTGCTGCCGCGGCTGCGCAGCGTTTCGGCTAAAATAGCGCCGGCCAGGCCATGGCCCACCACTATAAAATCGTATTTCATAAGGGCAAGTTACGAGATGTACCGCGTAAATTAGTAACTTAGAGGCACGATTTTGCGCACACCCCATCATCAGAAGAGAAAGCTATGAAGGTTACCTGCCTTACATTTAACCCGTTTCAGGAGAACACCTACCTGCTGCACGACGAGACGAAGGAGTGCGTGGTAATAGACCCCGGCTGCTACGAGCGCCATGAGCAGGAGGAGCTGAAAAAGTATATCGCCGACAACGAGCTGAAAGTAGTCAGGCTGCTAAACACCCACTGCCATATCGACCACGTGCTGGGCAACAACTTTGTGGCCACTACCTATAACGTGGGTTTGGAGATACACCAGCAGGATGAGCAGGTGCTGCGCGCCGTACAGACCTATGCCGCCAACTACGGTTTCCCGCAGTATGCCGAGCAACTACCCGCTTCTTACCTGAAAGAGGGGGAAAGTATAAAATTTGGCAACACGGAGCTGGAAGTACTCTTTGCGCCGGGCCACGCGCCGGGGCATGTGGTGTTTTACAACAAGGCCGATAAAACCGTAATTGGTGGCGATGTGCTGTTCCGGCAAAGTATAGGCCGCACCGACCTGCCCGGCGGCGACTTCGACACGCTCATCCAAAGTATAAAAACAAAGCTTTTCACGCTACCCGATGAGGTAACGGTTTATCCCGGCCACGGCCCGGAGACCACCATCGGCTACGAGAAAAAGTATAACCCCTTTCTGCGGTAACCCTGCCGCCCTCCGTGCTACATGAAAAAACACATTCCGAACGCCATCACCTGCCTGAACCTGTTTTCGGGCTGCCTGGCGTTATACTTTGCCTTTAAAGGAGAACTGGTTATCACCGCCTACCTGGTGGGCTTGGCCGCCGTATTTGATTTTCTGGATGGAATGGTGGCCCGCCTGATTGGAGCCTACTCCGAGATTGGCAAGCAGCTCGACTCACTGGCTGACGTGGTATCGTTTGGTGTGGTGCCGGGAGCCATACTTTTTATACTTCTGCAGCGGGCCGACGCCTCGTTCTTTGGCATCCCTGCCGAAAGTTTTGCGTTCTTCGGCTTCCTGGTAACCATTTTCTCGGCGCTGCGCCTGGCCAAGTTCAATATCGACACCCGCCAGACCGACTCCTTCATTGGTTTGCCCACGCCAGCCTGCACCCTGCTAGTAGCCTCGCTGCCGCTGATACTGGAAACTACGGATGGCCTGCTGGCTTACGAAATCATCCTTAACCCGGTGGTGCTGGTGACTCTGACGGTTATACTTTCTTACCTGCTGGTGGCGGAGCTCCCGCTTTTTGCCCTCAAGTTCAAGAACTTTACCTGGCAGGATAATGCTATCCGCTTCGTTTTCCTGGGCCTGTCGGTGCTTCTGGTGGTATTGCTCCAATATGCAGCCATCCCATTTATCATCCTGCTCTACGTCCTGTTGTCCGTCATTAAAAGGGCCTCTCCTACAGCTTAAAGTTCCTGCTGAAAGCAACGTCTGGGAATAACTAAACCTCCCTGGAAAGTATGGAGTAAAGGATTAACCGGAAGGGCATTTTATACTTTTGAATCATAACAAGTATAAATATTCTCACAATTCCTTTATTTTAGCCGTAGCTTACTGAAGATATAAGGATGCTGCCTTCCTGAACGTTACCTGTAAGCTGGCAGCTGTCCATAATTTATACTTGCTGATGATGTGGCCCAAGCGTTTGGTTTTTGCGTGTGCGATTTGTCTGCTTGCCAGCCAGGTAAGTACTTCCGCGCAAACCTCAGCCACTGAACGCAGCAACATCTCTCCCTCCGCACAACCTGCCGCTGCCTCCGTAGATTTTGCTCCTAACTCGGTGCTGAGCCAGGGCGAATGGTACAAGCTTGCCGTAACCGGGAGCGGCATCCACAAAATCGATAAAAGCGTGCTGCAAGCGCTTGGCATTAGTCCTCAAAGTATAGACCCTCGGGAAATTCAGCTTTACGGCAACGGCGGCGGCATGCTGCCCCAGCCCAACAGTGCCCCCCGCCCCGACGACCTGCAGGAGAATGCTATCATCGTAGTAGGCGAAGAGGACGGCAGGTTTGATGATGCTGATTTTATACTTTTCTACGCGCAGGGGCCGCACGCCTGGAAGTATGACGAAGCAGCTAAACGCTTCCGCCACGAGTATAACGTATACTCCGACACCGCCTTTTACTTCCTCCGGATCAACCACAGCACCGGTGCCAGGGTTAGCACGCGCGGGCAGGCAAGCGGGGCAACACAACCTATAACCAGCTACAACGAGCGGCTTTTTCATGAGAAAGACCTGAAAAACATGGTCTTCTCGGGGCGCGAGTGGTACGGCGAGGAGTTCAGCGCCCACCAGGCCTCCCGCAGCTTCAGCTTTCCCGCGTCAGACGCAGTGGAAGGCTCTGAAGTCATGCTGGAGGCAGCTTTGATGGCGAACTCCCCCTCTGGCAGCAGCTTTTCCGTTCTGTTAAACAACCAAGCACTCGGCACGCAGGATATTGCCGGTCGGGGCACCCAGAAGTATCATCCGGAAGGTATAAACAGCACCAGATCGTACCGCATCCCCCAGGCAAGTTTGGGAAGTAACAGTGATTTTACCGTCACGCTCAACTTCAGCACAGGTGCCAGCGCCACGGCCATGGGCTACCTGAACTACCTGGAGCTGCACTACGAGCGCCAGCTAAAGCTTTACGGGGAGCAGACGGCTTTCCGCTCTCTTCAAAGTATAAACCAGCCGTCAAGCACTTTCTCCATCGCTGGCCTTGCGGCAGGCGCTACTATCTGGGATGTCACCAACCCCTTGCAGCCAGTGGCCCAGCAACACCAAAACGGCAGCTTTAGTGTGGCTACGGAGGTGCTGCGCGAGTTTGTGGCTTTTCAGGCTGGTAGCATCAGCAGCAAACCTATCCCTATAGGCCGCGTGGAGAATCAGAACCTGCACAGCCTTAACCAGAGCGGCACCCTCGACTTTGTGATTGTGACGCACCCGGCTTTTCTGCAGGAGGCGCAGCGGCTGGCCAGCCACCGGGCGCAGCACAGCCAGATGGAGGTGCAGGTCGTGACCACGCAGCAAGTATACAACGAGTTCTCCTCCGGCGCGCAGGAAGTAACCGCTATCCGTGACTTTATGCGCATGCTCTACAGCCGCAGCAGCAAGTCCGGCGACGATGTGCTGTACCTGCTGCTCTTCGGCGATGCCTCCTACGACTTTAAAGACCGCATCCGCAACAACACCAACTTTGTGCCCGCCTACCAGTCGCGGGAGTCGCTGCACCCCATTACCAGCTACAGCTCCGAAGACTACTATGGTTTCCTGGATGAGGACGAAGGCGAATGGGCGGAGAATATCTCGGGCGACCACCTGCTGGATGTGGGCATAGGCAGGCTGCCCGCCAAAACCAGGGCCGAAGCCGCCACCATGGTAGACAAGATTATAAACTACGACAGCCCCAACCACCTGGGCAACTGGCGCAGCAACGTAACATTTGTAGCCGACGACAGCGATTACAACGAGCACCAGAACGATGCGGAGTTTCTGGCCAACTACCTGGAGCAGCACCATCCGGCGTATAACCCCACGAAAATTTACATCGACCTGTACCCACAGCAGGCAGTGGCCAATGGCCAGCGCGTACCAGAGGCCTCCGCTGACCTGGACAAAGCCATCGAGCAGGGCTCCCTTATTACGAACTATACCGGCCACGGGAACGAGGTCAGCCTGGCGTCCGAGCAGGTGCTCACCCTGCCGCAGGTCAGCAGCTGGAAAAACAAAGATAGATTGACCTTCCTGCTGACCGCCACCTGCGAGTTCGGCCGTTACGACGACCCCGGCAGGCCATCCGGCGCTGAGTTGGCACTCCTACACCCCGAGGGCGGCGCGGTAGGCCTCCTGACGACGACCCGGCCGGTATACTCGAACGGCAACCGCGTGCTTAACCGCAACTTCTTTAAAGCTGCTTTTGAAGAGGTTAACGGCCGCAAACCACGCCTCGGGGATTTGGCGCGCCTCACCAAGAACAACAGTATAACCGAAAACGCCACAGGCTCCCGAGGCGTGAATAACCGCAACTTCACCCTGCTCTCCGACCCTTCCATGCAGCTGGCATACCCCGGGCTGGAGGCAAAAATCACCAGTATAAAAAGCCAGGACACGGCCAGCGATACCTTGAAAGCCCTGGCAAAAGTGACCCTGCAGGGGCAGGTGCAGCACAGCTCGGGAAGTCTTGCCAGTGATTTCACAGGCATGCTCAATCTGAAAGTATACGAAAAGCCGAGCATACGCTATACTTTGGGAGATGAGACCAGCCAGAAGGTTCCGGTGCAGGTGCGCGAGAATATCGTGTATGATGGCAGAGCCAGCGTAAGGGAGGGGCTGTTTGAGGTTAGCTTCGTGGTGCCCAAAGACATTGACTATACCTACGGCTTAGGCAAAATCAGCCTTTACGCCACCAGCAGCACCCACGACGCCATAGGCGCTCACCAGGAAGTCGTGATAGGCGGCACTTCTCCGGATGCCCCTGAGGACAACACGCCGCCTACCATTAGCCTGTATATGGACGACGACTCGTTCGTATCGGGAGGTACTACTGGGCAGCATACGATGCTGCTGGCCCGCTTGTACGATGAAAGCGGCATCAACACGGCGGGCATAGGCATAGGCCACGAAATAGTAGGCTTACTAAACGACGACCAGAACAGGCCCATCATCCTGAACAACTTCTATACTGCTGATCCGGATACCTACCAAAAAGGGGAAATAAAATACCCTCTAAAGGACCTGGAACCGGGGTTCTATGTTATCCGGGTAAAGGCTTGGGATAATTATAATAATTCTTCCGAATCATATATAGAATTTCATGTATCTAATAGCGTCGAACTTGCGTTAAAGCAGGTAATAAACTTCCCGAACCCGTTCTCAGCAGAAACAACATTCCTTTTTGACCATAACAGGGCCGGAGAAGACCTGGAAATACAGGTGCAGATCTACGCTATTTCGGGCAAGTTGGTAAAGACATTACAAGCAGCGAGTTATAACAGCAAGACCCGCGTAACAGAAATATCCTGGAACGGCATGGATGAGTACAATGATTTGCTAAGGCCGGGCGTTTATGTTTATAGACTAAATGTACTGTCGAAGAAGGATGGGGCCAAGGCTTCCCGGCACGAGAAACTTGTGATTATTAAGTAAATTAACGATACATAATTCCTATATTTGGTAGTTATCAATACCCTACATATGCAGAAGAATAGTAAGATATTGAAGGCCGCTGCGTTAGCGTTTGCCTTGTTCTCAGCGCCAACTGCGTTCGCACAGCAAACGCCGCCACCTCCTTCTACCACTACCGGCTCTGATCTTAACGCTGTGACTACTGCAGTACCGATCCTTACCGTTGGTCCGGACTCCCGGTCTGCAGCCTTAGGTGATGCGGGTGTGGCAGCTTCGCCCGATGCCAATGCTTCTTACTGGAACCCTGCCAAGCTGGGCTTCGTGCAGAACGACCTGAGCGTTTCCTTCTCCTACTCTCCGTGGCTACGCAATATTGTGGACGACATGTCGCTGAACTACCTCTCCGGGTACAAGAAGCTGAACGAAACGTCTGCTATCTCGCTTTCGCTCATGTACTTCGATTTGGGAGAGATTCAGTTTATTGATGCACAGCAGAACCCGCTGCAGAACTATAACCCGAAGGAGTATGCCGTAGCCCTTTCGTATGGCCAGGCGCTCAGCGAGAACTTTAGCGTGGGTATTTCGGCGCGCTTTATCCACTCTAACCTTGCCGGTGATGTGAACGTGAGCGGCGGCAACACAGAGTCGCAGGCAGGCAACACAGCAGCTGTAGACGTAGGCGTATACTATAACCGCGAT
Source organism: Pontibacter mucosus (assembly GCF_003054055.1). Classification (GTDB taxonomy): domain Bacteria; phylum Bacteroidota; class Bacteroidia; order Cytophagales; family Hymenobacteraceae; genus Pontibacter; species Pontibacter mucosus. The sequence goes on along the minus strand of NZ_QBKI01000010.1, from coordinate 2,368 downwards.
TTGGGCCAGAACCTGAACCTGGGTCTGGGAGCGAACATCTCGAACATCGGTGGCAAGATTGCTTACTCTGAGGACGAGGATAAAAGCTTTCTGCCTACCAACCTGAAGCTGGGTACTGCCCTGAAGTATAACCTGGACGCTTATAACTCGCTCACACTCCTTTTCGACGCGAATAAACTGCTGGTGCCCTCTCCCGGAGCTGATACTGATCAGAGCGTAATCGGTGGTATCTTCTCCTCTTTCGGAGATGCCGAAGGCGGAGCCAGCGAAGAACTGAAGGAAATAAACCTTTCCACGGGAGTGGAGTACTGGTATAATGAGCTGTTTGCAGCGCGCGTAGGTTACTTCTACGAGCACCCGGACAAAGGTGGCAGAAAATACTTCTCTGCAGGTTTGGGTATTCGCTACCAGAAGTTCGGCCTAGATGCGGCCTATCTCATCCCGAATGATCAGGGTAATCCGCTGGCTGATACATGGCGCTTTACGCTCGCGCTTAACCTTGAGTAGAAATTACACTTTTAAAGAATGCTAGATAGAACAAAAGCACCAGAAACATATGAAATAGATGCCGTCAGTATCCAGATAGCCGAGGTAACTCACCTAAGCAATGGTGCCAGACTGCATGTAATAAAAAGCGAAACCCAGCCTGTTGTCAGGCTGGATTTTGTTTTTAAGGCCGGTAAGTGGTTTGAGGACAAGAAAGGTGTTTCCGATCTGGCAGCTAAAATGCTGCTGGAAGGCTCCATTAACCACACCGCCAAGCAAATTGCTGATAAAGTAGCGTATTACGGCGCATCCTTTGACAACAACCACGGCTACGATCGCACCGAGTATACTTTATACTGTTTGTCAAAGTATACTTCAGAATTGCTGGCACTTGTACTTGATGTCCTTCAGAATCCGGCTTTCCCGGAAGAAGAATTCAACCTACTGAAGCAGCGTACCATCCAAACGCTGAAAGTGCAGCGGCAAAAGAATAACTACCTGTCCACACATAGCTTCACACAACAGGTATACGGCAGCAGCCATCCTTATACTTTCGGGTTTGATGAAGGGGTACTGGAAGCGGTTACAAAAGAGGATGTGGAGCGCTACTACAGCAAGCGCTTTGTTGCCCAGGAGTTAGAAGTATTTGCCAGTGGTGCTATAAACGACCTGCTACAAAAACAGCTGGAGCATGAAATCTCATCTTTCCAGCTCGTTCCCGCTGCCGGCTCAGCAGCAACACCTTCTTCCATAAGCATTGCACCTGCAGCGAAGTATAAATTGGTTGAGATAGAAGATAGCCTACAGTCTTCCATCCGCATAGGCAAGCGTTTCCCAAAGCTTGATCATCAGGATTACCAGAAGCTCCTGGTGTTGAATGAAGTGCTGGGAGGATACTTTGGATCCAGGCTCATGCGGAATATCCGGGAAGAGAAAGGCTATACGTATGGCATCTATTCTGTTATCTCTCCTAAAGAGCATGATAGCTTATTTTATATTGGAACAGATGTAAATTATGCTGTTACAGATAACACAGTAGAGGAAGTGCAAAAGGAGATCAAGCAACTGCAGCAGGAAGAAATACCGGCAGAAGAATTAAGTACGGTAAAGAATTATATGCTGGGCAAATTCCTGAACGACATCTCCACCATTTTCGACCAAAGCGACAGGTACAAGCGGATTATTCTGCATGAGCTATCGCCAGAGCATTATAACAATTATGTCACTACCATCAGAACTGTAACAGCCCCGGAACTTCAAGAGCTGGCAAACCAATATTTACAGGAAGAAGAACTCTTTACGGCGGTGGCTGGCAGGAAATAGGTTAAAGGAAAGGGTACAGGATTAAGAAATAATCACCCCTAAAGTATAAACTCAAAAGCGCCGGGACATCCCAGGCGCTTTTTTTATGTTGTATCGGTCTAGTACGGGAGGTGAGCACACAAGTCGTTGTTGATTTCCCACACTTCTTTTGCTTAGAAAAATCTTGGTGCTTAAGCTATTTCGATGGCGCGCGTCCTGATCCTCCTATACTAGGTATATGTTCACTCCTGGAAAATATACTTGTATAGAAAGAAGAAAATGTCCATTGTAGGAGAACTAATAGAGGAAGCTCAAAATCTGAGCTCGCTCAGTTCCTAGAGTAGGCATTGACATTAAAGGATTGACTGCTGCGGATTAAGCGCAGTCAAGTATAGCAGGCGCCTTAGGGCTGGCGAGCTTTGTTGGGTTGGGGGTGTGGAAACGAAAAAAGGGGCAGCGGGAATCACTTCCTGCTGCCCCCTTGGGATGGGGTTGGCGGCCACCTACTCTCCCGGGGGTGAACCCAGTACCATCGGCGCTCCCGGGCTTAACGGCTCTGTTCGGAATGGGAAGAGGTGCT
>NZ_QBKI01000009.1 GCF_003054055.1 Pontibacter mucosus | reverse complement strand
CGGATGGGCCACGACCCGAAGACCTCGCTGCTGAACAAGTATAACCAGCTGCACGCCTGCAAGAACGTGTTCGTGACGGATGGCGCCTGCATGACTTCCACTTCCACCCAGAACCCCTCGCTCACCTACATGGCCCTGACGGCCCGCGCCGCCGACTATGCCGTGAGCGAGATGAAGAAGGGAAATCTGTAAAAATGAGCTAAAACAGGCTTCACAAAAGAATGCCGCCCGAAAGGTTAAGCAGGCATGACTGCCATCCAGGGAAGCCAAACGATACATATATGAAGCATATGTCTGAACTAACTGCGAACACCTCTTTTGAGCATGTAAGCTATCTATGGGATGAGGAAGCTGCGGCCCGCCTGGCCGGGGATGAGGTAGCTCTGCTGATCTACCGGTCCAACTTGCTGGGCGCAGACCTGCGGCTGACGAACTATGGTGGGGGGAATACCTCCTGCAAGGCCATGGCCCGGGACCCTTTAACAGGGGAGGAGTCGGAGGTGATGTGGGTAAAGGGCTCCGGCGGAGACCTGGGCACCCTGACGCGCAGCGGCCTGGCGGCACTGTACGTGGACCGGCTCAGAAGCCTGAGGAAGGTGTACCCTGGAAAGGCGCATGAAGACGAGATGGTAGCGCTCTTTAACCACTGCCTTTTCGATCTGGAGTCAAAGGCGCCCTCGATTGACACGCCTTTGCATGGGCTTCTTCCATTCAGGCATATCGACCACCTGCACCCTGATGCGGCTATTGCCATCGCGGCCTCCAGAGACGGTAAAACCATCACTGAGGAACTGTTTAGGGGAAGTATCGGATGGGTAGATTGGCAGCGACCGGGGTTTGACCTGGGGGTAAGGCTGCGCCAGTGCCTGGAGGAGAACCCGGGCATCAGGGGCATCATGCTGGGTTCGCATGGCCTGTTTACCTGGGGTGATACGGCCTATGAAAGTTATATCAACACGCTGGAGGTCGTTGAGCGCTGTGCCGCCTACCTGGAGCGGCACAGCGCTCAGGGAAAACCTGTTTTCGGGGGAGCCAGGATACAGAGCCTGGCGGAAGCAGACAGAAGAAAACAGGCGGCGGCGCTTGCCCCTGTGCTGCGCGGACTGTGCTCCAGTGAGCGTCACATGGTCGGCCATTTTACCGATGATCCCCGCGTGCTGGAATTCATTAATTCCAACGACCTGGAGAGGCTGGCCCCGATGGGTACCAGCTGCCCGGACCATTTCCTGCGCACCAAGATCAGTCCCCTGGTCCTGGACCTTAAGCCAGGTGAGGATTTGTCGGACTTCAGGGTGGTGCAAGAGAAGCTCAAGCCGGCCTTTGAGGGATACCGCCGGATGTACACCAACTATTATGAAAAGCACAGGCATCCGGACAGCCCGCCCATCCGTGACCGGAACCCGGTGATTATACTTTACCCGGGCGTGGGACTTTTTGCCTTTGCCAAAGACAAACAGACGGCTCGTGTCGCCTCTGAGTTTTACATCAATGCCATCAATGTCATGAGAGGGGCAGAGGCTATTTCAACATACACCTCGCTGCCGCGGCAGGAAGCTTTTGACATCGAATATTGGCTACTGGAGGAGGCCAAGCTGCAGCGCATGCCAAAGCCAAAGCCGCTCTCCGGAAAAATAGCCTTGGTAACAGGCAGTGCTGGTGGCATTGGGAAAGCTATTGCCAGGAAATTTGTGGAGGAGGGGGCCGTGGTCATCCTCAACGATATGAACGAGGCGCGCCTGCAAGGGGCAGGGGAGGAGTTCAGGTCAGCCTATGGCAAGGATGCCTATACTACGGTTGTGCTGGACGTAACCAGGCGGGAGCAAATACAGGAGACCTTCCAAACAGCTGCACTGGCGTTTGGAGGGGTCGATATCCTCGTGAACAACGCCGGCCTTTCCATATCGAAGCCTCTGGAAGATCACACCGAGAAAGATTGGGACCTGCTGTACGAAGTGCTGGTAAAGGGACAGTTCCTGGTAACGCAGGCCGCCGTGGACGTCATGCGCAGACAGGCAACCGGAGGCGATGTGCTCAACATTGTGAGTAAGAACGCGCTGGTGTCTGGTCCGAACAACACGGGCTATGGCTCTGCGAAGGCCGCACAGCTGCACCTGAGCAGACTGAATGCTGCTGAGTTGGGAGGCGATGGCATACGCGTAAACGTGGTGAACCCGGATGCGGTGATCAGCGAAAGTAACATCTGGGCTGGCGGCTGGGCCGAGGGCCGCGCCAAAGCCTATGGCATCACGGTAGAGGAACTGCCTGCTTTCTACGCCAAGCGCACCCTGCTCGGGCAGGTCATACTACCCGAGGACATTGCCAACGCCTGTTTTGCCTTTGTGGGCGGTTTGCTCAGCAAATCCACAGGCAATGTGCTTAATGTAGACGGCGGGGTGGCGATGGCTTTCGTGCGGTGAATTTTGCAGGCTGCATGCGGGGTCTGTACCTGAACGGCACAATGCCGGCTGCCTCACCTAATCCTGGCGGACCCACTGGAAATGCGATAGGGTGGCCATTGGGATTCACTCCTTTGATATGATGTTTTACCTAGCTTAACCGAATCAACCATGCAGATTGAAAAGTACCGGATAGAGGAGTTCAACCACCTCCACAGTGCAGCGCATGAGCGGAAGTTTGCCTTTGCCGCCTCCTCCGTAAAGGACCCGGAGAGTATTCTTCAGAAGCTGATAGACTTCCAGATTGCCATACCGAGCTGGGCCCTGGGTACGGGAGCTACGCGCTTCGGACGGTTTTCTGGAGGGGGCGAGCCGCGTAGTCTGGAGGAAAAGATTGAGGATATCGGCCTGCTGCATGCCCTGAACCGCTCCAGCGGCGCCATCTCCCTGCATATTCCCTGGGATATACCGCAGGATTACGCAGCTATCAAGGCCCTGGCGGCGCAACATGGGCTAAGGTTCGATGCCATGAACTCGAATACTTTCCAGGATCAGCCCGGCCAGGCAGGCAGTTACAAGTTTGGTTCCATGCAGCATGTGGACAAGTCGGTAAGGCGCCAGGCAGTGGAGCATAACATAGACGTGATCAAGCACGGCATGGCACTCGGCTCTAACTCCCTTACGGTGTGGCTGGCGGACGGCTCCTGCTTCCCGGGGCAACTGAACTTCCGGAAAGCCTTCAGGAACACCCTGGAGAGCCTGGAGGAAGTGTACGCGGCCTTACCCGAAAACTGGAAGATGTACGTGGAATATAAGGCTTTTGAGCCGAATTTCTACTCCACCACCATCGGCGACTGGGGCCAATCCTACCTGCTGGCCAGCAAACTGGGACCGAAGGCCTACACTCTGGTGGACCTGGGACATCATCTGCCCAATGCCAATATCGAACAGATAGTGGCGCTGCTGCTGATGGAGGGTAAGCTGGGCGGCTTTCACTTTAACGACTCCAAGTATGCCGATGATGACCTGACCACCGGCAGCATTAAGCCCTATCAGCTGTTCCTTATCTTTAATGAGCTGGTCGAGGGCATGGATGCCCGGGGCATGGAACATGCCACCAGCCTGGGCTGGATGATTGACGCAGCCCACAATGTGAAAGATCCTTTAGAAGACTTACTGCAGTCCGTGGAGGCTATTATGCTGGCCTATACGCAGGCCCTGCTCGTGAACCGGGAGGGCTTGGCGGAGGCGCAGCAGGAAAATGATGTGGTGCGCTGCCAGGAGATCCTGCAGGAGGCCTTCCGGACCGATGTGCGTCCGCTTGTGGCGGAGGCGCGCCTGCGCGCAGGAGGCGCCCTGGCTCCCTTGGGCTTTTACCGTAAATCAAGGGTCAGGGATCAGCTCGTGCAGGAACGGGGGCTTAAAACGGTAGCCTCTGGTTTATAGCGATGCAACAGACACCAGTAATTGCTGTTTTCGATGTAGGCAAAACCAACAAAAAACTGTTTCTCTTCAATGAGCACTACAAGATTGTGCACGAGAAATCGGCACGCTTTCTGGAGACAGTGGATGAGGACGGGGACGCCTGCGAGAACCTGGAAAGCCTGCGGTTAGGCATGTTCGATTCACTCAGGGAAGTTTTCAGCAGGCAGGAGTTCGCGGTAAAGGCCGTGAACTTTTCTACCTATGGGGCGAGCTTTGTGTATGTGGATGAGGATGGGGCACCGCTGTCCCCGTTGTATAATTACCTGAAACCTTATCCCGAGCAGCTCAAGAGGCAGTTCTATAACACTTATGGGGGAGATGAGCAGTTCTCCAGGCAGACAGCATCTCCTGTGCTGGGAAGCCTGAACTCGGGCATGCAGCTCTATCGCCTGAAATATGAGAAGCCGGAGCTTTTCCATAAGATAAAATACGCCCTGCACCTGCCGCAGTACCTGAGTTACCTTATTTCAGGGAGAGCCTTTTCGGAAATCACAAGTATTGGCTGCCACACTAACCTTTGGGACTTCACGAAGGGCGGCTACCACGAATGGGTGAGCAAGGAGGGTATCCTGGAAAAGCTGGCGCCCTTGGTTTCGCCAGACAGCGTGGTGCCAGTGGCTTTCCAGGGCCATAGCTACGCGGTAGGGGTTGGCCTGCACGACAGCTCAGCTGCCCTGATTCCATACCTGGTGAATTTTCAGGAGCCTTTTGTGCTCCTCTCTACCGGAACCTGGTGTATCAGTTTAAACCCTTTCAATACTACTCCCCTGACGGCAGAGGAGCTGCAAAACGACTGCCTCTGCTACCTGCAGTACAAAGGCAAGCCTGTGAAGGCATCCAGGTTCTTTGGGGGCTACGAGCACGAGCAGCAGGTAAAGCGCATCGCGGCGCATTTCAACCAGAATACCGCCCGCTACAAAGCGGTAGCCTTTGAACCGGAGATGATCAGTAAACTACAGCGGGAGGCATTCTCCGTCGCCAGGCGGGGTGAGCCTCAAGGACACGTGTCATTGTTTGGGCGGCGGGACCTGTCCTCATTCGCCTGCGATGTAGAGGCTTATCACCAGCTTATCCTTGACCTGGTGACGCAGCAGGTGGCCTCTACGCAACTGGTGCTGGAGGGGGCTGTCGTGAAGCGGGTTTTTGTGGACGGCGGGTTTAGCAAGAACCCCATTTACATGAACCTGCTGGCCTCCTTTTACCCTGAGAAAGAAGTGTTCGCTGCTTCCATGGCACAGGCAACGGCCATCGGCACGGCGCTGACCATTCACCGGCACTGGAACACAAAACAAATGCCCCGCGACATCATTGCACTAAAATACTATGCCGTAACGCATGACACCAGTATATGAAGATCGGCCTATTTATTCCCTGCTATTAGAACAATTGTACCCGAAGACAGCCATTGCTACCCTTCGTTTGTTTGAAAAGCTGGGCCGGAGGTGGTATAGTAGAAAGTCTACGGTGATGCTAGAGAAAGGGAGCGGCTCGTAAGTAGCCTTGGCGGTGGCCAGGGCAGCCATACGCTGCTTGGATATGACTTTCTTGTTGATATGGGGCGACGTAGGCAAATGTCCAGATAGAGTTCCGTGCCACCTCATACGTTGTGGCCGTGCTAAACCTGCCTTCCAGTTTAGGCATGGTAAGCATGGCAATAACACATTCTGGCTGTGGTAAGTACTGAATCTGTCCCATGGGCTAAGTGTTTATGCCTGTACGTATTTATACGTATCCTCTTATCTATACCTATCCCAAGCTGTATGCTTACAAGCCCTACTTCCAGAAAGCCTTCAAGGCAATGCATCCCCTTGCTTGAGGGCAGGCCTCTACAGGATACCTGTGTAAAAGGCCCGAAGAAACGCCCGGAAAGATTACCCTTATGATCAGCGTAGCTCCAGCACCTGAATGCTGGAGCTACGTTTCCTGAAGGCAGAACAGGGCCAGCAAGCCGCTGGTGACAGCGTATGGCTACACCGACATGCCCTTCCTGCGGGACTGCCGCTTGTCTGCCTCCTCCTTTAGCTTCTCAGCGGGCGCTTCTTCCCGCTGCTTTGTGTCCATTTGCTGCCGGGGTTCCTGGCGCTGGATAGTCTCCCGCATCACCTGGTGTCGCTGCTCGTTGTAGACGTTGATGGTTTTGAACTGGGGGCTGGCCTCGATGAAGCGTCTGACCTCATAGCCCTCCTCCAGCGCCGTCACAGGGTGCTGGTTGCCCTTGCGCAGGGAGTAGAGCAGCAGCTCCTTTTGCTGCGGGTCCTGCAGCTCCCTGATATGGAACCGCTGCAGGGTCTTCTCCAGGTCATAGCCGTAGTTGTCATGGTACTGCTTGACCTTGTAGTTGCCGGAGGGTTCCCGGTTCTTAAGGTCCAGCTGTACCCAGGCCTTGTAGGGCTGGTTCTCTGCGTTGAGCAGCTCTTTGTACACCGCTCGCCCCTGCAGCAGGTTATAAGCTTCCTTGGTGGTGATGCCGCCGTTCCGGTTGATGTAGAAGGTATGGCTCCTGTCCTGCTCCGGGTCAGGTGAGCGCAGGGTCGCCTCATACTTGTTAAAAAAGTATCTGTCTGTCTGGTCTGACCGGCGAAAGTGCAGGGTGTGGTCCACCGTGCCGTTGTGGTAGCTCAGCTGCAGCTGTAACTGAAACTGCGGGGCCTGCGCCCGGAGCTGCTGCTCCAAATCGCCGTAGAGCTGCTCCCCAAAGCCGGTGTACTTGAGTTCGTCTTTCAGGTAATCAAGGTTTTTCGTGTTCATGGGATAAGTTTTTAGGGGTTATAAACAGGTACTCAGGTTCAGGTATCAGTTGAAAACCAGGGGGCAGGCCCGCTGCAGGTGTCTGTCGCGCAGCCGGAGGGTCAGGTGCCGGGAGCCCTTGCCTTCGTAGAGTTCGATGACCTGTTCTTTCCCCGTACCGAGGGGAAACCGTTCCAGGGCAAACCACAGGATCCTGGAAGCCCCGGCTTCCACCACGGCATCCCGCATGCCCTTGTCGTAATAGGGCAGCAGCTCGACTTCCTGGGTGGCCGTGCGCCTGGCCTGCTGCCTGTCCCGGGTGGCAAAGCGCGCGGCCTCCAGCTCGTAAGGCAGGGCGGAGGTGTTGTGGAGCACCAGCCGGTAGATCAGGGTATTCCCTGTGGTATAGATTCCTTCCAGGGCGACGTGGATGCCGCCCGCCTTGTCCTTGATGCCGCGGTAAAGCCGGGTGTCGTCAGGCAGCTGGCGGAAGATACTTTCCAGCTGGGCTTCATTCAGCCTGCCGCCAGGCAGCAGCACAGTGGCCTGGGCTGCCTGCAGGAGGGGCAGGGGAACCAGGGTGGCAGGGGGAACAGCAGCGTAGCGCACGAGAAGACTATAAAGCTTGCCGTCTGCGGTGATGACCGTCAGGTTCGTGGCAGGGAAATTTTCCCGCGCGGCTTTGAGCTGGAGCACGTTGGTTGCCTGTTTGGGAACCTGCGCCAGGATATCGCCACTGCCCCGGTCCACGCTCAGAACAGGGTAGGGGAAGACCAGGCTGGTGGTCTGTCGGTCACTTAGCTCCAGCAGGGGCTGCACGCCCTGTTGGGCATAGGTATGCAAGTGCAGCAAGAGCAGGCACAGGAAGAAAAGCGGGCTTGTATTTTTCATGGTATGAGCTGGTTTTGATGGAAAAACGGAGGGGTGTTCATCGGTTTTGGAGGAGCAGGCGGTGGCCAGCCTTCAGCGTCACTTTCACCTGCCGGGTCTGGCGGCTGATCATGTCCCGGGCGGCGGCAATGCCGGCGCCTGTGGCCTGAGCCCCCAGGGATGGGGAAAGGGAGGGCAGCTGCAGGCTTTGCTGCAGGGCACGACCTGCACCCTGCCGGGCCGCTTCCCGGGCGTGAGCCCCCGGAATAAAGATGCCTTCCTGCCCGTCCAGATCATAGGCTGTCAAGGCAACGGTCAGCGTTGTCTTGTCAAATAGCACGGAGTTTATTTCGATGGTGAGCCGTTCCCCGCGGAGGCGGCAGGTGCCGTAGAGCAGGCTACCCCGGGGCACAAGGCGGCCCTCCAGCTGCAGGTCTTCCACCAGGCGCAGCCTGACCAGGGCGCCTGCGGTGAGGGTTTGGGTGGTGGGGATCACCGCCTCCACAGTATTAGCGCTTACCTGATGAAGTGGCGGTGAGGCCTGCATAGTGTGAAACCCGGCTGCCGGGGCCTCGGAAGCTCCCAGCAGCGTGATGGCTGCCTGCCGGGAGCCTGCCACTGCCAGGGCGGGCGGCGGTTCCTGTGGCGCTTGCTCCGCTGCCTGTCCCTTCAGGCGCTCGGGGTGCTGTATATCGAGGATGCGCTCTAGCAGGGCCTCCATTTGCTGCATTTCCGGGTTTGGGGCGCCGGGGCTGGCCATGCGCTGCATCATCGCCTCCAGCCTGTCGACGTCCTGGCTGAAGCGGGCGTTGGGTTGGATGGGCTGCATGACGGGCGGAATGGCTTTGGGGGCTGGTGCGGCGCCGGCTGCCAAAGCCGAGAGTTGGGCGAGGCGCTGGTCGATTGCTTCTTCCTTTGAAGCCGGGGAAAGATTGCCTGCGTCTTCTGCCGCGCCTTCAGGCGATGCAGCGGGGAGGGAAAGCAGGTCGGGTGCAGCCACGGCAACTGCCTCCGGGGGGACTATTCCTGGCTCTGGCATTACCTGTTCTTCGAGCGTAGTTACTTGTTTGGGGAGGCTGCGCCGGGCCTGCTCGTAGAGGCTGAGTTTGTCCTGTCCTTTCCCGTGCTTGAACTGCGGGTCCGGGAGCGACAGGCTGAGGCCGCCGATCCCGGTAGCGTCAGGAAGCCGAAAGGGGGTGCCCTGGCCGCCCCCGAGCGCCCAGAAGGCCATGGTCAGGAAAGGCAGCACGAGCAGGGGCAGGACAAGGAAGAATTTCCGTTGGCGAAGCTTGGCATCTGATGGTGAGTTCATGGGCTGTATGGTTTAAGATGGAAGATAAGTGTCGGAGATGATGGGCCGGCGCATGTCAGCGGGCCCTGGTATGCAGGTGTTTGTTCTCCAGGGTGGTCCAGCGTTCTATCAGGAAGCCGTGGGGGTTATTGTCTGAGCGGGACACCGGGCGCAGGAAGCCTTCCGTGATAAGGTTGCGCGTCATCACGGAGGTGGTGCGCACGAGCTTCTGGTGGGCGTAGCAGCGAAAGCGGAGGGGTGCCTGCCCCATGTCTACCTGCACGCTGTCAATCGTTATCTCCTGGCTGATATTGCCTGTGATCAGGTTGGAAAAGTAGCCGCTCTCCCGCAGGTTGTCATAGGCCTGTTTGGCCGAGTGGTCTGCCAGGTACAGGGCCCTGGCCATGGTTGCCTCTATGGCTTTGTCATCGGGGGAGAGCGTAAAAAAATACTGGTGGAAGGTGCGTACGTGCTCCCGGGCCTCCACCGGGAGGTTCTCCCGGCTTCCGGAGGCGAAAGCCTCGAGGGCTTTGCCCCCCGCCAGAATGTAGATGCGCTCCTGCGCGGCCCGTACCTGCCGGAAGCTGTAGTAAATGGCTATGCTGCTGACCGCGGCGCAGCTTAGCACCAGCGCCAGGCTGAAAGCGCGGATGTAGCGGAAGGCGGAATCGATGTGCTGAAATTTCCTGAACATGGTGAAAGGGATTAAGGGGTGGTTTTTCCGGAAAGACGCTCGTGCTGGTAGCTGCCGGGGCCGTCGCTGCCCGGCTGGCCGGTTTCTGTCTGGTGGGGGGCACTGCTGAAGCTGGCCATGCCGTGGACAAGCTGGCTTGCCCCGGCCCCGAGCGTGGTGGCCGCGTAGCTGGCCCCCATGCCACCGACGGAGACTGTCGTGTGGCTGGCGCTGCTAAGCAGGTTGGTGACCTTGTAGAGCAGGGCGTTGCCGCCGCCGGCATGGACGATGTAATTGGCCACGTTGGGTACGGTCAGATAGCCCACAATGCCGATGAGCAGGAAAATGAGGTAGGCCGTGTCGGTGGCGCTGAAGAAAGTGTCCCCGCTTGCCTCCACCTGGCTGATGTCGAGCAGCAGCATGTGCTCCTGTATCTTGCCGATGATGGCACCGAAGAGGTTGGCCACCGGGAGCCAGAGGAAGACATTGATGTAGCGGGCGATCCAGACGGTGAGGGTGTGGTGCAGCCCGTCAAACACGGAGAGGCCGAACACCAGGGGCCCGAGCACGGAGAGCACCACCAGGTAGAAGGTACGGATGGTGTTGATGCACAGGGCGGCTGCCTGGAAGAGCACCTCGAGTACCTCGGACATCCACTGCTTGATGGAGTGGCGGAAGCTAAACGATGCCCGGGCCATGGCAAATTTCATGTCGTTGCCGATGCTTTCCAGCAGGCCTTCCCCTTCCCCGAGCGGGTCCTCCGGGTGGGTATAGCGGTACCACTCGTCCCGGTCACCCGCACCGTCGAGCCCCACATACATGTGCCAGGCATCCGATTGCCGGATAGCGGCCTGCTTTTGCTCCAGGAGGCGGGCAATAGCCTTGTCGGAGTCTTCTACCATGGCGCCGGTGGCGGAGACGGTGGGCTGCAGCACCCCGTTGAGCAGGGCCAGCACGGCCGGGAAAAGCAGAATCGCCAGGCCCAGGGCAAAGGGGCGGAGCAGGGGGTAGAAATCCACCGCCTCGGCATCGGCCAGGTGGCGCCAGACGCGGGAGGCGATGTACCACAGGGCGGCGAAGCCGGCCAGGCCGCGCCCTACGCCGATGAGCTGCTCGCACAGGGGAAGCATCTGCTCGTGGAGTTGGGCCAGCACCTGGTGCAGGCCCTGCATCTGTCCGGCCAGGCCCTGCGCCCGGGCGGCCGCTGGCCAGAGGAGGCACAGTACCAGCAGAAAGGAAAGGGAGAGGTGTTTTTTCATGGACCTTGATGCGGGTTAGGGGTTTGAGGGAAAGAGCAGTCGTAAGGTCTGCAGGTCGTTTTGTTCCCTGGCCCGTAGGAGGGCTAGGCGGGTAGCCTGCTGGTTGAAGTGCCGCAGGAAACCAAGTTTATCGGCTGTGGCTTCATAAAGGCGGTCGATAGCCGCCAGCCGCTCAGCCTCGGCCATGCGCAGCTCCCCGGCCGTGAGCACGAGCGCCAGCTCCTCCAGGTGGCGGAGGCTCTCCTCCCCAAGCTGGTCGTAGACGGAGGCCAGGTAGGCCAATTCCCCGGGCGTGAACGTGCCGGCTTCCCGGAAGCGGCGGTGGGCGCTGCGGTACTCCTGCACCAGGCGTTGCTGCAGGGCAATAGTTTCTGCCACGCGCCGGTACTGGCGCACGGCCGGGCTTACCTCAAGCAGGCTTTCCAGAAAGGCGTGGTGCAGGCTGAAGCTTCCTTCCGAGATATCCCGGACGGTGCCGTAGCCCCGGTGGAGGATGTCGTAGCCCTGCTTCATGTCCGAGAGGATGCTCTTGAGCTGGCGGAGCTTTTCTGCGTTGAGCAGCAGCTGCTGTATCTCCTCTGCCTGGGCCAGCGACCGCTGTGGGGCGGCAAGGTTCAGGGAGAGGAGCAGCAGAATTAGGAGGGGAAATTGTCTCATCATCTTGTCAATTAATGTAAACCGTGGAGTTGGTGCAGGCGCACAGCCTCAGCTGACTGCTTCTCGCGCAGCCGGGAGAGTTGCTGCAGGTCGGACAGGAAGCCCAGGGCGAAGGTCACCGCTGCGCGCATGCTGGTTTGAATGCTTTGGAGCCTTTTCAGGCGGGCCGCATCGTTTAGTTCCTGCTCACCTGCCGTTATAGTGTTGCGGAGCGCCTCCCGATCCGAGCGTAGCTGAGTCAGCACGGCCAAGCGGACCGCTTCGAGGTGCGCCTGCTCAGTGTCATGTAACAGAGGCAGGGAACGTGCCCGGTTGAAGGCCTTTTCCAGTGTCACTTGCCAGGCTTCCATCTCCTGGATCTGCTCAAGCCGGGCAAGGGCGGGATTCACGGTGCTAGTGGAGGAAAAGAAGTCCTGGTGCAGGCCAAGGTCGCCCTGCTTGATCGTGTGCACGGCATGGAGTCCCTGCTGGACGAGGGCATAGCCCTGCCGCAGGGTGCCGGAGTAAGCCTGTAAGGCGGCGATCTGCTGCACCAGGTATTTCTTTTGTGTCTTTTTCTGGCGGAACCACTCGTCAAAGGTCTGCGCCTGGAGCGTGCCTCCTGCCAGCAGGAGCAGGGGAAGGAGAAGGAGCTGCCTCATGTCAGTAGCCTGTAGGAATGCCGTAGAGTCGTTGCATGGCCTCCAGGTCTCCCTGCTCCTGGGCGCGCTGCAGGCACAGCTGGAGCTGCCGGGCGTTGAAGCGCCGCAGGTCGCTGTAGTTTTGCCGGATGCCCGCTGCCGCCTCCTCCAGGCGTGCCAGGCGCTCCCCGTCGCTCATCCGGGTGGCAAAGGGGCTGGTCACCAGCAGGGCCTGGTCCAGGTGCTGGATGCTCTCAGAGAGGATGCCCGCGTAAACGCGGTAGAGGTAGTCCATTTCTGCCGGGGAGAGCTGGCCGTCCTGCCGGAACAGGCCGTAGGCCCGCCTGTACTCGGAGACCAGGGCTCCCTGCAGGGCAATGATCTCCCGGACCTGGTGGTAGGTGGCGATGGCTGCCTTTACCTTCCAGAGCTCCTCGTAGTAGTCGGCGTACAGCTGCCGCTGCCGCTCGGTCCACTCCGAGATTTCGGTGAGCCGGAGCTCAGAGAGCTTGTTCTCGAGAACCTTCTGGGCGTTCTGCAGCCAGATCGTCTCATTCTGAATGCGCTGCACCTGCAGGTCCACGGCTACAATGACCTTTTTAACACCGGCCTTGATGGCCTCGGTGACAGGATCCTGGGCATAGGCCGGGGGCAGTGCGACGGCGGTGCTGAGCAGCAGGGTTAGTAAGAGAGCGTGATAGGTTGCTTTCATGGTTGGGGTGGGTTAATGTTTCTGAAGGCGTCT
Source organism: Pontibacter mucosus (assembly GCF_003054055.1). Taxonomy (GTDB): domain Bacteria; phylum Bacteroidota; class Bacteroidia; order Cytophagales; family Hymenobacteraceae; genus Pontibacter; species Pontibacter mucosus. Next base: position 205,749 of record NZ_QBKI01000009.1, on the reverse strand, counting down.
CTCTTCGGCCAGGGCAGCGATGCCGCTGGCGATATCGCCGCCATACCTGGCGGCGTAGGCACGTACCTGCAGCTTCTCCGATGCCTCGGTGGTGTAGGCCAGGTACTCTTCCGTGGACACCTCGGTGCGGTAGACCTTGGAGTGGCTTCCGCCGAGGCTGATGAAGACTTCTTTATAGAGCCGGTTCGGGTCGTTATTCCGGTTGACGGAGAGCACCAGCGCCTTGTCCTTCTCGTTCAGGCCCAGCAGTTGTTGAATCTTGTCAAAATGGTGCAGGTACTTGCGCTGATCTAAAAGGATCTTACAGTCGGAGTTGTTGATGATGGCCTCTTTCACCACCGGGGAGGAGATGATGTCCTCCACCTCCTGGGTGACGACGATGGCCTCCCCGTAGAACTTGCGCACGGTCTTGAACAGGTACTTGATGTACTCGGCCATGTCTTCGCGGGCAATGGCCTTCCAGGCCTCTTCAATGAGGATGACCTTCCGGACGTTCTCGAGCTGGCGCATCTTGGACAGGAATACTTCCATGATGATGATGATCACTACCGGGAGGAGAATAGGGTGGTCCTTGATGTTGTCGAGCTCAAAGACGATGAAGCGCTGGGAGAGCAGGTCCAGGTTTTCCCGGGCGTTGAGCAGGTAATCGTACTGGCCTCCCTGGTAGAAGGGGCGCAGCACGTAGAGGAAGTTGCCCAGGTCAAAGTCCTTCTCCTTTACGCCGTCTTCCTGGAGCTGCTCCCGGAAGGTGTCGCGCACGAACTCATAGAAGGTGTCAAAGCAGGGGAACAGGGAAGGGTGCGCCGCCAGGTGCAGGTAATACTGATCTAGCGCGTTGGAGATTGCCACGTACTCGGCACGCGTGGTGGTCTCGTTGTCCTTTTTCCAGAGCGCCTTGAGCAGCGTCTTGATGCTTTCGCCCTTCTCCGTGTCCGGTTTGGCCGCCTCCCCCAGGTAAAAGGGGTTGAAGCGGAGGGGGGTACGGGCATCATAGGTAAAATAATAGCCATCGACCAGCTCGCAGAGACCCTTGTAGGAGTGGCCCACATCCACCAGCACAATGTGTGCCTCCTGTTCATAGTAAGAGCGCACCAGGTGGTTGGTGAAGAAGGATTTCCCGCTGCCCGAAGGACCCAGGATAAACTTGTTGCGGTTGGAGCAGATGCCCCGCTTCATGGGTTCATCCGAAATGTCCACATGCACGGGCTTACCTGAAAGCCGGTCCCCCAAGCGCAGGCCTACCTTGCTGTCGGAGGAGCGGTAATCGGTTTCCAGGTTAAGAAAGCAGCAGGCCTGCTCGGCAAAGGTGTCAAAGGTCTCGTTCATGGGGAAGTCCCCGGCATTACCGGGCAGGCCTGCCCAGAAGAGCTGCGGGGCCCCGTCCGTCTCCAGCTTGGGGGTGGCGTCAAGCTGGGTGATCGCGGAGGATACCTTGTTTCGCAGCTCCGCATGCCCGGCCGGCTCGTCCGTCCAGGCAAGCACGTTGATGTGGGCCTTCACCGGCAGGCGCTGCTGGCCCACGGCTTCCTGGAGAAAAGCCTGGGTGGCCTCACAGGCCTGGGCGTTGCGGCGCGAGTAGGAGGCCAGGGACTGCAGCCGCAGACGCTTGCTTTCCAGGTGCTCGAGGGCTTTTGGGGCATCACCGACAAAAATATACTGGTTGAGCAGGTGGTTACAGGCCAGGAGCTGTCCCAGCGGGGTGGCAAAACCGGTGCTGCAGGTGGACTTGTCCGTGGAGTAGCTGTCGTACCTGACCCGGGAGCCGCACAGGGGCGGCAGGTCAGCCGCATCGGCCAGGGTGAAGAGCTGGCAGTGCTTGTTCCCGATGCGGATGCCGTCCCGCAGGTGGATGTCCTGCAGCAGGGGGGCGCTGTCTGCCGGTAGCAGGCCGCAATACCGCTCCAGCAGGCCCGCCTTTTCCGGGGTGCCGGTAAGCTCGGCATCTGACAGGCGGCGGAGGGAGACAAGGCCGCTGTCCTCCAGCACGCGCACCAGCTGCCCGGCCTTGTCCAGGAAGTCCTGGTAGAGCTGGGGGCGAAGGGTTTGCTGCGGGGCCAGGGAGTGGCGGAGCAGGCCCGAGAGCAGGGAGCTGGACGGCTTCACATCCTCGGGAAGCTTGGTGAGCAGCACGTAGCAGTGGTGCTCGAGGAAAGTCCGCCCCTGAAAGAAGCGCTCGCTGGCCTGTGACAGGAAGCTCTGCTTCGGATTGGAAAAGTCGGCCTGGTAGGCGCGCTCCACAAACCAGTCCTGCTTGTGGAACACGCTGTGGCGGGGCAGGAGGCGAATCGCTTTGACCAGGGTTTGGTGCAGGGCCTCGTAGTCCTGGTTGGACAGGGTAAAGATCTCCGGCAGGGTCAGCTCGAAGGCCAGCGTGATGTCGCCCCGGCGGGAGAGGATGCAGCCCTGTTCTATTCCATAGACCGGCAGCAGGCGCTCCAGATCAACGGCTGTGGCCATGGCGGGTCTCCTTTCTGTGCAGGTGGAGGAAGAGGTTGCGAGACCGGAGGCGCAGCGCGGCAGGAATGCGCCGGCGGGCCAGGCGCTTGCTCAGCCCGTACTCCCCATAGGTCTTGTCCAGGTGGTACACGCCGGCGATAAGGCCGCTGCCCAGGAGCAGGACCACCACCAGGCAGGCGAAGAGGGATGTTCCCGCCAGGTAAAGCAGGGTAAAGAGCAGGAGCAGGGCCACCAGCCCCACGGCCAGGTAGGTGATGTATTGGCCGCGCAGCCCCTTGAACTCAATGGGGCGGTTGATGCCTTTGTTGATGCGGTAGACACTCGTCGCCATCGTCCTGCCCTTAAACGCCAAAGAATGACTTGAGCACGGTGGCCACGATTACCAGGAAGATGCAGCTGCCGAACCAGGCGGCCGCAACCTTGCCCGTGTCAGGCTCGCCGGCATTCCACTTCTGGTAGACTTTCACGGCGCCCACCAGGCCCACGATGGCCCCGATAGCGTACATGAGGCTGGTGCCGGTGTCGAAATAGCCGCTGATCATGTCGGTGGCCTGCTGGATGCCGGCCTGTCCGTCGCCTGTCTGGGCATGTGCCGCCAGCGCGGAAAGCAGGAGCAGTGCGAGGGCCAGCAGGCCACCAGAGGTGCCCTTGGAAGGGCGGGGGCAGAGGGATAGGATGGTTTTCATAAGTTGAATAGATATGTTAAATATGATACATGTTCCGGTAAGTAAGGGCGGCTAGCCCCGTTCGGTCAGATCGGCAGCCGTGAGGGGGAAGGAGAGCTTGCCGGCCCCCTGCTCCAGCAGGAAGCGCTGCACGGCCTGGCTTCCGGCCTCCGTGGGCATGTGGCGCTCGTCGAGCAGGCGCAGGAGTGAGAGGAACTCCGCTTTGTCCATGCGCTCCTCGGCGGCACTCTCCAGAAGGGAAGCCACCTCCTCCAGGATGGCTGCGGCTTCCGGAGGGTAGTCCTGCTGCCCGGCACCAGCGGCCGGCGCAACCTGCAGGTCGCCCGCCGTGAAGAGGGGAGGGACCGCTTCAGCGGAAGCGGCCCCCATCATGGACGCCTGCGGAGGAGATTGCCGTGGGGCTGGCAGGCCTGTCCGAAGATAGGTGCGGGTAAGCAGTCGCTTGATATTTTGTCTGTAGAAGAGCAGCGCGATGGCCAGGTAGTAGAGCAGGAGTGCCGCGGCGGCAACAAGGAAAAACTGGGACCAGGGGATGTCTGAAAGCATGGCTGTTGCATTTATGCCCGGCGCCCCGTGCGGCGGGCTTGGTACGGCTAAATTGGGGAGTCTCCCAGCCCCTTCTTCACAAGGCCTCCCTTACTTGGGATATATTTTTAGAAAATATTTTTGCTCCCCCTACTACAAACTACTACCACCGGTGTGTGCATGTGGGAAAGTCCGCAGGGCCTTTTCCATATGTGCACGCCCTTAGCATCGGTCTGGGGATCAGGCTTCGTCCAGGGCGTCCATGCGGTGGAGGAGGCGTTCGCGCATGAGGTCCAGGAACTTGGTGCGGCTGTCTTTCTTGCGCTGGCGCACTTCCTGGAAGGTGCGGTAGACGTTTCCCAGTTTCACCCCGAAGAAGGTTTCCAGCTGCTGGGTGATCTCGCTCAAATCCACTGTGCCATTGTTGATCTGTCCCGACTCATACAGGCCGTAGGCTAGCTCGATGAGAAAGACTTTGGAGCCTGTCCAGGTCATGGGCTGCGAAGTATGCCAGGGACTGGGCTCGAGCTGCCCCTGCTCCAGTCGCTGAATGGCCTGAATCAGGTATTCGCCCAGCCGGCGGTTAGCCTCCAGGCGCGCCACAATGTAATCGTAGTGGGTGCTGAAGCGGGTGTCCGTGTCCACGGACGATGTGCTGTCATGGTAGGGCGGGTCCGCTTTCCCCCGCACAAAGAGGCGGCTGTCCAGGTAGGTGGCCCCGGAGAGCAGGTACTGGTAAAGTTGCACGTGGTGGTCGTAGAAGATGCGGATGAGCAGCAGCTCGTTCTCGTAGTGGCGTCGCAGGTCCTGCAGGCTGCCCAGCGGTCTCTTGAGTTCGATTAAGCCTACGCGGGCATGGTAGATGAGCAGGCTGGTAAACCGGGGCTTGACCTGCTTGAAGAACTGGATCTCCTCCTGCTCGTCAGGAAAGTCATGGTGGATGATCTGCTGCTTGAGGGTGGCGATGGCCTCCCGGATGAGTTGCAGGAGCTTTTCCTGGCGCTGTGCCGGGGAGGGGAAGGGCTGCGCCTCAGCTTCGCGGAGCTGTTGGGTCAGCTCCTCGTAGAGTTGGTTGGCTTGCTGTATCATATAGTTTGGCTGTTTAGGTTTCCCGGGAGCAGGCACCGGGAGGCGGCGGAACGCGGAGCCACCCGGCTTGAGGAGGAGGCCGGAGCACCTGCAGGCGGGCTCGGTTAGCCTCCAGGGTAGGGGTATGGAATCCCCGCCAGGAGGTTGCCAGACTTTGATGAATAAGCACAATAAGCGCTGTGGTAAATGTATAAGTGGCTGATAGGCAGTGTTTTATTGTGCGAACATATGTTAAGGATGTGATGAACCTTTGGTAAGGATAGAGGCGATCATGTTCTGTACCTCCTCTTTTATCTGCCGGTATTGCCACTGCACGGCGTCCGGGGTCACCTGCCGGATCTCAGGGATCGGGCGGTAGAGCTTTTCCTCCCGGGCGATGGCCTGGTGATCATTTTCGATGAAGCCATGGAAGGCCTTGAGTGTAATGGGGCAGGCCGGTTCATCGGCCACCGTGCCCACAAACTCCCCGGAGGAGAGGGAAGCAATGGTGGCGGGCGGCACGGCGGCATCGAGCTGTGTGGAGCGGCTCAGGGAGGTGTCACTGCTGTTGACCGAGAGGCTTTGCCGCTGCTGCACAATCTTCCCGAAGCGCTCGGACAACTGGCGGGCGGTCTCCCCGGAGACCTGCCCGCTGATGATGTTGCCGACGATGTTCATCACCACCTCGGCCTGCTCGCGGCCATAGTCCTTCTTGAGCTGGCTGTAATCCTGCACGGCCAGGGTGGTGGCGACCCTGTTGGAGCGGGCCGTGGCGATCAGGCTGTCAATGCCGTTGAAGTAAATGGTGGGGAACTCGTCAAACACCAGGCTGCTGGGAAGGCGTCCCTTCTGGTTGACCAGCTTGATGGCCCGCGACACATACAGGGAAAGCACCGCGCCGTAGACCTGCTGCTTTTGTGGGTTGCCGGCCAGGCAGATGATTTTCGGGGCCTGGGTGTTGTTCAAATCCAGCGTGAAATCGTTGCCCGAGAGCACGTAGTAAAGCTGGGGGGAGACCAGGCGCGCCATGCTTATCTTGGCGCTGGCCACCTGTCCCTCGAGCTGTTCCATGGCCTCATGCTCAAAGGCCGAGATGAAGGGGTTGATGAGCACCTCTATCTCAGGCTCGGTGCGCAGCACGGCAAAGAGCTCGGCATAGTCGGCCTGCATGAGCTCAATCACATGGGGCAGGGTGCAATAGCGCCCCTGCTGGTAGCGCCGCAGAAACCAGATGATGGCTGTGACGAAGTTGATGGGTGATTCCACGAAGAAGTCCCCCTGCTTTTTTATCCATTCCCGGTTAAGCCCCAGCATGATGGTGCGGGAGGCTTCGGTGGCGTCGGTGATATCGGTCATGGCGGCAGGGTCCAGGGGGTTGCAGCGGTGGGTGCGGGTCAGGTCGTCGAAGTTGATGAGGTAGAACTTTCGCTTGTCGTCCTTCTGGCGGAGCAGGGCGTTGTAAGCGATGCGGGTCAGGTCGTCGTACTTGAAGTCGTAAAGGAAGAGGGCAAAGCCTTTGGCGATGTGCTGCGTGATCACGTGGCGTATGACAAAGTAAGACTTGCCCGCCCCGGGGGTGCCGATCACGAGCAGGGCCCGGAAAGGGTTGACGATGTTGATCCAGCTGCGGCGGCTCTTGCCCCGGAGGGTGTAGCGGGCCGGCAGGTTCACCGAGTAGGCGTTCTCCAGGAGGCGCTCCTCCTGCGGGAAAGACTGGTTGTCGCGGTTGAAGATGTCAGGTGACAGGCGCTGCCGCAGCAGGCGTGTCAGGCGCGTGCCTCCCGCCAGCAGGAGCAGGTAGCCCAGCAGGGTCGTGCTCAGATAGGCGGCAGCCAGAAAAGAGGCGCTGCCCAGCAGCAGGTGGCTTGAGCCATAAAGCAGCAGACCGGGCAGGAGCAGCGCCAGGGTATGGCGGAGCTTGAGGCGTTCGTCCTTTCTGCCCCTGGCACCTAACAGGGAGACTAGCAGCAGGAGCCCTGCGGCGGCCTTGGCGCGCCAGGGCTCCTGGAAGAGGGCCAGCTGGGCAAAATTCCAGGCCACCCGGTCCGCGAGGGGGACAGTCAGCCCCCAGTCTTGGAAGGCGGCATGGCAGGCGATGTAGGCGTGCAGGAGCAGCACTGCCAGGCTCAGCAGCCGCGTAAAGTCAAGGACCTGGCGCAGGCCCTGTATGTTTTCGCCGGTGTTCATGGGATTGATTTACAGTCCAGGTCTTCGTCGCTTTCTTCTTTTCCTTCTCTTGCTTAGCTCATAGGGCAGGTAGGCTGGCTCGGGGCTGGCCTGAAGCAGCTCCTGCAGCAGGGAAGGGGCCGAAAGCCCCTGGCCCGGCGGGGACTCCTGGCTCGCGGTTGATACCGGGCCGGGAGCCGGGGAAGGTCGCGCCTCCTGCCTGGGGGCGGGTATGGGAGGGGTGGTTGCCTTTAGCCGGTCCAGGAGTGCCTGGGCACTGTAGGCCTTGCCCAGCTCGCTGCCGTTGAACACTGCCCGTTGCCCGTGGTCCAGGAAGGTCACGCCATACACCCGGCCGCCGGCTCCCTCCCGGAAGAGCACCTGTATCTGTGCCCGCTCCAGGCAGGCCGCAAGCGAGGTCCTGTCGTGCGGGCGGTAAGCTTGCAGGGCTTCCGCCACCCGTTGCCGGAGTTTGTTGCGCAGGGGTTTGCGCAGTTGCTTGTGCTGGGCGAAGCGTCTTTCCAGGGTCGCCAACGTAGGTTTGCCGGGCAGGCTGCTGGCTTTCAGCGGCACGCCCACCGGCTGTCCGCTATCGTCCAGGAGGCGGTAGTGCAGGCCCCCGCGCCGGTGCATTTGCGTCTGCTCCCCACCCCGGTCTGCCCGCACCCGGAAGCTACCCAGCACAGCGTTCAGCTCCGCCAGACTGGTGTAACTGTAGGTGCGGGTCACCACGCTGACGATATGGGCGATGCTGCGCCTTGTCTCAGACTTACCGTAACGGGCCCGCGAGAGCGGCAGCCGCAGGAGGGCCTCAAGGGGAGTTTCCTGCTGTCCCTCTGCCTGCGTCAGGCCATAGCGAAGCTCCAGCGCTTTGCGGGCCGGTTCCGAGCGGTACCTGCCCAGGTTGTGCAGGGGGATCCTGCTGCCGTCCGGCTGCAGGTTGGTCGTGACGATGTGCAGGTGGGGGTGGGCTGCATCCGTGTGCCGGTAGACCAGGTAAGGCTGGCCCCCGAAGTCCAGGCGGGCCATGTACTCGGTCGCAATGGCCTGCAGGGTCTGGCCGGGCAGGTTTTCCCCCATGGCAAAGTTGAGGGAGATGTGTACGCAGTTGGTGCGCACCCGTGGGTTTTTCTCTGTCAGGCGCGCGAAGCGCTGCAGCTTGTCCTCCCACCTTAGCGTCTCTGGCTCCTGCAGGAAACGGTGGGCGAGCAGGAGCTCGGCTTTTCCCTCCAGCACCTTTTGCTCGTTGTAGCGCAGGGCGCCGCGGATGCTTTTGCCTGTGATAATGCGCGCTACCATCGCCGGGCCAGCTGGGAGATGAGCGCGAGCAGCGTGTTGACCTTTTTCCCTACCTGCCGGTACTGCTCCAGGGCCTGGTGGGCCAGGAACACCCGCTTGTGGGCCTGCGTGGAGGCATTGAAGTGGCGCGTGATCTGGTTGATGTTCACCCCGATGGCCCGCAGTTCCTCCCGCACGCCGGCCAGCTCCTCAACCACCCCGTCCAGGGAGCTGTCCTTGTGGAAAAGGACAATCCGTTTGCCCTCCAGGATGCGTCGGAGCACCTCTCCGACGGAGCGGCAGTCGCTCTGCTGTGCCAATTGCTCCAGTTCTTCGTACTTCCGCTGCCGTACCCGGAAAAGGATGGGATGGGAGAGTAGCTCCGCAGCGTCTGCTTTTTTCTTTCTGCCCATGGTTTATGCTGTTTGAAGGAAAGAAAGACCCCGAGTTCCGAGGGGTTGAAAACGCTTTTGGTATACAAAAGTACATCTGGCTCGCTGCACCAGACCGCAGCGCTTTCTCCTTGCCGCAGGGGCAATAAAACCTTTCAGGCATCGGAGTGAATGGCGGGTTTCAGGAGGATGGGGGAAAGGAAGGAAGGTGATCATGGCTGCTGTTTTTTTGAGCTAAGATGACCTGTCAGAGGACGGGGAGTTCACAAGCCCGGCCGGAGGGGGGACAGATAATACACCAGAAATATATCCCCCCTTGGGTGCTGCTTGTGAACAGGGGTGCGGCGGATGGCGCACCTTCGGGACCTAACCAAAAGCACACTGTTATGTCCGTAGAACTTATCACCAAGGAAGACCTGCAGCAGTTTCGCAGGCAGTTGCTCGAAGACCTGCAACATATGCTGGGCAAGCCGCAGCGCCAGGCGCTCCTGCCTGTGCTCAAATCCGCCGAGGTGCGACGGATGCTGCAGATCTCCCCATCCACCCTGCAGAAGCTGCGGGTGGATGGTACTCTGGCTTCGGTCAAGGTAGGCGGCACGCTGTATTACCGCACCGAGGATATTAACCGGCTCTTGCAGGGAAAGGAGGGCCGGTCATGAACTACATTCTGCACCTGAATGGCTTTTTTGGGAGAGTTTCCGGCGACTACCGTCTCAACCCCACGCACATCAGCCTGTACATGGCCCTCTTCCAGCAGTGGAACGTGCACCGTTTCCGTAACCCTATTTCCATTGCCCGGGAGGAGGTGATGGCCACCTCACATATCCATTCGCGCGTCACCTACCACAAGTGCCTGCGGGAGCTGCATGCCTGGGGATACCTGCAGTATGTGCCCTCCTTCAACCACTACCGCGGCAGCCTGGTCTATATGCTCAGCCTGGCTGTGGAGGAGCAAGTCCAGAAGAAGCCTGCTTTTATTTGTACCGGAGGTGAACAGGAGCTGGACGCGGACTGTCGTGGAGCTGGACGGGACCTGGAACCTTCCTTAAACAGTGGAAACTCTTTAAACAGCCTAAACAGCTTAAACGGGGGAGAAACCGCCCGCGCGCATGAAGGCGGTTCAAACGGGGAGGCGGCGGCAGGCAGCGAAAGAAAAGAAAAAGGTTGCGCCGAAAAAGAAAAGAAAGCCGCGTCAGCCATCACGCCCCCAACGCTGGAGGAGGTGCGGCACTTTTTCAGGGTATGCGGCTACCCGGATCTGGAGAGCCAGCGCTTCTTCCACCACTACCGCGCCAACGGGTGGATGGTGGGCCGCCAGCCGATGCAGGACTGGCAGGCGGCAGCCCACAAGTGGGCCTGCAACATGTACAGTCAGCAGGAGGCGCATGTCCCGGAGTTAAAAGGGGAGAGGAACTATGCAGAGCCGCTCTGAGCCGGATGCCGGCACGTTTGAGAAGTGGATGGCCCTGGTGCTCCCCTGGCTGGAGAGACAGGGCAAGCGGCTGTACGGGGCACATTTCCGGCTCTATGAGGAGGACCATTTGCTCTTGGGGCGGCTGCTGGCCTATGCCAGCGGGAACCGGGAGGCAGCCAGCGCCAAGGGTCTGAGCCTGCGCAAAGGTGTGCTGCTCACCGGTCCGGTGGGCTGCGGCAAGACCAGCCTGATGACCCTGCTGCGGCTGCTACTGCCGGCCGAGGATCGCTACAGGGTGCTTTCGTGCCGGCAGGTAAGCTTTGCCTTTCAGCAGGTGGGGTATGGGGTGATCGGGCGGTATAGCACGGGCCCTGGCAATAAACCGGCTGTCTACTGCTTTGATGACCTGGGCACCGAGCCGGTGCAGCGGCACTATGGGAGCAGCTGCCAGGTCATGGGAGAAGTGCTGCTGAGCCGCTATGACCTGTTTGTCTCCAGCGGGCTCAAAACCCATCTGACCACCAACCTGACCAGCGCGGAGATAGAGCAGGCCTATGGGCTCAGGGTCCGATCCAGGATGCGGGAAATGTTTAACCTGGTAAGCTTTCCGGGCAGCGCGGAAGACAAGCGGCGGTAGGACCCACAGGTACCTTTTTGGCTGGCCGAAGCCGAACAGGAAATTTCTCAGCTGGAGAAGGCTGCTGATGCATAAATAAACCTTTATAACAGTCAATCACAGGGTTTTGCTTTATTCGCTACATAAAAGCAGTGCTGGTGGAGTTGATATGCAGGCGAATCTTGAGTTTTAAGGATCTCAGACGGAGTGAAACGAGTACGGGTTGTATGATCTGATAACTAATTGCTTGTATAGAAGAGAGATAGTTCAGGCAAAATTCAGCAAGTTTCGGATTTTATCATAGCAATACAGTTTTGACATTTGCTATATAAAATTCAGTAGCAATGAACGAACAGCAGCAACTCAATTACGATCGCATTGCCGAAGCAATAGCGTATATTAAGGGGAACTTTAAAGAACAACCACACCTTGACGAGGTCGCCTCGAAAGTGCATCTGAGCCCGTTTCATTTTCAACGCCTTTTCAGCGAGTGGGCGGGCACAACACCAAAAAAGTTTTTGCAGTACATCAGCATTGAACACGCTAAGAAGTTACTGCAGGACCAGCAAGCCACACTTTTTGACGTCGCTTTTGAAACAGGGCTCTCTAGCACTGGGCGACTACACGACCTTTTCATCAACGTAGAGGGCATGACACCCGCCGAATACAAAAACGGCGGTAAAAAACTTATGATCAATTATAGTTTTGCCGAAAGCCCTTTCGGAGACTTGCTCGTGGCTTCCACACCAAAAGGCGTTTGCTACATGGCTTTTGACGATAATGCACCCAGTGCACTAAACAATTTAAGGCAGAAATTTCCAAACGCGGCTTTTCATCAGAAATTAGACATGCTGCAGCAAAACGCCCTCTCCATTTTTCAACATGACTGGAGCAATCTGCCCGAAATCAAATTGCATTTAAAAGGAACAGAGTTTCAACTGAAAGTATGGGAAACCCTTCTGAAAATCCCCATGGGCCAGCTCTCTACTTACAGCCATATTGCGAAGAAGATAGGAAGTCCTAATGCCTCAAGAGCAGTTGGAACGGCAATTGGCAGCAATCCTGTGGCTTTTCTGATTCCCTGCCACCGGGTCATTCAAAACTCGGGTAACATTGGTGGCTATATGTGGGGGAACATAAGGAAAACTGCCATCATAGGCTGGGAAAGTTCGAGGACTAAGGTTTTAGAAACATAGCAAGTTTCGGGTGTCCTGCCGCAGCAAGCTTCCCCATCTTTGACACCTAACTTAATTATGAAGTATGAAGACATTTGTTTTAGTGCATGGTTCATGGCACGGTTCATGGAACTGGCACAAAGTAGTTCCCATCTTGGAAAGCAAGGGGCATAAAGCACTTGCGATCAACCTCCCAGGTATGGGAAAGGACAAAACCCCAATTGAAAGCGTGAGAATGTCCACTACAGTGGAAAGTGTTTGCAGCTTACTGGATACAATGGATGAAAAAGTAATACTGGTGGGGCATTCCAAAAACGGGATTATGATTTCACAGATAGCAGAATACAGGCCGGCTAAAATTGAAAAACTCATTTACTTAGCTGCTTATCTGGTTCCTGATGGTAAAACACAAAGAGAGTATTCTGTTCAGGATACACAGTGCTGCCTTAAACCCTATATTGATTTTGACCCGACCCTTAACGCCACCACATTAAGACCTGAAATTTACAGAGAAGGCCTGTATCATGATTGTGAGGACTACATCATAGACCTGGCAAAGCATTTACTGAGTCATGAGCCCTTTGAGTCAGCAACTGTTCCACTCAAGCTTACAGATGAAAAGTTTGGCAGTGTTCCGAGGTTCTACATTGAGTGTACAGAAGATAGGGCAGTCACCCCCTTTATTCAGCAAATGATGTATCAGGAAACCCCGTGCCAAAAAGTGTATCAAATGAATACGAGTCACTCCCCATTTTTTAGCAGGCCGGACGCTCTTTGTGATATATTTTTGGAAATCAGCTTGCTATAAGATGAGAAACATTGGTTTGATAGACTGGGATTTCGCTACAAGGCAAATGCACAACAAAGGATTTGTCATTATTCCAGGTTTTTTAGAGAGTAGTGAATGTGAGAATTTAAAATCAAACTATGATAGTCCTGATGCCTACAGGAAAAAGGTTGTGATGGCACGCCACCGTTTTGGATTGGGTGAGTACAAGTATTTTGACTACCCGTTACCCAGCCTCCTACAGCATATACGAACAGGCCTTTACCCGTACCTTGCACCAATTGCAAATGCCTGGTTCAGTGCATTGAGAATTGACAGGCAGTTCCCTGCCACACACAAGGAACTGTTGCAGCAATGCCGGGCCTATCATCAGGAAAAGGCAACCGTTCTAATACTAAAATACAGTGAAGGCGGCTACAATACGCTGCATCAGGACTTGTACGGCGATGTTTATTTTCCCATACAGACAGTTTTATTCTTGAACGAACCTGAAGAAGATTTCACGGGCGGAGAATTTGTGCTGACCCAGCAGATTCCGAGGGCTCAGTCCAAAGCCATTGTCTTAAAACCCAGAAAAGGGGATATGCTCATTTTTACTACCAACTTTAAGCCGGAAAGAGGAACCAAAGGCTACTATCGGGTAAATATGAAACATGGTGTAAGTGAGATTCACAGTGGAGAGCGGTACACCTTAGGCATTATTTTTCACGATGCTTTGAGCTAGGATATGATTCGACACACCAACCTATTCAATGGGGAACTGAGAAGCAGTATCAGGCAGGCAAGGATCCAGTTTGGCGGTAACCGTAAACTGAAGATTTATGGAAAGTTGACCTGTAGCTTGGGCAAAAAAATGAGAAAAGAGAACAGGGTTTTCTTTCTAACAGAAAACGACGCTGTTGAGAACGGTTATCGCCCTTGCGGACATTGCATGAGAGCGGCATACAAAAAGTGGAAGGATGAGCTTGTTTAAGGACATGATTGATAAAACAAAAAACTGGTTGCCCAAAGATGGAACGGTCCACTATTACGGCATAGTATTCCAGCACCAGGATGCCGTCCATTACTTAGAAAGGCTACTCAGCACGATTGCGTGGAGGAATGATGAAGCAGTTATGTTTGGAAAAAAAATAGTCACCAAAAGAAAAGTTGCATGGTATGGGGAGAAACCATTTGAATACACTTACTCTAACACTACTAAATATGCGCTGCCATGGACGAAGGAACTTTTGGAGTTAAAAACCATAGTGGAGCAAGAGACAGGTGAGACATTTAACTCCTGTTTACTTAATCTGTACCACACCGGGGAAGAAGGAATGGCGTGGCACAGCGATGCAGAGACAGATTTAAAGAAAGACGGAGCCATTGCCTCTTTAAGCTTCGGGGCGGAGAGAAAATTTGCTTTCAAGCACAAAACCACAAAAGAAAAAATAGAACTGCTTCTAGAACATGGAAGCCTTTTGGTGATGAAAGATACGACTCAGACTTTCTGGTTACATCGACTTCCGCCGACCAGGCTCATCAACAAGCCAAGAGTAAACCTGACCTTCAGGACGATTAGTCATTAAACAGATTATAGTTAAACCGTGTGTCAGCAGAGCCGCCAGGAACAGGAACTCTCTGCAAACACTTTTATAAGGAATTACAGGACATTTTAGCTGCCTTTGTGCTCAGCTGCAATTATTGAGCGCAAGGGCTATAACCAGCACCACCGGCCCCACCAGGCGCTGAATTTCAGGGTGTCAGTAGAATTACCGGGAGAAATTGTAATTTGAAAAACAACTACACAATGGCTTAAATATTTGGGAAGCTTGCATAGCTAAACGTTGGCAGCCATGGTAAACCGACACTCCGTAGACCCATGAAATATAAAGAAACAAAACCTTGTACTTCATTAGAACCATATATTCATTCCTTTTGGCAGTTAAAAGGCAACGACAGTGATAACCAGTGGGAGCGAAACTTCCCTGACGGATGTCCCGGTTTGGTGGTCAATCTAGGGGATACTTGTATCACCGACAATGGTGCAGCTGTAATGGATTTTGGCAAAACGTATGTAGTGGGGGCAATGACTTCTTATAAGGACAGTTTGATCAACTCCAACACCCACCTGATTGGAGTATGCCTGAAACCAGGAGCTTTCTCCAATTTCTACAACTATGCACCTCAAAATGAACTGACGAACAAAACCATTCGGCTCGAAAGCGCTCATGCATTTGACATAGGCAATGTCCTTAAAACCCGGTATACTACCTGAATGTTTTTTTTATGGACCGATTACAAAATAGGAGCGGCGTGTTACAAGCGGTTATTGACGATATTCACCAGTCGAACGGCCAGCTAAGCATAAGCAAACTTGCCGAGAGAAATTCCATATCTATAAGACAGTTGGAGCGAAATTTCAAAACGCATGTAGGCATAACGCCAAAAGAGTACTCGAACATAGTCCGCTTTCAAAATGCGTTGGCTGCAATCAAGAGCCCAGATATGAAACGGAGTTTATTGGATATAGCATTTGAGTATGGCTATTACGACCATTCACATCTGACCAACGAGATAAAACGCAATACCGGACTTTCCCCCTCACAACTTTGATCTGTCGTTTTTTTCCAAAGTAGAAATGGGTGCGCCATTTTATTATTGCAGAAAAATCAACAGATAAACTACTATGAGAAAATTATCACTCTTCATCGCGACAAGTTTGGACGGGTACATTGCCAAACCAAATGATGACCTCAGCTTTTTGAAATTAGTCGAAAAAGAAGGCGAGGATTATGGTTATGCAGAATTTACCTCAAACATTGACACCATTATTATTGGTAGAAAAACGTATGATTGGGTTCATAGAGAAATAGGCACTTCGCATTATGACAATGGCGAAAGAGATGTGTATGTTATTACCCGAACGGAAAGACCAAGTGTTGGCAGAATAAAGTTCTACACCGGCGATTTAACGGAACTGGTGCAACAACTAAAGAGCGAAAACGGGAAAAACATCTATTGTGACGGTGGGGCGGAAGTTATCAACGAATTTTTGAAAAGCGACCTGATTGACGAATTGATCATTTCGATTGTTCCCGTATTGTTAGGGGCTGGAACAAGACTGTTCAAAGATGGCAGACCGGAACAAACACTTGAATTTGTGACTGCTAAAACCTTTGATACAGGATTAACGCAGTTACACTACAGGCGAAATAAATAACGAATCGCCAACATGGGGTATAAAACGTAGGGCGAATAGAGGTTCCGACTCGTTTTCGGTTCTTAGCAAAAGAAGTCACGACGGGCAGGTGCCTAGCTCTGAAATGCCCTGCGTTTTATACCCTCCTTATTGCCAGCGGTGATTGAACAGCAGGACACGCCCAGGTACAAACCGGAGAAGTGTCCATTCTGAATTACCCAATCCGAACGTACTTTCACATTTTAAGAGACGCTTCCCTTCCACGATTTCTAAAATTTACAACCTAATAAAGCGGCAGTGATTAGTGGGTTGTGATTCAGTTGCTTGTATCACCGTCTTTATAAAAATAGCAGGTTAGCATATTGAATTAAATAAAATTCAGGCCTTCTATCCATTACATGCGGGCATGGTAAAGTAGTACAGTATTACTGGTTTCAGATGCTGTGTATTGTTTAATTTAACATGTGATGAAATGAATAACTTTTTTGAAAGCCCTTTTAGAGGGAAGATAATTAATGAGCATATCACCAATCCTAACATCATAGCTGGTAAATATTCTTATTATTCAGGTTACTATCACGGCCATTCTTTTGATGATTGCACTCGATATCTTTTCCCTGACAGAACCGGTGTAGATAAACTAATCATTGGAAGTTATTGCTCTATAGGAAGTGGAGCAAGTTTTATCATGGCAGGAAATCAGGGGCATCGTTATGACTGGATTTCGAGTTTCCCTTTTTTCTATATGTCAGAAGTCGAATGCTTTCGAGACAGCAAGGATGGCTTTCAAAATGCCGGTGACACGATTGTGGGGAATGATGTCTGGATAGGTAGTGAAGCCATGATTATGCCTGGCGTTAAAATTGGAGACGGAGCGGTGATCGGAAGCAGAGCGTTGGTTACCAAAGATGTAGAACCGTATGCCATCGTAGGCGGAAATCCTGCTAAGATCATTAAGAAACGTTTTGAGGAAGAACATATCCAAATGCTTTTAGAGATGAAGTGGTGGGATTGGGATGAAGAAATTTTAAAGGAAGCAATACCTATTTTATGTTCCAGTAACATTGGTCTCCTGTATCTGTTCTTTAAAAGGAAATTTTAAACCAAAAGGGCCTCGTAAATCAGAGGTCATTTTTGATAAGTCGCACAAGATGAATAAACGACAAACTCATTACTTTCTTGATTTCTCCTCTGCTTCTACTTTCTTTCTAGTTGTTTTAATTTCACCTGTTTTAACAAAAGTGTCGCTTTTATTCAAACCAACAACGAGCGGGAGCTGAAGCCCACCTTGAGAACTTTTAATACAAGGGATAATTATCTAAATGAATGACCAAAGTGTTGACATACAGTGAAAAAGAATTACAGGGTGCTAGATTCGCTGTTAATTCAACAATCAGCAAATGTGAAAAGTAATTACAAAACATAAAGGATAATTCACCACAAAAGACGCTGCAAACAAACAGAATCAAAGCTTATAAGATATCAGCTGACTTGATAGACAGAGAACTTCTGGAGTTACAGAATAATCGGAAACACTAAATGGCGCCCTCTAACAGGGCCTATGTGCAAGCAGGGATTTCGTTATTCGGAGGACAGGAAGGGGCTAATTCTAAGACTCAGTTCTTCGGACGTTTGAGACTAAGAATCTCCGCCTGCAAAAAGCTGCAAAAACCTTCATGATTGAAGGAGTATTCAAACATATAAAAGGTGAAGGTTGCGCTTTGCCAAAACGGGGTGTGCTTTCAACAGGTAAAGCACTAAATATTAGCTTCAAAGAGAACCTGGCGATGAAATTAACTATGTTACCTCTAAGCCACTAACTGTTAAAGGATGAAAACAGAAAGACTGATTTTAAGGGAACGAACAAAACAAGTTCAAAAGGATCTACTGCGTCTGCCCGTGAAAGAGCAGCTTGGTTTTTTGGGGTTGGACACGGAGGAGCAACTTAATGCTGAATTAATAAGAAGCAACAAGCGTCTGGGCAACCTTGAAATGAAATGGCTTAAGTGGGAATTGATAGAGAAGGAGTCACAAAAAGTGATTGGAAGCTGTGGCTTTCATAATTGGTACGAAGAACATGAAAGGGCAGAATTAGGCTATTCTTTACATGAGAACTTTAGAGGTAGAGGGTTTATGCATGAAGCACTCACATGTGTTATTGAACATGGCTTCAAAGTAATGAAGTTGAATAGAATAGAAGCTTTCGTTGGTCCATCTAATCTACCTTCCATCAGAGTTATTGAGAAGCTGGGATTTACCCGGGAAGGTCTTCTAAAAGAGCATTACAAAATAAATGACCATATCTATGATTCCATAGTTTACTCCTTGCTGAGATCCAAATGAAAACAGTACACCTGGACAAAGATTTGAAGTTGTTTTATGTGGAAGCAACTTCTTTTCCAGCCGGAGTCAAAGAAGCTTTCTTAAAACTTGAGCATATGCTGCCAACAAGAAAAGGAAGAAGATTCTTTGGCATTTATCAGGAAAGAGAGAAGGGTATAACCTATAAGGCTGCTGTATTAGAGCAGTTTGAAAATGAAGCGGCACAATATAACTGTGCGTATTTTCTTATAGAAAAAGGAAGCTACGTTACCGAATCAATTGAGGACTGGCAAACAAAGATTGAATGCATTGAGGAAACTTTCAACGCCTTATTTAAGGTAGAAAACGTGCATGCTCAGAGTTCCTCTATTGAATACTATAAATCGCTTAACGAACTCGTTTGTATGGTTAAGCTTAACGATTGATAGTACTACCCCTGGCCTCAGGCACTACCCAAACGCCGGCAGGTCTGCAATTGATAACTTGTATCCTGACAAAAATTGAGAAATGGCTGAGAACTACAAAAAACGGATTTCAAGACTGACTGCCATTCTTACCCAGTTGCAGACCCGGCGGCTTTTGACTGCCTCCGAACTTGCCGAGAAATATGCTGTAAGCACCCGTACCATTTACAGGGACATAAAAGCACTGGAACAGGCGTTCCCATTGTAATGGAGGAGGGGAAGGGATATGCCATTTCGGAGTATTACAGACTTCCGCCTGTCATGCTTAGCGAAAGTGAAGCCAATGCATTGGTTACAGCAGAGCAGCTGGTTCAGCAAAATAGTGACGACTCCTTTGTCAAAGCCTATTCGGGAGCCATCGCAAAAGTCAAAGCCGTTTTAAAGCACAGCCTTCAAGATAAAGCCAATTTGCTTTCTGAAAGGATACGGATCTTCCAGAAAGCAGAAAACAAAAGAACAAGCAGCAATCTAGCTGCTCTGCAATTTGCCTTAACCAACTTCTGCCTAACCACGATAAAGTACACGAACGAAGCTAACCTAGCCTCGGACAGAACGGTGGAGCCTTTTGCTTTGGTAAGCACTCAGGGAAATTGGTTGCTGTTGGCTTGGTGTCGTTTACGCCATGAGTTCAGATTTTTCCGCCTGGACAGGATGCAGAAAGTGGAGGTACTCACTGAATCATTTACGCCTCATGAAATGACCCTTCAGGAATACTTCGACAGGCATTACTGATTTTTTTCCCCACCCCTGACATACTGTTGTCGCAAGGCCACTTTAGTTTAGCGGCATCATCAACCTTAAGACAAAGTGTATGAACATCATCGTGGGTGCAACAGGACAAGTCGGCTCCTATCTTATCAGCGAACTTAAAAGTAGCGGTTATCCTGTGAGGGCAGTGGTCAGAGAACCAACCGAGCTGAAAGCCAAAACTATCGAAGCCAAAGCAGCAAATCTGTTCGATGCTGAACAACTTACAAAAGCATTCAAAGGCGGAACTACCGTCTTCGTTCTAACCCCTGAGAGCCCAGCATCAAGCGACATAATCGGGGAGACCAAACAAATTGTGGCTAATTATAGAAAGGCCATCCAGGAAGCCAGGATACGGAGGGTGGTAGGATTATCCTGTATTGGGGCGCATGTTGAAGGCAGCACGGGCAACATCCTGATGTCCCGTATCCTGGAGCAGGGTTTTGAGGGCTTGGAGGTAGAACAAGTGTTTGTCAGGCCCTCCTATTATTTCAGCAATTGGCTGGGTTATCTGGAAACGGCTCAGACGTATGGGGTATTGCCTTCGTTTTTCCCCGATGACCTACACCTCGACATGAACTCCCCGGTTGACCTGGCAAAGTTCATTGCCCATGTGATGTCGACCATCACATCGTCAGAGAGCAAAAAGATATACGAACTGACAGGCCCCCAGAAATACAGTGCGCGTGACGTAGCCCGTGTATTTTCAGCATTGCTACATAAAAATGTAGCTGTTCAATCCATTCCAAATGCTCAGTGGAAAGAAACGCTCCTGTCAGTCGGTTTTACGGAGAACACGGCACGCAATCTTATGGATATGACGCAGGCCGTTATTTATCATAAAACTGTGCCTGAGCGACCAGGGGACGCCCTAAAACTTCCAACGACTTTGGAAGTGTATATGGAAGAACAACTGAAAATTCAAAGCATGACCCGTTAATCTTGCCTATAGCCGATGGCGGAGAAAGTACTTCATCAGTGGGTAGCGGCTCCTGGCCAGGATAGCGGTTGGCTACCAGAGGAGTATATGAAAGCCCGCGCAGTCTACATGGGAGGGCTGTTGGCAGCACCTGTTGTAAATTACCACACGAAATTGCTGGCAATTATTTATGGAAAGACTAATGAATTCAGAGAGTATATTGCTTAGACCAGCGGAACCAGCTGACAGGTAAAAAATATTTGATTGGCTGACTAACTCCAATTTAACGGCAGAGATGCCTGGGTTTCCTA
Organism: Pontibacter mucosus; assembly: GCF_003054055.1. Classification (GTDB taxonomy): domain Bacteria; phylum Bacteroidota; class Bacteroidia; order Cytophagales; family Hymenobacteraceae; genus Pontibacter; species Pontibacter mucosus. The sequence goes on along the minus strand of NZ_QBKI01000009.1, from coordinate 185,241 downwards.
CTTATCCTGAGAACCTGCCCCCCTACCTGGAATGAGTTCGAAAGTGGTAACTGCGTCACAGCAAAGCTAAGTACGCTGGCGGGCATTGTAAACGAACGACACAGCATCACAGAACATTTAAATAATTGAGAATTGGACAAAAGAGTAAAATTTGACTTCGGAATATATTTTACGAACGGTGGAAGCATAAAAGGTGAAGACTTTCGTCTTGACATACTGGGCGACGATATCCCTGATAAAGAGCTTTCGGACTTTATTGTCGAAGATTTAAGACTTCTGATGGTAGGAGAAACTAAAATCCTGAATAAAGAAATATTGACCGAGCCTCATAAAAGAAAACCCATTAATGAGAAAATAGGGAATGGCGTATTTATTGATTTGAGTCACACGATCGAACATGGACTTGTAACTTATAAAGGGTTACCAGCACCGCTCATTTGCGATTATTTAGGCAGAGAAAACTCAAAACAATACTATACTGAGGGGACTGAATTTCACATTGGTAAAACTGAAATGGTAACAAACACAGGAACTTATATTGACTGCCCATTTCATAAATTTGAGAATGGAAAGGACCTTTCAGAAGTTGGATTAGATTGTTTTACAGACCTTAATGCAATCGTAATTCGTGTTCCGTATTCAGAGACTTTAGAAATAACGGAAGAACACTTTAAAAACCACGAGATCAGAAACAGAGCGGTTCTAATTCACACAGGCTGGGACAGTAATTGGAATACAGAAAAATATTACGAAAACCATCCTTATTTGACAGAAGGTGCAGCGAAATTTTAAAAGACTGTAATGTTAAATTAGTCGGGATTGACTCACATAACATTGACAGTACTTTAGGAAAAACAAGACCTGTTCAGACGACTCTGCTGGGAGCAGAGATTTTAATTGTTGAGCACCTGTGTAATCTTGATTTATTGCCCAATAATGGCTTTACTTTCAGTGCTGTTCCGCCTAAATTCAAAGGAGTTGGGACATTCCCAGTAAGAGCAATGGCTAAACTGCCAAAAAGTGTTTAGCGGAACAAATGTCATCATGCTTCAAACAGCAGATGGGATGTATACTGAAGTGGAGAGCCTGAGTTATTACAAAGGATATCCGAAGACGGCCTCAACGGAGTTCGCCAACCTGGGCACTAGGACTGCCAGTAATTACTATGCTTTCCGTTTTGCGGGGCAGATAGACGGAACTCAGATATTCTAAGGCAATACGGCTGCGCCCACGGTACTCTGTTATCTGTTAATTGTGTGTCGTTAGTGTCACGTCCTTTTTTCCAGGAAACAGCTACGTCATAGGGGATTGCCGGGAGAGGGGACAACAGTACAGCCGGGGAACTGCTCTTTTCAGAGGGCTCCCCGGCTGTTATTTTTGATGACTATACTACAGACAAGGGAATCAGGATTTATTGAAGCGAATGTCTGTAGCTTTCCAAGCGTATTTGCAGCTACTCTTGCTTCTGAATTGTTGGTACCAGAGTGCTCCATTTCCTTAGCCTCAGGCAGCCCCTTTTTCCCCAGGCGGTGCCTTGCTCGCAGACGCAGCTTCCAGGCCCAGGATATAGCTGGCGGCCCTGAAGGCCTTACCGGCGGCGTAGAGGAGCATCGTCTTGTCATCGCGGAGCCTGCTGACCCAGCCCTGCAGGTAGGCTACCGAGTTGTGGAAGACCTGCTCCTGGATGCCGGTGTAGGCGCAGAGGAAGCTGGCCCCCATCTCGGCCACGAGCTCTTCTTTGCTGTAGGCCTCGTCCCCGAAGCGGCCGGCCTGCTCCCCCTCTGAGAAGCGGTTGAGGCGGGAGGGGTGGCCGGTGGCGTGCACCAGCTCGTGGAAGAGCGTGGCGTGGAAGGCCTCGGGGGAGGCAAAGCGCCTGAGCTCGGGCACCCGCACCATGTCCAGGGCCGGGGCGTACCAGGCCTGCCCGCCTCCGAAGCGGATGCAGGGGCGCGGGGCAGGGAAGCCCTCCACCACTTGCTGGCAGGAGGCGATGCACTGGTGGGCGCTTCTGTCGGGGATCTCGGGCAGGCTAAAGTCCACCCCCACCACCTGGTCGATGTTGAACACAGTCCACAGGAAGGGGACAAGCTTTCGGGAGGTGCTTTCCTCCGGTGTTGCGGAAGCGTCCGGCTGGTTTTCCTCCCCGGCCTTGGCGCCGTACACTTTCCAGTAGACGACGGGCATGCCCTGCTGCCCCTTGCGCACGTGCCCGCCCAGCTCCCGGGCCTGGCGGTAGGTGAGGAAGTACGGGGCCGTGAAGCCGCGCCTTTCGGTGAGGAAGTGGAGGTAGAGGGCGTTGAAGCCCTCATAAGCACGGCCGGAGAAGTAGTTTTTGGGCAGGCCATAGGAGCCCCAGGGCTGTTGCCAGATGGCCTTTCCTTTCAGGAGTTCGGCGATGACCTGGTCTGTCACCTGGCTGGCGAGCTGGTGGAGTTTCTGGTAAGCGTTCATAATGGATGTTTTAAGTGGTGGACGAAATGTTTCTGGAAGTGCGATGGCTTCCTGTTAAAAGAGACGAGGGGCTACAGGAGCCCCTCGTCTGCTAAAGAGTAATAGCCCTCGCTGGTGAGGATGAGGTGGTCGAGCACGGCGATGTCGAGCAGCTCGCCTCCGGCCTTTGTCTTCTTGGTCAGCTGCAGGTCCGCCTGGCTGGGGGTGAGGTTGCCCGAGGGGTGGTTGTGGGAGAGGATGACGGCCGAGGCGCAGGCCTTGAGGGCGGCCACGAAGACGAGCTTGGGGTCTGCCACGGTGCCCGAGACCCCGCCGGTGGAGAGCTCGTAGACGCCCAGCACGCGGTTGGCCCGGTTTAAGAGCAGCACCTTGAACTGCTCGACGAACTCGAGCTTGCTTTTGTCCCAGCCCTCTTTCAGCACCTGGTAGGAATCAGCCGAGCAGGTGACCTGCGGGCGCTCTGAGGGCTTGACGCGGTTGCGGTAGGAGAGCTTGACTTCGGCTACTCTTGGCAGGGCGGAGGTGTTAACGGTCTTTTCCATAATCATCTGGTTTTAGAGTGAGAAGAATTGATTATGGTGCCCCCGCCGCCTTCGGAGCCGGACTGAAGGCAAGGTGGAGCCAAAGAAAATGCGGAGGGTCCGCCCAGGGGTGGATACCCATTTTGTTTGGACGACCTTGGCGTAGCGGACCTGTGTCTGGACCGCAAGGCTACCTTTGTACCGGAATGAATGACGATGGACTTTTGTGTCGGAGTGGCTTAGGGGATAGGATGTGGGGACTGCCTGCCGCTCCTTGAGGTGAGTCACAAAAGTTAGGCAGTAGGCCCTGGGAACTTGTAGGAACGTGCTTCGTCTTGGCGCCGCATGCCTTCCGGGCGCGCAGCCAGCGAGAGCGCCCAATCCTTCCGCGACCCTGTATACACTTTTATTGGGAAAGCATTGAATGTTGCATATTAATTTCTTATTATTAAATCTTACTATATATGCAATGCACAGCGATGGTATTCAATTGTGGCCCGATGAGAAGCTGCTCGAACTTATTCGTGCAGATGACTGTGCTGCCTTCGATGTGCTATATGCAAAGTACTGGTCCAAGCTGTACATGGCTGCCTTTAACATCCTCCGGGATAGGCAAGCCGCAGAGGATATTGTGCAGGAGGTATTGGTAAGCCTATGGCTCAGGAGGGATAGCCTGGAAATTGGCTCCCTGAGCACGTACCTGTACGCCTCTGTTCGCTACCAAGTATTTAAAGTAATTCGGTTAGGTAAGATCAGGGAGAGCTTATTCCTTGAAGTGAAGGAACTCAGTGTCGGTAACCAGGGCGAAAACGCATTGATACAACAAGATATCAGCAACCTGCTCGACGAGGGGGTAAGCAGCCTGCCCGAAAAGTGCCGGCAGGTTTTTCTTCTGAGCCGAATGGAGCACCTGACTACGAAGGAAATCGCGCAACGCCTCGGCCTTGCCCCCAAGACTGTTGAGAACCAGTTAACCATTGCCTTCCGCCGGCTGCGTGCAGTACTGGGGGACTTCATCCTGCGGACAGTCATTGTCTTGGTCGGCTGGTGGCTTTGAACGGCTTTCTCCTTTCTTCCTCCCATTCCTCCTCTGAATAATTATCCCTTTTGACAGCCAACGTGTGTGCAGTTCTCTTCCTGCTATAAATAGTATAAAAAAATTTCATTTCGCTTTGGGGGTGCGCCTCCACTTGTGGTACATATAATAAACATCCAAGATGGATAAGGAAAAATTCTTAGAATTAGTGGACAGGTACCTTGCCGGGAAAGCAAGCGCGGAGGAGGAGAGGCTGTTGTTCCGTCTTTACGAGAAGTTTCAGGAAAGGGGAGAGGGGTGGGATTCCGCTCAGATGGGAGAGGAGTCCGAAGTACGGGAGAGGATACATGGCAGGATATCAGAGGAGATAAAGCGCCGACAGAGAAAGCAAGTGTTCTCTCCACTGCGTCTGGGCGTGGCCGCTACTTTACTCATAGCGTTCCTGTCCACAGTTCTGATGCTTTATGTTCGGCAAAGCAAGGACATGCCGGTTGTGGCACAAGTAGCCGCGCCGGATACGGTACGTGATACTTCCCCAGATGGTAGCAAGGCAACCTTGACACTTGCCGATGGCTCTGAAATCATCCTGGATGATGCTGCAGAGGGCGAATTGGCCAAGCAACCGGGAGTGAGGATCAGCAAGGCGGCAGACGGGCAGCTGGTTTATGCGGTTGTTGGGCCTGCTTCAGGCAACGTCGTAACGGAGGCAAATGCCTATAATGCCATCAAAACACCTAAGGGTGGCCAGTATCAGGTGGTGCTGCCGGATGGGAGTAAGGTGTGGCTGAATGCAGCCTCCTCGCTCCGCTACCCTGCCAGGTTCACGGGGTTACAGCGCAGAGTTGAGTTGACAGGGGAAGCTTACTTTGAAGTGGAAAAAAATGCGGATATGCCTTTTGTGGTAGAGAGCAGGGGGCAGGTGGTAGAGGTACTAGGCACGCACTTCAATATTGATGCCTATGCAGATGAGGCCTTCATCAGCACGACCTTGCTCGAAGGGGCTGTCAGGGTGTCGGCTGACAGGGCAAGCAGCCCGCAATTGCTGGCCCCTGGGCAGCAGGCGCTTGTCAGCCAGGCCAGCAGCGCTGTTTTGGTGCGGCAAGTGGACATTGACGAGGCGGTAGCCTGGAAGAGCGGCTACTTCATGTTTAATGATGAGGATCTGGAGAGTATCATGCGCGAGCTGGCCCGTTGGTATGATGTGCAGGTAGAGTACCAGGGGGACGTGGGGAGCATCAAGTTCGGCGGCGTGGTGTCTCGCTCCAAAACCATCACCCAGACCCTCCGGGTACTGGAGCTGGCAAGTAATGTCAGGTTTAAGGTAGAGGGGAAGAAGGTAATCGTTATGCCTTGAGTTTAGCTAGCTTTATTAATGGTCAGGCTGCCAAAAAAGCCGGAGGCGCTCGCAACACCTCCGGCCTGTGAAAGGGCTGTCTCACCGGATAAGTTTTCTTGTATCACTATCACAATGTTAACCCTAACTGCAAATGTATGAAACTTTACACATTTAGCTCACGCAGGCTTCCCTGCGCGAGGAGCAGCGCGATGAAAATCATGAGGCTGACATGCCTTCTCCTGCTGACGGCGCTGCTTCAGGTGAGTGCAGCCAGTACCGCCCAGCCGATTACCCTGTCTGAAGATGGCGCCCCCTTGGAAAAGGTGCTCAAGGAGATCAGGCGGCAGAGCGGCTACGATTTCCTTTATAATGCCTCGCTACTGCGAAAGGCGAAGCCGGTGAGCGTGCATGTGCGGAGTGTAAGCCTGCAAGAGGCCCTGCAGCATGCCTTTGCAGGGCAGCCCCTGGGCTACACCATCGAGCATAAAACCGTGGTGGTAAAGGAAGTGGTGAGTGTTCAGCCCGTCAGGGTTACGCCGCCCATAGATGTAAGGGGTAAGGTAGTGGATGAGAAGGGCCAGCCGCTACCGGGCGCCACGGTTCAGGTTAAGGGCACTAGCAAAGGAACAGCCACCGATATAGAAGGGGTATTTGTTCTGCAGAACGTTGCCGATGATGCCGTTCTGGAGATTTCTTTCCTGGGCTATGTCAAGAAGGAGGTGAAAGCCGCTCCTGATCTGGGCAGTATTCAATTAGAGGTGAATACATCCAGTTTGGAGGAGGTGGTGGTAGTGGGCTACGGCACACAGAAGAAAGTGAACCTGACCGGATCTGTCTCTGTGGTTTCGGCCTCTGACTTAGAAGCCAGGCCCGTTGTAAATGCAACCCAAAGCCTGCAGGGCCTGGTACCTGGCCTAAACGTGAACGTTGGAGGCAATACGAAGCCAGGGCAGAGCTATAATCTAAATGTAAGGGGCATGGGCAATATAAGTGGGGGCGATAACCCCTATGTTTTAGTAGATGGGTTGGAAATGTCGCTGGCTGATGTCAACCCCAATGATATTGAATCCATTTCCGTCTTAAAAGATGCATCCGCATCGGCTATCTATGGGTCCCGGGCAGCATATGGTGTTATTCTGGTTACCACCAAGAAAGGAGGTGCAGAAAGGACAACGCTATCTTATTCCAATAATGTAGGTTTCACCACGCCTGTCAAGCTCCCTGATATGGCCAATTCCTTAGAATTTGCCAACTATTTTAACGCAGCCACCTTCAATGCGCTAGGAACAAGACAGTATTCCGAGGAAAAATTGAAGCTGCTGGAACAGTATATTACTAATCCGGCGGGTATGTCCATTTTCCCAGAGGTGAACAGTAACACGTACGCAAACTGGGAAAACAGCTCAAACGGTGTGGCTAACACCAACTGGTTTGCTTTACACTATAAGCCATATGCGGTGAAGCAGAGCCACAACCTGAGCATGAGTGGGGGGAACAAGGCAACCCAGTTCTTTGTGTCAGGCGGCTATTACTCTGAAGGGGGAAATCTGCGCTACGCAGACATTAACTATAAGCGGTATAACTTAAATGCTACCGTAACGTCGCAGCTCTTAAGTTGGGCTAAAATCAAAGCCAACACGAAATACACCCGGTCGATGTATACCAGCCCTTTTGCCGGGTTTGAGAATATGTTCTTTCACAACCTTGCCCGTATGCGGCCAAACGTTTCCCCCTATGATTTAAATGGGAATTGGTCGGAGCAGTCAATGGTTCCTTATCTGCAGTCCGGCTCAGAAACCAAGGAGGATAACACAAACCTGGCCATACTTACCGGGCTAGAGCTGGAGCCGATAGAGGATTGGAAGATCACCCTTGATTTAAACTTAAGGGAATCAACAGCGGAGCAAACAAACCTGAAGCTTCCCGGGACTATTTATGGGATTGATGGGACCCCGATTACCGTTAACAGGTCTGAGTATAACATCCCGTTAAAAGGCAGTTACGGGCGTAACATGCTCAACTCCCGCTATATCTCCCCCAATGTTTACTCTTCCTATAGCCTTACGATAAATGAGAATCACGGTATAGACCTGTTAGTGGGCTTTCAACAGGAGCTCAATGAGTTCAAAAGCCTTTCCGCTACTGCACAGGACCTGATAAGTAACAGCCGCCCCGGCATCTCCCTGGTGACGGGTAACCAGGTAATCAGTGAGTCAAGAACGCACTGGGCAACCAGGGGAGGGTTCGGACGCATATCATACAATTACCGAAGCAAGTACTTACTCGAATTAAACGGCCGCTATGACGGCTCTTCCAGGTTTGCAGCTGATTCCAGATGGGGCTTTTTCCCCTCTGTTTCTGCAGGATATAATCTAGACCAGGAGAGGTTTTTCGCTGAGAACCTTACTTGGTTGAGCCAGCTGAAAATTCGTGGCTCCTATGGTTTCTTGGGTAACCAGTCAGGAGCGGGCCTGTATGCCTATGCAGAGAACATGGGAATAACAGTGCCTGGAATTGGGAGTGGAGGCCGCTGGTTTTATGGCAACGGAAGAGAGGCGTACATAACTGTTCCGGGCACCTTCAATCCCTTTATAACATGGGAGAAGGTGGAAAACGCTAACATAGGTGTAGACTTTGCCTTCTTCAACAATCAACTGGCCGGTAGCTTTGATGTGTATCAGCGCAATACCAGAGACATGTTAGGCCCTTCCCTTGACATCGCGGACCTGTATGGAGCCACCCCGCCGCTGAGCAATAATGCGGACCTGCGTACACGGGGCTGGGAGCTTACCTTAAACTGGCGTGGTCAGATTAGCGATAAGGTTTCCTTTACGCTCGGTGGATTACTGGCTGATAATAAATCTGTGGTAACCAAGTACCAGAACCCGAACAATAATGATCCAAGCAGTTCATGGTATGTAGGAAAAGAGGCCGGTGAGATTTGGGGCTTCCGGTCTCCGGGGCTTGTTCAGAGCGTGGAACAGGCAGATGCCTTTAATCGACTGGACCATTCCTATTTGTCAGCGCAGCCCTGGAAACCGGGGGACGTCCTTTATCAGGATCTGAATGGTGACGGAAAGATAAACCGGGGCGCCAATAGCTTAGGAGACATGGGAGACCTGACGATAATCGGAAACAGTAGCCCTCGTTACTCTTATTCTGTGAACGGCTCGGTTACCTGGAACAGGCTATCCATGAGCATGCTGTGGCAGGGTATAGGCAAGCGGGATTTTGCCCCGGCCATGGGGGATGCATACTTCTGGGGGGCAGGCTCATTAGCGCAGGTAACAGTTTTCAAGCAGCACCTTGATTACTGGAGCCCTGAGAACCCCGGCGCCTATTACCCTAATCCTTACGCATCTCCGGTAGGGTCCATCAATTCTTTTGTAGGAAAGACGCAGCAGGTATCGGATAGGTACTTGCAGGATGCCTCATACCTGCGCCTCAAGAACCTGACCTTGAGTTACAGCCTGCCAGACCAATGGGTCGAAAAGGTGAGAATGAGCAGGGCCAGTGTGTTCCTGTCAGGGGAAAACATGTTAACCTTCACCAGACTGGCCAAGATGTTTGACCCCGAGACGCTTGTAGGCGGAGCGGCACCGGGTAAAATATACCCATTAAACAAAATCTACTCTTTTGGACTCAACATTAGTTTCTAAAGCAGATCAATATGAAATATATAAAACTAATCTGTCTTGCTTTTTGCATGCTTGCCATGGCCTCATGCGAAAAGGACTTTCTTGACCGGGAACCGCTCGATGTTCTTTCAACTTCAGGAGGTTTGGCCACAACTAATGAATTAAGGCTTTATGTCAATCAATTTTACGAGAGTTTTCCCGGTCATCCCGGAGTAACGGGTAACGCGGGCATTGCCTTTTCAGATGCAACCAGTGATAACATGATAATAACGGCTGTTGATAACCGGTTAAATGGCAATTTGGCTCTCAGTAATGCCACCCGCATACAGGAATATAACAGTGTGCGATCGATCAACTACTTTTTAGCCAACTATAAAAATGCAAGCGGGGATCAGGCCGCAAAAGATCAGTATTTGGGCGAGGCTAAGTTTTTCAGGGCCTGGTTTTACTTCAACATGGTGAAAAAGTATGGAGATGTAACATGGGTAAACACGGTCCTGCCGGCTGACAGGGAGATGACCGAACTGAGCAGGGATTCGCGTGTTGTAGTCGTAGACTCCATATTAGCAGACCTCGATCACGCCATCGCCTTATTGCCTGTCATGGGTACGAACGCAGGCATGCGGGTCCATCGGGATGTGGCACTAGCCTTTAAATCCAGGGTTGCCCTTTACGAAGGGACCTGGCAGAAATACCATAGGCAGGATAATGATCCCTTTTGGAGCAGGGAGATCACAGATGATAAAATCAAAAACTACCTGACGCAGGCAAAGTTAGCGGCTGAGGAGGTAATCAACGGTGGCCGCTGGTCTATCTACCAAACCGGCCGGCCGCTGGAAGACTATGGAAACTTATTCACGACGTTGGATTTGTCCTCAAACAACGAAGTCCTGCTGTGGCGAAAGTATGATGCAAATGAAAACATTGGGCATAGCATCAGTAAATACCTTTCAACAGGTGGAGGAGATATCGGTGTGACGCTCTCGCTCGTGGATGATTACCTAACAAGGGACGGAGAGCCGTTTATTGGTCAGGTTCGAACGGAGGCTCAAGCGGAGTATGGCAGGGAGCTACTGCCTGAGCTACGTGACCCACGCCTTTCGCAGACCGTAGCTGTTCCAGGCAAGCCCATCAAGCCCGGTGTCGCTGTTGCTCCTTTTCCGCCGATCAACCAAAGCGGGTTTAACCGGAGTCCAACGGGATACCCGCTCTACAAATACATAGAATATAATAGTGAGTCGGCTACATTCGACGACTTCAAGAGTGCTGTGCCAGCTATATTGTTCCGCTATGCAGAGGTGTTGCTGAATTACGCCGAAGCGCTTGCAGAATTGGGGGAGTCGCCTGACCTGGTTGCCCGTGCACTGGAGCCCCTGCGAGCTCGTGCTGGCATGCCGCCGGTAGACTTTGACAGGGAATATAACAGGCAGGCAGATTACCCTTTCAGGAACCTGGATAAAGTCATTCAGAGTGTGCGTCGTGAGAGACGGGTGGAGTTTGCGGCTGAAGGGATGAGGCTTGATGATATTTTCCGCTGGGCTGCTGCTGATGAGCTGATTGTGGGCAAGAGACCGCTGGGCGCCTTATTCGTCGGAAGCAACATAGCCGATGAAAACACCTCCACGGGCTTTTATAAGGATGCCCTACTGTATTTTGACACCCCCCCTGCAGGGAAATCCACTAACTTTTATCTGACGGGCAATGCGCAGAGTGACTGGCGTTACATTGACCCTTATCAGGAAGTGCTGCCCAATGGGTATGGTTTCAACCTGTCCAGAGATTATCTCTTACCCATTCAAGACAGGATGATTAGCCTGACGGACGGCAAATGGAATCAAAACCCAGGGTGGTAATTTAACGCATCATTTTAGCGAACGTGATCATGAAAAGAGCCAAAATAAATTATATCTCGCTCATACCTCTTCTGTTGCTGCTTTTCGTAGCCGCTTCCTGTGCAAAGGAGGATATGCCGGCAAAGCCGCAACCATCAGCTTTTACAGTTGAGCTTCAAAATAAACTGACGGCTTATCCCGCCTCGGGCGCCACTATTGAGCTTGTTATCAATGCAGGTTCAAACGGTTGGTGGATGGTTGTGCCTGAAGAATCCAAAGCGTGGTGCAAACCTGCCAAGTTTTATGGCTCAGGAAACCAAACCGTATTGGTTACACTGGCGCCCAACACAACTGGAGCAAGCCGGAAAGCGGAGATAACAATTAACCCAACTTTTAATCTTGAACCAGTTAGGTTAACGATAGAGCAGCTTCCCAATTAGTTAAAAGTAAAAAGGAGCAATTATTAAATCATGCGTATAGCCATGACCAAAAACGTACTCTTACTCCTGGCGGCTTTTGTGTGGAGCTTTGCGGCGCTGGCACAGCAGCCGGCCAAACGGCCCAACATCGTCATCATCGTGTCCGACGACCACGCGTTTCAGGCCATCAGCGCCTACGGGGGCAACCTGATGCAGACGCCCAACATCGATCGCATTGCCAAGGAAGGCGCCACCTTCAACAAAGCCTATGTGACCAATTCGATTTGCGGGCCGAGCCGCGCCGTTATCCTGACGGGCAAGTATAGCCACAAGAACGGCTTCAAGGACAACGAGAACTCCCACTTCGACGGCAGTCAGAACAGCTTCATCAAGGAACTGGGCAAAGGCGGCTACCAGACGGCCTGGGTAGGCAAGTGGCACCTGGAGAGCGACCCGCAGGGCTTCGACTACTGGAAAATCCTTCCGGGCCAGGGGCACTACTTCAACCCAGACTTTATCAACATGGACGGAAGCCGCGAGCGCATCGAAGGCTACGTGACCAGCATCACCGAGGACGTGGCCGAGGAGTGGCTCGACAGCCGCGACAAGAGCAAGCCCTTTGCCCTGGTGATTGGCCACAAGGCCACGCATCGCACCTGGATGCCGGACCTGGACGACATGGGCATGTTCGATGACAAAACCTTCCCGCTGCCGGCCAACTTCTACGACAACTATACTAACCGCGAGGCGGCCCGTGTGCAGGACATGACCATCGACAAAACCATGATCATGGGCTATGACCTGAAGATGTACCCGGACTACGATAACCTGAAAGAAGGCAACATCGTGCGCATGAATGCCGAGCAGCGGGCCCGGTTCACGGCCTACTACAAGCCCATTTACGATGACCTGATGGCGCGCAACCTGCAGGGCAAGCAGCTGGTGGAGTGGAAGTACCAGCGCTACATGCGCGATTACCTGGCCACGGCTGCCTCCCTGGACCGCAGTATCGGCCGCACGCTTGATTACCTGGACAAGAATGGCCTGGCCGAGAATACCATCGTGATTTACATGTCGGACCAGGGTTTTTACATGGGCGAGCACGGTTGGTTCGACAAGCGCTTTATGTACGAGGAGTCCTTCCGCACGCCGATGGTGATGCGCTACCCGGGCGTGGTAAAGCCGGGCACCACCTCGGAGCATTTTGTGATGAACCTTGACATTGCCCCGACCATGCTCGATGCCGCTGGGGTGGCCATCCCGAAAGACATGCAGGGCGAGTCGTTCCTGCCGCTGCTGACCAGTAAGAAAGCCAAAGGCCGCGAGGCGATGTATTACCATTACTATGAGAACGGCGAGCACTCCGTTTCACCGCACTTCGGCATTAAGACAGGCCGCTACAAGCTTATCCGCTTCTACAAAAGGGTAGAGGGCTGGGAGCTGTACGACCTGCAGAAGGACCCGAGCGAGATGAACAACCTCTACGGCAAGAAAGGCTACGAGAAAATCACCGCCAAACTCCAAAAGCAGCTGGAGGGCCTGCTCGACAAGTATGAGGACGACGGTGCCAAACAGTTGCTAGCCAAAGAGGGCGGGAATCTGTAAGATTACCCTGAAACTGTAAAGTTTAGCCAGAACAAAAAGTTTATAACCAGCCTGGGCCTTCAGTTCAGGCTGGTTATAAAACAAGTTTGATGGGAAGGCACAGGTTTGATAACCTGCTCATGCTAAATGCCTGGTATACCCCTGAAGAACCCTACTTGGTAGTCACCAGTAGACATCCCTTCCCGGCCCGGCCGAGGCCATGAGGTCGCTGGTTGCCTCCCGCGACGTTACGTACAGGAAGGCAGTGATAGCGGCGAGTGTGTTCTTGAATTTTAGTGCTTAATCGCTGCCTTTCCTCAGAAAGAAAAGCTGAACGGGTCAAGTTTTCCTGGGCGGAATACGCATGCGCCTATTTCCTGTCTGCGCGACCTGAGGTTTCGACCATACCTATAGCTCCGTTCACCAGGTGCTGGCCGGCTGTTATGAAGATGACCAGAACATTTGCTGTGGGGAGATGTACCGCCTCAGGGCAGTCGCCTGCTCTTCCACAGCCTGGCGTTTACCTCAGCCAGGAAGGCCTCGCGGTAGGTGGCGCCCAACGGAAGCGTGGCCTTGTTATCCAGTATGATCTGGTTCCCCTCTACGCCCTTCACAAAGGAAGCTTGCACGATAAAGGACTTGTGCACCCGCACAAAGCTTTCTTTAGGCAGGTAGTCCTCCATCTCCTTCATCGTCAGGTAGGTCATGTGTATGCCCTCCACGGTGTGGATGCGGATGTAATTCTGCATGGCCTCGATGTAGAGGACATCCTTCAGCGCAATGCGGGTGAATGTACCCTTAAAGTTACCCTTGATAAAAAAGCATTCTGCCTGCCACTGCCTGTTGCCGGACGGGGGCAAGTCCTGCAGGCGCTGGACTGCCTTGAGAAAACGCTCATAGATGATGGGTTTGAGCAGGTAGTCTACTGCGTTCTGATCAAACGCCTGCAGGGCGAACTCCTCATAGGCGGTGGTAAATATCACGCGGGAGAAGGGGTTCAGGAGTCCTGCCAGCTCGATGCCGGATAGCTGGGGCATGTCCACATCGACAAAAACCAGCTGCGGGCTGACCCGGCCGGAGCGAATGGTCTGCAGGGCAAGCAAGGGGTTTTCCTCGGACCCCACCAGGGACAGCCCCGGCGTTTGTTCCACGTAGCGTGCCAGTACCTGGATGGCGTGCGCCTCGTCGTCTACGATATAACAGGTTATCATATGGTATTGATTTGAAGGTGAACCGTGTAGTTGCGCTCGTCCTCGTGTATGCCCAGGCAGTGCCCGTCAGGGCCGTAGGTGTTCAGGAGCCTGGTCCGGGCGTTTTCAAGGCCCAGGCGGTGGCCGCTCCGGACATAGGAGGTCCTTTTCTTATTGCGGGTGCAGAAGGAGAGGGTGCCTGCCTCCTGGCGCAGGGTAATGCGGGCCGGGTGGTCCGGGTCTGTCAGGTCCCCGTGGCGGAACATGTTCTCCACGAGGGTGAGCAGGAGCAAGGGGGGCAGGCGGAGTCCCTGCAGCTGGCCTTCTGCCTGCAGGTGCAGGTGGAGGGGATGCTGAAAGCGGAGCTGGTTCAGGGCGATGTACTGCCGGATGTGGTCCAGCTCCCGGGTGAGCTCCGTTTTGCCGTCCTCGTGAACGGTGGCCAGCGCGTGGCGCATGACCTGGGAGAGGAGCAGGATGCCCTCCGAAGCCTTGGGGGAGACGTCCATGACCTGGTTGTAGAGAAAGTTCAGGGTATTGAAGAGAAAGTGGGGGTTGATCTGCGCCTGGAGGTAGGCGTTCTGGGATTTGACCAGATCCTTTTCCAGCTCGGCTTTCTCTTTCTGGATCCGGTACCGCTCCACCTGCAGCCGGCTGATGGTTTTGGTGTTCTCAATCGTGCGCCGCACGAGCCAGTAGGGGGTGCTCAGCATAAAGAAATAAATGCCGCGCCAGAGGTAGCTGAGGATAAACTTCTGCTGGAAAAGCAGGGGCTTGGGCACAGGCCGGAATAGGTTATAGAAGAGCTCCAGTCCGTATTGCAGGATGATGTAAAGCCCCAGTTCCAGGGGCAGGAGCAAAAGCAGGAGCCAGGGGCTGCCCCGCTTGGCGAAGCAGTAGGGGAGTACCACATGCGCATTGACATAGAAGAGGAGAATGTTGAGCAGGTAGAAGCCCAGGTACTCCCACCAATAGACCCGCTGCAGGGTGGAGGTGAAGAAAATGATGGAGACTTCGTAAGCGATAAAGATTGCCCAGGCGAGACCATGTGTCCCTACCCGGCGGAGAGGGATGTGTGCCATCGTTAAGTTTGTTGTCGTGGTAAGGGTGTTGTTCGCTTTCTTTTCTCAATATAGTACTTTTTTTATCTATATAAAACAAGCGTTCATCTAATTTATTTCAGGATAGGTGCAAAAGGATATAGGTTTGCTCCTAAAAAAGCGGCATGAAGAAGAGAAACGAAAAGCTGAAACTGGTAAGCAAGCGCCTGTTCTCCTTCAGAAAAGAAGGCTGGCAGGGAGGGGATCCCTCCTCCACGGATCCCACGACCACCACGGTGACCATCACCACCTCAACCATCATCATGTCGGAGCGGGGCATGAACAGAGCCTCCGTTCCTAAAGGCAGCAGGCACGGCTATGCAGGTAAAGCGATTGGTGGAGTCCCTGGCCGGAGATTCCGTTCCTGAGGAGCTCAAAGAAAAGGGGCTGCTGGAAAAGCTGGAAGCCAGCCTGGCGGGGATGGTGGCTGAGAGCCGCTATGCCCGCCAGCAGCTCCTGCTCAGCGCCGGGCAGGTTCCCGAGTACCTGTACTATGTGGACCGGGGTATGGTGCGCGGCTACTATTACGATGACTCTTCCGGCCGCGCCATTACCCTGTTTTTATGGCGGGAGGATTCCTGGGCCGTGCCCGTCACCTCCTTCTTTCTGCGGCAGCCCTCAGATGTATACCTGGAAGTAAATCCGGAGAGCGCGCTGCTGTCCCTTTCCTACCGGCAGGTCACGGAGCTGGTGAGGCAGGTGCCGGGCGTAGAGCCCCTGCTCCGGGGGCTGCTTTTGCACTACTGCGCCTTTCACCAGAAAAGAACAAAGGATTTGCTCACGCGCTCCGCCTGGGAGCGCTACCAGGACCTGCAGCAGACCCATCCCCGGATCGGGCAGCACGCCTCCCGGGAGGTGATCGCCTCTTACCTGGGCGTGACACCGCAGTCGCTCAGCCGGCTGATCCGGGAAAACAGGCGTGCTTAGCTTTTCACTCCTTGAACCTATGTTCCGTCTTTTCGGAACATACCTTTCCGCTCTTCCTAACATAAGGTAACAGGTGATGCGCAGCCAGTCGGCTACCTTTACAGCATACGCTTAAGGGGTAGCCATGTGGGGGAGAACTCCCTGTCGTGTCATCCCTGATTTCCTTCAAGCAGGTTTCAAGAAAGGAAGCGCCATGAAGAAAACAACGGCACATCTGATGGGAGTAAGGCTGGCCCTGATCACGCTGTGGGTCTATGCGGCCGTGAGCAAATGGCAGGAGCCGGAGGTCTTCGCCGCGCAGCTCCTGCTCCAGCCCTTGCCCGAATGGCTGACGGTTCATCTGGTGTGGGCGCTGCCCGGTATAGAGCTGGTGGCGGCAACTTGCCTGGTGGTCCGGCGCTATCTGCTGGCGGGGCTCTGGCTTTCGCTGGGTCTCCTGCTGCTCTTTACCGGTTATGTGGGCCTGGCCGTGTTTGGCTTTTGGGAAGCGTTGCCCTGCGCCTGCGGCGGGGTGCTGAGCGAGCTGAGCTGGCGGGAGCACCTGGTATTTAACCTGCTGTTCACTGTCCTGGCGGTATATGGTTTATTTCTGTTTGTGAAGATAAAGCGAGGGGGCGGGTTCGGGAGAGCGCCTTCTTCAGGTGGGGCGGCCTACCCAAGTGACCGCAGATAAGTATTTGTTAAACCTTTTTCATTTTTCAAGCATGAAAAGACTTAAAGTAAATTTCCTCGCACTGGCCGCTGTATTGGTGGCCGCCGGCACCATGGCCTTCAGCGCGCCTGCCGCGCTCGACTCCGGCTGGTACCTGGTGGAAGGCGACGCCATCGGCAGCCCTGCAGCAGGGCCAAGTGGTGATTGCAAAACCACTAATACGATAGAGTTGTGCATGGTGCAGCTGCAGCTGAATGCCAACGAGCCGATCCCGGAGACGGTGTCTGAGGCAGAGGCCAACGGGCAGGTGATCAGAAAGGCACACCGGCAGTTCTAATACGATGCTCGGCGAGTAGGGACAGGTACCGGGGGGAATAACCCCTTCGGTACCTGTCTTTTTTATGGACAGGTGGGAGAAAGGGGAAAAGGCGCCCCGGCAAAACCTGGACGCCTTTCATTTAACCAAAACTCACCTTAAACACTTAGTTGGTACAGGCGGTGGGGAAGGGAGAGGAGCATGGCGCTCCCCTCCCCGAGCAACACAAACAGGAAACACACAGGGTATGGTAGAAAGGAAATCCCAGATGAAAGCCCATGAGTTCAGGGTGCTTCCCTTTTTGTAGTTGAGGGTGTATTCAGGCCGCAGCGCAGCCAGGCCTCATAGACCCGTTCATCCGGGGTGTACCCGATCGGCTGGTTGAGCAGCTGCCGGTCCGGACTCAGGAGCACGTAGAGGGGCTGGGTCACCTGCCCGAAGTTGAGGGCCTGGAAAGCAGACCATTTCTCGCCCACCGTGCGCACCTCCCGCAAGGTGCCCCCCAGATCGGTATAAGTGAAGCGCTCAATGAGGGGCAAGGACTGGCGGTCGTCCACGTAGAGTGATACCAGGATCACCTCCTCCCGGAGCAGCCTGGATACGGCCGGCGCTGTCCAAACCTGCTCTTCCATTTTACGGCAGTTCACGCAGGCATGACCGGTGAAGTCCAGCAGGAGGGGCTTTTGCTCCTCTCTGGCCAGTCGCATGGCCGTCTCCAGGTCGTTCACCACCTTAGGTTGAACAGGGTTCTCAGCGTTAATTTGGGATTCTGCCCGGCTATAGAGGCTGTAGCCCCAGGGCGGAGGGAAGCCGCTCACCAGGCGCAGGCTGCCCTGGGGTGAGTTGGCCAGTCCCGAAGCCAGGTAAAGCCCAAAAATTAAGGTCAGCAGCCCCGCCACCTGCCGTCCCCGGCCGATGGCCTGGCCGCGTGGCTCATCGGGAAATCGCAGGATGCCGAGCAGGTACAGCCCCAGCCCCACGGCCAGCAGGAGCCAGAGGCCGATGAAGACCTCCCGTTTGAGCAGCCCCCACTGGGCCACCAAGTCCGCGTTGCTCAGGAATTTGAGCGCCAGGGCCAGCTCGACGAAAGCCAGCGCCCGCTTCATGGTGCGCAGCCAGCCCCCGCTGCGGGGGAGGTGCTGAAGCCAGTGCGGGAAGAAGGCCAGCAGGGCAAAGGGCAGGGCCAGGGCCAGCCCAAAGCCTCCCATGCCCGCTGTGAGTTGCCAGGCCCCGCCGGCTGCTGTGAGGGAGCCAACGAGCAGCGTGCCCAGGATAGGGCCGGTGCAGGAAAAGGACACGAGCACCAGGGTGAGGGCCAGAAAGAAGATGCCTCCCACGCTGCCCAGACCTGCTTGGGCATCTGCCCTGTTGGTCAGCCTTCCCGGTAAAGTCAGTTCGAACACACCGAAAAAAGAAAGGGCAAAGCCTACAAAAACGGCAAAAAAGAGCAGGTTGACCCAGACATTGGTCGAGAGGCTGTTGAGCAATCCGGGGTTTACGCTGTCGAGCAGGTGGAACGGCAGGCTGCAGGCCAGGTAGATGCCAAGGATGCCCAGACCGAACAGGCCTCCGTGGCGCAGGGCCTGGCGCCTGCTGCCTGCCCCCTTGCTGAAGTAGGTAACCGTCAGCGGCACCATGGGAAATACGCAGGGCGTGAGCAGGGCCAGCAGCCCTCCCAGGAAGCCCAGCAGGAAAACAGTGGGGAGGGAACCGTCATGGGCGGCTTCCGTTCCGCAGGCGGCGGCACGAGCCAGATCCAAGGATGCCAGCTTCAAGCTGCCGGAGAGGTTGGCGCTAAGCTCCTCTCCCCCGGGCAGGGAGACACGCAACTCTTCCCGCAGAGGAAGGAATGCCTCCCGGCTGGCGGCAAAGCCGGTGAGGGTGAGCGTAAGGGAGGCCGGTACAGGGCCCTGGACGCAGAGGCGCTGCTCCAGGGCGATGGTGTCCCGGTAGACCGGCACCCATTTGTTATCAAAGTGCGCCTCCTGTTGACGGGTAGGCGTGAGCAGGGGTACCGGGTCCTCCAGCGTCAGAAAGGGATCATCCGCTTCCAAACGCAGGCCATCCAGCCCCAGTTCCGGGTCCGCTGCCGCATATACGTGCCAGCCCGGTTGGAGGCTTCCCTGCAGAGTTAAGGTGTAAGTGTTGTCCGCCTCCAGCCTGGCCGAGATCTGCCAGCGCACCGGGCTTTGGGCAGAGGCGGTGACCAGGCTGAGGCAGCAAAGCAGCGTCAGCGCTATCAACCGGCGCAGGAGCGGGAACCGTGGTGTCGCCATCCAACTTCTCATCTTTCCAACGGTATAGTGAACGCGACGGTCTGCGGCGGGAGGCAGCGCGTGTCGTCACAGGCCATGAACTCCACGATGCCTGACAGGGCGGTGGTGACGTTGCTGCGCAGACGCACCTGCTGCTCAAAGGTGACCGTGTGGCGGTAGTAATACACTTCCACGCCAAAAGTACTGTCCTGCTTCCGGTGGCGCGTGCCTATCTCCCTGATGCTGCCCTGCGGCAAGATCAGGGGATTGGGGTGAAAGGCAATGGTCGTGGGGAGTGGCCCACCTTCCGGGGTATCCTGCGAGTAGATGGACCAGGGGCGCTCCATGGTTGCGGTCAGCAGCACCTTATAGGTTTGAGGCGACACCTGCTCGGCCTGGAAGGTCCACGTGACGGGCGGCAGGTCCTGTGCCTGGCCGCCCCACGGAAGGAGCAGCCAGCACAGGAGGAAGAAACTACATTTTATAGAAGACATAATCGTTGGGTTAAGATTAACGGGGATTCTGGGGCAGACCGCTGGCCTGTACAACGTTGTCGGGGATGGGCCACACGTAGCGCGGGTCGTTGGGCGGCAGCTCGTAGCGCCTGCCCTCGATTACGCGTACCAGGGTTTTGGCAAAGCGCGGATCTTTGTTGAGGCGGCGCAGGTCCTGCCAGCGCACTCCCCGGAAGAGCAGCTCCTTCCGGCGCTCCTCCAGGATGCGTCCGAGCACGTCCGGGGTATTGTCGGTGGTAAGAGGGGCAAAGGAGCCTGCCACATAGCGGCGCTCCAGCAACCGGTTGAGGGTGTGCAGGGCCTCTTCGGGCTGATCCAGCCGGGCCAGGCACTCGGCTTTGGTCAGGTACAGCTCCCCGGTGGTGAGGGCCGTGGATAAATGGGCGGCTCCCTCAAAGGACCCTTTGAAGGTGAGCTTGTCCCCTTCGTAATAAAAGAAGGCCTTGCGGCGCAGATCCAGCGTGTCGTAGGTCCGGTACAGCAGGGAGTCTACCTGTACCCGCCCGGCATAGAGGATTTCCAGGGCGAACTGACTGCTGTAAAAGACGATTTCCGGGTTTCCCTCTCCATCGGGGGGGAAGGGAAAGGGGGCGCTGGTGTCCAGTGCGTTGTAATCGATTAAATCACCGGAAAGCTGCAGGGCACCCTCCGTGGCGTCCAGGGCCTGCGCAAAGTCCCCTAATTGCAGGTAGGCGCGGGCCAGCACCTGGCGGGCAGCTGCCTTGCCGGGGCGGTGCGGCACGATGGGGTGGTCGGGCAGGAGGGCTTCGGCGGCTTGGAGATCCTCGAGTATCTGGCGGTAGGTTTCTGCGACGGACTGGCGCGTTGGCACAGCCTCCACGTCAGGCGAGAGGCGGAGCGGAATACCCGGGTCCTGCGCTGCGGTGGCCGCATCGTAGGGCTTGGCAAAGAGCTGCGCGAGCTGGAAGAAGGCCCAGCCGCGGTGGAAGAGGGCCATCCCCCTGGCCTGGTTCCAGGCCTCCTGCTGCGCGGGAGGCGGCTGAAGTTTGCTGAGTCCCTCCAGCGCGGTGTTGGCGTAGAGGATGCGCCGGTAGGCGTAATCCCAGTCGTTCACCGGACGGCCTTCGTAAACCTCCCGGGCCCAGAGGTAACCGTTCTTCTCCTCCGGCCGGGGCAGCAGCTGCCAGGTAGCCGAGGAGACATAATAGTCATCGGAGCCGAATTCCGCGAGGGCATGGGAGGTGCCTGTGTACATGACGGCCCCATGGTCCAGCAGGGCCTGCAGGTCTTCCAGGGTGGAGGGCACCACCAGGGTCTTGTCAGGTTTGAGTTCGAGGAACTCCTTTTCGCAGGAAGGCAGCACCGCCAGCGATAGGAGGCAGAGGGCCCAGACATATAAGTAGATAGGTTTCATAGAACAAAAGTTTAAAAGGTTAACTGCAGGCCGGCAGACAGGCTGCGTGACGGCGGATAGGTGGTGTTTATATAATCCGGGTCCAGGCCATAGCCATTGACCCGCCAGAGAATGCCCAGGTCCCGGGCGTAGAGAAAGAGTTTGAGCTGTTGGAAGGGCAGGGCCTTGTCCTGTCGCCCGGCGAAGGTGTAGGCCAGGTTCACGTCCTGCAGCCGCACATGGTCTCCCTTCTCCACCAGCGCCTCGCTGTAGGTATGGTAGCTCTCCCGGCTATAGTTGAGGGAGGCTGGCAGTGACGGTACCTGGGTGCGGTCCTCATCCCCGGGCTGCTGCCAGCGGTCGCGGTAGTCAATGTGTGCCACTCCACTGTTGAACAGAAGGCTGTAGTCGATGCTGCTGCGGCGGAAGAAGTAGCCTGCCTTCCAGGTGAGGTTGGCGCTGAGTGAAAAGCCTTTCCAGGTGAAGGTATTGCGCAAGCCTCCGAACCACCGGGGCACGGCGCTGCCGTGGTAGACAAGGTCCTCCGGTGTCAGGCTTTGCTGATAAGCGCTGTAGTTGGTGCCCAGCTGCCCTTCCACTGGCACGAGCGGGTCTCCCGAGGCGGGAGAGAGCCCATGCCAGGGGTAGCTGTACACGGTTTCTATGGGCCTGCCCACGACAGGGGGCGGGCTGGCAAAGAAATAGGTGTTGGTGCTGACGGCAGGGCGCTGCCTTTCCTCATAGCCGGTGACCTGGCTCCGCACCTGGCTTAGCAGCATGTGCGTCTGCCATCCGAGGGCGCCGGTGAGGTTGTCAGACCGTAGCGCCAGGTCCCAGCCGGTGGTGCGCACGTCGGCATAGTTGACACGGTTTCGCACAAAACCGTCTTGTCCGGAGATGATGCCGGAGGTGGGGTCGATGAACCTGTCGCCCAGTAGGTCTGAGCCCTGCTTGCGGTAATATTCCAGGCTGCCGGACAGGCGGTCACGGAAGAAGCCGAAGTCCAGCCCGGCATTGAGCGTGGCGGTCTTCTCCCATCGGAGCTGGGGGTTGCCCGCGCTGCGCAGGATGGCAAAGGGCAGGCGGCTCAGGAGATCTGCCGAGACATAGCTCACGGTAGGAAAGGCAGTGACGCCCTTTTCGGTATTACCGGCCAGTCCGTAAGTGGCGCGCAGCTTCAGCAGGGAGAGCCAGTCCAGGTGCAGGAAGCTTTCCTCGCTCACCAGCCAGCTCAGGCCGGCGGACCACAGTGGCACGCCCTTTTGGTTGGTCTTTACCCCATAGAGGTTGGAGGCATCCCAGCGGCTGCTGGCCGACAAGGTATAGCGGCCACGTAAGACATAGGAGGCATTGGCGTAGTAAGAGACATAGCGGTCGGTGTATTCGGTGCGCCTGGCATCCGGAGAGGGGATACGGGCCGAAGAGGTGGGGCGGGTCCTGTAAAAAGAGAGGTAATCCAAGGCCGTCTGCCCCTGTGCCACCTCAGGGTTATAGCCGTAAAGAATGGCGTGAGGGTTGCTGAACTGGCGGTTCTGCCGCACTTCGGCGCCACCAAGCGCACTCAGGTATCCCTGCTTGCCCAAGGCATGGGCATAGTCCAGCTGCAGGCGTCCGGAGTGCGTTGCCTGGCTGTTGCCCCACTCCGATAGAATGCCTCCCACGGGAATGATGCGGGTACCATCCGCCTGGGTGTAGCGGTTGATAAGATTACGGGCATAATAGGTATCCACGCTGTTGAGGTCCGTGGTGCGGTTACCCAGCTGCTTGTATTGGTAGAGGGCGCGCGCTTTCAGGCTGGGCAGCAGCTCATAAGCCAGACTGCCGTTCAGACGCGTTTCGGTAGCCGTGCTGGTTTTGTCGCGCAACCGGAGCTCGTCCAGGGGGCGGAACTGCCAGTCCAGCAGACCCATTTCTGCTGCCTGGGAGGTATAGGCGTTGCGATAGTCCCGCACGATGGGCAGGGCGTTGCCCTGCGCGTCGGCCAGCTGCGCATAAGGGTAGATGTTGGTCCAGCCGGCCGTGCTCAGCCCACTGATGCCCAGCCCGTTCTCTTCTGCCTCACGCCCGGTGTAGGTAAGTCCCGCGCTGAGCTCCAGGTTGGGCAGGGGACGCAGGGTGTTCTGGCTAGTGAGGGTCACGCGGCGGTCCTCGTTGCCGATGAGGCTGGAAAGTCCCCGGTCATAGCCGGCGGAGAGGTAATAGCGGTAGGTGTTCCCGCCTCCGTTGAGGTTCAGGGCATACTGCTGGTGCAGGCCCGGCCGGTAGAGGTGCTGGAGGGCCTCGTCGCGCACATCCACCTGGCGCATGGCGTTGATGCGGGCGCCTGCCTCCTCGGCCGACAGCAGGCCTTCCCGCTCCTGAATCCAGGTCTCCACAGCCGGGGAAAGCGTTCTGCGGTCGTTCTCCGGGTAAAAGCCCTTCTCAAAGAGC
Source organism: Pontibacter mucosus (assembly GCF_003054055.1). Taxonomy (GTDB): domain Bacteria; phylum Bacteroidota; class Bacteroidia; order Cytophagales; family Hymenobacteraceae; genus Pontibacter; species Pontibacter mucosus. The sequence continues at coordinate 161,685 of NZ_QBKI01000009.1, read as the reverse complement.
AGGCGCTCGATGTCGAGGAAGTCATTGGCCGGCAGGAAGCTGCGGCTGTAGTGCAGGTCCGGTTTGTCGGTTCGCTGCACACTCGTTTGGAAGGATACCTGGGTTTTTTGCCCGTAGCCCCCGCGCCGGGTGGTGATGACAATTACTCCGTTCCCGGCACGAGCACCCCAGATGGAAGCGGCCGCCGCGTCTTTGAGGACGGTCACGCTCTCCACGTCGTTGGGGTTGATATTGGCGATGTCCCCTTCGTAAGGGAAGTTGTCCACTATGATCAGCGGCGCTTTGTTGGCGTAGAGGGTGCTCAGGCCCCTTATCCGCAGCGCGGGTTTGCTGTCGGTGCGCTCGCCGTACATGCCGCGGCGGTCAAATGCCAGGCTGTTGGTGACACCCTCGAGGCGGCTGACCAGGTCTGGGCTGGTACTGCGGTTCAACAGCTCGCGGTCCACCTGGGTAAAGGAGCCTGTAGCCCGCTCCTGCGGGATGTCCTGGTAGCCGGTGGAGACGACGGTGACCTCTTTCAGGCCGGTGCTGCGCTCGATGAGTGTGAGCTGCAGGGGAGCGGCAGGAAGGGAGGCCAGCGGAAGCTGTCGGGACTCAAAACCCAGCAGGGTGACCAGCAGCGTATCGGGTAGGCTGGCGACGGGCAGCGAGAAGCTGCCGGCGGCGTCGGTGGTGGTGCCGGCACGGCCGCTTTTGAGCAGGACGGCGACCCCTTCGAGCGGGGTGGCATCCCTGCCTGCACGCACCGTGCCTTCCAGGCGCTGCTGCGCATACAGGCAGGCAGGGGCCAGGAGGAGGATAAGCAATGATAAACTTCGTTTCATCAGGTTTTAAGGTTTATAGATGTAGAAATAGTTTTCCTTTGGTCAGGAGGCATCGGGCCCACCCAAGTGAGGGCAGGGCTACCTGGAGGCGGGCTGTTGCTTTAGCTCAGAAATGACCAGCATGTCGAGTTTGCGGCGGGCCGGGCGCAGGTCCAGGCCGTAGGCTTGCAGGGCTGCCCGTAGCTGTTCCAGGTTGCTCAGGGGCCTGGGCAGGCGGATGTCGATGTTGCCCGTGTAACCGGTCTCGTCCACGATGGGCAGGGGCTGCCGCATGTATTCGTACTGCAGGCGGCTCAGCAAATGAGCAAAGGGGCTGTTCTGCAGGGCAAACGTCTCGTCGTCAGAAACTCGTTGCCGGGGAGTGCCCTTCGTGGCCAGCAGGTCTTTCCGGGAGGTGCGCACCAGCACCAGGCAGTCCACCTTGCGGCGCTGCAGGGAGCCATGAATCCCCAGGTACTGTCCGAAGAGGCGGTTCAGGTCCTCGCGCATGATACCGTTGAGCACTTCCCGTGGCTGTTCCTGCGGGAGGATGAGGCTGTAGCAGTATTGGTTCTCCTCCATCCAGCGCAGGAAAGGAGCATCGGTGGCATAGTCTCCGGTCAGTGTCTCGAAATTTTCCCCTGTCAGGCGCTGGCGAAGGGAGTCGGAAACTTCGAGCAGCAGGCGGTTTTCCTGGTCATGGAAGCGAAAGACATCGCTGTAGGCCACTAAGTAGAGTGCCGGGAGTGGCAGGTTGTAAGCCAGGATGCGGTCCTTCCGGCGAGCGTCACCGCCGATATCGGCGGGCAGGCGGGTGGAGAGGACCGATTGGTAGAGCAGCTGCTCGCCTGCCCCGCCGTTGCCGTTGATGAAGATCGGCTTGTCCTTTTCCAGTTGGACTTCCTGTTTGGCCTTGAACTGAAAGCTCTTGCCGGAGAGGGCCGTGCGGATGTTGGCGGCGGTGGCGTACTCGCCTCCTGTGATGGCCAGCACCCGTCCATCCCGGATCCACACCTGGTGGGGGATGGCCTGGTGTGGAAAGAGGCGGCGCAGCACGGTGTCGGAGGTGATGGTGGGCAGGCGCCAGCCACGCTTCTGCCAGAAGGGGGCGACTTTGCTCAAAGGCTCGTCCGTGACAGGCAAGACGACCAGGGCCTCCCCGAACTGCTGCTGCAGAGAGTCAAGTTTGTGGAGGGATTGGATGCAGGGGGCGCACCAGGTAGCCCAGAAGTCGAGCAGTAGGAGCTTGCCCTGGTAATCGGAGAGCTTTGCCTCTGTATAGGGGGCCTGGTAGATATTGGTCAGGTGCACCTCCGGCACCGGGTCTCCGGTGGTCAGTCCGGCAGGGGGTGGGGAAGCCTGGGCTATGGCTTTGCCCGGATCGAGAAACAGTTGCGCGAGCCATAGCAGGGAAATGCCCAGCAGGGCCATGGCAGGCCTGGGTATAGAAATGATTAGCATAGTATATAATTAATTAGGTTGCGGTATAGGGGTGATGCGGCAGGCGGGGCTACCAGTCTTCTTCCGGCGGTGCGACCAACAGCATCCAGTTTGGGCTCAGGTACTGACTCAGCTCCTCCAGCGCCAGGGCCAGGGAGGGCGGCGTGTCAGGCTCTTCTGTCAGCCGGTACAGGGCGGAGAGTACAGTTTTCAGCTGCTCGTAGAAGGCAATCAGTTTGGTGGTACGGACGGTGGTCAGGCCGTCATAGTTTGCCTTCAGGGCCAGGATAAACCAGCGCCGTATCTCCAGCTGCACCGCCTCCTCTGGATAGCGGGAGCAGAAGGATTGTATGATTTCGGCGGGTGCTGGCGAGCAAGAGTTTTCATTTGCGTTTGTCATAGGTGTTTTTTGGTTTAGTCGGGCAATAGGGTTCCTCTCAGCCCTTGGGAAAGAGCTGCAGGAGGTAAGGGAATCAAAGTGACATCCGTCCTAATTTTACCGTATGTCTGGTGTTAGGGCGGCAGCGGGAGAAGTGGTTCAGTTACTCCGGGGGTGATATGAGGAGGACCCAGGACTGGCAATCAAAAGGAGTGCAGCCTACGGGAAGTAGGGGTACCGAAAGGGAGAACGGCGGTTTTTGAGAGGGTAGGTAAGGTACCGAACGTAGAGCCTGAAGAGTAATTTGAGCGTTTTCATAGGAATAAAGGGGTTTGGTGGCGCGGATATGAATAATGAAACAGCAACAGGATGGCAGGTTTCTGACAATGCGCTTTACACCTGCCGGAGAGAGCCAGCTCAGGGGATTGGCTCCAAGGTGGAACAGGCTCATGGGCAGCCATGAGGCAGGGAAGTGCAGAAAAGAAAGTAAGGTGCCTTTGTTCATACTGTTTAAGACCTGCCTTCTGAGGAGGCTTCTTTCATTTGTAGCTGTTGATGCCCCGGCTGTCCTCTCAGCCAGGGACGGAAGTACAGGGATAAATATTCAGAAAGTATTATGCCTGAAAACTGTATATTAGCATCGGGTACAGCCTGATACTAGCACGAAGATGCGGAGTTAAGGACTTGTATGAAATGTGGTACGCTTGTATTAAACAACTGAGAGCGAGTGAAATACAAGTAGAATTAAATTGGATAATTCAAATATTAATCGTATATTGTTCTTATGGAAACAGCAGCCAGAAGACGACCGATTCACCTGGGCGACCACGTGAGAAGAATGCGGACCGCTTTGGGAGTGAAGCAATCCGCACTAGCCAGCGAACTGGGCACTACCCAGCAGAACATTTCCCGCATCGAGCAGGAAGAGGAGGTGGATGAAGTGACACTGGAGCGGATTGGTAAAGCGCTTGGCGTTTCCGCTGAGGCAATCAAGAATTTTGATGAGGAGGCAGCTTTTAATATAGTTTCAAACACGTTTACTAGCCAGGATAGCTCTACAATAAATGCCATAAATATTCAGCCGACTTTCAATCCTGTTGATAAGGTAGTTGAGCTTTATGAACGTCTTTTACAAGTTGAGCGAGAGAAGGTGGAGTTGTTGGAGCGGATGCTAAAGGAGCAGAAGTAACGTATATAATAAATATGTTTAATTCTTGTGTAAGAGCCACTGAACGTAATTCAGTGGCTTTTTTTACAATATACCTCCTCATAACCTGAGCAGGTATCTTTATAGGATTGTCTGATCCACCTGATACCATTTTCTATCAGCTGTACTCCTCTTTCCAGATAAAGCACGATTACGCAAAATAAATATAAATGCGTTTGATAATGAGAGTCTTATTATAGTTTGTCAGTATTTTATAACAATTTTTAATCTAAAAAAATCATATTCGTATTTGCATATATTAATGATAGTTAATATTATTGTTTTAAGGTTTATGCGTCGCATGACCTAGATTAGTTATAATTAGAGTTGATGGTATGGGAAAGGCTTTTGTATGTCCTGCTTGTAGATCTAAAATAGCAATCAAGCATGCTTTTTTGTTAAATAACAATTCCTCAGTGCGTTGTAAATCTTGTGGGAGAGCGTTAACTCCTAAGAAGATGAGCACAATATACTTTGCTGTAGGCTTTATTGGAACAGTAGCGGCTGCCCAGTTTTCATTGTTTAATGATAGAAACCTGGTCAAAGCACTTTTGATTGGTTTAGCTGTTGGTGTTGTACTATATCTTGCATCAGTTATTTATGTATATAATAAAGTTGAATTTGAGTAATTGAATTTAGTTATATTTTTTCACCCTTAATTTTTTCTAATATGAAAACAAAATTATTTACTGCGTTTGCTCTAGTAGCATCATGCTTCAGCTTTTCTATGTTAACAAACAACAGCTCTACCGTTCAAAGCGGTAAAGCCTGGGTTGCCATTACGTACGCGATGGCTGAAAGCGGTGCTTCCAATGAAGCTACTGCTGCTATAGGCGTATTTGGAGTAGCTCACGCCGCTATGGAAGGAGCCATATGGGGCACTGTAGCTGGTCCTGCCGGAGTAGCAGCAGGTGTAGTTGCTGGTCTGTAAAAACTCAAAGAGACTGCTATCCTTTTGAAAGCAGTCTCTTATATTCATATGGCGCTGTTGAAGAAAGCATTCCTATGCTCCTTTATCATTTGGTTGATAGGTTTCATACTAGGAGTGCATTATAAAATTGACTTTACCTCTCTTAACAACTACGGTGAAGGAGTTTCACTCTTTACCCAGAAGGAACCCCTTAGTCTTAGCTTAGATATCCTGCGAAATAACCTATATGTACTAATATTTAACCTTACCGGCGTAGTCGTATTAGGTATAAGCACCGCAATTAACTTAGTATTTAATGGTTTCTTTTTAGGGCAAATGATTAGTGCTGGAATTTCTAATCTCAGTCTAGGAAAAACCATTCTTATTGTGTTGCCTCACTCGCTTGAGCTATTAGGACTGTGGTTAGGCGGCTGTGTAGGTTTTGCCGGGGCTAAGATGTTAATACAATACTTTGTCACCAAAGATGCCATAAGAGAGGATAATCTGTTTCTGCTAGGAAAAGTGTTTATGGTAGCTGTGCTTCTAACTGTTCTTGCAGCATTTACTGAAGTGTATGTAAGTATGAGAATTATATGAATGAAAACAATGTGATTACCATATCCAGAAGAATCAATCAAGATTCTGTATTAACCTTAATAGTTCTGGCGTCAATAGGTATCGTCATAGGTATTTCGAAGTATTCCTTAAATACAGTATTCTTTGGGTCGAAGATTGATTCAACCTTTCTGCAGCTATTTGCTAGTTTCGATGGTATTATTGGCTTTTTCATCCCATTCCTGATCGCGGCTTTCTTTTGTATAAATGGTTATCTGTGTTTGATCTTTGTAGAGGGGAAAGGTTCAATACAACCTTTGTTTAGCAAATTTTGGATTGGTTTTCTTCCCTTACTTTTAACATCCTTTATTACAGCCTGGGCGCTACTAGATTTGACTTACTATGATATAGAAGAAATCATGCGCTTACAGGAGAAGGGAAGTTTTGAAGTATTGAGCTTGTTAACGCTTAACGACCTGAAATATCTAAACTATTTAGCAATATTACTGCTATATGGTTATGTAGCTTTCACCTTTAGATATAATTATAAGTTGTCTATCTTAAAAAGTGTTGCTTGCACATTGATCCCAACATTATTGATGTACATTTTCTCATTCTTGTTTTAAAGTATACAGTCATATTTTAGGAAGGCCGCGTGACTACTAGTAGCGCGGCCTTTTTTTGCGTTAAACGTTCAACTCGAATGCCTATATCCAAGCCTATGTGGTGGGTGGGGCTTCATGTTCAAGAGCTTATGGGTACCCTGGCCAGGTAAATGCTTTGAGGGGAGACTGTCGGAAACGGAATTCAATAAACAAAAGATAAGGGTAGAGCTACATGCTGATTTCTATGCCGGTATATAGGCGTATCATACCCTAAAAGCAACTGGATTTCTAGACTCTAGAGACCTGGAAGAGGCTCTGAATGCAGCCAGTGCCATCGGCGATGATCGGTTTCAAAAGCAAGCTACCGGTAGAGAAGTGCTAGATTCCTTCACCCATAGCACCTCTGCGCAACTGGTCCGCTGGTATATAAAAGGCTTCGAATCAGGCGATGTGTCGCAGGGCAATACCTTTAACGCCAGTGAGCTGTAGAGAAAGAGCGTTATACAATGGCAAAATAAAACGCCTCTCCATTTCCTGAGAGTTTTTTACATATGTTCCTTCTGCCAGTGCGAGCATGTTTTCAATAATATATCAAAACTCAAGAAGGGCCATCTCTACCATTGGCGGGTACGGACGCCGCTTAACCTGTCAGTCCATTAAGAAACAAAGCTAATAGTGAGGCTTTAGCCGGAAGACTACGTGCAATTGTATACTTTTGCACAAAATTCCACGCCTAGGACACATGACAAAGCCGCGCCTTGCCCTGCTGATTGGTATTATCTGCATTTCCATTTTCCCGGTGCTGGTAAAGCTCAACCTGACGCCGGGGCTTATCTCGGCCTTTTACCGGATGGCTATTGCGGCCGTGCTGCTTTTGCCCTTTGTGCTGCTGACCGGGCGACTCCGCATGCCGCCTGCCCCGGTATTGCTGCTGGCCCTGCTGTCAGGCGTTTTTTTCGCTTCGGATGTGGCCGTCTGGAACATTGCCATCCAGCAGTCCACGGCTACGCAGGCCACGCTGCTCACCAACCTGGCACCGGTGTGGGTGGGTGTGGGTTCCTTCCTGTTTCTGGAGTGCAAGCCCTCGCGCAACTTCTGGATCGGGACGGTGATTGCCCTGCTGGGAATGGTGGTGCTGGTGGGGTTTGAGTTTTTCCTGGAGCTGCGCTTCGATATGGCCTTCATGCTTGGCGTACTGTCGGGAGTGTTCTACGCGGTATATATCCTGCTGAGCAAGCATGTGCTGGAACGCATGCCGGTCCTTTCGTTCATGACGGACAACTTACTTTCCTCCACAGTTTTCTTGGGCGTAGTGTCCTACCTGCTCGATGAGCCTTTCAGTGGCTTTTCGGTTATGGGCTGGCTGGTGCTGCTGGTGCAGGGGGTAGTCTGCCAGCTGGTGGCCTGGCTGCTCTTGAGCTACGCCACGCAGCACATGCGCGCCACCCGGGTCTCGCTGAGCCTGCTGAGCCAGGCACTGCTGGCCTCTTTCCTGGCCTGGCTGTTGCTGGACGAGCAGATCACGCTGCGGATGATAGTCGGCGGGGTGATACTCTTGCTGGGCATTGGGGTCACCTTTTATGCCAGGGACATTTCGCTGCGGCAAATCCTGGGCAGGAGCAGACAGGTATAGCTGGATGGCACAGCCTTTGCCCTGGCTGGCCTGTGCTGCATTAGAAGCTCGAAACAAATTTATATACTATGAAGAAATACCTTTTCCTTGCCTCGTTTTTTACCCTGGCCCTGAGCGGGTGCAACACGGGCAAGCATGCGAACAATGGGGCTGCTGACGGCGCCGCCCAAACCGGGCAAACCTCGCACACGGCCCAACAGGAGAATACAATTACCGAGAAGCGCTGGAAGCTGGTGGAGCTGGGAGGGCAGCCCGTTACCCTGGCTGAAAACCAGCAAACCGAGGCCCACTTCGTGCTCCACACAGCGGGCAGCAAGGTAAGCGGAAACGGGGGCTGCAACGTCATCAACGGCACTTACACCCTCTCCGAAGGAAACCGCATCCGCTTCTCCAAGATGGCCACAACCATGATGTACTGCCCGGGGGTGGAGCAGGAGGGGGAGTTTCTGGAGGTGTTTGAGCTGGCCGACAACTACACTCTGCACGGCGACACACTGACGCTGAATGTGGGCCGCCGTGCCCCGCTGGCTGTGTTCCATGCCGTGTATCTGCGTTAATAGCCCTTGCCATACCATTCCCCTGAACAGGTAATAACATCTTGTGCCTGGAGGGGCATGGTGTGGCAGCTGGGAATTGCTTGATACACAGGTTAGCTAGTGACATATTCTGCGCCGAAGCGAGGTGCAAATGCTCAACCTGTAGTGCCTGGCTAAGGAGCGCTGTACCTGCGCTATGCCGGTGTTCAAATGCCGATACTTTTTTGTAATACTGTAGGAGGGGGAGTAGGGGATCTGTACAAACAGTTTCGGAGCCACCTGCTATGGCCTTTAGTCACGGCACCAGATATTATTAGTATTCTCAATAAAGCCATACCGTATCCCTGCAAGCTTAACCTCCTTCTCCAGGTATCGCCGGAACTTTTCAGCGCAGGCCGCTCTTTTTCAGCCTGGTAAAATAAACAAAATTGCTGTCGCGGTCTGAAACCATGTGCTAATACTATCTTTAGTTACATAAATTTGGATATAGCAAGATGAAATACCCGGAATCTTGATGTTTTTCGTTTGTGCATAGCACAAAACCATAGCTTAGCGTACCTAGAAGCCTGATAACAAAAGAGGCGCTAAGCCAAATTACCATAGCGCCACTTCTAGTTGCTTCTGTTCTTATATAAACAGTTTTCTCTGCTCAAACCAAATAAAGTCCCTGTTCAGGTCGAGGTGTGGAACCAACAGGAGCAATTGTTGGAGTATTTCTTGTCCTCTAAGAGACCTGCCTGAGAGCGCTGGCCTTTAATAGGTCAGCCTGGCTTACGCGGCGTTTGGGATCGGCTCCGTACCGGTTGGTGCCATGGTCTCCGTCACCAAATAGCATCCAGAGCCCATAAAAGGGGATAAGCTGAAAGAAGCCTGAGTTACCGCGGTCATGGCATCGCTTGGCGCCGGCAGCAAGGCTGATCCAGCTCAAGAGAAGCATGGGAACAAAAAGGATAATAAGCATACCGGTCGCTACCGACTCACCTGCGAAAAGTGAAGCACTAAAAATCAAAAAGAGGACGCCCCCCACAAACGAGACAAGGACTTGGGTGACGGCATACTCGGTCCTGCGGATTCTGCCGCTGAAAGAGAAGATGTTTGACATAGGCGTTTGTTTTTATAGGTGAAGATGTGGAGGTATAAGGTAAATAATATATAGCAATTATACTAAACATTGATTATATAATTTGAAAGCTGGTTTTACAAGGCATGTTCAAGGGTGGATAAGAAAAAGGGCAGATAGGGGAGGGGCTGCATAGGATAGGAGGCTATTAGCCTGGAGCTGCCTCTACGCCTTTTAAATCAAGTCTTGAAAGAAGGGAGATAAACTCTTTTAAACAGCAAAGGCTCCCTGTGGAGGAGCCTTTGCTGTTATTTTCTGAAAAGAAGGTTTAAGAATTAAACGACTTTTCAACTTTTAGCCATTCTCTTTAACGGACCAGAGCATTATAGGGTTACAAAAATTTTCAAAAGCTCTAAGTTTTATGCCGAGAAGGGAATAGTTAGTTCTTTTCTTGCTTCATAGGTTGCCCCTGGTCTGATGGCGCTCGTTTTACTCTATCAGGCAGTACAGATGAACATGCTTGTCTGATGGTTAGTATGTGACTTGGGGCAGGCTTGCCAATTTGTTAGCGGGTATTTCAGTCAATCCCTTCGAAAATGTATTCAGAACGTAGAATATTTTAGAGCAGGAGCTGCTCAGCGATGAGGTTCGGTTCCTATTGTTTATAAAGTGCCTATCCAAACTCTAACTATTTGAAAATACCATGCAACCTTCCAAGTTTCAAATTAAATTCTGGGATGCGGTAAAAGCCGCACTGGAGTACAAAGCCATTACGAATAAGCAGGCGCGGGAATTACGCAGAAACTTCTGGCTTCACAACATCGAGTAAGCAGGCGCGGGAATTACGCAGAAACTTCTGGCTTCACAACATCGAGCAGCATCAGAACCTTTATGTTAAGCTGATGGAGGATACTATTTCGAAGATGAAGTTGGTACACTTGAAACAAAGATTGAGGGACAGGCAGTCTCTTATGATGGCAACCGCTTTGGGAGTGTCCGCCCTAGCCGGTGAGATGGGGACCACGCAGGGGACAACTCCCGCACAAGGCAGGAAGAGGAAGTGGATAAAATTACGTTGGAGTGGATTGCTAAAGTATTAGATGTCACGGCAGATGCAATTTAAATCATACCTAAAGTTAGGAAGTGAGCCACCCGATAGCCCGTTCTTCATCTGTGAAAAATTGGAATACAAATTTGTCTGATAGGCCTTGGGTTATGATATTTACTCTATCCTGGAAGTGCATCGAATCAAGCATTAGTAAACTTTGAGGAGCTTCGATGCGGGCATATCTGGTAATAGAGGACTCGATTAGCGCCGGTAGAACATTATCGGATATCCACCCGGCATCGTGTAAGGTAGTATAGTACATGGCCCTTGCGTTTCCAAGCCAGTATCTGGGCTTGAACTGCATTACTATACCTAGCAGGGTCAGGTACTTTTCATGGAGATCTTCTCCTTCCAGGTGCCGTTTCCACAGTACAGACAGAAGCGACCGCTTCTCATACAACTCAACGCGGTAATCTTGGTCTTCAACTACAAGGGTACATCTATCATCATGCATTTCGGCGGGTTTTAGACTGCACAAATAGTTTACTATTAATGTACCGAAACTCTCTCACAAATCAAAGGAGCCCTTCCCGAAGGGCCGTCTTTCCAGTTTGTTCAGTTCCTGTAATTTGTCCCTGATGTCCCCGGTGTTGTTATGCCCTTCGAACCGGTTCGGCCAGCTCAGCACCTCCTCCTGTCTCTTCTTTCACTCTTCCTGCAGCAACTGCTCCGCAATCCTGGTCAAAGACCGGTTCTCGTTACTGCTGCCCGCAAGGGCAGGAGGTAAAGCTGTTGCAGTCATGTCGCCGTTGGCAATGCATGCGTCCCCCTTCCCCATTTTCGCTGAGGCCTTTCTCCAGCCTGTTAAGAACCTGCGAAGCAGTGAGGCAGCAACCCCACAAGGATAGCCAGGAAGCCACGATGAATTGCTAGCCCCCCTTCATAGTCCTGCTATTTGTAAGCCAGTATAGGGCCTCTTCTTTCGTTAGAAAGGTTTTAATTGTATAGTGCATGTCCTCTTTTGTTTCGAGTTCATAGAGAAACCGTTGCAAAACCTCTTCTAAGGCAGCATCAGGACATTGGAGACGGGCCAGGTGCTGTGTCTCTGTCTTTTTGAGCGCGGTTGCTAGTTGTTTATTCAACACAATGTATCCCTCCGTGTTACCGCTTACCTCGGTGCACTCTAGGAGAACATGCTGTATATGGTAAATCCTAATGGCATCTGACAGTTCGGCGACGCAGTGAAGCAACTCTTGTTGGGAGAAATGACTTAGGTTAGGAACGCTGACCTGGATAATGTCGGTCGCTGGATTATACTCGGTCGTGAATAAGAGGTCATTGTTGAGTATCATGGCGTTGCTGAAAAAAAATGACGGTCTAGGTTATCATCATGAAATTCTAAAGGGTGAAACCGGTGAGTTCATGGTCTCAAAAGGGCAGTGCAGGGGCGAAGGCATACACTAATGTAAGCATTAAAATTTTTTTTAGGAATTATTGACTGATTTATTTGAAGATTGGTAGCTGTATCCTACTTCAATTACCACCTCTGTTTATTTTTACCTAGTAGCTACTTGAGAGGTAGGAAGTAAAACAGGGGGAACTTGCCGTCTTGCGAATAGCTTTCTTATGTGCCAAGGATGGCATTCAAGGGATCCTGCGGTTTTGAAGGAGCTTGTGTAGTGAAAAAGCCACGGTGGTTACACCCCCTTTAGTTTATTATAGAAGCTCTCAGTAATCGGTATCACCTGCCCCCGAGCCAAATCCCTCTCTTCCCAATATGGTTAATTTTCTCGATGGCTACCATATAAGGGCTTTGCGTCCGGACAAACGTAGAAGGAGGGGGTAAATCTTCCAGGCTGGCAAAGCTCATAAGGGTCATGGTCTTTTCTTAAGCCGTTTGTGTCCGTAAGTAATCTCTGATGGTAAAGCCAGTAACTTCTTATCCGATGCCGTCACTACTGATTACCCTCAATTACCCTTTAGCTGTAACTATGCAGAAGCCCATTCGCGTATAATGAGAGAGATTGCCTGCCGTAGCGCGCTGTAGATGGTGTCATACCTCACCGCTCGGGCGGGCAGTGAAAACAGGGAGTGGCTATTCCTTTTAGGGTGCTGAGTATAGCCCTCCCTGTTTTACGCCTCCCTTTCCGATTGCGTGGCCAACGGCAGGTTAAATTCATTATATTATGACGGTGAAAAGACATCCACGGAAATTGGCAGTGCTAAAAGCCACGGCGGGCAGCAGCAGCATTTACCTGCACCGGGAGGCAGGTGCGGCTGCCGTAAACAGCGGCTGCATGCGGGGCAACGACAGCTATGGCAAAAACGGGAGTGCATCCGTAGGCCTCATCCCGTATCCACAAGAGAAGCCAGTGAGGGAACAGTCTTATAGTGACTTCATTAACTTTAACTACGGACCACAGTCGCAGCGGCACTACGGCCATACGGAGGAACGCTGATGCAGCCGTTCACCTCCGTGCTTTTCATACTTGCAGGCATGATTTACTTTGCTTGCTAAAGGTTCAAAGTTGTTCTCATAGACTTATGCTTAGGGTTGACCCTTGTGCAGCGCCAGTAACATTTACTGGCGCTGTATGCTATAAAGGCCTGTGCTTTCCACTTCTCGGTGCTACAAATTTGAGCCAGCATATAACACTCATGCGTACACGTATTTTGGCAAAATGAACATATGATGTGTTATGGAAGATAAAGTTGAACTAACAACAATGGTCCAGGTACTGACACGGCTACGGAAAGAGGGGTATACCCTCGATTTCAGGGTAGCAGAGGAAGGCGTGCTGCGCACCATAGATGGCAAGCAGCAGTTTAGGCCCGAGCAGGTGCAAATCGTTAATTTCTACCGCTTTGAAGGCGAAAGCTACCCTGGCGACATGGCCATACTTTATGTGCTGGAGACAGACACCGGAGCCAAAGGCACCATCTCGGACGCTTATGGTACGTATGCTGACGAAACTGTGGAAGCCTTTATGAGGCAGGTGAGAGACCTAGGCAAGGACCTTAATAAACATAGCCGTTAAGACGGCAGCTCAATTAGTTAATGTACCCAACAGGTATAAAGTCCACATGTTCGTGTAAAAAAGCGAGTTGCAAATGGCTAAACGTAACGTATCAGAAAACCATAAAACCAAGAGCGAGGCCCCGGTGCCGAAAGGGCGCTTACTGGCAATAGGAGGAAAAGAGAGCAAGGGGGGAAGAGAGGAGCTAAAGCCGGAGCAGGCAACCAATGTCGATTTTGAGAGCGAGGAAATTCTCAAATACTTCGTAGACGCCTTAAAGGGCAGCAGCCCTACCATAGCGGTGCTGCCAACGGCCTCCAACTTGCCAGAGGAATTAGGGAAAGAGTATACCAGGCTTTTCAAGGAGCTGGGGGTAGACAACGTGGAGGTGCTCGATATCCGTACCCGCGAGGACGCGCGCGACCCCAAAAATTGCGAAGTCATAGAGAAGGCGGCCGGTATCTATTTTACCGGCGGCGACCAGCTGCGGCTGACCTCCATCCTGGGGGGCACCAGGCTGCTGCAACTCATGAAAGAGCGCTATACTTACGAGGAAATCATCATAGCTGGCACCAGCGCGGGCGCTACGGCCCTGTCCACCCCCATGATCTACGAGGCCGATACTCACGGGGGCTTTCTGAAGGGCGATGTCCGCGTCACCACCGGGCTGGAGTTCCTCAAGAACGTGGCTATTGACACGCATTTCATTGAACGCGGGCGCCTGGTGCGCATGGCCCAGTGCATTGTCACCAACCCCGGCTGTATCGGCCTGGGGCTGGAGGAGGATACGGCGGTCTGCGTTTCGGAGGGGCGCGAGCTGCAGGTGTTGGGCAGCGGCCTGGTCACCATCATAGACGGCATGGGTATGTCCGAGACAAACATCTACGACATCGGGACCGGAGAGCCCTTCTCAGCGCGTAACCTGTGCGTGCACCTGCTCAGCCCGGGTGAGAAGTATGTACTGCCCATCTGGGAGGAGCTGCACGTGTAGTCTCTCCCTCTCCGGCAATGGAACAGGGTTTGATGCGGAAAGAGCGGGATCGGATGTGTTCAGGTTCTACAAAAATTTCCACAGGGAAATCGGGGGCTGGGGAATTGAGCTTTTCCTTGTAAAGACCTACCTGGAGGAGATGGGTGGCCGTGTTACTGTTGAGAGCCAGGAAAACGTCGGTACCAGGTTTAGGTAATACTTACCATAACGAACGCTTATGGGAGCATTCCTGATAGAGGATGACTACGTAAGCATTGCCTCACCGTAAAGTTTTAATGGCTGGAGCATTCCCCACTGACATCCATTCCTTTGAGTCAGCCGAGGATGCCTTGCGCCTGGTAGAGCAGGATATCCCAGGGAACGTGCCTGACGTTACCTTTCTGGACCTGAACATGCCCCTGATGAGCGGGTGGTAATTCCTCGATTCCCCCCATGTATGAAGGACAACTCAAAGGAAGGTGTCGCATCTATGTTCTTACCTCATCGCTTGACCTGTCTGAGATAGAGCATTCCAAAGCCTACGGGTTGGTTTACGGTTTCATTCACAAACCAATGGATAGCAAAGATGTGCAGGTAATTGCTGCTGAGATTGATGAGCGGGAGTAGTCAAGGGTACCTTCCTAGCATCTTATTTATGGTGTAAACATTATAAATTCTCAGAAGGAAACTCCCGCAAAACATTTATAACTTTCGGATGCAGCCCCTGCGTTCCATATAAACTTTAAAGTCAAGCTTACCTGTAGCTACTGCTGTGGAAAGTAAACAATGATGGTGGATGGTAGTCCGATGTACTTCCTCATCAGCGTCAAAGCTTCACCAGCAAGGAAAAAGCGATGAAGTGCTTGAAAAAATAATGCGCTGGTGCTGTTGCCTTGTTCTATTCCTTGGGAAGCTCTATGTGGAATGTGGTCTCAACCTCCTCCTCACTTTCAAACCATATTTTGCCGTTGTGCCACTCCACGATGGTCTTGATGATGGACATGCCCAGTCCTGTGGAAGGCTCACCTTTTAGCCCCTCACGCCTTGCTGGTGAGAACCTGTCAAATAGATTTTCATGAAAACGTCTGGGGATACCGATGCCGTTGTCCTGCACCGTAATCAGCACGGACGCCTCTTTTTCACTGATGTCAACCCGTATCTTCCCGTTATCATGGGTAAACTTGATGGCGTTGGAGATGAGGTTATTGATGACTTGCTGGAATTTGTTGTGATCAATGTACATGTACAGCTTATCGGTGGAATAAGAGAACTCAAACTTCTTTTTAACGAGGGCTTCCCCCTCCCTGTACTGCTCCATCACCTCCCTTACCTTCTCCACCAGATTGACACGCCTCTTGACAACGCCCGTGTTGGAGGCAGAGAGGAACTCCTGATGCACAAAGTCCCGAATCAGGCGGATGCTCTTTCCGCTGCTCTCGCTAATCATCCTTATCACCTCGTCGACCTCTTTGTTCCCATACCCCTTCGTGACGTCGGACAATAGATTAGACAAGCCCTGTATGTTAGTGATGGGTCCTGACAGGTCATGGGAGAGTATTTCCAGGATGGAATTCTTCTTGGAAGCGAATTTTTGCAGGTTGGCGAAGTTTTCCTTCTCCACTGTGATATCCTCCACGATGCCAGCTACCATCTGCCTGCCCTGCCTGTCTCGAGCAAGCTTTGCGTTCAGCAACATCCAGGCGACAGAACTGCCGGGGAGCAGGACACGGAACTCAATGTCATGCTTTATGATGCCACCCAGCAGTTCATCGTACTCCTTCATGAGATATTCCTTGTCGTCAGGGTGTAATGTCTCTAGTATCATTGCAGGGTTGGCGATGATGCTTTCCACTGTCCTCTTCCAGAGAGAGGGGAAGGCAGGGTTCAGGTGGGTAAAAGAGGCTGACTCTAAGTCGTAGGTGAAGAGAACTTTCCTCGTTTGCCACATCAACTCACAATAAATCTCGCAGTTATCTGATTCGCCCATGTTTACTTGTACCACTGTTTAGGACTAGTTAAGACGTAAGCGACACAGCCTTGTTGCAAAGTGCCGCGTAATTTCCAGTTGAAAACACTGTAAGCACAAGAGCCTCAGGGTGCAGGCAGGCTATACGTTCAAACACAGTTCCTCCGGCAGCAAAATCAGTCATTATCGCCAGTTGCCTGTAATGACGTGCAATAGATTGTACAATCTGTAACATGTCACCTCCACAGATTTATGATTTCTTTGAAGAGGATATTGCATGGTTGATGACCAATGAAATCTGTTTCAAAACCATGCTTTCGCTTAGGGGAGTCTAAGGTAATGCTATTTCTGCGCCTGGTCTTAGAACCTTATACCTGTTTTGCCGATACCTATGAGTATCTAAACCAAAAACAGATAAAACTATGGCAGCTGAGCACATTACACAGGCACTGTGGAGCGCAACCACTGGATTTAAAACTTACCCGCAGCTACCGGGCGATCTTGAAGTTGATGTGGCGATTGTGGGAGGGGGTATAACAGGGATTACAACGGCATATGCCCTAGCGAGGGCCGGGAAAAGAGTGGCCGTGTTAGAGGCCCTGAAGGTGGGCGCCGGAACGACAGGCTCCTCAACCGGCAACCTATATGCTCCCATAGACGAGCGCCTGTACTCAGTGGAGTCAAAGCACGATGAACAGGCGCTGCAGGCTGTGGTCGCCTCACGAAGCGCTGCCATTGACTTCATAGAGCAGCGTGTGCAGGAACATAACATAGATTGCGAGTTCAACCGCGTGCCATGGTACCTGTTCTCAGAGCCGGGCAACGACCTGATGGATCAGGTGGAACGCGAATACAAAGCAGCCCGGAAGGCGGGTTTACCAGTAAGCGATCAGGCCCCTAGAGGTTTTCCTTTTCAGGTAGAAGCCATTGCCAATATGGCAAACCAGGCTCAGTTTAACCCGCTTAAGTATATTCAGGGCCTTGCGGCTGCCATTGAAGGAGAGAGCTGCCGCATATTTGAAGGTACGAAGGTAACGGACGTGGAAGACGGGGAGCCTTGTGTGGTACATACGGAGCAAGGCAGGGTGACGGCAACCTACGTAGTGATGGCCACACATTCGCCGAAGGGCATTTATGCCGTGCATACAGCCATGGAGCCAAACAGAGAGTATGCCATGGCCGTGCGCCTAAAGGGCGCTCTACCGGCTGGTGGGGTATACTGGCACGTGCAACAGATGCAGCATTATTCCATCAGGCCATACAGTAACTCCCAGGGGAACTTTCTGCTCGTACTGGGGGAGGGACATAAAGTAGGACATAAGGAGCACAACGAAGAAGCCTTTCTGAAGCTGGAAAAGTACCTGACAGAGCGCTTTGACGTCGATCACATTGTATACAATTGGGCAGCTCAGAACTATAAGCCTGCAGACGCCTTGCCCTACATTGGCACGAGCCCAATGCAGAGCTACACCTATATAGCCACCGGCTTTGCGGCTGATGGCTTAACCTGGGGTACGGTAGCCGCTATGATCATTCGCGATGCCATCACAGGGAATGAAAATCCATGGGCTGAATACTTTGACCCGAAGCGTTTTACGCCTGTTGCCTCTGCCCCAAAATTCGCGATGGAGAATATAGATGTGGCTTTTCAGCTGGCCAAAGATTACCTTTTCTATGGGCAGGTAGATGAGCTGAAGGATATTAAAGCCGGCGAAGGCAAAACCCTTGAAGTCGATGGAGAAAAAGTTGCCGCCTACCGGGACGAAGCAGGAAAGCTACACGTGGTATCTTCTGTTTGCACGCACATGGGTTGTATTTTGCACTTCAACAGCGCCGAAAAGAGCTGGGACTGCCCTTGCCACGGCAGCCGTTTCTCCGTAGAAGGTGCCGTGTTAGAAGGACCGGCCTATCAAGACTTAGCTAAGCCTGGCATGCCTGAGGATACAGGAAAAGAGTAAACAGTGGAAGGATGAACGTTAGCGGGAATAGTGCTTATAGTAGGGGGAAAAATATGTGCAGTCTAGTTAGCGTGTTTAGTAGGGTAGTAGCATTCCCGCTTTCACCATCAGGTGCAGCAATTTTTAAGAGGGAAAGCGATAGGGAAATCGCCTTTTCCCTTCATAGGGAAGTATGGAAAGGCAGTGCTGAAGTAAAAAACAATTGCATAAGCATTAGCGAAGCATTTTCAGTTTGTTCCCCTCGGACAGCAGTTTGTTTACTTCTACCAAGTAGTCATTTAGCCTTTCTCTGTCTACAGCATTCGAAATGGTTTTATCCGCGTCACTAATCACAGCAAAGGCATGCTTGCGAATTGTTTTTTCCTTTTCGGCATCAGGCTGCTGACATAGTAAGCTGTGAATGCACTTAAGAAGACGGAGGTTTAGCTGAAAGTCTTCTTTGCCATAGGTTCTGATTGGGCTCAGGTAACGGTGCATGAGCTCATCAAGGCTCACCGTAAAGTCTATCACCTGTACCTGATTGTTTTCATCCAACAGACAGTTTTTATCTTCTGTTTTAAGGCGGCGTATGAACAATAGCGTAAGGAAGTCTATTGCTTTCATGGCTGTACCAGGGTCATTGATTCCGGGGCTCAGAGCCTTGACTGCAATTTCAGAGATCTGTTTAACACCTTGCTCAAAGTCTTCCATCACTACTTCTTCTTGTTTCAGGGTAAAGCACCTTTGTAACTTTTCTTCCAGATCTTCACGCTGCACGATGTCTTTGGTCGACCTGAGAAGGGGGAGGCCCTCTACAACAAAAGAACCTTCCTCCACCAGTATTTTCAGCTGCATCTTGTTTTCCTTTGCCAGGCTTTGCAGCGCTGTCAGGTTAATATTCTCCAGATAGCCGCTCGTGGTATTCTTTAAAGCAAATGAGAACTCATCATCATTAGACTTTGAAGGTGCAAGAGACTTCGCAGGCATCTTATTTTCCTGGTTTAAAGCAGAGATGGACTTATGGTACAG
The DNA here is from genome assembly GCF_003054055.1 of Pontibacter mucosus. Classification (GTDB taxonomy): domain Bacteria; phylum Bacteroidota; class Bacteroidia; order Cytophagales; family Hymenobacteraceae; genus Pontibacter; species Pontibacter mucosus. The sequence goes on along the minus strand of NZ_QBKI01000009.1, from coordinate 142,590 downwards.
GCTGTTGAGGATGTTGTCGACCTGGATAGCTCTTGAAATTGAGTGGATGAAATACACGAAGAGTGCCAGGCAAATTAAACCGAAAGCAAGCGCCAGCAGGATGGCAATAACCGGCACTTTAGAGGTGTTTGCTACAGGTTGGTAATTGAGTAGCACTAATAAAGTGTATATGATTGTGCCAATATAAAAGCCAAGCACAACCTGGTGCGACCTGGCAGTGGTGAGGCCTGGTATAACCCTTGGAGTTAAATTATTGGAGGCCTGGCTTAACACGATCATGACCATAGAGAAGCTAAAGACCGTTAGGGAAATAGTGCCCGTTGCCAACGTGCTAAGTATTACCTGGGCTTTTTGGCTATTCCTTACAAGCTCAAACGGCAGCCTTTTTTCCAGTGCCATACTAAGAGGTGTCGACTCAAAATAATGAACCCCGAATGCCAGAAGAAAGAAGCCTGTCGAAATTATTGATGGGAGAAAGGCAATGCTGTTAACTACTGTTGTATGCTTTCTGTAGGAAGAGGTAGTTAGTTTAGTCATATACCCTCTGGGTTCTTTTTATGTGTTCAATCTTCGTAAGACGGCTCTAGCAACAGTGTAGTTGCATGAACTAGTACAGGGTTCAGCCCCGGCTGCACTCACACCCGAGTGCAGGGATAAATGCATGGAAGATCTCTTTTGATTCATAAATGCCTTTGTTCTTTTGCTTTCAAGGTGTTATCTCTACCCATACTTGCTGTAGGGATGCCCCGTAGATTCAAGCATTCATTTATCATATCACAGGGCTCCTAGCCAGGAAGGGAAACTCCCCGGAAGCTACCATGGACAGCTTCCAGGGAGGTATAAATGCCAAAGTAGCTCCAGCAGTGGTGGTGCCTTGTATGTTAATTCTACTTTGCAGGATATATCGCTACACCCTTTTTCCCAGTGCTTGTCTTCCAGCCGCGGTGCATGCGCTCGCTGTTGAACACCAGCGCTATGTTCCCCTGCTGGTCAACACCGATCACCCCTACATCACCTTCACTGGGAGCTGTGCGCTCCAGCACAACCGTTTCACAAGCTTTCTGAAGGGAAAGGCCTTTATACTCCATCAACGCGGATATATCGTAGGCGATAATGTTCTTTATCAGAAGCTCGCCGTCTCCTGTGCCCGAGATAGCGCAGGTGTCGTTTTTGGCGTAGCAGCCTACCCCAATGATGCAGCTGTCACCGATCCTGCCCATCTTCTTGTTCTCAGTGCCGCCCGTGGAGGTTGCCGCGGCAAGGTTCCCTTCCCGGTCGAGGGCAACTGCCCCTACTGTGCCGTGCATGCGGGCATTGAGCTGGTCCATTCCGATGTGATCGCTGCTGGTAAACTCCTCCTCCCGCTTTTTAGAAAAAAGATCGAACTGATGCTCGGTGATAAAGTAAGAAGAGGGCTCCAGCCTTATGTCGATTTTCTTTGCGTACTCGAGTGCTCCCATGTCGCCCAGGAAGCGGTACTTGGTGTTTATCATGACGGCCTTCGCCAGGGAGATAGGGTTGCGGATGTTCCGCACCAACGTGACGGCTCCTGACGCCTGGTCGTTGCCCCGCATGATTGCCGCATCCATCTCCACCTCTCCGTTGGCATTGAGGGCGGCGCCTCTCCCGGCATTGAACAGCGGGTTGTTCTCCAGGGAGATCACGGCTGCCTCCACGGCGTCAACTGCTGAGCCTCCGTTCTCCAGTACCTTGTAGCCTTCATCCACTGCCTGCCGGATGCCTTCTTCGTAGCCCTTCTTGTTTGTATGAATATGGTCTGAGTCAGGGCCGGCGCCGCCGTGTACTACAATTGCAAGTGGTTTCTTCTTAGCCATAGCTGTATCGTTACTTTTTGTCTTTAGCCTGTCCGGCAGCAACAGGCCTTTTTTATTTCTATAATGCTTATCCTAAATGCTTTGACTATTGCCTTCTTGAGGTTTTGCCATACCTCAGCCTCGCCGTTTAGTTAGGATTTCTGTTCACCGACTTGTATCTCGGATCAAGCATAACCCCTACACTCATAGCAGGAGTAAAGATACGCTGGAGCAGTACAGCGCAAGCCCAGCCCTGGAAGCCACGTGCCGTGCCAGCTGCAAAGCTTCCTTGGTGCGGGTCAATGGACTTGCCTTTCACAGGTACCAAATTCCATTCTTTCAAGATGGTGACTTGCTTATGAATACCCCCCTTTTTGGTAATGTTACTAGTGTTGAGGACTCCTGTTTCCTCTCCGGCTTTTAAGTATGGGAGTTGAACAATTTGCATTATTTTACCCGTTACGACTGCTGAATTAAGTAGTTGGTATTTCCGAACTAAATCAGGTAGTTCTCCCGGCTCAGTGCATACTTATACCAAAGGCTTCCTCTGTTTTAAGTAAATGGAGGTTCAAGCTAAAGTAGTTTTAATAGGAGCGGAGAAGTATCATGCAACGCTTCCTTTACTGGATTCTATAGCACTATCACCAGCACAAAGGCGTCAACCATCAATTAAATTTTGCCAGTACTTCAATAATCTGCCACACTTGACCGACAGTGAAAACATTATGGTGTACTTGCAGCTGAAGCCTATTTCCCTTGAAAGAGCCTCGGGTTTGCTTAGCTAGGAGGAAAAGCCGTTGTGGAGGCAGTGTTGCTATGTGAAGTTCACTGGCCGTACCTGGTCATCCTGAACCGCGTGTTTTTCATGTACAGGTATGTGGGACCAGACATTAAAGTATCCGCCGTAGTGTCTTATAGGACTTAGTAGCTGTTAATGCTTGCCTCCAGTGATTTAGGGCTGCATGCTCCCCTGAATTTGCAACCACCCAGCCGCAACAAAGTATACCTCCCTTACTTTGAATGCACGTATGACAAACCTAACCCAACTGCATATTGGAACATCCGGCTGGAGCTACCGCTGGCAGGAAGTGCTGTACCCCCCGGAGCTCAAACCGGCCGAATACCTCAGCCACTATGCCACCCGCTTCAACGCAACCGAAATCAACAGCAGCTTTTACCATTTCACGATGGCCAAGACCATTGAGAAGTGGCTTTCGCAGACGCCGGCGCACTTTAAGTTCGCCCCCAAGCTGCACCAGGAAATCACCCACAAAAAAAAGTTTAAGGATATTGAAGAGCCGCTGCAGAAATTCATGTCGCGCTACCTGCTGATGGGGGAGCGGCTGGGGCCTGTACTGGTGCAGATTGCTGCCAGTTTCCGCTTCGACAGGCTGGTGGCAACCGACTTCTTCCAGACGTTGCGCAGGCTTTATCCCGAGCAGGTTTTTGCCCTGGAGGCGCGGCATGTCTCCTGGTTTACGGAGGAGGCCCTGGATTTGCTCCGGCAGTACGACATCACCACCGTCATTGCCAGTGCCGGCAGGCGCTTCCCGGGTACGGAGGCAACCACTACCAACACGGCTTACCTGCGCCTGCACGGCGATGAGAAGATGTACTCCTCGGCTTACGCGGATGAGAAACTGGAGCGCTATGCCTACATGGTGAAAGACTGGCTGGAAGATGGAAAACAAGTATGGGTTTTCTTTAACAACACCATACAGGGCCATGCCGTGACAGATGCGGATAAGCTACGTAAGCTGGTGGAAGAGCTGTAGAACAGAAATGCGATGTTTACCCTGCTGCGTTGCGATGCTATAAAGGTCTGGAGATGACAGTTTGAATCAGCTTTGTGAAATCTTTGAATATGAAGTCCTTTGCTTTATTTGGTGCCGCCAAAGCAGGCGCTGGAACAGAAGGAAATACTGCATTTCTCGGTATTTGTCTGGAGTAGAGACCAGATGGCGACAGCTTACGTGCAGGTGGGCTTATGAAAACCAAAGCCTGCCTGCTACAGGTACCAAACACTCTCAAGCTGATGTCTTTTATTGGCAAGTAATGCTCGCTAGTTGTGTCCGGTAAGTATAGGGGCACTGTACCCTGGTGTGTTGTACCTTCGTAAAAAAGAAAACTTACATTGAAGTTTACCATGTGCGGACGCTACAGTATCATCACTAAAAAGAAGGAGTCGAAGGGCTCCGTACGGGCTGCCAAGTTACTGGAGAAGGCCCAGGCCGACAACCGCTTCAACGCGGCGCCCTCTCAGCTCTTGCCCGTTATCACCAACCAGGACCCCGAGCACGTGCAGTTCTTCTCCTGGGGGCTGGTGCCGCACTGGGCAAAGGAGAAAGCGTACAAGCACAAGTCTATCAACGCCAGGGCCGAGACGATCACCGAAAAACCCACCTTCCGTCAACTGGTTAACCAGAAGCGTTGCCTGGTGCCGGCCGACAGCTTCTACGAGTGGCGCACCACGCCCACCGGTAAGCAGCCTTACCGTATCCTCCTAAAAGATGAGGGAATCTTTTGCTTTGCCGGCCTCTGGGACGAGTGGGCGGACCCGGACACGGGTGAGGTCTTTGACACCTTCACCATCATCACCACGGAGGCCAATGAGCTGATGCGCCCCCTCCACGACCGCATGCCGGTGCTCCTGCACCCGGAAGAGGAGGCGGAGTGGCTCTCCGGCGAGCAGGCCAACGAGCACCTGCTCTCTCTATTGAAGCCTTACCCGAGCGAGGAGATGAAAGCTTACCCGGTGTCCACACTAGTTAATTCCCCTGCCAATGACTCGCCTGAGGTCCTAGAGCCTATGGCCGAGCAAGGTGATCTATTTAGCTAATCCATATAGTATTACTAAATATTTTAGCATTATATATAACCGTTCCGTAAATTGGTGCCGTAAAAGAAGGCACTATGACAGACGCGAGCATTATTCCACTGCACCCTATCCCATGGCCCCAGGCGCTGTGCCTGGACCTGGGGAGCCCCCTCAACCTCCCGCTGGTGGGGGCCACCGTGCGGGCGGGCTTCCCCAGCCCGGCCGACGACTACATCGCCGGGCGCATCGACCTGAACGCCTACGTCTCCTCCAACCCCACCTCGACCTTCCTGGTGAAGGTGGAGGGCGACAGCATGATAGGGGCCCACATCACCCCCGGGGACCTGGCCGTGGTCGACAAGTCCCGCAAGGCCCGGAGCGGGGACATCGTGCTGGCCTATGTGAACGGCGAGTTCACCATCAAGCGCTACGAGCTGAAGAAGGACGGGGCCTGGCTGCTGCCGGAGAACACGAGCTATGCGCCCATCCATGTGACCGAGGCAGAGGCGGGGCGCATCTGGGGGGTGGTGGTTGGAACGGTCAGGACCTTCGCATGACCTCGCTCTTCGCCCTGGTGGACTGCAACAACTTCTATGCCTCCTGCGAGCGCGTCTTCAATCCTTCTCTGGAGGGCAAGCCGGTGGTGGTGCTCTCCAACAACGACGGCTGCGTGATCGCCCGCTCCGGCGAGGCCAAGGCGCTGGGCATCGGGATGGGCACGCCTTACTTCGAACTGCGAGACCTGATCAAGAGGGAAGGGGTAGCGGTGTTCAGCAGCAACTACGAGCTTTACGGCGACATGTCGGCCCGCGTGGTGGAGACCCTCTCGCAGTTCAGCCCCCATGTGGAGGTATACTCCATCGACGAGAGCTTCCTGGACCTGGGTGATTTCTACAAAGTAGACCTGCAGGCTTACGCCCGGGAAATCCGCCAGACCGTGCGGCAGTGGCTGGGCATGCCGGTGGCCGTGGGGGTGGCCCCCACCAAGACGCTGGCCAAGGTGGCCAACCGGATCGCCAAGAAATCCCCCAAGGCAGACGGCGTGCTGGTGCTCACCGACGAGCGACACATCGAGGCGGCGCTGCGCAGGACCGGGGCGGGGGACGTGTGGGGCATCGGGCACCGCTACGCCCGAAAGCTGGCCGGCTACGGCGTGCACACCGCCTGGGACCTACGGAACGTCACGGACGCCTTTGCCAAGAAGCACCTGACGGTAGTGGGACTCCGCACCGTCAGGGAGCTGCGCGGGGAGCCGTGCATCGACCTGGAGCTGGTGCCGCCCGCCAAGCAGAACATCTGCACCTCGCGCTCCTTCGGGGAGGCGGTCACGGAGCTGGATGAGGTGGCCGAGGCCCTGGCGACCCACGTGGTGCGCTGCGCCACCAAGCTGCGCAAACAGGGCAGCAAGGCAACGGCGATGACCGTATTCCTGATGACCAGCCGCTTTGCCGGTGAGGGGGAATGCTACTCCAACAGCCGCACCCTTACCTTCGATGCGCCAACCGACTCGGAGCCCGAGCTTATCGGAAAAGCACTCAAGGCACTGCGGCAGATCTTCCGCCCCGGCTTCCGCTACCGCAAGACAGGCGTGCTGCTGCTGGACCTAGTACCGGCCAACAGCATGCAGCTGAGCCTGCTGGACACGGTGGACCGGGAGAAGCACGCCCTTTTAATGCACACCCTCGACACTTTACGGGAGCGCTACGGCCACTACGCCGTCAAGTACGCGGCCCAGGGCACGGGCGAGGGCAGCTGGCAGCTACGGCAGGAGAACCTCTCGCCCTGCTACACCACCCGTCTGGAGGGCCTGATCCGGGCCAGGTGAAGAAAAGGAAGGTGGCTGCATGCGGAAATGAAGCTGTACACGTTAACTTGCTGCATCCGTAGCAGGACAATCTGTACCCGAAGCCGGGTACCTTCACAATAACATGACCAAACCAAACAGATGACCAAACATTTCTACCGCTACCTTTTGCTGCTCTTCATCGTCCTTGTGGGCTGCAAGGGCTCGGAGATAGCGCCACGCCAGCCGCTGACCCTGGAGCAGCAGCAGCTGCTGCTGGGGAATCCGAGCGGGGCCACAGCGGACGCCGGCACGCCCGACAATTACCTGATCACCAGGCCGCAGTACGCCCTCTCCTACAGCAGGGACCGGGGCACGCCCAACTGGGTGAGCTGGCATGTGAGCCAGGACTGGCTTGGGGCCTCCGACCGCCAGAACGACTTCCGCGCGGATGCGGCCCTGCCGGAGGGCTGGTACCGCGTCACAGCCTCCAGCTACCGAGGCAGCGGCTTTGACCGTGGGCACAACGCTCCATCGGCTGACAGGACCCGCACGGCCGAGGACAACTCGGCCACCTTTCTGATGACCAACATGATTCCCCAGGCCCCCAGCAGCAACCAGGGGCCATGGGCTGACCTGGAGGACTATACCCGCAGGCTGGTCTCAGAGGGCATGGAGGTGTACGTGGTGATGGGCAGCTACGGCAAGGGCGGGACCGGCTCGGCCGGAACTGCCGGCACCATTGACAATGGCCGCGTCACGGTGCCTGCCCGTATCTGGAAGGTACTCGTCGTATTGCCTGCGGGAGAGGGCGACCTGGAGCGTATCAGCACCACGACGCGCGTTATTGCCGTGGACACGCCCAACAGCGAGGCGGTGCAGCCGGACTGGGGCGCCTACCGCACCACCGTCGATGCCATCGAGCAGGCCACCGGCTATGACCTGCTGTCGGCCCTGCCGGAACGGACACAGCAGGTACTCGAGAGCCGAGTGGACACAGGCCCTACACGATAAACAATTTATAGTCCCATAAACCATGAGCCATAACGAGAACACAGATGCCGCATTGAAGGAGCTTCGCCGTCTTTCGGAGGGGCTGCTGTACGTGAGCGAGACGGACGCCCCGCTGGAGGCCGTGCATTTTCCCGCCTCCTTCGGCGCTGCCCCCACGGCAAGGGAAGTCGCGGCCTGGGCAGGGAAGGAGGGTACGGTAGAGAACATGGAGCTGGGAACCTTCTTCCGCCCGATGATTACCAATACGGAGACAACGGAAGACCGGGAGACAGCCGCCCGCTTCCAGTCGCTGCAGGCCTACCTGGAGCAGCACCTGGACGAAGTGAAGGTGTACCGAATCGGGCGCCGCCGCATCACAGCACTCGTCTTGGGCAGAGCTGATACCGGGGATTGGATAGGGGTGAAGACGGAGGTGGTGGAGACGTAGCAGCACTGCTGCTACCCGTTCAAGTTTGCGGAGGCGGCGCAGCACGGCATGCTGCCTTGTGTGCCCAACTCTTACATCCAGTAGCGCAGCTGGCTTTTCCTGCTCTGTTCCTCATTGGCGTCACAATCTTCTCTGAAGGGGTAAATTACCAATCCAAAAAGCCGCTCTGCAGGATGTGGAGCGGCTTTTCATGCAGTAGGGTAAAAGGAAATACGATCGAACCAAAACTACCAGGATTCAAGGGCAAGTGCTACGTTACATGCGAGCAGATTAATTCTATCACATCAGTTTGCTACGCTACAGAATTATCTGTGCACGTTTCTAAAACTACGTGCACAGATAGCTACCTGCTTAACCTAATTACTTCAAAAGATAAATTCCCTTGCGGTTCAGGCCAGCGAGAAGCTTTCCTTCCGGTGTAGTGGAGACGACGTAGATGCCCTCGCTCTGCGGCAGCCCCCCTGAGACCAGCTCCCAACTCTTGCCGCCGTTGGCTGTGCGATAAACCTGCCCGTCCCCTGTTCCCGCGTACAGGTAGCCACTTTCATCAACATACAGAGATTTTAAAATGGTGCTGGGCACGTGGCCGGCAAACTTCTACATTAACTACCTGATTGCCGTCGCCCTTGCGCAGCAGGGAAGGGACCAGGCGGCACAGCCTTACCTTGCAAAAGCCATTGCCGGAGACCCGGCGCAGGAGCAGTATTATCTGAGGGAGCAAGAGGCGATAAAGCAGCAGAAATCCACAGCTTCAGCAGTGCCTGTGAGCGCTTCTGAGGCCGAGGCCAGAACCGATGCTCCTGCTCTCCCGTTGCGCCTACGATTAAACGGGTTTAACAAATGGGAAGTCTTTATGCAGGTAAGCGTTCTGGTCGTGCTCCAGGGCCCCTTCCGGAAGCCATTGCCACCAGTCCCCCAGATCTCTTTGAATGATGTTTTTGTAAAAGGAGGGTAGTACTGTTGTCTCCCCCTCAAAGTATTTCCTGAACGCCACGTCTTCCACCAGATTCTGGCGCACCTGCCGGTAAAATCGCAGGCGTCCGTACCCCTCCGAAGAAACAGCCCGCATCAGGTTCATCCATTTGGCAGAAGGATTAGGTGTGGCCATGAAGCGTCGGTAAATTGCTTTCTCGGAGAAGGTGTAGGCTGTCAGGTCTATCACCTTGTCATAGAACTCCACCCACCCGTAGTTGCGGGGCTTCACGTTCATGGCCAGGTGGTTGTTAAGAAAATGAAAGGGGAAGGGCAAGACCCTGCCCGCCCGCTGGTACTCCAGGTTGAGGGGGGCCGCCTGCCCAAAGGCGCTTAGCAGGGAGTAGCCGGGAAATGCCGCAGGAGACAAGTCCACAAAGCGCTTGGTGAGCTCGAAGGGCTCGGTCCCCTCATCGCTGTCCAGCCCCAGCACAAAGTTGGTCTGCACGTAGGGTACGTAGCGGAACATCATGTTCACATGCTCCGAGATACGGGCCACCTTCTCTTCCCCCACCTTGCGGGAAGTTCTGGACTTGTTCCCCAACTCGTACCAGGACTCAATGCCAGGAAGCAGGGCATCAAACCCGTTGCGCTGCAGCACCCTCAGGTGTTCCTCGGTGAGGATGGACAGGCTGCTTTCGGCAAAAAAGCGGAAGCTCCCCGGGGGGGCTGCGGAGGCAATGGCCTCCATGTTGGCATCAAAGCGCACGCCGAAGTTTGGGTCATGCCAGCCGACGGTAGGTTTGCGGAACCTTGTGAGAAGAAACTGGAGATCCTCCCTTACCACGTCAAAGTTCATGGGTTGATAGTCTACTGTGGCATCTATGCAGAAAGAACAAGTATAGGGGCAGCCGACGCTCCCGATCATGGGCACCACCTGAAGAAAGGGTGCCTTTCTTAAAGTAGGTTCGATAAACTTCCACCGCTCCTTCACCCCTGGCAGGTGCGCGGGCTGCCGCGCTGCGGAAAGGCACCTGCCTTCGGGCCGCTGCGGGCTGCAGTCCTGGAGCACTTCCACGATGGTGGATTTGTGGGTGAAGCCCAGCACGTAATCAAAGTACTTCACCGCATCATCCGGGTAACAGCGGGCGTGGGGGCCACCCAGGACCGTCACCGCGCCCAGGCTGCGGAAGTAATGGCTGAGGGCGTAGGCCAGCAAAGCCGCCTGGGTAAAGGAGCAGATAAAGACCATGTCAACCCCTTTGGGCAGCTCCTTCCGCAGGTTTTCCCGGCCGGTGTAACAGACCAGCACCACCTCATGGCCTTCCTGCTCACACCAGGTGGCTACCACCTGCGGCATGATGCTCGCCAGGTTTGCATGCATGACCCTGGCCCACAGGGTATCGGTAGGACCTTTACTCACCAGGTCAACTACCCCAATTCTTAATCTTGCCATATATCAGGATATAGGTTGCAGGCCAAGCGCATACGCACCCTTCACTAGCATTTGTACTTTACATATATTTAGATCTTAGTTACTTAATTTGGAAGCAAATGGTTATCACTACTGTGATAGCAAGCGGCGGCACCCCTTAGAAAGGAGTGCCGCCGCATTTGTTCAGACAGCCTTGCTCCACAGCACACCGCTCTGAGCGGTAAACAAGGTTCCCGCGCTATAATTTTGCTAGCCGGGCTCCTTCTCTTATTCCCTCATCCGAGATGGTATAGGTATAGGGAGAGACCCCAGCTAGAATATGAATGTGCCCGCTTTGGACCAGTTCATCTACCAAGAGTTGCAGGTGGTTGCCGCCGGGCGATGCCCCGAGGTTCTCTTCCTTAGCAAAATCTCCAATGGTGAGTGTCTCATGCTTGATCAAGGCGTTCAAGACGATGGTCCGGTTCAATGTAGCCATGTTGGTTGGGTTTAAGCTTGTGCTTGAATTCTTCTTAGTTGATGCGTTTTTGAGGTGAGCTTGCGTTGTGGACAGGTCCGATGTTGAGCCGCATAACCTCCCGCTCAAACCAGTTTCACTATTGGCTTGGCATAAGGAAGTATAGGAGCGGGCTAATGGCACTTTGAGTTACATGCACTTAGCTCTGCTGTAGCCTACCCAACTACCAGAATCTCATTTTACACGAGCTCACGCTCAAAGTATACAAGTTCTTTTTCTTGAGGATGTTCCAGGTTGGTGCAGTAGTAGATGCGCTTCACGTAGCGCCTGACCTTCAGTTTCAGGCCGGGGTTTACTTTGGCGTACACGATAGATCCCTCCGGATATTTATTTTCCATGGCAGTGTAAGTAAGTTATGGTTAGGGGATTAATTGCTGTCTGACTTCGCAGAAGCCTTGGCAGCTTTTTTGGCTTGCTTGTCAGCGTCGGTACGGTTCCGCTGTGCTCTTGCCTCCATTTTGGCGGCGCGCTTAGCGTGCTTGGCCGCATAGGCAGCCTCCTTTTCAATTCGTTTGGCCTCCTTGGCATCCGCCTTAGCTTCCCTTGCATCAGCCTTTGTGTCCTTTCTCAGGTCGGAGGCGTCTTCCATACGCTGCTTGTCAGCTTCTGCTACCCGCCGCTCGGTTTTCTTTTCCTGCCTGTCTTGCGAGGTCTGGGCGAAAGTATAGGTGGAGGCCAAAGCCAGCAGTCCGGTGAGCAGGGTAATGAGTAGGGTCTTGTTTTTCATGGTAGCAGGAAAAGGTATGTTCTGTTATCCTGCTTAGGTATACGGCTGGGCATGCGAACCAACTGAAAATACCTGATAATAAAGCACTTATATTCTTCAAAGGCGCACCAGACCCTCTCATGGCACATTTATGGGGATTGCTTTATTCTTCTAAAGAATGAGATGGGCAGCAAGCCAATTGAAAATAAAACAAAGTCACTGATTATTAAACCATTATCACTCATACGCTTGTTATACAGCCATACCCCTCACCCGGCCGATGGCCAGAACCGACCAGCCACTTGGCTGTCCCGCTTTTATTCGTCCCGCTGTTAAAACTTTAACCATGAGAAAAGACAATGATACCTACCGGGACTATGACGACTGCCTCACCCAACTTTTGGGCAGAAAATCCAGCAATACCGAATTAACCAACTTTGTAGGGAACCAGGACCTGCTGCTGATAAACAGACGATCACCTGAGAACGATGCCTACCGTATCAGTTTCGTAAACGGCACCGAGGTGCAGCTATTGACAGACGGCATGCTCCTGGGCGGGTCGATACAACTGCACAGCCAGGAAGGGGGCCACAGGTTCTATACTGTTATGTTGAGGAACAGGGCACCGTGGAGGAACACTACCTGATGCTGGACGCCTCCGTGAAGTTCGCTTTGATGGGTGGGGTAAGAACCACGCTGGTGCAGTGCGTGCGGCTTATCACCATCGAAGACCTGGTACTGCAGTACAACCCCGTGATGTATAACCTTACTTAACTTATCAAAAATGACACAGGACCAGTTTTACTATTGCCTAGGAAGGATACTGGAGCTTAGGGAGAAGATTAAGGAGACATATGATGTTCGCAGGAGGGCCCAAGCCATAGAGTCTGCCCAGGCGGAAGAGCAGGTGGACTTTGACTCGCTCAGCCGCTTTGCCGATAACAAGGAGCAGGCAGACAAAAACACGGCCGCCTCGCAGGCGCTGCTGAAAGAGCTGGCTGCCCAGGAGGCGAAAATCAGGGCCTTTGTGCCTTTGCCGCTCTACGGCACCAGGATTGAGGCAGCACTCCCGGACCAGCCCCCGCTCTACGTGCTGGTGGAGACTGACCAGATAGCTATCGAAAAAGGCTCTTAGGTGGCATTATTTAGCCAAGTGTGTTTATAAAGTTTGAGAGCTGGCTGGTGTAGCCTACCTTGGTAAGGCACAGCATTTCCCCTCACTTTACCTGTTTCGAATGTTGCTTCTAGTCCATTTTTGAGCCTCCAGTTGCAGCTCTGAACCTGTTTTCTTTCTCCCTGCTTTAATCCACTCCTCCAGCTCAGACTTATAAAAGTAGAGGCGGTTCCCTCTTTTATTGACAGGAATTTCACTGGTGCTTACTTTCAGGTAAACCGTTCCTACTGAAAGTTTGAGAAAGGCTGCTGCCTGCGCAACGGTGAGCATTTCCTCCTCTTTTGCCGGCTCCTGCCTTTCCAGGAGAAGTCGCTCAATACGGTTTATCTTTTCGTGCAGTTCGCTCACTGCCTGAGGAAGTTTTTCGAACGTTAAATTTTCCATGTCTATTTTCTTTGTTGTAGCGAGTAAAACAGTGTAAGAAAGAGTTTTAGTCAAGTAATCTATCTGTCTGATAAGCATAGGCCTATACCTGATTGCCGGCCTTTAGTGTGATCCGGTTGGCGGCCTCCCGCTTTGAGCTGTCAATCACCCTGGCATAGATCTGCGTGGTTTTTAATTCGCGGTGTCCCAGTAGTTTGGATACGGTGTAAATATCCGTACCATGGGATAACTGCAGCGTGGCGAAGGTATGCCTGAAGCAGTGGAAAGTGATGTGTTTTGTGATACCGGCTGCTTTGACCCAATCCCGTAACAGGCTGTTAGTGGAGGCAGAATACTCCAGATCCTTGAAAACAATGCTGTTCGGTTCGCCACGCTCCTGTAATACCAGGACCGCTTCTTCAGAGATGGGCAATACTTCCACCCCTTGTGTTTTCTGCTGGCGGAACTGAATGTAATACCCTTCTGCCTGACTGTGCTGTATCTGGCTCCAGGTGAGTTGCTGGATGTCGGAAAAGCGCAGGCCGGTCAGTGCCGAGAAGATGGCAGCGCGTTTAAGAACGGGCAGGTCGCAGTCTGTGGCGTAGAGGGCCTGTAGTTCTTCCAATGTCAGAAACTCCCGCTTTGTCTCGGAGGGTTTAATGGATTGAATTTTTGCGCTTAGGTCATGCCGCAGCAAATCCTCTTTGTAGGCCTGCCGCAGCGTCGCCTTGAAGTTGCTATAGTAGGAGAGCGCTGTGTTCCGTGCGATGCGTTGGTTTTCGCTTTTGCTGCGCTTTTTTCTTGCCCGCAGTAGAAAGCCCCTATAGTCATTGCACAACGCTACGGTTAGCTCTGATAACTTCACCCCCTCTGAAAAGAACTGTTGCAGAAAATGGAGGGAGCTCTGCCAGTTGCTGAAATTAGTTCCAAGGCGTTTGTTTGCCTGCTCCTTGTAATAATTTATAAGGGTCGTGTTTTGCCTGGCTTTGGATAGAAATCCGTATTGTTGAGCCTGTACCTCAAGTTGACGTTGTGCCCGGATATGCTCTGCCAGCAGCAGTGTCTCTTTGTTGTGCTGCTTTTCCAGCTGCTCTTTGGGAGAATCAAAGATATACAGGCTGAGGAACTCCCTTCGGGTGAGCTTGCCTGTGTCCGGGTTAGGGACAGGAGGGTAATAGTCCAGGTAGAGGGTATGGCGACCCCTGGAGATAGGTTTGCGGCGTAGACTTACCTTTGTCATGGTTGCAGTTTTTTGATTTCATTCCAGTGTTTAGGATCCCAGTAGCTTTCTGATTGCCTCTTTAGGGACATAGGCATAAATGCCGTGCTTATACTTGGGTATATTATTTCGTTTGATGGCTTCATACAGGGCCTTTTCAGAGATGCCGTATAGGTGCAGTACCTGCGAGAGCGTGTAATAATCGGCCGGGTTGAAAGGCTCCGGAAGCGTAGGCGCTGCAGGCGCAGGTGTGGTGGGAGGGAGCTGAAACAGCTTGTCTATATCGGTGCGCTTGATGATGGTCTTGCGGGCAGAAAGCTGTACGGCAGGCAGGATATTGCCCTTGATCAGGTTGTAGACGGTTTGCCTGCTGCAGTTGATGAGCAGGGCAGTGTCCCGGATGGTGAGAAACTCTTTTGCCTTCAGGTCTTCCACTGGCTTTAGCTTCACCTGGCGGGTAGCCTCGTTGCTGGCCGCTATTTTAGCTGCCCGCTTTCTGGCCTTGTAGCCACGCTTGGCGCAGGTGTCCCCACAGTATTGCGTCACGGTGGTTTTGGCGGTAAACTCCTGCCCGCACTGCTGGCAAATACGTTGTATTCTGATGTTAGAGCTCATGTCCAATAAGAGCTTTTAGTGTTAATTAAGTACTGTTAGTGTTAAATAAGTCAAATAATCTCCCCTATTTTCAGTACTGAGGTACAAATACTGATTTTCAGGTACAAACGAGGTACAACTACGATATGAATATAGGAGTAATGATTTGGAATGTCAAATAGGGTAGGATGTTAAAAAGCCTGACTATCAAGGATAATCAGGCTTTTCGCTTAATATTGTTTTGTGTTATTTTAAGTACCTACTTGCCGATGCAGAACTTCGTGAAGATGTTATCTAACAAGTCGTCCGTTGTGATCTCACCTGTTATCTGGCCTAAGCTATACAGTGCCCGGCGGATGTCTGCTGCTACCAGGTCGCCACTTATGCCCAGGCCCAGGCCGTTGAGCACATCGTCTAGCGCGGCGTAGGTTTTGTTCAGGCTGTCTACGTGGCGCAGGTTCGTTACGATGGTTTGGCTTTGGGTGTCCAGTTTGCCCAGGTTTACTTTATCCACCAGCGCCTGTTTCAGGTCCTCCAGGTGGGCGCCCTCAGCGGCAGAAATCTGCACCAGGCCTTCTATACTTGCGAAAGCCGTCAGCTTTTCAGGCGAGGCCTGGTCTATTTTATTGGCAACAGCTACCAGGGGAAGGTTGTTGGGGTTGAGCCTTTCCAGCTCAGCCTGCACTTCGGCCGGAGTTTCTTCAGTTACATCAAACAGGTAAATGATGAGCGAGGATTGGCTGAGCTTCTGCATCGTACGCTCTACACCTATAGCCTCTACTTTATCCGTGGTTTCGCGCAGGCCGGCCGTATCGATGAAGCGGAAGGTAATGCCTGCTATACTTATTTCATCTTCGATAAAATCGCGTGTGGTGCCCGGCACATCCGACACAATGGCTTTTTCCTCGTTCAGCAGCTTGTTCAGCAGCGTGGATTTTCCGGCATTCGGCTTTCCGACAATCACGGTAGGCACGCCGTTTTTGATCACATTGCCCAGCTCGAACGACTTCAGCAGTTCCCGGATTATACTTTGGATGTTACCTATAAGTGAGCGCAGCTGATCCCGGTCGGCAAACTCCACGTCTTCTTCGCCAAAGTCCAGCTCCAGTTCTATCATGGAGGCGAAATGCACCAGTTCAGCGCGCAGGCGCTTAATCTCCTGCGAAAAGCCGCCGCGCATCTGCTTCATGGCCACATCATGCGAAAGGGCAGAATCGGAGGCGATGAGATCAGCAACGGCCTCTGCCTGTGCCAGGTCAAATTGGCCGTTGAGGAAGGCACGCTTGGTAAACTCCCCGGCATTGGCCAGGCGAGCTCCCTGCTTTAGCAGCAACTGCATGATTTGCTGCACAATGTAATCGGAGCCATGGCAGGAGATTTCCACCACGTTCTCCTTGGTATAGGAATGCGGGGCAACAAACAGCGATACCAGTACCTCGTCCAGCACTTTTTCGTTGTCTCGGATGGTGCCAAAGTGGATGGTATGGCTGGCCTGTTTGGTGAGGTTCTTGCCTTTGAAAACGGAATTGGTAATGGCAATGGCTTCGGGGCCGGACAGGCGGATAACGGCAATGGCGCCGGTGCCGGAGGCAGTAGCCACGGCTACAATGGTGTCGGTGTTGTTGAGATGGATCAAGGTACGTATTCGTTAAGCGCTGCGCAAATTTACGCTTTTTAACCGGGATTAGCAGGGGTGAGGTTCCCGTGTACGTGAATAGCTGTTGCTGGAATATACTTTGTGTTGGTATAAGTACTAGAGTCTATACTTCTGGGGTACTTGAAATCTTGCTTTCTATACTTGGTTTATACTTTCAAGCACGTCTGATTTATACTTTACAGAAGCCAGAAATCATACTTCTATACTTACATCAGACTCAAAAGCTTTCGCTTAAACCAAATGGCATTTATACTTCAGCCTATACTTTTATACTTGTGTAACGTGGCGGGACGCCACTATATAGCACACACTCGCCGGAGGCGAGCGAGTGCAGAGAAAGCGAGAGCATGATACCCGGAATCATACTTTTTACATTCAGACTTTCCCAAACCTTTCTCCTCGCTCCTGAAATCCCCTATTCCTAGAAATCCTAGTTCTTTTTCTCGTACTCCTGAAAGTTCATCGCTTGGTGGTGGTTCTCGCCAAAGTAGCTGAGGATTTTGGAGAACGTTTTGGCGTCGAGGTAGCCGGGCACGGGAGCCAGCATGTTCATCTTCTCGTCCAGGTATACGGTGGTGGGGAAACTCATCTGCCCCTGCAGCAGCGCCACCGCCAGCTCATGCGATCGGTACTCGTCTTTATACTTGAACGTTTGCCCTCTCAGTGTGATGGGGTCTTTGCCTTCAGCGTTTAGTTTCACGGCATAAAAGTGCTTGTTCACCAGTTCCACCACCTTCGGATCGGTAAAGGTTTCCTTGTCCATCTTTTTACACCAGCCGCACCAGTCGGTGTAAACATCTATCACAATTTTACGCGGCTCCTTTTCCATGCGTGCGGCAGCCTGTTCTATCGTTAGCCACTGAATTTTGTTTGCCTTTTCTGGGGATGGATGAAAGGCAGTAAACTGCGCGGGAACGGCAGTTTCAGCAGTCGGTGTGTTGCCCGTGCAGCCGCCGAAAAGCGACAGGGCAAGTATAGAAAGTATAGCGACGTTGTATTTCATACTTTATGATAGTGTATCGGTGAGTTAACAGGAGCGGCAAAGTATAAATTCCTGCTTAATGCTGCACCGGCTGTAGTTGCTTCTTTCTGATAAGTATACCCCGGCTAGGGGAGAACAGGAAGGCCAGCATAAATTCAATGCCCGTAACCGTGGCAATGGCCCCGGCAATGGATCCATCTATCCAAACAGCCAGGTAATAGCCTGCTACGGAGGCAAGTATACCAGCCAATACCGAGAGCAGTAGCATGGTCTTGAAATTATCCGTCAGAAGGTAAGCGGTGGCAGCGGGCGCCACCAGAAAAGCCACCACCAGTATCGCCCCCACCGACTCAAAAGAGGCCACGGTGGTAATGGAAACGGCCGTCATGAGGGAGTAGTACCATACCGAAGTGGAGATGCCGATGGCTGCCGCATAAGCCGGGTCGAAGGTGGTGAGGAAGAGTTCTTTATATCCCAGCACGATGTAAAGTATAATCAGCAGGGTAACCACGGCAAGCGTCCAGACGGTGCGGGGACCCAGGCTCAGGCCTTCCTCCGTGATCCAGAGATCCAGCGGCACGTATGCTATCTCGCCATATAACACGCAGTCCTGGTCCAGGTCTACCTGCCCGGCATACACCGAAATAAGGATGATGCCAATCGCAAAGAGCCAGGTGAAGGTAACACCAATGGAGGCATCGGCCTGCACACGGGCGTAGCGGTGAAAGAACTCGATCAAAAAAGTGGTTAAAACGCCTAGCAAACCTGCGCCAATCAGCATCGGCACAGAATCCCTTGACCCAGTTAGCAAAAAGGCAATCACGATGCCCGGCAGCACAGCGTGCGAAATCGCGTCGCCCACCATGGCCATGCGGCGCAGGATAAGGTAGCAACCCAGCAGGCTACAGCAGGTAGCTACCAACGATCCGGTAAGTATGATCCAAAAGGCGTTCACGGGTATTTGTTGTTATTTTCTTGATGAGAATAATGACTCTTTAACTCCTAAACTCTCTAACTCTTTTCACGGTATCCTGGCGCTGTGAGGGTCAAGCACGGGGTAGCCCAGTTCTTCCATCAGGCGTTGCTCCAGCTCTGGGGTGATAATGTGCTCAATGGTTTCGGCATCCTCGTGCACATGGTCGGAGGCAAGCTGCAGGTACTGGGTAAGGTATAGCTCCCAGAGGCGGTGCAGCCTTACCACACGCTCCCCGCGCCGTTGCCCCTGCAGGGTGAGCTGCCAGCCTGCAGGCGTTTTCTCAATATAGCCCTGCTTTCTGAGCTTGCTTAGGCCGGCACTGACCTGTTTTTTAGGAATCGCCCTTTTCTCTAAAATCTGTTGCAGCGAGTAGGACGTCTGAAAGTCCTGCTTCTCTTCGCCCAGATGGTAGAGGAGCTTCAGCAGGTTTTCTTCCAGTATAAGGGTTTTGTTGCGGCGCTGACGCAGCAACCGCGAAACCCACCCTTTGCCGGGTGCAAAGGCAAAAGAAAGTATAGCAATCATTGAGACTATCAGCACAATCCAGGGGCCGGTGGGCATGGCGGGTGCTGTATACGATACATAGGCTCCGGATACTCCTGAGAAAGCGCCTATCAGCGCGGCCAGCACCAACATCAGGCTCAGTTTGTCGGTCCAGAAGCGGGCAGCCGCAGCCGGTGTAATGAGCATGGCCGCCATTAGCACCACGCCAACCGCCTGTATGCCTACCACCACCGCAAAAACAGTAAGAGTCGTGAGCAAGAGCTCGAGACCCCGCACCGGGTAGCCGATGGTTTTGGCATAAGCCTTGTCGAAGCAGAGCATGGCCAGTTCCTTGTAGAAAAGAATCGTGGTAACCAGCAGCAGTACCGCCACCATACTAAAAGCAATCAAATCCTCACCTACCAGGGAGGCCGCTTTCCCGAACAGGAACTTATCCAGCCCGCTCTGCGCGGCATTACCCGAATGCTGTATGGCCGTGAGTAAAAGTATACCGATACCGAAAAAAACTGAGAGCACCAGGGCGATAGCGGTGTCCTCTTTGATGCGGGAGCGAGAGGTGATAAAATCTATCGTGATAAGCGACAGCCAGCCGGTGACGAAAGCGCCCAGCAAAAGTATAAACGGGTTCTTGGTGCCCGAAAGCATAAACGCCAGACAAACGCCGGGCAATACCGCATGGGCCACCGCATCGCCCACCAGCGCCCGCTTTCGCAGCAGCGTAAAGCAGCCCACCACCGCCGAACTGGTAGCCAGCAGCACAGAGCCCACCGTTACAAAGCGTATGTTGGCGTCAGCGAAAGAAAAGAACTCAATAAACTCGTTCATGCTGCTCTCTGGTTTTTATTTCTTGCAGGATGATTAAATGGCTAAGTTGTTAGGCGGTTGATTGATTTTGACATCATACTTTCTAACTTTCTAACTTTTTAACTTTTTAACTCCTAAACTCTCTAACTCCTAAACTCCCCAACTCTCTCAGCTTTCTCTCGCCGGAAACTCCTGTTTGCGCAGCAGTTCGCCTACTTTGGTGAGCACGGTCAGCTTGCCGCCGTAGGTTTGCTCCAGCAGATGCTGCGTCAGCACTTGTTCTGCAGGACCAGAGGCTACCAGGCGCATGTTCAGCAGCACGACCCAGTCAAAGTACTCGGTGGCCGACTGCAGGTCGTGGTGCACAACGATAACGGTTTTGCCTTGCTCGCGCATGGTGCGCAGCAGCTCAATAATGGCTGTCTCTGTAGCGATGTCTACCCCGGCGAAGGGCTCGTCCATAAAGTAGATGTCTGCGTTCTGAGCCAGGGCGCGGGCCAGGAACACACGCTGCTGCTGCCCCCCCGAAAGCTGCGATATCTGGCGGTTGGCAAAGCCCTGCATCCCCACTTTTTGCAGCGCTTCCATGGCGGCGTCTTTGTCGGCCTGGCGCGGCCGCTTAAACAGCCCCAGTTTGCCATAGCTGCCCATCAGCACCACATCAAACACCGAGGCCGGAAAATCCCAGTCCACCGATTCGCGCTGCGGCACATAGCTGATGCGGTTGCGCACCTCGGCAATCGGTTTGTCGAATATCCGCACATAGCCGCTGCCAGCCGGCAGCAGATCCATCATGGCCTTTATCAGGGTTGATTTTCCGGCACCGTTCGGCCCGATTACGCCTACCAGCGATCCGGCAGGCAAGGTCAGGTCGATGCCCCACAGCACGGGCTTGCGGTCATAGCTGACCGTCAGGTCGTGCACTTCAACTACCGGGTTCTCTACTTGTATAATCATAAAGTTTATACTTTTACCTTAGGGCTGATACAATGGTGGTGACGTTGTGCCGCACCATGCCTGTGTAGGTCCCCTCCGGGGTTCCGTCCTCTCCCAAAGCATCGGAGTATAGAGTGCCGCCAATTTCTACCTCGTGGCCTCGTTCGCGGCATCCTACCACTACTGCCTCAATGGCTTTCGGAGACACAGACGACTCCACAAACACAGCCTTTATTTTATTCTCCACGATATACTTTACCAGTGAGGATACATCCTGCAAGCCAAACTCCGACACCGTGGAAATGCCCTGCAAACCGCGCACTTTTATACTATAGGCATCACCAAAATAGCCAAAGGCATCGTGTGCGGTGATAAGGATGCGCTGCTGCTCGGGTATCGTCTGGATTTGCTGCGCCACCCACTGGTTGAGCTCGTCCAACTCCTGCAGGTATGCCTGGGTGTTCTGTTTGTATACTTCGGCATTGGCCGGGTCTTTTTCCTGCATCTGCTGGCTCACGTGTTTGACCACTTCCTGCCAAAGCTGCACATCAAACCACACGTGCGGGTCGTTGCTGTTGGCATACTGCGCCGAGGCCCTGAGTTTGTCCTTCGGTATACTTGCCGTGGCTACAACCACTGTTTTCTGGCGGCTGAGTTTCTCCAGCACCTCGCCCATCTTGCCTTCCAGGTATAAGCCATTGTAGACGATCATGTCCGCGTCCATCATTTTCTGCAGGTCGCCTTGCGTGGCTTTGTAGAGGTGGGGGTCTACGCCGCTGCCCATCACCGATTCCACCTCGGCCGCATCGCCGGCAATGTTAACTACAGCATCTTTGAGGATGCTGGTGGTGGTGAGCACTTTCATGCGCTGGCCTTCGGCCATCGTGCCTCTGTTGTCGGTTTGGGTACAGGCGCTGGCCAGCAGGGTGAAGAAAAGTATAGCCAGGGAGTATAAGGGTTTCATAGTTTCTGTGGTGCCTGATTAAGCGGAAATAAAGATGTTTCGGGATACTTCGCTGGAGATGAGCAGGCTCTTGCTGTCCTCCAGGTTTATCTCCAGGGAGTTGTCGTAGGGTATCCTGTCGATTACTTTTATACTGGTGCCGAGCGCGATGCCCATCTTGTCAAGGTACTGCAGGAAAAGCGGCTGCGAGTCGTTTACGCCTACTACCACACCGGCATCGTTCACGCCCATTTCGGCAAGTAACCGCTGCTTTTTCTGCTTCATCTCGCCGGTCTCGGACGGGATGGGGTCGCCGTGCGGGTCGAATTTGGGGAAGCCCAGGAACTCGTCGAGGCGGTTGGTGAGCAGGGTAGAGGAGATGTGCTCCAGTTCCTCGGCCACCTCGTGCACCTCATCCCAGTTAAACCTGAGCTTCTCCACCAGAAACGTCTCCCACAGCCGGTGTTTGCGAATGATTTGCAGTGCCACGCGCTCGCCCTGCGGGGTAAGCGACACGCCTTTATACTTTTTATAGTTGACGATATCCTTGGCGCTCAGCTTGCGGAGCATATCGGTCACCGAGGCCGCCTTGGTCTCGAGTACCTCGGCAATGGCGTTGGTGTTAACTTCCTGCGTGCTGTTGGCCGAGAGCTTGTAAATGGCCTTTATGTAGTTTTCTTCCGTGTAACTATGGGACATAGTATGCAATGAGTGAATGAGCGAATGAGTGGATGAGTGAATGTGCAATCTTTTAATTCACTCATCCACCCATTCAAAATTTATACTTACCAGCGAATCAGGGCGGAGCCCCAGGTAAATCCGCTGCCAAAAGCTGCCAGGCATACCAGGTCTCCTTCTTTGATGCGGCCTTCCTGGTAGGCTTCACTCAGCGCGATGGGCACCGAGGCAGCCGTTGTGTTGCCATACTTCTGGATGTTGCTCATCACCTTTTCAGCCGGTAAGCCCATCTTTTGCTGGATATAGGACGTGATGCGCAAGTTGGCCTGGTGCGGCACCAGCAAGTCAATATCCTCCGGTTTGTAGCCGTTCTTATTCAGGGCCTCCTCAATCACCTCCGGGAAACGGGTAACGGCGTGCTTAAATACCATGTTGCCGTTCATGTGCGGGAAAATCGAGCCTGAGTCAATCATCTCGTGCGTGAGGCGCTCCTTCTTGTTGCTGCCCGGGTCCAGCACGGCCAGTTCCTCGGCAAACTCCCCGTCGGCGTGCAGGTGCGTGGATAGGATGCCCCTGTCATTGCTCTCGGATGGCACCAGTACCACCGCGCCGGCACCATCACCAAAAATCACCGATACGCCACGGCCGCGCGTGGAGAAATCAAGGCCCGAAGAGTGAATCTCAGAGCCTACCACCAGTACGTTGTTATACATGCCCGTTTTGATGAACTGGTCGCCCACCGACAAGGCATAAATAAAGCCCGAGCATTGGTTGCGCACATCCAGGGCCGGGATTTCCTTCAGGCCCAGCTCGCGCTGCAGCAGCACGCCCGAGCCAGGGAATACGTAGTCCGGACTGAGCGTGGCGAAAACAATCATGTCAATATCCCCGGGTTGGAGACCGGCCATTTCCAGGGCTTTGCGTGCAGCGGCAGCTCCCATGTTGGCGGTGGTATCCTTGCCCTCCTGGAAGTAGCGGCGCTCTAAAATGCCGGTGCGCTCGCGTATCCATTCGTCCGAAGTGTCCATCAGCTTTTCCAGGTCCTTGTTTGTTACCACATTTTCTGGTACGTAGTGGCCAACGCCTGCAATTCTTGAGTTACGCATGATGAGGTTCTGTTTAGTTACAAATATACTGCTATTTTCGGAATTTAGATTCGTCTAAAAATAAAATTTATACTTTTGATTCCTGAATTAAGGTCTTCTTAACTATCTGCAGCAGCTTTGCTTCCTCTTCCTCCCAAAAGATATGTGGCGGAATTCCAGAAGTATAAAAACGTTGCTGTCGTATACGTGTCAATAGCTGCTCCGGACTTACCTGCTTAAAATCGATGGACAAGCCTGCCGTAGCCGCTTTCGTTATACTTTGCCACAGTGGATTTTGCTGCACCAGCACCGGCAGGGCATAGGCCATGTACTCGTATAGCTTGGTGGGGATGCAGCGCTCGGTGCTGGGGTGCGGCCGGTAGGGCAGCAGTCCCAGGTTGCTCTCTTTTATACGTTGCAGTATCTGCTGATGCGGCACAAGTTTGTCGCCCCCAACCAGCTTGATGTAGGCCTTGCCTTTTATCCGCTCCTGTAGCTGCTCCAAGGTATGGCGGCGCGCGCTGTAGCCAATGATAGTAAGGGTGGTAGAAGGATCTAACTGATGCAGTCGCTCGGCCATACTGACCGCCTCGAAAACGCCATATACTTCGGCAATGGTGCCAGAGTAGAGCAGGCGCAGTGGCTGATGTGCCAGGTGCACCGGGGTAGCCGGCAAAGTATAATTGGGCGCCGGTTTATACTTGTTGCCGATGACCGTATACTTGCCCGCTTCTAAAAACTCAAGCTCGTGCGCATAACTTTCTTCGGCCAGTAGGAAGTGTTCTATACTTTCAGCTGCTTTCTTTTCGGCCCGTGCCACGCCAAAGGCCAGCAGCTGACGTAGCAGGAGAGGATAGTTTTGCTGGGTGGTCAGGTTCAATGTATAATTTTCCTGCACATCGTAAATGAGCTTTGCGCCATACTGCTGGCAGTAGCGCTGACTGGTCAGCAGCAGCTCGTGGGTGCAGGCGATAATCAGGTGCGGCTTTAGCCGATGTAGCAGCTGCGCATACTTTTGCTGTGCCCGAAACCGGTTTATACTTAGTCGCTTAAACTGAAAGATGGGGTGAAAGTATACATTAGCAGGAGCGTCAGCAGGAACGGGTGCTTGGAAACCAACTATGTGAATTTTAGTTTCTGATAGCTTGCTTAGCGACAGGCCCAGTTTTTCGTACATGCGCGTGTCGTTAACTGGCTTTAGCAGCGAGGCTAGAAGGATTCTGGTTTCAGACATCCATCAAAAATACTTACTTTTACGCAATATTGGGTAACAAGCATATTTTGAAATGGAGCTAAGACAAATTATAGAGCAGGCATGGGACAACCGTGAACTGCTGAAAGAATCTGCCACAGTAGAGGCAATCCGCTCGGTTATTGAGGACCTGGACAAAGGCGTGCTGCGTGTGGCCGAACCGTCAGGGCAGGAGTGGACCGTGAACGAATGGGTGAAGAAGGCAGTGCTGCTATACTTCCCTATCCAGCAAATGAAAACGATAGAGGTTGGACCTTTTGAGTTTCATGATAAAATTGCGCTGAAGCGTAATTACGAGCAGCTGGGCGTGCGTGTGGTGCCTCATGCCGTGGCGCGTTACGGTGCGTTTCTGGCCAGCGGCGTGATCATGATGCCGTCGTACGTGAACATTGGCGCTTACGTAGACTCCGGCACCATGGTTGATACCTGGGCGACTGTTGGAAGCTGCGCGCAAGTGGGTAAAAACGTGCACCTGAGCGGTGGCGTGGGCCTTGGCGGCGTGCTGGAGCCCGTGCAGGCTGCCCCTGTTATTGTGGAGGATGGCGCCTTTATCGGGTCGAGAAGTATACTGGTAGAGGGCTGCCGCATTGGCAAGGAAGCGGTGATAGGCGCTGGCGTTACCATCACAGGCAGTTCCAAGATTATCGACGTGACGGGCTCAGAGCCGAAGGAGTATAAAGGCTACGTGCCGCCGCGTTCGGTGGTGATTCCTGGTTCGTATACCAAGAAGTTCCCGGCCGGTGAGTTCCAGGTGCCGTGTGCCCTCATCATCGGGCAGCGCAAGGAAAGCACCGACCTGAAAACCTCGCTCAACGATGTGCTGCGCGATCACGCTGTAGCGGTGTAGGTTTTATACTTACCAAATATAAAAGCCTCTCTCTTGCTGATGCTGGCAGGAGAGAGGCTTTCTGTATTTGGGGCAGGGCAGCTACTTATTCAGTATCACCTTAAACACCCTCGATTTTTCCTCCGTCTGTAGCTTCACCATGTATAAGCCCGACGCGAAGCGCTCTCCAAGGATCTCAATCCGGTTCATTTCACCGGCTCTTGCATCACCGGACAGGGAGGTTATCTTTTCGCCGGAGCTGCTGTAAATAGTGAGATGATACCTGCCGTCTCCCTGCGTGGCAAAATAGAGGGAAGTTGTATCGTTGAAGGGGTTGGGGTACAGCGCCCAGTCACAGCATTGCTCGTCCGGCAGTTCGTCAAAGGCTATCACTCCCGCCGTCTGTGAGCCGTTGGAAGCCAGGATGACTACACCCTGGTCAAATGTGTCTTTTGCACTGGTCGCATCGGTGTAAGGACCTTTGAAGAGTAGCGTTTCCGGAGTAAAGGATATATCGCTGGCTGGCGATTCCTTGTACACGATATCGTTGTTGTTTGCCATGGAGGTGTTGTAAACAACCCTGACTTTTCTGGCTTTCTCATTTAAAATCACAATAGGCCTGTCTCCGCTTGAAGATACCGGGTACAGGTCGTCCCAACTACCGGAGGGGCGCCTAATCAGCAGGGCCAACCTTGGGTGCCCCGCCGTGTTAAAGCTTGTTTTGATGGCGGCATACAAGGTACCATCGCTGGCAGAGACCAGGTTCAGGGTATTGCCTACCATGCCGCCTCCTACTTCCAGGGCGGACTGTGAGGAGGGAACTTCGTCCTCTGACCAGGAAGCGGGGTCGGCATCATCCGTGTGTACCTTGAGCCCATAGCGTTTTTTGGTTACGTCCGTCCACATGACCCCAATTTTGCCTGGTAGCGCCACAATAGAGCAGATGTCGTCGTTGGTTAAACCCTCTGCAAGCCGTACCGGCTCGCTCCAGGTAGTATAAGGCGCGTCGCTCCAGCGCACATCAACACTGGACGCTGCATCAGAGGCAAGCCACATCCTGCCTTTGCTATCCACCTCTATGGTTGCTGTAAAGGCGTCTTTCCCAATGTTGATGTCTACCTTTTCCGGCCGCTTTGACCAGAACTTATAGGATCCTGAGGCATACTCCAGCGAAACCATGCTGATGATGTCCCGCCCCCTGAAGAGCAGCACGTGCACCTGGTTGTCGACTACTTTGCAATCAGCTTTGAAAAGTGTGTCTGAGATTTTAAGCTGTCTGACCCAGGTATCCCCGTTTAGTTTCCAGACGTGCGTGCCTGAGGCATCGGGCAATACGGCCCAATAAGCGCCAGCGTAGGACCATACTTTGGATTGAGGCGTCTCGCCTGTGTCTTTGGTAGCGGGCAAGGGCTTAAGCTCGTTCACTTGCAGGAATCCTGTGGACTCCTGCGCTGCGGCGAAGATGTAGGATACCAGTAAAAGGCTTATAACTGTAAAAATTCTGATCATAAGAGTAGGGTTTTTTTCTGCTAAACTTTCAAACCTTTTTAATTGCCGGTTATACTTCGATGTGCCAAAGTATAAGCTATGCCTCTTAGCTTCGAGCGTTGCACGATTAGTAATATGGGAATGTGTAATTAGGAATTATAATGATATTATATGGTTTAGATGAAAAAAAGTTTTACTAAACAAAGGAATATTTGTGTTTGAGCCTAGGTTGCGACTATAACCTTGTTTTTGCTATATAGGGACGCATTTCCAGGTATAAATCTGAACACAGACAGAGCATCCTGATATGAATAAATGGTAGCTGTGCCGCTGGTGCCATCAATTGTTACCTGTGAAAAATACTTATAAAAGCCTGCTACTGTTTAACCTTCTCTCAAGGTCAAGTACTTTCCTGAAGTTTTGCTTCATGGAAGTATAGTTTCTCAGGGCATAGAGTTTATAAACGAAGGAGAGGAGCTTCAGCCTTAGGTATGTGGTCTCCTTTTTCCGGAAGGCCGAGGCCGTTCTGGTAAGCAAGAGCATTACCAGGCCTTTAAAATAGAAGATGAATACTTTCAGGAGGTTGACGTTGAAGTATAGCGCGTCTTT
This sequence comes from Pontibacter mucosus, assembly GCF_003054055.1. Lineage (GTDB taxonomy): Bacteria > Bacteroidota > Bacteroidia > Cytophagales > Hymenobacteraceae > Pontibacter > Pontibacter mucosus. Next base: position 115,074 of record NZ_QBKI01000009.1, on the reverse strand, counting down.
GCAGTTCTGGTTAACCCTTAGCCGGTAGGGGATCAGTACCGCGAGGCTTTCGGCGCCTTCCTTCATGAGCCGGTCGTAATAGGCTGCCGAGATACGTTGCTGCGGAACGAAGTGCTTGAACCGGAGCCTTTCGTCGTACCAGATTTCATACCCCGCCAGGGCTGCGGCATAGCATAACTCATAGTCGCCGCCTGCGCTGAGCTTTTTCCCTCTTCTATCAGACAAGAGCGGATGGAAACCAGCTTGCCTTAATTTCGCAAACACTGCTTTGCGCATGGTACAGCCAGCGCCGTAAACGGCATTATACTGCGTTTTACCGGAGGTTATGGCCTGGGGGCCACTGGCCAGACCGGTGAGGTAGTGCATCCAAGCCGGTGGCTCCTGCTCAAACACCAGCTCCCCGAAACCACCCAGGACGCCAATGCCAGGGTTGTCCTTCATCAGCTCAAAGGCAAGGTCCACATACCCCGGCGACAACCAGTTGTCATCATCACAGAACAAGACAAACTCGTAGGCTGCCTCCTGTAAGGCTAGCTCCCGGGCATAAGTCAGGCCTTTCTGAGGCTGGTGCAGCACCTTAAGCGGGGCAGGGCAGCTGAGCTTGCGCCATGTTGTGGCTGCAAGCTCAGCTGAACCGTCGGAGGAGGCATTGTCCACCACCAGAACTTCCCAGGCCACGCCCGGTTTTACCTGCTGACAGGCGATGTACCGCAACGTCTCCGGAAGCCGCGGAGCCCCGTTATAGGTGCAAATTATAATGGTGATACCTGTGTCCAAACTTTAAGGGCTATAAAAGTAGAGTCAGGGTAAGTATGTTTGCACAAAGTATGCTCCGTCTGCAGTTACATCAAGTTCACCTACTTTTTCAGGATGACCTTTTTTGTACTGGAGCCCGAAGGCGTGAGAAGCTTAATAAAATAGAGTCCGCTCGAACGGTTGGTCAGCTCCACTTCCATGGTAACCTCTTCGTGGCGGATGCCCTGTCCATGCTTAATTGCCTCCACCAAAGAACCATTCGCGTCATAAATGGCTATGGTGTATGAGCCACTTTCAGGCATTGTAAAGTTCAACTTAGCCTTGTCCTGCATTGGGTTTGGGTAAACTGACAGCCTGTAGCCGTTTTGCTCCGTAACTGCCTGTTCCGGTGAAGAAGTGACCACCGAGGCTACATCAGTGGCCAGGACAGAGTATGCCTGCTTGCCGGTGGAGGAAAATATCACTATCTCAGAAGTATAGTTTTCTTTGCTGCTGGTGGCATAGTCGCTGCTTTCCTTTATAAGCGAGAGCTCGGACCCAAATTTAATGCTGGAAGTGGAGGACTCCTTGTAGTGTATACCGCCGGCGCTTGGAGCAGCATAAATAACCTTAACTTTGCCTATTGTTTCATTTAGAATCACAATAGGGCGGTTGCCGGCTTTTGATACTTCGTAGAGATCATCCCAGGTACCCGATGGCCGTCTGACTAACAAGGAGATTAGCGGCAGTCCGGTTCTATACCCTGTTTTAACCGCACAGTAAAGGGTGCCATCAGAGGCTACTGCCATGTTTAGGTGGTCGTCCGCCATGCCATCGCCGCTTTCTATAGCCGACTGAGAGGCCGGAACCTCATCAGCTGACCATTCGGTAGGTGCAGCTCCATCAGCATGGGTCCTGAAGCCAAACCGCTTGGTGTTTTGGTTAGACCAGAGCAACCCGGTCTTCTTTAATGCAGGTAGGTAAACCACAGCGCAGATGTCGTCATCTGTAAGGCCGTTGGTTACTGCTATCGGCGTACTCCAAGTGCTGTAAGGAGCGTCACTCCACCTCACGTTCGCATTCCTGTCGCCGTTGGAGGCAAGCCACATCCTGCCTGTTCCGTCAATGTCGAGGGTCACTGTCTTAACGCCTGCATCCAGGGGAATGGATACGGCTGTGTTTCGCTGCGACCACATGGTATAATTACCAGCGGCTGGGGCATACTCTACGGAAACCAGCAAAGAGGGCAGTGCTGCGCCTCTGAACAAGACGATATGCACCGTGTTTCCGGATACTTTACAGTCCGCTCTTGTGAAAGCGCTCTCCGAGATGGTCAGTGCTTTTGTCCAGGTTGTTCCGTCGAGTCTCCAGATATGTGTGCCCTCGCCGGTGGTAGGTAGCACGGCCCACCACTTGCCGTCATACTTCCATACTTTAGATTGAGGCTGATCGCCCAGGCTTGTGTGTATGGGGAATGAGCTTAATGGGGTAATGGAAAGAAAGCCCTCCTTGCCTGCGTCCGGCTCGGGTTGTATCTGGTATGTTTCTGCGGTGGTAAAGCCAGTTACAATGGCGTTTCCGGCTCCGTCTGCAATGCCCGTCCCGTTGTCCTTCAGGTCCAGCCTGATCGTGCCTGTTCCCCCTATGGGGCCAACTGTCACATCGTATGCAGTGCCGTCCGAGCTGGCCGCAGTAGCTCCGGAAACGCTCGCCGTTAAGGTGCCCGACACAATGGTTGCCGTGAAGTCTGAGGCATCCACCCCGCTAACTTTTTCTGAGAAGAGAACGCGGTAGGTAACCGAGGTGGCACTGGTAGTGCTGTTTACCGGTATATGGCGCTTTATACTTGATACTGTTGGTGGCGTATTGTCTGGCTGTGTCTCTGCTTCTGCCGCGATGGTGAATGTAATGGTTAGGGGGGAGCCTGCTTCACCTGTTCCTTTGCTTCCGGTGTAAGGGGTTGCCTTCAACGTATAAGTGCCTGTGGCCGGTGGGTTCCAGCTGCCGTAGTAGTAATTGCCTTTTCCGTCGTCGCCGTGCAAGGCATAGGGGGCGCCATTATCGGTATAAATTTGTGTCTGTGCCCCGCTCAACTCAAACTTCACGCTGCCAACGGTTGAAGGAGAGGTGTTTGCCCTGATATTTAGCTTGCTCGAGGGCAAGGACGCCAGGCCTAGTACGGTTCCTTCGGTAAGGGCTTGTATATCCTGCTCGTTGGAGGAATTTATCAGCGTGAAGCTAGTTACCTGCTGCAGGCCCGAAGAGGGGGTAAAGTTAGCCCTGATAGACTTATTGGCATCCATGGTAACTGTTAACGGAACTGCTGTTCCGGTTGCGTCACCGCTCCAGCCAGAGAACACAAATCCCTGTGTCGGCACTGCTGTTAAGGTAACGGTGCTCCCGCTATTATAGGAGGCAAGGTCGGGGCTCTTGGTAACTGTTCCGCTTCCACTCACAGCTATAGCCAGTGTATATTGCTGCACTGCTTGCGTGTTTCCTATTAACTCCAGGTCGAAGGCCAAGTCTGAGGATGATGCTTTTGACTGATGCACCTCTACGGCTAGTACGTTAGTGCCTGCCTGGAAGTAGGAGGCTGGTATAGCGAAAGCCTTTGCCTCTTTCCCGTCATCAGCAGCGCCCGCCAAGGCCAGTGTTTGATAGGTGATGTCTCCGGTCGGCATGTTATCCCTGTATACTTCCTGGCCATTCAGGTAAACCACCACGCCGTCGTCTCTTTTCACTCTGGCTGTAAATGAGGTATATGCTGACAAGTCTGCTAGGGTAAAGCCCTTTCTGAAGTAGGTGGTGATGTATTTAGGAGATGATTTTGGGCCATAACTCACTACCGTGGCCGCGTCGGTTATTCCGTATCCAAACTTGCCGTTTCCGCTTTTCCAGCTACTGTCATCAAAAGCAGCTGCCCGCCATGTCTGTCCCTGGTTGGAGCCATTGTCAAGGTACTTCCAGCTCGAGTTAAAGGTGAAAACCGGGCTTTGGTTGTCCTGAGCGCCGGCTTGTGCATAAACTGCTAAAAGGAAAGAAAGAAGAAGGAGATGCGTAAAGTTCTTCATAGAGAGCTGCTTTTGATTTAACAAGTGGACACAGATACAACTTAAGAACAGGCAGCCAGCCGATATATGAAGTATAGCCAGGCTGCCTGTTTCAGATGCTTATACGAGCTAATTATAAATAATATGCTTATTAACCTAGAAATATTAGAACACAGGTTTGTGCTATAGCTATACAGCTTTCGGCGCCGGATTAAGAGCTCTTCTTATACTTACCGTTCAGCCCTTCATTCTCCTGGTAGCAACTCCGTCAACAGCTTTGGTCCTTCCTTAGCAGCACAACACATTCATAGGTGCCAAGGCCATGCATACGACCGTAGCTTACCTGTTGCAGTTGATTCCTTTCTGGAGCCTGCTACACCTTAGATACTATTTTCGTGCTGTAATTGACTGATAAAGAGTGTTTTATTGAGTGTTTGTACTTATCCTTGTCTCTGTTACTGACACAGGCCAGGAGAAAAATGCTGTATTCAAGAATAGCTGATTTATTGTCTACTGCAACAGGTGATACAGCGGGTGTATTGCATTTATCAAAAATCACATAAAGCTATATTAATCAACATAATGGAATATCATGCCCGGAATCGTAATAATAGATGTTATAAAGTATTTAAGCATTGATATAACTTATTTGATTCCACAGGGTGTAGAAATTATAACGTAAAAAAGAAGTTGTGGTTATTTAAAATGTTTTTTAGGCTAAAATTGGTAAACGGTTTTTAAATCTGAAACCAGCCCGTTTATCTTTGTCGAAGTCAAGTGAAGGAAAATGTCCAAAAACATGTGCTCCTGCTGTTTAACTTGATAATGGGTATGATGTTGAATTTTAGTGAGTTGAATTGCCTATGAAAAGACCTTTAGATTTTTAAATATTAGTTTTATTTAATATTAAATCTGTAACCAAACTTTAAAAACACGTCGCTATAGAGGCTAATAGAAATTAGGATAAATACAATAGCGTTTCTATAGCATCAGACAAAATTTCACCTTTTAGCCAACATACTTTTAGCCAAAAAATATGAATTCAAGATTCAAGTACATCCTTATGCCCCTACTTGTGGGCACAATCACAATGTCATGCGAGAAAGAAGAACTGGAGGACATGACACCAACCGCTGAACTTGGCACAGAAGCCACTGATTTAGCAACCTCTGCAAACCTGATTTTCAACGAGACTTTCGAAAGCGGAAACGGCTTTAGTGGTATTAAGCACCAGGCCAGCACAAACTATGGCTTTAGCGTGGTTTCTAACCCGGCCTTTGAAGGTTCCAAAGCTGGTCGTTTCGAGCTGAGAGACACCGATGCTGAGGCTAGCGGCGGAACAAGAACCGAATTCCTTTTCCCTGAAGATACCAGAGCCAAAGAGGGTTGGTACTCGTTTGCCGGTTATTTCCCATCTTCTGATTACGCTGACGAAAAGAGCAGAGACATCATCACGCAGTGGCACCAGGGTGGTGGATCAGGTTCACCACATACGGTACTGGTAGTTGAGAACGGCGAATTTATCATGCACGTGGGCGAGGCCCGCCTGCCACTTGGTAAAATGACGAAGAACGTGTGGCACAAGTTTGTGATCCACATGGTACACTCAGGAGGATCTGACGGTCTGATTGAAGTATGGTTGAACGACAAGAAGGTGGCGTCCAGATCAGGTGCTACGATTAAGTCAGGATATGAGCTTCCTCGCTGGAAAGTGGGTATCTATAAGTGGGACTGGAACGGAAGCGAGACTACGAACACGAAGAAGAGAGTGTGGTACATCGACAACGTAAAGCTGGGCAACAGCAAGGCCTCTCTTAGCGAAATGTCTTCTGGCTCTGGTTCAGGATCAGGTTCCGTTACTGAGCCAGCTCCAAGCCCTTCAGAGCCAACTTCTCCTGACGCTGGTACTTCTGCTCCATCTTCCAGTGCCGACATTTCAGGTTTCACCCTGATCGACTCTCACTATGAGAAAGGTGTGCTGCCTATCACAAACGGTGCACAAATCAGCCTTAGCCAACTGGAGTATACCAAGCTGAATGTTCAGGCCAACACTTCTTCTTCTGTGGAGAGCGTGAAGTTTGAGCTGAGCGGCGCCCAGAGCAAGACCTTTACTGATTCTGCGGCTCCGTTTGCCCTGCACGGCGACGACGGAAAAGGCAACTTCTACTACGGCAACTGGAACCCACCTGCAGCCGGCACTTATACCCTGAAGGCCACTCCTTATAAGAACGGCCAGGCCGGAACTCCGGTGTCTGTTACCTTTACAATTGTAAACTCTGGTGAGCACGTACTCCCTGAAAACGGCGGTTCTACTTCCGGAAGCAACGAGACGGCTCTTCCATCAACGAGCTCCGATATTACTGGCTTCACCCTGATCGACTCTCATACTGAGAAGGGTGTACAGACAATCGCTGACGGATCTGTGATTAAGCTTAGCTCACTGGCCTACACCAAGCTGAACATCCAGGCCAACACCTCTTCTTCTGTAGAGAACGTGAAGTTTGAGCTGAGCGGCGCCCAGAGCAAGACCTACACTGACAAGGGTGCTCCGTTTGCCCTGCACGGCGACGACGGCAATGGCAATTTCTACTACGGCAACTGGAACCCACCGGCAGCCGGCACTTATACCCTGAAGGCCACTCCTTATACAAATGGCCAGGCCGGAACACCAGTAACTATCAAATTCACTATCCAGAAGTAGGGAGTATAAAGACAGGCATGTTAGCTTAATGCAGTTTATCTACTGCTTCTAAGTATACATGATAAAGCAAAAGGGCACAGGTATTTCCTGTGCCCTTTTCTTGTTTCTATCTATACCTGCTTGATAGTCTAACAGAATGATAAATAGCGCGTAGTATTAATAATATATAAACTTGACACCTGCCAATCAATCCTATGGTCGCTAAGCTGCAGCTCATCCTTTACTCCTTTAGTATATATGGTGCACTAGGTCTTTTCATGGCACTAGCGGATTATGGCACGCCAGAGCTTCTTGTGGAGGAAACGTTTGAGGGGGAGTCATACTTCCAGGGAGCCAAGCTACAGGCTGCCACCGCCTATGGATTTAAGGTGGTAAATTCCCCTGTTTTTGAGGGAAATAAGTCCGGGCGTTTTGAGTTAAGGAACACGGATCCCGAAGCTAGCGGGGGGACCAGGGCTGAGTTCCTTTTTCCGGAGGAGACAAAGGTGCGGGAAGGCTGGTATTCCTTTACTGCTTACTTTCCCTCCGGCAAGTATAAAAGAGACTCAAGCTATGATCACATAAGCCAGTGGCACCAGGGAAAAGGCTCGGGGAGCCCGGCCCTGCTTCTGGTAACGGAGAACGATCAGTTTAAGATGCTGATAGGTGGCGACGGGCGGAAGCACCAGCGCTATGTGCTGGGAGAACTTGAAAAGGACAGGTGGCACACCATTACCATACATGTTATTCATTCTTCCGGAGAAAATGGCCTGGTAGAAGTCTGGCTGAATGAGCATGAAGTACTCCGGTACGAGGGGCCAACCATGTATGCGAAGTTCGGGTATCCGCGCTGGAAGGTCGGCATATACAAAGACGACTGGAACGAAGGCCGCACGACAGATACGGAAGAGAGGGTTTACTTCATCGATAACGTGCGACTGGCCACCAAAAGCCGACACTCTTGGGACCTAAACTAACTTCCCCTTTCTGTTGGAGTAGGTAGCTTTTCTGTTACGTTTTATTAAGCATAAATTAATATTAGAATTGATTAACATTTTGCCATGATATGCAGAACCTTTCAAAGTCAGCAGTAGTATATGGTATAAATAAAAGATAATATTTGACTAAAGACTCAAGTATAACCTCCTTATAATTTGTAACGACGCAATTTACATCTCGAGCTGGCATCCAATCAGTTTTAGAGGCAGGAACTACTATATCTAATGCTTTACCAATGAAGTTGACGTTAAGGAACATATCGGGGTGGCTGTTGGCATGTATCCTGATCCGGTTGGGCTATGTGAGAAGAGCATTGAACCGGACTTTAAAGGGGGAGCAGATGCTGTCTGTATACTTCCACAACCCCACCAGGAAAGAGTTTGAAACAAGCGTCCGGTGGCTGCAAAAGCAGGGGCTCAACTTGCTGAGTTTAGCTGACCTAGAGCGTATGGTTCTGAAACAATCGCCCTTTCCAAAAGGAGGGGCTATCATTACAGTAGATGATGGCTGGCAAGCAAACGAGAAAAATATAGTAGAAACGGCGGAAGCATATAAGGTGCCGGTAGGCATCTTTGTCTCTACGCAACCTGTGCAGGATGGAGCCTACTGGTGGTCTTACCTGGCTGCGGCAAGAAAGGCAGGGCTCTCCCCACCTGCCGTACAGGTACTGAAAGATCTTCCCAATGAGGAGCGCTTGCTTAAAATAGAGGAGTATAAAAAAACGATTCACCTCCCCAGAGAGGCAATGACCATTGAGCAGGTCCAGAGACTGTCCAGGTCGGAGTATATAACAATAGGTGGACACACGCACTCACACCCTATCCTTACGAACTGCGAGGACGATCAAGTATACTTTGAGCTACGGCATTCTAAAAGGACTTTGGAGAGCTGGACGGGGAAACTTATCTCCTACTTCACTTACCCGAACGGAAATTACAGCGAGCGCGAAGTGCAGGTTTTGGAGGGGCTGGACTATAGTATGGCCTTTACCTGTGAGCCTAAGCCCATAAGGGTGTTGGATACACAGCACAGGTTCTTACTTCCCCGGCTTGGTTTTTTAGAGGGTGCCTCGTTTGCGGAGAATATATGCAGGATGACGGGGGTATGGCAGGCCGTAATGCGGCGTGCGAGGGTTCCTTTCCGCAGGAAAAGAAGAATACCCACAGGTATCGGCACAACGTCTGTGGCTACTAAAAATGTAGCCTTTCAGTAATACTGCTAGCGGTGCCTGATAGGCTCCTGGGGATTGACTGCTGCTGGTAGCTAGTAGTAGTTGATGATGGGTTCGCCCTTAATTAATAGATTGTTAGTTGGTTTTGAGGTAAGGTATGAAGAAGTTCTCCTCTGTTATTGCGCCCAGATTTGCCATATGGCCCACACTCCCCCCAAGTATACATCTCAAAGAAGATAACGCCTGGCTCCCTTTTCCATTGAACCAGGAGAACTGCAGGATTTTCTCCCGCGCGCGACAGGCCATCTGGAGCGCGTGCAAGGCGCTGGATCTGGGTTCCGGAGATACCGTGCTGGTGCCGGCCTATCACCATGGTTCCGAAGTAGAAGCGCTTGTACAGGCGGGGTTAACTGTGAAGTACTACGAGATTAATGATGCCTTAGAACCTGATGAGGTAACCTTGCTGCCGCTCCTGGATGAAAACGTAAAGGCTTTGTACCTGATCCATTACCTCGGCTTTCCGCAGGACGGGGCTTTTTGGCGCAAATGGTGTGATGATAGAAATCTGCTACTAATTGAAGACGCGGCACAGGCCTTTCTGACCACAAAGGATGATACGCCGGTAGGTGCTTTTGGGCACATGGCTGTATTTTGTCTGTACAAGACTTACGGCATACCAGATGGGGGAGCGGTGGTGTCCATTAAGCCACCACAGCCGCCGCAGTTACGTGCCGAGTCCGGGTACTGGCGCATGGTAAAAAGACATTTGAACTGGATTGCTACCAGGAGAGGGGAGGTCGGTTTTTTTCATGCCCTTGTAAAGCCAGCCATCGCCTGGTGGAAACGAACGAACGACAGGCCGCATGCAGAGTTCGACATGGGCAACCCGGATACGCCGCCATCGGTTATGAGCAGCAAGTTGTTGCCTAAACTTCTTTGCCAGGAAACAGCCCGGAAGCGCAGAAACAACTATGAGTTCTTGCTTGAACACCTGGCTGGGATGGTGCCAAGGCAGTTTGCGTACCTGCCGGAAGGAGCTTGCCCCTTTGCCTTTCCGCTGGAAGTACAGGATGCACAGCAGTTCCTGGCAAGGCTGCGGCGCCGGGGTATTCTGGGCTTGCTCTTCTGGATCAACCCGCATCCTTCTTTGCCTGTAGAAGATTTTCCTCGCAGCCGATTTCTACGTGAACGCGTATTGGCACTGCCAGTCCATCAGGAGCTAACCGAACGTGACATGCTAAGAATTGTGCGGGCTGTGCGCGAATGCAGCGCATCCCTGCCGACCCAGTTTGCTGCCGTAGTTTAAAGCAGCTGTATCCTTTTATACTTTGCTCTGATACGCAGGCTAGCTTAAGTTCTACACTATGAAAACTTTAATTAAACATGAGGAAGACAATGAACCTTATAAGGGTATAATAGGGAAAGCCCCCCTGAAAACAGAGCTGCATGTTGGTAAGCAGGTGTTCAATGCACTCCTGGATCCTGCACTCAAGGCAGAGTGGGATCTACTGTATGAGGCATGCACGTGGTGCACGGTATTTCAGAGTCGTGTTTTTGTGGAGACCTGGTATAAGGTATTCAGGGAAGAGTACCTGCCCATACTTGTAACAGCCACCCATGAAGGCCACCTGGTCGGGGTGCTGGCTATGGCCTTGCCAAGATACTGTGTGGATGAGCACGAAAGCCTTCTCAAACCTGGCAAAATTGTAGGTGCGGGCCAATATGACGCAGAGTATCAATGCTGGCTTTCAGGTGCGGCATACGGAGAAGACTTCATAAAGGCGGCCCTTGCAAGTATAATCCACAAGTTCCGGGGCTGTGACATCCATTTTAGATACCTGCCGCCGGCGCTTCCTCTAAACTGGGCAGAGGCAGACCCTTATTGGCGGAACAAGGTCGTGCTGCAGGCGGTTCGAAGGCCTTTGATGGCGATGGGCTCTCCAGAGTTCCCAAAGCTGTTTAAGAAGCCCGAGTTCAAGAATAAAGTGAATCGCCTGAGGCGCCTCGGGAACCTCAGCTTTGAAGTCGTTACGGATAAGAGCTACTTCGAAGAGATTCTGCCAGAACTCGTTATCCAGTATGATTTCAGGCAGGGGGCGATGTTCAATAAGAACCAGTTTTCAGATAACCCGCTTAAGACTGAGTTTTTATTAGCCATTTTCGAGAAGAAGCTCCTGCACGTATCCGTGCTTAAAGTAAATGAGGAGGTGATGGCGGCGATTGTTGCTGTGGCCGGCAAAGGATGGGTGCACCTGGGTGGGATAAACACGCATGCGCCTTACCAGGCAAACTACTACTCGCCGGGCTTTGTGCATTTCATTATGTTGGGCAAGCTGCTGGCCGAGAGCGGCGTTGAGGTATTTGACCTTACGCCCGGAGGAGATGCCTACAAAGAGCGCTTAGCCACAGACCATGATCAGGTATATGAAATGGTAATACCGGGGAGTACCGTTAGCGGCGCCAAAAGGCGGATTAGAAAGCATTTATACAACAGGTTGGTGCAGGCCGGTAAAAGGCCCATGAGCGTTGAGCTGGCTATCAGGAAAAAAGCCTATCTGTTTAAGGCACGCCTGAAATCGGTTATAAATCCGCACACTGCTTTCTCCACGCTGTTCCGTTTGCGAGCATCGCATAGCCCGGATGAGAAACCATCGGTTGGGATACCCGCGGAACTGCGTTATGCTGACGGAAGTATACATGTTCAGGAAAACGATTTAAAGCACTTGCTGGCCTACAGGCCAACGAAGCATGATCTGACGCGATGGGAGTTCCTGGAGGCGGCCATGCGGAGTTTAGAGACAGGAAAGTGCTGCTATACCTGGTGCGAGGACGGGCAACTGCAGGCATGCGCCTGGCTTGGCAGTTCAGAAACAGTGCCCTTAAAGCCGGCTCTTCCCAAAGGGTCGGCAGTGCTGGAGCTTACGTACTATTGCAAAGCGGTAAAAAGAATGCTGCCTGCTTTTCTCACTGAAGCTGCACGTCTTGTCCGGCAGCAGAGAGGCACCCCGGTATATTTTGTGGATAATGGCCATGGCACGATATATCTTGATAATGTTTCAAACTAGTCTGGCAAAACTGATAGGGTAAGTACCGTATTATATAACTCTAACTAAAGCATCATCACAAACAGCACTAAATGCACAAGTCTATGTTCCGGTTCACAACCTTGGGTGTTAAAACAAAGCGTATAAGCTCTGGTGGAAGGGCTAAGTTGGAAGTGCTGGTAGGGGAGGAGGTATGCGACCTGCTGCAGGAGGATGATTTCAGGCAGGAATGGGAAACCTTATATGAGGCTTGCCCATGGGGTACGGCCTTTCAGAGCTATACCTATGTTACTACCTGGTATGAAGTATACAAAGACACCTACAAGCCCATACTTATTGTTAGCTATAACCGGGAGGGAAGGCTTGATGGGGTTCTTGCCTTGGCAGTGGATGGGCAACGACTGATTGTGGGTGCAGGCGCTGAACAGGCAGAGTATCAGGTATGGATCGCGCGGCCTGAAGTGGAGGAGGACTTCGTGCGCAGTGCCATGCAGGAGTTAACGGAGCAGTTCCCTGGCAGTAATATCCGGTTAAAGTACGTGCCAGATGGAGCTAGCCTGAACTGGACTAACCGAAATTCCTATTGGATAAGGCATTGCCTGGTGCGAACCGTGAAGCAACCGCTAATGGTCATAGACGAGGAAAAGCTAAATGCAGAGCTTCGGAAAAAGAACAGAAGGGAAAAGATGAACCGTCTGAAAAGGCTTGGGCATCTTAATTTCGAGCGGGTAAATACTGCCGGGCGTTTCAGGGAGGTTATTGACGAGTTGACGCTGCAGTACGACTTTCGGAAGGGTGCCATGTTCAACAGGACACTTTTCCGCACAGACAGCCTGCGTAAGCAATTCCTGACCCTCCTGTTTGAGAGAGGCCTGCTGCATACGACCTTGTTAACTGTTGATGAAAAGGTGATAGCCTCCAATGCCGGGGTTACCGGAAAGGGATGGGTGCACTTACAAGGCCTGAATACCCACTGTCCCACCTTTGCAAAACACTCCCCCGGTATACTCCACTTCCTGCTTTTAGGCCAGCTGCTGGCAAAGGAAGGGATATCTGTTTTTGATCTGACGCCCGGAGCTGATCCCTATAAAAACATACTTGCCACAGATTACGGAACAGCGCACCAACTTGACATTGTCGGAGGCTACGCCAAAGTTGTCAGGGGGCTTACCATGGCCATGAGGCGGCAGCTTATGCAGGGCGCAATGGTGATGGGGGTCAAGCACGAAACCCTCAGAAAACTCAAGAAGAAGTTTATGCAACTACAAGGCAGGGCTGGCATAGGAAAACTGAACCCCGTCGTAGATAAAGGAACCAGCCAGGCCCAGCTCATACTTGTCTCAGAACCCGGCATGCCGCAAGACGCAAGTATAGCGATACAATACTGTAGCCTGAAAGACCTACTGGACTATGTGCCCGATGCCGGGCAAACACGATGGGAGTTTCTGGAGTCTTCCATGAGGCGCCTGGAGGCAGGGGAGCGCTGCTATACCTGGAGCGAGAAGGGCATGCTGCGCGCTTGCGGGTGGGTTGGTATACCTCAGGCAACCTTGGAAGTATCATACCAGGAACAAGTTGCTGATGGTTCTATCCTTGAACTCACCTACTACCATACTTCGGCAAAAGAAAAGCTTCCTGCCTTTTTACGCGCCGTTGCCGGGCAATTACAGCAGGATAATCCGAAGCCTGTCTATGCCTTAGTCAGTGGAAAGGATTCTGCTATACTTTCTGTTCAATTAACTTCAGTAAAATCTCATTGTAAGTTGTAACATTTTTTAGCTTCCTATATTAGTGGAGAAACTTTTATTCATCATTATAACATGGGCTGTATTAGTGTTTGATGAGACTCCAGGTTACGACAAGAAATAATTTTATAAATATTTTATTCAATTTCTGGAGAGCGGTCACCAGCTTGTTATTTCATAATAAAGTATTGTTTGCACTTTGGCTACCACGAACTGTCTATCTACCCTGAAAAACTATTGGTTAACCAAAATTGAATAAAATTGGGATAAATCAGGAAATGGATTGACCTGTTTCTTTAAAGTATTTTTAGTGAAATTTATAAATATCTAATATTATCCTTCTCTATTATTGCAACGTACAAGGAGTGTGAGTAAGATTAATTGTTTTATTTTAATTTGATTTAGGAATATGTAATATTTTATTTATACAAAGTCGGATATACAGGACATATATTTGTGTTGGGATTATTCAGCTCAATTAGTACCTAAATGGCTAGAAGCTGATGGTAGCCGCTTGTTCTAAAGTAAAGCCGATCCTACCTTATATTACTCCACTGAACTTATGATTAATCAGATTAGAAGGGCAGGACGTATTATGCTTCACCCTCCTCTATAAGCCCAGATAACTGATTATAGCGCTGGTTTCAACGTCCTTTAAAAGCGTGCGACGAGTATAGGAAAAATTTAAAGGTTTGTAATTAAGTGCAATACTATGATAAGAGCTAGACACAACTCTTCGGCAGCTTCCTGGGAAAAAGACATACTAACTTTTGTACTTACCATTCTGATACTTTTTAGTGTAGCAGAATTAGTAACTTTCGTAGAAACACACTGGCTCATTATCATTAATGTGTTCCTGCTGTGGGTGCTGATAGGCTATACAAGAACTAAGTCATCTATCGGGCTGTCAGAATCCCGCCACATCCCCAGGCTCACTAACTTTATCAAGTCATACCTGGTATTGCTGTGCCTTACAAGCATGCTTTATTACCTGCACCCCGAGTTTCTGACCAGGATTTTTTCCGACAAGAAAGTTTTTGCGGCCTTTGCCCTCGGCTTTCCGATTTTGGGTATCCCGTTAAACTTTATCGTGGGGGGGATAATCAATCAGATTAAATCAAGCACTACATCGGGTAGCCATACTTTAATTGCTGGCGTCGGGAGCTTGGCAAAGCACGTGGAAGAAGAGGTGTGCGGCCACAGTGTGAAGGGATTTATCAAACTGAAGGAGGAAGAGGAGTGCCTGGTAAGCCAGGACAAGGTGCTCGGAGGCGTGGAGGGTATACATGCTTACCTGCAGAACAACACCGTAGATGAAATTGTGATAGCGATTCCTGTTAAGCCCTCCAAAAAGGTGCGCCAGATACTGTCGGTGGCAGACCATTACGGGGTACGCGTCAAGTATGTACCGGATTACCAGAATTTATTCGGCAACCATTACCGCACCAAACGCTATGGGCACCTGGAGGCCGTGCACGTGCGGCAGCTGCCCTTGGATAATACGTATGCCTCCTTTGCTAAAAGCATGTTTGATATCGTCTTCTCCACGTTTGCCCTGCTGGGACTGCTGCCGTTGTTTCTGTTACTCGCGATTCTGATAAAGCTGGATTCTCCAGGGCCTATTTTTTACTGCCCGGCCAGGATTGGCAAAGGAGGGAAACCGTTCAGGGTCTTTAAGTTCAGGACAATGACCGTGTGCGATGATGTGTTTGCAGGCGTGATGTCCACACAGAAAAACGACCCCCGCATAACCAGGCTTGGCCAGATCATGAGAAAGTATAGCCTGGATGAACTGCCACAGTTCCTGAACGTGCTGCTAGGGGAAATGAGCGTGGTTGGTCCGAGACCGCACCGCAGCTTCCTGAACCGGCAGCTACAGGAAACGGAGGATAAGTACATGATCCGGCACTACTATAAACCCGGTATAACAGGGTGGGCGCAGGTTAACGGATGGCGAGGACCAACCGATACAAAAGAGCAGAAAAGCCAGCGTACGCTGCATGATATCTGGTATATGGAGAACTGGTCCTTTGCTCTTGATTTAAAGATAGTGTTCATGACCATATTCGGCACCAAGACGCATCACAGTGCTTTTTAGCTGAACCCACAAGAGTATTTACCTCGGAGTTTAATGGAGCGCTAAATTTTATACTTTTAAGAAGTATAAAATTTAGCGCTCTGCCTTAAGTATAAACCACCTGCACGGGTTAGAAGCTTTTGTGCTTCAGAAGCCACCATAAATAAAAAAGCTCAAGACCACATCTTGAGCTTTTTTGTTCTATATCAACGTAAAAGGCCTGAGGTTTTAAGTCGGTAGTTCTGGCCTTTTATACTTGTTCTAAGTACCCATTTTTAGTTCAGGCATACAGTTCTACCAGCTTCTGAACAATTCTCTCTGATGCCTTGCCATCCCAAAGCGGGGGGACACCGCCCTTCTTCCATTCGCCTTTCAGAAGCTTCTCCAGGTAAGGTTTCAGGCAGGAGGGGTTTGTTCCGATTAGCTCATTTGTGCCGATGGTGACTGTCTCAGGCCGTTCTGTGTTGTCTCGGAGCGTGAGGCAGGGCACGCCCATCACCGTGGTTTCCTCGGTTATGCCACCCGAATCGGTGATAACGCCTTTGGAGTGCTTTACCAGGTAGTTGAATTGCAGGTAAGATAAGGGCTCCACGAAGTGCAGGCGCTCATCTGTAATGCTTAATTCCTCCAGGTACCGGGCTGTGCGCGGGTGTACCGGGAAAATTATCGGGTATGTATCGGTGCCCTCTATAATGGCGTTCATCATCGAACGAAGCTTGCTTTGCTCATCCACGTTGGCGGGCCGGTGCAGGGTCAGGGTAAAGTATGACTGGGCCTCCAGCCTGGCCCCCTTAACCAAAATCTCCGGATCTTTCAGTCTCCCGATATTGGAGAGCAGGGTGTCTATCATCGTGTTGCCCACAAAGTGTATCCTGTCCGGCCCGACACCGCTTTTAAGCAGGTTCTCGTTGGCAGTTTGCGATGTCGTAAAGAAATGGTCACTGATACTGTCTGTTACAATACGGTTGATTTCCTCGGGCATGGTCATGTCGCCTGACCGTATGCCTCCCTCCACGTGCGCTACATCTACCCCAAGTTTTTTGGCTGTGATGGAGCAGGCCATGGTGGAGGTAACATCTCCCACCACTATCACCACGTCCGGCTTATTTTGCTGGATCTCCTTCTCGAAGCGTACCATAATCGCGGCGGTTTGCTCGGCCTGTGTGCCGCCGCCGGCCTCCAGGTTCACCTCGGGAGCAGGTATGTTCAGCTCTTCAAAAAAGCTCTCCGACATCTGCTTGTCGTAGTGCTGGCCTGTATGCACCAATCGGTAGGTAAGGTTTGTTCCGGTTTGCTGTACCTGCTCTATGGCCTTTATGATCGGGGCGATTTTCATGAAATTAGGCCTTGCGCCGGCTACTATCGTAATTTTCATGGTTATAAGGAAAAGTGTGAAGAGTGCTGATATATTTCTGAAAGAAAGTATAGACAGTGCTTGCCTTAGAGGGCTCTTTTTCCCCGGCTATAGAACATTTCCCGCATCAGGGCATACAGGAAGTAGGAGTTACACACCGCGTACCTTTTGGCAAGCCTGGTGGGGTCCTGCAGTGTTCTGACCAACCACCTGAGGCCTAATTTTTTGGTGAGCGGATCCAGTTTCACATCACCCACAAAATACTCATAGCTTCCTCCCACACCCATAATCACCTTAGCGTTGAGCCTGCTATGGTACTTGATGATAAACTCCTCTTTTCTGGGGGATCCGAAGGCCACGAAGAGGAAGTCGGGTTCAAAGTCAGCAATCCTGCTTACCACCTCTCCCTCCTGCGCCACGTCATAATAGCCATCCTGAAATGCCACCTTATCTTTCAGTTGCGGATAGTCCTGCTCAATTTTAGCGTTCACCCGGTCTAGCAGCTCCCGCGGAGAGCCGAGGAAGAAGATCTTATAGCCGCAGCGGGCCGATTCCTTAATTAGCTCAACCATCAGCTCAGCGCCGGAAATGGCCGAGATCCTGTTGCCGTGCACCAGGTACTCGGCCAGGGCAATGGACTGGCCATCTGGAATAATGTGGGTGCCCGACTGAAATAAAGACGCCAAATATTTGCTCCTGGAGCCCTGGTACAGCTTTAAGGTGTTCAAGGAGATAACCGTACTTGTCTGCCCAAGCGCTATGTTGTACTTTAGTTCTTGTATTAAGGTCGCCCTATCCTGAAGGTAGAGGTTGTACCCGAACAGCTTTTTCATATAGTAATTCTTATAGTATGACCTGATACTTGTGGAGAGGCATCCATCAGGAGATAGACAACCTGGATTTGTGAAAGGCCTGAGATGCATGCCTATACTGTCCCAGCGCCAGTGCATCCGGAAGTATAAGTATGGATATGGTAAATGCTGAAGCAATCCGAGCGTTAGGTATGAACCGGCTTGTATAGTACGCTCTGGTAAATGCCTAAAATTTTTTCAGCGATATGTTGGTTACTGTATTCTGCGATAACCGGCTCCCTGTTCTGGATTCGCGGATAGGTACTGCTGAGGGAGTGAAGGCACTCCACGTAGTCCTCTACGCGTTTTGGAAGGATGAAGCAATGATCCACGTGCCTGCAAATGACCCTCACATCGCCCACATCGTTCGAGATAACGGGCAGGCCATTGACGATAGCCTCCTTTACCACCTGCGGGCTTCCTTCCGTTTTGCTGCACATCAGTAGTGCATCTGCCGCCTGCATCAGTTGGGTAACCTGATCCCGGCTGTAGCCTTTTAACTCTATAAATTTTACCGATTTAGTGGTTGAGGCCCTAAAGGCTTCCACCACCTTAAAGGCAAACTCAGGATCTTTTACACTTATACTAAACCTGGAGGCAAAAAGTATAACAAAATCATTTTCGCCCCAGCCGTTGGAAGCGCGTGTTTCACTTCGGTGTATTAACGCTACGTCTGTGTTGATGCCACAAGGTATAACAGCACGTTTGTGCTTAAAGTAACGGAGCATTTTAACGGAGACAAGAATATTGAAGTCTGCCAGCCTGGATGCCAGCAGGGACAGCCACCGCTCTGATGCTTTGTTAATGTCGCTGCCGTGGTAGGTGATGATGACCTTGAAGCGATTGCCAAGTATAACTTTGTTCAGAACAGCGGTAAGCCCTGACAGGCCGTAATGTGCATGAATGAGATCAACAGGGGTGCGCTTGAGGAGCTTATATAAGCGATAGGTTGCTCTGATGTAGCCTATCAAACCACTGCTTCTCACCAGGTAGTGCTGGATGCGGATACCGGCGCTGCTCTCCAGTGCCGCTGCCTGTTCTTCTACAAAAGGGTGGGGCTTACCCGTTTTAGAGCGGCTAACGAAAAGTATATTCATACTTTGGCGGATTAGACGATGGTGTTAGACTCTAGTTTTGGGGTGACGTTTTGGTAACTGGGCGCTCCCCCCAGTACCTCGCTGTAGATGCGCTCGAATGACTCTCCCATCTTGCTGATGGAAAAGTTATCGACTATAATTTCCCTGCTTCTGGCGCCCAGTTTTTTCCGCTTAGCCGGGTTGTCGATAAGGTCCATGATGATTTGGGCAATGTCTGTATGCGGCAGGTCTTTTACTAAGTAGCCGTTTTCATTGTGGCGTACAAGCTCTTTGTTTCCGCCTGTGTCATTGGCAATGACAGGTTTTGAGAGCGCCATGTACTCGATGATGGAGTTTGAAATTCCCTCCCCGTTCGGCGAGAATAATACGCCGATATCACTCGCGTTCACGAGCGCCTCCACATCGTCTATCCTTCCTGGCAGTTTGATAAGCGGCTTGTTTTTGATCATTTCCTGGTACCTGCTAAAGTTCAGGTCATCATGGCTCTGTCCGACTCCAATAAAGGTTATGTCATCGCGCTGCCGGGTAATGTGATCGGCGATCCGGTAAAAGAGGCCGTAGTCTTTGTTAGGGGAGAAGGAGGCGCTCATCACGACCGTGTAAGGAGTAGTGATGTTATACTTTTGTTTTACCAGCAGGGCATCCGGCAGGTTTTCAAAGCGACTCATACTTACGCCGTTATAGATAACCTGGCTTTTATGAAGCGGGGGCCTGAATGACTCTATGCCTGCAGCAGAGTTGGAAAGTATAAAATCGGAAAAACAGAAGTTGAGCTTATCCACCAAACCCTCCCAGGACCAAAGGTTAAAGTATGGCGGGGCAGAGGTTATCTGGTTGTTGATGATTGGTATACGTTGCCATAGGGCTGCAGGCAGGGAGTAGAGCGTTTGCATGCGCCCCCAGGTATGAATAACGTGGGGTTTAAACTGCTGGCATTCTTTAAGGAAACTGGAAAAGACAGTATACCTGGGTTGGCCAATGACTTTGTAGGGGATGCCCAGGTGATGAAACTCCGGATAAAAGATGTCCTCTTTCGTCATGATGAGCAACATCTCATACTTATCCTGCCGTTTGAGGTAGGTTAACAATTCCAAAAGCCGTCTCTCCTTGCCGCCAGTCTGAAGGTTACCGATGAAGAATAAAACTCTGATTCTATTTTTAATAAAAGGAAATTCCATACTAAAGTATACCGGTGAAGCATTATGAGAAATAGGGACTAAGGTTAGAAGGGGAGTGCGCAGCTGATTTTATACTTCAGGGCACAGCCACCTTTTTACTCTCTTCCAGAAAGTATAGGAGCTTATTCGCGAGTGCCTCATGATCATGGTGCTCTACTACATAGCCTAATGCGTTGGCCGACATCCGGGTGTACATATCTGCGGAGACGGTGCGGTACTGGTGTACCAGGTCATCCAGATCCTTGTACACGATGCCCAGGTTGTTTTCTGAGATAAAGCCATCCGGATTCACCCTGTCGCTGCTAATGATGGGTGTGCCCACGCTCATGGCCTCCAGGAACGTGTTGCTGAAGCCCTCATAGTGCGACGTGTTTAGCAGGTACTTTGCCTTGGCCAGAAAGGGAGGGATGTCGTTTCTGCTCAGAAACCCGACAAACTCAACATTGGGCAGCTGTTTCAGCTTGGCTACGTATGCTTTCGTGTCCGCGTCATTTCCGTAAAGCTCTTTGCCTGCCACCTTGAAATGTTCGTGTTTGAGCGCATTCGCAACCTCATACAGCAGCTTCAGGTTTTTCTGGTACTGAAACAACCCCACCCAGGCGATGTGGCTTCTGCTCTGGGTAGCATCCGTGGTAGGAATATGGCTCAGGTAAATGGGGTTAGGGATTTTAAGCGCCTGCTTCTGCGGATACTTTTTTTTGATCTGGCTCAACTGGTACTCATTCTGACACAGAACACAGTAAGCCATCTTTATACCCTTTTCGAGAAAGAAACGCTTAAACCAAGAGTGCTGCCGGTTGATCCGCTCGTCCAGCAGGTTGTCATTGGAGATTCGGAGTAGGTATTTTATGTTAAGTAGATGGCAGACAGAACCCATCAAAAACGAGGCCCAGCCGGGCACGCTTTGATAGAGGTAGTCGGGCTTCACCTGCTTTACCTGGCTATAGAGATAGGGCAGGCGGTAATAGACCCACCGCAGCCACCTGACGCCTTTGTTGTTGTCATACAGTGGGATGATATTGTAGTCTCTGCACTCTTCTTTAAGTATAGCGTTTTTGTCGGCACCAGTAAGTATAAAAACATCCTGCCCCACTTTAGTCAACCCCCTAATCCAGCTAAACGTCTGCACAGCCGCACCCCCCGAAGGCTTTTCTTGTTGCTGTAGAATATTAATTAACTGATCATCATAGAATAGAAATCTGGCCATATGGTATTATCAATAAGCTATTTTCCGCTTTCATCGCAGCAGCCATCCTTTAGCGGGTAATGATTTATACTTTCTTGCAGCTTTGCTCAGGCCAGCTGCATCACAACTCTGTGCACCAGCGACTTGCTGGCCTTGGCAAAATCGGATTTACCGCTTTTGTAGGCCGGAATCAGCTGGCGGAGTAGCGGAATAAGGAAGTATGGGAGCCTGTTGAGGACGTACAGTTGCCGCCACTGCCGCTTGTACATAGTCGTGTATTTTGTCTTCTTCTCTATTTCGAGGCTCTTCCGTTGAGGAGAACCATAGGCATAGCGGATACCCGCCGTTAGTGCCTTGAGGGCCACAAACTCGTTTTTATAGTAATTCCCAGGCTCATACAAATCCAGCCAGGATTCGTGGCAGGAGTCCGGCTTCCCCATGCGCTGGTGATAGGTGCTGTTTCTGTTGTCGTAGACAACCAGCACTTTAGGCGTAAAGGCGATTTTATACTTTGTGGCTATTTGCGCAAAGGTATAATCGTCCTCGCCTCCCACCATCCCAACCGGGAATCCCTTTAGGGCTTCCATAACCGATCGATGGACCACCACCGCTGAGGTGCGCATGATATGGTTCCGGGTCCTTTCTTCAAAGAAATTCCCGATCACTCCTTCCGCGAGCCCATCGCATTTAATGGAGGTCCTGTTTTGGGTGATGGTTCTGTAGGCACACGTAAAAGCGGCGCATTCTTTATACTTTCTGATCAGCTTTGTCATCTCCTTCAGATAACCAGGATCCCAGAGGTCGTCCGCATCCAGGAAGGCCAGGTAACTGCGGCTCGCTTTTTTTATCGCATTGTTTCTGGCTGCAGACACTCCGAGGTTCGGTTGGGAGAAAAGCCGGATCCTGGCGTCTTTAAAAGACGCAGCGATCTGGAGGCTGCTGTCTGTAGACCCGTCATTCATGATGATCACCTCAAAGTCACGGAACGTCTGGTTTAGAACAGAGGTTAGTGTGTCTGCTACCGTTACCTCTTTATTAAAGAGCGGGATTATAACGCTAAACAAGGGCTTAAATTTGCGGGTGTAGATTTACATAACGTATGGCATCTTTCAAACTTTAGCGACTCGGTACCGGGTCTTCAACCCTTTTTTGTTTTAAAACTAGGGTGCTGGTCTCAGGCTGTTTAAAAGGCTGTTTATATAGAATATATTCTCTTTGATAGGCTTTTCGCCATCAATCCTGGCAACAAAAACATTGTAATTCTGGGCTTGCTCCACCAGGATCTGTAGCAGGTTCTGCCACCTGCCTATGTCCACCAGTATTTCTCCGTCATCCTTTCCCAGATGGGAGGCTATCACCTTTTTCCTTGATTTGAGGCGACTGAAAATCGTGTTCCTGTTTTCGGTATCAATAAAAAGTATGGCATGCGGCAGCGGCAACAGCGCCAGGTACGTAGATACCAGTTTCGACACATACTCCTCGTCATCGTGTATGAAAAACGACTTCTGTAAAAGCCCTTCATTGATGAGGCAAGGCTTGGGACAGTTGCTCTCCAGTACTGCCTGGTATCGGCAGAAGTCGCGGAAAAGCAGGTATGCCGCCCTGAAGCGCTTGTCTATATCATGGTAGTTATATACTCTGTTGTCGGACAGGAGATTCCAGAAGAAGTCCGCCAGTTCTGGATGGTTGGCTACAAACCGTAGACCATAGTCCGTTGGTATACTTCGGCCCGCCTTTCTTCTGAAGAGCTTTCTCCCATAATGCAGGAGGTACTCGTTGAAATCTGAAATCGAGGGCTGCTCAGGCTCCAAAAGTGCCTCCGGGAAAATCCAATTACAGCCAGGCTCCCATATATCACATAAGGACTGATAGATAGATGTTTTGCCGATACCGGGCGGGCCTATGATTTCGATTATTTTTGGGGGCATCTTGCTTTAGGTGGTGCTCACTGTATAACATCGCCAGTACTGCTGAGTCTGGATTATCTTTTATTATAACTATATAAAGTTATACGATTTTTTTTGGGGCTGAGTTACCCTGTTTTATACTTATATAGCGGGTTTTTAGCAATTCAGGTGGGGTTAGAGCCTTTGCCATATATGCCGCTTTAGCTGGAGCAGCACCTCCTCGTAGGGTGCATTCGCATCAATGTCGATAACGGTAGCCGGTGTGTTGGCCGAGAAGCTGATGCTCGTTATACTCTCACACTTCCTCCGGATATCCTCGTAATGATGCTCCGGCTTTCGCTGGTGCGCAGTTTCCGGTGACACGATTAGCCGGAAGATGATATCGGCGCCTGTTTGCAAGGCCTGGTCAAAGTACTTCATTTCCAGTCGGGCCAACATACTATGCGGGTTGCCCTGCAGCCTTGGTCCGTCATTAAATCCAAATACTTCCTGCTGCGGATACCGGTCGCAGATAGCAATGCTTCCCCCGTCGCTAAGCTCCCTGGCCTGTTTCAGCATACTTGCTTTTTGCCTGATAATCAGGATGTGATACAAATCCCCGAGAAGCTTTCTTGTAACTCTTGCCAATAGGTTTCTTGAGGCGAGCAGGTCTGTATAGGAAAAGAGCCGTGTCTGGTAGCTTTTGATAAAGGGTAGCTTGCCCATGTAAAAGTAATGGGTGTCTATTTTATAGGTAAGCCAAGACGTTATATCCTGGCTCAGCGTGCTTTTGCCGGAACCGTCGCTGCCCACTAAAGCAATCACGCGGCCCCCGGTTTCGACACGCTTTTTTAACCTGACTGGCTTTATGAGGGGTTTGTAATGTTTTAACGTCTTGAGGAAATACTCGTAGTACAGGGCCCTCGGAGAGCGACGGGAAGCAGCGCTTTTTATACTTGCCGGCAGCTGCCTGTAGATAAAATCAGAGAGCGCGATTATATCCCCTAATCTCTCCTTTGCTAGTATGTGGCTGATTCTGTCTGCCAGATCAACAGGGGCTCGAAGTCGCAATTCCGCGCAGCATGCGGCAAACCTTTCCGCATCGGTTTTGCTTAAAAGTACCAGCAGCTCCTGCTTTTTTTCCAGGTGCACGTCATGGAGTATATTCTCCGGGTTTTGGCCTTTTATCTGAAGGCGGACCAGAAGTATAAGAGCCTCCATGGCGGTTTCGGGGATGGGCCAGCCGGTTGCCTCATCGGTCGTGAGGTGTTTGAAGAACTGCTCCGTCCAGGGTAAAGGCACGTAGTCGCCATAGGAGGTGGGGATGATCAGGGCGTAATGGGTGTGCAGGTGCAGAAGCGCCCCGGTTTCCTCATCAAACCCAAGCCAGTCCTCTACCTGCGGATACTTGTTCCAGGGCGCGCTTTCGGCCTTCTTGAAGTTCAGCTCCGCCATTGTTGCTTCAAAGTCCTCCCGGTCTTCCGGCCTTAGCAAAAGCTCAATATCCGTTTTACCCTCCAGCGACTCAAGCAGGTGTACATTGCCTTTCCAGTGAGCAAACTTGATTTTCTTTTGCTGCAGGCGCTCTAATAGATAAGTAGATAACTGTAAGCCCTGTGTAAGGTGTGCAGCCAGCATAAGTGTTCAGGCTTTGGGGTTAAGCAAAATTATGTTAGTAAACGTGGGTAGTTAACGCATTGCTGATGGCGGGCAAGTCCTCCTGTTCTTCCTCCACTTCCTCCTCGTCCGTCTCCTTATCGTTCTTACACAGGGGCAACAACAGCACCAGGTAGAGCATCATCATAGAGCCTATCTCGGTGTAGCGTCCCGTTAGCGTGTAAGCAGCGAATGAAATGGCAGAGAACAGGATGATGAGCAGATCCGTGCGTGTCTCTGCCGCTCTCCAGGCGCTCCGGAAGGCGGTGAAGACCATTAAGAGGTAGAGGCAGAGCCCGATTAACCCGCTGGAGTGGGTAATGCTGGTCAAGTCCCCGTGAAGGCTTCTGTCGTCGAGGGCTCCTCTGCCATAGTTTCCCCAACTGTTAAAGGGTTCGTAGCCAATCAGCGGACTGTAGTCGTAATAAACGAACATGTCCTTGTACAGGAGCTCGTACTCCAGAAACCGCGATTCTTCTTCTAATGCCCGCTCGTCCAGTTTCCTTAACTCGTACCGCTCCTTGAAGCTATCGGCCAGGTTGGTGGCCGAGTATAAAACTGTTCCGATGGTAAAAATAAGGACGCCCGCCAGCACAAACATCTTTGCCTTCTCCCTTGTCAGCAGCGTTAAGTACGCGATGCCAACACCTAGAAAGCTCATGCCGATAACCGAGCGCCGCAGGCTAAGCAGCAGGAAGGAAACCGCGGTTACCAGGACCACTAAGTTGAGGAAACTTCTATGGTGGATGGAGCTGAGCGCAACCACAAAGATGCAGAAGGTCAGGATGTTAAAGCCGGCTGCATAAACGTTGCCATACAGGATGCCGGTCGTGATGCCGTACATCTCCGTTGGCGAGAAACCTTTAAGGGTGGAGACGACCACGTTGGCGATGAAAAGTATAAGTATGATCAGAGCCGTGTTCTTGAGCTCATAAAAGATGACCTCTCTCGGGTATTTCTGGTAGATGGTACTGATAAGCGGCACAAGCGTGAAAAGCCAGAGCACGGAGAATACGTAGGGGCGTATGAACTCCAGGTTCGTTGACCGGGGCAGCAACACCAGAAAGTATAAAAACAGGAGAAACGCCGGTACATTCTGCTTAAAGTAATAGGGGTTCCTGAAAACAAAGGAGAACACCAGGGCAGTCATGGAGAAGTAGAACGTGATGGCAGGTAAAACTGGGTCAATGACACTGCGTGTAAAGAAAACCACAGGCAGGTAAAGTATGGCCAGGTCTTTCTTCTTCAGAAACAGATAGACGATGAAAGCATAACTTAAAAGTTCTAGCAGCAGGAAAAAAGGAGCCATGGTTTTGCTTGTTAAGTTATTTCTAAATTCTCTTCACCCAATTAGCGGGCGAGTGCAGGTGCTTCAATATCAGTGGCAAAGCGATCGGCCATGATTTCACGTAGCCTTTTGTAGCATACTTCACCGGATAAGTTCTCATGCACATAGGCCAGGGCATTCCCACTCATCTCGCTTATTTTCTCATCGTCTGAGATAATTTCAGCGATGCCGTTTGCAAGTGCATCCAGGGAGGCTGCTTTTACAATGTAGCCGTTCCAGCCGTCTTTGATATGCACCTTGGAGCCACAGGAGTCTGTGCAGATAACCGGAAGGCCGTAAGCCAGGGCCTCCAGCACGGAGATGCTGTAGGGTTCATTTATGGAGGGCAGGACAAACACGTGGTGGCTGGTATAAAGCGCACTCATTTCATGGTAGGGCACATTAGCCTTCAGGCTTACCAGATCCCCTATGCCAAGTTGTTCTATCTTATCTTCCAGTATTTTATACTTTCGCTGTTGCTCTGCATTCATGCATTCTCCCACCATGGTCAAGCGAAAATTAAACCTGGACCTCAGTTGGTGTACAGCCTCTAAAAGCAGCAGGTGCATTTTCCTGCTCTGATGGTATTTACCCACCATCAGTAAGGCGGGCACCGGAATGGGAGCTTGTTTATGCACCTCTTCTACAGGCGGCAGCGGAATGGGCAGCGGGAAGTAATACATATACTTTAACGTTCTGGAGCTACTTCGTGGGCTTTCTACTATGGGCGTAATCCAGGCAGCTTTAAAAAACTGAATGGTGAGTTGTTGCTTAAAATGGGTAAATAGGGTCCGCTTTCGGTAGAGATCCTCCTGTGTATAGAAAATAGTTTTGACACCGAGAAAATAGGCACAGAAGGCAGCTATAATTGAAAATAGGGTATAGGGGTCCCGGATGATAACAAGTTCAGGCCTGAGTCTCTTAAAGCCTGACCAGTATTCGAGAATATTCGGGAAGTAGAAATAGTAAGGCCTTCTGATAATTCTCTTGGTCAATACTTTCTCTATCGCGACGGATACTCTGCTTTGCCGGAAATTAGTCGGGGTTAGCAGACTATAATCTTCAGTTGGGCCCAGGTAGCTGACATGAAAGTATACCTGGTGGTGGTTATCCTGAAGTGTTTTTACTAACTCGTACTGGTTGGTGTGGAAGCGTGGGGCAACAAATAAGATTTTCATAAGACACTATTCAGACTTCAGGAACTTTATGGCTGATACAAGCCCCACAAGTTCGTTTCTTTCCTGTTGCTGCATTCCAACCCAAAAGAAAATGCAAAACGGAACCATGAAAGCAAAAGGTGCCAGGGCGACCATTTGCAGCAGGCCTAAAGGCTTTAAGAACGTTGACAGGTAGCTTGCCCCTGCCAGCAGAACCAACGCAACAACCAGTGGGCGCAGGTTTGAAAAGTTTCCTGCCTCAGAGGCATAGCGCAGCTTTTGGTAAAGTATTCTCTGTTGGCCGGCATAAAGTATAAACTTGCCCGCTATCATACTTATGCATAAGCCAATTATGCCAAATCTATCAGCCATAAAGTAACCAGCCAGTATAAAAGCCACACCGGCTACCAGCGTAAGCAGCACCTTTTGTTTTAGGTCCAGCGTGGCACTGATGATGTAGGAGTCGTGCTTGATGAAGGTATCCTGCATGATCATCATCATAATCAGCAGGTTGGCCATGGTGCCCGCATACAAGCCTTCTCCCACCCAGATGTTGAGGAAGGACTGGTTCAGCAGAATGATGGCAACACCGGAGGCCGTCGTCAGCAGGAAGGTGATATTGTTGATGTTGGCCGTGACCTTTCTGACTTTATCAAACTCCTCCAGCCCCAGCAGCTTGCCCACCCCGGGTATAATGCCCATCACCACGCGGTTGATCAAGCCTTGCAAGGCAACGGGCAGGAACTGTGTGAGCGTGTAGTATGTCACCACCACCGGGCCGGCTACAATGCCCAGCAGGATTTTGTCGCTGTTTCCGAGCAACAGGTTGGCACCAGTATCAGCCAGGTACCAGCCACTAACCTTACTGAAACCTTTTATTTTTGCATAGCTGGTGCGACCAAACCCAAACCAGCCGATGTTATTTCTGACAACCACATAGTATGATATGCCGAGTACCAGCGTGAGCAGCACCTGCACTGCCGACAAACCTATCAACCCATAGCCCAGCGTAAGCACCAGCACCTTTAATCCGCCGCCTACAACCACTATGGCGGCCCGGAGCCCCATCCGCTTGAAGGACAAATTCATGCCCCTCAACACAGACTCATACAGATCGAAAAGCTTGGTGATGACCAGCGAGAGGATAAGCAGCGAACAGGTAATCCGGATAAGGGTATAGTAGGCCTCCTCTGCTTTGGTTATCACCGGGGCGTACCACGACAAGACGGCACCCACGATGAGCACCAGCGGGACGATAAACAGGGTGATGATGAAGGCGCTTGTTACATCACTGCGCAGCTCTTCTTCGTCTGCAACATCCTTCTTCTTAGCAACTGTCCACTTCAGCACCTGTGTGGCCCTGGTATCGGCTATTTTCGCGTAGCCTGTCATTTGGCCAAGCATCTGCCAGATGCCATACATGGAGCTGCCCAGGGTGCCCACAATGAAAGGGCTGACTATAAAACCGGTTAGCTGGGTAGCTCCAAAGTCCAGTATGCTGGTGAGGGAATTAAGGTATGCCCGCTGCTTAAGATTTTCTTTCTTCTTAAGCGTGGGAGAGGGTAGAACTTCTCTTTCCAATGCAAGAAACGTAATAGGTACATGTAAGACCGCACGCCTTTTAGGCTAGGGAAGTGCGGTATGGTTTGATTCCAGGTCCAAACCCGAACTCACCCGCTGACTGTGGCAGGTTCTGGTTGCACGGCATAATATTGTTTGTACCAGTCTGTAAATTTCCTTAGCCCCGCCTGAAGACTCGTAACAGGCTTGTAGTTAAAGTGCTGCATCAGCTCGTCGATGTTAGCCCAGGTGGCGGTCACATCACCTGCCTGCATCTCCTTCATTTCCAGGATAGCCTCTTTCCCAACACAAGCCTCTATCTCACGGATGAACTGCATCAGCTCCACAGGCTTGTTGTTTCCTATGTTATAGATGCAGTAAGGTGCGGTGGAGTGGGAGGGGTCCGGTCTTTTGGGGTTCCAGTTCTTCTCTGGTTCAGCTGGTTTATACATCACATTCACGATGCCTTGCACAATATCATCGATGTAAGTGAAGTCGCGTTTCATTTTGCCCTTGTTGAAGACCTGTATCGGCTTGCCGTTGCAGATAGCCTCGGTAAAGAGAAAGTATGCCATATCGGGGCGCCCCCAGGGGCCATACACGGTAAAGAACCTCAGCCCGGATGTCGGGATTCTGTAGAGGTGGCTGTACGTATGGGCCATCAGCTCGTTTGCTTTTTTACTGGCCGCATATAAGGATACCGGGTGGTCGACACAGTGCTTCACTGAGAAAGGCATGGTTCCGTTCAGCCCGTACACGCTCGACGAGCTGGCGTACACCAGGTGTTTTACCTGGCAGTACCGGCTCGCCTCCAGCACGTTCAGAAAACTGATGAGGTTGGACTGGGCATAGGCATCGGGGTTGGTGATGGAATAGCGAACGCCTGCCTGGGCGGCAAGGTGCACAATCACCTCAAACCTTTCCCGCTCGCATAAGGCCAGCAGGTTGTCCTTATCCTCCAGGTTCATCCTGATAAACCTGTAGTTGGGGAATTTAACGCTGGTTACTTCCTTGTTCCAGGCTACAAGTTCTTCTGCAATACCGCTTTCCTGTAGCCTGGCATACTTTAAGCTGGGATCATAGTAACTGTTGATGTTGTCAATGCCCATCACTTCTTCTCCCCGGCGGAGCAGGCTCTCAGCCAAATGAAAACCAACAAAGCCTGCTGTACCTGTAACAAGAATTTTCATACCCAGAATAAATTAAATGGAAATTATACTTTACCAGCGTCAGGCCTGGATGCTGCTCACCTTGGTGACTTCGGATTTTTCAACCTCGGCAAACATGATGTAGTGGAGAGAGGGCAGGGCTACCTTCACTGTATTGTTCTTCACGGCCACTACAGTTCCCTCTTTATCAGAAAGCAAACCTGAGGTCATCTTAACCTTATCGTTTACCCGGAACTGTGCTTTCTCCAGCTGCACATTCTCGTACTCGGCTAAAAATTGCCTGATGATCTCGATCTCCTCATCCCTGATGATGGCCGGCTTCCCGAGCCAGTATACCAGGTTTATCACCCCTTCCGCCTTTTTGGCATCGGCGATCTGCTTTTCGGTGATCCGCACAAAAACATAGGAGGTAAAAAGCGGGGCATGAATGATTTTCTTTCTGTCGCTCCACTGCCTCACCACCCTGTTAATTGGACAATAGGACTGAATGCCATGCTGTGTTAAGGTTTGCGCGACCTTTTTCTCCCAGCGTGGTTTTGTATAGACGGCGTACCAGTTTTGAGTCATCTTCTGAGGGTTTTTAAGTAGCGGGAAATCATTTGGTATATGGCTTCGCCCACCTCAGTCACATTAGGTAACCGGGAACGAAGATTTTGGGATAGGAAAGCACCTTATCGGAAGGACCAACAGCTGCTCTTAAATTGCATTATGTGAGGGTGGGCCTGTAAGCCTGTGGCTTGTTAATGTTAAGAGTTTACAGCAAGGCCTCTTGGTTTATAGCTTTTGTTACCATACTTACTCTCGTAGCCATAGCCATAACCATAGCCATACTGTCCTTTCACAAAGCCCCTTGGCTTCACACCGTTAAACACGATGGCCACGTTGTTTAACTGCTTCAGCTTGTTGTCCTGGGTAAAACGCTGCACCAGGCTCTTGGGGGTGTAGGCGTGTCTTATAATCAGTAAGGTAATATCACAGAACTCGGAGAGCAGGTAAGCGTCCGAAACCAGGTCTAGCGGAGGAGTGTCGATGATCACGTAGTCAAATGACTCTTCCAGGATCTTGAACAGCTCTTCTATTTTACCGTTGAGCAGCAACTCGGTATGGTCTCCGATGTTGATGCCTGCAGGAAGTATACTTAAGTTCTGGTAAGGCGACGGCTTTATAATTTCTCCTGGCTGGGCCTTATCCATCAGGTACTCAATTATACCTGGCTCATTCGCCTTCTCGAACAGGACGGAAGTGTTAGGGTTTCTCAGGTCAAAATCTACCAGGACTACCTTCTTAGAAGAGGAGGCAAGGCTGATGGCCAGGTTGCTGCTGACAAAGCTTTTGCCTTCCCCCGGTATACTCGATGTGACCATGATTTTCTTCCTGGTGAAGGTCCTGCCATATAAGCCCATGGTTACCCGCATCTGCCGGAACTGCTCTACCTGGGCAACATCGTCCGGACCTAGCAGCGTTTTCCTGCCTTTATACTTTGCCGCAGATAGCTCTGCCACGATGGGAGCGTTCGTGCAGTTCTCTATTTCGGATCTGAACAACACCTTGCTGTTGAGCAACTCCTTACCGGTCACCAGGGCTATGCCTGCCCCCAGCGCTAATATCACCGAGGTTAAGTAGATATACAGGGGTCTTGGGCTTACAGGGCCTCTCGAGGCCTCTGCACGGTCCACCACCTTCACATCCTCAGCAGACGGCGCGTAAGAAAGCACCGTTTCCTCGCGTTTCTGAAGCAGGAAGCTGTAAGCATTGTTCTTGATGGCCTGTTGCCTGCTTATCTCCAGCAATTCGCGCTCTTTCTGGGGTATACCTTGCAGCACATGGCTGTACTGGGAAGATGTAGAGGCGACTTTGTCGCGGCTTGCCAGCAGGTTGCTGCGCTGGTTCCTGATATTCTCCAGTACCCCGGGCCTCATGTTGTCTATCTCCTCCCGTAGTGAGGCAAGAAGGGGGTTGTTCTCAGCGGTTGTTTTTTTAAGCTGCTGATATTGTATTTCTGCATTATATAGCTTCTGTAGCAACTGTGAAAGCACCGGGTCGCTTACACCCAGGGTAGACGGAACAATACCGATATTCTGCTCCTTCGACAGCACATACTTTTCTACATTGTCCAAAACGGCTAGCTGCAGGTTAATTTCATTCATCCTGCGGTCGTTAAAGTCCACGCTCTGCAAGTATAGCTTCCCCTGCTCGTTCAGGTTAACCGCTCCGTTAGAAGATCTATACTTTACAATTTGCTCCTCCAGCACCTTCAGTTCCTTCTCGATTAATTGGATGCGATCCTCCACAAAGGCCAGCGTCTGCGAAACCAGGGCATTCCTGTCTACCTGTGCGGCTTGCAGGTAGGCGTCAATCAAGGCGTTCAGGATATCTTCACCTCTTTCAGGTACATTGTCCTCGATATACAGGTTCACGACACTCGAAGCCTTGCCGGGAGACTCTACATAAATCCTGCTGATAAGCTGCTTGGCAACTGCTTTGGGGTTGTTGATGGAGAAGAACAGCGGGTTCTGGGCGCTGCCATTCTGTAAGAGGTTCTTTTCAAACAGCATCTCGCCGTAAGGAGTAACAACCCATGTACTAAGCGGGTATTCCTTGCCGTCTATTTTTACTTTTTGGGTAGCCTGATCAAAAGTGAAGTATACCGCAGGGTACTCTGCGGCAGTCTCCGGCGACTTGAGTGAAATGGTAATGGGTGAGGTAGTGTATGCGGGGATGGACTTGAACCTGTCCTCCTCATAGATAGGGGCATACAGCTTGAGCTTATGCACTACCTGAGACATCAGCGCGCTGGAGCGTAACACATTCAGTTCGTTCTCGACTGTCTTGTTGGTGTTGAATGCATCTATGGACTCCATTATTTTAGAGGCATTCATACCCTTCTCCTCATCCTTAATCAGCAGCGAAGCACTTACGGCATAAGATGGGATAGTATAATATTTTATATAGGCCCAGGCGCCAGCCATTCCCAGCACCAGCAAAACGAGGAACAACGGCCAGAATGGTAAGAACTTGTAAAGCAGTGCTACTGCCAGGTTATCTTCTGAGTTTGTTTTGTTTTTGTCCATACCCACTTTAATTATCTTGCTAAACGATCGATGCTGACAACAACTAGCGTAAGGGAGCTGAGAACGAGGGGCAGCCACTGCCGGGCTGCCCCGGACGCCGCTATTTTATTCTTGTTCGGCTCCACATATATAATGTCATTGGACTTGAGGTGGTAATATGGCGAGGTGAACAGGTCATCCGACGTCAGGTCTAATCTGATAAGCTTCTTCTTGCCTTCCTCCTCTCTAATCAAGAGCACATTATGGCGGTTTGCATAAATTGTCAGGTCTCCTGCAAGGCCAACTGCCTCCAGCAGGGTAATTTTCTCATTCGGAACCGTGAGCACCGAGGGGCGCGCCACCTCTCCCAGTATCGAAACTTTATAGTTCAGATACCTGATGTCGACGCTTGGCTCCAGGAGCAATCTGCGGCTAGCCAATTCTTTCTCAATATTTTCCTTCAGGGCTTTTTTGGTCAGGCCCTGGGCTTTGATATTACCAATTAGCGGAAACTGAATATGCCCGCTCTGGTCTACCAGGTAGCCGGTGGCTGGTGCCACGGTACTGGAGGCGGTGGCACCCCTGAAGTCGGTTGAGCTGTTGACGTTGAATATTTGCGATGCCTCCGGGTTGAGGCTGGTGACCGATATGCTCAACAGGTCGTTGTTCTGAATGACGGGCTCCAGGTTCTCGGTGGAGGCGTTGAACTCTGCTTCGCTAATGTTACTAAAGTAAATAGCATTTTTCGTGTTGGTGCAGGATGCAAGCTGGCTTATAAGTATGGCTGCTAAAATGTAGGCAAATGCATTTCTAAGTTTCATTGCAAGAATGTTAGGGTGTATTGAAATGGTTAGCTAGTATAGGGCAATCGGTTCCTCATTTATTGTATCGATATTGGTATTGTCAAAGCTCTTTTTCGATTATTACAATACGTTCAGCAGTATAACAAGTTGTTATATACTTTTTCTAATTATAGTATTGTTCTAATCGAAATTGCATCAAAAATTCCTCAAGTGGCTTTGGGGTTTTTATAGGCCCTTTCCCGGGGTTGGTACTATTTGTGACGTAACTACTTTATTCTTAATGTAGTAATTGCACTTTCTGCGTCAGAAAGGGAGGGGCAGGACCAGGAGAAATATAACAGGGGATGCCTAAAAAAATCGGAGCATAGTTGCCAATGCTCATCCGGATTGCATAAACGGCTATTTGCTTGAGCTTTTTATAGCACGGGGATCGGCTGAAATTCCTGTCTAAGGCAAATATGAAGGGGATAGGATCACAACAGCCGCTACGGAGTCGCAGCGGCTGTTGTGATGGTGGAAGAAGTATAACTTTATTTTCGGGAGTGGATGGCGACGCGGTTGCCTTCTGAGTCCAGCAGCAGGCACATGTAACCTATATCTTCGGTGATGAGGGTTTTCTGCTGCAGCACCTTGCCGCCGGCTGTTTCGACCTTGTGCAGCTCGTTGGCCAGGTCGCCGGAAGGAGAGGAGAAGTATACCACCGGGCCCTGCGGAGAGGGTTTGTAGAGCTGCTCGTTTTTCACCAGCGACCCGGAGGCTCCGGGGCCATTCTCCACCCAGGGGAACCAAGCCATTTCCTCGTCGCCAAACTGCTGGCTCTCCAGCGCATAGCCAAACACGGCATTGTAAAACTTGATAGCACGCGGCATGTCGGTTACCGGTATCTCAAACCAGCCTACCACATTGTTCTGTTCCTGACTCATATTATATAAGTATAGGTTAGCGTTTCTTAAACCTGTCGGCCACTACCAGCTCTTTGGTGCCGTGCGTCCAGCTATAGAAGCCCTGGCCGGATTTTACTCCCTTATGCCCGGCCTGCACCATGTTTACCAGCAGCGGGCAAGGCGCATACTTGGGGTTGCCAAAGCCGTCGTGCAGCACCTGGAGTATAGACAGGCAAACGTCCAGCCCGATAAAGTCAGCCAGTTGCAGCGGGCCCATCGGGTGCGCCATGCCCAGCTTCATGATGGTGTCGATCTCTTCCACGCCGGCCACGCCTTCGTACAGGCTGTAAATAGCCTCGTTGATCATAGGCATCAGGATGCGGTTGGCCACAAAGCCAGGATAGTCGTTGGCCTCGGCCGGCACTTTACCCAGCTGCTTGGATAGCGCCACAATCTGGCTTGTCACCTCGTCGGAAGTGGAGTAGCCGCGTATCACTTCCACCAGCTTCATAACCGGAACCGGGTTCATGAAGTGCATGCCGATCACCTTGTCCGGGCGGTTGGTAACAGAGGCGATTTTAGTGATAGAGATTGAAGAGGTATTGGAGGCAAGGATTGCTTCAGGCTTCGTGAAGCTGTCCAGGTCGCGGAAGATCTTTAGTTTCAGGTCTGCATTCTCGGTGGCAGCCTCCACCACCAGGTCCACGTCTTTCACGCCTTCCTGCATAGACGTATAGGTGCTGATGTTGGAAAGCGTCTGTTCTTTCTGCTCCTCGGTCAGGTTGCCTTTGGCGATGATCCGGTCCAGGTTTTTGGAGATGGTGCCGATGGCCTTTCCGAGGGCATCCTCCGATATATCAATTAAGGAAACTATAAAACCATGCTGCGCGAACACGTGGGCGATTCCGTTGCCCATCGTGCCCGAACCGATTACGGCTACTTTCTTCATAGGTATAAAGTATAGTTAGTCAGTTTTTAATCCATACAAAGCTAACAAGTTTATACTTATCCCACGTTTTTTGAGGCGTGTTTCTTCGAATACTCATATACGCTAAATGGCTTTGCTTTACCCGGGTTATCCCTGTTAAACAAAATGTCTAAAGAAGCCGACAGCTAGAAGTGCTCCCCAGGAGAGCAGCCTCTTGGAGCTATAAAAGGTTGTAAGCCTACGTTTTATAAAGTATAACAATTAAAAGTATATAGATAAAACTACCTATTGGAATAGAAAATTATTGTATAATATAAATCCTTTGCACCAAAGCACCGTAAAAGCTAAAAATTAAAAACACAATACCTAGGAGCCCGGCGGGTGCTGGTTTGCAACTGCGGCTCTGAGGCTGAACAAAAGAGATACAACTATGGGAAATTTACTTTATATCATCGCCGTAGTGCTGGTGATTTTCTGGCTTATCGGATTCCTGGGCTTCCCTGATGCCGTAGGCGGAATCATACACGTGTTGCTGGTATTGGCTGTAATTGCGGTGCTGCTGCGCCTGATACGCAGTGCCTAACCAACAGCGTGTATTTACGTTAAAAAGATAAAATAACAACTCGAACACTATTTAACCGACAAAACTATGGGAAATTTACTTTATGTTATAGCTGTAGTGCTCGTGATCATCTGGCTGATTGGTTTCCTGGGATTCCCTGACGCTGTGGGTGGTCTGATACACATCCTGCTTGTAATCGCCATTATCGTGGTGCTGCTTCGCCTGATACGGGGATGATGTAGTACTCTTTAAAACAGAAGGGCTGCCGTGAACACGGCAGCCCTTTTTGCTTTTATACTTATACTTTATACTTAGCGGCTGGTAAACGGAAAATTGAATCCTGCGCGTATCACCGGGTTATTATAAGGGTTTATCGGATCACCGTTTCCGTTGTAGAGCACCAGCAAATCGAAAGAGCCCTTGCTGGAGATGCGCTGCCTGTACCCCAGGCCTACCATCGGTATGCTTAATGCCGTGCGGTCGGTTCGCCGTCTGCCATACACATCGTAGAAGGGAACTGCTATACTTAGCGTTTCCACCTCCCCGTGGGCCAGCACTGTGCCGCTTCCTACATCGAACATCTCCAGTTGCAGGATGCCGCGCCCCCCGTAGTGGTGCATGTTAAAGCCTCCTCCGCTCTGGTAATGGTATACCCCCCCCACGCCTGCAAAGAACCGTGGCGTGATGGCGTAGCTGATGGTGGGCAGCAGGGAGATATTCGTATAGGTTCCAAACTGAAGGCCAAAGCTACCGCCAAAGTATAACTTGTCGATAAACCGCAGTTGCTCTTCTGGCTCTTCCGCCACCTGCTCCCTGGTAACCGTAGGCTCAGGCTGCGGCCGCTCTACCACACGGGGCTGCGGCAGGGGCTGCTCCACGGGGGCCGGAGGGCCGGTCGGGAGCTCCGGTTTACGATAGGTGGTGTCCGGCACCTGGGCAAGCGCCTCGGTGCCAAGCAGCAACCCGAACAAAAACAGAGGAGTACAGAGGCGCGATGGCTTCAGCATAGGTTCTTTCAGTATTTAGATGAAACTATATACTTATACTACGGCTGTGGCATACATCTTCTTGCGCAGTTCCTTTATCGCCTCATCCGACAGGTACTCCTCATAGGTCATGCGCTTATCGATAATGCCGTTTGGTGTAAGCTCAATAATGCGGTTAGCAATGGTGTCCACAAACTGCAGGTCATGCGACGAGAACAGGATGGTGCCGTCAAAATCGCGCAGGGCGTTGTTCAGCGCCTGGATAGACTCCAGGTCCAGGTGGTTGGTCGGCTCGTCAAACACCAGCACGTTTCCGGACTGCAGCATCATTCTGGAGAACATACAGCGTACCTTCTCACCACCCGACAGCACGTTCGCCTTCTTCAGCGACTCCTCCCCGGAGAACAGCATGCGGCCCAGGAAGCCGCGGATAAAGCTTTCGTCTTTCTCCACCGAGAACTGGCGCAGCCAATCCACCAGGTTCAGGTTGGTGTCGAAAAACTCCTGGTTGTCTTTCGGGAAGAAAGAGGCGGTAATGGTCGTGCCCCACTTAAACTCGCCGCTATCGGCTTTCTCTTCGTCAAATAGAATTTTAAAGAAGGTAGAGGCGGCAATATCATTACGGCCAATCACGGCAATCTTGTCGCCTTTGTCCACCATAAAGCTGATGTCGGTGAAGATAGGCTGGCCATCAATAGCCTTGCTCAGGTGCTCCACGTTCAGGATCTGGTTACCGGCCTCGCGCTCCGGTTTAAAGGCGATGTAGGGGTATTTACGGGACGAAGGCTGAATGTCTTCCACGGTGAGTTTCTCCAGCAACTTGGCTCGGGAGGTAGCCTGCTTCGATTTGGAGGCGTTGGCGCTGAAACGGCGGATAAACTCCTCCAGTTCCTTGCGCTTGTCCTCGGTTTTCTTGTTGGCATCCGCGCGCTGCTTCAGCGCCAGCTGGCTCGACTGGTACCAGAAGCTGTAGTTGCCCGCAAACATCTTGATTTTACCAAAGTCAATATCAGCCACGTGCGTACACACGGCATCCAGGAAGTGGCGGTCGTGCGATACCACAATCACGGTGTTCTGGAAGTTATCCAGGAAGTTCTCCAGCCACATAATCGACTCGGCGTCCAGGTGGTTGGTTGGCTCATCGAGCAGCAGGATATCCGGGTTGCCGAACAGGGCTTGCGCCAACAGCACACGCACCTTTTCGCTACCGCTCAGGTCCTTCATCAGGTTGTGGTGCAGGTTTTCTGTAATGCCCAGACCGCTCAGCAGTTCTGCTGCCTCATACTCTGCGTTCCAACCCTCCAGGTCAGCAAATTCGCCCTCCAGCTCGGCAGCGCGAATGCCATCTTCCTCGTTAAA
This sequence comes from Pontibacter mucosus, assembly GCF_003054055.1. Classification (GTDB taxonomy): domain Bacteria; phylum Bacteroidota; class Bacteroidia; order Cytophagales; family Hymenobacteraceae; genus Pontibacter; species Pontibacter mucosus. The sequence continues at coordinate 76,580 of NZ_QBKI01000009.1, read as the reverse complement.
GTCAGGCTTGGCATAGATAGCATCCTTCTCCTCCATGATGCTCCAAAGGCGCTTGTGGCCCATGATGACGGTCTGCAGGGCAGGGTATTCGTCGTAGGCGAAGTGGTCCTGCCGTAGCACCGCCAGGCGGGCATTGGCCGGAATCTCCACCGTGCCGGTGTTCGGGTCTATGTCGCCGGCTAATATCTTCAGGAAAGTTGACTTACCCGCACCGTTGGCCCCGATAAGGCCGTAGCAGTTGCCGGGCGTGAACTTAATGGATACATCCTCAAATAATGTGCGCTTGCCGTAAGACAGGCTGACATTGCTGGTACTAATCATAATAAAGTGTAAGTATGATGTTTGACTTGCCTGCAAAGCTACGAAATAAAAATGTGCTTTTATGGGCCCTTTTATGCCATAGCAGCGTAGACAGTGTAAGTTTAAAAAGCGGTGCAGGTAGCTTATAGCCAGTGGCTTCCGGCTTCTCTGGTTAAAAAATCATGCCCGGAGCACAACGCTCGGGTGCAATCTTTAGTATATAATTTCAATAATATTGATGAGCATGGCCCCGCTGGTTTGATAACATGCCTAAGGGAGTCTTAGTTCTAACCAAGACAGCGCTGGAACTGTTCATTTAAACAATTTGATCATTAACAACAAATAAGATAAGACATGGCTTCTACTAATAAAGTTTCTTTCCAGAATATTGGAATAAAGTATGGCTTGCTGGTAGGGGTGGCGCACATCGTGTTCTTCCTGATAATGCGAATCATCGGGCTTACACGCATTGTGGAGCTTTCTTACCTGAGCGGTATCTTTCTCATCATAGGCATTGTCGTGGCGATATCCAAGTTCAAACGCATTAACCGCGGCTTTATCCGGTACTTCGACGGGCTGGGTATTGGCGTTGTCACGGCCTTTGTATCGTCGCTGATTCTGGCCATTTTCCTGGTGCTCTACGTTACTGTGTTCGACAGTTCGTACCTGGAGATGATGCAGGCAAGCGCCCTGTTCCCGGCAGGATTGTCGGTGCTGGCCATGTTCTGGATAACCATCGCGCACGGTACCTGGCCAGGCTTTATCATTGGCTTTATTGCCATGCAATGGTTTAAAAGCCCGGAGCATACCATGCCAAATCAGGTTTAGCAGAACTACTGTATTACCTTACGTATAGCGATTAAACCCTAGAACCTTACCTTACTATGGAGAAGATTGGCCTGAAGTATGGCCTGCTTACCGCGGTGGCACTCTTTGCCTATTTCTTTCTGATGAAGCTGATCGGGCTGGTGCATATTGTTGAACTGCGCTTTCTGAACGGACTCATTCTGGCAGTAGGCGTGGTGTTGGCCATCAGAGGCTATAAGAAGATGGTGTCGGGGAACATCTCCTACTTTAAGGGGCTGGCCACCGGCATTATAACATCTGTCGTAGCTTCGGTGGTGTTCTCCGCCTTTATGGTCGTTTACATAAAAACGGCCGGGCAGGACCTGGTGGAGGTGCTCTCTGCCGAGAGGTATTTCGGGGAGCGCATAGACTCTACGCCCGGTGTCGTGATCTTTTCGGTGCTGCTGCTGGAGGGCGTTATCTCGGGGCTCATGATCTCGTTTATTGCCATGCAGTGGTTTAAGCAGCGACAGTACAAGGTGCCTGGGGCGCCATAAGCAGCTTTATTATATGTTATTTATAAATGCCGGAGCGCCAGCTATACTTTTAGCTGGCGCTCCGGCATTTGTTGGTGGTTATTCCTGCTTTACCAAGTTGTCAGGCCGCTGTATAAATTGTACCACTACTTCATGCAAGTCTCCTTCCTTGTCCTGTAGCTTAAAGATAACCATCGGGTTATCAGTATGGTGTATAGATTCTGTATTGATTACTTTCTCGCCTTCGTCCAATTTCTTCTCCAGCTGCTGTGTCAGATCCTTTATCGCCCTGGCGAAGTTGACCTCCAGTTTGCTGGGATTGTAAAACCTGGTTCTCATATCAAATAAGTATAATTAATCCCTGTAAAATAATTAAAATATAGTAGCACCTGTTTAAAAAAGTACTATAAATTAAAGTGCTTATATTAGATATACACGAGGCAGGCAGTAGGGTTACAAAAAGCAGAATGTATTTAGTAAAGTGGTTTAGTATAGGCTAAGACAAGTAATATTTTGTCTTGAATGTGATAAATGTTAAAAAAAATAAATAAAAAGTATAATATTTAGATTTTTTACTAACTTGCGTGAGAATTGTACGTTTAAGACAGCTAAAAAGAACTTTAACTACTAACGCGTATCAAAACCAAATGAAAAAATCTTTACTTATACTTGTGATGGTGCTGATGGGAACGGCCGGCTATGCCCAGCGTCTAGGCTCTGCTGATGACGGACTGGACTTAGTGGTGCTGTCGATGGAGCTGGACGGACCTGCCATGGCGAGTATGGAAATGAAGCAGGAATTAGACTTGACAGACGAGCAGTACCTGATGGTGGACAAGCTTAACAAGAGCCGCTACCAGCAACTGCAGCAGGTGGAGGCTAGCTTCTCGCATGACGCGCTCTCACGGGCCAGGGAGTTCAGAAGCGTGCAGCGCCAGAACGACGAGAGCTTGAGAAGCGTGCTGACGGCACAACAGCTGCTGAAATACCAGAAACTGGAGGGCAGGCTGGACGCCCACCTGATTACAGAGCATGAGGAATAAGTATAAAGCGAAGGCCGGGTAATTACTCGGCCTTCGTTGTTTCTGCTACTACAGGTCTGTAGTAAGTTACTTCGGATACTTTACCCACCGAGTTGAGGCGCACCTGCAGGCGGTTCGCCTCCGACATTTGCGTACGGCGCTGATCGCTTTGCTGGCATTGGTCACCGGGCTCTATGTAATAGAAATAAATGCGCTGGCTGCGCTCCATCAACTCTTCGCTGTCTGGCTTGCCCAGTAGGTTGCGTACCACATACTCTTTCTTGCCGTAAAGCTCCTTTCTTATCAGCTCGAAGTCATCCACCAGCTCGGCGCGCTTGTTATCGCAGCCGTTGCGGTCGCTTTTCCAGCTATCACTGTCAAAGTCTTTCAGGGTATCGGGCACAGAGCAGGCCCCTAAAAGCAGCAGGCCCAGCAGGTGTGTGGCTATAATACGTTTCGACATGGCATTGCGTGTTGGTATAAAGTTGCAGCAAGTTCTGCTGCGAAGCAAAGGTAGCCTGAAAAACATCGTTTTGCACCTTTTGTTTCATACCACGCCCTGGCGCTGCTTTTTTTCCGGTTATAGCCTGCGCTATTGCACAATTCAGAAATATCCTGTAATTTAACTATAGTTTTCTCTGTATAGTTTGGGGGTGCCCGGAACAATTTGTGCAATGGGGCATGTTGTTTTACCGAACTCTAAAAACAGTAAGCTTAATCTAATACTATGATAAGAGTGTTTCTGACTGCAATCACCCTGGGACTTCTTTCTTTCAACTCGCCTGCCTCTGCGCCGGAGCCGGCCGCAGCCAACCCCGCAGCCTTGGAGGCCAGGGCAGATGCGCTGTTAGCCCACGGCGGAGCCGAAGGAGCTGCTGCCGCAGCCATGGAAGTAGCCTTCGATAACCATGTAAAGGAGCTGTACGATGCAGCGGGCCTGGCGCAAAAAGGCCTTTCCTATGATGTTTTTGAGAAGGCCGTGGTGGGATTTCAGAACTTCAAGCGGCTACAGATGGTCGCTCCCGAGAAATCCATACTTTCTGTGGTGGACTTCACTAAATCAAGCACCCAAAAGCGCCTCTGGATAATCGACCTGAACAACAAGAAGGTTCTGTTTAACACGCTGGTGGCCCATGGGCGCAACACGGGTCAGAATACCGCCACGCAGTTCTCCAACGAGTATGGCTCCAACAAGAGCAGCCTGGGTTTCTATATCACAGACGCCACCTATTACGGCAAGCACGGCCTTTCGCTGCGCCTGCAGGGCATGGACGAGGGCTTTAACCATAAAGCCATGGAACGGGCCATTGTGGTGCATGGTGCTGACTACGCCACAGAGGCCTTTGTAAAGCAGAATGGCCGGTTGGGCCGCAGCCTCGGTTGCCCCGCCGTTCCAACAGAAGTGTCCAAGCAGGTGATTGAGACTATCAAGGACCAGTCCGTGCTGTACATCCATGGCAAGGATGCTACATATACTTCGCGCTTCCTCGACAACAGCAAGGCTATTGAATACTTTGCAGCACAGTCTTTAACAGACATGCTGAACAGCTAATAGAAAGTTTAAACCCCATCAATATAGAAGCCCCCTGTCAGATTTCCTGGCAGGGGGCTTTTTTGTGCTTATCGGTTGCTGTGCTATGCTTCGTCTTTTGTGGTTTTGATCAGGTTGATCCCGGCAAAAAAGAAGATCAAGCCCACCACAAAGGGTACAGCGGAAGTATACTTGCCAACCGCAGCACCGTCGCCACCCATCAGGAAAGCATAGGCTCCCCAGATGATACCCACTATACCTAATATGGTCAGGATGGTGCCAAAAGTACGTTTCTGGTTCATGGTTCTATACGTTAGTTTAACTTGGCCTGCCGCTTTCTACCGCAGGCAGACTTTTCTACGAGTATGGTTGCATAAAGTATACAAAGCGCCTAATATTTACGCGCCTGCCTCGCTCTCAAACCCATAAAAACGTATACTTATATGAGTTATAAAACGGCTTCAGCAACAGGTCGGAAGGCAGCAACCAGTACCCATGCCGGCACGTTCACACAATACATTTGCCGTATCAGGCAATAGGACAAAAAAGTATACCATGAAAGGAATCATAAAATTTATAGTAGCCCTGCTGATTGCGGCGGTATCGTTGGTGACATACTGGTGCAGCTCGGAGGAAAATGAGTTTACAGGCGAGGAGCAGCGCGTGGACATGACCGTGGAGCAGGAGATCGCCCTTGGTTTGCAGGCTGCACCCCAGATGGCCGAGCAGTACGGCGGGCTGCACCCGGACCAACAGGCGGTACAGGAGGTGAAAGCCATTGGGCAGCGCCTTGTGCAGAATACCCGCGTGCGGGAGACACCCTATGAGTTTGACTTCCACCTGCTGGCCGATGAGCAGACCGTGAACGCCTTTGCCTTACCGGGTGGGCAGATCTTTATCACAGCGGGGCTGCTGCGGCGGTTAGAGTCGGAAGGGCAACTGGCTGGGGTGCTGGGGCACGAGATAGGGCACGTGGTGGCGCGGCACTCGGCGCAGCAACTGGCCAAAGCAAAACTGACCCAGGGACTGACAGGCGCAGCAGCCATTGCCATGTATGACCCGGACAACCCCTCCAGCAGGTCGGGCGCGGTGGTGGCTGCCATGGTAGGCCAACTGATGAACATGCGGTATGGCCGGGATGATGAGCTTGAGTCGGATGCGCTGGCGGTGCAGCTAACGGGCGCAGCCGGCTACGACCCCAATTCCATGAAACGGGTGATGGAGATTTTGGAGGAGGCGAGTGGCGGCGCAGGCGGAGGGCCTGAGTTCATGCAGACGCACCCGAACCCCGGCAACCGGATTGCCCGGATAGAGGAGGCCATCCGGCAGGAGTACCCGAACGGGGTGCCGGAAAACCTTATCAAGTAAGGCCTAATTACTTTCCTTAATGAACAAGCCTTTTCAGAGGCAAAATGTATAGCAGCAAACTATATGAGAAAGGACGAACAGAAGCTCCATAACCTGCTTTTCGTGCTGAACCCTATCGCCGGAGACATCGAGAAGGACGACCTGAAAGAGGATATCCAGGCTATTTGCCAGGAGCATGGGATAACGTACGACATCTTTACCACCACCGGGGAGAAGGACGCCGAAAACCTGAAAAAGCAGCTCGGGGAAAACAAGTATGACGGGGTATTTGCGGTTGGCGGCGATGGCACCGTCAGCCTCGTGGGAGCCCTGCTGATTGGTACCGGCACCCCGCTCGGCATCATCCCGCTTGGCTCCGGCAATGGGCTCTCTAAAGACCTGGATATACCCCAGGATACGGAGGAGGCGCTCGAGCTTATTCATTCGCACGTGGTGCGCAACATCGATACCATCACCCTCAACGGCATGCCTTCCATCCACCTGAGCGATTTGGGCTTTAATGCCCTGGTAGTGGAGCGGTTTTGCGAAGGCGACACCCGTGGCCCCGGTTCCTATGTATGGATTGCCTTGCAGGAATACCTCGGTTATGAGCCCAAAGCATATAAAATAGAGACCGACAACGGCAATTTTGAGGGCAAGGCTTTTATGGTAACGGTGGCCAACGCCAATGCCTGGGGCTCCAACGCCAGCATTAACCCGGATGGGGTACTAAACGATGGCCGGTTTGAAATCTGCCTGATAGAGCCTTTCCCGAGGGCTGCCAGTCTGGGCATACTTTATAAGCTGTATACCGACAGCATCGACAGCAGCGTGTATACCAAAATTATTCAGTGCAGGCGCGCCACCATCTACAACCCGGATCGGGAGGTGATGCACATAGACGGCGAGCCGGTGGAAGCCGCAGAAAAAATAGAGGTGGAGATGCACGCCAAAAGCCTTAAGGTGATACTTCCCGTTCCCGATACAGGCCAGTAGGCCGGCATGAAGGCAGGAAGTAAAGTATAAATCCACTCATTTTATACTTTGAATGATGGGTGCTGCAAGAATGGATGTTACCTGGAAGTATGCCGGACTGGAATCCCTGCTATCATTAAAATCTCCTTCATCACTTCATCACTGGTCATACTTGCTTTCGGAACACTACCAGACCAGCTTCCGATGTGTCTGAGGTGATGCGGCACTCCATCCATACCTGCCCGTTGCTGTAGTAGTTGATCACAAAAAAGCCCAGCGCCTCAACCGCGAAGGTGGCCCGGCCCCCTTTTTTCACGAAGGCCAGCTTGCTGCCCGAGCCGCTCACGATGTAGTGGTTTCCCTGCACCTCGAAATGCTGCAGGTTGTGGTCGTGCCCACCCACGTAAATCAGGTTGTCGAACTTATGGAAGATTCGGAGCAGGCGCTTGCGCATCTTTTTATACTTGCGGTGCGACATATCCTCGTAGGCGCCAAACATCTTCCGGTAAAAGGGGTACACGGAGCCAAAAATGGGAAGCGGAATGAGGAAGCGCTTGTGCAGGGCCGTGAGCGGAAACAGGTGCTGTTTAATGGTGAACTTGCCTCCGTGCAGGGCGTTGCTGTACAAGGGGTGATGCCCCACGATGAGCACCCGCTGGTGGGTATTGCGTTTGAGCAGCTTGTTCAGGCTCAGGAAAAACTCCTCGATATCGGAATAGGGGCAGCCATACTTGCTGCCAAGCGGCTTAAACCCGCGCTGCACAAACCACTGCGTGTTAATCACTACCAAGAGTAACCCCTCGGCCAGTTGCAGGCAGGAGGGACCCGGGCAGCCATTCGGGGGGAGGTAACTGTTAGGCTGTTGCAGGTGCTCCAGCACGTACCTTTCCTGCCGCAGCAGCTGCTCATGGCCACCCTCACGGCCTTTCAGCCAATCGTGGTTGCCGCCCAGAAAAATACCCTGTCCCGGATAGCTTTTTATACTTTGGAGCAGCGTATTGAGTCGCGCCTCGGCGGTGTCGCGGTGGCGGTTGCCGACCTCCGGCAAGCCAATGGGGTAGATGTTGTCGCCCAGAAAGACCATCGTTCCCTTGTCGCCGGCTTGCTGCTGCCAATGCTGCACCATGCGCATTACCGGGTCACTACCGTCGGTCGCAACAGCGCCAATATCGCCCAGCAGCGCCACGGAGTGCAGCAGTTCCGTGTCCGGAGGCGGGGCATGCCGCTGCCAGCCCACGTCCGACAGCCGGTAAAAAGGCTTGCGCCTGTACGCCCGTTCCTGCCAGTAGCTGAAGGCCATGAACGAGAGCGCCAGTACCGGAACTATAATTAGAAAGTATACCAGCATAAAGTATAAACAGCGCAGGTAATCTAAAAATTTGGAGGCGTCAGGTTTTTAAAGTGCCCGTTCAGCCGCACGCGCTCCTTCAGCTTTTCGGTTTCGAGCAACAGGGGCATGATGTGCTGCAGGTGAAGCAGAATCAGCTCCTGTCGGTCTGCCTCGCTGGCCAGCTGCAGCAACGCGTACTCCTGCTCCAGGTTAAAGCCCAGCTGGTGCCCGATGTCGTAACTGGTGAAGTCCTCCGGCAGCTCCAGGTATAAATTCCCCAGCCCCAGGGTTTCATACAGCTGCTCCAGCAGTTCCCGTATTTTCAGCTTGGTGACAATTTCCTCGTCGGTGCTGTTTTGCAGCATCTCCACCTCGCCACCGGCATACAGCCTGCCCGGGGCCATTTTGTCAAAGTTAAGAATCTTGAAGATATGAAGCCCCCTGGTGCGGATGTCCATTTCCCCGTTGTCATACTTTTTCTCGATGTTCAGAATCTCCACCTCCGTGCCGTACACGCCCACGCCGCCCTGTATATAGGTAGGGATGCCGAAGGTCTTTTCATTCTCCACGCAGTCCAGCACGAGTTGCTTGTAACGGGGCTCAAATATATGCAGGTTGAGTTTTTCGTTCGGGAAAACAACAATGTTGAGCGGAAACATCGGCAGGTACTTCGTGTCGGACATAGGTTGTGATTTTATACTTGATGGCTCGGAATTCGATGGATATCTGATTTTAGCCTACGCGCCAGGCCCGGCTTGCGTTGGCGGGAGTAGGAAAATATGGCAAACTCCTTACCTTTGCGGTCATTAAGATTTGCACCTGAATGGCAAAAAACAGACTGGGGCTTAGGCAGCTGAAGCTGCTGTTCGTGAAACTGATACTCAGCCTTTTCCTGATAAGCGTGGCATGGGTGCTGGTGTACCGCTGGGTAGCGCCGCCGGCCACCCTGCACATGCTCAAGCGCCGCGCCGAGGCGGGAGCGGCCGGTAAAGAAGATCCAAGTATAAAGTATAAATTCGTATCCCTGGAGGAAATGTCGCCGCAGTTGCCGCTGGCCGTGGTCGCCTCTGAGGATCAAAAGTTCCTGGAGCACAACGGGTTCGACTTTGATGCCATTTCGGATGCCTTCAAGCGAAACCAGAAGGGGGGAAGGGTGCGCGGCGGCAGTACCATCAGCCAGCAGGTAGCCAAGAATGTTTTTCTATGGCATGGCCGCAGCTACCTGCGTAAGGCGGTGGAGGCATACTTTACCGTGTTAATTGAGGTGCTGTGGGGCAAGCAACGCATCCTGGAAGTATACCTGAACATTGCCGAGATGGGAGATGGCGTTTTTGGGGTAGAGGCGGCCTCGCAGGCATACTTTAAAAAGCCGGCCAGCGAGGTGGGCCGCTGGGAGGCCTCTCTTCTGGCAGCCGTATTGCCTAACCCGGTGAAGTACTCCGCCAGAAAGCCTTCTGGTTATGTTTTGTCCCGCCGTGTCTGGATTGCCCGTGCGATGGGCCGCCTGGGGGGCACTACCTATATCCTGGACATTTTACCCGCAAAAGATGAGAAATAAGCTTTACACCCTGCTGGCTTTTGGCATGCTAAGTATAAGCGCCTGCCAACCAAGCCAGAAAAGCGAGGCTACTGCAGAACAAAACGCCGATTCCACAGCAGCGGTGCGCCAGGTGCTGGAGGAGCAGGCTGCCTGTTGGAGCGCCGGCGACCTGGAGTGCTACATGCAAGGCTACTGGAAATCCGATTCACTGCTGTTTATCGGCTCGCGGGGGCTCACCTACGGCTGGCAACCCACCCTGGACAACTACAAACGCGGCTACCCCGATGTCTCGGCCATGGGCAAGCTCGCCTTCGACCTGAAGGAGTTTCGCCAGCTATCGCCGGAAACGATGTTGGTGGTAGGAAAATGGCACCTGCAGCGTGATGCGGAAAAGGGTGATTTGGAGGGGCATTTCTCTGTTATCTTCCGGAAATTCCCTGAGGGCTGGCGAATTATTGCCGATCATTCGAGCTGAGGTGTTGTGGGTTTTTAATGGGCGGACGATGGGTGTATACTTGTGGCCGGTTGTAGCTACTGTCGTCGCGCCTATAAGTCACCTTGCTGAACTGCCGGTTACCACGGACATGGAGGCGTTTTGTATTAACCGGGTCCAACCACCCCTGGCCCTTCCTTAGCTAAGGCGGGGAGCCTGTAATTACTTTCTCCAAAGTATAATCTTCGTTGCCAGCGTCCTTGCGCGGACAGGTCTCGACCTGTCCCTACAACGTATAAACCCACCCCTTGCCCCTCCCGAGAGGGGAATTATCGGTTAACGATTAACACCCCTATTGAACTTTGCTCGCAAGTTTCGAACTCCCGTTCTCACTTGTCCTCAAGGGGACAGTCTATACTTGTTGCATAGCAAGGGCCGTGGCTATCGAATGGTTCCCAGCCTTTGGGTTGAGCGCCTCGAGAGGTTCCGGTGACGAGCGCAAGCGAGGCAGCCCGAGGCACGAGGGCAGGAAGCGAAAGCAGCGCGATGCCCGAGGACGAGCCCTCTCGGGCTTGAGAGCAGAAAGAATGAAATGAAACTGTAGGCAAGTGGGGCTGGAGGAGGAACGGCAGCTAGTAAGGATAGCTTGGTTCAGGTTGCGGGAAGTGGCGGCTAGGAAAGTATAAACTGGCAAGTATAAACCAGCAAGTATAAAAGTATAGCCAAGGTGTAAAGTATGGCTTTTCAAGCCAGTTGGGTTGCAAACCCAACACCAAGGGTAGGCACGAGTTGCAAACTCGCGCCAGCGATGGCGGATTGCGAAGAAAGTATAAGCCGGCAAGTATGGAAGTATAAGTTACGCGGACTTGCAAGAACGCAGCAGAAGTAGTTCCGGACAAGGATGTCCGGAACAGCGTGCTAAACTCGCGCCAGTGGGCGAGGCAGCGGCTATGGAAGTTTAATCTGAAGTATAAAATCGCCTGTGACCAGCAACACTCATCCCTGTTAATAAACAACCCTTACCACCTCCACGAGCTCCTCATTTCTTCCCAGCTTCAGAGTGGCTGTTTCACCAGCCTTGGTACCTATCACAGCTTTGGCAATCGGAGCTACGAACGCTATTTTGCCTGCTGCCACATCGGCCTCGTCCACCCCTACAATCGTGAAGGTGCGCACCATGCCCGGCTTTGGCCCTTTGATGGTTTTAAGCGTTACGGTCGCGCCAAACCTGACCTCCCCCTCGGTCTGATTGGCCGGATCTATCACACGGGCGCTTGCCAGGCGCTCGTTCAGGGCACTGATTTGGGCATTCAGAATGGTTAACTGGCGGGTGCGGTTTGCCTCGTCTTCACGGTTGCTCTCGGCTTTAGTGCGGGCAGCCTCTAGTTCAGACAGCTCTGCCCGTAGCAGCTCCAGTCCGGCCGGGGTTACGTAGTTGGGCACGCCGGGAGGCAGCGCAGCGCGTGGTGGCACAATAGGCGGTTCTCCGGCGTCATCTTCCTTTACAAATGCTCTGCTCATAATTCGTCTGTTGCTTGGCTTGCCAGTTTATACTTTACTTCAGCTTACCCCTTCTGCAGCAGGTGGCTCAGGTCGGCTGTGCGGAACCAGCGGTAGCCGTAAGCCTCCAGGGTGATGCAGTGCCTGCCCTTTTCATCGGCATGGCTCTCTACATTCTTCATCAGATCTATCAGGCGGTGTTCTTTGTGCTCCTTCTGGTCCAGTATTACCTCATGCGCCTTTTCATCAAAGTTATGGAAAATAAGCAAAGAGCTATCCTGCCAGGTGTAGTGCATGCCAAGGATATACTTATTGCCCGTTTCCAGTAGCTTCCAATCGCCCCAGCCTATTTCGGTGCATTCGTGGCGCAGCCGGATCATGGTTGTCATCCAGTTCAGCAGGGAGTCAGGAGTGCGGCGCTGTGTCTCTACATTAACATGATGGTAGGCGTAAGGGCCTTCATCAATGACAGGATGCACCAGTTTGTCGGCCTCCGAAAAGCCCGCCTGCTTGTCACCTGACCATTGCATGGGGGTGCGCACGGCGTCGCGTTCCTTCAGCTCCAGGTTGTCTCCCATCCCAATCTCATCGCCGTAGCGGATAACGGGGGTGCCCGGCAGGGAGAACATCAGGCTGTAGGCCAGCTCGGTCTGCTGCCGGTTGCCGAGCATGGGGGAGAGGCGCCGGCGAATGCCCCGGTGGTAGAGCTGCATATGTTCCTCCGGGCCAAACCTGTCAAACACTTTCTGGCGCTGCTCCTCGGTCAGGCGGCCCAGGTCCAGCTCGTCGTGGTTGCGCAGGAAGTGCGCCCATTGCGAGGTGGGGAAGGTGATGCGGGTGGCCTCCAGCGCTTCCTTCAGCGGTTCAATATCGGCGGTGGCCAGGGCATAGAACATGTACTGGTTCACGTAAAAATTAAACATGAGTTGAATGCCGCTGCCCTCATAGCCGAAGTATTCCTTGCTCTCTTTGGGCAGCACATTGGCCTCACCCAGCAGCACGGCATCGCCCTTGCGCCATTGCAGGAAACGGCGCAGGTCGCGCAGGTAGTCAAAGTTATACTTGGGGTTCTGCTTGCCACCTTGGTGCGACTCGAGCATAAACGGCACGGCATCCACCCGGAACCCGGCCACGCCCAGCTCCAGCCAGAAACCCACGATGCGGTTTATCTCGGCGCGCACCTCCGGGTTGTCCATGTTCAGGTCCGGCTGAAATTTGTAGAAGCGGTGGTGGTAGTAGGCCTTCGCTTTGTTGTCATAAGTCCAGGTGGATTTCTGCACGCCCGGGAATACCATGCCCTCGTCCCAGTCTGCCGGCTTTTCCTCAGACCACACGTACCAATCGCGGTGCTTGGCATCCTTGCTGCTGCGCGCATCCTGAAACCAGGGGTGCTCGATGGAAGTATGGTTGGCCACTAAATCGATAATTACCTTCATGCCGCGCTTGTTGGCCTGGTGCATGAACTCCACAAAGTTGCCCGAGGAGCCGTGTCGCGGATCCACTCCGTAGTAATCCTTGATATCGTAGCCGTTGTCCTGGTTGGGGGTGGGTTGAAAGGGAGCCAGCCAGAGCGTATCCACGCCCAGGGCATGCAGGTAGTCCAGGCGGCGGGTCAGCCCCTGAAAGTCGCCTACGCCGTCGCCGTTGTAGTCCATAAACGTTTCCAGGTCGAGGCTGTAGATGATGGCATTCTTATACCAGAGTTCTTGGGTTATGATAGGGTGCATAGGCAAATAGTATGTGGTAAAGTATATGGTGCCTTGTACGGCAGCAGGCATGCTTTTAGTTAGGCTTATACTTCCCGGAAGTACAAATAGCGCCCGGCCCCAGGTATATTTTCCGGGAGCCGGGCGCTATTGTGGAGATAATTTATACTTCCTATTCCGGATCGTTTTCCTCGTCCAGTTCTGCCTCTTTCTCTACCTCCTGTACCTCCTCGGTCAATATATAACCTTTTTCTGCGGCGTGTGCGGCAGCGGCAGCGGTGTCTTTTACCAGCACCATTTCCACCTCACCTCCGGCCTTCAACTCGTCGGCAATTTTGGTTACGGCCTGGGTGCGCTTGGCAATGTTCACGTCGCGGATATAGATGGCCATGATGCGGCCCGGGTGGTTCTTCACCACCTCGTGGTAAATAGGCGCGTCCTGCTGCCCGCTGTCGCCGATAAGTATAAAATCCAGGTGCGGGTAGGTGATCAGGATGTTCTCTATCTCCTTATACTTGTGGCTCATGTGGTCGGAGTGCCCCAGCTTGGTTTCATCTATCCCGAAGTCGCGGAGCAGGAGCGGGCCCTGCGGTATCTCGTTCAGCTCCAGGAAGTGGTAGAGCAGATCGTAGTTGTTCCAGGGGCTGCTGCTCACGTAGAAGAAAGGGTTGTTGCGCTTGCCGTTACGGCCCAACTGCAGTGTTTTATAGAACTGCGACACCCCGTGGAAAGGGATGCGGGAGTGGGCGTTGTTCAGGAGCACGCTGCGGCCGGTCTGCAGCAGGCTGGTGGCGCCGGTGCGCACAATCGTGTCGTCTATGTCGGAGATGATGCCATACTCTGCATCCGGCGGCGGCACCAGCACATAAGCCGTCTCAGTGATGCCAGGTTCGAATCTATGCACCGGCGCTTCAATCAACTCCACGTCTATCGGGTGCCAGATGTCCTGCAGGTGCAGCGGTGTCTCGGGTTTCAGGTTCAGCACAAAGTAGCCTTCCACATCGGTGGTTATCTCGTGCAGCTGGTTCTGCAGGCACAGTTGCACCCGCGCATTGGGTATCTCATCGCTCTCAAAACGCCGGTACATGTTCAGCAGGTTTTCCCAGGTGGTATCGGTTTCCTCTGATTGCCGGATGCCCTTGTCCACCAGCACGCGGCCCTTCACGTAAAGTCGATCGGGCGTGCCGTAGCTGCGGTAGGTAACAATCTGCAGGGGCCGGTTCAGTTTAAGCTTGTTCTTTAGCTGAAAGGTAAGCAGGTCCAGTTTCTCCTCTCCCTTCAGTATCGTTTCCGTGATGCGTTTCTTTATCTTTTTCATAGTATAGCGCTGGTCGGGTTTATACTTTTTCTGCTATAACGTAGTTGCAGGTGATGGGGCTACATCAGACCTGCTGAAACACAAAAGCCCGCCGAAAGGGCAGGCTTCTGGTAGGTTATAGGTTTCCGGCTTAAAGGCCAAGGGCGCTTTTCAGACCGGCCAGGTCGCTGTCGGGGGCAGAGGAAGTGCTGCAACCTTTATCCCGGGCTGTTTTCTGGATATTCTCGATACGGTTGTCCGGGCTCGGGTGCGTGCTCAGGAACTCCGGCGTGCCGCCCTGCTGCGACTCCTGCTCCATCTTGATAAAGAAGCCGGCCGCGCCGTCGCAGGCGTAGTGCCGGGAGCCGCCCAGGTAAGCCACCGAGGTAACGTCCGCCTCGTTCTCGGCATCACGGCTAAACTTGAGGCCCGCCAGGGAGCCACTCAGCTGCGCCGCAATCTGCTTCAGCGTGCTGGCGTTGTTGCCCAGCGCCACCGACAGCAACAGCGAAATGCCGTACTGGCGCTGCAGCTGCTTCACGCTGTGGCGCTTGTCGGCGTGGGCAATCTCGTGGGCCAGCACACCGGCCAGGTGGTCTTCATCATTCAGGTATTTGATAAGCCCCGTGAAAACGTAGATCTGTCCGCCGGGGGCAGCAAAGGCATTGAGTGTGGCGTCATCCTTGATAATCTTCACCGTCCAGGGGAACTGCTCTTTATACTTTACCTCGCCTGAGGTGAGGATGCGGTTCACGATGCGGTCGAGGTGCTGGTAAGCTTTCTGCGTGTTGGCGTTGGAGCTGTTGCGCTCCAGCAGCTTGCCTTGCGCGCGGTACGTAGAGTCTACCTCGTGGGCCACTTGCTGCCCCAGGCTGATGTCGTTCTCAATCGAAAAGATAACCCCATCGTTGCTTTCGCAGCTGCTGAGGGTGAGCATGCCGGCGAGCGCCAGGCATGTAAACGATGCGTAAAGTAACTTCTTCATGTATGCTTTTAAGTGTACTGTAATTACCTGGTGCAACGCCCTGCACGGGCAACCAAGTATAAACGGTGGCAAATATATGGCCAAAAAGCTTGTGGAGGGCAGGTATTTTATACTTGGGCGGATTAGGTATTACATCAGGAGTATAGGATGGGGCAAAAAAAGCCCCTGTTTTTAGCAGGGGCTCTCTTTAGTGTAGTATGTGGTTTATTTTACGGACGAGCTGGCAATCGGGTTGCCGTCTGTGTCCAGTTCCACGATTTCGTAGTTCAGGGCCTGCAGTTTCGGAAGCACCGACTTCTTGTCGCCCACCACCACGATGTGCATGTTGTTCACGGGCAGGTGCGTGGCCGCCAGCGCGTCAATTTCCTGCTTGGTGATGCTGTTCAGGATGTCGGTCTGCTTCTTCACGTAGTCCTTGTTCAGGTCATACTCCAGGATACGGCCCAGGAAGCCGGCCTTCTGGAACGGCGTTTCGTACTGGCGCGCGTCCGCCTGTCCGATGGAGTTTTTCATGAATTGCAGTTCCTCAGCCGTGATGCCGTTCTTGTGGAAACCGGTGATCTCTTTCATGAATTCGGTTACCGACTCGGCCGTGGCATCGGCGCGCACGCCCGCAGAAGCTGTAAAAGGACCCGCATACTTGCTGCCGCTGAAGCCGGAACGGGCACCGTACGTATAGCCTTTGTCCTCGCGCAGGTTCAGGTTGATGCGGCTGTTGAAGGCTCCGCCCAGGTTGTAGTTCATCAGGCCCAGCTTGTAGTAGTCGCCGGTGGCATCGAATGGCAGCGCCATGTACCCGATGCGGATCTCAGACTGTGCCGCGTCCGGCTTGTCAACCAGGTAAATGCGCGTCTTCTCGATAGCCGGTGCTTTCACGTCGGCAGGGATCTGCACGTTCTTCTTCTTCCACTTTTTCAGGAAGTTCAGCTTGCCGGTCAGTTCCTTTTCTGTGATATCACCCACTACTACCAGCTGCGCTACAGAAGGAGAGTAGTAGTCATTGTAGAACTTCTTAACATCCTCCAGCGTGATGTTAGAAACGGTTTCCACCGTGCCGGATGTAGGGATGGCCATCACATTGCCCTCGCCATACAGGAGCTTGCCGTACACGTTGTTGGCAATGGCTGTTGGCTGGGTGGCCTGGTTGGCGATACCTTCTAAGCGCTGCTTTTTCAGGCGCTCAAAATCATCGGGCGCAAACTTAGGCCTGAACAGGCGCTCCTCCAGTAGCACCAGCGTTTTATCCAGGTTCTTCTTCAGCGCCTGCACCGTTACGTAGGTTTCGTTGCTGCCCGCGCTGATGCGGATAGAGCTACCCAGCTTATCGAGCTCGTTGCTGAACTCTTCGGAAGTATAGTTCTGGGTATCCTCGTTCAGCATTTCTGCCGTCAGAGAGGCCAAACCGGCTTTGGACGGATCGTTGGCGGACAGGCGGTGACCGCCTTTCAGGGAAAGCTGCAGTGTAACGGTCGGAATTTCGTTGGTGTAGGTACCGATCATCTTCAGGCCGTTCTTAAACTTGCCCGTGTAATATTCCGGCACCGCCACCACCGGGTTCTCTCCGGAGCCCGGGCGCTTGCTGCGGTCGAAGGTGTCAACCGCTTTGGTATACTTCAGGCCGCTGTACTCGTCTGGTCCTTGGGTATAGCCGTCCTGGGTTACGGTGTAGTTATCGGCTTTGGCTATCAGCTCGGCCTTGCCTTTCGGCACTACGCTCAGGATAACGGACGGCTTGCCTTTGATGTACTGGTTGTACACGCGCTGCACATCCTCCTTGGTGATGGATTGGATGCGCTTGATCTCCTCCTGCAGGTAATTCGGGTTGTTGCGGAAGGTTTCGTAGTAAGCCAGCTGCGATACTTTGCCGCTCACGCTGGCCATGCGGTTCACCAGGCCCGACTCGGCCTGGGCCTTGAAGCGCTGCAGGTCCTCGTCGGTTACGCCGCGCTTTTCAAATTCTGCGATGGAAGCACGCAGCAGCTGCTCGGTCTGCTCCAGGGAAGTGTTCGGGTAAGCCATTACGGTAAAGGTAAACTCACCGGCCAGCTCCGAACTGGAGTTGAATGCCGAAGCCTGAATGGCTTTCTGCTCTTTTACAAAATTCTTGTAAAGGATCGAAGACTTGCCCTGCCCCAATATCTCGGCCAGCACGTCCAGCGCCGGCTCATCTTTGTGGCCAGACTCCGGTGCAGGGAACGTCATGCGCAGCATCGGGAAGCGGATGTTGTCCTCGTAGCTCACGTAGCGGTCTTTGTCCAGCTTGGCTACCTGCGGTTTCATGTCTTCCACGGCAGGCCCTGCCGGAATAGAGCCGAAGTATTTCTCCACCAGTTTCACTACCTCCTCCGGTTTCACGTCGCCGCCCACGGTAAGGGTAGCGTTATTCGGACCGTACCAGCGCAGGAAGAAGTTCTTCAGGTCGTTTACGTTCACGCGGTTCAGGTCATCGATGTAGCCGATAACAGACCAGGAGTAGGGGTGACCGTAAGGGTAGAGCGTCTTGCCCACCATTTCGCCGGAAAGGCCGTAGGGCTGGTTGTCCACGCGCTGGCCGCGCTCGTTTTTCACGGTTTCGCGCTGCACCTCAAATTTCTCCTGTGTTACGGCATCCAGCAGGAAGCCCATGCGGTCTGCCTCCAGCCACAGGGCCGTCTCCAGTTGGTTGTTTGGCAGCGTCTGGAAATAATTGGTGCGGTCGCGGTTGGTCGTGCCGTTCAGCGTACCTCCTGATTCAGAAACTATCTTGAAGTGTTCCTCGTCGGCCACGTTGTCGGAGCCCTGGAACATCATGTGCTCAAAAAAATGCGCGAAGCCCGATTTGCCGATCTCTTCACGGGCTGAACCCACGTGATAGGTCACATCCACGTGCACTACCGGGTCGGAATGGTCCTCGTGGACAATTAGCGTCAGGCCGTTGGGAAGTTTATACTTAGAGTATGGAATTGCCAGCTCATCGCCCTTACGGGTTACTTTCTCAACGAGCTTTGTTTGAGCCTCCGCTATGCCCACCACACTGGTGGTAAGCAGAATGCTCAGCACGGTCTTGTTCATCATGTGCTATAGTGTTTGAGTTTGGTATAGTAAACAATATAGCGAACAGCAGATGAATTCTGAAAATATTATATACGAATGGCTATTTTGTCTCGCTTAACACCTGCTTGGAGAACATGATGGAAACGGTGAGGGTAAGCAGGGAGATCACGAGCATGGCCGTTGTTAAGAGGAAAGCCATACCGGCTGTTTCGGTTGAATCAGATCCCTGTGACTCCTGCACCATCCCCAGCAACCGGGTAAAGTACGTGGCGGCGCGCCAGCCCAGCAGCAGTGTCAGCAAGCCGGCCTCGGCGGTACCCAGCATAAAACCCCAGCGCTTGCCCCTGTTCAGGAAGTGGCCGGCAGTCAGCCCGATCAGGCCACCCGCCACTCCGGTTATCAGGGCCGTGTTTGCCTGTTCACCGGCCAGGTCCACAGCCACCACGCCGCAGCCCAGTAAGAAGAATCCAAAGAAGGCGTACAGGTACGATATGTTCTTGTGCATGGTGCGCTCCAGGTATAGGTGTCGGGTGTAAAGATACGGGAGATTGGGAAAGTATAAAAGTTATCGGGGGTTCGTTAGTTTATACTTTCGCATTGTTCCGGATAGCCTTAGTCCGAAACCTTTCTGCTGCGGGCCTCTGAATCCGAAAATGCTATTCTTATACATTGGCTATACTTCATACTTCTCTGGCGCAAGCGTCCGCTTGTGCCTTAGCCTCTGCTTACAGCAACCTGACGCAAGCTATCCTTACTAGCTGCCGTTCCTCCTCCAGACTTACATACCTACAGTTGCACTTCATACTTTCTGCCCTCCTAGGCCGGGAGGCCTCGCCTTGGGGGTAGGGGCCCTCGATAAGGGCATCGCGCGGTGTACATTTCCTTTGCTACCCTTCGGTCGCAATGCCGCTACAGCGGCACCGGAAATCTAGAAGGCGCTCTTTATACGAGGGCCCCTACCCCCACCCAAAGGCTGGGATAAGATCGATAGCTGCTGCTGACGGAGCTTCAGCCGAAGACCCCCTTTGAAGGGGGCAGGGGGATGATAATTGCATGTAGAAATTCCCCTCCTCGGAGGGGCTGGGGTGGGTTTATACCTTGTAGGGACAGGTCGCGACCTGTCCACCCAAGAACTGAGGCTATGGGACACATACTTCAGCTAGAGTAATATCAAACTCCCCGCCTTAGACAAGGAGGGGCTAGGGGTGGTTGGACCCGGCACCGCAGCCAGACGCTCACAGTACCTCTAAACTCCGCGAGTTATCCTTATTAAATCCCTCACACAACTTTTGCCCCTAACTAAAGTATGAATGCCTGAGGCGGGAAGTTTAGAGGCCTCTGACGATGACGAAGAAGGAAATTCACGAATTATATGCCGACCCGGGTAAATCGGCGGCTTGGGCTGGTTTGCGCTATACCTCTGATGAGAAGCCGGGCTTCACCCGCAAAAAGGCCGGAAAGGGTTTTTACTTCCTGGATGAAAACGGGGAGAAAGTGACGGATGAGAAGGTGCTGGCAAGGCTGCAGGCGCTGGTAATTCCACCGGCCTGGACCGAAGTATGGATCTGCAAACAACCGAAGGGGCACCTGCAGGCCACTGGACGTGACACCAAGGGCCGTAAGCAGTACATCTACCATCCGCAGTGGCAGCAGGCACGTAGTCTCACCAAGTTCGGACGCATGATCGAGTTTGGGCATGCATTGCCGAAACTGCGCCAGCGCCTGCAGGAGGATATCAACTCGCGGCACCTGGACAGGCGCAAAGTAACAGCCCTGGTGCTCACCATCATGGACAACGCGCTGATACGGGTCGGCAACCGCAGTTACGCCAAATCAAATAATTCTTACGGTCTTACTACCCTGCGCGACAAGCATGTGAAAGTGGAGGGCAGCAGCATCCGGTTTTCCTTTGTAGGGAAGAAGGGGGTGGCACAGGAGGTAGATCTGAAAGACCGGCGACTGGCCCGACTGGTGAAACAGTGCAGAGACATCCCGGGCTACGACTTGTTTCAGTACTACGACGAGAACGGCGAGCGGCAGACGCTGGAGTCGGGGGATGTGAATGAGTACCTGCGTGAGGCAACGGAGCACGATTTCTCTGCCAAAGACTTCCGCACCTGGGGCGGCACCGTGCGTATGGTGGAGTGCCTGGAGAACGTACTGGACGAGCAGCCGGAGTTGGAAAAGGAGAAAGCTATCAAAGAGGCCATCAGGGATGTGGCGAAGGGATTAGGCAATACCCCCACCGTGTGCAGCAAGTACTACATTCATCCGGAGGTGGTGAACCTGTTCCGGGAGGACCGGCTGATTAACTACCTCAAGCGCCATGACGCTACCAAACCCAAGTCGAAGTATTTATCCGGTACGGAGGAACTGGTGCTGAAGATGCTACAGCGCGTGGCGAAGGAAAAGGAGAAGAAAGCGGCCGCAGCGTAAGGTTATACTTTACACTATGGCGCGGTTTGTCTCCAAAAGTATAAACTTGCCTCAACTGAGCAAGGACGTTTTCTTCTGCTAAGAAACCTAGAAGGAAGTGAGGGCCTCCACCCCCGAAGGTGAAGCTTTTACTACTTGCTACCAAGATCCTTTCAGGATGACAAAAAGTGTTAAATGCACCTGTCAGACTGAGGTAAAAGAACAGCTAATTTATACTTTCTGGCTACTTCGGCATGTTGTCCAGCGACTGCCAGAGGTATTTGCTGGCGATGGTGCGGTAGGGGCGCCAGTTTTCGGCTATCTGCTGCATCTGCAGGCGCAGGACCTTGCCGGAGGCATCAAGTCCATAGTGGCGTTTCATGGCATTCTGTATTCCCAAATCATCCACCGGAAAAACATCAGGGCGCTCGAGGGCAAACATCAGCAGCATTTCCACGGTCCAGCGGCCGACGCCTTTTATCTGCGTCAGGTGCAGGATCAGTTCCTCGTCTTCCATGGCGTCGATGGTGGCGTGCTCCAGGTTTCCCGCTGCTGCAAAAACGGCCACATTGCGTATGTAGCCAATCTTCTGAAACGACAGTCCGGCACTGCGCAGCATCTCGTCGGTTGCCGCCAGCACCAGCTCCGGGTGCGGGTACTCCTCCGGAAACAGCTCCTGAAAACGCCTGAAAATAACCGCCGCCACCTTTGTGCTCAGCTGCTGCGACACAATAGAGCTGAGCAGTTTAAAGTATACATCCTCGGAGCGGGAGGAGGGCAGGGGCCGGCCGCTCCGGATGATCTCACAAATAATCGGATCAGCGGCAAAAGCAGCCAGTATTTCAGGAGAGGGGTGGGAGGAGTTCATTTTTTAGGACAAAAGACTGCTTGACAAAAGAAAAAAGAGGAATCGTCAAAAGACATATTTGTTAAAGCGACTGTTCCCTTAAAGTGACAGTCGCTAAATTATAATGGGGGCGTCTATACGACCACCTTTTCCTGGTTCAGCGCCTGCAGTGCTTGCAGCAAGTGCTGGTGCATTTCCTCGGTGATATCCAGGTGCGTCACAAAGCGGATCATCTGCGGGCCGAAGCTGGAGGCAAGTATGTTTTGCTTGGCCAGGGCCTGCACAAAGGCAGCATCCTGCATACGGTCGTTCAGCTTAAAGATTACGATGTTGGTTTCCACGGGCATCACGCTCTCCACGTAGTTGCTCTGCAGTAGCACCTGCTCCAGTTCCTTGGCCCTGCGGTGATCTTCGTGCAGGCGCTCGATGTGGTTGTCCAGCGCATAGATGCAGGCTGCCGCCAGATAACCGGCCTGGCGCATACCTCCGCCAAACACCTTGCGCACCCTTCGGGCTCGTTTAATAAAGTCGCGGGAGCCGAGCAGCACGGAGCCTACCGGGGCACCAAGTCCCTTGGAGAGGCAAACCGAAATGCTGTCGAAGTATAAGCCGTAGTCCTGGGCCGCGTCGCCGGAGGCAGCGAGGGCGTTGAAGACGCGGGCGCCGTCCAGGTGCAGGGCCAGGTTATGGCGCTTGCATACTTCAGATATAGCAGCAATCTCCGCCAAAGAATAAAACGAGCCGCCGCCTTTGTTGCAGCTGTTCTCCAGGGCCACCAGCCTTGTCTCGGGGAAGTGGATGTTGTCGAGTGGGCGGATATTGGCCTCTACCTGCTGCGGCGTCATTTTGCCACGCTCGCCATGCACCAGGGCTGTGGAGGCTCCTGAGTTAAAGGCGATGCCCCCGCCCTCGTACTGGTGGATGTGCGCCGTGATGTCGCAGATTACCTCGGTGAGCGGGGCGGTGTGCACTTTGATGGCAATCTGGTTGGTCATGGTGCCGGAAGGGCAGAAGAGGCCAGCCTCCATGCCAAACATCGCAGCGGCTTTCTCCTCCAGGGCGTTCACGGTCGGGTCCTCGCCGTATACATCGTCGCCAACAGGGGCGGCAAACATGGCCTGCAGCATGGCCGGGGTTGGCCTGGTTACGGTGTCGGAGCGGAGATCTATCTTTTGGCTCATGAATATGCTTTCTGAAAAAATTTTATTTTGTAAAAATAATAACTTACTTTTGCCCCTCAAATAAAAACATTGCAACGATGGGAGTTACTAGACTAAAAAGAAAAGATCGCAAGAATAAGGCAAGAGCTAACAACAAGGTAGCTAAGATCAAGCAACTGCTGCTGACGCCTGTTATCAAAAACGTAGACGTAGACGCGCTGAAAGAGCAATTCGGTGAGGCTCCTAAAAAGAGCAAGCCTGCTGCTGAAGAAACCGCTGCCGAGTAGTCCCTTATTTTCGCGAAAGTAAGCCCATCTGCTGCCGCTGCTGTTTAGCGAATGGCGGCGGCTTACTAAACAAGACATCAAGTGTGTTTGCCTGCGCAGACACACTTTTTTTATGCCCGCTTGCCCAGTTCCAGCACCTGCAGGTCCTGCACCTTGCCCTCGTTTATACTTAACTTCACCATCGTCCGGATATTATGGAAGCCGTGCCTGCCCGCCGCGCCCGGGTTTATGTGCAGCAGGTTGTTCAGGCTCTTGTCTGTCATGATTTTGAGGATGTGCGAGTGCCCGGTGATGTAGAGCTGCGGCGGGTTTAGTTTTATACTCTGGCGCACGTCGGGGTGGTACTTGCCGGGGTAGCCGCCAATATGCGTCATCATTACGTCCAGCCCTTCTGCCATAAACCGGTTTACCTTGGGGTGCACCAGCCGGATAGCAGCATCGTCGATATTGCCGTACACGCCCCGCAGCGGCGCCAGTTCCTGCAGCCTGTCCGATACTTCCATACTTCCAAAATCACCGGCATGCCAGATTTCGTCGCGGTCGGAGAGCAGGCGCATGATCTGGTCGTCGAGGTAGGAGTGGGTGTCGGAGAGGAGGCCGATTTTAAGCATGTTCTAAAGTTAGAGAGTTAGAAAGTTGTAGCGGTGCAGTATTTTGTGTCTTTGCTGTTAGGTTGTTTTACCTTTCTTTGGTACTGCAAGTTACCTGTTTTCTTGGGATAGTGGCGGTGAGTTGAGCGGGAAGAGAGTTTTGCTTTGTCGGATCTAACCACCCCTGGCCCGAAAGTTAACCCCACCCCAGCCCTCCCCTAAGAACAGGGGAGGGAGTTCTGCAGTCCCGGGCCCAACCACCCCTGGCCCCTCCTTAGCCAAGGAGGGGAGCCTGTTTTTACTGTTTCTGAAGTATAAGCTTCGTTGCCAGCGTCCTTGCACGGACAGGTCGCGACCTGTCCCTACAGCGTATAAA
This sequence comes from Pontibacter mucosus, assembly GCF_003054055.1. Lineage (GTDB taxonomy): Bacteria > Bacteroidota > Bacteroidia > Cytophagales > Hymenobacteraceae > Pontibacter > Pontibacter mucosus. The sequence goes on along the minus strand of NZ_QBKI01000009.1, from coordinate 52,584 downwards.
CCCACCCCTTGCCCTCAGAGGAAGGGAATTATACTTGCCACCTTCTCCTGTCATCTCGAGTACTCTCGAGGCGGGAGCCGAAGAGAGCCAGCGTAGCTGTGAGAGATCTATCGGGGATTCTAAACAGAACTTTCCCGAAGGTCGAGATGACAGCAGGGGCAGCGGCACTCACACTTACTCCCTTCTATTGTCTCTACGGGCGATTAACACCCCTATGGTCCCCTCAAGGGGACAGTAGTAATAGCAGCGGCTATCGAATGATTCCCAGCCTTTGGGTTGAGCGCCTCGAGAGGTTCCGGTGACGAGCGACAGCGAGGCAGCCCGAGGCACGAGGGCAGGAAGCGAAAGCAGCGCGATGCCCGAAGGCGAGCCCTCTCGGGCTTGAGAGCTCCAAGGCTAGAGGTGCAACGTTAGCTTTTGTAAGTCTGGAGGAGGAACGATAGCTAGAAAAGATAGCTTGGTTCAGGTTGCGGGAAGCCGTGGCTAGGAAAGTATAACCAGCAAGTATAAAAGTATAGCTGGAGCAAGATTAGAAGTATGGCTTTTCAAGCCAGTCAAGTTACAAACTTGACACCATAATAGGATACAATTCTGAAGACTTGCGCCAGACAATTATCAAGTATAAACTGAAGTATAAAGTATAGCCTACGCCGACTCTGAAGTCCGCAGCAGCATTAGTTCCAAATAAAGATGTCCGGAACAGCGAGAGGCCGTGGCTACGAGGGTATAAACCGGCAAGTATAACCTATAACTTATGCGGACTGGGAAGCCTGCAGCAGCTTTTAACAGCCGTAGAGGGAAAATATAATGTATCATTAAAGTATAAAATCCGCTTATCCCTTCATCCTGAAAACCTGATTCAGACTGGTATAAAAGCTGCGGCTGAAGTATAACAGTACAAACTTTACATGTTTGGGAGTTTTTTTCAGATACTGAAAACATGTGGGAAGAAAACTGGTTTTGCTTTGACGACACACTATAAACAGCACCTCCGGAGTTATAACAACGGATTAACTACCCCTCACCCTGTACCATACCCAAAGCATGAAGAAATTACTTTTAGCAGTTACCGGATTGGCATTTTTTACATCCTGCGAGCAAGCCCAGGGAAGACTGACCGATGTGGCCAAGGATATTGCGAAAGAAGAGTTTAAAAATCACACCGGAATTGATTTCGACTCTACGAAAGCACGGATCGACACGCTGAGCCTGGAAAACGAAGTAAGGCGCGAAGCCAAAGACCGACTGATTGACGAGATAAACGCGATGTAAACCCGGTTGTAGCTGGTATTTTTGAGCGTTTAGCAGTGAAGCGACAAATAGCCGTTGTCGCTTCTTTTTTTGTCAGTAGTGTAAGCGCCGTCGTTTTTGTCGGGGCCAGCTATCCTTCATCCCTTTCTGAGGGTAAGGGCCTTCAATAAAGACAAGGAGGGGACTTTGGTTGAAGTATAAATTTCATAGCCATTTTCCTCGCGCAGACAGGGCACGACCTGCCCCGGGCAAAGTATAAACCCACCCCTAAGAGCTGCGCTCGCTACCTTCGAACTCGCGTTCTCGGTAGTCTAAGGCGGGGAATCTGTGATTACTTTGGCAAAAGTATAAGCTTCGTCGTTGCTGTCCTTGCGCGGACAGGTCGCGACCTGTCCCTACACAGGTTAAACTCAGCAGCCGATTACACCCCTTTGAGCGCAGCTCGCAAGCCTCGAACTCGCGTTCTCGCTTATCCTCAAGGGGACAGTTCATACTTGTTGCATAGCGAAGGCCATGGCTATCGAAATGATACCCAGTTTTTCCGGGAGGCGGCTTGTGGGATCTGGTGCCCGGAACAACACCGGGATGTGTCATACGCATACTTGCTATTAGCCGCTGCTACTGCACTTGCGGGTTACAAATCCGCGGCTACCATACTTCCGGATTGCAAATCCGGAAGAGCAGCGGCCCCCTAAAACGCAACGTATTGCGTCTCCCCAACTCCTCAACTCCTCAACTCCCCAACTCCTCAACTCCTCAACTCCCCAACTCTCTAACTCCCAAACTTCCCAGCTTCCCAACTTTCTAACTTCCAAACTTTCCCTATCTTGCTGTAGAAAACAAAGGCAACCCCGACCCATGCTGCAGCACAACACCCTCCGCCCGAAACAGGCGCTGAACAAGGCTTACCTGCGACTGAAAACAAGCCGAACTGAGATCGAACGATTTAAACTGGCGCTCACAGGGCTGCTGGACAGCATCAACCTGCACGAAACCGAAGAGCACGCCAAAAACCACCTGCGCGACTTTCTGCGGTTGACCTTTTATGATAAGTATGGGGTGAACACCAAAGGCAAAACTGACCTGGTGATCCATACCGGCAACACCACCAAGAGCAACGCCGGGGTGCTGCTGGAGGTAAAGCGGCCCACCAACAAGGCCGACATGCCCACCACCGGCAACCTCAACTACAAAGCCACCCACGAGCTGCTGCTCTACTACCTGCGCGAGCGCCTGCAGCACCACAACCACGACCTGCGCCACCTCATCGTAACCAGCGTGCACGAGTGGTTTGTGTTTGATGCCCTGGAGTTCGACCGCCTGTTTTTTAGAAATGCCCAGCTGAAGAAGGACTTTACCGACTGGGCCGCCGGGCGCAAGGCCAGCGGCAGCACCGATTTTTTCTACAAGGAGATTGCCGCGCCCTACCTGGAGAAGCTCTCCGAAAGTATAAGTTATACTTACTTTAACCTGAAGGACTACGAAAAGCCGCTGCGCAACAAAGACCCCAAAGACGATGTGAAGCTGGTGGCCCTCTACAAGTTGCTCTCGCCGGCGCACCTGCTCAAAGAGCCCTTCGCCAACGATGCCAACTCCCTGGACCGCGACTTTTACCTGGAGCTGCTGCACATCATCGGGCTGGAGGAAGTGAAGGAGGGAGGCCGCAAACTCATCCGGCGGAAAGCCAAACCCAACCCCGGCTCGCTGCTGGAGGCGGCTTACCAGAAACTGCGCTCCGAAGACCTGATCTCGGGCCTCGACAAACCCAACAGCTACGGCAGCACCCGCGAGGAGCAGCTCTTTAACGTGGCCCTGGAGCTGTGCATCACCTGGGTAAACCGCATCCTGTTCCTCAAACTGCTGGAGGCGCAGCTCATCGGCTACCACCACGGCGACAAGAAGTATGGCTTTATGAGCCCGGCCAACCTGCGCGAGTTCGACGACCTGAACGAGCTGTTTTTTGATGTGCTGGCCGAGCGGCCCGAAAAACGCAGCGCCACCGTCAAGCAAAAGTATAGCCACATCCCGTACCTCAACTCCTCGCTCTTCGAGACCACGGCGCTGGAGAAACGCACGCTGCGCATCTCCAACCTCAAAGACCGCAGCCTGCTGCCGCTCTACCCGCAAACGGTTTTTCGCCGCACCCAGGGCAAGGATTTTGTAGGCAAACACCCCGAGCTGCACACGCTGGAGTACCTGCTGCGCTTTTTGGGCAGCTACGACTTCGGGGCCGAGGGCAGGGAGGAGATACAGGAGGAAAACAAAACACTGATAACGGCCTCGGTGCTGGGGCTCATTTTTGAGAAGATAAACGGCTACCGCGACGGCTCCTTCTATACGCCCGGCTTTATTACCATGTACATGAGCCGCGAGGCCATCCGGCGGGCGGTTGTGCAGCGCTTCTCCGAAAGGTATGGCTGGAACATCGACACCAGCTCGTCCGGACACGGCTTCGAATCCCTGCAGCTCCGCATCCACCAGAACTATACTTTGGAAAGTATAAAGGAGTATAACCAGTTGCTGAACAGCCTGCGCATCTGCGACCCGGCCGTGGGCTCGGGGCATTACCTGGTGAGCGCCCTGAACGAGCTGATTGTGATAAAGCATGAGCTCCGGATTTTAACCAACCGCCAGGGCAGGCCGCTGCACTACGGAAGCATAGAGGTGCAGAACGACGAGCTGATTGTGACCGACCACTACGGCGAGCCGTTCAGCTATACCGTAACCGAGCACCCCGACGGCCGCCGGAGTATAAACCCGCAGGTGCAGGAGCTGCAGGAGGCCCTCTTCCACGAGAAGCAAACCATCATCGAGAACTGCCTGTTCGGAGTGGACATCAACCCCAATTCGGTAAAGATTTGCCGCCTGCGCCTCTGGATAGAGCTGCTCAAGAACGCCTATTATCAGCATCAGGATTTACAGGATTCAAAGACGGGCAGGATTTCTTCGCAAAACGATTCTTCAAAATCTGAAAATCCTTCACCTACGGCATCCTGGGTATCCTCTAATTCTGAAAATCCTGATGCTGACAAATTCACCCAACTCCAGACGCTGCCCAACATCGACATCAACATAAAGCAGGGCAACTCGCTGCTGAGCCGCTACCCGCTCTCGGCCGATTTGAAAGAGGCGTTCGGGCGCAAGGGCCATAGTTTGCAGGCCTACCGCGAGGCCGTGTTAAAGTATAAGCACACCAACTCCAAGCAAGACAAAAAACAGCTGGAGGCTTTCCTGGAGGAGATAAAGCAGGGCTTTAAAACCACCCTGGCCAACAACGACCCGCTGCGCCGCAAAATGGCCGAGCTGCGCGGGCAGATACAGGTGATGCAGAACCCCGACCTGTTCGGGGCCTCCAAAGTAGACAAGAAACTGCTGCAGCAAAAGCAGAAGCAACTGCAAAAGCTGGAAGACGAGCGCCAGGCCATCGAGGAAAACAAAGTATACGAGGGGGCCTTTGAGTGGCGCTTCGAGTTTCCGGAGGTGCTGGACGAGGAAGGCAAGTATAACGGCTTCGATGTGGTGCTGGGCAACCCGCCCTACATACGCCAGGAGGAGCTGGGCAGCTTTAAAGTATACTTGCAGAAAGCTTTCAGCACCTACGCCGGCACCGCCGACCTGTATGTATACTTTGTGGAGCGCGGCATAGAGCTGCTGCGCGAGGGCGGCCAGTTCAGCTACATACTTCCCAACAAGTGGATGCGCGCCGGCTACGGGCAGGCGCTGCGGGCCTGGCTGCAAAAGTATAAACTGGAGCAGCTGCTGGACTTCGGCGATTTGCCAGTGTTTGAGGAAGCCACCACCTACCCGCTTATTCTGGCCGTGGCAAAGTATAAACCAGTAGCAGGTTATACGTTTGAGGCGGTAAGTATAAACACGCTGAAGTATGAGCAGGGGCTGGAAAGCTACGTGCAGCAGCACAAGTATGCCGTGCAGGCCGACCTGCTGCCCGGCTCCGGCTGGACACTCTCCGACAGCACCGCACAGCAACTGCTACAGAAACTTAAAAACACCGGCACGCCGCTGGGCGAGTACGTGGAGGGCAAAATCTACCGTGGTGTTCTCACAGGCTTAAACGAGGCTTTTGTGATTGATGAAGCCACCAAAGACCGGCTCATACTGGAAGACCCGCGCAGTGCCGAAATCATCAAACCTTTTCTGGCTGGCCGCGATGTGAAGCGGTACCAGCCGCCGAAGTCGGATAAACATCTTATACTTTTCCCGGCAGGATTTACAAAAGAAAAGGCTGGAAGTATAAATGAGGAGATGGCATGGCTGTGGCTGCAGGAGAATTATACTTCCGTGGCTGCATATCTGGCTCCTTTTGCTGAGAAAGCTAAAAAAAGAGCGGACAAAGGTAATTATTGGTGGGAGTTAAGGTCCTGCGTATACTATAATGAATTTGAAGTTCCCAAGATTGCATTTGCTGAGATTGCTCAAATTAATCACTTCACTTTAGATTCCATTGGGGGGTATTTTGATACAACTGCATATATACTTGGCAACGATGATTTATACTTGCTCTCTCTTCTGAACTCAAGACTGCTACTTTTTTATTTCGAAAGTATAAGCTCCCAAATCAGAGGCGGGTTTTTAAGATGGAAGCGACAATATATGGTTCAACTCCCCATCGCCACGCCTGACGAGGAAACGAGAGCAAGTATAACACAGCTGGTGGAGCAGATTTTAAGTATAAAACAAGCCGATGCCGCTGCCGATACGTCGGGGCTGGAGGCGGAGGTGGATGTGCTGGTGTACCGCCTCTACAACCTCACCTACGAGGAAGTGCTGCTGGTAGACCCCGGCTTCAGCCTTCCCCGCGAGGCCTATGCGCTTGCCCCAACCTTCCAGAACCAGGAAAAATGATGTCCCGGCGCTTCCGGGTTCAGCATCCGGGAGCGCTAAAACCAGAAATGTTATACGTTATACTTCCTGTTTCTGCACGCCCAACCGGCCCGAAACCCAATGGCGCGGGCGTTCATTCCCGCTACCTGCTGGCGCGGCAGCCGCTGGCCCGCTTCCATACATCGCCACCGAAACCGGCAGGGGAGGGAGAACCGCAAGCTAAAAATTTCTAAGTATAAATGCCCTGCACTACGTATATAAGTCCGATGCAAGGTATAAACACAATTTTACTATACTTAATAAAGAATTTATATAAGTATAAGAGGTGTGAAATCGTGAAAAATTGACCTGAAACAGGGCGCCCGCAGGCAGCCGCTGTGCCTTTTCCACCTCAAAACCCCATCTTTCAGTCCTCTAAATTGGACGTTCACGTAAAAAATCCGGGAATTAGTGTAAATTAACTAAAAAAGTCACAATTAATATTGAATTAATACATCATTGGTGCGCTTGTTGCGTAAATATACTTAAATGAACGACTATGCCAGCCACCGTACTCAGTGATCGCCAATACCAAACCGCTCTCCAGGAGCAGCATTTTTCGCTGCGATACTATGTCGATGATAAACTGGTGTGCACCGAGTGGCGCGGCGTAGTGCCCTGCGACACGCTCCGGCAATACAGCCTGTATGTCTGCCAGTTTATCCTGGACAACAACGCCGAGCTTGTGCTTGCCGACTACAGCCGCATGATAGTGCCCTGCCTGGAGGACCAGGTTTGGATAGCCAACCGCACCGAGAAAATACTGCGCCAGAGCAGGCTAACGCGCATTGCCAGCGTGCTGGCCCCCGAGCTTTTCCAGCCCCTGGGCGGCCGCAGCACACCCGAGTTCGCGGCCCAGCTGCACCTGCCCTGCGAGCTCCGCGACTTCGCGCACAAAAACGACGCCCTTAACTGGCTGCTGGCAGCCTAGGGCACCCCAACAAGCTAGTTAGTTAGTGGCGAGGCAGCAGATGTGGTGTGCCTGCTGCAGCTAAGGCTATACTGGTGCGTCGGGCATAGCCTCACTAGCTGCCTGGGGTTTTGGTGGAGCAGCAACTCCAGTATAAATTTAAATATCAGGTATTTTTCCGTTGTCCTGTCGGTTGTGTACAGGGTCTCTCTGTAGTCGAGTGTCTGCATAAGACTTTGCGTATCGCTCTGGAGCAGATAGATATACGCATTACGGAACATTTCTTTAGCTTCTGTAGGGCACATCTCCAGCCCTAGTACCTATGCAACAGCCTTTCGCTTCATATCAATCGGTTCAGGGTTTATTAACTGGAAGACAAAATTTTATTTTTTCACAGTTTTATAAAATGATTTTCGTCATTTAATCCCTTTTTTATTCTACGCGCATATAAGAAAAGTGTAATAGTTTGGCGCTGCGCCTTGTACCGCTGCGGCAAAAATCCCGCTTTCCTTTTGTGTGGGCAGGAGGCTTAAAAAAGGGCCAGAGGTGCTTGCAAATGAGCAAAAAACAGTATATTGCTATATAAAAATTGCGTATAAGCCCTTGCAGCCAGGCTTTTAGCAGTTTGCACCCGGTTTTATCAATCACAACAAAAAGCGACCTTTATGGGAATGATGAAAGAATTTAAGGAGTTTGCCATGCGCGGCAACGTGATGGACCTGGCCATCGGTATCATCATCGGCGGTGCCTTCACGGGCATTGTAAACTCCGTTGTAAACGACCTGGTAATGCCGGTAGTGGGCAAGGCAGTCGGCAACATGGACTTCTCCAACCTCTATGTGCCCCTCTCCAGCGAGGTGCCTACCGGGCTTGCCCTGGAGGAGGCCCGCAAGATAGGAGCCGTGTTTGCCTACGGTAACTTTATCACGGTGCTCCTCAATTTCCTTATCCTGGCCTTCATCATCTTCCTCATCGTGAAGGGCATTAACAGCCTGAAGCGCCAGAAAGCAGCGGCTCCGTCTGTGCCGCCAGCCCCTACCAAGGAGGAAGTGCTGCTCACCGAAATCCGCGACTCGCTCCACCATATCGCCTCGAAGTAAGGCAAGTACAACCACCCAAAAGCGCCTGCTCTTTGTCTGAGCAGGCGCTTTTGGGTTTACCAGGTTTATACTTGTCCGGATCAGGGTTTTCAGGAGGAAGGGAGTTGGCTTTGCAATCCGACTGGCTTGAAAAGCCATACTTTATACGGCTGCTATACTTTTATACTACAGTTTATACTTTCTGCTGTTCCGGACATCCTTGTCCGGAACCACTCTGCTGCGGACTTCCGAGTCCGCGTAGGCCATCCTTTATACTTTAGCCATACTTCCCATAGCCCCTGCTTCCTTCCACTTGAAGCAGGCTATCCTTTCTAGCTTCTGGTCATCCTCCAGACTTACATCAGCTACTGTTGCATCTCTGGCTTTGGCTCCCTCAAGGCCGGGAGGCCTCGCCTTGGGGGTAGGGGCCCTCGATAAGGGCATCGCGCTGTGTACATTTCTTTTGCTACCCTTCGGTCGCAATGCCGCTAAGGCGGCACCAGAAATCTACAAGGCGCTCAACCCAAAGGCTGGGATAAGGTCGATAGCCGCTGCTGACGGAGCTTCAGCCAAAGTCCCCCTTTGAAGGGGGTAGGGGGATGTTAATCGCCTATAGAGACAATAGAAGGGAGTAAGTGTGAGAGCCGCTGCCCCTGCTGTCATCTCGACCTTTGGGAGAGATCTAAACAGAATTCCTGATAGATCTCTCACTTCGTTCGAGATGACAGAAAAGTAGAAAGTATAGACTGTCCCCTTGAGGACAAGTGAGAACGCGAGTTTGAAACTTGCGAGCAAAGCTCAATAGGGGTGTAATGGTGTGCTGGATTTATACACTGTAGGGACAGGTCGCGACCTGTCCGCGCTATTGCAGCAACAATAAAACTTATACTTTAGCCAAAGCTACTACAGGCTCCCCTCCTTGGCTAAGGAGGGGCCAGGGGTGGTTGGACCCGGTACTGCTGGGACTTGCTTGCCGGAGACAAGGAACTTCCGCCCTTGCTGTCATCTCGACCCTCGTGAGAGATATAACTAGAATTCCCGATAGAGCTCTCGCCCTGCTCGAGATGACAATAGGGGTAGCAGAACTCCCTCCCCTGTTTTTAGGGGGAGGGTTGGGGAGGGGTTAATTTTCGGGCCAGGGATGCTTGGACCCGGCACTACAGCGCTTTCATCCAGTGCTATAGAGAAAGAATTTTAAGCCGGTAATCAACTGAAAAGTATAGCCCCCAAGCAAAAGCGCCTGCTCAGAAAATGAGCAGGCGCTTTTGGTTGGAGTATAGTTACTTAGACCTTACTAATCTCTGTCTCTGTCCCGGTCTCTGTCGATGTCGCGTTCGGCATCAGCATCCACCGTTTTCTTTCTGGTGGTGGTGTCATACTCTACCACGGTCTCGGTTACTTCATACTCTGTTGCCACGGAGTCGCGGTCTACCACCACTTTGTTATCATCCTTAGCCTCCATGTTGGTTGTTCTATCGGTTCTATCGCAGGCTACCAGGCTCATAGATGCCATGGCTACTACACCTGCCAGCATTATCTTTTTCATAGTTGGTTTCTTTAATTAAACATGTATAAGTACAATCCAGGCTGCCCGCCCGCTGTAACTTATACTTTGTTTTACGAGAGTTGCGGCATAAAAGGTATACTTGCCAGGTACCGGCTTGCGGGGAATATGCAAAAACGGGTGCCAATAATGTGATTTACCTGCCACAAGAAGCATCCGGTAAAAACCCCTCCGATCTTCCGGATCCGCAATCCGAAAGATACTTACCATGGCAGCCTCCTAAATTATTAAAGTTATCTGACCAGAGCGCAGCCAGTAGCCCGGCTACGAGGAGAGGAATGTAACCTTACCAATCGGTGCCTGAAAAACGCCTTCATCTAAAACTTTACACCTGCCTGCCTTACTTCAGAGTGCCCTGCAGCTTGCGCAGCAGCGTTATCTGGCCCAGGTGGTAGGCGTTGTGCTCGGCTACCAGCATGGCTTCGCGCAGCAGCGTTTGCCCCTGGCCGTGCGCAAAGGGCTCGAACAGGTCGTTACTGGTGTCCTGCACCAGCTGTATCATCTCCTCCAGATCCTGGGTAATGGCTTTTATACTTTGCTGGAGCTGTTCCTCGCTGTCGGGTGCCTCCTGTGCGGGCCAGTAGTCGTCGGGCCAGGTGGGTTCCTGGTAGCTGGGGTTGCGGCTGAAGTCCAGAATGTCGTGCTGAGTAAAGCGCAGGTGCTCCAGTTGCTGCCAAATGGTGTAAGGCAATTCGTGTACTTTCTTTCCAGCCTCCTGCAGCGTGAGGCCCTCCAGCAACTCGTTGATTGGTCGATAGGCCTGCCCGCCGCGAAGGAGCTTTACCAGGTGCTGCCGTAATTGTTCGTTCTGTGTCATAGCCAGGGAAGTATAAACTATACATACTTCCTGCCGGGGCGGCTGGTTGTGAGGCTGTTGTAAAACGTGAGCCGGGAAGACGAACTGCTTGTAGAAAGTAAAAATTGATAGTGAAAGCCCTAGCGTGATACGCTGTGGCGCAGCTGGTGCAGCAGGAGCAGGGCCGCCGAGAAGAGCACCACAGCCACTACCTGGTGCAGCACGCCCAGGCTAACCGGCACCGCCGTCACCAGCGTAACAATGCCCAACGCCACCTGTAGCAGGCATACCAGCAGCAGCACCGATAAAAGGGTATGGGCACCCGGCAATAGCACCGTATGGCGTGCGCGGTACCAGAACCAGCCCACTGCCAGCAGCACCAGGATAGCGGTCCAGCGGTGAGCAAACTGCATCGCCACACCATTTTCCAGCACCTGCAGCAGGCTGCCCAGGTGGCCGTGCAGGTGCGCCGGGAAGAACTCGCCCTCCATGAGCGGGTACGTGTTATAAGAAAAACCTGCCTTCAGACCAGCCACAAAAGCCCCCAGGATTATTTGCACGAGGATAAGCCCTAGCACCAGCAAGGCCGGGCGGTACAAGCTGCTCCTGCGTGTTCCCTGCCTGCGGATAGTGACCAGGTCAGCTACGGTCCAGAGGATGAGACCAATAAGCGCCAGCGCCAGCGCCAGGTGCGCCGCCAGCCGGAAGTGGCTCACGTGCGGGTTATCTACCAGGCCGCTTTTTACCATCAGCCAGCCCATCAGCCCCTGTGCCATGCCCAGGGCAAGTATAAACAGCAGCCTCCGGAACAGCCAGCTTGTCAGCTTTTTGGAGAACAGGAAGTACAGGAAAGGTACGATAAACACCACCCCTAGCAGGCGGCCCAGCAGGCGGTGCAGGTATTCCCAGAAAAAGATCGCTTTAAACCCCTCCAGCGACATGCCTTTGTTCAGCTTCTGGTACTCCGGAAACTGCTTATACTTCTCAAAAGCAACCTGCCAGGCTTCGTGGGACAGGGGCGGCAGCGTGCCCCCAATCAGGTTCCACTCCACAATCGAGAGGCCCGACCCGGTAAGGCGCGTAATGCCGCCAATCACCACCATGGCCAGTATCAGAAGGGCCCCGCTCAGGAGCCAGTATATTATCGCTTTGTTGGGGGTAGATGCCTGCATAACCCCGCAAAAGTCCGGATAAAATAATCACGAAGAACTGACATTCGTCATTTCTTTCAAATTTTCAGGTCTGCCGTTGCGGGGAGTTTAGTTCAGGAGCCAGGCCAGCGCCTCCGTGCGATGGCTGAACGTTCTGAGCTCGTAGGGCACCATGCCTGACAGGAAAATCTTCTCGATGTTTTTCTGGGCTATACTTTCGCGTACCGGGCTGAGCGGGTGAATGCGGGCCACCTTTTGCAGGCGTGTTTTGGAGAGCTCCCGGGCCAGGTTCAGGTTTAGCTCGCTGTTTTCCTCGTCTGTGATGTGGATGCTGGTAACGCTGGCATCGAGCAGCAGCCGTTTCACGTCGTAATTTCGGATGGTTTCCACCATGATGGAGAGGCAGTGGCGCACCTCCGTCAGCTGGTAGCTGTACAAATCGGGGTAATTTACCTGCAAAATGTCTGTTGCAGGGCTATACTCAAGCTTTATCAGTCCGTTATGATGTAAGATCATGTGCGATAGGGCTTGTGTTTTTCTGTACCTTTTTCTGCGGACGTAAATTAGTAAAATTAGCAACACAATATAAAGCGCCCCCTGTATGTTTTTCTTATCTTAGTACCTTATGCCCGTGCGGGCGGTGTTAACCAAAGTATAAAAACGTATCATGAGACCATACATTCTTGCCGAAACAAACTGGAAGGCCCTGAAAGATCAGCAGGTGGACCTGGCTGTGTTGCCATGGGGAGCCACCGAGGCCCATAATTACCACCTGCCCTACGCCACCGATGTGATAGAGGCCGAAGCCATTGCCGCTGCCTCCGCCAAAATAGCCTGGGAGAACGGCACTAAGGTGATGGTGCTTCCCGCTATACCTTTTGGCGTGAACACCGGCCAGGCCGACATTAAACTGGACATCAACCTGAACCCCAGCACCCAGCTGGCCATACTGGACGATATTGTGGCCGTGCTGAACCGGCAGGGCATTAAGAAGATGCTGGTGCTCAACAGCCACGGCGGCAACGATTTCAAGCCGATGCTGCGTGAACTGGGCCTGCGTTACCCCGAAATGTTCCTGGTAAGCTGCTTCTGGATACAGGCTGCCGACCGTAAAAAGTTTTTCGACGTTCCCGGGGACCATGCCGATGAGATGGAAACCAGCCTGCTGCTGCACCTGCGCCCTGATTTGGTACTGCCGCTGGAGGAAGCCGGAGAGGGCACGGAGCGTAAGTCGCGCATTAAGGGCATACGCGAGGGCTGGGCCTGGTCGGAGCGAATCTGGTCGATGGTAACGGAGGATACCGGCGTAGGCAACCCCAAAGCAGCTACCGCCGAGAAAGGCAAAGCCTTTTTAGAAGCCGCCGCCCAGAACATTGCCGGGCTACTCACCGAGATTGCCAACGTAGACATCAAAGACCGCTACACGGACGAGGTATAGGTATTGCCGTGGGACGGGCGTGTACGCGTCATTTCTGCTGCTCCGGATTTGCAATCCGGAGCTTTTTTAGAAGCGGATTTGTAATCCGCCTTTGTGGTGATTGCTATAGCCGCTGCGGATTACAAATCCGCGGTTCCTATACTTTCGGATTGCAAATCCGAAAGTATAGGAGGGGTGTTTGCACTAAGGGCAGACTTTTGTCACTGGCTTTTACACCCCTATAGTCCCATGGTCGCAAGTTTTGACTCTCGTCTCACTTGTCCTCAAGGGGACACTCTCTGGTATAACTTAGTCCTGCGCCATAAACATGAATGTACTTTAAAGTATATGCAGGCGATGTTACTGCTGAAATTGAGGCCTTCAGTCTTCAAAGCATACTTACCGGTTTATACTTTCAGCAGAACAAAGATTCGTTGGAGTGTCGCATAGTATAAAAGCGCCTGAAACCGTATCTTCGTATATTATTAGGATGACACGTATGAAGAAAAGACTGCTTGCCCCCTTGCTGGGACTGTTGCTGCTGGGAGCCTGCGCCACCGACGACGAGCCAACCCCCATCACAAGACCGAATGCGGGGCCGCAGCGCCTGTGTTACCTGCAGGAGCAAACCATCTCCAATGAAGCCGGCGACACGACCTCTACCATCCGCTATACTTACAACGAGCTGAACCAGGTTGTCCAAACGGATCACCTGAACGGGGAGGTACTGACAGAGGTGCGGACCTATACGTATACGTCTGGCGGAAAACTGGCGATGGAACGCCTGCTCACACCGGAAGGGGAGGAGGTTTCCTACACCGACTACAGCTATAATCCGCAGGGGCGGCTGTCGCGGTACGTGGTGCTGCAGCGGGTGCCCGGCCTGGACGTGATACATCGCCTGGCCTCGTTCAAGGCGTCCTACGACAACCTCGGCCGCCTGACCTCTGCTACGGACTACCTGTACCTGAACAACACTGAGCAGGATAACGGGGGCATAACGCAGGCTTACGTGCGGGATAGTACGGTTACAGTGACAGTAAGAGGAAGTAACCGCGCCACGCTCTACACGGCAAAGATTGTAGAGAATGACAGCATCTTCACACCACTATCAGCCGTGCCGGTGTACCTGCACCGCAGGCCAGGCATTAATTACCCGAGCCTGAACGCTATCACTGAGTTTAATGCCGTAGCCAACGATACCGTTGCAGTAAATGTAGCCTACAATGCTACCTACAAGACCAACAAGAATGGCTTCCCGGAATCTGCCGAGATAACCTATGCCGGTGGCCGCGTGGAGAAGAGAAGCTATACTTATAACTGCCCGGAATAGGAATATGCTTCCCTACTTTCACGCATTCCACCTTTTTGTCATGCTGTAAGGATCTTGGTGGCGAGCGAGGGTGTTTGGGGTTTTCAATGAATAAGAATTTGTCAGCCCCCAAGTATGGAACTGGCTTTGGTTAGAACGGAGGGAAAGCACGATTCAACCAAACCAAAAAAGAAATGAACTCAGAAGTATAGAAAGTATAAAGGCAGCCAACTTTGGCTGCCTTTATACTTTCTATACTTTAAATGCGGGTTAGAGCAATTTAAATAACCTGTCCTTTAGTCCGGCAGAGGCCTCAACAAGAGGCAGTCTTACCTGCGAGGTGCAAACTCCGAAACGCTCCAGCACGGCCTTAACGCCAACCGGGTTGCTCTCCTCATACATCAGCGGGTTGATGTCCACAAAGTTAAGCAGCAGCTCGGAAGCCTCTTTGTAGTTGCCGTCCAGAGCCTGGCGAACCATGTTGCTGAACTTGCCCGGGAAGGCGTTTGCCAGTACAGAAATAACTCCCACCGCGCCAAAGCTCGTCATTGGCACAGTCAGCAGGTCGTCGCCGCTGATGAGCAGGAAATCCTCCGGCTTGTGTTTGGCAATATACATGCACTGCTCCAGGTTGCCCGATGCCTCCTTTATAGCCACAATGTTATCATGCGAGGCCAGCTTTACCGTTGTCTCACCTGCCATATTGCTGCCGGTGCGGCCCGGCACGTTGTAAAGTATAACCGGCACCGGTGCGGCATCGGCCACCTGCACAAAATGCTGGTAAATGCCCTGCTGCGAAGGTTTGTTATAGTATGGACTAACGGAAAGTATGGCTGTGATGCCTTCTAAATCGGTTTGCTTGATGGTAGCGATAACCTGCTGCGTGTTGTTACCACCAATGCCGTATACCAGCGGCACCCGCCCGTTTACGTGTGCTTTAATCTTCTGCAGGATGGTAGTTCGCTCCTCATCTGTCGTTGTTACCGACTCCGCCGTGGTGCCGTTGATCACCAGGTAATCTACGCCGCCATTCAGCACGAAATCCAGCAGCTTGTGCAGGGCATCGTAGTCTACTTCCTGTTCTTTAGTAAAAGGCGTAACCAGCGCCACACCTGTTCCTCTTAATTTATCCTGAATCATAGAATGCCTTTATAACGCGAAGTTCTGATTATGTAGCCGCATCTGCAAATATCGTGTCAGGTATCTAAAGATTTGTACGGCCACTAAAGTATAAGCGGCAAAAGAGAAAGAACATACTTACGGATTAAAAATCAGAATTAGCTGTTGATTACCTGACAAAGACGCAACGGATTGCGTCTCAACAATCACCACCTTTCTAACTCTCTAACTTTTTAACTTTCTAACTCCAGAGACGCAACGTACTGCGTCTCTATAACTCCCCAACTCCAAAACTCCCTACTGTATGTTGTTTTCCTCTACCCACTTCAGGAAAGTATCTTTGTATACTTCGCCTATCGGGATTTCCTTGTTGCCGATGCGGATGCGGCTCTTCTCGATGCTGTCGATCTTTTGCAGTGATACGATGAAGGAGCGGTGTACGCGCAGGAACTTCGATTCAGGCAGTTTCTCCATCATCTTGCTCATGGAGAGCAGCGTGATGATTTTCTGATCTTTTGTTTGGATGATGATGTAATCCTTCAGCCCTTCTATCCAAAGGATGTCCTTAAAATCCACGCGGATGGTTTTGTAGTCGGCCTTCACAAACATAAAGTCATGCTCCTGTGCGGCCGGCGCTGAGATAGGGGCTGCCTCGGTGGTTTTGGCGGGTACGCGCTGCAGCCTTTCCTGGGCCTTGGTCACGGCCTTCAGAAAACGATCGAAGGGGATGGGCTTGAGCAGGTAATCCACGGCGTCCTGGTTAAAGCCCTCCAGCGCATAATCGGGGTAGGCGGTGGTGAAGATGATGAGCGGCTGGTTTTTCAGTATGTTCAGGAACTGGATACCCGTTAGCTCCGGCATCTCGATGTCGAGAAACATCAGGTCAATCTGCTCTTCCCGAAGCACCTGCATGGCCTCGGTGGCGCTGGAGCAGGTTTTTACCAGTTTCAGGTAAGGCAGTTTACTGATGTAGCTTTCGATGATGTCGAGGGCCAATGGTTCGTCGTCTACGGCAAGGCAGCGGATGGTCATAGTTTTATCTGGTTTATAGGCTTGAAGTATAGTTTCAGTGTGGCGTAAAAGGTGCCGTCTTTTTCCTCAAAAGTCAGTTCGTGCTGCTTGTCGTAGAGCAGGTTGAGGCGGCGTTTGAGGTTTTCGAGGCCGATGCCCCCGAAGTCCCGCTTTTTGTGCTGGCTGGTGTTGTTGATGGTACTGAACAGCAGCGAATCCTCCCTCACCACCAGGTTCAGAATTATCCCGATCTCATTTTTGCTCACCAGGCCATGCTTAAAGGCGTTCTCCACCAGCGTCATCAGCAGCATGGGCGCTATCTGCTTGCCCTGCAGGTCACCCTCAATGTTAAACCGTATACTTGTCTGCTCCCGCAGGCGCAGCTTCTGCAACGCTATGAAATTGTGGATGTGGTCCACCTCTTTCTCCAGGCTCACCAGGGCGTCGTTGCTCTCATAGAGCATGTAGCGCATCAGCAGCGAGAGCTTCATGATAGCGTCCGGCGTTTCGGGGTGCTGCTGGTAGGCAAGCGAGTATATGTTGTTGAGCGTGTTGAACAGGAAATGCGGATTCACCTGCGATTTAAGGAAGGCTAGCTCGGCTGTCAGTTTCTGCGTTTCCAGCTCCTTGTTGCGGCGCTCGTTTCGGATGTAGTTGCCTGTTACCTTCAGGGCGGAGGAGATGAATACCAGCACCAGGCCGCCCATAATGTACTGCAAAATGCGCTCGCTGCTGTAGAGCTGCGTCATCTCGCGGTTAAACTCCCGGAAGAAATAAAAATCCAAGGGCGCACGCAGGATGGCAATGGCTACCAGGGTGGTGAGCACCGCGGCAATGTAGAGCAGGATGCGGTTGCGCGCCAGGTAGCGGGAGATGAGCACGTACCAGTTGAAGTAGAAAATGAAGATGTTGATGAGCAGGCCCACCAGCACATCCAGCACCTTGGCAAAAGAGAGGGCGCTGTTGCCGTACAGAAAGTAAAACACCCAGGCACCAAACAGCGCCCAGGCGGCCACATGTATGGCCACCGTGTAGCTCTTTTTCACGGCCACTTCCGGCAACACTACATTGGGTTTTGGCAAGGTCTTCAGGCTCATTAGTTCCGTTCTACGGGCAGCGGTACATACGCTATACTTTATACTGCCGGCATTTTATACTTTAAAGATAATGAAAGTATGCTATATACACGATGCGGCCATACGTCAATATACCAATCTGGCCCTCATCCGGATTAAAGTTCTGTTTTAAAAGACAAACACCCCTCATTCTCATTGGTCTAGGGTTTTAAGCTGTTAGTATAATCTATTTTTTTGATGCAGAAATAATCACATCCTTTACGGCCATGCTACTAAAATAAAACTATGAATCCATTTATCATTGAAACCCATGGCCTGAGTTACAGTTTCGGGAAGCATCAGGTACTGCACGATCTGGAGTTAAGGGTGCCGAAAGGAGCCATTTTCGGGTTTTTGGGCCCAAACGGTGCCGGAAAATCCACCACCATCCGCATTTTGCTCGGCCTTTTGCCTGTTCCCAAAGGGCAGGTACGGGTGCACGGGCAGGACCTGACGGAGCACCGCATCGACATCCTGCGCCGCACCGGCTCACTTATCGAAATGCCCACGCTTTACCGCCACCTCTCTGGCCACGACAACCTGGAGATGCACCGCCGCATGGTGCAGGCACCGTTTAGCCGCATTGCGGAGGTGCTGCAGATAGTGGGCCTTACCAAAGATGCGCACCGCAAAACAAAGGAGTACTCGCTGGGCATGAGCCAGCGACTCGGCATCGCGCTGGCCCTGTTGTCTGAACCTGAACTGCTGGTGATGGACGAGCCCACCAACGGGCTGGACCCCAGCGGCATCCGGGAGGTACGGGAGCTGATTGTTCGCCTGAACAGGGACTTTGGAAAAACCATCTTCCTTTCCAGCCATTTGCTTTCGGAGATTGAGAAATGCGCTACCGAAGTGGCCATCATCGACAAGGGAACAACCTTGTACCAGAGCAGTTTGCAACAACTCTACCAGGGCACTTTTCAGAGCAACGTGCTGCACCTGGAAACCAGCAACAACACCATCGCCCACAAACTGCTGACCGACCACGCGTACCAGCTCTTGCCCCAGCAGGATGAGGCGCTGGCCGTGCAGGTGCAGGACAGGCAGCAGGTAGCTAAAATCAACCGCTTCCTGATCGTGAACGGACTGGAAGTATACCGCCTCAGCACCCACACCCAAAACCTGGAAGAGCTCTTCCTCAACATTACCAACCGCGATTCGGCCTCAGTTACCATATCCGAATCTATACCTGCCCTGAAGCCATGAGTTCCGTCACCTACTACCGCAGCAGCCTGAGTGCTGAAACGCTGAAGCTCAAAAACACCTTCGCCCTGTGGCTTGCTATACTGGCCCCCTGCGCCCTGTTAAGTATGAATGTGCTTGTTTTCTGGTCGAAGGGGCAGCATTTTGTAACCGACGGTGTGAATCCCTGGCACCGGTTCGCGGCACAGAATTTTGGGGTGTATGCCTTGCTGCTGATGCCCATTTATATCGCGCTGCTCACCAGTCTGACCAATGGCATAGAGCACAAGGCCAACGGCTGGAAGCATTTGTATGCCTTGCCATTACCGAAGAGCACCATTTATACGGCAAAGGCAACGACGGTGCTGGGGCTGGTGCTGCTGAGCAATGTGGTGTTTGTAGTAGCCTACCTGGCTGCCGGCCTTTTCCTGTCGATGGTGCGACCGGACTTAGGCTTTGATGCTATGACAGGCCTTTTACCGGTTTATATCTCGGTGCTGAAGCTGTTTCTGGCAACGTTTGTCATCATAGCGCTGCAATTTTGGCTCAGCATCCGGTGGAGCAGTATTGCCCTAAGTATGGGCGTGGGGATTATAGGCATTATCACGCTGATGATAGCTCTCCGGTGGGAGTACATACACTACTATCCGTTTGCCTACCCGTTCATGGCCATCAAGGGTTTCCCGAATGAGACTTCGCTGCAGAACGTGTTTGGGCAGGAGGTTTTGCTGAGTTTAGGCACTGGCCTGCTGGTATTTATACTGGGTTACTTTGATGTTTCCAGTAAGCGTATTTCCTGATGTATCTTGTTTTGTTGTTTGTTTGAGAAAAAGCGGCACTGGGTCTCCCGGTGCCGCTTTTTTTATACTACCTGATCATTCCCAGAAACTCATCCTCTGATAAGATTTTGATGCCTAGCTTCTCAGCCTTTTCCAGCTTGGACGGGCCCATTTTGTCACCGGCCACCAGATAGGAAAGCTTTTTGGAGATAGAACTCACGACTTTGCCGCCGTGGCTAACGATGAGTTGCTGCAGCTCTTCCCGGCTCACGCTCTCGAACACACCTGAAATCACAAAGGTGGAGCCTTCCAGCCGGTCGCTCTGAATCTCCGGGGCAGTTTTCTCCGACTTGAACTTGAGTCCGGCCGCTTTAAGGCGCTCCAACAGCTGCACATGGTCCGGATCCTGGAAGTAGGAGAGGATGGATTGGGCAATACGGTCGCCGATTTCGTTGATGGCAATCAGTTCCTCGTAAGTAGCGCCGCGTAAAGCCTCCAGGTCCGGTAGCTCTTCGGCAATCTTTTTAGCCACCGTGCTGCCCACAAAGCGGATGCCCAGCGCAAACAGCACACGGTCATATGGCGTCTCCTTCGATTTTTGCAGGCTGTTGAGAATGTTGTTGGCCGATTTCTCGCCCATGCGCTCCAGCGGCACCAGTTGCTCGAAGGTGATGTCGTAGAGGTCGGCCACATTGCGCACGTAGCCCGCGCGGTAAAGCTGCTCTAAAGTTCTGGGACCCAGTTCATCCACGTTCATAGCCTTGCGGGAGATGAAGTGCTCCAGTTTGGCCAGAATTTGCGGCTCACATCCTTTCTCGTTCGGGCAGTAGAACTGCGCCTCACCCTCGGCGCGTACCAGCTCAGAGCCGCAGGCAGGGCAGTGGGTAGGATAGAGGATGGGTTGGCTGTCGGCAGGACGTTGGGCTAGATCCACCCCGGTGATTTTGGGGATGATTTCGCCGCCTTTCTCCACAAAAACGGTATCACCAAGGCGCAGATCCAGGCGCTGGATTTCGTTGGCATTGTGCACGGAGGCGCGTTTTACCACCGTACCAGCCAATTGTACCGGCTCCAAGAGGGCAACCGGGGTTACGGCGCCCGTGCGGCCCACCTGGTACTGCATGCCCAGCAGCTTGGTAGCGGAATTCTCGGCGGCATACTTGTAGGCAATCGCCCAGCGCGGACTTTTGGCAGTATAGCCCAGTTCCTCCTGCAGGGCATAGCTGTTCACTTTCACCACCACGCCATCGGTAGCAATCGGCAGCTCGAACCGCCTTTTTTCCCACTCGTTGATGTAGGCCAGCACATCCTCAATGCTATTGCACTTGCGCCAGGTATCGGATACTTTAAAGCCCCATTTCTGGATAGCCTGCAAACTTTCCGAGTGCGTATCAAACGGCAGATTATTGGCCAGCATGCCGTAGGAGAAGCAGCCCAGTTTGCGGCTGGCTACGATAGAGGAATCCTGCAGTTTGAGGGTACCGGAGGTGGCATTTCTGGGGTTAGCCAGTAGTTGCTCGCCCGTCTCTTCGCGCTCGGCATTGAGCTGCTGAAACACTTGAAAAGGCATGAATACCTCGCCGCGCACTTCAAACAGCTCCGGGTAATCTTTGCCGTGTGCCTGCAATGGGATGTCGCGGATGGTGCGCACGTTGGCTGTGATGTTGTCGCCCCGGGTGCCGTCGCCGCGCGTGGCGCCCTGCACCAGCCGGCCGTTTTCGTAGGTCAGGCTGATGGCCACCCCATCGAATTTCTGCTCACACACATACTCCACGTCCTCGCCAATGGCTTTGCGCACGCGCTTGTCAAACTCGCGCAGTTCTTCCTCGGAGTAGGTGTTGCTGAGCGAGAGCATCGGCCAGCGGTGATACACGGTTTCGAAGGTTTTAGTGATGGTGCCGCCCACGCGCTGGGTAGGGGAGTGCGGCTGTTTATACTCGGGGTATTTTTCCTCCAGTTCCTCCAGCCGCTTGAGCATCTGGTCAAACTCGAAATCCGATACTTCTGACGTGCTGTTCTGGTAATATTGGTAATTCAGGTGATTTATCTTCTGCGTCAGCTCCTGTATTTCCAGGGCCGGGTCTAGTGTGTTTGCCATCTCTCGTGATTTATACTTCCTGTAAAAATAGGAAATTTGTCCGAATCAGGGTTGGCTGGATGAGAGGATAAAGGGGATTTTTAAGCGATACAGAGTTCGTATCGTCTGGTACTAGCGTCCGCTTGTGCCTTTTCTTCTCTTAGCTGGCGCGAGTTTGCATTCTTGCTGTTGCGGGTTTGCAATCCATGCCTACTTATGGTGTCAGGTTTGCAACTTGACTGGCTTGAATAGCCATACTTTATACTTTGGCTATACCTTTATACTTGAGCTATACTTGCCGGTTTATACTTTCCTAGCCGCTGCTTCCCGCAACCTGAACCAAGCTATCCTTGTTAGCGGCCGTTCATCCTATAGTTCGCAAATACGTCTCGTTTCACCTCTGGCTTTGGCTCCCTCAAGGCCGGGAGGTCTCGTCCTGGGGGTAGGGGCCCTCGATGAAGGGCATCGCGCGGTGTACATTTCCTGCCCTCGTGCCTCGGGCTGCCTCACTTCGTTCGTCACCAGAAATCTACAAGGCGCTCAACCCAAGGACTGGGAACAAATTCGATAGCTCCTGCCTTTGATGACACCTCGACCTTTGGGAGAAATCTAATTAGAATTACCACTAATTCTCTCGTGGTACTCGAGATGATAGGAAAAGGAGCAAGTATAATTCCCCTCCTCGGAGGGGTTAGGGGTGGGTTTATACCCTATGCGGAGAGCAGCTATGAAACCTATACTTCAGCATCAGCAATTACAGGCTCCCCTCCTTAGACTACCGAGAACGGGAGTTCGAAGGTAGCGAGCGTAGCTCTGAGGGGTAGGGGTGGTTGGACCCGGTCCTGCAGAAATACTGCTCATCCCTAAATCCTGATTCCGACAAGTATAAAGTATAGCCAATGCCAGACGTTCGCAGGACCTGCGGACTCAGCGAGGGCTTCAGATTAAGCAAGCGTTGTATTGAGGGGGTAGGAGTTTCAGATCAAGGAACTAGAAAGCTTATACTTCTCTATAGCCTCAGCTTTACCTATCTTCCCACAAGATTCTTTCAGAATGAGAAAATAAAGTGCATAAAATGCCGCCGATCCTGTGGAGACAATTCAACTTAAAGAAAGAATTATAAGGAAGAGATACAGTGTAAATTAAGGCGAGAACACTTGCGCCAGGTAAGAAGCAGGAAAGTATAAACTCCCAAACAAAGGAAAACAAAACATCAACGATGAGCCTGTAAGCCGGGTTCTGTCGCTACGCCCGGAGGCGTGCGTCTTATCATTTATCTAGGCCTGCACTCGCGCACAGGCTCCATCGACCTACCCACCGACATCGGACGAGCAGCCCTTAGCCCCGCCTAAGCGAGGCGCTGCCGGCCTATTTGGTCTTTCAACTCCTAAGGTTTACCCAGCCGGACTGGTCACCCAGCCGCTGGTGCGCTCTTACCGCACCTTTTCACCCTTACCGGACTAATTTTTAGTGAATAATGATGAATGACTAATTATTCATTATTAATTAATCATTATTAATTAGCCCGGCGGTAATTTTCTGTGGCACTGGCTGTATCTGTTTCGTCTCCAAAACAGACCCTTCCTGTTAGGAAGTAGGATGCTCTGTGTTGCCCGGACTTTCCTCTCCCCTCAAAAAGGGCAGCGATAAGACGGCTCACCGTTGATACTTTGTTCAGCGCAAAGATAACACAATTAGCGAACCAGAGGTTCGCATGAGTTAGAGAGTTTAGGAGTTAAAGAGTTTAGGAGTCGAAATAAACCTTATAACTCTCTAACTCCTCAACTCCCAAACTCTCTAACTTACTTCAGTCTCACCAGAGTGGCGCCGTAGCCGAATTTTTCTTTGCGGGCGTCCTCGAAGTACTTGATACCAGGGGTGCGGCTTAGGATTTTCTGCAGCTCTTTGCGCAGCACGCCGTTGCCTGCTCCGTGGATGAACACAATCTCGTGCATGTTGGTGGCCATGGCTCTGTCCAAGGCATCCTGGAAGCGCTCCAGCTGTATTTTGATGATGGCGCTGTTGCTCATGCCGCTGTAGTCCTCTACCAGCTTTTCGATGTGCAGGTCTACCTCGTGCTCGGGAGCCGTGAGTTTATAGTTCTCGCTCTTCTCCACCGCCTCTGCCAGTTGCTCCTTTATCTTATCCGGATTTACAGACACAGGTTTCTGGTCGAGCTGGAACAGGTAAGCTTCTTTGTTAAGCACCGGTGCCGTGCGCTTGCTTTTGTAGAAGGAGCTGGCCTTGAACTGCACGCGCTTTACCACCGGCTCGAAGAGGGTGGGGCTGCCGTTGCGGTGCTGTATGAACTGAATGATGAGGCTGGGCCACTTTTCAAACTCTTTCAGGTGGTAATGCGTGATAACGCGGGTACCCTTCGGGGCGAGTTTGTCGTTTTGCAGGCCACGGTATTTGCTCTCGCGCTCCTCGCCGCTGGTAAACAGCACGTCATAGTCTGAATTGTTCACCACCGTTACGGCCAGCAACTCCTCCGACTGATGCACCAGTGCCAGGTAAATGCCCTGCGCGGCCAGCACCGGGGCAACAGGCTCTTTACGTTTGCTTGGCTGTATTGTGGTCTCGTCCTGGCGCATATACTTTTGCTCCTCGGCCGCAATCACTACCACTTCGCGCCTGGCTACGGGAATGGTAAAGTCGTTATCAATGGCTACTTCTACCAGGTTGTTATCTAAAATGCGCGTGATAATGCCTTCCTCACGGCCAGACATCAGACGCACGCGGTCTCCTACGTTCATTTTACTTTGTTTAAGTTTTATCGATGTAATTTATACTTTGGAAACAGGTAATTGCCAATTAAGGATTCCTGCCTGCTTCGTTTGCCTTTTGTGTATTGAATTCCGATGACTTGCCCTTTGGTATGGAAAGCGTTTTCCAATCCTCATTACGTAAGAGCTTTCCGATGTACACCATTTGCCCAATGTGGTACGGATAGTGCGCCAGTTGCCTGTTGATGGCATCCAGCACGGTGTGGGACTCGCTTCGGATAAAAATCTCCCTGTCCAGGTCTCCATCCGTAAGGGAGTGGAGTGCGTCCAGGAAACACTTCCAGCCTTCATCCCACTTCAGAAGCAGTTCCTCCCGGCTTTTAATATCATTTTCGAACTCGGCGTCCCGATCGCGCCAGGCTTTCTCACCATCAGTTGTCAGGAAGTCGGTCCAGCGGGAGAGCATGTTGCCCCAAAGGTGCTTTACCAGCGTGGCAATGCTGTTGCTTTCAGCGCCGGGCTGCCAGAAAAGCTGCTCTTCGGTTAGTTGGTTAAACGTATTATCGCCCAGCGATTTATAATACTCGAAGCGCTTGATGGCAGAGTCTAAGTAAGAAGTTTTCATAGTTTATACTTTGTTTGAAGTGTAGGCCTGCGGTTTCTCTGTAAAAGTAGGAGGCTTCACCTCAACTTAAAAGTATAGGGCGTGCATTTTTAGGCCGTTTTTGCGGTTATATTCCAATGCGGGGGCGGGTATTTTGATGATACTCAGTACGTAGAGAGCGGTGTTCCATACTTTGCTGCGTCCTTTAAAGTGCATCAGGTTCAGGTCAGGGCTGAGGTAGAACTGGCGGTAATGGTCCAGCCCGGCTGCTTTGTTGGCCTCCGGGTCGTTATAAACCATTTGCTGGGCACCATAGCCCACAGCTATGTTTAACCACTTAGGGTACTTGCTCTCTTTCTTCAGAAAGGCACCCACATCCACAGAGAGCCAGTAGGTTTGCCCGTTATAATCTTTCAGGGCTTGCTCTGCCAGACTGCTGCCGAGCACATTAGGCCGCATCTCGGCATAACGGGTAGTGTGGAAGGAGAATTTAGGCATAATGCGCACTTCCTGCCAGGCCAGTTCCTGCGCCACCACGGCCGCTGACCCAACGGTGTTGGCCACCAGGTCGCCCACCGAGGCACCATAGTCTTCCTGATACCCGTCAAAGATCTCGATGGGGGTTTGGAGTATTATACCCGTAAGGCCGCCGTAAAGTATGGCTTTCTTCTCCGGTACACCTGCCCAACGCAGCATATCAATTCCGGCACGGCTCTGGTGGAAGGCACTCCAGAAATGCCCTGCCTTGTCCATTTGCTTCCATTGCATGTTGTCGTTAAACCAATGAAATTCCGTGCGGTTTTCCTCATCATACCAGGCTTTGTTCAGCGATACCAGCATGGAAGTATATCCAGCAGCAAAAGTAGACCCGAGCACCAGGAGCCTTTTCTTGTTTACAGCCGCCGTATCGACTGGGGCCTGTGCCATGCCGAGCCGGGGCAGTGTTAAGATAACAAGCAGGAAGTATAGTATAAACCTTTGGCGCATCAGGGGCAAAGATAGGGCTTATTCCGGGTTTTGTGTATGTGGAATAATTCGCTAATTGGTCAGAAGTACGTTAACTATTTTATACTTTACTGGCGCAAGCGTCCGCTTCTGCCTTTATCTTTTCCTGGCGCAAGTCTTCAGACTTGGGTCCTACTATGGTGTTGGGTTTGCAACCCGACTGGCTTGAAAAGCCATACTTATACTTCGGCTATACTTCATAGCCGCCGCTTCCTTCCACTTGAACCAAGCTATCCTTCCTAGCTTCCGTTCATCCTCCAGACTTATACAAGCTACTGTTTCATCTCCAACTTGGCTCCCTCAAGGCCGGGAGGCCTCGTCCTGGGGCATCGCGCGGTGTACATTTCCTGCCCTCGTGCCTCGGGCTGCCCTTAACGGGCACCGTAAATCTACAAGGCGCTCAACCCAAAGGCTGGGAAAGGGTTCGATAGCCACAGCCTCTGCTATGCAACAAGTACCAACTGTCCCCTTGAGGACAAGTGAGAACGGGAGTTCGAAACTTGCGAGCAAAGCTCAATAGGGGTGTAATCGCCTGCAGATAATTCCCCCTTGGGATGGGCTAGGGATGGGGCTATACTTTGTAGGGACAACGACTACAGAGTTTATACTTCAGCAAGCGTATCTACAGACTCCCCTCCTTAGCTAAGGAGGGGTAGGGGTGGTTGGACCCGGTACTAAAAACTTATCTTGAACTTATAGACGAGTATGCCCTTTTCTCGACAGGGTCTAAAAACAAAAGCGGCGAAGCTCATCAGCTTCGCCGCTTTTTATACTTTAAAAGCAGGAGTTTATCCTTATGCTTTCGTGTACATTACTGATTTAACCGCCTCGATGGTACGCGCTACGTTGGGCAGTGACGCCTCGATAAGCGTAGGAGCATATGGAAGCGGCACGTCGCGGCAGGTAACGCGTTTTACCGGAGCATCCATATAATCGAAGGCATTGCTCTGGATGTGGTAAGCCAACTCGGCAGAGATAGAAGCCAATGGCCACGCCTCTTCCACTACTACCATGCGGTTGGTCTTCTTCACAGACTCTACCAGTGTTTTGTAGTCGATTGGACGAACAGTGCGCAGGTCGATTACCTCAGCGTTGATGCCGTCTTTTGCCAGTTCTTCGGCAGCAGCCAGGGCCACTTTCATCATCTTACCGAAAGAAACGATGGTTACGTCCGTGCCTTCGCGCTTGATGTCGGCCACGCCTATTGGAATCAGGTACTCTTCTTCAGGAACCTCGCCTTTGTCGCCGTACATCTGCTCAGACTCCATGAAAATCACAGGGTCGTTGTCGCGGATAGCGGACTTAAGCAGGCCTTTGGCATCGTATGGGTTAGAAGGCACAATTACCTTCAGACCAGGCGTGTTGGCATACCAGTTCTCGAAGTTCTGCGAGTGCTGGGAAGACAGCATGCCGGCGCTACCGGTTGGACCACGGAACACCATTGGCGCACCGTACTGGCCACCTGACATAGACATCATTTTGGCAGCAGAGTTGATCACCTGGTCGATGGCCACCAACGAGAAGTTGAAGGTCATGAACTCAATGATAGGGCGCAGGCCGTTCATGGCAGCACCAACGCCGATACCGGCAAAGCCAAGTTCTGCAATCGGAGTGTCAATCACACGCTTTGGGCCGAACTCGTCCAGCATGCCCTGGCTCACTTTGTAGGCTCCGTTGTACTCGGCTACTTCTTCGCCCATCAGAAACACGCGCTCGTCGCGGCGCATTTCCTCCGACATTGCTTCGCGGAGGGCTTCTCTAAACTGTATACTTCGCATTTCAGATGTTATAATCTCGGTTCAGCCTGTAAAATTAAGATAACTCTATGAATAAACAAGGCACCCACCTGTTTTTGCCTGTCCTACTAGCGGATGAGCGCATCTTTGTAGGCTGCCTTGTCGCGGTAGGCCTCGAACTCCACGTCATTTATCGCTTTCTGCGTGAAGGCTTTGTCGGCATTTACGGCACGACGCAAGGCGTTCTCCAGCATCTCCTCGTCCTGGCTGCGGGCGCCAAGTATGGCCAGGCTATAGTAGGCCAGCGCATCGTTTTGCTTCTGCTCCAGCGCCTTGAGGTAGAAGTCCTTTGCTCCCTCATAGTTTTCCTTTAACAGGTAACTCAGCCCAAGGTTCATATTCGTTTGGTACGTGTCGCCGGCGTAGCGCAGGCTGGCAATGGCCTCGTCATAACGGCCGGTCTCGATTTCCAGGGCGGCTTTGTCGGCAAACAGGGCCTGCTGCATCTCTTCCTCGCCACCCAGGGTAAGGGCGTAGTTGTAATATTCCAGCGCCTCGTTATACTTGCCCAGCTGGTGGTACGCACTGGCCAGGCCATAGTATACTTTGGAGGTAGGGTTGCGGTAGCCGGCAAAGGTCAGGTGATGTACGGCTTTCTCCAGCAGCTCTTTCTTGGCGGCAGGGCGGTAGTCCTTCTGCGCCATTTCGTAGTATACCACGCCCAGGTTGTAGTAGGCGGGCCATTTGTCGGTAGTCTTAACGGCGGCCTCATACAATTTGCGCTTCTCGGCCAGCAGTGGCGTAAGGGTGGCGGCATGCTGCAGCTCATCCTCCGTCAGTTGGTCGGCACTTGCCTCTCCTTTGGCAATGCGCTGGGCCAGCAAGTATAGCTCATAGTCTGGACGGCGGCTGCGGTTGTAGTTGAATTCCATTTTCACCGTCTGCAGGCTGGGGTATACATACTTTTGGATGTACGGATACGCCTCTGTCTTTTCCAGGGCCTTCAGTTTTTCCTGCTCGCTCTGCTCCCCCTGAAGTATGGCCAGTACCTGCTGCTTTTGCTCCTTTGCCAAGGCGGTAGTCTCTAGTTTCTCCAGCAGGACTTCAGCAATATTGTTTTCAACCTGCGTTGTTATTTGTAGCTTCTTACCATTGTAGTCCAGTAACTTTACTTTCTGGCGGTATTGTTGCTCCAGGGTTTGGGCGCGTTTCTGGGCCAAATTGCTGCCTTTCTCGCCGGGCGAACGCATGCCCGTAATTTTTATACTTTGCGTCGGCACATTATCCATGGCATACTGGTCCAGCACCTTCAGCTTCTCATCCGATAGGTCGTCCAGCTTGGTTTGGCCGCTCTCAAAATAGAACACTATATTTCCGGTGCTGTCGGTGGCCTCGGCGTACTTATTATCCGAGAACGAAAAGCTGTTGCTGCGCACCAGCAGCAGGGGAGTGGTGTTGAGGCCGACAGCCACCTGCTTCGCCTTCGTATATTCTACGTCATTGTCTTTGAGCGCGATGGCTCGGCCCTGCACCATCAGGCGGCCGGTGGATTTTTCGGGGGCATAAGGGAAGGAGAGTTGCCGGGTGATGGTGGGCTTTCTGTCCTCATAGAGAAACTCCCCTACCTCGAAACTATAGGTGCCCACGTTCTCACGCTTCTGCTCTTTGCCATACTCGTAGTATACATCCAGTTTGTACACTTCTTTCTCACGGATTAGTTTTTCCGGAACCTGTGCCTTCAGCTCAAAGTTGATACTTTCTCCGTTGGTGGTCAGGGGGGAGGGAACTACGGTTACCTGCTGGTCCTTTTCGGCGGTTTTTACCATGCGCTGCAGCGTGCAGCCGGTGCTGCCGATGCTAAGGCCGAGGGTGAGGAGCAGGAGGTAGTTTTTGTTTTTCTTGTACTGTTGCATGTCCTGTTTTTTTCGCTTGCCGTACATGTATGGTACACCACGAATCGTGGTTTTACGTTAAGGTTATACTTTCGGTAGCGTTGATTTATTTTGATGTTTAAGGAATAAAGTATAATTTAGAACTTTAAAAAGATGTACATGAAACGGCTTCAATACTTTATAGAATCGCAGGCTTTTGGCGTTTGCACGATGCTTGGAGAGAAGCTGGGCTTTGCCTCCAGTAGCATCCGTCTCACGTTCATCTATGTTTCCTTTCTCACCATGGGCTCGCCCGTAATCATTTACCTGATGCTGGCCTTCTGGATGAATGTAAGCAAGCACCTGCGCCGCGAACGCAGCACCGTTTGGGACTTATAGCTCCCGCACTGTTCGCTTTTGCCGGATAAAATACTGCCATACGATACTGCCTTTGTAAACGCCGCTCATATAAGGGAAATTGCCTTTTGGCAGCTGCTCTTTTCGGCGCCGCCGCCAATAGGTGCGGTTCCGCAGCAGGTCGGCATGGGCATCCAGTACCGCTTTGGCATCCTTTGTCTGTCCGGCCACTACCATTCGCAGGGCGGCTACCCAATCCAGCAACACCCTGAGCAGCAACGCCATCACTAGCTCCCGTGTGGGAATATTCTTGAACAGCAGCGCCAGGCCGTTCCGGAAGTTCAGGTAGGTTTTGCGCGGGTTTGATTTGTGCAGCGTGCCGCCGCCCACGTGGTACACGCGGCTATGCCCATTGTACATCACCTTATACCCCGCGTTTTTGGCGCGCCAGCAGAAGTCTATTTCCTCCATGTGGGCAAAGAAGGCAGGCTCCAATCCGCCGAGTTTATGGTAGGCCTCAGCTCGCACGAACATGCAGGCGCCGGTTGCCCAGAACACCTCCTGCACATCGTCATACTGGCCTTTGTCCTCCTCCAGTGTTTCAAAAAGGCGGCCACGGCAGTAGGGGTATGCCAGCGCATCCAGCATGCCGCCCCCGGCACCGGCATACTCAAAATAGCCCGGGTGCTGCTGCGCCAGTATTTTGGGCTGGCATACAGCTATACTGGCGTCCTGCTCCATCAACTCAATAATTGGCTCTGTCCAGCCCGGAGGCACCTCCACGTCAGAGTTAAGAAGCACGTAGTATTGGGCATCCACCTGTTGCAGCGCCTTGTTGTAGCCCTCGCAAAAGCCGAAGTTTTCGGATAGCAGGATGAGGCGCACCTGTGGGTAGTGCTCCTGCAGGAAAGGAATAGAGCCATCGGTGGAGGCATTGTCAGCCACAATGATCTCGGCATGGCCGCTGTTGGCCACCACCGACGGCAGGAACTGTTGTAAATGTTTCAGGCCGTTCCAGTTAAGGATAACAACGGCCGTGTGCGGGTTTTTATAGTCCAAAGCTGCCGAGGTCTAATCCGGGGATGTTCGGGATAAGGCCTTCTGTATGTTTGCGCATCTCCTCCTGCGCGCGCTCTCCGGCGGTCAGCATGGCGTTGTTAACGGCAGCCACAACCAAGTCGTTCACCATTTCGCGGTCGTTCACGTTCAGGATAGACTCGTCAATCTCAATCTTCAGGAGCTGGCGGTGACCGTTAACGGTGGCTTTCACCAATCCGGCACCCGACTCAGCGGTAACGGTCACGTCTTTTAGCTTTTCCTGTGCTTCTTTAATTTTGGCCTGGGCTTCTTTGATCTTGCCCATCATGCCCATCATATCAAACATAGTCTTCTACTTTAGTTAGTGTGCAT
Source organism: Pontibacter mucosus (assembly GCF_003054055.1). GTDB lineage: Bacteria > Bacteroidota > Bacteroidia > Cytophagales > Hymenobacteraceae > Pontibacter > Pontibacter mucosus. The sequence goes on along the minus strand of NZ_QBKI01000009.1, from coordinate 21,231 downwards.
GCGGCTAACGAATTATCAGCCTATCTTATTGACAAATATACGATCATTCTCAAATCATACACGCAGCTATGCTTCCCAGCCTGGTTGCTACAGGTCTTTTTATTGGGGGAAGATGGCTGCTGTGCCGATACGGGTAGATATTTTCCTCATTCACAATAACTAGTGATATTCTATAGATTTATATAAACCTATAAGTTGATGTTACACGTATAGATTTGTACTTTTTTTTAGTGCAATTATTTCTACCAGAGGCAGGTACACCTGTCTTCAATCCTGACTTTCCCTCCCTTCACCCTTATAGCACTCCCACTGCTTTGCCCAGTGGCAAAGAGATTCCCTTTGCTATAAGTACATGTTACCTTAAAGTACAGAACATCATGATTAAAAAATTACACACTTTCACAGAACAAAGCACTTTTACAATTTACCTTTTCTTGCAGATTTTCCTCGGATTCATATGGTTCAATACTTCGGCCCAGGAGGTGGCGGAAGTATGGTCACAGCGTTTTGATGCCCAGGGGCCCGGCAATGAGACCGTGCAGGCATCAGTGCTGGACGAATCGGGAAACCTCTACCTGACAGGCACCAGCTATACTGCTGATACGCAGCATAACAGCGAGATTGTAACTGCCAAGTATGCTCCGTCTGGGGAATTGCTCTGGACGAAACGGTTTGTGATGCCCTATGACACCAACACTGTCGTCTTCAGCGAAGAGGCCCGTGCCATTGCCTTGGATGAGGCGGGAGGAGTTTACGTTACTGGTCTGTTGCGCAATTCGAGTTCCTACCGCAACGGCAGCATCCTCACCTTCAAGCTTGATGCAGCAAATGGCGAACAGACGTGGCATGCCGTGCACGGGCCAGGCGGTTACGGCACGACTGTCTTAATGGAGCCCGCTGCCCTTGCCGTAGATAAAAATGGTGGCGTTTATGTAACAGGGAAAGCCAACAACAGTACAGTAGCATCCGGCTACGATTACATCACGCTAAAGTATAACACGGCAAATGGAGCAAAGATATGGGAGCAAACTTACAACGGTGCACGCAACTTTAATGACGAAGCCCGCTCCATCGCCGTGGATGACCAGGGAGGTGTGTACGTAACCGGAACCAGCCTGGTAGACATCGACATGTGGGGGTCGAGGTATGCCTATGTTACGTTGAAGTATAATGCGTCGGATGGCACGCAGGTATGGAGGGCGCAGTATGCTGAAGGAGTGGGAGTCCTGAATGATCCCAAAGCGATAGTGTTGGACGGCATGGGGGGCGTGTACGTGGCGGGTACCAGCCAGGGAGATGGAAAAGACTTTGCCACCGTGAAGTATGCTGAAGCTACCGGTGCACAGCTTTGGGCTGCCCGGTACAGTAGAAGCATGGGGGATGATGAGGTGAGTGACCTGGCAGTTGACGGTGCCGGTGGGGTATACGTGACGGGCAGGAGTGCCGGCACCTCCACCCTGACGGATTTTACAACCGTGCGGTACCAGGCGCAGGACGGGCAGCAGGCATGGGTGAAACATTACGCCGACAGCCAGGGCCGGACAAGTATTGCTCGGACCTTAGCTGTGGGTGAGCGCGGTGAGGTGTATGTGACCGGGCAAAGTTACGGGCATAACAGTATTGCCAGCCTGGTAACGCTTGCCTACCATAGTGCCGATGGAGCTGAAAAGTGGAGGGTCGAACAAAGTGACCTGAGCAGTCCGGGTGACAGAAGCATTGTTTTGGCGGGAACCAGTGGCCAAGTATACACAGTGGGCTCTGCCTACAAAACTGCAATGCGGGACAGTGACTACATCATCTCGCAGTACAGCGCTGCCGAGGGCACCCAGCTGTGGACCACCCGATTTGAAGGCCTGTCAAGTACAAAGGACGCGGGTTCGGCAGTGGTTGTCGATGCAGCAGGGTATACCTATGTGGCGGGTAACACCTATTCGCTTGGTAAGCAGACCGGAGGTGTGGTGGTAAAGTATGCTCCTTCGGGGGAACAGCTGTGGGTGAGGCAGTACGATGAGGAGAAAGTAGAACGTTTTGATGCCATTGCCCTGGATAACGCCGGTGGCGTATATGTGGCCGGAACGACAAACCAGTACGATTACCTGACCATGAAGCTACAGGCGGAAGATGGGGGAATAGCCTGGTTGGCCACCTATGACGGTGGGGCAGGCGAATACGACGCTGCCAGATCAGTTGTTGTAGATGCGGCGGGCGGTGTTTACGTGACAGGCACCAGTTACAGCCACGGCACAGGCAGAGACTACGCCACCATTAAGTATAACGCTGTCGATGGCGCTCCGGAGTGGGTAGCGCGCTACGACGGGCAAAATGCTGACGATGAGGCAACTGCTATGGTATTGGACGGGCAGGGTAGCCTGTATGTCACTGGTCTTAGTCATGGTCAAAGCTTCGATTTTGCCACCATCAGGTATGACGTGGCCACGGGAGCACAGCTGTGGGCTAGCCGCTACGATGGTTCAGGACAGGGAGATGATATAGCTAGAGCCATAACGGTGGACGCAGCAGGGGACATTTGCGTGACTGGAGAAATTGTTGGAGCAGACAGAACGCGGGACTATGCCATTTTAAAGTATAGCGCAGCAGACGGAACACAGCGCTGGGTAACGTTTTATGAAGGCAACGGCGGTGGGGATTATCCGTGTGCCATTGCGGCTGATAAAAAAGCTGGTATCTATGTAACTGGGTATAGCGCCTTGGACCGTACGAACTCGTCTTTTGCCTTTGCAACATTAAAGATGAATGCGGAGGATGGCACCGTGGCGTGGTTATCCAGTTATGGTGTCAAGTACAAGGAGGCGCGTGCCGAGGCATTGGAGCTGGATAAGGCCGGGAACGTATATGTGGCTGGTAGCTGGGCAGGGGCCGGCGGGCCGGGCAGAGGAAGTGTGGGAGTACTTTTCAAGTATAGCGGCAAGGATGGCGCTGAACTCTGGCAGATGGCAACCAAAGGCTACGAGGACGACTTCTTTGCTATGACCCTGGATGCGCAGGAAAATATCATCGCAACGGGCCGGAGCTTCTCCAATTATACCGATAACGACATCCTGACAGTCAAGTATAGCCAGGAGGACCTGAGCCCATGCAACACTCCGGTGCAGGTGCAGCTGTATCTTCCTCCTTCTGCTAAACAAGTGGGACACCAGGTGCGCACCACCGCCGACTTCGGCCAGTTTATACTTGCCGAGGATACCGGCATCCGCTGGACCTGGGGTGACGGCAGCACGCCAAGCATCTCTTATACTAGCTTTGGCACTGGGCGCATCACCGGGCAGCATACGTATACAGCGGCCGGGATTTACCCTGTCGGGCTCGACTTCTCCGAAAGCTGTCTTAAACCGGAAAATGCCGGCTATGAGCAATGGTTGCCGGTTTATGATCCGGAGGCCGGTTTTGTGACCGGGGCTGGGTCCCTTACTTTCGCTGCTGCCCCCTTCGCGCTGGCACAGGCAGGAGGAGAGCTTCACTTTAACTTCAACCTACGCTACGGCAAAAAGTCTGCTACCGCTCCGCAGGGCCAGATGTCACTTGTCCTAAATAACCGGGAGCGGTTCAAGAGCAGCAGTATGGAGTGGCTGGTGATCAGCGGAGAACAAGCCGTGTGGGCAGGAGAGGGCACTCTGAACGGAAAGGGACGCTACGGGTTTATCGCCTCTGCCACAGATGCTGGTGGCCCGGGTATAACTGATCGGGGCGATAGGCTGCGCATCAGGATCTGGGACCTGAGCCGGGGCAACGTCCTTGTTTTTGATAACTATCAAGAGGGTGGCGAGATACTGGATATGGCTTCTGTAGTACCTGCTATTACTAAAGGGCAGGTGCTCATCAACACGCAAGTTACGCACGCTGCAAATAAGGATGCTACAGAGGCTGGTCAGTTACGGGCTTATCCAAACACCTTCTCTGACAAAACAACGATCTCGTTTATGCTAGCGCATGAGCAGGAGTATGTGCTGGAAGTATACAACTTGAACGGGACACCAGTCGGGCGATTAGGAGCAGGTAAGGCTAAGGCGGGAAAAGAGGTAAAGTATGAGTTGAAGGGTTCCGGACTGAAGGCAGGGATTTATGTTGCCAGACTGGTCACCGACACGGGTGCACAAAGTATAAAAGTTATCCTGAAGCGTTAGCAGTAGGGTTGATTTGAATAGAGAAGGAGCTTCAGGAGGGCTCCTTCTCTATTTCTAACGCAAGAGCGTAATCGTGCCGGTCCGTTGCCTGGTCGTACCGAAGCTGGTCTTTAGGGTGAGAATGTAAGCATAGACGCCGGCGGGCAATTCGCGCCCGTTCTGGGTTCCGTCCCAGGCGGCATCGGCCTCCGTGCCCTCATACACCACATTGCCAGAGCGATTATAGACTTGTAATGTATAGCCTGTGAAGAACTTGCCTTTTATCTCCAACACATCATTAAGGCCATCGCCGTTCGGGGTAAAAGCGCTCGGAATATAGGCCAGCGCACTTTGCTCTATCTCCACCAGGTTGGAGTAGGAAGTGCCCCTGCCGTTTTGGGAGGTAGCGCGGATGCGGTAACGTAGCACCGGCAGCTTGTCGCTTCTGGTTTGGTCGGTAAAGCTTTGGCCTGAAGCAGGGTAACTGGCGACCACCGTGGCGTTCTCATTCAATAGCTCCACGGTATACTGCCCCACGCCATCCGGGAAGCCCGTGTAGGCAGACCAATTCAGCTCGATACTTCCATCGGTTTGCTGCTCACCGCTAAGCAGAACGGGGCACGAAATATTGCTGACAGGGGCGGTAATACCGCAAATATTGGTGAAGGAGGCGCGGTAGCAGGCTGGCTGCCGGTTTATACTTTCATCCAGTATACTTGTCTGCTGCGTTTGCGTGAGCTGCTTGTAAGTAGCCCCATTTATACTTCGCTCGATAACCACAGCGCTTGCCTGCTGCCTTTCCGGCAATTGCACCGTCAGCTCAACCTGGTTGTTCAGGTTATAGCTTGAGAGTAAGTATGGCGCATCGGGTACCACGGTAGAAGTAACCTCCGCATCCCCCGTGGCGGAAACTGAAGTATAGCGGTCGCCTTGCGGGTCAGTGCCCGTGCCCACTACATAATAGCTGTAGGTCTGTCCGCAAGTAACTTCAGTGTCGGTGTAGGAGGTGGCAGAGCCTGGCAGAGTCTGTATTAAAGAACCGTTTCGGTATACTTCAAAATTTTGGAAATCAGGAGAGTATTCCCAGTTGAGCTCCACCTGCTCTTCAGCTGGCTGTACGCTTAAAGAAATGCCGCTCACGATGTTGGAGTTGATGAAAACTTTGCCGCAGGCATCCACGGGGCGTACCAGGTACCAGGTGCCATCGGTTGTGTTGACACCCTGAATGGTTTGCGTAAGGGTGCTACTGCTAAAACCCTTAATTTCACCAATCTGGATATATGGCTGCCGGACATCACCCGTGTACTGCTCTACAGTATAGGTATAACCCGGCACCAGCCCTGCCAGCTCCAGTTGTACACTTCCGCTGGCGCTTTGTTCCAGCACGGATACTTTTACAAGTTGAGTAGTGTTGTCTTCGTCGAGCAGGGGTAGGGTAGAGACGTTTTGGCTGCTGGCGTTGCTGCAGGCATTGCCCTTATACTTACCAGTCAGCGTGACAGTAAAGCTCCCTTGCGAAGTATAAGTATGGGTAATTGCGGTTTTGCCATCCGTCTCCTGTGCCTGGCCGTCGCCGAAGTCGTAAGTATAACTATCGTACTCCGGGTTGGAAACAGAGAAAGAAATAGCTCCGTTGGCGCAGCTCTGGGAGGTGAACACCGGCTCCGGCACGGCCTTTACCTCAAACACCCGGGATATAGTATCAGTAGAAGTGCTGCTGCCGTAGTTGGCGATTTGCAGGACTTTATACCGGCCTGGTGCCGTGTAAGTATGCTTCTTGTTAGTTGTGGAAGGCGTAGGGATTGCCCCTCCTTTGTAATCGAACACATAGTACTCCTTGTCGTCATCGGCCTTGTCGTAGCAGTCCTTGAAGGTAACTTCCTGCCCCACGCACAGCTCCTTCAGCTCATTCCCAGCCGCATCAAGTGCGGTAATGCACCTGTCTCCCTGCGCCCAGGCAGCGGCGGCCCAAAGTATAAAGCATATGGTCAGCAGGTATCTCAAGCGGTTCATTTTCTAGTACCTCTACGTTCAAACTACTAAAATTAGGGCAGAAAAGTATAGCCTCTGCTAAAAGAAAAAGCCTCTGCCACTGTACTGGCAAAGGCTTTTTATACTTTAAATGGATGGTTTACAAAGTATAAGCCCTCAGGAAGCGGATGCTTTGCTGTATGTCGTAATGCAGCACCCGGTCTGTGGAGACAAACGGCACCTGCTCCCGGTAAGCCTTTACCAGCTTTTCCAGCGGCGCTGAACTTTGCAAAGGCCTGCGGAATTCCAGGGCCTGGGCCGCGTTCATCAGCTCGATGGCCAGCACCCGCTCGGTATTGTGCATCACCTGGTACGCTTTGGTGGCGGCGTTGGCTCCCATGCTCACGTGGTCCTCCTGGTTGTGCGAGGATGGGATGGTGTCTACCGACGAAGGCGTGCACAGCTGCTTGCTCTGACTCACGATAGAGGCCGCACTGTACTGGGCAATCATAAAGCCGGAGTTCAGGCCGGGCTCGGCTACTAAGAATGCCGGCAGGCCCCGCTGGCCGGAAATAAGCTGGTAGGTTCTGCGCTCGGAGATGCTGCCCAGCTCGGCCACCGCAATCGCCAGGAAATCGAGCGCCAGGGCCAGTGGCTGCCCGTGGAAGTTACCGCCTGAGATGATTTCATCCTCGTCCGGGAAAATGTTGGGGTTGTCCGTAACGGCGTTGATTTCAGTCAGGAAAACCTGCTCCACGTAATGGATGGCGTCTTTGCTTGCCCCGTGCACTTGCGGAATGCAGCGGAAGGAGTAAGGGTCCTGTACGTGCTGCTTCTCCTGCTTAATAAGCTGGCTACCGGCGAGCAAATTGCGCATGGTCGTGGCTGTTTCCAGCTGCCCTTTATGCGGCCGCACCTGATGGATGAGTTGGTTAAACGGCTCAATGCGCCCATCAAAGGCATCCAGCGACAACGCACTTACCACATCGGCCTGTGCAGAGAGGCGCTTGGCCTGGAGCAGGTTGTAAACGCCGTACGCACTCATAAACTGCGTACCGTTCAACAGGGCCAGGCCTTCCTTGGCCTTCAGCGCGATCGGCTCCCAGCCGAACATCTCCAGCACATGGCGGCTTTCTATCTTCATGCCCTGAAAGTATACTTCGCCTAGGCCAAGCAGGGGCAGGCACAGGTGCGCCAGTGGGGCCAAATCGCCGCTGGCGCCGAGCGAACCCTGCTGGTACACCACCGGGTATACTTCGCGGTTGTAAAAGTCGATCAGGCGCTTTACCGTTTGCAGCTGCACGCCGCTGTGCCCGTAAGCCAGCGACTGCACTTTCAGGAGCAGCATCAGTTTCACCACCTCTTGCGGCACTTCCTCACCGGTGCCGCAAGCGTGCGACATCATCAGGTTGCGCTGCAACTGCTCCAGGTCAGCAGGGGAAATCTTTTTGTCATACAGCGAGCCGAAGCCGGTATTGATGCCGTAAATGCTCTGGTGCGTGCTGGTGATTTTCTGCTGCAGATAGTCAAAACAGCGCATAATCCGCCCTTCCGCCTCCTCCGACAGGGCCAGCGTATACTTATCGCGAAGGATGGTGCCGATGCGCTCCAGCGTCAGGTGCTGGCTGGAGATGTGGTGTTCCTGGGCCATACTTACTTTAGTTTTGCAATAATTTCCTCCACAGTCAGGTCCTGCTGCTCTCCCTGCTTCATGTCGCGGAGCTTCAATTTACCGGTAGTCATCTCCTCAGAGCCGATCAGGATCACGTAGGGGATGCTTTTTTGATCCGCGTAGCCCATCTGCTTCTTCAGCTTGGCTGCTTCGGGGTATAACTCGGCGCTGATGCCGGCATCGCGCAGCTGCTGCAATACAGGCAAGGCATACATTTCCGACTCCTTATCAAACTGCACAATCAGGGCGGTAGTGCTCTGCTGGCTGCTCTCCGGGAAAAGCTGCAACTCCTCCATCACATCATATATACGATCCACGCCAAACGAGAAGCCTACCCCAGACACGCCCGGCAAGCCGAACATGCCCGTCAGGTTATCGTAGCGACCGCCCCCGCTGATGCTGCCCATATTGACGTTGTTTACCTTCACCTCGAAAATACAGCCGGTGTAGTAGGAGAGGCCCCGGGCCAAGGTAACGTCCAGCATCAGGCGTGGCTCACCCGAAGCGTTCTCGGCTGAAAGTGCCTTGCTTTGCAGGCCCTGCAGGTAAGTCCATACCTGGCGCAGTTCATGCAGGCCTCGCTCGCCTTCGGCGGTAGTGCCTAGTATACCCTGCAGTTGCGCCAGCTTCTCTTCGTTGCTGCCGTTCAGGTCGTAGAGTGGCTCCAGTTGGCTAACCGCCTCTTCGGCAATGCCCCGCTCCAGCAGCTCTTTGCGCACGCCATTTCGTCCGATTTTGTCTAGTTTGTCAATGGCCACGCAGATGTCGCCCTCCCGGCCTTTTTCCCCAATGGCCTCGGCTATACCGGCCAGCACGCCGCGGTGGTTTATCTTGATGGTAAAATCCGTTAGACCCAGGTCTGTTAAGGCCCCGTTGATCATTTGCACGATCTCAGCCTCGCAAAGCAGGGAGTTAGTGCCCACCACGTCGGCATCGCACTGGTAAAACTCTCGGTAGCGGCCCTTCTGCGGACGGTCGGCGCGCCAAACAGGCTGGATCTGGTACCGCTTAAAAGGGAAGGTGATCTCGTTGCGGTTCATCACCACAAAACGGGCGAAAGGCACCGTCAGGTCGTAGCGCAGGGCTTTTTCTGAGATTTTACGGGTCAGGTGCTTGTAGCCCTGTTCAATGTCCTCTTGTTTGGTCTTGGCCAGGAAGTCGCCGGAATTGAGGATCTTGAAGATCAGTTGGTCGCCCTCGTCGCCATACTTGCCCGTCAGCACCGACAGCTGCTCCATGGCAGGCGTTTCGAGTGGCAGGTAGCCATACTTCTCAAAAGTGCGGCGGATGACACTGAAAATATAGTTACGCTTGGCCACCACGGCAGGGCCAAAATCTCGTGTTCCTTTCGGTATGGATGGTTTCTCTTTGCTCATGCTCTTGCAGGTTTGCCGGCGAAGTTACTAAAACTGGAGCAAAGGTGGGAAGGATCCGCTAGCTAAGGTGACAGAAGTATAAAATCAGCTCAGTTATACTCTAAAACGCCGCCTTATCGCCTCTGATGACGTTGTAGACCGTGTAGAAGATAATCTTCATGTCCAGCCAGAAAGACCAGTTCTCCAGGTAAAAGATGTCGAGTTTCACGCGGCCCCTGATCTGGTAAGAGTAGGTAGTATCGCCACGATAGCCACGCACCTGAGAAAGTCCTGTAATGCCGGGCTTGATGAAGTGGCGCACCATGTACTTGTCGGCAACCTGTGCATATTCTTCGCCAAGCTTCAGCATGTGCGGCCGCGGCCCTACGATGGACATGTGGCCCAGAAACACATTGAAGAACTGCGGCAACTCATCTATACTTGTCTTCCGGATGAACGCCCCCACACGGGTAATCCTGGAGTCTCCTCTTTTGGCCAGCAGCTTGTTTGCATCCTTGTTGACATACATGCTTCTGAGCTTGTAGCACTCGAAATTCTTATTGCCGATACCTGAACGGATTTGCTTGAAGAAAACGGGGCCCCTAGAGTCGATCTTAATGGCGATGGCCACGAGGGGCAACAGCCAGGAAAGTATAAATACAATCACAAAGAGCGAGAAGAAGATGTCGAAGGCCCTTTTAATGAATTTGTTGACCGCATCGTCCAGGGGGATGTTGCGCACCATCAACACCGGCAGCACATCATAAAAGTCGACTTTAAATCGTTGGTGCGTGTAGCTGTTCGGCTCCGGCAGAAATTTTATCCTTACCAAATGGTCGTCGGCAAAGTCGAGCAGCCGCTTAATTTCTGTCTTATTCAGCTCATCCGGGCAGCAGTAGATTTCGTCTACCTCATTTTGGAGCACGAATTCCTCTATTCCAGAGATAGAGCCGATAACACCATCTTTCTTAAGCTTTCCGTTGTCGCTAAAGAAGCCTAAGAACTTGTAGCCAAACTCGGGGTGACTCTTGAAGAAGCGCTGCAACTCTACTGCCATTTCGTTATGGCCTGCAATCACAACTTTCCGGAGGTTATACCCTTTCCTGCGGTATATTCTTAATCCAGTGGTGACAACAATACGCCAACCTACAACCAATCCAGCGAAAATTCCATAGTGATACAGGAGGGTGTTGCGAGAGACACTATGAATACCTAGTATATTAAGTCCTGCCTCTGTAAGAATAATGTAAAGCAATACTGCTTTTAAGGCTGTAAACGCCACCTTTAATCGTCTGGCGACCCGAAATATTTTGTAAGTCCCAAGTAAGCTTGTGCAGATAAACCAGCCTGTAAGAGAAAACAGCAGTGAGTACAAGTATAGTGATTGATTATTTGGTGCTTTACACAGCTCAAATGCGAAAAAGATGGATAGAGCTGCTGCAGCAACATCGCCTGCAGAATGTACGAGCCTAATGTATTTGGAATAGAAACTTGCCATCGATTCACGCTAAATAAAGTTGCGAATATATGAAGTTCCTGTGGAGGTCCCTATACACATTATAGAAGTATACTTAAAAAAGCCAATTAAGCGTTATTGAATAAGGCTAGACACTAAATAATGCATTGTGAGCTTTAATATATGACCTTAGAGTGCGTGCACTGCTCTATAAACCCCCTCATTTTTTTCTTAAAAGCCTCTTCACTAAACCTCTCAGCATTTTCTCTGACATGTAGGGGATCAAAGTTTGCCTCTACAAGCTCGAAATTCCTGATTGCTTCTGAGAGGGAAGATATACTCTGTTCCTGATAAAGTATGCCAGTACTGCCATGTAATACTGTCTCGCAAGCCCCTCCCTTACCAAATGCAATAACAGGTGTGCCACAAGCCTGAGCCTCAACGGGTATGATGCCAAAGTCTTCCTCTGCAGCAAAAATAAAAGCTTTGGCCCGCTGCATGTGGTCTTTCAACACCTCGAAGGACTGATACCCCAGCATGCTGATATTACTCGTCGCCCTAGCCTTGATTTTGTTGAAGTCAGGGCCATCCCCGATAACGATTAGCTTTTTGTTAGGTAACTGGGCAAAGGTTTCTACAATTAAATCCACCTTCTTGTAGGGCACCAGACGAGAGGCCGTCAGGTAAAAGTCTTCTTTATCTGTCAACAAGCTAAAGCTCTCAACATCTACCGGTGGATATATAACAGCGGCATCCCGGTTATATACTTTTTTTATCCTGCGGGCAATGTAGCCGGAGTTAGCTATAAAATGATCAGGTCTGTTGGCAGTAGTATAATCCCACATTCTCATATAATGCAGCATTGTTTTGGCTATAAAGCCTTTCAGACCTTTATTTAATCCTGACTCCCTTAGGTATTGGTGGTATAGATCCCAAGCGTAGCGGATAGGGGAGTGGCAGTAGCAAATATGCTGTTGCCCTGCATGGGTGATAATGCCTTTTGCCACAGCATGGCTGCTTGATATTACCAGGTCATACTCTGAAACGTCTAGTTGCTCAATGGCCAGCGGCATGAGTGCCAGGTAGTTTCTGTAATGCTTTCTGGCAAAGGGCAGTTTCTGGATAAAGGTGGTAGTGGGCCTCTTGTGCTGGATGTGCTTACGCAGGTGTTCCGGCATGAAATCGATCACGGAAAATAAATCTGCTTCTGGGTATATCCTTAGCAATTGCTCTACCACTCTCTCTGAACCAGCAAATTCAACGAACCACTCGTGTACTATGGCGACTTTCACTTCCTCAATTTTATGTTCTTAATTAAAACTTCACAATTTTTTAAGCTAACTTAAGAGGATTGATTAGCCAGCGTGACTTCTTTTTTTCTTAACCATTTGCCCGAGTTGAAGGTATTGAATGCAAATACTGAATTAAACAATGCGTAGAACATAATACCTGCTTGTCGGGATAAGACATTCTCAGTGATGCAGCAAACTATGATGAGAATCAGGAAACCCAAGTATGTGTATTGATGATGTTTAAGGCTATGTGCCGTAGGAACGGCCAAACATAGTACAAGAATTAAAAGCCCCGTCAAGCCATTTCGCAGCATCTCCTCTAAATATTCGTTATGGGCATTCATCTCATTTTCATAGATCCAAGGGTTTAAGTTCTTGTAGCAAAGGTTAAGCTTTTCCTGAGTGTTTCCTACCCCTAACCCGGTTAACCAATTCTTGTCCTCACCCAGCACTTTAAAGCTGCAGCCCCAGTTAATATACCTGATATTTATGCTCGATACTAAGTGAATATTATACTCCTGGTAGGAGAAGTCTTCAGACCTGATGATTTTTTTTATTACTGTACCAGCCTTTTCATTGGTGCCGATGTACCAAGAAGCGGAGAGAAACAGCATCCCTCCTAAAACTATCACTGGATATTTTCCCCACCGTTTTATTAACCAAATAATAGCGAACAATGCAAGTAGAGTTAGAAGAGCTACTATAGTCATCTTTACATAGATGACATAGATAAAGAAGAGAAAGTATAGAATGGCTACTATCAGAAAAGCTCTGAGTGCAACAGAGTTTGAGGAAGTATAGAACCGGACTAAACCTACAATAGCAAACAAGCTGAATAAACCCGAATAGGGCCTGTGGAGTAAAGTCAGTTCCACCATTGTAGTTAGGTCCTGTCGGTCTAGTACTACAGCAATTCCTTCTCTAAATGTAAAGAGAGAGGTTAGGAATAGTCCAACGATGAAAGCGGTTATGATGTAGTTTATCTGGTTCTTTGTTAGTTTATCAGAGGTGCCAATTATCAGCGGAAAGAGGAGGATCGGCAATTTTCTTATCAGTATATCGCTCGCCTCTTTTAAATCACCTACCCTGTACAAGCCCACAAGGTTAATGAGAAACAGGGATAAGAAAAGCCATAATAGCTTATTTCTTTTTAGTTTTTCTAGCTTTGCTGCGTATTCACCTGATATTAACCAATGTAGGGTGAGTAGGATCACACTTAGGCTGGCCAGCTTTACAGGAAGCCCCTCTGCAGTGGGTGTCAGCACAGCCACTATTAGTAGAAGAATAAAGTAGAGTTTACCGTTATAAATTTTAAGATTCGAGAACAGCATGCTGGCGAGCTATTGATGAAGTATAATGTTCTGTAAAGCCATGGCAGAGTTCTTCCAGGTATACTGATCTACAAGTTGGTGCCCCTTCAAAATCAACGTTTCTCTTAGGTCATTGTCCTGAAGTGCCAGGTTTATTGTGCTAGCTATGTCTTCAGGGTTGGTACCGTCAAAGTATAGGCTGGCATCCTGACAAACTTCGGGTATACTAGCTGCAGCAGAGACTACAGTAGGGCACCCAGTAGCCATAGCCTCCAAAGGTGGCAACCCGAAGCCTTCGTAAAGTGAAGGGAATACAAAAAGAGTAGCTAGGTTATAGATTAAAGGTAGGTGCTCACTATCTACAAAACCTGTAAACAATACCCTATCTTGAAGACCTAGCTCTTTGATGAGATGCAGTAACGTTATATCCCCAGTAATAAAACCCTCCTTTTTGCCTACAATAACCAGCTTTAAATCGGTAAAGCGTGAAAAATCAATTTTCTGGAAGGCTATAATTAAATTCCTTAAGTTTTTATGGGGCTTCACATTGCCCACAAACAAAATATAGTTGGATGGAATGTTATACTTTTGGATTACTTTTGCCTCCAAAGATGAATCCTGTCTCTTGTAAAACACGCTTTTGTCCACACCAAGACTAATCTTATGGATGGTTTTGCTGCCTGTTTTCAGAAGTCGTCTCATCTCGGAGAGTGAAAATTCTGAAATAGTAACTATGGAATCCGACCTGTTGATAGCAGATTGCAATAGGGCCTTCGCATACAGCTTATGCACGGAGCTGATGTTATTCGCCGCTAAATGGAAAAGGTCGTGGATTAATACCACCCGCTTTTTTGCCTTAACAGGCAACATTGGTACATTAAAATGTGGGGAAAGAAAGAAGTCACAATGAGGCACCAGTAAAGGGAGTGCCAGTTGCTCGCCTACAGAATAAATTGGCTTGTTAAACCTTATAACCTTTAGGTCAGCAGCCCACTCATACTTTTTTAGTTCCTCCGGGTTGCCTAATAAGGTTAGTTTAAAGAGCGGTTTCAGGTAAGGGAGCAGATTCTGAAGTACTGTTCCAATACCTGAGGCATTGATCATCCTTGCATCAACGACAAGTTTTTTAGAGTGAGGATCCATTATGAATCTATTTCATCATTTGGGGCCGCAAGCGCTAGACCTATAAAAAACCAAATGTATAAAAAATGGAGCTGCACACCTAACAAGCAGATCAGGACAAATACCTTTATGGCCTCACCTGAGACTACAGAAGTTCTGGAATACCTTCTGTACATGAAGTATAGAATTAGTATAAATAAAGTGAGGCCATATATGCCATTCTCCACCAAAAGTGTTGCAAAGACTCCTAATCCAGGAGCATCCCAACCTTTGCTTGGAGGTAAAATCCCTAAATAATCAGGATTGTTCCTCACCAGAGCATAATTGCCAAGACCAACCCCGAATATAGGGTTTTCCATTACCATATTTGGTGTTATGAAGACAGCAGCAATCCTGCCCATGACGAAGTTAGTGTCATTTTGGCGCTCCGCTACTATCCCACTAAAGTTTTGAACTGCATGAATATAATTCGCAATAACCATAGTGAAAACTAAGTAAAATATTGGAAGCAGTGCAGTCAATACTACATATCTAAACCATTTGGCTGATTTGAAATTCTGATAGAAAAGATAGAAGTGCCAAGCTAATACTGCTACTATACCGGCTTTAGATTGGCTACATAGAAGGACTAACAGAAATGAAGCTCTTAGCAACCATTTTCTTCCCTTGATGAAGAAGGTGAGTATGTATAAAGCTGCGTAAAATAATCCTAAAGGCCCTCCTTCAACATAAAAACCTCTTAACCTAGGAGTAGGATTGTTGGGGTCGTAGGAGGTAGTATCGTAAACAATAGATGAGTTCTGAAGAGACAGAATGTTTAAGTAGGTTAGTAGGAATACTAAAAGGAAAATAGCAGAAATATAAAAATTAGCATTAAGGACCTTTCTGAGCGTATAGCTTACTTCAATACCTCTGTTGCTGTAGTAGTTGATTGTTTTGTAAATCATCAGGGCGAAAGATAAACAAGCTAACAACTCAATGAATCTGGAGACACTGATCAGGTAAGGTAATTTTAATGGGGAGAGCCCTTCTAAATTTAAATAGAATGTAGTGTTTAAGTTAAGACAAATTGTTATAAATAGGAATGATAAGAAAAGTATAAGGAAATAAACAAGATACTTGTTAATACTTTTGATACCTGAGATTAAGAAGGGAACAGTAAGCAGTGAGACAAGCTCATTTAGTTTGACTCCTGCAAATTTCACTTCAGTAAAATGAAAACAAATTATACAGTAAATAGGGAAGAGCCAAAGCCCGAAATGCTTAGTATCTAAACTTTCTATACGTTTCAACTCGTACTCCTTAATGAAGATTTGATCGCTTTGAGAATTAACGGAACTCTTGTAAACTGCTTTCTCCTGATTCTGTTCACAGCTACAAAGATTAAACTTATATATACAGGAAGCAGATAATTGCTATGAAATTTTTTAGTGAAGATTAGCCTGTTTCGAATACTATAGTAATCAGACAACTGGCTTTTATTGTTGTTATCCTTTAGGCCACCTCCAATGCTTGAGCCCTCTTTGTGGTATACTATTGCGTTAAGACAAGTATCAATATCATACCCTTCTTTTCTTCCACGTTTTACCCAGTCTAATTCTTCAAAGTATAAAAAGTACTCCTCTGCCATCAGTCCCACTTGTTGTATAAAGTCTTTTGAAACAAACATAGAGGCGCCAACTATGTAATCGTTGTCTTTGATAGTGAGATCCTTGAATTCAGTGTCAGAATTAAGGTTAAAACCAACGTGTTCTGTTTTAGCTAAAAGTGGATTATATCTCCCTAAAATGGCCTGTATGGACGTGGGAGCGTGGTAATATAGAAGCTTTGCTCCTAATATACCTAACCTCCTGTTACTCGATTTTGCTTCATTTATGTGCTTTATCATGTTTGATAGAGCGTCTTTTGCAACAACTGTGTCATTATTTAAGAGCCAAACATAATCTGCTTTGTTTGCAAGCGATAAACTTATACCTATGTTATTTCCTCCAGCAAACCCTAGATTTTGACTTGATTCAACTAATACAAGCTCACTGTTTAACAAAGTGACATTCTCTGAGCTTCTAAATTTGATGTATTGACAATTTACTGGTTTATTTATGGGGGTAGATGCTACTGTAGTGGCTTCATAAAAATGCCCGTTAAGGGAGATTGGTTCAGAACCCCTTGCCCAGGCCATGATGTGTTCTATAGAATCATTTTGAGAGTCATTATCTACAACAACAACTTTAAAATTTGTGTAGGTCATTTTGAAAAGGCTCTCAAGACATTCAATTGTGTCTTGCCAACTTTTATAATTTACCAGAATTATGAATACCTGAGGAAATCGGTCCATTTAGTGATGAGTTTAAAATACAGTACTACAATCCCTGGAAAAGTTACGCCCTCAAAATAACATTGACTGCTTTTGTCCATGTGCTGCCGTAAAATGTATGGCGCACAAGTAGATACTTCCTTTCAAGGAAGCCCTTACCTTTCAGACTTATAAAGTTCTCCAAAACAGTCTTTTTTTCTGGATCAGCAGACAGTCTCTGGAGATACTGTCTGTAAAAGGATTCAGCTTGCTTTACCTCCGGCTCCAGTAATGAGAATTTGCGCTGCTTGATTTTTGCATAGCCGCTTGAAAGCTTCTGCACCCAACTTGCCTGACGTGCTCCGACTACATTTTGGCTGTGCTGGCGGTAGAGAACTGTCTTTTCGGGAAGATAGGTAACTTTTCCGAAGCAAGTCGTTACAAGCAGGAACCACACATCGTGCATTAATGCTTCTTTAGGAATAGGAAGGGCTAAATCTACTACAGCTTTGTTCATCAACAAGGTGCAGCCTGTCACCACATTTTCTACAAGAACTCTGTTTAATTGGGTATGTTCAGGGTTAAGCTGCATGTAACTCCAGTAAGACGGGTGTACCGGCGTTAAATCTTCGTTAACTACAGCTAAGTCTGTAAACGAAATCGCAGGTACTTCAGGGGTGTATTCACATTCAATCTTTCTAAGTTGTTCAAGGCTCAACGCTAATTTATTGGGGAGCCAAACATCATCCTGGTCAGATAAAGCAATGTATGCTCCAGTAGCATAGGAAATCCCTTGTTCAAAATTCTTTATAACTCCTTGTGTGTGTTCGTTGACGTAATATCTAAGACCACATGTTTCCTGGTATCTTTTGAGAATTTCAACAGTAGCATCAGTGGATTTGTCATCACAGACAATTACCTCTATATTTTTATAAGTTTGATTATAAATAGAATCGAGCTGCTCTGGTAAATATTTTGAACCATTATAGGTTGCTAAGACTACAGATATGAGAGGATTTTGAGTCATTTATACTATAGTTATTGTCACTTTAAAGCAATGTGCTCCTTTTAAAACCTATCTTGGCTGGCGATAGATCATGAATAGCTTTTTAGGCGCATTGATAAAAGTTTAGCGATGGCTATACTCTCCAAATTTTTTCCGCTTAAAATCTATGTAACCATGAATGAAGCTTTTTAGCTTCCTAAACTTATCCTTCTCGAAAAGGAGTACTTTTACGATTTCTACTAAATTCTTATTTTTCTCAGTAGCTAGAAATTCCGGAAATTGATCCTTAAACTTATGTAAAATCTCTAACCTATTTCTTGTTATATAATACCTCCGTACATAGCTGTGATTGCTGGTGCATAACTTCCAACCAAAAAGGTTGTGGCAGGATAAATTTCCAAGCTTATGGTGCAGCTTGGCTTCATTGTTTACTACTATTTTGTATTGATGCTGCAGGAGCCTCAGGCAATATTCGTGATCAACAAAATCGATAAATAAGTTGTCGCGGAACGGGCCAACTTCTTTATAGGCATTTAAGTTGAGTAAGCTCCCCGAGGTAATGACGGAGTAGGCTTCTTCAAGCTTGTCTGGGGCAGGGATGGAATCGTCTTCTAAATACCTAGGAGCTATTATGCCTATCTGCGCTGTCTCTACAACCGATGTGGTAGCTATAAGCTTTTTAACCATATTTTCTGAGAACTTGCTATCTTGGTCCATCATCAGTAACCAACTAAAACCTTCAGCTAGGGCCTTAGAGGCTGCTATGTTCAGTGCCCAGGCTATACCATGATTTTTCTTTAAGCCAATGTAGTCTACTTGGGTGTTACTTTTTCTTAGGGCATCAACGACATAGTCTGAAGTATCATTAGAGTTGTCTACTACATACAGTTTACCGATCTTATCACTATATGACTGTATGTTATCTACTACCTCAGCGTCAGGCTTATAAAGAACAACAACCCCAGCAATGTTATGGAACATAAGAGATTGATTTGTATTTGTGAAGCTATTATGAGACAATTACTTTTTAATTTCTAACTCACCATGAGGGCTATTCTTTTTCAAAAAAAAGTATTGGGGATAATACTTATACACAGCGATAAAGAGCATACTTGTAATCAATGTTTCTGTGATCAAAATACTATACGCGGTTCCCACAGCTTTAAAATAGGATGCTAGCGTAAAATTAAGTATAATATTGGCAACAGCTCCAACACTCATGATCATTGCATAGTTTCTAGTAAGGTGGTACGCCAACATCGTTTGTGAAACAGGTATATTTAATGCTGCCATAAAAGGCCCTAAAGATATTATCTTCAAAATGAAAGAGGCTTCACCTAAGTATTCACCTGTAATCAGAAAAACTATATAATCAGATAAAAGGAATATCAGCAGCGATAATGGTAAGAATGTTGCCAACACAACAATTACTATTTTTCTTAAAAAAATCGCTAGTGTTGAAAAAGAAGCTTGTGCAAGAATACAAACACGAGGATAAACCACTTGATGCAGAATACCTGCGAATGACCTGAAAATCAGAAACACTTTTTCAGCTATACTATAATAGCCTAATTGCAGGGGTGTCGCAAACAGTCCTAATATAAGGATATTTGTATTGTTTGCGACAGTGACTGTTACATTTGAGATAAAAACGCTCCAGCTGCCTACTAACTGATTTTTAATCTGTTGAAAGTTGGGAAGACTGAAGGATATTTGAAATTTCTTATAAACGATTATAAGACCGATAACTCCTCCGACAATTGCACTACCGCCATTAATTAAATTTATATATATGTAGTCATCAGCTTTATTGATAAATACAAATATTAAAATTGCGTATAAAGTACGGCTTAGAATATTTATATAGGTAATATATTTCATCTTCTCTACCCCTTGGAAAAACCAAGTGGGCAGCAGCAGTTGTCCTAGAACAATAGTGAAGCTCAGGCAGGTGACTAATGAGTACACCTGGTATTTTGGCGTTAACAGTAAAGCCACAGTAATGATGCATAAAGACAATATGCAAAGCACCGCCTTTGTCGTCATAACCTCTGAATAAATTCTTGATAAGTGACCCACATCATGTCTGTAGATGGAGATATCTTTGGTAGCTGACAAGCTAAAGCCATAATCTGTTAACACAGTGAAGTAGAACATGATGGCTTGCAACAAAGTCACTATTCCGAAATTTTCAACACCAACGATTCTAATTATATAAGGAAAAGTGAGAATGGAAAGTATAAAGTTAGAGCCCTGTATAAAGCCTAAAGATAGGAAGTTGGCAAAAAGTGGTTTGTTTTCAGAACTTACTAAGCCACTGATCTTAGTTAGTTGTTTATTAAGTGGTTTCAAGAAAGTATAATATGTATGAAATAGGTTGTCCGGCTTTTCTTACAATAAAATGGTAAGCAATCAAAACTTACAGCAGAGGAAATTTTTTAATTACTAATAAACTCAAAATTAACTAAAATTCGGTAAAGGAATAGGGCATAAGCTTAAACATAGCCTATATATTTTATTACACAAGCAGCTATTATTCAATTCAAATTGCGTGATAGTGCACGCATTGTAAAACAAAAAAATCTGTTCTGCCAGTGGCCGTGCTTACGTTTCAAAGTTTGCAAAGACTCTTAAACCGCAACAGCCATGACAGAACAGACCATTACCATATACTGCTTTATAGACGATTTCTTCCATGGTATTGGCAGAAAAGATGACGCCCACTGCAAAATAAATGATGACGAGCTCCTGACCACGGCTCTCCTGGCCGCCCGCTACTTCCACGGCAATCTGTGCTCGGCCTACGGCTACATGCAGGCCCACCACGGCGTGAGGCGCATTGACAAATCCGGTTTTACCCGCCGCCTGCACGGCCTGCAGCCCCAGTTGCTGGCTCTGTTTGCCGCCCTTGCCAATGCCTCAGAGAGCTTAACACCTCCTCGGTCTACCTGATCGACTGCTTCCCCGTGGCCGTGGGTGACAACATCCGCATCCCCCGCTGCCACCTGCTCCAGGGCAAGGCCCACCGCGGCAAGCGCGTGAGCAAGCGGCGCTACTTCTACGGCTTCCGTGTGCAGGTTATCACCACCTCGGACGGGGTGCCGGTACAGTTCTACATCCATGCCGGCTCCTTTGCCGACCTCACCGCCCTCAAGGCCATGGACGTGGAACTGCCCGAGGGCAGCTGCCTCTACGCAGACGCCGCCTACACCTGCTACGAGGTGGAGGACCTGCTGGAGGAGTGCGAGCGGATCGAATTTCGCTGCTGCCGCAAGTCCAACAGCAGGCGAAAGGACGAGCCGCATGTGGCCTTTCTCAAGGACTACTACCGCAAGCGCATCGAAACCACCTTCTCCGGCATCACCGGCTTCTTCCCCAAGAAAATCCATGCCGTCACAGCCGAAGGCTTCATCCTTAAACTCATCCTCTTTATCTTCGCCTATACCCTAACGCAAGTCATCGACTAGCTCTCAACTTGGGTTAATTAGAAGCTATCTCAAAAATACCTTAGCATGATTTTCATGCAGGCCAGCAGGACGAAGGCCAGGTAGTTTTCTGCTTTGTGCTCGTGCCTGACCAACGTTCTTCTGAAGTTAAAGAGCCAGGCGAAGAAGCGCTCCACCCTCCATCTTT
>NZ_QBKI01000008.1 GCF_003054055.1 Pontibacter mucosus | reverse complement strand
AGCACCTCTTCCCATTCCGAACAGAGCCGTTAAGCCCGGGAGCGCCGATGGTACTGGGTTCACCCCCGGGAGAGTAGGTGGCCGCCAACCCCATCCCAAGGGGGCAGCAGGAAGTGATTCCCGCTGCCCCTTTTTTCGTTTACACACCCCAAACCGGCAGCGGAAGAACAGCTGCGGCTGGCCCTTCGCGTACGCGCCGCATCTGCCTTAGCAGCCACTGGCAGTGGCCGCTGTACCAGCATAATCCAGTAAAACCTTTGCTCTTTCTTGGCGGTAGTTGCATCCCCTCTATCGCGATGACTTCCTGTATACTTTGAAGGAGACGGAAGCGCTACTTGTCCTTTCAGGAGGTCTTTAGCAATTGGTAGAACTAGTATAATATCATTATCTGGTTAGTAAACACAATCTGCATCATTTTGCTTTCAAACTCACCTCTAGCCCCTCCAAGAACGGTTCACGCTACATGGCAAGTAGTTCCGTTGCGCATAAATGAATCCATAAGGGTATGCAGGACTCTTCTAGACTGCTCAACCATGTTTAATTCAGCAACTATAAAAAGAAAGAGCGTCTTGATATCCTCAAGGCGCTCTTTCTTTTTATGGTACTCCGAACATAGGGTAGCTAGCCCCGCCTTATGTAAAGCTGATTAGCTGTTGATGAACTTCGGGTTAATCAGGTTCTCAATGGAGAAAATTTCCTCCCATTTTTGCTGCGTTATAAGCTTACGCTCTATAACCGTAATCTGGTGAATGGATTTACCTGTAGCCAGGGCTTCCTTGGCAATTGAGGAGGCTTCCTCGTAACCAAGTATAGGATTCAGAGACGTAACAATGCCAATGCTGTTCATAACCATATTAGCGCATATCTCTTCATTCGCGGTTATGCCTTTCACGCATTTGTTGGTGAGTGTGTAACAGGCATTCTCCATGTAGGTGAAAGAGCTGAAAAGACTAAAGGCAATCACCGGCTCCATTACGTTTAGCTGAAGTTGACCTGCCTCGGCGGCCATTGTTACTGTTATGTCACAGCCGATAACGTAATGGGCCGTTTGGTTTACAACCTCTGGAATCACTGGGTTCACTTTGCCTGGCATAATAGAAGAACCTGGCTGCATGCGTGGCAAATTGATTTCGTTTATACCTGCCCTTGGGCCGGAAGAAAGCAGCCGGAGGTCGTTGCAAATTTTGGATATCTTGATAGCCGAACGTTTCAGTACGCCAGATACCTGGACATAGGCTCCTGTGTCGCAGGTTGCCTCTATCAAGTCTTCGGCAAGCACAACAGGAATTCCGGTAATAGCGCGTAGGTGCTCTGTTACGATCTGGGGATAACCCTCGGGCGCATTTATAGAAGTGCCGATGGCTGTTGCCCCCATATTGATTTCGCAGATGAGCATCTTGGCTTCGTTCAGGCGCTGTATATCCTCTTTGATAGTGGTGGAAAAGCCTTTGAACTCTGCCCCCAGCGTCATAGGTACGGCATCCTGAAGTTGGGTGCGCCCCATTTTGAGCACATTCTTGAACTCCTCTCCCTTCTGTGCAAAGGCAGCCTGCAGAGCTTCCAGGCTCTCTATAAAGTTTTCAATTTTATGATATAGTGCCAGGCGGAAGGCGGTAGGATAGGCATCATTGGTAGACTGCGAGAAGTTTACGTGGTTGTTAGGGTGCACGTACTGGTAGTCGCCTTTCGGGTGGCCAAGAATCTCCAGAGCGATGTTAGCTATTACCTCGTTAGCGTTCATGTTAACAGAGGTTCCTGCGCCGCCCTGGATCATATCAGTAACGAATTGATCCAGGTATTCTCCGGCTATCAGTTTATCGCAGGCCTTGCAGATAGCATCCGCAATCTCAGGCTGAAGCACGCCGCAGTCGCGGTTTGCCAAGGCAGCTGCTTTTTTAACATAGCCGAAAGCCTTGATCAGAAGCGGCTCCGTGGAAATAGGGATGCCTGTAATATGGAAGTTGTCTAGGGCACGGGCTGTTTGGATGCCATAGTATACTTCGTTCGGGATTTCCATCTCTCCCAAAAAGTCGTGCTCAGTCCTGAACTCGCTCATAAGAAAAAAAGTGCTTATTTGTTTTATTTAGAATGTAACTACTCAAGCCTTGGTGGTGGCAAACCTATACCCACCTCATGCGCTGTCTGCAGCAAGATAGCAGTGGCATACCTCTTTGTGCATCTTAACTCGCCTGTAAAGCTATAGTCGTTAATGACACTTTGGGTGATGATCAGACGCGCCGCATACTCGCCATACTTCTCCACAATCCGCTTTTGCACGGTGGTCAGCTCATCCCTGCGTTGTTCGGTTTCCGGCGTGCGCAGAGGCCGCTGCCAGCGGCTTTCAGGGTAATCGTGGCTGATGTGGTTGGCTTTAGCCTCTTTCTGGGCCTCTTTGATGGCATCCCGCAGCAGTTTCTCATTTCGGGGCCGCTTTAGCCCCCCATGTATGCCGCGGGTATGGTTCAGCCACTCATGAATGTCTGTGTTTGGGTTGTTGGCTAAATCTACCAGCGCATCGTTGGAGATAACAAAAGGGGCCGGTTTGTTGAACTGCTTGCCCATCTGCTCCCTGAAAGTATAAAGGCTTTTAAGGATGTATTGCTGATAGAAGTTAAGCCGGTTAGCGTTGCGTAGCCTCAGGTGGGGGTTCTCGGGCTCAGAGTACGTGAGCGACGCCAATAGTTCATTTTCTTCCTGTAGCCAGTGCAGGCGGCCTAACCGCTCTATTTCGTTCAGCAGCTTGGCTTTTATACGGTGCAGGTAGATAACATCGATAGCAGCGTACTGTAGCTGCGCCTCCGTCAGGGGGCGCTTGTTCCAGTTGCTGGACTGTTGGGACTTGTCAATATCAATAGCAAACTCCTCCTTGAGAACCGTAGCCAGCGAAGAACGCTCATAGTTGAGTACTTTTGCCGCCACATCGGTGTCCATCACGTTTTGGATGCGGCACCCCATTTTATCCAGCAGCAGTATGTCGTTGTTGGAGTGGTGTATGATCTTGGTGATGGCCTTATTTCCAAACAGATCGAAGAGTGGCTGCAGGTTCTCTACAGCAAAAGGATCAATGATATAGCAGACCCCGTTTTCATCGGCAATCTGGACAAGGCAAAGATTAAACCCATAGGTGAACCTGTTCTGATCAAACTCCAGGTCCAGGGCAAGTTCTTTATTCTGGCTGAGCAGGTTTACCACCTCCGCCAACTGCTCCTGTTGCTCAATCAGTTTTATGGTTACGCCATCAAAAATCAGCGTTGTGTTTTCCATTCCTAAATATAGGAAGGTTAAAGCACATTATACTTTAATGCAAGCTTCTTTTTAGGCATGCAGGCCATTGTGGCGAGGCACAAAAAAAGCCCCTGCAGCGGGGCAGGGACTTTTTTATACTTTTATGCTTTACGTGTTATTGCTGAACAGGAGGCTGCTCTTCCTCAATTTCGTCAGCCACCCCATCGTTCACGGTAGTGTCTTCTACAACAATAGTGGTATCCTCATCCATATCCATATCAGTATCCACAGTTTCGTCTGTAGTCTCAACTGTGTCTGACTCTGTTGTTGTATTATTGTCAGTGCCGCATGCCGTAAAAGCAACAACTGCGAAAGCGGCAAAAGCGAATTTCCATATCTTTTTCATAATCATTATATCATTGATTTTGTACTTATTAATACGAAAGGCGAAAGCAAGTAACCCTGTGCAAAGTATAATATTGCACATTTTAGAGTAAGCGGCATTAATAAGGGAGTTAACGAACAGAAAAATGGAGTGAACAGTTAGTGCGGAAATGACCTGTAAACTAAAGAAGTATAACTTTATTTATGATATGTTTGACTAAGTCGATTGCGTCACGAGCACGGTAGTACGAGAGAAAGTATAAATTTAGAGGGTGTCTAAAAAATAAGCCCGCTGCTACAGGCAGCGGGCTTATAGTATAATCGTGTATGGGGGTTAGTTAGAGGCGGCAGCTCTGGAGAGCGTTTCTTCGCGCTTAGCCTTAAACTCAGTCCCTTCCTTCCACTCCGGGGAAGCTTCTGTGTTTGCCACACGATAGCCCACACGCAGGAAAAGCTGCAGGTCTTCGACAGCGCCTTCCAGGTTCCAGTCATCGCGCACCTCATCAGAAGGTTTGTGATAATCGTTGGTAGTATAGTTCTCCTTCCATTTTTTCACGTAATCGGCCGGTTGGTTGCGGGCTATCACACCAGAGCTGGCATAAAGTGCGGGCACGCCTTGCTTGGCAAACTCAAAGTGGTCAGAGCGGTAGAAAGAGCCTACCTCAGGGGTAGCTTCCGGCACGATGCGGCGGTTCTGGGACTTGGCCTCTTCTGCGAGCACATCCTCCAGCGTAGAGTTGCCAAAGCCAACCACCACTACATCTTCAGTCGGGCCATAGGCATTCAGCACATCCATGTTGATAACGGCAACCGTTTTCGCCAGCGGGTACAGCGGGTTGCTGCTGGCGTAGTATTTAGAGCCCAAGAGGCCCTTCTCCTCAGCCGTTACCGCCAGGAAAAGTATAGAGCGCTTGGGCTTGGTTTCCATTTTGCTGAACGCCTTTGCCAGCTCGAGCAGGGCGGCGGTGCCTGTCGCGTTATCCTGCGCGCCGTTGTAAATCTGGTCGCCCTGCAGGTTAGGGTCCTTGCCCAGGTGATCCCAGTGCGCGGTGTAGATCACGTACTCATCCTTCAGCTTCGGGTCAGAGCCTTCCAGCTTGGCAATCACGTTCTGCGACTGCACCTCACGCAGCTTGTTTTTGATATTAAAGCTGGCAGTGGCCTTCAGCGGAACCGGCTTAAAGTCCTTCTTCTTGGCCGCTTCCTTCAGTTTGTCAAAATCATTGCCAAGGGCGGTGAAAAGCTCACGGGCTTTCGGCTCTGTTATCCAGGCCTCCACTTCGGCGCGGTTCATGTTTTTATCAGGCGTGACGATCTCAACCCCTTCGCGGCTGTGGCTGCCGGAGATGACCTCGTAAGGGTAGCCTGCCGGGCCGGTCTCGTGGATGATGATGGCGGCAGCGGCGCCTTTCTCTGCGGCAATTTCATACTTATAGGTCCAGCGGCCATAGTAGGTCATGGCTTTGCCGCCAAACATGGTGCTATCCAGCTGCCCAGGGTTTTGCGGGTCTTCCACCGGCGGATCATTCACCAGCATCACAATCGTTTTGCCTTTCACATCCAGGCCTTTGTAGTCGTCCCAGCCATACTCCGGAGCCACCACGCCATAGCCCACAAACACCATGTCAGAGTTATTCAGATCCACGCTCTCCACATAGCGGCGGGTAAGGGCTACGTAATCGTTCGGGAAACTGAGCGGAATATTCTTGCCGTTGGCCGTGATAGTGGCTTTCGGGCTAGGAGTGTAGCCGAACATAGGTACATTCTGCACATAGGTGCCGTCGGGGTTACCCGGCTGCAGGCCCAGCTGCTTAAAGTGGCGGGTTAGGTACGCTACCGTGGAATCCTCCCCCACAGAACCAGGGGCACGGCCTTCGAATGCATCGGAGGAGAGGGTGGTGGTATGGGCCAGCAGGCTCTCAGCGGTGATGCTTTGCAGGGCAGGTTGCAGGTTGGTGCTGTCGGCGGTGGCGGCTTCCTGCTCCGCTTCGCTCACCTGCCTCGAGCTCTCGCTACAGCCCAAGGCCAGCAGCCCGAGAAGGCCCAGGATCGGGATATGTCTCTTCATAGTGAAAGTATAGATTAGTGTCCCCTGAAGTTAAAGAAAATTCTATACTTTCTATTGGTTTATACTTCTTAAGCCGCTAATTCCCAACTGGCGGGCACGCCGCTGTGCAGCTCGCGGATTAGGGCGACTATACTTGGCTGGCCATACTTTAACTGGCACTCCCAAACTACCAGGCGCTGCCAGCCAGCTTCGCGGTACATGTGCTTATACTTTGCGTCGCGGGCCAGGTTTGCCTCGAACTTGCTTTGCCAGAAATCAGAGCTGGTTTTGGGAAGGGCGGGCAGGCAGTAAGGGCAACGGTGCCAGAAGCAGCCGTGCACAAATATGGCCAGGCGGCGGGAGGGGTAGCAGATATCCGGCTTGCCCGGGGCTTTAACCCAGTGCACCCGGTAGCCGCGCAGGCCGGCGGCCCAAAGGCCCTTCCGGAGCTTTAGCTCAGGCTGCGTGTTCCTGGACTTGTTTCCCCGCATATAGCGGCTCACCCTTTCCTGTGCTGTAAGGGGAGCCTGGGGCTTCTTGTACTTTCTTTTCTTTGGCAATGCTACACCTGTTGCTGCACAGGCATAACACCAATGAGTTTAACTTAGTTTTATACTTCCAGATAACCTTACTCAGCCTGAAAGCAGGCGGTCTTCATAACTTGGAGAGGCGTACGCGAAAAGTTTGTCTTATATGCGGTAGTAAATCCGGGTCATGGTACTGTCGTAAGGGTCGTAGCCGGGGCGCTTTTTGCTGAATCGCTCATCAAGAAGCTTTGCATGCTGCATGTCGCTTAAGCGGTAACACTGCCACCCCTGTTGCTGCCCGGCCTTGGTTAAGCGCCACGCAAGCAAGCACGACTCGTTCTGCTTATTCTGCCCCAGCAAATGCGGCTCCACCACATGGGACTCCCCCTCGTATTCGAAGCTTACCAGGAGCCTTGCCCCGATTGCCTTCGATAGTTCTTCCAGCAGATAGCTATACATATTTCCCTCAGATTATAGGACCGATAATGTCTGCATTGTTGACCGGCCTCGTGCCCGTAAGCAGAAGGTTATTGCAGCATGAACTACTTTACTGTGATAAAGGTGCAGTTATATTTACTGTTGTAACAGGAAACAGACGGCTTATAAGTAACTATAACTTATTATAAGTACGATTGTACTTTAGTGGCTGGATTAATGGGTCTCATAGTATGATACGGGCATAGTTGCTCTACTTCAGCTTGTCATGTCGAAAGTCTAAAGTTGGAAAAGCCAGCGTTTAAAGTATAAAGCTGGGGCCCTATTGCCGTACCGACCCCCTGTCCATCAGATCCAAGTATAACCACAGGCTGCTGGTGTCGGCCTAGCTACTTTAAACATACTTAGTAATTATGAGTTAAACCATAGTATACAAGTAACCGCAACGGTATAAATGGGGTATGCTATAGGAGGTTTTTGTCTTGAAAATAAGGCATATTTGCTAATGCGAATCCGTGTTATTTGATTTTTCGAGAATACCTCTAACTTTGCCGGTAACACATGCAGTAGTTCTATACTATGGATAAATATACTTACATCGCCAACGCGCATGGCGATTACATCGAAGGGCTGTACAAGTCCTATCAGCAGGATCCGGAATCGGTAGATTTTGGATGGCGCAAATTTTTCGAGGGCTTCGAGTTTTCCACAGCCTATGGTGAAAACGGCCATGAAGCTGCCGAAGCCGTTGTCGCTGCTCCTGCAAAAGGTGCGGTTGTCGCCGGCGAATCTGAAAAGGAGGTAGCCGTTCGCAACCTGATTCACGCCTACCGCACGCGCGGCCACCTGCGCTCCAACACCAACCCGGTACGGCCCCGCAAAGACCGTAAGGCAAGGCTCGACCTGGCCGACTTCGGGCTGACAGACGCCGACCTAGACACTGTATTCCAGGTAGGGGAAATCATCGGTATCGGGCCGGCTACGCTGCGCGATATTGAGGCTGCCCTGAAGAAAATCTATACCGGCTCTATCGGCTTTGAGTACATGTACATCCGCGACCCGGAGATGCTGGACTGGTTTAGGCAGAAGATAGAGCGCGACTCCCTGAATTTTAACCCAGGTATCGAGTATAAAAAACGCATCCTCTCCAAGCTGAACGAGGCGGTGGTGTTTGAGAACTTCCTGCACACGAAGTTCCTGGGCCAGAAGCGCTTCTCGCTGGAGGGTGGCGAAACCACCATTCCTGCCCTGGATGCCGCCATTGATAAAGCCTCCGAGCTAGGCGTGGAGGAAGTGGTGATAGGCATGGCGCACCGCGGCCGCCTGAACGTGCTGGCCAATATCATGGGCAAAACCTATGAGCAGATCTTCTCTGAGTTTGAGGGTACTGCCGTGCCGGACCTGACGATGGGCGATGGCGACGTGAAATACCACATGGGCTTCTCTTCTGAGGTGGAAACACCGTCGGGCAAAAAAGTGAACCTGAAGCTGGCCCCGAACCCATCGCACCTGGAGGCAGTGAACCCGGTGGTGGAAGGCTTCGTGCGTGCTAAAATTGACTGCATGTATGGCAAAGACCCGGACAAGGTGTTGCCAATCCTGATACACGGCGACGCGGCTGTGGCTGGCCAGGGCATCGTGTACGAAGTGACCCAGATGGCCAACCTGCGTGGTTATGACACCGGCGGCACCATCCACTTCGTGATCAACAACCAGGTAGGTTTTACAACCGACTTTGAAGACGCCCGCTCGTCTATTTACAGCACGGATGTGGCCAAAATAATTGATGCGCCGGTGCTGCACGTAAACGGCGACGATCCGGAGGCTGTGGTGTTTGCCATGCGCATGGCCATGGAGTACCGCCAGCGCTACAACAACGATATCTTCATCGACATGGTGTGTTACCGCCGCCATGGCCACAACGAGTCCGACGAGCCGAAGTTCACGCAGCCGCAGCTGTACAACATCATCTCGAAGCACCCTAACCCGCGCGAAGTATACAACAAGCAACTCATCGCCCGCGGAGAGGTAGACGCAGAGCTGGCCCAGAGCATGGACAAGGAGTTCCGTAACCTGCTGCAGGACCGCCTGGATATGGTGAAGCAAAAGCCGCTGCCCTACAACTACCAGGTGCTGGAGAAGGAGTGGCAAAGCCTGCGCCGTTCCAAGCCAGAGGATTTCGACCAGTCTCCGGAGACAGGCGTTTCTGCTGAAGTGGTAGAAACTGTAGGCAGAGCGCTTACCACACTACCACAGGGCTTTAAACCGCTCAAGCAGATCGAGAAACTGCTGAAGGAGCGTAAGGAGATGTTCTTCGAGACCAGGCAGCTGAACTGGGCCGCCGGTGAGTTGCTGGCTTACGGCTCCGTGCTGCTGGAAGGCAAATTAGTTCGTTTCTCCGGCCAGGACGTGCAGCGTGGTACGTTCTCGCACCGCCACGCCGTGCTGCGCGACGCGAACACCAGCGCGCCTTACAACAGCCTGAACCACATGAGCGAGGAGCAGGGTTCGTTTGAGATCTACAACTCGCTGCTTTCAGAGTATGGCGTGCTTGGGTTTGAGTTTGGCTATGCGATGGCCAATCCGAACGCACTCGTAATCTGGGAAGCCCAGTTCGGTGACTTCGCCAACGGTGCCCAGGTGATGATCGACCAGTTCATTTCCTCCACAGAGTCTAAGTGGCAGCGTATGAACGGCCTGGTGATGCTGTTGCCGCATGGCTACGAGGGCCAGGGACCGGAGCACTCCAACGCCCGTCCTGAGCGCTTCCTGCAGCTGGCAGCCGAGAACAACATGTTTGTGACCTACATCACAACGCCTGCCAACCTGTTCCACTTCATGCGCCGTCAGCTGGCCCTGCCGTTCCGCAAGCCTGCTATCAACATGTCGCCTAAATCGTTGCTGCGCCATCCGGCTGTTGTTTCCCCGGTAGAGGACTTCACGTCAGGTGGCTTCAGAGAAGTGATCGGCGATACGTATGCCTCGGCTGAAGCGGTGACGAAAGTGTTGCTGTGCTCCGGCAAAGTATACTTCGACCTGGTGGAAGAGCAGCAGAAGAACAACCGCCAGGATGTGGCCATCATCCGCCTGGAGCAGCTGGCACCGTTCCCTAAGGTGCAACTGGAGGCCGAACTGAGCAAGTATAAAAACGCGAAAGTATACTGGGTGCAGGAAGAGCCGGAGAACATGGGCGCCTGGACGTACATCCTGCGCATCATGCGCCATGGCGTGGAAGATGTGGTAGCCCGCAAGGCCAGCGCCTCGCCGGCAACCGGTTACCTGAAGGTGCATACCAAAGAGCAGCAGGAGCTAATCGAACGCGCTTTCGCTATCTAATGATTAATTAGTAATGATGAATGAGTAATGAGCTCAGGAAAGACTTCATTATTCATTCGTCATTAATCATTACTAATTCGTAATTCAAAATTTGTAATTCATAATTCTGATAAAATATGAGCTTAGAAGTTAAAGTGCCTGCCGTAGGTGAGTCCATCACCGAGGTAACGATAGCCAAGTGGCTAAAAAATGACGGCGACCGCGTGGAGATGGATGAGGTGATTGCGGAACTCGAGTCTGACAAAGCCACATTCGAACTGCCAGCCGAAGCCGCAGGCATTTTACGCATTGTAGCGCAGGAAGGCGACACCATCGAAGTGGGCGGTGTTATCTGCCAGATCGAACAGGACGGTGCTGCGGCATCTGCTCCATCGGCTCCTGCTGCTGAGCAAGCTGCTGCACCAGCGGCGGCGCAAGGTGCTGCGCCCGCTGCCACCACA
The DNA here is from genome assembly GCF_003054055.1 of Pontibacter mucosus. GTDB lineage: Bacteria > Bacteroidota > Bacteroidia > Cytophagales > Hymenobacteraceae > Pontibacter > Pontibacter mucosus. The sequence goes on along the minus strand of NZ_QBKI01000008.1, from coordinate 257,594 downwards.
GGCGGCGCCGGCGAGGCCGTGGAAATGAAAGTGCCAACGGTAGGCGAGTCTATCACGGAGGTAACCATTGCCAGCTGGCTGAAAAAAGATGGCGACCATGTAGAGATGGACGAAGTTATTGCCGAGCTGGAGTCTGACAAGGCTACGTTTGAGCTGCCAGCCGAGGCGGCCGGTACACTGCAAATCGTAGCGCAGCAGGGCGACACGATAGAAATTGGTGGTTTGCTTTGCCGCATCGTACCAGGTGCAGGGCAGGTTCAGGCTAACGCACAGGCAAACGCCAAGCAGGAAGCCGCTACACAGGCTGTTGCTCCTCAGACTGCCGCAGCTCCGTCAGGTGCGCAGACTTACGCCTCTGGCACCCCATCTCCGGCCGCCGGAAAAATCCTTGCCGAAAAAGGTATAAACCCTGCCGATGTTCAGGGCTCAGGCCGTGACGGTCGCATTACAAAAGAGGATGCGCAGAACGCGCAGAAAGCTGCTGCTAAGCCGGCTGCGGCTGCTCCTAAGCAAGCGGCTGCCAGCGAGGCGCCTGCCTCTACCGGCGACCGCAACCAGCGCCGCGAGAAGATGAGCTCCCTGCGTAAGACAGTTGCCCGCCGACTGGTAACGGTTAAAAACGAAACGGCCATGCTCACCACCTTCAACGAGGTAGACATGAAGCCGATCATGGACATCCGCGCCAAGTATAAGGACAAGTTCAAAGAGAAGCATGATGTTGGCCTGGGCTTTATGTCGTTCTTCACAAAGGCTTGTACCGTTGCGCTGCAGGAGTGGCCGGCCGTAAATGCCCAGATCGATGGCAACGACATTGTCTTTAATGATTTCGTGGATGTGTCAATTGCTGTTTCCTCTCCAAAAGGCCTGGTGGTGCCGGTTATCCGCAACGCGGAAGGCCTGACACTGGACGGCATCGAGAAAGAAGTGGTACGTCTGGCTAAAAAAGCCCGCGACGGCAAGCTTTCTATCGAGGAGATGACAGGTGGTACCTTCACCATCACCAACGGTGGTGTGTTTGGCTCCATGATGTCTACGCCTATCATTAACGCGCCGCAGTCGGCTATACTTGGTATGCACAACATCGTGCAGCGCCCGGTTGCCGTTAACGGCCAAGTAGAGATCCGCCCGATGATGTACCTGGCCCTTTCCTACGACCACCGCATCATTGATGGCCGTGAGTCGGTAAGCTTCCTCGTGCGGGTTAAAGAGCTGCTGGAAGATCCGATGAGACTGCTTCTTGGAGTATAAATTTAAGAGATAAGGAAGGAGGGGTAAGCGAAAGTGTTTGCTCCTCCTTTTTATTGAACCCACCCCTAACCCCTCCGAGGAGGGGAATTAGAAACTGCAGAAAAATCCCCTCTCGGGAGGGGCAGGGGTGGGTTTACAATCGCAGGGAAATCAAATAAAAAAACGAGCATTTAGAGCTCCAAAAGTATAAAAAGATGAAATACGACGTTACCGTAATCGGTTCTGGCCCTGGAGGCTACGTGGCAGCGATACGTTGCGCGCAACTTGGCCTGAAAACCGCTATCATAGAGAAGTATAACGTGCTGGGCGGTACCTGCCTGAACGTGGGCTGTATCCCATCCAAGGCGCTTCTGGACTCTTCAGAGCACTTCCACAACGCAGCGCATACTTTTACAGAGCACGGCATCGAGCTGGAAAACCTGCAGGTAAACATCGGACAGATGATTCAGCGCAAGGCAGGCGTAGTGAAATCGAACAACGACGGCATTGCTTACCTGATGAAGAAGCACAAGATCGATACCTACTATGGCCTGGGCTCTTTCGTGAACAAAAACACGATAAAGATAACAGACGCAGAAGGCAAAGAGCAGCAGATCGAAACAGACAAGACGATCATCGCTACAGGTTCTAAGCCAACGACGCTGCCGTTCCTGCCCATCGATAAGAAGCGCATTATTACGTCTACCGAGGCTTTATCGCTGACGGAGGTTCCTAAAAACCTGATTGTGATCGGGGGCGGTGTGATTGGCCTGGAACTAGGTTCTGTGTATGCCCGCCTGGGTACCAAAGTGCAGGTGATTGAGTATATGGATGCCATCATCCCAACCATGGACCGTGCCCTGGGCAAAGAGCTGCAGCGCGTGTTGAAAAAGTCGCTTAAGTTTGAGTTCTTCATGAGCCACAAGGTAACGGGCGCTACGAACGAGGGCGAAGTTGTAAAAGTAACCGCCGAGAACCCGAAAGGCGAGGTGGTGACTTTCGAAGGCGATTACGTGCTGGTATCAGTAGGCCGCAAGCCATACACCGAAGGACTGGGACTGGAGAACGCCGGTGTGCAGCTGGGCGAGCGCGGTATGATTGCCGTAAACGACCACCTGGAAACCAACGTGCCGGGCATCTACGCGATTGGCGACGTGGTGCGTGGCGCGATGCTGGCCCACAAAGCCGAGGAAGAAGGCGTGCTGGTAGCCGAGCAGATCGTTGGCCAGAAGCCGCACATCAACTATAACCTGATACCGGGTGTGGTGTATACCTGGCCGGAGGTGGCTGGTGTAGGCTATACCGAGGAGCAGCTGAAGGAGCAGGGCCGCGCCTACAAGTCCGGCTCGTTCCCGTTCAAAGCGTCTGGCCGTGCCAAGGCGTCTATGGATACGGATGGCTTCGTGAAGGTGCTGGCCGATAAGAACACCGACGAGATCCTGGGTGTGCACATGATCGGCCCTCGCGCTGCGGATATGATTGCCGAGGCGGTAGTAGCGATGGAGTTCCGTGCGTCGGCAGAGGATGTTGCCCGCATGAGCCACGCGCACCCAACCTATACCGAAGCCCTGAAGGAGGCTTGCCTGGCAGCCACCGATAACCGCGCGCTGCACATCTAAGCAAGGTATAGAAGTATAAAATATAAAAGCGCCGCTCTGCAAAGGGTGGCGCTTTTTGTGTTTTAAAGGCAGGTTAGCAGATGAAGTATAAATATTTCATCCCCCAGGCAACCCTTGCTATACTTTCTCCATCTATAAATCAGACACACAAAACATAAACCATATCTACTATGAGAAAACAAGTACAAACGCTACTCCTGCTATTGTTTCTGCCGCTGCTAAGTATGGCGCAGACCAAAGTAAACGCCTCCGAAGTCATCGCCAAGATGAATCGGGGCGAGGCTGTTCGCTACAAGAATGTGGAGATTGTAGGCGACCTGGACATGACGAAGCTGGACAACATGAAACTGGTGGAAGGCGGCGAGGACAAGTATAGCACCAGGAAGTATGTAAGCACGGTTACGGCTCCGCTCTCATTTGTAAACTGCACTTTTACGGGCGATGTGCTGGCATACTTTAACCCGGATAATGTGGAGCAACTGCGGGTAAACCTGAAGAAGAAAACCAGCGAGGTATACAATACAAACTTCGAGAAAGAGGTCCTGTTCGAGAGTTGCACCTTTAAGCAGAAAGCAGCTTTCAAGTATAGCGAGTTCGAGGGCGATGTTTCGTTTATGAGCAGCCGCTTTGCAGAGGAGGCCAACTTCAAGTATGCCGAGTTTGATAGGAGCGTGAACTTCAGTAATGTGCGCTTTGGCGGCGAGGCTAACTTTAAGTATGTGGAGTTCCCGGAGCGGGCCAGCTTTGCCGGCGCCACCTACAAGGGCGAGGCCAATTACAAGTATACCAAGTTTGCGCGTAGTGCCAATTTTGAAAAAGCCCTGTTCGATGGCACCGCCAACTTTAAGTATACCAAAGTAGCCGGCAACTTTAACATAAAAGGCGCCAGCTTCAGGGGAGGTAACGACTTTAAGTATACGGAGCTGAACGATCAGAAAGTGACGCTGGCCTCGCTGCAAAGCATGAACCGGTAACGATATAACACTTGTGCGGGCAGCGCCACCTCATTAACGGGGTGGCGCTGTTAGTTTATACTTGGTTCAGCACCAGGTCCAGTACCTTGCCCAAGCCTTCCTCCGAAGTGTAACCCGGCACTGGCGGCAACGCCAGCCACCCGGCCCGCACCTGGTTCAGCAAGGGCAGGGTTACAGGCTGGTTATACTTTATACTTGCTATGGCTACGGCAAGCGCGGTTTTAAGGTGGTTGGCCTTTACCCGCAACGTGTGCAGCGAGTAGCGGCCGGGGTGCAGGTGCACGTGCCTTCCTGCGTGCACGCCCCAGCGCAGCGTCCAGGCAGAGCCGTCGGAGAGGGAGCAGAGGCGGTAGCCACCAGGGCCTAGATAGCTTTGGTATAGCGCAGGCATATGCAGCTGGTGCTGTTTCAAGTATAAAATCACCTCCCCGGCTATCTGCAGCGGCGAGAGCGGGCCAATGTACAAATCCAGCTGCGAGCCACCAATACGCTTGAATGCCTTTAGCAGCTCCGGTTCCGGCCACGCTATACTTTGGGCGGCAAAATCCTTCAGGAAGCCCAGGTGGTGCTTGAGCGGGTGAAACAGGATAGGTTCGGGCAACGGCTGCTCCATCATCATACGTTGTAGCGGGATAACTATAGGATTGTACTGGGTTTGTGCGGTGTTTGGTTAATTATAGCGGAATTCCTATATTAAATGATCTTAACCAAGCGCTCCATGGCAAACATTTCGCTTTTGGGCCTTGTGCTCTATTACCTTATCGGGAGGAGAAAGCGGGCAGGTTAGTATAGCAAGACCACAAGCCGAGCTCCGCTGAACCGAAGGTGCTTTTTACTTTTTTTTTAAAGCCCAGGCAACCAGGTGGCTACCTGCTGCATCTTTACCCTATAAAGCCGCTGCGCCGGCTTTTACCTACGTTGCCTTACCACCCTTATTTACTTACCCCTCTGCTGCCTGCGCTTCACCAGGTTGGTAGATATGGAGATGTGATAAGTCGATAAATAAGCGTTGTAAGTATAAAGTATTTTATAATTTGTTTGAATAATCGGTACCTTGTATAGCCTACTACCGTAAACCTCTAGGAAGAAGTACAGCTTAAGCCATTGCCTATGATACAGCTCCAGGACATCCACAAATATTACGCCGTAGGGCAAAACAAACTGCACGTACTCAAGGGCATCGACCTACAGATTCAGGAGGGGGAGTTTGTGTCGATTATGGGGGCTTCGGGCTCGGGCAAGTCCACGCTGCTCAACATCCTGGGCATTCTCGACGATTACGACCGTGGCAACTATACATTGGCCGGCACCACCATCAAAAACCTGAGCGCAGCCAAGGCGGCGTATTACCGCAACCGCTTCCTGGGCTTTGTGTTCCAGTCGTTTAACCTGCTCTCTTTTAAAAACGCCATGGAGAACGTGGCCCTGCCGCTTTATTACCAGAAGGTAGGCCGCCGGGAACGCAACAAACTGGCACTGCAGTACCTGGAGATGGTAGGCCTGAAGGAGTGGGCCGAACACTCGCCCAACGAGATGTCGGGTGGGCAGCGGCAGCGGGTGGCTATTGCGCGCGCGCTTATCTCCCAACCCAAGCTTATACTTGCCGACGAGCCAACCGGTGCCCTGGATTCCCAAACTTCCTACGAGGTAATGGACATCTTTAAAGACGTGAACCGCAAGGGTATGACCGTGGTGATCGTAACGCACGAGAACGACATCGCCGCGCAGACACATCGCATCATCCGGCTGAAGGACGGCCTGATCGTGAACGACGATCACGGTGTGCTGGAGCCTGCCGTGGCAGAGCATGGAATTTTGAATGAGCGAATGAATGATTGAGTGAATTTATACTTCGTGCACCAAGGCTTTCACTCCAAAAGCATTCAGAAAGTATAAAAAGCCCCAACAATCAACAATATAGCATTCACTCATTCACTCAGTCATTCATTCAAAATTAGATACCATCCACTCAGTCACTCATTCAAAACTAACCGAACATGTTCGACATCGATAAATGGCAGGAGATACTGGGCACGATGCGCAAAAACAAGCTGCGCACCTTCCTCACGGCTTTTGGCGTGTTCTGGGGCATCTTTATGCTGGTGCTGCTGCTGGGCGTGGGCAAGGGGCTGGAGAAGGGCGTGGTGAACCGCTTCGGCGATGGGGCCAAGAACAGCATTTTTGTGTGGAGCGGCAAAACCGCAGTGGCGCACAAGGGCATGAAGCCCGGACGCGAGATAAAGTTTACCAATCAAGACCTGGATGCCATCGAGCGCGAACTAATGGAGCTGAACCTGATGGCGCCGCGTAACCGCATCTGGGGCGAGTACACGATCAACTACAAAGACCAGAACGGCTCTTACCAGGTGTTTGGTGCCGCCCCGGACTTTATGGAGATAAACGGGGAGCGCGCTTTCCGCGGCCGCATCCTCAACGAGCTGGATGAGCGGGAGAAGCGCAAGGTGATTGTGCTGGGAGAGCAGGTGGCGCAGGTGCTTTTCAAGGAGCAAAACCCCATTGGCGAGTACGTGAACATCCGGGGCATCCACTTTAAGGTGGTGGGCACTTTTAAGGTGCGCGGCAACAACAGCGGCCGCCGCGAGGAGCGCGCCTACATCCCGTTCTCCACGCTGCAAACGGCCTTTAACCAACCCAACCAGGTGCAACTGATGCTGCTGACTGCCCAGGACGGCGTGCCGGCCAAGGAAATGGAAGACAAACTGCGCACCCTGCTGGCCCAGCGGCACAAGTTCGCCGAAACCGACGACATGGCCATCGGGGTGGAGAACACCGAGGCCGAGTACCTGAAAGTGCAGGGCTTGTTCAGCGGCATCCGCGTCTTTGTGTGGATTGTGGGCATCGGCACCCTGATAGCCGGCATTGTGGGCGTGAGCAACATCATGCTGATCATCGTGAAGGAGCGCACCCGAGAGATTGGGGTGCGCAAGGCGCTGGGAGCCACACCGCTTTCCATTGTGAGCCTTATCCTGCAGGAGTCGGTGGTGATAACGGCTTTCTCGGGATACCTGGGGCTGCTGTTTGGCACTATGATCCTGGCGCTGATAGAGCACATGCTGGTGTCGTCGGGGGCGGAGCTGCCGTTCTTCGCCAGCCCTGAGGTGGACCTGCGGGTGGCGCTGTCGGCCACGGTGGTACTGGTGGTATCGGGGGCTATCGCCGGGCTGATGCCGGCCTTGCGAGCTGCCCATATCAAACCCATTGAGGCGCTTAGGGCGGATTAGGAATTGTGCATGAGCGAATGAGTGATTGAGTGAATTTATACTTCGTCTACCAGGATATCTAATTCAGGAGAATTCAGAAAGTATAAAAGTATCAGCAATCAACTACCAGCAATTAACAATTAGCAATTTAACAGTGCAACCATTTAACAAAGACTAAACATTCACTCATCCACTCATTCGCTCATTCAAAACTGAAAAGCTATGATCGATATTGATAAATGGACCGAGATCTATAACACCGTCAAGAAGCACAAGCTGCGCACGGCCCTGACGGCTTTTGGCGTGTTCTGGGGCATCTTTATGCTGGTGGTGTTACTGGGCGCGGGCAAGGGACTGGAGAACGGCATCACCAGCGAGTTTAACATCGCCAAGAACGCCGTGTTTGTCTGGACGCAGCGCACCAGCGTACCCTACATGGGCATGAACGCCGGTCGCACCATTCAGCTGACCAACGACGATGTGGCGGCCATCCGGGCAAGTATACCGGAGGTGGGCGTGGTAGCACCCAGCAGCCAACTCTGGGGCGATTTTTCAGTGAACTATAAAGACAAGAGCTCTGCCTTCACGGTGAACGGCGAAACGCCCGACATGCTCTCTGTAAAGCCGATGAAGGTGAAAACCGGCCGTTTCGTGAACGAGATCGACATGCAGGAGAAGCGCAAGGTGGCCGTAGTGGGGCCGCGCGTGCTGGAGGTGCTCTTTCCTAACGAGAAGAACCCGATTGGCAAGTACATCAGCATCAAGGGCAGCTACTTTCAGGTAGTGGGTACTTTTGAGCCGGTGGGCAAGGGCGAGGACGTGGTGGAGGACGGCAAGGTCATTTACATCCCGCTCACGGCCCTGCAGCAAACTTATAACCAGGTAAACAAGGTGGGATTTATGGCCATGGTGCCCAAGCCGGGCGTGCCTGCTGCCCTGATAGAGGAGAAAACCAAAACCCTGCTGATGCAGCGCCACCGCGTAGCCCCCACCGACCTGAAAGCCTTTGGCTCGGCTAACGTGGAGAAGGAGTTTCAGGAAGTGCAGGGGCTGTTCGCGGGCATTGCCGGTTTTAGCTGGCTGGTAAGTATAGGCACCATCGTGGCAGGCATTATCGGGGTAGGCAACATCATGCTGATCGTGGTAAAGGAGCGCACCAAGGAAATCGGAATCCGCAAGGCGCTTGGGGCCACGCCACTTTCTATCATCAGTCTGATCATCCAGGAGTCCATCGTGATAACGGGGCTGGCAGGCTATGTGGGCTTGCTGGGCGGCACCGGCATCATTGCCCTGATAGAGTATGTGATGCGGAAGAACGACGTGCAGGCGGGCTTCTTCGGCATCCCGGAGGTAAATCCCGGCATTGCTCTGACCGCTACCGTGCTGTTGGTGGTTACCGGCGCACTGGCCGGCCTGATTCCTGCCACCAAGGCCGCCAGGGTGAACCCGGTAGTGGCGCTTAAAGACGAGTGATTCAGTTAACAATGATCATTTAACAATTAACAATCATACTACACATGAAGGAGAATGTACTTTACAACAAAGCATATGCTTTTGCAATCAGGGTGGTAAGAGCTTACCAGTACCTGGGGCAGGAAAAACGGGAGTTTTTACTTGCCAAGCAGTTGCTGCGTAGCGGTACATCCATTGGCGCGAATGTGGCAGAGGCCAATGGCGCAATCTCGGATGCGGAGTTCTCCTCTAAACTTTCCATTGCTTATAAGGAATGCCTGGAAACGAAGTACTGGACAGACTTGCTCAAGGATACAGGCTATATAGACGAGAGACAGCACCAAAGCTTGTTTGCGGATGCAGATGAATTAGGCAAAATGCTCTTCTCAAGTATAAGAACCTCAAGAGGCATCAAAACTGATAAATGATAACTGGTAATTGATAATTGACAACGCTATGAAAAAGGTATTGTTAGGCGTATTCATCCTGATTTTCCTGGGCCTCTCGGGCTGGCTGGGCTATTACTTCTACAACAAGGCCAACACCGACCCTGTGGTGTATAAAACCGAGGCTCCCTTTGAGACCGAGATCGTGAAGAAGACGGTGGCTACGGGCGCTATCGTGCCGCGCAAGGAAGTTGAGATAAAGTCGCAGGTGTCGGGGATTGTGGAGGAGCTGTACGTGGAGGCCGGCGAACTGGTGAAAAAAGGACAGCTGCTGGCCAAGATCCGCATTGTGCCCAACATGGTAAGCGTGAACAATGCCGAAACGCAGCTGCAGACGGCCCGGCTGAACTTCGAGGAGGCCGAGCGGGAGCTGAAACGGTACGAGCAGCTGTATGCCGACAAGGTGATCCCGGAGCAGGAGTTTAGAAAGTATAAAGCCGACTTCGACCTGAAGCGCGAGGCGCTTTCCGCCGCTGAAAGCAACCTGCAACTAGTGCGCGAAGGTTCCTCACGCAAGCGCGGGCAGCAACAGTCTAACCAGGTATACTCCACCATCGATGGCATGCTGCTGGACGTGCCGGTGAAGGTGGGTAGCTCTATCATCGAGCGCAACAACTTTAACGAGGGCACCACCATTGCCTCGGTGGCCGACATGCGCAGCCTTATTTTCGAGGGTAAGATAGATGAGTCGGAAGTGGGCAAGCTGAAAGAGAACATGGACCTGCTGCTGACCATCGGGGCCATCGAGGGCCGGGTATTCAATGCCAAGCTGGAGTTCATCGCCCCGAAAGGCGTGGATGAGGAGGGCTCTATCAAGTTCCCGATTCGGGCGCGGGTGCTGCTGGATGAGGACGACTTTATACGCGCCGGCTACAGTGCCAACGCCGATATTGTGTTGGACAAGCGCGACAAGACACTGGCCATAAAGGAAAGCATGCTCAAGTTTGAGAAGGAACAGCCTTACGTGGAGGTGGAGACGGCGCCGCAGCGGTTCGAGAAGCGCAAGATCAAAACCGGCATCTCCGACGGCATCAATATAGAGGTGGTATCGGGGCTGCAGAAAAACGAAAAAGTGAAAGTGCCGGAAGCGAGTACGGTACAGATTTAACCTAATAGAATTTGTTTGTTGTTTGTTTAAGGGGAGAGAGCGGGCTTTTTGAGCCCGCTTTTTTTGTACCCCGCTTTTCGGATGATGCTGTTGGAGCCATACTTTCCGGAGCTTACGGAATAGTGACCGGCTCTCTATAACAACTGATAAAATGCGTAGTAAAATTAAAGTATAGAACTAAACTTAAGGAGCTATGGAAAGCAAGTATAAAAACTACCTCGTGTGCGTGGCGCTGCTGCTAAGTGCCCTGCTGGCCGCCTGCGACGATGACGAGGACAGCACACAGCTGGATGACGAGATAGAGTTTAATAATGTGTCGCTGCTTGGCTCAAACGAGCGCCCGGCAGTAGTAACGACAGGAGGCGGGGAGATGGATGTCGTGTTTAATGAGCTGAACAACACGCTGAGCTATACTATCTCCTGGCAGCTGGGGAACCCTGCCGATGCCACCACGGCCATGCACTTCCACGGCCCGGCCGACCGGGACTCCAGCGCGCCGCCTGTTATTAACATTGAGGAGGGGTTTAACCAGGGCTCCAGCGGCACCATCTCCGGCTCTACCAGGCCGCTTACCCAAACCGAGGAGAACGACCTGAAAGCCGGCCGCTGGTACGTAAACATCCACAGCACCACCCACCCCAACGGCGAGCTACGGGGCAACCTGATTCCGTAGAAGTATAGCTTTTATACTTTATAGAGTCAGTTAAAGAGCCACTGCAGCAGGAAGTGGGAGGGAAGGTACACGCCTACGGGGAAGATAAGCATCATGATGGCAAAGTATAAACGGGCCGGAATTTTATGTTGTGGCTCGTTACCCGGCCCGAACACCCAATTGATGTTCTCCTTTGGGTCTGTGAGGAAGTAGGTAAGCGGCAGCACCACCCAGGCCAGGGCCGTTTGCCAGTACAGCGCCTCCGGCTGGTATCCCCACTCCAGCAGGAGCCAGATCACCAGCGCGGGCAGCACCACATGAAACAGTGAAAGACCCCGTAGGAACAGGCTCTTGCTTTCGTCGAACATATAAGCGCTCAGGCCCAGCAACTGGTGCCCCGTCAGCAATCTGCCGAAGTAGTCCAGGTTCCAGACTAGCTCCAGCGCCAGCACACCCACCGCCATCATACTAAGCAGTAACTGATTGCCGGTCCAGAGCACGATGCCCACCGAGAACAGAGCGATGTCGGAGAACCACAGGAAATTGCCCGGCCCATACTTCTTCCAATAGACCGGTACCAGCACCAGCAGAAAGGCGGTATAGGCCAGTTGCAGCCACAGCGGGATAACAGAAAGGTCGCTTTCCATACTTGGGGAATTTGCAGCCTAGTATACTGTGATCAGAAGTATAAAGTATAGACTGCGGTGATGGTGGCAATTCCGTAACTTTGCAGCATACACGTTTCGCATACCATGGCACAGCATTATAATACTCCTTCCGCGATACAGATCGTTGATTTCAACCTTTTTTACGCGCAGGCTTTCTACGACCTCAACCACGAGTGGATTTCGACGCACTTTGTGATGGAAGAGGCCGACAACCAATCCCTCAGCGACCCGCAAGGCTACATCATCAACAAAGGGGGCCATATCCTGATGGCGCTTTTTAATGGAGAGCCGGTAGGTACCTGTGCCTTAATTAAGGATAGCGAGGGCGTATTTGAGCTGGCAAAAATGGCGGTGGCCCCAAAGATGCAGGGGATGAAGATTGGCAAAATGCTGGGCGAGGCAGCCATAGACAGAGCCCGACGCGTTGGTGCCCATAAAGTATTCCTGGTATCGAACCGCCGCCTGCTGCCCGCCCTAAACCTGTACCAGCGCCTGGGCTTCGTGGAAGTGCCGATGCCACCAAGCATTTACGAGCGCGCGGATATTAAAATGGAGTTGGTGTTGAAGAAGGAAGTATAGGGGATGCTTGCCACTGGCGCAAGCGTCTGCCTTTGCTATGCTAACAAGCATAAATTGTCCCCTTGAGGGGACCATAGGGGTGTAATCATCTGCAGATAATACCCCTCCCCTTGCTTTGCTGGCGCCCTCTCGCTGGCGCGAGTTTGCAACTCGTGCCTACCTATGGTGTTGGGTTTGCATCCCAACTGGCTTGAAAAGCCATGCTTTATACTTCTACTATACTATCATACTTGCCAGCTTATACTTCCCTGAGCCACCGCTTCCCGCAACTGGAGCTAAGCTATCCTTACTAGCTGCCGTTCATCCTCTAGTTCCCACCAACCTAACGTTTCATTTCTAGCTTTCTGCCCTCAAGGCCGGGAGGCCTTGCCTTCGGGCATCGCGCTGCTTTCGCTTCCTTTGCTCCTACGTCGCAATGCCTTTCAGGCACCGGAACCTCTCGAGGCGCTCAACCCAAAGGCTGGGAGAAGGTCGATAGCTGTGGCTGACGAAGCTTGAACCAAGTCCCCCTTTGAAGGGGGTAGGGGGATGTAATCGTTTGCTAAGTTTATACTTGTAGGGACAGGTCGCGACCTGACCGCAGAATGACAGCTACTACGAAGCTTATACTTCAGCAACAGTAATCACAGGCTCCCCTCCTTAGACTACCGAGAACGCGAGTTCGAAGGTAGCGAGCGCAGCTCTGAGGGGTAGGGGTGGTTGGACCCGGCAAAGTATAGAACTCATTTATACTTTAGGAGAGGCACCCGCAGCACCTAAAACTCATCCTCTTCCCCACCACCATTCTGCTCGTTGCGGCGGTTACGGCGGTCGCTGTCGTCGCTGTTAAGGCGGTAGGTGAAGCCCAGGTACACAATGCGGCTCTGGCGGCGGTTCTGGATCTCGGAGCGGAACTCCGGTCCGTAGCTCAGGAAATCGAAGCGACGCGTGTTAAACAAATCCGACACGCGGAGCGAAACCGTACCCTTCTTCTTGAGCACATCCTTTTTCATCCCCAGGTCGGCACTGAACATATGCTCCATGCGCCCCTGAATATCGTTGGTGGGAGCGCGGTAGAAGCCGGAGAGCTGAATATCCAGGTCTTTCCACAAAGTCATGTTGGAGTTGAGCTTGGCGCTCCAGCTTAGTTGGGTGTTGCTGAGCTCAGTGTCGTTTTGCACGGTGCTCAACTCTGTCCGAAAGGCCGACCAGCTCGCATTCAGGCGCCACCACTTGGTGATAGGATAGTTAGTGCCCAACTCCAGGCCATAAGACCTGTTATCTGACAGGTTGATGAAGGTGGTCTGCGTGCCCGGCTCCTCTACGCCGTTTATGTCAATGGTCGTCGCTTGCCGGAAGCGCTCTATGCCGTCGGTGGTGTGGCGGTAAAACGCAGTGGCGTTAAACGAGGCCTGTCCCCAATAGCGCAGGTAGCCCAGCTCCAGCGAGTTCACAAATTCCGGGTCCAGCTTAGGGTTGCCGTAGGAAAGGTTATACCTGTCGGACTGGTCTACAAACGGGTTCAAGAAGCGGCTGCGCGGCCTGTTGATGCGACGGCTGTAGCTGAACTGCAGTTTGTTGTCCTCGTCAAAATCATTGGTGATAAAGAGCGTAGGGAAAAGACTGAAGTAGTTGTTCTTATAGGTGTCGTCCGTGTTTCGCAGGTCAGACTTGGTAATGGTGTGCTCGGCCCGCACGCCTACCTGGTAGGTGATACTTTTAAACTTGTTGCTGTAGTTGGTGTACAGGGAGTATACCTGCTGGTCGAACACAAAATGGTTGCTTCGGGTAGAGTCATACGCCATCAGGTTGGTTTCCATGTTCCGGTTAAAGAAACGGGAATCCTCATCCAATTGCTCGTAGGAAGTCCGGAATCCAGCCTCCAACCGGCTGTTTTCCGAGAAAGGGTGCACGTAATCGGCCTTGGTCACAAACTCATAGTTCTTGTCGTCTACCAGCGTTTCCTGCAGCTCCGTGGAGGTTTCGGCGCCAATCCGCCTTTCATCAAATAGCGCCACTTCGTCATCCACATTGGCATTGTAGACCACATCGGCCGTCAGTTCCTGGCCTTTGCGGTCGAAGGTCTGGCGGTAGCCCAAGGTCAGGTCCAGGGCGCGCTCGTCCTCTACCTCACGGGCATCGCGGGTGCGGGTGCTCTGCAGCAGGCGGTTCTCGTCCAGGAAGCGGTAGCGGATGTTATTGGTGCTCTCGTCCTCCCCGAAGCGGTACAGCGCCGAGGCCGACAAGGTATGCTTGGGCGTAAGGTAATAATCGGCCCCCAGCCGGAAGTTGTGGGAAAGGTCGGTGCTGTTGCGCTCCCCCTCCTGCAGGCGGTAGCTGGTGCTGTCTATCTGTCCGGCGTCGTTGAGGTAAAAGTTGGTGGTATTGTTCTTCTGCGTGCCGGGCCGCGTGCGCTGCCGTAAATCATACCCCGTATTTAGCGACCACTTGTTGTAGCGGTAGTTCAGGTTGAGCGAGGTATTGTAGTTATCGTAGGTGCCGGCCGTGATGGAAGCCGAGCCATTGAAGCCGGGCTTTTTCTCCTTTTTCAGCACCAGGTTGATGATGCCCGAGGTGCCCTCCGGGTTATACTTGGACGAAGGGTTGGTGATGAGCTCGATGCTCTCAATCATGTTAGCCGGAATCTGGTCCAGCGGAATCTCGGAGAGGGCCGAGCGTTTGCCGTCTATCAGAATGGTAACGTTAGAGCTGCCGCGCATGCTCACGTTGCCGTCTATGTCCACGTCCACCGAAGGCAGGTTCTGCATTACCTCGGCCACGGTACTACTCTGCGCGTTCAGGTCCTGGCTCACGTTTACCACCCGCTTGTCGAGCTCAAAGTCCACCAGCTGCCGCTGCGCCACCACCTCTACCTCGCCCAGCTCGGTGGCAGAGGCTTTCATGCTGATGTTGCCCAGGGCAGCTTCCGGCTTGTCGGGGGTAAGGTTGACGCTTGCATACTTGTTTGGGTAGCCCACCATGGAGGCCCGCAGAACAAAGCGGCCGGAGGGGATTCTTTCAAGTATAAACACGCCTTCCATATCCGTAGTGGCGCCGGTCACGAGGCTGGAGTCGGGCAGGGAGAGGAGTACCACGTTGGCAAAACCAATGGGTTTGTTGCTGCCAGCATCCAGGAGCTTGCCGCTCACCTTGCCGGTAGTTTGGTTTTGTGCTGAAAGTGCCGCGGGCGAAAGTATAAACAGGGAGTAAAGTATAAACCGAAAGTAAGTCTTCATCATAGTTTTTATAAAGTGCGCGAAAGTATAAAAGGCAGCCTGCGGAGCGGCGGGTGAACGCCCGCACCTATACTGCGACAAACGGGAAGGGTGAAAGTTTAAAGCCGATGCAAATTTTTCGTCGAAAAAACGTGCATGGCTCCGGAAGCAGTGCGACTGCCAGCTCAGTTCAAGGCAAAAAAAGGAGCACCAGCCGTGGCCAGTGCTCCGGTACTTTATACTTTACGGCAGTTTTATACTTGCTGTGACAGCGATTTGCTCAGAAAATCCCACACCACCACACCGGTGGCCACCGAGATATTGAGCGAGTGCTTGGTGCCGAACTGCGGAATCTCCAGCACAAAATCAGACTGGTTGATGACTTCCTGCTCCACCCCGAACACCTCGTTGCCGAGCACCAGCGCATACTTTTGCCCAGGCTCCGGCGCAAATTCGTTCAGCTTTATACTTCTTTCCGCCTGCTCCACCGACCCAATTTTATACCCTTGCGCCTTTAGCTCCTTCACCAGCGCCAGCGTATCGGGTACGTGCTCCCATTCCACCGACTCGGTGGCACCCAAAGCGGTTTTCTCAATGTCGCGGTGCGGGGGCTTGCCGGTAATGCCGCAGAGGTATACTTTTTCGGCCATAAAGGCATCGGCTGTCCGGAAAACGGAGCCCACGTTGTTGAGGCTGCGCACATTATCCAGCACCAAGACTAACGGTATTTTTTTCTTATTTTTGAATTCTTCAACCGAGTCGCGGTTGAGGTCGTCCATCGAGAGTTTGCGCATTTTTGTTGACAAAGGACTGTTTGACAAAAGACAAAGGACACAGTGTGCTTTGCCGCTGCAAAGGTCCGGTGGTTTTGGGCAAAAGTCAAACTACGCCTTAATTGTTACATGGCTGCGTGGTTTAATTGATGGAGGAAGTATAAAGTAATGATAGTATAAAGTATAAATGTGCGCTGTTTCGGACATCCGTGTCCGAAATTAACCTGCTGCGGACACCTTGTCCGCATAAACCGAAATACGGGGATGTAGACATCCCCGGCAGAAAGCTTTCGGACGAGGACGTCCGAAAGAGCAATAAGTTGGTTCAAGAGAGCCAACAAAGTATAAAGTCCCCTCTCGGGAGGGGTAGGGGTGGGTTAAGTCCATTCCTAAACATCAATTACAAAGTATAAATCGCGATGCACCAGCATCCGCCAAAGTATAAAACAGTATGAAAGGAGGAGACAAAGGCACGGTAACGCCGCTGATGAAGCAATACAACGCCATTAAGGCGAAGCATCCGGGGGCGCTGCTGCTGTTCAGGGTAGGGGACTTTTACGAAACCTTTGGCGAGGACGCCATCAAGGCAAGTAAAATTCTGGACATCGTACTGACCAAGCGTGGCAATGGCTCGGCCTCCGAAACGGAGCTGGCTGGATTTCCGCATCACGCTTTGGATACGTATTTGCCCAAACTGGTGCGGGCCGGCGAGCGCGTGGCCATCTGCGACCAGCTCGAAGACCCCAAAACGGTGAAGGGCATCGTGAAGCGCGGCGTAACCGAGCTCGTAACGCCGGGCGTGTCGTTCAACGACCAGGTGCTCGAGCGCCGCAGCAACAACTACCTGGCCGCGGTGCACTTCGGAAAAAACGAGACGGGCATCTCCTTCCTGGACATCTCCACCGGCGAGTTCATCACCGCCCAGGGCGATAAAAGCTACATAGGAAAGCTGCTGCAAAGCCTGGCCCCGGCTGAGGTACTTTTCTGCAAACGCGAGAAGGAGACATTTACCGAACGCTACGGCCCCGATTTCCGCTACTATGCCCTGGAGGAGTGGGTGTTCAAGTATGATTTCGCTTACGAGTCGCTGACGCGGCAATTTGGCACCGCCTCGCTTAAAGGTTTCGGTATTGAAGGGATGCAGGAGGCCATTATTTCGGCCGGCGCTATTCTGCATTACCTCTCCGAAACGCAGCACCACGAGATTAGCCATATCGCCACCATCTCCCGCCTGGAGGAAGACAAGTACGTTTGGCTCGACCGCTTTACGGTGCGCAACCTGGAGCTGCTCTACCCGCAGCACCCCGAGGGCGTGCCGCTGATACAGGTACTCGACCAGACGGTAACGCCGATGGGGGCCCGTCTGCTCAAAAAGTGGGTGGTGCTGCCACTCAAGGACGTGGCCCAGATTCGTCGTCGCCTGGACACGGTGGAGGCCCTGACCCAGCACCGCGAGTTGCTCGATGAGCTGGTGGTGCACCTGAAAAGTATAAACGACCTGGAGCGCCTCATCTCAAAAGTAGCTGTGCGCCGCGTGAACCCGCGCGAGCTGGTGCAGCTGGCCAAGGCGCTGGAAGCCATCCTCCCGATTCAGAAACTGCTGGCCCTAAGCGATATTCCGGCCCTGCAGAAACTGGCGGCGCAGCTGGCTCCCTGCGATGGCCTGCGCGAGGAAATCCGCAACATCCTGAAGCCGGAGCCGCCAATGCTCACCAACCAGGGCAATATGATTAACGAGGGCGTGAATGCGGAGCTCGACGAGCTGCGTGCCATCGCTTTTTCGGGCAAGGACTACCTGGCGCAGGTGCAGCAGCGCGAAATCAAGAACACGGGCATCAGCTCGCTTAAAATTGCCTACAACAAAGTGTTTGGTTATTACCTGGAAGTAAGCAACGCCCACAAAGACAAAGTGCCGAGCTCCTGGATACGCAAGCAGACGCTGGTGAACGCAGAGCGCTACATCACCGAAGAGCTGAAGACCTACGAGGAGAAGATTCTGAACGCCGAGGAGCGCATCTATACCATCGAGTACAGCCTGTTTAACGAGCTGGTGCTGCAGGCGCTGGATTATGTGGCGCAGGTGCAGCAAAATGCCAAGGTCATCGGCGTCATCGACTGCCTGAGCGCTTTTGCAAGTATAGCCCTGGCCAGTAACTACGTGAAGCCGGAGGTAAGCGACAGCCACGTGCTCGATATCAAGAAAGGGCGTCACCCGGTTATTGAGAAGCAACTGCCCCTGGGCGAGACCTACGTGCCGAACGACATCTTCCTGGACAACGAGGAGCAGCAGGTGATTATCATCACGGGCCCGAACATGGCCGGTAAGAGCGCGCTGCTACGCCAGACGGCCCTGATGGTGCTGATGGCCCAGATTGGCTCTTTCGTGCCCGCAGAGGCCGCTAAAATCGGCATCATCGATAAAATCTTTACCCGTGTGGGCGCGTCGGATAACCTCTCGAAAGGCGAGTCTACGTTTATGGTGGAGATGACCGAGACAGCCAGCATCCTCAATAACCTATCGGACCGCAGCCTGGTGCTGATGGACGAGATTGGCCGCGGCACGAGCACCTACGACGGCATTTCCATTGCCTGGGCCATTGTGGAACACCTGCACAACCACCCCAAGTATAAGGCCAAGACGCTTTTTGCCACGCACTACCACGAGCTGAACCAGCTGGCCGAGGAGCTACCCCGCGTGAAGAACTACAACGTGTCGGTACGCGAGGCTGGCGGTAAGATTTTGTTTATGCGCAAGCTGGTGCCGGGCGGCAGCGAGCACAGCTTTGGTATCCATGTGGCGCAGATGGCCGGCATGCCCAACAGCGTGGTGCTGCGTGCCGATGAAATCATGCATCACCTGGAGAAGGAGAAAGTATCGGAGCAGTCCCCGCAGCAGAAAATGAAAACGGCGCCAAAGAGCAATTACCAGCTCAGCATGTTCGAGCTGCACGACCCGCAACTCGCGCGCGTAAAGGAGCTGATGGAGCAGCTGGACATCAACACCATCACGCCCGTAGAGGCGCTGCTGAAGCTAAACGAGCTAAAACTAATGCTGCAGGACAAGCAAAAGGCCGGGGCGCGGTAGGGAGGTAGCGGTGTCGGATTTTCCATACTTGCTTGGGAGAGACATGATGGCCACCTACTGGCGCGAATCTCCAGATTCGTGACTTAAAGTGATGTTGAGTCTCCGACTCAACTGGACCGCAGGGACAGGGGCTATACAGAGGAGCGTAAGCTATACTATCGGAGAATTCATACTTGCTGTAGCCGCTGGGTTTATACTTTTAAGGTATAAAGGCGCTTGTTTTCCGGCCCTGGAAGTATAACTTTACAGTAGTAAGGGCGTGGAGCGGCTGGCTGCACGGTTGCTTCTAAAAAAGTCTGAAAAATTTCTGCCTGATTATCAGGATAGAAGTATAAAGAGGGAGATTTTTTTTTACAGCAGCTATTGACAAGTCAGATTTTGTCTCTATCTTTGCATCACTAAATCACTACGGCGGTTTAGGAAAAACAAAAAAGCGGGAATAGCTCAGTTGGTAGAGCGCGACCTTGCCAAGGTCGAGGCCGCGGGTTCGAATCCCGTTTCCCGCTCACGAAGAGCAAAAGAGAAGACGTTGTGGTGAACAACGTCTTTGTTTTTTAAAGTCACTTCTTCGGGATTAGCCCGAAGGTTGCCGGGATGGTGGAATAGGTAGACACGCAAGACTTAAAATCTTGTGGCCGCAAGGCCGTGCGGGTTCGATTCCCGCTCCTGGTACTTAACTTACTATATTTGGTAAGGCAAATATTAAGAGGAACCCGCTTAAACACTGATTTAAGCGGGTTTTTGCTTTTATAGCCTACCCTAATATACCCCCGCTTTTTCCCTTGTTTTGTTGTTTTTTTGTTACCTGTTTGTTACTCCCTTGTTACTCGGTTAAATTAAATTCCTTGTATTGGATAACAAAGGAATACAAGAGTCATGCAAGGGAAAAAACAAACCGCAAAGGAGCCTGTAAAGCTCAGGGAGAAAAAGCTGAAGAACGGCAACCTGAGCCTGTACCTGGATTTCTACTATGAGGGGGTAAGGGAATTTGAGTTCCTGAAACTGTACCTGATAGGCAAGCCAAAGGATAAGCAGGAAAGGCAATCTAATGCAACCGTTCTGGAGCTTGCACAGCGCATCAAAGCCAAACGCACAGAGGAACTGCTGACAGGGGCCTTAAACCTTTCTTCCAAGAATCAGGGCACCGTGGATTTTGTACAATACTATCAGGCCTACATCAACCAGTACACTAAGGCAGATCACAGGGTACTGAGTGCCTGCCTTGCGAAGATCTAAATTGGAGTATGTGCTAAAAGTAAAGCAAAACAGAGGAGGTAATACGGTGCCGTTTTAGTTGAAAGAGTAGTAAGAAGTTGGAAAGCAGGTTCAGAAATGGCTCTGCTTTCGTATTGGGCGCTTTATACTACTCAAAGCGCATGTATGAAAGCTAACCTATGGATATAAATTCGTTGCCTTCATATACGTACTTGGCATGACATAACTTTACAAATAGTATAGTGTAAAAAAAATTTAAGTATAAACTAACTTTAACTGTGCTACAAATTAAATCTTTATTGTTATTATTAAATTACCTTAGAAAAGAGACTCAATGATGTTTAAGACAAAACTTAAAAAGTATTTTCTTCAAAAAAGGTTTCCTTTAGAGATATATGTGCCATCGAAGAAAACGGAACCGAATAGTATGATCCAAATTCCTTCCGCTTGGCAAGGGTTAGAATTGATTATTGAAGATATTTTAGATCGCTTCCAAATAGGAAGAGATTCTTGTATAGAGTTTGGTGTAGAGTTTGGTTTTTCAGCTGTCGTGTTTTCTAATTACTTCAAAAATGTAAAAGGTGTTGATACCTTCTCGGGTGACGTACATACCAGCCACAAAGGAGATCATTACACTCAAACAAAGCACTCCTTAGCTAGTTTTGAAAACATTAAATTGTATAAATCAGATTATAAAGATTGGATAAAACAAGATGTACAACAATACGATTTTGCCCATGTAGATATTGTCCATAATTATAAAGAAACATATGAATGTGGCCTTTGGGCTGTACAGCATAGCAAATGCTGTATTTTTCATGATACTGAAAGTTTTTCAGAGGTAAGAAAGGCAGTATTTGATATAGCAAAGAAGACCGGAAAGACGGGGTATAACTACCCATATCATCATGGATTGGGAATAATTGTTTAGGATATGTTGCTGACTCACATGAACAGCGTGAAGGCGATAACTATTTGTTAAGAGGCAATGTAGTATAATTCCTAAACTACAGCTACATTGAGAGGATCCGTGCTAGTCTAAGTTTTAGCTACTTTATATTATCCACTAGTGTTGAAAGCAAATAGACTCGCAATATAGTTAAGTTTGTATCTAGTTTGTCGCTTAGTACTTGTGGGTAATGGTAAGATTTTGACTAGAACCTATCTCAAAAATAATAACTACAATAAATGCGATTGACTAAAAACCTGAAGCATAGGCATACGGTGCTACTCTTTATATGTACCTAAAAACAGATTTTTTAATCTGAGGTATTTTTGAGATAGCTTCTAATAATTAAGGCTGCTAGCACTCAACTAGCAGCCTTTTTGCTTTTATGGCAGTAAGTCAAAACCCTCCATCTAAACTTTGCCTTCCTCCAAAAACGCCTCCCATACTTTAAAGTATAAGAGGCGCTCCTTAAGTATAAAACTTACTTAGAAATCTATCTCGCCAAATCCTTCGCCCTGTTGGCATCTATGGCGATGAGTATAAACAGCAGGATGGTGAACGACCAGAGCGAGGAACCGCCGTAGCTGAAGAAAGGCAGCGGGATGCCCACCACCGGTGCCAGGCCTATCGTCATGCCGATGTTGACCAGGAAGTGGAAGAAGATGATGGAGGCCACGCAGTAGCCGTAAGTGCGCGCAAATACCGACTTCTGCCGCTCCGCAATGTTCACTATCCGGACAAGCAGCAGCAGGAACAGCGCGATCAGGATGGAACTGCCTACCCAACCGTGCTCCTCGCCGATAGTACAGAAGATAAAGTCGGTGCTTTGCTCCGGCACGAAGTCGAACTTGGTTTGGGTGCCCTCTAGAAAGCCCTTGCCCCAGAAGCCACCTGATCCGATGGCAATTTTTGACTGCGTCACGTTCCAGCCATAGCCCAACGGGTCCGCCTCGGGGTTGATGAGGGCTTTGATACGGTTCTGCTGGTGCGGCTGCAGTACGTTGTTCACAAAGAAGTCGACACTGAAAATCATGCCCACTACCACTATCCACAGGCCAATCATGGTTTTGAAACGTCGTAGCAGGCGGTAATCCAGCCAGGTAGCCAGGGCCATCAGTACGGTGATGCCGGCAATCAGGTATAATTGCGGCACCAGCAGGGTAAGTATAAAGATAGCCGCTGCCGCCCCGCCGATTATAAGTATAAGCGGCGACATGCCTTCCCGGAAATAAGCCAGGATAAAGGCCGCAAACACCAGGGCAGAGCCCGTTTCGTTCTGCAGTACAATGATAACGGGGGGGATGAAGGTGATGGCTGCCAGAATCATCTGATCCCTGAAGTTCTGCTGGCGCAGGTTTATACTTCCCAGGAACCGTGATGCGGCCAGGGCCGTGGCAAATTTGGCAAGCTCGGCTGGCTGTAAACGTATTCCTGCACCCAGGTCCAGCCAGGAGCGGGAGCCGGCAATAGGCTTGGCAACCACCAAAGTGACGAGCAGCAGCAGTATGATAAAGCCGTAAATGGGGTAGGCGAGGTGCTCGTATACTTTGTAATCTACCACCAGCAACACCATAATCAGCAGTAAGGAGGCGCCTATCCAAACCAGCTGCTTGCCAGAGTTAATATCGAAGCTCAGGATGTTCACCACGTTGTCAGGGCTGTAAACTGCCGCGTAGATGTTCATCCAGCCCAGGGCCACCAGCACAAAGTATGTCAGTATGGTCAGCCAGTCCAGGTGCGGGAGTATAGACCCGTAGCTGCGGCGGCTGCTGCTGATGCGCGGCGTAGGGCTTGCTAACTTATGTCCGAGTACTTTCTCCATACTTCTATTTGGATCTGATGTCGAGGTACTTTCTGCTGAGCACCCACTTCTCTTGTTCTTTTATCGTCACCGTGTCAGTCAGGTACTTCTCTATCATCAGGCCTGCGATAGGGGCCGCTGACTGGCCACCCCACTTGCCGTGCTCCACGTACACGGCAATGGCAATTTTAGGGTCATCCTTCGGGGCAAAGGCCAAAAACACGGCGTGGTCAGGGCCCTGGGGGTTTTGGGCGGTACTTGTCTTGCCGCACACCTCTATCCCTGCCTTCTGCAGGTTGGCACGGCGGCCTGTACCGGCCCGTACCACCTCCGCCATACCCTGCACAATCGGTTCGAAGTGTTTCGGGTCTACGGAAGTGTAGTGTTTCTCCCGGTACTCCTTCAGAGGCTTTCCCTCGTCGCCAATAGAGCGGATGATGTGCGGCGTAACATAATAGCCCCTGTTGGCAATGATAGCTGCAAAGTTTGCCATCTGCAGCGGCGTTACGCCCAGCTCGCCCTGGCCTATACTTAGCGAGTAAATAGTAGAGTACTTCCAGCGGTTTTTACCGTACACGCGGTCGTAAAGGTCGGTGGAGGCGATGATGCCTTTCTTCTCGCCCGGTATATCGATGCCCAATTGCTGTCCAAACCCGAAGGATAGCACCTGCTCGCGCCATTCCTTCAGGCCGATGGCTGTGTCGGTAAAGGTATTTTTAGATTTGCCCTGGTTAATCAGCAGGCGGTAAGCCTGGTAAAACCACGGGTTGCAGGAGTGCTGCACCGCCCCATACAGGTTAAGCGGGGATGGGTGGTTGTGGCAGTTCACCAGCGATCTGTTACAGGCAAATGTCGTGTTAGGCGAGATAACCCCCTCCTGCAGCGCGATCAGGGCCTGCGTCAGCTTAAAGACGGAGCCGGGCGGGTTCTGGTCGGCCATGATGGGGCGGTTAAACATGGTCTTGTTCGAGTCCTGCAGCAACTCCATGTAGTTCTTGCCGTAGTCCTTGCCGGTAAACAGGTTCGGGTCGTAGAAGGGTGCCGATACGTAAGCCAGCACCTCGCCGGTGGCGGGCTCTATGGCCACGATACTGCCTTTGGCGCCGTTCATCAGGTACTCGCCATAGGCCTGCAGATCCAGGTCGATGGTGCTTACCAGGTTCTCCCCGGCCACGGCCAGCGTATCGAAGGCGCCGTCGCGGAAGGAGCCCTTCTCCACGCCGCGCACGTTTACCATTTTATACTTCACGCCGCGCTGCCCCATCAGGTACTTCTCATACTCCAGCTCAATGCCGCTCTTACCAATGTAGTCGCCCGGGCGGTAGCCTTTGTAGGTGCTGTCTTCCAACTGCCTTGGGCTGATCTCTGCAATGTAGCCCAGTGCGTGCGCCAGGCTCTGGTGCGGGTATCCGCGCGCCGTGCGGGCATTGATGTGGAAGCCGGGAAAATCAATGAGGTTGTTCTGGATATAGGCGAACTCCTGCGTGCTTAGTTTCTGATAGAAAGGGGAGGGCTGCACGGAAGAAAAGGCACGGGCCTTTTTCAGACGATCCCGCACGTCCTCGAGCGGCAGGTTCACCAGTTTGGCCAGGCGCAGCGTGTCCAGGTTCTTTACGTCCTTGGGTATCACCATCAGGTCATACACGGGGGTGTTCTGCACCAGCAGTTTGCCGTTCCGGTCGTAAATCAGTCCCCGGAAAGGGTATTGGATAATGGGCTTGATGGCGTTGGTCTCGGCAGCCTGCTTATAGCTGCTGTCCACTACCTGTATATAAAAAAGCCTGATGATGTAGATAATCCCCACCAGCAGGAAGATGCCCTGAATAACGTATTTTCTGTTTTCTAAGTAATTCATCGGTAATCTATTCGCTCTCGCTTAGGTGAGAAGAACAGAAGTTGTATTATAACCACCACGATGCCCGTAAAAATTGTGCTGAGTATCGTCTTCGCCAAGGTGTAAAGGGCCGTCTGGAAGTTGATCGTCTCCAGGAAAAAAACGGCCGCATGGTGAAGCAGTATCAGCGAGAAGGCATACGTCAGAAACCAGCGTGTGCCCATCACATGTATGTTTACCTCGTCGCTGCTGTCGTAACCATCGTGCGGTGTCAGAAGGTTCAAAACATGCGGCCTTAAAAAGGCCAGCAGCACGCTGGCAGCGGCATGTATGCCCATGGTGTCGTAGAAGATATCAACCGTGAAACCAACTATAAAGCCCAGGAAAAGCAGCCATACTCTGTTGATACTCAGGGGCAAATATAGTAAAAAGGCAACATAGATAAAACAGAAGCCCATACTGTAAAGCACCAGGTTATCCATGAGCAGAACCTGAAGCGCTACCAGTAAAAAAAATTGCACAATATGGGATGCTCCAAAGCTATTGTTCATCGGTAATGATGCCTGCGTTTTGTTCTAAGCTATCTTGTTCAGGTCGGTAAGTATTCTCCACCACGTACACGAAAGAGAGCTGCGCAAAATCAACGCTCAGCTGCACGCCTATCGTGTAGAAGCTCTTGTCTGGTTCCTGCTCCACAGAGCTGATGGTGCCCACCATGATCCCCTCAGGGAATACCGTGTTAAAGCCGCTCGTCACAACTGTGTCGCCCACTTCCGGTTTCACGTGCAGCGGGATATAGTCGAGCAGCGCGGAGCGGTAGTCGCCGCCCTCCCACTTGATGGTGCCGAACGTGTTGTCCTTCTTCAGTTTGGAAGAAACCAGCATCTGCGAGTGCAGCAGCGAGGTGACCGTGGCGTAGTGCTTTGATACGGTTTTTACCCGGCCTACCACGCCTTCTGGTGCAATAACACCCATGCCTGGCTGCACCCCGTCGGCAGAGCCTTTCGAGATGGTCAGGTAGTTGTTCATGCGGCGCACCGAGTTGTTGATCACGCGTCCGGCCATCAGGTGGTATGGATAAGCCATGCTACTGTCGGTAGCGACGAAGTAGGTGGTGTCCAGGGAGGCTGTGCTGTCTGTCAAAGCTGCCAAACGGTACTGCATCAGCTCCTGGCGCAGGGCCGCGTTCTCGCTGGCCAGCGACTCGTTGACGGTGGCCAGGCGGAAGTAGTCTGTAATACCGCTCTGGAACTCCAACACCTGCCCCACATACCTGGTTGCCGAGTTAAAGAAGGCCGCGCCCTGGTACGTGTTGTAACGCACGATCAGGAACACGCACAACGCCTCCAGCAACAGGAACACGAGGAACGCACGGAACCGGTAAATAAATGCAAATAGATTCCGCATGCGGCCCTGTTAGGTTAGCAGGACATTCTTAAATCCTTCGATGTTTTTGATGGCGGCACCCGTGCCGCGCACAACCGCTCTGAGCGGGTCTTCGGCAATGTGTATCGGGAGCTTGGTTTTGGCGGCCAGGCGCTTGTCGAAGCCTCTGAGCAGGGCGCCACCACCTGTCAGGTGGATGCCGTTGTCGTAAATATCGGCGGAAAGCTCCGGCGGCGCAATCTCCAGCGCCTTCAGCACGGCTTCCTCTATCTTGGAAACCGACTTATCCAGCGCAATGGCAATCTCCTGGTAGGTAACCTTGATCACTTTCGGAATACCCGTCATCAGGTCGCGGCCACGGATTTCGTAATCGGCGGGCGGGTTCTCCAGTTCTGTCAGTGCGGCACCTACCTCAATTTTGATTTTCTCAGCGGAGCGCTCCCCGATCAGCAGGTTGTGCTGGCGGCGCATGTAGTCCAGGATGTCTTTGGTAAACACATCGCCGGCGATGCGGATAGACTGGTCGCACACGATACCGGAAAGGGCCACTACGGCAATCTCGGTGGTTCCACCCCCGATGTCCACTATCATAGAGCCAATTGGCTGCTCCACGTCAATGCCGATACCGATGGCGGCAGCCATGGGCTCCTGGATCATCCATACTTCCTTGGCGCCGGCATGCTGCGCAGAGTCGCGTACGGCACGCTTCTCCACCTCGGTAATGCCCGAAGGAATACAAATCACCATGCGGTGTGAGGGCTGGAACAAGCGACGGCCCGTGTCGATCATCTTGATCATGCCGCGGATCATCTCCTCGGCTGCGTGGAAGTCAGCGATTACCCCGTCTTTCAGCGGACGGATGGTTTTAATGTTTTCGTGCGTTTTCTCGTGCATCTGCATCGCCTGGCGGCCAATGGCCAGCACTTTGCCGGTTGTGCGGTCCACGGCGATGATAGAAGGCTCGTCAACTACAATCTTATCGTTATGGATAATGAGGGTATTGGCGGTACCCAGGTCTATGGCTATATCGCTGGTCAGAAAGTTAAATAGTCCCATGGTGAAGTTTGAGAGGCGTGCGCCCGCCTGTTATATTTTCAATATACAATATTTCTAGTCAGAAACTTGCGGCAAAATTAGCGAATTTCAGTGTAATTAGTAGTGCAAGTTATCCACTGTTACTTGAATAAATATTTATTTATACCTGAAATTTGTTTAAAAAGCCACTGAATGCCTAGCTAACGCCGCGTGTGGGCTAAAATTGAGGTCTGGCTGGAAATAATAAAGTCCCTGGCCTTAACGGCAGCAGGGACTTTTATGTGAAAAGTGCTATTAGAAGCTACTTGCTTAGTGTTTGAAGTGGCGCACGCCTGTCATGACCATGGCCATGCCGTGGGCATCGCAATAATCAATAGAGTCCTGGTCTTTGATGGAGCCGCCCGGCTGCACCACCGCTTTCACGCCTGCCTTATCCGCAATCTCCACACAGTCCGGGAAAGGGAAGAAGGCATCGGAGGCCATCACGGTCTTGCTCACGTCGAAGCCAAAGCTTTGGGCTTTCTCGATGGCCTGGCGCAGGGCATCCACGCGCGAGGTCTGGCCCACGCCGCTGGAGAACATCATTTTATCCGTAGCCAACACGATGGTATTGGATTTGGTGTGCTTGCATACTTTAGCGGCGAACACCAGGGCCTTTTTCTCCTCGGCGGTTGGCTGGCGCTTGGTAGCGGTTTTAAAGTCAGCCTCTGTTTCGGTGGCCAGGTCCTTGTCCTGCTCAATCACGCCGTTCAGCAGCGTCTTGAACTGCTTGGTTGGTAGCTCCACTGGCTTCTGCTTCAGCAGGATGCGGTTTTTCTTGGTCTTCAGCAGCTCCAGCGCGTCTGTGTCAAATTCCGGGGCAATCAGCACTTCAAAGAAGAGCTTGTTCAGTTCCTCGGCAGCTGGCAGGTCTATCGTTCTGTTGGCGATGATCACTCCGCCAAAAGCAGAAACCGGATCGGAGGAAAGGGCGCTCAGGTACGCCTCTTTTATGGTGTCGCCAATGGCGCAACCGCAGGCATTTGTGTGCTTGAGGATGGCTACCACCGGCTCCTCGAACTCAGCGGCCAGGGCCACAGCAGCGTCCACGTCTACCAGGTTGTTATAAGAAAGCTGTTTGCCGTTCAGTTGCTCGAACAAGTCCTCCAGCTTGCCATAGAAGGTGCCTTTCTGGTGCGGGTTCTCGCCGTAGCGCAGCGGCATGCTGTGCTGCACGCTCTGCTTAAAGGCCTGAATCTCGCTGTCGGCATTCATGTAGTTGAAGATGTGCGTGTCGTAGTGCGACGATACGTTGAAGGCCTTGGCGGCAAAGCGCTTGCGGTCTTCCAGGTCAGTAGCACCATTCTTGGCCTGCAGCAGTTCCACCACCTCGTCATACTGCTCGCGCGACGACACGATCAGCACATCCTTGAAATTCTTGGCCGCCGCCCGGATCAGGGAGATACCGCCAATGTCGATTTTCTCAATTACGTCCGCTTCTGAGGCGCCGGAGGCTACGGTTTCCTCAAACGGGTAAAGGTCTACCACCACCAGGTCTATCGGCGGAATTTCATACTTCTCGCGCTCCGACAGGTCGCTCTGGTTATCGCGGCGGTGCAGAATGCCCCCAAACACTTTGGGGTGCAGCGTTTTAACGCGTCCTCCAAAGATGGAAGGGTAGTCAGTCAGGTCCTCTACGGCTACTACCTGAGCGCCCTGCTCCTCCAGGAAGGTTTGGGTACCGCCGGTGGAGTAGATGGTTACACCGTGTTGCTTCAGCAGCTCCACCAGTGGCTCCAGGCGGTCTTTATAGTAAACCGAAATTAATGCGGATTTTATCTTAACGGATTGCATGAGATTGAGTATTGGGTTGATGATTGATTTCTATAGTTGTTCCTGCGTCAGTAATAGCCTTTCCACCACCTCGGGCAGATGCTTGTGCTCCAGCTGCAGCACGCGGGCGGCTAGATCCTCAGGAGTATCGGTGGCTTGCACCGGGCAGCGCTCCTGAAGTATAAACTCGCCCTTGTCGTACTCCTCGTTGATGTAGTGGATGGTGATGCCCGATTCCGGCTCCTGGGCCTGCAAAACGGCTGAGTGCACGTTAATGCCGTGCATGCCTTTGCCGCCATACTTGGGCAGCAGGGCAGGGTGTATATTGATGATGCGGTTCGGGAAGGCGCGCAGCAGGTTGTTGGGCACCAGCCACAGAAAGCCAGCCAGCACAATTAGATCCGGGTTATACTGCTGCACCTGCTCCAGCACTTTGTCAGTGTTGTAAAACTCTTCGCGGGTAAACAAAAAAGCCGGGACATGGAACGTCTCGGCTCGTTTCAGGGCATACGCTTTCGGATTGTTAGAGAACAGGGCAGCCACACGTATGGCAGGGTGGTGCTCAAAATGCTCCAGCAGGCGCTGCGCGTTGCTCCCAGACCCCGAAGCGAAAATGACAATATTTTTTTTATCCTTTGGTTCCAAAGTACAGGCTTGAATTAAACTGCAAATATAGTGGGTTTGGGCTAATTGTCAGAGAAGAAGTAACAAATGTGTTGCTTCTCACTGTTAGCGGCTATATTCTATAGCATAGATACTACGTTGGCTCTTACCGTTCATCTTTCATGGGGCTCTTTGGTTTTAACATGAATCGAAGGATAGCATGTGCCACAAGAAATATTAGTATGATAGCCGTGTATTCATTAAATAAATTGTCAGATATGCTTCCTATTGTCTGAAAGTATACCTTCTGTGTTATATAAATGATCACAATAGCTAGCGTTGTAAACAGCGGTAGCCATCTTAGGATTTCGTTGTGTGTTGAGGCCCTTACCTTGGCTTTGATATACTGAAACTCGCTCTGCGCAATCTTGCCCAGGATGGGCCACAAGAAGAGAAGTGGCAGCGCCAACAATCTACTTTCTCTAGCCCAGGTTGTGAAGTATACAATTACTGTATTTAGTGCTAAAGTAATGATAAAGGCGGCAATGAATTTTCTTTCGGTTACGGAGAGATGTTTTCTGCTCGCATAGCTACACAATAGGTAAGTCTGAAATCCCAAGGCGAGAAAGAATGATAATAGCGCTTCTAGCGCGAACTTAATGCTCTGGAAGTTGTACTTGAAATGCTCCAGCCGGCCCACGAAGTCTTGCTTCGAGGCGTCTTCTATTCCGCTTCCTGTGATAAATAAGACGAGGTATAGCACATATATGGCTACTGGCGCTAGTAGAATAGAAAGCTTCCAGATAGAAGTCTTGCTGTCCTGATCAGCATAAATCACCAACATAGCGGCACCTGGTAGCAGTATGAGGCTACTTTCTCTAGCAACTAAGCTTAGGCTGAACAAGAAGATAAAGGGGAGCCACCTTTCTTGCCTCAAGAAGATTAAGCTCATATAGACTAAGAGATAATGTATAGGCTCATCGTAGGTATATATAGGAGGGAAGAAGGCAAAGAGAATACTAAAGCTGGAGAAGAACCCTATTATACTTAGGGCGGCTTCCTTTGCGGTGCTTCCTGTAAGGGCGGCCAGGTAGTAAAGAGCTACACCGCAGAGTAGGAGTGACACAAAACTAACCGCTGTGAATGCCTCTCCTATACTTAGTGACGTTATACGATCTAAGGTCTCCGACAGGTATGTCGTAATGGGGCGTTTCGCGAACGCAGGGTGCTCTTTGTGGAATTCCACAACTACTTGTAGGTATTCATCCGAGATAAAGGGCTTCTGGACACCTGCTGAGGGCATCCGAAGGTTTACCATGCTGTTTGATGAAGGCAGTACGTGTAAGCAAAAGCAAAACAGAGTGCAGACCAGACTAATTAGAAAGGCGAATAAGGCGCTCCTGGCTTTCTGTTCCATATAACTTAACGGGAGGTTTGGTAAAAACAGACCGGAATGTAATTCATCGTCTTTACTCCCCCTCATAAAACTCTATTAGCGCCGCGAAGTAGGCGTGGTCCCAGCCTTCGGTGATGTCCTCGTAGGCCTCGTCGGGGATATTGGCGTGGCGCAGCTCGGCGGAGGTACCTAGTTTATGCGGGTGTAGTTTGATGGTGACAATGGAAGGTTCTTCCTGTTCGCCGAAATACCACTGCTGCACAATCTTTTTACCCTCCTCAAACTCCAGGTTCTTGCCTACGATGCTGCCTTCCCACAGCGAGAACTCCGACCCCGGCTCTACGCTCATCTCAGCTTCCTCGCCGGTCCAGGCTTGTATGGTGAGTGGGTTGGTTAAGGCAGCATATACTAACGCGGGCTCGGCAGGTATAATGTAGTACTTCTTATAGTCTTTCATGGGTAGGGATATATTTATTTCTATGGGGAAATCATGCGGTAATAGCCGCTGCAAGTATAAATCTATACTTTGCTCTTCGCTTTCAACGACCAGGTAAACCGGAACTCGGCCACCTGGTCGCCGGCCTTATCTACGCCTATACTTGTGGCTGTTAGCGTTACGCCCTCACCGGTGGCTTTTGTGCGCGCAACGGCCTCCTGTATCTGCTGCCCGTTGTGGCAGGTAAAGGTAATCTTGCCTGTTGCCTTCTTCGTGAAGGTAGCCTCCATGTGCACCACCAGCATGGATACTGCGGGACTTGCCTTGTACACATACATCATGCACAGGGCACCTGTAGAGAGCTCGGAGGCCATGCTCAGGCAGGCAAAGTAAATGGAGCGGAAGGGGTTCTGGGTAAGGTACTTATACTTGATGGAAACCGATGCATGCTCCGGCGTGAGGGAAGCAACGCGCAGACCAGCCAGGTAAGCCATGGGCAGCCTGGTGAGCAGGAACAGGCGGAACTTAACCGGAGAGGTTACCAGCTGGCGGAACGCTGCGGCATGGTCTGGTAGCTGGTGCTTCATGGTAACTTGGTTTATACTTTGTGTGGGCGCAAATCAACCTTCCTGGTGGCAGCCCTTGCACACCCCCTCGGCCGAGAAGTGCAGCCGGTTGGCGGTGTAGCCGTCTGGCAGCGTCAGGCGCGGGATACCCACATCGTTCAGGCAGAACGTCTGTCCGCAGGCAACGCAGTTAAAGTGGATGTGGTTGTCCTCGTGCCTGTGCGGATTGCAGTTGTCGTTCTTGCACAGGGCAAACTTTACGGCGCCGTTCACATCGTTTATACTATGCACAAGTCCTTTTTCCTCAAAGGAGTACAATGTCCGGTAGATGGTAACGCGATCGTAGTTGCTGTCCAGGAGCTTCTCCAGGTCGGCGTGCGATAGTGCAAAATCATTCTCCAGAAACTGCTGCAAAACATCCAGCCGACAGCCGGTTTTGCGCAAACCATACTCATCTAGAAGCGCTTGTGCTTTGTCCATTATATTGCTATTCCACTCCTTTCGATTTTAAATACAGCTGGTAGTACCTCGGAAAAGAAACAATCCAAAAATATCGAAAAATATTATATAGTAAAAAAGATTCAAAAAAATGGAGCCAAAACACGTCTTTGTCGTATGTATCGAAATACTTAAGTATAAGTTTTTATTGTTATATATCACGTTAAAATGTTAAATTTTCTTACAATGAAAAAAGCTCTACACATTGCTGCTGCTGTTTTCGCGTTTGTACTGGCAACAGGCGTTAGCAATGCGCAAACCAAGGAAGCTACTGTAAACGGCACACTGGATGTTATCTCCGAGCAAGGTGACCTGGTGATAGGTTCCGACGTTCAGTGGCAGGTGCACATCAACGCCTTCGACCGCCAGGGCGACAAGACCAATCTGGAAATTAAACTGCACAACCCGGCGCAAAGCAACAACTTTACGCTGCACTACAACTCCAACCGCGACGCAGCCAACGAGGATGAAGCCGTTTATACCCAGGTTACCTTTACCGATGGCGTGGCCGTGATTGGGCCGGAAGGAGGGGAGCCGTTGCCAACTTCTTATAAAGAGTATTTTAAGATCAACTTCTCCGCCCCCGGCATTTACAAGTATGATTTGATCCTGCGCCGCGACGATGGCAACCCACTGGCAATTGTAACCGAGACAGTGACCGCCGGAACAGTGGCGAGCATCGATGACATGATCGGCGATGCCCGCGTGGCCGTTTACCCAACTGTTTCGACGGGAACCGTGAAGCTGAGCCTGGGCAAGATACGCAACGCCAACGTAGCCGTGATGGACATGCTGGGCCGTAAGGTGCTGGAGCTGAGCAACGCAAACGGAACCGTGGAGATCAACACGCAGCAGTATGCCCGCGGCACTTACTTTGTTAAAGTGATGGCCGAGAATGATGTGGCCTCCAGCCGCCTGATAGTAAAATAATTTTTTTACTCTATTGGTTTAATGAAGAGCCCGGGCCAGCACCCGGGCTTTTATACTTTGTAGCCTGGCCGAAACTCATTTCTGCAAGTATGGCACGATGCCTAAAAGAGTAGTTTTATACAGGCGCTACAGCAGCAGCATGGAAAGTATGCCCGTGAGCATGATGAGCTTATTGAGGTTGCTCAGGTAAGAGAAATCGCGCTTGCGGTCGGCGCGCACCAGCTTTACGACCAGCCACACGCTTGGCAGCAACACCAGCGCCACCATGTAGGCGTCGAATACCAGCCCGGAGGCCTCATGCAGTATAACCACGAGCAGGAAAGCCTGAAAAACAGCCAGGAGCGGGTACAGCACCAGCTTGGCGCCGCGCATGCCCACTACTATGGGTAGGGTGCGGCATTCAAAGGAGGCGTCGCCCTTCATGTCCTCAATGTCCTTTATAATCTCCCGGATAAGCGAAATAAGAAACGCGAAGAGGGCATACCCCATCGTGATGCGGTTGAGCTCATCGGCATAAACCGCCACCACCAGCAGCATGGAAGCCGACAGCAGGGCAATCACCACGTTGCCGGCGAGTATCAGTTTCTTGAGCCTTGCCGAGTACCCCCAAAGCAGCAGCACTGCGCCAATGTTTATCAGGGCAACCGGTATGGAGAGCAGCAGGCCCAGCAGCACCCCAATGCCCGAAAGTATCAGGTGGGCGAACATGGCCCTGCGCCTGCGGATGTGGCGGCCCACCAACAGCCGGTCTGGCTTGTTGATGGCATCTATCTTCACATCATAGTAGTCGTTGATGATGTAGCCGGCCGCCGCAATGCACACCGTAGACAGCACCAGCACCCAGAAACCGCCATCCAGCAGGCGCCGCCAGTCCTGCCCATGGGCTAAAAGGCAAGCTTGCACCAGGGCTTGGGACAGCACAATCATCACCAGGTTACGGGCACGTATAAGCGTCAGGATGGATTTCACGGGGGTGTTTGCAGAAGTATGGCGTTTTGTACTTTGTAAAAATACGACACAGAAGCTACCGGGCAATAAAAAAGCCCCTGACGCAGGGGCTTTTCCAGTGCTTGTAAAGTATGTTTGTCTTAAAACTTCCTCACATTTACAGCATTAACTCCTTTTTTGCCTTCCACCGTGTCAAACTCAACGCGGTCGTTCTGCTGAATCTGCAGACCGTTTAAGCCGGTAACGTGCACAAAGAAGTCCTCGTTTGTTCCGTCCTCAGTTATAAAACCGAAACCTTTGGACTCGATAAAGAATTTTACTTTTCCTGTCTTCATAAAAATTTGAACTGTTGATGGTAATTAAACTGCTGGTAATCTAAAAATTAATTTCTATATATACAATAGGGGATAAAAAAAATATTCAATTTATTTCTAGAAAAGTATAAGTAATTTATGTTTACCAGCTGTCCTGTGCTTTCATCACTGTTTCAATCAGTTCACGCACGGCGCCCCTGCCTCCGTCTTTCGATGAAATAAAAGTAGCGATGGCCTGTATGTCGTCCGCGGCGTCGGCAGGGCAGGCGCGCAGGCCGCAGCGCTGCATCACCTCGTAATCAGGCATGTCGTCGCCCATGTAGGCGGCAGTGGCCGGGTTTATACCCTGCATGTACAGGTAGTCCTCCAGCGCCTCCACCTTGTCATCTATCCCCAGGAAAATATCCTCAATGCCCAGCTGCTCCAGGCGGCGGCGCACGCCCGGCTCGTTTTTGCCCGAGATAATGGCTACCCGGTAGCCCTGGCTGATGGCGTGCTTGATGGCAAACCCGTCCTTGATGTTAAAGGCGCGCACCTGCTCGCCGTCAGCAAAGCAGTAGAGCAGCCCGTCGGTCAGTACGCCGTCCACATCAAAAACAAAGGTATTAATGCTGGTGAGGTCTGTTTGGGTGATAGACATAAGTATAGCCTGTGAAAAAAGCGTTAATAAAGTATAGAAAAGCAAAAGGCTCCTTCCCGGGAAAGAGCCTTTAAAAGTATAGAATTTTCTGAATTTATACTTGCCGATGCAGGTAAGATTTAGTCCTGGTTGTCGCGCCACTCGTAAACCCAGGCCGCCTGAATCTGCTCCAGGTGCCCTTCGTTGGCTTCCTCGCGCTTGCCGGCAAAGTTTGGCAGCGACAGTACCCACTCCAGCAGGTCGGTGAAGCGGATGCGGTAAATCTTAGACTCGTTGAAGTCATCCCCGAACTTCTCGTAAAGCGCCATCGCGATGTCCTCGTAGTCGTTCCAGTGTATAGGTGGCTCGTAGCTCATGTTTTCAGTTATCAATTATCAGTTATCAATCAACATTTGTCATCTAACACTTACTGGGAGTTGTTAAATGACAAATGAATTAATGGCCCAGGAAATCCTGCTCCGGTATGGTTACTATAATATCCTCGTTGCCCTGCACCACGCACTGGCAGCCCAGGCGCGAGTTAATGCGCGGGTCTACGGCGCGGTCAATGTAGTCCTCTTCCTTATCCGATATCTCGGGCAGGTCATCCATGCCAGCCTCCACGTACACATGGCAGGTGCTGCAGCCGCACACGCCGCCGCAGTTGTGCTGCAGCTTAATGTTGTTGTTGAGGGCTACATCCAATACCGATTCGCCTTCAACGGCCGGATGCGTTTCATCCGGTGAGCCATCAGCAAACTTAAACGTTATATTTACAACTTTCATGTCGGTGTCTTTATGATAAAGTGCAAAGTTACAAAGCCAGCCTGCCGAATCAAAGTATAGGCGTGGGCTTATGGTTGCCTTTATCTAACAGAATTAGGCACAAATGGTTATCTCCCTTCCGGAGCGGCCTGTATACTTTGCGTCAGCAGCCGGTAGAGCTTCTGCAGGCGGGGGTGCTGCTGCAGCATGTGCAGGTGCTCCTCTATCACATTCTGGTCGCGGCGGATGGCGGGGCCGGTCTGCACGGTATACGGGTCGTGCTGCATGGCTTTGGCGATTGTTTCCTGGATGAGTGGCTGCAGCAGGTGCTGGGGCAGATTGGCCTCCTGCAGCAGTTGCCGGCTGATGCCCAGCAGGTGGTTGGTGAAGTTGCAGGCAAACACCGCCGACAGGTGCAGGTGCTTTCGCGCACCCGACGGCACTACCTCCACGGTATGGCTTATACTTGTGGCAAGTTCCTGCAGCCGTTGCAGTGCCGCCTGGTCTGTGGCCTCCAGAAGTATAGGCACCTGTTTAAAAGCAACGGGCTTGGCTTTAGAGAAGGTTTGCAGGGGATAGAACACGCCTGTTTGCGCGTCCTGCACGGCAGCAAGTATACTCAGCGGCTGCGAGCCCGACGTATGCGCCACCACCGTTCCTGGCTGTACCCGTAGCGCTGCTGCCACTGCGGCAATTGCGGCATCAGGCACGGCTACCAGCACTACATCGGCGTTTATACTTTGCAGGCCAAGCGAACTGAGCGGCTGTGCCGACTTTAACTGAGCTGCCAGTTCTTCGCGCGGGGGGGCGGTGCGGCTGTAAACGCCCGTTACGGTGTGGCCTGCTGCCTGCAGTGCCTGCGCCAGATGCCAGCCTACATTTCCGGCCCCGATTATCGCTACGTTCATACGTTTATACTTTGCTGTGCTGGCAAGTTACGCCCGTTGGGGGGTAATAAAAAAGCCTTTGCCGCTTGGGCAAAGGCTTTTCTGTAAGTTAGCAGGTTGCTTTATGCCGCCTGCCGTCTTGTTTCTTGTGGCACAGTGGGTCTGGCTTTGGCTTTAGCCATGCTCTTGCCTTCCTTGCGGCGCACGATGGCCATCACAAAACCAACTGTCATCACGATTGTACCAATCCAAAGCAGGTTCACAAATGGCTTCTCTACTGCCTTCAGGATGATGTAATCCTTTTGCGAGGCGTTCACACCGATTTTAAACTTGTCGTTCTCCGTGTCAATGCTCAGGAACGTCAGGCGCAGGCCCAGGTCCGCGATTTCTTCCGGGATACGGCCCACCATTTCGTTCTTTATCAGCATGACAGGGTGTGCGTGGTATTCTTTGCGCTCTCCGTAGATTTTCAGGTCGGCCTGCACCGCCACGTCGCCTTCTGCCATGGCTACGCCCGGCACTTGCGGCACGCGCTCGATGCCGTTAAACACGGCGATGTAGTCGTTCAGGATAATGGTATCGCCAACGGCAAGGTCATACTCCTGCAACTCGCCCCAGTCCTTCTCCTCGTTCGGGTCCGGAATAGAGGAAACGTGGGTGTAAAGGTCCTTGTTGGCAAAGTGCTTGATGTCCGGAGAGGCCAGCAGTCCCATGTTCGGGTTTACCTGGGCACGCGGGTAAAGCGTAAACACCTTGTCGCCCTCGCGCTCTTTGTACTGCACCTCGTAGAACGTGTTTTCCGGAGAGTACATTTCCAGTGTGTCGCCAGCCTCAAAGTATACCTTGTCGCCTACCTTTATCTGCCCACGGGCGATAGAGGTATACGGGTCGGCAGTTGGCCACAGCAGCTCGCGGTTTACGTATCCTGGCACACCGATTACCTCCTGGAACTGGCCGTGGTAGCTCACGGTATACTTGTCCATGTCGGTAGGCGTGTTGCGCCACAGCAGCACGTTGTCGCGGTTAATCTCATCCGGGAACTCACGGGAGTATACCAGGCCGGAAGTGTTCTGCGAAACAATGTTATCGTAGCCGGAGGAGAACAGGATGCCCAGTAGCATCAGGGCGATGCCCATGTGGGCCACCGCTCCGCCCGAAAGCGTTACTTTCTTGTGCAGCAGGCTCAGGATGATGCTCAGGTTAGCAAACACGGCAAACAAGGAGGCAACCAGAAGTATGATAAACTTAGGGTTATCCATAGTTTCGTGCAGCATGCCCATCTTCGAGAGCACAATCACCAAGCTGGCGAACAGCAGCGTCAGCATACCTGGCAGGGTGATGGCATCTACAAAAGTACCTTTCTCGCCCTTGCGCCACCACAGCAGCTGGCCCACGCCGGTAAGCACGGCTACTGCTACGCCAGCCCACAACTGGAACTTGGTGTAGTGCGCGATCTGGTCGGCTGGCAGGGCTGCGTTTGACTCTATCCCGATAAAGCCCAGGAAGGAGTTGTAAACCGGGATGGAGGTAGTAAACAGCACCTGGAAGGCGGCAAGGCAAAGCACAATGGCGCCTATGAACACCCAGAATTCGCCGCTATACGTGGTCAGTTCCTTCTCTGATGTTGGAATGTTTTTCCAGCGGTAAATCAGCAGGGCCACAGACAGCACAGCGAAGGCTGCCAGGTAGGTGAAGAGCTGTCCGGATAAACCCAGGTCCGTGAAAGAGTGCACGGAGGCGTTACCCAGGATACCGCTTCGGGTAAGGAAGGTCGCGTAAAGTATAAGTATGAACGAGGCAATCAGGAGGATAAAGGAAGCCTTCAGGCCTGACTTACCACGGTTATAGGCAATCATGGTATGGATAGCGCCCACCAGCACCAGCCACGGGATGTATACGGCATTTTCAACAGGGTCCCAGTTCCAGTAGCCGCCAAAGTTCAGGGTTTCGTAGGCCCAGTAGGCACCCATCATAATACCCATGCCCAGCGATACAGCCGCAAAATGCGCCCAAGGCAGGGCCGGCTTAATCCACTCCGAGTACTTTCCTTTCCACAGGCCGGCCATGGCAAAGGCAAAAGGCACCAGCGTGGCAGCGAAGCCAAGGAACAGGGTAGGGGGGTGGATGACCATCCAGATGTTCTGCAGCAGCGGGTTAAGGCCCGTTCCGTCGGCAGGCACAAAGTTGGGGTCCATGGCAAACACCGGGGTGTCCGGCATAAAATCACGCATCAGGATAAAGGGAGAGGAACCGATTTTCAGGTCGCCGATCACCACACCCAGTATCATGGAGGTAAGGAAGAGCTGCACAAAGGAGAACATGCCCATTACCGGCGCCTCCCATACTTTCTTCTTCTGGCTGCTGTATATCAGCAGCAGGCCGATGACCACATGCCAGAAAATCCAGAGGAGGAAAGAGCCCTCCTGGCCCTCCCAGAAGCTGGACACCATGTAGTGCACAGGCAGGTGGTTGGAAGAGTGGCTCCAGGCATAGTAGTACTCATAACGATGTTCGTAGATGATGTTGAACAGCGTAAAAATAATTACCATTACAGCGGCACTATGCACATAAAACGACCAGCGGCCCAGCTTGCGCCAGCTGTCGTCGCCGGAAAGCTCCACCTTTGTGCGGGACGCCATAAAGTATGCGTAAGAGGATACGATAGCCGCCACAAAAGCCACAATCACACCAGCATGGCCAATATCCCCAATCAGCGTGTTAATCATCTTTAGGAGTTAAAAGTTTAAAGTTGAGAGTTATGAGTTAGAGTAGAATGAAGAGTTGTCACTTTTAACTCTTCACTATCAACTATTAACTATATTTTACAGGCTTGCCGTTTTACCGTCCTTAATTTCGGTTTCCACATACTTGGATGGGCACTTGAGCAGGATTTTGTCGGCCACGAACACGTCGTTTTGCATGTTGCCCGTTATCACCACTTGCTCTGAGCGTTCAAAGTCCTGCGGTTTAGGGTTAAAGTAGACCACCTTCTGCTCGTAGCGGTTGGTGTCCACCAGCATAAACGAGAAGTAGTTCGGGTCTACCAGCGGGTCGTAGTTCATGCCCACTATATGGCCCTGATCGTCCTTCTTCAGGCGGCCCACCACGTGTACCTTGGTCATGTCGCCATCGTCGGCGCGCTCAATAGCCTCGCCAAAAGAAACGTAGGTGCTGGCGTCGCCTACCGAAGACATGATGATAACAATTGCCACGGCAATTACCATAATCCCGATGATGTGTGTCTTTTTCATCTTTGTAAAAGTATAAAGGAGCTCTTTTGCTGTTTGGCTAACACACGCTGGTATGTTTTAAATCCAACGTGCTAAAACTATTTTTGGCCGGTAAGCCGGTTTATTTGTTTACCAGATCATCTTTCAGCTGCTTTTCCAGGCGGCTCACCTTGCGGTCTATCGCGACCAGGTAAGCGATGGTACCCACCAGCACCGTCAGCAGCACTACCACTACTACGTATATCTTGCCGTCCTGGCGCAGGGTGTCGGCCATCTCTATCTGTGTCTGCGGGGCCGAAGAAAACTCCACCTCCGACATCTGCCCGGGTTGCGCCTGTGCAGGCTGTAGTCCGGCAGCTGCCACAAGTATAAAGCACCAAAGGGCCAGTATCTTAAACAGTTTCATATAAGCGTTGTCTCAGTATTTCCAGTCTTGATTTTACGTTTACTACCCAGATGCCCAGCAGCGTCCAGCCCATCACGGCAGGGTAAAACACCATGCGCAGGCGGCTGTCGAGGTCGTAGGCGTTAAAGCCGGGGTTGCCTCCGTTGCCGGGGTGCAGCGAGTCCGTCAGGCGCGGAAGTATAAACAGAAGCGGGATAAGCGCCGCAAAGGCGAAGATGTTGTACACGGCGCTGATGCGGGCGCGCTGTTGCTGCTCGTTAAAGGAGCTGCGCAGCACCAGGTAGGCAAAGTATATCAGCAGGCCAATGGCCGATGCGTTCTGCTTCGGGTCGTTGCTCCAGTACTCGCCCCAGGTAAACTTGGCCCATTCCATACCTGTAATGATGCCCAGCACGCCAAACAGGATGCCCACCTTGGCAGCCTCGCTGGCGATCACATCATTCTCGATACTGGGCTTGCGGAGGTACCTGATGGAGTAAACCACCGAGATGAGCAGGATCAGGATCATGCCGAACCACATCGGCACGTGAAAGTATAGGTTACGGATAGTCTCGTTCAGGATGGCCAATCTCGGAACCTCATGCAGCATGCCGACCACTACTGTGTAAACCAGTAGCACAACCGCCAGCACTTTCCACCAATTTTTCTTCATGTCAAATCAAAGTATGCAGGTCTTGCGGGGCGCGTTGCCTGCTTTTCTAAAGACACTTAAAGCTTCTAATTCGTTCTGTTTCGTCTCTGTTTACGAGCCTAACGCAGCACTTTTTCCGCTCAGAGCACCCGCTTTTCGCTCCTATACCTTTACGAACGCCAAAGGTACGGGAATAAGATGTAAGAAACAGTGATTACAATCATGTTTATAGCGAGCAGAGTAAGCAGTTCGTCGAAGCTGGCGCTACGGTCGAGGCCGTCCATGGCGTTTTTAGACATCTTTATCAGCATCAGCAGCATCGGCACAATAACCGGAAAGCTGAGCACGGCCATCAGGGTGCTGCTGTTGGCGGCCTTGCTGGCAATGCTCGAGATCATGGTGAGCGAGGTGGAAAAACCCACGGCGCCCAGCAGGATGGAGAGCAGGAACATGGGCACATCCTCCACCGGGTTGCCCAGCACAAAACCATAAAACACGAAGCAGATGATGGCCAGCAGCAGCATCAGCAGGGTGTTGTAGATGATCTTGGCCAGGATTATGCCCTGTGGGCTGACGATGGAGTAAAAGTATAGCAGCCGCCCGCGATTCTCCTGCATAAAGCTCTTGGCGATGGCGTTCACCGACACAAACAGCAGGATTATCCAGAGCATGGCGTTCCAGACCGGGGCCACCAGAATGTTTGAGCGCATGCCGAAGCTGAGGTAGCAGACAAACACCACACTGCCCACATACAGCAGCATCCCGTTAAGGGCATACTTCTGCCGCCACTCCAGCACCAGGTCCTTGCGGATCAGGTATAAAATTTCTTTAAACAGCACGTTCCTTTTATTTTACCACAAAGGTAAGGCACAAATCGTTGGGAAAGTAGTTCGAGTTAGAGAGTTTGGGAGTTGAGGAGTTGGAGAGTTGAAAAGTTAGAGAGTTTGGGAGTTAAAAAGTTAGAAAGTTGGGAAGTTAACCACGCTGTTCCCCGGCTTACTTTATACCTTGTCCAGCTTATCATCTTGTGCGGCTGAGCCTTTACCAGAAGTATAGCCTTCTTCCTTACCCGCCAAAAGCAAAGAAGCACGTACCGCTATGGCCCGTGCTCTATACTTTATACTTTGGTGGATTGGCAAGGAAGCCATCCAGCAGTTGTCTCTACTCTTCTTTCTTCTTCTTTTTCTTATCCGCCTTGTGCTTCACTACCTTGGCGTCGCGGTAGAAGATGATCTCCTCGGCTATGTTGGTCACCTGGTCGCCTACCCGCTCAATCTTCTTGATGATGGAAAGTATGGCCAGCGCCTCCGCTATCATGTCCGGGTTAGCGGTCATGTACCGGGTCATAATCTTATCAGATTTTCGGTAGATTTTGTTCAGGGTCTTGTCGTGCTTGATCACCTGCCTGGCAAGGTCCGTGTCGTTGTTAACGAAGGCTGAGCGGCAGTTGGCGAACATTTTATCCGCCTCATCATACATGTACACCACGTTTGTCTGCTCCAGAAGCTCGGGGTTAAAAGGAGCGTCAAGTTTCGCCACAAAGTGGGCAACTCCCTCTACCGTGTCGCCGATGCGCTCCAGGTTCGAGTTGATCTTAAGTATAGCCAGCACCAGGCGCAGGTCCACTGCTACCGGTGTGTGCAGTGCCAGGAAGTTCTCGCACATGCGGTCTATCTTAATATCGAACTGGTTTACCTTGCGGTCACGCTTTACTACCTGCTCGGCCAACTCTTTGTTGGCTGTCAGCATGGCCTCGCGGCCGGCCTGCAGCTGGTACTCTACTAAGTCCCACATTTCCATGAGCTTAGTTTTGAGGCGGTTTAATTCGATATCTAATTGGTTCATTTAAGTCTTTTTTTGGGGTGAGCACTGTAAGGTACAAAAAGGAAGGTACGATCGTATCATCCAAAACGGCCCGTGATGTAATTTTGGGTGCGTTCGTTTTTCGGACTTGTGAACATCGATTTGGTTTTGTTGTACTCTACCAGCTCGCCCATGTAAAAGAACGCGGTATAATCGCTTACGCGGCCGGCCTGCTGCATGTTGTGCGTCACAATCACGATGGTATAGTCGTTTTTCAGCTCGTAAATCAGTTCCTCAATCTTAGCCGTGGAGATCGGGTCCAGCGCCGAGGCGGGTTCGTCCATCAGCAGCACCGAGGGCGAGATGGCCAGCGCGCGGGCAATGCACAGGCGTTGCTGCTGCCCCCCCGACAAAGCCAGCGCCGACTTGTCCAGCTTGTCCTTTACCTCCTCCCAGAGGGCCGCCTGGCGCAGCGACTGCTCCGCGGCCTCCTCCAGCACCGACTTCTTCTTGATGCCCTGTATCTTAAGGCCGTATACTACGTTCTCGTAAATGCTTTTCGGGAAGGGGTTGGGCTTCTGAAACACCATGCCTACCTCTTTGCGCAGCTCGTCCACACGCACATCCTTGGCATAGATGTCGCGGCCGTCCAGCAGAATATCGCCCTCTACCCTGAAGCCCTCTATGTAGTCGTTCATGCGGTTTAGCGTACGCAGGAAAGTAGACTTTCCGCAGCCTGACGGGCCGATAAAGGCAGTCACGTTCTTCTCTTCCATGGCGATGTTGATGTTCTTCAGCGCATGGAAATCTCCGTAGTAGGCGTTGAGGTTTTTGGCCTCCAGCTTGTTATGTTTTTTGCTCATGTTTAAAAGGAAGTATAAATAAGCCCCTGCCTTACCATTTTACCTTGCGCTGTTGCCTGTTGCGCAGGTACACTGCAATGCCGTTGAGCAGGAACGTAAGCAGCAGCAGCACTATAATAGCGGCTGCGGCGTTTGTCAAAAATGCCTCCTGTGGCCTGGAGGTCCAGTTAAAGATCTGGATCGGCAGCACGGTAAACTCATCCAGCGGAGAGCTTGGCGTAAACGGCACGTAAGCCAGGGCGCCAATCACAATCAGCGGCGCTGTCTCACCCACCGCCCTGGATAGGGCCAGGATGATGCCTGTCAGGATGCTGCCGAAAGAGGCGGGCAGTACCTGGTTCCACACCGTTTGCCACTTAGACGCGCCCAGGGCGTAAGAGCCGTCGCGGATGCTGCGTGGCACTGCCTTGATCGCCTCGCGGGTCGTCACGATGATGATCGGAAGTATGAGCAGCGAAAGCGTGAGCGCACCGGCCAGCAGGCTGCTCCCCAGTTTCATCTGACGCACGAAAATCTCCAGGCCCAGCAAGCCATAGATAATAGACGGCACGCCAGCCAGGTTGGCAATGTTTATCTCCAGGAAATTAGCCCATCTGCCTTTCTTGCCATACTCCTCCAGGTAAACCCCGGCAGCTACCCCCAGGGGCAG
This sequence comes from Pontibacter mucosus, assembly GCF_003054055.1. GTDB lineage: Bacteria > Bacteroidota > Bacteroidia > Cytophagales > Hymenobacteraceae > Pontibacter > Pontibacter mucosus. The sequence continues at coordinate 213,020 of NZ_QBKI01000008.1, read as the reverse complement.
GGCAATGAGCGTGGTTAGCACCAGAATCCAGAGGGTACCTACCCAGGCCGTCTTAATGCCAGCCTGGCTGGCCCTGCGCGATGGCAGGCTGGTCAGGAAATCCCAGTCTAGGCGTTTGGCTCCCTCCATTACGATGTCGATCAGGAAGATGGCCAGCACCACCAATCCTATAAAGGTACAGAAGATACCGAAGATCTGGAAGGCTTTATCCTTTAACCTGTTAAGTTCAGAGTTAGTCATACTTTTCCTGATATTTCTTTTTAATCCAGAAGCTGAGGTTGTTCAGCGCGAATGTGAAGACGAACAGCGTGATGCCTGCCGCGAAAATGGTTTTATACTCCAGCGAGCCCTGCGGCACGTCGCCCATACTTACCTGCACAATGTAAGTGGTGATTGTCTCGATAGGGACGAGCGGGTTCATGGTGAGGCGCGGTTGCTGGCCGGCGGCCACGGCCACGATCATGGTTTCGCCCACGGCCCTGGAAATGGCAAGTATAACCGACACTATAATGCCCGAGGAAGCGGCCGGAACCATCACGCCGAAAGAGGTTTGCAGCCTGGTAGAGCCCATGCCGTAAGCAGCCTCGCGCAGCGAGCGCGGCACGGAGCTTATCGCGTCCTCGCTCAGGGAGGAGATCATCGGGATGATCATGATGCCCATGACGATGCCGGCTGACAGGGCGTTGAACCCTGCGAGGCCAGGTATGAACTGCTGCAGAAAAGGGGTTACCACTGTTAAGGCAAAGAAGCCGTACACAACCGTCGGGATGGTGGCCAGCACCTCCAGCATCGGCTTCACGATCTGCTTCATGCGGGCATGCGCGTACTCGTTCAGGTAAATGGCGATGGTAAGGCCGATGGGCAAGGCCACGGCGATGGCAATAAGGGTGGTAAGCAAGGTGCCTGCCACCAGGGGCATGATGCCAAACTTTTTGTTGGCAAAAAGCGGGGTCCATTCCTTCTCTGTAAGGAACTCCACGATGGATACCTCCTTAAAGAAGCCGATGGACTCAGAAAGCAGTACCCAGATAATGCCTATGGTAACAAGAATTGTGATTAGGGCGGATAACCACAACAAGCCCTCGATAATTTTCTCAGTTACTCTCAAGGTGCTGTTTATTTAAGTAGCCCGGGTATGGCGGTTTTCCCAACCACACCCGGGCAATTATTTAGACTTTAATTTTATTATTGCTTAGCAGAGGCTGCTCCCTTGCCGGAAACAAACTGCTCAAACTTCTGGCGTTGCTCGTCATACAGGTTGTCTGGGAGTGGAATGTAGCCTATTTCCTGGGCCAGCTCGCCTGCTGCGTCGAGGTAGAAGTTCACAAAGTCTACCACCTCCGGGCGCTCCACAGCTTTAGACTGCACATAGATGAACAGCGGGCGCGACAGTGGGGCGTAGGACCCGTCTTTCACTGTCTCCAGGGAGGCTACAATGGCGCCTTTGCCGTTGCTGTCATCGCCATCGTCCACGGCTACTGCTTTCAGCTTGCTCTTGTTTTCTTCGTAATAGGCAAGCCCGAAGAAGCCCAGTGCATACTTGTCTGTCGACACGCCCTGCACCAGCACGTTATCATCCTCACTGGCCGTAAAGTCGCCGCGGCTGGCGCGGGCTTCCCCCACAATGGCCTCCGTAAAGTAGTCATAGGTGCCAGACTCCACGCCAGGGCCGTACAGGTGCAGTTCCTGATCAGGCCACTCCGGGCGAATCTGGTTCCAGCGGGTAATTTTGCCTTGTGCCGCAGGCTCCCATATTTTTTTCAGCTCCTCCACGGTAATTTCCTTTACCCAGTCGTTCTCCGGGTGCACCACCACGGTCAGGCCGTCGTAGGCCACAGTCAGTTCTACATAAGACAGGCCATTCTGCTCAGCGGCTTTGGCCTCATCGTCGTGGATGGAGCGGGAGGCGTTGGCAACGTCTACGTCGCCTCTCACCAGTTTCTTAAAGCCGCTTCCCGAGCCGGATACGCCCACTGTTACCCTTACATTCGGAGCCTCGGCGCGGTATTCCTCTGCCACAGCCTCGGTAACAGGGTAAACCGTAGAGGAACCGTCTACCTGCACATTGCCCGAAAGATCTGAGCCGCCGGCGTTTTCCTGGTTGCCGCCACAGGCACTAAACAGCATGGTGGTGCCCACCAGTATGGCTGCAGCGTTTAGGTTTGTAAGCTTAAATTTTAACATAAGCTGTTGGTTGTTTATAAGGTTGATTTTTAGAAGTCTTATATGTACTGACACTCCAGATTATACTTGTGTGTCCGGTAAGTAGTTTTGGGAGCCGCGCCTGCCGCAGATTAATGGCCTTTTAGGGTGCGAAGTGACACAGAACTGATGGAATTTGATAATTAAACGTGTTAAGAAATTATAAAGCTTTTCTCTCTTTACAGCGATAACTCCATCTGCAGGCGGAACTGGTAAGTGTTATCCCTGCCCGGCTGGTCCTGCAGCGTCACGTCGCTTTGTACTTTCAGGCTGTGCCCCACAATATACTTGGAGACTCCCAGCGTGTATTGCTCCTGCGCCCTGATTCCGGTTTCATTCTCCGGGTTGAAGGTGGTGTACCGTCCGGCTACCTCCCAGTTGGATGGCAACAGGTAACCGGCTTGTATATTAAAGGCGTTGCCCGTCACAAAAGTCTCTTCCACGGCATCGCTTTCGTCTCTCAGCACCACCGGGCCGTCCGGCGCTCTCCGGTTGGCATACTCAGCCATCGAGGAGAAGCCCCTGTACTTGAACATGGCGTCCACGAACACGGTGCTCAGGTCGCGCTCTGCCGTCAGGAAGTCCCCCAACTGGCCTCTGGCCCTGGAAGCGTTGTCGTTAAAGTCGTAGGAGGCGGCCAAAGCCAGTTTCGGTGTCTGTTCCCGTTCCAGGTCTCCGCCCACGTAGTCCCCATCGCCCCTGAACTCTCCGAAGGGCAGCAACTCCACCCGGGCGGTGTAGGCATAGCCACCCGCGTTGTTCACCGTGATGTCGCGGCCTTCGCCCATGCTGATGGCGCCACTCTCGCGCAGCACCATGTTACCCACCTGGTGCTGGTGGTGCAGCTGCAGGCCCACATCGCGGTCGAGGTTGAATTGTGAGTTCAGGAGGCTGCGGTCAACAAATTGCATTTTCTGGGAGGAAACAACCCGCTCGCGGTTGCCGGGGAGCTTGGTCTGGCCCGCCCACAGTTCCAGGCCCGGCGCGAAATTCCATCGGGCCACCGCGTCCAGGATAACATTATCGGCGTTGTTGGTCTTGTCGGGGATGTCGCTGCCGATGTCGCTGTTGCTCAGCCCGAGCTCGATTTTGTAGGTGAGCTTAGGGGAGTAGGCAAAGCCTTCAAACTTCAGGCGGGCCCTGCGGATGAGGAGCCTGTCGTCCCAGTTGTCGGTGGCAGGGTTTTGGATTCCCTGGTAAAGTACCTGAAAGCGGGTGCTGAACTTGAGGGCGAAGGAGGAGTCGGCGGCTACAAATTGTAGGCCCTTGCCAAACCTGGAGTCATTTATACTTTGCCCGTGGGTAGCCTGGGCAGCAAGGAAAAATAAGAGCACCCATCCAGCTCTTTTAAAGTGTTTATTCACGAGGTAAAGGGTTAGGTGAGAATTAACCTTTATACTTGCGTATGGTTAGTCAGGCCATACTTTTTTGCAAATTACCTGCAGTTAGTCAGGCTGCGGGTATTACCTTTTGCAATCTACGCTGCAAAGTAACGCGTGTTATATTACCTGTTAATTACCCCAATGTTAACTTAATGTTAAGTCGTGTAGGCGGTGGGTTTGCGCGCCTCTGTGGGGTTGAGAGCCTGCTGGGGAGAGCAGTGCAAAGTATGGAGCCAAATGTAAAAGTATAAAAAAAGCATACCCTCTGGCATTGCAGCCAAAGGGTATGCTGTACCTGCGAAGGAGGTATTAGAAGTTGAATTGTGCCTGCAGTCTCAGCCGGTTGCCGTGCTGGTTGTTATCCGGGTTAGCTGCATTGCGCACCGTTCTGTCGCCGATGGAGTAGAGGGCAGTAAACTCCAGACTCTTGTTGATGAGCCATTCCGCACCAATCTCTGTTTCATACACCAAGTAGCCGGGTGCGTCTTTCTCATGTTTTTTGCCCCCATCATAGTACTGTGCCTTTACAAATGGCATGATAACCTGATCGCCCGCCTTAAGCCTGTACATGGCCTGGGCGTAGCCACCATGCAGCGACTTCTCTACAATTGCGTTTGCCGTTGGGTCGTACTCGGGGCCCTTGCCAACGTTATACTCTGCCTGGAAGCCCAGGGGCTGCGGATACACCACAAGCGATGCCGCCACGCGCTGGTCTGTGTAGCTCTTGTCCACGGCAACCCCAGAAGTTACCATATCAGGCGTAACCGTATACTTGCCGGAGTAGGCTTGTATACCTGTTTCTATAAACTGGCCATTGCTTAGCTTAAAAGGATAGGTGAGCCTGGCAACGGCATGCAGGTTGTCGTTGGCCTCAGGTTTGTTAGCAGTCTGCCCGTTAAATACGCCGATGCCCAGCATGCCGTAGTCTCCGCTTCCTTTCAGGCCAGAGCTGGTCAGCTCATCAAAACGGCCCCTGATTTCCTGTGGCGCGTAGTAGAAGAAAACACCCAGGTCACGCTCGTTGGCGATGGCGCTGTTAAGGGCATCGTTGCGGTCCAGGGTAAGGCGGTTGCTGCTCGATTGCAAGTTCTCAAAGCCGTACGGAATCTTGCTCTGGCCAAGGCGTATCCTGTATTCCTTCTTCTGGTCCATCGCTACATCAAAGTAGGCGTCGCGTAGTTGCAGGAAGTTCAGAGCGCTGGAGCTTGCCGAGGAGGCCAGGTCTGGCTGTATATAAAAGGAGATTCGGTCGGTTACATTGCCGCTGAAGATCAGGCGGGCGCGCCGGATAAATAATCCGCCATTTTCACCAAGTGACTTGTCGCACTGGTCGCACTTCAGGTCGGGGTTGGTTTCCAGCAGGCGGTTGTACCTGATTTGGGCGTAACCTCTGATGGAGATGATGTCGTACCAGGCCTTCTTTTTAGGAGCTTCCTGCGCTGCAGCAGGGGCTGGCAGCGGCACCAGCACCGACGTGCTCTGTGCGGTAGAGTCTGAGGTTTGGGCTTTTGCTTCTGTCGAGACTAAAAAGCCTGTGGCTAGTCCTGCCGCCAGGATAGCACGCGTTACTGTCGTTACCTTCATTTTTGGGTGAGTATGGTTTTACTGACTGCCCTAGTCTGTTCTCGGCGCGGAGTCTACTCGCGTAAGGAAGGCAGTTGTTGAAACTAAAAGCCTTTCATCATTTGCTTCAAAAGAGGCCCCCGTTTTCAACGCCGCAAAGATTGAGTGTTAATATTATTTGTTTGTTATGCCGGTGTTAAGATAGTGTTAACAAATCTTCTTTTTGCTTTTCCAGTACAAAGTATAAACAGGCGATGCGTGCCACCTTCCGCCACAAAGTATAAACCTGGCCCACCCCCTCACGCACAAAAAAAGGCTGTTGCAAATATACATTTGCAACAGCCTCCAGTATAGTTTTAAATTCTGTTTAGAATTTGTAGCCAGTCCAGCCGAATACGGATGTATCAGCACCTGTGTTTGCACTGTTTGCTTTGATGTTTGCGCCGTCAGGGTTTTTAACCTCCTGGCCTTTCACCGTTACGCCTGTATGGTGATACTCGACAACAGTTCCGGCATTTCCGTTACCCTTGCCGTCTGTCAGGTCAATCAGGTCTGTGGCGGAACCGCCTTTGATAAGGAGGTTGGTGATATTGGCTTTAGCGCCTCTGCGTACTTTCACAGCGTCCTGCATCTCGAAAGTAGACTCGTTCACAATCGTGATGTTCTTGAAGATGAAGTCAGACTGGTTCACGTCGCCGGGGGTGTTGCCATCCAGGTTGCCATCCAGTTCAGCGCCTCTTGGGTCAGACTCTGTGCTGGTGTAGCCGGCCTTCCAAACACCGTAGGCGTTATCCAGCGTGCCAGACCAACCTTGTGTCACGTCGAACATGTCGTCGTCAGAGTCCACTACCAGTAGGTTCTTCACATTTACCGAGCCACCGAAGAACTCTATCGCGTCATCAGCACCATACGGAATGTAAACGTTCTCGATTTTAGTGCCGCTTCCCACGCCATTCAGCGTCAGGCCATTGTGCTCGATATCAGCGGAGGATTTCGCGCCGGTATACTCCAGGATAAGGTATTCGATTGAGCCAGAGTTGTCGTTGTTATTGTCGCCACCGTAGATAACAGCCGGGTTAACCTCTGTGGTGCTGGTGGTAACTTTGCCAGCCGGGCCGGAAAGTTTTGCCTTACCGTTAATAATCAACCCACCCCAGTCGCCTTGGGCAGGGCTGGCCGCTGCAGAAGTTATTTTAACTGGCTTGTCGGCCGTTCCGTTCACGAAGATCTGACCGCCTTGCTCCACAAGGATGTACTTGTTGAAGCCCTTCTCGGCTTTGATAACTGTGCCTGCAGGAATACGGAGTTTACCGCCATCCACTACGAGCAGTGAGCCTGTTAGTTTGTATTCAATGTTTGGGTCAAGTGTTACTTCGGTGGAAATGTCACCGCTTAGCTCATTGCTCACAACTGGGGCTGGTGTCGAATCATCGTCATCTTTGCATGAGAATAACCCCAGCGGAATCATCAATAGGTAAAGGATTGTCTTTTTCATTTTTTTGATTGTTTATACAATATTAGTAATGAGAAATCAACTGAATGTGAACGGATTATTAACTAATTGTTAAAACTGGTATGTCACGCCGAAGTCAAACTGTACACCTCTTTTATAGCTGCGGATAACCACAGTCTGAGGAGCTGTATCGGCGCCGGCACCTTCCCGGGTGAGTCTATAGGCCGGGTTTAGGAGGTTTTTGGCTTTCAGGTTGAGCTTAAGGTGCTCGTTCAGGCCCACTGCGGTCACAAAGTCCAGGGTGGTGATGCTTTCCTCAATCAGGTTGTTGAAGCCGCGTGTACCGATGGTATGCACTTTGTCGCTCAGGTAGTTCAGCACCAGTGCTGACGTTACGCTCACATTTTTGTCCGTCAGCAGATTGTAAGTCAGGTCCGCGTTGAGAATGTAAGGGGCCGCTCCTTCCAGGGTAGAGGATGTGTTCTGCACAAAGAAAGTCGGGTCCAGGTTTACTCTTGTATGGATGTAGGACGCGTTCAGGCCGGCGTTCAGACGGTGCTTTTCGGCCAGGTTCATCAGCGATTTTCTCACTTCCAGCTCCACACCGGTGGCCACGGCATGGTCCGAAACGTTGTCATAGGTTCTTAAACCTGCTGAGTTGCCCTGGTCTACCCTTGCGATGGGGTTGAGGATATGCTTGTAAAACGCATTCACCGATATCTGCTCGCCCGCGGATGGGTAAAAGTCCCATTTCAGGTCGAAGTTGTAGTTGGTGGAAACCTCCAGGTTCGGGTTACCATTCTCGTTTCCGTCAATGCCCAGATAAATGAAGGGTGATATTTCCTTATCCTGCGGCAGGGTATAGGTGCGGCTGATGCCTGTTCTCAGATGGTTTTTATCGTTGAGTTCGTATTTCACGTTAAGGCTGGGCGAAAGAAAGAACTCATCAATCGTGTTAGAACCGACATCAGCGCCACGGTTAACCTTATAGTTAATTTTCGTGTAAATGTCATCTGCCCTTAAACCCGCATTTAATGTAAGTTTGTCTCCGACCTGATGCACCACGTCCACATAGGCGCCATGGTTGTTTCTTTCCACATCATATGTGTCGTTGAAGTGTTCCACCCGGAAGTCGCCGTTCGCAAAACCCGCTTGATTAAAGTATGGTTCGAGGCGGATATCATCTAATCTGAAAGTAGGGAGAGTGCTCTGCCCGCCAGCCCAGATAAGGTTGTAAATGGGTGCCGAGAAATCTTTGGTGCTTATCCTGCTATCGTAGCCGACTTCCAGATAAGACAATTTTTCCGGGTCTGTTGAAAGCGCGTACTGCAGGTTAACTTTAGGAAGTATAGCGGTTTCTGTTATTTTACTGTTGAAGCGCTGGTTTCTTCCTTCCCCCATACCCAGTTGCACCATGCCGTCCCCGATAGAAGGGAACAAAATGATTCTGCGGTCAGGCTCCTGGCCAATCACGTGGTTTACCGCAGCCCCTACGTTAAAGGTAATCCGATCCGTTAAGTTGCCGTCCCAGATAAGTTGGTTTATGAAGGCCGTATTGTCGTTGACCTGCAGGCGCCTGGTGTAGCCTTCGGAATTATGATCCTCTGCTACCTGGAATTGTTCTGTTTCCTTGCCGTAGAAACCTGCGGCGGCGGCTGTGGCTGTATGCAGGTACAGGGAGTTATAGCGCAGTTGGCTGTTATTGAGGTTGAATTCCAGGTTAGCCCCTAACATATGGGAGGCGCTTCGGGTGGATTGCTGGTAATCAAAGTCACGGAAGGGGTTCTCGGGGTTGGTGGCTGTAATCAACCGGGTAACGCCCTCATGGTAGTGGTACTTGTTATCCATGGCCCCGACAATAAAGAAACGATGCTTGTCCAGAAACCTTTTGCCGCCGGAAAAAGAGATGCCGCCATTTAACAAGGGGTTTTTCTGTGTTGGGTCGAGCGAGTTATTGAAGGAATAATCACCTAGGAATTGCTGCCCACTCCCGGTCTTAGGGTTGCCTGATGCTGTGGCATAGCCAAATTTGCTCAGGCCATCGGGCACATAAAAGTCGCTGCCTGGCACCTGGCTGTTTATCCCGGTCGAGATTCCGATTTGAAACTCACTGTCATCCACAAGTTCTTTGGAGTTGATGTTAATCAGCGCGCCCCCCACATCACCATTCATCGATGCGGAGAATACCTTGTTCACATCAACCGACTGAATCATGTCGCTAGAGAAGAAGTCGAGGGATATGTTCTTGAATTCAGGGTCTTCGGAAGGTATGGCGAACCCGTTGAGGGTGGTGGTGTTGTAGCGGTCGCCCAACCCGCGGACGAACACGTTCTTTACGCCGTCACGCTTCGAAACGCCTGAGATTTTGGCAACCGCGCCTTCGGCATCGCTAACCCCTTTCCGGGAGAGTTCCTGTGCGCCGATGGCTTGGGTGGCTATAACGGCTTTCTTCTGGTCTAAGAGTAAGATTTGCTCCGTTTCCCTGTTCCCTTTTGCAGTAATTGTTACCTCTGCTAGCTGTGCGGTGTTTTGCTCCAGCCTGATGTCAAGCGTTGTGGTTTTGCCTGCCGTTACGGTAACATTGGCAATCGTTTTGGGCGTGTATGACAGGCTGTTCACCTCTAAGGTATAAGTACCTTCCTTCACGTTGTCGATGCGGAAGTTGCCGAAGGCATCTGAAGGCGCCCCCAACCCCGTATCCTGAACCCTGACGATAGCGCCAATCAACTCTTCGCCGTTGCTGGCGTCTTTAATGGCTCCCTGTATGCTGCCAGTCTGCGCATGCACCGATAGGAAAGCGGATAACAGGAAAAATAGAACTGTGGTGAGATTCTGTCGCATTGTATTGTAGTCTAATTGATGCGACAAAAGTAGAGGGATTGTATTACCTCAATATTAATAGGGGGTTAAGCTTCTATTAACAAAGGTGAATTCTTATTTGTAACGTGCTGAAGTATAATAGTTTTGCGTAGCCGGCTCAGGGTTTGGCAACGGCCGGGGGGAGAAACCGCTGTTACTGAGGTAAGAAATGGCTGCCGGATGGATTTTAACAAAACAGTAACGCTGCAATAATCTACAGCTAATATTGCAGGGATAGTTTTGTTGCATCAATCCTGCCTTTATAAAGAAACTGATTGCGCATTATGGGTGAGATCTACTGCGCAATCAAGAGTGGTGTGGCTTAGTCTCCCACACTGCGCCAATAGACCCGCCAGCAGGGCGGGTCTATTTTTATACTTGCTGTTGCCTGTTGGCAGCCAGTGGCACAGCAGCGGTGGTCTAAGAGCGGAAGAGCAGAAAGACCAGGGCAAGTATAACCAGCAGCACGATAAAACCGAGGCAACCACAGCCTCCTCCGCTGCCACCGCTGTCACCGCGCCCGCCTCCCAACAGCCTTCTTAGGAAGTATAGCTTTAAAAGACCTTTCCACATAATATAACTAGCAAAACCAAAAACTCCCGCTACACAAGGCTGCAGCGGGAGTTTTTGGTACGTGGGCGGATTCTATAACGTTTAAGAGGCTTCTAGCTGATCGGCACCTTCCGAAGGATGGACTCGATAAAGTCTTTGGTGCGGATGCCGTCGGCCTCGGCCTCGTAGTTAAGTATAAGGCGGTGGTTCATCACGTCGTAGGCCACCTCTTTGATATCCTCGGGCAGCACGTAGTCACGGTCATCGAAGTAGGCCACGGCCTTGGCGGCGCGGTTAAGGGCTATACTTGCTCGCGGCGATACCCCGAACTGGATGTAGGGCGCGAACTCCAGCAGGTCGTACTCCAACGGGCGGCGCGAGGCAAACACCAGCTCGATAATATACTTCTCCAGCGTCTCGGATATCTGCACCTGGTTTATCTCGTTGCGGATGGCGAACACATCCTCTCTGGAGAGCACCTTGGCTACCGAGCCGGTGAAACTCATGTTGGCCATGCGTCGCATGATTTCCAGCTCGTCCTCCTTCTTGGGGTAGTCGATGTATACTTTCATCATAAAGCGGTCCACCTGTGCCTCGGGCAGCGGGTAGGTACCCTCGTGCTCCACCGGGTTCTGGGTAGCCAGCACCAGAAAAGGCAGGTCCAGCTTGTAAGTGGTTTCGCCGATGGTAACCTGCTTCTCCTGCATGGCCTCCAGCAGCGCCGACTGCACCTTGGCCGGGGAGCGGTTCACTTCATCGGCAAGTATAAGGTTGGCGAAGATGGGGCCCTTCTTTACCTCAAAGGCTGAGGCGTTCTGGTTGTAGATCATCGTGCCTATCAGGTCCGAAGGCAGCAGGTCCGGGGTAAACTGTATGCGCTGAAAATCGAGGTGCAGCGCCTTGGACAGCGAGTTGATGGTAAGCGTTTTGGCCAGCCCGGGCACGCCCTCCAGCAGGATATGCCCCCCGGTGAACAGGCCAATCAGCAGGCGGTTCACCATGTACGACTGGCCGACCACCACCTTGCCCACTTCGCTGAAAACCTGCTTTATTTTTAGTTGATATGCGTTCACGTTGTCCGGATAAGTATACAAAAGCTCCGACCTCTGTCAGGTAAAGAGTCTGTTTAGCGCCTAAATATAGCGATAATACGGATGTGGTTCCATTATATTGCCCACAGGGCCAAAACAAAAAAGGCAGCTTTCAGGCTGCCTTTTACGTGCTTTCGCATCTATGGGTGAGAATGTCAGGCGGCAGCCATGGCGCCTGCTTCGGCACTTCCTACAGCCGCCACCGCCTTGGCTTTATTGTATACTGGTTTTTGAATACCCAGCTTTTTAAGACGGTTTTGCTGTGCCTGCTTTACCATTTCTATCAGGCTGTTCATGTGTTTTTGCTCCACATCAAGCGGCAGCACCATGCTGTGGCCCTGTGCGGTTAGCACATGCACCTTTTGGCTGCGCGTCATAAAAAAGAGGGAGATGAAGAAGCCGCTAAGCAGGAAAAAGGACTCATTAAAGTATACCAGCAGGGCTGTAAGCACACTAAGGCCAAGGTATACCTGCGAGCCAGTGGGTTTTACTTCCCAGGCGGCAATGTCCTCCAGCATAACAGCTTTGCTGCTGCGCCACGACAGCGGGTGCTGCCGCTGAATCAATCGGTGTGTTGTGAGGGCTATGCGCTTATCCACAGTTTGGATAAGGTACTGCTCTCCAGTTAGTAGCTTCGTTGTCGCCATTTGGGCCGGAGTATTAAGTTTGTTAATGGTAAATAAGGAGCGAAATAATGTATGTATCACAGCTTTCATTTTTACGGTTCGGTATCTTTAAGATTCCCAATACCTGTAAAGGGTTGCATCAATATAATGCCACAAATATATAATTTATTATCTTCTTAGCTCTGTATTTTGCACTATTATACGGATAACCAACAAAAGGATTTATTTAAGTGCCTGGGTAGCAGCAATTAAAAGTGTTTTTGTCTGTTAAGATTTATATACTTATATATAATAAAAAAACAGCCTGAACCGTTCACTCCGGTCCAGGCTGCCCTGAATATTTTAGCCAACGGCTCAGTCTGTCAGGTAGAACTCACCCTCATACCCGTGCGCGCGCTGGTTTTTAAAGCGTGATATGTCGGTTTGCATGTTATCGTAGATTTCCTGGATCTCCTCCGAGTCCTCCGTTAGGGGCTTGATGTGCTCGCTCAGGAGTTTAGCCGCCAGCGGGTAAAATTTAGAGTCGTCCGTGTTTTTGGCGTTCACCTTAAACGAGCTCACGGCGCTCTCCAGTTTTTTCAGAGCCGGGTACTGCCCTTTGTACTCCTGAATGGTGTCGCGGAGTTTTTCCCGTATCATCAGGTACAAATCCTCCTCAAACGTCATTCCGAAGTCATCCTCCTCCTCATCGTCGAAATCGTTGTAGGCGAAATCGTCCTCGTAGTCAAAATCGTCTCTCATGGTGATAATCAGGTTGCTTTTTAGTTGTTACGGGTTAAAACAGTCTTTGTGTCAGGTCGTGGTAATTTTTTGCCGCTCCCAACAGGCAGTTCAGTGCAATTTCCGAAGCCTGGCGCAATGCAAAGTGCATAATTAGTACTTCGTGCCTTTATTTGCAATGCCTACGACTGTACATTTAGCCATGTTGCCTAAATTATCAGTACAGCGCCGCCCGGAAGTATGAAAATGCAGGCCAGACCAGGTAAAAAAGCCATAAAAAAGAGGAGCCGCTACTGGGTAGCGGCTCCTCCTCTAAGCTTCATGCCGGCGTTTATCAGGCAAACTTTCTTTCCACCAGCTTCAGCAGCTTGGAAACGTGTTCCTGCTTTCTGCTCCAGTCATACTTGCCGGCCAGGGTGCCGGTAATGTATTGCATCGCCGAGTCCGCGTCCGTGAAATTGTCCAATGTTTGGATGGTCTGGTAGTACGTCAGGTTGTCGCCGTCGAAGAGCTCGTTGATGAAACTGAAGCGCTGGTTGATGGAGATCGAGTTCTTCAGCGAGTCTATCTTGCGGTTGCTGTGCGCGGCAGCCAGCGACGACGGAGCGGCGGCCTTGCGGAAGTTATCGTTCAGGGTCGGGCGCGCGTTGGCTGCCACCTCCTCTAACTCGTCGTCTTCCTCCTTATACATGGCAGGGCGTGCCACAGGGGCAGCTGCCTCGCGCTGGGCCGTGTGTATGGGGGCTACCACGTCCTTCTCCTGCACCGGGGCGGCAGGCGCAGGCTTGGCAGCGGCGGCCGGCCTGTCCAGGAACGATGGCGCGGGCTTTGGCTCTGCCTGCTCTTTTATCTCGGCCTCGGTAACGGGCAGCAATGCATTGAACTGCTCCACCAAGTGGTGCAGTGGCGTGCGCAGACCCTGGTTGGCGTTTATATAGAGCTTAAAGCGGCTCAGGATGTACTCGCGGTCGCGGCTGCTTGGCGAGAGCGTATCTACAAAACCTGCAAAAAGGCCCTTGTCAATATCGATATACTTCAGGTTCTCCTGCAGCTTGGGCAGGGTAATCTCCTCCTGTATGCGCAGGAACTTCTCCTCGAAGGTAACCACCGGTGCCAGCACTACCAGAAAAGTGTCGTGGATGGCCTTTTGCAGCAGCGGCTCAAAGGCGTCGCGCTTCATCAGGATCTTGCGCGAGAGCACGTTCATGAAGTTCACCAGGGCCTCTTTCACCTCCTCGTGCTCATAATCAAAGTATGGGCTGCGCAGGTTGGCCATCTCGTGGTGCCACTTCAGCAGCAACTCCTTTATTACAAACAGGTTTACCTGCTTGATGGGCGTAAAACCAATCAGTTGCGGACCGTTCAGGGTGTCGTGAGATGCAAAATGACGGTCGCAGAGCAGATTTGCCAGCTCTTTGCTGTACCGTTCCAGGTGTAATTGATTATATTTGTCTTCCATTGCTGTCGCTTTCTCCTGTAAAGTTATAAAATTATGCCGAAGTTAAAGGTGCAAAACCTGGCGAACCTGGAGGTAACGGTGGCCGAAGGGCAAACGCTGCTGAAGGCGCTCCAGGCTGCCGGCACCGACTGGATGCACGCCTGCGGGGCAAAGGGCCGCTGCACCACCTGCCGCATCATTGTTTTGCAGGGAATGGAGCACACAGGGCCGCTTACGGCTGCCGAAATCCGCTACCGCGACAGAGGCCGCCTGAAAGATAACGAACGACTGACCTGCCAGTGTACGTTGACAGGCGGCGAAATTACCGGGAAGGTGCCGGAGCAGACAAAGCTGCCGCACATGAAGTATAGCAGTTAGAAAATCAGAAAGTTAAAAAGTTAGAAAGTTTTATTGTTGATTGTCAATTGCTGATTGTTCTTCCGAAGGGCGTTGCAATTACACCTGACAAACAATCAACAACTAGCAACCAGCAATCAATATGTTTATTGAACCGCGCGTAGGCAACAAAAGCCATGTTAACAGGAAGGGTTGGATTGAGGTGATCTGCGGGTCGATGTTCTCGGGTAAGACGGAGGAACTGATCAGGAGGTTGAACCGCGCTAAGATTGCCAAGCAGAAGATTGAGATTTTTAAGCCCTCTATAGACAAGCGCTACCATGAGGAGGATGTGGTGTCGCATGACGCCAACGCCATCCGCTCCACGCCCATAGACTTTGCCCAGGATATGCTGCTGTTGGGCGGTAGCTGCGATGTGGTGGGCATAGACGAGGCGCAGTTCTTCGACGATGGCCTGGCCGAAGTATGCGTGAAGCTGGCCAACAGCGGGGTGCGCGTGATTGCCGCCGGCCTGGATATGGATTACCTTGGCAAGCCGTTTGGCCCGATGCCAGCCCTGATGGCAGTGGCCGAGTATGTTACCAAAGTACACGCTGTCTGCGTGCAGTGCGGCGACATTGCCAATTATTCGTTCCGTAACGTGGCCGACGAGAAACAGGTGCTGCTGGGCGAAACCGACTCGTACGAGGCCCGCTGCCGCCATTGTTTTACAGAGGGCATGAAGCAGAAGAAATAACTGATTGATAGTTCCGTAAGTATACATGGCGGTATTGCCCAGTGCTAAATACCTGCCGCGAGTTTTTAACCCGTGGCTCTCCATAAGGCCAGTTTTCAACTGGCGAAAGTATGGCCTTGTATCATGCAGGCTGAAAGCCTGCTGATGTAGGAAACCACGAGTTGAAAACTTGCGGTAGGGAGAGTGACTGCGTTGGATAGAAATACGCGCAGTTCAGGTTAACAGAGGCTTTATACTTTGTCCAGATGTCCATTGCCCGGAAATTCATACTTGCTTATACGTTGCAATGCCTGCTGCTGGGGTGGTGGTGCAGTGTGGCGCAGGCGCAGAGCCAGGTGCCGATTGGGGGCTGGCAGGTGCATGTGCCTTACCACCAGGGCAAAGCCGTGGCCGTGGCCGGCGACAAAGTATACCTGGCTGCTGAGCGGGGGCTTTTTTACTACGACACCGAGTTTAACACTACTGAAACCATCTCGAAGGTAGATGGCCTGAGCGAGCAGCAGATCAGCGACATTGCCTTCAGCGCGGGTGCCAACACGCTTGTTATCGCCTACCACAACACCAAAGTGGACCTGCTGCAGGGCAACCGCCTCCATGCCATCACCGACATCTTCCGGAAGAGCATCGCCGGGGAGAAGAAAATCAACCGCATTTATACTTTTAACCAGCTGGCTTACCTGGCTACCAGCTTCGGAGTGGTGGTGCTGGACCTGCCCAAGCGCGAGGTAAAGGAAACCTACAGCAGCCTTGGCCCTAACGGCGAAAGTATAAATGCCACCGACGTCGCCATACTCGGAGATAAGATTTACCTGGCCACCAGCCTGGGTGTGCTTTCCGCGCCCCTTTCAGGTGCAAATCTGCAGGACTTCCGAAGCTGGCGAAACGAGAGCGGCGGCTTGCCGGAGAATGCGGCTGTTACAAGCCTGGCGGCTTTTCAAGGAAAGTTGTATGCGGGCACTACGAGCGGTGTTTATACTTTGAGCGGGGACAACTGGAGCGCCACCACACTGGCTTCCGGGGCGGAGGTTAAAAGTATAAATACCACAGAGGCTAACCTAAGTGTAGTTTCCGCGGAAGGGGTGACGGTGCTAGATGCCAGTGGTCAGGTTTATACTTTGAATCATGCTTTGCCCACGCAGCCGCAGGAGGCAGTGACTACAACAAGCGGCGAAGTATGGCTGGCCGACAAAGCGAAGGGTTTGGTCAAGCTGAACCTCAGCAATTCCGAGGCCGCTGCTTTTGCGCCCGGTGGCCCCTACGCCAGCGATGGCTTCCGGATTTATACGTACGGCGGCAAGGTATATGTGGTGAGCGGCGGCTATACCGAAAGCTATGAGCCATTCAACAACTGGAACGGCTTTTATACTTACAGCAACGGTGCGTGGCAGAGCTTTAACCGCGCGCTGTACCCGCAGCCTTCTTTTGTGGCCAGCCAGGATCTGGCAAGCGTGATGCTCAACCTCACCACCAACAAGCTCTACCTGGCCAGCTACGGCAGCGGCCTGATAGAATGGGAGAGCCCGGATAAAGCCATCCTTTATAACCAGGAAAACAGCCCGTTATTGCCGACAGCTACTACAGGTCAGGTGCGCGTTACCGATGTGGCGGTGGATTACGAGGGAAACGTGTGGGTAGTGAACCCCAGCCAGCAACCCGGTGCGCCCGGCTTGCACCAACTCAGTCCTGACGGCACCTGGCAATCCTATACTTTGAATAACCTGGCCGACGCCAGTAATTTGACCGCTCTGGTGCTCGACGACTACGGGCAGAAGTGGCTTTCCATCGCCAGGAGGGGCAACAGCCGCAGCGGCCTGGTGGTATTCGACGAGCAGCAGAACCGCACCCGGACGCTGGGCGTGGGCGAGGGAAATGGCGGCCTGCCAAGCGGCGCGGTGTACAGTATGGCCAAAGACTTCAACGGTGATATCTGGGTGGGTACGGCCAGCGGCATCGGCATTTATTACAACACCGCCCTGGTTTTTGAGTCGGGTCGCTACGATGCGCGTATCCCTATTATAGATGGCCGCCCGCTGCTGGATGGGCAAATCGTCAGAAGTATCGCCGTGGACGGTGCCAACCGCAAATGGGTCGGGACCGATAACGGCCTCTGGCTTTTCAGTCCCGATGGCGATGCGCAGCTTCACCACTTCACCACCCAAAACAGCCCGCTGCCCTCCGACAAAATATATGCCGTAGGGGTGGAGCACCAATCCGGCGAGGTGTTTGTGGCGACTGATGCCGGCGTAGCCTCTTTCCGCTCCAACGCCACCCTCACCGAGGGCAAACCTGATTGCGCCATGGTATTTCCTAACCCGGTCCGCCCGGAGTATACCGGAGAAGTAGGCGTTTCGGGCTTGCCAAACAATGCTGACGTGCGTATTACCGATGTGGCGGGCACGCTGGTGTACAAGGGCAAAGCCAACGGCGGCACCTTCGCCTGGAATGCCCGCGACTACAACGGGAACCGCGTGAAGGCCGGGGTATACCTGGTTTTGGGCAGCAATGGCGAGCAAACCTGTATCAGTAAAATAGCCGTACTCGAGTAAATGTTAGTCAAGACAAGGGGAATCGTTCTCAGCAATATCAAGTATAGGGAGACGTCCATCATCACCAAAATCTATACCGAGGCGCTAGGCGTGCAGTCGTACGTGGTAAACGGCGTGCGCAAGAAGGGCAATGGCTCCCGTGTGGCCTTGTTTCAGCCGTTCACGCTGCTGGAGATGGTGGTCTATACCTCGCACCGGGGCGGCCTGTCGCGCATCTCTGAGTACAGAACCTCCTATTCCTTTGTGTCCATTCCGTTCGATATCCGCAAGAGCAGCATCATGTTGTTTCTATCGGAGGTGGTGGCGCGCACGGTGAAGGAGGAGGAGGAAAACCTGCCCCTGTTCCATTTCCTCTACACGGCCATCACCACCTTTGACGAGATGGAGAGCGGGTTTGAGAACTTTCACTTGGTATTTCTGCTGCAGCTTAGCTACCATCTAGGCTTTGGGCCGAGCTCGGGAACGGAAATTGTGGAGCAGGTGGTGTTTTCACCGAATGCGCAGGCGGCCACTTCAGCGCCTACTATAATGGCCGTGCAGGTGCACGAAAAGTATTTCGACGAGCTGCTGCGGGAGCCTGACCACACGTCCATCCCCAACGGCCGCGTCCGCCGCGAGCTGCTCGACATCCTCATCCGCTACTACCAACTGCACGTAGACCGGCTCGGCGAAATCAACTCCCTGGCCATACTTTCGGAGGTGCTGGAAGAGTAGGGGGAGTTGGCGTATCACGACACACGTAGCAAGACAAAAGAACTTTTGACAAAGGACAAAAGACTTTGAAGTATAAAACCCAACGCTGCGATTACCCACCCCTAACCCCTCCGGGGAGGGGAATTATGTTACATTGGCCGGAGTTCCCCTCTAGGGAGGGGCAGGTTTACACCTTCACCGTAGTAGCAAACCGCACTTGATTTATAAAGTATAGCGGGCGGAGATAAGAAGGCAGGAATAATATCTATTCATCTGTCATCCTGAAAGGATCTTGTGGGCAAGCCGCATTAGCCTATTCCATGCAGGTCTTTTTTATTTTACCTACAGAGACCCTAAGCCATCTGTCATGCTGTGAAAGTATTTGGTAGGAGGGGGGCTAAGCCTCTGCAACTTGCCACCAAGATCCTTTCAGGATGACAGAGTAAAAGTAGAGTAGAAGTATAAATCGGCCTATTGCTGACAGGAGAATCAAATTATACTTTTAAAATTCCCCACTCGGGAGGGGCAGGGGTGGGTTTATCGTTACCACAGTTACAAAGTATAAATGAAGTATGGAAAGCGGAGCGTGAAAGTATAAAAGCATCCTCTCCGAAGCATAAACTATAGAGGCGGAAGTATAAAAAAAAAGCCGCCGGGAAGTATAAACCCGGCGGCTTTTCTGTTGCTGTTGTTCAAGTATACTTACGGCAGGACCTCCAGCACTTCTACCTCAAAGATAATCGGTGCGTTTCCCGGAATGGTACCTGAGCCACCTCTGCCATATCCTAAATGGGAAGGCAGAAATAATCTGGCTTTCTCGCCTACACGCATCAGTGTCAGGCCTTCATCCCATCCGGCTATAACCTGTCCGTAGCCAACCGTGAATTCAAAGGGTTTACTTCTATCGTGGCTGGAGTCAAATTTGGTGCCATCGAGGAGGGTGCCCGTGTAGTGCACCGATACCTTATCGCCAGGGAAAACCTTGTCGCCGGTTCCCTCCTGCAGCAGCTGGTAGTATAAACCTGAGTTACGCTTTACCAGGGTGGCAGGGTCAATGCCGTTGGCCTTGAAGTACTCCTGAAGCTTCTTGTCGTCTTTCTCGCGCTGTGGCGTGTTGTCGTCCTTTTTGCAGGCGGCAAAGCCAAGTATTACGAAAAGCACCAGAAGCGCCTGTAGCAGGCGGCTCCTGTTGCCTTTTAATGCTGAAATCATACGTTAGACTTACTGGTTTGCTTGTTTCTGAATGTCAACCAACTCCACGTCGAAGCGCAGGATGCTGTTGGCAGGGATGTCCGGGCTTGGAGCCTGCTCACCGTAAGCCAGCGGCGACGGGATCAGCAGGATAGCCTTAGAGCCTTTGTTCAGTTGTGGAATGGCATCATCCCACCCTTTGATTACCTGCTGCTGGCCAATCGGGAAGCGGATAGGCTCACCACCAGACATTGGGTTGTCGTAAGAAGAGTCGAACTGCTTGCCATCCAGGCGGGTGCCTTTGTAGTGCACGGCTACGATATCGCCGGCGGCTGGCTTCTCGCCTTTGCCCTGCTCGGTTACGATGTAGTACACGCCAGACTCCGTTTTCTGAGCCTCACCCAGCTTCTGATCCTTGATGTACTGCTGTATCTTCTCGTCGTCTACCTTTATCTGCTTCTCGGCACGCACCTTAGACTCCTCCATGTAGCGCTGCATCAGCTCCTGCTGGTAAGTGTCGGCCTCGGCGCGGTTCATGATGCGCTCGTTTTTGATGCGGAAGGTCACGTCGGTGCCCGGCTTGATGTGCTCCGGAAGCGGGCTTCTGAAAAGCTGCGTGAATACGGTGTCGGCGTTCATTCTGAACACGCCGCTGTCGCCGGCGGCCAGCATCATTACGGCATCCTCCAGGCCGCCCTTCATCATGGGCTGCATGAACGGGATAACCATTGGCAGGTGCGGCGGGTTGTTGCGGGTGTCTACAAAAACAGAGTCATCCGCGTTCAGGATCTGCCAGTGGAGAGCGATAAACTGCCCTTCTTTGGCTCCTAGGGAGTCTGCGGCCGAGATCTCGCCTCTTTCTTTATACTTGCCTTTGCCAGTTTGCTCGTAAATTCTATACTCCAGGCCATCGGCCGTTGTATGAAACTCGTTGTTGTCTTTGTTGCAGCTCTGCAACAGGAGTGCTCCGGCCAGAACCGGCAGCATGAATTTGGTTTTAAATAGCATCTAGTATAGTATGGATTAAGGTTTTATTTATCTGTGGCGTGCTGCAACTGGTCTTTGTAAAGCGGCAGCAGGCTCTCGAACTTGTTCACGGTATTCTCCAGCGTGTCTATAGACATGCCGCCGGCTGCATTTTTGTGGCCGCCCCCGTTAAAGTGCTCCCGGGCAAAATCATTCACCGAGAAATCACCCACCGAGCGGAACGACATCTTCACGGCCTGCGATCGGTCGATGATGAGCGCCGCAAAAACGATGCCCTCGATGGAAAGCGCGTAATTTACAAGTCCCTCTGTGTCACCGGTTTTGGAGTCGTATGCCTTCAGTTCGTCTGCTGTGATGGCAAAGTAAGCCGTTCTGTACTCAGGCAGTACCACCAGTTTTTCTTTCAGGGCATACCCCAGGAAGCGCAGGCGCAACTCGGAGGAGCTGTCATAGATCAGGCGGTGGATTTTAGAGGTCTCGACCCCGATCTGCAGCAGGTCTGCGATGATCAGGTGCACGTTTTTGGAGGTGCTGGGGTGGCGGAAAGAGCCCGTGTCGGTCATGATGCCGGCGTAGAGGCACTCGCCTATCTCTGTGTCTATCAGGTCGGCGTCCCCCATGGCCTTTATCATGTCATACACGATTTCGGCGGTGGCGGCGGCGCTGGTGTTGGAGAAGCTCAGGTCGGCAAAGGCCTCCGGCTGCAGGTGGTGGTCTACCAGCACCTTGGTACCGTTGGCGTGGCGGATGTACTCGCCCATCTCGTTAATGCGCGAGAGGGTGTTGAAATCCAGGCAGAAAATCATCTGCGCCTCTTTGATAAGGCGCTGCACCAGGGTGTCGTTTTGCTCAGAGTATACAATCACCTCACTGTTGCCGTGCATCCAGTTCAGGAAGCTAGGGTAGTCAGACGGGGTGATAACGGTAACACGGTGTCCTTTCTTTCTAAGATAGCCAGCCAGGCCTAGCGAGGAGCCTAACGCATCCGCATCAGGCTTGTGGTGTGTGGTGATTAGCACCTCTTTAGGCTCTTTCAGAAGCTCTTTCAGAGCATTAATATCATGCATAGGGTAAGTATAAATCCTCTGACTGATAAGGATATAAGGCGCGAATTTCCGAATAAAATATGTCTTACGCAACAGTAGGCGTGGTTGCCTGTGCCGCAGCACGGCCACGGCACAGGGCGGCGCATGAATGAAAGATAGCGGAAAAGTATACCAATATTGGCCAAAATCCACTATTTTTGCAGGCTAAAAGTAGAGATTTTAAACGATAAAGTAAAAGAGAACATGGCCGGAAACATCACATTCACCATGATTAAGCCTGATGCGGTAGCAGAAAACCATATTGGCGGCATTACCAAAATGATCGAGGAAGGCGGCTTCCGTATTGTGGCGATGAAAAAGACAAAGCTGTCTGAGGAGCGCGCAGGCAAGTTTTATGAGGTGCACAAGGAGCGTCCGTTCTACGGCGACCTGGTTAAGTATATGTCTTCCGGCCCTATCGTGGCGATGATCCTGGAGAAGGACAACGCCGTGGAGGATTTCCGCAAGCTGATCGGCGCCACTAACCCGGCTCAGGCGGAGGAAGGCACTATCCGTAAGGTATACGCCAAGTCTATCGAGGCAAACGCCATCCACGGCTCCGACTCTGACGAGAACGCGCAGATTGAAGGTGACTTCTTCTTCGCTGCCGACGAGCGCTTCTAAGCTTTTTTAAAGTATACTTATTGATTAAGAGCCCGCCAGGTGTCATGCCTGGTGGGCTTTTTCATTTAGTCTCTTTTAGGAGTAGGGGAGGGAGTTTGGCAGCGCCGGGTCTGACTATGCCTGGCCAAGTATAAACCCCACCCCAACCCTCCCCTAAAAACAGGGGAGGGAGTTTTGTCAATGCTGGGTCCTACCACTGCTGTTCCGGACTTCTTTGTCCGGAACCTCCTCTGCCGCGGACATCCTTGTCCGCTTTTCTGCAGTGCCGGGTCCAACCACCCCTGGCCCCTCCTTGGCTAAGGCGGGGATCCTGCTACTGCTTTGGCAGAAGTATAAGTTGCATAGTTGCTGTTCTCGCGCGGACAGGTCGCGACCTGTCCCTACAAGTGTAAACCCACCCCTTGCCCCTCCGAGGGGGGGAATTATATTTGCCCCTTTCGCTGTCATCTCGAGCAGCGTGAGAGATCTATCGGGAATTCTAATCAGATCTCTCCCAAAGGTCGAGATGACAGTAGTAGCAGCGGCTATCGAACTTATCCCAGCCTTTGGGTGGAGCGCCTCGAGAGGTTCCGGTGCCTGAAAGGCATTGCGACCGAAGGGTAGCAAAGGAAGCGAAAGCAGCGCGATGCCCTTATCGAGGGCCCTACCCCCAAGGCGAGGCCTCCCGGCCTAGGAGGGCAGAAAGGAGGAGATGAAACGAGCCGCTTGTGGGGCTGGAGGATGAACTGCAGCTAGTAAGGATAGCTTATGTCAAGTTGCGGGAAGCAGGGGCTATGAAAGTATAAAGTATAAATTGGTAAGTATAGGAAGTATAGCTGAAGTATAAGTATGGCTTTTCAAGCCACTCGGATTGCAAATCCGAGAAAATAGAAAGGCACGGGTTGCAAACCCGCGCCAGCGAGGAGGATCACCACTAAAGGCAAAAACGGGCGCTTGCGCCAGCTTAAGGTTATCACCTTAAAACCTCCCGCCCACCACTACCTTCTCCTTATGCACACTCTTCTGGCCGTTCAGCCCGAACAGCTCGATGTAGAAAATATAATAGCCGATATTGGCCTTAGCACCGTCCTCACGCAAGCCGTCCCAGCGGAAGAAGCCGTTGGCCGCCAGCAGCTCGTTGCGGGCAAGCTTGCGAATTTCACGGCCCTGCGCATCAAAAACGGTAATATTTACGACCAGCCCGGTTTGCTCGGTGGCGTAGTTGATGGTCGTGAAGTCTTCGTAGCCGTCACCATCAGGGGAGAAAACCCTGGGCGAAATTTCAAATACCCGCTGTGCCTGCACTCCCTCCTGCGACTGCGAATTTTTATACCCTGGCGTGGCAAAAACGGTAGTCGCTGCCGAGTGGAAGTTGTTGGCTATACTTGGCCCTTCTAGCCGCACCCGCTCCAGCGAGACTCCGTTCTTATCGTCCAGCAAGGCAAAGTGCATGTCAGAAGTATAGCTGAACCTATCCGCCACCTGGCCATCCGGCTGCAGGACAAACACGGTGCCGGCATCGTCGGGGTAGCTGGGTAGGCTGGTCATGCGCAAGAAGGTTTCCTGGCGGGAGGCGGGGTAATTGGCTTTGATGTTCTCAGGGTTAGAGGTGAGCACCACGTATTGTCCCGGCGCGAGCACGTAAGGAGCAGCGGTTATACTTCGGAAGTTGCTGATAGAGTCGTTGCTGAGGTTGGCCAGTTGCCAGTTTCGCAGGTCTATGTACTTGTCGCTGCGGTTTACCAGCTCCACGAAGTCCACGCCGCCGGGCCGTGGGTTGAAGAGAATCTCGTTGATGACCACATCGCCGGGGGCGGGGGCTGAAGGGAGGGCAAAAGTAGCGGTTAAGGGCTGACTGCGGTTGCCGGCACAGTCGGTTATACTTTGGGCGGTGAGGGTATAGGGTTGCCGCTCCTGCAGTGGGGACGCAAGTAGAAGCATAACCTCATGGAACAGCGGGCCTTGCACCTGCACACCGGCCACGTCTATACTTGGGCTGATGTTGTAGTGGGCTATACTTGCCGCTTGCGTGCTGTCGAGGCGCTCGTTGAAGCGAAGTATAACTCTGTCTGGTGAGGTGGCGATGGCATCAACAAGTATGGGTGGCGTGTTGTCGGGGTTGGAGGCGGCCACGGCGTTGGCTTGTGCCGGCGTACCGCCGCGCGGGTCCGCGGAGGCCGTCCAGTTCTCAATGCCGGCGCAGGGATTGGTGACGTCTATCATCTCCAGGCTCCAGCCGCCTTCGCGCTTGGTGTTGTGCTTGTACCAGGTGTCGGCGTAGTTTACCGCGTATATTAGCATGCCATTGGGCTGGCGCAGTTGCAATAGCTCGCCGCTGTTGTTCAGGCTCGGGAAGTTGCTGATGCCGATTACTTTGCCGAACTGGCTAAACTGCTGCACCTGGCTGTTGGGCACGACCACCGCATACTCCTGCGGCAGCAGCTGCACATCCGGAAGTATGGACGTGGAGGTAGCATCGGAATAGCGGATGCCTTGCAGCCGCAGCACCTTGCCGGTGGGGTTATACAGTTCGATGTACTCCTGTGCCGGCAAGCCAACTGTGGGCGTTTCATCAGCCATGATTTCGGTGATGAGCAGTTCGTTGTAGCCGGGCAGCACGGCCGGAGGCACAAAGCTGAAACTGGAAAGTATAGGCGCCGCGAGGCCGTTGCCGTACAGGTCCTGCAAGTTGTATATACTTAGCTCGTTGGCGCCCGTGCTGAAGCTTCGCCCGAATACCAGGCGCACGGTGGCATCTCCGGTAAGCTCCGCCAGGATGGGGTTTATACTTCCGTTCAACGTATAGTTCGTTGCGCGCTGTGCCTGCTCTGGCTGCAGTGGCTCGTTAAAGCGAAGTATCAGTTCCTGCGGGTTTACCGTCTGCAGCTCGTCCAGTACCGGCGGCTGGGCGTCAGTAATCCTGAAATCGTCGAAATAGAAGCGCTGGCTATTGGCCGAAGTATAGCGCAGCAGCACGCCAAAGTATAAAGAGCGCCTATGCGTGGCGTCGGTGGCGGTGCCCTGGCTCATGTAGCTTTGGCCGGTGCCGGTAACATCTATACTTAGCTCCCATTCGAAATTTATACTTCTGGTTACCCGCACGCGCACCACGTTGTTGCTGGTGGCCACCGTTTTGTCCTGCCCGTTGATGATGATAGTAGCGGCCTTGCCGGCGTCTTTGCGGTAGAGGCTCACCTCGTCGGCGGTGTTGCCGATGCGCACAAAGTAGCCGTTCACGTCAGGGGCTTTCAGGTCTTCTTTATCGGAAATCAGATACACGTCGGTGTAATTGCTGGCGGAGGTGGCCAGCCTGAGGTTGGCCCAAAACTCCCAGGTGGTGCCCACGGCTGCCTGCGAGGAAGTGGTAAGCTGCAGGACGGTGCCGGTTACCGCTGGGCCGCTAGATTGGAGCTGGTTTTGTGGGTTGATGATAAAGCTATTGACATCGCCGCTCCAGGTAGGGTTGTGGGTGAAGTTGCCGTCGGAGAAGGTTTCCTGCAGCTGGGCGGCGGCCAAAAACGGAAGCAGCAGAAGTATAAAAACCCCTGCCAAGCCTGACTTATATGCTGGCTTTATACTTTCCAGGTAAGTATGGCGCAGGAAATTCCTGCTGGAAATAGCCCCACAGCGGAAGTTTTTGCTTGCAAAAGCTGCGATGAAGGTGTTAATTTTCTGCGCAAACGATTGTGGTAAAGTTTGTTTCATGCCTGAATTGTGCTGAAAACTTCCGAAATTGCGATTGCGTGAGGGATAGAGCCGGCACCCCGCAGCGTGAGCGAGGAGTAGAGGCGAAAGCCCGGCCTGCTCGCGCAAGCGAAAGGACACGCCCAAAGTATAAACGCTCACAGGTACTGAAAACGCTGTGAGTCAGAAGGTAACGCAGCCGCTTTTCTGAATTTTAGAACTATTACGGGAGGCGGCTGGAGAAGTTAAAAAGTTGGGAAGTTAGAAAGGTATAAGTTAGAAAGTTTGGAAGGAATAGCCTGTAGGGACAGGTCGCGACCTGTCCGAATCCTTGCACCAAGCAATCAGCAATCAACAATCTAACCATTTAACAATCATCAATTAAACCATTAATTATATACCCTAAACAATGAAAGTAGCAGTAGTTGGCGCCACCGGATTGGTAGGCGGCGAGATTTTGAAAGTACTGGCGGAGCGCGACTTCCCGGTAACAGAGTTGATGTTGGTTGCTTCTGAGAGGTCTGTTGGTAAACAGATGGAGTTTAAGGGTAAACAGATAAAGGTTATCGGGATGCAGGACGCGATTGCGGCTGCCCCGCACATTGCCATTTTCTCTGCCGGCGGCAGCACCTCTACCGAGTGGGCCCCAAAGTTTGCAGAAGTGGGTACCGTGGTGGTGGATAACTCCTCGGCCTGGCGCATGGACCCGACCAAGAAACTGGTAGTGCCCGAAATTAACGCCAAAGAACTGACGAAAGAAGATAAGATTATTGCCAATCCGAACTGCTCGACCATCCAGATGGTGGTGGCCCTGAACAAGCTGCACGAGGAGCTAAAGGCCACCCGCATTGTGGTGAGCACCTACCAGTCGGTGACGGGTACGGGTGTGAAGGCGGTGGAGCAGCTCATGAACGAGCGTGCGGGCAAGGAAGGTGAGAAGGCATACCCTTACCCAATCGACCTGAACGTGCTGCCGCACATCGACGTATTCCAGGACAACGGCTATACCAAGGAGGAGATGAAGATGATCCTGGAAACCAAGAAGATAATGGGCGACGACTCTATCCGCGTGACGGCCACGGCGGTGCGCATCCCGGTAATGGGTGGCCACTCCGAGTCGGTGAACGTGGAGTTTGAGAAGGATTTTACGCTGGACGAAGTATACCGCATCCTGAACCAGACCGAAGGCGTGAAGGTAGTAGACGATGTGAAGAACCTGCAGTACCCGATGCCAAAAGACGCGCACGGCAAAGACGAGGTGCTGGTAGGTCGCGTGCGCCTCGACGAAACCCAGCCGCGCACCGTGAACATGTGGATTGTGGCCGATAACCTGCGCAAAGGCGCCGCCACCAATGCCGTGCAGATTGCCGAGTACCTGGTGAAGCACGAGCTGGTGTAGGTTTGGTTGCGTATCACGACACACGTATCACGTAGCACGACAAAGTATAAGTATAAATTGCTCTTCCGGACTTCCATGTCCGGAAGCGAACTGATGGGGACTTCCGGGTCCCCATTTTTTGTTAAAGAAAGTTTTTAAAAGTATGGAAGACACCAGCATAGTAGAGGTAAGCTTCAACGACCTCAGTCAACTGCAAACTATCAGCAGGCAAACCTTCTTCGAAACCTTCTCGGCAAACAACACAGAAGAGAACATGGCGAAGTACCTGGCTGAAGAGCTTTCCCTAGAAAAGCTGACCACCGAACTGAACAACCCAAACTCGGCATTTTACTTTGCGATGCTTGGTAGTACTGTCATCGGGTATTTAAAGCTGAACTTTGGCCAATCGCAGACAGAATTGAAAGACGACAGAGCCGTTGAGATTGAGCGGATTTATGTGCTGAAGGCATACCACGGCAAAAGCGTTGGGCAACTGCTCTACAACAAGGCCATCCAAGTGGCCAGGGAGACAAACGCCGACTATGTCTGGCTGGGCGTCTGGGAAGAAAACCTCAGAGCCATCAACTTTTATAAAAAGAACGGCTTCGTTGCCTTCGACAAGCACATCTTCAGGCTGGGAAATGACGAGCAAACGGATATTATGATGAAGCTAGAGTTGAGGGATAGGTAAAGGCGCCGCATACCGCAAGTTTAGCGAAGCGTAACTTGTGGTTAAGTATAGCAGCAGTTTGCAGTCTTTGCTTTGCAAAAGCAAGGACTGCAAACTGCTGCTATACTTTATACTTTGGCTAAGGTATAGTGTGAAGGATGGTTGAAGGTATACTTTTCTGCTGGCGCAGAAAGCAAGTTGGCCTGTCCCGAAGCATTTCGGGGAAACTTGCCTCATGTACAGCCACAAGTTACGCTTCGCTAAACTTGCGGCATGTAAAGGTTAGCCATACGCTCGACTCCACTTAAAGGCAGAGAAGCTCGTACTGTCTATAAATTGGTACATGGAGTTTTAAAGCCAACCTGCTATGAAATACGCTTTACTTTTCATTTTAACCTTCCTGTTCCTTAGTTCGGCACTTGCACAACAGGATAACCTGAACGCGACATTGCAAGCAGAAATCAAGGCGTTGGATCAGGCGCATGCCATGGCCATATTGAATGGTGATGCCTTAGCATTGGATAGTTTGATGGATGATGAGGTGACAGTGAATCATCCTACTAACCGAATCGTGAAAGAGAAGCAAGAGTTGCTTGACCTGATAAAGCAGGGGGTAATCCGGTATACATCCTTTGAACGGACTCCGGAAACGTTCCTGTTTTTTGATGATATGGTGGTGGTTATGGGCAGTGAAATTGTTGTTCCAGCCAAGGGCGCACCCAACGCCGAAAAGAGGATACAACGCCGGTATACCAACATTTGGATGAAGAAAGATGGCAGGTGGCGGCTGACTGTTCGCCATGCGAATAACGTCTGCCCGACCTTATAGTAGGTACGTAGATTGAAACCCTGAACAGCGAGCCCAAAAGCATCCTTATACTTCCACGGATAGCCTTTCCGAACCGCAAATAGCATTACCCTTCTGTCTTACAAGTCCATACTTTTAAAATCAGGGAAAAACGCTTATACTTAGGCTTGTATTAAGAATACTCATCTTCGGATAGCAAACTTAACTCAACCGCACATGGAACTTGTCTCAGCCCAGACTGGGGTGATTATTTGGCAGATTTTTATAGCGTTTCACGTGATCCTGTTCATGACCGCCTGGACGATGATCCTGCTTAGCAGCAGACTAAATGCGCCCTATACGTTGGCTTGGATGCTCGGTACGCTGCTGCTGCCTGTGGTAGGGCCGGTTATCTTTTTTATGAGGCGCCGTTCATTCAACCGAGCATAAGCTAAAGCTGCCCCATGCCCGTACCACCTATCCACACCCAAAGGCTTGTACTTATCCCGTTTACCTTAGACGTAGCGCGGGCGCTTCGGGCTGGCAACACCGGTATACTTGCCGAGGTTGGCCTGCAGCCCACCCGCATCTGGCCCGACCAGGAAAGTATGGACACCTTGCCCCGCATCATTAAACGGCTGGAGCAACTACCCGAACCAACCGGCTTTGAGTCGTGGATGATTGTGCTGAAACACAACGCCACGGTGATAGGGGATGCCGGTTTTAAAGGGGCTCCGAACAAAGACGGTGTTGTGGATATCGGCTATTCCATCATCGAGCAGGAACAGCAGCGCGGTTACGGACTCGAAACGGCCCAGGCACTGGTGGCGTGGGCCTTCCGGCAGCCGCAGGTAAAATGCGTCACGGCGAACTGCCTCCTGGAAAACGCTGCCTCTATCCGCCTGCTGGAAAAACTGGGCATGCAGGAAGTGGTGCGGGACGACGAGATGATCTACTGGAAGCTGCACCCGCAGCACGCCAGGTACTCCTAATCCTAAGTTGCGATTAACCCACCCCTAACCCCTCCAAGGAGGGGAATTCCAGCAAGTGTAATATGGTTCCCAGCAAGGGCTGGGTTTACACTTCTACCAGGCAGTAAGTTGAGTTTCTAAATTAAAAAAGCCGGTCAGTAGCCGGCTTTTGTGTTACTCTGCGGAGGCTGCCTCGCCCTCCGGGCAGGGGTTGTCCATCAGCATCCGGATGTTATCCACACAGGGCTCGGGGATAAAGGCGTATACTTCCTGGTTTCCGCTGCAGTACTTAAAGCTGGCAAAGGTAGCGCGGCTTTTAGGGTAAATCCACTTGTCATCGCCGCAGCCATACACAAAAAGCGGGAAATCGTTGTAGTAGTAGTCTACATACGAGGCCACTTCCTCGCCCTTCACAAACAGCAGGCGGCGGTGATTATCCGGTACTTCGGCACCTTCCCACTTAAACCCAATCACGTCGCTGATGGCTTTCTGATCCTCGTTCGGCTGAAAGTAGTACATCACATCCCAGTCAAAATCCGTCAGTTCGGCCATTTGGATGGTTTTATACCCTGCTGCACCGGCCTCGCCCTCGGTTACAGCGGCTTTCAGTTTCTGGTTAAGCTCCTGGTTAGAGCCGGAGCAGCCAAAAAGCAGCAGCGCGAAGGCGAAAAGCAGTGTGTATCTAAGCATGAAGGATAAATTTGAAGTATGATTTTGAGCACTAAGAATGGTTGAATCTACACATAAATTCCCGTTCCGCATAGGAAAGGGAAACGGCTTGGGGTATATCAAAAGTATAGCCTGCTAAAAGTCAACCTGATAGAGCCACTCCATCTGGCTTTGGGTAACTGCTGTGGGCATAGCCCCGAAGGTCACCTTGCGGAGGCCGCGCAGCACCGGGTTTTCCCACTGCGACACCGCCCCCAGCAGCCGCGAGAGACGGATTACCTTGGCGGTGCGGGCCAGCCGTCGTTGCTCATACTGTATTAGAGCCCTTTCTATACTTTTCTCCTGCTGCAGGCACTGCCCCAGCACCACGGCGTCCTCAATGGCCTGACAGGCGCCCTGGCCCATGTTGGGCGAGGTGGCATGCGCAGCGTCGCCCAGTAGCAGTACCCGGCCGTAGGCAAAACGCTTCAGGGGTCTCAGGTCGGCAATGTCGCCCCAGATAAGCTGCTCGGGAGGCGTTGCGCCCAATATAGCGGGTACGGCAGGAGGGAGGTCCGCGAAGTGTTCTGCCAGGTCGGTGGGCTGCGTCCGGCGCATCTGCTCGCTGTTTTGCGGCGCGTTGATGCAGGCATACCAGTATACTTTGTCGTCTTTAAGGGGAGCAATGCCCACCCGCCCCTGCGGTGCCCAGGTTTCCGCCGAAATCTTCTCGTTTATCGCCACTCCCGGATTCTCTATCACGCCGCGCCAGCAAGTATAACCGGCGTAGCGGGGCTTTCTCTGGGGCAGCAGTTGTTGCCGTATGGCAGAGTTGATGCCATCGGCGGCAATAAGCAGGTCAGCCGTGGCGGTGGTGCCGTCGGTAAAGTATAGCTGTACCTGGTTGCCTTGCTGGTTAATACGTTGGCAGCGCTTGTTTAAGTATAACGTGCCCGGCTGCAGGCGCTGGGCCAGCGCATCGTGCAGGTCGGGGCGGTGAATCACGAAGTTGTTGATGCCGTACTTGCGGCTGAGCGGCCGGGTATCCATGTTGCTGATGATGCCTCCGCGCTCGTCAAAGATAGTGAGGGCCTCCAGCTGCCTGCCTCTGGCCACCACCTCGTCGGCCACGCCCAGGCGCTGCAGGCCCTGCATAGCATTGGCGGCCAGCCCCACCCCGGCGCCAACCGGCTTCAGTTCCGGCGCCGCCTCGTATACTTCCGCTTCAAATCCGGCTTGCTGCAACGCGATGGCTGCGCACAAACCGCCTATACCTCCCCCTACAACGATAACTTTCATGGCTATACTTTATGCTTCAACCGCAAAGGTAAGGCAAGTGTTGGAACCTGAGGTATACTGGTAGCCGTGGAGGTGCCTCTGCCGACAAACTTTGCAGTCAGGTGTTAGCGGTTCATTTCGGAGGCCAGTGCCTCTTCTTCCTGCGCTTTGTTGCCGAACACTTTGGCTATCCACTTGGGCAGGAAGATGGAGCCCAGCACCAGGTATGGGTAGTACGTGATGAGGCGGTAGAGCACCACCACCACGCTGGCAAAGCCACCCAAAAACAGCCCAAAGAAGCTAGGGAAAGCCATCTCCACGATACCGGCGCCGCCCGGCGTAATGGCGATCAGCATCACAATCCAGAAAATGAGGTTGCGGGAGATGATGAGCATGTGCTCGCTGAAGGTGACATCCACAAAGGCGGCAATAAGGCAGTTGAGCAGGAAGTAGCGCGCTACCCACACAAAAATGGTGGAAAGGATGGCGCTGGCCCAATAGCCGAAGTTCTTCCCTTTGAGTTGCTCCGAGGCCCACACGATCTCATTGCCGTGCTGAAACGCGCTTACGCGCCATTTGCGCAGGAAGCTGTAAGACGTGATCTTAAGCAGCAACCACTTAAAGGCGCGCGGGCGCACAAACAGCGCGTAGATCATGATGAAAGTATAGATCGCTATGAGGGAGTAGCTGATGTAAAAGGCCATTTTCAGCTTGTCCACGTCAGAAGGGTCCAGGTTAAAGGTCGGGAACACTTCCCCCTGCGTTGCCAGGAGGGCAATCGGCGCGGCCACGATGAAAAACATGTTGTCCAGCACGGCCGTGAGCATCACGTAGGCCAGCGACTTGCCCAGCGGAATTCCTTCCTTGTTGAGGATGATGGTGGCCACCGTGGTGCCGCCCACCACCGAGGGGGTAACGGCAGAGGCAAATTCCCAGAGCATGATCACATCGAGGCTGTTACGCCAGGTCAGGAATTTATCGGTGAGGGATCGGATGCGGTAGATGTAGCCAAAGTCGCGGATGAGCAGCACCAGCAGGGCTGCTACTAACCACCAGATGTTGGCCTCGGCAATCCCTTTCAGCTCCCCAATCTTGTCGTCTTTGATAAAGAGCCAGGCCGTAGCCCCAAGCCCCAGCACGACAGGCACCAGTATCTTGATCGGGCTAAAGCTCTTTACTATGGTTTTTTGGTTCTGATCCATTTAAAATCATCATGGTCTACCCGGCTCACTTTATAGATGGTGTTTTGCCAAGCCGGGCACGCGATGGAAGAATGCAGGGGCGCGGGGCTCCTTAAACAGTGTTTTACGCTTGCTCTACGAGTAGTTGTGTCACCTGGGCTGCCTGCCCTTCGGCCACGGTGATGATAAAATCGTTAAAGCCCTCGCCTACCTCGATGCCGATCTGGTTGAGCTGCAGCATGTCCAGTATGGCCAGGAAGTTAAAGATCATGCCGATCTTGTCCGGGAACTCCTCTATCAGACTGGAAAAGGTAACGCGGTCGCGCTGCTTTACCATACGCAGGATAATGTCGCGCTGCCCCTCAATCGTATACGGGTACTGGATAACGGTGTGCTTGGGTCTGTTCTGCTCTTCCTCGTAGCGCGTCATCACTTTTTCGAACACGCGCATGATCTTGTAGAGGCTCAGGTCCTGCAGCTCATACTCAAAGTGGTTGGCATTGGCGATCTGCTGCAGTTCGTGGTGTATGTTGCCGCGGTTTTCCTGCGCCAGGCGCTGGTCCTCCATCACCGACAGCTCCGGCACCACGCTTTTATACTTCTTGTACTCCAGCAGGTGCTGCACCAGTTCCTGGCGTGGGTCTATCTCGTTGCCCTCCTCATCCTTCTCCACGCGCGGCAGCAGCATCTTAGCCTTAATGCGCATGAGCGTGGCGGCGGTAAGTATAAAGTCGCTGGCGACTTCCAGGTTCAGCTGCTCCAGCTCCTGCAGGTAACCCATAAACTCATTCGTGATCTGAAAGATCGGGATGTCGTGTATGTCGAGCTCATCGCGCTCAATAAAAAAGAGCAGCAGGTCGAACGGACCCTCAAACAACGGTAATCTAATCTCGAAACTCACCTTATCAACTCATTTTGGGCGCGTTTGGCTGCGCAGATGGCAAAAATAAACATTTTCAGTGGATTGTATACGCCCATTCTGCTGTTCTACCTGAAAGGGCCGAAGCAAAAGGTACAACAATTTAACCACACGCCTGTATACTGCAATATATTAAGTTATAGTGGCATAGGCAGGTAGGGCGGCTTCAACGAGTACGCTTTTATATGTATATGCAGATACCTTTATCTATAAGACGCGTACACTTGTTTTGCCACATAAAGTGGCAGCCAGTGTCTTTTTATTTTTAACTTTGCGCTTTGGTAAAGAGTACGGCATTTGTGCTTTTTAAACATTTACCCGTACTTTTTGTTAGTGGCCTATAAGGATAACTATATGATAATCAAACCCGGAGAGCTGCTTGCCTCCATCAACTCGCCTGCCGATCTGCGAAATCTGAAGCCGGAGCAGTTGCTGCAGGTAACTCAGGAGCTGAGGCAGTATATCATCGATGTAGTATCGATCCACGGCGGCCACTTTGGCGCCAGCCTTGGTGTGGTGGAGCTTACAACAGCCTTGCACTATGTGTTTAACACGCCTTACGACCAGTTGGTGTGGGATGTGGGGCACCAGGCATACGGGCATAAAATCCTGACGGGGCGCCGCGAGGTGTTCCATACCAACCGCAAGTATGGCGGCATCTCCGGTTTTCCGAAGCGCAAGGAAAGCGAGTACGATACCTTTGGCGTAGGCCACTCCAGCACGTCCATCTCGGCGGCACTGGGTATGGCCGTGGCCTCCAAGTATAAGGGCGAGGATAAGCGCCAGCACATTGCCGTGATCGGCGACGGTGCCATGACGGGCGGCATGGCCTTCGAGGCGCTGAACCACGGCGGCGTGGCCAATGCCAACCTGCTGGTGGTGCTCAACGACAACTGCATGAGCATCGACCCGAACGTGGGCGCCCTGAAAGAATATTTAACCGACATCACCACCTCCCGCACCTACAACAAAATGCGTGATGAGGTGTGGAAAATACTGGGCAAGATCAGCAAGTTTGGTCCGGATGCCCGCACCATCGTCTCCAAGATTGAGAGCGGCGTGAAGGCAGCCATCCTGAAGCAGAGCAACCTGTTTGAGGGTCTTAACTTCCGCTACTTCGGCCCAATCGACGGCCACGACATCAACCACCTGGTATCGGTGATGGAAGACCTGAAGCATATCCCGGGTCCGAAGATCCTGCACGTGCTCACCACCAAAGGCAAAGGCTTTGCCCTGGCCGAGAAAGAGCAGACCAAGTGGCACGCCCCGGGTACCTTCGATAAAATCACCGGCGAGATCTACAAAAAGCACTACGACGCGCCGCAGCCACCAAAATACCAGGACGTGTTTGGCCATACCTTGGTGGAGCTGGCCGAGCAGAATCCCAAAATCATGGGCATTACGCCTGCCATGCCATCGGGCTGTTCGCTGAACATCATGATGGCCGCCATGCCTGACCGCGCTTTTGATGTGGGCATTGCCGAGCAGCACGCTGTAACTTTTTCTGCTGGTTTAGCGACGCAGGGACTGGTACCGTTCTGTAACATCTACAGCTCGTTTATGCAGCGCGGCTACGACCAGGTAGTGCACGATGTGTGCCTGCAGAACCTGAATGTGGTCTTCTGCCTCGACCGTGCCGGTTTTGCCGGTGCCGACGGCCCAACGCATCACGGCGCTTACGACGTTGCCTACATGCGCTGCATCCCGAACATGGTGGTGTCGGCGCCGATGAACGAGCAGGAGCTGCGTAACCTGATGTACACGGCCTCGCAGGAGAACATGGGCCCGTTCACGATCCGCTACCCACGCGGCGAGGGGGTGATGCCGAACTGGCGCACACCGCTAGCGCCTATACAGGTAGGCAAAGGCCGCACTATTCAGGAAGGCGAGGAAGTAGCTATACTTACTTTCGGGCACGTGGGCAACTACGCCGTGGAGGTTTGCCAGAAGCTGGCGCACGACGGTATCCACCCAGGCCATTACGACATGCGCTTTGCCAAGCCGCTGGACGAGGAACTGCTGCACCACATCTTCTCCAAGTATGAAAAAGTGATTACCGTGGAAGACGGCTGCCTGCAAGGCGGTTTTGGAAGCGCGGTGCTGGAGTTTATGGTCGATAACGGCTATACGTCGCAGGTGAAGCGCCTGGGCATCCCGGACCGCATCTTCGAGCACGGCTCTCAGTTGGAACTACAGCACGAGGCAGGTTTCGCCCCAACCGACATAGAGAACACTGTACGCGAGCTGGCTGGTGTGCCGGTGAAAGTATAAACTGAAGAATAACAGTAAGGATCCAGAGCAAAGCCCCGCAGTATAAAAGCTGCGGGGCTTTTTTTGTCTGAATCAGGATTTACAGGATTTTAGGATGGACAGGATTTGTAGAGACCTTACGCTGCATCTTCTGCAGACATGAACATGCCTCCGTCCCTGCTGATGATGTCGAGCCTGCAACACCGGGTCCAACCACCCCTGCCCCTCCTTAGCCAAGGAGGGGAGCTTTCTACTTCCTAAAGTTGCTACGGATTACTTGTAGTGTAGCCTCTAGGTTTTCAAACACGTCTTTATTCTCAAAACGAAGAACCTTAATATTTAGATTGTTCAAGTATAAGTCTCTTTCACGATCTGCATACTCGGCTGCAGCATGGTTGTGCACCTGGCCATCTAACTCAACAGCTAAATACTCCGATGGGCAGTAGAAATCGAGTATGTAATTCCCGACACTATGCTGTCGTCTAAACTTCCTGCCTTCCATGCTTACATCTTTCAGATATTTCCATAATTCGGCTTCAGCAGGAGTTAAATTGCTACGTAATACTTTACGGTTATCCTTTAGGTATTTACGATTATGTTGTGCCATCCTTACGAAATTGTGCCATTGTTACGAAAAAAGCATCTTGCTAAACGGAAGATAGAAAAACAAGTATGAAAAAGCTCCCCTCCTTGGATAAGGAGGGGCAGGGGTGGTTGGACCCGGTGCTGTAAATATTCCGTATCCATTAACTTTGCTATCAATGAAAATCCTGATCTGATGACAAACACCTACACCGACCACGGCTCCGGCGATACGCTGGTTTTCCTGCACGGCTTCTGCGAGAGCAAAGAAGTATGGGCCGAGTTTACCCAGCCGCTGCAGCAGAAGTTCAGAATCCTGGCCCTGGACCTGCCCGGCTTCGGCGATAACACCGAAAATATCAGCAGCTATAGTATGGAAAGTATGGCCGACGAGGTGAAGCGGCAGCTGGACGAGCTAAATATAAAGAGCTGCCTCCTGGTAGGCCACTCGATGGGTGGCTACGTGGGGATGGCCTTTGCCGGGAAGTATGGCCACTTGCTCCGCGGCCTCTGCCTTTTCCACTCCTCCGCCCTGCCCGACACCGACGAGAAGAAAGAGCAACGCAACAAAAGTATAGATTTTGTGGAGCGCCACGGCGTGGACAACTTTATCAACCCCTTCATAGAGCCACTCTTTTACGAGGGAAACCGTGCGCGTCTGCAACAGGAGATAGAGCTGATGAAAAACATCGGCAAAGCCACCCCAAGGGAAAGTATAACCGGGGCCCTGGCCGCCATGCGTGACCGCCCCGACCGTAGCCAGGTGCTGCGCGAAATAAAGTGCCCGGTACTGTTCATCTTTGGCAAGGAGGATGGTGCCGTGCCGCTGGACAAGGCGCTGGAACAGTGTCACCTGCCTGGCAACAGTATGGTCTACTTCCTGGAGAAGACCGGCCACATGGGCATGTTTGAGCGAACCTACGAAACCCGCAAAGCCCTGGAGAAATTCGCGGAGACAATCCTGGGGAGTTAGAGAGTTTGGGAGTTTAAGAGTTAGAGAGTTGGTTTAGTGGTTGTATACTTAAAGGCTAGGTATGACAACAGTCTGGAGCTCCTTCAACTGAATCAGGGACTCTGGTAGGCAATCAACCAAAAGCTTTCGCTGTTTTATAATTTATACAGGGCAACAGGCATAATTTTTAACCCGCCAGTCTCCTCTGGCGCATGCCATACTTTCAATAGCAAAATCTGCCCTATCTTTATCCTTTTAGAACGCTCACCTGCATGACCAAAACCGCCATAGCGGCACCAGCACCTGCCCGCATACTACCCGTCATTGTGCTCTCGCAGTTTGCAGGCACCTCGCTGTGGTTTGCCGGAAACGCAGTGCTGCCAGAGCTGCAGGCATCGCTGGGGCTAAAGGGCGAGGCGCTCGGCCTGCTAACTTCCTCCGTGCAGCTGGGATTTATACTTGGCACGCTCTGCTTTGCCTTTTTCTCCCTGGCGGACAGGATATCGCCGCGTTTGCTTTTCCTGCTGTGCTCGCTGCTGGGGGCGCTGGCCAATGTGCTGCTGGCAGGCGCCACAAGTATAACCGGCGTGCTGCTGTTGCGCGGCATTACAGGGTTTTTGCTGGCGGGCATTTACCCGGTGGGTATGAAGATAGCAGCCAGTTGGTACAGTGGCGGGCTGGGCAAAGCCATCGGTTACCTGGTGGGCGCACTGGTGCTGGGCACTGCCTTTCCATACTTGCTGCGGGGGCTGGGGGCGTCGCTGCCCTGGCAGACGATGCTGCTGGCGATAAGTATACTTGCCGCCGCCGGTGGCCTGGCGATGTACCTGCTCGTGCCCAACGGACCCTACCTGAGTAAGGGTGCCCGGTTTGAGGTGGGCAATATGCTACGGGTATTCCGGGTAGGGGAGCTGCGGGCGGCCGCGCTGGGCTACTTTGGGCACATGTGGGAGCTTTATACTTTGTGGGCCTTTGTGCCGGTTATACTTGCCTACGCCTTTCCGGAGTGGGCACCGGGGCAGCTGTCGGTGTTTTGCTTCCTGGTGATAGCGGCCGGGGCTGTAGGCTGTGTGGCGGGCGGTTACCTGTCGCAGCGCTGGGGAAGCGGGCGTGTGGCCTTTGTGCAGTTGCTCTTGTCGGGGCTGTGCTGCGTGGCAAGCGTGTGGGTGCTGCAGCTACCCCAACTGCTGTTGCCCTTCCTGCTGTTCTGGGGCGTGGTGGTGGCCGGCGACTCACCGCAGTTTTCTGCGCTTACGGCCCGCGCCGCACCGCCACAACTGGTGGGTACGGCCCTCACGGTGGTCACTTCCATCGGCTTCGCTATTACGATTGTCAGCATACAGCTTACGGGTTACCTGCTCTCCGTAATGCCTTTGCGGGGCGTGTTTATACTTTTGGCAGTCGGGCCGCTGCTGGGGCTGCTTTCCATGCGCCCGCTGCTCCGGGCAAAATAAAAGCGGCAACCCGCTGTGCGCAGGCTGCCGCTGTAATCGAAACCGTATTTCTATACTTTAGAAGGTGCTGAAAAGTTATTTCTTCAGCTCCATTTCCATCACAGACCCGTCTGAGGCTCTCAGGTCCAGTTCATCGTCGTCCAGCTTTATCACCTCAAAGTTCTCCGACATATCTGCCCCTTCAAACTGCAGCGTCAGGCGCTTGGCGGATTGGTCAAACGTCCAGGTGCCGGTTTGCAGCGCAGCGCCTGCTCCCAGCGCAAAGCGGCCATCCGCGTAAAACTGCATGGTCTGGTCCTTCTCCGCGTCTGTTAGCTTCTCCTTATCGCCGGTGGCGTCGCGCTCCTTATCGGCTACCCATGTTTTGCTGCTGGTGCCTGCAATCATAGTTTCCGAGCCTACTTCTTCCTTGTTGCCACCGCAGCTTGTTATTAGTATGGCCAGCAGCACTGCCAACAGCCCATGCCAACCTTTTTTCATTGTTTCCATAGTTTTTTATTTAACATCTTGTTCTGAATGTTGCTTACGGCCTGCTCTGTATTGTCGTTGCAAAGGTTGGCACAACTAAGTGGCTGATACGGCGTATCTTATTTTATGCATGGCTATCTGTATCCATCGCTATGTAACCAAGTTTGATTTAAAAAGACAATAATATGGGACTGTCAGATTTTTTTAAGAAGGGAAAGAAGGAGCCCGCCAAACCATCGCCTAATGCGCCGTCGTCGAAGAACATGCAGACGCAACCGGGCACCCAGCCAGGACAACAGAACAAGGACTTTTTCGGCCAGAGCGGCATGAACAAAGCCACTGATGCCGGGCCAGGCCAGGACGTGTATACTGTGCAGAGCGGCGATTCGCTCTCTAAGATTGCCAAGAAGCACTACGGCGATGCCAACGCCTGGACCAAGATTTACAATGCCAACAAAGACAAGATCGGCGACAACCCAGACTTGATTCGTCCCGGTCAGCGCTTTGTGATTCCAAGAGACTAAAAATACCTGTTTGTGTTGAAGGTAGAACAGCCGGCTCCTATTGGGGCTGGCTGTTTGCCTTTCTATACTTTACGTATACATCGCGCCGGCTAGGGTGCTAGCGGTAAACCCTATTTAA
Source organism: Pontibacter mucosus (assembly GCF_003054055.1). Classification (GTDB taxonomy): domain Bacteria; phylum Bacteroidota; class Bacteroidia; order Cytophagales; family Hymenobacteraceae; genus Pontibacter; species Pontibacter mucosus. The sequence continues at coordinate 173,072 of NZ_QBKI01000008.1, read as the reverse complement.
AGCCCTGCAGCCAGGGCACCAGCGACTGCAGCATGGGGGCAAGCGCAGAACCATGGCCTTTGCCTTCTAGCGGGATAAACTCCAGCTGTTTGGCGCCGCCCGCCTTAAATCGCTCGTAGGTGGCGCGGGAGTTGCTGATCGGCACAATGTTGTCGGCAGTGCCGTGGTAGAGGCGGGTAGGGCGCTGCGGCACCCAATCGTGGAAGCTGTTGGCCAGGAGCGCCTGCTTCAGGGCCTGTTCCGCCCCATCCTGCTGCAGGTCGGCAAAGAACTCGGGGTTAAAGAGCTTTTTGGGATCGGTGGTAAGCTCGCGGTTAATGGCGCTGCCGCTCTTGCTGCCGTCGAACAAGGATGGCAGCCTGCTGGCGTAAGGCTCCTGAAAGAACTCCGAAAGCGGCCTGTTCCACTTGTTCGTGAGGTTGTAAGACTGCAGCACATACGCCAGGTAGGCCGGGTAAGGGTAGGATTGCCCGGTTTTAATGCCGCTGAGCATCTCCATCAAGTCGTAGCCTCCTGCGCCTGCCGCCGAAGCCGTCACTTGCAGCCCGTGCTCCGGGTTCGTTTCGATCTCTTTCTGCGCAGCCAATGTGACGTAGCCGCCTTCCGAATAGCCCACCAGGAAGAGCTTGTCGTCTGCCGCCACTTTTTCCTTTTCATAAAGCGTCTTGGCCGCCTTGATCAGGTCAACTACTGCCAGGCCTGAGTGCTTCTGGTCGTAGTAGGGGTGGAAGATGTTCTTGGAGGCCCCAAACCCGATGTAATCCGGAATCAGCGTGATGTAGCCGGCCGAGGCAAAGAGCTCAAAGCCCGACAGCCCCTCAAAATTTGAGGGAGCATCCTTCTCGGTGAAAATAGTACCATGCTGGGCACTGATAACAGGGGCCGGCGCACTCATGTTTTGCGGCAGGCACACCAGTCCGGAGGCGTGGATGGGCTGGCCCTGGTAAGTGGTGGTGTAAATCAGCCTGAAAACCGACACGCCATACTTTATCTCGTGGCCGTAGCTGCCAAAGCCTTGCTTTGAAACCAACTGCTGCAGCATTTCCTTCGGCACGCTCAGCAGCAGCTCCGACGACACATACAGGTCTTCGGCTACGGGCGGGGCTGGTGTGGGCTGCTCTTCGGCTACCGGGGCAGCGGCCGAGGCCTCTTCTTCGCAGGAAGTATGGCCCAGCAGGGTGCCGAGCAGCAAAGTATAAATAAAGAGTTTTTTTATCACGGGTGATGCCTTTCTGTTTTGCAGAAGTTCAACAGCGTTTTTGCCTAAGAAGTGCCCTTTATCAAAGTATAAGGCGATAAAATAAAAATAGGAGGACAGGTGCTTGGGCTCAGGTTGCCGTGCCGTATCTTGTGCCACTTTTTTATACTTTATACTTTCTGTGGAAGAGATTCTTTACCTGTGCCTGTTTGCCTTTATGGCGGGTTTCATAGATTCGGTGGTAGGAGGGGGCGGACTGATTCAGGTGCCGGCCCTGCTGGTGTTTTTGCCCGGTGTGCCGCTGCCCACGGTGTTCGGTACCGGCAAGTTTGCGGGTATTGCAGGCACCACGGCGGCGATGGTAAAGTATGTGCGCAGCGTCAGGATCAACTACCTGGCCATACTTCCGGCGGCTGCGGCGGCTTTTGTGTGCTCTTTCCTGGGCGCCCGTGCCCTGAGCCAGCTCGATGCCAATCTGCTGAAGCCGCTTATCCTGGTGCTGTTGGTGCTGGTAGCCGTTTATACGTTTATCAGGAAGGATTTTGGGTCGCTGCACGCGCCCAGGCTCACCGAATCGAAAGAGCGGCTGTATGGCTTGCTGGTTGGCGCGGCCATCGGCTTTTACGACGGCTTTTTCGGCCCCGGCACGGGCAGCTTTCTCATCTTCATCTTTATCGGCCTGTTTGGGTTTAACTTTCTGGCGGCCTCAGCGGCGGCCAAGGTGGTGAACGTAGCCACCAACCTCTCGGCTCTGCTGTACTTCGCCTGGAACGGGCATGTGCTCTACGAGGTGGCCGTACCGATGGCCGTGTGCAGCATCATCGGCTCGCAGCTGGGCACACGCACGGCGCTCAAGCGCGGCGTAGGTTTTGTGCGGGTGCTGTTCCTGGTGGTGGTTTCCGGCATTATCCTCAAATTCGCCTACGACACGTACGGCTCCGGCGGCAGTGACTTTGCCGGGCTTGCCAGCACCGTGCAGCAGTGGTTTGGCCGGAAAGGGTAGCCAAAGTATGGTTAAAACGAAACAGGCGCCACCTCCTGGAATGGGGAGTGGTGCCTGTTGCTTCTTATAGGTTTTACCGGTTTGGTAGCTTAGTTTTTAGGAAGTTTTCCTTCTGCCTGCATTTTCTGGATAATACGCATGGCAACTTCCTGGCCGTACTGCTGCCCCTTCATCATAGACTCCTGCATTACCAAAGGTGTTTTTTCCAGCATCTTCTGCCCAAGGGGAGTTTTGTACAAGGCGATCATGTCTTTGATATCCTGGTGCGTGTAGTGCTTGTCGTATATGGGGATGTTCAGATTGACAAGATCCTCAGCCGTGAAGGCTTTTTCAAACTCGTCCCACAGCTCTGCCGGAACGGATGTGTTTGTTCTGCGCATGGATTCCATACTTGTTTGGATGGCCTGCATGCCAAGCTCCCCGGCCTTGGTCAGGTGGAGCAGCTCCCGGATGTCCTTGATTTTGGCATTGTCCTGTGCAAATGCCGATGTACAGCTTAGCAGCAGCACCAGCGTGAGGGTGTAAAGTTGTTTCATGAATGTTAAAGTATAAAAGATAAAAAATTGCAGCTGGCAGAGGGGTTGGGCGGGTTGCCCACGGAGTGGGATCGGTCTGTTTTCATGTGGATTAGTAGGGTCGTGCGCGGGAGCAAAAGTAGGGATATATTCGTCTTTTTATACAACAAGGAAGGCTAAAAAAGAAACCAAGCCCAGTAAAAGGGGTAAAACAGCGAGCCCCTGCCTAACAACATGCATAGCTGAGAAACAGGGGCTATAGGAACGTAGCAATCAGCCTACTCCATTTCTATACTTCCGGCAGACCAGTAGAGGAAGGTGCGGGCCTTGGCATACTTTGCCCGTAACGTATAAAGCTTTACCTGCGCCTCCATCAGCTTCATCTCCCGGGAGTTTACCAGGAACAGCGAGCTTTCGCCATTCTGAAAGCGGATTACTTCGCCGTTGCGCAAGGTGTTGGCGTTTGCCACCATTTGCTCCTGCAGCCTTATCTGCTCCTCCAGCGCCAGCCACTCGTTGTAAGCGGCCTGTATGCCGTTCTCCACTTCGCGCGCGGTTTGGGTTAGCTCCAGGGCATTGGCCTGCTGCTTTGCCTTGGTAAGCTGCAGTTTGCCGCGCTCCTGCCGCAGGAACAGGGGCAGGCTAAAGCTGAGACCCAGTTTGTAATTCTCCCCCATAAAGCTGCGGTCTATGGCCTCGGGCCTCATGTAAAAATCGCTTTGCAGCAGGTTATACTCTGCGTTCAGCTTGGGCTTGAGCTTATCGGCGGCCACGCGCTGATCCAGTTGTAGCTGCTGGCCTTTCAGGCTGAGCTTGCGCAGGTCGGGGTGGTTGGCTTTGGCTGTCTCCAGCAGCTGCTGCAGGTCGCTCTGCGACAGCGACGCGATCTCGCTGCCGGTAAGGGCGGGTATGGTTTGCTCCTGCAGCTCCAGCGGCGTTTCGTCCTCGGCCCACAGGTGGGTGGCCACCAGCAGGCGGGCGTTGTTATACCCCAGCAGGGCCTCCTGCAGCAGCACCTGCCGTGCCTGTACCTCTGTCAGCGCCTCCACCGTGTCTATAGCGGCCAAGTCGCCTTCCTGTACGCGGGTGCGCACCGCCTTCAGCCTGAAATCGGCCAGCTCTACTGCCTCCTCGTAAAGCTGTACCTGCCGAAAGTATAAAAGCCAGTCCCAATAGTCCTTGGTAGCCTGCAGCAGCAGCTTGTTGATGAGTTTAATGCGGTCTGCCTCGGCAATCTCCTGCATCAGGCGGGCCTGCCGTATGGTGGCGCGGCGCTCGTCTATAAACAGGCCCTGGCCCAGCGGCACCGAAATCCCTACAGAGCTCAGCCCCTCGGAGGGGGTATAGTCCATGGGGTTCAGGTTCGCGCCTGTGTTCTTCTCGAAGCCTGCCTTCAGCTCCGGGCCAAACCACAGCGGTACCTGCAGCGTGTTGCTCCAGAGGTTGTAGTACTCTTTGCCTCCAAACTCCTTGCGGTATACTTTGCTGGAGATAACCGGGTCGAGGGCGCCCCGGGCAATGCGCAGCTCCTGGCGTGCCTGCTCCGTCAGCAGCGCCGCCTGCGAGGCTACCGGGTGGTGCAGCAGGATGAGTTGGTGAAACTCCTGCAGCGTAAGCACCTGCTGCGCAGAGTCCGGCATCTGCGCAGCAGCACGGCTTGTGCCAAGTATAAACAGGGCGGTAAGCGCTACAAGGATGGTATAGAGGATGCGCATGCGAAGGTTATTCCTTTTGAGAGACTTCAGACGTCTTTTTTCCATTGGCTGTAGAGGCTCCCTGGGTTTCAGTATAGTCAGGGGGAAAATTGTTAAGCTGGCGCCAGATCTCGTACCAGATCGGCACCGTTTTCAGCATCGCCCAACCATACACACCCGAGCCTACGCGGAGCGGCTCAGGCCAGGACGTAGCATCGGAGTCGGGCACTACCAGCATGCGGTAGCGGCCGTTGGTGCCGGTGTTGTCTATTACAGCCACCCGGCCCCCAAAGGTGCCAAAGGTGGCTCCCGGCCATCCGGAGAAGACAATGGTGGGCCACCCCTCGAACTGCAGGCGCACCTCATCGCCGGGTTTGATGAGCGGCAGGTCCAGGGCGTCGATGTACAGCTCTGCGGCCAGCTGCGGGTCGCGCGGCATGATGGTAGCCAGCGCCTCGCCCTCCTTTATCGTCTCACCGATACCCGCTTTCAGGGTCTGTACCACATAGCCATCCTGGGGCGCCACAATCTGATAGTACTGGCTGCGGATGCGGGTGCTGCTGAGCTCGTTCTGCAGCTTGGCCACGTCTGCCTGCGTGGCAAAGGTGTAAGAGCGGGTGGCGCTGAGTTCGGCTTCGGCTTTGGCAACCTTGTCGCCATACTCTGCCTGCAGCGAGTTTAGCTCGGTGCGGGCGTTCTGCAGCTCGGCCTGTGCGGCCTCATACTTATTGATAAGCGAGAGCAGCTTAGCCTGCGCTTCCTGTAGCTTCAGGCGGCGCTGCTCCAGCTCCGTCAGCGACTTCAGGCCCTGCTTATACAAGTTCTCCTGGCGCTCAAACTGGGCCTCGGCTATAGTCAGCTCGGTGCGCTGCGCTACCACCTCCATGCTGTCGCTTTGCAGTTTCAGGCGTGTTTGCCCTACCTTGTTACGCGCTTTCTGAAGGCTAAAGCTAAGGCCCTCGCGCAGTGCCTTTATCTGCTCCTGCATGGCCCTTTCCTTGGCCAGGTTGGCTTCCATGGCTCCCTCTTTGGCCTGTACCTGCTCCTCCAGGCGCACCAGCAGGTCCGGGTCCATGTACTTTTCCTTCACCTCCGAGAGGCTGGCAATGGTGTCGCCCTTCTTCACGTAAGCCCCCTCCATCACGTGCCACTGCTCTATACGGCCTGCAATGGTCGCCTCTACGGTTTGGGGCCTGTCCTGTGGGGTTAGTGCCGTAAGCGTTCCCTGCGAGCGGATGTTCTGCGTCCAGGGGAGGAATAGCGAAAGGATAATGATCAGGAAGATTCCGCCGAGCCAGTACGTAAGGGTGCGGCCCAGGCGCGGCGTCTGCACCTCCGCCATTACCTCCAGCTCGTGGTCTGTGTTATCCATCTTGTTTAGCTCTGAAGCCATACTTTAGCCGGTTACGTCTATTAGTTCCTGCATTACTTCCAGGTGCTTTATCTCCTCGTAGTGTCCGTCGGCAGCCAACTGCCCGTTCTGAAGCAGGAGTGTGCGGTCGCACAGGCGCATGATGTCCTTGTCGTTCGACACGATGATCATGGTCCAGTCGAACTGTGGGGCAGTGAGCAGGCGCAGGAACTCCAGCCGTTCCTTCTTCTCCAGTCCTGCCCAGTAATTGTCGACGATCAAAAGTTTGGGGCGCTGCACCAGGCTGCGGGCCATCACTATCTTACGCGCGATGGTGCCCGGCAGGCGCATGCTGCCGCCCGTGAGGCTGGCCTGCAGGCCGCCGGGCGTTGTGTGCACAAAGGGCGCCAGGCCCGTAATCTCCACCGCCCAGAGCACGTCCTGCATGGGCAGGTTGCGGCCCAGGGTAATGTTCTCCAACAGCGTTCCGTCAAATACCTGCTCCTTACCGATGTTGTCGCCAATCAGGCTGCGCAGGTTGCCCTTGTGCAGGTCGTGCATGGAAATGCCGTTAAAGGACAGGCTCCCCTCGTAGGACGGCAGCAGGCCAAGTATGATGCTGATCAGGGTGCTTTTCCCGGAGCTGTTGAAGCCTGCCAGGCATACCCGCTCAGAGGGTTGTATAGTGAAGTTAAGCCCCTCCAGCGCCACTTTCTTGGTATCCCGGAACCTGTAGCCTAGGTTGCGGGCGTGTATGCTCAGCCCTCCGTTCAGGGGCAGCTCATCGAGCTTTATGCCTTTAAACTCCTCTACCGGCAGATCGCTTACCAGCCCGAGCTTGTCCAGGCTCGTCATCACGTCGTACACCGTGTCCAGTTTCATGATCACCTTCTCCACCGCGTTCATGATCATGATGATGATGATCTCAGAGGCCACGAACTGGCCGATGTTGATTTCCTGCTGCACCACCAGAATACAGCCCAGCACCAGCAGGCCGCCCGTGATAAAGGTTTTAAAGCCCACAAAGCTATAGTACTGCGTCATGAGCACCTTAAAGTGCTCCCGGCGCACCTTAAGGTAATTCTTTACATAGCTGTTGGTGCGGTCCATGGGCAGGTTGGTGTGCCCCACCAGCTTAAAGGTGCTCATGGAGCGGGCCATTTCCTCGAGCCACGCCACCATCTTATACTTGTATGTGGATTCTTTTATACTTGTATCAATGCCCTTGCCCCCCGTAAGCCAGATGATCAGAATCAGCACGATGAACAGGAGCAGGCCCAGGAAAATAAAGTATGGGTGGTAGAGCGACAGCAGGAGGAGGCCAAACACGATTTGTATCACGGCTGTGGAAAAGTCCACCAGAATCTTGGCCAGGCCCTTCTGGAGCGTTACCACATCAAAAAAGCGGTTCATAAGCTCCGGGGGGTTATACTTTAGCAAGGCCTCCGGCTGAAAGCGGGGAATGCGGTAGGCAAACTCGGAGGCCGTCCGGGCAAACAGGCGCTGCTGGATGAACTCCACCAGCCAGAGCTGCATAACCTGCAACCCGCCCACAATCAGCAGGGCCAGCACAATCAGGCTTATCAGCACGACCACCGAGGTGGTCACCTGCCCACTCGACACAAAGCCGATGATGCTCTGTATGCCTAAAGGCACCATCAGGGTGATAAGGCCCGCGGCGATGGCGTACACGTACATGTACAGGATTTCCCGGCGCTCTATAGACAGCAGTTGCAGGAAGCGCTTGGTAGGCGGCAGTTTTTTATGCGTTGAATTGGCATCCATTCGGATTTGGAGGTAAGGAGGTTAGGAGTTGTCTACTGCGGCAAAAACCAACTGTTTCAGGAAGGCCACTGTTTCCGTGTACTTCTCGGAGCGGACGTTTGTGAGCGAGGGCAGGTGCTGCGCGAAAAACAGCTGCTGATGCGCCGCCTCCAGCACGGTGCTCATCAGGGCGTGCGGGTAAGGATAGTCCGGGTTGATCTCCAGCACAATCTGGGCCAGGCGCTGGCACAAGTGCTTCATCTCCAGGAAATAACCTTCCTTGTTCTCGGCGTCCACTTCTTTGGTGTGGTATACTTTGGAGGCCTCGGCCACTACTACCCGGTGCAGCGCGCGCTCGTCAATGTGCCACACAGTGGGGTCATCGGCCTCACCGGCCCTGGCAATCACCTCGATGGCCCGGCTCAGGCGCTTGCGCGGGTCGGCAATGTTCCGTGTCTGGAGGGTGACCAAGTAGTGCAGCCAGGCCCAGTACCAGGACACCAGGTAAACCAGCAGTTTGTGCTTGTTTTCGAAGTAGCGGTAAACGGAGGCCTCGGTGGAGCCTATCTCGCCCGCCAGTTTCTTAAACGTGAAATCCTCGTAGCCCAGCACGTCCAGCAGCCTTATACTTTCGGCAATGATTTTTCGGCCTAGCTCGGTGCCTTCAGGCTCCCGCAGGTACGATTGGTGCTTCAGGTTTATCTGGATACTGGTGGCCATACATTAAGTGTTGAAGGTGCGTCTTTGGTCATACTTCCCACGAGCAACTGCTCTAAAAAATGTGACGGAAGCTTTTATGTGTAATAGTATTACTATTAAAAAAGTTTAGCCCGGCGCCATATTTTTTTATGATTTGCAGGAGAAGGCCAAAGCTCAGGCGGGCAATACCCTCCTCTGTTGCGTCTGACGACCGCTCAACAATCAATAATTAGCTCTACCTTTGCACCTTGCTTATGCCGTATGTATAGGCAAGGCAAAGTATAATACCGCTACACCATGAAGTTTGAAGATTACCGCATTTCCGACGAGATAAAGAAAAGCCTGAGCAAGCTGGGCTTTAAAAAACCGACTGATATTCAGTTTAAGGCCATTCCGCCCATCATGAAAGGCGAGGACGTGCTGGCTATTGCCCAAACAGGTACAGGCAAAACGGCTGCTTTCGCTATTCCGGTGCTCGACAGGCTGCAGTTTGGCAAGAACCGCAAGCGCGGCGACGGCATTAAGTGCGTGGTGATGGTGCCCACCCGGGAGCTTGCCCTGCAGATAACCGAGGTGTTTAATGAGATTGGCCGCGGCACCCGCGTGGAAACCTTTTGCGTGTTTGGCGGGGTGGAGCAGGGGCCGCAGATTGCGAAACTGGAAGAGGGCATTGATGTGCTGGTAGCCACGCCGGGCCGCCTGTTCGACCTGGTAAGCCAGGGGCACCTGCACCTGCACCGAGTGGAGGTCCTGATACTGGATGAGGCCGACCACATGCTGGACCTGGGCTTTATCCACGACATCCGCCAGCTTACGAGCAAGCTGCCCCGCAAGCGCCAGACGCTGTTCTTCTCGGCCACCATCAATGAAAAGATAAAGGAGCTGGCTTACTCGCTGGTGAACAAGCCGGTACGCATCCAGATCTCACCCAAAGACCCTGTGTCGAAAAACGTGGATCACTCGGTGATGTTTGTGGAGATGGACGACAAGCGCTTTTTTCTGGAGCGTGTGGTGAAGGAAAACCCGGATAAGAAGATCCTAGCCTTCGTGCGCACCAAGGTGCGCGCCGAGCGTGTGGTGGCGGCTATGGACCGCGTGGGGATAAAGGCGGAAAGCATACACGGCGGCAAGGAGCAGCAAGACCGCTTGGAGGTCATGCGCCGGTTTAAGAAAGGCGAGGTGAAACTGCTGATCGCCACCGACGTGAGCGCGCGCGGCATAGACATCCCCGGGGTGGAGTATGTGGTGAACTACGACCTGCCCGAGCAGCCGGAGAACTATGTGCACCGCGTGGGCCGGACCGGCCGTGGTACCGAGAAGGGTATTGCCGTTAGTTTCTGCGCCCTGGAGGAAAGACCTATACTGGAGGAGATACAGCAGTATCTTACCAAGGATATCAAGGTGCTGGAAGTGGAGAAGGAGGATTACGAGGCCACACTGGACTTCAGCGCGGATGCTAAGTACGACTGGAAGGCCCTGCTGAAAGAGGCTGAGGAGGGAGAGCAAAAAGCCAAAGCAGCCAAAAGCAAGAAGGCAAAAGCCAAGGCAAAGAAGAAAAAATAAGCAGGCGCTTTAGCCGTTGCCGGGGCCGGTGCAGCACTTGTCTGTACCGGCCTTTTGCTTTTGCACCGATACAATCCTCCTTTTTGTAGATAATAAAGGGCGTTTGGTCGGAGGTGGCTAACAAGTGTTCGTTTAAAAAGCACTTGTATGGTTCTGTGGCAGCTTTTGCTGGCGGATTATACCTGTTGTTGGACGAGAAAAAATTGTATTAAAATAAACTGTTTGGGCGTACTAAGCACAGTAACTTTCGTATAATAAATTGTAAATAGTCTTTAATAAGTTTAAAGGTATTTGCCCGGTTTAAAGTTTTATTTAACAAGAAAGGAGTGTGTGAGATGAGACGACACAGAAGAACTTCTACAGGGGCAATTTCCGACACCTGGAACTACAGCTTAAACTCCGTAAGCGATAACCTGGGCTTCACCCACGAGTTTACCGACGCCCTGGAGCAGGGGCTGCTGGACGAGGAACGCATATTGCGCAAGCATAGGCTGGAAAAAGAGCACAAGGCAGAGGAACCCATTTACCCAAGCTGCCCACTGGATGAAAAACCCACCACTGATGTGGTTTAACACCAGCCTACTGATTACTACTACTTAAAAAATGATGGGGGAGCAGCCGCCGCCACGCCAATGCGCGTGCGGGCGGCTGTTTTTTTACGGCTGCATCCATAGCTGTACAAAGCCGTTCCGGAAGCTCCTGCTCTCCAGCACGTGCAGCTGTTTCTCCGGGGTGCCCTGGGCGAATAGGGGGATGCCGTCCCCAAGTATAACGGGCTCGTAGGTAATGATGAACTCATCTATCAGGCCTGCCTTTAGCAGGAGTGTGTTTATTTGTCCTCCGCCAATCAGCCAGATGTTCTTCCCCTGCTGCCGCTTTAGGTTCTGAACAAAAATGGTGGCATCATCCCGCACAAACCGTACATGGGCTGTGTCAGCATGGGGGCTGCGGCTGAGCACATAGTTCGTCTTATCGGGGTAGGGGAAAGGCATATCAAAACCAAGTATAACCTGGTAGGTTTTGTAGCCCATCAGCGTAGTATCTATACTTTGCAGCAGGGCGCCATACCCGAAGTCCTCGCCCTCCAGGCTATACCTCTCGTCGTGCAGCCAGCTGGTGTCGCCGTTAGGCCGGGCAATGTAGCCATCGAGGCTGGTGGCGATGTAAAGTATAAGTCTGCGCATGGTTGGCGGGTTATCGGGGATTGTCTCTGAAGAATAGCTTCGTGAGTCTGAAGAAAAAGTCACGGTTGTCTGCCACGATCCTGTAGCCAGCCTCCGCCACTTTGCCGGCCAGCGGCAGGCGGTGGTACAGCCAGTTCCAGGTGCTGTGGCCACTCAGGTGCAGCAGGGCAGCCACGGCCGCAGCGCCGTGCAGCCGCTGCCCATAGGTTGTAAAGAGGTACACCGACCTGCGAAACTGCGCATGCGTGGTCCCGCGAAACTCCTCCGGGAGCTCCTGAAAGGAAGTATACTTCACCTTGTCGCCCGTTTTGCGGCGCCATCTGTTTACCCAGTACTTACAGAAACTACAGTCGCCATCGTACACCAGCATGGGGTGCGACAGGCCTGATGCGTTAGTTTTTGTCATGCCGCCGTTGCTCAGGCTCACATCCGTTGTACCCAATTGCTGCATTTAGCGGGCACCAGCGCAGCATGCCGGTAAGTATGGGTATCAGCCCGGCGGCCGCCAGCGGCTTAGAGTCATAGTAAGCCCCGATTCCAATCAGCGCCAGGCCGGCCAGCACGCGCGCTTTTTGCTCCACAATTCCTACGTTACATTCCATATTATCTGAAGTAAATGCTTTTTGTTGTTATACTTCAGGGCGGGGCTTTTGTTAAGATGCGGGAGCCTGTTCTTCCGGTAGAATTTTTTCTGTAGCCACAACAGCGAAAGATTAGGTTGTGGAAAATTTCCACACATTGGGGAATTGCAGCACAGTATGCAAGGCTTATTCTACAACCTGTGATTTTATGCTATGGCTTCTAAAGGCTAAAAATCAATGCTATAGGCTTTGTTATGAGTTTGGCACGATTCTGTCACTATACCTGCCGAGTACGATTTTGAACTACACTACCATAAAACATGAAAACAACATTCATAATAGCAGCAGTAGGATTGTTAGGATTTGCATCGCTGGATGCCGTTGCGCAGACGCAGGGCCAGAACCAAGGTCAGCAGCAACAGCAGCAGACAGAACAACAAGCTGAGGGCAACCGCGAGTTAGTAACGCAGGATCAGTTGCCGGAAGCCGTGAAGAACGCTCTGAAAAGCGATGTATACAAAGACTGGACTGTAGGTGAAATCTACAAGATAACTCCAGAGGAGGGCGCTGCCAACGCTGAGGTGGTTTACGAAATCACCATGACCAATGCAGAAGGTCAGGAAGGCGTTGTAAGAATGAATGAGAAAGGCGGTGCCGCCGATTCAGGTCAAGAATAACTGTGAACGTCATATAGTAAGCTTAAAAAAGCTCCATTCTGTGGAGCTTTTTTTTTGCCCCTGCCGCTCCTAATCAGGCCAAATATCCCCAAGCTGTGTTTTGATTATCAGAAAATTATACTACATTCAATCCGCTTAAATACTACTTTATGCGGGGCAGGATACAGCAAACGATTGGAAAGGCGCCGCTGGAGGCGCTGCTGTGGGGTGTAGGGCTCACGCTGCTGGCGCTCATGGACCCCAGAGGCGACCACCTGCTAAGCTTTTGCCCGTTCAGTTGGGTGCTGGAAAGCGGCTGTCCCGGCTGTGGGCTGGGGCATGGCGTGGCGTTCCTGGCCCGGGGCGAGTGGCGCGCATCGTGGGAGGCGCACCCGCTCACTGTTCCGGCAGTGCTGTTGCTGCTGTGGCGCTGCGGCAGGCTGCTATACTTTCATTACTGTTATGTTAGTGTAAAACCATCAAAATAAAACTATATGGCAAGTATACTCCACCTGATGCCGGACCTGGAGCCGGATGAAATGGGTTATGTGCAGACCCTGGTGCAACCTATGACCGAAGATGAGGCGCGTCAGTTCGCCAACATCTACCGCTCCCGCCGCCGCGAGCCCATGCTGTTGCTGATCACCACGCTGATCGGTTTCTTTGGCGTGGCCGGCATCCAGCGCTTTTTGACCGGGCAGATTGGTATGGGGCTACTTTACTTCTTTACCGGCGGGCTCTGCCTCATCGGTACCATCATAGACCTGGTGAACCACAAGCGGCTGGCCTACGAGTATAACGTGAAGGAGGCGGACCAGGTAGTGGCCATGATGCGCTACGGGCGCTAGGGTGCTGTTATACTTTAAGTAGAAGAAAGACATAAAAAAAGCGGCCAGGTACGTGTTACAGAACCTGGCCGCTTTTTGGGTTTAGGTTAAATGTTATTTCTGAACAGGCTCCACTTTGTAGCCCTGCTTACGCAGCAGCGCCACAACGCCCTCCTCACCTGACAGGTGTGCCGCGCCAACGGCAAAAAAGGTAGGTTTGGCCTTCGCCATGCGCTCCATCACCGGTATCCAGTTTCTGTTGCGCTTAACCAGGAACGCCTCGTTAAACTTTCTGTAATCCTCTTCCGGGTAGTCGCGCTGCATGAGCTCCTGCAGGCCCTTTAAGTCCTGTGCAAAGTATAGATCCACCATTTCGCTGTACTCGGCCCTGGATTTGGCCAGGTTGGTGGCCGTGCGGGTAACCATGTCCACGTAAAACTTGTTGGGCAGCTCATCTACCACGGCCATTTGCTCCTGCACGGACTCTATCCCCAAAACCTCCTTCTGCTGGCTGTGCGCCAGGTTCATCAGCTTCTGCTCATACGACTCGGGGGTGCACTCGGTAAGTACTGGTATCAGCATGGAGTACAGTACAAAAGGCTTGAGGTTATCCACAAACTGCAGGTCTGCCCCGTAGGTGCTCTTGAAAAGTGCTCCCACCGCCTCATACTCCTCCTTGGTGAACATGGCCTTCAGGGATTGCCCTTCTGGCAGGGTGGACAGCATCATGAACTGGGACATCATGTCCGGGTCGTCCATATCCAGCTCCAGCGATAATTGCTCCGTCTGCCCGAGCGCTTTCTGCAGCGTCTCCGAAATCACCATTTTGTCGGGGCACACGGCGTGGATGGTGCCATACAGGTAAGACGGCTTTTTCAGGCCCTTGCCCGTGATCTTCCAGAGGAGCGCGTTCTCTTCCTTTCCGCCGTTGGCGAGTGCGGGCATTAGTTGTGTTAGCACCAGCAATAGCGCCAGCAGCAGGTGTAATCGTCTGTTCATAGGTAGATTGGTTTTTGCTGTTGCAAACTAACACTTTTAGGCAATTTATTTCAGGGGTAAGGCAAAGTATAACTTTTACAAAATTTAAGCGGTGTGTACCGTCCACTTAGTCTTGTCGGTATTCGTTGGAAAGAGGCGGGAAACTCAGGCTGCAGAAATCTGCCTTTTATGTTCTAAAACCTTTATATTCGGAAACTCAAATCCTAGCAGCATGAAAAACAGAACCATAGCCCTACTTGGCGTCGCCTGCTTTATGTCAGGGGCTTTTGTGGCCAGAGTGGCAGATAATGCAATTACGGTGAATGTGCTGCAGGAGGCACAGAAGCTTATCGGCCTGAACTTTACGGAGGCACAGCTCGACTCCACCGTTTCGGAGCTGGAAGATTTTAAAAAAAGCTACGAGGCGCTGCGCCAGCAAAACCTGCCCAACAGCGTTCCTCCGGCCCTGATGTTCAACCCCATTCCGGTGGGTTATACTTTCCCTACTGGTAAATCTGCCTTTGAGGTGGAGCGGCCGCAAAACGTAAAACTTCCGAAAAAGCGCGAGGAACTGGCGTTTTATACTATTCCGCAACTGGCCGAACTGGTGCGCACCCAGCAAATCACCTCCGAGGAACTCACCAGGTTCTACCTCGACCGCCTGAAGAAGTATGGTCCGGCGCTGGAGTGCGTTACCTCCCTTACCGAGGAGCTGGCACTGCAGCAGGCCCGCCAAGCCGACCAGGAGATCAAAGCTGGCAAGTATAAAGGCATGCTCCACGGCATCCCGTTTGGGGTGAAGGATTTGCTCTCCACGCGCAAGTATAAAACCACCTGGGGCGCCACGCCTTACAAAGACCAGGTGCTGGACGAGGACGCGACGGTAGTGCAGCGCCTGCAGGACGCCGGTGGGGTGCTGGTGGCCAAACTGACGCTGGGTGCCCTGGCCATGGGCGATGTGTGGTACGGCGGCAAAACCCGCTCTCCATGGGATGTGAGCAAAGGCTCCAGCGGCTCTTCGGCGGGCTCTGCCGCGGCGGTGGCAGCTGGTTTGTTGCCCTATGCCATCGGCACGGAAACCCTCGGTTCCATTGTTTCGCCTTCTACGGCTTGTGGTACCACGGGACTCCGGCCTACTTACGGCCGCGTGAGTCGCCACGGCGCCATGGCCCTGAGCTGGTCTATGGATAAGATCGGGCCGATTGCCCGCACCGCCGAAGACTGCGCCATTGTGTTCAACGCCATCTACGGGCCTGACGGGAAAGACCAATCGGTGTACGATGCGCCCTTTAACTATACGCCAAGTATAAACCCGAAGAAATTACGCGTAGGCTACCTGAAGGAGGACTTTGCCAAGAAGTATGGCTTTCAGGAAAACGACCAGGCTGCGCTGGAGGCGCTCTGCAAGGCTGGCGTAGAGCTGGTGCCGATCTCCCTGCCCGACCTACCGGCCAGCGACCTGCTATTGACCATTTCGGTGGAGGGGGCTGCGGCCTTTGACGAGCTTACCCGTAGCGGCCGCGACAGCCTCCTGGTGGCGCAGCATAAAAACGCCTGGCCCAACATCTTCCGCACTGCCCGTTTTATACCTGCCGTGGAGTACCTGCAGGCGCAGCGCGTGCGCACCTTGCTGGTGCAGCAGATGCAGGAGAAACTCCAGGACGTGGACGTGTACATCAGCCCCTCCTTCGCCAGCAGCAACCTCATCGTGACGAACCTGACGGGCCATCCGTGCGTGGTGGTGCCAAACGGTTTTCAGAAAAATGGCATGCCAACCACCATCACGTTTATGGGCAAACTCTTTGGCGAGGCCGAGCTGCTGCGCTTTGCCAGCTTCTACCAAAGTATAACGCCGCACGAGGAGCAGCACCCAAGTATGGCATTTACTAAAAAGAAGAAGTCCTAAAGTATAGCGGGCTTCGGCAGCAAGTATAGATTTCAAAGTATAAACCGCGTGTTTATACTTTGAAATCTATACTTTTAGTCCTTCGGTAATGTTTGCCGATGAATGCTTCGGAGGCTTTAGCATTTGCTGTTTAAAACACGCTGCAAGCGTATCTGATGTCGCTCCATGTTCCTAAGTATAAATCCGCTCCCGGCCAAGTATAGTTAACCTGTTTATACTTTACTGTCTATACTTTGCCTGCCCAGGAAGTATAAAAACTGCCCAAAGGCGTCAGTTCCTGCAGGCGGTTTTTTGTTAACTTCTCTGTTTATACTTTATTTTGAAGACAGAACCTTAAACTAAACTACCTAAACCTAATAAAACCAACCATGCAACTGAAACAAAAGGCCGTGGCGTTTATGGCTTTGCTGCTAATCGGCAGCGCCGAGCTACAGGCGCAAGACAGTAAGCTGGAACTGAGCGTGGAGAAGATCATGCGCGACCCAAAGTGGATCGGCACCTCTCCGAGCAACGTGTTCTGGTCTGAAGACGGCAAGAAGATTTACTTCGACTGGAACCCCGAGGGCAACCGCAAAGACTCGCTCTACAGCGTGAGCGCCGACGGCCGAAACCTGCAGAAGGTAAGTGCCCAGGAGCGTCGCAGCCTGCCGGCCCAGCGTGGGGTGTATAACCGCGCCCGTACCAAGAAAGTATACGAGCAGAACGGAGACATTTTCCTGTACGATGTAAAAACCGGCAAATCGCAGCAGGTGACCAACACCGTGGAGCGCGAAAGCAGTCCGGCCTTCAGCCACAACGAGCAGAAGGTGGTGTATACCAAGGATAGCAACCTTTTCGCCTGGAGCATCGGCTCGGGCCAGACGGCGCAGCTCACGGACTTCAGGAAAGGCCGCAAGCCGGCAGAGGAAGGCAAGAACCCGCAGCGCGACTGGCTGAAGGAGCAGCAACTGACCCTGCTCCAAATCGTGCGCGAGCGCAAGGAAGACAAGGAAGCCGCCGAGAAGCAGCAGAAACTGGACGCGCCTGCCCGCCCGAAAGAGATTTACATAGAGGATAAGATCGTGAGCAGCGTGGTGCTGGGGCCGAATGAGCGTTTTATCACCTACCAGCTGATCACGCGTCCGAAGAACGCCAAAGTGGCCATCGTGCCGGATTTTGTGACTGCCTCCGGTTACACCGAGGACATCAACACCCGCACCAAGGTAGGCGATGCCCAAAGTACGTACGAGTTCTTTGTGTACGACACGCAGCGCGACACGGCCTATGCCGTGCTGATGAACGACGTGGAAGGTATCTACGACCAACCGGCTTACCTGCTGCAGCAGGAGGCAAAGGCCAGTGCGTCTACCTCTGCCGCAGACAGCAAAACCAAAAAGCCGGAGCCGCGTGCCGCGGCCATCTATGGCACCTACTGGTCTGACAATGGCAAACACGCCGTGGTGGTGGCCCGATCCGCCGATAACAAAGACCGCTGGATCCTGAAGCTGGACCCGGCAACTTCGAAACTCACCGTGCTGGACCGCCAGCGCGACGAGGCCTGGATCAACGGCCCGGGCATTAGCTATGGCCCTGGTACCATCGGCTGGATGCCAGACAACGAGCGCGTGTGGTTCCACTCGGAGGAGAGCGGCTACTCGCACCTGTATGCCGTAAATGTGAACACCGGCCAGAAGAAAGCCCTGACCAGCGGCAAGTACGAGGTGTCGGATGTGCGCCTATCCAATGATAAAAAGCATTTCTACTTCACGGCTAACAAAGTACACCCGGGCGAGAAGCACTTCTACCGCATGCCGGTAAATGGCGGGGAGATGGTGCAGCTCACCAGTATGACCGGAGCCCACGAGGTAGAACTGTCGCCGGACGAGAAGAAGCTGGCAATCCGCTACTCTTACAGCAACAAGCCCTGGGAGCTGTTTGTGATGGACAACAAGAAAGGCGCCAAGCCACGTCAAATCACCAACTCCCTGACCGACGAGTTCAAGTCCTACGACTGGCGCGAGCCGCAGGTGATTACCTTTAAAGCACAGGATGGGGTGGATGTATACGCCCGCCTGTACCGTCCGGAGAACGCGGTGCAGAACGGTCCGGCCGTGATTTTCGTGCACGGTGCCGGCTACCTGCAGAACGCGCACAAGTGGTGGAGCTCTTATTTCCGCGAATACATGTTCCACAACTTCCTGGCCGACCAGGGCTATACCGTGTTGGACATCGATTACCGAGGCAGCGCCGGCTATGGCCGCGACGTGCGCACCGGCATCTATCAATTTATGGGTGGCAAAGACCTAAGCGACCACGTGGACGGGGCCAAGCACCTGGTAGAAAAGTATAACGTAGACCCGAAACGCATTGGCATCTACGGCGGCTCCTACGGCGGCTTTATTACCCTGATGGCCATGTTCACGGAGCCGGATGTGTTTGCCGCTGGTGCCGCACTACGCTCCGTAACCGATTGGGCACACTATAACCACGGCTATACTTCCAATATCCTCAACACCCCATACACCGATAGCACGGCCTATGCCAAGAGCTCCCCGATCTACTATGCGGAAGGCCTGAAAGGTGCGCTGTTAATCTGCCATGGCATGGTGGATACGAATGTGCATTTTCAGGATGTGGTGCGGCTGTCGCAGCGTTTGATCGAGCTGGGCAAAGACAACTGGGAACTGGCTGTATACCCGGTAGAGGACCATGGCTTCACGGAGCCAGCCAGCTGGACGGATGAGTACAAGCGTATCTTTAAGCTGTTTGAGCAGAATCTGAAAGAGAAAAAATAACACTCTTCTAGCTTTGTAAAAAAGGCGCGTCAGGCATAAGTCTGACGCGCCTTTTTTGTGCCGCATCAAGTATAAACGTGCTACATATACTTTTTAGTATACATGAAAAGTATAATTACTCGCCTAATACAGGATGTAGGTAAGCTCCAAGCTCAAAAGGAGTTATAACAGAGATTTCCTATAGCGGAATGTCTGAATATTTTCTCTGAAGCGCTTTTTTAAGCGATATGAGAAAAATGACAAACTGATCGCTAAGGAGTTGTAAGTGGTTTATATACAGTCGATTGAATATGCAACAAGCTTGCTTTTTACGTCAAAATTAAGATTAGGTTAAGTTTTAGGGATGTTTTTTTTTAATGGCTGTGGGAAGTATCATTCTTAATTATAATTTTTACGCACAACAATCAATTATTTTACCAATCAACCTAATCTAACTTTATGAGAAAAGTTCTATTATTAGGTTTGGTGATGCTCCTTGTGCTTGTGAACCAAGCGTGGGCGCAAAACCAAACTGTAACAGGTAAGGTGGCCGATACCAGCAGTGGACAACCATTGCCAGGTGTTGCCGTCATTGTGAAAGGAACAACCGTAGGAACTACAACCGGGGTGGATGGCCATTACAGCATTAACGTACCTGCCGGAAGTAATACCTTGATTTTTCGCTTTATTGGCTACCAAACAGTAGAGCGCGGAATTGACAATGCATCAACCATAAACGTAAGTTTAGGGGTAGATGACAAGCAACTTGAAGAAGTGGTGGTAGTTGCCTATGGTACTGCTGATAAAGGTTCTTTTACCGGTTCTGCAGCGCAAATTTCAAGTGAAAAAATTGCACAGCGTCCAGTAACTAACATTACAAATGCCATTGCTGGTCAGGCTGCGGGTGTCCAGGCAAACTCAGGTAGCGGACAGCCAGGTTCTGGTCCTGATATCCGTATTCGTGGTATCGGTTCTGTTTACTCTTCCAACGATCCGCTATATGTAGTAGACGGTGTCCCTTACTCAGGCAGCATTGCGAACCTGAACGTAGACGACATCGAAAGTATCTCCATTCTAAAAGATGCCTCTTCTTCAGCACTCTACGGTGCTCGTGCCGCTAACGGTGTGGTAATGGTTACAACCAAAAAAGGTAAGAGTGGCCGCAACCAGATCAACCTGAAGATTTCTCAGGGTGTTACAAACAGAGGCCTGAAGGAGTATGATCGTGTAAATGCCTATGAGTATTATCCGTTGGTTTGGGAAGCACAACGGAACTCCCTTGTATATGCCACTGAGGATCCTAAAACTATGGACGAGGCCAACCTTGCGGCAACTAACGGAGTGAAGGGTATATTAGGTTATAACCCTTTTAATGTTGCTGATAATGAAATTGTTGGGCTAGATGGCAAAATCAATCCTGAGGCAAGACTACTTTATGCAGATGACTTGGATTGGTTTGACCCAATTGAGCGTAACGGTAGCCGAAGCGACTATGGCTTAAACTTCAGCGGTGGTAATGATAAGAGCGATTACTTTGTTTCTTTAGGTTACTTGAATGAAAAAGGCTTTGTGATTAAGTCGGACTATGAGCGATTCACTGGTCGTGTAAATGTAAACACACAGGCTACAGACTGGTTTAAAACAGGTCTGAACATAGCAGGTACTATCACTGAATCTAACCAAGCAAATACAGGAAGTAGTACAGGTTATGTTAACCCATTCTTCTTTGCTCGTAACATGGGCCCTATTTATCCTGTATATGCCCACGATCCTGTTACAGGTGCTTACCTACTGGACCAGAACGGTGGCAAGATCTACGACTACGGCAATTTGTCTGAACTAGGCTTGCCAAATCGTGGGAGCAGTGCAAGTGTAGGCCGCCACGTAGTGGCAGAGACCATGTGGAACAACAATCTGTACAATCGCAATGTGTTAAGTGCTAGAACTTACGGTGAAATTACCTTCCTAAAGGATTTTAAATTCACTACTAACCTTAGTGTAGATATTTCTAACTACTTGGCAGCAGAGTATGACAACAATAAGGTAGGGGATGGCGCGCCAGCCGGCAGAGCAAACCGCACCAGCTCAACTACAACTAGCTACAACCTGAACCAGTTGTTGAACTATGCTAAGACTTTCAACGACAGGCACTATGTAGAGGTGTTGTTAGGGCACGAAAACTACAATTATCAATATAAATACCTGTACGGCATGCGTCAGGGCCTAATTGTAGAAGGTAACACTGAGTTGGGTAACTTTACAACAACTAATAGCCTTGACTCACGCACGGATCTTTATAGAACAGAAGGCTACTTCTCCCGTCTGAACTACACATTTGATGATAAATATACGGTATCTGGGTCTTACCGCCGCGATGGATCATCAAGGTTCTACCAAGATGTACGATGGGGTGATTTCTGGTCAGTAGGTGCATCATGGCGCCTTGATAGAGAAGATTTCATCGTTATGCCAGCTTGGGTTGATATGTTGAAACTGAGAGGATCTTATGGGCAGGTTGGCAATGACGCTATCTTAACCTCAAGCGGTGCAAACAACTACTACGGTTGGCAGGCGCTTTATGGCTTAGGTTACAATAACGCTGCTGAGCCAGGCTTCCTTCAGGAAAGCCTTGCCAGCCAAGACTTGCTGTGGGAATCTAACAATAGCTATGACGTTGGTGTTGAGTTCGACTTGTTCGGCAGAATTAATGGTAGTGTAGAATATTTCAAGAGAGAGTCTGAGAACCTGTTGTTTCAAGTGCCGCTCCCACTTTCAAGCGGTGTGCTAACCAGATGGCAAAACGTTGGTACTATGGCCAACACTGGCGTGGAAGCTCAAATATCTGCTGATGCTGTAAAAGCGCAAGACTTTACATGGAATGTGAGCGTGAACGTTTCGTCTTACAAGAATGAGATTAAGCAACTGCCAGAAGGCCAGGAAGAGATCATCAGCGGTACTAAGAAGTATATGGTTGGTAGATCAGTATATGATTACTGGCTGCGCGACTGGTATGGTGTAGACCCGAATACCGGTAACGGTGTGTTTATCGCTGATAACCCAGAAGATAAAAACGCATATGATCTGGACGGTAAAAGAGTAACAACGCAGGCTAACGGTGCCAAGTACCACTACGCGGGTTCTGCTATTCCTGATTTTGCAGGTGGTATCACAAACACTTTCGCTTACAAAAACCTGTCACTATCTGTGTTACTGACTTACCAGGTGGGCGGCAAAGTATACGATGCGAATTATGCTTCTCTGATGAACGCCGGTACGCAAGGTGGTGCGCTGCATACAGATATTCTGAACCGCTGGCAAAACGCAGGCGACGTAACAGATGTGCCTCGCATGGACCTGACGGCTGCTACGCAGTATAATGCGCAGTCAGACCGTTGGTTGATTGATGCTTCTTACCTGAACATCAGATCTGTAAACCTGAACTACGTACTGCCTTCAAACATCACTTCTAAGGTGTTCCTAAAGAATGCCAGCGTATTCGCTTCAGGAGAGAACCTTGGTCTGTTCTCAAAACGTGATGGCATGAACGTTAATCAGTCTTACTCAGGTGTTACTTCCAATACATATTCACCTGCTCGTATCTACACAGTTGGTTTGAACGTTACCCTTTAATTTTTGAAAATGAAAAAAGTATTATATAGTTCGCTTGCAGCCTGCATGCTGGTTTTCTCCTCCTGCGAAAAGGACTACCTGGAGACACAGCCAACGGATGCTGTTTCTGAACAATCAGTGTTTACGACTACTGCCAACGCTTGGGCTGCCCTTAATGGTATCCACAGAGCCATGTTTATGCAATACAGTACCCAAGATCAAGCTGGTCAGGGGTCAGTAATGATTAATATGGATATGCTGGGTGAAGACGTGGTGATGACTGCAGCCGGTAATGGCTGGTTCAATAACACCTATAAATGGCTAACACACCGCAATGCAAATGCCACTACAGTCTACTTCACCTATAGGTTCTACTATAAGCTAATAGCTAACGCAAACATGATCATCAACAACATTGATAATGTGGATGGTTCTGATGCGGATAAAGAGGAGATTAAGGGGCAGGCACTGGCTTACAGGGCTTGGGCTCACCACCAACTAGTGCAGATCTTTGCGGAGCGCTATGATGCTACTAAAGGCACTAATGAACAGGCTGGTGTGCCAATTTTGACGGAGAATACAACAGAGGGCCAACCTCGTGCATCTGTAGAAGAAGTATACGCTCAGGTTAATAAAGACCTCGATGAGGCGATTTCGCTATTGCCAGAAGGTCGTAATGCTAAGTCTCATTTCAATATTGACGTTGTCAAAGGTATCAAGGCACGAGTAGCCCTTACGATGCAGGACTGGGAAACTGCTGCTCAGTACGCAAATGAGGCACGCCAAGCTTACTCGTTGATGAGCACTAAAGATTATCTGGCAGGCTTCAACAACGTGGAGAATGGCGAGTGGATGTGGGGCAGTGATCAAATTGCTGACCAGACAACATATTTTTACTCTTTCTTCGCCTATATGTCGGCTAACTTTAGTTCTACTAACATCAGGTCAAACCCTAAAGCCATCAACAGCAAGCTGTATGCTGAGATTGGGGATACTGATGTGCGTAAGCAGCTTTGGGATCCGAAGCCAGAGCCCGTGAAGGATGCTGACGGCAAGACTACAGGTTATGATGTGAATGGATTTGTAATCCCGTCCAACTTTTCGGCTAAGCCCTATATGAACAGAAAGTTTATGGCTGACGGTGGAGCCAGTAGTATTGGTGACGTACCGTACATGAGAGCTGCTGAGATGTACTTGGTTGAGGCGGAGGCGCTTGCTCGCCTTGGAAGAAGCGTGGATGCTGCACTGGTACTGGCTGAGTTAATGGAGGCCCGTGACGAGGAGTACACACTAATTGAACTGGTTGGGCAGGATCTAATTGATGAAATCCTGTTGCAGCGTCGTATTGAGCTGTGGGGCGAAGGTTTCCGCTTCTTAGATCTGAAGCGCACGAATAGCGCACTTGACAGAACTGGTGCTAACCACGATGCGACTCTTGTAAATAACTTGTTTTCAGTTCCAGCAGGCGATAACCGCTGGCAGTGGTTGATTCCACAGGATGAGTTAAATGCTAACAGAAATCCGGGTATGAAACAGAACCCACTGTAATGCCTTGATACTTAATGTAACAAGTAAAAAAACCTCTACCAATTTATAGAGGTGTAAGTTTTAAAGCGCCTTAGAATTTCACTAAGGCGCTTTTTTGTGTCTTATCAGTAATGATCATACATTATTTGCAGTGAAATCTGACATTCTAGATCAAGCAATAAGAGAATCAGAAAAGTGAAATACTAGTGTTAAATAAAGAATTATTTAATGAAACACTTTTATAAAAAAGCCCCTTACAATAAGGGATGATTAATACTGCTGATGAATAATTCATGCATTTCAAAGTAGACTAACATTAACTAAATATAGTTAAGTCTAGATGCTTTAAAAGTGTAATTCCAAACTTAATACAGTATGTTAGTAAACCTCAAGGTCAAAGGAAGTTGTAACAGCAATTTCCTATAGCGGAATGTCTGAATATTTTCTTTGACACAGGTTTTTGAAGCTGTATAAGAAAAATGCCAAATTGATTAGTAGGGTGAGGTAAGTGGTTTATATACAGTTGGTTGAATATGCAACAAGCTTGCCTTTTGCGGCAAAATTAAGGTTAGGTTAAATTTTTGGAATGTTTTTTTAAAATGGCTGTGGGAAGTGTTATAACATCGACCTATATTTGAGAAACAACCATAAACTATTTTACCAATCAATCTAATCTAACTTTATGAGAAAAGTTCTATTATTTAGTTTGGTGATGCTTCTTGCGCTTGTGAATCAGGCGTGGGCGCAAAGCCAAACTGTTACGGGTAAGGTGACCGATGCCAGTAGTGGACAACCGCTACCTGGAGTTGCTGTCATTGTGAAAGGTACCACAACAGGTACTACTACGGGGATTGAGGGCAATTATTCTGTAAATGTGCCCTCTGGAGATGCAACACTGATTTTTAACTTCTTGGGTTATGTGGCTCAGGAGGTAAACGTGTCAGGCAGAAGCACTATAAATGTGTCTCTATCTGAGGATGCCAAAGCACTGGAAGAGATTGTAGTAGTAGGTTACTCTACCACAACAAAAGAGTCCTTCACAGGTACGGCGAAAGTGGTGAGTGCGGAGAGACTGGAGTCCAAAAGTGTGTCAAACGTTTCTCAGGCACTTGCCGGTGAGGTTTCAGGCGTGAGAATTGTTAATACGAGCGGTCAGCCAGGTACTGAGGCGACGGTACGTATTCGTGGTATCGGTTCTGTGAACGGTAACCGTGATCCATTATATGTAGTAGACGGTGTTCCTTTTAATGGCAGCATTAACTCTATAAACCCTGCTGATATTGAGTCCACTACAGTACTAAAAGATGCTGCAGCTACAGCCATCTATGGTTCTAGAGGTGCAAATGGCGTTATTGTTATCACAACTAAGACAGGTAGAGGTAAAGACAACTACATTGAGGTTGATGCCAACTTTGGTACGAACCAAGCTTTGCTTCCACGCTACCAGACCATCAAATCTCCTGAGCAGTATGTTGGTTTGACCTGGGAGAGCTTATACAACTATGGTGTAGCTGCAGGTGGCTACGATGATGCCCGTGCGACAACTTATGCAAATTCTTCATTGTTTTCAAGCTCAGGAATTAATCCTAAGTACAACCTCTGGAGTGGTACTGCTGCTGAAATTATAGACCCAGTGACTAGAACTGTTAGACCTGGTGTAGAAAGAAAATATAACCCTGAGAACTGGGAAGACTATGGCTTCCAAAACTCTAATCGTTCTGAGGTAAATGTGAAGTTTGGTGGTTCTTCTGATAAAACACATTATTACTCCTCTTTTGGCTATCTGAAGGACGTAGGGTATCTAATCAATTCTGACTACGAGCGTCTTACTGCGCGTTTGAATCTAAACCAGGAGATTAACAGCTGGCTGACTGGTAACTTTAACTTTAACTACTCTCGTTCTGAGACAAACAATAATGGGCAGAGCGAAGACTCTGGAAGCATCTTCTGGTTTGTAGATAATATTCCGTCTATCTACCCGCTATTTAGTAGAGATGCAGAAGGTAATTTTATCACAGACCCAATCTTTGGTGGAAATCAGTATGACTATGGTGTAGGCCGTGGCTTTGGTGCACTTACTAACGCTATTGCAGATGCTACTTATGATACCAACCGAAGTAACCGTAACGAGTTAAACGGTAATGCGAGCCTGAACGTGAATATTGCAGAGGGCCTGACACTGGAGAATAGGCTAGGTGCGCAATATTTCAACAACAAATTTGTAAACAGGGGTAACAAATACTACGGTAGCTCAGCTACACAGAATGGTAGCCTTTTCCACCGTGGTACAGAAGTTTTCTCCTATAACCTGCTGAACCTACTGCGCTACAATAAAACTTTCGGTTTACATAACGTGGAGGCGCTTGCTGCCCATGAAGTAACAGATTGGAAGCGTAATGTTCAAACTGCTTCTGGGCAAAATCTAGTTGACCCTAACATCGAAGATCTGAGCAATGCGGTGATTCATAACCCATCTACCGGGGCTACACATCAGTACACCCTTGAAAGCTACTTCGGTCAGGTTAACTACGACTTCGATAATAAATATTTCCTATCTGCTACTATCAGAAGAGATGGTTCTTCTCGCTTTAGAAAAGACAAGTGGGGCACATTCGGTTCAATTGGTGCTGGTTGGATGATTACCAGTGAAGACTTCATGAGCAGTCAGAACATCTTTGACATGCTGAAGTTGAAGGCTAGCTATGGTCTGATTGGTGATCAAGCTGGTGTAGGTTTCTATCCGGGTTATGATATTTATAACATAAATAACCTTAATGATAACCCAGCTTTTGCCTTCTCTACAAAAGGCAATCAGGATCTGACTTGGGAAACGTCCAAGCAGTTCCAAACAGGTATTGATTTCGAAGTCGCAAATAACCGTATTTATGGTTCTATTGATTACTACATCAAGAACACAACAGACCTAATTTTCGAGAGAAGACTAGGCCCATCTATTGGTTATGCGTTGATTCAAGTGAATGACGGCAACCTGAGAAACCAAGGTTTAGAATTTGATGTGACTGGTGATGTATTCCAAGGAAAAGACTACCGCTTAAGCATAGGGGTTAATGGAGAGATTTTCTCTAATAAAATCACAGAGATGCCTCTTGATCCTGTAACAGGTAAACCTAAGCCAATAGATGTGCAAGGTCAGTATGCTTGGTCTAAGGGGCATTCTATCTATGATTTTTACCTGCGCGAGTGGGCTGGTGTAGATCCACAGGATGGTAGAGGTATGTGGAATGTTGTTTACAACGATGCTAACGGTAACGGAGCGCTGGATCAGGGCGAAGGAATTGCAAACCTGTCTGACTACCTGTACAACAATCCTGATGTAAACGAGGGTGACCTGAAGACAGCTACTACCAAGACATATTCAGCTGCTACGCTGAAGTACAACGGGAAGTCTGCTATTCCAGATGTGCGTGGCGCCTTTAACATATCTGCTGGATATAAAGGCTTCGACCTGAGTGCTCAGATGCTGTATAGCTTTGGAGGTTATGCTTATGATGGTGCTTATGCTAACCTGATGCATAACGACCTAGCTGGGCGTAACAACTGGCACGAGGACATTATGGATAGATGGCAGAAAGAAGGCGATATTACAGATGTGCCTCGCCTTTCACGCGGATACGATACAAACGTAGCCTCATCTTCAACGCGCTTCCTAACCAAGGCAAACTTCCTGGTGCTGAACAATGTGCGTCTAACATATACTGTACCTGGCAACTTCGTAAGCAAGTATGGTATTGGTGGCCTATCTATTTGGTTATCTGGTGATAATCTTTGGATTAACACAGCCCGTAAAGGCTTTAACCCCTCAACTGCAGAAGCAGGTAGCTCAAGCACCTACCGCTATTCTCCGCTATCTACCTTTACAGCAGGCTTAAAAGTTAAAATTTAATTTGACTGATTAATATGAAGAAAAATTTATATATAATAGGAGCGGCTGCTCTCACTCTTTCGCTAAGCAGTTGTGAAAAAGAGTACTTGGATGTAAAGCCCTCTGGAGACGAAATATCGCCTGAGCAGCTTGCTGACGCTGCAGCAAAAGATCCATCGCTTTTGAATGGTAACATTGCAGGTTTATACGCTACCATGTATAACACCGGCACAGGCGGTACAGACCTGCAGCACGATGACTTTGGCCAGAAGAGTTGGGATATTTACATGGATATGCTTTCCTCGGACATGGTACTGGCTGGTGCAACTTATGGATGGTATTCTAGTATCGCTCAGTATCAGGACACGAAGGACTATACGCAGAACGAAGGTTACATGCCATGGAGATACTACTACCGTATCATCTTTGGGGCCAACACGGTAATCGATGCACTGGGTGGAACTGATGCTGAGCAGACAGAACCACTGCAGCGCCATATAATGGGACAAGCTAAAGCTATGCGTGCTTATGCCTACTTCTATCTTGCTCAATTGTATTCTCCAGGATACGGTACCGGCTCAGAGAAAATTCTTCCTATTTATACAAATACGCAGGTTCCGAATCAGCCAAAGGCTACTTCTGAAGAAGTATATAATCTTATCGTTGATGATCTTACAGAGGCAATCAGCTACTTGGAAGACTTTAACCGCTCCTCTAAAGATCAAATAGACCAGACTGTGGCAAAAGGTTTATTGGCTTATGCGCTGGCAGCCAGAGGCACACAAGCTGACCTGCAGCAGGTCGTAACCCTTACCGATGACCTGATAGCAAGTGGATATCGCATTACTAACAAGGGTGAGCTTTATGCTCAAATAAACCCAAGTACAGGTGCTTTAACAAACCCTCAGTCAGGATTCAACAACGTGACCACTCCAAGCTGGATGTGGGGTGTAGACCTCACATTAGCAAATGGACTGGACCTGGTTTCATGGTGGGGACAAATAGATATCTTTACTTATAGCTATGCTTGGGCTGGAGATCCTAAAACCATTGATATTAACTTGTATAATGCCATTCGTAAGGATGACTATAGAAAGAACTGGTTCGATCCAATTGGTGGTGGTCTTGAAGCTGCTTATAAAGAAGATGGCTATGAGGAGGGCGATTTTGACCTGATGCCACTTAATAAGTTCTTTGACCCAGCTAGAAAGATTGGCGGCCAGAGGAATGTCATCACGGATTACGTGTACATGCGTATAGAGGAGATGATCCTGCTGAAAGCTGAAGCACACGCAAGATTAGGTCAAGAAGCTCAAGCGAAAGATGCTCTGAAGATGCTGATGCAAAACAGATTTGAGGAAGGTGCTTATGCAGAGTATGATTCTTATCTGAATGGCATTGGTGGCCAGGCCCTAAAGGATGAAATTTTGCTGCAGACTCGAATTGAGTTGTGGGGTGAAGGTAAAGCTTACTTAGCCATTAAGCGAAACAAAGTTAATGTGACCAGAGGTGAGAATCACATCTTCCTGCCAGGTCAAACTTTTGCATGGGACTCTGACGAGTTGACGTTTGAGATTCCACAGGCAGAAGTGCTTAACAACCCTGACCTCAACAAGTAACAATAATAAAATTCTTCCTGCAATGCTTATTGTAGGAAACATAAGAAAAGGCCACCCTTATGGGTGGCCTTTTCTTATGTTTCCATATCTTACCAGGTATAGATCTCCTTTAGAACTCTATTCATTGTTTATTTTAAATAGCTAGAACTTGGAGACTTATATACACAATTCTAGCACCAGAATAATGATTCCTCTGTCAACAGCAATACCGTTGAAAAAGTATCTACCACTATGTCCTGTATAACCTCAAAACTAGTTTCACTACCCTAAGATGAAGAGATAAAAGCAGGGGAATGTATAGGAAACACGGCGACAGTATAGTCCTTAGAAAGTATACGTCATCAACGCACCGTTAAAGTATTTGCCCGACACAGGCATAAGGCTAATGTTGCGCTTGTTCGTCTTCTTGTGCAGCTGCGGCACCAGTATACCGGCGGCCGCGCCCATGGTATAGCCCAGCAGGTTATCGCTTAAAAAGTGCTTGCCGGCCTTCAGGCGCAGGTAGCCCACAGCGGCAGGTACTGCAGCAGCGGCGGCCCATACATAGGGGCGGGCAGGGGAGTCAGGGTTGAAGTCGTGGAATATTTTGGCCGCGAAGAAGGTGGCGCTGGCCGTGGCGGCTGTGTGGCCGGCATAAAAGGAGTTGCGGGCGTTTGCGTCATTCTTATCCGAAATGTCGACATCCGGGCTGTATACCAGCGGGCGCTCACGCGCTATGTTGCCATTGGTCATGGTAAAAAATGCACCGGTCACTGCCATCGTCTCTACATAGAGTACCAACACCTGGCCAGCCTTGCTACCAACGTTGTCATTCAGGAGCATCAGAAAGGGAGTAGCAAAGGAGGCGTAAAAGGGATAATCGCTGATTTTCTTGGCATTGTCTGAGTGGTAGCCGGCGGCAAAGCGGTCGAAGCCGTTTACGTCATCCTTGCTCAGGGAGAGGATTTCCTCCTCGCTCAGTCCATCTTTGTCCTTCATCAGTTTCAGGCCATAAGCACTGAGGCCCATGCCGGCCACTATAATGGGGGCATCCACTTTGAAGCTAGTCTTATAAGGAGAGTCATCTTGGGCATGTACTTGTCCTGCCAGAAAGGTTAAAAGGCAAAATATAGTTAATAGGCGTTTCATATAGGTTATCTAAAAAAATACAATTTGATGTAAATGAACGGGGGGCGTTTTCAAAGGTTGTGTTGTTCTGCTTGCTGCTCCCTACCAAAGCAAGTTTTGCGGGGGCGTAACCTTTATGCTGTTAAATTATTACATGCCACTGTAGAGTGCCCTCTATCAGTTTCAAGTGTGGCAGATTTGTCTTAGCTTTGTACCCGCTGCCAAAGGGGGCAGTCGGTTTATACTTTGTACCTAAACCCATAGAAAAATATGCCTTATTTATTTACATCTGAGTCTGTGTCAGAAGGGCACCCGGATAAAGTGGCCGATCAGATTTCGGATGCGCTGTTGGATGAATTCTTAAAGCAAGACCCGCAGTCTAAGGTAGCCTGTGAGACCCTCGTTACCACCGGCCTGGTGGTGTTGAGCGGGGAAGTGAAGTCGGAGGCTTACGTAGACGTACAGAAGGTAGCACGCGATGTTATAAAGCGAATTGGCTATACCAAGTCGGAATATATGTTTGATGCAGATGCTTGCGGGGTTATTTCGGCCATCCATGAGCAGTCTGCAGATATAAACCAGGGCGTTGAGCGCGCCAACCCGGAAGACCAGGGGGCCGGCGACCAGGGCATGATGTTCGGGTATGCCACCGACGAGACAGATAACTTCATGCCGCTTGCGTTAAGCATTTCGCACCTGCTGCTGCAGGAACTGGCTGCGATTCGCAAAGAAGGAAAAGTGATGACTTACCTGCGGCCAGACGCAAAGTCTCAGGTTACCATCCGCTACAGCGACAACCACGTGCCCGAGAAGATCGACACCATAGTGATCTCTACCCAGCACGACGAGTTTGTAAAGGCTGATAACGATAGTACGGAGGCGAAAAACGAGGCGGAGCGCCAGATGCTGGCCAGGATAAAAGAGGATGTTGACAACATTCTGATTCCCCGCGTACTGAAGCAGCTGCCTGAGCGTATCCGGGATCTTTTCAACGCGGACATCGTCTACCACATTAACCCAACGGGTAAGTTTGTAATCGGTGGACCGCACGGCGATACTGGCCTGACAGGACGTAAGATTATTGTGGACACGTATGGGGGAAAAGGTGCACACGGCGGGGGAGCTTTCTCTGGAAAGGACTCTTCTAAGGTAGACCGTTCTGCGGCGTATGCTGCCCGCCATATCGCCAAGAACCTGGTGGCGGCCGGTGTAGCCAGCCAGGCGCTGGTACAGGTAGCTTACGCCATTGGCGTGGCTAAGCCAGTTGGCCTGTATGTTACCACCTATGGCTCTACGAAGGTGAAAGACGCAAACGGCAACACTATGAGCGATGGCGAGATTGCCGAAAAGGTAAACAAGCTTTTCGACATGCGCCCTTATGCTATTGTGCAGCGTTTTGGTTTGCAGAACCCTATTTTCTCTGAGACGGCAGCCTATGGGCACATGGGCAGAACACCGGGTACGAAGCAAGTAGAGGTGTTGGTAAACGGCAAGAAAGAAGTGCGGGAGTTCGAGACCTTCACCTGGGAGAAACTTGATTATGTAGACAAGATTAAAGCCGAGTTTGGCCTGTAAAATGGCTTGGTTTGGTAAACAAAAAAGCGGGGCCTGCTATTCTGTAGCAGGCCCCGCTTTTTTATACTTTCCAGAAAGTATAAGTCTTAGTGGTGGGCCATTTGTTTTTGCTTAAAGCGCTTTAGCTGGCGTCGCATCGCCTCAACGGCAGCGTCGGCGGCAGCTTCAAACGAGGGGGCGTCCTCCTGCGAGAATAGAGTAGAGCCTGGCACAAACAACTTGATCTCTACGGTCTTGTTGTCCACGCCATCCTTGTTGTTATGTTTAAGAAACACTTCGCCTTCCACAATGCGATCATAGAATGTTTCGAGTTTGTTCACTTTCTGCTGTACAAAGTCAGTAAGTTGTTTGTCTGCCTCGAAGTGGATGGAATGCATCTGTAGCTTCATATGCTTTACAATTAAAAAGTTAAACTTATTATGCTTTTGGGTGAGCCTTCTCAAAAATAGATTTGAGTTGCTCGATGGAATTGTGCGTGTAAACCTGGGTAGCAGCCAGGCTGGCATGGCCAAGCAGATCTTTGATCGCGTTAAGATCGGCTCCCTTATTGAGCAAGTGAGTGGCGAATGAGTGTCGCAGCACATGCGGGCTATTGTGTTCGGATGTGGTAATCAAGCTGATATATTTTTTTACGACACGATACACAAACTTCGGGTAAAGAGGCCGTGCTTTATTGGTAACGAGCAATTTTACCGAATTGTTATCACCTAAAAAATGCTTTTTCTCAGTTTTGTAGGCATCTAGCGCCAATAAGAGCGAGTCGTTCAGGGGCACGATGCGCTCCTTGTTACCCTTGCCCAGCACACGTACTGTTTTAGCACTTAGGTTTATGTCAGGGGGCTCGATGTTGATAAGCTCGGCGAGGCGTATGCCGGTGCCATACAGAAACTCCAGGATCAGCCTGTCGCGCTGCCCCTCGAAGGTATCCTCAAATGTAAAGCTGTCGAGTAAATTGTTGAATGGCTCCTCCTGCACAAAGGCGGGTAGCCGCTTACTGGCCTTGGGCGCCTTGATACGCAGCATGGGGTTTACCTTGATGCGTTCCTGCGCCAGCAAAAATTTGTAGTAGGAGCGGAGGCAGGCGATCTTCCGGTTGATAGAACGTGGCTTGATGTTGTTCTGCACCAGTGTCAGTATCCAGGAGCGGATAATGGTGTGATCGGCCTCAGCGGCATCGGAGATCTGGTATACCTCTTTCAGGTAACCGGCAAACTGCCCCAGATCGGTATGATAAGAGGTAAGGGTATGCGGGCTATACCGCTTCTCGTACTGTAAATACTTGAAAAACAAATCCATACTTTAGTATACCTGGTCAAATAACCCAGGTATACTAAAGTATGGAAAAATAGTATATCTTGTTAGAGATACTAGTAGTTTTCGTTAGCAAACATCTGCTGCTTGTACACAGCTCTTTCTTTCTGCTTTCTTTTGGTAACAGAAGGCTTCTCGAAATACGCTCTTGAGCGCAGTTCTTTCAAAACACCAGTTCTCTCAAATTTCTTCTTGAATCTCTTCAGAGCACGGTCTACAGACTCGTTATCTTTTACGTTTACAATAATCATATTTTTCCTCGCTTCTCTTTGGATTTAGGGACGCAAATTTAAACAATATTATACTTAAGTCAATGCAAGCGCTAAATATTTATTAGCCAGCCATGTTTTATTTCCCAAAAGTGGCGCAAAAAGCTAAACCGGTCTTTTGTGCCACTTCTTTATTTGAGTATGGCTCTGGAAATAACAAGCTTCTGTATCTCGCTGGTTCCCTCGCCGATGGTGCATAGCTTGGCATCGCGGTAGTACTTCTCGGCGGGGTAATCTTTCGTGAAGCCGTAGCCGCCGAATATCTGTACCGCCTCGTTTGCCACGCGTACCGCCACTTCTGAGGCAAAAAGCTTCGCCATTGCCGATTCCTTGTTCACATTCAGCCCCCGGTTCTTCATATCGGCAGCCTGGTAGGTAAGCAGCGAGGCTGCCTCTACCTCTGTGGCCATGTCGGCTAATTTGAAGGCTATCCCCTGAAAGCTGGAGATGGGTTTGTTAAACTGATGGCGCTCTTTGGAGTAGGCCAAGGCTGCCTCCAGGGCACCCTGTGCAATGCCCAGCGAAAGTGCCGCGATGGAGATGCGGCCACCATCCAGCACTTTCATGGCCTGCACGAAGCCATCGCCAACCTCGCCCAGGATCTGGTCTTTATGCACACGGCAGTCCTGGAAGATAAGCTCCGTGGTTTCGGAGGCACGCATGCCTAGTTTGTCCTCCTTGCGACCTGCGCTGAAGCCCGGTGTACCCTTTTCGATAACGAAGGCGGTCATGCCATGTGAGTCGCCAACTTCGCCGGTGCGCACAATTACCACGGCCACATTGCCTGATTTGCCATGCGTGATAAAATTCTTGGCTCCGTTGATAACCCAATGATCGCCATCCTGTACGGCCACGGTACGCATGTTACCGGCATCGGAGCCGGTGTTGGGTTCTGTCAGGCCCCAGGCCCCGATCCACTCGCCCGTGGCCAGCTTGGGCAGGTATTTCCTTTTCTGCTCCTCGTTGCCGAACGCCAGGATGTGGCCGGTGCACAGGGAGTTATGCGCTGCCATCGAAAGGCCGATGGAACCGTCGATTTTGGACAGCTCTGCGATGGCCGTCACGTACTCCAGGTAGCCGAAGCCCGAGCCGCCGTACTCGGTCGGCACGAGCACGCCCATCAGCCCCAGCTCGCCCAGCTGCCGGAACAGCGCCACCGGGAATTCCTGGGTCTCGTCCCACTCACGCATCTTGGGTTTGATGTGCCTGGCGCCAAAGTCGCGAACCATGTCCGCAATCATGCGCTGGTTTTCAGTTGTTTTTAATTCCATGTAATAGTTTTGGGTTGAAAGTAGTTAAGGTGATATGTGTCGGAAGTATAACGGGATAAGAATATCCGATGTTTACAAAACTATATAATTGCACCCAAAGCACCAATCACCTATATAGATTTAAACGTATGTAAAAGAGGCACCTGTGTGATGGCCGCTTTATTTTGACAGTGAATTTTATTTCTGTTATTTTGAAGTTTGTTTGCCGTTCTGCACCCACAGCAGGGCCGTAGGCGCCAACGTTGGTAAGATGATACAGTTTATAAAGAACCTGTTTGGAGGAAGTGAGCCTGTGCTGGGTGTATCGCTTGGCGAGCTCGGCGCGGACATGCATTCGCATATACTTCCGGGTATAGACGATGGTTCTGATAGCCTGGAGCAGTCGCTGGAGCTGGTGCGGGGCATGAAGGAGCTGGGCTACCGTAAGCTGATCATGACGCCGCACATCATGAGCGACTTCTACAAGAACACGCCTGAGATCATCCGCGAGAAGCTGCAGCTGCTGCGGCAGGCCGTGGAGGAGGCTGGAATTGAGATAGAGCTGGACTGTGCGGCAGAGTATTACCTGGACGAGGGCCTGCTGGACAAGCTGGACAACGACGAGGAGTTGCTCACATTTGGTAAAAACTACCTGCTGTTCGAGACGTCTTTCCTGAATGAGCCCCTGAACCTGCGGGAAACTATCTTTAAGATGCGCTCCAAAGGGTACCAGCCCGTGCTGGCGCACCCGGAGCGTTATACCTATTTCTATGGCAAGTTCGAGGAGCTGGTGGCGTTGCGGGAGCTTGGGGTGCTGTTTCAGCCCAACCTCAACTCGCTGGCAGGCTATTACTCTCCCGGCGCCAGGGATGTAGCGGAGCGTCTGATAGAGCAAGGGTATGTAGACTTCCTGGGCACCGACACGCACGGGCTGAAGCATATAGCTACCCTGCATAAGGTGCTAAGTTCAAAATACCTCGTAAAGGCCCTGGCCTTGCCGCTTCGCAACAGGCAACTATAATTATCATCTTGTTTTATACTTTATACTTCCACATCAACATATGGTATTCGTAACGGGCGGCAGTGGCCTCATCGGCAGTTTTCTGATACCGGAGCTTTTGCGACGGGGCCACCAGGTAAAGGCGCTTTACCGTGGCACGGTGCCGGCCGTGGCCGGGGCAGACCAGGTGCAGTGGGTGGAGGGCGACATTCTGGACCCTGCCCTGTTGCGGGCCGAGCTGGTGGATGTAAAGTATGTGTTCCATAGTGCCGGGCTGGTGTCGTACGCGCCGCAGGACGAGGAGCTGCTGAAACAGGTGAACATAGAGGGTACCGCCAACATCGTGGATGCGTGCCTGGAGGCCGGAAGTATAAAGCTGTGCCACGTAAGCTCCATTGCTGCCATCGGACGGCCCAAAGAAAAGGAGAACCTGACAGAGAAGGCCAAGTGGGATCCGGCTGAGAGGACATCGGCCTATGCCAGCTCCAAGTACTTCGGGGAGCTGGAAGTATGGCGCGGTGTGGCAGAAGGCCTGGATGCCGTTATCGTGAACCCATCCATCATACTTGGCCCGGCCGATTGGAGCCGCAGCAGCACCCAGCTGTTCCGGTATGTCTACCGGGAGCGCCCCTTTTATACCGCGGGGGAAGCGAATTTTGTGGATGTGCGGGATGTGGTGGAGGCCATGCTGCAGCTAACCTTCTCGGGTATCTCCGGAGAAAGGTTTATCTTAAACTCAGAGCGGCTAAGCTATAAGGCATTTTTTGAGATGGTGGCGCGTTGCTTCAGCAAGAAAGCCCCCGGTGTGAAAGTGCCCGGCCCGCTGGCGGAGGTGGTATGGCGGCTGGAGCACGCCCGTGCCTGGCTAACCGGCAGCCGGCCCCTTATTACGAAGGACACGGCAAGGGTGTCGCGTAAAACCCATTTCTTCAACAGCGATAAAATCCAGAAGGCAATCGGGCTTCAGTTCAGGCCCGTGTCAAAGTCGGTGAGCTGGGTGTGCCATGAGCTACAGGGGATGATGGCCAAAGGTGCACTGCAGGCGGCCAAATAAACTATTTGCAGTGTTAATATGTAGTAAGAAAAAAGCTGCCCAGAGCAGCTGGTTGGATACTGGAGATGAAAGAAGACTTTGACGAACACAGCGAGGAGCTAGAGCTCATACAGCGTTACGAGCGCACGCTCAGTGGCAATGAGACGGCGTTTTTCGACCTCACTGATTTTGAGTATATTATAGATCACTACACGGCGAACTTTGAGTATAAGAAGGCCCTGGCTGCCTGCGATGCTGCTTTAACGCAGTATCCCTTCTCGATGGATCTGCAGATAGACAAGGCGCAACTGCTGGCCATGTCCGGCAGCTTTAACGAGGCCCTGGAGCTAATCAACAAAGTGGCGGAGGTGGATCCGGAGAACGCCGACGTGCAATTGACCCGGGGCATTATCTATACCCAGCGTGGCGAGTTTCGCGATGCCATCGATTACTTTAAAAAGGCCCTGGCCTATGCCGATGACCGTGATGACATATACTTCAACATAGCGCTTGCCTACCAAACCTGGGGGAAACTGGCGTCGGCTGTGAAGTACTATAAAAAATGCATCGAGCTGAACCTGGAGAACGAGGCGGCCATGCAGGAGATACTTTATTGCTTGGACGTGACCAACACCGTGAGTGAGAATGTGCCGTTCTTCCAGAAGTTCGTCGACGACGACCCGTACTCGTACGTGGCCTGGTTTAACCTGGGCAACGTGTACAACAAGATGGGCGCCTACGATAAGGCCATAGGTGCCTACGATTACGCCACCATCATCCGCCCCGACTTTATTACGGCCTACAACAACATGGCCAACGCCCTGGTGTTTACGGGCGAGTATAGCAAGGCGATTGATGCTTTTAATGCCATGATAGAGCACGGCAAGCCAAACGCGGAGATCTACTGCAATATAGGCGAGTGCTACGAAAAGCTGCGGCAGTGGGACCTCTCCCGGCGCTATTACCAGAAGTCGGTGGACCTGGACCCGGAAATGGACGAGGCCTGGTTTGGCATCGGCGTGATCCTGGATGCGCAGGGCAAATGGTACGAGGCCATTCACTTTTTTAAGAAGGCTGTGGACCTCTACGACGACAG
The DNA here is from genome assembly GCF_003054055.1 of Pontibacter mucosus. GTDB lineage: Bacteria > Bacteroidota > Bacteroidia > Cytophagales > Hymenobacteraceae > Pontibacter > Pontibacter mucosus. The sequence goes on along the minus strand of NZ_QBKI01000008.1, from coordinate 135,121 downwards.
CGCCGACTATTGGGTGGCCCTGGCTGGCGCGGAGTACCATGTGGGCCATGTGGTGTCGGCGCTGGAGAGCTATGAGCGCGCTGCCGAGATTCGCCCGGATGACAAGAATATCTACCTGAACTGGTCGGTTATACTTTACGAGCAAGGTAATTTTGAAGAGGCCACGGACATTATTCTGAACGCCATAGAGCTGCAACCCCGTGAGGCAGAGCTGTATTACAGGGCCTGCGCCTACATGCTTTCTGCAGGAAAATACCGCGAGGCATACAATTATCTGGAAAATGCATTAATTTTGGACTTCGACAAGCACAAGCTGCTGTTCGAGTTCTTCCCCGAGCTGGAGTCGCAGCGTGCATTGGCCCGATTAATTGATCAGTACCGCAAATAGAATCAGATGAATTACACCCTTAAAAGCATTCCGGAGCGCGAGGCAAAGCCGCGTGAGCGTGGTTTTACCATGGCCATGGACAAAGGCCTGAGCATACGGGAAGTAGAGGACTTCCTGGAGGTAGCCGGAGAGTATGTTGATATTGTGAAGCTGGGCTGGGCCACGTCCTACGTGACGCCTAACCTTAAAAGGAAGCTGGAAGTGTACAGGGCTGCCGGTATCCCCACATACTTTGGAGGTACCTTGTTTGAGGCCTTTATTGCCCGCAACCAGTTCGACGATTACCGCCGGGTGCTGGACAAGTATGAGATGACCTTTGCCGAGGTGTCGGACGGCTCGCTGGAAATGCCGCATGAGGCAAAGTGCGAGTATATCGCCAAGCTGGCAGAGCAGGTAACGGTGCTGTCGGAGGTGGGCTCCAAGGATGCCGAGAAAATCATCCCGCCCTATATGTGGATCAGGCTGATGAAGGCCGAGCTGGAGGCAGGCGCCTGGAAAGTGATTGGCGAGGCCCGCGAGGGAGGTAACGTTGGCTTGTTCCGTTCCACCGGTGAGGTGCGCAGCGGTCTGGTAGAGGAAATCCTGACGCAGGTGCCTTTCGAGAAAATCCTGTGGGAAGCCCCGCAGAAGGCGCAGCAAGTATGGTTCATCAAGCTGCTGGGAGCGAACGTAAACCTGGGCAACATCGCCCCAAGCGAGGTTATTCCGCTGGAGACCATCCGCCTGGGCCTGCGTGGCGATACCTTCGACCATTTCCTGAACATGGAAAACAACGGTCTGCAGATTTAAAGTATAAGTATGAAAGTATAAATTGCCCGTCGGTGTGGCCGTGCGGGCAATTTCTTTTTAAGGGAGGCTACACCAACGTATAGCTTTAGCACATATGAAAAGAAGATCGCTGAAAGAGTATTTGCTGCTGTTCTCGAAGGGCGTGGGCATGGGCGCCGCCGACGTCGTGCCGGGCGTTTCGGGAGGTACCATTGCCTTTATCACCGGTATCTACGAGGAGCTGCTGGGCTCCATCCGCTCCGTTAATGGCGAGGCGCTGAGGCTCCTGCTGCGCTTCAACATCAGCGGGTTCTGGAAACACATCAACGGCAACTTCCTGGTAGTGCTGCTGGCGGGCATTGGCCTGTCTATTGTTTCGCTCTCCAGGCTGATTTTATACTTGCTGGAGTATCACTCGGAAATGCTGTGGGCCTTTTTCTTCGGGCTGATTGTGGCCTCTGCCGTGGTGGTGGCCAAAAAGATCACCCGCTGGACCCTGGGGGTGGTGCTGGCTGGTTTGCTGGGGGTTGCCTTGGCTTACTACATTACGGTAGCCACGCCCGCACAAACCCCCGATGCCTACTGGTTTGTGTTCCTTTCGGGAGCCATCGCCATTTGCGCCATGATCCTGCCCGGCATCTCCGGGAGCTTTATCCTGGTGCTGCTGGCCAAGTATGAGTTTATCATGCTGGCGCTCAAAGAGCTCCGGATAAGCGTTATACTTACTTTCGGCCTGGGGTGTATTACCGGTATCCTGCTCTTCTCGCATGTGCTTAACTGGATGCTGAAGAACTACCACAACGTAACCGTGGCGCTGCTGACGGGCTTTATGATCGGCTCCCTGAACAAAGTATGGCCCTGGAAACAGACCATGGAGACGTACACCGACCGCCACGGCGAGTTAAAACCGCTGGTGCAGGAAAATGTGCTGCCAGGCACTTACGAGGCCCTGACCGGTCATGAGCCATACTTGCTCTACGGCGTGCTGCTGGCCATCTTCGGCTTCCTGTTCGTGTACCTCATCGACCATTACACAGACAATAACACGACTAAAGTATAAACCCTGCTATGCGAAAGTTCGGTCTCATCGGTAAAAAGCTTGGCCACTCGTTTTCCAAGAAATATTTTACAGAGAAGTTTCTGCGAGAGGGCGTGACGGATGCCGTCTATGAACTGTACGAGCTGCCCTCAGCGGAGGAACTGCCGCAGCTGCTTCTGCAGGAGCCCGAACTGGTGGGCCTGAACGTAACGGTGCCCTACAAAGAGCAGGTGATCCCGCTGTTGGATGAGCTCGACGAAGCTGCCGCCAAAATCGGGGCGGTGAACACCATTAAGATAAGCGGGGGCCGTACTAAAGGCTACAACACCGACTATATCGGCTTCCGGGACTCGCTGGAGGCATTTTACCCGGAGCAGGAGCGGGGGCAGGCGCTGGTGCTGGGCACGGGCGGGGCTGCCAAAGCCGTGTGGGCCGCACTGGATGCGCTGCAGATTCCTTACAAGCGCGTCTCCAGGCAAGCAGGGGAGGATCAGCTAAGCTATGCCCAGCTTACCTCGGAGCTGATCCAAAAGTATAACCTCATCATCAACACCACGCCGCTGGGCATGTACCCGCAGGTGCTGGAGGCGCCGGAGCTGCCCTACGAAAGTATAACGAGCCGACATTACTTCTACGACCTGGTGTATAACCCGGAGCAGACCCTGTTTTTGCAGCATGCTGCCGGCAAGGGTGCCAAGGTGCTCAACGGGCTGCCCATGCTGCACCTGCAGGCTGAAGCTGCCTGGAGTATTTGGAATTTATAATATTTTGTTATACAATTACTGGGCACGTAATAAAAGCCTCTTGCACTGCAACTTTACCCTGTGTTAGATGCGTTTAAGTAGGGAAGCACCTAAACCCTACTGCATGACGCATTTATACACCCTTAAACAAAAAGCACACCTATTCCATACTGAGATTTACGCGTTGTACCTGGCGTACCGCGATGCGCGCGTGAAGTGGTATGTAAGAGTGCTCCTGGCTTTATCGCTGGTATATGCAGTAAGCCCGCTGGATTTGCTGCCCGACCTTACACCGGTTTTTGGTTACCTGGATGACGTGGTCATCGTAGCAGTGGGACTGACCGCTTCGTACAGGTTGCTGCCCGATAAAGTGCGGGACGAAGCGAGGCTGAACGCCATAGAGGACATGAATGAATCTGTGTTGGCGCTAAGAGCCATCAGTTATACCTGGATTTTATTGTTGACGATAATTGCCATACTTTGCTACAAGCTGCTTTATATTAAAATGCCTTACTAAGACACCAAAGATCTTTTGAGCGAGGTTTAAGATGATTTACAACACTACAAAAGCTTGCTGCGAAAGAAGAGAGCCTCCCTCCCCGGGAGGCTTTACTTTTATAGGTGCCTATACTTTTCACGCCCCTTGCTAAAGTATAAATCTGCCTGCTGGGTGCCGGATGGTATTTTGTTTGGTAAAATCTGGTATAAACACAGCGGGCGCTGCTGATGCTCCTACAGGATTTTCCTATCTTTAGATCCGGAAAGCAGGTCTCTGTCAGGGGCTTGCCTGCCCCTGAAAAATATTTTAACCTGCTTGCAACCATACCCGCGCGGCAGGAATCATAGAGAAAAGGAAACGTAAGCAAGGCGCGCTTGAAGCTTTTTACAAAACCAAAGTCGGACGAGGATAAACTCATAGAGGGGTGCATCGCGGGCAAGCGCGACATGCAGCGTCTGCTCTATGACCTATACTCAAAGAAGATGATGGCTGTCTGCCTGCGCTACGCCCCCACCACCTTTGAAGCTGAGGATATCATGCAGGACGCCTTTGTGAAGGTGTTCAACCATATTGCCAGCTTTAAAAAGGATTGCCCGCTTGAGTTCTGGATCCGCCGCATCGTGATAAACACCGCCCTGAAGCACCTGCGCAGCAAGCAGTTGCTCACGGTGTCGCATGAAGCGGAGGAAGTGGCCAACATAAGCTCTGAAGACGTAAGCCTGAGCGGCTACACGATGAGCGAACTGATGGGCATGATCCAGAGCCTGGCTCCCCGCTACCGCATGGTGTTTAACCTGTACGCCATTGAGGGCTACAACCATAAGGAGATAGGCGAGCTGCTGGGCATTTCAGAGGGAACTTCTAAGTCACAATACTCACGAGCCAGGGCCATACTACAGGGTATGCTGCTGCGCCAGGAGCAAAAAGTTAAGGAACATGTCATCAGCAACTAACCATAAGCGAGGAAACTTTGAGGAAGAGTTTCGCCGTCGCCTGCAGGACGCTGAGGCCTCTCCGTCTGCAGACCTATGGGCGCGCATAGACCATAGCCTGACGGTACAGGAAAACGGACAATACAAGCGAGGGATGTTGTTTTACAGGCAGCTGGCCGCTGCCTGTATTACCCTGCTGCTTGTGGCGGGCGGGTTTGCCGCCTACTACTTCGGCGGGCAGCCTGAAAGTCCGTTAGCCGGAGCACAGCCTCAGATGCAGGGCATCGCCGCTGTTGCGCCAGAGCAGAAGGCAGCAGCAGAAGCCGTGGCCCCGGACGAAGCTATTGCCTCCGCCATGCAGGCAGCTGTAAGGCCGCAGGAGGAGCAGCCACGTCAGAAAGCACCGTCGCAGTCAATCGCCTCCGCTGCCCCTGTGGCAGAAGCAGCTGCGACAGAGGCTGAAAGTATGGCCAAGGCAGAAACAACAGCGCCGGGCGCCTGGTACAGTACACGGGCAGGCAAGTATACCGCTGCAAGCCAGCACAACGGAAACAGGCAAAGTATAAACCTGAGCCGCGCCATAAGTTCTGGAAGTATAAACGCCTCTTTTCTTGACAGATCAAACTCTGCTGCCGGCCTTATGTCTTCAGGTAGAAATCAGGGCTTCGCGGAGGCTGTACCAAATCCGGTTGATGATTTTAGAGCCTTGAACGAGGCTGTGATCAGCCGCATGAAGCAAATCCGGAAAGAGCAGGAATCCGTGCTGCAAACTTACAAATCGGATAACAAAGCGCTGGCAGCTGTCGGGGTTTCTGAACCGGAGCAGGGCGCGAGCGCCGGAGGAAGGTGGTCGCTGGGTATGGCTTATGCCCCGAGCTACTTCGAGCAGAACATCAGTTCCCCTGCCCAGACAATGGGGCCGGTAACCAGCTTTGCATCCCTTGCGCCTTCTACGGCTATGGAGCAGTCTTCACGGCTGATGGATGAGGCTCGCGAGGAGCATGACCAGGAAATGGAGCCGGGCTTCTCATTCGGTGTGGAAGTGAAGGCAGGTATGAGAGTCGGGAAGAAATGGAAGCTGCTGGGCGGCTTGGGCTTTATGCAAAGTACAGCCCGCTCCAAGTCGAGCTACGTGATGCAGCAGTTCTGGCGCAACCCGGGCTCAAGACAGGGGAAAGCTGCGGCGGAGAGCACCGTTTTTGTGCCCACCCTCAGCAGCAACTACGCCTCTGACTCGCTCAGCCTGGCTAAAACCGACGAGTTCAATGTCACTTACCGTTACCGTCACCTCACTGTGCCTGTTGGGGCACAATACGAGGGCAATCTGGGCAAGGACTGGTTCTGGTACGCCGGAGGAGGCGTGGCGGCCAATATCCTGCTGCAAACATCTGTGCTAGCTTCCTCGGCGGAGGTAAAAGACATTGACTACGGCCTGAACGATGAGAACTCCCCGTTCCGGAAACTGCAATGGTCCGGCAATGCGACAGCCGGTGTGGGTAAGCGCCTCTCCAATAACCTGTCCGTGGCCATCGGTCCGGAGTACAGGGCCTACTTCGATACGCTGCTCACGGGTTCAGACAAAGCCCAGGCACCGCAAGGCAAGCCGTACACCATAGGCATCAACATGGCGCTAAACTACGAGCTGGGCGCTGGCCGCAGGTAAGTATATTTTTCTTCGCAAGCCTGCAACGCTCGGCCCCGTTTACGGGTCATCATATTGTAGAAGGATAAAAGCCGCCGCTTATGAAGCCACTGCTGGACATACTGGAATTACTTCTGTTTGCGGCTCAAGAGAACCTGTACGGGTGGTACCTGCTGCTGGTGCTTCTAATCCTGGCTATACTTTAAAAATCAGTGCCATTTTCTGAGCTATGAATCAGTGCTGCCTCCGGCAAAGTGGCAGCTAAGTACCCATCGTCCCTGCGTATCAACATGAAAACCATCGGCTGCATCATCTTACTTTACCTCTGCCTTGCGCTGCTGGTATCGGGCTGCAACAAAGCAGCGCCGGTGCCGGCTTGCACCATGGCAGAGGTGGTGGCCCAGGACTGCGCTCCCGGCTGGTATATCCTGAAGCTGGAGGATGACACCGAGGACGTGGCCACCAGGGCCGGGAGCTATGTAGGGCAGCTGCATGGCGGCTATGTTACGACCAGCAACCTGCCTGAGCAGTACAGGCAGCCCGGCCAGAAGGTGAGCCTGCGCCTGGAGCTGAACGGCTCCGACGGCCCACGCTGCACTGCCAATGCGATGCTGTACCCACCTGTGCGGGTGGCAGGTGTTTGCGGCGAGCCCGGGGCCAGTTAATAATGTGAAGTGAATAAGTGTAATGTGATCGATTAAATAAGGTGAAAAAATCAGAAGGCCTGCTTGGCGGGCCTTTTGTTTACCCCGCAGGTTGCGGTTCCGCTGCGGCTGGCGAACGCTGCATTACGGCACAATAATCTGCTGTGTTTGCAGTTTACAGGAGGTAATATCTTTCTGATGAAGAAAAATTTAGTGTTATATTTGAAGCTGAATTAATTGTAGCCCCGTGGCTATGGTTTCAAAAGGAATCTTTACACGATGTTTCTCTTCAAGGCCAGGTGAGGCAAGCACAAAAAAGGCCGCCTCTGCTCAGTTGAGGAAAACCTGTTTTCAAGGTCATTTTCATATGCAATTCCCTACAAAAAAATCCCTTTTCAGGAAAAAGTTTAACCACCTGCTTTACTGCCTGGGCGCTGTGCTGTTGCTGGCCTCTTGCGAGGACCCGAACGAGCTGGGCCTGGAACTGGTTGAGGATAACGTGTCTGGTACCTTCGTGGACACGCTTACCCTAAACCTGACGACTGTAAAAGCAGACTCTATTGCTACCTCCGGCAGAGGGAGCATGCTTGTGGGGCAGTATACTACCCCGCAAACCGGTACCCTGCGCGCCTCCACCTACTTTCAGGTTGGCCCATCGGCGCTGCCAACCCTAAACGCAGAGGCAGCTTTTGATTCCATAAAGCTGCACTTGCCCACTTCGGGCTATTACTACGGCGACACCACGCAGAGTCTGACGCTTAGCATACATGAGCTTACCTCCGCGCTAACGGCACGCGCTCTTCCGCCCACTGTGCCGCAGGAGGAGCCAAATTCATACTTCTACCAGAACGCTGCCCTTTACAATACCACCAAAGCAACCCTGCAGCCAGAGCCGCTGGCTACGTATACGTTCGCACCAAGGCCTGTTAGGAAGGATACTCTGATCATCGACCTGAGCGATGATCTGGGCAAAAGGTGGTTCGACCTGCACAAGGCCGGCGACGAGAAGATAAAGGATGTCACTAATTTTGTGGCCTACTTCAAAGGGCTGGCTATTACGTCTACTGCCGGTAACGCTGTGATTGGCTTCCCTACTTCGGGCGCCATTGTGCGGCTATACTTTTCTGAGCCTTCCGCCTCGGGGGGCGCCAGAACGGTAAAAACGATGGACTTCCCGCTGGCCAACGCGCCGCTGCAGTACAACCGGTATGAGGGAGACTATACAGGTACCCCGCTGGAGGGGCTTCAGAATGCTAAGGAACTGCCAGCAAGCCAGGCCGGCGAAATCGCCGTGGCTCAGAGCGGAACGGGGCTCTTTATCCGGATAGACATTCCGCACCTGGATAAGCTGCGTGAGATTGTGCGTCCGGAGCTCATCAACAAGGCTACGCTGGTTGTGGAGCCTTTCAGAGGCGCTTCCACCACTTATCCGTTCCCAGTACCGGCCTCGATGGGGCTGTACCAAACAGCCGGAAACAATGTGCAGTACTCGCCGCTCCCTATGGAGTATCCAGATCCGAGAAGCCCGCAGTTGCTGACCTCCAACTTTATCAAATCCAGCGAAACCGCTACCGATGGCCGTTACGAGTTCTCTATTACAGAGTACCTGATCAGCAGGCTGAAAGATGGAAGAGAACTGAATAAGCCGCTGTACCTGGCCCCAACGGCCGCTGAGGTGCAGGGTGGCGTGAGCCGTCTGGTGGTGGGTGCTCCGAGCCCTGCTCTTAAAAATGTACGCCTCCGCATCTACTATACTACTATCCAATAACCTACAACTATGAAAAAACAGTTTAAATCCACCCGCCTGTTTATGCTGATGGCCCTGCTGCTATCGGTGGGCCTGCTATCCTCCTGCGATACGGAAACCAAAGACGATGCCCCGGCGCCGGGCAACTGGCAAAAGCAATCGGACTTTGCCGGTGTGGCCCGTAACAGCGCTGTCTCTTTTACCATCGATGGCAAAGTATACGTGGGCACCGGCTACGACGGCACCAAGCGCCTGAAAGACTTCTGGATGTATGATCCTGCCATGAACAACTGGGTGAGGCTCCCTGATTTTCCGGGGGACGCGCGTAGTGCCGCTGTTGCTTTCTCTGCGGCTGGCAAAGGCTACGTGGGCACCGGCTACGACGGCGTGAACTACCTGAAGGACTTTTACGAGTATGACCCGGTTGCCCTGACATGGACACAAATAGCGGATTTCCCGGCCACCGGCCGCTACGGTGCCGTTGCCCTGTCGTTTGAGAACGCGGGCTATGTGGGCGCAGGCTTTGATGGCAATTACCAGAAAGACTTCTGGAAGTATGATCCTGCCACCAGCACCTGGGTGGAGCAGATTGGCCTGATAGGGGCGAAGCGATTGAACGGTTTTGCTTTCACGGTAAACGGCAAGGGCTACATTGGCGGAGGCCAGAACAACAGCTTGTTTCAGACCGACCTGATGGAGTTTGACCCTGCCACCGGCCAGTGGAAATCCCTGAAAGGGCTGACCAGCGACGACCGTCCGAACCAGACCTTCCCGAGCGGGCGTACGTATGCGGCCACCTTCAGCATCCATAACTTTGGCTATGTAGTGGGCGGCAACAACGGTGCCCCGCTGAATGATGTATGGAAGTATGACCCCGCGGCAGATCAGTGGACCAGGCTGGGCGACTTTAAGGCAGGTATCCGCATGGGAGCCATTGGCTTTGGTGTAGGCGAATATGGCTACATCGGCCTTGGCAACAGTGGCGCCACCCGTTTCGACGATCTGTGGAGGCTTAACCCAACTACAGCCAACGAGTAACGAGCAAAAAAATTATACTTTCAGGCAGCCCGGAAGAGATTTCGGGCTGCCTTTTTTATGGGAACTCGTAACCTAAACCGCTCACTGGAAGTTATGTATGGTAAAGGGTATACTTTAAAGCCTGGCTATACTTTGTGTGGATGGCGTGGAGCTTGAAAACCCTTTCCGGAGAAGAATTTTCTGTAATTTTAGTACACTAAGCCTGTTGTTCTGCAACAGGCTTTTTTCGTGGCCAAAGTGTGGCGTAACACGCTGTGCCATGGCAAGTATAAATTGGCAAGAGGGTAAACTTACAGTATAGTTTACATGTTATAGTTTATCTTTACTAATCCGTAAAATCAACAAATGGATTTTAAACTGACATCTGAGTTTCAGCCGACAGGCGACCAGCCCAAGGCCATCGCTCAACTTACAGAAGGTATAAACAAAGGTGAGCCTGTACAGGTATTGCTGGGAGCCACGGGCACGGGCAAAACCTTTACCATGGCCAATGTGATTGCCAACACCGGCAAGCCCACGCTGGTGCTGTGCCACAACAAAACCCTGGCCGCGCAGCTGTACGGCGAGTTTAAGCAGTTCTTTCCGGATAACGCTGTCGAATACTTCATCTCCTACTACGACTACTACCAGCCGGAGGCTTATATCGCCTCCTCGGATGTGTTTATCGAGAAAGACCTGCAAATTAACGAGGAGATTGAAAAGCTGCGCCTGCATACTACCTCGGCTTTGCTTTCGGGTCGCCGCGATATTGTGGTGGTGGCGTCGGTGTCGTGCATTTATGGTATCGGTAACCCCGAGGAGTTTGGCAAGAACGTGATTTACCTGGCGCCGGGGCAACGCTATAGCCGCAATAACCTGCTTTATACGTTTGTGCAGATTCTTTACAGCCGCACCGAGGCTGAGTTCACACGTGGAACATTTCGGGTGAAAGGCGACACGGTGGACATCTTTCCGGCCTACGCGGATTTTGCCTACCGCTTATACTTCTTCGGCGACGAGCTGGAGGCCATTCATCGCATCGATCCGGTCTCAGGTAAGAAGCTCTCGGACGAGAAAGCGGTTACGCTGTACCCGGCTAACCTTTTCGTGACCGGCAAGGACACGCTGCACCAGGCTATCAAAGAGATCCAGTTCGACATGGTGGCCCAGCACGACTATTTCCTGAAGGAGGATCGCCCGGTAGAGGCCAAGCGCATCAAAGAGCGCACCGAGTTCGACCTGGAGATGATCCGGGAGCTGGGCTACTGCTCCGGCATTGAGAACTACTCCCGCTACTTCGACCGCCGTGCTCCAGGCGCCCGCCCGTTCTGTCTGCTTGATTATTTCCCGGACGATTTCCTGATGGTGATAGACGAGAGCCACGTAACCGTGCCGCAGGTGCGCGCCATGTGGGGCGGCGACCGCTCGCGCAAGGTGGCACTGGTAGAGTATGGCTTCCGCTTGCCGGCGGCCATGGACAACCGCCCGCTCACCTTCAACGAGTTTGAGAGCCTGATGCACCAGGTGGTGTTTGTGAGCGCCACGCCTGGCGACTATGAGATACAGAAATCCGAAGGTGTGATTGTAGAGCAGATCATCCGCCCAACCGGCCTGCTGGACCCAGAGATAGAGGTGCGTCCGAGCACAAACCAGGTAGACGACCTGCTCGATGAAATTGACGAGCGCGTAAAAGAAGGTGCCCGCGTGCTGGTGACCACGCTTACCAAGCGCATGTCCGAAGAGCTAACCAAGTACCTGGAGCGACTCAATATTAAAGTGAAATACCTGCACTCTGAGGTAAAGGCCCTGGATCGGGTGGAGATCCTGCGCGAGCTGCGCCTGGGCGAGATTGACGTGCTGGTGGGTGTAAACCTGCTGCGCGAGGGCCTGGACTTGCCGGAGGTAAGCTTGGTGGCTATACTTGATGCCGACAAGGAAGGCTTCCTGCGCGACCAGCGCTCCCTGATACAGACCATGGGCCGTGCCGCCCGAAACGAAAAGGGCAAGGTTATCATGTACGCCGACCGTATCACGGGCTCTATGCAACGTGCGATGGACGAGACCAACCGTCGCCGTGCCACGCAGATGGCGTACAACGAGGAGCATGGCATCACGCCGCGCACGGTGCTGAAGTCGAAGGACGAAATCTTTGAACAGACCTCGGTGGCTGACATGCGCAAGAAAGAGGTGAAGATGTACGCTGGGCCGGAGGAAGTATCGATTGCGGCAGAACCTGTGATACAGATGATGGGCCGCGAAGAACTCGAGAAACTCATCAAGAAAACCGAGAAGCAGATGGAGGCCGCCGCCAAAGACCTGGACTTCCTGCAGGCTGCCAAGTATCGGGACGAGCTGGCCGAACTGCGCAAACTGCTCAAGACCAGACGGGACTAGGGGAGTTTAGGAGTTAGAGAGTTTAGGAATTTAGGAGTTGTAGAGACGCAATACTTTGCGTCTTTATAGTTAGAAAGTATAAAACCTAAGTTGTGACTAACTCACCCTAACTCCTCCAAGGAGGGGAATGATATTACACTTGCAGGAATTCCCCTCTTGGGAGGGGCGGGGGTGGGTTTATACTTTAACACGAAAGTCATAAAAACCCAGCCTGAATTATAAAAACAGAAAAGCACCTGCGGCCTAGGCTGTAGGTGCTTTTCATGTATATAGAGCAGGGTTAGGTACGGTGGGTAATCTGGTGTTCCTGCCCCTGCAATGTGGGGACGCAGGGGCAGGGCCAGGTTTTCATCATAGTTTTATTTGGTAGTAGTAGGTAGTAGTCTGAAAGCTGGCAGCTTTTCTGCCGGCTTCCGATAATATGATTCCGGATTTGCCGGCAAGGTTGCATGGGCATGAAAATATTTTCATAAAAAACAGGGGCGTCCCCGCCATACTTGCAAGTATGGCGGGGATGCCCCTGCAGGACTTAGCCTTTGATTATACTTATTGCGGCAACAGCACCTTGTCAATCACGTGGATTACGCCATTGGAGGTAGGGATAGAGGCTACAATGTTAGCCCCGTTCACGGTCACCTTGCCATCTTTCACGCCCATCGTAACGCGGCCGCCGTTTACCTGGCCCAGGCTCTGGCCATCCACAAAGCTGTCAGCATTCAGCACGCCCACATACACGTGGTACTGCAGGATGTTGCGAAGGTCGCTGCGTTTCTCAGGCTTCAGCAAACCTTCTACCGTACCGGCAGGCAGCTGCGCAAAGGCCTCGTTGGTGGGGGCAAACACTGTAAACGGACCGGCATTGGTGAGTACGTCTACCAGTTCGGCCTTTTGCACGGCTGTCACCAGCGTGGTATGGTCGGGGGAGGAGGCGGCTACCTGCACCACGTTCTTCTGCGATTCGTCGTCCTGCACGGCCGACTGGCCTGCGGTGGCCGGCGCCTCGTGGTGCACTTCGTTGGTGGTAGCCTGCTGCTCCGACGAATTACAAGCGGCCAGCATAGCGCCTGCGGCTAAGACCACGGCCATGGGTAAGATTCTTTTCATATACTTCAATTTTGGATGTGTTGTGTCTTACAATATTGCTACACAAACACTTAAGGAAATATGATTTTGGTTACCTGCAGAGATGACTTTGGTTAGGTTTTTTTAGGATAGCGGCAAGGTCTAGAGCATACTAGTTTTCCAAATATGTCAAAGGATGCCAGAGTCATCCGGGAAGTGAAGCTGCTGTAGGTGCCCTGTTAATATATGTGCGCGGGCTAGTGAAGCCATTTTAGAAGTATAAATTGTTGGGGATGGTACCAACAATAGCAGGGAATTTATATATTATAATTCTTATAGCTTGGCTATAGCTTCTTTATGTGAACGCATAGTACTTTATACTTTAACCCGGCATATTTAGGTCCTTCAGAAGATGTCAATCAGAGAAGCCTTCTTTTATTTGTATTACAGGCTCTATAGGTATTATACTTCAGATTTGTTTTGGGTAGCTAACCGGGGAGCGCACTGGAGAGCCAGTTTTTCTATCAAAGTCCTTCAAATCTGGCTGCTTTTATCGCTTATAGTTTACTATAAAGTATATACCAAGTATGATTTAATCCCCAACCAGCTGCTAGCTCCTGCTCTATGTATTGTAGTCTTTTTATTAACCGGGCTAAACTACTATATCCTGGAGCATAAAAGGCCATGGAAAAAATATTTCAGGGAGTTTGACAAATGGCCTAAGCATAAAAACAGAATAGGTGCAGTGCTTGTGTTCTTGCTTGTATTACTGATTCTAGGCAACATGATATTCTCCTTCTATCTGATGAGCAACATTGACTGGGCGCAGTACCGGTAAGAATGAGTTTGCCTGGCGAGGAAGTTTTGGCTATGTCTTGCTCACTTAATGCATAAGCTGTTTGCTACTTTTGAGAATCATGAACCTAGAAACCATTTTCAAACTGTCCTTAGTGATTCTGGCGATTGCTATTGTCAACTATTTCGATGTTGAAAAAGGGCCTATGCAAACCATTTTCTTGTCTCTTTTTCCAGCTTATCTGATGGGCAGATATTTATACTTAAGACGGATAATCAAGCAGAATAGCCAAGACATCTTTGTCCTGAAAAAAAATGATTGGATCCTGGCCATGATGACCTGGGCGGTGCTTGCTGTAATGGCTCTGAATAACCTGAGCGGAATTCACCTTATCGCGAATATGCTCCTTCTTGCTGGCGTAATGGCGCTAGTTGCAGTCAACGAGTCGACGGATGTATACCTTATAAAATCAGCAAGTAATAACTAACCTTAAGACCTCAAAGAGAATAGAATGGGACGCTATTTCAGAAATAGAAATATCTCCCAGTGTATTAGTAGTTCATGCAAGGAAAATAGAGATGCGTTACTGATTGAAGGCAGCAAGCTAAAATCAAAGAGCCTTGCCTAAGTGGCAGAAGCTATAGAAAGGTTGAGGGAAAACAGGAACTGTTCAAGCAATTAAGCAAGGCCTGGTCTTGTTATTAACTCCAGTATACTTTCCCTACAGCAACAACAGCCCCTTCTCCCGCAAATCAAACCAGCTCGGCGAGCTGAGGAACTCAGCGAAGCTCAGGTGTGCCTCGGCCGGAAAGCTTGCCTCCAGTTGCTTCAGTGTTACGGCCTCCGGGCTATCCGGCGTTGCTTTCTGCAGCACCTCGAACAGCCACTGGCCAATAGTAGCGGTGGTCTTCACTTCAAAATCCTCGCCTTTCTCGAAGAAGGTGAGCAGGCAGCGCTCAATCGTCTGGCCTTTCTTGGCGATCATGGTAAAATCGATGGCCGGCGTGTTGCCTAGCCAGAGTACGCGCGCGTTGGGGCGGGTGCTGTCGGGGCGGTGCGGGGCGGAGATGGCTTCGGCAATGAGGTTCGGGCTCTCAGTCGTGCGCGGCACTTTAAAATCAAACCAGAACGAAAGCGGCTCCTCCAGGCCAATGCCGTGCATGTAGTTATAGAGCGCCTTACTCAGTCCCTCGCCAAACATGCTGTGGTCGGTGCCTTTCGGGTCGTCGTGCCAGAGGTCGTTGTTGGCAAAATTGCCTTCTGGCGGACCAACCTTTACCACGCCATACTTCTCGGGGTGCTTACCAATGGGGCTGTGCGCCGTCATGCTGAAGCGATGCCAGTAACCGGACTGAATCACGCCGGTTTCGAACAGCTGCCGTACCACCTCCAGCGAGTCAATGGTTTCCTGGGCCGTCTGCGTCGGGAAGCCATACATGAGGTAGGCATGCACCATGATGCCGGCTTGCGTAAAGCTATCGGTTACGCGGGCCACCTGCTCTATACTGACGCCCTTCGCCATGAGCTGCAGCAAGCGGTCAGAAGCCACCTCCAAGCCACCCGACACGGCAATACAACCCGAGGCGGCCAGCAGGCGGCACAGGTCAGGCGTAAAGGTCTTCTCGAAGCGGATGTTCCCCCACCAGCTGATTTTCACGCCACGGCGGATAAGCTCGATAGCCATGTCGCGGAGCGGGGCAGGCGGCGCGGCCTCGTCTACAAAATGGAAGCCGGTTTGCCCGGTCTGAGCGATGATTTGTTCGATGCGGTCCACCAGCAAGGTGGCAGGTGCCACATCGTAGCGGTTGATATAGTCCAGGGTCACGTCGCAGAAGGAGCAGCGTTTCCAGTAGCAGCCGTGCGCGATGGTGAGCTTGTTCCAGCGGCCGTCGCTCCAGAGGCGGTGCATAGGGTTTATCACGTCAATCACCGACAAGTAGTCCTGCAGAGGCAAATCGCTGTAGTCTGGCGTGCCTACCTCGGTATGCGGAATATCGGCATCGGTGGAGCCGTTCATATACTTCACCTTGCCATCGGCAAGTATAAATGTGCGCTGCAGCTGCTCGGCTTCGCGCTGCCCCTGCAGGTGCTCCAGCAGTTTCAGCCACGGCCCCTCGCCATCGTCCAGCGTCACGAAATCGATATACTTAAACAGGCGCGGCTCACGCAGACTGCGCAGCTCGGTATTGGGGTAGCCACCGCCCATGGCTGTTTTTATACTTGGGTCCTTCTCCTTGATATACTTTGCCATACGCAGGCCACCGTACAGGTTGCCCGGGAAAGGAATCGAGAAGCCCACCACATCGGGCTGCGCGGCCTGCAGGTGCTCTTCCAGCAGCTCCAGTAACATAAGGTCCACGAGGCTTGGGGCCTCCTGCAGCGCCTCCTCCAGCGGGTCGAACGAGGTGGCCGACAAAGCCAGTTTCTCGGCGTAGCGGCTGAAGGCAAAGTATGGCGAAATAGTTTCCTTGATCAGGTCGCCGAGGTCCTCTAAGTATAAAGTGGCCAGGTAACGTGCCCTGTCGGTAATGCCCATACTTCCGAAAGCCCAGTCGATGTCCTCCACCTGGTCGAAGCGCGAGGCCTCGGGCAGAAAACGGCTGTAGCTGATTTGCTGGGCCAGCGTATGGTCCTTGTTCTGCAGAAAGCGGATGACGGGCTCGATGGTGTTCAGGTAATCGCGCTTGAGGTGCAGGATGCGCAGGCTGTTGTCGGAAAGATCGTAACCGCCCTGCTCAATAGCCTCAAAAATACGCTGAAGCCCTTTGCGGGAGAACATGCGCAGCACCAACTCGATGCCCATATCGGCCTGCACCACTTCGTAGCCACGGCCTTTTAAAAAACCTTTCAGGTAAGCGGTGGCAGGGTAGGGGGTGTTCAGTTGCGTGAGGGGCGGCGTGATGAGCAGGATGGTCGGCTTCTTCTCCAAAGTATAAACGGGCTTAAAATATAAGAGTATGGCGGCTAATCAGCCAAAACACAAAAGTATGGATAATAGCGCACACTTTCAGCGTTAACAGCGCAGGCGGGCCTTGTGGTTCACCTAAGTATAGAAAGCAGGGTAAGCAGCACATCAGTATTAATTAATCATTATATTTTAAAAATAATTTATATAATTTATTTTGTATTTAATATTCCGGCTTTTATATTTGTTCTGAGAAAAGAAATTGTTGCTGAGGGACTTATAACGCGCTGCCACTATGCCTACACCCTTCATGATGAGCACACAAAAAAGCCTGCAGATGGTACTGACGATACTGCTGTTGGTACTGGCTATACTTGCCATGAACTGGCAGGAAAGAGTAAGCCGCCAAACCCCTGTGGCAAAGCAGCAGGAAAACCCAAAGAAGGCACTGGCCGCGGCTGGCAGGTACGTCGATTGCTGTTTGTACCACGCCCTGGAGGCAGCTGAGGGAAGAGGCGCCTACACAACAGGTGGGTATGAAAGGCAGGTATTTAAGGCGGGGATGATGCAGCTGCAACTCGACTCGGCTGCACACCTGGCAGCAGGCAACTATAACTAAATTTTTGGCACCCGTACCAACTAACCCCTATACTTACCAAGCGCCTGTGCCATAGCACGGGCGCTTGTGTTTTGGAGCCGAACGGCCGCACGAAGTATAAATCTAAAAGAGGTTTTCGAACAGGCTACTTTAGCACCTTATCCACCGCCTTGCTAACTCCCGGCACAATGACCAGCACCGTTAACGAAATCATCAGAAACAGCACAAAAAAGCTGCGCAACAGCTGGAGCGGGAAGTCCGCGTTCAGGCCAAAGGCGTACAGCTCCAGCGCCGAAGCCAGCAGCAGGCTGATAAGTCCGATAAGCAGCAGCTTGCGGCGCAGGTGTGGTTTCAGGAGGGGCTTTGCCATAGTTATACTTTCTGTAGGCCCAAAGATAGACGGCAGACCAGGAGATAAAAAAATCAGGAGTGGCCTTTTTCTGCTTCCTCGTCCTCTTCATCGGATTTGTCACTCGCCGACTCAGGCTTTGGCTCGGGCGGTGGGCCCTGCTTGTCCTGTCTTACTTTCTCCACATCAGAGGAGTCGTCTTTGGTAGTTTCCCGGGGCGGGTGGTTTGGCTTTTGCTCTTGCATGGCAGGTAAAAGTGTGGTTATGTGCTCATGTACGGGCAATGCTGCCTGCCGGTGCGGTTTTCAACATTAAAATGCGCCGCAACGTACACGTTTAAGGCCGGGGCAAAGTATAAAGGCCCCTGGCAAGTATGTTTAACCGGAAAGGAATCAGGATAATGAATACACGAAAGATAAGGACTGCTTTTTTTGCGCTACTGGCGACAGCCGTAGCTACTTTTGGCTTCTCGGCCTGCGACACAGGCACCCAGCCTGGAGATACCAATGTGGAAGACAGCGAACACCACGACGAGGGAAGCATGGTGGGCAGTGACGCTAAAGACGAGAATGAAGCCGAGCGCGACAGCATGGAGCAGCACTACGAGCGCACCGAAGAAGGCTCAGCCGTGCATGCCGGCGACGGAAAAAGCGATGGCACAGACCGCGACGACGTAAATGACCAGTAGTAGTCTGTTTTAAAGTATCAAAGTATAAAGCCAGCCTGTCCCGGTAAGGGTAAGGCTGGCTTTATACTTTGTAAGCTAAGTGGTTTTAGTTAAACACGAAGCCACGAGGCCCAATCCCTACTTTAAAGTTGCTTACCGGCTTGCCATCCGGGCTGTATACATGCACCGTGCCGTCTCCGGTCCAGTTGTTATGGTCTCCGGCGTAGATATGGCCTGTCTCGGGATCTACGCCCAGGCCATGGAAACCGCTGTTGATGAACACAGTGCTGCTCAGGCCGGAGGCATTGATGTCCTGCACGAAGGTTTTGCCGTCATAGATAAAGTATAACTTATCGCCGCTTCCGTTGATAACCAGGTTCGCAGGCATGGTTCTGTTGCTGTCGAAGGTAAAAGTCTGCACCTTCTGCGTGGCTGGCGTCACCTTGCTCAGAGCCCCTGCAGTTGTCAGCGTATAGTCTATCGCTGTCCAGTCTGCATTGTAAACCACTTTGCCCGCACTCAGCACCCAGAGGTTTTGGTTGCGGTCCAGCACCAGGTCGGTTGGAGAATCAGAAACGGTGATGGTACCCTCTACCGCGTCTGTGGCTGGGTTGATTATTGTAAGGGTGTTCTCCCCGCTGTTAGCTACATACAGTTTGCCGCCGGCAAGTATAAGCTCCTCCGGCTGAATGCCCACCGGTATGCTTTTGGTTACCTTCATCGTTTTCAGGTCGATAACGGATACCTGGCCCGGCTCACCATATACAACCCACTCAGTTACATATCCTTTATCGGCATTCAGGGCTGTGAAGTAGCGGGGCTGCTTCAGGTTTTCCAGCACCGCCTCAGTTTTGAAAGTATAGGCGTTTACCACCTCCATCTTGTTGCTGTTGTTTACTGTTAGGTAAGCGCGGTCCTCCACCAGGTCCAGGTCCAGCAGCACGTCGCCCAGCGGCCTTTCTGCGTTGGCTTTGCTGAAGATGTGGTTGGCAACCGAGTGGCCGGCGCTATCGCTCATGAAGGAAACGGAGGCATTGGTATTCCTAAAGTTGCCTTCGTTCAGTATAAACACGCCCTTCTGGTCAAATGCCCCCCGCACCTCGATAGGCAGCTCCGGTTCTACATTATCCTTGTCGTCGCAGCTGGTAAAGCCAATGGAGGTAATGGCAAGCGTGGCAGCCAGGAAAAAGCTGCGGAAAAAGTTGAGTTTCTTCATTATGATTTTAAAGTATGATTTTATGGAATGATAAAGCGTAAGCTAAACGTATAACCGCGTGGCGGCATGGCGCGGTACGCCATGGTCTGGTAGGCGGCATTGGTCAGGTTGTCGGAGCGGAGTGTGAGCAGCAGCGTGTTTGGCCCCAGCTGCAGCTTCCGGCTCAGGGCCAGGTTCAGAAGTATAAAACTGTCGAGGTGGCTGGTTTCGGAGTTGGACGTGTAGCGCAGGCCGGTGTAGTTCAGGTTGCCCAGCAGGCTCCAGTTTTTATACTTTGCCTCCGCAGCCAAGATGGCCTTGTGGCGCGGCACGTACATGAGCTGCTTGCCTTTGTCGCTTCCGCTGCCCTCGTATACCTTGGCCTGAACCGACGAAGTATAGGTATAGCCTGCCGTGGAGCTGAGCCTGACCTCGCCGAGCGCAGCGGTCGCAGTCGTGCTGAGTTCAAAGCCCTTGCTCTCTACCTTCTGCAGGTTGGTCGGGCGCCAGAGGCCGGTGTGGTTGGGGGCCCACTGAATCCAATCGTCGATGAGCATGTAGTAGCCGGTTGCCTCCGTTTCCAGCAGGAAAGTGCTGCCTTGCACGAGCACGTAGCGAAGGCCGAGTTCGTAATTCCAACCCTGCTCTGGTTTGAGGTCTGGGTTGCCGGCGCCCGCCCAGAAGCGGTCGTTCAGGGTAGGCACCCGGTAACTGCCGCTGGCATTGCCTTTCAGCGATACCTGATGCTGGTTGCTGTTCAGGAACTTCCAGTTAAAGCCTAGTGCCGGCGTAAGTGGCGGGTTATAGTTGTCTACCAACGCTTGGCGCAGGTTCAGGGTGAGTTGCAGCGGCTGCACCGGGTCGTAACGGAAAAGAGCGAACAGGGACGCGCGGCTTTCCTCTTGCTCACTGGCGTAGCCATCGTTCCTTGCCACAAAGTGCTGTAAATTGACTCCGCCACGTAGGCTCCACCGATCGCCATGGGTATAGGTCTGCTCCGCCTGCAGCTGGTAGGTATCCACATCCGCCTCAGAGTCGGTGCTGTTGTCGGTATAGTGCAGCAGGTCGTTGAAGTAAGCGAGTTTCACATCAGTTTGCCCCAACTGGCTTTGGTGCTGCAGGCCCGCCATCAGGCGCAGGCTTTCGTCCAGCTGCCGGGCGTTGGTATTCACAGAGCCCATGGCCGGTTGCAACTCCCGGTCCGAGAAAGTATACCAGCCATGCAGGCTTAGCGCGGTGCTGGGGGAGATGTGCCAGTTCAGGTCCTGCGTGAGCCCATGCTGCTGCACCTGCGCGTGTTCCTGCCGTACTTCCGGGGTGCCAAAGCGGCTCAGGTCTTTATACTTGAAGTTGTTCTCGGCCAAATGTTCGTAGGCGCTGAAGCTATAGCTGAAGTTCTTGCTGCCGTAGCCCAGGCTGCCGCTGCCAAAGTAACGGCCAAAGCTGCCTGCCTCCAGCTTCACATCACCGCCCAAACCTTCGGAGTTATACTTGGGAGAGTTGAGAAGCACCGCCCCGCCTATGGCCCCGCTGCCATAAGTTGCCGCTGCCGCGCCATGTTGCACCGCCACCTCCCCGATACCGCTCAAGGGCAGGACAGAGAAATCAGCTTGACCCAAAGTAGGAGAGGCGATGTGGAGCCCGTTCCAGAGCACGGCCGTTTGGGAGGCGTTGGTGCCACGAAACGCCACCGTAGAGCTTCCGCTGGCTCCGTAGGTTTTAAAGTATAAGGGCGTGCGGGCCTGCAGCGCTTCAGCCAGGGAGCCGGAGCTATAGGTGCTCAGGAAGGCGCTGTCGAGCTGCACCACACGGCTGCCCGCAGCGTATACTTCGGCGGGTTTGCCAAATACCTCCACGGTGCGCAACTGGTGCTGCGTGGTATCCTGCTGCGCCATCGCCGCGACAGGCACGCTGCCGAGGCATGCGCAGAGCCATACTTTCAGAAAGGAGAATCTTACCAAAACAAACGTTGCTTACATCCCGAAGCATGCTAGTAGGGGCAAAGGCAGGAACAGCAAACGCGATAAAGTATGGCGGTGGCCGTGCAGCTTTTTACCCGAAAGCATACGACAAAATCAGTGTCGGACTGGCAGGTCTCCTGGCTCTCTTCAGTTAGCGCGCCTTCCCATGCAGCGCGAGCGGCACAGTGGCTAAGGTGTTGGCTAACCCTTTTTAAGAAGATGACAGTTGCGGGAACAGCGCAGGACTCACACCTGCTTCCCTTTTAAGGCCATAGAACGATAATTCTACAGCCACCAATCTGAAGGCAAAGGTAGGGAACATTTTTCATTTATCAGTTAACATTTATCATGGCGGTTAACTCTGCTTCTAAGAGCACGTACCCCAACAACGAATAACGAATCACTAACCTTGAAGCTTCCGAAAGAATTCTATACCCGGCCTGATGTAGTGCAGCTGGCGCAGGAGCTGCTGGGCAAGTACCTTTATACTTGTGTAGATGGCATGCTGACCGGCGGGATGATTGTGGAGACCGAGGCCTACTCGGGGCAGAACGACCGCGCCTGCCATGCCCACCTCAACCGCCGCACTGCCCGCACCGAAATCATGTACAGCGAAGGCGGCGTGGCTTACGTGTACCTCATCTACGGCATTTACCACCTGTTCAACATCATCACCAACGAGCAAGACAAGGCCGATGCCGTGCTGGTGCGGGCCATTGAGCCGGAAGTAGGAGTGGAGGAAATGCTGCTGCGCCGCGGCTTTCAAAGTATAAAACCGAATTTAACAGCCGGTCCGGGTGTGCTAAGTATAGCCCTGGGGATAGACCGGAAACTCTACGGCGCCGACCTGACGGGTGACACCATCTGGATAGAGGATAAGGGGCTAGTGCTGCCAGAAGAAAGTATAGCTGCCGGCCCCCGCATCGGGGTAGACTATGCCGGGGAGGACGCCCTGCTGCCCTGGCGGTTTTGGGTAAAGGGGAATAAATGGGTGAGTAGGAAGAAATGAGATGCAATTTCTGGCGCAAGGCTTCAGACTTGTGTCCTACGATGAGGTCAGGTTTGTAACTTGACTGGCTTGAAAAGCCATACTTGCTTCGGCTATACTTTATACTTGCCAGTTTAAACATTTTCCGCTGTTTCGGACATCCATGTCCGAAACCATTCTGCTGCGGACTTCCAAGTCCGCGTTGACCATACTTATACTTCCATAGCCACTGCTTCCCGCAACTTGACACAAGCTATTCTTACTAGCTGCCGTTCATCCTCCAGCCCCACATACCTACAGTTGCATTTATACTTTGGTGCTCTCAAGCCCGAGAGGGCTCGCCTTCGGGCATTGCGCTGCTTTCGCTTCCTTTGCTCCTGCGTCGCAATGCCTCGCTGCCGCTCGTCACCGGAACCTCTCGAGGCGCTCAACCCAAAGGCTGGGAACAGAATCAATAGCTGCTGCCCTTGCTGTCATCTCGACCTTTGGGAGAGATCTGATTTAAATTCCAGATAGATCTCTCACTACGTTCGAGATGACATAGTGAGTAGCAAGTATAATTCCCCTCCTCGGAGGGGCTAGGGGTGGGTTTACAGCTGTAGGGACAGGTCGCGACCTGTCCGCGCAATATCCGCAACTACGAAACTTATACCTTAGGAATAGTAATCACAGACTCCCCGCCTTAGCCAAGGAGGGGTAGGGGTGGTTGAACCCGAGACTGCTAAACTCCCACCCCTGTTCTTAGGGGAGGGCCGGGGTGGGGTTTACACCAGCGTCAGCAAAAAACCAAGTACAGCCCCGCCGATTACAATAAAGGCGCTGTTCAGCTTCTTGAACTTAAAAACTACGATAAAACTGATAACAGCAATGAGGGCAGTGCGCCAGTCGGTGAGGGTGTCGCGGCTCATCTCGACGGCGACGGCAAGGATAACAGCGACGGCGGCCACGTTGATGGCATCCAGAAAGGCGGACATGGCTTTGCTCTTTCGCAGTTTGGGGATGAGCGGGTTCAGGAGGGCTACAAAAACAAAGGAAGGCAGGAAAATACCCACGGTGGCGGCCACTGCGCCCCAGAATCCATTCAGCTGCCAACCCACAAACGTCGCAGTAGAGAGCACTGGCCCTGGCGTGAACTGCCCCACGGCCACGGCGTCAATCAGCTCCTGCCGTGTCAGCAGGCCTTTGGCTACTAACTCCGCATCCAGAAAAGCAAACAGTACATAGCCGCTGCCATAGAGCAGGGCACCTACCTTCAGAAAGCTGAGCCAGATTTTGAGATTACTGCTCTGAACTGCCAGCAACGGCGCCTGCAAGAGGAGGAGCGGGGCGAAGCCATTGGCGGTTGTAGCGCGGTTCCGGATGAGGTAGAGCAGCAGCCCGGCAAAGCCGCAGCCGAAGAGCGCCAGAATCTCATTTACCCCAAGCAGCGCAGCCGCGGCGGTTAAGATGCCAAGAATCCAGAGCTCTGTACTTTTCAGCGCTTTCTGGCCGAGGCTGATCAGGGCGGAAAAAATGATGGCAATAACGGCCGGCTTGATGCCGTAAATATAAGGCTCCACCGCGGGCAGCTGCCCATACTTGCTGTAAAGCCAGGCAAACACCATCGTAATCAGCACCGCCGGAAGTATAAAGGCGGCGCCCGCCACCACCAGGCCTTTCCAGCCGGCGCGCTCGTGGCCGCAGTGCATGGTCATTTCGGTGGAGTTGGGGCCGGGGATAAGGTTGGTAGCGCCTACCAGATCCAGGAAGTGCTCGTGCGTCATCCATTTGCGCTTCTTTACCACTTCGTCCTCCATCATGGCGATGTGCGCGGCCGGACCACCGAACGCTATCGTGCCGAGCTTCAGGAAAAGTTTGCCAACCTCCTTCAGTTCTCCGTTTTTAGCTTTCATTCATCAGTTTTTTATCCACAGACCCATAGCCGCCGCCTTTTATCAGCAGAAAAATACTGCCTAGCAGCATTGCCCAGTCTGTGCGGAAGGCATGCAGCATTTCCCAGAGGCCCTCGTTTGCCAGAATCTCCAGCTTGGTGGTGCCCAGGGCCACCAGCATAATGATAATTAGCGGTATGCTGGCCAGGCGGGTAAAGAACCCAAGTATAAGCAAAGCGCCGCAATTGGTCTCTACAAAGCCCACCAAAGTGCCCAGAAACTCAGGCGAGGGCAGGCCAATCTTCTCAAAGCGCCCCGCGCCGCGGACGTCTGGAAACAGAAACTTTTGGATGCCTTCCGACAAAAACACGACACCCACCATCAGTCGGATTAGAATCGTTGTGCGGGCATTATCAGTGCGTAAGATTTTTTGCAGCATAAACCTGTATGGGTAAACAGTAGAAAGAAAGTATAAGAAGGATTTAGATAACGCTTTATATCCTACAATCTATACTTCAGCACAAACGACTGTTTTATACTTCCTGTTGGCCTTACGCAGAGGCGGCAGCCATACTTTTGTGCATGATGGTAATTCCGTTTTTGCCTACCAGTTTAGTGTACACCCGCCAGCCCAACTCATAATAAAAGCTCACCCTGTCGGTGGCGACCAGGTACAGGTCGGTGAAGCCTACCTGCAGGGCGTGCTGCTCCAGGGCCTGCACCAGTTGCTTGCCCACACCTTGGCCGCGGTAGGTTGGCAGCACGTAGAGGGCGGCCAGCCAGGGCCTCAGGTCGGGCAGGGCATCCACGCCGTCGCTTTCTATCAGCAGCACAGAGCCTATTGGTTTTTCGGCATCTAGCGCCACAAAGGCAGTGGGCAAGGGCTGCGCCTGCAGGTGTTCGCGCAGCGGCACCCGCACCACCTCTGCGGTGTTGCCGGGCTTCTGCCACCACTGCTGGTAAATCCAGTCGGCTACAGTGTCGAAGTGCTCGGGAGTTTCGTGCAGGTATCGGATCTCAAACATTGCCTTTGCATTCATTTCTTCCCAAAGCTTTTTCAGCGTAAGGGGAGAAGCAATTTAACCATTAATGGGCAACCGTAAAAGCTGCCCATATTAAGAGAGTGCTAAATTTTAGGGTAGCGGCATGGCCTATTTTGCCGGGAACAGCAGCTGCAGCGCCTGCGGCATGCGCTTGCCCCACGCCGACTCGAAGTGCTTGGCTTTGTCATCCTTCACCCAGGTATAGTCTTTGCCCTCGCGGTAGCCTTTCTGCTTCAGGGTTTGCAGCATCTCGTCTATGCCCGGCTGCAGCTGCTCCTCCAGCTCCACGCCGCCGTTATCGATGTAGAAGTATACCGGCTTCTTTTTCCCCTTGTAAGCCTGCACATCGTCCACGTAGTCGATATCCTGAATTTTAAAGGCCGGTGACATGCAGATGGCTTTGGAGAAAATCTCCGGGTGCTCCCAGGCCAGCATAAAGGCAATGGTGCCGCCTGCCGAGGAGCCGCCGGTGGCCGTATACTTTGCGCCCGGCCTGGTGCGGTAAGTGCTGTCGATAAAGGGCTTTACCGTGTTTACCACATAATCCATGTAAGCGGCCCCTTTCTCGCCGGGGGTGTACTCCTGCATGCGGTCCGGTGTATTGTTGATGCCTACAATAATGATCGGCTCTATGGTTTTATTGCGGATGAGGCTGTCGGCGGTTTCATCCACGCGCCAATCCACCCCGAAGGAACTGGTATTGGGGTCGAAGAGGTTCTGGCCGTCGTGCAGGTAGAGTACCGGGTAGTGCTTTTTCTTGTCCTGTTCATAATTGGGAGGGAGCCACACCACCAGGTCGCGGGGCGGGATGAGGGCGCTTTTGCCCACCTTTTCGTGGTAAACCAGTTCGCCCGTCACGCCGCCTTTCACCGGTTCCTTGCTGTCGCCGCTGCGCCAGTTGGTTACCTTGTTCTTTACCTGCAGGCTGCTCTCCACCTTCACGGTAAAGTTGCGGAGGGGGCTTCCGGTACTGTCGGCGGCTTCCTGCTCCCAACTGCCCAAGGTATACTTATACTCCAGCAGCATCGGCTCCAGCAGCACTATCTCCTTCTGCCAGGTATCGGGACCGGTGCGCTCCATCTGTACTTTGCCAGGGCTCCAGTTGCCCAGCGCGGGGGCGTTGCCGGTAATGTATACCTGTGCCGTGTCGGGCAGGCCGGGGGCGTGCAGCAGAAAGCCCACCACCTTCTCGGAGGCAGCCTGGGCAAGGGCCGAAAGCGAGCACAGCCACAGGAGCAGGAGCGTCGGGAGCGTTTTTGTCATGGTCATGGAACGTATACGGGTAAAGTACGAAGATTTACAAAGAAGCGTAACGCAAAACAGCCACAGCATAAGGTGCTGTGGCTGTTTTCCTAAACTTTAAACTTCGCGATTAGCGCTTGCGCTTGTTGCTTTCGCTATCCTGCTCGTTGTCAGTGCGGGCCTGAGGCGTTCTGCCGGTCTGCTTGCTGTCAGTAATGTCGCGGTCCAGGCTGTTGCCAGTATCTTTCTTGCCGCTTTTGTTTTTGTCGGTCAGATCGCTCTGCTTGTTTTTATCCTGATTCTTCATGGTTTTCATAGGTTAAGTTGTTCGGGCTATTCCTCGGCTGTGCGCTCGTTTTTGCGGCCTGCCTCTTTGGAGCCTGCTTTTACACTTTGCCAGCCTTTACCTTGTGCAGGCTTGTTCTGGTTGCTGGTTTTAGAGGCGGTGCGGTTTTCGGCCATCGGGTTATTCGGGCTGTTGTTGCTGTTCCTAATGGAGTTTTCGATGGCCAGGCGGTTGCCTTTTTTGCCTGCCTCAAATGACTTTTCAGGGTTGCTTGCAAAGCCGTGGAACTCCCAGCTTCTCTTTTTCTGGTCTTTCATTCGTTTTCAGTAGATTATTGGTGAAACATAAAAACCTTACAGCCATAGCCGTTCTAGAGGTGTACGGCGGTTTGCTGTGTATGTTATGTTACAACTCCTGAGTGCGTCTTTTGTTACCGGTGTCTGTTTCGGGGCGGCTGTTGGGGATATTGCTGGCGCTTTGAGAGTTAGTTCTGGCGGGCACCATGGCTCCCGTACACTGTGGGGTTACCGGTCCGATGGCACGTGCGGGAAACGGATACAAAGTATAAACCCCGGCCTGAAGCAGCTATACTTTTATACTTTGTTCGGGCTGAGAACGGCAGTTATACTTTCCCGCAGATGAGCACGACCGGCTTCTGATGCCTGTCGGTCGTGAAGAAAAGGTAGGTATGGCCACCCTCTTTAATGCCAGTCTTCCTGCGGATATCCGCCACCGACTCCGGGAAGTTGCGCACCGTGATGTTGGCCTTCTTCTCCGGCAGGTGTTTGAGCAGTTCCTTTTTGTTGTAGCGGCTCACGTCAAGGCACCTGAAGCTGCGGCCCGGGAAATGGGGCAGCAGCTGCGCCGAAGTATAGAGGTGGCTGTTGGGGTGCAGCTTGCTTAGCTGCAGGTGCTGGCCCAGAAAACGGTAAGCCCCTGCCTTCAGGATGGCAGCGTTCGGCTCATACACATATGCCAGCGGGTCGGCATAAATGGGATTGGCAGCCTCCTCCTGAGCACGGGTGAAAGTAAGCAACTGCGGCGCGGCGTTGGGCAGCAGGTTTACGGCCGTGCGGGGCACATCGGCAGGGGCGGGGGCTGCGGGCTGGAGCAGGTATAAAACTTCCTTCACCTCGTTCTGCAGCGCCACCACCCACACCTGCACCACCTGGGCCAGTTCCTGCAGGGCCTGCTCAATGTCGAGCATGGGCGAGGTTTTCAAAAGTATAGCGTCGGCCTTCTGGAAGAGCAGCGGCAGCAGGTGCAGCACATCCGGCTCGCAGTCCTGCAGCAGGTGCAGCTTCTGCTCGTGGTGGCCGCGGCGGGCGGGGTCTAAGTATAAAACATCGGCCTTGCCCTCCATCGTTTGCAGAAAGTCCTCGGCCGTGGTGTTTATACTTTGGATGTTCGCAGCGCCCAGCAGACCGAAGTTATACCTGGCCACCTCCTGCAGCTCCTGGTTCTGTTCCACGTGTACCACCTGCGCAAAGCTGCGGGCAAAGTATAAACTGTCCACCCCAAAGCCGCCGGTCAGGTCAACCAGTAATTTACCGCGCACCAGGCTGGCCTTATATGCCGCCGTTTCCTCCGAAGAACTCTGCTCCACCGACAGCGCCACCGGGAACACCGCCTGCGGGTGCTGCACCCAGGTAGGCAACTTCTGGACAGCCTTCTGCCGCGCTTTAATCTGCTGCACCAGCTCCTGCACCGGCAACTGCGGATAGCGGCTGGCCTGCAGCATCAGCTGGGCTACGTCGTGCTGCTGGTGCCGAAGTATAAAGTCCTGCTCCTCGGGTGTAAATGTACGCATGGCGGTTTTGTATGGGCTGCTGCAAAGATATTGATTAAAAAAAAGAGGCGGCACACTAATTTGTTTAATGTTTTTACATTTTTGTTAAACAAAATATCGCCACGGCAGTTAAAGGAAGTATAAAACAATCAATTTATTAAACTTTAATTTCTGAATGAGCTATGAAGTATTGGATGAAAAGAATGGCAGTGCTGGCTGTGGTGCCCGCATTGTTCCTGGCAGGATGCGATGACGATGACGACGGAGTGGACCTGGTAGAGGAGGCGGAAGTGATGGTTGTGCATGCTTCGCCGGATGCTCCTGGCGTGGACCTGCTGGTTAATGACGTGAAAGTGAACAACTCTCCCCTTACCTTCCCCAACAACACGGAGTATCTGGAGTTGCCGGCCGGCACGCAGAACATAAAGGTAAATGCGGCGGGCACCGCCACCACCGTCATCGATGCGGACCTTAACCTGCAGCGCGACAAGGATTATACTGTGTTCGCCATCAACACGCTGGATAACATCGAAGCGCTGGTGCTGGAAGACGATTTGACCGACCCGGCCAGCGGTATGTCGCATGTGCGTTTTGTGCACCTCTCTCCGGATGCGCCTGCCGTTGACATTGCCGTGCAGGGTGGCCCGGTGCTGTTCAGCAATAGTGCGTTTAAATCGGCTACTCCCTTTACGCCTGTCAGTGCGGGGACTTATACGCTGGAAGTTCGCCCGGCCGGTAGCACTACGGCAGTGCTCACCATCCCGAACGTAGAGCTGAGAAGCGGTGATATCTACACGGTGTTTGCCCGTGGCTTCCTGAGCCCACCAGAGGGTAACACCAACACACTCGGGGCACAAGTTATCGTGAACGAAGAATAACTCCTTTACCCGTAGCTGCAGCGCCCGCCATCCTTTGGTGGGCGCTGTTTTTTTATACTCACCGTTTATTAGCCACAGTAGACCAGCTAATCTTGATGGAATGCAACAAATTGCGTAATTTTGTGTTTTATCAGAAAAAAGAAGAAAAAATGGTTGAGACGTATCTGAAGTATAAAGTTAAAGATATAGCGCTGGCTGAGTGGGGCCGCAAAGAAATTAGGCTGGCTGAGGCCGAGATGCCGGGTCTGATGGCCATCCGCGAGGAGTATGGCCCAAGCAAGCCGCTGGCTGGTGCGCGCATTGCCGGCTGTCTGCACATGACCATCCAGACGGCTGTTCTTATTGAAACGCTGGTGGAGCTGGGTGCTGAGGTTACCTGGTCTTCCTGCAACATTTTCTCTACCCAGGACCACGCCGCTGCCGCTATTGCCGCTGCCGGTATCTCGGTTTACGCCTGGAAAGGCATGACGGCCGAGGAGTTTGACTGGTGCATCGAGCAGACGCTTTTCTTCGGGGAAGACCGCAAGCCGCTCAACATGATCCTCGACGACGGTGGCGACCTGACCAACATGGTGCTGGACAAGTATCCGGAACTGGCTTCCGGTATCAAAGGGCTGTCTGAAGAGACGACTACCGGGGTGCACCGCCTCTACGAGCGCGTGAAAAACGGTACGCTTCCCATGCCTGCCATCAACGTGAACGACTCAGTTACCAAGTCTAAGTTTGATAACAAGTATGGCTGTAAAGAGTCTTTGGTAGACGCGATTCGCCGTGCCACGGACGTGATGATGGCCGGTAAAGTGGCTGTTGTAGCGGGTTATGGCGACGTGGGCAAAGGTTCTGCTGCCTCGCTGCGTGGTGCCGGAGCCCGTGTTATCGTTACCGAAATCGACCCGATTTGCGCGCTGCAGGCTGCTATGGACGGCTTTGCCGTGAAAAGAATGGCTGACGCCGTAAAAGAGGCTGATATCGTAGTAACTGCCACTGGTAACAAAGATATCATTACAGAGCAGCACTTCCGCGCTATGAAGGACAAGGCCATCGTTTGTAATATCGGCCACTTCGACAACGAGATCGACATGGCTTGGCTGAACAGCAGCTATGGCAACACCAAAGACGAGATAAAGCCGCAGGTAGACCTGTACAACATCGATGGAAAAGACGTTATTGTGCTGGCAGAAGGCCGCCTGGTGAACCTGGGCTGCGCTACCGGACACCCATCGTTTGTGATGTCTAACTCTTTCTCTAACCAGACCCTGGCCCAGATTGAACTTTGGACGAACGCTGATGCTTACGAGAACAAGGTCTATACTTTGCCCAAGCACCTGGATGAGAAAGTGGCCCGCCTGCACCTGGGTAAAATCGGTGTGGAGCTCGACGAACTGACTCCTGACCAGGCTGCCTACATTGGCGTAACCGTGGAAGGTCCGTTTAAGCCGGAGTACTACAGATACTAAGCCTGAACGGCTGTAAGTATAAGGAGGCCAGCACTGCAAAGTGCTGGCCTCTTGTTTTTTCAGAAGCGTTAATTAGTATGCCTCAGTGAACGATGGCCATACGTCAGATAATGTTAAACCGCGACATCAGGGCCTTTTTGTAAGACTTGCCAATCGGGATCTCGCCTTTCGAGAACACCACCGAGTTTTCCTCCAGGGCCTCTATCTTGTCCAGGTTGGCGATGTAGGAGCGGTGCACGCGCACAAAGTTCTGCGACGGAAGCTTGTTCTCCATGTCCTTCAGGGTAGAGCTTACCAGGTATTTCTGGTCGGCAGTCACGATAAAGGAGTAGTTGTCATAGGCCTCTACCCACAAAATATCGCTGTAATGCACCTTTATGATGCGGTGCTTTACCTTCACAAAAATATAGTCGGCGTTCACCTCCTTATCCTTCGGGTTAAGGCTGGCGCCGTTGTTATGCCTGTTGTCTTTGTGGTTGCTGTCGTGCTTGTACAGGGCTATCTCGATGGCCGAGCGCAGGCTCTTCTCATCAAAAGGCTTGACCAGAAAACCATCCGGCTCCGTTTTTTTGGCGCGGTCAATCGTGGCCGGGTCAGCGTAGGCCGTAAGGTAAATAAACGGGATGCCGAACTCCTCCCGGATGCGGGCACCAATGTTAACTCCGTCAGCATCGCCTTTCAGATTGATATCCAGCAGCACCAGGTCGGGTTGTGTTTCCCGAATCATGTCGATTGTGTCCTCCCCTGAGTCTATCGCACACGTTTCGTAACCTAATTCTTCCAGGCTTGCCGCTAGATCTTCTGCGATGATGACCTCGTCTTCCGAAATGAGGATTTTAGGTTTTGTCATAGCATTAGGTGCATACGTAAAAAATAACATTATGATGGCAAAACAAAATAAAATATTGATTTTGTGCCATGGTTGTTGTAAAAGCTAATATTGCCTTCCAGTTTGCGGCTCAGCGACTGCACCAGCTTGAGCCCGAATGACTGCCCGCTCTGCTGCTTCTCAAAGAAATCCTTCGGCAAGCCGCGTCCATTGTCGCTGATAGTCAGGGTATATTGCACGTCATCGTGCTTCTTTAACTCAATGCGTAGCACCCCATGCGCATTGTTCGGGAAAGCGTATTTTAAGGTGTTGGATACAAGCTCGTTTACAATAAGGCCTAACGTAATTGCCGCGTCTAAGTCTACTTTTGTGTAAGGAATATCCAATTCCAGCTCAACTCTATCCATACTTACGCCATAAGAGGCATAAAGGCTTTCGCAAATCTCCAAAAAGTATTCCTCCAGGCTGATTTGTTCCAGGTCGTCGTGGCGGTAGAGGCGCTCGTGCAGCAGCGACATGGACCGCACGCGGCTTCGCAGGGCCTGCATCACTTCCTGCGCGGCGGGGTCCTGCACGTGGCGGGCCTGCAGGTTAAGCATGCTGATAACGATTTGCAAGTTGTTTTTAACGCGGTGGTGGATTTCCTGCAGCAGAATCTCCTTCTCCCGGTTCTGGCGCTCCAAGAGGCGGGTGCGGTGATCCACCTTCATCTCCAGCAGCGAGTTCATTTTTACCAGGCTCCGCTCGCGCAGGCGCACCACACTCAGCACCGCCCCGGCCAGCACCAGCAGCAGCACCCCGATAAACCACTCGCGCCGCCAGAAAGGAGGGGTGATGGTGAAGCTGTAGGTGAGCGGCTCGGGCGTCCAGTTGCCGTCGGTGTTTCGGGCCAGCAGCTCAAACGTGTACCTGCCGGGCAGCAGGTTGGCAAAGGTGGTGTAAGAGCGTTCCGTACCGTGCGACCAGGTATCGTCGAAGCCCCTGAGCCTATACTTATACTCTACCTGCTCCGGGTCTGAAAGCGAGATGCCGTGAAAGTTAAAGGAAAGGTGGTTGAGCGTATACGGGAGGCGCGGGTTCCGGGGAAGTCCGGTCAGGCTGTCTACTTTATAGCCCAACGCATCCCAGTCAGTGGGGGTAGAGTGCAGCAGGACCTCTGTCAGCACCAGCTTGGGATAAGCCGGCCGCTGGCGGTCCAGGTGGGGCAGGTAGTGCGTAAGGCCTTTGTTGGTGCCAAACCATATGTGTCCGTCCGCTGTCTGCAGTATGGCATTGTCGCATACTTCCTGGCCCCTGAAGCCGCTTGGGCTGGTGTAGGTACGGTAGCTAAAGCGGCCTTGCTTGTGCAGCAAGGGGAGATCGACCTTTAGCAACTCGCGGTTGGTGGCTATCCACAGGTTATCCTGATCGTCTGTATACAGTGTTTTTATGGCCTCGTTGGGTAACCCCTCGGCAGAAGTATAGAGTTTAGCCTGGCTGCCCTGCAGCACCAGAAGCCCCGTGTTGAAGGCGGCAAAGTATAAATTTCCGTTTTTGTCCTCTGTTATAGAGCGGATTTCGGTCAGGTGGTGTTGCGCGAGCTCCTGCGGCTTTACCAGCTGCCCCTGCTCTACCAGGAAGGCTCCCTGGTCGGCGCCAACCCATAGTCTGTTTTGGCTGTCGCGGAAGATGGTGCTCGCTTTGATGGTGCCTCCGGCAAATGGAATGCGTTTGAGCGAGTCCTGCGAGAGCATGACCACGCCGCCGGCCGTTGCAAAGTATAACTTGCCATCCGGGCCCACTGCGCCCTGGTATACATCCGGGGAGGGCAGTCCTTGGGCCACAGCATACCTTTTAGGGCTGCCCTTGCCCAGCCGCCAGATGCCATTGCTGGTGCTTACCCACATCTCCTCGCCCGCTGGCAAAAAGTGGTAGATAGACGCCCCGCGCGGCCATGGGGCAGGTGTTTGCCACTCCGGACCCCGCGGCAGCATCCGTGCTAGTTCGCCCTCATCTGTCCCAAACCAAAGCGTGCCCGACTGGTCTTGCCCCACAGCTGTGATGCGGGGTTCGGTGAGGTGGCCAAAGTCGAAGAAGTGCACAAACCACGGAGCCCGGTACTGCTGCACGCCGTAGCCGTTGGTGCCGATCCAGACGTTGCCCTCGGCGTCGGTGGCCAGCGAGGTGATACGGCTCGTGCGAAGGCCGCTGCGGCGCGTGATGTAGGAAAAGCTCTGCCCGTCATACTTTAGCAGTCCGTCGCGCTGCAGCCCTATCCAGAGGTTGTTGTAGCTGTCGTGGGTAAAGCAGGTAACGTAGCTGCTGTCCAGGTTGCCGGGCAACTCCACCTGGCTGAGGGTGTCGCTGGCTCTTGCCAGGCCGCGCGCCGTGCCTATCCATACATGGCCATCGTTGTCGGTAGTGATGGCCGTGATGTGCTGGTGCGGCAGGGCGCTGCTTTCGGGAGTGTAATGCGACACCAGGTTATCGGCAGATACTTTGTAGACGCCGTTCTGCTGCGTTCCTGCCCACAGATCGCCGGAGGCAGTATGGGCAATGGCTGTATAGAAAGCATCGGGCAGCGCTTTATACTTTTCCACCCGGGTGCTGGTGATGTAAAAGATGCCCTCGTTGGTAGCCAGCCAGATGTTGCCCTTCCTGTCTTCGGAGATGCAGTTAATGGCTTGCGCCCGCAGGCCGTAGCCGGGCCCATACCGCTCAAAGCTGGTGCCGTCGAAGAGCTGCAGCCCCGCATCGGTGGTGCCTATCCAGAGGCGCTGGCGGCTGTCGATAAACAGGGTGGAGATGTTGTGGCTGCTCAGGCCATGGTCTTTGGTGTAGGTATGAAAGTTGATGCCGTTAAAGCGGCTGAGTCCGGCGCGCGTAGCCAGCCACAGAAAGCCCTTCTCGTCCTGCTGTATGGCCATCACCTGCGACTGCGGCAGCCCCTGCTCCAGCGTCCAGCTGCGTATGTTGTACTGTTGTGCGGTGGCGGCAGAAGCCACGAACAGGCTCAGAAAAAAGAGTAAACGTCTCAGGTACATGGTCAGTCTCCATACTTACAGGCCCCGGTGCTAGTTGTGTCTTTGCAAAGTGCAAGTGCAAGGAGGTTATAGTATAAATTTGCTTACGCAGGAATGGCTGAAAAGTATGGGTTTAAGGGTTACATTTTATTGGTGATAGGGGGAAGTTTGCCTGTAAAAGGTATAGTTTGAGTGTGTAAGAGGCGTAACTTAAGATTTTAGAATACCTTTGAGGGTTAAATTTGCCGTAGCCAAACCGGTTAAAGTATAAACGTATAGATTACCGATTTTTTTGAAGTCGCCTTATGCCAGTCAAACTTTCTGTTGTTGTCATCACTTATAACGAGGAGCGCAATATCGCCCGTTGCCTGGAGTCTGTAAAGCGGGTGGCGGACGAGCTAGTGGTGGTGGACTCTTACTCCACCGACCGCACTAGGGAGATTTGCCTGAGCTACGGGGCCAGGTTTATGGAGCATCCGTTTGAAGGGCACATCGAGCAGAAGAATTACGCACTGACCCAGGCTACTTTTCAGCATGTGCTGTCGCTGGATGCGGATGAGGCCCTTTCGCCGGAGTTGGAGCAGGCGGTGCTGGCGGCAAAAAACAACTGGCAGTCCGACGCCTATAGTATGAACCGGCTCACCAACTACTGCGGCAAGTGGATCCACCACTCCGGCTGGTACCCCGATACCAAAGTCCGCCTGTTCGACCGCAGCAAGGCCGTATGGGGCGGCGAGAACCCGCATGATAAGATTATCCTGAGCCAGGGGGCTACCCTGCAGCACCTGCGCGGCGACCTGCTGCACTATTCCTACTATACCGTCACGCAGCACCTGGGGCAAATCAACAAGTTTACGGATGCCTCGTCCAGGGCGCTCATCCGCGACGGGAAAACGGTGTCGCTGCCCATGGTCATCCTCAAGCCGCTTTTCCGCTTTTTCAGGGCCTATATCCTCAAGCGCGGCTTCCTCGATGGCCCGGAGGGGTTCATCATCTCGGTTTCGTCGGCCGAGTCGGTATACTATAAGTACCTGAAGCTATACATGCACAACAGGCAGCAGAAGCGGGGGGAAGTGTAACCCGGTTTTATACTTTGCCGAGCACCTCCTGGTAAATGGCCAGCGTGCGCAAAGCGGTGTTTCGCTTGGAGAACTCCTGCAGCAGCCGGGAGGCACCCTCGATGAGCTGCTGACGCTTCTGCTCGTTGGTGAGGACCTCGTGTACTTTTTGGGCCAGCTCGGCAGGGGCCTTTACCGGCGCCAGCAGGCCTGTAACCCCATCCCGCACAATTTCCGGAATGCCGCCGGCCCTAGTGGCCACTACCGGCACCCGGCAGGCAAAGGCGTCCAGAATGGTAGTGCCCAGCCCTTCGGTTTCAGAAGTAACCAGCATCACATCCAGCTCAGGCATACTCTCAGGTATGTCTTTCCGGAAACCGGTGAAGATAACCCGGTCCTGCAGGTTTTTGTGGCGGGCGTAGGATTCGATGTCCTGGCGCAGCGGGCCATCGCCGATGATAAAGAACCGGGCCTCAGGGTGCTGCTGCAGCACTAGTTCGGCCGTGTCGATGAAAGTATAATAGTCCTTGTGCGGGGCAATGGCCGATATGTTGCCAATAAGCGGAGATGTCGGCGGCAGGTTAAACTCGCGGTGCAGCTTGCCTGTTTTGGCGCTACCGGCAAAGCGACTCAGGTCTATGCCACTGTACACGGTAACGCAAAGCTCCGGCCGATCCAGGCTCTGCGACACCACCTCCTTGATCTTGTCAGACACGCACACCACGCGCCGGATACCCTTGTAATTGTACTTCAGGCGGGAAAGCAGGTTGTTCTTAACCGGAAAATCAACGCGCCTGCTAAGTATAATGGGCAGGGTATTGCCCAGCGCATGCGACAGCACGCTGATGGCGTGGGCGTGGCCGCTGTGCACATGCATCAGCTCCAGTTTGTGCTGTCGGGAGTAAGCTTTTACGCGAAGCGCGGTCACCACATCGAACTCGTTGGCAAAGGGCAGGGCCGAGTGTGGGATGCTTTGCCGCTGACAATACTCATGGAAGGCAGAACCTTTGCGGCAGGCCACATAATTGCTCACCCCCAGTTGCTGCAGTTCCGCTATCAGGTAGGCCACCTGCTGCTCGCCGCCTCTCCATGTTTTCTCTGATACAAGGTGTAGTACGCGCATGTGCTTTGCTTATTTATTGTGTAGCGGGTTTGTGGCTACAAAAGTAGTATAAAGTAGGCAGCCCGGCGAAGTTATACGGAAATAGTACCCAAACCCTATCTTATAAAACGTATACACGTAAAAGCACTAACGATACCGGCTTTTTTCTGCCTGCATTGGTGCAATAGGGCAAAGGTGCCGTTCCTGTGCCCCGCTCCGGTGCAACCCTAAGGCGGCAAGCAGGGTATGTAATTAAAATTCCTATATTTGCGTTTACGCGCGATGGAGGGCTTCACAAGGTACAAAATCCACTTAAGTAGATGAGCGATCAAACAGGTAAACAACTGAGTAAGGAGGAAAAGGACGCACGGTTCGAGGCCGAGCTGTTGCCCGTGCTCGATCCCCTGTACAATTTTGCCTACAGGCTCACCTTAGACGAAGACGACGCCAACGATTTGGTGCAGGAGACATATCTGAAGGCTTATCGCTTTTTCGACTATTTCGAGCAAGGAACTAATGCAAAAGCATGGCTGTTCCGAATCCTGAAGAACTCTTTCATTAACGAGTTCCGGAAAAAGAGCAAGCAACCCGCCAAGGTAGATTACAGCGAGGTAGAGGGGTATTACAACACCGACGACGTAGAAGGCGAGAGCGGGGTGGCCACCACCACCGACATGCGCACCGAAAGTGTGCAGGACTTGATTGGGGATGAAGTAGCCAGCGCCCTGAACGCACTTCCCGTAGACTTCAGAACCGTTATCATACTTTGTGACCTGGAAGGCTTTACCTACGAGGAGATGGCCAAGATACTGGACATCCCAATAGGCACTGTACGCTCCAGGCTGCACCGGGCCCGGAACTCTTTGAAAGAGAAGTTGGAAAAATATGCGAAAAGCATGGGATATAACAGTTAAAGACACTAAAAGAGTTTGAGCAAAGATGGAATCTAAATTTACAGAAGCGTATCCGAAAACGCCTGACGCAACCAGGGAGGAAGAATGTTTGCGGGTATCCGACATGTTGGACCTGATGATAGACGGGGAGGCCTCCACAGACGAGCAACAATACTTTAACAAGCACATCGAGGAGTGCGTCAGCTGCTTTGAGAACCATCAGAAGCAAAAGCTCTTGAAAGGGCTGGTATCTGGCCACCTGAAGCGCGTGATTGTACCACATAGCCTGGTACAGTCAATAAAAGCGAGAATCCAAGAAACGTTATAACCCCTAATGCAAGGCAAGATTATTATCTTCTCGGCGCCGTCCGGCGCCGGCAAAACCACTATTGTAAAGCATCTGCTCGGCGTAAACCCTAACCTGAGCTTCTCTATTTCGGCCTGCACCCGCGACAAGCGCGGCCGCTCCGAGGAAAACGGCAAAGACTACTACTTCATCACCCCCGAGGATTTCAAGAAAAAAATCGAGAACGACGAGTTTGTGGAGTGGGAGGAAGTATACGAGGGCGCTTTTTACGGTACGCTTAAGTCTGAGATTGAGCGCATCTGGAAGAGCGGCAAGCATGTAATACTGGACGTAGATGTTAAAGGAGGATTAAGTATAAAGCAATTTTACAAAGAGAGAGCACTGGCGGTGTTCGTAAAGCCGCCTTCCATTGACGAGCTGGCCAAGCGCCTGACCGCCCGCAACACCGACTCGGCTTCGAGCATCAGCAGCCGCGTGTTTAAGGCCAAGTTCGAGCTTAGCTTTGAGGATAAGTTCGATAAGGTAATCGTGAACGACGACCTGCCGAAAGCCTGCGCCGAAGCCGAAAAACTAGTGAATGATTTCCTGAAGTCTGAGCCTGCGATAGTATGAAGGTAGGGCTGCTGTTTGGGTCCTTTAATCCCATCCACATCGGGCACCTTATACTTGCCAACTTTATGGCCACCAACACCGACCTGGATACGGTGTGGCTGGTGGTGTCGCCGCAGAACCCGTTTAAGCCCAGCAACACGCTGCTGCACGAGTTCGACCGGCTACACATGGTAAGTCTGGCCATTGCGGATAACCCAAACCTGGGGGTGTCGAACATCGAGTTCAGCATGCCCAAGCCCAGCTATACAATTGACACGCTGACGTACCTGCAGGAAAAGTACCCAAGTTACGAGTTTGTGCTGATTATGGGGGAGGACAACCTGCCGCTCTTCCCGAAGTGGAAGAACTACGAAAGCATCCTGGCTTATCACAAAGTATACGTGTACCCGCGCACCGGCTCCGTCACCACCGACTTGCCCGAAATGCCCGGCTTAACCTTTATCAAGGCGCCTATACTGGATATTTCCGCTACCTTTATCCGGCAGTGCATCCGGGAGGAGAAAAGTATAAAGTACATGGTGCCCGACGTGGTGGCAGAGTACATCCAGGTGCACAAGCTGTATCAGTAGTGGTGCCTTGACAAAGGACATAAGACATAGGAGAATGGATACCTAGTATTCTGAAGCCAAAGTATAAAAAGAGCCCCTGCCAACTAGTTGGCAGGGGCTCTTTTTATACTTTGGAGAAAGTCCTATGTCCTTTGTCCTGCAGTCTTTTATCAAAAAACTACACTGTCATAATCTCTGCCTCTTTCTTAGAGAGCAGCTCGTCGATTTTTACGATGTAGGCATCTGTCAGCTTCTGCACACGGCCTTCAGCGTCACGCACAGCGTCTTCGGCGGTGCCTTCTTTCTGCAGCTTTCTCAGCGAGTCGTTCACATCTTTGCGGATGTTGCGGATGGCCACTTTGCCGGACTCCGTTTCGTTTTTCACCTGCTTTACCAGTTCGCGGCGGCGCTCCTCCGTCAGGGCCGGGATGTTCAGGCGCACGGCGTCTGCTTCCTGCTGCGGGTTCAGGCCCAGGTCGCTGTTCTTGATGGCTTTGTTGATCTCGCCCAGCATGTTTTTCTCCCAGGGCTTGATGAGCAGTGTACGGGCATCTGTTGCCGAAATGTTTGCCAC
Source organism: Pontibacter mucosus (assembly GCF_003054055.1). Lineage (GTDB taxonomy): Bacteria > Bacteroidota > Bacteroidia > Cytophagales > Hymenobacteraceae > Pontibacter > Pontibacter mucosus. The sequence continues at coordinate 95,296 of NZ_QBKI01000008.1, read as the reverse complement.
CTGGGAAATAGGGGTAGGGGTGCCGTAGTAGTCCACACGCAGGTGCTCCACCATGGCAGGAGATGCCTTGCCGGCTCTGATCTTGGATAGCTGCTGGCCAGTGTGCTGCACTGCCTTCTGCATAGACTCTTCTGCCTCGCTTAGGTAAAACTGAATTTCTTCCGTCATATCGGTTTACTTATTGAGTTCTAAAAAATTTAGGACAAAAATAATAAAATTAAATTTTATCTGTTTTTTGGGCGGGCTGTATCTGGTCTACCGTCTGCTTCAGTGTCTCGCCAAGGTCCTCCATACTTACCAGGGTGCCCACTTCCTCGCCCTGTATCAGGCGCTTCAGGTTGCCGGGCGTGTTCATGTCAAACACAATAATCGGCAGTCCGTTTTCTTTGCAAAGCGTGAAGGCGGTCATGTCCATCACATTCAGGCCCTTCTCAAAAACATCCTTAAAGGAAATATTTCTGTAGAACACGGCGTTCGGGTCTTTCTCCGGGTCGGCAGAGTAGATGCCATCCACACGGGTGCCCTTCAATACAACGTCTGCCTCTATCTCAATGGCTCTGAGGGACGCGGCAGAGTCGGTGGTGAAGTATGGGTTGCCGGTGCCGGCGCCAAAGATCACCACACGGCCCTTCTCGAGGTGGCGTACGGCGCGGCGGCGGATGTATGGCTCGCATACTTGCTGGATGTTGATGCCGGAGAGCAGGCGGGTGTAAACCCCCAGCTTCTCCAGGGCACTTTGCAGGGCCATGCTGTTGATAACGGTTGCCAGCATCCCCATGTAGTCGCCCTGCACGCGGTCCAGGCCTACCTGCTCGGCCTGCACGCCCCGGAAGATGTTGCCCCCGCCAATCACCACGGCCACCTCTACGCCCAGGTCGGTCACTTCTCTAATCTCTTTGGCATACTGCAGCAGCCTGTTGGAGTCGATGCCATACTGCTGTTCGCCCATCAGCGCCTCGCCACTCAGCTTCAGCAAAATTCGTTTATACTTCACGGTAAACTATCTGTATAGGTTATGGATTCGTTATACACAACAAAGCGGCCACCGGGGCAGCCGCTTGTGCTAACATAAATTTCTTTACTGAAACAGGATCAGGACCTGGTTTTTCTCCACATTCTGCCTGACCTGCACTTTCACTTCCTTTACTACCCCATCCCCCGGCGACTTGAGGATGTTTTCCATCTTCATCGCCTCCAGGATCATGATCGGGTCGCCTTTCTTCACCTCCTGGCCCGGCTGCACCTTTACCTCAAGTATAAGACCCGGCATGGGCGCTTTTACGTCGTTCACTTTGTGGGAGTTGGCATTGCTCATGCCCAGCTGGTCCAGCAGCAGGTCAAAGCGGTCTTTTACGCTCACCGTCTGCACGGCCCCGTTTATCTTAAACGTGAAGGTCTTGTCCTGGTAATTGGCCGAAACCACCTCAGCGGTAAAGGAGCGCGCGCCTTTAATGATATGAAACGTTTGGGGGCCGATGGGGGAAATATCCCAATCAAAAGGTGAGTTATTGAGAAGAATAGTATCTTTCTGGATATCAACCTGCCATGTTTTGCCGTTACCGGTTTTTACCTGGAGCATCTTCTTTTCGTGTGGTTTTCGACCTTAAAGTTAGTGTTTTCTCAGAGTATTTTAGAACTTGACCTTAAATTTTAAAACTTTCAGCCCATGAACCATAGGTTTCTGAGTATAGTTGGACTTGCTGCTGCCATGGCCTTTGCCGGAGGTTGCAACATCAACAAGCCTGTACTGGATACAAAGCCTCAAGCCGCTGCCGCAGCCAAAGCCTCGCCTTCGGCAGGCGCTGAGCCGGTATGGGCACCCAAGAAACACAGTTTTAACCCTTCCCGCACCCGCGAGCACGACCTGCTGCACACGACCCTCCGCATCAGCTTTAACTGGGAGAAACAATACCTGCACGGGCTGGCCGAACTCACGCTGAAACCCTACTTCTATCCCCAGCGCCAACTGGTGCTCGACGCCAAAGGCATGGATATCCACAGCGTGCACCTGATGGAAGGCTATGATGGCAAGGAACTGAAGTATGAGTATGATGGGCTGAAGCTTACCATAGACCTGGGTAAGGAGTATACCCGCGACGAGAAGTATAAACTAGAAATTGACTATACGGCCAAGCCAAACGAGTATGCCTCCAGCGGCTCCGACACCATCACCGACGACAAGGGTTTATACTTTATCAACCCGCTTGGCACCGAGCCTAACAAGCCCCGGCAAATCTGGACGCAGGGCGAGACAGAGGCAAGCTCCGTCTGGTTCCCCACCATCGACGCGCCGAATGAGCGCATGACGCAGGATATCTACATCACCATCGACCCGGAGTTCACCACGCTCTCCAATGGCACATTCATATACTCCCGCCAGAATGCCGACGGGACCAAAACCGACTACTGGAAACAGGAAGAGCCGCACGCGCCCTACCTGGCCATGCTGGCCATTGGCGAGTATGCCGTGGTAGAAGACAGCTGGCGCGAACTGGAGGTGAACTACTATGTGGAGCCTGCCTATGAGAAAACCGCTAAGAAGATTTTCGGCAATACGCCTGAGATGCTGGAGTTCTTCACCACCAAGCTCGGAGTAGATTACCCTTGGGCGAAGTATTCTCAGGTAGTGGTGCGCGACTTCGTTTCCGGGGCGATGGAGAACACCTCGGCCTCCACGTTCATGGAGGACCTGCAGCTGAACGAACGCGAACTGCTGGATAAAAGCTGGGACGGTATCATTGCCCACGAGTTATTCCACCAGTGGTTTGGCAACCTGGTCACCACAGAGTCATGGGCCAACCTGCCCCTGAACGAGGCCTTTGCCAACTACTCCGAGTACCTGTGGGCAGAGTATAAGTATGGCCCGGACGAGGCAGCCTACCTGCACTTGGGGGAGTTGGAGCAATACCTGGATGAGGCAGAGACGAAGCGGGAGCCGCTGATCCGCTATTACTACAACGACCGGGAAGATATGTTCGACAGCCATTCCTACGCCAAAGGAGGAAGGGTGCTGCACATGCTGCGCAAGCTTGTGGGCGATGAGGCCTGGTGGGCATCGCTCAACTTATACTTAACGCGCAACAAGTATAGCGACGTGGAGGTGGCCGAACTGCGCATGGCCTTTGAGGATGTGACCGGCCAGGACCTGATGTGGTTCTTTGACCAATGGTTCATGAAGCCGGGCCACCCGGAGCTGATTGTAACCCAGCGCTACAGCAAAGGACAGTTACAGCTACAGGTGCAGCAAGTGCAGGACACTACCTACATGCCCGTCTACCGCCTGCCGGTGCAGGTGGCTATCTGGTCCGACGGCAAAAAGCAGGTACACCCGGTTGTCATCGATAAAGCCCAGCAGGTCTTCTCTTTCGAGGCCCCTACACAACCGCAGCTAGTTTTGTTTGATGCGGAGCAGCAGTTGCTGGCCACAGTAGAGCATGAGAAAACTGAGGACGAACTGCTGTTCCAGTTCCGCCACGCAGGGCAGATGGCGTCGAAGCTGGAGGCGCTACAAGAGCTGCAAGATCAGGCGGCCCGGGCACAGGTGCAAAGCATGTATAAAGAAGCCTTGCAGGATGCACACTGGTCGGTGCGGAGTACGGCATTGGGTATACTTAGCCGCCTGAAAGAAGGTCAGGTTTCGACACTGGAGCCACAAATCAGGCAAATGGCGGTAAAGGATAAGAAGAGCGCAGTGCGTGCCGAGGCCTTGCTTGCTTTAGCGGGGTGGGGCGGGCCCAGGTACCAGAGTCTGTATAACCAGGCGATGAATGACAGCTCGTACCAGGTGGCTGCTGCTGCGTTGCTGGCCTATGCCGGCACAGGCGCTGGCGATGCCAACCAGAAAATGACGCAGTTCGAGAAGGAGGACAGCGAAGAGGTAGCTTTAGCATTGGCAACCGTGTATGCAGTGCAGGCCGGACCTGAGAAGTATGACTGGTTTATGGAAAAGCTGCATAAGGCCAGCAACAATCAGCTGTACTATCTGCTGCAGAGCTTTGGCGCTTACCTGGCCAGCAACCCCGAAACGAATACCCCGGAGGTGATTTCATTTCTGGGTGATCTAGCCAAGAGCCACCGTCTATACTATGTTAGAGCGGCTGCTTACCAGACACTTATGGTGATGTCGGATAAGCCCGAGGTAGAAAGCCTGATGCAGCAGATAAAGGCAAATGAGAAAGACGAGCGCCTGCTGCAAATGTATGGCATGTAGGGCGGGAGAAATTTTTTCGCATTTTTTTGTCCGAATATTTGACTTGAAACAAAAAGGGCTTAATTTTGCATCTCCTTAGAACAAGCAGCGCGGCGAAAGCGGCGAACATCTAAGGGTAGTTCTGCTAATTTAATGTAGAAATTAGTTTCGGGGAGATTCCAGAGCGGCCAAATGGGACGGACTGTAACTCCGTTGTTGTAATGACTTCGCAGGTTCGAATCCTGCTCTCCCCACAAGATAATGAGCAAATAGCTGAGGACTTGAATAAGTGAGTCTGTGTTCAGTTGTTCGGCTGTTTCTCATTCTAAATCAAAAAAAGCGGGAGTAGCTCAGTTGGTAGAGCGATAGCCTTCCAAGCTATAGGCCGCGAGTTCGAACCTCGTCTCCCGCTCTTTATTGTCAGGAAATATTTATTACCAAGGACTGGAGGAGGAAATTCATGCAGATGAGCTTCCTTTTTAGTGTAAATAGGGATATTGTTTTCTGATGAGCTCTAGTATAAGCCGACGTAGCTCAGGGGTAGAGTACTTCCTTGGTAAGGAAGGGGTCGTGGGTTCAATTCCCATCGTTGGCTCAGAGTCCGTTACGTGTAATATTAAAAGCGCGACAGATACTTAAACGTTTTAACCTTAATTTAATATCATACAATGGCTAAAGAAACATTTGACCGTTCCAAACCGCACGTAAATATCGGTACTATCGGTCACGTTGACCACGGCAAAACTACTTTGACGGCAGCTATTTCTACAGTGCTGGCAAATAAAGGTCTTGCTCAGATGCGTGACTTCTCTTCAATTGACAACGCTCCTGAAGAAAAAGAAAGAGGTATTACTATCAATACATCTCACGTAGAGTATGCTACTGTGAATCGTCACTACGCGCACGTTGACTGCCCTGGTCACGCTGACTATGTGAAGAACATGGTTACTGGTGCTGCTCAGATGGACGGTGCTATCCTTGTGGTAGCTGCTACAGATGGTCCTATGCCACAAACTCGTGAGCACATCCTTCTTGCTCGTCAGGTAGGTGTACCTCAGCTGGTAGTGTTCATGAACAAAGTAGACATGGTGGATGACCCAGAGCTTCTTGAGCTGGTTGAAATGGAAATCCGCGAGCTGCTTTCTTTCTATGACTTCGACGGTGACAATATCCCAGTTATCCAGGGTTCAGCTCTTGGTGGCCTGAACGGCGATCCGAAGTGGGTTGCTACTATCGAGCAACTGATGGACGCTGTTGACAACTGGATTCCGCTTCCAGAGCGTCTGGTAGACCTTCCATTCCTGATGCCAGTTGAGGACGTGTTCTCAATCACAGGACGTGGTACTGTTGCTACAGGCCGTATCGAGCGTGGTGTAATCAACTCTGGTGATCCTGTTGAGATCCTGGGTATGGGTGCTGAGAACCTGAAGTCTACAGTTACTGGTGTGGAAATGTTCCGCAAAATCCTTGACAGAGGTGAAGCTGGTGACAACGTAGGTCTGCTGCTGCGTGGTATCGAGAAAACTGATATCCGTCGTGGTATGGTAATCTGTAAGCCAGGCTCTGTTAAGCCTCACACTAAATTCAAAGCTGAGGTTTACGTACTTTCTAAAGAAGAGGGTGGCCGTCATACTCCATTCTTCAACAAGTACCGTCCACAGTTCTACTTCAGAACCACAGACGTAACTGGCGAGATTATGCTGCCAGAAGGCGTAGAAATGGTTATGCCAGGTGACAACATCACTATCGAGGTAAACCTGATCAACGCTGTTGCGATGGAGAAAGGCCTTCGTTTCGCTATCCGTGAGGGTGGTAGAACAGTAGGTGCCGGTCAGGTAACTGAGATTCTTGACTAATATTATGTTGCAAACCCGGTCTTAAAAGTTTTTTTAGGATCGGGTTTGTTTTCATAAAACTTATGAATAAATTTGCACTCCAATAAAAAATTGGCGTGCATTTTTTTACGGGTGTAGCTCAATTGGTAGAGTAGCGGTCTCCAAAACCGTTGGCTGGGAGTTCGAGTCTCTCCACCCGTGCAATTTTCACTATCTGGTAATCAAAGCCATGAGCAATATAAGAACCTATATCAACGACACTGTAGAAGAGATGAAGAACAAGGTCTCCTGGCCTTCATACGCGGAGTTGCAAAATAGCTCAGTGTTGGTGTTGATCGGTTCTTTGATTTTTGCCTTGATAGTAGGTGTTATGGACTTTGGGTTCGACACTGTGTTGTCGTGGTTTTACAACCAGTTTTAAATTAGAGTTGCATGGCTGATTTAAAGTGGTATGTAGTGCGCGCCGTTAGTGGGCAGGAGAAGAAAGCGAAGTCTTACCTTGAAAACGAGATAATGCGCCACGGTCTTCAGGATTACGTGCCTCAGGTACTAATTCCTGCAGAGAAAGTGTACGAAATGCGTGGCGGAAAGAAGAGAATCAGAGAGCGTAGCTTTTTTCCAGGTTATGTTCTTGTTCATGCGGATCTCTCCCATGGTGAAGCCGAGCACATCATCATCAGTACTCCGGGAGTAATTGGTTTCTTGGGAACAGATGAAAAAGGCTCCCCAAGTAAGAAGCCGGTGCCATTGCGCCAATCTGAGGTAAATAGAATACTAGGTACTGTAGATGAGGCAGAAGAGCAGGCGGAAGTGCTGGATACTCCATTTGTAGTAGGGGAGATTGTGAAAGTAATGGATGGTCCGTTCAGCGGTTTCTCAGGCACTGTTGAAGAGGTGTTTGAAGAGCGTAAGAAACTCAACGTGATGGTGAAGATTTTCGGAAGAAATACACCGGTTGAGCTGAACTACATGCAGGTAGAAAAAGAATCCTAGTAAATACATATTAATGGCAAAGGAAATTAAAGGTTATCTGAAACTTCAGATAAAGGGAGGTGCAGCGAATCCATCGCCACCGGTTGGACCTGCACTTGGTTCTAAGGGTCTTAACATCATGGAGTTCTGTAAGCAGTTTAATGCTAGAACCCAGGATAAGGCTGGCCAAGTGTTACCAGTTTTGATTACAATTTATGCAGACAAGTCTTTTGACTTCGTTGTTAAGACTCCACCTGCTCCAGTGTTGCTGATGGATGCTGCCAAAGTGAAAGGCGGCTCCAAAGAGCCTAACCGTAACAAGGTGGGTTCGGTGACATGGGATCAAGTAAGAGAGATCGCCGAAACGAAGATGCCTGACCTGAATGCTTTCAAACTGGAGTCAGCCATGAAAATGGTAGCAGGTACAGCAAGAAGCATGGGGATTACAGTTTCTGGCACAGCTCCGTGGAGCGAATAACATTTGAAGGAAAATGGCGAAAATTTCAAAAAATAGAAAAGCGGCTTTAGCCAAAGCCGATCTAACGAAAGAGTATTCTCTAACAGATGCAGCCGCAGTAGTAAAGGAAATTACCTTTACGAAGTTTGACGCCTCTGTAGATATTGATGTACGTTTAGGCGTGGACCCACGTAAAGCCGACCAAATGGTGCGTGGTATTGTTACACTGCCTCACGGAACTGGTAAAGAAGTAAAGGTACTTGCGTTGGTTACTCCTGATAAAGAGCAGGAAGCTAAGGATGCGGGTGCTGACTACGTAGGTCTTGATGACTATATCCAGAAAATCGAAAAAGGCTGGACTGATGTAGATGTTATCATCACGATGCCTGCGGTTATGGCCAAAGTTGGTCGTTTGGGTAGAATCCTGGGTCCTCGTAACCTGATGCCAAACCCTAAGTCGGGCACCGTTACACAGGACGTAGCAAAAGCTGTAAAAGAGGTGAAAGCAGGTAAGATCGACTTCAAAGTTGACAAGACCGGTATCATCCACACCAGCGTTGGTAAAGTTTCCTTCTCTGCTGAGCAGCTTGCTGCAAACGCGAATGAGGTAATACAGACACTGAACCGTCTGAAGCCATCCTCAGCTAAAGGTACATACATCAAGAGCATCACATTGTCCAGCACAATGAGCCCGGCCGTAATCGTTGACAAGAACGCAACTATCTAAGAAAATGACCAGGGAAGAAAAAGAGATAATTGTAAAAGACCTGAGCGAGAAGTTAGCTAATACCAACTACTTCTATATTACTGATGCGTCTACCATGAGTGTGGCCGGCATCAACGCGTTCAGAAGAATGGCATTCGATCGTGGCATCGAATACAAAGTGTACAAAAATACACTTATCAAGAAAGCGCTAGATACTTTAGAAGCCGACACTGCTGCGCTTGAGAATGTTTTAAAGGGCGCTTCCGGTATCCTGTTCTCGAAAGAGTCAGGCAATGCACCTGCGAAACTGATCCAAGACTTCAGAAAGAAAGGCAATACGCTCCCTTTGCTGAAAGGTGCTTACATCGACAGTGGCCTTTTCATTGGCGAAGAGCAGCTGAAGACACTATCCGAGATTAAGTCTAAGGATGAGCTTATTGGCGATATCATCGGTCTTCTTCAGTCGCCTGCTAAGAATGTGGTTTCTGCCCTTCAGAGCAGCGGCGGTAAGCTAGCGGGTATCTTGAAAACATTATCAGAAAAAGAATAATTTAAAAACGTAATCAATAAGTAACTTTTAATTTCTATAAAAATGGCAGATTTGAAAGCATTCGCTGAGCAGTTAGTAAACTTGACTGTTAAAGAAGTTAACGAACTAGCTACTATTCTTAAGGATGAGTATGGCATTGAGCCTGCTGCTGCTGCTCCAGTGATGGTTGCTGGTGGTGGTGCTGCTGAAGGAGGAGCTGCTGCAGAAGAGAAAACATCTTTTGACGTAATCCTTAAGTCAGCTGGTGCTCAGAAACTAGCAGTAGTTAAGCTTGTAAAAGAGCTTACTGGTCTTGGCCTGAAAGAGGCAAAAGAGCTGGTTGACGGTGCTCCGAAAACACTGAAAGAAGGTGTAGCGAAAGACGAAGCAGATTCACTGAAGAAGTCTCTAGAAGAAGCTGGTGCTGAAGTGGAGGTAAAATAATCTCGCTTTATCAACATACCGAGAACAGGTAGACCTGGCAAATTCGTCAGGTCTTTTCCTGTTTGTATACAGATTCAAGGTAATTGAATCTTTTTTTTGCCCACAGCTGTTTTGGACTCTGTGTGCTTGAAACTGATTATAAACGTAAAATTCCAAAGCTTTGGCTAAGAATAAGACGACAGAGAGAATCAATTTTGCCTCTATCAGGCCCGTGATTGACTATCCTGACTTCCTAGATGTGCAGGTGAAATCATTCCAGGATTTCTTTCAGCTGGAAACTCCGGCTGAAAATAGGGCGCAAGAAGGGCTGTTTAAGGTGTTTGCCGAGAACTTTCCTATCTCAGATTCACGCGAAAACTTCGTACTGGAGTTTATCGACTATCATATAGACCCTCCAAAATACTCTGTAGATGAATGCATCGACAGAGGACTAACTTACTCTGTTCCGCTTAAGGCAAAACTTCGCTTGATCTGTAATGATGAAGATAACGAAGATTTTGAAACAATAGAGCAGGAGGTATTCTTGGGCAACATCCCATACATGACAGAAAAGGGCTCCTTTGTGATCAATGGGGCTGAGCGTGTCATCGTATCTCAGTTGCACCGTTCTCCGGGCGTGTTCTTTGCGCAAAGCAAGCACACCAACGGTACAAAACTTTATTCTGCCAGAATTATTCCTTTCAAGGGATCTTGGGTTGAGTTTGCCACCGACGTGAACAACGTCATGTATGCTTACATCGACCGTAAGAAGAAATTCCCTGTAACTACCTTGCTTCGCGCAATTGGCTATGGTACAGATAAGGATATTCTTGACTTGTTTGGCTTATCAGAGGAGGTGCCGGCAGATAAGAATACCCTGAAAAACTCTATTGGCCGCAGGCTAGCTGCCCGTGTTCTCAGAACATGGACAGAAGACTTTGTGGATGAAGATACAGGTGAAGTTGTTTCTATTGACCGTAACGAAGTGCTTCTGGAGCGTGACTCGGAAATCACTCCGGATGATATAGATGTTATACTTGACTCTGGCGTGCAGTCAATTATCCTGCACCGCGAGAACGTTAACATTGCGGACTACGCCATTATCTATAACACGCTGCAGAAGGATAACTCTAACTCTGAGAAAGAAGCGGTCGAGCAAATCTATCGTCAGCTTCGTAACACAGAAGCTCCGGACGAGGAAACGGCACGTGACATTATTCAGAAGCTATTCTTCTCTGACAAGCGTTATGATCTGGGTGAGGTAGGGCGCTACAGAATTAACAAGAAACTTGGCCTGGATACAAACTGGGATGCCAAGGTTCTGACTAATGAGGATATCGTACTGATCGTGAAGTACCTGATTGGTTTGATAAACTCTAAGGCTGTAGTGGATGATATTGACCACCTAAGCAATCGTCGTGTAAGGACGGTAGGGGAGCAGTTGTATGCGCAGTTTGGGGTTGGTCTGGCTCGTATGGCCCGTACCATCAAAGAGCGTATGAACGTGCGCGACAATGAGGACTTCAAACCAGTTGATCTGATCAACGCTCGTACCTTATCGTCTGTAATCAACTCGTTCTTCGGTACCAACCAGCTTTCTCAGTTCATGGACCAGACGAACCCGCTGGCAGAAGTAACGCACAAGCGTCGCGTTTCTGCTCTCGGACCAGGTGGTCTCTCCAGAGAGCGTGCCGGCTTCGAGGTGCGTGACGTTCACTACACGCACTATGGCCGTTTGTGTACTATCGAAACACCAGAAGGCCCGAACATCGGTCTGATATCATCGCTTTGCGTGCACGCCCGCGTAAACCACATGGGCTTCATTGAGACACCTTACCGTAAGGTGATTGAAGGTAAAGTGCAGGTAGATGGTACGGTTGAGTACCTGACAGCTGAAGAGGAAGATACGCACTACATTGCACAGGCCAATGCGCTGATTGATGACGATGGCAACTTTGTAAACGACAGGGTGAAAGGTCGATTTGAGGGTGACTTCCCTGTGGAGGAGCCAACCAGGTACACTTACATGGACATCGCGCCTAACCAGATTGTATCAGTTGCAGCCTCTCTGATTCCATTCCTGGAGCATGACGACGCTAACCGTGCCCTGATGGGATCGAACATGCAACGTCAGGCTGTGCCACTGCTGAAGCCAGAAGCACCAATTGTAGGTACCGGCCTGGAAGGCAGAGCTGCCATTGACTCCAGAGCGCTTGTAGTAGCAGAAGGCGATGGCGTGATTGACTTCGTAGATGCAAACAAGATTGTAGTAAAATATGACCTGACAGATGAAGAGAAACTTGTTTCCTTCGACGCAGAGTATGTTACCTACAAGCTGGTTAAGTTCAGAAGAACAAACCAGGATACGTGTATCAACCTGACTCCTATCGTTAAGACAGGGGAACGCGTGACGAAAGGGCAGCCGCTGTGCGAAGGCTATGCTACCAATAATGGGGAGCTTGCCATCGGACGTAACATGCAGGTGGCGTTCATGCCTTGGCAAGGGTATAACTTCGAGGACGCGATTGTTATCTCTGAGCGCGTTGTTCGTGATGACATCTTCACTTCGATTCACATTGAGGAGTTCGAACTGGAGGTTCGTGAGACGAAGCGTGGCGAAGAGGAGCTGACTTCAGAGATTCCTAACGTAAGTGAGGAGGCGGTTCGAAACCTGGATGAGAATGGTATCATCAGAATTGGTGCTGAGGTAAAAGAAGGCGATATCCTGATTGGTAAAATCACACCGAAAGGTGAGACAGACCCAACACCGGAGGAGAAACTTCTGCGTGCCATCTTCGGGGATAAAGCCGGAGATGTGAAAGACGCCTCGCTTAAGGCACCGCCCTCACTGAATGGTGTGGTTATTGAAACCAAGCTGTTCTCTCGTCCTAAGAAAGACAAGAACCTGCGTGCAAAGTCCAAGAAAGAAGTTGAAGAACTGAAGGTGAAGTATGCCAGGGAACTTACCGCCATTAAAAATGTGATGGTAGATAAGCTGGTTGCTCTGCTGGAAGGAAAAACTTCTCAGGGCATACGCCACAAGTTCGGTGACGAGATTCTCTCTAAAGGTGTTAAATTCTCCCGTAAGAACATTACAGAAGCATTGTTCCCGGAGAAGAACCTTTACAAAGACGAGAGCAACTACGCTGTTCCGGAAGAGGTGAACATGTTCAAAGACCTGATTCTGGAGAACTGGACCACGGACGAGAACACCAACAACATGCTGGTGGAGCTAGTTAAAAACTATAACAAGCGCCGCAATATAGTTTCCGCTCACTTTAAGCGCGAGCGTTTCACGCTGGAAGTTGGAGACGAGTTGCCAGCAGGTATCGTTCAGCTTGCCAAAGTATACATTGCCAAGAAGCGTAAGCTGAAGGTAGGTGATAAGATGGCTGGCCGTCACGGTAACAAAGGTATCGTTGCCCGTATTGTACGCGACGAGGATATGCCTTTCCTGGAGGACGGAACACCGATGGATATCGTGCTGAACCCGCTAGGTGTACCTTCGCGAATGAACATTGGCCAGATCTATGAGACTGTATTGGGATGGGCAGGCTTGAAGCTGGGCCGCAAGTATGCGACTCCAATCTTCGACGGTGCTACAGAAGACCAGGTTTCAGCTGAGTTGGCAGAGGCAGGCTTGCCTCGTTTCGGACGCACATACCTGTACGATGGCTTGACTGGCGACAGGTTCGACCAGCCAGTGACAGTAGGTGTTATTTACATGCTGAAACTGGGTCACCTGGTAGACGACAAGATGCACGCCCGTTCTATCGGACCATACTCGCTGATTACACAGCAGCCGTTGGGTGGTAAAGCCCAGTTCGGTGGCCAGCGTTTTGGTGAGATGGAGGTGTGGGCATTGGAGGCCTTCGGTGCTTCTAACGTACTGCAGGAGATTCTTACAGTGAAGTCAGACGATGTGATCGGCCGAGCGAAAGCCTATGAGGCAATCGTGAAGGGCGATGTGTTGCCAAAGCCGAATATACCGGAATCATTCAACGTATTGATTCACGAACTAAGAGGCCTGGCCCTAGAGATTACACTGGAATAGAAAGTATAATGCATAGCGCCCCGTGAGAACGAAGGCGCTATGCATACTTATACTTGTTAGGCTGTAAGGCAATTCATTGTATCGACATTATTCTAATAATATGGCATTTGCGAAAAACAAAAAGCTAACTCAGGACTTCTCTAAAGTTACGATCAGCTTGGCTTCACCAGAGTCAATCCTGGAGCGTTCTAATGGAGAGGTAACAAAGCCTGAGACAATTAACTATAGAACCTATAAGCCTGAAATGGGCGGCCTGTTCTGCGAGAGAATATTCGGCCCGGTGAAGGATTGGGAATGCCACTGCGGAAAGTATAAAAGAATTAGATATAAAGGTATTATCTGCGACCGTTGCGGCGTAGAAGTGACCGAGAAAAAGGTGCGTCGCGAGCGCATGGGGCACATCGAGCTGGTTGTTCCGGTAGCCCATATCTGGTACTTTAAGTCTCTTCCAAACAAAATAGGTTATCTGTTAGGGCTTCCAACAAAGAAGCTTGACCAAATTATCTATTATGAAAGATATGTAGTTATCCAGCCAGGCATACTTGCAGAAGACGGTGTGAACACACTTGACTTCCTGACAGAGGATGAGTACCTGGATATGGTGGATAAACTGCCACGCGAGAACCAGATTCTGGATAATAACGATCCGAACAAGTTTATCGCGAAAATGGGTGCTGAAGCCCTGCAGATGTTGCTGGAGCGTATCAACCTGGATGACCTTTCTTATGAACTCCGCCATGCTGCGGCTCATGAAACTTCGCAGCAGCGTAAGGCTGAAGCCCTGAAGCGCCTGCGCGTAGTAGAGGCCTTCCGTGACGCTGTTACCAGAATCGAGAACAGACCAGAGTGGATGATCATCCGCATGGTGCCTGTTATTCCGCCAGAGCTTCGCCCGCTTGTTCCTTTGGATGGCGGACGTTTCGCGACATCGGATTTGAACGACCTATACCGTCGTGTTATCATCCGTAACAACCGTCTGAAGCGACTGATCGAGATCAAAGCTCCAGAAGTAATCCTGCGTAACGAGAAGCGTATGCTGCAGGAAGCAGTAGACTCTCTGTTCGATAACTCACGTAAAGTGAACGCTGTTCGTGCAGAAGGCAACCGTGCACTGAAGTCGCTTTCTGACATGCTGAAAGGTAAGCAGGGACGTTTCCGTCAGAACCTGCTTGGTAAGCGTGTGGACTACTCAGGCCGTTCAGTAATTGTGGTTGGTCCAGAGCTGAAGCTGCATGAGTGTGGTCTGCCTAAGAACATGGCAGCCGAACTCTTCAAGCCGTTCATCATCCGCAAGCTGATTGAAAGAGGTATTGTAAAGACTGTAAAGTCAGCCAAGAAAATTGTAGACCGTAAGGACCCTGTTGTTTGGGATATCCTGGAGAACGTGCTGAAAGGCCACCCAGTGCTCCTGAACCGCGCCCCTACGCTCCACAGGTTAGGTATCCAGGCATTCCAGCCAAAACTGATAGAAGGTAAAGCCATTCAGTTGCACCCATTGGTGTGTACGGCATTCAACGCCGACTTTGACGGTGACCAGATGGCGGTGCACGTTCCACTAGGGCCTGCTGCCGTGCTGGAAGCCTCTATGCTGATGCTTGCTTCGCACAACATCCTGAACCCTGCGAACGGTGCTCCGATTGCGGTTCCTTCTCAGGACATGGTGCTTGGCCTATACTATGTAACTAAGGGTAAGCGTAGCACTGAGAACGAAAAGATTGCCGGTGAGGGTATGAGCTTCTATTCTGCGGAAGAAGTGATTATCGCCATCAACGAGGGCAGAGTTTCCAAGCACGCTTATATTAAGGTAAGGGTTACTGTTAAGAATACTAAAGGCGAACTGGAGACAAAACTGATTGAAACAGTTGCCGGCCGTGTTATCTTTAACCAATTCGTACCGGAAGAGGTTGGGTACCTGGATGAGTTGCTGACGAAGAAGAAACTGCAGCAGGTAATCTCCAGAGTATTCAAGGAAACAGGTATGGCTCGCACCGCCCAATTCTTGGACGATATCAAAACACTGGGCTTCCAGTCAGCCTATAAAGGTGGTCTGTCAATGGGTCTGGGTGATATCAATATACCGGTTGAGAAAGAACAACTCATTGAGCAAGCCAAGAAAGATGTGGATGCTGTATGGATGAACTACTCAATGGGTCTGATCACAGACAACGAGCGTTACAACCAGGTAATTGACATCTGGACCCGTATCAACAACCAGATTACTGAAACGTTGATGCGCCGTCTGGAGAACGACGATCAGGGCTTCAACTCCATTTACATGATGATGCACTCCGGTGCTCGTGGATCGAGAGAGCAGATCCGTCAGCTGGGCGGTATGCGTGGTCTGATGGCGAAGCCTCAGAAATCACTGCAGGGTTCAGTTGGTGAAATTATCGAAAACCCAATCCTTTCAAACTTTAAGGAAGGTCTGGATGTAATCGAGTACTTCATCTCTACCCACGGTGCTCGTAAAGGTCTTGCCGATACGGCTCTTAAAACGGCCGACGCTGGTTACTTGACCCGTCGTCTGGTAGACGTTTCTCAGGACGTAATCGTGAACGAGGAAGACTGCGGTACGCTTAGAGGTCTGGAAGTAAGTGCACTGAAGGATAACGAAGATATTGTAGAGTCCCTGTCAGAGCGTATTCTGGGAAGAGTGGCCGTGCACGATGTGTATGACCCTATCTCAAACGAACTGCTGGTGGAATCCGGGGCAGAGATTACAGAGGATATCGCACGCTCTATAGAAGAAACAGCGATTGAATCAGTTGAGATCCGCTCTGTACTGACATGTGAGTCGAAGCGTGGTATCTGTGCCAAGTGCTATGGCCGAAACCTGGCAACAGGATTTATGGTGCAGAAGGGCGAGGCTGTTGGTGTAATCGCCGCACAGTCTATCGGTGAACCAGGTACGCAGCTGACACTTCGTACCTTCCACGTGGGTGGTACGGCTTCCAACATCGCTGTAGACGCGACTATACTTGCCAAGTTCGGTGGTAGAGTCGAGTTTGAAGATGTAAGATCGCTTGATACGGTAAACAACGAGGGCGAGCCGGTAAAAGTAGTGATGGGTCGTTCTGGTGAGGTGAAGGTAGTAGATCCTAACACTGGAAAACTCCTCATCAGCAACCACGTGCCTTACGGTTCCTTCCTGCATGTAAGTGAGGGGCAGATAGTGGAGAAAGGCGCTATACTGTGTAACTGGGATCCTTACAATGCGGTGATACTGTCCGAGTTCGACGGTGAGATATCTTATGAGTCTATCATTGAAGGTATCACCTACCGTGAGGAGTCAGATGAGCAGACTGGATACCGTGAGAAAGTTATTATCGATACTAAAGATAAGACACAAAACCCGGCAGTTGTTGTTACTCCTAAGAGCGGAGATTCAAAAGGCTACAACATACCGGTCGGTGCCCACCTGACAGTGGAAAACGGCGAGAAAATTAAAGCTGGACAGATTCTGGCTAAGATTCCTCGTGCAATAGGTAAAACTAGGGACATTACCGGTGGTCTTCCACGAGTAACGGAACTGTTCGAGGCCCGCAACCCGTCTAACCCAGCCGTAGTGTCTGAGATTGATGGTGTGGTAACCTACGGTAGCGTGAAGCGTGGTAACCGCGAGATCTTCATTGAGTCTAAGGACGGGGTGAAGAAGAAGTACATGGTGCCACTGTCGAAGCACATCCTGGTACAGGATAACGACTTTGTGCGCGCAGGTATGCCATTATCTGATGGTGCGATTACTCCTACCGATATTCTGAATATCCAGGGACCCGGTGCTGTACAAGAGTATCTGGTAAATGAAATTCAGGAAGTATATCGTCTGCAGGGTGTGAAGATTAACGACAAGCACATTGAGGTAGTTGTTAGACAGATGATGCAGAAAGTAGTGGTAGTTGACCCAGGTGATACAAGCTTCCTGGAGCACCAGACAGTAGACAAAGTTACCTTCATGGAAGAAAATGATAATATCATTGACATGAAAGTAGTGGAGGATGCCGGTGACTCAACGAACCTGAAGCCAGGGCAGATTATAACGCCACGCAGGCTGCGTGATGAAAACTCTAGCCTGAAGCGCCGTGACCTGAGGTTAGTGACTGTGCGTGACGCGCAACCAGCTGTATCTCGTCCAACACTGCAGGGTATTACACAGGCATCACTGGGTACACAGAGCTTTATTTCGGCTGCCTCGTTCCAGGAAACTACCAAGGTGCTGAGCGAAGCCGCTATCAGAGGTAAGGCAGATGAACTGCTTGGTCTGAAAGAAAACGTGATTGTAGGACACCTGATTCCGGCAGGTACAGGTCTGAGAGAATACCAGAACCTGATTGTTGGAAGCAAGGAAGAATATGAGGCGTTGGTGGAGTCTAAAAAGACAACAGCCAAGACAAAGCAGCAGGAACTTCAAAACAGGTAATTAAGCCATGGCAGAGCAGTTGCAAAAACAAAATCGGATAAACATCGAGCTAACGGAAGAGATAGCTGAAGGCGAGTATGCCAATCTTGCTATGATAGCCCATTCCAGCAGCGAGTTTGTGATAGATTTTATAAGGTTGATGCCTGGCCTGCCAAAAGCAAAAGTCAAATCGAGAGTTATTATCACCCCAGAGCATGCCAAGAGATTATTGGCTGCTCTGGGTGATAATATAAAGAAGTTTGAAGCGAGCTTTGGCGAAATAAAGCAAACACAGGATACCCCATCTTTCCCGATGAACTTTGGGGGCACAGTGGGGGAGGCCTAAGATGCAGAGAATTAATGAATTAAAATTTTGATATTGCAAAGTGATTTTTATACCTTTGCAGACCAAAATTTAAATTGGAAAATCTATAAATAACAGCTAGTAAATGCCTACTATACAGCAATTAGTAAGAAAGGGCAGAGAAAAGTTGACGTACAAGTCAAAGTCTCCAGCCTTAGATTCATGCCCACAGCGTCGTGGAGTATGTACTAGAGTATATACTACTACGCCAAAGAAGCCTAACTCTGCCATGCGTAAAGTTGCCAGGGTAAGACTGACAAACGGTAAAGAAGTTAACGCCTACATCCCGGGAGAAGGCCACAACCTGCAGGAGCACTCTATCGTGCTGATCAGAGGTGGTAGAGTAAAAGACCTTCCAGGTGTTCGTTATCACATTGTACGAGGAGCACTCGACACAGCTGGCGTAAACGGACGTCTGCAGTCACGCTCTAAGTATGGTGCCAAGAGACCTAAGCCAGGACAAGCTGCTGCAGTTGCGGGTAAAGGTAAAAAGAAATAATCCCTAGAGTTATAATACAATGAGAAAAGCAAAGCCGAAAAGTAGAATTCTCCTTCCCGATCCTAAATACAAAGAAACATTAGTAACACGTTTCGTGAACTACCTGATGGTAGACGGAAAGAAAAGTGTTGCTTATGGCATCTTCTATGACGCTGTAGACCTAGTAGAGCAAAGAACTAAAGAAAACGGTCTCGAAACCTGGAAGAAGGCATTGAATAACATCATGCCAAGTGTTGAGGTGAAGAGCCGTAGGGTAGGGGGTGCTACTTTCCAAGTGCCGACTGAGGTTCGTCCGGACCGCAGAGTATCTCTTGGTATCAAATGGATGATATCATACGCTCGTAAAAGAGGTGAGAAAACAATGAAGGACAGATTAGCAGGCGAGATCATCGCAGCTGCTAAGGGTGAAGGTGCTGCCGTTAAGAAGAAAGACGATACGCACAGAATGGCGGAAGCAAACAAAGCATTCTCACACTTTAGATTCTAATCAATGGCAAGAGATCTAAAATACACAAGAAACATTGGTATTGCCGCGCACATCGACGCTGGTAAAACAACGACGACAGAGCGTATACTTTACTATACAGGTAAGTCTCATAAGTTAGGGGAGACTCACGAAGGTTCCGCTACAACCGACTGGATGGAGCAGGAGCAGGAGCGTGGTATCACCATTACTTCAGCTGCTGTTACAGTAAACTGGCCATACAGAGGAAACAACTACCACATCAACATCATCGACACCCCAGGTCACGTGGACTTTACCGTAGAGGTAAACCGTTCTCTGCGCGTGTTGGATGGCCTTGTGTTCCTTTTCTCTGCAGTGGATGGTGTGGAGCCTCAGTCAGAAACAAACTGGCGCCTTGCTGATAACTACAAAGTAGCCCGTATCGGTTTCGTTAACAAAATGGACCGCTCCGGTGCAGACTTTTTAGGAGTGTGCAAGCAGGTAAAAGAAATGCTGGGAAGCAATGCCGTAGCACTTCAGCTGCCAATCGGTTCTGAAGACAACTTCAGAGGGGTTGTGGACCTGGTAAATAACCGCGGTATCATCTGGAACGAAAGCGATAAAGGCATGACCTTTACTGAGGTTCCGATTCCGGATGACATGGTTGAAGAAGCTGCTGAGTATAGAGAGAAACTTCTGGAAGCGGTAGCGGAGTATGACGAGACGCTGATGGAGAAGTATTTCGAAGATCCGAACTCCATCACTGAAGATGAGATTCTGGCTGCTCTTCGTGCTGCTACCATTGACATGGCTATCGTGCCAATGCTTTGCGGTTCTTCCTTCAAAAACAAAGGTGTACAGACAATGCTTGACTACGTAATGGCATTGATTCCTTCACCTCTGGACAGAGACAACATCAAAGGTATCAACCCAGATACTGAGCAGGAGATCTCTCGCAAGCCAAGCGTAGATGAGCCTTTTGCGGGTCTGGCGTTTAAGATTGCAACAGACCCTTATGTAGGACGTCTGTGCTTCGTAAGAGCTTACTCAGGTGTCCTTGAGTCCGGTTCATACGTTTTCAATACACGTTCTAATAACAAGGAGCGTATCTCTCGTATCTTCCAGATGCACGCTAACAAGCAAAACCAGATCGAAAGACTGGAAGCTGGCGACATCGGTGCAGTAGTAGGCTTTAAAGACATCAAGACTGGTGACACATTGTGCGACCAGAGTGCAAAAATCGTTCTTGAGTCTATGGAGTTCCCTGAGCCAGTAATTGGCTATGCAATTGAGCCTAAATCACAGGCCGACGCAGATAAGATGGGTATGGCAATTGCCAAACTTATTGAGGAAGACCCAACGCTGCAGGTTAATACGGACGAAGAAACAGGTCAGACTATCCTTCGTGGTATGGGTGAGCTTCACCTGGAGATCATCATCGACCGCATGAAGCGTGAGTTCAAGGTTGAGTTGAACCAGGGTGCTCCACAAGTTGCCTATAAAGAAACAATCACGAAGAGCGTTGAGCACCGTGAGGTATTCAAGAAGCAGTCTGGTGGTCGTGGTAAATTCGCTGACATCGTGTTCGAGATGGGACCACGCGAGGATGGCAAGCAAGGCCTGGAATTTGTGAACGCTATCGTAGGTGGTGTGATTCCAAAAGAATTCATTCCAGCCGTTCAGAAAGGCTTCGAAGAGGCTATGAAGAATGGTATCCTGGCAGGCTTCCCTATCGATTCCATGAAGGTGCGCCTGTTCCACGGTTCATTCCACGATGTTGACTCCGATTCATTATCATTTGAATTAGCTGCCCGTCAAGGATTCAAAGAAGCTGGCAAGCAGTGCGCTCCTAAACTTCTTGAGCCAATCATGGCAGTTGACGTTGTTACGCCTGATGAGTATACAGGTCCGGTAACAGGTGACTTGAACAGAAGAAGAGGTATCATGAAAGGTATGGATACAAAAGGCACTGCAACTGTAGTGAAAGCGGATGTTCCATTATCCGAACTATTTGGATATGTAACAGACCTGCGTACAATCACTTCAGGTAGAGCTACAGCCTCTCTTACTTTCTCACACTATGAGCAAGTACCTCAGAACCTGGCAGACGCTATCGTTGCTAAAGTAAAAGGAACAGCAGCTAAATAATCAGTAAAGAAATGAATCAGAAAATAAGAATAAAACTGAAGTCTTACGATCACAACTTGGTAGATAAGTCTTCTGAGAAAATTGTAAAGGCTGTAAAAGCTACAGGTGCCATCGTAAGCGGTCCAATTCCGCTTCCAACTGAGAAGGATAAATTTACAGTACTTCGCTCACCACACGTGAACAAGAAATCGCGTGAGCAGTTTCAGCTTTGCACTTACAAGAGACTGGTAGATATTTACTCCACTAGCTCTAAAACTGTAGATGCGCTAATGAAGCTTGAGCTTCCTAGTGGAGTTGATGTTGAAATCAAAGTTTGATAACAACAGACTGACATAAAAAAAGAGGAGAATCTCGGTTCTCCTCTTTTTTTATACCTGCTTGAGAATAAATATTTTAGATAAAGTTTGAAAAGAAGCTTAAAAAATTATTAACTTTGCACTCCCTTAGCAAAAATAGGGGAGAATGAATTATTGTATCCATCTCTAAAAAAAAGTTGAATGCCTGGAATTATCGGTAAAAAAATCGGAATGACAAGCCTCTTCACAGCAGATGGTAAATACACACCAGTGACGCTTATTCAAGCAGGACCGTGTGTAGTTACTCAGGTGAAGACGGTTGAGAACGATGGTTATGCTGCAGTGCAGCTTGGCTACGGCGACAAAAAGCTGAAGAGAGTGACGAAAGCGGAAGCTGGACATTATCAGAAAGCTAACACAGCTCCAAAGAAAAAGGTAGCTGAGTTTGATGTGGAAGGTGCTACCTTCAACTTGGGTGATGTTGTAGATGCGTCGCTTTTTGATGAAGGTGAGTTCGTTGATATAGTTGGCACATCAAAGGGTAAAGGTTTCCAGGGCGTTGTGAAACGTCACAACTTTGCCGGTGTGGGCGGACAGACGCACGGCCAGCACAACAGGGCGAGACACCCTGGTTCAATCGGTGCCTGCTCTTGGCCTTCAAGAGTATTCAAAGGTATGCGAATGGCAGGTAGAATGGGCGGTAAAAGAGTAAAGGTTCAGAACCTGACTGTACTGCGCGTTCTGGCTGAGAAAAACCTTATTGTTGTTAGTGGCTCTGTTCCTGGTGCCAGAAATTCTTATGTGTTAATTGAGAAATAAAATGGAGCTCTCTGTATTAAATATCAAAGGTGAGGATACAGGCAGAAAGGTAACTCTTTCTGATGCTATATTTGGTCTTGAGCCAAATGAGCATGCCATGTATCTTGACGTGAAGCAGTACCTGGCCAATCAAAGACAAGGTACGCACAAGTCAAAGGAGCGTAACGAGGTTGCAGGCTCTACCAAGAAAATCAAGAAGCAAAAAGGTACAGGTGGTGCCCGTGCAGGTAGCTTGAAGTCTCCAGTGTTTGTAGGTGGAGGCCGTGTGTTCGGACCAAAGCCAAGAAACTACAGCTTTAAGCTGAACAAGAAGCTCAAGCGTGTTGCTCGTCTTTCTGCTCTTTCGCTGCTGGCCCGCGACAACCGTGTGGCGCTGGTAGAATCTTTTACAATGGAGGCGCCTAAGGCGAAGGAGTTCAGAGGTATACTGAACAACTTACAGTCAACAGGTAAAACACTGGTGGTACTCCCAGCAGTGGACAAGAACATCGTTCTATCAGGAAGAAACCTGCCAAAGGTTAAAGTTTCTACTGTGAAAGATGTTAACACTTATGACCTGCTGAACACAGAAAAACTTCTTCTTGTTGAGCAATCAGTAAATGAATTAGAAAACCTCCTAAGCGCGAAATAATGAACGTTCTGAAAAGACCAATTATTACTGAAAAGTACGCTGCCTTGAACGAGGTTGGTAAATATGCTTTTGAGGTAGAGAGAAATGCCAATAAAGTTGAGATCAAGAAGGCAGTAGAGAAGATGTATGGTGTGACTGTAGACAAAGTGTCTACGATGCGCTCCATCGGAAAGAAGAAGACAAAGTACACCAAATCTGGTGCTGTAACCGGCCGTACTTCTCTCATCAAAAAGGCAGTAGTAACCCTGAAAGAGGGTGAAGTAATAGACTTTTATAGCGGCATATAATTAAGTTAAAATGGCTTTAAAAAAGTTAAGACCGATAACACCAGGTCAAAGATTCAGAGTAGCCCCGGCTTTTGATGAAATTACTTCATCTACTCCTGAGAAGTCTTTGTTGGCACCCCTTACAAAATCTGGTGGACGTAACAATTCTGGAAAGATGACTATGCGCTATTTAGGCGGTGGTCATAAGAGAAAGTACAGGTTGGTTGACTTCAAGCGTACTAAGCATGGTGTTCCTGCTACAGTGAAGACAATAGAGTATGACCCTAACAGGACAGCTCGTATTGCCCTTCTTCAGTATGCTGACGGTGAGAAAGCGTATATCATTGCTCCTGCAGGTCTACAGGTTGGTACTGTAGTTAACTCAGGTCCTGGTATAGCTCCGGAAGTTGGAAACTGCCTGCCTTTATCAGAAATTCCTCTAGGTACTATCATTCACAATATTGAGCTGCAGCCAGGCGCTGGTGCTACACTTGCAAGGAGTGCAGGCTCTTATGCGCAGTTAGTGGCTCGTGAAGGACGTTATGCAACTATCAAGCTTCCTTCAGGTGAACTGAGAATGGTACTTGTTAACTGTGCAGCTACTGTAGGTACGGTATCCAACGCTGAGCACATGAATGTGAGACTTGGTAAAGCCGGCCGTAACAGATGGTTAGGTAAGCGTCCTCGCGTTCGTGGTGTTGCTATGAACCCTGTGGATCACCCAATGGGCGGTGGTGAAGGTAAGTCTTCCGGTGGTCACCCACGTTCGCGCAAAGGCTTGTATGCTAAAGGCCTTAAGACGAGAAACAAGAACAAATATTCTGAAAAGCTTATAGTTAATAGAGGTAAGAAGAAATAGTAAATGGCTAGATCATTAAAAAAAGGGCCTTATATTGACTTTAGGCTCGAGAAGAAAGTGACTGTAATGAACGAGGCAGGCAAAAAGTCTGTTATCAAAACCTGGTCTCGTCGGTCTATGATTTCCCCCGATTTTGTAGGTCATACTTTTGCAGTTCATAATGGAAATAAGTTCATCCCAGTATATGTAACTGAGAACATGGTTGGTCACAAACTAGGTGAATTTGCTCCGACTAGAAACTTTAGAGGTCATATTGCTAAGAAAGATAAAGGCAAGCGTTAATAATGGAAGCAGTAGCAAAACTTAGAAATGTTCCTACCTCTCCTCGCAAGATGAGAATGGTAGCGGACCTGGTACGCGGAAAGAGTGTATCAAGAGCCCTTGGTATTCTGAAGTTCGAAGCCAATGCTGGTGCAGCCAAAGTTGAGAAGCTTGTTCTTTCAGCGTTAGCAAACTGGCAGCAGAAAAATGAGGATGCCCGCATCGAAGAGGCAAACCTTTACATCAAGACTATTTTTGTTGATGAAGGTAAAATGCTGAAGCGTCTTCGTCCTGCTCCTCAGGGCCGTGGTTACAGAATTCGCAAGCGTTCTAATCATGTGACACTGGTAATTGATAGTATGACAGAGGAGCAGCTAGAGCAACAGTCTAAGAAATCTAAAAAAGCCAACAAGTAAGAATTATGGGACAGAAAGTTAATCCGATAGGTTTTCGACTAGGTGTTATCAAAGGTTGGGATTCTAACTGGTATGGCGGCAAAGATTTCGCTGAGAAGCTGATCGAGGACGAGAAAATTAGAAAATATATACTTGCCCGGATTCCTAAAGGCGGTATTTCTAAAATTATAATTGAAAGAACACTTAAGCGCATTACCATTACAATCAACACGGCAAGACCTGGTGTTGTAATTGGTAAAGGTGGACAGGAAGTAGATAAAATTAAGGAGGAGCTCAAGAAGCTTACGAACAAAGATATCCAAATCAATATCTTTGAGATTAAGCGTCCAGAGCTTGATGCAAAACTTGTAGGCGAGTCTATCGCTCAGCAGTTGCAGGCCCGTATCTCTTTCCGTCGTGCCATGAAGCAAGCTATTGCTTCTGCACTACGTGTAGGTGCTGAAGGTATCAAGGTGCAGGTTTCCGGTCGTCTAGGGGGTGCTGAAATGGCTAGAACTGAGCACTACAAAGAAGGAAGAACTCCACTTCATACTTTGCGTGCAGATATCGATTATGCACTTTCAGAAGCACAGACAGTGTATGGCAAACTAGGTATCAAGGTTTGGATCTTCAGAGGCGAGGTTTATGGTAAGAAAGATCTTACTCCGAACGCTGGCCTTGAGACCAAAGGACCTGGTGCAGCCTCTGGTGACAGACGTGGTGGCGGCGAGCGTCGCAACAAGAAGGGCGAAGGAGCTCCTAAGCGCAAGCGTCGTCAATAATTAAGTGTTAACATTATAAGTTTTAGAAAATGTTACAGCCTAGAAGGACTAAATATAGAAAAATGCATAAAGGCCGCGTGAAAGGGCTTGCTCATAGAGGCAGTTCTATTGCGTTTGGTTCTTTTGCCATCAAATCACTTGAGTCAACTTGGATCACCTCACGCCAAATTGAGGCCGCGCGTATCGCCATGACAAGAGCCATGAAACGTGAAGGCCAAGTTTGGATCCGCATCTTCCCTGATAAGCCTGTTACGAAGAAGCCTGCTGAGGTGCGTATGGGTAAGGGTAAAGGTTCTCCTGAATATTGGGTAGCAGTAGTTAAGCCCGGCACTATCATGTTTGAATCAGATGGTGTACCTCTGGAAGTAGCAAAAGAGTCATTAAGACTTGCAGCTCAGAAACTACCGGTAAAAACAAAGTTTGTAGTACGTAGAGATTACGTTGAGAAATAAAATGAAAAATTCAGAGATAACGGCTTTGTCTGCAGAGGATCTGCAAGAGAAGCTTAACACTGAGAAGGCTAACTTGCAAAACATGCGTTTTGCACATGCTATATCTCCACTGGAGAACCCAATGAAGATCCGCGAGACGAAGCGACTTATTGCCAGACTGAGCACTGAGGTTCGTCGTCGTGAAATAGAAGCGAACTCTTAATATTGATTCAGATCATGGAGAGAAACCTAAGAAAAGAAAGAAGCGGCAAGGTTGTTAGCAATAAAATGGACAAGTCTATTACTGTGCTGGTGGAAAGCAAAATGAAGCACCCTATGTACGGTAAGTTTGTTAGCAAGTCTACCAAGTTCATGGCTCACGACGAAAAGAATGAATGCAACATCGGTGATACTGTACGTATTCAGGAGACTCGTCCGCTCAGCAAGAACAAGAAATGGCGTTTAGTAGAAATTATAGAAAGGGCTAAGTAAGATGATACAGCAGGAATCTAGACTAAATGTAGCTGACAACAGCGGTGCAAAAGAAGTACTTTGCATCCGTGTGTTAGGCGGTACTGGCAAGAAGTACGCCTCTGTTGGTGATAGAATTGTTGTAACAGTGAAGTCTGCCCTTTCTTCTGGTAACGTTAAAAAAGGAACTGTTACAAAAGCAGTTATTGTAAGAACTAAGAAAGAGATTAGAAGAAAAGACGGCTCGTATATCCGTTTCGACGACAATGCTGCTGTTCTTCTGAATGCCAACAACGAACCACGCGGTACACGTATCTTTGGACCGGTAGCCCGTGAACTTCGTGAAAAGCAATTCATGAAAATTGTTTCGTTAGCTCCTGAAGTTCTATAACTACAAATTCAGATTAAAATGAATAAGAAAAAACTTCATGTAAAGACTGGCGATACAGTTAAAGTAATAGCCGGTGACGAGCGCGGTAAATCAGGCCGCATCATAGCTGTTGATACAGATAAGCAGAAAGTGACGATTGAGGGCCTTAACCTGGTGACAAAGCACCAGAAGCCTAGCGCCCAGAATCCTCAAGGCGGTATCAAAAAAGTAGAAGCTCCTATTCATGCCAGCAACGTGATGCTAGTTGACCCTAAGACTGGTGAAGCTACTAAGACTGCTAGGAGAAAAAACAGCGAAGGTAAAACAGAGCGTTATTCTAAAAAGACAGGAGAGGTAATCTAACATGGCAACTGCAAGATTAAAAGAGAAATATTATAACGAGGTAGTGCCTGCCTTGAAAGAAAAGTTCCAGTACAAGAACGTGATGCAGGTGCCTAAGATCACCAAGATATCCATCAGTAAAGGTATTGGTGCTGCTGTAGCCGATAAGAAGTTGGTTGATATTGGGGTAGAAGAGCTTTCAATCATCTCTGGTCAAAAGGCTGTTCCAACAATTGCGAAGAAGTCTGTTTCAAACTTCAAACTTCGTGAGGGAATGCCTATTGGTGCTCGTGTTACCTTGCGTGGTGAGAGAATGTATGAGTTTCTTGATCGCCTCGTAACCATTGCTCTTCCACGCGTGCGTGACTTTAGAGGAATCAGTGACAAAGGATTCGACGGCCGTGGTAATTACACCATGGGGGTTAAGGAGCAAATCATCTTCCCAGAGATTAGCATTGACAAGATCAAAGCTATTTCAGGTATGGACATCACTTTTGTTACAACGGCTAAAACTGACGAAGAGAGCTACGAGCTGCTGAAAGCGTTCGGAATGCCATTCGCCAATATCAAGAAATAACCATGGCAAGAGAATCAGTAAAAGCAAGAGAGCTTAAAAGAGAGAAACTTGTAGCAAAATATGCTGCAAAAAGAGCCGAGCTGAAGGCTAAAGGTGACTACGAGGCACTTGATAAATTGCCTCGTAACGCATCCCCGGTTAGACTGCACAACCGTTGCAAACTAACCGGAAGACCAAGAGGGTATATGAGAAAGTTTGGTATTTCTCGTGTAACTTTCAGAGAGTTAGCATCGGCTGGTAAAATTCCTGGTGTAACAAAAGCGAGCTGGTAATTTTTTGGGATTCCCTGCAGGAATCTTTCAAAAGATATTATTATCTTTGCCCCTCGCTTAGATAAAGCATTCATTATTATATTCATTCATAATGAACACAGATCCAATAGCAGATTATTTAACTAGGGTGCGTAACGCCATCAAGGCTAACCACAGAATAGTTGAGATACCATCTAGCAAGATTAAACAAGAGATCACTAAAGTATTGTACGACAAAGGGTATATCCAAAGTTATAAATTTGATGACTCTGGCGTGCAAGGAACGATTAAGATAGCTCTGAAATATAACCCTAACACTAAGCAGTCTGCTATTGTGAAACTGGAAAGGGTGAGTAAGCCAGGGCTGCGCAAGTACACTGGCACCGAAACAATGCCACGAGTATTGAACGGACTTGGAGTAGCCATTTTGTCTACATCTAAGGGTGTAATGACAGATAAAGAGGCTAAGTCACTGAACGTAGGTGGCGAGGTGTTATGTTATGTATATTAATAGGAGGATAGACAATGTCACGTATAGGAAAATTGCCAATCACCCTGCCTAACAACACACAAGTTACCATCGGTGATAATAATGTTGTTACTGTAAAAGGCCCTAAAGGTGAGCTTTCTACAGCTGTTGATAAAGACATCCTGGTAAAACAAGACGACAACACTATTGTTATTGAGCGTCCAACTGAGCAGAAGCGTCATAAAGCAATGCACGGTCTTTACAGATCACTCATCAACAATATGGTTGTTGGCGTTAGCCAGGGTTATAAAGAGCAACTAGAGCTTGTTGGTGTAGGTTTCAAGGCTACTGTTCAAGGTAAAGTTTTAGAGCTTTCTTTAGGTTACTCTCACAACATTTTTTTGAGTTTGCCAGAGGAAGTAACTGCTACCGCTGTTACGGAGAAAGGTAAAAACCCGATTGTAACGCTGGAGTCAAATGACAAGCAACTTCTTGGGCAGGTTGCTGCTAAGATCAGGTCTCTGCGTAAAGTTGAGCCTTACAAAGGTAAAGGTATCCGCTTTGTTGGAGAAGTTGTTAGAAGAAAAGCTGGTAAGACAGCATCTAAATAATCATCATCATGTCTACTAATAAGATAAGCAGAAGACTAAGAATTAAGAGAGGTATCAGAAATAAAATTTCTGGTACCGCTGAAAGGCCAAGACTGACTGTGTTCCGTAGCAACAAAGCTATCTACGCGCAGTTAGTCGATGATACTACTGGTGTGACACTGGCAGCTGCCTCTTCAGTTAAATTTGATGATGCAAAAGCTAATGTTGAAGCCGCAGGAAAAGTAGGAGCTACTATCGCTGAGCAAGCACTTGCTAAAGGTATTTCTCAGGTGGTATTCGACCGTAACGGTTACCTTTATCACGGTAAAGTAAAATCATTGGCAGAAGGCGCTCGTGAAGCTGGCCTTAAATTCTAAAAATTATGTTGAAGAATAATATACGTAGCGTAAAGGCAAGCGAAATTGAGCTTAAAGAAAGAGTAGTTGCCATTAATCGTGTAGCCAAGGTTGTAAAAGGTGGTAGAAGATTTAGCTTCGCCGCTATCGTGGTAGTAGGTGACGGAAACGGGGTTGTGGGCTACGGCCTGGGCAAAGCCAACGAAGTTACTGACGCGATTGCTAAAGGTATTGATGACGCTAAGAAAAACCTGATGAAGGTGCCTTTGTATCACAATACTGTGCCTCATGCTCAAGAAGGTAAGTTCTCCGGCGGTTTTGTACTTGTTAAGCCAGCAGCTGCAGGTACAGGTGTAATTGCCGGTGGAGCAATGCGTGCTGTTTTGGAGAGTGCCGGCATTAAGGACGTTCTTTGTAAGTCTAAAGGGTCATCTAACCCACACAACGTTGTTAAGGCTACTTTTGACGCGCTTTCTAAGATGAGAGATCCTTTGGCGGTAGCTCAGCAAAGAGGAGTTAACTTACAGAAAGTATTCAACGGATAAACGAGATGGCTAAAGTAACTATAACTCAGGTTAAAAGCATTATCGACAGACCGAACAACCAGAAGCTGACAATCAAGGCTTTGGGTCTGGGTAAGATAAATAAATCAGTGTCTGTTGAGTATACTCCTCAGATTGCTGGTATGGTAAGAAAAGTCCACAATTTGGTAGAAGTTAAAGAACAATAATCATGTACTTACATTCTTTAAAACCTGCAGAAGGTTCTGTTAAAGCCAGAAAAAGAATAGGTAGAGGTCCTGGTTCAGGTAGAGGTGGTACTTCTACCCGTGGACACAAAGGAGCAAAATCACGCTCCGGCTATTCACAGAAGGCTGGTTTCGAAGGTGGCCAGATGCCGCTTCAGAGACGAGTTCCTAAGTATGGCTTTAAGAACATCAACCGTGTTGAGTATAAAGCTATCAACCTTGATGTTATTCAGGCTCTGGCAGAGTCTACAAACGAAACAGTAATTAATTTTGATTTCTTCAGAGCACACGGTCTGGTTCAGAAGAATGATAAAGTAAAGGTTTTGGGCAGAGGTGAGTTGAACAAGGCTGTAGAAGTACACGCTCATGCTTTCTCTGTAACTGCTACATCATCAATAGAAAACGCAGGCGGTAAAACAGTTGCTCTTTAATCAGTAGAAAGTATGAAGAAGTT
The DNA here is from genome assembly GCF_003054055.1 of Pontibacter mucosus. GTDB lineage: Bacteria > Bacteroidota > Bacteroidia > Cytophagales > Hymenobacteraceae > Pontibacter > Pontibacter mucosus. Next base: position 64,911 of record NZ_QBKI01000008.1, on the reverse strand, counting down.
TATAACAACGTTAAAGAACATTTTCGCTATTGAGGACTTGAGGGTTAGAATCTTCAACACTCTTTTCTTTATAGCAATTTTCAGACTTGGTTCTTTTGTTGTTTTGCCAGGCGTTGAACCTAGTCAGCTGCAGTCAAATACTGAGGGTATTTTCGGCCTGCTGGATACGTTCTTAGGTGGTGCGTTTAGCAATGCATCTATCTTTGCACTGGGTATCATGCCTTACATATCGGCTTCTATCGTACTGCAACTTTTAACCATTGCCGTTCCATATTTCCAAAAGATGCAGAAGGAGGGTGAGTCTGGAAGAAAGAAAATCAACCAGATCACTCGCGTTCTGACCATTGTGATTACGCTTGCACAGGCTGTTGGGTTTGTGGCTACGATTAATGCTGAGGCCATTGTGATCAATCAGACGTTGTTCACAATTACCTCCATGATTGTGCTTACATCAGGAACCGTATTCTGTATGTGGCTTGGTGAAAAGATTACCGATAAAGGTATTGGAAACGGTATTTCAATGCTGATTATGATTGGTATTATCAGCCGTTTTCCAGGTGCTATTCTCTTCGAAGCTACTTCCAAGCAACTAGACGGAGCTCTTCTTTTCATCTTCGAACTTGTGGTATTGTTCCTGGTTGTGATGTCAGTTGTTATGCTGACGCAAGCAGTGAGAAGAATCCCTGTACAGTATGCCAAGCAGGTAGGTGCCAGTTCCCTTTATAGTGGTCAGCGCCAGTTTATACCTCTGAAGGTGAATGCGGCAGGTGTTATGCCAATCATTTTTGCACAATCTTTAATGTTCCTGCCATCTATGCTTGCCTCTATTTGGGCAGATACCAGCGAGACAGCGAACTATATTGGTGCAACGTTTTCAGACTTTACTTCCTGGCAGTATAACCTCGTATTTGGTCTGTTGATACTTGTATTTACTTACTTTTATACTGCAATCAGTGTTAACCCAAATCAGATAGCAGACGACCTGAAGCGCAGTGGTGGCTTTATCCCCGGTGTTAAACCAGGACGCGCTACTTCTGAGTATATCGATGCGATTTTAACTAAGATAACTTTACCAGGGGCAATTTACCTTGCACTTGTGGCTATATTCCCTGCTATCGCCATGCTATTCGGTGTAACTAGGGAGTTCTCTCAGTTCTTTGGAGGAACCTCTTTGCTAATCATGGTTGGTGTAGTACTAGATACTCTTAAGCAAGTTGAAAGCTACTTACTGATGCGCCATTACGATGGCATGATGAAGTCAGGTAAGTTAAGAGGCAGAACAGAGAATATTGCCATGGTTTCTTAATCCATGATTTTATACAAAACTGAAGAAGATATTGAGTTAATTCGCCAGAGTGCTTTGATACTTAGCAAAGCACATGGCGAAATTGCTCGTCTTATAAAACCCGGTATTACAACTCTTCAGCTTGACAAAGTTGCTGAAGAGTTTATTCGCGATAATGGGGGGAAACCTTCCTTTAAGAATTACAATGGTTTCCCTTATAGCTTGTGCATCTCTGTCAACTCTGTGGTTGTGCATGGGATGCCGAGTAACTACGCTCTGAACGAAGGAGACATAATTTCTGTTGACTGTGGAGTTTACAAGAATGGTTTCCATAGTGATTGCGCATACACCCATGCTGTAGGTGAAGTTTCGCCTGAAGTACAGAAGCTTTTAACTGTTACAAAGGAGTCCTTGTATTTAGCTCTTGAAAAAGCTGTAGCAGGTAACCGGCTGGGTGATGTAAGCTTTGCAGTGCAGGAGTATGCTGAAAAGAACAACTTTACTGTAGTACGTGAATTGGTGGGACACGGTATTGGCCGCAACCTGCATGAAGCACCTGAGGTGCCCAACTATGGTAGAAGAGGCCAGGGCATAAAGCTTCAGAATGGTTTGGTTATAGCCGTTGAACCTATGGTAAATCTGGGTAGCAGGCATATTGTGCAGGAGGATGATGGATGGACCATTCGCACGAAAGATAATAAACCCTCAGCGCATTTTGAGCATACTATTGTAGTGCGCAAGGACAAAGCGGAGATATTAACAACATTTGATTATATAGAAGAGGCTATCAAAAGATCATAAATGGCAAAACAGTCATCCATAGAGCAAGACGGTACTATTGTAGAAGCCTTGTCTAATGCAATGTTCAGAGTTGAACTTGAAAACGGACACCAGGTTATCGCACATATTTCAGGTAAGATGCGCATGAACTATATTAAGATTTTACCTGGCGACAAAGTAAAGCTCGAAATGTCTCCTTACGATCTTACTAAAGGCAGAATTGTTTACCGATATAAATAAATCCAATGAAAGTCAAAGCATCAGTAAAAAAGAGAAGTGCTGAATGTAAAGTTATCCGCCGCAAGGGGAAGCTTTATGTGATCAACAAGAAAAATCCAAGATATAAACAAAGACAAGGTTAATTAATTTTTATGGCTAGATTAGCAGGAGTAGATATTCCGGATAACAAGAGAGGAGAGATCGCGCTGACCTATATTTTCGGTATTGGTCGAAGTCTTTCCAAACATATCTTAACAAAGGCCGGGGTGGATCTTGACAAAAAGGTAAAAGACTGGACTGAGGACGAGGCCGGTGAAATTAGAAATATTATTGCTGCAGAAATCAAGACGGAGGGTGTATTGAGATCCGAAGTTCAGCTGCACATTAAGCGTCTTCTTGACATTGGTTGCTACCGTGGTTTGAGACATCGTAAGGGTCTGCCGGTACGCGGACAAAGAACTAAGAACAACTCTCGCACGAGAAAAGGTAAGCGTAAGACAGTTGCTAACAAGAAGAAGGCATCTAAATAATCACTAGATCATGGCTCAGAAAAGAAAAGATAAAGCTAAAAAGCGTGTTGTAGTTGTTGAACCTACTGGCCAAGTACACATCAAAGCTTCTTTCAACAACATTATTATATCAGTAACCAATAACGCAGGACAAGTTATCTCTTGGGCTTCTGCAGGTAAGATGGGCTTCAAGGGGTCGAAGAAAAACACTCCTTATGCTGCACAGATGGCAGCTGCTGACTGCGCTAAGGTTGCTTATGACCTTGGTATGCGCAAAGCAGAAGTGTTTGTGAAAGGTCCAGGCGCAGGTAGAGAATCTGCCATCCGTACAGTTCAGAACACTGGTATCGAAGTAACCATCATTAAGGATGTTACTCCGTTGCCTCATAACGGATGCCGTCCTCCAAAACGCAGAAGAGTTTAATTCCTTAAAAGAGAATAATTAAGTAATGGCAAGATATACAGGTCCTAAAAGTAAAGTCTCAAGACGTTTCAACGAGGAGATCTTTGGTCCAAGTAAAGCACTTAAGAAGAAGAGCTACCCTCCAGGGCAGCATGGCCGCGGTCGCCGCAAGAAGCAGTCTGAATACGCAATTCAGCTTGCTGAGAAGCAAAAAGCGAAATATATCTATGGTGTTTTAGAGAAGCAGTTTGCTAACCTGTTTGATAAAGCACAAAGAAAAGGTGGCGTTGCGGGTGAAAACCTCCTGGCGCTGCTGGAGTCCAGATTGGATAACACGGTTTACCGCTTAGGTATCGCCCCAACCAGAAGAGCTGCCCGCCAGCTGGTTCTGCACAAGCACATCCTTGTTAATGGTGAGATTGTGAATATTCCTTCTTACACCCTGAAGGTTGGTGATGTTGTGTCTGTACGTGAGAAGTCTAAGTCTCTTGAGGCTATTACGTCAAGCCTGACTGTTCGTAATGCACGTCAGTTCGGTTGGTTAGAGTGGGATGCTAACGGATTGGCAGGTAAATTCATTGCCACTCCGCAAAGAGATCAGATTCCTGAGAAAATCCAGGAGCAGCTGATCGTCGAGCTTTACTCTAAGTAAGCAGCATAATCAATTAATAACCTTTAACACTGCAAGTATGTCAATATTAGCATTTCAAATGCCAGAGAAAGTTGTAATGGAAAAAGCCGACGACTTTCATGGTTTATTTGAATTCAAGCCGCTTGAAAAAGGTTACGGGGTAACCATCGGTAATGCTCTGCGAAGGATTCTTCTTTCTTCTTTGGAAGGATATGCTATAACCAGCGTTCGCATAGGTGGTGTACTGCATGAGTTCTCGTCTGTTGAAGGAGTGGTTGAGGACGTATCAGATATTATCCTTAACCTGAAAATGGTTCGCTTAAAGAAAGTGAACGAAGTGGTAGATGAGAAAATCACTGTTAACTTCAGTGGTCAGGATACTTTCAAGGCTGGAGATATAAACAGATTTACTTCTAGCTTCGAAGTGCTTAATCCAGAGCTGGTAATTTGCCACCTGGACCCAAGCGTGAACTTTGAGCTAGAAGTTACAATTCAGAAGGGACGTGGCTACGTACCGGCTGAAGAAAATAAGCCAGTTGATCAGGTGTTCGGGCAAATCTTTATCGATGCCATTTTCACCCCTATCAAGAACGTTAAGTATAGTGTTGAGAACACCCGTGTGGAGCAAAAGACCGACTACGAGAAACTAGTTCTTGACATACAGACAGACGGCTCTATACATCCAGAAGACGCTCTGAAGGGTGCCGCCAATATCCTAATCCAGCACTTCATGCTGTTCTCAGACAACACAATGACGTTTGAGACGGCCAAGCCGGAAGAAGAGGAGGCGGTAGACGAAGAACTGCTGCACATGCGCAAGGTTCTCAAGACACCACTTCAGGACATGGACCTTTCAGTTCGTGCTTACAACTGCCTGAAAGCGGCCGACATCAAAACGCTTGGTGATTTGGTGCAGCTTGATATTGCGGACATGATGAAGTTCAGAAACTTCGGTAAGAAGTCTCTGACAGAGCTGGAGAACCTGGTTCAGGAGAAAGGTCTGACTTTCGGTATGGATCTTTCTAAGTATAAATTAGAGGAAGAATAATTAATTAATCCTACGGCATAATTCCCGATCCCGCTTAGGTTGATCGACGGTATGCACGTGCACAATTCAAAATAATGAGACACGGTAAAAAAATTAACCACTTAGGAAGAACAGCTTCACACCGTAAGGCAATGTTGTCAAACCTGGCATCATCCCTTATCCTGCACAAGCGCGTTTCTACTACAGTAGCAAAAGCTAAAGCGCTTCGTAAGTATGTGGAGCCCCTGCTGACTAAATCAAAGAACGACACTACGCACTCCAGAAGAACGGTTTTCGCCTACCTTCAGAACAAGGAGTCTGTAAAGGAACTTTTTGATGAGGTTTCTGTTAAGATTGCAAACAGACCAGGTGGTTATACTAGAATCCTGAAGACTGGCTACAGACTTGGTGACAACGCAGAAATGTGTGTAATCGAGCTGGTAGACTACAACGAGGATATGCTGACTACAACTGGTACTGCTGCAGCTGGCGCCAAGAAGACTCGTCGTCGTGGCGGTAAGAAGAAGGCAGAAGGAACTGCAACTGAGGTTACGGCCGCTGAGGCTCCTGAAACTCCTGCTGCTGAGTCTAACGATGCAACTGAAGATACAAAAGATGCTAAATAAGCGCTTTATGTAAATAATTTTTAAAGGGACACGACGTTAGTCGTGTCCCTTTTTTATGTTTGTAATAAATCTCTTGCAATGAAAAAACATACTTCCTCAGAAGCAATCCTATTACTAGAAGATGGCACCGTGTTCAAAGGCAAAAGCCTCGGCCGTATCGGTACATCTGGTGGAGAGCTTTGTTTCAACACAGGTATGACTGGTTATCAGGAAATTTTTACGGATCCATCATACTACGGGCAGCTAGTGGTAAATACGGTTTCGCACGTTGGCAACTATGGGGTTATACCGAATGAGGTAGAATCCGATAAAGTGCAGATTAGCGGACTGGTTTGTAAAGACTTCTCCCATTTCTTCTCCAGGAAAACAGCTGAGAGCTCCCTACAGGAGTACTTCGAGAAAGCTGGCGTAGTAGGTATCTGCGAAATCGATACACGCGCGCTGGTGCGCCACATCCGTGACAAAGGGGCGATGAACGCCATCGTATCTTCAGAGATTACAGACATCGAGGAGCTTCGCAAGCGCCTGGCTGAGGTTCCATCCATGGTCGGCTTAGAGTTGTCCTCCAAAGTGAGCACGCCAGAAGTATATGAGCTGAAGCCAGAGGAGGTAAAGTATAGAGTGGCTGTACTTGACCTGGGCGTAAAGCGCAATAGCCTCAACAACTTTATGCAGCGTGGCTGTGAGGTGAAAGTATTCCCTTACAACACCCCGTTTGAGGAAATGGAGAAGTGGAATCCGGACGGGTACTTCATCTCCAACGGCCCCGGCGACCCTGCCGCTACCCAGGTGGCTGTGAGCAGCGTGAAGCAGATTCTGGAGAAAGAGAAGCCAATGTTCGGCATTTGCATGGGGCACCAGCTACTGGCGCAGGCCAATGGTATTGGTACCTATAAGATGCATAACGGCCATAGAGGCTTAAACCACCCGGTGAAGAACCTGCTGACCGGCAGAAGCGAGATCACCAGCCAGAACCATGGTTTCGTGGTAGATATGGAGCAGCTAAAAAGCCATCCGGAGGTGGAGATTACGCACATTAACCTGAACGATAACACCGTGGAGGGTATGCGTATGAAAACAAAGCCTGCTTTCTCCGTACAGTATCACCCGGAGTCATCACCGGGCCCGCACGACTCTACTTACTTGTTTGATGAGTTTGTGGCCCTTTTAGAGAAGAGTAAAAACAAAGTATAACTATTGTAAAAAGACAGAACGAATGAGCTTAATCACTGACATTAAAGCCAGGCAGATCTTCGACTCCCGTGGTAACCCCACGGTAGAGGTAGATGTAATGACTGAAACAGGTATAATGGGCCGTGCTGCCGTGCCTTCCGGAGCCTCTACCGGTATTCACGAGGCTGTGGAGCTCCGCGATGGAGACAAAGCCAAGTACATGGGCAAAGGCGTGCTGCAAGCTGTGAAGAACGTGAACGACAAGATAGCCGAAGAGCTTGTAGGCTTCCCGGTGTTTGACCAGAACCTGCTCGACAAGATCATGATCGAGCTGGACGGCACACCGAACAAAGGAAACCTGGGCGCCAATGCTATACTTGGTGTTTCACTGGCCATCGCGCGTGCCGCTGCCCAGGAGCTTAACATGCCGCTTTACCGTTACGTGGGTGGCGTGAACGCCAATACCCTGCCTGTGCCGATGATGAACATCCTGAACGGCGGTAGCCATGCCGACAACGCCATCGACTTTCAGGAGTTTATGATCATGCCAGTGGGTGCTCCTTCTTTCTCAGAGGCGCTTCGCATGGGGTCGGAGGTGTTCCATCACCTGAAGAACGTGCTGAAGAAAAAAGGCCTTTCTACTAACGTAGGCGACGAAGGTGGATTTGCGCCAAACATTGCCTCTAACGTAGAGGCCATTGAGGTGGTACTGCAAGCCATTGAGGCTGCTGGTTATAAGCCAGGCGACGACTTCATGATTGCCATGGATGCGGCCAGCTCTGAGTTCTACGATGCTTCTACAGGCCAGTACCACTTCAAGAAGTCTACAGGCGATAAGCTGTCTTCTTCTGACATGGTAAGTTACTGGGCCGAGTGGGTGAACAAATACCCAATCATCTCTATTGAGGACGGTATGGCCGAGGACGACTGGAAAGGCTGGAAAGAACTGACCGAAAAAGTAGGCAGCAAGTGCCAGCTGGTAGGCGATGACCTGTTTGTGACGAACGTAGAGCGCCTGCAGCAGGGTATCGATCAAGGCGTGGCAAACTCCATCCTGATCAAGGTGAACCAGATTGGTACGCTGACCGAAACCATCAATGCCATTAACCTGGGCATGCGCCACGGTTATAAGAGCGTGATGAGCCACCGTTCAGGCGAGACCGAGGACAACACCATTGCTGACCTGGCAGTTGCTCTGAACACCGGCCAAATCAAAACTGGTTCGGCTTCCCGTTCAGACCGTATGGCCAAGTATAACCAGCTACTTCGTATCGAGGAGGAGCTGGGCGAGGTAGCATACTATCCTGGCAAGAAGTTCTAAAATCTCTCTTAGAGAAAATATATTTCGTAAGGCTGTGGGTTATATAACTCACAGCCTTATTTTTGTAAGTACACCCTACCTTTTTACCTATGATACAGCGCATCCCAAAAATCTTCAGAAACTTCTATTTTATAACATCTTTTCTGTTTTTGGTGTGGATGCTGTTCTTCGACTCCAACGACTTTGTAACCCAGTACCAGATGCGGCGGGAGCTAAGCGACCTGGAGCGTGACAAGGAGCATTACCTGGAAAAGATGGCGGAAGTGGAGAAAGACCGTCGCGAGTTGATGGGTAACCCGGCCCTGCTGGAGAAATTCGCCCGCGAGAAATACCTGATGAAGCGGCCCAACGAGGAGGTGTTCATCATCGTGCCAAGGGAGGAGTAGGACGTATAGTTAAGAGTTAAAAGTGAAGAGTAAAGAGTTAGTAGAACTGCTTTAAAGTATAACTTAGCCCCCTTAGTCTTTACTTAAAGTATAAATTGGAGCAACATCAATTTATAGCGTAAGCGCCCGGCTGTGCTCCTAATGAGTAGGTGGCTTACCAGCTATGGTGCTGAATGCTGCAGCCTTATTTCCATACTTGAAGTATAAACCCCACCAACCTCTCCCTTCCCGAAACAAATCCCTGCCCAAATAATTTGTAACTTTGTTGTATAGCGCTGCTGCCGGTTGGCGGCGGGCTCACGTAAATACAGATACTATGGCAAAAGTTGCAATAAACCTTTCTACCGGATCCCTTCAGCAGGAAGAGGTGATTGTAGGCATAGATTTAGGCACGACCAACAGTTTGGTGGCCTACATCCATCCTGAAGATAAAAAGCCTATCGCGATTAACGATCAGGGCCGCGGAGCCATTGTGCCGTCGGTGGTACACTTTACGCAGCAGGGCGAGACGATAGTGGGCACCGAGGCGAAAGCGTACCTGACCACAGACCCGGCCAATACGTTCTACTCCGTAAAGCGCCTGCTGGGCAAGTCGTACAAGGACCTGGGCGAGCACAAGGACTACTACGGGTACAAGATCATCGATGACGACTCGGAGGGCCTGGTGAAGATACGGGTGAAGGATAAGTTCTACTCCCCAATAGAGCTGTCGGCGGAGATACTGAAGGAGCTGCGCGAGCGGGCGGAGCATTCCCTGAAAACCCCGGTAAACCGTGCTGTTATCACCGTTCCGGCCTACTTCAACGACTCGCAGCGCCAGGCCACACGCGATGCCGGGAAACTGGCGGGGCTGGAGGTGCTGCGCATCGTAAACGAGCCTACGGCGGCGGCCCTGGCGTACGGCATCGGCATAGACCCGAATGAGGAGAAAACGGTAGCCGTGTACGACCTAGGGGGCGGCACCTTTGACATTTCCATACTTAGCATCCATCAGGGCATCTTCGAAGTGCTCTCCACGCACGGCGACACGTACCTGGGCGGTGACGACTTCGATCGCGCCATCATCAATTACTGGATACAGGAAAACCAGCTGGTAGCCGATACCGTGCATCAGGACAAGCAACTGTCGCAGGAGCTGCGCCTGAAAGCCGAAGAGGCGAAGAAGGCACTTAGCCAGCAGCAGCTGTACGTAAGCAAGGTTGGCGAAAGTATAGAATGCGGTATTACCAGGCATAAATTTGAGGAGCTCATTGCCCCCATTGTGGCACGAACGATGGAGAGCTGCCAGCAAGCCATGGCCGATGCCAAGCTACAGCCGGAGCAGATTGATGCCGTGATCATGGTGGGAGGCTCTACGCGCGTGCCGTTGGTGTATGAGGCGGTGTCTACGTTCTTTGGAAAGCCGGCCAACAACTCCCTTAACCCGGATGAGGTGGTAGCCTTGGGTGCCGCCATACAGGCTGATATACTTGCCGGTAACCGCAAGGACATTTTGCTGCTGGACGTCACACCGCTCACGCTGGGCATTGAGACGATGGGTGGCCTGATGGACCCGATTATCCCCAGAAACTCTAAAATCCCGACCAAGGCCGGACGCCAGTATACCACCTCGGTAGACGGGCAGGTAAACATGAAGATATCGGTTTATCAGGGAGAGCGTGACGTGGTGAAGGAGAACCGCAAGCTGGCCGAGTTCGACTTGAAGGGCATTCCGGCCATGCCGGCCGGTTTCCCGAAAGTGGACGTGAACTTTATACTTAACGCCGACGGCATCCTGAAAGTAGAGGCCATTGAGCTGCGCTCCGGGGTGCGGCAGGAGGTGGAGGTAAAGCCACAGTACGGCCTGACCGACCAGCAGGTGGAGCAGATGCTGATGGACTCCATTACGCATGCCAAAGAAGACGTGGCCACGCGCATGCAGATTGAGGCCCGCACCACAGCCGAGCAGATGCTGTACCAGGTAGAGCGCTTCCTGGAGAAGAATGGCCAGCACCTGACGGAGGACGAGATAAACCTGACGCGCGAGAACGTGCAGCAGCTGAAAGACGTGCTGGCCGCCGGTGGCGACAAAGACGCCATTTACACTGCCGTAGACAGGCTGGAGGAGCAGACAAGTCCCTTTGCCGAGCGCGTGATGCAGATCTCTATTAAGCAGGCGATGGCAGGCAAGAAAATCGAGTAGAAGTATAAAGCTGCCTGAGCAAGTACAAGGCTAACTATAGATAAGAAAGGTCGACTACGCATAGTCGACCTTTCTTATTAGGAACAAAATTATACTTTGTTAATGCAATTGATAAAGTATAATTTTTATATTTATGGATAAGGTTGATGGTTGAGAAAAAACACTCCTGATATGCAAGCAATGAGAACAGCTTATCTGATCATTGGGGTTATAGTGCTACTTACCAGCGCGATAGCCTGTAAAAAAGATGATACTGTCTGTGCATGTAAACTAACAGGCCCTGTAGACGCTACCGTTGAGTTCCATGGGGATCAAGCCGCTGATGGATGCGGTTGGCTGATTCTAATCAACTCTACCTACCACTCACCTGTCAACCTGCCTGAGAGATTTCAAAAGATGGAAGAACAGAAAGTTACTCTCACTTATACCCTGCTGGACGAGGAGTATATCTGTGGCTTTCCTACGCCAAAGGCCCCTAGGTATAAAAAAATAAAAATCGTAGATATTGAGCTCAAGTAATAGGTGCGCCGCGCTGTGGTATTATTGAATCGCCTGCAGCACATACTGCAGCAGGTTAAAATTAAAGTATAGCAGCGTAACAGCCACAATTGCCCCTACCATTACGTTGGCATAGGGCGCCTCCTCTTCCTGCACCTGGCGCACACCCCAATAGACGTAAGCTACCAGGGCAAGCAGAGCGTAGAGTAGCAGGAGCACCGGAATCGCCAGCAGCACCTCCACGGAGACGAGCCGCCAAAAGTAGTTCAGCCCCAGCCAGAACAGGTTCAGCGTCCACGAAACAACCAGCATCAGCATGCTGCGCTTACCTGAGACTAAGCCTATACTTCTGAAAAACCTTGCTGCTGCCGTACCTCCTCCCGCTGCCATACTTTGTTTTTATAGTTTAATGCCGAAACGCTGGCTTAGGGTCTCCAGGTCGCGCTCCACAGGCTCCAGCAGCGGAATGCCCTGGATCATGCGTATTTCTTCCATCAAACGCTCCGGGTCGCCGGGGATTAACACAGCACCCTCTCCGGGTACCACATGTGCGCTCCGGAAAGTCTCAATCCAGTTATCCATGTGCTGTTTAAACTCATCGGCAGGACGGAAGGCATCTACACGCAGCGCGCCCAGAAAGTGGCCGATGCCTTCGCCAGGTAAATTATCCGCCACAGGCAGGAAGGCCACAAACGGCGGCACCCACGGGCCATAGTTAGCACCCGATAGCACCGCTGAAAGTATATCCACAATCGCCGCCAGGGCATACCCTTTGTGGCTGCCGTGGTCGCGGTCGGAGCCCAGCGGCAGCAAAGCACCGCCATCTTTCAGCTCGTTCGGGTTGGTAGATTCCTGCCCGTCTTTTGTCTGGATCCAGCCGAGCGGGGCCTTCTTCTCTTTTCGCTGCAGTATCTCCAGCTTGCCGTTGGCGGCGGCGGCGGTGGCCAGGTCGGCTACAAAGGGGGGCTGCCTGTTGGCGGGCACGGCCACGGCAATAGGGTTGGTGCCCAGCATGCGGTCTGTGGAAAAGGTAGGGGCCACCAGCGGCGAGGCATTGGTCATGGCGATACCGATCATGTCTTTCTCCAGGGCCATCATGGCGTGGTAGCCGGCAATGCCAAAGTGGTTCGAGTTCTTTACTGATACCCAACCTGTGCCTGCCTGCTCGGCCTTTTGCTTGGCAATGGCCATGGCGCGTGGAGCTACCACCAGCCCCAGGCCGGCATCTCCGTCTACAGTGGCGGTGCTGGGTGTTTCGTGCACGATGCGGATGTTAGGCTTGGCGTTGATGCGGCCAGCTTCCCAGAGCCTGACATAACCGCTCAGGCGGGCCACGCCATGAGAGTCGATGCCGCGCAGGTCGGCGGAAAGCAGTACTTCGGTAGCCAGCTCGGCATCCTCCGCCGGGCAGCCCATGTGCAGGAACACCTCCTGTGTAAAGTCAAAAAGTTGTCTGTATGAGTACATCTAAACGTCTTCTGTTAAGGGTGGCAAATTAAGAAATTATCAAACCAATGCCTTGCCCTATACTTTTTATGCACCTACGCACCTTACCAATACTATAAATAACTGTCCCTTCACCACTAATATTTTATTTTTTCTATACTTTACGGGCTGATAGAAGAAAAACTGGAACAAGCTTTGCCCTGGCCTCAGCAAGCAAAGCCCCTGTACTATGAAAAAAGCGCTACTACTACTCGTTATCGTCCTTGCAACCTCCTCTGTCGAGGCACAAACCAAATTGCTGTTTGAGGAAAAAACAGCCGAAGTATACCTACTGAAGTATGGCACCGGCTCCGGAGGCAGCCAGGCGCAGCTTAACAGCATCATCAATATACTAAAGGAAAACCAGGTAACTACCCGCAGCGGCAGGCCACCCCGCACGCCGGAGTTTACGCTTCGCTTTGAGCAGCAGGCGCAGATTAGCGATGCCGGCGACAAGCTGCAACTGAAGGTGCAGGTAACCAACGTACAGGTAAGCGGCAGCACCGACTACAAAGGCTTTGACTTGGCGGATGCCCTGCTGCCGGAAAAGTATAAAGCCAAAGTGCAGCTGCTGAACGCCAGAAATGAGGTGGTGCAAGTATACGACCGCACCGTAACGCTAAAATCAAACGGCGTGGCGCTGCTGCAGGAGCAGCTACCAGACACGGCCGCCAACCAGAACTACAAGCTGCAGGTGGTGGAGGAGCAGGTGGAGTATACTGCTGTGGATGTGCAGCAGCTGCGTGACCAGCTCAGCCTGGTGCGCGCATACTTTGCCGCCGACAGCAAGGTGCAACAGGCGCTGAAAGAAGTGGCGCTCGTACTGCCGGACGACATAGACCGCCTGCCCCTGCACGACCGCAAACTGCACGAGTTGGAGAAGCAGTATGAATCCCTTAAAAAGGAGAACTACACCGAAAAGCTTAACCTGAAGCAGCAGGACCCGCAGCGCCTGAAGTATAAAATGGAGCAGCTGCAGCAGGTGTTGCAGGAGCGTCGTAAGGCCGTGAACTATACGCTGGCCACCATCCATGAGCACTTCTACAACCGTGGCGTGAGCCTGCTGAACAACGGCAATGCCTCTGTGGCCCAGACATACTTTGCCAAATCCGCAGAGGCCAACCCCAGCTTCGCTCCGGCGCATGTACAGCTGGCCCGCATCGATTTGCGCAACGGTTATATCCGCGAGGCAGCTAACCGCACCCGCGATGTGCTAACCCGCATGCGTGTGGACCCACAGACTCAGCAAATGGCCTTGGCGCTGGCCCACGACATCTACGCGGCCCACATCACCGAAGGCAATCGCTTTACCACCCGTGGCGAGTATAGCTTTGCCCTGGAATCCTACGCCGAAGCCCGCGACCTGTGCAGCACCATTGGCGGCCTGCGCTGCAACATGCAGGCGCTGAACGACGGAGAGGCCCGGGCCGCTGGCGGTGTATACCGAAGTATGGTGGAAAACGGAAAACGCCTCTTGTCGCGCAACGATTTGCAGGAAGCAGAGCGGGTAGCGCGGGAGGCATTGGGTTTCCAGCGGGAGTATGATTACGTGCTGCACAACGCCACCGAAGCCGGCGACCTGCTGAGCCAAGTGAAGTTCCAGTACTACCTGGGCTATATCGATGAGGGCAAGCGCTACCTGGCGCAGCAGAATCACCGCGCGGCCTTGGGCCAGTTTGAGGAGGCGCTGACGCTGGAGCAGCAGTATACTTTCCGGCCGGTGCAGGAGCTACGGCAGTTGTCGCAGCGGGCGGCCAAGCCAGTGCTGCTGGCCATGCTGGGACAAGGTTATGAGTTGGCGATGCAGAACAGGCTGAGCAACGCCCGCCAGACAGCCGCTGAGGCCACGGCCATGCAGGAGCGTTATGCGCTGGTGCAGGACGCGGAGGTGCGGAGCAAGTATAACCTGCTGCGTGAGCGCATCTTTACCCAGGAGTGCATCAACACCCAGGCTGAGTACGACAAGCACTTCCAGAATGCGCAGGCGCTGGTTCGGGAGAAAAAGTTTATCGCGGCAGACCAGGCGTATGAAGCCGCCATTAGATCGGCGCAGGGCATGTCGGAGTGCGGCATTGCTACCTTCACGGCTACGGATGGCAGAGCAGCCATTGCGGTAGCAGCTGCTTACCAGCGCAGACTGGAAGAGGCCAGCCACCTCATCAGCAGAAACAACTATAGCGGGGCTATTTTAAAGTATGAGGAAGCCAGAACCTACTACCTGGCACAGCAGGTGAACAAATTCGGCCTGGATCACATCTCGCTCTTCAACTACGCCAACAGCCATCAGAAGCAGGCGTTCACCGCTGCCGTTGTGGCTCATTACGCGAACGAAGGCGAGGAGCAGGCGTCGATTCAGCTGCTGGCGCAGTTGCTGGAAAAAGGCTACCGCACCGGCAAGACCAAGAAAGTGCAGCAACAACTGGGGCAGCAACTCGCGCTGAAAGATACGCAGCAGGCACAGTTGCAGGACGCTAAAATCCTGTCCGTAAAGTATAGCCAGAACAATCCGGAGCTTAAGCAACTGAAGAAAACGTACGAGAAGGAGCGGAAGCGACTGGCAAAGGGATAATATTTAAGACAACTCCGGAGGTTATACTTCCGGAGCTGTTTTTTTCAGCAGGGCAAACGTTATACTTGTCTGGCGCGGGTGTCCGCTTATGACTTTTTATACTTGCCGGCTTATACTTTCATAGCCACCGCTTCCTTCCACTGGAAACAAGCTATCCTTTCTAACTGCCGTTCATCCTCTAGTTCGCACAAACCTATCATTTCATAGCTTACTTTCTGCCCTTCCAGGCCGGGAGGCCTCGCCTTCGGGCATCGCGCGGTGTTCCCTCCTTGCCTCGCTGCAGCTCGGCATGCCCTCACCGGGCACCGGATCTCACAAGGCGCTCAACCCAAAGGCTGGGATAAAGTCGATAGCCGTGGCTAACGGAGCTTCAGCCAAAGTCCCCCTTTGAAGGGGGTAGGGGGATGTTAATCGTCAACAGAGCCTTGTGTGAGGCAAGGATCCAAAATCACTTCGAAAGCCGCTGCCCTTGCTGTCATCTCGACCTTAGAGAGAGCTGGTTAGAATTCCCTATAGATCTCTCGCTGAGCTCGAGATGACAGGGAGAGTGACAAGTATAAATTCCCCTCCTTGGCTAAGGAGGGGCTAGGGGTGGTTGGACCCGGCACTGCAGAAATCACGTCAATCCTACAATCCCGTCAATCCTGATTCAGACAATCATTATTTCTGCAGCATCTCATACAGCACGCCTTCTTTCAGCGCGTAGGATGACGTGCGGATTTCCTGGAGGGTATACTTTTGCAGCACAAAATCCACCAGTATACTTGCCAGCACAATCATATCCACGCGCATCTCCAGCATGCCGGGTATGGCCAGGCGCTCGTCGTGGTTCTTGCGGAGCAGTTCTTCGTGGATGGCATAGTAATCGGCGATACTTATACTTGATGCGGGCGGTATATTTTGCTGGCGCGAGGTGTCGCCGTGGCGGAGGGCGTTGATGTCGCAGAGAGTATCGAAGGTGCCGGAGGAGCCTACGAGGATGGTTGGTTTATACTTTGCCACGGCCTCAGTGAGGGGCTGCAGGCGCTCGTTCAGGTAGTTTTTTTCAGCGGCTATACTTTCGGCGGGTATCGGGTCGGCGGTGAAGAACTGGTCCATCAGGCGCTGTGCTCCAATCTCGAAGCTGCGTTTCCAGAAGATCTCCTGGTTGTTGCAAAGTATAAACTCCACACTGCCGCCGCCAATGTCCATGAGCAGGGCTGCCTGCTCGTCCAGCGCGCCTGCGGTACGTACACCGTAGTAAATCAGTTCGGCCTCGCGGGCGCCGTCAATCACTTCTACCTGTATGTCGGTTTGCTTGTAGATGTCCTTTATAAAATCATCGCCGTTGGCTGCGTTGCGCACCATGCTGGTTGCCATCGCCCGGACCGTCTTCGCGCCATACTCATCTATGGTGCTGCGGAACTGACGCAGCGTTTTCAGCGCACGCTCGTAAGCCTCGGGGGCAATGTTGCCGTTGCTGATGCCGCCCTGCCCCAACCGTACCGGCACTTTAGTTTTGTAAAGCTCCGTTAGTTGGCCCTGTTCATCCACCTCCACTACCAGCAGGTGAAAGGTGTTGGTTCCCATATCGATTAGTGCGAGGCGGTTCATTTGATTGTTAGTTGTTAGTTGATTGTTGAATATAACGCGCTTTACATCTAAAGTTGTAATGTTGAAACGCCAACTGTAGTGTAGCAGAGATAGCAAGACAAGGAACTACCTTACTTATATACTTTTAGCTCTAAGGAGACATTGGAGTAAGTGTCAGTATGAAAATTAACTCCTTGACCAGCTTCCAGGTAGATTTCTGTCGGGCTATTAAACCGTATTCTCATAACTGCATGAGTTGGAGGCGTTGATACCCAAAGGGTGCTTTTATTGATATCAACCGGCTGACTTAGCGTGCCTAAGTATTTTCCTCTACTAGTTCTTGACCATTCTATTGTTATGTTCAACGTATTCTCAAGCACAGTGGCAACTGGGGCATCTTCATCTTGTTGATTTAGCAAAGCTGTGTAAGTACGGTAAGGTGCAAGTTCCTCGAAATTTTTATCCTCATCACAACCCATGAGAAGTATTAAACATAAAATAGTAGTTAGCCTGAACACGGGTGTGAAAAGTTTCATAATATGTACTTAATATTTTGCTTGAGAAGTGTGATTTGTGAATTAATTAGTTTTGATTTTGGATAAGAAGTCACCTGCTTTAAAGTGCTTGGCTGGGAAATTATTTCCCTACCTCCCCACCGAAGTAAACCTGAAGAACGTCCCCAGCGGCAGTTTCCTGTCGCCGCCGTCCAGCAAGTATAGCTCGCCGAGTTCCTCATTCTTCACCATCTCGCCAAATGTGCCGCGCATCAGGTTGTCGAGCACCAGTGCTGAGAAGCCCATGGAGTAGAGGTTAATCAGCAGGAAGTAATCGGTGCCGTCCAGCATCTCGCGGCAAAGCTTTATCATCTCGTTCAGTTCGTCTTCCAGCTGCCATTTTTCGCCGTTCGGGCCGCGGCCGTAGCTGGGCGGGTCCAGGATGATGCCGTTATACTTGTTGCCACGCTTCACCTCGCGACGGGCGTACTTCATGGCATCTTCCACAATCCAGCGCACGTTGTCCAGGTTACTGGCTTCCATGTTGTCGCGGGCCCAGAAGTTAACCTGCTTTATCGAGTCCAGGTGCGTCACGTCGGCGCCGGCGGCTTTGGCGGCCAAGGTGGCAGCTCCGGTGTAGGCAAACATGTTCAGCACCTTAGGCTGGGGCGTTTTCAACTGACGGGTGGTGTCGTAAATAAACTTCCAGTTGCTGTCCTGCTCTGGAAACAGGCCCACGTGCTTAAACGACGACAAGCCCAAACGGAAACGCAACTTCAGGTCATTATACTTGTAGTTGATGAACCACTGCTCCGGCATCCCTTTCTTCAGTTTCCACTGGCCTTTTTCCTGGCTGCCTTTGTCGCGGGTAAACACGGCCTGCGCCAGGCGCTGCCACTCCTGTTCGGGCAAGTGCTTGTCCCAGATGGCCTGCGGCTCCGGCCTGGCCACGTAATACTGGCCAAATCGCTCCAGTTTCTCGAAATTTCCGCTGTCTACCAGCTCATAATCAGGCCAGTTTTCTGTTGTAAGAAAGGAATACATATCTTTGTCGTTTATTTCAGGCGAGGCGCCCGTAAGGGGGTAAAATTACGCATTATCCGCCACACCATAAAAAGTGCACGAACCTGCTGTTTTTATTGTTTCAGATACATGGGAATCAATTTTTTCAAATACCAGGGCACCGGTAACGACTTCGTGATGATCGATAACCGGAAGATGACGTTCCCGGGCGAGAACGAAGCGCTGGTAAAACACCTGTGCGACCGCCGCACCGGCGTGGGTGCCGACGGACTTATATTGCTGCAGGACCATCCGGACTACGACTTTGAGATGGTGTACTATAACGCAGACGGGCGTGTGGGCTCCATGTGCGGAAACGGCGCGCGCTGCACCGTTCGTTTTGCCCGCCAACTGGGCGTGATTGAGGACGTAGCCTGCTTTCTGGCCGCCGATGGCGAGCACCAAGCCAGCGTAGAGCGCGACCTGATTCAGCTGAAGATGAACGACGTGAAGCAAGTGGAACGAATTGGTGAAGACTATTACCTGAACACCGGCTCTCCGCACTACATCCGTTTTGTAGACAATGTGCAAGGGATGGATGTGTATGAAGAAGGCCGCGCCATTCGCTACAACGACCGTTTTGCAGCCGTGGGCACTAATGTAAACTTTGTGCAGAAAATTGGCGAGAACGAGATATTTGTGCGCACCTACGAGCGCGGCGTGGAAGACGAAACCTTGTCGTGTGGCACGGGTGTAACAGCCGCTGCGCTGGTGGCAGGCATGGAGGGCATGCAGAGCCCGGTAAAGGTAAAAGTGCTGGGCGGCGAACTGCAGGTGGCCTTCGAGCGCTCCGGTGCAGATAACTTCAAGTACATTTACCTGATCGGGCCGGCAAAGCAGGTGTTTACCGGCTCAGTTAATGTATAAATCATAACCAAGGATTAACCCGTCGTTCTAACTATAAAAGAAGGCTTTCGGCAAGTATAAATTGTCGGGAGTCTTTCTTTTTTATACCTTGATGCATGTATAAAGCATAGTTGACGTGTTTCTGAAAGCAGATAATACCTACCTCCGCGCCCTGGAGCCGACCGACCTGGATTTCCTGTATTCGCTGGAAAACGACACATCGGTGTGGCACGTGGGCAACACCCTTACACCATACTCCAGGTTTGTGCTGGAGGCCTACCTCGAAAACGCTGCCCAGGACATTTACACCGTGAAGCAGCTGCGCCTGGTTATCTGCAACCACGGCCAACAGGCCATCGGCGCCATAGACCTGTATGATTTTGACCCGCTGCACCGACGCGCAGGCATTGGCATTGTGGTAACCGCCGAGCACCGCGGCAACGGCCACGCCAAAGAAGCCCTGCACCTGTTGCTTGGTTACTGCCAAAGCAAACTGCAGCTACACCAGGTATACTGCTCAGTTACCGCCACCAACCTGCCAAGCATCCACCTTTTCACGCAGGCCGGTTTTCAGCAAGTAGGCGTGAGAAAAGAGTGGCTCAGAACTCTTGACGGCTGGGAGGATGTCGTGGAGTTCCAGAAGGTTTTCTGATGGTTTAGCCGTGATAGCACCCTGTTAAACCCCACCCCAGCCCTCCCCTAAAAACAGGGGAGGGCGTTTCGGCAGTACCGGTTCCAACCACCCCTGCCCCTCCTTGGCTAAGGAGGGGAGCCTGTAATAGCTTTAGCTGAAGTATAAGTTTTATAGCTTCTGTTCTCGTGCGGACAGGTCGCGACCTGTCCCTACAAGTGTAAACCCACCCCTAAGAGCTGCGCTCGCTAGCTCAAAACTCGCGTTTTGGCTAGTCCAGAGGAGGGGATTTATACTTCATACTTTCTCTGTCATCTCGAGCAGCGCGAGAGATCTATTTGGAATTCTAATGAGATCTCTCCCGATGGTCGAGATGACAGCAAGGGCAGCGGCTATCGAACCTGTTCCCAGCCTTTGGGTGGGGGTAGGGGCCCTCGTATAAAGAGCGCCTTGTGAGATCCGGTGCCCGTCAAGGGCATGCCGAGCGCGAGCGAGGCAAGGAGGGAACACAGCGCGATGCCCGAAGGCGAGGCCTCCCGGCCTGGGAGGGAGCCAAGTAGGAGATGCAACAGTAAGTTTGTGCGAACTAGAGGATGAACAGGGGCTAGTAAGGATAGCTTGTGTCAGGGCGCGGGAAGCAGCAGCTATTAGAAGGCACAAGCGGACGCTTGCGCCAGCGAAAGTATAACTCACCCCAAAACGAACTTCTGCCACACTGCCACATGTTACCTATTATGTCATAGCCTATTGGCCGTTTAAAGTATAAATAGCTGTGGCACTATACTTCATCGGTAAATTTGGCAGGCGAGGCAGGCCGTGCTTATTCTGGTATTGTTTTAGTGCACGATGTAAGATATATCGGAAAAACAGCTATTTTTGGCGATATTGCGAACAGAAAAATTCATTTAAGAACAACATATACAGATGTTTGATTTTCTCGGTAAAACCGTTGCGAAACTTTTCGGCACCAAATCCGACAGAGATATAAAGGAGGTACTACCTTACGTATCTAAAGTAAATCAGGAGTATGCTAAGCTAAATACTATTACGGATGATGAGCTTCGTCAGAAGACCTTCGAGATAAAGGGGATTATTGACGAGCGCCTGAAGCCGGTTGACGATAAGATTGCCGCTTTGCACAAACGCGTAGCCGAAGAAACAGAGCTGAACATTGTGCAGAAGGAGAACATCTTCTCCGAGATAGATGAGCTGGAGAAACAGCGCAACAAAGACCTGGAAGTAGTGCTGCTGGAAGTACTGCCAACAGGTTTTGCCGTTGTAAAGGAAACCGCCCGCCGCTGGAAGGAGAACGGCCAGCTGGTGGTAACGGCCACAGAGCACGACCGTATGATAGCGGCCCGCAAGCCAAACGTGCAGATCGAAGGCGACAAAGCCACTTGGGCAAACAAATGGGTGGCTGCCGGCAACGAAATTACCTGGGATATGCTGCACTACGATGTGCAGTTGATTGGTGGCGCCGTGCTGCACCAGGGTAAAATTGCCGAGATGGCCACAGGTGAGGGTAAAACACTGGTGGCTACGCTGCCGGCTTACCTGAATGCCCTCTCGGGACGCGGAGTACACGTGGTAACCGTAAACGACTACCTGGCACGCCGCGACTCCGAATGGATGGCTCCTCTCTTTGAGTTCCATGG
Source organism: Pontibacter mucosus (assembly GCF_003054055.1). Classification (GTDB taxonomy): domain Bacteria; phylum Bacteroidota; class Bacteroidia; order Cytophagales; family Hymenobacteraceae; genus Pontibacter; species Pontibacter mucosus. The sequence continues at coordinate 43,557 of NZ_QBKI01000008.1, read as the reverse complement.
CCTGACGATTGACTGTATCGACAAGCACCAGCCCAACTCCGAAGCCCGCCGCAAAGCCTACCGCGCCGATATCACGTACGGCACCAACAACGAGTTCGGCTTCGACTACCTGCGCGACAACATGGCCCGCGAACCGCAGGACCTGGTACAGCGCAAGCACCACTATGCGATGGTGGACGAAGTGGACTCCGTGTTAATTGACGACGCCCGTACGCCGCTGATCATCTCTGGTCCGGTGCCGCGGGGTGATGAGCACGAGTTCTATCAGCTGAAGCCACGCATTGCCATGCTGGTGGAGGCGCAGCGCAAAGTGGTACAGAACTTCCTGACCGAGGCCAAGCGCCTGATCAAGGACGGAAACACCCAAGAGGGCGGTCTAGCCCTGTTCCGCGCTTACCGTGGTCTGCCTAAGAGCAAGCCGCTGATCAAGTTCCTCAGCGAGACAGGCAACCGCGCTATTATGCAGAAAACGGAGAACTTCTACCTGCAGGATAACTCCCGCCAGATGCCGGAGGCCGACGAGCCGCTATACTTCACCATCGACGAGAAGCACAACCAGATCGAGCTGACCGAGCGCGGCATCGACCTGATTACAGGCCAGGGCGAGGATCCGAACTTCTTCATCATGCCTGACATCGGTACCGAGATCGCTGAGATTGAGCATAACAATGCTTTGTCGCATGAGGAGCAGCTGCACGCCAAAGAGAAACTGATCGCCGATTTCCAGGAGAAGTCGAAGCGCATCCATACTATCAACCAGTTGCTGAAGGCTTATACTTTGTTCGAGAAGGACACAGAGTATATCGTAACGCCGGATAACAAGGTGAAGATCGTGGACGAGCAGACGGGCCGTATCATGGAAGGGCGCCGCTACTCCGATGGCTTGCACCAGGCCATTGAGGCGAAGGAGAACGTGAAGGTAGAGGATGCCACACAGACCTACGCCACGGTTACGCTGCAGAACTACTTCCGTATGTACCACAAATTGGCCGGTATGACGGGTACTGCCGAAACAGAGGCAGGCGAGTTCTGGGACATCTACAAACTGGACGTGGTGGTCATCCCAACCAACCGCCCCATCGCCAGAAAAGACGAGCACGACAAAGTATACAAAACCACGCGCGAGAAGTATAACGCCGTGGCCGACGAGATTGTGGCCTTGACAGAGGCCGGCCGTCCGGTGCTGGTAGGTACTACTTCGGTAGAGATCTCCGAGCTCCTGAGCCGCATGCTGAAGCTGCGCAATATCAGGCACCAGGTACTCAACGCCAAGCTGCACCAGAAAGAGGCCGAGATTGTGGCCGAAGCCGGTAAGCCAAGCACGGTAACCATTGCCACGAACATGGCCGGTCGTGGTACCGACATTAAGCTGACACCAGAATCTAAAGCGGCAGGTGGTCTGGCCATTATTGGTACAGAGCGCCACGAGTCCCGCCGCGTAGACCGCCAGCTGCGTGGTCGTGCCGGCCGCCAGGGCGACCCGGGCTCTTCGCAGTTCTTCGTGAGCTTGGAGGACAACCTGATGCGCCTGTTCGGCTCTGACCGTATTGCCCGCCTGATGGACCGCATGGGTCTGGAGGAAGGCGAGGTAATCCAGCACTCGATGATCACCAACTCCATCGAGCGTGCGCAGAAGAAGGTGGAAGAAAATAACTTTGGCATGCGTAAGCGCCTGCTGGAGTACGACGACGTAATGAACGCACAGCGTGAGGTGGTGTACAAGCGCCGCAGAAACGCCCTGTACGGTGAGCGCCTGGAGCTGGATATCTGGAACATGATCTACGACATCAGCGAAGACGTGATCGTGAGCTACAAGAACACCAGCGACTACGAAAACTTCCAGCTGCACGTGCTGCGCGTATTTGGTATCGAGTCTGCCATTACCGACAATGAGTTCAAGTCCGGTAATGCCAACCAACTGGCAGAGCGCCTCTACAACGAGGCCCTGAACCATTACCTGAACCGCAACAAGCAGATCGCAGCCCAGGCTTTCCCGATTATTGCCGATATCCACGCCAACCGTGGGCCGATGATCGAGAACATCGCCGTGCCGTTTACCGATGGCAAGCGCCAGCTGGCTGCCGTAGCCAACCTGACCAAGGCCTTCGAAACGCAGGGGCTGGAGCTGATGCGCTCTATGGAGAAAATTATCACGCTGGGTACCATCGACCAGGCCTGGACCGACCACCTGCGCGAGATGGACAACCTGAAGCAGAGCGTGCAGAACGCCGTGTACGAGCAGAAAGACCCGCTGTTGATTTACAAGTTCGAGTCGTTTGAGCTGTTCAAGCGCATGATCGGCAAAGTAAACGAGCAGACAATCGAGTTCCTGTTCCGTGCGTTTATACCGGTGCAGGCTCCGCAGCAGGTGCAGCAGCCGGTAAGGCCACCCATGGCCCCTAAGCCGCCGGTGCTGAAAGAGCAGAAGCAGGAAGTGCATTCTTCGTTGGAGGATGAAACAGGCCACACCAGCGCGCCAGCGCAGGAGGCGGAGAAGATTATGCCAGCCCACTCCCAGAAAGTTGCCGGCCGTAACGAGCGCGTAAGCGTGCAGTACAACGATGGCCGCGTGCTGAAGGACGTAAAGTATAAGAGTGTGGAAGACGACCTGCAGAACAACCGCTGCGTACTGATTGAAGACTAAAGAGCGGCAGCCGCTACGAGTAAGTAGTGGCTGCTTTTTATACCTTATTTGTTAATAGGATAGAGGATGTAGGAGAAAGTATACTTTCATCTTATGTCCTTTGTCTTTTATCCAACCACTATGGCAGGAGAAGACATCGCCTCTTATATAGACCATACGCTGCTGCACCCTGATGCTACGGCCAGCCAGGTGCTGCAACTCTGCGACGAGGCCCGGAGTTACGGCTTTGCGGCTGTGTGTGTGCCGCCGTGCTATGTGCAGCAGGCCAAGGAGCGGTTGGGCGTGGGATCCTTGGTAAAGGTTGCCACGGTCATTGGCTTCCCGCTGGGCTACCAGCACCCCAAAGTGAAGTTTCTAGAGACGCACCAAGCCATTGAAGATGGCGCCAATGAGATAGACGTGGTGATGAACGTTTCATTCTTCATGTCCGGTAAGTATAAGGAGGTGGAGAATGAGCTAAGCGACTTGGCCAAGTTCTGCCACATGCGCGAAGCCGAGCTGAAGGTGATTATCGAAACGGCCCTGCTGACGGAGGAGGAAATTATAAAAGCCTGCAGCATTTGTACCAGCGCCGGTGCCGACTACGTTAAAACTTCTACAGGCTTTGCTGCCAAAGGAGCCACCGTAGAGCACATCAAGCTGATGCGCCGCGTGCTGCCCAGCAAAATGAAGATCAAAGCCTCCGGCGGCATCAGAACCACCGCCGAAGCAGAGGCATTAATTAAAGCCGGCGCCGACAGGTTGGGTTGCTCGGCCAGTATACAAATAGTTTCCCATGAATAGATTTCTGAGTTTTTCGCTGGTCTTGCTGCTGGCAGTAGTAACCGCATGTGCACCTTCTAAAGGCACTGGCCGTGTGGGCAGCGAGGCAAGAGTAGGAACAGGTAAGTCCGAAAAGGTGCTCGACGACCTGAGCCAGTACCGCCCAAGGTATGAAACGGCAGAGAATGCCCCGCTGGCGCGCGTAGAGCCAACGCTCCACAACAACGAGCAGGTGGCCGTGCTGATGGATACGGTGGCCAGCGTGAACAAGAACATCAAGTATGCTCAGGGCTACCGCATTCTGGCCTATAACGGTTCGCAGCGCCAAACCGTGATGGACCTGCGCAAGGCCATCATCACCAGGGTGCCTGATGTACAGGATTACCTCACTTACCAGCAGCCGAACTTCCGCCTGATGGTGGGCGACTTCTTTAACCGGGTGGAGGCGCAGCAGGTGCTGAACAAAATCTCCGACCTGATCCCGAACGCGCAAATTGTGCCGGATAAGATAAACATCCGGAAGAATTAAAGTATAGGCGCAGAAAGCCGTAGAAGCGTTGTGGCGAAGTAGCTGCAACGCTTTTTTGTTGATGCCGGAAAGTATAAAATTGCTACCTTGTTTTACAGTTGATAAGCCCCGGTGCAAAGTATAAAGCAGCCGGTATTTTGATTAGAATTATGTCCACTACCCTAGATAGAATTAAAGCACTTGCCAAGGCCTACGCACCCGACACGGTGCAGGTGCGCCGCCACATCCACGCCAACCCTGAGCTCTCGTTTGAGGAGTATAACACAGCCGCCTATGTAAAGCAGGTGCTGGGGCAGTATGGCATCGAGGCGGAAAGTATGGCGAACACAGGCCTGGTGGCCCTGATAAAAGGCCGGAACCCGGAGAAGAAAACGATTGCCCTGCGCGCGGACATGGATGCCTTGCCCATTCTGGAGGCAAACGAGGTGGCGTATAAATCAAAGAACGAAGGCGTGATGCATGCCTGCGGCCACGATGTGCACACCGCCTCGGTGCTGGGCACGGCACGCATCCTGCAGGAACTGCGCGGGGAGTTTGAGGGAACTGTGAAGCTGGTGTTCCAGCCGGGCGAGGAGAAATTTCCAGGTGGTGCTTCTATCATGATTAAAGAAGGCGTGCTGCAAAACCCTGCCCCGGAAAGTATAGTGGGCCAGCACGTGTTCCCGCTGCTGCCAGCCGGCAAGGTGGGGTTTAAGTCGGGCATGTACATGGCCAGCGCTGATGAGATCTACATCACGGTGAAGGGAAAAGGCGGCCACGCCGCGCTGCCTGAGATGAACGTTGATCCGGTGCTTATCTCGGCCCACCTGCTAGTGGCGCTGCAGCAGATTGTGAGCCGCCACGCCAGCCCGAAGGTGCCGACGGTGCTCTCGTTTGGAAAGATAGAGGCCAAGGGTGCCACCAACGTTATCCCCAACGAGGTGAAAATAGAAGGCACTTTCCGGACCATGAACGAAGTATGGCGCAAAGAGGCGCACCAGAAAATCAGGAAGCTGGCCGAGAGCCTCTGCGAAAGTATGGGCGGCAGCTGCGACATCGACATTAAGTTTGGCTACCCCTTCCTGCAAAACGACCCGACTGTAACCGGCATAGCCCGCAAAGCCGCGGAAGTATACTTGGGCGCCGAGAACGTAGTGGACCTGGACCTGTGGATGGGCGCCGAGGACTTTGCCTATTATACCCAGCAGGTGCCGGCTTGCTTCTACCGTCTGGGCACCCGAAACGAGGCTCGCGATATCACCTCCGGCGTGCACACCCCAACGTTTGATATTGATGAAACGGCCCTGGAAACAGGTATAGGCCTGATGGCCTGGATAGCGCTGCAGGAGCTGGAGGGATGAACCACAAAACGCGACACGTATGAGAAAATTATACTTTATACTTCTGGTGCTGTTGCCGGCAATCGTGCAGGCGCAGAGCAAGGTAAATGCCCCTACCACCATCTGGCCGGAACTGCAGGTAAGTTACGGCGTGGGCGAGGAGGGGCTGCTGTTCCTGCGGAACGGCTACCGCATCAACACCGACAGCCGCTTCAACGACCTGAGGGAATCGGGGATAGGGAGCAATTTTGAAAGGGTGGAGCTGAGCCTGGGCTACGAGCACATGCTGTCTGACCACTGGCGCGGCGGCGCCATACTACGCTATGCCGCTGAGGATTACCCCAAGACGCTGTTTTATACGCTGTTTCTGCGCCACAACGGTCAGGTAAAGGGTTTATACTTTAACAAGCAATTGCTTTTCGAGTATGTCGACCAGGAGGATTATGACAGCTTCGGGCGCTTCCGGTTGTCAGCCGAATTGGGCAAGCGCCTGCCGCTGGGCAGTAAGTTCATCACTCCAAGTATAAACTACGAGGCCATGCTGCGCTCCAACCTAGGCAAAGCGTATGAAGGCCGCATCCAGGAACGCACCATCGACCGCACCCGCCTGCGCCTGAGCCTGAACTATGAGGTGACGGAGAAGCTGCGCGTGAATCCATACTTTATGCGGCAAACAGATTACTATTATGTGCTGGTGCCGCCGGTGTATAACGAGCAGGGGCAACTGCAGGAGGATGGCTATACCACCAAGCGCAACCGCATTACACCAGTGGTGGGCCTGGAGCTAAAGTACACGATCAACCGCACCCCCGAAACTGCCAGTATTACTTACTAATCAGCTCTTTAACTGAAAAATCGTCAGTAAAAAAAGCCTTTTTATACTTCATGAATGACATTATTTCTCTTTTCAACAGGAATATTCTGTTGGCACACATTTTACTGTAGTGTAAGTGAAAATAAGGAAGCTTAAAAAAGGAGGTATATTATGGCACTGACAAGGTATAACAGCATGCAGGAGAGCATGCCATCAACTTTCAGCGCAATGCTGGACAGGTTCTTTAACGACACCGTAAACTCCAGAACGTTCTCTGGTTTTACGCCACACGTGGATGCCTGCGAGACAGAGCGCGGTTATGAGATTGAGGTAGCGTTGCCAGGCGTGAAGAAGGAGGATATTACGATTGATTTCCAGGAGGGCAAGCTGACTATTACCGGAGAGCGCAAACTGGAGAAGAAGGAGGAAGGCCGCCGTTTCCATATGATGGAGACACAGTACGGCTCTTTCAGCAGAAGTTTCTTCCTGCCCGACAACGTAAACCCCGATAAGATCACCGCCGAGTTCCGCGATGGCATCCTACTGGTGGATGTTCCGAAAGATGAGAAGAAGACGAAGAAGCGTCAGATTTCTATCGCAGCCGGCGCTACCAAAGAGGTGAAAGCCGAGAAAAAGGAGAAAGCCATCGCAGAAAACGGCACCGCTAAATAAACTTCTTAACATAAGCGTAACAAAGAGGCCAGCAATTTTGGCCTCTTTTTTGTTTGTTAGGAGTATAGTGAAAATGGCTGGCGCGTAGTGGGTATACTATCGTATACAAGTAGGGCGTTAGCATTTCAGCAGGCATACCATTAAAGAATTTATATATAGTAAAGTTTTAAAATCAACATATGAAGACGAAACAGTTTATACTTGGCGTTGCGCTTTCGGCCGTGTTAGGCGGCGGTGTAGCTGTTGGCAGCTACAAACTGTTGGAAGACGACAAAGTAGTACAGACCGATCAGCAACAGTATCCCACCGTTCGCTATACCAGCGACATGCGCAGCAGCAATGTGATAGTGCCCGAAGGGCTGAATTTTATAAAGGCAGCGCAGGTGTCCACGCCTGCCGTGGTGCACGTGATGACGGAGTATAGCGTGCGCTCCTCCGAGCGTTACAGCAGCCCAATGGACCCCTTCCTGCGCGAGTTCTTTGGTGACGGCTTTGGCAGAAGCGTGCCGCGCAGCCCGCAGATTGGCTCCGGCTCCGGCGTGATTGTCGCCTCTAACGGCTACATCGTTACCAACAACCACGTTATCGACAGAGCCGACAAGATTGAGGTGGTGATGGATGACAAGCGTAAGTTTGAGGCCACCCTGGTAGGAGCCGACCCGACCACCGATATTGCCCTGCTGAAAATTAACGCAGATAACCTGCCCACCATCCGCTACGGTAACTCCGATGAACTGCAGGTAGGCGAGTGGGTGCTGGCCGTGGGTAACCCCATGAACCTGACCTCGACCGTAACGGCCGGTATCGTGAGCGCCAAAGGCCGTAACATCAACATCCTGCGCACCAGCGCCAACCGCGACATGAGCATCGAGTCGTTTATCCAAACGGATGCCGCCGTGAACCCGGGTAACTCGGGTGGCGCGCTGGTAAACCTGAATGGTGATCTGGTAGGCATCAACACCGCCATTGCTTCCCAAACAGGTTCTTTTGCCGGTTATTCTTTTGCCGTGCCTTCCTCTATTGTAAGCAAGGTGGTAGACGACCTGCTGAAGTATGGCGAAGTACAGCGAGCCTTGCTGGGTGCCTCTATCCAGGAAATTGACGCGACGTTTGCCAAAGAAAAAGGCCTTAAAACACTGGACGGAGTATACATTGCGGAAGTACAGGCAAGCAGTGGCGCCGAAGAGGCCGGTCTGAAGGCTGGAGACGTGATTACCGCCGTAAACGATGTGAAGGTGGCCAAGTCGTCGCAGTTGCTGGAGCAGATAGCCCGCTACCGCCCTGGCGACAAGGTGAAGATCTCCTATCTGCGTGACGGCAAGAACAGAAATACCAATGTGACGCTGAAGAATCTGAACAACAGCACCGAGCTGGTGAAGCGCAGCAATGCCAAAGCTGTAACGTTTGACGGAGCCACTTTTGAGCCGGTGAGCAGACAGGAAATGAGCAAGCTGGGTATAACCGGCGGTGCCAAAATCAAAGGGGTGGGCGACAGCAAGTTCAGCGACACGGGTATGAAAGACGGCTTTATCATCACCCGCATCGACCGGTATGAAGTGAACGAGCCGGCCGATGTAGAGAAGTACCTGAAAAACTTTGAAGGTGGCGTGGTTTACATCGAAGGTGTTTACCCGGATGGCCTGAAAGCCTATTACCCAATCGGAAAAGGTTAAGAAACCGTAACCCTATAAAGAGAAAGCTTCTGCAGCCTTGCAGAAGCTTTTTTATTTTTTAGCTTTGTATAAGAGCCTGATAAAAAGATATAAGAGGAATAAAACCATGAAGCAAACCATAGACGCAGCCCCGCTGGTAAAAGAAGTATCGGATGTACTGCACCAGCTTGGTATAAAAGAAGTGAACCCTGCTTACAGCACCGGCCTTGCCTGGGGCGGACACGAAGGGCGTACCACGCGCACCATCAATTCCCCGGCCGATGGCAATACCATTGCCTCGGTAAACATGGCCACTGCCGAGGATTACGACCACGTGATTAAAACCGCCCAGGAGGCTTTTAAGGTATGGCGCAAGGTGCCGGCCCCCAAGCGCGGCGAGATTGTACGCCAGATAGGGGAGAAGCTGCGCCAGCACAAAGAGGCCCTGGGCAAGCTGGTAAGCTACGAAATGGGCAAAATCCTACAGGAAGGCCTTGGCGAGGTGCAGGAGATGATCGACATCTGCGACTTCGCTGTCGGCTTGTCGCGCCAGCTGCACGGCTATACCATGCACTCTGAGCGCCCGCAGCACCGCATGTACGAGCAGTACCACCCGCTGGGCGTGGTGGGCGTAATTTCGGCCTTCAACTTCCCGGTGGCGGTTTGGAGCTGGAACGCCATGCTGGCCGCCGTTTGCGGCGACGTGGTAGTATGGAAGCCGTCTGAGAAAACCCCGCTGGCAGCCATTGCCTGTCAGCATATCATACGGGAGGTGCTGGCCGAAAATGAGTTGCCGGAAGGTATATTTAACCTGATAATCGGGGATGCGGAGATTGGCAGCCTGATGAGCCACGACACGCGGGTGCCACTGGTATCGGCCACGGGCTCTACGCGCATGGGCAAGAAAGTAGGCGAGGCAGTGGGCGCCCGCCTGGGCAAATCGCTGCTGGAGCTGGGTGGCAACAACGCCATCATCGTGACAGAGCACGCGGACCTGGAAATGGCGCTGCGGGCGATTGTATTTGGTGCGGTGGGTACCTGCGGCCAGCGCTGCACGTCCACGCGCCGCATTATTGTGAACGAGAACGTGTATGAGCAGCTGAAAGAGCGCCTGCTGAAAGTATACGCCAACCTGCCCATCGGCCATCCACTGGACAGCACCACGCTGGTGGGGCCGCTGATTGACAAGACTGCGGTGGATGCCTTTACCGCTGCCCTGGAGAAAGTACAGCAGGAGGGAGGCAAGCTGCTGATAGGCGGCGAAATACTCAACGGCAGTGGCTACGAGACGGGCACTTATGTGAAGCCGGCCATTGTAGAGGCAGAAAACCACTACGAGCTGGTGCAGGAAGAGACATTTGCACCAATTCTGTACCTGATAAAGTATAGCGGCGACGTGGAGAACGCCATCGAGCTGCAGAACGGCGTGAAGCAGGGCCTGTCATCCTCCATTTTCTCTACCAACCTGCTGGAGACAGAGGCTTTCCTGAGCCACTGGGGTTCCGACTGCGGCATTGCCAACGTGAATATCGGCACGTCCGGTGCGGAGATTGGTGGTGCCTTTGGCGGGGAGAAAGACACGGGCGGTGGCCGCGAGTCCGGTTCCGACGCCTGGAGAATTTACATGCGCCGCCAGACGAACACCATCAACTACAGCCGTGAGATGCCACTGGCCCAGGGCATCAAGTTCGACATCATGGACTAGGATTTTTAGGATGTAAGGATTGCCAGGATTTTCAGTTTAAGCTCTAGCAGCAGAAAATCCTGACTTAGACAAAGTATAAAACGCCGGCTCTACCAAAGGGCCGGCGTTTTTGTGTTTATACTTGTGCATAAAGTATGGCTGTGACGGATAAAGTATAGATTACTCATTTTTGAGGTGTTTATACTGTCTTTGCGACGAGTTCTTTACATTTCATGCACAGTCTTGTTACCTCCCGCCATTGCCTTCTCCATACTTGCACTTTTTATCTCCCACCTCATCCCAAGTATAAAGCATACTTATCCACAATTGTGAATAAGAAGTATGTGGATATGTGGAAAACCCATGTTTATACTGGCTGTATGGCAAGCAGAAATTAATAAAAGAGGCATTCGCTTCCTGTGTTATCTTACTTCGTAAAGTATAAATAAAAGAGGGTGAGTCAGATAACGATGTCTAAACATTATCCACATAGGGGTGTGGATAGTGTGGATAAAGGCGCCTAACGAAAAATTTCTGAAAATATTTGTAACCTATATGCAACTTCGGATAGACAGGCGTGTCTTTAGTGCAGAGATTAGGAAGAGGCGGATGGAAGTATAAATACAAGGAGTAAGCGCGACGAAACCGGTTAAGTAGTAAAAACATTGGAGAAACTTAGCTATCAGGATGTGAACCAGGGGGTGGTGCAACGCTGCATTAGCGGAGACCATCGCGCGCAGTATGAGTTGTATAAACTTTACTCCAAGGCCATGTTTAACGTGAGCATGCGCATCACCAATGATTACGCGGAGGCGGAGGACGTGCTGCAGGAGGCCTTTGTAAGCGCCTTCAAGAACCTGCACAGCTACAAAGCGGAGGCGAGCTTCGGCAGCTGGCTGAAGAAGATTGTCATCAATGCGGCCATTAATGCCGTGCGCAAGCGCCGATCCGAGCTGGTGCCGATGGATGAGCGCGCCGTGGCTGACATGGCAGACGAAGTGAATGAGGATGAGTCGGAGTGGCAGGTGGAGCAGGTGCGCCGCGCCATCCAAAAGCTGCCCGACGGTTACCGTGTAGTGTTGAGTTTATACTTGCTGGAAGGCTATGACCATGCCGAGATAGGGGAGGTGCTGGGTATCTCCGAGTCTACCTCTAAATCGCAGTACAGCCGGGCGCGCAAGAAGCTACTCGAGATAATGAAAGAGCCTCAGTTTGTGGCTTAGGGTTTAATTAAGACAAAAACGTATGACGGAGCTTTACCATGAAAGATAGACTAGAAAAATTTGTACAGGACCACCGCGAGGAGTTCGACGTTTTTGAGCCCCGGACGGAACTATGGCAGCAAATCTGCCAGGACCTGCCCCAGAAATCACCCGAAAAAGAGGCTAAAGTAATTAAATTCTCCTTCGGCGACCGTGCCAGCTTTAGCGCAGACTACTTCTTTATGCGTGTGGCGGCGGCCATCGTGCTGCTACTGGGCTGCGGACTAACCATCTTCCTGATGAAGCAGCAAACCCCTGAGTCGGCCTACACGCTCGCATCCTCAGAAAGTATAACTACCGAAGTGCCGGAGGTGGGCGCCATTGCCCCCGAACTGCCTGAGATAGAGGCGTACTACGTGAGCCAGATCGAGGAAAAGAAATCTGAGCTGAGCGAGTATGACCTGAAAGTGCTGGGCCTGGATGAGCAGCAGGTAATAGACAAAGAACTGGCCCGCCTCGACAGTAGCTACACCGTCCTAAAGCAACAACTCTATACATCTCCTAATACCGAAGAAATTGTAAACGCCATGGTTCAGAACCTGGGAATACGGGTTAGAGTGCTGAACCGCCAACTGGAGGTGCTGCAGCGCCTGCAGAAAATAAACAAGGAGACCAACCTAAAACAACAAACAAATGATACCTCAAATGTATAATTATCTACGCCTCATGGTGGTGCTGTTGCTGGCACCTATGCTGGCTACAGGTCAGGCAAAAGACCAGGCACCCTGTTCGGATGTAACGGTGAACCTGTCGGGGCTGCAGGTGATGGAGGACCTGGATTTGGAGAGCCTCACGGAACTAACGCAGCTGGCTGTGCTGGAGAGCATACCTGATTTATCCAACTTGGCTGATTTAGCTGATTTGGCAGAGCTGGCTGAACTGCAAGACATCGTCATCGTGGACCAAACCGGCAACCATGCCACCGAGGAGGCCATGGCCTTCGACGCGGAGAAGCGCAAAACCATCGACAAAACCTTTAAGGTAAGCAGTTCCGACGCCCTGAAGATTGATAACCAATGGGGCAAGGTGCATGTAAACACCTGGGATAAAAAAGAAATACAGGTAAAGGTGGATGTAATTGCCCGCGCCGCCACTGACGACAGGGCGCAGGCCATACTTAACAGCGTGAACATCCAGGAAAGCCGCGAGGGGAACGCCTACGTTTTCCGGACCCAGAAAGCGCCGATGAACATTAGCGGCAAGCACACCAAGAGCCTGGAGATAAACTATACCATCTACATGCCTACTGAAAACGCCATCTCCATTAAGAACCAGTTCGGCGATGTGTACCTGGCTTCGATGAAGGGCAAGGCCGAGATTGATGTAAAGTATGGCGCGCTGAAATGCGACAGACTGGCTAACCAGGGGAATACCATCAAACTGGCGTACGGGTCTGGCAACTGTAACTATATAAAAGGCGGAAACATCAGCGTGGCCTATGGCAACATGAAGGTGGGGGAGGCGAGCGGGCTACAAGGCTCCTCCAAGTTCAGCGACTTCAGCATCGGCAACCTGCAGGAAGCCATCGACATGAAGGTGCAGTATGGCTCCTTTAATGTAGACAATATCAGCAACAACGTGCGTAAGATTTCCCTGAACTCCGGTTTTTCTCCCCTTAGCTTGCGTTTTGCTGATGATTCAGCCTTCAACTTCGACGTGAATGTACAGTTCGGTAACTTTAACGTAGATAAGTCGTTGATTACTATCACCTCCCTGGAAAAGGACTATACCTCGGCAGAGTATAAGGGCAAGTATGGCAACACCGCGTCCAAGGCAGAGGTAAGCATCATCTCCAAGTACGGCGATGTAAGGTTTATAAAATAGAGCAAAAGACGTTAGAATAGTTTGTTTAAGGTGAAGGAAAGAGCTGGCGACCGCCGGCTTTTTCTGTTTTCAGACGGCTATAGAATCCCTGTTCATTAATAAGTATATTTGGCTATGGCAACTAATAAAGATCTACTAAACTCAAGCAAGGCCCCGGAGCCGGTGGGGCTGTACCCGCACGCACGGCGCGTAGGCAACCTGCTGTTTCTGTCGGGGGTGGGGCCACGGGAGCGCGGTACCAAAAAGATACCCGGCGTGGAGTTGGACGAGCAGGGCAACATCCTGAGCTACGATATAGAAACCCAGTGCCGGTCTGTGTTCCAGAACGTGAAGTACATCCTGGAGGACGCCGGCTCTGGTTGGGACAGTTTGGTGGACGTGACCGTGTTCCTGACGAACATGAAGGACGACTTTGCCACCTATAACCGGATTTATGCCGAGTACTTCAAAGACAATCAGCCGTGCCGTACCACCGTGGAGGTAAACAAGCTGCCCACGCCCATTGCTATCGAGCTGAAGTGCATTGCCATGATTGACTAACAAGTATAAACAGGACTAAAAAAACAGATGGTGAGCGAAAGCAGAGAGCGTTTATACTTAGAAAGAGCTTCGGCCTTTGCCGAGCAGGAGAATAAAGCAGCCTCCACTTCCAGCGCCGTTTCCTGGCTGCGGGTGGGGGTGTTTGTGGCGGGCGCGGTGCTGGCCTATTTTCTCTTTAAGGCAGATAATACCACCGGCGGTACGCTGGCCATACTTGGCTTCTATGCCCTTTTTATACTTGTGATGCGCTGGCACAGCCGCCTCAACTTCCGGCACCAGCAACTGCGCCTGCTGCGTCAGGTAAACGAGCAGGAGGTGGAGCGGCTGCAGGGCAAGCTTAAAAACTTCGATAGCGGCCAGGAGTTCGTGGATGACCATCACCCCTATACTTCCGACCTCGATATTTTCGGGCACAACTCGCTTTTCCAGCTTTTAAACCGCTCTGTTACCAGCATTGGCATGTATAAACTGGCCACCTGGCTGCGTAAGGCGGCGGCCCCGCAGGAAGTGCTGCAGCGGCAAGCGGCCGTGGCCGAGTTAGCCTCCGGCAAAAAGCTGGATTGGCTGCAAGAGCTGGTGGCCCTGCCCATGCACTACAAACACGATGCGGAATCGGCAGCAGGTTTTATAGGTTGGTTTAAGGATAAGGCCTTTTTCCGGCAGCACGGCTGGCTGAAACCGCTGCTGTTTATACTTCCTATACTTACACTGGCAGCCATTGCCGGCTGGTTCTATGGCCTTAGCGGCTGGATAGCGGTTGGGTTGTTGCTGGTGCAGTACCTGTTGGCAAACCGGTTCACTGCGGAGCGCGACGAGTATTATGAGAAGAGCATCGGCATTTATGAGGCCATGCGTAGCTACACCAAACAGCTGCAGCACATAGAGCAGCACCAGTTCGACACGCCTTTGCTCCAGGCGCTGCACCGGGAGCTCACAAAGTCCGGCACGCGGTCATCTGAAAGTATAAACAAGCTCGCCAACATCATCGATTTCTTCTCCTACCGGCTTAGCACCCTGATGGCCTTTTTCCTGAATGCCATGCTGATGTGGGACTTTGTGTGGATGTACCGCCTGGAGCGTTGGAAGGCGCAGCACCTGCAGCAACTGGAGCACAGCCTGGAGGTATTGGCCGAGGTTGAGGCCTTGGCAAGTATGGCAGCCTTCCAGCATGCGCACCCGCATTTTGCTGTGCCACAACTCAGCCAAGTCCCTTTCCTGTACCAGGCCACGGAGTTGGCGCACCCGCTCATTTTCTCGGTCGAGCCTGTTGCCAACGATTTTCAGATGCAGGGCACGGGCCATACGATTGTCATCACGGGTTCGAATATGTCAGGTAAAACGACATTTCTGCGCACGGTGGGCATCAACATGGTGCTGGCGCTGATGGGTGCCCCGGTATGTGCCCGAGATATGACGGTGACGCCGGCGCAAGTATACACCGCCATGCGCACGGCCGACAACCTGGCTGAGAACACTTCCTCGTTTTACGCCGAACTGAAGCGCCTGCGCGTGCTGCTGGAGTTGACGGAGCAAGGGCAGCCGGTTTTCTACCTGTTGGATGAGATACTCAAAGGCACCAACTCCCGCGACCGTCACATTGGGGCCATGTCGCTGATACGGCAGTTGCACAAGCGCAATGCCTCTGGCCTCATCTCCACCCACGACCTGGAGCTTGGTGCCATGGAACAGGAACTGCAGGGCAGCGTAGAAAACTACAGCTTCAACAGCGACATCATCGGCAACGAGATTCGCTTCGATTACAGGCTCACGCCCGGCCTCTGCCGCAGCTTTAACGCCAGCAAACTTATGCAACTCATGGGCATCGAGATTGAGGAAGAAGCTTAGTTGCCTGACAAAGGAATTTTTTGACAAAGGACAAAAGACTACACTGCAAGTTCACTTCACCGGAGGGGCTTACGCTTAGGACACAAGTCCATTGCTGCTTCAAGTTTTCAACTTGGAGCTATTATGGGGCCAGTTTTCAACTGGCGAAAGTATAAAGAGCGGCTCCCGCAAGCTGAAAGCTTGCGGCTATGGATAACCACGAGCTGAAAGCTCGCGGGAGAGAAGGTAGGTTATACTTGTGTCCTATTTGTAGCCCAAGAGGGGAAGGTTTATACTTGCCCAATTCTATACTTTGTAATTTATACTATCAACACCATTAAACTATGAGAGTAGTAGCTGACATACCAAACCCGCACGTGAAGATCACGCTGCACTCCTACAACGGCAAGTATATCCTGAAACTGGAGAAGGCCAACCTGGAGCAGATTTATAAGATAGAGGAAACCGAGGTAATGGGCGACGAAGGAGTAAAAGCCCTGATAGACGAAGAGTTTATCGAGGCCGTCGTGAACCGCTTTGTGGACATGCGCGATGCTTTTGTGAGTACGATGAGGCGGAATGGGTGAAGATAAATTTACTTTATCCGATGCAACGGATGGACAGGCTTTAGGGTCATGTTTTAAAATGAACCAACAACCTAACGTTTAGACAGATGAACAAGCTACTGTTGCTCCCTTTATTGGTGCTAATCCTGTTTTCATGCAGCCAAAAAGACGAACTCGATTCAATGAACCGTGAGGAGAGTACGCATCAAGCCTTAAGTAATATCAAGCAGGCCCAAAAGTGGCAGCTCGTTCAAATGTCCGGTCAAATTCGCAACTCCGTGCAGAAAGGGGCGGACATGCCTTGGCAGGAGCATTATGTGCTTAACCCCGATGGTAGTTTTTCTAAGGTGAGGCAAAAGGGAGATGAAACTACTGCCGCTACCGGCGTTTATACCTACCACAGTACTGCCGGAGAACAGTACCTTGAACTCACTTACCAGTCACTTAATACCATTATAGGTAGTTGTGATGCTGCTGGCCTGAAAGAAACCTTAATGGTGCATAAAGATGGGCTTCAAAGTTCCTGGTGGGCGTGCGATGGCCCCGGGCTTTGGTATGAACAAGTGAAGTAGCACTCTACTACAAACCAACAGATTATACTTTGATAAACAAAAAAAGCCCACCTTACGGCGGGCTTTTTTTGTTTATACTTTCAGCAGCAATTAAGCGATAGCTACGCGCTTGAAGTCGCTAACTGTCAGACCTTTGCTAGTGTTGTCAAGTACTTTGGCAACAGACAGGGATGGGTCTTTCACGAAGTCCTGGTTCAGCAGGGTGTTGTCTTTGTAGAACTTGTTCAGTTTACCCATGGCAATCTTCTCCAGCATTTGCTCTGGCTTGCCTTCGGCACGTGCCTGCTCTTTACCAACCTCGATTTCACGCTCTACAGTAGCAGAATCAACGCCGTCTTTATCAACCGCGATTGGGTTCATGGCAGCAATCTGCATCGCTACGTCCTTACCAACCTCTTCTACGTTGGCACCGCCAGTGTTTACAAGGCCTACCAGCACACCCAGTTTGCCGTTAGAGTGGTTGTAGTTAACAACTTGCTCAGCAGAAACTGTCTCGTAAGAAACAACGTCAATTTTCTCACCGATTTTACCCATCAGGTCAGTGATGTGGTCCTGCAGTGAGCGGCCATCAGCCTGAGGAGCAGCCAGCAATTCTTCTTTAGTAGCGGCGTTTGTAGAAACAGCAGTCTCCAGGGCAGCCTTAGCCAGGTTCTGGAAGTCAGCTACTTTAGAAACAGGCTCAGTTTCGCAAGCCAGGGCAATCACTTTACCGTTTTTGCCGTCTTCGCTTACGTGCGTCAGCACGATACCTTCAGAAGTAGCATTGTCAGCACGCTTGCTGGCAATTTTCTGGCCTTGCTTACGAAGAATATCTTTAGCTGCCTCAAAGTCGCCGTTAGCTTCAGTAAGCGCCTTCTTGCAGTCCATCATACCAGCTCCGGTTTCCTGGCGGAGTTTGTTAACGTCTTGTGCTGTAATAGCCATGATTATATAATTATGAAGTACGAATTAATAATTAAGAATTATGTATAAAGGATTTGAAGTATAAAGTCTTTTGTCCTTTGTCAAAATTTCTTTTGTCACTTCCTAATCCCCTAAAACAAACTGAACATTGAAGCGCAGCGTGCCCAATGTTCAGTTTGATATAGTGCAATATAAATCAGGGATTATTGCTCGTCAGCTTCCTGCTTCGCCTTAATGCCTTCTTCCTCAGAACGCTTGCGCTCAGTCTCTTCCTTGTCCACTTTGCGCTCAGACAGACCTTCTTCAATAGCCTTACCGATGATCGAAACGATTAGGGACACAGACTTAGAAGCGTCGTCGTTGGCAGGGATTGGGAAATCCACCAGCTCTGGGTTAGAGTTCGTGTCGCAAACAGCGAAGATTGGCAGGTTCAGTTTCTGAGCCTCTTTTACCGCGATGTGCTCACGCTTTACGTCCACGATGAACAGCGCAGCTGGCAGGCGAGACAGGTCGGCGATACCGCCCAGTACACGATCCAGTTTCTCACGCTCGCGAGACAGCATCAGCTTCTCGCGCTTAGCCAGTGCTTTAGACTGCTCTGGGTCTTTCATCATCTTGTCGATGGTAGACATTTTCTTCAGAGACTTACGCACTGTAGCGAAGTTTGTAAGCATACCACCCAACCAACGCTCAGTTACGTAAGGCATCTTCAGGCGACGAGCCTCTTCTGCCACGATTTCCTGCGCTTGCTTCTTAGTAGCTACAAAAAGGATTTTACGACCAGACTTCGCGATGTTCTTGATGGCGGCAGCAGCCTCATCCAGCGCAACCAGCGTTTTGTTCAGGTCAATGATGTGGATACCGTTCTTCTCCATGAAGATGTACGGAGCCATCTTCGGGTCCCACTTGCGGGTAAGGTGGCCAAAGTGAACACCTGCCTCAAGCAATTCTTTATAATTAGTACTTGCCATGTTGTTGATACACCTTTAATATTAACGTTTGCTGAACTGGAATGAACGACGAGCTTTGCGCTTACCGAACTTCTTACGCTCTACCATGCGTGGGTCACGCGTGATGAAGCCCTCTTTCTTCAGGGCTGATTTAGTCTCGGCGTTTTCTACTACCAGTGCTTTAGAGATAGCAAGTCTGAGTGCTTCAGCCTGGCCGCTTACACCACCACCTTTCAGGTTGGCAACCACATCGTACTTGCCAATAGCTTCTAAGGTTTGAAACGGCTGATTCACAATCGTCTGCAGTACTTCGTTAGGGAAGTATGCCTTGATATCTTTACCGTTAATAGTGATATTCCCTTGCCCGGCCGTCATGTAGATACGAGCCACCGAGGTTTTTCTTCTACCAGATGTATTGATAACTTCCATTAATTAATTAGATGTTGAGGGTTAATTCTTTAGGCTGCTGAGCTGCATATGGATGCTCGCTTCCTGCAAAAACATGAAGATTACGGAACAGCTCGCGGCCCAGTCTGTTTTTAGGCAACATGCCACGAACAGCGCGCTCAACAAGCAGCGTAGATGATTTAGCCTTAAGCTCACGTGGAGAAGTCCTCTTCTGACCGCCTGGGTAACCAGTGTGCGACAGGTAGTACTTCTGATCCCACTTACGGCCTGTGAAACGTGTGTCATCAGCGTTGATTACGATCACGTTGTCGCCGCAGTCAGCGAAAGGAGTGTACGAAGGCTTGTGCTTGCCTTTCAGGATCTTGGCAATCTCAGATGCCACACGACCCAAGCTTCCTTGCCCAGCATCAATAATCACCCAGCCTTTGTTGGCTGTCTTCTTATTGACAGTAAGGGTCTTATAACTTAAATGATCCATTTTTAGTGGTTGTAAGCGATTTATTTATTTTTATTTTGAACTTTCGGTTCTTGGAAAATGGACACAAAGATAGAAGCTATTTCTTTGATATGCAACACATCCTGAATAAAATGCTGAAAGCGAGCGTGAAATGAAAACCAGGAAAGCGCCCGTAACTTTAGCGGTAGCTTACAGTTATTACTATCGTGACCTTTGCAGTCTTACAACTAAACTGATCATCCATGAAAGCCATACTTGTAAAACAGCCGGGCGGGCCGGAGCAACTTATACTTGGAGAGCACGAGCAGCCCCTGCCCAACCCGAACGAACTGCTGGTAAAAGTACACGCCACTGCTCTTAACCGTGCCGATACCCTCCAACGGCAGGGCAAGTACCCGCCGCCCAAAGGGGCCAGTTCGTTGCTGGGGCTCGAAATGGCAGGTGAGGTGGTGGAGGCAGGCATCAACTGCACCAAGTATAAAAAGGGAGATAAGGTATTTGGCCTGCTGCCCGGTGGCGGTTATGCCGAGTATGCGGTGATAGACGAAGCCATGGCGATGCCGGTGCCGGAGAACCTAAGTATGGAAGAGGCCGCCGCCATACCCGAAGTGTTCCTGACGGCGTGGCAGGCGCTTGCGTGGCTGGGTAAGCTGCAGTCCGGGGAGCGCGCCCTGATACATGCCGGTGCCAGCGGGGTGGGCACGGCAGCCATACAACTGGCGCGGGCGCTTAAGGCCGAGGTGCTGGTAACGGCATCCGAGCAAAAAATACAGGCCTGCCTTGACTTGGGAGCACACAAAGCCATTAACTACAAAGAAGTGCCTTTCGAGGATGAAGTACTGGCCTATACAAACAGCGAGGGCGTAGACGTAATCGTAGACTTCATCGCCGGGCCATACTTCAACCAGAACCTCGACTGCCTGCGCCTGGATGGTAGACTGGTTATACTTGCCAGCCTGGGTGGCGGTAAGGTAGAGGAGGTGGATTTGCGTAAAATCCTGAGTAAGCGCCTGCAGGTAATCGGCTCCACGCTCCGCTCCCGCACCAAGGACTACCAGATAAAACTAACCGAAGACATGAGCCGCTTTGCATTGCCGCTGTTTAAGGAGGGCAAACTCAAGCCGGTAATAGACTCTGTATACGATTGGCAGGATGCAGCCGAAGCGCACCGCTACATGGAGCAGAACAAGAACATCGGCAAGATTGTGCTGCGGGTGAGCTGAGGTTCTGGCAAAGGACTTTCGGACAAAGGATTTTTTGACAAAGGACAAAAGACTAGGAAACTTCATACTTCCGAAGAGTGGGCTTTATACTTTGGAAAAATACTTTGGAAAAGCATAGAAGTATAAAACGTCCATGGAGCAATGGTAGGTCAAGAAATCTTATCTAGGATAACATGCCTGAACCGACACTTAAAGTATAAAAGGACAAAAGAAGCAGGCTATCCATACTTCTTTTGTCCTTTGTCAAAAAATCCTTTGTCTTTTATCTCTTTTGTCTAAGCCTAATGCGCGCGCAGCTGCTTTACCAGCACACCGAAGTCCTTCGGATATGGGGCCTCAATTTTAACCGGCTCTCCGTTGGGCAGCACAAAGCCAATGTTGAACGAGTGCAGCGCAAAGCGCTTGATCAGGGGGAGTTCCTCTGTGTTCTTTTTCAGGTTAAAACCGCGCTTCAGGCTGCTCAGGTATACCTGCTCGCCTCCGTACAACGAATCCCCCACAATGGGGGCATTCAGGAAGGCCAGGTGCACGCGTATCTGGTGCAGTCGGCCTGTTACCGGAAGGCACTCCACCAACGTATGGCGGGCATAGTTCTCCAGGGTGTTAAAGTAGGTCTCGGCGGGTTTGCCCTGTGGTGATAGCTTGGCCACCCCCTTGGCGTTGGACAAAATGGCGCGGCTCACGAGTTCATCCTCAAACTTGTGCGTGCCCCACACCACGGCATGGTATACTTTGTATACTTCCCGCGACTCGAACTGCATGGCCAGGTTGCGGTAGGCCTCCGGGTTCTTGGCCAGCACCAGGCAACCGGAGGTGTCCTTGTCCAGACGGTGGCAGGCCTGCAGGTCCGGGTTATACTGGCGGGCCAGCTTTAACAGGTTGGTCGTGTT
The DNA here is from genome assembly GCF_003054055.1 of Pontibacter mucosus. Taxonomy (GTDB): domain Bacteria; phylum Bacteroidota; class Bacteroidia; order Cytophagales; family Hymenobacteraceae; genus Pontibacter; species Pontibacter mucosus. Next base: position 22,062 of record NZ_QBKI01000008.1, on the reverse strand, counting down.
AGGCGTGCGGTCTTCCAGCGTGGCCAGAAACGGCGGCTTGTTCACCACTACGTAATCTTCGTTCTCAAATATAATCAGGTCTTCAAAAACCGGGTACTTCATGCGCTTTATACTTTGTTCGGGCGCAGCCACCAATTGCGGCCGTGCATCCTGCAAAGATACGGATAATAGTGGTTGGTTGATTGCCAGCGATACTCGTTGTTAGTGGCGCCGCTATACTTCTACCAAAGTATAGCTACAGGTGCCACAAGCAAGGTTAGCGGTTTTACCACACGAATAACGAAAACCTATTTCGCTTTCAGGAGCTTAAATCGAAGGGTGGTGCCTTTGTCCACCTCGCTTTTTACGGCTATGAACGAGCGGTGCGCCTCAATGATATGCTTGCAGATGGAAAGGCCAAGGCCCGTGCTGGTGGTGTCGCGGGTGCGGCTTTTGTCTATGCGGTAGAAGCGCTCGAAGATGCGGTTGATATGCTCCTGGGCTATACCTTTTCCGTCGTCTTTCACCGTGATGGTATACTTTTTCTTGCCCTCGTCGAACATGACCCAAATGTTGCCGCCCCTGCGGCCATACTTGATGGCGTTGTCGATGAGGTTCGTGAACACCTGGCGGATGCGGTTAGGGTCGGCGAAGAGCATGATGGGCTCAGTGGCCTCCACGTGTATCGTGATTTCCTGCTGTACCGCCTTCAGCTCCAGTTGCTCGGCCACATCGCGCGCCAGCTGGGCTACGTCAAAGTTGCGCTTGGCCATCTTCACCACGCCCTTCTCCAGTTGCGAGATGCTTATCAGGTCCTGCACCAGCGCATCAAGGCCGTCCAGGCTGCGGGCTGCCTTCTCCAGAAATTTGTCGCGCACGTTGGGGTCGTCCACAGCGCCATCCAGTAAAGTATGGATAAAGCCCTGGGCTGCGAATATGGGTGTTTTCAGCTCATGCGATACGTCGGCCAGAAACTCGCTGCGCATCATCTGCAGGTTCTTCAGCTCATCAATCTCCTGCTGCTTTCGCTCGGCTATCAGGTAAATTTCGTCCTTTATCTTCTTCAGTGGGTCGGCGGCGAAGGTAGAGCGGCTCTCCACTTTCTTAAAATCCTGCCGCTTCAGTTTCTCCAGGCTGGAGTAAACGTTCTTTACCTCCCGGAAAACCAGCGCTTCGTAAGAGAAGTGCAGGAGCACAAAGCAGCAGACAAATACAATCACCAGCGCTATCATAAACCCCTTGGAGGAGAACGAGCTGGCTAAAGCAAGAAAGGCGGTGAGCACAAGAGCTACCGCCAATGATGTTAAGAGAGCAAGCGTACGCGAGTTCAGGTTCATGTATTAGTCGGTGTTAAACTTATAGCCAACACCCTTGATGGTCTTTATGTTTCCCTCGCCTACCTTCTCCCGCACTTTGCGCACATGCACATCCACCGTACGGGCAATTACATACACGTCGTTGCCCCAGATGTTGCTCAGCAGTTCCTCGCGCGTGAACACCTTGTTAGGCGTGGCAGCCAGAAAGGCCAGCAGCTCAAACTCCTTCTTAGGCAGCGTGATTTTCTCATCGCCTTTGTAAACGGCAAAACTGGTGCGGTCTATTTTCAGGTCGCCTGCCTCGATTACCTTGTCCTGGCCTTCCAGTTGCGCCTCGCGGCGGGCAAAGGCTGCCAGGCGGCTAAGCAGGGCGCGGGGCTTTATGGGCTTGGTGATAAAGTCGTCGGCACCGGCCTCAAAGGCGGCAACTTCCGAGAACTCCTCGGAGCGGGCCGTCAGGAAGATGATGTGCGTCTGGCGGAACTCCTCCTGCTCGCGCAGCTGGCGGCAGGCCGTGATGCCATCCATCACCGGCATCATCACGTCCAGCAGGATAATGTCTGGTTTTATTTGTTTGGCCATCTCAACGGCCTTCTTCCCGTTGTCGGCAGTGCTCACCTCATACCCTTCGCGGGTGAGGTTATACTGCAGCAGTTCCACGATGTCTGAATCGTCGTCTACTACAAGAACTTTGTAATGCGATGCTGTTTGCACGGTATAGAGTCTTTGGTTATATGCGTCAGGCTACACCTGCGCCGGTCAACGCGCTGTGTATCGAATGGCTGTTGCCGTTCTCTATGCAAAGATACCATTCCTTGTAGCAAGAAGGGATGACGTAACAAAAGTATAACCTGCCGGTAACATTCTCTTAACTTTGGGTTGGTCCATACTTCTAAAAGACCAGCATTCAGTGCCTTGCATATTATACAGTGCGCAGGGAAAGTATAAAAGCCAGCCGCCGCTGGCTTTTATACTTATTTCCGGGCTAACATCAGCTCGTTCTTCAGGTTTTTATAATCGTAGAGATTTACTTTAACCGAGCCAACAAACATCTCTGCCTGTATGAGCACCGGTATCTTGTTCTGGTCGTCTGACAGGTACACGGTGATGGAGTTCTCGCCTTTGAACATTTTGTTCTCCGGCATGCGAGGCACCAGTTTAATGGCCCTGATGTTGCCTGCTTTGGTGCTTACTACCTCACGTCCTTTAAACTCTACCTCCATGTTAAAGTGCTCCTCATCGAAGAAGCCCTGCACATATACTTTTTCGCCCACGCGCATCTTGTTAAAATCGAGGGTGCGCAGGTAGTAAAAGCCGCTCACGATGTCCTGCACGTTATCGGTTATCTTGTAGGTCTGCTTCTCTACCTTCTTAGATTTCTTCTTTTTCTCTACATGCGCCTTGTTGGCGAAATGGTCGAAATGCACTGTCTCGCGCTTGCGGTAGTTGCCCTCCTCAATGTTTCTAAACGAGCGCTGCGGCACAATAGCGGCCGTATCTATGTAGGATTGCCAGGTATCGCGCACTCTAATAAAGAGGTCAAAAGAGCTATTGGTTCTGCCATAAACAGTGGCCTTGTAACAGGCGCGGTCGTTTACGGTGTGTATCTCCGGTGAAATGTCGATCACGGCCTCTGCCGCCGTAATAGGGCCGTAGTGCACCTTATACTTCAATACCTCTCCGGTGCTAAAGCTCTCGTTGGGGTGGGATCGCATGCGGTCCTTGGTGGCAAAGCCAAAAAGTACGATCGAAAGTAGAATGAGTGCCGGGAAAAACTTCTTCATCATAAGTGCCTTCCTTTTGGTTTCAGTATCAATACATACCTATAATCAAGTTCTGTACCAACTTTGCCAAGGCTTAAATTATAGAATCTCCTTTAGCTATTCAACTGATTTTAAATAAAAAAGGTGCTACCGGGGTAGCACCTTTTTTTACTTCAGGTCGGGAAATAAAGTTCACTCGGCCTCGGCTGCAGCTGCGGCTGAGTCGTCGAGGGCGGCGGCAACTTTCTCCGGCTCGCCTTTTACGATAGCTCTGATCTTGTTTTCGATCTCTTCCATCAGCTCCGGGTTGTCCTGCAGGATCTGCTTCACGCCGTCGCGGCCCTGGCCCAGCTTGTCGCCGTTGTAAGAGAACCACGAACCGGACTTCTGCACGATGCCCAGCTCCACGCCCAGGTCCAGTACCTCGCCTACTTTAGAGATGCCTTCGCCATACATGATGTCGAACTCCACCACTTTGAAAGGAGGGGCTACCTTGTTCTTCACTACCTTCACACGGGTACGGTTACCGGTAATGTTGTCGGCGCTCTCTTTAATCTGGCCTACACGGCGGATATCCAGACGCACAGAGGCATAGAACTTCAGGGCATTACCGCCAGTGGTCGTTTCCGGGTTGCCGAACATCACACCAATCTTCTCGCGCAGCTGGTTGATGAAGATACAGGTACAGCCGGTTTTGTTGATGGTACCGGTCAGCTTACGCAGTGCCTGAGACATCAAGCGTGCTTGCAGACCCATCTTGCTGTCGCCCATGTCGCCTTCCAGTTCGCCTTTCGGCACGAGGGCGGCCACGGAGTCAATCACAATAATATCAATAGCACCAGAGCGGATCAGGTGGTCGGCGATTTCAAGCGCCTGCTCCCCGTTGTCTGGCTGAGAAATCAGCAGGTTTTCTGTGTCGATTCCCAGTTTCTGGGCGTATATTCTGTCGAATGCGTGCTCAGCGTCGATAAATGCCGCCAGGCCGCCTTTTTTCTGTGCTTCTGCAATGCAGTGCAAAGTAAGCGTGGTTTTACCAGAAGATTCAGGACCGTAGATCTCTACGACACGGCCGCGTGGCAAACCGCCGATACCCAACGCAATATCCAGGCCCAGTGAACCAGTGGAGATGGCCGGAATGTCCTCGACCTTGTTGTCGCTCAGCTTCATAACGGTGCCTTTGCCGTATGTTTTGTCGAGCTTGTCCATGGTCAGCTGCAGGGCCTTCAGTTTTTCGTTGCTTACGCTCATGTGTGTTTTCTTAATTAGCTTTATATTGAAGGTGAAATTACTAAATCGGCACCAATCTTCAAAATAGTTTTCAAGTAATTTGCTAATTTTTTTAGCTGATTGCTGCCGTCTGATTATAACATAGCTCCACCTGTTTTTGTGCCATACTTACTGCTTTTTTATGCGCCTGCTAAAAGTTTTTTTTCTGCTGATTTTGTTGATTGTAAGTCCCCTTGCCAAGGCGCAGCTAAACAACCGGGCACTGATGCAGCAGGTGCAGGTACGGGAGCAAAATGCTAAAAATATTAGGATGCAGGTGCAGGCGCTGGGTTTCCTGAAAAATAACGAGTACTTCAACAAAATCGCCGACGGCTATACGCTGTTTGGCTATCAGCTTAACCCCAAGCTGAGCTACCAGCCCACCGAAAACCTGGTGATAGAAGCGGGCGCGCTGCTCTGGAAAGACTTCGGCGCGTCCGGCTACGAGGACATCCTCCCGACCTTTACGATTAAAGTGCAGCGGCAAAACTGGCAACTGCTCTTCGGCACGCTCGAGGGCAACCTGAACCACGGCTACATCGAACCCCTCTACGATTTTGAGCGGCTTATACTTAACCGGCTGGAAAACGGCATCCAGTACAAGCTGCAAACCAGCCGCTTCCGCGTAGATGCCTGGGCCGACTGGGTAAACATGTTGTACCGTGGAGAGAACGAACTGGAGCAGGTGAACGGCGGCGCGGCAATGGCTATACTTTTGCTGGGACAAGAGGGGCGCACCAACCTGACCGATAGTTTATACTTAACGCTGCCCGTGCAGTTCACGGCCCAGCACAAGGGCGGCCAGATAGACGCCTCCGAACTGCCGCTAACCACCGTAGCCAACGCCGCCATAGGCCTGGAACTGGAGAAGAAGTATAGCCGCCGGGTGCTGCACCGCCTCTATACCAAAAATTATGTGGTGGGCTTTAAGGATTTCTCCAACGAGCTGCAGCTGCCTTACGAGCAGGGCCACGGTTTATACTTCAACATCGGGGCCGACACCAAATACCAGGATGTGATGCTGAGCTACTGGCGCGGGGATGGCTACATTAGTGAGCTGGGTGGCAAGCTATACCAATCGGCCTCCACTACTTTTAAGCACCCTGATTACCTGGAGGAGGAGCGGGAACTGCTTATACTTCGGTTGATGAAGGATATTGAGCTGGTAGAGAACCTGAACCTAACGCTGCGCCTGGAGCCGCTCTGGGACTTCAACAATCCCAAACTGGAGTTCTCCAGCGGCTTCTACCTGGCTTTTAACACTGATTTTTTCCTGGCAAAGCCGAAGCGGTAAGTATAAAATATAGCTGTCTGAAGACATGGAGAGGATAGAAGTAGGTTTATACTTTATACTTGTCTGAATCAGGATTTACAGGATGAAAGGATTTACAGGATTTTATCCTTGGGCTATACTTCCATCCCCGTCGCTGGCGCGAGTTTGTAACTCGTGCCTAACTACGGTGTCGGGTTTGTAACTCGACTGGCTGGAAAAGCCATACTTATACTTTGGCTATACTTCATAGCCGCTGCTTCCTTCCATTTGAACTAAGCTATTCATGCTAGCCACCGTTCCTCCTCCAGACTTAAATAAGCTACTGTTGCATCTCTGGCTTTGGTGCCCTCCCAGGCCGGGAGGCCTCGCCTTGGGGGAAGGGGCCCTCGATAAGGGTATCGCTCGGTGTACATTTATTTTGCTACCCTTCGGTCGCAATGCCCTTGACGGGCACCAGAAATCTACAAGGCGCTCAACCCAAAGGCTGGGAACAAGTTCGATAGCTGCTGCCCTTGCTATGCAACAAGTATAACTGTCCCCTTGAGGGGACCATAGGGGTGTAATCGTCTGCTAATAATTCCCCTCTTCGGAGGGGCTGGGGTGGGTTTATATTTTGTAGGGACAGGTCGCGACCTGTCCGCGCGTGAAAGAGGGCTATGAAACTTATACTTCAGAATCAGTAACTACAGACTCCCCTCCTTGGACTACCGAGAACGTGAGTTCGAAGGTAGCGAGCGCAGCTCTGAGGGGCAGGGGTGGTTGACCCGGCACTACAGTGCTAAAAACCTACACAACCGCCGTAGAATTTGCGGCCTGCTGTTGCTGCTTGCTCTCAAAATCCTGGCGGGTGAGGCCGTAGTAGGTCAGGTCCAGCAGCTCATCCGAGTCGGCGCCGCGGTGGTCGCAGCGCAGCACGCCTTCCTTCATAAACCCGCAGCTCTCTGCCAGGGAACCGTAGCTCTCGTTGGCAGTGGTGCAGCGCAGGTATACTTTGTTCAGGCCCAGGGGACCGAATGCGAAACGAATCACCTCATCCAACGCCTCCTGCGCCAGCTGCCGGGTGGCAGGCCAGCCATCAAAGTATAAACCTACCTCGGCTTTGGGAACAGAGCGGTCCAGGTTCTTCAGGGCAATATCGCCGATGTAATGATTATCCTGCTTCTGCCATACCCCAAACTCAAACGTGCGGCGGTTGTCCCAGTCGGTGCGCAGCTGCTGCACCTGCGAGCGGGCATCATCCAAAACACGCACACGCGACAGCCGGCCCGGAAAAGCAGGGCTCAGGTATGCCATGTTCTCCTGCAGCAAACGCATGAAGTCGCGCTCGTCTCCGTCCTGGTAAGGGCGCAGCAGTAGGTTTTTGGTTTCGAGGTGCTCGTCAAAGTCTTCGGGGAGTGCGTTGTAAAGAAAGCTCATCAGGGATAAAGTGTCAGGTTTCTGCTCACTCATACGCTAACTAAGGTAAAACGTGTTGCCATGCCGGCAAGTTTAGGCGCACCCAACAGTTGCCGTGCTTCTGCCGTTACAAAGTATGAATTGATTTTGAACCACTTAAAATGACATGAAAGCAAATGGGAAACAGACTTGAAGGAAAAGTAGCCATCGTGACGGGCGGTGGCGCAGGCATCGGTGAGGCCATCTGTAAGAAATTCGCCAGAGAGGGAGCCAGCGTTATAGTGGCCGGTTTTCCGGAGGACCCGGTAGAGGACGTGGCACGCGAAATACAGGAGGAGGGAGGCACCGCCATCCCGTTCACAGCCGATTTATCGCTGCTGGCCAACGCCGAGAGCTGCGTGCAGCTGGCCGTAAAGCAGTATGGCAAACTCGACATCCTGATCAACAACGCAGGCACCTTTCCGGAGGTGAACATGCTCTCCGACTATTCCGAGGAGGCATTTGATTACCTGCTCAAGAACAACATCCGGACGGCCTTTGTGATGAGCAGGGCGGCGTTGCCGGAGTTGCAGAAAACCAAAGGCAACATTGTCTGCGCGGGTTCGGAGTCGGGGGCGCTGGGTATTGCCCAAAACGCGCCGTATGGCGGCACCAAAGGCTTTATGCACGCCTTTGCCAAAGGCCTGGCCGCCGAGCAGGCACAGAAAGGCGTGCGCTGCAACATAGTAGCCCCCGGCCCCATCGATACAGGCTGGACCCACAAGGAAACCGGGCCGATGGACAAGCAGATGGAGCAGATGGTAACGCAGGGCACGCTGATGGGGCGCCGCGGCACGCCGGAGGAAGTGGCCAATGTATACTTGTTCCTGGCTTCGGAGGAGGCCTCCTATGTCACCGGTGCTATCTTCCCGGTAGATGGGGGCACGCTCATCGCCAAAGGCCCGGCCGGCGATATGGCCGCAGCCAGCATGAAGGAGCAGCCTGATGGGCAGCTGAAGCTGAAACACTCCAAGGAAAGCCATACTTCTATCCGCAAGTAACGTGTAGGCCGCATAACAGCACGAAGCCACTCCCTATACTTTGGGGAGTGGCTTCGCGTTTACACTTTATACTTGCTACGCGTTCAGGTACGGGTAGTTGAAGTGTTTCGGGCTGTGCAGGTTCTGCTGGATCATCATCACCTCCAGCGTGTGGGCTGTTTCTTTGAAGAACTCCAGGCGGCGGTACAGCATCTCTTTCTGCAGCACAGTGCCGGTGGCCGTTTTCATATAGGCTTTCTTGTCTTCCAGCACGCGTTGCATCACCTCGTCTGCCTGCTGCTGGTGCTGCAGATACCATTGCTGAAAATCAAACAGGCGGGCCAAGCCAGGAGTGCCTGACTGAAAATCCAGCCCGTGCAGGCGCAGCACGTCGGCCAGCAGGTCTATCTCCAGCGGAATGGAGACGTTGTAAGGCATGGTGCGAATCTCCAGTTTGCTGTTCAGCGCATTGGCGATGCTGTTGAGGTTATCTCTAAAGCGAAGGAATAAAGCAGCCGCTTCCATATTTGTATCGAGTAAATGTAACTATAAGTGTGAGCGCAAAATTACACCAATAAGTTTGAATTGCAATTGGAAGGATTTTGAATGAGTGTATGCGTAAAAAGGCAGACGCTCCCTGTTCTGTCATCTTGTAAAGAACCTAGTGGCCATGTATAGAAGCAATCGCTACTCGCAAACAAGTTCCTTCCAGGATGACACGGCAAGGATTCATACATTCACTCAGTCACTCATTCGGAACTCCCTACAAAAGCTCCCGGATCAGCTGTTCTTCTGAGATTCCCTCGGCCTCGGCTTTGAAGTTGCGCACAATGCGGTGGCGAAGTATAGGCAAGGCCACTTCCTGCACATCCTCAATATCAGGGCTATACTTGCCGTTGAGGATGGCGTTGCACTTGGCCCCCACAATCAGATGCTGCGAAGCTCTTGGCCCTGCTCCCCACTCCAGAAACTGGTTTGCCTGCTTGGAGGCCATTGGCATGTTCGGGCGGGTCTGGTGCACCAGCTTCACGGCATACTCCACCACATTGTCTGCCACAGGTACGCGGCGCACGAGCTGCTGAAACGCAAGTATGTCATCAGCGTGCAGAATCCTTTGGAGCTGATTTACGGTAGCCCCGGTAGTGTTCTTCACAATCTGCAGCTCCGACTCATAGCTAGGGTAGCCCAGCGTGATGTTGAACATGAAGCGGTCGAGCTGGGCCTCCGGCAGGGGATAGGTACCTTCCTGCTCAATCGGGTTTTGGGTAGCCAGCACGAAGAAAGGCTCCGGAAGGCGGTATCGGTGGCCCGCCACGGTTACGGCGTGCTCCTGCATCGCCTCCAGCAGCGCGGCCTGGGTTTTAGGCGGTGTGCGGTTTATCTCGTCGGCCAAAACAATATTGGCGAAGATAGGGCCCGTCACGAACCGGAAATTGCGGTCGTTGTCCAGCGTTTCGGCACCCACGATGTCGGAGGGCATCAGGTCCGGCGTAAACTGCACCCGGTTAAAGCTCATGTCGAGCGTGGAGGCGATGGTTTGGATGAGGAGCGTTTTAGCTAGCCCCGGCACCCCTACCAAAAGGCAGTGCCCCTGACAAAAAACAGCTGTAAGTACTAACCTTACCACTTCGTCCTGACCTACAATCACTTTTGAGATTTCGGAGGTGAGCTCCCGGTAGGAGTGGTGCAGGGCGTCGGCTGCTTCTTTGTCAGAGGTGAACTGCTTCATAGGTTCGTTATTGCGTTAGATGCTCCAACCCGCCGCATTCCTCGTACTGCGGGTCTATTTCGATGTATACCGTGTTAACGTTCTTCTTAAACCAATCGCTTACGGCGCTGCTGCGCTTCTGGGCAAGGGCCGCGTTGGCAATTTTCTGGTAATCGTCCGTCAGGTTAGCCAGGTGCGGCGGCGTTTTAGACTTCAGGTAAAGTATGCGGGCCGCGTCTTTGCCATCTGGTGTGGTAAAGGCCACCGGCTTAGAGATTTCACCCACCTCCAGCGTATCAATCACAAAGAAGATGGCCGGGTCCACCTGGTCCATTGGGATGTAGGTAGTGCCGGTGGCGCGGCTCGTAAGCATGCCGCCGTTGTCCTTGGTGTTGGTGTCGTCGGAGTACTCCTTGGCTGCCTGTGCAAACGTAAGGCTGTCGCTTACGATAAGCGAACGAACGCTGTCCAGCTCGGTTACCGCTGCCTTGATGTCAACGGTGGCGGTGGCTGGTTTTATCAGGATGTGGCGGGTGTTAAACTCCTGCCCGCGGCGCTCAATCAGCTGAATCAGGTGGAACCCGAACTGCGACTCGATAACGTTGGAGATGCCGCCCGGCTCCAGGCGAAGGGCAGCTGCCTCATACTCCGGTACCAGTTCCTTCTTCTTGAAGAAACCCAGCTCGCCACCGTCCTGCGCAGAACCCGGGTCCTGGGAGTATTGTTTGGCCAGGGTAGCGAAATCTTCACCGGCAAGTATACGCTTGCGCAGTTCTTCCAGTTGCTGGCGCGCCGCCTGTTTCTGCTCACGGCCAATCTCCGCGTGGTTCACAATCTGGCCAATCTCTACTTCTGTAGAAAAGTAGGGGAGGCTGTCTTTCGGGATGTTGTTGAAATATCGTTTGATCTCCTTGGGGGTAACCGATACTTTGCTGGTGATCTCGCGCTGCATCTTCTCCATCACCATTTGCTCGCGAACGGTTTTGCGAAGCTCGTCTTTAAGCTGGCGCAGGCTCTTGTTGTAGTACTGCTCCAGGCGCTCGGTGCCACCCACCTGGCTGGCCAGGTAGTTTATCCTGTCGTCCAGCTCAGCCGTTACCATCACTTCCTCCACCGTTATCGAGTCGATCTCAGCGCGGGCCAGCAGGAGTTTGTCCTGCAGCAGGGAGGTAAAGATCTGGCACTTCAGATCTTCGCTGGGCTGTTGTTTCGACTGGGCCAGGTACTGCAGGTAACCGAATTCCAGGTCGGAGCGAAGTATCACGTGGTTGTCCACCTTCGCGATGATGCCATCCACCTGCACCTGCTGCACAGGGGCCTGGGCATGGGCAGAAGATACGATGAGGCAAAGTGCCGCAAAGGCCAACAGGGCAAACTGATGTATCTTTTTCAAGGGATCTATTTTAATTTATACTTATGCTGGGAAATAACGCACAAGTTACTTCTTTATTCTGAAATACACGAAAAGCAGGGCAAATTAGCCGCAGGTCCATGGCCTACTTCCGCACCAGTTTTTCTACCTCTTCCGCTTTTATATTTACCGGATACTTGTTGCGCAGCTCCTGCACCCACTGCTCTTCCAGGTAGTTCTGGTAATCGGAGATAACCGGGCCTCGCACCTCGCTCAGCTCCTTGTAGGTAGGCGCCAGCACCTCTTTGATGAGGATGAAGTACTCGCGGCCGTTCTGCTGCAAGGTATAGCTGCCTTCCTTCCACTCCACGGCGTCCAGCGCCTTATTGTCGCCCCGCTGGAACTTCTTCTCCGTGATCTGCACGGCCAACGGATTGTCCTTATTCAGGCTCTCGGCCAGGGCAGCCAGCTCCGAAGTATAAAGTGCAAAGGAAGTGCGGCGGTTGCGGCGGCGGCCAGTCTCTGTGTTGTCTGGTCCGGCCTGCTTGCTCTTGCCCAAGCTTTTACTGGTTATCTGTGCGGCGGGCACTCCCTGCTGCTGCAGGTATGCTTTGGCAGCGTTGGCGCGCGCCTCCGCTATACTGGCGTTTTCGCGGGCGTCGGTGTGGCCGTTAATCTCCAGCGTCAGGCTTTGGTTCTGCTCCAGCAGGCTTGCCAGCTTGTCCAGTTCGGCTTTGCCCTCCGCCGTGAGATCTGCCTTGTTCTGCGCAAACAACACATCGCTCAGCCTGGCAAAAGAAACAGGGTGCCGACCTGCATTCAGTTGCTGCTGTGCCTGCTGCAGCAACTCCTTGTTAGCCGCACTGATAACCACGGCATCAGCGCGCTCGCCCCATTTATACTTTTCGCGGTTCTGGTTAAAGTAAGCACGCAGCCCGGCGGTGTCCTCAATGGCCTTACTCCATACTTTCTCGTCCATCAGCTGGAACAGCAGAATGCCGTCGTGGTACTCCTGCACCAGCATCCTGTAGTCGGTATACTTGTTTTCGAGGTTATTGCGCTCATACTCCAGCAGGGACTCCTCTGCAAAGTTATCGTAGAGCAGGTTCATGGCGTGGGCGGCGGTGCCGCTGGTGCGCGGGCGCTGCTCGGCTTTTACATAAGTATAAAAGTCGGCCACGGTGTAATTTTTCCCCTGGATGGAGAAAAGCGTTTGCTTCAGCGCCTTGTCATTCTCGTCATAGGTCCAGGTGCCCTGCAGCAGCTCGTCTGATGCTTTGGCTAGTGCCGCAGCCTTTGCCTCCGCGTTCTCGGTAAAGTTGTTCTCCTGGCGGATGCGCTTCAGGAAGGCGCTCTTGTTAAGCTCGGAGCGGGAGTCTTTGGCTATCTTGTTGCGCAGGTGCTGCTCCATGTCCTCAAAGGCCGGCAAGCTACGCTTTTCGATCAGCTTGATAATGTGCCAGCCGTAAGGCGTGTACACCGGCTTGGAGATGTCGCCCGGCTTCTGCAAGCCAAAGGCAGCCTCCTCAAAGGCCGGAATCATGCGGCCGGTGCCAAACCACGGCAGTTCGCCGCCGTTGCGGGCAGTGCTGGCATCCTCCGAGAACTCAGTAACCAGTTTCTCCCACTGCTCTCCGCGCTGCAGGCGGCGGTGGATAGCATCGGTGCGCTGCTTGGCAGCCAGTGAGTCGGCGGCAGGGGCGTTTGGCGTGGAGCGCACCATGATGTGTGCTACCTTGGCCTCGCCGCGGGCGTTACGCTTGTCGTTCACCTTTATCAGGTGGTAGCCAAAGCGCGTGCGAACGGGCTTGGAAATATCGCCGACGGCTGTCTTGTAGGCCGCGTCCTCGAACGGGTATACCATCTGCAGGGCCGTAAAATAGCCTAGCTCGCCATTGTTCTCAGCGGCCGATGGATCCTGGGAGTTCTCCCGTGCCAGCTTTCCGAAGTCTTCGCCTTTGAGGGCGCGCTGCCGCAGCTCCAGCACGCGGTTGTAGGCGGCCAGCGTATCTTCAGGGACGGCGTCCGAGGCCAGGGAAATAAGGATGTGCGAGGCGTTCACCTCCTGCTTCATGCGCTCGTAGGCCTCTTTCACCAACTGGTCGGTTACGCTCTTCTCGGTCAGGAAAGGTTGCGCCAGCTGCTCCTTGTAGCCCTCCAGCTCCCGCCTGAAGGCCATGGTTGTGTCCAGGCCCCGGTTCTCGGCCTCGATTACCTTCAGCTTGAAATTAGTGTAGAGGCTCAGGTAGTCGGTTACGCTTTCGCGGGTATAGGCATCATCGTTCCCGCCGTTGTTCTTCTCATACACATAGCGGAACTCAGAAGTGGAAATAGGCTGGTTGCCAAGCGTAGCGATTGCGGGTTCTTTACTGTCGTTCTTCTTAGTGGCGGTACAGCCGGCAATGGCCAGGGCGGCTACCGCTACCAGTAGGTGGTTGCTGCGCATAGGTTGATGTAAAATCAGTAGTATCTTTCTCGCCGGCCCGGGGGACCAGGAATTGCAATTTTAGGTAAAATTTCTGACAGATAAATCAAAAACTGTATCCTTAATATAATTGCAGGAGTATTTGTTCCCCGATAACGGAAGAAGGGCAGTTAAAGTATGTAACTGACTTTATCTGATTTTCTTATAAAGCAGGCAGGTGTTTTGGGTGCCGTCCGTGATAAACTCCACCTTGTCCATGATGCGGTTGACCAGGGCAATGCCCACGCCGCCCTTTTTGCCCATCCGGATGTGCTCCTGGATGTTGGGCTCCCGGTAGTTGCTTTGCTCAAAGGCGCGGCCCTGGTCAGAAATCTCAAACTTCACCTGGTCTTTCACAGTGTGCACCTTCAGGGTCAGGTATTTGCTCGGGTCCTCGTGGTTGGCGTGTATAATCAGGTTAGCGCATATCTCATCCACTGCCAATACGATTTGGTTCATGAGGATGTCTGAGAGCGCAAGCGTCCGCAGATACTCCGTCACGAAGTCCCGTATCAGCTTCAGGTTTTTTTTAGTACAATTTACCCGAATGGAGTTACTCATTGGCAATGCTTCTTGCTTCCTCGTAATCGGACACGATGGTCATGAGCAGGTCAAGACCAAGTATCTCGAACACGTTGCGCACCTTATCCTGCATGTTGTAGAAGATGAGCCGGATCTGGGCATCTTCGAAACGCTGCAGGTGGGAGATGAACACCCCAAGGCCCGCTGATGAAATATAGTTCAGGTTCTGGCAATTAACCAAAACCATAGTGTATTTCATAATTTCCGGGTCGGATAACTCTTCGTCCAGTATTACGGAGGAACTTGCGTCCAATTCACCGTCCAGGGTAAGGATTACGGTGTTGTCTCTGATTTCTTGTGTAATTTTCATCGGCATACTTTACGGGTTAGTCATGTGTTTTGTTGGGTGGGCCTGAACTTTATGACGAGCAGTGTCTGGTCGTCGTAAACGTTGTCGGGCCCGGTAAAGTCGTTCACATCGTTGATGATGGCATACTTGATGTCGTCGGCCTCCAGGTGGTACGTCTGCTTGAGCATGTACAGCAGCCTGTCCTCGCCGTACTCCTCGTTCTGCGGGCTGCGTGCCTCCACAATGCCGTCGGTGTATATCACCATCACGTCACCGGGGTTGTAGTCGTAGTACATCTCGCGGATGTGCCCGGCATAGGCTTTGTCGTCGCGCAGGATGCCCAGCCCCAGCCCGTCGGTCTTGAAATAGAACACGTCATCCATCATAGAGTTATAGTATAACGTATGGCAGTGGCCCGCGCGTGCAAACATAAAGCCCTTCATACGGTAATCTATGATATATAGCGAAGAAGTAATGAAAGAGGTTCTCTCCAGGCAGCGGCTCAGGGCGCTGTTGGCCTGTTTCATGAACTCGCTCGGAGCCATGTCCTGCTGCATCAGCCCATGAAAAATGCCCTTCATCTGCGCCATGTGGAACGCGGCCGAGATGCCCTTTCCTGATACGTCGCCGATGATGATGGCGATGCGCGATTCGCTCAGCTGCAGGAAATCGTAAAAGTCACCGCCCACCTCTTTGGCGGCCACCGAGTGGGTGCTTATCTCGAACCAGCTGTCGGTGGGGAATGTTTTGGGGTTCAGGCTCTCCTGCACCTGCGTGGCAATCTTCAGCTCCTCTTTGTATCGCTCGTTCTGCAGCGATTCGTTTACAAGGCGAAGGTTCTCGATGGTAAGGGTGGTCTGGCTGGTAAAGGTACGCAGCACGTTCACGGTTTCGTGGTCAAACCCGCCCTCCACGTCCTTGAGCAAGTATAGCACCCCCGAAAGGTGCTTGGTGGATTTTATCGGAAGTATGGCCATGGATTTCCAGGGCAGGCCCAGTCCCCGGAAGCCCGGGTTGCGGCCCAGGTTGTTGTTGATGTAATCCATGTTGTGGATGTTGTAGGCCTGCAGCAGGTGGCGTATACTTTTTACCTGCGCCTCGGTGATGTTGAGCAGGTGCGTTACCTGCGGATCGCTGTTGCGGATTACCTCGAACCAGGCGGCGCTGGCATCCGAGGCCTTGATGGTGCTGTCCACCAGCATGTCGTATACCTGCGCCTCGCTCTGCCCCTGCTGGATGGAAAGGCTCAGGCGCTGGAAGTTGAGCAGGTCCTCGCTCTTCTGCTCGAACACGCTGGAGGTAGGCAAACTGAACAACGACACCAGGAAAGCTGCCAATGTATAAAGCCCTACAAACAGCATGGCCAGCAGCAGGAAGCCCACGTCGGTATAGTCCACCGTGAGCTGCTCGTTGTCGGCCATGTTGTAGAAGAAGCGGATGAAGATGTAGCAGCTCAGCAGGATGGCACCCAGCAGCACCAGCGAGCGGCTCTTGTTGCTGAAGGTAAGGTAGGCCACCCACTTCAGGTTGGTGCACAGGAAGAGGATGTAGAAGCCCATCAGCGCCAGCAGCGGCAGGAAAACGTAGCTGGTATACTTAAAGTTGAACAGGGTGAGGAGCAGGATGCCACCCAGCAACAGCTCAAACCAATCCCAGGCTATCTGCAGAAACTTGTTTTTGTGGTGCAGCAGCAGCTGCCGCCAGATGTAGAAGGCCTTGGCCAGAAAGAGCACCAGCAAGCCGAAGTTAATCTGGTACACCACGTGCAGCAGCAAGGTATACTGCTCATCGATGTAGTTGATGTAAACCCGGTACACCAGGTAGAGGGCCACGCTCAGGTAAGCAGCCACCCCCGCCTTGGAGAAGAGGTTCCAGAGGTAGCCGATGAAGTCGATGCCCTTGAGCATCTCGGTGTGCAGCCGCTGAAACAGGAACACCGACACGATGAAGACTACGGTCAGGAAGTTGCTGATGAACGGATACGCGAAACCGGGCGCCTTGCTCCCTGCCAGTTTGCTCTCGGCAGTGAGCAACACATAAATCAGCAGCAAGAGCCAGCTTACTACTGTAGTGGTTGCCAGTAAGGTTTTTGCGTTGTTCTTATACAGCATAAAACGGGTATCCGTCTTTTGGTTAGCCACAGCAGAATAGGAAGTTTCCCGGCCTGCTTTTAACATGAAAGGTAGTTAAAAAAACGACATCTTGGCTAAGGATGTCCTGCCCTGTGGGGCAAAACAACTTGCATAACGTAATTCAGGAAGCGCAGGTTTGCCTTTGCCCCTGTATCGAACGTAAAATATAGCATTTTGTTTATGTTTATAAAAAAGTATAGCAGCCGGCGCACAGGCACCGGCTGCTATACTTTTTACTTAAGAGCATGTTTAAAATTCATCCTTTGCGCTGCAGACTGTTCCGAACAGAACCTGACTTCATACTTTTCTCGTCACGTAGCCCTGCTATGCGACCCAAAAACCACTTTGTCGGAACCCGTTCGGGCCAGTTTTCGCTTGCAAAAACGAAATTGAAACATGCTCTCATGCTGCCACACAAACGTGTGGCACTGCACTTTTTATACGTTAGCGGCTGTAGTTAGGGGCCTCGCGCATGATCTGCACGTCGTGCGGATGGCTCTCGCGCAGGCCGGCGCCGGTTATCTTCACCATTTTAGCCTTCTGCAGATCCTCGATGCGTGGTGTGCCACAGTAGCCCATACCGGCCCTGATGCCGCCCACCAGTTGGTAAATCACCTCGCTTACCAGGCCTTTGTAAGCCACGCGGCCCACAATGCCTTCCGGCACCAGTTTCTTCGAGTCTTTCTCGTCGCCCTGGAAGTAACGGTCCTTAGAGCCTTCCTCCATGGCTTCTACAGAGCCCATGCCGCGGTAGGTTTTATACTTGCGTCCTTCGTAGATGATCATCTCGCCCGGGGCCTCTTCCGTGCCGGCCAGCAGCGAGCCAATCATAGCCGTGCTTGCACCGCCCGCCAGCGCCTTCACAATGTCGCCGGAGAACTTGATGCCACCGTCAGCAATAACCGGTACGCCGGTGCCTTCCAGGCCTTTTACGGCCTCCATTACGGCAGAGAGCTGCGGCATGCCTATACCGGCAATAACGCGGGTAGTACAAATACTGCCCGGGCCAACGCCAACCTTCACCGCATCGGCACCAGCATCGGCCAGCGCTCTGGCACCCTCGGCGGTGGCCACGTTACCGGCAATCAGGTCTACGTTCGGGAATTCGGTTTTAATGCGCTTCACTGCCTCCAGCACCCCCTTGGAGTGGCCGTGGGCTGTATCTACGCTGATTACGTCTACGCCAGCGTCTACCAGTGCCTTCACGCGGTCCAGCACATCCGGGGTTACCCCAACGGCAGCGCCTACACGCAGGCGGCCATACTCGTCTTTGCAGGCAAAGGGGCGGTCTTTCTTCTTCAGGATGTCTTTGTACGTGATAAGGCCGGCCAGTTTTCCGTGCTCGTCTACCACCGGCAGTTTTTCTATCTTGAACTCCTGCAGGATGTCCTCAGCCTTGGCCAGGTCGGTGCCTTTCTGGGCTGTGATCAGGTTATCGCGCGTCATCACGCCCGAAACAGGCAGGGTAAGGTCTTTCTGGAAGCGCAGGTCGCGGTTGGTGATGATGCCAGTCAGGCGTCCCTCATCGTTCACGATCGGGATACCGCCAATCTTGTTCTCGGTCATGATCTGCACGGCGTCGCCCAGCGTGGCCTTCTCATTCAGGGTGATCGGGTCCAGGATCATACCGCTTTCAGAACGCTTTACCTTGCGCACCTGCTCGGCCTGCTTTCTGATAGACATGTTCTTGTGGATGATGCCGAGGCCGCCTTCCTGTGCCATCGCAATCGCCAGATCGGCCTCGGTTACCGTGTCCATGGCAGCCGACAGAAGCGGAATGTTGATGCGGATGTTGCGGGTTAACTGGGTGGAAGTATCGGTCTGGTGGGGGAGTACCTCGGAGTAGGCCGGAAGAAGAAGCACATCGTCGTAGGTGAGCGCCTCAAATAAAATCTTAGACTGATCGGAGATCATGGCAAATAAAGTTAGGGGTTCTTATTTGCCGCGTAAAGTTACAGAATCTTAAGCAGATATTTACGCAAGTGCAGCTTTATTTTTTTGGAGAAGCCCGTCTATAAAAGTATAGCGATAATTGGAAATTAAGGTGTTAGCCTTGGTTGCGGGTGCTATCCAGGCTAGTTGAAAGCCTTGTTTTCTATTGCTTTTATACTGGCGGCACCTCGTCGGCATAAATGCGCGAGCACCCCAAAGTATGCCTGAGGCTTTTCATCCTCAGGGGAAGCAGAAAGTATGGGAAAGTATAAAAGTGTGCAGTTTATACTAGCAGGCATTGCCGGCGCATCCATGGCAAGTATAAAATATAGCCGGAAGTATAAACTAAAGTATAATCCTAATAGGTAGCCATGTCCGGGTCTACCTGCGTGGCCCAGGCGTGGATGCCGCCCTTCAGGTTGAGCAGGTTATCGTAGCCAAGGCGCTGGGAGAGGTAGTTGATGGCCTGCGCGCTGCGGAAACCGTGGTGGCAGATAACCACAACGGGTATGTCGCGGCGTATGCGCCCGGCCTGCTTGGGTAGCTCGCCCATCGGTATCAGCTCGCCGCCCAGGTTGCATATCTCAAACTCCTCCGGCTCGCGCACATCCACCAGTTGTATCTTGCTGTTGTGGGCCAGGCGGTCCCTCAGTTCCTTTGCCGTGATCTCATCCATGTAAGTATAGTATAGCAGGTATAGTTTTAGCGGCACAAACCGCGGCAGGTTGCGCGCATGGCCAAAATTAAAGAAGCTTTTGCTTACAAGTGCACCTTTGTACATGTAAATTGCGGCAATGGAAATCTGGCAAAGTATAAATTCGCTTGTGCTGACGGCCGCAGGCGGCAGTACGCACGGGTTGTGGGCACAGTTTGTGGCAGGCATGCAGCAAACCTCGCTGCTGGAGTACGTGGCCGTGGTGGCAGGGGTGGTCAGTGTGTGGTACTCCCGCAAGGAGAATATCCTGGTATACCCCATTGGCCTCATCAGCACGATCATCTACGTGTACCTCAGCTTTAAGTACCACCTCATCGGGGAGGCGAGCGTGAATGTATATTACAGCATCCTCAGCGTGTATGGCTGGGTGCTGTGGGCCAGAAAGAACAAACAGCACGAGCATGTGCTGCACATCACGTTCTCCGACAGGCGGCAGTGGGGGCAGCAGCTGCTGTTCTTCGGCGTGCTGTACGTCATCATTTATACTTGCCTGCACTACTTAAAGGGCGCCTTCTACGAGGGCGTGATTCCGTGGGCTGATGGCTTTGCCAGCGCCACCGCCTACACGGGCATGTGGCTGATGGCCCGCAAGAAGGTGGAGAGCTGGTACTGGTGGATTGCCACGAACATTGCCTCCATCCCCTTGTACTTCGTAAAGGGCCTGGTGTTCTCCTCAGTGTTTTACTTTATACTTCTGGTGATGGCCTTTGCCGGCCTGGTAGAGTGGAAGCGGAGGGCCAGGCTGCAGCAGGAGCCCGTGTCGGAGCCGGCCTGAAACTAAAGAACCGCGCCGCGGAACCCGCTCTGGCATGGTGTGTGCAATAGCTATTTGTAACCGTAACAGGAGGCGAACAAAGCAGTGGCAGCAGGTGGTTTATTTAGTTATACTTTATCCTTTAACAGTGTAATTACCTGTTTGTGATTAAAGCGTACAAGTACATATCCAACCTTTGCTGCGACCCCCTGTACGGGCGTAGTCTGTGAAACCACTAACGCGGCAGCATCATGAAACAACGTAAACTAGAATTACCCGAGGAACTTAAATTTAAGAACCGGATGAAGTGGGGGTATGAGTCTCCGGATGAGCGCCCCAAATATGTTTTTCTGCGACAATATGGAGATGCTAAACCAAAAGTAGTGGAGGTGTACAACTTCTACGACTATAGCTTCTCAGAGAACTAACTGATTTCTAATTGTTAAAGCAAGAGGAGGCAGCCGCTGCGGCTGTCTCCTCTTGCTTTATATACCTTTAATATAGTCCAAAATCTTAATGTTTTTCACAGGCTTTTAAAGTTCGTTTACTGCTTTATATTGTATTATTTAAACTTTAAATTGTTTATTTTATACCTTTTCTTCCTGTAAGCAGTATATCTTTAAAGACACAGTACTGATTGTCTGCTCCAAATACCTAACAGGAAAATAAAGCTACATTAAAGGGCCATACCAATCTGACTAGACCATCACCCTGAATAACCACCTCTGAAACTGCTCTGTGCGAGCCCCTGAACTGGGGGAGCAGGTAGCTTTGATGACGCTTCATGTCTTTAGGTTATAGCACAAAAGTTTATGATACTACTTTATACTTTTATGCCCGGGCTATACGGGCATATACTCCCAAGAGCAAGTCCTTCTTAAACTAAGCATTCCCTGTTGCGGTAAGCATTGCCGCTCAATTCCTCCTCTATGTGTAGGCTGCCTCCTGCTGATGCGTGCGCCTCAGGCAGCCTGGAATTTCTATGCTCATTTCTAAATCAAGTAGGTAGTTAATTATCGCAAATGAAATTATGAAAAAAGTACTGAATTATTCGCTGCTGATGTTCCTTATCAGCTTGTTAATCTTCGCCTGTTCTAAGGAGGAGGAAGTTAATCCTACAGCATCTTTAGAGAGCTCTTCTGCCAGCAATTCGGAAATCGGTTATGTTAATATAGACGGCTATAAAGTAGGGTGCTTAAAGTATAAAGATGGCAAGTGGTCTTTTGAAGTAAAGAAAGGATATGATGCTTATAGCTTATATCACTTAAGCCTTAAACTGTACAACTGTAAAGGAGAGCATATCAAACTTGATAAGTACAAACTTGAATATGCAAAAATAGTAATTGGTGGCAAGACCTTTTCAGTGAAAGACGGAGACTTTAAGCTGGAGTTCGAACATGAAAACTGTGATTACGAAAAGGAAGAGGGTGTACTGAAGTTTAAAATCCTGAATAATGAATTAAACTATGCTTTAAAGGAAAATAAAGCCACGTTCTACTTTAAGCTGAAAGATGCAGATAAGATGCTTAGTGGTGCAAAAGTCTATATCAAAACTAAGAAAGGTTGCTTTAAAGGACATATCAAAACATGTGAGGACTACTGCAAAAAGCCAGAAGAACCCAAAGCATGTCCCTACACACAAGGTTATTGGAAAACTCACGGGCCAGGCGATTGTGCTAAAGGGAATAACTCAAACGAGTGGCCTCAGCAAGTCAATGCAAATGGACTAACTTTAGGTGAAGAGACCTATAATGCAAATGAACTGTGCGCCATTCTCAACACCCCGGTTCAAGGTACAAATCTTGGCTTGGCACATCAACTGATTGCGGCTTTACTTAATCAAGCCAATGGGGCATATGTTTCGGATGATGTTCAAAGCTGCATTGATGATGCGCAAGCATGGTTATCCGAAAATGGAGGGATCTATGGTACTGAAACAAATAATGACCTGACAGAGTGCCTCGCTGATTTTAATGAGAGCGGAGGAGAGAATTGCGATTAAAGAGATAAGATTTTTAACTTACGGTATGGGAATGTAATTTAAACTGTGTCATTTCTATATTTCCATTTACTGGCCCTGTTGGTGTACTGGTGTGAATCCTTACAGCAACAGGGCCACACTTT
>NZ_QBKI01000007.1 GCF_003054055.1 Pontibacter mucosus | reverse complement strand
GCCGCCCTTGCCAATGCCTCAGAGAGCTTAACACCTCCTCGGTCTACCTGATCGACTGCTTCCCCGTGGCCGTGGGTGACAACATCCGCATCCCCTGCTGCCACCTGCTCCAGGGCAAGGCCCACCGCGGCAAGTGCGGGAGCAAGCGGCGCTACTTCTACGGCTTCCGTGTGCAGGTGATCACCACCTCGGACGGGGTGCCGGTCCAATTTTACATCCATGCCGGCTCTTTTGCCGACGTCACTGCCTTCAAGGCCATGGAAGTAGACCTGCCTCCAGACAGCCAGCTTTACGCCGACGCCGCCTACACCTGCTATGAGGTGGAGGACCTGCTCAGAGAATGCGAGCAGGTGGAGCTTCGCTGCTGCCGCAAGGCTAACGGCAAGCGAAAGGATGAACCCTACATGGCCTTTCTCAAGGACTACTACCGCAAGCGCATCGAAACCACCTTCTCCGGCATCACCGCCTTCTTCCCCAAGAAAATCCATGCCGTCACAGCCGAAGGCTTCATCCTCAAACTCATCCTCTTTATCTTCGCCTATACCCTAACGCAAGTCATCGACTAGCTCGCAACTTGGGTTAATTAGAATTGAAAATACAAAACCAATACACTTATGCGAAATATTTAAATTGAAACTATATCTTGTCCTAATTTTATACTATAATTGACTTGTGTCATCTATGCAGTAAGGTTTAAATATATGACAAGACAATCTATTACTATACGTCTACAGTATTCCCGGACACTTTTCTGTATAAGCCTGCTCTTAGCTCTAAATTTATTTATGCTGGCAGGTACTTGGGTTGCCCAATTGTCAGAAACTGATCATAAAACAATGCTGCACCTGCTAAACCTAGCAAAAGAAAACACTATTGCCACATGGTATTCATCTAAGCTCCTCCTGCTAACTTCGGCTATATCGGCTGTTTGCTTTATGGCCGATCGGCAACGTGCAGGCTCCCTGCGGGAGAAAACACTGAGCTATGGCTGGGTATTTTTCAGCATTGTTTTCCTGCTTCTTTCTCTTGATGAAATTGGCTCTTATCACGAAACCATCGGGGATGCTTCTGTCTTTAACTTGTTTGGCAAACAAACAGGGTGGACGGTGTTTTATATTCTAATTCTGTTGGTGGGCGGGTTTATGCTTTCATTCAGTGTCGTCATCCTTGTCCGTTCAAAGCGTACAGCGCTGCTTTCATTTATTGGTCTGTTGCTGTTACTTAGCAACCCGCTGCAGGAAAATTACGAAATAAACTCCTACAGAGCTGCCCCCGATCCGGCCCAATGGGTAAGGCCCCTGGGACTGCTCTTACTTGAGGAGGGCTCAGAGATATTTGCCTCAAGCTGTTTTCTGCTCTCCACAGTTATCTACCTGCACTATGTAAGCCGACAGCAACCAAGCAACCAGGCCCTACCCACACCCTACATCAACATAAACCTACTGTTTAGCAGTAAATTAGCAAGAACCCTTGTATTTTGTGGTACAGTGCTGCTCACTGCCGGTTTGGTGGCCGTAGAGGTAGGTATCGGTGAAACCACCATCAGGGATGAAGGGATACCAAAGAACTGGTTTCCCAGTACATCTGCCTTTGCCGCATCCATAATTAGTACATACCTTTATCATATATCCCGCCAAGAGAAGGCCGTAATCAGGTATACTTACCTGCTATTGGCTGCACTCAGTATGTATATAGCCATGCTCTATGGCAGCAACCTTTATGCGCACAATTACTGGCTCACAGAAAAGGGAATGCTACTTGAAAAAGTAGCAGAGGCATTAAGTATAGCGGCAGCGGCATTTCTGTGCTACCGGATGTTGCTTTTATCAGAAGGAGCATGGAGTAGAACAGGAACTTTGGCTTGGACGCTTCTGGTGTCTGCTGCCTTTCTTTTAGAAATTTCGTATGCTGTTCCGCTAACTTTTTTGGCTTACGCTTGCCTGATGCCCCTACTTGTAGAACATGTTTATCGCTGGAAGCCGGAAATAAATGAACTCCCATCTGTGGCGTAAATGTCACAAACCGGGCAAAGCATAGCACTTTCAACTTCTGAAACTTAAGCCCCTTTGTCGTGAAAGTGCTATAGTTTCTGCCTGGCCCGATTTGTGACGTGTACTATTCCTCCCTAGGCACCATAGGCTGGGCGTTGTATTAATCCAGATCCCGATCCCCGCGCTTGAGCTCCTCTACGGAGCGCATCACCTTGTCCTTCAGGCTGATTTTATACTTCTCCAGCTTGTCGGCCACGGCTGGGTTGAAGGCGCCAACAATCTCAGCGGCCAGTATACCGGCATTGAGGGCACCATCCAGCGCCACGGTTGCTACCGGAATGCCGCCGGGCATCTGAAGTATACTTAGTACCGAGTCCCAACCATCGATGGAATTGGAGGATTTTACCGGCACGCCAATAACAGGCAGCGTAGTAATAGAGGCCACCATACCCGGCAAGTGAGCAGCCCCGCCTGCTCCGGCAATGATTACCTTCAGGCCGCGCTTGCGGGCGTTTTCGGCATACTCAAACATACGGTGCGGCGTGCGGTGCGCTGAAACAATGGTCAACTCATACGGTACACCCAGCGTTTCCAGGATCTCGGCGGCGGCATCCATCACTTTCAGGTCAGACTGGCTCCCCATGATGATGCCTACAAGTGGTTGTGTGTTCTTAACTTCTTCGGCCATGCTTATGCAATTACTTTGATGACGTTTTTAACGGATTCAGCACGTTGCTGCGCCTCTTCTATACTTTGCCCTAATACGGTAATGTGTCCCATTTTGCGGGCTGGTCGGGTAAATTTCTTGCCGTACAGGTGAATGTACACGCCTGGCACTGCCAAGGCTTCCTGCAGCCCCTCATATTTGGCCTCACCGTCGTAGCCCGGCTCGCCCAGCAGGTTCAGCATCACGGCGGCGCTCTGGATTTCGGTAGAGCCCAGCGGCAGGTTCAGGATAGCGCGCAGGTGCTGCTCGTACTGCGACGTATAGTTGGCTTTGATGGTATGGTGCCCGCTGTTATGCGGACGCGGCGCCACCTCATTCACCAAAATCTGCCCGTCTTTGGTCAGGAACATCTCTACGGCAAGTATACCTACCATGCCGAAGGCCTCAATCACACGCGTGGCAATCTCAATGGCGTGGCGCTGCAGCTTGTAAGCTACGGTGGCCGGGGCAAAAAGCGAATCCACCAGGTTGTGCTCCGGGTGAAAGCTTAGCTCTACTACCGGAAAAGCAGTCACTTCGCCGTTTTCGTTACGGGCCACAATCACGGAGATTTCCTTCTCAAAATCCACCAGTTTCTCCAGCACCGACGGCTCTTCAAAGGCTTTTCCAAAATCGGCCTCACCGGTCAGGCGGGTAACGCCACGGCCATCGTAGCCCTCGCGGCGCAGCTTCTGGAAGGCCGGCAGGAAATCTATACTTTGCTCCAGCTCCGACTTATCTTTCAGAAGTATAAAATCTGAGGTGGGAATGTTATGCAGGCGGTAAAACTCCTTCTGCAGCCCCTTGTCCTGAATGGTGCGCACGGTTTTAGCGTCCGGGTATACTTTTACCCCTTCCTGCTCCAGCTTTTCAAGCGCGTCGGCGTTTACGTGTTCTATCTCAATAGTGAGGATGTCGCACTGCTTGCCAAACTCATACACGGTGTCAAAATCGCGGAAGCTGCCCACATAAAACTCGTTGCAGATGTCTTTGCAAGGCGCATTCTCATCGGGATCAAGCACCAGGGTATAGAGGTTAAAATCGAGCCCAGCCTGCATCAGCATGCGGCCCAACTGCCCACCGCCCAGTATGCCCAGCTTTACTTCTCCTTTCATGTAGTGTAACGGTTTAGTTGATCTTCCCTCAAAAATACGGATTATGAGCGGAGCGCGAAGACAAAAAGAAACATTTCCCGACTACAGCCGGCATTCTTTTGATTTACATCCGTAATAGCCTATATTTAATGCTGCCCTATACTTTAGTAGCTGTTTTATACATGGAAATCATACTTGCCACTTTCACCGCGCTTTTTTCTGTAGTTAACCCTTTCGGAGCGATGCCGGTGTTCCTCACCCTGACGCAAGACGACACACCTGCCTACAGAAACCAGCAGGCGCTAAAGGCTTGCCTGTACATGGTGGGGATCCTGGCGGTGTTTTTTCTGGCGGGGCAGTATGTGCTCAACTTCTTCGGCATCCGCATCCACGACCTGCGCATCGCCGGCGGACTGATGATCATGCGGGCCGGTTTTGAGCTGCTCTCTCCGGGCGCCAGCAAGAAAAAGATTTCACCGGATGTGGTGGAGGAAGGGCAGCTGAAGGAGGATATCTCTTTCACGCCGCTGGCCATGCCCATGCTCTCCGGTCCGGGCGCCATTGCGGTAAGTATAGGTCTGTTCACCACATCGCTCTCCTATGTCGACATGGTCATGATCCTGATCGGGATTATACTTCTGGCGGCGGTCTCTTACGTCATCCTGCGCTTTTCGCACCAACTCACGCGCTACATGGGCAAGGCTGGCCTCTCGGCGCTATCACGCATCATGGGCTTCATCGTGCTTTCCATCGGGGTTAATTTTATCGTGTCGGCGCTGACGGCCTTGTTTTTTGCGGAGCGGTAGGTTTCCCGAAAGATAACCAGGTCCAACCACCCCTGCCCCTCCTTGGCTAAGGAGGGGAGTCTGTAATTACTTGGGCTGAAGTATAAGTTTCATAGCTTAAGCCTTTGCGCGGACAGGTCACGACCTGTCCCTACAAAGTATAAACCCACCTCCGGCCCCTCCGAGGATTGGAATTGTCAGCAACCGATTACATCCCCCTACCCCCTTCAAAGGGGGACTTTGGTCGAAGCTCCGTTAGCCATGGCTATCGAATACTTCCCAGCCTTTGGGTTGAGCACCTTGTGAGATCCGGTGCCCGTCAAGGGCATGCTGAGCGCGAGCGAGGCAAGGAGGGAACACAGCGCGATGCCCGAAGGCGAGGCCTCCCGGCCTGGGAGGGCAGAAAGTCAGCGATGCAACGTTAGGTTTGTGGGAACTAGAGGAACAGCGGTGTTTTGAAAGAATAGCTTGTGTCATGTTGCAGGAAGCAGCGGCTAGGAAAGTATAAAGTATAGGTTGGCAAGTATAAAAGTATAGCCAAAGTAAGGTATGGCTTTTCAAGCCAGTTGGGTTGCAAACCTAGCACCATAGTAGGCACGGGTTGCAAACCCGCGCCTACTATGGGTGGATAAATATAAACATCCTGCTCCCCAAGAATATATAATTCCCCCTATTCCACAGACAAAACCCACCCATTCGTCTAGAAGAAAACACGATCGCTTTGCTGCCTTTGCACGTACAGCCCAATTTGTGTAGTTTTATCAGGTATAAAGCCTTTGGCAAAAGGATTAAAAACTAAACCAAAAACAATGAGAAACAGATTAGTAGCCCTGTTGCTGCTCCTGGCTTCAGCCCTCACCCCGGCCCTAGCCCAGCAAAGCAGCCAGAACGACAAAATCCTGCCCTACCCTATCCACCAGAAAAAACTGGATAATGGCCTGAACGTGGTGACCGTGCCTTACAACAGCCCTGGCCTGGCCGCTTTCTACATCGTGGTGCGCGCCGGCTCGCGCGAGGAGGTGGAGAAAGGCAAAACCGGTTTCGCGCACTTCTTCGAGCACATGATGTTCCGGGGAACTGATAAGTATAGCAAAGAGGCCTACGGCGACATCATGAAGGAAATGGGCGCTGCGGCCAACGCTAACACCAGCATCGACCGCACCGTGTACCACATGACCGGCAACGCCGAGATGCTCGACAAGATGTTTGAGATTGAGGCCGACCGTTTCCAGAACCTGAAGTACACCGAGCACGACTTCAAAACCGAGGCCGGCGCCGTGAAGGGCGAGTACACCAAGAACTCGGCCAGCCCCTACATGCAGCTGTATGAGAAAACAGTGAGTACCGCCTTCAAAAACCATACATACGCCCACACCACCATGGGCTTTTTCGAGGATGTGGTGGACATGCCGAACCAGTACGACTACTCCCTCACCTTCTTCGACCGTTTCTACCGCCCGGAGTATTCCACTATTGTAGTGGTGGGCGATGTAACGCCTGAGCGCGTAAACAGCCTGGCCCAGCAGTACTTCGGCGACTGGAAGCGCGGCAGCTACAAACCCGAGATTCCGAAGGAGCCGGCCCAGAAAGAAACACGCTACGCGCACGTGCAGCAGCAGGGCTTCCCGCCTTACCTGAGCCTCAACTTTAAAGGCCCCGCTTTCTCCGACAAGGACAAAGACCTGCCTGCCCTGAGCATCCTGACCACCATCCTTTTTGCCGAGAACTCCGACCTTTTCCGCAAGCTGGTGGTGGAGGAGCAGAAAGCCCGCTTTATTGGCGGCGGTCCGCAGTTTGCCCGCGACCCGAACCTGATCCAGGTGTCGGCCTCCGTGCTAAAAGCCGAGGACATGCAGTATGTAAAGGATGAGCTGATGAAGGCGCTGAACGAGGCCAAAACCAAGCCGATAGACAAGCAGAAGATCGAGGACACCAAGTCGCGCATCAAGTATAGCTTTGCCATGAGCATGGACAGCCCGGATGCCATTGCCAACTCCCTGGCCCGCTTCATCTGGCTGAGCGGCGATCCGGAGTCGCTCAACAACATCTACAAAGTATACGACTCCATCACGGCGCAAGACCTGATGAACGTGGCCAAGAAATACTTTGTAACCCAGACGCTCACGGTAGGCACTATCGCCCCAACCGAGAAGTCTCCGGTAAAATAAGGCCTGGCCATACTTTAAAGTATAAATGACAAAGATTCGAGAAAGCATGAAAAAAATAGCTGCCTATATACTGCCTGTTGCCCTGCTGGCCGCCTCCTGCGCCAAGCAACCGCAGGTATCCCAGCAAACCACCGAAACAAAAACGGAAACCGCCGCACCTGCCACCGCCTTCGATGCCAACACGGCCTTTGGTCCGGACAAGGTGGTGGAGCTGCGCCAGCCGGAGTCTAACAAGGTCATCATCAAGCTGATGTTCAAAAACGGCTCCATGGCAGACCCGAAAGGCAAGGAAGGCCTGACCTACACGACCGCCCAGATGATTACCGAGTCGGGAACGAAGGAGATGCCCGTGTCGGCGATAAAGGACAAGATATTCCCCTGGGCCGCTGAGTACTACAGCAACGTGGACAAGGAGGTAACCACCTTTACCTTTGCCGTGCACCAGGACTTTATCAACGATTTCTACCCGATTGTGCGCGGTCTGATGCTCTCCCCTGCCTTTGCCGAGGAGGACTTCAAGCGCGTAAAATCGAACCAGCAGAACTTTGTGGATGAGGTGATCCGCGCCTCATCGGATGAGGAATACAGCAAAAAGGCGCTGGAAGACCTGCTGTTCCGCGGCACGAACTACCAGCACATGGTGGAGGGCAACTCGGCCAGCGTGCCCGGCATTACCCTGGAGGATGTGCGGAACCATTGGCAGAACTACTTCACCAGAAACAACGTGATGATTGGCATTGCCGGCAACTACAGCTCTGATTTCCTGAATAAGCTGAAAGCCGACGTGGCCCAACTGTCCGGTACACAGCCCAACATTCCGGTGGCCGGGGAGCCTAACCAGCCGAAGGGCGTTCAGGTAGAGATCATCCAGAAAAACAACGCGCTCGGCTCGGCTATTTTCACCGGAACGCCGATGCCCGTTACCCGCTCCGCCGACGACTTTGCCGCGCTGATGGTGGCCAACTCCTTCTTGGGCGAGCACCGCAAGAGCTACGGAAAACTCTACGACAAGATCCGCACCACCCGCTCCATGAACTACGGCGACTACTCCTACATTGAGTGGTACGACCGCGGAGGCTCTTTCCAGCTGCCAAACCCGGGTGTGCCGCGTACTTCTAACTACTTTGCCCTTTGGATCAGGCCGGTACAGATTGCCGAGGGCCTGAAGCAGCAGTATACCGAGCTGAGCGACATCAACGTGGGCCATGCCCATTTTGCCCTGCGCCTGGCCATCCGCGAGGTGGATAACCTGATTAACAACGGAATGACGCAGGAGGAGTTTGAGCTGACCCGCACCTTCCTGCGCTCCTACATGAAACTCTATATTCAGACCATGGAAAAACAGCTCGGCTTTTTGATGGACTCCCGCTTCTATGGACGCGAGAACTATATTGAGGAGATGGACCAGTTGCTGGCCAACCTGACGGTGGAAGAGGTAAACCAGGCCGTGAAGAAGTACTGGCAGACGGACAACATGTTCGTCACCATTGTAACTGACGACAGCGAGGCCGGTCCGCTGCGGGAGGCACTGCTCAACAACACGCCATCGCCGATGAGTTACTCTAATCTGGTGAAGGAGGGGCTGCCGCAGGAGGTTTTGGCCGAGGACGACGCAATCGCCAAGTATAAACTGAATGTAACCGAGGTGAAGATTGTGGACAGCAAGGACACCTTTAAGTAAGCCATACTTTATAACTCAAGTTGCGATTAACCCACCCCTAACCCCTCCCAAGAGGGGAATAATATTACACTTGCAGGAATTCCCCTCCTTGGAGGGGCGGGGGTGGGTTTACTCCTTCCCCTTCCCGCCAAAGTAAATCGCAACTTGGGTTTTATACTTGCCCGCTAAGTATAGAAAAGCCGAAGATGATACGTCTGCGGCTTTTTTGTTTCCCTATACTTAACTTCTTCAGCCTCAGACTAAAATTATCTTAATATAGAATATTCTATATTTGATTAAATCATATTTTTTAAGGTATTTACAACATTATTTAACACCAAGCTCCTAACACCTTATACTTATCTAACTGTTTAACTCATGAAAAAAGCCTTGAAAGTTACCGGCTATGTGGTCGTGGTGGCTATGATAGCCATTGCCTCCGGTATCATTTACCTGCAGTATGCCTTCCCGAGGGTGGATGCGGCCCCCAACCTGATCGTGGAGGGAACCGCAGAGCAGATTGAACGCGGCCAATACCTGGCCAACCACGTCACCGTCTGCATCGATTGCCACTCCACCCGCGACTTTTCGCTCCCCTCGGCCCCCCCTGTTCCCGGTACACTGGGTAAAGGCGGAGACAAGTTCGACCACTCCCTCGGCTTCCCGGGCGTGTTCTATGCCAAGAACATCACCCCCGACAAGGAAACCGGCATCGGTACCTGGTCAGACGGAGAGCTGTATCGTGCTATGACCATGGGCGTTAGCAAAAACGGAGACCCGCTTTTCCCGATGATGCCGTACGGCGCCTATAAGAACCTGACGACTGAGGATGCTTACGCCATCATCGCCTACATCCGCACCCTGGAGCCTATCCGAAACGAAGTACCCAAGTCCGATCCTGATTTCCCCTTCAACCTGATTCTGCGCACCATGCCATCCAGCGGCGTGTCCCATACACCCAAGGAGGCTGTGCTGGATAACGAGCTATCGCGCGGCAAGTACCTGGTAACGATAGCCGGCTGCGGCGACTGCCATTCCCCTAAAGATGCTGGATTAGGCGCCTTTGCCGGCGGCATGGACTTCCAGTTCCCCGACGGCTCCATCCTGCGCGCGGCCAACATCACCCCTGACAAGGAGACAGGCATAGGCTCCTGGACAGAGGAGGCCTTCCTGCTGCGCTTTAAAATGTACCAGGATGCTGATTTTGCCGATCGGAAACTGGGACCGGGCGAGATGCAAACGCTGATGCCCTGGAAAATGTACTCCGGCATGAAGGAGGAAGACCTGCGCGCCATTTACAAATACCTGCGAACACAGGTGCCGGCTAAAAACAAGGTAGAGCGCTTTACCCCGGCTGCTAAATCATAAAACAGCAAAAAAGAGACTATACTCCGAAAGCTGCCTGCACCTGCGGGCAGCTTTTTTTGTTGCAGGTCTGCCGGGGATGTCGTATCATCGCTGAAGGATAACTTTTACGCATGCAACTTTACCAAAACGAGGAGTCCAGGGCTCCTATAAACCTGGAATACGCCAGCTTCTGGAAACGGATGGCGGCTTTCTTTACCGATACGCTGATTATCTCCTTTTTCATGAGTCTCTTTGTGCTGCCCGTTATCGGCATCGACACCATCCCGGAGCTTACGGATATTGAAGGGCGGCTGAAACTGCAGGGACTGGTGTTCCTGGTGGCCTGGTTATACTTTGCCAGCTTCGAGAGTTCCTCCAGGCAAGCCACGCTGGGCAAGCAGGTTTTCGGCATTTTTGTAACTGATACGGAAGGCTACCGCCTCTCCTTTTTAAGGGCATCCGGCCGCTACTTCGGCAAGGTTGTCTCCAACCTCACGCTGTTGATAGGCTACCTGATGGCCGCTTTTACCCGCCGCCGCCAGGCCCTGCACGACAAGATTGCCGGCACACTGGTACTGCAGCACCCGGGCTATACCCCTGCAAAACCAACAGAAGAGTAACCCCTAATACGCCGTAGAGACTAGCAACATCGGTTACACTTTATACTTTGCGCTTGTTTAAAGTATAAAGTATACCCCGGAATTACCGTAACCCAGGCGGCATGCGTAAGTATAAAATACTA
The DNA here is from genome assembly GCF_003054055.1 of Pontibacter mucosus. Classification (GTDB taxonomy): domain Bacteria; phylum Bacteroidota; class Bacteroidia; order Cytophagales; family Hymenobacteraceae; genus Pontibacter; species Pontibacter mucosus. The sequence goes on along the minus strand of NZ_QBKI01000007.1, from coordinate 312,003 downwards.
CTCACCTGTTTTATACTTACGCATGCAGACTATCTATACCCAAAGCAAGTACAGGTCCGGGCTGGCTTCCCTGAGCACCCGCCTGCTGGCCTTTGGCCTGGATGTATTGCTACTTTTAACCTTGGTTGGAATAGTGGATTACTTTACGTTCAGCAGCAACGAAGAGGCTTTTTTGCTGAAGCCGGAGCGCTTGCTTTACGTGCTTCTGGCCTGGCTATACTTTGCCGGAACCGAAACCTGCCCCTGCCAGGGCACACTGGGCAAATACCTGCTCAACCTGCGCGTGGTTACTCCTAATGGGGAGCGCATTCGCTTTCGTGCCGCCACGCTGCGGTTTCTGCTCCGGCCCATCTCCGCCTTGCTTATCATCTTCCGGTTTATAACCGGTTATGGCCACAGCAGCCGCCGCACGTTCCACGACAAACTGGCCGGTACGCGGGTGGTTACAGCATAATCCCTTCATTTAGGCAAGCAGGCTTTTAGCATATAGTGACAAAAACAGCCCCTGCAACTCAGAGGCTACAGGGGCTGTGTCAAAAAGTATAAAATGCTGTTGAGATGAACCTACCCCCTACCCCTCTAAGCATACAAACCCTTACGTTACGGCTGGTACTCCCTTGAGGGGGCTACAGGGGTGTAAAGCCAGTGGCATTAGTATTCTACATAACCAACACCCCTCTAACTCCCCTCAAGGGGAGAGTCTAAAGATTACTATCCGAAGGTGCAGAGCCAAGAACTGAGGATTAAGTTACAGAACTTCACCTCTAACCGTTGCCTAGGTGCTAAGGGCTGCGTTGCACCCTCACGCAAGTATGTAAATCAACCTGAGCTATAGTATAGCCCTTTAGGGATTAACGCTGTAATGATCCGTTTCTACCGTAGCTTTTCCGTCCGGGGCTAACGTTACCTTGAAGAGGTAATCATACTCCTGCTCCGAAATATCAGGTACCGGGCGCTTGGCACCGAAGGCCTCCAAAATAGGCAGCAGCGTGTTCGAGTGCCCCGCAACTACCACCGTCTGCCCTTGGTGGTTTCTCAGCACGCGCTCTTTCAGACCTACAAAATCATTTGCCTCGTACTGCAGAATCTCCAGCGAGAGTGAATCCGATAAGGGCTTTAGCGTATGCTGGGTGCGGATGTACTTGGTGGCATACAAGGCACCGATGGGCTGCTCCTTTAACAGGTTGCCCAGCGCCTCGGCGCGCGCAAATCCCTTGGCAGACAAGCCAGGGTTCTGATCTTGGAGGTCAACAGTCTCTTTTTCGGCGTGGCGCACCAGGTACACCACAGTGGGTTGGGCAGCGTTATCCACAGGGTCCACCACGGCGCTGCTGCCTTCATGCAGCTCCGGCGACTGACGACAGGCTACCGTCAGCAGCAGCATCAGGAAAAATACGGGTTGTTTGAGTAAATTTTTTTTCATGTAAACGATTGTAGGTTAGATAATATAGTTGGCTTGTTTGTTCAGGAATGTACCAGTTGCTCGCCCGCTCCGGCCACATCCTCGGCATCCTGGGTGCGGCCTTTCTTCTGGAGCAGGCGTATCAGGCTTTGGCGCACCTCCAGTTGGTAAGGGTACAGCAGCAGCGAGTTTTCATAGGCCTGGATGGCTCTGTTTACCTTGCCCTCTGCCTCATACAAGTGTCCCTTTGCCGTCAGCACTTTCGCGCTCTCTACCACTGTTGCTGGTTTTGGCAGGGACTTCAGGGTAGTTTTCGCTTTATCGCCCTGCCCCAGCGCAGCAAACAGGGGCACCAGCAGGTGGCGGTCCGCCTCTTGCAGGGTTTTCTTGCCATCCAGCAGGGTTTGCGCAGCGGCACGGGCGGCCTCATTGCTCTGCAGTTGCAGCTGATACGTAGCCATCAGCGCCATGTAGTCTGTGCGCGGGTTGCCAGCCGCGGTAAGGATGCGCTGTGCCTCGGCCAGTGTTTCGTGGGCTTCCTTATACTTGCCTTGCGTCGCCAGCACCTCGGCATACTGCCGGCGCAGTTCGTAGTTCTGCGGTTTCAGGGATACCAGCCTTCTCAACTCCTGCTCTGCCTCCGGGTTAATGCTGGTGGTGCCCTTCAGCCAGTTGGCATAAGCCAGTGCCTCATCGCGGCGGTCGCGGAGGTAGGTGGAGATAGTCGGGGCGTTCTCTACGTAAGCCTGTGCCACGGCAATGGCCTCGGGCACCATGCCGTAGTGCACAAAAAACTCCCGGAAGCGCTGGTTCACCTGCGCCTGCATCAGCAGGTCGTCTTCCAGCTCAGCGGCTTTTTTGTAGAGCGCCATCTGGCTCACCAGTGCGTCGTGGGCGTTGAGTTTGCCATTGCGCTTCATGGTTTCCTGCAGCTCGGCCTCTGCCAGGTAAATGGGGGCATAGTCCGGGTTGATGCCTTTGGCTTTCTCCAGCCAAGCCTGGGCCTCCTTATACTTTTTCTGCCGCTGCTCCACGCCGGCATAGGCCAGCAAGGCTGGCTGGTAATTTTTATCCCAAACCAAGGCACTGTCTAAGTATAAAGTCGCTTTCTGCAGCTCGTTCTGCCGCTGTGCCCGGGTAGCCAGGTTCAGGTATACTTGCGCCCAGTTACTAGCCATGGCCTGTTTGTCGCCAGCCAGATAGGCCTTTTGCCGCTGCACCAGCCCATCCAGGAACGTATAAAGCTCCGGGTCCTTGGCTTTTAAATCAGCGGTGGTATTGATGGATTTATGGTTGAGCGGGTGCACCTTCACAGGCTCAAAATAAGCCGGGTAGGTCTGGGCCAGGTACTCGTGCTCGTTATTGGCCGAATAGTAATCCAGCGTGCGGCCCTGCTCCATGGCATTGTAGTAGAGGCGGCGCACGGCACGGTTCTCAGCATCGGTAAACACGCGCCCGTGGAACAGGTGCACATACTCATGAAGCACCACGTTGCGCTCCAGGTATGATCCGCGCACTACGTACTCAATGGCTGCGGCTCCGCTGCCCACACCCCGGATGTCCATCCACTGGCGGTTATCAAAAGTGGTAGCCTGCCTAAAATAAGGCGATTTCATGGCAATGGCCAGGTCCACGTGCAGCGGCGGAATCACAAACGTTTCGCCTTGCTTGGAGAGGAACGGAAAGTATACGATGCTCTCGTAAAGCTGCGACCACACCATCTTCTGCACCTCCTCGCCGGGGTAATAGGTCACATCCGGGAAGACCCTGGCAAAGTTTACCGGGTCTTTGATGACGGTCTGTTGTACCACCTGCTGCAGCGAGTCGTAGTTGTGCAGGTAGGTGAGTTGCTTTTGCTTGATAACGGCAGCCAGGGCATTGTGCGCCGGTCCATAGTGTTTCTTTTTCTGAAGGATACGCTGGAAAACAGCCTCGGCCGAATCCAGGCGCGCCTGGCGGTCCATCCCGAAGGCCATGTAATAGGCGGAGCCGCGCAGCATGGCCGGCAGCACCGAGGTTTTATACTTTTGCTGTACCTGCTCTATCTCCCCCAGGGCCTCTTTCAGCTTGTTCTCGGACAGGAGTTTATCCGCCTGCTGCAGCTCCTGGCGCACCTGCTCGTCCTCCGGCTGGGCGTAGTCGGCGTAGGTGAGGTTAGTATGGCCGTTGCCCCAATGCCAGTGCGTGACGTAGTGCAACGGGTTGAGCTCCAGGGCCAGCTCCCACTGCGCGGCCATGGCGTTGAGCTGGGTGGCATCCACGCGGCGCCAGATGGCGTAGCCGTAGTTAAAGCGTGCATCGGCATTGAAAGGGTTCAGGGTAAGGCTGTTGATAAGCGGCTGCTCGGCCAGCTCGGGCTTCTGGTTCCAGAAATGCACATCCGACTCCAGTAGCCAGGCCCCGGCACTGTTGCGGTTCCAGCCCTGCACCTTTTTGGCCCACACCAGCGCCTCGTCATACTTTTTCTGCAGCATCAGCACACGCCCCACCATCAGGGCAGCCTCCTCATCGGTCGGATTTTTTGTGAGCAGCTGCTCCGCCGTAGCCTTCGCCTTCTCCAGTTCCCAGGCCTGTACCTGCAGCCTGCCCTGCAGCAACAGCGCCTCCCGCTGCTGCGGACTTTCCTCCAGCACCTGCTTTACCAGTGCTTCGGCCTCGGCAAACCTGTTTTCCAGCATGGCCACCTCCGCCTGCGCCAGCTTTGTCGCGGTGCCGGCGGGGGCCTTTGCCAGCACCTGCTTTGCTTCCTGCAAGGCGCCCAGCTCCAGCAAGCGCAGGGCTTTTGGGGACGGGTCTATACTTGCCGCCAGCGCCTGCCGCCGCTCCTGCTGCAGCTTTTGCCGCACCGCCGCCACCTCGTCGGGGTGTTGGGCCAGGGCAGGCAGTGTTAGCAGAAATCCGAAAGTATAAACCAGTAATTTTTTATGGAAAGTCAACATGGGTATGGGGCACTATGCTATTGAATGCTAAAAGTATGACTTTCCGGCATTTGATAAAAGCATGCAGCCATTATCTTCCTGAGGACCGCAGCTGTTTCCCTATAATTCCCTCCTGCCGGTTTGCTTCGTAATGTTGTCACGGGCCAGCAATTCATCAAATTTTTTATGCTCTTCTATGTAGAACTCTTCACAGTAATTAGGCGTTCTAATATTCTTAAAGTTCAAATAAATATAATATTATTACATAATCTAAATATAGTAGAAATACCAGAAGTTCTTCAGAATTGCTACAGATTCCTGCCTGAATTTTGACCTCGTTTTTAGCTGCCACCTCTAAAGCATACATATGGGTGCAATACGGCGCATACTCGTTACCGGCAGTGCCGGGTTCATCGGCCATCACCTGGTGCTGGCCCTGCAGCAGTACGGCCACACGGTGGTGGGCGTGGATAGCCTGAACAGCTATTACGACCCGCAGCTAAAGTATAAACGGCTCGAGCAGCAGGGATTCTGCATAACTTCTGTAGCCCCTGAAACTCCCATCCAGAGTATAAAATCACCAAACCTATACTTCCAGCAGCTCGATATTTCAGACGCGGCGGCCCTGGAGCAGCTGTTCGCTGGCCAAGAGTTTGACGTGGTGGTGAACCTGGCGGCACAGGCCGGGGTGCGCCACAGCATCGACCACCCGGAGGAGTACGTAACAAGCAACCTGGTTGGCTTTGCCAATGTGCTGGAGTGCAGCCGCCGCTATCAGATAAAGCACCTGCTGTTTGCCTCTTCCAGCTCGGTTTATGGGCTTAACGAGCAGACGCCCTTTAGCACCAGCCACTGCACCGATGCGCCTATCTCGTTTTATGCTGCCACTAAAAAGGCCAATGAGGTGATGGCCCACAGTTACGCCCACCTGTACGGCATCCCCACCACCGGCCTGCGCTTTTTTACCGTGTATGGCCCCTGGGGCAGGCCTGACATGGCCTACTACAGCTTTGCCAAGGCCATTGTAGCGGGCACGCCTATCCGCATCTTTAACCATGGCGATATGCTACGCGACTTTACCTATGTGGACGACGTGGTGGAAAGCATCGTGCGGCTGCTGGACGTGCGGCCAGAGGCGAGTCCTGTGCCATTTAAGCTCTATAATATTGGAAACCATAAGCCCGAGCAGCTGCTAAACTTGGTAGCCATACTCGAGTGCCTGCTGCAGCGCAAGGCCAGGCTGAACCTGCAGCCCATGCAGCCGGGCGACGTGCAAACCACTTATGCCGATGTGGAGGAACTGGCCAAGGCAACTGGCACCACGCCGCACACCACGCTGGAAGAAGGGCTGAAGCGGTTTGTGGCCTGGTTCAGGGAGTACCATGGGGTGCCCGCGCTGGCAGTGCCCTGACGGCTTATACCTGCTGCTCATACTTCCTGCTATAGCTAGCCTCCAGGCGGCGCATGAAGTATAAAGAAAGCATCAGCCAGAGCAAACCGATTGCGTAACCGGCCAGCACATCGGTGGCATAGTGCACCCGCAGGTAGATGCGACTAAAGCCGATGAGCAACACGAGCAGCGTGAGCAAGAGCGTCAGCACCCAGCGCCATACTTCCGCGCGTACCGTGCGCCAAACGATGTAAATCAGAACCCCATAGAAGGCTCCGCCAATCATGGCATGCCCACTGGGGAAGCTCATCCCCGACTGCTCGAGCAGGGCTGTCTCGGGACGGGGACGCTCAAAGTAGCGTTTGAGGAGTTGGTTGAGGATGGAGGTGGAAAATGAGATGAGCAGTACCTTGAGCGCCAACCAGCGCCAGCCCCTGAAAAAGCTGAACACCAGCACCACCAGCGGCGGCACGACCAAAAGGTACTCAAAAGAGGCAAAGAAAGAGACGCCCCGCATTACCTGTGTCATGGCAGGCGAGGAAAACCGGTCGGCAAATGCGAAAAGGGCGGCATCGAGGGTATTGTCGCGGGCGACGAACACCAGGTGCGCCATAAAGAAAAAAAGCGCCAGGCAGAGCAACATGGCCAGGCCCAGTACCAGCACCTCGGCGGTGAGCAGCGCCAGCAGGCGCAGGAAAGTCTGGGTTAGCCGTTGCCTCATATTGTAGGAGGATACGGGCAGCGAAATAATGTAGTTAAAGTATAAACTTAGCTGCTGCAGCTGCTGTTTAAAAACATGCATTAAACCATAAATAAGTAGGCAGAATGCTTCATCGGAACACAGAGCAAATAACACTGACGGTACTGGTACCGGTTTTTAACGAGGAGGGCTGCCTGCAGCGCTTCCGCGAGGCCATGGATGCTTTTCTGGTGCAGGCGCCGGTGCCCACGCAGGTACTCTTCATAAACGATGGCTCTACCGATAGCAGCCTGGCGCTCATCCGCCAGATCTGCCAGGGCAGTGCGGGTTACAGCTACATTTCCCTGGACCGCAATCACGGTCTCAGCACGGCCATCAAGGCCGGCATCGACCACAGCCAAACCACGCACATCGGATACATCGACTCCGACCTGCAGACCTCGCCGCTGGACTTCCTGCTGTTGCTTGAGCATGTGCCAGATCATGAGATGGTGATCGGCATCCGGGCCAAGCGCAAGGATACGTTTATCAAGAAGATCTCCTCCAGAATTGCCAACGGTTTCCGCCGCTACATGATAAACGACGGCATTGTGGATACCGGCTGCCCGTTAAAGATCATGGACGCCGCCTTTGCCAAGCGTGTACCTTTTTTTGATGGCATGCACCGTTTCCTGCCCGCACTCATACAACTGCAGGGTGGCAAGGTGAAGCAGCTGCCGGTGCAGCACTTCGAGCGCTTTGCCGGTTACTCCAAGTACCACCTTTTCAACCGCCTCTGGGGCCCGCTCAACGATACGTTTGCCTTCCGGTGGATGCGCAAGCGCTATATAAAGTATGGTATTGCCGAGGAGTTTGAGAACCAGCCTGTAGCCAATGGACATCTCTGAGATGCTCATCTACGGCGTGGGCCTGCTGGCGCAGCTGCTGTTTTCGGCGCGCATCCTGATACAGTGGGTATCCTCGGAGCGGGCCGGGCGCGTGCTTTCCCCCGCCTCCTTCTGGACCACCAGCATGGTCGCCTCCATACTTTTAATGGCTTACGGCGCACTGCGCAGCGACATCGTGATTGTGGGCGGGCAGCTGATCTCCTACTTTATTTACCTGCGCAACATCAAGCTCAAAAATGTATGGGACGAGCTGGCCTGGCCCATCCGCTGGGGAGCACTGCTTTTCCCGTTCGTGGCTGTTGGCTGGCTCCTCTGGAGCGATACCTATAGCTTCAGCTATATCATGGAGCACAGTAAAATCTCCGGGGCGCTCATCGCCTGGGGTGGTGCCGGACAGCTGATCTTCACGCTGCGCTTTGTGTACCAGTGGTGGTACTCGGAGCGGCTGCAGGAGTCGGTTATCCCCATCGGTTTCTGGGTTATCAGCCTGGTAGGCAGCCTCATGATCATGTCCTACGCCGTGCTGCGCCTGGACCCTGTGCTGTTTTTAGGTCAGATATTTGGTGTAGCCGCTTATACTCGTAACTTTATGCTTGGGCTGCGTGAGCAACGTTCGGCCCCTGAACACTCTACACCTAACTAGCCCTGATGCTGCTTATCCGCAAAACGAATGCAGACCGCTCTTTGCTTGGCCTGCTGCTTGTGTTATTGCTGCTTCTGTTGTTTAACCTGGGAGGGTGGGGCGTGGTGGAGACCAGCGAGGCCCGCTACGCCGAGATTAGCCGCGAGATGTGGCAGAGCGGTGATTTGCTGCACCCGCGCCTGCTAGGCATTCAGCACTACCACAAACCCCCGCTTACCTACATCATCACCTCCTTCGGGATGGAGCTGTTTGGCCCTGATGCCTTCGGGGCGCGCATTTTCCTGCAGTTCTCGTTGCTGTTGCAAGTATGGCTCGTTTACCTGATTGCAAAAGTGCTTTTCGGAAATCCGCGGCAGGCCCTGCTGGCGGCTGTTTTATACTTTACCATTCCGGCCGTGCTCGTCTCAGCCCGCAACCTCACAACAGACTCCTTTCTGGCCACCTTTGAGCTGGCCGCCATTTTGGCCTGGCTAAGGTATAAAACTAGGGCAAAATCGGGTTGGCTATACTTTTTTTACCTGCTGCTGGCGCTGGCCTTCCTTACCAAGGGGCCTGTAGGGCTGATCTTTCCGGTACTGGTGGCCATTGGCCTTGGGGGAAATTATACTTCGCCTGACAACCATACTTCCCGATGGCACCACCTGCCGGCGCTGCTGCTCCTCCTGGCAGTGGGCAGCTCCTGGTACATCTACCTCATGGTTAAGGATGCGCAGTTTGTAGATTACTTCCTGTTTAAGCATACTGTGCAGCGCTACGCCAACCCCGAAACCTTTGGCCGCTCCAAGCCCTGGTGGTTTTACCTGGTACTGGCTCCCGCCCTGAGTTTGCCTTGGTCGGCTATACTTTTTGCACGCTTCCGGCACCTGCTGGAGATGCCGCGCCCGCTCAAGCGCCTGTTTATACTTTGGATACTGGTGCCGCTGGTCTTTTTCTCCTTTTCCGGGTCCAAGCTTATACTTTACATCCTGCCTATTTTTGCAGGTCAGGCGCTGCTGACTACCTGGCTTCTCATCCACATGCCAGAGAAAACCGCCAGAAAGGCCATGAACTATGGCCTGCTGTACCTGGTGGTGCTAACGGTAGCGCTGTTGGTGGCACCGCTGCTGCCTGTCGGCATCACGCTGCCCTGGCGGGTGCTCACCTTTCCGGTGCTTATACTAGGCGCCCTGGCAGTGCTCTGGACCGGCGAGCGGCTGCCGCAGCAGAAGCTGGTGTACGGTGCCCTGGTATTCACGGCGCTGCTCCTGCCCTACTCCACTAAATTGCTGGAGCACAACCCGCAGTTTACGAATGGCAGTCGCCCCATTGCCGAGGTAATCCTGGAGCACAACCTGGAGCAGCGGCCGGTGCTGGTGTATAACAGGCTGCTCCCTTCGCTGGCCTTCGAGCTTAACAAAAGTATCGTTTCAATTGATGACGGCAGCGACAAACTGGTGCGGGAAGTACAGTTTGAGAGCGACGAAAAGTGGCGCCAGGAGCTGCTGCAACTGAACCGCCCGGAGTCTATGCAGCGGCTGCAAGATCTGCTACAGCAGGAGCCGGTGCTGGTGGTAAAAAACGAGCTTCCCGAGGAGCGGCGATGGATGCTTAAGTACTTTGACGAGCAACGGCAGGTGGGTGAGTGGACGGTGTATTATTAAGGATGACATCGACACTTGCGCATTCAATTTGGAACAGCTCGGTGATTTTGTTTGCATTTACCGGGTCCAACCACCCCTAACCCCTCCTTATCCAAGTCGGGGAGTTTGTAGTTACTATTCCTAAGGTATAAGTTTCATAGCCTCAGTTCTCGCGCGGACAGGTCGCGATTTGTCCCTACAAAGTATAAACCCACCCCTTGCCACTCCCAAGAGGGGAATCTCTGTACACGATTACATCCCCCTACCCCCTTCAAAGAGGGACTTGGTTCAAGTTGCATGGCAAAAGCTATCGAATGATTCCCAGCCTTTGGGTTGAGCGCCTTCTAGATTTCCGGTGCCTGAAAGGCATTGCGACGTCAGGAGCAAAGGAAATGTAGACAGCGCGATGCCCTTATCGAGGGCCCCTACCCCCAAGGCGAGGCCTCCCGGCCTAGGAGGTCACCAAAGCCGGAAATGCAACGAGACGCTTGTGGGAACTAGAGGATGAACGGCAGCTAGCAAGGATAGCTTGGTTCGAGTGGAAGGGAGCAGCGGCTAGGAAAGTATAAACTGACAAGTTTAAAGTATAGCTTACGCGGACTTGGAAGTCCGCAGCAGCATTGGTTTCGGACAAGGATGTCCGAAACAGCGGTATAGCCGAAGTACAAAGTAAGGCTAAAGTATACCAGGCTATAAAAACAAAAAAGGCTGACCTCGAAAGATCAGCCTTTTTATGATTTAGTGTGCGCAAGAAAGGACTCGAACCTTCACACCTTGCGGAACTGCCGCCTGAAGACAGCGCGTCTACCAATTTCGCCACTTGCGCTTGATGCACTATATCAATTAACGTCCCAAAACCCTTTAACCCTTTGTTTATTGGGATTGCAAAAGTAATAGAAGCTTTCAGATAAGTCAATACCCAAACCAAAAAAATTATTCCTTTTCCTCCGTCTCCTCCAGCACCAAGGGCGTAATCTCCTTGCCCGAGTAGCGCTCCAGCCGGCGAAGCAGCGTCAGCCCGATCACAACCCACAGAAAACCAGCGGCAAAGCCGGCCAACACATCGGTGGCGTAGTGCACGCGCAGGTAAATGCGGCTGAACCCAATCAGGACTACAAAAATAATCAACAGCGCGATCAGCAGGTTACGCAGGTGCACATCCTTTACATTGTGCCACACCAGGTAAATCAGCAGCCCGTAAAACGAAGCCGCCACCATACTATGCCCGCTCGGGAAGCTCAGCCCGGAGGCGTCCACCAAGGGCGACATAGGCCGTTCGCGGTCAAAGAAATACTTCAGGAGAATGTTGAGCGTGATGCTGCCCAGCGCCACCACCGGCACCCTCACGGAATTCCAGCGGTGCTTGCGGATAAACAGGTAATAGGCCACCAGCGCCAAAGCCGCAGGCGTCAGAAACTGCCGGGATGCGAAAAAGGTAACGAACTTAATAAGCCCGTCCATGAAAGGACTGCTGAGGCTTGCCGCAAAGCCAAAGGCCGCCTCATCGAGCCATACTTCTTCGCCCTGCATTATCTCCCGGCCCAGCCACAGAAACACCACAATGCAGGCGATAAACAGCGCCCAAATAAAGACCAGCTCCACGGTAAAAAGCGCCGCAGAGGCCACCATCCGTTTATAGAAAGTGCGTATCATACTATCACGTTATCATCTTAGAAGCGTATTTAAATCCTGTTTCCTACAGAATACCATCATACGTAAACTATGAAAGAGAGCATCAGGTTATTTGTGGCTGCCCCTCTTCCGGCCGTTTTGCTGCAGGAACTGCAGCAGCATCTGCAGCAATTTACACACCCGGCGCTGCGCTTTTTGCCGCCCCAGAACCTGCACCTCACGCTCTTCTTCATCGGCAACGTGCCGGCGGAGGAACTACCAAGTATAAAAGAGCGGGTAGCGCGCGTGGCCCGGCAGCACCAGCCCTTTACGCTGCAGTTCGAGCAGACGGAGCCCAGCCCCAAACCCAGGCACCCGCGCCTGATATGGGCACGATTTGCCCCGCATACTTCCTTTGAGGCCCTGAGCAGGCACCTGACCAAAGAACTGGCTGCGCAGCCCCCAGCAAACCTGAAGGCCATTCCGCATATTACGCTGGCCCGCTTCCGGAAAGACAGCCAGCTGCCCCGGGAGCTGCCGCTGGTCATCTCAGAAAAGCCGCTGGAGCTGCCCGTGCAGGAGGTGGGCCTGTGGCAATCGGTGCTGGGCTCGCCCCATCCTACTTACTCGGTGCTGGAACGCTACCCGCTGGGCCACAACCCGCAGCTGCCAAATACAGTACAACAAGCTGCCATTTAAGTTTCTAACAAGCATATATGAACCAAGCAGAACTTACCGAGCTGGTAATGGGATTGAAGGACAAGGGCCTGACCGTGGCATTTGCCGAGAGTTGTACGGCCGGCATGCTGGCCTCGGAGTTTGTGCGGGCAAAGGGCAGCAGTGATGTGCTGAAAGGCAGCCTGGTGGTGTACCAGCCGGAGGTAAAGCAGAAGCTGCTGGGCGTTAAGAAACAGACCCTGGACCTCTATACGGCAGAATCGCAGCAGGTGACCAACGAGATGGTGATGGGCCTGAAGAAGATGCTGGGCGCCGACATCAGTGTGGCCACTACCGGCCTGGCCGGGCCTGGCGGCTCCGAAACCGAGGAAAAGCCCGTGGGCACGATGTTCGTATCCATACTTTATAACGGCAAGGCCGAGGAGTTCCGGGAGCACTTTGAGGGCAACACCGACAGTATACGCAAGCAGCTGGTCGATTACATCTTTCAGAAGTTACAGGGTATCCTGGAGCAGCATTACAAACGCTAATCCTTACCTTAGCGCCCGCACCAATCACTTATACTTTGCCCCAACTCCCTGATAGCGGATTTAATCGGGTTGCCCCTTTTTACGATGCCCTGGCGCGGCTGGTGTATGGCAATTCCCTGGAGCAGGCACAGCTGGCCCTGCTTCCCTTCGTGCCGCCACAGGCGCGCGTGCTGGTGATTGGCGGCGGCACGGGCTGGCTGCTGGAGCAGCTGCTGCAAACCGGCAAGAAGCTCGATATTTTATACGTAGAGGCCGCCCCGGCCATGCTGCAGCGCGCCGAAGGAAAGTATGGCAAGTATAAAAAACCGCATCCGTGCCAAGTCACCTTCCGTCTCGGCACCGAGCAAAGTATAAATCCCGGGGAGCAGTTCGATGTCATCTTCACTCCTTTTCTTTTAGATCTTTTCCCGCCGCAGCGGCTACAGGAGCTCATGAGCAGATTGGCAGCCGCTTTATCACCGGGTGGCCAATGGCTCTTCGCCGACTTCTGGCCCATGCAGCAGCCTACCCCCTGGTGGCAGCGGCTGTTAATCCGGGGCATGTATACGTTCTTCGGATGGCTCAGCCATGTGCAGGCCACGCAATTACCCGACTACAAAGCCCACTTCACCGCCTTAGGCTTCCGCGAGAAGTATAGCCAGGCTTTTTATGGGGGGATGGTGCAGGCAAAAACGCTGGAGAGAGTTAGAGAGTTAGAGAGTTTGGGAGTTTGGGAGTTGTAGAGACGCAATACCTGGCGTCTCTGGAGTTAGAGAGTTAAAAAGTTAGAAGGTTAGAAAGTTGAGAGGGTGTGGAGACGTTATACGGTGCACTCTATGGCTAAAGCATAGCAGAACAATTATCAACAATCTATTGATAACTGATAACTGTTAATTGCTAACTGATAAGAGTTGCTCCCCTATTTACCAATCCCTATATTTAACTTTCCAACTACACTGACCTTATAAATGAAACCAAAAGTATATGGCCTGTTGGGGCTGGCGATGGGGCTGATGATGCAACCGGCGCTGGCGCAGCAGCAGGTTACTTATGACTTGTCTTTTCCGAACGCAGCGCACCACGAGGCCGAGATAAAAGTTACATTCTCTGATATTCAAAGTGATACCCTGAAGGTACTGATGCCGCGCAGCTCGCCCGGACGCTATGCCCTGCACGAGTTTGCCAAGAATGTGTACAACGTCAAAGCCAGCAACGCGCAGGGGCAGCCGCTGCAACTGGTGCGGCTGAACGTAAACGAGTGGGGTGTACTCAACCACCAGGGCAAGGCCACTGTCAGCTATACTTTGTTTGCCGACCAGGCCGACGGCACCTATGCCGCTGTAGACGAGACCCACGCCCACCTGAACGCGCCGGCCAGCCTGATGTACGCGCGCGAGTTCGAGGAGGCACCGGCTTACCTCACCTTTCACATCCCGCAAGGCAGCAACTGGAAAGTGGCCACGCAGCTGCGGCATGAGCAGGGCAACACCTACTTCGCCCCCAACTTCCAGTACCTGATGGACAGCCCCATGGAGCTAAGCAACTTCGACTTTGCGGAGTGGACGGTGAATAGCGGCGGCAAGCCGCAGACCATACAGGTCGCGTTACACCACCATGGTACCAAAGAGCAGTTTGAGGAGTACGTGGCGCACACTAAGGCCATCGTAGCTGAGCAGCAGGCCGTGTTCGGGCAGCTTCCGGCGTTTGATTTTGGCCGCTATACCTTCATCGGCTGCTATCTTCCGCAGGCCTCCGGCGACGGCATGGAGCACCGCAACTCCACTATCCTGACCAGTTCGCGCCCGCTGGCCACGGCCATGGGGCCGCTGCTCAACACGGTGTCGCACGAGTTTTTCCATGCCTGGAACGTGGAGCGCTTACGTCCAAAATCGCTGGAGCCGTTCAACTTTCAGGAGGCCAACATGAGCGAGGCGCTGTGGCTGGCCGAGGGCTTCACGAGCTACTACGGTGACCTGACCATGGCCCGCGCCGGCATTTTCGACCTGAAAAAGTATGCTTCTGACCTGGCCGGAGACCTGAACTACGTGCTGCTCTCGCCGGGCGGACAGTACCACAGTTTGGTGGAAATGAGCCAGCAGGCGCCTTTTGTGGACGCCGCCCGCTCCGTGGACCCTGTGAACCGCCACAACACCTTTATCTCCTACTATACTTACGGCAGCATGATTGGCATGGGCCTGGACTTGACGCTGCGCCGTGACTATAACAAAACGCTGGACGACTTTATGCAGGCGCTCTGGCAAAAGTATGGCGCCACCGAAAAGCCTTATACCATGGCTGATGTGGAGGAAACGCTGGCACAGGTAACCGGCGATGCTGCCTTTGCCCGAAAGTTCTTCGCGGAGAGCATCTTAGGAAGTGAATTGCCCGATTATGCTGCACTGCTCGCGCTGGCCGGGCTAGAATTGAGAAAGTCCAAGCCGGGTGAGGCTACGGTGAGCATGCTTAACTTCACCTACAAGGATGGCGCGGCCACCATTGCCAACGGCACGTTTGTGCACACAGGCGCCTACAAAGCCGGCCTCGAGAAGGGCGATGTGATCCTGACCTTTGACGGGCGCAAGCTTAAATCAGAAAAAGAGCTGGAGAAAATTCTCAAAAAGCACAAACCCGGCGATGTAGTACCGGTTACCTTCACACGGCATGGCCAGACCCGCACCACCAGTTTTGTACTGGATGAAGTGCCGCTCTTCGAGGTAGTGCCTTACGAAAGTATAGGCAAGCAACTGACGCCGCAGATGCAGTCCTTCCGCGCGGGATGGCTGGGGGCAAAAGCTAAATAGCAGTGCCCGTATACTTTATGGCGGGCCGTCGCGTTTTGCATTTGAACCATCTAAGCCGTACCTTAGTATAAGATTTTATACTTGAGCCATTTCCACGTGAAAAATATACTTAGAACCCTACTGGTTGCCGGATTGCTGTATGCCGGGCCAGGCTTGGCGCAGAGCGTAAAGCCGAGCCTGGAGGCTGCGCCCGAGCCGGCTCAGACCACGCCTGTCCCGACGGCCACCGTAGAAAAGGAGCAAACAAAGGCGGAGAAACCCGCCTGGCAGGGTCCCAAGTTAAGCTACGGCCTGAACATGGGCGCCAGCTTCAGCAACGGCCTTGGCAGCGCCACTTACATGGAGCCTTCGGTGCGCTACCAGGTCAGCAACCGCTTTAGGATAAACACCAGCCTGGCTTACGTGCATACTTCCGGCTACAACGTGCCGGTTACCGGTCCTGAGGGCACCACGGTGCTTTACCGCAACCGCGGCGGCAGCCACTACATCGGCAGCGTGGGCGTGGATTACCTGGCCAGCGACCGCCTGATCCTGAGCGGCAACATCTGGCGCGATTTCTCCAACCTGCCCACCAACGACTTCAGAGGCGGCCTCTACAGCCCCGGTCGCATGGGCGCTGACTTCCGGGCCACTTATAAGATCACGGAGCACCTGAGTGTAACAGGCGGCATCCGTTATACCGACGGCGCCTCGCCTTACGGTAACCCATACTATGGCCCGGGCTACGGCAGCCGGTACGGGTACTGGTAAAGGGCAGCAGCCTCGAAAAAAAGTATAGCACGCTTCCCTGTTTTGGCGGGGAAGCGTTTTTTTCAGCCTTATAAGGCCTTATCCTAACCAAACTGACCGTTTTAGAAGTATACAGAGGGAATGAACGCAAAACGGAGAGCCTGGGCAAAGGTTTTAGCTACAGGCACCGCTCCCGAACGACTACTTAACGAAGACAAACGTTGCAACAGCATAACACACTTATCCGCCACCTGAAAAACGAGCGCCTCGAAACCATAAAACCCGGCTACCGAGGCAACAAGACCATTGATGGGCGCTTCGCCAATGGCAGCGAGCTCTATAACCCCGACTTCAGCAAAGTGCTGCGCTGGCAGCTGAGCCGCAACCCGCAGCGGGAGCAGAAAAAGCTCGACCACTACACGCCGCATGTGCAGCAGGGCAAGGCGTTTATCCATGATGACCGGGATATGCTCGTGTGGCTGGGACATTCATCCTTTTTCCTGCGCCTGGGCGGCATCACCTTTCTGACCGACCCCGTGCTCTTCGACCTGCCGCTGCTGAAGCGCCGCGTGGGGCTGCCCTGCCAGCCGGAGGACCTGCGCAACATCGATTTCCTGCTGCTCTCGCACGCCCACCGCGACCACCTCGACAAAAAATCGGTGCAGGTGGTTTTCCAGCATAACCCGCAGCTCAAGGCCCTGGCCCCGCTCCGTGTCGGCGACATCCTGCGAAGTATAGACCCGCACCTGCCTTACCAGGAGGCCGGCTGGTTTCAGAAGTATGACCTGGTGCCTGATGAGGTGGAAGTATACTTTATGCCTGCCTCGCACTGGCACCGCCGTGGGATCCGCGACATGAACAAGGTGCTGTGGGGAAGCTTCGTGCTGAAGACCAGGGAGCACACGCTGTACTTTGCCGGCGACACGGGCCTTGCCCCCCACTTCGAGGAGATAGAGCAGCTGCTGGGCCCTATGGATGTTTGCATGATGCCGGTGGGAGCCTACAAACCCTCGTTCCTGATGCAGAAAAGCCACCTCAGCCCGCATGAGGCCGTGAAAGCGTACAACCTGCTGCGCGGCGGCACCTTCATCCCCATGCACTACGGCACCTACGACCTCAGCGATGAGCCGCCAAGCGAGCCGGTGCGCCTGCTGGAGCAGATTGCCGCCTCCGGGATGCTACAGGGCCTGCGCATGCCGGCCATTGGCGAGCCGGTGCTGCTGGATGAGCTAATTTAGGGGTGGTGCCGGAACATAGTTTTGCTATATTTGTGGATTATAACCTCTAAGAACCTATAGCTTAACCATGTCCCCTACCCTTATCATAGGCCTTATTCTAGGCTATTTCTGTATTCTGATTTTCATCTCGTACCTCACCAGCCGCAACACCGACTCCGAGACTTTCTTTCTGGCGAACCGCTCCTCGCCGTGGTATGTGGTGGCTTTTGGTATGATTGGCACCTCCCTGTCCGGCGTTACTTTCGTGTCGATACCCGGCATGGTGGCAGGGGCGCAGTTCTCCTACCTGCAGTTTGTGATGGGCTATCTGCTGGGCTACCTCGTGATAGCCACCGTGCTGATGCCACTCTACTACCGCATGAACCTGGTATCGATTTATACTTACCTGGAAGACCGGTTCGGGTGGTGGTCCTATAAAACGGGGGCGGCTTTCTTCCTGCTCTCGCGCACGCTTGGGGCGGCCATTCGCCTGTTCCTGATTGCCGGCGTGCTGCAACTGGCCGTTTTCGATGAGCTGGGCATTCCCTTCTCCGTTTCCGTGCTGATCACCATTGCCCTGATCTGGGTTTATACTTTCCGGGGCGGGATGAAGACAATCATCTGGACGGATACTTTCCAGACCACCGCTATGCTTACCGCTGTCGGGATTACGATCTGGTTGATTTCCGACGAGCTGAACCTGGGCTTCCAGGGACTGGTGGATACAATCACGGCCAGCGAATACTCGCAGGTATTTTTCTGGGATGGCAAAGACAGCAAAAACTTCTTTAAGCAGTTCTTCTCCGGTGCCTTCATCACCATCGTAATGACTGGCCTGGACCAGGACATGATGCAGAAGAACCTGAGCTGCAAGAACATTGGCGAGGCCCAGAAAAACATGTTCTGGTTCAGCATCATCCTGTTTGTGGTGAACATCCTGTTCCTTTCGCTGGGTGCCCTGCTTTACATTTATGCACAGGCGAAGGGTATTGCCCTGCCGGAGAGAGGCGACGATGTGTTCCCATTCCTGGCCCTTAACCACTTCTCAGCCTTTGCCGGCATCGTATTTATACTGGGCATCATTGCTATTACCTACGCCTCCGCCGACTCTGCCCTTACGGCACTGACCACCTCCTTCTGCGTGGACTTCCTAAACTTCAAGGATCGTCCGGAGCAGGAGCGTGTACGCCTGCGCTATATCGTGCATGGTGGCATTTCCCTGGTCATGGGCTTGGTTATCATTATTTTTGAGATCCTCAACAACGACAGCGTGGTAACGGCCGTGTTTAAGGTGGCTGGCTATACCTATGGCCCGCTGCTTGGCCTGTATGCTTTCGGCATCTACACCAAGCGTGCCGTGCGCGACAGGCTGGTGCCGGCCGTCTGCATCATCGCCCCGCTGCTTACCTTCATTATCAGCTACAACTCAGCTGACTGGTTCTGGGGCTACGAGTTTGGCTTCGAGGTGCTAATCCTCAACGGCTTCCTGACATTTGTTGGCCTGATGGCCGTGTCGGCCGGGAGAATAGACGAGCTGGAGCTGGCACGCGAGCAACAGACGGCGTAATACTTACTTTATATAATATAAAGCGCCACCGCCTTCTTCTGTTTTCAGGGAAGGGCGGTGGCTTTTTTATACTATAAGACCTTTAGAACTGTATGAGGGTTTTGCAAAACCAAGACAACCGGTGCCTGCTAGACCCCAGCCCTCCCCTAAGAACAGGGAGGGAGTTTCTGCAATACCGGGTCCAACCACCCCTAACCCCTCCTTAGCCAAGGCGGGGAGCCTGTGATTACTATTCCTAAGGTATAAGTTTCGTAGTTGCGGATATTGCGCGGACAGGTCGCGACCTGTCCCTACAAAGTATAAACCCACCCCTAGCCACTCCCAAGAGGGGAATCATTTGCTGACGATTACATCCCCCTACCCCCTTCAAAGGGGGACTTTGGTTGAAGCTCCGTCAGCCACGGCTATCGAAACTGTTCCCAGCCTTTGGGTGGGGGTAGGGGCCCTCGTATAAAGAGCGCCTTGTGAGATCCGGTGCCCGTCAAGGGCATGCTGAGCGAAGCGAGGCAAGGAGGGAACACAGCGCGATGCCCGAAGGCGAGGCCTCCCGGCCTAGGAGGGCAGAAAGCAGGAGATGCAACGATAGGTTGGTGGGAACTAGAGGGATAATGGTGATTTGAAAGTATAGCTTGGTTCGGGATGGGGGAAGTATAGACCGGAAGTATAAATGCATTTCAGAAGCATAAAGTATAAGCTGGAAGTATAGCCAAAGTATAAAGTATGGTTTCTCAAGCCAGTTGGGCTACAAACCCAACATCATAGTAGGCACGAGTTGCAAACTCGCGCCAGCAGAAGAAGAAGGGTATAAAAGTATAGCCAAAGTATAATGCATGCTTGGGCCGTGTACCCAAGCATCCGGCTCCCATCCGCAACCCATCCAAGCCTCCTGAACAAACCCTCCTTACTTTCCCACATATTCCGTACCTTTGCAGTATTTTGCAGAGAGGTGGCATCTTATACTTGTTTTAACTGTTGTTATAGCGCCACACCTCTAAAGCGCCACGCCCCAGCTACAGGGGCGGGCGGGGCATTTAAACACTTTAAGCAGCTTACTATTAATGGCAAAACGCGGATTCGGGTCTGGCGGAGGCGAACAGGATAAGGAAGGCAGAAAGAAGATCACCAAGGAAAGCTTTCGCCGGGGCCTGAGGATTTTCAGCTACGTCCTACCTTACAAGTATAAATTTATTGTCGGCCTGGTGTTTCTGGTATTGTCCAGCCTCACGTTTATGGCCTTCCCGTACCTGGTAGGCAAGCTTTTCGACTCCTCAGCCGGCAACACTACAGGTCTGTTCCAGGACATCAACATGATTGCAATGGGCCTGTTTGCCGTTATTTTGCTGCAGGGCATTTTCTCCTTCTTCCGGGTATACTTCTTTGCGCAGGTGAGCGAGAACGCCGTGGCCAACATCCGCCGCGACCTCTACAGCAAGTTTGTGCAGCTGCCAATCTCGTTTTTCGAGAAACGCCGCGTGGGTGAAATCACCAGCCGCATCACCACCGACGTGGCCCAGGTGCAAGACGCGATGTCCATCACCCTGGCCGAGCTGTTCCGCCAGACCACCACGCTTATTGTGGGCGTCATCATCATCATGTGGACCTCCATCAAGCTGTCGCTGTTTATGCTGGCTACCTTCCCGGTGCTGGTGGCGCTGGCGCTGGTATTTGGCCGCAAAATCAAGATGCTCTCCAAGAAAACCCAGGATGAGCTGGCCAACACCAACGTGATTGTGGAGGAGACGCTGCATGCGATAAACACGGTGAAGGCCTTCACCAACGAGATGTTTGAAGTGGGCCGCTATCAAACCACCCTGAGCAAGGCCGTAAAAACAGCTATTGCCGGAGCCTACTACCGCGGGGCCTTCATCACCTTCATCATAGTGGGCCTTTTCGGCGGGATTATACTTGTGATCTGGTACGGAGCTACCCTGGTGGCCAACGGCGATATCGAGCAGGGCGACCTGGTTTCTTTTGTGCTTTATACTGTGTTTATCGGTGCCTCGGTGGGTGGTTTGGGCGATCTCTACGGCAAGGTGCAGGCCGCGCTGGGAGCCACCGAGCGTATCCTGGAAATACTGCAGGAGCAGGAGGAGCCTACCGATAAAAGTATAAAAGCCCTGAGCGAGATACCGCGCGTGAAAGGCGACATCAGCTACCAGAACGTGGCCTTCTCCTACCCTACCCGCCAGGACATTCAGGTGCTGCGCGACATTAACTTCAGCGTAAGGGCTGGCGAAAAAGTGGCCCTGGTTGGTCCGAGCGGTTCCGGTAAATCCACCATCATACAACTGCTGATGCGCTATTACGATGTGCTGGGTGGAAGTATAACCGTGGACGGAAAAGACATCCGCCAGATGAACTTGACGGAGCTGCGTGGCAACATTGGCGTGGTGCCGCAGGAGGTGCTGCTGTTTGGGGGCACTATCCGCGAGAACATTGCCTACGGCCGCCCGGAGGCTACAGAAGCAGAAATTATTGAGGCCGCCCAAAAGGCCAACGCCTACGACTTCATCAAGACGTTCCCGGAAGGGTTCGACACGCTGGTGGGTGAGCGCGGCATTAAGCTCTCCGGAGGCCAGCGCCAGCGCGTGGCTATTGCCCGCGCCATCCTTAAAAACCCCGCCATCCTTATACTTGACGAAGCCACCAGCGCCCTCGATTCCGAGTCAGAAAGCCTGGTGCAGCAGGCCATGGACGAGCTGATGAAAGGCCGCACCACCATCGTAATCGCTCACCGCCTGGCCACTATCCGCAAGGTAGATAAGATCCTGGTGATCGAGAACGGGGAGATTGTGGAGGAAGGCTCGCATGAGCAGTTGTCGCTGAACCCGGAAGGCATGTACGCCAACCTGCTGCGCCTGCAGTTCGAGCTAAGCTAGGGAAGTTAGAGAGTTGGGGAGTTTAGGAGTTTGAGAGTTGTAGAGACGCAATACCTTGCGTCTTTGGAGTTAGAAAGTTAGAGGGTTAGAAAGTTAAAAAGTTAGAGCTGGACGAAGTATAAAAGCCGCGGATCAGCTTCTGTTCTGTTACCATCCTGAAAGGATCTTGGTGGCTGGCAGAACAGGTTTAACAACTTGAGGAAGGGTCTCGCTGCTATGGGTTTTTTATACTTTAAGCTGATTCTGTTTTCATACTTGTCATATCTATAAAACATAAAATCCTGCTGCGGCACCGGCTGCAGTAGGATTTTATGTTTTATAGATATACTTTAGGCGATATTTTCGAATAAGCGGCCCATGCACCCTGTTATTAGCTCAGCTCTAAAGTATAGCACCCTTCTGTTCTCGTTTCTGCTACTGGCCCAGGTGGCACAGGCCCAGCGGCGGCCGGGTACCTTTACCGCCCGTAACGCCTATTACCTGGAGGTAAGCGGCTCCTCCGACACCTACTCCCTCAACTTCGACCGCATTGTGTACCAGTACTATAACTTTAAGGCCGCAGTGCGTGCAGGCGTCGGTACTAACCTGTTTTTTCAGGAAGGCGAGCCGGGAGTATACCCCATTGTGCCGGTAGAGGCTTTGGGCATGATTGGGGCTACCCAGAACCACGTGGAGTTTGGCCTGGGCTATACCCGTCGCTTTACCGATCATCCCGACCTGATGCAGAACATGTACTTTGCCCGCATCGGCTTCCGCTACCAGGACCCGCGCGGCGGGCTGCTGGTCAGGCTGGCTGTTACGCCTTTCGTCTCACCAGAGAACAAATCCGACACGCCTGGCCTGGCAGTGGTGCCTCGTTTTGGGTTAAGTATAGGCCGTAGCTTCTGAGACAAAGTATAAACTGTTACTCCAGGGCGGTCAGCTTATTCCTTCAGCAAAAACGGCTGCTTTTCAGCCTCCTCCAGCGTTAGCCCCCACTTTTCCAGGATCGGTGCCTCCAGTGCTTTTTCTCTATACTCATCGGGTGTCATAATCGGGATGCCGTACACAATCGGGTAATACCGCTTACAAGAAGGGCAGGTCAGGAGCCCCTCCAGAATATCCCCGTTCTCGTGCTGCGCAAATACCTGCGACTTCAGTTCATGCTTGTCCATGGGACAGCATAGCTTCTCTAAAAAAGACAGTTTCATACCTTATACTTGTTTATTGCTTCCTTATAAGCGGCGGTGGCTTTTTGGGCAGAAGCCGCGCTCAGTATCCCTGAGATTACTGCCACGCCGTTAAAATCGAGCTCCTGTAGTTTATCTATATTCTCGGTGGTGATGCCTCCGGAAAGGAACAGCGGCATCTGTGTGATTTTCTTGGCCTCCCGGATCGTGTCGGGCTGCACCAGTTCACAACTTCCGGCTGAGGGCGAGGGAAATACGGCGCAGAAAGAGACATAATCCAGTTGACGCTCCTCGGCCCACCGCACTACCTCCAGGTTGTTGCTGCAAGTAATGCCGCAGATAAAGTCCCGCCCAACCGCGGCTTTTATACTTTCAAAACACTCCGGGATGCTATCGAAGTGAGTGCCCGCCAGCCCCGTATCCTTCAGGAGTTGCCACTCCTCGTTTATCAGCACCGGCACCTGGTAGGCAGCAGCCAGGTCTACTAACTCCTGTATCAATAGCAACTTATCGGGGTAAGTATAGCCGACGGGCCAGTTGTTCCAGATCTGCAGCACGCTGGCGCCACCGTCGAGCGCTTCTCTTACCTTCTGCAGCAGCAGGAGCTTGTCCATACTTGGGTCCAGCACCAGGTATACCCCGCCGGTGATAGGTTTATACTTTCTCATTTCCAGCCAGCTTTAAAAGCGTTAAAAAATGCCTCCCAGTAGGGGTCCATGCCAGTAAAGGAAAGCGGCTTCTCCTCGTCTTGCTCCACAATTCTAAATCCTTCTTCCTTGGCGGTCAGTTCTCCCACCACTGTTGCCCTAATGGCCTTGGTTGCCAGATGGTTTATCAGCTTCTGCTCGCCTCCCCGCTTCACAGCCATGATCATGGAGCCGGCACCCACGCTAAAACGGTGGTCTATGCCGAAAAGCCCGGCAATTTGCTCCTGCGCCTCCCCCACCGGCAGGGTATCGTTATAGAGCCGCAAGCCACAACCGGCCGCATTGGCCATTTCGCAGATAGCGCCCACCACGCCGCCTTCGGTTACATCGTGCATGGCCTTCAGCTCCATATGGCTTTGAAGCACCTCTTTTGCAGCCAGGGCATCGGGCAGCGAGGAGGTCCGGTAAAAGTTCTCGCAGCCCTGCTCCCATACTTCCTTGCCGAGTTTATTTTTCACCGTTTCCGGAAAGCTCATGGCCAGTATAGAAGTTGATACCAGGGCCGTTTCCTTTGTCACGATCAGGATATCGCCCGGCTCTGCCCTGTTGCTGGTGAGGATCTCATCCAGCGGAGCCGTCAGAAACATGGTGCCGCCGCCGGAGATGGTGGAGTTCTGCCCCTCGATCTGCCCCGTGTGGCCGCCGGTGATGGAGACGCCAATCTCCTGGCAAAACCGGTGGATGTAGGTCCAGTATTCCCTGAAGTCTTCCAGCGACAGGCTGGTGGGCAGGTTGAGCACGAACTGCGCGTACATGGGGGCAAAGCCAGTGGAGGCCATGTCGTTGGCCAGCAGGTGCACCGACAGCCAGGCCGACTCCCTCAGCCCCAGCGAGGGAATAAGCGAGAGCGGATCGCTGGACACGGCCATGCCTAGGTTATTTCCCAGGTTGATGACAGCCGTATCTACCCCGAATTTCGGGCCTACCAGTACCTCCGCGCGCCTTGCACCGCTAAAAGGCAGCAGCACATCCTTAAATGTAGTAGCAGCTATCTTTCCGGAATTATCATCAAAAGCACTCATTTCACATTGTTTAAGCGTACATGCAACCCGAAGAAATCGCCGTAAGGCTGGTGCCACTGCTGCACCGGGAACCACTCCGGCAGCCCCGTGGCTGTCCACTCAACGGTGTAGTCCCGGTCGTGCAGGGCCTCGGCAATCACGGCCATCAGTTTTTTTGGCGTGTAGAACGTGGCCGTTACGTAGAAAGGGTTCTTGCCGAAGAGCTCCTGTATCCTTCTTCGGGCCACTTTGGGGGAGTTGCGGTTCATCATGCCGAACACGATGCCATACTTGCCCACCCGCGCCGCCTCCCGGATTACCTTCACCGGATCTTTGTAGTACTCGAAGGTGGTGATAAAAGCCAGGGCATCGAAGGTGTGGTCTTTGAAGGGCATGTGGTGCGAGTCAGCCAGCACCAGGTCGCCATCAAACAGGTGCACGCCCTGCCCCAGCATAAAGGGTGAGATGTCGCCGCCGCTGGCCTCAATGCCAATCTCCTTCCACCAGCGGGTGAAACGGGTGGTGCCACAGCCGAACTCGAGCAGGGTCTTCACGCGCTCGTCTTTCTTGATCAGCTGCCCGATCACTTTCTTCTGCCATACTTCGGCCCGCTTGTAGCGGCCTTCATACCAGAGTTCATAAGTGTCGGTGTGGTCGCGGTTAAAGAACCACTCCTCACGGCCCTGCCACTTGCGCAGGTCGCGGGTTACCAGGTCGAATTTTTGTTGTTGCAGATTGCTCACAGCAGGTATTTTAGGGTTATAAAATAGCCTGACTGTTTAAAGCAGATAGGAAAAGGGCAGGATAGCACCTCGCTAAGGCGCTAAAGGTTGATACATTTCCTACGCTGGCATTATCCAGATCAGGTGGCGGGTGTTATCTCAGCCTGGCAGCATTGTATGCCAAGCACCCCGTGTACTTTTGCTAAGATACGGAATTTATTTGGGAAAAACAGCCCTGCCCTCGGGAGGTTATACTTACGGCAACGGCACTCCTTCACCCTCAACTACTTTTTCTGATACAGGCCACCTTTTTTATACTTCACCGGCTGCCCCAACAGCAAATTTCGCTGGTTAAAGTATGAGATATTCTGTAATATTACTTCCTGAAAAAACCTATCCAAACAAAAGTATAAACATGAAAAAAGCATTATTCGGTATTGTCTTATCGGCGGCGCTTATGCTGGGCGCAGGCAACGTGCAGGCGCAGGGTATTAAGATGCCGGCTGCCAGCCCAAGCCAGAAAATTGAGCAGGCCGTGGGCCTTGGCACCATCTCGGTAGAGTATTCCCGTCCTGCCGTGAAAAACCGCCAAATCTTCGGCGACCTGGTGCCTTACGGCAAAGTATGGCGCACAGGGGCCAACGCCTCCACCAAAATCAAATTCTCGGAGGACGTAACCGTTGAGGGCAACAAGGTGCCTGCCGGCGAGTATGCGCTTTATACTATTCCGGACAAGAACGAGTGGACGGTGATCATCCACAAGAACACCAAGCACTGGGGCGATGGTGGCCAGGACTACAACCAGGCCGAAGACCTGGTGCGCTTTAAGGTGAAACCGGAGCAAAACCCGCGCAAGGCAGAGTCTTTCACCATCAATTTTGCCAACCTTACCGCTGATGCAGCCGACGTGGAAATCATGTGGGACAACGTGGTGGTGCCGTTTACGGTAAAGGCTGATGTGGACAGCAAAGTGATGGCGCAGATTGACGAGTACGTGGTAAAAGGCACCAACGTGAACCCGAACCTGTACGCGGCGGCGGCAAGCTATTACCTGGACAAGGGCCACGACCTGAAGCAGGCGCATGCGTGGATGAAGAAAGCCAACGAGAAGGACCCTAAATTCTGGAACGTGCACGCGCAGGCTAAAATCGAGGCGCAACTGAAAAACTACAAGGCTGCCATCAAAACCGCCGAGAAATCGATGGAACTGGCCAAGGCTGCCAACAACCAGGACTATGTGCGCCTGAACGAGAAGGCCATTGCCGAGTGGAAGAAAATGAAGTAAAGCGAGAGCCGCTTTTATCGTATAAAAGCCTCTGGGAGCGTACTTCCAGGGGCTTTTTGTTGTACCCTAAAGTATAAAGCAGTTGGAAGAGAAGAAGCATTCTGAAGAGCACCTGGGCCCGGCACGGGAGTACTGGTGGAACGAGGATTACCTGGAGTTGCTGGCCGAGCGCCTCTACATCCCCTACACCCAAACGCTGGTAGACATTGGCTGCGGCAAGGGCATGATGGGGTTCAGGTTCTCGAAGTATATGCCGGCTGGCGGAAAAGTATACGGCGTGGACTACGAGCCGGGCTACATAGCCGAGGCGCGGCAGCGGGCGCAGAGCGAGTTCGGGCACACCAACATCGATTATGAGTTTAAGGTGGGCTATGCCGATGATATTCCGCTGCCCGATGACATAGCCGACGTTACCCTCTGCCAGACGCTCCTTATCCACGTGAGAAACCCGAAGCAAGTCATCGCTGAGATGATGCGCGTGACCAAACCCGGTGGCTGGGTGGTGGCCCTGGAGCCGAACAACCTTGTGCCCAACCTCATGTTCGACCGCTACGGCGAAACCGACTACAACGTGGAGGCCATGCTGGAGGTGCTGGAGGTGAAGCTGCGCATCGAGAAAGGCAAGAAGAACCTGGGCGAAGGCTTCAACTCGCTCGGCGACGTGGTACCGGATCTGTTTCTGAAAGCCGGCCTGAGGGACGTGAAAGTATGGATCTCTGACAAAGCGCTTTCCATCATCCCGCCCTACGACACGCAGGAGAAAATCATGCGTGTGGAGCAGATGCTGAACTGGATAGAAACCGAGGCCATGGGCTACGACTACCAGGACAACCTTAACTACTTTATGGCCGGCGGCGGCGACAAGGATAAGTTCGACGCGTACTGGCAGAAGCTGCTTTACAACAAGATCATGCTGAAGGAAAAGCTTCAGAAGGAGGAATACGTGTCGGCGGGGGGAAGCTTGGTGTATATTGTAGCGGCGCAGAAGCCGAGGTAATGGGGTTGAGATGCCGATTTGTACTTTGGCTATACTTTCTGAGCTGCTGCTGGCGCGAGTTTGTAGCTCGTGCCTCAAATTTATACTTCCCTTAGCCGCCGCTTTCCGCAACTGAAACCAAGCTATCCTTTCTAGCTACCGTTCATCCTCTAGTTCCCACTTACCTATCGTTGCATCTATACTTGGCTCCCTCAAGGCCGGGAGGCCTCGCCTTCAGGCATCGCGCTGTCTACATTTCCTTTGCTCCTGACGTCGCAATGCCCTTTCGGGCACCGGAAATCTACAAGGCGCTCAACCCTAAGGCTGGGAACAGAATCGATAGCCATAGTCCTTACCATGCAACAAGTATAAAGTGTCCCCTTGAGGACAAGTGAGAACGGGAGTTCGAAACTTGCGAGCAAAGCTCATTAGGGGTGTTTACTTGTAGCGAAATCTTTTGCAATTGGCTTTACACCCCTGTGGTCCCCTTAAGGGGACAGTTCTGTAAACTTAACAGTCCTCTTCCCAGGAGAGGCTAGGTTTATACTTTGTAGGGACAGGTCGCGACCTGTCCGCGCGAGAACGGAGACTATGAAACTCATACTTCTGCCTAAGTAACTACAGGCTCCCCTCCTTGGATAAGGAGGGGCAAGGGGTGGTTGGACCCGGGACTGTTTTAGACACTCGCGGGACCTTTGAACACCGGAAAGCCTACTGTTTAAAGCAAGCGCAGCGCTGGAGTCTAGGAGTAGTCGGGCCCGGGACTGCAAAAGCGTTCTCCCCTCCTACGCAACCAACTCCTTCTCTTTCTTCCCAATCAGCGCCTGAAGTATAAACCCGAAGATTACCACCGCCACACAGCCGATCACGTTGAACCAGAGGAAGGCGATGTCGGTGAAGAAGTAGCAGTAGAGCACGACGGCCTCGGCCAGTATGGCACCGTAAAATACCGCGTTTCCTTTGATGCGCTTGAGGTAGAAGGCTACCAGGAAAATGCCCAGGATAGTGCCATAAAAAATCGAGCCGATGATGTTCACTGCCTGGATCAGGTTATCGAGCAGGGAAGCGTAGGTGGCGAAAAGTATGGCAATGAATCCCCAGCCTGCGGTAAAGAGTTTGGAGGCTTTCACATAATGAATTGGACTGCCATCCTGCTGCACCGAGCGCTTGTAGATGTCAATCACGGAAGTGGAGGCCAGGGCGTTCAGCTCCGAGGCAGTGGACGACATCGCGGCCGATAGGATCACGGCCAGCAGCAGCCCCACCAGTCCGGTGGGGAGGTACTTCATGATGAAGGAAATAAATACGTAGTCCGTGTCCTTGGTCTCGGCATCGGGCACCGCTTTCTGAATAACGCCTTTCACCTCCTCACGCACCTGCTTGCCTGCTAAAGTATAAGTATTCACCTGCTCCTGTGCGGCGGCAATGGCAGCTTCGTCCTCTGTTTTCAGAGCATCCACCAGCCCATGTACTGCCTGCTGCTTTTGCTTAAAAATGTCGTTATACTTTGTCTCCAGGCTGCGCAGCTCGTCGGCATGGGCGGTGGCGTATACTTTGCTTTTAGTGCCTTCGTTAAAAAATACCGGCGGCTGGTTAAACTGGTAAAACACGAACACCATCACCCCGATAAAAAGGATGATAAACTGCATTGGGATCTTGAGCAAGCCGTTGAACAACAGCCCCAGCCGGCTTTCGGCAATGGACTTGCCGCCCAGGTAACGCGCCACCTGGCTCTGATCGGTGCCAAAGTAAGAAAGCGACAGGAAAAGCCCGCCCGTAATGCCCGACCAGAAGTTGTAGCGGTCGTTCCAGCTTGTTTTCCAGTCCCAGGAGAAGTCCACCACATTCATTTTGCCCATCTTGCCGGCCACGGCCACGGCCTCGACAAAGCTAACGTTATCGGGCAGGTAGCGCACCACCATAAAGCCGGCGATGATCATGCCGCCCATCATCACGGCCATCTGCTGCTTCTGCGTCACGCTCACCGCCTTGGTGCCCCCCGACATGGTATAGGCAATTACCACCAGGCCTATTACCATGATGGTGGCCGTCAGGCTCCAACCCAGCATCGTGGAAAGTATGATGGCCGGGGCGTAAATGGTGATGCCCGCCGCCAGGCCACGCTGTATCAGGAAAAGCACGGCGGCCAGCGAGCGTGTTTTCAGGTCGAAGCGGTTCTCCAGGAACTCGTAAGCCGTGTATACTTTCAGCCTGTAAAAGATAGGGATGACCGTGATGGAAATGATGACCATCGCAATGGGCAAACCGAAGTAGAACTGCACAAAGCGCATCCCGTCTTCGTAGGCCTGCCCCGGGGTGGACAGGAAGGTGATAGCGCTAGCCTGCGTGGCCATAATCGACAGGCCGATGGTCCACCACTTCATGCTGTTGTCGCCCTTCAGGTAGCCTTCTATGTCTTTGCTGCCGCGGGTTTTCCAGATGCCATAGATAACGATAAAGCCCAACGTGCCCAGCAGCACTATCCAATCAAGAGGTCTCATTCGTAAAGTTTGGTGATGATGTAGAACAGCACAACCGTAAAAGCCAGGTTGCCCAGCACCAGCCAGTACATCCCGTTCCAGGTTTTAAAGAAAGGCGGCTTCTCAATGGGCGGCTCTTCGTCTACAGGGTGATTTTTCATTTTTGGACAAAGGATTTTGTGACAATAGACAAAGGACCGAGCTATAATAATAGTCTTTTGTCCTTTGTCCTAAAGTCTTATGTCATATCATTTTATACTTGACTTTGCTGCATTGCCGGAGTCTGTGCCTTTGCCCAGCGAGATCAGGTTGGCAAACAGGCGGTAAGCGCCGGGCACGCCGGCCGGTAACTCCCGGAAGAAGGAGTAGCCGGTGTAGATGTAGTGTCCCTCACCATACTTTGCCACCAGCAAGCCACCGTCGCGGGCCGGCTCGCCGGGATCGTTGGAAGAAAGGATAGCCTCATACTCTGAGCTCCACTCGTTCGGGAAGTATAAGCCGCGCTCCTGCACCCAGCCTTCAAAATCAGCCTTGCTTAGCTTGTTGGGCGTGTTCAGTACCGGGTGGCCGGGCTTCAGGAAGCGCACTTCGGCGTCCTCCACGGTTACCCTGTCGCGGGAAAGCTTGAGGGGATAAGGGCCAACCTCCGGGATGACGAGGGCATGGTTGGTATTATACTGCACGATCAGATTACCTCCCTGCCGCACATACTCCAGCAAAGTGGGTTGGTAGTGCCGTATCCTTTCCACAGTATTGTAGGCCCGTACGCCAAGTATAACTGCATCAAACTGCTTCAGGTAAGTCAGGTACATGTCGCTGTCCTTGAGCAGGGTTACCTGGTAACCGATCTGTTGCAGGCTGGCCGGGATGTCGTCGCCGGCTCCCATCAGGTAGGCCACTCGCTCCCCGCGCCTCTGCAGATCCAGCTTCACGATCCTGGTGCTGGCCTCCGGGAAGGTAACCTGCGCCGGGATATGCTTGTAGTTGATCTCGTTCAGCCCTTTGGTGTAGGCTTTACCATCTACAGTAGCAATGGCCTTTAGCTGTGCCTCCTGCTGCTTTTTAGGCGGATACACCATAAAGTTGATACGTTGCTCCCCCCCTTTGGCAGCCAGTTCGAAAGAGGCCGATGCGGGCTCGGTGCGCCAGCCTTTGGGCATTTCCAACCGCAGGTCGCCTTTTACGTTTTGCTTGCCGGCCTTCACCAGCACCTGCACCTGCTTCGGCTCCCCGTTAGCAAACATGAGCACCCGCTCGCTCAGGTTCACATAAACCGGGGGCGTGACCACAAAGGGCCTGTATACTTCGCCGTCCACCGGGTCGGTGCGCTTATACACCACCGGCACGGCCACCTGCAGCGGCTCCCCGGAGATTTGCAAGTGAAACGTCACTTCTGCCGCCGGCCTGTTCTCCGGCTGCCCCACCAGCTGCTGCTCGCTCACGGCAAACATCCCCAGCGAGCCTGCCTCCCGTAGCCAGTAAGGCTGTGAGTAAGGTGTGTTTTGGGGTAAGGTTTTGCCGGTGCTATACTTTAGCGGCTCGTTGTTTTTCAGGGGGATGTTCAGCGTGGTATCTGAGGCGGCAAAATTATACTTTATACTCTGCAGCGTCACCGGTACCTCCGAGCGGTTGATGGCCTCTACCTGCAGCCGCACCGGCAGCCCCGGCGCCATGCTATACTCGCTGGCGGTAACTTCCAGGAACAGCCCCATGGTCTGCTGCAGCACCTGCTCCAGCTCCTGCAGCTTGGTTTGTTTCCAGTAGCTCTCCGGAAGGCGCTGCATCTCTTTTCGGGCGGCAAGCAAAGCCGGCACGACGGCGGCAGGCTTTGTCGCATCAAAAGAGCTGATGGCCTGCTGCAGCAGCTGCTGTACCTTATCGCTACCCTTCACACGGCTCCAGCTGGTGTTGATACCCTCAAACAGCTCCTGCTGCGCCTTCTCCCCTGCCGTGTGCTGCAGGTACTCTATACTGGTGCCGCGGGAGCTGGCCGCTCCGAAGCCCTGGCTTTTGTGCATGCTGCGGCTGCGCGCGGCCACCTCGCCGTACGATTCGCCCAGCAGCGGGCTGTAACCGCCCACATCTACCTTCAGCAACTCCTTGCCATACTTCTCAAACTCTTCCTGGCTCCTGAACGACCATACGCCCGTGTTCCAGAGCAGGCGCTTGGGTTTCCATACCTCCAACTGTTTTAACTGCTCCGGAAAGCGCTTCGGGTCTGCGGCGGCCTTGAATGCTTCTTCGGCAAGTATAGCCGAGGCGCTGTGCTGCCCGTGCCCGGCACGCTCATCGGGCGGGAAACGGGTTATCATCACATCAGGCCTGAACTTGCGGATGACCCACACCATGTCGGCCAGCACCTGCTCCTTATTCCAGATCGTAAAGGTTTCTTCCGGGTTCTTGGAGAATCCAAAGTCGTTCGCGCGGGTGAAGAACTGTTGTCCGCCGTCTGTGCGCCGTGCCTGCAGCAACTCCTGCGTACGAATGATGCCCAGGTTCTCGCTGATTTCCGGACCAATGAGGTTCTGTCCGCCATCGCCGCGGGTGATGGAAAGGTAGGCGGTCGTATAAAGTTTCTCGTTGGCCAGGTAGGCAATCAGGCGGGTGTTCTCATCATCGGGGTGGGCCGCCACATAAAGCACCCGGCCCAGCACGTTTAATTTTTGCAGTTCCTGCAGCACGTCGGCGGCCGAGGCCCGTTGGGGAGCCTGCGCCTGCAGCGGCTGCCATAACATCAGCCCAAGGGAAAGAAACAGAAAACGGAACAGTAGGCGGTGTATCTTCATAGAGTTGTATATGAGCAGCTGATCGTGCGCCAGGCATAGCAAGGCCTTGTAAATCTAAGCATTTCTGTGAAAGTATCGTAGACACTCTTGTGCAGCACTTACAAAGTATGCAGGGCGTAAAATAACCGGCGGCATTTTGGGCGCCTGCCTGCTAGCCAGAAAGTGCATTAAAAAGGACTGAAAGCTATTTTTGGCAAATCAAGAAAAAAAACGAGAAAAAGTTAGATTAAAATCAGTAATCATCTATATTTGTACGAACTGAGCCCGCTGCTTTGTCTTTTTTGATTAACATTTGCTTTGTGCTTGCGTAATAGAACGCCTTAAAAACGTACCTTTGCAAGCGCGTTACATACCGCTTTATCTACCTATGTAACCAAGATATATGCCCAGCCAGCAAGCAAGCAACATCAACGACTTTGCGTTTGACTACCTGCGTAGCCACTACACTGCCCGCTTCGGGGCTAAGCTTGTTTTAGTTGATAAAGACGAACAAACCAGGCAGGGCCATGCGGCACAGGGCCTGTTCTCCCTCAAAAAGCAGGACAATACACCATTTATAGCCTCCCTTCATACCTTTAACTCTCCCCGGATTGCCACGGCCCTTACTACCTATAAAAAGAGCGGCCTGAGCAAACTGCGCTATGCCACTGCTTTTTTTGTTGCGCTGCTGGCACTGGCTGTGGGCTGGAGGCTGGGCTACACAGTTGCCGGGGCTATACTTGCCGTTGTGCTTTCCGGTGCCACCTTTATGCTGCATACGTACCTGGAGCAAAAACTGCGGATACACCGCCTGCTTCACCTGCTCGACGACCTGAAGAAAACTCCTGCCGATGAGCAGTGGCTGGGCCTCTCCATCAGCAGCATTACCCTCCGGCACAACCCGTTAGCCAAGCATTTTTTAGCTGCCTGTGAGCGGCGCGGCATCGGTATTATTACCGTGGGGCAACGGGCCAAGGTAGTGCTGATAAAAGAGCCAAAGCCAGCTGTTTGCCGCCGTGGCGACTTCCTTTCCCATTACCAGGCGGATAGGCGCATCCGGAAGGCGCTTCTGGGCGATTCCGTGCTCCGGGTGGCCTGATTTTATTTTAGCCTCGCTTTCCATAGTCCCTGATGCTGCCGTGCAATAACAGGGAAGCTTGCTGAGTACAAGTACAGAACCCTGCGCCTGGCCGCAGGCATACGATACGTATACCCTGTTGCTGTTTTCTGCGATACCATATGCGGCGTAGACGCTGATATACTAACTCCTTTGCCTGCCTATGAACATCCCGTTTATACTTTCCTTTTTGCGGCAACTGCAGCAGCACAACAGCAAAGTATGGATGGACGGGCACCGGGACGAGTATTTACAGGCCAAGGCATACTTTGTGGAGCTGACCGAGTACCTGCTGGCCCAATTGCAGCAGTTCGACCTGTCCTTGCATGGGGTTAAAGTACAGGAGTGCATCTTCCGGATTAACAAGAATGACTTCTCCAAAAAAGGCGAGGCACCGTATAAAGGGCATTTCGGGGCCGGAATATCGCCGGGAGGGCGCCACTCCGTATTTGCCAACTATGTGCTGGTGCTGGAGCCCGGAAACAGGTCGAGAATTGGGGGTGGTATACGTAAGCCCGGAACTAAGCAGTTGGAACTGATACGGGAGGAGATTGACTACAACCCCGGCCGGTTGCAGCAACTGCTGGATGAGCCGGCTTTTAAGAACACTTTCGGAGGGTTTAGGGGAGAGCAGACCAGGGTTACGCCAAAGGGATACGACAAGACGCACCCCGAACTGGACTTGCTCAGGTATAAAGGCTTTCAGGTGCTGCACTTCTTCAGTGATGAGGAGGTAAGCCAGCCTGGGTTCATCGAACGGCTCCCGGCCCTTTTCCGCCTGGTAAAACCGCTACACGACTTTCTCAACAACGCCATAGCAGAACCATCGTGAAAAAAGCACCATTTTACCTAATCTGTGTGTTGCTACTGCTAACACAGCTCTCCTGCAGGCAGGAGCCTAAACGCATGCCCGACACGCAACCCGATGTGTATGGCTACATCACGCACATAAAGTATACGGCCAAGAACGGCAGCAAATCCAGCGCCGTGGTAGCGGTGAAGTCGCTGGAGGACGTGGTGTCAACTTATAAGGATGCCAGCGTGCGGATAGATGAGCACACCCTGATGGAGAACGAGGTTGGTGAAAAGCTTGATATCGGCCAGCTGCGCGAGGGGCACCAGATACAGGCCTGGTTTGAAGGGGAAGTACAGGAGAAGGATCCCGTGCTGGGTTATGCGAAGGCAGTGCGAATCAGCCCGTAAAAAAGACCTCTCTGCACCATCCGCTACCCTCTAATAAAAGAAGGTAGCAGGAGTAATTCATTAAACTTTACAAATATTAAACTTAAGTATAGTAAGCTCAAGTTTAGCCATTTGTTACCCCAGCCCGTAAAGGATGCTTGGTGGACGGCGCTGCTGTGCCGCCTTTTACTCCTAATTGCGGCAAGCCGATGAAGACATCACCAAATGCGTGCGAATATGAGAAGGAAATAGCTGCATGGCCAAAGCCTATCCATTTGGCGCACCCCGGCGGCAATGTTTTTGTGACGCTACAGTTACACCCCGATTACATAGAGGCTAAATGGTATGGCCACATTACGAGCGGCGACGTTGTGACGGCCTCTAAAGTATACCTGGCGCTGCTGCAAACTTACCCTTGCCCGGATAAGCTGCTCAACGACAAAACCTTGGTAACCGGAGACTGGTCTGAGGCCAACGACTGGCTGGAGTTTGACTGGCTGCCGCAGGTGCTCTATGCCGGTTTGCACTACCTGGCGCACATCTACTCCAACAACATGTTCAGCAGGCTTTCGGCACGGGATTTATACTTGCGCATAACACCACGCCTGCAGATGCAGAACTTCAGCAACAGAGACGAAGCGCTGGACTGGCTTCTAAACCTCCCTCCCACTGTCATGGAGCAAACTGCCTGAGAGCTGCTGCTACGCAGCGGCTGCCTACAGGCTGGCAACCGCTGCCGGAGCTTCCACTGTAATTTCTACAGTGTCTAATACAACATCCATAACGGGCTCCTCCAGCGCTGCAGGGGCATGGTAGAGCACCAGTACTTGTTTTGGCTTTGCTACATGGTAACTCTCCTGAACGGCGAAACCAAAACCAAAAACTGAGGCGGCGATAAGAACGATGATTTTCATAGTTTTAAGATTTAAATTGTGTGACATTTTGTTCTTGCAAATCTACTCTATAGTACTTGGTATTGCAAAGTACTGTTACACCATTTACTACTTTATTATACAAACATCCAGAAAGTATCCGTGAACACCCCCGAATTACAGACAAAATGCATAGTATAATCCGGGCTTTTTAAAGGCTATTTTCAAGAAAAACTCATCCCTCGCCGTACCCAACCGCGCTAATCTGCAAGCGGATGACTTGCTTTGTACCACCGAGGCTGAAAAACACTTACCTTTACCCCTATTTTATACTTATGCAGCATACTTCAGAACTAAGCGAGGAGCAGGACCAGGCGCAGGAAAAAGGGAGCTTCAAGCGCGAAATCACCCTCTACGATGCCATTATGATTGTAACGGGGGGCATGATCGGCTCCGGCATCTTTATCGTTACCGCCGATATCTCCCGCACCGTCGTCAGCCCCGGCTACATGATGCTGGTTTGGCTCATCTCCGGCTTTCTTACCATGGTAGGCGCCATCAGCTATGGCGAGCTGTCCTCCATGTTCCCCAAAGTGGGCGGGCAATACGTGTACCTGAAGGAGGCCTACAACAAGATGGTGGCCTTTTTGTATGGCTGGACGCTTTTCCTGGTGATACAAACGGGCGTGATTGCGGCTGTGGGCGTGGCCTTTGCCCGTTTTACCGGCGTGCTCATTCCCTGGTTCAGCGAGGATAACGTGCTGCTGCAGGTAGCCGGATTCGAGTTTACCTCTGTGCAGCTGCTCACCATCATCAGCATCATTTTCCTGACCTACATGAACTCCTTGGGCGTGAAAAGCGGCAAGCTGATCCAGAACATCTTTGGCAGCACCAAACTGATAGCGCTTTTCGGGCTTATCCTTTTCGGGTTGCTGTTTGGTATTAACGACACGGCCATCGAGGCCAACTTTTCCGATTTCTGGGGAGCCAGCGGCTCTGCCACCCCGGTACCGACAGGTGCGGTGCTAATCTCAGCGCTGGGTATGGCCATGGTGGGCGCCCTTTTCTCCGCCGATTCCTGGAACAACATCGGGTTTTCGGGCGATGAGATCGTGAACCCGAAGCGCACAATCGTACTAAGCATGGTGATCGGCTCAGCGATTGTGATGGGCATTTACATGCTGATAAACCTGGTGTACCTGCTGGTGCTGCCGATGCACGGCTCTCCCGACGCGACCACCGTGGTGGGGCAAGGCATCACCTACGCCAGCAACGACCGTGTTGCCGCCGCTGTGGCCGAGGTAATTGGGGGCTACGAGGCTACCGTGGCCGTGGCCATCCTTATCATGATCTCCACGTTCAGCTGTAACAACGGCGCCATCCTTTCCGGGGCGCGGGTATATTATGCCATTGCCAAGGACGGGCTGTTTTTCGAACGGCTGGGCCGCCTGAACAAGAACGGGGTACCGGCCGCGGCGCTGTGGCTGCAGTGCGTGTGGGCCTGCCTGCTCTGCCTCACCGGCACCTTCGGCGACCTGCTCGACTACGTGGTGTTCGCCATCATGCTGTTCTACATCCTCACCATTATCGGCATCTTTGTACTCCGCAAAAAGCGGCCTGATTTGCCGCGCCCTTACAAGGCTTACGGCTACCCGGTGCTGCCCGCGCTGTACGTGATCCTCGCCTCCGCCATCTGCGTGATTCTGCTCATTTACAAGCCGGTGTATACCTGGCCGGGGCTCATTATCGTGGCCTTAGGGATACCGGTGTACTACCTGTTCGGCAGCAAGTTCAGCAAATCCAAAGTATAGGTTTATACTTCTAAAGTATAGGAAAGCCCGCAGCGCTTGCTGCGGGCTTTTTCTTTGCCGCTGCTTCTGCCCCAGGGTGCCCGGAAAGTATAAAACAGAACGCACTCCTGCCGCTCACGTAGTACATCCTAATAATCAGGAAAAGCTATATGAGCAAAGAAAAAGGTATTCCGCCCGGGTGGAGCTATAACCCAGCCTCCTGGGGCCAACGCATGCCCATTGTGATTGCGGCGATGGTAGGTTTTGCCATTGCCACTTACCTGGCCCTGTTCCAGCTGAAAGTGATAGACACGGTCTGGGAACCGTTTTTTGGCAATGGCAGCCGGAAAATTCTCACCTCCGAAACCTCTCAGATACTGCCCATTCCGGATGGCGCGCTCGGGGCCCTGGGGTACCTGGTGGATGCGCTGGCAGGTATTATCGGGGGTACCCGGAGGTGGCGCAGGATGCCCTGGATTGTAATTGCCTTTGGTCTGGCCGTTGGTCCGCTTGGATTTATCAGCGTGCTGCTGGTGGTGCTGCAACCGGTGCTCTACGATGCCTGGTGCACCCTTTGCCTGGTTACGGCGCTAATATCGGTGGTAATGATTGGCCCGGCCATGGACGAGATGCTGGCCAGCCTGCAGTACATGAAGCGGGTAAAAGACGCCAAAGTATCGATGTGGAAAGCCTTTTGGGGGTATAAGGAGGTACAGGGAAGAGTTATCTAAACATATAAAACGATGTGGGCACAGGTAATTAACGCAATACTTGGCATCTGGCTGATGGCTTCTGCCGCCATGCTCGGTTACGCCGATGCTAAAACCATCACCGACAACGAGCACATCCTGGGACCCGTGATCGCCAGCTTTGCCATCATCTCGTGGTGGGAGGCGACGCGCGTGGTGCGCCTTTATAACGTGCCGCTGGGGCTCTGGCTGCTGCTGGCGCCCTGGGTGCTGGGCTTCGACAATACCGCGGCCACGGTTAACAGCATGGTAGTGGGCGCACTGGTAACAGGCCTAAGCTTTGTGAAGGGCAAAATAGAAGACACCTACGGCGGGGGCTGGTCGGCTGTCTGGAAATCGGACACGCTGCACGCACGGGAGGCCCGCAAGCAGCCGCGTGTCGATTTGGACAAGTAGGTGTTTGGGATATCAACACAAAAGCACCAGCAGCACAGGCCGTTGGTGCTTTTGTGTTGATATAATCATGGTTCTTCCTTATCAGGTAAATAAAGTATACGCAGCTCATCTTTGTTATACTTTTAAAGTATAAATTTATACTTCGCATCGTTCTGATATCCTGAAACTATGACTCCCAGAGCAAAACGCGTAACCGTTGCCGCTGTACTGGTGCTGGTGGCTGCCACTTCGCTTCTGATACGTGCCGACATACCTGCCGGGGAACTGGAGGCAAAGTATAAACACCCGGCCTCCAAGTATAAAAGCATGGCCGGCGCTACCCTGCACTACCGCGACGAGGGCCGGGGAATGCCGATAGTGCTGCTGCACGGTACGGCTGCCTCGCTGAACACCTGGGACGGCTGGGCCTCTGAGCTTAGCAAAAGCCACCGCGTGCTGCGCCTCGACCTGCCCGGCTTTGGCCTCACCGGCCCAAACGCCACCGATACCTACACCATCGATTACTACTCCGGCCTGCTACTGCATTTCCTCGACAGCCTTGGCATTGAGAAGGCCCACCTGGCGGGCAGCTCCCTGGGCGGGCAGATAGCCTTCGACTTTGCCGCCAACCACCCCGGGCGGGTGCAGAAACTGATACTGATAGCCCCGACGGGCGTCACCAACGCCAACGACAAACGCATCTCCATGCCCTTCCGGATGGCCCAGACGCCGCTGCTCAGGCACTCGCTCAGGTATATCACGCCGCGCTTTATAGTAGCCCAGAGCCTGCGCGAAGTATACGGCGACGACAGCAAGCTAAGCGATCAGGCCATTTCCCTGAGCCACGACATGCTGCTGCGCGAGGGCAACCGGGAAGCCTTCATCGCCCGCATGAACACGCTGGACGCAGACAACCTGTATAAGCTGGCACGGGTGCAGGCGCCTACGCTTATACTTTGGGGCGAGGCCGATGCCTGGGTACCGGTTGCCGATGCGGCACGCTTCCAGGAAAGTATAAAGGACGCCCAACTCATCACCTACCCCGGCGCCGGCCACATCCCCATGGAAGAGCTGCCTCAGGAGACGGTGCAGGATGCGCTGCGGTTTCTGGGTCATGAGCTGGCAACCATGGAATAAGGTATTAGCAAAGTATAAAAGCCACCCCAAACTGTTCCTTCTGCCAAAAAACAGGTATCTTTCTCCCCTACAAGCATACCATGAGCAAAGCATACTTTATCAGTGGGCTGGGGGCTGATTGGCGCATGTTCCAGTACCTGAAGCTGCCCGAGTACATACCGCAGCAGTATGTGGAATGGGTAGCGCCGAAGCACATCGATGAGCCCCTGCACGAGTATGTGCTCCGGCTTTTAGACCAGATCACCGACCCCGATCCGATTCTGGTGGGCATGTCTTACGGCGGGCTGGTGGCTATAGAGCTGAGCAAGATCCTCAAGCCGCGCAAGACCATCCTCCTCTCCAGCATGGCAACGCACCACGCCCTGCCTGCCATTTACCGCCTGGTGGGCAAAACGCACCTGCACCGCTGGATGCCTCTAAAGCTCATGCAAAGTATACACCCGCTGGCACCGCTGTTCTTCGGGGCGCAATCCAAGCCAGAGAAGCAATTGCTGAAAAGGGCCATCCTGGAGATAGACGAGAAGGTGCTGCGCTGGTCGCTGGGGCAGCTGCTGGAGTGGCCGCAGGAGGAGGTGCTGCCAGGGCTGGTGCAGATACACGGCACCAAAGACCTCATCCTGCCGCTCTACGACAGACCTGATATCATTAAAGTGAAAAACGGCGGGCATCTGATGGTGCTGCGCCAGGCAGATGAAGTAAGTGCTATACTAAGCCGCATACTAGAAGAAACATGGATAAAAGCAGATACATCGTTACCACCACCAACGGGCGGCAGGTAGACCTTACGCAGGCACAGATTCTGCGCAGCAACAACCTTTACCCGTTCGGGCAGCACAACTATGCCATTTACGAGACACCTGAGGGCGTTTTTGTAAAAGCCATGAACAGCGGCGAGCGCGAGATAATGCTTACAAGCTATGAACTGATAGGCGAGCAGGAGGCCCGCCACTACAATCACCCCTACTTCCGGACAGACAATTAGCCTATGCAACTAAGTTTTTGGGAACAGGAAACCTACTTTAACCACATTGATGTACTCATCATTGGCAGTGGCATTGTGGGGCTGAACGCGGCCCTGCACCTGAAACAGCAGCAGCCGCAACTAAAGGTGCTCGTGGCGGAGCGTGGCCTGCTGCCAACCGGGGCCAGCTCCAAGAACGCGGGCTTTGCCTGCTTCGGCAGTCCCTCCGAGCTGTTGGACGACCTGGAGCACCACTCCGAGGAGGAGGTTTTCGGGCTGGTGGAGCGCCGCTGGAGAGGCCTGCAGCGCCTGCGCCAAAACCTCGGCGACACGACCCTGGACTACCACCGGTGGGGAGGTTATGAGCTGTTCGAGCCGCAGCAGCAGGAAGTGTACGAGGCTTGTCTGGACCAACTCCCCTACCTGAACCGGCAGCTGCAAAGTATACTCAACGAGCCGGAGATATTTCAACGGGCGGATGGGAAAATCGGCCAATTCGGTTTTAAAGGCGTGCAGCACCTGCTGCTGAGCACCGCCGAAGGCCAGATAGACACCGGTAAGATGATTCTGGCCCTCACGCAGAAAGTACAAAGTATGGGGGTGCTGGTGCTCAACGGGCTGGAGGTGCAGGCGCTGCAGGAGAATGCTCAGGACGTGCTGGCAACCACCGCGCAGGGTATATACCTGAAGGCCCGCGCTGTGCTGGTGGCCACCAATGGCTTTGCCCAAAAATTGCTGCCCCAACTGCAGGTACAGCCCGCCCGTGCGCAGGTGCTCATCACAAAGCCCATCAGCAACCTAAAGTTTAAAGGCACCTTCCACTACGACAAAGGCTATTATTACTTCCGCAACATCGGCAACAGGGTGCTCTTCGGCGGTGCCCGCAACCTGGCGTTCGAGGAGGAAACCACCATAGAACTAGGGCTAACGGAGCTGATTCAGCAACGATTGGAGCAGCTGCTGCATGAGGTTATACTTCCGGAAACGCCTTTCGAGGTAGAGCAGCGCTGGAGCGGCATTATGGGCCTGGGCACGGGTAACGCCAAAACCACGCTGATAAAGAAGGTAACAGACCGGGTAAGTTGCGCCGTGCGATTAGGAGGGATGGGCGTGGCTATCGGCTCCCTGGTTGGCGAGGAGGGCGCCGAGCTGGTGCTGCAGCAGGTATGAAAGCTTCAATAACAAACTCCACCCTCTGAACACAATGAGTATATCAAGGAGAGTCGCAAAGACTCTTAATACTTCCCCCTATATTGCCCTTTTAGTTTTTTGGGCGCTTGCAACTGCTATCAATGTGAACAAAGCATTTCACATAGATGACGTTTTCCACTTAGAGGCAGCTGAGTGGATTAAGCTCAACCCACTCCAACCGATGTCGGGAAAAATTAACTGGTATAACATCAGTGAGCCAATTTTCCACTTCAATCAACCTCCTGGGTACTTCTATTTCATAGCTACGGTAGGGGCTGTTTTTGGCTTCTCCGAAATCCCCTTGCACCTCGCACAAGGCGTGTTCAGCCTTCTTGCCATTATCTATTTTTACAGGCTACTATGCCTCTTCCAAAAGGATTTTGCATTGATAGGCACATGCTTTCTGGCCCTCGGACCTGCGTTTTTAGTAAATCAAAACCTAATGATAGATATCCCAATCCTGTGCTTATCTATCATCTTCATTTACCTTCTTGTGCAGGCAGATGAAGCAAATGAGGCAAATGAAGCAAGAAATGTTTACCTGGCTTCTATTATACTTACGATCGGTCTGCTCTTAAAATATTCATTACTGCCCCTCCTGCTGGTACTGGTATATGCAATATTCGAAAAAAGGAAGCCTCACTTAGTAAAGGCACTCCTAATCCCAGTGGTTGCGTTACTTGCCTGGGCAGGTTTAAACTATATGGAGTTTGGCAGTTCACACATGCTAGGGAGACCTAGAAATGATATTACCCTGAGCCTCATTAGTAATAACTTCATTGCATTTATACTCACAGTAGGAGGAGTTGCGCCTTTTTCACTTATGTTTATCAGCGCCTTCCAGAGCACGGAAAAGAAAAGGATAGTAATAGCGCTAGCTATCAGTGTTGCCATACTTGTGGTGGCTGCCTATGTCATGGTATATGGGCCCGTGGTGAGATCTATTCCCTATAGCCTGCTTTGGGCCATATTTGCATACAACGGTTTACTTGTTATCATCCTGTTTTTCTTTGCTGCAAGA
Source organism: Pontibacter mucosus (assembly GCF_003054055.1). GTDB lineage: Bacteria > Bacteroidota > Bacteroidia > Cytophagales > Hymenobacteraceae > Pontibacter > Pontibacter mucosus. The sequence goes on along the minus strand of NZ_QBKI01000007.1, from coordinate 268,953 downwards.
AGAATGGTTCCTGATAGGAAGGCAGTAATAGTGTTTCTGTGGGGATTAGCGATGGGTGCATTTATTCTGATCTATTCACCATTTATGGCAACAAGACACGTGCTCCTGCTTCTCCCACCGTTTATTATACTTGGTGGATACGTCTATAGGAATACATTGCCTAAGGCCACTAAAGCATCAATTGGTCTCACCTGCTTTTTGGGTCTGGCACTAGGGATTTCCGACTGGGTTTATGCAGATTTTTACAGAAAAGCTGTTCCGATGGCTCTAATGCATGTGCCTACAAACAGCAAAGTATGGACTACAGGACACTGGGGATGGCAGTGGTACAGCAAAAAGGCTGGCATGGTGTTTTATGAGTACGATGTATCTGCTCCTCAAGCGGGAGATTATTTCGTTATTCCTGAAGTCATCGCAAAGCAGAAAGTATCGGATAACATTGTGCTAGAGAAAGAGGAAATTATAATCTACTCCCCCACCTTGCTGAACTTCTTCACTACTGCACATTTTGCCAGGTTTTATAACTCTTATTCGTACCAACTCCCTTGGTACCTATCTGTGGCCCCTGTGGACTCAGTAGGAGTGTATCGGGTTTCTGGAGTAGAATAGGTTTTCAGAAAAGAAAAGAGGCAAACTGTTCTGTTACAGCTTGCCTCCTCACATGGTATGCTGGCGTTGCATTACACGGTTACCCATTTTCTGGAAGTTTGGTGAGACATTGGTGTAATGGAGCGTTTTTGCGCTGCTTCCTGCTCAGCGCGGTAGAAGGCATTATACTCATCTTCCCCTAGCTCCTCCCGGAGCGCGATGTGAAAAAGTGCCATCTCGGGGTAGTACTTGTATTGCTGCTGGCGCTCCTCCGGGCTACTTCTGTTAAAGTCATAGAAACTCTTCATGGCTGGTACTGGATAATTTTAAGTATTTGGTTAGTAATAAATTAAACAACCATAACATACTCTTTCCCCATTGTTTAAGTTTTTGAGATTCTCAATCTTTACTTAGCTTCTGTCCAAAAAATGGCTGCTTCACTAAAAAAGGAGGTTTGTTTACTTCTTTTTTACACGTAACCCCTCAGAAGTATGGCTGGCACTGCTACAATTAAATCTTTCCGGCAGTCTTGTTGAGAGGTTAAACCATAAGTTATACTTTATACTCATATAGTATAAACAAATTCATCACGCCTTAAAACAAAACGAGCCCGACTTGCAGCTGGGCTCGTTTATACTTTGCTACTTAGGTCTGTTACCCTCCCTGTAGTGAAGGGCCTGTGCCAGGGTACAAGCTGCGATTACAGCACAAGTGCAGCCGGCAGGTTCATACTTCGCAAACAGTATTTAAAGGTTGGGCTGATTCTTACTCCAGCCCTAGCACCTCGGCGCCCTGTTCGAAAACAATGTCTACGGGTATGTTCGCTTTGGCCAGGCGGTCCAGGTCAGCCTGAAGCTGCGGACTGATCTGGCCCTGCTCATTCAGCAGTGTACCCACACCTGCATAATCGCCGTTGCCCTGCAGCGTCAGTATCTTCTCCGACAGCTTATTCATGGCCTCACGCATCTTGTCGTAGTTCACGCTGTACTTGCCCGTTGCCTCGTCCCGCTCAAAGGCGCCGTTGTCTTTAAAGAAATTGAAACGCACCATGTTCGCCTTGCCATGGGCACTGGCTGCCCCAAACCTAACCGAACGGAAAATACCAGCCAGGAAAGTAGTATAATACTCCTTCAGGTCACCTTCTACCTCGCCCTTCTCGTGCAGCTGCGTGATCATGTACAGCCCCAAGATATCGGCTTTGCCTTCTTCCAGCGCGGAGGCATGCTCTTTCAGAGCCTCGCGCACCGTGCCTTTTTTATTGATGGTGTTCTTGATGCCCAACCCATGCGCCACCTCATGGAACATGGTGTTGGCAAAAAAGGCATCGAAGGTTACGTACTGCTGCTGATCCTCTGCAATCAGTTCGTCCGCAATCGGCTCCATGATCTTGTCGAACTTGGCTTGCATGGCGTTCTTGAGCTGCAGGCGACGTGTGCCCTTCTTCAGCTGCACTTCCTCGTCGTTGGGCAGGTTAATGGCGATGGTCTTGCTGCCCGCATTGCTGTCGCCGGCATAGTATACTACGTCGTAGGCGTTCAGGTCGGAGTCGGTGCCGGGGCTTTCGGTTTTATACTGTGCCGCAACAGGCAGGCCACGCTGGAGCTCTGGCAGGAAGGCAGCATACTTGGACAGCCGATCGCTCCACTCCATATCCTTCACCAGCACGTAGGCCTCGTGGGCCGCTTTGTAACCGAAGAGCTTGTCCTCATACGTCTCAATCGGGCCAATCACGATGTCCAGCTTATTTGTTTTCATGTCCATCCATGCCAGGTCGGATGGCTGGTAGTTGTCGTTCAGCATGGCCTCAGCACGCAGGGTCAGGTATTTTTTCAGGCCGGCGTCCTCGGCCAGGGCAGCAGCCTGCTTCAACAGGTCCGACACGCGCTGCACCTGTTCCTTAAACTCCACATGGTAGGGCACTGTGATCAGCTTGCCTCCCGCATCACGGCGCAGGAGCGTATACTGGCTGGCTTTGTCGGGGAGGTTGGCTTGCTCGAACTCCTCCTTCGTCATATCGGTCGGGTAAAAATTGGCGCCGTCCGGCTTCGGCCCTACCCCGGGTATAAACGGCTCGTTGTTGTTCAGGCGGTCCCAAGGGCCATAGTTTATCTTCACATACTTTCGGGCAGCCTCGTTGTTCAGCGCGGCCAGCAGCGAATCACCCTTGCCGTACGCTTCATACCAGAACAGGCCGTTCATGATGTCCGACGCCTCGATCAGCAGCGGGATCATCTTTTTCTCGTTCTCACTCAGGTGGCTCAGGTCTGAGGTAAGGCGCACGGTTGTATAGGCATCCAGCTTCCGCTGCAGTTCGTCTGAGGCAGAAGTCTCAGTTGTGGCCTCGGTGGTTTCGGAGCTGTTGCCGCTGCAGCCAAAGGTAGCTGCGGCTATGGCCGAGGCGAAAAGTATGTGGCGTGGTTTCATGGGGTTAGTTTAGGATTAGTTTGATGATGAAGATAATGTTTTTTGGGTTTACGACAATGGAGGGGTTGTTCTTCGGTTATACTTTCTCAAGATGTTTACTGATACCAGTTTCAAAGCAACTTTGAATGTACCCTATACTTAGGCGATACCTTATACTTTGGCTATACTTTTATACTTTGGCTATACTTTCATAGCCATTGCTTCCTTCTATTTGAACTAAGCTATTCTTTCTAACTGCCGTTCATCCTCCAGCCCCACAAGCGGCTCGTTTCATCTCGGGCATTGGTGCCCTCAAGGCCGGGAGGCCTCGCCTTCGGGCATCGCGCTGTCTACATTTCCTTTGCTACCCTTCGGTCGCAATTTCGCTGAAGCGAAACCAGAAATCTAGAAGGCGCTCAACCCAAAGGCTGGGATAGGTTCTATAGCCACGGTTTCTACTGTCATCTCGACCTTCGGGAGAGATCTGATTAGAATCCCAGATAGATCTCTCGCGCTGCTCGAGATGACAGGTAAAGGAGTAAGTATAAATTCCCCTCCTTAGACAAGGAGGGGCCAGGGGTGGTTGGATCCGGTTCTACCAAACTCCCTCCCCTACTTAAGAGATGGCTGGGACTCACATCCAGCCATGTGAAGGACTTGGCACTAAAAGAAAAAGGGAAGCAACCGCAGCTGCCTCCCTTTCCCAAAGTATAAACAAGTATAAAACATTCCCTAAAACAGGCCAAACAGCTCGCGCTGGATCTTCTCGATAATCACGCCTAAATCCTCGGGGTTGGCTACAAAGTCCAAGTTGTTGACGTCTACCACCAGCAGCTTGCCCAGGTCATAGTTACCCATCCAGGTGTTGTAGTGCTCGTTCAGGTTGCGCAGGTAGTTAATGCTGATGTTGTTCTCGTAGTCGCGGTTGCGCTTCTCTATCTGGCCGATGAGTTTCGGCAAGTCGGCCTTCAGGTAGATCATCAGATCGGGCGCCTTCACCATGCTGATCATCGACTGGAACAGGGCGTGGTAGTTCTCGTAGTCGCGGGTGCTCATCAGGCCCGACTGGTGCAGGTTTTTGGCGAAGATGTGGGCATCCTCGTAGATGGTGCGGTCCTGGATAACATCTTTGCTGGCGGCCTGTATCTGCTGCACCTGGTTAAAGCGGCTGTTCAGGAAGTAAACCTGCAGATGGAAGGCCCAACGCTCCATGTCCTCATAAAAATCCTTCAGGTAGGGGTTATTGTCTACTGCCTCCAGGTATAAATCCCAGTTAAAGTGCTGAGCCAGCTTGGTGGCCAGCGTGGTTTTGCCGGCGCCAATGTTGCCCACTATCGCGATGTGCATGGTAATTCTGTACTTTTAAATATAAGGGCCACAAAAGTAAGCTATTTTAACAAAGCTTTATCTACAAGTTGCCCACGGGATTATCAACATTACGAAAACGCTATACTTATACTTGCAAACGATCGGGCACCCCGGTTTTTTAATGCCCAAATAGTAGGCTGGCCCCTTGCAACATATAAATAAGCGCTGTTATGGTGAATCCCTTACTCTTTAATTGCCACAGCCTCCTTTCGTGTTCTGATCCTTGAAACCACATGAGCACCGACTTCTTTGCCCTGCATCGCCCCGTTCACGATAGCCGGCATAAAGTGGATGCCCCCGTACAAGCGGCTGATCGCTGCCTCCTCGGCGGCTTCCTCAAAGGAATTGAAGGCTCTGGCAGGCAAGCCGAAAGCAACCTCTGTAGAGTCTATATACTGGAAGGAAGGGCCGTACAGATCGGTCAGGACAACGGCGGCGGCGTTGGAGATCACACTATGCCCGCTGGGGTACTCCGGGAAAGGGGGCGTTTGCAGTAACGGTACCCACTTCTCGTCAAGCAGCATGTTAATGGCTGTTTCCGGCCGTATGCAGTCACTCCGGTATTTTTCATCCCAGCAACTGATAAACCCGTCGGCCAGCGAAACAGATACCCGCAGGTACGTCTCCAGGGTTTGCATCATGTCAGCCTTTGCCTTCCGCGATGCGATGCCCGCGATACCCAGCCAGTGTCCGCCCGGGGTGATCTTCTTGGTGGCATACATCACATGCCCTGTGGTATGCATCACAAAGGGGTTGCAGTCCCAGAAACTTGCAATCTGCCGCTGCTCCTCCGTCAGGTTGCTGGTAGCTTCGTAAACAGCAAGTACATCTTTGTAAAAGTCGCTTTCCTTATCGGTGTCGAATGCAACTGCTGTTCCGGGTGCAAACTGGCTGCTGGAGTCCAGTACAAAAGGTCGAATCCTAGACCAGAAGGGCTCCACGGCATCCATGTAAGCCGGGGGCGTCGGCACCCAGCGGCCGGGGGCCTGAGACACCGTGTGGCGGTAGCCCCTGGTCTGCTTGTAGCCATCCTCTGCCGCATAAGCCAGAATACTTTTTGCTGCTGCCTGGCCATACCGCAGCGATCGGTTGAATACATCCTTCGGCACCCTCATTTCCCTGTATTGCTTATAAAGCTGCGCTTCATAGGCGTCGAACATGTCGGAGGAAAAAATAAGGCTGCGGCTCACCGTCAGGAAGGCATGCAGGCTGGCCAGCGGAAAACAGTATACCGAATCGGGGGTGGGCTGCGGTATACCTTTAAAGCCATTCAGCTGCCCTTCCAGCGACTGATAGGCCGGGTAATCATGCAGCAGCACCTCATAGGCGGCTATCTGAGGGTAAGTATAGATTCTGCTGGCAACGGGCGGGGAGAAAATATCGTGCATGATGATATCGGTCAGCTTGTTAACCGACTGGTGCACGAACTCAGGATTAGCAGCAGCCCGGCTGTAGTCTGCGTTTTTGTCCTGGCAGCCGGCCACAACTCCCCAAACAAGTAAAAGGAGGCTAACAAGTGTAAAGGGCTTCTTCATTGCCTTCAGATTTATGTTGATGAATTTAGGAAAACCGTTGCAACTAATAAACTGCTCCGCGGCTAGTTGCGGTTAAGGTTACCCCCGACAGACCGCTCTGCTTTGCTGCCTGCTGCCAGATACTCTCCCGCAGAACCCGGTTCCAGCTTCCTGAGGAGCTGCAAGGGCAGCTTGTTGCGCGCCACCAGCATCAGCTCCCCTTTCCCCGTCTTCAGTTTTTTGATATCGCGCACCTCGCCCTGCAGCAGGAACCGGCTCTCGGTGGCAGGTATTGCCCTGAAGCCCCCTTTGCCATCGCCCGCCAACAGCACGCCATAGCTGCCATCGTACCTGCCCTGGTAAGTGCTCACCCCATAATAATTCCCGCCGGCCAGGATATCCAGATGCCCGTCGTGGTTCACATCCTCCACATAAAAAGAGAAGATTTTGGAGACCTGCGCCTCCCGGGGCAGCAGGTGCTTTTTGAAGGTACCATCGCCCCTGTTCTCCAGGTATAACGACTCAAATGTGTTCACCTCCAGTACCTGGGCGCCTTCAAGCTCCCCTTTGTCGAAAAGCGCATCTATTGTTTTGCCAGCATACCCATTATAGGTAGTAAACTTCTTGTTGATAAGCGGGATTTGCTTCCCCAGCTCATCTTTTGTGGCCACAGGGTACCAGTCGTTGTGCAGGCGGTAGGCTAGGATGTGGTCCAGTGTTTCGTTACCGTCGATATCCTTGACATACATTCTGAGGGCGGTATCCTCCCTCTTCCTGAACTTCGTATTGGTGCCGAGGTTGCCCACTATAAGGTCCAGGTCCCCGTCGTTGTCAAAATCTGCCGCTTTCACCGTTTGCCAGAAGCCTACATACTGGTTCAGCTCTTCCTGGTCAGTTACTTTCACCAGCTTGCTGCCCTGGTTTTCAAAGACCGTTACCGGCATCCAGTCCCCTACCACCACCAGATCAGCATCGCCGTCCTGGTCATAGTCAAACCATGTGGCGTCTGTCACCATACCTGCCAGGCGGAGCCCGGGGGCCAGTTCATCCGTTCTGTCCGAGAAATTGCCTTTTCCGTCGTTAATGAGCAGGTAGGAGCTGGGCGAACGGCCGTACTGGTATGCAAGCACCCTGCCTCCCACGAACAGGTCCAGGTCCCCGTCGCTGTCAAAGTCAAAGGCCCTGACGCAGCTCTTGTTATCATACATGGGAGGCAAGCCCTTGCTTCGGGTAAAGTTTCCTTTTCCGTCGTTGAGGTAAAGCCGGTCGAACTGCTCCTTCATCTCGCCATAAAACTCATTCCCGCCGCTTACCACGTACAGGTCCGGATAACTGTCGTTGTTGGCGTCAAAGAAGATGGCGTCTACATCCTCATACACCGAATCTGCCTGGAAAAGCGCCTGATTAGAAAGAACAAACCGTCCGTCCGGCTGCTGCATAAAAAGCGAGCCGGCCTGCCACTTGGCTCCCCCCACGTAAAAATCATCCAGCCCGTCCCCGTTCACATCCGCAACAGCTATCTTAGGTCCTTCCGTAGAGGTTTGGAAGGGGATCAGGCTTTCCCGGTAAAACTCGAGGTAGTTGTTCTCCTGGTGCGTGAAGTTTAACTGGTAGGCGCTTGTCACATCTTCGTACAGTGGCTCGTGCTTTGGGGCGAAGTGACTGTAATAGACATGGGCCTCTTCCCGGGCAGCTGACTGCTCGAGCACCAGAGTTGTGTTGGCCTGTATATTTGTTCGCAGCTCGACCTGTTGGTTCCCCCAGATCACGACCAACGTATCGACAACATCCTGCTTGCCAAGCCCAAAGTTCAGTACGGGCTCCACAGAAGACATGAAACCGCGTGTAGGCATCAGCTGCTGTACCTGTATCCCTTCCTTGCCCTTGAGCAGCACTTTGGCACCATAGCCGAAGGCGTTCGGCTTAGCTCCTCTTAGCTGCACTTTAAGATAGTTGTTGCTGTTTAGCTCATTGCCGTTGTTCCTGTAAATGCCGGCAGGTTGGTTGATGTTGTTGGTGATCAGTTCCAGGTGGCCATCATTGTCCAGATCGGCATAAACGGCCCCGTTTGACACGGTTGGCTCCGCGAAGCCCCATGTCAGGGATTTGTCCTGGAAGCGCAAACTCTCAGTTCCTTTGTAGAGGTAGTTGTGCACTTTCCCGTCCGGCATCATGCTGATGCCTTTCTGATCCAGTGACTTCGATATTGTAGAGGCATGTAGCATGGAGTCGGAGGAGGCAAACTTGATATAATCCATGTTGTTAGGCCGGCGCACAATACCGTTTGTAATAAAGATATCTTTGATGCCATCGTTGTCGTAGTCGGCCAGCAGGGTGCTCCAGCTCCAGTCGGTGGCCGCTACACCGGCCATTAACCCGATGTCGGAGAACTTCTCCCCCCCATGGCTCAACTGCAGGCAGTTACGGCTGTACTGGTTAAAATACCCGAACTGCAGTTTATACAGGAAAATATCCAGCGGGTCCTCTCCCATCGAGGTTTTCTCCACCACTTCATCTTCCGGGTACATATCCAGTGTCATCAGATCCGGGTAGCCATCGTTGTTCATATCGGCGGCGTCGCAGCCCATTGAGAACCGGCTCAGGTGCTGGAAATGCTCCTTTACGCTCTCCGTGAAGGTGCCATCTCCATTATTGAGGTAATAGTAATCGTCTTCATGGAAATCGTTGGACACATAGATATCGTCCCAGCCGTCGTTGTTCATATCGGCCACCACTACGCCCAGTCCATAACCCATCGCGGCACCGTATATGCCTGCCTGCTCGCTTACGTCCTTAAATCTGACAGCCTCTCCTGCTGCAGCCTCCCCATCGGGAGCGATCAGCTGGTTTTCGAATAGGATGTCACCCGCTTCGTTGCTGCGGAGGTTCCGGGTGCTTACGCGGTCGTAGCTCCGGGAAGTATGCACGGCATGGTTGAGCAGGTATACATCCAGGTCCCCGTCGCGGTCATAGTCGAAAAAGGCCGCCTGCGTAGAGAAACCTGTGAAATCCAGGCCGTAGTCAGCGGCTCTCTCGGTGAAGGTCACTTTGCCGTCCGCGCCGGCCCCGTTGTTAATGTATAGCTCATTGGCGCCTTCCATGCCCTTATAATCGCTCACCGCACATACATAGATGTCCAGCAGCCCGTCGCCGTTCACATCGGCCATCGCCACGCCCGTTTGCCAATCAGAATAGCCCTCGATACCGGCTGTTTCAGAAATGTCCTCAAACGTAAAGTTTCCTTTGTTCAGGTACAGCTTGTTTCTGCCCTGGTTCGAGACAAAGAACAGATCCACCAACCCGTCGTTGTTCACGTCTCCGGCAGCTACGCCGGCGCCATTATAAAAATACAGGTAGCTTAGGATGTTCAGCTTGTCCGTGTCCTGCACCTGGTTCACGAAGCTGATGTGGGTTTGCGTAGAATCCAGCGCTACAAAGAGCGCACGTTCCCCATCGGCCGCCCGGGTCTGGCAGCCTGAAAGTGAGAATGATACCGTAACTGCAATCCCTGCTATAGTGAGCAGCTGGTTAATATGCTTGGTTATCATGGGAGTGTGTTTCATGGGCTGACAAACTAAACAACTACCGGCACGCCCTTATCGGGCTGCTATTTTACGCCACTTGTTTTGAAGGCCAAAAACCTGCAGCGGAGCATTATTCTTGGCCAGGAGGAAATAAACCTCTCCGTTAGCCCCGACCACCTGCCGCATCCGGCGCACCTGCCCTTTGGAGAAAAAACCAGTCTCTTTCGGCTTTCTCACCTCAAACCGGCCGTTGCCTCTGCCTTCCAGCAGCAGGCCATAGTTGGCATCGTACTGCCCAATCTCCGGCAGCACATCGTAAAAATTGCCGGCCAGCAGCACATCCAGATGCCCGTCCTGGTTATAATCTACTGTTTCGATTGCATGTATGGAGGAGAACTGTACTTCTACAGGCAGCGCTTCCAGCGAGAAATTCCTATTGCCCTGGTTTATCAGAAGGGATGAATTGGGGTTAACCACCTTTTTTACCACGGCCTCCCTCAACTCCTCCTCCGGCAGCACCTCATGAAGCTGTTTGCCGGCATAATCCTGGTGTTTTACAAACCTCCTCTTGATACTGGGCACCCGCTTTTGCAGATCCTGCTTCAGTACCATCGGGTAAGCCTTGCCATCTTCTGCATAGCAGTTGATGATTTGCTCCACCGTGCCGTTACCCTCAAAATCGTGGACGTACAGTTCAACGGGCTGCTTCAGGCTGGCTGCCATCCGGCTGTTCCTGCCCAGGTTTCCAAGTATAAAATCGGTGTCTCCATCTCCGTCCAGGTCGGCAGCCTTAATGGTATTCCACCACCCGGCTGAGTTAGGCACTTCGGTCTTAGAGTTGAGCTTCTGCCCTTTCTCATTCAGGAATACAGTGACCGGCATCCAGTCTCCCACCAGGATAAGCTCCGGGTATTTGTCTCCGTTTACGTCAGCCCAGACCGCATCCGTGATCATGCCCAACTCATTGGACGGCAGGTACCGCTTGGTGTAGTTCTTAAAGTTGCCGCTTCCGTCGTTCACATACAGATAGCTGGGCGGATCATAGCCGTAACTGCCCGGAATCATGCGGCCACCCACAAACAGGTCTATGTCGCCGTCCATGTCGAAATCCGCGGCTGCTACGCAGGAAGCATTGGTCTCCAGGTTGGGCAGCCGGTCCTCTTTGGTAAAATTCCCTTTCCCGTCGTTGATGTAGAATCTGTCCAGCAGCTGGGGTGCCCCAGGCATAAACTCATTGCTGCCCGTCACCACGATCAGGTCCAGATCTCCATCCCCATCCGCGTCAAAAAACAGAGCGGCTACGTCCTCAGAATCCTTGTCTTCTTCGAAAACCTGGCAGCTGCTCTCCACGAAAGTACCGCTCTTCTGCTGCAGAAACAGTTTCTTGGTTCCTCCTGCCGCTCCGCCTAAGTATACATCCACCAGCCCATCGCCATTCACATCGCCCGTTGCCAGTGCGGGGCCTTGGGTAGAGAGCATCTGCTTTAGCAGCCCGTCTCGGTTGTAGTCCACAAACCTGCTTTCCTGGTGCACGTACTCCAGCTTTAGGGCGTTGGTAGCATCATAAAAAGGCTTGTCCGGGATAAGTGCTTCCGGTATGTGTAGCTGGTCTGCCTGCCCGTAATCCAACAAGAGGTCCTGATCCGCCTTTACCTGTTGCAGCACCTGCATCTTGTCGTCCGGCCAGATTACCCGGACCGAGTCGATCTGCGCCTCTTTCCCCAGCCCAAACACAAGCGTCAAATCTACAGATGATTCAAACCCGCGATTGGGCATCTGCTGCAGGTATAATGTTCTCTGAGGCTGGTGCACGTACACCTTGGCGCCTATCCCATGCAAATTTGCCTGCCCCCCTTTCAGCTTTACGCGGAGGAAATGATGTTTAAGCGTTTCTGTGGCTTTGTTCCGGTAAATGGAGACCGGCATGTTCACGTTATTCACTACCAGGTCCAGGTCCCCATCGTTGTCCAGATCCCCGTAGGCGGCCCCGTTGGAGAAGCCGGGCGCGCCCAAACCCCACACGCCAGCGTGGTTCACAAACTGCAGGTTCCCCTGGTTCCGGAAAGCGTAGTTAGGGATAGGCGTGGAGGTCATCTTATCGATCAGCCCCTTGTTGTAGCTGTACCCACCGCCGCCTTCTGCCGCTTTACGCATGGTTTCCTCACTGCCAAGGAAGTTTACAAAGTCCTGATCCGTCAGGTCTTTGTAAATGCCATTGGCTACGAAAATGTCTTTCAGGCCATCGTTGTCCATGTCAAAGATCAGCGCACCCCAGCTCCAGTCTGTCGCATGCACTCCGGCCAGCCGGGCTACCTCGCTAAAGGTGTTGTCTCCGTTGTTGAGATGAAGCGTGTTCATCATGTACTGGACATGGAAGTCGCGGGCCAGCTTGATCTGCTGCAGGTCATAGTTCTCGTACGAAGAGGTTAGCTTCAGCCTCACATCATCAGCAGGCAGCATATCTGTCACGAAGATGTCCAGGTTGCCGCTGTTTGTCAGGTCTGCAATGTCTGCCCCCATAGAGGAAAGACTTTCATGGGGCATCCATTCCTTACTGGCCTCGGTAAATGTGCCGTCCTGATTGTTGATGTAGAGGTAGTCCCGCTCGTAAAAATCGTTGGAGATAAAGATATCCAGCCAGTTGTCGTTGTTCACATCACCAATGGTGATCCCCAGCCCGAAGCCTATCAGGCTACCATAAATACCGGCCTCCTCACTTACATCCGTAAAACGGCCATTGTCGTTTCGGAGCAGCTTGTCTCCCCCCAGTCTGTTGCGCTGCTCCCGCAGATTTGTAAACCCCAGGTGGCTGACCGGGTAAGAGCTGTTATTTAACAGATAGACATCCAGGTCACCGTCGCGGTCATAGTCAAAAAAAGTGGCGTGGGAAGAGTAGCCTTCATCATCGAGCCCGTAGGCGGCGGCTTGCTCAGAGAAAGCGGGCACCCCTTTATCCGAGATGCCGGTATTAACAAACAACTCGTTCTTACGGTTATCCCCATTCACCTCACCCGCATTGCAGACATAGATGTCCAGCAGCCCGTCGCCGTTCACATCAGCCATGGTCACGCCTGTGCTCCATGCCTGGTTTCCTGCTACGCCGGACTCGGCGGTGACGTCTTCAAAGATGAAGTTGCCTTTGTTCAGGTACAGCTTGTTTTGGCCTGTGTTTGAGGTCAGGTAGATATCTGCCAGCCCGTCGTTGTTCACATCGCCGATGGCCACCCCCCCACCGTTGTAGAAATTACGGTAGTTGAAGATGTTCATCTCCTCACTACTTTCCACCTGATTGATGAAGCTGATATTAGTGGCCGAAGGGGGCATTTCTTCGAACAGCGCAGTCTCTTGCTCCCGTGAATTTTCGCTACAGGCGATACACGTGGCAAGGATAAGGGTGGTGGCTGATGCAGGTATTCTCATGGGGTCGAAACAAGAAAATGGGGTACCGCTAAAACTTAAATTTTCCCAGGGTGCAGACATATTCCGCACCTTGGGAAAATTGCGTAATTCAGCACAGGATCAATATCCTGGATTCTGCGTCAGGTTAGGATTGTTGGCCAGCTGCTGAGCGGGAATAGGGAACAGCGCCCTGAATGGCTCCGTGTTGGTTTTGAACTGCCAGGTGTCCTGGGTATACCTGCCAAAGCGGATCAGGTCGTTTCGGCGCCAGCCTTCCCAGGCAAATTCTCTGCCGCGCTCGTTTAACAACTCATCCAGGGTAATGGAGCCTAGGGCGCTGACGCCAGCCCGTTCCCGTACCTGATTTACTAATTCAAGCGCAGCTGTGGCATTTCCAGTTCTTAGCAGAGCCTCCGCTTTCATCAGCAATACATCCGCATAGCGGAATACCACGAAGTCGTTGTCCTGGTCTGTTCGGCTGTTGTTAGGCTGCACCTCATACTTCACGCTGCGTACGCCTTCATTTTCAAAAGCCCGTTCCAGCGATGTAATCTCTGGAGTGATAATCAACTCTTTGTTACGATTATCGACAACGTCTGTAAACGTAATAATATTACCCGTATTATCCCGTTGTGGCCCTACCAGCCACATTGACTTGCGTTCATCGTCATCAGAAAACAAATTATAAAACTCTGCTCTGGTAGCAAATCCATTCCATGGGTTGGTGTTCAGACCATATACGGGTCCGTGAGCATAGTGCAAAGTTCTCATTTGCCAGTTCATTCCTCCTGCCAAGATCCTGTCGTAAGGAATGGTAAAAATATTCTCCGCGTAAGTTGACGGGTCATTGCCATTATTCACTTTAAAATTGCTCAGGAAGTTTGGGTTGAGACCGTAGCCAACCTGTGAGTTGATCACTGCATCCGTCGCAGTGATCACGTCCTGCCATCTGGGCGTACCTGTATACACTTCGGCGTTCAGGTACAACTTTGCCAGCAGCGTGTTGGCAGCTGCCTTTGTAAAGCGACCGTATAACTCCAAAGAGTTTCCCTCTTCCAAGGTAGGCAATGCCTCCTGTATTTCTTTTTCCACAAAGGCAAAAACCTCAGCCCGGGAGCTCTGCGGCGGGTTTCCTGGAGGGGTCTCTTCAGTTATGATAGGCACATTGCCATACATATCCAACAGCCAGAAATAGGCAAAGGCGCGCAACATTCTTACTTCTGCCACAAGAACATCTTTCCCTTCTATTTGTAACTCACTGGTGGATAGTGTAATCAGATTTAAGTTGGCGTTGGCTATCACGCGGTAAGCCCATTCCCACGACCCGTTGACCTGACTGGGCGAAACAGAGGTCCATTCATGTCTGGCCATCTGCTGCCAGGCAGCATTGTCATACCAGTTAGGCCCGCGGGTAGGCACTACCAATTCATCAGATGTTGCCTCGAGAAAGATTAAAACCGGGTCTAGGAAGCCGCGGAGTTCAGCATAAGTGGCTCCCACTGTGGAGCGTAACTCTGCCTCAGTACGAGGAAATTTAGAGGCCTCTGCCTGATCAAAAATCTCAGAATCAAGATCCGTGCAGGCCTGGATAGCAAATCCTGTTGCCAGTGCGGATGCGACAGCTAAAACCTGCAAGCGCTTATATGTTCTCATGATAGAATCAGTTTATAAATCATACCTGTAACAGTTCAACTGTACATTTATTAAAAGGTCAGAGAAACTCCAAGGGTGAAGGTGCGGGTTCTTGGGTAGAATGAGAGCGGTTCTATACCAGGTGACAAACCTGCTGCCTGAATATCGCCTGCGTTTATATCCGTACCTCCTACAGCCCTTCTGATGACAGAGGCTTCTGCAGGAGTCAGGTTAGCGCCACCTGCGCCGCCGCCGCCACCTGGCTGTACCCCTGCTGATTGCGAGCCACCATAAATATCACGGGAGGTTCCAAGTCTTGGCTCAGGGTCTATGCCGCGGTAATTCGTTATAACAAAGGTGTTGTTACCGGCAATGTAAACAGAAGCGTTGGTAAGGTATTTCCAGATAGTAGGCAGACGGTAAGAGAGGCGGAAGTTATCCAGCCGAACAAAGTCGCCATCTTCTACCCATTGGTCATAAAAAGCAGGTGATATACCTTCGGGTATACCGGTGCCGAAGGCATCTTCCACCACGTTGTTGCTAGGGAATCGGTTCGGGTTGGCCGAATAGATATAGGGCCCGTTCACGATCTGGTGGCCCAAGGCACCTCTGAACAGGAAGTTGAGGTCGAAGCTTTTATAGGTAAAGTTGTTTCCCCAGCCAAATATCAGGTTCGGGTTGGCATCTCCCAGCAGTGTACGGTCCTCACCGAAGGGGTCATTCCCGCCGCCGCCAAAATCTTCCCACTGATAAATGGGCTCCCCTGTATCACTGGTGCCATAGCCTCTCAGAACCGGTCCATAGAACTGGCCCACCGGCCGCCCTTCCAAGAGGGCCACAGGTGCTGCTATACCGCCCTGCCCACTGCCAAAGCTACCATAGGTTCTGGGGCTGGTAGGGTCGTACTGGAACAGGCCTGAACTGAGCGAGACAACCTCATTTTTGTTATGCGACAGGTTGATGAGTGTGCGCCACTGGAAGTCGCCTGCGTCTACGGCCAGGTAGTCCAGAGCCAGTTCAATACCCCTGTTATTGATCTCTCCCACGTTAGCCAGGATGTTGGGTGCCACGGCTGTCAGGTTCTCGGATCCATATCGTGTACCAATGGCGATCGGGTATTCAAACAGCAAGTCCTCAGTGTCTTTGTCGTATAGTTCCAGCGATCCATTCAGGCGGCCACCCAGGAAGGCGAAGTCCAGCCCCACGTTCCACATTTTAGATGTCTCCCATTTCAGATCCGGGTTGGCATTCTGGAGCGGCCTGTAAGCCCCGATGAATTGTCCGCCTGATTGATAAGTACCACTTCGCGCATATAATGGGCGGGCCGCATAATCCGGAATACCTTCTTGGTTACCTGTAACGCCGTAGCCTATGCGCAGTTTGAGGTCATCGATAAAATCAACACCTTGCAAAAAAGCTTCTTCCTTCAGGCGCCACCCTACAGAAAGTGACGGAAACCAACCCCAACGATTGTTCTCACCAAATCGCGAAGAGCCATCCCGTCGGATGTTGGCGGTCAGCAGGTACCTGTCGTTGTAAGAATAGTTAATACGTCCTATAAAGCCAATCAGTATAGCCTCCGACTGGTGCGAACCTACTTCCCGGTCTAATGGATTATCACCTGTACCGATGTTGTTATACCCGAATACGTCGGGGAATCCTCTGTTAGCCGCAAACAAGCCTTGGTTTGAAAGCTTCTGGTAGGTATAGCCACCCAGCACATTAAAGCTATGTGTACCAAACGCTTTGTTATATTGCCCGGTTAACTCCAGTAACCGGTCAACAACTTCTCTTTCGGAGCGGAACCCGAAGGACACGTTGTTGTTATTGGCACGCCAGGTACTTGGCCGGAAAAAACCATAGAGGCTGTTATAACTGTTGATTGAGGTGTTCACGCCAAACCGAAGACCTTCAAATGGCTCCACAAAAACTTTTAGGTTGCCAAGCGTTAGCCTGTCCCTGGATTCATTCGTGATTTGCTCCATACGGGCTAATGGGTTCTCAATCTCGAAACCACCCGGTATACGATTGCCATTGAACTCATCAAAGCCCGCTACGCCGGGCTGCAGGTAGGTACCCTGGTCATTATAGACAGGGAAGGTGGGATTGATTCTGCCGGCCAGCAGGAAAGGGAAGTAGTCAACGTAATCCTTGTTACTTACCTGTTGAGAGAGCAGCAGTTGTATTTCCAGCTTATCATTCAGGGCTTTCTGCACCAGGTTCAGGCGCCCGTTCAGGCGATCGAAGCCGGAGTTGACCGCAATACCTGGCTGGTCCAGGTATACGACCGAGCCACGGTAGGTAAAGTTTTCAGTGCCTCCTGAAACAGCGACGTTATGGTTGTGGCTGATAGCCGTACGCGTTAACTCATCAAACCAATCGGTGCGGGCGCCATAATCGTTGGCCGACACGTCTAACCCCTGCTCCCTTAGCCTGTCCACGTACTCATCTGCCGATAGGAAAGGTAAGGTTCTGGCCACTTCTTCTACGCCCACATAGCTATTTACTTCTACTGTGACCTTGCCTGCCTCACCACGCTTGGTGGTGACAATGATTACCCCGTTGGCACCTCTTGAGCCATAAATTGCAGATGCAGAGGCGTCCTTCAATACGTCAATCGACTCGATGTCTTCCGGCGCCACTGTGTTCAGATCAGCCCCGGCCACCCCGTCTATCACGATCAGCGGCTCACTGTTGGCACTCAGGGAAGAAGTTCCTCTCAGGCGGATTGCCGGGCGGTTATTGGTCGGATCGCCACCGGCAGACACAATATTAAGTCCGGCCACTTTCCCCTGTATGGCCTGCATTGGGTTGTTAACCACACCTGAGTTCAGGTCCTTGGAGGTTACCGTAGCCGTAGCCCCGGTCACGTCAGCTTTTCGCTGGGTACCATAGCCGGTTACCACCACTTCCCCTAAGGCTTGTACATCAGAAGCAAGCGTAACATTGATAACAGACCGGTTATTGATGGCTACCTCCTGCCTTTGGTAGCCCAGGGAGGAAATAACTAAGGTGCCGTTGGGATCGGGTACGCTGATCGTGAAGTTACCTTCTGCATCCGTGGTTGCTCCCACCGTGGTACCCATCAAAAGAACGGTAGCCCCAGGTACGCCTTGCCCCTTTTCGTCTGAAACTCTGCCGCTAACGTCAAACCGCTGCTGCTGCACCAAGGCAGCAGCACTTGCGTTGCCGGCAGCTTCTGCCAAAGGCACCTCCTGAGAAAGGCCTAGGGTTACCAGCAATACTACAAATACCTTCTTTTTCGACAGGAGCTCTAAAAGAATATTTTGATGAGGCACATCTGAGTTAAAGTATATCTTTCTCATATAATGGCTTTTAGATGTGATAGTTTAAATAATAGGAAACACACAGCCAGTCGTATCTTCAAAAGCTCTGTTAAAGCATGTGATGCAACAGGTCTGTCATACTTTGTAAGGGTTTGATATCCATATAGGGCATCCGGCTAAGCACACCTCGATTCCAATCTTGTATATACCTGGCTTTTAGCGCCTTTCCACCCATACTCCTATAAATATCATTATTATTACAAATACCATCTAAAGGCAAAAAAGTTGTATTTAAATATTTATTTTCATAAAAAAAATATGATTAAATACTTGTCTGTTAAAATTTTAACAGAAATATTACTAAAAGCCTATTATTATTCCTCTGTTAATGCCCTATCGAATCCTGGTTAAAGGATCTGTCTCGCCAATGGCTGTTTTATACCTAGTAAACCAGTTGCTTATTTAAAGTGCAGCTATGCTTATAAATTTACTACACATTGATTATCAACTAAATATACTTTAAAGACTTTTGGTGATGGCAGGAACATTCATTATTGTTGCTACCTATTTGAACGCAAGGAAAGGGGACGTAAAAGGATAAGGCAACAGAGGTAGCAGTAGATGAAGGAATGGTATTTAGGAAAGAAAACGGAGCATATCGTATGCCCTTGGTGCTGCGCTTAGCAAGGTCGGCTTCTACCAACAAATGAAAAATATTGACGTTTATTGAATAGTAAATTATGTTATTGTCTCAACTGAACACCTAGACAACAGCAAAATTTTATTTTTAAACCAAACTTAATATAAGTTATGACAAAGGGACATAACCAGGACAAGAACAAGTCGCAGAAGCCCGAGGCAAAGAAGCAGGGAGGCCAGGAAGGCACCCGCAGCCTGGGCGACCAGCAGAAAGACAAGAGCCCGAACCAAGGCCGCAACGAAAAGCGCGACCAATCTGGCGGAACAAAAGGCAAGAACTCCATTTAGAAACAAACTAACCAGAAACAGGCAGCCCCGGCAGGTTATACTTCTGCCGGGGCTGCTGCCTTTTTAAACTTTAAACTTTATACTTAGCGGCGCTCTTTTCTACGGTCCTCGTAAGCGTCTTTGGCCTGGCGGCTCTTCTGCAGGGTGGTAAACTCTACCTGCAGGGCCGCAATCCTGATTTTATCGCCTGCACTCAGCAGGTCCAGCACATCAGCTTTGCGGCTGTTGAGCTCACCCATCACAAACTCGGCGTAGGCCCAGTCGCGCAGGCTCCAGTCCTGGCGGTAGCCCCGGGTATACTCCAGGGCACGGGTGAAGGCATCGCGCAGGTGCACCGGTTTTATACTTTTAATCGTGGTGGTGCCCGTCATCTCGCGCTCCCAGCGCTCCAGCTCGCGCCCGTCCAGGTCCACCAGCTCGCTCTCGTGGCGCTGCTGCCAGGCGGCGTACTGCTCTTTGTAGCCGTTATACTCGCTCCTGGACTTCTCCGACAGCTTTCTCGTGTTGCCGTCCAGGCTGTAGGTGAGTTCTTTAAACTCTTTTTTGACAGTGGGCCACTCGGCAGCGATTGTGCTATCGGCCTGGCTGCTGCGCTGCTTCATCCAGGTGCGCAGGTCGGCCAGGTCGCGCTCCAACTGCGATTGCGCCTGCACCACGCCAGCCGCTGTTACCGTCAGCAGGATGGTCAGCATCCATCTAAGGGTTCTCTTCATAGTTGTATCAGCTATACTTATAAACTTTACTAAGGCTCATCCGTAAATATTGTGCCAGAATAATATTCCGCCGCCACTTTATTTCCGCCGGCCAGGAAACAAAATGATAACATCAACCGCGGCGGCTTGTTTCATACTTATACAGGCAAACCTCGTTTAAACTTAGTAAGCATCCAAAAAGTAACGTCACAAAGTATGGCGTGGGGACTATTTTATGAGTAAAAAGGCAAAAGGCAGCTTCCATGAGACCGTTATTTCGATCAGCAACAGCGATGGGGCCACGCTGAGCGTGGACAGTTTCCCGTTCAAGTCAACGCTGAGCCTGGAGCCGCTCATCACCTACTGGGAGAACAAGCTGAAGACCGACCCCAAGTGCAACGCCTCCCGAATCCGTGAGTTGATACGAATGCTGCGCAGCAGCCAGGCCCTGGCAGGTTCTATCGAGGACGAGGGCGTGATGCAACAGCACCTGGACACGCTGAACGTGCTGATGGGGGAGATTTTTCCGAGCGCCCTGTGGGAGAACGACATCAAAGCCGTGACGGCGCCGTTCAGCTTCCACCGTTTCTATGCCACGCCGAAGCTCGAGGAACTGGACCTGCTGGCTAGCGCCGATCCCTGCAACCGCCTGCCCCTTGACCGCCAAACACTGCTTTACCGGCTCACCCTGCAGGCCTACACCATTATACTTACCAAGTTCTACAACGCCAACTTCATGGTAGATGAGCCCTTCGTGTTTACCGTGCACGATAAGTTCACGAACCTGCCACGCCACTACAAGGTAGACATCGACCTGAAGTTTATGGAAGTAAAGGCCATCGGGGAGATAAAACCGCTCACGGCCCAGCAGATAAACTACCTCATTAACCGCTACCACGACCTGGACCTGTGGATGCAGGTGATCCCGCCCGATAACTTCGAGTTCAGCGGCTTTGCCATCCACGACTTTACCGACGTGACGATGGAGGAGACCATCTCCTCGCTGCGCTACGACCTGCTGGACAGAGACTCGGTGAGCTCAGAGGAGGGTTTTCTGAGCCTGCAGGAGAAGCTGCGTGTGCTCTTTGGCCTGCCCGGCATTCAGCTCGGCTTCGCCTCCTGCCCCGACCTGCGGGAATTTGACACGGGCTATGCCCGCCGCATCTGGAAAGGCCTCATCCTGACCCACGACTGTGACCTCTCGCTGAAAGACATGAGCGGCTCCATCTACGAGCCCGTGCTGCGCGAAGGGCATACCGTGGTGGTGGAAGACCTGCAGGAGCTGCAGCATACCACCCGCATCGAGCAGCGGCTGCTGGAGCAGGATATCCGCAACCTCATCATCGCGCCCTTGCAGTACGAGGGCAAAACACTGGGGCTGATGGAGCTGGCCTCGCCTATCCCCGGTGAGCTGAACGCGCTGTCTACCATCAGGCTGAAGGAAATACTGCCGTTGTTTGCCCTGGCCATTAACCGCAGCCTCGACGAGCTGCGCAGCAGCATCCAAAGCATCATCAAGGAGAAGTACACGGCCATCCACCCCATTGTGGAGTGGCGCTTTACGCAGGCAGCCATTAACCTGCTCGAGAAGATGGAGCGCAACGACAGCCCGGAGGTGGAGCCCATCATTTTCCGCGATATCTACCCGCTCTACGGCTCGTCGGACATCCGGAGCTCTGCCACCGAGCGCAACAAGGCCATTCAAGGCGACATGCTCGAGCAGCTGGTGCTGGCTAAGGAAGTTATACTTACCGTGAAGGATAAAATGCCCCTGCCCATACTTGACGAGCTCATCTTTAAGATCGACAGCCTGTCGCAGGGTATTTTGCATGAGCTTTCCTCCGGCGACGAGGTGGCCATACTGGACTTCCTGCGTTCGGAAATAGAGCCGCTCTTCGGCTACTTTGCCAAAAAGGACCCGGCCTCCGTGAAGCCGATAGAGGCATACCGCCTGGCCATCAACAACCCTTACAAGGCCGTTTACAACAAGCGACGTGCCTACGAGGAAAGCCTGTTCATGATCAACGAAACCATCTCCGGCTTCCTGGACCGCGAGGAGGAGAAGGCGCAGCAGATCTTCCCGCACTACTTCGAGAAGTATAAAACCGATGGTGTGGAGTATAATATCTACATAGGAGCCTCGCTGCTCAACACCGGAAGCTTCCAGCCGATATACCTTAAGAACATGCGCCTGTGGCAACTGATGCTTACCTGCGAGATAGCCCGCCGCACCCACAAACTACGCAGCAGCCTGAAGCTCCCGCTGGAGATCACCCAGCTCATCCTGGTGCACGCCGACCCCATCTCGATACGCTACAGGCTCGATGAGAAGAAGTTCGACGTGGACGGGGCCAACAACATCAGTTACGAGATCATCAAAAAGCGCCTCGACAAGGCCACCGTGCGCGGCAGCGAGGAGCGCCTGACCCAGCCCGGCAAGATAGCCATTGTGTATACCCAGCAGGGGGCCATGCAGGAGTACATGCGCTACATCCACTTCCTGGTGGCGGAGGGTTATATTGAGGAAGAAGTAGAGCAACTGGAGGTAGAGGATTTGCAGGGAGTGCAGGGACTGAAGGCGCTGCGCGTAACCGTAAACCTGATAGAGGAACTGCGCCACAACATAGACGCCGGCGACGAGCTGCTCAGCATCGCCCGGTCGGCCAGCCTGAACTGAAAAGCAAAGTATAAAATATACCAAATATCATATAAATTAAATTTTTTAAATTTTTTCTAAGTCGGACATATCTATCCAAACAACTTGTATTACAATAACTTAAATACAAGATTCAACCTACACCAACCTACCCATTCCTATATATTTTACAAACAAGTGCAATTTTTTTAAAATGAATGGCGTTCTCAGTGAGACTTGCGGGAAAAGGCATCCGGTAAGCGTTGTTTCATCATATTTCAACTTTTAGCCCAATGACACTGAGAAACAAATTTATGCCTGCTATGCTGATGTTAGGCGTGGTGGCGTTTAGCTCTTGCGAAAAGCAGGAAGACGAATCAATCCAGCCTACGCTGGAGCGGAAGGGAGTTATCACCCACATTATGGCAGACTCTGCCGAGGTTACCTCCTATAATTTTGCAGGCTCTAACCTGAGCCAAATCAATCACTACGACGTGGAAAGCGGCGAGCTGGAAAGTTTTGAGAAGTATGAGCGCGACCAGAAAGGCCGTATCCTGAAGAGCAGCTCCTATGCCGCCGGCACCAAAGCGCTGCTTTCGGAGCAGACCTTTACCTACAGCACCTCCGGCGAGTTGACCAAAAGCACCATGGCCTACTACAACGGCAGCAAGCTGGAGTACACCGCCTACGCCACCTATGATTACGACGCCAACAACAAGCTGGAGAAAAAATCAGTTTTTGAAGGAAAAGAAGGGGAGGGAGAAGGCAAACTGAAGTCTTACACCACGTATGAGGTGCTGCCCAACGGCAACTACGCCCAGGAGAAGCAGTACGTGATAGACGACAACAACGAAGCCAAGTTGTTCTCTACCACCACCAACTCCTACGATGGTAACGTGAACCCGTTCCACAACCTGACCGAGCCCGGAACGGCCAGCAGTCCCAACAACCTGACAGCTTCCACCACCGTGGTACACAACAGCAAGAAAACCTACAAGTACAGCTACACTTACACCTACGATGAGCGTGGCTACCCGCAAACCCAGACGGTAACGTCGCCAAGCGGCAAGCGTGTAACCTACCAGTACCTGTACAGCCATTAACAACTATTAGCCAAATTTGCAGCAGCGGCCCCTATTACAATAATATGGGGCCGCTGCTGTTTTATCCCTGTCGCGGCTTGCTCCTTTTGCAGGAATTCCGGCAACAATGAGTATATTGCTCTACAAAAAACAATGCAACACCATGTCTAAAACGAGAATTACAGTAAACAATAACGGATCGCTCCGCATTGAGGGCGAGGATTTTGAGATTGTAGATAAGGACGGGAACGTATACGGCCTGGGCGGTCGCACGCTGGTATCTATCTGCCGCTGCGGTCTGTCCAAGAACAAGCCCTTCTGCGATGGCTCGCACAAGGGCCATTTTGAGCACAACGCCGAAGCCTTCGACCTTCCTCCCAAAAAAGTATAACCCATAAAGTATGGCAGAGCGCCTGGTTACCATTGCCACGTTTCATGAGCTTACCGAGGCCCACATCCTGAAGGGCCGCCTGGAGGCAGAAGGTATACTTTGCTTTCTGGGGGATGAGCACATTGTGGGGGTGCAGCCCTTTTACTCGGTGGCAGTGGGAGGCGTGAAATTGAAAGTGTCGGAAAGCGACGTGATGGAGGCCAAGGCCATCCTCGCGCGCATCCAGGAGGGCACCAGCCAGTTTGATTACGACACCATCGAGCTGGCACCGCCCATGCAGGAGCATGCCCCGGCACGCACCTGCCCCAACTGCGGCTCCGACAACGTGGCAGAGGAAAAGTATAACAAGACGGTTTTCTCGCTTAGTTACCTGTTGCTGGGTTTTCCGGTGCCCTTCCGCAGCCGCAAGTATAAATGCTACAACTGCGGCCATTTCTGGAAAGCGAAGAAATAAAAAGGGAGCCTGTTGGGGCTCCCTTTTTTGTTGAAGTATAATAGCGTCTGGTCTTAGCCCACCAACTCGT
Organism: Pontibacter mucosus; assembly: GCF_003054055.1. GTDB lineage: Bacteria > Bacteroidota > Bacteroidia > Cytophagales > Hymenobacteraceae > Pontibacter > Pontibacter mucosus. The sequence goes on along the minus strand of NZ_QBKI01000007.1, from coordinate 244,927 downwards.
TTACAAACTGCACGTACTCGGCGCGGGCCGCTTCCTGGCTTTTGCCCTCCTGCTTTTTCCAGGCATCCCACTTGGCAATGTTTTTAAAGTCGAAACCGCCCGGGCGCTCGGTATTCACGTCGCCTTCGGTGGCCTGCTTGTACAGGGCGTACAGTTTCAGCAAAACGTCGTTGCTGGGGCGCTCAGTCAGGGTTTTGGATTTAGCTACTGCGTTTTCAAATTCTTCTTGTGTGGCCATACTTGTCAAACTAGGTTGTTTTAAGATAAGGCACAATATACAAAAAGTACTCGGCATGCATAACGTTCACACCTGTTTTGTTTGCGCCTTATTTTGCATAAATTGAGGCTCCCATAGCAGTTTCTGCTCCCGGAAAGTATACTACCAAACTAACATCAACCTATGAAATACCTCAAACCCAAGGCGGCCGCCTCTGCGTCGCTTCTGGTGGCCTGCCTCGTAGCAGGCTCCGGCTGCTCGTCCACTACCACCGACAGCGCCACCACGGCCCAAACCGCCACCGCTGAAAGCACTTTGCCGCAGCCGCCGGTGGCTAAAAAGGTGCCCAAAGAGCTGACCACACACGGCCATACCCGCATCGACAACTACTATTGGCTCAACCAGCGCGAGGACCCGGAGGTGATTGCCTACCTGAACGCCGAAAACGACTACACCAAGCAGGTGCTGGGCCATACCGAGGAGCTGCAGCAAAAGCTCTATGATGAGATTGTGGGCCGCATCAAGCAAAACGACGAAACGGTGCCCTACAAGGACAACGGCTACTGGTACTTTGTGCGCTACGAGGAAGGCAAGGAATATCCTATCTATGCCCGCAAAAAAGAAAGCAGGGAAGCCAAGGACGAGGTAATGCTCAACGCCAACGAACGCGCTGCGGGCAAAAAATACTACGCTGCCGCCGGCCTAAGCGTGAGCCCGAACAACCAGCTGCTGGCCTTCGGCGAGGACACTGTGAGCCGCCGCCAGTATACCATCCGCTTTAAGAACCTGCAGACCGGCGAGCTGCTGCCAGATGCTATTCCGAACACTACCGGTGGCGCCGTGTGGGCCAACGATAACAAGACGGTATACTATTCGGTGAAGGATCCGGCGCTGCGCTCGTTTAAAATCTTCCGCCATACTTTAGGCACGCCCGCTTCGCAGGACAAGGAAGTATTCCATGAGGCCGATGAAACCTTCAGCACCTACGTGTTTAAGACCAAGTCCGATAAGTACATCATTATCGGCAGCCACAGCACCATGGCCCAGGAGTACCGCTACCTAGACGCCAACAATCCCAATGGCGGCTTTAAGGTGATACAGCCACGGGAACGCGGCCTGGAGTATAGCGTAGACCACTTCGGTGATAACTTCTACATCGTGACCAACAAGGATGGCGCCACCAACTTTAAGCTGATGCAGACGCCAGTGACCAAAACAGGCAAGGAGAACTGGAAAGAGGTGATTCCGCACCGCCAGGATGTACTGCTGGAAGGCATCGAGATTTTCAAGGATTACCTGGCCCTGCAGGAGCGCAAGGATGGCCTTACGCAAATTCGCATTAAAGGCTGGAAAGACGCCAAAACCGACTACTACATCAACTTCGAGGAAGAGGCCTACACCGCCTACATCGGCAACAACCCCGACTTCGACAGCAAGGAGCTGCGCTTCGGTTATACGTCGCTCACTACCCCCTACTCTACCTACGACTATAACATACAGACGAAGGAGCGCGAGCTGCTGAAGCGTGACGAGGTAGTAGGCGATTTCGACCCGAACAACTACGAGGCCAAGCGCATGTACGCTACCGCGGACGATGGCACCAAAATCCCGGTGTCGCTGGTATACCGCAAAGGCCTGACGCTGGACGGCAATAACCCGACGTTACTTTACGCCTACGGTTCTTATGGCAACAGCATGAACCCAAGCTTCAGTTCGGTGCGCCTGAGCCTGCTGGACCGCGGCTTTGTGTATGCCATCGCCCACATTCGCGGGGGCCAGGAAATGGGCCGCCAGTGGTATGAAGATGGCAAGATGCTGAAGAAGAAAAATACCTTCACTGATTTTATCGATGCCTCTGAGTTCCTGATTGAGCAGAAGTATACCAACCCGGACAAGTTGTTTGCCATGGGCGGCAGCGCCGGTGGCCTGCTGATGGGTGCAGTGATTAACATGCGTCCGGAGCTGTACAAAGGCGTAATTGCCGCCGTTCCGTTTGTGGACGTAGTAACGACCATGCTCGACACAAGTATACCGCTGACCACCGGTGAGTTTGACGAGTGGGGCAACCCGGCCAACAAGGAGTACTATGATTACATGCTATCCTACTCGCCTTACGACAATGTAGAGGCCAAGGCATACCCGAACATGCTCGTAACCACCGGCCTCCACGACTCGCAGGTGCAGTACTGGGAACCTGCCAAATGGGTAGCCAAGCTGCGCGAGATAAAGACCGATGACAACATGCTGCTGCTGCACACCAACATGGAAGCCGGCCACGGCGGCGCCTCCGGTCGTTTCCAGCGCTACAAAGAGACAGCCCTGCAATACGCGTTCCTGCTGAACCTGCTGGAGCAGCAGAATCAATAGTGAGAAAGTATAGCAAGTACAAAAAAGAAGGAGGCGGGCTAGTTAGCTCGCCTCCCTTTTTTATAATTAGGTAGTCACCCCTCTGGCGCAAGTCTTCAGACTTGTGTCCTATAATGATGTTGGGCTTGTAACTCAACTGGCTTGAAAAGCCATACTTTATACTTTGGCTATACTTTTATACTTGAGCTATACTTGCTGGTTTATACTTTCGCTAGCGCGAGCTTGTTGCTCGTGTCTTTTTATACTTACCGATTTATACTTTCCTAGCCGCTGCTTTCTTCCACTGGAACCTAGCTATCCTCTCTAGCCTCTGTTCATCCTCCAGACTTACGTAGGCTATTGTTGCATCTCTGGCTTTGGTGCTCTCAAGGCCGGGAGGCCTCGCCTTCGGGCATCGCGCTGCTTTCGCTTCCTTTGCTCCTGTCGTCGCAATGCCTCGCTACCGCTCGTCACCGGAACCTCTCGAGGCGCTCAACCCAAAGGCTGGGATAAGGTCGATAGCACACGCCCCTGTTGTCATCTCGACCTTTGGGAGAGATCTGGTTAGAGTTCCAGATAGATCTCTCACGCAACTCGAGATGACAGAAAAAATAAGCAAGTACGAACTGTCTCCTTGAGGACAAGTGAGAACGCGAGTTCGAAACTTGCGAGCATTGCTCATTAGGGGTGTTTATACTTTGACTATGCAACTTATACTTCAGCCAAAGTAACGACAAACTCCCCTCCTTGGACAAGGAGGGGCCAGGGGTGGTTGGACCCGGTACTGCAAAAAGTATAGATGAGAGCACCTTCCTCTCAACCCCTAACCCCTCAACTACGACTTCGGTGAACCCTTCAGCCCCAAATCCCTAACCCTGCTCCGGACCTGCTTCATGAACTCCTCTCCTGGGTCTACTTTTTGGGTTCTGTAGCCGGCGTCAGCCTCTTTCCAAAGCGGGTGTCCCTCGAAGTCCTGATACTCATAATGCCCGATCAGGTACTCAATGTCATACTTGCTTTTGAGGTAGCGCACCAGATCCTCATTGGCTTTCAGTTGGGCCTTGGTCAGGCCTTCCTTGCCGCCTCCCACATTCTCCACACCGATGGCGCAATGGTTAAGCCCGATAACGTGGCGGGCAAAAGCCGTGTCCGGAAGCTGGCGGTAAACGGTGCCGTCGCGGTCCACCAGAAACTGGGCAGACACGTTCAGGTTACTGGCAGAGCCGATTTCGGTACGCGCACCGGGCAGAAGGGTCGGGTTCATGGCTGCGAAAGACCGCTCCAGCGTAGGAATGGCTGTCCAGTGCAGCACGATGATCTTGGGCTCAATGTAGGGCGCATCCTTCTCGATGTTGTGGCGGTTCTTCATGTACTCGAGCGAGAGCTGCTGCCGCTGCTCATCGAAAACGATGGGCTTTTCAAGTATCTGGAAGGCAGGACCGGCGCAGGAACTGAGGAAGTATAAACCCAACGCGCTGGCTTTTGACGCCATTCCTCTGAAAAACCTGAAGTGTACTTTCATGAAAATATAAGTTTTATGATTGGTAACGATTTACTTTATGGTTACGGGTACATAATGCTCCTTTGCCCTGATAGCCTCTGTCAGAGCCTCCTCCGTTTTCCCCAGTTTCTCTAACAGGATGGCCCTGTTCTGGTGGCACTGCGCCGCCACGTAGGAGTCCGGGAACGAGCGGGCCGAGCGCGTGAGCAGCTCGTAGGCCTGTTGCCACGAAGCCGTATCGGGCTGCGACATTAACTCCAGGCCTTCCTGGTAATCCCGATGCCATGATTTTGCAATCTCGCTCATGCGCTCGGCTTCCTGAAACGCCCGGAAAGGCGGAAAGCTCACTGCTGAGTTTTTCGGGGCAACCTTTGGCATCGGTTTTGAGAAAAATACTTCCAGCGCCTCAACATAAGCCTGGGCTTCCCGGCGGTTATACTTTTTCTTCTTCAACCTTTTCTCTTCCGCCGCATTGGTAAAGAAGGATGCCTCCGCAATAATGCCTGGTATGCCATAAGTATCACGCAGCACCTTGGTACCGGCTGTAGCGAAAATCGTGTGATCTGACGCCAGGCTTACCGGCGTGTTTCCTTTGTAGAGATGCCTGGCAAGTGCCTGTGCCACATCAATTCCTAACGCTATGCTGGCAGCGTTTTCGGTGGCATTGCCATGAAAGTAGATGATCGGAAAGTTTACCTCCGGGTCTGCTGTGGCGTTGTGGTGCACCGACAGGAAAACGTCTGCCTTGTTATCGATAGCCAGCCGGGCGCGGTCTGCCAGCGGAATGTTATCATCCGCCGTGCGTGTCATCACGACCGTCGCGCCTTTTTTCTCCAGCATCTTTTGCAGCAACAAGGCTACCCGCAGGTTAATCCACTCCTCCCGCTCCCCCATGGGCCCCGCTCTATAGCTGTCAGTAGCCGCCGTACCACCATGCCCTGCATCCAGGCAGATAACCTTGCCGGCGATCGGGCTGGTTTGCTTTTGCGCAAGTATAGGCTGGCTTAGAAAAGCACCAAGTATGATTACCAGCAAAAGTGAAAGGTATTTTGGCATAAGGACGGAGTATAAAGTATGACTGCCGGTTATTTAATGAGCTTCGGGTCCACGTAAGTGCCGTAGCGGGTGGCGTTGCCCATGCGCCAGAAGTACTGGTACAACACCTCCGACAATTCCTCTACAGTGCGCTCTGCCTGTCCTTTCACTTTGTAGCTCTCCATCACGGCCACCACATACGGCCGCTCGGGCAGCAGCACAATCGCCCACTCCGTCGAAACGCCGTTCAGAATGCCCGGCTTAAAGGCAACCGGCACGTTGTCGGGCAAGCCCGGGGCCAGCCTGCTTGTCTGCCGGTCGGTTTTGGAAAGTATGGAGACAATCTCTTCGGAGGTAGCTTTGTTGATGAACTCGCCTTTGTAGAGTAACTGCAGGATTTTGGCGGCATCTGCCGGGGTCGAAATGTTCTCCTCTCCCCTACCCGAGGCGGCTGCGTTGATCATCCGGCGCTGCAACAGCGTGTGCTTTGCCCCCAGCGAGCGAAGCATGGCATTGGTCTCCTGCATACTTACCAGATCGATAAGCGTATTGGTGGCCGTGTTATCGCTCAGCGTGATCATAAGGATGCCTAGGTTGCGAATGCTCATCGGAGGCGGGCCATCAAGATCCTTGAGCACGCCGGTTCCTCCCACTGCATCTGCCGCTGCCACTTGTCTGGTGTCGTTCAGCGAAAACTTTCCCTCGTGCGCCTGCTTGTACATGCTCATCAGCACCGGAATCTTTATGGCGCTGGCCTGAGGAAACACAACCTCCGCGTTAAATGAGAACATATCGCCATTGGTAAGATCGACAGCCACAAGCCCCGTAACAGCCGGAGAACGGTTGATGATCGCAGCCAGTTGTTGCTCGGTTTGCTGCCGCAGCACCTTTTGGGCAGAGGTTTGTGCCATCGCATTTATACTTATACAAAGGAGTAGCAGCACCAGGCTACTGCAGGAAAGGATTCTCATACTTAAATATAGTAAAAAGAAAATCCCCCTGGAAAGGGGGACTTTTTAAATTCCTTGTCGGCAACTGACTGTTCAGCAGAATGAATGGTTTGTTTACCTGCTGCTCCCCCGTACGTTAGCTTACCTTTAAAATAACCTTGCCAAACTGCTTGTTTTCCTCCAGGTAGCGTACCGCTTCCGCAGCCTGCTCCAGCGGGTAAACGATGTCCACAATCGGCCGGATCTCCTTCTCGCTTACCAGCCGCACCATGTTGGCAAAGTCCTGGGCGGTGCCCATGGTGCTGCCAAAAATGGACAACTGTTTCCAGAAAATCTCAGCCGGGTTGAGCTGCCCTATCATGCCGGTGGTGCCGCCATAGATACCGATACGCCCGCCGGGCCGGGCCAGCTTCACCAGCTGCACAAAGCCCTCGCCCGCCGCGCTGTCGATTATCACATCAAAACCATCCGTTTCGGCTTTCAGCTTTTTCCCCCAGTCCTCGGTTTTATAGTTGATGCCGCCGGTCACGCCCAAATCCTTGGCCAAGGCAATCTTCTCGTCTGTGCCCGAGGTAACCCATACTTCGGCGCCGGCCGCCAGGGCAAATTGTATGGCAAACAGCGCCACGCCTCCCCCGGCGCCTGTTACCAGCACCCGCTCGCCCTGCTGCAGGTCGCACTTGGTAAACAGGGCCCTGTAGGCTGTAACGCCTGCCAAGGGCAGGGCGGCGGCCTCCTCAAAGCTCAGATGCAACGGCAGTTGGTACAAGCTCTCAGCCGGCACTTTTACGTACTCAGCGAAGGCTCCCTGCTTGGGCATACCCAGTATGGTGTACTCGGCCGAGTGCACCCGCGGGTTATCGCCCCAGTCGGCAGAGGGGTCCACCAGCACCTGCTGCTGCAGCCATACTTTGTCCACGCCCTCGCCCAGCTCCGTCACCACGCCCGCACAGTCGGAGCCAAGTATGGCTGGATATTTTTTAATAAAGTAGCGTCCCTTCTGAATCCATACGTCGCGCCGGTTCAGGGCGGCGGCCTTTACCTGCACCACCACCTCGCCCGGACCGGCAACGGGTTTCTCCGTCTCTATCAGGGTAAAAGGCTTGTTGATATCCTCTAAGTATACTGCTTTCATACGGTATGTTTTTGTGTTGATACGCACTAACGCAGACAAAGATAAGACATCAGGTCAGAGTTGAAAGCAGGCCATCCGTTGTCATTTATACTTGCAGCGCCTAACTTGCGGGCATTGCTAACGCTATACTTTATGCCTAACTCCTACCATATCCGCCAGGCCACTGCCACCGACATCCCGGTGCTGATGCAGCTGGCCGGGGCCACCTGGGGCCCTACGTACCGCCGTATACTTTCCGAAGAGCAGCTGGACTATATGTTTGAGGTGATCTACAGCCGGGAGGCGCTGGAGGAGCAGATGCGGCAGGGACAAACGTTCCTGTTGCTGGAAAATGAGGGAGTGCCCGTGGGTTTTGCCTCTTTCTCGGTAAAAGATGAGCAGGCAGCCCTGTACAAACTGAACAAGATATACCTTCTGCCACAAGAGCAGGGCAAGGGCGGCGGCAAGGTGCTGCTAGAGGCGGTGGAGGAACGCGTTAAAAAGCTGGGAGCCAAATTACTTGACCTGAACGTAAACCGCCACAACCCGGCAAAGGGCTTCTACGAGCGCTGCGGCTATCAGGTGCACCTGCAGGAGGACATCCCCATTGGGCCCTACTGGATGAATGACTTTGTGATGCGGAAAGCCTTGTAATACAAAAATGGCGGCCTTAAGGCCGCCATTTTTACTTACTCACTTTAAACTTGTACGGTATTAGCGGTGTGCGATTGGGTCTGCATTACCGTCAGGGTCATTTTTAACATAACCGTCTGTGGCAATGTTGCCCAGCAGCAGCAGGCCAGCTACGTGCGGAGAGGCCATGGAAGTACCACTGATGGTGTTATAGCCGCCACCTTTCCAGGTAGACAGGATGCTTACGCCCGGGGCGCAGTAATCCACCGGAGGGTTGCCATAGTTAGAGAAAGAGGCAAAGCGGTCGTTGCTGTCCATCGCCGACACGGTATAGATATTGGCATGGTTGGCGCGGGCCGGAGATGAGTTATTGGCATGGGTGCTCTCGTTTCCAGCTGCCAGGGCAAACTTAATGCCTTTAGAGGCTGCCGCCACCACAGCGTCATCCAGAGCCTGCGAAACTGGTCCGCCCAAGCTCATGTTCGCCACGTCGCCGGACTTACCGTTAGCGGCCACGTAATCCACGCCTGCAATTACGCCGGAGTAAGAACCGCTGCCACGGGAATCGAGTACTTTAACGGCTACCACAGTGGCGTCGTAGGCTACGCCTATCACACCCACAGTGTTATTTTTTGCCGCAATGGTACCGGCTACGTGCGTGCCGTGTCCGTTACCGTCATCAGCCGATCCGGCATCTCTGCCCGAGGTAAACACGGTTATACTTCTGGCCACGTCCACGTTCAGGTCCGGGTGGTCCAGGTCGATACCTGAGTCGATAACCCAGGCTGTTTTACCGGCACCGCTTCCGCTACCCACGCGCGTAATGCCGTAAGGCACTGTTTGTCCGGCAGAGCCGCCACCACCGGTGCCCGGCTTGGCGAGCATCACAATTCTATCCGGCTCCACGTAATCCACACGCGGGTCCTGGCGCAGTTTCGTTGCCTCTTCTGCCGTAATCTTCACAGCAGCTCCTTTAATAGCCTGACCGAAGGCCTGCTCCACGTTCGTTTGGCTGATGCCGTTCTCAGCCAGGATGTTTTTGCTGAAATCGCGTACCATTTCTACACGCTGTGCATAAGTGGCGGCCTCGCTCATACGCAGCTTGGCACCATCCTTATATACAACAATGTACTGACCAGGTATAATTGCACCATTTTCACTTTCTGCCCTAAATTCAGCAACCGGATCTGCGGCATCAACCGACTCGTTATCACAGGCTGTGAAGGTGCAGGAAAATGTAACTGCTGCTGCTCCGAGCATAAGGGAGCGCATTACACCCTTGAAATGTAATTTGTTTTTCATGTGAGATAAAATTAAGGTGAGATAAAAATTTATTAATAAACAATGACTACAAACTATAAATACAGGATGTTATCTGCAAATATTTTAATATAATTATTTATCAACACTGCAGAAAAGGCGCTTCAGTTAAAGTATAGCGGCATTCTTAGCAAAGGCAAATTGTATCATTTCTCCGGGTTCGCCCTAGCGCCAAATCTTTACATCTCCTGTGTTATAACAGAAGTGCCCACGCTTTTACGCACTTGAATTTTACCGGGACAACATCGAATTAGCAAAGCGGCTAACTTCACAAAACATTACAACTATATAAATGATTAATAGTATTAATAAATGGTAGGATTAACTTAAAAAAGCTATCTTTAGGTAAACAAGAAAGTATAAGCACTATGAGAAAACCGTTCTTACTCCATCTTGGCCACTCTGTGTTGCTGGCCTTTTGCCTGCTCCTGTTAGCGGGCTGTAACAAAACCACTGACGAGACGGGCAGTGAGACCGCTGAGGCCCCTAGTGAGGAGCCGACGCTGGAACTATTAACCTCAGAGAATGTGGTTGCTAAGCTGGAGGAGTTCGGCAAAAATAATCCAGACAGCCTGGCTGTTATCGGCACGCGCCACGGCGACATCAAGGTGCGCCTGTACAAGGAAACGCCCCTGCACCGCGCCAACTTTGTGCGGCTTGCCAAGGCGGGTTTCTACGACCAGGGCGAGTTTTACCGCGTGGTAAAGGGTTTTGCCATCCAGGGCGGCGACTCGGATGAGCGCACCATGAAGCAAGGGGCCTATAAGATCCCGCAGGAGTTCAACCCGAAGTACATCCATAAGCGCGGCGCGCTGGCCATGGCCCGCTACGGCGACGACCGTAACCCGGAAAAGGAATCGTCGTCCCACAACTTCTATATTGTCACCGGGGAGTCGCTGGATAAGGAACAGCTGCTGGCTTTTGAGCAGAAGCACGGCATAGATTATACGCCTGAGCAGGAGAAAATCTACTTATCTATCGGCGGCGAGCCCGGCTTAGATACTGAATACACGGTATTTGGGGAGGTAGTGGAAGGCATGGATGTGGTGGAGAAGATTGAGCAGGAGCCGGTGGATGCCTCGGAATGGCCACGCCAGGTGGTGAAGCATACTATCAAGATTGTGAATGAGTAACCAGGTTTATACTTGTGATGATAGTGGAAAGTGCGCTGCAGTGTTGCAGCGCACTTTTATTTTCTGGCTGACGAGACAGCTTTTCCTGCTGGATAATAGGGCCTAGCTCTGTCGAAGATTTATACTTTATATTTTGGCTATACTTTTTACTTTTTCTGGCACAAGCGTCCGCTTGTGCCTTTTTACTGTCATGGCGCAAGTCTCTAGACTTGTGTCCTACCATGGTGTCAAGTTTGCAACTTGACTGGCTCGCAGAGCCATACTTATACTTGGGCTGTTCTTTTATACTTGCCGGTTTATACTTTTTCATGGCTGCTGCTTCCTTCCACTTGAAACAAGCTATACTTGCTGGCCGCTCAAGATGACAATAGGAGTAGCAGAACTCCCTCCCCTGTTTTTAGGGGAGGGTTGGGGAGGGGTTAGGGGTGGTTGGACCCTGCACTACCTAAACAAAGAGCCAGCATGCAAGCCTGGAACAGCAAGGCTATACTTTATACTTCAACCATACTTACTGATTCGAGCCACATTCATACTTGCCCGGTTATACTTAATACCTGCTCTTATACTTCCGCCACATTTATACTCACCCTCCGCTATCCTTCCATCTACACAAAACAAAAACCCGCCCCGGCTACAACGTATAACCGGGGCGGGTTTGAAAGTATAGGCAGTTGGGTGTTACTGCACTTGGCGGTTCTTCACGTATTTATCTAGCCACTGGTCCATTTCCCAGAGCATGTGCAGCACCGACTCTTTGGCGCGGTAGCCGTGGCTCTCAGCTGGCAGGAACACAAGGCGGGTTGTGGCACCGTGGCCTTTCAGGGCGTTGTAGAAGCGCTCGCTCTGCACCGGGAAGGTACCTGAGTTGTTGTCAGCCTCACCGTGGATAAGCAGGATCGGCTCATTCACTTTGTTGGCAAACGAGAACGGCGACATCTGGAAGTATACTTCCGGGGCCTCCCAGTAAGAGCGCTCCTCCTGCTGGAAGCCAAATGGCGTCAGCGTACGGTTATAGGCACCACTGCGGGCGATACCAGCGGCAAACAGGTCAGAGTGGGCCAGCAGGTTACCGGTCATAAAGGCACCGTAGGAATGGCCACCCACAGCCACGCGCTTCGGATCGGCCACGCCCATTTTCACCACTTCATCAATGGCGGCCTTGGCGCTGGATACCAACTGCTGCACGTAGGTATCGTTTGGCTGCGCATCGCCTTCGCCCACAATCGGAATGTCGGTGCGGTCGAGCACGGCATAGCCTTGCGTTACCCAGAATAGCGGAGAGCCCCAGCTGATGCGGGTAAACTCGTAAGGCGAGCTTTTCACCTGGCCGGCAGCAGCAGCATTCTTGAACTCACGCGGGTAAGCCCACAGCAGCATCGGCAGCGGACCATCCTCTTTCTTATACCCTTTCGGCAAGTATAGCATGGCTGTCAGGTTCACACCGTCCTCGCGCTTATACTGCAGCATCTGCTTCTGCACGCCCTCCAGTTGCGGGGCCGGGTGCGGGAACTTGGTTACCTGCGTCAGCTTCTTGCTTTTCAGGTCGCGCACAAAGTAGTTCGGCGGGTCATTCTCAGACTCTCTTCGGGTGATAATCTTCTTGCTGTTCAGGTCGATGATATCCACCGGGCGCTCATAGTAAGGCGCTTCGGATCGCCACAAAATATCCGCCTTCCTCGATTTGAGGTTAAACTCGCTGACAAAAGGGCGGTTTCCTTCCGGCGAGCCGCCCTCGGATATCATGTAGATGTGCTGCTTTTTCTTGTCGGTCAGCAGCACATTGCGGCCATACTTGTTCCTGGTGAATACTGGAGATCCAGGGTCGTTGTAGTTATCCTCATAAGATCGCTCGATGAGCACTGTGGCTTTGGCAGCAGGCTTGGCAGGGTCTACCAGCGTGTTGCGCTCAGTGCGGGTTTTCCACCAGCGCTCGCTCACGATGGCCAGGCCCTCGCCCCACATCACGCCACGGTAGCGGTACTTGGTAGCGGCCAGCTGGGCAGGTTTTCCGCTGAAGGGAGCGTCCAGCATGTACACATGGTCGCGCACGGCGACCTCCTTGTTGGCATCGCCGCCGTCCTGCGCCTCTGCCCAGTAAAGCGTGGCGGGCTTATCAGGACGCCAGTTGTAGCTGCGCGGGCCTTTGGCCACGGCGTCAAACGCGATGGGAATATCTTCGGCCAACGGCAACTGCGCCAGCTCTTTTACCACCTGACCGCTGCGGTTCCATACTTCCACCTTGTAAGGGAAGTAGTAATGCGGCACCAGGTATGAGTAGGGCTTCTGGATAGTTTGCACCAGCAGGTACTGCCCATCCGGAGAGGCATCTATACTTTTAACAATACCTGGCTTGCCAACCGGCTCCTGCTTGCCGTCTATACTTACCAGCTTCAGCTGCGTCTGCATGTAATAGTCGAACAGCTGCTCGTCGTAGCGGTTCTTCAGCAAATCCTGGTAGGTGCGCGAGGGCTTGGCTTTGCCGATGTTTTCCTGAATGGTGGGCCCGGAGGGTACGTGGGTGGCCTGCGGCATCTGGCCACGTTTTTCGTCCACAAACTTCACTACCAGCGTTTTGCTGTCCGACAGCCACTCAAACGGGCGGCCACTGTAGGCATCGTTGATAACGGCCTCCGTCAGTTTTTTGGCCTGTCTGGTGCCAAGGTCGGCTGTCCAGAGTTCTATGCCGTTGGCTTTGGTGTGGGTAAAGGCAATATACTTCTGGTCCGGCGACCAGGTAATGTTGGAGAGTTGCGCCTGCTGCGGCAGGCCTTTTATCTCAAACTCTTCGGCATTGCTCACCTTCTTCAGCTTGAGGCCGTTGTAGTAGTTACCGCGGCTCGGGCCATTGGTGGCTGGGTTGATGCGCATGCCAGCCAGTCTGCTTTCCGGCGCCGACACCTCTTCAATACTTGGATAACCCGGGCTCTCCAGGAGCAGCATCCACTCACCGTTGGCGCTTATACTTACCGCCGGTGTACTGGGTGCCTCAATAATTGCCGCAATGGCCTCGGGCGGGCGCTGGTACCCGGAGTTGGCGTCCTGCGCCATTGCCACAGGAGCGCTGCCCAGCAGCAATGCAAACAGCACGCTGGAGGCGAGGCGCTTTACTGCCTTTGTTTTTGTAAGGTTCATACTTATAGGTGAAAGATTTTTACTCTAATTCAGACTGTGAAAAAAGCTAAAGGTTTAAAATTAACTTATAAGACATTTAATATATTAAATATTATCTTAAGTAACCATACATAACCTAATAGCTATATCTCATGAAAACAAGTCTTCTCCTTTTTGCAACCGTTGCCTTAGCACAGCTACTGTGTTCGCTCAAAGCATACCCAAACTAGAAGTAAGTCCTGGAGAGACCTATATGGTAGCAGCTGACAATATCCTACAGGTAGATACTTTGATAATGCACGACAAAGCCACTATACGCTTTTCGTCTACCCGGCAAGGTGTGTTGAATGCCAAGACAGCCTATATCGGAAAGAAATGCATCATTTCAGCACGCGGGCTGGATGGAGCAAATGGCAGCACAAACGTAGCTGGCCAAAACGGAGAAGTCGGCGGAAATTTAAGCCTGCAATTGCACTTTGAGCAGTTGGGAAGCTTAACTATAGATGTAAGAGGAGGAAAAGGCGGGAAAGGGGCAAATGGAAAGCATGGTAGGCCTGGCATTCCCGATCGCCACGAGACAAAAATTAAAAGAGATGCAAATGGTAAGGTGACAAGATTTGAAGAATTTGTTCCGGGCATACTTGGCACAAATGGTACTGACGCAACGATGGGAGGCAACGGAGGTGATGGAGGCAATACTATGCTTATGTACAGCACCAATGGTTTTATTGCCAACTTTAATCGGGATATCCATTCCAACAATATTAATATACTTTATAACGCAGGAGAGAGTGGTTGGCCGGGTACCCCTGGTAAAGGTGGCTTTATGAGCGTAGATGGTATACTTATACCATCAGAGTACAGGTCCGGCAGAGATGGTAATGTGCAGCTGATTAATTTAAATGAGCCACAGCTCTGATAGGCAAACCAAAAACTAAGTGTGAATGCATCGGGAAGTTAGCATGTTAGCATACATTACTAACTAGCTGCGCCAACCACGAAAATTGTAAAAGATGACAGACAGTAAATCTGCCAAGGGCAAAGTCCATAGTTGTATCCTTGACGCTACAAAACTTCTAAAACCCGAAACTTATCTACCTTAAATGAGCTTTAACAAGTAATAACACCCTATTTTGATTTCATGAGCAGCAGATTTGATATACCCGAGAAGGTGATATATGTATGCACGGGCAGCAAGTGCAAAAAGAAGGGCGGCAAAGACCTGGGCAAGTTTTTCAGGGGCCTGATAAAGGATATGGGCCTGAAGGGGCAGGTGGAAGTGGTAAAAACCGACTGCACCGACCGCTGCGACTTTGCTCCCGTTACCTGCATTCAGCCCGCCAACGCCTGGATGCCTTACACCGACGAGCGAAAGGCCAAGGAGGCTTTTGAGCAGCATGTACTCTCTGCCAGAAAAGAAGGTCAGTAAAAACAGGTCGGCCCCGGAAAATTCCGGGGCCGACCTGTTTTTATACTTCCTTATACTTGGTTCTTAGCCTTCGTACTCGTTTTCATACTTTATCTTCGGCACGCGCTTGTCGATTTCGTACTGGCCGGTGCCTTCTTCGCCAATTACCTCGAAGAGCTCCAGTGCGCGACGCGCCACATACTCCTCTTCGATCTGCTCCTTCAGGAACCACTGCAGGAACGTGAACGTCACGTAGTCTTTCTCCTTCTGGCACTTGTCGGCAATGCGGTTAAAAGACTGTGTAACGGCGATTTCCTGCTGCAGCGCCTGCTCAAACACGCTCCGGAAGGAGTCGAACTCAACCTGGATATTGTTAACGCTCGGTGAGATGGCACGGCCGCCCATGTCGGACACATACTTGAACAGGCGCAGCATGTGCTCCCGCTCCTCATCCGATTGCTGCTTAAAATATCCGGCGCTAAAGTCGAAGCCGTTTCGGTCGCACCAGCTGCTCATGGCCAGGTACATAGCCGAGGCCTCCGCCTCCATCTTTATCTGCTCGTTCAGTATCTGCTCTATCGTTTCGCTGAGCGATGTTCTCAGTCTTAGTAAGTCTTTCATCTTTGGGTGTTTTTGGTAGTGATTGGATCTGATGGGCGCATATCGCCCTTTCTTAATACCCTAAGATTATCACTTTTGTTTTGCGCACGCAACAAACATTCAAAATTCGGAAGCAGTCTAAATAAAAAAAGCACAGCTACTTAGGCTGTGCGCTCTGTTTCAATCTATAACAAACGTTCGGTGTTCTTACACAAGGCTGGCATTGAGGCATTCGTGCAGCATGCTGTTCAGCTCCAGCACAAACTTAGCCCCGGAGAGCAGCTCCTTCAGGGCGTATACTTCCGTGAGGGGCAGCACAAAGCAGCGGTCGCAGCCGCACACGGTTATAATACTGAAATCGGAGGAGCGGTCCGGGCTGCTGGCCATCGCATCCAGGTCTATCTTATCCACGCTGCGCTTGAGGCGCAGAAAAGCATCCAATTTTAGCACCGTGAGCTCGCCTGCAAAACTGAGCATCAAACGGTTGTGGCGATCGCACTGGTAAACGGCTCCGGCTTCGGAAGTATAAATCTCGGGTAGTTGCGCGGCTGTATGCATCATGTAAAATAAATGGCTGCCCAGGCTGCTTATTTGCTGGTAATGCAAATCTAAGGACTATTTAGAACCAGTCCAAATAAAATCAGCTTAATTTAGAATCACTCCAGATAATTGCTTCATACTTCCATTTTATACTTTAGCACAGCCCTTGATCTGGTAGACTCTCCCCAGTTGAAGTATAACACTCAAGTTAGGGTTTAGTCTAGTGAAGGTGTAAACCCGCCCCCGCCCCTCCAAGGAGGGGAATCGGAGAACGATTATCATCCCCCTGCCCCCTTCAAAGGGGGAACTTAGCTTCAAAAGTGTTTCCATTCTTGAGAATAGGGCCGTTAAGTTCTAAGAAACAGCGCTAATTCATAACAATAAAATTGAAAATAGTAAGCGCTAGATTCTCCCCTTGAGGACAAGCAAGAACGTAGGTTCGTAGCTTGCGACCGCAGGTCATAGAGGGGTGTTTATTTTTAGGAAAGACTTTTGCCACTGGCTTTACACCCCTATTGAGCTTTGCTCGCAAGTTTCGAACTCTCGTTCTCACTTGTCCTCAAGGGGACAGTGTTCCGAGGAGGAGTTAGGGGGTGGGGCCATCGCTACCTGAAGTATAAAGTATGGCCCGGAAGCCGATGGACTTATACTTTCCTAAAGCTGGTGATGCGCCATACTTCACTCACCCTTACAGCACCTTTAACTTGCTGGCCCTGGTAAGTATAATTTTCAGGTTGAGACGCACCAAATCGCCCATGCATTTGCAGCTCAGAAACTCCTCTGCGCCGTGGTGCTGCGCCAGTTCCTGCTTCAGCTGCTCTATTTTCTCGGGTGTGGAGATAGTGTCCTGCCGCATACAATCGATAAGGTCTTTGAGGCGGTAGCGGGCGGATTTAAGTCGCCGGAACATGAGGGTACGTTCTTCGTTCTGGTACTGCCGCACCACATCCGGCTTCAGCAGCGTTAGCACCAGGTCCACAATCTTGTTGTTGTCTTTGAAGAACTGGGGCAGGTACATGCTCTTCTTGCCTTCGTACGATTGCTGGTCGAAGTCGATGGGGCGCACCCGGTACTGCTCGTCCTCGAAGTCCGGCGTTATGTCCACCACGTAGTTGTAGGAGCGCATATCCCCCAGCAGGCGCACAAAGCAACGCTCGTTAAACTTCACGAACTCCTTGGCAATGCGCACCTTGTTGGCGTTGGACCTGCCCAGGTATTCTTTTATAAACATATCGCCCGGGATGCCGGCAATGTGCTCCTCAATCAGCGAATCGCCATCCACCAGGTAGTTAATGCGGCTCGGCGAAAGGATGTGCTCCAACTCCAGGCCGTACACGCGCGAGGCATCGGCGCGCTTCACGTAAAAGTAGTCGTAGTTGTCGTTGAGCTGGTTCATGATCTGCACCCGGAAGGGATTGGAATTGCCGAAGGTGCAATAGTCGATGCGCGACACATACAGATGCTCCATCACCGACACGTCGCCATCGGTTTTCAGCAGCGCATAGATCATGGTCAGGCCCTTGTTCAGCTCCTGTTGCGACTGCTGGTCGTACATTACCGTTTCCCAGAGCGTGTCGTGCCCCTGCTTGTCGTAGTATGGAAAAGAGTCGGAGTAATGCAGCAGGCCCTCGTAGAGCACCGGCAGCTTCGTTTCACGGTCGTAGTACTGCAGATACTTGCGCAACCCCTTGCTGATAGGGTAAAACAGCTTCTTTTTGGAGATATACACGGTGGAGTTAAAGAGTTTAGGAGTTAGAGAGTTTGGGAGGTGTAAAAGTAGGTCCAGCCATACTTCACCTCTTTTTTATCTGCAGATAAATTACGAGTAAATACAGCAAATAACTATACTGCTTACCAGAAGCATTTTTAACTCTCTAACTCCTAAACTCCCCAACTCTCTAACTTTCGAGCAGGTTGTTCTGGTTGAGCACTTGCAGCACGTCGTTTTTATAGAAGCGGCCGATGGGGATCTCTGTTTTTCCGACGTCTACGGTGGAGGCTGAGAAGGCCTGTATTTTGTCGAGGGCCACAATAAAGGAACGGTGGATGCGCAAAAACTTCTCCGGCGGCAGTTTCTCCTCCAGGAAAGAGATCTTCTGGTAAGAAATTATCTCCTTGGTCTCGGTTTTAACCCGGATATAGTCTTTCAGGCTCTCTATATAAAGTATATCCGCCAGCATCACCTTCACCATTTTCTTGTCGGCCTTCAGGTAAATAAAGGCCTCCTTATAATCCTGGAAAGCGCCTGCCGGAGCCACGGGCGTCACAGGCGGGGCGGGTGCAGCGGCAATGGGCTGCGGGTCGGGTACTGTAACTTTGGATACAGCTTTGAGAAAGCGCTCGAAGGCAATGGGCTTGAGCAGGTAGTCCACCACATTCAGCTCGAAACCCTCCACGGCATAGTCGCGGTAGGCGGTGGTGAAGATTACCTTGGGTGGGTTGGCCAGCGACTTGAGGAAATCGATACCCGTGAGTTTCGGCATCTGTATGTCCAGAAAAGCCAGGTCGATGCGCTCGTTTTGCAGGCAGGTATAAGCTTCCACGGCATTGTTGCAGCGGCATACCAGCTCCAGGTTGTCGAGCCGTTGGATGAACGTCTCCAGCACGTCCAGCGCCAGAGGCTCGTCATCCACTATCATGCAGCGTATTTTGTTCATAGTCTATACTTGTTTCAGTATAACGGAATGTATGGCAAAGGGTAACGTCTAAAAATATAAACACCCTCGTTGGCGTGGGTTTATACTTCATGCCTCACCGGTAATGCCGGGTTAGCTATATGGCAAAGGTACCTTTAATTGGTCTACCCCCCGCGGAAGTATCATTCTTACTCGATATCGATCTCCAGCCTGGCGGCGTAACTGTCCTGCTCCTCCTCTACTTCCAGCTCGTAGCGGCCTTCGTAGAGCAGCTCCAGGCGGCGCTGCAGGTTTTTAAGGCCAATACCGGAGGCCATGTCGCGGGAGCTGCTGCTGGCCTTGCTGGAGCATTTGCAGTTCTCCACCAGCAGCACCAGTTTGCCGTCCGTCACCTTCACATCAATCCGGATCCAGGCATCCTTGGTTTCGGTGCTTACCCCGTGCTTAAAGGCGTTCTCCACGAAGGGCAGCAGCAGCATAGGCGCAATCTGCTTGCCGGCTATACTTCCGGTGGCCGAGAACTGCACATCCACCCTGTCGCCGTAGCGCACCTCTTCCAGGGCAATGTAGTTCTGAATATAGGCCAGTTCCTTGTCCAGGGGCACCATAGGGGCGTTGGCATCGTGCAGCATGTAATCCATCAGGCCCGAAAGCTTTAGCACCACCTCCGGCGCATTGTCCGATTTCTTGAGCGTAAGCGAGTACAGGCTGTTGAGCGTGTTGAACAGGAAGTGCGGGTGGATCTGCCCCTTCAGGAACTTGAGCTCGGCCTCCAGCTTATCCTGCGTCAGGTCGCGGGCGGCCCGCTGGTGACTGTACCAGTATTTGAGCAGCGCAATTACGGCGGTGATGGTCACCACGTAGTTGATGTTGACGATGTTCTTGATGAAACGGTAAAACGTCAGGCTGTCCTCGGTGCAGGTGGTAGGGCAGAAAATAGGGTGGATCAGGAAAGGCAGCAGCACAAACTGCATCAGCCCGGCAATGGCCCCCATCAGCAGCAGCAGGTACACAAAGAACTCCAGGTAGCGCTTCTGCAGCAGGTAGCGCGGCATCAGGTAGTACATGTTAAAGTATACCAGGGCCATCTTAAACGGCAGCTCCACCAACTCCACCATAAAGGCGTTATAGTAGTCATCGATATAGCTGCCATACAGCAGGCCGAAGAACACCACATACACCGCCCAGAAGAACAGGTGCAGCAGCATCCGGTTTTGTGTCACATTCCCAACCTCTGGCAGGCTCCAGGTAGCCACGTTGCTCTCCAGGGTGTTGGCCGTACTCAACTTCATCTCCATACTACAAAGGTATATTTTCTGGTGCAAGGCCTTATACGCCCTTCCTTACTTTTAGACGTGCGCCCACACTAGCGGCTTAAACGGCTAGCTTTAGCTTACTAACAGCTTTCCCGGGAAAAAGTGCCACACGCAACAAATCCGCACGGTAAAGTATCATCCTGCGCTTTGCGGTGACTCAAAAAAACCTCTCTTTAAATATTTTAATATTTATAATTAAATTTATACATTATACCCCATTCCCCTACATACCTCTACGATGCGAAAAATAAACTTAACCTGCTTCTTAATTTTAGCCATTGCCACCTGTGCCAAGGCACAATCGGAGGCTGCTGCCAAGTATAACAAAGCCATATTTGTTGAGGTCCTTGGCAATGGGCTTGGTGTTACCGCCAACTATGACATGCGCCTCACCAAAGGCAGGCAAGACGGGTTTGGCTTCCGCGCGGGTGTGGGAGGTCTGGCACTGGGCACCGCAGATTCGGATGGCACCTCCACTACCAGCAGCCTTGTCACTTTCCCGCTTACTTTAAATTACCTGGCAGGCCAGCGCCGGAGTGCCTTTGAGGCAGGCATCGGCCTAACGCCTGTATACGCAAGCATGGCGGTTCAGAAAACGAATAACCCGGGCGTAACGCAGGTGGATGGCTGGGGCGCCACCGGATTCATCAACATGGGCTATCGCTACCAGCCGCTCAACAATGGCCTCGTGTTCCGCTTTGACTGGACTCCCGCCTTTAACAGCGCCGGCTTCTCCCCTGCCTGGTTTGGTTTGTCGGTTGGCTATGGCTTCAAGTAAGTTTTTCAGTCGTTGTGATATTTCTCGCCACGCAGAATGGTAAAACCGCGGTAGAGCTGCTCGAAGAAGAAGAGGCGCACCATCTGGTGAGTGAACGTCATTTTGGAAAGCGAGATCTTGTCGTTGGCCCGCGCGTATACTTCCGGCGAGAAGCC
Source organism: Pontibacter mucosus (assembly GCF_003054055.1). GTDB lineage: Bacteria > Bacteroidota > Bacteroidia > Cytophagales > Hymenobacteraceae > Pontibacter > Pontibacter mucosus. The sequence goes on along the minus strand of NZ_QBKI01000007.1, from coordinate 224,134 downwards.
AAAGGCCCCGCCCACGGCAAACACCAGGTTGGTGGTAACGGCATTGAGCTTTTTCTGCAGAAAAGCGGCAAACTCCGTGGAGGTGAAGCTCTTGCCTTTCTCGTCGAGCAGGATGAGGTGGTCGCCTTCCTGCACTTTGCCAAGTATAAGCTTGCCCTCCGCTTCCTTCAATTTATCTGCTGTATACTTGCCGGCCTGCTTCAGGTCTGGTATCACGATGAACTCCACCGAGTGGTAATGCTTCAGTCGTTTGAGGTACTTCTCAATCCCCTCGTCCAGAAACGCCTCATCGGTTTTGCCGATAACGATTAGTTTTATCTTCATCCGGTATTGATTTCGCGCCAATTTCGCTTTTAAAGGGGGAGTTTGCAAGCGGGGGCGTCATGTAAGGCTATACTCCTGAACAGGTTAAAAAAATTAAATTCCAGGAACTTCCCCATTTTATCCTGTTCCTCACTCAGTTCATCGGTACTTTTACCCGCAGTTTCTGTACCGACACAAGGAATCAAAGCATAAGTATAGATCTTGCGCCTGTCTGTCTAGAACACAGGCAACCTTCCCTCCTTCTTTCTTATCTTTATACTACTACTCAAGCACTTGCACCCAACCAGAGTAGCTACCAAACCCGACACCAAATAAAATAAGACTATGAAAAAAGCAATCTTTACCCTGCTGGCAATGGCATTGCTGGTAGTGACCGCGCCTGGCGCCCAGGCACAGGAAACCGAGGCGGAGCAGCTAAGCTCCAGGCAGGCGCATGAACTGCTCCGCCGTTTATCCGGTAACTGGCTGGTGAGCCACTACTCCTGGCAGCCTCACAGCAAAATGTTCCATCAAACCACGGGCGAGGCTAACATCAGCCGTGCCCGCCAGGGCAGCTACCTGCTAGTACAAACTGACGTGAAACTACCCGACGGCAGCATGCAGCGACAGGAGTGTTTCCTGGGTTACTCCCTTGCCAAAGGCCGTTTTGAGCTAATCCAGGCAAATGGGGAGGATAGCAACACTTCGCTGCTGGTGGGTGAGTGGAACCCTGAGTATAATGCCATCACCCTAAGGCACCCTGACGGGCTGAAGAAGGGAGACCCCACCAGTATAGAGTATGTGTATATGTTTCTGCCACAGGACACCCTGCTCAAAATGGCGCGCTCCCTGGATGAAGAGGGGAATTACCTGATTCACTCGAAAGTATACTACGTGCCCAGGCACACCGCACTCCACTGACAGCAGCCAGCCCGGGAGCGCCCTGCCGCTACTGTACCCGGCAGGGCGCTCCCGGGCTGGCTGCCTTTCTTCTTACAAACTCAAGTTACGACCTCACAAACTTCCGCTTCAGCTTCATCATTCTATACTTGGCGCTGTCGTAAACCAGCGCCGTGGTAAGTATGGCTGCGGCCAGCAGCAGGGTTTTCATGACAAAGGCTGAGTATAAAGAGCCGCCCACAATACATCCCAGAAAGAAAAAGCTGATAATGGTGAGGCGCAGCTTCATAGAGTCCTTGAGCTTTTTCTGCTGTTCCTCTTTGCGGTAAAAGTATAGCTGGGCAATCTCGATCCCCAGATCCGTGAATAGCCCGGTCAGGTGGGTGGTGCGCACCACGGCGTTCGAGACACGGGTCACCAGGGCGTTTTGCAGGCCCATGGCAAACAGCAGGCAGCAGGCCACCCAGATGCGGTGCTGCATGATAAACTCCAGGTCTAGCAGCCCCACCCCCACCAGCACCAGTATCTCCAATCCTACGGGCGGCAGGAACACCAGCCGTTTGTTGCGCCGCAGCATGGCCTCCAGCAGCCCGGCCGACACGATGGCGCCAAACAGGAAGGCAAGTATAAACAGCAGGTAGCCCCAGGCGGTCTCAAAATTGCGGCGACCCACCTCATCGGCAAAAAAAGCAAAATGGCCCGTTACGTTGGTCGTCAGCTGCTTCAAGGCAAACACCCCTGTCACATTTACAATGCCCGCCACGCCGGAGAGCAGCGAGGCCAGTTTCAGGTTGTGCTTCAGGGTACGGTTCTTCCCTCTGTGACGGAACATAGGTGGTTAAGGCTTTAGAAGGCGCAAAGTATAAAATTACGGGGTTAGGGGCACCCGATCAGAGCAACTCTTTGGAGGGATCCCAGAACAGCTTCTCAAAATCCGCCACCTGGTCGTTCTCCACGCGCACCCCCTCCTGCTCCAGCCGCTCCTGCATGGCCCCGGGATGGTCGAAGTGCTGCTTGCCCGTCAGCATGCCCACCCGGTTTACTACCCGGTGCGCCGGAATTTTGGTCATGGGGTGAGAGGCGATAAGTGCCCAGCCCACCATCCGGGCAGAGCCTTTTGCGCCCAGGTAACTGGCAATGGCTCCGTAAGAGGTAACCCTGCCGCGGGGTATAAGTTGCACCACCTCATACACGTTCTGAAAGAAATTCTCTTTGCTGTCTTTTTTTGACATTTTCTCAACTTTCGTTTTAAACCTTCTCTACTGGTTTCTGTCTTTTAAATGAGACAGTTTGCAGAGTTTAAGATACGGCAACTTTCATACTTGCACAATTTGGCCTTATCTTTAAAACTACAACTTACCTCATTGCCCCGACATTAAAACTTATAGACGTTCACCTAACAAAACTGTGTAATAGCGCACATGAACAAAACATTAAAAACCATCCTGATCTTAGTAGCTGTTTCGGCAGTTGGCTATTTTGTTTACAGGCAGATTTCGGCAGAGCAGGAGCCGCAGCGGCAGGCAGGCCGTGGTGGCGGCGGACCTATGGCCCAGCGCGTAACCGTTGACGTATACGTGGTCTCCCCGGGGGCTTTCCAGAACCGGATCACCACCACGGGTACCGTGCTGCCGAACGAGGATGTGGAGCTGCGAAGCGAGATTGCCGGCCGCATAACCGGAATCAACTTTAAGGAAGGCAGCAAGGTGAGCAAAGGCCAGCTGCTGCTAACGGTAAACGATGCCGAACTGCGCGCGCAGCTGCAGAAGCTGGAGGCCAACCAAAAGCTGTACCGCGAGATGGAGGAACGCCAGCGCACCCTGCTGGAGAAAGAGTATATCAGCGCCCAGGAGTATGACCAGGTAAGCAACCAACTGGCTACCGCCACAGCCGACATCCAGGCGCTGAAGGCCACGCTGGCCAAAGCCTACGTACGTGCCCCCTTTGATGGCGTGATTGGCCTGCGCCAGGTAAGCGAGGGCAGCTACGTGTCGGCTACCACGCCTATTGCCCGCATCGTGGACATTAGCCCCGTAAAGATAGATTTTGCCATACCTGGCCGCTACAGCCAGCAGGTAAAAACCGGCGACCAGATCAGCTTCACGGTGGAAGGCCTTCCGAAAGTATACCAGGCCGCTGTGTATGCCGTGGAGCCAGGCATTGACCCCACCACCCGCACCCTGCAGGTTCGTGCCCTGTTTGACAACAAGAACGAGGAAGTGAAGCCAGGCGCCTTCGTGAGTGTGAGCCTTGCCCTCAGCGACTCGGACGACGCCATCCTTATCCCAACGGAAGCCATCATACCGGAAGCCACAGGCCATAAGATTTACCTGTCCCGAAACGGGAAGGCCGTGCCGCAAATGGTGAAGATTGGCCAGCGCTCCGAAACCTTGATCCAGATTATGGAAGGCGTGGCCCCCGGCGACACCATCATCCGCTCGGGTATCCTGCAGGTACGCGACGGCTCTAACCTGAACATCCGCCGGGTACAAACTTCTGACACCCAGACGCAGGCAGGCGAACAGCCGGCCCAGGCACCTGAGGCTGAATAATTTGCAAAGCGGCTATGCCTGAAAATCAGGCTGGAACGTTTAAGGTTAATACCGCCAGAGCCACTGGCATACTTAGTTAGGAAGTATAGCGCCCGGAAAAAGGCTGGAACCACACCCGTGTACTCCTCCCGCATGTTGGGCCCTGAAAATAGAAGAAGCTTATGGCAAGTTTATCAGATATAAGTATAAAACGCCCCGTACTGGCCATCGTGATGAGCATCGCAATCATGGTGTTCGGTTTTATCGGCATCACTTACCTGGGGGTGCGGGAGTACCCCAGCGTAGACCCGCCCATCGTTAACGTACGGACCACCTACGTGGGCGCCAACGCCGAGACAATAGAGTCGGAAATTACAGAACCGCTGGAGGAATCCATTAACGGTATTGCCGGTATCCGGACGCTTACCTCCACCAGCAGCGAGGGCAGCAGTAATATTACTGTGGAGTTTAACCTGGATGTGGACCTGGAAACGGCAGCGAACGACGTGCGCGACCGGGTGGCCAGGGCACAGCGCAGGCTGCCGGAGGACGCCGAGCCTCCTACCGTGGCAAAGGCTGATGCCGACGCCAACCCGATCCTGTTCCTGGGCATCCGGAGCGAGAGCCGCTCGCTGCTGGAGCTCTCGGATATAGGTATGAACGTGTTTAAGGAGCAGCTGCAGACCATCCCTGGTGTGAGTGAGATCATGATCTGGGGTGATAAACGCTACTCCATGCGCCTGTGGATGGATCCGGAGAAACTGGCGGCCCTGCGTGTAACCCCGCTGGAAGTGCAGACTGCCCTGGCCCGCCAGAACGTGGAGCTGCCTTCGGGAAGTATCGAAGGCGCCACTACCGAGCTCTCGGTGAGAACCATGGGCCGTATCTCTACGCCGGAGGAATTCAACAACCTGATCGTGCGCCAGGATGCCGATCGCCTGGTCCGCTTCCGCGACATCGGCTACGCCCAACTGGCCCCTGAAAATGAGAAAACCGTACTGCGCTACAACGGCATCCCGATGATTGGCGTGGTGCTGGTGCCGCAGCCGGGCTCTAACCAGATTGAGATCGCCGATGAGTTTTACAGGCGCCTCGAGCACATCAAAAAAGACATCCCGGAAGACCTGCAGCTAACCATAGGCTTCGATAACTCGCAGTACGTGCGGGCCTCCATTTCCGAAGTACAGGAAACCATCATCGTGGCCTTTGGCCTGGTGGTAGTCGTAATCTTCCTGTTCCTGCGCGACTGGCGCTCCACGCTCATTCCGGTAGTAGCCATTCCGGTGTCCCTTGTCGGCACCTTCTTCATCATGTATGTAATGGACTTCTCCATCAACGTGCTCACCCTGCTGGGTATCGTGCTGGCCATCGGCCTGGTAGTGGACGACGCCATTGTGATGCTGGAGAACATCTACAGCCGGATAGAGAAGGGAGAGAAACCGTTGCAGGCCGCCAAGAACGGCGCCAGGGAAATTTACTTTGCCATTATTTCCACCACGGTTGCCCTGGCGGCGGTTTTTATGCCGGTTGCCTTCCTCGAAGACACGACTGGTAGGCTTTTCCGGGAGTTCGGTATTGTGGTGGCAGGCTCGGTGATTATCTCGTCCTTCGTGTCGCTCACGCTTACGCCGATGATGTCCTCGCGCATCCTCAAGCACCGCGAAAGGCCGAACTGGTTCTACCGCAAGACCGAGCCATTCTTCCTGGCCCTGACCAACGGCTACCGCAGCAGCCTGGAAGCCTTTATGCGGGTGCGCTGGGTGGCGTTTATACTTATACTTGTGGCCGCCGGCACTATCTGGTGGCAAATGTCTACGCTGCAATCAGAGCTGACGCCGGAGGAAGACCGCGCCGGCCTTAGAATTAACGCCACGGGTCCGGAGGGTGCCTCATTCGAGTTTATGGACCAGTACATGAACGAGCTGACGGCCCTGGTGAACGATTCGATTGAGGGTATCTCCAGTATAACCTCGATGACGCGGAACGCCAACTCGGGCTTCATCCGCCTGCGCCTGGTGCCGTCGGATGAGCGTGACCAGACACAGCAGGAGATTGTGGAGAGCCTGCCTCCGCTGATAAACCAGATTCCGGGAGCCAGGGCATTTGCTTCGGGCGACAAGGGTCTGGGTGGCGGGCGTGGTGCCGGCCAGCCGGTGCAGTTCGTGGTGCAGTCGCAGAACATGGAGAAGCTGCGCGAAATCATCCCGCCTTTCCTTGAGAAAGCCCAGCAAGACCCTACTTTCAACTTCGTGGACGTGAACCTGAAGTTTAACAAGCCGGAGCTGCGGGTGGAGATTGACCGAGAGAAAGCCCAGACCCTGGGTGTAAGCGTACGCGACATTGCCCAGACGATACAGCTGGGCCTGAGCGGCACTCGCTTCGGATACTTTGTAAAGGGCGGAAAGCAATACCAGATCCTGGGTCAGGTTGCCCGCGAGAACCGCAGCGAACCGCTGGACCTGCGCAGCCTGTACGTAAAGAGCAACACCGGCGAGCTTATCCAGCTGGACAACCTGATCGAGCTGAAGGAAGAAAGCGCCTCACCGCAAGTATACCGCTTTAACCGTTTTGCAGCCGCCACCTTTAGCGCCACCCTGACAAAGGGCAAAACCATTGGCGATGGAATAGAGGCCATGGATGCCATCGCAGATGAGGTGCTGGACGAAACCTTCCAGACTACCCTGACCGGCCAGTCCAGGGATTTCTCGGAGAGCTCCGGCAGCTTGCTCTTTGCCTTCGTGCTCGCGTTAGGCCTGATTTACCTGGCACTTTCGGCTCAGTTCGAGAGCTTTGTCGACCCTATCATCATCATGCTGACCGTGCCTCTGGCCCTTGCCGGCGCCCTGATCAGCTTGTGGTTCTATGGGCAGACGCTGAATATCTTCAGCCAGATTGGTATGATCATGCTCGTGGGCCTGGTAACGAAGAACGGTATCCTGCTGGTAGAATTTGCCAACCAGCGCAAGCAGGAAGGCCTGACCAAGCTGGAGGCTGCCACAGATGCCGCCGTGTCGCGCTTCCGCCCTATCCTGATGACGTCGCTGTCCACCATTCTGGGTACCCTGCCTATTGCGCTGGCCCTGGGTACTGGTGCCGAGAGCCGTATTCCGATGGGTATTGCCGTGGTAGGTGGTCTGATACTGGCCACCGGGCTTACGCTGTATGTAATCCCGGCAGTTTATTCATACTTCTCATCGTCCAAAGCCAACGTGGTTGAGGAGGTAGAGGAGGAAACGGAGGTGAGCAAGCGTCAGCCAGAGTATGTATAGCCGCTGCCACTATTAAATTATTTTAGCCAAAGGATTTAAACGCGACAGAGCAACGTATAAATGTTTTCATACAGAGCCGCAGCACTTGCCCTGATAGGGCTGGTGCTATTACTACCAGGAAAGGCCTTTAGCCAGGAGCAACTATCGCTGGAGCAAGCCATCCGAATAGGGTTACAGAACAATTACGACATACAGATAGCCGGCCGGCAGGAAGCCATTTCCCAGAACAACGTGACCTTGGGCAACGCCGGTATTCTGCCCAATATCGACGGGCGCGCCTCCCGTACCTTCAGCGAGAACAACTCGCGGCAGGAGTTTAACACCGGTCCGGACCGCGTGCGGGAGGGAGCCAGTTCCAACAACATCAGCTACGGGGTGAACCTGAACTGGGTGATCTTTGACGGCCTGGGGATGTTTATCAACCTGGAGCGACTGAAAACGCTGGAAAAGTCGGGGGAACTCTTCACAAAGCAAACAGTGGAGAACACCGTTGCCGATATCATCGCCAGCTACTACGAAGTGGCCCGGCAGTCGTCCAAGATTAAAGCCATCCAGGATGCCATCGCCATTTCGGAGGCTCGTGCGGAAATTGCACAAGCCCAGTATGAGGTGGGCGTGAGCGCCAAAGTGGAGATTCTGCGCGCGCAGGTGGATTACAATGCCGACCGCTCGGAGCTGCTGCTGCAGGAGGAGGTGCTGCAAAATGCCAAAATCAACCTAAACCAGCTGCTGGGCCGCAACCCCGATACAGACTTCGAGGTAACCGACAGCATTGTGGTGGACCCCACGGTGAACTATAGCCTTGCCGCCAACAATTTGCAGGCGGCCAACCCCCTGCTGCAACGCCTGCAGTTGGAGCGCCAGCTGGCCCACCTCGATATCAGGTCCGTACGCGCCCGCCGGTTCCCGACGGTAACGGCGCAAAGCGCCTACAATTTCAGCCGCTCGGAGGCCGAGCCGCTGAACGAGTTCCAGGCCCGCTTTAACCAGAACCGCGGCTACAACTACGGCCTCAGCCTGAACGTGCCCATCTTTAACGGCTTTAACCTGAACAGGCAGGCGCAGAATGCCCGCATCAACCTTGAAACGGCCGACCTGGAGTTTAGGCGCGAGGAGAACCGCCTGCAGGCAGACCTGGCCCGTGCCTACAGCCAGTACGCCAACCGCCTGCAACTGCTGGAGCTGGAGGAAAGCAACGTGAAGCTGGCGCAGGAAAATGCAGAGATAGCCCTGGAGCGATACCGTCTTGGCATCCTGACTGCTATTGAGTTGCGCGAGGCACAGCGGAACGAACTGGTGGCTTCCAACCGCCTCATCGACATACAGTTCCAGGCAAAATCTGCTGAGATTGAGCTAAAACGCCTGAGCAGCACCTTGTTGCAGGAAAATCGGCAGTAAGCATCACATACCCTGAAGTATAAAAGTATAGCCATGGCTATACTTTTATACTTTATAGCTGTACCTTCAAAGCACATTACAACAGTTTATGGAGCTAGAGCTTTTCGAAACCCTTGCTATCGCGCTTGGCCTGGGGCTGTTGGTAGGGCTGCAGCGGCAGCATGACCAGTCGCAACTGGCGGGCATCCGCACCTTTCCGCTTATCACCCTTTTCGGAACATTGTCCGGCTTTCTGGCGCAGGACTTCGGGGGCTGGATCCTGGCCTCCGGCCTCTTCAGCCTGGCTGCCCTGATGGCTGTGGCTAACTTTATGCGCAGCAAAACCCCTAACTTTGACATCGGCCTTACCACCGAGGCAGCTGCGCTGCTGATGTATGTGGTGGGCGCCTACCTGGTGCTGGGGCAGACAACCGTGGCCGTGGCCGTGGGCGCCAGCGTGGCCGTACTGCTGCACCTGAAAGAAACCCTCCACGGCATCGTGGCCAAAATTGGGCAGAATGACCTTAGGGCCATCATGCAGTTTGTTGTGATCTCGCTGGTGGTGCTGCCCGTACTTCCCGACCGGACCTTTGGCCCCTACCAGGTACTCAACCCGTACAATATCTGGTTGATGGTGGTGCTGATTGTGGGGTTGGGGCTGCTGGGCTACTTTGCCTACAAGGTGTTCGGGCAGAAATCCGGGACAGTGCTGGGTGGTATACTTGGTGGCCTGATCTCCAGTACGGCTACGACAGTGAGCTATGCCCGCCGCAGCAAGGAACAGCACGCCAGCAGCATGCTGGCCGCCCTGGTTATTTTCATTGCCTCCACCGTTTCTTTTGTCCGCATCATCACCGAGGTGGCTGTCGTCGCACCGGGTACGTTGCCAACGGTGGCGCCTCCGCTGGCCGCTGTTTTCCTGCTGATGCTGGTACTGGCCATTGTGGTGTACCTGATGCGGGACGACAGCCAGGACACCATGCCGGAGCAGGATAACCCGGCCCAGCTCAAGACAGCACTTGTTTTCGGGGCCATCTATGCCATTGTTATACTTGCCACTGCCTTTGCCAAGGACCAGCTGGGCAGCGGCGGCCTTTACATCGTGGCCATCATTTCGGGGCTTACGGATGTGGATGCCATCACGCTTTCCACCTCCCGCCTGATGCAGGTAGGCGAACTGCAGCCCGCAAACGGATGGCGGCTTATACTGGTAGCGGCTCTCTCCAACATCGCTTTCAAGGCTGGTCTGGTTGGGGTGCTCGGAAATCGCTCGGTGTTTGGTAAAGTAGCCTTGTTGTTTGGCATGGTGCTGGCCGGCGGCCTGCTGGTGCTCTGGCTCTGGCCGGAAGATTTTAAGTTAGACATCGTGCTAAGCGGCGCTGCATAGCCTGCTATACGGCACCTGTTTCCGCGCTACCGCCTGTACTTCCCGCTCACCAGAGAAAAATTTATACTTTCCGTTAAACTGTGTGCGCCTACACAAGAGATAATTTAAAAATAAGAGTATCTTGCATTTCAGAACCCTTGGCAGGGAGCTAGTATAGCCATCGGGGCAGAAGTATAATTTCTGCTTCAAACACAGGCCACACTACAAGTTGCCGGATAAGTTCTACATAAAGCAAGCATCCTTGAACAAACCTTTACCACTCATCCAACCTTAGTAACAACACTATGGCAAACACGTCCACGACACACGAGCGGCAACACACGCCGGAGCTGGCCCAGCAGCAACAGGGCAGCACAGGTGCCATGATCATTATCGGTGCCCTCTTTTTTATCTTCGGCTTTGTTACCTGGCTAAACTCCCTGCTGATCCCCTACCTGGAGATCGCCTGTGAGCTGACCAAGTTCCAGTCTTTCTTCGTAACCTTCGCCTTTTACATTGCCTACCTGGTGATGACGCCAATCTCCCCGCGTGTGCTGGGCGTTTTTGGCTTTAAGAAAGGCATGTCAGTGGCCCTGGTGGTGATGGCCGTAGGCGCATTGCTCTTTATCCCGGCTGCCATGACGCGCATTTACCTGCTGTTCCTGATAGGCCTGTTCCTGCTCGGTTGCGGCCTGGCTATCCTGCAGACGGCTTCTAACCCGTATATCACCATCGTAGGACCTGCTGAGAGTGCAGCCAAGCGTATCAGCATCATGGGTATCTGTAACAAAGTGGCCGGTGCCGTAGCCCCTATCATCCTGGGCCTGTTCCTGAGCCTGGAAGGGGCCGACACCCTGCGCGCCGAAGTAGCAGGTATGGAGGCTGGCGCACGTGCCGCCGCCCTCGACGAGATGGCCCTGGAGGTAATTCCGCCATACATTGGCATCATCATCGTGCTGCTTGCCCTGAGCATCTGGATCTACCGTTCCTCCCTTCCGGAAATTGATACTGACGAGGAGGACGAGACTTCGGCCGCTGCCACAACCGGCAAAAAGAGCGTATTCGAGATCCCTCACGTAATGCTGGGTGTGCTGACGCTGTTCCTCTATGTGGGCGTGGAAGTAATGGCCGGCGACTCCATCATCAGCTACGGCGCAGAGCAGGGAATTCCGCTCACCACGGCTAAGTTCTTTACCAGCGGCACCATGGCGGCCATGGTAATCGGCTACCTGATTGGTATCGTTACCATCCCCAAGTATATTAAGCAGGAGGATGCCCTGAAGATTTGCGCTATACTAGGTGTAGCCTTTACAATAGGCGCCATCATGACGACTGGTTACGTATCGGTGGCCTTCATCGCCCTGCTGGGCCTGGCTAACTCCCTGATGTGGCCTGCTATCTGGCCGCTTGCGCTGGCTGGCGTAGGCCGTTTCACCAAAGCTGCCTCGTCGCTGCTGGTGATGGGTATTGCCGGTGGAGCCATTATTCCGCTTGCCTATGGTGCCCTGGCCGACAGCTGGAACGCACAGGATGCTTACTGGATCATGGTGCCTTGCTACCTGTTCATCTGGTTCTATGCCACGAAAGGCCACAAGGTAGGCAGAAAAGTATAAACTACTTTAAAATATACTTCCAGCGCCTCCCGGAAAATAGTGTTCGGGAGGCGCTTTTTATTTGTCGTCCTTCTAAAGGAGCTTTAGGAAGAGATCTGTTTGAGCAAGAGCGCACGGCCTTCCGCTATTTGATTACTTATACTCCTACGGATTCATCTATATACTCCTATGGATTCATCTATGCGCAACGAAACTACTTTCTATGTCGCGTGGATTCCCCTCCTTGGAGGGGCCAGGGGTGGGTTTGATGGCAAAATAACGGCAGAAGCGCATAACTAACCTGATAGTGGTATTATGTACCTGGATTTTATTAATTTGACCTCATCACATACTTCTTGATATGCTGCTTTACCAAAATGGCCTGATCAAGCTTGATTATGACCCAGGCAAAGATATCCTGTGTGTGCAGTACCCGGACCTGCATGAATTCCTCCTCCCCGAGATCCACCACAGCGTTGATGTGATCATCGAGACGGTCAGGAATTATGATATCAAGTCCCTCCTGCTCGATGGGCGCCAAACCATCGTCACGACCCCTCCGGAGTATGGCAGGGAGATAGCCCTGAAACTGGCGACAGGCTTGGCTCACACACGGCTGCAAAAGCTGGCGCGGCTAGAGTCGTTTAACCCTGAAGTAGAGAAGCGTGCCATAGCCAATGAGCAGGCCGTCCACACCACTGTTTCGCCCCCGTTTGAGCTGAAGAACTTTACCGATGAAGGCCAGGCACGGGCGTGGCTGAGCGCTGAAAAGAACCTGTCTAACGTATCGGCCCCAAACACGTCCCTATAGTTAACCGGTACGAACCAAAAAAGGCAGGCTATACTTTTAAAGTATAGCCTGCCTTTTTTCCTTTGGGAGTATAACCCTACAGCAGGTTATCCTTCACATAAGTATAACTTTGGGCTATACTTTGGAAAGGGTCCATGGCGAAGTTTTCCTGCTCCACCACGTAGTGCTTCACGCCGGCCAGCTTCGCATTATCAAAAATCTGCTTGTAGTTGATAGAACCGGATCCTACCTCGGTGTTGAGTTTCTCGTTGGCTTTGTCCATGTCTTTCACGTGCCACAGCTCAAAGCGACCGGGGTACTTTTTGAACAGCTCCACCGGGTCCAGGCCTGCGCGCACCACCCAGTACAGGTCCAGCTCAAACTTCACCAGCTCAGGGTCCGTCTCGCGCAGCATAATATCAAGGCCAGTGGTGTCGCCGAACTGCTGGAACTCAAAATCGTGGTTATGGTAGGCTACCTGCAGGCCGGCAGCCTTACATGCCTCCCCTGCTTTAGAAAGACGCTCAGCCACACGCTGGTAATCCGAGGCGCTCTGGCGTAGTTGCTGGCCCAGGTATGGCGCGATGATATACTTCATATCCACCGCCTTTGCCGCGTCGATATAGGACTTGAGCTCCTCCTCGTTGCCCTCTCCGATGTATGAATCCAGGCCAAAGTGGCCGCTCGGGGCCGTCAGGTTATGCTGCTTGAGCAGGTCGGCGAACTCTTTTGGCTGCATCCCGAAAAAGCCGCGCTCCTTGGAGTAACCGAAGGTCTCTACCTCCCTATACCCTGCCTGAGCCACTTTTCCGATCACGCCTTTTGCATCCTTAGGCAACTCCTCTCGAAGCGAGTACAGCTGTATGCCGATATTTTTGGTGTCTGCCTTGGCCACCATGCAGCTTGGGGCAATGAGTATACCTGCCGTCAGCAAACCTGCCTGCTGCAGAAAATCACGTCTTGTTGTCATGTATAATTATCTCGTTAGGAGTTGATTTTCAGGGTTTGAGATTTATACTTTAAATACAGCTTATACATCGCAGATTTGGATAGACTGGCGCAGCGAGGCGAGTTTATCGTCCCGCTTTGGCACAAACTCCTGCGCCACGTAGCCTTTGAAGCCGGTCTCCACGATGGCTTTCATGATGGCCGGGTAGTACAGCTCCTGGGTTTCGTCTATCTCGTTGCGGCCGGGTACGCCGGCGGTGTGGTAGTGGGCAATGTACTGGTGGTTGTCGCGGATGGTGCGGATCACGTCACCCTCGTCTATCTGCATGTGGTAAATGTCGTAGAGCAGCTTGAAGTTCTCCGAGCCGAGCCTTTTGGCCAGTTCCACGCCCCAGGCAGTTTTAGAGCACTGGTAATCCTTGTGGTCTACCTTGCTGTTGAGCAGCTCCATGACCAGCACCACGTTGTGCTTCTCGGCCAGCGGCAACAGTTGCTTTAGGCCTTCCACGCAGTTGTTCCATCCCTCCTCGTCGGTTTTGCCACGGCGGTTGCCGCTAAAGCAAATCAGGTTTTTATACCCGGCTTTGGCCACCCGAGGAATCATGTCGGTATAGCTCTTAATCAGCTGCGCGTGGAATTTCTTGTCGTTAAAGCCATCGACCAGGTTTATCTCGGCTCCGTTGCACATCGTGGATTCCAGGCCATACTTCTTTAGCGTGGGCCAGTCTTCGGGCCCTACCAGGTCGATGCCCTTGATGCCCATCGCCTTGGCCTCTTTGCACAATTCGTCTAATGATAAGTGTCCAAAGCACCAGCGGCTCACGGCGTGGTTAATGTTTCCTTTCAATTTTGTATTGGTCTTTTCTTCGGCTTCCTGACCTTGTGCACAAGCTGTAAGCACAGGCAATACGGTGGCGGCTGCCGTGATGGAGGCTGTACCAGCCATAATCTTTTTAATAGAGCTTCTGCGGCTCGAATTATGTAACATATCGGAACGGGTGAATTATGGTAAACTTGTCAGCTCCTGCCTTTCGGTTTCGGCGCCATAGGGTTTGTCGGTTGCCTTGGCAGCAACCTCCTTATCATCGCGGAAGAAGATAATGAACAGCAACGCTACCACGGCCGCGATGCCAGCCGGCACCAGCCACACGCTCTGCCAGAAGTTCTCCACATCTGCCGCCCTGTAGTACTCGCTGATATAACCAGCCACCCAGAAACCGATCAGCATGCCCACCCCATAGGTAGCCAGCGTCACCAGGCCCTGGGCCGAGCTCTTATACTTCTCCCCTGCCCTGGCATCGGTATAAATCTGGCCCGACACGAAGAAGAAGTCGTAGCAAATGCCGTGCAGCGCGATGCCGATGATCAGCATGAAGGACAACTCGCCGGCGTTGCCGTAGGCAAACAGCACATAGCGCAGCGTCCAGGCCAGCATGCCTATCAGGATGGTTTTCTTAAAGCCAAATCTGGTGAAGAAGACAGGCAGCAGCAGTAAAAACAGGGCTTCAGAGATCTGCCCAATCGTCATCTTGCCCGTTGGGTTCTCCAGGCCGATATCCGACAGGAACGGGTTGGCGTTCTGGTAGTAGAAGGCCAGCGGAATACAGATAAGGATAGAGGCGATAAAGAAGATCAGGAAGTTCCTGTTCTGCAGCAGCTTGATGGCATCCAGGCCCAGGATCTCTGAGATGGAATTGCTCTTGTCCTGGCTCTTTACCGGCGGCGTTTTAGGCAGCATAAAGCTATACACGCCCAGTACCAGCGAAGCGATACCCGCCATCATGAACGTGTTGCGCAGCAGTCCTTCGCCAATACCGTCGGCCGAGTCCCAGTGGAAGATGTAGCTAATCGACAGACCCGCCACAATCCAGCCGATGGTGCCCCACACGCGGATTACAGAGAATTCCTTCTCCGGGTTCTGCATCTGGCGGAACGACACCGAGTTCACCAGGGCCAGTGTGGGCATGTAGGCGATCATGTAGGCCAGCACGTACGGGTAGAAATCGCCCACGTTCGTGGCGTTGTACATCTGGTACATCAATAAAGCGCCTATCAGGTGCAGCACACCAAGTATGCGCTCCGCGTTGAAGTACTTATCGGCGATAAGACCGATAATGAACGGCGCGATGATGGCCCCGAAAGACTGTGTGGAGAAAACACTGGCAGTTTCAAGCTCTGTGGCGTTCAGGTTGTTGAACAGGAAGGTGCCTAGCGTTACAAACCATGCGCCCCAGATAAAGAACTCCAGGAACATCATGAAAGATAGTTTAATGCGGGTCAGCGAGTTCATGGTTGCTGTTTAAGGGTGGATGGAGTATGATTAGAGTCTTTTGATGCGGATGTTGCGGTACCACACGTTGTCTCCGTGATCCTGCAAGGCTATTTTACCCGACTTAAAGGTGCCCCAGTTCGGCATGTCGGCAAACTTGCTTTTGGCCACCATCTGGCGCCAGTTGTCGTCCCACAGGGTGGTTTCCAGCACTTTCTCGCCGTTCTGATGAAACACCAGGTTGCCATTGTTGCTGATGATCTCCACCTGGTTCCACTCCCCGGCCGGCTTCACCGTTTCAGGGCTGCTGGCAATCAGGTCGTACAGGTCGCCGGCGCGGTGCGTTTTTATCTTAGCATCGGGGTGGCCGTTGTTATCGAGCACCTGCATTTCCAGGCCGGTGTTCCAGCTATACTTATACTTGGAGGTATCCTCGTTTACGTAAAAGATGATGCCGCTATTGCCATTCTCGGCCACTTTCCACTCCAACTGCAGGTGGAAGTTATCAAACTCATCCTCCGTCACGATGTCGCCACCGTCGCTGGTCTGCCAGTCTTTTTTGTTAGAGGCGTCCAGGTGTAGGGCGCCGTCGTCCACTATCCAGGCCTTGCCCACGGCATCCTTGCCATAGGTGTGCCAGCCTTTGGTGGTCTCGCCGTCGAAGAGGGAGATCCACTCCCCTTCCGACTCGGCTGTGGTCGGGTTTTGCTCGTTATCGGCCATGGTCGTGGTGTTGGTTTCCTGGTCGGTAGACTGGCAGCCCGCCAGTGCAAGGAGGGCTAATCCGGCTATGTATTTCTTCAGCATGAGTTTTTGTTATTTTCTGAGCGATAAGATGTAACGTGCCATATCCTGGGCATCGGCTTTCGGGATATTCGGGTGCGGTGTCATCGGTACCTGGCCCCATACGCCGGAGCCGCCCTCGATGATCTTGCCCGCCAGGTAGTCCACGTTTTTGTCGTTGAACTCATACTTTTGCGCCACCTCGGTATAAGACGGGCCCACTATCTTTTTCTCTACCTGGTGGCAGGCAAGGCAGTCGGAACCCGCAATCAGCTTGGAGCCTTTCTCGAAGTTTCCTGCCGTGGCTGCTCCGGCACCCCCAGCTGCGCGGTCGGTGCCGATGTCCATGCGGTTGGTGTCTACCTCCGATTGTCTGGCAGAGGCGCTCACCGCGGCCCCGGAGGCAGAGTCCATCTCGCTCCCCTCTACACTGTAACTGGTGGTACTGCCGCCCTCTTCGTTGTTGGTGTTGGAGGCATCGCCGCAGGCGTAGGCAAAGGCCAGGCAGCCAACGCCAAGTATAAGCAGGTTCTTTCTCATCGTTTAGAAGTATGGTTTAGTGTATGGTGTGTTCTAGGATAAGCCAAGTATAGTTTTGTTCATACCCTGGTCGATGCCGGATGCGGCAAAGTCGTCGAAGGCACGCTCGGTTACCCGGATGATATGGTCTTTGATGAAGGTCGCTCCCTCACGGGCTCCGTCCTCCGGATGCTTCAGGGCGCACTCCCACTCCAGCACTGCCCAGCCTTTGTAATCATACTGCGTGAGTCTGCTGAACACGCCATTGAAGTCCACTTGTCCATCGCCCAGCGAGCGGAAACGGCCGGCACGGTTCACCCAGTTCTGGTAGCCGCCATACACGCCCTGCCTTCCGGATGGGTTAAACTCGGCGTCTTTCACATGGAACATGCGGATGCGCTCGTGGTAGATGTCGATGAACTCCAGGTAGTCCAGGGCCTGCAGTATAAAGTGCGACGGGTCGTAGAGCAGGCAGGCGCTCTGGTGGTTGTTCACCGCCTCCAGGAACATCTCGTAGGTGATGCCGTCGTGGATGTCCTCACCGGCGTGGGTTTCGTAGCACAGGTCCACACCGCATTCCTGGAACACATCCAGAATCGGTGTCCAGCGTTTGCCCAGCTCCTCGAAGCCGGTTTCCACCAGCCCGGCGGCACGCTGCGGCCAGGGGTATACGTAAGGCCACAGGAGTGCACCACTAAACGTGGCGCAAGCGTTCAGGCCCAGGTTTTGCGAGGCTTTGGCGGCATAATTGAGCTGCTGCACGGCCCACTCCTGCCTGGCCTTCGGTTTGTTGCGGTACGCCTCAGGCGCGAAGCCGTCGAAGAGGGTGTCATAGGCCGGGTGCACCGCCACCAGCTGCCCCTGCAGGTGCGTGGACAGCTCGGTGATCTGAATGCCCGCCTCCTGCACAATGCCGTTGATCTCGTCGGCGTAGGTCTTGCTCTCGGCGGCTTTCTGCAAATCTATAAAACGGGGGTCGTTGGTGGGGATTTGGATACCTTTGTACCCCAGGTTGGCCGCCCACTGGGCGATGTCCTTCAGGTTGTTGAATGGTGCCGTGTCCTGCACAAACTGCGCAATGAAAACGGCCGGTCCTTTTATCGTGTTCATAGTTTATGATTTCATGTTAAAGTATGGAAGTGCGTTCTGTCTAAAGTATAACTATACTTTGCAGCGACGCCCTATACTTCCGTGCTAAAGTCCATCCATTTCTGGTCTGATTTACCGGAGGCAATCACGCCCTCGATAAAGGCCATACCGCGCACGCCCTCCTCTATGCCCGGAAAATCGAGCCACTCGGGCTTAGGCTGCTCTCCTGCCAGATCGGCCTTAACGCAGAGGGCAAAGTTGCGGTACAGGTTGGCAAAAGCCTCCAGATACCCTTCCGGGTGACCGGCCGGTGTGCGGGTGTTGTGCTGGGCGTAGGAACTAACGTAGCCTCCGCCGGTACGCCATACTTCGGCCGGCTTGTCGAGCCACCTCAGCATCATGGTGTTTTGGTCGCTTTGCTGCCACTCCACGCCGCCGTGCTCGCCAAACACGCGCACTTTCACGTTGTTCTCCTCCCCGGCTGCTACCTGCGAGGCAATCAGCACTCCGCTGGCGCCGTTTTCGAACTTCAGCAGTACCGCACCGTCGTCGTCTAACTGCCGGCCTTCTACCACAATATTAATATCGGCACAAATCTTCGTTACGGAAAGGCCGCTCACGTACTCGGCCAGGTTAAAGGCGTGGGTGCCGATGTCGCCCATGGCGCCGGCCACGCCGCTTTGGCTGGGGTCGGTGCGCCAGGAGGCCTGCTTGTTTCCTTCGCCTTCCTCAAAGCGGCTCAGCCAGCCCTGCGGGTACTCTACGTATACTTTGCGGATCTTGCCTAATCGGCCGGAAGCCACCACCTGGCGCGCTTCTTTTACCATCGGGTAGCCGGTATAGGTATGGGTTAACAGAAAACGCTTGCCAGAGGCTTTGGCCACCTCGCGCAGCTCCAGCGCCTCCTGCAGGCTAAAGGTCATGGGTTTGTCCAGCACCACATGGAAGCCGTTCTCCAGCGCCAGTTTGGCCGGCTCGAAGTGCACGTGGTTCGGGGTCACGATGCTGATCACCTGCACGCGCTGGTCTTCCGGCAGTTGCAGCTCCCGCTCAAAAAGCTCGTGGTAGGAAGTATACACCCGCTCCGGCTGCAGCCCCAGCTCCTGGCCGCTGGCCTTCGATTTCTCGGGGTTGCTGCTGAAGGCGCCGCATACCAGCTCGTACTCTCCATCCATTTGCAGGGCGATACGGTGCACGGCGCCTATAAAGGCTCCCTGCCCACCGCCTATCATTCCTAAGCGTAGTTTCTTAGACATAGTTTTACTTAATTCTACTCCGTGCAAGGAGTAGTTTTAAACACATAAACAAAGTATAAATACAACCTTGTACGGCTGTATTTATACTTTGTCATACTTTACCCGCTGCTCACGCGCTTATACTTTTTATACTTGCTCAGGCGCAGCGGTTTATACTTTACATCCGGTGGATTTACCTTATTAAGGGTAACCCAATTCGTCCAGAGAAGAAATTAACGTGCAGGCTTACGTAGCCCAAACGCGGTCGCCTTTTTTGTAGGGAACGCAACCGTCGTAGCGGCCCGGTGTCTCCACGTAGCGCAGGGCTTTGGTGGCGCCTACTTCTGAGGTGAAGAAACCGAACAGCGTCAGCTCCCGCATCATGCGGAAGTAGTGGTTCGGGTCCTCCGGCTTCTTCTCAGACTGGTACTTTCTGGCCTCGGCATCGATGGCGGTCAGCAGCTCAGTGCGCTGCTCAGGCGTCAGCTTCATGAACTTGTCACCAAACTTGTCCTTACTGGCCTCGTCAAGCTTCTTGATGCCGTCCAGGAACACCTGCTGGTCCTCCTTGGTATAGCAGTCCTGCACCATCACGGCCATCAGGCCTCCCACATCAGCGGCTTTGGCGCCGGGGGTGCTGGTTTCAGGCAGTATGGTTTCGCCCACCTCGTTCAGGAAAGCCACCTGTTCCTGGTCGAACAGGTCGTTATATTTTACCGGCTTGGCGGTACAGGACACCAACAGGTCGGCGCTAATCAGGGTCCCCCCCAGTATCCAGCCTACGGCTCCTAATGCTTCTCTTCTGTTCATCGTATTGTTCTTACAGCGATATGGTTCTTTTTATACTTTCTAGCGCGGCAGGTTTAAACGCCCAGCGTCCAGCCGGGGCGGTACTCCCGCTTCACGTATTTGTTCACTTCGTCAAAATTAGTCACGCGCATATTGTCGTTGTCCCAGAGCAGCTTCAGGTCGCGGCCCGGGTAGTTGAAGCCCTTGCCGTCCGCCCTTGGCGTGCGGATGTCGATGCCGCGGATGGCCAGGTTGGCCATGAGCAGCGCCTCGGTCAGCGGGCCGGCAATCTCAAATGGCGAGCTCACCTCCTTGTTGCCATAACCGGCGATGCAGGCCTCTACCCACTGGTTGTAGTGGCCGCCGGCGCTACCCGGCACGCGGGTGATTTTATGCTTGTCTTTTACCTTGAACTCGGACGTACGGCTTGTGGGCAACAGCTGCGGGTTCTCGCCGTAGGTGCCTGCCATCATTTTGCCTTTGGTGCCGATAAAAAGCACCCCGTTCCCGCCATCCCCGAATACCTCCTCCGGGCCCAGTTCCTCCGGACGCGACGGCTGAATGCCGCCGTCCATCCAGTAAACCGTCACATCGCCTTTGGTCTTTTTTGTTTTAGGGAAGGTGAGGGTCACGTGGCTTGAGGGCGGGCAGCTTTCGGGGAAATAGCCGCGCTGGAACTCGTCCACATACACGCTGCCTACGCTGGCCTGCACGTCTTTGGCATAGGTAAGATCAAGTACGGTGAAGGCGGGCTCCACGATATGGCAGCCCATGTCGCCGAGGGCGCCGGTTCCGTACTCCCACCAGCCGCGCCAGTTAAAGGGCACGAGTTTCTCCACGTAGTCGGTGTAAGGGGCTGTGCCCAGCCACAGGTCCCAATCCAGGCCTTGCGGCACCTCAGCCTTGGTACCAGGCCACGGAATGCCCTGCGGCCACACGGGGCGGTTTGTCCAGCAGTACACGGTGTGCACGTCGCCGATGGCCTTGGAATCGTACCACTCGCGGAGCTGGCGCACCCCGTCGCCGGAGGCCCCCTGGTTACCCATCTGCGTGACTACTTTATACTTTTTGGCAGCATCGGTCAGCACGCGGGCCTCATAGATGTCATGCGTCAGCGGCTTCTGCACATACACGTGCTTGCCCATCTGCATGGCAGCCATGGCCACTACGGCGTGGTTATGGTCTGGTGTGGAAACGGTAACGGCATCAAAGTTCTTCCCTTCCTTCTCAAACAGCTCGCGCCAGTCCTTGTAATACTTGGCCTTGGCGAACTTCTCCCTCGATTTCTGCGCCCGGCGGTCGTCCACATCGCAGAGAAAGCCGATATCGGCCTTGCCGCTGTTAAACACGCCGTTAATGTCGTTGCCGCCCATCCCTCCTACGCCTATACCTGCCACGATCAGCCTGTCGCTTGGGGCCACATAGCCTTTGCCCAGCACATGGCGGGGCACAATAAAGAAACCTGCCGCGGCCAGCGCACCGACCTTCATAAAATTCCTGCGGGAGTTGTTCAGAGATGTATTCTTATCTTTCTCAGACATAGCTTTTAAAGGGTTTGGAATGAAGGAAAGTATGGCAAAAGGTAAGGCTGAAGTATAACCCGCCCCTGCCGGGGCCTTACATCTGGCCCATAATGCGGGTTATACTTCAGTTTATACTTGGTTCTTAAAGGTTCATGCGCTTCAGCTCGCCCATCGCATGGTCTACCGCTCTGGCCGTAAGGGCCATATAGGTGAGCGATGGGTTCTGGCAACCGCCTGAGGTCATGGCAGCACCGTCCGTAACGTATACGTTCGGCGCATCCCATACCTGGTTGTTTCCGTTGAGCACAGAGCTCTTCGGGTCGCGGCCCATGCGGGCGGTACCCATCTCGTGGATGCCCTGGCCCATGGCGTAACCGGCGTCGTACGCGTTCACGTTCTTCAGCCCGGCTGCTTCCAGCATTTCCTTGGCATCTTCCATCATGTCCTTGCGCATCTTCATCTCATTCTCCTTCAGCTCGGAGTCGATGGAAAGCACTGGCAGGCCCCACTTGTCCTTCTTCGTCTTGTCCAGCGTTACCTTATTCTCGTGGTAAGGCAGAATTTCACCGAAGGCAGTGATGCCCATCGTCCAGTTACCTGGCTCGGTGAGGGCGTCTTTAAAGTCGCCGCCAATGGTGAGCTCGGCAATCTCGCGGCCCCAGCCCTCGCGGCCGGCGCCGCCCTGGTAACCGAAGCCACGGATATAATCGCGTTTCTCGCCGTTCAGGTTACGGAAGCGCGGGATATAAATACCGTTCGGACGACGGCCGTACACATACTTATCCTCGTAGCCCTCTGCCACGCCGGAGGCGCCCAGGCGAAAGTGGTGATCCATCAGGTTGTGGCCCAGCACGCCGCTGCTGCTGCCCAAACCGCCATCCCATACATCGGTGGCGGAGTTCATCAGAATCCAGGTCGTGTTCAGGGTAGAGGCGTTCAGGAAGATGACCTTGGCGAAATACTCATACGTCTGGTTTGTCTCGGCGTCAAGCACTTCCACGCCTTTGGCGCGCTTGGTGTCCTTGTCGTAGATTACCTTAGTTACGATAGAGTATGGGCGCAGCGTGAGGTTACCCGTGGCCATGGCGGCCGGCAAGGTAGCCGACTGCGTGCTGAAGTAGCCCCCGAACGGACAGCCCAGCCAGCATTTGTTGCGGTACTGGCAGTTGGTGCGGTTGTGGTGCGGCTGTGTGATGTTGGCCACACGGCCGATAATCATGTGGCGGTTGCCTTTGTAGTGTGCCTTCAGGCGAGCGGCTACGTCCTTCTCCACGCAGTTCATGTCCATCGGCGGCATAAAATCACCGTCCGGAAGGTGCGGGATGCCGTCTTTCGCGCCGCTAATGCCGGCAAATTTTTCCACGTAGCTGTACCACGGCGCCAGGTCCTTGTAGCGAATCGGCCAGTCCACGGCAATGCCATCTTTAGCATTGGCCTCGAAGTCGATGTCGGCGAGGCGGTAGCTCTGGCGACCCCACATCAGGGAACGCCCCCCCACATGGTAGCCACGGTACCAGTCGAAGCGTTTCACCTCAGTGTACGGGCTTTCCTTCTCGTTCACCCAGTAGTCCAGGTTGGTTTCGTTCAGCGGGTAGTCGCGGCGCAGAACCGGGTAGTCCTCGATCATCTGCTGCGTTCTGCGTCCGCGGTGCGGGAATTCCCATGGGTGCTTGGTTGCGTTCTTGTAATCCTTGATGTGCTCAATATTACGCCCACGCTCCAGCATGATAGTTTTTAAGCCTTTCTCAGTAAGCTCCTTGGCAGCCCAGCCGCCAGAAATACCTGAGCCCACTACGATTGCGTCATATACATTCTCCGCCATAAGTAAGGGTGAATCCTCGTTTAGATTGTTTAGTTAAGTTTCTCCTGGTGTACCCATAACTGCCGGTAGAGGAACGTTCAACGGAGAAACCCCGCCCCCTGTTCACCCTGCCGCTAATTCAGGTTTTAAGGAATCAAGATATTGGAAAGGATACAAAAAATCAAGTGAGTGCTTAATTCTTCTTGCTCATTTTCAGAAAATTCAGAAAAATCATATCTAAATCTGTGTTTAACCACTGTCATGGAGAGCCTTGGCAGCAGGCAGAAACGAGAAAAGGCCACCCCGAAAGCACCGGGGTGGCCTCTGCCATACTTTATTTTCTAATGAGTGGCGGCTGCGGCAACCTATCCCATACTTAGTGATAGGCAAGGTTCAGCTAGTACCAATATCAAGTTGTGCGCATCTGCCTTTATTTTGCCATCAAACCCACCCCTGGCCCCTCCAAGGAGGGGAATTCACGCTGCATGGCAAGTAGGTCCGTTGCGCATAAATGAATCCATAAGGGTATAAGTATACCTACCTCCATTGGTAAGCCCCCCTTAAGCGGCTGGCAGCCAATACGAGGCATGGCAAGATGGCCTACGCTTTAAAGTATACTTCAAAGGTGGACCCTACCCCCTCTTCGCTTCTCACGGTGATGTAACCACTGGCATTATCCACCAGGCGCTTTACGATGTAGAGCCCCATACCTGTTCCGTCCACATGCGCATGGAAACGCTTGAACAGTGTGAATAGCTTCGTCTGGTTATCCCGGCTGATGCCCAGGCCATTGTCAGATACGGTAAGCAGCACGTAACCGTCAACCCGCTCCGTTTTAAGCGTTACCTCCGGGTTGCGCCCGGCAGCTTTATACTTAATGCCGTTGCTGATAAGGTTATAGAGCACACTATACAGGTTTTTCTTGGAGAACCTTATTTGCGGGGCACCACTAAAGTCGGCGTTGATTTGGGCATGCTCGCTGTCAATTGTTTCCTGCATGCTCGCCGCCACCTCCTCAAACACCTCCTGCACATCCACCTGCTCCGGCTCCCCGTCGATGCCGCGCTGCACCTTGGCAATGTCTGTCAGGTCTTTTATCACGTTGTTAAAGCGGCTTATCGCCCCCTTCATCATATCGAACACCGGTTGTATGGGCTCCCCCGGAATGGGACCTGCGGCCGCCACCTGGTGCTCGAGCAGCAGCAAGAGCCCCTCTATGTTGCTGATGGGCGTTTTCAGGTCGTGCGAGGCGGTGTAGACGAAGGTATCCAGGTCCTCGATAACGCGCAGCAGGTGCTCGTTGGTGGCCTGCAGCTTCTCCTGTGTCAGCTTCAGGTCTGTCAGGTCTATAAAGGAGCCCAGCATGCGGTACGGCATCTGGTACTCGTTGTGCATAATCTGGGCGCGGTTAGAAATGTAGGCGTAGGAGCCGTCCTTTTTCAGGACCCTGTAGGTGCCCGTCCATTGGTCGTTGCCGGCGTTGATGGCAAGCCCAATGCTTTTCTCCAGTTCCGCCCTGTCGTTGGGGTGCACCAGCTTGTACCAGGACTCTACCCCTTTTCCCATCTCCTCTTTCTCGTAGCCCAGCATCGCCTTCAGGCTGTCGCTCCACCATATCTCGTTGTTCACCACGTCCCAGTCCCAAATCACGTCGGTAGTAGCCATCGATACCATCCGGAAGCGTTCCTCGCTGGACGACAGCTCCTGCGTGCGCGCTGCCACGCGCTTCTCCAGCTCGTTGTTCAGCTTGATCAGGTTCTCCTCGGCCACCTTCAGCTCCTCGTAGGCCATCAGCACCTTGTCTTCGCTGTTCTTCTTCTCCGTGATGTCGGCCATGGTCACCGTGACGCCATCGCCCATTTTCACGGCGGCAATCTCATACCAGGTTTTCTGGTCATTTATCTCCAGCTGCTGCTCCACGTGCACGGATTTGCCGTTCTCCACCACTTCTACAAACTTACGGAACAGGCCGCTCTTGCGCAGGAAAGGCATGACCGAGAGCACACTTGTGCCCAGCAATTCTCCCTGCGATTGCCCAATCACGCTTTCGGTTTTCCTGTTGAGCAGCGTCCAGGCAAAGTCTTTTACCTGCTGGTTCTCGTCGCGCATTGCCTTAAAGGCCATGATGCTGTTAAACGAGCTGTTCAGCACCCCCTGCACCACATTGCTCAGTGTTTTAAGGGTGGTCACATCCACAAAGCTCACCACCACGCCGTCCCTGTTGCCGTCGTGCTTCAGGTAGGGGATAATGCGCATCAGGTAAAACCTGCCGTCCACAGTCTCCACCTCCTGCTCTTTCTCCACCGAGGTATTGTTTACCTCTTTGATGTCCTCTATCAGGCGGGAGTACTTCAGGTTGTGCGACAGGTGATGGATAGGCCTGCCCAGGTCACTGTCAATTATATTAATGAGTCCTTCTATAAAAGGCGTGAACTTGCGGATAATCAGGTGATGGTCTACGAAAAGCTGCCCGATGTTAGAGCTGCGGATGTAGTTGTCCAGGTCCTCGTTCAGCTCCTGCAGCTCCTTTATTTTAAGCTGATGCTCCGAGTTTACCGTGTGCAGCTCCTCGTTAAGCGACTGCATCTCCTCGTTCGAGCTTTGCAGCTCCTCGTTTGATGACATCAGCTCCTCATTGGTGCTCTGCAGCTCCTCGTTGGCTGTGCTCAGGTCCTGCACGGTCAGGTGCAGTCCTTCGCGGGCTTCCTTCAGCTCAGCTTCCAGGGCCGTCAGCTGCTGGTAGTAGTCATCGTCCGACACAAAGGAAAGGTCCAATACTTTGGGCAGCGGCGTTACCTCGCCCAGCTCCTGCAGCAGCACCAGTATAACTTTGGGCTGCCCCTTATCCAGAGCGACAGGCCGGATGGACACATGCACCAGCTGCTCCTTTTTGCCCAGCTTTAAGGCCACCTGCCGGGCCACCACCTTGCGGTCCTGCTTCAGGGCCTTCCGGATTCCCACGCTCAGGGTTACGGCCAGCTCCTCGGGCACCATTTTAATCAGGTTGAAGTGCAGGCGCCTGTCAGGAAACTTGAGGAAGCGGTTGATGTCGCCGATGCCGTGCAACAGCTGGTAGTGCTCGTCCACATAAAAGGCCGTTACCTTAAAATCCTCCGACACGGCATCCATAAAGGATTCGTTGTAGCGCGACTCGGGAGCGGGTTTAAGTTTGGTTACCTGCCCGTTTGTACTGCCGTTGCTGGCGTAGTCGGTCAGGCCGTAGCTCTGCCTTGCTCCCGAACCCTCTTTTATTTTTCGGAAGATCTTCCATTTCCGGTTCACCTCCGTGAAATAGGATTTCATGGAACCGATATTCTCGCTGGAGCCCAGGAACAGGTACCCACCCAGGTTCAGCGCGTACGGGAACAGGGAGAGGACCTTGTTTTGCAGGTCCGGGTTGAGGTAGATGAGCATGTTGCGGCACGACACCAGGTCGATGCGGCTGTAGGGCGGGTCCTTCTGGAGGTCGTGCTGGGCAAACACCACCAGTTTGCGCACATCTTCATTAATAATGTAGCGGTTGCCCCGCAGGTGGAAGAAGCGCTCCAGCCGCTCCGGCGAAACATGCTTGGATATAGAGAGCGGATAACTGCCCTTGGACGCCAGCATGATGGCGTGCTGGTCTATGTCGGTGGCAAATAGTTTTACGTTAGGCTCGCGCCCCAGCTTATCAAAGGCCTCCCTGAAAAGTATAGCCAGCGAGTATACTTCCTCGCCGGTGCTGCAGGCCGCCACCCATACTTTCACGGCCTCTGTCTCCGCCTTTGCCTCTATAATCTGCGGGATAATTTCCTTCTCCAGGCACTCAAAGGCCTCCGGGTCGCGGAAGAAATTGGTCACGTTGATGAAGAACTCCTGGCACAGCTTCTTGATCTCGCCCGGGTGCTCGTGCAGGAAGTTCAGGTAGTCGGCCATACTTTTCTGGCGCAGGTAGTCCATGCGCTTGCGGATGCGCCGCATCAGGGTGGCCTCCTTATAGTTGGTGAAGTCGGTTTGAGTGTGGTTGCAAATCAGGTCCAGGATCTCCTTCAGCACCTCCGAGTCCTGCCCGTCCTCGTTTTGCTCTATCAGGCTCTTCACCAGCGGCACCTTGCGGGTATGCTCCATAATCTCCTCCGGCATCTGCTCCGGGGTCAGCACATAATCGGCCGCGCCGGCATCTATCGCGCTGCGGGGCATGCCGTCGAATTTGGCACTCTCGGGGCTCTGCACCACCACCATGCCCCCGGCCTTGCGTATGGCGCGGGCGCCTTTGGTGCCATCGGTGCCGGTGCCGGAAAGCACAATGCCGATGGCATACTTGCCGCGGCTCTTCGCCATCGACTCAAAAAACAGGTCTATGGCGAAGTTGGGCTCCCGGCTGCGCACCTTGTCGGAGAGGCGCAAACGCCCGTTCTCCATGGTCAGCTGCTTGCCGCTGGGCAGTACGTACACACAATTAGGCTTGGTGAACATATCGTCCTCGGCCTCCCGCACCTGCATCTGCGTGTGCTTGCTCAGCAGCTCGGCCATCAGGCTTTTGTGGTCTGGCGAGAGGTGCTGTATGATAACAAAGGAAAAGCTGGAATTGCTGGGAAAATGATCGAACAGCTTGTGGATTGCCTCCAGGCCGCCGGCAGACGCGCCTATCCCTACCAGGTAATGGTCAGTGGGCGCAATTTTACTTTCTTTAAACTGGGGTGCTGATTTGGGTGCTGTCATTTAAGCTACTGGTAATACTTGCTGTTTACTTGATATCTGCGACTAATGTTATGGCAGATGAGGCAGTTAGAGCCTTCAGTACCGCTCCTTTACTATCTTCTCCAGCACGGCGTTTCGCAGTTTCTCGGCGGCCTCCAGCTCTTCCATACTCCAGGGCTGGGAGGTGTTTTTCACAGTCTCCTGGTAAATGGCAAAGGAATTGCGCGGGTGGTAAGACTTACCGTCCGGCTCCATTTGGACGGCATTGTTGGGGTTGCCTCCCCAGGCAATGGTTTTCGCCACCTCCGGCCTGAAGCCCAGTATAAAATCGCCCTGCTCGGCATTGATGGGCATTGCTATCAGGCCGCTGGCCACCTCTTTATAGCCCTTACTGTGCGGGTAGTCGTGGGTGAGCATGCTGGTGGCAAACAGGCCGCTTTTGTTGCGCCTCAGCCACGAGGCCAGCTCCCTTACCTCGTCCTTGCCAGGGGTATCGCCGCTCAGCCAGATATTCCCCTCATACACCACAGCCGCACCACCCAGCGAGAGCAGCTCCTTCAGGCTGTCTCCCTTTTTAAGCAGACCATCGGCAAAATGGGTCGCGTCGTACAGCTGCTCCACCAGCTTTACGTGCATACTGCGCAGCTGCACCCGCAGCGCCATCACTTCCTCCCGCTGCTTGGCCTCCAGTTGGGCCGAAAGTATGCCCGAAAGCAGCTCCATGGCAGACCGCATCTCATAGCCCGGGTACCTGGCTGTTTTATGGTGGCACGATATCAGCCCCCACAGTTGGCCGTCGATGATGATCGGCAGCGACATGGAGGCCGTAATGTTCATGTTGGCCAGGTACTCCAGGTGCACGTTGGCCACACTGCGCAGGCTGCTCTCCGAGAGGTCGGTAAAACGCTGGGTAAGCGGGTTGAGGACGGGGATAAGGCGGACGGGTTTATAGTCGCGGGTGGGGATAAGCCGGTAAGGGTTTCGGAAGTATAAATCGCGGGCCTGCTTGGGCACATCGGAGGCCGGAAAGCGCAGGCCCAGGTAATCGGCCATGTCCTCCTCCTTTGCCTGCGCTATCACGATGCCGTTCCACTTCGGGTCGAACTGGTACACCAGCACCCTGTCGAAACCGGAGAATTGCTTTAGCTCCTCGGCCGCGCGTTGGGCAATCTCGGGGTAGGTGCCGGCCTGTTTCAGCAGCGAGGTAATATACTTGATGTGCTGGTACAGGCGCACAAAGGATTCCTTGGGGCTATCCACGCTCTCCTCCAACTCTGCCAGCACGTAGTCCTGCTGCGGCAGGATCAGCACCGAAAAGGCGGTTTCCCTGCCCTGCACCTGAAAACGGAGCGTGAGCGGTATTTTGTCCTGGCTATCCTGCGTGTGGAGCTTGGCCAGGATATCCTCATACTGCCCTTCGGCCAGCAAGTCGGAGAACGGCAGGCCCAGCAGCTCATCGGGTTTGGCAAACAGGAAACGCTCCACGTTCTCGCTGACCTGCAGGATGCGCAGGTCTTGCTTATCCAGCACCAGCAGCACCCCATGCGGCTGCACCAGGTTTACCAGATGCAGCGGTATACTTCCGCAAAACTCCGAGTCGTAATTTTTCTCAACATTAATGTTTACTGGGGCTGTGGGTTTCTCCATTTGGTATTAAACGCTTTTGGCGCATAGGGCCGGGTGCAAAATAATTCAGCGATGAAGGGCACAGGCTTCTCCTGCACCATCCGGAAGCATAAACCACAGCAGGCCAAATTATACTTGCCCTGCTGTGCAGGATTAACCAATTGGAGCTTCTAAAGTTACAGGCAAACGTAGAAACCTGTTAGTCTGATAGCTGAAAGGCTTATCCCGGATTTCATAAAAGTAATACCTTCTGATTAAAAAAATAGCATTTAACCTGCTATTCGTGGAGAGCCTTTTGTATAAATTTCATATGAGGTAGAATGGATGAGGGTTGAATGGTATTCTCTTGGGCGGCTCAGGCCAGGTTTGTAATTCCCTACGCTAGATTAAAGACGGGTTTGTGAATCGGTTGATTTGAAAAGCTATACTTTAGGTATACTTTATACTTGAGCTATACTTTATACTTGTCGATTTAACTTTGTCCGTCCCCACCGCTGGCGCGGGTTTGCAACCCGTGCCTACTATGATGTTGGGTTTGCAACTTGACTGGCTTGAAGAGCCATACTTTATACTTTGGCTATACTTTTATACTTTTCTACACTGCTGTTCCGGACATCCTTGTCTGGAACCAATTCTGCTGTGGACTTCCGAGTCCGCGTAAGCCATACTTTTATACTTGTCAGGCTATACTTTCCTAGCCACTGCTTCCTTCCATTTGAACCAAGCTATACTTACTAGCTGCCGTTCATCCTATAGTTCGCATAAACCTAACGTTGCACCTCTAGTTTTGGAGCTCTCAAGCCCGAGAGGGCTCGCCTTCGGGCATCGCGCTGCTTTCGCTTCCTGCCCTCGTGCCTCGGGCTGCCTCGCCTTCAGCTCGTCACCGGAACCTCTCGAGGCGCTCAACCCAAAGGCTGGGAATCATTCGATAGCCTCAACTAACGGAGCTTGAACCGAATTCCCCTCCTTGGCCAAGGAGGGGCCAGGGGTGGTTGGACCCGGTATTCCTGAAAGCTCCCTCTCCAGTTTTTAGAAGAGGGAGAAGTAACAATTCACTTCCAAAAAGGGGCCGGAATCTGCTTTATTGACAACCCTACCTAAAATGCTGAGAACGTAAGCGGATAGTCTTCCCGGCAATAACCGGCAGCGTTAGCTGCTTGCCCTGATAGCTGAGTGTACACTCACCGTCCTTGTCGGCTTTTATACTTGCCCGATGCAGCTTGCCTCCCTTCCAGGCGATGTCTACGGTATAGCCGCCCCTGGCCCGCAGGCCTTTTACCTCACCCGCCTGCCATACGTGGGGCAGCGATGGCAACAGTTCTATGGAACCCGCATGCGACTGTAGCAGCATTTCGGCCACGCCCGCGGTGGCGCCCATGTTGCCGTCGAGCTGGAAGGGCGGGTGGGCGTCCAGGAGGTTGGCGTAGGAACCCGAGCCGCTGGTAAAAGACTCCCCGTTCGTTTTTCCTCCGGCCGGTTTGATTACCATTTTGTAAAGCTTGTGCGCCCGATCGCCATCCTTCAGGCGTGCCCAGAAATTTATCTTCCAGGCCAGCGACCAGCCCGTGCCTTCATCGCCCCGTGCCTCCAGGCTCACCTGGGCCGCCTTGGCCAGTTCCGGGGTTTCCAGCGGGGAGATCTGCCTGCCCGGGTGCAGGGCATACAGGTGCGAGACGTGGCGGTGCTTATTCTCCGGGTCGTCCACGTCCTCTTTCCACTCCTGCAGCTGGCCCCAGCTTCCAATCTGCGGCGGCAGGATTTTGTCCCGCACCTGCTGCGCCTGCCGGGCAAACGCTGCATCTGTTCCTAATACTTTAGCCGCCTGGATGCAGTTGTTGAGCACATCCCAGGCAATCTGGTGGTCCATGGAGGCGCCGCCCGAAATGCCGCCATGCTCCGGGGAGTAAGAGGGCGAGGAAACCAGGTAGCCGCTGCTGTCGGGGGTGAGGTAATCTATCCAGAACAGGGCAGCCTCCTTCATCACCGGGTAGGCCTGTCGCTTCAGGTACTCCTTATCCTGGGTATACTCATAGTGCTCCCACAGGTGCTGCGCCAGCCAAGCCGCCCCTCCCGGGAAGAAACCCCAGGGCACTTCCCAGCCCGGCGCCGTGTAGCCGTAGGCGTTGTTCATCGTGTTCACCACCCAGCCCCGCGTGTTGAAAAAGTCTTTGGCACTTTGCCTGCCAGGTGCTACCAGCGTTTCGGTGTAATCCAGCAAGGGCACGTGGCACTCGGCAAGATTGGTTACCTCGGCGGGCCAGTAAAGCATCTGCAGGTTGATGTTGGTGTGGTAGTCGGCCGCCCAGGGCGGGCTGGTGCTGTTGTTCCACTTGCCCTGCAGGTTCATCGGCATGGTGCCGGGGCGCGAAGCCGAAATCATCAGGTAGCGGCCATACTGAAAGTATAGCTCTTCCATCCCCCGGTCCTCTGCTCCGGCAAAGTAATGCTGCTGGCGGATGTTGGTCGGCACCTCGTTATACTTGCTGCCCTCCAGGCTGAGGGCTACCCGGTTAAAAAGCGAAGTATAATCGGTGGTGTGCTCTTTCAGAAGCGTGGCTATACTTTGATTCTTTACCGATTCCAGCCGCTTAGCAACTATACTCTTATAATCCGTGCCTTTGTAAGTAGGGTACTCCCAGCTATAGTCCGTGGCAGCGGTATGGATGAGTTGGACTGATTTGGCATTGCTTACCTGCACCGCGCCGTTTTCATAAGTCACGTTTCCGTCAGTGATGATACGGTAAGCCGTCTCGAACGCCTGCTTGTTGTCGTTGACGTGTCCCCGGAAAGTATAAATGCCGTTCTCGAAGCGCTCCTCATCCTTGGGGTGAGGCGTTTTATAAGTAATGGTATACTTCTCCGGGCGGCTGGAGGTGAAGTGATACACCATCACACCCTTGGGGTAGTTGCCGAAGTACAAGCGCTTATACTTTGTCTTACCAATCTGGTAGCTCACGCTGCCTGTGGCCGTGTTTAGGTCCAGCTCACGGCGGTAGTTGTGCGGGGCTGCCTCTCCGTGGCCCAGCCTCACATACAAGTCGCCCATGGTTTGCTGCGCGCCGTAATCGCCCCACTCGGTGCTGCCCTCCAGCTTGGCCGGCGCGGTGCCCGTCAGGTGTTTTTGCACCAACTGATTGGCTTCCTTCAGTTTGCCTTCGGCAATCAGCTGCCTGATTTCGGACAGGTACTTCCATGCCTCCGGTTTATTGCCATAGTTATACTTGGTATTCGAATGCGGGCCACCCGACCAAAGCGTGCCTTCGGTGAACTGCAGCTGCTCCTCCCCTACGCCCCCGAAAAACATCACGCCCATGTAGCCGTTGCCAATCGGCAGGGCCTCCCGCATCCAGTCGGTGGCAGGCTTGTCATACCACAGTTTCAGCGTTTTGTCCTGCGCCAGGGCAGGCAGCAGCAGCAACAGAAAGTATGGCAGCAGGAGAAGCGTTCTTTTCAAGGATATCAGGTGAGGCATGATTTTAAGCTTTGCGTTTACAGGTAGTTCCTGGATTAATTTACTCTAACCTATTTTGTCATTCTGAAAGGATCTTGTGGGCAAGCCACATCAGCTTAACCTCTCTTCTACCAAGTTTCTTTCAGAATGACTTTATTGGCTATAC
Source organism: Pontibacter mucosus (assembly GCF_003054055.1). Classification (GTDB taxonomy): domain Bacteria; phylum Bacteroidota; class Bacteroidia; order Cytophagales; family Hymenobacteraceae; genus Pontibacter; species Pontibacter mucosus. Next base: position 191,127 of record NZ_QBKI01000007.1, on the reverse strand, counting down.
TTCCTATTGGCCCTGTCCTAAATTATTCTCCAGGAGAATTATTTAATCTGGAACAGCGGGTTTTCGGCCGGAGTGCGTAGCTGCTCCATTAGCTGCTCGAGCTCCTTCACCTTCTCGGGCTCAGCGGCGGCCAGGTTGTTCCGCTCGCCGATGTCTGTACTTAGGTTGTAGAGCTCGGTGCGCTCGGGCTGGCCCTTTTTGTAGAAGCGGATGGCCTTCCAGTCACCCTGGCGCACGGCCTGTTTAAAGCCGCCCTCGCCAAACTCCCAGTACAAGGCCTGATGCTGTGGCTGCGCCTCTTTGCCTAACAGGTCCGGCACGATGGAAATGCCGTCTATACTTTCAGGCGCTGCGCTGCCGGCCAGCTGGGTAAAGGTGGGCAGCATGTCCCAGAAGGCGCCGATGTGCTCGCTGGTGCCAGGCTTTACTTTTCCCTCCCAGTAAGCGATGAAAGGAACCCGGATACCGCCCTCATAGAGGTCGCGCTTCACGCCACGGAGCGGGCCGCTGCTCTGGTGCGCCTCCATCGCGTCTGCCAACGTTCTACCGCCCTCGATGTGGGTACCGTTGTCGCTGGTAAAGATGACCAGGGTGTTTTCAGCCAGGCCCTCTTCGCGTAGCTTCTGCATAATCTGCCCTACGTAGTCGTCCACCGCGGTGACCATGGCAGCATAGGCCGCCTTCGGGTATTTCTGCGGGCCATACCAGTTTCCGTCCGGTTGCTCTTTCTCAGGGGCGAAAACGCTTCCACCGTTAGCGGTTAAATAGGGCTGCATATACTTGTCCTGCACTTTCAGCTCGGCATGCGGCAAGGTATAAGACACATACAGGAAGAAGGGGTTCTGCTTTTGGTTGTCGATAAACGTCAGGGCATCCTCCGTAAAAATATCGTTCACGAAACTTCCTGCCGGAACAGGCACTTTGGTGCTTTTGCCATTGGCCAGCCGCCATAGAGAATCGGCCTGCTGCTTATGCCCCTCCAGGTGGTGCAGGTGTCCGGTGAAGAAATCCCAGCCCTGCTGCTCGGGCACGCCCGTCGTGCCTTCCAGCCCCAGACCCCATTTGCCCACCATGCCGGTGGTATAACCGCTCTCTTTCAGGAGCTTCGCCAGCGAGGTATCGGTGGCGCGCATGGGCACCTCGCCGTTGCCCCGGATAAAAGTATGGCCTGTGTGCTGCCCCGTCATCAGTGCGGCCCGGGAGGGAGCGCATACCGTGGAGCCGGCATAAAACTGCGTATAGCGCCTGCCTTGCTCGGCCATCTTATCCAGGTTCGGGGTTTGGATTTTGGTTTGTCCGTAGGGGCCGATGTCGCCATAGCCCATGTCATCGGCCAGTATAAAGATGATGTTGGGCCTGGCTGCCGTGGCTGCTGCGTCGTCAGGCTGCTCTGAGGTGCGGCAGGAGCTTACAGCCAGCAGGAGGAGCAAAAACAGAACACTGGGTGATAATTTCATGAAGTGCAGGTTAGGGTGATGTTGATTTCAGCAATCCTAAAAGCAGGATTTTTAGCTGCAAAAGCCTGAAAATAGCTATTTAAAGGTAGATTAAGAAACCCGCAGCACGCGCAAACGCTTGCGTGGTCTTCCTTTCCGGAAGTATAGGGATATTTTATACTTTCAGGTAACGATGCCCCTGATGTCAGGGCTCCGGCCATATCCTAAACTCTTAATATCTCATAGTTATTTCTTTTTCACCCACTTACATCATGAGTAGACTTTATGCATTTTTATTCGCCCTGCTAATGGCAATCCCGCTGCAGGCCCAGCAGGTACCCACCGAGGTACTCACGCCGCAGATTGTGGAAATCAACCGGATGCCGATGCGGGCCGCTTCTTTCGCCTTCGAAAACCGGTCGCTGGCCGAGCAGCGGCAGAAAGAGAAATCCCAGTACTTCCTATCGCTCAACGGCACCTGGAAGTTTAACTGGGTCCAGGACCCGCGCCAGCGCCCCCTGGATTTTTACAAAACCGATTTCAATGATGCCCAGTGGGACAACTTTAAGGTACCGGCTAACTGGGAAGTGAACGGCTACGGGCTGCCCATCTATGTGAACCACCCGTACGAGTTTGCCGGCCACGTCAAGAAAGGCGCCAAGCTCAACCCGCCCCACGACATCCCGGAGGACAACAACCCGGTGGGCTCTTACCGCAAGAAATTTACCCTGCCCGAGAGCTGGGATGGCCGTCAGGTGTTCATCCATTTAGGCGCGGTTAAATCCGCGTTCTTTATCTGGGTGAACGGTGAGAAAGTGGGCTACAGCGAAGACAGCAAACTGGCCGCGGAGTTCGACATCACCCCTTATGTTAAAAAGGGCGAAAACCTGGTGGCCCTGGAAGTATACCGCTGGAGCACCGGCTCTTACCTGGAAGCACAGGACATGTGGCGTATCTCGGGCATTGAGCGCGATGTATACCTCTACTCTACCCCCAAGCTCGATATCCGCGACTTTAAGGTAATGGCCACCCTGGACCAGAGCTATACAAACGGAGTGCTTGACCTGACGGCCGAGATTAACAGCTACAAGCTGGACCAGAAAACCATGCACAGCAAGCCTGACACGTTTGCCATCGAAATCGAGCTGGTGGACGCCGCCGGCAAAACTGTTTTTACAGACAAAACGCAGGAGGTGCAGCGCGTGCTGGGCAACTATAAGAAAGAGGTGAAATTCCAGAAGACTGTTCCGAACGTAAAGACCTGGTCTGCTGAGATTCCTTATCTCTATACTTTGTACATCACCCTGAAAGACAAAGACGGCAAGGTGCTGGAAGTGGTGCCGCAGCGCGTGGGCTTCCGCTCCGTGGAAATTAAGGACAAGAACTTTTTGGTGAACGGCAAGCGCGTGTTCCTCAAAGGCGTGAACCGCCACGAGCATAACCCGACCAAGGGCCATACTTTGAGCAAGGAAGATATGCACAAGGATATGGAGATGATGAAAAAGCTCAACGTGAACGCTGTGCGCCACTCGCACTACCCACCCGACCCTTACTGGCTGGAGCTTTGCGACGAATACGGTTTGTACGTGATAGAAGAGGCCAATATCGAATCGCATGGCCGTGGCTATGACCTAGCCTATACCTTCGGCAACGACAAAGTATGGCGCAACCCGCACTTCGACCGCATTTCGCGCATGTACGAGCGCAGCAAGAACTATACTTCGGTGGTGACCTGGTCGCTGGGCAACGAGGCCGGCAACGGCACCAACTTCTACGAGGCGTATGACTGGATGAAAGCGCAGGACTTCCGCCCGGTGCAGTACGAGCGCGCCGGCTGGGATTACAACACCGACATCATCGTGCCGCAGTACCCGAGCCCGAACTGGCTGACCCGCTTCTCCAAAGGCAACCCGGACCGTCCGCTTATCATGAGCGAGTATGCCCACATCATGGGCAACAGCCTGGGTAACTTCCAGGACTACTGGGACGTGATTGAGAAAGAGCCTTACTTGCAGGGCGGCTTTATCTGGGAGTGGATTGACCAGGCCATCGACACGGTAAAGAACGGCAAGCGCATCATGGCCTACGGCGGCGACTTCCCGCTGAGCGGACCGGTGGATGAGAACCTGAGCGACAACAACTTCATCGTGAAAGGTGTGGTGACCGCCTACCGCGGCCTGACGCCAATGGCTGTGGAGGTGAAGAAAGTATACCAGCACGTGAAGACCAAGTATAACGGCAACAACAGCCTGGAGGTGCGCAACGGCTACTTCTTCCGCGACCTTGCCAACTACCAACTGAACTGGGAAGTGCTGGAAAACGGCAAAGTGATTGAGAAGGGAAGCATAAAAGACCTGAAAGCCGCGCCGCAGCAAAGTATAACCTTGGCCCTACCGCTCAAGAAGCAACAGAAAGCGGGCAGGGAGTACTTCCTGAACGTGCGTTATACTTTGAAAGAAGCCGAGCCATTCCTGGAGAAGGGCTATGAGATTGCCAACGAGCAATTTGCTCTGAGCCCTGCCCTACAGCCGGCCGCGGTGGCCGGAGGTGGTAAAGGCACGCTTAAAGTAAGCGAGAACGGCGATAACCTGGTGCTGACCGGCAAGGACTTTACCGTGAGCTTCGACAAGAAGAACGGCACGATGAGCGGTTATACCTTGAAAGGCGAAACGCTGCTGCAGCAAGGCCCGAAACCAAGCTTCTACCGCGCCCCTACCGACAACGACATCGGCGCCGGCTATAACAAATCGAAGCGCATGTGGCGCGAGGCCCACGACAACGGCAAACTGACCAACGCCAAGCATACCCAAACGGCCAACGGCTATGAAGTGACGTTTGAAAAGGAGCTCGTAAACGGCGACGCTGTTACCTCACAGGTATTTACCATCTACAACGACGGCACCGTGAAGGTCGAGAACAACATCAAGCCACTGAAAGGCGACCATAAGGTACTCCTGCGCGTGGGCAACGACCTGCAGCTAAACAAGCAACTGGAGCACATCGAATTCTATGGCCGCGGCCCATGGGAGAACTACTGGGACCGCAAAACCGCCTCTTTTGTAGGTCTGTACAAGCAAAAGTTGGATGAGCAATACTTCCCGTACGCCCGTCCGCAGGAAAGCGGCAACAAGAGCGATGTACGTTGGGTGAACCTGACCACCAAGAAAGGCAAAGGCCTGCGCTTTGAGTTTGCCGACAGCCTGCTCAACTTCGCGGCCCTGCCTTACACCCTGCAGGACCTCGATCCGGAGCAGGACAAGAAGCAGTACCACTCCGGCGAACTGGAGAAACGCGACCGTATTTATATGCGCGTAGACCTGCAGCAAACCGGTATGCAAGGTATGGACAGCTGGGGCAGTCAGCCACTGGAGCAGTACCGCATCCCATATCAGGAGCAACAGTACAGCTATTGGATTAAGCCGCTTAGATAAACCTTAACTGGTAAGTATAGCAAAGGCCGAAGTATAGTTTATACTTCGGCCTTTGTGTTTTTATTTCAACGGCAGCACTTCTAGATGCCTCTCCCCTTCCTTTTCAGAGGCTGGCTGGGCTTTTCATTTCTTTTTTGTCATCCTAGAAGGATCTTGGTAGCGAGTTGTGTAGGCCGAACCTCTGGGAGCATAACAGGGCTGTTAAGTTCTACAGAAAAACTGTCCCCTTGAGGACAAACAAGAACGCGAGTTCGCCGTTTGCGAGCAGCGCTCTATAGGGGTGTAAAGCCAGCTGCAAATGTGTTTACTAAATGTGCTCTTTCGGATTTGCAATCCGAAAGTATAGGAACCGCGGATTACAAATCCGGAGCAGCAATATGGTTTTATACTTAGCGACCGGAGAGCGAGTTTAACAGAAGGAAATGGTACTGTTTTCGAAGGGGGAATAAGCCTATACAACTTGCCCCCAAGATCCTTTCAGGATGACAAGTGAAGATAGAACTTTCAGTCCCTTCCTGTGATAAAAAGTATGGCTGGCACCTTCCTGCCATTGCAGGAGGTGCCAGCCATACTTTTTATTACCCAGCTTATACTTTTATACCTCCAAAGTATAAACCAGCGCTGCTTTTACGGATTCTGCTCCAGCTTCGGGTTCAGGATAATTTCCTGCTCCGGGATGAAGTATACCACGCGCGGATGGGTGTAAGGAATCTCCTGCGTGTTCGATCCGGATGGCAGGTGTGTGCCCGGGTAATTGCGGACCATCGTGCGTTTGTTGCGGAACACGTCATACTTGCGCTGCGCCTCCCAGGCCAGTTCCAGGCGGCGTTCGTCCAGTACCACATCCAGCACCGACGTATAGCCCATCATGTTGGAAGCCGAAAACAGCGCATCACCGGATAAGCCCGCCCTTCTGCGGATCAGGTTCACATCTTCCAGCGCGGCTTCGTCGTTGCCCAGTTTAGCGTTGGCCTCGGCACGGTTGAGGTACATCTCGGCCAGACGCAGGTAAACCGGCGAGCTCAGCGTCACCACACCCTCCTGGTAAGAGTACTTGGTGATGTAGTATTTCTGGTACCCGTTCCGGGTCGAAAGCAATGGCTTCCCGTCAGCACCTGTTTTAATGGATCCATCGGCGTTCTTCTCATACACCGGCACGATAAACTCGCGGCGCTTGTCCTCCTCAAATTTATCGATCAGGTTGCGGTAACTCTCCGAGGCATACATCTCGCCGTAGCCCATGCCATCGTTGAGGTACATCGAGCCAAGCGAGCCCCAAGTTTGGTCGTCCTGCAGCGTGTGCTTGATGGCAAAGATGGTCTCGCGGTTGGTTTCGTTGGCGTAGGTGAAGTAATTGGGCAGGTCGGCTGTCGGCAGCAACGTATACCGGCCGGAATTGATCACCAAATCAGCATACTCAATGGCCTTCTCGTTGTTCTCCATGTATAAGTATACTCTAGACAAAAGCGCCTGGGCCACCTCCTTCGAGGCAAAGCTGCTGCTCTTCGACCTGCCCATCAGACTCGCCGCCTTCTCCAAATCCCCGATCACGAACTCGTATACTTCTTTCACGGAACTGCGCGCTGGCAGGTCGTTGATGTCGGTGTTGTTGCGGATCATCACCCCCGGCGAGGCTCCCTCGTCCTGCGCGTAAGGCCGGCCAAAAATGTTCACCAAATCAAAGTGCACCATGGCGCGCAGGAAGTAGTTCTCGCCCAGCACCTGGTCCAGCTCCGCCGACTGTCCCTCCTGCAGCTTCTCGATCACCACGTTGGTGCCGTAAATGGCCTGGTACGCCTTCCGAAAGAAGTTGTCCGTGATACCCATCGAGGTCAGGTGCTGGTAATTGTAAGCGTAAAACAGCGGGTCGGTAGTGGTGCCGCTCAGTGCCACGTTGTCGCTGGGATACTCCACGAGCATGTGGAAGTTACGGGTATAGTAGGAGTCCTTGATGTAGTTATAGTTGCCGATGGTGGCGGCCTTCAGGCCCTCAGGCGTGCCGGTGGTCTGGTCAATGGTGAGACCGTCGTAGGGCTGCACGTCCAGGTCGTCGGAGCAACCGGTCAGCACTGCTGCACAAAGTATGGCAGGGTATATATAGTTTCTGAATTTAAATTTCATGGCTCAGGGATTTTGAATTAAAAGTCGATGTTAACGCCGAACATAAGTTTCTTGCTGCCCGGGTAGCGGGTGGTGGAGTAACCGGAAGTCAGGTCCACCTCCGGGTCCATGCCGGAGAAGTCGGTCAGCGTCCACAGGTTGTCGCCGCTCACAAAAACGCGGATGTTCTCTGTTTTAAGTCTGCCGGTAACAGCCTCCGGCAGGTTATAAGACAGTGTGACGTTGCGCAGGCGCAGGTAGCTGCCGTCCTCCAGGTAGCGGGACGAGACTTTGTTAGAGGCTTTGTTGCCGTTTAGCACCGCCTTCGGGTGCGTGGCCACGTCACCCTCCTTTTCCCAGCGGCTCCAGCCATCCTGCAGCACCATGCTGTTATAAGTTGGGTAAGCCCCATCAGCATCGAAAAGCTCGCGGTTATAGTTGTACACCTTGTTGCCGTACACAAAGTTCACAAAAGCTGATAGCGTAAAGTTTTTGTAGGCAAAGGTATTGCGCATACCACCTGCAAACTTCGGTGTGGTAGTGCCAGTGTAGACCCTGGTGGCGCTGTTGTAGGAGTTGGTCACCGTGTCCTGCACAAAGTTGCCGTCGGCATCATACTTCTTCAGGAGCCAGAGCGGGTCGCCGGTGGCCGGGTCCACGCCCTTCCACTCCCGCATAAACCAGGAGCCAATCGGCCTGCCTTCCTCAATGCGCTGGCTGCCCTGGTCAATCGGCTGCCCGTTGTAGAGGTCGAGCACCTCGTTGCGGTTAAAGGAGATATTAAAGTCCGTTTCCCAGGCCAGGGCACCTTGCAGGTTCCTGGTGCTCAGCTCGATGTCCAGGCCGCGGTTTCTAACCGATCCGATGTTCTGCGTCTGCCAGTAAAAGCCGGTGGCTGAGGAAAGCGGCACTTGCTGCAGAATCCCTTTGTTCGTTCTGTTGTAGAAGTCCAGCGACAGGTCAACTCTGTTGAACAGGCCGATTTCCAGTCCCACATCAAAGGTATGGGCTTTCTCCCAGGTCAGGTTCGGGTTCACGAGGCGGCGCGGGAAGCCACCCGGCAGGTCGGCATACTGCACGTTAAACTGGTACAGGTCCACAGCCTCGAAATCCCCGATGTTGGCGTTACCGGTGGTACCGTAGCTGCTTCTAAGCTTGAGCAGGTTTACAGTAGAAGTCAAGCCTTGAAAGAAGTCTTCGCTGGAAATAGCCCAGGCAGCCCCTACTGAGTAGAAGTCGCCAAAGCGCTTGTCGCGGCCGAAGCGGGAAGAGCCATCGCGCCGGTAAGAAACGGTGGCAAAGTAGCGGCTGTCAAAGTCGTAGTCCACGTTCAGGAAGCCGGACATAAACTTGCTCTCGGTCTTATACCCGCCGATGTTCACCGGCGTGGCCACGGCATCCAGCACCTCCAGGCCCGGGAAAATCCCCTGCCCCGAGGCGTTCATGCCATCAGTGTAGTTCTTCTGGTACTCAGCGCCAAAAATGCTGCGCACACTATGCAAGCCGAACTGTTGATTCGCTGTCAGCAAGTTAGAAGTCAGGAAGCTGTTGCTGTAGCCGTAGGAGTTGCTCAGGGAGCCATTGTTTGCCTTGCCGCCGGGCGTGCGCGAGTCGTTGTTGGACTCAGCCCGGGAGTTGCCTGTGGAGTAGCGGTTGGTGGTAGAGAAAGCCAGCCAATCGGTGATTCTATACTCCAGCTTCAGGTCCCCGTCCAGCGACTGGCCGCGGCTGCGGTTGTAGTTATACTGGCTGGTGTACAGGAAATTACTCTTGTCGCGGCCATACCAGCCCACGGTGTTGGCGTCCACATACCGAACCGTGCCATCCTCATTGTAAGGGTTATCCCACGGCATGTTAATAAAGGACTGGTAGATGGCACCTGAAGGGTCGTTGTTGCGGTTAGAGAACAGCGTGTTCACCCGGGCCGTAAGCGTAAGCTTGTCGTTGATGTCATGGTCGATGTTGGCCCGGAAGTTGGTCTGCTCATACTTGGTGTTGACCACCGTACCCTCTTCCTGGAAGTAGTTTCCGCTGATGTAGAACCTGGTTTTCTCAGACCCGCCGGACACGGAAAGCTGGTGGTTATTCGTGATGCCGGTGCGGAAAGCCTCGTCCAACCAATCAGTGTTACCCGGCTGCGTGGGCAGCACGCCGCTCACAAAATCTGCATACGTCAGCGGGAAGTTTTTCGAAGTTAGATAGGCGTTGATGTCGGCCTCTGACGGGTTAGGTGTTGTTTTGCTTAAAGCGGTGATGTGGTTGTTGCGCTTGCCGGTGTAGTCGTTCTGGTACATGCGATTGGTGTAGTCAAACAGCTGCTGGCCATCCATTACCTCGAAGTTGCCGGTGGTGCGCTGGCTCACGCCGGTAGTACCGTTGTAAGACACCCGCGTTTTGCCGGCCTTGCCACGTTTGGTAGTGATGACGATCACACCGTTTGCCGCTCTCGAGCCGTACAGGCCCGTTGCCGCCGCGTCCTTCAGCACGGTTATACTTTCAATGTCCGTTGGGTTGGCCGTGCCGCCAATCACCCCATCCACCACATACAGCGGGTCGGCGCTGGCCGAGATAGAACCTGTGCCCCGGATACGTACTTTGGGTGCCTCGCCGGGCTGCCCGCTGGCACTTGACACAGTAACACCAGAGGCCTTGCCCTGCAGCATGGTGGCGGTGTTGTTGGTCGTCACGTCGCGCAGTTCGTTGCCGCTCACCACCGAAACCGAGCTCACCAACTCCGACTGTGATTTACTTGAGTAGCCCACCACCACTACCTCTTCCAGGCTCTTGGCGTCGGTTTTCATGGAGATGCTGAGGCTAGCCTGATTGCCCACCGTCACTTCCTGCGTCTGGTAACCGATGTAGGACAGCACCAGCACATCGGATGGAGCGGCGGCTAAAGTAAAGCTACCATCTGCTCCGGTGGCCGTGCCCGTGGTGCTGTTCTTCACCACAACCGTCACCCCCACCAGGGGCTGGCTTTTGTCATCCACTACGCGCCCACTTACCTGCCGCCGTTCCTGCCCGTGAGCCACGTCAGGTATACTTATAAGACATATCATACCTAACAGCACCGGTAACACCGGTATAACCCTTAGGTCCTCCTTCTTGAGCAGGTAGAGTATCCGCATAAGGATCGCTCTACCTTCCTGGTAAATTTTAATCATACTTTTCATTGAGGTTAGAGATTTAGGATTTGATTTAGGTGAGAATAAAATGTGCTCGTAAACACAATGATTAACTTATTAAAATACCACTACAACCCCAAATTTTTTATAGATTAAATCAGAACAAACGTTTGTTTAAGTACAATTTCCCATACTTTATGTAGCGACTTCTCACCCTAGGTGTAGCTCCTGTGTTCAAAAAGCATTGCTAGTCTCCTGGCTCCCCTATTTCCCCAATAAAAAAAGCGGGTGGAACCCCACCCGCTTTATAACTACTACAAAAAAGCTAAAACTATTTCAAAGGATTAATAACCCGTGTTCTGCGTCAGAATGTTGTCGCTCAGGTCTATCTGCGCCTGCGGTACTGGCATCAGGTACAGCCTGTCGTCCCAAACCCTGGCCTGCACCAGCCTGTTGCGGATGTCATAGACAGTTTGCATCACCTGCGGGGCTATTTCCCAGCGGCGTATATCCATGTAGCGCTGCCCCTCCAGCGCCAGCTCCACGCGGCGCTCGTTGCGGATCAGCTCACGCAGGCTCTCCTTGGTGTTGTACACGGATTCATCCACAGCAGGCATGCCGGCTCTTTCGCGAATCTGGTTTAGCGCGGCATATACAGTGGCGTCCGGACCACCGAACTCGTTCATGGCCTCCGCATAGGTCAGCAGGATCTCCGCGTAACGCAGCAGGATGATGTTGGCGTGGCTGTCGATGTTCTCGCGGCGTGCCTGCGGGTCTACCAGCTTGCGGAAGTTATACCCCGTCTGGGAGTTGTTGCTGCCTCCTATCTGCCAGGTAAACGTATAGCCGTCTTCCAGCGCGTTCCACGGGTTGCCATTAAACATAATAGAGGCGTAGAAGCGCGGATCACGGTTCTTATACTCGTTGGCAAAGGCAGGGTCATCATTTAAGTATAGCTCCGCCCTCTTTTCAGGAGTGAGTACATTGGCAGGGCCACCGGTCTTGTAGTTGCCATAGGCGTTCACCAAGTTCTGGGTAGGGGTTACGGAGCTCCAGCCGTTCAGCACGCTTGGCAGCAGGTAGGTGTTGTTCCACTGCGGATCCACCTGCATGATAAACTGGCGGTCCAGGATCACTTCGCTGTTGCCCTCATACTGCTGGTGGAAAAGCTTCTCGTAGCTGCGCAGGCCCAGGCGGAAGTTGCGCTCATCTTCAGCGTCGGCAAAGTCCACCCACTTGGCGTAATCGTCCTCCAGGTCCTTGCCCGTTTCTGCGTTTACTGTAAACAACGAGTACCCTAGTGCCATCACCTCCTGAGCAGCGTCAGCGACGGCTTTCCATTTGGTCGCATCGCCGCCGGTGTTAAAGCGCGGGCTGGCCTCGTTGAGCAAAATGCGGGCTTTCAGGGCCAGGGCTGCCCCTTTGGTTACCCTGCCTTTTTCGTTCGACTCGCCGCCTCCGTACATAACCGGAAGCACCTCGGCCACCGCTGTCAGTTCGCTGAGCAGGAAATCAACCACATCCTTGCGCGGGGTGCGTGCCACATCCTCCTCGCCTGCTGCCAGGGTATTGGTTACCAACGGCACATCGCCAAACTTGAGCACCATGTTCCAGTAGAACCAGGTGCGCAGGAACCTTGCCTCAGCCTTAAACCGCTCGCGCAGTTCGGCATCCATTTCAATGTTATCAGCATTCTCGATCAGCTGGTTGGCGCGGCGTATGCCCGTGTAGCCCCAGCCGGCGTTGGAGTTGGTGTTGATGGTTCCCGCCGAAACGATGGTGGCCGTACTCTCCCAGGGGTACTGCGCGTAGGCGTTGTCGGTGCTGCCATCGTCGTAAATGATGCCCTCACGAGTCAACTGGCTATATACCGCGTTCAGGGCCTTCGACAAATCCTCCTTCGACTTCCAGAAAGTAGCGTCCGAGATCTGGTCCTGCGGCGGCCTCTCTAAAAAGTCGTCGTTGCAGGAAGTAGTAAGCAGGAGCCCGGCAAGCGCCCCGGCATAGGTAATATATTTTATACTTCTTTTCATGATATCTTGTGTTGATGATTGTGAAGCCATGCAGCCAACAATTTTAGAACCTGGCGTTTACACCGAATGAGATGGTCTTGGTACCCGGGTATCCCCCACGGCCAGAACCAAACTCCGGATCGTAATCTGTCAGGCGGTCATCCCCCATAATTGTGAATGGGTTGTTAGAGGTAGCGTACACGCGCAGCGACTGCATGCCCAGCTTGCTGCTCACGGATTCCGGAACGTTGTAGCCCAGCGTGATAGCCCTCACGCGGAAATACGAGCCGCTGAAGAGCCAGAAGGAAGAGGTATTGTAGTTGTGCGAAGCATCGGCGCTAATCAGTGTGCGCGGGAAATGGGCGTTTGGATCAGGGTTCTCCTTTGTCCAGCGGTTCTCATAGGCCGTCTTGATGTTGGCCCCGTTGAAGAACGGATAAGCAGCCTCTGACTCCAGGTAGGTATCCACATCTGCCACACCGTATGTGATCACGTTCAGGTCAAAGCCTTTGTAAGAAGCACCCAGGTTCAGGCCATAGGTCATCCACGGCACGTCGTTACCCAGAATCACGCGGTCAGCCGCATCAATCACGCCGTCCTTGTTGATGTCGGCATACTTAATGTCGCCGGGCTTGGTGGCAGCGCTCTGGAAAGCGTGGTTCTGCACGTCCTCCTCATTCACAAAAAGCCCTTCGGAACGGTATCCGTAGAAAGCACCTACCGACTCGCCCACACGCTCAATCCAGTAACCGTTGATGCGCTCCTCTACGCCACCCAGGCTCACAATCTCGTTGTTGATTTTGGAGAAGTTGGCACCGATAGTATAAGTAAAGTCAGAACCGATGGCTCCGTTGTGCACCAGGTTCAGCTCTATACCTTTGTTGCGTGTCTCGGCCGCATTTCTGAAAGGCGCAGCCAGTCCGTAAGTAGACAGTACCGGCAGCTGCATCAGGATACCCTCGGTATTTTTGATGTAGTAGTCAGCCACCACATCCAGCTTGCCCCTGAAAATAGAGAAGTCAATACCAAAGTCGGTCATGTATACTTTCTCCCAGGTGGCCAATGGGTTAGCCCCTGTAGCCTGCCAGGCTCCGTCCACGGCGTTGCCGTCAAAGTTGTAGGCATAGCCTGTGTTCAGCAGGGAGTAGTAGTTCCCCGGCGGTACCACGTCCTGGTTGCCCAGGGCGCCCCAGGAGCCGCGCAGCTTCAGGTTGTCGATCCAGGAGATGTTCTTAATAAAGGGCTCCTCGGAAAGTCTCCAGCCGGCTGAGAAGGCTGGGAACACCGCCTCGCGCTGATCCGGGTGGAAGCGGGAAGAGTAGTCTGCGCGCAAACTACCCTCAAACAGGTACTTGTTCTTGAAATCGTAGTTCACACGTCCGAAGAAGGAACGAATAGCCCATTGTGTTTCAGCAGTGCTGTTGGCACCAGAAACGATATTCTCCGGGCTTGCTGAGCCTGTTCCGATGGTGTTCATATCATCGTTCGGGAAGTTCTTGCGGCCCAGGAACGCCGTACGGTACACGTTGCTTTCCTGTGAGGCACCAACCATGATTTTACCGGTATGGTCGCCAAAAGTACGCTCGTAGCTCGCTGTTCCCTGGGTCAGAAGCTCCTGACGACGTCCCCAGTTCTCCTGCATCTGGTTAACCGTTACGGCTGAGGCATTCATGGGCTGCTTCGTGATAAAATTCACGATAGGATCCATCCTGCTGTTGAAAGACCAGTTCAACAGGTTGGAATACTTCAAAGAAGCAAGTCCGTTTATGGTCAGGCCTTCCAGTGGGGTCAGGCTGGCGTTGGCCGCTGTTTGCAGGTAATTGTTGCGCGACCAGCTGCTGCCGCCCTCGTCCATCAGACGCAGTTGGTTTCTGGCGGCGGTATTCGCGTTGGCGGATCCCCCGCTCACAGAGCCCCAGGAGCCGTCAGAGTGGCGCGCTACCGTTACCGGAAGCGAACGGTTCAGCTCGGTCCAGCTGAAGCCGGCTCCCTCGGTGTCGTAATCCTGGCGGATAAAGGAGATGTTGGTGCCTACTTTCAGGATCTCAGGGAACACCTCTGTGTCAGTGTTCAATTTTACCGTGTAGCGGTCCATATCCTTGCCCGGCAGCAGCGACTGCTGGTTAAAGTAGGAAGCGCCCAGGTAGTAGCTGGTGGATTTGCCGCTGGAGGAGATGTTAAGGTTAATGTCGCTCTGCGGCGCCGCGTCGCGCAGCACCAGGTCATACCAGTTGGTGTTCGGGTACATATCCGGCTCGCTTCCGTTGGCGAACTTCTGGATCTGCTCCTCGGTATAGGCAGGGGCCTTGCCGGCATTGCTCATCGCCTCGTTGTAGAAACGGGCATACCCCACAGCATCCATGTACTCAGGCAGGCGTGTAGGCGACTGGAAGCCGTAGTTGGCGTTAAAGCCGACGGTGGTCTTCTCTGTGTTCTTTCCGGTCCTTGTTGATACCACGATTACCCCGTTAGCCGCCCTGGAACCATAGATAGAGGCTGCAGAGGCGTCTTTGAGCACAGACATGTTCTCGATGTCGTTCGGGTTAAGCGCCGCCAGTTCCGTATCCGATGCCGGTATACCATCAATAATGATCATCGGGCCGGGAGAGCCCAGGTTAGTGCGGCCGCGCACGGTAATGCTGCCCACGCTGCCCACGTCCCCGGGGCGCTGGATCACCGTCAGACCTGGCGAAACACCTTGCAGTGCGTTCTGTATAGATGTTACCGGGCGTTCGGTTAGTTGCTTGGTATCCACGGTAGCCACCGAGCCGGTTACATCTGCCCGCTTCTGGGTGCCATAGCCCACTACCACTACTTCTTCCAGGCTCTTGGCATCCGGTTTCATAGTTATACTGATGTTAGCCTGGTTGCCCACGGTTACCTCTCTGGTTTCATACCCGATGTAGGAGAACACCAGCACATCGGTTGGAGCAGCCGAAATAGTAAAGGTACCGTCGGGCCTGGTGGTAGTGCCCGTAGTTGTGTTCTTTACCACCACCGTAAGCCCAATAAGTGGCTCGTTCTGCTCATCAACCACTTTACCCTCTACCTGCCGCCGCTCCTGGGCAAAACCGGTAGTAATGCTTAGAAGAAAGAATAAGGCACTTACCAGCAGGCTTATCCCGCCCTTATGGTGCCGTTGCTTTCGGAAGCGGTTCCCACCCGAAGTGGCCCCCTCCCGCCCATAACACTGTTTCATACTTTTTATAAGATTAGTTGTTAGTTAGGTGTGTTCGTAAACACTTCTGTTAATGTAGGGTTTTAAAAACTGAATCTCCTAAAACAGGCTAAAGTTTCAGCACACAAACGTTTGCATAATGTTAGGAAATGCGGCACATCCTTAGTGTTCAAACATCATTCACCGCATCCTATGGCTGTTCCGCTCTTGGCAAATGGTGCATGAACATTTTATGAGAGCTATTAAAAAGTATAGAATGCATGATTCTGGGCGAAAAATCATACTATAAGCCGATATGAATCGTAGGTTAAGTATAGGTTAACGTTATGAAAAGTATAAACAAACGTTTGCGGCTAGTTATTGGAGCCGCGCCTGACGGGGCGAGAATCCGGGTGCCCTGAACAGACAAACAACCAGTCCGCGTGCACGATTACTTTTATACTTGCTTCGGCCAGATAGCTTTCGTAACTTACTTTCATGAATTACCAGCGCTTGCTTCCTGCTCTTACCATTATAGCGTTGCTCTCCTGCGGTCGGCAACAGCCGGGAGAGCAGCAAAACACCATAACTACTGCCTCTCCCCCACGTGATTCTGTGGCCTCCTGCTGCATTTCCTCCGCTCCACCGCGCTTTGCTACCCCGAAAAGTATGGAACCATCTGTTTCGGAAAACCAGGCAGAGGATGCGCAAAACGCTGGAATGGTATGGATTGAGGGGGGCACCTTTATGATGGGAGCCGACAACGACCAGGCCCGCCCGGACGAGTACCCCAAGCACAAGGTAACGGTGGATGGATTCTGGATGGATGCCACCGAAGTGACCAATGCGGAATTCGCCCGCTTTGTAAAGGCCACCGGCTACGTAACCACGGCAGAGCAGAAACCGGACTGGGAAGAACTGAAGAAACAACTGCCCCCGGGCACGCCCAAGCCGGACGAGAGTTTGCTGGTGGCCGCCTCGCTGGTATTTCAGTCACCCAAGGGGCAGGTAGACCTACGCGATTTCGCCAGTTGGTGGACCTGGCAGGAAGACGCCAACTGGAGACAGCCCCATGGCCCCGGAAGCAGTATAAAGGGAAAGGAAAATCACCCGGTTGTCCACATCTCCTGGCAGGACGCGCAGGCCTACGCCAAATGGGCCGGCAAAAGGCTCCCCACAGAGGCGGAATGGGAATGGGCCGCACGCGGGGGTGCGCAAAACAACCTCTACCCCTGGGGCAACGAGCCGATCCACAAAGGACAGCCTAAAGCGAACACCTGGAACGGCACCTTTCCGACAAAGAACACGGAGCAGGACGGCTTCTACCACACGGCCCCTGTTAAATCCTATGCCCCCAACGGAGCAGGCCTCTACGACATGGCTGGTAATGTATGGGAGTGGTGCGCCGACAACTACCACAGCGGTTACTACAGCACGATCCATACGTCGGCGGGGGTAAAAAACCCTAAAGGGCCTGCCACCAGCTATGACCCGGATGAGCCGCATGCCCGCAAAAGAGTGATCAGGGGCGGGTCCTTCCTGTGTAACGACAGTTACTGCTCCGGCTTCAGGGTGGCTGCCCGCATGAAGACCACGGAAGACAGCAGCATGGAGCACGTCGGCTTTCGGTGCGTGAAGGATAAATAATGAAAATGCCTCCGCTTTCACGGAGGCATGCATTCACCTAATACTAACTAAAAAACACTCAGCTTCCCTAAAGCTTATTTGTAACAAAGATATAATTTGTGATCGAACACACAAGAAATATATACTTTTTTTCTATTTTTCCTAATCTTACATACCGTCTGCTGCCCACTGACCGAGAGAACATATCCTAAATCTAGCCTGCTATACTTAATACCATGTCACGGAAACCAGTTACCATCAAGGAAATCGCCAGGATACTGAACGTATCCACCTCTACCGTGTCCAGAGCGCTGCACGACCACCCCAGCATAGGCACGGTTACCAGCGAGAAGGTAAAGCAGCTGGCCAAGGAGCTCAATTACGAGCGCAACCAGACAGCAGTGCATTTCCAGCAGGGCAAGACCTATACGATAGGTGTGATTCTGCCGGATCTCTCGGAGGCTTTCTTCTCCTCGGCTATAAGCGCCATTGAGGACACGGCCTACAAAAGAAACTATACGGTACTGCTCGCCCAGTCGCACGACGACGAGGAGAAGGAAAAGCAGCTGGTGGATAAAATGAAGAGCCACCGTGTGGACGGCCTGCTGGTGTCCGTTGCGAAAACCACCTCCACGTTCGAGCACTTCAGCAGCCTGAGCCAGTATAATATTCCGGTCGTGTTTTTCGACCGCATCCCGCCCATCAACGGCATCCACTCCGTCGCCTGCAACATGGTAACCGGAACCATGGAGGCCGTATCGTACCTGCTGAAAAAGGGGCACCGCGCCATCGGCATGATCAACGGCCCCGACACCCTTTATGCTTGCACAGAGCGGCGGGAGGGCTATATTAAGGCGATGCAGAAGAGCAGACTAAAGTATGACCCCTCCCTGATAATTGGCTGCGACCTAACCGAGGAAGGCACCATAGCGGCCTTGGATGAGTTGCTGGCCAACAAGCGCAAGGCTACAGCCATTGTCACCTTCAACGACTATGTGTGGCTGTACGCCCAGAAACACGCCCGCCGCCTGGGCATCCGCATTAACAAGGACCTGGAGTTTGTGAGCTACGCCAACCTGCCCATGATGGAGTATATGGACTTCGCGCCACTCGCTTCCGTAGAGCAGTTCCCTTACCAGCAGGGGCAGAAGGCAACGGAAATCCTCCTGGACCTGCTCCGCTCCAACGAGGAACAGTACCCGCGCCAGCAGGCTTTTTATAAAGTTATCGTGGAGTCCCAGTTGATAGAGAGCGGCCAGCAGTAGCCCCTTTGAGGCAGCCAGCCATACTTACATTAAAACCCTTTTTCCCCTAAACCTGTGGATTATGCGAAGCGCCTGAATGGGCACCATACTTAGGCGCCGGAACTATGGATAGCATCGCAGGATAGATTCAAGGGCTTGCGTGTTCGTAAACATTAAATACTTTTTTCTTGCTTTGTAATATAGAGCTATTTACTTTTAAGCTGTTTCTTCCTTTTTATGTGCTAATACGACACGGGCGCCTTTCAATTTGATATAAGAAATCATGCTCCGTCAGGCTTGTAAAAAGTATACAACATTTACCCTTAACAAAGTATAAACCACAGGATGAGTGAATGCCCGCTCACTACAAGGCAGCATTCACTCTTGTAGTATAGTTAAAGCACATTTCATGCATAAAAGCCCAACTTTATTGGTTCTTGCAGCGGGCATGGCTTCCAGGTATGGCAGTCTCAAACAGTTGGATGCCTTTGGCCCTAACGGCGAGACCATTATAGAGTATTCCATCCACGACGCTGTGAAGGCGGGATTCGGCAAAGTAGTATTTGTTATTCGCGAGTCGATTGAAAAGGAGTTTAAGGCGCTGATGCAGGAGCGCTTGCCGGCACACATACCGGTAGCCTACGTGGCCCAGGAACTTGACATGCTGCCAGAGGGATACCATGTACCGGAAGGACGCAGCAAACCCTGGGGCACCGCCCACGCCGTTTGGGTAGCCTCCTCCAGCATACAGGAGCCTTTTGCCGTTATCAACGCCGATGATTTTTACGGCTACGAATCCTTTAAACTGGCAGCCGATTTCCTGCAGGAGAGCAGCGATGCGCAGGAGTATGGGCTGATCGCGTATACGTTGGCCAATACCCTCTCGGATCACGGCAGCGTATCGCGCGGCATCTGCACACAAGCCCCCAACGGTACACTGGCCTCCCTGACGGAGCTCACCCAGATTACCCGCACCCCGGGCGGAAGTATAACCGTGCAGGACGAGGGCGCACAACACTGGCAACTGACCGGCGAGGAACTGGTGTCCATGAACCTGATGGCCTTTAAACCTTCTGTTCTCCCCTACTTCGGGCAGTACCTGAAGGCGTTTCTGGATGAAAAGGGACAGGAGCTGAAGTCTGAGTTTTACCTCCCGTCGGTGGTAAACCAGATGCTGGCGGCCGGCACCGCGCAGGTAAAGGTTATCCCCACGCCTGAGAAATGGTTCGGCGTCACCTACCCCGAAGACAAGGCCAACACCACCAGGCAAATAGCGAAGCTAATCGAAGCAAAAGTATATCCGAGTCTGTTATGGGAAAACACTACACAGCAACTAGGTAAGGAAACCGACAAGCAGATGGATACAAAGCTGCGGGACGTACTCGCACACTTTGCACTGGAGGGAGGCGTCAGCAGCGTAATCCTTTACGGCTCTGGTCATATCCACGATACCTACGCCGTTAAAAACAGCCAACCGGAGTGTCCTGATTACCTGCTGCAGCGCGTCAACCACCACGTTTTCAAAAACGTGCCCCTGCTGATGGAGAACATTGAGCAGGTGACGGAACACCTGCGCCAGAAGCTGCAGGACATACCGGGTGCACGTCCGGAGGAAGAAGTGCTTACGCTAGTACCAACGCAGAACAATCAGAGCTATTACCATGATCCGGAGGGGAACTTCTGGAGAGTGTACCTGCTGCTGGAGGGTACCCGCAGCTATGATATCGTGGAAACCCCGCAGCAGGCCTTCGAGGGAGGCAAGGCGTTTGGCAGGTTCCTGGCGCTATTGGCTGACCTGGATGCCACCCAACTGCACGACTCCATTCCGGATTTCCATAACATTGAGAACAGGCTGCGCCTGCTGGCAGAAGCCGTGAAGCAGGACCCGGTAGGAAGAGTGGCACAGGTTAGCAAAGAGCTCGGCTTTGTGCAGCAGCGTGCCGAGGAGATGAGCACTATCCGCCGGCTTGGCCGCGAGGGGAAACTGCCGCTCCGCACCACGCACAACGACACCAAGTTCAACAACGTGCTGCTCGACAAGTATGACAAGGCCCTTTGCGTGATAGACCTGGACACCGTTATGCCCGGGTATGTGGCCTACGACTTTGGCGATGCCATCCGGACGACAGTGAACAAGGCCGCTGAGGACGAGGCGGACCTGAGCAAGATAAAAGTAGACTACGACCTGTTTAAAGCCTTTACGGAGGGATTCCTGCAGGAAACCAACGCTTTCCTAACCGAGGAAGAGGTGAACTCGCTGGAGCCAGGCGTCAGGCTGCTTCCCTTCATCATGGGGGTACGTTTTCTAACGGATTATATTGACGGAGACAACTACTACAAGATTCATTTCCCGGAGCACAACCTGCAACGGGCCAGAGCGCAGTTCAGGCTGGTGGAGGTGCTGGAGGAGAACAGGGAACGGCTACAGAACACGATTCAGAAGACATCGCAGGCATATAAAGCAGTTGCCGCTGAGCAGCTGAGACAAGAAAAATGAAACAACTGACGGTTCCGTTTATTCCTGACCTGCCGCCCGGCAGCCCGCTTGACCAGCTAGGCAGCAAACTCGACCAGCTCCCGGCGCAGCGCATTGATGCGGCCCCCTGGGCTAACGGAGGCACTCTGCCGGATGTGACGTTTACGCTGGCGCATGGCGCAGACAGCCTCTACCTGAAGTATAAAGTGGAGGAGGAAAACGTACTGGCCAGGTACAGAAATACAAACGACCCGGTGTACAAGGACAGCTGTGTAGAGTTCTTCATCTCGTTTGGCGATGAGAAGGCCTACTACAACCTGGAAGTAAACTGCCTGGGCACCTGCCTGCTAGGCTACGGACCGGACAGGCATGACCGGAAACTGCTGCCCGCCACGGTTATCTCAGAAATAGAGCACCTGGCGCACCTGAAGGTACTGAACCATGGCCGAACCGGCAAAGCATGGGAACTGACCCTCCGGATACCCGCATCGGTGTTTTCGGAGCACCGGCTAGAGAGCTTTTCAGGACTGAAGGCCCGGGGTAATTTCTACAAGTGCGGGGATGACTTGCCCGAGCCCCATTTCCTGGCATGGCACCCCATCGAGGCACCTGAGCCGGACTTTCACAGACCGGAGTACTTTGGCAGCATCTCGTTTGCCTAGTACTCATGTCACTTAACGTAAGAGAAATCAGCTTAACAACTAACCTTTTTAAACCATGAGTAGCAACCGCAGAGAATTCCTGAAACTGTCTGGACTGGCTGGTATAAGTATAGCCGGAACAGGCTTGCTGGCAGGCTGTGCCACAGGCGGCGCAGCAGAAGAGCAGGCAAAGTCTAACCTCGACCAGATTGCCCAGCAGGCCAAGCGCAAGTATACGCAACAGTTTAACATGAGTGGCTTCAGCGCCCCTAAGCTCGACAAGGTGCGCATCGGCTTCGTGGGCCTGGGCATGAGAGGCCCGGGTGCCGTGTACCGCATGAGCAACATCGAGGGCGTAGAAATCAAGGCGCTCTGCGACCTGATACCGGAGCGTGCCGAGAAGGTGAAGCAGCAGCTGCAGGAAAGAACCGGCACTGCCCATAACCCTACGTTATACTCCGGCAAGGAAGACTCGTGGAAGGAAATGTTTGACAGGGATGATATCGACCTTGTTTATATCACGACGCCCTGGCACCTGCACACTCCGCAGGCAGTATACGC
The DNA here is from genome assembly GCF_003054055.1 of Pontibacter mucosus. GTDB lineage: Bacteria > Bacteroidota > Bacteroidia > Cytophagales > Hymenobacteraceae > Pontibacter > Pontibacter mucosus. The sequence goes on along the minus strand of NZ_QBKI01000007.1, from coordinate 169,318 downwards.
CATGGAGCACGGCAAGCACGCCGCCGTGGAGGTTCCGGCCGCCACGACCATTGAAGAATGCTGGCAGTTGGTGGAGACATCGGAGCGCACCAAGAAGCACTGCATGATGCTGGAGAACTGCTGCTACGACTTCTTCGAGATCCTGACGCTGAACATGGCCCGTCAAGGATATTTCGGGGAAATTATACACGGCGAGGGAGCCTACATTCACCAGCTGGTGGACCTGAACTTCGACAAGAACGGCTACCAGGATATGTGGCGCCTGAAGGAGAACATGAACCGCAACGGCAGCCTCTACCCTACCCACGGTCTCGGCCCGATCTGCCAGATCATGAACGTGAACCGCGGCGACGTGATGGACTACCTGACCTCTGTATCGAGCGACGACTTTATGATGTTCGAGGAGGCGCAGAAGCGTGCCGAGGGCGATAATTTCTACAAAGAGTTTGTGCAGGACACGTACCGTGGCAACATGAACACCACGACCATCCGCACCAAGAAGGGCCGCACCATCATGATCCAGCACGACGTAACCTCGCCGCGTCCATACTCCAGAATTCACCTGGTGAGCGGCACCAAGGGCATCGCCCGCAAGTGGCCGGAGCAAAAGATCGCTACTGGCCACGGCTGGCTATCCAAAGAGGAGGTGAAAGCGCTGGAGGAGCAATACACCCCGGAAATCGTGAAGAGAATTGGCGAGATGGCCAAGAAGATCGGCGGCCACGGCGGCATGGACTTCATGATGGACTGGCGCCTGATCGACTGCCTGCGCAACGGACTGCCACTGGACCAGGACGTGTACGACGCGGCTTCTTGGACGGCTGTTGGCCTGCTGAGCGAGTGGTCGGTGGCTAACCGCTCCAACTCCATCGACGTGCCGGACTTTACTGCCGGTGCCTGGCAAACCAACGCCCCTGTGGATCTTTCGCTGGCAGGCGGCGGCACGACCAATGTGATCGTTAAATCAAACTAAACCAAAGTATAACGCGCTGCCTTAAGCGCAAGGATTTATACTTTACCCAAGAGCCCCGGCCGCCAACGCCGGGGCTCTTTTTATACTTCCGTTTACTTACGGCTATACTTTTGCTCATTTATACTTCGCTTACAGGTAATATTCATGTAATTTTATATATTGTTGCGACATAATTGTATGAACCCCGGCTAATGAGGTGTTTGAACCGCTTTTGCAGGCTGGTCGTTTAGCAGTCATGTGCCGGAACAAAGTATAAACCTTCCGTGCCTGTTGGTGGCGGGGCAAAGTATAAACTCACAAAAGAGACGCAGAAGTTGAATAAGGTAATCAGGATAAAGGATATCGCCGAGAAAGCGAACGTATCAACGGGAACCGTGGACCGTGTGCTGCATAACCGCGGAAGGGTGGCTGAAGACGTACGCCAGCGGGTGCTTCAAATAGCCGAGGAGCTTAACTACAAGCCCAACATCCTGGCCCGCGCCCTGGTGAACAATAAAATCTACCAGGTAGCCGCCCTAATCCCCGACCCCGCTTTCGACAGCTACTGGAAAGCCCCGCAGGAAGGGATTGAAAAGGCGGAGGAGGAGCTGCAGCAGTATGGTATGCGTGTTACGCAGTTCTGCTTTGATCCTTTCAGCGCCGAGTCTTTTGTGAAAGAAGCAGAAAAGCTGGCCGCTAAACCTTTCGACGGGATTCTGGTGGCCCCCGTGTTCTACCGACAGTCGCTGGCGCACTTTAGCAAGTGGAAGCGCCAGGGCATCCCGTTTGTGCTCTTCAACACGCACATTCCCAACTACGAGCCGCTCATGTACATCGGCCAGGACTCTTACCAAAGTGGTTTTCTGGCGGCCAAGCTGCTGCATTACGGTAACAAAGAGAAGGCGTCCTTTGTAGTGGCCCACATTGAGGAAGACGTGGCCAACTCCTCCCACCTCATCAGCAAAGAGCAGGGTTTTGTGGACTACTTCGTGACACAGGAACTTGAGAGCAAGTATAACGTGGTGCAGATAGACGTGCAGAGCGGTGGCAAGCAAACTATAACCCAGCAACTGGACAAGCTTTTTAAGGACACACCGGACATCAGGGGCGTTTTTGTAACGAACTCCAAGGCTCACATCATGGCCGATTACCTGGCGCAGAAAAAGCTGCAGCAGGTGCACCTGGTCGGCTACGACCTGATAGAGGAGAACCTGGTGCACCTGAACACCAACCGCATCAATTTCCTGATCAACCAGAACCCCAAGGGCCAGGGCTACTGGGGCATTCAGGGGCTGGCCGACCACCTGATCTTCAAGAAGAAGAACAACCCCATCAAGTACCTGCCGCTGGATATCATCACCAAGGAAAACCTCCACTACTACATCGAGGCGGACCAGTAAGGCAGCAGCGGAGGCGCTGGTTTATACTCGCTCCCTCCTACTCCAGAAACAGCTCTATCACGGGGATTTCCACCTGGGGCTTCTCCACCGGCAGGTGCACAATCAGGTCGTTCTCGCCGGCTGTGATGGCCATGTGCTCGCTGGCGCTGGCATTGGAGCGGGACGTATACTTTATCTCCGAGCCATCGTGCAGGAACTGCGCATACTTCACCTTGCCTTTATAGCCCGGCAGGTATATGGTTTTAAAAGGCCACTGCAACAGGTGCACGTACAGGCGCTTGGTTTCGGGGTTATAGGTCAGGAAGCAATTATCTGGCTTTTGGAATTCCTCAGGGGCCTGGGTGCAGCCATAGATAGCGCGGTTGTTATACTTCATCCACTGCCCGATGCCTTCCAGCCGCTCTGTGGCACGCGCATCAAAATTGCCCCGCGCCGTCGGTCCCACGTTCAGCAGCAGGTTGCCGCCTTTGCTTACCGTTTCAATCAACATGGCGATCAGCTGGTTGGTGCTCTTCCAGGTGTTTTCGTCGCGGTGGTAGCCCCAGGAGCCGGAGAACGTCTGGCAGGTTTCCCATGGAACGCGGCGGCCATTATCCTTTACCCATTCCTGCGGCATGAACTGCTCCGGTGTGCGGTAGTCCCAGCCCCAATCCACGTCGTTCAAATCCATGCGGTCGTTCACGATGATGTGCGGCTGATGCTTCCGGATAAGTTTGAGCAGGCCCTCGCTGTCCCAATCTTTCCTGCCTTTCCCGTCCGGGCCGGGGTACGAGTAATCCAGAAAGAGCTGGTCTATTTTGCCATACTTGGTCAGGAGCTCGGTCAGCTGGTTTTTCATGAACTGGCGGTACGTGTCCATGTCGCGGTTGCTGTTGGTGGCGCGGGCCTCTTTGCTGTTTCGCAGGGCGTGGGTGCCGTCGATGGTGAAGTCGGGATGCTGCCAGTCGATGAGCGAATAATAGAATCCTACCTTCAGCCCCGCCTCGCGGAAGGCATCCAAGTATGGCTTGATCAGGTCTTTGCCGGCCGGTGTGTTGGGTGCCTTAAAGTCGCTGTACTTTGTATCCCACAGGCTAAACCCTTCGTGGTGGCGCGCGGTGAGCACCACATACTTCATGCCGGCGGCTTTGGCCTGCGCAGCCCACTCCTTCGGGTTGTAGAGGTCAGGGTTAAACTTATCGAAGTACCGGGCCTTGTACTCCTCTGGCGGAATCTGCTCATAATACTGCACCCACTCATGGCGCGCCGGCACGGCATACAGTCCCCAGTGGATAAACATCCCGAAGCGCGCCTCTGTCCACCACTGCATCCGTTTCGCCTTCTCCTCCGCGGTTTCCCTGGCCCAGGAAGGGGTAGCTTGCTGTTGGGCGTGCGTGGTGAAGGGAAGAATGGCAAGGAGCAGCAGGAGGATGGTTTTAGGGAGATTGTTTCCGGGTTGTAGCATGAGGGTTATACTTTGTTCATTATATACTTGAGCTATACTTTAATACTTGCTAGCTTAACGCCTCTGCCTTCCCCGCTGGCGCGAGTTTGTAACTCGTGCCTAACTATGATGTTGGGTCTGTGACTCGACTGGCTTGAAAAGCCATACTTGCTCTGACCATACTTTATACTCCGGCTATACATTCCTAGCCGCTGCTTCCTTCTGCTTGAACGAAGCTATCCTTTCTAGCTACCGTTCATCCTCTAGTTCCCACAAGCGGCTTGTTTCACATCTGGCATTGGCTCCCTCCCAGGCCGAGAGGGCTCGCCTTGGGGGTAGGGGCCCTCGATAAGGGCATCGCGCTGCTTTCGCTTCCTTTGCTCCTGACGTCGCAATGCCCTAACGGGCACCGGAACCTCTCGAGGCGCTCTTTATACGAGGGTCCCTACCCCCACCCAAAGGCTGGGAGAAGGTCGATAGCCGCGGCTATTCTGTCATCTCGACCTTTGGGAGAGATCTGAAGAGAATCCCTGATAGTTCTCTCACAGCTACGCTGGCTCTCTTCGGCTCCCGCCTCGAGAGTACTCGAGATGACAAGGATCGTAGTGAGTAAAAACTGTCCCCTAGAGAAAGGGAATCCGAAACTTGCGAGCAGCGCTCAACAGGTGTGTTTATACTTTAACTATGAAACTCAAATTTGAAGTATGACCAAGACCAAACTCCCCTCCTTAGACAAGGAGGGTTAAAGGGGTGGTTGGACCCGGTACTAAAAAACATCCCTCCCCTATACTTAGGAGAGGGACGAAATCCTACTTCTCCCGCGACATCGAATAAGGAAAAGCATCCTCTTTCGTGCCGCGCTGCTTGTTCGGTGAGTTGGTCATCTCGAAATCCATACTTGCTCCTTTCATCAGCTCCGTAAAGCTCAGCCAGTTTTTGTCGTAACTTTTGCCGTTGAGGCGCATGCCCTGGATGTAGCGGTTCTCGTCGCTGTTTTGCGGTGCGTTGATCACGATCTCCTTGCCGTTCTCCAGCTTCAGCGTGGCCTTCTTAAATAAGGGAGCGCCGAGCACATACTGGTCGACGGCCGGGGTTACCGGGTAGAAGCCCAGGGCCGAGAACACGTACCAGGCCGAGGTCTGGCCGTTGTCCTCGTCGCCGCAGTAGCCGTCCGGCGCTGAAGTATACATGCGGTTCATCGTCTCGCGCACCCAGTACTGCGCCTTCCACGGCTCACCGGCATAGTTATAGAGGTAGATCATGTGCTGGATGGGCTGGTTGCCATGCGCATACTGGCCCATGTTGGCTATCTGCATCTCGCGGATCTCGTGGATTACAAAGCCATAGTAGCTCTCGTCGTAGATCGGTGGCAGGCTGAAAACAGAGTCCAGTTTGGCGGTGAAATTGGCCTTGCCGCCCATCAAATCAATCAGGCCCTGCACATCGTGGAACACCGACCAGCTGTAGTGCCAGCTGTTACCCTCTGTAAAGGCATCGCCCCACTTAAACGGGTTGAACGGTTTCTGGAACGTACCATCCTGGTTCTTGCCGCGCATCAGACCCGTAGACGGGTCGTAGAGGTTGCGGTAGTTTTGGGCACGCTTGGCGTAGAGGTTGATTTCTTTCTTAGGCCGCTTGAGGGCCTTGGCCAGCTGGTAAATGGCAAAGTCGTCGTAGGCATACTCCAGCGTGCGAGCCGCGTTCTCGTTTATTTTTACATCGTAAGGCACATAGCCCAGCTTGTTGTAGTAGGCAGCGCCGGCACGCCCAACCGCTGTCAGCGGCCCTTCGTTGTTGGCGCCTTTCAGCATCCCTTCGTAAAGCGCCTTAATGTCCTGCCCACGGATGCCTTTCAGGTAAGCATCGGCCACCACGGAGGCAGAGTTGTTGCCCACCATCACGTTGCGGTAGCCGGGGCTCGCCCACTCCGGCAGCCAGCCACCCTCTTTGTAGGTGTTGGCCAGGCCTTCCTGGATTTCAGCGTTAATGGAGGGGTACATCAGGTTCAGGAAAGGGAACAGGGCACGGAAAGTATCCCAGAACCCCGTGTCGGTATACATGAAGCCGGGCAGCACTTTGCCATTGTAGGGGCTGTAGTGCATCACCTGGCCGTTGGCATCAAGCTCATAAAACTTGCGCGGGAAGAGCAGCGTGCGGTACAGGTTGGAGTAGAACGTACGAATTTGCTCAGGCGTGCCGCCTTCCACAGCCACGCGGCTCAGCTGCTTGTTCCAAGCCTCCTTGCCTTTGGTCTTCACCGTTTCAAAGTCGTCATTGCCGATTTCCCTCAGGTTAAGTTCGGCCTGTTCCGGGCTGATGAAGGAAGAGGCCACGCGGGCATTTACCTGCTCCCCCTTCTTCGTCTTGAAGCCGATGACAGCCCCTACGTGGTTGGCCTGCAGCTCCAGGTTATTGCTCAGCACGCTGTCGCGCCAGGTATGGGTATAGGCAAAAGGCTTATCAAAAACGATTACAAAGTAATTCTTGAAATTCTCCGGTACGCCCCCGCTGTTTTTGGTGGTATAGCCCACGATCTTGTTCTCACCCGGAATCACCTTCACATAAGAGCCCTGATCAAAGGCATCGACTACCACAAAGGCACTGTCGGTTTGGGGGAAGGTAAAGCGGAAGCGGGCTGCACGCTCTGTTGGCGTGATTTCGGTCGTCACGTCATGATCAGCCAGGTACACGCTGTAGTAGTACGGCTTGGCAACTTCGGCCTTGTGCGAAAACCAGCTAGCGCGGCTGTCCTGGTCGAAGCGCAGCTTGCCGGTAACGGGCATGATGGCAAACTGGCCATAATCGTTCATCCACGGCGAAGGCTGGTGCGTCTGCTTAAAGCCACGGATTTTGTCGGCGCTGTACTGGTAGCCCCAGCCGTCGCCCATTTTGCCGGTCTGCGGCATCCAGAAGTTCATGCCCCAGGGCAGGGCAATGGCCGGATAGGTGTTGCCGTTGGAAAGGCTGTGCTTGGAGTCGGTGCCCACCAGCGGGCTCACCCACTCCACCGGGTCTGTCACCTTATCCACCAAAACGGTTTGGGCAGAGACAGAGCAGGTAACAAGGGTAAATAGGAACAGGAAAAGTTTTTTCATGATAGGTAAGCGAATCAGGGTGTTGTATACTTTAGAAAGTAGCGTGTTTTTTCGTCCTTCAAGTATACAACATTCTGAATAAAGTGCCGCGCTGATTTATACTTTCCGGTTACAAAGCCCGGTCCAGGTGCACATAGCCGCCATCCACGTGGATGAGCTGACCGGTGGTGTGGCTGGACTTTGGGGAGAGCAGAAAAGCCACCGTATTGGCAATCTCAGTGGTGGTGGTCATGCGCTGCTCCAGCGGAATTTTCTGTGTGATGGATTTCAGCTTCTCCTCCGGATTTTCGAACGTGCTTATCCAGGAGGCATAGAGCGGGGTCCAGGCCTCGGCCACAATGACAGCGTTGACTCTTATACTATAAGGCAGCAGCTCCACGGCCCACTCGCGGGTGAGGGCATTGCGGGCACCGTTCGAAGCGGCATAGGCAGAGGTTCCGCCTTGGCCTGTTTCAGCCGTTTTGGAGCCAATGTTCACAATCGCTCCTTTGGATTCTTTGAGCGCTGGCAACGCATGGTGCGCCATCAGGTAGTAGTGCACCACGTTTTTGTGAAGCGAAGCCATGAAAGCATCGTAGCTGCCCTTCTCCAGCCCTACCCCATCGTTCACGCCGGCATTATTCACCAGCCCGTCGATGCGGCCATACTTTTGCAAAACGGTCTGAACGGCTTTTTCACAGGCAGCGGGGTCCGTCAATTCGGCCACTACCTCAAAAGCCTGCCCGCCAGCGGCCTCTACCTCGCCCAGTGTTTTCTGATTGTCTTCTTTGTTTCGGCCGATGATAATAGGAATAGCGCCTTCACTGGCCAGCACCTGCACGATGCCTTCGCCGATGCCCTTGGCCCCGCCGGTTACGATGATAATCTTTTCTTTCAGTTCTAAATCCATACTTAACTTAGGTTGTAAAACGTAGTAGCGTTACCGCCGAAAAAGGCCGCCTGCTCTTCTTTGGAAAAAGCAGAGAAGTAATCCTCCACAATACCCAGCATCTCGCCGTAGCTGGCGGCCACCAAACACACCGGCCAATCAGAGCCAAATAGCAGGCGGCTCGTGCCGAAGGTCTCCACGATGGTGTCCAGGTAGGGGCGGAAATCCTCTTTTTTCCAGTTCTTCCAATCAGCCTCCGTTACCATGCCCGATACTTTGCAGCACACGTTTTCATACTTGCCAAAGGCTTTTATACTTTGCCGCCAGTCGGCTATACTTTGGTTCTTGATGTTCGGCTTGGCCAGGTGGTCAATCACGAAAGGCTGGTCAGGGAAAGCAGCCACGAACTCCCTCGAAAAATCGAGCTGGTTGGGGTAGATGAGCACATCATACGTATAGCCATACTTAGCTAGCCTGCCTACGCCGCGCATGAACTCGGGCCGCAGCATAATGGCCGGGTCCGGGTTGCCCTGCAAGATGTAGCGGAAGCCCTTCAGCTTTTCGAACTGCTTGTAGTACGCCAGCTTTTCCTCCACGTCCTCGGCCAGCAAATCCACCCAACCGACTACGCCTTTCACAAAATCATACTTTTGGGCCTGCTCCAGCAGAAAATCGTTTTCCTCCTCCGGCTGCGCCGACTGCACCAGCACGCAGCCATCAAAGCCGTGCTGGTGCAGCAGGGGCTGCAGGTCCTCAGGCAGGAAGTCGCGCTGAATCACCGCCATCTCATCGGTTATCCAGCTTTCACGCTCAGGGTTATACTTCCAAAAATGCTGGTGGGCGTCAATTTTAAGCATAGGCCTTTACGGTTTGCTTCGAGGAGCCCAACCCGTCGATGCCCAGCTCTACCACGTCGCCCTCTTTCAGGTATACCTGCGGGTTCATGCCCAGGCCCACGCCGGCCGGCGTACCTGTGGTAATCATATCGCCTGGCAGCAGGGTCATAAACTGGCTCAGGTAAGAAACCAGGAATGGGATTTTGAAGATAAGGTTGGCGGTGGTGCCGTCCTGCATGGTTTCACCGTTCACGGTCAGCCACAGGCGCAGGTTGTTTACATCTTCCAGTTCGTCCGGCGTAGCCAGGAACGGACCTACCGGCGCAAAGGTGTCGTTGCTTTTGCCTTTCACCCACTGCCCGCCGCGCTCCAGCTGGAAGGCGCGCTCGCTGTAGTCGTTGTGCAGGGCATAACCGGCCACATAGTCCAGCGCTTCCTCTTCCGACACATAGCTTGCTTTCTTGCCAATAATCACGGCCAGTTCCACTTCCCAATCCAGCTTCTCGGAGTTTTTGGGGATGATCACGTCATCGTTCGGACCGCAAAGCGCAGAGGTAGCTTTGAAGAACACGATTGGCTCCTGCGGAATGGCAGCACCTGTTTCCTTGGCGTGGTCGGCGTAATTTAACCCGATGCAAACAATTTTGGACGGACGGGCAATCGGGGAGCCCAGACGCACATCATCCGCCACCTGCGGCAGCTTGCCTTCGTTCTGCTGCACGTAGGCCTTCAGACGCTCCAGCCCGTTGCTCTGGAAGAATTGCTCGTTGTAGTCTTCGCCAAAGGCAGACACGTCATACGTTACATCGTTCAGGATTACGCCGGCTTTCTCCTGGCCCGGCTCACCAAATCGGATTAATTTCATGGTAATTTTTGTAAGTATAATTTGGCACTCCGCTTGCGCTGGAGTGCAATGATTTAAATTGTGAGAGTATAGTTAGTCTTTAACTCATACACGAGAAAAGAAAACTGTCCCCTTGAGGACAAGTGAGAACGCGAGTTTGAAACTTGCGAGCATCGCTCTATAGGGGTGTAAAGCCAGTAGCAAAAGTCATCTGCTAAATTCTAACACCCCTCTAACTCCCCTCAAGGGGAGAATTAGAACTATAGATTCGGCAACAAACCCTAATTATTCAGCCTGATAAACCCACCATCAATCGGGTAGTCGCAGCCGGTGATGAAGCTAGCCTCGTCGGAGCATAGGTATAAGGCCAGCGCAGCTACTTCCGCTGGTTTAGCCATGCGTCCGATGGGTTGCGTTTTGGAGAGCTTCTCGAACATCTCCTCTTCCTGGCCCGGATAATTCTTTGAGATAAACCCATCCACGAAAGGCGTGTGCACGCGTGCCGGCGAGATGCTGTTGCAGCGGATGCTGGCGCCCAGGTAATCCTTGGCTACCGACATGGTCATCGCATGGATGGCGCCCTTGCTCATGGTATAGGCAAAGCGGTCGGGTATGCCCACGTGCGAGGCAATGGACGCCAGGTTGAGGATGGCCCCGCCCCCGTGCTGCTTCATACTTGCCACGGCAGCCTGCAGACAGTTGTAAGCCCCCTTCACGTTCACTTGGTAAATGCGGTCAAGGTCTGCTTCCGAGGTGTTTTCCAGGTTGCCCACATGTGCGATGCCGGCGTTGTTAACAAGGATATCCACCCGGTCTATACTTCTAAATACCTCTTTTACCTGGTCCTGCTTGCTCACATCACACGTATGGCTGTAGGCTTTGCCGCCGTTGGCCTCTATCTCGACAAGGGTCTGCGCAGCCGCTTCATGGCTCAGCTCTATTACATGCACCTCGGCGCCCTGCCGGGCAAAAACAATGGAAATAGCCTTGCCGATGCCGCTTCCGCCACCGGTTACCACGGCCTTCTTTCCGGTTAACTCAAACATGGTTATTCGTTGTTAGTTAGTAGTTGTTTGTTCTTAGTTATTGGGGTGATGTCCTATCCTTACCTCAGGCGCTCCCCACTTCACACAGGACTGTTATTTTCTGTCTTTCTGTTAAGAAACTTGGTGGAAGGGAGGTTAAGCCGCTGCTACTGGCCACCAAGATCCTTCCAGGATGACAATAAAGATAGAACTTAACGCCCTGGCCTGCTCTATAAAAAGTGAACAATCAGTTCTTAAAGCGACACGCCGCGCTTCCAGAAGATGAAGTCGTCCTGGCCCAGCTCCATGGCCTTGGTATCGTACTCGCCGCTGGCCAGGCCGATGATGTACTCCAGCATCTCCTCCCCCAGCTCTTCAATCGTTTTCTCCCCACTGATAACCGGCCCTGCGTCCAGGTCGATGATGTCAGGCAGGCGCGTGGCCAGGCTGGTGTTGCTGGATACTTTCACGACCGGGGAAATCGGGTTGCCGGTAGGCGTGCCCAGGCCGGTCGTGAACAGCTGAACCGTACAGCCTGAACCGGCCATAGCAGTGGTACTTTCCACGTCGTTTCCGGGGGTACAAAGCAGGGTAAGGCCGCTGCGCCGCACATACTGCCCGTAGCCCAGCACATCGGTTACCGGTGAAGTACCACCCTTTTTAGCTGCACCCGCTGACTTGATGGCGTCCGTAATCAAACCGTCGCGGATGTTGCCTGGCGATGGGTTCATGTCGAAGCCTGAGCCCACGGCCTCGGCACGGGCCGCATAGTCGCGCATGAGCGTGACGAAGCGATCGGCTGTTTCCTCATCCACGCAGCGGTTAATCAGTTCCTGCTCCACGCCGCACAGCTCCGGAAACTCACTCAGCACCACTTTTCCGCCTAAAGCGGTAATCAAATCAGCCGCATAGCCCACCGCCGGGTTGGCCGAAATGCCCGAGAAACCGTCGGAACCGCCGCACTCCACGCCCACTATCAATTTATCCAGCGGGGCAGGCTGGCGTTCTATCTTATTGGCTTCAGCTATGCCTATAAAGGTCTGCAGGATTGCATCTGTAAGCATCTGGGATTCTGAGGCGGCTTTCTGCTGCTCAAAAATCAGCAGCGGCTTGGAGAAGTTCGGGTCGCGCTCCTTTAGTTTCTCCTGAAGGATGCTTACCTGCGCATGCTGGCAACCCAGGCTCAGCACCGTGATGCCGGCCACATTGGGATTCACGCAATAGCCCGCCAGTAAAGCGCATAGATTGTCAGCATCCTCGCGGGTACCGCCACAGCCACCGTCGTGCACGATAAACTTCACGCCATCCACGTTCGGGAAGAGGCGCTGCTGCGACGTATGTGCCGGAGAGGCTTCAAAAGTATACTCCCGCAGTTCTTTGCCCTGCCGGTACAATTCTGCCAACTCCCGCACCTGCACTTCATACTTGTCTGTGGAAGTATAGCCCAGCTCTTTGAGGAAGGCGTTTTTGAGCGTTTCGATGTTGCGGTTTTCGCAGAACACCAGCGGCAGCACCAGCCAGTAATTGCGCGTGCCCACCTGCCCATCGGCGCGATAGTAGCCCTGGAAGGTGCGGTTCTGCCACTTGCTCACGTCCGGCGCCTGCCACACGTACTCTTCTGTTTTCTTTGAAAAGCTCTCTGCCGCGTGCTTCAGGTTTTCGGTGGTCAGCAGGCTGCCGGCTGGCAGGGCGCAGGTGGTCTTGCCCACCAGCACGCCGTACATGTATACTTCGGTACCAGCGCCCATGTCTGTGATGGTGAACTTATGCTTGGCCGCCACCGTGTCTTTCAGGGCAAATTCCTGCCCGTCAAAGTAAATCAGGTTGCCGGCTAGCTGGTCCTGCAGCGCCACCAGCACGTTGTCTTTGGGGTGGATCTGGAGGTATGTTTGTTTGGTTTCTGATATCATTGGGTACTCGGTTATACTTTCAAATGGCGTAAGTTTTCTGACTTGTGTCTTACGATGATGTCGGATTTGTAACTTGATTGGCGTGAAAGGCCATACTTTATAATTTGGCTATACTTCATTCTTTTCTAGCGCAAGTGTCCGCTTGTGCCTTAGCCCCGCTTCCTTCTACTTGACACAAGCTATCCTTTCTATTTGCCGTTCATCCTATAGACTTACAAACCTACAGTTGCATTTATATTTTAGAGCTCTCAAACCCGAGAGGGCTCGCCTTCGGGCATCGCGCTGCTTTCGCTTCCTTTGCTCCTACGTCGCAATGCCTCGCTACCGCTCGTCACCGGAACCTCTCGAGGCGCTCAACCCAAAGGCTGGGAATCATTCGATAGCCGCTGCTATTACTGTCATCTCGACCTCTGGGAGAGATCTGAAGTAGAATTCCAGATAGATCTCTCACGCAGCTCGAGATGACAGAGAAAGTGGCAAGTATAATTCCCCGCCTTAGACTACCGAGAACGCGAGTTCGAAGGTAGCGAGCGTAGCTCTGAGGGGTAAGGGGTGGTTAGACCCGGTACTACTAAAGTTCCCTCTCCTGTTCTATGCGAGAGATTACCAGCACTACAACGCAAAAATCCGCTCCATCAGCTGCCACTTCTCTCCTGCTGCCACCCCTGGGAGGGCCTGCTGGTACTTCCACATCAGCTCTTCCCACTCCTGCACTTTCGGGTTGGAGGCATCCATGGCGGTTTTCTTCTCGAAGCTGAAACTCTCGTCTACCTCCATGATCATAAACAGCCGGTTGCCCCACCTGTAAATCTCCATGTGGCGTATACCCGCGCCCTTTATACTTGCCTGTATCTCGGGCCATACCTGCCGGTGATGCGCCTCATACTCAGCAATTAGCGTCGGATCGTCTTTTAAATCGAGTGTTAAACAGTATCGTTTCATGTTAATGCACTAAAGCTACCTCCTGCTGCTTCACAGCCATATTGCGGTAGGCAAAGTATAAAACAAACAAAAAGCACACAGCCGGCACTAGGTAAGCCACCCGTATATTATAGCTGTCGGACACACCGCCCATCACTACAGGTAAAATCGCGCCTCCCACAATCGACATGATAAGCAGCGACGAGGCCTGTTTGGTTTTGGCGCCCAGCCCTTGTATACTCAGCGAGAAAATGGTCGGGAACATAATAGACATGAAGAACTGCACCCCCATCAGGGCATAGATCGACACGTAGCCGCTGGCCGCCACCGCTGCCACCGTAAGCAGGAAGCACAGCACGGCGTATATTGCCAGTAGCTTGGCCGGAAGTATAAACCGCATCAGGAAAGTACCTACAAAGCGCCCGATCATGAAGCCGAAAAGCGCCACGGCCAGCAACATAGCGGCTGTTTTCTCGCCTACCCCGGCGGCACTGCCCGAAAAGCGAATAAAGAAACTGGCAATACACACCTGCGCCCCCACATAAAAGAACTGCGCCACTACGCCCAGCATCAGGTTACGCTTCTTGAGGATACTTTCCCCGTTATCCGTTGCTGCGACCTCTTCCTCTTCTTTAATCTCGGGCAGCGGCACCCGCCACAGCACCAGCGCCACTGCCAGCACCACCAGCCCGATTACCAGGTAAGGCACCTGCACGCTGGAGGCCTCCAGGTCGAGGTAAGCGGTTACCTGACTGGCCGGCATGGCAGCCAGTTCTTCATCGGTATAAGAGGTGCCGGAAAGTATAAAAACACCCCCCACCAGCGGGGCCAGCGTGGCGGCAAGCCCGTTAAACGATTGGGAAAAGTTGAGGCGCTGGGTGGCTGTTTCGGGTGAGCCAAGCACCGTGACATAAGGGTTGGCCGCCGTCTCCAGAAATGTAAGTCCGCTGGCGATGACAAAGAGGGCACCCAGGAAAAAGCCGAACATCCTGAGCTCCGCCGCCGGGTAAAACAGGAAAGCGCCCACCGCAAACAGCACCAGCCCCAGCACAATGCCACTCTTGTAGCCAAAACGCCTCATAAAGTAGCCCGCGGGCAGCGCCATCAAAAAGTAAGCGATAAAAAAGGCTGAGTCGATGAAAGCTGATTGCACATCCGTCAATTGGCAGGCCTTTTTCAGGTGCGGGATAAGGATGGGATTCAGGTTGTGGGCAAAGCCCCAGAGAAAGAACAGCGAGGTGATAAGTATAAAAGGCAGGAAGTACCTGTTCTTTTTGGCTGCTTGCATAGGCTGTAAGTATGGTTAGTTATCTAAACTTGTTGTGGTAGTTCCTGCCGGGGCACGCGGCGTGTGGTGCCTCCTCCTATATCAACCTCTTCTCTGGCATTTTAGAGGATTAATTCTTTAATTTAAGTATTACATAATCCCACGCCAACAAAAACGGAATATTTTTGGAAATATATACTAATTTTATGCAGCCTCAGATACTTTGTGTTCGATAACACAGTTTAATAACAGAAGAAGACAATATTTAAAATACCACTTAAACAACCATCTGATAACTCTTTACCATATGCATTTTAAGCGTACGATTGCAGCCATTGCCACGTCTGCCTGCGTGATGTCTGGGCTATTGTTCAGCCCGGCGCCTGCCTTTGCCCAGGCCACCACAGCGCAGCAGCAGACTGTCTCTATTATCCCGCAGCCTGTTAAGTTAACCCAGCAGAGCGGCAGCTTCGCCCTTAACAAGGACACCAAAATCTTTGTAGACCCGAAAAACGACGAGCTCCGCAAAATCGGGGAGTACCTGGCCAAGAACATCAAGGACATGACCGGCGTGCAGCCGAAGCTAGAGCAGAAAGCGCCCGCCCAGGGTAGCAGCAACTACCTGCACCTTACCCTCAACACCCCGGTGGACACGCTGGGCGCGGAAGGTTATACTTTGAACGTAACATCTGACAACATTATACTTGCTGCCAAGGAGCCGCATGGCCTTTTCCTGGGCACGCAGACCGTGCGCCAGCTTTTGCCGGCACAGCCCACCAAAGCCCCTGTTAGCATCCCAGCCCTGGAGGTGGTGGACAAGCCACGCTACCAGTGGCGCGGCATGCACCTGGATGTGGCCCGCCACTTCTTCCCGGTGGAGTTCGTGAAGGAGTACATCGATTACTTGGCCATGCACAAAATGAACACCTTCCACTGGCACCTGACTGAGGACCAGGGCTGGCGCATTGAGATAAAGAAATACCCGGAGTTGACGAAAGTAGGCGCCTTCCGCGACGGTACCCTGATTGGCCACTACAGCGACCAGCCGCACAAGTTCACCGACGAGCGCTACGGCGGCTTTTATACCCAGGAGCAGATCAAGGACGTGGTGAAGTATGCGCAGGAGCGTTACATCACGGTAGTTCCGGAGATAGAGATGCCGGGCCACGCGGTGGCGGCACTCACTACCTACCCGCACCTTTCCTGTACCGGCGGCCCGTTTGAGGTAGAGAAGAAATGGGGCGTGTTTGACGACATTTTCTGCGCCGGAAACGAAGAGACCTTTACTTTCCTGGAGGACGTGATGACCGAGGTGCTGGCCCTGTTCCCGAGCAAAATCGTGCACATCGGTGGCGACGAAGCCCCAAAAACCCGCTGGAAAGAGTGCCCTAAGTGCCAGAAGCGCATCACCGACGAAGGCCTGAAGGACGAGCACGAACTGCAGAGCTACTTTATCCAGCGCATGGAGAAATTCCTGAACGGCAAAGGCCGCACCATCATCGGTTGGGACGAAATCCTGGAGGGCGGACTGGCCCCGAATGCCTATGTGATGTCGTGGAGAGGCACCGAGGGGGGCATTGCTGCCGCCAAGCAGCACCACTACGTAGTGATGACACCGGGCTCACACGTATACTTCGACCACTACCAAGGCGAGCCCAGCCTGGAGCCAACGGCCATCGGCGGCCTGACGACGCTGGAGAAAGTATACTCCTTTGAGCCTACGCCAGCTGAGCTATCCGCAGAAGAGAAAAAGTATATTCTGGGTGCGCAGGCCAACATCTGGACCGAGTACATTCCAAGCACAGACCACGTGGAGTACATGGTATTCCCGCGCATTTCGGCCCTGTCGGAGGTGCTCTGGACGCCGGCTGCCAAGAAAGACTGGAACGACTTCCAGACACGCATGCAGCAGCAGTACAAACGCTACGACCACCTGGGCGTGAACTATGCGCGCAGCACCTTCAACGTGAAGCAGCACATCACCGTGGACCCGGCACAAGGCGTGGCTACGGTAAGCCTGGCGACCGATGCCAAAGGCCCGAAAATATACTACACGCTGGATGGCTCTGAGCCAACTACATCTTCGCAGGCTTACACTGCGCCATTCCAGCTAAGCAACACAGCTACCATCAAGGCGGCTTCTTTTGACGAGAAGGGCAAACAGCTGGGTAAAGTAAGCAGCCGCGACGTGAACCAGCACGAGGCCTTCGCACACTCCGTAGAGCTGAAGAACGCGCCTCACCGCAGCTATACTGCCGCCGGCGGACTGACGCTGGTAGACGGCCAGCTGGCCAGCAACAGCTTCACCAACGGCCAGTGGTTGGGCTTCCTGGGCGATGATTTCGAGGCCGTGATCGACCTGAAGGAGAAAAAGCCGGTGAACCGCATCACCAGCTCTTACCTGCAAACCAAGAACGACGGCATTCAGCTGCCGGCCCAGGTAGAGTTTGCCGTATCCAAGAATGGCAAGAAGTATAAAACCGTGAAGGTCGTAACCGAGCTGACCGACAAGCCGGGCGTGTTCAAGGAGGTGCTGACAGCAGAGCTTCCGGGCACCAAGGCCCGTTACATCAAGGTAACAGCCAAAAACCCACTTCCGGGCACCGAGCAGGACAGAAGAAGAGCCTGGATCTTCACCGATGAAATTGTAGTAGAGTAAAACAGAATTAAGGTTAAAACCAGTGCAGGCCTCATTATTAAAAATGAGGCCTGCCTTTTTTCTGCCATACGCTCTCCCCTAGCAGATTTATACTTACTTTAGTCAGGCGGTTTGGCAAGTATGCCTTACAGCCGCTGCTACCATCTTAAAACTATACTTTAAAATTCATGTACCTGAAAGCTTTACGAAAGTTCAAAGCTCCTCTGGTGGCGCTGGCGTGCATCGCCGCCTCCTGCACCACCTCCAACCAGCAAGAAAGCAACCCCAACACCCGTTCGCTTACCCAGTATGTTGACCCCTACATCGGCTCCAGCTACCACGGACACGTGTTTGTGGGCGCTAACGTACCCTTCGGGGCCGTGCAATTAGGGCCTACGAACATCACCCAGGGCTGGGACTGGTGCTCCGGCTACCACTACTCCGACTCCACCATCATCGGCTTCGCCCACACCCACCTGAGTGGCACCGGCATCGGCGACCTGGGCGACATCTCGGTGATGCCCGTGACGGGCAAAGTGCAGCTGGTGAAAGGAAGTATAAAAGACCCGAACAGCGGCTATTACTCCCTTTTCTCGCACGACGACGAAACGGTAAAACCGGGCTACTACGCCGTAAAACTGAAGCGCTACAACATCGGGGCCGAGCTGACCGCCACCGAGCGCGTGGGCTTCCACCAGTATACTTTCCCGAAGTCTGAGGAGGCCAGCATCATCATCGACCTGAAGGAAGGCATTGGCTGGGACTCCCCTACCGAAACCTTTATCGAGCAGCTCAACGACAGCACCCTGGCCGGTTACCGCTTCTCCAAAGGATGGGCCAACGACCAGCGCGTATACTTTACCGCCGTGTTCTCCAAGCCAATCGAAAAGTTTGAGAGCTTCCAGGTAGTCGATACGGCCGCCTCCTCGCCGGTTCCTGCCTCCAAAGGCCGCATGATTAAAGGCGTGGCGCATTTCAAAACACAGGAAGGCGAAAAGATAAAGCTGAAAGTGGGCATCTCGCCGGTGAGTGCCGAGAACGCGTTTGCCAACATTCATGCCGAGGTACCGCACTGGGATTTTGAGAAAGTGGTGGCCGACGCCGACGCTGCCTGGAACCGCGAGCTGCAAAAAGTACGTATTGCCGCGCTGGACTCGGTACAGATGCGCACCTTCTACACCGCCCTCTACCACACGCTTATCGCCCCGTCCATTTTCAACGACCACAACAACGACTACCGCGGCACCGACAAGAAAGTATACGAGAAGGCCAACTTCACTAACCTGACCACTTTCTCGCTCTGGGATACTTACCGCGCGGCGCACCCGCTCTTCACCATTACGCAGGCCGACCGAGTGAACGACATGATCAACTCCATGCTGGCCATTTACCAGCAGCAGGGCAAGCTACCTGTGTGGCACCTGATGGGCAACGAGACCAACACCATGCCGGGTTATAGTGGCGTAACGGTGGTGGCCGATGCCGTCCTGAAAGGCTTTGACGGCTTTGACCATGAGCTGGCTTTTGAGGCCATGAAAGCCACGGCCATGGGCAATGAGTTTGGCGTGAATTACGTGAAAGAGCTGGGCTTCATTCCTGCCGACGAGGAAGTGGAAAGCGTAGCCAAAGGCCTCGAGTATGCTATCGCTGACTGGAGCATCGCGCAGGTGGCCAAGAAGCTGGGCAAGCAGGCCGATTATGAGTACTTCAGCAAACGCGGCCGCTACTACGAGAATTACTTCGACAAGCAGACCCGCTTTATGCGCGGCAGAGTTTCTGAGAATGAGTGGCGCACGCCGTTCGATCCGTTTAAATCTACGCACCGCAAGGATGATTACTCCGAAGGCAACTCCTGGCAGTACACCTGGCTGGTGCCGCAGGATGTGGAAGGTCTGATTACGTTGATGGGCGGCGAGGAAGCCTTTGCGCAGAAACTGGACTCGCTGTTCGTAGCGGAAGGCGACATGGGCGAAGAAGCCTCGAACGATATTACCGGCCTGATTGGGCAGTATGCGCACGGCAACGAGCCAAGCCACCACATCACCTACATGTACGCCTACGTGGGCCAGCCTTGGAAAACGGCTGAGAAAGTACGTTTCATTGTAGAAAACTTTTATACCGACAAGCCGGACGGGCTGATCGGCAACGAGGACGTGGGCCAGATGTCGGCCTGGTATATTTTCTCTACCCTGGGCTTCTACCCACAAAACCCCGCCAACGGTGCTTACGTATTCGGCAGCCCAGCTGTGCATCAGGCTACACTTTCCTTACCAAATGGCAACAAGCTGGAGGTCGTGGCCAACAACAACAGCAAGGAGAACAAGTACATCCAAAGTGTTACGTTGGACGGGAAGCCATACACCAAGTCCTACATCCTGCACAAGGATCTGATGAAGGGTGGTAAACTGGTATTTGAGATGGGCAACACGCCGAGCTCTACCTGGGGCACAGCCAAAGCAGACAGGCCAAAGTCGGAGCCTGCTCAATAACCTATAAACTACCCAATAAGGTATAAGCCCTCTGTAGATTTACTATAGAGGGCTTTATTTTTTAGCTTTATACTTTTAGCAAGACGATAGCCCTACTTTAAAGTATAAAATGGACCTGCAGACGCATTATAACAGGCTTTGGGAGAAATCACGGGCGGGCTTCGAAGCCGGTAGCTTTAAGCTTGATCCCTGGATTGATAATCCTGCTGACGACAGGCTTGGCATTACCCTGTTGGCGCGCCCATCCCGGGAGGTAAAAGAACGCATACGTGCCTTTTTAGGCGAGCTGCAACAGGTGGCGCCGGAGCAGTATTTCTATCCCGACACAGACCTGCACATCACTGTGCTTTCCATTATTTCCTGCACATCCGGCTTCACACTAGGCTCGGTTAATGCAGCGGACTACGTGCAGTTACTCGAAAGTATAACCCGCCATGCCAGCCCCTTCAAAGTTGAGTTTAACGGCATCACCGCCTCCCCGGAAGCTGTCATGATACAGGGTTTCCCGCTGGACAACAGCCTTCAAATGCTTCGGGAAAGTATACGTGCGGCCTTTAGCGCCACCTCGCTGCTTCAGTCCCTGGACCAGCGCTATACGTTGAAAACCGCCCACGCCACGGTACTTCGGTTCAGGGCACCAGTTCAGCAGCCGGAGCAGCTTTTAAGCTTACTGGAGAAGTATAGAACCTATGATTTCGGAACCTTTGAGGTGGAGGTTCTGGAGCTGGTGTACAACGATTGGTACCAGCGGGAGGAGAAAGTACAGGTGTTGGGGAGGTTTGGGTTGAGTTAGTATAAGGCCTCCTCTGGTGCAAGCGTATGCTTGTGCCTTTACCCACGCCCCGCTGGCGCGAGTTTTCAACTCGTGCCTACGATGATGTTGGGTTTGCAACCCAACTGGCTTGAAAAGCCATACTTGCTCTGGCCATACTTTTATACTTTGGCTACACCGCTGTTCCGGACATCCTTGTCCGGAACCAACGCTGCTGCGGACTTCCGAGTCCGCGTAAGCCTTACTTTTATACTTTGGCTATACTTACATAGCAGCTGCTTCCTTCCACTTGAAACAAGCTATTCTTACTAGCCTCCGTTCATCCTCCAGACTTACATAAGCTACTGTTGCATCTCTAGCTTTGGAGCTCTCAAGCCCGAGAGGGCTCGCCTTCGGGCATCGCGCTGTCTACATTTCCTGCCCTCGTACCTCGGGCTGCCTGCGGCACCGGAACCTCTCGAGGCGCTCAACCCAAAGGCTGGGAATCATTCGATAGCCGCTGCTGACGGAGCTTCAACCAAGTCCCCCTTCGAAGGGAGCTGGGGATGATAATCGCCTCAGAACTCCCTCCCCTGTTTTTAGGGGAGGGCCGGGGTGGGGTGAAATTCCCCGCCTTAGACAAGGAGGGGATAAAGGGGTGGTTGGACCCGGTACTGCAGAAGGCTATTACCACTCTAGAGAGGGGTAATAACAAATCGAGCTGCCGTTGGCAGCTCGATTTGTTACTTTTCGATTTTATACTTCCCTACAACTTCGCCGAAGCTGAGGCTCGTTCCAGCGCCTGCAGCACCTGCTCATTCACATCGCCGAAGATAGAGACACCCTTGGCGCCATTGGCCAGCGCGATTTCGATGCCTTGCTGCAACTCTTCGTTGCTTTTAAAATCAGGCAAGTATAAACCGGCGTAGAGCGGGAATTTTCCGTTCAAAAAGTGCACACCTTCTGTCACGGCATCGCCTATCCAGCGCACGTCCTCTTTGTAGAACCCGTGGTAAATCATCGGGTACACCGCGTTCAGGTTCCAGTTGGTCCAGTCCTGGCGCACGATGCGGCGGGCTACCTCCGGGGTCGGAAATACGGCGGCCGTGATAGGTTTCTTCTTCTCCTTGGCCACTTCGGCCAGGTGGTTCACGATGGTATTGACCGCATTGTAGCGGTACAGGCGCCACGACAGGCTGGCTTCCGGGTACTCCAGTTCCTCAATCGCTTTGCCACGCCAGGCTTTGAACTTGGTGCGGCACACCTCACAATAGCAGTAGTCATACTCCGGCAGCTCTTTGGTCTGCTCAATCTTGTAATCGCTCCACAGGTTCACCGGCAGGATCACGTCGCAGAAGCGCACGTAGTCCAAGTGGATGCCATCAATGTAGTCTTTGCTGAGGATGTTGCGCACGTCCTCGGCCAGGTATTGTTTCACCTCCTCCCGGGAAGGGCACAGCCAGCGGTAATAGCCCACGTACGGCGGCTTGTCGGCGCAAGACTCACCCTTGCGGTTTTGGGCATACCACTCCGGGTGCTTCTGCAGCAACTCCTTCTCGCCGCGGTTCATGGTCCACATCCAGCGGTGGGCCTCCAGTTTGTTAGCTTTGGCCGCCCGGAAATGTTTCTCGCTGTCTGCCTCAAAAAAGATCCCCCGGATACCCGCCTCGTAGAAGCGTTTGTACTGGCGCTGCAGATCAGCCTCTTTATCGGCTTTATTGGGCCTTACCCATACCCAGTGCCTGAGCTGTTTGTTTTTAGCTGCAGGCGCTGTGGCTATTTTGGCAAGAGCGGGCGCGGGTATACTTGCTGCCAGACCAGCCAGCGCCCCGGCCTTCAGGAAGGATCTTCTTGTTTTCATTGTAAGCCTTTTATCGTTTGTACAAATCCGTTTTCGTTGATGCTCCATACGTTGCCGTCGGGCCCCTGTATGGCGGCCATGAACTGCAGCGTGCCCGCCTCCAGTTTCAGCTGGTTCGCCTTCCCTTCCACTTCAACCTTACCATTTTTCAGGCCCAGCTCTTTCAAGGATTTGCTGTAGCGTCCGTGCTTCCCAAAATACGCTTTCTGCCGGTAATACACCAGCCACAGATACTGTTTCTGCATCTCGGCATACGGTAGGACAAAACTTATACTTTGCTCACCCGCTGGCTGCTGGCTAAAGTATAAATACCCCCAGCGCTCGGGCAGGTGCATGTTAATCACGCCTTGAGGCGACCACACCCAGTTATACTCCGGCAGCGGCTTGCCATCCTCGCCTTTGCGCTTTACGTACTTGCCGTCTACCACGTCCACATCCCACTGCACCCGCGAAAAGTTGATGCGCCACAGCGTGCCTTCGGAGGGTACACGTGTAACATTCCCTAGCGTAACAGAACGGAACGGAATGGCCATTTCCACCGTCCAGCCCTCGTCGGTATCGGTCGGGTCATTCAGGGTACCCTGCACCTGCACTGCCGACTTCAGCCCGTGCAAATCCCAGGCAATGAGGGCGCCGTTGTTATTGCGGTATGGCTTGGAAAGGAACAGGTCGAAAATGGTGTTTAGCGCGTTCACCTCTACCTCAAAGTACTGGTGCGTGTCGTTGTCCGGGTCGATGAAGACTTCGAAATCGTTGTCGTAGAACACCACCTCGTCGTGCTTGGTTAAGTTAGCCCACACGTGCGGCTCCTTCATCTCGGCGGCAATGTACAAGTGCTCGTTGTCCCAGGCCATTTTCACACGCGTCGCGTAGGTTGGGACCGGTTTTAAGTCGCCTTCTATGTCGGTGAACAAATCGGTCCAGGCGGCCTGCTGCCATACTTCGTCGCTCAGGTGGCCGTCTATACTTGGGGCCTCCTTGGTGAAGTGGGTAATGTAATGTTTCGGTTCTGTGAACAGGTGCTCCAGCCCGGCAAACGGAGAGGCCGTTTTAGCCTTTCGCTTCGCTTTCGCGGAGGGATTATCGTCAGCCTGCGCGGCCAGTACGGCAAAAAGTACCAGGCACAGGGTTAAGTAATGCTTTATCATATGTAAGGTATAAAAGCGTCTCTCCTACTTGTTAAAAGTTTAAGAGAGACGCTAAAGCAGAATTTGTACTTGATGGTTGTAGGAAGTATAGCTTTTGCTACTACTCCGGGGCAAGTTAACTTGTTCTATAGTTGTTCCGGATTTGTAATCCGGAACTCCTTTAACTGCGGATTTGCAATCCGCTTGCCGGCCAGTAGCTATTGCCTTTGCTCCTGCGGATTACAAATCCGCAGCTATTATACTTTCGTATTGCAAATCCGAAAGAGCAGTAGAGCTTAGCTGTAACAAATGCAGGCCTCTGTTTTTATACTACTGCACAACCGGCGCATACTTAAACCAGCTGGCTGGAATGGGCTGCGGCTCACCTCCGTCTTTGCTGTAGAGAAGTTTCAAAGTATAGCCGCCGCCACCTTCAATAAAATCCAGCGCAAATGGCTGCAGGCCTTTCTCCAGCGCTACCTGACCAATTTTCTCCTGCGGCGGGTGCAAGCCGTCGTTGTCCACTACCAGGCGGTCGGCGATGCGCAGCACGCCACCGTCGTCGCAGGTGAAGAAGAAAGTATAGATGCCTGTTTCCGGCACCTCCAGGTAGCTCCTGAACTGCACACCAAAGCTTGGCGCCTGTGCCTCACGTGGAACCTGCAGTTGCGCTACTTCTGCCACACCGGTTGGCGTGGCCTTGGCCATCCCTCCTGTATTTTTGAAAGATGCCTTGTAGTATGTCGCCTGCAGGCCAGGCTTTGTGTTTTTAGCTGCTACCGCCTTGGCATACGTCTGCTTTTCGTACGTGGTGGTATAGGTATCCCCTTTCAAACCTTCCGGCGTAAAGGCTGCCACCTTGAAGGTGGTGGTCTCCGTAATCGTCAGCGGCTTGTCCAGTACCTTGGAGGAGGTAGTGGGCTGGCTGCCATCGGTGGTATAGCGGATAATCAGGTTGTCGAGTGGTTTTGGGATGTCCAGCGTAGCATTGTCGGTGAACACGTTCACATCCAGGAAGCCTTCCAGGTCGGGTAGGCGGTAGTTTACATCCAGCGCGTCGAGGCGTTTGTAATGCGTCTGCAGGCGCTTCAGGTATGAGTCGTAGTCGCGCTTGTCAGACCAAACCACTTCAGCAAGCGCCGTCATGCGCGGCATGTACATGTACTCGGCACGGTTCTCGGAAGGGATGTACTCGGTCCAGATATTGGCCTGCGCCCCAAGTATAGCTTTGGCCTCCTCGGCGTTCAGCCCCTTCGGCACCACATTAAAATGATACACGTTATACACCGATTTCTTATCAGGTATTCCATCGAAGTATAGCGGGCTGTTGGGCGTCATGATGACCTTGTTGCCGTTTCGGGCGGCGTGCAGCGGGGCATTGGGTGCCCAGGTGCGCCAGAACATCACCACCGCGTCCGAGTTAATGCCACCCTCCAGCATCTCATCCCAGCCAATCAGCTTTTTGCCTTTGGAGTGAAAAAATTTCTGCATGCGGTGGATGAAGTAGCTCTGCAGCTCCTCCACGTTTTTCAGTCCCTCGCGCTGCATCAGTTCCTGGCAACCCGCCGAGTTGGCCCAGGTGGTCTTCTCTACTTCGTCGGCACCCAGGTGGATGTACTGGCTCGGGAACAGCGCAATAATCTCGTTGAACACGTTCTCGGCAAATTCATAGGTGCTCTCCTTGCACGGGCAAATCGGAACGGAGAAGGTCTCGCCCCAACCCGATTCGCCGCAGGTAAGGAACGGGTAGGCGTCGATGGCGGCCTTCATGTGGCCGGGCATGTCAATTTCGGGGATAATCTCTATGTGGCGGGCAGCAGCGTAAGCGATGATGTCTTTCATCTCCTCCTGCGTGTAGAAGCCGCCATACATTGTCTGGCCATTTTTCTGCACGATGTGGCGCTCGTCCAGCGCAAAGTCCGGGTTCTCCTTGGAGCGAGCAATTACGTCGCGGTCGTGGTTGTTGAAGGTGCGCCAGGCGCCTTCCTCGGTCAGCTTCGGGTACTTCTTTATCTCAATGCGCCAGCCCTGGTCGTCGGTTAGGTGCAGGTGCAGCTTGTTGAACTTGTAAAGGGCCATCAGGTCGATGAACTTCCTGAGGTAATCGGTGGTGAAGAAGTGGCGGCTCACGTCCAGGTGCATGCCGCGCCAGCCATACACCGGCTCGTCCTGAATCTGCAGGGCCGGAAGTACAAGCTGCGCCTGCGCAGCCTGCTGCTCTATACTTGCAGGCAGCAGCTGCCGCAGCGTCTGCACTGCCCGGAACATACCGGCCGGCTCCTTTGCTGCCAGCACCACCTGCTTCGGCGTAATGCTCAGGCGGTAGCCTTCGGGCGCATTTATACTTTGGTCGTATTGGAAAACAATGGTATTGGCAGCGGCTTTCTTTGCCACTTTCAACGATTTGCCCAGGCTACCGGAAAGCAGGTACTGTAGCTGCTCCGCCTCATTTTTAAAGATGCTTTCCTTAGGCAGCACCAGTTTGGTTTTGGAGGTGATAGTAAAGCTACCCTGCTGCGGCGTCAGCGAGCTGGGGTACGGAATCAGAGGGTACTTCGGGTCGAGGGTTTGCGCCATCGACAATGTCTGCACCCCCAGTAACATAACTGTGAAAAGTAGGGCGTAAAGGTAGTGTTTGAACATAATATGTAAGTATAAAAGCGTAAGCTGTGTTGTCTCTCTCTTGTCATCCTGTAAAGAATCTTGGTGGCGAGTAGCAAAGGATTAACCTCCCTTCAACCAAGATTCTTTACAGAATGACAGAGAATCAGAATTTATTGTGTCAGAAACCCACCCCTGTTCCTCCAGGGAGGGGAATTCGGGAACGATTATCATCCCCTCCCGCCTCAAAGGGGGACTTTTCTGTAAATGTATTCCCCTCCTTGGAGAGGCAGGGGTGAGTTAAATCCTTCTAGTTACTCTCAATCGGCTTTACTTCCTCACGGTAGAGCGATACCGGGCCATCGAGCAAAATGGCAATGACGGTCAGGTCCTCGTCCAGCAGGTCGTGTGGCAAGTCGATGTAGGCAATGCCAGGGATTTCGCTCCAGTACTGCTTGTTGAAGATTTCGTGGCCCAGCAAGGTACCGTTGCCTACCACACGAATGCGGTGCAGCTTGTTTTTGATTCCCTTAATGGCGATTGGGCCGGTCGGTTTACCCTCTACGAATAAGTACAGCGTTTGCTTATCTTCCGAAAGCGACGTGTTCCCCTCGTAATGCCCTTCCGGCAGGCCCGGGTTAGCCTTGTACATCGTTTCGGCATGCTTTTTCACCCAGCGATCTACGCCCGCGTCAGCCAGTTTTAGTTGCTTTACTTCAGTGCCGTCAGGCTGCAGGACGGTGTTCTGGAACGGGTTTTTACCCGCCTGCAGGTTATCCGCTAACTGGCGGATGGTGCGGTTGCGCTGCGTGGCATCCAACTTACCAGCCTTCTGCAACTGAGCCAGTTCTATTTTGGCTGGTGCCGGAGAAGCCAGTTTCAGCGGTTGCTCAAACGACAAAGCAAGTACCGTCAGCTGCTCATCGTAAGCATTGGCAGGCACCTTAATGTAGGTGGTGTTGCCCTGCTGCTCATACTTGGCTGTAGCATTGCTGCCCACCACTTTTATACTTTTAACCGGTGTACCCAGCCCCTGCACGCGCACCGACTCGGCTCCCTGGTTCTCCACGAACAGGTATAAAGTTTTGCCGTCTTTGGCCAGCGTGGAGTAGCCATGGAAATGTGCCTGCGGTATACCAGCCACCGTTCCGAAGATAGCTTCTTCGTGCTTGTTCGTCCAGCGGCCCAGTTCCTTCAGGATAGCCACCTGCTCCTGAGGGATGGTGCCATCCGGCTTCGGACCGATGTCGAGCAGCAGGTTACCACCATTGCTGATGCAGTCGGCGAAGGTGCGGATAACCTGGTTCGGGCTCTTGTAATGATGGTCGTGCGGCGAGTAGCCCCAGGAGTCGTTCATGGTCAGGCACAGCTCCCAGTACTTATCCTGCGGCTTTACCACTGGTACGCCTTGTTCCGGCGTGGCATAATCGCCGTAGTGGTTCAGGCGCGAGTTGATAATCACATTTTTGTTGTGGCCCAGCAACATCTGGCGAACTTTCTCCGACTCCCACTCTTCGGCGCTGTGTTCCCAGTCACCGTCGAACCAGTAGAGGTCCGGGTTGTAGTTTTTAGAAAGCTCGCGAAGTTGCCCCTGGTAGAAGCCTAAGAACTTCTTCCAGCGGCGCGGCTCCTCTGTTATCGAATAACGTTTTTTAGCACGCGTAAACACATCGTAGTCGGCGTAGCTCCAGTCGGGCAGCGAGTAATAAAAGCCCACCTTCAGGTTCTCCTTGCGTAGCGCGTCTACGAAGGGGGTAAGCACATCGCGCTTGGCCGGCGTGTGCTTTTTAGTGGTAATGCCACCCATTTTGGTATCCCACAGCGCCACCCCATCGTGGTGCTTGGTGGTGATGACCGAATAGCGTGCTCCGGATTCCTTTATAAGTTTGGCCCATTCCTCCGGCTTATACTTGTCTGCCGTGAAGCCGTCGAGCTGCTTCATGTAGTCTTCGTGGCTGATGTAGTTGTTGAAAAACGACCACGATTCCGGGATGCCGTTCACGCCGTAAATGCCCCAGTGGATGAAAATGCCGAGTTTGGCGTCGCCGAACCACTGCATTTTGGTGCTGTCCTGCGGAGCGGCTTTTTTAGCTTGTGCGGAGGCGAAGTTGCCGCTCAGCACGAAGAGAAAGATGAGTAAGAGTTTGTACTTGTTTATCATTATACTTGAGCTATACTTATTTATCCCGCTCTTTCGGATTCCAAATCCGAAAGTATAGAACGGCGGATTCCTAATCCGCACAAGCCGTGTTTATACTTTGGCTATACTTTATACTTGCTTGGCGCACGCCTCCGCTTGTGCCACTATTAGCCACCGCTGGCGCGAGTTTGCAACTCGTGCCTACGATGATGTCGGCTTTTCAACCCGACTGGCTTGAAAAGCCATACTTTATACTTGGGCTATACTTCCTTAGCCGCTGCTTCCTCCAGCTGGAAACAAGCTATTCTTGCTAGCTGCCGTTCATCCTCCAGGTTTACATGAGCAACTGTTTCATCTCTGGCTTTGGTGCTCTCAAGCCCGAGAGGGCTCGCCTTCAGGCATCGCGCTGTGTTCCCTCCTTGCCTCGCTCGCGCTCGGCATGCCCTTACCGGGCACCGGATCTCACAAGGCGCTCAACCCAAAGGCTGGGAAGCAATCCGATAGCCGCTGCCACTGCTGTCATCTCTACCTTCGGGAGAGATCTGGGTAGAAATCCCGGACAGATCTCTCGCGCTGCTCGAGATGACAGGGAATGATTGAAGTACAGCCAAAGTCCCCCTTTGAAGGGGGTAGGGGGATGTTCCTTCAACCCCTTCAGCTACAGTGCTTATACTTTAGCCAAAGCTACTACAGACTCCCCTCCTTGGCCAAGGAGGGGCAGGGGTGGTTAGACCCGGCACTGCTAAAAGCTCTCTCGTCGAAATGATATTCCTGCCAGCGGCTGCACCGGACAACTAATAACCAACAACTACCAACCAGCACCTAACGCCCGCACCTGCTCCACATCGGCTACCAGTTGCTCGAACTCGGAGAGCACGCGGTTACTCGACATGGCCGGTTGGTCTTTGCGGTAGACCATGTCGCTTTCCACGGATTTACGCACCGAAGCGTGTACTTCCTGCACACCAGTTTTGGCAACTAACTCCCGCACATTATCGGGAGTCACGCCGCCGCCGGGCAGGATGATGAGTTTGCCTTCAGAGCGCTCTCGCAGCTCCCGGATGAGGTCAGCCCCTTGCAGAGCTGTTTCCTGCTGGCCGGAAGTAAGCAGGCGATGCACGTTTAGTTGCAGCAAATCCTCTAAGGCCTTGTAAGGGTCGGCGGCCCGGTCGAAGGCACGGTGGAACGTAATACTCATACCTTCCGCTGCTTCAATCAGCTGCTGCGTACCGGCCACGTCTATACTTCCATCTTTCGTCAAAGCTCCAATCACCACGCCGTCTACACCCAACTTCCGGCAGAGCTGTATGTCGCGCTTCATCACCTCAAATTCGGCTGGGGAGTATAAAAAATCACCACGGCGCGGGCGGATGAGCACATGCAGGCCAATGCGTATACTTTGGCGCACCACCTCAATCATACCCGCACTGGGCGTGGTGCCGCCACCAGCCAGGTAGTCGCACAGCTCCACGCGCTGCGCGCCTCCCTGCTCAGCCGCGATGGCCGAGCCCACCGATTCGATGCAGATTTCCAGCAGCGGTTTAGAACTTGCTCTTTCCATCCAGCAGCTTCACTCCTGATTTATCCTGCACAGCATAGTTAAAGCCCTTATGGATGCAATAACCGCCGTACTCCCCATTCTTGTTGAGCGCGATAAAACCTACCTGCAGGTCTTTCACATCTTTGTGCTTGGCGATGATACGCTCCACGGCTAATTTACAAGCCTGCTCCGGCGAGTTACCCTGGCGCATCAATTCTACTACCAGGTGGCTGCCCACCATGCGGATAACAGCCTCGCCCAGGCCCGTAGCCGTAGCGGCTCCTACTTCGTTGTCTACAAACAAGCCAGCCCCGATGATGGGAGAGTCGCCCACGCGGCCGTGCATTTTATAGGCGGCACCGCTCGTGGTACAGGCTCCGGCCAGGTCGCCGTTTGCGTCCAGGGCCAGCATGCCGATTGTATCGTGGTTTTCGATGTTAATCACCGGCTTATACTTGGACTCCTTCAGCCAGTTCTTCCAGTCTTTTTCAGATTGCGGCGTCAGGAGATTTTCTTTCTTGAAGCCTTTCTCCAGGGCAAACTGCAGAGCTCCCTCTCCTACCAGCATCACGTGCGGGGTGTCTTCCATTACCTTACGCGCCACCGAAATCGGGTGCTTGATATGCTCCAGAAACGCCACCGCGCCGCAGTTGCTGTCCTTGTCCATGATGCAGGCATCCAGGGTCACATGGCCTTCCCGGTCGGGATAGCCGCCGTAGCCCACGGTGCGCACTTCCGGGTCTGCCTCGGGTACGCGTACGCCTGCCTCTACGGCATCCAGCGCCGTGCCTTTTTTCTTCAGGATTTCCCAGGCTGCGGCGTTAGCCGGTATGCCGTGGTTCCAGGTAGAAATCACGACAGGCCTGTTTCTTTTTGCCGCTCCCAACGAGCCGGCAAAGGCGCTCGCATACTGAAAGCCGCCGCCCAGCATAGTCGCGCCGAGGGCTGATAATTTTATGAATTTTCGTCTGGTGCTCATGATATAGGTTGTTGTTGCGGTTATGGCTGCAGCTTTATACCAGTTATAATAATTCTTCCGAGAGGTGTCGGAGCTTTGTCCTTTTGTCATCCTGGAAGGATCTTGGTGGCTGGTAGCATAAGCTTAACCTCCCTTCCACCAAGTTTCTTCCAGAATGACAATGGGTGTTCAATATCTTTTTCCATCCTCCCCTCCTCAGAAAAGACAGGAGTATGTTCTATACTTCCAGAGCCGGCAGCTTATACTTTGTAGTGCGCTTTTAACAGGTGCGGACGCTCGGCGTGGAGTTTCAGGATCAGCTCTCCGAACAGGGTGTTCACCCAGGCAAACCACTTTCTGGTGAAGTTCGACGGATCATCCTTGTGGAAGGACTCGTGCATGAAGCCAGTACCAGCGTGCGTGTTCTTCAGCATCACCAGACACTGCTTTATCTCGTCTTCCGACTTACTCGTCATGGCTTGCATGATGATGCTCATCGGCCAGATCAGGTCAAAACCAGTGTGAGGCCCGCCAATACCCTGGCCATACTTGCCTTTGAAGTACCAGGGGTTATCCTCGCTCAATACAAACTTGCGGGTGTTCTGGTAAATCGGATCGTCAACGGAGCAGCAGCCCAGGTATGGTAGCGCCAGCAGGCTTGGCACGTTGGCGTCATCCATGTACAGTTTGTTGCCGTAGCCGTCCACCTCAAACGGGTGTACTTTGCCGTAGTTCAGGTGGTCGGCAGCGGCATACTCCTTCAGGGCTTTCTCCACCTCGTCGGCCAGCGCGGTGCACTCGGCGGCAAATTTTTTATTCTTCTTGATCTTCTCGCTCATCTCGGCCAGCTGACGCAGCGAGGTAACGGCAAAGAAGTTGGCCGGCACCAGGAACAGGTAAATCGTCGCGTCGTCGGATGGACGGAAAGTAGAGCAGATCAGGCCTACCGGTTTTATCGGGTTGCCGTAGCCGGAGCCCGCTACCGTGTCGGTTTGCCAGCCTGTTACACGCTGAAACTTATAAGGACCTTTGCCCTCTTTGCGCTGCTGCTCTTTAAAGGTTTGCACCACCAGGCGCATGGCCTTCTCCCACTCCGCATCAAAAGGGTCGGTGTCGCCGGAGGCTTTCCAGTAGTGGTAACCCAAACGGATGGCGTAGCACAGCGAGTCGATCTCCCACTTGCGCTCGTGGATGCCGGGCTGCATCTTGGTCAGGTCTTTGGCCCACTCCCCTTCCTTGGTCGGGTCGTCGTAGAAAGCGTTGGCGTAAGGGTCTTTGATGATGTAGCTGGTCTGGCGGTTGATGACGCCGGCAACCAGTTTTTGCAGCGGCTTATCCTTGTCCATCAGCGCCAGGTAAGGCCATACTTGCGCCGAGCTGTCGCGCAGCCACATGGCATCAATATCACCGGTAATTACATACGTATCCGGACGTCCGTTCTTCTCCTGATAGGTTACGGTGGTGTCGAGGGTGCTCGGAAGGCAGTTCTCAAACATCCAGGCAAGCTCCTTGTCAGCGATGCTCTTTTTTACATCCTTGATGGTTTTCTCTACCGCTTTGCTGGTAAAATGGCGTTTGGACACCTCCGGGCGCTGGCTCACAAACTTATCCTTCTGGGCAAACGACATAAATGAAAAGCCCGTGGCGGCGATACCGGCTGTTGCCAGGGCACTGGTTTTAACGAAATCTCTTCTTGTAGGCATGGGTGTTTTTTAATTCTTTTGATCAGGCTGTGATCAGTAAATTTTCTGCTCTTAAAGATAGGGAATAAGGGTGAAAAGTATGGCGTCAGGGCAGCGTTAAGTATGACATATCTCAGAAAGAAAGAGGTGGTGTATACGCTTCACTTCTACAGCGTTTCAGCTTGCGCAAACCATACTTATACTTTCGCCAGTTGAAAACTGGCCGCATGCAAAGCCACGAGCTGAAAGCTCGCGGCAGCTACCTCCCTACCTCACCACAATTTCATCGGCAAAGAGCCAAGCCGGCTTTCCGACCCCGTTATGTCCTTCTGGCAGTGAGGTGAGGTGATAGGCGGTAACGCGCACATACCTTGCCTTTTGCTCCGGAAACGCAGCCTTGAAATCGTGCATGGTGGCCTCCTGCTCGTTTGGCGAAATCGGATTCTTTACGGTGCCTACCTCTTTGAAATTCTTACCGTCGGCAGATACCTCGAACTTCACGGCTGTCGGCATCATGATCCAGTCGCGGTAGTGCTGCAGGCAGCCCAAGGTGATGTTGGAAATAGACTTTGCCTCTCCTAAATCAATTGTCGCTACCATGTCCCGGCCGCTGAAGCCGTGCCAGTACTTGCCCACAGGATGACGGCCGCGCACTCCATCTGTCAGTGAATTAGGACCATCGGCCATGTAGTGCTTGCTTACCGGGTTCTCGTACTGCACCTCCCGCCCCACGGCCTTGTGCATGCTAAACGATTGCTCCGCCGGCTTCTGGCCCATCACCTTGCCGTTTACCACCGTCACTGCTTTCAGCACCACCGAGGAGTCGATTTGGATAGGCTGCGCATACTTTATACTTTGCGCAGTGGGCTCCGAGCCGTCCAGGGTATAGTATACATCCCCGTTCACCGCCTCTGTGAAGAGTGTCACCAGCAATTTGCCGCCTTCTGAGCTCGGTTTAATGTCCACGGTAAAATTGCCTTTGGAGTAGTTTAGCCCTTTCTGGTCGAAGGCCTTGAACTGGGGCTGCAGGCGCTGGTTAAAGCTTGCCCAGTCGCGGCTCTCTTTCGGCGACCATACCACTTCGGCCAAGGCCAGCATGCGGGGCAACACCATATACTCCACGTAAGAGGCCGTGGTGATAAACTCAGTCCAGAGGTTGGCCTGGGCACCCAGCACGTGCTTGGCTTCCGCTTCGGTCAGTTCTTTCGGGATAGGCTCGTAGTCGTATACTTTCTTCAGTGTGTTGAAACCGCCGTTGGCCAGCGGTTCGCCTTCCGGACCTGCCTGGTAGTGATCGAAGTATACCGGAGAGCCGGGCGTCATGATTACATCGTGGCCCATCCTGGCTGCCTCAATGCCGCCGCTCTCGCCGCGCCAGCTCATCACCGTTGCCTGCGGGGCCAGCCCGCCCTCCAGGATCTCGTCCCAACCAATGATGCGGCGGTTCTTGGTGAGCAGGTAGTTCTCCATGCGCTTGATGAAGTAGCTCTGCAACTCCTCCTCATCCTTCAGACCCTCGTCGGCCATGCGCTTCTGGCACTTGGGGCACTTTTTCCAGCCTGCTTTGTCTACCTCATCGCCGCCAATGTGCACGTACTGCCCCGGAAACAGCGCCACTACCTCATCGAGCACATCCTCCAGAAAAGTGAACACCTCCTCGTTGCCCGGGCAGTAGTTAGACGACATGTTAGAATAATCACCGCCTGTAAGCGGCAGCTGTGCTTTACCCGTGCAGCTCAGGTGCGGGTAGGCGGCAATGGCCGAAGCCACGTGCCCAGGCATTTCGATTTCAGGCACAATCGTGACGTTGCGCTGGGCGGCATAGGCGACTATGTCTTTTATCTGATCCTGGGTATAGTAACCGCCGTAAGTAGGTTCCTCACCCGGTTTGGCTTGTGGCCTGGCATCCCAGGGCTTATCGGTATGGTCCACGCGCCAGGCGGCCACATCCGTTAGTTTCGGGTACTTTTTGATTTCGAGGCGCCAGCCCGGATCATCTATCAAATGCCAGTGGAACCTGTTCATCTTGTAAGTGGCCATCAGGTCGATGTACTGCTTCACGGCCTCGGGCGAGAAGAAATGGCGGCTCACATCCAGGTGCATACCGCGCCAGGTGAAGCGCGGGTAGTCGGTGATGGTCATGGCCGGTACCTGCAGCGCCGCGTTAGTGCGCACGGCAGGCAGAGTTTGCAGCACCGACTGCATGCCGTATATAATTCCGGCCTTGGAGTTGGCTTTTATACTTATCTCAGATGGCGTTACCTGCAGCTGGTATCCTTCCTCACCGAGGCTGTTTATACTTTCAATGGACAGTTTGATGGCTTTGCCTTTCCGGTTTTTGATAGGCAGGTCGTAACCGGAGATTTCCTTAATCCGAGCCGCCAGAAATTCGGCCGCAGGCTTCAACTCCTTTTTCCCGTTTAGCAGGTGGATGGAAGTATGGCCGTCGATAACAAAGTGGCCTTCGCTGCGCTGCACGCTAACCGGCTGCGGGATGATACTAACCGGCTGCTGGGCCAGCGCCAGAAAGGGAAAGAATAATGCTAGTAGAAGGGTGAGCTTCTTAATCATGGTAGTGTAGTCTTTTGCCTTGAGAGGCTTTGTTGTTATTGGTTGTGTCGTGTAAGTATAAAACCGACAGGCATTTATACTTGCTATGCCGTTGTCCTGAAACTGCTGACCTGGGTTTGAAAACTTAACTAACTTCATAAGTTTTGCAGAAACAGCCATCTAAGGATGACCAGTGCCGACAGCAATAGAAAACTATCCCCTTGAGGGGATTATAGGGGTGTTTACATCTGCAGTCTCACCGCTTTTGCTAACAATAGTGGTCTCCTCAGTAGCTGAACACCCCTGTGGTCCCCTCAAGGGGACAATTCTTTTATACTTAGGCCTTTTTCCTGGAAGGCTATGGAACACAAGCTAGGTCCGAAGACCTACGCCCTTAGCTCATTCTTTATACTTTACTCATGCTCATTTGCCGATAAAGCCATGCCTTCCAGTGCGTTCTTGTACAGCCCGATTTCTGAGATAGTCGGGTTTAGCCTCGACGACTCGATGCGCAGGCGCACTTTGCTGGTGGTTACCGGCTCGAAGCGGAGCAGGCGCTTGTAGCCGATGGTCGTGCCCTCGGTGGCCTTCTGCCACTGCCCGTCTTTCCAGTACTCGAATACAAACTTCTCAACGCGCTGCCCTACGCTGATATTTTCCTGCAGCATCAGCACGTCAAAAGTCTGCGCGCCTTTCAGCCTCAGTTCCAGCACAGCGGTGGTGTCTTTCTCGGATTTGGTGGTGAAGTGCGTGTCATACTTGCCGTCGAGCATGGCTTTCTTGTTCTTGCCCGAAGCCTTCACTTTGGCGCCCTCAGCCAGATTTTTGGTAAAGGTATTGTCGATAAGCTTTTTCCAGCCCTGCAGCGCCTTCACGTCGCTTTCATGGATAAGCCCTCTGGTATCGGGCGGGATGTTAAGCAGGAGCACGCCGTTGCGGCCCACCGAGCTGTAGTAAATGTCCAGCAGCTTCTCCGGCGACTTTACCTTGTCATCCTCGGCAGGGTGGTAGAACCAGCCCGGACGAATGGACACGTCGGTCTCGGCCGGGTACCACACCAGGCCTTTTGCGTTGCGGATTTGCTCGCGCCCGCCCAGCACCTCGCCGCGCATGTCACCGGTAGGTTTAAAGGCCACCGCCTGCTGCGAGTTTGCGGCCACGGAGTTCTGGTCCAGGTTATCGGCCGGCACCACGCTCCACTCTGTCTCGCGACCATAACCGGTTTCTGTGCCTACCCAGCGCACGTCCGGGCCCATGATGGCAATCGTAGCCGTCGGTTGCAGCTTGCGGATGTGCTGGTACCAGCGGTCAAAATCATATACCTGCTTCTTGCCGTTCGGTCCTTCGCCATTGGCACCGTCAAACCATACTTCGTCAATCTGCCCGTAGTTGGTCAGTAGCTCCGTCAGCTGCTCGATGAACAGGTCGTTATATGCATCAGAGCCATACACCGGCGAGTTCATGTCCCAGGGCGAGAGGTAAACGCCAAAGCCAATGCCATACTCTTTGCAGGCCTCGGCCACCTCTTTCATTAAGTCGCCCTGCCCGTTTTTCCAGGGGCTGTTCTTTACCGAATGCTCCGTAGTAGCCGTTGGCCAGAGGCAGAAGCCGTCGTGGTGCTTGGCCGTCAGAATCACCTGCTTGATGCCGGCTTCCTTAGCCACGCGCACCCACTGGCGGGCGTCTAACTGCGAGGGGTTGAAGATGGCTGGGTCTTCCTTGCCCGTGCCCCACTCACGGTTGGTGAAGGTGTTGACGCCCACGTGGAAGAAGGCCGTCAGTTCCAGTTGCTGCCAGCGCAGCTGGCGCGGCGTGGGCACCACATTGGCTGCTTTGCGGATGATGTCTGCCTCGGTGTCACCGGGCTGGATGATAAAGTAGTTAGCCTTTTCGCCTGCCTCCTGGGCAAGTACCGGCGTTGTGGCTGTCAGCAGAAGAGCAAGAAGGCCCGTTGTTATCTTTTTCATTTTCATGTATGGGTAAGGAATACTTGAAGATTTTATACTTGTCAGTTTATACTTTGCAGCACCTCATCTGGCATTGGTACCGGTTTACTTGTGCTTTTAAAGCTGGGCATGGGCGCCTCCCAAGCCTGCAGTTGCTGGCCTAATTTAGCGGCCAGCGCCTTCACGCGCTTGGGGTGTTTGGCGGCCAGGTCGGTCGTCTCGCCCAAGTCTGTTTTCAGATTGTAGAGCTCCATTTTGCCGTCGCGCTGGTGGTAAATCAGCTTCCAGTCACCCTCGCGGATGGCGCTTTTATAGTTGATGCCGGGCCCGTCCTCCTGCGTCCACTTGTTAGGCACATGCCAGATGAGGGCACGGTCTGCAGGTTTTTTATGGGGTGTTGTGAGCATAGGCACTAAACTTTGGCCGTCTACCTTTTGCACCAGGTTATACTTTCCGACCTGCGCCATCTCCAGGATGGTGGGGAAGAAATCCTCGATGATAACAGGTGTAGGATTAACCGAAGCAGGTTTTACCACCCCCGGCCATTTCACCAGCATCGGCACCCGGATACCGCCTTCGTAGACAGAGCCTTTACCGGCTTTGAGCGGCAGGTTTTGCGTGTGGGCTTCGCCCCGTCCGGCATAGGCCAGGCTCAGGCCACCGTTGTCGCTCATAAAAAGAAGTATGGTATTATCGGCCACGCCTTTTTTCTCCAGGTAGTCCATTACATCACCCAGGCTCTTGTCCATGCCCTCCACCATGCTGGCGTAGATGGCGTCGGTTTGGCTCAGGCCAGCGTCGAGGTATTTCTGCAAATAGCGTTTGTCCGGGTCGTAAGGGTCGTGCAGGGCAAAGTGCGCCAGGTGCAGGAAAAAGGGCTGCTGGTTGCGGATAGGTGCTTCCAGGGTTTTCAGAGCCTCCCGCGTGATGGCCTCTGTCAGGTATGTATCCGAGCCGAAGTACTCGGCCATATCCGGCACGGCGTGGATGTCGTAGGGTTTGCCCTGGTTGTTGCCGTAGTTCTGCTCGCCCAGGTAGCTGAGCGGCCGCCCCGCCACGTGCCCAGCCACGTTCACGATGAAACCTAAATTATAAGGATTGGCTCCCGGCGTACCCGGTGTAGCCCAGTGCCCCTTGCCCACATGAATGGTCATGTAGCCGGCCTCGTTGAGCAGCTGCGGCAAGGGCGTGGCATGCACCGTATGCGGCACACCCGCTACCGGACTCAGCCCATTCCTATTCCAGGGGGCAACATCCAGCTGCTCATCCGGGGTATCGGAGTTGCGGTCTTTAAAGGGCATGGTCCAGTTCGTCACGCCATGATGGGCCGCGTTCATCCCCGTCAACATACTTACCCGCGAAGGTGTGCAGACCGGCGTAGCGTAGGCATTCGTAAACTTCATCCCTCCCCGCGCCAGGCGCTCCATGTTGGGTGTGTGGTAGCGCTTGTTCAGCGGGTGTACTCTGTCGGCAAAAGGCACGGACGTATCCATCCAGCCCATATCATCGACCAGAAACACCACGATGTTAGGCCGCTGCTGCGCCTGCACCAGAAGTATAAACCCGAGAAGAAAGTATAAAACCAGTAAGGCTGGCCTGCTTTTCATGTGGTGCGCTGTAAGCTAAAAGTATAAGTCAAACTTCAGGACAAAAGAACTTTTGACAAAGGACAAAGGATGGTTCGAGTATAAACTGTTGCGGGTAGCTTGCCCCTTGGGCAGCCTGTCATCCCCCTACCCCCTTCCATAGGCAGGGCCATTTGACTCTCTTCATTTTGTCATCCTGAAAGGATCTTGTTAAAGAGGGCCCCTACCCCCGCCAGTAGCGATAGCTTAACCTCCCTTCTACCAAGTTTCTTAACAGAATGACAGATTGCTCAGCGCCGTTGTGAGTAGAATGAAACGGCCCTGCCTTCTAAGGTGACATTGGTAGGCTGCAACTATACTTTGTAAGTCCGTTGTCTTTTGTCCTTTGTCAAAAACTCCTTTGTCAAAAAATTACTGGTTCTTCTTCTGTTCTTCCGCGTCTGAAAGCGGCGAAAAGTGAATGCCGCGGGTTTCCCATACCTTGAGGAGCGGCAACAGGGCCTGACGGAACTGCTCGTAGTTCTTGTTCTGTGGCTGCGTCCACCCTACCTCGGCATAGGCGGCCAGGCGCGGGAATACCTGGTAGTGCATCTCCCCTCGCGTCGGTATCCACTCGCTCCACATCTGGGAGCCGGTACCGATGATGTTCTGGTGGTATTCTTTGGCTAGCTCTTGCGGAACCGGATCGAAGTTATAGGCTTTTTGCAGAGGAATAGAGCTGAAGTTATAGTCCAGGTACGTCATGGAGTGCAGCGAATTCACCAGTTGGTATCCTTTCGAGGCAGCCTGCTTGATCAGTTCTACATCGCCTTTCCAGAAATGCACCACCACGTTTTTGGCCAGCTCGGTCTCGGCATTGGCATCTGCTTTCTTCTCCTCGAAGTCATGGTGGATGTTGATGCCCATGATCTCGTTCCAGCCCATCATGCGGCGGCCGTTCTGCTCGATGTACTTGGAGATGTTGTTGGTGAAGTGCACCTGCAAATCGGCGTAGGTTTTGATGCCATGCTCCTTCATGTAGGCATTTACCTGCTTCGATTTCTCCCAGGCTTCATAACCCACTTCATCCCCACCGATGTGGATGACCTTGGATGGGAACAGCGCAAACACCTCCTGCAGCACGTCCTGGAGGAACTCCTGTACTTTAGGGCTGGTCACGTCGTAGATGTCGTAGAAGCGGCCGAACTTAACCGGCACTTCGATGTTCTGGTTATCCGTGCCCAGCCAGGGGTAAGCGGCTATGGCAGCGCTGGCGTGGCCCGGCATTTCGATTTCCGGCACTACGTTGATGTGGCGCTCAGCGGCATAGGCTACCAGTTCTTTTATCTCCTCCTGGGTATAAAATCCGCTGTGCGGCTCCCCGGATTGCTTGTTGCTGTTCCACTTCTTCTCCCCTACGGCCGTGCTCTTTCTAACCGAGCCAACCTCCGTCAGCTTGGGATACTTTTTGATTTCGATGCGCCAGCCCTGGTCGTCTACCAAATGCCAGTGGAAGGTGTTCATCTTCAGCCGGGCCATCTCGTCCAGCAGCAGCTTCACCTCTTCCTTCCCTTTAAAATGACGGGCCTCATCCAGCATAAAAGCGCGCCACTCAAAACGAGGGACGTCTTCGATAGCAACGGCCGGCATAAATTTGCCTTCAGAAGTATGGATAGCCTGCAGCAAGCTCTGCACACCGTAGTGAATGCCCGCTGCCGTGGCTGCTTTAACAGTTACCTGCGTTGGCGTAGCGGTCAGTCTATACCCTTCCTTGCCCAGATCTTTGGACAGCTTCTTATCCAGCTCCAGGCTGATGGTGTTCTTCTTTCCTTTGCCGGCATTGGTCGGGAGGTCCTGGTTATACTTCTCCTGCAGGGCCTTTTTCAGGAAAGCGGCTTCCTTATCTGCCCCGGAAGTATACTGAATAGTCTTGGCACTGCTCAGGGTAAACTGCCCCTTTGCCAGCTCGATTTTATTGGGCCTCGGGATGATGTTCAGCTCCTGCGCGCCGGCCTCAAAGGCGGCTACCAGAACCAGGAGGAGAAGGTAGAATAGTTTTTTCATGGGGTGAGCGTTTGTTTAGAAGTATGGATTCTTTGCTGTAAGTCAGGTTGATTTCGAAGTATGATTCTTAGCTGGCTGGCTCCTGCTTTACCAGTTCGTAAATGCGCACCGGTCGCTCGCTTTCTGTGGAGAAGGTCAGCTTCGAAACATTTTTTAGTTTGCTGCTATCCAGCTCGATGTAGCTGCGGTTGCCGCTGTAGATGGTCTGCTGTTTACCGTTTCTGCCGGGTGCGGTGATGGTATACTTGGCGCCGTCGTTCTTTAAAAGTAGTACGAGGCCCGCTCCCCTCAATTCCTGTGGCAGTGTAATGGTTACCGGCTGCTGGCTGGTGAGCGTTTGGTAGGTGTTTATACTTTTGTCGTGGGCAAAAACAGACTCGTTCGCTCCGGCTGCTGGCTTCACTTCCAGGCGGAATTCCTTTAGGTAGAAGTTCTGGCGTTTGTCGGAAAAGTTGCGGAAGCGCACATACTTTATACTTTGGTCGGCCAGGTTTATACTTCCTTTGCCACGCTCTGCAGTGGCCTCTGCTTTCGTCCATACTTTTCCATCTTTGGAGGTCTCAAAAACGCCCCAGCTCAGCAGGTTGTTGTTGCTCAGGTTAAAGTATAAAGCGATGGCCTGTAATGCTTCAGCCGGCTTGAAACCAATGTACTCGCCGCTATCCAGGTAGGCTACCTCCAACATGGGCGAATAGGCAATGCCTTTGTTATTAACCAGCAACGGTTGGTTCGCCAATCTTTGCGACTGGCTGTAGCTCGTAGAGGCGTCAGTATTTGCACCGGCTATACTTTGGTTTCCGCCCAGGAAGTGGATACCGGTTAATTTATAGACCTCCTCCACAAAAGGCGTCAGCACCAGCGAGCCGGTTTTCACGCCCGGCTGGTAGGGGTTTTGGTTCAGCGTGGCATCCACGGTCGCCATACTATCGAGCACGGCTTCTACGCGAAGGTAGTTGGCCCAGGCGGCGGCAGGGTTCAGGTTCATGCGACTGTCCACCATATCCAGCGTATGGGTACCGGCTTTGCCCAGCAGCTCAAACTGCAACAACCATGGCTCCAACTGCTCTACCAGGCGCTTATTCTGGCTCTTGCTTCTAATCTCGGCAGGGGCCTTGGCTATACGTTCAAACTCCTGCTTTATCCTGCCGGCTTCTGCCGTTGAAGGGTGCAGCCCGTTTCTATAGGTCTCCAGGAAAGTATGGATGTAAGGCTTTATCTCCACCGACTCATCGCGGCGGTAACGGTGGCCATTCGGTCCGGGGTCGCTGTTGTGGGCATTGAAGGTTCGGAAGGCCTCCGGCGCCTCCGGCATCACGTACTGGTTGGCTGCCTCCCAAGCCTGCTGTGGGTCATAGGTTTTCATGTTCCAGCTATACAGAGCCACCCCGAAAATGGCCACTTTCGAGGCCTCGGCCTTGTCCATCGGGTTGGTCACAAAGCCTGACATATCATGCACTGCCTCGGTGTCGATGCCATAAGAAGGCCCCATCAACAGATGGTTGCGCACGTAATCGCTCACCGGGAAATTCCACCACACGTAGGCCGGCCGCTGGATGCGTTTGTTCACCCATTCCAGTCCTTCCTTGGTGATGTCGTGCACCACGGTATTGCCCGTCCACATCACATGAATAGCCGGGTCGAGCTGCTCGCCCAAGATATCCAAATAGGTACCCGGCTCCTTGTTCGCCCAGCCTTTGTTGTACTCGGTCGGGCACATAATCAGCGGGGCCACGTCTTTTTTCTTGTTGATGAACTGGCGCTGGATGAAGTTGAGCATGTTCGCCTGCATTTTAGCATCAGTTCCGGCACCGGAAATATCGTCGAAGAAGACGGCAAAGGCGCGCACGCCCAGGTCATACATCTGGTTAAACTTCGTGATGATGGCGCTGCTGTCAGCCTGGTTCCACTGGATGTCTTTGCCTGGGTGGATGGCCCACACAAAATCCACTTTGTTGCGTTTTGCTTCCTGCACCACCTCTTTTAGCTGCTGTGCTTCCTGCTCGGGGTATGGCTTGCGCCAGTTTGGGGAGGAGTGGTATGGGTCGTCCTTGGGGCCGTAGATATAGGTGTTCAGTTTGAGTTTGCCGTAAAAGCGCAGCTGCTCCAGGCGGTCCTGGTGGCTCCAGGGCTCACCGTAAAAGCCTTCCACCGTGCCGCGGTAGGCCACATCCGGGTAATCGGTGATGGTCGCCTCTGGCAAGGTTATACTACCGTTGGCCTCTTGCTGCACCAACTGCGACAGCGTCTGCACGGCATAGAAAACCCCGCGCTCGTCAGGAGCTTCTATACTTATGCCTGCAGGCGTTACCTCCAGTTTATAGGCACCCGAGCGCTGCAGCGGTCCCTCCCCCTTCTTCAGCTTCTTTACCTTCAGCGGCAGCGACTTTCCTTTTCCCGCTACTGGTAAAATGCTGCCAAGCAACTCCAGCGTTGCCGGGTCCTTTTTCAGGCCACTTACCTTGTAGGAATGGGCCGGCGTGAAACGCTGCTGGCTGATGGTTGCCTGCTGCGGCAGCGGCACGATTTGCTGCGCCGTCGCCGTAAAAGAAACCAGAAGTATAAAAGCAGCCAGGCTGCGTTGAATAAGGGTGAGCATTATAGTGTAATTTGTTGCTATTGGTCTCTCCTACACTTTGAAATAGGAGTGGTTATACTTTTTATTTTTATCTGGCGCAAGTTTTAAACTTGTGCCTTATTGTGATGTCGAGTTTGCAACTCGACTGGGCCGGAGGCCCAACTATAGCCAGTCACGAGCGAGGACGCTCGCGCCATAAGTATACTATTTGTTGAGCCTCCCCTACTGCTTGCAAAGCCTCCTGCCGCTGTTTGGGCTTGCAGCCCAGTCGGGTTACAAACCCGACCCTATTGATAGGCACGAGTTGCAAACTCGCGCCAGCAGAAGAAGCTTTTAGACAGGCAGATTCTTAAATATTCCCGCCCTCTTTAGCCAACAACTGTTTGGCGCCGTCGTCCTCATACTTGTCGAGCAGGCCGTCCAGCTGTTTTCTGAGTTTGGCGGTAATTTTCTCATAGCCTTTCTTGCCGTAGAGGTTGTTCATTTCGCTTGGGTCTTTCTGCAGGTCGTAAAGCTCCCATCCCTCTACCCTTTTGTAGAAACGGATGAGCTTGTAGCGGCCTGTCTTGATGCCAAAGTGCGGCGAAACGGAGTGCTCGCCGTTCTCATAGTAGTGGTAGTACATCGCGTCGCGGCCTTTGGCTTTCTTACTGGTCAGCAGCGGCAGGAACGACTCGCCCTGCATGTCCTTCGGAATGGTCACCCCGGCGGCATCGAGCATGGTCGGCGCAATGTCAAGGTTCATCACGAAATGCTCTGATTTGGTGCCCGGCTTTACCACGCCCGGGTAGCGCATCACCATCGGCGTACGGAAGGACTCCTCGTACATAAAGCGCTTATCGAACCAGCCGTGCTCGCCCATG
Source organism: Pontibacter mucosus (assembly GCF_003054055.1). Classification (GTDB taxonomy): domain Bacteria; phylum Bacteroidota; class Bacteroidia; order Cytophagales; family Hymenobacteraceae; genus Pontibacter; species Pontibacter mucosus. Next base: position 125,427 of record NZ_QBKI01000007.1, on the reverse strand, counting down.
TAGAAGCCCTGGTCCGACATGTAAATCACGATGGTATTATCGGCCAGGCCGTTCTTATCGAGGTAATCGAGCGTGCGGCCAATGCTGCGGTCCAGGGAGGCGGCCGTGGCCAGGTAGTCGCGCATGTAGCGCTGGTACTTCCACTCCACCAGCTGCTTGCCCTGCAGGTTGCGCGCCATCAGGTCGTTGTAGATGGGCTGGTAGTAAGCTGCCAGTCTTGCCCGTTGCTCGGGGTTCATGCGGACGATGTTGCCCTCGCGGGTATTTTCATAATCCGGGTACATCTTCAGGTCATAGCCCATAATCATCGTTTTGTCGATGGTCATGTCCTGCACACGCGCCGCCTCGCGGTTGGTATAGTTGTCGTAGAAGTTGGCTGGCAGCGGGAAGGTTTTATCATCGAACATGCCCATGTCGTCCAGGTCCGGCATCCAGGTGCGGTGCGTGGCCTTGTGGCCAATTACTAAGGCAAAGGGTTTGCTCTTGTCGCGACTGTCGAGCCACTCTTCGGCTACATCCTCAGTGATACTGGTCACGTAGCCTTCGATGCGCTCGCGGCTGCCGTCCATGTTGATGAAGTCGGGGTTGAAGTAGTGCCCCTGGCCCGGAAGTATTTTCCAGTAGTCGAAGCCCTGCGGGTCGCTCTCCAGGTGCCACTTGCCTACCCAGGCCGTCTGGTAACCGCCTTTGCCCAGCTCCTTGATGAAGCTGTTCTGGCTGCCGTCGAAGTGGGAGTTCTCGTTATCCTTAAACCCGTTCTTGTGGCTATACTTGCCTGTAAGGATAACGGCGCGGCTCGGACCGCAGATGGAGTTGGTCACGTAGGCTTTGTTGAAGGTGGCGCCTTCTTTGGCAATGCGGTCGATGTTGGGTGTCTGCATCAGGTTGCCACCGTAGGCGCTAATGGCCTGAAAGGCGTGGTCGTCGGACACGATGATGACGATGTTGGGCCGTTTGGACGGCTGCTGTGCCAGCGCCGCAAAGCTCCACACAAAAGCCGCCATGAGTAAGAGTACTTGCTTCATCATAAACGAAAGTTATACGTTGTTACCTGCTTTTTCCTGCTTGTTTGATTTCCTGCAACAGCTGTGCTAATTCCTTTACCTTCTCCGGATGCTGTGCTGCCAGATTCTGCTTTTCGCCAATGTCCTCGCTCAAGTTGTAGAGCTGTGGCTCCGGCGCGTTACCCAGTTCTATATCCGTCAGGGGATTATAAGCTCTCCCCTGGCTGGGTTCGATATACTTCCAGTTGTCTTTTACAATGGCCAGCGTGCCCGCATGCTGCACTAAAACGCTCCTGCCTTGTCTGGATTTCCCAGTCAGAGCCTTCCTCATATCCTGACTGTCGGGGGCATCGGTGGGGGCCAGTGGCTGGCGCAGCAGACTGGCAAAAGAGGCCACCAGGTCCACCTGCGAGACCATGGCATCCGATACGGCTGGCTTTATTTTACCGGGCCAGCGCACAATCCAGGGCACGCGGGTGCCGGCCTCAAAAGCGCTATACTTGCCGCCGCGCAAAGGGCCAGCCGGCATGTGGCCGTTTCGCTTCGTTACCGCCTCATCCTCATAGCCATCGTCCAGCACCGGGCCGTTATCGCTGGTAAAAATGATGAGGGTATTTTTCGCCAAGCCCTGCAGTTCCAGCTCTTTCATAATCTCTCCCACGGCCCAATCCATCTGCAGGATTACATCGCCCCGGTAGCCCAGCTCGCTCGTGCCCTTAAAGTATGTGGAGGGCATGCGCGGCACGTGTGGCTCGGTGAGGGAGTAGAACAGGAAGAACGGCTGCTTTTTATTATCCACGATAAAGTCTTTCGCTTTCTGCAGAAAGGTAAGCGGTACTTCTTCGTCAGTCCAGCGGGCTTTGGTGCCGCCGCTCATGTAGCCAATGCGGCCAATGCCGTTGATGATGGTATTGTCGTGCCCGTGGTTGGGCGAAGCTTTCATTTTGAGCAGTTCCGGGTTCTCTCTTCCGGTAGGCTCGTTGCCTATTTTCTCCCTGTAGTTTATCTGTATGGGATCTGCCGGGTCAAGCCCTACTACCCTGCCATTTTCCATGAAAACAGTAGGCACCCGGTCGGCAGTGGCCGGGAAGATAAAGGAGTAGTCAAAGCCTACCTCGTTGGGTCCGGGCTTAATGTCCTCGTTCCAGTTTTTCTCTACTGCATCGCCCAAACCCAGGTGCCACTTGCCCACGATGGCGGTAGCATACCCGGCTTTCTTGAACACGCCTGGCAAGGTTAGTTTATCGGTGGGCACCACCAATGCCGCATCGCCGGGCAACACGCCGGTTCCCTGTTTTCGCCAAGGGTACTCGCCCGTCATCAGGGCATAGCGTGAGGGGGTACAAGTGGCCGAGGTGGCATAGCCACGCGTAAAGCGGATGCCCTGTCCGGCTAACTTATCCAGGTGCGGGGTGGAGATTCGGGTGTCACCGTAACTGCCCAGATCGCCGTATCCCAAGTCATCTACATAGATCAGGATAACATTCGGCTTCTGTTGGGCATACGCAAAGGGAGCCATGCAAAGTATGGCCAGCAACAGACAGAGCGTATGTATACTTTTTTTGCCTAGCATGATGTACTATAGGTTAGCCTGTAGTTGATTACTTGTCTGGTAGACCCGCACCCAATCCACCACCATCTGCACGGGCAGGTCTTCGTCTTTTATACTGCCCACCCAGTTGCCGCCAAGCGCCTGGTCCAGGATGATGTAAAACTCCTCGTCGAAGGGCCACTGCGAAGAGTTGGCGTTTTTGATTTTAGGGTATGAGAATGTTTTCTGGCCGTTGATGAAGAAGTCAAGCCGGTCGGGGTACCACTCCAGGCCATAGGTGTTGAATTCGCCTTCCCGGAACGGGGGGGTGGCGAAATATACGGGGTTTGTTTTCTGTTGTAAGTTATCGATGTAGTGGCTGTGCAGGGTCTGGTACACGATAGAGTCGTAGTTGAGGTGCTCCATAATGTCGATCTCCCCGCTGTTCGGCCAGCCGCCATACTTGCTTTCCTGCGGCATAAGCCAGATGGCAGGCCAGGAGCCTTTGCCCTTCGAGAGCTTGGCTCTTACTTCTACTTTGCCATACTTAAAGGCAAACTTGTCTTTGGTTTGGATACAGGCGGTCTGGTATTTGGCCGTATCTGCCGGGTCCTCATTCAGAATGCCGCGTAAGTATAGCTGGCCGTCTTTCACGAACGTGGTGGATGGGTTATCGGCGCAGTAGCAGGCCCAGTCAGGGGATTTTCTGCCGGAGAAACTCCATTTTGCAGGGTCAGGTGCCCCGTCCGTTTCGAACTCATCATCCCACAGCAATACCCACTCCACTGGCTTTGCCTTTTGCGGAATAGCTGTGCAGCCGGCACAAAGTATAAGCAGTACTAAAACCCAGAGCCTCTGTATCATTTTTTGTTGAACTTAATAAAAAGGGTAAAGGGGCTGCACAAGCTAAAGCCTGGCAGTCCCTTTTCCCTTACTTAAACTAAAACTACAACCTCAATCTAATCAAATATTCACCTTTTGATGATTGACTATTCTGTTGCGCCGGCATTGGCCTGCAGCGGCCAGCCCGGGTTCTGGTAAATAACCGAGCCATCTGCGGCGCCCTGTGAAGTGATCAGGAAGTGCTGTATGGCAATCGGCTCCAGATAATGCGCATTGGCCCAACGGTATCCGTCCTTCACCAGGTTGCTGCCACTCAGGTTCACGCGGTAAGGGCGCAGGTACAGGCTTTCTGACTTCTTGGAAACGTTGGCCGTTTTACCAGCAGTCTCTGCCTCAATCAGTTTCGACTCCCCAGTCTTTTCATCCACGTACCACTCCTGCATCGGGCCCCAAACTTTAAAGCCTTCAACAATGTATGGCTGTGTCTTAAGTTGATCCAATGCTCTCCAGCGTTTCAGGTCTGTATAGCGCATGCCTTCGGCCATCAGCTCGGTGCGGCGCTCACGACGGATGTTGTAGAGCGTTGCGTCGGTCAGCAGTTTTCCGGCAGAATAAGCGGCAAAGTCATTCTTAGCCTCCTGGTTCATGTCAGTCGCTGCAATGGTCACGTTGAAGTCAGGGTTCACGCCAGCTCTCTCACGAATGGCTCTCCAGTATTGCTCGGCCTTGCCGTTGATGCTTCCTTCTTTCAGGTAAGAAGCCTCGATGTAGTTCAGGTAAGCCTCTACAGCACGGAACACGATGCTTCCGGTAGAACCGTGGCTGCCCTCAGCCTCACTAAAGCTATAAGCCACACCCTTCTTAACAGAGTAACCCGTTACGTCACGTGTCTCAGCCAGACCAACAATGTCCGGATTGCCAAACACAATAGGTGAACCATCCTGGTTTGTGTTGCCTTTATACATCAGCTCGCCAGGAGCCTTCATGAATATTTGCAGGCGGTTATCACGATCCTCTTTCACGTCTTCAATGTAGTCGTCTCCCTGGTAGCCGGAACCCGCTGCATAGATAGGCAGGCCGTTGCTCATCAGGAAGTTGTCCACGAAGCCTCTGGAAAACCCGGTGTTGCCACCATTGCGGTTCAGGTAGTGGTTCACGTTGTGGTTGATACCCTGCGTAGGGTCATATTGACGCCACAGTAGCACCTCACTATACTTGCTCAGGCTCTGATCTCCGAACATTTTAAAGTAAGGGTTGTTGGAAGAGTCATACCCGTTGTCCTTGGTGTTTTCTACCAACGGTACTGCATCCGCAACCGCAGAAGAAGCCTCCATTGCCTGCGTCAGGAAGTAGTCGATCTCAGCATCGATGTCGATGCTGAAGTTATCTACTTTACCTTGGCCCGGCCAGCCTGCGCCACCTGGTACGTGGGCTGTGCCTTTGTGGTACAGCAGCCAGGTAGCCTCATGCAGGGCTACTCTGGACTTGAAAAGCTGGGCCGCATGCTGGGATATCCTGTTTTTACCGCCCGGAGGCGCTGTGCTCAGCAACTGTATGGCCGAGTCCAGGTCGGAGATAATAAAGCGGGCCACCTCATGGCGCGGTCTGCGCTTGGATTCCTGTGTCAGCTGCTCCGCCTTGTCTGGCAGGGTTGTCTTTACAATCGGGAAATCACCTACCGCCTGAACTTTGTTAAAGTATTCGTAGGCACGCAGGAAGTAGCCTTCGCCTATATAATGGGCTACGTTGCTGGTGTTACCTGTTATTTTTCCCTCCTTCCAGCGGGGCACTACAGTCTGCAGGAAGTAGTTGGTTTGGCGGATGTTACCAAACTCCCAGGCACCACCAGCCTGTGGCACGCGCCATTCGCCAGGTACCCAGCGGTTAGCGTAACCGCTGCTCACTTGGTTATCGGTGTGGTTATCCGAACTGAAGGTACCCGGTCCCCAGCCACCATGTGTCGGGAAGTTATACCGGGCGATGGTATAAGCCGCCAGGTCCGCCTCACTCCAAAGGTATTTGTCCGGTGTTACGTCAGACAGAGGCTCCCTGTCCAGGTAATCGTTACAGCCTGTTATCCCAACAAAGCCGAGAAATAACAGCACTGCATATAACTTATTGCTAATTGATCTATTCATTACGATGGGTAATTAGAAGTTAAGGTTAAGGCCGAAAGAGAGCACACGTGCATATGGATAGGTTTTACCGTCGTTCCATCCATTCAGACCTACAGACTCCGGATCAAAGATGTCAATCATGTCAGTGAATGTTAGCAGGTTTTCACCTGATACATACAGCCTTACACGGTCTACCCCAATTTTAGAGGTAAGCGAGGCAGGCAGCGAGTAACCGAGCTGCACGTTCTTCAGCCTCAGGTAAGCGCCATTCTGCAGGTAGCGGGTCTGGGTTTGCTGGTTTTTGCCTCCGTACCCAAAGTCAGGGGCTGGGAAGTAAGAATCCAGGTTTACACCAGCTACGCCAGCCTGTACCATCGGTGAGTTCTCGTCACGGAAGAAGTCCATGTGCTCCATAAAGCCTGCTGACTGCCACATGCCGCCGTTAACACCCCAGAAGTATGGGCCGTTTGGCATGTAGTCGCGCTTGCCTACACCCTGGAAGAAAACACGCACATCAAAGCCTTTCCAGTCACCAGTCAGGTCCAGGCTATAGCGGTATCTCATGGCGCTGTTACCGATAATGCTGCGGTCACCTGGATCGTCCAGTGTTCCGGCACCTCCGTTTATCTTGCCGTCTCCGTTCAGGTCAGCGTACATGATATCGCCGGGTCCCCAGTTACTACCCATGGAGCTCTGGTCAACTTTCTCCAGGTGCGCATCCATTTCTGCCTGGGTTTTCGCTATTCCTACTGTGGTATAGCCCCATATCTCCCCGAACTTTCTGCCATTGTAATACTGGCTGATGTTACCCGTCACATTCGGATATTTTGTCACTACCTGGTAGTCATCGGCCAACACGGCACGCACGCCATAGTTGAATTCGCCAATGTTATCCTGCCAGCTGGCCTCAATCTCAAAGCCTTTGGACTCCATGTCCGTGTTATTGATTTGAGGAACTCCGGTACCCAGGATTACAGGGAGCTCCGGTGCCGGACCTACCATGTCAAAGGTCTTGCGCTGGAAGTAATCGAAGTTCAGGTTCAGGCGGTTGTTAAGCAGGGCCACATCAAAGCCTGCGTTCCAACTGGTTACCCGCTCCCAGGTAAGAAGCGTACTCACGATACCAGGAGCTCCGGCAGTGTTTGGTTTCTGCCCGTTCAACAGCCACCCGCCGGTACCTACGCTAACAGGTTGAAGCGTATAGAATGGATACCAGTTGTTTGTCTGCTGGTTACCCAACTCTCCGTAAGAGCCTCTGATCTTGAATGTCTGGATAAGGTCATCAAACGTCCAGAAGTCTTCATTGGCCACGTTCCAACCAGCGGATACGGATGGGAAGAAGTTCCAGCGCTTGTCCCTGATAAAGCGGGAGCTACCGTCATAGCGGCCATTTAATTCCAAGAGGTAACGCTCTTTGAAGTTGTAGTTCAAACGACCGAAGAAACCTGCAATGGCCCAGTGCTGATACCCGCCTGCCGTCGCTCTGCTATCATTGGTAGCCGTGTTAATGGTTGGCAGCAATGGCGTAATCAAGCCAGTTCTTGAGCCACCCAGGTCACGGTACTTCGTCAACTCAGAGTTAAAGCCACCAAGCACTTTAAAGTTGTGGCTATCATTGAAACTGAAGCTGTAATCAGAGTAGATGTTAGAGCTAAAATAGTCCTCTTTCAGCGCATACTCATACACATACGTGTATCCAGCCGAATTCCAACCTACTGGAATGGCATATGCCTCACCAGCCACATCATAGCCATAAGCTGGAAGTACGTCGTTGTGGTTGTTATAATTGCGGATACGGTAGTTACCGTTGGCAATAATGTTCCAGCCTTTTGCAGGCGTAAGTGTCAGCTGGGCTTGCTGGTACAACCAGTCCTCCTGCGTATTAAGACGGCCGCCTTCTCTCAGCTGCGCAATCTCGCTTGGGTCAGACCAGTGTCCGTTAGGGTCAGTAACAGGTACTGTGGGCCAGCGTCGGGCCACGTTGTGGTAGAACAAGTCGGTAAGGTGTGTGGCCTTGGTAAAGTCCTGGCGCACGTACCTAGCTGAGTAGTTAAACTTAGCCAGCTCGGAGATTTTAGCATCTATCTTGCCTGAGAAGCTGTAGCGCTGGAATTCATCGCCTCCGTGACGAGTTAAGCCTCCCTGGTCCAGATAACCACCGGACACATAGTACTGCATGTTCTCCGTTCCACCGTTCAGGCTGACGTTATGCTCCTGCGAGAAGGAGTTGTCTTTGTATTGCTCCTTAAACCAATCGGTATTACCATGAGAGCCGGTATAATATTCGTATCGGTCGCCATTGGCGTTTGGCACCGTGGCATAATCAATCTCGCCACGCTGGTACTGCTGAATTCTGTCGAGCACCTCCTGCGAAAACTTAGGAGACTCGCCGCCGTTGGCAGCCGCCTCGTTGAAGTACATCGCAAAAGTATAGGAATCCATCATGGTAGGCAGACCCATTGGATCCGAAATCCGGAAGTTATTCGAGTAACTCACGCGGTTTTTACCAGCCTTACCAGACTTGGTCGTCACCAGGATTACACCGAATGGCGCTCGTGAACCATAGATAGAGGAAGCAGCTGCGTCCTTCAGCACCGTTACAGACTCAATGTCCTGCGGGTTGATGGCGTTCAGGTTGCCTTCCATTCCATCGATGAGTACCAAAGGAGAAGAGGAGGTATTACCAATGGTGCCGGCACCACGGATATTGAAGTTGAGCGGCTGATTCAGCTCACCGCCCAATCCTGTCGTCTGCAGGTTCAGGCCTGGCATAACGCCTTGCAGCGCCTGCCCCACATTCTGCACCGGGCGCGATTCGAGCACTTCGGAGCTTACCGTAGACACGGAGCCGGTCAGGTTAGCTTTCTTCTGCTCGCCGTAGCCCACTACTACTACTTCATCAAGCGCTTTGGTGTCTTCCTGCAGCGTAATATTTAATGTGGATTTTCCGTCCACAGACACTTCCTGCGCCACATAACCTATGTAGGAGAAAACCAGCGTACCGGTTCCGTTCGGCACATTCAGGCTGAAGGAACCATCCACGCCGGTAGTGGTGCCGGTAGTAGTTCCTTTCAGAACAACTGTTACCCCAGGAAGGGCCTCTCCTTTGGATCCTGTTACTTTCCCCTGAACGGCGGTTGCCTGCCAGGCAGCATCAACAAGCCCCTCGTTTAGCCGGACTAACTGCTCAGGCCTGAGCCCAGAGTCGGCCAGCGCCCTACTGCTTACAGGCCCGCCCACAGCAAGCGCCATCAGCAGCAGCGCTGATAGTTTGGTAGAATTTTTCATATAGGCATCATCAATTAAAAAGGTAGGTTAATTAGGTTATTTGTGTAATTGGTAAAACTGTTTTACTCTGGAACTGTGACGTCTGGTAGAAAAGCTTGGTGTTGGGTGGTTTGTGTCTTATGTCTTATGTTATTTCAGTTGGCTCGCTTTAAAATATGAGGGAGTGTGGCAATTAAGACTTTCGTACACGTTTAAACACGCATCGCCATGCTGCCTTTTTCCTCTCATTTAGCTCTAAACATATGATTTTCAAAGCTAAAACACAAGTCATAGGGTTGAAAAATGTGTTCGAAAACGCAAATAATTTGTAAAACCTTGCCGATATAGTAAAAATCAAGTTTTAAGGTTATAAAGGATCTGTCAGGTTACCTGAAGGCAAGGAAAAAGTATGACAAATGTCAGTTTTTTGTTTCATGTCATACATATTGCCAAGGTATAAAAAAAGATTTTGCTTTCAATGCAAAACCTTCTTTATAATAGGGCAAACTGCCCGTTTAAAGTCCTGCCCGCGCTTTTTAGGCGGGCAGGACTCTAGCAGGACTTAGTATTGAATTAACATTTTCTACTTCTTTTGCGCCCACCAAAGCGGGGTGCTCACGGCATCAGGGCCACCCAGGGCTCCCACTGCCTGGTCATAGCCGGCAGGGTTCGTGTTTATCAGGCTGGATGGATACCTCAGACGCTGCGGGAAGAACTCCACGCGGCTCTCCATGTAGTTTGAGGAGTTCAGTGCCTGCAGGTTTGGAAGCGGGTTCTCGACGGCAGGGTTCTCAAAGAACGGCAAGCCAAGTCTTCTGTGGTCGTTCCAGGCCTCCAGTGGCAGCCACGGGAACTGGGAGATGTACTTCTGGGTGATGATCTTGGTCAGGTGATCATTTTTCACGGTTCCGTTCTTGTACAGGTGGTTGTCCGGATACTTGAAAGCCGTCTGACCTGCTTCGCCCGTATAGCCATTCTCAAACTGCATTTGCTGTGTAGCAGGAGGCTCGGCCGTGTGATCCCAGCTTACGGAAGTACCATTTCTGTTATACTCCTCTGAGCTCAGGTAAGATTGCATTGGCAGGTTCCAATACTCAAAGCTACTTGCAATACCGGCCTCATACGCGTCCTTGGCTCCCATAGGTGTGCTCCATCCGCGAAGCGCAGCCTCAGCAATCAGGAAGTATGTTTCCCAGGGGCCAAAGAAAACGCGCTGGCTCTGGCTTGTCCTGAACTCATGCGACATACGCGGAATGGTGCCTGAATAGGTGTAGAGCCTGTTTTTAGCTCCTTTCGCTCCCCACGACCCGTTTGTAGTGGAGTTCCAAGTATTCGTAGCATCAATCTCCTTCAACACATTACCGTTGTCATCCAGCAGCTGACGCTTCGTGTTTCTGGCATCGGTTGTCCAGGAAGGATAGTTGCTAAAGTTAGGGTTGGAGAAATCACCCGGAATGATAAACGATTCGTAGGCGCGTGGGTCGATGGCATGCGGCAGACCATTGAACCAGTACCCGGCAGATGGGTTATTGGTTTTGGTGGCAAAGTGATTCTCAAATCGTTGCCCCAACCAATCGGCAGGCTTGATAGCGCTGTGGAAAGAGCCACCGAGCAGGTTTCTGGATTCTACGCCGCCCAGGTTAAAGTAGGTGTTAAACAGTGTCTGAGACAAAAACTGTGCGTTCCACTCACGGCTCATCACACCAGAAAGGGCATCCCAACCTGGTCTTTCCTGTACCTTGAATACGTCACCCATTGACAGGATCAGCTCGCTGGAAGCCGCAGCAGCTTCAAACTCAGATTGGGCTTTAGCTGGGTCCACTTCGGACAGTCTCATGGCCAGACGCAGGCGCAGCGAGTTGGCATACTTTTTCCAGCTATCCCAGTTATAGGCATAAGCAGGGTCCAGCTTTCTCAGCCTGTCATTCGTTTCCACAGACGCATCCAGCTTAGCGCTCGCGTCCTTCAGCTCCTCAAGCGTAAAGTAATAAACCGACTTCACATCCGAGAACTCCGGGTTTTCACCCTGGAAGGCATTAATCGGAATAGGGCCGAAGTTGTCAGACATCTCGCTCATCAGGTACGCTCGCCAGATACGGGCCACCTGCAGCAGGTTGTTGGTGTACGGCTGTGTATTACCAGAACTAATATGGCCATTGGCAATTTCAATAGCCGTGTTGGCTGCATTAAGCCAGCTGGCCACCTGGTTGTAGTAGGCGCTTGTCCAGCCATCGTTATAGCCACCTGCAGATAGGGTTCCTCCCTCCTGATAGTGGGCGGCCACTTTCCAGTAAAGTATGAAGGATCGCTCAGCCACATCAGGGTTCATCTGTGCGCTGATAATCGAGTTATTGATAAAGTACTCCACCTGCACCTGGTCCGCGTTGGCAGCCACAGGGCTTACGTTTATCTCTTCAAAGTCATTACATGAGGTCAGCAACAGTCCCGTCGCCATCAGCACCCACGATTTCTTCAATATATTTTTCATAATCGAATTGCTTTATTTGATTAGAAGCCCAGCGTAAGGTTGAACAGGATAGAACGTGTTGTTGGCATACTTCCGTTCTCAAAACCTACCGCGTTGGTTCCTGTTGCAAAAACAGACTCAGGGTCAAGTCCATCCATGTGGCTTGAAATCAACCAAACATTCGTGGCTGTTATGCCAACGCTGGCTCTCTGAAGCGGTGTTTTAGACAACAGGCCGCCTGGCAGGGCATAGCTCAGCTGCACGTTGCGCAGGCGCACATTTGTAGCATCATAGATGTTAGCTTCTGTGATACCCAGGTTGTTTACACCAGCCACGGCATTCCAGTAGTTCTGAGGAGTCACCGCTGTGGTGTTGGTGTTATACTGACCAGAAGTTGGATCCTGAATCACCCCCTCCACCACGAAGCTCTCGCGACCACCATCTCTAAGAGTAGCGGCACCTGTACCGCTGCGCTGCATGGCCACGTGCGTACCGGAGAAAATCTCGCCTCCGATGCGGGCGTCAACCTGGAAGGACAGCCCCAGACCTTTGTAACGCAGCCTGTTGTTTAAACCAAGAAGGGCATCCGCCTGCTGGTTACCCAGCTTTACGCCCTGCTCTCCAATTACTGGCAAGCCGTCTGCATTCAACAGAAGCTGGCCATGGTATGGGCTCTCCGGATCATCCACTCTTCTGAAAGTGCTGCCGTAGATCTCGCCATACTCGCCACCAACTACTGCATTCACGCGCACATCGTCAAAGCCTCCCAGTGGGTAAATTTCGATATCCCCGTAAAGCTCCTCCACGGTGTTGCGGTTTCTGGAGTAGTTTCCGCTGATGTTCCAGTTGAAGCCCTCCGGGTTACGGATCACGTCTGCATCCACCATGATCTCTACACCTTTGTTCTGGATATCGCCTGCGTTAATCTTTCTGAAGCTATAGCCGCTCAGCGGGTCCATAGGCAGGTCGATGAGTTGGCGTGTGGCGTTAGACTTGTACCAGGCCACATCTATCCCGATGCGGTTGTCGAAGAATCGTGCCTCCAGACCTGCTTCGTAGGCCTTGATCAGCTCACTTCTCACACTTGGGTCGAAGAGAATGTTGTTTCGTCCGGCTGTTGTATTCCCGTTCGGATCTTTACCAATCCAGTAGGTGTTGTAGAGCTGGTAAGCCGGAAGGCTATTACCCACCTCGGCATAAGAAGCTCTCAGCTTTGTAAAGCTCAGCCAGGAAGGAAGCACGGTACCCGTCGTCTCCAGCATGTCTGTCAGCACATAAGAGGCGCTCACAGATGGGTAGAAGTAGGAGCGGTTGTCCTGGTTAAGGGTTGAGGCCCAGTCGTTACGGAAGGTCGCATCCAGGAACAGGTAACCATCCCAGTTCAGCTGCACCGATCCGTACACCGAGTTGATCTTATGCTCACGGTAATCCTGGCCCACACTTGGGTTAGAGATGCTGTTGTTGAGGAAGAACAGGTTAGGTACTTCCAGCTCGCCGGCGCTGCCGTTCATAGAGCTGAACTTCTGCGCCATCAGGTTACCGCCCAAAGTTACCATACCTCCCAGCTTGCCAACCACATTGTCGCGCTGCGCGGTGATAAGCGTGCTGAAGTTCGTCTCTGTAAAGTTCTGCTTGCCCAAGCTGTATCTTCCGGATGGCGTCTGCGGGCTGCCACCGTAAAGCTTGCTCTCGGTGGTTGTGTAGTGCATGTCGGCGCCACCTTTAAGCTCTGCGCTCAACCAATCAGTAAAATCATACTTCACCGAGCCATTCAGGATAAACCTGTCTCTGAGGTCCTGGTTCAGGTTATACCTGCTGTTCCAGTAAGGGTTCATCTGGCTGCTGGTTCCGTACCAGATCATCTTGCCTTCACCGTCAACGGCCTGCTCAAAATCACGGATGTCCATGGAGCGAGGAAGCCCGAACAGTGTTCCAAAGGAGTTGTTAGGGTTGTTACCGCCAATCGGTCTGTTCTCGGCATTAGACTTTGTGTATTGTACTTTCGTGTCTGTGGTCCAACGGTCGGACTTGCCGAAGTTGCTGACAGCTCTGGCCATCAGGTTGGTTCTGGACAGGTTCACGCCAGGGGAAACGCCCTCGTTGTCGAAGCGGTTGAAGGAAGTATAGATGGACGTGTTGTTGTACTGCTGCTGGAACGATATGTTCTGGCTGGAGTACAGTCCCTTCCTGAAGAAGTTATCGATGTTATCGTAGATGCGCAGCGGCACATTCTCGCCTCTCCAGTTCTGCACGGTTTGTCCTTCTGCTCTTGGACCCCAGCTTAAGCCAGACATCGGATCATGAGTTCCCTCGGTTCCCTGACCAAAGGTGCTCTGTAATTCCGGATAGGTAAAGATTTCATCGTATCCTACGGTAGATGAAATCGTGATACCCAAGCCATCCTGTGGTTTACCAGATTTGGTGGTGATCAGGATAACACCGTTACCAGCTCGTGAGCCATAAAGCGCGGCTGCGGACGGGCCTTTCAACACAGATATACTCTCGATATCCTCAGCGTTGATATCGGCCAGACCGTTACCCATGTCCAGGCCCGGGTTCCAGTAGTCGTTGTTGTTTCTTCCGGTGAAGTTATCGATCGGAATACCATCTACCACAATCAGCGGCTGGTTGTCGCCTGTAAGCGAGTTGTTACCGCGAAGTATGATTTTGGAAGAACCAGCCGGACCGTTGCTGGAGCGGGTAATCTGCAGACCAGCCACTTTACCTGTCAGAGAGTTTGCCAGGTTAGCCTCTCTGGACTCTACTATACTTTCACCCTTCACTTCCTGCACGGCATAGCCCAGCGATTTCTTCTCGCGCTCGATGCCCAGTGCCGTCACCACTACCTCGCTGAGCTGGCTGCTGCTGCTCCCTAAGGTTACGTTTAGTGTGCTGCCAGCCCCAACAGTTACTTCTTTGGAGTCATAGCCAAGCGAGTTTACCAGCAGAACAGCCCCTTCGTTCACGGAAAGCTTGAATGTTCCGTCCTCAGCGGTTGTGGTTCCCGTTGTAGTTCCTTTCACTTGTACCGATGCAAAAGGTATAGCAATACCTTTCTCATCTTTAACTGTACCGGTGATCGTTCGTGTCTGCTGCGCAAAGGCCAATCCCGTAAACAGGCACAGCAACATGCAGAGCACAAACTGTTTCGTCAACACTTTTCTCATAGAAAACAGTTTTGATTGTAAAAAATTTTTGAAACCGTTAGTTAGAATTTAATTTATATATGGGTACTACATCGGGCTAAACGACCTGGTGGTCGCCAGCCGTTTTACTCTTCGCTAAACGCAGGGTATCGTAATGCTCCATCACCAGCGCGGCTGCGCCAATAATCTCGGCCTGGTACCCAAACGTGGAAATCCTGATCTCTGTATCTTCGGCGATCTTGGGGATGCAGTGCTCGTTTATCGCCTGCTGGATGGGAGCCATCCAGAGTTTTCCGGCCAGGGAGCCGCGGCCGCTGAGCACTATCAGCTCCGGGTTAAGCAGGTGGATAAGCGTGGCCACGCCCCTGCCAATATTATAGGCCGTTTCGGAAAACAGCTCTATCGCAAAGCGGTCGCCTTTCAGGGCAGCCTCCATAATGGCATTGGAGGTGGCCTCCATATCATCCAGGCTAAGCCCCTGCAGCATCGACACCCTTCCTTCCTGCAGCCCTTTCACCGCCCGCTCAGCCACTACCACCAGCGAGGTCTCTGTCTCGAGGCACCCGCTCTTGCCGCAGCTGCACATCTTGTTGTTCATAAAGATGGGGATGTGGCTGAACTCGCCGGCAAAACCATTGTGCCCCCTGAAGAGCGCCCCGTCCAGCACCATGCCCAGGCCAATGCCCCAGCCTATGCTCAGCACCATCACGTTCTGCCTGTCTTTGGCCGCCCCGAGCTTGTGCTCTGCCAGGGCCACCAGGCTCGAGTCGTTATCTATCAGCACCGGAAGTTTAATGACAGACTCCAGGTAGCTGATGATACTGTTACCTTCCTCTACTTTTAAGAACGAGTGATTGACTCCTTTCACAACATCCACAAAGCCAGGCATGCCTACCCCAACACCGATAATGCTGTTTTTAGGTACCTTTGCTTGCTTTAGGAATTCTTTCAGGTGTTGGCCCAGGTCACGGAGGGCGTTGGGGTTGCCTGCCAGGGGCAGATCTATGCTATGCACCTCCCCGACATAGTTATTATGCATATCCAGCAGGGCAATGCGGGTAACAAGCTGGTCCATGGCCACCGAGACGATATACATCAGGTCCGGCTTCAGCGAGTACATCAGGGGTCTCCTTCCGCCAGTGGAAACCGCATATCCCTTCTCCACTATAGTTCCCTCGCCGATTAACTCGTTCAGCATCCGGGCAGTAAGGGGCACACTCTTGTTGGTAAGCGTGCTGAGGTCCGCACATGAGAGCTCTCCTGCAAAGTACAGGTGCTTCACGATGTTCCTCTTATAGGTAACCTGCTTATCAAACATCGAATCAGGGATATTATTTTTTAAAGCTTGTGTTACGGAATTGTTACCAAGGTAGACGAACTTTTTTTAATAAAAAAAAACTTTATCGATTTTTTTAAAAAGATAGGACAACTTTGAGTAATTAATCACCTTTACACTTTACCAATAAAAATAGTACATTAAAAAGGCGTTCCACCAATGTATTCGCACACGCACGGCACTAAACCGGAATGAATTAATAATGGGATTTATTAAAAGTTACACCGATTTTTTTTGATGGATTTCTAAAAACCCGCAGCCCGAGGGGATGCCACAAATAGAAAACGCCTCCTGCAGTTAGTCGACTGCAGGAGGCGTTTTTTAGTTGGGAAGGTAAAGGTTTACTCTTTCAGACGGATGCGCTTCTTGAATTTCTCTACGCCATCCACAAAAACCTTCAGGTAAAAGCGGCCTTTGGGGTGGTGGCTCAGGTCGTAGGTAAACACGCCCTCTTTTATCTGCTCATACTTCTGCTCCAGCACCACCTCATCGCCCGGATCGGTTACGATCTGCACAAGCACGTCGTGGGGCAGGTTGGCGTAGTAGTCGAAGGTGGTGGTATCGTTGGTGCGGGTTGGGTACAGGCCGAAGGAGGTTTGGTCGGTGACAGGCGCCACCGGCGTGCCTACCTCAAAGGCGTAGCGTACCGAAGACCCGAAGTCAGACTCGAAGTCCTGCAGCATGGCGCCATCCTTATCCAGCAGGCGCACCTTGCCCCGGCCGCCGCGCGGGTTAGCCCAGAACTCCAGCCCGTTTCCTCCGGTGTCCTGAAGTATAAACTCGTAGTTTCCGTTCGCCAGCTGCACCGTATCGCGGTACAGGGTGTTGGCTTTCAGGGTTCCGGCGGCTCTTTCCCGGATAATTTTCCCTTCGCTGTCCTTCAGCGCGTAGCTGTTCTGCTCCGGCTGGTTGTTCGTCATCAGGTATACGATCATCGTGCCCCCGTGCCGTGGCACGGCCTCAAAAGCGCTTGCCATTTTATTGTCAGCCGCATACTTGTCCTTTTTACCGTTTGGCCGCTGCAACTCCACTTCAAAGGAGTTCTGTCCTACGTTGCTCTCAATCTCGCCGGGCAGGGCAATAACGGTGTAGCCAGCTGGCTGCAGGTTACCGGTCCAGTTATACTTCTTTTTTGGGAAGCCTTTAGTGCCGTAGCTAATCTCCATACTTGTAAGGGGCGCCGCGCCCATGTTACGCACCACGATTTGCGGATGCACGTTGCCCGGGTTCTGGCGGCGGTGCGCATCCTTCAGCGAGGGACGGATGATATCCGTAATAGCCACATCATTTTTGGCGGCAGGCTTTTTATACTGGATGAGGTAGGCGGTGATGTAGGCATCCGCACTTGGCTCCGAGGAAACATAATCTTCCATGTTGATGTCTACGGTATGCTGGCCGCCGCGCTTCACGGGCAGGTCGAACAGGTCAGGCTGCATCAAATCGCCGGGGCACCAGTCGGCACGGTCGTACACCCAGGTACCGGCCTGCGGGTAAAGCGGGTTCTCGCCGCATTTCTTCCAGATGTCTCTCCTGTCGATAAGTTTCTCATCGAAATATACTTCCCTATACTTGCTGCAGAACTCAGCGCAGTTGTCTGGCTTGTCCATGCCGTGGCCGGTCTGCACCACGCGCAGGCGGGCAAAAGCGGCATTCTTATCCGCCGTGAAAGTTACGGGCTTCAGTGCGTTTTCGATTGGGTTGGCCGAGTCGCCGTAGCGGTAGGCGCCGTCGTAAATTTTCTGGATAGCAATAGGCTCCCAGGCCGGCTTGCCTTTCACGATTTCAAAGTCCAGCGTCAGGGTCCAGCCACGGTCTTCGTTGGGCTCCCAGCCGGTGTGGTTATACTCTATCTCCACGCTGTCGCGCAGCAGCAGGCTGAAGTCGGTCACATCCACCTCCCAATCGAAGGTCCATTCCTTGCCAAAGGCACCGCCGTAAGGCGTCAGCATGCGGCCAATCTCAATATCCTGCGACTCACCTTTTTTGCCACCGGTGCGGCGGATGGTGATGTGGTCTTTGTAGTCCCAGTCGGCGCAGCGCATGTTGTCGGGGCAGCCCAGGCGCAGCTTCAGTTTTATACTTCTAATGTCCTCGCCTTTGGCCGGGAACACGCCCCAGGCTTTGTAGTAATTATTGCCCTGGCTCGGGTCTGTCACCACGGTCAGGCGGTTGTGGGTCACCACGTTCAGGGTGTCGGAGGCGTGGGTTTGGAGGGTGATAAGGGAAAGTATAGCTGCCAGGGTGTAGCGCCATACGTTGGAGGTAAACTTATACTTCATATTTAGAGTGTTTATACTTTGCTTTTGCTGTTTGTCGATTTCACTGGCGCAGGCTTGTGTTTATCTATGGTATTGAGTCTGTTACCTAGTTGACTTCAAAAGTTATACTTTATACTTTGGCCATACTTATACTTTCTCTGGCGCAGGCATCCGCTTGTGCCTTCTTATACTTTGGCTATAGCTCTATAGCCCCTACCCTGCTGGCGCTAGTTTGCAACTCGTGCCTACCTATGATGTTGGGTTTGCAACCCAACTGGCTCACAAAGCCATACTTATACTTCAGCTATACTTTTATACTTGCCGGTCTATACTTTCATAGCCGCTGCTTTCTTCAGCTTGAAACAAGCTATCCTTGCTAGCCTCCGTTCATCCTATAGTTCCCACCAACCTACCTTTTCATCTCTTGCAGTGGTGCTCTCAAGCCCGAGAGGGCTCGCCTTCGGGCATCGCGCTGCTTTCGCTTCCTGCCCTCGTGCCTCGGGCTGCCTCGCTTGCGCTCGTCACCGGAACCTCTCGAGGCGCTCAACCCAAAGGTTGGGAACAGAATCGATAGCCACTGCCCTTGCTATACAACAAGTATAGACTGTCCCCTTGAGGGGACTACAGGGGTGTTTATACTTTGACCATAGAACTTATACTTCAGCCAAAGCAGTTACAAACTCCCCTCCTTAGCCAAGGAGGGGTAGGGGTGGTTGGACCCGCTACTTCAAAGCTTCCCTCTCTTTTGTCTAAAACTCCAACAACTACTACCTTACTTATACTGAAATACATTGTAAGGCCTGGAAACTCCCTGCAGCTTCAGCACAACAACCCCATGTGCCGGAACATCAAAACTAACTTCTTTCGCTGTAGAAACGGCAAAATCTTTCTTCGCCCACAAATCGCGCATCGTGTAGCCTTTGGTAGCATCTAGACCCACAGAATCTGGCTGGAAGGCGATGGTAGCGGTTTTCCCGGACCTGTTGAGCAGGGCTACGGCTACCTGCCCGCTGATGGTGGTCTGCAGCGGCTTGGCCCATACTTCCTGGTCGCCTTTGTCTACCAAGCGGCGGGCCTGGTAGACGAGCTTATCCTGGTTGATGGCAATCAGTTCTTTATTCGTCAGGATGCTGATGGTTTCCGGGCTCATCTGGCGCAGGTCGTTGCCGGCCAGCAGCGGGGAGCTCATCATGCACCACATCGAAAAGTGCGTTTTGTCTTCTTCGTAGCTCATGCCGCGCCCTACCTGCAGCATGTCCATGTCGTTTACATGGCCCGGCGAGGCGTGCTTCCACAGCTCCGCGTTCAGGTCCACGATGTGCATCACCGAGGCGAAGGTATTGTCGATGTCGCCGGAAATGCGCCAGGAGTCTGCCAGCGGCACCACCCACTCGCCCGGAAACTTCCAGCGGCACACGTTGTATACCACATCCGGCCGAATCTGACGAATTAGGTTGCCAATCTGGGTATAGCGGGTCTGCTCGTCGAGCCCCAGCCAATCGCCACCGCACCAGTCTACTTTAATAAAGTCGTAGTTCCACTCCTGCAGCATCAACTGTAAATCTTGCGCATCGTGCCCATACAGGCCCATGCCCACGCCCACGGTGTCTTTATCCCAGTAAGAGGCGCAGGTATTGATGCCAGCATCGGAGTAAATCCCCGCTTTCAAGCCTTTGGCGTGGATGTAGTCGCTCAAGGCCCGCATGCCGCTTGGGAATCGTTCCGGATGGGCTACTATACTTCCCTCTGCGTCGCGACCGCCAAAGAAGCCGTCGTCGATGTTGACATAAGTATAGCCAGCCTCCTGCAGCCCCGAGGAAACCATAAAATCGGCCTGCGCCCTGATGATGTCCTCGTTGATGTTGGCGCGGAAATTATTCCAGCTCGACCAACCCATGATGGGCGTTCCGGGACGCTCTGCTACCGCTTCTGTTTTACCTGCCGCAGGTGTCGGGCTGGTCACGGTGCTATTCGGCTGATTGCGGCAGGCAAGCAGCGCGAGCAGCAAAAGGCAAGGAATGAGTTTTCTTAACATATAGTGTGTCTTCCTAAAAGTATACATCCTCTCCCACCGCCGAAATTCCCTGGCTTATACTTTTTATACTTTGCTAACAGATGCTTAAGCACAAACGGAGCGGCCACAGGTATCCCCATGTGCCGCTCCGCTAAAAAACCAATCAAAACTACTTTTTCACCGGCACGATGCGGTACTCGTAATAGTATGGCCTGCTGAGGAACAGTTTATACTCGTCCAGCGGAAGCAGGCCCCAGCTGTTGTTGCCGCCGATGCCAAGCTGCTGCAGGTCCACGTGCAGGTGAATGTTTTTATCCGGCTCCAGCGAACCGGAGTGTGTCTGGTGCTTGTCGAAGCCCGGGAACAACTGGTCCGGGCTGTAAGGTAGGGCGCTCACGTTCAGCAGCGTGTCGATGTGCTGAATGATGATACCGGAGCCGTCTTTGCGGCTGATTTTGGCCCAGCGCACATCACTCTTGTTGCCGCTCTCCTGCGGACGCACGTAGGGGTGATACTGCTCGGAAATACTGCCTTTGTACTGGCCTACCAACGCGGAGGTCTTTCTGTCCCAGTAGCTCTCCCACGGGCCTCGGCCATACCACTCGATGTTTTTAAAGTCGGTTGGCAACGTCATGTGGTTGCCCACTTTAAAGGTCATCATCTTCAGCTCCTTCAGCGGCTGCACGTTGTTTTTCACCGTCAGGGCACCTTTGCCGTCAGCGATGATGGTTTGCTCATACTTCAGGCCACCGTCCAAAAGCTCCTTCTCGATGCTTACCTGTACCTGCCCGTCAGCCAGCGTTTCTACCTGCACCTTTTTCACCACGGCCTTGTCGTCGGCGTCCTTCAGTGCGCGAAGGCGCTTCTGCAGGTTAGCTCCGAAATCGTTGTCGGTACCAGGGCGCCAGAAGTTGATACGCGGGCCACTCTCCAGTATCGTCTTGCCGTTGGCCTTGTAGGAGGTGATGTTGCCGGTTTTCTTGTCTACCGCCAGGCTGAAGCTCTTATTCGCGAGTTCAATGGCTGAGGCGCCGTCCGTTACATTTATCTTGTCGCTGCTCGCGGCATAGGCGGCCGGCACAGGCTTGCTCAGGGCGAATTCCTCAAAGGCCAACTCCGTACCTGCTTTCAGCACGCCTTCATCGTTTTTAAGCACGGCTTTTACCTGCAGGTAATACTCATTGGCTGTATCAGCTTTTATCGCCTCATCTGGCAGGGTAAGCCTTACGGATTGTCCCGGCTGCACGGTGAGCTCGTTGATGGTACCGGACTTCACCGCTTTGCCATCGCGCAGCAGCGTCCAGTTCAGTTTAAAGTTGTCTAGGGTACGGAAAAAGTACTTGCTGCGCACGCCCAGTTGGTTTTTGTTCAGCGTGAAAGCAATCTCTTGGTATACTTTGCGCACTTCGTAAGAGTGCGGGTGGAACGTACGGTCCGCGCCAATCACCCCGTTAATGAGGAAGTTATTGTCGCTTGGCGTGTCTTTATCGCCCCAGTCTCCGCCGTAGCCCAGAATCTTCTTGCCATCTTTCATGCGGTACACACCCTGGTCTACCCAATCCCATATAAAGCCGCCCTGCAGCACCGGGTATGTTTCGAAAATATTCCAATACTCCTTAAAGTTACCGATGCTGTTGCCCATGGCGTGCGCGTACTCGCAAAGCAAGTAGGGTTGCGTCGGGTTGCTTTGGGCGTAGGCGATTACCTCGTCCGGGGTGCGGTACATTTTAGAGTAGATGTCGGTGTTCCAGTCGCCGGAAGCCAGCTCGTAGTGCACCGGCAGCGAGGGGTCCAAGCTCTTGGCCAGCTCGTAGCCACGGTAGAAGTTCCAGCCGTTGCCCGCTTCGTTGCCCAGGCTCCAGGAGAAAATGCTTGGATGGTTGCGGTCGCGGCGAATCATGCGGCCGATGCGCGTCAGGTGCGCCAGTTCCCACTCCGGCGCGTTGGCCAGCGTGCGACCCAAATCGTAGTGCATGCCATGCGACTCCACGTTGGCCTCATCCATTACGTACAGGCCGTACTCATCGCACAGTTCATAAAAATAAGAGTCGTTCGGGTAGTGACTGGTGCGCACGGCGTTCACGTTCAGCTGTTTCATCAGCTTCACCTCCTCCAGCATGGCCTCGCGGCTCACCACCTGGCCTGTTTCCGGGTGCGTTTCGTGGCGGTTCACGCCTTTGAACATCACCGGCTTACCATTTACCAGTATCTGCGTATTTTTGATTTCTACCGTACGGAAGCCCATTTTGCGACTGATTACTTCCTGCACCTTTCCGTCGCCGTCGTAGAGGGCGATTTCAAGGCGATAAAGGTTCGGCGTTTCGGCGCTCCAAGCCTTGGCGTTGGCAACATTGGCGTTAAAGCGAAGCTCGGTTTTGCCCTGCTTCATTTTCAGGCCCCAGGTGTTTTGCTGGGCGCTCCATACTTTCCTGCCGTCGGCATCGTACAGGGCAGCGCTTACTTTATACTTCTCCTGGTTCTCGTCGGTGTTGTTCCAGGCCGTTACGTGCAGGTTCATCACCCCGTCGCGGTAGTTGTTAGCCAGCCCAGCGTTGTTTACATAGTCGTACAAATGCACCTTCGGGCGAGCATAGAGGTACGTGTCTCTGCTGATACCCGACACGCGCCACATGTCCTGCGCCTCCAGGTAGCTGCCGTCGTTCCAGCGGCGCACCTCCAGGGCAATCAGGTTCTGGCCCGGCTGCACATAGGGCGTAATATCAAACTCCGACTCGAGTTTGCTGTCCTTGCCCAGGCCCACATACTTTCCGTTCACATACAGTTTGAAAGCCGATTTGACAGCCCCCAGGTGAATAAACACCCGCTGGTCGTTCCAGTTGGCAGGCAGTGTCACCACGCGGCGGTAAGCTCCGGCTGGTTGCTCGATGTTATCGGGAATGTCCGGTGGCTGCGGGTTCTTCATGTTGAACTCGTAGAACGGGTTCACATAAATCGGCACGCCATAGCCGTTAAACTCCCAGTTGGCCGGTACCGGAAACTCTTTCCAGCTCTTATCACTGAAGCTGGTGGCGTAGAAATCCTGCGGCAGCTGCTTGTAGTCCGCCACCCAGTGGAATTTCCACATGCCGTTCAGCGACATAAAGCGGGAAGACTTGGCCTTGTCGCCGGCAGCAGCTTTGGCAGCATCCTCAAAAGGAAAATAAGAAGCCCGCATGGGCAGGCGGTTCTCTTCCTGTATGGCGGGGTTTTCGAAAACCGGGTCGAGGTAAGGTTTCTGGGCAAGCGCCGGAAAAAAGCCTACTGCCAGCAAGCAGATAAGCGGTAAGAGTTTATTCATGGTAAAGCTAAAAATTGATACTTGTTTATGGCACTGTCGGCGTTATAACGTGCTTCAGGGTATATGCTGTTAAATCTTCTTGAGGCGGAACAGCTTTGTCTCGTGCGACTGCACGCGGCCTTTCCAGCCCTTGCCTTTGCCCACGGTTTTGTGCGCCCACAGGTCGCGCACCTCATACTTTCCCTTCAGGCCCAGCTTTGCCCAGTCGATGCTGTAGCTCTTTGCCGCGTCGCCCCGGTTGAGGATAGCCACGGCCACCTCGCCGTTCTGCAGCGGCTTTACAAACACATCCCAGGTGCCGTCATGCACCTTGCGCTCAGCCTGCTTGCCCAGTGCGTCCTGGTTCACGGCGATTACCTCTTTGTTCAACAGGATGCGCTTGGTGGCCTCGTTCATGTTGCGGATATCGTTGGTGGCAATCAGCGGCGAGGCCATGATGCTCCACAGACTCATCTGGCTCTGGTACTCGGTGTCGTTCATGCCAACCCCTCCCATGTCGCCGGAGGGGCCTGGCTTGCCGTAGAGTCCTACCACAAGCATATCCGCATCGTTCCAGCGGCCCGGGCCGGCATACTCGTGTAATTCGGCATTGATATCCAGGATGTCGATGATGCCCTCGGCGTTCTCATCGCAGCTCAGGTTCTTCCACTTGTCGCGCACGTCGTAGGTGGTGCGCCACAGTTGCCCGCCGGCCTCGGCGGCCCAATGCCAGGGCTTGCGCTGCCCCCACTCGCAGATGCCGAACACGATGTCGCGACCGCTCTTGCGCAGGGCCTGGCTCATTTTGGTGTAGCGCTCCACGGCTGTGGCCGAGTCTTTCGGCGCAAAGCAGTAGTCATACTTAAGGTAATCAATGTCCCAGGAGGCGAAGGTTTTGGCATCCTGTTCCTCAAAGCCCAGGCTGCCGGTATAGCCCGCGCACGTCAGCTGCGCCGCATCAGAGTAGATGCCCAGTTTCATGCCCTTGCTATGCACGTACTCGGCCAGGGCCTTGATGCCAGAGGGGAATTTCTTCGGGTCAGCGATGATGTTGTTGCGGTTGTCGCGGCCGCCCTGCCAGCCGTCGTCGATGAAGATGTAGTTGTAACCGGCCTCCACCATGCCTGAGGCCACCATGGCATCGGCCATCTCGCGGATGTCCTTTTCATTGATGTTATCGGCAAAGAAGTTCCAGGTCATCCAGCCCATAGGCGGCGTGGGGGCCAGGCGCTTACTATCTGAGGAGTTATCCTGCGCCGGGGCCGAAAAAGCAGTTAGCCACAGAGCCAGGAAAATAAAAGCAGTAATTCTCATTTTGTTATTCTATCAGTAGGTTTTACAAACCCGGATTTTATACTTGTGTTTTCGTTAACGCTTTAAGTTAGACAAGCTATCTCTGTATACCTACACTACTATCTGTACAAGTATAGAATGCTCCCCTTACGCACTTTCCTGAGAACATGGAGGGAATAAAGAGAATGTTGAATAAGGAAACAGCAACTGGGTGGCGCTGCAAAGCGCCACCCAGTTAAGGCGTAAGCCTTATAGGAGAGGAAAAATACGTAATGTTTTCGTAAACGCAAATTTATATATATACATGCGCTCACTTCCTAAGGGAGTACGCCTGCTGCACTGCTATTTTTTCCATTTCACTACGGTAAACACAATCCGCTCATAGCCGTGCTTCTCGTACAGCACGCCGATATCTTTCTTCCCTATCCTTACCAGGTCAGAGTAGGCGGCGTGGTCGCGCTCGTTGTTTGGGCTTTTGGCGATAACATGCTGCTCGGGCCAGGTTTTGCCCTCGTCGTAGCTGATGCGCAGGGTCAGGTTATCGCGGCGCTGCGGGTCGGCGGCGTTACAGAAAGCAAGTATGGCTTTCCCCTTCTTTTTGCCAAGGTTAAGTATACTTCCCTGGTTTACCGGGTCGGGCAGTTGCTTATCGAAGTAAGTCGTGTCCCAGGTGGCACCGCCGTCGCTGCTTATGCTCACAATACGGGCGCGCACATCACCCTGCTGGTTGCGGATGTTCATCATCAGTTTGTCTTTGGTCAGCTCCACAGCCATGGCCTCGTTGCTGCCCGTTTCGGGTACTACCTCACTTAGCTTGAAAGTTTGACCGTGGTCGTCGGTATAGAAGCCGTGGGCAGCATAATCCTCGAAGTTGTGCTGAGGCGCGCCGGCTGAGTGGTTGGCAGCCACATAGATACGACCTTTATACTTGCCATTGGCAATCTGAATGGCATGGCCGGGCGTGTTGGCGTATGATCGCCAGTCTTCCTTAAAAGTATAAGCCCGGTTGGCCGAAGGCATGTTGGGGCGGTGCACCTGCGTGGTGATGTTCACCGGCTCCGACCAGGTATGCCCGTTGTCGGTGGAGGTGATGTACCATACTTCGCGGTAGCCTTTGGCGCTTCGTACTTCATACTCATGGGCATTGCCCGTGTTATAGAACAGGAAAATGCGGCCCTTTGGATACTTTGGGTCGGTCAGGTCGACCACGGGAGCCATGTTGCCTGCCTGCAGGGTGTCGTAATCCACCACCGTCTGCAGTGCCGACCAGGTTTTGCCCTTGTCTGAGCTGCGTTTCAGCACGATGTTCACATCGCCAAAGTCGGCTGCGCCATGCACCCTGCCCTCTGCAAAGGCCAGTATGTCGCCGTTTGGCAGGTCAATGATAGCCGGAATTCGGTAGGATTTATGCCCCTCCTGGCCGGAGACAAACACCGGCACGTCGGTGGTTTGGGCTTGCGCGAAAAGTGCGGTAAAAAGAAAGGAGACGGTAAGTAGTAATCTAAACATTATAGTTATAGAGTTAAAGAGTTTAAGAGTTGTAGCGCCGCAACACCTTGCGGCGCTGGAGTTAGAAAGTTAGAAGGTTAGAAAGTTGAGTGGTCTGAGATGATCATTCACACATTCACTCAAGCACTCATTCAAAATTTATAGAAAGGCTTCCAGGGCTTGCCAGCAGTACCATTCCTGGCGCGGCAGGTGGAAGGGGCCTTTGAAGAGGTTGCCTTTGGAGCCGTTGGACAGGCTGC
The DNA here is from genome assembly GCF_003054055.1 of Pontibacter mucosus. Classification (GTDB taxonomy): domain Bacteria; phylum Bacteroidota; class Bacteroidia; order Cytophagales; family Hymenobacteraceae; genus Pontibacter; species Pontibacter mucosus. The sequence continues at coordinate 99,126 of NZ_QBKI01000007.1, read as the reverse complement.
CGTCGCGGTGCAGGTAACCGAACCATTCGCCGTGTTCCTTGTCGTGGAAGTGGCTGTAGGCGTAGTCGTGGATTTGCTGGTGCCAGTCGGCATACTTCTGGTTTCCCGTCATCAGGTAGGCCAGCAGCGTGGCAATAATGGTCTCGTTTTGCGGCCACCAGAACTTCATGTCGTGCCAGTACTCCTGCACGGGCTTGCCGTACACGTCGCGGAAGTATAAAATCCCGCCGTGCTCTTTGTCCCAGCCCCGCTCCCACATGTAGTCGAGCATGCGGCAACCGAGGTCAATCAGCTGCGGGTCGTTGTTGCGGTAGCGGGCCTCATACAGTATAAACCAGGCGCCTTCAATCGCGTGGCCCGGGTTCAGGGTTCTGCCGTCGATGTGGTCGATGATGCTACCGTCAGGGGCCACCTGCTCCATCACGCAACGGATGTCGTCTTTTACAAAGTCGCGTTCAATTTCAGCAATCCACTTGGAGATCCACTCGTCGCAGCGCTCGTCGCCGATAGTGTCACGCAGCTGCTGGGCCGTGTTCATCAGGATCATCGGCACGCCAATACCCTTAGATGGGCGCGTATCGGTATACTTGGCTGGCAGCAAACCTGGCGTGGTAGCATACTCCAGGCACTTGCCAAACAACTCACGGGCTTCCCGGGCAATCTCCTCATCGCCGCTGGCTTTGGCGTAGGCGGCAAAGGCAATCACGGCAAAAGTCTCGGAGAAGAAGTAGCGACGCTTGCGGATAGGCTTACCATCACGTGTCACGTGGAAAAACATGCGTCCGTCGGTATCGAAGCAGTGCTGGCGCAGAAAGTCGATGCCTTTCTTGGCGCCTACGAGCCACTCCGGCCTTTGCTCTACGGTGTTATACAGCGTCGCCAGTAGCCAGGCGGCGCGGCCCTGTATCCAGACGGCCTTGTCATCGTCCAGCAGGCTGCCATCCGCATCGCGCATGAGGAGGTAACCACCATGTTCCTCATCGATAGAGCGCGGGAACCAGAACGGTACGGTGTCGTTCAGAAGCTGGCTTTTGTAGAAATCTTTGTAGTAGTTCAGGTCTTTTGTATGATTGGCTTCCATATCGGGAGATTTTTTACTTGGTTGAGGTGAACGTAGAGGCTGGCAGGCCCGCTTTATTAACAAGGTTGGCCGTCGTGTAAGGCTCCCAGGCGTAGCGCACGTACTTCGGCGCAGGCACTTCCTCCGAAGACACCCATACTTTGTTACCCCGCACCTCGGCCTTGGCCGCTCTGAATATCCTGTCGCTGCCCGCTACCTCAAAGCCGCGGAGGGTCGCGCCGTCGCTAGCCTGCAGTCCCTTGCCGTGCTCAAACGTACAGACAGCCTGGTTGCCCGAGAACTGCGCCTCCTTGAACAGCGGACCACTGTAGGGTAAGCGCTTGCCGTAGGTTTTAGCCAGGGCCCAGGCCGCCAGCCGCTCCCCTACCTGCTTCTTCTGCGTCGGGTGCACGTCCTGCGCATCGCCAACATCGCTTGTGACGGCCATGCCGGTGTTGTCTACCTGCGAGAACAGGCGGCGCTGGCTGTCGCGGAAGTGCGGCCAGCTGGGGCGGTTGATGCTGGAGAGCTGCGTGTAGTAGAAGGGGAAATCATAGCCCCATTTCTCGCGCCAGCTGTTCACCAGTGTCTTAAACAGTTCTTCATGTAGCTCGATGTTGTGGGCGTTGCTCTCGCCTTGGTACCATATCACGCCTTTAATAGGAAAACCGATGAGCGGGGCAATGCCTGCCTCGTAGTTATAAGCCGGTTCGTAGGGATGGCGCTGCTTTACTGCTTTTGCGGCTTGCACGTTTACGCCGGCTCGTTCCCGGGCCCAGCCCATCACAAAATCCGACTTGCGCCAGTTATGCAGCATGTGCACCAGCTGCGGGTGGTGCTCCAGCGTATAGCGGTCAATCCACGACTCGGTGGTAGAGCCGCCCACAGCTACCTGTATCAGTCCGATAGGCACGTTTAGCTCCTCCTGCAATTGCTTGCCAAAGTAATAGGCCACCGCCGAGAAATCCCTTGCCGTCGCTGAGTCGGCCCGCTGCCAGGAGCCCGAGAAGTAGGCCAGTTGGTTTACCTGGTGCAGCGTGAGCGAGTCCCAGGCGAAATTACCCGTTTCGGCAAGCGGCTTCAGGTTTAACAGGCGAACGTTTGAAAGCTGCTGCGCTTGCCGCAGCTCCTCTTTCCCACCCTGGGCCGCTGCCAGCGGAAAAGCCATGTTCGACTGCCCGGAGCTCAGCCATACCTCCCCCACCAGCACATCGTTTATACTTATACTTTTATCCTGAGTAGAAACCTGCAGTTGAAACGGCCCTCCTGCTTTCTGAGGCGGAAGTATGACTTTCCATTTCCCGTCAGGGCCGGGGTTGGTCTTTACCTCCGTTCCGTTAAACCGCACGGTTACCTCCTGCCCGGCATCGGCAATGCCCTGCACCGGAACCGGCATTTGCTGCTGAAGCACCATGTGGTCGGAGAAAGCGGGCGCCAACCTTAAGCCGCCATACTTGCCTGTCAGGTGCCCGAACACGGTTTTCGCTATAATGCCCGCACCCTCGGCAGTGGGATGCAGCTCGTCCGGAAACAGGTCAGGGCGGCTGTAGAGCGGGGTGTGCAGGTCCATCAGCTCCACGTTTCTGTTTTCAGCGATGACAGGTATCAGCTCCTGAATTTGCCAGTACCAGTCACGGGTGCCGGACGCAAAGCGCGGGTGCCCCGAGAAGATGGGCGTGAGCCGGGAGATAAGGATGCGTACTTCCGGGTTCACGGCCCGCAGCGTGTCTATCAGGTGGTAGTAGTCTGCGGCAAACTCATCGCGGTAGTTGGGCCAGTTGCGCGGATCGGTATCGTTGAGGCCCAGGTGGATAACGGCAATGTCAGGCTCAAAGGCAAGGGCATCCTGGTACTGCTGGGTTTGGGTATAGGGCCGGTGGCCCTTCCGCAGCAGCGTAGCCCCGCTCAACCCGAAATTACCTACTTCATACTTTGGCCCGAGCAAATGCTGGAGCTGCGCCGGATAAGCCTTTTGCTCTCTGTCTTCGATTCCGTAGCCGTAGGTTACGGAGTTGCCAATACAGGCTACTTTCAGCCGGGCCGTGGCTTGCTGCGAATACCCGGGTATAGCAAGTATAAAAGCGATAAAAAGTAGTAGGAAACGCGTCATGGCAGATATGAATACAATACACCTGCCCGAAAGTATAGCCGGGCAGGTGTATCGCCGTTTTCTAGTTTAGCACTTCACTTACCGGAATGCGCACAAAGTATAACTCGCGCACACCCTCGTAGAGCAGGCCGATGGTGTTGTCGTCGATTTTGGTGAGGGCCGAGTAGCCGTACGTGCCGCGCTCGTCTACCAGCAGGGCGTTGGCCGCGGGCCAGGTCTCGCCCAGGTCGGTGCTGGCTTTGAGCGTGATGTCATAGCGGCCGTAGGACGTGGCGGCATTGCTGAAGAAAAGAACTTCCTCTTTCCCATTCTTCGTGCTCACGTCGGCTTTGATGAAACCGGCCATGCACACCGGATCCGGCAGGGCGCTGTAGGACGTATGGTGCTCTACCCAGGTCTGGCCCAGGTCGGTGGTGGTGGCCACGGAGCGGAAGCGGCCGCGGTTGTCGCGCATGTTCAGCATCAGGGTGCCGGGTGTAGTTTCTACTACCTGGCTCTCGGTGGTGTTGGCCTTTGCGCCGATGCCGCTCTTCCAGGTTTTGCCGTTATCCTGGCTGTAGATGACCGAAGAGTGCGGCATCTTGTTCTCATCCCAGTACTGCGACGGGAACACCAGTGTGCCGTTCTGCATCACGATGCCGTTGCCGGGACCGTTGAAGTAGATGCGCCAGTCGGGGTTCTTGATCTGCTCGGTGATGCTGTACGGCTCCGACCAGGTTTTACCGTCGTCGTCGCTGCTCACCAGCACAAACTGCCCTGTCTCGTCCGGCGAGAGGCCGGGGCCGGAACCGGCAATGGAACGGTTGCCCTTGCTCCACAGCGCCGCCACCCAGATTTTGCCGGTGGCGGGGTCAAAAAGGATGGATGGGTCGCCGATGCCGTTGTTTTCGTGCGGCTCGCCCATGTCCATGATGATCTTCATCGGCTCCCAGGTTTTGCCGCCGTCGGTGCTGCGGCTCATGCCCACGTCGATGTTGGCCGGCAGGTCGCGGGCGTTGTCGTAGCGGATGTCGTACACGGCAATCAGGGTGCCTTTGTCGGTGGTGGCGATGCCCGGGATGCGGTAGGTGTGCGAGCCGTCCTCGCCGGCCTTGCGCAGGGCAATGCCCATGCGTTTGGTATGCTCCGTGCCATCCTCTGCTACAGGGTATACTTTGCCAGCCGCGTCTGTCAGTTGGGTAGCGTGCAACGCCACTTTGTTGTCGATGTTGGCCGTCTCCTTCAGGGTGACGCTGAACCAGATGTAGTGCTTGCCCGGCTTGGCCTGAATGCGCAGCGGCACCTCAAACTCCTCTGTCGTCGGCCGGATAGACTTTACCAGGTTATCGGTTTTGAACAGCGCCTCAGAGCCTGTAAAGTATACATCCAGTTTCTCCACATCCTGCAGGGCTGTGCTGTTGAGCCGGCCTTTTATACTTTGGAAATTTATACTTTCGCCGCCCGCCGGCACGTACATCGTTACGCGCACCACCGGGTTATGCTCCGTGCCCCGCAGCACAGGCACGGCCGGGGCAGTACTCGTTATACTTATCCCGCTCACTGCGGGAACCGATTTGTTTACGCTTCTGGTGCAGCTCACGCTACAGAAAAGCACCAGCAACAGGCAGCACAGGATACCTTTGGCTCTAGTCATTATACTTTGTGTTTTATACTTGCTGCGACTTTCAGCGCCGCTTTATACTTGTGTTTATACTTTAAAAGACTATGATTTATACTTACATCACCTTCTCCCTCACCTTGCTGCGCTGCGCCTCGCTCTCATAGATCGTCAGGCCCTCGTGCTCGCGCTCCTGGCCGCCGAAAAGCAGGCTGAACAGGTACCCGAACGTCACGCAGGATGCCAACCCGGTGAAGGCATAGAGCAGCAGGTTGATGTTGGTGTACTGGCTGATATAAAACTGCACCAGCCCGCTTAGCAGAAGCCCTGTGATGGCCCCTTTGGCGTTGGCGCGCTTGGTGAAAATACCCAGCACGAACAAGCCGCCCAGGCCGCCGGTGAACAGGCCAAGTATAGTGTTAAACTGGTCCCAGAGCGAGGAGATGCCCCATTGTGCCATCACCAGCGCCAGCGAGGTGCCCACCACGCCTATCGTCAGGGTGATGTACTTGGCGGTGCTCAGGTAGCTCTTGTCTGACTTGGTCGGCACAAAACGCCTGTAAAAGTCGGTGATGATGGCCGTGGTCACCGAGTTCATGCTGCTGCTCAGGGTAGACATGGCCGCTGCGAATATGGCGGCAATCAATAGGCCGGTGATGCCCGCCGGAAGCTCCGTTACGATATACCATGGGAAGATAGCGTCCTGGCTTTGCAGCTGGTAGTTCACCTTCTCCGGGTGCTCCCGGAAGAACAGGTACAGCATGGTTCCGATCGAGAAGAAGATGATAGCCGAAGGCAGCGCCATCCAGGCACCCAAACGCATACTTTTCTTCGACTCCGCCTCGTTTTTTGTGGTCAGGTATTTCTGCACCACCGATTGGTCAGTACCATAGGAGATCACGTTGATAGCCAGGCCACCCAGCACTACCACCCACAGCGTGGGCTCATTAAAGCTGAAAGTGAGGTCGATAATATTGAGCTTCTCGTTTTGCTGGATAGTTTGCCAGATCGTGCTGGCATCGGCCTCCAACTGGAATGGGATCATCACCAGGCACACCAGGGCGCCACCTAAAAGTATAACCACCTGCGCCACGTCCGTCCATACCACGGCCTCAATGCCGCCCTTCATGGTATAAAAGATTGTAATTATGCCCATCAGCAGGATGCACAGGTTCACGTTAATGCCTGTCACCAGGGTAAGCGCCAGGCTCGGCAGCAGGAGCACGATGGCCAGGCGACCGAGCTGCAGCATGATGTAGAGCAACGAGGCCAGGGCGCGCGCCACGTAGTTAAAGCGCTTCTCCAGGTACTCGTAAGCCGAGGTTATCTGCAACTTGCGGTAAAACGGAATGAAGTAGGTGGTAATAACCGGAATGACCAGGATAATGGTCATCTGAAGTATAAAGTAGTTCCAGTTCGTGGCGTATGTCTTGGCCGGGATGGACATGAAGGTGATGGCGCTGAGTTGTGTGCCGTAGATGCTCAGGCCAGCGGCCCAGCCCGGTATGCGCTGCCCGCCGCGGAAGTAGTCGTCAGTGGTGCTTTGGTTGCGGGAGGTCCACATGCCAATGCCCACCATCAGCAGCAAGTATAACACCACGACCACGTAGTCGAGCCAGGCGAAGTAATGCTGTGGCGCGAGATTGCCTTTGAGCACCTCCGGCGTGCGCACCCCCGGCCTGATTTCGCCGGAAGGGATCAGGATGTCGTTGTCCCAGCGGGTGGCAAAGGTGGTAACGGGCGCATAAGGCAGCTCGCTGGACTTAGTCCAGGCGTCGGTAACAGTGTTGTAGAGGTAAATGTCTTTGCTGAAGCCCTCGTGCTGGGTCTGAAGGGCCAGGCGCGAAGCCTCCAGCCTTGCCTTCTCGGCCTCGTCGGTGGTGCGGGCGATGGCGGCGTTGTGCTGCTCTATCTGTGTGAAGACATTGCCTTTGTCGCCCCCGAAGACAAGGATGTAGTTGGCCCCGGTGATAACGCCGGTAGCGGCAGAGAGCGTTGTTTCGTTGCCCTTGCCGTCGGAGATGTTGCTAAGTTGTTTCCAGTTGTTCTTTTTCGGATCGTAGCGGAAAGTAGAGCCATAGAGTTCGCTCACGCCGGACTCGGTTCTGGCCCTGCCGCCAATCAGGTATAAAGCCGGGTACTCGCCGTTGGACTGCACCACCGCCACCGCATGCGACAGTGCTTTTGGCAGCTCCGGCAGTTGATCCCAGCCTTTGGAAAGTGAGGATAAGTTTAAGCGGTAAAAGCCGTTGCTGGCCTTGCCCGTGGTTTCGCCGCCTGCCACGTAAACCTGGTTGCCGATGACGGCTGCGGCAGCATTGGTGAGGGGCAGCGGCAGTGCCGGCAGCGCCTCCACCTTCACATCTTTGGAGGCGGGGTTCCACTGCAACAGCAGTACCGTGTTCTGGATGCCCTGCTCATTCTCCCCGCCTATACTTACCACACCCTGTGGGGTGGCCACGTTGGCGCTGTAGGCCAGCGGCTGCGGCAGCTGAAAGGTTTTGTCGTGCCAGCTATACTTGCCTTGCCCGTCCTTCAGCAAGACGAAAATATCCTGCCAATACTTTTTCTTTCCTCCCTCCCAGGGCATGCCCTCCGGGAAGTTGGCCCCACCGCCCAGCAGCAGCGCGTTGTTGTGCACGCCCCCCACCGGACCGGCCAGGCCCGGCTGCACTGCCTGCCCGGGAGAGGCAGGAAGTGTGGCAGCAACAGACCACTCCAGGTTATTAGGCTTTTGCTGTTCTGCCCGGCCCACGGTAAAGGCGAGTAGAAAAAGAAGTGTTGGCAGGATACTTTTCATCAGACTGTGTTAGGCAAATTTCGTTTCAGGTGCGCGGGAGCAGTATTCGTCAAAACCCAGTGCGGCCACATCCTCTTTAAAAGACTGGAACTGCGCTGTACCCATGTTGCGGACTGGCAGACGGAACGCGCCGCAGTCGAGGCCGATCAGTTTCATGTAGGCTTTTCCGGTGGCAATGCCGCCATACTTGCCCAGCAGGCGGATCATATCGATGGACTGCTGCTGCAGGCCTTGGGCCTTCTCCAGGTCGCCCTGCTCAAAGGCTTCTATCAAGCTGGTGTAGAGCGGGGCGGCATAGTTGTAGGTGCTGCCCACACCGCCCTTGGCCCCCAGTACCAGGGCAGACAGCAGGTTCTCGTCGCGGCCCCACAGCATGTCGTACTTGCCGTTGCTGAAGCGCAGGCAGGACAGGAAATCCATGAAATCCTCGTGCGTATACTTGATGCCCGCAAAGTTAGGGATGCTTCCCTCCACCTCTCTGAGCAGGTCTATCATCTGGAAACCCACCCCCGTCAGCACCGGAATGTGGTAGTAATAGAAGGCCATCTGCGGCACAGCATCAGCCACCGCTTTGCAGCACTCGGCCAGCACCTGCACCGAGGCGGGCTTAAAGTAGGAAGGGGCCGTAAACGACACGGCGTACAGGCCGATACGCTGCGCGTGCCGCGACAGGTCGATGGCATCCTGCAGGCAGGTGCCGCCCACCAGCGTGATCACCTTAAAGTCATCGTCGCCTTTGGTAGCCTCGGCCCAGGCCTCGGCTACCTGCTTCTTCTCCTCCAGTGTCAGCGACACGCCCTCCCCGGTGGATCCGCAGATAAAGGCCCCTGTATTCCCATTTGTTTTCAGCAGGCTATAGTAGGATGGGATCAGCGCCAGGTTCAGGCTGCCATCAGCGTGCATGGGCGTAAACGGAGCCGCGATGAGCCCCTGTAAGTGTTTTATCATTCTAATTTATGTGTATGTAAATGTATATTCTCCCCATCCTACAGGAAAAGTGTACCAGACAATACCTTTCGATATTAGTCATTTATGGGAGATGCAGCAGAGCCCGGCAGAAAGCTTTTACCGATTAGTAACTGCTTTGGTACACGTGCAAACTCAAGAACTGCTTTCGATCCTCTGCCGCCCCATTTTTCATAAAGTACACCTAGGTCACCATTACTAAGCTCAACTATATCAGAATAACCAGCACCCTGAGACCACAGAGGCAGGGAGTTTACCCATGATTTGCCCCCATCCAGACTCAGCCTTAGTGTATAGTTTGAACGGGTGGTGGCGGCAGGATTCCCGAAAACCAGCCAATCCTTGCCCTTTGCAGGTCCATGCTGCAGTTTGATAATGCTGGCTTGACAGCCAGGTTCAACCAATGTCTGGTCATACTCCAGTGCACTCCAGGCTCCTGCCAGGTCGCTGCTGTAGGACAAAGCCCTTGCATTTACTTGGCCGCGCATGTTCATCAGGATACGTCCATCTTCCAATTGTACGGCCATTCCTTCTGTTACACGCTGTGCCACAGGCTTTGTTCTCTGCCAAGTACGGCCATGGTCTTTGCTATAGAAAGCAAAGGCACGTGGGTTCCTGCTGATCGTATTCGGGACAGCGTAATAGCCTGTTTGCAGAAGTGTACCATCTTTCAACTGTATGCCATGGCCAGGAGAAGAGATAACATAGCGCCAGTCTTCAGCCTTTACCGACCGAGTTATGTCCACTGGCTCAGACCAGGTCAGGCCATCATCATCACTCCTTACTGCCAAGATATGAATGGTATCATCACCATATCCAGGCTGGGAGGTACCGACTCCAACTCCTGCCTTGCTGTAGTTTAAGAATATCCAGATAGTTCCGGTTACTTGGTCTACCAATATCGAAGGGTCGCTTACACCTTCCTCTCCAGGCATATTCAACACTGTCTGAACCTCACCCCATGTTCTCCCATCATCACTACTGCGGCGAATGATGCAATCGATATTGTTGGGCAAATCATTGTTGGTCTCTACCCTTGCGTCGCATACAGCAATCAAGGTTCCCTTCTTAGTTTTAGCTAACCCGGGAATACGCACGAAGTTAACCCCTTCAATGTCATTACCAAAGAGCACAGTCCTGGCTATATTTGCCGTATCCACAAAAGGCCCCAGCCTGCTGGCTTCTATCTTATTGATAGGCTGCACTTCCATGTGGTCTTTCGACTGACATGCAAACAACCATACAAGGCCTATGAGCAAGGGGTAATACGACAAGCTGCGGATGCTTTTCATTGCTACTTTCATCTATGCGCGATATGGTTATAGTTTAACAAAGCTTTAATACCCCGGCGTCTGTGTCAGTTTAGGGTCGGAGTTGAGCATGCCCACCGAGATAGGCAGCAGTTTGTACTCCTGTCCCGGGGCCAGGTATACCTGGTCCACGTAGGCAAACACCCACTCGTTTCCGGCTCTGCGGATCGACCACCAGCGCCGGCCCTCCTCCAGAATGGCACGCATGTTGTCTTCCTGGCAGCTGTTTTTCTATCATGCTCTCAGACATGCCTACTCGGCTTGCACCTGACAAATAAGGGAAGGCCTGCGCCACCGCCCTTGGATTGGTTTAGAACTCAGGATATCCTGGATTCTGCTTCAGGGCTCTGTTATCTGTCAGAGATCCCCTGTCGATAGGCCAAAGCAACTTGTAGGACTCCTCCGGCGAGAGGGTCGTATGCGCATAAACGAAGCTGTCACCCATTCTGCGCAGGTCGTACCAACGCTTCCCTTCAAATATGAACTCGAAGAAGCGCTCCCTCAAAATAGCCTCCTGTGGATTGGCATCAACCGGCTGGTTAGGATAACCGTGCACCGCAGCATCGTAGTTAGTGCCATAGGCTCGCTGGCGGACTGCATTTATCTCAGCAGCAGGGTCTTCGCCCAGGATCAGTTTGGCTTCTGCCAGCAACAATAGAAGATCCGCATAACGGTAGATAGGAAAATCATTGGTGTACTGACGCGTGCCGGCGTTCTGTTCTCCCTGGAACTTCTTCACAAATGCCCCGGCGATGACATAGTTACCCCCAACTTTCGAGTAGGCCGGCTGAATGGTGGTCCACTTCCGGCTGTCCTTGTCGTCAAAGGCCCTGAAGGTGGAAACCTTGACAGGCACGCGCAACACTCCCCCCCAGTTATCCACCGCAACGGAAAACTGCCGGTTTTCCAAGGAGTCGTAGAAGTTTGCAAGGCTCGCCGTCGCTGGCAAAAAAGAGCCTATCCCCTGGGTCGCCTCGTTTAACAGGTAGCGACTAGCGAAGATAATTTCTGCATTCCCTTTGCTATTGGCCGCGAAAACATCCGAAAAGCTGGAAAGCAAGCTTAACCCAGGCGCATTGGCCTGAATATCGGTTAAGGCATTCTTCGCCACCTGGGCGTCTGCCGCTCCGCTGCCTCTGTGGCCCGTCCACAGATAGACCTCCGCCTTCAGCATCTGGGTGGCTGATTTTGACCATAAGGACTTGCCTTCCCTGAAGGTGTAGTTTTCTCCGAAATTAACATTGGAGCTATCAATATCAGCCTTGATCAGTTTCATCACCTCTTCCTGACTGGAGGCAGGCTTCGCCAGGTTGGCCACGTCAATCGTAGAGATAGGCTCTGTCTGTATCACGACATCACCCCAGGTTCTGTACATCTGAAAGTAATAGAAGGCCCGCATCCCATAAGCAATGCCCAGGTAGTAATCCTTTGTGGCAGGCGCCACCACATCAATGGTGTTGAGTTTACTGATGAGCAAATTAATCTGGGCGATGTTGGAGTAAAACCCTCCGAACCCACTGACACCAGCATCATTAGGGTCTAAGGCCTGCAGCCAAAGGCGCTCCAGTCCTTGGGAGGCCGCACCTGTAAAGGAAGCGCTGGAACCGGGATCCTGCCCAAATATGTCCGCTCGTAACTCTCCCAATGTCCGGAAGTTTGCGTTATGCCCTCGGAACCTGGCATGAACACCTGTCACAAAAGCATCCACCTGGTCAGGTGTTTTCCAGTAATTGGCGTCACTGATGGAGCTTACCGGTGCAACATCCAGCTTATCAGAGCAGGAGCTTGCCAGCATCGTTACTGTCCCGATGAGCGAAATAAAATATATGATACTCTTTTTCATGATCTAAGCAGTTTACTAGCCTTAAAACGTAACCTGAACACCCAAAACAGCGGACCTTGGCGTAGGATAGGTTCCCACGTACACACCTGTTATCCTACCGCTTGAATCAACCGGTGGCTCCGGGGTCGGGCCAGTGAATTCAGTGATATAAAACAGATTGCCGAAAGTGGTGTAAATCCTGGCCTGCGACAGCACCCTTGTCTTGGAGACTAATCCGCTCGGCACATCATACGAAAGCGTGATCTCACGTAGGGCCAAGTAGTCGCCTTTCTCGTAGAAGCGGGAGTTATTACCATTCAATGTACCATTAGCGTTATTGGCTCTGGTATAGTTCTGCTTGGAGCCCCGCACCTGATCGGCAAAGTATACCTTCGGGATGTCAGTCTCGGTGTTAGTGGGCGACCAGGCGTCTTTTATCAGGTCGATGTAGTTAAAGGTTCCCTGGTAGTTACCCAGCGTTCTGGCCACCAAGTCATTGTAGATAGTATGCCCCAATGCAAACTCGAAGCGGCTGTACAGCGAGAAGCCTTTATAGGATAAGTTTGCGGAGAAACCACCAGTCCATTTTGGGGTAGTGTTGCCCAGGTACACCTGGTCTCTGGTGTCAATGGTGTCGTTGCGGTCCACATCCAGCCAGTTCACGTCGCCCGGGGTGATGCGTCCGTCCACACCCTCAGGAAGGCCCGGCCCGGTGATCTTGGCGATCGCGTCATATCTGTTGTTAGCGACCCTTTCTATTTCGGCCTCATCTTTAAAGATAGATACCTGCTTGAAGCCATAGATTTCACCCAGAGTGCCGCCTTCTTGCAGGCCGCCCACCCATATCACCTCTCCCGAGGCGGGGTCATATACCTGCAGGCCGCCCTGCCTGTTGTTTTCATTCCCGTTGAAAGGCAGTTTGAGAATCTTATTTTTCACAAAGGAAGCATTAGCGCCAAAAGTCAGGTTCAGCCCATCCGGCGAGCTAAGGGCAACGGCATTGGCCGTCAGCTCAAAGCCTTTGTTCTGAAAGGTACCCAGGTTGGTTCTAAAAGTACCGTAGCCTATGTAGCCTGGCAGATCCAGGTTGGTCAGCAGATCGCTGGTTCTTCTGTCAAAATAATCGGCTATGATAGAGATTCTGTCGTTCAGGAAGCCTATGTCCAGGCCGACGTCCATAGTCTTACTCTTTTCCCAGCGAAGGCCAGGATTTGTGAAGGCGGTGTTCAGGAAGCCCGCCTTGCCATTATAGTTTGTCTGAAGTCCATATACCCCCTGCACCTCATACCGACCCAGGCCGGCCACGTTGCCATTCACGCCGTAGCTGATCCGTGGCTTAAAGGTAGAGATATACTTATCCAATCCGGCGTTCTGAAAGAATGCTTCTTTGTGCACATTCCACCCTGCTGACATGCCTGGAAAAAAGCCCACTCTGTTTTCTTCAGCTAAGCTGGAAACCGCGTCCTGGCGAAATACCGCCGTGAACAGGTAGCGCTGATCGTAATCATAGCTCAGCCTTCCGAAGGCGGAGGCAATACGGTACTCTGAAATGGAACTGGTATTACTACCAGGGGCAAAGGTGGTAGAAGCGTTTGCCGTAGGAATATCATCCGTTGGGGCATCTCGCCCCTGCACACGCATAAAGGTTGCCTTTGTTCCGAAATACTCGGCACCAACCATGGCGTCCATATTGTGTCTTGCCCCAAATGTGGTGGTATAGTTTAACAGGCCGTTATACTGCTGTTGGAAGGTCCTGTCAAAACTATTGGTGGAGGTCCTGCTGGTATTACTAGTCGGGTTAGCGGCGAATATATTGGCATACGTTTGGGTTGCGCGCTGAAAGGACAGGAACAGGTTCTCGTACAAGTAGCCGTTACCGGTTCCCCTAAAGTATAAGCCCGGCAAAATGTCCCACTTCACGGAGGCGTTAGCCACGATACGGTTCACCTCGTCATCAACCTCGCGCTTATTCAGCCAATACAGTGGGTTACCGTCGCTCGAACCGTTCCCCGGGTTGGGTAGTGTTTTTGCCTCATCTAACCATGGGTTGAAAGTTGGCCAGATAGCCAGGGTTCTGTAGAGGGTGTTTACCTCACCGCCTACGGTGCCGATCTGAGAGGAGGTCGAGAGTGTAACGCCAGTACCCACCTCCACGTTCGGCTTCACTTTATAGGAGCCATTCACGTCGAAAGCATACCGCTTGTAGCCAGAGCCTACGATCACGCCTTCCTCGTCGTAATAGTCAAAGCTGGCAAAGTATTTACCCCTATCATTGCCACCCATTACATTTACATAATGCTCTTTTGTATAGGTGTCCCGAAACACAATATCCTCCACTTCCCCCCCATGATCGCGGAAGATGATGGAATCACCAGTGGGGTTGTACGGGTCTGCCATTACTTCCCAGCCCTGCGATAGCAGGCTTCTGTTTTCGGCATCCAGTTTGCGAATATCAAAGGTGGCCAGATCAGCAGGATTCGTTAACAGCCCAAGACCTCTGGATGAATTAGCCTGCGCTAAGGTTCTGCCCGCGTTCAGGTAACCCAGCCTGGTATAGTAGATATAATCCCTGGCCCCCAGGTAATTATACCCCTCTCTTCTTTTATTATAGCCACCGGTATATTTATAGGTCACCTGCGCCGTGCCGGCTTTTCCCTGCTTGGTGGTAACCAGGATAACCCCATTGTTCGCCCTGGCACCGTAGATAGCTGTTGAAGCGGCGTCTTTCAGAATCTCTACAGAAGCTATGTTGTCTGCAGGAACATCATTGAGTGACCTGATCACGCCATCCACGATAACCAGCGGCTCCCCAGGACTATTAATGGAGGCCCCACCGCGTAGCAAAATAGATGGCGCCGCCCCAGGCTGCCCAGTTCTGTTTACGACCCTTACCCCAGGAACAGTACCCTGTAAGGCAGTGGCCACGTTGGCGCGTGGCGTACTGGCCAGTACTTCCTGATCCAGCTTTGCCACTGAATTGGTTAGGGTTTCGCGGCTTTGAGTTCCATAGCCCACTACCACCACCTCGCCAAGCTTGGCAGTGGCTGGCGACAGCGCGATTTCCAGTACCTGTGCACTATTCTGTACAATTACTTCGCGCGACTCAAAACCGAGATATCGTATTACGAGCACCTCGCCCTCCGACGCGCGAATGGTAAAGGCCCCTTCTACATCTGTCTGGGTGCCACGGTCTGTACCTTTTACATTTAGGCTTACCCCGATCAGTGGCAGCTTATCTTCAGAAGAAATTACCCGCCCGCTGACTGTCGTCCCCTGGGCAAATAGTTGGGGAGCCATGAGCAGACATACTCCCCAGAGGAAGAGCCTGAGTAATGGTTTAAGTTTCATAAGGTGAGAGGTTAAGGTTGATGGTTTATGTATGACATAATAAACATAGCTTACTTTATCTTAAATCCAAAAAAAATACGTAACTTTTTCTTAAAACAACTTTACATTACTTCCAGTAACTTTGTAGATTGACTATTAACAAACTTAAGTTAGACATATAAGGCACAAGCATGGAGTCTCCTTTTAACAAATTAGGTACCATCGACACAAGCTCTCTGGTAGATAAAGTAGAAATGAACTTACTTGAGCTGCTGGTGCAGCAGAACCTCAAAGTGGGAGACGCTATCCCGAAGGAGATGGAACTAGCCGCTACCCTGGGCGTCAGCCGCACCGTGATAAGAGAAGCTTTGCTGCGCCTGCGGATGATAGGCCTGATAGAGTCTAAGAAACACCGGGGTGCCGTTATTACCAACCCTGACCTTCTGTCTATGCTCGAAAAGCGTCTGATACCTCAGGTGCTCGATAACGCAACGCTTCGCGAGGTTTTTGAGCTACGCCTGGTACTGGAGATCGGCATGGCAGACTTTATCATGGAGCGCGTAACCAAAGAAGACATTGAGGAACTGAAAGAAATCGTAGCGAACGAGCCAGATCTCTCTGATTCAACGATTTTCCAGGTGCAGCACGAGATATCTTTCCACGGCAAGCTCTATGAAATATCCGGTAATACCACCTTAAAGAAGTTTCAGAACATGCTGCTGCCAGTTTTTGACTACGTGAACCGCAGTGGCCTGTTAAACATGAATGTTCCCGTACGTAAGTTTGTCTCGCATAAAGGCCTGGTAGACATCATCGAGCATGGCTCCGCTGAGATGCTGCGCAACGGCATGCGTAACCACCTCGACAATCACTTTGCCAGGATTTTAAGCAAATGATTCCTAATACCTGCAGGTTGGTGGTTTATACTTCTCACCTAGTGGGAGCAAATATGACTAATGCAAATGGGGCTTTATCATAGCCCCATTTTTGTGTCTCTATTTAAGGGAGCTACAGTAGCCATTAGAATGGCTCTACTATATTAATAGAATCCATGCGCATAGGCACCTTGCTCAAGGATAGCCTGCCGCTGCATCCGCATTTCTGATTCCCGACACGAAATACCGACATCGCACTGGGTGTGTCTGAAAAATAAGGTTTGAGGCAGATACGCATAAAGGCCAGTTGAACGAAAGCCAGGTAGCAGTCAGCGAGTTTAGCGAACCGGCAGGCAAACCGCCTCATTTCCTTGAGCCTGCCAAAGAGTCTTTCGATGATGTTCCTTTGGCCGTACAGCTCTTTGCTCACTTTAGGTGGTCTGCCCTTTCTTCTGCACTTGTTTCACGCAGGCAGGCTTCTTTCCGGTATCTGCGCCTGTATCAGCTGCTCCCGCAGCGCCTTCCGGATAAGCCGGCTGTCGTAGCCTTTGTCGGCCACCACCACTTTGGGCTTTCTCTCCTCCAACGCCAGGAGCCCGAGCAGCTGGGGGGCCTCGCCGGCCTGCCGGTCAGGCGCACCTGCAGGGGAAAGCCCCTGCCGCAGCACGAAAGGTGCACCTTGGTGGAGAAGCCGCCCCGGGACCCGCCTAGGGCCTGGCCTTCTTTTTTTTAGCCCCCGCCGCGGCCTTGTGCGCCCTGTTGACGGTGGCGTCTACAAACCAGGTGTTCAGGTCCAGGTACCCGTCCTGCTGCAGGCGCAGCCGTAGCTTCTTGAGGATGCGCGCAAACACGCCTAGCTGCTGCCATTTCCGAAACCTGTCATACACCGTCTGCCAGGGGCCCGTACCTGTCGGGCAAATCCCGCCAGGGGCTGCCCGAGCACAGGATCCAGAACATGCCGTTGAGCAGCTCCCGGTCCGGCCGGCTGGGCCTGCCCTTGCCGTCTTCCCTGCTTACTGGCCGCGGCAGCTCCTCTTGTATCAGCTCCCACTGCCGTTGACTTAACTCGTACCTGCCGTGACTCATCTGCTATTTCCCCTCCAATTACCACAACCACAGCAACTTGAACTAAATCCCATTTTGCAGACACAGCCTAGGTGGCTGTCAGAGATTCGCCTGGGTGCCCCCACGACAATACCATCGGGGAGGTCTGCGCCCTACAGTGAAGGCTGTTCCGGAAAGCGCAACTAATGTTCATTAAAAACTATGCGTAACTCCTATATTAGTAGCGCCATTTGTTGTTAATCTCAAAATTTATCCTAAAATTGACAATAAGCCTTAGTTAAGCCATTTTTGTATTTATTATGTGTGGTCGTAAAGGCTTCTTTACTTTGTTTAAGTCATACATAAAACACTCCAAAACAATTGGCAGCTTGCGTAGCAGCCACATAAAAATAAGATTTTTAGATTTCACAGGACAGTGCCTGAGTTCTGCACTGTCCTCATCATACTTAAGAGAAACAAAAATAGCTGGAATGAATCTCTCAAAACTGCCCTTTCATATCCTCTTATCCGGGCTTACATGCCTCACCCTTGCCCTCCATCCCGCTCACTCGCAGCAAAGCAGCAAGCAGTCCTATACGCAGGAAATTTCCGGAACGAACCTGAAGTTTGATATGGTGGCCATACCCGGAGGCGAGTTCATGATGGGAAGTCCCGCCGGCGAGCAGGAAAGAGAAGCAGACGAAGGGCCGCAGCACCCGGTAAAAATTGACCCCTTCTGGATAGGCAAATACGAAGTGACGTGGGATATCTTTGAGCCGTTTGTATATAAGGATTATGAACTCACGCAGAGCAACGGCGCTGTCAGCGCTGAAGTGGATGCCGTAGCACGCCCCACCAAGCCGTACCTGGACATGACTTTTGGCATGGGGAAGGAAAATCATCCCGCCGTAGGCATGACGCAGTATAACGCCATCCAGTTTTGCAAATGGCTATATGCCCGCACCGGCGTCTTCTACCGGCTGCCTACCGAAGCCGAATGGGAATATGCCTGCAGGGCAGGCTCCCAGACAGCGTATTCTTTCGGCGACGACCCATCTACACTTGACGAATATGCGTGGTACCAGGCCAACAGCAACAAGGCAACGCACCCGGTAGGCAGCAAAAAGCCCAACGCCTGGGGCCTGTTTGACATGCACGGCAACGTAGCCGAATGGACGATAGACCAGTATATTCCAGATTTCTACAAAAAGTTTAAAGGCAAAGCCACCGCAAACCCGGTTGCCAAGCCCGAGAAACTTTACCCCCATGTCATTAGAGGAGGCTCCTTTGAGGATGAGGCTGCCTCGCTGCGCTCGGCCAACCGGGAGGGTTCGGACCCAAGCTGGAAGCGCATTGACCCGCAGATACCCAAGAGCAACTGGTGGTTCCCTGAGGCACCATTCGTTGGCCTCCGCCTCGTGCGCCCTGTGAACCCGCCATCTCAGGCTGAAATTGATGCCTACTACAACCAGCAACCTACTCCCGACTATTGATTTTTGTTCTCCATCCTTAATCCTATAAAGAATCAGCATGAAAGATTTCGACTCAAATAAGCGAAGAGAGTTCCTCAAGGCGTCGGCTATACTGGCTGGCGGGGCTATGTTGAGCAGCCTTCCTCTGGTAGGCGCGTATGCAGCAGGCAGGGGCACCATCAAAATTGCCCTCATCGGGTGTGGCGGCAGAGGTACAGGAGCCGCCTTCCAGGCTTTAGAAACAAAGTATGATGTAAAGCTGGTTGCGATGGCCGACGCATTCCGTGACCGTCTGGACCAGAGCTACAAGAGCCTGTTTGGCAAATATGGAAAATCAAAGGTCAATGTGCCGGAGAGCAGGAAGTTTGTAGGATTTGAGGGATATAAACAGGCGATAGCCGCGGCCGATGTGGTATTGCTTGCTGCCCCTCCCGGATTCAGACCCATGCATTTCGAGGAGGCCGTGAAGCAGAACAAGCATGTGTTTATGGAGAAGCCTGTTGCCACAGACTCACCGGGCATCCGTAAAGTACTTGCCGCCGCCGAGGAAGCGAAAAACAAGAAGCTGAACGTGGTGGTAGGCTTACAGCGCCGCTACCAGAACAATTACCGCGAAACGATTAAGCGCATTGAGGACGGCGCAATAGGCGACATTGTATCCGGGCAGGTTTACTGGAACAGCGGCGGCGTGTGGGTGCGCCCCCGGGAAGCCAACCAGACGGAGATGGAGTACCAGATGCGCAACTGGTACTACTTCAACTGGCTGTGCGGAGACCACATCACCGAACAGCACGTGCACAACATAGACATCGCCAACTGGGTGAAGAACAGCTACCCGGTTTCAGCACAGGGCACCGGAAGCCGCTTCCAGCGAACAGGAAAGGAATACGGCGAGATTTTCGACAACCACACGGTGGAGTTTCTATATGCTGATGGCACGGTGATCCAAAGCCAGTGCCGCCATTACGAAGGAACTAGAAACCGGGTGGATGAGAGCTTTCAGGGCACAAAGGGCAGGGTGTACCTTTCTGCCAACAACAGCGGCAAGTTGTGGGATTACAAGGGGAACGTGCTCTACGACCACGCCGGCAAGAACGACCCTAACCCATACCAGGCCGAGCACGACGAGCTTTTCGCTGCGATAGCGGCGGGCCAGTATAAGTTTGCGGATGCAGAGCGCTCAGCCCTCAGCACCATGACTTCCCTGCTGGGCCGCTACGCGACCTACTCCGGCCAGGAGATAAAGTGGGAGGATGCCCTGAACTCAAACGTAGACCTGATGCCGGAAACCTTAGCCTGGGATGCTTTGCCCAAGGTTCTGCCAGATGCAAACGGGTTTTACCCTATTGCCATACCGGGCAAAACAAAAGTAATCTAACAAACTGCTAATTTGTTGGCAATAAAGAGATTGTTACATATACCAAGGCTGCCGTGGCAAGCATATAGAACTGGTGATGGGGCAATCTCTTTCAATTTTCCCATGCAGGAGAAGTGTTACAGGCATTTATGGCCTTCCTGCTGCTAGTGTTCCAGTACCATTGTTATATCTATGCGATTTCTGTTGCTGTGCCTGTTTATCCCACTTCTTGCGTTAACCAAACAACCTGAGCTAAAACCGTTTCACATCAGGGGCTTCGCCCAGGGAACCACATACCAGATAACCTACTACGCCAAAGACAGCAGCATATCAAAGGAGCAGGTAACCTATCTACTGGCGCAAATCGACAGTTCGCTTTCCATCTATAAGCCATACTCGCTGATAAGCCAGTTTAACCGCTCTGCGTCCGGGCTACAGACAGACAGGCATCTCCAGAAGGTGGTTAAAAAGGCGCAGCAGGTCTCTAAAAAGACTGGTGGCGCCTTTGATATCACTGTGCAGCCATTGGTGCAGGCTTGGGGCTTTGGGGCAGCGCCTGCCTCCGGGCTACCCGATTCAGCCGCTATACAAGCTTTGCTGCAGTGTGTCGGGGCCCATAAGATACGCTTGCAAAAAGGCCATCTACAGAAAGCCGTTCCCTGTGTGCTCATAGACGTAGATGGCATTGCTCAGGGCTATACCGTAGATGTGCTGGCAAACTTCCTGGAGAAGAAAGGCATCAGAAATTACCTGGTAGAGCTGGGCGGTGAGATACGGGTGAAGGGTCGTAAGCCTGACGGAAAGCCGATGTCCATCGGAATTGAGGGGCCGGCTGCTAACAATCCTAACGATCCCTATCCTATCCAGAAAATAGTTAGAATGGAGACAGGGGCTATCACCTCCTCCGGCAATTACAGAAAGTTTTACCAGAGCGGCTCTAGAAAAATCACCCATCTGATAGACCCCAAAACCGGTTATCCTTTAGACAACGAGCTGATCAGCGTAACGGTGCTGGCCGGCGATGCCATGACAGCCGATGCCTATGACAATGCGCTGATGGGGATGGGCCTGAAGAAAGCCTTCGACTTTGTAAACCGCCACAAAAAGCTGGAGGCTTATTTCATATACCGTAAAACAGACGGCTCGGTGGCCGACACCGCTACCGCGGGCTTTACGAAGCTTATGAAGTAACATTCCTCAGATACACAGAAAACGAATACGGTCAGGGTGGTTTAAGCGGAATCACCCTGACCATATTAGTTTTCAGCAGCTTTTATAGGGGAAGGCTGCTTGTCAGGCCTGCTTAAAGTTATCAACCTCCCTATATGCTTTTATAAGAGCTGCTTCACCTTCCTTCCCTTTCCTTGCATTGCCGTGCTCCATGCCCACCACGCCTTTGAAGCCTTTTTCGTAGATGTGCTTAAACACATTCTTGTAATTGATCTCTCCGGTGGTAGGCTCTTTTCTGCCCGGGTTGTCCCCTACCTGTATATAGGCAATCTCATCCCATGTCAGGTTCAAATTGTGAATCAGGTGGCCTTCGTTTCTCTGCATGTGGTAGATATCGTACAGAATTTTGCAGGAAGGACTATTTACCGCCTTGCAGATCATATGGGTTTGATCGGAGGTACGCAGAAACAAATTGGGCGTATCACTGAGTGGCTCCAGCACCATCACGATGCCGTGCGGTTCCAGAATTTCCGCCCCTCTTCGCAAGGCCTCGATCACATGACTGGTCTGCACGCCAATGGGCAGGCTTCGCTCAAAGTCGCCGGGCACCACGGTCACCCACTTTGCGTTCACGCGCTTGGCCACCTCCACAGCCCGCTTGCACCCGTTCAGGAATATATCGATGTGCTCCTGCTTTCCCGCCGCCAGGGTGTTTTGGGAGTTTCCTCCCTTATCCACCACAAACACGCCCATGGTCATGCCCAGGCGGGCGAGCTCATTGCCTATCTTCTCCTGATCGCTTACCGAGCGGCCCATCATGCCATTGTCTTCCAGGGCAGTGAAGCCTTGGTCCTTCATGAACCGGAGCTGTCTTATGATGTCGTCACCAGCCGACTCTTTGAACATCCCAAAGTGAGGGGCGTAGTTCAGGTTGAAGGCTTTGGCTGCCTTTTGCGCAGCAGGAGGACTTCCAGCCAAGGCGGAGGTCCCGCTTGCAAGAGCTGCTGCACCTAACAGGCTGAATTTTAAAAATTCACTTCTTCTCATTAGATAAAAAGGTTAAAGATAAACAGCACTACCTTTATCGCCTCTTGAGCAGCAGCGCATCACTATTTTATATCTTATCTTGACATATAGACATCTCTGCAGTTAAAGGGATATTCACCCTAGCTCTAACAATGCTCTTATTCAAAATAAAGCTTTTCCTACAGCACGCCCTGCCCCTTACAGTATGGGATATAGAAAATTCACCCTCAGCTTCTACACATCGCACTGGGTGTGTCTGAAAAATAAGGTTTGAGGCAGATTCGCATGAAAGCGAATTGAGCGAGAGCCAAACAGCTGTCAGCGAGTTTAGCGAACCGGCAGGCAAACCGCCTCATTTCCTTGAGCCTGCCAAAGAGTCTTTCGATGATGTTCCTTTGGCCGTACAGCTCTTTGCTCACTTTAGGTGGTCTGCCCTTTCTTCTGCGCCTGTTTCCCTCGGCAAGGTCCCTCTCGGGTATCTGGGCCTGTATCAGCTGCTCCCGCAGGGCCTTCCGGATAAGCCGGCTGTCGTAGCCTTTGTCCGCCACCACTGCCTTAGGCTTTCTCTCCTCCAGCGCCAGGAGCCCGAGCAGCTGGGGGGCCTCGCCGGCCTGCCGGTCAGGCGCACCTGCAGCGGGAAAGCCCCTGCCGCAGCACGAAAGGTGCACCTTGGTCGAGAAGCCGCCCCGGGACCCGCCTAGGGCCTGGCCTTCTTTTTTTTAGCCCCCGCCGCGGCCTTGTGCGCCCTGTTGACGGTGGTGTCCACAAACCAGGTGTTAAGGCCAGGTACTCATCCTGCTGCAGGCGCAGCCTGAGCTTTTGGAGTATCTTCTCAAACACGCCCTGCTGCTGCCATTTCCGGAACCTGTCATACACCGTCTGCCAGGGGCCGTACCTGTCGGGCAAGTCCCGCCAGGGGCTGCCCGAGCACAGAATCCAGAACATGCCGTTGAGCAGCTCCCTGTCCGGCCGGCTGGGCCTGCCCTTGCTGTCTTCCCGCATTACGGGCCGCGGCAGCTCCTCTTGTATCAGCTCCCACTGGCGTTGACTTAACTCGTACCTGCCGTGACTCACCTGCTATTTCCCCTCCAATTACCACAACCACAGCAACTTGAACTAAACCCCATTTTGCAGACACAGCCTAGGTGGCTGCCGAACTTTATTACCTAGGCAGGCCTATGCCTAAATATAATATATTTACACTTATAAATATCATTTGTAATACTCTAATTTTCAATAGAAAGTATCCATATGCTTGCTAGTAGAAGAATAGGAAAATAACAATTTACCGCTGGCAAGAGCTTAATCGTCTGTAAAACTACTTTCACTTCATGATAGATAAATCAAGCTGCCTGCTAGAGGCAGCTTGATTTATAAAGGCAGTTCTGTAGATAAGATTAACATAGTGGATTTTGCACCAGCATAGAAACCCATCTTTCAGGTTCAATAGCCCTACTTGTTGCCAGCTCTGCCCACCTGCCGGCCACGGTGACTCGCAGGTAGATCGGCACGGGGCCTGTCTGGTGGTGCTCTGGTTTCTTGAAGTAGAAGAGGAGGCTGAAATTGATGCTCATAACAGTGACTTGAAAGGTTAAACAAAAGTAGCCTTAGTCAAGATATACAGCTTCTGTACACCTTGTGTGTCAATGAGTTAAACCCCTGTTCGGTGAGTCATTGGAGACGTTTGAGGAACTCACCGGATAACGCACCTAAAATACCTGAAAAGGTGCCAAGTTTAGGGGTCCGGCAGAAACAAAAAAGCCTGCAAACGCTTCGTTTGCAGGCTTTTAGTTGATTTTGGTATTCCTACCAGCAGAGAGTGAGGGATTCGAACCCCCGGACCTGTTACAGTCAACGGTTTTCAAGACCGCCGCGTTCGACCACTCCGCCAACTCTCTGTCTCAATTCGTGTACAAAAGTAGAACACGGCATCGAACTTTCAAAACTATACGACAAAAAAATTCTTCTGTTTTATGGAAGGAAACTCCAAATCGTTGATTGTCAAATTGAAATTCTCCCGGCGCTCCCCCGGTTTGCTAAAAGTATAAGTTTATACTTCTGCCCTCGCCATTTTGCCGGAGTGCGAGGTGGGGGTGCGCACCAGGCGCTTGGTCACTGTGTCAATGCTCACGTTGATCTCGAACCCAAGTATAAGGATCATCGAAACGAAGTCGAGCCAGATCATCAGACCAATCAAGGCGCCCATGGAGCCATAGAACTTGTTATAGGTGTCGAAGGCGCTGATGTAGAGCGAGAAGCCCATCGACACCAGGAAAATAAGTGCCGTAGCCACCACGGCCCCTGCCGAGAAGAACGGCCACTTGTCCTCGATAGCGGGTACGAAATAGTAGATGAGCGAGGTGGCCAGCAGGAAGAGCAGGATGATCGCCACGTACTTCAGAATCACCAGCAACGTATACGTATAGGTTTCCGTCACAACCTCGTAGAACACCAGCACATCCAGAATCCACTGCCCAAAGAAAGTGGCTGCCACCGCAATTAGCAAAATCATACTTAACACCACGGTCAGCACGGTGGCTATCAGGCGTTTGCGCAGGTAACCGCGTTTATAAAACGTATGGTACTTTTTGTCGAAGGCATCCATCAGGGACATAATGCCATTGGTCGAGAGCACGAGCGCGAACAGGAAACCGAAAGAAAGCAGGCCCCCGCGCGGCTTGTTAACAATGTCCTCTATCGTTCCGTAGGCGGCCGTGTACATCTCCTCCGGCAGCACATCGCCCAGAAAATCGAGGATGCTCTGCCCCAGGTCCATTGGCAGAATGTTGGGGATGTAGGGTATAAGCGTGAAGAGGAAGATGATGGTTGGGAAGGTGGCCAGCGTAAAGTTGAAGGCCATGTAAGAGGCCCGCTTGGTGACGGAGTCCAGGCGCAGTTCCCCTATCAGCACATCGGCCACATCATACACCGAGTACCTGCCATTGCTGAAACGCCACCGCTTCAGGAAAACGATGAACTTGCGGTAGGCCCGGCGGCGCTTCAGGTATTGCGGGTTCAGCCTCATTAACTAAAATATGCGTCTAACTTCAGGTGTATGAGGGCGGGTATCTCGGTGGGGCGACCGGTTTTCATGTCTACAAACACCATCAGCGTCTCCCCGATGGTTAGCAGCGTGCCCTCCTCGTTCAGCACCTCGTACTCAAACTTTATACGTGTGCCGTGCGGTTTGCTTTTAACAAAGAGCCTGATCGTGAGCAGGTCGTCATACTTGGCCGGGCGGATAAACTTAGTCTTCAACTCCAGCACCGGCATCATCGTGCCCGACTCCTCCATCTCCTTGTACTCAATGCCCAACTTGCGAAAAACCTCGGTGCGCGTTACCTCAAAGTAAGCGGCATAGTTGCCATGGTACACGTACCCCATCTGGTCAGTCTCGGCGTAACGCACGCGCAATTGTACTTCGGATTCAAACATGTTGGTTGTTCGTTATTCGTTGTTCGTTATTGGTTGACAGTTACGGATGGATAAGTATAACGGGTTCCGCTACGAACTGTCGGTCTGACGCCAAAGCAAAGTTATACTCTCATAGTATACATTAGCACCGCTCATTCTAATAACGGATAACTAACAACCAACAACGTCGCTACCGCATGATATTCCGCTCGTTCAGGGCACGGTGGAAGCGGCGCGCGTTGGCCTGGTGCTCAGCCATGGTAGTGGCAAAGGCATGGTAGCCGGAGAAGTCCTCTTTGGCGCAGAAGTATAAATAGCTGTGTTTCTCCGGATTCAGCACCGCATCTATACTGGAGATGGCCGGCACGTTGATGGGTCCAGGGGGCAAGCCCTTGTACATGTAGGTATTGTAGGGAGAATCGTGAGCCAGGTGCTTGTTAAGCACGCGCCGGATGGTGAAATCGCCCACGGCAAACACCACGGTTGGGTCGGCCTGCAGCAGCATGCCGCGCTCCAGCCGGTTAAGGTATACGCCCGCCACCCGGGGCTTCTCATCGTTCTTGAGCGTCTCGGCCTGCACAATGGAGGCCAGCGTACTTACCTGATGCGGTGTCAGCCCCAGTTGCTCGGCCTTGGCTTTGCGCTCGTCAGTCCAGAAGCGGTCGTACTCTTTCTTCATCCGGTCCATTAGCTCGGGCGCCGTAATGGTCCAGTATACCTGGTAGGTGTTCGGGATGAACATGCTCACGACGTTGGTGGTATCGAAGCCAAGGGTTTTCAGATACTCCGCATCGCTCAGCAAACTGTCGAGCTCCTGCTCGCTGGCTTCTACCTCAGAGGCCAGTTTGGCGGCCAGCTGGCTGCGCAGGCGCACGTTGCTGAAGGTCAGGTTAAGCGGGGTTTGCTGGCCCAGGCGCAGCACCCCTATCAGCTGGCGGTTGTTCCAGCCGTGCTCCAGCTTGTAGCGCCCCGGCTTCACCAGTTTATCGTAGTCCATCAGCTTGGACATAAAACGCAGCGAGAGCCGGTCGATGATTACGCCGCTTGCCTCCACGGAGTCCATGGCCTGCTCATAGGTGGCTCCCGTTGGAATGAGCACATACGCCTCGCGCCCCTTGGTGTCTACGTTCATGGTGTACACAATCTGGTAGGCGTAATAAGAGAAGCTCACAAACAGGAACATACCCAGCGCAATCAAGCCAGGTACCAGCATGCTTTTCTGCTTGCGTTTTCTTTTTGCTATAGGGTTGTTCACTTCGTTGGCCATAGTGTAAGTAAAAGGCGCAGAACAGGGTTTATGGTTCCGCTACCAGGGTTCAAGGCCTCAAAAATAGCACATCTGCAGTTAATTAAGAATGCGTGCACCATAAATTCAGTTCTACCCGGCCTCAATTGTGCCTGAACTGCGCCTGGAGTCTGTTATTTATACTTTCCGGAGGATAGATCCGCATGCTCTGCCTTATATCCAAAAAATGCTGTAATTGTACCGTTATTAGCGACAGAGTTTATAAATTTGGGAAATAAACATTAAGAACTGTATATATTTTATACCCTTATATGGCAGGAGAAATCAGACAAGCCCAGATAGAAACCCTTGAACGTAAAAACGCCGAGGCCCTTCTTGGAGGCGGTAAGGAAAGAATTGAGGCGCAGCACAAGAAAGGCAAGCTAACTGCCCGCGAGCGCATCCACCTGCTGCTCGACGAAGGCTCTTTTGAGGAAATCGGCAAGTTTGTGATGCACCGCTCCAAGGATTTCGGGCTGGACAAGCAGTACTTTCTGGGCGATGGCGTGGTAACCGGTTACGGCACCATCAACGGCCGCCTGGTGTATGTTTTCTCCCAGGACTTTACCGTACTGGGTGGCTCGCTTTCTGAAACCCACGCCGAAAAGATCGTCAAGATCATGGAGCTGGCCATGAAAAACGGGGCTCCTGTCATCGGCCTCAACGACTCCGGTGGTGCCCGCATCCAGGAAGGTGTGGTGTCGCTGGGCGGTTATGCTGACATTTTCTACCGCAATACCCTAGCTTCGGGCGTTATTCCGCAGATTTCGGCCATTATGGGCCCCTGCGCGGGCGGCGCGGTATACTCGCCGGCCATCACCGACTTTATCATGATGGTGGAAGACACCTCTTATATGTTCGTGACCGGCCCTAACGTGGTAAAAACGGTAACGCACG
Source organism: Pontibacter mucosus (assembly GCF_003054055.1). Lineage (GTDB taxonomy): Bacteria > Bacteroidota > Bacteroidia > Cytophagales > Hymenobacteraceae > Pontibacter > Pontibacter mucosus. Next base: position 71,594 of record NZ_QBKI01000007.1, on the reverse strand, counting down.
AGGAAGTAACCTCCGAGGAACTGGGCGGCGCTAGCACCCACAGCACCAAGAGCGGCGTGACCCACTTCTCCTGCGCTAACGAGGTAGAATGCATCAACCACCTCAAAAAACTGCTGAGCTACATCCCGCAAAACTGCGAGGAACTGCCGCCGTCGCTGCCTTATGAGCCGCAGGGGGATGAAACCCGCGAAGTACTCGACACCATCATTCCGGAAAACCCGAACCAACCCTACGACATCCGCGAGGTAATCGAGGGCATCATCGACGCGGACTCCTTCTTTGAAGTACACAAGAACTTTGGGGAGAATATTGTGGTGGGCTTTGCCCGCCTGGGGGGCAGAAGTATCGGCATTGTGGGCAACCAGCCTGCCGTACTGGCCGGCGTACTCGACATCAACGCCAGCACCAAAGCTGCCCGCTTTGTGCGTTTTTGCGACAGCTTTAACGTGCCGCTGCTGGTGCTCGAGGACGTGCCGGGCTTTTTGCCGGGCACCGACCAGGAATGGCGCGGCATCATCACCAACGGGGCCAAGCTGCTCTACGCTTTCTGCGAGGCCACCGTGCCACGCATCACCGTCATCACCCGCAAAGCCTACGGCGGCGCCTACGACGTGATGAACTCCAAGCATGAACTACGCCTGGCCAACGGCCGAGATTGCCGTGATGGGCGCGCAGGGGGCTGCTGAGATTATCTTTAAGCGGGAGATTGCCGCTGCCGAGGATCCGGAGGCGAAGCTGGCCGAGAAGGTGCAGGAGTACAAAGAGAAATTTGCGACGCCGTACCGCGCTGCGCACCGTGGCTTTATCGACGAGGTAATCATGCCGCACGAGACACGCGCCAAACTGATTAAGGCGTTCAAGATGCTGGAAAACAAGGCCGTAACGCTGCCACGCAAGAAGCACGGAAACATTCCGTTATAACTGTACTTATACTTGACCAATAGCCTACACCGCATTGCGCTAACCTGGTATAGGCCCCATATGAAATCAAACACCTACAAAACAACCACCTTACATGCGACAAGAATCTTTTGACTTCCTTCAGAAATACCTGAACAACTCCTCTCCTACCGGCTTCGAGTCGGAGGGCCAGAAACTCTGGCTGGAGTACATAAAACCATACATTGATGAGTACTTTGTGGATACTTACGGTACTGTAGTAGGCGTCATCAACCCACAGGCCGAGTACAAAGTAGTCATTGAGGCCCATGCTGATGAGATCAGCTGGTTTGTGAACTACATCACCCCGGAAGGCTACATCTACCTGAAGCGCAACGGCGGCTCCGATGCCCTCATCGCCCCTTCCAAGCGTGTGAACATTTACACGAACAAGGGCATCGTGAAAGCAGTTTTCGGCTGGCCGGCCATCCACGTGCGCAAAGTGGAGCAGGATAAAGCCCCCACCATCGAGACCGTGTTTCTGGACTGTGGCGCCAGCAACCGCGAAGAGGTAGAGGCCATGGGCGTGCATGTGGGCTGTGTGGCTACCTTTGAGGATGAGTTCACGGTGCTGAACGACCGCTACTACGTGGGCCGTGCCCTGGACAACCGCATTGGTGGCTTTATGATTGCCGAGGTGGCGCGCATGCTGAAGGAAAACGGCAACCAACTTCCCTTCGGACTGTACGTGGTGAACGCAGTGCAGGAAGAGATTGGCCTGCGCGGCGCCGAGATGATCGCTCACCGCATCAACCCGGACGTGGCCATCATCACCGACGTCACCCACGACACGCAGTCGCCGATGTATGACAAGAAAACGAGCGGCGACATCCACTGTGGCAAAGGCCCGGTGATTGCCTACGGCCCGGCCGTGCAGAACAACGTGCGCGATTTGATTATCCGCACCGCGCAGGAGAAAGAGCTCCCGTTCCAGCGTTCGGCCGTGTCGCGCGCTACCGGCACCGACACCGACGCCTTCGCCTACTCCAACGCCGGTGTGGCTTCTGCGCTTATCTCGCTGCCACTTAAGTATATGCACACGACGGTAGAAACCGTGCACAAAGACGACGTGGACAACGTGATCAAGCTCATTTACGAAACTGTACTTAAAATTCAGGACAAGCAGGATTTCCGCTACCTGAGCTAAGCATCACTTTTAGCCAAGTGAAAACCCTCGCAGCGCTACCCTCTCCGGGACCTGTGGGGGTTTTGTTTTTTAGGCTACCTTGCGTATGTTCAGGTAACATCCACTATCATTTATACTTTGTTACTATGACCTTCACCGATCAAATGGGCCATCAAATCACGCTGCTGCAGCCTCCGCAGCGCATCGTGTCACTGGTGCCCTCGCAAACCGAGCTTTTATTTGACCTGGGCCTTGGCGACCGTGTAGTGGGCGTTACCAAGTTTTGCATTCATCCTAAAGAGCAGGTAAAGTATAAAACCGTCATAGGTGGCACCAAGAACTTTCATTTCGATAAGATTGATGCCTTGCAACCCGACCTGATAATCGGGAACAAAGAGGAGAACTATAAAGAAGGTATTGAACAGCTGCAGCAAAAGTATAACGTATGGATGAGCGACATTTATACTTTGGAGGATGCGCTGCAGATGCTGCAGCAGGTGGGGGTGCTAACGGGTACTGAAGGTAAAGCAGCAGAGCTGGAGCAAAGTATAAAACAAGGCTTTGAGAGCCTGCAGCCGGTGCAGCCAGGTGTAAAAACGGCCTACTTTATTTGGCGCAAACCTTACATGGCTGTGGGCAGCCACAACATCATCGACCACCTGCTTGGGCGCTGCGGCTTTGCTAATGCCTTTGACGAGTTGGAGCGGTATCCCGAAATCACACCAGAGCAATTGCAGCAGGCTAGCCCACAGCTTATACTTTTATCCTCAGAGCCCTACCCTTTCAAAGAGAAACATATCGCCGAATTTCGGGAGCTGTGCCCGCAGGCAAGTATAAAAGTGGTGAATGGGGAGATGTTCAGCTGGTACGGCAGCCGGCTGGCAAAAGCCCCGGCTTACCTGCAGCAGGTAGTGGAGGAGGTAAGAAAATCACTATCTTAGCTCATCCCCGGTTTATACTTTACAGCTTTATGGAAGAGGAAAACGGCATTGGTGAGGTATTCATCTATGAGACAGAGGCTGGTCAGGCCGCCATTGATGTTATACTGCAGCAGGAGACGGTGTGGTTAACGTTAAACCAGCTTTCTGAACTATTTGGAAGAGACAAGTCCGTCGTATCACGGCATCTAAAGAATATTTTTCAATCCGAAGAGCTAATTCGCGATGCAGTTGTTGCAAATTTTGCAACAACTGCATCTGATGGTAAAACTTATCAAGTAGACTACTATAACCTTGATGTCATTATCTCTGTAGGTTACAGGGTTAACTCGAAGCGCGGTACGCAGTTCAGGATTTGGGCCACCAACGTGTTGCGCCGGCATTTAGTAGAGGGCTATACGTTGAATGAGAAGCGACTGAAGGAGCAGGCCCAGAAGTATAACGACCTGAAGCAAACGGTAAAACTTCTGCAGAACGTCATTCAGCGGAAAGAACTGACAGGCGACGAAAGCGCAGGACTTCTGCAGGTCATAAGCGACTATACGTACGCATTAGATGTACTTGACGACTACGATCACCAGCGCCTGACTATCACCGGCACGCACCGGCAGGAGCTTTTCAGGATTACGTATAAGAGCGCCATAGCAGCAATTCATACGCTTAAAGAGAAATTCGGGGGATCTGAGCTGTTTGGGCGCGAAAAGGATGAAAGCTTCCAGAGCTCCATCAACACCATTTACCAATCGTTTGGCGGAGAGGACTTATACCCTTCTACCGAAGAGAAAGCAGCCAACCTGCTATACTTTGTCGTGAAGAATCACTCCTTTTCGGACGGAAATAAAAGAATCGCGGCTTTCCTGTTCGTGTGGTTCATGGAGAAGAACCAACTGCTTTACGATGCAGAAGGCCGCAAGCGCATTGCTGACAATGCGCTCGTGGCGTTAACGCTCCTGATTGCGGAAAGTGATCCGACAGAGAAGGACATGATGATCAAAGTGATTGTAAACCTGATCAACCAGCAGAACTAACCCCGCACCAATTCTACAAAACTCGCAACAGCTGTCGCGCCCGTTCTGACACCGCCTCAAAATACGCCACATCGGCCTGCACCTGCGCGGCGGTTTTGCCCAGCACTTCCCGCTTATTCATGGGGTCGCTGAGGGAGGTAAGGGTAATAATTTCCCTGAGCCGCTGCTTTTGCTCCGGAGTTATACTTTCCCCAGTCAGCTCTTCCAGCTGCGTGACTAGTTGCTCCCGGAAGTCCTTTTGCTCCACGGCCTCTTCCTCCAGCAGGCGCATGATGGCCGCCACGGCTTCATCTTCATTGGGAGAAAGTATGGCCAGGCCGATAAGCTCCTGGGTAGTGGGCAGTGGCAGCCGGATGAGCAGTTCGTAGCCACCGCTACCCTGCTCACCGGCTGTCGTGTAACATTTCATCCAGAACCTGCCCGAAGAGGTATCCTTATACACCGCTGCCCAGCCACCTGCTGCCTCTTCCATGAGCTGCATTTGGCTTAAAAGCGCTTCTATAAGCTTGGCATCCCCGTACAGTTTCCGTTCCGGCATCCTGATTTATACTTTAGTTATACGTCACCTCAAAACCTACCTTCTGCAAGTCTTCCCAGAACCTGGGGTACGATTTGCGCACCACGCTTGGCTCCTGTATCTCAATCGGCTGCAAGAGCGCCAGCGGCGCAAAGGCCATGGCCATGCGGTGGTCCTGGTAGGTACGGAAGGAGAGTTCTTTTTTCTGCAGAATGCCTGGTTTCAGGCTGAATACGCCCGGCGTCACCTCCTGCAGGGAGGCGTTCAGGCTCAGGACTTCTATCTGCAGTGCCTGGATGCGGTCTGTTTCCTTGATGCGCAGGCTTTCCAGGCCCGTCATGTCCACCGCAATGCCTATGCCTGCACTCAGCGCCACTACCGTTTGCGCCAGGTCCGGGCAATCAGAAAAGTCCAGGGAAATATGCCGCTCATGCTCTTTTTTCAGCAGTCGCACGCCTTGTTTGGTAAACTCGGTATACACGCCCAGGCGGTACATGATATCAGCAATAGCCCGGTCGCCCTGGAACGACTTTTCTTTCAGGCCCAGCAATGTGATATCGGCCTCCTGGGCCAACGCCACCAGGCTGTACCAGTAGCTGGCCGCCGACCAATCAGACTCGACGGTAAACTCAGCTGCTTTATACTTCTGCGGCTTCACGGTGATGATGTTGCCGGAGAAGTCGGCCGATACGCCGAAGTGCTGCATGAGCGAAAGCGTCATTTCAATGTAGGGGCGGGAACCGATTTTGCCTTCCAGCTCCAGTTCCAAGCCTTCGGGCAGCAGGGGCGCTATCATCAGCAGGGCAGAGATATACTGGCTGCTGATGTCGCTGCGCACTTTCAGGTGCTTTTGGCCGCTGCCCTTAAACCCGCCTATTTTCAAGGGCGGATAGCCCTCTTCGCCTACGTATTCTATACTTGCTCCCAGCTCGCGCAGGGCCTCTACCAGCACTTTAATCGGCCGCTGGCACATGCGCTCGGTGCCAGTAAGCAACTTTTGCTGCCCCGTCACGGCGTAGTAGGCCGTCAGGAAGCGCATCACGGTGCCGGCATCTTCGGCATCTATGGTCTGGTCATCGCTCTGCAGCAGGCGCTGGAGCAACTGGGTATCGTTGGCTTCGGAAAGGTTATGCAACTGCGACTCCTGCCCCGACAGCGCCGCAATGATGAGGGCGCGGTTGGCTTCGCTTTTCGAGGCTGGCAGCTTTATCGTTCCGGTCAGTTTACCGGTAGGGTGTTGTAAGGTGAGGCTTTGGCTCATAGTAAGGTATAGTAGCGTAGTGATTCAACAATTTCCTGTACCATGATGGGCTGGTCGTACACGGCGTTGCCGATGCCTTCCAGCAAGGTGCAGTTGATGGTGGAACGGGTATTCTTTTTGTCGTGCAGCGCGAGCTGGGCCATCTGCTGGATATCCTGCTCGGAGAGCGTCACTTTCTCGTACACCGATGCCAGGAAGGTTTCAATCTTATCCAACTCTTCCGGGGAAAGCAGCTCGTGTTTGCGGCTAATCCAGGCCTCGCAGAGCATGCCCACGGCCACGGCCTCGCCGTGCAGCAGCGCACGCCCCGGCTGCTCCAGCAGGTAGCTTTCCACGGCGTGGCCTACGGTATGGCCGAAGTTGAGAATTTTGCGCAGCCCACCCTCCAGCGGGTCTTGCTCCACTACCCTGGATTTTATACTTACAGACTGGTGGATCAGGCTGTCCCAGTCCGCGGCAACAAGGCCCACATGGCGCTGCTCCAGAAAGGCTTCCTTGTCGGCAATAAGCCAGTGCTTGATGATTTCGGCGTATCCGGACTTGAGCTCCCGTGGCGGCAGCGTCTGCAGGAAAGCAGGGTTGATGAACACCGCCTGCGGCTCCTGGTATACCCCGATGTGATTTTTCAGCCCATGAAAATCAATGCCGGTTTTACCGCCCACGCTGGCATCCACCTGCGCCAGCAAGGTGGTGGGCACCTGCACAAAGTATAAACCGCGCTTAAACACGGCTGCGCAGAAGCCGCCCATGTCGCCAATCACGCCACCGCCCAAATTCACCAGCACCGCCCAGCGGTCCAGGTGCAGCTCCGTCATGCGCTGCCAGATGTACTCGCAGGTCTGCAGGGTCTTGTGCTCCTCCCCGCTTTGGATCTGGATCAGGTCGTGCTCGGGCAAGTAGGGCTTTAGGCTAGGGTAACAATGACGCAGCGTGTTTTCATCCACCAGCACCGCCACCTTGCTGAAGGCCCGGTTCTTGAGCAGTTCCGGCAGCTGTTGCAGGGCATCCTTGCCGATATGTATTGTTTCGGTCATACTTGGGAGTCTAGGAGTTAGAGCGTTTAGGAGTTAAAGAGTTAAACGGGTAGAAAGTATAAATCCCGATGCAGCGATCGGTCATTTAGCCTTCCAGCCATTTCACAATTTAACGCGCAAACTTTCGCAAGCAGGCAATATAACAACTCCGGCGTTAAACCCCATCCAAAATCTGCGTTTGCTTACGAATCGACTCCACGTGAATCAGCTTGTAGAGCTCCTCCACAAAGGCCGGGTTGATACCTGCCTCAGCCGCCCACTCGGCCCGGGTCCGGAAAATTTCCTTCCAGCGCTCGATCTGCAGCACTTGTACGTTGTTGAGTTTTTTATACTCCCCAATCTGCTCCACCAGGGCCATACGGCGGGCCAGTGCCTGTATGATGTCATGGTCAGCGGCGTCTATCTGCAGGCGCAACTGCTCGGAACGGTTCTCCAGCTCGGCATCGTCGTAGCGGGTTTTGCGCACCTGCAGCTGGCCCAGTATCTCGGCCAGGCGGGCGGGTGTTACCTGCTGCGCGGCATCGCTCAGGGCCAGGTCCGGCGTGGGGTGCGTCTCTATCATCACCCCGTCATAGCCCAAATCCAGCGCCTTCTGCGACACCGGGAAAATCAGCTCGCGCCTGCCCCCGATGTGGCTGGGGTCAACGATAAGCGGCAGACTTTGGTAGCGGGCCTTCAGCTCGATGGGAATCTGCCACACCGGCACGTTTCGGTACTTTGTCTTCTGGTAAGACGAGAAGCCGCGGTGGATGGCGACCAGGTCCGTTACCCCGGCGTGGTAGATGCGTTCGATGGCGCCAATCCACAGGGCCAGATCCGGATTCACGGGGTTTTTCACCATCACCGGCACGTGTACCCCTTGCAGCGCATCGGCTATTTCCTGCACGGCAAAGGGGTTTACCGTGGTGCGCGCCCCAATCCAAAGCACGTCTATCTCCTGTTTCAGGGCCTCTTCCACGTGGCGGGCGGTGGCCACTTCGGTGCTAACTTTCATTCCCAGTTCCCGCTTGACGCGGTTGAGCCAGGCCAGCCCCTGAGAGCCGACGCCCTCAAAGCTGCCGGGGCGTGTGCGCGGCTTCCAGATGCCCGCCCTGAATAAATGAATGTTTTGCTGCTTCAGCGCCCGGGCCGTTTGCAGCACTTGCTCTTCGGTTTCGGCACTGCAGGGCCCGGCAATTACCAGCGGCTGCCCCTGCTGCGCAGCCGAAAAAAAAGATTCTGCGTGGTTAAACTTCATCCGTTGCGTGTATTGTTACAAAGGTAGCCGATGCGGGGCAAAAAGGCGCTTGCCAAAGTATAATTTAACAGGAGCCACACGTTCCGCATCAGCCCATGCATAAAACAGCAAAGCGGGCGCCGGAGTTTATACTTTAGGCAAAGTATAATTTTAGCTTTTACGCCGGTTTTATTAGTTGTTCGCAACCCCCGGCCTGCTATCTTTGCACCGCTTAAAAATACGTACATGAACCTGATTACCAATAAAGTCTCTTTTGACGATACAGCTATCGCGTTTTCATCCAAATCCGACGCGGAGTTATATAAAATGTACCTGCTGTTTAAGTCCATGAACAGCAACACGTTTGTGAAGGCCGGTGGTGCCTTGCTCAACACGGCGATAAAGCTTCACCTTCCGGTCAAGTTCATCGTAAAACCAACCATTTTCAACCACTTCTGCGGCGGCGAAACCATCGAGGAGTCGGAGCGCGCGATACAGGAGCTGGGCAAGTATAACATCGGCACCATTCTGGATTACTCTGTGGAGGGCGAGGGCGATGAGAAAAGCTTTGACGCCACCCGCGACGAGCTGCTGCGGACCATTGAGAAGGCGCACCGCAACAAGCATATTCCGTTCTCTGTCTTCAAAATTACCGGCCTTATCGACATTAAGCTGCTGGAGAAAGTACAGAAGAAGCAGGAACTCTCCGCCACCGAGCGCGCCGCCTTTGAGCGTGGCCGCGACCGCGTGAACGAGATCTGCAAGCGCTGCCACGATCGCGACGTGCGCGTGTTTATAGACGCCGAGGAAAGCTGGATTCAGGAAACCATCGATAACCTGACGTACGAGATGATGGCGCTCTACAACAAGGAGAAGGCCAACATCTACAACACCTACCAACTCTACCGCCACGACCGCCTGGATGTGCTCAACCGCGACTTCGAGCATGCTGTAAAGGGGGGCTACTACCTGGGGGCCAAGCTGGTGCGCGGCGCATATATGGAAAAGGAGCGGAAGGTTGCCGAGCAGGAAGGTTACCCCAGCCCCATCAACCCTACCAAGCAGGCCACGGATGACCTGTTTAACAACGCCCTGCGCTTCTGCATTGCACACATCGACCGGATTTCCTTTTGCAACGGCACCCACAACGAGGCCAGCTGCTACCTGCTGATGGAACTGATGGAGGAGCACAACATAGCCCCCAACGACCCGCGCGTATACTTTGCCCAGCTCTACGGCATGAGCGACAACCTCTCCTTTAACCTGGCTAAGGCCGGCTATAACGTAGCCAAGTATGTGCCCTATGGCCCGGTGGTGGAGGTAATGCCTTACCTGCTGCGCCGCGCCAACGAGAACACCGCCATTGCCGGCCAGAGCAGCCGCGAGTTCACTCTGATACAAAACGAGCTGGAGCGCCGCAGGAAGGCGAAGGAGTAAGCGGTTACCGGTTTTAAACAAGAAGGCCAGCTAAAGTATAGCTGGCCTTCTTGTTTGCCCTGCAACACAAAGTATACTTGGCAGGCGCGCAAAAAAAAACCGGGCCCTGCGCTAGTAGCACAGGGCCCGGTCATGTGTTTAAGAACTATAAGCTATTCGCTGTAGTTCCTGGCTATAACTACTCGATTACAGTAGCAGAGTCAGCCTCAGCAGCAGTAGTGTCTTCTACTACAACTTCTTCCTCAACAGCAGGAGCTTCAGTTTCTACAGTCTCAGTCTCAACAGCCTCAGTCTCAGTAGTTGCAGCTTCGTTGTTGCAAGCTGTGAAAGAAAGAGCAAGAGCTACGATAGCGAATGTGAATAAATTTTTCATTTTTGTGTTTGTGATTAAGTGTTTTGGTTTCGATTTTGACCTTCATACCCAAAACCGGCAGAGGTAACCCGGCTTTCTGAAAATTTTTAAAAATATTTTTTTGGTGGGTTACAAAGTGCCCCTTCGTGTATTAAATTTTGACTGGAATGAAGAAGAGTTTGTATGAGACGGATGAGGCGGTGATAGAAGGCATCCGGCGCAGTGACGAAAGAGCGCTGGCCCACCTCTACAAACTATACTTCCCCATGATTTCTCATTTTATTTTATCCAACAGCGGAACCGACGACGAGGCCAAGGACATTTACCAGGAAGGCGTTATCGTGTTCTACGAGAAGATAAGAGACAACAGCCTGGAGCTTACCTGCCAGATAAAGACCTACCTGTACTCGGTGTGCCGGAGGCTCTGGCTCAAGCGGCTGGCCGAGAAAGGCCGCTACGCCACCAGGCTGGACGAGAGCGAGGGCTTTGTGCCCGTGGAGGAAGACACCCAGCGCCATGAGGAGCAGGAAAAACAATTCGGGGTGATGGGCGAGGCGCTGGAACAGCTCGGAGAGCCCTGCCGCAGCCTGCTGGAAGATTACTACATCCGGATGCAGAACATGCAGGACATCACGGACAAGTTCGGCTACACCAACACCGACACGGCCAAGAACCAGAAGTACAAATGCCTGCAGCGCCTGAAGAAGATATTTTTTGCCACCTATAAGCCTGAGGTTTAAGCAGGCTAAAGTTAACACTGGGAGAAGAACGAAGATGTTAGAGTACCGCGCATACGAGGAGATTGAACGCTACCTGAACGGCCAGATGACCGCTGAGGAGAAAGCTGGCTTTGAGGCCCTGGTACGCACTGATGCCCGCCTGGCAGAGCAGGTGCGCGAGCACAGGGAGCTCTTGGCAACCATGAAGGGCCTGGGAGAACGCCGGCAGCTGCGCCAGAAACTCCACCTGATCCACGAGGAGATGGAGCGCGAGCAACTGCCTGCCACGCCAAATGGCTGGCGCGTTTTCTGGAACCGCCACAAGCAGACCATTGCCGTGGCTGCCAGCGTTTCCCTGCTTTCGGTGTTCGGCACGCTCTGGAGTGTGCAGGAGATGAAGGAGCCGGTACAGCAGCAAACGGCCCGCTACGTGGAGCTGCGCCGTGAAGTGGAGCGCCTCAAAAAAGCCCAGACTGCCCTTATAAACGGTATCAACGATGCCGCCAAACCAGCGCCGCGCCCGGCAACTTTCAGCGGAACAGGCTTTGCGATCTCCCCCGAAGGGTACGTGGTCACCAGCTCCCACGTGGTGGAAAGCGCGGACTCCATCATGATTGAAAACAAGGCAGGGTTAAAGTATAAGGTAAGCGAGATTTACCGCGATGAGATTCATGACCTGTCCATCCTAAAGGTGGCCGACGAGAACTTCCAGACCTTCGGCAAGCTGCCCTATACTTTCAAAGGCGCCGAGTGCGACCTGGGCGAGCGCGTGTTCACGCTTGGCTATCCGCGCGAGGACATTGTTTTCGGCGAGGGCTCGCTTAGCTCCTCCTCCGGTTTTGAGGGCGATACCACCGCTTATCAGATCTCTATTCCGCTTAACCCAGGCAATAGCGGCGGCCCGCTGCTCGACGACAAGGGCAACTTGGTGGGTGTAATCAGTGGGAAGCAGGCGGGCCAGGAAGGGGCTGCCTTTGCCATCAAATCTGCCTACCTGCTGCAGATAATAGACGAGCTGTCGCTCACAGCCCAAGTAAACTCTTTAACTATACCTAAAAATAATACACTTTCCAGCCAAACACGGCCACAGCAACTTAAAAAGTTGAAAGACTTCGTTTTTGTAGTGAAAGTATATAACTAGTTAGCCAGCGTACGCAACCTTAAAGTATAGAGCCTAGATTCAAAAGGCCCTACGCTCGCCAAAAGCGATATAACCTCAACATTTTCAGCGTTTTTCAGTTAAATTATAGTTGAATTAATAACTCAACTTAATTGAGCAACTTAATAAAACTGAAAAGCTATGAAACGAAGAATAATTGCACCTCTGGCACTTGCTGCCACCATGCTGTTTGGTTTTGGCTGCGCAAGCACCAACGATACCATGAGCGATACCACTGCCATGGAGGGCGATGTTACCATGACTGAAACCCAGGAAATGGCCGGTACCGACACCGACCTTGATGAAGATGTGGATGTAGATGCCGACATCGACACAGATATGGATACTGATGCAGACATGAGCGCCAGCATATCTATGGATGCGCTTTCTATGGAAAACCCGGTTTCTGTAGATGAGATGTTTGCCGACATCGATGATACCGAGCAGTACGATGTGCTGGAACTGGCCAGAATGAATCCCAACCTTTCTACTTTCGTGTCCCTGGTGGAGCAGTCCGGCCTGGAGAGCGACCTGAGCCGCCTGGGCAAGTTTACCCTATTGGCCCCGACAAACGAGGCTTTCTCTAAGGTACCCCACGATAAACTGGAATCGCTGCTGAACGCGGACAACAAGGCGGTGCTGAAGAGCGTGCTGCAGGCGCACGTGCTGCCTAATGAGGTGACATCCGCCCAGTTCCAGAACAACTCGCAGATACAGGTAGGTGAAAATTCCTACATCCCGGTAGAGGTTGGCGTTAACAATACCAATATCCGTATCGGTGGTGCCCAGGTAGTTAAAGCGAACGTGGAGGCCTCTAACGGTGTCATCCACGTGATCGACAATGTGATACTTCCGGAAAATGCGCAGAATAACTCCACTATCGGGTATTAATCCTGCCTAATTAATAAGCTTACTTCAAAGCCCCCTCTCAAGGGGGCTTTTCTTTTTGTCCCTATCAAGTATAGCAGGCTACGTATAACAAGTAGGGCAGGCACATCTTTGCTTTGTTAACCTTAAAGATTACCATACATGAAGTATACGCTATACTTACTGGCATTAGCGGGGCTGCTGAGCTGCACCAACAGCGGCAATGTAAACTTTAGCCACACCCAGGAAATGCCCGGCTCGGACACCACTTTCCAGACTACCGACTACGACGCCATGTTTGGCGGCATAAAAACGGCGCAGTACACATTGGCTGCCCTGGTTAAAAAGGAGCCCAACCTATCTACGTTCGCAGTCATGATAGAGCAGGCCGACCTGGCAGCCGCCCTGGTTGAAGAGACTTCGCTCACGTTGTTTGCCCCAACCAACGAGGCATTTGCCAGCTGGCCCCAGGACTCGGTGAACATGCTGATGAAGCCGGAGCACCGCGCCCAGCTCATCAGGCTGCTGCAAGCCCACATGCTGCTGCGCCAGGCCGACGCCGCCAGCCTGAGCACCAACCCAAGTATAGAAACCAGCGGGGGCGAATATGCAGCTGTTACTGTGCAGGATGACACCGTTTCTATTGGCGGAGCCACTATCATGAAGGGGGATGTGAGAGCCTCTAACGGCACCCTGCATGTGGTGGATAAGGTTATCACCCCTGTGGAAAGCAGGCTGGAGCGCTATTAAGACACAACGGCGCCAGCCTTTTTTCTTGCCATCTGCCGTTAGAATAAAACCGTAACTATAGGTAATGCTTACCCGTTAATAGAAATCACGCCGGCAAGAGCACAAGCTAAGTAGTTGCCGGCCATACGTGAACCATTATAAAAAAATAAGAAAGCTATGGCAAACACAACTGATAGAGCGGGTATGATGACCGCTATGTTTAGAGACAGAGATAGCGCCGAGCGTGCCTATGACGAACTGCGCGCACGCGGCTATGATAAAGATGAGATTAACGTGGTGATGTCTGATGAAGGCAGAAAACGCCACTTCAGCGGAGAAACAAAAGGCGACTCCACAGAGCTTGGTAACAAGTCCCTGGAAGGAACAGGGGCAGGATCTGCCATAGGTGGTACCCTGGGAGCCATTGTTGGCGCAGTGGCTGCTATTGGTACTTCAGTGGCCATTCCGGGTCTTGGCCTTGTGGTGGCTGGTCCGTTGGCGGCTGGTCTGGCGGGTGCCGGTGCCGGCGGCTTAACAGGCGGCCTGATCGGTGCCCTGATTGGCGCGGGCATTCCGGAGGAGAGAGCCAAAGTTTATGAATCAGGTGTAAAAGAAGGCAATATCGTGCTGGGCTTTAAACCTCATAACCCCGAGGATGCCCGTTACTTCGAAACGCACTTCCAGAAGCATAGAGGAGAGCACATCTACTACTAGGCAGTAGATACAATAAAATAAACTGAGAGCGCCCGGTTGGTAATAACTTACCGCCGGGCGCTTTTTTTATGCCGTTTAAATAATTATATTCATAAATATATTATTATAGTTATAGTTACTTTAAAATACATATAGGCCTTGCCCCCGCACCAGAAACATAGTATTATTGAATATAAGTTGGATCAAAAAAAGTTCATGCGGCCTATTATATATACTATGGCATTGCATGATGCCGTTATAACATTGCAGCCTATTCTTATTTGAAGGAATAAAGAAACGTATTGGTCTCTTTTTGAAACCAGAATATCTATGACAGATTCACTGCACCCTTATGTATAAACTGAACCACATCCTGATCATAGACGACGATCAAATAAATAACCTGTTCTCTCAGATTATTCTGGAAGACGCCGACGTGAGCAGCATGGTGTCGGTCTGCCATAGCGTGCCCGAGGCGCTGGACTTTCTTCGTGCCGCCGAAGCTACAGGCGACACGGCCTTCCCGGACCTTATCCTGCTCGACATCAGCATGCCCTCCATGGACGGCTTTGATTTCCTGGACCGCTACTATGCCATGGGGTACAACGAGCGGCACCAGACGTTTATCTCCATGTTCACTTCCTCCGACGAGCAGGACTACCTGCAACGCGCCCGCCAGTATGAAGTGGTGGTTGGCTTTATCACCAAGCCGCTGTCCATCCCTACCCTTAACAACATACTTGCCCTGCAGGACAGCACCCGCGCAGAAAACAAATTGTCATAGTTTCGTATGCATTAAGGTATAACAAACTATATCTTAATATTTCCACGAACTATGAAAAACACGATTATAGCCATCTGGTGCGCGGCAGGCGCCTTGTTACTCGCCTCCTGCGACTCCGGAACTACAAACGAGCAGAACACGACTGAGGCCACCTCCGGCACTACTGCGGTAGCCAGTGCAGATACCACCCTGACAGACGACAAAAGGGAGCTGATGGAGTTTGCCGCCCAGAACAACCTACTGCAGGTGGAGCTTGGCAAATTAGCCATAGACCAGGGCACCAGCGATGCGGTAAAGGCCTACGGACGCAACCTGGTAGACTGGTATACCACCAAACAGAAAGAACTGAGCGAGCTGGCGCAACAGCATAACGTTTCGCTTCCGCAGCAAATGAATGAGGAGGGCACCAAGCACCTTTCGGAGCTCCGGGAAGCCAAGAACTTTAACGAGGAATACTGGGAGCAGCTAACCGATGCGCAGAAAAAAGCCATCGACGAGTTTGACAGTAAGGTGAAAGACATTGAGCAGTCAGACGCCACCGCTTTCTCGCTTTGGGCGCGCAACACCTTAAAAGAACTGCAGGCACAGTATGAGCAGGCCAGAGGCCGCGAGGTAGAGCTTAAAAACCGGGACAGCGGCATTCAGCCGTAACAGGAAAGTATAATTAGTCCTAAAAGCCCGGGCAGCAGTCTCTGCCCGGGCTTTTATACTTTAAAGCAGTTCCTTCAGTTTGTTCCAGGTATGCTGCGCCAGCAGCTTTTGCCCCTCCGCGTTGGGATGCACCCCGTCCGGCAGGTTCAGGAGGCGGTTCCCCGCCACCCCTTCCAGCAGGAAAGGAATAAAGTGAATGTTGTTCTTCAGGGCCAGCTCCCGGAACAACTTCCGGAACTCGGCCGCGTAGCGCCCCGGCACAATGTCCGGTATCTCCATTCCCGAAAGTATAACCTTCGCCTCCGGGTTCTTATGCAGCACCTTATCCAGAATTGCCTGCAGGTTCTGGCTTGTCTCACGCGCCGCAATGCCGCGTAAACCGTCGTTAGCCCCCAGGGCAAGTATAAATATGTCGATTGGTTCATGCAGCCAGCGCTCGATGCGGTGCACGCCGCCGGCGGTGGTGTCGCCGCTAAGGCCACCGTTCAGCACCTTGTAATCCGCATACCCCTCCTGCCGCAACTGCTCCTGAATAAGGCTGGGGTACGCCTGCGCAGCCGGCAATCCGTAGCCCGCCGTAAGGCTGTCCCCGAATATCAGTATATTTTTCATGAAGGTATTTCTAAAGTAAGTAGGGAGCCATGCCCGCGAGAAAGCCATCCCCTTTTCACTACGCTTCCCCCTCTGCGCCAGCAAGCCATACTTTCCGATACAAAACGTGGAGTTTCCTTGCACCCTGCACACTATACTTTCGCTTATACTCACTTTGCGTAAGCACTGCGCTTGTATACTTTTCCTCCTCAAACCCAGGCCCCGGTATATTTCTTTAAAACACCAGCGGAACTTCCTTGTTTTTAGGAGCGGGCAAGGCTTTGGCACAGGCTACCTGAAACGAAAAAACTTGGTTATCAGTTATAATATCAGGCACTTTGCCTCGTATGTAGTACATAAAAAGTAGCCACCTGCGCTTACTGCTATGATAAAATATTTTTTTCCCCTACATTACACTTTAAACCAAACTTAATCGCGCGAGCGGCATCACTTTTGCAATCTAACCTGTAGTTCAACTTATTAAATAGATGATATCATTGACAACCCGCTTTAAAATAATACTGTCAGTTCTCGCAGTTATCCTGCTGACCGGCTCTTTTATACTTTACAGAAACGGAAACAACCCGGATAGCAAAAACGAGATACTGATAAAAGCACTGATGCAGGGCCTTAACTCGGGGCACTATCAACCCGAGAAGGTAGACGACAGCTTCTCCAAGAAGGTGTTTAACCTGTACCTGCAGCGCCTGGACTACAACAAGAAGTTTCTGCTGGAGTCGGACGTGCAGCAACTGCGCCAGTATGAAACCGCCATCGACGATGAGCTGCGCCAGGGTTCTTTCAAGTTCTTCGACCTGTCGGCCGACCTGATAGAGCAGCGCATGAAGGAGTCGCAGGCTTACTACAAAGAGATCCTGGCTAAGCCCTTCGACTTTACGGTGGAGGAGCAGATAGAGCTGGATGGCGAGAAGCTGCCTTTTGCCAAGACCAAGGAGGAACTGAAGGAAGCCTGGCGCAAGCAGCTGAAGTACCAGACCCTCGTGCGCCTGGTAAGTATGCAGGAAGACCAGCAGAAGGCGCTGGAGAAAGATCCGAAGGCCAAGCAGAAAACATTTGAGGAGTTGGAGAAAGAGGCCCGCGAAAAAGTGAACAAGACCTACGAGGACCTGTACCAGCGCCTTGCCCAGATTAACCGTGATGACCGTCGCGCCACTTACATCAATGCCGTAACCAACGTGTATGACCCGCACACAGGCTACTTCCCGCCAAAAGCCAAAGCTGATTTCGACATCAACTTTACCGGCCGCCTGGAGGGTATTGGTGCCTCGCTGCAGGAAAAAGACGGACAGATACGCGTGATGGAAATTGTGCCGGGCAGCCCTTCGTACCTGCAGGGCGAGCTGAAGCCGGGTGACGCCATCCAGAAAGTGGCTCAGGGCGCTGAAGACCCCGTGCTGGTGGAAGGCATGCGCATCGACGACGCCATTCAGCTGATCCGCGGTAAGAAAGGCACGGAGGTACGCCTTACTGTTAAGAAGCCTGACGGCTCTACCAAGGTTATCCCGATTATCCGCGACGTGATTGTGTTTGAGGAGACTTACGCCCAGTCTGCCCTGATTGAGGACAAGGACAAGATCGGTTACATTAAGCTGCCAGGTTTCTATGCCGACTTTGAGAACAAAAACGGTCGCTTTAGCGGTGCCGATGTGAAGCAGGAAGTGGAAAAACTGAAAAGCGCAGGCATGAAAGGACTGATTCTGGACCTCCGTAACAATGGCGGTGGCTCGCTGGCCGATGCCGTGGAAATGGCTGGATTGTTTATTGAGCAAGGTCCGGTAGTACAGGTAAAAACTGCCTCCGGCAAAGCCGTTGTGCTTGACGACCGCGACACGCAGGTGCAGTATGGTGGCCCGCTGGTGATTATGGTAAACTCGAATAGTGCCTCTGCCTCCGAGATTCTTGCCGCCGCCATGCAGGACTACAAGCGCGCCGTAATTGTGGGTAGCCCAACTTTTGGCAAAGGCACCGTGCAGCAGTTCTTTGAGCTGGATGAGGCCCTGCCAGCCCAGTTTAACCCTTATAAGCCATTTGGAGCCCTTAAACTGACAACCCAGAAATTCTACCGCATCAACGGCGGCACCACGCAGCTGCGCGGTGTGATGCCGGATGTTAATCTTCCGGATGCCTATGCTTACCTGGAATTCGGGGAGAAGGAGCAGGACTACGCACTGCCTTTCGACGAGATTGCCCCTGCCAAGTATAAATCCTGGAACGGCGGTAAATTGAACGTGGCGCAGGTGAAGACAAACAGCCAGAAGCGCGTGGCTAAAAACGAGAGCTTCCAGCTGATTAAGCAGAGCGCCGAGCGCCTGAAGAAGCAGGCGGATAACACCACCCGCTCCCTGCAGATTGAAAAGTATAAAGCAGAGGAGAAAAAGGCTGAGGCAGAAGCCAAACGCCTGGAGGAGGCGCAGAAGCAACTGCCGGTGCTGAACGTGAAACGCCTACAGCAGGACCTGCAAGCCCTCGGCAGCGACACGGCTAAACTGGCACGCAACAAGGAGTTTATCAAGAGCCTCGAGCAGGATGTGTACCTGGAGGAGGCGGTTGCCATTATCCAGGAAGATCTGAAATAAGACAACCACACTTACAACAAGAACGCCAGCTATTGCAGATAGCTGGCGTTTTTTTATATCTTAAGCACCCAAACATCAACCGTATACTTATGCACACTAAAGCCATCTCTAACGTATGGTTACTGCTGCTTTTCCTGCTGCCGGCACTCCTAAACAGCTGCGCAACCAAGCCAGCCAAAGAAACGCCCACAGCAGCCGCCAGAGGCCTGATAACTGAGCAAGCCATGGTAGTATCCGCCCACCCCGACGCCTCGCGCATCGGCACCGAAATACTGCGCAAGGGCGGCAATGCCTACGATGCAGCCATCGCAACACAGTTTGCGCTTGCCGTGGCCTTTCCGGAGGCAGGGAACATTGGCGGCGGCGGCTTTATGGTGGCCAGAAGTGCCAGCGGCGAAGTAGCCACCCTCGACTTCAGGGAGACAGCGCCGGCAGCAGCCTCTGAGACCATGTACCAGGACAGCCTTGGCAATGTGGTGGAGGGCCTGAGCACCAGAGGGCACCTGGCGGCGGGCGTTCCGGGTTCGGTGGATGGCATGGTGAAGATACACGAGAAGTATGGTTCGTTGCCTTGGGCGGAACTGGTGCAGCCAGCCGTAGACCTGGCGCGTAACGGCGTGGTACTGACGGCGCGGGAAGCCAGAGGCCTGAACAACACGAAAGAGGCGTTTCTCAAAAACAACAAGCACCTCCCCTACCTGGTGCGTGAGCAGGAGTGGAAGGCCGGAGACACCCTCCGTCACCCTGAGCTGGCCCGTACGCTGGAGCGTATCCGCGACAAGGGCCGTGAGGGCTTCTACGCCGGCGAAACAGCCGATTTAATCGTGAAAGAGATGCAGCGCGGGAATGGTATCATGACTCACCAGGACCTGGCTAGTTATACTTCTGTTTGGCGCAAGCCCGTGATTGGGAATTACAAAGGCTATAAAGTTATCTCGATAGGCCCGCCGTCGAGCGGTGGTGTGGCCCTGATGCAGTTGCTGAAAATGGTGGAGCCTTATGACCTCAGAAAGTATGGCTGGCAGAGCACGGAAACTATTCAAATCATGACGGAAGCCGAGCGCCGCGTATACGCCGACCGTGCCACTTACCTCGGCGACCCGGACTTTGTGCACGTGCCGGTAGAGGAGCTACTGGATGAGGATTACCTGAAAAACCGCATGAGCACCATGACACTGGCACAGGCCACCCCTTCTTCCGAAGTAAAAGCCGGTCAGGTGCCCGTGTTTGAAAGCGAGGAGACAACCCACTTCAGCATCGTGGATCCGGCCGGGAACGCTGTCTCCATCACCACCACCATTAATGGCAGCTACGGCTCCTATGTGGTGGTGGAAGGGGCGGGATTTCTGCTCAACAACGAAATGGACGATTTCAGCTCAAAGCCCGGCGTACCGAACATGTACGGTCTGGTGGGCGGCAAAGCCAACGCCATCGAGCCCAACAAGCGCATGCTTAGCGCCATGACGCCCACCATCCTGGAGAAAGACGGTAAATTGTTTATGGTCGTGGGTACCCCCGGAGGGTCTACCATCATCACCTCCATCTTCCAGACCATCCTGAACGTGCTGGAGCACGACATGACCATGCAGCAGGCCGTGGCCGCACCCCGTTTCCACCACCAGTGGCTACCCGACGAGATACAGCATACCGCCGACGCCATACCCGCTGAGGTACGCGCTGCCTTGCAAAGCAAAGGCTATACGTTAAAACAGCGCGGGCAGTATGGCCGCGTGGACGCCATACTGGTGCTGCCTGATGGGAAGTTGGAGGGTGGTGCCGATCCGCGTGGCGACGATGTGGCAGCCGGTTTCTAAACTATACTTTCGGCCTGCTTCCGCTTCTGGATAAAGCCGGCCACATACACACCCACAGCGGCTAAGCCCGTTAAAGTCATAAGCCCGAAGACACTGGCCCTGCGCCGGAGTACTTCGGGCTTAAATTTTTGCTTCGCCTCCTGCGACGGCGCAATGGCTTTGGACAAAAGTATACCTGTCATCACGCTCAGCAGCGAGGTGGCCCCTACCGCCGCGTGCGCCACGTTCTGGTTGCCTGCTTTTATACCTGAGCTGAGCAGCAGCAAGGCGCCGCCGGTTAGCGGCGGTATAAGCGCCGTTTTCGGCCTGTTATCGTTCAGAAAATAACTGGTCAGGCCCGCTCCTATCAATACAGCGGCGTGTGTGTTGTTGGCTATGTCTGGTCTGTCTATGATGTTCATCTGAAGTATAAATTTTATACTTTGTTTACCGCCAACAGCCCTGCTTGGTTATACTTTCTGACACCAGAACCTTCCTTTCCCACGGTAGCCAAAGCTGCTAAAATACTTTTTGGGAGACCTCTAAACAGCACGTGCGCTGCACCTTATTTTATACTTCGCTCCGTCTGAAATAAAAATCAAAATATCAATTACAACAACTTGATTTTCAGTGCTTTATACTTAACAGAATGCATGCATTTTCCTGCTTTTTTGCAACTGATAAAGCCTCCGGATTGTTCTGTATACATGAAAGAGAGAGATGAAGAAAACGTGCTTTCCCTCTATCCTGAGGAGGCACAAAACACCGATAAACTATCGCAGAAATCTATACCTGCACAGGTGTTTCTGAATTACTTTTTTGCGATAAACTACCACATTCAAAACTCCGGCACCACGGCGCCGGGGCAACTGCCCATCCTGCATGAGCAGCGGCCGGAGCTGACCGATCAGGATTTGGAGGCGATAAAGAAATTACTGTTGAACAGCTGGAGCACCGAGTATGCGCTGCGGGCCACTGCCGAGCTGGGCGATGAGGAGTATATGCGCAATGCGCTGCACTGGACGTTCCCGCAGGCCTATTACGCCGTATACGCCGGCCTGCAGGCTTTCCTTTATACTCGTGGCCTCAGAACAAATAACGAGGGTTGGGTGCTGCGCGAGGCCGGTCGGCTGGTGGTGAAGAACGCCTATCCGCGGGCCATTGGCTTTTACGCCTCCGGCCATTACGATGATTTTAACGTGCACCGTCTGCCCCTGGCGCACTACAAACCCGGGTTGCAGATAGCGGGCAAGGAACTGGAGGCGCAGTCGCAGATAGGCCAGTTTTTACGTACCACGCGCCGCATGAAGGCCAAAGCCGTGCGACAGGCGGTGCAGGCTAACCTGGCTACGGCAATCCGCAGCAGCAAGACAGGCGATGTGTTGCAGAAATTCGGTCCGCAGCACTGGCAGCAGCTCACCTGGCGCATGGGCTATACCACGGTGTTCGACCTGATGGCACGCCTGCGCATTTCGAGCACGCACCGCGAGATCGCGCGTTTTGTGCAGGCCGAGATCGATTTTAAACTGTTCCACGAGTCGCTGCTGCAGATTGTGGGCTACCTGAACGGCATTCATGAGTGTTTTGTGGCTCAGGCCATGGGCTTACAGAAGTATGAGGAGTACGTACAGGAGCTGCCGGCCTACCTGCAACGTTCGTTTGTAGAGGCAAGGCTGCAGCAACAGATTAAACCGCTGCTTGGCAAGGAAGATTTCAATCTGGGCCAGGCTGCCTAAGTTATACTTTCCTTCTTTCTTTAAACTCCTGCAGGTGTATACTTGCAGGAGTTTTTCTTTAACCAGTGATGAAGGGGGTTTAACAGAAACTCATAATTTTATACTTTCTGTAAGGCTGCCTTACTTTAGAAGCTGGTCTCCTTCACAACACTGAAATTCATACTTCTTTATACTTCAGCAAGAGCGCTGTAGCATCATCACCTCTCAGTACACACCTAAAACAAGAACACGCTAATCATATAAATCTGTCAAATCACTTTAAATCACTGGTCCCTCTTTAAAAGCTGCCGATTATTTCCGAATTTTGCAGCTTGATTTTTAGACATCACTTATAGTATAAATCGCATGCAACTGAGCGAACAGGAATTGCGCCGCCGCCATGAGCGCGAAGAGCTGGAGAAAATGGGCATCAACCCGTATCCATCTGAGACATTTGAAGTTACGGCAACAGCCAAGGAGATAAAGGAGAACTACGATAAGGAGAAGAACAACTACCAGGAAGTAACGCTGGCTGGCCGCCTGATGAGCCGCCGCATTATGGGCAAGGCCTCCTTTGCCGAGCTGATGGACAGCACGGGCCGTATCCAGATCTATGTTTCCCGCGACGACATTGCGCCAGGCGAGAACAAGGACCTGTACAACACGGTGTTCAAGAAAATGCTCGACATCGGCGACTTTATCGGCGTGAAAGGCTATGCTTTCATAACGCAGGTGGGCGAGATCTCCGTGCACGTAACCGAACTGACGGTGCTGGCCAAATCGCTGCGCCCGCTGCCGATTGTAAAGCGCGAGATCGACGAGAATGGCAACGAGATTGTGCACGACGGCTTCACCGACCCGGAGCTGCGTTACCGCCAGCGCTACGTAGACCTGATCGTAAACCCGCACGTGCGCGAGACTTTCAAGAAGCGTACGCAGCTGGTTAGCACCATGCGCAACTTCCTGTCTGAGAAAGGCTACCTGGAGGTGGAAACCCCTATCCTGCAGCCTATCCACGGTGGCGCGGCGGCCCGTCCGTTTAAAACGCACCACAACACGCTGGACATGACGCTGTACCTGCGCATTGCCAACGAGCTATACTTAAAGCGCCTGATTGTGGGTGGTTTTGACGGCGTGTTCGAATTTGCCAAAGACTTCCGCAACGAGGGCATGAGCCGCTTCCACAACCCGGAGTTTACGGTGATGGAGCTTTACGTGACCTACAAAGACTACAACTGGATGATGGAGCTGGTGGAGGAAATGGTGGAGAAAGTAGCCCTTGCCCTGCACGGTAAAACGGAAGTACAGGTAGGTGAGAACGTGATCAACTTTGCCCGCCCCTGGAAGCGTTATACTATGTTCGAGGCCATCGAGCACTTCACCAAGATCGACATCTCCAACATGGAGGAGGCCGAACTGCGCCAGACAGCCGAGAAACTGGGCATCCGCACCGACTCTACCATGGGCAAGGCCAAACTCATCGATGAAATCTTCGGCGAAACAACGGAGCCATACCTGATCCAGCCAACCTTCATCACCGATTACCCGGTGGAGATGAGTCCGCTGGCCAAGAAACACCGCAGCAAGCCAGGCCTGGTGGAGCGCTTTGAGGCCATCTGTAATGGCAAGGAAATCTGCAACGCCTTCTCCGAGCTGAACGACCCGGTGGATCAGCGTGCCCGCTTTGAGGAGCAGCTGGAGCTTGCCCGCCGCGGCGACGTGGAGGCCATGGCCCTGGACGAGGACTTCCTGCGCGCCCTGGAGTACGGCATGCCGCCAACCGCAGGCCTGGGTGTGGGCATCGACCGACTGACGATGATCATGACCAACTCCAACTCCATTCAGGATGTGTTGTTCTTCCCGCAGATGAAGCCGGAGAAACACGATAAGAAAGAAGAAGAGCAGCAGTAACCCTGACTCTTATTCGTAAAAAGCGGCCTGCTAAAGTATAGCAGGCCGCTTTTGTTTTATACTTTCCTATCCATTCTCTACATAGCTGGTGGGATATCGTTCGGATTACGTGTGCTACCTGTATCCTCATAAGGGCTTCTCTTCGTGTTACCACTAGTTTGGTTGCCTGTCTTCAGTTTGCTTGTCCAGTCAGTTACTTTGTCTTTGGTGGTAGCATAGCTTTTGTTAACCTGGCTCCCCAGCTTCGTGGCCTGATCGGATACTTTTCTGCGCATCGTGGTGCCTTTATTGGGTGCCAGTAAAACGCCAGCCAATGCACCGGCGGCGGCACCAGCCAGCAAGCCAAGGGCTACCGCACCACTGCCTCCGCTGCTATTTTTCCCTTTGCTTTTTTTATGTTCCGGGCTGTGCTGCCTGATCTGTCGTACAGACTCCTGTGTCGTATAATTTGATTTGTTCTCTCCAAGCGAGCGGCATTCCATGTGCGTTCTCATAGCTGATTCTGATTTATTTAAACATAAAAGCCTTCCTCAGAAGGCAAAACCATACCTACCTTAACGCAAGCAGGCTGTTATAGGTTAGCGCAAACAAAAACGCCTGCTCTTTTCAGAACAGGCGTTTCTGCGGGCATGGCCTCAACCTCCTCAGCGAGCCTGGCTCAAAGCCACAGCTCAGGTTAGGGCGCTATCCCTAAAAAGACAGGCTTCTACTTATACGTTTCCGCCTGTAGTGCCGGTAGTGGTGCCTGAGCCTCCTGTAGTAGAGGAGCCACCAGAGCTTGTTTGGCTACCCGTAGAGGAAGATGTGCCGCCTGTTGCAGTGGAACCAGTGCTAGCGCTCTTGTTAGCTCCAGTGTTGTCACCTGCTGCGCTGCTACCTTCGCCCGACTTGCCGAACTTTTCGCTGCTCATCTTCTTAATCTCGTCCAGGCCATCCTGAAGGTTCTTCTCCAGGTCTTTGCTCATTTTGCCAGCCCATTTCTTGATGCTGCTACGGGTAACCTCGCCTGTGTCAGGAGCCATCAGCAAACCTGCTATCACACCTGCACTGGCACCAGCCAGCATGGCCAGCAAAACTTTTCCGCTATTGTCTTTCATAGTCGTTTATGTTAATAATCTATTTAAAATCAACTTAACCAGTATAATAACGGCTTATACAGCATTAAGTTATATATATACTATTAGATTCTATTATAGTTACTCAAAAATCCTGAAAAATTTTTACTAGAAACTCAGGCCGGTGCCTTACCAGCTAAAGTTCATGTCGGAGAGCATGCGCTTTATCTCGTCGCGCGTTTTGCCCATTCTGGCCTGCAGCCTGTCCAACAGCTCATGCTCGCGGCCCTTGTCGTAGCGGAGATCCTCTTCTGTCAGTTCACCGTAGTTCTGCTTCATCTGGCGCTTCACGTCCTCCCAGGAGCCGTGCATCACCAGGTCGTACTCCTCCTGCGGCTTGGTGCCGGTGGACTTTCCGCCTCCCTTCAGGCTCGAGGTCCATCGCTTCACGTTGCTGTTTACTTCGTCGCTGGCGCGGTTTAGCTGGCGCATCAGCTCTTCCCGGGTATCACGCCCGTTTTTAGGAGCCAGCAGCACACCCGCCGCTACGCCCAATCCGATACCCGCCAGGGTAGCCACCAGTATTTTATCGCTGTCTTTATCGATCTGATTCATAGTTCTCATTTTTTGCATTCGTTAAGTGGAAGTATACGCTTTAAACAGATCATACCAAAAGACAGGCTGCATCCGTTTAAATTTCTATATTTTTGTAATTGCAGATACATACGGGCAGCGCTGATACAGGTTGATACTGAAGCCCCTTTCTGCCATATACGTAGATATTTTTAACCAAACCTAAACTATGAAAAAAGTAATTGCTGCCTCTGCGCTGCTGTTTGCCGCCGCCCTGGCCTCCTGCGTTAACAACAAGGCCCCGGACGCCTCCGCCGCCTGCATCGACCCTGCCAAAATTAACCCCGACGCCATGTGCACCATGCAGTACGACCCGGTGTGCGGTTGCGACGGCAAAACCTACGGCAACGCCTGCGTGGCCGACAATGCCGGCGTTACCTCGTATACAAAAGGTGCCTGCGAAGACAAGCAGTAGGCCATACCTTTAATGCCTGATCCTATGAGCGAGAAGAAGTACTTTAAACAAACCAAGCCCTTCCGGGTGCCCACTACCGACGGCAAGCTGATCGAAGAGCATTTCGGCAACGCCTCTACCCACACCAACACCTTCAGTGTGGCACACATGGTGGCGCCACCGCATTGGGGAGAGCCGCACCAGACGCCGGAGTTCGATGAGATCACCATCGTGACGAAGGGGAAAAAGGAGATAGAGATAGATGGCGAAAAGGTGGAGGTAAACGCCGGAGAGTCTATCCTGATAAAGGCGGGCGCCCGTATCCGCTATACCAACCCCTACGACCATGAAACCGAATACTGGTCCATCTGCATCCCGGCCTTCGACTTCAACGCCGTGCACCGCGAGGAAAGTTGATGGGGAAATGTGAAGATTTGGAAATTTGAAGATGTGAGGATGTTCACGAAAGTATAACCCTCGCTCGCGTCCCGCGAGTGTGAGGCATCTGGTGGCGTCCCGGCACGTTGTGTAAGAGTTTTATACCTTAGCACCCAAGTTGCGTTTGCTATTTAGGTGAAGGTGTAAACCCACCCCCGCCCCTCCAAGGAGGGGAATTCCTGTAACAGCAATCTGCTTTCCCTCTTGGTAGGTGTGTTGCTTTTGAAGTATAATATGGCCAGAGGCCAGCTCGTAGCGCACACTCGCGGGACGCGAGCGAGAGCAAGGTACCTTGTTTCCAAGTATAGATAGACTATTAAACAAAAGCCCCCAGCCATACTTTGGCAGGGGGCTTTTATACTTTAAGATGTGCAGATTCTTTTCAAATCCTCACATCTTCAAAATTTTAGATTACTTGCTGATCATGTCTACGATGTCCTCGGAGATACCCATGCTGCTGAAGCCACCGTCGTGCATCAGGTTCTGCATGGTTACCATGCGGGTCAGGTCAGAGAACAGGGAGATAGTATAATTGGCGCAGTCCTCGGCAGAGGCGTTGCCCAGCGGCGACATCTTATCGGCATAGTCGTAGAAGGCATCGAAGCCGCCCACACCGGTACCGGCCGTGGTTTTAGTCGGAGACTGAGAAATCGTGTTAACGCGCACGTTCTTCATTCTGCCCAGGCGGTAGCCATAGTTGCGAGCAATAGACTCCAGCAGCGCCTTCGCATGCGACATGTCGGTATAATCCGGGAACACACGCTGTGCGGCGATGTAGGAAAGCGCCACCACAGAGCCCCACTCGTTCAGGGCGTCCTGCTTCTCGGCCACATGCATTATCTTGTGGAAAGACAGTCCCGAAATGTCCAGCGTTTTCTGGAACCACTCGTAGTTCAGGTCGCCGTAAGACTTGCCCTTGCGGATGTTCGGGCTTGAGCCGATGGAGTGAAGTATAAAGTCGATTTTGCCGCCCAGGATTTCCTGCGCCTTTGTGAACAGGTTCTCCAGATCCTCTACAGACGTGGCGTCGGCCGGGATGATCTGCGCGTTGCACTGCTCTGCCAGCTTGTTGATCTCGCCCATGCGCATGGCGATTGGGGCATTTGTCAGCACAAACTCCGCACCCTCCTCTTTCGCGCGTACGGCCACTTTCCAGGCGATTGATTTCTCGTCCAGGGCACCAAAAATAATTCCTTTCTTTCCTTTAAGCAGATTGTTGGCCATCTCTATAGTTGTTTATTGCTATTTTTCGCGTTTATAAATACAAAATTATCAGACAGTATAAACGAAGCAGCAATATAGCAATTCCTGTCTACAAGGACAGCAACTCTTTTGCACTTTGATAGGCATTATCGCTTGGGTTGGCACCGGCAATCATGTGGGCTATCTCATTGATGCGCTCCTCATCGTTAAGCTTCTTGATCCGGCTGATGGTGCGGTCCTCGGTGTCGTGCTTGTAGACGAAGTAATGCGAGTCGCCTTGCGCGGCAATCTGCGGCAGGTGCGAGATGGCAATGATCTGGTGCTTCTGCGCCATCTGCTGCATCATCTTGCCCACTTTCACGGCCACCTCCCCGGAAATACCCGTGTCAATCTCGTCGAACACGATGGTTGGCAGTGCGGTTTTATCGGCCAGCATATACTTTATACTTAGCATCAGGCGCGAGAACTCACCACCTGAGGCAGCTTTGATAAGTGTTTGCGGCTGCGCCCCTTTGTTGGCGCTGAAGAGAATGCTGATGTCGTCGGTGCCGGTGGCAGAAGGCGCAACCGCGTTGTGCTGAATCACGATGCGGGCATTCGGCATGCCCAGCTCGGCCAGCAAAGTATAAAGTTCCTTCTCAAACGTTGCGAAAGAGGCCTTGCGGCGCTCTGAAAGTATGGCGGCCTTCTCCAGCACCTCTTTCTCAGCCTCCTTCATGGCTTTCTCGGTGTTGGTGATGGCGGTATCCAGGTTCAGCACACTGCCTACCTTCTCTTCCAGCTCCCGCTGCAACTGCAACAACTCGGCATTGGTCTGTACCTGGTGCTTGCGCTGCAAGGTATAAATCAGGTTCAGCCGCTCCTGCACCTCCAGCGTGCGCTGCGGGTCGGCCTCGGTGTTGCGCTCGGCATCTTCCAGCTCCCCGGAAATATCGCTGAGCTCGATCATGCAGCTCTCGGCGCGGCTGCGCAACTCCTCATACTTGCTGGAGAAGCTTGCCAACTGCCCCAAGGTATGCACCGTGTCCTTCAGGGCGGAGGTGATGTTGAACTCTGAGTCGGTGAGGCTTTGCACGGCCTGCGTCAGCTTGAGCTTGATGTCCTCAGCGTTCTCCAGCTGCTTGAGTTCTTCCTCCAATTCCTCCTGCTCATTTTCCTGCAGGCCGGCTTCTTCCAATTCGTTGAGTAAAAAGGCATGGTAATCATGCTCCTTCTGCGCTTGCGCCAGCTGGTCGGTTAACTTTTTATAATCGCTTTCTAGCTTTTTGTAGGTACGGTAGCTCTGGTTGTAGGCGTGCAGGTACGAGAGATTGCCGGCGTAGATATCGAAGGTCGTGTTGCCCATCGCCGCCGTGTTGCCCGCGTAAATATCCAGGATGTTGAGCTGATAGCTTGTGTCGCCGAGTTGCAGGGTGTCGTGCTGCGAGTGGATGTCCATCAGGTTTTCGCCTATCTTACGCAGCACGTCCAGCGTCACAGGCGTGTCGTTCACAAAGGCACGGCTCTTGCCGCTCGGGCTGATCTCACGGCGCAGGATGCACTGGTTATCAAAGTCGAGATCTTCTTTAGTGAACAGCTCCTGCAGGTTATAGCTAGAGATATCAAACACGCCCTCAATCACGCATTTTTCCCCTTGGTTAAAGAGCAGCTTGGTATCGGCGCGGTTGCCCAGCAAAAGGCCAATGGCCCCCAGCATAATCGATTTACCGGCACCTGTCTCACCCGTGATGATGTTGAGCAGCGGCGAGGGGTTCATCTCGAGCTTCTCGATCAGGGCGTAATTCTTTATTTTAAGATCTATCAGCATATACTATGGACGCAAGACTATAGCAATAGATGTAAGGGTTTTTGCCTATGCTAAAGTTCGTTATTTCTGCTCTTTTTTTGAAGTATGGTGTTCGAGATTATACTGTGGTTGCTATACTCTAGCTATACTTCTATACTTTAAGATTGCTGCTGTTTCGGACTTCCATGTCCGCGTAAGCTATACTTTATACTTCAGTTTATACTTGATACTTGTCTGGCGCAAGTCTTCAGACTTGTGTCTTACAATGATGTCGAGTCTCTGACTCGACTGGCTTGAAAAGCCATACTTTTACTTAGCTATACTTGCTGGTTTATACTTTCGCTGGCGCGAGCTTGCAGCTCGTGTCTTTTTATACTTGTCAGTTTATACCTTCTTAGCCACCGCTTCCTTCGACTTGAACCAAGCTATCCTTTCTAGCCTCCGTTCATCCTCTAGTTCCCACCAACCTATTGTTTCATCTCCTGTATTCTGCCCTCCTAGGCCGGGAGGCCTCGTTTTCCCACTCGGCGCTGTGTTCCCTCCTGCCTCCGCTGCGCTCCGGCTGCCCTTAGCGGGCACCGGATCTCACAAGGCGCCTCCTGGAAAAACTGGGAAAGTTTTTCTTTTAATAGTAGCGCGAGGAAAGTATACTTTTATACTTGCCTGAGGTGTTCTTAAAGTATAAACTTTCGGTCTACCGGCTGCACAGCTATATCTTATACTTCGTTTTATACCCGCTCTTTCGGATTTGCAATCCGAAAGTATAATCAGCTGCGGATTTGTAATCCGCTTAGTAAAGGCTTTTGCTACTGGCAAACTCGCGGATGGCAAATCCGGAACTGCAGTTCTGCTTCTATACTCTAGAACCCTCCACTTTATACTTTAGTACGGTGCCTCCACGTCGTAGATCATTTCCTCTACCTGCTCGAGCGGAAAGGCGTGGTAGTTGAAGCGTAAATCCTGCAGCTCTGCCCCTTTCTCGTCCAGCTCTTTCAGCTTTCCGGTCAGCACTACTTTGCTGCGTAGCACCACCTGCACGGCGGGGCTTTGCAGCAGCTCGAAGCGGCGGCTAAGCAGGTCTTTCCTGAAAATACGGAACTGGCGTTTTCCCATGAGCGCAAGTATAAAGCACGACGGCAAATTTCTGGCCGTGAAGATACATGCTTTTAGCGGAATTCTAAAAATATTAGCGTTTTAGCAAAACTTCGTATTTGCTGGTATTCGTTGGGTCTGCCTGCGATAAGATGGTGTAAGCCTGCTGCTTCTGTGCCGGGGTGGCACCCTTAAACATGTTCGCCAATTCATCAGCTTTCGCATCAAAGAAGGCATAAAGTATGGCAGAGTTGGGTTTTTGCTGCTGCAGGCGCTGTAGGTTAGCCAACATGGTTAGCACGTTTTGGCGCGCTTCCTCAGGTTTCTCGGCCATTTGGTCCAGCCCCTGGCGGTGCATGGTATAAAGGCCCTCGCGGAAAGGCAAAAACTGTGGGTCCTGCACGTTGTCAATCAGCCAGTAGCGGTTGCGGTTGCTGTCGAAGGCCCGCCAGCCGGGGTAGCCGGAGCCTTGCGAGGCCGCCAGGTTAAGTATAGCCCGGGCCCTGTCGTAGGCGGGGGAGCCTCCCAAACGGCCAAAGCTGTCGTTATCCATCCCGATGATCATGTAGGCATAAAAGGCCAGCATCGACGACAGGTTGGAAGTATAATTATTCTCGGCAAACTCGAGTGGCTGGGCCGTGTTAAACTGAAAGGTCCAGTCTTTGTCGATAAAGGAGAAAAGCACGGATTCGTAACCGGTGCCATAGGCCGGCCTTACGGAGAGTACCTGCACGTTGGCACGGAAGGTGCCGATTTCCGGCATTTCGGTGAGGTTGATGAGGATGCGGCACTTGATGCGCTCATCGGCACTGTAGGCCTGTCCGGTCCAGCGGCGGTTGTTCATAAACTCGGAGATGCGCGTCTGCATGTCCGTGAACAACTGCCTGTCGGTGTACTGTACCTGCTCGCTGTTAACCACCACGTCGCACTGCAGTTCCTGCGCCCTGGCGGCCCAGGCGGTGAAAACCAACATCAGCAAAGCAAGTACCTTTTTAGCCATTTGTCCGCTTCCAGATTAAGTCTACTATGTCCTGCGCCACCTCGCTTTTCTTTTTGAGCTCAAAGGTATGTGTGGCCTCTTCCTCAATGATAGTGATTTTATTTGTATCGTGCGCAAAGCCCGCCCCCGGATCTTTAAGCGAGTTGAGCACAATCATGTCCAGGTTCTTTTTGCGGAGCTTTTCGCGGGCGTTGGCGGCTTCGTTGTCGGTTTCCAGGGCAAAGCCCACCGAAAACTGCCACTCCTCTTTCTCCTTGCCCAGCGCCGCTGCAATGTCAACGTTCTTCACCAGCTCAATCGTCAGCTCGTCGCCGGCTTTTTTAATCTTTTTATCGGCCACTGTTTTGGGGCGATAGTCGGCCACTGCGGCGGCAAACACCCAGATGTCGGCGGCATCCGCCCGCTTCAGCACGGCCTTGTACATCTCCTCGGCAGTGGTAACACGCTTTACCTCGATGTTGGTGTGGTTGGTGTGCAGCCCAGTTGGCCCGGACACCAGTTGAACCGCAGCCCCGTGGGCGGCAAAACACTCAGCCAGGGCATAGCCCATTTTGCCTGTAGAGTGGTTCCCGATAAAGCGCACCGGGTCAATCGGCTCGTAGGTTGGGCCTGCCGTGATAAGTACCGTCTTGCCCTTAAACGATTTTTCTGTCACCTGAAAAGAAATTCTGTAGCACCTGTACAATCTCCTCCGGCTCCGCCATGCGCCCCTGCCCTACCAGTCCGCTGGCCAGTTCGCCGTAGCCCGCCTCTATCACACGGTTGCCGTAGCCGCGCAGTTTGGTAAGGTTGCTTTGCACCGCCGGGTGCTGGTACATGTCCAGGTCCATAGCGGGGGCAAGAAACACGGGGCAACGCGCCGACAGGTAGGTGGCGCTGAGCAAGTTGTCGCAGAGGCCGTTGGCAAGTTTAGCCACGGTGTTGGCGCTGGCCGGGGCTACCACCAACGCATCGGCCCACAGACCAAGGTCCACGTGGTTGTTCCACTCGCCTGTTTCGTCCTTAACAAACTGGCTGAGCACCGGCCGTTTAGAGAGGGTGGCCAGCGTGAGAGGGGTTATAAAGTCAGAAGCAGAAGCCGTCATAATGACCTGCACTTCTGCTTCTGCTTTTACGAGCAGCCGGATAAGCAGGGCAGCCTTGTAAGCCGCTATACTTCCGCTAACTCCCAATATGATCTTTTTACCTTTCAGCATCCGCCTGTATTACAGGTTGATGTCCTCCTCTGTTTCCTCGTCCGGCTTTCTAACATACACCTTTCCTTCCAGGAACTCCTCCACAGCCAGGCTGGTAGGCTTAGGCAGGCGCTCGTAGTACTTGGAGATCTCGATCTGCTCGCGGTTCTCAAACACTTCCTCCAGGTTGTCCACCGTGGTGGCAAACTCAGCCAGTTTAGAGTTCAGCTCTTCCTTCAGCTTCACGGAAATCTGGTTAGCTCTTTTAGAAATAACTGCCACAGACATGTATACGTTGCCGGTTTGCTCTGCAAAGTCGGCCATGTTGCGGGTAACGATTGATGATGGAACTACTGCCATGTATATATAATTTATGAATTCTGATTGTTTGCTGTTTTTCTGATGGTTCCCAGTGCCTCCTGCACGCCCTCAAAGATGCGCTCGGCATCACGCTTGTAGCGGCTCTCGGGATAAGTATCTACAAAGGCCTGGAAATAGTCCAGGACCACGTCGTAGCGCTCTTCCTGCTTATCCGGCACACTTTCCTGGGCATAGCGGTACTGGGCGTCCAGCCTCAGGAAGGCGGCTTCTTCGGCATACGGCGAGGAAGCATGCTCCTGCAGGAAGTTGTTCAGGGCCACGGCCGCCGAGCGCCAGTAGCGCAGTTTGTAGTACAGGCGGGCCTGGTTAAAGTCTTTCCGGTCTAGTTTAGTATAGAGCTCCTCCAGCGCAATATTCACACGTTCCACCCTTTCGCTGTTCGGGTAGCGCACCAAAAACTCCTCGTACGCCTCAATGGCCGTCAGGGTTGGCGTCTGGTCCTCCTGGTAGCTCGGCGACTGCTCGTAGAGCGACTGCGCCTGCAGGAACATTGCCTCCTCGGCAAACGGGCTGCGCGGGTAGGTAGTGTAGAAAGTGCGGAAGTACGCGTTGCTCAGGATGTAGTTGCCCTGCATGTAGTGCGACTTGGCGCGGTAGAACTGGGCTTTCTCAGCCTCCTCGGTACCCACCATCAGGTCGGTCACCTGGTCAAGCAACTGAGAGGCGCGGTAAAATTCCTCCTGCTCATAATACTCGAGCGCGGCCTGATACTTCTTGCTGACATCGTTGCTCTTCAGCAATTGCTGAAAGTTGCTACAGCCGGTGGCCAGCAGCAACAGGCAAAACAGTGCGATACTATGGAAAAAGCCTCTATTCATGAACGGGCAAAATTATACAATATCCATTTGATTTACAAAAGAGATTCCGTAGGCTGGCAGGTCTTTCTTCGCTACTGCCTGTTTTTCCTGAGTCTGGTTGCTTTCCTTCCGGTGGCCTTGGTGGTCTTTTCAACCGGCGGGGCCTTTATCGCGGGCTTGGGCGCGGGCGCAGCTCCGGCCTTCGGCGCGGGCTGCTTGGCCAGCACCTGCTCCTTGGTGGGCCTGATGTCCGACATCCAGGTAAAGCCCTCCAATTGCTTGTCGTCCTCCCCTAACTCGTGCGGCGGTATGAAACTGGCATCGGGCTGCACCAGAAACGAAATCCGCTTGAGTTTATTTTCCGCAAACATCAGCGTCATGTCGCTGCAGATGGCTTTGTTCATCCCCGTCAGCACCGTATCGTCCTCCAGCGCAAAGTATAAACTCTCGCCGTTGCCGTTCACGTTCACCCGCCGGATATCGCCTCCCACAAAGAAGGCTGTCATGTCGCGGCCCTTCACCTGGTTGTAGTTCTGCAGCGAGTCTTCCGAGGAGATAAAGGCATTGCTGTACATGTACATGCGGTCGATGGTCTTGTTGCGCAGCTGGATGTGGATGGTATCGGCCACCATCTGGCTTTCTTCGCTCCAGAGCACCGGGTTTACGTTCAGGTGCATGATAGAGTCGGTGCGGTTGTAGCTCAGCGAGTCGGCCTTGCCCTGCAGGTCCGATTTAAAGATCTTCACGTCCTTGTAGGCGTAAATCATACTTGCTGTGCGCTCCCCGCGTGGCTCCTGCGAGTAGAGCGTGTCGGCCGACAAAAAGAGCGTGTCGCCTTCCATAATGGTTTCCATCACAGGGCTGCCGTATACTTTGGCCTCACCCCTGTCGCGCCAGTAGCGGCCAATGGCGCCGCGTATCGTCACGTCGTCCTTCAGCGCCCGCAGCGACACGTTGCGCTCGGCAAAGCCATAGCCGGTATTCTGGTCATAGTATAGCTTGTCGCCGCCCAGCCGGTACTCGTCGGTGAGGATATAGGCGTTGCGCCCGAAGTTCGAAATCTTGGTGATGGTGTTGTAGGTGCCCTCCTCAGCATACAAGTCGCCCTGCTGCCCTTCAATAAAGGTGGGGCCCTGAAAGTATACGACCTTGGTAAGCGTGTTATACCGCATTTTCTGCGCTTTGATGTCGTAGTCGGCCGTTTTCACCTTCACGTTCTGCTCAAAGTCGAACATCTTGGTTTCGGTGTTGTAGGCACCGCGGCGGCTCTCCAGGCGGTTCTCCGGATCCACAATCACGCCGCCCTCGGTATAGGTGGCCGTGCGGGTGTTCAGGTTATAGACGAGGCTGGGGGTGGTCAGTGTCATCCGCGGGTCGCGCATCACCACATCGCCAATAATGGTGGCTGTGCGGGTGTCGCCGTTGTAGGTGGCGCGCTTGCCCGTAATATTCACCGTATCAGCTTGGTTTATGCGCACACTGCCGAACGCCTCCAGCATGTTCTTCTCTTTATACTGGTACACCGAGTCGGCATACAGCGTGCCGTCCTTCTGCTTGAAGATCACGTTTCCGATGAGCTTGTCGATGCGCTGCCCGTTAAAAGTACCGCCAATCAGGCTGTCGGCCTGCTGCAGGTCTACGGGCGTGCGCTCGGTCTGCCGGGGCGGCTGTTGGCTTTGCGGCTTCAGCACGGGACGCGGCGGCGTAACCTGCTGCCCGAAAACTGCCAACGCAAACAGCGTAAAGACAAGAGAAAGCAGTATTTTTGCGTAGTTCATTCTTTATCCGACAAAAGACAAAAGACAATCTGACAAAAGACCAGCGAACGCATCCGTCCTTTGTCCTTTATCAAAAAGTTCTTTTGTCAAATATAAATTCAAAAGTAGAAAAAATTTACCAGCCCCTCTCCTATGCTTCAGAAAGTTTCGGATTATATACAGGCACACGGCCTATGCCAGCCCGACAGTAAAATACTAGCAGCCGTAAGCGGCGGCATCGACTCGGTGGTGCTCTGCGAGGTGCTGCACCAGCTCAAGTATGATTTCGCGGTGGCGCACTGCAACTTCGGGCTGCGCGCCGAGGACGCCGAGGCCGACCAACTGTTCGTCAAAAAACTGGCCAAAAAGTATGACGTGCCCTTTTTTACCGAGAACTTCAACACCCGCGCCTTTGCCGAGCAGGAGAAACTCTCCATACAGATGGCAGCCCGCACCCTGCGCTACGAGTGGTTTGAGCGGGTAAGGCAGCAGGAAGGCTTCGACTACATCGCCACGGCCCACCACAGTAACGATCTGACCGAGACCATATTGCTGCACCTGACAAAAGGCACCGGTATTGCGGGTCTGCACGGCATCCCGCCCCGGAACGGCCACATCATCCGCCCCATGCTCTCTATTACCAAGGATGATATTTACGAGTACGTAACGGAGCGCAAACTGATCTGGCGTGAGGATACCTCTAACGAGACGACCAAGTACCAGCGCAACAAGATCCGCCACGAGGTGATTCCGGTGCTGAAGGAGATAAACCCGAGCCTGGAGGAGACGATGCAGCACACGGCCGAGCGCGTAAGCCATGCCGAAAGTATCGTATCTGCTTACATCCAAAATCTGCGCGGGCAAAGTATAAAAGAGGCCGAAAATGCCTGGTATGTGTCGCTGAAGCCGCTGCAAAACGCCACGGGCCTGCCGGTGGTGCTGCACGAGCTGCTGCGGCCTTTCAACTTCAGCTACAGCGTGGTGCTGGAACTGGTGGAGGCGCTCGATGGCCTGTCGGGCAAGCAGTTCGACTCCCCTACCCATACCCTGGTGAAGGACCGCGACCAGCTGGTGATTACCCCGCGCAACCTGAGCAGCTTCGGAAGTATACTGATTCAGGAAGGCGACACGCAGGTGCAGGCAGGCGATGTATACTTTAGCATAAAGTATGTGGATGCCGGCAAGTATAAACTCAACACCAAACCGCATGTGGCTGCTTTGGATGCCGACCAGCTCCGGTTCCCGCTGAAGCTGCGCGCCTGGCAGGAGGGGGACTGGTTTGTGCCGCTGGGCATGAACGGCAAGAAAAAGATCAGCGATTTCCTCATCGACAAGAAAGTACCGACCAACCTTAAAGACCGTATACTGTTGTTAATCTCGGACCAGTCGGTGGCCTGGGTGGTAAACCAACGCCTGGATAACCGGTTTAAAGTAACGGATAAGACGCAGCGGGTAGTGGAGATAAGCTTGGGACGACACACGTAGCACGTATCACGTAGCACGATTTTAAATACGTGATACGTGTGTCGTGATACTTGATACGAAAAGTCAACTTTGCGAACTTTTAATAATAGATTTTTCTAATTTTACCGGAGTTAACTGATTCTAAAACTATAACAAAATTATATCCGACCATGAAAGTAACCGTAGTTGGAGCGGGTAACGTTGGGGCTACATGCGCCGATGTGCTGGCTTACCGCGAAATCGCGAACGAAGTAGTATTAGTGGATATTAAAGAAGGTTTTGCGGAAGGCAAGGCGCTGGACATCTGGCAGAAAGCCCCTATCAACCTATATGACACACGCACTGTAGGCGTAACAAACGATTATAGCAAAACCGCTGACTCTGACGTGGTGGTGATCACGTCCGGCCTGCCACGCAAGCCCGGCATGACCCGCGACGACTTGATCTCAACCAACGCCGGCATCGTGCAGTCGGTAACGGAGAACATTGTAAAGCACTCGCCAAACGCTATCATCATCGTGGTTTCTAACCCACTGGACGTAATGACGTATGCTGCGCACATCACTTCCAAGCTGCCACGCACCCGCGTAATGGGTATGGCCGGCATCCTGGACACGGCGCGTTACCGTGCGTTCCTGGCGGAGGCCCTGAACGTATCTCCAAAAGACATCCAGGCGGTGCTGATGGGTGGCCACGGCGACACCATGGTTCCGCTTCCGCGCTATACTACGGTAGGTGGTATCCCGGTAACGGAGCTGATCGACGAGGAAACGCTGAACGCCATTGTAGATCGCACTAAGAACGGTGGTGGCGAGCTGGTGAAACTGATGGGCACTTCGGCCTGGTATGCACCGGGTTCTGCGGCTGCTCAAATGGTGGAGGCCATCGTGCGCGACCAGCGTCGTGTGTTCCCGGTTTGCGTGAAGCTGGAAGGCGAGTACGGTATTGACGGCGTATACCTGGGCGTACCGGTTATCCTGGGCAAGAACGGTATCGAGAAGATCATCGAACTGCAGCTGAACGACGACGAGAAGCAATTGCTGGAGACGTCTCGTGGACACGTGAAAGAGGTAATGGACGCGCTGGATAACATCAACGCTGCCAAATAAGTATAGAAGTATACTTGTTGATACTGAAAACGCCGCTTCTTTGCAGAAGCGGCGTTTTATTTTCCCAGGCCCCTTCTCCGGCGCGGGTGTTTATGCCTGTGTTCTATAGATGATAGCGAGTTTGTAACCCAACTGTCTCGCAGAGCCATACTTGCCTCGGCTATACTTTATACTTGTCTGAATCAGGATTAACAGGATGAATGGATTTGCAGGATTTTATACTTTGGCTATCCTTCCATCCCTCCGCTGGCGCGGGTTTGCAACCCGTGCTTAATTTATATTGTTGGGTTTGCAACCCAACTGGCTTGAAAAGCCATACTTATTTCAGCTATACTTTTATAGTTGCTGCTTCCCGCAACTTGAACCAAGCTATCCTTACTAGCTGCCGTTCATCCTCTAGTTCCCACAAACGTCTCGCTGCATCTCCTACTTTCTGCCCTCCTAGGCCGGGAGGCCTCGCCTTCGGGCATCGCGCGGTGTTCCCTCCTTGCCTCGCTGCCGCTCGGCATGCCCTCACCGGGCACCGGAGCTCACAAGGCGCTCAACCCAAAGGCTGGGATAAGCTCGATAGCCAAAGCTATGCTGTCATCTCGACCATCGGGAGAGATCTGGATAGAGTTCCCGTTAGATCTCTCGCTCGGCTCGAGATGACAGGGAACGAGGCAAGTATAAACTGTTCCCTTGAGGACAAGTGAGAACGGGAGTTCGAAACTTGCGAGCAAAGCTCAATAGGGGTGTTTATACTTAGACTATAAAACTTATACTTCAGCCAAAGCAATGAAAGAGCTCCCCTCCTTAGCCAAGGAGGGGCCAGGGGTGGTTGGACCCGGTGCTGCAGAAAGCTCCCTCCCCTGTTTTTAGGGGAGGGTTGGGGTGGGGTTTATACTTAGGCAGGGGTTAAACCCGGCACTTCAGGAACCTACCAGCCTAAAACCTGAACCCTACCGAAAAGTATGGCAACACACCGTCTTCGGAGACACCGACTACCCCGTGGAAAAGTATGAGCTCTGCCGGAAGCACGTAAATGCCGCCGCCGTAGCCGTGGTGCAGCCCACCACCGTCATCTCCCCTGTCGGACCACACGCGGCCCAGGTCGTTAAACCCGATCAGGCCGAAGGTGCCCGGAAACAGAAAGGAGGTGAAGTCGAACAGCTTGAGGCGCAGCTCCAGGTTGTGGAAGGCCACCTGGTCGCCGGCGAAGCGGTAATTGCGGTAGCCACGCAGGTTGTTGGTGCCGCCTAAGTATAAAAGCTGGAAGAAAGCCGGATCACCGTAGGTGGTGCCGCCGCCAATGCGATTGGCCAGCACCAGCCTTTCGCTCAGCCTGAAGTATACTCCCAGCTCCGACTGCAGCTGCCCGTACTCTTCCTGCTCGTCGTTTAACTGGGCTAGGCCGCGCAAACGGGTTGACCAGTAAATACCGCTGGAGGGTTGTATGGCATCATTGCGTGTATCCAGGGTAAATCCGCCCACCAAACCGCCGTAGTACTTGCTCTTAAAAAGATTCTCCTCCGGGTTCTCTGCCTGGTACAGGTTAATGAAACGCCCTTCGTTATCGTCAGGATGCATGCTGAAGAACTGGCCTGTTACCCCGGCGTATATTTGGAAGCGCTGCGTGAGTTGGCGCCGAAGCACCGCCAGCCCCTCTATAAAGTCGTAGCGGGTGCGGTAGTAGCGGATAGGCTTACTGCCGGTATCAATAAACTCGGTGTTGTTGCCCACACCAAAGAAGTTGCTGACGTTGTTCGGCGCCCGGGCATCCAGTTCCACGCCCAGGTCAAACTTGCCGATCAGGCGCGGGAAGTCGCCCTCATAACTCCCGAAAAAGGCATTGGTAGCCAGGGCATGCCCCACCATCAGCTTGTGCTGCGCCGCATACGGCTCCTTCCTAAAACCGTGCTTGGTATACTTAAACCCGAGGCCCAGCAGCACGCCATCATCCAGGTTATACCCTACCGTGCCGAGCGGCATCAGGACGTTATACTTAAAGCTCCGCGGGTCGTAGTTGTTCACGATGGTGTCGGTGGAGGTGCGGATTTTAGCCATACCTTTATCCGGGATCATATTTTCCTCATCAGCGCGATCATAAACGAACAATTTGCCCTTGTTCCGGAAATAATCCGCCGCCCTGAAGGCATCCACGCCATCGCCCCCTATCAGCCGCACTTTTATACTTGATTTGCCGCTGCCCTGTACATTAAAAATATCCTCGCCGCCGCGGCCATACAGGCGCAATTCGTTCGTGATGGCAGGAGAAAAGGTGCGCTCCATCAGCAGCCGGTCGCGCTCGCGCTCCTTCTTTATCTTGTATACTTGCAGGTGGATATCGCCATTGGGCAGGTAGTTGAGCACAAACTCCTCGTGCTTGTCGGAGCCCGGCACATCCACGGCCTTGGCCAGGAACCGGTAATAAATCATAGCCTGCTCCATCAGGTTGTCGCGGCGGGCTTTCAGGATGCTGGCCAGCTCGGGGCCACTCTGCTCATAGATTGGGGCAGGCATGCGGCGCATGGCCTGCTCAATCACCTCGTCTGTCAGCTGTTGCTGCACATACTGCACCTCACGGCGCCAGTCTTCCTCGCTGAGCTGGTTCATGAACATGCGGTCGAAGTAGCGGGCATTAAAGTTGAACCCCTCTATACTACGTATGTCCGCATCAAAGCCCTGGAACTTGGGCATAATCCACTTACGCGAGCCAATTTTCGGGATCACCCCCTCATTTTTGAAGAAAATCTGGTCGCGGTCGCGGGGGATAGGATCATAGAGCTTGCCTGTCTCGTCCTCCAAATCACGCCAGCGCCACTGGTCCTCGTGCCTGTCCCAGTCGCCCACCACAATGTCGAGCAGCCTGGCGCGCAGCACGGACTGCTGGTTCACCCGGTCATCGTTGTCCTCCTTCAGCTTCTCCAGCACTTTCTCGGTATTGTCGGTGTCCAGGCCATGGCGCACGGGCTCGCGCTCCTCAAACAGGTAAACGGCATTGGCATAGGCTGCCACAGAGTCTGGCAGGGCCGGATGTTCGGGCAGGTACACGATCTCGGGGTTGGTGTGCAACACGTTCAGGGCCTCGGCCAGGGGCGGCACCACCAGGGCGCCAAAAGGGTGTGAGGCCGAAATCTGATCCTGGACGATGTCTTTGGCCACCGTAGCGCGCAGGTTCTCGGGCAACGCCTTCTCCGGGTCTTTCTGCACCGTGCGCAACACCCACTCCTTGCCGGTGGCATCCTGTAGGCGCAGCGACTTGGTCTGCTGGCCACCACCCCGCTTCAGCACCGTTAGGCCGCCCTGCTCCTCGTCCAGCCGCAGCACCCGCATTTTAACCGGTGTGGCCCAAAGCTCGCGGTAGTTGTCGCCAAACCAGAAGCGGTGGCTCTTGCTTACGTCGTTATAGTCGGGGGCTATGGCGATGGTGATACTATCCTGCCGGGGTGATATAGTCTGGGCTGTGGCCTGGTAACAGCTTGCCAGAAAGAGGACAGACAAAAGTGTCTTTATATTGTACTTTTTGTACTTTGTTCTACTTGATGTCATAAGTAAAGTATGATTGCACATTATACTTATATGCTGCTACAGGGTTTTACCTGCAACTCCTGCTGCCGTAGCGGTTGCACCGCAGGGACTCATACTTTGTTCCTTACCAGGTTTGATCCAACAAAAAGCGGCACCCTTTGCGGGTGCCGTTTTGCGCTTTAATCTTTCTGGCTTGCCTGGAAGAGCTTTTGCTTCTCCTCTTTCGAAAGGCTCTCGTAGCCGGAACTGGATATCTTATCTAAGATGCGGTCGATTTCGTTTTGGTCCGGGCGGGCGGGTTTGCTGCTGCGGCTCCCGTTGGCTTGCGGCTTGGCGCCTGCAAAGCTGCTATGGGTTACCCGTAGTTTGGGCTTGCGCTTAAACAGGTTGGTAAAAAAGTCGGTGACCGCCAGGATGGGCCTTCCCATGTCAGAGCCGCGCTGCAACTGCTTAATAAATATCCAGCCAATCAGCGCGCCACCCAAGTGGGCGATATTGCCGCCGGCATTTCCGCTGCTCTCGTGCGCAAACGCCCACGACATCAGCACCAGCGCAGCCGCTATGTACTTTATCTTGACTGGCCCAATCAGGATCAGGTTGAAAGTAAAATTCGGCAGCAGCGTTGCCGCCGCCACGACGATAGCCAGCACGCTGGCCGATGCCCCTATCAGCTGGCCGCTGCGCATGGTGAAGCCCGGGAGCAGGTTATACATCAGGATAAAGAGCAAGCCGCCGGCCAGACCGCCCAGCACATACAGGCTCAGCAACCGCCGGCTGCCCAGGTATTCGTTCAGCAGCATGCCAAACCAGTACAGGTTCAGCATGTTAAACAGGATGTGGAAGAAGCCCTCGTGCGTAAAGAAATAGGTGATCAGCGTCCAGGGTTTGGTGAGCAGCTCGATGGGCTGCGACGGCAGGGACAAATAGTAGAGCGCCCACTTCTCTATCCAGCCGTAACCCATCCAGCTTAGCGGCGTGCCGATGATCAGGAAAACCAGGAACACCAGCACATTGATGATAATGAGCTGCTTAAGCGTATTGTTGGGTTGCCGGAAGGCGTTCTTTATATCGTTGGTTATACTCATTATGCCTTAGTAGTTACTGTAGTCGTTGCGCTGCCACATTTTTACAAGTATATACGCGAACAGCATGCCGCCCAGGTGTGCAAAGTGTGCTACGTTATCGCCGGGCACCCGGTTAAAGCCAGCATACAATTCGTACCCCCCATACAGCAGCACAAAGTACTTGGCCTTTATCGGGATGGGCAAAAAGAGTAGGAAGAGCTCCAGGTTCGGGAACAGCAGGCCAAAGGCCATCAGGATACCAAAAACAGCGCCGGAGGCACCCAGCATCGGGCTGTTGAACACTTGCCCGAACACATAACGCACCGCCTCCTTGCTTTCTTCTATGTACGTCGGGTTATCCGGGTTGCGGCGGTACTCTACCGCGAACCGCGTGTTGTAGCGGCCGTTGTAGTGGTCCTCCATGTAATTGTAGAAGGCCATCGGATCCGGGTTAGCCATGTACATGACTGTCTCGTTCTCCAACTGGTTCAGCTCATAGGCACGCACGCCGGAGTATAAAAGGCTGGCCCCCAGGCCTGTGATCAGGTAAAACATCAGGAAGCGCTGCGAACCCCAGAAGCGCTCCAGCAAGGGGCCGAAGATAAAGAGGCTGAACATGTTGCTGAACAGGTGCGCCCAGCCGCCGTGCATAAACATGTGTGTGAACAGCTGCACCGGCCGGAACAGTTCTGATCCGAAATAATGCAGCGCAAACGTCTGCAGGTCAATGATGCCGTTTATCTGCAGCAGGAAGACAACCACGTTGATGATCAGGAGGTTCCTGACCATAGGAGTGATATTGAACATGCGATTTTTCTTTTATGGAAGTATAACCGCCCCGGCCCGGCTTGGTTTTATACTTTGGTTTATTAGTTGACCCAGGTGAGCCATACTTCTGAATCAACGATTAAACGTTCAACTTGTTGGTACTTACCCTACGCTTTCAGAAACAGATCATGCAGCTGGCCAAGCTCCATGATCACCAGCGTTTTCTGGCCGCCGGGCGTGTAGTTGGGTACCTGGCACGCAAAGAGCTTATCCACCAGGGCGTTCATCTCAAAGTCGCTCATACGCGCCTGCGAGCGCGCAGCCAGTCGCTTGGCCATGGCACGGGCCAGGTTTTCCCGCTTCTCAAGCTTCAACGTGGCCGCATTGTTCTTGTACTGCTCTATCAGTTCCTCCAGCAAGCCTTTTTCATCGGTGGCCTGCACATCGGCCGGTATGCCGTTCAGGATGATGGTGTTGCCGCCAAAATCCTCAAACTGAAACCCCATGTCCTTGAACTCGGCCGCCAGCTCCTTTATCAGCACGGCATCAGTAGCCGATAGCTCCACGGTCTGCGGAAAGAGCAGCGCCTGCGAGGCGGCGGTTTTCTTCTGCAGCGAGGCGATGTACTTTTCGTACAGGATACGCTCCTGGGCCGCCTGCTGGTCAATCACCATCATCCCCGATTTTACCTGTACGAGTAAATACTTCTGATGTATCTGGATGGCCTTCTTGGCCGAGGCCGGCGCAGCGTCCGGGGCCGCAAAGGCATCGCTGAGCAGGCTGGTTTCGGCAGGCGCCATACTTGCCTGCTCCTCTTGTCCAGTTTCGCGCAGGGGCTCGTAGAGTTGCTCCCAGCCCCTGGAGGTGGCCCGGCGGGTGGTGGCAGGCGGCGTAAAGCCCGGGAAAGAAGTGCTGCCACTGCTTCCTCCTGCTGTTTTCCGATCCGGCTCAAACTCGCTGTTAAAGCCCCCCCTCAGGCTGATGGGCTGTAGCGGGGCGTAGTTCACATCCTGCTCAAAGTCGAGTGAGGGGGCAATGTTATAGGCACCGAGGGCGCGTTTCACGGCCGCATGCACAATGGCATACACCGTCTTCTCATCCTCAAACTTAATCTCGGTTTTGGTGGGGTGTACGTTGATGTCTATCTTCTCCGGGTCGATTTCGATGAAGAG
Organism: Pontibacter mucosus; assembly: GCF_003054055.1. Lineage (GTDB taxonomy): Bacteria > Bacteroidota > Bacteroidia > Cytophagales > Hymenobacteraceae > Pontibacter > Pontibacter mucosus. Next base: position 26,739 of record NZ_QBKI01000007.1, on the reverse strand, counting down.
CACGTAGAACGGATGGTTTTCCTTGGCCAGCAAGCCCTCAAAGGCCGTCATCACGGCGTGGTTCAGGTAGCCGCTCTTCACAAACCGGTTGTTGACGAAGAAGAACTGCTCCCCCCGCGATTTCTTGGCGTGCTCCGGCTTGCCCACATAGCCCTTCACCACCAGAAAGCCTGTGTCTTCCTCGCAGTAGGCCATCTGGTTTTTATAGGTACTGCCCAGTATACTTACAATGCGCTGGCTTAGCTTGGTGGCCGGCAGGTTAAACACCTCCGTGTCGTTGTGATGCAGCGAGAACGTTACGTCCGGGTAGGCCAGGGCCACCCGCTGGAACTCCTCCAGGATGTGGCGCATCTCCACAGCGTTGGATTTGAGGAAGTTGCGGCGGGCAGGCACATTGTAAAACAGGTTCTTCACGGAAATGGAAGTGCCCTCCGGGGTGACTACCGGCTCCTGCGCCACCACCTCCGAGCCCTCCACCAGCAGTTTCGTGCCAGTCTCGGCTCCGTGGGGTTTTGTCTTAAGTTCTACCTGCGCCACTGCGCCAATAGAGGCCATCGCCTCGCCCCGGAAACCCATGGTGCGGATGCGAAACAGATCGTCGGTCGTGCGGATTTTAGAGGTCGCGTGGCGCTCAAAGCACATGCGGGCGTCGGTCTCGGTCATGCCCAGGCCGTTATCCACCACCTGCACCAGTTGCTTCCCTGCTTCCTTTACGATCAACTGTATGCTGGTGGCCTGCGCGTCGATGGCGTTCTCCAACAGCTCCTTCACCACAGAGGCAGGCCGTTGCACCACTTCGCCGGCCGCAATCTGGTTGGCAAGAAAATCAGGCAGTAAGTGTATGATATCGGGCATCCGCTTTTCTAATTCCTCCTAAACTTATGGGTTCTGTTACTTTCCGGCTGTTTCTGCCATCGTGGCCAAATATTTGCTCTACTTAATTTACAAAGGCAGAACTAATTCAGAGTTAAATTTATTATTAAATTACAGAAGCTTCTGTTCAGAAGCCTGAAAACCAGCTAACAGTTTCGCTTTTCTTATCGTGTTAAAAGTATAGCGATCTTTTATATAGATGCCGGGGCTGGTGGCGTTAGCACAGTAAGGCTACCCTTAGTGGCCACGTGAGCTGCAGATAGGCTGTAAGGCGCTCCTTCCTCTTATCGCGACAGCCGCCGAAAAGCCGGGAAACAAGCTGTTTTAGTCTGTAATTCTGAACTGCCTTGTGCAAAATTAGGTTTAATTTTGACTTGTTCCAATTAATAAATAGTAGCGTAGGATGTTGAAGAGTTTTAGTGTAGGTGTGTTGATTCTTGTTTTTCTTGTCATGGGGCCGCTGATGTCTTTTAACCCGTCAGAGGAGATTATTGTGCACCCACGGGAACAGCAATGGGTCGACAGTGTCCTTACGACTTTAACTCCTTCGCAGCGCATCGGGCAACTGTTTATGGTGGCCGCCTACTCCAACAAGGATGAGCGCCACGTACAGCACCTCGACTCGCTGGTGAGCCAGTACAACATCGGGGGCATCATGTTTATGCAGGGCGGCCCCATGCGCCAGGCTGTGCTTACCAACCGCTTCCAACGTATGGCCAAGGTGCCGCTCCTGGTGGCCATGGATGCCGAGTGGGGCCTGAACATGCGCCTGGACAGCAGCATGCACTTTGCCCGCCAGATGACCCTGGGCGCCATGCACGACGACCGCTACGTGTACATGATGGCCCGCGAGATAGCCCTGAAAATGAAGCGCCTGGGCGTGAACGTAAGCTTTTCGCCGGTACTCGACGTGAACAACAACGCCAACAACCCCGTTATCGGCACCCGCTCCTTCGGCGAGTCTAAAGAGACCGTGAGCCGCTACGGCGTGGCTTATATCCGCGGCTTGCAGGACCACGGCGTGATGGCGGTGGCCAAACACTTCCCCGGCCACGGCGACACCGATGTGGACTCGCACTACAACCTTCCTGTGATACAGCATGATATGAAGCGCCTGACCGAGGTAGAGCTCTACCCGTTTAAGCAGTCGTTCGACGCGGGCGTGATGGGCGTGATGGTGGCGCACTTATACTTGCCAAACGTGGACTCTACCAAAAACCAGGCGTCTACGCTCTCCAAACCCATCGTAACCGGCCTTCTGAAAGAGAAGATGAAGTATAAGGGCCTGGTGTTCACCGATGCTCTAAACATGCAGGGCGTGAGCAAATTCCATAAGCCCGGCGAGTTGGACCTGAAGGCCCTGCTGGCCGGTAACGACGTGCTGCTGTTTCCGGAGGATGTGCCTACGGCGGTAGACAAGATTTCCAAGGCCGTGAAGAAAGGCCAGATTACCCAGGCTGAGATTGACCAGCGCGTGCGCAAGATCCTGCACGCCAAGTACTGGGCCGGCCTGAACAAGTATAAACCCGTGAAGCTCGAAAAGCTGCAGGAGGATTTGGAGCGCCCTGCCAGCCGCGTGGTGCAGGAGCAATTGTATGAGCATGCCATTACGGTGGTGGAGAACAAGGATAACCTGATCCCGTTCCGCAACCTAGATACCTTAAGTATAGCTTCTGTTGCTGTGGGCGCCTCGGTGGGCAATACGTTTCAGGAAACACTGGCCAACTATGCCCCTGTAAAGCAGTTCACTATCCCGAACCGGTACGCCCCGGATTCTGCCTTCACCAATATCATTCCGAAACTGCAGGAGAGCGATGTGGTGGTGGTGAGCATCCACGGCATGAACAGCACCCCCGCCCGAAACTACGGCATAGGCACCGGCACGCTGGCCTTTATCCAGTACCTGCGCGAGCGCACCGACAAGAAAGTAATCGTAGCCGTGATGGGCAACGCCTATAGCCTGAAGCTGTTTGAGGGCAACAACTGGCTGGTGGCCGGCTACGAGGACAATCCTATATCGCAGTCGCTGGTGCCGCAGGTGCTGTTTGGCGCCCGCGCCGCGCAGGGAAAGCTGCCTATTACAGCCTCTGCCAAGTATACCGCCGGCACGGGCTTGCCTACCGCTACCTTGGGCCGCCTGAAGTATGGCGTGCCGGAGAGTGTGGGCATGGACTCCAAGACCCTCGCACAAATCGACAACATCGCCACCGAAGCGATTGCTTACGCCGCTACGCCCGGTATGCAGGTGCTGGTGGTGAAGGAAGGCACCGTGATCTATAACAAAGCCTACGGCCACTACACTTACGATGCCGTGAAGCCGGTAACGAAAAACACCATCTACGATATCGCTTCCATCACCAAGGTAGCCGCTACCCTGCAGGCCGTTATGTTCCTGAAAGATCAGGGCAAAATCAACCTGGACGAGAAGCTCGTCACGTACCTGCCGGAGCTAAAAGGCACCAACAAGGCCAACCTCGTGCTGCGCGACATCCTGGCGCATCAGGCGGGTCTGAAACCGGGCATCCCTACCTGGCAGAAAACGATCGATAACCGCAAGCTGAAGGAGACCTTTTACGCCAGCACGCAGAACGACACGTACATGAACGAGGTGATCCCGGGCGTATACTCCATTTACTCGATGGAAGACACGCTCTGGTCCTGGACGGTGAAGACGCCGCTGATGCCCAAGCAGAAGAACGGTACGTACAGCTACGCCTACAGCGACCTGGGCTTCTACATCCTCAAGCGTGTGGCCGAGCGACAGCTAAACCAGCCGATTGATGAGTTCCTGAACCAGAACTTCTACGCGCCGCTTGGCCTCAGTACCCTGACCTATACGCCGCTGCTCCGGCATCCGCGCGAGATCATTGCCCCCACCGAGGACGACAACTATTTCCGCAAGAACCTGATCCGGGGAACGGTGCACGACCAGGGAGCCGCCATGATGGGCGGAGTGGCCGGCCATGCGGGCCTGTTCTCCAACGCCAACGACCTGGCCATACTTTTGCAGATGAACATGAACAACGGCATCTACGGCGGACACAAGTATTTTAACTCGGAGGTGGTATCGGAGTTTGCGGCAAGGCAGACGGAAGGAAGCCGCCGCGGACTGGGATGGGACAAGCCCGCCCTGGACGGCAACGGACCGACCTCGGCGCTGGCCTCACCACAGACCTTCGGCCACACCGGCTTTACCGGAACCGCCGCCTGGACAGACCCGGAGAACAAACTGATTTACATCTTCCTGTCGAACAGGGTGTATCCCGACGCCAGCAACAACAAGCTGGTAAAGTATAACATCCGCACCAGGATACACGATGTGATTTACAAAGCCATGGCGCCCAAAACATAAAATAAAATCAGTAGTTTCGCGAGTGCAGCAACAAAATGGGGCTGCACTTGTTTTTTTGCCATACACCTAACAAGTATGAAAATAGGAATTGTCTGTTACCCGACGTTCGGCGGAAGCGGCGTGGTAGCTACCGAGCTGGGAAAAGCCCTGGCGCTGAAGGGGCATCAGGTTCACTTTATCACCTATAGCCAACCGGCGCGCCTCGATATCTTTAACGAGAACATCTACTACCACGAAGTATACATCCCTACTTACCCGCTCTTCCAGTACCCGCCTTACGAGTTGGCGCTGGCCAGTAAAATGGTAGATATTGTACGGTTCGAGAAGCTGGACGTGCTGCACGTGCACTACGCCATTCCGCACGCCTCGGCAGCCTATATGGCCAAGCAGATCCTGCGCACCAAGGGCATCAACATCCCCGTTATCACCACCCTGCACGGCACAGACATCACCCTGGTAGGCAAAGATGCCTCTTTTGAGCCGGTGGTTACCTTCAGCATCAACCAGTCGGATGGGGTAACAGCCGTGTCGGACAGCCTGCGCGCTGAGACCTACGACTTCTTCCAGATAGAGAAAGAGATTGAGGTTATCCCCAACTTTATTGATCTGGCCAAGTTTAAGCGCCAGAAAAAGGAGCACTTTAGGATGGCTATCGCGCCAAATAACGAGAAGCTGCTGGTGCATACTTCTAACTTCCGGGGCGTGAAGCGCGTGGAGGACGTGATCCGCATTTTTGCCAAGGTTCGTGAGCAGATCCCCAGCCGCCTGCTGCTGGTAGGCGACGGTCCTGATCGGCCCAAAATGGAGAAGCTGTGCCGCGAGCTGCAGATTTACAACGACGTGCGCTTCTTAGGAAAGCAGGAGGCCGTGGAAGAGGTGCTGTCTATTTCTGATCTGTTCCTGATGCCGTCGGAGAAGGAGAGTTTCGGCCTGGCGGCCCTGGAGGCCATGGCCTGCGAGGTGCCGGTTATTTCTTCCAACGCGGGCGGTATACCGGAGCTGAACATAAACGGGGTGACCGGCTTTGTGAGTCCGGTGGGTGCCGTGGACGAAATGGTGCAGAACACGCTGTATGTACTTGATGACGAGCGCCTGCCGCAGTTCAAGGCAAACGCCCTGCAGCGTGCCCACGACTTCGACATCGAGAAGATCCTGCCGCTGTACGAGGCATTCTACCAGCGCATCATCACCGAGCAGTTAGCACTTTTATAATTCCTACTTGCTGCTTTTACAAGTATTTAGCTTTTAACGAAGTATAATCTCAAAAAGAACCAGTCCGTAGCTGCGCGGCTGGTTCTTTTTTTATACCTTTCGGGCTTACAGTCTTTCACAGCCATACTTCCATCATGAGCAAAGACAAGTACTTTATCATTGACTTCGACAGCACCTTCACCCAGGTAGAAGCCCTGGACGAACTGGGGGCCATCTCCCTTCAAAACCACCCCGAGCGCAGCCAACTGCTGGACCAGATCAAAGAGATTACGGACAGCGCCATGGCCGGCCAAAGCTCCTTTTCGAAAGGGCTGACCGAACGCCTGGCCCTGCTGCAGGCGCACCAAAACCACCTGCCGCAGCTCATCAGCCGCCTCCGCGAAAAAGTATCCGAATCCATCCGCCGCAACCGCGACTTCCTGCACCAGTACGCCGACCAGATCTACATCATCTCCAGTGGGTTTAAGGAGTTTATCACGCCCATCGTAACGGAGTATGGCATAAAGGAGGAAAACGTGTATGCCAACACCTTTAAGGTGGATGCCCAGGGCAACCTGGTGGGCTTTGACGAGGCGAACCCGCTGTGCCTGGATAAAGGCAAGATACGGCTGCTGGAGCAGTTGGCCCTGCCCGGTGATGTGTACGTGCTGGGCGACGGCTACACCGACTATGAGATAAAAGAGGCCGGGCTGGCCAATAAGTTTTACGCCTTCACCGAGAACGTGGTGCGCGACAACGTGGTGGCCAAGGCCGAGCACATCGCCCCCACGCTTGACGAATTCCTGTATCAAAATAAGTTACCGATGGCAATATCTTACCCTAAAAACCGCATCAGCGTGCTGCTGCTGGAGAACATACACCCCCAGGCCGTAGAGCTGTACCGCCGCGAGGGCTATCAGGTAGAGACAATCAGCGGAGCCCTGAGCGAGGAGGAGCTTTGTGAGAAGATAAAGAACGTTTCCATACTTGGCATCCGCAGCAAAACGCAGGTAACGCGCAGGGTATTAGAGCACGCCAACCGCCTCATGTGCGTGGGCGCCTTCTGCATTGGCACCAACCAGATTGATCTGAACGCCTGTCTCGAGGCCGGCATTACCGTATTCAACGCTCCTTATAGCAACACCCGCAGCGTGGTGGAGCTGGCGCTGGGCGAGATCATCATGCTAAGCCGCAACGTGTTGGACAAGAGCAACAAGATGCACCAGGGCAAATGGGATAAATCGGCGAAGGGCAGCTTTGAGGTGCGCGACAAGAAGCTGGGCATTGTGGGCTACGGCAACATCGGGGCGCAACTGTCGGTATTGGCAGAGGCGATGGGCATGGAAGTATACTATTACGACGTGGTGGAGAAGCTGCAGCTGGGAAATGCCCGCAAGTGCCATTCGCTCCGTGAGCTGCTCGAGAAAGTGGACATAGTAACACTTCATGTGGATGGCAGACCGGAGAACAAGAACCTGATCGGTGCCGAGGAGTTTGCCGCCATGAAAGACGGTGTGATATTCCTGAACCTGAGCCGCGGCCATGTAGTGGACATCGAGGCGCTGGTGCAAAGTATAAAATCGGGCAAGGTAAGCGGCGCCGGCGTGGATGTGTTCCCCGAGGAACCAGCCACCAACAGCGATCCGTTTGAGAGCGAGCTGTGCGGCCTGCCGAACGTTATCCTGACCCCGCACGTGGGGGGCAGCACCTCCGAAGCGCAGGAAAACATCGCCAACTTCGTGCCTAACCGCATCATGGACTACATCAACTCAGGCAACACCTATGGCAGCGTGAACTTCCCGAACTTGCAGTTGCCGGAACTCAAGAATGCGCACCGCCTCATCCACATCCACGCCAACGTGCCGGGTGTGCTGGCCAGCATCAACCAGGTGCTTGCCCAAAACCAGGTGAACATCCTGGGCCAGTACCTGAAAACGAACGAGCGCGTGGGTTACGTGATCACCGATATCGACAAGGCCTACGACAAGCAGGTGGTAAACGACATGAAGCAGGTGCCGCACACGATCAAGTTCCGCATCCTTTATTAACCAGTGATGAGGTATGATTTTATAGATTAGACTGATTTTATACTTGTAGGGGCACCATACGTTGTGGCTGTATACTCGCTGTTTGATATTTCGCTATAGTTAAGCAGTTGCCCTTGCTGCGTGTTTTCACCAGCAAATGTAAGACCGCCGAAGTGCTGATTGTTCGTGATAACACCAACAATGGCAGTGACCAGGTACCCGGGTAGGTGTTTCCACCAGTAAGTATAAACCAGCAATCCATAAAGTATAAAATCATAAAAATCCCTAAAATCAAACGTAATCACTGGTCCGGAATCATTGTTAATCACTGGTCAGTTATGAACAACAAAGTATACTTTACCCCCGGCCCGTCGGAGCTGTACCCTACCGTGGCGCAGCACCTGCAGGAGGCGATAGCCCAGAAGATCGGCAGCATTTCGCACCGCAGCAAGCAGTTTCAGGAGATTTACGCCAGCGCCGAGAGCGGCCTGCGGGAGCTGCTGCAACTGCCGGATGAGTACGAGGTGTTATTTGTGGCCTCCGCCACGGAAGTATGGGAACGGGCCATTCAGAATAATGTACGCAGGGAAAGCTTTCACCTGGTGAACGGCTCCTTCTCGAAGCGTTTTTTTGAAACCGCCCGGGAGCTCGGCCGCGAAGCGCACGTACAGGAGGTGCCTTTTGGCCATGGATTCCACGTGGAAAGTATCACCATCCCAGAGACTGCCGAGTTGGTGGCCCTGATCCAGAACGAAACCAGCTCCGGGGCCAGCATGACGGTGGAGGAAATCAACCAAATTCGCGATAAGGCCCCGGCCGATGCGCTCATTTACGTAGATGCGGTTTCCTCGCTCCCCTACCCTGCTTTCGACTATAGCCGGGTGGACTCGGTATACTTCTCGGTGCAGAAATGCTTTGGTTTGCCCGCTGGCCTGGGCGTTTGGCTGGTAAACGACCGCTGCCTGGCCAAGGCCCGCCAGATGCAGGAAGAAGGCCTTTCGATTGGCTCGTACCATACTTTGCCTTCCCTGCTCGAGAAAGCCTTGCAGAGCCAGACAGTGGAAACGCCCAACGTGCTCAACATTTACCTGCTGGCTAAGGTGGTGGCAGATATGAACCATAAGGGCGCAGATCAGATACGGCAAGAGACAGAAGCAAAAGCAGCGCGGATTTATACTTTCCTGGAGCAGAGCAAGCTGTTTACGCCTGCCGTGGAGCAGCCGGCACACCGCTCTAAAACCACCATCGTGGCGAACACCACCCTGCCTGCCTCAGAGGTAAACAAGCACCTGGCCCAGTACGACCTGCAGGTGGGCAGCGGCTACGGCAAGTATAAAGAGACCCAAATCCGAATCGCTAACTTTCCGGCCCACAGCATAGAGCAAGTAGAGAAGTTGCTGGAAAAACTGAAGGAGTTAGAGAGTTGAGGAGTTTGGGAGTTTAGGAGTTAGAAAGTTAACTCTTCTGAAGTATAAACGAGGGCGGCTGGTACTACTTATAGTGCCAGCCGTCCTCATTTATACTTTACTTTGCGGTTTTCTGCCGCAAGTTTAGCGCCAGCGTAACTTTTGGCTGTGCTTGAAGCAAGTTTGTAACTTGCTTTCTGCGTGAGCAGAAAAGTATACATTAGCAGAATAGTTTATACTTCAATCGGGCATGGCTAAAGTATAGCCAGCTCCTTTTCCCGCCCTTGTTGGTGTTATTGCCAAAGATTTACTTTGACAGGCTTTAGAGTATAGCCAAAGCCTTCTTAACCTTGCTTCTTCAAAGCAAAGCAGTTATAAACTGCTGCCATACAAAGCCACAAGTTACGCTGGCGCTAAACTTGCGGCAGGAGGCTGTAAAGTATAGCGCATGAGTGGCCGGTGTTACTTATGGTACCGGCCACTCATGCGCTATACTTTAGAAAGTTATTATCTACCTCCTTAACTTTCTAACTCTTAAACTCTCTAACTTCCAAACGTCTGCCTCACCTCCTGCTTCACGGTGTTGATGGCCTGGGCAGTAGGGTCCTGCTCGTTTACCAGCAGGGTTTCCAGCACGCGTTTGGCCAGGTCGGTGCCGCGCGCACTTTCCGGAAGGTCCTGAAAGGTCTTGTTGAGGAGCTTTACCACTTCTTCGCGGGCGTGGTTTACCTGTTGCCAGGCCGGTTCGCTCATGTACACCTGCTGCGACATGTTGTGGTTAAACTCGTTGCGGATCTCGGAGAGCAGCAGGCGGTGGTACTCGGCGGCTGTTTGTCCGGCCGGGCTGATGCGCAGCAGCAGGTTGCTCGGCGTGATGCGCTCCAATAACAGCACAATGCGCTCGTAAGCCTGCAGCCGTATCGGGGTGATGATCTCCGTGTTTCTGGTATCCTTTTTCTGTGCCTGCTCGGCCCGCAGGCGGTCTTCGCGCTCGTAGTGCTTTTGCAGTAACCAGTACAGGCCTCCTACCAGCACCAGGGCAGGCAGGGCAAGCTTGAGTAAATCTATGAGTAAAGCGAAAAAATTAGCCATAAGGTGTCGGTTTGAAAGTATAAATATCGCAAAAATTTAATTCTGGATACATGAATCATTTCAGGGCTTTTCCTGTTTACCTGAGTATAAGGGTAGCGCGCCTAAGCAAGTTTGTAGATTATTGCTTAAGTTTGTGACTACAAATAAACCGAAGTATACTATGGCAACAGAAACTAAAACTGCACCTATAACCCTGACCGAAAGAGCCTTGCAAGAGGTTAAGAATATTCTGAAAGAGAAGAACGTACCAGCTGAGTATGGCCTGCGCGTTGGTGTGCAAGGCGGTGGCTGCTCCGGTCTTTCTTACCTGCTGGGCTTCGACAAGCCGAAAGATGCTGACGAGACGTTTGAACTGGACGGCGTTACCCTAATTATGGACAAAAAGCACGGCATGTACGTGATGGGCATGGTGGTTGATTTCCAGGATGGCCTGAATGCCCGTGGCTTTACCTTCAACAACCCACAGGCAACCAGCACCTGCGGCTGCGGAAGCTCTTTCTCTGCGTAACAAGGAGACCTTCTTTCTCTTTTACATAAACAAAGCCCGGTTGCAAGTAGCCGGGCTTTGTTGTTTTAAGAAGCCATCGGTGGTTAAACTGCCCTATTTGAATATTGACATGGGCTTGCACCCTGTGCCCTTCTATACTTTATACTTTAACTATACTTCCTTAACCCTACCTGGCGCAAGTGTCCGATTGTGCCGCTTATAGCCGCCGCTTCCTTCCACTTGAACTAAGATATCCTTACTAGCTCCCGTCTACCCTCCAGACTAACATAGGTAGGCTATTGTTTCATCTCTGGCTTTGGTGCTCTCAAGCCCGAGAGGGCTCGCCTTGGGGGTAGGGGCCCTCGATAAGGGCATCGCGCTGCTTTCGCTTCCTTTGCTCCGCAATGCCTTTCAGGCACCAGAAATCTACAAGGCGCTCAACCCAAAGGCTGGGATAGGTTCGATAGCCGCTGCTATTACTGTCATCTCGACCACTCTTGAGGCGAGAGCCGAAGAGAGCCAGCGTAGCTGTGAGAAATCTCTTTAGGACTCCCGATAGATCTCTCGCGCAGCTCGAGATGACAGGGAACGAGGCAAGTATAAACTGCCCCCTTGAGGACAAATGAGAACGCGAGTTCGAAACTTGCGAGTAAAGCTCAATAGGGGTTCGCCTACTGATAATTCCCCTCCTCGGAGGGGATAGGGGTGTCAATCGCCTGCCAGGTTTACACTTGTAGGGACAGGTCGCGACCTGTCCGCGCGAGAACTGAGGCTACCTAACTTATACTTCAGCAGTAGCAATAACAGACTCCCCGCCTTAGACTACCGAGAACGAGAGTTCGAAGGTAGCGAGCGCAGCTCTGAGGTGTAGGGGTGGTTGGACCAGGTACTGCAAAACCGCTCTGCTTGTAGAAGTCGACTAAAGGGAGGTAGAAGGAGCGATTAGCTTTTGTCACTTTCTAACTTTCTAATCTTTTAACTCTCCAACTCCTAAACTCCCAAACTCTCTAACTTTAATAAGTTCTCGTCATACTTTCGGGTACTACCAGTATGAAGTCGGCTTTCTGCTTGTTCTCATCTGAGAGCTTCTCCAGGTCGGGTTGCAGGACGGTGGTGATGGTGCGGGCTTTTACCTGCGGCCGCAGTTGCTTTAAGTACCAGCCGATGCCCTCGAAGTTATCGGAGTGGTAAGCCCCGTTCAGGTGGAGCACCTGCCGCCCCTGTTGCACCTGGCCAAGTATAAAATGGGCCATGGTAGCGTCTTTGAGGGCCTGCGCCTGCACAATGTTTATACTTTTGGAGTTGCCGTGCGTGCTGCCGCCAAACATTGCCATCATGCCCTTGTATCCGGGCAGTTCCATATTCACCGTCACAGGGAGCGGGGCAATGTAGCGCCTCGCCTCCTCCGACACATTCTCCAGCGCGGCCAGGCCACCACCGGCTACCATAGCGGCATAACGGCGGGGCACGTTGGTGGCGATAAACGGAATTCTCTGTTCTTTGGCAAAGCGCACCACCGGCCTGTAGTCGGTGGCGTAGTTGGGTCAGGGCCTTGCCTCCTGCTCAAAGTTCTTTTCAGGCGCCTGCCCGGCCAGGTACTCGTTCAGTACCAGTTGCACGTCGGCCTCAAACATCTCGGCACCGATAGCAAACTGCTTCGGGTTTTCCCGGTGCAGGTCTCTGGCCACCTCCAGCTGCAGCCAGTGCGCAATCGGGTCGTTGTGCTGCTCCCCGAAAAGGATAACCTCTGCCTCCTGCAGCTCCTTGAGCATTTTGCCATAACTTATACTTTTGCCCTCCGCCGTAAACAGCTGATAAGCTGGTTTGTCCTTTTTCTGCGCCATGGCTACTGTCGTCATCACCAGTAAGAGTAGTGTCAGGAGTTTATACTTCATCATCCGAAAAATCTGATTTTATACTTCAAGATAATAAAAATAGCCGGCACCCAAGGCACCGGCTATCGCTATACTTATACCCTATAAAACAACCACTTCGACAGCTCCTTGTAGTTCACTTTCTTGCCGTACATCAGGATGCCCACGCGGTAGATGCGGCTGGCGATCCAGGTGGTGAAGATGAAGCCGGCCACCAGCAGGCCCATCGAGAGCAGCAGCTCCCAGGCTGGCACCCCAAACGGCACGCGCACCATCATCACAATCGGCGAGGTAAGCGGAATCATTGACATCCAGAAGGCTACCGGGCCGTCCGGATTCTTCAGCACGATGGAGTACGACATGATGAAGGCAATCACCAACGGTATCGTGATCGGCATCATGAACTGCTGGGTGTCGGTCTCATTATCCACGGCGGCGCCAATGGCCCCGAACAGAGAACCGTAGAGCAGGTAACCACCCAGGAAGTAGAACAGAAAGCTAAAGAAAATCAGGCCGATGTTGAGGCTGGCAAAGCTTTGCTTCACATCGCTGATAGTGTTGGCAAACTCATCCTCGCCCGGCTCATTGGCCATGGCCGAAGGGTCATCAGCCTCCAGCCCGCCACCCTGCGCGGCCATCTGGCCTGCGGCATACTGGGCAGCCGGCGACGGGGCGGCATCTACCCCAAAGGCAGCAGAAACGGCCGTTACCGCGAAAAACGAAAGTATAACCCAGAGCAGGAACTGCGTAAGGCCCACGGCGGCAATGCCTACAATCTTACCCATCATAAGCTGGAAAGGCTTTACCGAGGAGATCATCACCTCCACAATGCGGTTGGTCTTCTCCTCTATTACCCCGCGCATAATCTGCACCCCGTACAGGAAGATGAAGAAGTAGATGATAACCGCCCCCACGATACCGGCTATGGACGTGATGATGGCGTTGTTGCCTTTTTCGCCCTCGTTGCTTAGGTTAACAGCTGTTATTTTAACGTCGGCCTTGATCTTGTCGAGCGTCTGGCGGTCCAGGCCGGAGGCAAGGTAGCGCTGGTTCTCAATCTCCTTCTCCAGCATGTTCTCCAGGCTTACCTGGGTCTGGATGCTGATGTTCTTCTTGCCGTACACCACAAAGCCCTTGGGGTCTTCTATGCTCATTTTCGGGATGTAGAGCAGCGCCGTATTGTCGGTTTCCTGGTAAATGGTTTTGGCCTGGTCCAGGGTGAGATCGGGCAGGGGAATGAAGGCCAGGTCTTTGCGGCTCTCCAGCTTATTTTCAAACAGGCCGCTCTCGTCCAGCACCATCACAGTTTCCTCCTCCCCCGACATGTTGATGAGCAGGCCGGGCAGGATCATGAACGTGGCCAGCAACAGCGGCGTGAGCAGCGTCATGATGATGAAGCTCTTCTTGCGCACGCGCGTCAGGTACTCGCGCTGTATAATCAGCCAGATTTTATGCATGGTGTGTTTCCTTTACTTTTTGGATGAAGATCTCATTTATACTTGGCACAAGCTCCACAAAGGAGTGCACCTCCACGCGCTGGATCAGGTAGCGCAGCAAATCGTTGGGCGAGGTGTTGTTGAGCAGTTTTATACTTGCCCTGAAAATGCCGTGGTTGCTGTGTTGCTCCAGCACCTCAAAATCCGGGGAGGTAACCAGGAGCTGGCCATTGCCAATCACCTGATAGGTATCGGTTTTATAGGTGTCCTTTATCTCCCGCACAGGACCATCCAGCACCTTGCGGGCTCGGTTTATCAGGGCAATGTTATCGCACAGCTCCTCCACCGACTCCATGCGGTGCGTGGAGAAGATGATGGTGGCGCCGCGCTCGCGCAGGCTCAGGATCTCGTCTTTTATAAGGTTGGCGTTGATGGGGTCGAAACCGGAGAAGGGCTCATCGAGGATGATGAGCGAGGGCTCGTGCAGCACTGTGGCAATAAACTGCACCTTCTGCTGCATCCCTTTAGAGAGGTCCTCGATGTTCTTGTCCAGCCACTCGCGTATCTCGAAGCGGTCTATCCAGCTCTTGATGCGGGCAGTAGCGTCCTCCTTGGATAAGCCTTTTAACTGCGCCAGGTACAGCAGCTGCTCCCCCACCTTCATTTTCTTGTACAGGCCGCGCTCCTCCGGCAGGTAGCCCATATCCTTAATATGGCCTGGCTGCAGGCGCTCGCCTTTAAAGTATATTTTGCCGCTGTCGGCGCCGGTGATTTGGGTGATGATGCGTATCAGGGAGGTTTTTCCGGCTCCGTTCGGGCCAAGCAGGCCAAAGATACAGCCCTGCGGAATTTCAAAGCTCACGTTGTCTAACGCGGTATGGTTAGCGTAGAACTTGCTTACGCCTTCAATCTTCAGAATACTCAAGGGTGCTTCGCTTTAGTTTACCCAAATATACTCATTCTGCCGCACAGTGCGTTGCCTGCCTATACTTAATCAACAAAGGAAACTATAAAACAAACAGCAGCTGCAGGAACCGGTAGCATCACCTGTGTGCTTGGTACAATTGTTCAGAGACTGGTAAGATGCTTACAAGTTATACTTCTAGGGTAAAGTCAGATGCTTAAATGAGGAAGTATAAAGTATAAACTCGGCCCTCGCTCGCCTCCGGCGAGTGCGCGCTATTGAGTAGCGTCCCGCCTCCTCATGAAGAAAGTATAAGCTGTGGAAGTATAAAGTATAGACAGTGGCAGTCGGAGGACATAAGATGCCTCACACTCGCCTCCGGCGAGCGAAGGGAAAGTATAAAGTATAAAAAAGCCCTGCTCCAGGTATACCTGGAGCAGGGCTTTAAAGTATTCTACAGAAGATTCTTAGTTGAAGTAGTCCTTCACTTTTTCAAAAAAACCCTTCTCGTTCTTGCCTGGGTTTGGCGTAAAGTTCTTCGAGTAGCGCAGGCCTTCCAGCACCGCTTTCTCGTCGCTGCTCAGGTCTTTCGGCGTCCATACGTTCACATGGATCAGCTGATCGCCTTTGCCGTAGCCGTTAATGTCCTGTATGCCTTTACCGCGCAGCCTGAAAATCTCGCCGCTTTGCGTGCCCGGCTTCAGCGTAATCTTCACTTTACCCGTGATGGTCGGCACCTCTACCTCGGCGCCCAGTGCAGCATCAATAAAGCTGATGTACTGGTCGTAGATGATGTTGTTGCCTTCCCGCTTCAGGGTTGGGTGCGGCTCCTCCTCTATCTGTATCAGCAGGTCGCCTGGCACGCCACCGCGCTCAGGTACGTTGCCCTTGCCGCTCATGCTCAGCTGCATGCCATCCATTACACCGCCCGGCACATTAATCGTGATCACCTCCTCGGCCAGCTCACGCCCGCTGCCGTGGCAGGCCTGGCAGTTGCTGGTTACAATGCGGCCCTCGCCGTTACAGGTAGGACAGGTACTGGTAGATACCATCTGCCCCAGCATGGTGTTTACCACCTTGCGCACCTGGCCAGAGCCCTGGCAGGTACCGCAAGTCTGCATGTCGGTGCCGTTTTTAGCGCCGTTGCCCCCGCAGGTGCTACAGGCCACATACCGCTTTACCTTGATTTTTTTTTCTACGCCATTGGCAATCTCCTCCAGGTTAAGTTTCAGCTTAATACGAAGGTTTGATCCCTTGCGCTGACGGCGCCCGCCACCACGGCTGGCCCCTCCGAAGAAGCTTTCGAAACCGCCACCGCCAAAGATATCGCCGAACTGGGAGAAGATATCCTCCATGTTCATGCCACCGCCGCCACCGAAGCCGCCGTTCATGCCCTGATGGCCGAACTGGTCATAGCGCTGGCGCTTCTGCTGGTCGCTCAGCACCTCATACGCCTCAGCTGCCTCCTTAAACTTATCCTCAGCAGTCGGGTCGTCGGGGTTTTTATCGGGGTGGTACTTGATGGCGATTTTACGGTAAGCCTTCTTTATCTCCTCCTGCGTGGCGCTCTTGCTTACACCTAAAACCTCGTAATAATCTCTCTTAGCCATGGCTTACGCTCCAATTACAACTTTCGCAAAACGGATTACCTTCTCGTTCAGCGTGTATCCTTTCTCAATCACGTCTACAATCTTGCCCTTCAGTTCTTCAGACGGAGCCGGAATTTGCGTAACTGCCTCGTGGAGGTCGCTATCGAACTCATCGCCGGCCTTGGTCTCCATTGGCTTGAGGCCCTTCTGGATGGTTACGCTCTTAAGTTTGTGGAAAACCAGTTCCAGACCCTGGGCAACCGCCTCTACGTCTTTGGCGCTCTCCACAGACTGGCTTGCGCGGTCCATGTCGTCCAGCACGGGCAGTAAGTCCGTCATCACGTCCTCTGCAGCTGTCTTAATCAGATCCAGGCGTTCTTTTGCCGTGCGGCGACGGAAGTTCTCAAACTCGGCCATCAGGCGGATGAACTTATCCTTCATTTCAGCCAGTTCGGCGGCAGTTGAGTCCTGCTGTGTTTCCGCATTGGCTTCTTCAGCTGTCTCATCCACCTGGTTCAGTTCCTCTTCGGTAGCTGCATTGGCAGTATTTTCCTGCAGTTCCTCGTGCTCTTGCTCCTTTTTGGTATGTTTATCTGACATAATGCCTTAAAAAACTTTGGTTGAATGGTCTATTTTGTCTTTTCAATTGTCTTGCCAAAGACGAGCTTGTGCCATTCTGACACAGCTCAATTCTGAATGAGTGTCTGAGTGAATGACTGAATGCTTATTTGAAATCCAGAGATTTGAAATTTATGCGCCTGACAAGCGTATCTAAAACGCTTCACATCCTCCTCAATAATGATTCACTTAATCATGCCTTCAAAATTCACTCATTAAAAAAAATCGGTAGCAGGTTTTACAACCCCTACCGATCCTGGTTTTATACTTTTACCGGGTTGTGCGCTAGCTATTAAGCGCCTCCCAGATCATGTCTTTCAGTTGCGTAATGTTCTTTCCTGTTATACTGGATATGAACACAGTCGGCAGGCCTTCCGGCAGGGTTCTGCGCATCTCGTTTTCCAGTTCCTCGTCCAGCATGTCGGATTTGGTGATGGCCAGTATACGCTTTTTGTCCAGCAGCTCGGGGTTATACTTTTCCAGTTCGCCTAGCAGCACACCATACTCGCTGGCAATGTCGGCACTCTCACAGGAAACCATAAACAGCAGCATGGAGTTCCGTTCGATGTGGCGCAGGAAGCGCAAACCCAGGCCTTTCCCCTCAGAGGCTCCCTCAATTATTCCCGGAATGTCAGCCATCACGAAGGATTTGTAATCGCGGTAGGCCACTACGCCGAGATTAGGCTCCAGGGTCGTGAAAGGGTAGTTCGCTATTTTGGGCTTCGCGGCTGATACAACCGAAAGTAGCGTAGACTTGCCGGCGTTCGGGAACCCCACCAGTCCGACATCGGCCAGCAGTTTGAGTTCCAGAATAACCCACTCCTCGATACCTGGCTCACCTGGCTGGGCATAGCGCGGGGTTTGGTTGGTAGGAGACTTAAAATGAGCGTTCCCCAGGCCGCCGCGGCCGCCGGGGGTAAGTATAATTTCCTGACCAT
The DNA here is from genome assembly GCF_003054055.1 of Pontibacter mucosus. Lineage (GTDB taxonomy): Bacteria > Bacteroidota > Bacteroidia > Cytophagales > Hymenobacteraceae > Pontibacter > Pontibacter mucosus. The sequence goes on along the minus strand of NZ_QBKI01000007.1, from coordinate 8,952 downwards.
CCTCCGTTATCTCGCACATTACCTCGCCTGTTTCGGCGTTGCGGGCAATCGTTCCGAGCGGCACCTCCAGAATCTCGTCCTGGCCTTGTGCACCGGTAGAGTGGCTGGCACCGCCGTTCAGGCCGTTGGCAGCAATAACGTGCTTGCGGTACTGCAGGTGCAGCAGCGTCCAGAGCTGGGCGTTTCCGCGAAGTATCACGTGGCCGCCACGGCCTCCGTCGCCCCCGTCGGGGCCACCTTTTGCCGTGCGTTTATCCCGATGCAGGTGCGCGGAACCTCCGCCACCGTGCCCGGAGCGCGAGCAAATCTTAACGTAATCTATGAAATTGCTTTGTGCCAAATTTGATTGGGCCAGTAGGCTATTTATTCTCTTCCTGCTTCTCTTTCAGCGCGTCAATGTGCTGGCACAGCGCCTTAAAGATTTCTTCTATCTCACCGATGCCATCCACCGCAAAGTATTTTCCCTGACCGGCATAGTAGTCAGCCACCGGTTTGGTTTTGGTGTTGTACTCGTTTACGCGCTTGCGGATCAGCTCTTCGTTCTGGTCGTCTGGACGGCCGGATGTCTGGCCGCGCAGCAACAGGCGCTTGGTCAGCTCCTCGTCGTCTACTTTCAGGGCAATCATGGCAGATATCTCCGTATCGTTGTCCTGCAGCAGCTTGTCCAGCCCCTGGGCCTGTGGCACGGTGCGCGGAAAGCCGTCGAAAATAAAGCCTGCCGCCTGGCGGTGCTCCTTCACCTTGTTTTCGATCATACCGATCACCACCTCGTCGGGCACCAGCAAACCGTTGTCCATTAGCTTTTTAGCCTCAAGGCCAAGCGCGGTTCCGGCTGCGATCTCAGAGCGCAGCAGATCGCCGGTAGAAAGGTGAATCAGGTTGTATTTATCTAATAGTTTTTGACTTTGGGTACCTTTACCAGCACCTGGAGGGCCAAACAAAACGATATTAAGCATATCTGATAGCTAAATTAAAAAGCAAATATAAGTATAAATCCTAACTAAGCACTTAAGTTTTGGTGACAGGAAGACCTACGGCCAGCCTGGAGGGCTTATGACACGATCTTGTAGATGTCGCGCAGGTTGCGCCCCAATCCGTTGTAGTCGAGGCCATAGCCCACCACAAAGTCGTTCGGGATGGCACGGGCCACATACTTTACATCCAGCGGGTGCTGCAGGCAGTCGGGCTTCATCAGCAGCGTGGCCACCTCCACCGAGGCAGGGCTGCGCTCTTTTAACTGGCTCAGCAAACCGTGCACGGTATGACCGGTATCCACAATATCCTCCAGCACTATTACATGGCGCCCCCTTATGTCCTCCGTCAGGCCCAGCACCTCTTTCACCTTGCCGGTGCTGTGCATGTCCTGGTAGCTGGCCAGGCGGATGAACGAAATCTCACAGGGTATGGAAACCCGTTTGAGCAGGTCGGATACGAACATGAACGAGCCGTTGAGCACGGCCAGGAAGAGGGGCTTTTTCTCAGCGTAATCACTGTCCAATTGCTCGGCCAGCATGTGGATGCGGGCAATTATCTCCTCTTCAAAAATATAAGTACTGAACTCACAGTCATGTATCTGAATAGTACGCGGCTCCATGTGATATTGGGTTTATCCTGAACAAAGGTAAGTATAAATAAAAAATAAGCCCAACCTAAAGCCGGGCTTATCTTCATATTTGCTGCGGGCAATTACTTTGTTTCAGTAACGAAACTCAGCATCAGGGTGGTTTGCTCGTTTATACTTGTGTGAGCCGGCGCCTGCTGCACTTCGTTCATGTTAATCGGCTCCAGGTCTATCGGCGGCTCGGGAATGGGCGGCTCCTGCTCCAGGGCAATGTGCGGTGCAATCACCAGCGACACGATAGACATGAGCTTAATGAGGATGTTCATACTTGGGCCGGAAGTGTCTTTGAACGGGTCGCCTACGGTATCGCCGGTAACGGAGGCCTTGTGCGGCTCGGAGCCTTTGTACTCCATCACCCCGTTAATCATCACCCCTTTCTCAAAGGATTTCTTGGCATTGTCCCAGGCGCCGCCGGCGTTGGACTGGAACATGGCCAACAATACGCCCGACACAGTTACACCGGCCAGCGTACCGCCCAACACCTCGGCAGAGGAAGTATCCGGAAAAACATCCCGCAGTCCAAAACCGATGATAACAGGCACCAGCAGCGCAATGGCTCCCGGCAACATCATCTCCCGGATGGCGGCCTGGGTAGAGATAGCCACGCATTTTTCATACTCCGGCTTGCCGGTTCCCTCCATAATCCCCGGAATCTCGCGGAACTGTCGGCGCACCTCGTGCACCATCGCCATGGCCGCACGGCCCACCGCCGAAATAGCCAGGGCCGAGAAGATAAACGGAATCATGGCGCCGATGAACAGACCAGCCAGCACGGGGGCCTTATATAAATCTATACTTTCGATACCGGCAATGCCCACAAAGGCAGCAAAAAGCGCTAGCGAGGTGAGGGCGGCAGAAGCAATGGCAAAGCCTTTGCCGGTGGCGGCAGTGGTGTTGCCTACCGCATCCAGGATGTCGGTACGCCCGCGCACTTCCCTGGGCAGCTCGCTCATTTCGGCAATACCGCCGGCGTTGTCGGCAATCGGGCCAAAGGCATCAATAGCCAGCTGCATGGCGGTCGTGGCCATCATACCTGCCGCCGCAATCGCCACCCCATACAGGCCGGCTGCCGCGTAAGACAGCACGATGCCGCCTGCCAGCACGATAATAGGCAACACCGTAGAGTGCATTCCCACAGCCAGGCCCGCAATAATGTTGGTGGCATGGCCCGTAGACGACTGCTGCACGATAGAGTTAACGGGCTTCTTGCCCATCGCCGTGTAGTATTCCGTGATGATGCTCATCAGCGTTCCTACCACCAGGCCCACGATCACGGCCATAAACACGCCCATCTGCGTGAACTCGAAATTGCGGAGCACCAGGTTGTCGGGCAAAATCATGGTGATGGCGAAGTATGAGCCCACGGCCGTAAGTATAACCGAGATCCAGTTGCCCCGGTTGAGGGCCGCCTGCACGTCGCCGCCCTCTTTCACGCGCACGAACAACATGCCTATCAGCGAGAAAACAATTCCCAGACCCGCAATGAGCATCGGAAGTATAACCGGGGAAAGTCCGCCGAAATTATCATCAGCCAATACTTCACGGCCAAGCACCATGGTCGCCAGAATCGTGGCCACGTAAGAGCCGAAAAGGTCGGCGCCCATACCGGCCACGTCGCCCACGTTGTCACCCACGTTGTCGGCAATGGTGGCAGGGTTGCGCGGGTCGTCCTCCGGAATTCCGGCCTCTACTTTGCCCACCAGGTCGGCGCCCACGTCGGCAGCCTTGGTATAAATACCGCCACCCACACGGGCAAACAGGGCTATACTTTCAGCGCCCAGCGAGAAACCGGTGAGCACCTCCAGGGCGATCTCCATCTCCACGCCGTTCACATCGCCGCCCGTACTTTGTACAAACAGGTAGTAGAAAAGTATGAACAGGGAGCCCAGGCCCAGCACCGCCAGACCAGCCACGCCCATGCCCATAACGGAGCCTCCCGCAAACGAAACCCCCAGCGCTTTGGACAGACTGTTACGGGCAGCCTCGGCCGTGCGAACATTAGCCTTGGTAGCGATGCGCATGCCTATAAAGCCCGCCAGCGCTGAAAACATGGCGCCAATAATAAAAGCACCCACTATCAGCGGGTGAGATTTCTCTCCGGTATATCCCAGGTAAAACAGAAATACAGAAGCAATAACAACGAAGTAGGCCAGCACCTTGTACTCGGCTCTCAGAAAGGCCATGGCTCCGTCGGCGATATGGCGGGCGATGGTTTTCATACGCTCGTTACCGCTCGGCTGCTTGGTCACCCAGGCCGACCGGATGAAGGTGTATATCAGCGCCGCCACTCCAAATCCAGGGATTGCGTAAAGAATAGGTTCCATTCAGTTAAATTAAGGTTAAGGGATTTAATAAGGGGTATATATAGATATTAAAGAAAATTGTTTCGTTAGACTTTTCCAAATATCCGGCAAGCTTTCCTGTAACTCCCATTTGCACTTATTTTACTAACCAATAGCATGTTGCAACATCAATAAAGAAAACCTGGTTGGTGCTGTCTGTGAGGCCTGTCAATAGATTCTTAATACTAATTCAGGTACTGGTTTTAGTTGGAGGTGGTGTGTTATTTAGCAGGCCAAGGAGGCGATATTACCTCCTCCCCTAGAAATAGGTAAAATGCTTTGGCTGTACCGGGTCCAACCACCCCTACCCCTCCTTGTCTAAGGCGGGTAGTCCGTAGTTACTTATCTAAAGTATAAGCTCTATAGTTTCTGTTCTCGCGCGGACAGGTCGCGACCTGTCCCTACCAAGTATAAACCCACCCCTGACCCCTCCCAAGAGGGGAATTGTCAGCAGACAAGTAACATCCCCCTCCCCCCTTCGAAGGGGGACTCTTGCTGAGGCTTTGTCAGCAGCGGCTATCGACCTTCTCCCAGCCTTGGGTTGAGCGCCTTGTGGATGTTGCGGTGCCCGCCAGGGCATTGCGACGTAGGAGCAAAGGAAGCGAAAGCAGCGCGATGCCCTTATCGAGGGCCCCTACCCCCAAGGCGAGGCCTCCCGGCCTAGGAGGGCAGAAAGCTAGAGATGAAACTGTAGCTTATGTAAGACTAACTGTAGCTTATGTAAGACTATAGGATAAGTGGTAGCTAGAAAGGATAGCTTAGCTCAAATGAAGGAAGCGGTGGCTAGGGAAGTATGGCTTGCGCGGACTAGGAAATCCGCAGCAGAAGTGGTTCCGGACAAGGATGTCCGGAACAGCGTTATCAAAGTATAAAAGTATAGCCGAAGTATAAAGTATTGGCTTTTCAAGCCAGTCGGATTGCAAATCCGAGAAGATAGCAAGGCACGGGTTGCAAACCCGCGCCAGCGATGGGGTATGAAGTATAACTAAGCTATATAGTATAGCCAAAGTATAAATATGGCAAAAGCGAGTATAGAAGTATAACCAGGGAAGTATAGGTAAAGGAACACGCCATACTTCCCTGGTAAAAACTACACTCTATAACTTCTCCATCAACACCTTGTACAACGCCACCATACCTTCAATATCCTTCTTGTGCACGATCTCGTTCGGGGTATGTACGTTATCCTCGGGAGCGCCTACAAAGCACCAGTCCCAGGGGTAGGCGCTGCGCTGCAGCTCCTTGGCATCGCTTCCGCCGGCACCCTCTACTTCCAGCTGATAGGGTATACCCGCCTCTTTGGCTATACTTATAATGCGCTGCACGTAAGCGCGCCGCGGAATCAGGCTGTCGCGCATCGAGATCACGACGCCCTTGCCGGCGTGCACCCCCTCCGTTACCCAGGTTATATCCGAAATCAGGCCCTGCGTAACGCCGTATTGCTCGTGTATGTAGCGGGCCAGGTACGACACCGAGCCTCCTCCGTGCTCCTCCCAGCAGCAAAAAGCGATGATACCGTTCTCCAGCGTCTCGGCCACCTGCAGCGCCGACCATACGCCCAGGCGGTTGTCGAGGTAGCAGCTTTGCACAGTCTCCTCCGTCTCCCTGAAATCGCACTTAAACACCAGCTCTGTGCCCCGTTCTATCTCACGCTCAAACGCATAGCTGATAGCGCCGGACTCCTCATCAAAAGCCAGCGTGCACTCTATTTCTCCCTGGCTGTCCTCCCCCACCAGCGTATAGCCGCTCTCCAGGTCCGGACCACCTATCCTCACCAGTTGATGGCCATAGCGAACGGTAAATCCTATCGAGTCCATGTGGGCAAAAATTGCACTCTTGGGTTTGCCAAAGACCAATACGATGCAGTCCTGAAACCCTTCTCCATGCAGTATAACAGGCTGTTGTTTCCACTTCGATTTGTGCTCAGTTATATAATTAAGCAGGAATTCCTTCAGCTTTTGTTCGTTGCCCGATGGGGCGTGGATGCGGCAGAGTGTTTCGAGTAATTTCATAAATTATTTTACCTTTAGGGAATTCATTATCATTAGAATTGTTGTACTTTTAGAACTAGCAAAGCCTGCTGCCCAACAGCACGAACAAACTTACAATTTTTGGCCCTCCATGAAGAACGTATTTTTAGCAATCTTCACGCTCCTTTTCCCTGCCTTCGCTTTTGCACAACAGTCCACTGACTCTACGGCGATGCGACAGGTAACCATGTCTGAGGTGGAAGTACTTCCGGCCGCAGCCAAGGTAAAAGGTATGCTGCTCCTGAACAAGGATGTGCAGTATGAGCTGGAGGGGGCTGTTGACAACATGTACAACTTCAAGTATGAGCGTGCCGAGAAACAGTTTAAGTCGCTGCGCCGCCGCTATCCTGAGCACCCGCTGCCATACTTCCTGATGGGCCTGAGCCAGTGGTGGAAGATCGTACCGACCAACATCCAGACCCTAAAGTACGACGACCTGTTCTTCGCTTACATGGACTCTACCATCCAGAAGGCCGAGACCATGTACGAACAGGACGAAAACAATGTGGAAGCCGCCTTCTTTCTGGCCGCATCTTACGGGTTTACCGCCCGCCTGCACTCTGAGCGCAGCAACTGGCGCAAAGCCACAGTGGCCAGCAAGCGCTCCCTCGACTACCTGGAGAAGGCCAAAGCCGGCAACGGCCTGAGCCCTGAGTTCCTCTTCGGGGAGGCCCTGTTCAACTACTACGCCGTCTGGATTCCTGAGAACTACCCGATGCTGCGCCCTGTGCTTGTTTTCTTCCCTAACGGGGATAAGCGCCTGGGGTTAAAGCAGCTGTCTTATGTGTCCCAAACCGGTTTTTACACCGGCACCGAGTCGAAGCTCTTCCTGATGAAGATTCTGGCCAACGAGGAGAAGAAGATGCAGGAAGCCCTCGAAATATCCGAAGACCTGGCCCTGAAATACCCTGACAATGCCTATTTCCAGCGGTTTTACGCCCGCTTGCTGTTCGTGAATGGCCATTTCACCAAGGCAGAGCGCGTTTCAGAGGAGATTTTGGCTAAGTTAGAGCAGCAAATGCCAGGCTTTGAGGCCGTGAGCGGCCGCTATGCTTCTTATATTCTGGGCTACATCAACCAGCACAAGTACCGCGACTTTGAGAAGGCAAAGGACTACTACAAGAGCACGATTAAGTATGCCGAGATGACAAATGAGCGCGAATCGGGCTACTTTGTCAATTCATACCTGAACTTGGCGCGCATTGCCAAGCAGCAAAAAGACAAGGCCGCCGCCAAGGGCTACTATTCTGTGGTCATGAAGGCCAGCGATAAGAAGTCGGCGAACTACAAAGAGGCAAAGACCTTTTTAAAGGAGAACAAAAAAAGCTAATCAGCACAGTATAAGTATAAAGTATAAAAGGAGAGGGATGCCATTGGTGTGGCATCCCTCTCCTTTTATACTTTCAAGCGGCTGCTTAAGCAGGCTGCTCTGCTGGTTTAAGGATTTTCTCCTTGAAGTACTCCAGCGTCCTTTTCAGGCCCTCAGAGCGGTCCACCTGCGGCTCCCAATCCAGCACCTGCTTGGCCAGCGTGATGTCCGGCTGGCGCTTCTGCGGGTCGTCGGTGGGCAGCGGCTGGTACTCCACCTTCAACTCCACGCCCGTCAGGCGGCAGATCTCCTCGGCAAACTCGCGGATGGTGATCTCAGACGGGTTACCGATGTTCACCGGCAGGTGGTAGTCGCTCAGCAGCAGGCGGTAAATACCCTCCACCAGGTCATCCACATAGCAGAAGGAGCGCGTCTGGCTGCCGTCGCCGAAGATGCTCAGCGGTTCGCCGCGCAGCGCCTGGCTCAGGAAGGCTGGCAGCACACGGCCGTCGTCGAGGCGCATGCGCGGGCCGTAGGTGTTGAAGATGCGCACAATGCGCGTCTCCAGGCCGTGGTGCATATGGTAGGCCATCGTCATGGCCTCCTGGAAGCGTTTGGCCTCGTCGTAGCAGCCGCGCGGCCCCACCGGGTTCACGTTGCCCCAGTAGTCCTCCGTCTGCGGGTGCACCAGCGGGTCGCCGTACACCTCGGATGTGGAGGCGATGAGCATGCGCGCGCCCTTGGCCTTGGCAAGGCCAAGCAGGTTGTGCGTGCCCAGCGAGCCCACCTTCAGTGTCTGGATAGGGATCTTGAGGTAGTCGATCGGGCTGGCCGGCGAGGCGAAGTGCAGGATGTAATCCAGGTGGCCCGGCACGTGCACGAACTTGCTCACGTCGTGGTGGTAGAACTCAAAGTTCTCCAGCTTGAACAGGTGCTCGATATTCTCCAGGCTACCCGTTATCAGGTTGTCCATCGCGATGACGTGGTGCCCTTCCTGTATGAACCTATCGCAGAGGTGGGAGCCCAGAAAGCCTGCCCCGCCCGTTATCAATACTCTTTTTTTGGTCATGATATGTCTTATACTACTGCTTTTTCCTGGTTAGTGTGCTGCTTTACCCCGATGCCGTAGTAGGCGAATCCCTTTTTGGCCAGCTCCGCCCCGTCGTAGATGTTTCTTCCGTCGAAGACGGCCTTCTCGCGCATGAGCTTGCCCACCACAGAGAAGTTGGGCGAGCGGAACTCGGGCCACTCGGTCACCAGCAGCAGCGCGTCGGCCTCGATGAGCACCTCGTACTCGTCCTTGCCGTACTCGACCCTGTCGCCCAGCGAGTGGCGGGCCTCGGCCATGGCCACCGGGTCATAGGCCTTCACCCGGGCGCCGGCCTCCAGCAGGCGCTCGATGATGACCAGCGAGGGGGCCTCGCGCATGTCGTCGGTCTTGGGCTTGAACGAGAGGCCCCACACGGCAAAGGTCTTGCCAGCCAGCTCGCCGTTGAAGTGGGCCACGACCTTGTCAAAGAGCACCGACTTCTGGCGCTCGTTGACCTCCTCGACGGCCTGCAGCACCCGCATGGGGTAGCCCTGCTCGGCGGCCGTCCGTATCAGCGCCTTCACGTCCTTGGGAAAGCACGAGCCCCCATAGCCGATGCC
>NZ_QBKI01000006.1 GCF_003054055.1 Pontibacter mucosus | reverse complement strand
AGATCCTGTATCCTTTCCCACTGCTCATTGGTTAGCTCCATGAGCAACTAACAAGAGAATCTAAAACCTAATTCCTATTTTTGAGATAGCTTCTACACTAATGCGATATTCGCGTGTGGTAAACAAATCCTTCCATGGCAACAGTATAAGCCGGGGAGAGATTAAACTTTGGGGGGACATAAGGCACAATGAGTAGCTTGGTTAAGTCTTATAATTATCCGTTGGATTTGGTGTTGTTGGTGGATGATGATGACACCACAAATTACCTGAACGAGCGTTTGCTTCGGGAGATGCAGGTAGCCAAAACGGTACTGGCTCTAAAGAACGGGCAGGAAGCGTTGGAGTATCTTAGCAAGGCGAAGCAGCCGGGCAATGAAGGGAAGTATAAAATTCCGGAACTCATTTTTCTGGACATCAAGATGCCCGTGATGGATGGGTTCGCTTTCCTGGACAAGTACCACCAGGTGGCGCAGGAGGAAGTGGATCCGATTATCATACTTATGCTTACTTCCTCGGCCAGCTTTTACGACCTGGAGCGGCTGAAGTCTTACTCAAAGGTGAAGAAGCATTTCTCCAAAGCCCTCACCAAGTATGACGTGGATGAGATAATGACGGAATTCTTCAAGAAGAGAAAATAGAAAGAGGTGCTGGCCAAATAGCACCTCTTCTTATTCCTCCAGTATCAGGTCCCGCCTTGGCCAGGTAAAGGTAAAGCGGCAGCCACGCCCCGACGACTCTACCCATATACTACCGCCCTTCTCCTGCACCAGCTTTCGCACAATAGACAGGCCCAGCCCGGAGCTATCCTCCCGCGGGAAGGAGTGCCCCATTTCATACATGTTAAAAAGCTGCCCGTGTTTATCAGCTGGTATGCCCGGTCCGTTATCCTCCACCGTAAAGTATAGGAAGTCCGGTTTCGGATCGTAGCCTATTTGCAAAAGGGCCTGCTCCGGTCTATCGTGGTACTTCACGGCGTTGCTGATCAGGTTGCTGAAAACCTGGTATAGGTATACCTCCTGGGTGTATAGCACTGGCAGGTTCTCCTGAATTTCTATCCGGAAGGTGGCCGGCACATTAAGCGATGCGATGACCTGGTGCAGCAGTACCTGCAGGTCGAGGGCTTTTTTGGGCAGGTTGCCATGGCCCGCCAGCGAGTAGGCAAGTATACTTGTAATGAGGCGATCCATTTTTTGGGTCTGTTGCCGCAGCATCGGAAAGACAAAGGCCGCCTCCTCCAGTTGCCCGGCCTTCAGGCAGGCTTCCAGGGCGGTGGCAATGCCGTTTATGTTCTGCAGCGGCGCGCGCAGGTCATGGGACACGGTGTGGGCAAAGGCATCGAGGTTCTGGTTGATGTCCTGCAGCTTCAGGTTCTGCTTCTCCCTATCGTCCAATAACTTGTTAATCTCCTGGTTCGACTGCTGCAGCTGTGTGTTCAGGCGGCGGATTTCCTGCAGCTGCTGCTCGGCCTCCAGGTTGCGCATGCGCAGCTGCTCGAGCACCTCCAGCAACTGCATGTTCTGCCTCTTTATCTCGGCGTAGGGCGAAATAACGGCTTCGTGCTCAAACTCCTGTATCCAGTGCCGTAGTATATCCCGGCCGATGGCAGGGCCCGATGGTGGCAGGCTTTTAGATAACCTCACACGCGTGCCCCGCTCAAAGTCGCTCTCGATCTCGAACAGGTCCACCAGCTTTCTGGAATTAAGAATGCCGGTGCCACGGTTGTTGTACGCCACAAGGTCTGTGCGTTTCAGGATGTCATCCAGGTTGCCTATGCCCCGCCCCCTGTCTGAAACCAATGCCTCCAGGTAGCGCCGGCCTGCTACTTCGGTGAGGCTGTACTGTATGCTGCCACTGCCCACATACTCCACCACATTGCGGCAAATTTCAGATACTGCCGTGGCAAACTTGGTTTGGTTGGCCTGTTGCATCCCCAGCCGCTCGGATAGCTGCATGGCCCGCTTGTAAGCCAGCACCACGTCCAGCTCATTGTTAATCTCTATTTTGAGTATGTTTTGTGGCATAACGGATTACGGTTTACTGCGGCAAACCACCACGAGCGCATCATCGGTTTGGCGGCTGTGGTCTTTATAAAGCAGGGCGGCAATGGTAGAGGGCAGGTGGCGGTTCAGGGCCTGGTACTTGCTCAGGTCCCACCTCGACTTTAGCCCGTCGGAGTGCAGTATCAGCATACGGTGTCGCCCCCACTCCAGTTCCTGACTGTTCAGGGTAGTGGGGATGTTATGGCCAAGGATGCCGTTATAGGAGATGATGTTCTTGTAAGAGCTGCTGCCATAGGAGCCATCAGGGCCGTAAAGCTTACCCGCTATGTTGCCTATGCCGCAGTAACTGAGCCTGTTGCTCCGGGTGCTGATGTTGGCCGCAATGCCCACTGCCCCACGGGTGCGTTTTATACTTTGGTGGATGTTGCGGAGCGCGTCGGCCGGTAGCAGGGCGGGGGAGGAGGTGAAGACCTGTACCGCCAGCTGCGATGCCTCGTGGGCGCTGGCGCCGTGACCCAGCCCATCCAGGGCAAGCAGGTAGACGCCTTTCTCGTGCTCCAGTATCGCCAGCCCGTCGCCGCATAAGGTTTCTTTGGGCTTTGGTACCAGCACGTAGCCTACATCGTAGTGGCTGGCAGCCTGAGCGCCGGGTGTGGTTTTATTGTTGAGGAATATCCTGGAGAGTATAACCGTGCCTACGCTCTGCTGGGAGTATAAATCGAATACATCGGACTGTCTTTTAATGGCCCCAAGGCCTTCTCCGGCTGTACCGAGGGTAGATACGCCGTCCTCCTGCATTTTGGAGGGGTCTGCCATGCCGGGGCCGCTGTCGAGGCAGATTACCTCGATGCCTGGCTGTGGGGCGCCCAGCACGCGCACCAGCAGCTCGCCACCCAGGGCTGCGTGCTTCGAGAGGTTGGAGGCCATTTCTGCCACCACAATGTTCAGCTTTCCTACCCCGTTGGCAGACATGCCAATGCCTTCAGCGATACGTGTTACTTCCCGCTTTGCAATACTGGCATACGATTTATCTGGTATCAGAAAGCGCTGGTGTTGTTTAACGTCCATGCTTCCAGTGTATTATTGTTACCGTAGTGCCTTGCCCTACCGTACTTTTAATGTCAAACTCATTTACAAGCCGCTTCGCGCCAGGCAGGCCAAGCCCCAGGCTTTTGCCCGTCGAAAAGCCATCGCGCATGGCTTGCTGCACATCGGCTATGCCCGGGCCCTCATCTGTAAAGGTTAGCCGGATGCCTGCCTGCGCGTTTTTGCTGATGGTCTCCAGCAGCACCTTGCCGCCGTTGGCATACTTGAGCATGTTACGCACGAGCTCGCTGGCAGCGGTTATGAGTTTCGTTTGGTTTACCAGGCTCATGCCTATCTTGGTGCTAAGCTCCCTTACCCGGTTCCGAAACGGTACTACATCCTGCTCCCGCACGATCTGCATCGTGTCTTTAGTCATTACTATCATCCTGGTCCTCCTCCTCGTCTTGCTCAGGATGTTCCGCAATGTCCATCTTTTCGTACAACAGTCCCATCCCTTTCTCAACGTCCAGGGCGGTGTGAACACCCTGCAGGGTAAGGCCCAGTTCAACTAAAGTGATGGCCACGGCAGGCTGCATGCCCACTACCACGGTTTCAGCATCCATAATGCGAGACATAGAGGCAATATTGCCCAGAATGCGCCCCATAAAGGAGTCTACTATGCTTACGGCAGATATATCAATGAGTACTCCTCTTGCGCCTGTTTTACTGACCATGTTGATCAGGTCACTTTCCAGGTTCAGGGCAAGACGGTCGTACAGGTCTACTTGTATGGTTACAAGCAGGAAAGGGCCCATTTTCAGGATTGGAATTCTCTCCATGCTAATCTATCGGCTCAGGTTTAGGCCTTTGTTTTTGTTCAAATTTCGTACTTCCACGTTGCGCATGCTAAATGCCAGTTGCAATGCACTTGCCAGTGAGGCTTTAGTCTTGATGTTGGAGAGGTCGATGCCCAGGTGCACGATGGTTTGGGCTATCTCGGCGCGGATGCCGCTGATGATGCACTCGGCGCCCATCAGGCGGGTGGCGCTAACGGTTTTGATCAGGTGCTGGGCCACCAGCGAGTCTACGGCAGGCACGCCGGAAATATCGAGGATGGCGATGCTGCTGCCGGTGTTTACGATCTCCTGCAATAGGTTCTCCATAACAGTCTGGGTACGGGCGCTGTCCAGCGTACCAATAATCGGGAGCGCCAGGATGCCTTCCCACACGCGGATAACCGGGGTTGAGATTTCGTTTATCTCATCCGTCTGCCGGAGAATAACCTCCTCGCGGCCTTTGATGTAGGTTTCGAAGGTAACGATGCTCAGGCTGTCGATCAGGTTGGTGAGCGTGAGGAGCGACTTATAAAGCACATCCGGCTGGGTGTTGTAGTTCTCCTCCAGCACCTGGCTGATGGCTTTCTTCAGGCTGAGCACGTACATGCCCGTTTCGCGGGGAGAAAAGCCCTGGCGGGCGCGGGTAATGGAAATATCGCTCAGTATCTCAGTTACCTGCTCATACTCCGGGGCATGCACATTATCGGTGTTGCCGTTTGCAGCAGCGCGTCCCAGGCCACTGAGCATCTCCTCCGACTGGCGGCGTAACTCTTCGTTGGAGATCAAATCGTCCCGCAGCGATACGTCCGCCAGTTGGTTCTGCATCCAGATTTCCAGGATTTTCTGTTTGTTGTTTTGTAGTACCTGCGCTAATGTGTTGTCCATGATGGTTTAGGGTGGGCGTTTGAAACCTCGTTTGAATGTTAAGCTTAAAGATACATAGAGAAATAAGCGTTTCCCTATACTTTGTCACATATATCTTCCATTTAGCTCCATACTTACGGAGCCGGGCGATAAAAGTAAGTATAAGCCTGAAGGCGTAGTAGAGCAGCAGGAGCGGGCGTATGGTGCTGGTGGAGTAAAGCTAGTACAGCTAGAATACCTATGAACCACTACGTGCATCCGTAAGGGCTGCATTATTTAAAGCCGCATCACAGCAAGCAGAGGCTCTCTAGTACTACAGTTTATACTTTATAGGGACCAACTGCCTACGTTCTTCTCTTCTGATTTATACTTGCTGAAAATATAAAGTGGATGGTTTACGTATCCACTAACCTAAATGTTAGTTGTTAAAGGTGCTATGGTGGGAGCTGGCTCGTGCTGTGTATTAGGCCGGTTTTGTGAGTAGAGTACTATTATCTCTAAAAGTGCTTAGAAAGGAGTATAATATACCTTAGCAGCAAAACGCCTCCTTCCTCTATTTCTTACTTATAAAATATTTTGCCAACGCGTTGTACGCGGGCAACGAATAAGGATCGTTTGCCTGATTTCCCGCTACCGGGTGCGAAGCGAGCCTCACGATAACCATTTGCGCCTTGGGATCGATGTAGATCACCTGTCCGTGAACGCCCCGCGCGCTGAATGCACCGTTTTCATTCTCGGTGATCCACCACATGTTCCGGTAACTCCAGTTCTTCAGGTTAGTATAGCCAGCTTTTTCAAATGCCTCCTGGCTACCCCCAACTTTGATATCGTCGATGACTTTGGATGGAAGTATTTGCTTCCCGTTGAAAAAGCCGTTGTTGCGTATCATCTCGCCGAACATGGCCAGATCGCGTAAATTAGCACTCAGTCCTCCGCCTGCGAAGGCAATACCAGCTCCATCTACCAGGTAATACCCGTCGACGTGGGTCCCAAGCGGTTCCCAGATTCTTTCTGAGAGTAATTCCGGAATGCTTTTCCCTGTAACGCGGCTGATAATCCAGCCCATGGCATCGGTATTGATAGTTTTGTAACCGAAAGATTCTCCGTGATTGCCACTTTTTTTAACGGTCTGGAGATATTCATAGTAGTTCTGAGGGCCAGTGTATCCGGGCGGTTTGGGGAAAGGATTTCCGGCAGCCGAAAAGATCCATACATCTGCATTAGGGTCAGCGTAGTCTTCGCTGTACTGTAGTGCTGTCGTCATGTCCAGGATTTGGCGAACGGTTGCGTCGCCAAAAGCAGAACTTTTAAGTTCAGGCACATACTCTGCGGCTGTTTTGTTTTCTACCAGAACCCCCTCTGCAATTAGTAAAGCGCCTAACGTACCCGTAAAGGTTTTGCTAACCGACATCACCGTGTGGACACCATTTGGTTTTAACGCTCCGAAGTATCTTTCATACACAATTTTTCCTTTATGCAGAATGATAATCCCGTCCGTATACACCTTCATCAATGACTCTTGCCAAGTTATATCCTCCTTGCTACCCAGAGGGGTAAACTTTACTTTATCCAATTCTTTGTCAAGGGCTGACTCAAAATTAAAGCGATTATTTTCAGCTGATCGAACTACCGTGGACGGAAAAAATTGCCGCATATGACACACGCTGTAACGCAAGGCAGGGAATTCGAAGAAACTGCCATCTATCGCAGATATGATGCTATCTTTCTTGGGCGGAAAACCTTTCATCCAACCCATTTTGGTTGGGTCTGATGCTATAGCGTCTAAGTAATTTTGTGCCATTGATGAATGAATTAATAAAAGCGAAATGACAAGCAGTGATAATTTTTTCATAACAACTGTACTTTAAGTAATCTGAACTGCACCGGGTTATATTATGTACGATGTAGTATAGGATTTGTCAATGTTGCTTTTGAATTAATACAGGTTGGGTTGAGCAGATAGGTAACCAGCCTCGCCGGAAGTGAAGTAGGAGACACAATTGACTTCTAGATTTAGGTAGTGATGCTACCAAGAGCGCGGTGGGATAAAAAGCTTTACGCTTAAGAGCCTAGAGATGAAAAAAAGCGGCTTCCAGTGTTTGTTTAGCCTATTTTGCCTAACATCCTGTGCCAACCAGCGTCACTTTTGCGTCAACAAAAAAGCCTTCTACATGCAGTAGAAGGCTTTTATAAAAGTCGGAGTGGCGGGATTCGAACCCACGACCTCCAGCACCCCATGCTGGCGCGATACCAGGCTACGCTACACCCCGATTTTAATGCCAAATTACAGCCACCAAATCAAATTTGCAACGTTTGCCGCCCCGAAATTTAGAGGGCTCTCACCATACCCTGGCTGCCTTATACTTTAGGTATGCCACCCCCTGGGCAACAAACGCATCTAAACGTATGGCGTATAGCCCTTTAACGTATAACGCAATTTTTAATGATGAGGCTAACTTCCAAAGTATACTTACTTCTGTGTCTCTGCTGGCTGGTGGTGGCAGCATGTTCACCCGTCCGGATTCTGGAGGCAGAGGCTGATGCGGGGTTCCACCTGGCTAACTACAAAACCTTCGACTTTTATGAGGTAGAGGCAAGCGGGGTAGAGCTGGAGCCCTACTCCCAGCAACTGGAGCAGGTAAAGGCTGAGATAACCCGCCAGCTGGAGCAGCGTGGCCTGAGCCGCAGCGCCTCGCAGCCCGACCTGAAAGTGAACCTGGGTGTGGTAGTGGCCGAGAAAGTACAGACGCGCGAAACAAACATCCTCACCGACCCGCCATACTATGTTGGCCAGCGCCGCTACACCTGGAAGAGCAGGGAAGTGGAAGTGGGTCGCTACAAGCAGGGCACACTCTCGCTGCACCTGGTGGATAACAGTCGTAACGAACTGGTGTGGCAAGGCGCAGCGGAAGGCGTGGTACCAGAAGATAATAATGAAAAGCTGCAAAAACGCATCAGCGAGGGCGTTGCCAGGTTAGTAGCCAAAATACCGCAATAAGGCTTTAAGCGTCTACAGCACTTACTTCCTTGCCAGGCGCTGCTATAGGTTGCACCGGTGCCTCCGGTTTGTTTGTAGCGTCAACAGGCTCCAGGATTTTTACCACCCGGGCCGGATTGCCTACCACCACGGCATTGTCGGGCACATCTTTCACCACCACTGAACCGGCGCCGATCCGGACATTGTTGCCTACGCGCACCTCCCCGATGATGCAGACGTTGGAGCCGATCTCCACATTGTCGCCGATGATGGGGGAGCCGGAGTAGGAGCCATCCGGCTTGCGGATGTTGCCCAGGGTGGTGGAGTGCCTGATAAAGCAGTTGCTGCCAATAACCGAGCAGCCGTTCACCACCAGCGCCTGTCCGTGCCCCAGCACGAGGCCCGGGCCAACACTCGTCCAATGCGGCAGCTCGATGCCCAGAATCCACTCCACAAAAACCTTGTAGAAGGCAAGGTAGGGGAGCCATAAGATCCGGAAAAACTTGTTGATAGAGGCAGGTCGGCCTAAGCGGAAGAGCACCATTACGAGCCGCCCTTTCAGATTACCTTTGTTGGCAGCCCAATCCTGGAATATATACTTCATACTACACTTTTATACTTTACATACTAAGTATGGGCTTACGGTTTAGGGGCTGGTGGCGTTGCAAGGCGGGTTTATACTTTAGAGCAGGACGCGCTACCGGCATTTATCGAGTTGGAAGTATAGCCTTAAAGTATAAGCCGCCCTGCAACTTTTGTTACAAGGCGTTTTATACTTTGGCCGAAGCCTTTTTACTACACTTCCGTCTTAATCTATCACCATTCCCCGAGAGGCCTGTTTATACTTTCTGCTTCTTGTGCAGCCTCCCGGCGCAGCTTAAGTGCCGTGCCAGCCTCGCCAATACAGTTGTGAACTTAAGCTATCCGCAGAAAAGCAGCAATGCAGGTCAGCGCCATCGCTCCATGTGAATAAAATATTTGCGTTAACGAAAACATTGTGTATTTTCCCACAATTCTCATCATGTTGTCGGTTATAATGCACCTTAGAAGGAGGTAAAGCTTGCCTTTCCTGGGTGCGCACGTCGGCGAAACTGCAAAAGCTTTAAAAACCCTCGAAAATAACAATGAGTAGAACGCGAACCCCTGAATTACTAACCCTTATGCGTAGGCTTCCTATTCTGCTGTTCCTTTTTATACTTTGCCATGCCACTTTGGCGCAGGTAAAGCCGGTGCAACTGGCCGACAGCCTCTTCTCTACCTACTACCACCAGCGCGTCACGCATTTCCGCAGCCTGCCCCATACGTCAGGGGACATCATCTTCCTGGGCAATAGCATCAGCGACGGCGGGGAGTGGAGCGAACTGTTCGACGACAAAAGGTTAAAGAACCGTGGCATCAGCGGCGATGTTTCTGCCGGTGTGATGCACCGCCTCGACGAGGTGGCTAACCGCAAGCCAGCTAAGGTATTCCTGCTAATCGGCACCAACGACCTGGCCCGGGGCGTAGCGCCGGACAGCCTGCTGAAGAATATGTACTGGATAAGTTCGTACCTGAAAGAGCAGAGCCCCACTACCAGGCTGTATGTGCAAAGCATTCTGCCGGTAAATGAGCAGTTCGGAAAATTTGGCGGCCACACCAGCAAGCGCGAACTTATCAAACAGGTGAACGCCGAGCTTCAGGCAAAGGCGCCGGAGTACGGCTATACTTACCTGGACCTGCACGCTCCCTTCTCTGATAACACCGGAAGGCTCAAAGCCAGCTATACTAACGATGGCCTGCACCTGAGCGGCGACGGGTATATGCTCTGGAAGCACCTGGTATACCCTCATGTACTCGACCTGCAGGCAAAGCCGGCCATCCTTCCGGCGCCCCAGCAGCTGGAGTGGACAAATGCGGTATTCCCCCTATACCGGACCCGCAGCATTGTGGTGCAGGACCCTAAGCTGCAGCAGGAAGCAGAGCGGCTTAAAGCTATGCTTAAAGAACGGGGGATTGCTGTACAGCTTAAAGCAAAGGCAGTACCCGGAGAACCAAGTATAACACTGGCGCTCGGCACCATCAAAGCTCCTCAACAGGAAAGCGAGGCGTATACTTTAGAGGTGACGGAAGATAAGGTGCAGCTACAGGCAAACACGGCGCATGGCATTTTTAACGGGTTACAGACCCTGGACCAACTGATGCGGGATGGTAGTTTTATACTTGGTAGCAAAATACAGGATTGGCCTGCCTATGAGTGGCGCGGGTATATGGTAGATGTAGGCCGCAATTTCCAGTCGATGGAGATGCTCAAAGAGCAGATAGATGTGATGGCCAAGTATAAACTCAACATCTTCCACTTTCACCTGACCGAGGACATTGCCTGGAGGCTGGAGATACCCCGTTATCCGCAACTAACCGCTCCCGAGCACATGACGCGCAACAAAGGCGCCTATTACTCAGTGGCCGAAATGCAGGAGCTGATCCAGTACTGCAAGGACCGCCACATCACGCTGGTACCGGAAATCGACATGCCGGGGCATAGCGCCGCCTTTACCAGGGCTATGGGCGTGGACATGCAAAGCGAAGAAGGACTGTCCTACCTGAAAAATATTCTCAGCGACTTCTGCGATACCTACGATGTGCCTTATGTGCATATTGGGGGCGATGAGGTGGAGATCACGAACCACGATTTCCTGCCGCAGGTAACGGCCTGGCTGCACGAGCGCGGCAAGAAAACGATTGGCTGGGACCCGGGCGGCAACCTGGATAAAGCCACTTACCGCCAGCTGTGGATGCAGGAAGGACCTGTAAACCCGGACTATACCTACATCGAATCCCGCCACCTGTACCTCAACCACATGGACCCGCTGGAGGCTGTAAACACCATCTTCAGCCGGCAACTGGGGGACCGTGTGGCAAGCGGAGGCAATGTGTTGGGTGCTATACTTTGTGTATGGAACGACCGTAACGTGCTGCAGCAGGAGGACGTGCTGCGCCTGAACCCGGTATACCCCGGCATCTTGGCCTTTGCCGAGCGTAGCTGGAAAGGAGGCGGTTATCCAGGCTGGATTGCCAATATCCCGGTGAATAATGCAGAGCGCGTGAAGGAGTTTCAGGAATTTGAGGGAAGGCTGACAGACCACCAGGCAACTCATTTCTCGGATATGGCTTTCCCTTACGCCGCGAATTCAAATATTTCCTGGCAGCTCTTTGGCCCCTACAAAAACAAAGGCAACTTGTCTGCTTCCTTCGCTCCGGAAAAGAAGAACTTTAAATTTAAAAAACCTGATGCCGAGGCGGTAGGAGGCACGGTAGTGCTGCGTCATTTCTGGGCTCCGCTCATTAGGGGAGTGCTGGAAAAGCCGGAAGAAAATACCACCTGGTATGCCACTACCCGTTTCTGGAGCGAGACAGACACAATTGGCCACTTTTGGGTTGGGTTCCAGGATTTATCCCGTTCCTACAACTCCGACACACCGGACGAAGGAACCTGGGATAATAGAAATAGCGCCATCTTCCTGAACGGAAACCTGATAGCACCTCCTAAGTGGAAACGTGCCGGCCAGAGGGGAAATGCTGAAATGCCGCTCTATGACGAGGGGTATTCTTACCGGGAGCCAGTGGCTTTGCCGGTGAAGAAGGGGTGGAATACGGTTCTGGTGAAACTTCCGGTGGGTAGCTTTAAAGGAAAAGACTGGCAAAACCCCGTGAAATGGATGTTTACCTTTGTGCCGCTCAACAATTCTACCGAAACCCCGACCGTGAAGGTGTTGCAGTAAGGCAACGCTAGATAAGTTCAGAAAAAGTATAAACTGCGCTTAAACGAAGGCCTCCAACGCATTTGCGCTGGAGGCCTTTATACTTTTTACAGGGAGCTTAAATTTCAGGTTGTTATACTTGCCATACTTCTTCCATCTCAAACGGGCCATACTTTTGGAGAGAAACCGCTACCCGAGTTTATACCTGGATTTATACTTTCGTGTTAGAGAAATCTCTGCCCAAGTTTATACTTCGATTTATACCTTATAGCTCAAATTGCGATTAACCCACCCCCAACCCCTCCGAGGAGGGGAATCACCTACTCTTTTGCTAAAATCCCCTCTTGTGGACTACCGAGAACGAGAGTTCGAAGGTAGCGAGCGCAGCTCTAAGGGGTGGGTTTACACCTTCACCAAAGTAGTAATTCGCAACTTGAGATTTATACTTTATACTTACTCCTTACTGAATTCTTTCGTGCTTCTGGTGGTGTCAATCGGGCGGACCAGCTTTTCTATTTGCGCGCGTTTAGGCTCTAGGAAGGGAGGAAGGGATAACTTTTCCCCCAGCGTTTCATAGGGTTCATCGCCCATAAAGCCAGGTCCGTCTGTGGCGAACTCAAACAGAATTTGTGGCGCCACTCTGACGTAAAGCGACTCAAAAAAGTAGCGGTTGACATATCCTGAGGTAGGAATCCCTATCTTAGCCATCCACTCCGTCCATTCATCTAGAACTTTCCTATCCGCTACCCGGAACGCGGCGTGGTGCACTGTGCCAAAGCCTTGCCGGGCTTGCGGTGGATTCGGATTATCCTCTACAATGATGGAGGCACCATTTCCGCCTTCCCCTACCTCAAATAAATGGAATGTCCCTTCCTGCTTCGTCTCTTTAAACAGGAGTACTTTCTCCAGCATTTCCTTAAAATAACCGAAATCCGCAATTTGGATGCAAACCGGCCCCAGGCCTGTAATAGCATACTCTACAGGAACCGGACCTTTCTGCCAGGGTGTGCCTGGCGCCACGCCTTTATCAAGTTCATCTGAAACCAGTTGATATTGCTGCTCATCAAAGTCAACAAAAGGAAGTGTTTTCTTGCCGAATTGCTCTTTAATTCCGGAGTGTGTGACGCCTAATCGGTCAAAACGCTTTACCCAATATTCTAATGCCGCGTCGCTAGGTACACGTAAGGAGGTTCTTGAGATTTCGTTGGTGCCATGCACCCCTTTCGGAATACCCGGAAAGTCGAAGAAAGTAATATCGGTTCCTGCGCTGCCTTTGTCATCGGCAAAAAACAAGTGATAGGTCTGAATGTCATCCTGGTTCACTGTTTTCTTCACTAAACGCATTCCCAAAGTGTACGTGAAGAACTCGTATATCTTCTCTGCGCTGCTGGTTATGGCAGTTACGTGGTGTACCCCTTTTAATTGATTCATACTTTCTGCCTTAAGAATTTCCGACCATAGGTTACATGTGGGTGAGCTGCCGATTCTTGACGTAAAAAATTGACTGCTGCTCATCAATAAATAGTTCTTACGACAGATTTAATCGGGTGGCTAGTCTGTGATTCTTCGAAGGCGGTGTTTTCACTTGAAGCCCAACATTCCCAGCCTGAGGCCGTTACTCACAATAGGCTAGGGTTATAGTATTTACCCATTAATAAGTTGCAATTATGAAGAATCTGGAAAACAAAGTGGCACTGGTTACCGGAGCCGGGCAGGGCATTGGCCGCGCTATCGCCTTGCGGCTGGCAAACGATGGAGCCAGGGTGGCTGTCGTGGATCTGAAGGAAGAGGGAATGCAGGCCGTCGCAGACGAGATAAAAGCCGCAGGAAGCCAGGCTGTCACCTTCAAGGCGGACGTGTCTGATCGCGATAATGTTTTTGCGGCTGTTGAATACGCTGAGAAGGAACTGGGCAGTTTTGACATCATGGTGAACAATGCAGGCATCGCCAGCATACAGGCCATTGCTGACATCACACCGGAGGAATTTGATAAAACGATGCGGGTAAATGTGCAGGGGGTGTTGTGGGGCATACAGGCTGCGGCGCAGAAGTTTAAGCAGCGCGGACAGAAGGGCAAGATCATCAGTGCCTCCTCCATTGCCGGACATGAGGGTTTTGCCCTGCTGGGTCTTTATTCGGCCACCAAATTTGCCGTGCGCGCCCTTACCCAGGCGGCAGCTAAGGAGTTCGCCAGCGATGGCATCACCGTAAACGCCTATTGCCCTGGCGTGGTGGGAACTGATATGTGGGTAGAGATAGACAAAAGGATGGCTGAAATTACGGGAGCGCCTATCGGAGAAACCTACAAGAAATACGTAGAGGGCATCGCCCTGGGCCGGGCCGAGACTCCGGAAGATGTGGCTGCCTTCGTCTCCTTTCTGGCCGGCCCCGATTCCGATTACATGACCGGGCAAGCACCCCTGATTGACGGTGGGCTGGTGTATCGGTAAAGCTTACCCGGAAGAAGGCCTGATGTTTTTTGAGCGACTGACTGCTTGCTCCGAAGCTTCCTGTTCCATACTTTAAAAGTATAGCTCACGCAGAAGTACCGTTTGCCAAAGTATAAAGTACAAGGTCTTCTGAACGAATCAAATAGATGGTAGAGAAACGCTTAATGAACCGATGCATATCCTGACACAATAGACAATTTACGATTGTTTTACATAAAACGGATGATGGAAGATCAGCAAAATACTAACCAGCAAGGCCATACAAGCTTTCTTATTTTCTCGGCATCCCTGAGAGATAACTCAATCAACACAAGATTGGCAAAACTAGCGGCACAAGTTATCGGGAAGAACGGCGGCACTGTCGACTTTGCAATTATGAGCGAGTTTGATTGCCCTTCCTTTAACCAGGACCTGGAGGTAGACAACTATCATCCGGAGGGCGCGCAGGAGTTTCGGAACCGTATCCTGGCAAACGATGCCTTTATCATAGCAGCGCCAGAGTATAACGGCTCCATGCCCGGTATCCTGAAGAACATGATCGACTGGGTTTCCCGCTTTCGCCCACAGCCCTTCCACCAGCACCATGCCCTGCTCATGTCCGCCTCTCCGTCTATGGCTGGCGGCAACAGGGGGCTGTGGTCTCTGAGAATTCCGCTGGAGCACCTGGGCACCAGGGTTTACCCGGATATGTTTTCACTGGCTACGGCCCATGAAGCCTTCGACGAGGATGGAGGCCTAAAGGACAAGACATTAGCCAAAAGGTTCGAAGACAACTTAGTCGGGTTTATGAACCTGGTGGAGGCATCCAAACACTATCCTTGCATTAAAAAGGCTTGGGTGGAATTCCTGGGTGAAAAGACAGATAAGGAAACAGAGCGAGTGGAGTAAAAGAAGTATGTTTTTTCTTTTTCCGCTATTGTTTTGAAGCCAAATACGTTTAAATAAGAAATAACAATGCGCGTATGGCTTCTATTAACCCAACCCTGGCTACCACTGCCAATTACCGGGGAACCGACAGGCTTATTCTAGGAATTGTCTTAGCCGTTGTTACCTTCTGGCTCTTTGCCCAAACAACCCTGAATATTGCTCCGGCAATGCAGGAAGATTTAGGAATCAGCTACGACCTGAACAACCTGGCTGTTAGTATCACAGCGCTTTTCTCGGGTATATTTATAGTTGTAGCCGGCGGCCTGGCCGACCGTTTAGGAAGGGTAAAGCTGACATACATTGGCTTGCTGCTAAGTGTTATCGGCTCTATCCTTATTGTCATCTCTCCTTCGGGTACTGCGGTGTTTCTCCTGGCCGGGCGCATCCTGCAGGGGCTTTCAGCCGCATGTATTATGCCAGCTACCCTGGCCCTGATGAAAGCCTATTACGAAGGGAAAGAGCGTCAGCGGGCGCTTAGCTTTTGGTCTATCGGATCATGGGGCGGCTCCGGCCTTAGCGCGTTATTTGGTGGCCTGATAGCCTCTACCATGGGTTGGCGTTGGATTTTTATTCTGTCTATACTTGTCGCTGTTATAAGTTACTTGCTCATAAGAGGAACTCCGGAAAGTAAATCAACGGACACGGACGAAAAAACCTTCGACTGGGCTGGACTTATAGCCTTTATTATCGCCATGCTGGCCATCAATATCGTCATCGGGCAAGGCGCCAGTCTTGGCTGGTTAAGCCCTGCCGTACTTGCGGGCATCGCTATTTTTGTCATTTCCACCATCATCTTTCTTCAGATAGAAAAGAGGAGCGAGAACGGCTTTGTTGACCTGTCGCTCTTTAGCAACCAAACATTCTCAGGAGCAACGCTGTCCAACTTTCTGCTAAACGGGGCTGCCGGAACACTGCTGGTGTCGCTTGCGCTCGTACAGGCAGAGGCGGGTTTGTCTTCGCTGGAGTCCGGCTTAGTTACGATCGGGTATTTAGTGGCTGTGCTGAGCACCATCCGGGTAGGTGAGAAACTACTCCAGCGCATGGGGCCCAGAAAACCCATGCTGATGGGCTGCGCAATCACGGGCCTTGGTATTATGCTCACCAGCCTTACCTTCCTGATGGCTGGCCAATACATCATCGCCGCATTTATAGGCTTCACCTTATTCGGTATTGGACTTGGTTTTTATGCTACCCCTTCTACCGATGCCGCCCTAAGCAATGTTCCGGGCGACAAAGCAGGCTCGGCTTCGGGCATCTATAAGATGGCCTCGTCGTTGGGAGCTGCTTTTGGCGTTGCCATCTCTGCCGCCATCTTTTACGGCCTTAGTAACATGGAGGGATTACCGCCAATGGCTGATCTTTTTATGGGCCGTACAGATAACGTGGACGTACGCTTTGCCGCCGGCATGGGCCTGCTGTTTAACGTATTTATGATTGTGGTGGCCATTGTTGCCATCATGATAACCATCCCGAAGGGCAAGCCAACGGAAGTAATTGAATAACCCAAAGTATAACCTCTAGCGCGAATTAACCTGATAGTTATGGAGATTACCCAAATCAAAAACTTCAATGATAAACTGGACAGTTCCATAGAGCAGCTGCTCCCCGAACTGGAAACGATTTACAAAGACATTCACCAGAACCCGGAGTTATCGATGCAGGAGTTCCGGACAGCCCAGATAGCTGCGGATTATTTGGCCCGATACCAGTTCGAGGTTTCAACGGGTGTGGGGGTAACCGGTGTAGTAGGTATTTTAAAGAATGGCGAAGGCCCTGTGGTGATGCTTCGGGCGGATATGGACGCGCTGCCTGTTACCGAAGAAACGGGATTGCCCTATGCCAGCACGAAAATAGCCCGTGACGAGGAGGGGGTAGAAGTAGGGGTGTCGCATGTATGCGGCCACGACCTGCACGTAGCCTGGCTGATGGGCGCGGCCAGGCTGTTTTCAGAGCACCGTGACCTGTGGAGAGGCATGTTGATGGCCGTTTTTCAGCCAGGCGAAGAAGTCGGCCGGGGCGCCCAAAGTATGATAGATGATGGTATGGTGGAGCGTTTCCCCAAGCCGGATATTATCCTTGGCCAGCACGTGATGGTGGGGGAGGCAGGCACGGTCAGGTATCGCAGCGGCCCTATACTTTCTGCCGGCAACAGCCTGAAGATAAAACTTTTTGGCCGCGGATCGCATGGCTCCCAGCCGCATACTTCCATTGACCCGGTGGTGATGGCCGCTGCTACCACCATGCGCCTGCAAACCATCATTTCCCGGGAGGTGGCCCCGATAGAGAATGCTGTGCTGACAGTGGGTTCCCTGCAGGCCGGCACCAAAGAAAACATCATCCCCGAAGATGCCACGCTTAAACTGAATATCCGCACCTTCAACGACAGCGTGAAGGATCACATATTGTCAGCAGTGAAGCGGATCTGCTGCGCCGAATGTGCTGCCTCCAACGCGCCGAGAGAACCGGAAATAACCGAAATTGTCAGTTACCCGATGACTGAGAATGATGCCATCGCCACGGCAAGAGTAGCGGCGGCTTTTGAAGCACAGTTTGGTGACAAGTCATTCGAGGGCAAGCCTGCCTCGGCCAGTGAAGACTTCTCTATTTTCGGGCGGAACTGGAACGTACCGTACGTTTTCTGGTTTGTGGGCGGCACCGATCCCCAGACTTTCCTGGCGGCCAAAAAAGAAGATAGAATAAATTCTATACCAAGTAACCATTCTCCTAGGTTTGCACCAGTAATTCACCCAACTTTAAAGACCGGCTTGCAGGCGATGATGACCGCCGCCGCAGCCTGGTTTGAATGAGCTGGTCTGGGAAAACAGAATGGAAAAACTTCACTCCCTGTATTATTTTCTTGAAATGGCAGGGACCTTTGCCTTTGCCATAAGCGGGGCAACCGCCGCTAGAAGACGCAACCTTGACGTATTTGGGATAGGTGCCCTTGCCTTCACGGTAGCCTGTGGCGGTGGTATTATCCGGGATCTCTGTATCGGGGTTATTCCGCCCGCTGGCCTGGCAAACTGGCAGTACCTGGTAGTAGCCATTATTGCTGCCGGAATGACTGTAGGTTTATACTCCTTCGTGCAGCTACTCAACCGGCCTGTGCTGTTTTTTGATGCCGTCGGCCTGTCACTGTTTGCAGTAACTGGCGCACAGAAAGCGCTGCATTTTGGCCACAATGGAGAGGTAGCCGTGCTGCTCGGAATCACGACAGCCGTTGGAGGCGGGGTTATACGCGACATCCTGCTTAACCGTGTCCCCATCATCCTGGAAAAAGAGATTTATGCCTTGGCAGCGTTGATAGGGGCTTTGATAGTAGTGTTGGGAGATTACCTGAATTGGATACCGCGTGATTGGGTGGCGGTTATTGCGTTAGGGGTGTGTTTTACTTTACGCATGCTAGCGCTCCATTATCACTGGAACCTACCTATACCTTCTAACGACAAGTCTGACGCATCAGATAAGCAGCCTTAGTTTCTGGCATTGGACTAAGGGTGTACGAGAGGTGTTCCTTTTTTGGCCCTTAAGACACTGTATTCATTACTCCGAGGTTATTAAACAGCTTTGTTCTTTCTTTCCTGGTTACCTATAAGGTATCTGTTTGTAGCTAATATCCGTTCCTATGCTTCTGGTACCTTCGACTATAGAAACACCTGTAAGCAGAAACTGAATAAAGTGCCTTAACCCATGGGAAAGTCATCTAAGAAGCCAAGTCAACTGGAAATACTAATCGAGCTGAATGATGAGTTGGAGAACTATTTCAACAATACGATTATACCGCAGTTGTTTGTAGATGCAGACATGATGCTGCGCAAGTACACGCCTGCCGCCATGAAGCATTTCAAGCTTTCTGCAAGCGATTTGGGCAAACACATCAGCGAAGTGTCGCATAACATCCGCTTCCCCACCATCATTGAGAACATTACTGAGGTAGTTGAGACTGGCAAGGATCTGGAAAAGGAAATCCAGACGACCGATAAGGTGTGGTACCAGATGAATATCCTCCCTTATATCATCAGGAAGGAGAACAGAACAAACGGAGTCATCATCACCTTCGTTGATATCAACGACCGCATCCAAATCCTGAATGGGTATGAGCGGCTGAACAGGAACTATGAGAACATTATTCATTCCATCTCCCACGACATCAAAGGTCCGCTTTCCAATATGGAGGGACTGATAAGTATTCTAAAGGAAACGCCGGCTGACGTAAAGGATAACAGGCTTATCATCGACATGCTTAGCGAGTCTGTGGTAAACCTGCGCAAAACAGTGGAAGACCTCGCTGACATTGACTATGACAAGGAGTTTGCCAAGGCACCTGAGCGTGTAAACTTTGAGAATATCATCGAGGACGCCAAGCTTGCCCTCAGGGATAAGATAGCGGAGAGCAACGCCAGAATCTTCACCAAAGTCAGGGAGTCAGAAATCAACTTCTCCCGAAAGAACATCAGAAGTATCGTCTACAACCTGCTCTCCAATGCGATCAAGTATAAAAAGCCGGACTGCGAACCTGTGGTTACCATCTCTACGGAGAAGTCTGGGGAAGACATCCTGTTGAAAGTGAGCGACAACGGCTTGGGAATAGCCGAAGACCAGCAGCACCGTATTTTCAGCCGCTACGCAAGGGTGCATGACAATGTGGAGGGCACCGGCGTTGGTCTGTTCATCGTCAAAGGAATGGTGGAGGCTATGGGCGGCAGGATAGAAGTAAAAAGCAAGGAGGGCGAAGGTACCACCTTCCTGGTGTACTTTAAATAGCTTCCATAAGCTGCATTAGGGTGTAGTAACTTGGCTCAAGTTAGTTTGCTGAATCCGGTAACCAGTTACTTGTCGATGTGCAACAGGCTTTCCCACTGTCCGGATTCAGCATAATGCTTTATCACGTTGTTGCGCTCCCAAAGCAAACTGGTCATATATTTCTTCAGAAAAAGCGTGTCAGCAACTTTACCTATCGTGCCGAAAGGGGATGTGTAGACAAACACATCCCGCATCAGTGTAATGCCTTTTCCAAAATTCTGGAAGTGGTGCTCATGTTTGAACCGCTTGAACGCACCTGCTACCATCTCATCAGCAAAATAGTAGGGGCGCTCAAATTCAGTGATTCTGCTGGTAAGGTGCTGCCAAAGCCCAAAATGTCTTGCCCTCCATGTTACGGACTCGCCAAGACTAATAAGCCCCGAGGTTACGCCTGCGATAGCCTGTTCGCCTGTATGCTTGGTAGAGAGAACGTGTAGGTCTATGCTTCTGGATAAATCGAAGCAGACTTCTACTGGTGCGTGGATGGTTGTTTCAAAGCTTATGGTGGGCATAGGAGCATAATTTGGAGTGGGCAAGGTATTATGAATGATGCTTCGTTATAATCGCTGCTATAGGCCAACCAACGTCTTTGTGCAAGTATACATACTTCTATCAGTGTGGTTAAATTATCTAAATGATACCCTCAAGATACGGTAGTGAAAGATAAAGGAAAGATTATTTCGGAAGAGAGGCTGCCGGGTATAGTGAATGCAGGCTGGAACGGCTCTAAAAGGGAGGTTTAACAAAATATAAAATATAACAATTCGAATTAACAGCCGCCAAACTTTAATCAAACAATAGCGCCTTTTAATCAAACATTTTCAGTATTTGTTTAATTAAAAGGCTCTGGATTAAATACAAAACGCTGGCTACTAATTAGGTAGCCAGCGTTAGTGATTGATTAAAAGTGCTCAGAGGGTACGGATATCGAATCATGGCCCTTTTCCTCTACTTTACAGCGGTCCAGTTTTTCGGGTGGAGGTCAACTATTAATAAAATGA
This sequence comes from Pontibacter mucosus, assembly GCF_003054055.1. Lineage (GTDB taxonomy): Bacteria > Bacteroidota > Bacteroidia > Cytophagales > Hymenobacteraceae > Pontibacter > Pontibacter mucosus. Next base: position 398,876 of record NZ_QBKI01000006.1, on the reverse strand, counting down.
GCTAATTGTTTTGCCTACCTACTAATAGGTAGTATGTTTGCAGAAAAGATTCGTATCCATGACAACCAGAGAAATTATCATTGACACTGCCGACCAGCTTATTAGAGGCAATGGCTTTAACGCTTTTAGCTTCAAAGACATTTCAAACAAAATAGGCATTAAAACGGCCTCGATTCACTATCATTTTCCAACCAAGTCGGACTTGGGAGTGGCCACAGTAAAGGAGCATATTGCACGCCTGGAGCGGATCAAGGCGGAACTGTCCGGCGAGTCCCCGTTAGTTAAACTTAACCGTTTCCTGTCCATTTATGCCCAAATCAAATCAGATAATAAAGTGTGCCTGGTCGGGTCTTTGGCAACGGACTTGAATACGGTGGATGATGCTGTAAAAAACGAATTAAAGGACTTTGCTGAACGTGTGCTGAACTGGGTGGCGGATGTTTTAGCGGATGGAAAAGAGCAAAAGGTATTTGAATTTCAAGTTCCTCCAAGAACAAAAGCATTAATGGTGATAACAAACATCCTGGCGATCGTTCAGTTGTCACGACTTACCGATGATCAAGATTTTGACATTGTAAAAGAAACCATTTTACAGGAACTAAGCCCCAAGAAATAATGAAAAGAGTAGTAATAACCGGGTTGGGAGCAGTAACACCAATTGGGAATAATGTTCAGGAGTACTGGCACTCTTTGGTTAACGGGGTTAGTGGAGCCTCACCCATCACCAAATTCGACACTTCAAAGTTTAAAACGAAGTTTGCCTGTGAAGTGAAAAAATTTAGCCCTGAAATATTTGAGAAGAACGAAATCAGGAAGTATGATTTGTTTGCTCAATATGCCTTGGTTGCAGTTGATGAAGCGATACAAAACGCCAGGATTGATATTGAAAGCATCAATAGAAACAGGGTAGGTGTGATTTGGGGTGCCGGTGATGGCGGGCTTGCTACTTTTGAAGAGCAGTTCTCGGAATTCAAACGCGGTGACGGGACGCCTCGCTTCAATCCGTTCTTTATTCCGAAACGGATCGTCAACATTGCTTCGGGCGTTATTTCCATCAAGTATGGTTTGCGAGGTGTAACCTATACTACAGCATCGGCTTGTTCTGCAAGTAACAACGCCATCATTGATGCTTTCAATTACATTCGTTGGGGGAAAGCCGATATGATCATTGCCGGAGGCTCTGAAGCTTCTATAACAGAAAGCTCTGTAGGCGGATTTAACGCTTCAAAAGCCTTATCCACTTTGAATGAGAATTTCGAAAAAGCCTCGAGACCCTTTGATATGACAAGAGACGGTTTTGTTCTGGGTGAAGGTGGCGGAGCGCTTATTTTAGAGAGCTATGAACATGCTAGCAGGAGAAACGCCGTGATTCTTGCCGAAATAGTTGGAGGCGGACTGGCAGGAGACGCTTACCACTTGACAGGTACCCATCCCGAAGGAGAAGGGGCTGTTTTGGGAATGACACTTGCATTGGAAGAAGCCGGAATAAATGCGGATGCAATTGACTATATAAATGCGCACGCCACTTCGACACCGACAGGAGATCTGAGTGAACTGAAAGCAATGGAGAAAGTATTTGGCATCAAGCCCAATGCCAATATCAGTGCAACCAAATCAATGACAGGGCATTTACTCGGTGGTGCCGGAGCAATTGAGGCCATTGCCTGCATAAAAGCGATTCAGGAGAACATCATTCCACCAACCATCAACACAGAACAGGTAGAACCTGATTTTGCCAACAACTTTAACCTCACACTGGGGAAGGCGCAGCGAAGGACAGTGAATTTTGCGATGAGCAATACCTTTGGCTTTGGCGGACACATTGCAAGTTCTATATTTAAGAAATATATTGACTGACCTTAGTTCAAATTAGCAGCCTTCACTCAATTTTGTCTTAATAGCCTCCCGAAGGCGACGATTCATGGAAAACGAAATAATAGACTTCATTACGAGTTACATACCGCTTTCCGGAGAGGAGGTGAGCATTATCAAAGAGCAGAACCTGATAAAGTCTTATAACAAAGGGGAGGTTTTGCTCTCCGAAGGCGAATTTTCCAAGGAATGTTACTTCATCTTAAAGGGGTGCATCAGAAGTTATTACCTCATGGATGGGGAGGAGAGAACAACCGAGTTTTATACCGAGAACCAATCGATACGGCCGGTAAGCTACCTCACCAACCAACCCTCCGAATACTATCTGTCCTGCCTGGAAGACTGTGTAGTGGCGGTTGGTTCAACAGAAAGGAATAAAAGACTGATCGAAAGACTACCGAAGCTGGCATCGCTGATCATGCAAATGGACAGTGAGCTGCTCGTGCAGCATCAGGTCTCCTTCGACCAATTCAAGCACCTGAATCCTGAAATGCGGTACCTGAAGCTCCTGGAAACAAGAGCAGACTTGTTCGATAGAGTGCCCTTGTACCATATAGCCACTTACCTGGGCATCACGGCCGTCTCGCTCAGCAGGATGCGAAAGAGAATTTCAAGAAAGTAGTACACTGGCTTAGTGCTGCTTTTTTACTGATCTTATCTTAAGATAATTTATTCGAGAAATGTGACCTGTACGTTTGCCTTAAAATTAACACCTACGAAAAGGCATGAAGTCAGGTACAAAAAAAGACGCAGTAATTACCGGGATACTTTTTATTACAGCAACGGTGACTGCTATAATAGGTCTTAGGTTATATGATCCTGTTTTAAACAACTCCGCTTACCTGACACTTGGTGTCAGCCATTCAAATCAAATTATTGCAGGGGCTGTCTCCGAATTAATACTGGCTTGTACGGCGGCCGGAACAGGCCTGATGCTTTACCCATATCTGAGAAGGTACAACGAAAGCCTGGGATTGGGGTATTTAAGTTTTCGATTGCTTGAAGTGGTTTTCATTCTGGTGGGTATCGTAAGTGTGCTGGCCCTGTTAACGCTCAGCCGGCTGTATACCAGCAGCCCTGCACCTGATACCGCCGCCTTTGAAGCCATTGGGGGAATTTTGAAAGCGATTCATGACTGGACCTTTATGCTGGGCCCAAACTTCATGCTCGGCATAAACACGTTCCTCTACTGTTATGTCTTCTATCAAACGAGACTAGTGCCCAGGAGGCTAGCGGCCTTTGGTATGGTCGGAGCTGGTTGTATATTGATAGCAGCCGTTTTAGAGCTATTTGGAGTCATTCTGCAAATATCCACTTGGGGAGTGTTACTGGCGTTCCCGGTCTTTGCTTTTGAAATGTTCTTGGCCTTTTGGCTTATCCGCAAGGGGTTCAATCTTAAAATCCTACCGGAAGAAGAATTAACGATAGCAGGCTAACGATAGGTGACAAACATAGTGCCCTAAAGAATTGAATCCTTAAAATCAGCAAAGGGCCATACTTATCAGGCGTCAAAGATGTCCTATAGACAAGGTCAGAAGCTCACTAGCTCACTCCTTATGAAAGAAATAAACGCACTCTCCGTACGAGAGATGGTGGAAGACGACATTGAACAATTCATCCGCTACTGGGAGGAGGCCTCTCCGGCGTACCTGGAAGGTATGGGCGTGGACGTCAGTAAGCGCCCAACGCGGGAGCAGTTCGAAAAGCTGGTCATCCCCCAGCTCGGCCAGCCCATGGAAGAGAGGAAAGCCTACTTTCTGACCTGGATAAAGGATGGACACCCTGTAGGGAGTCAGCATGTAAATCAGATTGTATTCGGGGAGCAGGCCTACATGCATCTGCACCTATGGGACTCGGAAAACAGGCAGAAAGGGATGGGGCAGGAATTGGTGAAACAGTCGCTTCCCTTCTTCTTCGAGAACTTAAAGCTCCAGCAGCTTTTTTGCGAGCCTTACGCCCTGAACCCGGCGCCTAATAAGACGGTAGAAAGACTTGGGTTTACACTCGTTAAACAGCATACTACCATTCCGGGCGCCTCTAACTTTGAGCAACTTGTCAACCTGTGGAAGCTGACCCGGGAGCGGTACAATGCGATAATAGCACGACAACACCTTTGAGGAGCTACACCATCCGTTTGCTACCCACCTGCTGGAGCAGGGCATAGTTCTAGCGCTACATCCGGGTGCTGTTGAGTTACAGAAGTACCAAGACCACCGAGATGTATTCCCACGCTATTGCCCATGCTTTGGATAAAATTGTAAGCCCGCTGGATAATCTCTGGTAATCTATTCTGTTAGCTTAAACATATATTTGCGCCTGTTACTCACCAATACCAGATCCATCCAGCAAATGAGCGCTCCTGCAGGGTGTAGCAATTAAGTACATAGTGCAGATAGGCGTATGTTGTTGTATATCCAGAAGTTAGCACATATATTAAAATGAAACGATTAACTAAATTAATAGAACAGAACATATCGGTCAAAAAGGTTTTTGGGCTTTTTCTTCTGACCAATATGGTTTACGTCTACATGCTAGCCTTTACAATTCCTAAAACGATGCAATTCTCGATGGGAATGAAATTGTTGGATATGATGCCAACCGGATATGACTTGGATTATGTGAACGCGTTGTTCATCTCGCTTGGAGAGAAGGGGCGTGAAACTTATTTAACCACTCAGATACCCGTGGATATGCTTTATCCATTTCTTTTTGGGCTTTCCTATTGTTTGCTCATTGGATTTTTTCTCAACAAACTCAGCAAGTTGAATGCGCCTTATGTTTATCTTTGTGTTCTACCAATAGTTAGCGGAATTGCAGATTATCTAGAGAATTTTGGGATAATCTTAATGCTGAACATATATCCGAATTTGACACAGGCTCATGTAACTGTAACGAATTTGTTTTCAGTCATAAAAAGTATCTCAACAAGCGTATTTTTCATTGCTTTGATAATTGTGCTTATATCCCTAGGATTTAAAACAATAAAAAGAAAGAAAACAAGCGCTAACATTGTATAAGTGTAATGCGGACCAGACAGCTAAGGCAGTGAATTGGACAAGTCCCCGCACCACACTTATCCTTGACCGTTAGCAGCCATTTCAAAAACGAGCTGACACATCATCACCGACAGGAAACCAGATAATGGAAGAATTATACATTCAAACCGAACGGCTCAAAATTCGGCGCATCGATTTAGCAGACCTCTCTGACTTTCATCTCTACCGCTCAAACCCAGAAATCACCAAATACCAAGGGTTCGATGTGATGACCATGGAGCAAGCTCAGGAGTTTATCAAAGACAATGCGACAAAGCATTTTGGGAAAGCCGGCGAATGGGTGCAATATGGAGTTGAAAAGAGTGAAACAAGCCAGCTTATTGGCGATTGTGCCATCAAACTCGACTCCTATGATACAAGAATTGCAGAGATTGGCATTACCATTTCACACCTTGAGCAGAAAAAGGGCTATGCGAAAGAAGCGATGCTTGGTGTTTTGGGGTTTCTGTTTGACAAAAAAGGAATACACCGGGTAGTTGAAGTAGTGGACGCTGAGAATATTGCTTCGATTCATCTACTGAAAAGCGTAGGGTTCAGACAGGAAGGGCATTTCATTGAAAACATATTTTTCAAAGGAAAATGGGGAAGCGAGTTCCAGTATGCCATGTTGAGACGGGAGTGGGAAGAGACGAAGCTTGGCTAAAACAGAAGCGTGGAACCCATACTTAGAAATAGAACCACAGCAGCTTACAACTAAGGCTTCGTTGGGTACGGAGTGCCCACAATGAAGCCGTGGTTGGTTCTGAGGACTTTGACGCTAGGGTAACTCACAGCCAGCAAGTCCAAGGGCCGCAACGCCTACTATGCCTACTACCACTGTACGCTGGGCTGCCGGCACCGAACCAAGGCCGAGCTGGCCCACGATATTATTCTGCAGGAGCTGCGTAAGTATACCCCGTTGCAAGCGTTCAAAAGCCTGTATCGGAGCCTTATCCTGGAAGCCTTTCACACGGAGGCCAGGGAGCAGGTGGATGCCCGGAAGAAAGTGCTCCGGGAGATAAGTGATTTTGAGCAGCGCATCTCCCGGGCGCGGGATTTACTTGCTACTACAAAAATCGAACCGGAGGACTTTCGGGAAATGAAGAAGACGTACTCCGCCAACATTGAGAAGCTGGAGGCAAAATTGAACAGTTTATCAGCTAAAACAGACGTGGAGGGGCTTTTGAAGGTGGGGTTGGAACAGTTGATGCAGCTAGACTACTGTTATGAAAAAGGCAACGTCCGGGAGAAGCGAATGCTGATTGGTTCGATATTTCCGGAAAATCTGGTGATCGAAGAACTAAAAGTTCGAACCGCCCGGGTGAACGAAGTAGTTCAGGTTATCTATCTGATAAACAAGGAGTTAGGTGGTAAAAAAAATGGACAAAGAGCTCCAAAAAGCTCTTTGTCCAGTAAGGTGCACCCGAGAGGATTCGAACCCCTAACCCTCGGAGCCGAAATCCGATATTCTATCCAGTTGAACTACGGGTGCTTGGGAATGCAAAAATAGCAAGTAAACGCACATAACGAAATATCTGCCCCGAAAAATATGCACAATACTTAAAGTATAGCTCAGCGGCAAAACCGTAAGCCTTGTTTGGCAGTTCTAACATGTACTAATAGAACGCTGGAAAAACTATGGCTATGGAAAAAGTATATACCGCAGTGGTTACTGCAACAGGGGGCCGCAGAGGCCGTGTTAAATCCGATGATGGAGTTATCGACATGAAAACAAGCCTGCCCGAAGGGCTTGGAGGGCAGGGGGGAAGCACCAATCCCGAGCAGCTTTTCGCGGCGGGCTATTCAGCCTGCTTCCAGAGTGCGCTGCTCGTGGTGGCAGGCAAGCAGCACCTGCGCCTCGACCCGGAGTCTACAGTTACAGCCCACGTAGACCTGAACCGAAGAGACGACGGCGGCTATGCGCTTGGTGTAAAGCTAGAGGTGGACCTGAAGGGCGTTGACAAGGACAAAGCCAGGCAACTGGTAGAGGAAGCGCACGAAATTTGCCCCTACTCAGTGGGCACCCGCGGCAACGTGGAGGTGGAATTGGAAATCGTTTGAGTTTAGGAGTTGGGGAGTTTGGGAGTTAAAGAGTTAGAGAGTTGGGAAGTTAGAAGGTTAGAAAGTGGGTAGTGCTTTGCTTTTTTATACTTTCTGCCGCACGTTTAGCGATAGCGTAACTTGTGGCTATGTATGGCAGCAGTTTTCAACTGCTTTGCTTTGAAAAAGCAAGGGCCGCCAAGGGATTGGCTATACTTTATACTTTAGCAAAACAGCGTTTACAGCTCGTCGCTAAGGTCTGCTGAAGTATAAATTGTTGGTGAAAACACCAACAATGGCGGGAAAACTAACAATAGCTAGAATAGCTGGCGGAGGAGACAACAATGCCAACCATAAACTCCCCAACTCTTTAACTCCTAAACCCTCTAACTCTTCTATTCCCTAACGCGATGCAAAGTATAAAAACAGAAAAGGCTGCCATACGTGGCAGCCTTTTCTGTTTTTATACTTTGCTTAGATTAAGCTTGGGCTAAAACCTGCTTTACTTTGTCAGCGGCCTCTTTCAGCGCCACGGCAGAGTATACTTTCAGGCCGGACTCGTCGATGATGCGGGCACCTTCCTCAGCGTTAGTACCCTGCAGGCGCACGATGATTGGAACGCGGATGTCACCGATGTTCTTGTACGCTTCCACCACACCGTTAGCCACACGGTCGCAACGCACGATACCACCGAAGATGTTGATCAGAATGGCTTTCACGTTCGGGTCTTTCAGGATGATGCGGAAACCAGCTTCTACCGTCTGCGCATTGGCGCCACCCCCTACGTCCAGGAAGTTGGCAGGCTCGCCACCGGAAAGCTTGATGATATCCATCGTGGCCATAGCCAGACCAGCACCGTTTACCATACAGCCTACGTTGCCGTCCAGCTTCACGTAGTTCAGGTTAGAGGCACTTGCCTCCACTTCCAACGGATCTTCCTCCGTCGTGTCGCGCAGGGCAGCCAGGTTCTTGTGGCGGAACAGGGCGTTATCGTCTAAGTCAACTTTGGCGTCTACGGCCAGTATCTTGTTGTCTGAAGTCTTCAGTACCGGGTTGATCTCGAACATGGAAGAGTCAGTGTCCACGTAAGCCTTGTACAAGTTGGTCACAAACTTCACCATCTCCTTGAAAGCCTCACCCTCTAAACCGAAGGCAAAAGCGATCTTACGGGCCTGGTATGCCTGCAGGCCAACAGCCGGGTCGATCCACTCTTTGATGATTTTCTCAGGTGATTTCTCGGCCACTTCCTCAATGTCCATACCGCCTTCAGTAGAGGCCATGATCACGTTCTGGCCCTTAGCGCGGTCCAGCAGGATGCTCAGGTAGAACTCTTTCGGCTGCGACTCGCCAGGGTAGTACACGTCCTGCGCCACCAGCACCTTCTGAACCAGCTTGCCCTCAGGACCCGTCTGGTGCGTTACCAGCGTCATGCCCAGAATCTGACCGGCGATTTCCTTCACCTGGTCCAGGTTTTTGGCCAGCTTCACACCGCCACCTTTACCACGGCCACCCGCATGGATCTGAGCCTTGATTACGTGCCAGCCCGTGCCGGTTTCCTCAGTCAGTTTCATGGCAGCTTTTACTGCCTGGTCTGGCGTTTCAGCCACGATACCCTCCTGGATGCGTACTCCGTAGCTCTTCAGAATTTCTTTAGCCTGATATTCGTGTATGTTCATGCTTTCAGTTTTATTGGACGCACGAAAGTAAGCCATTATCGGCTTAAATTCAAGTAATGTGTTTTTAAAATATAACTCGCCAGGCTGCTGTTTAGCCCCATCACGTAACGAGGATTACGCGAATTGAGTAACAAAGTATACTTATTGGGAGCTTAATAATGCTACTTCGTAGCTGATTCTTATGCTGAATGTATACTTATATGCCAAGCGCGTTGCTATTGCCGCCTTGGTTGTGCTGCTGATTGGAACAGGGTTTTACCTGTTGGGGCGCCATGCCTACTTTTTCCTGCTGGTTTTTGCAGCCATCCTGCTGGCGGTGCTTTTCTGTGGCATGACAGATTGGATTGTGGATAAACTGCACCTGAAAAGGGGATGGAGCCTGCTACTGGCGGTGCTTCTATTCTTCGGGTTGATTATAGGCGCTTTCTGGCTGATTGCCCCAACTGTTAGCGAGCAGGTGCAGGAGATGCGCCAAACCATTCCTAAAGCCCTGACGCAGGTGCAGGACTGGCTGAGCCAGTATGGCTGGGGCCAGAAGCTGGTGGAGCAGGTGCCCGATGACATGAGCCAGGCCATGCCAAAGCAGGACGCGCTCCTTTCTAAGGTATCCGGGGTTTTCTCCTCTGCCCTGAGCTTCCTGGCAGATCTCCTTATTGTTATCATTACAGCGCTTTTTCTGGCATCCAACCCCACACTTTATACCGTCGGCTTCACCAAGCTGTTCCCGGTGCGTAACCGCTCGCGCGTGATGGAGGTGCTGGGCAAAAGTTATGCTACGCTCAAGTCCTGGCTGGTGGGGATGCTCTCGGCTATGGCCATCATCGGGGTAAGCTCCGCGATTGGCTACAGTCTGATTGGTTTACCACTGGCATTTGCCCTGGCACTGATCGCTTTTTTCCTGGCCTTCATTCCAAATGTGGGTCCCTGGATTGCGGGGGTGCCGGCCGTGCTGGTAGGGCTTACAGAAGGCCCGCAGATGGCCCTGTACGTGGTGCTGGTTTATGGAGGCATTCAGCTGGTGGAGAGTTATCTGATCACGCCGATCATCTTCCAGAAAACGGTAGATATGCCGCCAGCGCTGCTGCTGTTCTTCCAGGTGCTGTTAGGTATACTTCAGGGCGCCCTGGGACTGTTACTGGCAGCGCCTATACTTGCCGTCCTGATGGTGTGGGTTCAGGAGTTTTATGTGAAGGATGTGCTGGAGGCTGAGCCCCTCGATGCCTCCTCGGAGCAACATGCCGATGATAAAGTATAAATCTGCCTGCCGGTAAGTATAAAAAGCCACCCAACGTATAAGCTACCTAACAACGGCAAATTTTTTGTAGCTTTGGCTCACCATCATAGGTTTCAAGGGCAATTTATACTTTTCAGAACGTGCTGCAGGTAACGAATATCCATAAAAAATACGGGGCGCTGGAGGTGCTGAAGGGCATCGACCTGACCATTAATACAGGAGAGGTAGTTTCTATTGTAGGAGCCTCCGGGGCTGGTAAAAGTACGCTGCTGCACATACTGGGCACCCTGGACACGGCCGACACCGGTGAGGTGCTGTTCGACGACAAGAACATAGCCCGGATGAGCGCGACGGAGATGGCCCGTTTCCGCAACAGGCATATCGGCTTCATTTTCCAGTTCCACAACCTGCTGCCCGAGTTCACGGCTCTGGAGAATGTATGCCTTCCGGGTTTCCTGGCCGGGCGTCCGGAAAAGGAGGTGCGCCAGCGCGCGGAGGAGCTGCTGAACATGCTGCACCTCTCGCACCGCCTCGACCACAAACCCTCGGAAATGTCGGGTGGGGAGCAGCAGCGAACGGCTGTGGCACGAGCCCTGATAAACTCACCCAAAGTAATCTTTGCCGACGAGCCCAGCGGCAACCTCGACTCCAGAAACGCCCAGGAACTGCACGACATCTTCTTCCGGCTGCGCAACGAGTTTAACCAGACCTTCGTGATCGTTACCCACAACGAGCACCTGGCCTCCATGGCCGACCGCACTCTGGTGATGAAAGACGGCCAGATAGTGGAGGAAGTGAGAGTAGGGTAAGTAGGGAGTTTAGGAGTTAGAGAGTTAAAAAGTTAGAAAGCTAAATGGGGGCAGGCTGCGAGGCTTGTCCTTTTTTGTTTTATGCTTCTGCGAGCCTTGCGCTTCACGCATAAAAGCATCTTATACTTTACGCTGTAAGTATGTGCTTCTCAGCGCAGCTAAAATTTTATACTTTCATACCCAAATACTATATGTGGTTCCACTACCATCCTTATTTAACTTTTTAACCTTCTAACTTTCTAACTCTCTAACTCCCAAACTCCCCAACTCCTAAACTCTCTAACTCTCCCAAACTCTCTAAATCTCAACGCCTGGGATTTCCGTATTTATACTTCACCCTTCCTTCAACTTTTAGCTTCTGAGCTACCTGTGCAGTAGCGTGTAAATATTATAAAAAATATTTTGTAACTGGCTGATAATCAGCAGCATAAAATACAACTTTTTTCTTATTTTTTGCACCATTTACCCTGCTGCTCTGTTAGGTATATGTAACATAACTATGAAAGCTAAATGAGTATGAATCAACCGAATAAAGAAACTAAGGAGATGAAGAAGCCGAAGGTTGAAAGCTATGATATAGCCAAATCTGACGAGACGCTACACCTGGCTACTGACCTTGCAAAATTTATAAAAGAGAACCGCCTTTTCCAGAACATCCAGGGCAAGGAATATGTGAACGTGGAGGGCTGGCAATATGCCGGTTCGCGTTTGGGTATTCTGCCGGTGGTGGAGCACGTGGTGAACATCAGCACGGACGATGAGATTAAGTACCAGGCAAAGGTTAACCTGCTGGACCTGCGCAGTCAGTTGGTGGTGGGTGCGGGTTTTGCTATCTGTTCCAACCGCGAGCAGGGTAAAAAGTACTACCAGGAGTTCGCGATTGCCTCTATGGCCCAGACGCGGGCCATCGGTAAGGCTTACCGTAACATACTGGCCTGGGTGATCCGTGCGGCTGGGTATGAGCCAACTCCTTCGGAGGAGATGGACTATGGTGGAAATGAGGCAGCCGCTAAGCCTGCTGTGCCAACTGAGAAGAAAGCGACGATGAAATCATCCAGGGAAGCAGCACCCGCAGCGGAGGCTGAAAAGCCTGAAGAGCCGAGTGGCAGCGTGCGCTATGCTTCGGCTAAGCAGAAGGAGGAAATTATCCGCCTGCTGAACAACCCGACCATCACACGTCAGGAGAAGACCAAGATGCTGCTCAACATCAACCGCTTCGACGAGGAGCGTGCTGCGCAGGCCATCGATAAACTGAAAAAAGTAATCGAAGAGCGCGAAGACGGCCAGTCGGCAGCTGCTTAACCTGAACGTCATGCATAACCAGAATCCCTACTTCTCATGAGGTGGGGATTTTTTGTTTCTGCCAGGTATGGAAAGTATAAGGTGGCCACAGGAGCTGCTGCGCCGTATAGGGAGCAAAGCTTTCAATACAGAGTATGAAGCAGACACTACACCTTGGATTTATACTTTTGCTCATACTTTCCGGAGTAACTGCAGCTTTTGCACAGGGAGAAGAAATAGAAACAGACCGCCCCGACCAGACAGAATCATCCACGTTAGTGCCAAAGGGGACACTGCAGCTGGAGGCAGGATATTTCTTCCAGAAAGCGACCGAGCAGGGGCTGACGATTAGAACACATGCCTACCCCACCGCCCTGGTGCGGGTGGGCGTGCTGGATTGGCTGGAACTGCGGGTGCTGAGTGCGCTTAGGGACTCTGTGACAGAGAACGGGAAAGAGCGTGAGGTGAGTGGCCTTGCTCCGTTGAACCTGGGTGTAAAGGTGAAGCTGTGGGAGGAGCAGGGTTGGAGACCGGAAGCGGCTTTCCTGGTGCGGGCCGCCCTGCCGGTGGGTTCCCGCTCCTTCCGCCCCGACAATCCCGAGCCGGAGATACGCCTGATGTTTTCGAACGGGATAACTGAGAAAATCGACCTAGCCTATAACCTGACCCACAGCTGGGTGGAAGGCGAGCCCCAGAAAGGCTATACCCTTAGCCTGAGCGGCGAAGCAATTGACAAACTAACCGTTTACGGGGAGGTGTTCGGAAGCAAGCGGAAAGGGGAGAAGGCAGAGCACCAGGCAGACATAGGCGTGTTGTACCTGCTTCTACCCAACTTACAGTTCGATGTCGCTGCAGGCAAAGGCTTACATGCAGCCGCCCCCGATTTCTTCATGACAACGGGCGTTTCCTATCGATTGCCAAGGTAGTAGCCTGAGTTTATACTTTAGTTTGAACGTAAAGTATAAACCTGTCCCTTTCACCTCTCCTAAAAGTAAAGTGAGTTTTGCGGTACCGGGTCCAACCACCCCTGTCCCCTCCTTAGCCAAGGAGGGGAGCTTAGAACTGCTTTGGCTGAAGTATAAGTTTCATAGTCTCCGTTCTCGCGCGGACAGGTCGCGACCTGTCCCTACAAAATATTAACCCACACTTGCCCTTCCGAGGAAGGGAATTATACTTGTCACTCTCCCTGTCATCTCGAGCAGGGCGAGAGATCTATCGGGGATTCTAATCAGATCTCTCCCAAGGGTCGAGATGACAACAGTAGCAGTGGCTATCGAATGATTCCCAGCCTTTGGGTTGAGCGCCTTCTAGATTTCCGGTTTTGCCTCAGCGAAATTGCGACGTAGGAGCAAAGGAAATGTAGACAGCGCGATGCCCGAAGGCGAGGCCTCCCGGCCTGGGAGGGCACCAAAGCCAGAAATGCAACAGTAGCATATGTAAGTCTGGAGGATGAACGGTGGCTAATAAGGATAGCTTGGTTAGAGTTGCGGGAAGCGGTGGCTATGAAAGTATAAGCTGAAGTATAAAAGTATAGCCAAAGTATAAGTATGGCTTTTCAAGCCAGTCAAGTTACAAACTTGGCCTCATCGTAGGCACGAGTTGCAAACCCGCGCCAGCGATAGGGGGTGGAGTATAGCTAAAGTATAAAATCCTTTTCATCTCCTAATCCTGCAAATCCTGATTCAGACAAGTATAAAAGTATAGCCGGGGTAGACCCTGTTAAATTTGACCTGCGGCTAAAGTATAAATCATATTCTTCCCGGTATACCTTATCTTCGCAGAAAAGATACCAGCCTTACCTTGCACAACATCCACCACATACTCAAAACCTACTGGGGCTACGACAGCTTTAGGCCCCTGCAGGAGGATATTGTGCAGTCGGTACTGGCAGGGCAGGATACGCTGGCGCTATTGCCGACGGGCGGCGGTAAGTCCATCTGTTTCCAGGTGCCGGCCATGGCGCTGGAGGGGATTTGCCTCGTTATCACGCCACTCATCGCCCTCATGAAGGACCAGGTGGAGAACCTGAAAAAGCGGGGGATTCCGGCCGTGGCGGTATACTCTGGCATGAGCCGACGCGAGATCGACATTGCCCTGGATAACTGCGTGTATGGTGAGGTGAAATTTCTGTACCTGTCGCCGGAGCGCCTGCTCACCGAGCTTTTCCAGGAGCGGGTGAAGCGCATGAAGGTGGGGCTGCTGGCCGTAGATGAGGCGCACTGCATCTCGCAGTGGGGCTATGATTTCCGACCGCCCTACCTGCAGTTGGCCGAGCTGCGCGAAGCGTTGCCTCAAGTGCCGGTTATCGCCCTTACAGCCACTGCCACCGAACAGGTAAAGCAGGATATTCAGGAAAAGCTCAATTTTCCGAAGCCTAACGTTTTCCAGAAGAGCTTTGCCCGCGCCAACCTTTCCTACTCCTGCCTGCCAACAGAGGATAAAGCCAACCGTTTGCTGGAGATCCTGCAGCGCATGCCCGGCCAAAGCATCGTGTATATGCGCAGCCGCCGCCAAACGGTGGAGATGGCCAAGTTTCTGCAAAGTCGCCGCATTTCCGCCGCTGCCTACCATGCCGGACTAAAGTTTGAAGAGCGCAGTGCCGTGCAGCAACGCTGGGTAGAGGACAAGGTGCGGGTAATCGTAGCGACCAATGCTTTCGGGATGGGCATCGACAAGCCGGATGTGCGCCTGGTGGTGCACCTGGACCTGCCCGAGAGCCTGGAAGCATACTACCAGGAGGCAGGTCGTGCGGGCAGGGACGAGTTGTACGCCTACGCTACCATCCTTCTGGGACCGAATGATGTAAACGAATTACTGAAGAAAGTAGAGGAGTCGCACCCGCCGGTGGAGTTTATCCGGAGGGTGTACCAGTGCCTGGCCAACTACTACCAGCTGGCAGTGGGCAGCGGGCAGCTCAGCAGCTTCGATTTTGACGTAGCCGATTTTGCCAAGCAGTATAAACTCAACCCATTAGAGACGCACCATGCCATTAAGCGGCTGGAGCAGGAGGGCTACGTACAGCTGAATGAGAGTTATTACATGCCTTCGCGCCTGATGCTGGCTCTGGAGAATACGGAACTCTACAACTTCCAGCTCAAGAACCCGGAGCACGATAAGCTCATTCAGCTTATACTCAGGATGTATGGCGGAGAGGCTTTTGTGAATTATGTGAAGGTGCGCGAGCGGAAGATGGCCGAGCTGCTGAAGATGCCGGAGCCTGAACTGCGCCGCAAACTGGAGTACCTGCACAAGCTTCAGGTTATTCATTATGAGCCCCAGCACGACGCTCCTCAGCTTGTTTTTACAAGCCCGCGGGAGGAGGCCAGCCGGGTTATCCTCAATACAAAAAAACTGATCACCCTGCGCGAGCGGGCGCTGCACCAGGCCAAAGAGATGAGCCGCTACGTGCAGACCGAAAACCGCTGCCGCACCCAACTGCTGCTGGAGTACTTTGGAGAAATATCCGACAAAAGCTGCCGCATCTGCGACTACTGCCTGGCTGAAAGAAAGAAGCAGCGGCAACAAGGGGAGCTCTCCTCGCTGCGTAGCAAGGTGCTGGAGCTTTTGCAGGTAAAGCCATACTTGCCCAAGGAGTTGGTGCAGCAGTTCGAGCCGAAACACGCTGAGACTGTAACTGAACTAGTCCGGGAGCTGCTGGATGTTGGCAAGCTGCGTTACCAGGAGAGCGGGAAGCTGGAGGCCATCCTATAAGCTGTTTTCTCACCCTCGCATAACCCTATTTTACCCATGTCCATACTTGGTTAGCGTAAAACCAACGCCCAATCAGGTAAGCTGATGCAACTAAGCTGTACTTTCCGGAATCTTGTTACCATCAACTATACAGCGTAAAACTATGAACAAGATTACCCGAAAAGTCACAGGAATCGGAAGCAAACTGCTGGTTGCGGTGCTGGCCACCTTCCTCATCAGCGCCTGCGAGGACAACAACTGCATTAAGGGCGAGGGCGCTGTGGAAACGCGTACGCTGAACCTTCCGCCATTCTCCAAAGTGGAGGCAAACGGCGACTTTAAAGTATACCTCACACAAGGCCAAACACAGAAAGTGGAAGTGAAGGGCGAACCAAACATCCTTGACCAACTGAATACAAGTATAAGCAACGGCACCTGGGAAATTGAGCACCGCGACTGCGTGCGAAAAAGTAAGACCGTGGAAGTATTCATTACCATGCCGACTGTGCAGTCGCTGTCCTTAAATGGTTTAGGGCATATCCGGAGCCAGGATGCGTTTGAGGTGGATGAAATGCTGGTGGAGGTAAACGGCTCGGGGGAAGTAGAAGTTGGCGTGAGCGCAGCCAAGGTGATAACGCGGGTGACCGGGTCCGGGAAGGTGGCGCTGCGGGGCCAGACAGACCTGCACCACATCAACATGTCGGGCTCGGGCAAGGCCGCCGCTTTTGAATTACAGGCAGAAGACGTAACCGTGAACTTATCCGGCTCTGGTATGGCCGAGGTCTATGCCAATAAATCCCTGACGGCCGATATCACGGGGAGCGGTGTTGTGTACTACCAGGGAAACCCAACCGTGAACACCAATATCTCCGGTTCGGGCAAGGTGGTGAAAAGGTAATTGCTTTTGCCTGAAGTTTAACTTAGTGACAGTTTCTGCAAATCAGGGGCGGATGGACCATGAGCTTTGTATTTCCTCAACAAGCTTACCTGATTTTGCGACGGGTGTACAAGTATAGATGCTCCACTTTGTCCCGGGCCCAGGGGGTGCGGCGGAGGAATGTGAGGCTTGATTTTATACTGGGGTTGTTCTTAAAGCAATTGAGGTTGATCTTATGGCTCAGATGCTCCCAGCCATATACTTCCACCAAATGCTCCAGCATTGCCTGCAGCGTCACGCCGTGCAGTGGGTTGTTTTTCTGTTCTTCTGCCATACTTCAAAAGTACGCATTTTCAGTTGAAAGTATAACCAATCCCACAGCGGCCACTACCGTATAAGGGGGCTATGTTAGAAGAACTCATCATTCGGTCGCTGGCCGATACACTGCCAAATCATACTTTAGACGCGTTATTTTTATTCGGACAGACAGCAGATAACCAGGAGTCGGGCTTTGCAGTGGCTGAACGACTGGTGCGGGAGGCGCAGGTTCAGAGAGTATTGTTCCTGCAAACCAGGCCTCTCTGCGGCTACCCCGGCTACGAAGCATGGCACGCGCAACTGACAGCCAAAGGTATAGCTGCGGATAAACTGGAGGGCATCCCAGACCCTGGTAAGGAGCACCTGCACACGCTCATCGAGGCAGAAGCCATGGTGAAGCACGCCAAAAACAAGGGCTATAAAAGTATAGCGGTGGCGGCAGCGCCTTTTCAGCAGCCGCGCGCCTTCATGGCGGCTGTTACTGCGGCCCATCGGCATCACCCTTCTTTATACTTGTACAGCCTGCCCGGCAAAGCCCTGCCGTGGTGCCGCGAGGTAACGCACTCGCAAGGGAAGGTAGAGGACACCCGCGCCGGGCTGATTGCCGGAGAAATGGAGCGTATCCGCAGGTATAACACGCAGGGCGATCTGGACTCGGTAGAGGAGGTGCTGGGCTACCTGAACCGCCGCGATCGGGGGCAGCTTTAATTCCGGGTATCCGTAAGTATAACCCACATCCCAAAGTATAAACGTATGGCAAAAGAGAATAAACCCGAGGCCTGGATGAGCGGGCCTGTGGAAGGAATTCCGCCCCTCTTGCAACCCGTGGCCCATGCGCTGCTGCAGGCCAGGGAGGAGGTACATACCTATTTGGAAGGCTTCCCGGACAAGCTGCTGTGGGAACGACCGGCCGGCGTGGCCTCCGTAGGCTTCCACCTGCAGCACCTGAAAGGCGTACTCGACCGGCTCTTTACCTATGCGCAGCGGCAGCAACTAAGCGAGGAGCAGCTGAGTTATCTGTACGCCGAAGGCAAACCCGCAGCGAACCAGACGTACCAGGTGCAGGACCTGCTAAAAGCCTATGATGAACAGGTAGATAAGGCACTGGAGCAACTTAAAACGATCGATGAAAGTGCCCTGACCGATTTCAGAGGCGTGGGTCGCAAGCAACTGCCTTCTACGGTACAGGGCCTGCTTTTTCATGCTGCCGAGCATACCATGCGCCACGTGGGGCAGTTGCTGGTAACGGCAAAAATACTGCTCCACCAGGAGAAAGGGTAGGGGAGCCCTACCGCTTCTCCAGCTTCTTCAGCTCCTGATCAATGTATGCTTTCGGGAGCCACTGCTTGCCTACCAGCACTCCCTCAATGTTCTGTGTCTCTCTGATGTTCTCCAGCGGGTTACCTGCAACCAGAATCAGGTCAGCGACAGCGCCAGCTTTTATTACGCCCAGGTCGGGGCGGTTGTAGAACTTGCCAACGTTTACAGTCCCGGTCTGAAGTGCCTCGTAGGGAGTGAGGCCGGCAGCTACCAGGTATTCCAGCTCCTGGTGCGTGGAGAAACCCGGCACGTTGAAAACCTGCGGCGCGTCGGAGCCCAGCAGCAGCCCCACGCCATTCTTCTGGCATTCGTAAATCAGCTTGCGTCGCAGTTGCATGTAGCGGTCAATGGCGGCCGGATCATACTTCGGGTTCGCCATAAACTTTTGCTTGGAGGCAACCCAGTTTTCCAGGATATTGGGGCTCATGTAGACCATTTCCGGGCTTTTTCGAAGCACCTCGGGAGCCTTATCGGCAGCGATCCAGCGCTCGGCCAGCGCCTGCGTGGGCACCACCCAAATGTTGTTCTCGCGCAAAGCGCTTACTAGTTTGGGGATACGCGACGCATCAGCCTGATCGGAAATAAACATGGCAAACAACCCGGTCTCCTGCTCGGGTATACTTTCCAGGTTTGGTATTAGGCTCTCCACAAAGCCATCCAGGTGATCAATGGTCGCATAGCCGGCCTCTATGGCGCGCCACACCCCCACGTCGTACGACACATGCCCGGCATAGGGAATGTCCTCGGCTTTGGCTGCCTTGGCAATGGCTCCGAAGGTTTCCGGCGTCAGCCCAGGGTGCAGCTTCAGAAAGTCGTATCCTGCCTGCTTTTGCTGGCGCACCATCTCAGCCCCTTGCTCCGGGCTCTTCACGCTGCCGCCGTTAAACGAGGGCCCGGAAGTATAAAAGCGCGGGCTCAGCAGCTCGCCCTTCTCAATCATGCTGCGTAGCTCCAGGTGGCGCGGGTGGCCCAGCATTCCTCTAATGGTCGTCACGCCCTTCAAAGCGAACAGCCTGACGACCTCCTTCATCGGTTCCAGGTCATCCACGGGAGGCACGTGCGCATGCATCTCAGCCAGCCCGGGCATCAGGTATTTCCCTTTGGCATCTATTACCAGGGCTCCCTTGCCATACTTTACCTTACCCGTACTGCCCATGGCCGTAATCTTGCCATCCCTTACCACGACATCCTGGTTCTGCAGCACCTGTTCCTTATCCATCGGCACCACGTGCACGGCGCGGAACACTATATCACGGTTAGCGGAGTTTACCGCCTCCTGCGCCTGCGCCATACTTGCCGAAAGTATAAACAGGCAGGAGAAAATCAGGTTCAGTAGGAAAGAGCGTAGCGTGGGCTGCATATCCAGGTTGTTAAACAGTTGATGATCAGAAGAGTCCTTGAATTTATACTTTCCCTGCTATACGGAACACCTGCATTTTTTGCTGTGGCCGGGTTATTTTCTCTGGATAGGAAATGGTGCCGGGAAGCTACCTAAAAGAAAACCACCCTGCCACTTTGAGGTAGCAGGGTGGTTTATACTTTGATTTGAGTGCCTGTTAAAGGTAGCCGTAGCGCTCCACAGCCTCACGCTCCAGCCGCTCGCGGTGGTCCGGGTGGGCAATGTTGATGAGGGCCTTGGCGCGCTGGCGCAGGTTCTTGCCGTACAGGTAAGCCACGCCATACTCGGTCACCACATAGTGCACGTGCGCGCGGGTAGTCGTCACGGCAGCTCCTTCGTTTATGAGCGGGGTGATGCGGGAGATGCCTTTGTTCGTTACGGAAGGCAGCGCGATGATGGGTTTCCCGCCCTCGGACAAAGCCGCCCCACGGATGAAGTCCATCTGCCCGCCAATGCCGGAGAACTGATACTTACCAATCGTATCAGCCACCACCTGGCCCGTCAGGTCTATCTCGATGGCGCTGTTAATGGCCGTTACCTTCGGATTGGAGCGGATGATGGTTACATCGTTCACGTAGTCGGTGCGCTGCATCAGGATGAGCGGGTTGTCATCCACAAAATCGTAGAACTTGCGGTGCCCCACAATAAAGCCGGTAGCAATGCGGCCCGGGTGTCTGTACTTGTGCTCGTTAGTGATCACACCTTTCTCCACCAGCTCCATCACGCCGTTAGACATCATCTCGGTATGAATGCCCAGCTCCTTGTGGTTGGTCAGGCTGCTGAGTACGGCATCCGGTATGGCACCGATGCCCATCTGCAGGGTAGCACCGTCTTCCACCATCTCGGCAATATAGCGGGCGATGGTTTTTTCCTTCTCCGTTACACGCAGGCTGTAGTCCACCTCCGGAAGGGCCTCGTCAACCTCCACCAGCACATCAAAGCGCTTCATGTGGATCAGGCCGTCGCCGTGGGTGCGCGGCATCTGGGGGTTTACCTGGGCGATCACGTGCCTGGCGTTCAGTACGGCCTCCCGGGTAATATCGACCGATACACCCAGCGAGCAGTAGCCGTGGCGGTCGGGCGGCGATACGTGTACAATGGCCACGTCCAAGGGCATCAGCCCAGACCGGAACAGGCGCGGAATTTCGCTCAGGAAGATGGGCACGTAGTCGCCGCGGCCGGAGTTAACGGCATCGCGCACGTTGGCCGATACGAACAGGGAGTTGATGAAGAAGGAGTCTTTGTAGCGCTCCTCCGCCAGCGGAAACTCGCCGTAGGTGGTGATGGTAACCAGCTCCACGCCGCGCAGTTCGTCGGCGCGCTCGGCTAGTTTGCGCACCAGGTACTGCGGCGTGGCAGCACTGCCCTGGATGAATACGCGGTCGCCGGACTTGATAACAGCCAGGGCTTCTTCGGCTGTTTTATAGGTTGTGTTGTAGGTACTCATAAGCATGTTGTCTTTGACTAAAGTTACCAAACATTGGTGACTTTAGGACCGTCATTAATTCAAAAAAACGGCGGCATGTGAGTAAATACTCATTAAGGTACAAACAAAGCAAGGTAAACTACAGACAGGGCCGCTGCCTATACTTTACCTTGCTTAATGTTTGAAAAAAATTAGTAGTCGCTTCGCTCGATGGCGGCCACACCCGGCAGGGTCTTGCCTTCCATGTACTCCAGCAGGGCGCCCCCGCCGGTGGAGATATAGGACACGCGGCCGGCGTAACCCAGTTTGTTTACGGCTGCCGCAGAGTCGCCGCCGCCTATCAGCGAGTAGGCGCCTCTGGCCGTCGCGGCCACCACGGCGTCGGCTACCGCCTCTGTGCCCACCGAGAAGTTCGACATCTCAAACACGCCCATAGGGCCGTTCCAAAGTATGGTTTTGGAGTTGGCGATAACGTCTGCATACAGCTCACGCGACTCCGGGCCGATGTCCAGGCCCATCCAGTTCTGCGGGATGTGGTGGCTCAGTTTGGTGTCGATGTTGGCGTCGTTGCTGAAGGCATCGGCAATGACAGAATCCACCGGGATCATGATGTTCACGCCTTTCTCCTTGGCCATGCGGATGAGGTCGTTTGCCAGGTCCAGCTTGTCTTCCTCTACCAGCGAGGAGCCAATCTCGCCCCCGTCTGCCTTCACGAAAGTATAAGCCATGCCTCCGCCAATGAGCAGGTTGTCCACGCGGTCGAGCAGCTTCTCGATGATCAGGATTTTATCGGAGATTTTGGCGCCGCCCATGATGGCGGTGAAAGGACGCTCGGCATTTTCCAGCACGCGGCGGGCATTGTCCAGCTCGGACTGCATCACATAGCCCATCATTTTGTCGTTCGGGAAGTAGCGCGCAATCACGGCCGTGGAGGCATGCTCGCGGTGGGCTGTGCCGAAGGCGTCGTTCACGTACACATTGCCTAAAGTAGAGAGGGCTCTGGCAAACTCGGCGTCTCCTTTTTCCTCCTCCTTATGGAAGCGCAGGTTCTCGAGCAACAGTATTTCGCCGGGCTGCAGTTCCTGTGCCATCTGCGCCGCCTCCGGGCCTACACAATCAGGGGCGAAGGCCACGCGGGTGTTAAACTCCTGCTCCAGGCGCGGCACCAGGTGGCGCAGCGAGAATTTCTCCTCCGGCCCGCTCTTGGGGCGGCCCAGGTGCGACATCAGGATCACGGCACCGCCATCGTTCAGGATTTTCTGGATGGTAGGCACCGCTGCGCGGATGCGGGTATCGTCCGTAATCCTGTAATCCTTGTCGAGGGGTACGTTGAAGTCCACGCGCACCAGTGCCTTTTTGCCGGCGAAGTTATACTCGTCTATATTTCTTGTCATGTTTGGGTATGGTTTAGTTGTGAAAGCGTTACTCGTTGTTCGTGAATAGCGGTGTTTTTGTTACCCTACAAATATAGTGTTTTGCCTATAGTGATGTGCGCCAGCGCCAAAAGAAATGACACGCAAGCGCTTGCACAGCCGCTACCTCACCCAGCTTACTTTCTCTTCCAGGGGCACCTGGCGTTTGCCCGGGTGCGCCGCGTTGTCTCCGTAGCCTAAGTATAGAATGCCCAGCACGATATCCTGCTCCCGCAACTGCAGGTGGTTTTTCATGGCAGGATGGTAGGCCATGCCGCCTGAGCCCCAGTAGCTGGCCAGGCCCAGGGCGCTGGCTCCCAGCAGCAGGTTCTGGATGGCACAGGAAGTGGCGGCAATCTCCTCCAGCTCCGGAATTTTGGGCAGCTCGCCGCGGCGCATGTAGGTTACCAGGATGTGCGATGCCTGCTCGCCCATGTGCCGAAGTTTTTCATACTTGTCCTGGATGAATTTATCGGCTGGAATATGCTGCTTGTATAGTTCGGCGTGCTGCTGGCAAAAGTGCTGACGGGCTTCATCGGAATAAACTATAAAGCGCCAGGGCTCGGTATGCCCGTGGGTGGGGGCCCAGTCGGCTAGCTGCAGCAGTTGCATGATTTGCTCGTCGGGGATGCGCTGCCCGTTCATTTTGGGTGGCTTGGTGGTGCGGCGCGTCTCAATTACCTGCTTTATACTTTGAAAAAGGTCGTTCATGGTGTTGAATACTATTTGATATGTCTATACTAAGGTAAGCGTATAATCGCTCAAATGTTATTTTAAAGTATGATTGTGGCCCGGGCTGGCGGTTTCTGTTTCAGGAAACATGCCACGTAATTTCAGATACAAAGGATACTAAACCCAGAACACTTTGGCAATTTCAGCGTTGAGCAGCTTGTAGTACGGTTTTTACTCCCTACCTTTATTTGCTTTTAAAGCGAGACACCTGTCTGTATGATGAATTTTGAAAAGCTATTTGCAAGTATACCAGAGGCCCTTGTGGTGGTGGCGCCGGAGCCTGATTACCCCATCCTGGCCGCCACCGATTTTTACCTGAAACTTACCATGCGGAAGCGGGAGGACATAATTGGCCTGAAGTTTCTGTTGGAGGCTTACCCGGAGCGCGACGTGTCTTACGAGGAGAACAAGGTGCGTAAGTCGCTGGACAAAGCCCTGAGCACCCGCCAGGTGGATTACCTGGACGTTATCCGCTATGACCTGGTGAAGCCGGACGGCACCTACGACGTGCGTTATTGGGAGGCTTCGCATACGCCGGTGCTGGATGGGCAGGGCCAGGTGTTATACATCATCCAGCACACCTCAGACGTGACGGAACGGGAGAAGGCAAAGGATGCACTGAGCGCCACAAGAGAAGAGTACCGCTTTATGGCAGAGGCCATGCCGCAGCTTGTCTTCACGACCGACGGTGCCGGGAAGCTGACATACTTTAATAAACGCTGGGAGGAGTATACCGGGGTTCCGTTGCCAACACTCCTGGAGGAGGGGTGGCAGGACATTATACACCCGGAGGATTTGGCTTCCACAGCTGCCAAATGGGAAAGCTCTATGAAGACAGGGGAGCCTATGCAGGTAGAGCTCCGCAAGCGCGACAAGAACGGCGTGTACCGCTGGCACCTTTGCCGCTCGCTGCCCATGAAAGATAAGGAAGGAAACATCACCATGTGGGTGGGCAGCTCGACGGACATTCACGAAACCCGCAAGCTGGTGCAGGAACTGCTCGAAACGAATGAGCAGATGGCGCTGCTGTCGGACCAGGTAAAGCTGGCCTACGAGAAAGCAGAGTCGCGCCGGGCGATCCTGGAGCGGCTCATCATGAAGGCACCTGCGATGTTCTGTGTTTTGCAAGGCCCTGAGCACCGCTTTGAGCTGGTCAATGAAAAGTATCAGATGCTGTTCCCGAATCGTCAGCTGCTTGGTAAAACGGTTGCCGAGGCCCTGCCCGAAGTGATTGATCAGGGCTTTGTGAACTTGCTGGACAACGTTTACAGAACAGGAAATGAGTTTGTGGCTGAGGAAATTCCCATCAAGCTGGACAGGCAGAACAATGGCCAGCTGGAAGAAATATTCATGACCTTTATTTACCAGGCCATTCACGAAGGGGATGAGGTGACAGGCATCCTGGTTTTTGCCTACGAGGTAACCGAACAGGTACTGTATAAGAAAAAGCTGCAGGAACTCAGTTAAAGTATACGCATGGAAGTTGGGGGCAGGTTAGAAGGAGCCGGTAGATGAATTTAGCTCAATTAGATTTTCAACAGCTTAGGATTAAGCACATCCTATACAAATCCAAGGTACGATCCGTGCTTTACGGAGGCGTGTACGATGAGGCCTTTTTCTCTCGCACCGGCCCCGTTCATCAGTGGTTTTCGACGGTGGGCAGCGTGAGATATTCGCACGAGCCTGAGTTGCATGAGCTGGTTACGGTGCACCAGGAGTTAAATAACACCGCTCACCAGCTGTTCAGCCTGTATAAGAGCGGGAAGATAGACCAGGCACACGAGGGGATGAAGAGCGTCGAGCTTACCTCGGATAGGTTTCTGCAATTGCTGGCCAGGATGGAAAACCGACTGAAGGATGATGCATAAAAAAGCCGCCTGACTTTAATCAGGCGGCTTTTTCGATATATTACGGTAACAGCAGAGAAGCTTCTACTTCAGCTTCAGGTCTTTCAGGATTTGCTCTATTTTTTGGTTCAGCTTCTGCTCTGTAGCCTCGTACGCATCCGTAGAGGCCAGCGGCTCTTTCACGCTGATGTAGAACTTAATTTTTGGCTCGGTGCCGGAGGGGCGGGCCGATACTTTGGTGCCGTCCTCGGTCAGGTACTGCAGCACGTTCGAGCTTTCCAATTGCAGTTTGTGCTCCTCGCCGGTAAACAGCACTTTGCGGGTGCTCATCTTGTAGTCATGTACTTCAACCACGTCAGAGCCACCAAGTTGCTTGGGCGGGTTGCTGCGCATGTCGGCCATCATCTGCTGGATTTCCTCCGCACCGCGTTGCCCTTTCTTCGTGAACGATACCAGCTCCTCTTTGTAGAAGTTATACTTGGTATACATCTCCACCATCATCTCAAACAGCGTCTGGCCCTTGTCCTTGGCCACGGCAGCCATTTCGGCAATCAAGGCGCAGGCCGAGATGGCATCCTTGTCGCGCACGAAGTCGCCGATCATGTAGCCGTAGCTTTCCTCGCCGCCGCCAATGTATACTTCCTGGCCTTCTTTTTCGCGGATAAGCTGGGCGATGTACTTGAAGCCGGTCAGGGTCTCGTACATCGTTACATTATAGCTGTCGGCAATCTCCTTAATCAGGTCGGTGGTCACGATGGTTTTTACCACGTACTCCTTGCCGGTTAGTTTACCAGCCTTCTGCCAGGCCTGCAGCAGGTAGTTGATCAGCAGCGCACCGGTCTGGTTCCCGTTCAGCAGCACAAACTCGCCATCCTGGTTTTTCACGGCGATGCCTACGCGGTCAGAATCCGGGTCGGTGGCCAGTACCAGGTCAGCGTCAATTTCCCGGGCCTTGTTCAGGGCCAGGGTCATGGCTTCTTTTTCCTCCGGGTTCGGGTATACTACGGTTGGGAAGTCGCCGTTCGGCTCGGCCTGCTCCTGCACCACGTGCACGTTGGTAAAGCCAAAACGCTTGAGCACCTCCGGCACCAGCACGATGCCCGTGCCATGGATAGAGGAGAAAACGATCTTCAGGTCGTGCTGGCGCTGGATGGCTTCCTGCGAGATGGACAGCTGCTGCACCTGCTGCATGTAGGCCTCATCCAGCTCCGTGCTGATCAGCTCGATAAGCTCCGGGTTCGGGACAAATTTCACCTCATCGATGCTGGTGATCTTATTTACCTCGGAGATGATGTTTTTGTCGTGCGGGGCTGTTACCTGCGCGCCATCGTTCCAGTATACTTTGTAGCCGTTATACTCTTTGGGGTTGTGTGATGCCGTTACCACCACACCGCTCTGGCAGCCCAGGTGACGGATGGCAAACGAGAGCTCCGGCGTCGGGCGCAGCGCCTCGAACAAGTATACTTTAATGCCGTTGGCGGAGAAAATCTCGGCGGCGATACGGGCAAACACGTCCGAGTTGTTGCGGCAGTCGTGGGCGATGGCCACCTTTACCTGCTCTCCCGGGAAGTTCTGCTTCAGGTAGTTGCAAAGGCCCTGCGTGGCCATCCCCAAGGTATAGCGGTTCATGCGGTTGCTGCCCGCGCCCATTATGCCGCGCAGGCCGCCGGTGCCGAACTCCAGGTCTTTATAGAAAGCATCCGACAGCGCCTCGTGCTCGTTGCGCTCCAGCATGCCGCTTATTTCTTGTTTGGTGGCTTCGTCGTAGTTGCCGGCCAGCCACTGGTCAATCTTCTGTTTTACAGATGGTTCAATCATAGTCTGTTCTTGCTGATATTATAGTAGCAGTAATCGAAAGTATAAAGGCCTGAAAAGCAGGCGCAGGTTAAGACAAAAAATCACACCAGCCCTTGCCGTACCTAAAGCACAGCCCCAGAACTGGTGTGAAGTATAGCAATATCAAAATAAAGATATTTTAGCCACATTTACACGCGGCTATACTTTATTTTTGGCCTAAAGGTTGCCCCGTAGCGCCTGCTCGCGCTCAATCGCCTCGAACAATGCCTTGAAGTTGCCCTTGCCGAAAGATTTGGCTCCTTTGCGCTGGATGATTTCGTAGAAAACCGTAGGGCGGTCTTCCACCGGCTTGGTGAAGATCTGCAGCAGGTAGCCCTCGTCGTCACGGTCCACCAGGATGTTGAGCTTTCTCAGGTCCGCCATGTCCTCATCGATGTGGCCGATGCGCTCAATCAGGTCTTCGTAGTAGGTCTCGGGCACGTAGAGGAACTCCACCCCGCGGCGGCGCAGCTCGCTTACCGTGTGCAGAATGTCGTTGGTGGCCACGGCAATGTGCTGCACGCCCGCGCCACGGTAAAACTCCAGGTACTCATCAATCTGCGACTTCTTCTTGCCCTGCGCCGGCTCGTTTATCGGGAATTTGATGTAGCCGTTCCCGTTCGACACCACCTTCGACATCAGGGCGGTGTACTCGGTGCTGATGTCTTTGTCATCAAAGGTGAGCAGCAGGTTGAAGCCCATCACTTTCTCATAAAACTCTACCCACTCGTTCATGCGGCCCAGTTCCACGTTACCTACGCAGTGGTCTACATACTGCAGCCCAACGGGCTCTATCTCCAGGTTGCTCTGGCGCGCAACATAGCCCGGCATAAAGGCGCCCTTGTAGTTTTTGCGCTCCACAAATGTATGGATGGTGTCGCCATAGGTATGGATAGAGGCTACCTTTACCTCGCCGTGCTCGTCGGTGAGGGTAGTAGGTGCATGGGCCGGTCTGGCGCCGCGCTCCACGGTTCCCCGGAAAGACGCCTCGGCATCGTCCACCCACAGGGCCAGCACTTTCACGCCGTCGCCGTGCAGGTGCACGTGTTTCGAGATTTCAGAGTTAGGGTCTAAGGAAGTAGTGAGCACCAGGCGGATTTTCTCCTGCTGCAGCACATAGGAAGCGCGGTCGCGCACCCCGGTTTCCGGGCCGGCATAGGCCACGAGCTGAAAGCCGAAAGCGGTCTGGTAGTAGTGGGCCGCCTGCTTGGCGTTGCCGACATAGAACTCAATGTGGTCTGTGCCGTTAAGGGGAAGGATATCTTTAGTTACTGTTTCGGAAGATGCGGTTTGTGTACTCATAGTTCGTTGATTAGTTTATAAAGAAGTACGTAAAAATACAGCTTTTAGCGGTTTATCAAAACGCCGGCAGAGGCAGCCAAATTATCAATCTATTTCTTGGAATTACTGAGGCATGTTTCCAACTTTGTAAAAAAACGAGACAACATGAATGCAAAAGCCCTGAACGAGTCCATTGTGGCCATCCTGGAGAAAAAGCAAGAGTTACGAGCGCTTGACTACAACGATGCGCGCTATGATGACATAGAAGAAGAGCTGCACGACCTGGAGGATGATTTTAATGAGGAGTATGGCGAAGAACTAGAGGAAGTGCTGGAGGATGTGCACGGCAAAATTAAGTCGGATGCCGATATCCTGCTGCCCACCGCTTACCTGGCCAGCTCGCTTGACGGCAAAGAGCTGGAAGACGGCGACGAGACCGAAGGTGTTTGGGTAGAGTCGGATACGTTTCCGGGAGTGGAGATGCGCCTGGTGCTGGTAGCCAATCCGCCACGCGTACTGCTCATCCTCGCAGACCAGGAGCGCGTGCTCTGGACAGCCGAATAGAATAAGACTTCATACTTTGAGCAGTAGCTGCTGAGGCTGCTGTTTATACTTGCCGCACTTGCCAAGGCTTTGAGCCAAGGTGGGTGCGGCTTTTTTATACTTTGCTGGTGGTGGATTTTAGGTATATTGTGGTTGCCATATGTTTGTGCGGCTGAAGTATGAATTTAGTTAAGTGCATAGTGCAGATAAGTGTAGGTTTTCGTTTATACTCTAGTTGTGGTGCATTATCTCTATGAAGTACAATTTTTACACACTCACATTTGTAGCAACTCTTTCTATAGCTTTTACATCCTGTGGTCAGGAATCAAAAGCTACTAAAAACCAACAGCAGCTCAAGATGACGATAGAACAAATTTTAAAAATGGATGACGCACAGTTAGCTGTCATAGAGCTTGATACACGGATAAACGAGCTTTCTGAATATGGTGATGACTTAAGTAAATTAACAGAACCTCAGAAGGTATTGCTGTTTTTAGAAAACGTGGAAAGGGAAGTCAATAATGGGGGCTTCAATCAATTTTTCTGGAACTCAAGTGGTGATTATGCGCATGAATCACTTGCTGCTTTGGAGGTTATAGGAGCCAACAAAACAGCTACTATAGTCAGAAAGGCAATAGCTCAATGGCCCCAACAGACTGTACCTAAAGACAAAACAGAAAGAGAAGAGTTGCTGGGGCAAATTGAAGAGAAGGCTGAAGCTGTTTGGGAAAAATGTGAAGAAGAGTTTTTTGCATACGAAGAAGATATATCTCAGTTGTTGATTGAATATGTGAAGAAGCATCAGCAAGAGTTCAACTAAAATAACGATACCACAACACGGTGCAGCCTTAACCCTTGCTATGCTTCGGGCTTTGGCTGCACAAATCCGTTACAGAAAAATGGGTTGGACAGAAACCGGGCTGCACGGCGATGATGAAAATAAGTTTGAGATGACCGGAGAAGCTTGGCTGGAACAGAAGCGTGGAGCTTACTCCTGGAAAGCAGCTATACAACAGTTGACATTGTATAAGTGCAAGCCTTTGCCAGAAGACCTTGACCCTCACTCACAGGTGGCCGTTAGCAAATATGTAAATAATAAATCAAAGATTATGCGATTAGATTGTACTGAGCTTGGAATGGTTATGACCATTGTAAAATCCTCAAGGGATACTAATGGTGAGTCTTTAGAAATGGAATGGATACTTTCTCCACATTCAGGAGAAACTCCTATTCATATTCATCCAACCGCAATAGAAACCTATGAAATTCTAAGCGGGGAATTAGAGGTATTTAAAAAAGATAAGTGGATTACGGCTAGGGTTGGGGAGAAAATAACTATTGAAAGTGGTGAGCCCCATACTTTTAAAAACACAACTGATGAATTTGTCCGTGTTTACAATACGCATCAGCCCGCCATGGAGTTTGAGAACTTCTTTAAAGGGCTACACAAGTTTGCTAAAAGCGGACTTGTTAAAAACGGAAAAATGAATTTTAAATCAATCGTTGGAATCTCAACCCTTTGGACTAACTACTCGAAGGAAATTGTGTCTGTAAAGCCTCCTGCATTTCTGATGCGGGTACTGGGGATTTACGGAAAGATGATTGGATTGAATTTCAAGTAGAATAAGAAAAGCCGCACCAGCTTCCTTCAGGAGGCTGGTGCGGCTTTTTTTTAAAGTATAAAATCCTATCAGGCCATCTCCCAACGCAGGTACCGGATGACGGCCCTGGTCCTGGGGTATAGCGTAAGTTTCGGGTAGTAAGGGTAGCGGTAAAGTATAAACACCACCATGCTGGCCAGCGCCAATAGCACCAGGTAGCCATACAACTCTTGAACGAAACTAGCAGCACCTCGCTTTGCAGCATACCAAACACAGCGCCCATATCTGCCTGCTGCAGCTTGTGGTTTACGTGGTCCAGGCTAGCCGACAGCAGCGTGAAGTTTTTGGCAATAAGCTCTTTTAAGGTGTGCTGAATCACAGCTGTATCCAGCACCATCATGCAGAGCGCTACTACTTTCCAAGGACTAAATCATCATCTAGTCCTTCATCGAGTGCTGGTAGACCACTACAGTCTGGAGCACCATGTGCACTTTTATGCAAATCAGCTGCACATCACGCCGCACTACCTCACGCTCGTCGTCAAGCGCATGACGGGACATACGGTGGCCGATTTCATCTTCCTGATGCTCTACGGCGAGGCCCGCTTGCTGCTGCAACCCCAGCTGTCAATTCAGTAGATCTCAGAAATGCTCCACCTTTCCGACCAGTCATCCTTTGGCAAGTTTTTTAAGCGGAAGAGTGGCCTGTCGCCTATACAGTTCCGGAAGGCAGTCGCCAGATAGTCAAGTGAGATTGACTTATGTGGAATTCTAAATTTATCTCTCCTGAGTGTAGGGAAGACTGTAAGGGTTGCGGGTATTGGAATTAAAGCAACACTGATTTCTGCGGTACCCGGGCCCAACCACCCCTGGCCCCTCCTTAGCCAAGGAGGGGAGCCTGTTTTTACTGATGCTGATGTATAAGTTTTGTAGCTGATGTTCTTGCGCGGACAGGTCGCGACCTGTCCCTACAAAGTATAAACCCACCCCTCAGAGCTGTGCTCGCTAGCTCAAAACTCCCGTTTTGGCTAGTCCAGAGGAGGGGAATTGTACTTACTAATTTCACTGTCATCTCGCCTCAAGAGGGTCGAGATGACAGTAGGGGCAGCGGCTATTGGATTTGTTCCCAGTCCTTGGGTTGAGCGCCTTGTAGATTTCTGGTGCCCGTCCAGGGCATTGCGACCGAAGGGTAGCAAAGGAAATGTACACCGCGCGATGCCCAAGGACGAGGCCTCCCGGCCTTGAGGGAGCCAAAGCCAGAGATGAAACAATAGGCGAGTGAGGCTGGAGGATGAACGGAGGCTAGAGAGGATGGCTTGGTTCAAGTAGAAGGAAGCAACGGCTAGGAAAGTATAAACTGGCAAGTATAAAAGTATAGCTGCAAGTATAAAGTATGGCTTTTCAAGCCACTCGGATTGCAAATCCGAGAAAATTGGAAGGCACGGGTTACAAAACCGCACCA
Source organism: Pontibacter mucosus (assembly GCF_003054055.1). Classification (GTDB taxonomy): domain Bacteria; phylum Bacteroidota; class Bacteroidia; order Cytophagales; family Hymenobacteraceae; genus Pontibacter; species Pontibacter mucosus. Next base: position 367,186 of record NZ_QBKI01000006.1, on the reverse strand, counting down.
GCGGAAGAGTAAAGTATAAGACAGAAAGTATAGCTAAAGTATAGAAGTTCAAACGCTGGACCAGCCGGGGCGAGTTGCTTTTTGAATTGGCCCTGGCACGTTGCTAAAGTATAAGTTTATACTTTCATGGTATTCCCTAATCAAAAAAGGCAGGTTAGAATCTGGTTCTAACCTGCCTTTTGCTCTTGTTAAGCTTTATCGTCTTCATCACGTTTTTTGGGTTCTTCCGGGGGGGTGTCGGTAATGTTACCGAACTCATCCACATAAGCAATCATGGCTTCCAGGCTTCCGCCTGCAGAGTTCTCATGGCGCTCCTGCTTGCGCTGCATCTTCTCTTCTTTCTTCTTTTGCTTCTGTTTCTCGCGTTGTTTCTTCAGGAATGTGTTCTGTGATCTGGCCATAGGCGGTATATAGTTAAAGTAGGACATGTGCCACGACCAACGCAGCGGAAGGCCGTACGGCAAACAAGCGCAGCTTTTATACCCGTAGACATTAAGCCAGGGTGCGCTGCAGAAGTATAAACCCTGATAGGAAATTTCTGATTAGGCCTCAGGAAGGAAAACCAAAGGGAGGCGAAATGTATGATCAGAGCGGGATCAGGATGTTGCAATACTTCAAATTTAGTCATTTTTTGCGAGAAAAGCACGGTTTCTGCCGCATTTCTTGCCAAGCTACTCTCTCTGGATTGTACGCTTTTTTCAAAAATAAGAGTAACTTTAGGCAAGGCATCTACAACAGAGGCCACCAAACAAATTGCATATGAAAAAAACTACCATTGCGTTAATCGCCCATAACCAGAGAAAGACAGAGCTGCTGAACTGGGCCAAGGTGCACCGCGAGGAGCTCGTAAAGCACGAACTGATCGGCACCAGCAACACCTCCAAACTGCTCAACGACATGCTCGAACTGGACGTGAAACCCTTCGGCCACGGCCCAAGCGGCGGCGATATCCTGCTGGCTGCTAAAATCCTGCAGCACGAGGTGCACAAGGTCATCTTCTTCATCGATGCCGAAACGCCCCACGGCCACGAGCACGATATTCAGACCCTTATCCGTACAGCCGTAATCAACAACATTCCGATTGCGCTAAACCGTGCCTCCGCAGACTTGATCATCATGGAGGGGGCAGAGGAGGAAGTATAGATTTATACTTTCGTTTACCAGTTCCTGCACTTACTGCTAAGGCGTAAGTGCTTTTTTTATGCCTGCGCAAGTATAAAAAAACTATGCGTTACCCCACCTCTAATTCCTCCGAGTATGGAAGTCATGTACAACTTGCAGGCAATCCCCCTCTGTGGTGCTGAGCTATTTCATACTACTCAAAGCACTTTTGACCTGCTGTCATTCTGCTAAGAATCTTGGTAGAAGGGAGGTTAAGCTTTTACTACTCGCAACCAAGATCCTTTCAGGATGACAAAATGAGGTGAATGAAATGGCCTTATCCTGGGGCAGGGTTGCTCCTTAGCTAAAGTATAAAACCCAACTTGAATTCTAAGTATGGACAAACAAAAACCCCCGCCGGCCAAAGTATAGCCGGAGGGAGTTTTTGCGTTGGGCAAGTATACTTTTATACTCTGATGTAAATGCGTTTGCGGTCCATGATGTAGCCCATCAGCCAGTGCACGAGCATGTATGCCAGCGCGAACATAAGCGAGGCGAATTCCCCTTCGCTCCAGCTCAGGAACCAGTTCTGGTAAATCCAGCGGCTCAGGCGCGTCTGCTCGTCCATTTTAATAAAGCTCAGGGTTTTGATAACGAGGATGGACATGGCGTAGATAAACAGCGGGTTCTTGCCGAAGACCTCGAAGAAGTAAGCCCATTTCCGCACCTTCAGCACCTCAACTAGCAGCATGATAGCGGCCAGCACCAGCATCACCAAGCCGATGGTGTGCAAAGTATAGGAGCTCGTCCAAAGAGCCTTGTTTATCGGGAACACCAGGTCCCACACCAGGGCAATCACAATCAGGGCGGCACCCATGAGGTTGAGCTTGAACACAGTGCTCAGGTTGTTGCCGAATTTCTGGATGGCCATGCCCACCAGGTAGCCGGCAATAACGTTCACGGCAGCTGGCAGTGTGCTCAGCAATCCTTCCGGGTCAAAGGGGATGCCGTAGCCCTTGTAGAGCACCACCGGGGAGAAGAACAGCAGGTCGAATTTCAGCGCGGCGTTGCCTTCGAGTGAGTATGGGTCTGGTTGGTCGCCGAAGAAGTATAGCACCGCCCAGTAGCCCAGCAGCACCACGCCGCTAAAGATGAAGGCGCCCTTTGTTTTGAGGTAGTGCACCACCAGCGAACTAATCAGGTAGGCCAGTGCGATGCGCTGCAGCACGCCCATAATACGGATGGCCGTAAAATCAATCACCTCCAGGCCACCACCCGCGGCGTGTGCCACAAACGGAAACGCCCGAAGGCCCAGGCCAATAAGGAAGATGATGGCGGCGCGCTTAAACACTTTTTTCAGGAAAACGCTGTCGGGCTGCAGCGAGAACTTGCGCATGCTGAAGCTCATGGCATTGCCGACGGCAAAGAGGAAGGCCGGGAACACCAGGTCGGTGACGGTGAAGCCGTGCCAGGTAGCGTGCCGAAGCGGTGCGTAGATGGTGCTCCAACTGCCGGGCGTGTTCACGATGATCATCAGCGCCACGGTGAGGCCCCGCAACACATCCAGCGAGAGGTAGCGCTCCGACTTTTTCTCGGTCAGAGGGGCGGTTTCTGCAACTGCGTTTATCATATGCTTGATACTTGGATGATTAGGTTAAGTATAGTGACTCCCCAAGATATAGATATTACAGGATATGTTAAATCTATTGAAGCATATATGTTGCAGAAAAGTAAAACGGCAGCCGGTTTATCCGGCTGCCGTTTTTCGGTAAATTATACTTGTAATGTTTATTTACCTGCTGATTTATACTTAGTAACCCAGCTTCTGGCGCACGCGCTGCAGTACCGGAGCGGCAATGTCTCTTGCTTTCTCGGCACCAAGCTGCAGCTTTTTATCCAGCTCCGGCAGGTTGTTCATGTAGTAGTTAAACACCTCGCGCTCCTTAGCATACTTGCTTACGATGAGTTCATAAAGTGCCTGCTTGGCGTGCCCGTAACCGTAGCCGCCCGCCTCGTAGTTCTGGCGCATCTTCTCTACCTCCTCCGCAGAAGCCAGCAGGCTGTACAGCTTAAAGGTGGTGTCATCGTCCGGATTCTTGGGCTCCTCCAGCGGGGTGCTGTCCGTTACAATGCTCATTATCGTTTTGCGCAGCGGTTTATCGGCCACAAAAATATCGATGATGTTGCCGTACGACTTGCTCATTTTCTCGCCGTTGATACCGGGCACAGTCATCACGCTCTCGTCTACCTTCGCCTCCGGTAGCACAAACGTGTCGCCGTAGATGTGGTTAAAGGCGCTGGCAATGTCGCGGGTAATTTCCAGGTGCTGTATCTGGTCTTTGCCCACCGGCACAAAGTTGGCGTCATACATGAGGATGTCGGCTGCCATCAGCACCGGGTAGGTAAACAGCCCGGCGTTTACGTCAGAAAGCCCACGGCGGGAGGATTTATCCTTGAAGGAGTGCGCGTTGGCCAGCATCGGGAACGGCGTGAAGCAATTCAGGTACCAGGTCAGCTCGGTTACCATCGGCACATCCGACTGGCGGTAGAAGATATGTTTGTCGGTATCGAAGCCGAAGGCCAGCCAGGAAGCGGCTACCGAATAGGTGTTGTGGCGCAGCGTTTCTGCATCGCGGATGGTAGTGAGCGAGTGCATGTCTGCGATAAAGTATAAAGCCGCCTCATCAGAGGCCTGGGAGAACTTGATAGCAGGAATAATGGCACCCAGCAGGTTGCCCAGGTGGGGCCTGCCAGTCGCCTGTATTCCGGTTAGGTAACGTGCCATAGTAGGGATAATGGTTTATACCTGCAAAATAACGCAAAATGCTCAAAACACGCCTATCCCTGTAGGCACATTTCCATAGCTATACTTTAAAGTTTGCGGATGGAGTAGTTCTGAGAATCGCCTATCTCGCCCTGCTGCCGGTTCAGCAGCTTCAGCTCCGAATCGCTTACCTGCAGGAAGTACATCAGATCCAGGTCGCCGTCCGTTGGGATGAGCTGCAGAATTACAGCGTCGGGGTCCTGCTTGTTACCCTTCGCCAGAAACCATTTGCCACTGCCTGTAACGATGCTTTTATCGGCTGGCTTGCCCACAAAAGTCTGCTTCATGGTAAAGGTTCGGTTGCCGTCTTTGGGACTGCCGGTCAGCACCAACTCCGTGCGGATGCCCTGGCAGTCGGTGCAACCAATCGTGCCCCGGAACGTGCCGCTGGGCGGGGCCATGGCAGGAGCGGCGGCGGCATCGCTTGCTTTGGCGGCCGCGGCCTTGCCTTTACCTTTGGCAGATGTTTTTTTGGAGGTAGCGGCCGTTTTGCTTTTGGCGCGGCTTTCCTTCAGCCAGTCCTGGTAGCTTTTGCCCGACTGCGCCTGTGCCTGCTGCAGGCCGAGGGAAAGTATGAATAGTATAAAAAATGCAGCTATCGTTCTCATAGGGTTGTTTTTGTTGGGTTGGGGTGATACAATCAGAAAAAATGCCAGATTTGAAAAGGGGCCTGTGTTATGGTGTCCTCTCTTTGTGATAAACTGCCGCCGGGTACGAATTATTATACTTTGTGGCTAGCAACAAGAGGACGGAATGGCCTTTTGCCAGGAAGTGTGATACGAAGGCATGGCTGCAAAGTTTGCTCGGAGACACTCGAAACCTACCGGCATCCGATTACCCCGGAAACAAAAAAGCCAGGCATCTGCACGGGGCAAAGCCTGACCTTCCTGTAATTAACCATCAATAAAAAAATTTAAGCATTGGCAAATTTGTGCTGCCGCCTCCTCTGCCTGAGGGAGTTAATGTTGGACAACACAATGGCTAAAAGTATAAGCCCAACACCTGCCCACTGCACAGGCCATACTTCCTCCTGCAACACCATGCTGGACATCAGCACCGCCACAGGCAGCTCGGCGGCGCTGAGGATAGCGCTCAGCCCCAGGCCTGTTTTAGGAATGCCGTAGGCAAAGAACAGGGGCGGAATAACCGTGCCGAAAAGCGCCAGCACCAGCCCCCACTTCAGCAGGCCCGCCAGCAAGGCCCCGTTCACCAGAAACACGGGCGGGAAGATGCTAAGAACAAGTATATTAGCCCCCGTAAGCAGGAGCGCACTTTTAGTAGCGGGGTGCAGCGAGTTGCCCACCGAGCTGTTTATCATCAAAAAGCAAGTATAGCAAAGGGCGGCAATCAGGCCGTAGGCGATGCCTGCCAGGTCGAAATCGGGAATACTGCTGCTGAAAAGCCGGCCAGCCAGGGCTGTGCCAATCAGTATCAGCACCACCATGCCCATTTGCATAGGGCTAGGCAACTTCCGTTTTAAAAGGGACTCTAACAGCAGGCTCATCCAGGTAAACTGCATCAGGAGCAGGATGGCAATGGAGGCCGGCACCAACTGCACGCATTTGTAGTAGAAGATGCTGACCAGCCCCGTGCTGGTGCCCATGGCGACCAGCTTGAGCTTTTCCCTGAACGTCGTGTTGCTGCTTTGGCTGCCGCGCAGCTTCCGCAACAACACGATGGTCCAAAGAATAATCAACCCAAAAAATACCTGTGTGCCCGTTACCTCACCCAGGCTGAAGCCCTCTTGGTAGGCCAGCTTAACAAAAGTAGAAAGTATGCCGAAACTGCATGCGCCCAGAAACACAAGGGCGATTCCTCTGAACATAATTGTCCCTCCCGTGTAAAAATCAATCAACCAAAAATAAAAAGGAAGGGCATTATAGCCCCAATAGAAGATGGGTGAGCTACTACAAGTCGTGCAGCTCGTAGCCTGTAATGAAAATCTGAGTATGTGCTAAATGTGCAGGCATTTTCTATTTTGCAAGACTGCAAAGATAGGCCAAGATTCTTGAGATTCAAAGATTGTAGGATTGATTAGGCGAGGTATTGATATCCGGACCTACAAATTTAGCAAAGAATGAATGTTTTTCCAGACCAGTTGTATGCTGGCTATGGAGTTTAAAGAGTTGACGCATAAAGTTATAGGGTGCGCCATGAAAGTGCACCGGACACTTGGCAACGGGTTTAGGGAAGCAATTTACCAGCGGGCTATGGCGATAGAAATGAAAAAGCAAGGCCTTCATTTTGTTCAGGAAATGGAGATGCCTATATACTACGAAGAGATAGAAATAGGCACCCGAAGAGTAGACTTCTTTGTAGAAAGCACTGTGATGGTAGAACTAAAAGCCGTAGCACGTATGGATGATACGCATTTAGCGCAGGCTATTAATTACCTGGAAGCTTACAACCTGCCAATCGGCCTATTGATAAACTTTGGAGCAAAAAGCCTGGAGTTCAAAAGACCGTATAACACCAAACACCCGGTAAACCAGAACTAAGATTTTTAGGATTGGGAGATTACGGGATTTTTTCTGAAACAAGAAGACTTCAGGGCTAGATTGGACAGGCCGAGGTGTGCCGTTGCGAGGCAGAATCCTACCCATCCTTCCATCATATAAATCTTAGTTCTGGCTCTCCAACGCAGCTTCCTCTATTTGCGCTTCCGCCTGTCGGTGCCCCAGGTAACCGTCTATCAGGTAATGGGCCAGGTAGAGGAGGGGGGTAAGCAGAATGGCCACGCCAAACTTGTACATGTAGTTAATGGCCGCCACCGACAACACCTGCTTCATGCTCCAGTTGCCGAACACGAAAAAGGCCACAAACAGCACCACCAGCGAGTCGATGATCTGGGAGACGAGGGTGGAGCCGGTGGCGCGGAGCCAGATTTTGCGGCTGCCCGTAAAGCGGCGGAGCCAGTGAAACACGGAGGCATCGAGGAACTGCGATATCAGGAAGGCGGCCACAGAGCCAAGGATAATGCCCAGTCCCTGGCGGTACACGCTGTTGTAGGCATAGTTAATGTCGAAGGGCCTGCCCATGTCATCGGTGCTGTTCACCTCCAGCCAGAACTGCGCGGGCGGCAGCCCCGTGACAACCCATATCACCAGAAACGCATACAGTATAAGTATAACGGTAAGCACACTTACCTTCTTGACGCCCTCCTTGCCGAAGTATTCGTTAATGATGTCGGTGGTGACAAACACAATGGGCCAGATGATGACGCCTGTTGTGAGGTTAAAGTCCAGCCTTTCGCCGCCAATAGGAATCTGCGCTCCCGGCAGCCCCAGCAGCGCCTCGCCTGAGAAAATCTTCACCCCGATCAGCTCTGCCAGCAAGGCGTTTGCGACGAAGATGCCGCTCAGCACCAGAAAAAGGTTGTTGCGCTTATGACTAGGATTCATGGGATTTAAGGATTTAGAGGATGTTCTGCTTTGCACGTTAAGCTGGCGGAAGTATAAGTATAAGTATAAGTATAAGTATAAGTATAAGTATAAGTATAAGTATAAGTATAAGTATAAGTATGGCTCATTCAAACCGGAAGCGGCACAAGGGAGAAAACTCTTTCTGTTGCTAAAGTATAAATTCCTTATTCACACTCTTCACGCGGGCAGTTCGTGACCTGCTTGCATAAGACAGAGACCTAAACCTTAATCTCAATCAGATTTACTGCAAACCCATACTCAGGCAAGCATCCTGAAATCCACTAATCCTACCAATCTTAGTCCCGCTCCATCACACTGAAGATACTTCCCTCTGTTGCCAGCTCCGTTGCCGGAAACACCTCCCGGGCCTCTTCCAGCAGCGGGCTCAGGTCTTTGTAGCGCACCGAAAAGTGTCCAATGATAAGCTGGCGCACCTGGGCGGCGGCAGCCAGTTCGGCAGCCTGGCGGGCGGTGCTATGAAAGGTATAGGCGGCACGTTCGTGCAGGTCGTGGGTGAAGGTGGCCTCGTGGTAGAGCAGGTCAACGTGCTGCAGGTAGGGGAGCAGCGCGGGCTTGTAGCGGCTGTCGGAGCAGTAGGCGTAGCTGCGGCTGCGCTTGGGCGCCAATGTTACGTCCGTGTTGCGCACCAGCAGGTTGCCTGCCTCGTCCCTGATATCCTCGCCCCACTTGAGGCGCACCAGTTGCGGCGGGCGCAGAAAGTCCGGCAGTTTCTCTTTGATGAGCGGGCGCGGCTTTGGCTTCTCGCGGAACAGGAAACCACAGCATGGCACGCGGTGCTCCATCGGAATGGTATGCACCGTGACACTTTTATCCTCAAAAATCTTTTTGTAAACAGTGGTATCCAGCTCGTGGAAAACAAGCTTAAAGTTAAGGTTGGTGCCGGAATACTTAAACTGTAGGCTGAGAATTTCGGAAAGGCCGGGAGGGCCAAAAAGGTGCAGTGGCGTTTGGCGACCCTGGAGGTGCATGGTGGAGATGAGCCCTGCCAGGCCAAAGTAATGATCGCCGTGGAGATGGCTGATATAGATGTTACAAATGCGCTGATGCTTTATCCTGTAAAGCATCAGCTGCATTTGTGTTCCTTCGCCGCAGTCAATCAGGTGGTGCTGATTGCCAATGGTTAAAACCTGGGCGGTATGGTGTCTGTTTGTCGAGGGTGTGGCCGACGAACTTCCCAGAATCCTGAGTTCGAATTCCACAACGGCGTTGCTACTTAGTCTTCCTTGTTAGTCAGGTCCTGCTCAATTTCGTGCAGAAACACGCGGTCGATGGCCTCTTCCACGGTTGGTAAAATGTTCAGCACCGACTCCAGCTTAGAAATGGAGATCAGCTTCATCACATGGTCCTGCAGTCCGGTCAGGATCAGGAGGCCGTTGGAGGAGTTGCACAAGCGGTTAGCAATCAGGATAGAGCTAAGCCCGGAAGAGTCTGTATATTTAACCTCGTTAAGGTCTAGAATCAGGTTGTTTATTCCTTCAGCATTAAGTTTCACGAATTCAGACTTCAGGTCCGGCGCGATTGAAGTATCCAACTTCTTCTCATCAATCGTGATAATCGTGTAGTTTTCTTTCTTATCTATCGTGTACTTCATGGTCAACCAGTAAAGGATTTAAATGCGAATGTACCAAAATATAACTTAACAAACTTAATTTTTGGTAGTAAAAATGTTGTCATTAATATGCTTCTCAATACGTTCCAACACCGAATCGTAAGCCTCTTTCCGGAACTTTTCCCCTGTGAACACCTCGAATAGCTCTATATAGCGCTCCGATATGCCTTCCACTACGGCGTCGGTCATTTCGGGCACCTGCTGGCCATCTTTGCCCTGAAAGCCATTCTCGATAAGCCACTGGCGCACAAACTCTTTCGAGAGCTGGCGCTGCGGCTCTCCTTGCTGCTGGCGCTCGGCATAACCTTCGCTGTAGAAGTAGCGCGAAGAGTCCGGAGTATGGATCTCGTCGATGAGGTAAACCTGGCCGTTATACTTGCCAAACTCATACTTGGTATCCACCAGAATCAGGCCGCGCTGCTTTGCCAGCTCGGTGCCGCGGTCAAACAGGGTTCGGGTATAACGTTCCAGGGTCAGGTAATCTTGTTCCGAAACGATACCTTTTGCCAGAATCTCCTCCCGCGAGATATCCTCGTCATGACCTTCGCTGGCTTTTGTGGTGGGGGTGATGATCGGCTCGGGCAGCTTGTCGTTTTCCTTCAGCCCCTCGGGCAGTGCTACACCGCAGAGCGTGCGCTTGCCTGCTTTATACTCGCGCCAGGCATGGCCAGCCAGGTAACCCCGAATCACCATTTCCACCTTGAACGGCTCGCAGTGGTAGCCTATTGTCACGTTGGGGTCAGGTGTACTGAGCACCCAGTTCGGCACAACATCTGCTGTGGCCTTAAGGTTCAGGCTGGCAATTTGGTTAAGCACCTGCCCCTTGTAGGGTATAGCACGGGGCAGCACCACATCAAAGGCGGAGATGCGGTCGGTGGCAATAAGGGCGAGCCTGTCTTCGAAGAAATAAACGTCGCGTACTTTGCCCCTATAAAAGCCGGTCTGGCCGGCAAAATTGAAATTGGTTTCCTTAATGGCTTCCATTAAATCAGTGTCGTTATAGGCAAGCAAAGTTAAATATATTTTACAGGGCAGGAAATAAATATGGAAACAGTAAAAACAACAATGGTTACCACCAAAAATATAGTTACCAAAAGATATTGAAGTATACTAAGGGCATATCTTTTTGTTTTATACTATAGATGCTATAGTTTGCATATTAGCCTGATTCTCTATTCACGGCAGCTTTTGGCAGGGCTGAAGTATGCTCTACAATATTTCGCGCCATGCCACCAAAGATGATGAAGTGGAAGGGAAGCATAGCGTACCAGTACAGGCGGCCCGGCAGCCCCTCCGGCCTGAAAACAGCCAGTTGCTCCAGGTAATGGCCATCCTTTTCCTCCACTATCCGGAACTGCAGCCAGGCCTCGCCCGGCAGTTTCATTTCGGCGTAAAGCAGCAGGCGGCGGTTTGTCTTATCGGCCAGCAGCACCCGCCAGAAATCTATGGTATCGCCGGCCTGTACCTCCGTGGGGCTGCGCCGCCCGCGCCTGAGGCCCACGCCACCCACAATTTTGTCCAGCAGGCCGCGCAGTTGCCACAGAAAGTCGGTTTTGTACCAGCCACGCTCCCCGCCAATGCTCCAGATGTTGGCCAATACCTCGTCCGGGTTGCGGTCAAATTTGAGGTACTGCCGGTCGGTGAGCACACCGTGTTGGGGTATCTGCACGAAATCCATGTAGTTGAGCCGCATGGTGCCGCTCACCAGGGCATCCTTCCAACTCGAGACCACCTCGTTCTGCTCAATTTTAGCGTAAGCCAGCCGAACGGCCTCCTGGTAGGGCAGACAGCGGTGCGGGAGCAGCTCGTCTATACTTGTGTCTCTCACCACGGCGTCGTTCCGGAGGCTGTCCACCAGGCGCTGCGCCAGGGTATAATTGGTGCTGGTGATAAAGTATAGCCAGTAGGAGGAGAGGCGCGGGGTCAGGACAGGCAGGGTGATGATGTAGCGGTTCAGGTGGCGTGCCTCGGCCAGGCCGTGCAGCATCTGCTTATAGGTCAGCACGTCGGGGCCTCCAATCTCCAGCTTCTTGCCGTAACAGCTTGCATTACCTAAAGTATGGGTCAGGTAAAAGAGCACGTCGCGAATAGCGATGGGCTGGCAGCGGGAGTTAAGCCACTTCGGCGTGACCATCACGGGGAGCTTCTCCACCAGATCGCGGATGATTTCGAAGGAGGCGCTGCCCGAGCCGATGATGATGGCGGCCCGCAATACCGTAAGGCTGGCCCGTACCGAGCTGAGCACCTCCTCTACCTGCTGCCGCGAAGCCATGTGCCTGGAGAGGCTTTGGTCGTGGGAGAGGCCGCTGAGGTAAATGAGTTGCGTCGCGGCAGTCGTCTCCAGGTAATCCACAAAGTGCTGGGCGGCCATACTTTCTGCCACCGAAAAATCGCCGGCGCCCGAACCCATGGAGTGTACCAGGTAGTAGGCTGCGTCAATATCCCTGGGTAAATATTCCAAAGTATCGGGCTGCAGCAAATCGCCTTGTACCACCTCTACCTTGGCCTTTAGCGTATCTGGCAACTCGTAGCGGCGCGGGTCGCGCACCAGGCACACCACCTCATGCTGCTGCTCTACCAGCAGGGGCAGCAGGCGCTTCCCGATGTATCCATTGGCTCCCGTCAGCAGTATTTTCATCGTATGGCTCAAAAAGGCAAAAGTACGTACTTATACTTTCTCAACAGGCAGGCACTATTTAAGTTAGGCCGCGCCTGTGCTTTCTTTTACCTCATTGTAAGTATAAATTAACCGGGCAGGCAATGCTGCTTCCCTTAAAATATAAACTATGGATCAGTATTTACAGGCAGCCCTGGAGGAGGCCAGAAAGGGTTATGAAGAAGGGGGCATCCCCATTGGATCGGTGTTGGTGCACCAGGGCAACATCATTGGCCGGGGGCATAACAAGCGGGTGCAGCAGGGCAGCGTGGTGCTGCACGGCGAGATGGATGCGCTGGAAAACGCCGGTCGGCTGCCGGCCTCCGTGTACCGCGAGTGTGTGCTCTATACCACCTTGTCACCCTGCCCCATGTGCTCGGGCACCATCCTGCTGTACGGCATACCCAAGGTAGTCATTGGCGAGAACCGCACCTTTAAAGGCGAGGAAGATTTACTTCGGTCCAGGGGCGTGGCGGTAGAGGTGGTGGATGATGCGGACTGCGCGGCGCTGATGCAACGTTTCATCGCCGAAAAGCCGGAGGTTTGGAATGAAGATATCGGCGTGTAAGTAGCGCCCGGGGCAGATGCGGTAGTTCTGGCTGAGGTAACAGTAGAACTTGAGCTGCGATTTACCCACCAATGAGATTACAGTCACAGGAACTCTCCTCCTCGGAGGGGAAGGGGTGGGTTTACACTTCTACAAAAGCACAAATAGGAATTCGGGATATATTTTTAACCTTTTGTCTGGAAGCTGAAAACTGCGGAGACTGGTGCATTAGCCTCCGCAGCGCAAAGTATACGTTAGCGCCTGCTACCCGGGGTTATGGCCCAGGCGGCGCGCCCGCTTTTCCCAGTTTTCCCGGGCCCACTCCTGCAGGTCGGCCACCTGGTCCAGCTCGTCTATAATCTCCATGCCCAGCAGGGTCTCGATGATGTCTTCCATACTTACCAGGCCGGCGGTGCCCCCGTACTCGTCTACCACCAGCGCAATATGCTCCTGCTGCTCCTGCAGCTTGCTGAACAGCGTGGGGATGGCCATGTGCTCGGGCACCACCAGTATCCTGCGCAGCACCGATTTAAGCGGCTGGTTGCCCTGGTTGGCGATGATCTTGTGGAGCACCTCGTTTTTGAGGATGTATCCCTGAATATCGTCCAGAGTGGAAGTATAAACGGGGATACGGGAGAAACGCAGGTCCGGGAAGTCGCGGAAAAAGTCTGTCATCGTCATATCTTCTTGGGCGCTTACGATAACGGTGCGGGGAGTCATGATGTGCCGCACCAGGATGTTGTTGAAACGCAGGATGTTCTGGATCACCTGCGATTCGCTGTGCTTGAATATCCCCTCCTTAATGCCCAGCTCTGCCATGGCCGTAAAGTCAGCACGGCTCAGCACACTCCGATCCTTGTCCGTCTTCAGGCGCTTGGTTATCACCTGCGACAGGATGATAATCGGGTAAAGCGGGGAGTAAATCAAGATCTTAAGGGTGCGCACCGTGAAAGGAATCAGCTGTTTCCAGTAGTTGGCTCCCAGTGTTTTCGGGATGATCTCGGTCAGAATCAGGATGACGATAGTTAACACGACGGATACGATCGTCAGGTACTCCTCGCCCCAGAGCCGCTGCGCCTGCGCGCCCACGCCTGCTGCCCCGATGGTATGCGCAAAAGTATTCAGGGTAAGTATGGCTGCCAGCGGCCTGTCGATGTTGTCTTTAAAGTGCTTCAGGTCTTTGCCGAGGGATGGGTTCTCTTTGCTCACGATGGCTACATGCGAGGGCGTTACGCTGAGCAGGGAGGCCTCTAGCAGGGAGCAGAGAAATGAGAAAAACAGCGAAATGGCCAGGTATAAGAGAAGTAATCCCATGTGGTGATGCGAAGGTTGACAAATGCAGTGTTGCGCGAAAGTATCCTATTAAGCTTTCGAGAGCAATAATTTTGTGAAAAGTTAATGCACCACCCGCAAAATAGGCTCGGGCAGGGGCTGGTGCGTTTCAGGATCGGCGGTGAAGTAGCCCACCATGCTGGGGCCATAGCCCAGGTTCACCTCTATGAATTTGTCCTTCTCGGGCAGCATCTCCACAATTTCGGCCTTTAGTTTTTCCAGGCGCTGCCTCATTTCCTGTAGCTCGCCTTCAGAAACGTGAGGTCCCTCTTTCAGGGTGGTAGACGTGTTTTTGGCGGCCTCTTCCACAGGGCCTCTCCTGGTGAGCAGGTCCACTTCCAGTTGCCGGATATCTTTCTCCAGGTTCAGGTACTCGGTCAGCTTTTTATCCAGCGGCACGAGCGCGTCGTCTAAATATTGAATCAGGTTTTCCATAGTCTTATACGTTTAAAGCATGGCCTTTGCCCAATGGCGAACCATACCTTACCTGAAACGAAGTATAAACCTGACGGGTTAAGAAATGCCCGGGTACCCTACAGCCATTTGAACGCCTTGCGCAGAAACTGCAGGCGGTTGGTATAGGGCGGATAGCGCATCGGCAGGTCGAGCCAGGTGCCGCGGTGCAACACGCTTTTCTGCTGCGAGAACAGGTCGAAACTGCTCTTGCCGTGGTAGCTGCCCATGCCGCTGTGCCCCACGCCTCCAAAAGGCAAATAGGGGTTAGCTACATGCGAGATGGTGTCGTTGACGCAGCCGCCACCGAAGAACGTATGGGCCAGCACCTGTTCCTTCTTTTCATCATCCGAGGTAAACAGGTACAGGGCCAGCGGCTTCTCATGTCGTTTTACTGTAGCTATGGCATCGTCTAACTGGCCGAAGGTTAGCACCGGCAGGATAGGCCCGAAGATTTCCTCCTGCATCACGGGGTGCTGCCACGTCACCTTGTCCAGCAGGGTGGGGGCGATGTAGCGGGTAGGCGCATCGGTCACGCCGCCGGTGCGCACCAGGCCGTCTTTTAGATACCTGCTCAGGCGGTTAAAGTGCGCATCGTTTATGATGCGGGCAAAGTCGGGACTCTGCTGCGGGTCCTGCCCGTAAAACTGCTCGATGTATTGGATGATAAGCTCGATGAGGTCCTCTTTTATACTTTCCTGCACCAGCAGGTAGTCCGGGGCGATGCAGGTCTGGCCGGCGTTCATAAACTTGCCCCAGGCAATGCGGCGGGCGGCTAGACCCAGGTCAGCGTCCTCGGTTACGATGGCAGGACTCTTCCCGCCCAACTCCAGGGTTACCGGCGTCAGGTGCTCAGCAGCGGCCCGCATCACAATTTTGCCCACCTTGGTGCTGCCTGTAAAAAAGATAAAGTCGAAGCGTTGCTGGAGCAAGTGCTGTGTTGTGCTGACACCACCCTCCACGGCTGCCACGTAAGCCTCGTCGAAATGCGCGCGCAGCAGGCGGGTCACCACGGCGGAGGTGTTGGGGGTGAGCTCAGAGGGTTTCACGATGGCGCAGTTGCCGGCGGCCATGGCCCCGATGAGCGGCGCCAGCAGCAGCTGAAACGGGTAGTTCCAGGGCGCGATGATCAGTGTGAGGCCGTAGGGGTCGGAGTGGATGTAGCTGCGGGAGGGGAAGTTCAGGAGCGACTCTTTTACCCGCTGCGGCTTAGCCCAGCTGCTCAGGTTTTTCAGCACCAGTTTCAGCTCCAGCTCTATAAATCCTATCTCCGTGGCGTACGCCTCTACCTGCGGCTTGCGGAAATCAGCATACATGGCATCCAGAAGGTCCTGCTCGTGCTGTAGAATGGCCTGCTGCAGCTCCCGCAGGCGCTCCATGCGGAACGCCAGGTTTAAAGTATGGCCGCTGGCGAAGAACTCGCGTTGCTTCTGAACTATTGACCGGACATGCTGCAGGTCGGTATCTGCGGGAGGTGGGGCGGTGCGTACGGAATTGGTGCGTGGCATATGCTCTATGTAAGTCGTGGGTTAGGGCCGGAGCTGATTTTTCTTCCCCGGAACCTGCCTATCGAAGTATAAACCTGTTAACTTCACTGTGCCGGAATGGCAAAGTGTAAATGTGCTGTACCCCAATATGTTGTGTATGTCCTGTTCCCGAACCGTAGCCTGTTGTGGACGTAAATCCCAATCATTGTCTGCTGTTTAAGTTGTAACAATGTGATTTTAGAATAAAATATAGGTAAAAGAAGGATGCTGTCAAAGTATAAGATTGTACTTTTTTAGTTAAAAGGATAAATGTACCTTTGGGTAAGGCCGCCCTGCTATACTTAAACGTTAAACGCCGGACTATGAAACTAATCGAGTGCCCCCGCGACGCCATGCAAGGCATCAAGGATTTTATACCCACGGAGGTAAAGGCAAACTACATCAACCAACTACTCAAGGTAGGCTTCGATACGATCGATTTCGGGAGCTTTGTGTCGCCCAAGGCCATCCCGCAAATGGCCGACACAGCCGGGGTGCTGGACATGCTGGACCTAGGGGACACTTCCTCTAAGCTACTGGCCATTATCGCCAATACGCGTGGCGCAGGGGAGGCGGCAAAGTATAAGCAAATAGATTACCTGGGCTTTCCGCTGTCGGTGTCGGAGACGTTTCAGCAACGCAACACGAACAAAAGTATAGCCGAGGCCATGCTACAATTGGCTGAAATCCAGGACATCTGTCAGAAACACGGCAAAACGCTGGTTACCTATATCTCCATGGGCTTTGGCAACCCCTATGATGACCCCTGGGATGTGGAGACGGTGATTAACTTTGTGCGGGAGCTTGACAAGCTGCAGGTTAAAATCGTTTCTCTGTCCGACACGATCGGCGTGGCTACGCCGGAGAATATCACCTACCTGTTCTCGCATCTGATTCCGGCATTCGGGCATATCGAGTTCGGGGCGCACCTGCACACTACGCCCGCTACCTGGCAGGAGAAGGTGGAGGCGGCTTATATTTCCGGCTGCCGCCGCTTCGATGGGGCTTTGCGCGGCTACGGCGGCTGCCCCATGGCCAAGGACGAACTGGTGGGTAATATGCCAACTGAAAATATGATAAGCTACTTCGAAAATATTGGCGTAGATTTGCACCTCAACAAAGCTGCTCTGCAGGCTGCCATGGCCGAATCGGGGGCGGTGTTTCTATAGTATGTTAAGAAGACACATAGTTGATATTTTCGTGCCGTGCTTCGTGGACCAGCTCTTCCCCGAAACGGCCATGAACATGGTGAAGGTACTGGAAAAGGTAGGCTGCGATGTGCGCTACAACCCCAACCAGACCTGCTGCGGACAGCCAGCCTACAACGCCGGCTTTTTTAACGAGGCCCGTGAAGTAGCCGATAAGTTCCTGGAGGATTTCACGAGCGATACGTCCCATTTCATCGTGGCGCCCTCGGCGTCGTGCGTGGGCATGGTGCGCAACGCCTACCAGGATATTTTCGTGAAGTCGTCGAAGCTGGTGCAGTATAGGGCCATGCAAAAGAAAGTGTACGAATTGACCGAGTTCCTGACCGATGTGCTGGGTATTACGCGTATCGAAGGGGCTTCGCTGCCAGGCCGCTATACCTACCACGACTCCTGCAGCGCCCTACGCGAGTGCGGCATCAAAGCGGGCCCGCGCGAGCTCCTGAGCAACGTAAAAGGGCTGGAGCTTGTGGAGATGGAAGATAACGAGACCTGCTGCGGCTTCGGGGGCACCTTCGCCGTAAAGTTCGAGGCGATTTCCTCAGCCATGGCCGAGCAAAGGGTAGACAATGCGCTGGCTACCGGCGCCGATTACATCGTCTCCACCGACAGCAGTTGCCTGATGCACCTGGAGGCCTATATCAAAAAGCAGAACAAGCCTATCAAAACCATGCACATCGCCGACGTGCTGGCCAGCGGCTGGTAAGTATAAATGTCATCTTAAAGTATAAAAAGAGAGGCCTGCGCGAATCTATACTTGCGCAGGCCTCTCTTTTTATACTTGCTATACTTGGCTAGCGGCTGATGTAGTAGCTGAAGCCGAAGGTAAGGCTGTTGCCGCTCAGGTCCAGACCAAAGTTTGAAGAGGTAGACTTATAATCATCAAAGAACTCTAACTTTGATTTTGATGTATTGCGCGTGTATCCCAGATTTCCAAAGCCTGCGCTTAAACCTATCTTGGTAGTTGGGAAAAAGGTAATGCCAGGTTTTACACCAGCACTGAAACCCGTCCACTCAGAATTAGATGAACCTGAACTGCCGCTAGTACTCTCCGAATGGGACTCGTGGTCGGCCGAAACATAATTGACATAAGCTTGGCCAGTAAATGCAATTTTCTCTGAGATATAGAAATACTTCTTCAGATAAGGTCCAATAGCAAAACTGCGATCTGTGGTTTCACTAGTTGAATACAGTTGAAGACTACCATCCGGTAGAACGGAGTAAACCTTCGATTCATCGATGGATGAAGTATATCCTATAGACATTCCCGCTTCCAATCCATCTCTTAGCATGTAGCCTATACTGGGAGCTAGAGTGAAGGACCTGTTGCCTGTCCTATGCGTGACGGCGTCGCTTTTGGAAGTATTATGCTGATAGTTTAGGGAGCCGGAGGCTACAATGGAGCCCTGTGACGTTTGGGCAAGAGCAGCGGAACCGATGCATGCAAGGAGAACGGTAAGCCATAATCTTTTCATGGTTTGTCTTCTTTAGAAATTTAAGATTTTACAACAGTGTGAACTGGCAGGGGTATTTTAGAGAAGTCAGAGCAGTGTGAAATTACACATACTTCCTTCTGGAAAACTGAGGAACATAGGTGCTTACTCAGCTGCAATTGAAATTTTACTAGCGATTGAGATAATAGCTTAAGCTGAAATAAAGCGCGTCTTCGAAACTAACTTTAAAACCAGAGTTCTTATTTATAGGAGTACCACCTGCTTCCGTTTTCTTTGAAGACTGCTCATATCTTAGCCCCCCAAGCCCGGCGCTTATACCGAGTTTATCAGTGGGGAAATAGGTAATTCCCGGGGCTAGCGCTGCATTAAAAAAGATGTCTTTTGGCTGGGAATCAGCAGGATCGTCGGATTTTTTTTTGCGGACTCCTAATACAGTAGAAAACTGACCGGTAAGGGCAAATTGCTCGGAGATCATAAAGTGCTTTTTCAGATAAGGGCCAATGCTAAAGGTGTTCGATTTTGTCTTTATTTCATAGCTATCGCCTTCACTGTTGAAGTACTTGTCCTTATATGTTGAGTGGAAGTAACCTAGAGCTGTGCCAAGCTCAAATCCGCCTCCAAGCATATAACCAACACTTGGGCCTATGTACAAACCAACACCGTTTGATTTACGGTTTAGTGTGTCTTTTACAGTGTAATCTGAGGTGGAAGCTCTAAGGGAAAAGTTACCCGTTACCACAACGGTTCCCTGAGAGGTTTGGGCGAAGGCACCTGTGCCCAGTAAAGCGAATAGGGCTGCTGCTAGAAGCTTCTTCATGTTTGTTTTCTTAGTTGAATAAAAGGTTGTATGCTGTCACGTTCAACAAGTATAGCTAATATACTATGTTTTAACAAACACTTTTTAAAGTTTCCTATACCCCAAAGTATCCTCAAAGCAGCCGTAACTCCCCTTCAGCCGTATATGGCACAAATTCAGAGGAAGTGACAGAGGAAAGAAAAAAACAGGAGGCGGGGAGCAACAGCCGGCCGCTGCGGCAGTCGCTGAAGGAGTACGCGCGCGGTATAACCGGCGGCCTGCTGTTTAGCTTCCCGCTGCTGTATACCATGGAAGTATGGTGGGCCGGCTTTATTGCCTCTCCGTTTCGGCTGTTGATCCTGGTGCTGGTAACGTACCAGTTGCTGCTGGGCTACAACCGTTATGCCGGCATGCACCCCAGCGTGTCCTGGCGCAGCGTGATGGTGGACTCCGTTGAGGAGATGGGCATCGGGCTGGTGCTCTCTTTTTGCGTGCTGTTTGTGCTAAACCGCATTCAGCTGCACGAAATGGCCTTGGCAGAGGTGATGGGGAAGGTGATAGTGGAGGCGATGGCTGTTTCAATTGGCGTGTCTATTGGCACGGCGCAGCTGGGGGATGAAGAGGATGAGGAGGAAGATGACGAACTGGAGCGAGAGAAGGAGCCGCTCCGATTCGGGATGGTGGTGCTGGCCACGTGCGGGGCAATCGTGATTGGGGGCAACGTAGCCCCGACGGAGGAGGTGCTGATGCTTGCCGTAGAGGCGCAACCTTACCATGTGCTGCTGATGGCAGTGCTCTCGCTGCTACTCAGTGTGGTGGTGGTGTACTTCAGCGATTTCAAGGGGGCAACCGGGCGCAGGTCTGGCAATCTCGCTTTTGAACTGACCTTGGATACCTGTATCACCTACCTTATCGCGCTTGCCGTGTCTGCAGCGGCACTTTGGTTTTTCGGCAGGTTTAGCGGGGTTAGTTTTTGGGTGGCTTTTTCGCAAATTATCGTGCTGGGCGTTCTTTCCTCGCTGGGCGCCTCTGCCGGCAGGCTTCTGATAAAATAAGCTAATACATGCATCATGAACAAGAAGGAATCGCAAAGCAGCGGTGAGGAAAAGGACATAAAAAACTGGTTCGAGTGGACCGTGTTCGGCCTGAGCCTTATACTTGTCCTGGCAATACTGGGCTACCTGGGCTATAAAGTATACCATCACTCCGAAACGCCACCAGAGATAGTCGTTCAAGTATGGCCATCACCATCAGAAAATACACCCAACCGCTACCAGGTGCAGGTGGAAAACAAGGGCGGCACGTCGGCAGAAGAAGTGCGCGTGCAGGTGTCCATCCGCAGAGGGGGGCAGGAACTGGAGAAGGCGGAGCTGCATATCGCGTTTGTGCCGCAGGAATCGAAGCGGGAAGGATGGGTGGTGTTTGAAAAGCCTGCCAGCCAGACAGATTCTGTGGTCGCGCGGGTAATCAGTTTTGAGAAGCCTTAAACGGAATTGCCAGCAGAGGCTGGATGTATAAGTATAGAAGTATACCAAACTTGATCTTTGAGTTAACACTGCAGCCCTCGCTTGCCACCGACGAGTGTGAACTCTCCCCCAGTGGCATATACATTATTACTGCGGCAGGCTATTAAGCTCCACAACAAACTGTCCCCTTGAGGGGACTATAGGGGTGTAAAGCCAGTTGCAAATGTCCATTTCAAAATTTAACACCCCTCCATGAACTGCGTTCGCAAACTACGCACTCCCATGCTCGTTTGTCCTCAAGGGGAGAATTTTGTTCTTGCTATATTCAGCCTCGGATGCAAGAGTGTAGTGGTTAAGACAGAACTTAACGATAATGCTCCCAAGAGGAGAGTTGCTGCAGCTGTACTATGATTCCCCTCTTGGGAGGGGTTAGGGGTGGGTTAATCGTAACCAGGTTTATACTTTATACTTCAGCTTTTACTTTTATTCTTATTGTGTGAGGCCGCCTGATTACTATGTGACACAGACGGATCATGCTCTTCCACATCGTAGGAGGTGGCGTTTCCAAAAAGGCTTATAAAGCCATCGGGCTCCTCCCAAGTACTGAGAAGAGCCCGACAGTTTTTAAAAATGTGGAGCGCTTATGCTTCCGGCATGATGCGCACCACCAGGCCATCCAGGTCCGGGTTAACACGCAGCTGGCAGGAGAGGCGGCTGCTTTCCGTGGCGTGGGGCAGCGATTCGAGCATGTACGCCTCGTCGTCGCCCATATCTGGTAGTTCGCCCTGGCCGTTTTCCAGCACCTCCACGTGGCAGGTGGCGCAAATGGCCATGCCGCCGCAAACAGCCTGCACCGGAAATTCGTTGGCCTTCAGCACCTCCATCACCGACAGGTTCATGTCCAGAGGCGCCTCCAGTTCAACGCGCTCGCCGTTGTCCTGCGCTACATATATTGTGATTGCGTCTTTCATTACTGTAGTTCCTGAATGCCGTTAACAGTGGTATACTTTAACACAAACTTCTTGTCCGGGTAGATAATGTTGTA
Source organism: Pontibacter mucosus (assembly GCF_003054055.1). GTDB lineage: Bacteria > Bacteroidota > Bacteroidia > Cytophagales > Hymenobacteraceae > Pontibacter > Pontibacter mucosus. The sequence goes on along the minus strand of NZ_QBKI01000006.1, from coordinate 345,729 downwards.
TGCGCTCTGCGCCATCAGGGCCGCCTCGTGGAAGCCGCAAAGTATAAGCTTCAGCTTACCAGGGTAGGTGTTGATGTCGCCGATGGCATACACGCCCGGCACGTTCGTGGAGTAATCCTGGGTGTCCACTACAATGGCACCCTTATCCAGCTCCAGTCCCCAGTTCTCGATGGGGCCCAGCTTTGGCACCAGCCCGAAGAGCGGAATGAAGTAGTCCGTGTCTATTTTATAAGGCTCCTTGTTGTCCACCATCACCGTCACCGCATCCAGCCCATCCTCGCCGTGCACCTCGGTTACGTTCGACTTCAGTAGTAGCTTGATTTGGTCTTCCTCAGCCATGCTCAGTACCTTGGCAGCAGACTCAGGCGCACCTCTGAAGGTAGTGCCCCGGTGCACCAGCGTCAGCTCTTTGCAAAGGCCGGCCAGGTAGATGGTCCAGTCCAGGGCGGAGTCGCCGCCGCCGGCTATCACCACGCGCTTGTTGTGGAACACTTCCGGGTCGCGCACCATGTACTCCACGCCGTTCTTCTCATACTTCTCCAGGCTTTCGATGGCAGGCTTGCGCGGCTCAAAGGAACCCAGTCCTCCGGCGATCACCACCACCTTGCAGGCGATTTCGGTGCCGTCCACCGTGCGGACGATGAACGAGCCGTCCTCCAGTTTCTCGAGGTCCTCCACGCGCTCGCCCAGTGTAAAAGTAGGGTGGAAAGGTGCAATTTGCTGCTCCAGGTTCTTTACCAGGTCTCCGGCCAAGATCTCCGGAAAGCCTGGAATATCATAAATCGGTTTTTTAGGATAAATTTCGGATAGCTGCCCGCCAACGGCAGGGAGCGCATCTACCACATGACAACGCATCTTGAGCAGGCCAGCCTCAAACACGGCAAACAAGCCTACCGGGCCAGCGCCCACAATGCATATATCCGTTGTTATTTTGCTCATTATTTATGTTATAGTTTCAGTTAATTCAACAGGTAAAGGTAGCCACCATGCGGCATCTTCCATAGTAAATTTCATACTTTTTGAGGTGTTTACGATCCAATTTATACTTGCCGGCGCGCTACAAGCTCCTGTAAACGAAGCGCGTTGAAGGCCGCATAGCCCAGCTGGTCGTTATCGAAGTATACATACACGTCCAGGCCCGCCTGCCGCCATGCCAGGCATTGCCGCGCCCACTCCTGCAGTGCCTCTTCTGTATAGGACCCGCTATACTTCCCGTGGGGGCCGTGCAGGCGCACATACACAAAAGGTGCGGTAACATGAAAGGGCGTAACATGGCCGTCCAACTCATAAATACAAAAAGCGGCATTATGTTTTCGGAGAAGGTCCAAAATTTCATCCGTGTACCAGCTCGGGTGGCGGAACTCAAAAGTATACCTGTAGTAGGGCGGCAACTGGGCCAGAAAGTCCCGTAAGCGGCTGGCGTTAACTTTCCAGCCCGGCGGCAGCTGGAAAAGCACCGGCCCCAGCTTGTGCTCCAGGGCGTTGGCGCTATGAAAAAAGCGACTCAGCGGCTCCTGGGGATGCAGCAGTTTTTTCATGTGCGTGAGGTAGCGGCTGGCTTTCACGGAGAAGATGAAGTCGTCGGGCACGGCGTTGCGCCAGCTGGCAAAGGTCTCGGGCGTGGGAAGTTTATAAAAGGAATTATTGATTTCCACCGTACGGAAGAACCGGGTGTAGTAACCTGTGAAGTCCTTTTGACGTACGTCCTTCGGATAGAAAGTGCCCACCCAGTGTTTATAGTGCCACCCCGACGTTCCGATGTGTAGCTGCTGCTCCATAAGCCTTTTTTAAGAAGGCTTATACCTTCTGATCAGTGCAATTGTTCAGGAACAGGCAGATAGACGCAACGCCACAGAACCCGATTTTTGGAGGTTGAAACAGCTTTAGAGGTAAGGAAAAGTAATCCTAAAGCATACGTAAAATCGGTATATAGGGAAGCAGTTTATACTTTATAAATATTTAATAGTGTGCAAATAAGGGTGAACGTGCCCTTTTAAGAAGTGGAGTATAGAACTAGCTGTTTTACAGGAGCGTTTAATTAATAATAGGGAAGATAAACTTTTAATGTGCATATCATGAACTTGGACTATCGTAATGACCGCAACGCTTACGGGCAGCGTGATGTTGGCAGCAACGAGGAGAGCAGCCGCATAAACCCGACAAATGACCGGCAACGCAGCTACGGGCGTGATAACGCCAGCATGCGCGGGAACGATTTCTACGGTACCCAGAGCTACAGCAGCGACTATAGCCGTGGCAATTACAGCGCCTCTACCTACAACAGCGGCCGCAGAAGCCAGGGAGGGTATGCCACCACCCATCCGGAAGGGCGGGAAAAGCAGTATGTAGAGTTTCCTGACTACAGCAACAGGCCTACTTACGGTAGCTATGCTGGCAGCCGTTTGTACACAGACTTTATCGACCACAACTACGGTTACCCGGTTGCTGAGCCCGGCAGTACCAGGTACAGCACACTTGAAGAGCATAAGCCTGCCAGCAGATCCAAGAGCCATAAAACCGGTACCCGCACCCCTTTCCGGTCTGCTGATCAGTCGCGCTACAGCGAGAACGATGGCCGCCGCCGGTAGCCGTTTCCCGGAAGTATAAAAGTATAAAAAGCCTGCCCCAAGGAGCGGGCTTTTTCTTTTCCTAAACTTTGCCACAATAACCGACAGAGGCTGATGCCGTTTATACTTAGCAGGATGAACGTTACACTTAACCACATAAGCTATGAGAGACGAACGAGATAACAGCAACTATTACCACGGAGGCCTGCAATCGGGCCGCGATGTGTATGACTTTAACCGCGACACCCGCGACGGAGACTTCGGGAAGGAGCACCAGGACCGCTACCGCCATGGCCATAACCCGCACGATTTCCGCGACCGCCGGGACTTCGATACCAACCGCTTCCAGACATATCCGAAGCTGGATTACGACATGGAACAGAACTACTATGAGCACACGCAGGGCAGCGGGCATGAACTGACAAACGTCCGGCAGCGGTATGGTTTCCCCGGTTTTGAGAGCCGCGATAATGAGAACGATGACCGAATACGGCACATGCAGCGGGAGCGCCGGGCACAGCAGGAGCAGGAATACCGGTCCGGCAGGATGGGGGGCTACAGCGGGTCAGCCTTTGGCGGGGCCAACTACAGCACGCACGGCGACTTTGGAGGTGCTGGCCGTTACAATGCCATGAGTGGCAGCGGCGGAAACGCGGAGCACTTGCCCTCGGCTTCGGGGTACGGCAGCGGCCACAGCAACAATTCGATGCATCCCGACAGAAGCACCCATACCGACAGGGGAGAGCCAAATTACTTCCATCAGGACCGCAACCCACGCGAGCGCCGCTACTTTGAGGGCAGCAACCGGCACCAGGACGATTATGGACGCCGCACCGACAGAGGCGGTTACTCAGACTACGATCCGAACTATTAAGGTAACTAGAGATCTTTTAAGCGACAGCACCTGCCATCGGTGGGTGCTGTCGCTTTTTTAGTAATCGTAACTTTTTATACTTTAAAATCCATGTTGCGATTTATACTTTGATGAAGGTGTAAACTCACTTCCCCCCGGAAAGGAAGTTACTGCAATTGTACTTATAATATGATTCCCCTCCTGGGAGGGAAGTCAGTTAAGTTCTACAGAAAACTGTCCCCTTGAGGACAAACAAGAACGAGAGTTCGCTGTTTGAGAGCAGCGCTCAATAGGGGTGTAAGGCCAGTAGCAAAAGCCTTAGCTAAAAGCTAACACCCCTCCATAAACTGCGTTCGCAAACTACGCACTCCCCGTGCTCGTTTGTCCTCAAGGGAAGAATCTTGTTCTTAATATTTTCAACTTTCCTGTCATGAATTAGCGCTTTAGGTTAGAACTTAGAGGTCCTGCCTCCTGAGAGGGGAGTTTCATCGGAGCTTGTTTTTATACTTTGCTCCCTGCCAAAAACTTGTGTTCCGAATGTCTGTTATAAGTATAACTTTGCCTGTAAGATGAAAAACAGAACCGTAGCCCGTTTGCTCTATGCCGAGGAAACCACCTCCGGTGATTTGGTGGTGCGCCAGCCCTTTCCCACACAGCAGGTAACCCAGCTGGACCCCTTCCTGCTGCTGCACCACCTGGTGGTGGAAATGCCGGAGTACGTTGTTCCGCGCCGCGAGGGGGCCGGGCCTCACCCGCACCGTGGCTTTTCGCCGGTTACGTTTGTGTACAGGGGCGGCGTGCACCACCGCGACTCGCGCGGCAACAACAGCGTGGTTTACGAAGGCGGCACGCAGTGGATGAACACAGGCAGGGGCATCATCCACAGCGAGCGGCCGCCCGAGGATATCCTGGAGCGGGGAGGGATGCAGGAGATCGTCCAGCTTTGGATAAACACGCCAGCCGCCCACAAAATGGACCAACCGGAATACATTCCCCTGCCCACCGAAGATACGCCTGCCGTGGAGGTAGATGGGGTAAAGGTGCAGGTGGTAGCCGGTGAATTCGAAGGTATTAGAGGGCCTGTACGACCAAAGTTGCCGGTGCTGGCCCTGCGCCTGGAGCTAAAGGCTGGCGCCAGCTATACGTTTCCGGTGCCACAGGAGTATAACGCCTTTCTATACTTGCTCGATGGCGCCTTGCAGGTAGCTGGCTATGGGTTGGTGGAAGGCCTGCACCAGGTAATCTTCAACAGGGATGGGGAGGCCATTACACTCACAGCTAAAGCAGACACGCGCGCGCTCTTGCTGGCAGGCAGGCCGCTCGAAGAGCCGGTGGTAGCCAATGGGCCTTTCGTGATGAACACCGAAACCGAGATAATGCAGGCCATGCGCGATTACCAGATGGGCAAAATGGGCATCCTGATCGAGGACTAGTATTTTAGTCGTTCATCTGGAGCCAGGCCATGGCAGCCTCGGCGCTCGTAAACTGCTCCACGTGGCCAATCAGGCTATAGTTTTGCTGTGCCCTGCGCAGCAGATCCTCGAACGTGATGTAGCTGAATACATCGGGCTGCACCACGCGCACAAACTTTTGCAGGCTGCTTGCCAGCAGCTCGGGTATGATTTCCTTTATGATCCACTGCTGGTCCTCGAAGGTGACATGGGTAAGGCGGCGGGCGTCAACAAACCACAGTTTAATGCCATGGTCCAGGACTACCTGCCTGAGGTGGAGAAGCCCCTGGCGGTACTCGGCGCTGCTAACACCTCGTAGCCAGGTGACGCAAAGCATGCTCTCCTCGGGTACCAGTTGCAGTTTCAGGTAATCAATAGAACCAGCGGATTCCATGGCAGTGTTTTAGGTAAGGCTACTAGGTTTTAAGATATAACAAGATACGTATTACTATATACTAAAGTATATTTTTATACTTTGTAGCGGTAAAAGCAATTCAGAATGCAGAGACAAAACAGATGGCAACTCATAGAATAAGTATAAAAAACATGGTCTGCGACCGATGCAAACGGGTGGTGGCAGAGGAACTACAGAAACTGGGCTATACGGTGCACCAGGTAAACCTTGGCGAGGCGGAAGTGTCTGCCAGTGAGGGCAATCCGGATTTGGAGCAGATCCGGGAGATGCTGGAGAGCAACGGCTTCGAGCTGCTGGACGACCGCAAGACACAGTTGATAGAAAAGGTAAAGCTGGCCGTGATTGAGCTCGTGCGCGAGGCAGGGGAAAGCGACCTGCACATCAACACCTCCGACTACATCGCCGAGAAACTCGACCTGGACTATAACTACGTCAGTTCGCTCTTCTCCGCGTCCGAGGGCATCACCATCGAGAAATACCTTATTCTGCAGCGCATCGAGCTGGTGAAGGAGCTGTTGGTATATGATGAGCTGAGCCTGAAGGAGATAGCCTACAAACTTGGCTACAGCAGTGTGGCCCACCTGTCCAACCAGTTTAAAAAAGTGACGGGCCTTACCCCAAGCCACTTCAAAAAGATTAAAAGCGACAAGCGTAAGACACTGGACAGGGTGCAGGAGTAACCCAGGAAGTATAAACAGAAAGCCGGCAGAAGTATAAACTTCTGCCGGCTTTCTGTTTTAGGTGTGGCAAAGTATAAATTACTTTTGCGTACTGGGGCACACGAAGTTTGTGCGCGGCAGGCTCGTTTCGGCAATAGCTTTGTAGCCGCCTTTAATATCTACCAGGTGCTGATAACCCCTTGCCCGAAGTATAGACGCTGCGATCATGGAGCGGTAGCCCCCTGCACAATGAACGTAGAGGGTCTGGTCTTTGGGCAACTCCGCCAGGTGCTCGTTCAGGTAATCGAGTGGGGCGAAGTGCGCCGCCTGCAGGTGCTCCGCCTCATACTCGCCCGGCTTGCGCACATCCACAATAAAAATGCTGTTGTCCTGCGTATACCTTTCTTCCAGCTCTGTTGCCGTGATGGATGTAATCGTGTCCACTTCCTTGCCTGCCGCTACCCAGCTCTGGAAGCCACCCTTCAGGAAGCCGATGGCGTGGTCGTAACCCACGCGGGCCAGCCTGGTCACCACTTCCTCCTCACGTCCCTCATCTGCCACAAAAAGTATGGGCTGCTGAATATCGGGTATCAGGGCGCCTACCCAAGGAGCAAAACCACCGTCTATGCCAATGTTGATGGCGTTCGGGATAAAGCCTTTGGCAAAGACCTGGGGCTTGCGCGTGTCCAGCACCAGGGCGCCCGTTTCGTTGGCCGCTGCCTCAAAGGCCTCCGGCGAGAGCGCCTGCAGTCCCTGGTGCATCACCTGGTCGATGCTGGCGTAACCCTCCTTGTTGAGCATCACGTTCAGCGGGAAATAGCCCGGCGGGGGCAGCAAACCATCTGTCACTTCTTTGATGAACTCCTCCCTCGTCATGTCGGCCCGTAGGGCGTAATTGGCTTTCTTCTGGTTTCCTAACGTGTCGTGCGTCTCCTTGCTCATGTTCTTGCCGCAGGCAGAGCCGGCGCCGTGGGCCGGGTATACCACCACCTCATCAGGCAGAGTCATAATTTTATTGCGCAGCGAGTCGTACAGGTGTCCGGCCAGCTGCTCCTGCGTCAGGTCCGATTTTGCCGCCAGGTCAGGCCTTCCCACGTCGCCTATAAAGAGCGTGTCGCCGGAGAAGATGGCATGCTCGCGGCCCTGCTCATCCAGCAGCAGGTACGTGGTAGACTCCATGGTATGGCCGGGCGTGTGCAGCACTTTTATCGTCACATCACCCAGTTTCAGCTCCTCGCCGTCCTGTGCAATATGAGCATCAAACTTGGGCTGGGCGTTTGGCCCAAACACAATACTGGCCCCGGTTGCTTTCGCCAGGTCCAGGTGCCCGGAAACGAAGTCGGCGTGGAAGTGTGTCTCGAGCACGTACTTTATATCAGCCCCATCCCTGGCAGCCTTCTCGATGTATGGTTTCACCTCGCGGAGCGGGTCTATGATGGCAGCCTCGCCCTTGCTTTCGATGTAGTAAGCGCCCTGTGCCAGGCAGCCGGTATATAGTTGCTCTACTTTCATGGGTGCACGTTTTGTTGATGATAAAGGCAAATATCGGTAAAATCTATACTTTCTGCAGTGACTTTTATCACAATCATACTTACAGCACCTGGTGAAGTATAGGTCCTGGGAAGAGTGAACTATGCAAAAAGCCCCTCCTGCACTAACAGGAGGGGCTTTTTATAGGTTTATACTTTGTTTGTTACTGCAGGGCAGACACTCCCCTAAAGGCATTTACGCGACCGTGGCCAAAGTATGGATCACGGCCCGGCTTACCAATATCGTCGGCAGAGGCGCGTAGCGCGGCTCTCACGTGGGCAGGGTCCATGTCGCCTCCGTTAGCACCGATGATAAGGGCCGCCACGCCTGCTGCATGCGGTGAGGCCATGCTGGTGCCGGCAGACCAGTACCAGCCATTGTTGCCGGTGCTGAACACCAGGTCGAATACATACACATACTGTGTTACAGGCCCGATCTTTCTGATCTCACTTCCAGGATATGCGGCGTCGCCACCTGGTGCGGCAAAGTCAACGTCGGTTACGCCATAGTTAGAGTAGGAGGCCAGGTTATCGAGGTTAGCTGTTAACGGATTCATGGCCCAGCCAACAGGGGCGGTGGCAGAAATGGAAATCACGTTAGCCGACCCGGAAGGAATGTGGATCAGCGACTTGTCCTTCTGACCGTTGTTTGCCGCGTTACCAGCCGAGGCAATAAGCGTTACCCCTTGCTGTGTGGCATAGTTGGTAACCTTGCTGATGGCGTTGAGCAACTCCTGAACAGCCTTGGTATCGTTGATCACATTGCCGTCCTCATCCAGGAATTTTCCGTTAACCGGAAGTGAGGCACCTAAGCTCATGTTTACCACGTCTGCGCCCATTTCAACGGCATGCAGGATGCCTTGCATCATCCAGGAGAAAGAGCCGCTACCAGAATCGCGCAGTACCTTTACAAGTATAAGCTCAGCCTCCGGCGCCACCCCAATCACGCCAAATCCGTTATCAGCTGCGGCCACTGTGCCCGCTGTGTGGGTGCCATGGCTGAAGGTGTTGTTTAGCATGTACTGCAGTTCCTCACCTACTACAAAGCTCCTGCTGGCAGCCATATCAATGTTAGGCGCCAGGTCAGGGTGATCCAGGTCAAAGCCACCGTCCAGCACGGCCACACGAACTCCCTTGCCGCGGTGCCCGGCGTTCCAGGCTTCTGGTGCATCCACTGCGTCGTGGCCCCACTGGAGCTCGAAGTACGGGTCATTGTCGCCGCTGTAGGGTGGGTTTCCAAAGGCCTCCGCATCAAACGCCATCACCTTCATGTCGTCAGGGTTGTACCACTGTATCTCCAAATCAGGCACAACGGTCACGCCCTTTATCTTGCTGGCCTGGGCAGCAAAGGCAGGGTCGTCGGAGGTAACGGTAGCAATGCCCACGTTTTTCATGATGCCTGTCAGGTTGCCCTTCATGCCCTTCACCTGGCTGCTCAGATCAGCTGGCAGCTCACTGCCGGAGGCAATCAGCATGTAATGGCCTTTCTTGATTTTCACAGCCTGGCTTACTGCGCCGTTTGCAGCGTTGGAGGTGGCGTCAGCGTTGAGGGCTGATGAAGGTGTAGCCTGCTCCTCGTCGGGGGTACAAGACAGCAAAAGGCCTAGCGCTAGCATGGGTAATGCAGCACGTTTCGTAAGGTTTTTGTACATAAGAGTTTGTTATAAGGTGAATGGATGGTTTATCGCAACAAACGAGCTTTGTTGCTATTCGACCTTAAACTGAAAAAGTGTACAAAAGGATGATGTCTATAGGATTTTGTTTATTCATTTATGGTGAAAGAAACAAATTTAAGGGTGAATGGAAGTATAGAGGGTGTAAGCGTCTTATAAATTTGCATGGCTAAGGTTGGATATTTCTATTGATGTTTATACTTTGTTTTTACCAGGGCAGCCTGAACCCAAGGCTAATGAACCCCCTCCAATCCGATTTGTTTTCATGGGCTATGCCTGCTGTTACGGGCCCGAACGGGGTGATGTACCCCAACGTGGCGCTGTAGCCCAGGCGCGTGGTTTTTCCGCGCAGCGTACGGTAACCGTGCAGCAAGCCGGTGTCCATCAGCGTGGAGTGAAGCTGCAGGTACAGTTTCCGCCGCAGGGCTACCTGCACCCCAAGGCCGGCATAGAGCAGGTTATCGGCAGAGTAGGCAAAGGGCTCAGCCGCACGGAACTCTACCATGTTAGGCAGCACCGAAGTATAACCGCCCACCAGGCTTTCCTCGCCTATCGGCAGGTCGTTGTTAGTGTACATCACCAGGCCCTGGCGCAGTATCAGGCTCAGGTTTTTCCGCAGCGGTACAATCCCATTAGCATGAAGCGCTACCCGGAAGTAAGCGTCATAGTGCTTGCCTGCCATACTTTCCTCCAATTCGGCATGGTCGGGCCGTGCCCGCACCGAAAACCTGTTCCCGAAAACATAGCTTCCCTGCGCCTCGGTGCGCCAGCCGCGGGTAGGGTATACCTGCCTGTCGAGGTTGTTGTGGCGGAAGAAGGTGGAGAGGCTCCAGTTTCTCACTTTTAGCTGCTCCAGGTGGTTGATGTCCACCGTCAGGGTGTCGATGTTCATCTGGCCTGCCACTTGCGGGTAGAGGCGCGAGAGTTTGTATTCTAGCTGCTGCCCCAGGGTCCAGGTATTGTTAGTGGTGGTTTGCCAGCCCAGGGTAGCGGTGTTGCTGTTGCGCTGCAGAATCGCAATTTTGTTGCCGTTGTCGTTGAACAGCGGGAGATCGGTTTTGTAATACTGACTGCCCAGTTTGGCGGCCAGATGATAGCGGTAACCCATATACTTGAGGTAGTTCACGTCGCTGCGGATGTTCTGCCCAAGGTCTACCTCTGCCACAAAGCGGGAGCCCTGCCAGAGCAGGTTGCGGCGCGTTAGGTTTACCGTGGCACCGGCCCTGTTTTCAGAGTCATAATAGATGGCAGTTTTAAGCGCTCCCAAGGCCCCATCCTCCAGGTTTACCTGCAAATGATAACCGCTGTCGGCGGGCACCAGCGCATAGGAAACCTTGTTAAAGTGCCCTGTGCCGTACAATACTTCGATGCGGTTCTCGATGGTGCTGACGGTGGTCGGCTCGTTTTCACGGAGACGCAGCCGTCGGCGCAGGATGCGTTTTGGGGTGGTTTTCGAGCCGCTGATCAAGATTTGGTTCAGCAGCACAGAGTCCTGCAGGGTGCTCAGGTCAGGCTCGTGCATCGGATCCCGGAACGAGTTAAAGTAGGTGCCCAGGCTCCGGAGGCTGTCTTCGTACTGGCGCGCCACCGACTCCCCAATCTCTATGATCTTCTCCGTGTCGGTGAAGCTGCTGGTTTTATACCCCTCCAGGAAGGGCAACACGTCTATAAGCAGGTCTGTCTTCTTTTTCTCGCTTTCCAGGTTGGAGGCGCTTGTGAAAAAGGTGGCCTGCACCAGCACGTCCAGCATGGTCTTGAGGTTCTGCTCCGGCTCCAGCCCGCCGCCCACGTTTACACCAATCACGAAATCTGCACCCATGTCCAGCGCCTCCTGCACCGGAAAATTCTGCACCAGTCCGCCGTCCACGAGCATACGGCCATCCAGTTTAATAGGAGTAAAAACAGTGGGTATGGCCATACTGGCGCGCAAGGCCTCCGGCAGAAAGCCCTGCTGCAGCACCACCTTCTGGCCGGTGACCATGTCGGTGGCTACGCAGGCAAAGGGAATAGGCAGCTTGCGGAAATCCTGGGTGCTGTGGGCGCCGCGCGTCAGCCGGATGAGCAGGTTGTTGAGCGCCTGCCCTTCTATCAGGCCGCTCGGAAAACTGATGCGGGTGCCGTTTACAGGCAGCTCCAGCAGGTAGCGGCTGTAGTACTCCTTTTCCTCGAAGGCGATTTGGCTCAGGGGCACCTGGTTGCTGAGCAGCATCTCCCAATCCTGCTCCAGGGCAATCTGCTCAATCTCGCTGGCTGAATAGCCCAGGGCATACAGCGCGCCCACCAGGCTGCCCATACTGGTACCTGTCACATAATCCGGACGGATGCCCGCCTCCTCCAGTACCTTTAGAAATCCGATATGCGCCATGCCCTTGGCCCCGCCGCCACTCAGCACCAGCCCGATTTTAGGGCGCTTGGCGGGGCGCTCCGGCAAGGCCTGGGCTTCTATCCGTGCAGGCACGAACGTAGAAAGCAGCAGCAATAGCAGTAACAGGTAGTGCCTCATCAGCTTTGGAGAATTTTATACTTCCATCCTAACCTCCACAAACGGAGTTTAGTACGGGAGCCACGGAGCCGGAAAGTTAAGCAATTCTAAGCAAGCTGCTAACGTATAAAACGGATTCTGAACTGGCTACAAAAAAAGCCAGCCCTTGGAGGAGCTGGCTTCTGGAAAGTATGGCGCGGTTTTATCCGTTTATTCCTGGATCTTATAACCGGAGAAGCCATAGTACAGAATGTACAGGTAGCAAAGCAGCGGCACCAGGAAAGATATCTGCAAGTCGCCGGTGATGTCGGCTACGGCACCCTGAATAGGAGGCAGCACGGCGCCGCCCACAATGGCCATTACCAGCAGCGAGGATGCCTGGCTGGTGTGCACACCCAGTCCTTTGATGGCCAGCGTAAAGATGGTCGGGAACATGATGGAGTTAAACAGGCCGATGGAGATGACCGCCCACATGGCCACTGAACCTGTGGCAAAGCACGTGATAAGCAGCAGCACCACTACCGTAGCGGCAAAGTAACCCAGCGTTCTGCTCGGGATGAATTTGCCCAGCATCAGCACCATAAAGTTCAGGGCGATAAGGCCCAGCACGATCAGCGCCTCATTCAGGCCATAGGCCAGGGACAGCAGCACAAACACCAGCGCCGTTATGCCGCCCATCGCCAGGTATTTACCGCCCGAGTTCTTGGTGTCGGACAGGGCAATGGCTCCGAAGAAACGGCCCACCATGGCGCCTCCCCAATAAAAGGCCAGGAAGTGGCCGGCCTGCGCCTCATTCAGCCCGGCAATCTCGGGCAGCATGAAAAAGTTGATAAGCGCGCTGCCAATCGATACCTCGCCCCCCACGTAAGCAAAAATACAGATGATACCGAGCAGCAGGTGGCGGTGTTGCAGCGCTTCGGCACCCGGTTTAATCTCGTCGCCGGCATGGATATTGGGCAGCTTGGCCACTTTAATGAGCAGGGCAATGGCCAGCAGGGCAGCCGCCAGGCCCAGATAAGGCATCTTTACAGACTCAGCACCGGTTTCGGCGGCATCTACCGCCCCGAAGATAAGGTAGCCACCGATGATAGGGGCCACTGTCGTTCCCAGCGAGTTAAGCGCCTGCGTCATGTTCAGGCGGCTGGCTGCCCCTTCGGGCGGGCCAAGTATGGCCACGTACGGGTTGGCCGCAATCTGAAGGATGGTGATGCCCGAGGCAAGTATAAACAGGGCACCCAGGAAAAAGCCGTAGCTATGAAAAGAGGCCGATGGGTAGAAAAGCGTACACCCCACCGCGGCCACCACCAGGCCCACAATGATACCGTTCTTGTATCCGATGCGGCGAATAGGGTCACCCTTGGTAACGGAAAGTATAAAGTATAGGAGCGACACAAAAAAGTAGGCACCGAAGAAGGCCGTTTGGATGAGCATGGCCTGCCACAACTCCAGGGTAAACGCCTGCTGTAATTTTGGGATCAGGATGTCGTTGAGGCAGGTAATAAAGCCCCACATAAAGAAGAGCATCGTTACCGTCACAAGCGGGCCCTTGTAATTGGTGGTAAGGGCTTGTGCCGGTGGCGTGTTAATATCGGTGTGCGTTGAGCCAGCCATATAGTCTGATGAAAGTTAAAAGTTGAGTAAGTGTAAGTGTAAGTATAGTTTGCTGTGTGTTGGTCTGCATCGTTCGGTTAGTAATGCTCTTCAGGCGCAACAAGCGTCATTTTTTTGTATAGATTGTATGGAATCAAGTTAGTTATTCCGCACCGAGAGCCGGTACAGCGTCTGCTGCCGGTAGATTTCGCCCGGCCGAAGTATGGCAGACGGGAAAGCCGGTTGGTTCGGAGAGTCAGGGAAGTGCTGCGTTTCGAGGCAGAAGGCGTAGTGCTTTGTATAAGCCTGGCCGTTCTTGCCGGTAAGCGATCCGTCCAGGAAATTGCCGGTGTAGAACTGTATGCCGGGCTGGGTAGTGTATACTTCCAGCACGCGCCCCGAAACAGGCTCAAACACCTCGGCCGCCTTAATTATACTTCCGTCAGTGTTAGGGAGCACATAGTTATGGTCATAGCCACCACCCGGAATCTGCAGCAGGTGCTTGCCAATCGGCTGCGCCTCCCGAAGGTCCATCAGGGTGCCCGCCACGCTAGCCAGTTCCCCAGTCGGGATAAAAGTAGCATCAACCGGGGTATAGGAAGCGGCATTTATCTGAATGATATGGCCGCTTATGTCGTTGCTTTTGCCAGCTGAAAGGTTAAAGTAGCTGTGGTTGGTCAGGTTTACGGGCGTGGCTTTGTCGGTAGTGGCGCTGTAATCAATTTGCAGGGCATTATCATCCGTTAAGGTATAAATTACCGTGGCTATCAGGTTGCCCGGGTAGCCCTCTTCCCCATCCGGGCTGCGGTACGTTAGCTTCAGGGCATTCTGCTCGGGTAGTTCCTCCGCCTGCCACACCACCCGGTCGAAACCTGCGTTGCCGCCGTGCAGGTGGTGCGGTGGGTCATTTACCGGTAAGGTATACTCCTGCCCGTCCAGCGTGAACTTACCCCTGGCGATGCGGTTGGCAAAACGCCCCACAATACCACCGAAGTGCGGATCATTGGGAATGTACCCTTCAAGTTCGTTAAAACCTGCCACCACGTCCCCCATCTCGCCATTTTTATCAGGTGTTACAAAGGAGGTGACAATGGCGCCGTAGTTCGTGATCCTGACAAGAAGGCCCTGCTGGTTGGTAAGGGTATACAGGTATACTTGCTCACCGCCCGGCGCAGTACCAAAGGGTTCTTTCTGTATATGCATGCTATGTTGTTAGTAATGTGGGTGATGCCTTTTGCCTTTCTGTCAGCCCAGGCATACTTGTTTTCGTAGTCGGGGAGTTGGGCAAAATCGGGTTATAAGTTAGCTGGTTTAGCCCAGAAAGCCAATAAATGCGGCAGCAATGTGGGAAACTTTAGTCAAAATTGAGCGCTAACTTACCGCTTGCGGGAAGCTTTTCCAGAGCCGGGGCAGCTTCTTCGGCAGGGGAGGGGGCCAGGCTGCTGGCCAACACGCGCACACGTTTGCGTAAAGAGGTAGACTCCTGTTTTTCAGGAACATGAAACAGCTTGTGCAGCTTGTCAATGGCTTTGTAGGTGAGCTTGTAAACGGATTTCTGGTCAATGCCCATGATATCGGCCATCTCGTCGTACTGCAGGCCGGTGTAGTATTTCAAAAAGATGACCTCGCGCTGTCGCTCCGGCAATTTGGTTAGCAACTGGCTGATACGCTGGCTGTCCAAATCAGAGGTCTGCAGTTTAATGAGTTCTGCCTCATACGAGGTCTCCGTTCCAAGTTGAGAGTCATCGGGGAGTGACTGGAACCTGCTGATAAAAGTGGCCTTCTTGGCAAGCTCGCACCGGAAAGCCTTGAGCAGGTAGTTGCGCACGCTAGGAGGGGTGGAGAGGTTCTGCCTGCTCTTCCATACCTGGAAGAAAACCTGCTGCACGCAATCCTTCACCAGATCCGGGTCAGAAGAAAGGCGGTGCCCATAGCGGAGCATGACAGGAGCATAGCGCCTGTACAGCAAGGTGAATTCGTGCTCACTCCCTTCCCTAAACCTTTTCCATATTTCCTGCTCTTCCATACGAACCGTCGTAGTAATTGCGGCAGCCAGCCTGCAGCACTGTGCTTCTCCTTCGGCTAGGCAGTCCTTTTTAAGCGACAGATACGACAAATTTAGGAATATTGTGATACAATAAAAACTATAATAAGTTGCACGGAGATTAGTGTCAGAACAGCGACCGGCTTAGGTGCTGTGCTGTAGCAGGTTAGAGGTTGAATTGATTTGAAGAAGGTGCATTAGTACTCACTCATTTAATATGCCTAGCCATACCAGGGAGGCGTAAATCTGAAGCCAAAAGTAACCATAGCGGCTGCGGGTAAAGTATACATGAGGTGCATGTTCTGAACATCAGCATAACACAAGGCTCATGCGTGAATTTTTTTACTGGCTTTCCGACCATACAGGGCTTTCTGCCGAATTTTTTGCTCAGCTGCTTTACTCGGTAGGGATTCTCTTTGTACTGTGGCTTATCAGTTTGTTTTTGCAGCGCTTCATCAACAAGCACCAGGCCGACATCCGGAAGCGATACCAGTGGCGAAAGGCTACCAACTATAGCATCACGGTGCTTGGCTTGGTCTTCCTGACCTACATCTGGTTCGATGGTTTCCGCTCTATTGCCACCTTTCTGGGGCTGCTCTCAGCAGGTTTGGTATTGGCCCTCCGCGAGCCGGTGCTTAACATGGCCGGCTGGGTCTTCATTATCTGGAAGCGCCCGTTTCATGTCGGCGACCGCATACAGATTGGGGAGCATGTGGGGGATGTGATAGACCTGCGGCTGTTTCAGTTTACGCTGAATGAACTGCAGGGCTGGGTGAAGGCCGACCAGGCGACCGGACGCGTGGTGAACATCCCGAACATGAAGGTGTTTACAGAGCCGCAGGCTAATTATAATTTCGGATTTCCGTTTTTGTGGGAGGAGGTATCGGTGCGCATCACTTTTGAGAGCAACTGGCAGAAGGCAAAAAGTATACTTTACGAAATCATGCACGAGCATGCCGAGCAGCTGACAGAGGCTGCCCGGGAGCAGGTAAGGCGACAGTCGCAGCAGCACCTCATTTTCTACAATAACCTGGACCCGCGCCTGTACACCAGTGTGCGTGAAAACGGTATCGAGCTGACGATGCGCTTTGTGTGCAGCATGATGCGGCGGCGCCAAAGTGCCCACCTGATATGGGAAGATGTGCTCACCAGGTTCATGAGTGCGCCTGATATTCAGTTTGCCTTGCCGGCCACCCGCTTCTACCGCGGTGACGGCGGCCAGGAGCCAACGGACATACCCAGGCGGGAGTAGGGTTATACTTCCTCGTTGAAGAATAAGGTCCAGAACCTGATTTGCCGGATAGGTGAAGTATACTTCTGAACCTCTCTAAAATAAAAGACCGCCACCAGAAAAGGGGCGGTCTTTTATACTTTATACTTTGGGTGCGGCTAAGCAGCGGCAACGTTTTGTGCGGTTACATAGAAGTTCGGGTCTACCTCCAGTTTCGGCTTCTTCTTTTTAAGCTTCAGCTCCTGCCAGGTGGTGGTGGGTTCCAGCCACTGTGCCTCGCCGTTCACCGTCACCTTTACCGGCATGTTGAACGTATCTACCGTATTGGCCCAGCGGTACTGCAGGGTCTTGCCGTTCACTCTATACTCCAGCCTCGGAATGCGCACATCGCGCAGGTACTGGTCGAAAACCGGGGTCAGGTCGCGGCCGATGTGCTGGCTCAGGTAACTCTCGATCTGCTGCGTGGTCACGGTCTGGTGGTAGAAGTCCTTGTTGAGGCCGCGCAGGATGCTGCGCCACTTCTCGTCGTTGTTCACGATCTGGCGCAGGTTGTGCAGCATGTTGGAGCCCTTCGGGTACATGTCGCCGGAGCCTTCCTGGTTCACGTTGTATACCCCAATAATCGGGATGTCATTCTGGATGATGTTGCGCAGCCCAATCACGTACTCGTTAGCCGCCTGGGTGCCGTAGTGGTAATCCAGGAAAAGCGACTCGGAGTAGTTGGTGAAGCTCTCATGTATCCACATATCGGCCACGTCCTTGTAGGTAATGTTGTTGGCAAACCATTCGTGCCCGGCCTCATGGATGATGATGAAGTCGAACTTGAGGCCCCAGCCGGTGCCACTCAGGTCACGGCCCCGGTAGCCATTCTGGTAGCCGTTGCCATAGGTCACTGCGCTCTGGTGCTCCATGCCCAGGTAAGGCACCTCTATCAGTTTAAACCCATCCTCATAAAAAGGGTAAGGGCCAAACCAGTGCTCAAACGCCTCCAGCATCTGGTGCGTCTGCGCCCATTGTTTTTTCGCCTTGTCCAGGTTGTAGCGCAGCGGGAAGAAGTTCAGGGCCAGTTCTCCTTTCTCTCCTTTGTAAGTTTCCGCGTAATGGGCATAATCCCCGATGCTCAGGTTCACGCCATAGTTGTTGATGGGGTTGGCGACGTACCAATGGTAGGTCTTGCTGCCATCGGCATGCTCCTGCACGCCTTTGAGTTGCCCGTTGCTCACGTCCATGAGGCCTTTCGGGGCACGCACGCTGATGCGCATGCTGTCGGGTTCGTCGTACATGTGGTCTTTGCAGGGCCACCAGAGGCTGGCGCCATCGCCCTGGTTGGAGTTGGCTACCCAAGGCTTCCCGTTGGCATCCCGCGCCCAGGTAATGCCGCCGCTCCAGGGTGGGTTCTCGCTTACCTGCGGCTTGCCACTATAGTATACTTTTATCTCGCCTTCCGTGCCCGCCTGCTGCGGTTCCCGCAGCTGCACAAACCAGGCATTGCCATCCTGCTGCACCGGCACGTCTTTGCCCTGTTGCGTCACCCGGCTAATGCGCATGGGCGGCTGCAAATCCACTTGCATGCGCTGTTGATTTGGCTCCAGCACTTTGTAGCGGATGGTGTTGCTGCCAGAGATGCTGCTGTCCTGCGGGTTTACGGCGATGTCGAGGTGGTAAAAGCTGAGATCCCACCAGGCGCGCTCCGGGGTGATGCTGCCGCGCAGGGTATCCTGCCGGGTGAACTCCTGTGCCTGCGCAGCGGCGGTGCCAAGGCAAAGTATACTTCCCAGAGCCATTGTTCGTAGCAAGTGGCGTGTTTTCATGAACAAGCGTTTTGTGTTGGTATGAAAAGAAACATCCTGCCTAAAATATACATTAAGCAGGATGCGCTAGCTAAGATAGCTGATTTATACTTTCGGGCAACACGGTTGCCGCCATTTATACGTGCTACTCGGGATGCACCATGTCCTTGTACTCCGGGTAGCGCTCGATGTAGGCCTCCACCACCGGGCAGGAGGGGATGATTTTATAGTTGTTGGACCGGGCAAACTCCAGGCCCTCTTTAACCAGTTTGCCTGCCAGGCCTTTGCCGCGCTGGCTATCGGGCACAAACGTATGCTCGAAGTCGATGATCTGATCCTCGGTGTAAAAGTAAGTCAGTTCAGCCTCTTCCTCCCCGAAGGTTACATAGAACCGAAGCTCCTCCTCATCATGAATTATGGTATGGCTCATATTTCAGTTTTTTAGTGTGTATACTTTAACGCTTGCCGAAGCTACTTGTTCAGCCTATTGCCGTGGCTTGGCGCGTTCGTACTGCGGTGGCCAGGTATGCCCGGCACCCAGTTCCTGCGCCGCGTGCATCGGGAAGTAGGGGTCGCGGAGCAGCTCGCGCGCCAGCAGCACCACATCGGCCTGCCCGCTGGCCAGTATCTCCTCTGCCTGCCTGGCCTCAGTGATCATGCCCACAGCACCTGTCAGAATGCCTGCCTCTTGCTTCACCTGTTCGGCAAACTTCACCTGATAGCCCGGCCCAACGGGAATGGAAGCGCGCGGCACATTGCCTCCGGTGGAGCAATCAATCAGGTCGACGCCCAGCTTCTTCAGCTCTTTTGCCAGCGCTACTGAGTCATCTACAGTCCAACCGCCTTCGGTCCAGTCGGTGGCGGAGATGCGCACGAGGAGCGGGAGGTCCTTGGGCCATACCTGGCGCACGCGTTCGGTTACCTCCAGCAGCAGCCGGATGCGGTTTTCAAACGAGCCGCCATACTTGTCGGTGCGCTGGTTGCTGATAGGGGAGTAAAACTCGTGCAGGAGGTAGCCGTGGGCGGCATGTATCTCTGCAACCTTAAACCCGGCTTCCAGGGAGCGCCTGGCGGCTGCCTCAAAAGCATCGATTACATTTTCAATTTCGGACAGCGAGAGCTCGTGCGGCACAGGGCCATTTTCGGAGAAAGCGATAGCGCTGGGAGCTACGGTTTGCCAGCCATTCACCTCCTCCGGGAAGATAGGGCCGCCTCCTTCCCAGGGTCGGTGGCTGCTGGCCTTCCGGCCGGCGTGGGCCAGCTGAATGCCCGGCACAGCACCTTGCTCCGAAATAAATTTTGTGATGCGCTGGAGCCCTTCAATATGTTCGTCTTTCCAGATGCCCAGGTCATGTGGAGAGATGCGCCCTTCCGGTACCACGGCCGTAGCTTCTGATAAAACAAGAGCAGCCCCGCCCACGGCACGGCTGCCCAGGTGCACCAGGTGCCAGTCGGTGGCAAAGCCGTCCTGGCTGCTATACATGCACATGGGCGATACGACAATCCGGTTCTTCAAGGTAATGTCGCGTAGGGTGAGGGGGGAGAAAAGTATAGACATAGTTTAAATCCTGTTTTAAAAGTATAGGTCAGTACAAGTTAACAGCTACTCTGCTGTAAGGTTTCGGGTTTAGGAGTATGGTGCAGATGGTTGTTGTGCATATAAATTCTGCCCCTTGGTTGTGCGCAAGTATAAGCAAAAGTATGGTCCAGTGTACCTAAGCCCGCGCCGCAACATAAGTGCTAGCGTGCCGCCTCAGCCAGTATGCGGTTCAGGTCGGTCAGAATGCTGCCCACGTCGCGGATGGTACGGTCGGTGCGGATGCTGCGCAAGGTGCCAAGGCAATGGTTCTGCCGCTCTTCGGCCTCCCGTATACTTGCCGACAGGGCCGGGCGGTGTTTCTCCGGAGGTCCCACCATCGTCTGGCTAAACAGGCTGATGCAGACCGCCGTGGCTTCCATGGCCTGTTGCAGCGCCAGCGTGTCCTGTAGCTCGCTTTCAAAGATGCGGCCAGAGTTCAGGTCCGCGATGCCGCGGCGGATACCCCTGATTTGTGTGGTGATATGCTCGAGTCGCTTCACGCCGATGGCCAGTCGGCTGAGCCGCGTGCGCTTGCGCGTCAGGAAGGGGTTATACTTCAGGCTCTGCTCGGCCAGTTGCAGCGATTTTATACTTTGCTCGGTGGCGGCGATGAGCGCGTCGGTTTCCTGGCGGCCCACCAGTTGCCCTTTCTCGGTTTGCCGCAGCTGCCTTGCCAGAAACTGCAGTGTCCTGGTGCCCTGCTCGCCCAGCGCCAGCATGCTGTTCTCTACCTCCGGGATGGCGTTCTGCGGCACAATCAGGGCGTTAATCAGCACCGCCACCACCGAGCCCACCACGGTTTCTACAATACGCTCCACTGCATAGCCATCCTCCTGCAGCCCGAACGCCAGCACCAGCAGGGAGCTGACCGCCACCTGCGATACTATCTGCGGGTTCATGCGCAGCGCCCTGGAGATGCCCATCCCGATAATGATGACCAGGAAAATGGAGAGCGTGCTGATGCTGAGCCAGTGACCAATCAAGAGGCTTACGGCCACGCCCCCGATAATGCCGATAATGCGCTGGGTGGCTTTCTCCACGGAGTCGGCCACGGTCACCTGCACGGTAAGGATAGAGGCAAGCGGCGCAAAGAAAGGGTACTCAGAGCCCAGCACAGTGGTGGCCACAACCCAGGACACGGTGGCAGCCAGCGCCGTTTTAACAATCTGCAGGGACAGCCCGATGCGGGCGAAGAAATTTATGACTTGGGGCATACAAAACTATACCGATGGCAAGCCCCAAAGTTATGAAATAGCGATGAGACCAGCGGTAGAAGGAGCTAAGGCAAGGGGGGCGGCCTCAGGAGTTAGGCCCATGGAGTATACGTTGGATGGCGCTTTCCTCGAGGGGCTTTTGCAGGAAACCTGCCAAAAAATCATAGCTCTTGGCCCTTCTGGTATCCATGGAATCGACGGAGGAGGTGAGGATGTAGAGCTGGCAGCTGCGTTTCAGGATCTCAGCGTACGGGCACAGCCTGTCCAGAAAGTGCCAGCCGTCCATCTGGGGCATGTTCAGGTCCAGGAATATGACATCGGGTATACTTTCAACTTCCTCCTGTTGCAGGCCGGGCAGCAGCTGATAGATTGCGTCGCAGGGGTTCTGGAAGGATTCATACTCCCGCGCAAACCCTTCTGCTTCCAGCATGGTCTGGGCAAGGAATATACTTACCTCGTCATCATCAATGATATACACTTTCTCGAACACGGGATCCCTATTGCAAGTACATAGCGCTTCTGCGGCAAGCTGCATTCGTGCCCGCCTGGTGCAGGCAGGGCATGGCGGCAAGCCAACGGGATGTACGGGTAAACCAGGCCGGGGTACCTCAGGATTTATACTTGCTTAGTAGAGGGAAGCATAAATTTAGCCAGCGGCCATACAGGGTATCTGCAAAAGCACTTTACCTGAAAACCGGGCGGGGAAAGTATAAAAGTATAAAATTAAAGTATGGGGAGCCGGAGGGTAAAGGTAGTGCCCGCGCCAGGGGTGCTTTCCACCTCGATGCGCCCGCCCAGCAGCCGGACCTGCTCCTTTACCAGGTAGAGGCCAAGCCCTTTGCCGTCTATTTCGTGGTGGAAACGCTTGTACATCTTAAACAGCGAGGTGCCTACCTGCTCCAGGTCCATGCCGGTGCCATTATCCGCCACCGAAATCACCGCTTCGTTATCGTGCTGCACCACTGAGACGACCACTTCAAGCGGTCGCCCCGGTTGCCTGTACTTAATGGCGTTGGAGAGCAGGTTGCGAATAATGCTGGTCAGGAAAGCCTTGACGGTAAAAAGGTGCAGACTTTCGGAGCCGGCCATTGTTACGGTAGCCTCGGCATTGCTTATTTCTTGTTGCAGATCACTCAGGCAGAGCTGCACCAGCTCCTCCACGTCGCACAGCTCGCGGGGCTCGTCGCCCTGGTGGTGCAAGGTAAGCATCTGGTTCAGGTCGCGCACCATGCCGTCCAGTTGCTGCGCCGATTGCAGGATAGCGTTTACAGCCGTTTGCTTTGTTTTCTCGGGCAGGTTGTCTTTTTGCAGGAGCTTGCCCAGGCCCAGCAGGCGGGCAATGGGGCTCCGGAAATCGTGGGCGATGATCTTGCGGAACAGCTCCAGCTCCTCGTTCTGGCGCTGCAGTTCCTGCGAGGTTTGCAGCAGGGCCCGCTCGCGCTCTTTCTGCAGGGTGATATCCTTGGCGATGCCCAGTATGCCCACCATCTCCCCGTCCACCTTCAGCGGGAAATTCGTAACATCCAGAAAAACAGACTCCCCGTTCTCCCGCAGCACCACGGTTTGGTAACGTTGCGGAGCTCCCTGGCTGGCGGCCCTGAAGTACCCCACCGATTCCTCCCAGTGCTCCGGGTGAATGAAAAGGCTGAAGCTTTGCCCGACGAGCTCCTCCCGGCTGCGCTGCAGCACCTGGCACACGGTGTTGTTCACCGTATGGAAGGCATTATCCATCCCGATCGTGTAAATCGCGTCAGGGTAATTGTTGAAGTAGCGCCTGTTCAGCTGTTCCAGCCTCATAGACTCGAGCCCGGCGCTATGTTGCAGGGGTGAGTAGAAAACGTTCATCGGGTGTTAAGTTTGTGTTGTGTAGTGTAATAGGGTGGTAGTGGTAAAATGCTGTTGGCTTAGTAGCTCCTCTTGAGCTGCAGAACCCATTGGTCTTCCAGGGGTTTTTGCAGAAAGCCGGCCACCAGGCTGCTGCTGTTGGCGCGCCGGCGCTCCTGCTCGTCCACCGAGGAGGTCAGGATGTAGATGCGGCAGCGGCCTTTCAGAGCCTCCTCGTACGGGGCGAGGGCCTCTATAAAGTCCCAGCCGCTCAGAAAGGGCATGTTCAGGTCCAGGAAAATAACTTCCGGGAGCGCCTCCTCGTTGCCTTCCGCGCTTTCCAGCAGGCTCTGCAGGGCCTGCTGCGCATCCAGGAAACCCCTGCATTCGGTGGCAAAGCTTTCGGCCTCCAGAATTGTCTCTGTCAGGAAGATGCTCACTTCGTCATCATCCACAATGAAAACCTTGTTATACATGTTTTGCTCCTAGATATATCTTAAATGTGGTGCCCTGGTCGGGGGCACTCTCAACTTCTATTTTACCGTTCAGGGCCTGCACCTGCGTTTTTACCAGATACAAGCCAATGCCTTTGCCGTGGGTGTTGGGGTGGAAGCGCTTGTACAGCTGGAAGAGCTGGTGCTGCACCAGGTGCATGTCCATGCCCGAACCGTTGTCGCGCACGGTGAGCACATAGCCCCGCTTGTCGCGCTCTGCCTTTATGCTTAGTTCCAGCTGCCTGAAATCGGATTTATACTTCAGGCTGTTGGAGATCAGGTTGTACAGGACGCTGTACAGGTAAGATCGGATGGACATGAGCCGGAAGCTGGGGTCCACCTCTACCTGCACCTGCGCCCCGGTAAGGGCTATCTGATGCTCAAACTGATCCAGCACCTGCTGGCAAACATGGCTGATGTATACGTTTTCGCGCTTGGTCACGCGGCCGTCCTCGCGCAGCGACAGGATCTCGTTAATGTCTTTCACCACGGTGTCGAGCTGTTCGACGGAGGCATGTAGCTTTTCGAGGGCGGCGTCATAGTGGGCCGTTTCTTTGGGCAGCCTGTGCACCAGCTGAACAAGGCCCAGGGCGTTGGCAACCGGGGCGCGCAGGTTATGCGAGATCATGTAGGTGAACTGCTGCAGGTCCAGGTTGTGCTTGTACACATCGTCGGCCAGCTTGATGAGGAGCCTTTGCGACTTTACGGTTTCCGTGATGTCTTTGGCGATGCCCTGCGCCCCCTGCAGCTCTCCCCGGAAGTATACCGGCATGATGGACACACTGACGTTACTGGTTTCGCCTTCTTTGGTGATGAGGCATACTTCCTGCGTCAGGGCCTGGCCTGCCCATACTTTCTTCATGGCCTCTGCCGCTGTCTCCAGCGAGTCGGGGTGCAGCAGCGAGTAGTAGGGCCGGTCGAGCAGTTCGTGGGCGTCGTAGCCGGTGAGCTTGTGCAGGTGCCCGTTCACCTTTTTAAAGGTTCCATCCAGGTTCAGGGTGAAAACAGTATCGGGGTGCTCGAAGAACAGCGACTTGTAGTAAGCCTGGTGGTGGTCCAGCTCATAGGCCAGCTGTGTGGCCGCTGTTACATCGCGGGAGCTGGTAAGAATGCCGCGCACGTGCTCATCGTGCAGCATGTTTTTTCCGGTGCCCTCCAGCCAGCGCCACTCGCCGCTCTTGTGCCTGAACCGGAAGGCAGGTACCTGGGCCGGTTCAAAAAGCAGCAGCCTGTTCAGCGCCTCCTTTACTCCTGCCAGATCCTCGGGGTGGATGAACGCAAAGGCTGGCTGGCCGAGCAACTCGTGCGGGGTATAGCCAAGTATAGCCGTCACAGACTCGCCCACAAACGTATAGGCATACTCCTCACTCAGCACAGCGATCAAATCTATGCTATTACCCACAACAGCGCGATAAAACTCGCGGGAGTAATCCTGGTCAATCTCTTTTAGTACAGGAGGTTGCAAGCGGCTGTTTTTATGTTTTGGCTAAAAGTTAGAGGAGCATCATTTGTTAAATCGTCATCAAAAACCGCTGTATGGCTGTGCGAAAACAATGCATAACTTCGCACGAATATACACAAGATTTACAAACCAAGTTCTGTTTTATGCTATTTTAATAAAAACTTCAAATCCAGTCCAAAGTATGGGTGGGCAATAAAAAAGCGCTGCCTTGTCTATAATTAATAAACGAAGCGGTAGTGTTTTTTATTTATCCTTTGATTTTTACCTTTCGCACTCAGGCAGTAAAACCGGCGTTTAATTATCCCGTATAGCCGGGCCTAAGTTACGTGTCACCTCACCTTAAATCAACCGCTTGCCTATGAAGCTTTATGCCCCTATCGCTTGTTTTTTCCTGTTTTGGCTTTTGTTATGCAGCGGGCGGCTGCAAGCGCAGGTAGTGACAACCGATCCGGCCTTCCCAACAGCAGACAAGGCGGTCACCATCACCTTCGACCTGAAGCAGGCCAAGGACAGCCGGGCGAAGGGCCTGTTCGGTAAAACCGGCGATGTATACCTGTGGTCGGGGGCGGGGACTTCCGAGGATGCGAATGCCTTTGAGTACCAGCCAGCCGGACAAACCAACTGGGGCGCCCCCTTCGAGCCGGGCAGAATGACACCGCTGGGTAATGACAGGTGGCAGATTACGCTGGTACCTCGGCAGTACTTTGGTGTGCCGGCAGGTGCGCCAATCCGCAAACTGGGGCTGCTGCTGAAAAACGGAAACGGCACTGCCCAAACCGAAGACATCATTATTCCTGTTTATGAAACGGCTTTTCAGGTGGCTTTTCAGCAACCGGAACGGGAGTTTTTCTTTGCCGCACCTAACAGCACGATACAAGTGGAGGTAAAGGCCTCGGAGGCAGCCGACCTGCGCCTGCTGCACGATGGCGTGGAAGTACGCCGGGCAAAGGGAACTGACAAACTCAGCTATACTTTACGCACTGGCGCTGACCGGGGGCTACGCCACCGCCTGGTGGTGGAGGCGAAAACAGAGACAGAAAACGCCACGGATGTACTGGAGTACATGATTAGGCCGACTTCTCCGGTGGCTGCCCTGCCCGCCGGCATGCAGGATGGCATCAATTACGTGGAGGATGAGGAGGTGGTGCTGGTGCTCTACGCGCCCCGCAAACAGTATGTGTACGCGGTAGGGGAGTTTAACGACTGGCAACCGAGACAGGAGCACCTGATGAACCGCACGCCGGACGGGGAACGCTACTGGCTGCGCCTGACCGGTCTCCCGGCAGGGCAGGAAGTGGCTTACCAGTACCTGGTGGACGGCGACCTGGCCGTGGCTGACCCTTACGCCGAGAAAATCCTGGACCCGGAGCACGACCGTTTCCTGACTGCGGCCAACTACCCGAATCTGAAGCCTTACCCGGAAGGGGCAACGGGCATTGTATCGGTGCTGCAAACCCAGCGGCCCAAGTATAAGTGGCAGGTACCTGACTTCGAACGGCCTGCTGTGGAGCAACTGGTGGTGTACGAGCTGCTGCTGCGCGACTTCGTGGCTACCCGCAACTACAAAACGCTGGCCGATACCCTGGGCTACTTTAAAAGGCTGGGCATAAACGCCATTCAGCTCATGCCGGTCATGGAGTTCACCGGAAACGAGTCGTGGGGCTACAACCCGACCTTCTTCTTTGCCCCGGACAAGGCCTATGGCACGGCAGACGATTTAAAAGCGTTTATCGATGCGGCGCACCAGGCAGGCATTGCCGTGATACTGGACATCGTCCTCAACCAGGCGGACTACGAATTCCCCTACGTGAAGCTGTACTGGGATGGCGACAAGCCTTCAGCCGACAATCCATACTTTAATCCGCAGGCTACGCACCCTTATAGCGTGTTTTTCGACTTTAACCACGACAGCCCGGCCACGCAGGCCCTGGTGCAGCGCGTGACGGAGTTCTGGCTCCAAGAGTATAACGTGGATGGTTTCCGCTTCGACCTCTCCAAAGGCTTTACCCAGAAGCAAACGGGCGATAACGTGGATGCCTGGAGCGCCTACGATGCCGACCGCGTAGCAACCTGGAAGCGCATCTACGACGACATCCGACGAATAGACGAGACCGCCTATGTCATTCTGGAGCATTTTGCCGACAACACCGAGGAGAAGGAACTGGCTAATTACGGGATGCTGTTCTGGGGCAACGCCAACCACGATTTTCGTCAGCTGGGTAAAGGACAAAATGCTAACCCGCAGTGGCTGTCGCACAAGGTAAGAGGGTGGGAGCAGCCGCACGTTATCGGCTACCTGGAGAGCCACGACGAGGAGCGCCTGGTGTATGACGTGAAGCAAAACGGCAAGTCCACCAGCAGCTACAGTACCCGCAACCTGCCCACGGCCCTGAACCGCGCCAAGCTGGCCGCCGCCTTTGCCCTCACCGTGCCGGGACCCAAGATGCTCTGGCAATTCGGGGAGCTGGGGTACGATGTGTCGATAGAGGAGAACGGCCGCACCGGCAACAAGCCGATCCGTTGGGAGTACCAGAACGACCCCGAGCGGGCCAAACTCTACCAGGTATACGCGGAGCTGATCAAGCTTAAAACCTCACAGCCCGCTTTTGCAACCGAAGATTTTTCTCTTGATTTGGCTAACATCGTCAAACGCATCACCCTTCGCAGTGAGGAGATGAGCGTGTTTCTGATCGGTAATTTTGATGTGCAGCAGCAGACGGCCCCGTCAGGTTTCCCGCAGGCGGGCACCTGGTACGATTACTTCAGCGGAGAGGAGCTGCTGGTAACCGATCCGCAGAGGGAGGTCCTGCTTGAGCCAGGCGAGTTCAGGCTTTTCACGACCCAGCAACTGGACCAGCCGAAACCGAACCTGCTCCCCTGGGGTCGCATTATACTTTCCGCTGACGAACTGCTGGTGGCCGGCACAAGTATAAAAGTATTTCCTAACCCCACCCCCGGCGCTGTGAATTTATACCTGGAGAGCGATTACCGCGGACAGGTGCAGCTGCAGGTGCTGGATGTAACGGGCCGGGTGGTTTACCGTGAATCGCTGGCTAAAACCCAGGAAGTATGGCAGCAACCGCTTCCCCTACATACAATGCCGGGTGGTTTATACTTCCTGCACCTGCGCGCCGGTGATACCTACCAGGTGCAGAAGCTTGTGAAGGTGACGGAATAAGTAAAGATATACTTCTAAGTATAAGGCCATGTGAGGTTAAGATGTTTGCCTACTCAAGAAATAAGTATGCCTGCAGCAATACCGCAGAGGGCATACTTTTCTTTTTAAAAAGATTTTGTTTCGGGAGGGATAAAAACGAGGTGATAGTGCTATAGTAGTTAGTGAGCAGGCACTGAACTATGATTAACGCTTAGAAACCGAATGAAGTACCCGAACTATACGGCTATAGATTTTGCTACGGATGAGGACTTCATCGAGTGGGTGCAGCACCCTACAGCAGAGGGAGACCTCTGGTGGAGTTCTTATTTGGAGGAGCACCCCTGGCAGCGGGCAGCTGTAAATGAGGCTCGTGAGATGGTGCTTCATTTATCTCATGACCTATTTCCAACCACGGATACGGAGCTGGATGAGATATGGGAGCAGCTCACTTATGCGCGTCAAGGCTGTCACAATTTTGACGAGGAGGCAGCCGGAGAAACGGCAATCCCACATCCTGAAAAGAACAAGTATACTTTCTTTTGGGCCGCTGCGGCAGCTGTGTTACTGCTAGTTAGCAGTTATCTGTTGTTTCAACCCCTGGAAAGTAACATTACGTATGCCACAGCAGCCGGAGAGCGGATGCACTTGCGCTTGCCTGACAGCTCTACGGTAGTGCTCAACGGAAACTCCAGGCTTGTGGTGCCGGCTAGCTGGCCAAAGTATAAAGCACGTGTGGTACAGCTACAGGGGCAGGCTTTCTTCAGCGTTACCCATCAGCACAACAAACAGCAATTTTTGGTGAAGACAGCCGATGGGCTGCAGGTGGAAGTGTTAGGCACAGAGTTCAGCGTGTCCAGCAGAGGCCAGCAGAAACAGGTGATCCTGGAAAGTGGCAAAGTGAGCCTGACCATGAAAAGCCAAGGGAAAGAAGCAAAGCTTGAGATGGTGCCTGGCGAGCTTGTGGAGGTTACCGGAGCTAAAGGTATTACCAAAAAGAAAGTGCAGACAGAATTATACACAGCCTGGAAAAGTAACCACCTGGCCTTAGAAAACAGAACCTTGCAGGAAGTAGCGCAACTGCTCCACCATAGTTATGGTTATACCGTGTCAATCCCGGACACAGCCTTACGTCATCAACGCATTACCGCCTACCTTAACGACAATACCCCAAACCACATCCTGGCTACATTAGCAGAAACCCTGGATGTGGAAATACAGCAGCAGCACAAACATATTACAATAAGCTATAACTGATTATTAACTAGATACCTATGTGGAAAAAAACTACAAACCGAACAAGGAAATACGGCCTCATCACGGCAGCGTGTTTCCTCTATTTTTCGGGAGCAGCCCAGCAGCATTACACGAGTGAGGTGGCCTTAGCTGCCAGCTCGGGTGTGGTAGGGCAGAGCTCCTCTACAAAGTCCTTGGGCGATGTGCTCAAGGATTTGCGCAGCAAGTATGGTATCCAGTACTCCTACAAAGCTGATGTCGCCCAAAACCTACAACTGCAAGTGCCTAATGGCCTAAGTGAAGGGCAGGATGTGGAGGTTGTGTTACAGAACATCTTAACTCCGGCAGGGCTCACCTATAAAAAGGTGAACAAGGTGTACATCATTGTTAAGGATGCTACTCCGGCGCCTGTAGCCACACCAACTGCTTCCCCTGCTAAAACCTCGGAAGCCAGGCAGGAACAGTCCATCCACGGCACGGTAACAGATGATACAGGAAACCCGCTGCCAGGTGTAACGGTAGTGGTGAAAGGCACTACCCGCGGTACTTCTACCGACGTCAATGGTACCTTCTCCCTCTCTGTGCCATCTAACTCTACCCTGGTGCTAAGCTTTATCGGCTTCCGGACGCAGGAGGTCATTGTTGGCAATCAGTCTACTTTTAATATTACCATGCAAACTGATGCCAAAGCTTTGGAAGAGGTTGTGGTAGTAGGCTATGGCACGCAGCGCAGGCAGGATGTGACAGGCTCGGTAGCCTCTATCTCCCCAGAGGAATTTAACAAGGGAGTGGTGGCCACGCCGGATCAGTTACTGGTAGGCAAGGTGGCCGGTCTTACCATTAACCGCAACAGCGGCGATCCAACAGGCGGCTCTAACATCCAACTGCGTGGTCCTTCTTCGCTTACGGCGGGCACCTCGCCATTTTACGTGATCGATGGCGTTCCCGGTGTATCCATTGACCTGGTGGCCCCAGACGACATTGTATCGATGGATGTACTTAAGGATGCCTCTGCTACGGCCATCTATGGTTCCAGGGCTGCAAACGGCGTGATCATGGTGACCACAAAGCGCGGAAAAGCAGGTAAGCCAACCTTGGCGTACAGCGGCTATGCTGCTCTGGAAACAGTTGCTAACCGAGTAGATGTGCTTAGTGCCGATGAGTACAGGAAGTTTCTGAGCGACAACAACATGAGCGTAGCCGAGAGCGAGGACGGGTATAGCACCGACTGGCAGGACGAGGTTCTCCGGAACGGCATCTCCCACAACCATAACCTCAGCTTCACGGGTGGTTCGGAACAAACCCGGTATAACGCCTCTGTCAACTACTTTAACAACCAGGGTATTGTTAAGAAAAATGATATAGAGCGCGTAGTTGCCCGATTAGGAGTTGATCAGGATGCTTTTGATGGCCGGGTGCGCATCGGTTTATCAGCGGTAAACAGCTTCATTAACTCCAGCCACATCGACTATGGCATATTTAACGGCGCTGCCCGTTACTTGCCTGTTTCGCCTGTAAGATCTGACGATCCTGCTTATGCCAAGTATGGCGGGTATTTTCAGGTGCCGGGCCGGGTGAACTATAACAACCCAGTGGCTATACTTAACCAGCGCGACGAGGAGCGCTCCCGCAACATTATACTGGGCACGGGCAAGGTAGGCGTAGACCTGCTACCAGGACTGGTGCTGGACCTGATGGGATCCCTGCAGCTCGAAAACTACGACCGTAGCTACTACATGAGCCGCGAAGACTACTCGCCGGCTGCATTAGGTATGGGCCGGGCAGAGCGTACAGCGCTGAAACACAAGGAAAAAATCTTCGAATCTTTCCTGAACTACTCTAAAACGCTGAACGAGAAGCATGAGGTGAAGGTGCTGGCTGGCTACTCTTATCAAAACGCCATTCGTAATGATGGCATCAATGCAGCCAACACCATGTTTACTTCCGATGACCTTGGTTCTTCAAACCTGAACCTGGGCCAGGGGGAAGGACTGCTGCACTTCCAGAACTACCCCGTTAAGGAGTTCTCCACACTGGTTTCCTTCTTTGGCAGGGTAAACTACAACTTTAGCGAGAAATACATGTTCAGCGCCACGGTGCGCCGCGATGGCTCCTCGCGCTTTGGCATTAACAACCGCTGGGCAACTTTCCCTTCCTTCGCCTTAGGCTGGCGTCTGATTGAGGAAGGCTTCCTGCGTGACCAGAACCTATTCAGCGACCTGAAACTGCGCATTGGCTATGGTGTGTCAGGTAACCAGAACATTGCACCCTATGCCAGCTTGACGCGGTATGGCGTACAAGCCGATCAGTTCTTCTACAAAGGGGAGTATATCAACAGCATCGGTGTGACGCAAAACCCGAATCCGGACCTTAAGTGGGAGAGCACTGCCATGGCGAACATTGGTTTGGACTTTGCCCTCTGGAATGGGCGTATCAGCGGTACGGTAGAGTACTATGACAAGCAAACGGATGATATGCTCTACTATTACACCGTGCCTATGCCGCCTTACCAGTACAATACCCTGCTTGCCAACGGTGCCAGCATGTCGAACCGAGGCGTGGAGGTAATGCTTAATGCCGTGGTGCTGGAAGGCAGCAACCTGAACTGGAACACCAGCTTTAACCTGGCACATAACAAGAACGAAATCGGGGGGCTTTCTTCCAATGTCGGTAACCTGACCGTTTCGCAGCGCCTGGAAGGCAGCATCGGACTGGATGGCTGGACAGGCCAGACCGTGTCGGTGGTGCAACCGGGACTCTCTATCGGCACCTTCTACACGCCTAAGTATATCGGCTACGATGCCGAGGCACGCAAAACAATTTACCAGCGTGCTAACGGCGAACTCGTAACAGCCGACCAGCTTAAAGCACCGGACGATTACCAAGTAATGGGCAATGCCTTGCCTAAACTCACATACGGCTGGATGAACAACTTTTCCTATAACCGCTTTGACTTAAGCTTCTTTATCCGGGGCGTGTACGGGAACAAGATATTTAACGCAACACGTGCTGACCTGTCGCGCTTGCTGCAGGCTGGGGTAACGAACCTGTCGCCACATGCTGTGGAGGATGGGATCTTTGAGGCGCCTGTAGCATCCAGCCGCTGGATAGAGGATGGCTCCTTCCTGCGCCTGGACAATGCCACACTGGGTTATAACCTGAATGTAAGCGGGCTAAAATACTTCTCCAGCGCCCGTGTATACTTGTCAGGCCAGAACCTGTTCACGATAACCGATTATACTGGTGTAGACCCAGAAGTAAACCTCGGTGGATTGGCGCCGGGTATTGACGACCGCAATTATTACCCTAAGACCAGGTCTGTCCTTATCGGCGTGAACCTGAGCTTTTAGTCCAACACTTTAAAAAGAAACGAACATGCATAAGATTATAAAAAGAGGTTTCCTATTGCTGGGGTGCATTGCCGTAGGAACTATGCCAGCCTGTACCGATCTGGACGAGGAAGTATACTCTGTCTATACGGATAAGAATTTCCCGAAAACACCTGAGCAATTTGCTGCTTTAACAGGACCGGTGTATGTGGCCGCGCAGAAGTTCTTCGACACCAACTTCTACGACATGCAACAGACCGGGACCGACGAGGTGGTGGTGCCAACCCGTGGTGGCGACTGGGCTGACGGAGGACGCTGGCAGGCCATGCACTTCCATACCTGGACCCCCTCAACCGACCTGATGCGCAACTCCTGGGACTGGGGCTTTAACGCTATCGGCACCTGTAACCGCATCCTGACCATGCTGGCAGATGCACCGGAGTCGGAAAGCAAGCAGCAGACCCTGGCCGAGATAAAAACCATGCGCGCCTGGTACTACTACAACATGATGGATGCTTTCGGCAATATTCCAATTGTGACCACTTTCGACCAGTCGGCGGCGGCGCCGGCGCAGGAGAGTCGAGCGGAGGTATTTGCCTTTATTGCATCCGAGTTGGAGGAGAACGCTCCATTGCTGAGCGAGGACGTAAGCATTACTACCTATGGCCGCCCTACCAAATGGATGGCGTATACGTTGCTGGCCAAACTATACCTTAATGCGGAAGTATACACCGGCACCCCCCAGTGGGACAAGGTAGTAGAGAATTGCAACAAAGTAATCGAGTCTGGTAAGTATGCGCTGGAGTCATCAGCAACCTATTTTGCTATGTTCGGGCCAACTAACGGAGCACAGTTTAAGGAGCCAATCTTTTCGGTACCCTTCGACGCCATCAAAGCCAAAGGTAACCTGCTCTTTAACAAGACGCTGCATTACGGCCACCGCACTACTTACGGCCTGACCACAGACCCCTGGAACGGCTGGACCACCACGCCTACGTTCTTCGATAAGTTTGAAGACAGCGACCTCCGTAAATCGCAGTGGCTCTACGGGCAGCAGAAAAATGCCGAAGGAGGTAACCTGATCTACAACGGCGTAAATGTGGTGCTGGACCCTTATTACTTCCCTGCCTTTGACCTGGGTGGCGAAGACGACAAAGGCCGCCTGGCCGGTGCCCGCAACGTGAAATATCAGCCAGACCCTAACGCGGTGAGCAACAACGCCAACAATGACGTGATCATTTTCCGTTATGCCGATGTGCTGCTTATGAAAGCCGAGGCTATTTTGCGAGGCGCCTCTAACGGGACCATGGCTGAGGCGGTGGACCTGGTGAACCAGATCCGCGACCGGGCCTTTAACAACAACCCGGCGAAGCGCTTTACGGCTGCAAACCTTACGCTGAACGCGCTTTATGATGAGCGTGGCCGTGAGTTGGTAATGGAAATGACGCGCCGTACTGATATGATCCGTTTTGGCCGCTGGGAAGAAGCTAACCTGTTTAAGCCGGCCAATCCCGGCGAGACTTATAAGCGCCTTTTCCCTATCCCGACCACAGCGCTGTCTGCGAACCCGAACTTGGTACAAAATCCTGGTTATTAAACTAATTGAGTTATGTTAAAAAGAACGATATTCTCCAAACTTTTGACGTTGCTTGCGTTGTGTTCTTTAACCTTCGCAACCGTATCCTGTGAGGATGAAGACTGGAAGTCACTGGATGATTTAGCAGTTACTATAAACCAGATTACCCCTGATACGGTGTTCTTTGGAAATATGTACAGCGTCAATGTGATTGCCAATAAAGCCTCAGAACTGCGCATTTCACTGGGACAGGCAGGAGGTGGCAATTCTGTGTTTGATACGGTTATCACCAACCCGGGTGGCAAGTTTGTCTTTACCAAGGATATCCCTGTTCCTGAAAGTGGGGAATGGGATGGCGATTATACTTTGAAAGTGAGCTCCGGCTCTATTGAGAAAGTAAAGAATGTGCACTTCAAAGAGGCACCCGGCTTTCCTACGCTTTGGGTTCCTGGTTCTCACCAGGGCTGGGATCCGGCAAGCGCTCCTAAAATTATTTCCCTAGGCAAGGATGATAAGTATGAGGGATATGTAAATTTCCCTAATTCCAATACCGAGTTCAAATTTACAAGTCATCCAAACTGGGACAATACAAATTACGGAGCCGGTGAAGGTGGTGCCCTTTCTACCGATGGATCTGCCGGTAACCTTACAGCTTCAGAGCCAGGCTATTATTTGCTCAAAGCGGATCTGAATGATAATACCTGGTCAGCCACTAAAACGAGCTGGGGTGTTATTGGTGATGCAACAGCCGGCGGATGGGATAGCGACCAGGACCTTACCTACGACGCGAAAGATATGGTTTGGAAGGGCACGCTTACCCTGAAGGCAGGCGAAATAAAGTTCAGAGCCAACGATGGATGGGATATCAACCTCGGAGATGATGGTGCGAATGGATCCCTTGAGTATGGAGGTGCTAATATAAAAATTGCCGCCGCTGGTACTTATGAGATTGAATTAAACCTAAGTGAGGCCGGTAATTATACTTACACTATTAAGTAAGTAATAACCGAACCAAGTATAAAAACAGCCCGGAGGCCTAAGCCTCAGGGCTGTTTTCGTTTATAGTAAAGTATAAACCAGCTGCAGCGTGTAAGCTATAGTGTGTTCTATACTTTGGGCTATACTTGCTGAGCGGTTATTTATACTTTCTCAGGCTATTCCTTTATACTTCCAAACCTGTTGCCGAAGAAGTCGCCCTCGTTCCAGGTAGGTCGTTGCGCGTCCTGGGCTACCAGGTAGCCGATCAGGAAGTTGAGCTGCACATACTTTTTGGCCGCGTCGAAGTCGAAGGTGCCGCCCTCGAAGTTGTCCTGCGGTTTGTGGTAATACTTCTCGCGCCATACTTTTACCGTCTCGTCGAGGTTGTTTTTGCCGTCTGCGGTTTTGTTGCCATACTTGATGTGGAGCGCCGGCACGCCCTGCACCACAAAGCTATACTGGTCGCTGCGCACAAAGCGGTTCTGCTCCGGCTCCGGGTCCTCTTCCACGTCCAGGCCCAGGTAAGTGCTGGCCTTTTGCACCTCTTCCTGCAGCGAGGAGTGGGCAGCCCCCAGCGGCACCACCGACAGCAGCGGCGCAATCAGCGTGGGCATGTCGGTGTTCACGTTGGCAACCAGTTGCGAAGCAGGCACGGTAGGGTGCTTGGCAAAGTAGGCCGAACCGAGCAAGCCCATTTCCTCCGCCGTTACCATCACAATCAGGATAGAGCGCTTCGGCTTTTGCTTTAAGTTGTTGTACACCCGGGCAATCTCCAGCAGGCTGGCCACGCCGGAGGCGTTGTCGTGGGCGCCGTTGTAAATCGAGTCGCCGTCTATGGGCCTGCCCACGCCAATGTGGTCGAGGTGGGCGCTGTGCACCACATACTCGTTTTTCAGCACTGGGTCAGAGCCTTCTATCTTACCGACCACATTCGGGCTTTCGATGTCTTCGTAGCGGTTGCTGTAGCTGGTTTGGATGCTGAAAGGCAGGTCGGCCGAGGCAGGCTGGCCGTTGCGGAGGTTAGTGGCTACTTGCACCAGATCGAGGTTCGCGTCTTCCATCAGCTTTTGCAGCACGTTGAAGTGGAGCATGCCCAGCACTTTTATACTTTCGTGGTAGCTGCGCGAGGCGGCTACCTTCCCGTCAGCCCCCATCACGCTGGACATGCCGCGCGTAGAGAACTCAGGCAGGTTGCTCGACGGGTTTAGGGAAGCTACCAGCACACCTACAGCCCCGTTCTTGGCCGCCGTATTGAGGATGGTCTGGTAGTCGGTGCTGTAAGAGGCTACCGTGGAGGGGAAGCCCTCAGGCGTGCCGCGCAGAATCACCACGATTTTACCTTTCGCGTCGAGGTTGGCGTAGTCGTCGTAGTTCATGTCGGGGGCACTGATGCCAAAGCCCGCAAACACCAGCGGCGCATCCACGGTCACCTGCTCCTGCCCGGCATTCGGGAAGATGCTGAAATCCTTACCATAGGCCAATTCCTCCACGCCGGTTTCATCTGCGGTGAGTTGCATGGTGGCATCGGGGTTGGTGAAGGCCGTGCGCACGCGAACGGTTTGCAAATAGGTATTGTTCTTTCCGGCAGGTTGCACGTTCAGTTTGCGGAACTGGTCGGTTACGTAATCCACCGCCATCTGGTAACCGGGGGTGCCGGGCTTGCGGCCCAGCAGCTTGTCGTCGGCCAGGTAGGCAATGTGGTTGCGGATATCGGTTGGCTTCACTTTCTCCATCGCCTTGGCCACCTTCCTGGGCACCTCCGGCGACTGGGCAAGGGCTGCAGGCAGGGCCAGAGCCAGGCAAAGTCCCGTGGCTATACTTCTCAGTCTCATGGTTGATTTGTTGATCATCCTGTAAATAAAACAATTCAGCGGCAGTTATCCCACCTCTACTAGCCCGGCGGTGAAAAATCAGGCACTTTTCGTATCGCAGAAGGTTGTAAACAAGTATGGAACGTATGCGGGCTGATTTTCAGATGGGTAAACCATCGGGGGTAGGATGGTTAGGTTATCGCACTGTATTCCTTATCTTTATACCCTATCGATTGCCCGCCATACTTTCTGCTAGCAGCAGCAAGAGGTATATGTTTAACTACCTTTCCGGTATACTGTTAGATGCTCATGAACCTGGATAAAACACTTGACCTGATCCGGCAGATTGCCGAAAGCACCGTTCGCGGCGAGGCCGACGCGGTAGACAAAGAAGCCCGGTGGCCGGAGCAAAGCATGCGCCAGCTGCAGCAGGAGGGGCTGGGAGGCTTTGTGGTGCCGCTGGAAAACGGCGGGCTTGGACAGGGGCTGCTGGGCTTGGCCCAGGCATGCGAAATCCTGGGGGAGGAGTCGGCCTCTGCGGGGCTTTGCTTTGGAATGCATTGTGTGGGCACAGCCATGATAGCGGCCAAAGCCACTGCGTATCAGAAAAAGCACTTCCTGGAACCCATCGCTGCCGGCGAGCACCTGACCACCCTGGCGCTGAGCGAGCCTGGCACAGGGGCGCATTTTTATTTTCCGCAGACACAACTCTTATCGGTTTCCAAAGATGAGTTTATGCTGCGCGGCGAGAAAACTTTTGTTACTAACGGAGGGCAGGCCGATTCTTACGTGATCTCCACGATGGGCGTGGACCCGGAGGCCATGCAGCATGAGTTTTCCTGCGTAGTGGTGGAAGCCGGCAGCCAGGGAATGAACTGGGGGAAGGACTGGGATGGCATCGGCATGCGGGGCAACTCGTCGCGCAGCCTGGCGCTGAAAGATGTGCGTGTGCCGGCACGAAACCTGTTAGGGGAACAGGGCGACCAGTTGTGGTACATGTTCCAGGTGGTGGCGCCCTATTTCCTGACCGCCATGTCGGGCACGTACCTGGGACTGGCACAGGCGGCCTTTAACCAGGCGCGGGAGCACATGATGCACCGCACCTACCGCCACAGCGGCATGTCGCTGAGCCAGAACCAGCTCCTGCAACACCGGCTGGGCACTTTATGGGCAAAAATCGAGCGCACCCGTCAGTTAATCTACCATGCTTGCCGGCAGTACGACAGCGGAGACGCGTCGGCTATACTTTCCATCATCTCCTCCAAAGCCGAGGTGGCGCACTGCTGCGTAGAGGTGGTAAACGAAGCCATGACCCTCTCGGGCGGCATTGCCTACCGCGATAACTCCCGCCTTGAGACCCTACTGCGTGACGCCCGTGCCGCACATATCATGGCCCCTACCACAGATGTCCTTTATACCTGGCTGGGGCGCGCCTTGCTGGAGCAACCCATCCTCGAAAGCTAAGCCGCCATGACTGAGATTCTCCATACCGGACTGTACCCTAACACACTCGACCTCCTGCAAGAGCACTTGCAGGGGCAGGAGTTTGTGTTTAAGGAAGTGGGAGAGGGGGAGGTACGGAAAATGGATGGCAACCTCAAAAAGTATGGGGCGCTGCTGGTAGGCGAGGAGACGAATAACCCGGTGCGGGTAGCGCAGGAAGCTTATGCCCGCGACAAAAACCTGTCGGTGCTGCTGATAAACGATGAGCGCAACTATGTGCGGGTGAAGCAGTCGCTGCAGTTCTCGCCTTTTGTGGGGCCGACGGTGGTATGCGTAGCCAACACGGTGCAGGAGCGGCTGGCGGCCATGGTACAGGACGCGGCGCAGCGCACCGAGCAGCGGCGCAGTTTCCAGACCTTGCGCAAGTCCATCGGGCCGGACCTGGACTTTAGCGTGGCGGCGCTGGAGAAGGTGCGCGGCGACTATACGGCCCGCGTGCTGGAGGAGGCTCCTATCGGCGCGGCGCTGGTATCAAAGTATGGCAAGGTACTGACGATTAATGCCTATGCGGCCCACCTTTTCGGCAAAACGGAGCGTGAGATTTTATCCGGCCCCTTGCTGGCGCTCTTCCCGGAGCAGGTGCAGCCACGGGTAGAGCAGTTCGTCAACCAGCACCCTATCACAGAACCCAAGCGCGTGTTCGAGTTACCACTGGCTGCCGGGCCAAAGTACCTGGAGATTTCACTGGCAGAGGTGGACGACCGTAACCGGGAGAACTTCAAAATCCTTATCATCAACGACATTACCGACACCATGCTTTCGCAGCAGCGCACGCAGGCCCACCTGGAGGAGCTGGAGCGGATGAACACAAACCTTAAGCGCCTGAATGCCGACCTGGACACGTTCATCTACACTGCCTCCCACGACCTCAAAGCGCCCATACTCAACATTGAGGGCCTGGTAGAGCTGCTGGAAGGAGGCCTGGGCAACAAACGCCAGGAGGTGGC
Organism: Pontibacter mucosus; assembly: GCF_003054055.1. Classification (GTDB taxonomy): domain Bacteria; phylum Bacteroidota; class Bacteroidia; order Cytophagales; family Hymenobacteraceae; genus Pontibacter; species Pontibacter mucosus. The sequence continues at coordinate 306,338 of NZ_QBKI01000006.1, read as the reverse complement.
GCAGGAACTGGAGCATATCAAGGCATCGGTGCAGCGCTTTAAAAACACGGTGGAGGACCTGACGGAGGTGGCCCGCATCCAGAAAAGCTTTGAGCAGGAGGCCACGCTGCTGCAGGTGGCGCAACTGGTGGAGGAGGTAAAGCAGCTGATCTCGTTCGATATAAAAGCCGCTGACGCTGTGATTGAAGTGGATTGTTCCTGCGCCCCGCAGCTATACTTCTCGAAGCGGAATTTCAAAAGTATACTTTACAACCTGGTGAGTAACGCCATTAAATACCGTTCACCCGACCGCGTACCACACATCCTCATTAGAACCTGGCAGGAGGGAGGCAACTTTCTGCTACAGGTACAAGATAATGGGCTGGGCATTCCACCGTCGAAAAAGGAGAAGGTGTTCGAGCTTTTCAGGCGCCTGCATACGCACGTTAAAGGCACCGGCATTGGCCTGTACATCGTCAAGCGCATCGTGCAGAACAACGGCGGAAGTATAGCCCTGCAAAGCATAGAGGGCGAGGGCAGTACGTTCACGATATCCCTGCCGGTGAAAGCATCTGTGTAGCTTAGGCTTCCTTATCTTTGTCAACCTTGCTTGTCAGTGCATCCGCGGCGAGGCCCGTGGCAACGGCATAAATTCCGTGCAGCAGCGCATCTTTGCCAACCGCTTCTGGTTCCCATTCCGTTACGGGTTCCGACAGGTCTAGTGATGGCAGCATGAGGAGAGCCGCGCCCCAAACAGCTCCAAAATGGGTGGCCGTGCCGGCAGCGCCTCTACTCCCAAACTCCGCCAGCAAGGCTCTTGGAATGCCCCAAGCTGTTCCGTAGGTAAAGTGCATCAGGTTATTAACCGTTTCCTTCGACTCCTCGTCTTCGGCCTTCACGCCAAACACTTTCTTCGCTGCCTTGTAAGGCGTATCGCTGGATTCGCGTCCGCTCAGCTGCATCTCAATCATTTGGGCAATGGTCATCACGGCTGTCCCGATAAGCCCGGCTACAATGCCTTTGCCAATCGCCCCGGCTACCCGGGCTGCTGTGGTGTCTTCTGTTGTTGGTTTGTCTGTTCGCATAGCTTTTCAGGTTAGTAGGTTTTATACTTACTCTGTAGGGGAGGTTTGTGTTTTGGCTGAGCTTTATACTTGCTGGTTTATACTTTCATAGCCACTGCTTCCCGCAACTGGACACAAGCTATACTTACTAGCTGCTGTTCATCCTCTAGTTCCCACAAACGTCTCGTTGCACCTCCTACTTGGCTCCCTCCCAGGCCGGGAGGCCTCGCCTTGGGGGAAGGGGCCCTCGATAAGGGCATCGCGCTGTCTACATTTCCTTTGCTCCTGACGTCGCAATTTCGCTGAAGCGAAACCGGAAATCTAGAAGGCGCTCAGCCCAAAGGCTGGGAAGCTGTTCGATAGCCACGGCTAACGGAGCTTCAGCTAAAGTCCCCCTTCGAACGGGGTAGGGGGATGTTAATCGCCTGCAGATAATTCCCCTCCTCGGAGGGGCAGGGGTGGGTTTATACTTGTAGGGACAGGTCGCGACCTGTCCGCGCGAGAACGTTTGCTACAGCACTTATACTTTAGCTACAGAAATAACAGGCTCCCCTCCTTGGCCAAGGAGGGGAAGGAGGGGTTGGACCCGGTATTGTAGAAACGCGGACAAGGATGTCCGCAGCAGAAGAAGTTCCGGACTAAGAAGTCCGGAACAGCAAAAAGGATAGAGGCCCTGGACAAAAGAGGAGGGTTGGGGAGGGATTACTTACACCCACAACAACCGCGCTCCACTTTCCCCCCCTGATAATGCTTCTCAAAAAACTCATCGCACCAGAGGCAGATGTTCTTGAGCTGGGCTGTCCGCTTGCGGGCGTACTCCTGGGATATGCCTATATTTTCGCCCAGAGCCAGGGGATTGCCTTCGTTTATCTTCTGCCATATTTCCGATTTAGACACCCGCTGCAGCACGTCGGCCACTTTTTCGGTGCGGGCATCGCCGAGTGGGATGCGGGTGCCGGGGCAGCAGGGGTTTATCTTCCAGAGCTGGATGGAGATTTCCTGCGGGATGTCATCGGCACCGGTCAGAAAGCCTTTGCCGCCGGAGAGGATAGCGCAGAAGTTATGCTCTGGGTCCTGTTTCCAGATGCCTTTTTCGTAGGCGCGGCCGCGGGCCCAGTTGCCGCCCAGCCACATATCGATGGTGGCTCCCCAGTAGCCCCAGCTGGCTTTGTGTTTGGTGATGTAAGTGCTTTTTTCGATGAGCGGGTCTTTGTCGTCGCCGTTCACGCCGCGGCTATGGAACATCTCGGCCAGTTCCATCAGGCGGGCGCCGGCGTGTTTGTGGTAGCGGTCAATGCTGGAGATGTCGAAGCGGGTGACGCCTTTTTCCAGCAGGGTGTCCAGTATCTGCTCGTTCAGCAGGTCGCCGTTGGTTTGTAGCATGATTTGCACGCGGCCCTGGTAGCGCTCCTGCAGGCGGTCGAGGATGGCGTAGAGCAGCTTTTTATCCGCCAGGGGTTCTCCACCGGATAGTATAAGCCGCCCCATGCTCGGGGGCAGGTTATCGATAATGGCCATGCACTCCTCCTCCGAGATGCGCTCGCCGTGTGGACCGGAATTGTTATAGCAGTGGTCGCAGTGGTCGTTGCAGAGCTGGGTGAACACCCAGTAAACCGATTCGATATGGTGGAAGTCTTGTGTCATGGTTGATAAGGGGTTTGCTGTTCAAGCGCACTCCAGAAGGCCAGTTCGTCGCGCACTCCTGTTTGCGGGTCTGCGATGAAGGCCTCCCGGGAAGTATAAACCTGCAGTTTGCCCGCCGCCATGTAGGCAAACCGATCGCCCACGAGCAGCGACTCCTTCACGTCGTGCGTCACAAACAGGGCGGTAATGCCATACTTTCGGGCCAGGCGCAGAAACAGCCGCTGCATGGTGGCGCGGGTCTGGGCGTCGAGGCTGGCAAAGGGCTCATCGAGCAAGAGCACGCGCGGCAGAAAGATGATGGCGCGGCCAAAAGCCACCCGCTGCCGCTGCCCGCCCGACAGTTGCGCGGGCTTTTTCTGCGCGTGCTCCTGCAACTCCAGTTCCTGCAACATTTGCGCTACCTTCTGCTGCACGTGGGTCTCCGCCTCTTTCCGAACACGCAAACCATAGGCAATGTTCTCAAACACTGTGAGGTGCGGAAACAGCAGGGGCTCCTGGAATAGGTATACCATCTCCCGCTCGCGCGGCGGCACGGCATCCATACTTTGCCCGGCCCAGTTTATACTTCCGGCGTCTGGCGTCAGCAGTCCGGCCAAGGCTTTGAGCAAGGTGGTTTTGCCGCAACCCGAGCGGCCCAGCACCGCCAGCACCTGCCCCTGCGGCAGCTCCAGCGATACCTGGTCGAGGACGGTGTGCGTGTGATAAGCTTTATGTAAGTTTTGGATGGTCAGCATCAGATTCCTCTAAAAACAAATTTTTTATTCAGCCACAGCAAGAGGGCAGGGGGCAGCATGAGGAGCAGTGAGGCGAGCGCCGCATGAAATATGTTCGCCTCGTTCACATACTTAAACACGAGTATAGTCAGTGTTTTTATTTTGCCCAAACCGATAAACTGCGTCAGGCCATACTCAAACCAGGAAATGAGGAAGGTCTGGAAAAAGCAGATGAGCAGCAGTGGCTTTGCCAGGGGTAGCAACACCTTCTGCAACGTATAAACCGCCGAAGCACCCAACGTTTGCGACTGTTGCTCCAGTTGCAGTACCTCCTGGGTCCAGAAACTCTGGAAGAAAATCACGGCAAACGGAAAAGCCAATATAAGCTGACCCAACAGCACGCCAATGACCTCGCCGCTCATGCCAGTTAACAGAAAAAAGCGCTGCACCAGGATGGCCAGCACCACCGGCGAGAGCACGAAGGGCCAGTAAGCCAGCAGCAGCCAGCGGTTTTTATACTTTGCCCGGGCAATTTCCTTGCTGATAACAAAGCCTGCCAAGGTGGAAAGTATAGCCACACCCATACCCAGCAGAAGCGAGAGCAGCAGGCTTACCTGCAGTTCGCTTTGCCCCACCAGCAGCTCCTGCCAGTTGCTCAGGGTGAAGCGCTGCGGCAAAATGCTGGGGTAAAACCAGGCCTGCCCTACCGATAGCATCCCGAAAAAGAGGAACGGCAATAGGATAGCCGCGATAAGTATAGCGGTAAGGGTTTTTCTAAGCATGGCGCTGCAGTTTTTTAAAGCTGATAGAAAGCAGGAGCAGCACAAACAGGGTAAAAGCCACGCTGATGGCATAGCCCTGCGGGATGTCGAGGAGGTTGAAGCGCTGGAACTTCTGCACCGCCAGCACCGACACCATCTGGTGTTGCTGGCTGCCGATAAGGAGCGGAATTTCGTAGGAGCCCAGGATGAAGATAAAGTATAACAGCAGGTTGGGTGCAGCGGTTTTAAGTAGCGTGGGGATGGCGATATGCCTGACAAAGTATGATTTGCCGGCGCCCAGGTTAGCCGATACTTCCTGCAGTGGCTCCAGGTTTTGCTCCCGGTAAATGGCATGGAAGAGCAGCGTCAGAAAGGGCACGGCCATCAGCACATGCGCTAGGATAATCCCAAAACTCAAGGTATCGTGCACCAGACTGGGAAACTGCTGCAAATCCGATATCCATCCTGATTGATACACTACGCGTGATACCAGCCCCGACTTGGTGAAAAGTTGAAACACCAGAAAGCCCATCACCATGGCCGGAATCGTGAGGGGCAAGTATAAAAAGTAACTGAGCGAGCCGCTGCGAAGGCTTTTCTGAAAGTATAAAGCCAGGAACAAGGCAGCGGCTGTGGCGATGGAAATAGCCACCAGACCAATGTATAAGCTGTAGGCCAATGAGTGTAGCAAAGCGCCACTGCTCCATACTTGCTGCCAATGCTGCAGCGTAAAACCAGTACTCAGCGCACCCGCTAGACCGAAGCTATAAGCCAGGCCATACGCCAGCCCGCCTGCCACCGGCAGCACCGCCAGCAACAGGAAAAAAGCCCGCAGGTATACTCCGGCGCCTGGCTTAGTTTTGCTCGATAACTGCTGTCCTAAAGTCGTCATACAATCTTATCATATACTCGGGTGCCAGTTCCTCAAAAGCCCTGTCCTGAATGGCAGTGCGGTCGGGAGCATGCCGGCGGGCGGGGATGTTGCGGAACTTCTCCTGCCATTCGGCTGGCAGCTTTTCCGTTGCCAGCACCGTGCCGTCGCCCCATACTTCGGGACTGGCTTTCCGGTACTGCGCCTCCGGCGACTGCAGAAAGTTTATCACCACCAGCGCCCCCGGCAGGTTACCTGACCTCTTCAAGATGCCAAGGTAGTGCGTGTTCTGGATGGTGCCCGGCTCCGGCACATAGGCGCGGGAGCTCTCGGGAAAAACGCCCTGCAAAATCTTGTTGTCCACCTCGCCGTCGTTGTTGCTGAAGGTAAAGTTCACCTCGCCGTTGGCGTAGAGCTGGTGCAGCTGCGAGAGCGTAGCCGGAAAGGTTTGTCCCTGCTTCCAGAAGTATGGTTTCAGGTAGTTGATTTTCTGCCAGAGTTGCTGGCTATATTTTTTATACTTTGCCTCATCGAACTTACCGGCCAATTCCTCCTCTCCGGCCAGGGCTATCAGCCAGGATTTTAGCAAGGTCATGCCGGTAAACTCGTTCGGAATAGTGAAAGTGCCGGGGTTATTTTTGATGTAGCTTTCCAGCTCCGAAAAGGAAGTGGGTGGCGTCTGTACTTTCGCGGCGTTGTAAATAAAGGCCAGCTGCACATTGCCCCAGGGCGCTTCCATGCCTTCCACCGGTTGCTGAAAATCGCGGGCAATAAAAGGGTTTTGCCAGTTCACGTACTGGTTGTTAGGCAGCAGCTCCGTAAAGGGCCCGTACAGCGCGTCGAGCTGGCGAAGTTGGTAAAAGGTCTCACCGTTTATCCAGGCCACATCCATCTCGCTGACGGTTTTGCCTGTCTCCTTCTCGCCCAAAGCCAACCCCACAATGTCTTTTCCTTGTCCGGAATTGATGTCGAGCGTGATGCCATACTGCTTCTGCAGCTGCGGCTTCACGTAGTCTTGCATGTACTTGTTGATGAGCGGGTCGCCCTGCCACATCATCAGCTGCACACTAGTGCCTTTGGCCGCGGCTTCTATACTTGCCCAATCCGCCTCCTGCACGTTCAGCTGCTCTTGTGGCTTATCGCTCCCGCAACCGAAGGTCAGGAAGGTGATGAGTAGTAAAAATATGCGTAGGTCTTTCATGATTTACCCTTCCCCCAGCCCCTTCCCTAAAAACAGGGAAGGGGGGAGATTTATAATGTTGTACTTTATGCCGTAAGTTTAGCGCAAGCGCAACTTGTGGCTGTACTTGAAGCAAGTCTGTGACTTGCATTGTTTAGCTGTTCGGGACTCCTCAAACCTGAACACCCTCTGCTGCGGATTCCCGAATCCGCATAATCAGTGTGGGGACATGGAAGTCCCCTTCAGCTTGCTTTCGGACTTGGAAGTCCGAAAGAGCGATAGCGATTTATTTACCGAATAACGGACTTGCGCCATGTATACCAACTTTCTAACTCTCTAACTCCTAAACTCCTAAACTCCCAAACTCTCAAACTCCTAAAACACATACCTCACCCCAAACTGAAACTGCCTTGGCGGGGCGGCGTTGCGGCGCACCAGCACGCCACTGCTGGCCGGACCCACCTGAATCTGGTTGCTCTGCGTAGCGTTGTTGCTGTAGCCGCTCAGGTTCTCGGCGTTGAAGAGGTTGAACACATCCGCCCGCACTTCCAGCCCGCTGCTTCTATCCGCCCCGAAAGGTATGAAATACTGCACACTTGCATCGAAGGTGTTGGACCAGGGCAGACGGTCGGAGTTGCGTTCCTCGCCGGGGTGACGGTCAGAGTTGCCGACATAGGCATCCCCAAAAGCAGAACCATCACCGTTCAAATCGTTAGTGAAAATCGGGTCGCCATTGTTGTTCAACACAGGGTTTCCACCTTGGTCCACGACCTTGTATTGTGAGGCATCCGGTATGCGGTTGATGGGTTGGCCGCTTTGCAGGAGCGCCGCCACGGTGAGCGTCAGGTTTTGCACCGGGTAGTAAGTATAAATGGCGTTGATGACGTGGCGACGGTCGTTGATGCTCGGGCCCCACTCGGCTTCGAAGTTGTTCGCATCCATCGCCCGGAAATTGATGTCCTCAGTGTTGTTTTCGAGGTAGGACAAAGTATAAATCAGGCGGTAGGAGAACTTGTCGTCAGCTTTGTCTTTCTGCAGGTTTAAGCTGGCGGCGTAGTAGTTACTTTCTCCCCCGGATTCGGTCATTACTAGGTTCTGGGCCACGCCTTCCACCCGCTCACCATCCATAAGCGCGTAGTCGCCATAGATGGGGAGCGGGCGCGTTTCGTCGGCCCAGGTGCTGCTGCGCGCAATGCCTTCTTCCTGGCTGCGGTGGTAGTCCCAGGCGGCGGGGGCATTGAGGTTGACGGTGCGGAAGAGGTTGCGGCCGCGGTTGTATACCAGGTCCACGTAAAACAGCTGCTGCGGCGTCATCTGCAGCTGGTACCCCAGGGAGAACTGCTGCGTGTAGGGGTTATCGTAACCGTTGGGGTTGAGGATGCGGCGCTCGTTGCTGAAGAGGTTGCGCTGACTAGCAAAACTTTCGGCTGGCGGCCCCTGCAGGTAGCCGTAGGGCAAGCCGGCATTGTTGCTTTGGCCGACGGTCAGGTTGCCGTTAAAAGTCACACGGTCCAGGTCGGTATCAGACGGTAATATGCCTTGCTCTACCAAGTAGGAAAGCTGCTTTTTAAAGGCTTCCGAGTTGTTGTTTTGCTGCAGGGCATCGCTGTAGACAGTGTAGAGAATCTTGTCGTAAAACAAACCGAATCCGCCGCGGAGGGTGCTGTTAGGCGTGAGCTGGTAGTTAAAGCTAAGCCGTGGCGCCAGGTTGTTGAAATCGCCCTTCTCGTTTCCGCCTTTGGAGAGGTTGTCGTAGTCGTAGCGCAGGCCGAGGTTCAGGTTCAGGCGTTCGGTGGCTTGTAGTTGGTCTTCTAGGTATAACGTATAGATGTTCTGCCGCTTGCCAAAGGAAGTCGGCCGCAGCTCCACAGCATACCGGGTCACCAGCACATCCGAAGGAATATCATTTATACTTAGCCCTGAGCCCGGGTTAGCTGCGCGCAAGCGCTCCGGTTGTCCCTGCGTGAGCTGCACGGTATAGCTGCCGTTGGGGTTGCCGCCACCAAAGAGCGCGTGAGCGGTACTCAGGATTTCGGCTCCGGCTTTAAAGGTATGGCTGCCCCGCGACCAGGTGGCTTTCTGCTGCGCTTGCCAGGTATGCTGTATACTTTCGAACGCGTAGCCCGGGTGGCCCAGCACGGCCACGGTCTCGCCGGTAGGGCCCAGCACGGTCACATCGGGGCTCGCAGGGTTTTCGGGCTGCACATAATCCCAGCGGAAGCGGGCATACTGCAGGTTCGTTTCCAGCGTCAGGTTGCCGGAAGTATAGACGTTGGTGTTGGCCAGATTCAAGGAGTTGCGCACCTGGTCGCTGGCGGCGGAGGGAAAGTTCAGGCCTCCCGTTAAACCTCCCGCTTGCCGGCCGATGCCCACGATGCCCACATTTGCCCGAAGCGCCGAGTGGAAGCGCTGGCTCCAGTAGTGGTCGATTTTGCCGGAGAGGTAGTTAAAGTGGTTTTTGCCACGCACCGTTTCGTTCACGCCCAAAGCCGGACTGCGCAGGATATTATCCTTCAGGTCGGTGGTGTGCTCGTAGTTGAGAAAGTAAAAGGTCTTGTCCCGGAGGATAGGGCCGCCCACACCAAAGCCTGCCTGGTAGCGCTGAAAGCCGTCCTTCACCTGGTTGCCGGACAAATCGCGCTGGGCATAAGGAGAGGAGGCATCCAGAAAGCCGGGACGGGTGAGGAAAAATGCCTCGCCCTGCAGTTTATTACTGCCTGACCTGGAAGTGATGTTGATGTTGCCGTTGCCCGTGTTGCCAAACTCGGCCGAATAGTTGTTTGTCAGCACCGATACGTTCTGCACAAAGCCAATTGGCATCGTGAAGCGCGGGCCACCTAAAAATTGCTCGTTGTTGTCCAGCCCGTCGATAAGGTAGTTGTTGAACAGCGGGTTAGCCCCGTTTATACTGACGTTAGGCGCCTCGGGGAAAAAGCCTGTGGCCTGCGTGACGTTGGGCAGGCGGTACAGCATCCTGGACACATCACGCCCCTCCACTGGCAGCTCCCGAATCTCGGAAATCCGCATCTCGGACGATACCTCGGCATTGTAGAGGTTGATGCGCGTGGTGCTGGGACCATACACGGTCACACCCTGCAGCTTTACTTCGCGCTTAAACGGCAGCACCAGCGTAACCGTGCGGGTAAAGTTGGAGCGAAGTATAATCGGCTCAGAAGAAACAAATGTATAGGTCTCGTTCTCCGCAGAAAGAATGGTATAGGCACCGGCGGTGTTGAGTCCGCTGAAGGTGGCAATGCCTTTGCTGTTGGTGGTGCGGGTGGCGCTAAAACCAATGGCCTCGTTGGAAGCTGTCAACTGCACCTGTGGCACCGGCTCCAGCTTTGGGTTGAGCACCGTTACCTCAATGGCACCTTGTGCCAGGGCAGCAGCCATGGGAAGGACGCACCCCAGTAAAAGTAAAAGAAAGCGCATGCGCATGTAAAAGCGTGTTAGCTGATAAAGTAAAACAGGAGAGATTGCTCAAAGTATAGCCTATACTTTGAGCTAAGTGGCATGTTGGGATTAACAGCTAACAGGCGGGCCACGCAGTCCGGTGGCAACAGGTGTGGTTTGTGGGGTGCAGGAAGTATAAGCTGTAAAGAATAATCTGACAGCAAACAGCAGCTCACGCAGCCAGGCGGCCAATTTGCCTAGGGTATGCTGCACACTCAGCACCAGGATGTCCTCAGCATTGTCGGCATCCGCAAGTATGGGCGCAAGTATAGCGGTGGTGGCTGCAGCTGTTTGCTCGCAGAGCTCCTCAAATACGAGCGAGGTGTTCCAGGAGATGGCCGAGAAATCCAGTAGCGGCGACGTATGGCAGTGCATCCCCATCAAATACACACCCCCGTCTGTTGCCTGCCCGAACACGAAATCCTGTTCCTGCAGCGCTTCGGCTGCGGCACGTAATGTGACTGGTGTCAGGCCTGGCGTATCGTTACCGAGACAGATAATCTGCTCATACCCTTGTGCAAAAGTCTGGCTGAAAGCATGGTGCAGCCGCTCGCCAAACGTATGGCCTTGCTGCCGCGAAGAATCGATAATTACCAGTTGGAGCCCTGCCTGCTGCACTAATTTCCGGGTATGGTCGATGAGCTTTGCTGCGATAGCTTCGCTTTTGCTACGGTTGTGGCAAAAGCGTTTTACCTGCGCCTCTTCGGAAGGGGTACGGGTAAACAGCAAAACAGCGGTATGTGCGTGTGCAGACTTCAACTCCTATACTTTACAGGAATCCCTGCAAAATGTTCCTACAAATATAGGGTTAATTCGATATTGGTTCTGGGTGGGGAGTTGGTGGGGTAGAGCCGGGTCCAACCACCCCTGGCCCCTCCTTGTCTAAGGCGGGGAATTTTTACCCCACCCCAGCCCTCCCCTAAAAACAGGGGAGGGTGTTTGATTCAAGCTCCGTTAGCAGCGGCTATCGAACCTGTTCCCAGTTTTTCTGTGAGGCGCCTATGCGAGTTTTTCCGGTGACGAGCGACAGCGAGGCAGCCCGAGGTACGAGGGCAGGAAAAGCTCCCAGCGCCGAGCAGGAAAACGAGCCCTCTCGGGCTTGAGAGCTCCAAAGCCAGAAATGCAACGGTAGGTATGTTAGTCTGGAGGATGAACGGAAGCTAGAAAGGATAGCTTGGTTCAAACTAAAGGAAGCAGCGGCTACTAGAGGGCACAAACGGACGCTTGCGCCAGGCAGGGCAGATAATATAAAGCATAACTCCCCATTCTATTACTAAAAACCTCCAACAAAACACCACCTATTCTTCTTTATTGTATAAATATACAGCAGCAACAGGGAAATTAAGGTAAATTTGAGTAGGCAGTCATACTTCTGCCGCGCTATTCGATGAGAGAGCCACACGCAACAGGTGATTTTTGCATCCGGACCCCGGGGCGCCGCATTGTCATTATCGGCAACGGCATTTCGGGTATCACCTGCGCGCGCCACATCCGCAAGCGCGACAGCGAGGCACACATCACTATCATCTCCGGTGAAACAGAGCATTTCTTCTCCCGCACCGCGCTCATGTACATCTTTATGGGCCACATGACCTATGCGCATACCAAGCCTTATGAAGATTGGTTCTGGGAGAAAAACCGCCTCCACCTCGTGCACGACTGGGTAACAAGTATAAACTTTGAGCAAAAGGAACTGCAGCTACAGCAACAGGAGCCACTCACGTATGATATTCTGATTCTGGCGCTGGGCTCGAAACCCAACAAGTTTGACTGGCCCGGACAGGGGCTGCAGGGGGTGCAGGGGCTGTATTCGTACCAGGATTTGCAGATGATGAACGACAACACTGCTAACTGCCAGCACGCTGTGGTAGTGGGGGGTGGTTTGATAGGAGTGGAGATGACCGAAATGCTGCTGAGCCGCAATATACCAGTCGCTTTTCTGGTGCGGGAAGAGGGCTTCTGGCGAAGTATACTTCCCAAAGAAGAGTCGGATTTGGTGATGCGGCACCTGCGCGAACACCACGTGGACCTGCGGCTGAATACTGAGTTGAAAGAGATACGCGATGATGGCACTGGTCGGGTGAGTGCGGTAGTGACGACGGCAGGAGAGGAGATTTCTTGTCAGTTTGTGGGGCTGGCGGTAGGTGTGCAGCCGAACATCGACCTGGTGCGCAACACGGAGCTGGTGGTAAACAGGGGCATTTTGGTAGACCAGCATTTTGCCACCAATATCCCTAATGTATTTGCCATTGGCGACTGTGCCGAGTACCGCGTGCCGGTGCCGCAGCGCCAAAGTATAGAACAGGTATGGTACACCGGGCGCATGCACGGCGAAACACTGGCCCACAGCCTCACGCACCAGCCTGTCAAGTATAACCCCGGTCCCTGGTTCAACTCGGCCAAGTTCTTCGACATCGAGTACCAGACGTACGGCATGGTACCAAACCGCTGGAAACAGCCGGTAGATTCGTTTTATTGGGAGCATGCCGACGGTATAATCGCTTTCCGGGCTGTGTTTAATGGAGAAGATAAACGCCTGCACGGGGTAAACGGCCTGGGCCTGCGCCTGCGCCACGAGTTTTTCGACCAGGCGCTGCGGGAAAACTGGACGGTGGAACAGGTGCTGGTAAAGCTAGACCAGGCTAACTTCGACCCGGAGTTTTCTGACAGGCATCACCGCGAAATGTTGCAGGCCTATAATGAGCAATTCGGCACGAATCTGGAGCCGGAAAAGAAAGAAAAGAAAGGACTGCTGTCCTACTTTTGGAGGTAGATTAAAGTATGAAGGCGATACAGAAATTAGGCTTGGGTATTTTCCTGCTAGCGCTGCTGCTCTTTAACGCATTGCTGTTTATGGGGCAGTTCCGGCTAACGGAGGCGCAGCTGCAGGAGTCGGTGAAGCAAGAGCATGTGGAGGTGCTGCGGCAGGAGCTGCAGCCAATGTTGGGTGAAACTTATTCGTCCAGCTTCAGCTTCGCCACCGACTTTAACCGCCTTCTGGATAACTACAATGAGGAGCAGCAGCGCAGCCAGCAGTGGGACCGCGTCATCTGGGACGACTATGCCTTTGCTCTCGCCAGAGTAGCCAGTCAGGGCTTTGTGGAGAACAACAAGCTCCTTTTGCTCTTCCTGACGATTATAGTGGGGGCAGCCGGCGCGCTGCTCTACATCTTGCCGCAGTACCGGGGCGAGCCGGCCGGCGTGAAGAATAACGGCGTCATGTTCTCCTCAAACAAATCACGTGGCGTAGTGGGGATAACGATTGGCGTGTACTTAACCGCCATTTATGTACTGCTCTACTGGTACCCGGAGTATATCGTGAACTGGGCCCTGCTGGTGGACCCGCTAAGTTATACTTTGTCCGGAGGTCCGGCCAGTCAGTGGTTTTTGTATGGTACGATTTATACCTTGGCTATTCTGGTGATGGGCGTGCGGATGTTCCGCAAGTATAAAGGCAACAACTACCAGCTGCTGCGCACCGCCTCGGTGATGTTTTTCCAGCTAAGCTTTGCTTTCCTGATTCCGGAGATACTGGTCGTGCTGAATTTGCCCTGGTACGACCTGAAAAACATCTGGCCACTCGACTACGACTTTTTCTTTGAGTATAGCGTAGCCAGCATGTTGGGCAGCGGCAGCGCGGGCCTGTTCCTGTTTATCTGGGGGATACTCCTGATTATAGTGGCCGTGCCGCTGTTTACCTATTTCTATGGCAAGCGCTGGTACTGCAGCTGGGTGTGTGGCTGCGGCGGCCTGGCCGAAACCGCCGGCGACCCCTACCGCCACCTCTCCGACAAGTCCCTGAAAGCCTGGAAAGTGGAACGCTGGATGGTGTACCCCATACTTGTTATCATCACTGTCATCACCTTGCTGACCATTGCCAATTATTTTACCGAATTTGCACTTCTGAAGCAGTCCACTGACATGCTGCACCAGTGGTACGGCTTCCTGATAGGGGCTGCCTTTGCCGGGGTGGTGGGTGTGGGCTTTTACCCGCTGATGGGCAACCGCGTGTGGTGCCGTTTTGGCTGCCCGCTGGCCGCCTACATCGGTATCGTGCAGCGCTATAAATCGAGGTTCCGCATCACGACCAACGGGGGCCAGTGCATCTCCTGCGGCAATTGCTCTACCTACTGCGAAATGGGCATTGATGTGCGCTGGTATGCGCAGCGGGGACAAAACATTGTACGGGCTTCCTGTGTGGGCTGCGGTATTTGCGCCAGCGTGTGCCCCCGTGGTGTCCTGAAACTGGAAAACGGGCCGGAGCAGGGCCGCATCACCGACATTCCTTTCCTGACCGGAAATGAATCCATCAAAGTGCTGAATTAATGAACCTACTGCTTATACTTTGCCTGCTGGTTTACGGGCTTGCCATGCTGTTTATACTTTTATACAGCGTCGCGCAGGCGCACCTGTTGTACCGCTTCCGGCAGGTCCGCAAGCAGGGCAATAGGCCAGCGCCGCCTGCCCCAGACGTATGGCCTCCGGTAACGGTGCAGCTGCCGGTGTACAACGAAAAGTATGTGGTGGAGCGCCTCATCGATGCCGTGGCCGCCCTGGATTATCCTGCAGACAAGTTGGAAATTCAGCTGCTCGACGACAGCGACGACGAGACCACGGACATCATCCGGGAAACGATTACCCGGTACCCACACCTGAACCTGCAGCACATCCGCCGCCCCGACCGCAGCGGCTTTAAGGCAGGCGCCCTGAAGTATGGCCTGGAACTAGCCCAAGGGGAGTTTATCACCATTTTTGATGCAGACTTTACCCCACAACCCGGCTTTCTGAAACAGACCATTCCATACTTTTCCAACGCCGAGCTGGGCATGGTGCAAACCCGCTGGACGCACCTGAATATGGATTACTCCATCCTTACCCGGCTGCAGGCCCTGGCCCTGGATGCGCACTTCTTTATCGAGCAGGTGGGCCGCAACAGCCAGCACGCCTTCATCAACTTTAACGGTACAGGCGGCGTGTGGCGCAAAACCACCATTCTGGATGCCGGCAACTGGCAGGACGATACCCTGACCGAAGACCTGGACCTGAGCTACCGCGCCCAGCTAAAGGGTTGGCAGTTTTTATACTTGCCCGAGGTGGAGTCTCCGGCGGAGCTGCCGCCCGTGATGAGCGCGCTGAAGTCGCAGCAGTTCCGCTGGACCAAGGGCGGAGCAGAGGTGGCTGTAAAGCATTTGGGCTCTGTGTTAAACTCCGGAAAATCTGCTAAAACCAAGTACCACGCGTTGGCGCACTTGCTCAATAGCGCCGTATTTGTGGCGGTGCTGCTGGCCTCGCTGGCCAGTATACCGCTGCTCTGGGCGAAGGTAAACCACCAGTTGCCCCCTGAAGCTCTGGAGGTAGCAAGGGTGATGTTGCTGAGTTTTGTGGTGATCAGCCTGGTATACTTTCAGGCCGATGCCCTGGGCAAGGCCACAGGTAGGAACCGTGTTGTTGGCTTTGTGCTGTACTACCCGTTGTTCCTGTCGGTGTCGATGGGGATGGCGCTGCACAATGCCGTGGCGGTGTGGGAGGGCTGGACCGGCCGCAAATCCCCTTTTATCCGCACCCCGAAGTTTAACCTGGAGGCGCGAAAACATACCTGGCAGGAGAACTTTTACCTTCACCTGAAAATGCCCCTTACTACTTATCTGGAGGGCTTGCTGGGGCTTTTGTTCCTGGCTGTAGCTACCTGGAGTGTGGTGCAAGGAGAGTATGTGATGCTCATTTTCCACAGCATGCTGGCGGTGGGGTACCTGCTCGTTTTTTATCATTCCGTACGTTCTTACAAACACGCCTGAGCCATGCCGCCAAAACTGCTTTTCGTATACAATGCCGAGACAGGCTTCTTTAACAAGCTGGTTGATTTCGCGCACAAGATTATCTCGCCCAAAACCTACCCCTGCAGCCTCTGTGCCCTGACCTACGGCAACTACACCATGTTTCCGGAGTGGGCGGAGTACCTGAAAACACTGCCTTACGAGTTTGAGTTTATCTATAAGAATGAGTGGGAGCACACGGAGGTGTACAACAAATACCCACTGGTGGCCCTGCAGCAGAATAGCAAGGTGGAGGTGCTGCTGACGGCGGAGGAACTGGATGGCATGGAGTCCTTGGATGTGCTGAAAAACCGGCTGAACCAGGTGCTGCAGCGGGTGCCTGAAGTATGAAATTTTGCATTGCGAAAGCGTCCGCTTGTGCTCTTTCTTTCGAACTCAAAGTATAAATTACATAGAGGCACTTTGCTCAAAGCCCTTAAATTACCACGATGAAAAAGCTCCTGTACCTTTCCCTGTTTATACTTTTAGCCGGCTGCACATCGGGTGGCTCCCGCAACATGGACTACGATGCCTTTGGCGCCTACTGGTTTCAAGGGAAGGCGGAAATCAACTCCTATAATTTAGAGCAGTACCGCTACGGCGAGAAGCGTGACGGAGAGGCGGTGCTGATTTTTGTGACTGAGGATTTCTCCAGAAAGAACCAGGTAAAGCTCGATAACCCGGAGGCCAATGAAGACGACGCGCAGAAGGTGCTGAAGCTGAACCTCACCAAGAAGTTCGTGACCGGCATTTACCCGTACTCGATGATGCTCTCCGTCTTTACGCCCGTCTACGACCATGTTCCGGCCGTGAAGGTGACGGCCAGCGTGCAGGAATGGTGCGGGCAGACCTTTACGCAGTTAAACCGCAAGAGCGGCAAGTATGATGCCCGGCTGTTTTCTTACTTCGAGCAGGAAAGCGACCAGCACTTCACCCTCGATGCTGTTCCGGAAGATAACCTCTGGACCGTGCTGCGTATGAATCCTGACCTGGTGCCCAAGGGGGAGGTAAGCCTCATCCCGGCCCTGCTGGACCAGCGCCTGACGCATGAGCCGCTGAAAGCGCAGGAGGCTGACATCGAAATCATAGAGGCCCGGGAAAGCATGGGCGGCATGCCGGCGGCTAACCTGAAGGTGCTCGAGGTAACCTATAAAACCTATCCGCGCATCCTGCGCATTTTCTATACGACGGCCTTTCCCTACGAAATTGCCGGCTGGGAAGAGGTACATAAGCTGAAAAACGGGCAGGAGGAAACCAGCCGTGCCACCCGCAAAGCTAAAATGATAACGGATTACTGGACCAAGAACAGAAATGAGGATGAGTCGCTACGGCGGGAATTGAAGTTAGAGTAGTTGCTTACGCTGTTCCGGACATCCTTGTCCGGAACCTGCTCTGCTGCGGACTTCTTAGTCCGCGTAAGCCATACTTTTATACTTTGGCTATGCTTTTCACTTAGCTATACTTCCATTCACTTGCAGGCCACTTGCTGGCGCGGGTTTGCAACCCGTGCCTATGTATGATGTTGGGTTTGTAAATCAACTGGCTTGAAGAGCCACACTTATACTTTGGCTATACTTTATAATTTACGGTTTATACTTCCCTAGCCGCTGCTTCCTTCCACTTAAACCAAGCTATCCTTTCAAACCACCACTATTCCTCTAGTTCCCACCAACCTATCGTTGCATCTCCAACTTGGCTCCCTCCCAGGCCGGGGGGCCTCGCCTTGGGGGTAGGGGCCCTCGATAAGGGTATCGCGCTGCTTTCGCTTCCTGCCCTCGTACCTCGGGCTGCCTCGCTGTCGCTCGGCACCGGAGCCTCTCGAGGCGCTCGACCCCAAGGCTGGGAACGGAATCGATAGCTACGGCAATTACTACTGTCCCCTTGAGGGGACTACAGGGGTGTAAAGCCAGTGGTAAAAGTTTTCGCTAAAAGTAAACACCCCTATTGAGCTCTGGTCGCAAGTTTCGACTCTTGTCTCACTTGTCCTCAAGGGGACAGTTTCGGTAGAACATAATAACTAAAGTCCCCCTTTGAAGGGGCAGGGAATGCAAATCGCCTGCTGAGAATTCCCCTCCTCGGAGGGGCTGGTATGGGTTTATACTTGGTAGGGACAGGTCGCGACCTGTCCGCGCGAGAACGGAGGCTATGGAATTTATACTTCAGCAACCGTAACTACAGGCTCCCCTCCTTAGACTACCGAGAACGGGAGTTCGAAGGTAGCGAGCGTAGCTCTGAGGGGATAAAGGGGTGGTTGGACCCGGCACGGCAGAAATCCTGCTCATCCCAAAATCCTGCAAATCCTGATGCAGACAAAGTATAGCCCGCACCAGACGCTCGCGGGACCTGAGGACACCGCGAGGTCTTTAGCCTAAAGCTAGAAAGCGATGGCTTGAAGCTTGAGAGCGTAGCGTTAAGGGGAAATGGGTGGTCGGAATACAATAACTATGAAAACTATACTTCACCAGTAGCCACGGCTTTACCCTTCTTCCTACAAGATCCTTTCAGGATAACAAAAAGAGACGAGTACAACTCTCTCCTGTTTTGTAGGGGATACGCTTTGGAGACCACTATAGCAGCGGCATTTTTATACTTTAGGTTTCCAGCCCGGAGTACCAACGAGGCTTATTCTCAGTTCGAGCGCGTACTTATAGCGGGCATGTTATACGTACGCCAGTTGAAAACTGGCCCAAAATAGCTCCAAGTTGTAAACTTGAAGCAGCAATGGACTTGGGTCCTAATCGTAGCCTTAGCCAAGGAGGGGCAAAGGTGGTTGGACCCGGTGCTGTAAAAGCTAAACCCTGTTTTTAGGACTGGTTTATACTTGTATAGGGTGGTTGGACCCACTTCTCCCCTACAACTCCAGCGTCAGTTGGTACCCCTCCCGCAGGCGGTCGTGCTGGTAAGTGAGGCTGGAGACAGAGATGCCCAGCAGGCGCACCGGGTAGGGCGGCAGTTGCGGCATGCGCAGAAGTTCTCTTGCAATAGTATAAATGGCATCGGTGGAGCTGAACTCGCTCAGGTAGGTTTTGCTGCGGGTGTTCAACGTAAAATCGAAGTACTTTATCTTGAGCGTCAAGGTTTTGGCGGTAGCCTGCAGGCGGGCCATGTCCTGGGCCACTTCTTCGGAGAGGTGCTGCAGGCGCTCCAGCATGTCGTCCTCCTCTGTCAGGTCGTTATCAAAGGTGCGCTCCGATCCGATGGACTTGCGGATGCGGTGTGGTTGTACTTCGCGCTCGTCCTGGGCGCGGGCTACGCGGAAATAGTAGCGGCCCACTTTGCCAAAGTGGCGTACCAGTTCCTCCTCTGTGCGCTGGCGCAGGTCAGCCCCGGTCAGGATGCCCATACTTTGCATTTTGGTCGCGGTTACCTTGCCAATACCATGAAACTTCTCAATTTCCAGGCCTGCCACCACTTCCTCGGCCTTATCCGGCGTGATGAGCGTAAAGCCGTTGGGCTTGTTCATGTCGGAGGCAATCTTGGCCAGAAACTTATTGAACGACACGCCTGCCGAGGCCGTAAGGCCTGTTTCCTCCAGAATCCGCTGTTTGATTTCTTTGGCGATGATGCTGGCTGAGGGCATACCGATTTTGTTTTCCGTCACGTCCAGGTAGGCCTCGTCGAGCGAGAGCGGCTCTACCAGGTCGGTGTAGGAGTAGAAAATCTCCCGTATCTGCCGCGACACGGCACTGTACACGTCAAACCTGGCTTTCACAAAGATAAGCTGGGGGCAACGCTGGGCTGCTATTTTGGAAGCCAATGCCGAATGCACGCCATACTTGCGGGCCTCGTAGCTGGCTGCGGCCACCACGCCCCGCGCTTTGGAGCCTCCCACGGCCACAGGCTTGCCGCGCAGCTCGGGGTTATCGCGCTGCTCCACGGAGGCAAAAAAGGCGTCCATGTCGATGTGGATGATCTTGCGGATGGGCTGTTCCAAGGTATGGCTTTTATACTTGCAAAGGTACAAAAACCGCTGCAGGAAGTACAGCGCCTGTCACCCCTTTGCCATACTTTCAATGGAGCCACTCTGCCCGGAGAACCCCTGATTGCATACCTAAGCCGGTACCGCCGGCTTGATGTTCTGGTTTACCTTAAACAGGTTATTTGGGTCATACTGATACTTGATGTGCGCCAGCCGGTCATAATTGTCGCGGTACGTGGCCCGGATGCGCTCGTCCCCTTCCTCCATCATAAAATTAACATACGCGCCACCCGCTGAGTAAGGGTGTAGGGCATCGAAGTAGGTCTTTGTCCAGGTAGTAATTTTTTCCTTGTTGGCCGGATCGGGATCTACACCGACGATGACCTGCGCCCAGTTGGCGTCGCGGTAGCTCCAGGCCGTGGCATCTTTGCCCAGTTCATGCGCGGCGCCGTTGACGGGGTAGAGGTGCATGGTGGATTGTGGCGTTGGTAGTTTGCGGGCAAACTCCAGGTGGCGATCAATAGCTTCATCGCTGATCTCTTTTACAAAGTCGGCGCGCCAGTACCATTGGTGGCCGGGCGGGTAAAGCGGGTCGAACATACTTTGCAAGGCCGGGTGCGGAATCGGGCCCACCAAATCAACGATAGGTTGGGGAGCCATACTTCGGATGGGGCCGAAGACCTGCTCCACTTTTTCCGGATCCCCGGTATAACACCACACCACACCGCCTACAATCTTGTTATGATGTTCGGCTGGGAAAGGTGCTACGGGTGGTATCTGTACGAAGGCGAAAAAGCCGTTCAAATCCTCTGGTGCCTCCAGTATGAAGTCGCGCCACCACTGCATCACCTCCTTCGCCTGGTCCAGCTCCCACATCATCGGGCCGCCATAGTCTATACTTACCGGGTGCAGTTTAAACAAGAAGGAGGTTACGACGCCAAAGTTGCCGCCGCCGCCGCGAATGGCCCAGAAGAGATCTTCATGGGTTGTCTCGCTTGCTTTTACCAGGCTGCCGTCGGCCAGCACCACATCCGCCTCCAGCAGGTTATCAATGGTTAAGCCATAAGCACGTGTCAGGTGCCCGATGCCGCCCCCGAGCGTAAGCCCGCCTACGCCGGTGGTGGAAATAATGCCGCTGGGTGTTGCCAGGCCAAAGGCATGCGTAGCGTGGTCTACTTTGCCCCAGGTACAGCCGCCTTCCACCCGCACCGTCATCTTCTCCGGGTTCACCTGCACCCCGTTCAGATGCGACAGGTCAATCACCAGGCCGTCGTCGCAAATGCCCAGCCCGCCGCCGTTGTGCCCGCCGCCCCTGATGGCCACCAGCAGGTTGTTTTCGCGGGCAAAGTTTACGGCGTAGATTACATCGGCCACGTCCTCGCACCTGGCAATGAGGCGGGGGCGCTTGTCTATCATGGCGTTGTATACTTTGCGGGCCTCGTCGTAGCCGCTTTCGCCGGGCTGTAGCACAGCGCCCCGCATACTTGCCTTCAGTTGTTGAATGTTAATTTCCTCCACCATATCGGCCTCCCTTTTTTAAACATGCACCCTAACACAGCAATGGGCTTGGGGGATGGGGGTGCTGCCAATACGACTGGTTAAGGTGCAATAAATAATTGATTGTCACTACAGTATACGAGTGTAAAAAGGCAGCAGGAATTGGCTTTCCGGAAAATGCGTCAGGGGAGATGGTGTGCCTTTGAAGGCCTACAGAGCGTGGGTAAAATGACAGCTGCTTCCTTGCCTGGCTTCCTCCAGACGGATTAAAAATAATGTGATTTTTATCGCTAAGGCAAACACGCCTTATAGGAATTACCTAAAAAAACCAAACAACTAACCTGACTATGAAAATAACGCATCTATACGTTTTGCTGGTAGCCTTGCTTGGAAGTATAACCTTATTCAGCTGCTCCGAGTCCGCACGGACGGTGGAGGAAGGAGACTCTGATACCACGGCAGTAGCTGGTGCCACCGGATCCACTGACTCCCTATTGCATCAAAACAATGCCAACGTGCAGCTGCCGTCACCGGATACCACGCACCGTGCCGAGAAAAGAAGCAAAGCCATTGGCTGGCCGGCGGGCAAAACCCCAACTGCACCGGCTGGTTTTACCGTTACCAAATTTGCCGGCGACCTGAAACACCCGCGCTACATCTACGTGGCCCCTAACAACGATATTTTTGTGGTGGAGTCGGATGATAAGGAGAAGAGCGCCAACCAAATAACCATTTTCCGTGATACGAACAACGATGGCAAACCCGAGCTGCGCGAGGTGTTTCTGACGGGCCTGAATCAGCCCTACGGCATGCTGGTGCTCAACAACTATTTCTACGTGGCCAATACCGACGGGCTGCTGCGCTATTCCTACAAGGCGGGCCAGACCAAAATTACAGGGCAAGGGGAGAAGATTCTGAACCTGCCGGCTGGCGGCTATAACCACCACTGGACGCGTAACCTGATTGCCCGCCCGGACGGTTCCAAGATTTATGTATCAGTAGGCTCTGCCAGCAACGTAGGCGAGTATGGCATGCAGGAAGAGGAGCGACGGGCTGCTATACTTGAGATTAACCCGGATGGCAGCGGCGAGCGCATTTACGCCGGCGGTTTGCGCAACCCGGTGGGCATGGACTGGGCTCCCGGCTCCAACACCCTCTGGACAGCCGTCAACGAACGCGACAACCTGGGCGATGACCTGGTGCCCGACTACCTAACCAGCGTGCAGGAAGGCGGTTTCTATGGCTGGCCGTATGCCTACTTCGGGCAGAACGAAGACCCGCGCCGCAAAGGCGAGCGGCCTGACCTGGTTCAGAAAACAATCGTGCCGGATCTGCCGCTGGGCTCCCATACGTCCTCCCTGGGGCTGGCATTTTACAAGGGCAACAAGTTTCCGGAGAAGTATAGAAACGGCGCTTTCGTAGGCCAGCACGGCTCCTGGAACCGCAGCGAGTTTTCCGGCTACAAAGTGGTATTCGTGCCGTTCCAGAATGGCAGGCCTACCGGAAGCTACGAGGATTTCCTGACCGGTTTTATAGCGGATGCGGCAAAGAACGAAGTATACGGCCGTCCCGCTTGCGTGGCCGAGCTGCCCGATGGCTCGCTCCTGGTAGCCGACGATGATGGCAACACCGTATGGCGCGTGACCGCCCGGTAAAAGTATAGCTCTGGCGAGGATGACCAACGACTAAGGTAACAACGTATAAACAGGCCTAGTAACCACTAATAAACAAGCTATGAAAGTATTATTTGTATTGACATCCCACGCAGAACTGGGTACTACCGGCAAGAAGACCGGCTTTTGGGTGGAAGAATTTGCCGCGCCTTACTATGTGCTGACCGATGCGGGTGTTGAGGTAGTCCTGGCGTCGCCGGAAGGAGGGCAGCCCCCCATTGACCCCAGCAGCGAGGCGCCCGGTGCCCAAACCGACGCCACCAAGCGCTACTACCAGGATACAGAACTGCTGGAGAAGATGCAGAACACCAGAAAGCTAAGCGAGGTGAATGCGGACGAGTTTGATGCCGTGTTTTATCCGGGAGGCCACGGTCCGCTCTGGGACCTGACTAACAACGAGGAATCCATCAGGCTGATTGAGAGTTTCGCCAAGCAGAAGAAGCCTGTGGCGGCCGTTTGCCACGCCCCGGCGGTACTTACCAAGGCCAGAAATGCCAACGGGGAACCACTGGTAAAAGGCAAAAAGGTAACTGGCTTCACCAACTCCGAGGAGGAGGCCGTGAAGCTGAGCGAGGTCGTGCCTTTTTTGGTGGAGGACGAGTTGCAGGAGCTCGGCGGTATATACTCTAAGGTGGACGACTGGCAGCCTCATGTGGTTCGCGACGGGCTGCTGATTACGGGCCAGAACCCGGCCTCCTCAGAGGGCGTTGCCGAAGAACTGCTGAACCTACTGAAAAAGCAACCTTAAGGCTGCTAGTTTCAAAGCAGCACCCTTTTAAAGTATAACCAGGGTATCTCCTTACCGGTAGAAAACTTGTGTGAACCATTGCACCGGTTGATGGTTTTCCTGCTGATACAAACAAAGCAATGGCTAAACT
This sequence comes from Pontibacter mucosus, assembly GCF_003054055.1. GTDB lineage: Bacteria > Bacteroidota > Bacteroidia > Cytophagales > Hymenobacteraceae > Pontibacter > Pontibacter mucosus. Next base: position 282,893 of record NZ_QBKI01000006.1, on the reverse strand, counting down.
ACTCGACTTTATAGGCAACACTCCGCTGGTGGAGCTCACCCAAATCAACCCAAAACCAAGCGTTAAACTGCTTGCCAAACTGGAGGGCAACAACCCCGGCGGCAGCGTGAAAGACAGGGCTGCTTATAGCATGATTAAAGGGGCGCTGGACCGTGGGGAGCTAAAGCCCGGCATGAAGTTGATTGAGGCCACCAGCGGCAACACCGGCATTGCCCTGGCTATGATTGCCAGGTTGTTTGAAGTGGAAATTGAGTTGGTGATGCCTGCCAGCGCCACCAAAGAGCGGGTGCAGACGATGGAGGCCTTCGGGGCCAAGGTTATACTTACGCCCGCCGAAAAATCGATGGAAGGGGCGATAGACTATGTGGCGGAGCAGGTGGAGCAGGGTGGATACCTGGTGCTGAACCAGTTTGGCAACCCCGATAATTACCTGGCACATGTGCGCACCACAGGCCCTGAGATCTGGCGCGACACCGGTGGGGAGGTAACGCACTTTGTTTCTTCCATGGGGACGACGGGTACGATCATGGGCGTGTCGCGCTACCTGAAACAGCAGAACCCGCAGGTGCAGATTGTAGGGGCTCAGCCTGTGGAGGGATCGCAGATCCCGGGTATCCGGCGCTGGCCGGAGGCGTACCTGCCCAAGATTTTTGAACCCGAGCGTGTGGACCGCATCATCGATGTAAGCCAGGACGAAGCCACAGCCATGACCCGACGGTTGGCCAGGGAGGAGGGTGTGTTTGCCGGCATGAGCAGCGGCGGTGCGGTGCATGTGGCTACCAAGCTGATAGAAGAACTGGACGAAGGCGTAGTAGTCTGCATCATCTGCGACCGCGGCGACCGCTACCTGTCTTCCGATTTGTTTGCTTCTAATTAAGCAAGTATAAAAGAGGCGCTGTATCAGGCCATCGCCATTTAAGAAGTGGGGCTGTTTCACTCTGCTTTCAATAAATCCAAACCATTTGTCATTCTGTTAAGAAACCTGTTGGAAGGGAGGTTAAACCTATACTACTCGCTACCAGGATCCTTACAGGATGACAAAAAAGAGAATGAAACAGTATTAGCATATAAGAAGGGCAGTGGAATGGGTATACCAAGGTATAAGCATTCATCCACTCGCTGAATTAAGCTTCCGCAAAGTATAAATCCCGCATAACTTGTACCCCGTTGCTTTGGTTTATACTTTAGTGTACCTACATGAAAGAATCTGATGAGGAAAATCAAAAAGAAACACAAAGCCATTAGCGCTCCCATTGCTGACCTGGTAACCTACCGGGCTCTACCCACCAACACTGTCAACTACATCGACCCCTTCCTGTTTCTGAACCACCACGGTCCGCAGGTATACCAGCCGGGCAACCAGGGCCTGCCCTTCGGGCCACACCCGCACCGGGGCTTCGAAACGCTCACGTTTATACTTGATGGCGACATTATGCACCAAGATACTGGTGGCGGGAAGGATGTGATTGAGGCCGGCGGCGTGCAGTGGATGACAGCCGGGCGTGGCTTGATTCATGCGGAGGTATCCTCTGAAAAATTTAAGCAGGAGGGTGGCTCGATGGAGATTCTGCAGCTCTGGTTTAACCTGCCTGCCAGGTATAAAATGACGGATCCGAAGTACATCGGGCTGCAAAAGGAAAGTATACCTGTTGTAAGTGAGGATGAAGGCAAAGTAAAAGTGAATGTGATCTCCGGCAACTGGCGCGGCACCAAGGGGCCAATTCCATCGCTGAGCGACATCCACATGGCAAGTATAGAAATGCAGCACGGCGGTTCCTTCGTTACTTCGGTAGAGGCGGCACGCAACATCTTTTTCTACGTGGTGCGCGGCTCGGTAAATGTAAACGGCGATACAGTAGAGAAACTGCACCTGGTGGAGTTCACCAATGAAGGGGAGCAGGTAGAGGTAGAGGCGTTGGAAGATAGCTATATCCTCTTTGGCCATGCCTTACCGTACAACGAGCCGGTGGTGGCGCACGGTCCCTTCGTTATGAACACAGAAGCGGAAATCCACCAAGCTTTCCGCGATTACCAGGCCGGCAAAATGGGAAGCTGGGAGAGTTGAGGAGTTAGAGAGTCAGAAAGTTAAAGAGTTAGAAAGTTAGAGAGTTATAAAACACGCAGCCCCTACTATATTTTGGTGTAGCAGGGGCTGCGTGTTTTATACTTTATACTTATACTTATACTTAGCGGGTTCTTCCGCTGCGGCCTTTGGGAGCGGGGGCCTTACCTGTAGTGCTTTTTCTGGTAGGGGCGCTAGTGCCCGAGGCGCCACCTCTGCCACCTGTTTTGGTGGGACCTTTGCCGGGGCTGCTTTTTCTGCCGCTAGTACCGCTTCCGTAGGAGCTTCCTGGGCCACCGCCTGCTTTAGGGCCTGCCGTTCTTTTGGCAGTGCTGCCACCTGGTTTGCTTTTGCCAAGGCGCGGGCCGCTTCCTTCAAAGGTTTTAGGCCGGCTCTTCCCGTCTCTGCCACCGCTTTTTTCAGAAAAAGCTGCCGTCTGGCTTTTGCTGCCACGGCTGCTGGTTATACTTGCCAGGGTTTCCACCTCGGCGGGGCTAAGCTTGCGCCAGTGGCCGTTCGGGAGTTTGGCCAGCGTAAAATTCTCTATCCTTACCCGCTGCAGGTGCACTACTTTATACCCCAAATCCTCGCACATCCTTTTAATGTTGTGGTTGGTGTTGGGCCTGAGTATGATTCTAAAACGGGTGGATCCCTCCTTGGCAATAAAGGTTTTCTGCAGCTTTTCGCCGCTCTCCGATTCGCCCCCGCCAATCAGTTTGGCAATAAAGTCCTGGCTGATGAGCTTGTCTACCGTAACGATGTACTCCTTCTCATACTTGTTATCGGCCTTCGTTATTTTGCGTACCAGCTCGCTGTCGTTGCTCAGGAAAAGCACGCCCTCTGCGTCGCGGTCCAGGTGGCCGATGGGCTGCAGGGAGGCCGGGTAGTTGATGGCCCGCACCACGTTGTCGCGCACGCCCATATCGGCCGTGGCCGACATGCCGGATGGCTTGTTGAGGAGCAAAAACACCGGCTCCTCCTCCCGCACGGTCAGCAGCTGGTCGTCTATACGCACTTTGTCTTTGGCGGAAACCTTCATGCCGGGCTCCGGCAGTTTGCCGTTTACCGTCACGCGTTCTTCCTCAATCAGCCGGTCAGCCTCGCGGCGGGAGCAAAAGCCCGAGTCGCTGATAAATTTATTTAATCGTTTTGGTTCCATGGTATGTGGTGGCGTTTTAGGGCAGGTATATATGTAGTGCGTTCTGCCCGCTTTGGTTACGCCGTTTTGGGAGAACAAACTTACGGGAAAAGCTTTGCTTTACCTATGCCGCACCGGAAGTGACCACTTAAAGTTGTTGATAAAGGAGCTTAGCGCCTTCTGCCACCTTTCCCTGCGGAGGTACGGCCCCGGCCGGCGCTGCTTCCGCTTTTGGCCGCCCCGCGCGCGCCTCTGGCACTGCCAGAGCTTTTCGATTTGCCTGGCTTGCCGGCAGCAGCGCTTTTGCCACTTCTGGGGCTGCTACTCTGTTTGCCTGGCCTGCTCGTGGAGGAGCTGCTGCGTGGCTTGCTGCTTTTGGGCTTGGAGGGGGCGGTCCCGGAGGCCGCTTTCTTAGCGCCTGGCTCTTCCCCCGTTTTAGAAGACCGCTCTACCAGGCGCATCATCTCGGCCACCTCGGCATCGGTCATATTGCGCCACTGGCCCAGCGGAATCTTCGCCAGCGACAAATGCATGATACGGGTGCGCTGCAGGGTCTGCACTTCGTAGCCCAGCGCCTCGCACATGCGCCGGATCTGGCGGTTCATGCCCTGGGTAAGTATAATCCGGAACTTGGTGGATCCCAACTGCTCTACAAAGCACTTCCGGGTGTTCACGCCAAGTATAGGCACCCCGTTGCTCATCCGCTCTACAAAGCTCTGGTTGATGGGCTTGTCCACCGTTACAATGTACTCCTTCTCGTGGTTGTTGCCGGCCCGCAGGATCTTGTTGACGATGTCGCCGTTGTTGGTCAGGATGATAAGCCCCTCGGAGTCCTTATCCAGGCGGCCCACCGGGAAAATGCGCTCCGGGTAATTGGTGAAGCTGATGATGTTGTCCTTCTGCGAGGTGTCGGTGGTGGTTTCGATGCCGGGCGGCTTGTTGAGCAGCAGGTATACCGGTTCCACGGCATCCACTTCCAGCAGGTTCCCGTCCACGCGTACTTTGTCGCGGGCTGTTACCCTAGTGCCTACCTCCGGTTGTTTCCCGTTCACGGTTACGCGGCCTTGTTCAATGAGCTTGTCGGCCTCGCGGCGGGAGCAGTAGCCTGCGTCGCTGATAAATTTGTTGAGTCGTTTGGGTTCCATAGGCGCGCCCGGCTTCAGTTAGGTACTTTGTAAGGTATAAATCCCCGCCAATTTAGCAAACACTTGTCAGGGGAATAAACCCTGCAAAGGTACGGGAATAGCCGGGCTATCCAATGCGGGTTGTGCAAGTGCCGGTGGTTATACTTTGCGGTGAACTTAGCTGGCAGCGCAAAAAATTAAGAGGTCTGCTTGCCCAGCGAGTATTGCCGGAGCCATGCTTCTGCGTCGCTCCTGTCGTCAAACACCTTCGTCTCGAAAAGCTTGGCGGTTTTGTGGAAGGTATCAGCCGTTGACCCGCCGAAGGTCTCGGGGGTGGCTATCATGGCAAAGTGCTTTAACCCGGCTTTGGCAGCCTGGGGCGACCACTCATTCTGCACCCAGTCCAGCGAGTGGTCCCAGCCCCCGATAATCAGGCGGGTGTCGTTCAGCACACAGTTATAGCCTGCAACAGTCAGCGCCTGCACATAGGCATTGGCGCCGTTCTTAATGTTATCTTCTGTCAGATACCCCATCCACCTTACATGGATCCACCTGTTAGCCCTGTTCGTTTCGATGGTTAAGTATACCCGACCAAATGGATTTGTGAGCTCTTGTATCATACAAAGTATAGATTCACAAATTTACTACAAAATCAAAAAACAGCTCCTGCCTTAACTGCGCCTGCTATCCGGAAATAGCCGGGCCACTAAAGCTGGTACAGGTAGAGCAGGGAGCAGTGATTCTAATTGCTTACGGGCTTATCGCCGGGGTGTTCGTGAAAAAAGAGGCTAACGTTATGCCTTCTCCAGCACAAGGCTACCCTGGCGCAGCGAAACCAGAAACCCAATAAGGCCTCCCACTATGGCAGGCAGCAGCCAGCCCATGCCCAGGCTAAACAGCGGAAGGTAGGTTGACAGGAAATCGTTGAGGGCGGTTGAACCAAGCCCAGCCGCGTTCAGGCCGTCCACGATACTTACTGCCCCTGCAAACAGCACGGCGAAAGTATAAATGGCATTTCTTTTCTTTAGGAATGGCCCAAACAGGGTAAGTATGATTAGGATGATAACAGTAGGGTAGATGGCAACCAGCACCGGTACTGAAAACGAGATAATTTGCGTCAGGCCCACGTTCGAAATCAGCGCACTGACAATGGACAGCACAATGACATAGGTTTTGTAGGAAACAGTAGGGCGCACTTTGCGGAAGAAGCTGGCGCAGGCTACAACCAGACCAACACTGGTGGTAAGGCAGGCAAAAATAATGGCAGTGCCAAGTAAGAGCTTGCCATACACCCCGAACTGCAGGTGAGAAATCTGGCTGATGATAAGGCCTCCGTTTTCCAGGTGCCCCAGGGTGTCGACGCTGGTAGCGCCGGCATAGCCCAGGCCAATATATACCAGGGCTAGCCCGGTAGCAGCGATGATGGCTGCGATGGTACATACTTTGGCAATCTGGCTTGGGTTAGTTACGCCCTTTTCGCGTATGGCGTTGATAACGATGAGGCCAAAGATGAAGGATCCGATCGTATCCATGGTCAGGTAGCCTTCCTGAAATCCTTTGAAGAAGGGAGCGCCCTCATAGGCAACCAACGGCTCCTGAAAATCTCCCAGCGGATCGGCAAAGCTCTTAACCAGCAGCACCGTGAGTATGATCAGCAGCACCGGCGTCAGGAATTTGCCGATACGGTCCACCACCTTACCAGGGTTCAGCGAAAGCCAGTAGGTTACGAAAAAGTAGATAGCTGTGTAGCAGAGCATACTGAGCCTGGAAGCTTTCAGGTCCTCAGACAAAAAGGGCGCAATCCCGATCTCGTAGGACACGGTGCCCGTTCTGGGTACAGCAAACAGCGGCCCGATAGTCAGGTAGATGACAACCGGGAAAATCAAACCGAAGAGTGGGTGCACCTTTGCCGAAATGGTTTGAACGTCCTCGTTTTTGGAAGCACCGATGGCAATCACTCCCAACAGGGGCAAGCCAACCCCAGTGGCAAGAAAGCCCAGAATAGCTGGTAACAAATTAGTGCCTGATGCCTGGCCAAGCGATAAAGGGAAAATCAGGTTGCCAGCGCCGAAGAAAACGGCAAACAGCAACAGACCAATAAAAAAGGTGTCTTTAAAGGAGAGGCTTGTAGAATTCAAAACTTAAGATTCAGGTTAGTAGGAAAATAAGTGTTCTAACTGCAAGTAAGCAACCCGAGGCTCAAAATCCTACATTTATCTTATGTTTTGAGGCAAAGGAAGGCCGAGAGGCCTTTTTTATACTTTTCGGAGTGGCAAGTGGTGGGCCTGTAAAGTATAAAGAAAGAAGCCCACCGGTGAGTTGCATAAAGCAATCACTGGTGGGCCGCTAAAGGTTGGTACTTCAATGCCGCATCAGGCCTCCGCCATACTTTCGCTGCTGTTTTGCGCGTTCTTCAGCGTGACAGAGGGCAGTGCCAGCAGCGGAACCTGCGGGTGCGCCGTGATCTTACCGGTTATACTTTTATCAAGCAGGCGATCCAGGAAACTGTGGCGCTGCGGAATAAGCACGAGCAGGTCGGCCTGCTGCTCCTGGATAAACCGCTGGATGCCCTCTGCCACATTGTCCCGGACATCGTAGGTGAAATCCAGGGCCAGACCTTGTAGTTTCTGCTCCACTTGCTCCTGCACCGCGCTTGGGTCGAAGGTGGCAAGCTGCATGTTGTTGCGGTAGAGGTGCAGCACTTTCAGTTCCGGCTCAAACGGAAGCAGGAAACTGCGGAGCGGCTCCAGGTCGGTAGTGGGCGGCATCTTGCGCATGTTGGTGGCAAATACCACTTTCCGGAACGGTCTGAAAGGGATGTTCTCCGGAACGGCAAGTATAGGCACCTCACACTCCTGCATCACGGAGATGGTGTTGCTGCCCAGCAAGGCCTGGCTGATGGCACCGCCACCCTGCATCCCCATGATCACCAGGTCCGCCTCATAGCGTTTTATGGCCTCCAGGATCATTTCATAAGAACCTCCCATGCGGGCGCCAGCCTTTATGACAATGGTCTTGTATACATCCAGGCGACCGTTCTCCTTGCCGAGTTCGGTGAGGGTGGTTCTACCGAAATCTTCCAGTGATCGGGCTTTGCCCTCTTCCAGGGCAGCGATCACATCGGTCGTGTCGAGGCTGGCCGGTGGCGGCATGATAGGGTAGAAGGCATGGAAAAGAACCAGCTGGGCGCCGGTTAAGCTGGCAATCTCCAGGGCGTAGCCCAGGGCGTTGCGGGAGTGCTTGGAATAATCGATCGGTACTACTATTGTCTTCATGGCGGTAACTTCTCAAAGGTAAAGCGGCTAATTTATAACCACATTACAAAGGTACCGCAAAAGCCGCGCTAAAACCATGCCCCTTGTCAACCCTAAAACTGAGGTTTATCAGCTTTTACATCAAAAGAGGCTACCGGTAAGGGTAGCCTCTTTTGATGTAAACTAGTGTCTTAGGAGATTAATCCAGCCCTCCCTTGCGGGTTGGCTCTCTCAGGGCAGGCCATGTGCGCTGCTCGCCTGTTCTAGGGTCTACAGGCAGCCTGATGCGCTCGCGGTTGGCAAACTCCGGGTCCTCGCTGGCTTGGTAGGCAAGTATGGCTACCAGGATGGCATTGCTGCGCACATCGTCAAACACGATCTTATCGTACGTGTCGCGGTTGGTGTGCCAGGTGTAGGTGCCGTATGACCAGCTAAGCGAGCTTAGCATGAAGGCAGGGGCGCCCGCTGCTACAAAAGAAGCGTGGTCGGAGCCACCGCCACCCGGGAAGCCAGGGAAGCTGGTTTCAATAGAGCTGGTAATCTCGCGGGGCGCGGCGCTCAGCCAGCGGCCCAGGAAGTCGTAAGAGTGCAGGAAGCCTTGTCCGGAGATGTTGGCTACGCGGCCTGTTCCGTTATCCTGATTAAACACGGCCTGGGTTTTCTCCACAATCTTCGGGTTGTCGGCTACAAAGGCGCGGGAACCGTTCAGGCCCTGCTCCTCACTGCCCCAGTGGCCCACCAGGATGGTGCGCTTCGGGTTCGGGTACAGTTTCTTCAGGATACGCATGGCCTCCATCATCACAATCGTGCCGGTGCCGTTGTCCGTGGCACCTGTGCCACCATCCCAGGAGTCGAAGTGCGCGGACAGGATTACGTACTCATCCGGCTTCTCTGTGCCCTTTATCTCAGCAATGGTGTTAAAGGTTGGGGCGTTTTTCTGGTGCTTAGACTCTGCCTGAATACGGATCTGCGGCTTCTGGCCGGATTCTGCCAGACGGTACAGCATGCCATAGTCTTCCAGCGCCATGTCGATGCTAGGTACTTTCTTGGTATAGGCTCCGAAAATCTTGTTTACACCGAATCCGCGCGACCAGTTGGACGTTACCACGGCGGCAGCGCCGGCCTGCTCCAGAGCTCCTGGCAGCGTGCGGGCATTGTAACCGGTTTTCTTCATGCGCTCCGACCAGGCCTCTGTCTGGGCATCGCGCTCCTTCTTCATTTTCTCCAGCGACTCCTTGGTAGCAAACTCCTCCCAGTTATAGTCGGGGCGGCCGGTTGGCTGTGGCATGGAGATAAGCACGATTTTGCCCTTGGCATTGGGCAGCCACTTCTGGAAAGCCACCGAGTCCTGTACGTCCGGCAGCATGATTACCTCACCGGTTACGCCCTTGCTTTTAGTGGATGGGCTCCAGGCCAGTTGTGTGGCCTCCAGCGATTGCACGCGCGGGTGCACCATGTCCACGTGGGTTACGCCACGCTGCCAGCCACGCCACTCGCCCCACTTATCGTTGCGGGCCTCGATGCCCCAGCTTTTATACTTTGCCACAGCCCAATCGTGGGCCTTCTGCATTTCGGGGGTACCTACCAGGCGAGGGCCAATGCCATCCAGCAGCTCATGTGCTAAAGCTTCCAGCTGTGAGTTCTCGTTCGCCTCCTTCACGATGGCTGCAATCACAGGGTCCTGGGCCTGCGTTTGCGTCTGCGCCTGGGTTTGTGCCTGCACCTGCACCATGCTGCCGCACAGCAGCAGCGACAGTACAACGGCTTGCATCCTTTTTTTCATCATTTTAAGTATAAGGGTTAGTGTTTGATAATGCGTTTCAAGAACCTGCTACCTTTGCCCCGCTACCGCAAGAGCCGTATCAGGCTTCGCAGTGTTTTAAGCCTCTAGTGCGTAAATCCTCCTTTAGAGGCAAATTAGGCAATATGGTTTAATTCTGAAAACTGAATATTTGAATTATGGGCTTCAGACACCTTAAATGAAACTTATTGCGCCCCGCCGGCCTTATTTATAGCTGAGTTATCCAGACCAAATTTATGCAGGAACACTCCATGTTTGAGCGGCTTCCGTTTCGGAGCCAGGCCGAGGTGATAGCCCGCGACGGGGTGGTGCTTGCCCAGCGCAAGTATAACCAGTGGCAGGTAACCCTGTATGCCGTAAACAACACGTTTGTGGAGTTGTGGGCCGGGGAAGAGGTGCAGGTTTACAGCACGTTTAAGCGCTCGGCCAACGCGGCCGCCATTCTGGAGCCCTACGTTGAGGGGGTGGATGTACGGGATGGCCTGAGCCTGCTTTAACTGTATTCAGAGTTTATAGTATACACGTACGCCCTGCTGAAGCATTTTCAGCAGGGCGTACGTGTATTATACTTGCACTACAGGCCGGAGCTGCCTGCGGACTGCGTTTACTGTACCTGGTCCAGCTCAAGTTCTGACTCAGACACTGTTACCGGAGCTTCCTGCATGTAGCGCTCGAAGCTGTCGTCCATCTCGTCGAGCCAGCGGGTATGGTGCTGGGCGGCTGGCGTGCCCGTCATTACGGAAGTATAGGTCTTGTCGCGGTAGCGGAGAATGTCCTCTTCCTTATCCTGGAGCCACTGCTTGAAAAGCATGGCCACTCTGTCCAGGTCAATCGTCGGGTAATCGGTCATGTTCATCAGCTCGCGCATGTACTCGGTCTGGAAGTCAATCTCATCGTCGTGGCTGCAGTTAGCGGCTGCCTTGTTTAGCCACAGGTTGATGTCCTTCTGTCTTTCTTCCTTTTCCGGCAGTTGAATCTTGCCCTGGATGACGTCGCGCGCATACCAGGCCTGCACATCAAACATGTTGAACGTATAGTACTGGTCCTGCATGCCCAGGTAAATGAGCTGGGGCAGCTCGTTGAAGAAGACGCCCTTGTAGATTTTATCCGGGTAGAGGCAGTTTTTGGTCTTCAGGCGCAGTTCGTCGGGCAGGTACGGGAATTTGTGCTGGTAGCCGGTGCACATCACCACCGCATCAAAACGCTCCTGGGTGCCGTCGCTGAAGTGGGCTACCTCTCCCTCAAAGTGGGTGAGCAAAGGCACTTCCTTCATGCCCTCCGGCCAGTCCATACCGATGGGGTTGCTGCGGTAGCTCAGGGTAACAGAGCGGGCGCCGTGCTTGTAGCTCTGCACGCCAATGTCCTCAGCAGAGTAGCTGCTGCCGATAAGCAGCACGTCCTTGTCCCGGAAAATATCTGCCCCACGGAAATCATGCGCGTGCATCACCAGACCCGGGAACTCCTCGATCCCTTCGAAGTACGGCATATTGGGTGTGGAGAAGTGGCCGGAGGCAACGATCAGGTAATCAAACTCCTCGGTATAGGTTTTGTTGTTAGCCAGGTCCTCGAGCACCACCGAGAAATGCTGCGTGTCCTCCTTGTACTCTACCCAGCGGGCGGTGGTGTTAAAGCGGATGTAGTCGCGCACGTTGCACTTGTTTACGCGGCCCTGTATGTAGTCGAACAGCACAGGGCGGGGCGGGTAAGAAGAGATAGGCTTGCCAAAGTGCTCATCGAAGGTATAATCAGCAAACTCCAGGCACTCCTTAGGGCCGTTGGACCACAGGTAGCGGTACATGCTGCCGTGGATAGGCTCGCCGTACTTGCCCACTCCGGTGCGCCAGGTGTAGTTCCAAAGGCCACCCCAGTCTGCCTGCTTCTCAAAGCACACGATTTCGGGTATGGCTTCGCCTTTCATTTCTGCTGATTTAAACGCGCGTAGCTGCGCCAGGCCGCTGGGGCCGGCTCCGATGATTCCTATTCTTAACTTCATATATACTTAAAATTGGTAAATGCAAAGCACAATAATCTGCCTCGAGATATGCTCTAAAGTCGGCTGTTTGGCGATCGGAAAAATTACAATTCCGGGTTTTCGCGCGAGGTTAAAACAGCCTGGCGGAAAACAGAAAGGGGTGCAGGAAGTATAAGAGAAAGAGGCGTTGGAAATGATGCCTTACAAAAGAAGCCGGTTGGCCTGAACTATACTATCAAAGCGCCCTTCTGAAATATTTATATCTCTATGTCAGAATGCCTGTTTTGCAAAGATACAGAATATGTAGGTAAATTTATAATTTCCTTTTTATGATGTTGTGTGTTAGATCTAATCTGTATTAGATAAAGAATACTTAAGGTGCATTAAGTGCAAGCATTAGATGCGGCTTACGTATGGCACTTTAGTCAGAGCCTCTTTAGGAGAATAAGAAAGCTGTGAGGTGGAGTAATGCCTTTAATAGCAAAGCATTGTAGCGCGTGGTCTCCACCGGAGAAGAGCAGCAAGGGCTTGTATGAAAAGGCGAAGTATAGGACGCGGAGGCAAGCTCCCTGCAAGCAACAATAAAAAAATCAGGGGTAGGCGATAAAGTATAGAAACCGGGCTGGTTTTTGGCAATAGGCCTGACTTCGTAATAGGAGTGCCTATAAAAGTATAAACCGCCCCCTCCAGCAGGAAAAGGCGGTTTAGGTATGGCTTGTACTTCGGGTTTACTCACACCCCATGTACTCCCCGCTTCCAATTGGCGCACCTGGCGGCAGGTCCAGGGTTTTGCCGGGCTTCACCTCTACGGTTACCGGGCGGGTGAGGCGCTCCAGCGCCAACGTGATGTGGGACTGGTAAGTATCCTGCGGGTTAAGGTTGTACCGGCGACCCAAGTAATTATTTAAATCCTTGAGGGTTGCGGTAGCCAGGGCACGGGCCTGGTAAGTGGCGTTTTCGTTTTGCGACAGGTCAAGCAAGTGCGTGAGTACAATCTGCTCGGTCTGCATCTGTACCAGCCCTTCCATACCGTCTTTTCGCTTGCTCTTCCAGGTGTTGTCCATCAACTGCCCGATCACGTCCTGCAGGCTGAGGCTGTTGCTGCGGGCTCCCAGCTCCACGAGGCGTGAGGCGCGTTCCGGGTGAAGCAGCAGGGAAATGGTAAAGTTAGCCGATGCCTCCGCTGCCGCCAGCGGGTCAAAGGTAACACCGGTGCGGCGCTCAAACAGCTCGCGGTTGTTGCGCAAACCCGGCGCGCGTGGTGGAATCATCGCAATAACAGGTTCTGGCAGCGCGAGCACCTCCGGCGAGATGGTTTTCAGCAAGGCATCCAGTGCTTTTTGCTGCTCGCGCTTGGCCAGCACGGCCGTTGCCTTTTGCCCATCGCCGCGCACGGTGTAGTTGTAGTACACGCCGCCCACCATTTTGGCTGCCGCCTCGGTCTGGTAACGGTGGAAGTTGTAGATAGGCACCAGCACATCCTCCAGCGCACTCATCGGGGTGCCGGGCTTGATGTTGTGCTCGGAGAAATTCTGCAGGGCCTTCTCCCGTACTTTGAGGACGTGCAGCAGTTCATCTGCCGCATGCGTGCCGTTGTCCCACAGGTGAGCGTCCGGGTGAGAACCACCTGGCGAACGGGCGTCGCGGTCGGTGATAAACTGTAGCCCTTTTTCTCTGCCTTTGGCCAGAATGTCATTTAGGGCCTTCTTCTCATCTGTTCCGTTTGGAAAATCCTGGTAGCCGTAGGCCACGGCCACTTTGTCCCACTCGCCAATGCTGGTGCCGTAGGCATTGCTCAGGTCGATGTTACCGGCGCGGTCCAGCTTTACCTGCGGGTGCGGGTAGTCCATCACGGAGGCGTTGTTGTTGGCGGCATAGTTGTGCATGATGCCCAGTGTGTGGCCCAGTTCGTGCGCCGACAGCTGCCGGATGCGCGCCAGGGCCATGTCCATCATCTGCTTGTTTTCCTTGTTGCCTTCTTTGTAAGGCGCCAGCAGGCCTTCGGCAATCAGGTAGTCCTGGCGCACGCGCAATGAGCCCAGCGATACGTGTCCTTTGATGATTTCGCCGGTACGTGGGTCAACCACGGAGGCGCCGTAAGACCAGCCGCGCGTGCTGCGGTGCACCCACTGGATAATGTTGTAGCGCACGTCCATCGGGTCAGCTCCGTCCGGCAGTACCTCCACCCGGAAAGCGTCTTTGTAACCGGCCGCCTCAAAGGCCTGGTTCCACCAGCGGGCGCCGTCCAACAGGGCGGTCCGAATAGGTTCGGGTGCGCCATTATCGACATAGTATACAATCGGCTCCACGGCTTCCGATACTCTAGCGGAAGGATCTTTTTTCTGCAGGCGGTGGCGGGCGATGTAACGCTTCTCGATGTTTTCGTCCACTGGGGTGGCGTAATCGAAGTAGGAGATGCCGAAGTAGCCGGCGCGCGGGTCTGCCTCCCGTGGTTTATACTTGTTGTCGGGGAGTTGGATGAAGGAGTGGTGCTGGCGCAGCGTGATGGCCTGCACGTCCGGGGTTACCTCGCGCACAAAGCGGCCGGCATCATCGCCTCCGGTAAAGGTAAGCGTGGCCTCAAACTCGGTGTTTTCCGGAAAGTTTTTGGTGCGCGGCAGGTAGATAGCCGAGCGGGTGGGGTCGAGCTTGTAGGTACCTTGTTTGGAGCGTTTTATACTTCCAATCACATCATGGGCGTCGCGCAGCAGGAAATCGGTGGCATCCACCAACACGCTGTTGCCTTCTACCGCTTGTGCCTTAAAGCCCCAAAGGATGGATTTGGCAAAAGACTCGTCCACGGCGCGGGCCTCGTTTTTGTTGTCGGTAATGGCGCGGTAGGCCAGGTTTGGCTGCACGAGCATCACTTTGGTGCCGATTTTCTCAAAGTATACCACGCGCTGGCCGCCCAGCTGGCCGCGGTCCAGGCCAATGTCGTTGGAGCCAAGACCGGAGGGTAGGGAGTTGACGTACAGGAACTCCTGGTTCACTTTATCTACCTCCAACCATACTTTGTCAGTTTCCCTGTCGTAATAAAAGGTGAAGTAGCCGGGAAACTTCCGCATGTCTTTGGTGAAGAGGGTGATGGTAGGCAGTGCCTGGGCCAGCGCCATACTTGCCGAAAGCAGCGGCAGCACCAGCGCGAGCCAGAGGGTTCTGAGGAAGGGTGATGTCATGGTTATAAGGTTAGAAATGCGCTTGATGCTGTAATATAGGAATTTTGAAATTCAGAATTACGGGCCTACCTTCGCAAAGGTATCACGGCATGGCTGCACGGGCCTTCCCGGAACCGGAGTTTCGTAACAAACCATAGCCGGAGAAAGTATAGTTTTCAGAAACACTCAATAAACAATTATGAGCTCAAAATTTCTTTATGCTGCACTTGGTCTAGGATTCATGCTCGCCTCCTGCGGTAACCAAAAATCAGAATACGACCGCTTTTACGAGCAGGATTATAAGGATTCCGTTGCCGAGGCCGTAGCCAACGCTCCGCAACCAGCGCCAGGCACCCGTACCCCAAGTGCTCCTGCCCAGCAGCAGCCTGCTCAGGAGATACACCCTGGCTCCAAACTAATTGCCGGCTCTGACTGTACGGCCTGCCACAGCAACCAGCAGAAGCTTGTAGGCCCGGCCTATGTTGATGTGGCTGCCAAGTATGAGGAAAACGATAAGAACCGGGAGTACCTGATCGGTAAGATTATAGAAGGTGGTGCAGGCGTATGGGGCCAGGTACCAATGCCTCCGCACCCGAACATTAAAAAGGAAGACGCCGGCCAGATGGTAGACTACATCTTGTCGCTGAATAACTAACAAACCCACCTAAGGCCACACAAATCAAGTTGTGTGGCCTTATACTTTTTTGCGCAATACCAGCGTGGTCATACTTCGCTCGTGCTCCACCAGCACGGTTTTCAGGGGCTCCAGTAGCTCGGCCTGCAACGCATTAACCAACTCCCGCAGCAGCGCCTCGTCAGGCAGAAACCACACCGGCCCGTGCGGCATTTTATACTTTTGCGGCGCCACCTGCTGCAGTTTTCCCTCCATGCCAATTGTTGTGCTGAAACGGCAGAAGAGCATCCCCTCCGGCTTTAGCACGCGCCACAACTGCTCCAGCATACTTTTAAAGTGAGCCTCGCCTTGGGCAAAATGCAACACAGCGCTGCACAGCACCACATCAAAAGCCTTGTCCTCAAAGGGCAGCTGGCTCAGGTCAGTCACCACAAAGTTTTTGGGCGATAGGGTAGGGGCCAGTTCGGCCGCCAGCCGCCTCACCTCCCGTATCGCTTCCTCAGAAATATCGGCACCGTATACTTTCACGCCGGCCTGCATCAGGTAGTATATGTTTCGGCCGGCGCCGCAGCCGGCATCCAGCACTTTCATCCCTTTGCGGATGCGGCCTTTCAGCAACTGGTCGAACAGGTAAATATCGATGTTGCCGAACTGGGCGGGCAGGGACGAGATAGGTAGATGGAACATAAACGGAAGTATAGAATGGTAAGGACTGTTAGGGCTTCTGCGGTTAAATTAGCACCGTTTTCCTGTTATTTTTGATATAAATTTCAGATTATTGAACAAACCCATACCGAATTAAAAACTATGACTACATCAGCTGCCACAGCATCATCACCAAAAGCCGGCCTCACGGCCGAGCAATTCATACAAAAATACGCAAACCATCCCACCTACATCCCGCCACGCGGCCCTGAGCTGCACTGCAAGAACTGGCAGGCAGAGGCCGCGCTGCGCATGTTCCTCAACAACCTGACCGACGAGGTGGCCGAAGCGCCTGCCGACCTGGTGGTATACGGTGGCACCGGGCAGGCGGCCCGCACGCCGGAGGATGCCCGCAAGATTATAGAAGTGCTGCTGGAACTGGAGGAGGATGAAAGCTTGCTGGTGCAGTCGGGCAAGCCGGTGGGCAAGGTGCGCACGCATGCCGAAGCCCCGCGCGTGCTCATCGCCAACTCCAACCTGGTGCCGCATTGGGCTACCTGGGAGTACTTTAACGACCTGCGAAAGCGTGGCCTGATCATGTACGGGCAGATGACGGCCGGAAGCTGGATTTACATCGGCTCGCAAGGTATATTGCAGGGCACCTACGAAACCTTTGCTGCCTGCGGCGATAAGTACTTTAACAGCGATTTGCGCCACAAGCTGCTCGTAACGGGCGGTCTGGGTGGTATGGGCGGCGCGCAGCCTTTGGCCGCTACCATTGCCGGCGCCACTTTCCTGGGCGTAGATGTGGACCCGGACCGTATCCAGAAGCGTCTCGATACCCGCTACATCGACAAAATGACCTACGATTATGAGGAGGCGAAGCGTTGGGTGCTGGAGGCAAAAGAGCGCGGGGAGGCTATCTCAGTTGGTCTGGTAGGTGATATTGGGGACGTACTGGAGAAGCTGATAGCAGATAACATCACACCGGACATTCTTACCGACCAAACCTCTGCCCATGACCCGATTAACGGTTATGTGCCGAACGGGCTGACACTGGAAGAGGCCAGAGCCTTGCGTCAGCAGGACCCGGCAAAGTATAAAGAACTGTCGCTGAAAAGTATGGCCCGCCATGTGGGCTTTATGCTGGAGCTGCAAAAGCGCGGCAGCAAAACCTTCGACTATGGCAACAACCTGCGCGAGTTCGCGCAGCAGGGCGGGGAGGCCAATGCCTTCAACATCCCGGGCTTTGTGCCCGAGTACATCCGTCCGCTTTTCTGCGAGGGCAAAGGACCCTTCCGCTGGGCGGCACTTTCCGGCGACCCGGAGGATATCCGTGTGACGGACGAGGCACTAAAGGAGCTGTTCACGGAGAACACGCACATGATCAAGTGGCTGGACGAGGCGCAGGAGAAAGTTGCTTTTCAGGGACTTCCGTGCCGCATCTGCTGGCTGGGCATGGGTGAGCGCGAGAAAGCCGGTCTGCTCTTCAACCAGCTCGTGCGTGAGGGCAAGGTAAAGGCCCCAATCGTCATCGGTCGCGACCATCTGGACTGCGGTTCTGTGGCCTCCCCGTACCGTGAAACCGAAGGCATGAAAGACGGCTCCGACGCCATCTCCGACTGGCCGCTGTTGAACCTGATGTCGAACACTGCCGGTGGCGCCACCTGGGTGTCGTTCCACCACGGCGGTGGCGTGGGCATCGGCTACTCGCAGCACGCAGGCATGGTGATATTGGCCGATGGCACCGACCGTGCCGAGCGCTGCCTCCGCCGCGTGCTCTACAACGATCCAGCCATGGGCATCTTCCGCCACGCCGACGCCGGCTACGAAACGGCGCAGGAAAACGCGAAGAAGTTTGGGTTGGAATTGTAATTTGGCCCTTGGCTGAATCAGGATTTTTGGGGTGGGTAGCAGTAAAGGGTTTAACCAGCTTCTGCAAAACCCCACCCCAACCCTCCCCTAAAAACAGGGGAGGGAGTTCTGCAGTCCCGGGTCCAACCACCCCTAACCCCTCCTTGGCCAAGGCGGGGAGCCTGTAGTTACTTTGGCTGAAGTATAAGTTCTATAGTAAAAGGTATTGCGGTTACACCCCTGTGGTCCCCTCAAGGGGGCAGTTTATACTTACTACTCACTATGTAATCTCGAACGCAGTGAGAGATCTATCCGGAATCCCATATAGATCTCTACCGATGGTCGAGATGACAGTAATAGCAGTGGCTATCGAACCTTATCCCAGCCTTTGGGTTGAGCGCCTCGAGAGGTTCCGGTGCCGAGCGTAAGTGAGGCAGCCCGAGGTACGAGGGCAGGAAGCGAAAGCAGCGCGATGCCCGAAGGCGAGGCCTCCCGGCCTAGGAGGGAGCCAAGTAGGAGATGCAACGATTGGTAAGTGGGGCTGGAGGATGAACTGTGGCTAGAAAGGATAGCTTGTGTCAAGTAGAGGGAAGCAGCGGCTAGGAAAGTATAACAGGCAAG
Organism: Pontibacter mucosus; assembly: GCF_003054055.1. GTDB lineage: Bacteria > Bacteroidota > Bacteroidia > Cytophagales > Hymenobacteraceae > Pontibacter > Pontibacter mucosus. Next base: position 264,633 of record NZ_QBKI01000006.1, on the reverse strand, counting down.
TCTAAAGTGTAGCCCAAATATAAAGTATGGCTTTTCAAGCTAGTCGGGTTACAAACCCAACATCATAAAAAGACACGAGCTACAAGCCCGCGCCAGAGAAAGTATAAATCAGCAAGTATAAAAGTATAGCTGAAGTATAAATCCGGCTTTTAAGCAAAGTACTGACTACTTTTAGCTCGGACAAACAGTATAAAAGTATAACGCGCTACATCATCAAACCAACTATGAAAGATAACAAAGACACATCAACCCATACGTTAATCGGCCCCTTCAGCCAAACCCTGCCAATGACCAACCTGCCGGAGGCTGGCGCGATACAGGACGGGCAGCTGAAGGTAATCGAACAGGCCGGGGTGCTGGTGCAGGAGGGCAGGGTGCAGAAGGTAGGCAAGTATGACCAACTCCACCGCGAGGCGCTTGATAACAAGTATAAACTGGAACTGGTAGAGGAGCCGATGGTGCTGCTCCCCGGCCTTGTCGACGCCCATACCCACATTTGCTTTGCCGGAAGCCGTGCCAACGACTACGCCATGCGCGTGGCCGGTAAAACCTACTTAGAAATTGCCCGCAGCGGCGGCGGCATACTGGACAGTGTACGTAAAACCCGCGAAGCAACCTTGGTGGAACTGGTTGATCTACTGCGCAAGCGCTGCGACCGCCACCTGCGCGAGGGCGTTACCACCTGCGAGGTTAAGAGCGGGTATGGCCTGACGGTGGACGATGAACTGAAAATGCTGGAGGCCATCAGTCTCGTAAACAAGCACCATGCACTAGACCTGGTGCCCACCTGCCTGGCGGCACACATGCGCCCACCTGAGTTTACCGACTCCAAAGTATACTTGCAGCATATTTTAAATGAGTTGCTGCCTCAGGTGCAGGAGCAGAACCTGGCCAGCCGCGTGGATATCTTTGTCGAAGACACCGCCTTTACGGAAGTAGAATCGCTGGAATTCTTACTAGCTGCCAGGGAAATGGGCTTTGATATAACGGTTCACGCCGATCAGTTCAGCACGGATGGCAGCCGGGTAGCCGCAGAGGCCGGTGCTGTGAGTGCCGACCACCTGGAGGCCAGCGGAGACGAGGAAATTGCCCTGCTGCGCGATGCCGGGGTGGTGGCTACGGTACTACCGGGGGCCTCGCTGGGGCTGGGCATGCATTACGCGCCTGCCCGCAAAATGCTGGACGGCGGCCTATGCCTGGCCATCGCTACGGATTGGAACCCGGGCTCTGCCCCCATGGGCGACTTGCTGATGCAGGCGGCTATACTTGGTGCTGCTGAAAAATTAACTACTGCCGAGACCTTGGCCGCCATTACGACCCGCGCCGCCAAAGCGCTCAACCTCCCGGACCGTGGCAACCTGGCGAAAGGAAACCTGGCCGACATGATCGCCTTCCCGACAGAAAACTACAGGGAGATTTTATACTTGCAGGGGAAACTGAAACCTTCGAAAGTATGGAAAAGCGGGAGACAAGTATAAATTACAAGCGCTCGTGCGAATCACTATAAGTCACAAAACGGAAGATTCGCTTCAGGGACAAAAACAATCAACAACAAACAATTAAGAACATAACAAATGTATAAACCCACCGCACCCGGGACCTGGAAAGGCAGAGTAGACACGCTCGATGGTGAAGAAGGCAAACGCTGGCACCAGGGGATTAAACTGCTCCACCTGACCGACACCACGGACCCCGCTCCAGCAAATCAGGCTATCACGTTTTTGGGGTTCTGCTGTGATGAAGGCGTGCGCCGCAACCAGGGCAGGGAAGGGGCAGTGGAAGGGCCGGCGGCGTTGCGGCAGGCAATGGCCTCGTTTGCGTGGCATTTGGAGGATGATGTGGCGCTGTTCGATGCGGGCGATGTATACTGTACTAACCAGAACCTGGAGGAAGCACAGAAGCAGTTAGGCCGGAAAGTGAGCGCCCTGCTATCCAACACATACAAAACGATTATACTCGGCGGCGGGCACGAAACCGCCTACGGCCATTTTTTAGGTATCAAGCAGGCTCTCCCGGAGGGGCAGCAGTTGGGCATCATCAACTTCGACGCGCATTTCGACCTGCGGAGCTATGAGAAACAGGCCAGCTCCGGCACCCCGTTCCTGCAGATCGCTGACGACCTGGACGCGTTGGGGCAGGACTTTAATTACCTGTGCCTGGGCATACAGCAGCAGGGCAATACGCAGAAGCTGTTTAACACCGCCGCCGCCTATGGTGCCGATTACGTGTTTGCGCCGGCGATGCAGGTGTATAACTACGAGGCGCTGCGGGAGCGGCTGCAGCAGTTTACGGAGCTGGTTGATGTGCTGTATGTAAGCATCGATATGGACGTGTTTGCCGCAGCCTACGCGCCGGGCGTGAGTGCCCCGGCCGCCCTGGGCGTGCATCCGGAGATCGTGCTGTTGCTGTTGCAGCAGATCATCAGCAGCGGCAAACTGCTGACGCTGGATGTGGTGGAGCTAAACCCAAAACTCGATGTTGATAACCGCACGGCCAGGTTGGGAGCATCGCTGCTCTACCATGTAGTGCAGCAGTGGAGCCAGGTATAGTTCTTAAATTATTTCAGATGAACGGTGCGCATCTGAAATAAGTGCACTGCTGCTCCGGATTGTAATCCGGAGCTTTATACTTTGCGGATTTGTAATCCGCCTGCCTGAGAGTAGCTACTCCTCTGCCACTGCGGATTACAAATCCGCGGTTACTATACTTTCGGATTGCAAATCCGAAAGAGCATGTCATAATTGAATCCGCAATAAATTTTTCAAGATTGACTTAAGTATAAAACACAACGGCCCTGCAGTATAATGCAGGGCCGTTGTGTTTTATACTTATTTGCCCACTTTAAACTTGGTCCAGTAGGTGGTGTCGCTGGTTTTTACCTCTATCAGGTAGGTGTCGGGCTTAAGCTTGCCGAGCTGGTAACGCCAGCTGCTGCGGTTGCCCTCTATGCTGACAGGTTTGGTGTATACCGTTTTTCCGGCGGAGCTTTTTACAAAAAGTACGGCATTCTCATCCAGCTCCTGCGAGAAGTCCAGTTCAAAGGAACCTTTAGCGGTGGGCTTCAGGAAAATCCCCGACAGGGTTTCCTTGTTGGCATCAGGGTGCTCGGTGCTAACAAGTATATGTTCTTTCTCCTGTGGAGGTAAGGGCGTGGTCTGTGCTTTGGCGAAGGTCAGGCTGAAAAGCGGCAGGCTCAGGGCCAGTGCTAAGGTATATGTTTGCTTCCTGTTCATGTGTGTTCTGCTTAAAGTATAAGTATAACACACGTTATTGCATTTTTGATGCCAGATTTATCAGGCGTGCTTGCGCAGGCCCCCTTTTTCTGGATCGAAGCAGTAGGGGCAGCTGCCGTTTACCTCTGAGCCACCCAGCCAGCGTGATTTAGGGATGAAAGCTCCGTATCCCTCCAGCACCCGCTCCCCAAAAAAACTGAGGGAAAGCGGCTCTTTGGCCTGTACCAGGTCGGGTTGCAGACGGGCTAATATCTCTTGTAGCTGCCAATCGCCGAAGCCGTAGCCGGGGTCCTGCTGCCAGAACTGCTGCATAAGCGCATCTACAGTGGTAGTGCCAGCCTGTATTATACGTAGCAGCATGTGCTCGGGCTGGCTAAGGCCATTTGTGCAGGCCGGGAAACGGTGCAGGTGCAGTTGCAGGGCCTGCTGCAAGTATAAAAACGGGGCAGACTGCTGCTGTAAGTATACCTGTAGGTTAAGGTGATTGGGGCTGGCATAGAGTTGCCACAGTTGCTTGGCCTGCTCCAACTGCGTATCATCCACCTGTATCCTGCCTTCAAACAGTTGTTGCAATTCCTCTGGCCTCAGCAGCGCAATGTTTTTGCCTTGCACAGGTGTGCAGATTGATACTATGGGTGGTTTTTTCTGGTGCAGGCGCTGCAGTAAGTATAACAGGTTTACCTGGCACATCAGGTCAGCGTCGAACCACAGCACCACCTCAAAAAAAGCCCCGATTCCCTCCAGTTTCTGCACTTCATCCAGCACTTTGGCTCTATACTTCTCTGCCGGCTCGCCATAGGTGGAGGTGATGTAGTCCTGCCGCTTTTGCCAGAACTCCGGCTCAGGCAACATATAGAATACCGGCCCTTCCGAAAGAATTTCGCGCCACACCAGCACTTGGCCGGGCAACCCGGCTGCGGTAAAGGCAGGCACTGAGGCATCGCCGTTGAGGATGTGCAGGGTGGGAAGTTTTTTCATCAGCCTAAAGTATAAAACGCCGCAAATGAGAAGGCAACTAACACGTAACGGTGCAGCTGCCTTACCTCAAACATTATAACGGTATAAGTATCTAACGTAATTACCTGCCTTTTAGTCTGTAAGCCACCACCCTGTTATCACGGAAAGTGGGCACCAGCAGCAGGCCGGGCTGCCGGGCATAGCTGATGTCGGCAGCGTTGATGTTTTTGCTTTTCGTGTCCAGCACGCGCCATTTACGGCCTTCCTGGTTCACGTAGTATACTTCGCCATCCCAGCTGGAGATTAAATAATTGCCATCTTCCAGACGCGTAATGCCGTCCGCTGACTTAATGCCATCGGTCCAGTCCGTGAAGTCTTTCGTGCCGGGGTCTACCAAACGCACGTGGCCGCTGTTAAAGAAAGCCACCAACATGCGGTCGCCTTCGATAAAGATGCCGTTTGGATTCTCGCGCTTGGTGTTTTCTATCCATGTGCTGATGCGGCCGTTGCGCATCTGGTAAATGCGCCGCTGCTCTGAGTCGGTAACGTACACTGTGCCGTTGTCGTCAACCGCCACATCGTTCAGGAACTTGGCTTTCTCGGCTTTATACTTGCCCAGCACCGAGCCGGATTGCGTGGCAATGGCCACTACCTCGTCTGCATCGGCCACGTAAAGCACGTTGTTGTGCAGGGCCATACCCGCCGGGTTGTTCAGGCCGGTTACCCAGTACAGGTCTTCAATATTCCCTTCCGCATCCAGCCGGGAGATAAAGCCGTCGCCGTCGTTGCGGTCGGAGGTGCTGTTCATGTTCGACACGTAGATCACGTTGCGCTGCGGGTCGAAGAGGGCAGACTCCGGCGTTCTGAGGGTATTGTCGGAGGCCCATACTTCCTGCAGCTCCACGGGCGCACGCGAGGAGAACAGGTTGCCGCTACAGCCGCTCAGGGCAAAGGTGGCCAGCAAAGTATAGAATCCGGTACGTATACTTTTTCTCATGCTTTCGGTTTTGGTTTATACATCTTACGGACAGGTGCGCGTGCCGTTCTAATTTCAGGCTACTCGGTATGCAGGCCAAGCTTCCGGAGCGTGCGCTGGCGCGATACTTTTCCGGTGGAGGTTTCGGAGAAAGCCTGGCTGTAGTATACTTCCTTGGGCATTTCATACTTGCCGAGCTTGCTGCGCAGGCGCTCCAACAGCTGTTTTTCCTCCTCTTCGGATAACTGATCGCCCTCCAGCACCAGCACAATCTTCTCGCCAAGCACCTCGTCGGGCTGCGGGGCTATGAAAAAGCGCGGCGAGTCCACATCATCCACAAAGGCCTCGGCGATGGCCAGCTCCACCGTCTCTGTCTGTACCTTCACGCCACCGGTGTTAATGGTGTTGTCGGCGCGGCCTATCCAACGGAAGCGGGTAGGGGTGAGCAGCTCCACGATGTCGTTGGTGACGAGCAGCTCGTTGTTAGTGAGGTCGCCTTTGATGGTGAGGCAGCCGCGCTTGTCCAGGCCTACCTCGATGTTTTCCAGCACCTCGTAGTAATCGGCCGCGTCATACCCGTTGAGCTTGCGCAGGGCGATGTGCGAGGCGGTCTCCGTCATGCCATAGGTATGGTACACCGGCGCCTGTATTTGCTGGAGCTCACGCTGCTGGGTAGGGGTAAGCGGGGCGCCACCCACCAGCATGCCATGCATGCCGTTAAGCTGCCCGAGCCGCTGCGGGGTTTCCTGAAGTATGGCGTGCAGCTGCATCGGCACAAAGGAGCTGAAAGCTATCTTCTCCTCCGGGCTTACCAGGGTTAGCGGGTTGCTGATGGGTTCAACAATAATCATGCGCAGGTCGGCCACAAAGCCGCGCACCAGCATCATCATGCCGGCGATGTACTCGGTGTTCAGGCAAATGAGCGTGCAGTCGCCGGGCTGCAGGTGAAGCAGCTTGATGGTGCGGCGGGCGCTGGCCTCCAGCTGCCTGCGGGTAAGGTTAATGGTTTTGGGTACCCCGGTGGAGCCGGACGTCTGGATGGGGAACTCCTGCACCCCATTGAGCCAGCTGCGGCAGAATTCAAGGGTTTTACTTTCGTAGCCATTCAGCGGAATGCTGTTGCGGAAGGAGTACGAGGCAATTTCGTCGTAGTAGAACTTCTTGCCGTTCAGGGTCAGGTATTTGTCTGTCATGTAGCAATATCTTATAGGCCACCCCTACAGGCATTTGCCCTGAGAATGGTGCCCCGTCATCATTTCACGTTAACACGTACGTGCTGCTGCAAAATTGGGGTAAAGCGCTATTAAAACAAATACTGCCGGCAAAGGTTTTTCTCCTGCTTCCTGCCCCGGAGCCGGTATGAACCGGCTAAATTAGTAGAGCCAGTCCTTGTCAGGCTTGCGGATGAGCCGGTCGATGGAGAGGCGGCCGGAACCGAAGATCAGGAAGAAGATCAGCAGCATCAGCACGATGATGGAGGACCATAGCTCGGTGTTCTCTGAGTAGAAACCCCGGTTCGGGTTAATGAAGAAAACCGCCCCAATCAGGATGGGCAGCTGAAACAGGATGGCCACCCGGGTGATCAGGCCCATCGCAATCAGCAGGCCGCCTACCAGGTGGGCAAAGGCAACGTAATGCGCCAAACCGATCGAAATCCAAGGGAACTGGCTCTTCTGCATGATTCGGAACAGCGCTTCTGTGTCCTGAATAAACATAAAGCCCTTCACCATCAGGAAAATTCCCAGCCCCATCCTCAAAAAATCGAGCCAAACAGGGTGATGCGTGTCAGCCCAGCGCTCTACGCGGTTCATGTCTTGTGCTAGGTTCATGGCTTTATAAATTTAAATGTGAAACATGCTGACTATCATTTTATTTAACGTATTTCACCATGAACCGGACAAATCTCAGTACAAATTATATTATTCGCGCCTGATGTCCTGGAAGCTTCGTGATCAGCAGCCAACCATGGGTTTTACTTCTGTTTCCGGAGCACTTTATTATCCACCGAATAGCGGCCCGGGCCAACAATCATAAAGAAGAGCAGCAGGCCTAGCACGACCACCGATATCCAGAGCTCCGTGTTCTCCAGATGCAGCCCCCGGTGCCTGTTTACGAGCAGCACCGCCCCCAGCACCACCGGTATCTGGCAGAGCAGCGCCAGCCGGGTCAGAAAGCCCATGGCAATCATCAACCCGCCGACAATGTGCACGGTGCTGGTTAAAACCGGCGCTTTCTGCAGGCTGATAAAATCCTGGTTCTGGCTGAAAACCTGGAACACATCACTGGTGTACTCCAGGAACATGACTCCCTTTATGAAGAGAAACAATCCTAAAAGGATGCGTAACCCGTCCATCCAGACAGGATTGCTGGCGCTGTTACGCTGGACAGGGTGACTGACTTCGTGTGTAAAGGCCATGATTAAAGTGATTTAGGTAAAACATGTTCGTATTTATATATACGCCTAATGTTAGCAACCCGGATACAAAAGACCAGAGATTATGGTTTGGAGTTGAAGTGGGAGGGCCTAAAAGTATAGATTGTGCTTAAACAAACAGCGCCTCCCAGTGTGAAAACCAGGAGGCGCTAGGCGGTTAGTTTATACCTTAGCCGTTATTTAAATCGCAGCTTTCGTCCTTCCGTGCGGTAAGCGTCGAAGGCGCTGGCGTTGGCGTTGCTTTCGGTGAAAACCTCCAGTATACCGGCACCGGCCTCAGGATGGAAGAAGGCAGGCAGGGCATCTTCCAGCTCCTCCAGCGAGTTAACCGAAGTATAACGTATGCCAAAATCGCGCGCCGTGTTCTCGGCGTTCAGTTCCTGGCGGGTTTCAAAGTATGGCTCCAGCTCCGGTTGCTGCCGTGGCCCGTCTATCAGCCTGAAAATGCCGCCGGCGTGGTTGTTCAGCAGCACGATGCGCAGGTTCGGGGGCAGGTAATTGTGCCAGAGCCCGTTGCGGTCGTAGAAAAAGGCCAGATCACCGGTGAGTAACGTGGTGATGCCTGGGCAGGAAAGGGCGCAGCCCACTGCGGTGCTCGTGCTGCCGTCGATGCCGCTGGTGCCCCGGTTGGCGTACACCTGCACCTGCTGTGCTGCTTGCAGCCCCACAATGTTGGCGTAGCGCACCGCCATGGAGTTGGCCAGGTGCAGGTTGCTCTTTGGCGGAAGCTGCCGCAGCACGCGTGCTACCACCGGCAGCTCGCTGTAGGGTGCTCCCTGCGTATACTTTTGCAGGTAGTTTCCGGCTGTTTCGTTGGCCGCGGCCCAGGCTGCGGCAAAGTTCTCATCGGCTCTGGTGCTGCCGGCCAGTGCCGTGAAAAAGTTCTGCGGCGTGCAGCGCACTATCTTTGTGAGCGACTGGAATGTGTCGGCCACCTGGCCGGCGGGCTGCACGTGCCAGTGGGCCTTGGGTTTATACTTGCGCAGGTATACTTTCAGCGACTTGGAGATGATGGACTTGCCAAAAGAAATCAGCAGGTCGGGCTGCAGTTTGGCCAGTTGCTCCTGGTCGGTGTTGCCAAAAATGATGTCCTGGTGCCGGATGGCCTGCGGCAGCTGGTGGATGTTGCTGATGATGTCGCCCACCACCACGGCTCCGGTACTCTCAGTAAAAGTATGCAGACTTTTCAGCAGCGGCTCCTGTTGTTGGTCCTGTCCGGCCAGCACCAGCACCTTTCTATACTTGAGGATCTCCTCCTGCAGCCTGAGCGACTGCGCTACACTTAAATCGTAGGCCTGTGGCTCCTCGGCTATGACTTTTACCTGCTTGTTATACTTCAAGTCCTCGTCAGGAGCGGGGTAAAAAGGCTCGCGTAAAGGCACGTTGATGTGTACGGGTCCTGCTGGATAGTTCATGGCCTCGTTCAGCGCCTCCGACACCATCCGCTCGCTGTACCAGGTGGCATCCGGGTGCGAGAAATCCGGGGGGAAAGTATAGCTCTGCTTGATGTGCTGCCCGAACACGTTCTGCTGCCGTATCGTCTGCCCGTCAAGTTGGTCGATCCACTCGGGTGGGCGGTCGGCGCTAAGGATGAGCAGCGGCACCCGCTGGAAGAAGGCCTCCGCCACGGCGGGTGCGTAATTAAGGGCAGCGGTTCCGGAAGTGCACACCAGCACGGTTGGCTTGCCTGTTGTCAGCGCCATGCCCAGAGCCATAAAAGCGGCGGCCCGCTCGTCGCTCACCGTCTTCACCTGAAACCCGCCATGGCGGGCAAAGGCAATCGTAATCGGGGCACAGCGCGAGCCCGGCGACAGCACCACATGCTCTATCCCTTTCTGGGCACAGATTTCAGCAATATTGACAACAGGCGCTAGAATCATAGTGAGTGAATTAGTGAATGAGCGAATGAGTGAATGTTGAAGGTTTATTATACTTTGATGTTAAATGAGTGAAAACATACAAGCTTTCAAGTGTAAGTGAAGTGGGTGATAAAACGATTTTTCTACTACGATTAAAACCATTCATTCAATCGCTCATTCACTCCATCAAAATTAAAAATCCGACAGGATTTTACCCATCGTTTGCATTTTGTGCTGGGTTTCGAGCCATTCTTTCTGCGCGACGGAGCCTTCGGTAACGCCGGCGCCGGCGTAAAGAATGGCCTCCTGGGTCAGCAGCTGCATGCAGCGCAGGTTCACGTAGAGGTGTGAGCCGCTAGAGCCGTTGACCGGTCCCAAATAGCCGCTATAGTAGCTGCGGTTATAGCCTTCGTGGGCAAGTATAAACTCAAGGGCCGGCTGCTTGGGCAAGCCGCAGACCGCCGAGGTTGGGTGCAGCAGCTCCAGCATGTCGGTGCCCAGGGTAGGGAAGTGTACATCCCGCAGGTTTACCTTAAAATCTGTGCGCAGGTGCATCAGCCCGCCGGCAATAATCGTTCTGGGACCTACTTCAGTATACTCGCGCAGGCGCAGCTTCTTAAAGCAACTCAGCACGTAGCGCTCCACCATCGCCTGCTCCTCGATTTCCTTCTGCCGCCAGATGGCATCGGCCACGTTTTCCACGGCGGGTTGCGTACCGGCCAGCGCCATGGTATGGAACACCTGCTGCTCGTCTATACTTACCAGTATCTCCGGGGTGGCGCCCATCCACGTACCTACGCCCGGCACTGACACCAGCGACACAAAGGCCCTGGGATACTTCTCGGCCATCGCCCGGAAGGCAGCTACCGGGGAGAATCCCTCGGGCAAGGCTTCCTGGTCCGTTCGGGACAAAACCACCTTTTCCATCTGCCCGGCCTGTATTGCTTCCACGGCCTGGTGCACGGCCCCCACAAAGACCTCCTCAGTCTGAAAAGCGTGGCGCTGCTCGTTGGCAGGCGTGTGCCAGGCATGTATACGTTGGGGATTTTCCAGTAAAGTATAGAAAGCCTGAAGCGGCTGCTGCGGTGCCTCGGGGGCACTGCTCACATGCTCACCATCAAAGTATAAGTCGGCCTTTATAAAAAGATTGGGCTCCTCTTTGGAAACCTGGAAGGGGCAGAAAAAGAAACCAAAGGGACTGGTTTCCAGTTGTGGTTGCCCGGTAGTGAAGTGTTGCCCCAACTGTACACAGGCCTGTGGGTGGGGGGCATTTGGTAATCGCCAGACGGCTACTGCCTTTTGCCCGGCAATGGCCGCCTGAAAAAACTGCTCTAACGTATAGGTTCGGGCTTGTTCACCCATCATCATGTCTCCTCCGGCCAGTATAGCCGCTGTTTTATTTTTTGTCTATCACTGCCACCGTCATGCGGCTGATGCAAACTAATTCGCCTGCCTCGTTGGTAACTTTTGTTTCCCATACCTGGGTGCTGCGGCCCACATGAATTGGGGTGGCTTTGCCATACACCCAGCCCTCGCAAGCGCTGCGCAGGTGGTTGGCGTTTATCTCTAAACCCACGCAGGCCTTTTTTGTTAAATCCACTTTCAGGGCTGCTCCCATGCTGGCCAGCGACTCGGCCAGCACTACCGAGGCCCCGCCGTGCAGCAGGCCCATGGGCTGGTGGGTGCGCTGATCCACAGGCATTCTGGCGCACAAAAAGTCGTCGCCCACCTCCGTAATCTCAATGCCCAGGTGCTCTATCATGGTGTTTTTGCACCACTCTTTTACCCGCTCTACCGTATCTGTATTTTTATCCATAAGCTGCGATGCCTAAATTCGCGCTGATTTAGTAAGTAGGCAAAAGTAGAATAATTTTGATTAAGAAGATATACCTCATCCGCCACGGACAGACCGACTATAACCTGAAGAGCATTGTGCAGGGAAGCGGCGTGGACTCAGTATTGAATGCTGAGGGGCAGCGGCAGGCGGACCTGTTTTTCGAGAAGTATAAGGAAGTTCCCTTTGATAAAGTTTATACTTCTACGCTGCAGCGCAGCATACAATCCGTTCAGAAATTCATCGATTTAGGCATCCCACACGAGCGGCACGCCGGGCTGAACGAGATTAACTGGGGCACCCGCGAGGGCACGCGCATCACCCCCGAAGAAGACGCCTACTACCACAGCATCCTGCAAACCTGGTGCGAGGGCAATACCGCCGTGTGCATTGAGGGTGGGGAGAGCCCGGAGCTGGTGTACGAGCGGCAGAAACCCTTTGTAGACCTGATGCTGAGCCGGCCCGAGGAGGAAACGATCCTGATTTGCATGCACGGGCGTGCCATGCGTATCTTGCTGTGCCAACTGCTGCGGTACCCGCTGCGCTGCATGGATGAGTTCGAGCACCGCAACCTGTGCCTTTACCAGCTCGACTTTACCGGCAGCATGTTCTCTGTCAGGAAGTACTGCGACGTGGCACACCTGCAGGCGCCGGAACAAAGCTAAGGCAGCTGTTTTCCGGATTTTAGAAATTGAGCTTGATTCCGTATCTTGCTGTTCCGAATCAGGCGGACACAAAATGAGGTTGCCGCGGCCTTTGTTAGCAGGTTGCCATCTTTTGTGTGCGAACATAGTTTGAATAGAATATTTTTAAATCTAATTTTGGGCGGATAATACAAGACCTATTGGGCGAATAAAACAACACGAAATTTATGGCTGAAGTTATAAGAATGCCCAAGATGAGCGACACGATGACTGAGGGGGTGATTGCATCTTGGCTGAAGAAAGAAGGCGATAAGGTGAGCTCCGGCGATATCCTGGCTGAAGTGGAGACCGATAAAGCTACTATGGAGCTGGAATCCTATGAAGACGGTACACTGCTGTACATCGGACCCAAAAAAGGGGACGCTGTTCCGATTGACGCCGTAATCGCCATCATTGGCAAGGAAGGGGAGGATATCTCCGGCCTGCTGAACGAGGTGAAGGGCGGAGGTGCCCCGGCTGCCAAAGAAGCGAAGCCGGAGGCGAAGGAAGAACCGAAACCCGAAGCCAAGCCTGCTGCGGCTAAAGAGGAGGCCCCTGCGAAAGTTGTCGATACGAGCAACATCAAGGCTTCTGTTATCCGGATGCCAAAAATGAGCGACACCATGACCGAGGGCGTACTGGTGAGCTGGCTCAAAAAACAAGGCGATAAAGTGAAGTCCGGCGACGTGCTGGCTGAAGTGGAGACCGATAAGGCCACCATGGAGCTGGAGTCGTATGAGGACGGAACCCTGCTATACATTGGCGTTAACGAAGGCGACGCTGTTCCAATCGATGCCATCATTGCGATCATCGGCGAGGAAGGCGCTGATTACAAAGCCCTGCTGAGCGGCGCAACCTCTACTTCCGACAGACAGGAGCGTGAGGAGAACGCCCAGACGGATGAGGCCATCCAGACAAGCGTGGACGCTACTACCTCTGAGAAAGCAACGGGAACTACGGTGCCGGCACAAGGCGCGGAAGTGCAGGAAGTTGCTTCTGACAACGGCCGTGTGAAAGCTTCTCCGCTGGCCAAGCGCGTAGCGAAAGAGAAAGGCTACAACCTGGCGCAAATCAAAGGTTCTGGCGAAGGCGGCCGTATCGTGCTGCGCGACGTGGAGAACTTCTCGCCATCTGCCGCACCACAACAGGCTGCTGCCCCTCAGGCGAAGCCAGCGGCTCCAGCTCCGGCTGCTATCCCTGGCGCTCCGGCCGAGGCTTACGAAGAAGTGAACGTGTCGCAGATGCGCAAGGTAATTGCCCGTCGTCTGGCGGAGAGCAAGTTCTCTGCACCACACTTCTACCTGACTATGGAGATTGATATGGACAAGGCCATGGAGGCCCGCGCCAGCATCAACGAAGTATCTCCGGTGAAGGTATCCTTCAACGACCTGGTGATCAAGGCAGCCGCTGCGGCCCTGCGTCAGCATCCTGCGGTGAACTCTTCCTGGCTGGGTGATAAGATCCGTTACAACAAGCACATCAACATTGGCGTGGCTGTGGCGGTAGAGGAAGGCCTGCTGGTACCAGTGGTTCGCAACGCAGATTACAAGTCGCTTTCTGCCATTGCGGCGGAGGTGAAAGACCTGGGCGGCAAGGCTAAAAGCAAGAAGCTGCAGCCATCTGACTGGGAAGGTAACACGTTTACCATCTCCAACCTGGGCATGTTCGGCATCGAGGAGTTTACGGCCATCATCAATCCACCGGATGCGTGCATCATGGCGGTAGGCGCTATCAAGCAGACGCCAGTGGTGAAGAACGGCAACATTCAGATCGGCAACGTGATGAAGGTGACACTGTCCTGCGACCACCGCGTAGTGGACGGCGCTGTTGGCTCTGCCTTCCTGCAGACGTTCAAGAACCTGCTGGAAAACCCGGTGAGAATCCTGGTGTAAGTACACGAAGTATAAAGTATAGAAAAGCCCTCCCGGAAACGGAAGGGCTTTTCTTTTTTAGTGTGTACAGTGTTTACAAAATCTGAGACTATCTGCGCCTTTAGTCTCTGGACACTCGCGAACCTCCAGAAGTATTGCCCTCGCTCGCCTCTGGCGAGTGTGCGCTATCCCAAGACCTCTGGCCGCTTCAGGTTTATACTTTATAACTTAAGATGCGATGAACCCACCCCTAACCCCTCCAGGGAGGGGAATTTCTGCAATTTTAACAAGATTCCCCTCCCTGGAGGGGCGGGGGTGGGTTATACCTTCCAGCCAACGTAAATAGCAACTTGATGTTTTATACTTCTGGCTATACTTTATACTTGTTGACAAGCACTATCTGTATGTAACGTGGCGGGACGCCACCTGATAACGCACACTCTCCAGAGGCGAGCGAGGGTAAGATTCGAGGTTCCTGTATTGGCTATACTTTCGCCAGTTGAACACTAGCCCCATGGAAACTCGTAACAGCTACTAGCCTCGGTTACTGCTGTTGCACCAGCTTCTCTGCCCGGAACAAATCGTCGGAAGCCTGCAGGATTTTGGCTTTTAGTTTCGGGTTATAGCTTGGGTTGTCTTTCAGAAAATCATGCACGACTTGAGCGGCTGTAGTGGTCTGGTAAGAGCCAAAGGTAGCGCGGAGCCAGTTAAAGGGAAAGAAAATATCGCCCGTACGCTGAATCTCGGCCAGTAGCTCCAGGCTTTGCGGCAGGTATTTCTCTGAGGTTTGGGCGCGCAGTGGATGGTGCAGATACCCCAGGGCCGAGGCCACCCAGGCTTCCTTCTCCCGGTTTTCAGCGTTCTTCAACGAAGCAAAAAAAGCATCCCGCACCTGTACGTCTGACGAGAGAGCCGGCATTATAAACTCCAGGCGCTTTTTGCGGTCCGGGTTTTGGATGCGGGTAAGTTGCTCCTGAAGTATACTTTGGTTTGGACAGTCGCGTACGGCCAGGGCAAGCGCTAGCGAAGTATAATCATCCTCGTTCAGCTTTACACCAGTTGGCGGCTGTTGTTTTTGCCATACTCCGTATAGTTTGTCCTGCGCTTCCTTGCTAAGGGCTATACTTTGGTAGGTTTTAAAGAGCAGCTTTTTCACGTTCGGAGCTTGATGCTGCTGCAGTGCCTGCCATACCTGTTGCTCCAATTGCGTCGCCAGCTGCTGGCGCTGTGCCGGGGAGAGGAAGACCCAATAGATGTCACTCAACTGGCCGGTCATGAGTTTAATGTTGAGTTCCTCCTGTTCCTGTGTCAGGCCTTTCTGGTAGAAGCTGAGCAGCTGTGCCGGCGTTAGGCCGCGGCCGTTGAGCATGTTTTCGTACAGGTTGATGTAGGCCGAGGCGCGTTGCACGGGGTCTTGCAAGGTATACAGCCGCTGCAGCATCGCCTCCTCCACCGGAAATACGCCGTAGCCCTGCCCCGTGGAGTTGAAAAGTATAAACTGCGGTGCTTCCTTGCCTGCGGCCTGCTCTACTACCACTTCCGCCTTGGTCATGTCCACGGTCATCTCTTCCAGCCGGTCCGGGTATACTAAAGCAATTTCAAAATACTGCGGCCATACTCTCTCAGAGCCATCTTCGCCTCGCTGTAATACCCGCAGCTGCTCAATTTTGCCGTTACTGGTTTTGAGTTCATGCGTGAACACCGGGCGGCCTGCTTCGTTCACCCACACCTGGTTCCACTGCGCCAGGTCTACCGGTGTGCGGGCATCGAGAATTTGGATGAGGTCGGGCCAGGTGGCGTTGCGGTAGGCGTAGGTTTTCAGGTATTCCTGCAGCCCTTTGCGCAGCTCTTCTTCGCCCATCAGGCGCTCGAGTTGGCGCATCATAATAGGGGCTTTGTGGTAGATGATACTGCCGTAAAGAGAGCCCGCATCCTGCAGGTTATCAAGCGGCTGGCGGATGGGGTTGGCCCCGGTGGTGCGGTCGATGCTGTAGGCGGCGGGGAAATGGTCCACCAAAAACTTCATGTCGTAATTGGTGTTCTCCAGCGCCACCTGCGTCACCTTGTCGGCCATAAAATTAGCGAATACCTCCTTCATCCAAACATCGTTAAACCACTGCATCGTCACCAGGTCGCCGAACCACATATGGGCCGTTTCGTGCGCGATGAGGTTGGAGCGGGCGATTTTCTCGTCTTTGGTGGCCGTTTCATCCAGGAACAAGGTAGAGGCTTTGTACTGTATGGCGCCCACGTGCTCCATGCCGCCGTACTGGAAATCCGGTATCGCCACAAAATCAAACTTCTGGAAAGGGTAAGGAATCTGCGTATACGCCTCCATAAACCGTAGCGCGTCGCTGTGGAGCTGGAAGATTGGGTTTGTACTTTCGCGGATTTTGGCCTCGTCCGTTTCGCGGTGGTAGAAGTGCATGGCAGTGCCGCTCATGTCGCGCTGCACGTGTTTGAACTTACCCGCCGCAAACGAGAACAGGTAAGTCGGAATGGTGTCCGAGGTGGCAAACGTATAGCTTTTGCTGTTTTCGGCTAGCGTAGAGTCTACCAAAGCGCCATTGGCCAGCGCATTCCAATCCTTGGGCAAAGTTAAGCGAAGGGTAAAGGTGGCTTTCAGGTTGGGCTGGTCGAAAACGGGCACCACGGTGCGGGCGCGGTCGGGCACCAGCAAGGTATACAGATACTCCTCGTTGCGGTTGAGCGACAAATCCCCGGCGATGAACTCCAGTTTCAATTCATTCTCCCCAACCTTAAGCCCGCTGGCCGGCAGGAGGATGTGCTCGTTATCTAGTTTCGTTTCCAGTTGCTTGCCGTTGAGCCATACTTGTTTCAGTTTCTCCGGCTGCTCTTTAAAGTCGAGTTGCAGCGGCTGGCTGTTGTCGGAGAGGCGGAAGGTGATGGTTTCAGAGCCAAGTATAGGTTGCTGCTTCTGGGGCGGAATCTGCAACGCAATGTCGTAGGCGATGTGGCTGAGCACCTGCTTGCGGTAATCGGCCAGCTGCTTGGACACGCCCGTTTCCACAGGTAAGACTTCTGTGGTGGCCAGCTGCTTGCTGCAGGAAGCCAGCGTGCCGGCGCTGAGCAGCGCTATACTTGCTATGAGTAGGTTTCTGTTTCTCTTTTTCATACTTTTCAAATATACTTAGAGCGAGGGAGAGTTGGAGAGTTTAGGAGTTAAAGAGTTGGGGAGTTTGGGAGTTAGAAAGTTAATAAGTTAAAAAGTTAGAAGGTTAGAAAGGTGTAAAAGTATAGAAGTATAAATTCCCCTCTTGGGAGGGGTCAGGGGTGGGTAACTTCGAAGTCTGACCTCTTTGTCATTCTGTTAAGAAACTTGGTGGAAGGGAGATTAGGCTTCTGCTACCTGCTACCTGCTACCTGCTACCAAGATCCTTACAGGATGACAAAATAAAGAGAAATAAAGGCTTAGCTCCAAGGAGGGGGATAGGAGTGGGCTAAGTATAGAACTTGTACTTTAAAACTAACATGGAACACAAAACATATAACGTCATCATTGCCTCTAAAAACCCGGTCAAAATCAATGCAGCGCTGGATGGGCTGCAGCGGATGTTTCCGGAGGCAGAGTTTATGCCGGAGTCGGTAAGCGTGCCATCCGGCGTGGCCGACCAGCCCATGACCGAGCTGGAGACGCTGCAGGGGGCGCTTAACCGCTTGGCCAATGCCAGGGAAGTGCACCCGGAGGCGGATATTTGGATTGGGATTGAAGGTGGCGTGGAAGTGATTGGCGGCGAACTGGCTACCTTTGCCTGGGTGGTAGTGCAGGACAAAGAGCAGCTGGGCAAGGCGCGGTCGGGCACCTTTTTTCTGCCGCAGCAGGTGCGGGAGCTAGTGGAGCAGGGGGTGGAGCTGGGCGAGGCCAACGACCGTATCTTCAGCTACTCCAACTCCAAGCAGAAAGGCGGCGCCATCGGCATCCTGACCCATAACGTGGTGGACAGGCGCGAGCTGTATGAACAGGCGGTGGTGCTGGCACTGGTGCCGCTGCGTAACAAAGAACTATACCTCAACCCGCAACCCTAGCAGCAAGTATAAAAGCGCTATGCCGCAACCCGCTCTACATCCCTCCTTGTTTCTGTCTCCCCTCGGCGATAGCGCCGTGGTGCTGCAGTTCGGGGAGGAGATTAGCCCTGCGATTCATCAGCGTATCCGTGCAGTGACGCACCTGCTGGAGCAGCAGCCTTTTCGCGGGTTGGTGGACTTTGTGCCGGCCTTTACTACGCTCACGGTGTATTATGACCCCTGGGAACTGAGTCAACAGGGCACAACGGATGCCTATAGCGAAGTGGTGCGGCATCTGGAGATACTCGTGGAGCAGGCGGCTGTTACGGCGGCAGCACCAGCGCGGGTGGTGGAGATTCCGGTAGTATACGGAGGCACGTTTGGTCCGGACTTGCAGGAAGTTGCGGAGCAGGCCGGGTTAAGTATAGAGGAGGTCATCCGCATCCACAGCCAGGGCAGCTACCAGGTATACATGATTGGTTTTGCACCCGGCTTCCCTTACCTGGGCGGCATGGATGCCCGTATTGCTACTCCCCGAAAAGCTAAGCCCCGGGAAAGTATACCTGCCGGCAGCGTGGGTATCGCCGGGGCGCAAACAGGCGTTTATTCTATCACTACTCCTGGCGGCTGGCAGTTAATCGGGCGCACCCCGCTCAGGCTTTTCGACCCTTCCCGGCAGGAGCCGAGCCTGTTGCAGGCCGGGGATAGAGTGCGCTTTGTGCCCATCACAGAGGCTGATTTCTTGTCGAGAAAGGAGGAGCAGGCATGAGTATAACAGTACTGAAGCCCGGCTTGCTGACCACAGTGCAGGATTTCGGGCGCTTCGGACACCAGCGCCAGGGCGTGGTAGTGGGCGGTGCCATGGACAAACTCGCGCTGCGCATTGCTAACCTCCTGGTGGGCAACCACGAAAACGCAGCCGCGCTGGAACTGGCCATGCAGGGGCCGGCGCTCCGGTTTGAGCAGGACCAGGTCATTGCACTGGCCGGCGCCGACCTGTCTGCAAATATAAACGGGGCGCAGGTGCGGCTGTGGCGGCCGGTGCTGGTGAAAGCCGGATGTATCCTTCGTTTTGGCAAACCCGCTTATGGCAACTATGCTTACCTGGCCGTGGCCGGAAGTATAAAAGTGCCGCAGGTAATGGGCAGCTGCTCGACTTACCTGCGCGCTGGCATGGGTGGCCTGGAGGGAAGGGCGCTTCAAAAGGACGATGTTCTATACGTTGGCGAGACCTCTGAGACGAATAAATTAGTGCTGAGCGCGCTGTTGATGCAGGCCAAAAAGGAGGCAGAATTTACCGAGGCCAGCTGGTGGCCCGAGCCGGAGCTTTTGCCCAAGTATGAGCCAAACCCAGTGCTGTGTGCGATGCCCGGGCTGGAGTATCATTGGTTTTCGGAGAACAGCCGGGAATACATCTGGCAACAAAAGTATAAACTTACCGCGCAGTCCGACAGGATGGGCTACCAGGTGCAGGGAACCGCGCTGGCGCTGGAGGAGAAGCGGGATCTGCTCTCCACCGCCGTTACCTTCGGCACGGTGCAGGTGCCACCACACGGCGACCCGATTATCCTCATGGCCGACAGCCAGACCACCGGCGGCTATCCCAGAATCGCGCAGGTCATTACGGCCGATTTGCCTAAACTGGCGCAGGTGCAGCCCGGCGGCATCATTCAGTTTGAGGAAGTAAGCCTGGAGCAGGCGCAGCAACGCTATTATCAGCAGGAAAAAACCATGCTTGCCCTGCAGCAGGCGATACACAACAAGCTAAATCAAGTATGAGCCAACTTACCGTAGACCTGAACTGCGACATGGGCGAAAGCTTCGGGGCCTGGCGCCTAGGCAACGACAGCGGGCTGCTCACCTACGTCAGCTCAGCCAACATTGCCTGCGGCTTCCATGCCGGCGACCCGGCCACCATGAAAAAAACGGTGCGCCTTGCGCTGGAGAAAGGGGTGGCCATTGGCGCTCATCCGGGCCTGCCCGATTTGGTAGGCTTTGGCAGGAGAGAGATGGCGGTATCGGCCGAGGAAGTATACGACATGGTAGTGTACCAGGTGGGGGCGCTGATGGGCTTTGCTAAGGCGGAAGGAGCCACGCTGCACCACGTGAAGCCGCACGGCGCGCTGTATAACATGGCTGCTGCCAATGGCACATTGGCCGAAGCCATTGCTGAGGCAGTAGCCAGGCTGGATGAGCAGCTTATACTTTACGGCCTGGCCGGCAGCGAACTTGTAAAGGCAGGGGAGAAGTATGGCCTGCGAATTGCCAGCGAGGTTTTCGCCGACCGCACTTACCAGGCTGATGGCACGCTTACACCTCGCCGTCAGTCAGATGCACTCATTACCAATCCGGAGCAGGCTATTCGACAAGTACTGCGCATGGTAAAAGAAGGCAAGGTGCAGTCGCAGCAGCGAACGGAGGTAAGTATAATGGCCGATACCATCTGCATCCACGGCGACGGCCCGCACGCACTGCCCTTTGCCCGCCTCATCCGCGAGCGTCTCCTATCGGAAGGAATTCTCATTTCAGCTCTCTAAGAAAGTATGATGCAAAAGAACCGGAGCGTGCTGCTGGGGGCGGCTTTCCTGATGGCGACCTCTGCCGTTGGCCCCGGCTTCCTGACGCAGACCACTGTGTTTACGCAGCAACTGGCGGCCAGCTTTGGCTTCGTTATACTGGTCTCTGTTATACTTGATATTGGCGTGCAGCTGAACGTGTGGCGGGTGATTGCCGTGTCGGAGCGGCGGGCGCAGGATATTGCCAACCTGGTGCTGCCGGGACTGGGCGCGTTCATCTCTTTTCTGATTGTGCTGGGTGGGCTGGCTTTTAACATCGGCAACGTGGGCGGCGCCGGGCTTGGCTTTAACGTGCTGCTGGGCATCTCCCCCGAAACCGGGGCTATACTTGCCGCTGCCATGGCCATTGGAGTATTTTTGGTACGTGAAGCGGGCAAAGTGATGGACCGTTTTGCGCAAGTCATGGGCTTTCTGATGATCCTGCTGATCGTGTTCGTGGCCTTTGTTTCGGAGCCGCCCGTTGGGGAGGCTGTTACCAAAACTTTTCTGCCCGATGAGGTGGACATGCTGGCGATTGTAACGCTGGTTGGAGGTACCGTGGGTGGTTACATCACCTTTGCCGGAGGCCACCGCCTGCTGGACGCCGGTATAAAAGGGAAGGCATCGCTACAGCAGGTAAACACCAGCGCTGTGATGGGAATTGGGGTGGCCTCTGTTATCCGTGTTTTACTTTTCCTGGCTGCCTTTGGGGTGGTGAGCAAGGGGTTGGCGCTGGATACAGCTAATCCGCCTGCTTCCGTTTTCCGGTTGGCCGCAGGGGAGGTGGGCTACAAACTTTTCGGGGTGGTGATGCTCTCGGCGGCGGTTACCTCTATTGTTGGCTCGGCTTATACGTCAGTGACCTTTATTAAGTCGTTCAGCAGCGTTATCAGAAAGTATGAAAACTGGGTCATCATCGGATTTATACTTGTCTCCACGGCTATTTTCGTCACCATTGGTCAGCCTGTGCGCCTGCTTATACTTGCCGGCGCCCTCAACGGCCTCATTCTGCCGCTCACCCTGGCGGTTATACTTGTGGCTGCCTATAAACCCGGCATCATGGGTGCCTACCGCCACCCGCCGCTGCTTACTGTTTTTGGGGTACTGGTGGTGCTGGTGATGGCCTACCTGAGTGGATATACGTTGCTACAGCAACTGCCTAAGTTGTTTAGTTACTAGTTGCTGGTTGTTAGTTATCAGTGCGATTAAATTTTATCATTATCTAATAACGAATAACTAACAACGAACAACGAACAACCATCCCGCCGTACAACCAAAGTATGAGCATGCAGCAGGGGCAAACCGCTACTTTTCGTTTCCATGGGTCATTGAATAATTTTCTGCCCAAGCGCCGGCGAGGGAGCGCTATACATTATACTTTCAATGGGACGCCGGCCATTAAGGATTCTATCGAAGCACTAGGCGTGCCACACCCGGAGGTGGATGTGATACTGGTAAACCACAAGCCGGTTGCTTTTTCATACCTGCTGCAGGAAGGTGACGTGGTAGAAGTATACCCGGTGGAAACGGGGAGGAGTTGGCCGGCTGGTTATACGATGGAGGAGAAAAACCCGCCCCCGCACCGCTTTGTACTGGATGTGCACTTGGGCACGCTGGCCAAAAGTATGCGCATGCTCGGCCTTGATACCCACTACCAGACTGACCTTGCCGATGCCGCCATTGCCCGCATCGCGGTCGCAGAGGAGCGCGTGGTGCTGACGCGCGATGTGGGGCTATTGAAGCAGAAAAGCATCACCTGGGGCTACTGGCTTCGATCCCAGCACACGGAGGAGCAACTGGAGGAGGTAATCCGGCGCTATAGCCTGCAGCCCAGCTTCCGACCCTTTGCCCGCTGCCTGGCCTGCAACGTGCCGGTACAGCAGGTACGCAAAGAAGAGGTGCTGGAACAACTGCCACCCAAGACCAAGCTATACTTCGAGGAATTCTACCGCTGCCCCTCCTGTAGCCGCGTGTACTGGAAAGGCTCGCATTATGAGCGAATGCAAGAATTTGTAACCAGAATCAGTCGCTCCTGAGACCAGCCGCTAATTTCAAGCTACCTTTAACAATTATGGCCATTTTTAAAGGGAACCTTTGCCTTTCTAAAGATTACTTGTGGTGAGATGGTGTTCCAACATCAAATTTTTTATACTACTGCCGCTTTTTCTTATAAGCCAAGAGCTCGAAATGTTATTTTATTCACCTGTTTCTGCTGCATCTCCAGTGTCCCTCTTTTATTGCTGCATTTCTGATGCATTGTATTCATATTATAAAGAGTAGGGTTATCACTGTCTAAACTTAGTTTAGTAAGGTGCCAGATTGTAACATCTCTATATGCAGCTGCCTTTACAGGTTCCGCATACGTTTGCGGACAGTAGCTTCTATCATGCTTTAAAATTGTAATATATTGAGTATGGGTGGCTGAAAAAGTACCCCCTCAATAAGGTTGTAGCGGTAGTGGGTAGTTGCTTACTTTGCCTATAGGGTATCTTTTGTTATGCTGTAATCGCTTGTAGGTAAATGTTTTGCATTCGATTTAATGAGGTGTTAAGAGAGGTGATAGCACACTCATTTTAGGCTTAAAAATCTATTCAGAAATGATAAATTCTTTTGAATAGTAGCATAGAATATAAAAGATTATATATCTTCACCCCCCAAATAACAACCTATCATAAACATGAAGAACTATTTACGATGTATTTTGTGGGGGCTCTGCATGCTCCTGCTACATGCAGAGGGTTTTGCCCAGGGCAGAACTGTAAGTGGAACAGTAACATCCGCCGAGGACAGGATTGCGCTCCCGGGTGTTTCTGTTACCGTAAAGGGTAAGTCGCGCGGAACTGTCACAGATGCCGCCGGACAATACTCTATTAACAATTTGGAGGGTACAGATGTACTTGTTTTCTCCTTTATTGGTATGAAGCCTGTTGAGCGTACTGTTGGCAATGCAACGTCGATCAATATTGCGTTGCAGGCTGACAACGAGACACTGGATGAGGTGGTCGTAACCGCTCTTGGTATTAAGCAGGAGAAGAAGGCCCTGGGGTATGCCGTAACCGAGGTTAAAGGCGCTACCATTGCACAAACGCAGCGCGAGAACTTCGTGAATGGCTTGGCGGGTCGTGTAGCTGGTGTTGATGTAAATACTACCTCAGGTATGCCAGGTGCCTCTACATCTATCATGATTCGTGGCGTGTCCTCACTTAGCGGTAGCAACCAGCCCTTGTTCGTAGTAGATGGTCTGCCAATCAGCAACAGCACCTTCAACACAAGCGCATTTGCCTCTACTGCTGTTTCTGCCACGTCGCTTAACAACAGATCCTCTGACTTCACCAACCGAGCCGCTGACCTTAATCCGGAAGATATTGAGAGCATCACCATCCTGAAAGGCCCTGAGGCATCAGCTCTGTATGGTATTGACGCCGCTTCTGGTGCAGTTGTAATCACTACGAAAAGAGGTAAGTCCGGTGCCCCGCGCATCGACTATAACAACAGCTTTAGAGTAGAGCGCATTAATAAGTATCCAGAAATTCAGCAGGTGTACGGCCGTGGCGACAACGGTGTAACGGACGCTAGCGGACAGGCTACTTCATACTTTGGTGGTCGCTATCCGGAAGGAACCCAGTTCTATGATAACATAGACAACTTCTTCCAAAACGGCTTTACTCAAAAGCACAACGTGGCGATGAGCGGCGGCTCCGATAAGGCGACCTACCGTATTTCTGCCGGTTATACCGATCAGGAAGGTTTTGTGCCAGGTACAGACCTTTCCAAGTTTAACCTGTCCTCTGCAGTTACTGCAGAAATGAACAAGTATATTTCGGCTGATCTGACATTTGCCTATACTTATACTGATAACAACTCTGCCTTTAAAGGTGCGGGAGGCCCGCTGCTGGGACTGCTTGCCTGGCCAAGCACGGACGATGCGAGCATCTACCTGACTCCTAATGGCGAGCGCAGGTTCTATTCCACAGGGGATAATGAGATTGAGAACCCGTTCTTTAACGTAAATAAGAACACGATCAACAACCTAAACAACCGTTATATCACAAACGCCCGCATCAGCATAGAGGCAACCGACTGGCTGCGCTTTGTAGGTAATGCTGGTTTTGACTTCTCTTCCGGTAAAATTACCATGGTGCGCCACCCGGAGTCTGCCTATGGCTTCTCTCGTGGTGGTATCTTTGACCAGTCGCTCGATAACAGCAGAAACTTTAACCTGCAGTACTATGGCGAGGCTGATCGCTCTTTCTTCGGAAGCAAGCTGAACGCTAACCTGAAGGTTGGTAGCGCTGTTTACTCACAGGAAACTTATACCCAGGCTGTTACAGGAGAGCGCTTCCTGGCCCCGGACCTGTACTCCATCGAGAACACGGACAACACGACGCACCGTGGCCGCAACCGTCTATCTGAGCGTCGCCGTGTAGGTGTTTTCGGTAACCTGACGTTGGATTACGACAACATCTTCTTCCTTACGGTAACCGGCCGTAACGACTGGAGCTCCACGCTGCCTGTGCAGAACAGGTCGTTCTTCTATCCATCTGTTGGCGCCAGCTTTATCTTCACCGAGCTTGAGCCGCTTCGTGCTATTAACAATGTGCTGAGCTACGGTAAGCTGCGCGGTTCGTGGGCACAGGTAGGTAAGGATGCCAACCCTTATAGTATCCGTGCGTTTCTGGAGCCTAAACCAACTACAGGCGGTGGCTTTGGATATGGCTTCACCGGACCTAGCCCGAATCTTCGCCCTGAGATGACAACCTCTTACGAATTCGGTACGGAGCTGAAGTTCTTTAACAACCGCATCGGCATTGACGCGACTTACTTCAACAAGCTATCAGAAGATCAGATTGTACAGGATATGCGTCTGAGCTATGCTACAGGCTTCATTCTGCAGGCGTTTAATGCCGGTAAAATGAGAACTGAAGGTATAGAATTACAGTTTAACGCTGCCCCGGTGGTTAGCTCAAACTTCACTTGGGATGTGTTGGCAAACTTTACGCACCTGTGGAGTGAGCTTATCTCCCTGCCAACTGGTGTAAACGAGTTCTACATGTCTGATACCTGGCTGTACGGCAACGTGCGTAACGGTTCTGTGATTGGAGGCCCATTGACAACACTGACTGGCTTTAACTACCAGCGTAACGATGCCGGTCAGATTTTGATTGATCCGAACACAGGCTATCCGCTCCGCAACCTTTCTGAGTGGGTAGTGGTGGGTGACAGACAGCCTGACTTCACGGTAGGTCTGACTAACACGTTTACCTACAAGAACATGTCTCTTAGCTTCCTGCTCGACTTCAGAAAAGGTGGCGATATCTACAACGGCACAGAGCACTTCCTGACTGCCCGTGGTCTGAGCACCAGAACGCTGGATCGTGAGACACCGGTTGTTTTTGAAGGTGTGTTGAAGGATGGCAGAGAGAACTCTGCAACCCCAACGGTAAATACCCGAGTAATCGACCCATCCCGTGACCCTAACTTCTGGTCTACTACTTATGGCCTTCCAGAAATCAACTTCATCGAGAAGGATATCAACTGGATGCGTCTGCGCGATGTCACCCTGAATTACAACTTTGACTCTAATCTGCTGAACCGCACCAAGTTCATTAAGGCTGGCAGCGTGTTCGTTACAGCGACCGACCTATTTATTATCACTAACTACTCTGGCCTGGACCCTGTGGTTAATGGAAACTCAGCAGCAGTTGGCGGTAGTGGCGGGGTTGGCTTCGACTATGGCAACTTCCCAATGCCAATTGGTGTGAACTTCGGTGTAAGATTAGGCTTCTAATTAAGATCTATCATGAGAACGAAATATAATTACTTTAAAAAGATAGTATGTGCCTCCCTGTTTGCAGTAGGCACACTGGCTACCACAAGCTGTGATAGCTACCTGGACGTTAATACAAACCCTAATGGTCCTGATCAGGTAGTAGCCCCGCATTTATACTTGCCGTCAATACAGTCTGATCTAGCCCTGGGTATTCAGTTTGATTCACGCTACCTGGGCAACTACATTCAGAACTGGAATTACCGTGATGTTAACAACACATGGGATCGCCATGGCTATGTTGCCGGTAGCGATGCCGCAGGACAGTTATGGCGTTCGGTATATTGGACGATGGGTGAGAACCTAACGGACATGATCAACAAGGCAGAAGAGGAAGAGCGCTGGGACTTTGTGGGCGTAGGGTATGTGCTGCGTGCCTTTGGTTGGCAGCTGCTAACCGATTACCACGGAGAGATCATTGTGAAGCAGGCTTTTGAGCCAGGCCGTACTACTTTCGACTACGACTCTCAGGAGTTTGTGTACGAAGAGGTAAGACGCCTGACGCAGCTGGGCATCCAGAACCTGGAGCGTACCGATGGAAAAGTGGGTAGCTCTACACTGGCTCAGGGAGATCTGATTTACAATGGCGACCGCGACAAATGGCTTCGCTTTGCATATGGCCTGCTTGCCATCAACGAAAGCCGTTTAACGAACAAGTCTACCTTCAGTCCGGATAAAGTGATCGAGTATGTAGACAAGGCACTTCGCAGTAATGGCGATGATGCTTCGGTACGTTTCGAAGGGGCTGTGAGCAACGATACAAACTTCTTCGGACCTAGACGCGGTAACCTGAACATCTACCGCCAGTCTAAGTTTATTGTAAGCCTGCTGGATGGAACAAACCCTGCGCTTAAAGATCCTGCTCTTGCCGGAACCGATCCTGTTTTTGCAGGTGAAAGCCTAAAGGACCCGCGCCTGCCAGTGTTGCTGGCTCCGGCTAACGACGGCAAATACCGTGGCGTTACGCCTGGTATCGGTGTAACAGAGTATACTGTTGCCAACGAGCGGCCACGCAACCTATGGGCGACAGCCTCTGATAACGTGCCTGCCACTACGCCTAACAAGTACCTGTTTGGCAACAACGCACGATTCCCGCTGATGACATTCTCGCAACTGCAGTTCATTAAAGCAGAAGCGGCCTACATCAAAGGTGATAAGCCTACCGCATTGGATGCCTACACCAAGGGAGTAATGGCTCACATGGACTTTGTGAAAACCTTTGTTACAAACGACTCTTCTACTCCGGAGGATGAGGTGGCTGTATTTGAGCAGCGTCGTAGCAAGTACCTGGCCAGTGAGGAGCTGATGCCTACCACTGCAGAGGGCCTTACCCTGCAGAAGATTATGCTGCAGAAATATATCGCGCAGTTTGGCTGGGGCTTCATTGAGACATGGTCTGACCTGAGAAGGTATGATTACATTGCAAACGAAGACGGCACCATTGACGACAACCCGGACAATAACGTGTTTGCTGGTTTCGTGCTGCCGAATCCGCTCTTTGGCCAGAACCAAGGCAAGCCTGCCTACCGCTTCCGCCCTCGCTACAACTCAGAGTATATGTGGAACGTGGCTTCCCTGGAGAAGATTGGTGGCCTGGCGCCAGATTACCATACGGTTGAAATGTGGTTTAGCAAGTAAATGTAAAGTAGATTATTATGAAGAACATACTATATAAATCCTTTTTAGTGCTGGCAGCCGGCCTGATGCTGGGCGCTTGTGAGGAGAACGCGATTGAGGATCACAATAACCCTGTACAGGGTGGTGCTTTCATCAAGTTTGCGCATACGTCTCCTACTGCACCTGCTGTTAACTTTTACCTGAATAGCAGCAAAATATCTGGCTTGGCCCCTACCGCAAGTGGGGAAGAGCAGGGATTGAGTTTCACCACTACTTCTGTATTCCCATCCAGTTTTGGGTATTCCAATGTGCCAGCCGGAACACATAACCTGCAGGCCATAAGCCCGGCAGCTGCGGGTGGGGCAGTGGTAGCACAAGGAAACGTGGCTCTAGCTGAAGGCGGACATTACACAGCGTTTCTGCTGGGTTTAGCCGAACCGTATGAAACACTACTGGTTGAGAGCAAAATGCCGGAGGCGAATTATTCCCGAAGCTACATTCGCGTTGTCAATGTGGCCGAAAATGCTCCTTCTGCACTTGATGCTGTTGTTGTGCGTACCGCAACTTCAGAAACCGCTGAAACAAGAACTTCCATTGGCAATGATGTATCCTATAAAGGACAGACTGACTATGTGGCTATCGACGCCCAGGGCAGCTACGTGGTGGAGCTAACTCTTGAAGGTGCAGAAGGACCAGTTGTGCTGAAGTCTGCTAGCTTTTCACCAATTGCGGGCCGTGTGTATACGCTCATCGTTCGCGGCGACTTTGCTACTGCAGCAGGCTCTCTGCTGATTAGAGACAGATAATCAATCCCTAAAACCTATCATAAACAAAAAAGCCGCTCATCTGAGCGGCTTTTTTGTTTATGATAAAGCCGTAAACTGCTAACCGCCTACAACAGCTTCTTCCCTTTCACCTTTACCCTCGCCGTGGGTGCGCTTTCATTCTGGATCTGGTCTAGCGCCGTTACGACGTAAGTATAGCGCCTGCCTGGTTTCACGTCCCGGTCGAGGTAGTGCAGGGTGTCTTTGTATACTTTAGCAACGATATTTTCGGGGTTATCGAAGTCCGGCTGCTGGTTTTTCGGGAATCGGTATACCACGTAGTAACGGGCGGTTTCGCCGTCGGAGGCAGGCTTGGAGGGGCTCCAGTTCAGGTACACGCCTTCGTGCGTGCTTTTAGCCTCCAACGCCTCCGGGGCCATCGGGGCAATAGCGTCAATCCAGGCCATGGTGGGAACCAGCGCAGGCAAGCGGTAAAAGTCCTGGCGCAGGCTGTCCTGTACGCCGTTCGGGTTGCTCATTACCGATTTGGAACTGAAGAACACGCTGCCATGCACATTAGGCGTACTTCGGTTCAGGCGAAGCTGGCGGCCATTTTCCAGGGGATCAGACCATTCCCTAAACCTTCGGTCGCTGTTGACCTTATAGGTGCCCTGGCCAATGTAGAGGTGCTTGCCAAAGTTATTTTTGCTCCACCAGTCCAGCAGCTTGGCGTAGTCAGCCACATCGTATCCGATGTGGAAGTATAGCTGCGGCACGTTGTAGTCTATCCAGCCTTTTTCAAGCCAGCCCCGGATATCGGCGTACAGGTGGTCGTAGTTCGTGAGACCGCCTTTGGTGTCAGAGCCGCGCGTGTCTTCTGCGGTTTTGTTACGCCAGATGGAGAAAGGACTGATGCCGAATTTAACCCTTGGGTTCACCGCTTTTATACTATCGGAGAGGGACTTGATAACCTCATCCACGTTATAGCGGCGCCAGTCGTCTTTGCTGGCAAAGCCTGCGCCATACTTTTCGAAGTCCTCATCATCCGGAAAAGGCTCGGCCGTAGGGTAGGGGTAGAAGTAGTCGTCGAAGTGAATGGCGTCTACCTCATAGTTGCGCACCACATCCATGATAATGCCGGTGATATACTCACGAACTTCCGGGAGGCCAGGTTTAAAGTATAGTTTGCCGCCATACTGTATAAACCATTCCGGCTTGGTTTGGGTGATGTGGTTGGGGTTGAGGTTAGCAATGATGGTGTCGTGGGAGGCGCGGTAGGGGTTAAACCAGGCATGGAACTCCATGCCGCGCTTATGGGCCTCGGCAATCTGGAAAGCGAGCGGATCGTAGGGAGGGTTGGGCGCTTTGCCTTGTGTTCCGGAGAGCCAGTGCGACCACAGTTCCTTGTCGCTGCGGTAGAACGCGTCTGTGGTGGGGCGCACTTGTACCACCACCGCATTCATGCCGTTCTTCTGGTGCTCATCCAGAATGTACTTAAACTCCTCTTGCTGAATAACCGAGGAAAGGCCCGGCTGGCTTGGCCAATCGATGTTGGCCACCGTGGCAATCCAGACCGCCCGGAACTCGCGCTTCGGCGTGGTGGATTGGGAGAAAGCCTCCAAAGCCGGAAAGCTTAGTAGAAAGAGGCAAAGTATAAAAAGTTTTTTCATGGGTGTTGGTTAAAGATAGGTTGGTTATGAGTTGGTTTATCTGTGGCAGATCGCCGTGCGAAAGAAATCTCAGAAGTATAGGTTAGTGCATCAGTGTTTAATTGTCAATATATAATGGATATTGTATATTAGCAATGCTAAATTACTATCACTGAGCGCGGAGCAAAGTATTAAACCCGTGCCTCACCTCCTGCTTAACCTATGAAATACACCCTCCTGCTCCCGTTTATACTTGTGCTGTTGCTGGGCTGCCAGCGCCCCGCCTCGCAGCAGGCCGTAGCTGGCGACATCGCTTTTCTCTCCCGCGAGGCTTGGGGGGCGAATGCACCGGTGTTGCCCATGCGCAGCCATACCCTCACGCGCCTAACCATCCACCACACAGCCACTAAGCAGCTGCCCCACAGAACCTTAACCGATAAGATGCGGGCCTTGCAGAAGTTTTCGCAGGAGGAAAGCTTGCTATGGGATGGCAGAACCAAGCCGCAGTGGGCTGATATACCTTATCATATGTACATTGATTGCCACGGCCAGGTGGCAGAAGGAAGAGACCTAGGTTATGCAGGAGACTCCAATACTTCCTACGATCCGGCTGGTCACCTGCTGGTAGTAGTGGAGGGAAACTTTGAGGAGGAGCCTATCACCTCGGCGCAAATGAAAACGCTGAACAGGCTGGTGCCTGCCCTGGCAAAACGCTATAACATTCCGGCAGACAGCTTGGGCGGCCACCTGGATTTTGCACAGACCCAGTGCCCGGGCAAGGGGCTCTATGACATGCTTCCGCATTTCAGGGAGTTGGTGGCAAGGAACAAGTAACCGTTCATTTCCTGATTTTATACTTTAAAAACCGAGCTTTAATTTCTGCATGATGATACAAAAGAAAACACTTAAAGCACTGGCCTTGGCGGCCCTCGTTTCAGCATCCGGCGGTTTGGGCCTAGTGGGCTGCGCGCAAACAAAGTATAAGGGCACTGACGAGGCCGCTTCGGGACAGGCAAGCGCCTGGGTGCGCATCAACCAGTTGGGGTACACGCCCTCTGGCATCAAGGTGGCGGTGTGGGTGAGCAAGGGCCAGGAAAAACTGCGCCGTTTTGAGCTGGTAGACGCTTCTACCGACAAGGTGGTGTTTAAAGGCGAGGCCGGGGAGGCATTCGGGGCCTACGGTCCTTTCACGGAGTCGTACCGCCTTAACTTCACTTCCTTTACAGCGCCAGGCACCTACTACATCAAGGCAGGCGGCGCTACGTCGCCGGTTTTCAGGGTAGCGGCCGATGTGTATGAAGGCACCGCAGACTTTACGCTCCGCTACATGCGCCAGCAGCGCAGCGGCTTTAACCCCTACCTCAAAGACTCCTGCCACGTGCACGATGGCTATACCATGTACGGGCCGATGCCGGACAGTACCCTCATCGACGTGTCAGGTGGTTGGCACGATGCCTCCGATTACCTGCAATATTCGACTACTTCTGCCAACGCGACCTACCACCTGCTAGCCGCCTATCGCGATTTCCCTGACGTGTTCGGCGACGATCACCAGGACAATGGCCTGGAGGGAAGCAACGGCGTGGCCGATGTGCTGGATGAGGCGAAATGGGGCTTGACCTGGCTCACCAAAATGCACCCGCGGGAAGATTGGCTCTTCAATCAATTGGCTGACGACCGCGACCACCAGGGGCTGCGCCTTCCGACCAAAGACGATGTTGATTACGGCATGGGGCCAGGTAAAGCGCGCCCCGTATACTTTGTAACCGGCGAGCCGCAGGGGCTGGGCAAGTATAAAAACAGGGCGACAGGTGCAGCCTCCACGGCTGGTAAATTTGCCAGCGCCTTCGCCCTGGGAGCTCAGATCTACAGTGGCAAGGATGAAGCCCTGGCGGACTTATACAGCAAAAAAGCCCAATCGGCTTACAAGCTTGGGCTGGCTAAGCCGGGTGTAGCCCAGACCGCTCCAAACCGTGCGCCATACTTTTACGAGGAGGATAACTGGGTAGACGACATGCAATTAGGAGCGGCCGCGTTGCATCAGCTAACCGGGGACCAAACGTACTTCACTCAGGCCTATACTTACGGGCTGCAGGAAAAGGTAACCCCCTGGATGGGTGCCGACACGGCCCGCCATTACCAGTGGTATCCCTTCCACAACTTCGGGCACTATGAGCTAGCTAAAAAGGCCGACGAAGCTAAAAAGGCTGAGCTGCTAGGCTTTTACAAGGAAGGCATCGAGCGTGTATATGCGAAAGCAAAGAAGAACGCCTTTTACCGCGGGGTTCCGTTCATCTGGTGCTCGAATAACCTGACCACCTCCTTCGCTATCCAAAGCTACCTCTACCGCACCCTCAGTGGGGATGAGACCTATGCCGAGCTGGAGCAGGCCAACATCGACTGGCTGTTTGGCGCGAATCCGTGGGGCACCAGCATGGTGTTTGGGTTACCTGACCATGGCGACACGCCCGAAGACCCGCACTCTGCACTGACCTTCCTGCACCAGATGCCACTGGATGGCGGCCTGGTGGACGGTCCGGTGTACGGCAGCATCTATAAAAACCTGATTGGCATTAAGCTCGAGCAGCCGGATGAGTATGCTGCATTTCAGTCCGACCTGGTAGTATACCACGATGATTTCGGCGACTACTCTACCAATGAGCCAACCATGGACGGAACTGCCTCGCTCATTTACCTGCTCGCAGCCAAGGAGCACAGCGCACGGGAGGGGGCGCAGGCAAAAAAGTAATCCGGGACGCGCATGGGGCCATTATCCGGGGCGATACTACAATCAAAAGTATAGCACTGGTTTTTACGGGTGATGAGTACGCGGACGGTGGGGAGGTAATTGCAAAGACGCTACGGGAGCAGCAGGTAAAAGCCTCGTTCTTCCTGACTGGGCGCTTTTACCGGAATCCGGCTTTTAAGCCCCTGTTAAAAAAGCTTGCTAGGGAGAAGCATTACCTGGGTGCCCACTCCGACGAGCACCTGCTCTACTGCGACTGGACCAAACGCGACAGCCTGCTGGTGACGCAGGAGCAGTTTCGCCAGGATCTGCGGAAGAATTACGAGCGGATGGCTGCCTTTGGCGTTCGAAAAGCGGATGCGCCCTACTTTCTGCCGCCCTATGAGTGGTATAACAAAAGTATAACGGAGTGGACGGCGCAGGAAGGGTTGCAGTTGGTAAACTTCAGCCCCGGCACCCGCTCCACCGCCGACTACACCTGGCCGGAAATGGGCAGCAGGTATCTCAGTTCCGAAAAGGTATATCGCTCCATCCTGGAGCACGAAGCTAAAGACCCAAATGGGTTGAATGGTTTTATACTTTTGGTGCACATCGGCACAGACCCGCGTCGCACCGACAAGTTTTACCATCGCCTGGATACGCTGCTGGCTGAGCTAAAGGGCAAAGGGTACCGTTTTGTGACTATCGATGCGCTTTTGAATTAGTTAGTATAGCGTATATAAACCAAGAACAGCCGCTCCCAGAGCGGCTGTTCTTGGTTTGGTAAACTGATAAGGTTAAGTATGGGGAGAATAGCTTGAAGTATAAACAAATAAATGAACCTTAGCACCTATACCTCAAAAGTCCTTTGTCTAAAAACTCTTTTTTCCAAAATCCCTTTCCAGCTTTACCATTTATACTTTACCGTTACCGGTAGCGAAGGCTCGCTCTCGTTCTGCTGGCGGTCCAGGGCGGTTACCACGTAAACATACCTGCCGCTCTCCAGAGGTGTTTCGTCGATGAACACAGTGTTGGTGCCGAAGACCTTGGCCACGATGCTGGCCGGGTTGTTCAGGTCATTTATACCTGGCTTCCACTTGCGATCCTCCCAGAAAGCGCGTTTCCAGATAGGCGTTTCCCAGATGTCTGCTTTCTCGAAGCGGTAAATCAGGTAGTAACGCACGTTCTGGTCGTGTTGCCAATGCAGGCGCACCCCATTGTCTGTCTGGCGAGCCTTCAGGGAGAACGGCGGCTCCAGTTCCTCACTTTTCTTCCACGCCATCACGGGCGGCAGGGCAGGGTATTTATAGTATGATGTGCGCAAAGAATCCTGCAGGTTATTCGGGTTGCTCATCACCGATTTGGAGCTGAAAAACACGCTGCCCGTAATGTTGGGGGTGTGCCTGGTAAGCTGCAGCTGGCGTGGCATCTGGTTCGGGTCGTGCCAATCCGAGTAGGTAGGGTCGGAGGCGATTTTATAAGCACCCAGTCCTATGTACAGGTGGCGCTGGAAGGAGTTCTGCGACCACCACTCCACCAGCGTCTTAAAATCGGCGGCTGGGTTGCCGATGTGCCAGTACAGTTGCGGCACCAGGTAATCAATCCAGCCCAGCTGCATCCATTTGCGGGTATCGGCATAGAGGGCCGTGTAGCTCGGGGCACCCGCGCGGGTATCGGAGCCGTCCGGGCCGTCAGCCAGGTTTTTCCAAACACCCGAAGGGCTGATGCCGAATTTTACCCACGGCTTCACTGCGTTTATACTATCCGATACAGCTGCTATCAACTCATCCACATTGTAGCGGCGCCAGTCGTCCTTGTTCGTAAAAAGGCCTTTGTAAGCAGCATAGGTGTTGTCGTCCGGGAACTTCAGTTTGCCCACCGGGTAAGGGTAGAAGTAGTCGTCGAAGTGCACTCCGTCTATATCGTAGCGGTTCACCACGTCCATCACCACGCTGGTAATGTACTGGCGCACCTCCGGGATGCCCGGGTTAAACAACAGCTTGCCGTCATACTGCACAAACCAGTCCGGCTTGCGTTTGGTGATGTGGTCCGGGGCTACCTGCGCCTTGGCATCGAAGGTGGCACGGTAGGGGTTAAACCAGGCATGAAACTCCATGCCGCGTTTGTGGGCCTCATCGAGCATGAACTGCAGCGGGTCGTAGGGCGGGTTGGTGGCCACTCCCTGTTTGCCGCTCAAAAACTCCGACCAGGGCTCCAAATTGCTGCGGTAAAGGGCGTCTGCGGCGGGGCGAACTTGCACTATTACCGCATTCATCCCGTTTTTCTGGTGCTCGTCTAAAATGTACTTAAACTCTTGCTGCTGCACGGCGGGCGAGAGGCCTTTCTGCCCCGGCCAGTCGATGTTGGCCACGGTGGCAATCCAGACGGCGCGGAATTCACGCTTCAGCGGCTGCTGTTGTGCCTGCGCGAACGAAGCAGAGGCTCCCACGAAAAGTAGCAGGAAATACTTGAGTAAAAATTTACGCATTAGCAGTAAGGGTTAAGATGGTATTATACTTTATTAAGTTGATGTTTTCCTAAAAGCAGTTTTTGGGATTGAAGCTGTACTTTATCGAAATATAGTAATAGGATGTTATTTAGGAAATAATCCGGCTTAAATTAACTGCTTAATTTGCACTATATTTTAGCGGGAGGAGGAGGGTGTAAGAATCTGTGATAACATGGGTCACCTTTCTTATAAAAGGTTTAAATTTACCCTCTGACATGCTAATCACTAACCCTTAACAAACCTTGAAAAAGCGTTCCTATCTTTTGCTCACCCTTATTGCCCTGCTGTTGTTTGGGGCGATGGATGCGGATGCTCAGAGGAGCACCTCTAAGACACGCCGCAGCACTACTCAAAAAGCGATAGCCAAAACCTTTAATCCGGCCACTGATCCGCCTTTCCTGAACGCCAACCAGGCCTGGGTGGACTCTGTGTTTAACACCCTGACACCGGAAGAGCGCATCGCGCAGCTCATCATGATCCCTGTCTACTCCAACAAAGACCAGGCGCACATGGATTCGGTGAGCAGGCTGGTGACAAAGTATAAAGTAGGCGGGCTTATCTTCTTCCAGGGCGGCCCGGTGCGCCAGGCACACATGACCAACCGCCTGCAAAGCGAAAGCAAGGTGCCCCTGATGGTCAGTATAGACGGGGAGTGGGGCCTGGCCATGCGCCTCGACAGCACCATCCGTTTCCCGTACCAGATGGCTTTGGGCGGCATCGAGGATGAGCAACTCATCTATGAGATGGGGGCCGAGATTGCCCGCCAGTGCCGCCGCTTGGGCATCCACGTAAACTTCGCGCCGGTGGTGGACGTGAACAACAACGCTAACAACCCGGTAATCGGCTTCCGCTCTTTCGGCGAAGACAAGTATAACGTAACCCGCAAGGCCATGGCTTACATGCGCGGCATGCAGGACGAGAAGGTGCTGGCCAACGCCAAGCACTTCCCCGGCCACGGCGACACCAACGTGGATTCGCACTACGGCCTGCCGGTAATCCATTTCTCCAAACTGCGCCTCGACTCGCTGGAGCTTTACCCGTTCCGCCAGCTGATGAAAAACGGACTGGGCAGCCTGATGGTGGCCCACATGAACATCCCGGTGCTGGACAACACCGACAGCCTTGCCTCCACGCTTTCGAAGCCTATCGTAACGGACCTGCTGAAGAAGGAGATGGGCTACCAGGGACTGGTGTTTACCGACGCCCTGAACATGGATGGTGTGGCTAAGTATTACCCGCCGGGGATTGTGGACGTGAAGGCGCTGTTGGCCGGTAACGATATGCTCCTGAACACGATGGACGTGAAGACAACCATCCAGGAAATTAAAAAAGCAATTGCCAACGGAGAGATTACGCAGGAAGAAGTGGATGCCCGCGCCCGTAAGGTGCTGGCCGCCAAGCAGTGGCTGGGGCTTGACAAGTATAAGCCGGTGGAAATCGAGAACCTGGTGGAGGATCTGAACAACCCGCACGCCAAGTACCTGAACCAGCAGTTGGTACAGGCCTCGCTCACGCTGCTGCGCAACAAGAACAACATCCTGCCTATCCAAAATATCGATACCCTGAAAGTAGCAGCGATTGCCATTGGCACCAGGCAGGAAACGGATTTCCAGAAAGGCCTGTCGCGCTATACCAAGGTTGATACCTTCTACCTGCAGCCTACTGCCTCATTAGCGGAACTGATGGCCCTTAAAGAGCAGTTGCAGGAGTATAACCTGGTTATCGCCGGACTGCACAGGCTGAACCTGAAGGCTGGCAGCAGCAACTTCGGTATCTCTGCCGAAATGAACCTGTTTCTCAAAGACCTTATCCGCTCCAAACCAACCATTGTGGGCGTATTTGGCAACGTGTACAGCCTGGCAGAACTGGAAAGCCTGGACAAGGCACATGCTGTGATTGCCGCTTACCAGGAAACCCCTGAAACGCAGGACCTGACCGCGCAGATGATTTTCGGTGGCATTGGCGCGAAAGGTAAACTGCCGGTAACCATCAACAATTTCTTTAGGATTGACGATGGCCTGAGAACAGAAGGCGGTCTGCGCTTTGCCTATACGATGCCGGAGGCCGTTGGCCTGAGATCAGCTGACTTAGCGGGCATTGACTCGCTGGTGGCGCAGGCGATTGCCGAGAAGGCGACGCCCGGAGCGCAGGTACTCGTTGCCAAAGATGGAAAGGTGATTTACCACAAAGCCTTCGGCCACCATACTTATGACAACGAACGCCCGGTGCAGGTAACTGACCTCTACGACCTGGCTTCCGTGACCAAGATTAGCACAGCGCTGGCAGCTTTTATGAAGCTGAGCGGCGAGGGCCGTTTCGATGTGGACCGCACGCTGGGCGAGTACCTGCCGATGATGGAAGGCACTAACAAAGAGAACCTCAGGTACCGCGACATCCTCACGCACCAGGCAGGCCTGAAGTCGTGGATAGCGTTCTGGAGAGAGACGGTGAAGAAAAACGGTAAATTTAAGTGGGACACCTTCAAGGCCGATTCGTCCCGCCGATTCCCGGTAAAAGTGGCCGATAACCTGTACATCCACCGCAAGTATGCCGATAAGATTTACAAGGAAATCGCCAAGTCGCCGCTGAACGAGAAGCCGGGCTATGTGTACAGCGACCTGTCGTTTATATTGGCACCGCTGGTGGTGGAGAACATCACCGGAGAGGATTTTGAAACGTACCTGAAAGAGAAAATTTACAGACCAATTGGTGCGACCACGCTGACGTTTAACCCTTACAAGTACTACAAGTCGGAGCAGATTGTACCGACAGAGTATGAGCCGCACTTCCGTAAGCAGCTACTGCATACGTATGTGCATGATGAGGGCGCAGCCATGCTGGGCGGCGTAAGTGGCCATGCCGGACTATTCGGCAACTCCAACGACGTGGCCAAACTCATGCAGCTATACTTGCAGGACGGTAAATTTGCAGGCCAGACCTACATTGGCGGCAACACCGTGAGCCAGTTCAGTAAGTGCCAGTTCTGTGACCAGGGCAACTACCGCGCCTTAGGTTTTGACCGTCCGGCCAAGCCAGGCCAGCAGAACAGCAACGCTGCACCAAGCGCCCCGGTTGAGAGCTTCGGCCACTCGGGCTTTACCGGTACCTACGCTTGGGTAGACCCGGTGAACAACCTGGTGTACGTGTTCCTGTCGAACCGCGTGAACCCAACCCGCGAGAACCCGAAACTGAGCCAGTTGAACACCCGCACCAATGTGCTGCAGGTGGTATACGATGCCATAGATAAAAGCAAATTAGCGCAGCGCACCAACCCATAAACAGCTGCTTTATACTTTAACAAAAAGAGGCACTAGTAATGGTGCCTCTTTTTTTGTGGGGTTTATACTTTGGAGGGCCAATTAAAATTTGGTTAGTTTAGAAGGCCATCAGATAGGCAATTAAGAATCCGATGATGATGTTAGTGGTTGTTTTTACCCTTCTCTCCATTCATCAGCTATTCCTTCACCACCAGCAAACTCTTTAGGATCCAGGCCTGCAGCAACTGTAATTCGGTCTATCAGAGCACATAGCTCTTCTCTTTCTCCTGTCTCTATTAGACCTGGTACTTTATTATTCAGGTCATTTAAAGAAAGTATAGCCGTTTTAAAAAGCTTAATCTTTTCTTCTTTAGGAGCATGCTCTCCGATAGCAATCAGACCTCCAATAAAATCATCGAATACCTGCTTCGACTTCTCACAGTTATCTTTTGTGTATTGCTTCAGCCCATGCCTGAAAGACTTTCTCCACCTTGTAAATGGATAGCTGGTTTTTGCTACTAACAACTTCTCCTTATAGGTCATGCTTTCTGCTTTTTCTATAGGATTTAATGCTAGTGCATCTTCTGCTATGCTAAAGCAAAGTAACGCTGTTATGAATGCTATCATTGAGGTTTTCATTTCTTATATAAATTGCCGCTGATGTGCTGGGACAATGCAAGCTTTAGGGTACGTTAATACTTGTAGTTCTATTATATCACAATTCTGAAGGTGGTTCTTTCACACGGTAAAGACCCATCATGTCGTCCTGCCAAATTAGTAATCCCCAATCAGAAAGAGCATCAATCAGATACGCTTGCTCTGCAAAGTCAAGAGGCCTTCTTTGATAGCCTTCTTCATCAAAGTAGTATTCAAGTGTATATTCTTTACCATGTGACCTAATAGAATCAATGCTTGCAGATGGTCTGATTACATACGCTTCTTTCAAAGCTTCTTCATTTAATTTTAAAAAGCTGTTCCCTTTTACAAGTGAGGCTATAGAAGCAGAGTCGACAGGTGCATCAGCCATCTCACTAAGGCTGACAAGTTCTCTTACAGTATCTACTAGTATGCGCAAGCTGTCCCCCTTGTAAGTTGCACCTACTGTCAGGTAAGACCAACCAATAGGCGGTGGAGGCACTGTTACTTCATATCTTTCACTCGGAGCTACATACTGAACCATGAGCGTGCTCACATAGCTTTCGTTTTTTCTCCCAAACTCATCAGCTTTCTTTTCTTCAGCGTTTTTGGTTTGGCAGCCAGCAAGCAGCAGTACAAGGAATGTGAATCTCCTATAGTAAATACATCTCTCTTTTATTTTCATGATTCCTATTAGCCCTAACCACTGAATAAACTCCACTATACTTATATTGTATACAAGCAGCACTTATGTATGAATGTGTAATACTAATTTATAGTACTAATACTTTGTTCAGTTATCAAGCTAAGACTCAGATTCCCCAGGCGCTCCTGCTTACATAGCCAGCCAAATTACCTATAACTTTCCTCCCTAAAATCAGTAAGTATAGCAATTAATAAATATAACCATTGTTTTATACTTGCCCATGATGCGATCTCTATTTATACTTTTTGTACTGTTGCTGAGCGTGCCCAGCGTGTTTGCCCAAACTGTTACAGAGCCGGATACGGTGTGGCGGCGCTCATTTGCGGCGGGCATCAACCTCAACCAATCGGCCTTTAGCGACAATTGGAAAGCCGGCGGTATCAGTTCTATTGCCTTTAACACCAACCTTGATGCGCGGGCCGATTACAAGCGGGACAAAATTAGCTGGGACAATGCCGTGCAACTGCAGTATGGCCTTATCAAAAACAAGGATGAGGAAGGGCGCAAAAGTATAGACCGCATCTACCTCGACACCAAGTATGGCTACGCCTTCTCTTCCGACTGGAACACTTTTGTGTCGGCCAATTTTCTGTCGCAGTTTACCAGAGGGTATGAGTATGATGTAGACGACGACGGGACAGACAGGCTGATATCTAACTTCCTTTCGCCCGGTTTCCTGACGTTTGCGCTGGGTGCGGAGTATAAGCCTAACCCATACTTCTCGCTGAGGCTGAGCCCGTTTGCACCGCGTTTTACTTTTCTGGCCGACGAGTCGGTGGGGGAGAACGAGCGCTATGGCGTGCCTGAGGGCAAACAGGTGCGCACCGAGTGGCTGGCTGCCATGGTG
The DNA here is from genome assembly GCF_003054055.1 of Pontibacter mucosus. Taxonomy (GTDB): domain Bacteria; phylum Bacteroidota; class Bacteroidia; order Cytophagales; family Hymenobacteraceae; genus Pontibacter; species Pontibacter mucosus. Next base: position 223,668 of record NZ_QBKI01000006.1, on the reverse strand, counting down.
CAAGCCTCCTATACCCGCGACATTATGGCTAACCTGAATTTCAAGGCCAATTACCTCTCCTACATCAATTACAAAGAGCTGGAAGGGAAGAAGATTGACCACATGCTGAACGCCACGCTGGCGGCTAAGGTAAACCGCTATATCAACGTAAACCTGATGGCCAACTTTGTGTATGACTATGACCAGGACGCCGCCGTGCAGTATAACCAGTCGCTCGGGCTGGGTATACTTTATACAGTACAGGGCTTTAGCGCCAGGTAAGTATAAACGTGTGGCTGCTCGAGTTGCTAAAGCCCTCGCTCGCCTCCGGCGAGTGTGCGGCATCCCGCGGCCTCTGGCCGTTTAAGTTTATACTCTATACTTCAGGCTCTACTATTTTTTATACTTGCTGCGTAACTATACTTGTAAAACGCGGCGCGACGCCATCTTATAGCTCACACTCGCCGGAGGCGAGCGAGGGTGGTATTTATACTTTGTACACTTCTGTGTATTAGCGCCGGGTAAAGTATAAACCACAGCCTCCTAAAAAGCCTAAAGCCCGCTCAGAAACTGAGCGGGCTTTTTCGTAGCTCTAAAACCTTAATTTTTCCTATGTGTTTCCCTTGAGAGAGGGTGTGGTTTAGTAGTGAAAGCGTACGAATGCCTCCATGGCCTCATAATCGGCGAGGCCAAGTTTATGATATCTTTCTGCGGTTTCGCGGTTGCGTTCCTCAGCGCGTACCCAGAACTCGCGCGAGTCGTCGCCCGGGAATACCGGCGTGTCTTTCTGTGACTGGTGCTTGAAAATTGCCTGGCGCTTGCGGATAACCTCCTGCGGCGACAGTGGCACAGCCATCTCGATTTCATAGGTCTCGAACTCGTGCCATGCGCCGCGGTACATCCACAGCCAGCAGTCGTTTACCCACGTTTCGCCTTTGTCTCTCAGGCGCTGCAGGGCATCTACAATGATTTTGAAGCAGACAATGTGCGTTCCGTGCGGGTCGGCAAAGTCGCCGGCGGCAAATACCTGGTGCGGCTTCACGCGCTGCAGCAGCTCCATGGTCAGCTCAATGTCTTTGTCAGAAACAGAGTTCTTCTTGTGCTTGCCTGTTTCATAGAAAGGCAGGGCCATGAAGTGGATGTGGTCGTCTTCCAGACCGGCGTAACGGGCACCGGCAATGGCTTCGCTCTTACGGATAAAGCCCTTCACGTTCAGGATGTCCTGCGTGTCTACCTGGTTCGGGTGCTTCTCCTCGATAAAGCCACGCATGTCATCGTAAATCTTCTCCAGCTTGGCCGTGTCGTTGCCGATGCTTCTGTTAAAGTCGATGGCGAACTCCACGTAACGCAGCACGTCATCGTCCCAAACGGCGGTGTTGCCGGAGGTCTGGTACGCCACATGCACGTCGTGGCCCTGGTCTACCAGTCGGATGAAGGTACCACCCATGGAAATCACGTCATCGTCCGGGTGCGGGGAGAAGATGATAGCGCGTTTCTGCGCCGGCTCGGCACGCTCCGGACGCTGCGTATCATCGGCCTTTGGCTTACCACCCGGCCAGCCGGTAATGGTATGCTGCATCTGATTAAAGACGTCGATGTTGATGTTATAGGCAGGACCAAACTCGGTGGCCAGCTGCGCCATGCCGTTGTTGTTGTAATCTTCTTCAGTCAGCTTCAGGATTGGCTTGCCCAGCTTCTCGGAAAGCCAGATAACCGCCTTTTTCTGCATCTGCTTGTCCCAAACGCAGTCTTTTACCAACCAAGGCGTGTTAAAACGGGTCAGGTCAGAGGCAGCAGCCTCATCCAGCACAAACTCCACGCTGTTGGAAAGCTGCAGGTAGGTCGCAGGAACGTCGCTCGACATGTCGCCTTCCACAGCTTTCTTAATGATAGGTGCTTTCTTCTGGCTCCAGGCCATCAGGATGATTTCGCGGGCTTTGAAGATGGTGCCGATACCCATGGTGATGGCCTTGGTGGGCACGTTCTCCTTACCGCCAAAGTCGCGGGCAGCGTCGCGGCGAGTCAGGTCGTCCAGCGTAACCAGGCGTGTACCGGAGTTTGGCGCAGAACCAGGCTCGTTAAAACCGATGTGACCCGTACGGCCGATACCCAGGATCTGGAAGTCCAGTCCGCCCACTTCTTCAATCTTGCGCTCGTAGCTCAGGCAGTAATCGTGTATCTCCTCTTTTGGCAGCGTGCCATCGGGGATGTGCACATTCTCCCTGTCGATATCGATGTGGTTGAACAGGTGCTCGTTCATGAACGTAACGTAGCTCTGAGCGGCGTCAGGCTGCATCGGGTAGTACTCGTCCAGGTTAAAGGTGATCACGTTGCGGAAGCTCAGTCCTTCCTCGCGGTGCAACCTTACCAGCTCGGCATACACACCCACCGGGGTAGCGCCGGTTGCCAGGCCCAGTACGGCGGCCTCGCCAACCTCCTGCTTGCTTCTGATGATGTCGGCAATGCGCTTGGCAACCTTCACAGAGGCAATGTGCTGATCGGGATATACAGTTACCGGAAGCTTCTCAAAACGAGTTTCTTCCAGCAGGTTTAGTCTTGGAGCGGATAGCTGCGGGTTATAGGCAGCTTTCTTTTTAAGTAGATGCATAGTGCGTGTATACTTTTACTTTGTTTTACCTCGGTTTAATTCATTTAGCGGGCCTGTTCCAGCTGTTTCTCCAGTATGTTTTCCAGCACCGTAGCGGTGGCACCCATCATATTTGCCTGTGGCCCTAATGCCGACAGTGCGATATTCGTTGACTCCCGTAGCTGCGCCATGCAATACGTGTTTATCGATTGCTGGATGGGCGTGGTGATCAGCTGACCGGCTTCGGCCATGTTGCCACCAAGTATAACCAGCTCAGGGTTGAACAGCTGTATCAGTATGGCGATGCCTTTGCCCAGGTTAACGCCCGTTTCAGAGAGCAGGTTAATGGCAAACTGATCGCCCTGTTGGGCCGCCTGTATGATTTGTTTTGGTTCCAGTTGCTCCAGTTCCTCGGCAGAGAGCTTGCTCAGCAACGACTTCTGACCGGATTTTATACCTTCGCGGGCGGCACGTACCATGGCGATACCGGAGGCCAGGGTTTCGAGGCAGCCGCGTTTGCCGCAGTGGCAAAGTGTGCCGTCCTCCACGAGCGGGATGTGCCCGAACTCGCCGGCAAAGCCAGCAGCCCCGCCACGCAAATTCCCGTCCATAATCACACCGGTACCCACCCCCCAATCGATGGAGATGACCAACACATCCTGCCTGCCTTTGGCCTGCCCGAAACGGAGCTCTGCCAGGGCGGCGCTTTTTACGTCATTCTGTATAAACACCGGCTTGCCCAGCTTGCGGCTCAACACCTCCTGCAGCGATTCGTCCAGTACGTCGGTGCGGAGGTAGGTCCGGCTATCGCCTTCCTTGCTGGCTACCAGGCCAGGCATACTTACACCAATGCCCACCAGCTTCTCTTTGTCAATGCCGGATGTCTCGATTAAATCCTGCACCCAGCCGCAGAACGTATCCAGGCCAGTTAAGTCCTCGGGCAAGGTATAGCTGTAGGTGCGGATGGGGGTAATCTGGTTATTGTTGTTGTCCATGATCGCCATGCGTGTGCTGAAGCGGTTCATGTCGATGCTGAGGACAAAAAGGGAGTTGTTGCGGAGTCCGTAGAGGTCAGGTTTGCGGCCGCCCACTGATTTGCCAAGCCCTTGCTTCTCCACCAGTCCCTCTGCCATGAGTTCACCTAATAAACCCATGGAGGTAGGAGAGCTGATGTTGAAGCGAGAGCAAATGTCGGCATTTGTGCGGGCTCCCTTAACATATAAGTGTCTGATTATCTTGATTTTTTGAGAGAATTTCTTCTTCTCAACATTATTAAGACTATCCAGATACTCTGTATGCGATGTTAAGGTGCTCATACACATAGCGCGGTAAAACCTATCGTTACAAAAGTATTTAAAGTTTACGAAAGACCAAAACTTTTATAAAGTTTTTTACTAAAGTAAATAAGTAACGGGAAAAATATAAAGTATGTTTTAACATAGTTAGATTTGATACTTTGGCTAAAGCCTCTTACAAAGTATAAAGTGCGCAAGTATGCTTCTGTTTTCAGCTTGTTGTCCATACTTATACTTTTAACACCCTCTGAATCAGCCTGTGTTATACTTTCATACTTTCAAAAACGTGGAAATATGAAGGGTGTTAGCGGGCTGAGGTAATACACTCTGCTATCGCGAAGTATGATTGCTGCTGCAGGCAATAAAAAAGGCTCTCCGTCAGGAGAGCCTTTTTTACCAGGGGAAGTTGGACTTATTTATCCCACCATACTTTGCCGTAGAGGCCATCGGTGCCGCCAAACTGGCGCTGTACAGCCTCGTTAAAGTGAACAGTGTTGTTCTGGGCTTCCAGGTCCGGGTACATTTGTATGCTGGAATAGCAGCCCCACATGGAGATATTAAATTGCCGCGGTAAATTTTTCTTCCATCATCAGCTCTGTCTCCGAAACCCTGCATAGACAATTGATATTAAATAAATGGCTGCCTACTCCTGTGGCTGGATACTAAGTGCTTTAAGGTTAGATCTCTATAGTATCAGCCACAAAGGTCTTAATTATTCTCACTGTAGGGCTTCCATCATTAGGGACAACATCAAATGTGACCCTTACATATACCTTTACCTCCCGACCGTAACCAACGTCAATTTGATCAAAACTTGTAATACGGCCAACCTTTAAAAAGTTGCCATTAAAAGTTTGTATTCTTTGATATATACTTCCATCTACTGATTCATACAAACCATGTTCAATAGGATCGATACTCCAATGATCATCTATCAGAACCTCATGATTAACATTAGTTATGCTTGCAATGTTTAACACCTCAGGATTATAAATAATGTTATATGAGCTGTTATCCAGTTGAAACTTATAGTCGCTTAACAATCTTCCTCCTTCGGGGTTTTCTAAATGGTCAAGTTTAATCCTAACAAGAGGACGGGATGATAAATAAAATACTCCTAAAGGTTTATTATATGCAGGGACAAATCCTGTTGTAAATGTCTGATTATATCCAGGAATTGAGAAGGCTGGAGACGTAATTAAAAAGTCAGAAGTTAACTGACCAGTAAGACTTACATCTGCTTTTATTTTGAGATTTACGTTCTCTTCAGGGGTTGTTGTTGTGTTCTTTTTGAATATCCCACTAATAAAGTTGCTAACAACTCCACTACCTCCACTTTTTACACCGCTGATAATAGCACTTTTCAATGCATCCATGATTTGACTGCCAAAAGTTGGTTTCAGTTTGTCGGCATCACTTGACCCATTAACAGTTATCGTGCTTTTGTTTCTGCTTTTGTCTATGCTGAAGTTAGGTGATAAGGTAAAATCTATACCAGGGGTACTTACTGTTCCTGTCAACGATCCTGTTACAGTTCCATTTAGACTTATGTTTGTAAGTTGTCCAGATCTTATGGGCCAAAAGAAATTAAAAGAAGAGTAACTCTGAGTACTCATATTCTCATCATATGCCAATTCATGTTGTAATACATACCAAGTTGAACGTGCCACCTGCCATTGTTCTATAGAAGAGGCAAATCGCGAATTTGTGTTTACATCAACAAATTCTTGGGCTGAGAAATTCAACATAGGTGAGCTCTGGGCATATGGACCCTCAATTGCCAACTTTTGAATTATGTTTGCTGACGATATATAATTTGCACTACTTGGAACATAATAATACATGCGTATGAGGCCTCTGTATTTGTTATATAGAATAAAATACAAGTTGTCATGCGTATGTTGCGTATTAAAAGTATTGTAAACTAACATCCATCCATCAGACGATTTGTAATCATTAGCTATCTCAGAGGTAAATTGCCTTGATGCGCCTGAAGCCCAAGGCACCAAAATCAAAGGTGTACCAGGAGGAGTAGGCATTAAGTCGATGTTTTCCCAATTCAATGGATAAGTAGCAATTGCATTTGAACTTTTGTTGAGAGAAGTTAAACTCTTTACAGGCTCAACTTGATGGTCTTCTTTACTACAGCTTATTAGAAATAAGAAAAAGAAGACAGGCAAAATCTTGTACAATGTTTTCATTATTTAAATATTTTTAGATGTGGAAAATACTTATAATTCAATTATAAGTATATACATATCAATATCATAGCAATGATTGGTGTTAATTGTAACTATAAATATTTAAATAATTATTTTAATTGTTTAAGTGTATGTCTAAATAAATGCTGACGAGTGTTTTTTTCAGATATCTTTGTTGTAAAGAAGGGTGAATGATGTATTTATGAGTATTTAATAACAGTTGACTAACTGTTTTAAGTGATTTTATAAAAATAATAAAATATTATACGAATAAGATTATGTTGTAACCTTATGAGCAAGTACGCTTTAGATTAGTCAGTACTGTTCAAAAACTTCTTAGATGGTGTTAAATAAATTGTGATTTAGAGAGATGAGTTTAAATAGGGTGTTATTTTTGATTGTTCTAAGTTGAAGCATAATATAAACAAGTGTTGTGTGCTTTCAGTATTATTATGAGCGCCTGGTGCTGGGCGAATTGAAAAGATACTTCTCCCGAGCTGTCCCGTATGTGCACTTGCTGCTGACCTACTACCTGGCAGGCCGCTCAGAAAGAAGCGGTCTCTTCTACATCAACTCCAAGAAGCCGCCGGTGAGGCTCCTGCCGCATCCACTCCCACAAAGTCTTTGAGGAGGTGGCCAGCCAAGGCTGGTTCTTTGGCCTCAAGCTGCACCTGGTGATCAGTAAATACAGATTGCAGGTACGGTTCTTGGTTACACCAGCCTGTGGCTGACAATATCCCGAAGGTGCTCAGCTTCCTGCTCTCCGGCCTAAAGGGCTAGCGCTACGGCGACAAGGGCTAACTTACCTCACTTTTCGAGGAGTTGCTGGGAGAAGTCCTGCACTTGGTCACTAAGGTGCGGCGCAACATGAAAAACTTGCTCCTTACCCTACAAGCTAAGCCTGTTCAAGTGAGGCAGCATCAAGGCGGTCAACTACATTCTTAATGACCGTCTGCGATATCGACCACACCCGACACGGCAACCCGCTTAGATCCCTGGCCCAGATCTTCTCGCGCCTCGCTACCTACACCTTACTGGACCAAACAAGCAGCTTTAAACCAGCCAGAATTCATGATTAATTGCTTAGATCAAGTATAAATGGAAAAGCCCCCGATATCGGGGGCTTTTCCATTTATACTTGATCTAGGGGCTATTTATCCCACCATACTTTGCCGTAGAGGCCATCGGTACCGCCGAACTGCCTTTTTAACGCTTCGTTATAGTTAGCTGTGTTGTTGGCAGCTTCCGTAGCTGTATACATTAATCTGGTTGGAACGGCTTTCCCTTCCGGAGAAACTAAATTGTTAGGGTACCCGGTTCTGCGCCACTCTGCCCATGCTTCGTAGCCATGCATGAACAAGTGGATGTAACGCTGTGTAGCAATTTGCTCTAGTGCAGTGTCAGGCTTATAAGCTACTTCAGCATTTGCAAGGTAATCTGCTGCTTCTGTAGTGCTTCCGGTCCATTGTGCGATAGATTGTTTAATAGCTTCGTTATAGTTGGCTTCTGCTTCTGCATCACCACCTTCAATCCAGCCACGCTTGGCAGCCTCTGCCTTTGCAAACAACGCCTGTGCGTACGTAAGCAGATAAACAGGTGCATCTTGCTTCCAGAGCTGACCTCCCAAGGTAGAGTATTTGATAGGGTCGCCTCCGTTAGGAGAACCAAATCTTAAACCTGCGTATTCCTGTGTGTCGTTTGTATTGGCAAAAACAGGAAGGCGGGGATCAGCATTAGCTTTTAGTGTGTTCACGAGGTTTTCGCTCAGAGACCACCATGTTAAACGATTTTGACGGCCAATTTGTGAGTACCAGAAATTTTCATTGACCTGAACAGGCAGGTGCTTGAAAACAAAATTGTCAGCATTGGAGGTCATGATTCCAGCTGCCAAAGCCTTGTTGAACTCCTCTTTGCCTTTGGCTGGGTTTACTTCTGAAATTCGGAGTGCCATTAGTAGCCTTACAGTGTTCCCAAGCTTTCTCCATTTCTCTACGTCACCCCCATAAACAATATCATTGCTTATAGCACCGGATACAATCTGCTCATTTGCCTCATCCAGAAGTATAAATAAGTTGTTATAGATGGATTCCTGGGTATCGTAGGCTGGTGCAAAGTTCTCATTGCCTTTCAAGGCCTGAGAGTATGGCACGTCGCCCCAGCGATCGGTGATATTCCAGAAATAATAAGCTTTCAGAATTTTAGCCACAGCTTTCTGATTGGCTATCGGACCTTCTTTGCCATCTAGCTCTTCTGAGTTAATAACAGTTTCAAGGTTCATGAGAGGACCGGTGTACCACCCATAAAAGTTAGTAGCCCCTTCTGGGTAAAGAGAAGCCCCAACATATTGTAATTCCGACAGGTACTGGGCCATAAACTGAGCCTGTGTAGAAGAACTTAAGCCGGGCAGGCTGAGCATCGAGTTCGCCAATAGCTGCCCGCCAGATGCCTTACTTGGCTTGTTCGGGTTCACGTTAATGTCCTCGTCTATCTCACAACTTGTGAGAGACAGACAGGCTAATAGAAAAATATATAGTTTCTTCATGAGTTTGTCAATTTAGAATGAAATGTTCAGGTTTACCCCGTACGATCTTACCGTATTCAGACCGCCTGTTTCTAACCAACCGAAGGAAGATGCGCCGGTTGCAAGTTCTGCAGGGTTCAGGCCTTCAGGTGCTTTTTGCCAAATCATCAATGGGTTTCGGGCAATAAATGCAATACCAACTTTCTGGAATGGTAAGCTGCCCAAGGAGGCTTTATCCAGGCTATAACCTAATCTAATCTCTCTTAATCTCACATAAGAAGCATCATATATCCATTCCTCGTAAATTCTGGTACCCAGTGTATTTCTGTAGTAAATTCTGGCATCTACAAATCCAGTAAATTCTTTACCAGAAACGTCTTCGCCGTCAATTTTTACGCCTGGGCCGTAGATACCACTAACTTTTACACCACCACCTTCAGCTAGTGGGTCGCGTACATTTTTGCCATTTTCGTTGATAGCGGCTGTTTCAGGAGCCAGACCAGCCTTCACTGCCAGCATGCGAGACCAGCTGATAAACTGACCACCCAGCTGATAATCAATCATAGCGCCTAGGTCAAATTTGCCAATGCGGAAAGTATTCTGGAGTCCACCGGTGGCATCTGGTAGTACGCTACCAAAATTATGTGTCGCAGTAGTATACAGTGGCATATTGTTGCTGCCGAGCAGTATTTTGCCAGTTTCAGGATCGCGCTGGTAGGCCTGTCCTACGATGCTGCCGAATTGTTCCCCAACATTAGAGTATAGGTACATATACACGCCACTATAATAGTTTGATGCTAACTCACGGGAGTCCAGACCAGGGTAAAGTTTTTTTATAGTGCCTCTGTTTCTTGCAGCGTTAAATGCTACATCCCAGGAGAAGTTTTGGGTCTGAATTGGTGTTCCTGTAAGAGCGATTTCAATGCCTTTGTTTACCATCAAACCTGCATTTACGTAAGCGGAGCTGTAGCCACTTGCTCCGGATACATTCAGCCTGATTACATCATCTTCGTTACGCTGTTCATAGAATGTTACATCAGCTCCTAAACGACGGTTAAAGAACTTTAACTCAGCGCCTACTTCATATGAGGTAGCAAAGGATGGTTTGATGAGTGGGTTGTTGAGTATATCAGGAACATAAGAGGTGTTAACGGTCCCGCCCTCATTACCGTATAAACCGCCTGTTTCGTAGTTAACAGAAGTAGCATATACATCTACATCGTTACCTGCCATGGCATAGCTCGCTCTTAGTTTACCAAAGGATAATGGCTGCCAGTTAAGCAATTCACTAAACACGAACGAAGCAGATACCGATGGATAGTAATAAGGGTCTGGCAGGGTGGAGGAGTGGTCTCTTCTTAAAGAGAAATCAACAAAGTACGTGTCTTTGTACCCAACTGTTGCCATACCGTAAACGCTGTATAATTGCTTTCTCAATAGGTAAGAAGGGTAGTCTTCTCTTCCGCTATTAGGTCTTTCTCTGGATCCTTCAATATTATAGAAACCTGGGCTGGTCAGACCGCCCACAGTACCCTGCGACAGGAAGGTGTAATGTCTTTCGAAGAGATTAGAGCCGACATTTACATTTAGAGAGAAATCATTCCAGTCTTTAGTATACTGTGCCAAGAATTCGTAGTTAGTTTCTCTATTCTGATATTTTGCTACAGAGTAGGCTGCATCTAGGCTTCTACCGCCAGCTGCTACTCTGCTTTCAATATTTTGTGTAAACATATCAGAACGTACGAAGCCACTTACTTTTAAAGCTGGTAATACCTGGTAGGTTAAACCTACGTCGCCAAAGAAGCGATCACGGCTGTCGTTATTCAGGTTCTCGTAAGCCTCAAAGTATGGGTTGTTCCAGTCAGATGGTCGCCAGTTTGTGATCTCACCTTGAGCGTTTGGACTGCCAATGTTCCAGTGGTAGAAAGTACCGTCATCATACTTGTAATTCTTCAGGCGTTTCATGTCCAGGTTGCGCTGAAACCACTGCATAAAGTTTCTGGAACCTTCATAGTACCCTTGTGAAGGACGCTGCGCATCGTTGTTAGCATAGTTGATGTTAGCCGAAGCGGTTATCTTGTCACTCAAATCTAGTGAGGCACTCAAGCCAAGATTATTTCTTTTCAGCCATGTGTTCGGCTCAACACCCTCAATGCGCGTGTTATTGTAGCTTAAACGGAAAGAGGAGTTTTCGTTACCGCCGGAAATACTTACCCCATTGTTCAGGTTGTATCCTGTTTCAAAGAAGTCTTTAATGTTATCCGGCTGAGGTACAAAAGGCTCTAATTGACCATACATTGGGTCCTGAGGATAGAAGCTGTGCATGTGGCGAACCATGGTGCCGTCCATTTTTGGTCCCCAGCTTTCGTCTGTGCCATCAACATACTTTTCGCCATTTGCCAATGTGTTCCAGGTCTGTTTGTTGCCTCCACCTCCCCCATAGATGTTCTGCATCGGCATGAAGTTGCCAACTCTTTCCACAGAGAAAGCAGAGTTCAATTGCACATCAACCTTTTTAGGGCCCTTTTGGCCCTTTTTAGTGGTAATCATAACTACCCCATACTGGCCACGAATACCATACAGGGCAGATGCAGCTGGGCCTTTAAGCACGTTAATAGATTCAACATCTTCCGGGTTGATATCCTGAGCTAAGTTACCATAGTCAGCTCCGCTTCTGCCGGCGAAGTTTGCGTTAGAGATTGGTGTTCCATCTACTACAATCAAAGGTTGTCCACCTCCGGTCACAGAGTTTACACCCCTGATCTGAATTTTCTGAGTGCCCCCCATACTAGAACCGGAAGAGCCAGTCATCTGCACACCAGCCACTTTACCGGAAAGAGAGCCAAGCACGTTCTGCTCTTTGGTAAGGGTAAGGTCATCGCCTTTCACCTCTTGGGTAGCGTAGCCAAGCGAGCGCTCATCTCGTGCAATGCCCAAAGCGGTTACCACCACTTCCTGCAGCTGTTTGTTGTCAGGGTTCAGGCGCACGTTAAATACGCGCTGGTTGCCTACCCTTGCTTCCTGCACCTCGTAGCCCAGAAAACGGAAAAGCAGCACCGACTCCTGGTTGGGCACATTAATTTGGAAGGAACCGTCCGCAGAGGTGGTGACCCCGGTGGTGGTACCCTTTACAATAACACTGACACCGGGCAGTGGAATGCCGCTATCAGCGCCTGTTACCGTGCCGCTTACGTTAACTTGCTGGGCAAGGGCCGTGCCGCACCAGCAAACTAACAGCAACAGTAAAGTTGACAGGTATAATTTTCTCATGAGTGTTTTAGGTTAGTTAAAATTTAGATTAGCCAACTAATTTACTTATATTAACTATATAGCCAAATTTCTATAGATAAATTTGGTAGTTAATAAAGGTGTTGTGACATTAAAAATGGTTTCGTTATTGTTTTAGATGAAAAGATTGGACTGTGGGCAGGAGTAAGTCCCAATGGCTTAGCAAACAGACAGCCTGGCCGCAAACATTTTTGATTATATAGCACTTTTTACTTATTTAAGCGTTTCAACCTGCTTCGAAAGCCTATCCCTATGCGCCTGACAAAACTATCGTATACTTACGGCCTGCTTTGCAGCCTTTTCCTGACGGCGGCCTGCGGCAGCAAGGTACCATCAGCCTCGAAAGAAGCGGCTCGTTTTGGGCCTGCTGAGATAAAGCGGGAGGTGGCTGAGTCGCAGGTGCTGCGGCAGAGTTTTGTGGGCTTTGCCTTGTATGATCCGGAACTGGGGCAGATGGTGGTGGAGCACAATTCCGACAAGTACTTTGTGCCGGCCTCCAACACCAAGCTGTTCACCTTCTATGCCACCCACAAAATGCTGGGCGACTCCATCGCTGCGCTGAAGTATGTGAGCCGTGGCGACTCGCTGATCTTCTGGGGTACCGGCGACCCAACCTTCACACACATGGACCTGAAGAACTCGCTGGCCTACGACTTTCTGAAGAACCGCCCGGAGAAGAAGTTATACTATGTGGAGGCTCCCTACACCAGTACGCCCTTTGCTACCAACTGGGGCTGGGACGACTATAATTATTACTATCAGCCGGAGCGTAACGTGTTTCCCATCCACGGCAACGTGATTAAGTTTTACAAGGAAGAGACGAATCCCACTTTCACGATAACGCCTTCTCACTTTGAAAACAGCGTGGTGGTGGATACCTCCAAAACCCGCTCCCGCACGACCTTTGTAAGGGGCTGGCGCACGAACAACATCACCTACTACACGCGCAACCTCACCAACAACTTCTCAACCGAAGTGCCTTTTATCACGTCTCCGGAGATGGTGGTAACGTTGCTGTCGGACACACTGAAGCGAGAAGTGGAGCTGCTGAAAATGCCCGTGCCTGCTGGCGGCAGCGTGTTCTATGGCATGCCCACTGATACCGTGGTGAAACGCATGCTGCAGGTGAGCGATAACCTGATGGCTGAGCAACTCATGGCGCTCTGCTCGGGCACTATCTCCGATACCCTCTCGGTAGAGCGGGCCATCAAGCACGTAAAAGAAAACTACCTGGCCGACCTGCCGGATGAGCCGGTGTGGATTGACGGATCGGGTCTGTCAAGTATGAATATGTTCACGCCACGCAGCATCATCGCCCTGTTACAAAAGCTCATGCAGGAGCGGCCGCAAGAACAACTGCTTCCCATGCTGGCGGTAGGCGGCAAGCCCGGTACGTTCCGCAACATCTACAAAGCCGAGGTGCCCTTCGTGTTCGGCAAGTCCGGTACCTTGTCGCACGTACATAACCAGAGTGGCTACATCATGACCAAGAGCGGCAAGCTGCTACTTTATAGTTTCATGAACAACAACTACAAAGTACCTACCTCTGCCATCCGCGACGAGATGGTACGCATCATGACGGAGGTACATAACCGCTATTGAGAGATTTAGAGAGTTAAAAATTTAAAAGGAAGTATAACCCGGTAATTCTTCGTAACCTGTAAACTGATCTGACACCTAAAACTTAACCTATACAACCATACTTACACAATCATGAAACTTACCATCCGGTCTTTCGACCTACCCCTTAAGTATACGTTCACGATTTCCTATGATTCGCGCGATGTGCAGCCCACCCTGATTGTGGAACTGGAGCACAACGGGCAAAAAGGCTATGGCGAAGCTACCAGCAATCCCTACTATGGCTTCACGATAGAAAACATGACGGCGGCCCTGGAAAATATCCGTGGGCTGATTGAGGAAACGGAGCTGGATAGCCCCGAGGCTTTCTGGGCAAAAGTACAGCCGCACCTGCAGGACAACCCTTTCGCGCTGTGCGCCCTCGACCTGGCCGCCAACGACCTCTATGGAAAATTACAAGGACAGCCGCTTTATAAAATTTGGGGCCTGAGCACCGAGCATATCCCGCTCACCAACTATACCATCGGCATCGACACCATCGAGAACATGGTAAAAAAGCTGAAGGAAATGCCCTGGCCGCTATACAAGATAAAGCTAGGCACCAAAGAGGATGTGGCCATTATACAAGAGCTGCGCAAGCACACCGATGCCACTTTCCGGGTAGATGCCAACTGCGCATGGGGCGTGGAGGAAACTATCGAGAACTCGAAGCAACTCAAGCCACTGGGGGTGGAGTTTATCGAGCAGCCTATGCGTGCCGATGACCTGGAAGGCATGAAGAAAGTATACGCGCAGTCGGTGCTGCCGCTGATAGCTGATGAAAGTTGCATTACCGAAAGCGATGTAGCCAAGTGCGTGGGCCACTTCCATGGCGTGAACGTGAAGCTGATGAAGTGTGGCGGCCTGACACCTGCCCGCCGCATGCTTAAAGAGGCGCGTGAGCTGGGCCTGAAAACCATGGTGGGCTGCATGACCGAGTCTTCGGTAGGCATTTCGGCCATCGCGCACCTGCTGCCGATGCTGGATTACGTGGATATGGACGGCGCCCTGCTGCTGAGCAAGGACATCGCCCGCGGCGTGACCATCACCGACGGAAAAGTAACTTACAGCAACGTAAACGGAACAGGAGCCGAGCTACTGGCCTAATGGGCGCCCCATTTTATACGGACCTTCTGCCCGGCCGAACCGTTACCTTAGACGGGGAGGAGTTTCTCTATTGCAGCGGCACGTCTTACCTGGGCATGGCCTGTAACGAGGCGTTTCAGAACCTGGTGGTAGAAGGCCTGCGCCGCTATGGCACTAACTACTCTAGCTCGCGGCGCTCTAACCTCAGGCTGGAAGTATACCGGCAGGTGGAGGAGCAGCTGGCACGTATAAGTGGGGCAGAGGCAGCTGTAACCATGTCGTCGGGTTTTCTGATGGGGCAGACGCTGGTGCAGGTGTTGCGCAGGCGGGGCCGATTTTTGTACGCGCCCGGTGCGCACCCGGCCCTGTGGGAAAACGATACCGCCGCTGCCCAGGCAAACGCCCAACTCAGCTTCGAGGACTGGACAAGGCAGGTGGTGGAGGAAGTGCAGCAGTCTAAAGAGGCTTCCTTTGTAATCATCTGCAATGCGCTGGACCCGCTTTGGGCCAGGCCTTATACTTTTGACTGGTTAGGCCAGTTGCCGGCACACAAAAGTATAACCGTGGTGGTGGATGATTCCCACGGCTTTGGTGTAACTGGGCCAGATGGGGTAGGCATTTACCCGGAACTGAGCAAGTATAAAAACGTGGAACTGGTGGTCGGTAGCTCCTTTGGCAAGGCCTTGGGCATCCCGGCGGGTTTTATACTTGGCTCGCGTACATTGGTGGAGGAGGTGAAGAGCAGTCCATACTTTGGGGGAGCGTCACCGGCGATTCCGGCTTACCTGTACGCCTATTTGCAGGCCGGCGAAATTATAGCGGAAGCCAGGCAGCGCTTGCAGCAGAACATTCATACTTTTACAGGATTGGTGGAGCAGCCTGAGGCGCGGTTCAGCTTCATCCCGGATTATCCGGTGTTCAGCACCAGTATGGAAAGTATGGCCGAGCACCTGCACCGCCACCGCATCCTGATTTCCAACTTCCGCTACCCGACGGCCGAGAGTCCGCCCATTATCCGGGTTATCCTTAACAGCCTGCACACTGCTGCGGATTTGCAGCGACTGGCTGAAGCAGTAAACCAATTTAACCCGGATAATGTCTTTAAATAAGAAGTAATTGTAACGCAGATACTTAAATAAAATCTGAATCCTAGTCACCTTAGCTGTAGCCCTTAAGGCGACAGAGAACTTAAACATCATGATGAAGAAGCATTATTTTATACTTGCCCTTGGGTTGCTGGCGGCCGCCTGCACGCCAGGGAAAGAGACCGCTACCTCGGCCAATGGCGCCATGGAGGCGCACATTGAGGCGGTGCGACAGGAGTATGCCCCTGATAAGCGCGTGGCCTTGTTTAAAATAGAACAACGCGGCAACGTGCTGGCCGGCGAAACCAACATGCCCGAAGCCAAGCAGGAACTGCTGGGTAAATTAAAAGCCGAAAACATCGCTTTTGTAGACAGCATCCAGGTGCTGCCCGACGCAGAACTGGAGGGCAAGACGTATGGCGTTATCACCATTTCTGTAGCGAATCTTCGCTCAGAGCCCAAGCACCCGGCCGAACTGGCGACGCAGGCTACCATGGGTACGCCGGTGAACGTGCTGAAGAAACAGCGTGGCTGGTACCTGGTGCAGACCCCGGACAAATACCTCTCGTGGGTGGATGCTGCGGGCGTGAGCCTGATGGACAAGGCCAGCTTTGAGAACTGGCAGAAGAGCCCGAAACTGCTTTACACCAAGCCTTACGGCTTTGCCTACGCCACTGCCAGTGCTACTGCCGGCACCGTATCGGATATGGTGTATGGGGATGTGGTGGCCCTGAACGAGAAGCAAGGAAATTTTTATGCCGTTACCTTCCCCGATGGAAGAAAAGGCTTTATCCCTGCCGCTGAGTCTGCCAGGTATGACGAGTGGGTAGCCAGCCGCAAGCCGACAGGGGAGAACCTGGTGAACACGAGCAAGCAGCTCATGGGCCTGCCTTATCTGTGGGGTGGTACTTCCTTTAAAGGCGTGGATTGCAGCGGCTTTACCAAAACGGTATACTTCATGAACGGCCTCGTGCTGCCGCGCGACGCCTCGCAGCAGGTGCATGTGGGCGAGCTGGTAGATACCTCTAACGGTTGGGATAAGCTGCAGCCCGGCGACCTGCTTTTCTTCGGCTCACCAGCCAAGGACGGCAAGCCGGAGCGCGTGGTACACGTGGGCATGTGGATTGGCGGCAACCAGGAGTTCATTCACTCTGCAGGTCGTGTGCGCATCAGCAGCATGAACCCACAGGCCGAGAACTTCGACGAGCCGGAGCTGAAGCGTTTCCTGCGCGCCAAGCGCATCACCCCGGAAGATGTAGTGGTAGATTTGCGCAAAACCGCTCTTTACCAGTAGAAGGCACAGCATCACTTTCTTATACTTCAAAGAGGCGCATCACGTATGCGCCTCTTTTATTTTCAGGCTATAGTAAGTATAAACTTAGCAGTTTATCGCGTCAGTTCCTGCAGGTGATACGCCAACGCAGATTTGGGGCTAAACTCCGGAAACCCCTTTAACTCCTGCAGCAGTTCGTGCAGGAAAGTATGGTTTTGGGCGATGTTGGAGAAGCAGGCCACCAGGGTATCGTGCTCCGGCTGCCGCAGCACCAAATTGGTAAAACCCGACGTGTCGCCGCTGTGGCAGTATTCATACTTGCCGTTCCCAATGTCCGATACAAACCAGCCCATACTATACTTCCAACCCTTCGAATCGTCGATACTTGAGTATTTGGTTTTCGGTTGATTAGTTATGTTAAATAATGGGTGGTTCTTCAATGCCTGCCACCACCTGAAGTAATCCAAAGCTGAAGTATAAAGGCAGCCGTCCCCGCGCGTGGCGGTGCCGATGTTCTGGTCTGCAATTATAAAGCCGCCATTGCTAGCCTGTCGGTAGCCCATGGCCCGGTCCGGAATTGAGGCATCTACCCCGTAAAGTATAGAATGCTGCATCCCGAGAGGGTTAAAAATATACTCCTGCAGCACATCGGCATAGCTTATCCCTGAAACGCGCTCTGCCAGCAGCCCCAGCAAGACGTAAGCAGTGTTGCTGTAACGGTATTGGGTGCCAGGGGAAAAGAGTAGCGCCTTTTGCTGTGCGGTTATCTGCAGCACGTCCTCGTCGGTTAGCTGCGTTTGCTGGTTTTCAGGAATGTGCTCTTCAAAATCAGGAAGGCCGGAGGTGTGGTTAAGCAGGTGCAGCAGCTGTACCTCGCGCCAGTGTATTAGCTCCGGAAAGTATAAAGCGAGCCTTTCTGTGAGTTGCAGCAGCCCTTGCTGCGCCAGCAGGTGCACGCACATGGCCGTGAACTGCTTCGACACCGAAGCCAGCCGGAAGGTAGTATCGGGGGTGATGGCTGCGCCCGTTTGGAGGTTGGCAAGGCCCCGGCTGCCCGAGTATACCACCTCTTTTCCTTTGGCCACAAGCAATACTGCACCGGGAGTGTTGGCAGTATAGTGGCGGTCCAGCAGGGCGTCGAGGGTATTTGGTAACATGGCGGGCATCTGTTTTCGGGGCGATACATCTGTTCTGCTCTAAATTTAGGAAATCACCACGTAAAACTTGCTTTAGGCTATACTTACCCTTGCGGAAAGCAGCAAAGTATAGGAAAAATGGTATTAAATCGGCGCTAAGTGTTGGCATTGGGCGGTAGTAATTCTAACTTTAAAGCTTCGGGCCTTATGTTACGACGTAGCACGAGGATTTCCGAACAAGCATCACCCTTAACAACTTAACACTACTACCAACCTCATGACCGAAACTAACGCACCGCTGATCACCAACGATGCCGTAGTGCTGGGCCTGCTGCTCTTTATCCTGGCCTTTGTATTCCACACCTCTACCAGCACCAACCGCTTCTGGATGAAGTTTTACCGGGTGGTACCTTCGCTGCTGCTCTGCTACTTTATCCCGGCCTTATTTAACACCTTCAACATCATTTCCGGGGATTCCTCGCAGTTATACCACGTGGCCTCACGCTATTTTCTGCCCGCCTCGCTTATCCTGCTTACTCTCAGCATCGATTTTAAGTCGTTGCGGATGCTGGGCAGCAAGGCCGTAATCATGTTCTTTGCCGGAACGCTGGGCGTGATGTTCGGCGGTCCGCTGGCCCTGTTCCTGGTGGGCTCGGTGTTCCCGGACATCCTCTATACCAGCGGCGACGAAGTATGGAAAGGCCTGTCCACCATCTCCGGAAGCTGGATTGGCGGTGGCGCTAACCAGGCGGCCATGCTGGAGGTGTTTGGGGCCAGCAAGGATGCTTTCGGGCAGATGATTGCCGTGGACGTGCTGGTGGCTAACGTGTGGATGGGGGTGCTGCTGTACTTCTCGCAGAAACCTGAGAAAATCGACAGGATTCTGGGAGCCGACAGTCGTCCGATAAAAGAACTCGAAGCGCGCCTGGAGGGCTTGCAGAAGGGTAAAAGTATACTTCCAACCACTTCTACCACCATCGTACTGCTGGGAGTAGCCTTCGGCTTTACGGGCATTTCGCACTTCCTGGCCGACATCATCGCGCCATATTTTGCAGAGAATTACCCGGAGCTGGCCACATACTCCATCACCAGCGGCTTCTTCTGGCTTGTAATCATTGCCACGACCGCCGGACTTATACTTTCCTTCACCAAAGCCCGTAACCTGGAGAGCTACGGAGCCTCGCGTTTCGGCTCGGTGTTTTTATACTTCCTGGTGGCTACCATCGGTATGAGCATGGACCTTGGGGCTGTTCTGGATAACCCGAAATTGTTTTTAGTGGGGGCCTTCTGGATTTCCTTCCATGTGCTGATTATGCTGGTGGTGGCGCGCATCATCAAGGCGCCGTTCTTTTACGTGGCTGTGGGCAGCCAGGCCAATATCGGTGGGGCAGCCTCTGCGCCCATCGTGGCGGCGGCATTTAACCGTTACCTGGCCCCGGTGGGCGTTTTGCTGGCGGTGCTGGGTTATGCGGTAGGCACTTACGGGGGCTACCTCTGCGGGTTGATGCTACAGTACGTCTGGAATATACTGGCGTAGGGAGTTTAGGAGTTTGAGAGTTAAAGAGTTTGGGAGTTAGAGCGTCTTCCTCTCAAAGTATAAAGCTTAACCTGGCTCAAGTATAAAGTATAAAAATCGGCCCCGGTAGGAGAGTGGTTCTCCTGCCGGGGCCGGTTTGTTTATGATTTCTCTGTAGGTTGGGCTTAAGCCTAACTTATCTTAGAGATACTTCTGGTACAGGTTGTAAAGTACGGCTTTATCGCGGTCGGTGAGCTCCATGTTTACCTCATCCTGAATAAAGTGCAGCTTAAAGGCCCGGATAGCGGCCGGCAAATCGCGCGTATCATAGCCGATGATGCGGAGCGCCTCCTTCGGGTTAAAATGCGGTGGAATGGTCAGTACCGAATCGAGCGGTTGCAGGATGAGCGCTGCCTGGGTGCCGGTGCTGTCAAGGACGATGATTGGGGCAGCTGGCTGTAGGTACTCTTTCACCACGTCCTCATCATACCACAGGCCAAAGCCATGCTCGGCCAGTTTCTTCCACGGGAAAGTCTGGTTGGGGTCTACCTTGCGCACCGGGGCAATGTCGGAGTGGCCGATAAAGTTCTCAGACGGAATCTTGTGTTTCTCCTTCAGCATGGCCAGCACCTCCAGCAGGCTGTTTATCTGCTCATCCGAAAAAGGCTCAGTGCCGTTGTTGTCCAGCTCAATGCCGATAGAGGAGGAGTTCAGGTCGGTGTTGTTGCCCCAGCGGCTGTTGCCCCCATGCCAGGCGCGCAGGTTATCGTGCAGCATGTGGAAGACCTTGCCGTTGCGGCCAATCACGTAATGGGCACTCACGCTGGTTCTGGGCAGGGTGAAGGTCCGCAGGGTGTGGTCCGTGGAGTTCTGCGCCGTATGGTGGATCACCACATAATTGGCCTTGCGCATGTTAAAGTTGGTCGTGCCCACCCAGTAATCCCCCAACTGCAGTGGAGAATCTTTTGGGTTGATAGCCGGTACTGTGCGCAGTTCCTTGGCGTAAGCCTTTAGTTGCTTTTTGTGTGAACGGTTGGTGCTGGCGTAAGGGTTGGGCGTGCAGCTAAAGAGGCCGGCGCCCGCCAGCAGCAGGGATAAAAGGGCAGTAGAAGTATACTTCATGCAGGTTAAGAAAGTATAGGTTGTTCAAAGTATAAACTTGAGCGAATTTACCATCATATGCAAGTTTAGACACTGAACAATTCGGGTACCCAAGTATAAAGTTTAGGGGAAAATGCGGCTGGATTTGATTTTGTCGCTTTGCTGGCTTTACCTTTGCAGCATCTTTATGCAAGATTTATAAAGAAGAGGGGAGAGAGCAGGCTCTGAGAACCTCTAGCAACCACGGCCTCGCCGTAAAGGTGCTAACACCTGCCCAGTTTGGGACCTATAAATTTATCTACATGCACTTACTACATCAGCTTCTCGCTACCATTTTCCGTGCCTATACTGCCGTAACTGCGCCTAAACAGGTGCTGTGCTGCTGCTGCTGTTGATTCGGCCATAGCGCCGACACATTGCTGGTTCAGGCATCCTTATTCAATTTATACTTTCTTTTAACCTTTCCGGAGCAACTGCCGCGTGCGCATCTAACGCTATAGGTAGCCATGCCTGTTTGTAGCTCCACATTACATATGCAACATATTCAGAAAACCGGCGGCTGGGCGCTCATACCTTTCCTGGTGTTTGTACTGACGTTTTTAGGTGCTGGTATCCTTCTAAATGACTTTTATGCGCTGCCGGCACCGGTGGCCGTAACACTAGGTATTATCTCCGCCTTTTTTATACTAAGGGGTTCTTCAGAGGCCAAGGTGGCCGCCCTGATACGTGGTTGTGGTGATTCTAAAATCGTTACCATGTGCCTTATTTACTTACTGGCTGGTGCTTTTGCCTCGGTAACAAAGGCGGTGGGAGGCGTGGATGCCACGGTAAATCTGGGCCTGAGTGTGCTGCCGGTACAGTACCTGGCGCTGGGTGTGTTTCTGCTGGCGGCCTTTTTGTCCACAGCTACGGGCACCTCCGTGGGAGCAATCGTGGCCCTGGGGCCAATCGTGGTGGGGCTGGCGGAGCAGAGCCATACTTCCATGCCTTTGCTGCTGGGGGTGCTGTTGGGCGGTGCTATGTTTGGCGACAACCTCTCCTTTATCTCCGATACAACCATTGCTGCCACGCAAACGCAGGAGTGCAGCATGCGCGATAAGTTCAGGGTTAATATCCTGATTGCCGGTCCTGCTGCCCTGGTAACCATACTCCTGTTGCTACTAACAGGCTGGTATACGACAGGTGCAGCGGAGGCGCAGCTCCCGGAGCTACAGGCGGCAAACTTCTGGCAAATTGCTCCTTACCTGCTGGTTATCGGACTTGCCGTTTCCGGCATAAATGTGTTTGTCGTGCTTGTTTTAGGAACCATCGCTTCCGGCGCCGTAGGGCTTTGGCAGGGGCAACTGGAGGTGCTGGCCTTCGGCAAGAGCGTGTACGAAGGTTTTACAGGCATGACAGAGATTTTCCTGCTCTCGATGCTGACAGGTGGGCTGGCACAGATGGTAAGCGAGGCAGGGGGGATTACGTTTCTGCTGCAAAAGGTGAGCAAAGCGGCAAATGGCATGCGCTCTGCGCAAGTGGGGATTCTCTCGCTGGTAGGCGGCACCAACTCCGCTATTGCCAACAACACCGTTTCCATCGTGGTAACCGGGCCGGTGGTGAAAGAAATCAGCCGGAAGTATAGCATCGACAAGCGCAAAACCGCTGCCCTGCTGGATATTGCCTCCTGCGTGGTGCAGGGCCTGCTGCCTTACGGGGCGCAGATCCTGCTGCTGGTTAGCTTTACAAACGGGCAGCTGAACTTCCTGGATCTCTGGGCGAATGCCTGGTACCTGTACCTGTTGCTGCTGTTCAGCCTGCTGGCTATTTACACGCCTTTTGTAGATAAGTATCTAGATAAGCAACCAGCAGCAGAACAAGCGGTGGCGGTGTGAGTGTAATAGCTGAATTATTGAAGGGAAGTCGTCCCCTCAAAGGAGTATGAAGTATAATCTTCGTCCTAAGAACAGGGCGAAGTAAGTTTGCAATTCCGGGTCCAACCACCCCTGCCCCTCCTTGTCAAAGGAGGGGAGTTTGTATTTGCTTCTGCTGAAGTATAAGTTCTATAGCTGTTGTCCTTGCGCGGACAGGTTGAGACCTGTCCCTACAAAGTATGAATCCAACAGGCGATTAACATCCCCCTACCCCCTTCGAAGGGGGACTCTGGCTGAAGCTCCGTTAGCAGTGGCTATCGATTCTTTCCCAGCCTTTGGGTTGAGCGCCTTCTAGATTTCCGGTTTCGCTTCAGCGAAATTGTGACGTCAGGAGCAAAGGAAATGTAGACAGTGCGATGCCCTTATCGAGGGCCCCTACCCCCAAGGCGAGGCCTCCCGTCCTTGAGGGAGCCAAAGCTAGACATGCAACGATGGGCATGTGAGTCTGGAGGATGAGCCGTAGCTAGTAAGGATAGCTTGGTTAAGGTTACAGAAAGCAGCGGCTATGAAAGTATAGCCAAAGTATAAGTATGGCTTTTCAAGCCAGTTGGGTTACAAACCCAACATCATAGGTAGGCACGAGTTGCAAACCCGCGCCAGCAATGGAACACAAGTCTGAAGACTTGCGCCAGGAAAGTATAAAGTATAAAAACAAAGTATAACCGAAACAGAACGATATCGAAAAACCTTTACTCTCACCTTAACGCACACTACTCTAACTTTACTAACCTTACACAAAAAAAGGAGACAAGCTTTGTCTCCTTTTTTTATAGTAGCCCCCGTGCCTTCAGTTCAAGGTACTTGTTGATGGTATTTACCGTGAGGTCTTTGGGTGGAGTGAGGATGGCATGGATGCCGTGCTGCTGCAGCTCCTTGACCACCTGCCGTTTGTCGTGGGTAAACTTTTCGGCGATGGCTTTGGTGTATACTTCCTCGGTCGTGGAGGCAGGCTCGTGCAGCAGGCCGTGCAGCTCGGTGTTTTCAAAGAAGATAACCACGAGCAGGTGGTGCCTGGCCAAAGCGCGCAGGTAAGGCAGCTGGCGCTGAGCACTGTTCAGGGTCTCAAAGTTGGTGAAGAGCAGGAGCAGGCTGCGCTGTTTTAAAGTATGGCGGATGGTGCCGTAAAGGCGCTCATAGTCCGTTTCCTGGTACAAGGTTTTCTGGTTGTAGAGCACCTCCAGAATGCGACGCAGCTGGTCGGCTTTCCGCTGGGCCGGCAGTATGTTGCTGATTTTGTCGGAGAAGGTGATGATGCCTGCCTTATCCTCTTTTTTAAGGGCAATGTTGGAGATAACGAGCGAGGCGTTGATGGCATAGTCCAGCAGACTCAGCCCCTCAAATGGCATCTGCATTACGCGCCCCTTATCAATGAGGCAATATACCTGCTGCGATTTCTCGTCCTGGTAGCTATTCACCATCAGCTCTGCCCGGCGTGCGGTGGCTTTCCAGTTAATGGTGCGCTGGTCGTCTCCGGCCACGTAAGGACGAATCTGCTCAAACTCGGTGCTTTGCCCAATCCGTCGGATTTTCTTCAGACCAAACTCGTGGAGCCTGTTGGAGATGGTAAGCAGCTCGTACTGCCGCATCTGAATAAAGGACGGGTAAACCGGCACTTCCTGGTTCTGGGCGAATTTGTAGCGGCGTTTTACCAGCTGTAGCACGCTCATGACAAACACATTGATGGCCCCGAAGCTGTAGCTACCGCGTTTGGTGGGCCGCAAGGTATAGTGGATGATGTGCATACGGCCTTCGGGAACAATGGCCTTGAACAGGCTGTCGCGTTTCTGGAACTGGAAGGGAAGCTCGTCAATGACTTCAGTGTGCAGGGTAAAGCCATACTTGTTTTCCAGGTACAGGTACACGTCGTTGTCGCTGCCGTTGGAGAGCTTTTCCTGCATGCTGCGACTGGCATGTACGCCCTCCCGGTTCCGGTACAGCAGCAGCAAATCCACCAACGTCAGCAGCACCAATACGGCTACGGCCACCTTGGCCAGCACCAGCAGCAAGGGCACGAAAAAGGCAAGCACGAAAAGGCATGCCAGGCCGGCCAGGCCCAGGTAAAAGCGGTTGGTGAAGTATAAACTGCGGATAAACGGCACTAGCGCGGCACTTCTATTTTCTGAACAATCTGTTTAATCACCTCGTCCGGCGTAATGCCCTCCATCTCGCGCTCCGGCGTGAGCAGGATGCGGTGGCGCAGCACCACAGGCGCCAGTTCCTGTACATCCTCCGGCGTCACAAAGCCGCGACCACGCAGGGCAGCCAGGGCCTTGGAGCTGTTGAGCAGGGCAATGGAAGCGCGCGGCGAGGCGCCCAGGTATAAAGACTTGCTCACCCGGGTCTCCGCCACAATATGGGCAATGTACTCGAGCAGTTTTTTATCCAGGTGCACGGCCTGCACCGCCTGTCGCAGCGCCAGCAGCTGCTCCGCCGACAGCACCGCTTGTACCTGGTCCAGCTCCTTTTTCAGCTGCGGGCCTTTGTGCTGCAGATCCAGTATCGCCACTTCCTCCTCCAGGCTCGGGTAATCTACCAATACCTTGAACATGAAGCGGTCAAGCTGGGCCTCGGGCAAGCGGTAAGTGCCTTCCTGCTCAATCGGGTTTTGGGTGGCCAGCACGATAAAGGGCGCGGCCAGCGGGTATACTTTGCCGTCGTGGGTTACGTGTTGCTCCTCCATCACCTCAAACAAAGAAGCCTGAGTTTTGGCTGGGGCACGGTTTATCTCGTCAATCAGCACGATGTTGGCGAAGATGGGACCCTGTTTATACTCGAAAGAGGCCGTGCCCGGGTGGAAAACCGAGGTGCCCAGCACATCCGACGGCATCAGGTCCGGGGTGAACTGGATGCGGCTGAAGTCAACGTCTACGGTGCGAGCCAGTAGTTTGGCTGTCAGGGTTTTGGCGATACCGGGCACCCCCTCGATGAGCACGTGCCCGTCAGCAAGTAGGGCTACTAATAGCGTTTCCACGAGCCGCTCCTGGCCCACAATTATCTGCCGGAGCTCCTGTTTTATACTTTCGGTAGCGGCGCGCAGGGCGCTGTAGTCGGTTTTGTTTTCCTGTGCGGTGATAAGTACGTCTTCTTGCATAAGCTATACATTGGCCTTGGGCCGTATGGAAGTTTGGCTGTAAAAGTCTTCTAAATAAGTGTTGAGCATCAGCAGGGTCTGGTCGTTGAGGGCGCTGCTCTGGTGTATACTTTGGATAAGCGCGAAAATCTGGTCTACCAGTGCCGCGTCAGCCCCGGACTTAACTTTTACCCGCTCGCGCAGCTCCTCGTCCAACGTATGGGTGGCCAGGTGGTAGTGCAGGCGCAGGTACTCCAGAAAATAGGCAATTTTCTTCTCGGCGATGTTCTTGTGGCTGCCGTGGTTGAAGTATAAACCACCGATAGCTTTCACAAAGTCGAGGGTGGTGTTGCGCGGCGGCTCCATGACCGGGATAGTGCGCTGGGTGCGCTTGCTCTTGAACAGCAGGAACAGCACCAGCCCAATCAGGCTGAGGTAATAGGCCCAGGTGAGTGGCTCATGGCGCATCAGCACCCGGAAAACCGACTGATCCTCCTCGCGGCCCAGGTTCTGGTAATCGTCCCAGATAACGGGCTGCACCGGCAGGTGGGAGAGGGCCGTGGCGGCATAGCCGCTCTGGTTTAGCGTCAGGAGTTGGTAATTGCTGAAGGCTAGCGGTACGGAATTGATATAAAAGCTACCTTTTCCAAGAGGCACACGCATGAAAGTAAGTTGGCCGGCCTTGTTCCTGCCCAGCGCCTCATGGCCACGCTGTGAATCTACCCAGATGCTGCGCATGTGGCTATTAGGAGGGAAAGTATAGACCTGCTTTTCTGACTGGCTGGTAAAATAAAAGCCGGTTGTATCAGAGTTGGTGGTGTTGAGGTAATCGGTAGTAAAATGCAGCGTGTCCCGCAGGTAAGAGCTGAACTCGTCTGCCGCAATGAAAACCTGATTGCCCCGGTGCACAAAGTCGAGCAGCAGGTTGGTGTCCAGGCTATCGGCTTCGAAGTATTTTGTGATAAACACATAATTCCCGCTTAGGGTGGAATCCTGTAGCACGTTGTAGGCCGGCTCCCGTACCAGTTGCACCGGCTGGCTTGGGAACATGTCCGGAAGCAGCTCATACAAGGCGTAGGTGCCGTAGGGGATCTTGTCCTCCCGCGAGAAGGTCTGCGACCAGTCCACCGGCTTAGGGCGGAAGTACTCCAGCAGCAACAGGGCCACGAAGAGCAGGCCGATCAGGGCGATATAGCTACGGTAGCCTTTCATGCGCGCTGCTGAACCAGGTGATTGAATTGGGTGAACTCCTCGCGGGCCGAGGTATACAGTTCGTCGCTGAGGGCTGCGCCGCCGTACCACACGTACTCAAACATGCCCGTAAGTTGCTCAAACTCCCGGCGCACCTGCTGGTTCGGAATTTCGTGGATGTAGCTGCGGTTGGTCTTGCCTGGTTTCCACTCAATCAGGCCCGTGTTGGTGAGGAACTTCAGGCTCTGGAGGTAGTGCAGGCGCACCGCCTTGCGGTAGTTTCGCTCTCCTACTGCCTCGGCTATCAGCGCCTTCATGTCCATCTCATGGATGTTTTCCTCGAACACATCGTAAGGCGTGGCCATACTTCCGGCCCTGCGGCCAAACAAACTACCGGTATCCACCTGCTGCATTTTTATCACGATAAAGACAATGGTACCCGCAATGGCTATGTAAAGCAGGGCTTCCCACAGGCCGCTGGCCCGGCCTTCGTAAAATACCTCGCGCAGCCAATTCTGGAAGCGGCGCTTCAGGCGTTCCCACAGGCTTTCTCCCTCCGGAATGGCTTCGTAGTATTGGAAGTCTTCATCCGTGCGCAGCTTCTCCACCTTTTCAGCATCGAAGGGGCGGACTACTACAGGCTTGGCAGCGTTAGGGATGCTGTCTGGCTGCTGGGCGTGGGCGATGGTGCCAATACCGAGCAGCAGGCAAAGTATAAGTATAAACGTAGACGTATGCCTAAAACTCACCCTCATTGGCAGCAGTATTCGTGTCGGTTTTGCCGATAAGTTCTACCTGCTCCATCAGGCCCACACCGTCTTTCTCCTCCACCAGGTTAAAATACTGGAAGCCAATTGCCAGAACGGAGATGCAGTAGGTAAAGGTGGTAAGCAGGGTCGTGATAGTGTTCGATATGATTAGTAGCGCATCGCTTTCAGCACCGGGCACCAGCAGGCCGCGCAGTATCATCACAGCGCCCAGCGGAATAGCCGCCAGCCAGGCAATCACGGTTTGTATAATGCCCGCCACGATCATAAGTCCCAGGGTAGCCCACCAGTTGCCTTTGATCAGGTAAAAGCAACGCTCAATCGTGTCCACAAAACCGGTCTCCTCGCGCACCATTACGGCCAGGAACAGCGAGAGCACCACCATCAGGTAAATGCCCAGGCCAAACAAGAAGATGCTCAAGATGCAGACCACGCCGATGACAATGCTGGAATAAGTAGCTTGTATAATATTTCGTTTGATATGATCCCATACTGCCGCTGGCCTTACCTCGCCCTCCTCATCCATATACGCCGCCATAAACCCGTAGATAGTAAGCGCCACCACCACGTAGGCCAGTATCGCAAAGAAGATGGAGATAAGTTGATTGAGCGAGGTGACCTGGCTAAAAACAGTAAACTCGCCCACGTTGCTGTAGGGGCCTTCGCCGTTAAGCTGCTGGAACAACCGCGACTGGTAGATGCCTGAAAAAATACCCGCCAGTATGGCCACCGGCGACACATACAGCAGGATGCTTTTAGATAAAGGCTTAAAGTTTTGCTTGATAAAGGTGAAGGTGGCGTTCAGTTTCTCCCCGAAATCCCTTTCTTCTCTTAAGTTAATTTTCTGGCGGGTCTGGTACATGTTTTTGGTGCAGTGAACGTGGGTATAGTATAAAGTAATAGAGTATAAAGGCGGCAGAGGAAAGTATGATAAACAGGCTCAGGGCCAGCGGCATACTGGTATGGCGCGTCACAAAACCTTCCAGAAACCCCGCTGTGATAAACACCGGCACCAGCCCCATCACGATTTTAAGTCCCCGGCGGGCGCCTTGTTTAAAGGCGTGCATGCGGGAGTAGGTTTTCGGGAAAAGCAGGCTGTTGCCCATTACAAACCCGGCGCAGCCCGCAATCACAATGGCTGCTATCTCCAGGGTGCCGTGTATCCAGATGGTAAGCATGGAGGTAACCAGCAGGCCCTGTTTGTAGAAGAAGTACTGAAAGGCTCCCAGCATCACGCCGTTCTGAAACAGCACCCAAAAGGTGCCGATGGAGAAGAACACGCCCATCACAAAGGCCAGAAAGGACACCCGGATGTTGTTGATGGTGATATAGAGGAACATCTCCGCCTCGCCACTGCTTTTGTAAACCGCCATCGGGTCGCCCTTGCGGATGTTCTCCAGGGTCATGTTCACGTAGTGGTCACCGAGTATGAGGCGCACAAAAGTATCGTCCATGGCGGCCGACAGCGCCCCTAGGCCACAGGCTACAGCAAAAACCAGAAAAGCGTAAAAAAGTTGCCGGTGGTGCTGCCGGAAAAGGTAAGGGAGCTCATACTTCCAGAAACGGGCGATGCGGTTGCGCTTCTCTTTCTTGTTGCGGTAAATGGCCTGGTGGGTACGCCCGGTCAGGCCGTTCAGATATGCGGTGGTGTCAGATTCCGGGTAGAAGGTGCGGGCATAGGCCAGGTCGTCGGTCAACTCAATAAACCTATCGGCCAGCGCATCGGGGCTGGAGGCCGGCTGGGTTTCGTATGACTTCCACTTAAGTTTGTTTTTGCGGATAAAGGCAGCTTCGCGCACGGGTACGGCATTTTTAACTCTACCAAATATATGTATATTGTGATGTAAAAAGAAAATGAAAACAAGCTTATTTTACTGAGGATGAATACCGTTAAAATCCGGACCACGCAAAACGTGGAGGTAGAGTACCCGCTGGCCAGTGCAGGAGACCGTGTGGTGGCGCATATGATTGACCTGGCCGTTTACTTTTTGTGGCTGATGATGTGTGGCATCGTGATGGCAACAACTAATATGGACTATGGACCGGTTCTATCTGTTTTGCTGTTTCTGCCGCTGATGTTCTACCACCTGCTGTGTGAGATTTTCCTGAACGGGCAGAGCGTTGGCAAAATGGCCCGCGACATAAAAGTAGTGAAGCTGACAGGCGAGGCCCCGACCATTGGCGATTACCTCTTGCGCTGGCTTTTCCGGCTGGTGGATACGTTCGCCTCACAGGGCCTGATTGCGCTTATTACGGTGATTGTCAGTAATAAAGGTCAGCGCCTCGGCGACATGGCGGCCGGCACCTGTGTTATCCGTACCCGCGCTATCCGGAAGGCAGAGGCGGTTACGGTAGAATCAGAAGCAGGGTATCAGATCCGTTTCCCCGAGGTGCATCTGCTCACCGACAAGGATGTGGCGCTTATCCGCAAGCTCCTGTTCAAAGCCCAGAAGTATAACAACTACGAGCTGCTGGAGAAGATGGCTAAACAGGTGCAGGAGGTTACCGGCATCCAGCCTGGCGAGCTTTCGGAGTGGGATTTTCTGCAAACCGTCCTCAAGGACTACCATCACTATACTCATGGGGAGATTGAGGTGTAGGGGTGAATTTAAGGGGAAAGTGTGAGGGCAAAGTCTGTTTTGTACATTGATGCCAGCCTTTGTTTGCAGAGCCGGGCCCAACCACCCCTGCCCCTCCTTAGCCAAGGAGGGGAGTCTGTAGTTACTGAGGCTGAAGTATAAGTTTTATAGCATCAGGTACTGGAGAATCATCCCCCTGCCCCCTTCAAAGGGGGACTTGGTTACTGTTGCATCAGCAAGGTTTGTGGCTATCGAATCTGTTCCCAGTCCTTGGGTTGAGCGCCTTCTAGATTTCCGGTGCCCGTCTAGGGCATTGCGACGCCAGGAGCAAAGGAAATGTACACCGCGCGATGCCCGAGGACGAGCCCTCTCGGGCTTGAGAGCACCAAAGTCGGAAATGCAACAGTTGGTATGTAAGTCTGGAGGATGAACGGTAGTTTGGAAGTATAGCTTATGTCCAGTTGCGGGAAGCCGTGGCTAGGAAAGTATAAACCGGCAAGTATAAACCGGCAAGTATAAAAGTATAGCTCAAGTATAAAGTATAACACACGCGGACTAGGAAGTCTGCAGCAACCTTCGCCCCAGACAAGTATGTCCGGAACAGCGGTATGGATCAAGTATAAAGTATAGCCAAAGTATAAATATGGCTTTTCAAACCAGTCAAGTTGCAAACTTAACACTATAGTAGGCACGAGTTGCAAACTCGCGCCAGCGGGGTAGTAAGGCACAAGCGGACGCTGGGGCAAGAGAAAGTATAAAGTATAGCTCATCTATAAACCTATAGCCCCGGCAGCTTCGAAAAACTGCCGGGGCTATACGTTTATACTTAGGATAGTGGATTTACAGCTGCGGCTGCTTCTTTACCGAAGCCAGTTGCTGCTTCAACTCTTCCACACGGTTCAGCTCCGTCTGTAGCTCACGCTTAATTTTCAGCTCGCGCTCGCGGGCACTCTTCTTGTACTCGGTCAGCTCCAGTTCCATCTCATCATAAGCTCTGCGCTTCTCGTTAGCAACAGCTCTGCTGCTCTTATGCTGCACCGCCATCACACCCAGGGCAATCAGCAGGCCTATAATGATACCACTGTTGAGCAGCACGTAAAACTGCTTTGGCAGGTCGATACCCAATATCGAAATATGGGTGATGTCGTGCATGCTCTGCTGAATCTCAGCCTCTTTCTTCTTCACCTCTTCCTGCATCGCCTTCAGTTGCTGCTCCTGTGCAGCCACGTCTTTGCGCGCCTCCTGCAGCTTGGCATCGGCCTCTGCCTCGAAGTTGTCTAACTTTTTGTCCTTGGCAGAAACGGTTTCCTGCACGGTTTTCCAGAACGACTCCAGCGTGGTGATCTTGACGACCTTGTAGCCCTGCCAGGTGTTGGAGCTGGTTTTAAGATTCTCGTATTGTTTCTCCAGTTTTGCGTTGGCTGCAGGTGCTTTTTCTGCTGCATTACCCTGCGCTTGTACCAATGTAGCAGAACATACGAGGGCTAGGGAGAAAAAGAGTGCCTTCATAATTTAATTATTTGGTTTGTACTAAAAGTTGTATTGCTGCGGCAGGCGGAAAGCGCAGTGAAGCAAAAGAATTATATCTTTTTTAGTCCTGTAGCCAGTATGCCTGATCCTGCAGCGATTTAAATATGGTTTAAGATTACTAAAAATTCCGGTAACTCAACAGTACTTCCAACACAAATATGCTAAAAGCAAGTTCAGTATGTGGAAAGATTCCACACTTCCGGGCAGGAACTGGCGGAGGAGGTGCTATAGTAGCAGGGCAAGTATGGCGAAGAAGTCGATGATCCAGAGAGCCGGGCTTACCTCTTTTCGCTTCCCGGTCGCCACTTTCAGGGCTGTCCAGCTCAGGAAGCCCCAGATAATGCCCTGGGTGATGGAGTAGGTGAAGGGAATAAGCGCCATGGCCAGAAAAGCCGGAATAGCCTCGTCCATTTTATACCAGTCTATCTTGATGATGGGGCGCACCATAAAGGCACCTACCAGCACCAGGGCAGGGGCTGTGGCAATGGCCGGAATCATGGAAAGGAGCGGGGCCAGAAACAGGAAAGGCAGGAACAGCAAACCGCCTACCACTGCGGTTAAACCGGTGCGGCCACCGGCCTCTATCCCCACCGCCGACTCTACATAGGCCGTTCCGGGGCTGGAGCCGACAAGCCCGGCCAGGGTGGTGGCCACGGCATCGGTCGTCAGCGAGCGCTGGATGTTGCGCGGCTCCCCGTGCTCGTCCATCAAGTCTGCCGCCTCTGCCAGCCCTACAAACGTAGAGATGCTGTCGAACATATCCGTAAAGACGAAGGCAAAGATCACGGGCACGATCGCCAGTTGAAAGGAGTTAACCAGGTCCAGTTGCAGGAGCAGGCTGAAGTCGGGAGAGGAGAGTACGCCCTGCCAGTTGATGATTGGGTCCAAATCGGTAGCCCACCAGCGGCCCAGCGGGTAGGCAGCCAGCGTGGTGAATAAAATGCCCAGCAAAATGCCGCCTTTCACGTTGTGCACCACCATGAGGGAAGTTACCAGCAAGCCAGCCAGAAAAGTGAGCAGCGTGGGTGTCATGTCGCCTACCCCGATAACCGTGGCCGGGTTGGCGACGATGAACTCAGCATTGATGAGCCCGACAAGGGTGATAAACAGGCCGATACCGGCGGCAATGGCAAAGCGCAGCGGCCGCGGGATGGCCCGCACGATGAGGGTGCGTATGTTGAAGACCGAAAGGATAAGGAATACAATGCCCGACCAGAAGACAGCTCCCAGCGCCACCTGCCAGCTAATGCCCATGCCTAGCACCGCCGAGAAAGTGAAGAAAGCATTCAGGCCCATGCCGGGCGCCACCAGCACGGGGTTGCGGGCGTACAGGCCCATCATCAGGCTGCTGAAAAACGCCACCAGCACCGTAGCCGTGAGCACACCGGAGAAAGGCATGCCCGCCTGCGCCAGTATGGTAGGGTTTACCACAATGATGTAGGCAGTGGCCAGAAAAGAGGAGATGCCGGCAATTACCTCTGTTTTGATGTTGGTGTTGTTGCGCTTCAGTTGGAAGAATGACTCCATGCGTTCTCGGTGTTGGGTTATGTTTTCCCTAAAATGAAGAGGGCAAAATTACGGGAACTTGCCGTAAGATAAAACTGATAATCAGGAGACTGTATAACAGGCACATATACTTTATACTTTGAAAAGTATAGATACTTCATTCAAGCCGTTCCGTTTTTCAAGCAAACTCTTGCTTCCGGCCTTCTGCCTTTTGCACATTGAAAGTATAGACTGCTGAAGTATAAAGTATATATCCTGTGGCCGGAGGCCGTGGGATAGTGCATACTTGACGGACGCGAGTGAACGTATAAACTGTACAAGTATAATTCCCCTAAAAGCAAACAGCCACAGCACTCGGTTAAAAGTGCTGTGGCTGCGGAAAAGTTTAAGTTACGGTTTAACCGTAGATTTCGTTCAGGAGACCTGCCAGGCGGATGCCGGCCTGCAGCAGGCGCTGCTCAACCAGGCTGTAGTTCTCGTAGGCGTAGCGGTAGCCCAGCTTCTTGTCCTCAGGCAGGTTGTATACCTGTGGCCGGTACTTCATCGACTCATAGGCCCAGTCTCTTACCGTGGCTGCCTGCCACTGCTTTACCTGCTCCTTGCCCGGTTCGCCCAGGAAACGCACAATTTCCGTAAAGCTCAGGTTTTTGCCGTCGATCATGTCGCTGTCCCACACGCGGTGCAGGTTGGATGGCTGGTAAAACCACTGCACTTTCACGGCATTTCCGCCCTGGTCGTCGCCACCGCCCACGTGCAGCGGTTGGTGGATGTCGCCTACCAGGTGCACCAGATACTTCAACAGCTCCTGTTCCTTCGCCTTGTCCAGGTTACCGGCCTTCAGCGTTTTAGTGATTTCCTCAATCTTTTCTACGATGTCGCCGTTGGGGTTCTTCTCTGCCTGCTCATAAGTCTGCCCGTCCTGAATGGTTACCCAATGCCAGTCGTGGGTGTGGTCATAAGCCTTGTCGCTCTTGATGTCGTCCATCCAGACCGATACTTCTGCCAGTGAGTTGTCGTTCAGCAGGTTCATGATTTTCTTCCTGGCTTTTTTGCTCAGGTGCTGCTCGGCTACCTGCCCGACGGCGCGGTGGCCGTTCTGCCCCCAGGCGAAGGCCTGGCCGCACAGCAGCAGGCACAGGAAGAAAATGCCCGATATTTTTTTCATGGAGATGTTATGTGTTGTGTTAAATTCTCTGCAAAACAACAAAATTTATGCGGAAAGGCGGCGCATGCCGGGGAGTTTTGTGTGCAAACTTTGCGAGGGAGCCAGTAGCGGCAAGCCAGCATCTGATTTCACGGTCACTATAGGTGTTGTTATACTCCAAGGCAACCTGGTAGAAGGGAGGTCCCGTACTTTAGCTGCTGATCAAACAAGTGCCATACCCCTCAACGCTGGCGAGTGGTTGCCGGAAACCCAAAACCCATTTTCGGTTTAAATGTTGTAGCTTTGAGAAAAACACGAAAACGATGAACAACCAATACGAAGGCACGGTGATGTGGTCTCACCTGGATGCCAACATGCACATGCGCCACTCCGCTTACGCTGATTTTGCTGCCCAGGCCCGCATCGTGGTGCTCGAGCGGCTGGGGATGGACATGAAAGCCTTTAAGCACCTGCACATCGGGCCTATACTTTTCAGAGAGGAACTGACCTACCTGCGCGAAGTGGGCCTCAACGAGCAACTGACCGTGACGGTAGAACTTACCAAAAGCCGCCCCGATGCCTCCCGCTGGTCTATCCGCCACGAAATATACAGGACTGATGGGGTAAAGGCGGCCGTGGTAAACGTGGATGGCGCCTGGATGGACCTACACAAACGCAAGCTTACCACGCTGCCGGCCGAGCTTCTGGAGCAATTCAACACTTTAAACAAAAGCGAAGATTTTCAGGAAGAAGGGGCTTAATTGTTCCTTCTTCGCTTCCGCTCTTCTCTTTGCTGCTTGCGGCGCTCCTTCCAGTTCTCTTTCCACTCCTCGTAGCTTTGGGCGGCTTTCCTGCCCACGTTATCAAACAGGCGCTCCAGGAAGTTCTCTCTTGGCGGCTCGGCCCGGAACGAGTCGCAGGTGAGGGCTTCCAGCAACCTGGGTGGCAGCGGCTCGAAGCGGCTGCTGTAGTAGCCCTTGTAAGCCGGGTCTATGGCTACGCGACGGATGAATTCGCCCCAAATAGGCAAGGCGGTGCGGGCGCCCTGGCCCAAATCCAGCGTCCGGAAGCGTACCTCCGGGCTCTCGCCGCCAACCCACACACCCGTTACCAGTTGGGGCGTGATGCCAATAAACCAACCGTCTGCGTGGTTTTGGGACGTGCCCGTTTTACCGGCAATGTCCATTTTTAGTCCGTATCCGGAGCGGAGTCTTACTGCACTGCCTTCTTCCACCACACCCTTCATCAGGTGCAGCATCACGGCAGCTGTTTCCTCCGAAATAACCCGCTTGGCACCCTCGCCATCACGGTGCTCCCGCAGTACGCGGCCCTCACGGTCTTCTATGCGGGTAATGTATACCGGCTCCACCTGCATGCCCCGGTTCGCAAAAGTGGCATAGGCCGTCACCATCTCCATCAGCGACAGATCAGCCGTGCCCAGCGCCAGTGAAGGCACCTCCGGCAGCTTGGACTCGATGCCGAGGCGGTGGGCCATGGCTACCGTTCTGCCCACACCCGCCTGCATAATCAGCTGCGCCGATATGGTGTTCACAGAGTGGGCCAGGGCGCCCTTCATACTATACTCGCCCCCATACTGTTCATTGGCGTTCCTTGGCGACCAGTTGTCATACTCCGGGTAAGTGGTGCGTTCGTTGGGGAAGAAGTCGCATGGTTTAAGGCCCTGCTCCAGGGCGGCGGCGTACACAATCGGTTTAAAGGTGGAACCGACCTGACGTTTGGCTTTTACGTGGTCATACTTGAAGACGTGGTGGTTGATGCCGCCAACCCATGCCCGCACGTAACCCGAATGCGGCTCCACGGAGAACAGGCCGGTGTTGAGAAAGCGCGAGTAGTAGGCCAACGAGTCCAGGGGGCTCATGTCTTTCCTGCTGTTTCCGCCCCAGGCGTATACCTGCATGGGCACCGGCTGCCGGAAAGCCTCCTGAATATCCGCTTCTGATTTCCCGGCCTCCTTCATTTTCCGATACCTGTCTGAGCGCTGCATGGCTACCTGTATCACATCCGAGTTGCGGCCCCAGGGATTGCGTCCGCGCCAGTGCGCGTCGAACTGCTTCTGCAGCTGCGTCATATGCTTTCGCACGGATGCCTCGGCGTGGCGCTGCATGCCGGCATCAATGGTGGTGTAGATCTTCAGGCCGTCTTTGTAGAGGTTGTATGGCTCCCCGTTTGGTTTCCGCTTGCCCGCGGCCCATACTTCCAGCTCCTTGCGCAGGTGCTCCCTGAAGTATGGCGCGATGCCGTCGTTGTGGGAGGTAACGTTATACTTCAGTTTCAGGGGAAGCTGCTTCAGCGAGTCGGCTTCGGCGGGAGTGAGGTAATTATACTTGGCCATCTGGCCCAGCACCACGTTGCGGCGAATTTTGGAGCGATCCGGATCAAGGCGGGGGTTGTAGGTGGTGGTGGCCTTCAGCATGCCAATCAGCACGGCGGCCTCCTCCACTTTAAGGGAGTCGGCGGAGGTGCTGAAAAAGCGGCGGGAGGAGCGTTCGATGCCATACAGGTTGCCCCCCATGGGCACGGTGTTCAGGTACAGCTCCAGCAGTTCTTCTTTCGAGTAGATGCTTTCCAGCTTGCGGGCAATGATCATCTCGCGCAGCTTGTTTACCGGCATGTCCCAGAAGCCATACTTGCGGCGCGGGTACAGGTTCTTGGCCAGCTGCTGGCTTAGGGTACTGCCGCCCCCGGAGCTTTCGTTCTGCATCAGCAGGGTTTTTATGAACACACGCGCCAGGCTGCGGGCATCCACGCCGCTGTGCTCGTAGAAGCGGGCATCCTCGGTGGCAATAAGCGCCTCAATGGCGGCAGGGGCGATATTGGCATACTTCACGTTGGTGCGGTCCTGGATGTAGTAACGGCCCAGCAGCACCCCATCGGCCGAGTATACTTCGGAGGCGGTGTTGTTACGAACCGATTTCAGCTCTTTTGTGGAAGGCATGCCTCCCAGAAAGCCGGAGTAGACGGCAAAGTAAAAAATCGTCAGCAGCAGCACCCCCACCACCGAAAGTTTAAGGAAGGTGCGGAGCAGAAACCTGCCCTTTCCCTGTCGCCATTCCGCTGCCTTTTGTTGCCAGTAAGTGCGGGTGAATTTAGGTTTCTGGCTCTTCCAGAAAGCGGAAAGTTCGCCGTGGACCAGGCGCACAAAGGGCGCCATAACCTTGGTAATAATGAATTTAAGTATCTTTCTGAGCCTTGCCCTCATGTGGAGTCTAACGTGCTGTTTCGCTGTGGCAGCTGCTACTGCTGTGCCCGGTTAAAACGCAAAAGTACAGCTTTTGGTGCATTTACGGGAGCTTGCAAATTTTGCGCCACAGTGGCAGAAAGCTAATCACCGGAAATCAGAAACCACTATATTTGCAGTATCCTCCAGTGCCTTTACGTTTTCGCTCCTCCTGTAGCCGGCGAAAAGCATTATCCGGGAATTATACTTGCTGCACTATAGAATCATGCCTTTATCCAGAAGGGCGGGGCTGGCAAATTTTTTTAAACTCGTAGCGTAAGAGTGGTGTAAATCCTAAAAGTATAAAAGTCATGTATGAGTTTTACCGTTGAAGACATCCTCTTTGCTGTTGCCATTCTGCTGTTCCTGAGCATACTGGTTAGTAAGAGCCTGGGCAGGCTGGGCATTCCGGCACTGGTGCTCTTTCTGGGTGTGGGCATACTGGCCGGGTCTGAGGGCTTAGGCGGGATATACTTTGACGATGTACAGACGGCGCAGTCGCTGGGAACTATTGCCCTGGTCCTGATCCTGTACTCGGGAGGACTTGACACGAAGTGGCAAAGCACCAGGCCCGTGCTGTGGCGGGGAATCGTGCTGTCTACCTTTGGGGTATTAATAACAGCCTTACTACTGGGCGTGTTTGCCTCCTACCTGCTCGGTTTTACGCTACTGGAGGGTTTGCTGCTCGGGTCCATCGTTTCCTCCACCGATGCCGCGGCCGTTTTCTCCATCCTTCGCTCCCGCAATATCGGCCTCAAGCACAACCTGCGGCCCACGCTGGAACTGGAGTCGGGCAGTAACGACCCGATGGCCTATTTCCTCACCATCAGCTTCACGTTTCTGCTCACCAACCCTGGTACTGCGCTTGTCAACCTGGTGCCCATGTTTTTTATGCAGATGAGCATCGGTGCGCTGATGGGCGTGGCGATGGGCTACATCATGGCCTGGGTTATCAACCGCATCAGCCTGGAGCAGGAGGGGCTTTACCCGGCCCTGACGCTGGCGATGGTGCTGTTTACCTACGCTTTTACGGCTTTCATAAGCGGCAACGGGTTTTTGGCCGTCTATACGGCTGGGGTTATACTTGGCAACAAGAACTTCATCCACAAGCGCAGCCTCACCCGCTTTTATGATGGGGTGGCCTGGCTCATGCAAATCCTGATGTTCCTTACGCTGGGCCTGCTCGTGTTCCCATCGCAGGTGATGCCGGTGCTGGGGGTAGGGGTGCTCATCTCCGTCTTCCTTATCTTCGTTGCCAGGCCTATCAGCGTATTTGTCAGCCTTATCTTTTTTAAGGTGTCCTTCAGGGAGCAGATCTACATTTCCTGGGTGGGTTTGCGTGGCGCGGTGCCTATCCTATTTGCCACGTATCCCATGCTGGCCGGCGTGGAGCAGGCGGGGATGATCTTTAACATCGTGTTCTTCATCGTGCTGATCTCGGTGATGCTGCAGGGCACCACCTTGAAAGTGGTAGCCGAATGGCTGGGACTGAGCGAGGAGGACAATGCACCCAAGCGCCTGCAATTGGGGGAGGAGCTGGGCTACAACGCCAAAAACGAACTGGTGGAGTTGCAGTTAGGACCGGGTGCCTCAGGCGTCGGTAAGTCGCTGGTGCAGTTGCAGATGCCTAAAAATTCGCTCATCGTGCTTATCGACAGGGGCGGTAAATTTGTGACGCCCAACGGAGCCACTGTGCTGGAACCCTACGACAAACTGATGGTGATGATTGACAACGAGGAGGAGCTAAAGCATGTGCGGGAAGTGCTGCTGTGATTTATACTTTGGCCACCGTTCTGCAGCACGATTTATACCTTGGTCTTGTTAGGCAGGTATGAAGCATTTTGTGCAGCCAAACTCGGTGGTGCGCCAAATCTGGGGCAAGAGCGACACCATCCTTTTCATATTTGCCGGTGCCTCCGCAGAGTTCGCCCTGAACAAAGCAGTGGACTGGCTATACTTTACCGGCCGCCTTCCCGCCGATCCGCTGGGCAGGCTCTTCTCCACGGTAGGCTACGCCCGCCGCATTGTTTTCTCGGATGAGGCAGGGGCCCACCGTGCCATCGACGGTATGGCCGCTATCCATGCCGGGGTGGAGGCCAAGCGCGGCTATTCTATCCCCGACTGGGCCTACCGGGACGTCCTTTTTATGCTCATCGATTACTCCATTCGGGCCTATGAGTTGCTGGAGCGCCGCCTGACAACCGCTGAAAGGGCTGAGGTGTTTGAGGTGTTTAACCGTGTAGGCACCCGCATGGGCATAAACGGCCTGCCGGAAACCTACAGCGCGTGGCAACAGGCAAGGGAGGAACACCTGCAGCAGAACCTGCAACGGAGTACCTATACTTCTGACCTGTACCGCCAGTACAGGGCGCACCTGGGTAACCTGCGCTACTGGCTGCTGTTGCAGGCGCAGGTGCTGGTAGTGCCCGAACTGGTGCGGGCTCAGCTGAACCTCTGGCGTGTGCCCATCCTGAAACCCGTGCTGGTGGCTTACAAACTAAGCCGGGCATTCAACGGCGACCGCCTCTTAAAAGAGCTTATACTTCCGCCTGCCTATAAGCGGGAGATAAAGGAGCTTGATGTGGATAGGGTTTAGTAGGATTGTTATGTTAAGTAAGGGGGGTGTGGTTAGTAATCTGTACCTCCACTGTCAGATCAGGGGAGGTTGTTCACAAGAATTCTCAGTTACGTAGGGGATACTGTTCTGGGAAGTATAGCTATAGTATCCTTTGTTGAGAAAACTTGTTGGGATAGAGGGCTGCTTCACACTAGTGGTTAGGCTTGTGCAACTGGCCCACAAGATCCTTTCAGGATGACAAAAATGGAGAAGCTTCCTGTTGAGTGCTGCTCGCAAATGAAAAACTCCTGTTGTCACTTGTTCTCAAGGGTATAATTTATACTTCATTTATTCTTTGTCATCTCGAGTACTCTCGAGGCGGGAGCCGAAGAGAGCCAGCGTAGCTGTGAGAGATCTGGGTGAAATTCTCTTCAGATTTCTCCCGAAGGTCGAGATGACAGCAAGGGCGGATGTTCCTTGTCTCAGGCAAGCAAGTCTCAGCAGGACCGGGTCCAACCACCCCTTTATCCCCTCAGAGCTACGCTCGCTACCTTCGAACTCCCGTTCTCGGTAGTCTAAGGAGGGGAGCCTGTAGTTACTCTTGCTGAAGTATAAGCTTTGCGGCACTAGTTCTTGCGTGGACAGGTCGCGACCTGTCCCTACAAAGTATAAAACACCCACAGTCCCTCCGAGGAGGGGAATTACACTTGCTACTTTCTCTGTCATCTCGAGCAGTGCGAGAGTACTATCCGGAATCCTAAAGAGATCTCTCCCAAGGGTCGAGATGACAGCAGGGGCAGCGGCTATCGACCTTATCCCAGCCTTTGGGTTGAGCGCCTTCTAGATTTCCGGTGCCGCTGTGGCGGCATTGCGACCGAAGGGTAGCAAAGGAAATGTAGACAGCGCGATGCCCTTATCGAGGGCCCCTACCCCCAAGGCGAGCCCTCTCGGGCTTGAGAGCTCCAAAGTATAAATGAAACGATAGGTTGGTGGGGCTGGAGGATGAACGGGAGCTAGCAAAGATAGCTTGGTTCAAGTCGCGGGAAGCGGCGGCTAGAAAGAAGAGACAGGCAAGTAAAAAAGGTACAAGCGGACGCTTGCGCCAGAGAAAGTTTAAACCGGGAATTATGGGTGTCGTTTAAAGTTCGCGCTTTTCAGCCTGAAACCCTACCTACACCACACTTTTAAAGTATAAACCCTGCCCAAAACTATAATACCCTTAACCAATCCCGCAAAGTATAAATCGGCAAACAAATTCCGGTGGTTAAAGTATAACCGTTGTACAAATTGCAGATGCTGCCCCTGAAAAGTATAGCTTCTCATTCCCATACTTTTAAAACCTGCAGCATCTCCACCTACTAACCACTGATAATTTATGGATATAAAAAGTTACCCCGGCAGGCCTTTCCCGCTGGGCGCCACCTGGGATGGAGAGGGCGTAAATTTTGCACTTTTTTCAGAGAATGCCACCAAGGTAGAGCTCTGTCTTTTTGATAAGGACGAATCTGAAACTGCCCGTCTGGAGGTGCCGGAGCGAACCCACAACATCTGGCATGTGTACCTGCCTGACCTGAAGCCCGGCCAACTCTACGGGTACCGTGTACATGGGCCATATGAGCCGCAGAACGGGCACCGGTTTAACCCCAACAAGGTCTTGCTAGATCCCTATGCCAAAGCTATCTCGCGCACCATTGAGTGGCACGATTCGCTTTTTGGGTACGAGCTGGGGCATGCGGAGGAGGATTTGAGCTTCAGCAAAACAGACAGCGCACCGTATATCCCTAAATCCGTGGTGATAGACACGGCCTTCGACTGGGAGGGCGACAGAAAACCCCGCATCCCATACCATAAGTCCATCATTTACGAGACGCATGTAAAGGGCTTTACCAAACTGCACCCCGACATCCCGGAGGAGATAAGGGGCACCTATGCGGCACTGGCCCACCCGGTGACGATTCAGTACCTGAAAGATTTAGGCATAACAGCGGTAGAGCTGATGCCGGTGCACCACTTCATCAACGACAGGCACCTGGTAGAGAAAGGGCTCTCGAACTACTGGGGCTATAACACGATTGGCTATTTTGCCCCCGATGTGCGCTACTCCAGCAGCGGTACCCACGGCGAGCAGGTGGTGGAGTTTAAACAGATGGTGAAGGAGCTGCACAAGGCGGGCATCGAGGTGATTCTGGACGTGGTGTACAACCACACAGCCGAGGGGAACCAGATGGGCCCGACGCTCTCCTTCCGGGGCATTGATAATGCAGCGTACTACCGCCTGACAGAGGACAAACGCTACTACATGGATTATACAGGCACGGGCAACACCCTGAACGCCAACCTGCCCAACGTGCTGCGCCTGATCATGGACAGCCTGCGCTACTGGATTCTGGAGATGCACGTGGACGGCTTCCGCTTTGACCTGGCGGCTACCCTGGCCCGCGAGCTGCATGAGGTGGACCGCCTGAGCGCCTTCTTCGACATCATCCACCAGGACCCGGTGATCTCGCAGGTAAAGTTGATTGCAGAGCCCTGGGACATTGGAGAGGGCGGTTACCAGGTAGGGGAGTTTCCGCAGGACTGGGCCGAGTGGAACGGCAAGTACCGCGACTGCATCCGCGATTACTGGCGCGGGGCCGACAGCATGCTGGCCGAGTTTGCCGAGCGCTTCACAGGTAGTTCCGACCTGTACAAGAACGACAACCGCCGCCCGACGGCCAGCATCAACTTTATCACCGCCCACGATGGATTTACGCTGCACGACCTGGTGTCTTATAACGAGAAGCATAACGAGGCCAACGGAGAAGACAACAACGATGGCGAGAGCCACAACCGATCTTGGAACTGCGGCGCGGAAGGCCCGACGGACGATCCGAAAGTGCTGGCACTGCGGGCGCAGCAGAAACGCAATTTCCTCACGACCTTGTTCCTGTCGCAGGGCGTCCCCATGCTGGTAGCCGGCGACGAGCTAAGCCGCAGTCAGCAGGGCAACAACAATGCCTATTGCCAGGATAACGAAATCTCGTGGCTTGACTGGCAGCAGGCCGACAAGGAGCTGTTGGATTTTACCCGCCGCCTGATACGTTTCAGCAGGAAGCACCCGGTGTTTAACCGCAGGGGGTGGTTTCAGGGCAGGCCCATTAAAGGCAACAACTTAAAGGACATTGCCTGGTTTCTGCCGGAGGGCCGCGAGATGACGGAGGAGAACTGGAGCCATGACTTCGCCAAGTCGCTGGGAGTATACCTGAACGGCAAGGGCCTGCACTCCAGAGGCCCGAAGGGCGAGCAGATAACAGACGACAGCTTCTATGTCATCTTCAACGCGCACCACGAGCCGCTGAAGTATAAACTGCCGCCCAAGAAGTATGGCGAAACCTGGCGTAAGGTAATTGACACGGCCACCGGAACGATGGATGAGCAGGGAGAGGAGTTTGTCTACAGCAAAACCCTGGAGGTGGCGGCCCGCTCAGTGGTAGTGCTGCAGCAGCCTC
This sequence comes from Pontibacter mucosus, assembly GCF_003054055.1. GTDB lineage: Bacteria > Bacteroidota > Bacteroidia > Cytophagales > Hymenobacteraceae > Pontibacter > Pontibacter mucosus. The sequence goes on along the minus strand of NZ_QBKI01000006.1, from coordinate 179,997 downwards.
AGTAAAAAAGTATAAACAAGTATAAAAAGTATAAAGGCCGGCAATAACCGGCCTTTATACTTTGCAGGGCGCTAAATGGCCACCGCTTTTTCCAGTTTCTGAAACTGGAGTTGGTCCTCGACCGCCATCAGTTCGTCGAGCATGATGGCTTGCTTTTCCAGCTGGTCTTTAAGCATGGCCGGAATGAGCTGTTTGTAGTAACTAATGCCCTGCTGCAGGTTGTCACGGAAGGTTTGCAGGTACTTTAGTTGTTTATCCGTCAGCTCTTCCAGCTGCTCCTCTTTCTTCTTGGTCCAGTAGTCTACATACATGGCCAGCTCGTTGATGAACATGTGCGGGCGGTAGGTCTGGTTCAGCGCGTTAAACCGGCCGTAGATGTGGCCCACCATCTCGTGCAGCTTAAAGATACCCGAGAAGTACGCCAGGTTCGGGCCGGGGCAGATGGTGACAGCCTTGGTCGCCGCCTTTTTGGTCATGTTAAAGAGCAGCAGGGCAGAGGTAGCCAGGCCATCGCAAAGACATTCCTTGGCCAGTACCTTGGCTTCTTCGGCCTGGTATACTTCAGGGGCCAGTTGCTGTGCCTTCAGCTGCTCCAGCTTGCGACGCTGGTATTTGCGGGAGGCAGTGCAGATGGGCTCATCCGTGAATTCGGTGTTAGAGACCAGGTGCTTCTTCTCGCAGGGGCTGCCGGGCTTGCCGCGGTCGATGCGGTCCAGCTTCTGCTGCTCGCTGGAGGTGCCGCGCATGGCGTTAAAGGGCACGCCGAGTGGTGAGATCGGGCTCAGGTACAGATCATCCGAGGTGGCCTTTACCAGTTGCTGCAGCGTAGGCTCATCCACCGTGGTGGCCTCGGGTACCAGCAGGAACGGCGTTCCCCAACCGGTGGCATCCACCCCATAGTGTTGCCTTAAGAAGGTGTCTTCCTCTGCCGTGCCGATGCCGCCCTGCACGGTCAGGCGCTGCGCCGGAATGGTAACGGGAACATGGATTCCCTTGGAGGCCAGCGCCGAGCTGAAGAGGCTGTAAAGCTCCTCGCGCAGGGCCTCACGGCTTTGCCTGAACTCCTCCAGGATGGGGCCGAGCAGGTAGCCGTCGGTGGCAAAGGCGTGGCCGCCGCAGTTCAGCCCCGACTCAATCCGGAACTCCGATACCCAGATACCTTTTTTGGCCAATATCTTGCCCTGCACCATTGCCGAGCGGTAGTCGCTTACCTTGATAATCACTTTCTTCTGGAAATTACCGGCTGCATCTGGTAAAAAGCAAGGAAACTGCTCCATATACCCGTAAAGGCGCATGTTCATGCCAGCCGAGAATATAATGGACGACTTTACGGTGCTTTTGGCGAACCCGCGCAGGGCAGCCAGCGCATCGGTATACTCCTGCGGCAGCGGCTCTCCGTTTTTGCCATAGTTCACGCGGTCCAGCTTCGTCATGATGTTCACATCTATACTTCCGGGCACCACGACGCTGCGGAGCTGCTGCTGCAACGCTTCTTTCTGCTGTGCATCCTGGGTTTGCAGCATCTGCTCATACTTCACCTTTAGCGGAGAGGCATCGGGCAGCAGGGTAAAGTATTTTGTCAGCTCTGTGTCGGCTTCGAACTCCTGCTGACGCAACTCTTCCACCTGCTGTGCCACCAGCTCATCGGCCAGGTTCAGGAAAGCCTCCACACGGCGGGCCCTGTAATCCTCCTCTTTCTGGGTGATGGGCAAGTATGGCTTGTTGTAGAGCTTGCTGTAATGCTCGCGGGTGTATTCCAGGAGGGCATCGTCGCTGAGCGAGGCAACAGAGGATATGCCAAACCGGGCCACTTTAAGCGCAGTGTCAATGGAGAAAGCAAGTCCCATTACCGGGATGTGAAATGTGTGCGGAGAAGATTGAACCATGGTGGTTGAGTAGAACTAAGTATAAAATGAAGAAATATCGTATGTTTAAGTGTTTTCCCGCTTTGCCGAAGTATAACTGCCGTGGCAGGCACGTTCGAAAGCAGGCCCCAGAACATCGGGAAAACGGTTTCACAAGGTAGGCACATGCCGGGGCGGCTTAAATGAGTAGCGTCAGCAACACGAATGACATACGTCATTTTATATGTATATTTATTAATGTATGCGGTTTTGCAGGATGCCGCATTTGTCTTTATCTTTATAGTAAAAACACACCCCTTTGGAAGAAAAACAGCAGAAGGACCATAGCTTGGAAAGCCGTAGCCGGCTGAAGGCCATTATCGAAACCGCCGTGGATGGGATCATCACCATAGACACACGCGGTATAATGGAGAGCGCGAACCCGGCAGCAGCCCGCATCTTTGGCTATGAGCCGGAGGAGATGATCGGCCGGAACGTGAGTATGCTGATGCCCGAGCCCGACCACAGCCTGCACGACAGCTACATTGCCCGCTACATGCGCACCGGTGTGGGGCAGATTATAGGGAAAGGGCGCGAAGTGCTGGGAAAAAAGAAGACCGGCAAGCTGTTCCCCTTCTTCCTGAGCATCGCCGAGGTAAAGCTCGAGGACCGCACCATCTTCACCGGCATTGTGCACGACATCACCGCCCTGAAGAAAACCGAGGCCGCCCTGCGCGAGAGCGAGAGCCGCATCAACTCCATCATCCAGACGGCCGTGGATGGCATCATCACCATTGATACGCGGGGGGTGATTGAGATGGTGAACCCGGCCGCTGCGAAGCTCTTCCAGTACGAGGAGCGCGAGCTGATTGGGCAGAAGATAAACATGCTGATGCCCGAGCCGGACCGCAGCCTGCACGATAACTACATGCAGCACTACCACGAGACCGGCGAAAGGCGCATCATCGGCATTGGCCGCGAGGTATCCGGCCTCAAGAAGAACGGCATTGTTTTTCCGCTCTACCTAAGTATAAGCGAGGTAATGCTAAACGACCGCAAAGTATACACGGGGTTCATTCACGACATTACACAGCAGAAGCTGAGTGAGGAACGCCTGCGCCGCTACGCTGCCGAACTGGAACGCAGCAACCGCGAGCTGCAGGATTTTGCCTACGTCTCGTCGCATGACCTGCAGGAGCCGCTCCGTAAAATACAGGCCTTCGGCGACAGGCTGAAGACGAAGGAATACGAAAAGCTCAGCGACCAGGGAAAGGATTACGTGGACCGGATGCTGAACGCGGCCATGCGCATGCAGAACCTGATCAACGACCTGCTGGACTTCTCCAGGGTTACCTCCAAAGCCAAACCTTATGTGCAGGTGGACCTGGAGCAGGTGCTGCGTGAGGTGCTCTCCGACCTGGAGATCATGATCGAAAACACCGGGGCCAGGATAGAGCATACGCCGCTGCCCGTCATCGATGCCGACCCCACCCAGTTGCGCCAGCTGTTCCAGAACCTGATCAGCAACGCCATCAAGTTCCGGAAGGAAGGCAAGGCGCCGCAGATACACATCAGTTCCCGCGACCTGCAGCTTAAGGAGCACTTAACCTCTACACCGGGCGATGAATTGGTGGAGATCCGGATCCAGGACAACGGCATTGGTTTCGACGAGAAGTACCTGGACCGCATCTTCAATATTTTCCAGCGCCTGGAGGGGCAAAAGTATGAGGGCTCCGGCATAGGGCTGGCCATCTGCCGTAAAATTGCCATCCGCCATGGTGGCGACATCACGGCCCGCAGCAAGCCTGGCGAGGGCACCACCTTTATTATAACCTTAGCGAAGAAGCAATTCAATAACTAGTTATGATTCCAAACAACAGAAGAACTATAGTGATACTTATTGCTGACGACGACGCAGAAGACCGCATGCTGGTAAAAGAGGCTCTCGACGAGAGCCGCCTGAAAAACCAGGTGCAGTTTGTGGAAAACGGGGAAGAACTGCTGGATTACCTGCACAACCGCGGCAAGTATGCCGACAAAGAGCAGTACCCTACCCCGGGCCTGATTCTGCTGGACCTGAACATGCCCAAGAAAGACGGGCGCGAGGCGCTGAAGGAAATAAAATCCGACGAGCGCCTGCGGGTGATTCCGGTGGTGGTGCTCACCACTTCCAAAGCCGAGGAAGACATCCTCCGCACCTACGACCTGGGCGTGAGCTCCTTCATCACCAAACCCGTAACCTTTGCCTCGCTGGTAGACGTGATGCGAACGCTGAGCAAGTACTGGTTCGAAATTGTTGAATTGCCAAAACCCTAAGAAGTTTAGGAGTTTAGGAGTTTAAGAGTTTAAGAGTTAGAGAGTTTAAGAGTCAGAAGGGAGTATTATGATGCTGCACATGGCTTGCTTTTAGCGACTTTACTTCCCAAACTCCTAAACTCTCTAACTCTCTAACTTCCCAACTCTCTAACTCCCCAACTCTCTAACTAAAACTATGCCTGATAAGATCAAAGTACTGCTGGTTGATGACGACGAGGACGATTATATCATTACCCGTGATATAATGGACGACATCCCCGGCCGGTATTACCTGCTCGACTGGACTTCCTCGTTCGACGAGGCGCTGGAGCTGATACGGCAGGAGAAGTATGACGTGTACCTGGTGGATTTTTTCCTGGGAGCCCATAATGGACTGGAACTGATTGAGAAAGCCGTGAAGGAGGGCTCCAAAGCCCCTTTTATACTTCTGACCGGGCAGAGCGACCGCGAAACCGATGAGCGGGCGATGCGGGTTGGGGCCATGGATTACCTGGTAAAAGGGACGTTCAACCCCTTCGACCTGGAGCGCTCCATACGCTATAGCCTGGAGCACGCCAAAAGCCTTACCGAAATCCAGAAGCTGAACGAGGAACTGGAGCAGCGTGTGGAGGAGCGCACCCAGGAACTGGCAGAGGCCATCAAGGAACTTGAGTTCACGAACCAAAGCCTGGAAGAGGCCCAGCATGAGATACAGAAGGCACTGCAGAAGGAGCGGGAGCTGAACGAGCTCAAGTCGAGGTTCGTGACTATCGCCTCGCACGAGTTCCGGACGCCGCTGAGTACGGTCCTGTCATCGGCCTCGCTGCTGAGCAAGTATAAAACCGAGCAGGAAGACGAGAAAAGACAAAAGCACGTGGACAGGATAAAATCAGCGGTGAGCAACCTTACCTCCATCCTGAACGATTTCCTCTCCATCAGCCGCATAGAGGAGGGCCGCATTTACAATGTGCCAAGCACCTTTCACCTGGAGCCCTTTACCCGCGAAACAGTGGAGGAGATGAACGGCTACCTGAAAAAAGGCCAGCATATTGCCTACCACCACAGCGGCTCCGTGGATACCGTAACCATAGACAAGCAGCTGCTCAAGAACATATTTTTGAACCTGCTCTCCAACGGCAGCAAGTACTCTGCCGAAGGCAAAACGATATACCTGGACACGAACCTGAACGACGAGACGCTTACGGTGCAGGTACGGGACGAAGGCATCGGCATTCCGAAAGCCGACCAGACACACCTCTTCACACCATTTTTCCGCGCTCAGAACGTAACCAATATACAGGGAACGGGGCTGGGCCTGAACATCGTTAAAAAGTATGTAGAGATTCTGAGCGGGACGCTTACCTATGAAAGCGAGCTCGACAAGGGTACCACATTCACCATCACTTTTCCAAACATTGCTGAAGCATGAGAAAGATCTTATTGATAGAAGACAACCCTGAGATCAGGGAAAACACGGCTGAAATTCTGGAACTGGCTAACTATAACGTGCTGCAGGCCGAGAACGGCAGAGTAGGCGTGGACCTGGCCCGAAAAGAACAGCCCGACCTGATCATCTGCGATATCATGATGCCGCAATTGGATGGCTATGGCGTACTGCACCTGCTCAGCAAAGAGCCCGCCACGGCAAGTATCCCCTTCATTTTCCTGACGGCTAAAACAGAGAAAGAGGACTTCCGCAAAGGCATGAACCTAGGCGCCGACGATTACCTGACCAAACCCTTTGACGATGTGGAGTTGCTCGATGCCATTGAAATGCGCCTGAAGAAGAACGACATCCTGAAAACCAACTTCCGGAAGACGGCAGAGGGCATGGAGGAGTTTATAGAGGAAGCCAGGGGCTATGAGGAGCTGGAGAAACTGATTTCATCGGAGCGGCGCACTTCCATACTTAAGAAAAAGCAATACCTGTTTATGGAGGGCAACAGGCCCAACTCACTCTTCCTGCTCAACAAGGGTCGCATCAAAACCTTTAAATCGAACGAGGAGGGAAGGGAGTACATCACCCACCTTTACAAAGAAGGCGAGTTTATAGGCTATCTGGACCTGCTGGAGGAAACCAATTACCGCGAATCGGCCATGGCCCTGGAGGACTCCGAAGTTTACGTGATCCCAAAAGACGATTTCTTCTCGCTCCTGCACCGCAACCGCGATGTAGCGGCCAAGTTCATCAAAATTCTCTCCGACAACTTGGCCGACCGTGAGGAGCGCCTGCTGAAACTGGCTTATAACTCGGTGCGTAAGCGCGTGGCCGAGGCGCTGCTGCTGGTGGAGAAGCAGTACCAGCGCGAGCAGGGCAGCGTGCAGCAGATCACCATCTCCCGCGACGATTTGGCCAGCATCGTGGGCGCATCCAAGGAGACCGTTATCCGCACCCTCGCCGACTTTAAAGACGAAAAACTGATCGACAGCCAGGGCAGCCGCATCACCATCCTGAACCAGGCAAAGCTGGAGCGCATGCGGAATTAATCTTCTAGCTAGTGTTCAATAGACAAACAGAGACGCAATGAAATGCGTCTCTGTTTGTATTTAGAGCGTTTCGAGTCCGATTGCCTTGCTTTAAGGTGTTGCACAAAAGCTTCGGCCTCGCGGTGTCCGAAAATCCCGCGAGTGTCTGACGTTGGTTATACTTTATACTTTGTCTGCATCAGGATTTACAGGATTTGGGGATGAGCAGGATTTCTGCAGTACCGGGCCCAACCACCCCTAGCCCCTCCTTGGCTAAGGAGGGGAGCCTGATGTTACTCTGGCTGAAGTATAAGTTTTATAGCCTCCGTTCTCGCGCGGACAGGTCGCGACCTGTCCCTACAAAGTATAAATTATTTTCTCCCTGTCATCTCGAGCAGCGCGAGAGATCTGGCTGGAATTCTAAACAGATCTCTCCCGATGGTCGAGATGACAGCAAGGGCAGCAGCTATCGACCTTATCCCAGCCTTTGGGTGGAGCGCCTCGAGAGGTTCCGGTGCCCGTAAGGGCATTGCGACGTCAGGAGCAAAGGAAGCGAAAGCAGCGCGATGCCCGAAGGCGAGGCCTCCCGGCCTGGGAGGGCAGAAAGCAAGCTATGGAAAGGTAGGTTTGTGGGAACTAGAGGATGAACGGTGATTTGAAAGTATAGCTTGGTTCGGGATGGGGGAAGTATAGACCGGAAGTATAAATGCATTTCAGAAGCATAAAGTATAAGCTGGAAGTATAGCCAAAGTATAAAGTATGGTTTCTCAAGCCAGTTGGGTTACAAACCCAACATCATAGTAAGCACGGGTTGCAAACCAGCGCCAGCGATGGGGGAACTCAGGGAACAGCTATCTTTAAAGTTTGAAGTATAGCCTAACTATAAAATCCAGTTTATCCATAAATCCTGCAAATCCTGATTCAGACAAGCATACAAATCCGACTAGAAATCACTATAAAAATGTAACTAAAGTATAAAACCAGCATCTTATACTTTAAACTGATATAAAACGCCCCATAAATTGACAAATGTCATGTTGCTGAAAGAGCAGATTGCTGAAATTTGCAGCGTAAATGATGAGACACAACACCATGCAGCAAACATTCAGGGCCCTTACACTATCCTACAAAGTAGCACCCATTGCCGTACGCGAGGCAGTATCGCTAAATGAAATAGCCTGTAAGAACCTGCTCGACAAGATCGGCGAGTTTACGGAAGCCCGCGATGTGCTCGTGCTCTCTACCTGCAACCGCACCGAGGTATACTATGCTTCAGAGAAGGACCTTTCCAAAGAGCTGATCAAACTCATCGCCATTGAGAAGGGCTTTATTGCCACAAAAGATGTGTCGCCATACTTTAAAAGTATAACCGGCCACGAGGAGGCTGTGCAGCACCTGTTTTATGTGGCGCTGGGCCTGGAGTCGCAGGTGGTGGGCGATATGCAGATAATGAACCAGGTGAAGAAAGCTTACCAGTGGGCGGCTGATGCCAACATGGCCGGACCGTTTCTGCACCGCCTGATGCACACTATCTTCGCCGCCAACAAGCAGGTGGTAAACGAAACTGCTTTCCGCGACGGGGCTGCCTCTGTATCTTATGCCACGGTAGAACTGGTGGAGGAACTGACCAGAGGAATGGAAAACCCGCGCGTGCTCATGATCGGGGTAGGGGAGATAGGCGCAGACGTGTGCGACAACTTCCGCAAGTCTTCTATCCGCAACGTGGTTATCGCTAACAGAACGCACCACAAGGCGCTGGAACTGGCCCAGAAAACAGAGGCCACAGCCGTATATTGGGAGCAAGTATGGGAAGAGGTGCAGAAGGCAGAAGTGGTGGTTTCTTCCGTTCCGGGCGATTGTTTCTTCATCGGCAAAAGCGCCCTGCAAAACCATGAGGCAGGCAAGGCCAAGTTCTTTATCGACCTGTCCATGCCGCGAAGTATAGATGCGGAATTGGAAACGCTGGAAGGCGTGCGTGTGATCAATATCGACAACATCCGTAACCGCTCCACCGCAGCCCTGGAAAGGCGCATTGCCTCCATTCCTTCAGTAAAGGAAATTGTGGTGGACACGGTGGCAGAATTTCAGACCTGGACCAAGGAAATGGCCATGTCGCCGGCGCTCCAGCAATTTAAGAGCCGCCTGGAGGAGATACGCCAGCAGGAACTGGCGCGCTACCTCAAAAACCTGGGCGATGCGGAGAGAGCGGCTGTAGAGGCCATCACCAAAAGTATGCTGAACAAGATCGTGAAGCTGCCCGCCATAGAACTGAAGGCTGCCTGCATGCGCGGTGAATCCGAAGAATTACTAAATGGACTTAGCACACTGTTTCAGTTGGAGAAGCAGGAAGCGTAATATTATACTCACATACTTGCTCTAAGAAGCCAGGCTATACTTTATTCAGTAGGCCTGGCTTCTGTGTTTTCCCGCAGTTGCCTGGCGTGTTCCTGAAACAGCTTCAGCGCCTCTTCGTTGCCTTGTTGTATGGCCAGGTCGAAAGCGGTGAGGCCGCGAATGTCGCGTAGGGTGGCATCGGCCCCGCTATCGAGCAAGGTTTTCACGAGCACATTTCGGCCGAATAAAGACGCAAACATCAGGGCCGTGCCGCCGTTGCCGGTCTGCAGGTTCAGGTTGGCATCTTTGGAGATCAGCAGCCTCGCAATGTCATCATAGCCTTTAAAGCTAACCCCCATCAGGGCTGTGTTGCCGCCTGCATCAGCGGCATTTACGTCGGCACCGGCCTCCAGCAAAACGTTTACGGCCTCCAGGTTGCCGTTATAGGCGGCCAGTATCAGGGCCGTGTAGCCGCGTGCATCACGGGTTTCAATGTCTATACCCGACGCGATAACTTGCTTCAGGTAGGCAACATCGCCTTTTCGGGCAGCATCCAGGAAAAGATCTTCGGGGTGGGTGGAGTAGAAAGTCATACGCGGATTTAGTTAAGGGTTACCAGCTTAGTACGGGAACAGGCGCAAAAAGGTAAACCGGCCGCTTTTTGCTCAGAAAGTAAGCATTCTCAAAGTATAGTTTTACTGTGGCAACAGGCCAAAATGAGTTGAAATGATGCGGTAAAAGTCCTGTTCGTTCTGGAGCCAGGGGAAGTGGCTGCTGCGGGGTATGGTCAGGTAATTGGCGTAGGGGTAGCGCTCCTGCACATACTTTTTGCTCTCCCCGTAGATGTCGTCATCGCCGTAGGTGATGGTAAACGGAAAACCCTGGTCAATCATGGGGTCCTGCTCCGGCTCTTTAAGTATGGCCCGGCGGGTGCGGTTAACGGCTTTGGCGCTGATGTGGTCTACCATGACCGGAACAGGATCGCTCACGTGGTAGCCTTTGTTGCAGTTGAGGCAGAACTGCGTGAACAGCCTCTCGTATGCCTCGTCTTTGCCCAGGAAACCAAGTATGGCATCTTTCACCATGTTCATCCACTCGTTACCGGCACACTTGCTTTTGTTGTAGCTGGCTGCTTCCTTCATCATCTGGGCCCACTGTGTGCCGGTGCCGGAGGCGGGGCTGCAGAGGAACAGGCTCAGGATGCGGTGAGCATTTTGGTAAGCGTACAACTGGGCATAGAGCCCGCCCCAGGAGTGGCCAAGCAAATGGAATCGCTCTGCCTTAAACCGCTCTGCCACTTTATCAATATCGGATAGGAGGGCCGCGATGGAGTAGTTGCTGTTGTAGCAGGGGGAGCTAAGGGTGCCGCGCTGGTGAAAAGTGATAACCTGGTAATGGGGTTGCAGAAACTCGGCCACCGGGCCCAGCCCATCGGGCACCCCAGGTCCGCCATGCAGCAGGATAATGGTCTCTTTTCCCGGGTTGGGGAAGGCCACGGTATACAACCTTGTCTCCTCGTTTTTGACTAAGATCTCCATCGTTTTTTCCATGGTAGTCTCTTACGGAAGATGCTGGCTTAGAGTGGCTACGAAAGTATAACTTAGGAAACGCGGGAAGTATAAGGATAGGTGTTGCTGACTGTCAGATGCCTCAGCAACAAAGTATAAATGGGGCTTTAGAGCTGGGCAGGTTCATAGATAAGCAGCGCGACTCCTGAGCTTGTAAGGCTGGGTTTCAGAAATGGCCTACGAGAAGCTATTGTAATCTCTATTTCAGGTCGTTTGAGCTTCTTTTTGACTTTTCAGGGTCAGGCCAAAACCAATTGCCAGAAAAGCTGCGAAGGTTGGATAGATAGTATAAAAAGCTTTATGTGCGGAAGTGACCGACAATCCCAAAGCCAGGAACATATGCAGGAGAGAAGTTACAATCATTCCTACTATTCCGATAATGAAGAATGGATGGAAGTTTTTCATTCTGTTTTATTTACTGGTTGATGGTTTAGCTGTCGGTAACCTGTATGGAAGTATAGGTAAGGGCGGGGCTGCTGGTAATGGAATGGTGTAGATGATGTGGAGGCACCAGTCGAAGATACAGCTATGCGGTGTTAGGCGCTTGTATTCTGTCGTTTTTTAGAACTTCACTGATTCGAAGATTTTCAAAACAGTATCTTCATCCTTGATGTCCAGACCTGAAAGGCTGAATTTGTTTTGGCTGTCAACTTGAATAAATAAACCAATAACACCTTTTCCTTTTTCAACAGGTTTTACTATTAAAGCTGGTTTTCCGTCAATCGTGATTGAAATTCGAGAATGAGTAGCTGTAGTTTCATTCTTAAAGTCATACGAGTACCACCCGTAATCATAGGTTAATTTATCCTTCCCATTCGTTATGCCTCCAGTTTTTGAATCATAACCTTGACTTGTAAAGCTTTCCCAGTTGGAAGGTACTTCGATTGTAAAGCCCTCAAAGTTCAAGGTCTTACTCAACTTGTCTTTCTCACAGCTCATGAGCAGCAGCGATAAGAGGAAAACTAATTTTAAATTATTTTTCATAGTTATACCCTTTTATCATCACGACCCTGAGATTGACAAATAGGTTGCATTCTTCTTAGCTACTGCTTAACGTGCGCTTGCTTAAGATGCCCGAGCGTGAGTGAGGGTAACTTAAGCAAGCGCACGTTAGACTACGATTATTCTTTTTAATTTCTGTTCCCTCCAATATTGGGTCACTAAAAACGATAAGGCTAAAGTTATCCAAAGCCAGTATTCATACTCAAAAGCCCAACCGATGAATATAGGAATAATTAATAGCCACTCTACAAGAAGAATAGTTCTAATACTGGATTTAGTAAACCTAAACCCAATCAGGTCTAGTAAAACTAAGACTCCAAAGAACCCCACTATGATTTTTAGTCCGTAAGTAAAGAACAGAAACGGAATTGAGACTAAACTTAGCAGAAGAGTTTGAATCCAACTCCCACCACCATAGTGTGGAACACCTAGTAGTTTGAAGAGAGCTATACTTACATAGGTTGTGATGTAGAATCCAACCAAATGAACCCAATTTGTTGCAAGTATATTTAATGTCTTTTTCAAATACTTAAATTGAAGCCTAACGGTCTGGTATAGCAGATGGTAAGGCGTAGCCGAAGCATAACTGCTATACTTGGTTGTGCATCGATTTTCTTCAATAACAGTGCAATACAAAGAGCGTTTCTTCAGAATGTTTTAAAATTTCTCCAGATTTTGGATTTATATTAAGAATCTCTACATCAGAAGAGCATTTTTCTTCTTTGAGCGTATTTATGACTGCCCAATAGTACTTCTTTTCTTTAATATAATACTCTAAATACTTTCTCGGCTTCTCTTTTGCTACCTTTAAATTCTGCTTGTTTATGATACTATCAATTTGGCCAACGCTTAACCAATCAGATTCTCTGCCATCCAGCAGGAAATCAGGGATTCTCTCCAAGTTAATTTTAGATTCTAAACTTAAATCAGATGTTAGAGGAACAGTAACGGTAGTAGGGTATGGAAATTCAGGATGTTTTAAGGTAAACCTTATATTTTTCCCGTTCACAAAGTTACCTTTTGTTTTGCTGCCCTTGTTTATACTTCTCCAATTCTTTCTTCCTAATCTGGTTTTGTACTCGTAATAAGAATTTGGGTCAAGCTGAAAGTACTTAGATAGCTCATCACCTACAGCCAATTTCAAATATGATTCTGCTTTTTCAATAACTTCTTTTGTCTGATAACTCTGTGATTTAACAGATTCAGAAAGAAAAGTTAACAACAATATAAATAGCAGCTTTTTCATGTTTCAATTGTTGCACAACTACCAGATAAACGTAAACCTACGCTTATCTGCACTATGTGCGAAGTAGGTTAGCCTGAGAAGCTATTGCCCCTGGTACAGGATTACATCGTCGGTATACACCACGTTGCTCTTGTTCAGGGCGCGGTCGTAGATGAAGACCTCGAAGCGAACGGTGTCGCGGAAGGGGTAGCTTTCGGTGGTGAAGCTGGTAATGGTGTAGCGGATTTCGCCCTCCAGTGCCTCCGGCTTTTCATCGCCGGATAGCCTCGGAAAACGGCCGTTGAAGTTGACAAAGCTGGGCTCGTAGGTGTTCCCACGCTTCACCTGTAGGTTCACGATGAAGTTGTCGAAGTACTGAGAGCCTGGGTTGAAGGGAGGTTCAAAGTCGGGGCCGGTTTGCGAGCCGTTATCGCCGCGGCTCAGGCCCAGGTCGCCGTCGCCATCCTGATAGTCCACCACCACCACCAGCGAATCGAAAACCACCCGGTTCTTAGTATAAGTATACTGTTCCACCCTGTCGAACGTAATGGCAGGTATGTCGCTGTAGTTAGGTTCTTCGCGGCAGCTGCCCAGGGCAAATGCCAACACCAGCAGCAGGAGGCTATACTTTAGCATGTATTTCATGTGGAGTATCAGAAAATGAAGCTAAATTTACTAAATCAAACGCAGGAAATATAGCAATTGTTGTATTCAATGGAATTTAAGACCCAGCATGCCAGTTTATTGGCTCAGCCGCAACCGTTCGACTTTCTTTCTACGGCTTTGGCGCTGTTCCGTTTCCAGGCGCAGCACAACCTTATCTACAAAAATTACCTGCAAAACCTGCACGTAAATCCGGAGGAGGTACAGGCGCTGGAGCAGATTCCGTTTCTGCCGATTGAGTTCTTTAAAGAGCAGGAAGTCGTAACCGGCACCTTCTCACCAGAGACCGTTTTCTATAGCAGCGGTACCACCCTGCAGGCGCGCAGCCGCCACCTTGTTTCCAGCCTGGAACTGTACCACCGGGTATCAGAGCGTATATTCGAAAGCTTTTACGGTCCGCTGCAGGACTATGTGGTGCTGGCCTTGCTGCCGTCGTACCTGGAGCAGGGCGGTTCGTCGCTGGTAGCGATGGTAGACCATTTCATAAAACGGTCCGGGCAAGAGGAGGAAGGCTTTTACCTGCGCAACCATGCCCAACTGCTGCAGGCGCTGCGGCAGGCCAGGGCAAGAGGCAAAAAAGTGCTGCTGATGGGCGTGTCTTATGCGTTGCTGGATCTGGCGGAGGAGCTGAAAGGGCAGGAGGATTTTGCAGGCGTCACCGTGATGGAAACCGGTGGCATGAAGGGGCGCCGGCGCGAGATGATTCGGGAGGAGCTGCACGCCCAGCTCACAAAAGGCTTTAATGTGCCTTCCATCCACTCCGAGTATGGCATGACGGAGTTGCTCTCACAGGGCTACTCCAAAGGCGAGGGCATTTTCTGGCCCGGCTACACCATGCGCATCCTGCTCCGCGACCTCAACGATCCCTTCGATATGAGCAACAGCACCCGCAGCAGCGGCGGCATAAACGTCGTAGACCTGGCCAACGTGGACTCCTGTGCTTTTATCGAGACAAAGGACATTGGCCGCCTGCACCCGGACGGCAGCTTCGAGGTGCTGGGCCGCTTCGATAATTCCGATATCCGGGGCTGTAACCTGCTCTTGAGCTAAGTATAAAGTATAAACCGCACCCATGGGATATCTTGCCTTTATACTTTTCGTAGCCGTTGTCGGGTTCGTTTTTTACCGCTGGGCCACCCGGAGCGAACGGCACCGCAGGCAGGTGCTGGCAACCGATTTTCCGGTGGAGTGGCGAAACATCCTGCAAAACCGCGTAGGCTTTTACCATACTTTAAAGACCGACGAGGAGAAGCAGCGCTTTGAAAAAATGGTTCAGCTGTTCCTGTCCGAGAAGCGCATCACGGGTATCGATGTGGAGATTGACGACCTGACGAAGGTGCTGGTCGCCGCCAGTGCCATCATCCCCATCTTCGGCTTCCGCGATTGGGAGTACCGCAACCTGGGCGAGGTGCTGGTGTTTCCGGGAAGTATACAAAAGTATAAAGATGAGAAAAGCGAGGTCGTTAGTGAGGTGCTGGGCCGCGTAAATCCCTTTCAGAACGACCACTACGTTACCCTCTCCAAGCCGGCCCTGGAGCAAGGCTTCCGGGACATGGCAGACCGGAAAAATGTGGGCATCCATGAGTTTGCGCACATGCTTGACCAGGCAGATGGCGAAATAGACGGCACACCCACCGCCTACCTGCCAGCGAAACTGGTGCAGCCATGGCAGGAGCTGATGTACCGTAAGATCCAGAAGATTCTCCAGGGCAAATCGGATATCGACGACTACGGCGCCACCAGCGAGGCTGAGTTCTTTGCCGTAGTCACAGAATACTTTTTCGAAAAACCCGGCCAGCTGGCTGAGAAGCACCCACGGCTATATGAACTGCTCACGCAAATCTTTCAGCAAAACCCGAAACGGCGTTTCCGCATTAATTTCAGGGAGCTGCTAAACCCGCACGGCAAGCGCCTCGGCCGCAACGAGCCTTGCCCGTGTGGCAGCGGCGAAAAGTATAAAAACTGCTGTCTGTTGAAGCGGAAGTAGGGGGTTCTTGTGGCAAGTGTAAGCTTACTTGCGGATTTATACTTGATCTATACTTGATATCATCTCCTATCGCTGGCGCGGGTTTGCAACCCGTGCCTACCTATGATGTTGGGTTTCCCCGAAATACTTCGGGACAGAGCAACCCAACAGGCTTGAAAAGCCATACCTTATACTTTAGCTATACTTTTAGACTTGAGCTATACTTTTATACTTACCAGTTTATACTTTCCTAGCTACCGCTTCCCGCGGCCTGAACCAAGCTATCTTTTCTAGCCTCTGTTCATCCTCCAGACTTACATACCCATCGTTTCATCTCAAGCTTTGGCTCCCTCAAGGCCGAGAGGCCTCGCCTTGGGGGTAGGGGCCCTCGATAAGGGCATCGCGCTGTCTACATTTCCTTTGCTCCTGCGTCGCAATGCCGCCACAGCGGCACCGGAAATCTAGAAGGCGCTCAACCCAAAGGCTGGGAACAGGTTCGATAGCCGCTGTCTTTGCTATGCAACAGGTATAGACTGTCCCCTTGAGGGGACTACAGGGGTGTAAAGCCAGTGGTAAAAGTTTTTGCTAAAAGTAAACACCCCTATAGACCTCTGGTCGCAAGTTTCGACTCTTGTCTCACTTGTCCTCAAGGGGACAGTTTCTGTAGAACTTTACAACCCTGCTTCCTTGGAGGGGCAGGGGGATGATAATCGTGTGCAGAGAGGGGCTAGGGCCGAGTTTACACTTGTAGGGACAGGTCCGACCTGTCCGCATGATACCCGCAACTATGAAACTCATACTTCATCATCAGTAATCACAAGCTCCCCTCCTTGGACAAGGAGGGGTAGGGGTGGTTGGACCAGGTACCACAAAATATGTTAGCGAAATATATAACCACTAAAGCAGGCACAGAAAAAAGAGACTACTCTACGCAATTTATACTTCTGATAAATTTTTCTTACCAATTAAACACCTCTCAAATGCCAAGTATAAAAAAGCCCCGGTAGAACATTACCGGGGCCTCTTCAGCAAATCATACTTTATAAGTACTACGCAACCACTGGCCTGGCATACGCCCTGGCGTCTTCCGCGGTAATTTCCGGGCCGCTCATAATCACCAGGCGCTCCACCACGTTGCGCAACTCGCGCACGTTGCCGCGCCAGTCGAGTTCCTGCAGATACTGCAAGGCCTCCGGTGTGATGGCCTTTGGCTTATTGCCGTAGTCGTTGGCGATGTCGTTGAGGAACTTCTGCACCAGGTCCGGAATATCCTCGCGCCGCTCGTTCAGCGGGGGCACGTGGATCAGGATAACTCCCAGGCGGTGGTACAGGTCCTCGCGGAAGTTGCGGGCCTCGATCTCCTCCAGCAAGTTCTTGTTGGTGGCCGCCACTACGCGCACATCCACCTGAATGTCCTTGTCGCCACCCACGCGGGTAATCTTGTGCTCCTGCAGGGCACGCAGCACCTTGGCCTGAGCCGATAAACTCATATCGCCGACCTCATCCAGGAATAGCGTGCCGCCGTTGGCCTGCTCAAACTTGCCGATGCGCTGCTTTACCGCCGAGGTAAAAGAGCCTTTCTCGTGGCCGAACAGCTCACTCTCGATCAGCTCGCTAGGGATGGCGGCGCAGTTTACCTCAATCAGCGGACCTTGGGAACGGTTGCTGTGCTCGTGAATGGCGCGCGCCACCAGTTCCTTGCCCGACCCGTTTGGGCCGGTAATCAGCACGCGGGCATCGGTGGGAGCTACCTTTTCAATCGCTTGCTTCACGCGGGTGAGGGCAGGCGAAGAGCCCACCATCTCGTACGTCTTAGAGATCTTCTTTTTGAGGATTTTCGTCTCCGTTACCAGGTTTGACTTGTCGAGGGCGTTGCGCACAGTCACCAGCAGGCGATTCAAATCAGGTGGTTTCTGCAGAAAGTCGTAGGCGCCTTTTTTAGTGGCCTCCACGGCCGTGTCAATCGTGCCGTGGGCCGATACCATGATAAATGGCGTGTCGGGCGTCATCTCCATGGCTTTCTCCAGCACCTCGATGCCGTCCATGCCAGGCATTTTAATGTCGCAGAGCACCACGTCATACTTGGACTTGCCGAGCAGTTGCAGGCCTTTCTCGCCGTCCTCGGCTTCGTCCACATTATAGTTCTCGAACTCCAGGATCTCCTTCAGGGTGCTTCGGATGGCCCTTTCGTCGTCTATGATCAGAATTTTGGGCATAGTCTTCTTTTAAAATCAGGTTAAGTATAGCTATTTCGCAGCCTCCAGTCAAGGCGGCCCTTATACATTTACACCAAATCTAACGCTGGTGCAGGCGTTTGCCATACGTGTGGGTGCGGCGGCAGTTTTTAAGTATAAAGTATAGAGCGGCATACGCTTTGGCAGCCTTCAGTCCACTGGCAACCACAAGCACATCCTCCAGGGCTCCGAAAACAGGGTCGGCGATGCCGGTCTTCTCGCAGAGAAACTTACGGAGGTAAAAACTGGCATACGTGGCCGCCACGGCTGCCACCGCACCCAGCGCGGCACCCTCGGCCATACTTTTATGTCGGCCAGCGAATACAGCAGCGCCTACTGCCGCCCCGGAGGCTGCCCGCATCAGCAGGGAGGGCGTTTCAATCCGGTCAGGGGCTATGGGCAGCTTATCGCCCAGCAGCTCGGTGGCGGCAAGCCCGGTGAGCGTGTTGGCCACATACCTGTGCTGCAGAAACCTGAAAGGTGTGCCCGACAAGTTAGTGTTCTGTTTATCCAGCAAGGCCCTGCTCAGTAACGCCGGTGCCGATAAGCTGCGCATGCCTGCCAGGGCTCCCATCGCAAGCGCTTTATACGTTGTTTCCATAGATTTATACTTGGTTTTTAACCGTGTACGGGCAAGAGCGCGCGCAAGCTGCTTAAAGTATAAAGCCAGGCAGGGTGCATCCCTGAAAAAAGATTCCTTAACTTAAACAAGCGAGCCAAAAACACAGTTTGGGATAAATGGCGTATAGGAATAGCTAAAATCGAAGAATATCTGATTTTACCATCCTCTACAGACTAAAAATACTTAATTTAGCTGCTCGTTTGCAGCCCGGGTGGCTTTAAGATACATACTGGATACAGACCTTAATGGAGTTAAAAGATAATAATGCCGGGACTGGCAGGAAGCGAAATTACTTTGTATCACGGCGCATAGACCGCATTTTTCTGGAGCTGTACAAGATCTACGCTTTCCATGTCCGGTTTTTTAAGGAGGTGTTTGTGCCACCTTACGAGTTTAAGGAGGTGGTGCGCCAATGCTATGAGGTAGGTGTCCGGTCGCTACCGCTCATCTCGCTTACCGGTTTCATCATCGGTATTGTGTTCACCAACCAATCCAGGCCGTCGCTGTCTGAGTTTGGGGCCACCTCCTGGCTGCCCTCGCTCGTTTCCATTGCCATTGTGCGGGCACTGGCCCCGCTGGTAACGGCCATTATCGCCGCCGGCCGTGTGGGATCGGCCATCGGAGCAGAGTTGGGGTCGATGCGCGTGACCGAGCAGATTGATGCCATGGAGGTGTCTGCCACCAACCCCTTTAACTACCTGGTGGTGACGCGTGTGCTGGCTACTACCTTCATGGTGCCGGCGCTGATGATCTACACCGTTTTTGTATCCCTGATGGGCGCCTACCTCAACGTGAACCAGAACGAACTGACAAGCTTTACGACCTACATCACGCAGGTGTTTGAGGCCATTTCCTTCCTCGATATCTTCTCCTCCATCATCAAGACCTTTATTTTCGGTTTCACGATAGGCATGGTGGGCTGCTACAAGGGGTATTATTCGTCTAAGGGGACGGAGGGCGTAGGCAAGGCGGCGAACTCATCGGTGGTAACGGCCATGTTCCTGGTCTTCATAGAGGAGTTGTTGTCGCTGCAGGTGATTAACCTGTTCCGGGCCATGTAAGCAGAACGTATGAAGAAGATCAATCCGAACATAAATTACGATAACAAGGTAATCGAGATCAGGGGGCTTAAAAAGGCCTTTGATGATTTCGAGGTACTGAAGGGCGTGGATCTGGACCTCTACCAGGGCGAGAACCTGGTGGTGCTGGGCCGATCAGGAACGGGTAAGTCCGTTCTGATTAAAATCATTTCCGGTTTGCTCACTCCCGATGAGGGCCTGGTGAAGGTACTGGGCCAGGAAGTGGACAAGCTGTCGACCAAAGGGCTGGAGCAGCTTCGCCTGAAAGTAGGCTTCTCGTTTCAGAACAGCGCCTTGTATGATAGTATGACCGTGTATGAGAACCTGGAGTTCCCGCTTATCCGCAACTCCAAGTCGCTCACCAAAGCAGAGCGGGACCAGCGAATTCACTTCGTACTGGACGGCGTGGGGCTGCTGCAGGCCATCAACCAGATGCCTTCTGAGCTTTCCGGCGGACAGCGCAAGCGCATCGGCATTGCCCGCACGCTTATCCTTAAGCCGGAGATCATGCTCTACGACGAGCCCACCGCCGGCCTCGACCCGATTACGTGTATCGAGATCAATGCGTTGATAAACGACGTGCAGGAGCGTTTCAATACCTCCTCCATCATCATCACCCACGACCTTACCTGCGCCCGCGCCGTGGGCGACCGCGTGGTGATGCTGCTGGATGGGCAGTTTCAGCGGCAGGGCACTTTTGAGGAAGTGTTCAACTCGGATGATGAGCGGGTGAAGATGTTTTACGACTACAACTTTGTTAACTAAAGTATAAAAATGACAGAAAATAAACGTTCCATCATGGTGGGCATCTTTGTCCTGATAGCCATCGTGATTTTCGTGATCGGTATCCTGACACTGGGTGGCCAGCAGAAACGGTTTATAGAGAGTATTACTGTGAGCACGGTGTTTGATGATGTGGAAGGCCTGAAGGTGGGCAACAACGTGTGGTTCTCCGGAGTGAAAATTGGTACTGTGAAAGCGATTGAGCTTTTTGGAGAGGCGCAGGTTAGGGTGGTGATGAACATTGAGCAGGAAGCCCAGAAGTATATCCGCCAGGATTCCAGGGCGCGCGTAAGTTCGGAAAGCCTTATTGGTAACAGAATTATCGAGATTATCGGCGGTACCCCTTCGAGGCCGGCCGTGCAGGATGGGGATATTCTTGCTGCCGAGCCCGGCATGAACACCGACGATATCATGAAAAAACTGCAGCAGAACAACGAGAACCTGGCAACTATTACAGGTAACTTCAGCCTGATAAGCGAAAAGCTGGTACGCGGAGAGGGAACGGTAGGAACGCTGCTGACCGACACCACACTGGCAAAAGACTTCAGAAACATGGTGGCCAGCCTGGAGAATACCTCCCGCAACGCCTCCCGCGCGTCGCAGGAGCTGAGCCGCTTTAGCCGTAAACTGAACACAAACGGTGGCCTGGCCGACGAACTGCTGACAGATACTGTTGTCTTTAGCAGGCTGCAGCAATCCATGACAGAGCTGGAGAAAGCCACGCAGTCGGCTACCCAGATGGTGCAGAACCTGGAGCAGGCCAGCTCCAAGGTTAATAACGACAATAATGCCGTAGGTGTGTTGCTGAACGACCCTGAGTTTGCCCGTCAGCTGCAGAGCACCATGCAAAACCTGGAAACCAGCACCGAGAAACTGGACGAGAACATGGAAGCGATGCAAAGTAACTTCCTACTGCGCGGCTTCTTCCGGAAAAGGGAAAAGGAGCAGCGCAAAGCCGCCGAGAAAGCCCAGGAACAACAGCAGCAAACCGAGCAAATCCCTGTAAAGCAAGAAAATTAGTAGTATAAAGTATAAAAGCCGGCAAACGCCGGCTTTTATACTTTAACCCGCCTGGCACCCGCAAACGTAGAGACAAAGTATAACAGGTACCAGAATCAGACGCTACGTATTGCGTCTCTCTAACTCCCAAACTTCCTAACTCCTAAACTCCCAAACTTCCATGCCTTCTCCCTACGAAACACAGGTTATGTATGAGCTGCGGCGGTGGCAGTATGAAGTGCAGCGCGAACCGTCATTCTTCAATGATCTGGCCCATAAGACACAGGTAAAGATCAACAGTTTCATTCCGGAGAAGGTGCACCGGGCTATTACCGCGACAATGAAGCAGATGATACGGGGCGTGTTGTTTGGGGCTGAGTACATCTCGCAGAAGCCGCTGGAGCAGGCACCCCTGGAGGTGCGGGAGGCACAGGTACGGGGGCAGATAAAGTACTACCAGCAGGCGGCTGCGGCCGAAGGAGGGGTAACCGGTGCAGGCGGCATTTTCTTGGGCCTGGTGGATTTTCCGCTGCTGCTAAGCCTCAAACTTAAACTGCTCTACGATATTGCCGCCAGCTATGGCTACGATGTGCGGGATTACCGGGAGCGGGTGTACCTGCTGCACATCTTCGAACTTGCCTTTAGCTCCCAGCAGCACCGCCGCAACGTATACCGCCACCTGGCCGACTGGGAGACACAAAAAGAGCTGTTGCCGGAGGATATCAATGCCTTTGACTGGCGCAGCCTGCAGCAGGAGTACCGTGATTACATCGACCTGGCTAAAATGGCGCAGCTGATACCAGTGATAGGTGCCCCGATTGGCGCAGTGGTAAACTACCGCCTTGTCACCAAGCTGGGCGAGGCAGCCATGAACGCCTACCGCATGCGCTGGAAGGAGCAGGGATACTTGCTACAGTAGAAATTCGATCATAAAGCAAAAGGGCCGGTATAACTACCGGCCCTTCTGGGTTATGTATGCTGCAGTATCGGTTAACGCACGTACAGTTTATAGGTAAACAGCCCGCGGTTAGTGTGCAGGTGCACCAGGTAAATACCAGCCTGCGGTTTAGGTAGACGCACGTGCAACACATCTGGCCGTGGTATAGCTAGTCGTTGCTCCAGCACCAGCTGGCCCAGGCTGCTGTATACCTGCAGTTGCTGTACATCGAAATCAGCGCGGTGCAGGTCCAGTATAAAGCTTCCGTTGTTTGGGTTTGGGGAGATGATGACAGCCTCGGCCAGCGTCAGGTCTTCCACCACAAAGTCTGCGGCGCTGTAGGCTTTGCCGCCATAACCCGTTATCTGCACCTTGCCCGTGGTGGCCCCGCGCGGCACCCTGACCTTGTACCTGTCACCGGAGGCTTCCAGCACCAGCGCTTCCTGCCCGTTGAAGGCTATTTTATCCTGCAGCCCCCTTACCCCGAAGTGCTGGCCGCTGATTTCCACCACCGTGCCCACGCTTCCCTTTGCCGGTTGCATGGCTGAGAATCTAGGTCCCGGAATCACCTCGAACGTGGCAAAGGCCGGACCTCCCGGTGTCTCCACCACCAATACGTTAGACTCGGCCTGCTCCGGCACCCGCACCACCAGGTGCCCGGGGCTTGCCTCCAGCACCTGAGCTTGCACTAACCCAAACCACACATTGATGCGGGCCTTGTCAGCGGTGAAATTTTCGCCCGTGATGGTGAAGGTGCTCCCCACGATACCGCTCTCTTCGCTCAGGCTGCTGATAGCAGGCCTGTACCAGACGGTAAAAAGGTGTGGTGTTCTGTGCTCGCCCCCTTTGGTGCGGATGGTGAAAGGGCCTGTCACAGCGCCTTCAGGCACCTGTACGGACACGGTGTTGCCCTTGTGGTTGACAATCGCGCAATCCAGGTCGCCCAGCTTTACAGCCTCTACCAGTTCTGGTAGCACGTGCAGTCCGTGCAGGTTCACGATATTGCCTACCAAGCCCTCTGCCGGGCTGAAGGAGCTGAGCACCGGCGGCTGGTATACTTCAAAATTCTCCGTTGCCGTAACGCCGCCGTCCGGTGTAACGACTTTCAGGGCACCCGTCGCGGCACCTGCGGGCACCAGCACGCGCAGCTCTGCGGTGGTGGCACTGACCACGGTAGCGGCTTTCCCGTTCAGGTATACTTTGTTGTCGGCGGCGTTGGTGGCAAAGCGTTTGCCTGTGATGGTGACCTCGGAACCTACCTTACCCGCAGCCGGCTCAAAAGCTGTAATGGTTGGTGTGGCCAGCACATCCTCCATCCTCACCCGCACTTCCTCGTCCACCACAGGCGGCATGTCGTAGATGCGGTTTACGGTGACGTTGGTGCGGACAGGGGAGTTGAAGTCGAAGAAAATGTCGGCAAAGTTCTCCACTGCCGTTTTCTCGGGCAGGTCTGCCTTTGGTTTGATGCTGAAGAGGATGTAGCCGTGGCTACCGGGCTCATTGGCCGTGGAGTCGGGCAGCAGGATGTTGTCGAAGGTCCAGGTAAGCACCGGGCGTCCCTTGCCGCTCACCTCAAAGCGGTGCGTATGCGAGGCAGCGCCCAGCTGAAGCGTGCTCAGGTCCAGGTGCTCGGAGAGCGTGTCGACCACCACCACGCGGTAGGCCACGTCGGTTCCCGTGTTCTGGAAGCGTATTTTATACTTGAGCGCCGTGTTGGTGGGAGAATAGTTTTCCTCTGTCCTGCCCACCGGCGTCACCAGCTTGTCGTTCGGGTCAAAGGAGTCGGTTATCAGCAGGCACTCCTCCGATACCTCGGCCTCCTCGTCATCGGTGGGCAGCAGGTTGACCAGGCCGGAGCTGACAGATGCCGAAGTGGCGTCGGTACAGCCCTCTATCGTGACGCTGGCCGTTTTATTGTCGCCGTTGCCCTCTGGCTGGTCGGCCTCCAGGCGCCAGGTGTAGCCCATGGAAGGCACCCAGAGCACCATGCTGTCGCCGGCAGCCAGCTGGAACTGCTCTATGGAGGCCAGCCTGCCATCCCTGTACTTGCGGAACAGTTCGTGTTTATCCATATCGGCCTTGCCCGAGTTCCTGATAACAAAGCGGATCATGCCTGTCTGGGAGTCGCAGCGGCCTGTGATGGAAATGGTTGGAGTTGGTTGTGCAGGCGCGTTGTTCGATGGCGTTATCCAGACGCGGGTGCAGACGGTGCGGCCGCGCACACTCTCGTCGCCGCAGGTTACGATGTCTGTGATGGTGATGGTGCCCTGCTGGCCGGCTGCCAGGTCGCCGACAGCGAATTCATAGGTTCCGTCGGGCAGGCGTGTATAGGCTTTATCCGCGGAGAGCAGTTCTACCTCGGAAGGCAGTTGCAAGTATACTTTGGCATCGGGTGCTGTGGCAAAACCGGAGTTTACGTAACGCACCGTAGTAGTGCTCTCGAAGCAGCGCCGGCGGCGGTCGGAGGAGACGCTGACGGAGAGGTAAGGGGAGAGGGTGACCTGGTTGCCATGGTGAAGCGTTTGGGTTTGCCCAAGCGATGAGAAAGTTACTTGTATGGCTTCGTCCTGGCAGGCAACGATTTTTTTAGTAGCCTCGTTTGCTGGCAATATTTGCTTTACCTGATAGGTTCCGGAGCCAACAGGCAGCGAATAGTTGCCGTTTTTGTCTGAAAACGAATAGTATGGGCCAGGTGTGGCTTCGACTAAAATCCCCGGAAGTGGGCTGTCGTTCTCGTCGAACGAACAGTTATTGTTCTTGTCGTGATATACAGTGCCAGTTATATTGTTCGTGTCGGGCAAGGTAATTGGCTCGTTGTTCGTAAAGCTCGCTACCGTGTTGTTTGGGCTTAAAACGACGATACGGGAACCCGACTTGTTTACCGAAAAAGAATTTTGGAGAATATGGAAGATATAGGAGTAGTTCCTTGAACTCGCCACCAGGGCTTTTGTGTGGGCATCATACTTGTAAATGTGTCCCCAATTGGAAAGATACATGTTGTTCTGCCCGTCAAAATCCATATCATAGGCCGTAAACCCGTCCGGGTAAGCGTTTGGTGGCATAAAGTCTCCCAGGAACTCTCCATTTAGGGTGAACTTTTTAGATTTCCGGACAAGCATAATGTAAAGCGCCCCTTCTTTATCTATACTGAATTTAAGCCGGCTGTTAAACACGCCTTCCTTAAAATTAATAGGTGCACCGGTTTCATTGTTGATGTACGATTGCCTTTTTATAAACTTCCCTTCAGGGCTATACTGGTACAGAAAAATGTCATCAGAAACATAGGCATTGCCCTGCGGGTCCAGTTTAAGGTATATGGGATTGGCTAAGGTTGTTCGGCTCGCTGTGCCTGTACTGGAAGCGGGCGCAAACCTGGAGATAAATACACCGTTAGGGGTGAACTTCTGAACGCTGCCCGCAGTCTCCTTCGAAAGCACATAAAGGTTGCCTGCCTGGTCTATTTCCATACTTGTGATCTGGCTAGTAAACTTTCCGTTGTCCGTGCCCTTGCCTCCAAAGGCGAACAATAAGTTTCCTTCCGTGTCATACTTCTGGATGATACCATTGCTGAACGCAACATAGTAATTCCCCACCTGGTCCGACTTGATGGCATAGGGGTACAGTTTATCGGCGCTTCTGCTTCTGAAATTGCCGAAATCCAACAGGAAATCACCTTGCGGAGAAAACTTTTGAACACGGCTATCATTATCCCTGTCGGCTACATATATGTTTCCTTCCCCGTCAAGGGTCAGGCTCATACTGGGGCCGGTAAACTGACCGTTCCCGGTTCCTTCAGACCCGAAATTCATATGCCAGTACCCCGTAGTATCAAACTTAATAACCTGATGGGAATAAAGCTCAGTTATATAGACATACCCTTCCGCGTCTAAGGCGATATCACCAGGATGGATTGCCCAACCACTACCGAAATAAGTGAGGAGTTTGCCGGACTTATCGAATATCTGAATGCGGGCATTATTGGGGTCGCTAACGTACAGATTCTCTTCCTTATCGAGGGCAAGGCTGTTCGGCATGTTGAATTGCCCGGGTAGCTCTCCAAAACTCCCAATCACGGAAAGTAGATTTCCCTGCTGATCGAATTTCTGAATACGATGGTTTTCAGTGTCTGCTATGATGATGGTGCCGTCTTTGGTTACGACTAAGGCTTTGGGATCATTTAGTTGGCCAGGTAAGCTGCCTTCTTCTCCAAAGCTGAGTAATATCTCGTTGTCAGGACTAATCTTCTGGATGCGGCTGCCAAAGCTGATGGTGTACATATTCCCCTCGCTATCCACGCTGGTTGCCATGTGCGAGTTGGAATCATGGTACCGGCCTGTCAGATGGTACTCGTCTAGCATGGTGCCGGAGAGGTTGAAAACGCGTGTGCTGTAATCATCGGCAAGGTACAGTTTATTGTCTGGGCCTACGGTGATATCGTAGGGAAAGGAAACGGTATTACCGATGACGTAGCCGAGCTTGTAGTCCTGCGCGAGGGCAACTGAAATAGAAACACACAGAAAGGTTAAAGCAAGTAAAGTTGTTCTCATAGGCTAAAAGTGAACGGTGGTGCTAAAGTATAGGTGGTTCAGTAACAGGGGCTAAAGGTATACATTTTGATTTAAATATATACCTCTTCAAGCGAGGGCAGCGGTTAAAATATATTTGCTGGAGTTAGTGAATGCCTGCAAACAAAAACAGCGGCCCTTATACTTTCTAAAGTATAAAGGCCGCCGCCAAAGTATAAATACTGCGTTTTACCGGTTATCCTCTGCGTACCACTCGGCAAAGGAGTTCTGTGTTTCCCAGAGCTTGAGGTGGTGCAGCTGCACATGGCCCGGCAGGCGCTGCCGCAGGCGGTGCTGAAAGTCGATGAGCATGTTCTCGCAGGTGGGCTGGTAGGGGGTAAGCACGAGTTTGTGGTCATACTTGCGCAGCTGCTCCAGCAAGTCCTGCGGGCTTTCCTGTGCCAGCACCAGGGCGTGGTCGAAGGGCTGCACGATGTGCTCCTGCACCAGCTGCTTCAAGTCCCCGAAGTCCATCACCATCCCGTTCTTGGGGTGCTCTTCCTCCACCAGGGGCGTGCCGATTACCGTTACCTCCAGCTTGTAGGAGTGGCCGTGTATGCGGCGGCAGGGGCCGTCGTAGTGCAGCAGCGCGTGCGCCGTCTCAAACGTGAAAAGCCTGGTGAGCCTGATTTTCGTCATGAAAGTATAAAACTATAGTATAAGGTATACGCGCAAGGTAGTACCAGGGTAGAAAGTATAAAATGACGCCGGTCATTGCGGGGGAGAGGCAAAAGAAAAAGGCCGACCCGAGGGTCAGCCTTTCCTGTTTTTATACTTTAAACCAGATTAACGGTTCTCCACAGCTACGTAGTCGCGCTTGGTGGCGCCGGTGTAGATCTGACGCGGACGGCCGATTGGCTCCTTGTTCTCGCGCATTTCTTTCCACTGGGCGATCCAGCCTGGCAGACGGCCTAGAGCGAACATCACCGTAAACATGTCGGTTGGGATGCCCAGGGCACGGTAGATGATGCCGGAGTAGAAGTCCACGTTCGGGTATAGCTTACGCTCCACGAAGTATGGATCGTTCAGGGCAGCCTCTTCCAGTTCCTTCGCGATGTCCAGCACCGGATCATTGATACCCAGGGCGGTCAGCACTTCGTCAGCGGCCTTCTTGATTATTCTGGCGCGCGGGTCGAAGTTCTTGTACACGCGGTGTCCGAAGCCCATCAGGCGGAACGGATCATCTTTGTCTTTCGCCTTTGCAATGAATTTCTTCGAGTCGCCACCGTCTGCTTTAATAGCCTCCAGCATCTCAATCACAGCCTGGTTGGCACCTCCGTGCAGCGGTCCCCACAGGGCGCTGATACCGGCCGACACAGAAGAATACAGGCTGGCGTTGGCAGAACCTACCAGGCGCACGGTTGAAGTAGAGCAGTTCTGCTCATGGTCGGCGTGCAGAATCAGCAGTTTGTTCAGCGCGTCCACTACCACCGGGTTCAGCTCATACTCCTCGGTTGGGTAGGCGAACATCATGTGCAGGAAGTTGGAGCAGTAGTCCAGCTTGTTCTTAGGGTAGTTTACCGGATGGCCGATGGAGTTCTTGTAAGACCAGGCAGCGATGGTTGGCAGCTTTGCCATCAGGCGGATGATGGAAAGGTCAACCTCCTCTTTGGTCTGGTTCGGGTTAAGCGACTCGGGGTAGAAAGCCGTAAGCGAGCTGATCAAAGCCGACAGGATGCCCATCGGGTGCGCCGTAGACGGGAAGCCGTCGAGGATCTTGCGCATGTCCTCATTTACGAGCGTGTGCAGCCTGATCTTGTTGCTGAAGTCATTTAATTCCTGCTGGGTGGGCAGGGAACCGTAGATCAGCAGGTAGGCCACCTCAATAAAGTTCGACTTCTCGGCCAGTTGCTCTATCGGATAACCACGGTAGTGCAGAATGCCTTGCTCCCCATCGAGGAAAGTGATGGCACTGGTGGTAGCGCCTGTGTTTTTATATCCTGAATCCAGGGTAACATAACCTGATTGAGCGCGCAGCGCAGAAATGTCAACCGCTTTCTCATTTTCTGTTCCCTCTACAACAGGTAGCTGGTAGGATTTACCATCTAAAATTATTTCAGCAAATTCTGACATGTGTATTAGCTTTTTATTGCGTAGTAGTGTCTTTTTGTTTACAGCGAAATTATACAAAATTGTTCTAAAATGAAACGAACCGTTGGCTTTATATCTCCATTTTACAATGCTTTAATATAGGCGAGTAACTTTGCTATCATCATAAACGATAAAAGAGCGGAATGTTTCGGAAAGCAGCTTTAAAATGTAAATGCCTGGTCATAGCCACTTTATTTTCATACTTAAAGTATAGATTTTAGTTAATCGGTATATAAATATGATTGTCAGAAAACTAAAGACATTCACTTAAACATAAAGATTAAGATACTTTTGCTGCTGTTACCCGGTTAAAATACGATAATCAACCTGCTTAGGCTGCCTGGCAGGCCTGCGCGCTGCTACCTGTTCTTTGTGGGCGCTTCACCAAGCGTGTCGTTCGTGTTGCCAACCATTTAGATGGGCCGGTTTACGCCCTCGTCGCTGTTAAACAAGCCTTGCTGCTATAGTCGCTTAGGTAACTGATTCCCATGCGGTAATAAAGCATGAAAGTCTAATGAAGCACCTCTTGCTCGCTCCCATACTTTGGTACTACGGCCGGCCAGGCAAAACCCACTTTTCTCATGAAACAAAAGTTGCCAAACTGGTCTCTCTATCCTGTTGTTGCAGGGTCGATGACCTGCAAGAAGGAATGGTGGAAGTGTCGCTGGAAGGCATCGCAGCCAAGGGTAGTTTTAAAGTATAGAATCCGCTATTTTTGCAGCATGTATACCCGCGAGCAGGCATCCCAGTTAAGGCAGCAGTTCTGGACCACCTTCGGCCAGTACCTCTCTCCGCAGCTTTCGGCTGAGGGCTGGAAGGTGAACTGGCTCAACTATAAAACCGGGGTGAAGGATGTATACTTCCGGATGAACGCCGACAACAAGCGCGGGTATATCGCCATCGAGCTTACGCACCCGGACACGGAGTTGCAGCAGCTGGTGTTCGAGCAATTTGAGGAGCATAAGACCATGCTGCACGAAACGCTGGGTGAGGAGTGGGAGTGGGTGCTGCATGCCCCGGATAATACAGGGCGTGTGGTGAGCCGCATCTACAAGGAAATTGCCCCGATAAACGTGTTCGACAAAGAAGACTGGCCGGCGCTTATCTCTTTTCTGAAGCCCCGCATCATCGCCCTCGATGCCTTCTGGAGTGATGCCAGATATGGCTTTGAGGAATAGGCCTACCAGGTGGTGTCGTCGTCGGATTTGGTAAAGCCGATGCCGGGGCGGTAGCGGGTTCCCTTGCCGTGCAGGTGGTTCCAGATGTCAAGCTCCATCTTCTGTTTGTCCAGCCGCATAAACTCTTCCCATCGCTCCTTGTCTTCCTCGCTCAACTCGTTTACTAGCTGCTGCAAGTGCATGGTGGTGTCTTCCTGCTGCTGAGCCACTAAATTTGGGTTGGTGCGCAGCATGAGTTCGATTTTGATACGGAAGTAGGTGTTGAGCTCTTTATAGCGTGCCTCGTCCCAGTTCTCCAGGTTTGGGTTTTCCATCATAGTGTGCGTGCTTGGGTTTTATAGTATACCTTAAATGAGAGGCGAAGTTATGCTGATTTGCTTAATCCGGCGTTTCTCCCATACATCTTTGCAATTAAGTTGCTGGGTTTTTCGAGTCTGCACTAGCTATACTTTATACTTGTCTGAATTAGGATTTGCTGTATTAGGGGATGAACAGGATTTTATACTTTGGTTATACTCTATACTTTCGCTGGCGCGAGCTTTTAGCTTGTGCCGTTTTATACTTACCAGCCTATACTTCCCTGAGCCACCGCTTCCCACAACTTGAAACAAGCTGTCCTTTCTAGCTGCTGTTCATCCTCTAGTTCCCACAAACGTCTCGTTGCATTTCGGGCTTTGGAGCTCTCAAGCCCGAGAGGGCTCGCCTTCGGGCATCGCGCGGTGTACATTTCCTTTGCTGCCCTTCGGTCGCAATGCCGCCACAGCGGCACCAGAAATCTACAAGGCGCTCAATCCAAAGGCTGGGAATAAGTCCGATAGCTGCTGCTGATGCAACAGGCACAGACTGTCCCCTTGAGGGGACCATAGGGGTGTAATCGTTAGCAGAAATTCCCCGCCTTAGACAAGGAGGGGCTAGGGGTGGTTGGACCCGGAGCCGAAAACTCGTTATAAAGACTTGCTCACCTTCCGGGAAAAGATCAGGTGCACAGCCAGCGCCAGGGCTGAGAAAATAAGCCCTACAGCCACCACGCCGTTCCAGCGCCATACTTGCCAGGCCTGGGTGGCGAGGATGGTTCCGGTGGCCCCGCCGATAAAGTAGGTAAACATGTATACCGTGTTCAGGCGGTTACGCGCCTCGGGGTGAAGGGCAAAAATCTGGGTTTGGTTGGAGATGTGGGAACCCTGCAGGCCGAGGTCCAGCAGTATAACGCCTACCACCAGTCCAATCATGCTCTGACCCGAGAAGCCGAAGACTATGTAAGACACCACAAGCATGGCTAGCGTGACGATCTGGATGGAGCGCGTATCGAACCTGTCGCTGAGGCGACCCATGACAGAGGCCATGATGGCACCACCCGCACCCACCAGCCCGAAAGCGCCGGCTACATCACTGCCGGCAAAGAAAGGCGGGCCCTCCAGCAGAAAGACGAGCGTGGTCCAGAAACCACCGAAGCAGGCAAAGGACAGCGCCCCGCGCGCCGAGGCCAGCCTGAGCAGGGGCTCTGTGCGGAACAAGTGCACCAATGACTTCATCAAACTTTTATAATTACCCTTAAACTGGGGCTGTATCTCGGGCAGCAGAAAGTATAGGGCTAGCCATAAGAGCACCATCAACCCGGCAGCAATCAGGTACATGGCCCGCCAACCCAGGTGCTCGCCCACAACGCCACTGAGCGTACGCGAGAAAAGGATACCTACCAGTAAGCCACTCATCACGGTGCCCACGGCTTTGCCGCGTTCTTCCGGCCGGGCCAGGTGCGCGGCCATGGGCACAAACAGTTGCGGCACCACGCAGGTAGCGCCGATCAGCAGGCTGGCTGCCATCAAAGTATAAATGTTCGTGGAGAAGGCCGCCAGCAGCAGCGAGAGCACGATCAGCACAAAGTCGATCAGGATAAGCCGCTTGCGGCGCAGCATATCGCCCAGCGGAATGATAAAGAGCAGGCCAATAGCGTATCCTACCTGCGCCAGCATGGCCACCATGCCCGCGCTCGCCTCCGACACCCGAAAAGTGTCCGCCATTTTTACCAGCAGCGGCTGGTTGTAGTAGTTGTTGGCAACCACCATACCGGAGGCAATGGTCATCAGCCAGAGGGTAGTGCGGGTAAGCTGTGGGGCAGGGGCAGAAGTAGGGGCAGGCGTCATGGCAGGGGTTTTATACTTTGCGTAAGTTCAGGAGCTGCAAAAGTATAAAGCAGTTCTTTACAAACCCTGCTTTTACGGAGGAAGGTGGTTATCGGGTGAGCAAAAAGTATAATGCCCATACCCTGGGCAACTGCCTGGCCGGGAATGGGAGAAGTCTATTGGAAAAAGGGCCTACAGGCTATCCTCCTTTGTAGCGCCCGGAGGGTTAAACAGGCCCCAGTCGTCCCAGATGTAGTTCCAGGGATCGAAGGTGGCAACCCAGGCCACAAACAGCACCCTGTATTCCTCGATGGCGTTGCGCAGCAGGGGCAGGTAGGTGAATTCCTCAAAGCCGTACATCTTCAGGGCCGTGCAGTTGGTGAGCAGGTCGCGGGCTGCTTTGCGGATAAGCACAGCGTTCTCCATCTGCATGTCGTAAATGTCTGCGCCCACGGCACTGGCTACCTTCACCGTCAGCATGGCAGCGTCGGTCAGCATTACCTCCCGCAGGTGCTGCAGCAGCGCATTGTCCTCCGGTATCAGCCCCACAATAGAAGTAGTGAGGTGGAAAATCTCTTCTCCTTTGCGGTAGATGGGGAGGTCTTCTGGTTTTAGCATAGGAACCGGATTTAAAAGTATAGCGCTGCTGCAGCAGGGGCGTACCTAATCGTTAAAGTGGTACAGGAACGTGATGATGCCCGTGAAGGCGGGCTTTTTGCTGTTCTCAATCTCCAGCGTTACCTCCAGCCGGGCTTTGGCAATGCCGCGCAGGTTCTTCACCGACAGCAGCTTGGCGCGCAGGCGCACACGTCCGTTTACGGTAACCGCCTGGTTAAAGCGAAGGCTTTCGATCTCATAATTTACCTGCATCTTCAGGTTCTGGATGGAGGTAATCTGCGACCACAGGTAAGGCAGCAGCGAAACGGTCAGATAACCGTGGGCAATGGTAGCCCCGAACGGCGACTCTGTTTTGGCCCGCTCGGCATCCAGGTGAATCCATTGGTGATCCAGGGTGGCATCCGCAAATTTCTGAATCTGCTCCTGCGTAATGGTATGGTAATCCGAAACGCCCATTTCGGTGCCCTCATACTTGGTAAGTTCGTCGAGGGAGCTAATAACTAACTGGCTCATATCTGTTGTTGTTTGTGTTGGCGTGGCTGCAAGAGATGCGGTTATACTTCCAGGTGTTCATCAATCTTTGCTATAACGCATCTTCTAGACGCACAATATACAAATTAGCCTATAAACTTCAGCCCAGGCCCCTGTTACGAACACAGGTATTTGTGCCTAAGCAGGCACTATTTTGCTGCTGGTGGCAAAAATATTTAGCAAGGAGGTATACTTTTTATAACCTTAATAGTATAAAATATAAACCTTTTTGAATCTAAAGCGGAAAAGCGATGTTTCTAAGGTAGTCACTATTGCCACCCGTAAGGCAATAAATGCAGGCTCTTCCTCAGGGAGCGGCAGGTGACGGGGAGCAGGTCCCTGTAGTCTGTAACACAAGGCATAAGGCGTCAGTAGGGTGCCGATTGCCTGTAAAGTATAGGCAAACGTGCAGCGGATGGCCCTAAAAGCCATGGCTGCCTGGTTATCAGGGTTACAAAGTCCCGCATGAGGGATGCTTCTTTAAAATAAAAGGCACGGGCTGCCTCTCAGTCGTTTGGAAATCAGCTTATAAAAAAGACCTACAGTTATGCTCAGATTATTTGCTTAGCAGCGCTCCGGAACGTTAGCCACTCTCAAAGGTGCTGCTCTGTAATCTTGATGGAAATGATTCTGACATGTAAGAAACACCCGATATGAACATTTTAGAAAAGATTAAAACGAATTACAGCGCCTCCCTGAATGAGATGACAGTAGCTGCCTATCTCGAGGAGTGTAAGCAGGACCCGAAAATGTATGCCAAGCCCGCAGAGCGGATTCTGGATGCCATCGGGGAGCCTGAAATTCTGGATACCCGGCAGGACCCGGTACTCAGCCGCATCTTCTCTAACAAGAAGATAAAGATTTACCCAGCTTTCCGTGACTTTTATGGCATGGAGAGCACCATCGAGCAGATCGTTTCCTACTTCCGCCACTCGGCGCAGGGGCTGGAGGAGAAGAAGCAGATCCTCTACCTGATGGGGCCTGTGGGCGGTGGCAAAAGCTCGCTGGCCGAGAAACTCAAGCACCTGATGCAGCAAAACCCTATTTACGTGCTGAAGGCCGGTGAGGAGGTGAGCCCCGTGTTCGAGAGCCCGCTGGGCCTGTTTGCCGACTATACCGACGAGCTGGAGAGTGAGTATGGCATCCCATCCCGTTACGTGCCCAGCTGCATGAGCCCCTGG
This sequence comes from Pontibacter mucosus, assembly GCF_003054055.1. Classification (GTDB taxonomy): domain Bacteria; phylum Bacteroidota; class Bacteroidia; order Cytophagales; family Hymenobacteraceae; genus Pontibacter; species Pontibacter mucosus. Next base: position 145,693 of record NZ_QBKI01000006.1, on the reverse strand, counting down.
GCGTCCAAACGCCTGCGCGAGTTCGATGGCGATGTGAACCGCTTCAAGGTGATCCGGCTGTACCCCTCCATTCAGGAGCAGATCGCGATTTCCAAGACAGAGCCGGGTGACGAAAACAACCAGGACATATCTACACTGGTGGGCAAGGTGGATATCCGCAAGCTGGCCGAGTACCAGCAGAGCGACCCCGATGCCTATTCTTATACCGGCGGCCTGTGCCTGGCCAACCAGGGCTTGCTGGAGTTTGTGGAGATGTTTAAGGCGCCGATAAAGGTGCTGAACCCACTGCTGACTGCCACCCAGGAGAAAAACTACAAAGGCACTGAGCCCATTGGCGCCATCCCGTTCGATGGTATCATCCTGGCGCACTCCAATGAATCGGAATGGGCTAAATTCCTGAACGATAAAAAGAACGAGGCCTTCCTGGACCGTATTTACAAGGTGCAGGTGCCTTATGTGCTGCGTGTAAGCGAGGAGATTAAGATCTACGAAAAGCTCATCCGCGAAAGCTCGCTGCGTGACGCGCCTTGCGCCCCCAAAACCATTGAGTTGCTGGCCGAGTTTTCGGTGATGTCGCGGTTGAAGGAGCCGGAGAACTCGAGCATTTACTCTAAAATGCGCGTGTATAACGGCGAAACGCTTCGTGAAACCGACCCCAATGCCAAATCCATACAGGAGTACCGCGACGATGCCGGTATCAACGAGGGCATGCAAGGCATTTCGACACGTTTTGCCTTTAAGATCCTCTCCAAAGTCTTCAACTTCGACAGCGAGGAGATTGCTGCCAACCCGGTGCACCTGCTGTACGTGCTGGAGCAGGAGGTAATCAAGATGATGCTTCCGCCGGAAACGGAGACGAAGTACCTGCATCTGATAAAGTCGGTGCTGGCCAGCAGGTATGCCGAGTTTATTTCAGATGAGATACAGAAGGCCTACATCGAGTCGTACAGCTCCTATGGCCAGAACATCTTTGAGAAGTATGTGATCTACGCCGACCACTGGATGCAGAACAACGATTACCGCGACCCGGACTCCGGTGAGATTTTCGACAGAAGCATCCTGAACGAGGAATTGGAAAAGATCGAGAAGCCGGCCGGCATCGCCAACCCGAAAGACTTCCGTTCTGAGGTGACCAACTTCTTTTTGCGTTACAAGGCCAACCACGGCGGGCAGAGCCCACGCTGGGACTCTTATGAGAAGATCAAGAACGTGATTGAGAAGAAGATCTTCACAAACACCGAAGATTTGCTGCCGGTGGTTTCCTTCAACGTGAAAACGAATGAGGAAGATGAGAAGAAGCACCGCGACTTCACACGCCGTATGCGCGAGCGCGGCTACACCGACAAGCAGATCCGCATCCTGGTAGACTGGTTCATGCGCGTACGCAAAACGATGGCCTAAATAAGTTAGAGAGTTGGGGAGTTTAGGAGGGAAGAGTTAGAACTCGAGTATCTCCGAATTCCCAAACTCTCTAACTCCTAAACCCTTTAACTCCCAAACTCCCATGTCCCACATCATCGACAGACGCAAGAACGATAAGGGGAAGTCTACGGGCAACCGGCAGAAGTTCCTGAAGCGGGTGGAGAACCAGATAAAGCGCGCCATTCCGGATATCATGGGCCAGGAAAGTATAACCGACAGCAAAACCGGTGGCAGCGTAAAGGTGCCGGTACGGGGGCTGGATGAACCGCATTTCCACCACGACCCGAAAACAGGCAAGAAGTACATCGTGCAGCCCGGCAACGACCGCTACAGTGAGGGCGACCGTGTGCCGAAGCCTAAAAGCGGCTCGGGGAGTGGCAAAGGCAAGGGCTCCAACAGCCCCGAGGTAACAGAGGACGAATTTACGGTGGTGCTCTCCAGAGAGGAATTCCTGAAGTACTTTTTCGATGATCTGGCCCTGCCCAACATGGTGAAGAAGCTGATGGAGAGTACCGAGAGCTTTTCGATGCGCCGCGCCGGCTATACCCGCGATAGCGTACCTTCCCGGCTCAATGTCAAAACCAGCTACCAGCAGTCGCTGGGGCGGCAACTGGCTTTGCGGGGTGTGTTCGAAAAGAAGCTGAAGACGCTGGAGGAGCAACTGGCCAAAACCCGGAAAAAGGCGGAGCGGGAGGCGCTGGAGCTGGAACTGGAGAAAGTCAAAAGGCAGGCCAATACTATTCCGTTCTTTGAGGACATCGACCTGCGCTACAATAATTTTGAGCGCGTGCCTGTGCCGGTAACATCGGCTGTCATGTTCTGCATCATGGACGTGTCGGCCTCGATGGGTTACCACGAGAAAGATATTGCCAAACGCTTTTTCACGCTGCTCTACCTCTTCCTGACGCGGCAGTACAAGAACGTGGAGCTAGTCTTTATCCGGCACCATACTGAGGCCAAGGAAGTAAACGAGGAGGAGTTCTTCAACTCGCGTGAGAGCGGCGGTACGGTGGTGGCCCCATCGCTGAAACTAATGGACAGGATCAGGCGCGAGCGCTACGACGAGAGCTGGAACGTGTACTGCTGCCAGGCCTCGGACGGCGATGTGTGGTCGAAGCAGGATGCGCTGGAGTGTAAGAACCTGGTACTGGAAACCATACTTCCGGCGGTGCAATACATGGCCTACATCGAGATAAGCAACAAAGACCGTGAGAGCGACCTGTGGCAGGCCTACAAGCGCATCAGCAACGACGAGGATTTCTCCATCAGGCACGTGTATGAGCCCTACGAGATCTGGCCCGTGTTTCAGGGGCTGTTCCGGAAAAGAAGTGAGGTGGTTTCTTGACTGTTAGACAAAGGATTTTGTGACAAAAGACTTTATCGCTCTTTTGGATTTGCAATCCGAAAGTATATGGCCCGCGGATTTGTAATCCGCATCACAATGGTCGGGACTTCTGGCAAGCAAGCGGATTATAAATCCTTATAGTATGTGGTTCCGGATTGCAAATCCGGAACAGCAGTAGGTGAAAGTATAAATGTGGTGAAAAAAGCCAGTTGCGGACCGATCATACTTACACGCTGGCTGAATCTTAAAAATTGATAAAGACTTATGTCTTTTGTCCTTTGTCAAACAGTCCTTAGTCTAAATAAAAACCTGCAGGCATCTTGCTACATAAAACGCAAAAACACCCTTAAAAATGACAGAGAAAGATCAATATAAGGCCATGTTCTGTAATCCTAACTGGGATTACCAGACGCTGGAGGCTGCGGATGAGGTGATCAGCAGGATAGGGAAGGAGTACCTGAAGCTGAAGACCTACCCCAACCAGATAGAGATAGTCACCTCGGAGCAGATGCTGGATGCCTACGCCCTGACCGGCCTGCCCACGTCGTACCCGCACTGGAAGTTTGGTAAGGACTTCGTGCTGAACCAGAACAACTATACCAAAGGTCGCATGGGGCTGTCCTACGAGCTGGTAATAAACTCCAATCCCTGCATCAGCTACAACATGGAGAACAACTCCACCTGTATGATGCTGCTCGTGATAGCACATGCCTGCCAGGGCCATAATGCCTTTTTCGCCAACAACTACATGTTCCTCGACTGGACCTCGGCCGACTCTATAGTTGACTACATGGCTTTTGCGCGGGAGTATATTCTAAAATGCGAAGAGGAGTATGGCGAGGAGGAGGTGGAGCGCGTGCTGGATGCAGCCCATGCGTTAATGTACCACGGGGTAGACAAGTATAAAAAACCGTCGAAGGTATCGGCCCTGCAGGAAAACGAGCGCCTGAAGAAACTCACCCTGATAAAACGCGAGAACTATAACGAACTGTGGCGCACGCTTCCTTCCCAGCCCGAAGTGCCGGAAACCAACAGCAGCGACGAGCACAAATTCCCGAAGGAGCCCGAGGAGAACATTCTATACTTTATAGAGAAGTACGCGCCAGCCCTGCCACAGTGGAAGCGCGAGATCATCCGGATTGTGCGCAAAGTGGCGCAGTATTTTTACCCGCAGGGCGCTACCAAAGTGATGAACGAGGGCTTTGCCACTTTTTCGCATTACCACATCATCAACAAGATGTTTGAGGAGGGCTACCTGAACGATGGCTTTATGTTGGAGTTCCTCAAGAGCCACAGCGGCGTGCTCTACCAGCCGGAGTATAACAGCAAGTTTTACTCAGGCCTCAACCCCTATACTCTAGGTTTCAATATTTTTATGGATATCAAGCGCATCTGCCAGAACCCTACTGCAGAGGACAAACTGTGGTTCCCGGACCTGATTGGCAAGGACTGGCTGCAGCAGGTGCATTACGTGATGGAGAACTTCCGCGACGACAGTTTTATCCTGCAGTACCTCTCGCCCAAGGTCATCCGCGACATGCGCCTGTTCATGATTATTGACAACGAGCACGAGGACGATTATGAGATCGGGGCCATCCATAATGAGCGAGGCTACCGCCGAGTGCGCGAGCACCTGAGCCACCAGTACGACCGTGCCTCGCTGGTACCCAACATTCAGGTAACCAAAGTAGACCTGCACCGCACCAGCAAACTCTACCTGACGCACTACATCCAAAAGGACCGCCGCCTGGACGCCAAAAGCGCCAAGGAAACGCTGGAACATATCCGCTACCTGTGGGGCTTCCCGGTGGAACTGCACTCCAAAAACAAGCTGGGCATAAACGAGACAAATATTGAGGTGAAATGATCACTTCCTGTTAAGAGGAGGAGGCTTAACCTCTCTTCTACCTTGCTGGCGCGGGTTTGCAACCCGTGCCTATTATGAAGCCGGATTTGTAATCCGACTGGGCCGGCCTGTCCCGGGTGCAGTCCCGGGTGCAGTCCCGGGGAGGCCCAAACGATAGCCCGTCACGAGCGTGGACGCTTGCACTATAACAAACAATTTTACCAGCATGAAAAGGTATAGCCTTGATTGCGGCACCTTTTCTTTTTGGCATCCTGTAAGGATCTTGGTGGCTAGATGCAGAAATATGACCTCCGTGCGTCAGGGTTACTTGCCAACATGAAAGAAGCTTTTAGTGTTAGTAAAGCCAGCATGTAAAGGTTTCCTTCCTACTGGTTCGGAATATACCTTCCCTAACTCTCTTTACGCGCAGGATTGCTAACACCATCTCACTGCTTCAAAGCGCTGTGGGGGTATTTTCTGCTTCTTATCCAGCAACCATCTATACTTTTACCAGTTATTTATACTTTAGCAGATCATCAAATCAAGGGTATGAAGTATAAACAACTCGGAAAATCTGACTTACACGTGAGCGAGGTAAGCTTTGGCTGCATGTCACTGCAGGGCGATGAAAATGGAAGTATAAAACTGCTGCACCAGGCGCTGGACAAGGGCATTAACTTTTTTGATACCGCCGATCTCTACGACAAAGGTCAGAATGAAACGACAGTGGGGAAGGCTTTTAAGGAGATGCGCGACAAGGTGATACTGGCCACCAAAGTAGGCAACCAGTGGCGCCCCGATGGCAGCGGCTGGGACTGGAACCCACGCAAGGCTTATATCCTGCAGGCGGTGGAGGAGAGCCTGAAGCGGCTGCAAACCGATTATATTGACCTCTACCAACTGCACGGCGGCACTATGGACGACCCTATCGATGAAACCATAGAGGCCTTTGAGCAGCTGAAGGAGCAGGGCAAGATCCGGCAATATGGCATCTCGTCCATCAGACCGAACGTGATTCGGGAGTATGTGCGCCGCTCCACTATAGCCAGCGTCATGCTGCAGTATAGCTTGCTGGACCGCCGCCCCGAAGAGGAGGTGCTGGAACTGCTGCAGCAAAATGATATTGGGGTACTGGCTCGCGGCAGCCTGGCACAGGGACTACTGGCCGGTAAACCTGCCAAACCCTACCTGACTTATACTTTGGAGGAGGTACAGCAGGCCGCCGGGGCAGTAAATACTGTAGCGGGCAACACCAGAAATGCCTCTGAAACGGCAGTGCAGTTCGTGTTGCATCACCCGGCAGTAACCTCTGCTGTACTCGGCATCCGTACGGATCAGCAGCTGGAAGGCGCACTTTTGGCTGCCCAGGCCGCCCCGCTGACAGAGGCAGAAGTGCAGCGGTTGCAGGCAGTGCTGGAGGCTGGTAAGTATGAGCAGCACCGGTAGTTTCTTCTGTTTTTCTAAAAACAAGAGGAGTTTCCTGCTCGAGTAAGCCATACTTATACTTGGGCTATACTTCCCTAGCCACGGCTTACTGCAACTTGAATCAAGCCATCCTTATTAGCCACCGTTCCTCCTCCAGCCCCACATACCTACAGTTGCATTTATACTTTGGTGCTCTCAAGCCCGAGAGGGCTCGCCTTCGGGCATCGCGCTGCTTTCGCTTCCTTTGCTCCTGACGTCGCAATGCCCTTACGGGCACCGGAAATCTAGAAGGCGCTCAACCCAAAGGCTGGGAATCATTTCGATAGCTGCTGCTTATGCAACTTCAGCCAAAGTCCCCCTTTGAAGGGGGTAGGGGGATGTTAATCGCCTATAGAGACAATAGAAGGGAGTAAGTGTGAGAGCCACTGCCCCTGCTGTCATCTCGACCTTCGGTAGAGATCTGTTTAGAATTCCAGATAGATCTCTCACAGCTACGCTGGCTCTCTTCGGCTCCCGCCTCGAGAGTACTCGAGATGACAGGGAAAGGAGTAAGTAAAATCCCCCTCCTCTGGACTTGCCAAAACGGGAGTTTTGAGCTAGCGAGCGCAGCTCATAGGGGTGGGTTTATACTTAGTAGGGACAGGTCGCGACCTGTCCGCGAGAGGACAACAACTATGAAACTTATACTTCAGCCAAAGTAGCTACAGAACTCCCCTCCTTGATTAAGGAGGGGCAGGGGTGGTTGGACCCGGTACTGCAAAACTCCCTCCCTTCCTCGAAGGGTTCTAGGCTTAAGAGACAAGTACAGCAGCGGCCTTTCTATACTTTAGGCATCTAGCCTGGCGCACCCATGAGGCCCTTTCTCAGCTCGCGAGCAAACGTATAGGTGGCATTTTATACTTTCGCCAGTTGAAAACTGGCCCCATAATAGCTCCAAGTTGTAAACTTGAAGCAGCAATCGACTGGTGTCCTAAGTGTAGCCTCGGAGGGGTAGGGGTGGTTGGACCGGTGTCTGCGAGAGTGTAAAGCTGCACCTCAGAAACGGCCAGCCACAAAAAAAGCAGCAGCAAATGGTTTTGCTGCTGCCTTGTGTATGCCAGCGCCGTACTTTTGCGGCAGGGCGCCCGGGCTGCTTAGTCGTAGCTGTTCTTTTTCTTTTCTAGCTTAGCGGCCTTCTTTTCCTTGTCGGTTTTGGCCGGCTTCTTCTTTGTTTCCTTTTTAGCGTCTTTAGACTTTGCCATAATCTTAGGGTTAATGGTTTACCTAAAGATACACTATTTTCGGATGCGTTGCTTGCAGTTGAGGCCTTCCCGGAAAAATTTCTCAGGTTTCCGGAAAGCCCGGCCAGGAGTAGTGTACTTCCAGCTCCCCGGCCTCCAGGCCCAGCGCGATGCCCTGCAACAGAATGCGGGAGCTGGGGTGCGACGGGTCGCTCAGATCGTTTTCGATGTCGCGGATGGTGGTTTGGAACGGGTCGCCGCTAAAGAAGCAGAACCACAGCACTTTTCCCGTTTCCTCTTCTGCCTCATCGTCGTGCATCACCTGCAGCTCGATTTCCCGCAGCCGTGCAATCAGCTCGTCCAGTTCTATGTGGTTGTCCAGGTACTCGTTAAATGCCGCGCTGGCGATGGAGGTATACTGAGGTACTTGTGTCATAAAGGGTAAACGCAAAAAAAGTATAAAACGGCTGCTAAAGTATAGAACTGATTACAAATTTGGGTTTATACTTCTGAACTGATTTCTGATAAAACCATTTTAGCTCCCCATCATGTAGCTCTACCACGAAGCGCCAGCCTCTTTTGGGGGTATGTCTTATTTTCCGTACTACGCCCAAGGCCCCGAAGGTTACTACATATTATTTCTTTAAAATCAGGAACACCTCTAAAGTTATGCAGCTACACACGGCCTATCTTGCTGCCCATCTTATCAGCGAACTCCGCCTCTGAGGTTGTGCCAGTCAGCTCCAAGGCTTTAATAGATAACCTGGCGCAGGCATCGGCGTCTGATGCCGCCCGGTGGTGGAGAAAGTTGATGCGGTGCATGTTGCAGAGCGTTTTCAAATCATACTTGCTCATGCCTTTCCAGATGTTTTTGGAGAACTTCAGACTGCAGGCGTAGCGGGCCTCCGGCAGCGGGATGTTGTATGTTGCCAGCGTCTTGCGCAGCACGCTCATGTCGAAGCTGGCGTTGTGGGCAATCAGGAACTGCCCCTCCAGGTAGGGCTGCAGCACCGGCCACAACTCCCGGAAGTCCGGCTGGTCTTTCACGTCGGCCGGCCGGATGCCGTGCACGGCCACGTTAAAAGAATTGAAGTGCGGATAGTACAAAGGCTTGATGAGCCAGGAGCGCGTTTCTACAATCTGCCTGTCCCGCACCACCGTCAAACCTATCTCACAGGGGCTGTCGCGTTGCGGCGTGGCCGTCTCAAAATCAACAGAAATAAAATCCATGGCCAAAGGTAGGGAATTGTACCGATTCGTACTGCCGGTAGGGAGAAACGGCAACTTAACTTTAAGGCATGGCCAATGCTCCCGTTATACTTTTTCTCGCCTAACAGTAAAGCATACCTATACTTTTTCAGCTTCATTTTTTCAGGGAAATGTTACCCCAATCGAAGAACTTTTCTATCACTTAACCAAGGTGTGTTTTATAGCTGGTTAGTAGCGTGTTGATAGTCAGTTGTATAGGATGGTTAATAAAGGAGCCAAGGTTCTGCCACTCAAAATAACATAGCAACCACCTATATAAGAAGGCACGTATATTGCCCGTTTACTACCAAACTAACATACTTATCATTATGATGAAGAAGTTTTTCTTTGCAGTAGCTCTGGCCTTTGGCACATTCACTGCTGCGCAGGCGCAGGCAACATTGGGCGTAAGGGGTGGTGCGAACCTCAGCAACCTGTCCGGCGACCTGAAAAACGAAGACAGATTCGAAAACAAGGTGGGCTTTCACGGAGGTCTTATCGTGAACTTCCCGGTAGTGGAGGATTTCTTCTCCATCCAGCCGGAGCTGTTATACTCCAGAAAAGGCTTCAAAAACAACAGCGAGGAGTATACGAGCCTCCCTTTGTTAGAGAAAAGAAGACGTGAGGGCAGCGTGGACTATAACTACCTGGAACTGCCGGTGCTAGGCCACTTCAACGCCGGTCCGCTATACTTTGAGTTTGGCCCGCAGCTGAGCTACCTGCTGAGCGTGAACAACAAAACAGAGTTGTATGATAGCAACGGCACCCGCATCTCCAGCGAGAAAGACGCCAAGAGCAAGGACGGCCTTTCGGAGTTTGAGGTAGGTTACGCGGCCGGACTTGGCTTTAGGGCCAGCAACGGCATCAGCCTGGGCATCCGCTACAACGGCGCCTTCTCCGACTTCGTGAAAGAGGACGTGAACTTTGAAGGAGACCTGACGAACGCCCGCCACTCGGTGTTTATGCTCACGCTGGGGCTGCGTTTCCCGTCGGGTAACTAAGTATAAAGTATAAACGATGAAAGCTGCCAGCCTCGCCCTTTGGGTGGGGCTGGCTTTTTTAATTAGCTTCCATGGGCCTTCTGATTCCCTACCGTTACGGCTCGCTCTTAGCTTCCCGATGCTGGATAACCCTGAAATTCTCCACCAGCTTTACGGCCTCCGGTATGTCTTCTGAGAAAAGCGCAATAAAGGAACCCTCCGGCGCATACTCCAGAGCATAGGCCAGGGCGCGTGTTTCCTGGTTAATTTCCTTTGGTTCCAGCTCCGGCTTCACCATGTAAATGCCCTCCTTGAGCAAATGATTGATTTCGTCGCCGTTGCGGCCGCGCAGGTCCTTGTCCTGCCGGATAATGATCTCGTCAAACACCTCGGCGGCCAGCCTGCCCACCTGCTTCACATCCTCGTCGCGGCGGTCGCCGATGCCTGCAATAATGCCGATTTTGGGGTGGGCATCAGTGTGTTTGATAAAATCACTGATGGCCTGCATGCTGGCAATGTTATGAGCATAGTCGATGAGCACCTCCGCTTTGGGCAACCTGAACAGGTTCATGCGTCCGGGAGTGGTTTCCGGTGAGGGAATGAAGGTGCGCAGGGCCGTCCGGATTTCGTTTATTTCCATGTGCGAGATGTACGCGACCAGAGTGGCTGCCAGCACATTGTAAATGTTAAATTTGGCCTTGCCTCCGAAGGTAAGGGGGATATCAGCCACCCGATCCACCCGTATCTTGTAGGTGTTTTTGAAAATGGAGATAAAACCTGCTTCGTACACGGCAGCCAGTCCGCCCTTGGCAATGTGCGCCGTAATGCGCGGGTTTTCCTCGTCAAGGCTGAACAGGGCGATTTTGCAGCGCAGACCATGGCTCATCTCGTATACCAACTCGTCATCGGCATTCAGAATGGCATAACCCTGCGAGCATACGGTTTTAGGGATAACGGCTTTCACACGCGCCATATCCTCCACGGTATGGATATCGCCCAGGCCCAGGTGGTCCTCCGACACGTTCATGACAATACCAATATCGCACTGCCTGAAGGCCAGCCCGGTACGCAGCATTCCCCCGCGGGCGCACTCCAGCACGGCATAGTTCACCGTGGGGTCCTTCAGCACGAACTCGCTGCTATAGGCGCCGGTCGTGTCGCCCTTCACTACCCGTTTGCCTTGTATGTAGATACCGTCGGTGGTGGTGTAGCCCACTTTATAGCCCTTAAAGTTGAGAATGTGTGCCGTGAGGCGTGTCGTGGTGGTTTTACCGTTGGTGCCGGTTATAGCCACTATCGGGATGCGGGACGGGGAGCCAAACGGAAACAGCATGTTGATGATTGGCTCGGCCACGTTGCGCGGCAAACCCTCGGTAGGGGAGATGTGCATGCGCAGGCCCGGGGCGGCGTTCACCTCTATCACGGCTCCGCGTGCCTCCGGCAACGGGATGGCAATGTCGGAGGTTATCACGTCAATGCCGCAGATGTCCAGGCCAATGATACCGGCGATGCGCTCCGCCATCAGCACGTTGTAGGGGTGCACCAGGTCCGTCACATCGGTGGCGGTGCCGCCGGTGCTCAGGTTGGCGGTCGTTTTCAGATACAGTACCTCTCCGGCGGGTAGCACGGCCTGCAAAGTAAGCCCGCGATCGCGCAAAATACCCCGTGTGATTTTATCTACCTTGATATGGGTGAGGGCTTTTTCATGGCCCACCCCACGGCGCGGGTCTTTGTTTACCTGGTTTATCAGCTGCCGGATGGTGGACTTGCCATCACCTACCACCAGGGCGGGCGTGCGTCTGGCCGCAGCCGTGAACTTGCCGTCTATCACCAATATTCTGTAGTCGAAGCCCTGGATAAATTGCTCCACCATCACCTCCTCCGAATAGCGCTGCGCCTCACTAAAGCCTCGCAAGGCCTCTTTCCAGGTTTGCAGGTTTATGCTGGCGCCTTTGCCCTGGTTGCCGTACAGGGGTTTGGTTACGATGGGGTAATCCAGCTCGTCGATTGCATGCTCCAGTTCGCGGGAGGTCTTTACAATCCTGCCCAGCGGCACCGGAATGCCTGCCTCTTCCAGTATGAGCTTTGTCTGGTTCTTATCGCCGGCACTTTCCACGGCAAAGCAGGAGGTATTGCTGGTCATGGCCGCCTGGATGCGTTTTTGGTGTACGCCGAAGCCCAGCTGGATAAGCCCCATCTCCTTGTTCTGAATGTAGGGGATGTTGCGGTTCACCGCTTCGCGCACAATGGCCTCGGTGGAGGGGCCAAAATACTCATCCTCCCGTATCTGGTGCAGCCTGGCCACATCCTGTACCACGCTTACCCGCTCACCGCGCACCAAAGCCTCGGTAATGCGCACGGCTGCCTGGGCGGCATATTCCCCGGCACGCTCCTGCTGGTAGGAAAACACGACGATATCCACTCCGGGCTGATCGGTGGCGTAGCGCCTGCCATAGCCGCTGTCCATGCCACCTACTGTTTGCAGCTCCAGGGCAATATGCTGCACTACCTTGCTCAGGGAGGTGCCCTCATTCAGCAGCCGCACAAAGCCGCCTTCTGTGCCCACATAGGATCTGTGCTTGTGCAGACCGGGGAACAGCCTGAGGAGCCGTTGCGCCAGGTTCGGGATTTCATTGGTGAGAGTGTTTTGCAGGTCCTCCAGGTCCAGCTTGAGCACAATGATTTTCGGATGCTTAATGGACCAGTAGTTTGGACCACGCATTATCTTAAGTTCTAGGATTTTCATAGTTTCAGGATAAATAGGCCTGGCGTCGCCTTCAGGAAGTATGTGCCATAGTTTATCGCCTAATGGGGAGGATGACAAGGAAGATGTATATTTCTATACGTAATTCTGTCTGCAAGAGAAAAGCGTGCCTGAGGAAATTACTAGCGGCTGTCTGAAATTAAGTATAAATGCGGCCAAGGTTCGGGTGATACGCACCTTTTATGGAGGCAAGGGCTGCCGGAGGCTTTGATAGCCACTGGCAGCCCTTGCCTTGGAATTGTCAGGAAATGCCTGGTTTGATTAAGGCCGCCACCAGGCGGTTTTCGGAGCAGCACCATTCAGGATAACAGGTTCTCCGATAAGCGGCGTAGTGATGGGTACCTGTCGCGCTGCGGCCTCTTTGGTAACGCGTTCGATGGGGTCGGTCCAGCTGTGCATGGCCAGGGAAAAGGATCCCCAGTGGATGGGCATGAGCAGCCTGCCCTTCAGGTCGAGGTGGGCCTGCACGGTTTGCTCGGGCATCATGTGGATACTCTTCCAGAGCTCGTTGTACTGGCCGCACTCAAGCAACGTGATATCGAAGGGGCCATACTTTTCGCCGATTTCCGTAAAGCCCGGGAAATAGCCCGTGTCGCCGCTAAAGAATATCCTGTCCTTCTGACCCATGATGACCCAGGAGGTCCAGAGGGTTTTCATCCTGTCGGTAAGGCCGCGGCCGGAGAAGTGCCGGGAGGGCGTTGCGGCAAAGGTGAGCCCCTGCAGAGTCGCTTCCTGCCACCAATCCATCTCCGTTATCTTTTCGGCCGGCACGCCCCAGCGCTCCAGGTGCGCGCCCACGCCCAGTGCCACGTAAAAATGGCCGGTTTTCCCGTTGAGTGCCTGTATAGAGCCATAATCGAGGTGGTCGTAGTGGTCATGGGAGATGAGGACAGCATCGATAGGGGGCATCTCCGCGGCAGTGATAGGTAAGGGGGCGAACCGCCTGGGGCCCATGAAAGAGAGCGGGGAAGCGATATTTCCCAGCATCGGGTCCAGCAGCAGGCGTTTGCCGTCTATCTCCACGATGAAGGAAGAGTGCCCCAGCCAGGTGACTATGGTAGCTGTATCCTGTACTGTCTTGGTTTGGGCAGCTTTTACAGGCAGGTAGGGGATGGGGCGGTCAGGCAGCTGCTCGACTGTCTCTCCAAAGATCCGCGTGTGTAACAGCTTGAGGTATCCCTTAAAGCCGATGTCCATGTTGGTAGGTACAGGGTTCTGGAACACGCCCTCCGCGTAGTTCGGCGACTGCTGCATCTTTTTCAGGCGCGCACACTCTGCCTCAGCTCCAAACTGAGGGGATAGCCGCAGGAAGGAGCAGCCGGCTACGGTCACCAAAAGTATAAAAATGCTGAGGGTGTAAAGTATAAAGCGGGTCATGAAGGCAAAAGGCTAGTTGCTGCCGGTTGAAGAGCAAAGGTACAAATTACTTGGAAATGGGTTTGGCTGTAATGAAACTGCTGCATGGTTTCAATGTTCGCGAAATTTATACTTGAGCTATACTTTTATACTTGAGCTATGCTTGCCATTTATACTTTCATAGCGCTGCTTCCTTCTATTTGAACCAAGCTATTCTTGCTGGCTACCGTTCTTCCTCTAGTTCCCACAAACGTCTCGTTGCATCTCTGGCTTTCTGCCCTCCTAGGCCGGGAGGCCTCCCCTTCGGGCATCGCGCTGTCTACATTTCCTTTGCTCCTGACGTCGCAATGCCCTTACGGGCACCGGAACCTCTCGAGGCGCTCAACCCAAAGGCTGGAATAAGGTCGATAGCTGCTGCTAATGCAACTTCAGCCAAGTCCCCCTTTAAAGGGGGCAGGGGGATGACAATCATCTGCCGACAATTCCCCTCTTGGGAGGGGCTGGGGTGGGTTTATACCTTGTAGGGACAGGTCGCGACCTGTCCGCGCGAGAACAGCAGCCATGAAACTTATGCTTTAGCATAAGTAACTACAGGCTCCCCGCCTTGGCTAAGGAGGGGGCAGGGGTGGTTGGGCCCGGCACTGCAAAACCCCTTCCCAGTTCTAAGAGTAAGGACACACCTGCACGATATCATAAAAACCTGGCACAACCATTAGAACTTTCAGGATTTGTTCCTGTTCTTAGCAGTGGCGGGTGGCGGTAGAAGCGCATCATCTACCCAACCTTAATCGCCGTATAAAAAAGTATACGCTTAAACATCAGCTAAAAAGTACAATCATATATGCTACTCTTTTGGATTTTCGTTATAGGGGCAGTACTGGGCTATATGTACGGCCACTACTTAAAACCCAACCTCAGTTTGCGCAAAGCCATACAGGAGGCGCGACAGGCAAGCCAGGCAGTGCTGCAGGAAGGGCATCAGGGCGTCTACCGGACCGTCGTGTCAGACCATAACGAACAATCGGAGCTGGTGGTGGAAGTGAAAGAACTGGCTGTGACCCAAGCCGGAATGGTGAAAGTAGAGTACCTGAGCGCCTTCTACAAGAACCCGTCGTTCCGTACAAAAAAAGGGGAGGCCCTGATGCGGGAAGTGCGCGAATTATTAGGAGATTATCTGCCATTATCCGATATTGAATGGTACGAAACGACGGAGCGCCAGGAGCAGGCCCGCAAAAGCCTGCAAACACTGGACGCACTGGGCAAAAATAATGTTGGCTAAATAAAACCATGGAAAACAACACAGAGATCACCATCACCGAGAACAAGGAACTGCTACAGCAGCGGGCCACAGACCTCTCTAAGACCATCGACCCCGAGAAACCCGAAAGCCTCACCAATTTTGGAGTGGAGACACAGCGCAAGCTCGGGCATTACTCCAACGAGTTGCTGGCCAAGGTGAAAGCCAAAGACTCCGGTGATGCGGGCACGGCCATTAACGAGCTGCTCACCCAGATCAACATGATCAAGATCGACGAGGGGGAGAAGCGCAGCTTCCTGTCCCGGCTACCATTTGGCAAAAAAATAGAAGACCGCTCTAAAAAGCTGGCCATCCAATACAACTCCATCTCCGATAACGTGGACGATGTGGTGATAAAGCTGGAGAAAACGCGCCAGAGTATACTAAAGGACTCAACCAGCCTGGAAGTGATGTTTAAGCAGGCCGTGGAGTACATCCACGAGGTGCGCGCGGTGATTGCGGCCGGCAAGATGAAGATAGAGGAGATTGAAAACGAGCTGATTCCGAAGTTGCAGAGCGAGGTTGAGAGCAGCAACCAGGATGAGCTGGTGGTGCAGCGCCTTAGCGACCTGATCGCCTTTAAGGACAGGCTGGAGAAGAAGGTGCACGACCTGACCCTCTCCCATACTATCGCCACGCAGTCCATGCCACAGATCCGCATGATCCAGACGACGAACGACGTGCTGGCCCAAAAGATACAGAACTCGATCGTAACAGTCATCCCGGTGTGGCGCCAGCAAGTGGCCATTGCCCTGGGGCTGGAGAAACAGCGTAAGGCGCTGGAAATACAGAAAAAGGTAACCGATACCACCAACGAGATGCTGCTCAAGAACTCGCAGTTGCTTAAAACCAACGTGGTGAACGCCGCCAAGGAAAATGAGCGCGGCATTGTGGATGTAGAAACGCTCAAGAAAGTGAACCGCGACATGGTGGAGACGCTCGACGCGGTGGTGAAGATATCGGAGGAGGGAAGCCGCAAACGCATGGAAGCGGTAAAAGAACTGGCTGCGGTACAGGAAGAGCTCAACAACAAGATCATTGGCTCGTTCAGCAGCAAGACCAAAAAGATTGAAACAGAATAATGGCTGCGGAGAAAGATAAAAAGCAATCACCGGATAAGCTCCTGACAGGGGAGCAGGAGGAGTTGCTGGATTTATACTTGCACAAGCTCGACTTTTACATGGAGGAGCTAAAAGCTGCCGATGCCGTACAGGTAGAAATTGAAACGCAGCACCTGAAAAAGATCCTGCATAAATGAAAAAGCTCTTGCAAGCGCTCTTCGGGCTGAACGGACAAACCGGCAACAGGAAAGTGGTAGGAAGCCCCGAAAGTACAGATACGGGAAGTATGCCTTACCTCCGGGAGTCGGAACAGCGGCTGATGGCGCTGGAGGATCTTTATGCAAAGTATAGGCATACCCCCCATGCGGCGCAGTTTAAGCTAGCTATTGAGAAGACCAGGCGCATCCATGCCTACTTAGTGTCGCGCGGCAGAGGGCACGAGCTGGAGCTTTTTCATGTGCAGCACACCGATCATTTCCTGAGTACTTATACTGCCATTCTGGATGCCCATCAAGAGCCAACGGAGCAAATACAGCCTCAACCGTCGAGGCGGACGCCGCAGCCGGTTAGCAGGCCGGGCGGCGTGCTGGGCCGGACAGTGGTGTTTGGCCCGTTCCGCAGCGAGCACAAGGAAGTGAAGGCCGCCCGCACCGTGAACCGGGAAACAAGCCAGCGGGCCTACCAGGCCACTGCCGAGGCGAAGATCGAGGTGCCGCGACTCTCCCTTCCCGAAATCGCCATTAACACCTACGCCACCATCGTATACTTGCGCGAGGATATCTCAGACGGGCTTACCACGAGCGAGATCGGGTTTACCTCGACGCCGGAGGAGAAGGAGGCCTTTGTCAATTACATAAGCTCCCGCCTGGGCATCGACCACCTTACTTATGCGGGCAATGCCATGGTCTACGTGCCCACCCACGACACCAAGCACCCGGCGGAGATGCTGCCGGTACTGCACTGGCACGGCACGCCCTATGTGCTTAGCCTGGAGGATTACCGCCTCTACCCGGTGCGCACCTACAGAACCAGGCGCTGAGGCAAAGCTTGGCCGGCGTTTCTATACTTTTCCGGGGTGGTTATACTTGCTAAAGCTCTGGGGGTAGGGTAGAAACAAAGCATCCCTCTGCTGGTTCTTTAGCTTTAAAGAATCTGTCTTATATCTGCCACCCAACACCCCGAGCCATGCCGGACAAGCGTTTCTACAAGGGCCTCTATGGCACCAACTCCATCGAGTTTGCGAAGGGATTGATTAACGTGCACCCCTTTGGGGAGATCGGCAGGCAGTACGATGGGCAGGTAAAGCTGCACGCGCACAATAACCTCTTCCAGATATTTCTGATGGAACAGGGAACGACCGTCCTTTACCATGCCGCCGCGCAAACCACCATCGAAGGGCCTGCCCTCATCACGGTTCCCAAAAATTACGAACACGGCTTTTTGCACCAGGGCGAGGTATCCGGGTGGATTATCAGCTTATCAGACACCGTGCTGGAGCACATGCTGCAGCGGGAGGCGGAGGTGGTTTATACCCTCGATAACATCTACCTGTTCGCGCTATCACCAGACTTCCCGGATGCCATGGCAGTGTCCCATACTATTCAGAAGTGCGTGCAGGAGTATAACCGGCAGTATCCGGGGCGCTTGCTGATGCTGCACTACCTGGTAGGGCAGTTGCTGGTACAGCTCTACCGCCTCTCCATCGGAAGCGGGAAGCAGGAGATGGGGGCGGACAATGTGAGCAAGATATACTTCCGCAGGTTTCAGCAACTCATCAAAGAAGAGCATTCCTATAAGAAAGGGGTAGAGGCGTATGCCTGCCAACTCCATATCTCCACGGGTCACCTCAGCCGGGTGTGCCGAAGTATAGCCGGAAAATCCCCTAAAGATATCCTGATAGATTACTTTATCACCGAGGCGCAGCTGGCTCTGGCAGACGTGGAGAAATCCGTGTCGGAAGTATGCTTTGCGCTGGGCTTCGACGACCCGGCATACTTTACCAGGCTCTTCAAGAAAAGAACCGGCCTGACACCCATGGCCTTCCGGAAGCAGATCGGCGTGAAGCGCGCTTAGGTACCTTTTCCTCTGAGAATGTTCGATTTGTCATACTATTAATCAGAAAGTCCTACTCCTCCAAAGCAAGAATGGGTAAATTTGTTTATAGTAGTGAGTGCTTACTTCCTTAACGGATTAAAGCGCTTACTATTAAATGATTATCCCGTATTGTTATACTATGAGAGAAGCGAGGATTGAGCGAATAGAGACCCTGATTGTGGACCTGCCCACCATCAGGCCACACCACCTGTCGATGGCTGTGATGCGCAACCAGACCATGGTGATTGTGCGACTGTTCTGCAGCGATGGCATAGAGGGGGTAGGCGAGGCTACCACAATTGGCGGCCTGAGCTACGGAAATGAGTTTCCGGAGGGGATGAAGTTCACCATCGACACTTACCTGGCCCCGCTACTGACAGGCAAGCCGGCCACCAGCATAAATGCGGTGATGGCCGAGCTGGAGCACCAGGTGCAGGGCAATAACTTCGCCAAGTCCGCCATCGAAACCGCCCTGCTCGACGCGCAGGGTAAGCGCCTGGGCGTGCCGGTATCCGACCTCCTCGGAGGGGCTGTCACCAACACCCTGCCTGTGCTCTGGACCCTTGCCAGCGGCGACACCGACAAAGATATACAGGAAGCCCGCGACCTGCTGGCCAATGGCCGCCATCATACCTTCAAGCTTAAAATCGGAAGGAAAGACCCCAGCGTGGACATAGCCCATGTGGCTGCCATCAAACAAGCCGTGGGGGCTGACGTGAAGGTTACCGTGGACGTGAACCAGGCTTGGACCGAAAGCGCGGCCAAGCAGGGAATTGCCAAACTTCAGGAGGCTGGCGTGGACCTTGTCGAGCAGCCGATCGTAAAGACGAACTTCGACGGGCTGGCCCGCCTGACCAACTATTTCCGCGTACCCATCATGGCCGACGAGGCCGTCGCCACGGTATCCGATGCTTTCAAGTTGGCCAAAATTGGGGGCGGCAGCGTGTTTGCCCTCAAAATCTCCAAAGCCGGCGGCCTGACCAACACCCAGCGACAGGCGGCCATTGCCCGGGGCGCTGGCATCAGCCTCTACGGCGGCACCATGCTGGAGGGCACCATTGGCACCCTTGCCTCGGCCCACCTCTTCAGCACCCTCTCTGACCTGGACTGGGGCACCGAGCTTTTCGGCCCGCTCCTGCTCACCGACGACATCGTGAAAAAAAGAATCACCTACGCCAACGGGGGAATGGAGCTGCCACAGGGACCGGGCCTGGGCATTGAACTGGATCTAAACCAAGTAGAAAAGTATAAACGAAAATAAGCCATGCTATTTCACGTACACATGACCGTTAACATCCCCCTGGACCTGGACAAGGCCTACGTGGATGAATTGAAAGCCAAGGAAAAAGCCCTCTCGCAGGAACTGCAGCGGCAAGGCAAATGGACGCATATCTGGCGCATCGCCGGTCAGTATGCTAACGTCAGCATCTTTAATGTAGACAGCCCCGGCGAGCTGCACGACATCCTGATGTCACTGCCCCTATATCCTTTCATGCAGGTGGAGGTAACCGCCCTTTGCCAGCATTACTCTTCCATTAAAAACGAGGAAGAAGCACACTAACGCACCTTATCAAACCAAACTATAATCTATAAAACTTTACGACCATGGAAAGAAGTCAAATTGATGCCGTTATAGAAAGAATCACGTCCACAGAGGATCCAAGCAAAGGCTCTGCCCGCGTGAAGGAAATCGTGAACCGCCTGACCCGCGACCTGTTCTACGCCATTGAAGACCTGGATATACAGCCGGAGGAGATCTGGCATGCTGTGGATTGGATGACAAACACCGGCAGAAGCAACGAGTGGGGTTTGGTGGCAGCCGGTCTCGGTCTGGAGCACTTCTTGGACCTGCGCATGGACGAGGCAGAAGCAAAAGCAGGCATCACCGGCGGTACGCCCCGCACCATCGAAGGGCCGCTTTATGTACCGGGCGCTCCGGAGTCGGTTGGGTATGCAGAGCTGGAGACAGAGCCCGAGGTGGGCGCTGAAAGGCTGTACATGCAGGGACAGGTGAAGGACCAGGACGGCACGCCGATCCCGAATGCCAAAGTGGAAGTATGGCACTGCAACCTTAAGGGCATGTACTCCATCTTCGATACCTCCCAGCCTCCTTACAACCTGCGCCGCAGCATCATCACCGATGCCGAGGGCAAGTATAAATTCAAGAGCTTTTTGCCGGTTGGCTATAGCTGTCCTCCGGGCGGTAGCACCGACCAGTTGCTGAACGCCCTCGGTCGCCACGGCAGTCGCCCGGCCCACATACATTTCTTTGTAACAGCGCCCGGCCACCGCAAGCTCACCACGCAGATCAATATCGAGGGCGATCCGCTCATTTGGGACGACTTTGCCTTTGCCACCCGCGAAGACCTGGTGCCACACATTACCCGCTACTCCGCATCAGAGGCCAAAGAGAAATTCGGCATCGACGAGCCTTTCGCCTCCATCAACTTCGATTTTGAAGTGCACAAGGAGAAGGAGGGCGTGTTTGCCGCAGAAATCGAAAGAACCCACGGGCCGCGCTAACCTGGGCTAAGCAACCGGAAGTATGGCGAAAGAAAGCCATACTTCCGGTTGATCTTGAAGTAAAAAAATTCCAGCTGCGCGCCAGCACCACCATTACTGATTACTTACCTGCCTTATGCCAACTGTTAATCTAACGAACCATACCTGCTTTTATACTGTCGAGGATGCTGGGAAAGAGGACACCATCGTGTTCTCCAACTCCCTAGGCACAGACTACACGATGTGGGACGAGCTGGTGCCCATACTTCGCCCATACTATAATATCCTGCGCTACGACACGCGTGGCCACGGGCAAAGCACCATTCAGGCAGACACGGTAAGTATAGCGGAGCTGGGGCAGGATGTAGTGGAATTGCTGGATCACCTGGAGCTTGGTAAAGTATACTTCTGCGGCCTGTCCATGGGCGGGCTGATCGGGCAGTGGCTGGGCATTCACGCTCCGGAACGCTTTAAGAAGGTTGTGCTGGCTAACACGGCTTCTAAAATCGGCACCGAGGAAGGGTGGAACTCCCGCATCAAACAGGTGAGGGAGCATGGGCTGGAGAGTATACTAGACGGCACGGCGCAGCGCTGGTTTACCCCAGCATTTCGTGAAAAGCATCCCGATGTGGTGGCTGCCATCCTGGAAAAGTTCACGCAGAACTCAGTACAGGGCTATACGGCCTGCTGCGCCGCCGTGCGCGATGCTGACTTCCGGGAGAAACTGCAGCGCCTGCAGGTGCCGGTGCTTGTCATCAGCGGCGAGCAGGACGAGGTAACCACCCCAACTGACGGGGAGTTTATGGTCAGCCGTATGCCCCAGGCCCGCCACGTCACGCTCGATGCCAACCACCTCTCCGCCGTGGAGTTGCCCCAGGCCTTTGCTGAAAGTATGTTGCACTTCCTCCAAAAAGATTAAGACTTCTACAAAAGAATTAAAACATATGAAATCGGTACCACAAATTAGCCTTGAAGAAGCCGTTGCTTTGGTAAAGGATGGCGATATACTACTGCAGGGCGGCTTTGGCATGACGGGCAACCCGGTGCACCTGATGCACGCCCTGGCCGAAACCAACACCAAAGACCTGACCTTTATTGGCAACAACGTCGGCGAGGCCGGTATCGGCGGCGGCAAGCTGCTGCGCAATGGGCAGATCAAAAAGATGATCGGCTCGTTTTTCACCAGCAACCCGGAGGCCGTGAAGGCGGCCCAGGAGGGAAAGGTGGAGTATGAGCTCCTGCCACAGGGAACGCTGGCCGAGGCCATTCGTGCCGGCGGGGCAGGCATTGGCGGCTTTTTTACCCCCACCTCCGCCGGCACCGAGCTGGCCAAGGGGCGCGAAACAAAGGTAATCCAGGGCAAG
Organism: Pontibacter mucosus; assembly: GCF_003054055.1. Classification (GTDB taxonomy): domain Bacteria; phylum Bacteroidota; class Bacteroidia; order Cytophagales; family Hymenobacteraceae; genus Pontibacter; species Pontibacter mucosus. The sequence continues at coordinate 123,769 of NZ_QBKI01000006.1, read as the reverse complement.
GAGCAGGTGTTCATTGAGGGCATTCGGGGCAATGTGGCCTTCATCCGCGCTTGGCGCGCTGATACTGCCGGCAACCTGACCTACCGCATGACGGAGCAGAACTTTAACCGTGCCATGGCCACAGCTGCCGACCTGGTGATAGCCGAAGTGGAGGAAATTGTGCCGGTGGGCGAGATAGCGCCGGAGCACGTACATACGCCAGGCTCTTATGTCGATTACCTCGTAGAGGCCAAACTGACGCTGGAAGACCTGGGTTCCTCAGCATCGGTAGCCTCGTCTAAAAAAGTGGATGAGAAACGCATGCACATGGCCCGCCGCGCCCTAAAAGAACTCAAGAAGGGGGATGTGGTCAACCTGGGCATCGGTATCCCGACATTGGTAGCGGATTTAATTACTCCGGCAGACGGCATTGTGATGCACACCGAGAACGGGATGCTGGGCGTAGGGCCAACCCCGACAGACGGAGGCGGGGCGATGGATTACCCGGTGAACGCCGGCAAGATTCCGGTAACGGCCCTGCCAGGCGCCAGCTATTTCGACAGTGCCGATTCGTTTGCCATGATCCGGGGCAGGCATGTGGATGTGGCCATTATGGGCGGTCTGGAGGTGGACGAGAAAGCCAACCTGGCCAACTGGGCAGTGCCGGGCCAGCCGCTGCTGGGTGTGGGCGGCGCCATGGATCTGGCCTCCGGAGCCAAAACGCTCATCATTACCATGACGCATGTGAACAAAGACGGATCTGCCAAGGTCGTACCTAGCTGTCAGCTGCCGCTCACGGCGCTCAAGGCCGTGGACATGATCATCACAGACCTGGCCGTGTTCCGGTTCATCGACGGGCAGCTGACGCTTACGGAGCTGATGCCGGGCGCCACACTGGAAGAAGTGCGGGCAAAGACTTCAGCAACATTTAAAGAGGCACTGATGGCATAAGAAAAGTCCCGGGTTTCGTGTATTGTTAACGTATGACCAAGCAATGGCAGACAGAAGGTATGGTTTGGATATGGACATGGTTCTATACATTATCCGGTGTACCATTGGCTTCCTCATCGGTTATGCACTATACCTCGCTTTCCCGCAATTCGAGCTTTACTGGACGATGATTTCCATCTTGCTTGTCCTGTCTCCGGAATTAAAGGATTCGTCCAGGCTTACGGTGGAGCGCGTGAAGTCTAACCTGATTGGGTCGAGCGTCGGGCTGCTATGTGTTTTGCTGCCCGTTCCCGAAGTGGCCATGATGGTGCTGGGAATTGCCGTTTCCATCATCATCTGCCATTATTTTAAACTGATGAATGTGGCCCGGACAGCGGTGGTGGCCCTTGTCATTGTCGTAATCCATGAGCAGGAAACCATGACCAACTGGGCGGCAGTAGAACGCTTTCTGTGTGTTACGTTGGGCTGTCTGATCGGCTATGCCGTCTCCGGCACCACCTCGTTTTTATCTGATAAATTGAGAAGAAAACAAACCAGTTAAACCAACAATTACAAGTATGAGCAAAGAAGCCTATATCATAGATGGAATCAGAACCCCGATTGGGAGCCTGGGCGGTAAACTTTCTCCGGTGCGTACCGACGATCTGGCGGCCATGGTTATCCGGGAGCTGGTAAGCCGCAACCCCGGCATCCCGCAGGAGGCGGTGGACGACGTTATACTTGGCTGCCATAACCAGGCCGGCGAAGACAACCGCAACGTGGCCCGAATGGCGCTGCTGCTGGCCGGCTTGCCGGTAACAGTGCCGGGCGAAACCGTTAACCGCCTGTGCTCCTCAGGGATGTCGGCGATCATCCACGCGGCGCGTGCCATCAAAGCCGGGGATGGGGATGTGTTTATCGCTGGCGGCGTGGAACACATGACACGCGGTCCGCTGGTAGTTTCCAAACCCAGCAAGGCCTTCGGCACCGACTCGCAGATGCATGACTCGAGTTTCGGTTGGCGTTTCGTCAACCCGAAGATGAAAGAGATGTACGGGGTAGACCCGATGGGCATCACAGCCGAAAACCTGGCCGAGAAGTATGAGATTTCCCGTGAGGATCAGGACAAGTTTGCCTACCACTCACAGCGGAAGGCAGCGCAGGCGCAGCAGAACGGCATCCTGGCCGAGGAGATCATGCCGGTAACCATCCCCCAGCGCAAAGGTGACCCAGTGGTGGTATCTGAAGACGAATTTATCCGCCCCAACACCACGCTGGAAACTCTGGCTAAATTGCGTCCGGCCTTTAAGGCAGACGGCACCGTTACTGCTGGCAACGCCTCCGGGTTGAACGATGGCGCCGCGGCGACCTACGTGGTGTCCGGTGAAGCGGTGGAGAAGTATGGCCTTAAGCCTTTGGCTCGCATTGTGAGTTCGGCGGTGGTAGGAGTGGAGCCGCGCATCATGGGCATCGGCCCGGTGCCAGCTACGCAGAAGGCACTGGAAAGAGCAGGCCTCCGCCTGTACGACATGGACATTATTGAGCTGAATGAGGCCTTCGCCGCCCAAAGCCTGGCCTGCACCCGTGCCCTGGGGCTGGAGGACGAGGACCCGCGCGTGAATGTAAATGGAGGAGCCATTGCCCTGGGCCACCCGCTGGGCATGTCGGGCACCCGCATCGTATATACCGCAGCTTTGTCTCTGCAGCGAACCAACAAACGCTACGCCCTGGCTACCATGTGTGTAGGCGTAGGGCAGGGGTACGCAGTGGTGCTGGAGAAAGTATAAATTGTTAGGCTGAAGGTGCGGTGGCTGTTGACTCAAGTATGGGTTAGCTGTTGCCGCATCTTCTGCCTATACTTTATACTTTGGCTATACTTTTATACTTGCCGGTTTATACTTTCCCCTCGCTGGCGCGGGTTTGCAATCCAACTGGCTTGAAAAGCCATACTTTTATACTTCTGCTATACTTCTTATACTTGCCGATTTATACTTTACTTTCGCTGGCGCGAGCTTGTAGCTCGTGTCTTTTTATACTTGCCAGCTTATACTTTCCTAGCCAAAGCTTCCTTCCATTTGAGCCGAGCTATCCTTTCTAGCCACTGTTCATCCTATAGTTCGCAAATACGTCTCGTTTCATCTCCAGCTTTGGCTCCCTCAAGGCCGGGAGGCCTCGCCTTCGGGCATCGCGCTGTCTACATTTCCTGCCCTCGTACCTCGGGCTGCCTGCGGCACCGGAAATCTAGAAGGCGCTCAACCCAAAGGCTGGGAACAAGTTCGATAGCTGCTGCCACTACTGTCATCTCGACCTTTGGGAGAGATCTGATTAGAATTCCCGATAGATCTCTCGCGCTGCTCGAGATGACAGGGAAGGTGGCAAGTATAGGCTGTCCCCTTGAGGACAAGCGAGAACGAGAGTTCGAAGCTTGCGAGCAACGCTCAATAGGGGTGTAATCGCTTGCTGGATTAATACTTTGTAGGGACAAGTCGCGCCTGTCCGCACTATAACAGTTGCTATGAAACTTATACTTCAGCCAAAGTAATCACAGGCTCCCCGCCTTGGCCAAGGAGGGGCCAGGGGTGGTTGGACCCGGTTTCTGCAAATCTCCTATTGCTTCTTTTGGGCAAAGCACTCACGGCAACTTATACTTGGCCTAAAAGTCCCTCTCCTAAAACCTCTCACAAGAAACATGCACTGCCCTACCACAAAGTATAAAAGAAAAATGCCAGGCCCCGGAAGCAACTCCGGGGCCTGGCATTTTTGGAAAGTATAAACAAACTTATTGCACGGCAGGCATCTTCTTCAGGTCGTCCTGAAATTTCTTCAGTTGCTTGTCGATCACTTTTTTATCGCCTACCACTACCAGCGTCATTTCTTTCGGGCGCATGTAGGTTTTGGCGATTTCCTGTACTTTCTGCGGCGTCACGGCATGTATGTTTTCCACCTGGTTGGTCAGGAAGGTTTCGGGCAGGTCGTGCAGGTCGAGGAAGTTGAGCTGGCTGATGATACCGGAGGGGGTGGAGTTGCGCAACACAAAAAGACCGGCCTCATAGTTCTGGATGCCTTTCAGCTCTTCTTCGGTTGGTGGCTCCTTACGCAGCCTGTCGATCTCATACACGATCTCCTTAAGCGAGTTTCCGGTATGCTCAGTCGTCACATCAGCCTGCTGGTACCAGTCGCCTACCTTATACCTGGCCGAAATGGAGCTGTAGGGGGAGTAGGTATAGCCTTTGTCTTCGCGGATGTTGCGGGTGATGCGTGAGCCAAAAGAGCCTCCCAGCAGTGAGTTGGTAACCCGTAGTGCCATGTAGTCGGGATGAGAAGGGGGAACTACAGGCAAGCCGATAACGAGCGTGGACTGGGGAGCACCGGGACGGTCCACCACAATCATATCGCTTTTCGTAACAGGCTTAGCCACCTGAATCTCACGTGCCGGGCCTTCGCGCCAGCCGCTAAGCGAAGAAGTAATGGCTTCTTTCATGGCACTTTCATCGAACCTGCCGGCTACATACACATTGGTACGCTTCGCCCCGAACTGATTCTGGTAGAAGTTTCGCACCTGCTCCAGGGTATAGCCGTCTATCTCCTTATCGGAAGGAAGGTCGCGGCCATAGGGATGGTCGCCATATAGGGCCTTGGTAAACCTGATTTGCGCCTGCATGCCCGGCTGCGCGCGGGCCAGGTTCATCTGCCGCTTAAAATCGTTCTTCACACGCTCCAGCTCCGACTCCGGAAAAGAAGGGTTCTGCAGCAAGCCCGCCATCAGGGTGACCAGCTCCGGTCCATACTCGGAGAGCGCATCGGCATAAATGATGGTTTGGTTAGCGCCGATGCTGATGTCCAGCGAGCCACCCATGCGCGCCACTTCCTCGGCTATTTGGGTAGCGCTGCGGGAGGTGGTGCCTTCCTGCATCAGGTGACCGGCGATGTCTGCCAGTCCGTTCTCGTTGGCCTGCTCATGTACGTTGCCGGTCTGCACTACCAGGTTTATGGTAACCTTCGGTAGTTCTCCGTAAGGCACCATAGTAGCTTCCAGGCCGTTGGGCAGTTTAAATTCTTCCTTGGCAGGCAGGGTAAAGTTTTTGGGCTGCCCGCCTTCCGGTGGGGTCTGTTTCTGTGCCACAGCTATACTTGTGCTTATAGCCAGCAGCACGCTCAGCGATATCGAAAGTATATTTTTCATGATGCTCTAAATTTGGGCCTGTGGGTTAATGACAAGTATGGTGCGGTTAGTGGGCCGCAGGTATTCCTTGATGGTCCGCTGGATCACTTCCGGCGTTACTTTTCTAAACTCCGCCTCCAGTTCGTTGATGCGGGCGGGGTTATCGTCAAACAGGGCGAAGCTTGCCAGCAGGTCTGCCTTGCCAAAGCCGTAGAGCTCGCTCAATTGGTCGTAGAGGGAGGAACGCACCTTTACCATGGCCAGGTCGAGCTGTTCCTGGCTGATGCCTTCCTGCTGCAGCCTTGCCACCTCCTGGTCCAGCACGGTAAGGATAGAGTCGGCTGAAACATCCTTGTCGTACACCAGGTTGCCCATCCACAGCATCGGGCCGTTGTAGTTAAACATGTTGCCCAGGTAGGCGTTTATGCCACCGGTAACCGAGCCTGTATAGCCTTTCTCCTGCACCAGCGCCTGGTACAGGCGGCTGTCGTTGCCCTGCAGCAGTATCTGGTCCAGCAGGCCCATGGCGTAATACTCGGGTGTGTTGCGCTCCGGCATGTGGTAGGCAAAGGCCAGGGCCGGCTTGTTGGCCAGCTTGTCATCCTTGGTAAAGCGCTGCTCTTTCTCCTGGCGCGGCTCGGTCAGGTCTACCGGTGCGGGCAGGGTAGAGGATGCGATTTGCCCGAAGTACTGCTGCACCCACTGTTTGGCCTGCTCCGGCTCAAAATCCCCGACAATCACCAGGGATGCGTTGTTGGGCGAATAGAATGTCTTGAAAAATGACTGCACGTCCTCCAGGTTGGCGGCATCCAGGTCTTTCAGGTCGCCATAGAAGTTGTGGGCGTTGTACCAGTTCTTGTTAGCATACTGCGGCATGTCGAGCCACGGGAAACCGCCATAGGGCTGGTTCAGTACGTTTACCTTCACCTCGTTCTTCACCACGCCCTGCTGGTTGGTCAGGTTTTCCTGCGTGATGTTGAGGCCCTTCATGCGGTCGGCCTCGGCCCAGAGCATGGTCTCCAACTTGTGCGCCGGCACAATCTCAAAGTAGTTGGTGTAGTCGAAGCGCGTGCTGCCGTTCAGGATGCCGCCGTTCTTCTGCACCAGCTGGATAAACTCCATCTTGCCCAGGTTCTCCGAGCCCTGGAACATCATGTGCTCAAATAAGTGGGCAAAGCCGGTGCGGTCCTTTGGCTCAATCCGGAAACCGATATTGTAGTACACCGCCACCGTTACGACAGGGGCCGTCTTGTCAGGTGAGAGCACCACTTTCAGGCCATTGTCCAGCTTGTAGTAATCTACCGGCACCTGATAGGTTGGGGCGGCGGTAGCCACCTCGGCTGTATCGACAACCTCGGCACCTTCGGTGGTACTAGCAGTAGGCGCCGTTGTTTTCTGGCTGCAGGAAGCCGCCAGAACTGCCGCACCAAATACCAGCGGTATCAGTCGCCGCCTGGTCGGATGGAATAGGTTAGGGATAAATTGCATAGGAACAATTAGTTAGGATTAGGTTTCAGTATTAAATATAGCACTATACGATTATTGTGCAGTATAGTGCAAAATATTATTAGTTAATCTAAAAATAAATTCTGAACCATACGTTATACTTGAAATTTATTTTTGCAGCTCCTGCGCATTCGTCACCCCAGTCTTAAATAGCTTAACCTGACCACCTTAAACTATGAGCAAAAGTATACTTTCAGTTCTCGTCTTTTTTGCCTGTTCCCTGGCCTTTCCGGCCCAGGCCCAGCACCTGAAGCGCCGGCCTTTTCTGGGCGTGCAGATTGCGCCGGTCTCTGACTCACTGGCAGTGGTAAATCAGCTCGGGGATGGAGAAGGAGCCATGGTGGTGGCCGTCATCCCCAACAGTACTGCTGCCGCGCTCAGGCTTAAGCCAAACGATGTCATCATCAGCATCAACAAGGAAACCATCCGGACAGCGAATGATGTGGTGGCCAAGGCCCGTACTTTTACTACTGCTGAGCCCGTTTTGGTGAGCATTATCCGAAACAAGAAGCAATTGACGCTGAAAGGGAAGGTCAAGGAAATGCCCCGGGAGGAGGATGCTGCCGCTGAGGTGATCTATGATGAAGTGAAGGTTGACCACGGCTACGCCCGCCTGATAGCGAAGAAGCCCAAAGGCAAGGGCAAATATCCCACGGTTTTCTTTCTGCAGGGCTACGGCTGTAGCTCCATCGATAACCTGCCCCCGTACGACCCGCAGCGCCGGTTGATGGATGGCCTGGTGGCCAAAGGTTATGCCGTCTTCAAGATGGACAAGCCAGGTGCAGGTGACAGCCAAGGCAGTGGGCCTTGCACTGAGATTGGTTACGAAGAGGAACTGACGGCTTTCTCGGTTGCCCTAAAAAAGCTGCAAACCTATGACTTTGTGGATACAGGCAATGTGTTCCTGTTCGGGCACTCGCTTGGCGCCAACACGGCACCTGTTATCGCCGCCGATACAAAAGTGAAAGGCATCATCGGGTATGGCATGGCAGGAAAACCCTGGTTTGAGTACATGCTGGACGTGTTCCGGGAGCAGCGCGCTGAGATAGGGTTTGACCCTGTGCGGATTGATGAGGACATGCAGGTGCTGGGGCCGCTGACGTACGAGCTGCTGGTTGGGAAGAAGCCGGCAGAGGAACTGGCGCAGGATCCGAAGTATAAACAGCACCTGGAGCAAAGCTTCGAGTACGATGGCAAGGGGCATATCTTCGGGCGCCATTATCGCTTTATGCAGGAAATACAGGACGTGCCCTATCACAAAACCTGGCGCGATGCCGACACAAACGTGCTGATAATATACGGTGGCGCTGACCTGCCTTCCATCAGCCCGCATAACTCGCAGCTGCTGGTAAATGCGCTCAACACCATGCGCCCCGGCTCAGCCACCTATCAGTTCCTTTCCGACACCGACCATGGCTTCATCAAGGTCGGAACCAAACAGGACCTGCTGCGGCTGCAGCAAAGCGACGATTTTGAGGCCTACGTGCACGAGCACTTTAACCCGGAGCTGGTGGAGATGCTGGATAGCTGGATGAAGGGAATCATGCAGCACCAATAAGGCTGGGGGAAAGGTTTTACGGAAGTATAAAAAGTATAAACCTCTGGATACTTCCTGTAAAGTTCTGAGGCATACGCAGAAATATCTCTTATCTTTGCAGCCCTAAAATTGATTGTATGATTTCAGTAGACGCGGTTGCAGTAGAATTTAACGGGGCAGCCCTTTTCAGTAACGTTACCTTTAACATCAACGAGAACGACCGGATTGCCCTGATGGGGAAAAACGGCGCCGGAAAATCCACCTTGTTGAAAATCATTGCCGGCGTAAACAAGCCTACCCGGGGAAAAGTGTCGGCGCCGAAAGATGCCGTTATTGCCTACCTGCCGCAGCACCTGCTCACCGACGACGACTGTACCGTGTTTGAGGAAGCCTCCAAAGCCTTTGCCAGAATTCTGGAGATGAAGAAGCAGATGGAGTTTCTGAACAAGGAGCTGGAGACGCGCACCGACTACGAGTCAGATGAGTATTACGCCATCATCGAGCAGGTATCGGAACTGAGCGAGAAGTATTACTCGGTGGAGGAAATCAATTATGATGCGGAGGTTGAGAAAACCCTGAAGGGCCTCGGTTTTACGCGCGAGGACTTTTCGCGCCCGACCAAAGAGTTCAGCGGTGGCTGGCGCATGCGCATCGAGCTGGCTAAAATCCTGTTGCAGCAGCCCGACCTGATTCTGCTCGACGAGCCCACCAACCACCTCGATATTGAATCGATTCAGTGGCTGGAGGAGTTTCTGGTGAACAACGCCAAGGCGGTGATGGTGATCTCGCACGACAAGGCCTTCGTGGACAACATCACCAACCGCACCATCGAAGTGACGATGGGCCGCATCTATGATTATAAGGTAAACTACAGCCAATACCTGCAGCTGCGGCAGGAGCGCCGCGAGCAGCAGCAAAAGCAGTATGACGACCAGCAGAAGGAGATTGCCGAAATCACGGCTTTCATCGAGCGTTTTAAAGGCACTTACTCTAAAACCCTGCAGGTGCAGTCGCGGGTGAAGATGCTGGAGAAGATGGAAATTATTGAGGTGGATGAGGTGGATACTTCAGCACTAAACCTCAAATTCCCGCCTGCCCCGCGCTCCGGTAACTACCCTGTTATTGTAGAAGGGCTTACCAAGAAGTATGGCGACCACACCGTTTTCCAGGATGTGTCCCTGACCATCAACCGTGGCGAGAAAATAGCCTTTGTGGGCAAGAACGGTGAGGGTAAGTCCACGCTGGTGAAAGCGATTATGGGCGAGATTGACTTTGACGGAAAGCTGCAGTTGGGCCATAACAGCATGATTGGCTACTTCGCCCAGAACCAGGCTTCGCTGCTGGACGAGAGCCTAACCATTTTCCAGACGATTGATGAGATTGCCGTAGGGGATGTCCGTACGAAGGTAAAAGACCTGCTGGGCGCCTTCATGTTCAGCGGCGACACAATTGAGAAGAAAGTAAAGGTGCTGTCTGGCGGTGAGAAAACGCGCCTGGCCATGATCAAGCTGCTGCTACAGCCGGTTAACCTGCTCATACTGGACGAACCTACCAACCACCTGGACCTCAAAACGAAGGGAATCCTGAAAGACGCCCTGAAAGCCTTTGACGGAACCATCATCCTGGTTTCGCACGACAGGGATTTTCTGGATGGGTTGGCTACCAAGGTGTTTGAGTTTGGCAACAAGCGCGTGCGGGAGCACTTCGAGGACATCAACGGCTTCCTGCGCAACAAGAAAATGGAGAACCTGCGCGAAATTGAGCGCAGCACAACGAAGTAACAATTTTATACTTTGCAGAAAGTATAAATCCGGAATTAAAAAAGCGGTGCAGGGGAAGGCTTGCACCGCTTTTTTGCTTTGGGCAACTGGGTTATACTTTATTCCACCTACTTCAGCTGGCTGAACTTCCGGCGGATAATCTCCTGCACCGGGATGTTTTCAATCTTGCTTTCCAGCCAGGAGATGATGTCCAGGTAAAGGAAAGGGCGGCGCTGGAAAGGGTTTTCCGCAATAACCGTAAGCTTCTCTTTCAGGTCAACAAAGGCATGCTTTAGCTCATGGGGCGGTATACTTCCCAGCCTGCGCAAGAACCTGAAAATCTCCACCTGCATCTCGTGCTGGTCGTTCATTTTGCCCAGGAAACGGTATACAGAGCGAATCTGCAGCTCCAGCTCGTAATCGTCCCCGGCCTCGTAGTAGGCAATCAACCGCAGAATTCGGGCAAAGCACTGGATGTCTACGCGCAGGCTGGTGTCCTGGTAGTTGATGATCTTGTTCAGGTAGCGGATGGCTGTCTCGTTATCGCCGCTGCCAAAGTATAAACTGGCTATTTTAAAGTAGAAGATAAGCTGCCGGTGCGGGTCGAGTTGCTGCTGGAACTGCTCCAGCTTTTTGAGCAGGTTGGGCAGCCATACTACGCCGCCCTCAAAATCGCCCCGCATGAAGAAGGCATTAATCCGGTTGGTATAGCCGTAGAGAAACAGCTGCGCCTCGGTGTTTGGCGTGTGTCTTCTGTCCTCGTCCTCTGCAAACTGCTCCAGTTCCTGCAGCACCTGCTCAAAGCGGGAGTAGTACTGCAGGTTAAACAGCGCGGCCAGCAGGTTATGCAATCCTTTGATATAGAGTGAGGACTGGATGTTCTTCATCTCTGGGTTGTCTTCAAACAAGTTTACCCACTTTTGCGCAAAGCGGTAGCAGGCTTTGAAGTCCTGGCCCAGGTAATGGTACCATACATGCGCCTGGTAATAGTATAGCTTCTCCATGAAGCTGGCCGAAGCGATATCAATGTCGGGCAGGTTCTCCCGGAAATAGGCCTCGAAGTGGGCATAGTCTTCCTGCGTCTTGGCGTGACCCGCCTGTATGTATACCCCGTAGAGGCGCAGTGCCAGGTTCGAAAGCTCGTGTGCCCGCGACACATGCATGGCCAGCTCGGTTGCCTCTTCCGACAGGGAGTCGGCGCGGCCGCTCAGGCTTCGGGTGATAAACTGCGACTCTATCTGCTTCTCAAAATCGATGGCGGCGAGGGCTATGTGCTGCAACTCTGCCTGCTTGGCGGCAGTCTTCACTTTGTCCAGCAGCTTCAGGCATTGGCGGTAGAGCCCTTTGTTATAGAGCACGCGGGCATGGCCCAACTGCTCCAGCAACTGTATGTCCAGGTTCTGGTTGGCATGGTAAAGCCGCAGGCTGGAGAGCAGCTGCTTGTACAGGTTTGCTTTCAAGTTGGGCAGCTGCACTTTTTTCAGCTCCGGCATTTGCTCCAGTATCCGCTCTTCCTCGTAATCCGACAGCCTGTCGAGCACATCGAACAGCTGCAGAAATTTTAAGCCCTCATTAGTGCCCTGCCGCTTGGTGAACAGGCGGAAGTGCCGCTTCTCGGAGCGGGTAAGCGACTTAACGAGCTGGAAAACGGGATCGGAACTCAAATTAGCCATGGTAAAAGTGTAAACGTTATTTGTTTGATTTACAGCAAGTTGTGTTTGTATGTTCTGCCTATAGAAATAGTAGCGTTTTGGAAATTTGGTTTCCCTTGCTGCAGATTCTCCGGGATATTTAGAGCAGTACCATAACTGTAAAAGACCAAATAAAGGATGTCAGCAGAGAAAATACAAATATTTGATACCACCTTGCGTGACGGGGAGCAGGTACCCGGCTGTAAATTGAACACAAATGAGAAGCTTGTTATCGCCAGACAACTGGAGCTGCTGGGCGTGGATGTAATCGAGGCCGGTTTCCCGATCTCCAGCCCCGGCGACTTTGAGGCGGTTAGAGCAATAGCCCTTCAGACAAAGGAGGCAACCGTTTGTGGACTCTCCAGAGCTGTGGAAGGCGACATTCGTACGGCAGCGGAAGCCCTGAAAGGGGCTGTTCGTCCGAGAATCCATACCGGCATTGGCACTTCTGACCTGCACGTGCAGTATAAGCTGCGCACCTCCCGCGAAGAAGTTATTGCCCGCGCTGTGGAAGCGGTGAAGCTGGCCAAAAGCTTTGTGGAGGACGTAGAGTTCTATGCCGAAGATGCCGGTCGCACCGACAACGAGTTCCTGGCCAGAGTCTGCGAGGCAGCTGTTAAGGCAGGTGCTACTGTGCTGAATATCCCTGATACGACTGGGTACTGCCTGCCAGAGGAGTATGGGGCCAAGATCAAATACCTGTATGAGAACGTGAAGGGCATCGAGAATGTATGCCTCTCCACACACTGCCATAACGACCTTGGCCTTGCCACGGCCAACTCTATAGCCGGCGTTGTCAACGGCGCCCGCCAGATAGAGTGTACCATTAATGGGGTAGGGGAGCGCGCAGGAAACACCGCTTTGGAAGAAGTCGTGATGATCCTGCGCCAACACCCATACCTGAACCTGATGACCGGCGTGAACAGCAAACTGCTTACCGAAACCTCGGCGTTGGTATCGCACATGATGCGCATGCCGGTACAGCCGAACAAGGCCATCGTGGGCTCCAACGCCTTCTCGCACTCCAGCGGCATCCACCAGGACGGGGTAATCAAGCACCGCGAAACATATGAGATCATTGATCCAAAGGATGTGGGAGTAGACAGCTCCTCCATTGTGCTCACGGCCCGCTCCGGCCGCGCAGCGCTGGCGTACCGCTTCCAGAAGCTGGGCTATAACTTCGATAAAGAGACATTGGATAAGGCTTACGGCGTGTTCCTGCAGGTAGCAGACGAGAAGAAAGAAGTAGGCGATAGCGACCTGCATGTGTTGGTAGAAAAGCAAAACCTTGTTACGGCAGGATAAGATGGGAAAGACCTTATTTGACAAGATTTGGGATGCACACGTCGTGCGAACCATTGCAGGAGGTCAGGATGTATTTTACATCGACAAGCACCTGATACACGAGGTAACCAGCCCGCAGGCGTTTGAGGAACTCGAGAAGCGCAACTTGCCGCTGTTCCGCAAGGAGCAGATTGTGGCTACCGCCGACCATAACGTACCTACCAAAAACCAGCACCTGCCTATCGAGGAGCCGCTGTCGCGCTCGCAGGTGGATAAGCTGACGGAGAACTGCGCCAAGTATGGCGTAGAACTCTACGGCTTGGGCCACCCGTACCAGGGCATCGTGCACGTGATTGGTCCGGAGTTGGGCATCACCCAGCCCGGCATGACCATCGTATGCGGCGACAGCCATACTTCCACGCACGGCGCTTTCGGCACGATTGCCTTCGGCATCGGCACGAGCCAGGTGGCGCAGGTGATGGCTTCACAGTGTTTGCTGCTCTCGCGCCCCAAGCGCATGCGCATCACTGTAGAAGGGGATTTGAAGCCAGGTGTTACCGCCAAAGACCTTATCCTCTATGTGATCGCTGCCCTCGGAACAGGAGGGGCCACCGGCTACTTCGTGGAGTATGCAGGAAGCGCCATTCGCTCCCTAAGTATGGAAGGCCGCATGACGGTTTGTAACATGAGCATCGAGATGGGCGCTCGCGGTGGTATGATTGCCCCGGACGAAACCACCTTTGCCTACCTGAAAGGCCGTCCGTTTGCGCCACAGGGCGAGCGTTGGGAAGAAGCAATAGCTTACTGGCAAACTTTATACTCTGATGAGGACGCCACCTTTGAGATGGAGTATACTTTCAACGCCGCTTCTATCACCCCGATGATCACCTACGGCACCAATCCGGGCATGGGCATTGCCCTGAATGCAAATGTGCCTTCCCAAGTAAAGGCCAGTGAGCAGGTGAGCTTCGAGAAGTCGCTGCAGTACATGGGTTTCCAGGCGGGCGAGTCGCTTCTGGGCAAGCAGGTGGACTACGTGTTCATCGGCAGCTGCACCAACTCCCGTATCGAGGATATCCGCATGGTGGCCAATTACGTGCAGGGCAAGAAGAAAGCCAGCCACGTGGAGGCCATTATTGTACCAGGCTCGAAGCAGGTAGAGCAGCAGGCCATCGCCGAAGGGCTCGATAAAATACTGGCTGAAGCGGGCTTTGAACTGCGCGAGCCGGGCTGCAGTGCCTGTTTAGCCATGAATGAAGATAAGATTCCGGCAGGCGCTTACTGCGTGTCTACCTCGAACCGAAACTTTGAGGGGCGCCAGGGACCTGGGTCACGCACTTTGCTTGCGAGCCCACTGGTGGCGGCGGCATCTGCCGTGGAAGGAAAGATTGTAGACGTAACTGAATACCTCTAAGGAAATGGAAAAGTTTGAGATACTCCGAACGTCAGCCGTGCCGCTGCCGATCGAAAACATAGATACAGACCAGATTATACCTGCCCGTTTCCTGAAGGCCACCTCCAGGGAGGGTTTTGGCGAGAACCTGTTCCGCGACTGGCGCTACAATGGCGACGGCACGCCTAAAGCTGATTTTGAGCTGAACAACCCGCGTTATCAGGGGCAGGTATTGGTGGCTGGCAAGAACTTTGGCTGCGGCTCCAGCCGCGAGCATGCTGCCTGGGCGCTGTCTGATGCCGGCTTCCGCACCGTGATCTCCAGTTACTTTGCCGATATCTTCCGGGGCAATGCCCTGAACAACGGCCTGCTGCCCGTGCAGGTGTCGGATGAGGTGTTAGAACGCCTCCTGGTGCAGATTGAGCAGGATCCGGAGACAGAGCTTATTGTGGACCTTCCTGCCCAGCAACTGCACGTGCCGGTTTGGGAAAAGAGCATACCGTTTGAGATTGATCCTTATAAAAAGGAGTGCCTGCTGAACGGGTACGACGACATTGATTTTTTAGTGAGCCAGAAAGAGGCGATTGAGACTTATGAAACAAAGAGAGTATGGGTGTATTAACTAAGAAAATAGCAGTGCTGGCCGGGGACGGAATAGGTCCGGAAGTATGCCAGGAAGCCATTAAAGTGCTGAATGCCGTAGGCGATAGGTTCGGCCATACTTTTACGTTTGACCACCAGCTGATGGGTGCCTGTGCCATCGACGCCACGGGCGATCCGCTGCCGGAGGAAACGCTGCAGGCTTGTTTTGAGGCCGATGCTGTGTTGCTGGGAGCCATCGGCGATCCAAAGTATGACAACAACCCGGCGGCCAAAGTAAGACCGGAGCAGGGCTTGCTGCGCCTGCGCAAGTCGCTGGGCTTGTATGCCAACATCCGGCCGGTAACAGCCTATGAAATGCTGATTCCGCACTCCCCGCTAAAAAATGACCGTATTGCCGGGGCCGATATGATTTTCTTCCGGGAGCTGACCGGGGGCATTTATTTCGGGGAGAAGGGCCGCACCGAGGATGGCGCCTACGATAACTGCACCTACAGCCGCCATGAAATTTCCCGCATCGCGCACCTGGCTTTTAAAGCAGCGCAGAACCGTCGCGGAAAGCTGACGCTGGTGGACAAGGCCAATGTGCTGGAAACCTCGCGTTTGTGGCGGGAGGTGGTGCAGGAGCTAAGCCCTTCGTACCCGGACGTGAAGGTGGACTACCTGTTCGTGGACAACGCGGCCATGCAACTCATCCTCAATCCAAAACAATTTGACGTAATCCTGACGGAGAACATGTTCGGGGACATCCTGTCGGACGAGGCCTCAGTGATTGCGGGTTCATTAGGATTACTGCCTTCTTCTTCTGTGGGAGATGCGGTGGCATTATTCGAGCCGATCCATGGTTCTTATCCGCAGGCCAAGGGCAAGAACATCGCCAACCCAATTGCCACCATACTTTCCGCTGCCATGATGCTGGAGCACTTTGGTCTGCTGCAGGAGGCCGGCCTGGTGCGCTACGCCGTGGAGGAAGCCCTCGACAAGAAAATCGTAACGCAGGATCTGGCTTCTCCGGTAGTAGCTTACTCCACTGAGCAGGTGGGTACTTTTGTCGCTTCCTGCGTGATGGGTGGCGTATTGGAAGGCCTGCACAAGGAGAATGTGCAGCTTGGCATGAGCACAGTGATTTAGAATTAAGGTTAATTTCTTTGCCATTGTAAGCAGCCCGGTAAGTTTATACTTGCCGGGCTGCTGCTTTTTGTAGCTGATGGAAATATAGAGTTTGGCAGTGGTAATGTAGCTTCGCAAAGCCACAGTAGAATGCGTTTCAGCATGAGTAAAATAATGTCGAAAAAATCTGAACACTGCTGACAAAGGGCTGTCACTGGGCGGGTATAGCTTTGCTGTAAATAAAAGTTATACTTAAAAAAAAGAACGTATGGAAAATGCAGTTGCCAACCCCCAAACCGCTACCGTTATTACACCAACTGAGCTGCTGGAGCACTGGCAGGGCCACCGGAGCCTCACTCGCCGGGTAATCGAGGCCTTTCCGGAGAAGGAACTTTTTGAGTATTCTATCGGCGGTATGCGCCCTTTTGCAGCCATGGCGCAGGAGCTTTTAGCCATTGCTGCTCCGGGTATGAAGCAGGTTGCCAGCGGACAAGTTGAGGAGTTGAATGAGGAGATCAAGGAGGCTACTACGAAAGAGCGTATCCTGGCGCTCTGGGATCAGAGCACGGAGGAGATCAACAAGTACTGGGCACAGGTTCCAGAGGAAAGATTCCGCGAACGCATTCTGACTTTCGGCAAGTATGATAACGTGGTGTGGTGCACCATTTTATACTTCATCGATAATGAAATCCACCACCGGGCACAGGGTTATGTCTACTTGCGATCCCTCGGCATAGAGCCGCCAGCCTTTTGGGAGAGATAAAACGCAACGTATACGATGAAGAACGTTTTGGTTTTCAGAACATCCGTGAACACGAGCCGGGCAGCGCATCTGCTTCGCCCTGTGCTGGATGGTTTGATGGGCCACGGCGAAACCTGGAACTTCGACCTGGAGGATTGCGATCGCATTCTCCGGGTCGAGGCTACCACGCTGCAGGCAACTACCGTTATCCGCCACCTCAAGCGGGCAGGATTTTGGTGTGAGGAGTTGGAGGATTAAGTAACCTAAGTTTCGGTAAACCTACCCCTAACGCTTACTAGGAGGCAGGGCTGTAAAATTCTACTGCAAACTGTCCCCTTGAGGACAAGTGAGAACGGGAGTTCGAAACTTGCGAGCAGAGCTCACAGGGGGGTAAAGCCACTGGCAAAAATCTTCCTTAAAAGATAAAACTCCTCCATGAACTGCGTTCGCAAACTACGCACTTGCGTACTTGTTTGTCCTCAAGGGGAGAATCCAACTCTTGCTATTTTCAGCTTAGATTGCAAGAGAGGAGTAGTTGATTTAGAACTTAACGCCTCTACTCTGAGGTTGGGAATTGCTGCACGTTAAGTTGTAAATCTCAGCTTGAGTTAAGTATAGCTTTGTACTCCCGCCTCCAGGTTCATCCGGGCTTTTTCCAGCAGCTCGCTTACCCGGTTTCGGAAGCTTTCAGGGCCGACTATTTCGGCGCAATCCGCGAACATCATGTACCAGCGCGGTATACCATCCTGCATATCATTGGCCAGAAAGGTCATCTCCACTTTATCACCCACTATACTTTCCGACACCAACCCGTAGTACTTGCTACCGGACCGGATATAGCGGGCCGCTTCCTTGTCTACCCGAATTGTGACCTCTGTGCCAGGTGCCGGAGACGCTGTTTTCCTGTAGTTCTGCAGGGGTCCGTGCTCTTTGGTGAAAGGGTGCTGAGTGAGCCGGATGCCCTGCATCCGGTCGGTGCGGAACTGCCGGTAGTCGTGGCGCAGGAGGCAATAAGCCATCACGTACCAGTAATTGTTTTCGTTAAACAAGCCTATGGGCTCTATGATACGGTCTGTTAGTTCGTCGTTGTAGGGAGTGCGGTACTGCAGCGTTACCTGTTTTTTCTCGGCAATGCTGCTCAGCAGTACGTTCAGTGCGTCGGGCGTACGCTCGTTAAACAGCTCCAGCGAGGTCTCCACCCAAATCTGCGACTCCAGCGCGGCCACCTGGTCTTTGGCACTGCCCTTCAGCACCGACTTCACCTTATACATGGCCGATTCGTAGTGGGAGCTGAGCGCTTTGTCGCTGAACTTCTGCATGAGCTTTTCAGCGGCTACGAAGCTGGCGGCCTCTTCCTGCGTAAACATAACCGGCGGCAGGCGATAGCCGTCTACCAGCGAATAGCCGATGCCCGCTTCGCCCGTGATGGGCACCCCGGCAGCTTCCAGCGAGCGGATATCGCGGTACACGGTGCGTAGGCTCACCTCAAAACGCTCGGCTAGGTCCTGCGCCTTCACCACGCGCCCTGACTGCAGGTGAATCAGGATGGCTACAATGCGGTCGAAGCGGCTTAAGTTTTCGTTTTTCATAGTTTGGGGTTTGTAATTAGCTTGGTGGTGCTCGGTGCGCTTTGCTTCCTGTCCAAATTGAACTTGGGTAAGCCTTTCGTTTATCGTGCTGTGCTATAAGATGGCGTAGCTAACCTATAGGTTTTGTTGTGCAGGATTTTTTTAGTTGATTTTTTTAAAATCAGCAAAAGTGCTAAACCATTCTTCTTTGATACTCCTGGCATTGTAATGACTTTCTAAAAGGCTTATATCTCGGTTGAATATACCGCACATCCTTTTCCAATTTTCTCTTTCTGCTTTCCAGTACTCTTTGTCGCTTTTCAAAACTACTTGCAATAAGTCACCATCATATAAGTCACCGTCAGCCAGTATATTTTCATCTAATTTATCGAGTGCTAAAGGTATCAGATACCTAAGCCCAATGTTCTGCCCAATCATGATTCTTAGGTCTTCTGTTTCAAAGTCCTTAAGTGGCTTCTTTCTAAGTCTGTGGCAGGTTGTTACCAAGTGACTGTTGTATTTTGGTTCACCCCAATAGTCCCTTTCTAAACTTTCTAATGTCTTTAAAAGCCAATTATCATCAAGCTTGGTTTTGCTCACTTTGTCTGTTTTCTATTACTTAAATGTCGCACAACTACTTCATTTTATTCGTCGCTACTCTGAAACCTAGATCGTCTATTTTAAACGAGAAAGGATGGCTTCTTCTTCGGGTTGTCGCCATAACACTTCTTTCCTCATCGCTCCAGCCGCCACCCCGGAAAACCCGGTAAGACCCATAGACGTTTTCGTCATAAATGTCGGTACACCATTCCCAGACGTTCCCCAGCATATCGTAAAGGCCCCATTCGTTGGGTTGCTTTTTCCCTATTTCCTGCGTTTGGTTTCCAGAGTTGCCCTTATACCAGGCTATGGCATCTAAGTCCCCGTACCTGATGTTCTTTTCCCCTGCCTGGCAGGCATACTGCCATTCCGCCTCCGTAGGCAACCGGAATCCATTTGCATCCGAATCAAACGCTACTTCTTTTGTTTCTAAGTCAATAGTATAGCATAGGCTTCTTCCCATCTGCTCCGATAACTTGTTGCAGAAAGTAACAGCCTCGATCCACGAAACTGTCTCAACGGGAAGATTGTTACCTTCAAAAGTAGCTGGATTTTCATTCATCACAGCTTTATATAGGTCCTGCGTAATCGGGAATTTGGATAAGTGAAATGATTCAATCCCGACCTCCCATACCTTTTTGATGCGGTCGTCCCTCATTTCAACCTTTCCTGCAGGAACCGCTACAAAAAGCTCGTTAGTTACGCTTTTGTCTATCGTTCTTTCTATGACTGGTTTCACTTTATCTCAATTAATCCATGAGGGTTGGGTCATGTAGCTGTGCGCAATAGCTTATAGGGGTTGGTGAAGCCTATATAAATTTTATCCTGGCACATTCGGCACATCAATTTTTAAATCTCCTTTACCCTGACGAAACGTGACGTTTATAAATATCCACCATTCTTTACCAGCGTTAACAATTAAGTTATCGAATCCTGGCTCTGAAATCGTCATGGATTCTTGTATTGATGCGTACAGTTTAAGGATATCATTTTCTTGGATTTCAATCGTGAGGCTCAAGGCCAGGTCTGAGAAAAAAGTAGAGTTTATGATATACCCGCCATTGCTTAAGATTTTACCTTTTAACTCCTCAATGGCTTTATTTCTATCCTGTTCTGTAAATACTTGCCAGTTTAATTTTCTAATCACTTACAAAATAGACTTTATGTTTAATGGTGTGGCTACAACAGTTCTGTACGGTGCGTTTAAATGCACTATAGGTCTTGTTGGCGTTTATTATTCTTCCACGGGTTCACCACTTTTTTCAGGTAAAAGGTATCCTGTCCAGTAACATAAACTGTGGGTATTCTTTTTTCGAAGTCAAGCTTGTAAAGCCGTAGAGAATCCAAAACAGGTGCATTATGAATTTCTTCATAACTTCTTATTGATGAGTTCATATTGCTTGTCCTAATCAACCTGCTCCGAGGATTGCCTGTTACCCCTGTCTCGTAATACTGAATTATCAGGTTCTGCTGCTTCTTACCTCCATAAATTGCAATGTCTGTATGAGTTGGTCTCAAATCGCTGAGGGACATATATAAAATCATTGCAGACACAGCAAGCAAAACGGATACAAGCAAACCTACCAAATGCTTCTCGGCTTTAATTAGCCCAAACACCATAAAAGCAAAGGTTGCTGTTAATGTTCCCCAGAACAATGCCCCTTGGTCGAGTGCGACAAAAAATTTGCTTCTTGCTTCTTGTCCATGAAAGCCAGTATAGCGCAGAGGCATATAAATTCCAGTAATCAGCAAGAGAACTATAAAGCCTACAATGAATTGTGGTAAGTACTTTCTTAGGCTACTTCTATTCATGATTAAAATTGACGCCAACTAAAGTATATAAAAGTGGAAACCGCACCTACACCGGCATTACCCGCTGGTAACGGCTGCGGTACTGCACTGGCGAGAGCCCGGTGATGCGCTTGAACACGCTCCGGAAGGCCTTCACATCCGTGTAGCCCACCTGGTACATCACCTCATTTACGTTCTCCTTCGAGGTTTCCAGACTCATTTTGGCCGCCTCTATCTTTACCCGCTGCATGTACTCGATAATGGAATTGCCGGTGGCTTTTTTGAAGCGGCGCTCTAGGTTGCGGCGACTCAAGGCTAGCATGTCAGCCAGCGTATCCACCGTAATTTTCTCCTGGAAGTTTTTCTCGATATACTCTTGAGCCGTCTTGATTGCCTCATCCTCATGCTCTTTTTGTCCGCTGAAAATGGTGAAGGGGGACTGGCTGCGTCGGTCGATGTCGATCTGGAAGGCCTTGGACATAAACACGGCCACATCGCGGCCTGCATACTTTTCTATCAGGTAAAGTATAAGGTTGAGGTAGGAGAAGGCGCCGCCGCTGGAGTAGAGGCCCTGCTCGTCAGTGATGATGCGATCCTGCACCAACTGCACCTTGGGGAACATCTTGCGGAAATGGTTAGCAGCCATCCAGTGGGTGGCGCACTGGCGGCCATCCAGAAGACCGGTGGATGCCAGCAGGAAAGCACCTACGCAAAGGCTGCCCACTTCGGCGCCCGCTTGGTGCTGCTCCACAATCCAGGGGATAAAGTCGCGGTTTAGCTCCATGGCTGCGGCAAGGTCTCCATCCAGCGCAGGAATGATAATAAGGTCCGGTTTCTCAGCGTCGGAAAGCAGCGCGTCGGTGTAGACGGTGTAGAGCCCGCCGGCCACCTTTACCTGTTCGGTCAGCCCCACCAGCTGTATCCGGAACAGCGCGGGTTTGCCCGTGTTTTGCAGGAATTTGTTCACCTCGGTGAGCACCTGGCGCGGTCCCTCGATGCTGCCCAGTATGGCTCCCTTAGGCACAAGAATGGCGATGTTTTTCATAGTTTTTCAGGTCAGGATTTTGTCGTAATCAGCCCCTTTTATTGGCGTAAAAGCACTCGCAATAAAACGCCTTTTTCACCTAAGTTTGTATTGTTGCCAGCAAGCACTGAAAGCAACAATGGCTTGATAGCTAAGGGAGTAAACATACTAAAATTTACGACTATGGAAAACAGAACCATCAGAAAAACCATCACCATCAATGCCCCTAAAGAGCAGGTTTGGGAGGCGATGATGCAGGACAAGTATTACCAGGAATGGACAGCCGCATTCAGCGAGGGCTCAAAGGTTGAGACGGATTGGGAGTTGGGAAGTAAGGCCGTTTTCACGGACAAGAGCGGCGGTGGCATTGTCGCGAGGGTAGTAGAGAAGGAGCCCTATAAAAGGTTAGCTTGGAGTTTAAAGGACTGGTGCATGAGGGCAAGGAAGATTACGAAAGCGAAGAAGCCAGGCAGGTAAAGGGCAGCCGGGAATCCTATGTGCTCACGGAAGAGAATGGCAAGACCCGGCTGGATATTTCCTCCGAAATGGGGGAGGAGTACTACGAGCAGATGTCGCAGGCCTGGGACAGGGCGCTGCAAAAACTGAAGCAACTGGCCTAGGGCCTGACAGAGAAAGCAGTTTGATAATTAACATAAAAACAGAACTATGGAAAAAGCACCTGAAGCCGTGGAAGCAACTACTGGCCGCGCGTTTATACTTTCCCGCACCTTCGAGGCAGACCGGGAAACCATTTTCAAAGCCTGGACGGAGGAAGACCAACTGGCGCAATGGTGGGGGCCCAAGGGGATTCCCCTGCAAATTGTTAGGCTGGACGCCCGCCCGGGCGGTTACTTCCATTACAACCTGCAACTGCCCGACGGGAGCCTGATGTGGGGCCGTTTCGATTACCGCGAGTTGGCGGAGCCGGAGCGAATCGTGTATGTGTCGGCTTTTTCGGATGAGGAGGGTAAGGTGGTGCGCGCGCCGTTCAGTGCGGACTGGCCTCTTCAAATCCTCAACATCGTGACGCTGGAGGAGGAAAATGGCAGGACCACTCTCACCTCTAAAAGTATACTTGAAAATGCAACCGCGGCCGAGCAGGAAACCTTTGAGCAGGCCTTTGACAGCCTGCGTCAGGGGCTAACCGGCACCTTTGACCAATTGGAAACTTATCTTAATAAAGTATAAAGTATGAATTCCTGTGGCCGGAGGCCGCCTTCTACCTCACACTCGCCAGAGGCGAGCGAGGGCATAAGTCTTAATAAAGTATAAAGTATAACCACCTTAAATATCCAGAAACTATGATTACCATCAATCCTTATCTGAACTTTAAAGGCAACACCGAAGAGGCGTTCGACTTTTACAAATCTGTTTTCGGAGGCGAGTTTCTCGGCCTGATGCGCTTCGGAGACACCCCGGGCTGCGAGAACATGCCCGAGGCAGACAAATCCAAGATCATGCACATTGCCCTGCCAATCGGCAAAAACAACATCCTGATGGGTACCGATGTGCTCGAAGGCAGCGGAACAAACTGTGTGGGACCCGATTTCAAGGCAGGAAACAACATCTCCCTATCGCTGAGCCCTGAAAGTGAGGAAGAGGCCGATAAATTATTTGCCGCCTTATCAGAAGGAGGGCAGGTGGTAATGCCGCTGGAGAAAGCCTTCTGGGGAGATTACTTCGGGATGGTAGCCGATAAGTTTGGCATTCAATGGATGGTGAGCTACGCCTACCAGCAGGAAACGGCAGGAGCGGAGCGTGCAGCGGCTGCAAATGCTTAATCACAAAGTATAAACTACTCAGGAAGCGGGCGGGAAAGTATAAATTCCCCGCCCGCTTTTTTTGTGGCTATACTTGCGGAGGGGCAGCGAGGCTTAATGCTTAGGTTAGAAGCTTGAGAAATGGTAAGCAGCCATCACTTCAGGGAAGCCTACGGGCACAGCTTCGGCTGTAGTATAAATCCCGGTAAAGTGATAACTTAGGGCAAGACCCTAACCCGTACCTGATGGCGACATTCAGATTTCACCCTGGCCTGCTGCTGCGCACCCCCGCGCTTCCCCTTACTTCCTACGATCCGGAATCACTGCCTGCGCCGCTCTCAGATTCATATTTTCTGGCAGCCCTGCGTTTGGCGAGTCCGGTGCTGTATCAGGTGGTGGAGGGTAGCAACTTTACCTATGAGGATCTGACTCCGAAAGTGAAAGCGAGCCTGCAGAAGTATGTGAACAGAATGTGTTTCCGGCCCACCCCATTCGGGCTTTTTTCCGGTTTCGCATTTACCAATTGGGGCAAGCCCGAGCCATTTATACTTCAGGAAGAGAAGAGTAGATCGCATCTTTCCCTGTCGTTTTCCTGCTCCCAGCGGCTGGCAGCGGAGCTGCTGGCTAACGAACTGGCACCCGTTCAGCGGTTCCGGCCAAACCCCTCACTTTACAAGGTTCCGGGAGGTTTCCGATACATTCGTTTTCAGGAGGATGCCACGGGCAGCAAGCGGGAATTCTCCATCGACAACCTACAGGGGGGAAGTATACTGGATAAGCTACTGCGGGCTTGCTCCGAAGGCTACACCCGACAGCAGTTAATAGGGGAAGTGGTAAAACTGGCGGATGTGGAGGAAGCGGAGGCGGCCTTTTACGTGGAGCAGTTGCAGTCGGAGCAGGTGCTGGTACCGCTTAGCGGCATGCGTGTGACGGGACCGGATAGCTTGTTAGGGCTGCTGGAGGAATGCAAGGCGCAAGGTGTTACAAGTCACAGGGTAGAGCAGATTTGTTCTCTGCTGAGTGGGCTCAACAAAACAGGGCAGGCCATCAGCACCTCGAAGTCAGCTTTATTCGAAGAACTGTCGCAGAAAGAATTAGCTGACCTGGCTATTTCTCCGGAAAATGACCTCCAGGCTACGCTGGAGAACGCGATACAGGGCACGCTGGATGCAGCCTACCAGACGAAACTAACTGAGGCCCTCGACTGCCTGCAGCACCTGGTACCTGCGCCCGAACCAAAGGGACTGCGGGAGTTTGTCAGCGCCTTCAGCAAAAAGTTCGACCGAAGGGCCGTACCACTGCTCATCGCCCTTGATCCGGAACTGGGCGTAGGGTACGAAGATCTGGCGGTACGGCACCAGGCGCCGCGGCTGCTGGAAAGTATAAAATTGGAGGAACCTCTCACAGCAACACAGCCCCTAAACTGGACGCCTGCCCACCGCCTGCTGCTGGAAAAGTGGCAGTCGGCCGGTGCTTTCCCGCATGAGCTCATACTTTCCGGGCAGGATCTGGAGCAACTGCCTGCATCGGAGGAGACTTCGTTGCCGCCAAGCTTTTCGGTCGTGTTCAGGCCCATGGGGGAGCAGGTGTACCTGGAGCAGGCGGGCGGCATCAGCGCCACGGCCCTGCTGGGGCGCTTTACCCCACTTCACGAGGGCGTCAGAAGTATGGCCCGGGACATTGCAGCGGCAGAGGAGAAGTATAACCCGGGGGTAGTTTTTGCTGAAATTGGCTACTACAACAATGCACACACCGCCAACATCGACCGGCGCGAGGTTGTGCGCAGCTACGAGGTTCCGTTGCTGGTGCCATCGGCACATCCTGCAGAAGAACAGGTGCAGTTATCGGAGCTATGGGTTCGGGTGGAGGCGGGGCGCATCGTGCTGTGGTCGGAGCGCTTGCGGAAGGAGGTAGTGCCGCGCCTTGGCTCCGCCTACAACTATTTCCGCGACGACCTGGCCGTTTTCCGTTTCCTCTGCGACATGCAATACCAGGGGTTGCGGAGCAACTTCACGCTCGAACTGAGCCACTTCTTTCCCGGCTTAACCTATTACCCGCGGGTGCGTTACCGACAGACCATTCTGCACCTGGCTTGCTGGCATCTGCAGGAGAAGCAACTGGAGGCTATCTTTGCAAAGGGCGAGGGAAGCCCGCTGCTCCGGTTGAAGCAACTGGCCACAAGCCTGCGCTGGCCGCGCCATGTGGCCCTTACCCAAAACGATCAGCAACTTGTGTTTGACCTGGAGCGGGAGTCGAACTTGCACCTGCTGCTGGAAAGTATAAAAGGCAAGTCCAGCGTGCAGGTACGGGAGTTTCCGTTCACCGCGGCAGAAAATCAGCTGGTTACAGACGCCACGGGCCAACCTTACGTGCACCAGTTCATCACGGCAGTGTATCAGGAGCGGACCGTCTACAAGTCACTGCCCGAACTTTCAGCACCAAATCGTAAATCACAAAAGCGAACCTTTGCCCCCGGCGAGGAGTGGCTATACTTTAAAATCTATTGTCATCCCTCCCGGGCCAACCAGTTACTTACCCACACGCTTCTGCCGCTTTGCCGCAAGTTGCAGCAACAGGGAGCTGTTGCGCAATGGTACTTTTTGCGCTACCGTGACCCGGACTACCACCTGCGCCTGCGGCTTAAAGTACCGGCAGGGGCAGGTCAGGTGATGGAGCAGGTGAGCAGAAAAGTAAGTGGCTTGCTGCAGCAGGGGCTGGTGCAGGATCTGCAGCTGGCCGTGTATGAGCAGGAGCTGGAGCGGTACGGGTCGGAGCTGATAGAGGCCGCGGAGCAGGTGTTCTGGGCCAACAGTCGTTGGGTGGGGGATTACCTGCGCCACGTGCCCTTTGGCGAGGAGGAGTATGCCTTCTACCGAATGGCCTTCCTCGGCTTAGAGGAAGTGCTGGAGGCGTTCGGCTTTTCTGCAGAAGAAAAGGAAACGCTGCTGGAACAGCTCTACCATACTTTCTACCAGGAGTTCGGTGCGACGAAAGCGCTGCGCCTGAGCCTGGCGGCCACGTACAGGGAGCTGAGTCAGGTGCCGGGGATACTTTCTGATGAAGGCTCACCGCATCGCCCACCACTCAAAGAGCAGCGAAAAACCCACCGGGAGGCGCTACAGGTGATGGCAGGGCTGGCAGAAAAGCTTCCACTCCAGAGGCGTCAGCAGCTGGCCTCCGACCTGATGCACATGCACCTCAACCGCCTGCTTTCGGACCAGAGCAGGCAGCAGGAACTGGTGATTTATTTCTGCTACTGGAGGCACTGCCGCTCTGTCCGGGCGCGCTCTACTGTCTGAGCCATTCCTATACTTCTACACAATCACCGCAGCCCGCAAGCCTTGCGCAGCAGGGGCAATGTTGTTGGGGGATGTGACCCTGGTTTCGGTCATGAAGTGGCCATCCGGGGTGGCGTAGGCTGCAAAAGAGGCCCGCTCGCCGTAGGCATGCGCGAGTCGCCGCTGCAGGTTGTCGAGCCCGATGCCGTGGCCACCTGCCTGGTTCTGGTTCCTGAGGTTCCTCGTCGTGATACAAAGCACCCCGTTCTCATGGTTTATCCTTACCTGGGCCGCATCCTCCTCCTTGGTCAGGTCTCCGTGCTTAAAAATATTCTCAGCCAGCGTGATGAGCACCAGCGGGATGAACCGCACGCCAGCCAGGTTATCACCGTAGCATAAGTTTACCTGCAGCCTGTTGTTGTGCCTGATCTGATGGATGTTGATCAGGTGCTCCAGGTGCTCAATTTCCTCCAGCAGGTCCGATTCCTGCAGCTCGTTCTCGTTCTGCAAGGCATAGCGCATCATCTGCGACAAGGACATAATGGCCTCCGCTGCCTCCGAAGAGGTTTTCCGGACACTGTTATACACGTAGTTCAGGGTGTTAAATAAAAAGTGTGGGTTGATTTGCGCCTTCAGGAAAGCGTTTTGGGACCTGACCAGCTCGTGCTGCAGCTTCTGCTTTTCGATGATGTGCAGCAGGTGTTGCTTGGCTGCCTCCTCGGCCCGCTTCAGTTCCTGCAGGTAATTTCGCAGGAAGAAATAGCCCGTGGCAAATCCTATAAAGTATACTGCCCGCCAGATAGCCCTAAGCCAGTAGTGGAAGTCAGAAGTTAGCGGGCGTGTTAACACAACCTGCATGTATTGCGTAAGCCACAGTTCCAGCAGGTAGGTAAGGGCAGCATACACTGCTATCTCACAGACAACCAGCAGGGGAATAAGCCAGTAGCGTGTTTTCCTCCTTTTTGCCAGGGGAAGCACCAGGCAGGCGTGGCAGTAAAAAAGGCTGATGTGCAGCGCATAGTGGCCCAGGTAATCCCAGAAAGAGTTAAACCTGCCGTTCAGGGCAGACACCAACGATATTTCATAAAGTATAAACAGAGCCCAGGTAATAAGGTGGCCTTTAAACTTTTTGGCAAAGCCGATTATATTATTTAGCACCATAAGCCGTTTGTCCTGAGTATGAAGTAGTTGGTGTAAAATTAAGCAGAGTGTAATTGAATAGTTATATCTTATAAAGAAAAAACCTATGGCAACTAATCGAATCTCTAAACTCGTTGTAAGCAAGCGCACTTTGTTCAGATTCTCAGGCAAGGAAGCTGCCGGGCGCGCCATCAGCACAGACCCTACCACTGTTACCATCACCTCCACTTTCCTGTCCGACACGGCGCAGGTTACGGCTAAAAAGTAATCGGATACTGGTAACCGGCTTACCTGCCGGTTACCAGTATTTTATCTGAAAGATACTCCTGGAACCCCTGCCTGTAGGTATCCCCGATGGGAACCTCCAGGTTGTTACGAAGCCATATCGAGCGGCTCTCTACCCGTTCGATATGGCTTTTAGCTACTATATAGGACTTGTGCACCCGCATAAATCCCCCGAAAGTATAAAGCGCGTCCTCCACTTCCTTCATGGTGAGGTAGGCAATGTGGCGCTGCCCCAGCGTATGCAGCAGCACATAGTTTTTCAGCCCCTCCACACAAACCAGTTCCTGCAGGTTTATCTTAATGAGCTTGTGCTTCTGGTCGCTTTTGATAAAGAAGGTTTGCTCGGCGGGTGGGGCAGAGGCGGCACTGCGCTCTATATTTTTCAGCAGGAGATCCACCGTCAGGGCAAACTTTTTCAGGCTGATGGGTTTGAGCAGGAAATGATCGGCCTGAACATCGAAGGCCTCCAGGGCATATTTCTGGTGCGCGGTCGTGAAGACTAAAAACCGTGTCTTGTCCCGCAGCGATCTGGCCAGGTCCAGCCCTGAAAGGCGGGGCATGTCAATGTCCAGAAACACGAAATCATACTGCTCCTCCTCATCCATCAGGGCCGCCACAGGGTCCTGAAAGGTTTTAACGAGCTGCAGCCGCGGGGTGTCGGCAATGTAATCGGAGAGTACTTCAATGGCATGGTTCTCGTCGTCGATTACCATACAGCGATAGGTTTTCTGTAGGCTCATGGTGTTGTAGGTTTAGTGGTGCAGTACCCTGCTCAGGGTGTAAACAGATCTCTGGCAATCGGCGAACACGTATGGCCTGAACCGGTGTTCCGACAAGGCCTAGCTGTTGCGTTCTGAGATTCTGAAACTCCTAAAACAGGTATATCTGAAGTATAAAGGCAATATATATAACATCCTAAATGCTTCTTATCAGGGTGTCTGTTTGACTAATTTCCGGTCATAAAGTACAAAAAATAATGTACAGTGCAAGTAGTAGCCAGCAGATCTGTGCCAGGCATCAGTCCTATACGTAGCCAGCTGGTTTGCGGCGCATCAAGCCTCAGGTGATGTTTTTTTAAACGTAATCAGGCTTCAGAATAAAGGAAGAAGCGCGGAGGCATCGCCTGGTAAAGGCTGCAAGTTCGTCAGGCGGAAGAGGGAGTTGGTGTAATATTCTGTTTGGGGATGCGGCTAAACCGTAATATCAACGTGCTGGTGGTATGGAGCGGGCAGGAAAGTATGAATAGGAGCTTCTGCCCATACTTGTCGCATATTTCTATTTTAGAATGGCAAACCTATGATGTATAAGAGGCTCCGTAAGTGGCGCATCAACGCAAGTTGGATGGTTGTTTTACTCGCCTGTCTCACGTTGGTAACCTTTGGGGTGCAGGGGCAAACCCCGCAGGTCAGGTCCAGGCTAGCACCGGCGCTCACAACTGGCAGCGACCGGCCGGCCTCCTACAGGCTGCAGGTAACCAGCAGAGAGGCTTTTGAGGAGTGCCTGCGAAAGTATAACATCAGCGCCAAAGTATACGCAGAGCCCAGGGCGCCGCAGTTGGTACTGGTATCGGGTGTAAGCGCCGCGCAGCTTCGTGATCTTGCCGCATGCCCCGCTGTAAAGTACATAGACCAGGGAAACAGACAACCCACCGAGGAAGCCGAGCTGCGCGATGCGGATTTGTCGGCCAACCATATCCCTGCCGTCCATAGCCAGTACCCGCAGCTGAGGGGGCAAGGGCTGGTGGCCTCGGTCAAGGAGCGGCCCTTCGATCCAAATGACCTGGATTTGCGAGGCCGTACCTTGCCAGCTGCGGAAGCTACGGAAGGATACTCGCCACACGCTACCACCATGGCTACCTACATGGCGGGTGCAGGCAATTCAGGGCCTTCGGGATTGGGCGTGGCCTCGGGCGCTAAACTAACCTCTTCGAGTATGGAAGAGCTTTTGCCGGACCCGACCGCGCAGCTGCTTGAGGCAGGGGTGAGCGTACAGAACCATTCCTATGGCGTAGGGGTGGAGAATTATTACGGGCTGGAGGCGCAGGCCTATGATGCGCAGGTTATCGAGGCGCCTCAGCTACTGCACGTATTCTCCTCCGGCAACAGCGGGGGTGAGGCAGGTGCCACAGGCAAGTATGCTGGCATTCTTGGTTTCGCCAACCTGACAGGCCAATTCAAGCATTCAAAAAACTCCCTGAGCGTAGGAGCTTTAGACCCGGATGGAAGTATAGGAGCCAGAAGTTCGAAGGGGCCGGCCTACGATGGCCGCGTGAAACCAGAACTGGCAGCCTACGGAAAGGGAGGAACATCAGAGGCTGCGGCAGTTGTCTCGGGCATTGCACTCCTGGTGCAGCAAGCTTATAGGGAACAGCACGAATCGCAACTGCCGCCAGCCTCTCTTGTTAAAGCCATCCTCATTAACAGCGCAGACGATGTGGGCAGGCCGGAGGTGGATTTTGAGTCCGGCTTCGGAAACGCCAATGCTCTGAGCGCCATCCGCACCACCAGTAACAGGCAATACATCACCGAAAGTATAGCGCAGGGGCAACAGTTAACCTTCCGGATTTCAGTGCCTGCCGGTGTGCGCCGCCTTAAAGCTACCCTGGTGTGGCACGACCCTGCGGCAGAGGCCGGAGAGGAGCAGGCCCTTATCCACGACCTGGACCTGAGCCTGCACCATGCTGCCACCGGGCAGGTGTGGGAGCCCTGGGTGCTGAGCCCTTACCCGCACCCCGACTCCTTGAGGCAACCAGCCAGGCGTGGCAAAGACCGAATCAATAACGTGGAGCAGGTGACGCTTGACTCTCCGAATGCCGGCGTGTATGAACTGCAGGTGCAGGGGCACCGGGTTATTTCCGGGACTCAGCCTTTTGCCCTGGTTTATACTTTCGAAGCGGGCGGGGAATGGAAATACCCTGTAGCGGGAAGCCACCTGGTCGCGGGGCAGGTAAACCGCATTCGCTGGCAAGGGATGCAACAGGGCAGTGCGCGCCTGGAGTACCGCATAGCTGGGAACGATGTATGGCAGCTGATTACTGAAGGAGTGGACGCCACCGCTTTCGGCTATGACTGGCTTGCACCCGATACAGTGGCCGAGGTACAGGTGCGCTTAAGTATGGCAGGGGAGGTGCTGGAGTCGGACACGTTTCTGCTGAGCAAGGCACTGCCCCTGACGATTGGCTATGCCTGTCCAGGCCAGGTAATGGTACACTGGCCGCGGCTTTCTGCGGACGCGCAATATCAGGTATATAAAATGGGGGAGGCTTATCTGGAGCCGCTGGCACTGCTGTCGGATACGCTCCTGGTGCTTGATGAGGAACAGTTGCAGGCGCTACGTGCGGGTTATCTGGCTGTTGCCCCTGTGGTGGCGGGCAAAACCGGGATGAAAAGTATGACAGTGAGTTATGCGGATGAAAGCGCGGCTTGCTATATTTCCCGGTTCCTGGCGGCCAGTTATGTGGCGGAGCAGGTGGTGCTCGAACTGCGACTTTCCTCTACGCACCAGTTAGCCTCCCTCACACTGGAGCGGCTCGATAACGGCACATTTCGCTCGCTCAGCACTGTTAGCCCGGTCAATAGGCAGGATTTTAAACTTGAAGACTCATCTCCCGGACCTGGCAAGAATGTGTACAGGGTAAAACTGACGACTGTTAGTGGTTTGACTTATTACAGCCAGCCCGAGGAAGTGGTGCATACTGGCGCCGGGCAGATGCTGGTTTATCCGAACCCCGTGGAGGCCGGTCAGCCGCTCTTTATTGCCCTCAGCAGCGAAACAGCCCAAGTGGAGTTATTGGATAAGCTAGGCAGGCTGCTGTACCGGGGCACCCGGGAGGGGATGGTAAAGGAGATCTCTACCATGCAGCTTCAGGCTGGTTTATACCTGGTACGAGTGCGCACCGATAGAGGTAATTTGCTGGTGGAGAGAGTGCAGGTGCGGTGAGGCCAAAAGAAGTATAGCTTGGTTATACTCTGGCTATACTTTATAATTTCTATGGCGCAAGCGTTCGCTTGTGCCTTTGCTCTTTCCTGGCCTCCTCCCGCTGGGGCAGGTTTGCAACACGTGCCTACCTATGGTGTTGGGTTTGCAACCCAACTGGCTTGAAAAGCCATACTTTATACTTGGGCTATACTTTTATATCTGCCGGTTTATACTTTCCGCTGTTCCGGATGTCCTTATCCGGAACCACTTCTGCTGCGGACTTCCATGTCCGCGTAGGCCATACTTTTATACTTTGCCCATACTTTATACTTTCATAACGGCTTCCTTCCATTTGAACCAAGCTATCCTTGTTAGCTTCCGTTCCTCCTCCAGCCTTACATAAGCTACAGTTGCATCTATACTTTGGCTCCCTCAAGGCCGGGAGGCCTCGCCTTCGGGCATCGCGATGTGTACATTTCCTGCCCTCGTGCCTCGGGCTGCCTCGCTGTCGCTCGTCACCGGAACCTCTCGAGGCGCTCAACCCAAAGGCTGGGAACAGAATCAATAGCCGCTGCTGCCCCAGCTGTCATCTCGACCTTTGGGAGAGAACTCTTTTGAATTCTAGCCAGATCTCTCGCGCTGCTCGAGATGACATAGTGAGTAGTAAGTATAAACTGTCCCCTTGAGGGGACTATAGGGGTGTTAATCGTTAACTGATAATTCCCCTCCGCGGAGGGGTTGGGATGGGTTTACACTTGTAGGGACAGACACGACCTGTCGGGGCGAGAAAGGCAGCAATTAGACTTATACTTCAGCCAACGGAACTACAGCGTTCCCCGCCTTCGCCAAGGCGGGGCCAGGGGTGGTTGGGCCCGGTACTGCAAAAGTCCTGCTGCTTAAACAAGGCAGAACGTTCCTGAAACTTCCTACTAAAAATAAACACCCCGCCCTGCCGGTTGCCAGCAGGGCGGGTGTGATGTATGGTTGATTAGTTCTTTACTTCCTTAGTACAGGTAGTTGAGCGCGGTTCTGTCGTTAGAGTTAAAAGGTCTGTTCTGGCCGGTGCCGATGCAGGCAAGCATCCAGGAGTTAGGGTCGGGACCAGTTGGCGTACCCGGGATGTGGATAGCACCAACCGTGGAAGCACCCTCGTTGTAGTAAGCGCCGCCGCAACTGTAGCTCCTGTTCATGTAATCGGTGTGGCGGAAGCCGATGGTGTGGCCGATCTCATGCGCAAGGATAGTTGCCAGGTAGCTGGTGCCGGGGCTGGAGCCCAGGTAATCGGAATTCACCTTAATCGAGTTGTAGGGGTTGCCACCGGAAGGGAAGCCGGCAGAAGCCAGGTAAGAAGAGCCGCTTGGCGCTTTCGACACCAGAATGTTGTAGCCTGAGGATACGCGGCGGAACTTGATGCGCAGGTTCTCGGCGTTAAAGCGGCGAATCGCCTCATCCAGCGCCGTTACATAGGACGATGGGAGGCTGGTAGTGATGGCAATGTTGATGGTGCGGCTTGTGCCCACGTTCACCAGGTTGGAGGTGCGGTACTGTTCCTCCTCGCCAACGCGAAGTGCCTTTGCCTCAGCAGAGCCCCTCAGGTTTTCTTCTGTCAGGATGATGTCACCCTCAACCAGGTAGCCCTCAGCAATACGTTCTACCTGCTGGGTGTTAAAGCCCAGCTCGCTGATCTGGTCCAGGGTTAGTTGCGAGATTTCGTCCTGGGAGACGGCCTGTTCCTCTTCTTGGCACGAGGAGAATGTGAAAATGGCGGCTAACGCAGCCAGGGGGAGTAAGCGACTTGCTCTCATAAAGGTTAAGTTTTGAGGTTTAGAAATGATTGATATGAGAGAAGTACGCAGGCGGACAAGCCAGGTAAAATGTATTACACCAACCACAAGCTGGCATACACATACGATGTTATAAAGTACACGTGCCACAAGCCAAGGAGTCTGTCCTGCTGTAGATAACAGTTACTCCGGACTTAAAATGAGCGGGTGATAACACTGTTTTGCGCCAGGGAAACAGACCGGTCAGGTGCAGGTTCTAACCCGGTGCTTTTATACTTTAAGGGCAAAACCCTTACTTGCCGGCAAATTAAACTGACACAGGTGCTATTGGTGCATGGCTCTGAACTGCTCGGGCGTGCAGCACAGCTGCTTTTTAAAAAAGCGGAAAAAGTAAGCGTTGTCCAGGTAGCCCAGTTCTGCCGCTATCTGCGAGCTGGTTAAGTCGGCATGTACCAGCAGCCGCTGCGCCTCCAGCAGGAGCCGCTGCTGGATCAGTTCCTTAGTGGTTTTGCCGAGTTTTTTCTTGCAGACCTCGTTCAGGTGCTTGGGGGTTACATACAGGTGCTCCGCGTAAAAGGCCACCGGCCGGTGCGCTTTGTAGTGCAGGTCGATGAGCCGCTCCAGGTTCTGAAGCAGCGTTTGGTCTCTTCCGGTACCTCCGGCTATACTTTCGGAGGGCTGGAAAAGGCGCGTCAGCTCAATCATGAGGATGTCCAGGTACCGGCTGAGCATGACGCCTCGCATGGGCTTGTCGTCCTCATACTCTTGCTGCAGCCGGAGCAGGACAGGCCGCAGCAATTGCTCGTCATCACCCGAAAGGCGTAGCACCGGAGTGGAGAGCAGGGCATTGAAGAAGGGGTAGTCGTAGAGCACCCTGTCGGGATACTGCCGCGAGTAGAACCCATGCGTAAAGAAGATGACATAGCCGTCCGCATCGGCCGACAGGTCCCAGCTGTGCACCTGCCCCGGCGTCATGAAAAACACGGTGCCTGGCTTTACCTCATATTCCCTGAAATCGATGGTATGGTTGCCCGTGCCTTTTGTCACGATCATGATGATGTAAAAATCGTGCTTGTGGGGCTCCCGGATAAACTGGTGCTCCTCCAGGTGGGTGGCAAAAGAACTAAAGTAAAAGTACCGCTCCTTCTGGCTGAGGGCTTCAAAATCCTGAATCTGGTAAATCGGTAAATGTTCTTTCTGCATGTTTGCTTCGGGCTTGCCTGCGGTATTCGCAACGATTCGGGTGCTATACTTGTTGGTAAGGTATAACCGGGCATAAAAGTACAGCATTTAATCATTTTTATGCCGAGCTTATGCTCTTTAGTTGTTGTATCTTTGTTGTATCACAAATCAAGGTTATTGGCCATGAGCGAGGGAAACTCTTTACTATACAGTATAGTTACTGCAAAATGTCCGCGTTGTCGTGAGGGGGCTATGTTCCCGCCGGGCACTTTGTACACCACCAGGTTTGCAGACATGCACAAGAGCTGCCCCAAATGCGGGCAGACCTTTGAGCCGGAGCTGGGTTTTTACTATGGGGCCATGTATGTGAGCTTTGCCTTTAACGTGGCTATCTTCCTGGTTTTCCTTTTCATCTTATACCACTTGCTGGGCGAAGTTACCATGGCGATGATGATAGGTGTGGTAGCAGTGGTCGTACTAGGTTTCCTGCCAATTATTTTCCGGTTGTCCAGAGTTATCTGGATCAACTTTTTCATCCGGTACGAGGGGCCAGCCAGCCGGATTCCCAGAAAAGCAGAAGCCTGATTTAATAAATCCAGGAGCAAGTATTGCCACCACAACAGGCCTTGCGGCAAGTATAGAGACCAGTATTTAAAATTTATTCATAAAGCCCAGTTAGTGCCACATTGCCCCCCGGCTTGCTGCAACGCACATTGTAAGTATGGCTGGTGCAGCTCGTGGCTTTCTGAGGATTTAGGATGTGTGTGTGGAGCTCCTGATAAGGGAGCTCCTTTTTTTCTATACTTGCTCTTTACTTCGGCCTAGTGCTTTGGGTGCCAAAGGGTGAGCGAGGCTGCGCAGGGTTTACTTTAAAGTCTTTAGCAGGTCCCTGAGGTTTTAGCACCCCCACCTTCGTTAAGCCCTGGGAAGAACTTATCAGCGCGTGGCTTAAACATTCGTGTGAACCTCTCTATTGGAAAGTCATTTTCGCCGTCATAATTGGTGATGTTTTCCAGCAATACCTACTTCAAAGCCAAGCGCCCCGTCTCATTTCCTTACGCCCGCATCTGTTCTGCAAAGCCAGTAAGTTTATTCATCTCTTTATCTGCCCCGCCTTTCATTTATCTATGGCTGGCAAGGAGAACTGAGCCGTTTTTAGGCCAATCATCACCCCTGAGAACTCCCCGTATGCTGTCAACCTTTACTTAAACTCACAGAGCAGCGCTAGCATTCTCTTTACACTTTCTGGTGCGTTTATCATTACTGCTTTGTTGTCAATTCATTACAGCATCCGCTGCCAGGTCAATGTTTTGGTTCCCGGATACAACTCACAACGTTATTACTGTATAAGAAGCCAGGTGAGATAGGCAACGTACAGCGTCAGCAGCACGGCACCTTCCCAGCGCACTACCTGCCGTCCCTTGCCCGTGAAGATAAAGACAAACAGCAGCAGGCTCGTCAGGATATTGACCGAGATATCTGTAATAGAACCTGCCTGCACTGGCAACGGCGTGATGACAGTGGAGACACCAAGTATAAAGAAGATGTTGAAGATATTGGAGCCTACCACGTTCCCAATGGCGATGTCCACGTTGCGTTTGCGGACTGCCACCACCGAGGTGGCCAGTTCCGGCAGCGAGGTGCCGATAGAGACGATGGTAAGGCTGATGACGCGCTCAGACAGCCCCAGCAGCTGCGCCAGGTTCACGGCACTCGTCACGATGAGGCGGCCCCCGATAACCAGGCCCGCCAGGCCCAGCACCAGGTATAAACCTGACTTTAGCAGCGTATACTGCGTAGCCGGCGTCTCTTCTTCATTCGTGCCACCAACGGCCAGGGTGATGTTATAGACCAGGAAAATAGAAAAGAAAAGCAGCAGCACAATGCCGTCGGTTCTGGAGATGAAGTCTGCGCTTGCCTCGTCCAGGAACGCGTCGTTGGCGAGCACCAGCACCGCCACCGCCGCCAGCAAGCTAAGCGGAACCTCCAGCCACGTGGTGTTGGATTTAACGGTGAGCGGATAAATAAGGGCGGAAATGCCCAGGATACCCAGTACGTTAAAGATATTGCTGCCCAACACGTTGCCGAGTACCATGTCTGTGTTGCCGCTCAAAGAGGCAAATACGTTCACGACCATCTCTGGTGCTGAGGTACCGAAGGCCACAATCGTAAGGCCGATAACGATGTTAGGAATACCAAGCCTGACGGCGAGGCTAGAGGCACCATCCACAAGCTTATTGGCACCAAAAATCAAGGCTACAAAGCCTACCAGGAGGAGAATAAAATCCATCATGCTACAGTAAACTCTAAAAAGTTTGCAAAGTTTAGCCTAAAATTCAGATTCGCCAACTGGCGGGTGCTACAGATAGGAATTTTAATTTGCTATGCCTTACTTGCAAGGCTCAGGCATTGGGTACAGCCTGTGCCTGATTGCTTCAACAGGAGCAGCAGGGTAAG
Organism: Pontibacter mucosus; assembly: GCF_003054055.1. Lineage (GTDB taxonomy): Bacteria > Bacteroidota > Bacteroidia > Cytophagales > Hymenobacteraceae > Pontibacter > Pontibacter mucosus. The sequence continues at coordinate 86,288 of NZ_QBKI01000006.1, read as the reverse complement.
TATAAAGTCCTGTTGGCTTGCTTGCTGCCCCGCTTTTGTAAACCCATAAATAATAAGTGCATGTTAAGGTCCCTGGCATTGCTGTTCATCTTTCTGGGATGCCTCTACTTTCTGTTATACCCATGGCTCAGGAACACGGTCGGACGTAAAAAGCTCTTCAGGTGGTTTTTGATAATTTACGGAGTTGTTGCGCTTGCCTCCACTTTGGGTAAGGTTTTCCTGAATTAGAGGTAGTGTTTCCCTTTTTTAGTTGGCTATACTTTTTATACTTGTCGGCTACTCCTTATACTTTCCCCTTTCTCTGGCGCAAGTCTTCAGACTTGTGTCTTACAATGATGTTGAGTCTGTGACTCGACTGGCTTGAAAAGCTATACATATACTTCGGCTATACTTTTATACTTGCCGATTTATACTTGTCAGCCCATACTTTCATAGCCGCTGCTTCCCGCAATTGGATACAAGCTGCCCTCTCTAGCTTCCGTTCATCCTCTAGTTCACATAAACCTACTGTTGCACCTCTGGCTTTGGAGCTCTCAAGCCCGAGAGGGCTCGCCTTCGGGCATCGCGCGGTGTACATTTCCTTTGCTACCCTTCGGTCGCAATGCCCTTAGCGGGCACCAGAAATCTACAAGGCGCTCCACCCAAAGGCTGGGATAAGGTCGATAGCCGCTGCCTCTGCAACTGGAAAGTAAAGTATAAATTAGTAATACAGAACTGTCCCCTTGAGGACAAGCGAGAACGTGAGTTCGAGGCTTGCGAGCAAAGCTCTACAGGGGTGTAATCTCTTGCAAGGTTTATACTCGTAGGGACAGGTCGCGACCTGTCTGTGCGAGGACTGAGGCTATAAAACCCATACTTCTGCATCAGTAAAAACAGGCTCCCCGCCTTGGATAAGGAGGGGCCAGGGGTGGTTGGACCCGGCACTGCAAACGGGATTACAAAGTATGAAACGGACTAAGCTGCGTCTAAAAGGCTTAATTAATGGTTCGCTACCCGGGTATGGATACCATTAGTCCTTAAACCGCGCAAGCCATTCCAGCGCGCTTTTCCGGTCGGTGAACATGCGGGTCGGGTTTATGGGCTTGTTTACCATAATGTAGAAATTGGCCGTCATTTGCAGCATCGGGGAGCTTATCAGGATAGCGCTGGCAGATACCAATTCATTCCCTTCGTTGGCCAGGAAGTCCCTGGCATCTTTGGTGGACTGCTTTATGCGGGTAATGTCAAACAGGCTGGGATACGTTTTGTCCCGGACATACTCCAGGCGCTCACGCACACAGGCTTGGGCATATGCCAGGTCTACCATGGCTATGTCTTTATAAATGCAGAGCAAAATCCCATCCTCCACGAAAAGTTCAAGGTGTTCTGTTGTTCTGATGTTAAGACTCTTCTCAAAATTTGCCATGCAACCCTGATTTAATTGATGGTTCAGATGTTCACTAGTAGAAATGCAAAATACTCAAATTAGGTGGCAAAATACGGCACAACAACATCCTGGATACGGTATAAGCTGTGCTGACTGTTTCTAAAAAGAAGGAGATAATTCATCACTATGCAGTAGGCCAGCAGCTTACAGGGGGCATATGCGCTTATTTGGGAGTAAAAAACGTTGCCATTTCCGCTACCACAGAGAAAAAGAAAGTAGGAGAATGGCCTTATCCAAAAGTTGATTATTACCAGGCAAAAGACCATTTTGCAATAGTATTGATAGGGCCTACCTTTGCTGTAGAAAGAGGGTAGGCAGCCGCATTACCGCCTTTACGCCTTATAGACAGTTTCCAGTGAAAGTCCTGAAGGAGAGAATAGAAGAGATAATGACACTGATAGCCGAGGTTGCCAATGGTAACTTCGGCTATCAACTGGAGGTTTCCGAAACCGGAGATGAGCTAGATGCCATTATCGCAGGCATCAACATGCTGGGGCAGGAGCTTCAGAACTCTACCGTATCCAGGGACTTTATGCAGAGCATTTACCACGGCGTGGTGGACATGCTGCTGGTTCTCAACAACGATTTCACCATACGCAATGTAAACGAGGCCTTTGAGGAAACGACCGGCTTTCGGGAGGCTGACCTTCTTGGCTTGCCCCTCGACACGCTCTTCCGGCAGGATGACCGCGAGAAGCTATCCGCAGAAATCAAAAAGTTTGAGGAAAAAGGGAAGCTGCTGAACGCAGAGCTCTACATCACTTCCAAAAACAAAGAGGCGATTCCGGTATCGTGCTCTTTTTCTTTCCTGCGAAACAACGGCCAGGAGCACAGCGGCATCCTGATTATTGCCAAGGATATAACCGGGATCAAGCAAAAAGAGCTGGAGCTGCAGGAGGCAAAAGAGAGGGCAGAGGCCGCAAACGAGGCAAAAAGCAATTTCCTTTCCAGCATGAGCCACGAGATCCGTACGCCTTTGAACGGTATCCTCGGATTTACCAACCTGCTGATCGACACCCCGCTGAACGAAACGCAGAAGCAGTACGCCACTTTAATCAAGACCTCGGGCAGCAACCTATCCAAACTGCTCAACGACATCCTGGACCTGCACCGCATTGAGCAGGACAAGATAGAGGTTGAAACCATTGCCTTTGATATCCGCGAAGCGATTGCCTCACACTTGGAACCCTACAAGCAACTGGCCAGAGGCAAGGGCTTGTCCTTTGCCTATACGTTTGATGAGGCCATTCCACGTGTCGTGGCAGGCGACCCCACGCGCATCAACCAGGTGCTCATCAACCTCGTCAGCAATGCGATAAAGTTTACCGAGTCAGGAAGTATAACCATGCACGCCAAGCTGGATGCGGGTACAAGCGATGATGAGTCCATTTCCTTGAAATTTTCGGTAACGGATACGGGGGTAGGTATACCCGCTGACAAGCAGGAGCTGATTTTTGAGTCGTTCACACAGTCCGACCAGGCCGTGTCGCGTAAGTTTGGGGGCTTTGGACTGGGGCTGGCCATCTGCAAAAAACTTGTGCGTCTGATGCAGGGCGAGATGGGTGTGGTCAGTCCTCCTGCCGGAGCAGCCACGGGAGCTACCTTCTGGTTTACCGTTAATGTTGGACAGCTTCCGGCGGATGCCACGGAGCCGGAGGAGGAGTATGAGGTGAACTTTGAGTTCAGCAAACCAACCAAGGTACTTGTGGTGGACGACAATCCGATAAACGTGTTTTTGATGCAGGACGTACTGGAGAATTTCGGTGCGCAGGTAACAACTGCTGAAAGCGGGGCAGAAGCGGTGCAACTTGCGTTGGCGGATGCGTTCGATCTGATCTTTATGGATATCCAGATGCCGGAGATGGATGGCCTGGAAGCGACAAGCAAACTGAGGCGCGCCCATATCACCTGCCCCATTATCGCTTTCTCCGCCAGTGCTTATAAAGAGGATATTGTCAGAAGCCTGGAGGCTGGTATGAACGATCATTTGTGCAAGCCGTTTACACCCAGAGAATTGAAGACCCTGCTGAGTAAGTGGTTATAGATTCTTCCAAAGTATAAAAAGCGGCCACACGTCTTTATACTTCCCCTGGCTACCATACCGCAAGTATGGTTTGCCGAAGTATGGCTGTTTTACAAGTATAGCCAGGGCTGTTCTGACAGCTGCATCCACCCATTTTAACAGCTCATTTATACTTTCATTTGCAGGTTATGCAGGAAGCGTTGCAAAAACTCCGAATTTTTTGAGTTAATTTAGGCTAAGGACTTACCAAACTTTAAGCCTATGACCACTCCCCGAACTTTGCGCGCCGACGCCAGCCTGGATGCTTTCAACATCCTGGTGGGCACGCGTTACGAAATGTATAACAGCCTGTTCTCTTCACTGCCCTTTCACCGGGTCGAGAAAACAGGCGTGCTGCTGTCGTTGCTGGTGCTGCATTGCGAAGAGGGGTTTCAGCGGCAACAGAGCCCCCAGGAAATTATCCGCAGCTTTTTTCAGCAGTATACCAGCTACCGCACAGAGCAGGAGCAAAACGACCTGCTCTTCCGGTTCGTGCAATACGCAGAGCGGCAGGTGGTGCTCTTTGATGCGCTGGAGGAAGCTGCTTTCCGCAACACCCACGACCTGCACGGCCTGGGTACGTTGAAGCAGTTGAGCGCCACGGTGCAGCAGGAGCATGCCCAGCAGCAGCTGGCGCAAAAGCTGCAGGACTTTGCCGTGCGCCTGGTACTCACAGCGCACCCCACGCAGTTCTACCCGAGCAATGTGCTGGGCATCATCAACGATCTGTCGCAGGCCCTGGCAAGTGACAACACCTCCCTGGCACATTCTTACCTGCGGCAGCTGGGCAAAACACCGTTCTTCAAAAAGGAAAAACCCACGCCCTATGAGGAGGCCGTCAGCCTGGTGTGGTTCCTGGAAAACGTTTTTTACCGCGCCGCCGGCAACATTATTTCTTACCTGACAGCCCAGTTTCCGGAGGCCATGCAGCCGGGCATGAAACTGATACGGATGGGCTTCTGGCCGGGCGGCGACCGGGATGGCAACCCTTTTGTGAAAGCCGATACCACGCTGCAGGTAGCCGACGCGCTGCGCAGTTCTGTTATCAGGGCCTACTACCGCGATGTTCGCCAGCTCCGCAGAAGGCTGACGTTTAAAGGAGTGGAGGACATTGTAAAGGATCTGGAAGCCAAGCTGTACAACAACCTGTTCGTGCCTGGTTACAAACTCGATTTGAAGCAGGAAGCCATACTGGAGCCGCTCGTACAGATCCGGCAATTGCTGCTTGAGGAGCACAACAGCCTATTCCTGAGCCTGGTGGAGGCACTCATTCACAAGGTGGAGCTTTTCGGACTGTTCTTCGCTTCCCTGGATATCCGGCAGGACTCATCAGTTCACGCACACTTGTACGAGCAAGTGGCAGCGCGTACCAACCTGCTGCCTGCGGACTATGCGGACCTTCCGGAGCAGGAAAAAATAAGCGCCCTGCTCGCCATAAGCGAAAGTATAACGGCCGAGATTTTTACCGACGAAGAACTGTTGCAGGACACGCTGCAGACAGTGGATGTGATTCGCACCATTCAGGAGCGCAACGGGGAGGAGGGATGCCACCGCTACATTATCAGCCACTGTACCAGCGCGCTGAACGTGCTGGAAGTATACGGCCTGTTCCGAATCACCGGCTGGCAGGCAGCGGAGATACGGGTGGACATCGTGCCGCTCTTTGAGACCATTACAGACCTGCGGAATGCCGGCGGTGTGATGCGGGAACTATATGAGCAGCCCGCCTACAGGAGCCACTTGCAGCGGCGCGGCAATGTCCAGACGATTATGCTTGGTTTCTCGGACGGCACCAAGGACGGCGGCTATCTGATGGCCAACTGGAGTATCTACAAAGCCAAGGAGGACCTGACGAAAGTTAGCCGCGACTATGGCGTAGAGGTTGTCTTCTTTGATGGCAGGGGAGGACCTCCGGCGCGTGGCGGCGGGAAGACACAGCAGTTCTATGCTTCGCTGGGTAGCAATATCGCCAATAAGGAGATTCAGCTGACGATACAGGGGCAGACGGTGAGCTCCAATTTCGGCTCTGTGGATGCAGCGCAATTTAACCTGGAGCAGCTGCTGCACGCGGGTATCAGCAACACCTTGTTCAGTCGCAAGCAACTTACCCTTTCTCAGAAAGATGACCAGCTGCTGCAGGAACTCTCTGAGGTGAGCTATGACGCCTATGTTGAACTGAAGAACCATCCGGTTTTCCTGGAGTACCTGAACTACGTGAGCCCGCTGCGCTACTACGGCGAGGCCAACATCGGCAGCCGCCCTTCCAAGCGCAAGTCCGGTAAACTGAACCTGGATGACCTGCGCGCCGTGCCCTATGTGGGGTCCTGGAGCCAGCTGAAGCAGAACCTGCCCGGTTACTACGGTGTGGGCAAGGCCCTTGAAGCGCTGCACGAGCGAGGCGATTGGCCCCGGGTGCAGCAGCTGTACAGGAGCTCGCTATACTTTAAAACACTGCTCGATAACTGCGAAATGGCTATGAAAAAGTGCTTTTTCCCGGTAACTGCCTATCTGGCCGAGCATCCAACCTACGGGCCGCTCTGGAAGCAGATCTATGAAGAGTATGAGCGCACGAGGAAGTATGTGTTGCTACTGGCCGGGGCCGACACGCTGATGGCTGACAAACCCCTGGACATGCTCTCGATTAACATGCGCCAGCGCATTGAGCTGCCACTGATCACGGTACAGCAGTTTGCCCTGGCCAAAATAAGGGAGCTGGAGGAACAGCAGGCCACAGAGGCCAAAAAAGTATACGAAAAGCTGGTTGTGCGCTGCTCCTTTGGAATCATCAACGCCGAGCGAAATTCTGCTTAAGCGGCATTTATACTTCTTGGCAGGTACCTTTGGTTTGCAAAGTATTAATGCCTGCCGGAAATACTCACAAAGCCCTGGGCTTCATCTAAGAGCACAAAAGCAATTGAATATGCTGTGTGCTGGTGATGAAGCCTGGGGCTTTGCTTTTAAACCTAGGACGGGGTACGCTTGGGAAAGGTGTAAACACACCCTAAGATCTCTGCTTTCCAGCTCAGAAACCGCATTTAGGCTGCCCCAAAAGAGGGGAATCATATGACACTGGCAGGACTTCTTCTCCTCGGAGGCAGGGTCGTTTCATCCCTTTATTTTGTCATCCTGAAAGGAACTTGGTTGCAAATAGCAGAAGCTTCACCTCCCTTCCACCAAGTTTCTTAACAGAATGACAATTAGCTTTGAGGCCTTGTGAGTAGCATGAACCGGTCCTGTCCACAGAGAGATAGGGGTAGGTGCACCACAACTTGAAGGAAAGTGTAAACCAATCAGTTTCGAATAAATCCAGGCCGCAGGCTACATTAGTTATTTCTCAATCAAATGCCGGTACAGGCTGTTGATGGTAGCGGCCAGGGCCTTGTTATACTCATCGCTGTCCGGGGCACTGCAGCCGTTTGTGATCACTACAAAGCCATACTTCTGTTTCGGATCAAAAAACATGGCGCTGTAGAGGCCGTAGGCCGAGCCGGTGTGTCCTTTCAGTTTCTTGCCCGGAATAAGATCCTTCGCGGTGGTTAAGGCCAGGCCGTAGCCGTTGCGGGCAATTTCCTGCTGCATCTGCTTAGCACTCTTTTTTGAGATGATGCGGGTGCCTTTATACTTGCCTTTGTTTAGGTGCATGGCCATGTACTTGGCCAGGTCGGTGGCGGAGATTTTCATGCCGCCGGTAGGGGAGAAAATCGGGGTGCTCTGGCCCATCACATAACTCCGGATGGCCTCCCGGCGCGGGGCATAGGCCGATGGGGAGGGGGAGAAGCTGTTCGAGTCGGGATTATAGGCGTAGAGTGTAGTAAAGCGGCTGCCGTCCAGCGAGTCAACATTATACCCCCCGTACAGGCCCAGCGGGTCCAGGATGTGGTGCTTTACGTACTGGTCAAAACGCTCTACGGACACTTTTTCAAGTATGGTGCCAGCCATGTTAAAATTGAGGTTGCAGTACTGGTAATCCGTTCCTGGCGCGTAGCTGTTGTAACACTTCTCCCACTCCGGATTTTTGGCCGGGTTGATCGAATTGAGCGTGAAGTATCCCTGGCTGTCGTTGATGCTGGAAGTATGCGAAAGCAGCATTTTCAAGGTGATGACCCGCTCCGGGTATCTGGGGTTCCTTACTTTAAATCCAAGTAAATTACTTACATCATCCTCCAGCGATAATTTACCGGCCTCTGCCAGCTGCTGCAGGGCCGTAGCAGTGAACGACTTGGAGATAGAGGCAATCCGAAAAATGTCGCTGTTGCTGAGCGGCGTTCTGGTTTCCAGGTCCTTCAGCCCAAAGGAATTGGCGTAGACGATGTCTTCTTTTTGCACCACGGCCACCGAAAGTCCCACCACGTCATACTGCTGCATGATGTTCCTGATCTCTGCCTCGGCCTTCGCTACCTGGCCGTAGCTGCTGGTGGCAGCGGAGAAAAGTATAAATGTCAGGAGAAAGAGCCTCCACCCGGTTGTTTTGATCATAGTTTCTTGCTTTAGCGTAAGGTTGCTGTAAGATACTAATCTGCCCCGGATTTTGCTGCTCCATTTCTTACAGTGGATGGGTGAATGTGCGGAAGTTGGTGAGCTTATTTCCCCGGCTCGTGCACATGCGATTCTTCCACCTCATGCATATCCATTTTCGCTTCTGCCCAACTGTGATCTTCCTCGTCCGCCTGCAGGCCTTCCTGCTCGGCTCCATGCGCCACGTCATATACCAGCTCCACCAGCATCGGGAAGTGGTCGGATCCAAAGTATGGGAGCCTCTCGATATGGGCCAGCGTGAAATGCTCGCTGTGAAAAAGGTGGTCGAGGGGCCAGCGCGCAAAGAAGATGCCGGCATGGAAGGTGTTGAACATGCCCCGCCCGATACGTGGGTCCAGCAGGCCGCTGATTTTCCGGAAAAGCCGTGTGGTGGCAGACCAGGCCACATCATTCAGGTCGCCGGTAATAATGATGGGGTCCGTTTCGTCGGCCACGCTCTTTCCCACTACCAGCAGTTCTGCGTCGCGCTCTGAGGAGGCCGGGTTCTCGGTGGGGCTGGGCGGGGCCGGGTGCAGAAAATGAAAACGCACCTTCACTTTAGATCGCAGTTCCACCAGCGCGTGCATCGAGGGCACATCCGGCTCAACCAAGAACTGTATGGCCGTATCTTCCATCGGCAGCCTGGAATAAACGTGCATGCCGTAGCGGTTGTCCAGGGGGCATTTTATCGTATACTTGTACTCTTTTTCCAGCACGCTCAGTAGTTGCTCCCACCACAGGTCAGTCTCCAGCGTTACCAACACGTCGGGCTCATGCTTTTTAACCATAGCTATCAGGCTGTCGGCGTTGCGGTTTGTCATCAGTACATTGGCCGTGATCACGCGGATGCTGTTGGCCTCGTACCGGTTCCGCGCCGGTTTCACCTCCACAGGAAAGAGGCTGGTGTAGGGCAATATCCAGCCAAACTGAAAGCTAAAGCAGCCGAGCGCCGCACCAGCCATCAGCCAGGAACTAAAATTTGAGAAATCTAGGAAAAACAGGTCTGCCAGCAGCAGGAAAAAGGCCAGCAGCATGAACTGGAAGCGTGGGAAATCCAGGCCACGCACCCACCAGGCCGTGTGCCTCCAGAGCGGCAGCAAGGTCACGTAAAGTATAAAGTACGTGAGCACGACCAGTAGCTTGTAAATCATCAGCGATGCCTTTTATACTTCCGGGTAATCAATGGTGTGTTTGGTTAAGGACAATACGAGTCCGGGAGGAGCAAGGTGAAAGTATAGGCGAAATATGATAACTTAGGAGGGAAGGAATACAGGAGCTTTTGCCGCATCTATAGAAAGTAATATATTTCTGAAAAACTACCCTGATTAGTTCGTGGCCCTTACCCAAACTTCATCAAATGGCAAGAATTATACTTTTCCTCGCAGTGCTGGTATGCCTGCATAAACCTGCTATGTCTCAGCGAAAAACCGATAAGCACCTGCGGGAGATACTCAGCAGCGCGGGCAACGAAAACGTAAACAAGCTGCTCAGCAACCCGGAAGCATACCGCGTGCAAATCATTTACACGGAGATTAACCGGGATAAGCACAACAAGCCCTCTTTCCGGAATTATTACTTCAACTACGATCCGGATTTATACTTTAACCCGGCTTCCACGGTGAAGATGCCCCTGGCTTTTATGGCGCTGGAGAAACTAAACACGCTCCGTGAAGCAGGAATTGACAAGAATACCCCCGTGGTGTTCGACAGCAGCTTTGTAGGGCAGCGGCCGCTTTACGAAGATGCCTCCTCAGAAAGCGGAATGCCTTCGATAGCGCACCTCATCAAAAGGGCCTTGCTGATCAGTGAGAATGATCCGTACAACCGCCTTTTCCAGTTCGTGGGCCAGCAGGAGATAAACGAGAACCTCCGTCGCAAAGGCTACAAGGATTCCCGTATTGTGCGCCAGTTCATGGGCTTTACTACGGAGCAGAACCGCCACACCAACCCTGTCCGCTTTTTAAACCCAGACGGCACGACTAAGTATAGCCAGCCTGCCGCCTATAACCCCAACCCCATCGACTTTAGCAAGGAGATAAAGTTAGGAAATGCACACTTCGACAGCAACGACAGCCTGGTGAATGGCCCGTTTGATTTTACTATACATAATAACATGCCGCTGCAGGATATGCAGCAGTTACTGCAGTCGGTGATGTTCCCAGCCTCGGTGCCTAAAAAGCAACGGTTTAACCTCACGCAGGACGACTACAGCTTCCTGTACCGTTATTTGTCCCAATACCCCTCCGAAACGCCATACCCAAAGTATGACACGGCGGCCTTTTACGACAGTTACGTCAAGTTCTTTTTCCGAGACAGCACCCACCGTATGCCAGAGCAGGTGCGGGTGTTCAATAAGGTGGGCTGGTCCTATGGCTTCATGACGGACGTGTCGTATGTGGTTGATTTTGAGAACCAGGTGGAGTACATGTTATCGGCCACGGTATATGTGAATAGCGACGGTGTGATCAACGATGGCAAGTATGACTACGATACCCTGGGCTATCCTTTCCTCCACGGCCTGGGGCAGGTTATTTACCAGCACGAACTGGCAAGGGAGCGTAAGTATAAGCCAGATCTGTCGGCCTTCCGGGTTGCGTATGAAAAGCGCGACAGCCAGGATACCCGCCCCGCCCTGCGAGAGGTGGATAATTAAACCGGGTCAACGGAGGCTTCCAGCTTTGGGGGAAATAGCTGGACTGACAAAGTATAAAAATCGCAACGCTATACTTTACAGAAAGCTGACCGTGATGTAGCTGTCCGTATTCCGGCCCTGGTCATCGGTGCAGGATATTTTATACCTGCCGGCCCGCTGCGGCTCAAAAAACACCTTCTCATTTGCGGCGGTGGCGCGCAGAAATTTATCGTTGATGTACCAGTATACCTGCTTTACCTCGTTGTGGGTGTTGCTGTGCAGCATCAGTTGCTGGTGTTCCTCCCGCTCCAGAATATACTCCATGCCGGAAGCCGGGGAGGTGATAGCCGGGGCGTACTCTTTAAAGATGCGGCTACATGTTGGGTTGTGCGCCGGAATCTGCTGGTAGGGTATACGCTCAGCATCGTAAAACGTGAGCAGTTCCGGGGCGTGGTTGGGGTAAAGCTGCTGCACAAAGCCTGTCGCCGGCTGGCAACTGGTGCAATAGCTATACTTTTTATCGGCGGAAACGGCAATCTTTTTTAGGTGGCTGCACTTTTGGGTGTAGGAGATGCCAGGTATAAAGGTATCTAGCAACTGGTTTTTGCAAAAGCTGTTGGCTGGGTTGCCGCTCTCAGCGCACACCGCTCTTAAACCAATGCTTTTTGGTTGCTGAAACCATCCGTCAGCGGAGTTATAGTCAATGCTGTTGAAGATGTCGAAAAGGAGGGGAGTGGCTGAGTCGGTGCCGTTAAGTTCGGGCACGCCCTCGCCGGAGAAATTGCCGACCCAAACGCCCACCGTATACTTTTTGTTGTAGCCGATGCTCCAGGCGTCCTTACGCCCGTAGGAGGTGCCGGTTTTCCAGGCAATCTTGGGCAGGTTCGGGCTGTTGTGGGCATTGTGGGGCAGGTCGGGGCGCGTGAGCTGCGTCAGAATCTGGCTCACCATGTAAGTTGATGCGGGCGAAAGTAACTGCGTTTCTGCTTGCGTAGTGTCCTGTTGCAGCCAACGCGCAGCGCTATACTTTCCCTGCTTGGCAAAAGCGGCGTAGAGCAAGGTCAACTCCTCCAACTTCACATCACATCCTCCCAGAATCAGAGAGAGGCCAAGCTGGTTGCCCATCTGCTTCATCTGCGAAAACTCTGCCTGCTTCAGCTTATGCACAAAAGTATAGACGCCGAGCTGGTCGAGCACTTTTACGGCTGGTACGTTGAGCGAAGTGGCCAGGGCATGCTCAATGGTGACGTTGCCGTTGTAGTTGCCGAAGTAGTTTTGTGGGCGATACCCGGCATAATCCACGGGTACATCAGTAATGACGGTTCTCGGCGTGAGCAGTCCTTTGTCGAAAGCGGTGGCATAGAGGAATGGCTTTAAGGTGCTGCCCGGTGAGCGAACTGCCCGCACACCGTCTACCTGCCCGTGGTGTGCGAAATCATTGAAATCAGCGGAACCCAGGTAGGCCTCCACGGCCTTTGTTTGATTGTTGATGACCAGCACCGCCGCGTTGTGAATGTTTTGGTAGCGCAACCGCTGCATATAGTTGTAGGCCAGCTGCTCCACTTTCTCCTGCACCTGCCGGTTTAGTGTGGTTTTGATGATGGGCTGATTCTTATACCTGCGGTACATGCGGTAAGCAAAGTGCGGCGCCACTTTGGGCGCTTCCTGTCTGCGGGCTTCCAGTGGCTCGAGCAAAGCATCCTCAATCTCCGCAGCCGGAAAAGCCTCTTGCTCCCAGTAGTATTGTAGCCATTTATTTCTGAATTCAACTATTCTTTCATTCTGCTCGCCAATCCGAAGCGAAGAAGGTTTGTTCGGTATAACAGTCAGCGTAACCGCCTGGGCCAGGCTCAGCTGCCTGGGCGACTGCTGAAAGTATAGAACAGCGGCAGCCTTTACACCTTCAATGTTGCCGCCAAAGGGCACCAGGTTCAGGTATAGCTGCAGGATTTCGTCTTTGCTGTAATACCACTCCAGCTGCAGCGCCCGGAACATTTCGGTGAGTTTATTAGCATACGTGCGCTGCTGCGGATAAAGCAGCCTAGCCACCTGCATGGTAATGGTAGAGGCACCGGAGGTTTTCCTGTTTTGAAGGATGTTGTTTGAGAAAGCCCGGGCAATGGCAAAGGGGTTGATGCCTGGGTGGTAGTAAAAATACTTGTCTTCTTTCAGCAGCACCGCCTTCTTCAGCACCGGACTGATTTCATCCGGCTCCAGCTGCATGCGCCACTTATCGTCCCGGCTCAGAAAGGCATTAATCACGCTGCCATCGGAGGCCGTGATGACGGGGGAGTAGGAGACGTTTACCTTGAGTGGGTAGAGTTGGTTAAGAATAGCAAAGGCAAGGCAAAGGGTCAACACAAAGTATAAAGTATACTTCAGCCAGGGCTTGCTATAGGTTAGCAGCCGGTGGATTGGGGTATACTTTTGGTTTTGTGTTGGCATTTGGTTTATCTCTCCTGGGTTTCATCCCCCTAACCCCTTCAAAGGGGGACTTTTATTCTTGAAGACTATCCCCTTGAGGGGATTATAGGGGTGTTATTTTTTTGAGGTATAACACTAGTCCTGAACCTTTATGTATTTTCCCCGCAGGTGTAAACACCCCTGTAGTCCCCTCAAGGGGACAGTTGGCGCTACTCTGGATTTTCGACCATGATTGCTTCATGACCCCAAATAATTCAGATTTCTCACTGCGTTCGAAATGACAGTAGAGGGTTACCTCACTCTCACTACGCCTCCCCCCGAATAGCTATGGTACTCTGCGTTATACATGGCATCTGCCCCAATCGGGCCTAACTGGAAGGTACCCTTTGACACCGCGCGCACCTGGTAGAAGAAGTACTGCTGCTCCGGTTTGGCGGTAGCGTAAAGGTTTATCCGGTCGTCACGGATGTCGATGTAATCCGGTGTGGCGGGTTTTTGAGCCTCCAACCAACTGAACTCGCGGGCGGTCATCAGGCGCGGGTTTTCTATTTCGAAACCGGCCGGCAGCATGTCGGTGATGGCCACGTTGGGTATACTTCTGCCGTCCAGTGACTGCAGCTCCACGCGCACGATTACCAGGTAGTTTTGCCGAAAAGTATTGTTCGTGATTTCTTTGCCATTTCGGTCGAAGAAGGTTTTACGCACTTTCAGGTAATTGTCTTCGCGCTTCACATCGCCACTCTGACTAGTGCCTTCCAGTTCCCAGAAATAATACAGGCTGCCGTTGCCCTTGCCGCGTATGCTGATTGGCCCGCTGCCGATGTTGCTCGTCAGGGTCAGGTCTTTGCCGGTGAAGGTGCCGATTTGCTTGCCGTTCTGGTATACCTGCGCGGTTTGGTTGCCCTGGTTTCTGCTCGAGAGCTTGCCCAAAGCCATTAGCGCAAAAGCGCGTTCCTGCGTGTTGTACCAGCGTTTGGAGCGCAGTTCTTCTGATAAATGCCGCGCCATGGTGCCAACCTGCGGGTTGTCCGGGTCCACTTCTATCAAGCTGTTCAGAGAGATGGCCATGTCGCGGAGCGGGGAGTAGAAGCTGCCGTCCAGGGCACGCACTGAGGTTTCGCCGGAGAAGGAGCGGGGCAAAATCTGGTTGAAGCTCTCGCGGCTGCCGTTCAGGGCATACGTGCTGGCAAGCAGGTAGCGCGCATCCAGCGACAGCAGTTCCGGCTTGGCCTTGTAGTAGTTCATCGTAGACCAATCCACCTGGCCGGCTATGCTGAGCACATAGAGCGAGTAAGTCGTTTCGCGGGCGGCAATGTACTTGCTCTGCACCTGGCGCTTGGCGTCGTAGTAGCGGTACTCTTCCAAGGCCTTGCCTTTTACCTTTTGCTGCAGGTAGCGCAGGGCCTTGTCCAGCACCTCCTGCGTTACCGGGAAGCCGGCTTTTTTGGCCTCCAGCAAGAAGTGTGTGGCGTAGGTGCTGCTCCACCAGTCGGTGTAAGTGGCGCCGGGCCAGTAAGTGAATCCGCCGTCGTACTGCTGCATCAGCTCAATTTTGGTGATGGCCTCCTGTACCAGGTAGTTCGGGTTAAACGTGCGGCCTTGTTGCTCCTGGTTCAGCGAGCGGGCCAGGTCGGTAAAGTATAAAAGTGGAAAAGCCGTGGAAGTCGTCTGCTCCAGGCAGCCGTGCGGGTAGCGCAGCAGGAACGTAATATCATCGGTAAACTGCGCCAGCGGCGAGCGGCTTACCACCAACTTGGCCGACACGGAGGAAGGTATAAAGTCGTTAGCCAGCTTGATGTCGGCCGTGGCGCCATTTTTTATACTTCCGGCCTCCGTTACTTTGGTTAGCGGCGCGATAGGGCGAACGGTGATGTCGGTGTTGCTGGCAAACGACTCGTTCAGCGTATTGACCTGTACCTTCACCGTTGCCTGCCCAATGGCGGGCGTTGCTACGAGTTTATAGGTTACCTGCGCCTCCGCGTTCGGATTTATACTTGCTGATTTTTTTGCTTCGCCCACCACACGCAACGGACCTGTCACGGTGATGGTACTGGCGGCTGTGGCTTTGGTGGCTGTGGTATTGCTCAGTGTGACCGGCACCAGTATCGTATCACGAGGGCTCACAAAACGAGGAAGCGCCGTGCTAACCACCACCGGGTCCGATACGCGCATCATCTTCTCCGAAGAGCCAAAAGCATTGTCTTTGTAAGCCACGGCCATGATGCGCAAGGCTCCCGAGAACTCAGGTATACGCACGTTCACGGTGGCCTCGCCGTTGCCGTTTGCCTTTAGTTGACCGCTCCACAATGACACCAATTTTACCCGTTTGTTGGTCAGCGGATTGATGCGTTTGGCCAAGTCGTAGCCGTCGCCGCCCGTGCTGGAGCGACTGCCTAACTCTGGAAACAGATAGGGGTACAAGTCATAGCCCGTCACCTCCAGCGCCCGTTTCTGGTAGAAAAAGCAGTGCGGGTCGGGTGTCTGGTAATCCTTAATCTGCAGAATGCCTTCGTCCACCACAGCCAGTGTCACCTCCGCGTTAGGAACCGTTTTCACCTTCACTTGCTGTACTTTGTTAGAGCGGGACGCCTCCGGGGCAAGTATAGCGACGTCTAGTTTTGTGCTCTTCTTGGTCACTGTCAAAGGCTTAAACCCGCGGGCAATGGTGAGCGGCATCTGGTTGTCCTTTACCTGGCGCAGCGCGATGGCGGTAATGTAGGCCGTTGGCAGATGCTCGTCTTTGATAGGCAGTGTGAGTGAGGCGGCTTTCTTGTCGGTTTTAAGGTAGTAGTGGCTTAACACGTTGTTCTGCTCCACTGTTACCAGAATTTTTCCGGCAAATGGTGACTTGAACAGGATTTTGGCCTGCTCGCCTACTTCATACTTTTCCTTATCCAGCGAGATGTCCACCTCGCCTTCGGTGTTCACGGCAAAGGAAGTGCTTTCGGTATCGCCCCAGCCGTAGGCGTAAAACTCCTGCGCTACGTAGTTGTAGGCACCAGGCCGCATCACCCGTATTTCGTACTCACCAGACGATACAGGTGTGAAGTTGAACGTAGCTCCCGAGGCAGGTATAGCGATGTTCTGGCTGATAAGAACATTCTCTCTACGCTGCGATTTATAGTTATACTCCTCGCTGTGGCGCTCTATCACCGACTCGTAGGTATAGCGCACCAACTGCACGCGGGCCGTGGTGGAAACCGGTGAGCCCTTGCGGTCAAGGGCAATAAGCGGAATGTTCATCGCACGGCGGGTGCTCACGTAATCATCAAAATTTTTGATGCCGAAGAAGGCCTGCTGCGTGCTCACGTCAAACTTGTTGAGGCGGTTAACCGGACGGCCACTTTCATCAAAAACAGTGGTGTAAAGCGAGCCGTCCAACAAACCGATATCCTGGAAATCCTCCAGCTCAAAGGTTTCCTGTCCTTTGCCCTGCGCATCGGTTTCCCCCTGGCGGGTGCTGGTCTGGATGTTGATGGAGCCGGAGGTATGGATATCGAAGGTATAATCGGGGTAGCGCTTGGCCTCGAAGGTTTTCTTTTTGAGGCTCAGCTGGGCTTCGTAGTTGCGGTTGGCAGCGGGCGGACCGAACAGGTTTTGGGCAGTCAGGTTGAGTATAAGCTTCTCGCCGGCATTGTAAGTACTCTTGTTCAGCGTAGCCGTCACCTTCAAGCGGTCGGGCATAAACTCTTCTACACCGATTTTTTTGGCGCTCAGCAGCACATCGTTACCCGAGTATACTTCCAAAGTATAGGTGCCCGTCACGGCCGCTCCGTTCAATATAAAGCTGGTTTCGCTGGCGCCCTGTTTGTTGAGTTTGCCTTTGGTGCTGCGGTATTCCTTTCCGTTTGGTAAAAGCAGTTTCACCTTGATGGGCAACCCGGCCACTGTTTTCCAATCCGGCGTACGCACCACCGTGTTAACATGAATCGTATCGCCGGGGCGGTAGAGGTCGCGGTCGCCGTAGATGAAGGCGTCGTAGTTCAGGTCATTCAGGCGTTTGCCACCCACCTCAAAGCGCGAAGTATTTACCTGCGTCTGACTGTAGGGCATGTAGTTAAAGTCATCGCCTTTGCGGGCCGTAATCATCCCCATCTTAAAGTCCGGGGCATTGTTGCTGATGTTGCTGAAACGGGCCACCCCGTCTTTATCGGTCGTGCCCTGGTGCACCACCTGATTGTTGGTGCTGATGAAGCGAATCTCAACACCTTCCATCGTAGTGGCCTCGCGGATGGAGTTGGCAAACACCACCACCTCGTTTTTGCCCTGTTTGGCAATCAGACCAATATCCGACACCGACACGATTTTGGAATCCTTCAGCCAGTTTTTGTCGGTGCTGGCCACAGTGATGACGTACAAGCCTTTGAACTGGCTGTCGAAGTCGAGGTCGTTCAGGTTGAGGTTGAGCAGGTAAGAACTGCCCTGTTTGCGCAGGCTTTCGGTGTTGTACTCCCGCTCAAAAAGCGTATTGCCGTTGTTCTCGTTCACGTCGTAGTAAGAGCTGGAGTAGTATTCCTCGGTCTCCTCGTCGTAATAGCCGTCGTACATTTTGCCCTCGCGCAGGTAGTGCAGAATGTTGTTTTCGTATACTTTGCTGATGCTCACTTTAATGCGCGGCACCTGGTTCAGGTTTAGGGCGAGGTTGCGGGCGCCCTGGCTGCTGAGGTAAACGCTCTTGCCGCTAACGAAGCTGATATCGGGTTCCACGCTGGCAAAGGTGACACTGTGCCGGTAAGGCCGCCCCATCGGTTTGCCTTCCATACCCATCAGGTCGCCGGAGAGGGTGAGGGTGTAGGTGCTGCTCTGGTTGAAATTGCCTTTCAGCACCAGGCCATTTTGCAGGCGCTCCACGGTATACTCCCGTCGCGGACTGACCTCTATTAAATTGCCAATGTTGCTGTTGGTAACAGGCTGTGTGGTGAGGATGTAGATGCGCTCCTGACCCTCTTCTAAGGCCGTAATTACTTCCGAAACCATCATGCGCTGACGGCTCGGCAAGAGGATATCCCGCTCGATGGTATGGTCGGTCTGGTTGGTGCTACCGGACACGCTCAGGCCTTTAGCTATACTCAGGCGCAGCGGAATTTCCTTGTCTTGCTGCCCCTCCACATTTTTCACGCGGATAGTGATGTTGTCGCGGTTGCCGCTGGTCAACTCTACGGGCAATTCTTTGGTGCCCGCATAAACTTTCAAGTGCTCCCGCAGCTCCTGGAACAGCACCGGGTAGTTAAAGTCGAGTTGCAGACTGGCCTCCAGTTGGTTCGGACTGTTCTCGTTTGCGACCCAATAGCTTTTTACCTGTTGCAACCTCAGGTAGGGCGTATGAAACGTAAAGCCTTGTCCGGCCGGAATTTTATACTTGGTGGCGGCGTGCTGGAGCAGGTTTTCGGTCAGTTCAGCTCTGTAGTCTGTAGTAGGGGCAAAGGGCTTGTCCGGCGAGAACACCAGTTCGTTCGGCGCTGTCCATTTATACTTGCCGGCCACCTTGGGTGTGATGGTTAGGTAGGGAATGCTATCCCATCTGTTCAGCAGCGAGTCGCCTACCAGGTCCTTGTCGAAGGTGAACACCAGGTTCTGCTCCCGGTTGATTTCCTGTTCGAAATTTTTGCTTTTCAACCTGAGTTCGTCGTTGTTGCCGCGACATGCCGCTATACAAAGTATAAACAGGAATAAGCCGAATCGATGCAGGTAGTAAAGCGGGAGGGGAGGGGCTTGTGTTGCTTTCATTGTATGAATAGTAGAAGGGCAAGTATATAGTTGGTTGAAGTTTATAGTTGTTGGTTGCGCCTTTTTGTTTCTACGGCTAAGTATGATGTAGCTACTTGCCAAATGACCTCCATTTTGCATAGTACAGGTCATTTTACGCGCATACTACCTGTTCCCGGTCCTACACCTTCATCCAGGGGTTTCGGTCTGCTGCTTATAGTGTACCCATCAGTTGGTTCAGCCATTGCAAATCGTAGAAGGAAATATAGCAAAATTGATGTAGATATGCCTGAAAAAGGAGGTTTGACTAATAATTATCAGATTAAAGGGTATCAGGGCAATTGATACTTACACAGGTGAAGTAGGGAGGGGCTAAAATAGCTTAGCTACCTGGCCGGGTTAGGGCAAAAGTCTAAAATGATGCCGGGCAGTTTACTTTGTTTGAAAACAAGGGCGCGAGTAAGGCGTTATAACATGACACTAGAAAAATAATGGTAATGAAAACAGCACTCGTTATTGGCGCAACAGGTTTGGTGGGAAAGCAGCTCGTGCAACAGTTGCTGGCAGACAGCCGCTTTCATAAAGTAATTGTGTTTGGCAGGCGGCCCCTGGGCATAGCGGATGCCAAACTGGAGGAGCACCTCATCAACTTTGATGCGCCTGAGGAATGGCAGCACCTGGTGAAGGGGGATGTGCTCTTTTCCTCGCTCGGCACTACCCTGAAGCAGGCCGGTGGACAGAATCAGCAGTATAGGGTAGACTACTACTACCAGTTCAAATTTGCAGAAGCCGCCACCCAGAACGGAGTGCCGACCTATGTGCTCGTCTCCTCGTCAGGCGCCAACCCCAAATCCCTGATCTTCTACTCCCGCATGAAGGGAGCACTGGAGGAGGCTGTAAAAAAGCTTGGTTTCCAGAGTATCAACATCCTGCAGCCCGGCCTATTGCACGGCCACCGTGACGAAAGCCGTTTCGGGGAAGTGGCTGCCTACAAGGTGCTGCACCTGCTCGATAAAGTGGGGCTGGCGGGCAAGTACAGGCCTTACGAGGATAGGGTGGTGGCGCAAGCCATGGTGAACGCCGGTATCGCCGCAGTGCCGGGCGTGCACATCTATACCCTGGGGGATATTTTTAAGCTGGCAGAAGGCATGCCTCAGGAACGCAGGCAGCATTCCACGTAAGCTGCCTCCTATTCCGTTTTAAGTGCTTATGGCGTGCGGGAAGAAGGTATACTTTGACAGGTTCAAGTTGCAGAAGTATAATGTGTTGGAAGACCAGGGTGCTGGGCTTTTAATTTTGCACGTAATTTGGAGATACGCATGTTCAACTGCCTCCGGTTGAGAGCATCAGGTTTTCTATACTTTCTAAAAACTGTCAGCAGTTATAGCCTCTGCCAGAATCGCATCCACGCGAATAGCGTTGGATGGATGGGTGATGGTGTTGCAGGTGACTACTTTGGCAGCACCCGCGCTCTGTAAGGCCTCGTAGGCACCTGCTCCAAATACCGCATGCACGCCAATACAGACGGGGCTGATGCTGGTCAGTTTTTTCAACTGTTGTATCGTTTCGATCATCGTGCGTGCCGTCGAGATAATGTCGTCCACAAGCACAGGGGTATGATCTTTATACTGTACCAGGACAGGTTGGGATACCTCTACGTGTTTATCGCCCAGGCGCGTTTTCTGTAGCACCAGGCTGGGAAATTCTGCCAGTCCTGCCACCTCGCTTACCCACTGCATACTTTCTTCATCGGGGCCGATAAGGATAGGCTTCGGTACGTGCTGTTTCACCCAGTCGGCCAGCAAGGGGGCCGCATGCAGGGCAAGCGCAGGTATAGTATAAAGCTCCTGTAAACCGTGAAAACGGTGTAGGTGCGGGTCAATGGTAAACAGACTGTCAGCTATACTTGAGATCAGCTTCGCAAAGTACCGGGATGTGATGCCTTCTCCTGACTTGAACTGCTTGTCCTGGCGCATGTAGGCAAGGTAGGGAGCCACCAGGCAAACATGCTGAGCTCCTAATTCACGCAAGGTTTGGGAAAGCAAGTATAAAGGCAGTAGCTTTTCGTCGGGATGGTGCAGCGTGCACACCAGCACAACCTGCCTGCCTTTCACTTCGCTGAGGATCCGAATGTAAGTTTCCCCATCCGGAAAGGGCCTGATCTCAGCTTGGCCGCGCTCGGCACCTAGTATGGCTGCCAGCGAGTCCGTTAGTTTCTCATTTCCGGGTAATGCAAAAAGGAGCTGTTTCATACTTCCGGGGCAATTTGTATAACATCCCTGACACTGTTCAGGTACTCGAGTGCGTAGGTTAGCTCGCCCTGCGTCTCCGCGTAAATGGTCAGCAGGGGCTGCCCTTGCTGTACCTCGGTTCCGATAGGAGCTTTAAAGAGTATCCCCGCTCCCGGTGATGTGGGCGCACCGGCGAGTTTAGCAATTTTTGCCAACTTGCGGTTATCTATCTTGGTAATGAAGCCATTTGCCTGGGCAGGAATGTTATGCCGGAGCGGTGCTGTGACCGGCTCTTTAAAGCCTCCCTGCGCGTGGCAAATGCTGTAGAACTTTGCCAGCGCAGCGCCACTCTCCAGTATCTCCTGTGCCTGTGCATAGCCTTTTCCTTTTTCTGCCACGCTGGCCGTCTCAAGCATCAGGCCCGCTATTTTCAAAGCGCGGTCTTTCAGGTCTTTTGGCGCATCGGGTTCGTTGCGCAGCACGGACAGCACATCCAATGCTTCCAGCGCCGGACCAATGCCGCGCCCTACGGGCTGGGAGCCATCCGTTATCAGCACCTCCACTTCCATCCCGATGGAGAGGCCCACAGCCCGTAAGTAATACTCCAGCAGAAAGGCTTCCTCCTTGGTTCGTACTTTTGCGGTTTCGCCTACCGGAATGTCGATGATAGTATGGGTAGAACCCGCAGCGGCTTTTTTAGAAAGAACAGAGGCAATCATCTGCCCCGGGCTGTCCACATCGAGCGCCTTTTCAACGTAGATGATCACGTCGTCCGCAGGGCTTAGCTTGACGGTGCCGCCCCAAACCATACAGCCTCCCTCTTGCTGCACCACTTTCTGAATTTCATCCAGCGTCAGGTTGACAGGCGTCATGGTCTCGATCACGTCGGCGGTACCGGCGGGGGAGGTGATGGCCCTGGAGGATGTTTTGGGGATGGTTAAGCCAGCCGCGGCAATGATGGGTACCACGATAGGGGTAGTGCGGTTGCCCGGCAGGCCGCCAATGCAATGCTTGTCAATGATCAGGGGCTTGTGCCAGCTTAGCCTGGAGCCTGATTCAATCATGGCCTTGGTAAGGTATATCACCTCGTCCAGTGCCAGGTTATCGCCGGAGCAGGCCGTCACGAAGGCAGCGATCTCTATATGGGAGTAAAAGCCCTTTATGATATCGGAAACGATTTCCTGCAGTGCGCGCTCGTTGAATTTCCTGTCAAACATTTTGGCCCTGACGTGGCTGAAGGAGCGGATGGGGCGCAGGTGCTCGATGGTTACCAGGTCTCCCTCCTGCACCAGCAGGCTCTCAAAACCATAATCCGACAGCGAGGCCTCCCCGTCGTGCAGCAGGTCGGAGGAGATAACCACCAGTGTGGCGATGATGCTCCTGGCCTCAAAAATGACCTCCACCCGGGTGCTGGCCGTAAAGCCTTCCGACCGGCATACCTGCGAATCGGCCCGCACAAAAATCATGTTCTCGGTATGCGTGTCTATACCTAGTCTCCGGAGGCGTAAGATATTGCCAGGGCTTCCTTCCATACTTTCAGGATTACTTGTTTCAATACTGATGCAGCATCAAAGAACTATACTTGCGGGGGTGAACGATAGCCCCTCCTATACTTGGGTGGGGGCCTTTCACCTTAAAATTCAAACCCAAAGGCTACTGTCATTCCGTCAAGAAACTTGGTTGATAAAGAGGGCCTCTATCCCCGTAGATTAAGCCTTTGCTACTTGCAACCAAGATTCTTTCAAGGTGACAAAAACCGAGAATGAACCATAGCCCAGGCTATACCTGGGTATGGCCGCACAAGCTTCTTACTTCCTGCATAATGCCATCCAGGCGGTGGTGCCTGATGCCAGCTTTGAGCAGCAGGGACTCATTGGAAAGCAACTCTTTGCAGAGGACCAGGTTCTGCTCCAGCAGATGCTGCTTTTCAGCCTTCGTGAGTGTGGTAAGGCAGGTTAACGGGTATAGCTCAAATACATCCGTCAAATCCTTCAGGCTTCCTTTAGCAGGGAAGTCCCACCCAACCAGGTGCATGTTCATGCAGGTGCCATACCGTATGGCATCGTCGGTGAAGCGGGTATTGGTCACCACCCATCCCTGGTGAAAGCGTACGTCAAATTCATTACCCGTCAGCTCTACTTTCTCCACATCCTTAAACCGGGAATGGATGTACATCGGAACCTTCACATCACTCTTGGTGCCCAGCAGGTTATGAAACTTGCACTCAATCATATAGGTCCGCCCTTCTTTGGTGGCTACAATATCTATTTCATGACGTACACAGTGGCCGTTTATAAACTCTCCTATACGTGTGCTGTAGCCCTGGGAATTCAGGATTTCCGCTATGAATTTCTCAAAAGGAAAGCCACTTGGCCCTAGCTCCATGATGCCCCGCTTTAGGCTATAGCGCGCAGCGGTACTTTTGGAAAGCTTTTTTAGGATAGCGTATGCCAGCCGGTATATTTTCTTGGTGGATATGCCTTCGTACAGGCTCGGTTCCAGTTGCCGGAGCACTTCTTCCACCATGGCGGGATCGGCACCTGATCTTCTCAGAGAGGATGTCAGCTTGCGTAGGGAGAAGGGGACTACCTCACCAGATGATTTTACAACTTCTATCTTATCGGTTATTTCTGCCATAGTGGTCGGGAGTGTTTAGCCGCAATACGAAGCAAGCGCATCAAACTGCCATTCAAGTGCAACCAAGCTGCTGATTGTCGGTTTATTGCATGCTGTTATACTTCGCGAACAATGAGAATGCTGCTTCGTTAATTAAATATAATAAGATTTATTCGAAGTGAGTAACCGGATGCTTTGTCCGGTGTGGTGGCATCAGGGACCGGATGCAGCAACAAAACCTGAGTAGCAGCAAGTAGTGGGAAGTATGGAAAAGGAAAATTTAAGCCAGAAACTTGTTTTCACAGCGACAGCCCTTGTGGGGTATGTTGCCTTGATTGCAGCCGCGCGCCGCTGGTACCTGCAATGGGGAGCCACGGCAGATGAAATAGCTCAGCCCTTGCCGGGGGATGAGTTGATGGATCATGCCTCGGCAAACCATGCCATCACAATACAGGCTCCGGTACAAGCAGTATGGCCCTGGCTCAAACAAATCGGGCAGGATAAGGCAGGCTTCTACAGTTACTCTTTCCTCGAGAACCTGGTGGCCGCAGACATTCATAATACAAACCGCGTTGTGCCGGAGTGGCAGCATTTGAAGGCCGGCGATACCATTAGGCTGGCATCTAAAAAGGTGTATGGCGACAAGCCACTGCTGCCGGTAGTGGCCCTGGAGGAAAACCACTACTTGGTGCTGAAAGGGTGGGGAGCCTTCGTGCTTAAACCCCTTGACAGCCACACAAGCCGCCTGCTGATACGTTCGCACGGACGAAGGTATGGGTGGGGAATGCGCCTGCTGCTCTTTTTGCTGCTGGACCCGATTCACTTCCTGATGGAGCGCCGGATGCTCATTGGCCTGAAGGAGCGGGCTGAGCGTGCCTGGCAGCAGGATACCTGAATATGCTCTTCCTTGTGTTGATAGTTCTGAGTATCCATACTTAACGCTGAATGTCAGCACATCTTGGCTCTAAATCCTAAGCCTTTTCGGGCCTTATCTCAGGAAAAGTCCTGCTGTTCTTCCTTCACCGTTACACAACCAGGATGCCATTTTGTGTATTAAAGTATACTGCCAAGTAAGGAATCTCTGTGAAAGGAGAGGTCATGATGCCCTTTTTTCCCTTTTCCATGTCGGAATACTGGCAATAGCGAGATTTTTTGTGTTGGATGGGGAAGGCCAAAGGTAACAACTACCTGGACAGTTAATTAGCGGGTGATTTTTAAGCTGCATCAGCTTGCCGGGCCGTATACTGTAGGGTATTTTACAGCCCTATGCAGCAGGACACTTCTACCGCCGTAGCTCCATCGCACCCGCCTAAGCTGAAAGAGCTGGCGGCCACAGCCATCTGCGGGAATGATATCACTTCTTCCTGCCTGTATGTATCGGCGCTGGCCATCATTTATGCCGGCCAGTACGCCTGGGTAGCGCTCCTGATGGTGGGAGGGGTGCTGTTTTTGTTCCGCAGTATTTATGGCGAAGTGGTGGGCGCCCTGCCCTTGAACGGAGGTGCCTACAACGCCTTACTCAATACCACCAGTAAAAGTACCGCCTCGCTGGCGGCATGCCTTACCTTGCTTTCCTACATGGCCACAGCGGTTATTTCGGCCAGCGAGGCGATGCATTACGTGCACCACTTCTGGCAAGGGCTTCCCATCCTGTATGCTACCATCGGCCTTCTGGCCCTGTTCATGGGCTTGACCATTATGGGCATCGGCGAGTCCTCTATTGTGGCGATCATTATTTTCATCACGCATATTTCCACCCTGACGCTTTTGGTGCTGGTCGGCTTCTTCTACCTCTTCAGCCAGGGGTTCGGTACACTTGCCCTTAATTATAGTCAGCCGCTGGAAGGAAGTATATGGAAGGCGCTGTTTTTCGGCTTCGCGGCTGCCATGCTCGGGATATCCGGCTTTGAGAGTTCAGCTAACTTCGTGGAGGAGCAGGCACCGGGCGTTTTCCCCAAAACCCTGCGCAACATGTGGCTGGCGGTCACCATCTTTAACCCGCTTACCGCCTTTCTGGCCGTCGCCATCATTCCCATCGCAGCTTCTGTCGAAAACCAGACTGCCTTGCTGGCTTACCTGGGGGAAGTGGCGGGGGGCAGTTGGCTTGCCGTGCTTATCTCGGTGGATGCGGCCCTGGTATTGAGCGGGGCCGTGCTGACTTCCTATGTTGGGATGACAGGGCTGGTGCAGCGCATGACACTGGACCGCTGTCTGCCCCAGTTTCTGTTGAAGATGAACAAAAGAGGCTCCGCTTACCTTATCATGATAAGCTTTTTCCTGCTGTGCGTTTCCATTCTCTTCATCACACGCGGCGACATCGGGGCTTTGGCAGGTGTGTATACCATCTCCTTCCTGTCTGTGATGGCCCTGTTCGGGCTAGGAAACATCCTGCTTAAGTTTCGCAGGAACCGGCTGCCGCGTCCGGTCCGCGCTTCCGCGCTGGTGCTGTTCGTGGCTATTTCGGCGGTTTTGGCGGCGCTGGCAGGAAATGCTATTCTGAATCCGGCCTATGTGTGGGTATTCCTGGAGTACTTCATCCCGACGGTTGCCGTGGTCTTCATCATGCTCTACCGGATCGAGCTGCTCATCTTCGTGGCCTACCTGCTGCGGCAAATAGAGCAGCAGCTAAACAAAAGGCTTCCTTTTACCTCGCGCAAAGTAATCCGCCTGATCCACCGGATCAGATCACAGCAATTTGTCTTCTTCACCAGGGGCGACAACATCGCCAACATCAACAAGGTGATGCGCTACATCGTGGAGAATGAGCACACCAACCGTATCAAGATCGTGAACGTGCTGAAGGAGGGGGAGGCACCTCCCAAAAAACTGATGCACGAGGTGGAGGTGCTGGACCTGGCTTACCCGGAGCTCGAGGTGGACTTTGTGATCCTCCGGGGACATTTCGGGCCGAAGCTGGTCCAGGAACTCTCCAATAAATGGGGGATACCGAAAAATTTCATGTTCATTGGTTCGCCCGGCGACCGTTTCCCCTACGGATTGCAGGAAATGGGCGGTGTCCGGTTGGTTATCTGATATCAGAAGAGGCGTTATACTTACCTGCATGGCTGCCGCTACAGCGTGAACGAAGGCCTGAAGCAGTATTACAGAAACAGAATGTCCACACGCATACTTCTCTGATACAAACCCGTAGCACGTCCAGCACTCGTACCTCAGCCAGCGGATTTATACTTTACTCCAGCGGAATGCGGGCGGCGTTTTCGGCCAGCCATACGTCAAAGGACTTCAGCTCGGGGTTCAGCGCCCTGGAGAGGCTAACATCCCGGACGCTGTTGCACACCTCATCAAAGTCGCGGTAAAACTGGAACATGTTTCCCAGGTCATCGGCGCCGGGGAAGCCAAAGCTGCGGAACGTCTCCGGGGACACGCTGTTGTACAAAACCTCCTGACCCAGGGCTTTGGAAAAGGCCGCGGCCATCTCCTGGCCGGTCAGGTGTTCGCCGGCAACGCCCACCGTTTTACCGATCAGCTCCTGCCCTCTTTTAAAAATCCCGTAGGCGCACTTCCCGATATCCTCTGAGGCTATCCCGGCCATTTTTTTGTCACCCATGGGCAGGGTTAAGTATAGTTTGCCGTCCGGTCCTTTTTTCGGGCCCATGCCAAAGTATATGAAGTTGTCCCAGTAAAAGGACGCGCGCAGGAAGGTAGTGGGCACGCCCAGCTCCGTAAACAGGTGGTCGGCTTCGCCCTTGGCGTCAAAGTGCGGCACTTTATACTTGCCCTGCAGGGTGGGCATGCGGTCGTCGTCCAGCGGTACCCATTGGCGCGTGTCTTCCAGCGTAGACCAAATCACGTGCTGCAGGCCTGCTGCTTTGGCGGCCTCTGCCATACTTTTGGCTTCGGCATACTCCTTCTCCGGGGAGAAGTGCGCCCAGAAGAACGTAACGCAGTAAGCTCCGTAGGCGCCTTGCAACGCACGGTTTATACTTTCCTTGTCGTCGATGTCGGCTGCTACCACCTCCGCTCCCAGGGCGGCAAGTGCCGTGGCCTTCTCAGAGTTGGTATCTCTGGTGATGGCGCGTACCGCGAATTCGCTGTTGCTGTCCTGAAGAATTGCCCGTGCAACCCCGCCACCCTGGGCGCCCGTCGCACCAAAAACCGTGATTATCTTTTTCGAAGCCATACTTGTTGATTGTAGTATAAGACGAATATTTGTACTCCCACAGTTAGACTTACGCATGCGTCGCAGTTGGGGCTAATCAACCGCGCTCCGAAGTATTGGAGCCAGCAAGTTTTAGGCAAGGGCGGTGCTGCAGGCTATGGCACCAGGATATTGAAAAAATAAGACATCCTGGTGAAGCTGCCCACCGTTATACTTTTCTGAAAGAAGTATGCACCCGAAGTGAGTGGAAGTATAAAACTACTTCCACTCACATTCCTTAATGTCAGAAGTTATGAAATGGCGAGGCAGAAGAAAAAGCACCAATATTGAAGACCGTAGAGGTCAGGCAGCAGGCGGTTTCGGAGGTGGGGGCAGAGGTATCAACCCCATGCTGCTTGTCCCATTGTTCCGCCTCCTCTTCTCTAAGGCAGGCCTGGTGATTGTGGCTGTGCTGGCGCTGGTGTTTTTCCTGACAGGGACTAACCCCCTGGCGCTCCTGCAGCAATTTGTGGGAGGGGAACCGCAGTTTGCACAGACAACAGACTACCAGCCAAGCCCGGAAGAGCAGGCGCTGGCCGAGCAGACGGCCGTTGTGCTGGCAGACACAGAAGACGTCTGGAACAAGATCATGCAAGGTTACCGGGAGCCCACCCTGGTGCTGTTCTCAGAGCAGGTAAGCTCAGCTTGTGGACTAGCTTCATCTGCCACCGGTCCCTTTTACTGCCCCGGCGATGAAAAGCTATACATCGATCTAAGCTTTTTCAGTGAAATGGAACACAAGCTTGGTGCTGCAGGAGACTTTGCGCAGGCTTATGTGGTGGGGCATGAGGTAGGGCACCATGTTCAGAAACTCACCGGTACCATGGATCAGGTAAATGCCCTGCGGGGCAAATTATCCCAAGCAGAGTTTAACCAACTGATGGTCAGAGTAGAGTTACAAGCCGATTTTTATGCCGGGGTTTGGGCGCACCACACCCAACGGGCAACAGGTTTTTTGGAGCCAGGCGACCTGGAAGAAGCCCTGAATGCAGCCAGCGCCATCGGCGATGACCGCCTTCAGAAGCAAGCTACCGGAAGAGTGGTACCTGACTCCTTTACCCACGGCACCTCTGCTCAAAGGGTGCGCTGGTTTCGAAAAGGATTCGAGACAGGCGATGTGTCGCAGGGGGATACCTTTAATGCTGTCGAGTTGTAGCGTAACAGGAGCAACAAGTATAAAAGCCCTTCCGGTGATGGAAAGGCTTTTATACTTTGTTACCGAAAAGAGCAAGCAGTACAGGCAGCAACCTGCACCGCTTACCGCTGCACTCTTTATACTTCGCCTCCGCCTGCCCCATCACCTCTTCCAGTACCTCCTGTAGTGCGGCTTTTACATCGAAGCGCATAAAAAAACAGGGGTAGAACAGCTTACTGATTTTCTATACTTTAAGTGCTTTTCAGTCAGAGGAGTTTGCAGCTAAAAACCAGGATGTGTACAGAACAGGTATAGTTAGCCCGGGGCAAGTACCATGCTGCAGGTGGTTTTTGCCAATTCCAGTATAACCATGCCCTATTCCTGTTGGAATTACCTCGCCACCCAGCCTCCATCTGCTACCAGTGCATGTCCGGTCGTAAAAGAAGAAGCGTCGGAGCAGAGCCATATGACAGCCTCGGCAATCTCTTCCGGCTCCCCAAAACGTCCGATGGGTTCCCCCGCTACCATAGCCTCTCGTGTTACATTGTTCTTTTCCAGAAAGCGGTCGATCATGGCAGTTTGTATGGCACCCGGACAAACGGCATTAACCCGTACACCCGACTGCGCATACTCCAAGGCGGCAGTTTTGGTGAGGCCAATAACTGCGTGCTTGGAGGCCGTGTATATGGGGATGCCCGGAAAACCGATGACGCCGGCTATGGAAGAGCAGTTGACGATGGCACCCTTGCCCTGCCGAAGCATAAGCGGAATTTCATACTTCATACACAACCACACGCCCTTCACGTTTACGCCAATGACCTTATCGAAATTTTCTTCGGTTACTTCGTGGGTAGGGGCAGAGGCACCCTCAATGCCGGCGTTGTTAAAGGCGTAATCCAGGCGGCCAAAGGTGTTTACAATTTGATCCATCATGGCTTGCACGTCGCTGTTTTTCGATACATCGCATTTTATAAAGATGGCTTCTCCACCGGCAGCCTGGATTGTCCTTACTGTTTCCTGGTCTTCTTTCCAATCTACAACGGCCACTTTGGCGCCTCGTTGGGCAAACATAATAGCGGTGGCTCTGCCTATGCCAAAGCTTCCTCCGGTCACAACAGCCACTTTGTTTTCAAATTGCCTTTCCATAAGTATAACTTAAGTGATTTTAAACAGACAGGGGTTAACGGGTCAGAACAAAAACGGGGTGGACTGCCGGAATAGGGGTAGGGCGTAAACCGATTTATAAAACGGGATTACAACAAGGACAATGGCTTCAGCGTGATGCTCCAACCATACTTTACAGGAGGTGTATTATAATGATGTCGGGGTAGATTATGTATTTTATTACATACAATGTGGTGGTTTTGTTTCAGGTATATGGCCTGAAAGAAGCAGGCAAGCATTTTTTTGACAAGCTGGATATGAATTCAAAAAATAATGGCCGCTCCCCCTGGGTGGAATGTATAGCCACCCAGGGACTGCATTGGACTACTGATACGGCGTCTAACCGGGAAAGAGCATCAAGCATCGGGTGTGAGCGCTACGCTTGTTTTTTAGCTGCCGCTACAGCTTTGCTGTTTGCGCGCTTCTTATACTTGCTTACATAAAAGTGCTCAAGCCGGCTCATCAGGTATAAAGACAAAATCAGCCACAGTATACCTACCAGGTAACCCGCCGCAACGTCGGTGGCATAGTGCATGCGCAGGTAAATGCGGCTGAAGCCAACCAGTATCACTGCCAGCGTGAAGAACACCGACAGCACCCAGCGCCATACTTTGTTTCTGACAGTAGTCCAGATGATGTAAAGGAGCAGGCCATGGAAAACGCCGCCGTTCATGGTATGGCCGCTCGGAAAACTGAAGCCTGTTATTTCCAATGGAGTGAGAAAAGGCCTGGGGCGCTCATAATAGTGTTTCAGGAGCTCGTTTAGCAGAGAAGTGGAAAAGGAAATGACAAGAACCCGGAGCCCGTTCCAGCGCATGTCCCGGTAAAAGGAAAACAGCAACGCAAGTATAGCCGGCATGATGACCAGGTACCGGGCAGAGCCCAGAAAGGAAATGAGGTGCATCGCTCGCGTCATGGCAGGGGAGGCGATGCGGTCTGTAAAGGCAAACAGCAAGGCGTCAAAGCCGGTGTCCCGGTCAGCGAATACATCATGAATCAGGTGAAACAATACAAACAGACTGGCCACAAACAGCAGGCTGACCAACAGGAACTTGACAGTGAGCAGGGCCACCAGGTGCACTATGATTCGATGAAGCCCTTTCATCCCTGAATTACCCGGCAATGCTTACGCCAATCAGTTTGCCAATGCCAAAGGTAATGGCCGCAGCGGCCAGGCCGAACAGCACCTGCCGGAAGCCCGAGAACCAGATGCTTTTGCCGGTAAAGAGCGTAATGGCCGCGCCAATCACAAACAAGCCCGCTGCACTGAATGCCAGGCTTTGGAAGATGGCCGCGTAACCGGACGTATAGAAAAAGGGAATCACCGGCAGGATGGCCCCTACAGCGAACAGGATAAAGGAAGCAATGGCCGCCTCCCAGGCGGAGCCTTTTAGTTCCTCGGTGTTTATGCCCAGTTCCTCCTTCACCAGTATTTCATGGGCCTGCCCGGTGTCCTGTATGGCAGCGGCCGCCATGTGATGCGCTTGCGCTTCGGGTATGCCTTTGGCCATGTAAATCAGGGCCAGTTCCCGCTTTTCGCCTTCCGGGTTGGTTTCAATTTCGAGCATTTCGAGCGCCATCTGCCGTTCATAGAGTTCCTGCGAGCTCTTCACCGAAATCCACTCGCCCAGGGCCATCGAGAGCGCCCCGGCCAGCAAACCGGCCATACCTGCCAGCAGCACGCCGCTTTGTCCCTCCGTAGCACCCGCCACGCCCATCACCAGGCTCATGTTGGAAACCAGCCCATCGTTGGCGCCCAGCACGGCAGCCCGCAACGCGTTCCCACCAATGGTGCGGTGCTTGCCCTCGATGCGGGAGAGGTGCTCGCCGGTGACCTTGCTTTTGTTATTGAGCAGCGTCTGCAGGATTTTGACGTGGTTCGCTTCGTCGCCGGAAATGGGAATGTGGCTTTTTTCTTTTTGAGTCAGTTGCGCGCTGGTGATGCTTTTCTCCGTGTCCAGCAGCACACCAATCACATAGCCGTAACCGAAAATTTTCCCGATACGGTTCAGCATGCGGGCGCGCCAGGAGGGCGGCGGCAAGCCGATGGTTATCCCTTTGCTGCGCAGGCTGGCTTCCATTTTAGTGGCGTGCTCGTGCTCAATGGCACCCAATTCGCGGAACATACTGGCAATGGCTGGCACTTCTTCCGCCGCTGCGATACGTTCGTACAGAAAAGCGGCATCTACTTCTGTTTGCAGACTGGTTGTATATTTTTTATCCGGTAGTGTGTCTGTTGCGGCCATAGGATATCGATAATGTTATGTAAAGGAAGCTTTACTCTTCTTCCTTGTTTTTCAGCTTCATAAGCAAAGCATAAGCCCCGTTGGTGACGTAGGTCTGGCTTTCCGGGTGTAGGGTGGCGCTTGGAAGAAGTGCTGTATAACCGTTCTCAGAATTGCCGGTCTTGGCTTCCACCATTTCGTAAATGCTGCTGTCCCGTACCGCGAAAACATATTGCTTGTTGCCGTAGCGCACAATGGCCTCGTCAGGCAAGGTATAGGCCTGCTTGCTCTGTACCTCAATGTCCGCATTCATGAACATACCCGGTACCAGCGACGGGTCTTCCTTCTCCAGATGGCAATGCACTTCTATTGCCCGGTCGCCGGTTACGTCCTTGCCAATGTAGATGATTTTTGCTTTATACTTTTTCTCCGGCTGATTGGCCCGGTAGGCCACTACCTGTTGCCCGATTTCGAGTTTATCCAGGTCCTTTTCGAACACGGTGAGCATCAGGTGCAGGTCGCGCGGGTCCACCAGCTCAAACAGCACGTCAGTCGGCACAACATACTTGCCGGTGTTCACATTCACCTTCGTGACGTAGCCGTCGATAGGGGAGTAGAGGCGCATGGTGCGGGTGAGCGTACTTTCCGTTAGGCGGCCGGGATTAACCCCCACCATGCGGAGTTTCTCGCCCAGCGCCTTCAGGAGCACCTGCTGGCTTTCGTAGTCGGCCTTTGTTTGCTGAAAAACCTTATCGCTGCTGGCCTTGCTCTGGTTTAGATCGCGCTGCCGGTTAAACTCCTGCTCCAGGTACCACAGGCGGGCTTTGGCTGTCAGGTAGTCCTGCTGCAGCTGGATATAGGCCTGGTCTTCCAGTTCAGCCATCAGCTGTCCCTTTTTCAGGTGCATGCCGGGGAGCAGCGTAGTTTGTTTCAGGTAGCCGCCCAAGGGAACACTTACGGAAATTACATTTTGCGGAGGAGCTTCCATCACGCCGTTTACCTGCAGTACCGTTGAGATGATTTTTTGCTCCGGCTTGCCTATTTCTACTTTGGCGTTCTTACGCTGTGCCGGGGTAAGTTGTACCAGGTTCGTCTCCTGTGGCTTATCACTGGCCGTTGATTCGACAGACCGCTCCGTGCCGCAGCCTGCCAGCAGACCGATAAAAGCAGCAAAGTATAGAAGGAGTAGTTTTTTCATGGCGTTACCAGCTTCGGGTTAGGGCATTAATCTCAAGTATACTCAGGTTGTAGTTTCTGACGGCCTCGAGGTAGTTGCTCTGCAGTGTGATGGCCTGGCTGATCAGCAGCACCCACTCCAGGTAGTCGATCTCGCCGCCCCGGAATTGCTCGTCGGCTGTAGATATGATAGATTCAGCATTGGGCAGGGCGGTCTCTTCGAAATAGGAGAGGTTTTCCTGGGCCAATCGGTATTGCTCCTGTGCCTTTCGCAGTTGGGTTTCCAAACCTAGCTTTCCGGCATGGTAGCTGTTCCGGCTAACCTGCTCCTGTAGCCGGGCGGCCTGGATCCGCGACTTCTGCGCCCCGAAAAACAGCGGAAGCCCCACCCCGAACTGCACGGCAGAAAAGCGATCGGAGGAAGTATAGTTTCGTTCTACCCCATCCACATTCTGCAGGCCTTTGATGCTTTGGTTGCTGTAGCCTACCTGCAGTTCGGGCAGCAGCCTGGCCTGTTCCACTTTTGTCTGTGCCTGACTAATTTCCTGTTGTTGCTGTAACAGCTTCAGGTAAGGGTGTGCTTCCAGTACTGCCGTATCACCGGTGGCAGGTAAGGTCATTTTCATCGGATGGGCAGCCGGAACGTATACCGTATCTGTCTGGAGCAGTAATTGAAACTGTTGCTGAAGTCCGGCTATTTCCTGTTGCAGCTGCTTGAGTTGTATACTTACCTGCCCGCGCTGCGTTTGGGCCGTGTTTCTCTCCAGGATGTTGCTGGCTCCTTTCTCGAAGCGAAGTTCCGCGTTGCGCAGAAAGGTGGAAAAGAGGCTGTCGGTACGGAGCAAAAGCTGCTGTTTTTCGCGGACATACAGCATGTCGTAGTATACCCGCGTCACCTGCCATTGCAGCTCAAAAGTGGTGAGTTCTGCCTGCAGCACGCGCTGCTGCCACTGGCGCCTGAGCAGCCGTTTTTGTTGGGTATATAGGGTTGGGAAATTGATGCTCTGCACCACGCTGAAGCGGGTATCGTTGTAGGCGGTGTTGATTTGCCCGTATTCCCCGGCAAGCACCGTTTGCGGGATATCCCAGGCGGTTCCCTGGAGCTTCTGTTGTGCAACTGCCTGCAGCCGCTCGTTCTGCAGTGCGAGATTCTGGTGGAGTGCCTTAGCAATCGCCTGCTCCAGCGTAATGGGCTGCTGGGCGGAGGCCAGGTTCGGAAGCAGCAGCAGAAGCATGACGCTAACACTGGTTGCAACCGCTTTGTTTGCCGGCTTGTCATGGTGCGCGGCTTTCTCAAAAAGAATGTATAGCGAGGGAAGCACGAACAGGGTAAGCAGCGTGGCAACGATCAAACCGCCAATTACCACCGTGGCCAGCGGACGTTGTACTTCGGCCCCGGCCCCCATGCTCAGGGCCATCGGCAGAAAGCCCATGCTAGCCACGCTTGCCGTCATCAGCACCGGGCGCAGGCGCGTTTTGGTGCCTTCCAGCACAATCTCCTGCAGGCTGAGGCCTCCGGCCATCCGCAAGCGGTTAAACTCGGCCACCATCACAATTCCGTTGAGCACGGCCACGCCAAACAGTGCGATAAAACCCACCCCAGCCGAGATACTGAACGGCATGCCCCGTATCCACAGGGCAAAAATACCACCGATGGCTGACAGGGGAATCGCCGAGTATATGAGCAAGCCGTAGCGCACGGAATGGAAGGCAAAGTATAGCAGCAGGAAAATGAGCGCCAGCGATATCGGTACGGCCACTGTCAGACGATCGCGGGCGGCTTTCAGGTTTTCAAATTCGCCACCGTACACCACGTAATAGCCGGGAGGGAAGGTTATCTGCTGTGCTACCTTTTGCTGCAACTCATCCACTATACTTTGCACGTCGCGACCCCGCACGTTAAAACCCACCATAATGCGCCGTTTGGCGTCTTCACGCTGTATCTGGAAAGGCCCCTCCTGCAGTTGTACATCCGCCAGCAAGTATAGCGGCACCTGTTGCCCGGAAGGCGTCGGGATGAGCAGGTTCTGCACGTCGCGCAGGTTCTTCCGCAGCTCGCCCTGCAGGCGCACGACCAGGTCAAAGCGCCGCTCCCCTTCAAATACCAGGCCGCTGCTGACACCGGCAAAAGCGGCATTGACGGTCCGGTTGATGTCGGCGATGTTGGAGCCGTGCTGTGCAATGGCAGCGTGATTATACTTGATAACGATCTGTGGCATGCCGGTCACCGTCTCCACATAGAGGTCAGTGGCGCCTTCTACGGTAGTGGCCAGTTCACCCAACTGGCTGGCGTAGCGGGCCAGCGTGTCCAGGTCCTCCCCGAATATCTTGCAGACTACGTCCTGGCGGGCGCCCGTCATCAGTTCGTTGAAGCGCATCTGCACCGGGTACTGGAAGCCGGCCGTTATACCGGGTACATCCTGTATGGCATGCCCCATTTTCTCGGCCATTTCATCAAAGGAGGTGGCAGAAGTCCATTCTGCCTTTGGCTTCAGGATAACCATCATGTCGCTGGCTTCTATCGGCATCGGGTCGGTCGGTATCTCGCCGGAACCAATCTTGGTCACCACTTTCTCTACCTCCGGAAACCTGTCCAGCAGGATACCAGCCGCCTGCTGGGTCGAGCGGATGGTGGTATGGAGGTTACTGCCCGTCAGCACGCGGGTGTCCACGGCAAAGTCGCCTTCCTCCAGGGCAGGTATAAACTCACCACCCAGCGACAGCAACACCAGTACCGCACCGGAAAAGAGAAGCACTGCCCCGGCAATGATCGTTTTAGGAAACTCGATCACGCGGCGCAGCTGCTTCTGGTAAAAACTCTCCACCTTGGCCATCATCCTGTCAGAGAAAGAAGGTTTGTGGCTGATTTTCTTGCTCAGGAAAAGCGCGCTCATCATCGGCACGTAGGTCAGCGAGAGAATGGCGGCGCCAATCAGGGCGAAGGATACGGTTTGCGCCATGGGGCGGAACATTTTGCCTTCTATACCCACCAGCGCCATGATGGGCAGGTACACGATCAGGATGATGATCTGCCCGAAGACGGCGCTGTTCATCATCCGGCTGGTCGAATGCTGCACCGTATCGTCCATTTCCGGCTGAGTCAGGCGGGTGGCCGTGGCGAAGCGCTTGTTGGAATGGAACGTATGGAGCACCGACTCCACGATGATCACGGCACCGTCTACAATCAGGCCA
Organism: Pontibacter mucosus; assembly: GCF_003054055.1. Lineage (GTDB taxonomy): Bacteria > Bacteroidota > Bacteroidia > Cytophagales > Hymenobacteraceae > Pontibacter > Pontibacter mucosus. The sequence goes on along the minus strand of NZ_QBKI01000006.1, from coordinate 49,625 downwards.
AAGTCCAGTGCACCCAGGCTCATCAGGTTGCCGCTCACGCCAAAGGTGTTCATCAGGGTGACGGCAAAGAGCATGGAGAGCGGGATAACCGAGGCCACAATCAGGCCGGCCCGCAGGTTGCCCAGGAACAGGACCAGTACAAACACCACAATCAGGGCGCCCTCCAGCAGGTTATTTTCCACCGTGCTGATGGCGTTGTTTACCATCTTTGTCCTGTCCAGGAACGGCTCGATGACCACACCCTCCGGCAGCGATTCGCTGATCTGGTCGATGCGGGCTTTCACATTTTTGATGACTTCGTTGCTGTTGGCCCCTTTCAGCATCATCACAACGGCACCGGCCACCTCACCCTGGTCGTTGTAGGTCATGGCGCCGAAGCGGTTGGCATGCCCGTAGCCTACCTCCGCCACATCGCGCAGGTAGAGGGGCGTGCCGTTTTCGGTATTGGCAACGGCTATACTTTTGATATCTTCTATACTTCCCAGCAGGCCTTCGCTGCGGATAAAAAGCACGGCGTCGCCTTTGTCGATGTAGGAGCCACCGGTGTTCTGGTTGTTGTTCTCCAATGCCATGAACACATCCGAGATGGACAGGCCATAGGATTTGAGCCGGGAGGGGTCTATCGCAATCTCATACTGCTTCAGGTAGCCGCCGAAGCTGCTCACATCCGCCACGCCGGGTACCCCCAGCAATTGCCGCCGCACAATCCAGTCCTGAATGGTGCGCAGCTCCATGGCATCATACTTGCTCTCGTAACCCTTTTCGGGCCGCACCACATACTGGTAAATTTCCCCCAGGCCGGTGGTGACAGGACCTAATTCCGGCGTGCCCACGCCCGCCGGTATCTGCGGCTGCACGGCCTGCAGCCGCTCTGCCACCTGCTGCCGGGCCCAGTATACATCCACCCCATCCTCAAACACAATGGTTACCAGCGAAAGGCCGAAGCGGGAGAAACTACGGATCTCTTTTATGCCAGGAATGTTGTTGTTAGCCTGCTCTACGGGAAAGGTGACAAGCCGCTCGATGTCCGGGGCGCCCAGCGATGGCGCCACCGTGATCACCTGCACCTGGTTGTTGGTGATATCGGGCACCGCATCAATCGGCAGCCGTGTGAGGTTGTAGACACCCATCAGGATCAAACCGATCACGAAAAGCCCGATGATGAGCTTGTTCTGTATGGAGAAAGATATGATCCTGTTCAGCATACCTAGTAAGCTTAATCGTCGACATCACCCTCGCTGCTGCTCAATTGCTGGCTTACGGGCCGGTCTTGCTGCAGCTCAGTATGTCTGATCTGGCCGCCTAAGTACCCGACGCGCGCCATGGCTGCAAAGGCCAGTAACGTGAGGACGGTGGCTAAACCAAAGTGTACGCTGGAAGAAGAACGGTACTGCCGCAGCAAGGCGGCCAGGGAGGCTATACCTGCTGCGGCCATCACCCGGATAGCCAGCTCTGCAGCTTCTTCATGTCCTTCCATGGCCGTCACTGAGATGCCAGGAATATTTTCCAGCCGTTCTTCGGCAGGCTCCCCGGTCAGGTATACTGGTACGGCCATAATTGTCATGGCCACAATGATGGCAGCTGCTACCGACCTTGTCGTTTTCTGATTTTGAGCCATGCCCCACAGCATGACGCCACCGCCGATCAGGGTTCCTGCGATCGGGAAATGATTCAGCAGCAGGTGAATATGAGTTAAGTCCATGGCAGTGCTTTCGTAGGAAGGGCCTCTGATAAGGGTGTGATTATCCGTCAGTTGTTGCTCAGCTTTAGGCCGGGCTTGATGTCAGCTGCCGCCCCTCCATCCGGAAGGCGCCGGCGCTGAGGCGACCTAAGCTGCTTCAGGCTTTGCCATGCTATGGGGTAACCGGTCAGTGGTTTCAGGGTGCATCACCCCGGCAACTTCAAGCACACATTTTTATACTTCCCGGCTTATTTTATCCATCTGCTGTTGATGAATAAATTAAATGTACGAGAGTAAAGGTAAATTGTAAATGATAATAATCATGTTTTGTAGTTGAGTCTAATCTTGCTCTCTTAAGGCATTGGTAGAAAAATGAGAATACTTAAGTAGAAGCTACTAGGCTGTGCCTGAGAAATGGAGTATAGTTGAATCTGCTGTGATTGTGGCAATCGGAGGGAAGATAGATAGCAGATGAGCCACGGCAGATACGAGCTAAGCCAGCGGCAGTAGGAACTGGTTAAAAAAGAGCTGCCGCAGCCAGTCATTCTGGAGGACAGTAAAGGCAGGTCCCGCAGCTGCTCAGGCTCCCGTAACTGGAGGAGAAAAGGCTTTGGTAGTGATTTCGGACAGTGACTACCTAAGCCAGCTTGTCTGAAAGGGCCTGCGGGAGCAGTTATAAAGGCCCACATACCCAAGAGGGACCTGCCAGGGGGAAGCAGGCGCAGAAGAAAGGAAACGCCTGTGGGCAATACGGAGCTGTACCGCCGGAGAAACATCATCGAAAGACTCTTCGGCATGCTGTACAAGATGTGGCCGGTTTGCCTGTCGGGTCAACAAGCTCGATGACAGCAACCGGGCTTTTGTTCAACAGGCTTTTATGAAAGTCTGCCCCAAACCTTATCTTTCAGACATACCCTGTGTCGCAGCAATAAGCCACGGTCTCCCGCAGTGGTCATCGCAGTTGCCTTAACTAAACTCTCATCTATACAGAGCAGCCTAAGCCTTTCTTGTATTGTAATGTGCTCCCTCTATGTCTTGTGGGGTGCTTTGCCTTCTAACTTCTAAAAATGAGGTGTAGCAAAAGCGAGTAAGCTCATCTTCCGTCAGATGTTGCCCAAAACAATACGGTTGGGAAACAGCAAAGAAGCTGGATACCGGTAAGCCGCTGCTCCTGTAACAGAGGTAGGGGAGACGTAAGCTTAGACGTCTTTCCAACGCTGCATGTAGGTGTACTCTACAAGCCCGGAGGCTTCATACAGCCCTCCGGGGAGTAGCCGCTGTAGCCTTAAGGACAGGAAAACAGTAAATGCTAGAGACTTAACACGGGCTTTTCCTTATGGTAATTTAGAGGTAACAATCGATTCCTACCTTCACATGGTTTTTAAACGGATTACAACCATTTTAAGCTAAAACTACAGGCAAATGGCAACAAATCAAGTACAAGATTTTTCACTACTCCTGGCAGGCACTGAATTGGAAACCCCCACCGGAATCGGTCGATTCAGGTTATACAAAGAGGGTAACTTCCGGGGACAGAATGTATTGGTTGAGTTCTTCAATGGAAAGACCAAATGGTATCCCGAAGGAGCCCTGAAACTTGCCGAAGCGGGTGAAAGACGTGTACGCCCGGTTATGTGTCGGGCAAGAAGGCAAACAAACGAAGTTTACTACGCATTATAGTTTAAAGTTACCCGTTCGAGTTCATTGTTCACATAAACGCCATGCAGGCTACCTGCATGGCGTTTCCTGAAATCGCCCGAGAATACCCCGCAGCCTTTAGCTAACTCGAAAACAAGTGCTGGTTGCAAGGTAATAGCCGTTTCCTGATTTACCAGGCTTTTGGCCTTTAAGCCCTTATGTTTTGCTCCCCATTCCTTAAAATCAGCAAGAATAACATTGAGGTTATATAGGAACAATATATTTGCTGCTGTGCCTTCCTTCGAAACTGTAGGTACCTGATGCAAGGCAAATGAAGAATTTACCTGATACTGATTTATTTAAGCTTGTCCAGCAGGACGATGAGCGGGCGTTTACCGTCCTGTTCGACCGTTACAAGGTCATCCTTTTCCGCCATGTGCTCAAGCGGACGGGGTCTGAGGATGAGGCCAGTGAGATTCTGCAGAACATTTTTCTGTCCCTTTGGAAAAACCGTGGCTCCATTGTCATTGAGGAGAGTTTGTCACCGTACCTGATAGGGGCCGCACGTAAGAGTGTCCTGGCACTTTATGCCAGCAGCCAGAAAGAGTTGAAGCAGGTGCATGTGTTGCTTGAGCAGCCTGCACAGGTTACCTACCCGCGGGAGGAGTATATCATTGCCGAGGAACTTGAGCAGCAATTGAGGCGGGAACTCGCCAGAATGCCGGAGACCATGAAGAAAGCCTTTGAACTGAGCAGGTATGAGCATTTGTCTGTGCGCGAGATTGCCAACATCCTTAACCTTTCAGAGCAGACGGTGAAAAACAATATCACCCTGGCCCTGCAACGGCTTCGCGGAAAGCTCAAGCCAAGCCAGTTTATTCACGTTGCCCCCTTTCTTCACTTTTTAAGCTAACACAAAGGTAATAATTCCTTAACGGTACCTGCAGCCCTGTTTGCCAATTATAAAGGTGAATGGGAACAACATCAGACACCGAAAAAGCAAAGGCCCTGCTCAGAAGATACCTGGCCGGTCAGTGCACCGCGCAGGAGCGGGCGCAGGTAGAAGCCTGGTATGCTGGCCTCGAGGCCGAGGCACTTCTTGCTTCCCGGCAGGAAGCAGCGTCCATCCGGAAAGTGGAAAAAAACTTAAAAGATGCGCTAGCTGAGGAGAGAAGCAGCAGGAGGCTGCGCTTACTGCCTGTACAGGCAATGTTGAGGGTTGCGGCCATACTTGTACTGGCTGTAACGGCCGCCCTGTCTTATTACAAGTATAAAGCCGCAGACCAGCGGTCACCAAACCCGACAGAGATAATCGCGCATAACGGGGAGCGGAAAGAGCTTTATCTGAAGGACGGATCAGTCGTTTACCTGAACGCAGGCTCCAGGCTTGTTATCCTTCCTGACTTCGGCCAATCATCAAGAGAGGTTTTCCTGACTGGAGAGGCTTTCTTCAAGGTGGCATCCGATTCCCTTCGTCCTTTCATCGTCAAGACTCACGCGGTAACAACGCGTGTACTTGGTACTTCCTTCAATGTGCAGGCCTACGAAAATGAAAGCACAGCCTCGGTTGCCGTAGCGGGGGGCAAGGTGAGCGTGGCCAAAGAACGGCAGATGGACGGAAACTTCTTTGAAGAGAAACTACTTCCGGGCCGGCAGCTAACATTCAGTAAGGCCGACCAGAGATATACTGTCAGTGACACGGATGTGGCACAGCTCAGCGCCTGGCGGCATGGGCTGGCCTATTTCGACAACGAGTCGGTTGATGCGATTGCCAGGAAACTGGAAAGAAAGTATGACCTCCGCATCCGTGTCACAGGGGATGATAAGCCTGAATGCAGGTATACTTTTCGGATCAGCGACGAGCCCATCGAGAAAGTACTGGAAATTTTGTCGCGCGTAGCCGGCATCACCTATACCATTCAACCAGACACCATATTAATCAGCACGGAAGCATGTAGCAATATTACGCCTAATGGAAAGTAGCGGGAAATGCTGAGAACATTCCCCGCTAGCGCCTCTGCTGAAGCAGCAGGGGCAATCCTTAACGATTTACCATCATTAAAACAGCCAAAGATGCAATTAATTTACCGTATATCAAATTATAACCAGGAGCGGGCAAGACGCCTGTTGCTCTGGATTTTCTCCGCACTGCTTTTATTAGCAGCGCATGCCGTATCCGGCGCTAACAAGGTAGTAGCCAAAACGCTTTATGACACTTATGTGACAATCAGCGCCAGGAACGAGCCCATCAAGAACATCATCGCCGAGATTGAGCGCGAGACGGAGTTTTCCATTGCCTATAATTCAGGGGTATTTGATGTAAACAAAAGAATCTCTCTGGAGGTGAAAGAGGAGTCCCTGGACAAGGTATTCCAAAAGATACTGCAGGGGTACAATGGCTCTGTCAGACAGCTCGACGATACCCATATCGTTATCCGGGTAGAGCAGCCTGAGCGCAGCAACAATACACCTCAGAAAGGCAAAGCGGCACAGGTACCAACCATCATCATTTCCGGTGTGGTGCGCGAGGAAAACGGACCGGCGCTGCCAGGCGTGAGCGTGCACGTGAAAGGCACCGCGAGGGGAACTACAACCGATGCAGAAGGGCGCTTCTCTTTAGAGGTGGAACAAGGCACTACGCTGGTGTTCAGCTACATCGGCTTTCTTGCCCAGGAAATCCCTGCAGGCAACGCGGGCACGCTGAACGTAGTGATGCGTCCGGATGTGAAGCTGCTCAACGAGGTAGTGGTAGTGGGCTACGGCACAAGAAGAAGGAATGAGGTGATTGGGGCAGTAGCCACTGTACCTGTTACCGACAGCAACAGCAGAACCTACAGCAACACGGCAGAGGTATTGCAGGGAACAGTGCCGGGCGTGACGGTGGTGAACAACGGGGGCAGCCCCACCTCCAGCCCTACGTTCAAGATCAGGGGCATCGGCTCCATCAACGACGAAAGCCCGCTGCTGGTAGTAGACGGCGTAGTGTATAATGGTTCCATCAACTCCATAAACCCCAAGGATATTGAGAGTATCAGCGTCCTGAAAGATGCCTCCGCGGCAATTTACGGTGCCAGGGCCTCCGGTGGTGTGGTCCTGATCTCCACCAAGCGTGGCGTTAAAGGAGACCCTAAGGTAAGTATAAACTATCAGCAGGGCTTCCAGCAAGTCGGTAAAAAACTGGAGGCGCTGAATGCAGCCGAGTTCGCGGATGTAGTGAACAAGGTCAGAGCCGAAGGCAACCTGTCTCCAGACCCTGCGTTTGACCCGGCCATATTCCCGGATGCCCGCACCACGAAGACCGTTTGGATGGACGAGATTTTCCAGACAGGAAAGGTGTACGACCTGACCGCCTCTATCAGCGGAGGTTCCGATAAATCCTCTTTCTTTGCATCCGGCGGTTACCGGAAGCACGAGGGTGTTCTGCTGAACACGCATTCAAACAGGTTGTCTGGCCGCATTAACTCGTCCTTCAAATTACGGGACAACCTGACCATCGGGGAGAACTTCTCCTACTCGCTTACCAATGGTCAGTCCGGCAACACGTCCAGTGCGCAGGAAGGAACCATCCTGACAGCTATTTTTTACCCGCCGAACGCAACCATTTACCGTGAGGACGGGTCGGGCAGGTTTGGGGGTGTGCCTGCACAGTACTCCGGCTCTTTCGGGGACGTGATTAACCCGGTAGCTTACCTGAAGCGCCTGGATATAGACAACCCGGTAAACGAGGTGATGCTCAACCCCTACCTAGAGTGGGACATCATCCCGGGGCTAAAGTTCAGAAGCAACTGGAGCTACACCCGCATCAAGAACGATCTGAAGCAGTTCAACACCAAGATCACGGAGCCGGGCAAGATCTTCAATTTTAACGAGCTGACCCAGCGAAGCAGCACCTTTACCTCCTTTTTGAACGAGCAGACCCTGCAGTATGACTGGCGCCTGGGATCAGACCATAGCTTTAATGTACTGGTAGGCCATACATTTGAGAAGTGGGCCAATGAAAGCTTTGGGGTAACAGCCACTGGCTTTGAGAACGAGCTGGAAGACCTGCGCTACCTGGACAACTCCACGCAGGCCATCTCCATTGGCAAGTACAGCGGCAGCGGATCGGAAACTGCCCTGGCCTCTTACCTGGGACGTTTGAACTATGCCTATAAAGGCAAGTACCTGTTGGATGCCACCATCAGGAGGGACGGTACGTCGAAGCTTACGAGCAAGAACCGCTGGGAGTGGTATCCTTCCCTGTCGGCCGGGTGGGTGCTTTCCAAGGAAGGCTTACTGGCTGGCGTGGACATGATATCTAACCTGAAACTACGCGCCAGCTGGGGTAAAATCGGTAACCTGGGCGTGCTGGGCAACTACGCCTTCAGTATTCCGCTTTCAAAAACGCAGGGTCTGCTGGGTGAGTCTACCACCATTGTGCCTGGTTTTGCCGAAACACAGCTGTCTAACCCGAACCTGAAGTGGGAAGTGTCGGAGCAAACCAACATCGGCCTGGATTTCGGGCTGTTCAACGAGCACTTTACCGGTAGCCTGGACGTGTTCTCAAAAGTGAATGAGCAGATGCAACTGAGCCAGGTGCTGCCGGGGGTAGCCGGAACGCCAAGCGGACAGATAATCAACGCCGGTAAAATGAAAAACCGTGGCCTGGAGGCTGGCCTGACTTACCAGAACAACGTGGGCGAGTTTAGCTACAGCCTGACTGGGAATGTGGCCTTCCTTGACAACGAGTTGGTGGAGCTGTACGATGGTAGCACATCTTTCATGACGGGTACGCGCGTGAGAAGCCTGCCGATGCCAAACATTGCGATGGTGGGAGAGGCGTTCAACTCCTTCTACGGCTACAGAACGGCCGGCCTGTTTCGCTCTGACGAAGAAGCAGCAGCCTATGTTAACGGGGAAGGCAAGCGCTACCAGCCCAACGCACGCGGAGGGGACTTCAGGTTTGTAGACATCAATGGCGACGGTGTGATCAACGGCAACGACCAGGTGGTGCTGGGCAACCCATTCCCGGAGATGAGCTTCAGCCTGAACGGGAACTTTGCCTACAAAGGTTTCGACCTGAATATCTTCTTCCAGGGGGTGAGTGGCAACGAGGTGTTCAACGCCGTGAAGTATACCGGCCTGAATGCTTCCTTCCCGGGCTATAACATGCTGAGCGAGATAAAGAATGCCTGGACACCGCAGAACCCGGATGCCTCCATACCGCGCATCTCCTACACAGACGCCAACAACAACTTTGGCAGAATCTCGGATTTTTACATCGAGGACGCCTCTTACCTGCGCCTCAAGAACCTCACGCTTGGTTATACTTTGCCAGAGAGTGTGCTGAAAGGCATCCAGCCACGCTTCTACCTGACTGCCCAGAATCTGTTCACTATCACCGACTACTCCGGCATGGACCCGGAGGTAGGCCTGAGCAACCATGGCCTGGATCTGGGCATGTACCCTGTTGCCAAGACCTACCTCTTCGGCGTGGACCTTACTTTTTAATTATACCTAATGCTTGTTAAGATGAAACGATATATCCTTGTCTTACTGTCTGCTATTACCCTGGCGGGCACTGCCTGCGAAGAGCAGCTTGATCTGGAGCCACAGGGAGCTCCCTCTTCCGCCAACTTCTGGAAAACGGAGGAAGACGCCATTGCGGGTATCAACAGTATTTACGCGCTGTACAGCAACAACAGCATGTACGGGGCCGGTGCCTTCTGGTACACGAATGCCAGCGACGACATTGGCACCAAGGCCACCGGCAACGCCGACCGCTACAAGTACTTCCAGCTGGATGGCAACGAGTCCGAGACCAGGAGCGTGTGGTCGATCCACTACCAGGCCATGAAGCGCGCCAATGACGCCATCCGGAACATTCCTTCTATCCCGATGGAGGAGAAAATAAAGAACCGTCTGTTGGGGGAGGCCTACTTCAACCACGCCGTGATGCACCTGGAGCTGGCCTACCGCTACGGGGATAATCGGGCCGGTATTCCAATACAGAACCGCGAGAACCCGGAGGACATCTATGTGCCAAGGGCAAAGAGCCTAGCCGAGAACTACGCTTACATCGCGGCCGATTTGCAGAAGGCGGCGGAGCTGCTTCCTTACTTTGCGGAGTTGAACAAGGCAGACTATGGCAGGGCGCACAAGACCGCTGCCTGGGCTTATCTGGCCAGGACTTACCTGTACGCCAAAGATTGGGAAAACACCGTGAAGTATGCCGACCTGGTGATCAACAGCGGCCAGCACAGGCTTCTGGATAACTATGCCGATGTGTTCACGATTGCCGCTAACTGGTCACCGGAGTATATCTGGTCGGTTACCAACAGTGCCAAGTTCCCCAACAGCGTAGGCTCTATCTTCCCGGGCGTGCTGCTGGAAGACAAAGGCTGGGGGCTCTATAATGGCTGGGGGCAGTTTTACCCCACCAAGGAGCTGGTGGACTCCTTTGAGCCGAATGATGAGAGGAAAGCCGTTACCATACTTGAAACGGGCGATAAATTCATGTTTTTCGGTGAGGAGCGGGTGTATAATGTGGGCAGCTTTAAGGTTAGCTCCAGCAACCGCACCGGCTACCAGTTTAATAAGTACATGGAGCCCTATAGTTACCCCAACCCAACTGGTACCTACATCAACTCTAACGGCAACCGCCCCACGACGGCCATGAACGTGCCGCTGCTGCGCTATGCGGACGTAATTTTGATGAAGGCGGAGGCGCTGCTAATGCTGGGCCGAAACGCGGATGTGGAGATCAACCAGATCCGCAAACGCGCCGGACTGGAGCCGCTTGTTGGCGCTACGATGGAGGACCTGAAGCGGGAACGAAGAAGCGAGTTCGCAGGCGAGTGGACGGACCGTCACTGGGACCTGGTACGCTGGGGCGACGCACAGAAAGTATACGCGCAGCCACTGCATCATGCCGATGGGCATGTTATCTACCAGGGCAGGTCTTTCAATCCCTCAGTGCATCACGTGTGGCCTATTCCGCCAGATGAGATCCGAGCAAGTAAGGGAACGCTGACACAAAACGAGGGCTGGTAAGCTGAATGATGATGAGACACATAGCCATACTTGCCTTGCTTTTAGCCTTGCTGGTACCGGACGCCCTTGCGCAGAAGACCAGTAAGCAGAATAAAACGAAATACAGCCTCATCGCGCACCGCGGGGGCGTGGTAGACAGTGTGACAGCCGAGAACAGCCTGGCAGCCCTGCAGAAAGCCGCCGACAGGGGGTACTGGATGGTGGAGATTGATCTGCGGCTGACAAAGGACAGCGTGCTGATCACGCATCATGACCGCAACTTCAAGCGCTACTATGGGGTGGATACCCCAGTCGGGGAGATGACCTGGCAGGAGGTCAGCCAGCTGGTAGGAGACAGGGGCAACAAGGTCCTCAAATTCGAGGAGACCCTCCGGTTCTGCAGTGAGAACGGCCTAGAGGTAATGGTGGATAATAAGATCAGGGGCTACGACCCTGTCCTGTTCCACAAGGTTGTCGACTTGCTGAAGCAGTATAACCTGCACTCGAACGCCCTGATGATCGGCACGGAGGAGTCCACGGAGTTCTTCACCGGAAAGATCAGGCTGAGCTGTACCCGCCAGCAGCTGGAGGATAACATGAAGAAGCCTGGTTACAAGGCTTCTGATTATTATCTTTTTTCCGGGGACATCTCCCAAGAAGAGGCCGTTTGGGCCAGGAAAAACAAGATTCTGGCGGTTGGTGTGATCAATGCCTGGGGCATCAAATCGGATGATAAAATAGCAGAGGCCCGCAGCCGGGCCGACGCGCTGAAGGCGTCGGGAGTCAAGCACTTCCAAATCGACTCAGTTTTTGATGTTTTCTTTCAATAAGATTGTAGACTCTCAGGCCGGCAGCCTCCCTGGTTGCCGGCCTGCTTATTTCTAAACGGATGAAGTATAACTTATTACTGCTGCTGGCAGGACTATTAACCATAAATGAGTCCAGGGCTCAGGCTGATGCCGGCTTTACCCATGATGTGCAGGGAAAGGCAGTCCCTTGGACGCACACGGACTTTAAGAACAAGCCCGAGAATTTCAGTTTTGCCATTGTGGCAGACAGGACCAACGGGCACCGGGTAGGTGTCTTCCGGAGCGCTATAGAAAAAATTAATGACCTGCAGCCGGAGTTCGTGCTGAGTGTGGGAGACCTGATAGAAGGCTACACAACGGACACGGTGGAGCTGCGCAGGCAGTGGAACGAATTCGAAGGTATACTGAAACCCCTGCAGATGCCCTTCTTCCGGGTACCTGGTAACCACGACGTCTCCAACGAGGTACAAAAGGAGCTTTGGGCAAAACAGTTTGGCCGCGACTACTACCATTTCACCTATCAGAATGTCCTGTTCCTTATCCTGAACTCTACAGATGGGGATGGAGTGCCTTTTAGTGAGCAGCAACTGGCCTATGCTGAGCAAACCATCCAACAAAACCCGAACGTTCGCTGGACCTTTGTGCTGATGCACCACCCGGTCTGGAACAAGCGGGAGGAGAACGGTTTCCATCGGGTGGAAAAGGCGCTGGCTAACCGAAAGTATACCGTCATTGCCGGGCATACGCACCGCTACATGGCCTCGGTGCATAACAACAGTAACTACTACGTGCTGGCCACTACCGGGGGCAGTACCCGCCTTCGGGGGGCTGCGTTTGGGGAAACAGATCACATCAGCTGGGTCACGATGACAGAGGAGGGACCATCGCTGGTTAACCTGGAGCTCGATGGCATCCTGAAAGACGATTTCTCGAACGAGCACACTCGTAAGCTGGCTACTACCCTTGCCGAGGACGCAGCCTTTAAACCGGTTGTTTTACTGCCAGCGGCGGGAGACGCAGGGGAGGGGAAGGTATACCTGAACCTGCGGAACAATGCGGAGCTGCCGTTGCAGCTCGAGACACGTTTTTTCCAGCACCCGTCCCTGCATGTTTTAGGCACCCTTGATAAAGTAACGCTGCCGCAGGGCGCTCAACAGCAACAAGCTCTCAGCATACGCCAGCTCGGCAACAGCGGCTTTGCTGCGGGCGATACACTGCACATGCAGTATAGCCTGAAGTATGTTTCAGATGAAAAAGGGTTGCCGCACCTGTCAGGCACTTTCAACCTGCCGGTAAAACCGACTGCCCCGGAGGTGATTGATAAAAGTATGCCTGTCTTTACCTCCTCCAAATTGGTGGAGATACAGCATGATTTTGAGGGATCTAAGGTTGTTTACACCTTGGATGGGAGCGAGCCGGGAGCTGATTCTAACGTATACACAAAGCCTTTCACAATTGACCGCACCACGACTGTTAAAGCAAAAGTCGTCACCGAAAATGGCGACGCTGCCAGCTTGTCTGAGACCGCTACGTTTGAAAAGCTCGCTTTCATGAAATCTGCAAAGGCGCGGAAGAAGGGATTGGCAAAGGGGTTAAAGTATACCTACTATGAGGGCGCTTTCAAAAAGCTGCCTGATTTCTCTTCCTTGACACCGATAACGACAGGTGTGCTAAAGAGCTTTGACCTGGACGCGATCAAACAGCGGGCAAATCAGTTTGCGGTGCTGATAGAGGGGTATGTGGACGTACAGGAAGACGACCTGTACACGTTCTTCCTGACGTCAGATGACGGGGCCAAGCTCTTTATCGGTGAGCAGCTCATTGTGGATAACGACGGCTCGCATAGCGCCAGGATGAGAAAGGGGTACGCTGCCCTGAAGAAAGGGCTGCACCCAGTCCGCATCGAGTACTTCGAGGACTTTGACGGGGAGTTAATTCAACTCGAGTATGCCGGAGAAGGAAAAATCCGGAAGGGAGTACCCTTCAACGATCTTTATAGGAGTAGGTAAACTGCCGCATGCAAGCTATAAACAGTACAAGCTGGTGATACTAGTAGTACCCCGGGTACGCTCAGCTTATTCCTGAGCGTACCCAAATCCCACAGGCAGGTAAATCGTTTGTACGGAATCAAATGCTAACACCAGGCAGGTAGCGTATGGTTACTGCTATGCTGCGAAAGCGCTCCTGCCTCACCCTGTAGCCAGCAAGCTAACGACGAACACATTGGATCTCGTATGGGGAAAAGACAACAAACGGGTAATGGAATGTTTACGGTTTGTTAACAGCTTCCGCATACCTTCGGGATACCCTTTATTTTGTCGATGTGACCATATATAGGAGATGGAATTCTTTGTATAAACGCATAGCCATGTCTGAAGCCAACGTACGCCGCATCTGCAGGGGTGGTCTTATTGTAATACTACTCTTCTTTGGTCCCGTGGCCTGCGTCTTCTTTGAGCCTTGTCCGGATGTCAAGCCATACTTTGCTATTCAAGGGCTGCACACGCAGCACTTGAGGCTCACCGGGCAGGGCCAGAACCCATGGGAAACGCCTGGAGACAGTGAGCCTGTCAGATGGGGGGATTACTTCCTGTTGGCTTCCTTTGAGAAGCGCTACCATGCTGCAGGCAAAGGGGGCGCGAGTCTGTACGCCCTGTCTTGCGATGAGAGCGGCCACTCCGGGACAAAGGTGGGAGTTGACACGCTCTACCTTATCGCCCTGACCGACTACAACGCAAACTATAGACAAGGTGATACCCTAAACAACATACTGCTGGTCAACGACTGGACCTCACCCCCAAAAGACTCTTCTGGTTTTTACCCGTTGGCGCTATACTTCGAGCAGAACAGGAATACTATCCGGGAAGAGGCCTTCGGGCTAAGGCTGACCGAGCCGCCAGGCACTGCCGGGGCGTACCGCTTCAGGCTGGTGTATGCACTGCGCAATGGGGACACCTTCGAGGCCACTAGCGCAGATGCTAGGCTGTTCTAGAAAGCAAAGCTAACATTGCTTCCATTGTACAGGCATACCCTTATAATTAACCACTTATCCATTAACCCTAAACTATAACATGAAAAAAGTAATCTTAGTAGGAGGTATGCTGCTCCTGAGCCTGGGGGCTGAGGCACAGTCTTCCGTTACGGGCTATGTGTTTGAAGACGCCAACGGCAACGGGAAACGGGAGCGGCGCGAACAGGGCGTTGCCGGCGTAGCCGTCACCAATGGCCGGGAGGTCGTGCTGACGGACAAGCAGGGCAGGTACTTGCTTCCGGTGGGGAAGGACAACATTATCTCCCTCATCAAGCCCAGCGGCTACCGGGTGCCCCTCAACGCGCAGAACCAGCCGCAGTTCTACTACATCCACAAACCCAATGGCTCACCGGAGCTGAAGTACAAAGGAGTGGCGCCTACGGGCAAGCTTCCCAAGTCGGTTGACTTTGCCGTAGTGCCTGCCGAGGAAAAAGAAAGCTTCACGACACTGCTGTTCGGCGACCCCCAGCCCTACAACCTGCAGGAGGTGGACTACTTTGCCCGCGGCATCGTCGCTGAGCTGGAGGGCGTCCAGGGGGTGGCCTTTGGCCTGAGCCTGGGTGACCTGGTGGGGGACGACCTGACGCTGTTCAATCCCTACATCAGGGCGGTGCAGAGGGTGGGCATCCCCTGGTACAACCTGCAGGGCAACCACGACCTGGACTTCGATGCGCCGGCTGACTCGCTCTCGGACGAGACTTACGAGGCTCACTTCGGGCCGGCCAACTATGCATTTAACTACGGCAAGGTGCACTTCATCGTGCTCGACGACGTGCTCTACCCTGACCCGCGCGACGGCAAGGGCTACTGGGGCGGTTTCCGGGAGGACCAGCTGGACTTTGTGGAGAATAACCTAAAGCATGTGCCCAAGGACCACCTGGTGGTGCTGGCCTTCCATATCCCCATCAGCGAGCCGGAGGGGGACCCTTTCCGCGATGCGGACCGCCAGCGCCTCTTTGACTTGCTCAGGGATTTCCCGCACACGCTCTCGCTGTCAGCGCACACGCACCTGCAGAAGCACGACTTCTTCACCCGCGAGCAGGGCTGGCGTCAGGATAAGCCCCACCATCATTACAACGCCGGCACGACCTCCGGGGACTGGTACTCCGGGCGGCTGGATGAGAAGGGAGTACCCGAGTCCACCATGCGGGACGGAACGCCCAAGGGCTATGCCTTCCTCCGGTTCGAGGGAAACAAGTATGTGATTGACTACAAGGCGGCGGGGCAGCCACAGGAGTACCAGATAGAGCTGTTTGCCCCCAAGGTGGTGGCGCAGGGCCGCAACACCTCGGCCGGCATTTACGCAAACTTCTTCATGGGCAGCAGGCAGGACACAGTGCTTTACCGCGTGGACAGCGGAGAGTGGAAGCCCATGAGTTATCAGGAGGATTACGACCCAGCCTTTATGGGCAAGCTGCACGAGTGGGACTATGCCGAGGAGATCATGGCGGGCAGGAGGCCTTCCAATGCGGTGCGTTCCACCCACCTGTGGCGGGGCAGCATCCCTACCAGGCTGGAGGTAGGGGAGCACACCATCGAGGTAAAGGCAACCGATATGTTCGGAAGGACCTTCACCCAAAAGGGCACTTACCGGATAGAGGCACCGAAAGCAGTACAGTAAAAGGTATTCAAACCTCTTAGCAGGCTCAGAGAACCTAACAGTACAGGTTCTCTGAGCCTGTTTCCATAACCCGGACCTTTGGCGATTTTACCAGAAGCTGGTAAATAATACCGAGTTCAATAAAATATCCTATAGGCTATGTCTGCAAAATGGGATTTAGTTAAAGTAGCTGTGGTTATGGCACTTGGAGGGAAAACAGCAGGTGAGTCACGGCAGATACGAGTTAAGTCAGCGGCAGTGGGAATTAGTGAAAGAGGGGCTGCCGCCGCCATCGGTCAGGGAGGACGGCGAGGGCAGGCCCAGCCGCTCTGACCGGGAGCTGCTCAACGGCATGTTCTGGATTCTGTGGGCAGCCCCTGGCGGGATTTGCCAGCCAAGTATGGGCCTTGGCAGACCGTTTACGACAGGTTCCGGAAATGGCAGCAGCTAGGCGTGTTTGCGCGGATTCTGAGCAGACTACGGCTACGCCTGCAGCAGGACGGCTACCTGGACCTGAACACCTGGTTTGTCGACGCCACTGTCAACAGGGCGCATAAAGCTGCGGCGGGAGCTAAAAAAAGAAGGCCAGGCCCTAGGCAGGTCCCGGGGCGGTTTCTCCACCAAGGTGCACCTTTTGTGCTGTGGCAGGGGCTTTCCGCTGCAGGTGCTCCTGACCAGCGGGCAGGCCGGTGAGGCCCCCCCAGCTGCTCGGGCTCCTGGCGCTGGAGGAGAGAAAGCCCAAAGTGGTGGTGGCCGACAAAGGCTACGACAGCCAGCTCATCCGAAAGGCGCTGCGGGAGCAGCTGATACAGGCGCAGATACCGGAAAGGGACCTTGCCTGCGGGACACAAGCGCAGAGGAAAGGGCAGGCCGCCCAAAGTGAGCAAAGAGCTGTACGGCCAAAGGAACATCATCGAAAGACTCTTTGGCAGGCTCAAGGAAATGCAGCGGTTTGCCTGCCGGTTCGCTAAACTCGCTGACAGCTATGTGGCCTTCGCTCAATTCGCTTTCATGCGAATCTGCCTCAAACCTTATTTTTCAGACACTAAGGGCTGTATAGCTGCGCTATGTGTAGTCATTTCTTCAAACAGACTTCTGCCTTCAAAAAGCATAGCTTTATCGTAATATGCATGTAACGCTGTGTTAATGTTCCAGAGGCAACTTTGCCGGAGAAGCAACAAGCATCGGTATCATGCAAAAGCAACTCCTGCTTATATGGGCACTAAGCCTCTGGACATTCACCTGCCTGGCACAGCAGGTACATCCCGTTGCCAGCTACAGGATGGTAGAGGGCAAGTCCATCGTTCAGTCCAAGAATTATTACCTCCTGACACTTTTTCAGGAGGTAGACGAAGTAAAGGAACTCCTACGGAAAGACACACAGCTTCGGAAAGTACTGGAGGGTAAACAACAGCACCTGAGCCGCTCCCTGATCGAATGCGGCAAAGAGGCTACGTGCTTTTCAAGCGGCATGAAGTTCACGGACAGTGAAATAAAGCAGGTTAGCGAACGCCTGTCCAGGCTTTACAAGAAAGACAACGCCTTGGGCATTCTGGTCTCCCAACACCTGATTCCATCCCGGGCTTACATCCTTTTTGAAGATGCGGTCCCTCAGGACATGCTGGTGAAGGCATGGGAGCAGGATGCCCGCGGAATTAACCATGTGATTGGAGTTTATGCGGAGGGGGCAAAACCGTACTACCCCCTTATTGATTCCATCAGCTATGATGTAAGTAGCAGCACTTACCCGAGATTTGTCTATACTGTAACAGAGGCCGTGCTTCAGGAGAGCAGGGATGCAAACTTATTCTTTACCCCATCGATGAATTACGCGCTGCGTTTCCTGGAGGTAAACCACCGGGGTGAGGCGGCAGATTATGAACCCATGCCCTCAACGGTGAACAAGGCCGCCTTTGACCGCATCAAGGATATTGATTGGAACGCATACCCTTATACCCTTATCCTGGTACCAGGGGCTGGGCCTGACAATCCGGAGGAGGCGCTGAGTGGAATCGGCATGCTCCGGTGCCGGGTAGCTGCCCAGCAATACTTTAAGGGGTTGGCTCCATTCCTGGTTGTGTCGGGAGGCCGGGTGCATCCGCACAAGACCCGGTATAGCGAGGCATACGAGATGAAAATGTACCTGATGGAGACGATGGGTGTTCCGGAGCATGCCATCATCATGGAGCCCCACGCTCGTCACACCACCACCAACATGCGGAACACAGCACGGCTCATCTTTCGCTATGGCATGCCGTACGATAAGCCCTGTATCACCTCCACCTCAAAGTACCAGAGCGACCGCATCACGGGCAGCCTGTCAGCAAGATGTCAGAAGGAGTTGCTGCATGTGCCTTTCAGAAACGGAAAGCGGCTGTCCAATACAGAGGCAGAGTTTTACCCCGTGCTGGATGCGCTCCATATTAACCCATTAGAGCCGCTTGATCCATAGATTTTCACTTATTCACACTTATCGATGAGTATAATAACTGCCTTGCTGCTGTGCGGGAGCATGATGCTACCCGCTCCAACAGACAGCATTAGCCTCACCTCTCGGCGTGCCTTGAGCATAGAGTCTCTGGGTGCCTGCCAGGGCGCCTCCTTCATAAACGGGAAGGCCTACCTGTACGGGGACAGAGAGGTGGGCGTAATCCGGGAGTATGTACCGCTGCAGGACAGCCTGGCTTATACACAGCGGGAGGTACTGTTGACGATTGACGGGAAGGACGTCATTAACCACCCAACCGGTATTGCATACAACGGGCAGGGACCGACTTTCATAGGCAATAGCGTCCGGCTGAACAAGGAAGGTACTTCCTGGAAGGCCCTGATCTATGCGGTAGACTGGGAAGGGATGCTGAAAACGGGTACGCTTGACGGCAACCTGGATAAGGTGATCGAAGACGACGCCTGCATTCAGGGGACCAGGCCGGAATACGTGCGCTACGGGGATAAGTGGTACGTGGCCACCGCAGACTACGGCAACAGGGCCAACGAGGTGCGCCTCTATGATCCGGAGGCGCTTTCCCGGGCATCACGGACAAGCGAGGAAGGGGTGCTGTTTAAAAAGTTCACCTGTGGGCCCTGGGTGCAAAACCTGCACTGGATCCCTGAAAAAGACATCCTCGTGCTCATTCAGAACCAGGTGGAGGGCCGGAAATGGCGCTTCACCTTCCTGGACCTGAGCAAATCCATCGATCAGGGACGGGAGGAGGTGCTGAAGGTTGTAGACCTGGATTATGCCGATGAGCTGGAAGGATTCACTCTTCTGGGCGAAGGTGCCGGGGCACTGGGGGTTACCTCTTCCAGAAAAGCTAACGCCCATCTGATGGAGCTCTTGTGGGAATAATTGGCTCTTCGCGAGGAGTCTGGAATATAAACATGAATATTAAACCAATACGATAATGAAGAAAACGTTTACCCGCACATTTATGGGGCCGGTTCTCAGCGTGGTGGTGGCGGGCCTGATGCCCTCCTATGCTGCCAGTGCCTCCAAGGAGTCGGTACAGCTGATCCAGCAGACCCCTGTCACGTTCACTGGCGTCGTGACGGATCAGCAGGACATGCCCCTGCCTGGCGTGAGTATCAGCGTGAAGGGGACAGGAAATGGAACCGTCACCGATCAAAACGGGGCCTTTACGCTCACAGCGGCGCCTGGTTCTACGATTGTCTTCTCATTTATAGGATTTCTGACGCAGGAAGTGACGCTAAGTGGCCAATCGACACTGAACGTGCAGCTGAAGGAAGATATGTACATGCTTAACGAGGTTGTGGCAGTGGGCTATCAGACAGTGCGTAGAAGTGATGTAACCGGTGCCATTTCCAATGTAAAGGCAGAGGAGCTTAACCTGTCGGCGCCAACTGTAGGCCAGAGCCTGGTGGGCAAGGTTGCGGGGGTGCAGGTATCGCAGGTGAGCGGCGCGCCCTATGTAGGCACCAAAATCAGGGTGCGGGGCGTTGGTTCCATCAATGCCAGCTCCGATCCGCTCTATGTGATCGACGGGTACCCTGCCGGAAACGATGTCTTTATCAACCCCAATGACATCGAGTCGATTGACATCCTCAAGGACGCGGCCTCCGCTGCCATCTACGGTTCCAGAGCCGCGGGCGGGGTAGTACTTATCACCACCAAGCGCGGCAAGGAAGGGAAAGGGCGCCTGGAGTATGACTATCAGTTTGGCATCCATCAGCTAAGCAAGAAAATAGACCTGCTCAATGCCGAGGAGTTTGGCCAGCTGATGATTGACGCCCGTAACGGGACTTACCGGGATCTGGTCGTGAACGCGGGCAAGCCCTGGTCAGACGCCATGTACTCGGATGATAACGCTACGCGTATCGCCAATGTGGGAAATGCCTCGGCGGTGAGTATACCGACCTACCTGTATGATTTTCCGAGCCAGCGCCTGATCAAGCCGCAGTACGACACGGACTGGCAGGATGAGCTGTACCGTAATGCGGCCATGCACCGCCACAACCTCTCTTTCACGGGTGGTACCCAGAGCATGCGCTATGCGCTGAGCGGCGGCTACCAGAAGCAGGAGGGCATCATCGTCAGTACCGGGCAGGAGCGGCTGAACTTCCGGGCAAATTTGGACGCAGATGTGAACAGCAGGCTGAAGGTAGGAGCCAACCTGGCGCTTACATCAGCTGATAGCCGGGAGGTGCAGGAGGGCCGCTTCAACCAGGGGCCGATTTTGGGCGCGCTCGTGTACATGCCTATTTTCAGGGCCTATAACGAAGATGGTTCTCTGGCAAAGAATGAGGCCGCCTCACAGTCCGCGGCCTACGGCTTCCAGAACATCGAGCCCGGTTGCCCTGGCCAGGGAAACACAGATCAGCCGGAAGGGCGTGCGGGGCACCTATAACGGCTATGCTTCACTCCAGATACTGCCGGATCTGTTCTTTAAGACAAACCTGGGCCTGCAGACCTACAATGAAAAGTATGAGTTTTATAACCCTACCAGTCTGAGCAGCGGCGCCAATCCCCCGGGCTCTCCGCAGGCCCTGGCAGCCGCCAGGGCCACCGCCCAGACGATAGCCCAGGAGGACCAGCTGGCGGAGTTCACACTGAACTACAACAGGGACTTTGCCCGCCATAACCTGAACGTACTGGGGGGCTATTCAGCACAGAAGACCTACAGCGACCTGATCAGCGTGTCAGCGCGTGGCTTCCAGAATGACCGTATCCCGGAAATCACGGGCAAGGGGGCTGAGGCATCAGACTTTTTCATGAATTCAGGTACGGGCAAGTCGACCCATACGCTGCTGTCGTACTTCGGCAGAGCCGCCTACAGGTTTGACGACAAGTACTTTCTGACGGCTACTTTCCGTGCAGACGGCTCTTCCCGGTTCGGGCCACTCAACCGCTGGGGCTACTTCCCGTCCGTATCGGCCGGCTGGACCATCTCCAATGAGCCCTTTTACCAGAGCACGTTCGGAACGAACTCCTCTGCGAAATTACGCGCCAGCTGGGGTCTGAGCGGGAACAACAACATCGGCAACTACAGCCACGAGCAGGTAATGGCCAGCCCCGGCGGTGTGGCTTTCGGATCCAACACCATCGCCACAGCTATCTGGTCTGAGGGTATCAAAGACCAGAACCTGGGGTGGGAGTCCACCTCCCAGTACAACATCGGTCTGGACCTGGGCCTGTTTAACAACCGCCTGCAGGTGATCTCCAACTTTTATATCAGCCGCTCCTATGACCTGCTGTTCAACCAGCCTATCTCAGCCGTTTCCGGGGTATCGTCCATGTTAACCAACCTGCCCGACTCCAAAGTAGAGAACAAGGGTTTTGACATTCAGGTGGACGGAAGTATTGTGTCAACGAAGGACTTCACCTTCTCCATGGGAGGAAACATCTCTGTCAACAGGAACAAGGTATTGGACATGGGAGGCGCCAGCACGATCTTCTCCAGGGGGGCCGAGCGCTCTTACCTCACCCACGTGACCCAGGAGGGCTATCCGATTGGCATGTTCTACGGCTTTAAGGTAAAAGGCATGGTGCGCGAGTCTGACCTGGAGAAAATTGCCATTGACAACGCCAACTTTGACGAGGCTACCCAATCCTTCCCGGAGGGGTATGTGCTGCAGGGGCCGCCGCGTTCCATGGCCTCCAGCAACCCGCTTAAGCCCGGTGATTTATACTTTGAGGATGTCAACGGCGACGGTGTTGTGAACGATGAGGACAAGCGCGTTATCGGAAGCCCGCACCCGAAGTTCACCTATGGCCTTTCTGTGCGCATGTCCTACAAGAACTTTGACCTGAACTCTGCTTTCAACGGCGTGTATGGCAACCAGGTGCTCGATGGTCAAGACTACTACATCTTCAACATGGAGGGCTCCGGTAACCAGTATGCAGAGGTCGCCAACAGATACCAGTCAGAAGCGCAGCCCGGCGACGGTACCATCTACCGTGCTGCCCGTGGCGGCACGCAGAGCAACAGCACCAGGCTGTCGACTTTCTACCTGCAGGACGGCTCCTTCTTCCGCTGGACCAACCTGCAGATCGGCTATACGCTGCCCAAGGGAATTGACTACCTGGGTATCAGCAACCTGCGGATTTATGCCAACATAGACAACGTGCTGACCCTGTCAGACTATAAAGGCTATAACCCGGAGGTGGACTACAACAATGGCTCTAACCTGACCCCTGGGGTTGATTACGGAAAGTATCCGTTGGTGCGCGCCTTCAGCCTGGGAGCCCGGGTGACTTTCTGACAGGCTGCCTGATATAGTTCAAAGTGTTTTCAAAATTGTTTATTCCCAACGCAGAACGAAAATGAAATTTCCATACATAAAGGCTGCAGGCCTGGCGGTGCTGCTCACCCTGAGCGCCTGCGACGATGACTTCCTGGAGCAATACGATCCAAACGCCGTTTCAACAGCGCAATACTTTAAGACCGAGGGCGATGTGCTCATGGCCGTGAACGGGGTGTACCAGTCGCTCCGTAGCTCTAATACGATAGGGGAAGGGAGCTACCTTTTTACGGATGAGCGCTCGGACGATGCCGGCCGTAATGATAATCAGTCCAACGCCGGGGAGCCCTTCCAGTTTAATGACTTTTCCCTGTTGCCGAGCAACACTTACCTGAAGAACCACTGGGTGGCCATGTATGGGGCGATCTCCCGTTGTAACACCGTGCTGACCAACATGGAGCAGGTTACCTTTTCAAACGAGGCCACAAAGGCCCAGTACCAGGCGGAGGTGAAGTTTGTGCGGGCGCTGCTCTACTTCCACCTGGTGCGAAAGTGGGGAGACATTCCTTTGGTGACCCGGCAGCTGAGGACCTCTGACGAGGTGGCCGCCAATACGTTCCGTGAAAAGCAGGAGGTGGTGTACGGGCAGATTGTTGCTGACCTTAAGGAGGTCGTGGCAAGCCCTCTTCCTGACCGGCAAACGGGGGCGGGCACCGGGCGCGTTTCCAAGACAGCGGCCAACGCGCTGCTTGGGCAGGTGTACCTGACGATGGCCACCACGATTGACCCGGCCAGCAGGAGCAGCAACCTGCAGGAAGCCAAGGCATACCTGACGGCAGCCTACGGCATGCGCCCCTTCGGGCAGCTGAAGGAGCTCCCGTATGCGGATGTTTTTGATGTTGCGAAGGAAGCCAACAACCCGGAAATCATTTTCCAGATCGTTAACCGGCAGGGGGATGTAAACTACTCCTCTTCCATCGCCGCCACCTTTCAGGCGAAGGGGGAAACGATCAACTCCCTCAAGCCGGGGACAGGCGTAGGGGGCAGGGCCTCGCTGGACCTGGTGAAGGAATATGAGGAGGGGGACCCGCGCAAGGAGTTTTCCGTCAAGTTTGCGGAGGATCCTGCGGTGAAGGACTGGTTCATTACCAAGTTCCGCGACACCAGCCCTGCTGCCGGTACCAATGGCTATGGCGGCAATGACTGGGTCCTGATGCGCTTTGCCGATGTCATCCTGATGCTGGCCGAAGTGCATATGCACCTGGGTGAGGAGGCAAAGGCGATTGAGTACCTGGATATGGTGCGCGAGCGTGCGAAGATGCCAACTTATGCTGAAGCTCAGAAGGATCCTGCCTACAGCAGTAAATTCCCGACGCTGAAGCTCGCCATCCTCCACGAAAGGCGGGTGGAGCTGGCTTTTGAACGGCACCGCTGGTATGACCTGCTCCGGTTCTTTAGCACCGACGAACTGGTGTCCTTCTTCCACGCCAAGAACCAGGCAGACTACGGCACGGCCCAACTTGCTAACTTTAGCCGCAAGGACCGCTATTTCCCTATTCCGTTTGACGAGCATAAGCTAAATCCGGAGAAAATGTATCAGAACGACGGGTACTAAACCCGCCTGACAGGATCGCTTAAGAAGAAGATTCAAAAAGTTGCATCTTTCTGACTGGAGCTGAACACTTGTCGGAAGGATGCAGCAATCATTTACAGCGAAAAGATGAAGCAGAAATTACTACTTTTTCTATGGCTCACGCTGAGCCTGCAGGTGGCACAGGCTCAGGGGAGGCTCGCGCAGATAACTGACGCCCTCCGGACCCCGGACTCGGACAAGGTGCTGGTGGTGGCCCACCGCGGCGACTGGCGCAACGCCCCGGAGAACTCCCTGCTAGCCATCGAGCTGAGCATTGCCATGGGGGTGGACATGGTGGAGCTTGATGTGCAGCGGACAAAGGACGGGCAGCTGGTGCTGCTGCACGACAAGACGCTCGACCGGACCACCAACGGCCAGGGCAAGGTGGCGGACTGGACCCTGGACTCCCTGCGCACCCTCTCGCTGCGGAACGGGCTGGGGCGGGTAACGCAACATAAGCTACCGACCCTGGAGGAGGCCATGCTGCTGGCCAGGGGGAAGGTGCTGGTCAACCTGGACAAGTGCTACGACTTCTTCCCCGAGGTGTACCGGGTGCTGGAGGAGACGGGCACCGTGCACCAGGTGGTGATGAAGGGGAGCCACCCCTATGAGAAGGTGAAAGCGGACTTCGGCCCCCTGCTGGACAAGATTTTCTACATGCCCATTGTCAACCTGGACAAGCCGGATGCCGAGCAGATCATCGGCGAGTTTCAGCGCAAGCTTAAGCCGGTGGCCTTCGAGTTGGTCTTCACTACGGAGAGTTCCCGGCTGCTGGGGCAGTTTGATCGAATTCGGCGCAAGGGTTCCCGCGTGTGGGTCAACTCGCTGTGGGCAAGCCTGAACGCGGGCCATGATGATGACTTGTCGGAAACCGACGAGGAGGCCAGCTTTGGTTGGATTGTGGGGAAGGGGGCCAACATGATCCAGACAGACCGGCCGCAGGCCCTGCTGGAGTACCTGGAGAAGCGCAACCTGCGGTTCTAGGGATATGCAGCAACACTCAAAAACCCCTGCCTGAAAAAAACAGAGAGCCCCTCATGACAGGGGCTCTCTGTTTTGAGCTGGTAGTAAGAGTCTCCCATGGCTGTTGATACAGGAACGATACGAAATGAAAAGAGGTCCTGGCCGGTCTGGGGAGGCAGATGAACTCGTCCCTCCCCGAAAAGCTGTACTTACCGGGTGGCCGGTGGCTGTGGGGCGCCTGAGGATGCCGCCCCGGCTTCATCCATGCCGGATGCCCACCTGTTCTTAATGCCCCACTTCCTGTCTGGCTTATCGGATGCCCGGATGATTAGCCTGCCCCCGCTCATGATTTCCTCGTGTGTGAGCCAGTTCCGGTGTATTTTCTTTCCGTTCAGCGTGACTTCCGTAATGTATACATTGTCCTTGCGGAAGTTCTCCACCTCAATGGAGAGTGCCCTGCCGTTCGGCCAGCTTAGCTCAATTGTCTCGAAGAGCGGCACGTTTAGGTAGTATACCGGCCAGCCCACAGCGGCAGGGTGTATGCCCAGCGCTGTCAGAACAAACCAGGAGGACATGGCTCCTGCGTCGTCGTCCATGGTCCGGATGTAGGCCTCAGGCTGATTCTTGTAGATAATGCCGATAAAGGAGCCAATGCCCCGGCTGTTATCGTTGAAGTAGTGCTGCACCACGGTGTCCACGGCCAACTGGTGCAGCAGCGCCTGTGCCTTCCAGGGGGCAGCGGTGGCGTTATACAGCAAAGGAGCCTGTAAGTCCGGTTCATTGGCGCGGTTGTGGTAGTCCTGCCCGAAGAACTCGTCGAGTTGCTCCAGGAAGGCCTGCTCTCCGCCTGCCTCCTCAGTAAGCCCTATCATATCGAAGGGAACTGCCCAGCGGTACTGCCAGATGGTGCCCTGATACATGCCCCGCGCGCCCATTCTATTCACATCGTTGCGTGTCAGGTCCTTAAAATCCTTCCGCCAGTACTGTTTGTAGGCCATTGCCCTCTCCTTGTATTTTTTGCTTCGTTCTTCCTGGCCAAGCTCTGCCAGGATTTGCGACAGTGCCCAGACATCATAGGAGGACTCCAGGGCTTTGTCCAGACTGTTGTAATCGAGTCTTTCCACTTCCTGCACCAGGGAGTCCAGGATCTGCTCAAACGCAATGTTATAGCCTTTCCGGTGGGCATCAAGCAGCACCACGATGGCGTGCTCCGTGCGTACGGTGTTTGCGGGCTCGTGGTGGGCTGAGAAATCCTTTTTTCCGTAAGGGTAGAGGTTCGCGATGGAGAAAGCGATGTCCCTATATTTTTCCGGATAGGCGAAGGAGAGGAGTGGCAGCTGAGTCTTATAGTTGTCCCAAATAGCCCATCCATGATAGACAGGAGCGGGTGACGTCTGAAGCGAGCCATCAATGGCTCTGTAGGCACCGTCCTTTTCGGAGATCAGGTAGGGGGACTGCAGTGCCCTGTAGAGCAGCGAGTAAAACAGCTTCTCCCGTTCCGCATCACCTGTCACACGTATGCGGCCCAGCAGCCTATCCCATTCCCGTGTACTTTGCTGCCTAACCTCCTCCAGGGAGGCCTGAGTGAGAGCGGCCTTGGCATACTCCTCATCCACTGAGGAGAAGGCTACCGTCAGCTGCACTTCCCTTTGGCGGGGTTCCAGTGTGGCGATGAGCTGGTGCTCGCCGTGGGCAGCCCACGTGACGGGTTGCTGGGTTTTCAGGGCGAAGTATACGCGGTAGGTGCCGGCGCTGCAGGTGGTCTTTGAGTTTATCCAGCCACTGACCAGGTTTCCCTCCACCGTGTGCTCTGCTGCCACAAAGCGCCCGCCGAAGGCATGTCCCAGATCCACCAGAAGCCCTTTCTTACCCTTTGGGAAAAGGTACTGATGCACCCCGGTGTTCTGGTTGACGGCAAAGGCTGCCGTAATCTCATTCCGGAAACCAACCCGGTAAAAGCCGGGAGCGGCCTCTTCCTGGCTTTTAATGAGCCGTGAGGCCTGTGGATCCTCCCCGAGGAAGGGCTTTACCAACAGGTTGCCCCCGCTGCCCTGGCACCCGACCCCCTCGAAGCGGTTGTGGGTAAAGCCCAGGAACTCTTTGGCCAGATGCTCATATCCCGTGTGTGTGGAAGGGTAGGTCTGCGGGCCAATGCTCATCATTCCAAAGGGGTACGAGGCGGCAGGAGAGAGCTGCCCGTGATCCCCGGAGGTGCCCAGGAAGACATTCACCTTCTCTGTCAGCGTACTGTCCGTAGGTTGGTGGACGCTTGTACGTGGTGCCTGTGCCCTTACGGCGAAGGAGAAGAGGAGTAGGAGGTACAGGGAAGCAAGACTACCCTTGCGCTGTTGTGTTGTTGTCATGCGTGCTGGTTGTTTCTGGCAAACACCGTGGTGAGCTTAATAAAGGCCCGTGAGCAATGAAAGCCTTCTTTAACTAAATCAGTCAGGGCTAGAGGGGCAAACGTACAGATAAGATGTTAAGAAATTGTGACGAGAGCATCATTTTTAAATCAATGCTGGCAAGGGTAGTAATTGGGATAACAGGGAATATTGATGCGATTAGAAGGGGCATCCAGAACAACCTGCTGATCTGTAACCGCTTTTGTAGTATGAGCCTGCTCTGTTGAAAAATTAGGTTTCTCTGCCGCTAAGGCAGCCTACCAGCGGCTCGCAAAGTCAATCTTCTAACATGATGCGCATGCCATACGCATGTCATGTAGTTTTCCTGCCCAGGGTACTTTGCTTAAAGTTGAAGAAAGCATAACATCGTCTTTACACTCTTTCTGTTGCTGGTGGAGAGGTCGGTAGCTAAAACCTTTACCCGTGTTTGCATTCGTAAACAGGCCATCCTAAGGCGGATAAAGAACAGTAGATAAAAAAACTTGTAAAGTATAAAACCTTCATAATGAGGTGTTAAAAGTCCCACGATTGCAGACATTCGTCTAATGTTTTTCGCATTGATGGGAAGTACCTTTGTAGTGCGAAAATAATACAGAGTAAAATTATGTACAATTATTGGGGTTCAATTATCCAAATCAGCTGATGTGCCGGGTAGTCTGCACAGGGAGGAAAACAAGGTTGAGCAATGGCTGTAACCTGCCGGAGTGACCTGCGAGCGAAATCGGGAGCATGCAAGCGCCTGTCAAACTTCCTCCTGAACATTTAATGAGTAACACCTCTAATTAGCAAACAGGGTGCAATTGCAAATGCCCAGGAAAGACAAACAAATGGTTCCTGGCAGGGAGTCTCCCCGTAGAGGTTGCCCTTTCTCTTGACGGTTAGCCAAAGGATAGTGTTTTCAAATTAAACCTGGGGGGCGGCATCAGGCTGTCTTCGTCCTTTGTTGGTCTTAATTAATCCCAATGTATGACTTCTAGTACAGATTTCCCTGTTCATAAGGTTGACAGTTTTACCCAGACCCCTCTCACCGGGAATCAGTTTCACCTGAGTAGTTTTGATAACCATATCAAAGCACATACCTTTCTTGAGAAACCGCACAGGCACGATTTCTTTACCATTATCCTTTTCACGCAAGGCCTCGGTACCTATACCATTGACTTTAAGGATTTCCCCATCTCCCGGGGAACGGTATTCTTTCTGAGCCCGGGCCAGTTGCATAAGTGGCAGGTTGATGAGGAAGTAAAGGGGTACATCGTTTTCTTTAACCCGGACTTTTACCTGCTGGAGCACCCGAATTCAAAGCTGTACAGTTTTCCGTTCTTTAACGCGCTTTCCAACAACCCCCTGATCTCGCTTTCGGAGGAGAGTCTGGAGCAGTTCCTGGATGTTGTGCGACTGATGGAGCGTGAATACCAAATGCAGGCGTATAAGCAGGATGTGGTGATTGGAGACTTCCTGGATGTACTGCTGATCCTGCTGGCCAGGTCTTACAAGGGTAGAACGATGCCGGAGAAAACATCTCCCAGGCTGCTCTCGCAGATAAGGCAGTTGGAGAGCCTGGTGGAAAAGCACTTTATGGAGCACCGGCCGGTTACTTTCTATGCAGAGCAGATGCATGTAACTCCCAAGCACCTTAGCACGATCTGTAAAACTGCCACAGGAAGATCTACTGTAGAGATGGTGCAACAGCGGATTATACTTGAGGCAAAACGGTTGCTGGCCCACTCCAACTACACGGTCAGTGAAATCTCAGCCAAGCTAGGCTATTCCGATAACTCCTATTTCTCCAGGTTTTTTAAAAAGCATTCTAAAGAAACTCCTGAGCAGTTTAGGAAGGGTTGTTTCTTCTGACGGGCAAAGTGAGAATCGTACGCTTTTCTACCCCCTTAACAACACAGCATAATGCTTTACCTGAAAACAGAGCACATCATCATAGAGTATTTTGCCGCCGAAGAGCTGGTAAAGTCAAAGTGGCTGCAATACGTGCCTAGTGCGGAGTACAGGAACATACTCTATACTTTTCTGCTAATGCAAGAGAAGTATAAAATAAGCAAGTGGCTGGCCGATTGTTCTGATGCTAAAGTGGTACGCCCGGTGGATCAGAAATTTACGGTGGAGGAGTGGGGACCAAAGTTCTTAAGCTCTCTTCACCTGCAGTTCATGGCTATCATTAATCCGACAGATATGTTCGGGCGAATAAGCGTGAACTTCATCATGAGCCAGGTAAACCTGGTGGAACACCCGGTGGAGGTTTGTTTCTTTGACAAGCCGGAAGACGCCACGCTCTGGCTGGCTGTGCAAACACCTAAGAGCAGCTATGGCAAACCTGAAGGTTCACCAATTTCTGATGTGCAGTAAATGGGTGCTGCAGTAGTGTGACGCGTTTGAGGTGTGGAAGGGATATAAATAAGTCAGGTAGATAAATTTCTAGATTTTGTTAGCTTAGTTATGCGTATATAGGTGTGCGAAAGTCAAGGGCTAAGCATCAATTAGGTCTTATTTATGCCTTAGTAAATGTATTTGAAGCGAGAGTATAATGAGAAGGAAGAGGAGAGGCGTGTTAGCTGCTGTTGCCTGAAGGCCGAGCAAGGGTAACGCTACAAACTTAATATGGGCTTTCCCTTACGGTAATTTCCATGTAATAATCCATTTCTATCTTCACCTGGCTTTTAAAAAGTTTACTGCCAGTTGAACTTAAAACCAAGTGGCAGCAAATCAAGTCTTAAACTTTTCCGTACTCTCAGCAGGCACCGAATTAGAAACTCCAACCGGAATCGGACGATTCAGGTTGTACAAAGAGGGCAATTTCCGGGGGCAGAATGTATTAGTTGAGTTCTTCAGGGGAAAGACAATATGGTATCCCGAAGCAGCGCTAAAATTGCCGCAGAGGATGGCAGGCAGGTGCGCCAGGTAACCAATCGGGCAAGAAGTCAAACAAACGAGGCCTTCTTCTCCTGCTAAGGTATAGTTATCCATCAATACCTCCGGGTATGTTCTACAATCAAGTAAAAGGAGGGTGGCTGCACGCGTAAGTGACGCTGGCCGGGTTAAATTGCTGCACCCGTAGCAAGACAACCTGTACCCAGAGCGTGATGCACATGTGGCAACTGCTGCCTTCCATCCATCCTTCTCCCAATCTCAGAGCTCATAAGGCCACGGACAAAAGTCCCTCACCCTAATCCTTTTGGTGATTGTTTAGGTTTGCAGGTGCCTGAAATGTGTAGTTCCTGAAAGCGATAAAGCCCGGCGCATACCACGCATAAAGATTACAGTTTTTGTTTTGTGGCTCAGGCTTATGAAAGTGTGGTTTCCCCTTTTTCTGTAGTAGTAATGGCGTGCAGACTCCTTCACTAGACTTCCCCACAGATCCAGCCGCAATGCTATCCAGAGGTGCTTTCAAAAACTTACATATGTCAGGCCCGAAGGGCGGCAGAGAGAAGCTCGGCCATCATACCTGATTGTCTAACCCTGGGTTCTACATGGTCTGTTAACCCTCCGGTAGGCGCCTGATAGACTCCCTTTTTATAGATATGCAGGGAATGAAATTATTCTAGGAAGTCAATGCAGCTGGCATCATAAGGGAATCCAAGCACCAAGGGAGCAGCAAATCCGGTCTTAGCCTTAGGTCTTTCACTTGAGGGGAGGAATATGCAACAGTTGGAGGTGTATAGACTTCTGTTTCTCTTTGGTGATGCTGTAGTGTATTGAGAAGCAAATATTTGCAAATATTGCAAATTTCTAATATAATAAAACGGGCGCTTGCATGGGGGGGAGCTAATTGAATACTTTTGTCAGATAAAAGTAAATTTTGTATTGATAAAATTTTACAAGCACCCCGTTCTATGAAATCCAGCACTGCTACCCCTTCCTCGCAAAGAAGCGGTGAAGGCTATGATATTTTCAAAGCTTATTTGAAGATATTGCCGATACTGCTCATCTTTTGCGCCGGACTCTCACTGTCGCATGTTGCGCATGCCCAGACCCGGCTCACCCACGACTTCTCCACCCCTGCAGCCCTAAGTGGCCAAACACCATCATGGCCCTGGAATACGACTGCTACCATTAACATTGGGGGAGTAGAGTATGAGTTAACCGGTATGATAAATAGCAGTTGGGAGAACAAAGTTAATGGTGGTGCTAATAACAGCGCCAGTCTATACTTTAGTACAGCCAGTACAACTCAGGCAATAATTAAACGCAAAGACGGCCAACGATTCAAATTTTATGGACTCTGGCTGAGCTACGATTGTTTCAGTGATGCAACATATTATCCCCCGCCTCACCTAACCGTAACTTATACAGGGAGCAGTCTGCCGCAGGAAAAATTTAATGAGCGAAATCGCCAGGGATTGGTGCTTTCAAAAGATGTGGAGGTTAGCTCTGTTTCACTCTACTTTTCAGGTCTCCATACCTTAAACCTCGACAACCTGGTAGTTGGTCCTGCTGGAACTGCCTTATCCAGCAATGCTAATCTCTCCAACCTGACGCTCTCAGGTACTACGTTGTCACCGGCATTCAGCGCTAATACAGTCAACTACACGGCAAGTGTAGCCAATGCAGTAGCTTCGGTTACGGTTACCCCTACCAAAGCAGATGCCAGTGCGACTGTGAGTGTCAACGGAACAGTGTTGGCTGGCGGTGCGACCTCAAGAACAGTTAATTTAGCTGTTGGCTCCAACCCAATTTCAGTTGTCGTAACAGCGCAGAACGGGACCACCGTCAAAACCTATACTGTTAACGTAACACGGGCAGCACCCACCGTATCAACTCCCCCTGTGGCTGGGTATGTGAATGCGCTTCAGTTCGACGGTGTAAACGATTATGTAGAGATTCCGTCTCAACCTTCCAACCAGTTCGATTCTGAAACAGAGTTTACTGTTTCGCTTTGGTTCAAGGCAAACAGTATGAGCAGAGCTGGTCTTTTCAGCAGACCTTCAGGCGGTGGTGGCGATATGCAGTTCTGGCTGAGTGCAGAAAACGGCACATTTACTTACGGCATCGACAAACATGGCACTGGCTGGACCTGGCTCGGTACTGGAACAGCTTATAAATTGGGAGAGTGGGTACAGGTAACCACTGTAAGACGCAATGTCGGTGGCGAGCGCAGAATGGAAATTTATGCCAACGGCGTTTTAATTGGTTCAGATAGAGTAAACCACGCATCTTCAGCATCTAATGCATCCATACGCATTGGTACTGTCATTAATGCAGATGAGAGCTTTGCCAACGGGCAGATAGACAACGTGTCGCTTTGGAAGAAGGCGCTTACTGCAGCAGAAATCAAAACACTTGGAGCCACTACCTTGAACGGCAACGAAGCGGGGCTAGCAGCTTACTGGCGCTTTGATGAGACATCGGGCACTATCGCGTATGATGCAACAGCAAACGCAAACTATGGCACACTCAGAAATATGGATCTGGCAACTGCCAGAGTTAGATCAACGGCAGGTGATATCATCACTAAAAAGAATGTAGCCTACGCTGGAAAACTGACTGGTAGTGACCCCGAAGGTAAGCCTCTGACCTATGTTATGATGACCAGTCCATCTAAAGGCACACTCGGACTCAATCCCAGCACAGGTGCCTTTACATATACGCCAAGTACTGATGCTGTTGGCGCTGATAATTTCTCTTACAAGGTTAGCAACGGAACAACCGAATCAAATACAGCTACTATTAATGTAACTATAGTTGAGTTGGACGCCCCATCGGTTCCGGATTTGTTAAGTTCTAGCGATACTGGTATAAGCAACAGCGATAACATCACGAACGATAACACGCCAACTTTTTCCGGAACGGCGACGCCTGGTTACAACGTCACCCTGTATTCCGGTGGTAATGCGGTTGGAACTGCTCAGGCTGATGCCTCTGGTAACTGGACAATAACAACCAGTAGCCTGGCAGATGGGGTCCATCCCATGACAGCAAAAGCGGTAGATGGGACAGGAAGTCAAAGCCCTGCTTCAGCCGCCTTAACTGTACTGATTGATACAACGGCTCCTAGCACTACCATAACCGCTAGCCCTGCTGCTGCTACAAACTCCACCAGCGCTACCTTTGCCTTCACAAGCAACGAGACTGCCAGTACCTTCCAGGCAAGCGTGGACGGCAGTTCGTTTACCGCTGCTACTACACCGCTTACGTTGACAGAATTGCGCGAAGGTACGCACACCGTGCAGATACAGGCTATGGATGCAGCCGGAAATCTGGACCCTACACCTGCCTCCTATACCTGGACAGTAGATGCGACGGCTCCGGCCGTAACGGGTATCACCCGCCACAATCCAGCAACAGCAACCACCAACGCGAATACCGTTACTTTCTTGGTATCCTTCAACGAGGCAGTTACGGGTGTAAGTGCAGATGACTTCACCCTGAGTTCCGCAGGAATAACAACAGAGACCATAACAGGTGTAAGTGGTGCGGGAAATAGATACGAGATAACAGTCTCTAACATAAGTGGAAGCGGCACCCTGCGTCTGGATGTAAAGGCGAGTGGTACCGGCATCACAGATGCGGTCGGGAATGGGCTCAGCGGAGGCTATACCGCTGGTCAACAATATACAGTTGATACCACCAGTCCGGTTATCACCTCTGTTTCAGTACCTGCCAACGGAACATACGGAGCAGGTAAGCACCTGGACTTTACGGTTAATTTCAGCGAAAGCGTAACTATAGCTACCGAAAACGGTATCCCAGCTCTTAGCCTTACGATAGGCGCAGCTTCCCGGCAGGCGACTTACCTGAGCGGCTCAGGCACAACAGCGCTGACTTTCCGGTACACCGTGCAGCCAGGCGAGCAAGACACAGATGGCATCACACTGCCAGTTGGCATTGCCCTGAACGGCGGAACAATTACCGACGCTGTCGGTAACGCGGCTGTCTTATCTCTGAACGGGGTGCCATCAACAGCCGGAGTTTTGGTAGATGCCGTTGCACCGACCATTACGTCCATCAACCTTCCAAACGACGGTATTTATAACCTGGAGCGGGAGCGCTATTTGCTGTTTAGTGTAGCGTTCAGCGAAAAAATGCAGCGCATGCAGGGTTCTTACCTCGAGCTACGTGTGGGCACAGAAATCCGAAAGGCTACTTTAGACTGGGCTTATGAAAACACTGCTTATTATGCCTATGCTGTGCAGGAAGGCGAGCAGTGGGCTGGCCTGGAAGTGCTGGCCCTGAAATCGGACGCTACAATGCCGGCTGATATGCAAGGCAATACACTAAGCACTGGCTCAACATTCCCAATAGTACGCAGCAATGTGCGTGTAGACGGTATTCGTCCCTTTATTACGGGGCTAACGGTGCCAGCCAATAAGATTTACAAGCAGGGCGAGCACCTGAACTTCACTGTTCGCTTCAGTGAGAAAGTAGAGCTTCGCGAGGCAGGTCCAATATTTGGTCCGCTGAGCGCCAGGGCCGCATCTACGGAGGTGCCGGAAATGCCAGAACTACCGGAGGACGGAAAGCCCTTTATCCCGCTCATGATAGGAGATAAGGTAGTGCTGGCTCTTTTTAACGGAGGAAGCGGCACAGAGCGATTATCTTTCCGCTACACTGTGCAGGAGGGGGAGCTGGACATGGATGGCATTGAGGTAGCCCCGATGATTGTGACGATAGATAACCTCATCCCTGGTCCAAGACCTATGGAAAGTAGCTTGCCTGCTCCTGGCGGGTTTACCATTACCGACTTGGCTGGTAATCACCCTGATAATCTTGAGTTTGGGAGTGTTCCTTCCACCACTGGTGTATTGGTAGATGCTGTTGCCCCCTCGGTGGCAACAGTCACAGCTCCTGCTAATGGTACTTACACACAGGGGGATGCCCTCAACTTCATGGTGCAGTTTTCTGAGCCAATTGTAGTAACAGGCTCTCCACTGCTGCAAGTAGTTGTGGGAGATCAGGTGAAGCAGGCCGTATACCAGAGCGGTTCCGGCACAAGCACCCTTGCTTTCAGGTATACCGTGGGTGCAGGCGACCAGGATACAGACGGCATCAGCTTCCAGCACAACAGCATTTCGCTTAATGGAGGCACGATAGCGGATGTGGCTGGAAATGCGTCCAAGATCAGCTTTGGACCAGTAGATATGACAGATGTTTTGGTTGATGCCGTTGCTCCAACCTTGCAAACCGTGCGCATTGCCTCCAGCAATAGCAACAGCACGGTAGCAAAAGTAGGAGATGTGATCACGCTGCAGTTTGTGGCAAGTGAAGCCATCCAATTACCAATCGTTCAGATAGCTGGCAATGCGGTATCAGTAGTGGCTACTTCAGGCTTGGAATACCGCGCGACTTATTCGATGACGGCTGGCAGCAGTGAAGGCGTAGTGCCATTTACCATCAACTTCAGCGACCTGGCAGGCAACGCAGGCACGGCTGTCAGCGGCACTACCAACGGCAGCAGCGTTACCTTCGATAAAACAGCACCGACCGGAACGATTGCCATCAACGGTGGAGCTACTTATACTGCCTCCCCGGAAGTTATGCTCAGCATGACGGCGACAGACGCGCTAACCGGCGTGGAAGGCATGCGCTTCTCCAATGATAACACCACCTGGAGTATCTGGTTGCCTTTCGCGACAAGCCAAACCTGGACCCTGTCTACCGGCAATGGCAGCCGCAAAGTATACGCGCAGTTGCGCGACGGTGCCGGCAACATTGGTATGATGGAGGCGCAAATCGTATTGGATAATGTGCCGCTCACGCTCACCCTTTCCAGTGATGTACAGGCAGCCACTAACAAATCATTCGAAGTCTTCTTCGCGTTCAGCAAAGCCGTAACTGGTTTCACTACGGCAGACCTGACTTTAGTGAATGCTACGGCTTCCAACCTGACGACTTCGGACAGCAAGGTGTACAAGGCGACCATAACACCTGCCTCTGAGGGCGAAGTAAGAATAAGCGTGGCAGCCGGTGTGGCAGTTGATGCAGCGGGCAACCTCAACGCAGTCTCTAATACCCTCAGCACGCTCTATGACCGTACGCAACCTATAGTCACGCTGACCTCTATAGCCCCTGGCTTGGTTCGCGGGCCTTTTGAAGTAACCTTCACTTTCTCTGAGCAGGTAGCAGGCTTCAGCCTGTCTGACATCGCTGTGACCAAAGGCACTGCCTCAGCACTTACGCAGGTGGGGGATAAGGTGTATGCCGCTCTCATCACCCCTAACCAGGAAGGCGAAGTAGTGGTGTCAGTTGTACCTGATGCAGCGCAGGACGCAGCTGGCAACAGCAGTGTGGCCTCCCTGGGACTGAAACGTACGTTCGACAGCACCAAACCGACCCTTGTACTGTCTACCACAGCTTCGAATCCAACCAATGCTCCCTTTGAAGTAATCTTCACCTTCTCTGAAGAAGTGAGCGGCTTTGAGCCGGCAGATATTACCATAGCAAACGGTACGGCTTCTAACCTGACTAAAACAGACGGTAGGCGCTACAGCGCGCGTATCACGCCGGTAGCAAGCGGAGAGGTAACGGTGAGCGTGGCAGCAGAAAAAGCGCAGGACGCGGCGGGCAATTTTAATACTGCCTCCAACATCCTGAAGGTGCGCTATGATGCCGAGAAGCCCACGGTGGTGCTTGCCACCTCGGTGGACGGTGCGGTTAACGAGGCTTTCCCGATAAGTCTTACCTTCAGCAAAGAGATGACTTCCCTGGCTGCTGGTAGTATCGCGGTAACGAACGGAACGGTATCCAACCTGGTGAAAGCGGACGCCAAAACCTATACGGCTCTGGTAACGCCAGTGGCAGAAGGCAGGGTAGAGGTGAGTCTGCCGTCCGATGCAGTACAGGATGCAGCAGGTAACGGCAACCAGGCTTCCAACAGCCTTGCATTGGTGTATGATATCACCCCACCAGTCGCCACACTGGCAACTACCGCCCCGAACCCCACTAACAAAGGTTTTGAGGTAAGCATTTCCTTTTCTGAGAAGGTGTCTGGTTTAAGTTTACAAAGTATAGCCGTGACGAACAGCACCCTTTCAGCACTTACTTCGACGGATAACCAACACTTCACCGTGCAGGTAAGTCCGTCTGCAGATGGGGTAGTGAGACTCAGTATACCTGCGAGTTTGGCACAAGATGGGGCGGGCAATGGTAACCTGGCCACTACAGAGTTAGTCCGGCGCTACGACGCCACGAGACCACATGCAACAGTGGCCAGCACGGCCTCCAGCCCGGTAAATGCAGCCTTTACAGCACAGTTTACTTTTACGGAGGAAGTTGCAGGCTTTGACTTGGCTGACATCACTGTATCAAACGGAGTAGCTTCTGATTTTGAGAAAGTGAGTGCTACAGCTTACACTGCTCTTATTACCCCTGCCTCGAACGGCGAAGTAACTGTTGCCGTGGCAGCGGGCAAAGCCACAGATGAGGCGGGCAATGATAACCTGGCTTCCAACGTACTCAAAGTATCTTTCGACACAGCTAAGCCCACCTTATTACTGGCTACTGCAGCACCGGCTGCGGTAAATGCGCCATTTAACGTGAGCTTCACTTTCAGTAAGGCCGTGACAGGTTTCCATATCTCTGACATTACAGTTACAAATGGATCGGCGACTGAATTTGCAGTAGTAGATTCCAGAACCTATACCTTACGGGTGATACCTGCAGCGGATGGGGTGGTGACAGTCAGTGTGCCTGCCGACGCAGCGAGGGATGCAGCCTCGAACGGCAATTTACCTTCCAACACAATTTCCCTGATGTATGACGCAGCACGGCCTGCCGCAGTGCTGGCAACCACGGCCCCGGACCCGACAAACAGGGCCTTCCAGGTAAGCCTCACGTTCACTGAACCTGTGTCAGGCTTCTCCCTGCAAAGTATGGCAGTAGCAAACGCCACACTCTCGGGTGTAACGACAACGGATAACCAGCACTTTACCTTTGAGGTGACCCCGCTGTCAGACGGGCTAGTGTCACTCTCGGTGCCGGAAGGTGTGGTAACGGACGCGGCGGGCAATCGCAATACGGCTTCTGAAACGTTAACCAGAACCTTCAATGCCACCAGACCAACCCTTGCCCTGACAACCAACGCGACTGGCCCGACTAACGCTGCGTTCGAGGTGACTTTCACCTTCAGCAAAGAAGTAACCGGCTTTGAGCTCGGAGACATAGATGTAAACAACGGGGCAGCTGCTGCCTTTACGCAAGTATCAGCGCAAGTATACACGGCCTGTATTACACCGGATGTTGGGGGAGAAGTGATTCTTAATGTAAAAGAAAATGTGGCCCATGATCGGGCCGGCAACGGAAACACAGAGGCCACAGCCTTAAAAGTGAGCATTGACAAGACACAGCCAACGGTGGTGCTGGCATCCGGTGCGCGAGAGAAGTTAAATGCAGCCTTTGAAGTATCGGCTGTGTTCAGCGAAACGGTAACAGGATTTGCCGCTACTGATGTGACGGTTGTCAATGGCACGGTGACAGGTTTCTCGGCAGAAGGTGACAAAGCGTATACTTTGCAGATTACGCCGCAGGCAGACGGAGAGGTGCGCGTAGCACTTGCCGCCGGCGTAGCACATGATGCAGCCGGTAACCCGAGCCTTGCCTCAGAACAGCTTATCCGCTTCTATGACAGCTCAAGGCCAGCAGTGGAAGTGGCAACAGCGGTGAACAGCCCTGTTAATGACGCCTTTGCCGTGCGCTTCATCTTCTCTGAGGCAGTGGAGAGCTTTGAGCTAACCAACATCACAGTAGAAAATGGAAGTGTTTCTAATCTGACCAAGGAAAGCGCTACCCTATACACCGCCCTAGTTACGCCAGGCGCAAATGGTGTAGTAGCAGTCGCCGTAGATGAGAACCAGACGCAGGATGCTTTCGGTAATGGTAACCTGCCGTCTAACCGACTGCAGGTAAGCTACGATGTGAGCCAACCAACGTTGGTGCTGTCGACTACCGCGGTGGATGTAGTGAAGGCCCCATTTGAAGTTACCTTCACCTTCAGCAAGGAAGTGACAGGTTTTGCGCTGGAGGATATTACGGTGACGAATGGTTCTGCCTCAGCGCTGAAAGTGGTAAGCCAGAAAATCTATACAGCCCTGGTGACGCCGCTTGCCGACGGAGAAGTAAGTATAGCCGTGGCTGCTGATGTGGCCCGCGATGCTGCCGGCAATGGCAACCAGGCAACTAGCGCCCTGACCAGAGTTTACGATGCCACCAAGCCGACGCTGGTCCTGAGCACAGGAGCCACCACCCCGACAAACACAGCCTTTGAGGTCGTATTTACCTTTAGCGAGCCGGTTTCAGGGTTTGCCTTGGAGAACATCTCAGTAGAGGGTGGATTAGCGTCTGGACTAGTACCTTCCGTAGCCGGCATAGTATACACAGCCACTATTACACCATCGGCTGAAGGGGAGGTAGCCGTGAGCGTTGCTGCGGATGTGGTACATGATAAAGCCGGTAACGGCAACCTAGCCTCCAATGTGCTGCGCATGCAGCATGACAAAACCCGCCCTACAGTTATACTTGCCACCACTGCCCCGAGCCTGACCAATGCTGATATACCATTGACGATTGAGTTCAGTGAGCCGGTTACAGGCTTTGATTTAGCCGCTATCGAGGTAAGCAACGGAGCAGCCACTGACCTTAAGAAGATGAGTGAGACAAAGTATAGCGCCCTGGTAGTGCCTGCCCGCGACGGCGAGGTAAGTATAGCTGTCGCCGAAAATAAAGTAACAGATGCGGCCACGAATGGCAACACAGCCTCCAACCAGTTGAACCTGACTTATGATGGTACGGCACCTGCCGGCTATGCTATAAATTGGGGCGTTACGCGCGTAGACGTGTCGAACCTAGACGCTATCACGCTATCTGTTACCGGAGCTGAGCCAGGTACTACCTATACTTACCGCGTCACGAGCGGTCAGGAAAGTATAGCGGTATCAGGTACAGGGGAGGTGTCAGAGGAGAGTTTCCGCATCACCAACCTTGACCTGGACAAGCTCAAAGACGGGCAGCTGACTGTGAAACTTTACCTGACGGACAAGGCTGGAAATAAGGGAGAAGAGGTGACAGCGCAGGTCCTGAAAGTTACCCGTAACATCGCTTCCGTAACAGCGCCGGAGATCATCCAGGTGCCCATCCGTACTACCTTCGAGCAGGTACCCCTGCCGCCCACAGTTGGGGTAACTTACTCTACCGGTGAGACAGCGCAAGTGAAGGTACAGTGGGAAGCCGGCGCCTATGATGGCACCAAGGCCGGACAGTATGTGCTAACCGGCACACTGGAGCCTGCTGAGATGACTACTAACCTGGGCAACCTGACAGCTAGCATTCTAGTGGAGGTGCTGCCTAACAAAGCGCCAACCGCGCTTGCTTTCAGTGCTACCACCTTTAAGCCAGAAGCTACGGCAGATGAGGTGATTGGCACGCTCTCCACCACGGATCCGGATGACAGCGAGTTTGTCTATACTTTGGCAAGCGGTGAGGGCGACACGCATAACGCACTGTTCGAGATTCGCGGCGACCAGGTATACCTGAAGTCGAACAAGGGCCTGTCGGGAATGACAACCTTTACCATCCGCGTGCGCAGCACCGACCCATACCTGAACACGATCGAGCGCAGCTTCACGCTCGCCAAGCAGGCCTACGATCGCACCGTGGACCAGCTCAAGATCGTCAACGCCTTCTCCCCGAATGGCGACGGCATCAACGACAACTGGACTATCCCGGAGCTGAGATTCTACAACGAAGTCTACATCCAGGTGTTTGACCGCTCCGGCGTGCGTGTGTTCGAGACCCGTGACCCGGAAACAGGCTGGAACGGGCACAGCACCGGCGGCCAAGTACTCAAAGGTCCATTCCTCTACATCATTGAGGTGAAGGATATCAACTGGGTGAAAAGAGGTGTGGTGACAATCCTAAGCAAGTAATTGACATGAAGAAAATAGTTATAACCATTGCATTTGCACTTTCTGTTCTGGGCCTACAGGCTCAGAACAGAAAGCATGTAGCCAACTTCCCGCTGTTTCAGCAGTACTTCAACCCCTCGCTCACGGGCTACGAGGGCTCCATGGTCAAGACCTATTACCGAAACCAGTGGACGGGCTATGAAGACGCTCCAAAAACCATCTTCGCCTCCGCTGAGCTGGATCTGGCCGACGTACGGGCCTGGCAGAGCGGCAGCCGCCTGCGGACAGCAAATGCAGACCACTACAGCCGTCAGGCAGGGGCGGCGCACGCCTTTGGCCTGGCCGTGCTGCGCGATGAATTTGGTCCTTTCTCCGAGACCCAGCTGCACCTGAGCTACGGCATGCGGGTGCGCCTGTCGGAGGAACTGGCCTTGCGGTGGGGGGGAGCTGCTACCTATCGTGCCAACAGGCTGGACGGCAACCGCCTGGTAGTGGACAATGAGAGCGACCCCATCTTCCAGGATTACCTGGGCAGCACGGGCCGCACAGGCAAGGCAGACGTCAACCTGGGCCTGACGCTCTCCACTGACGACTTCTACCTGGGCTACGCCATGCAGGACGTGCTGGGGGGCAAATTGCTTCAGCGCGGAGACAGTTACCTGGAGGGGACCTATGCGCGCCACCACGTGGTGCAGGCGGGCTACCGCACGGCCCTCTCCGAGCAGGTGGGGCTTGTAGCCAACTCCGTGTTCCGTTACGATGACTTCCTGAAGGAGACGGTGGAGGGGCAGCTGAAGGGCGTGTTTGCCAATACTTTTTGGGCCAGTGCCGGATACCGCAAGGACCTTGCCTATACCTTCGGGGCGGGGGCCAGGCTCAGCCAGTTTCAGGTAAGCTATATCTATGAGGCGCCGGTGCAGGATGCCGGCTACATGGGTCGGGCTACCAACGAGGTGAGCCTCACTTATAACCTGATCCCAGTGAAATACCCGAAGTATAGCAGAAAAATAACCCTCTGGTAAGTTACAGCAACATGAAGAAAGTTATTTATACCATCGGATTACTGGTTGGCGTTCTGACAACGGGCTATGCCCAAACAGTGCTCCTACAGACAAATGATGAAATGGCCGGCGTGGCCTTGGTAGGAGAGGACTTGTTGGTTATCTCCAGGAAGGAAGCCGGCGGGCAGTACCTTTATACTGCTCGTCGCGATAAACCCGGGCAAGCGGCGCGGGCCACCACCCTAAATGCTGGTCAAATCAACGCCGTGGTGGGTGGCAACCATGCGAAGGGCGAGGTATACGTTTACCACAAGTTGGGCAGAAAGGCTGAAAAGATTAGTATTTACAAATGGAGCGACGGGGAGTTTGTAAAAGGAGATGAGCTGCCAGTGCCCCGCCTGCGAAACCATTCCTACAACCTGGGCCTGTTTCTGACGGAGGACCAGCGTCGCCTGTTCATATCAGCTGAACTTTCCGGGGCGCAGGGGTATGATGATTTGTACCTGAGCGAGTGGACCGGTGTGGCCTGGTCCAAACCACGGAACCTTGGTGAGAAGGTAAACACCGGAGGGGCAGAGTTCGCTCCCTTTGTGAGCGGCGACTCCCTCTACTTTTCCCGTCAAGAGGGAGAAACAGCCTATATCTACGGCGCCCCGCTGCAGGATGGGCTGCCAGGAGCGGCCGTGCGGCTGAAGGGCGTGTATAATTCGACGCAAGCCTACAATGCTTACTTCACGAAAGACAGCAGGCACACGGTGTGGGTTTCAGCGACAAGAGCCGGGCAGTCTCGTTACATAGCTTATGTGCTTGGAGGGCCTGAGACTGAACCTGTTCCTGCTTCACTAGCCGTGGAGCCTGTAATAGAAGTGGCGCCGGAGGCCGGCAAGGTGGAAGCGCCTGAAGAAATACCCACAAATATT
The DNA here is from genome assembly GCF_003054055.1 of Pontibacter mucosus. GTDB lineage: Bacteria > Bacteroidota > Bacteroidia > Cytophagales > Hymenobacteraceae > Pontibacter > Pontibacter mucosus. The sequence continues at coordinate 6,393 of NZ_QBKI01000006.1, read as the reverse complement.
AATACGGTTGTTGCTGCGCCGGTACGGGCAATCGCGCCTTCGCTTGTGCTCTACAACGAGTTCAACCGGGTGCACCTGAGCCTGGAGGAACTTGCCGGGCTCTCACGCTTCCTGCGTCAGCAGCCGGCCGGAGCCTCTTTGGTCGTGAAAGGCTATTCCGATGGCCATGGAGAGCCGGTCGTGAAGTATCGCGTGAGTAAGCAGCGTGCACAAAGCGTCAAAGCCTATATCCAGCGTTACTTCGCCGTAAAGGATTTTAAAGTTGAGGTGGAACATGAGGTGCTGCCTGACAAAGGAAAGGCTTATCGTAAAACTGAGGTTTACCTGCTGCAGTAACAACGTTTGATTCACAAGCGCGAGTATATGTTAAGGGCCACTCTTTAAATGAGTGGCCTCTTTGTTGTAGGAATAATTAGCGGCTGCTTACGAAATTATACGACAGGAAGGGTATACGTACAGGTAAATTTCAATAGCGAAGGGTCTTAAAGGTTGCTGTTGCTTCCCTGTCTTGATGAAAGATAGATTTGATTCCTTGCAGACAAGAGGCTGAAATACAGACTTTGTTGTTCTTCCTTACAAGAGATATGCGTTTCTAAATTAGTGTCCTACTATTGTCCGAAGTGTAAAAAAGAGCCTTCGGTGATAGCTGAATTTCTTTCGTGAAGCCCGCAGGGGAGTAAGCATCCGGCCCGAACAAGGAAGCGATAACTAGGAGCATGAAAGGCTACGAGACACTCACGCAACCGCCGCAGGCCTTGCTGTGCGATTACTTCCTGGTGCATGAAGTAAACCACGGCATCCACAAGTTTAAAAACGCTGACGAAGACGCCACGGCAGAAGACCTGTACGAGACGTTCTGCGGAGATCAAGTATAAAACAGGCGGTCAGGGCGATTGATTCTTTGCTTGCTTTTCCGGGTGCATTGATCTATTTTACAGTAGGTTTTCTGCCGTATTCCTCACCTTAATTAATAGCCTATGTCAACAGATCGCCGCAGGTTTCTGCAACAACTGGGCAGTGCCGCCGCCGGCCTGGCCGGAGTTTCCCTTTTAGGTGCTGATGTCTTTGCCGCACAGCCGGCCAAAAAGCTTTTCTTTAAGATTTCGCTCGCGCAGTGGTCGCTGCACAAGTCGCTGTTCAAAAAAGAGTTCGACACGCTGGACTTCCCGCGACTGGCCCGGGAAGTATACCAGATAGACGCGGTGGAGTACGTCAACCAGTTCTTCAAAGACAAGGCCACCGACCAGCAGTACCTGCGCCAGCTGCTGCGCCGCAGCCAGGACCACGGCGTGGTGAACCACATGATCATGATTGACGAGGAAAGCGACCTGGGCGATGCGGATCAGAGCAAGCGCCTGAAAGCCGTGGAGGTGCACAGCCGCTGGGCCGATGCCGCCAGGTTCCTGGGCTGCAGCATGATTAGGGTAAACGCCTTTGGCGCCGGCAGCAGGCAGGAGGTAAAAAACGCGGTAGTGGACGGGCTGGGGCGGCTGGGCGAGTACTGCCACCAGATTGGCCTGCAGCTGGTCACCGAAAACCACGGCGGCCTGTCGTCGGATGCCGAGTGGCTGGCCGACGTGCTGCGGCAGATAGACAAGCCCTACATCGGCTCCTTGCCGGACTTTACCAACTGGTGCCTCCGCCGCGAGGGACCCGGTTTCTGGGGCGGCAAATGCCTGGAAGAGTACGACCCCTACAAAGGCGTGGCCACCCTGATGCCCTTTGCCGCCGGCGTAAGCGCCAAAGCATTTGACTTTGACGCGAAAGGCAATTGCCTGGACATCGATTACACCAGAATGCTCCGGATTGTGAAAGACGCCGGCTACACCGGCTACATCGGCATCGAGTACGAGGGGGAGAGCCTTCCTGAAAAAGAGGGCATCCTGAAAACCAAAGCCCTGCTGCAGCGTGTAGGGGCAAGCCTAGGCTAAGTAGAGGCAAGCGCCGTAGTAGCACCTTTTAGGGGCAAGCAGCTCAGGATTCATTTTGTAGTTCTCTTGTAAGCAAGAAGCCTGATCATCAAGGATAATCAGGCTTTTTGTGTCATGTTGTTTTGTGTTATTTTAAGTATCTACTTACCGATGCAGAAAGTAATTTATATTTGTAAAATACTGATAATGAGGTATTTATTTTTAGGTTTAGCTTCCTTGGGTACACATAAGGAACATGGTTAAAATTGTCTTCGCTTGCTGACTCTCTGCCTAAAATCAAAGATAAATATTTTCAATTAATTCGTTACTCTCTTCCTGTTCCTTTGGAATGAATGCTCAACTGGTAGAAATACTAAGATGTCTTAACAATCACTTTTCCATATAAGGCTGCCAGTTGACGATGAGAACCTTCTCGTCGGGCAACAGCATATAGCCGTAGTCATAACACAGGTGGTAGGTGTTGCCTTTTTGGGTCCGGTAGATTTGGGTGAGGTAGCGGAAGTCGAAGCCTGCCAGCTCCAGGTACTGGCGGGGCAGGGTGGTCTTGCCCTGCGGGCTGAGCTGCTTTAAGATGCTGCGGTTCCTGCGCAAGGCGGCATTGACCTGTTGGATGCGTTTCTCCCCCTGGTTTTGTTGCTTCAGGGTGTTATTGGAGAGGTGGCGGCAGGGGTCGGAGCAGTAGCGCTTGTCGCTCCTGCCCACGATGGGGGTGCCGCACTGGAGGCATGTTCTGGATGGGCTCATAACTTAGCTGCGTTTCTACCCGCGTATATGCGTGTATACTCGCGTAGTAACACGGCTACGGCAAAAGAAGGTTTTACCTTTGTGGGTAGTAACTCTCTCATTTGCCATGGCTTACCTGCATCAACTGCCTGTTCTGTTCCTAAACCCGCTGGATCATGAGGGAAAGAGGTTCATCCGCATCTGGTTCAAGCCTAACCCCTTTATCTCCAAACGCCTGAAGGAAGCCGGTTGGACACGCTACAGCAAGACCTACAAGTGCTTTGTGATGCACCACACCAGCCAGGCCATTGAGATGACGCACCAGCACTTCCAGGGCCTGGCCAAGGTGGACACCAGGTACCTGTACCGTCCCAGGCGCCTGCGCCCCGTGCAGGGAGCTGTGATCCTGCAGCAAGAAAGTGCTGCTTTGATGGAACCACTGGAGAAGGTGCCGGTGCGGCCTGTCATGCGCCTGCAGCCCTTAGAGCATCAGGGCAAGCAGTATGTACAGCTCAGCTTTCAGTACAGCAAAGAGATCTATACCTGCCTGCAGCATAGCAAGGTTGCCAGGTGGCTGCCGGACATGCAGTGCTTTGTCATCAGCACCGAGAGCGATAGCCTCCACAAGCTTCTAACGGAGCTGGAGGCGGTAGCACAGGTGTGGCTGGCGCAGACAATGCACATCAAGGACATGGCCCTGCAGGCCAGGCTTTGGGAACAAAACTACCTTAAGGGTGATGGTTATATTGCCTGTCCGCTCGGCTATCTGGAGAAGCTGTTTCTCTTAAACTATAGTCCCAGCACCATCCGCACCTATCACAGCCTGCTCTTGCGCTTCCTGAACGCGCACAAGGACAAAGGGCTGGGAGGCATCAACGCTTTCTCCGAGGAAGCCATCAACCACTACCACCGCCAGATGGTGCAGGCAGGCACCTACTCTGTCTCGTTTGTCAACCAATCGATTAATGCCGTCAAATTCTACTACCAACGCATCCTGCTGCGGCATGAGGTGCAGTTAAATCAGGTAGAGCGGCCCGAGAAGCCTGAGCGATTGCCCCAGGTCTTGAGCAAGCAGGATGTGGCCAGGATATTGTCTGTCACCGAGAATTTAAAACACCGTTGCATGCTGCAGCTGCTCTATGCTGGTGGATTGAGGATTGGCGAAGTGATTAACCTGAAACTAACGGATGTGCAGTCGGATAGGAACCTGCTGCTCATACGGGGTGGCAAGGGCAAGAAAGACCGCACCACGCTGCTCTCCCAGAAGCTACTGGAGAACTTGCGCGCTTATTATAAACAGTACAGGCCGAAGGTGTGGCTCTTCGAGGGACAGGCAGGCGGGCAGTACACGGTGGAAAGTATCCGCAACGTGTTCCGGGCCAGTAAGGAGAAGGCTGGCGTGAAAGCGCCCGCTACGCCCCACACGCTGCGCCACTCCTTTGCCACCCACCTGCTGGAGCAGGGAACTGATTTAAGGTATATCCAGGTGCTGCTGGGGCATCGGAGCAGCAAGACCACCGAAATTTACACCCACATCACCACCCATGCCTTGGATAGAATCGTCAGCCCGTTGGATAATCTTTAGCAAACCACTATATTAGCTTTAACAAATACGCCCATGCACGCTTCATTCACTTCTACCCGAACTAGCCAGCAACTGAGTGCCAAAGCACGCTGCAGCAGTTACGTACATAGTGCAGATAAGCGTAGGTTTACGTTTATCTGGTAGTTGGCAATGATTATGAATGACAGAAAACTAAAATTTATAACTGGACTTCTTTCTGCCTCACTGTTAATCAGCTTGCTTCTGAAGTTGGTTAAGGTGCCAAGCGGAATGATTCTGTCTGGTTTATTTTTAGGAAGTATGTTTTTAGTTACCATTGTTTTAGGGTGTTTGGTTGTTGCTGCTGTTCTAAAATTAGCAATAAAGAGATACTCCTTTTTTACCTTGTTTTCAGTTGCTACAGCAGTCTCTTTTTTAATATTCCACTACTATTTATACTCTCCGACATTGAAGATTACTGTTCCTAAAGGCTTTAATGGAGAAGTAACACTTGTTTTGTCTGAAGTAGATGACAACATTTTAACCGTTGACAGCAACGGGATAGGCTATATAAACCAATGGACTTTTAATAAAACCTACACACAGCCTATTGTTGTTGATGCTGAAGGCAGTAACATCAACGGACGGCTTGCCAGTTTTAATCCCTCAACCTTTTGGGCTAAGGGCAAGACATGTTGTCTTCAGGGAAAGGAAATTAACACTTTAAGTTTCGAAGTTGCGCCGATAGAAAAGGTAGGCGAAAAGCAATACTACTCAAGAGATTTAACAGCATTGGTTGATACAGCCTTGGTTCTTGCTGTAGAGCCCAATAAATATACAAGAGTACAAACAACTGAGGTAACGAAAGAATAACCTTTGCCAACAAAAGCTATAGTGCATAAACGCACCATAGCCAAGCCGTTAGCATTAAGTTGAAAATATGAAAAGATTGACCCTCTTATTATTTCTAATGATTGTAGCGACTAATTCTTATGCATGTAGATGTGACATGTATGCTTCGCTTGAAACATTTATGAAAGAAAGATTTGAGGTATCCGATTTCGTGATTTCTGCAAAAGTTGAATTTGTAAAAGACAGCTTAACAAAAGGTGACTATGTAATGTCATCTGACCCAACGTACTGGCGGCAAGGTGGGTATAATGCTGTCTTGAAAGTGAACAAAGTATATAAGGGAGAAATCAAAACCGACATAATAGAGATAACTCCGAGATGGTCTAATTGCAGTCAGTACTTTAAAACAGGTGACACTTACATCATCTTTGGATATGTAAATAACAAAGGTGAGTTTGCAACAGACGTATGTTCTGGAAATTTCAGTACAACGAATGAAGACTGGCTGAAAATCTTTAGGAAAATTAGAAAGGAATAAAACATTATGCTAACCACACCCATAAGCCAGCTCCGCCGCCTTATGGCCAAGTACGTTGGGCTTAATAACAAAGTAAATAATGGGAGTAATTCAACTAATATTGCTTTTGCTGATTCTAATTCAGATACCAGCTTACTCTCAAGTTGATTACGATAAGATTAAGCGAAAAAAGTTAGAACCAATCACCATCGACACTGTCAATGAAGACGTGCTGATTGTAGAGAAACGCTATGCCACTCTATACTTCAAGAAAGCCGATGTCAGAAAGTATACTTTACCCCATAATAAACTAGGTGTTCGCATTGACCAACATCATAATAACCTTTTGGAAGCGGTAAATGCATCTGGTGACACAAGGCTAGTGGACTGGTGGAATGGCTACACAGACGATGAAAGGCAAAGCATCCATGGTAACCCCAATTTTGTGAACGAGCATAAGAAAGCCTTATCAGAGTTCTACTACGTTGGAGCCGACTTGATACATGACGGGAAATTCATGGTCGTAGACAAATCCTCTGGTGAAGAAGTCAGGAAAAGGCTTAAAATGAAAAGAGTTATAGGGCTATATGGGAGCCGCTATTTAGAGTTCCTCTTGCCAAACGGTCAGCAATTTTGGCACATTGTAACCCGCCTTGGAGAATAGAATTACTTAGCCCAACACGGTTTATACCCTATGCTTCGGCTGATGGCCTTGCACATGGTATACACGAGCACGTCAGACTGTCTAATAATCTCCTGCATTTCGCAACTTTCAGCTGGCTAAGTGGCTAAAGCATAAGATACTACTCTGCCTTAGCTATGAAATT
>NZ_QBKI01000005.1 GCF_003054055.1 Pontibacter mucosus | reverse complement strand
GGCATCGGCTACGGGGGCTCTTGCTTTCCCAAGGACGTGAAGGCGCTGATACGGACGGCCGCCGAGCAGGGCTACCCCATGCGGGTGCTGCAGGCGGTGGAGGAAGTGAACGAGCGCCAGAAGTCGGTGCTCTTTGACAAGGTCGTGGCCCACTTTGCAGGGGAGCTGGCCGGCAAGACGTTTGCCGTGTGGGGCCTGTCCTTCAAGCCCAAGACCGACGACATGCGCGAGGCCCCCTCGCTGGTCATCATCGAGCGCCTGCTGGAGGCCGGCGCCCGGGTGAAGGCCTACGACCCGGTGGCCATGGCCGAGGCTAAGCATAGCCTGGGCGACAGGGTCGAGTACGGCAAGGACGAGTACGAGGTGCTCATCGAGGCCGACGCGCTGCTGCTGGTGACCGAGTGGCCCGAGTTCCGCTCCCCCAACTTCTCTGTGGTGGGCAAGCTGATGAAGGAGAAGGTGGTCTTCGACGGCCGCAACATCTACGACGGGGCAGAGCTGGCCAAAAAAGGCTTCGCCTACTACGGCATCGGGGTGGCTCAACAGGTGCCGGAGGAGGTAAAATAAAAGAGGAGAAAACTCTCTTTGAGCTTTTATCTTGTGTTTAGCAAAGTGTGATACGCCCAATAAAGGACAGAAAGTTCTCTTTGAAGGTACAGTCGATTCTGCTTACAAAGCCTATATTTGTCATGCTATTAAGAAATCTGGTAGCGATAAAGGGCCCTTCTGCTACTTGCTACCAGGATGCTTTCAGGATGGCAAATATAGAGAACGAAACGGCCTTGCATTTTAAGGGGCAGGGGGATGATAAACGCCTGCTATGATAAAAAAATGCAATAGCTTCTGTTATTGCTGTCATCTCGACCTTCGGGAGAGATCTGTTTAGAATTCCCAATAGGTCTCTCGCGCAGCTCGAGATGACAAAGAAGGCGAATATAAATTCCCCCAAGTTCTTAGGGGAGGGCTAGGGTGGGATTAAAATTCCCCTCCTTGGACTTTTTCGAGGGTCCCCTACCCCTAGGAGGGGTTAGGAGTGATTGAACCCGGTGCTGCAAGTACAACACATTATTCGGCTGGGACAGAGGCCTGCGATATAGCAAGTTACTAGATGAGACGCTCGCAGCATGGAATATAACTTGCACTTAGAAACGTCCAAACCTTTTTTAAGGGTGCAGGAAGTTTATACAGCGCTAGGCATTATAAGGGCTATTACTTTTAGACAAGCATGAACCGGTTATACCGAAATTTTTTTAAACGCATCATCGATTTTATACTTGGCCTGATAGGTTTTACTATATTATTGCCGGTTTTCCTGGTAGTAACAGGGTTGCTATACTTTGCCAACCAGGGGAAGCCCTTCTTCCTGCAGCCAAGACCAGGAAAAAATGGTAAGATCTTCCGGGTTATCAAGTATAAGACGATGAATGATCTGAAAAATGCCCAGGGAAATCTGTTACCAGATGAAGTGCGCCTGACACCAGTAGGAAAATTCGTGCGTAAGACGTCTTTGGATGAAATACCGCAGTTGCTGAATGTAATTAAGGGCGATATGAGCTTAATTGGACCTCGACCCTTATTGGTGGAATACCTTCCCCTTTATAGTGACGAGCAATTCAGAAGGCATGAGGTGCGGCCGGGAATAACAGGCTGGGCACAGGTAAACGGACGTAATGCCATCAGTTGGAATCAGAAATTTCAGTATGATGTATGGTATGTGGATAACATATCGCTCTGGCTAGACCTGAAGATTATCTTTATGACTATTTTTAAGATCTTCAAGTCTGAAGGCATCAGCGCAGAAGGCGTGGCCACTATGCCAAAGTTCCAAGGGAATAATCAGTGATTTTATTGATTTTGGTGATTGTACAGGATTATTTGCTGGCCTGATTATTTGAGTTCTGGGCTCACATTATGTTAGTTCGCATGAAAACCTTAGTTACTGGACAAAATACTAATCCTGTAAACTGTCATATTAGATCGAATTGCAAAAAACATAATTTAACTTTCTAACTTCTCAACCCTCTAACTCTTAAACTCTCTAACTCCTAAACTCTCTAACTCCTAAACTCTCTAAACTTCCCATGTACCTTTACGGAGCCAGCGGACATGCCAAAGTCATCATCGACATCCTGCAAGAAGCAGGTGTGCCGGTAATGGGTTTGTTTGATGACAACCCGGACCTGAAAGATTTGTGCGGTATAAAAGTACTGGGAAAGTTAGGGCCGGAACAGCCTCTGAATGAGCCTTTAATTATCAGCATTGGGAGTAACAGTATTCGGGCCAGAATTGCTCAGCAGCTGCAGGTAACCTATGGACAGGCTATTTCTGCCACAGCTATCTTATCGTCAAGTGTTGTGATAGGAGAGGGAACAGTCGTGATGCAAGGGGCGATACTTCAGGCGGAGGCACAGATAGGGAAGCACGTTATTATCAACACCGGGGCAAAAATTGACCATGAATGTGTGGTCGCAGATTTTGCACATGTGTCGCCGGGTGCCGTACTTTGCGGAAACGTATCGGTAGGAGAAGGGACCTGGATCGGAGCCGGTGCGGTGGTGATACCTGGCGTTAAGATCGGCAAATGGTGTAAGATTGGAGCCGGAGCAGTGGTGATACGCGATGTACCGGATAAGGCCGTTGTGGTCGGTAACCCGGGTAAGATTATAAAATACTGTTAACATGAACGAGAAAATCTGGCTCTCTTCACCCCACATGGGTGAGCAGGAGTTTAAGTATGTACAGGAGGCTTTTGAAACAAACTGGATCGCTCCCCTAGGCCCACATGTAGATGGGTTTGAATCTGATCTGGCTGCTTACCTGGGAGAGGGAGTGCACGTGGCGGCTCTAAGTTCAGGAACGTCTGCACTACATCTAGCTCTTATTATACTTGGGGTACAGGCGGGTGATGAAGTGATCTGCCAATCCATGACCTTCTCTGCTTCGGCTAACCCAATCGTGTATCAGGGCGCGACACCTGTTTTTATAGACAGCGAGGAGCAGACCTGGAATATGTCGCCGGAGCACCTGGAAACAGCTATTCAAGATCGCATAGCCAAAGGCAAAAAGCCAAAGGCTATTATTTTGGTACACCTTTATGGTATGCCGGCGCAAATGGAACGCATCATGGCTGTTGCCGACAAGTATGAAATCCCTGTAATTGAGGACGCGGCCGAAGCACTTGGCTCTTCCTACAAGGGGCAGAAGCTTGGCACCTTCGGGGCGCTAAGTATACTTTCCTTTAACGGGAACAAGATCATCACTACCTCCGGCGGCGGGGCGCTGGTATCTAAAAATGAAGAGTGGATTAGGAAATCGCGCTTTTTGGCGACCCAGGCCCGGGATGCTGCACCGCACTACCAGCACTCGCATATCGGATATAACTACCGCATGAGCAATGTATGCGCTGGTATAGGCCGTGGACAGATGGAAGTGTTGCCATTGCGCGTGGAAAAGCGCCGTAGCAATTACGAATTCTATAAAGAAGTTTTTGCTGAGAATGAAGCCATACTTTTTGCAGAGGAGCCAACGGGTGAGTACTACTCCAACAGATGGCTGAGCACCATCCTGGTAAAGGAGGAAGAGGGAATAACAAGAGAAACCATCCGCCTGCACCTGGAGAAGGACAACATCGAAACGCGCCCGCTCTGGAAGCCCATGCACCTGCAACCTGTTTTTGCTGAGGCTCCTTTTTACGGCGACGGCACCAGCGAACGCTTGTTCGATCTAGGGCTTTGTCTTCCTTCCGGCTCTAACCTGACACAAGCGGATCTGGATAGGGTTGTAAAGCAGATTAAAGCTTTGTACCAGGAAGCGAAAGTATAAATATACCCTAAGCCTCGGACAGAAAAGCAGTAGGTGGCGCAACTAGTAGCGCCACCTACTGCTTTTTTATAGTTCTAACATCTACACTACACCATTCTTAAGCGAGTTATGCGTGTCATTTGCTTTTAAACCTACGCCTCCAAGGAGGCAGGGCCGTTTTCTTCTGGTAAACTCGCTTTTTATGGCGCGAGCGTCCACGCTCGTGACGGGCTATCGTTGGCCTCCGGCTCAGTCGGATTACAAATCCGACCTCATAGTTAGGCACGGGTTGCAAACCCGCGCCAGCAAGTGGTAATTGTAATTTAGCCACCAATCATAAAAAGCCGAAGGATGAGCATATGCTGTTCAACCTTCGGCTTTCTTTATGATTCAGTTTATACTTTATTTGCCGGTCGGGGTATTCGCCCCCTGTCCACTGCCACCGCCGCCACTCTTAGTACCTGTCCGGTTATCATCGTTGTTCTTCTTGTTCCAGGCACCCTGTCCTTGTTGCTGGGAAGCGGTTGCTTTTGTTCCTGCCTTTCCTTTGTCTACGCCTCCCTTGATGTTTGCCTTGTTGGAATAATCTTCCGGATTAAGCTTAGTGTTGGCATTGCTTGCCAGGCTACGCTTGGTCTCTTCGGTCTTATCTTTCTTGTCTGCCATATCTCATACGTTGTTTGTTTCACATGCTTTGACTATAGCTTACGCGCGATAAAGGCAGAGGTTGAGCATGACTTGTTACAATTCCAGTGCAAAATTCAGGCACGGCTTAACTAAATTTCATAAAACAAGAGATATGGGAAGACATAAATTTTATCCAAAATTAATGATAAGAAAGACGCATCTATGCAGGCTTTATACTATATTTGCATAGTTTTTAGGATAGTATGTATTTTGCTTTGCTAATATTTGGTAATGCACTTTCTTAGTATAATTTCCATTTTAAAGCTATAAATAGTAACGAAAAGGTTATACAACTTAGCTTTAAACTTTGCGTTCATACAATCGAATTACAGCCCGGGCAGCCGTGTGAGGTATTGAATATTTAGCATACCCTATGCTTTATAGGTAATGTTATTTATATTTAGGCGTTTTATCTGTGTGGTGTTGATTGAGTAGATTTTACAGAAAAATACAGTTTTAGTCTGATGCAGCGTTACTACTGCAGAGGTCTGTGCTGTAATAATCATATATATGAAAATATTGATTAACAAGTCACTTCCTAAGTGGATAGTGCTTTTAATTGACCAGCTGATCATGAGCTGGTCTTTCGCTCTTTCTTTCTTTGTCATTAAGCAGTTCCACTTTGAGGAGATCATGCGTGGGCACTTCCTGGTATATATCGGGCTCTTTGGGCTTGTATCGCTGATCACGTTTTATACCATGCGCATTCATACCGGGCTTATCCGGTATTCAAGCATATACGATATCAACCGCATCTTTACGGCTGTGCTGATTGCCAGCCTTTCCTACGCCATTCTCATAGGGGCCTGGGTTGCCCCGGTACACAAAATTGACTCGGTAAACATATACCTGGTATTACTTATCTGCTTCTTCATCTCTTCTACCTTGCTGACGCTGGTAAGGATGGGAGCAAAGGCCTTATTTATTTTCTTTAAAAACAGCAATGCCGGGGAGCGGGAGCGGGTGCTGATTTATGGCGCCAACGGCTTCGCCATACTTTTGAAGCAGGCACTGGAAACAAGTGGCATGGGCCGGTTCGTTATCCTGGGTTTCCTGGACGAGAACTCGAATAAAGTAAACAAGCATATTCACCAGAAAAAAGTATACCACATCGATGACATCGAGCGCCTACAGGAAAAGCTGAAGGTGGACAAGGTAATGGTGTTTGCCGAAGACCTCACATCTGACACACAGAAAAGGTTTGCGGAGCGCTGCGTGGAACTAGGCATTAAGGTCCTGACCGTGCCTCCGACTGAGCAGTGGATGTCCGGGCAGCTGAGCATGAATCAGATCAAGGATTTGAAAATCGAAGACCTGCTGCAGCGCCCGCCCATCGTGATCGAGAACGATCGCATCAGCAAGGACCTGCGCGGCAAACGTGTGCTGGTAACCGGTGGTGCCGGCTCCATCGGCTCTGAGATTGTGCGTCAGGTAATAGGTTATAAGCCGGAGCTTCTAATCATTTGTGACCAGGCCGAATCTCCTTTGCACGAGCTGCAGCTGGAGATGGAAGAGAAGTATCCGGGTACTAAAATCGCCATTTTTATTGGGGATATTACCAACTCCAGCAGGATGTACTCCATGTTTAAGGAGTTTACCCCGGATATTGTCTATCATGCGGCGGCCTACAAGCACGTGCCGATGATGGAGAACAACCCTTGTGAGGCGATCCTGACCAACGTTTTGGGGACAAGAAACCTGGCGGATCTGTCGCTGACCTTTGATGTGGAGAAGTTCGTGATGATTTCGACCGACAAGGCGGTGAACCCGACAAACATCATGGGTACTTCCAAGCGCATTGCGGAGATTTACATTCAATCGCTCAATAACCTGCACCATGGTAAGGTAAATGGGAACAAGCACCCTTACAAGCAGGTAACACAGACCAAGTTCATCACCACCCGTTTTGGGAATGTGCTCGGCTCAAACGGTTCTGTTATTCCGCGCTTCCGTCAGCAGATTGAAAAAGGCGGCCCAGTTACTGTAACGCACCCTGATATCACGCGCTACTTCATGACGATTCCGGAGGCGGTGCAATTGGTACTGGAGGCGGGTACCATGGGCAATGGCGGCGAGATCTTTATCTTTGATATGGGAGAGCCGGTAAAGATTGTGGATCTGGCATATAAGATGATTCGACTGGCTGGCCTTACGCCGGATGTAGATATTCAGGTTTCCTTTACAGGCCTCAGACCGGGTGAGAAGCTTTTTGAGGAGCTGCTGAACGAGGAGGAACTGACGATTCCTACGCACCACGAAAAGATTAAAATATCCAAGGTGCGTAACTACAGTTACGATGCTGTGGTAGCGGATATTGATGAGCTTTTCCAGCTAAACAAAACGAAGGACGAACTGCAGGTAGTTCGGAAGATGAAGCAGATCGTACCGGAGTATATAAGCAAAAACTCCCGCTTTGAAGAGCTGGACCTGCAGATGAATTAACGAGTTTCAAGTATAAAGCAAAAGCGCCTGCTGTCTGAACAGCAGGCGCTTTTGCTTTATACTTGGTGGGTATGGTAGTTTGTTATGGCGCAAGCGTCCACGCTCGTGGCCGGCTATCGCGGGCCTGCCCGGAACTGCGCCCGGGACAGGCCAGCCCAGTCGGATTACAAATCCGACCTCATAACAAGTCACGGGTTGCCCTGTCCCGAAGCATTTCGGGGAAACCCGCGCCAGCAAGTGAATTATACATGGAGCTAAGTTCCCCCTTTGAAGGGGGTAGGGGGATGTTAATCGGCTGCAGCTGATTCTCTTCTTGTGGACTGGCCAAAACGGGAGTTTTGAGCTAGCGAGCGCAGCTCTTAGGAGTCGGTTTATACCTTCATCATAGCAGTAAATTACTGCTTAAGGTTTATACTTTGCCACTCAACAGCAGTACCTTCCAGGCCATCTCCACCTGATTATCTTCCAACAGTTTTTTACCTAATAACTCCAGCTCCTGACGTAGCCTGCCTGCATCACTTTTATACTTACTCAAAGTATAACTTACCAGCGGATCAGCTTTTATACTTTCTACTTCCTCCTCCGAAGGAATAGACTCCGAATTAGCAAGGCGAGCCAGGTTATTGCCTGTAAGTATAGAACTGGAGCGGATAAAGCCCGGAAGCTGATCAAAGCCAATGCCCTTGTTGCGTATCGGCTTAGGCAGTTCAAAGATACAATCTCCGTTGGCTCTCAGGTAATAGTCGCCACCCATTCGGGCTACGGCGTCAAGCTTGAACGGGTCTATCTTGCCATTCTCGTCCAGGATTTCCTCCTTAACATGTATCAAGAGCACCTCACAGATAACAAGGTTCCCAGCACCTCCCTCGGGACCTAAGCTGATTACTTCGTTTACTTTACACTCGAATGCAACAGGAGCTTCCTTTACGCGCGGGGGCTGTACCATCACAGAGGGCTCCGGTGTGAGGCCCGATTTGATAAATTCGTTTATGCCGCGGTCATACTCGGTGCTGGCCAGCGACATTTGCTCCACAATATCAAAGTTGGCAATGTTGATGACCACCTCCTTTGTCTCAAGCACATTCTCCAAAGTATGCTTGCCGGTATTATCGCGCACGCGGCGGGCAGGGGAAAACACCAGAATAGGAGGCTTGGCGCTGAACACGTTGAAGAAGCTGAACGGGCTCAGGTTCACGTTTCCCTCCCGGTCGGTGGTGCTGGCAAAAGCGATGGGGCGCGGGGCGATGGCACCCAGCAAAAGCGCGTGTACTTCCGCCGTTTTTACCTCCTGTGGGTTTATCGTCAACATGGAAAGTTTAGGAGTTTAAGAGTTTGGGAGTTGAGGAGCTAGAGAGTTAGAAGTTAAAGAGTTAGAAAGTTAGAAAGTTTAGGGACTTAGTAACCATCAACTAACAACCAACATCTAATAACGAACAACTAAAAACTATTAATTAAACAGCCGGCAGCACCTTCGTTCTCACCTCGCTGAAGCCGATGCGGATGCCATTTCGCTCGGCGTGTCCGCGCATGATAACGGTATCGCCATCGTTGATGAACTTGCGTTCGGAGCCGTCGGAGAGTTTGAGCGGGTTGGTGCCACGCCAGGTAAGCTCCAGCATAGAGCCATAGGAGTCCTTCTCGGAGCCGCTGATTGTGCCTGATGCATACATGTCGCCTACCTGGATGTTGCAGCCGTTGCTACTCTGGTGGGCCAGCTGCTGGTTCATGTTCCAGTACATGTACCGGTAGTTGGAGCGGCAGATACTGTTTTCCTCACCGCCTTCCGGCTGCAGCAGCACTTCCAGTTTAATATCGTAGTTGCGGTTGCCCGTAAACTCCAGGTAAGGCAGTGGCCTGGGGTCCTGCACCGGCCCTTTTACGCGGAATGGCTCCAGGGCATCCAGCGTGACCACCCACGGAGAGACAGACGAGGCAAAGCTTTTAGCCAGGAACGGCCCCAGCGGCACGTACTCCCAGGTTTGGATATCGCGGGCAGACCAGTCGTTGAACAGCACCAGGCCGAAGATATAGTCATCCGCCTCGTTAGGGCTTATACTTTCTCCCAGCTCGGTTTCGCGGCCGGTGATGAAGGCTACCTCCAGTTCAAAGTCCAGCAGCCGTGTAGGGCCAAAAGTTGGTGCTTCGGCATCCGGAGCCTTGGTTTGCCCTTTAGGGCGGTAAATATCGGTGCCTGACACGACGATGGAAGAGGCGCGCCCATGGTAGCCTATCGGAATGTGCTTCCAATTCGGCAGCAGGGCATTCTTTGGGTCGCGGAACATGGTGCCCACGTTGGTGGCATGCTCGATACTGGAGTAGAAATCGGTGTAGTTGCCAACCTTTACGGGCATCAGCATTTCGGCTTCGCTCTGCTTTACCAGCACGGCACGGATCAGGTTGCTGTTGCCGCTGATCTCGTCGTTGTCGTTGCGTAGCAGCTCAGACACCCGGTTGCGCACCGCCCGCCAGATGGGTTTACCCAAGGCGATAAAATCGTTGAGGTAGGGACGGTGGAATACGTTAGGGTCCAGGTCGATGAGCTCAAAGAAATCGCGGCGGCCCAGCTCACAAAGGTCCAGGATATACTCGCCTATGGCCACACCTAGGCGCGGGTCGCGGTTGGGGGCGCGGAAAATACCAAAGGGCAGGTTCTGAATAGGGAAATCACTTTTAGCGTCTATCTCAATCCAGGAATGCAGCGAAGGGTCGTTGGCTCTTATCATGTGCAGGTCAGTTCTGGTTAGCTATAGTACAAATATAGCTTTTTTGCCCACCTGTATGCATGGGAACGGCCGATTTTATACTTGCCTGCAACAGAGGTGGGAGCTGTGGCTGATTTATACTTTGGAGCAAGGCAGGAGGCTTATCCTATCCCATATCTTTTTCAGATTTGGCTCTTTTGAGATATCCAGAGCCAAGCGCAATAAGGAACTATCCCCTTGAGGACAAGTGAGAACGGGAGTTCGCCGTTTGCGGGCTTCGCTCAATAGGGGTGTTTACACCTGCTTGCACACCCATTTCTGCCCACACAAGGGCCCCGCTCCGTAGCTTTACACCCCTGTAGTCCCCTCAAGGGGACAATTCTCCTAAATAAGGGCTTTTTCCAGAAAAGATATGGGGCAGGAGGTGGCGGCAAAGTATAAAAGAAGGGAAACAGAAAGGGTGTAGCTACTGCTGCAGCCACACCCCTCATTATACTTTAAAATTATGCGTTGCTTGTGTTACAGCTCTGTAGGAGCCACGTTAACGGCCTCTACGGCCTTGATTTCAGGAACCGCTCTGAGTACCGATTGCTCCACGCCTGCCTTCAGCGTCATGGTGGACATAGGACAGGTACCGCAGGCGCCCAATAACTCCAGGCGCAGCACCATCTCGTCTGTAACCTCCAGCACCTTCACGTTTCCTCCGTCAGCCTCCAGGTAAGGCCGAATCTGGTCGAGGGCCGATTCGATGCGAAGCAGGAAATCCTGATCTATGTTTGTGGCTGCCATATATTCTTAGCTTTTGATTTCTACTGGTTTAGTCTTGGCCAGGGTAGCGTTGCGTACCGATACCTGCTGGGCCACGGCCTGCGCCAACTCCTTGAAAACACCACTGGCCGGAGAATCGTTCTGCATCACCACCGGGGTTCCGGCGTCGCCGCTCTCGCGGATGCTCTGCACGATTGGCACCTGGCCCAGCAACGTTACGTCAAACTTCTCGGCAAGTGCCTTGCCACCGCCCTCCCCGAAGATATAGTATTTGTTCTCCGGAAGCTCGGCAGGTGTAAAATACGCCATATTTTCCACAACGCCCAAAACCGGCACGTTTATCTGCGGCTGGCGGAACATCTGCAGGCCACGCACGGCATCGGCCAGGGCCACTTTCTGCGGCGTCGTCACGATCACAGCGCCGGTTACCGGCAGGGCCTGTACCATGGTCAGGTGAATGTCGGAGGTTCCCGGAGGCAGGTCCAGCAGCAGGTAGTCCAGCTCGCCCCACTCCACATCAGAAATAAACTGACGCAGCGCAGAGCTGGCCATCGGGCCTCTCCAAACCACCGCGCCATCGGCAGGCGTCAGGAAGCCGATGGACATCATTTTCACGCCATACTTCTCTACCGGCTGGATATAGTTCTTGCCGTGATCACCCTGCACCATAAGGGGGCGATCCTGCTCGGCACCAAACATGGTGGGGATAGAAGGACCGGAAATATCGGCGTCGATGAGGCCTACGCGGGCACCGCTCTGCGCCAGGGCAATGGCCAGGTTGGAAGTAACGGTAGACTTGCCCACACCGCCTTTACCGGAAGCCACGGCAATAATGTTTTTCACGCCGTTCAGCACTTCGGAGGTATCGCCACGGCCGGAGGTCACGCGCGAGGTCATGTTCACGGTTACGTCGGCCTCTTTGTCCACCATGGCATGCACAGCGTTCACGCAGGCGTTGCGGATTAAGTCCTTGAGCGGGCAGGCAGGCGTGGTCAGGATTACGGTGAGACTCACGTTTTTGCCATCCACTTGCACATCCTCAATCATGTTGAGCGTCACCAAGTCTTTGCCCAGATCCGGCTCCTCCACGTAGCTGAGGGCTTTTAGTATATCTTCTTTTGTGATTGCCATAATTTTTGTATTGTATGCCCGCAAAGATACGAACAAATCTTCCTCCTTAAAAGGCAAACTATACAGTTGCAACAAGTATAAGCCAGTAATAGTTTTAGAGTTAGGAGGAACCGCGAGGTTATACCTGAGCAAAGTATAAAATATGGAAAAAACAGTGATTGAAGTACAGCAAGGCGACATTACCAAAGTGGCGGTTGACGCCATTGTAAACGCAGCGAACAACAGCCTGCTGGGTGGGGGAGGCGTGGATGGGGCCATCCACCGCGCCGGCGGACCGGACATTCTGGAGGAGTGCCGCCAGATACGCGCCCGGCAGGGAGGCTGCCCGACCGGTGAGGCCGTTATCACCACTGCAGGCAGGCTGCCTGCCAAGTATGTGATCCACACGGTCGGCCCTATCTGGGATGGCGGGCAGAAAGGAGAGCCCGGTTTGCTGGCTAGCTGCTACCGCAACAGCCTGAAACTGGCCCAGGAGCATGGTGTGCAAAGTATAGCCTTCCCCAACATCAGCACGGGCGTGTACGGCTACCCCAAGGATAAGGCCGCAAAGGTGGCGGTAGAAACGGTAAAATCATACTTACAGGAACAGGCGACAAGTATAAAGCAAGTGGTTTTTGTGTGTTTTGATGAGGAGAATTATGAGCTGTATCAGAGGTTGTTACAGGGGTAGTTTAATGATTGGTGTAAGCTCCGCTGGCGCGAGTTTGCAAACCGTGCCTACCTATGGTGTTGGGTTTGCAACCCAACTGGCTTGAAAAGCCATACTTATACTTCAGCTATACTCTATACTTTTCTGGCGCAAGCGTCCGCTTGTGCCACTATTAGCCACTGCTTCCTTCTACTTGACACAAGCATCCTTGCTAGCCGCCGTTCATCCTCCAGGTTTACATACCTATCGTTTCATCTCTTGCTTGGCTCCCTCCCAAGCCGGGAGGCCTCGCCTTGGGGGTAGGGGCCCTCGATAAGGGCATCGCGCTGCTTTCGCTTCCTGCCCACGTGCCCCGGGCTGCCGCTCGTCACCGGAACCTCTAGAGGCGCTCTTGGGGAAACCCCCACCCAAAGGCTGGGAACAGCTTTCGATAGCCGTCGCTTATGCTGTCATCTCGACCTTTGGGAGAGATCTATTTAAGATTCCAGCCAGATCTCTCGCCCTGCTCGAGATGACAGGAGGAGTAGCAGAAATCCCTCCCCTGTTCTTAGGGGAGGGTTAGGGTGGGGTTAATTTTCAGCCAGGGGGTGCTTGGATTTAGTACCGCATAATTAAAGTTTCTTACCTCTTCTTACGCCTCCTTTCCTCCACCTCAGGTGCAGCCGCATTGATACTTTGCACCTCCCCGGCAGCATTACCAACTGTGGCAGCCTCACTTTCCTCTTCCAATACATACTTGTAAAAACCGCCGCCCTTGTCCCAGCTGCAGAAGATTAGCGTTTTGCCATCGGGCGATACACCCAGGCCGCGGGCTTCGGCACCGTCTAACTCAGGTAGCTCCAGCGTCCACATTTTCTTGTTTTGCTCGTCGCGGAAGTGGAAAGTGGCAGGCACTACGCCGCTGGCGCGTACCGCTGTCCAGAGGGTGTTGATGGGCCCTATTTCGATGGCGTTGCAGCCGGCAGCAATGCTGGTGATGTTCTCCTGTTGTTTATACTTCACTCCATCCTGACCGGTATATACCTGGATGTAGGGGCTTCCGGAGTTGGGGAAGTAGAGCGTTTTGCCGTCGGGCGTCATGGTGAATTCACGGGACAGAATGCGCTCCGGCAATTCAATAGTGCGAACCAGATCGAACGTATGGGGCTCCTTTTCGCTCTGCTTGATCACGTAATTCGGGTCCTCCCCAAACAGCGACATGGCATAGATCTCTCCTTTGTCGTTGATGCGGGGTGTGAGAATAGCCCTGCCCCCGGCCGGCACCTCCCAGGCTGCAATGCCGGCGCCAGTAGCAGCATCAATTTTTAATACATGCCTGTTGCGCGCTATCAGGATGTGGCCGTCTGCATCCATGCTTACTCCGCTGATATTCCTGAGATTATACTCCTGTCCGTTTACCGTTACCTTTTCCAGCGGTGAGAAAGGCGCATCAGAACCATCTGCATTTTTAACTTGCAGCGTGCCGCTATAGCTGGCCAGCCAGAGCTTGCCCTGCTTATCCCATTTGGCGCCATAGCCGGCACCGTCCGCTATTTTGCCCTCCAGTTTATAATTCGGAGCAGGAACCTCCACTAAATCCTCCAATGGTTCGTTGCTCTTCATGAGCCTGAAGGCCTGTGCCAGACCATAGGTGACGTGCTTGCCGTCGGAGGCGACGATGCGGTGGTAGAATGTGATAGCCTCGCCTTCCGCCGCATTTTGCAGCAGCGCATACCAGTCCTGCTCGCGCAGTTTTATACTTGCCACGCGGCCGGTGCTCTTTTGCAAGAGTATACTTCGGAAAGCCTCGTCGGAAGCCAGCTGGTACGTATAGGATACAATGTCGCCATCAGGTTCAATGGCCTTATCCCACTTCACGCTGTAGAGCGCCTCTGTATCGCGCACCGCGTACACGTTGCGACTGTTGTGCGAACTCACGGCCACGGCCGCCGGTGCCTGGTTGGCAGCAGGGTATAGCTGCGCCCTCAGCTCGCTACTTGGGTTTTTGTCTGTTTTAATGCGGATGTGGAAGGCCCCCACCGACAGCAGTTCTTCGAAGCCGGCTGGCATAGCCATACTTCCGCTGAAGCTGCCCTTGCGCCCATTTCTCGACTTTACCTTCAGCTTTAGCACCTCTTGGCCTGCCTCTGTGTGGCGACCACGGTAAAGGGCAATGGCGGCTACTTTATCTTGCAACCCGCTGAACTTACCACTAACGTATACTTTGTCATTGCGCACCTGTACCTCCGCCGAGCTGCTGCCAGCTGCCTGTTGAGCAGTAGGCTGGTGGAAAGCGGAGAAGGTGCCGGAAGCCTTGCCTGCTATACTCACATCGCGCCGGATGAGGTAGCCGTTCACGCTCTCAATAAACTGCGGCAACACCTTCTCGTCAAACACCACCATATCCTCAGAGGCCTTTTTGCCTATATCGTAGGTCGTGTAAATAACTGCATCCTGGTCGTAGAAAATGTCTACCAGGGTAATGGTGTTCACAGGGGCTTTATCCAGCGTGAGCCAGGAGCGCGGACCGGAGCCGACGGCACCGGCGTTGAGCAACTCCAGGTTGCCACGCTTGCCAGGGTAGTAGGCGTGCTGGTGCCCGCTGATGTAGGTATGCACTTTATACTTTTCGAGCAGCTGTTGCAGCTTCTCGGGATTATTCAGCAGGTTCCCCTTGGAGTCGCGCTCCTGCGCCACGGCGTAGAGCGGCATGTGGCCCAGCACAAATCTATACTTCGCTCCCTGGGCCTCCGGTCTGGCAAACTGCGCCTCCATCCAGGCAAGGTTCTCCTCCGTTATCTCCGGTGAGGAAGCCTCCCAGGATACAAAGAAGGCATCGCCGTGCACAAACGAATAATAGTAGGGGAAGTGGCTTTTGTCGATAAATTTGAGGTTGGGCAGGTGCTCGGGCTTGGTCCAGTACGAGCCGGCGGCGTTACGTTCTAGGGCAAAAGAGCGGGAGCCGTCGTGGTTGCCCAGCGTGAAGGCAAAGGGGATGTTGGCCTTGCGCAAGGGAGCGGCGATGTGGGTATCAAAGCCACGCCACATTTTCTCCAAAGTTTCCGCTTCCGACACACCCTGACCGGCCACCATGTCGCCACCACACACGACCAGGTCCGGTTGCCAGATGCGCGGGATGCGCTGCATGATGCTGTCTACCTGCCATTCGTAGGTAGCCGCACCCAGACCGGAGTTCAGGTCGCTGATGACGGCCAGGCGCAGGTCGCCACGGCGCGCGGGCAGCTGCGGGAATTTCTCGATGGCCACCAGACGCACGGCATCGGCCACTACTTTCCTGCCTTCGCCTTGGCCTAAAAGCTCCAGGTAATCTCCGGGACCAAGTATAAAATTGCCCAGCACGTTCCAGCGGCCGCTGGTAGCGAAGGTTTTCTGGTTGACATACAGCGTATCGGATTTGCCGCTATGGTGCAGCACGTACGGTACATTCCGGGCATTGCTGGCCGTGTCCACCGTCCACCAGGTGGCGAGCTGGTATTTGCCTCTGGCTATACTTTTAAAATGATACCTTGCTTTGTTATAGGCGCTTCCGGCAGAGGCCTGGCGCGATAGTGTAGCACCGTAGTAGCTGGCGTGGTTGGTGTTGCGCCAGAGGCCGTATTCGGTGTAGTGATCGCTGTCGGTATCGATGTAGGTGATGTCGCGCACCGGCCTTGCCTGCTGTTCGGTCAGCACCAGTGCGTTGGCATTCTTGCGAAGGCTGTTGCGGTTGCCGTTGGGCACGTCTGTCGGAATATTAACCACTTCGCTGGCTGCTACCATGGCCGAGGAGCCGCCCCCGTCGAGGTTCACTGCCTCCACGCAGCCCAGGTCGTGCATTATTTTAGCTAACTCCAGGATAGTCGCGCCGGCACTCGCTCCCTGGCGGCCGTCTACCACCAGCATCACCAAAGTATGTTCATCGGGGTAACCGATAGCCGTGCGCGGGTGCCGGGCCAGGTGAGCGGCGCCAAAACCTTCTATAGGCCCCACATCCACTACCTTACCCTGCTTTACCAACATCGGTCCGCCGCCAACAGCCTGCTCAGGCAACCAAAGCTTGCCTGTCTTGGCAGTTGGTTCAGGCTTACCCGGTTGGCTGGGATGGCTATACTTGTAGATCAGGTTCTCCAACGGGCTATGCGTCCAGGCAATCTCAGGTTTGCCGTTGACCATGCCAAAAGCGCCACGCGTTTGCACGCCGCTCTTCGATTTGAAAACGCCTGGTTCAATAAGCTCTCCGTCCGAAATATAGAGGCTCACCGACCTTGTCGCAGCGAAGTAACCGCCGTTGATGGCCAGTATGGCGTCATTATCCTGGTAATGCTCCAGCGTGGTTTGCCGGTTAGTTGGGTCCCCGACGGCTCGTAGCTTCAGGTTCTTATCGCGCAAATCCACCCGGGCATACATGGCCCGTATGGGTGCCCCGTCGCTCAGCGTGCTGTTGGTTTCGTATACTTTGATGGAGGCAGGCAATAGGATGTTCAGGTCCTCGCGCGGCTCCCAGGTGAGTTTCTGCGCCTGTAAAGCCGAAGCGAGGAGTAGAAGTATAAATGATGCAAGCAGGGTAAAGCAATTCTTCATAGGGTGATAGTCAGAGGAATAATGTCAAAAATAAGGGTTTCTCTATACTTTACATGCTAAACATTGATTTTGTGCTTGTAACACCGGATCCAACCACCCCTAGCCCCTCCTTGTCTAAGGCGGGGAGCCTGTCATTACTTCTGCTGAGGTATAAGTATTATTGCTGCTGTCTGTGCAAAGTATAAACTTGGCAGGCGATTACACCCCTGTAGTCCCCTCAAGGGGACAGTCTGTACTTGTTGCATAGCAAAGGCCGTGGCTATCGAGTTTGTTCCCAGCCTTTGGGTTGAGCGCCTTGTAGATATCCGGTGCCCGCAAAGGGCATGCCGTGCGGAAGCGAGGCAAGGAGGGAACACAGCGCGATGCCCGAAGGCGGGGCCTCCCGGCCTGGGAGGGCAGAAAGCTAGAGGTGAAACTGTAGCTGATGTAAGGCTGGAGGATGAACGGAGGCTAGAAAGAACAGCTTGCTTTAAGATGCAGGAAGCGGCGGCTAAGGCACAAGCGGAAGCTTGCGCCAGAGAAAGTATAAACCGGGAAGTATAAATGTATGACTGCTGCGGATTTGGAAATCCGCAGCAGCATTGGTTCCGGACAAGGATGTCCGGAACAGCGGGAATAGATCAAATATAAAAGTATAGCAGAAGTATAAACTCCTGGTTATCCATTCATCCTGAAAATCCTGATTCAGACAAGTATGAAAGTATAGCTCGATTATGCGCATAGCCATCAAGCCAGCCGCGTTGCAAAAATCAGGTAATCAAAATCCAACAGAACCCTTATCTTTGTCATCCCCTAATACCTTTGCCCATGTCCCTCATCCCGAAAGAAATAGTTGACCAGGTTATTGCCCAGGCCGATATTACGGAGGTGGTAGGCGATTTTGTGTCGCTCAAGAAGAAGGGACAGAACATGTGGGCCTGCTGCCCCTTTCACCACGAGAAATCCCCCTCTTTCTCTGTTTCCCCGGCCAAGGGCATTTACAAGTGCTTTGGCTGTGGCAAGGCGGGCAACTCGGTGCAGTTTATCATGGACATCGAGGGCACCAGCTTCCCTGAGGCGATTAAGTACCTGGCCAAGAAGTATCAGATTGAGGTACCCGAGGAGCAGCACGACCCGGAGTACGCCAAGGAGCAGAGCGAGCGCGACAGCCTGTTTATCGTGTCGGACTTTGCCGCCAAGCATTATGTGCAGCGCCTGCACGGACATGAGCAGGGGGCGATCGGCCAGTCATACTTAAAGCAACGCGGCCTGAGTGCTGCCACCATTAAAAAATTCGAACTGGGCTATAGTTTGGATGAGTGGACTGACCTGACCGACACGGCGCTGAAGGCGGGCTATAAGCAGCAATACCTCGAAGCTACGGGCCTTACGATTGCGCGGGAAGACGGCAAGAAGTATGACCGCTTCCGCGGCCGCGTGATGTTTCCGATCCACAACGTGTCGGGGCGCGTGGTAGGCTTTGGCGCCCGTACCCTTAAATCCAACGACAAGAAAAGCCCCAAATACCTCAACTCTCCGGAGTCTGAGATCTACCACAAGAGCAACGTGCTCTACGGGTTGTTTCAGGCAAAGCAGGCTATGCGCATGCAGGACATGTGCTACATGGTGGAGGGTTACCTGGACGTGCTCTCGCTGCACCAGGGCGGCATTGAGAATGTGGTGGCCTCTTCCGGAACCTCGCTTACCGAAGGGCAGATAAAGCTCATCTCGCGTTATACCCAGAACATCACCGTCCTCTACGACGGCGACGCGGCCGGTATAAAGGCCTCTTTGCGTGGTATCGACCTGATTCTGGAGCAGGGCCTGAACGTGAACGTGGTCACCTTTCCGGGAGGAGAAGACCCGGATTCCTACATTCAGAAAGTAGGCGACACAGCCTTTAAGGCCTACCTGCAGGAACATGCCCAGGATTTCATCTCTTTTAAAACCAGTCTCTACGCGGAGGAGGCTGCCGGCAACCCGGTAAAAAAGGCCGAGGCCATTAAGGAGATCGTGGCCTCCATCTCTAAAATACCGGATGCAATCAAGCGCACGGTGTTCTTCCGCAGCTGCAGCCTTATTTTCGACATCGATGAGCAGGTGCTCATATCGGAGTACAACAAGTTGCACCTGCAGGGGCGGCACCAACAGCACAAAACCGGCAGCCCGGAGCTTGATTATGCGCCGCCAGCACCAGAAGAGGAACCGGAAAAGCCTGCCTCCGATGCCGATGTGCTGCAGCGCTATGAGCGGGAGATTGTGCGCATGCTGCTCAACTACCCCGACCGCCTGCTCGACGATGGCCTGACAACCTGCCAGTACATGCTCGAGCAGCTCGAAGATATCGAGTTCCGCTCCCCGCTCTACAAGCGCTTCGTGGATGTGGTAGCCGACAAACTCAGCCAGGGCGTTGTGCCGGTGGCAGAGGACTTCATCAATTTTCCCGACGAGCAGATTCGTACGGAAGCCATTCACCTGCTCTCCGACCCTTATGAGCTTAGCCCGAATTGGGCCACGCACCAGATCTTTGTTCCCCATGAAACAGACCTGCTGCCCTACGGCACGGAGCGCGCCGTACTCCGCCTCAAGTTCGTGTACCTGAAACTGATGATAGACGAGGAGACTCAGAAACTGAAGCTGGTAACCGACCCGCAGGAGCAGGTTAACCGCCTAGTAACCGTCATGAACCTGAAGAAGCTCCACAAGCAGATCGGCGATATGCTGGGGATCGTGGTGTTTTAGTTTGACAACTATCCAGTCCTTGTTAAGGATATCAGAGACTTATACTTGTAATGCCGGGTCCAACCACCCCTGGCCCCTCCTTAGCCAAGGAGGGGAGCTCTGTTATTACTTTGGCTGAAGTATAAGTTTTATATTTGCTGTCCTTGCGCGGACAGGTCGCGACCTGTCCCTACAAAGTATAAACCCACCCCTAAGAGCTGCGCTCGCTAGCTCAAAACTCCCGTTTTGGCCAGTCCACAAGAGGGGAATTTATACTTACTACTTTCACTGTCATCTCGAGCTGAGCGAGAGATCTGGCTGGAATTCTAATCAGATCTCTCCTATAGGTCGAGATGACAGCGTGGGGCAGTGGCTATCGAACTTCTTCCCAGCCTTTGGGTTGAGCGCCTTGTGGATGTTGGGGTGCCCGTAGGGCAGCCCGCAGCGGAGCGAGGAGCAGCTTCAGGCACACCGCGCGATGCCCGAAGGCGAGGGCCCCTACCCCCAAGGCGAGGCCTCCCAGCCTAGGAGGGAGCCAAGTTGGAGATGCAACGAGACGTTTGTGCGAACTAAAGGATAAACTGAGGCTAGAAAGGATAGCTTGGTTCAGGTTGAGGGAAGCGGCGGCTATGGAAGTATAGCAGCAAGTGTAAAAAGACACGGGCTGCGAACTCACGCCGGCGAAAGTATAAACCAGCTAGTATAAAAGTATAGCTGCAAGTATATCAGCACTGTCGAAGTATAAAGTATGGCTTTTCAAGCCAGTTGGGTTGCCCCCCCCGCCAGCAAGGGTTGCAATCTCGCCTCAGCGGAGAAAAGTAGCTGCTCAGGAAAGGTACAAGCAGATGCTGACGCCAGCAATTGTATGAAGTCTGAACCTGAAATCCCCGCCGTCTTCAACTAATTCCCACCCAAAACTGTTATCAGATAAAATAGCCGGATTGAAGGATAATCTTTATATTTTTGTACAGCTTTAAGACAGATTAACAGTCCTGCACCTCTTAGGGGCGGGTAATAAAGTAGAATATATGGAAATCAATACAACGGGTGATATCAGGCCCCTTGACAGCATCGAGTCTGCTATTGAGGACATACGCCAGGGCAAGGTGGTGATTGTGGTGGACGACGACGACCGCGAGAACGAAGGCGATTTTGTCTGTGCCGCCGAGAAGATTACCCCCGAAATCGTAAACTTCATGGCTACCCACGGGCGAGGCCTAATCTGCGCGCCGCTCACCGAGGAGCGCTGCGATGAGCTGGGGCTGGAGCTGATGGTAGGCCGCAACACGGCCCTGCATGCTACCCCTTTCACCGTGTCGGTGGACCTGATTGGGCATGGTTGTACTACAGGCATCTCCGCCTCCGATCGTGCCAAAACCATACAGGCGCTTGTTGATCCGAACACTGATCCGGAGTCACTGGGTAAGCCGGGGCACATTTTCCCGCTCAAAGCCAAGAAAGAGGGCGTGTTGCGCCGCGCCGGCCACACAGAGGCCGCCGTGGACCTGGCTCGCCTGGCCGGATTGGCGCCTGCAGGGGTGCTGGTCGAGATCATGAACGAGGATGGCTCCATGGCCCGTGTGCCCGACCTGGTGAAAGTGGCTGAGCGCTTCAACCTCAAGCTTATCTCCATTAAAGACCTGATTGCGTACCGCCTGAAGAAGGAAAGCCTGATCACCCGCGAGATTGTGGTGCAGATGCCAACAGACTATGGCCTCTTTGACCTGTACGCCTTTACCCAGCGCAGCAACGGTGCCAAGCACCTGGCCCTGGTAAAAGGCACCTGGGAGGAAGGCGAGCCTGTGCTGGTGCGCGTGCACTCCTCCTGCGTTACCGGCGATATCTTCGGCTCCTGCCGTTGCGACTGCGGTCCACAACTGCACGAGGCCATGCGCATGGTAGAGCGAGAGGGTAGGGGCGTGATCGTGTACATGAACCAGGAAGGCCGCGGCATCGGGCTCTTGAACAAGCTCAAAGCCTACAAGCTGCAGGAGCAGGGGCTGGACACCGTGGAGGCCAACCTGGAGCTTGGCTTTGGCATGGATGAGCGCGACTATGGCGTGGGGGCACAGATCCTGCGCGACCTGGGCGTTACCAAAATGCGCCTCATCTCGAATAACCCGCGCAAGCGCACCGGCCTGATGGGCTACGGCCTGGAGGTGGTGGAGCGCGTGCCGATTGAGGTAATGCCAAACGAGCACAACCAGAAGTACCTGACCACCAAGCGCGACAAGCTGGGGCACCTGATCCTGAAGAACATGACGATTGATAAATAACGAATAGTATAGATTTGTACTTGGTAAGAAACCTGCCCGGGTAGCACGCATCTGCTGCCCGGGCAGGTTTTTTTAGTCTTGGGGTAGTTTGCGTAAGGCAATCCGGCAACCTTTCTCTCTGAAAATCATACAAAAAGTATAACTAACTGTTAGTGAGGGTGAAACCGTGCTGTTGATTGCTGATTTTTGTATCTAAATGACTTGAAGTTACTGCCTAAATCTATGAAAAACCATACTTTGTTACTTGCCCTATTCTCTTTCCTTTTACTATTGTTTTGCTTGCCGCCTACAGCAGTACATGCGCAGTACCGCCCAAGTATAGATGTGCAGGAATGGCCTTCGGGCAAAGTTGTACTGGTTTCGGGGGACACGATCTATGGCCCCATTACGTTTTACCGCACCGAGGATGTGGTGAGTGTACTGCATGAGGACGGTTCTAAGAGCCTGTATGCTCCTGTAAACGTGCAATATTTTGTGGCACAGGAAGAACCCAGTGGCCGGGCTTATACGTTCCTCTCGCTCATGTGGAACCTTGGCCGCGATTACACTGATTTTAAGAAGCCCACCTTCTTCGAGCAGCTCAACCAGGGTACCCTCAAACTGATCATGCGGGAGGAGTACCTGCGAAAAGATATGTCTCCAACCTCCCCGATGTACGCCAGCACCCATCTGTACGCCTCCGAGAACTATGTGCCGGGCAGCGAATGGATAGAGTACATCAAGCCGCTGTATTACATTGAGCTTCCGGACGGGGAGATAGTAACCTTGCGGAATGTGAAGCGGGACCTGCACCGGCTGTTCGGCAACAAATCGAGGGAGGTGCGGAAGTATGTGAACGAGAAACGCCTGACCTACGAGAAGCCGCATCACCTCATGGCCATCGTTAACTACTACAACTCGCTTAAATAAGGCTACAAAGAAGTATAAAATAGGGCAGGGAAGTATAAACGCGCCATTTTAGAAGTGACTGGCTATACTTCCCTGGCAAAAGCCTTACCTTTGCCCTATACCCTTAGCTTTACGCATGCCACACACCCGCTACGACAGCCTGATATTCGACCTGGATGGTACCCTCTGGGACTCTACCCAAACCATCGCCGATGCCTGGAACGATGCCTCCTCGCAATTTGATTTTGTAGACCTGCAACTCATCCAACAGGATATCCGCAACATTGCGGGCATGCCCTACGATGAGATTTACCACAAACTTTTTCCGGACCTGAACCTGGAGCAGCGGGAGCAGCTGCAGCGCACGGCGGCAAGGCTGGAGCTGGCGTACCTGCAGGAACGGGGCGGCGAGCTATACCCGCAGCTGCAGGAAACACTCGAGTTGCTGCAAACAGCATACAACCTCTTCATCGTGAGCAACTGCCAGAGCGGCTACATCGAAACCTTTCTGCAGTACTATGGCCTGCAATCTTACTTCACCGACATTGCCTGCTACGGCGACCAAAGCCTGCCCAAAAGCGAGAACATCAGGGCTGTCGTGCAGCGCCACAACCTGCAGCGGCCCGTTTATATCGGCGATACTCAAGGCGATTATGCAGCCAGCGTGCAGGCGGGAGTGCCTTTTATACTTGCCCGCTATGGCTTTGGAAAAGTGGAGGCAGAGGTGCCAGGTATAGACGCCCTGACGGAACTACAGGAACTGGTATAGCATAGGAAGAAACACAGACTGGTTTGCAGGAAAATATTTCATTTAATGCCGGGGCTATGGTATATTAAGAGCATAATCCGGTATACTTTTTCAATCTTTCCTGCAAGCCAGATGATAATAACGCTACTCCGACTCACTCTATGGGCCACCTTCTGCTGCTTAGCCACGACAACGGCCAATAGCCAGGGCTTTTTGAAAACAGAAGGAACAAAAATTGTAAACGAGCGGGGGGAGGAGGTGCTCCTGCGCGGCATGGGCCTGGGCGGCTGGATGCTGCAGGAGGGCTATATGATGCGCACAGGCGATGTGGCCGGGCAGCAGCACGTGCTCAGGGCAAAGATTCAGGAGCTGGTAGGGCCGGAAAGAACGGAGGAGTTTTACAGTGCCTGGCTCGCCAACCATACCCGCAGGATAGACATCGACTCGATGGCGGCCTGGGGCTTTAACTCAGTGCGCCTGGCCATGCACTATAACCTGTATACTTTGCCGGTGGAGCAGGAGCCCGTGAAGGGGCAGAACACCTGGCTGGAGAAGGGCTTTGCCATGACAGACAGCCTGCTGGCCTGGTGCAAGGCCAACAATATGTACCTCATCCTGGACCTGCACGCAGCCCCCGGCGGCCAGGGCAACGACCTCAACATCTCCGACCGCGACCCCGGCAAGCCCTCTTTGTGGGAGAGCGAGGAGAACCAGCAGAAAACAGTGGCGCTGTGGCGCAAGCTGGCCGATCGCTATGCCGATGAGCCTTGGCTAGGCGCCTACGACATCATCAATGAGCCGAACTGGGGCTTTACCAACCCCGAGGATAAGAACGGCTGCAACGAAGAGCAGAATGCACCGCTCCGGAAGCTAATGATGGACATTACGAAAGCCATCCGGGAGGTGGACCAGAAGCACATGATTGTAATAGAAGGCAACTGTTGGGGCAATAACTACAGGGGCGTGCTGCCCACCTGGGACGATAACACGGTGCTCAGTTTTCATAAGTACTGGAACTACAACGACCAGGCCGCCATACAGGGCTGGCTGGACCACCGCGACAAGTATAACGTGCCGGTCTGGCTGGGCGAAACCGGCGAGAACTCCAATGTATGGTTCACGCAAGCCATCAGCCTGGTAGAGCGCAACGGCATCGGCTGGTGCTGGTGGCCCCTGAAAAAGATGGGCTTTAACAATCCGCTGGAGGTGAAAGTAGACCCGGGTTACCAACGTATCCTGGATTACTGGAAAAACAAAGGGCCAAAACCGACTGCCACCGAAGCCTACCAGGCCCTGATGCAGCAGGCCGAAAACACGAAGCTGGAAAACTGCATTTATCATAAGGACGTGGTGGACGCCATGTTCCGCCAGGTGCAAACAACAGAGACGAAGCCTTTTAAAACGCACCAGGTTGCCGCTGGCACTACCCTAAAAGCTGTGGATTACGACCTGGGCCGCAACGGTTATGCCTACTTCGACAAGGACACGGCCAACTACTACATTTCTACCGGCGGCCCCCGCACCCCCTGGAACAAAGGGCATGTTTACCGCAACGACGGGGTGGATATTGAAGCTGGGCAGAGCGGCTTCTATGTGAGCAGTTTTGAAGAAGGGGAGTGGCTGCAGTATACATTGGATGTACCCCAAAAAGGTACTTATAACCTCGTGCTGCAGGTATCGTCTGATACGCAGGGTGGGAAAGTTTCTCTTTCGAATAACGGGGCTGTGGCTGCTGCCGCTGCAGTGGTGCCGAATACCGGCGGGGCGCAGAACTGGCAAGCCATCCGGCTAGCTAAGGTGCCGCTGGTACAGGGCCAGAATGTGCTCCGGATAAAGGCTGATGGCGGCAGTTTCAACCTCGACACCATACATTTCGAAAGCGCCGGCAAAGGGAAAAGCACCCGCCAGAAAACCAAAAGGTAAAAGTGAGGCGGTGGGAGATTTCCTGCTGCCGTAACATCAAAATTGAAAGTGAATTCAGAAGTATACTTACAGAACGAGGCTCTGTACGAAAAGTCGGAACTGACGATGACCGCCGCCGAGGCTAACGTAAAGGCGCTGGTCTTTATGCTGCCTATCCTGGTGCTGTACATGGTGCCCTATGTGCTGCTGTGGCCGGAGCAGTTTAGCTTTCAGGCCATCGAAAGCTTCGTGCTGAAGCAGGGCACGCTGGTGCTGGTTTACCCTTTCCTGATGTTGCTGGTATTTGTGCTGGGCGCGGTGGTGCACGAGCTGCTGCACGGCCTCACCTGGGCGGTGTTCTGCAAAAGTGGGGTTAAGTCGATAAAGTATTGCGTGCACTGGCGCTACCTGACACCCTACTGCCATTGCCAGGAGGTGCTGCCGCTGCGGCCTTACGTGCTGGGCGGTATCATGCCCGGACTGGTGATGGGGCTGCTGCCGGCCCTGGCAGGTATGGTTACCGGTACCTTGCTGCTATTCCTCTTCGGGCTGTTTTTCTCTATTGCCGCCTCCGGTGATTTGCTCGTGCTCTGGATGTTGCGCCACGCTAAGGCTGCGGATTTGGTGCAGGACCACCCGGAGAAAATTGGCTGTTATGTATTCAGTAGAAAGTAGTTGTTATATATACGATTATCAGGTTAATTGTGCGCATCTGCCATGATTTTGCCATCAAACTCACCCCTAGCCCCTCCAAGGAGGGGAATTTACGCTACATGGCAAGTAGGTCCGTTGCGCATAGATGAATCCATAGGGGTATTAGTTACTCGTTATTAGTTACATGCCCTTTAACCTTCTAACTTTCTAACTCCTAAACTCTCTAACTCCTAAACTCCCAAACTATCTATTCCATTTTTTCTATATTGTAGGTTCAACCTGCCGGGCAACCGCTTGGCGGGCTTTTTTTGAATCCATAGTATAAAAAGTAAAAGATGAGAAAGCTTCTGGCACTGGCCCTGCTTCTGGCCGTAGTAGTGCTTCCGGCGGCGGCACAGCGCGCCATCCACCCCGATTCCACCGTAACCACCAAACACCAGGTAACTGTTAAAGGGCAGCGGGTGCCTTATACCGCTACCACCGGCACCCAGCCCGTATGGGACGAAAACGGCAAAACCATCGCCGGCCTGTTTTATACCTACTACGAGCGCTCGGACGAGAAGGACCGCGCCTCGCGCCCTCTGGTAATTTCGTTTAACGGCGGTCCGGGCTCCGCTTCGGTTTGGATGCACATTGCCTATACCGGCCCGCGCCTGCTCAATATTGATGACGAAGGCTACCCGGTGCAGCCTTACGGTTTCCGCGAGAACCCCGAGTCGATTCTGGATGTGGCGGACATCGTGTTTGTGAACCCCGTAAACACTGGCTACTCGCGCATGGCCGAGGGCGTGGACAAGGACAAGCTGAAGGAGAAGTTCTTCGGCGTGCAGGCCGACGTAAAGTACCTGGCCGAGTGGATTAATACTTTTGTAACACGCAAAAGCCGCTGGGCCTCGCCTAAATACCTGATTGGGGAGAGCTACGGCACCACACGCGTGGCGGGCCTGGCGCATGAGTTGCAGAATTCGCACTGGATGTACCTGAACGGGGTTATCCTGGTATCGCCGACGGGGCTGGGCATTGAGCGCAACGGCCCGGTAGATGCGGCGCTGCGCCTGCCATACTTTGTAGCCACAGCCTGGTACCATCAAAAACTGCCGCAAGACCTGCAACAGAAAGACCTGACCGACCTGCTGCCCGAGGTGGAGGAATTCACCATCAACGAGCTTATCCCGGCAATTGCCAGAGGCGGTTTCCTGGAGGAGGCGCAGAAAAAACAGATGGCCGCCAGGATGGCCCGCTACGCCGGCATTTCGGAGCAAAGTATACTGCAGCACAACCTCGACGTGCCGCCGAGCTTTTTCTGGAAAGAGCTGCTCCGCGACCAGGGCTACACCGTTGGCCGCCTCGACTCCCGCTACAAGGGCCTGGACCGTCAGGATGCCGGCGTGCGTCCGGACTTTAACGCCGAGCTAACCTCCTGGCTGCACTCTTTTACGCCGGCCATCAACATGTACCTGCGCGACGAGCTAAAGTATAAGACCGATGTGAAGTATAACATGTTCGGTCCGGTGCACCCGTGGAACAGCAATAACAACAAAACCGGCGAGAACCTGCGCCAGGCCATGGCCCAGAACCCGTACCTGCACGTGCTGTTTCAGGCCGGCTACTACGATGGCGCCACCGACTACTTCAATGCCAAGTATAGCATGTGGCAACTCGACCCCAGCGGCCGCCTGAAAGAACGCCTGAGTTACAAAGGCTACCGCAGCGGCCACATGATGTACCTGCGCAAAGAGGACCTGGTAAAAGCCAACGAGGATATCCGTGAGTTTATCCGCACCTCCACACCGAAGAAAGGCCAGCCGGCGATGTATTAAATTATACTTTGTGGCTTCGGTCCTAAGTATAAATTGTCGGTGATAACGCCTGCTTTGGGAGGAGATGGCAACCTGCCATCACATAAGTGAGTATACGGGCCATCATCTCACCTTAATACAACAAAAGCCGCAGCTACCTATGCGTAGCTGCGGCTTTTATACTTTAGTCAGGCAAGTATAAACTTACTCCACCGGCACCAGCCTGTAAATCGTGCCCGGCGTTTCCACGGCTACGTACAGGTAACCATCCGGTCCCATTTTCACGTCGCGTACGCGCCCGATGTTCTTCAGCAGCTTTTCCTCGCCCAGTACTTTTGTACCATCCATCTTCAGGCGGCTCAGGAATTGAAAGCGCAGGGAGCCTACCATCAGGTCACCTTCCCAGTTTTTATAGCGGCTGCCGGTTACAAAAGCCATCCCCGACGGGCCGATGGAAGGTACCCAGTAGTGCAGCGGCTGCTCCATGCCTTCTTTCTTGGTGAGCTCTGTCAGCACGGTGCCGTTGTAGTTGATGCCGTAGGAAATAATCGGCCAGCCATAATTTTTGGCTTTCTCAGCAATGTTTACCTCGTCGCCGCCGCGCGGGCCGTGCTCGTGCGTCCAGATTTGGCCGGTTTGTGGGTGCAGCACCATCCCCTGTATGTTGCGGTGGCCGTAGGAGAAGGTGCTTGCTACAGCGCCCTGCTTGTTCACAAACGGGTTATCCGAAGGGATGCTGCCATCGTCCTTCACGCGGTGCACCTTGCCGGCGTGGCGCGCCAGGTCCTGCGGGTTCTCATCGTGGTTGCCGCGGTCGCCTACCGAAATGTAGAGATAGCCGTCTTTATCGAACTCCAGGCGGGAGCCATAGTGGTGGCGGGTTCTGCTGTAGGGCAGCGCCTCGAAAATCACCTTCTGCTCCGAAAGCTTCGTGCCATTTAGCTTGGCGCGCATTACCGCGGTGGAGGAGAGGGTTTGGCCGCCTTCTTCCTTCACGGCAGAGTAGGAGAGGTAGATCGTGTTGTTTTTTGCGAAATCAGGATGCAGCTCCACGTCCAGCATACCGCCCTGACCCTGTGCCAGCACTTTCGGAGCGCCTTCTACTTGTTGCAGTTTCCTGTCTTTGGAGAGGCGGAAAAGTTTACCCGAGCGGTCTGTAATCAGCATTTCGCCACCCGGCAGGAAGGCCATACCCCAGGGCACATCCAGGCCTGTTGCTACGGTATCAAGGCGGAACTGCTGCTCTTCTGATTGCTGCACGGCCTCTACAGTTTTCTCATTGCCAAAATCATAGGCTTTGATTCCTTTGATACCCTGCTGAATATAGGCCACCAGCCCGTTTATCTGCTCATCCGAGAACGTCTCGGCAAAGGCTGGCATGCCCTCGTCCGGGTAACCGTGCTTGATAGCCTTGAACAGGTCTTCGTCGGAGCTGCCGTGCTTCCATTTGCGGTCGGCAAAGGCCTCCAGTTCCTCGCCGTGGCAGCCCGAGCAATAGCTGATGTAGGCGGCCTTGGCACCTGCCAAATCAAGTTCCGGGGCAGCAGCGGCCTGCGCGGCACTAGCTATGGCATCGGTCGTGGCGCTGGCGGAGGTAGAGGTGGTGCTGTTGCAGGCACTAAAGCTAAGCAGGGAGGCAGCCAGCAAAGTATACAGATAAGGTGTTTTCTTCATGCGGTTGATTTGTGTCAGCTATATTTCAAAGTATAAATATAGATGTTTGTTGTATATTTTCTCATACGTTGCAGGTAAGTTATTGTAATGCAACCCTTACCGGGCTGCAAGGGTCATCAGGTAAACCAAGCTTCTGCCAATATGAAAAAAAGTATACTTCTATCAGGTCTTGCGCTGTTTACCATACTGTCAGGCTGTGAGAAGAACGATGCCAGGCCGGTAGAAGAGGTGTTGGCTGACCTGGAAGGCAAATGCCTGCAAGGTAAGGTGGTAAAGGGTATGCGGTGTACCTCGGCGGTATATGTGCAGCTGCTGAATGCCAGTACCGGAACTACGTCCACCTTTGAGGGGAAAAAGTATAAAAACATTGTGCTGCTCAGTAATTTTCCGAAGAACAGCTGTTTAGGAGTCGGCGACAGCTTTTACTTCACACTTGACACCAGTAGTGAATTTGACCACTGTACCGAATTCTACGCCTGCACCACCGAAGATTTGACAGTCTTCGATGAGCCCCATCCTGTCACCATTAAAACATGCCTTAAAACCTTTTCCGTCTCCGGCTGCACCGGCAAGTAAGGCGGGGCATTCTTTCATTTTCACCACCGCTCGGGCCGCCAGGTTATAAG
Organism: Pontibacter mucosus; assembly: GCF_003054055.1. GTDB lineage: Bacteria > Bacteroidota > Bacteroidia > Cytophagales > Hymenobacteraceae > Pontibacter > Pontibacter mucosus. The sequence continues at coordinate 389,895 of NZ_QBKI01000005.1, read as the reverse complement.
TATGGCCGTGCCCGCTGCTATGCCTGTTGTTTTGCTCAGGCGTTTCATCCAATCAGCTTATTTACCTTTTAGATAGTCCCGCGCATACACCGGCAAAAGAAGTTTCCGTGTTGCTGGGTTCCTGCCGTGGGGCTGCAGGAAGTAGGGTGTTGTTGTTTGTTTCGTCATAATTCCTATATTTATACGTATAAGTACGATTCTCACCCTGAAGGTTAAAACAACACTAAAGATTTATACTATGCCCCACGGAACAACGCCCTTGCGCATACTGGTAATAGGCTGTGGTAACATGGGCGCCTCGCATGCGCTGGCTTACGATACTATAGATGGTTTTGAAATCTGCGGCCTGGTTTCTACCGGCGCCAGCAAGGAAGCCCTGAACGAACAGCTTGGCGGCGGTTATCCTTTGTTCAGCGACTACGAAGAGGCCTTGCACGAAACACGTCCGGACGCGGTCTGCATCTCCACCTACCCCGACACCCACGAAGCCTATGCCATCCAAGCCCTGGAGCAGGGCTGCCATGTGTTTGTGGAGAAACCGCTGGCCGACACCGTGGCGGGTGCCGAGCGGGTAGTGGAAGCCGCCCGTCGCGCCAACAAGAAAGTGGTGGTGGGCTATATTCTGCGGCACCATCCTTCCTGGGAGCGGTTTATCTCGCTAAGCCAGGAGTTGGGAAAACCTCTGGTGATGCGCATGAACCTGAACCAGCAAAGCCACGGCCGCATGTGGGACGTGCACCGCAACCTGATGAAGAGCCTGAGCCCGATTGTGGACTGCGGCGTGCATTACATCGACGTGATGTGCCAGATGACGCGCTCCAAGCCCGTGCAGGTGAGCGCTATCGGGGCGCGTCTTACGGATGAAATCCCGGAGGACAACTACAACTATGGCCAGTTGCAGATCCGGTTCGAAGACGGCTCGGTGGGTTGGTACGAGGCCGGCTGGGGACCGATGATGAGCGAGACAGCCTTTTTCATCAAAGACGTAATCGGGCCGAAGGGCTGTGTGTCAATAGTAGCGAGAGACGCTGGCGGAGCCGGAAAGTCTGACTCAGTGGCGGCGCATACCCAAACCGAGGCGCTGCGCTTTCATCATGCCGGCGTGGACAAGCATAACCAGTTCCTGCAGGAGGACACCTGGATAAACCTGGAGGACGAGCCGGACCACCAGGAGCTTTGCAACCGCGAGCAGCGCTATTTCTTCAAAGCCATACAGGAAAACCTGGACCTGACAGAGCACCTGGAGGACGCGGTGAACAGCCTGCGCATTGCCTTTGCCTGCGACGAGTCGGTGCGGACAGGGCAGGTGGTGCGGCTTGCCTAATTTTATACTTATATAAATACCCCACTCAAACTCCTAAGCGGGAGAAGTGGCCCTGAACTATACTTTAAAAAGTTGCCTATGCACGCATCTACAGACCGTCGTACGTTTCTTAAAACAGCTACCGTTGCCGGCATCGGGCTTGGCCTGACGGGCAGCAGCCTTGTTGCCTTTGGCCAAAACAAGCCTGCCAGGGAAATTAAAGTGGGCATTATCGGCTTGGACACCGAACACAGCGTTAAGTTCACCGAAATCTTCCACGACCCGAAGGCTGCAGGCGATGTAGCCGGTTTTAAAGTAGTGGCCGCTTACCCGTATGGCAGCCGCGACATCGAGTTCAGCGTGAACACCATCCCCGCAGCCACGGAGAAAATGCGCAGCATGGGGGTGGAGATTGTAGATTCTATCAAGGCCCTGCTGCGCAAAGTGGATGTGGTGCTGCTGGAAACAAACGACGGGCGCCTGCACCTGGAGCAGGCCCTGCCGGTGCTGAAAGCAGGCAAACCGGTGTTTATCGACAAGCCCATCGCGGCCTCCCTGGCCGATGCGGTCGCCATTTTCCAGGCGGCGGAAAAGTATAAAGTGCCCGTGTTCTCGGCTTCCTCTTTAAGGTACATGGAGAGCGCGCAGCAAATCCGAAACGGAAAAATAGGGAAAGTGCTCGGGGCTGATGCTTATAGCCCGGCGGTTATCGAAAAAACGCACCCGGACTTGTTCTGGTATGGTGTGCACGGCGTGGAAGCGCTTTTCACGGTGCTGGGAACCGGGTGCAAGAGCGTGCAACGCACCTACACCGAAGGGGCGGATGTGGTGGTAGGAGTGTGGGAGAACGACAGGCTCGGCACCTTCAGAGGCCTGCGTGCCGGCGCGCACGATTTTGGCGGAACCGCCTTTGGGGAGAAGGGGGTGGCAACGTTCGGTCCCTGGGAGGGGTATCGCCCGCTGGTAGTGCAGATTGCCGAATTTTTCCGCACAGGCAAAGCCCCCATCAGCCCGGAGGAAACGCTGGAGATTTTCGCCTTTATGGAGGCCGCAGACGAGAGCAAAGCCCAGGGAGGAACTGTGGTGAGCCTGGAGAGCGTGATGCAAAAGGCCCGCGCAGCCGCCGACAAGCAGCTAGGCGCTGTGAAAGGGTAAATCCATACTTTTAAAAGTACTTTATACAGACCTGAAATTTAGCTATACATACTTGAACACGATGAAAAAACTATCCAGAAGATCCTTTCTCGGAAACACGACCTTCCTTTCTTTTGCCGGCGCGCTGGGCCTGATGCCCCTGTTTGCCAGTGCGCAGAAGAAGCCCAAAAACAGCTTTGTGCACCACGTATACTTCTGGCTCCATAACCCCGACTCCGAAGCGGACAAAGCCAAACTGATAGAAGGGCTGAATACGCTGAAGGCCATTAAGGAAATAAGGTTGGCTAAAATAGGCGTACCTGCCAGCACCAACCGCGATGTGATTGAGCGGGGCTACGCCGTGTCGTGGCTGCTGTTCTTCGACAACCTGGAGCAGCAGGAAGTTTACCAGAAACACCCTGTGCATCTGCAGTTCGTGGAAAACTACTCGCACCTGTGGTCGAAGGTGATCGTGTATGACTCGGTGGATGTGTAGGGAAGCCGTGATTTATACTTTAAAGGCGCAGGCGTTTGCTTGTGCCATTGCTTTTCATCCAGTTGGGCAGCTTTAAATACAGCCTCTGTATACTTGTGAAAAACCTCCTATTATACTTCTTGCTGCTCCTGTTAATTGCCTGCCATCCCAAACAGGATGAGCCAACAGAGCAGGAGAGACAGTTGCAGGAGCAACTGATCGGGGAATGGGTGCCGGCTGGTTTTGTGAGGTACGAGGCTGAAGTAAGCTATTCAACCATTCCTCCGCCTCGAGTAAGTATTGAAAGAGGCTATACTTTTCTGCCCAATGGGGAAGTGGATTTAAAGCAAGGGTACTACAGAAGAGCTGATGTGGGAGAAGATGAGTATAATAACAGAAGATACTATTTTCTGGGAAGCAAAACCAAGTATAAAATAGCTGGTGATTCGCTTCTGATCTTCATGCCGTATGACTCGACATGGGTTCATTTTTCAATAGCCCGGCTAACTAAAGATACTCTATCGTTCAAGGGGGAGCAGGGAATTAGTAATTATAAGAGATCCACCTATCACCTCGAAAAAGCCCCAACCTTCGATGCCATCGTGCTGTCTACCTCAGGTTGCTTTGGCACATGCCCTATCTCCAGTACCCTTATCACAGCCGATGGGCAAGTGGTTTTCTTCGGTGAGGAGTTTACCACAAGTGAAGGGTTTTATATCAGTACCATTCCCGAAGCTATCTACAAGGAATTGCAGGACAATTACCGAAAGGCTAGTATTGATACAATCTCTACAAAGTTCTCTGCAGGAGGTACTGATCAGGAAGAAATCTCCGTGACTTTTCTGAAAGATGGTAAGATCTTCAAGACCGTCAGTGATTATGGTAATGCAGGTCCTGTGGAGTTAGTCTGGGCAAATATTCCTCTGCGTTACCTGTACCAAAGTATAAACCTGAAAAAACTACAGGAAGAGGAGTTGCCGGTTTATGTTAAACATCACTTTTTGTCCTTCGCAAAGGGAGGGAAAACACTGGACCTGACCCAGTCGGAAGGGTTTCTTTTGTGGAACTACCTGCGCATGGGGAAAAGATGCCAGGAAAAATTTAATCCCCGGTTTCAGGTATCCTTCAGAGAAAACTATCTGTGGGTACCACGTGGCAGAAAAAGATATGCTACAAAAGAACATATCAAATCCATAGAAACCGACGGGCAATTCTATACTTTTTACCTGGAAGGGCAGGAGTCTTATACTATAAACATTGGCTTCAACTTCTTTGACTTAAACTTCAGTAAAGCGGATTTTACCAAAAAAGATAAGTATGGATTACCTACTCAGTAACTAGAAAGTATAACCTGGCTGCGCCATCATCCAAAGTATAAACCAGGCAATTTATACTTTCTTCCAATCCTTAACCAACTCAAACCACCCTACTATGAAAAAAGCACTTTTGCTCTTGCTGGCCGTAGCTTGCTGGGCCTGCACCTCCACCCAAACAGAATCGACCGAAGCAGCCACCATGGACCAACTGGCTGAGCGCTACGTGAAAGCGCTGCTCCAACTGGGCCAGTACGACAGCGATATCGTGGATGCCTATTACGGCCCGGAGGAGTGGAAGCCGACCGAACCAGCCGCAGACTCGCTTCCTGCCGCAAAGTTTCTCAGCGAATTCAGGGCGATACAGGAGCAGCTGCAGGCACAGGACCCTACTAACTTGTCTGCAGACGAGCAGCGCCGCCTGGCCATGTTCCAGAAGCAGGTGCTGGCCGCCATTACAAAAGTGGAGATGATGCAGGGCAAAAAGTATCGCTTTGATGAGGAAGCCAAATTGCTCTACGACGCCGAGCCGCCGCACTACGAACTTGCCTATTTCGACTCCATCCTTGCCAATATAGACCGCCAGCTGCCGGGCAAGGGAAGTATAAGCGAGCGCTGGGAGGCCTACCGTGCGCAGTTTGAGATTCCAAAAGCCAAACTGGACACCGTGTTTAAGGCTGCCATTGCCGAAGCGCGTAACCGTACCAAAGCTCACTACAAACTGCCGGAGCACGAGAATTTTAAGCTGGAGTTCGTGACGGACAAAGCCTGGTCGGGCTACAATTATTATCAGGGCAAAGGCTACAGCCTCATTCAAATCAACACCGATTTCCCGATTTACATTGAGCGCGCCATCGACCTGGCCTCACACGAGGGCTACCCCGGGCACCATGTATTTAACGTGCTGCTGGAGCAGAACCTGGTGGACAGAAAAGGCTGGAAAGAGTACTCGATTTACCCGCTGTTCAGCCCGCAGAGCCTGATTGCCGAGGGCAGCGCTAACTATGGCATCGAGGTAGCTTTTCCGGCACAGGAGCGCCTGACGTTCGAAAAGGAGGTGCTGTTCCCGCTGGCCGGTCTGAATGCTGCGGAGGCGGATCGGTACTATGCCATACTTGCCAGCATTGGGCAGCTCGATTTTGCCGGAAACGAAGCGGCCAGGCGCTATCTGAACGGCGAGATCAGCCGCGAGGAGGCCGCCGACATGCTGGTAAAGTATAACCTCTACCAAAAAGACCGCGCCCTGCAGCGCACCCGCTTCATGGACAAGTACCGCAGCTATGTAATTAACTATAACCTGGGCAGGGAACTGGTGCGCCAGTACATAGAATCCAACGGCGGCACCGACAGTAACCCGCAGAAGCGTTGGGAGCTGTTTGAGGAGCTTCTGTCAAATCCTTATACCGCCTCCATGCTAAAGTAAGAGCAGTAAACATTCCCCGGGAACCGTAGTTGTATATAAGGAGGCCTGTCTGTATAAGATGCGTAGGCAAGTATGATTTTTATCATTGGCCGCGCCTTGCAGATTGGCTAATTTGAAAGTATACATATGTTTCATATATAAAAGCATTTAAAACTATGGCTAATAAAAACCTGATTGGAATTGACGCCGATAAGGCGAAACAACTTGCTGACAAACTAAACATACTGCTGGCCAACTACCAGCTTTTTTACATCAATGCGCGGGGCTTTCACTGGAACATCTCGGGCGATAAGTTTTTTGAACTGCACGCCAAGTTCGAGGAGCTCTACAGCGATGCCATCGTGAAGGTAGATGAGATTGCCGAGCGCATCCTGACGCTAGGGCATACGCCTTTTCACTCTTTCTCGGCCTACCTGGAGAACGCTACTATAAAGGAAGTATCCAATGTTTCGGATGGCAATGCGGCGGTGCGTGAGGTGCTGAACGGGTTTAAGGTGCTGATTCAGACAGAGCGCGAGCTGCTGGCGCTATCTGCCGACGCCGACGACGAAGGTACCAACGCCCTGATGAGCGACTACATCCGCGAGCAGGAGAAGTCGGTGTGGATGTACTCGGCCTACCTGCGCGACTAAGCATTTATACTTTGGTAAAGAACAAGACAGCCACCCCAATTGGGGTGGCTGTCTTGTTTAATAGCCCATTGGCTTTACTTGTTTCTGACAAACCTTACCGGAATGTGCGGCGGGTTGTACCCAACCGGCTGGCCAGAGAAGGAGGAGTACGTATCGCTTGGCAGCTGAATGATTTTGAAAACCACCGGGTTGTCTTCTTCATCGATGTTGGACGTCCAGAGCAGGCAGTTGGTGCCTTTGCCATGCGGGTTGCCGTTGGTTACCATCAGGTTGGCGGGCACTGCGTTAAAGCCAGATTTATTATTGGCGTACCCATCCTGCTTCAGCCAGCCTGTAGCAGCCATCAACTGGCCCAGCAGCCGCTTGGATTGTACATCAGAGCCGTCCGTGCTTTCCCAAACTTCATCGTACACAATGCCTTGCGACTTCAAAAGCGCCAGGTAATCCTGTTTTGTCGGAAGCCGCCAGCCGGCAGGTACCTGAATATCCTTTACGTCCTGGTACTTGAGGAAAGAGCCATACTCCGGATTCTCGGAGTCACTCAAACCACCCGGCCCGGCGTAATTAACCGACATCCACTCCAGGTTTCCGATAGTGACAGTGGGGTAGTATTTATCCCCTATCTGTACATAGGTGCCGTTTGCTGGTGGCTGTGAGTATAGGCCACCCGGGTTGTTGGGCGTGCTGGTACCACCTTCCACTTTTTTGAACCGCACCGACTGCTGCATATCGCCATCCACCCGCTTGGCTGTCATGAAGTTCTGAGTGTTGGTATAAGTGGAGGCCTCCGGATTAATGTAAATTGTTTTATAAGCCTGTACATCCTTGGCGATGATATCCAATTCCTTGTAGCCGGTGTATTTGTTACTGAATACCCGCATTTTGCCTGATTTCGCATGGAAGGTGATGGTGTTGTCCTTGTGCTCCAGGGTGCCCGTCATCTTGTAGAGGCGCTGCTTTACCTCGTCTCCCACATTGTATACATCGGAAGTATACTCCACTGCATTTTTCCCGTCTGCCGTCATCACAATCGTCCTGAATTCGCGGAAGCCCTGCTCGCCCTGAAACGTGCCATCCTCCCAGTTGGCAGAAAGGGGGCCTTGGTTGTGGTCGATAAACCAGGTCCCAACAAATTTCGCCGGGATAGCGGTGAAAGGTGTTTCTATTCCCCCGCCATCTGAGGGAGTGGTCGGGTCAGTGGGATCGGCTGGTTTAGCATCGTCTTTATCGCAGCCGCTGCATGTAAGCACAACCATAGCAGCCAGCAGCAAGCTGGGTAACATACTTTTTAACTTTTTCATGATTAATAGTTTTATTTTGTGTGGTAATAGAATGAGTGGTGGTTTTTTAAGCGGTAGGTAAGGTTTAAGTTTGTCTCATTATGTCTGGTTTTAATTAAATTAAAGAGCGCTTTTATTGTACTTTGTCAATTGGTGTGCCAGGAAATTAGAAAATGCCCTGACGGCTCGTTTTTGAGGATTACAGGAATAGCATTTGTTCATTATTGAACAATTCCTGTTCAGTAGCGGACGCTGTCTGGGAAATTGAGATAGGTGTACTTGGGAAAATCGGTTTGCGAGGCATTTATACTTTACAGGTAGTTGCTGATAGTTTATATACTTAACTTTATATAGTATATTAGTTAGGCTGGTTCTGTTTGGCTGTGTAGAAGGAGTAGGAATTCTGTAGATTGCTTTAGTTTCAAAGAATTAAAAGGAATCAAGTATGCCAATAAATATCTTCATCCGGGAAACATTTGAAAAAGTGGATTGGCTATGTGATGGAGTTTGGGATTTGCCTACGCAAATTGATACTCTTGAAACTTGGTTGGTTAGGAAAGGCAAAGATTTGGCGCCAAATCAATATGTTGCTGACATTGGTTTTGATATAAGAAAGGATGCATCAGGCGGAGGTGGTGTTTTTAAATTCCAAATCAATGGCTATAATGGGAACAATAGGGATGGACATCTATTTTTCAGAATATCCATCAGCGGAATAGCATTTATAATAACGGACAAAGTGAAGTTAAGAGTGTAACTGCTTAATATACAGTGGCTCCTGCTCTTGAATTTCTTTGCAAAGAGATGACTATTTTAACGGCTGGTTCTCAGACCCACTGAGAGAGTTTCATAGAAAGTATTATTGGCAAAAGTAATTCATAACCCTACCAACATAACACACCCGCAACACCATGGCAACGAAAGAGCTATCAGCAGAACAACGCGAGGCGCTACTCAGCACCTTAAAAACCCGCTTTGAGAAGCACATGAACCGCCACAAAAGTATAGAGTGGGCGAACGTGCAGGCAAGGCTGGAAACCAGGCCGGCCAAACTGTGGTCGCTGCAGGAGATGGAGAGAACCGGCGGTGAACCCGATGTGGTGGGTTTTGATGAAAAGACGGGGGAATACATCTTCTACGATTGCGCGGCGGAGAGCCCCAAAGGGCGCAGAAGCGTTTGCTACGACCGGGAGGCGCAGGAATCCAGAAAAGAGCACAGGCCGGAGAACAACGCGGTGGATATGGCTGCTGTCATGGGCATCGAGATCTTGACGGAAGAACAGTACCGGGACCTGCAGCAACTCGGCAATTTTGATTTGAAAACTTCCAGCTGGGTGAAAACACCTGACGCGATACGAAAACTAGGCGGCGCCCTTTTCTGTGACCGCCGCTACGACCATGTTTTTTTATACCACAACGGTGCGCAATCCTATTATGCTGCCAGGGCGTTTCGTGGGTTGCTAAGAGTCTGAAGAAGGCTCTTACAGCTAATCCAATCCGTAGCCATACTTCGCCTGGCTAAGTGATCAGGCATTTATACTTTATAGACCGATTCGGGATTTATACTTTGGTTAAGGTGTAAACCCACCCCTGAGAGCTGCGCTCGCTACCTTTGAACTCTCGTTCTCGGTAGTCCAAAGGAGGGGAAATCGGGAACGATTATCATCCCCCTGCCCCCTTCAAAGGGGGACTTTTCTGTAAAAGTAACTTCCCTCCTCTGGACTGGCCAAAACGCGAGTTTTGAGTTAGCGAGCGTAGCTCTAAGGGATGGGTTAGTTGCAACCAGAGTTTATACTTTATACTACGCGCCAACGCCTACTCTTTCGGGATGATGGTGATCTTGCCGTCTTTCTCCAGAATGGCATACCGGATTTGGTCCAGCCGTTGCAGGCCTTGCAGTTCGCGCGCCGTCTCCAGAATGTCTTCCTCATCTATTCGTTCCTTCTTCATGCGGTCGTAGAGTAACCTGCCGTTGTCCATAAGTATAAGCGGGCCCCCATCCACTACTTTTTCAAAGAGGCTGAACTTCTGCTTCAGCAGCGACATGATGACATCGAGCATGATGAGCGTCATGATGAGCAGCAGGCTGCCCGTCATGGAAATGTCTTCCCCCAGGAACGCCTGCTCCGTGGTTTCAGCAATGATCAGAAGCAGGACAAAGTCAAACACCGTCGCTTCTGTTAAGGCGCGCTTGCCATTTATCCTGAAGATGATGAGCAGGAAAATATATACTATAATCCCTCTGACGATAGTTTCCATAGAGTGAATCAGGTTAAGGATATACAAACTGCGTGACGGAGACCGGTTCCTTGTCTGATCCCGTGACCGTATAGTTCAGGCTACCCGCTTTCAGGGGCGTTACATAAAAGATGATAAGGCTGGGCGATTTTACGCCGTGGAAAGTATAGGTTATTCCTTCGGAGCCTACTTCTTCTTTTTGGGGCTCGGGCACCACCTGCTCTATCCGCTGTGTTTCGTAAAACCCGTTGCTGAACAGGATGGAGGTGGTTTCCTGGCGCAGACTCACCTTTATCTCCCTGGTAACTCCCTGGCGCAGGAAGCGTTCATATTCCAGGTCCACCGAATGGGAAGAGTTAGCCGCAACGCCTTTGCCTACATCTAATAAGCCGCCTCGGCCCGTGAAGCCAAGCAAGGCCGCCAGGATGATCAGCAGCAACACCACCCAGCTAATGCGCTGAACGGTCCAGGTCCTTCGTTCCAGCTCCAGATCTTCGTCAATTTCCAGATCCTGGTATTTCTTTTCCATAGCTCCTTTATACTTTCAGATGCCTATATAACGCAGCATTTATTATATAGTTAGGTGATGGTATATAGGCAGGAGCAGCGGCGGGTGCCGGGAGGGTTAATGCCAGTTGGACATATGGTCAGCGTGCGTTTTTAGGTAGGCCCCCGGTTTGTAGAACGTGTCGTAAAAGTCCAGGTCGAGGTGGTGGGCCTGCAGGTAGGTAATCACAAGAATGGAGGGCACCGTGCCAGGGAATTTGCCAAAGGTATCGTAGATATACTGCGCCTGCAACGCCACACACTCTCTAAATTCTTCGGAGTGCACCTCCGCCGCGCCCCTTACCTTTCCGGATTCTTTCCAGGGACCGGGCGTACTTGCATTAAAGGGCCCTCCCTGCCCAAATTTCCGGTTGCAGACAGCCTCTACGGCGGCGCGCATGTCGGGGTAGTGCGGCGGGCAATAACCTTCCATCACGTTCTGCAGTCCGGTGGGGTTGGGGTAGGGCCAGCGCTCGTTGGTGTCATACCGAAAGCCGAGGCCCGGCACGGCCGGATTGCCGCTCGCGCCCAGCATACTGAACGGGTCCACGCCATCGAACATCCAGCCGCCCAGGCCCATGGCCTGCAGCATCAGGGCGCCGGCGTAGCAGCTGGTGCTCAGCTCGGCCGTCAGCTCCGCCATCGACCATTGCTCCAGGAACGTGATGGGCCATACGCTGCCGGGGTCGGCCAGGCGGCTATACTTTTCGATGCCGGGGATGGGGCGCTTGTGGATGTCGTCGGTGAGCACCATGCCGTTCTGCAGCATATAGCAAATGGCCAGCAGTACGTGCTGCGACAAATCGCCCACGGGTATGACCAGCAGCGTGCCCGGCTTGTTAACCACCCAGGTATTGTGCGCCTCCACATAAGGTACCTGGCAGGGCACACCCACCCGGCTGTCCTGCAGCTTCTTAACCTGACCCTTCAGCGCGTTTACCACCGCATCCAGGTTCAGTTTTCCTTCGCTGTCGCGGTCGGCGCTGGCGGGTGCATCGCGGTTATCGAGCACGTACACCCCCTCGTCGTCGGTAAAGAAGGTCATGCTGGTATGGAAGCCCGCCGCGGAAGGAAAAGTGCGGCCTCCGGCAGCCCCGGCGTAGTTGGACAGGTGCGGGGCGTAGCGCTCGGCCCGGAAGATCATGTGGTGCCAGCTGGTGTTGCCGGCGCAGGCCGCCACTACCAGCAGCTTCTCCAGTTCCGAGAGCGGCACAGGCGCATGCTTCGATTTGTAGGCAAAAACACCGTCCGGAATCTCGGCCCCCATAAAGAAACGGCGCGAGCGGCGGCCCAGCAGCGCCTCCACCAGCCCGAAATCCATCATCCGCTCTAATCCCCTGGGTACTTCCATCACTGTAATTTATACTTTGTTTTACTGAAAGTATAGGCTGATGTTGAGCTGTTGGCTAAGTATAAACTCGGTGGCTACTAAGTTTTCAGAAGTATACTTTGTGCTGATGCCGGAGCGCGGGAAGTATGGAAGGTATCGCTTTTTTTCTACCTTGGAGGTAAAGATATTTACCAGAGAATTCATCAGTATGAAAAAGATAAAACTTTACCAGATTGACGCCTTTACCGATAAGGTTTTTGGCGGAAACCCGGCCGCCGTGTGCGTGCTGGATGCCTGGCTGCCCAACGAAACCATGCAGCAGATAGCCGCCGAAAACAACCTGGCCGAAACCGCATTTGTAGTGCCGCAAGGGGAGGAGTATGAGCTGACCTGGTTTACGCCCACGGTGGAGGTGGATTTGTGCGGCCATGCCACCCTGGCTGCCGCGCATGCGCTGTTCACCTACTATGGCCATCCGTCAGAAGAGATCCGGTTCCACTCGCGCAGAAGCGGTTTGCTGACAGTGACGCGAAACAACGATGCCCTGACCCTGGACTTCCCGGTGGATGTGCTGGAACCCGCCGAAACCCCGGAGGCCTTGGTAACCGCGCTGGGCAAAGCCCCACAGGAAACCTACAAAGGCAAGACCGATTACCTGCTTGTTTATACTTCGCAGGCGGATGTGGAAGGCTTTGATCCGGATATTGCGCTCATCAACACCGTGCCTGCCAGAGGCGTTATCGTCACTGCCCCGGGCCACGAGGTGGATTTCGTGTCTCGCTTCTTCTGCCCGCAGGTAGGCATCTCCGAGGATCCTGTGACCGGCTCTGCGCATACTTCCCTGACTCCTTATTGGAGTAAACGGCTTGGGAAAAAGGTGATGGCCGCCAGGCAGCTCTCCAAGCGGCAAGGTTCGCTGCAGTGCGAAATTGCGGGCGACAGGGTAAAGATTACAGGCAAGGCGGTAACGTACCTGAAGGGGGAGATAGAAGTATAAAACTTAAGTTGCGATAAATCCACCCTTTACCTTTCCTCTGGGTATAGCTATTTCAGTCATTTCATTTGTCATCCTGAAAGGATCTTGGTAGTAAGATGCAGAAGCTTAACCTCCGGGGGTAGGGGCCCTCTTTCTCCACCAAGTTTCTTAACAGAATGACAGATAGTTTAAGGCGTTGTAAGTAGAATATATCTGTCCTATTCTTGGGGGTACACCTTCAAAAAGTATAAATTCCATCAAAAACAGAAAAGGCCACCTCTCCGGTGGCCTTTTATATTTTAGAATACGCTTGTTATACTTCGTCCAGAGTTACGAAAAGCTGCTCCTTGTCGCGGCGCACTTTTTTGGCCGTGGCCAGGAAGTCAGCCTCGGTATGGCGGTAACCGAGTGCCAGTAGGGCGACACTGCGCAGGCTTTTTTCTTTCAGGTTGAGCAGCTCATCCAGGCCGGCCGGGTCAAAGCCTTCCATCGGGGTGCCATCCACGCCCTGCTCGGCAGCGGCGGCAAGGGCAGTGCCCAGGGCAATATACGCCTGGCGGGCGGCCCACTCATACTTCTGCTCCTGGGGGCGGCTCACCACGCCATTCATCAGGCTGGCCTTGAAATCAGCGAGCGACTCCACAGGAATGCCACGTACCTCGGCAATGTTTTGCATATACGCATCCACCTCGGCTTCGGTCACATCGTTCCAGGCCGCGAAAATCAGCAAGTGCGATGCCTCCACAATCTGCGGCTGGTTATAGGCCACTTTCTGGATTTGCTGGCGCAGTTCCGGGTTTTCCACTACCAGAATAGTATAAGGCTGCAAGCCCATAGAGGAAGCCGACAAGCGGGTTGCCTCCAGTATATAATCTACTTTTTCCTGTGGCACACGCTCTCCCGTCATGCGTTTGGTTGCGTAGCGCCAGTTCAAATGCTGTAAAAGACTCATTAGAGTGATATTTGTTTTGATAAATAATGTATGTACATGCAAATTTAATGTCAAAACATGTTATCCGCCACATAAGTTTCAGATTTTTTCTGCCGGCGTCGCTGCAGGGCATACTCATAAGCCAAACTGGGATTTATTACTCTCTTAAATAGGTAAACCCACCCCTGCCCCCTCCGAGGAGGGGAATAACATGCACGAGTAAAATTCCCCTCTTGGGAGGGATAGGGGTGGGTTCATCGCAACCTGGACTTATACTCTTGAAATGCAAGAAGCCACCCGGGAGAGTGGCTTCTATACTTTATACTCAGTTTATACTTTACAGCGGCAGTTTCACGTCCTGCATCAGGCGGCCTACGGGGTATAGCTGGTGGGTATACTCGTAGTGCGGCGTGTTTTTGTACACAAAATCCAACTGGGCGCGTGCGCTTTTGGCAAACTCGGGGTCCTGCTTTTTTCGTGCCTCCAGTTGCTTGCGCAGCTCGGGGTTCTGCTTCAGGTACCGGGCAGCCAGGTCCTCAAACACGTAGCTCGAGAAATACTCCTTCTGCATCAGAATGGAGTCGAAGAAATTCCAGTTGAAGTAGGAATCCACGGCCTGCGGCTCCAGCACCTCCACCAGAAAACGGTTGGCCTCCTGGTTGAGGTACACCACGTAATCGCCTTTAAAGAACTGGCGCGGCATGCGCTTGGTCTCCACCTGCACATCGTAATGCAGGTAGTGGCCCTCGTAAGGGCGCTGGCTGGTCTTGTAATCGCTGATGTAGTAGGAGTCCAGCGTCAGGGTGGTGTCGCGCTGTAGCTGCTGCATCTGCACTTTGTTTAGTTTCAGGCGCTCAATCACTTCGTGCCAGGCCTGCGGGATAATGTAGGCAACCGGCTTCTCCACCGTCACGGTCGGCACAAACTCATCATAGTAATTGATCTTCCTGCTGTAAGGCGACTTGCGCTCGTAGTACAGGCGCTCATGGCCGCTCACCTCGCTGGGCTTATACTTTGCCTCGTAGCCCAGGAAAGGAATCTGCGTTACCTTAGTGGTGTCGAGCTGCCAGTTAAGCGCAAACTGCTTTTGCGTGAGGGTCTGCTGCTTGGCCTGCTGGCGCAGTTTGCCGATCTCGTCGGCGTCGCGGTGGATGGTTTGGATCATGTTTTCCATCAGTTTGTAGGTGGCCTTCACGCGCTGGTCAAAGGGCTTGAGCATGTGCGTTTCGGGCACAAAGCCAATCGTGTTGTAAAGTGTAGTATAGCCCGTGGCATAGCGCGGCGACTCCATGAAGCCGATGATACCCTGGTCCGGAGTCTCGCCGGCGTGGTTCATGTATGGCACCATCGGGAATTTATCCTGCTTCATGCCTTCGTACAGCGTGGGCACCATTTTACCGCTCAGGTACTTGGCCAGCGCAGGGTTCAGTTTGTTGTGCTGCGTGGCGATGAGTGTCATCACGTGCTGGTAATCGGCCCCGTTGGAAGTATGGTTGTCCATGAACACATCCGGGTCCCACTCCCGAAAGATCTGGTGGAAGGTTTGGGCGTTGCGTGAGTCGGTTTTGATGTAGTCGCGGTTCAGGTCCAGGTTGCGCGCGTTGCCCCGGAAGCCATACTCCTCCGGCCCGTTCTGGTTGGTGCGGGTGTGGCTGTTGCGGTTCAGGGCGCCGCCGACGTTGTATACCGGAATGATGGCCAGCACCACGTTATCCAGCTGTTTGCGCAGCTTCTTGTTTTGCAGGTAATCGCGGGCCAGGAGCATGGTGGCGTCGATGCCCTCCGGCTCGCCCGGATGAATGCCGTTCTGTATCAGCAGGATGCGCTTGTTCTTCTGACGGATAGAGGCCGGGTCAAAGTCCTTGTCCGTGGATACGATGACCAGGTGCAGCGGGCGCCCTACGTCGGTCATGCCGTAAGGCATCATCTTCACCTCGTCATAAGCCTCGTCGAGTTTCTGGTACCATGCGATGGCTTCCTCGTAAGTGGCAGTCTGGTTGCCGTTGCCTTGCTCGTAAGGGGTTTTCAGGTCGGGTTTGCCTTGTGCCGGCGTGCCCGTGCTGAGCAGGGTGGCAAGTAATAAAGTGGTGAGCATAGGTTGGTTTAACAGTTTTAATCAAGGAGCAATGATAAGAAAAGTTGGGGAGTTAGAGAGTTAAAAAGTTAGAAAGTGGGGAGAGTTTGGGAGTTTAGGAGTTAAAGAGTTTGGGAGGGAAGGGTGTAGAGACGCAATATGTTGCGTCTTTCCCTCAACAATTCTTACAAAATCGGCAACCTGTGTTGAAGTAATACTGGAGACCTGCGATCGTTGGATTGGAAGTATGGAAACAAAAAAGACGCAATTTGATGCGTCTTAACAGAGTATACTATGTCCTTTGTCCTTTGTCCTCTGGGACACTAGGCGTAATACCTGCGGCCTCTGCTTTTATCTTTCTGGAAGAACTTATAGTCTACGCTATACTTGCCCGGGCCGATGAAGAGGAGCGAGGCGAAAAGTATGGCAGCCTCCAGGGAGTGGGAGTAGCCGCCAAATCCGTCGCCGCCGGCTACGTGGCGCAGGGTAGCGACCAGCATTGTGATGAGCAGCAGCGCACAGGCGGGCCTGAACAGAAAGCCCAGCACCAGCAGTCCACCGCCAACTACCTCTGCAACGGCCGCCATCAAACCCCAGAACACCGGCATAAAATCAATGCCCAGCAGCTGCATGTTCTGCCCAATGGCCTCCCAACGGGCCATGCCGCCCGCCATTTTTGGCCAGCCATGAAGTATAAACATTACCCCGATACCCACCCGGAGCAGCAGCAATCCGAAATTCTTTGTTTTGTAGCCTGCGCGAAGTATAGCCATAGGGGCAAGTATAGGAATTTACCCCGAACATAGCAACAGTCTAATATACTAAGATTCGTTCGATTAAGAGATTTTTTGGCGCAGTGGCAGCATTCAGCCGGGAAAGTTCCTCAGAAGACAGGCTGCTGTGGTCTAGCATAAAACTTAGACCTGCGTCCGGAGCCTGGGCTACCACGCGGCCTTCCTCAAAGGTAACAGCGCGGATTTTGTACGCCTGCTGCAGCTCGCCGTAGGTGGAGCCCACATGTATCCCTTTGGCTGTTTTATACTTTGGGTTGAGCACACTGATGCGCCACACCTTACAGGCGTCGTCGCAAGTCTGCTCTATCAGGAGGCCTTTCGCCTGGTTTCCTTGCCGAAGTATATAAGCGGTGCTGGGCATGCCTTCCTGCTGCAGGGTAGTGTCATTTAGCCGGAAACCGGCTGTTGCCGCTGCCCGCATCTCGTCGATGGGCATGCCAATCCGGAGCTTGCCTATCTGCTTGTTTTCTATCACAAAAAGAGATGAGTCCGGAGAGGCAGCGGTCTCATCGGGCACCTCCGGAGGTATAGACGACCCGGTGGCGCCTGTAGCCGTTTCGTCCTGTTCCTCCTGCTGCGAGAGGCAAGCCGCCATACCTATTCCTAGCAGTACCGCATATACTATATTCTTCAACATGTTGCGCTAGCCTCTGTGTTATTTAATTGTATAAACCTTGATGTGCAGCTTCTGGTTGTAGTATATTAGCAACTATTACAAATGCGTTTTTATTATCATACATCAACTTATAAAAGTTAAAATGGCTAAACCTTTAATCTTAGTTTCCAACGACGACGGCATAACGGCCCCGGGCATCCGAACACTGGTGCGGGTGGCCATGAAGGTAGGGGAGGTAGTTGTAGTGGCTCCTGATTCGCCGCAGTCTGGTATGGGGCACGCCATCACCATTGGAAATACACTCCGTTTAGATAAATCCATTGCTTTAGAAGACCTGGGCGTGGAGGCCTATGAGTGCTCCGGCACCCCGGCCGACTGCGTGAAGCTGGCCAAGTTCCACGTGCTCAAAGATCGCCAGCCTGACCTGGTGGTGAGCGGCATCAACCACGGCTCCAACTCCAGCATCAGCGTGTTGTACTCCGGCACGATGTCGGCAGCTATCGAGGCGGCCATCGAGGGGCTCCCTGCCATCGGTTTTTCGCTCTGCGACTACGGCCACGGGGCGGATTTTAGCCATACCGAGGAGTTTGTGGAGAAGATCATCCGTGAGGCAATCGAGCACGGCATTCCGGAGAACACGGCCCTGAACGTGAACTTCCCGAAGAAGAGCGACGAGCCGATAAAAGGCATTAAAGTATGCCGCCAGGCCCGCGCCAAGTGGCAGGAGGAGTTCGATGAGCGACTGGATCCGCACAACCGCAAGTACTACTGGATGACGGGCAGCTTCGTGAACCACGACAAAGGCGAGGACACCGACGAATGGGCGCTGGTAAACAACTACGTGTCCCTGGTGCCCTGCCAGTTCGATATGACGGCCCACTACGCCATGGCCATCATTAATGAGGATTGGAATTTTTAGTAATTCGTTACTGGTTGCTAGTTAATCGTTTTTAGATTTTCTAACCTTCCAGCTCAACTTGACTTAAATGGAAGCCCTACTGAATAACTCGGTAGGGCTTTATACTTTTGTTGTATAAACCCACCCCCGCCCCTCCGAGGTTACGCTAAGCACCCAAGTTTATTACTGCTTCAAGTTTTCAACTTGGAGCTATTATGGGGCCAGTTTTCAACTGGCGAAAGTATAAATAGCGGCTCCCGCAAGCTGAAAGCTTGCGGCTATGGATAACCACGAGCTGAAAGCGGGCGGTAGAGGAGGTAGGTTATACTTGTATCCTATTGGTAGCCCGGTCTGGGAGGGGAATTTCAGCAACTGTAATTTAATTCCCCTCCTCGGAGGGGGTAGGGGTGGGTAAATTGCAGCTAAGATTTTATACTTTCCGGGATAAATGCCCCTTGTGGTTTACTTGTTCCTAATTCTGGCCATTGCCTAAGTAGTCTGCGATCTGTCTTCCATAGATTGTGTTTTTCTTTTCTTCGGATAGCAGCTGGTATAGCTCGGACGTAACTTCCTTCCCCCAGCTTTCTTTGTAGCTATTCAATGCAAACACACCATAGTAGGAGGTATTCGGGTTACTTCGTATAAACGCTTTGGTAGGTGTTGAGATCTGTAACTGGAAGTCCTGTTGCGTTAGAGAGCCTTCTATACGCGCATGAGGCATATTGCCTTTTTCAGCCTGTATGGTGATTTCACTGTTTTCCAGCCAAAGCATTGTCGCATCTGTCAAACGTATGTCTCTTACTGTTTTACCATCCGTGGCATAGACAGGACCCTTGAAACCAAGTATGGTGAATAGCACTTTATCAACCAGCCGGCCCCGGAACTCGAAACGCTCCTTTTTAACCTGTACGGAGTCAGCTAAAGGGAAATTATTAAACCTGTCCGCATTCCTGAGGTAGATCCAGGTGCCGTCTTCTACCCCTGTTACGGTGCCTGTTATTCTGTAGCTTTGCGAGGAAACGGCATATTGCTTAGAAGTACAAAAGGTGAAGGTTAGCAGGCAGATGAAAAGTAAGGGGGTAGTAAGTTTTTTCGTCATAGTGTTAAGGGTAGGATAATTATGCAGATGAAGCTCAGGTTAATCGGCTGCAAAGTATAAATTGATGCGTTTTATACTTCGCAGCCGATTAGCCATACTTCTGGATGCAAAAATTCTGATTTATCTCTGACTGTTAAAAGTAAAGTGACTATTTATACTTCGTCACCACCACATCAGCGTACATGGTTTTTTCGGATAAAGACTTCGTGGTGCCGTCATCGATTTTAAACCACACGGCCAGTGATTGCAGGCCCTGCCCGTTATAATGTATATGCCCTTCATCTTTGGCATACTTCAAAACGCGTAGGACTTCATCCTGCAGCGCTCTGCTCTGGTTCTTTCCGAATACGTAGTGTAGCGTTCCGTTCTCCATCACCTCGTACTCTATCTCAATAACAGTTTCTGCATCGGTAGTGGGGTAGCGGAGGTTTTTGGCAAAGAATTTAGCTAGTCCCTGAGGGAATTCTCTGTTGGAGGTAGAAGAAGCCGAAGGTTGCGCTTTGGCTGAATAGCTTCCTGCCCGTTGGCCTGCTGACGAATCGAAGGAATGGCCTGTGGGATCTGCCCCGGAGCCTAAGAACTGCACCGGAAGCACTATTTCTGCAGCAACTGGTTGCCCCTTTTTAAGCGCTGGCTGCCATTGGCCGGAGGTGGCTTTTACGGCTTCGGCGGCGGCTTCTGCCAGCTTGGCCAGTATGGTTTTGTTCTGCAGGTTAAAGGTAGCGGCGTCCATGTAATCAAGTTTGGCGCCGGGGCCTATGGTTTTCTTTAGCTTGGTGCTGGCCAGTTTGATGTTTGAGACGCTGCCATCTTTCTCTACCGTGAACTTCACCACCACCCGGGCGTTCAGGTGCTCCTGTTTGGCCTCTTCGGGCATTTTCAGGTGCTGGTGCAGGGTTTGCATCAGCGCTTCCTGCCCACCCTTGAACTGCGGCTGCTGGTCTGTGGCTGCAGCCTCGGCGGGAGCGGTTTTCATGGCAAAGCGCAGCGGCAACGTATACCGGACAGCTACTTCTTTGCCATCCTGCTTACCGGGGTGCCACTTCCCGTCCATCATGTTAACGACACGCACCGCTTCGGCATCGGTACTGGTGCTGAGCGATTTTACCACCTTCACGTCGTCTACAGAACCTTTGGCATCAATTACAAAGGACACCACCACCAGCCCTTCTACACCGGCTTTAACGGCATCGGCAGGGTAGACAATGTTGCTGCCCAGGAACTTCATCATTTCTGCGTCACCGCCTTTAAATACAGGCATTTGCTCCACATAAGTATAAGGTTTGTCTGCTGTTTGGGCCAAAGCAGCAGGGATAGCGGCCAGCAGGGCCATACTTAACAGTGCCGTAGCAGCCAGATTGGAGAGGGTACGTTTCTTTTTCATGGTTAGAGGGGTTTGTTTTTATACTTGGAAAAGGCAATAGCTATCCTGTATCAGCCCGGTAGGAGCTGAAAATGGAATTTCAGAAAGGGTGATTTATACTTTATTTGATGGCGAAGCGGATGGGCAGGGTATACCGTACCGGTACGGCTTTTCCGTTTTGCCTGCCGGGCTCCCAACTGCCATTCATACTTTCCACCACACGCAGGGCCTCCTCGTCCGTACCTTGGCCCAGGGATTTTAATACCTGGAAATTGGATAAAGAGCCATCCCGGTCAACAACAAAACTTAAAACTACTAAACCTTCTACGCCGGCCTCCTGCGCCTGTCTAGGGTAGCGGATGTTCATGCCCAGGAACTTCATCATCTCCACATCACCACCTTTAAATTGTGGCATCTGCTCCACGTAAGTATAAGGCCGTTCTCCGGTATAAGGCCGTTCTCCGGTATAAGGCCGTTCTCCGGATGGAGCATTCGCTTCAGCGTCTGGAAGGGTTACAGCCGGGAGTACCTCAGAGGTGGGGGCTGCAGTTATACTTTGGTTTTCGGCGGTGGCTTGCTGGCGCGCGAGCAGAAAAGCTAAAGCCAGCAGGAGCGGGGCGGCAAGCAGCGGGCGTACCCAACCGGGTTTGTGCCCTTGCAGTTGCAGCATGCGCAGGCGCTTGAGCACCTGAGGCTTAGTAAAGTAGCTTCCCACCGGCAAACCCATACTTAACAGGGCCTCCCTGGAGAGGAGCGAGGTATACTTTTGCGTTTGGTGTCGGCTCACCACGGCGGCATCGGCCTGGTATTCGTGCACATCGCGCAGCTCCTGCTTTAATAGCCACACAGCAGGGTGAAACCAAAGTATGGCCGAGAGCACCTCATAGAGCAGCACGTCCCAAGTATGGCCATACTTTACGTGCGCCAGTTCATGGGCCAGCACCTGCTCCCGCTCCTGCGGGTGTAGCTGCTCCTGCTGCTTGCTCAGGAAGATGTTTTTTCCAAAAGCAAAGGCTGGGTATGGGCTGCTCAGGTGGTATACTTTTATCCCTTCGGCCTGCCTGGCAAGTATAGCCTGTGCCTTCAGTTGCCGGATTTGCCACAGCTGCCGCACCAATTTAAAAAGCACAATCGCCATGACGACAAAGTATAAAGCTACAAGTATAGGGCTCAGGGAAGAGGCTATATCTGTTGCCGCCATAGCTTCAGGCCGGTAACCGGTTACGACCACCTCGCCAAGCTGCACAGCCTGCAGTATCTCAGAAACGGCGGCATCCGGGGCAAGTATGGCAGGCCATTGGATTAATGGGAGCCGCAGCGCGATGATGGGGGCTACAAGCAGGTAAGCCCGGTTAAAGCGAAAGCTGTTCTGCCCCCGCAGCACCAGGAAGTAAAACAGGTACAACGCCAGCAGGGCGATGCTTACCTTCAGCGTATAATTAAGTAGTGCTTCCATCGCTTTCTTCGTTTTCGTCCAGGTCTTGTTTTACGTGCCGCAGCAGCTGGTCCAGTTCCTGCACATCGAGGTTATTGTCCTTGGCGAAGAAGGAAACCAGTTTCTCGAAAGAGCCGCCAAAGTAGCCGCTCATGAAGTTCTTCAAAAAGAAGCTTTTATACTTGTCCTGCTCCACCAGCGGGAAGTACTGGTGCGATTTGCCGAAAGCCTCGTGCCCCACAAAGCCCTTTGTCTCCAGTATACGCACGATGGTAGACACGGTATTGTAGGCAGGTTTCGGCTCGGGCAGTTCCTCCAGAATGTCGCGCACAAAAGCCCGATCCAGCTTCCAGAGTACCTGCATAATCTCTTCCTCGGCCTTGGTCAGTTCTTTCATAGAAGTATAAAGTATGGGTGTTGAGGTAAATATATAACTATATACTTAGTTTAAAAACTAAAAGTTTAGTTAATAAAGAGAAAAAATAAAAAAGCGGCTCTGAAAAGTATAAGAGCCGCTTTTTTTGTGTAAAAATATTTTAGCCGGAATAACCTGGGTTCTGCGTCAGTTCGCCCTGGCTGGCATCAATCTCCCTTCTCGGAATAGGCAGCACCAGATCCGGCGAGTCCCAGGGGATGGTGTAGTTGCCGCCGTCCAAGGTTTCTTCGTTACGTTTCACGTCGTGTATCCTGAAGCCCTCGAAAGCCAGCTCCAGGCGCCGCTCCAGCAGCACATCCTCCAAGGTAACGCTGCTCAGCGGGGTAGCGCCCGCCCTGCCCCGGATCAGGTTCACATCCTCCAGCGGGGTGGCGCCTACTGCCGATCCGAGTCTTAAGTTAGCCTCCGCCCTGATCAGGTACATCTCAGCGAGCCGCACCACCGGTATGTTCTGCCCAAAGTTTGTCCACTTGCCCGACTGAATGTCGCCATACAGGAAGCCTTCATAAATCAGCTCGGTCAGGCGCGTGTCCTGTTCTTCGTAGAGGTCATAGGAAAGCACGGCAACATCTCCGCGGCCAATACCCTCCAGGTCGGCATAAAAGGTGGTGAGGCCGTCGTTGGCGGTGCCTGCGTTGTTCTGGTCGTTCTGTTGTATCTCCCAGATAGACTCGGCCGTGTTATCGTTGCGGAAGATGGCGGTCACGCTCGGGTTGAGGTTAAACGGCCCCTCCTCAATCACGCGGTTAGCTTCCTCGAGGGCGGCCGCATAATCCTGGCGCTGCAGGTGCATACGGGCCAGGAAGGCGCTGGCAGCGTAGGTGTTGGCCCGCTCCTCGTTCAGCTCGGGCAGGAGTTCCTTGGCGCGCTCCAGATCCTGCTCAGCCTGGGCGTATACTTCGGCCACGGTGTTGCGGCGGGCAAAGGTTCTGGCCTGCTCCTCGGTGGTAACGGCGGTGGTGCGGATCGGTACGCCCAGGTTGGTGTTCGGGTCACCGTCGTTCCAAGCCTTGCCATAGAACCTTACCAGCTCAAAGTGCATGATGCCGCGCACAAAAAGCGCCTCCCCCTCAATCCTGTCGCGGGTAGCAGGGTCGCTCACGATGTCGAGCTTGCTCAGTATGATGTTGGCCTGATTGATGGCCGCGTAGGCAGCCACCCAGGTACGCTGCACATCGGCATTGTCGGAGGTCATGGTTTTATTGGCCACCTGGCGGTAGCTGGCGAAGGTACCATACCAGGCTATGTTCTCCTCCGCAGCAAGCAGCTCGGGCAAGAGCAGGAGGTTGGTGCCGTAAAGCTCGCCCCCTCCCAGTATGGCGTACATCCCAATCACGGCGCCCTGCAAATCATCCACTGTGGTGATGGCGTCCCTGGCGTTAATCGACTGCTTGGGGTCTATGTCCAGCGACTCTTCGCAGGCGGTGGAGCCGAGGCAAAGTATGGCTAGAAGGGCAAATAATTTATGTCTCAGTTTCATGTCTTCTCAGGTTTAGGGTTACAGACCAATGCTTACACCAATGGTAAATGTCTTGGCAAGCGGCGGGGTATAGAAGTCGTGGCCAAGGTTCACGTTGCTGCGCCCGAAGTAGGTGGTGTTCACCTCGGGGTCATAGCCGTCGTAGTCTGTAAAGGTGGCCAGGTTGGTTGCCTGCACATAGATTCTGGCCGACTCAAGCCCGATCCTTTCGGTGAAGGTGGCCGGCAGCCGGTAACCCAGGTTCACGTTGTTTATCCTCAGGAAGGAGCCATCCTGCATCCAGCGTGACGACCTGCCGCCACCGTTGCTAGCCAGGTAACGGGCCTGCGGCACATCGGTGATATCGCCTGGCTGCTGCCAACGGTTTAGCTGGTCTTTGGTCTGGTTGTCGAAATAGTCGCCGTTTACCGACTGGAAGAAGCCCGCCATGTTGAAAACATCGTTTCCGGACACGAACTGCATCAGCACGTTCAGGTCGAAGCCCTTGAAGGAGAAGTTGTTGGTGAAGCCACCGGTAAATTTAGGGTTCGGGTTGCCCAGCCGCTGGTCCTGCGCCAGGCTGTAGTTGCTGGTCGTCTCATCGCTGCCGGCCTCAATGTAGTACAGCGCATCACCGCTCTGCGGATCCACACCGGCATACTTTGGTCCCCAGAACACGCCCATCGGCTCTCCCTCTCGTATCTGGCCCAGGCCCCTGGAGTTGCCGAAAATCGTGTTGCCGCCCAGGTCGGTTACCTTGTTGCGGTTAAAGGCAATGTTAAAGTTGGTGTTCCAGGTAAATGCGCCCACCAGGTTCTGCGTGTTCAGCACAAACTCAAAGCCCTTGTTTTCCAGCTTACCGATGTTCTTGGTGATAACAGTATAACCGTTGTAGCCCGGGATGGGAAGGTTCAGCAGGAGGTCGTCGGTGTCCTTGATGTAGTAGTCCACCTCACCTGTGATCCGGTCGTTGAACAAGCCGAAGTCGATGCCCACATCCAGCTGCTTCGTTTTTTCCCAGCGCAGGTCATCGCTAGGAAGGCTGGTGGGCACCAGGCCGGCCAGTTCCTCGTAGGCGGCGGCGCTGTAAAGTGCCAGCGGGGCAAAGTTGCTAATCTCGGCATTACCCGTCAGGCCATAGCTGGCCCGCAGTTTCAGGAAACTAAACAGGCTCGACCCATCCAGAAACGGCTCCTGTGTCAGGATCCAGCCGGCAGAGGCCGCCGGGAAAGCACCAAAGCGGTTGCCGGACCCGAACCTGGAAGACCCATCCACGCGCACGCTGCCGCTGAACAGGTACCTGTCGCGGAACACGTAGTTGGCGCGGGCATAATAAGAGGCAAACACATAGCCCGTTTCAGAGGAGGAGCCACTGGTGATACGGGCAGCGCTGGCGATTTTCTGGAACCTGTCGCTTGGGAAGCCGCGCCCCTCCACGGAGGCAGAGCTGGTGTTGGCGCGCTGGTAGCTGATACCTAAAAGGCCCTCCAGTTTGTGCGCATCGGCAAAGGTGTTGTTGTAGGTCAGCGTGTTGTTGGTGTTATAGTTGGAGGAGGTCAGCTGCGAGTTGTAGCCATAGCCCGAAGGGCCGCCATCCTGCGTTTGCCTGCCCAGGTACAGCTCCTCCTGCAGGTTCAGAAAATCGATACCATGCTCGGTACGGAAGCGCAGGTTCTGCAGCACGTCCACCTCCAGAAAAGCCGTGCTGATGGTGCGGTAGGTCAGGGCATCGTTGAAGCCGTCACGCTGGTCTATCAGGTTGTTATAGTACAAGGTCCTGCGGTTGAGCTCCCCGGTCTCCGGGTCTATCTTGGGCTGGATAGGGGGGAGGGCGTTCAGCTGAATAACGTTGGAAAAGGCGTTGTCGTCGGATACACGCTGGTTTAGCGTGCGGATAAGCGAGACGTTGGTGCCAATCCGGACGCGGTCGCTGATGCTGTGGTCGATGTTGAAGCGGCCCGAGGCCCTGTCGAACTCGTTTCCTACCAGGATGCCGTCGGTGGTGTTGAAGTTGCCGTTGATGTAAAAGCGCGTTTTCTCGTTACCGCCGCTCAGCGCAACCTCATACTGCGACACACTGCCGGTTCTGAAGGGTTCCTCGCCCCAGTTCTGGTCGTAGGGGGAATTGATGTCCAGCCCGTTTCTGGCGAATACCGTGGCCGGGTCGCCGCCCACGTTCTCAATGGCCTCCGAGAAAAGCTCGATATACTCTTCAGCGTTTAAAAACTCCCTTATCTTGGTGGGGCGGCTGAAGCCGGTGTAGTAGTTGAAGGTGATATTGGTCTTGCCCGCCTGTCCCCGCTTGGTGGTGATGATCACCACACCATTGGAAGCCCTGGATCCATAAATGGCCGCCGCCGAGGCGTCTTTCAGGATCTCAATCGAGGCGATATCATTGGGGTTGATGTCGGCAATGGGGTTGAGCGGCTCTGCGTTGGTGGTGCCCAGGTCGGAGGAGGTGACCGGTATACCATCTACCACATAGAGCGGCTGGTTGCTGGCCGACACGGAGGCGGCGCCGCGGATACGGATGTTGATGCCCTGGCCGAGCTTGCCGCTGCCCTGGTTTATGTACACGCCGGCTGCCCGGCCCTGCAACGCCGACTCCAGCGAGGGGGTGGGAATGTTGGCGATGTCCTCGCCGGATACCTGCGCGATGTTGCCGGTCAGCTCTTGCTTTAGCTGGGTGCCGTAGCCAACCACTACTACCTCGCCCAGTTGCTGCTGGTCCGAGCCGAGGGCTACGTTTATTGTTGTCCTTCCCTCCACGGCAATCTCCTGCGTCGCCATACCTATAAACCGGAAGACTAGGGTGGCATTGGGCTGCACAGTTAAAGTATACTCACCGTTAGCGCCGGTTGTAACGCCGTTTGAGGTGCCCCGCTCCAGCACGGTAACGCCAGGTAAGGCAGCGCCGTCGGTAGCAGAGGTTACCCTGCCGGATACCGTCTGCGTCTGTGCCCAGGCAAGGGGCAGCACCAGCAGGAGCAGCAGGAATTGGAGCAGTACATGTTTCTTCATAGGATATGGGTTTGATTAATAAGTATGAAATTGGGCTTATCTGGTTATCAGGTAAGGCAATGCCGTCTGCGCTGCCACGGTCTGAACCAGGTTGATGGGGTAGCGGAGGGGAACATTTCTAGGTAGTTTATACTTGCCCCGGCCAGCTGTTTTGGCTATAATTATATTGTGTGATTAAATTATACTATATATCGAGATTGAAGTTGCCCGCAGGGTAGTATAAATTTACTTAGGAAGGATTAGCATATCTACAGAAAGGAAGTCGCTGCCGCCTTTTATACTTTCCTGCCAGCCCAGGCGCTTTAACTCGCGCCGGATAAAGCTGTTGAGCAGGCCGTGGGCAACCAGCACGGTGGTATGGCTCCGGCGGGCGTCACGGTCGAGGAGTTCGGCGGCTTTTCTGGCGCGGGTGCGAGCCTGCCGGAAGGTTTCGATGTCGCGGTTGTTGAAGCCCAGAAACCAGAGCAGGCGGGCACTCAGCAGCCATACTTTGATGGGCAGGTGCAGCCAGGGCAGCGTGAAAATGCGGCGCTCAAACTCCCGGAAAGTCTCGTCGATGTGCAGTTCCACGTCCTCCCCGAAAATGGCGCGTGCCGTTAGCTGCGAGCGGACCAACGTGCTGCAGTATACTTTCTTTATCTCCTTAAAAGGTATCGCCTCGTGCTGCAGTACAAAGGCCTCCACCTGGGCGGTGTCGTAGTCAGAGATGTACTGCCGGGCAGCCGTCGCGTTAAAAAAGCCCTTTCGCTCCACCTTAGGCCTGGCGTGGCGGATGAGGAAAATGCGGTAGGGGGAAGTATCCAATTGAAAGCCCTGTTGGTCCTACCCCTTGCATACCACTTGGCGGCTGCTTGGGTTCTAAGAAATGTTGGCCGGAGCTAAATCTGCAAATACCTGCTGTTTTATACCTGGCCATTCCGGCCGGAGGATGCTGTAGTAGATCGTGTCGCGGCGGCGCCCGTCGTGCATCTGGGTGTGGCTGCGCAGGATGCCCTCCTCCGTGGCGCCAATCTTCAGCATCGCCCGGCGGGAGTGCAGGTTCAGCACATCCGTTTTCAGTTCTACCCGCTCCATGCGTAGCTCCTCAAAGGCATGCTGCAGCAGCAGGAACTTGCAATGGCGGTTCAGCCCGGTGCCGCGGTAATCCTTGCTCAGCCAGGTCCAGCCAATTTCCAGCCGCTTGTCGGGCAGCGAGATATTGCCGTAGCTGGTG
Source organism: Pontibacter mucosus (assembly GCF_003054055.1). Classification (GTDB taxonomy): domain Bacteria; phylum Bacteroidota; class Bacteroidia; order Cytophagales; family Hymenobacteraceae; genus Pontibacter; species Pontibacter mucosus. Next base: position 361,906 of record NZ_QBKI01000005.1, on the reverse strand, counting down.
CTGCCCGCCAGTTTGCCGGTGGCCCTGTCCACGATAAGGAACGTGTAGCGGGTGCCGGTGGCGTAGCCTTTCTCTACGTTGCTTGCCCATTCCTGCAACTCCGCCTGGTTGCTGATACGGGTAGGCATAAAGCGCCAGATATCCTCATCCAAAGCGATATGGGCTAACTCAGGTAAGTCTGAAGGCAGGTAGCGGCGCAGCAGCACGCGATCGTCCTGGAGCAGGATGTCTTGGGGAAAGTTCATAGAACAATGTTTTAGCTGGAGATTGGTGCAAAGTAAACAGTTTTTTGATTGCGAGCAGGCGCATACTAACCTGTTATCAGTACAATGGAAAAGGTGTAGCGTGTGGTATCTTTTAAAGCCTTATCCCTCCATAAGCGCAGTAACACAACAATTAGGCTGTTTTTATATAGCCTTGCGGCAGCATCTACAACCCTATTTCCATCTGCTACGTTCTACCTAACAATTTTCAGCACCCACATAAATTTCTAGTAGGAGGACAAAAATAAACGGAAGACGTGCAGCAACTTAAGGGTAAGAGAGCGATAGTGAGCGGAGGAGGATCGGGCATAGGTAAAGCCATTGCCGCGCAGCTCACTGAAGACGGAGTTCAAACTGCCATTGCCGATCTGCACTTGACCGATAACCTACCCCAAGGAAGCATCTGCCTCACCTGTGATGTTTCCGATGCCGTAGCCATAGACAACCTTTTCGAAGCGGTGCAGCAACAGCTGGGCGCACCAGACATACTTGTGTGCAGCGCCGGCCTGGGCGTGCACGAGAAACTTACGGAGGGAGACCCGGCAAAGTGGCAACAGGTAATCAACACCAACCTGATGGGCACCCTGCGCCTGATCCGGGCTTTTGTACCGGGCATGCAGGAGGCAGGCGCCGGCGATGTCGTGATCGTGTCGTCGGTAGCGGCAGGACAGGCCTACGCGTACGGAGGCGTGTACGCTGCTACCAAGACCGCCCTGCAGGTAATTGCCGAAACGCTGCGGCAGGAAGTATTGCCCAATGTCCGGGTAACGGTAGTAGCACCGGGAGTTACCGACACTGCCTTTTTCGAAAATACCCTATCCGGCAGCCAGACGGTGGAAAGTATAGGGTATGGTGCCCTCACCCCCGAAGAAGTAGCAGATGCCGTCTTATATGCCCTACGTCAGCCACCGGGAGTATCCATCAACAACATCACCCTCAGGCCCACGGCGCAGGTGTTTTAACTCCGGCTAGAGCCTATCTAACCATATCAGCACCCAAAATAAAAGTACAAACTAAACAGAAAGTAAACTTAAAACTATGAAAGACAAGGTATTGATTACCGGCGGCGCTGGGTTTATCGGTTCTCACCTGGCCGATGAACTGCTGCAGCAGGGGTATGCCGTAAGAGCATTGGACAATTTGAGCGAGCAGGTACATGGCAAAGACTGCCAGCGGCCGGCGTACCTGCATGAAGACGTAGAGCTGCTAATTGGGGATGTACGCAACCCGGAGGATGTGGCACGTGCGCTGGAGGGTGTGGACTACGTGTTCCACTTTGCGGCGATGGTAGGGGTAGGGCAAAGTATGTACGAGCTGCGCGAGTATACCGACGTGAATAACATAGGCACCACGGTGTTGCTGGAGGCCCTTATCAAGAAGCCTGTGAAGAAGCTGGTGGTGGCCAGCAGCATGAGCATCTACGGGGAGGGGCTTTACAAAAGCGCCGCGGGTGAACAGACCACTGCGCAGGAGCGGCCACTGGAGCAGCTGAAAGCAGCCGATTGGGAACTGTACAATGCGCAAGGCGAGCAGCTGCAGCCGGTACCTACCCCGGAGACAAAAGCCCCTAGCTTATCCTCGGTATATGCCCTCTCCAAGTATGACCAGGAGCGCCTTTGCCTGATGGTGGGCCGTGCCTACAATATTCCAACCGTAGCCATGCGCTTCTTTAACGTGTACGGCACCCGGCAGGCACTTTCGAACCCTTATACCGGGGTGCTGGCCATTTTCGCTTCGCGCCTGCTGAACAACAACTCTCCGATGATTTTCGAGGATGGCTACCAGCAGCGGGACTTTGTGCATGTGCGTGATGTGGCATTGGCCTGCCGCCTGGCCATGGAGAAGGAGGAGGCGAACGGGCGCGTGTTTAATGTGGGCAGCGGCAACAACTACACCATCCGCGAGATTGGGGAGCGCCTGGCGGTGGTGATGGGCAAGTCAGACCTCCTTCCGGAGATAACGGGCAAGTATAGGGTAGGGGATATCCGCCACTGCTACGCCGATATCTCGCTGGCCAGGGAAGTGCTGGGCTTTTACCCGCAGGTGGAGTTTAACGCCGGTCTGGAAGAGCTGGCTGGCTGGCTTGAGGGCCAGATCGCCTACGACCGCGTCAGCGAGGCGAGTGCTGAGCTGGCTTCCCGCGGCCTCACCGTTTAATCACCCTTCCGTGTACATCAATTAAAGGATTCAAATCAGTATGAAAATAGACGACAAGACTTTGAACAGCAAGCCAACGCTCCCCGTGGTGGGCCTGGTGGAGTGGTTCAGACCCGGTGAGTATGAGCATGTAGAAGAAACGCTGGCCAGCCTGAGGGAGCTGGGGGTGCAAGAGCTGCGCACCGGTGTTTCGTGGGCCGACTACTATACCCCCGAAGGGCAGGAATGGTACGATTGGCTCATCCCGACGCTGGCTAGGGAGGTACGCATACTTCCCTGCTTTTTGTATACCCCGCCAAGTATAGGCGAGAAGCCCCGCACCTCCTCCCCACCCAAGGACAAGAAAGCGTATGCCGATTTTCTGGATGTGTTCATCGCCAGGCATGGGGATCACTTTGAGTGGGTGGAGCTCTGGAACGAGCCGAACAACATCACAGAGTATGATTTTACCCACGACTACGGCTGGAACAAGTTTGCCGAGATGGTAGGAGGCGCGGCCTACTGGTGCAAGCAACTGGGCAAGAAAACCCTGCTCGGCGGCATGAGCCCGATAGACCCGAACTGGCTGCAGACCATGTACGACCATGGCGTGATGCAATACATCGACGCAGTGGGTGTCCACGGTTTCCCGTATGTGTTCGATCAGCTTTGGGACGGCTGGGAGGACAGGATACAGGCCGTGCGCGAGGTAATGGAGCGCAACAACTGCAAAGCCGAGCTCTGGATCACGGAGGCCGGGTTCTCTACCTGGCAGCACGATGAGTTTAAGCAGTTGCAGGAGTTTAAAGAGGTGCTAAAAGCCGACGTTGCCCGCATCTACTGGTACGCTGTAAAAGACCTAAGCCTGGAACTGCCCACTGTTGGCGGCTTTCACCTGGACGAGCGGGAGTACTATTTCGGATTGAAACGCGAGGACGGAAGCAGCAAATTGCTCTACCGCCTCTGGGCACGCCACGGCATCGAGAAGCTTAGCGAACTCAACTACCTGAAGCGCAGCCTGGATGAGAACACCGAACCCTACATCCTTATCACGGGAGGGGCCGGCTTTGTGGGCACAAACCTGGCCAAGCGCCTGCTGGGGCAAGGCAAGCGCGTGCTGGTGTTCGATAACCTTAGCCGCGACGGGGTGGAGGAGAACCTGCGTTGGCTCCACCACACCTATGGCGACAGGCTGGAAGTACACGTGGGCGATATCCGCGATCTACAGGCCGTGCGCCAGGTAATGAAGCGTGCCGAGCAGGTCTTTCACTTTGCCGCTCAGGTGGCCGTTACCACTTCCCTTAATTTTCCTATCAATGATTTTGAAATAAACGCGCGCGGTATCATTAACGTGCTGGAGGCGATCCGGCAACAGAAAAACCCGCCGCCACTGGTGTTTACCTCCACAAACAAAGTATACGGAGGGCTGGAGGACATGGAGTTTGTCTCCAACGGATCGCGCTACTACCCGGCCGATACCGGTACCAAGCAACATGGCATTTCCGAAAGGCGCCATCTCGATTTCCACAGCCCCTACGGCTGCTCGAAGGGTGCCGCCGACCAGTACGTGATAGACTATGCCCGCACCTATAACCTGCCGATGACGGTGTTCCGGATGAGCTGCATCTACGGCCCGCACCAGTACGGCAACGAAGACCAGGGCTGGGTGGCGCACTTTGCCATCAAGGCCATCGAGGGCGAGCCGGTCAACATCTATGGCGACGGCAAGCAGGTGCGGGATATCCTGTTTGTAGAGGATCTGGTGGATGCTTTCCTGCTGGCGCAGGAGCACATGGATAGTATAAAAGGACAAGCCTTTAACATAGGCGGAGGACCTGCGAACACTGTGAGTTTGCTGGAGCTGCTCAAAACTATCGGCAAGTTCCGGGGGGCTAAAGTCCCTCTTCAGTTCGGCGCTTGGCGTCCGGGCGATCAGCACTATTATGTGTCCGACATCCGCAAATTCAGGGAGGCGACGGGCTGGTATCCGAAGCATGACGTGCAGGAAGGAGTAGCCAGGCTTTACCAGTGGCTGTGCGAGCACCGCGGCCTGAAAGTACCGATTGCGCTTTCCTCCCTGTTGGAAAAAGAAGAAGAACCTGTAAACAAAGCCGCAGTAGCTTAACATGATGCAAGAAACGCTTACAACACATAAACCAGCAGTGCCCAGCACCCACGCCACCACCATGAAAGCCGCCGTGCTGGTAGCGCCGCAAAGTATAAAAATAGAGGAAACCGCCCTGCCCGAGCCAAAAGCCGGGCAGGTGCGCATCCGGCTGCAGGGCTGCGGCCTTTGTGCCTCCAACATCCCGGTGTGGGAGGGGCGCGAGTGGTTCAGCTACCCAGTAGCGGCCGGCAACCCGGGCCATGAAGGCTGGGGTGTGGTAGACGCCGTAGGCGAAGGGGTAGACCAGTTGCAGCCCGGTGATCGCGTGGCTGCTTTGTCTTACAACGCCTACGCCGAGTATGATGTGGCCGATGCCGATAAGGTGGTGAAACTGCCCGATTCTTTGCAGGATAAGCCCTTCCCCGGTGAGCCGCTGGGCTGCGCCATGAACATCTTCCGCCGCAGCGACCTGCAGGCCGGGCAGACGGTGGCCATCCTGGGCATCGGTTTCCTGGGGGCGCTCCTGATTCAGCTGGCCAAGGATGCCGGAGCACGGGTTATTGCCGTGTCGCAGCGGGAGTTCTCTTTGGAAGTTGCAAAAGAATGTGGCGCAGACGAGGTGATTAAAATGGATGATCACTATAAAATTATAGAAAAAGTAAAGGAACTAACAAACGGAAACTTCTGCGAACGCGTAATAGAGTGCACCGGAAAGGAGTGGCCGCTGAACCTGGCCGGTGAGCTTACTGCCGAGCGCGGCAAGCTGGTGATCGCCGGTTTCCATCAGGACGGCATGCGGCAGGTGAACATCCAGCTCTGGAACTGGCGCGGCCTGGACGTGATCAATGCCCACGAGCGCGACCCGAAAGAGTACATCAAAGGCATAAGAGAAGCTGTAGCGGCTGTGGAGTCGGGCCGGATGAACCCGGAAAAGCTCTACACTCACACCTATACGTTACAAGAAATTGCAAAAGCATTCGAACACCTCACAAGCCGCCCGGACGGTTTTGTGAAAGCCCTTATAACCTACTGAACATGACGGAAACTATACTTGACAAGGCGGAAGCCCCTTCAGCATCTTCTTCTACTACCTTTGGTCATACACCAAGGCTCGGTTTCCTGGGCGTTGGCTGGATCGGGCGTAACCGGATGGAAGCAATCTCAAAGTATAAGGCCGGAGAGGTAGCCTATATCGCCGATACAGCACCCCAAAACGCCGAAGAGGCACTGAAAAGTGAGCCTGGGGCAAAGCAGGTGTCCTCGCTGGAGACCATGCTGCAGCAGCCAGAGGTGAACGGAATCGTTATCGCTACGCCAAGCGCCTTTCATGCCGAGCAAAGTACCCTAGCCCTAAAGGCAGGCAAGCACGTGTTCTGCCAGAAGCCGCTGGGGCGCAATGTGGAGGAGACCAAGCGCGTGGTAGAGGCTGCGCGTGCGCAGAATAAACTCCTAGGGGTAGACTTATCCTATCGCCATACCAAGGCCATGCAGGAAGTTTACAAGGTGGTGCAGAGTGGCGAGTTGGGGCAGATTTATGCCATCGAGCTGGTGTTCCACAACGCCTATGGCCCCGACAAAGCCTGGTTCTACGAGCCAAAGCTTTCGGGTGGCGGCTGCGTGATAGACCTGGGCGTGCACCTGGTGGACCTGGCCCTGTGGAGCATGAATTTCCCGGAGGTAAAGCAGGTGCAGAGCCATCTCTACGCCAAAGGCAAACCGATAAGTATGGCAGAAGGCAAAGTAGAGGACTATGCCGCCGCGCACATCGAACTGGAGGGCAATACGCTCCTGCAGTTGAGCTGCTCCTGGAACCTGCCGGCCGGACAAGAGGCCATTATCAGCGCCACTTTTTACGGCACAAACGGGGGCGTGGCGTTTAAAAACGTAAACGGCTCCTTCTACGACTTTGTGGCCGAGCGCTACTACGGCACCAAAACCGAGCAACTCTGCGCCCCGCCTGACGAGTGGATGGGCCGTGCCGGCGTGGCCTGGGCTGAGCGAGTAGCCAAGGGCGAAGGTTTTAGCGAGGAAGCCGAAGAGTATGTAAAAGTAGCAGAAGTATTAGATAAAATTTACGGAAGATAATATTTACGGAAGATAGGAGTATGGAGGCACAACATCCCTCAAAGATTTTGATGACGGCCGACACCGTAGGCGGTGTCTGGACCTATGCGCTGGAGCTGATTAGGGCTTTGGCTCCTTTTAAGACTCATGTGGCCCTGGCTACCATGGGCGCACCGCTCACCGAAGAGCAGCGGCAGCAGGTGGAGGACATCGACAACATGACCCTCTACGAAAGCCACTACAAACTGGAGTGGATGGACGAACCCTGGCAGGACGTAGAGCAGGCGGGCCAGTGGCTGCTCAGACTCAAAGAAGAAGTACAACCAGACCTGGTACACCTGAACGGACTGGTGCATGGCGCCCTCAACTTTGGCGTGCCTACAGTGGTGGTGGTGCACTCTTGTGTGCTGTCGTGGTGGAGGGCCGTGAAGGACGAGGAGGCCCCGAAGGCCTGGGAAAAGTACAAGGAAATGGTGACCAAAGGCCTTCAGAACGCCACGATGGTGGTGGCGCCAACACAGGCCATGCTGCACCAGGCGGAGGCGTTGTACGGGCCTTTCCAGAACAGCACAGTGGTGTACAACGGCCGCGGACAGCACAGCTTCCAGTTCGGGAGAAAAGAGCCCTTCGTGTTCAGTATGGGCCGCGTGTGGGATGAGGCAAAGAACATCTCCATGCTTGCACACATCGCCTCCGACCTGCCCTGGCCGGTATACATTGCCGGCGATGCGCGCCATCCGGCTACCGGAAAAGAGATAGAGCTGGAGAATGTGCACTTCCTGGGCCAACTGACTGAGAAAGAAGTATCGGACTGGCTGTCAAGAGCTTCAATCTATACCTTGCCTGCCAAGTATGAGCCTTTCGGCCTGACCATCCTGGAAGCGGCCATGTCGGGTTGCGCGCTGGTGGTGGGTAAAACCGATAGCCTGGCAGAAGTATGGGGCAACGCGGCCAAGTACGTGAACCCGAACGATGCCGACGAGTTGCGCGACACGATCAAGAACCTGATTGAGGATGAGTTTGGCCGCAACATCATGGCCTGCCGCGCCGTGAAGCGTTCCCATGGTTACACCGCCGACCCTATGGGCCAGGATTACGACCACGTGTACCGGCAGCTGCTCAAGCAAACAGTCACAGTATAATTCTGAATGAGTGGATGCGTGAAACTTATACGTTGACCTTTTTCCATGTCATCCTGAAAGGATCTTGTTAGCCAGTAGCGATTGCTTTGCGACAACGCCACCAGGATCTTTACAAGATGACAGCACTGAAAGACGTATTTCTTCACTCAGTTTCTCCTTCAAATCCCTAAAATCCAAAACGAACATACCAACAACGAAATGCATATAGTCCTTTTCTACCACTCTATACTTTCTGACTGGAACCATGGCAACGCGCACTTTTTGCGTGGCATTGTGCGGGAGCTGGAGGGGCGGGGGCACCGGGTGCAGGTATATGAGCCGGAGAACGGTTGGAGCCTGCAAAATCTGGTAGAAGGTTACGGAAAGGAGAAGCTCGACGAGCTGCAGGCGTATTACCCTGGCCTCAGCACCAACTTTTATAGGTTGGAAAGTATAAACCTGGATGATGTGTTAGCCGAAGCCGACCTGGTGCTGGTGCACGAGTGGAACGAGCACGAGCTGGTAAAGCGCATCGGGGAACACCGGGCCAACGGCGGCAAGTATAGACTGCTCTTCCACGATACCCACCACCGCGCCGTGACTGAGCGCGAAAGTATGGCCAAGTATGATTTGCGCCATTACGATGGCGTGCTGGCCTTCGGGCAGAAGATACGCGATTTATACTTGCAGGAAGGCTGGACCCGGAAAGCCTGGACCTGGCATGAGGCCGCCGACACCTCCGTCTTTTACCCACGCGAACAAGAGACGTATGAAGGCGACCTGATCTGGATTGGCAACTGGGGCGACGAGGAGCGTACGGCCGAGCTGCACGAGTTCCTGATAAACCCTGTGAAGGAGCTGGGGCTGAAAGCCAAAATCTACGGCGTGCGCTACCCGGAGCATGCCCGCAAAGCCCTGGCGGATGCCGGGATAACCTATGGGGGCTGGCTGCCTAACTACAAAGCGGCGGAGGAGTTTGCCAAGTATAAAGTAACCGTGCACGTGCCGCGCCGGCCCTACGTGGAGGCGCTGCCGGGCATCCCGACCATCCGCCCCTTCGAGGCCATGGCCTGCGGTATCCCGCTCATTTCCTCACCCTGGGATGATGCCGAGCATCTGTTCACGCCCGGAGAGGATTTCCTGGTGGCCCGAAACGGGGAGGAGATGAAACAGCACCTGCAAGCTATACTTCACAACCCTGAAAAAGCAAATACCCTGGCCGCGCGTGGCCTGGAAACGATCCGCAGCCGCCATACCTGTGCCCACCGTGTAAACGAGCTGGAGAAAGTATGCGAGGAACTGGGTATAGCCGAATCAAAAATCTATCTCACCCCCAAAGCGCAAGTTTTACATGAACAATAACAAACTCAAAATAGCATTTTTCGGCTCCAGCCTGGTGTCAGCCTACTGGAACGGCGCGGCTACCTACTACAGGGGCATTATCCGGGCGCTGAGCGAGCGTGGCCACCGGATTACCTTCTACGAGCCCGATGCTTACGACCGCCAGCAGAACCGCGACATGGACGACCCGGAGTGGGCCAAAGTAGTGGTTTACAAAGCCACGGAGGAGTGCGTTTACGAGTGCCTGGAGGACGCCCAGCACGCCGACATGGTGGTAAAAGCCAGCGGTGTGGGTGTGTTCGACGAGCTGCTGGAGCGCGAAGTGCTGAAGCTGCAGACCGACGACCGGCTGGTGGTGTTCTGGGACGTGGACGCACCGGCCACCTTAGACCGCGTGCACCACAACCCAAGCGACCCGTTCCTGCCGCTGATACCGCGCTACGACATGGTGCTTACCTATGGCGGGGGCAACCCCGTGGTGAATGCCTACGAGGCGCTGGGCGCAAAAAAATGCGTGCCGGTTTACAATGCCTTGGATACGACCACGCACTTCCCCGTGGAACCTGACCCGCGTTTTGTCTGTGATTTGGCCTTCCTGGGCAACCGCCTGCCCGACCGCGAGGCCCGCGTGGACGAGTTCTTCCTTAAGCCGGCAGCCCTGGAACTGAATAAGAAGTTTATTATTGGCGGCAGCGGCTGGGGTGATAAGCAGATGACGGATAACGTGCACTACACAGGCCACGTATACACCAACGACCACAATGCCTTTAACTGCACGCCCATGGCCGTGCTCAACATCAGCCGCGAAAGTATGGCCCGCTACGGGTTCTCGCCGGCCACACGCGTTTTTGAGGCGGCGGGGGCAGGTGCCTGCATTATCACCGACTACTGGGAGGGCATTGAGTTCTTCTTCGAACCCGGAAAAGAAATACTCGTGGCCCACAGCGGAGCCGACGTGGCTAAGATTATAGCAGAATTATCTAAAGAAAAGGCAAAAGCAATCGGAGAAGCTGCGTATAAGAAAGTACTGGCTGCGCACACCTATCAGCATCGTGCAGAGCAACTGGAAAAACTGCTGTACGCGAAAGTTACATTTAAAAATAAAGCATTAGCATGAATATCGTAATTCTTGGCTTATCCATCACCTCCAGCTGGGGCAACGGCCATGCCACCACGTTCCGAGGTCTGGTAAGAGAGCTAAATAAGCAGGGCCATCAGGTTACTTTTCTGGAGCGGGATGTTCCCTGGTATGCCGGAAACCGTGATTTACCCAACCCGGAGTTCTGTCGCACCGAGCTTTATAGCTCCCTGGAAGAGCTGAAGAGCGGTTTTGCCGAGGAAGTGCGCGAGGCCGACATGGTAATCGTCGGATCGTATGTACCGGAAGGGGTGCCGGTAGGGGAGTGGGTCATCAAAACGGCCCGCGGTATCAAGGCTTTTTACGACATCGACACACCGGTAACACTAGCTAAACTGGATCGGGGCGATTACGAGTACCTGCACCCAAACCTCATCCCGAAGTATGACTTATACTTATCGTTTACGGGAGGGCCTATCCTGGACGTGCTGGAGCAAAAGTACGGTTCGCCTATGGCCAGGCCGCTCTACTGCTCTATCGATCCAAAGCTATACTATCCTGAGCTGTTAGAGAGCAAGTGGGACATGGGCTACCTGGGCACTTACTCCGACGACCGCCAGCCGCCGCTCGACAAGCTGATGCTGGAGGCTGCCCGCCAGTGGCCGCTCGGGCGCTTTGTGGTGGCCGGGCCGCAGTACCCGGCAAGTATAAAATGGCCGAAGAATGTGGAGCATATCCAGCACCTGCCACCTTCCGCGCACCGTAACTTTTACAACAGCCAGCGCTTTACGCTCAACATCACCCGGGCCGACATGGTGAAAGCAGGGTACTCGCCGAGTGTGCGCCTCTTTGAGGCGGCGGCCTGCGCCACCCCGATAATCTCTGACTATTGGGAGGGACTGGAAACCATCTTTAAGCCAGAGGAAGAGATCCTGATCTCCAACGACGCCAGGGACACACTCCGCTACCTGCGCGAGATCTGCAAATCGGAGCGCAAGTTGATTGGGGAGCGGGCCCGTAAGAAAGTGCTGGCGCACCACACGGCCGCTCACCGCGCCAAGGAGCTGGTTAGCTATGCCGAGGAACTGATGACCCTGGAGAATCCTTTCGCGAATGCGGAAGTAGGCCAGGAAGTATAAACACCACGTATAGAACTGATAAACAGCCGCCTCTGCCAAGTGCCGGGGCGGCTGTTTTGTTTTATGCATCATTAGCTGCTGCAGCTGCGTAAGCTCTCACATATAAATCATAAAAGAGTAGAATATATGTCGGAGATAGAAGCGCTGGCACCCTGGTTTCATAATTTGCACCTGCCTAACGGAGAGCAGACGGCCCCCCAGCATTTTCTGGGCGATTTCCCCAGGTTTAAGTGGCTGGAACTGGAGCCTTTTATCCCGCAGGACCTGTCGGGGCAGGAGGTGCTGGATATTGGCTGTAACGCCGGCTTTTATAGTATAGAACTGGCCAAGCGCGGCGCCAACGTGCTGGCCATCGACGTGGATCCGCATTACCTGCGGCAAGCGGAGTGGGCGGCCAGGCAATTCGGGTTGGAGGATAAAATAGAATTCAGGCAGATGCAGGTGTATGATGTAGCGCGCCTCGATCGGCAGTTCGACCTGATCTGGTACATGGGCGTGCTCTACCACCTGCGCTACCCGTTGCTATCGCTTGATATTCTCTCCCACAAATGCCGCGGTCAGCTGGTGTTCCAGACCCTGACCATGCCCGGTCAGGAACAGGCCGAGGTGCCTGAGGATATGGAGCTAAACGATCGCAAGCGCATGCTGGAGGAGGGCTGGCCCAAAATGGCCTTTATCGAAAAACGGATGGCCGGCGATGTAACCAACTGGTGGGCTCCTAACCATGCCGCCATACTGGCCATGATGCGCTCCTGCGGCTTTCGGCTGAAGGCACAGCCAGGCCATGAGCTATATATACTCGAAGCAGATGATCAACTGAAACAAAGCCAGCTGTGGAACGAGTCGGAGTACCTCTCGGCCACCGGTCAGGACTGGCAGGAGGCGGTGCAGCAAAAAGTATCCGGCAAAAACGAGTACATGGTGCGGCGGAACGGGAAAAAGGAGTAGCAAAGTAGTCGTTACAAAGTATAAACCAAGGCCATGCTCTCAGCGTGGCTTTTTTACGTGGATAAAGTATAACTTGCAAGTATGAGTGATAAGAGTAAAGCACCCCAGCCCTGGAAGATCCGGAAATCGGCCATGGTGGTGAACGAGAAGTGGTATAAACTGCGCCGCGATGAGGTGGAGCTGCCAAACGGCCATGTGATGGATGACTACTACGTGAGCGTGCGCCCGAACGTGGTACTGGTTTTTCCGCTTACCGAGGATGGCCATGTGATTTTTGTGCGGCAGTACAAACACGCCGCGGGCAACATATTTATAGAGTTACCCGGTGGCGTGATTGACGACCACGAAACAGAGCCCCTGGAAGCCGCCCACCGCGAGCTGCTGGAGGAAACCGGGTATACCTGCGATCACCTGGAGCCACTGCTGGAGGTAATCGACAACCCTACCAAAGACACGAACAAGATTTATTACTTCATAGCCCGCAATGCCTGCCAAGTAGCCGAACAAGACCTGGATATCAGCGAGCACATCGAGGTGTTGAAGGTACCCCTGCAGGAAGTAGAAAGTATGGTGACGAGCGGGAAAATCAACGTAGCCGGTTCCATCGCCCTCTGCCTGCTGGCGCTGCGGAAGTTGGGGGTGTAAAAGTATAACTCTCCAGGTACTGGAACTTCCTGTCTGCTCTGTACTGTCTTTAGCCACTCCCTTAGCAATAGGGAAGAGTTCTGCAACGCCGGGTCCAACCACCCCTTACCCCTCCCTGTCCAAGGAGGGGAACTTGTAACTGCTTTGGCTGACGTATTAGCTTCGTTGCCGAAGTATTAACACCCCTATGGTCCCCTCAAGGGGACAGTAGTAGTAGCAGGGGCTATCGAATCCTATCCCAGCCTTTGGGTTGAGCGCCTTGTGCATGTTGCGGTGCCGAACGAAGTGAGGCAGCCGGAGCAGAGCGGAGGCAGCTTCAGGCACACCGCGCGATGCCCGAAGGCGAGGCCTCTCGGCCTTGAGGGCTCCAAAGCCAGAGATGAAACGAGACGATTGTGGGAACTAGAGGATAAACAGAAGCTAGTAAGGATAGCTTGTGTCAAGCTGAAGGAAGCGGTGGTTCAGGGAAGTATAGCAGAAGCATAAGTATGGCTTTTCAAGCCAGTTGGGTTGCAAACCCAACACCATAGTTAGACACGGGTTTCAAACCCGCGCCAGCAATTGGCTTCAGACTTGTGCCAGGAAATGGCAGCAGCTAAAGTATTACAGCAGTGAGAGAAAGCCAGCGCTCAGCAGCCCGCTATACTTTGGCAAAAGGATTCTCCGGCTTTACCAGCAACACCTTCTCCCGCTCCACCACCACAGCGCCGGGGGGCGAGCCCTTCGGCTTACGCACCCATTTCTTCGGCGTGTAAATCACCGGGCACAGTGAATCGGTTTTGCGCTTGCTGTAGTACGCTGCCAACTGCGCCGCCTTCTCCAGCACCGTGTTCGGTATACTTTTCCCTGCCTGGTACTTGATCACCACATGCGAGCCGGAAACATCCTTGGCGTGCAGCCACATGTCCTCCTTGTAAGTATGGCGTTGGGTGAGCTCGTCGTTGTTCTGGGAGCTTTTGCCTACCAGTATCTTGAATCCCTCGCTTTCAAATACCCGGAACGGAATCTGAACCTGCTCTTGCTGCTTGCTGCCCAGCAGATGGTTGTACTCCCGCAGAAAGACCTTCAGTTGCTTGTAATTTTCCACTTCGCTTAGTGCCTGCAGGGCATCCTCCAGCACGATGAGTTCTTCCATCTTACGCTCGGCCTTTTCTTCCAGCTGCTTTACCTCCAGGTGCTGGTTTTTGGCTTTGCGGTAGAGGCGCTCGGCATGCTTCTGGGGTGTCTCGTGCTGCTTTAAAGTATACGTGCGGGTCTGGTCGGTATAAAAGTCGTAGAGTTCTACTTCGGTGGCGCGCGGCGGAATGTTAGTAAGGTTGACCATGATCACGTCGGCCGTCTGGGAGTAGGAGCGGTTGTGGCGCAGCTCCTGCAGCTTCTCCTCGCTCTGCTCCAGCACCGTCTGGGTTACGTAGCGTTTGCGCTCCAGTTGCTGCTTTGCCTGCTCGTACTGCTGCTTAAAACCCGTTTCGGATAAGTATAAACGGGTAAACTGGCTGGCAGCCTCCAAAGGCTCCTGAAAAGTATAAACCACCTCACCAAGCGGTAATAAGGAGAGGCGCAACTTGTCCTGAAAGCGGATGATGTAGTATACTTCCGGCGCCTCCAGGATATCCAGCATACTTTGCACCAGCTCCCATTTCTCCTCCAGCGTGGCCTGGCTGAAGCCGCGTTCTTCCAGGTATAAAGCGGGCACATCGCCGAAGGTGGGGTATACTTTGCGCAAGTTCCCATCGGCAGACGCAAAGGCGGCGAAGTTCTGCTGCAGCGGCCTGTCCATCTTCAGCGGGTCAAGCTCGGCATCAGCCGGAAATTTCTTCAGAAACAGCCTGATGGCCTCCCCTTTCTTGTAAAGCACGATGTTGGAACGGTTGCCGAACATCTTGAACAGCAGCGTGTAACCGCCGGAAAGTATAAAGTAGAAGCTACGCTCGTTCAGGTGTGGCACCACGTCCTCCACCGTCTGTCCCTGCATCTCCTGCATCAGCTCGATGGTATTGGCGCGGGCCCTTTTGAACTCGGTGGGGAAGGAGAGGGAGGTAAAGTGCGGTCCCAGCTGGGCCCTGATATAAAGCTCTTCGTGTCCGCGGGCAAAGCCAAGTATAAGCTCGGCCTTATGCTGGCTGAAAGCCGTGACTACCTGCATGCCTACCACCTTGGTACGCAGGGCTTGTGCCAGTTGCCGCAAAAAGTAAAAATTCAGATGCATTTTTTTATGACAATG
Organism: Pontibacter mucosus; assembly: GCF_003054055.1. Taxonomy (GTDB): domain Bacteria; phylum Bacteroidota; class Bacteroidia; order Cytophagales; family Hymenobacteraceae; genus Pontibacter; species Pontibacter mucosus. The sequence goes on along the minus strand of NZ_QBKI01000005.1, from coordinate 346,840 downwards.
GACTCAATGACAAAAGACAAAGGATATTTATACTTGATTAACGCGCTATGACAAACCAACAAAAGTCTTTTGTCCTATGTCACACAGTCCTTTGTCAAAGAATTATACTTCGATCTGCAGGCCGTCGTAGCCGAGGCGGATGAAATCAGGGAGTTGCAGCTCAACCTCGCGGTGCAGGCCCATCAGGTGGCTGATGTGGGTAAGGTAGGCCTGTTCAGGTTGCAGATCCTCCAGTACGGCGACGGCCTCTTTCAGGGAAAAGTGCGAGATGTGGTGCTCGTGGCGCAATGCGTTGAGCACAATTACCTTCGAGCCGCGTATCTTTTCCTTTTCCTCCTCCGAGATGTAGTTGGCGTCGGTGATGTAGGTGAAATCGCCGATACGGAAACCCAGCACTGGCAGCTTGTAGTGCATCACCCGGATAGGTATGAACGGCACCCCCTCCACCTCAAACGGCTCCACTGTGATAGGGTACAACTCCACCCGCGGTATGCCCGGGTATTTGTAGTCCGCAAAGATATAGGAATACTCCCGCTTCAGCTGCTCCAGTACGCGTTCCTCGCCATAAACGGGCATATCCTTGTGCTGCGAGAAATTGTAGGCGCGGATGTCGTCGAGGCCGGCGGTGTGGTCTTTGTGCTCGTGGGTAAATACCAGGGCATCCAGTGTTTTGATGCGCTCGCGCAGTACCTGCTGCCGGAAATCGGGGCCGGAGTCAATGACAATGCTCTTCTCACCGACCTGCAGGTGCACCGACACGCGCAGGCGCTTGTCGCGGTAGTCCACAGAACGGCAAACCTCGCAAGTGCACCCGATTACCGGTACGCCCTGCGAGGTGCCAGTGCCTAACATTGTTACTTTCAATTGGCGTTTTCTCCGTTTCGGATTTCCTGGTAAAGCTGCCTGTTTTTTTCGCTCAGGCGGCTCTCGTCCACAGAAATGGTGCGAAGGATATCGTAAAGGCAGTTTATCTTCCCCTCCAGGCTGTAGTACTTGTTCACCACAGCCACCTTCATGTCTTTGAGCACACAGTAGCCGGCTTTAAAATTGCCCTTCTCGTAGCGCAGCACAAAATCCGACTCTGCAAAAATATCCTCCAGCTTGGTTAAAAAGGGCCGCGTGTACTTTAACTGCATTTACTCTGATACGGTATGTTTATACAGTATACTTTTTCACGGTTTCCACCAGCATGTCGAAATCCAGTGGCTTAGGCAGGTAGTCGTTAATGCCAACGGCCTTAAAGTCTTCCATGCTATAGTTGTTAGCATTGCCCGTAACGGCAATAATCGGAATGTTGGCCACTTCCGGGTTTTTGCTGGCGCGGATCTCCTTGGTGCACTCCATGCCGTTCTTAACCGGGATGTTCAGGTCCATCAGGATAGCATCAATCTTGTTAGATTCCACCTGCTTTAGAACCTCGCCACCGTTCTTGGCTGTCAGGATCTTATACTTCTGCAGCTCAAGAATCTTTTTCGTCAAGTTCAGGATAACAGAGCTATCCTCGGCGATCAAAATAGTTTTATTTTCTGCCATTTTTAGCTGAATATGATGTCCTTATAAGTTTTTTTATAGTTTTCGTACTGCATTTGCAACGCAGAGAAGTCTTTGTCCACTTCGTCCAGGTTGTCGTTTTTGATGTTGTGCTCTATTTTTTTGGCCAGTTCAGCCAGCGGATTTATGCCCAGAGTAAAACCGGTACCTTTAAGTTGATGCAATGTACTTAAAATACCTTTGTAATGTTGTATATCGAGTTCTTTTTTGGCTTCCTGGAGCAGCCCGGCGGCTTCTTCCTCAAACTCGGAATATAATTGCTTGGTAAAATCCTCTCCGCCTATCTCCTTTAGCTGCTCCACCACAGCTAAGTCTATGATAGGCTCCTGCGATTCCGGCGCCTCTTCCGCAGCAGCCTTCTCCCCAATACCGGCGTCTTTGGCCATCCACTTGCTTATCACGGCATGCAGGTCGGAGCTTTTTACCGGTTTGGATACATAGTCATCCATTCCCTGGTTCATGAACTTCTCGGCATCGTCCTTCATGGAATAGGCCGTCATGGCCACAATGGGCGGACAGGCGCTGCCGAGCTGCTCTTTAATGAGGTTCGTAGCGGTAACCCCGTCCATCTCAGGCATTTGGATGTCCATGAAAATGATGTCGTACTGGTGCTGGGTGGCATGCGCAATCGCCTCAAAGCCGTTGGAGGCAATGTCGGTGCGGCAGCCCAGGCGCTCGAGCTGCTTCTGTGCCACCTTCTGGTTTATCTGGTTATCGTCCACCAGCAGCACGTAGGGTTCATCCTCAAAGGTGTCTACCTCCTGGTGCTGCTGCAGCTGGCGCAGTTGCTGTGCCTCTACCTCCTGGGTGCTGGCTGCGCGCACGAGTATGTCAAACCAGAACACGCTGCCCTCGCCCTCCTCGGACTCCACACCGATGTCGCCGCCCAGCAGTTGCGTGAGCTGTTTGGAGATGGCAAGACCCAGGCCGGTGCCGCCAAAGGTTTTCGTAGAGGAGTTGTCAAGCTGGGTGAAATCGTTGAACAGCAGTTCCTGCCCTTCCGGCGAGATGCCTATGCCCGAGTCTTTCACGCGCACATGCAGCCTGTAGTGCTGACCGTCCAGCTTATCTGCACCCACTGTTATACTTACAGAACCGGCGTTGGTAAACTTAATGGCGTTGGAGGTGAGGTTGGACAAAATCTGCAGCAGCCTGGTCTCGTCGGTAACGATGTGGCGCGGCACATTGGGTGCGATACTGTAGGTAAACTGCAGGTCTTTTTGCTGGGCCCGGTTCACGAACAGGGAATGTATTTTGCCCAATGTCTCGTGCAGGTCCACGCCGCTCTCGTGCAGCACCAGCTTGCCCGCCTGTATCTTGCTCAGGTCCAGGATGTCGTTCAGAATAGCCAGCAGGGCGTCCGATGACTTGCGCAGCGTGTCGATGTACTCTCGTTGCTCCGGGTCGGTGTTGATCTGGCTCATCAGGTCTATCATGCCGATGATACCGTTCATCGGGGTGCGCAGCTCGTGGCTCATGTTGGCCAGGAACTGGGTCTTCACCTTCAGCAGGTTCTCGGCCTCTTCCTTGGCGCGTAGCAAAGCCATCTGCGTGCGTTTCAGCTCCGACACGTCACGGATAACACCCTCCAGGCCCATAGGCTCGCCAGCGTCATCATATACCAGCCTGGCGTCGAGCACAACTGTTTTACGGGTGCCATCCTTGCAAACCATCTCGACTTCTATATCCCGCACGTTTTGCTGCTCCAATACCTTGTTAATAAGGAGGATTCGTTGTTCAGGGTTGGCATAGAAGTCGGTTGTTTTCATGCCAAGCGCCTCCTGCTCGTTATAGCCCAGCAACTGCGTGACCGAGGGGCTGACGAGCAAGAGGTTTCCGGAGAGGTCGGTGCGGTAATACACGTCCTGGAACGACTCAAAGATGTTTCGGAATTTCTCCTCGCTTTCTGCCAGGGCCAGCTCCGACTTCTTCTTATCTGTTATGTCCAGGGCAATACCTGATATTTCCTCAAATGAGCCATCCTCCATGTAGATGGGGTGCAGGTATACTTCGCGCCAGCTTTTGCCGTTTTGCAGCTCAATCTCAAAGTGCTGCGGATGCCCGGCAAACACCTGCTTATACTTGTCTTCCCAGAAAGCCCACGACCCCTCATGCACCGTTGTGTCGTTGCTGATTTGGGTGAAAGAGGTAAGTTCAAGCTTGTTTCGGTCGTTAAACTCCTGCGCAAAGTTGCGGTTAAAGGAGGTCAGCTCGTAGTTGCGGTTGATGGACCACATGTGGTGGGTGCCTGACTCGAAGATGGCGTTGAGGCGCGCGTTCTGCGTGTTGATCTGCTCCTCGTTGCGTTTCCGCTCGATGGCCAGGGCCACCTGGTTCGAGATGAAGTGCAGGATCTCGATATCGGTACTGACGTAAGCCTCCGGGTTCTGGTAATCCTGCAGCGCAATGACACCGATGATACGCTCGCCGATAGCCAGCGGAGAGCAAAGTATTACTTCCGGCACCGCCCCAAACAGGACCAGCCCTTCGCGGTCGGCCAGCTCCAGCAGCTCCTTTTTCTGCATGTACAACGGCTTGCCCGTGTGGATGATATACTCCGAAAGCCCCCTGGAGAACGGCCGCTTCATCTGCGCCTTTGAGGCCCTGTCCACAAACAGGTCTACCAGGTATACAAAGCTCAGGTCCTTCTGCTCCGGGTCGCAGAGGGCGATGTAGATGTTGCGCGTCTCGATTATCTTGCTCAGCTCCCGGTGGATGGCCGAGTAAAGCGAGTTGAGGTCCTTGCTGCTGATGGCCAGGTTGGCGATGCTATAGTATACTTTCTGCAGCCGCTCGGCCTTGATGCGGTCCGTGATGTCGTGCAGGATAGCGCGCGTGGCTACGGGCCTGCCATCCTGCCAGCTGCAGGTGATACTGCCAATCAGGTGCACCGGCTTTCCGCTCTTGGTCAGGAATACCGTTTCTATCTTGTTCACATTCTCGCCCTTGTACAGGTTGCGCAGCTGGTAAATCAGCTTGGCCTTGTAGTAGGGGTGCACAATGTCGTTCAGCGTCAGCGACTCGATGTCCTGGTCGGTATACCCGAGGCGGTCTTTCCAGGCTTTGTTTACAAAGATGAACTTGTTGTCAACCGAGATATTCTGGATCAGGTCATGGGCATTGTCAAAGAGGTCCTGCAGGCGGATTTTGTTATCCTTCAGGGCCTCCATGGCAATGCGTTTGTCGGTCATGTCCTTGCCCACGTGCGTGATACCCGTAATCTGCCCTTCCGTGTCGTAGTCAAACATGGCGTTCCAGCGCATGGTCTTCAGCTGACCCGACTTTGTGATCACATCACGCTCGTAGTAGGAGCTAATCTGCTTTGTCTGCAGGGCCTTTTTAAAATCCTGCATCCGCTGCGAGCGCTCCTGTTTGGGCACAAGCAGCTCGTAAAAATTCCGGCCGATCAGCTCTTCCTCCGGGTACTCGACATATTTCATAAAGTAGTCGTTGGCCACGGTAATATGGCCCTCTGTGTCGAGGCTGTAGTAGATCAGGTTTACCTTGTCCAGGAAGCTGCGGAACTGGTTCATCGACTCGTGCAGCACCTCCTCGCGTCGCTTGCTCTGCTGTACCAGCTTGCGTTGTGTGATGTCGCGCTTAAATACCTGGATATAGGACTGGCCGTCCAGCAGGAGGCGGTTGACATTAACCTCTGAGTCGAAGGGAGTGCCATCTTTGCGGATGTTTTTCCACTCAAACGTGACGGAACGGCCCGTCTCCAGCACCTCCTGCATCAGGCGGGCCGTCTTGTCCGAGGAGCGCTCCCCGTCCGGCTGAAACTCGGGCGAGAAGTCTACAGGCGACTTGCCGATAAGGTCTTCGCGGGTGCAGCGGAAAAACTCAATGGCCTTGTCGTTGCACTCTACCACCAGGCCATCCTTGAAGAGGAGAATAGCGTCGTAAGAGGACTCGAAGAGCAGCTTGTACTTGTCTTCGGAGCTGATGAGCTGCTGTTGCAGCCTGTGCCGCTCAATGTAGTTGCCAATGGCCGAGCCGATAAAATCGAGCAGCGAAACGAACGACTCCGTCATGCGCGGCTCGTTGTTTGGCCATATAAGTATGAGGGCCAGCACCTTGTTGTCCGATGTAATGGGCACAAGCGTTAAAGTGCGGTAAAGCTTTTTCTGCAGGTGTTCCTCCAGTGCCCTTACGGCATGGCGGCTGTTATCAGAGTACAGCTGCTGTACCTGTGCCAGGGGCAGTTGCAGCTCTTCGGGCAGGGCATGGGGGCCTGCCTCGCCGGCAGAGTAGGAGAGGTGTACCACGTCTGCCTCGTATGTATCGAAAGTATAAACGCAGCCCCCTTTCACGTCGCTCTTCTCCAGCAGTTCGTCCAGGGTGTTGTGCAGGATGGAGTGCGGGCTGTCGGTGGAGGAGAGGTTGGTGATGAGCTGGTTCACGAACTCCAACTGATGGTTCCGGAAGCGCACATCCTGCTCCGTCTCGATGACCTCGTTCAGGTTGTAAACAGTGCCATAGAGTATCTCCTGAGCCTTAAACCTACCCCGCTGCAGGGTTATCTCAACAGGGAGGAGGTGGTGGCTGTTCTCATGAATCCACCACTCAAATTTCTGCTTGGTTCCGTCGAGCGCTTTTTTTAGCTGCCCTTTCAGGGCCACCCGCTCAAACAGGTTTAGCTTAAAAGCCCTGAAAATGGACTTGCCCACCAACAGGTCTTTGTCCTGGCTTACCAGTTGCAGCGCTGCCTGGTTGATGTCAATAAAATGCCCTTCGCAGTCGAGCAGGAACATGGGCTCGGCATTTTCCTCAAACACATCGTGGTAGCTGTCCCCGTCGTAGGGCAGCAGGGCAGTGGCCTGGCCTACGTTGGCCAGCTCCACGCACACAAATGGCTCGTCCTGGAAGTGCACCATGCGACAGCTGTAGGTATAAGCGCTGCAGTGCTGGTCATCCTCCTCGTCCTGCTCCACGGCGCCTGCATACTTTCGCTGTTGCTTTAACTCCTCCATTACCTGGGCAAACTGCTCCTGCGTGTGGCCGAACAGGCTGCGCAGATGGCGGGTGGCATCAAAGTCGGAGTCGGTGGGTTTGTAATTCCTGACTTGTGCGTTGGCTGCCAGTACTTGCCCGTTTGGAAGGGCCACTATCACGCCATGGCTTGGTTTGGCCAGCTGCACCAGCACCTGCAAGAGGTTAGATGCTGCCTGCACGGTTTTATCTTCAGGTTGCCGGTTTAAAGTATAGGGCATGTTCTGGTTTTAAAGTATAACAGCAAACGAAAGGCACTGTAGCCAGTCGCAACGCCTATGCTAATTTCATAAATAAAGCGATAATTTAGCAAAAAAATATAAATGCCGGCTTTCGCTTTTGCAAGCTATAACAAAACGGCGGCGTGGTTTGTGCCTTTTTGCAGAGCAGGCCGCCAGATTTTAACCGAAGCCCATAGCGTGAACAGTATCAGATAAATGGAAAGTGTAACCAAGTATAACAGGCACCTGGTGGTGGTGGTGGGGCCGACGGCAGTGGGCAAAACCGACCTGTGCGTGCGGCTGGCAAAGCACTACGGCACCGAGATAATCTCGGCCGACTCCCGGCAGTTTTTCCGGGAAATGCAAATTGGCACGGCCAAGCCCACACCCGGGGAGCAGCAGGGGGTAAAGCACCACTTCGTGGACTCGCACAGTATAACGGAGGAGTATAGCGCCGGGGCCTTTGAGCAGGATGTGCTGACGTTGCTGGAGCAACTTTTTAGGCAGCATAACGTGGTGCTGATGACCGGCGGCTCGGGGCTGTACGTGCGGGCGGTGCTGGAGGGCATGGACGAGATGCCGGAGGCGGACCCGCAGGTGCGGGAGGAGCTTACAGAAAAGTATGAACAGGAGGGTTTGCAGCCACTGCTGGACCAGCTGCAGCAACTGGACCCTTTATACTTTGCCCAGGTAGACAAGGCCAACCCGCAGCGGGTCATCCGGGCGCTGGAAGTATGCCGGAGCAGCGGACAGCCCTATTCCTCGTTCAGAAAGAGCGAGCGGGTAGAGCGCCCCTTCAACATCATCAAGATAGCCCTTACCCGCGACCGCGCCGAACTTTACAGCCGCATCGACCAGCGCATGGACCTGATGCTGGCGCAGGGGCTTTTAGAGGAGGCCAAAGCATTGTACCCTTACCGCGAGCACAACGCGCTGCAGACGGTAGGCTATAAGGAGATATTCGATTTCATGGAGGGCAAGTATGGCTGGGAGGAAGCCGTGCGCTTGCTAAAGCGCAACAGCCGCCGCTACGCCAAGCGTCAGCTCACCTGGTTCAGTAAGCATCCGGAGGAGTATGCCTGGTTCCACCCGGAGCAGTGGCAGGAGATAGTAGCGTATATTAATGAGCGAATGAATGGTTGAGTGTATGATTGAGAAGGTACTTTCATCCAAGTTTGTCATCTTGTAAAGATCTTGGTGGCGAAGTATAAAAGCAGTCGCTGCTCGCTACCAAGATCCTTCCAGTCTGACATGGGGAAGATTCACTCATTCACTCACTCATTCAATATTAGAACGGATATCCGATGGCGATGTTGAGCACCATGCCGTAGTCGCCGCTGAAGCTGCCATTGAACTCGTTCAGCACAAACCTGTCTCCTTTGGGCAGGTAAGGTACACGCACCGGAATGCCCAAATCCAGGCGAATCACAAAGAATTCCACGTCTATACGCAAGCCGACGCCAGTGCCCACCGCCAGCTCGCTCAGAAAGTTCTTGGCTTCGAATTTGGCTCCATCTTTATCGGTTTCCCGCAGGTTCCATATATTACCGGCATCGGCAAACACGGCGCCCTTAAAGAATCCCGCTATCGGGAAGCGGTACTCCAGGTTAGTCTCCAGGCGGATATCGCCTACCTGGTCAAAAAAGGAAAAAGCAACAGAGTCCGGAACTTCATAGGTGCCCGGGCCAATGCTGCGCGCCCGGAATGCCCGCACGCTGTTAGGGCCGCCCACCGAGAATTGCTTCACGTAAGGCATGGTTCTGGAGTTGCCGTAAGAGTAGCCCACACCTGTTGCCAGTCGCCACACCAATTGGCTCTCGGTGCCCAGGTTCAGGTAATGCCGAAAGTCGTTATCCACCAAGAGATACTGCGCAAAGCGGTCCTTGTACAGCACGCGCGGCTCTTCCGGGGTAGGCTTCGGTTTGCCCATAAGCGATTGGAAACCACTCACCACGTTGCCCGACAAATCCAGCGTGAGCCTGTTAAAGAAGTTGCTGGTGCGGTCTTTAAACATCTGGTTGCTGTAGGTCATCTGGTAAATCCCGCCCACAATAAACTGATTCTCGAAGCTGCTCCGCAGGTACTGGTTTAATGCCAAAAGCGTATCGAAGGCCTCCGTCGTTTTAGTGAGACGTACATACTGCAAGTTGATGGGCGTGGCATCGAAGGTTAGCGTCTCCTTGGGCCGCCAGGTATAACCATAGGTGGCGTTGTACGAATTGATTTGGTAAAAACCTGAGCGGCTCAGAAAGTTAAAGCCAAGGCCGATGCGGGTTTGCGGCACAAATTCGGTGCGAAGGTTGCGCAGGTTAAACGGTGACACGATCCGGGGGATGGCCAGTGTAGTTTGCACGCCCAGCTCGTAGGAGGGGATGCCGCTTTTCTCAGGCGCCTCCACGCCCTCGGGCACCTCGCCCGTGCCACGGCCACCCACCTGCGACTCGAAGCTGCCGGTAAACTCCACGTTCAGCACCTCGGAGCCCCGGAAAGCGTTCCGGTTCCGGAAGGACACCTTCAGGCCCGGACCGGCAAAGTTATTCGACTTAGTAACCATCTGCGCCTCTGCCCGCAGGGATTTCTTAAGGGCCGGAGTCAGGTACACAAAGGCATCCAGCTTGCCCGGGTTCAGGGTGTCGGGTTTATAGTCGATGTTGACGAACTTGTAAGCCGCCAGGCCGGAGAGACGCTTGATAGTGAGCAAGTGGTTTTCGCGGGTATAAATGCTATCCTGGACCAGAAATACGCCATCGAGTAAATGCTTGGCCTTCAGGTACTCCTCGTTGGGAATGTAATGGTAGCCCATTATACTGATCGTGTCGTTCACAGCCAGGCTATCGCCGATGGAGTAGTTGGCAAAGATGTAAATGTCATCCAGCGTGTAAGGATGCAGGGCCGGGGAGGGGGTGGCGTTCTTGACACGCATGAGCACATCGGCCTGCCGGTTGCCAACGGTGGTATCCGCACTGAAGATGAGCATATCCGGACTGAAATAATAGTACCCTTTGTTTTTCAGATGGCCGTCGATGCGGATGCGCTCATCGGTCATCAGCCCCAGGTCGTAAGGCTCCCCGTTTTTAAGCACCGACTCCGGCTGTGTTTGCCGGATAGCCCGGTGGATGTCCAGCGAGTCGTTTAACATATACTTTATATTGCGCAGGCGGTAGGGTTCGCCCACGCGGGCAATCCAGTTTATGGTCGCTTTCTTTTTGGCTGTATCCACTTCCGTAGCGCTGCTGACCTGGTTGTTAAAGTAACCCCGGTTATGCAGGCGGTTGCTCATTACCTGGCTCACGCTGCCGGTGTCCACCTGCGAGATAAGCACAGGCGGCTCCCCGAGCTTGGTCATGATCCAGTGTCTGAGGCCCTTCTCTTTGTCAGTGTAAAAAGCGTTGTAGATAGCCAGTTTGGGGCGCAAGCCAAGTATAGAGGCGTTGGGTTCCGGCCTCACGGCGGCGCTCAGCTCGGTCTCGAGCTGCTTGCTGCGGTTGCTGCTATCGTTCTTCCCCTCCACTTTCACTTCAAAGCCTGTAAAGAGGGCATCACCCTTGGGCACCGTCTTGGTTACGCTACAGCCGGACAGTAGCAGGCAGATGAGCAGCAGCAAGCGCACACCGGCCTCTTTCGCCCGGAACAGGGGGTAGATGTTTAGCATAGTTTTATCTTGTACCTTCTTCTCTTAATTCTTTTTCTACCTCGGGTTTCTCCTCCCGTATTTTCTGGGCTGCCTCAATCCTACGCTCCTCATCGCGCCTGCGGCGGCTCTCCAGGTCGCGGAAGAGGTCGGAGAAGTTGTTGTACTCACGCACGAAGATGAGGGCCATGCCGGTCGCCCGCACGTCGCCACCCTCAATCACGCCTTCGTACTGGTTGCGCTGGAAGCCGCGCACCCGCAGCCTTCCATCTTCGGTCAGGGAATACTCCACTGAGATGTCGCCACCAAAGCCGCTCATGGTCTGGTTTGTCTGGCTGCCGCCTTCCAGTCCGATATCCGTACCTACGCGCACGGTCAGCCTGTCGTTGAGAAACTGCTGGCGCATGGCCACATTCAGGTCGGTGCGGCCTTCGGCCGAGCCGGAGGAGTAATCCTGGTAGGAATCCACACCCAGCTCCAGTCCCAGGCCACCGGCGTAGCGGTTGGTGAGCTGGTTTAGCTGGTCTGTCATCACCTGGCCCAGGCTGTTGCGTGCCGTGGACTCCAGGCCGCCACCTGAGCTGGTAAAGGGATCCGGGGCCATAAAGCGGTTGAGCACCAGCAGCGAGAAAACCTGCTTGTTCATCTCCGACTCATCCTGGCGCAGGTTGCCCAGGCTGGTGGTGACGATCGCCGGTACACTGCCGCGCTCTTCCTCGGGTAGCTGTATGTCGAACTCAATCTCTGGTCGCAGCAACTCGCCCCGCACATACACATATACCTGAAACGGCACCTGGTTCCGCAGGGCGGGGTCCTCGTATGAGCCTACTGATGTAGCCACCAATTCCTGCGGAGCCGTCTCCACATTGTAAATCGCTGTGATGTCCATGATGGCCTGCAGCGGGTCTCCGGTCCAGTTGATGTAGCTGCCCTGGGCAATGTCCAGCTCACGGGAGGCCAGGTCGTAAAAGTCCATGCTATACTTGCCTTCTGTCACGGTAAAGCGGCCTGACATGTTTATCTCGCCGGTTGGCCGCATGCCAATGAACAGCGGGTCTGCCGAGCCCCGCACCGTGAGATTATCGCCCGTGGTGGGGTCTATGATGATGGTCAGGGTAGAGGCGTCCGTAATGGTGATTTGGGCCTCCACATCGGCTCCCACAAAACCGGTTACACTAACGGTGTCTTCCTGCTGCTCGCGGATAATGCGTGTCATCTCCGGGTTCAGGTTCACAAACTCCACAATGCCCTCCCGCTCCGCGGCACCCACCTCATCGGCAGGAATAACCGTGGTAAAATCGGAGCCATCCAGCACACGGGCATTAACCTTAATCACAGGCTCCATGGCATTACCTCTGATAGTGGCATCGGCGCCAACAAACACGTTGCCGTAGAAAAGGCTGTTATCCTGCGCCGTGGAGTTAAGCGCCAGGAAGCGCGGTGTCTTCACGTCCAGCGCCAGGTCAAAGTCGGTATAGTTCTGCGTCAGGATATTGCCGTTCACCACCATGTCGTTGCCCAAAGAGTCGGTGATGGTGAAGTTGGGGAAACGGATGCCCTGCTGGTTGAACTCCAGCCGCTCGTTCTCCAGGGTAAACAGGGAGCCCAGCATCACCAGGTTAAACTGCGCCCGGTTAAAATTCAGCTGGCCCTGTATATCCGGTTGGGCTACGGTGCCGGTGATACGCAGGTCGCCAGTAGCATTGCCGTCGAGTTGGTTCACCATTCCGGCCATAAAACCCTCCAGCGCATGCATGTTCAGCCGGTCTATACTGGCAGTCATGTTCAGCAGGGTGGCCTCTGTCTGGGGCTCCATGTAACCCTCCACGCGCACCTGGTTGTCGTTGCCGGTCAGGCTGGCGTTGATGTTGTAGCGGTTGTTGTCGCCGCTGCTCGCATTCAGAGCTAGGTTGCCCACCGGTATGCCCTCATAGGCAAAGTCGGTAACGGTGAGGTCGGAGGTGAAGGCCAGGTTATCGCCCATAATGTTGCGCACGGTTGCCGTACCGTTGATGATACCGGCCATCAGGCTGTCTTCGGGTGCCTGGAAGGTGCGCATGATGTAGGCGATGTCTACGTTCTCGAAACGTGCCTCCAGTGGTGCCTGAGGCGCTACCGGGCCGGCGCTGTTTAGAAGTATAGCCTGGTTGTTATGCTGCAGCCGGATGTTATTGGCGTAGAGCAGGTCGGTGTCGAACTGCAGGTAATTGTCCTGCGCCACATCCCACTTGTCTCCGTTTATCACCAGCTGGTCGGGGTTAAACGCGAAGCGGTAGCCGCGGCCGAGGCTGTTCAGAATCCCACCTATTACAAAGCGCTCGTTCTTTTCCTGCAGGCTATCCCCGGCTATGGCCACGCGCACAGCCAGTTCGTTGTCGCGGGCGGCCCCGTCCAGGCTGATGTTATCCATGGTGAGAGAAGGGGAGAGCAGGCGCTTCAGGTCCAGGTCGTAGGCCAGCTGATCCCGGTCGCCGCGCACCGAAAGGTTCAGGTTCTGCAACGTATAATCCGTGTACACAATCCTGCTGATGCGGCCGTCCAGCTCCAGTTGCTGGTTATCACCGTTATAGGTCGCCACAAAGGGCGTGGCAGGCTGCAGCTGCTCCAGCCCCGGCACAAAGGAGGTGATAAGACCCGTTTGCTTCAGGTTGATAGTGGCGGTAAAGTCGCCCAGGTTCAGGTTTGCCGGAAAAGGCGGGTCGGGCTGCAGGTCGAAATAGTTGGAGAAATGCTTGAGCATGGCCGTTGGCAGGGTAGCCAGCGTGTTCTCAAAGTGCATCTCAGCATCCACTATCTCAGACTGTAGCGTGATGTCAGCCGCTTCGCCGGTTTGGGCCAGGGTCATCGCCAGGGTGTCTATTGGAAAGGCGCTGCCGTTGTGCTCTATCCGCAGTGCCTGCCCCTCCAGCTTGCCGCTCAGGGTGCTGGCGTCGGCTCCGGTAAAACTGCCCTGCAGCTGTCCGCGCACTGCCAGGGGCTCGGGGTACAGGTTTAGTGCCTGCAAGTTGGCCTGGGCCAGGTCGAGGTTAAATGTATAAGCCGGTTTTTGAGCGTCGCGCAGGTTAAACTTGCCGTCCAGGTCAAAGGCCAGGTTCTCATCGTTGGCGGTAGCCTGTACGGTATAGAGGTTGCGGTCTATGTTGGCGACCACGTCCACATCCTTATAGCTGTAGTTGCTATAGTCGAACACCCGGATATCGGCTTTTACATCGGCGCGCATCGTTTCCGGGGTCAGGCCGGTGCCGCGCGCCTGGGCATCCAGGGCAATGTTTCCCAAACCCAGGCTGTCGGTCATGAGCTGGTCCAGGGCAAAACCGCCGCTGCGCACGGTAGCCGTAAAGGTTTCGTTGGCGCCCATATCCACCCTGGCCACTACATTACCAAAAGAGGTGCGCAGATCAGCGTTGGCATCGAAGTTCGTCAGGTTGCCTTTATAGTTGCCGGTCATACTTAGCTGTGGCGGCACCCGGAAGTTAGGCGGTATCGTGCCGGCAGGAACCAGCGCCAGCACATCGGTGCGGGTGGTGGCAAAGCGGTCAATGTCCAGGTCCAGGTATAGGTTGTCCGGGTCCATGGCATTGCGGACCGTTCCTTTCACATCCACGCGGGTGTTGTTCAGGCCAGCCAGCTGCAGGGTCTGGACGCGCAGGTTCTCCAGGGTGCCTGTGGCTTTGGCGGTCAGGCGTACGTTGTCTTTGGCTATACTTTTAAACGAAGGGTTTTGGGCCATATCCGGCATAAAGTACAGCACATCCTGCATGCCGATGTAGCTGTTCCGGATGTCGATGTCCAGTCCGATTTTCTCCGGCGTCTCGGCCATTGCCTCCAGCGAGGGGTACGACATGGCCAGCTGGTTTTGCAGGTGGCTGTGGCCGGTTTTCAGGTCGAGGTTGGTGAGGCTGGTATGGATGGTGTCGAAAACGATGTTCGCCGTGAAATTCTCCAGCCTGAAGCCGCTTTGCTCCTGCAGGGTAAACTGGTTTAGCGTAGCCTCGGTGCGGCTGAGGCTGTAGCTGATGTCCTGGGCGTCGAGCAGCACGTTTGCAAAGCGAAGGTGGTCGTAGTCCATGCCTTGGGGCTGCTTGGGAGCGTTAAAATTGTCGAAGGCCACGTTCAGGCCCGACACGTCCAGGTCGCCCAGCGTTACGACCCAGTTCACCGGCTCGCCCTGCAGGTGCTCCACCTTCTTGTCCAGCTCCTTCACGGTCCGCTCCGGGTTCACAGCCAGCGAATCGGCAGGTTTATACTTTTCCTGCACATACTTCAAATCGGTGTTGTGCAGGGCAAAGCTATTCAGGTTTACCTTGGCGTTTTTCAGGTCTATCTTATCCGACACCACTTCCGACTCGCCTAGTTTCAGTTCGATGCGCTGTTCGGCTGGATGGCTCCAGTAACTCAGGCGCAGGTTCTCCAGCTCCACCCGGTTCAATCCAAAATCCATCTCCAGTGGTTCGTAGGCCGAGGTATCGGGCGGAGGCAGTTTGGTTTGTTCGTAGGCCACCCAGGTATTGGCCAGGCGCACCTCATCCACCAGGTAGCGCTGCTCCTCCAGGTTCAGCTCATCCATAGTGGTGGTCAGCTCGCCCACGCGCATGCGGATGTAGTTGCCCCCGGCATCATCCCTGAACGAGACATACACATTGTCCAGGTTGATGGTGCCGAGCGTTATCTGCATGGCCGAGGCCGTGGTATCGGTGGGCTGGGCTGCGGCAGTGTCTGTGGCAAAGGCCTCCGTGATGAAATCGAAGTTGGTGGTGCTGTCCTCGCGGATGTGCAGCTTGAGGGTAGCGTTGTCGAGGTCTAGTTTGCTGATGTTCACCTCCCCGCTGATGAGCGCAAGTATGGCCATGTCTACGCCAAGGCGTTCAGCGTACCAGAGCGTGTCCTGCTGCTGGTCCTCCAGGTACATGTCTTTCAGCACCAAAGCGTTCCGCCAGTCGGTGGTAAGGCCGCCTATCCTGACCTCGGTACCCAGGGTTTTCTGCAGGTAATTTTCGCCTTGCTTGGCAAGAAAGTTCTGCACGCCCTGAAACTGCAGGGCGATGATAATAAGTAGGAGTAGCCCTACGATAATGGCTAGCGGCCAAAGGACTACCTTCAGGGCGATTTTAGCGATATGTTTGGCAGATGCGATATTTTTCCGTGGTTTCTGAGTTCGTGTATGCTTTTACGGAAAAGTATGCGCAGGGATAGGTTTTTTGCTGTTTGGCTTAGCCAGTATATTCTGGCAGCGGGCAGGGCATGGGCAGGAAACACAAAAAGCCCCGGATAAGGCATTTACGCTTCATCCGGGGCGATAAGGTATACTTTATACTTTGGGTGTTTACACAGAAAGTATGTTCACCATCTTCAGGTAGTTCGGGTTGATGAGTTTGTCCTTGGTGATGGTGTCGATGAACGGCGTGTACACAATCTCGCCATTGATGATACCGGCCATTTCGCACTTGCGTCCTTCCAGCAGTCCCTCCACGCAGGCTATGCCCAGTTGGCTGGCCAGCATCCGGTCGGCGGCAGTGGGTGCGCCACCGCGCTGCACGTGGCCAAGTATGGTGACGCGGGCATCCATGTGCGGCAGCTCCTGCTGCACTTTGGCCGCCACCTCGGTGGCGTTGCCGGCGTCGTCGCCTTCTGCCACAATCACGATAAAGGATGTCTTGGAGCGGTTCCAGCCAGTGCGCAGGGTGTCCACCACTTCGTCTATAGTTGTCTCTGTCTCCGGGATCATGACGATCTCGGCACCGCCGCCCACGGCGCAAGGCATGGCAATGTAGCCGGAGTCGCGGCCCATCACCTCGATAAAGAACACGCGGTCGTGGCTGTCGGCCGTGTCGCGTATTTTGTCGATGGCATCCAGGGCGGTATTGACGGCCGTGTCGTAGCCGATGGTATAGTCAGTGCCGTACAGGTCGTTGTCGATGGTGCCGGGGGCGCCGACGGTAGGGATGCCGAACTCCTCGAAAAAGATGTTAGCCCCGGTAAAGGTGCCGTCTCCTCCGATGCACACCAGCCCCTCGATGCCAAACTTCTGCAGCTGGTCGTAGGCCATTTTTCTGCCTTCTGGTGTTACGAACTCTTTACTGCGCGCGGAGCGAAGTATGGTTCCGCCTTTCTGTATGATATTGCTCACAGAGTGAGAGTCCATTTTGTAGATCTCGCCCTTTATCATGCCTTTGTAGCCACGGTGAATGCCATATACTTCCACTCCATGATAGACGGCGGCTCTCACGATTGCTCTGATACATGCGTTCATGCCCGGCGCGTCCCCGCCCGAAGTAAATACTCCAATTCTCTTCATGGTAGATTAGTGTCTGTTAAATGTGGTAATGATACTCAAATTTCGCAAATCGCAAGTTAATTAAAGTTTAAATTATGCGGAACGGAAGAGTTGTTCGTTTGTAAAAAAAAGGCCTGCACAAAAACTGCCGATATAGCACGACTTTTAGATAGTAAAAAACGTATGTTATATCGGCGTAGTATACGCTTGCCTTATGGCGGGGTCCGTTTATGGGAGGAAAAAGCGTACTATTTGAATAATTTGTTGCAGGGGCCGTGCCAGCATAAACCGGAGTACAAGTAAACTAATTTAACCTACAGAGGCAACGTATGTTTGGTTTTTTTGAAAGTGAGGAGACAAAAAGGTTGAAAAGCCATATTGCCAACCTTGGGGCTTTGGCTAAGGTGGATGGCCACCTGGATCCTGCCGAGATGAAGTTTATCATCAACATTGGCCAGCGGCACGGCATTAAGCCCGAGCAGGTGCGCCACCTGATCACAGAGGCCGATACCAAAAAGGCGCAGCTGCCGTCCAACGACTCTGAGCGTTTTGACCAGATCTATGACCTGGTGGAGATGATGCTGGCCGACGGCATCGTGGATGAGAGCGAGATGGACTTCTGTATCAGCATGGCTGTAAAACTGGGCTTTAAAAAATCGATTGTGGGGGTGCTGGTAGGCAAAATAACAATGGGTGTAAAAGACGGCCTTAGCCGCGATAATATCAAGCACGAGGCACAGGCGTTCTTAAGTTAGCGGTAAAGTCCTATTTATACTTTATACTTTCAGCGATAGGGCGCAGGGGTTGGTGCGTATATACTTATTAAGTGACTACCCAAACTGCGCTGTGCTGCATGAGGCAAAACCCTAATTCCTTTCTGTTTCTGATATTATCGCTATACGGCAGCCTGCTGATGGCGGTGGCTGCCCTTTACCTTTCCGACGAGTACCACCCGCTTGTTTTCCTGCTGCGTTTCAGTACCTTCTGGTTTTGCAGTTTTCTGCTGGCCATGCTGGTATTTCTATACTATACCCGGCGGCAGATTTATACTTTATCCAAGGCTGAGCGCAGCCGCGTGATGCGTTTGAGCACGTACCTGGTAAGCGGGGGAGTGGTGGTAGCCATTGCGCTGGCTTCTACGCTTTTTTGGGTGGGGGCAGTGTAGGGGGAGCTTTTTATTATACTTGAGCTATACTTGCTAGGCTTTCCTTTGCTGTCGCTGGCACGAGCTTGTAGTTCGTTTTATACTTACATGCTTATACTTTCCTACCCATCGCATCCTACATCTGGGACAAAGCTATACTTTCAAACCACCATTCATCCTCCAGCCTTACATACCTATCGTTTCATCTCCAGCTTTGGCTCCCTCAAGGCCGGGAGGCCTCGCCTTCGGGCATCGCGCTGTCTACATTTCCTTTGCTCCTGACGTCGCAATTTCGCTGAAGCGAAACCGGAAATCTAGAAGGCGCTCAACCCAAAGGCTGGGAATCAATTCGATAGCCGCTGCCTCTGCTGTCATCTCAACCACTCTTGAGGCGGGAGCCGAAGAGAGCCAGCGTAGCTGTGAGAGATCTGATTAGAATTCCAGATAGATCTCTCGCGCTGCTCGAGATGACAATACGATTAGCAGAACTCCCTCCCCTGTTCTTAGGGGAGGGCCGGGGTGGGGTGATAATTCCCCTCCTTAGCCAAGGAGGGGAAGGGGTGGGTGGACCCGGTGCTGCTAGTGTTCTCTACCCGCTATTCAACCCTTAATCCCCCAGGGCAGGCTACAAAGGCCAGAAAAGTGGCACCATGGCTACTATTACAATGATGAGAAGCAGCGTGAGCGGCGAACCTACTCTGATGAAGTCCCAGAAGCGGTACTTGCCGGGGCCGTACACCAGGATGCAGGAAGGCTCGAAAGGCGTGATGAGCGAAACAGAAGCAGCCAGCATGATGGCGATGGCAAACGCCCGGGGATCTGAGCCCATGGCTTCTGCCGCGCGCAGGGCAACCGGCACTATCACCAGGGCCGCTGCCGCATTGGACATAGGTTGGGTAAGTATAACGGTGAGTACCACAAAGCCGGTGAGCACCGCTATAGTGCCCAGGGAGCCCAGTGAGTTAACAATGCCATTCGCCAGGAAATCTGCTGCCCCCGAGTTTTCCATCGCCGTGCCGAAAGCCGTCATCCCCCCAATCAGGATCAGCAGTTTAAAGTCGATGGCGGCGTAGGCTTTTTCGGAGCTGATGCAGCGGAGCAGAATAGCGCACAAGGCAGCCAGCAGAAAAGCAATTGAGAGGGGAAGTACTTTCGTGGTACCCAGGATGATGGCCAGCAGGAAACAGGAGATAGCGATAATGCCCTTGCGCTTTTTAAAGAGCAGGGGCTCAAACTCGTCGAGCAGGGCCAGGTTATTGTTGTTGCGCA
Organism: Pontibacter mucosus; assembly: GCF_003054055.1. Taxonomy (GTDB): domain Bacteria; phylum Bacteroidota; class Bacteroidia; order Cytophagales; family Hymenobacteraceae; genus Pontibacter; species Pontibacter mucosus. Next base: position 327,758 of record NZ_QBKI01000005.1, on the reverse strand, counting down.
GCTGCTCGAACCGCTCCGGCGAGCCCTGTACCAGCAGCATATCGCCGAGCTGCAGCTGTATGCTCCCTATCTTGGTACGGAGGGTCTCGCCGTGCCGGGAAATGGCCAGCACCACAAGTCCGTAGCGCTGCAGAAAATTAACCTCCTTTACCGTGTACCCGATCAGGTTAGACTGCCGCACCACCAGCATTTCTGCCAGCCGTATGTTGTCGGTTTGCAGGTCCTTCTCCGATATCACATCGGCCATAATATCGATACCCTTTGTTTCCTTTACCTTAATCAGGTTGTCCAGGTCGCCCTCTACCAGCAGCATGTCGTTCTCCTGAATGCGGGTACGGAAGTCGGGCAGGAAATTGTCCTTTCCCCGGATGACGTTGAGGATGCGGAACTGGAGCGTGGAAAGTTCGGAGGCAAACACAAGCTGCCCCACCAGCGGGGAATCGGCCCGCACCACAATCTCGGTGAGGTACTTTTGCAGTTTATACTCTTCGGTAAGCTGCTGGTCTTCGTGGCTTGGCAACATGCGTTGGCCTATAGTCATCATATAAAGCAACCCGACGGCAAAGATGATAAGCCCGATACCAGTGATTTCGAAGATGCTGATAGGAGGCAGGCCGGCATGGGCGATGTAGCCGCTCACGGCAACGTTGGTAGAGGTGCCAATCAGGGTGCAGGTACCGCCGAGTATGGCCGCAAAGGCCAGGGGCATCAGGAGTTTGGAGGAGCTCGTGTTGATTTGCCGGGAAAGGCCGACGAGCGGGGTGACGAACATGGCCGTCACCGTGGTGTTGTTCATGAAGGCGGACACGGTTCCGGAGATGGCCATCACCGCGAAGAGCATCAGGTTGGTGCTGCGGTGGGCCAGCCGCACCAGCCGAACCACGGCGAAGTCAAATATACCGGTCTCCTGCAGGGCGGCGCTAAGTATAAAAATGGAGGCGATGATGATGATAAAGTCGCTGCTGAAGCCTTCAAAAGCTTCCTCGGGGGTAATGATACGGGTGCTGGCCAGGATAACGAGCATGGTGAGTGTCACGAGCTCGATGGAGAGTTTCTCCGTGGCAAACAGCACCATTGCAATCACCAGCAGTGTCAGCACTAGGGCTATTTCCATATCGTTTTTGCTTAGGCTACCTTCAGGGGCAAAGTATAGCCACGGTTTTTACGTGCAATCATAGCTGCGGTTACCGCATCGCGTTTAGCGTAGTGCGGTTAACCGGCAAGGGCAGAGCAGAACCTGAAGCTAGCTGCAGCAAGCAGGCCATAGTTGCCGGTATGCTTGCTGCAGCGTGAGCTAATATAGAAATAAGGCGAATACCTGGTTTTCCTGTGCCTGTTTTTAATTGTTCAGCACCTCACCGATAGACCGTAATATAAGGGAGCAGGCCTCGCGTATTTCATCCTCCGAAATAACCAGGGGCGGGGCAATGCGCATCGAGTTATCGCAGAACAAAAACCAGTCGGTGAGCACACCATTCTGTATGGCCTGGTCAATCACGGCCTTCAGTACTTCGAAGCTCTCAAACTCAGCAGCCATCATCAGGCCGCAGCCGCGCACCTCTTTTATACTTGGGTGTACCAGCAACTCCCTGAACAAGGCGGCTTTTGCAGCCACGCCGTCCAGCAGCTTTTCCTCCTGAATGGTCTGCAGGGTAGCCAGAGAGGCCGCACAGCTCACCGGGTGTCCGCCAAAGGTAGAGCAGTGGCCCAGGATGGGGTTGGTTTTAAAAGCGGCCATTATCTCCTGCGGCGCAATAAACGCCCCGATGGGCATGCCGCCGCCCATGCCTTTTGCGCACAGCAGGATGTCCGGCTCTATACCGAATTGCTCAAAGGCCCAGAACGTGCCGGTGCGTCCGAAGCCACACTGTATCTCGTCCAGTATCAGCAGGGCGCCCACCTCGGTGCAGCGCTGGCGCAGGTGCTGCAGGTAATCGTTCTGGGGTACCCGAACGCCAGCCTCGCCCTGTATCGTTTCCACAATAACGGCGGCTGTCCGGGTGGTTATACTTTGCAGGTCGGGCAGGTGGTTGTACTGTATGTGGCGCACATCGGGCAGCAGTGGCCGGAAGGCGTTCTTAAAGCTCTCGCTGCCGTTTACCGACAGCGCCCCCTGGGTGGAGCCGTGGTAGGCGTTGCGGCAGGAGATGAGCTCCGTGCGGCCCGTGTAGCGCTTGGCCAGCTTCAGGGCGCCCTCCACAGCCTCGGCACCGGAGTTCAGGAAGTACACATTGTTCAGGCGTTTTGGCAGCGTACTGGTAAGGGCCTGCGCCAGTTTTGCCTGCGGGGCCTGCACAAACTCGCCGTACACCATCAGGTGCATGTACTTATCCAGCTGCTCGTGTATCGCTTTTAGCACGCGCGGGTGCCGGTGCCCCACGTTGCTCACCCCAATACCCGATATCAGATCCAGAAGGCGCTCGCCCTGCGTGCCGTACATGTATACTCCCTCCGCCTTCTCCACCTCAATCATCAGCGGGAAATCCGATGTTTGCGCTACATTCTGCAGAAATAATTGTCTCATTGAAATCATGTTGCAAATTTACGGAAATAAGCGCAGAAGCAAGAACCGGTTGCTCTGAGGAAAATCAGGGGATACTGGGCGGGAACAAAAGCCGGTTTTCTGAAACTAAAGTTGGACTGAAAAGTGTAGTATAAACGCCGTACTTGCATCAACGGTGGTAAAAGCAGTTTTTATAAACATTTTATCCAACATTCTTTCCTATCTTTAGTATTAGTAGGATTGTCATATAGCTATTACAATATAAAGTCTATCGGTAACAGAGGACTTATCTAGATGAGTATCGAAAACCATATCTTAAAAGGTACTTCCGAACTTCTTTCTGAAACCCAGGATCTTTACAGGCTGCTCGTGCAGGGCGTGCGCGACTATGCTATCTTTTTGCTGAGCCCAACCGGGTATGTGCAAACCTGGAACGCAGGGGCAGAAGCCATAAAGGGGTACAAGGCAGAGGAGATTATCGGGAAGCATTTTTCCCAGTTTTACCCCGAGGAGGCCAAGGCCATCAAGCACCCTGAGATGGAGCTGGAACATGCTACCCAGTATGGCAGCTTTGAGGAAGAGGGGTGGCGCGTGAAGAAGGACGGTAGCTTGTTCTGGGCAAACGTGTTGATTACGGCTATCCGAAGCGCTAAAACCGGCGATCTGCTCGGTTTCTCGAAGGTGACGCGCGACCTGACGGATAAAAAACGGCTGGAAGACAGACTCACGCAAACCTTGGAGGAGCTCCGCCGAAGCGAGGAACGGGCCAGGCTGCTGACGGAGGGTATAAGTGACTATGCTATTTTCATGCTCAGCCCGCAGGGCATTGTTATTTCCTGGAACCAGGGCGCCGAAAATATAAAAGGGTATAAAGCCGAGGAGATCATCGGCAAGCACTTCTCTGCTTTTTACCCCGAGGAGGCGAACCAGAGAAATTATACCGAGTATGAGCTTAGCCGGGCGCTGCAGGATGGGCGGTTTGAAGATGAGGGCCTGCGGGTGCGCAAGGACGGCAGCACCTTCTGGGCAAATGTGCTGATCACGCCGGTATACAACGCGGAAAAGCAACTTATCGGTTTCTCTAAGATTACCCGGGACCTGTCGGAGAAGAAGAAGAACGAGGACCTGATGCGCAAAAACAAGGAGTTGCACCGCATCAACACCGACCTGGATAATTTTGTGTACACGGCCTCCCACGACCTGAAAGCTCCGATATCCAACCTGGAAGGGCTCTTCTCGTTGCTAAAGTACGACCTTGGCTCTGACCTGGAGAAGCACCAGGAGGTACTCAGCCGCATCGAGAACTCGATAACGAGGCTGAACAGCATTATACTTGACCTGACCGATGTGACGCGGATACAGCATGAGGAAAACAAGGTGGAGCAGGTATACCTGGCCGAAATGCTGGATGAGGTGGAAGGAAACCTGGAGAACCTGATTTACTCCTGCAACGCAGTGGTTGAGAGAGATTTATCCGGGTTTGACCAGCTCAGCTACTCCCGGAAAAACCTCAGAAGTATACTCTTTAACCTGGTGTCCAATGCCATCAAGTACTCCTCCCCGGATCGGAGGCCAGTCGTTAAAATAAGAACAGAGCTGCAGGGTGGGAGGTATGTACTGCAGGTGTCGGACAACGGCCTGGGTATAGATGAGAAGTATAAGCAGAAGATCTTCTCGATGTTCAGGAGGCTGCACACGCATGTGGAGGGCACCGGAATGGGGCTGTACCTGGTGAAGCGCATCCTCGACAATTCCGGAGACCGTATCGAGCTCGACAGTGTGCCGGGCAAGGGGTCCACCTTCAGGCTATACTTCCAACAGCCGTGATAACACCCGCCCAAGTATAAGCTTAAACCTTACGCCTATACCTGGATGCGCTGCACCGGTTGGTAAAGTCTCTGGTGTATCTCTAAAGCTCCCCGTTAAAGTATAGGCTTCGTCTGTCCAGCTAATTTATACTTACCAGGCCTACAATTCAAACTGATTGATTTCGGGCAGATGTCGCCATTCTTAGCAATGTACTCGTAAAAGGGTATGAGCCGGAGAATACGGTATCAGTTTGTATAACTTAACCGAAAGGAGATATTATGCCAAGAGGAGATAAATCAGCCTATACTGACAAGCAGAAGCGCAAGGCAGAGCATATAGAAGAGGGCTACCAAAAGAAAGGTGTGAGCCAGGAAGAGGCTGAAAAGCGCGCCTGGGCCACCGTGAACAAGCAGGACGGCGGAGGCAAAAAGAGCGGATCGGGCAGAAAGAACCACCCAGGTAGCTAAGCCAAAGTATAAAGTAAAAAAAGAGAGGGCCAGGATGATACTTCCTGGCCCTCTCTTTTTTATGGATAATTATTAGTGTGATCCGTTGGGTTGGTGTAGTCCGGGTCTATCGCGGCCGGTGTGTCGCGCAGCACGCGGTTGTGGGAGTAGGGCCGCTGCCCTGCACCAGGCCTTGACCTTTTGCTGTGGCTATAGCCTTTCCTGTTGTTGCGCTTGCTCATGGCAGCCCAGGCCACCCCTGCCAATGCCACGGCTCCGGCCACGGCCAGCACGGTTGGCACCGGGTTGCTGACAGCCGGCGGCACCGACACCACGCCATACTCATCCACCACGGCGGGCTCGTGCACGTAGCGCCCATGCTTGGGCACGGCCACCAGCCAGAAATCCTGCACCAGGCGCTTGAGCTGCTGGCGCAGTTCCTCGCCGGTCATAGGCAAGCCATGGCCGGTCGCGGCAATTTCCGGATCCAGGTCGCAGAGGGCCTCCACGGAATGATGGGCGGAGCCCCAGTCGGGGGTAAAGTAAGCGGGCGGGCCGTGCACCTCACGTTTCTGCATAATCACAGCCAGGCCCGACTCTCCATGGCGGGTCACAAAAGCGTCTCCGGCAAGCAAGAGGCGGTCCTCCTCCCGGAAAAGGGACACGTGCCCCGGTGTGTGGCCGGGCGTATAGATCCAGTGCCACCCTTCCAGCCCCGGCACGGTGCCATCTTTGGGCAGCAGCTCCAGGTGGCTTTTAATGTCTATCGGCTTTTTAGGGTAAGCAAACGACAGGTAGGCCATGGCGCCGCCACCCACACTTGGGTCTGGTGGCGGATAGCTGCTCTGGCCGGTCAGGTACGGAAACTCCATGGGATGAGCGTAGACGGGAACAGCCCAGAGTTCGGCAAGCTCCTTTACAGCCCCCACGTGGTCGAAGTGGCCATGGGTGAGCACAATGGCGCTGGGCCGGCTGTCAGGGCCAAAGGTCTGGGCGGCGGCTTCCCTTATCTTGTTGGCGCTGCCGGGAATGCCCGCATCCACCAGCACCCACGAGCCATCGGGGTTCGCCACAAAGTATAAGTTTACCATTACAGTCTTGAGGCCCCAAACTCGGGGGGCAACAGGGAAGGTGTGTCTTTTAGGAGTAGCGTGTTGCGCTGATGTTGCTGCCATAAGTTTGTTTCTTTTTTTGAGAATGAACCTGAACCTGTACTTACGAAACATCTGCCCCGAAAGCTGCCAAAATTGGTGCATTACCTATTTTTGTGGCTCTGCCCCATGAGGGCACGTTTTTTGTGCCGGTAAAGTAGCCGCCCGCAAAATTTGCTTTGCTATTTGCGGGTTTGCAGGAATTATTTAATTTAAGGAAAAGTTTACTTACTGATATGGTTAATTTATTCGTACCCCCAAGCTATATGGCCGTTTACGCAAAGTGCGTGGATGCGTCGTTGCCAGCCTTTGAGCCGGAGGAGTGGATTGAGGAAGGAAAGGTTTACCCGGTGAAGCACTTCACGGAGCCCCTTAACACGGGCGACGGGTTTGCAGTTACGATCATGGACGAGGATGGGGTAGAAATTCATCCTTCGACATCACACTGGAGTTTTGCTTCCTCTCGCTTTGAGCTGTTTACACTTCACCTGAACTAGACCAAAATTCTGAAACTTACGTTTAACTATAAAGGCTGCCTCGCGCAGCCTTTTTTTTAACTTAATTTAGTTGGATAGTGTAGCAGAGGAGACTTTTACCCATGAGTGCCGAAGAATTTAACGAGTTGCCGCCGCACCTGCAGGCAACCCTGGCCCTTGACCACGGCCACTACATACATCACCGTATCAAAGGCTGGTGCAAAATAGACCTCTACTGGCTTTATGATTTTTATGTGGAGCTCTGGTTTCTCTACGACCTGAAGAGCATTGGCTTGGTGCGTGCCCTCACCAGCAACCGCCAGCTGGAGCCTTACCTAGAAACCATCAAGCTAAAGCTCAAACCCCAGAAGAAAGACAGGGACTGAAAGGGCTGCAGTTGATGCGTTTCAGGGTACCTTTTCTGAGAACCTACCCTCATACTATATGAGGGAGTGCATGCTCCTGAGCTTTTGCCCCAGGTTTATACTTTACAATTGGCTTAAGTGCCATACTTCCAAACTCTTTAGTGGCCACCCTTCGCCACTGTTGGCACGCTTGCGCCAGACCGGCAGGTGTTTATACTTTAATGCCGACCGCATAACCTGGCGTTTCCTCCAATACATCTATTCCTCCCTTCACCAAAGCTGCAAAATCCCTATCTTTGGGTATGAGCAGAAACCTACTTTTAATAAGCACCTCTACCACGTATGGCACCGGTTACCTGGAGCATGCGCAGGAGGAGATAAAAGCCCTGCTACAGGGTAAGAGCAGCATTTTATTTATACCTTATGCCCGCCCGGGCGGCATCTCACACCAGGATTATACGGCCAAGGCGCGCGAGCCTTTCGAGAAATGGGGCATCAGCCTGAGCGGTGTGCATGAGTACGATGACCCGGTGAAAGCGGTAAAAGAGGCCGAGGCCGTGTTTATCGGCGGGGGCAACACGTTTGTGCTGCTGCGCCAGCTGTACCAGAACAAGCTGGTAGACGCGCTTCAGGAGCGTGCTGCGAAGGGGATGCCGTACATCGGCACCAGCGCCGGCACCAACGTGGCCGGCAGGACCATCGGCACCACTAACGACATGCCCATCGTGCACGTGAAGACCTTTGATGCGCTGCAACTGGTGCCCTTTAACATCAACCCACACTTCCTGGACCCGGACCCCAACTCCACGCACATGGGCGAAACCCGCGACACCCGCATTGCCGAGTTTCATCACCACAACCGCCAGCCGGTGGTGGGGCTGCGTGAGGGAAGCATGCTGCGCGTGCAGGGGGATAAAATGCAGTTGCTCGGGCCGCATTCGGCACGCGTGTTCCTGCAAAGCGAGAAGCCGATGGAGTTTAAGCCAACCGACGACCTGAACTTCCTGCTGGACGTGTACTAAACGTATAAAGCCCGGATGCTGAACTGCACCGGGCTTTATACGTTCACCTGAAATGGAAAAAGGCGCCCCTTGCGGTAGCGCCCTCTTCGTTCTCAACTTTAGCCAAATTTATACTTAGTTGCTCGCGCGCTTCTCGTCAAGGCGTTTGAGCAGCATTTTCGTAAAGTCCCGCTCGCCACGGTATAACTTTATCAGTTGCTTGTTGGAAATGATTTTGAGGTACTTGTAGGCGTACTCTCTCTCCAGTTCCAGTTCTTTCTCCTTGGTCAGGAACATGTTGTCGATGCGGGCCTTGGCCTCCTGCTCGCTCAGCGCGTCTACGTCCTGTCGGTAGCCGCTGCGGTAACCTCTAATCAGGGTGCGGCGCTTCTGCTCATACTCGTTATAGAGGGGCCAGAACTTTTGGGATTGCTCTGCGGTCAGCTCCATTTTGTCCGTGAGGAAGGCAATTTTGGCTGCCTCTACGTTCTCTGTGCGGCTGTCCTGTGCATTAGCGGCAACGCTACCCAGCATCAGCATAAAGCTGAAAAATAAAAATAAGGTATAACGCTTCATGGGTGAATTAGTAGTCAAGGGTATTCAGGTTATAGTACTCCAGTTCCGCTTCGGCGGTCTGGGCGCTTATGTTTAATACATCAGCCGGCAGATCCTGCTCCCGCAGGGTGTTCAGCTCAACAAAGTCCGTTGTCTCCAGTGTAGCGTAGGTGCTCAGGTAATTCATAATCTCAGTGTCCGGAACGGCGGCCAGGTTTACCAGCACCTTGTCCTGCCCGTTAAAGGCGCTGTAGTAATACACGCCCACAAACACCAGCAGCAACAGCAACAGCGGAGCCATGGCCAGGCGCAGCGGCTGCCAGAGGTTGGGCAGCCAGCCTGCTTTTTCCCGGGCGGCGGTGCGCTCCATCACCTGCATCGGCAGCCGGTCGAAGTAGCCTTCCGGTACCTGGTAGGGGTTGCGCTTGGGAATGTCGCTGAGCTTAAAATCTTTCTTCATCATAGTCAACTCTAAACGTTAGATGGGGTACACTGCCAATAGTTTAATCCTGCTTCAGAAATTCTTCAATCTTTTTTACCGCGATGTGGTACGAGGCCTTTAAGGCGCCCACCGAGGTACCCAGTATCTCCGACATTTCCTCGTACTTCAGCTCATCAAAGTACTTCATGTTAAACACCAGGCGCTGTTTCTCGGGCAGGCGCAGGATGGCCTTCTGCAGTTTTTTCTGCACTTCGTCGCCGGCCAGCTCGGGGCTGGACTCCACCTTCTCCATCAGTTCAGCGGTAACGTCGTTGAGGGGCAGAAAGAATTTCCTTTTTTTACTCGACAGGAAAGAAAGGCACTCGTTGGTGGCAATACGGTAGATCCAGGTATAAAGCTGTGCATCCTGGCGGAAGTTATCCAGGTTCTTCCATACTTTTACAAACACTTCCTGTGTTAGGTCATCGGCATCGTCGTGGTCGATCACCATCTTGCGGATGTGCCAGTACACTTTTTCCTGGTACTTGCGCACAAGCTGGTTAAAGGCCATGTTACGGCTCTCGGGCCGGGCGAATTTCTCGAGTAACTCTTTGTCTTCCAAAGGAACGTCCAGGTAATCAGGGGTAGCGGGCTCAGGGGTATACTCCGCCTGAGGAAAGAGCAAGTATACAAAAAAGAGCGGGAGATACCGCCGTACCTCCCGCTCTAATTATGCGCTTTTGTATAGGATCTGTTTACTTTCTGCTGATGGCACGCTCGGCGGCGGCCACAATGTTGCCTTCCGTCAAACCATACTTTTCCATCAACTCCTCCGGGGTACCAGACTCGCCAAAGGTATCGTCCACGGCCACGTACTCCTGCGGTGCAGGGTGTGCCGTTGCCAGCACCTGGGCGATGCTGTCGCCGAGGCCGCCGAGACGGTTGTGCTCCTCTGCCGTTACCACGCAGCGGGTCTTGGCCACGGAGGCCAGCACCGCCTCCACATCCAGCGGCTTGATAGTATGGATGTTGATGATCTCCGCAGAGATGCCTTTCTCGGCCAGGGTTTTGCCGGCAAGTATGGCTTTCCAAACCAGGTGGCCGGTGGCGAAGATGCTCACGTCGGTGCCCTCGTTGAGCATCACGGCCTTGCCAATCTCAAATTTCTGGTCGGCAGGGGTGAATATAGGCACCACAGGGCGGCCAAAGCGCAGGTATACCGGGCCATCATAATCGGCAATGGCGATGGTGGCCGCCTTGGTCTGGTTGTAGTCGCAAGGGTTTATCACCGTCATGCCGGGCAGCATTTTCATCATCCCGATGTCTTCCAGGATCTGGTGCGTAGCACCGTCCTCGCCCAGCGTAAGGCCCGCGTGGGAGGCGCATATTTTCACGTTCTTGCCCGAGTAGGCCACAGACTGGCGGATCTGGTCATACACGCGGCCGGTGGCAAAGTTGGCAAACGTGGCAGCGAAAGGAATTTTACCGCCGATCGTCATACCTGCGGCCAGGCCAATCATGTTCGCCTCGGCGATGCCTACCTGGAAGAAACGCTCCGGAAACTCTTTCTGGAAAGCGTTCATCTTCAGCGAGCCGGTCAGGTCGGCGCACAGGCCTACCACGTTCGGGTTCTGGCGGCCCAATTCCAACAGGCCATCGCCGAAGCCGGAACGCGTGTCTTTTTTCTCTGTATAAGTATACTCTTTCATCTGTATGTTTTTTCTTAAAGCTGATCAGGAGGCGGCTTTATACTTCCAGCTTGCCCCGCTTTATCGGTTAAAAATTCTTACTGTCGTCGTCGCCCCGGACCGGATGGTAAAATCCTGCACAAAGGTAAACTTGCTCGACTGGGCCGATTTCATCCGGTACACCAGTTTATACTTGCCCGGCTGCAGGGGCATGGTTAATTTGCTGTTCTCCTCCGGCAGATTGCACACCCAGCGCTGGGCGCCGCTCTCGTGCAGCTCGTACACGCTGCCGTAGCCCTGCACCTGCGAGGGGATGGCCAGCTGCCCCGGCGGCGGAATGGTGATCGTGTTTGTCTCGCCCTGCTTCACCTCCACGTTGCGGAGCATGATGCGCGGCACGGTCAGGATCTCCAAATCATACTTGCCGGTCAGGTACCTGTGGCGCTCGCCGAAGCTTTGCACATGCAGCGTTTTGTCCGATCCGGCCTGCCGCACAATGGTGTTGAGCAACCTGTAGGGCGATGGGCCATCCTGGCGCAAGTATAACTCACCCTGCGGCGCCTTTACCCGGATAACGTTGTTCCTGCCCGGCTGCATCTTCAGGTTCGACTCTACCACAGGTGGCGTGGTGTACACCACCAGGTGATAGGGCAGGAGCGCGTCCACGTCCAGCACATCGGTTTTGCCGTTGGCATCCAGGTAGTGCACGTAATCATACTCTGCCTCGCCGGTCATGGCGTTCACAAAGGTCATGTTCACGCCAGTCTCGCGCGGGCGGTTCTGCTCGTCAAGCAGCTCCACGCTCACCGTGGTCTGACTCAGCGTCTGCGTCACGATCTCGCTCAGCACCCGCTCAAAGGTCTTGATATCGGCGGCGTTGAAGTACTGCCCGATGCAGTCGAGTTGCTGCTCCTGCTGCGGCTCTATGCCGATGCCAATCACGAAGGGACGCAGGAAAATACGCTTTTTCTGCAGAGCCTCCGAGGTAGCACAAGGGTCGCCGCCGCAGGACTCCAGCCCGTCCGTAATCAGGATGACCACGTTGCGTGAGCGGTCCTCCGGAAAATCGCCCGCTGCCTGCTGCAGCGAGTAAGTAATGGGGGTGTTGCCCCGCGGCACAATTGCGTCCAGCTTCTTTTTGATAGCCGTGGCGTTATCCTCCCCGAAAGGCACTTCCAGTTTCGTGTCCTTGCAGTCGTTGCGCTCGCGCCCGAACTGGTGGCCGTAGGCCCTCAGCGCCACCTCCACGTTATCGTAACGGTCGAGCGAGTCCACCAGATGGCTGAGCAGGTTTTTAGCTACCGTCATGCGGTCGCTGTTTTCCCACTTGGCCATCATACTGCCCGAAGCATCGAGCAAAAAGAGGATACGCGTTTTGGGCTGCGGCTTTTTCTCCTGGGCAAAAGCGCCTCCCGTTGCTGAAAGTATCAGCAATACAAAGATGGCGGCTATACTTTTGCTCCAGCGTAGCATGCGCGTAAGACCAGTTGAGGGGCGGCGAACCAGGTGCTAACGTCTAGCTTAGTAGTCGGAAGCTTGCTCTACGGCCAGTTGCTGCAGGGCTATCTCCAGCTGCTCGTCGTTAGGGGCCACGCCGTGCCATTTGTGCGAACCCATCATAAAGTCCACGCCAAAGCCCATCTCGGTGTTCATCAGGATGAGCACCGGTTTGCCTTTGCCGGTAGCGGCCTTGGCATCGTCCAGGGCGGGCAGCAGTAGCTCAAAGTTGTTGCCGTCGGCCTCCAGCACGTGCCAGCCGAAAGCCTCGAACTTGGCGCGCAAATCACCCAGGCTCATCACCTCGTCGGTAGAGCCGTCGATCTGCTGGCCGTTCTTATCCACGGTGGCGATGATGTTGTCTACTTTGTGGTGGGCGGCATACATGGCAGCTTCCCAGATCTGGCCTTCTTCCAGCTCTCCGTCACCCATCAGCACGTATACCAGGCTGTCATCGTTATTCAGTTTCTTGGCCTGCGCGGCGCCGAGGGCCGCCGATAAGCCCTGTCCCAGCGAGCCGGAGGCAATCCGGATGCCCGGAAGTCCCTCGTGCGTGGTAGGGTGGCCCTGCAGCCTGGAGTTCAGTTTACGGAAGGTAGCAAGCTCTTTCACGTCGAAGAAGCCGGCGCGGGCCAGCACGCTATACCATACCGGCGAAATGTGGCCGTTAGACAGGAAGAACAGGTCCTCGCCTTTGCCTTCCATGGTAAAATCGGTGCTATAGTTCATCACCTTAAAGTATAGCGACACGAAATAATCGGTGCAGCCGAGCGAGCCGCCGGGGTGGCCGGAGTTAACGGCATGTACCATGCGCACAATATCGCGGCGCACCTGTGCGGCCTTTTGCTTCAGCTCTTCGATGCTTAGGTTATGTGGATTCACGTTCGATTAAATGTTGGTTCTTAAATGATTTATTGTGGCGTGGCCGGGCAGTCCATACTTTTATACTTTACAGGATGTACCGGGCGCAGCCTTGGTTTATACTTTGCAGAAGCCATACTTCTACAAGTGGTCAAATATAACAAAAAAACGCAGCTGCGAAAGGGAGCGGCTGCGTTTTCTGTTTTTACTTTACTATCTGGGCGGCGTGCTCTTTGGTTTTTACTTTGGTGATGATGTCCTGGATGGTGCCGTTTTCATCAATCACGAAGGTATAGCGCATGGTGCCCATGTACTTGCGCCCGTACATCGACTTCTCCTGCCACACGCCGTATTGCTCCACAATTTTCTTGTCGGTGTCGGCGATGAGCGTGAAAGGCAATTCATACTTGCTGATGAAGTTTTGGTGCGATTTTTCGCTGTCTGTACTTACCCCAATCACCTCGTAGCCTTTTTGCTGCAAGTCGTTGTAGTTGTCGCGCAGGTTGCAGGCCTGGGCGGTGCAGCCGCTGGTGTTGTCCTTGGGGTAGAAGTATAAAATCACCTTTTTGCCGCGGTAGTCGCTCAGCTTTACGGTGTTGCCGTTCTGGTCTTTCCCTTCAAATTCAGGAGCCTTGTCTCCGATGTTCAGTTGCATAGTTTTTTTACGTATTAAGTAGCACGTATCACGTAGCACGACTCTGGACATCAGACTTTGTGACAAAGGACAAAAGAGCTGCATAACGTGGGCTTACCAATTATCCCTTGTCTATGAGTCAAGTATCATAGTCGTGTTACGTGATACGTGTGTCGTGATTCGGGTTTTAAAATTTAAATAGTCGTTTTATACACCGCCTCGTTGCCGGCGTTATCTTTTACCTTCAGCACTACCTCCCCGGACAAAGGTACATTTTTATCCAGCTTCTCAGACCAGATGGTGGCTTGCTTGTGCTCATACTTCATCAGGAGCCATTGGCCGTTGACCCAGGCATTGTAGGAGTTCAGGCCCGACAAATCGTCTGAGATCTTAAAGCTGATGCCCTTGCTGCTCTTGCTCAGGAGCCGGATGGTGGGGGCTTTAGTATCCTCCATCACTTTAAATTTGCCCATGTTGCGGGTCGTGAAGGTGATGGTATTGCCCTCCCACTTGCCGCCGGTAAAGCCACGGCCACGGCCGGTGCCCAGGAAGTATACAGCTGCCTTGCTCTTGTCCAGCCCGGTGGTGTCAGCTTTCAACGTCACCTTAATGGCCTTGTGCAGCGGCGTGAAATAATCGCCGATAGTATAGACGCCGTTTTCCAGGCTGGTCTGCAAGTATAGCGTGTCGTAGAGCGACTGCTTGTCGAAGCTCAGCTGCAGGTACTCGTTGCGGTGCTGGAAATCCTGTGCCGGCGGCACCATCTGCTCCAGCCCAAAGCTGGTCTTCAGCCCGCAGAAGCGCATGGAGTCGGGCAGGCCAGCGCGCAGGTCGTAAAGGCTTACCGACACAGAATTGCGCACATAGCTTGGCACCAACATCAGATCCTGGCCTCCCACAAACAGCTCGATGTTCTGCGGAGTGCTGCTGGTGTCGGCAGCACTTATTTTTAGTACATTGCCGATGATCTCGTAGCCGCTGATGGCCGGTTTCTTCACGGTGGCAGACTTGGTTTGCGTGAAGGTCGGCTTCTGTCCCTTCAGCACAAAGCTCAAGGTGGAGGCGTTGTTATACGAGTCGCGGGCCACCAGCTTTACCTGGTACACCTGGTCGGGCTGAACCCGTAGGCGGCCGTCCTGGTCGTTGGTCTGGTAGAGTGGCAGGTCGTTACCGTGGTCCACAAAAGCTTTCTGGAACGTGCTGCCTCTTTTGCGGTACTGGTTATAGTTAATGTGCTGCGACACCTGCCGCGACAGCTCAAACGGTACCCGGTCGATGTAGTGCGTGTACACTTGCTCCCCGTTCACAAACAGCGTGACCTCCTGCGTGCCGTTCTTGTTCGTGGCGCCGTCCAGGCGGTCGATGGTCTGCAGCTCCAGCCCCACCAGGCCGTGGGCGTATACCGTGTCGGGCAGCGTATAATTGCTGCCCACCTTCGTGGTGCGCAGCTCGGCCCTGCTAAATTCGTTGTTCACGCGGGCGTGGATGTTGAGCGGCGAGATGCCTATACTATAAATATCTGGCGGGGTGGTGTCGATCACCTCCTTGAAAGTATAGCGCAGCGGGTTGTAGAGGCGGTCCTCTTTGTCGCGGATCTCAAAGTGCAGGTGCGGGCCACCCGAGCCCCCGGTATTGCCGGAAAGGCCAATCACGTCGCCGCGCTTTACCGGAAACTGCCCCGGCTCCGGGAAAAGCTCCAGCTCAAAGGTCTGCCGCTCATACTGCTTCTGCAGCATGTGGTCGGCCAAAGGCTTGTAAAACGACTGCAGGTGGGCGTAGGTAGTCACCAGCCCGTTGGGGTGCGTCACGTAGATGATGTTGCCATAGCCATAGGTCGATTGCTTCACCCGCGAGATGTACCCGTCGGCAGCGGCATATACGTTCAGCCCTTCCCGCTGGTCGGTCTTGATATCGAGGCCGCCGTGGAAGTGGTTCGAGCGTATCTCACCCATCGTGCCAGACAGGTAATTGCGCTCTCCCGGCTTTATCGGGAAAAGGAAATAATCTGCCGGGGCAGGCATAGGGGGCTCTGCCGGCATCTGCGCCATCGCGCCACAGGTGGTAAAGAGTGCAAGTAGGGCTGTGGCGAATTGCTTTTTACTTAACTTCAAAGTCGAGGAGTTTCTTGTCTTCAACATATCCTTCCAGCCTGTCTCCAATTTTTACCGGGCCTACGCCCTCTGGTGTTCCTGTAAATATAACGTCGCCCTTTTTCAGGGTGATGAATTTTGAAATATAGGCGATGATGTCGTCAAAGGAGTTCATCATCATTTTTGAGTTGCCTTGCTGCCGGGTCTCGCCGTTCACGTCCAGCCTGAAGTTGATGTTCTGCAGGTCCGTAAACTCGGTCAGCGGCAGAAACTCGGAAATAGGGGCAGAGCCATTAAAACCCTTGGCCAACGTCCACGGCAGGCCCTTGGCCTTGGCTTTGGCCTGCAGGTCGCGGGCCGTGAAGTCTATGCCCAGGCCAATGGCATCGTAGTACTTGTGGGCAAACTTGGGGTCGATGTTCTTGCCCTCGCGGCTGATGCGCAGGATCAGTTCCACCTCATGGTGCACATCGTTGGTATACTCCGGGTAATAAAAAGGCTCGTTGTTCCGAAGCACGGCCGTGTCTGGCTTAAAAAAAATCACGGGCTCATCGGGCACTTCGTTTTTGAGTTCGGCAATATGATCGGCGTAGTTTCTGCCGATGGCTACTATCTTCATGTAAAGGGTGTTTTCAGTTCTCTTTTCAAAAATAGGACTTAAAACGGAGAGCCCCAGCAAAATCGGTAAAATAATTCTGCCACCTGCAGCACCGCAATCGAGCTCTTTATACTTGCTTCAGCCTGTGTTTGATATAAACCACAGAAGCTTGCAGTGGTACAACTTTTGAGCGCAGCGCAGCCGTATAACCGTCTGTAAACTGAGCTCTAAAACCCTGACTATGCAGGCTTAGAACGCTTGTAGCGGTGTTTTAAGTATAGGTTTATGCTAATAAGTTCATATAATTGCGTGGAATTTCCGGAAATTTGGTTCAAAATTTGACACCGGTTTCTGAAAGCCACTAAATCATTAAAGACGATGTATAAGAAAATTATTGCATTTACAATGGCAGTGACCATGCTGGTCGCATGTACCACGGTGCCAATCACGGGTCGCCGGCAGTTCAGCCTGGTGTCGGATGCGGCCATGCAGCAGCAGAGCTATGCTGCCTACAAACAGGTGATTAGTGAAAGTAAGCTCTCGCGCGACGCCCAGGCAACTGCCATGGTCAAGCGCGTGGGGCAGCGCGTGCAGCGGGCTGTGGAACAGTACATGGCGGCCAATGGCCTGCAGAATGAGCTGGCTGGCTTTGAGTGGGAGTTTAACCTGATTGAGGATGACCAGATAAACGCCTGGGCGATGCCTGGCGGAAAGACTGCCGTTTACACTGGTATACTTCCGGTAGCCAAGAACGAGACCGGCCTAGCCGTGGTGATGGGCCATGA
The DNA here is from genome assembly GCF_003054055.1 of Pontibacter mucosus. Lineage (GTDB taxonomy): Bacteria > Bacteroidota > Bacteroidia > Cytophagales > Hymenobacteraceae > Pontibacter > Pontibacter mucosus. The sequence continues at coordinate 310,878 of NZ_QBKI01000005.1, read as the reverse complement.
GATTGCCCACGCCATTGCTAAGCACGGCAACGAGCGCATGAGCCAGCAACTGGCCCAGCAATTCGGTGGCCAGACGCTTTCTGCCCTGGCAGGCTCGCAGCCAGGTGTAGCGCAGAACCTGGTGCTCTCGCTTTACGGCGTGGGCTCGCAACTGGGGCTGCTCAAGTATGGTCGTACGCAGGAATCCGAGGCCGACCGGCTGGGCTTAATTTTTATGGCGATGGCTGGATATAATCCAGAAGAAGCTGTATCTTTCTGGCAAAGGATGGAAGCTGCAAGCGGCGGACAAGCCCCGCCGGAGTTCCTGTCTACACACCCGAGCGCCGGAACCAGACAGGCAGACCTGAAAAAGTACATGCCGGAGGCGCTCCAGTACTACAAGCGCTAACAAACCTTACTTCATGACCACAGCCAAAAGAAATCTCACCCTAAACAAAGGCGGGTTATTATACCTGCTGTTATTTCTGCTGCTGGCCTCCCAGGCCTGCTCCACCCGTGAGTTTATTCAGGAGGAGAACCCGGAGGGCGAAGCGGAGGTAGAGGCGGAAATTCCGTATGATGGGGTGCTTTTGGCGCAGGTGGTTTTTGATACGGTGGATTACATTGTTCCCTCTGAGCAGCTCATGCAGCCCTTCATCAAAGAGTTTGGCGATGGAACGGTCGTGGACAGGGTGATGATCCGGAAGGTGCAGGAGACCAAGGACGACGAGCCCGCTTATTACCTGGTGGGCCTGGGTATGCAGAACGGTGCTTACAGAAGTATGGCCCTGCAGCTGGACCTTGCCGCCGATAACAGTTTATACTTAAGCAGCAAGGGCTCCCGGCATATCTGCAGGTCCTCTATCGGATGCGGGTTTTGCTACTTCACCTTCTCGGGCAATCAGATTACCGGTTGCGAGTGCTCCTCGCGGGCACCCGGCAACAACTGTGAGCACCGCTACTCGGAGGGGAATACCCTGCTGAAAGATAACCCAAGGCTTCGCTCTAACCGCGAGCAGGAGGACAAGAAGAGACGGAACTAACACGTATAAAAACAAAGGCGGCCGCTAAAGTATAGCGGCCGCCTCTTTTTTATACTTGCTCGGTTTTTATACTTGTTAATTTACCTGCATGCCGCGCAACCGGATGCGCGTGAGAATCTTCTTGGTATAAAGCGGAAACTCGCTCTTCATCATCCAGTCGTAGTAGCTGGGCTCCTTTTGCAGCACTTCCTCCACCGGCACATTCTTATACTTGCCAAAGTTGAAGACCTCCTGCCCGGCGTTGTTGTACACAATGCGGCCCGAGAGGTCAGCGGTTTTCTGGAAGGTGAACTTGTGCAGCGCGGCCATGTCGTTCTGCACCGGGTACTCTGTTGCGCCCTCTGCTGTCTCGTACGGCTCGTTCTCGTAGCGCTCCAGCTGTGCCTTTAAAATCTCGTAGGTAGCTACCGTGTCGGCCTCGGCGCTGTGGGCGTTGTCAAGCGACTTGTTGCAGTAGAACTTATAAGCTGCTGACAGGGTACGTTGCTCCATCTGGTGGAAGATGCGGCAGGCGTCCACGATGTTGCGGTTCTCGATGTCGAAATCGATGTCGCAGCGCAGAAACTCCTCAGCCAGCAGCGGAATATCGAAGCGCAGGATGTTGTAGCCGCCCAGGTCGCAGCCCTCCAGAAACTTGTCCAGATCGCGGGCAATTTGCTTGAACGTAGGACAGTCGGCCACATCCTCGTCGTAGATCTTGTGGATCAGGCTCGACTCCAGCGGAATCGGGATGGTGGGGTTGATGCGACGTGTCTTGAGGAATTCCTCGCCGTTGGGGGTCACTTTCAGAACACTCAGTTCCACGATGCGGTCTTTGCCGATGTCGGTGCCGGTGGTTTCCAGGTCAAAGAAAACGATCGGGCGCTTCAGGTGTAGTTTCATACGTTGCTAAGCTTTCAGAACCGCCTGTGTCAGCGCCTCCAGGTTGATGTTGTTATAGGTGCCCGAGCTCATGAGCAGCAGGTTAGCGTTCTGCCAGTTTTGCGCCAGCAGGTGCTGCTCCAGTGCCTGGGAGTCGGTGTATACTTTCAGGTTCGGGTTCTGGAAGGCCTCTTTCAACTCCTGCTCGGTGAGCATTTCCATGCGCTTGTGCTCAATGGTTTTCGGGCTGAAGTACACGATCGGCTCGTCGGCCAGGTTCAGCGCACCGGCATACTGCGGGATAAATTTCTTGTTCAGGCTGCTGAAGGTATGGAGCTCCAGCACCGCCACCAGCTTGCGCTCCGGGAACTGCTTTTTCACCGCCTCCGTGCTGGCCTTCACCTTAGAAGGAGCATGGGCAAAGTCGCGGTAGATATTGGAAGTTGGGGTTTCCCCCAGTTTCTGCAGGCGCTTGGCGGCTCCTTTAAAGGTTCTCATAGCGGCATAGAAATCTTGTGCCTTCACCCCAATCTTCTTGCACACCTCCTTGGCAGCGTTCAGGTTGCGCAGGTTGTGCTCGCCGAAGAGCTGCACTTCCACGTCGCCCTCTTTCTTGGTATGCAGGATGGTTTTGCCGTTGCGGATGCTATGCTCGTGCACGCCGTAGCCAATGTAGGAGATGTCGGCCGGGTTGCGTGGTACGCTCACCAGCTGCACCTGCTCGTCGTCCTGGTTGTAGATCAGCGTGCCGGCTTTCGGTGTCATTTCGGCAAAGATGCGGAACTGGTCGCGGTAAAGATCTGGGTCGGGGAACACGTTGATGTGGTCCCAGCTGATGCCTGTGATGACAGCGATGTGGTGGTGGTAGAGGTGGAACTTCGGCACCCGCTTAACAGGGTCCGATAGGTACTCATCCCCCTCGATGATAATCACCGGGGCGTCGTCGGAGAGTTTTACCATGCGGTCGAAGCCCTCCAGTTGCGCGCCCACAGCATAATCGAACTTGCGCCCGATGTGCTGCAGCACGTGCATGATCATGGAAGTGGTGGTGGTTTTTCCGTGGCTGCCGCCAATCACCACGCGCTGCTTGTCGCGGCTCTGCTCGTAGATAAATTCCGGGAAGGAGTAGATGGGAAGGTTCAGTTCCTGCGCCCGCTTCAGCTCGGGGTTATCGGCCCGGGCGTGCATGCCCAGTATCACGGCATCGGGTCGGGCGTCCAGTTTCTCTGGAAACCAGCCTTCCTGCTCCGGCAGCAGGCCTGCAGCGGCCAGCCGGCTTTTGGCCGGTTCATAGATTTCGTCGTCCGAACCCGTCACCTTCAGGCCCTTATCGTGCAGGGCCAGGGCCAGGTTATGCATAATGCTACCGCCAACGGCGATAAGGTGTATGTGCTGAAAATCCTTCTTCTCCATGTGCAACAAAGTTTACTCAATCAGACAAAGTTAGAAGTACTCCTTAGAAATAAAATAGCTATACGTTAATATGTGGATACTTTGTGGATATGTGTATATTCATGTGGATAAGCTGTGTACATACGCTTTTGGCATTGTTGAAAGCCGGGTGGGCAACTTTTAACAACATTTTTCAGGTGCAGCTTATATAAGGATATATCTTTGTGCTTATGGAGGAGATGAAAATGAATGTGCGGCCTGCGGGCAACCGCAACGGATGGCAGAAAAAAGCCCCGCTTGTGTCGGAGCTGGGCAAGAAGCCGCCGCAGGCCCTTGACTTGGAAGAGGCCGTGTTAGGCGCTCTGATGCTGGAGAAAGACGCCCTGACTACGGTTATCGACATTTTGCGACCGCAAAGTTTTTACAAGGAGTCGCACCAGCGGATTTTCAAGGCCATCCTTTCTCTTTTCGATAAGTCGGAGCCGATCGATATTCTGACGGTGACGCAGGAACTGCGGGAGCACGGCGAGCTGGAACTGGCCGGCGGCGCCTACTACATCGCGCAGCTAACCACCCGCGTGAACTCGGCGGCCAACATCGAGTACCACGCCCGTATCATTACCGAGAACTCGATTAAGCGCGATCTGATTTCGATTTCCTCCGAGGTGCTCACCAGTGCCTATGAGGACACCACAGACGTATTTGAGCTGCTCGACAAGACCGAGGCCAAGCTCTACGAAGTATCGGAATCGAACATCCGCAAGAACTTCGACGACATGCGCTCGCTCATGCACCAGGCCATCAAGGAACTGGAGGAGAAGCGGAAGCAGTCGGACGGCCTGACCGGTGTGCCAACTGGGCTTACGGCGCTGGACCGCGTAACGTCTGGCTGGCAGAAATCTGACCTGGTTATACTCGCGGCCCGTCCGGCGATGGGTAAAACGGCCTTCGTGCTTTCAGTGATGCGAAACGCTGCCGTGGACTTTGGCAAGGGCGTAGCGATCTTCTCCCTGGAGATGTCCTCGCTGCAGCTGGTGAATCGTTTAATCTCGTCGGAGGCGGAGCTGGAGTCAGAGAAGATCAAGAAGGGCAGCCTGGAGGAATATGAGTGGGCACAGCTTAACCATAAAATTGCCAAGCTTACCGAGGCGCCAATTTACATTGACGATACGCCGGGCCTTTCGATCCGGGAGCTGCGCACCAAGTGCCGCCGCCTCAAGGCACAGTACGACATCCAGATGATCATCATTGACTACCTGCAGCTGATGAGCGGCAACGCAGACGGCAAGGGTGGTGGTAACCGTGAGCAGGAGATTGCCTCGATTTCGCGTGCCCTGAAAATGCTGGCCAAGGAACTCAACGTGCCCGTGATTGCACTCTCGCAGCTGAGCCGTGCCGTGGAAACCCGTGGTGGCGACAAGCGCCCGCAGCTGTCCGACCTTCGTGAATCCGGTTCGATTGAGCAGGACGCCGACATGGTGTGCTTCCTGTACCGTCCCGAGTACTATGGCATCACCGAGGACGAGATGGGCAACCCGACAGCCGGCGTGGGAGAAGTTATCATCGCCAAGCACCGTAACGGTTCTTTGGAGAACGTGCAGTTGAAATTTATCGGAAAGTATACTAAGTTTACCAACCTCGACAGCGATTTCGGGGGCGACAGCATGGGCGGTTTCAACGCTCTGCCTAACAGCACCTTCGATACCGAGACGCCAGGCGCTATCCGTTTAGGCAGTCGTATGAACGAGGGTGGCGGTGGCTTCCCGGCCTCCAACTTTGACGAGGAACCACCGTTTTAAGCAGATAAGTATACTTCTGTAATGTATGTGTAGGCAACGAGCAGAAGTATAAAAAGTATAGCCAAAGGTAGATTAGCCGCTGCGCCGAAAGCCAGTGGCTTTTCTGTTTTTAGGTTGGTTATTTCCTGAAATGGCGCAATTATTCAGGCTCGTGTCTTTCAAGCCATACTTTATACTTTGGCTATACTTCATAATTCGGCTATAATTCTTTACTGCTAATTTATACTTTGGCCATACTTTTATACTTGAGTTTATACTTCCCTTAGCCGTTGCTTCCTTCCATTTGAACCAAGCTATCCTTACTAGCTTCCGTTCATCCTCTAGTTCGCACAAACCTAACGTTGCAACTCTGGCTTTGGCTCCCTCAAGGCCGGGAGGCCTCGTCCTCGGGCATCGCGCGGTGTACATTTCCTGCCCTCGTGCCTCGGGCTGCCTCACTTCGTTCGTCACCAGAAATCTACAAGGCGCTCAACCCAAGGACTGGGAAGCAGGTCGATAGCTACTGCTATTACTGTCATCTCGACCTTCGAGAGAGATCTCTTTAGGATTCCAGATAGCTCTCTCACTACGTTCGAGATGACATAGTGAGTAGTAAGTACAAACTGTCCCCTTGAAGGGACCATAGGGGTGTTAATCGTTAACCGATAATTCCCCTCCGCGGAGGGGCTGGGGTGGGTATATACTTGTAGGGACAGGTCGCGACCTGTCCGTGCGAGAACTGTAGCTATAGAACTTATACTTTAGCCAAAGTAATCACAGACTCCCCGCCTTAGACTACCGAGAACGGGAGTTCGAAGGTAGCGAGCGCAGCTCTGAGGGGTTAGGGGGTGGTTGGACCCGGCACAGCATAACCCGGCTGCATCAAATCACACCTCCATTAAACATCCCCCTCTTGCTTCCCCAAAGTATAAATCACCCGCTGCAGAAGCCCTTTTGGAATGGCGTTTGTGCAGTTGTTAAAAGTATAAACCAAGGCATTTTTTTAACATCCTAAATTCTACTTAACTTAAGCCCCTCATTTGTTACCTTTGCAAGAATGAAAGTAGGTATAATCTTCGGTGGTCCGTCGCGCGAGCGTGAAATTTCGTTTGCGGGTGGCCGTACAGTGTACGACAATTTAGACAAGTCTCTGTTTGAGGCCGTTCCGGTGTTTGTAGACAGCCTGGGCAACTTCATTCTGCTCGACTGGCAGTTTATCTACAAAGGCACTATCCGCGACTTCTACCCGCCAGTGGAGGCTCTGCCGGAAAGCGAGCACGGCTTGCAGATTTACCTGGAGTCGCTGGGCGAGCTGAGCATAGAAGAGCAGGACCGCATTATAGCTAAAGCAGGCAAGCGTTTGCAGCCGAATGAGTTCAAGAACCATTTCGACTTCGCGTTTCTGACACTGCACGGCCCTTACGGCGAGGACGGCAGCATCCAGGGCTTACTGGAGTGGTACCACATCCCGTATTCGGGCTCTGGTATACTTCCGTCGGCAATCGGGATTGACAAGATAGCGCAGAAGGAAATGCTCAAGCAGCACGGCTTCCCGACCCCGGATTACAGGATTATCAAGTATGCTGACTGGAGCGATAAGCAGAACCGCCGCCAGATTTTTGAGGAGGTAAAAACGGCGCTGCACCTGCCGCTGGTGCTGAAGGCGCCGCATCAGGGCTCTTCCATCGGGGTATCCATCATCAAAGAAGATAATTTTGATGCCTTTGAGGCCAGTGTAGAGCGTAGCTTCTTTACCAAGACCATTTACAAGAGCCAGTGGCTGGCCATGGGCGAAGAGAAGCAGCTGATGAGCATGAAGCAACTGGTGGATATCCGCGAGGGCATCGGCATGCCGGTGGTGCTGGAGGATGGCCAGATTATCTACCACCCCGAGGAGCTTTTCAACCACATCAACCATACGTTTAATACTACTGCCACCGACAGCATCACGCTGACGAACGTGGAGCACGAGCAGCAGATTCTGGTAGAGGCCTTTATCCAGGGCAGGGAATTCTCCTGCATTGTGGTGCAGGACGAACAGGGCGAACCGATTGCCTTGCCGCCAACCGAAATTGTGAAGGGCAGTGAGGTGTTCGACTACCGTTCCAAGTACCTGCCAGGCCTGAGCCGCAAGATTACGCCGATAAACCTGCCAACTGAGCAGATCCAAAGTATACGCAAGGCGACAAGCAAACTTTTTAAAGACTTCGGCTTTAACGTGTATGCCCGCCTGGATGGCTTTATTACCGAAGAGGGCAATATCTTCCTGAATGACCCGAACACCACCTCGGGCATGCTGCCTTCGTCGTTCTTCTTCCACCAGGCAGCGGAAATAGGCCTGAACCCGTCGCAGTTCCTGACCTATATTATCCGCACCTCGCTTGCTGAGCGCCTGAAAACCGGCAAGGACACGGTAAGGCTATCGCGTCTCTTACAGCAGCTGGATAAAAGTATAAAAGACGAGCAGGCGCACCGCCAGGAGAAAATCCGCGTGGGCGTGATCATGGGCGGTTACTCGTCGGAGCGCCACATTTCTGTGGAGAGCGGACGCAATATTTACGAGAAGCTGTCGTCTTCTGTAAAGTATGAGCCACTGCCCATCTTCCTGACCGGAAGCAACGAGGCACACCGCCTGTACTCGATTCCGATCAACATCATGCTCAAGGACAACGCCGACGACATCAAGGAGAAGGTGTTATACTTTGAGCAGGGCGGAAAGCCGCATCCGGTGCTGGCCCAGATCATTGAGGAAGCCTCCAGTATAACGAAAAAGTATACAGGCCGCAGCCTGCAGGAGCCGCAGAGCATCACGTACGAGCAGCTCAAGAACCTGGTGGATGTGGTGTTCATCGCCCTGCACGGTCGTCCGGGTGAGGATGGGGCGCTGCAGCAGGAGCTGGAGAAGCTGTACATCCCGTACAACGGATCCGGAATTCGCTCTTCGCAGATCACCATCAACAAGTATGAAACGAACGAGATCCTGGGCAGGCACGGGGTGCCGGTAGCCAAGCACGCCATGGCCTGGAAAGAGGACTGGCTGCAGGACAAGGAGGCTTTTTACCAAAGTATAGAGGCGCAGTTTCCGTATCCGATTATCGCCAAGCCGGCCGACGATGGCTGTAGCTCTGCCGTGAAAAAGATCAAGAACCGGCAGGAGCTGGAGGCGTTCACGACGCTGATTTTCCGGGAGATGGAGGAGCTGGATACCGAGTGTGCCCGCACACTGTCGCTGGGCTTTAAAGAGGAGTTCCCGAACAAGGTGGGCTTCCTGGTGGAAACGCTCATCAGCCGTAACGGCGCCAAGCACTTCCTGGAGATCACCGGCGGTTTGCTGACCAAGTATAACCCGGACGGTACCGTTGGCTACGAGGTATTTGAGGCGTCTGAGGCGCTGGCAGAAGGAGAGGTGCTCTCGCTGGAGGAGAAGTTTTTGGCCGGAGAAGGGCAGAACATCACGCCCGCCCGCTACGCTGCCGACCCGGAGCGCCGCCAGAAGATTTCCGATAAAGTGAAGGAAGACCTCAGGCGCGTGGCACAGATTCTGAACATTGAAGGTTATGCCCGTATCGACGCTTTCGTGCGCGTGCTGGAAAACGACGAGGTGGAGACAATCATCATCGAGGTGAACTCCCTGCCGGGCATGACGCCGGCCACCTGCATCTTCCACCAGACCGCCATCAACGGTTACAAGCCTTACGACTTCATCGACCGCATCCTGCAGTACGGCATGGAGCGCACCAAAATGAAAGCGGAAATTTAGAATTAGAGAGTTAAAGAGTTTGGGAGTTAGAGCGTTAAGAAATTCCAATAACCAATAACTAACAACCAACAACCAACATACGCATGTTTAAAGCGAAGTCATTTCTGGGTGTTATAATGCATCTACTTATTATGGGCGTTATTGTGGCGGCCCTGATTTTAGGTTTCTTTTACTTTTACCTGCCCTCTACCACCAACCATGGCGAGAGCATTTCGGTGCCTAAGATAACCGGTTTGCAGCTGGCCGATGCGGAGGCGGTGCTGGAGGAGCAGAGTCTGCGCTACTTCATCAACGACTCCACGTACCGGCCGGACCAGAAGCCTTTCGAGGTGCTGACGCAGGACCCGGCGCCGGGGCAGAAGGTGAAGGAAAACCGCAAGATCTACATCTCGGTGAACATGAAAAACCCGCCGATGATCAAGATGCCGAAGCTCATTGACGGCTCTGTGAAGAACGCCGAGCTCATCCTGAAAAGCTACGATTTGCGCAAGGGCAAGATTACGTTTGTGCCGGACCTGCAGCAGAATGCCGTGCTAAAGCAGTTTGTGGATGGCAAGGAGGTGAAGCCCGGGGAGATGATCCCGAAAGGTTCTGTGGTGGACCTGCATGTGGGCGATGGCCTGGGCGAGACAGAGTTTGAGATGCCAAAGGTAGTAGGTATGCCGGTGGATGAAGCCTCTGTGCTCTTAGTAGGGCAGGGGCTGCAGATTGGCAACATTTTCTACGTGCAGGGCTCAGGTGAGCCGGACGGCACAGTGGTGAAGCAGCGTCCGTACGCCGAGGTGGGCGCCAGAATCCGCGTAGGGGAGCTGGTGGACCTGTGGGTAGCTGGCCAGGAGCCGGTGCAGGGAATAGATTAAGCCCGGGCAAAGTATAAAATCAAAGTATAAATAGGAACGCTTGCCAGCCATGGCAGGCGTTTTTTGTTGCCGTCCCTGCAGTGTGTGTGTGTTCCTTTCCCCGGCCCCTGCTGATGGAATTAGCGGCATTTCGAAAGTATAAATACCGGTCCAAGATGCCTGAAATTTCACCCCAGCCACTGTCGTTCTAGCTTGCGGGCAACCTTTAGGTTTGCATGGAAGTAGCGGAAATGCTACCTTTTGCTTTAAATTTATACCTCGGATGAAAAAACAGCTGGCACTTATACTTCTTTCCTTCGGAATGGCCGCTACAGGCGCCTCTGCGCAGGTAGTGCTGCAGCCTTTGCAGCAGGAAGTACGCCCGACGCAGAAGTATAAACCTGCACCAGCGCAACAGCAGTTGCGACGGGCAGCAGAGCAAAGCTTACCCTTTTTCGACGATTTTGCCCGCTACGATAGCCTGGATATGTCGCTGTGGAGCAGCGGCGGCGTTTTCATCAACAACCGCTACGCGCTGCGCCCCATCACTAAAAACGTAGCTTCCTTGGATGGGCTAGATACCCGTGGACGAGCCTATGCCCCTAACTCCCTGGCGGCGGGTCCTTCCGATACTCTGGCTTCTGCGCCTATTCTTTTAGGCAACCTCACACCAGCCGACTCGGTGTACCTGAGCTTTTACTGGCAGTCGGGCGGCTTGGGCGATGTGCCGGACCGCACCGAGGACAACCAGCGCTACCTGGTACTGGAGTTTCTGGATAACACGGAAGTATGGCAGGAAGTATGGCGCCAGCCGGCGGTGGGGGAGGTGACCGATTTTGCCCAGGTGTTTGTAGGGCTGCGGGAGGCACGCTTTTTTCACAGTGGCTTTAGGTTCCGGTTCCGCAACATGGGGCTGCGCAACGGCCTGGCCGATGTCTGGAACCTGGATTACGTGGAGTTGGACCGAAACCGGCGCAAAGGCCAGAACACCACCCGCGACATCGCCATCAGCAAAAGTATAAGCAGGCTGCTGAAAAACTATACCGCCATGCCCGCCCGCCAATTCCTTGCAAACCCTGAGGGAGAACTGGCCGACACGGTACGGGCAACGCTTAACAACCTCGGCGACTTTCCGGGGGCTATCAGCTGGCGGGGCTACATCAAAAGTATAAATGCCACCGCTGCCGATACTTTTTTACGGGAACAGGCACTGGTGCCGGGCCTGGCCCGGCAATACCGGGTGAACGGCACGCCGCGGCTGGAGAACATGGCGCTGCCGCAAACCGACAGCTTCACGCTGGTCCACGGCATCTGGCTTGACACGAAAGAGCAAAACCCACAGCAGCGCGCCAACGACATCACCGAGCGTAGCACCACCTTCGCCGATTACTACGCCTATGACGACGGCACGGCAGAGGCCGGGTTCAGTTTTCTGGGCACCGCCAACACACAGGTGGCCCAGCGCTTCGACGTGAACCAGGCAGATCAGGTGCGGGCCTTCCGGGTATACTTTCCGCGGGTGGGGCAGGACATCTCCGGCACTGCAATCACCTTCCGGATTTGGAGCGATGACAACGGGCTGCCTGGCGAGTCGGTTTACCAGCAAAGCTTCCAGGTGCAGTACTCCGACTCCCTGAACGGGTTTTACGAAGTGGAGCTGACGCAGCCGGTACGGGTGCAAGGGAGCTTCTACATCGGCTGGACGCAGCCTGGCAGCCGCTACATCAACATCGGTTTCGACAGGAATGAGGATGCCGCAGGCCGCCGGTTTACCTATACCGCTTCCGGTGGATGGGCCGAGGAAACAACCTTTAAAGGAGCTATTATGATGCGCCCTGTGATGGTGGGAGAAGTGCCGCTGGGGCTGGAGGAGGACCGCTATAACGCCGTGATGCGCGTGTTTCCGAACCCAAGCCGGGGCGAGGTATACCTGAGCGAGCCTTATGAGCAGGTGCAGGTATTCGACATGCTGGGACGGCAGGTGCATCAGCAAACGTATAAAAACAGGCAGGAGCCGCTTGCCTTAGGGCAGTTGCCACCAGGGGTTTATACTTTGCGTATTCAGAATAGAAAAGCTATTATCACGAGAAAAATCATACTAACACATTAAACCATGATTGCATCAGCAGATATTACCGTTGAAGAATTGAAGGAGCGCCTGGCCAAAGGCGAAACTCCCGTTATTATAGATGTACGCGAAGATTGGGAGTACCAGGAAACGAATATACCCGGAGCACAGAACATTCCGTTGGGTACGCTGCCACAGCGCCTGGATGAGCTGGAGGACCTGAAGGGGGAGGAAGTGATTGTGCAATGCCGCTCCGGTGCCCGTTCCGCCTCTGCCAGAGCGTTCCTGCAGCAGCAGGGCTTCAGCAACGTGCGCAACCTGGTGGGAGGGATTTTGGCCTACAACGGCTAAGTATAACCTATAAAACAAAGTATAAAGGGAGCAGCCATCACAGCTGCTCCCTTTTTTATTTTAGGCAAAAGTATAGCTACTATACTTCATTGGCGGTTTATGTAGTGCTGTAAGACCAGTCAGAAGTATAAAAGCAGGTTCTCCCAACCTTTCTTCCTTAGTCTATGATAAACGGCGTAGGGGTGAAGCAGAGCAGGAAGATGATGAAAGCAAGTATACCCAGTGCCTTCCGAAGGGGCGTGAGCGGCCGCTCGTCGGGGCAGGAGGGGTGGAAAATGCCCATCACGCGGGAAAGCAAAAGGCCAAATACCAGCCAGCCGCTGTACCCGTCCGCCTCGGGAAATAAAAATGAGATGAGCACCTGTGCCACCAGTATCACGCCGGCCAGGTACAAGCTATACTTCAGGCGGGGCGTGGCAGGCTGCATCACAAAGACCAGGTACAGCAGGTAAAAGGGCCATATCCAGAAGTAGGACTCCAGCTCCGGGAAGAAATCCGAAAGGCTGTACTGCAGCAGCAGCATGGCGAGGGTGGCACCCAGGCCATAGTTGCGGTTGCCCAGCAGCTTGGTAAAAGCCCAGTAGGCAAACGGCGCAAACACCACCAGCAATTCTTCGTCCCACAGGGGCTCTGTGTGAGGCGATATCACTCCCAGGCCTGCGTAAAGTATAAACAGCGCAAAAAAGATAAGGGATATCTGGTTAAAGCGACGGTACCCGATAAGGCCGTAGAGCACGTGGCCGCCATCCAACTGGCCAATCGGGAGCAGGTTAAGCGCCGTAAAGAACAGCGCCAGGTAACCGGCAAACAGGAAAGGGTAATGTATAATCTCGTACTGGTTCGGCATCCGCGCCGGGTCAGCCACATACTCCTCGAAAAGTATAAACAGCAGGTTTTTGCCCAGGGAGAAATTGCCAAAGCCTTGCTGGTACACATGCTGGGCGTAATCCAGCCCAAACTGCTCATACTGCGGGTGGATGCTGAAAATATACTCCGGCTCCGGCAGGTGCGTGAAACCGTAAATCAGCAAAGGGATGGCCACCACAAAACCTGCCAGCGGACCCGCAATGCCCACATCGAAAAACTGACGCCGCGAGAAAATGCGCTCCTTTATCCGGATAAAAGCGCCCATGGTGCCGATGGAGGAGGTAATGCCAAACCAGAGCGGAATGTAGTATGGCAACGTAACAGCGATGCGGTAGTAGCGGGCCATAAAATAATGCCCGAACTCATGCACTGTCAGCACCCCCAGGAAGGGCAGCGAAAAGTATAAACCGCCCAAAAACTCCGCCCACGAAAGCGTGCCCGTCCAGCTGAACCCCTGAGGCCCCAGAAAGAACAGTTTGCCATACCGCCACTCTGCCCCCGCAATGGTGGTAGTTACCAGCGTGAGGCAAAACAGCAGCAGGTGTAGCCCGTATTGCCGCCGGTTAGACTGCCACATCGGCAAAGAACGCGTTGATGGTAAGCGGTGGCTGCAGGTGCAGCGTGTGCAGGCCTAGTTTGTTGGCGCTCTCAATATGCTGGATGCTGTCGTCGATGAACAGCGTATCTGCCTTCTGCAGGTTATTCTCGGCCAGGATTTGCTCAAAAATGGCGGCGTCCGGCTTGCGTTTGCCTACCAGGTGCGAGTAGTATGTTTTCTCAAACAGCGAGTCCAGGCTCGGGATGGTGAAGCTATGTGCCACAATCTGGTTGAAGCGCTGCAGGTGGATGTCGTTGGTGTTGCTCAGCAGGAAAATGCGGTACTTCTTACCCAGTTCCAGAAGCAAATCGATGCGCTCCTGCGGGATGTCGAGCAGCATCGCGTTCCAAGCTTCGTCAATCTCCTCGTCAGTGGCGTCTATGTGATACGCCTCGCGCAGGCCGTTGCGGAACTCCTCGTTGGAGCAGTTGCCGGTTTCCAGTAAATCGAACAGGTGCGACTGCTCTTTTTGGCTGTAGGCGATGTTGCAATTGGCTTTACAAAGTTTCTGCAGTTCCTCTATACTTTTGTTGTAGTCCAGGTTGATGATGACACCACCCAGGTCGAAAATGATATTATTGATTTGTGTCAGGTCCACGAAAAAAATAGTTGGTAGTATTTGAAATATTGAATGCAAATATGTAAAATTGCACTCCCAAATCAAAGGAAGCAATTCTATAGATGCGGAACGGGCCTATAGCTCATTCGGTTAGAGCAACTGACTCATAATCAGTAGGTGGCTGGTTCGATTCCAGCTGGGCCCACTGAAAACCAAGCACTTATAAGGTAAAACTTGTAAGTGCTTTTTTGTTTTCATGCATTCCTGGGGCGGTGCTGGTAACCTATCTCCAAATGAATGGCTTTTCCGGGAACAGAAGTGGTCAATTAGAAAACAAGACTATACTCGTGTCACAAAGCCCGCACAATGAGTTTCCCAAGTGACCATTTCAGCGTGACGGGGGTTAAAATTAAGTATAACTTCGTCTACACTGTCCATAAAAGGTGTATTTGCACCCGGTATTCACTGCAGAAATGTATAGCTAGGATCCCCTCAGTAAAGTATCAGTACTGTTTTGTCGGCAAGCTATCTGGATAAATTATTCCCGTTGCTCCAGGGACAGCTAACGGACATTAATAAGAAGGGTGCCTGCACCTATGGTGCAGGCACCCCCTCTCTGTATAGAAGTTAACGCAACAAATGGCTTATCGTGTGATCGCTCCGGGCTGCAAGACTCCTAATGTTCGGCTGCCACTGCCGTGCCGGGTGTTTTAATCACCGATCCGAAGAAAATAGCATTAAAGAACAGGCGGTTGGTGCCGTACCAGGTGCCGCGGAAGTTCGGGTTGTCCGAGAACAGGATCACGCGGCCCTGGCCCTGATCGCTGACCAGCAGCGCCGCTGAATTTTTGATCTTGTTCAGGTTGGCCTTCGACACATAGCCGCTCAGCCACGGCTCATTGGTATACTGTGCCACCGTGCTGTACGGGTTTTTGGCAGGCGCCAGGATGGTGGTGCTGTTACGGTAAACCGGAAGCCTGCGGTCCGTAAAGCCGAAACCCAGCGGGTGGGAGGTATCCAGGTCTACTTCGTAGATCGAGCCTCCTACTGATTTGGCTCCCTCTGTCGGGCGGGCATTGGCAAAATCGATGCGCGCAGCTTTGCTGGCCGTGTCTTGGGCAGGTATGATCTTGCCCTGTGCCAGCCCTTGTTTGATGGCCCACTCCGAAGCCGACTTGAAGGTGATCAGCGTGCCCCCATCCGCTACCCAGCGCTTGAGTTTTTCCACCGACGCTTTGTCGAGGCTGTTGTACACGCCGCTTACCAGCACGATGGTGTTGTAGCGGCGCAGGTTCAGGCGCGGAAAGGAAGCCAGATCCACTTTGGAGATAGGCATGTGGAGTTGCTCGTCGAGCAGGAACCATACTTCGCCGGCTTCATAGGCTGTTACACCCTGACCGGTGAGCAGCAGCGCCTCCGGCTTGCGCAGCGTCTGGATGTTGTTGCTGCCCAGGTCAATGCCGTTCACGCTCAGGCCGGTCTTCACGGATTCAAAGCTGATCTGCTTTAGCTGCGCGACTTCTGCTATCACTTTATACAAGGAATCGGACGAGATCTGTTGCGAAGCCACCGGTATGGTAACCGTGCCAGGCTGGTAGGCCTTAGGCCCGGAGGACGTGGAGGCTGTGAACGGTTTGAAGATTGTTTGCGTGATCACGCCTTTGTCCTGCAGCAGGTACAAGGCACCGGCCGCGTTGTAGTCTGCCCAATCCAGCAGGTACGCATAGTGGCTCTGTTCCGGCAAGGCCGGCGTCCGGGGGGGCAGTTCGGTAACGCGTTTGCCCAAAGCTCCCTTAGTCTTCAGGCCGGCGTGTGGCAGGTTATATGCCAGTGCCAGCGTCCAGGTCGATGCGTCGTAGAATACGCTGTCGTCAAACTCTTTTGTTTTGGCAAAGATCGACTCCACCAGGCGGTACTGGGGCTGTTCGGTTGGCACCACGTAGGCCTTGCCTTTCTCGAACTGCTGCCCGTTTATACGTTGTGATTTCTCCAACTCGTACACTTCGATGCGGTGGGCCAGCAGAAGCTCGGTAAACTTACGCAACCTTGTGGCGTCGTAGTTCTCCCCGTAGACGTATGCCCGCACCCCGTTCTTGCGTCCGTCAGTTAGGGCTGACTGGTAGAACTCGCGCTGGTGCCTGAGCAGCGTTTCACGGTTTTCGACGGCTGCTTTTACCGTGGCCAAACCAGTGGTCAGGTGGTTGCGGATGGTGAAGGCAAAGGTGAGCATGCCCAGGGAGTTCTCCTGCTTGTTGCCCCGGGAACTGGCCTGCTCAAACGTAATGCCTACCCCTCCCTGAAAATCCGGATAGGTAGAGCCGTAGCCTGGGTAAATGTTGTCGTACTGCTCCTTGGTAAAGTATAGCGAACCCAGCTCGTCCAGCGCCTCGGCATGGTACCTGGCCATCAGTACGTTCAGCCCGTCGTAGGTGCTGCGCGGGATCAGGCGGTTTTCCGAACTGTAGGGTTTGCTCGGCTCAAAGTAGTAAGTCGAGTTGGTGCCCATCTCGTGAAAATCGATGAACACATTGGGCAGCCACTTGTGGTAAAACTCCATGCGGTTGCGGCTTTCCACGTGCGCCAGCGGCAGCCAGTCGCGGTTCAGGTCGAACCAGTAGTGGTTGCCACGGCCGCCCGGCCAAACTTCGTTATGCTCCCGGTCGGCGGGGTCGCTTACGGCCGGGTTGCCCTGGTGCATGCTCACCCAGTTGGTGTGGCGGTCACGGCCATCGGGATTCTGGGCCGGTTCGATGAAAACCACTGATTCCTTCAGGTAGCGTTGGGTTTCCGGATCCTGGTTGGCCGTTAGGTAATAAGCTGTGAGCAGGGAAACTTCGGTGCTGGACGACTCATTGCCGTGCACGTTGTAGGCCAGGTGCACCAGCACCGGCATGTTGGTAAGGGCTGGCGCTGCCTTGGCCGGATTGGTTAGTTGCAGGTGCTCCTGGCGGATCTGCTCCAACTGGCCGTGGTTCTCCGGCGAAGTGATGGTGACAATCACCTGCGGGCGGTGCTCGTACGTATACCCGATGGTTTCGATGCGCACCTTATCGGACACCCGGTCTAGCTCCTGCAGGTAAGCCACCACGCGGTCATAGCGTGTTTGCCGCTCCCCAATGCCGTAGCCCAGGAATTGCTCCGGCGTAGGGATTTTCGGATCAAAGTTTTTGGTTTTGGGAAAGTAGTAGCTGTTCTGCGCCAGCAATGGCAGCGCAGCAAATCCCCATAAGAGGAGGGTGAAGAGAAGCCCTAAAGCAGGCCTCCGGGTGTTGGAATGCATGGCGATGTTAAAGTATGGATGAAAGAAAGACCAGGCGCAGATGCCTTGTCTGAATAAACAAGTTAAAAGGCTGGCTCTGGAGCAGGTAAGCGGGGAGGTAGCAGGCAGAAAGCCTGCAAACGCAACCAGACATTCCCTATCCCTTAAGACCAAAGTCCAGAGGGGGGCGGGCCGTGTCGGCCGGCAACTGCCAAAGCCAGAAGGTTACTTGCTACAACAGCAGGAAAGCGTGTAGGAGGTAATGCTCAGAAATGCGGTGAAGAAACTGGTGCGCCCCGGAAAGGAGCTGTAGACTGTTTGCATGATGTAAAACTTATAGTTCCCAAAAATTGGGCAGGACGTAGCACCTGGTTCATCAACTGGTTGCTAGAAGGTCATGGAGCCTGCTCTCTCGCTTCTTCGGTATAAATTCATTGCAAAGGTATGCCCGCGACATTCAGAATTGCAAATATTTTTTAGAGTTCTGTTTCACCAATAACATCTCATAGCAGTAATCGGATGTTCTTTACAACCGGAAACAAACAGGTAATTCGCCCGAAAAAGGAGGGAGGAGCTGCTTTTAAGTAGTTTTGTGTTTAAGCAAGGTGCCTTTCAGGATGTGTCTGCACCGTCTGATTTAATTTTAAAACGAAAATAATTTTGACAAAAAGCTTGCATCACTAAAAATCCTGCCCTTACATTTGCAGCATCTTTATCAAGATTTATAAAGAAGAGGGAAGAGAGCAGGCTCAGCGAACCTCTAGCAACCAGCAGTCATACTGAAAAGGTGCTAACTCCTGCCCAGTTTTGGGACATATAAATTGAACGCATGAACGCACAGCACACTAAACCAGCATTCTCGACAACCGTCTTATCATTTGAAGCAGCGCCCGCTGCCCTGATGTGTTGTTATAGCTGTTGTTGTTAAGCTCCAACCATTTCTCTGTTTACAGCTAAAAGCACCTGGCCGGTGCGGCAGCTTCTTTGTATTATTTTTTCAACCCCATTTTTTTAATCCTGTTTTGATCATGGGCAATGCTCTACCCCAGTTACCGCCGTGCCTTTATGCGCTGGCCTATGCTTTCCGGAGGTTCATTTCTTCCTCTTTCACGCCGGTTCACCAGCGAATGCGCATGTGCAGCTGTTGTCGCTAGCGCAGCAGTTGCACTAATCCCATAAACCCTTTTCTATAATTTGTCCTGACTGCAAACCTACCATTTGCAGCATGGGAATACTTTGTCCAAATATTAACGCTAAAATGCAAACATATACTATATCCAAACTCGTGCGGCTGCTGTTTTCGCTGGGTCTCTTGCTGGCTTTCAGTGGCAGTGCGCTGGCACAAAGCGCCCTAACACAGGGCACAGTGAAAGACGCCAAAACCGGCGAACCCCTGATCGGGGCCCGCGTGCAGATTAAAGGCACCGACAAAGGTACCGTAACCGGTGTGGACGGCAGCTTTAACCTGCCTGTTGAAAATGGCCAGACGCTCATCATTTCCAGCCTGGGCTATACTTTGAGGGAGGTAAAAGCAGATGGCCAGCCTATAACGATAGCCCTGCAGGAAGATACTAAAGCCCTGGAGGAAGTAGTGGTTGTGGGTTACGGCACACAGTCGCAGAAGGCTGTTTCCAGTGCCGTTACCTCGGTTAACCCACAGGAACTGAAAGGCATACCGGCTCCGTCGCCGGACCAGCTGTTGCAGGGAAAAGCGTCGGGGGTGCAGATTGCGGCCGCCAGCGGCACGCCAGGGGGAGGTATCTTCGTGCGTATCCGGGGCAATACCTCCATCAATGCCAGCAACGAGCCGCTCTACGTGGTCGACGGGGTGTTCATCAACAACCAGTCCCTTTCGGGCCTGAGCCTGGGCGGGCAAACGACCAACCCGCTGGCTGACCTGAACCCGGCAGACATCGAGAGCATCGAAATTCTGAAGGACGCGAACGCCACGGCGATTTATGGTGCCCGAGGCGCGAACGGCGTGGTGCTCATCACTACTAAGCGTGGCAAAACCAATGCCGGCACGCGCATCAATTTTCAGACTTATTTTGGCGTAGCGGAAGCGCCCAAGATCTATGAAACCGTGAACGCGCAGCAGGAAGCGGAGCTTATCAACGAAACGCACCTCAACGATGGGGGTAGCCTGTCCACCCTTCCCTTTCGCCCAAGAAGCGAAGGCGGCTTAGGTTTGCCGGAAGAGCAGACCACCTATTCCCGCATTCCGGATGTGTTCCAGACAGCAACTACGCAGAGCTACGACCTATCGGCTTCGGGCGGCGGCGAATCCAACCGCTTCTTTCTGGGCGGGGGGTACTTCAAGCAGGAAGGCATTGTGAAGCCGGCTGAGTTCGAGCGTTTCAGTGGCCGGTTCAACTACGACCACCTGGTAAACAAGCGCCTGACCATTGGTACCAGCACCTCTATTTCGTACAGCAAGCGCAACCAGAGCCGCAACGACGACAGCGCCCAGGGCGTGATTAACTCAGCTTTGTACGTGCCTACCTACCTGCCAGTGTTTAACGAGGATGGCAGCTACGCCCGTCACTCAATCTTCGACAACCACCTGGCCCTGATCGAGAACCTTAACATACAGGGCGAAAGCAGCCGCCTTATCTCCAACCTCTACGGCGAGTATGAGATCCTGGACGGGCTGACCCTTAAATCGAACTGGAGCATCGACTACAATGCATATGCCGACAAAGTATACAACAACACGCAGATCAGCGTGGGTCTGCCGGCGGGTAATGCCAGCCGCAGCGAAAGCAAGCTGGTAACGCTCATCAACGAGCAGCTGCTTACCTACAACAAACGCTTCGGCAACGACCACTTCCTGAACGTGATCTTGGGTAATACGGTGCAGCAGACCAAGTACAACTTCCTCTCGCTGACTGGCCGCAATTTCCCAAGCGACAACTTCCAGGAGATAGCCTCTTCTTCTTTGCAGACGGCTTCGACCAACTCCAGCCAGAACGGGTTGATATCGTTCTTCTCCCGCGCTGGCTATACTTTCAAGGACAGGTACAGCATCGACGGCAGCGTGCGTGCCGACGCCTCTTCCCGCTTCGGGGCCTCTAACAGATGGGGTGTGTTCCCGTCGCTGGGTGCTTCCTGGATTATTTCCGAAGAAGCCTTTGCCCGGGACCTGCCTTTTGATTTGATCAAGCTGCGTGCTAATATTGGTGTGACGGGTAACCAGAACGGCATCAACGACTTTGCTTCGCTTGGGCTGTGGAGAGCGGGCCGCAATTACGAAGGCCTGCCGGGCATCAGCCACCAGCAACTAGCCAACCCGGACCTGAAGTGGGAAACCACGCGTCAGTGGAATATCGGCCTGGACCTGGGGCTGTTGCAAAACCGCCTGAGAGTGGAGGCCAACTACTATAACAAGTATACCAAGGACCTGCTGCTGGAAGTACCGGTGGCCGCGAAAACCGGCTTTAGCAGCGTGTTCGAGAACCTGGGCGAGATCAGCAACAAAGGTGTAGAGCTCAACATCTCCACCACCAACATCGAACGTGAGGACCTCACCTGGACCACCAGCCTGAACATTGCCCGCAACGTGAACAAGATTGAAAAGCTCCCGATCCCGATCAACCAGCACTCCCGCGATTGGGTCCGGATGGAAGAAGGCGGCTCGGTGTATGATTTCTGGGTGTACAAGCAGCTGTACGTAGACCCACAGACCGGCGACGCCGTGTATGACGACGTGGACCAGAACGGTAGTATTACGGTGGCTGACCGCCAGATTGTGGCCAACGCCTCCCCTGACTTCTTTGGTGGCCTGAACAACACGGTACGTTACAAGAATTTCGATCTGGGTGCCTTGATCTATGGAGAGTATGGCAACGAGATCCTGAACCTGAACCGCTACTTTATGGAGCACGGCGGCACACGTAACGGCTCCATCTCTTACCTGCCAGGCCAGTTGAACCGCTGGCAGCAGCCGGGCGACGTGACCAACATGCCACGCCTGACTAAAAAAGGCAACAACTATACTTTGCCCAGCAGCCGCTTTATCGAGGATGGCTCGTTCCTGCGCCTGCGCTCGGTAACGCTAGGTTACACTGTGCCTTCGGCCGCCCTGAGCAAGTATAAAATCTCCAGCCTGCGCGTGTATGTCTCGGGCACTAACCTCTGGACCCTAACCAACTACAGCGGCTTGGATCCGGAAGTGAACGTAGCCGGCAACAATCAGAACGTGCGCGGCATCGACCACGCCGTCGTACCGCAGCCCCGCTCGTTCCAGGCAGGTTTAAATGTTAGTTTCTAATCAGCAATCATCATGAAGAAAATATTGACCAACTATAAAGTACTCGCGCTGGCCCTGCTGGTATCCCTCTCGGGCTGCGACAACATCCTGGAGCCAGAACCGCGTCTCGACGTTTCCACAGCCCAGGCCATCACCGACAAACGCAGCGCTGAAGCGGCCCTGTTAGGTGCCTATAGCGAACTGCAGAGCAACAATTACTACGGCTTCGAGTACCCAGCCTTGGCGTATCTGTCTGCCGACGAAGTGGACTGGTCCGGCTCCTACAACTTTTACCAGCAGTTTGATTTGAACGCCATTCCGGCTGAGAACAGCTCCATCAAATCGGTGTGGAGCCAGATCTACCGGGTGATCAATGTGTCGAACAACCTCATCGGCAAAGTTCCTGCTATCGAGGACCGCAACCTGACTGAGGCGCAGCGCCAGAAGATCCTGGGGGAGGCATATTTCCTGCGGGCCCTTTCTTACTTCGACCTGGGCCGCGCCTGGGGCGGGGTGCCGCTCGTGCTCAAGCCAACTATTGACAAGAACAGCGGTGCGGGCATCAAGCGCGCTACCCTGCAGCAAACCTACGAGCAGGTGCTGGCTGACCTGGATCAGGCAGAATCCTTCCTGCCTTCGCTTACCTCCCGTGCCAGGGCATCAAAGGAAGCAGTTTGGGCGTTGAAGGCCAGGTTATACTTGTACCAGCAGAACTGGGCGAAAGCCGAGGAGTATAGCACGCTCGTGATCAGCAGCGGCAAGGCCAGCCTGGTGAAACCTTACAGCGCGTTTTACACCGGTAAGCTTACCGAAGAGAGCATCCTGGAACTGGTGTACGACAACTCTGACCGGAACTCGCACGCCAACTACTGGCTGCCCAGCAGCAAAGGCGGTCGCTACGAGTGGAAGCCTTCGGCAGGTATCATTGAGGATCTACGAAACCCACAGGTAGGTGGCTCACGAGGCGCTGTTTTGGGTTCGCAGGTAGACAATGGCAAGGAGACTGTGTACGGGCAGAAGTATAGCAAGATTGCCACTGGCGAGGACGGTGCCTTTGTACTGCGCCTTGCTGAGCAGTACCTCATCCGGGCTGAGGCCAGGCTGAAGCAAAACAACTTGCTGGCCGGCCTGTCGGACCTGAACGAAGTGCGCAAAAGAGCCGACCTTACCCCGCTGGTTCTAGCTGATCTGAGTGCCGCCCTGCTGGCCGTGGAACAGGAGCGGGAAGTAGAGCTGGCCTTTGAGGGCCACCGCTGGTTTGACCTGATACGGACTGGCAGGGCCGAAACAGTGTTAGGTATCAGTGACCAGAACAAATTCCTGTTCCCGATTCCTAACAGCGAAATTCTGGCGGACCCGGATCTGGGACCGGAAGACCAGAACCCGGGTTACTGATTCAACCTAAAAGGACTGACCGTCTGATATGAGGCGGCAGGCAGTAAAATGTAAGGGCGGATACGAGCCCTGCTGCGTGGCATCTGTGGATGCTGGATTAGCAATTCTCTACCTAATTAAGGGGAAAGCTACTCCAGCATCCATTGCCAGTTTTAAAGGGGTTCAGGTACAACTGGTCAGGAGCTGCAGGGTTTTAAAACCATGTCCCAAAGGAGGAATCCCGGCTAAAGCGGAATCAACACATCCGGTCAGGGCAAGCTTTGATTTTCAAAACAAGGCTGATGTCCAGCAGCTCTCCTCCTTGCTTGATTTTCCTGGTCAGCTGCAGGTCGGCCTGTCTGGGTTTTAGGTTTCCGGAGGGGTGGTTGTGGGAGAGGATGATGCCGGAGGCGCAGGCCTTGAGGACGGCCACGAAGACGAGCTTGGGGTCTGAG
Organism: Pontibacter mucosus; assembly: GCF_003054055.1. Classification (GTDB taxonomy): domain Bacteria; phylum Bacteroidota; class Bacteroidia; order Cytophagales; family Hymenobacteraceae; genus Pontibacter; species Pontibacter mucosus. The sequence goes on along the minus strand of NZ_QBKI01000005.1, from coordinate 287,446 downwards.
ACGGTGCCGGCCACGCCGCCGGTGGAGAGCTCATAGACGCCCAGCACGCGGTTGGCCCGGTTCAAGAGCAGCACCTTGAACTGCTCCATAAAGTCTTGTTTGCTTTTGTCCTAACTCTCTTTGAACACCTTATAGGAGTCGGCCGAGCAGGTGACCTGCGGTCTTTAGCCTGGCTTTACCTTATTGCGGTAGGAGAGCTTGACTTCGGCTACTCTGGGGAGGGCGGAGGTTGTAATGGTCTTTTCCATAATCATCTGGTTTTTAGAGTAAGGGAATTGATTATGGGGCCTACTTTTGCGCCAACAACCATGACCATGGGCTTTTGCATTGGGGTGAACTTAGGATGCTGCGTTCCGCTCCCTGATTTGCCAGAGTCGAGGGTATCTGTTTTGGAAGCAACGAGTTATACTTTACCTGTACCAATGGCGGAGAACTGTACGGTCAGACATGCTAAGTTTTCCAAATAATACCTGAGGGAAAAGGAACATGCGCTGCTACTAGTAGTATCGCGTGTTCCTTTTTGGGCTGTCTTCAGGGGTTAACTGGCTGGCATCCCAAGTTCTTAGGCTACATACATTAGGGGTACTGCTATTGGAATGGTTACCATTGTTTCTACCCGAACATACCGCGTGCTAAACAGAGCAGTGCTGCACATTGATTTAACAGAAACTTAACCCACGCGCTCCTTAAATGTTGGTTCCTTTGTGCAGGATTAAATGTTACCAACGTGATGACTTCTGAAAGTAACAACCGGTTAAGCATAAGGCCCACCCCAGATGAAGCCGCGTTTGAGAAGCTATTTGACGAGTACCATCAAAAAGTATACTTCTACTTCCTAAAGCAGACGCGCTCCGAGTTTATGGCCGAGGAGCTCGTGCAGCTGACCTTCATCAAACTTTGGAGACACCTGGATCGACTTTCCGAAGAAGTGCCCCTCTCTTCTCAGATATTCCGGATAGCCCGCACCACGCTCATTGACACGCTGCGGAAAAAGGCAACAGAGCGCGAGGCCCTCCAGCACGCGGATCTTCCCGGAGAGCATGCCTTTACAGAAAACACCGTTTACGCCCATTACCTGCAGGAAGAAATACGCTTGGCAGTAGAAAAACTTCCACCCGTCCGCAAGAGGGTTTTCCAGCTCAGCCGTCTCCAGGGCCTCTCGTACCAGGACATTGCCCGGGAGCTTTCCATCTCCACCAGGACTGTGGAGGACCACCTCTCCAAAGCTACCAAGCATTTGAAGTTGCTGCTAAAGCATAGTCATGTGCTGCTGTGGACTTGGCTCGGCTTATGTTAAATAATTGTTTCCAGCAAGGGATAGGCTGCTGAGAATCGTATTCAAGGTGTACGGATACTAAAATGGACCCACGTCAGATAGAGCGATTTCTGCAAAACAATGCCAGTGCCAGTGAAGCCAGAGTTGTCGCCCGGTATCTGCTGGAAAACCCGGTGGCGCTCGAGGAGCACCTGCCGGAGTCAGCGTGGGAGCAATCCAACAGCAGGCTGTGGCTAAAGGAGAAAGTGTCGCGCAGGATGCTGCGGCACATAAAGCGCGAAGCCGGGATGAAGGGCAGAAAGTATGGAAACCTGTATAAGGCTGCCGTTGCTGCTTCACTCGTGCTGGGTCTTTTCCTGGTTGGGCAGCTTTACCTGGGCCGCAAGAATGCTGAGGCTCCCGTATCGGTATCACCTGCCATAACAATGGATGTATTTGATGTAAAAACGAATCATTCATTACAGCCGCAAGCTATCGTACTGGAGGACGGATCGGAAGTAGAGCTGATGCCGGGGGCAGAAATCACCTATCCACAGCCTTTTCTGCAGGAGGACCGGCGCACGATCTACCTTAAAGGGGAGGCCGTGTTTAAGGTAGCCAAAGATAGCCAGCGGCCATTTACCGTGGAGGCAGGCGGGCTGGCAACCACCGCCCTCGGTACTTCATTCAGGGTAAAGGCACCTGGCGGCGGCAAACCGGTGCAGGTGCAGCTCTATACCGGAAAAGTATTGGTAAAGCCAGCATCCGAAGCGCTTCAGCAGAAGGTAAAGGAAGTATACCTGAACCCAGGCCAGCAGCTTGACTTAGATAAAGGAAACCCGGAAGTGCGGGTCAGCAACATAATCGCCAGGAAAGAGCGGTCTGAAAGGAAACCTGTCCGGCCTTTTGTTGAAGAGGGCAGCATGACCGTTGATGGGGACATGATTGAGTTCAGCAAACGCCCCTTGCCTGTAGTGCTCGACGAGCTTTCCAAAGTATACGGGCGCGACATCCGGTACAGGCAGCCCGATATAGCCAGGATCAGTTTTACAGGCAAAATAAGCACCACCGATTCGCTGGATCAGGTGCTGCAGACCATCGCTGTCCTCAATGACCTAAAAATGAAGAAAGAGCAGGACAGCTACCACATAAGGAAATAACCAAATACATAGAAACTGCTCCGTCTGCTGACGGATGAAACGTCATTGTAATATGACGTAAGGGGGAAACTTTATCCAAACACATACATTATGACACTTAAGTTTATCAGGAAGTGCCGGCCGATATGGCCGAAAGTTCTTTTGTTTTTCATGCTGGCAGTCCTGTACGGGCATAGTGGTTACGGCCAAAGTGCACCGGAGCAGGTCGTAGGGGTGGTGCAGGACGGTAACGGCGACGCTCTCATCGGTGTATCGGTGCTGGCCAAAAACGAAAGCACGGGCCATACCAACGGTACCACGACCGACGCAGAAGGTATGTTCTCGTTCAACCGGCTGCCGCTTGGCGGCCCGTACACCTTCACATTTCGATACATCGGTTTCGAACCTCATGTGCTGACCGGTTACACCATAAAGGAAGGGGAGAAAGTATCCCTGATGGTGAAGCTGAAAACAGCCGAGTCGAAGCTGAACGAGGTGGTGGTGATCGGTTACGGGCAGAACACGCGCCGCAACATCACCACAGCTATCTCCAGCGTGGACCCGACGGATGTAGCCGACCGCAATGTGCCCAGTGCCAACCAGCTGCTGCAGGGCCAGGTAGCGGGGGTTAACCTGACAGTCAGCAACGGCACGCCCGGTGGTGCTTCGCGCGTGAATATCAGGGGGGTGAGCTCGATCAACGGGGACAACGAACCGCTGTATGTGGTGGACGGCATTCCGCTCTCCAAAGCGCGGGCCAGCTACAACTACACCGGCGAGTTTATCCAGGACCCGCTCTCACTGATTAACCCTTCCGACATCGAGTCCATCGAAGTCCTGAAGGATGCCGCGTCGGCCGCCATTTACGGTAGCCGCGCAGCCAATGGCGTAATTCTGATCACAACCAAACAGGGCCGCAAAGGCGAGCCGAAAATCAGTGTTTCCCAGGTGTCGGGTATCCAGATGATGCCTAAAAAGCTGAACCTGCTTAACCCGCAGGAGTACATCAGCCTGCAGCAGGAGGCCGTGGATAACTACAACCGCGATATGAACCTGAGCCCGGGCAAGAGCGGCTACATCGACATCGGTAAAGTGTTGGGTAACGTTCCTGCTGATCCGTACGATGTGAACTGGCAGGATTTGATCATCAACGAGGGCGCGGCAACGCACCAGACGGATTTCTCGTTCAGCGGTTCCAGCAACACGGTGAAATACTATACCTCCGTTGGCTATCAGAATCTGGAGGGGCTATTGAAGAACAGTGCCCTGGAGCGTTACTCCTTGCGGACCAACCTGGATTTTACCCCGAACAAAGTCCTAAATTTCGGCCTGCGTTTTGGCGGTAACTACACCAACAGCTCCTCAGCGCCCAATGGTGATCAGGGTACGGCGCTTTTCCAGCGCTCGCTCGAGCAGCGCCCCTACGACCGTATTTACAAAGACGACGGTACGTTTAACATCGGCGGTAAGGACATCCTGCGCCACAACGGCGTGCAGGTGCTGGAGAATGACCAGATCGAGGACAAGAACTACCAGGCGCTCATCAACCTGTACGGCAACGTCAACTTCCTCAAGTACTTTACCTGGCACACAGCCTACAATGCCGAGCTTCGATTTGGCCGTGGTTTCAGGCACCAGACCCGCCTGCACCCTTACGCATCAGGAAAGGGCCTGACGATTGACATTCGCAACAACCGCCTGTCCCAGAACATTGACAATACGCTGACTTTCTTCAAGAACTGGGGCGATCTGAACACGGAAGCCATGGTGGGCTATACGTACTATCAGGATGCCTATGACTTTAACCATGCCCAGGGCACGGAGTTTCCGTCGGATGATTTCAGGCACATCACCTCAGCCACGGTCACAACGGCAATCGGAGACGCCAACAAATATGCCATGGAGTCTTACCTCGGGCGGGTGCAACTGGATTACAAAGGCCGCTATTTCCTCTCGTCCTCGCTGCGCTACGACGGTTCCTCCAAGTTCCACAAGGACAACCGTTACGCCTATTTCCCTTCCGTGTCGGCAGGCTGGGTATTTACGAGCGAAAACTTCTTCCCAACCGCAGAATGGCTGGAGTTTGGTAAGCTGCGCGCCAGCTGGGGCAAGACCGGCAACCAGGACGGCATCGGCATTTACAGCTATATGCCACTGGCTTCCGGTGGTTACAACTACGGGGCCGAAACGGGACTGTCAGTTACCTCGCTGGGTAACCTGGACCTGAAATGGGAGACTACCAGGCAGACGAACTACGGCCTGGATCTTTCGTTCCTGAACGGCCGTCTGGCGCTTACTTACGACTACTTTATTAAAAAGACCGACGACCTGCTGTACAACGTGCCGACGCTGGCTACCAGCGGTTTTACGCACCGTACCACCAACATTGGCTCCATGGAAAACAAAGGGCATGAATTTACCCTTACCAGTGTTAACATGGAGAAGGATCGCTTCCGCTGGAGCACCAGCCTTAACATGGCTTCCATCCGAAACAAAGTGACCAGCCTGATCGGGGACGAACCGATTCAGGTAGGGGGCTGGAACGCCATCATTCCGGGCCAGCCGCTGGGCGTTTTCTATGGCTATAAGCAGCTTGGGCTGTACCAGACATTAGAGGAAATTCCAGAGGCCCTGCAGAAGCAGGGGGTACGTCCGGGCGACATGATCTTTGAAGATCTGGACGGCAACAACCTGATCAACTCAGCCGACCTGTCGGTTATCGGCAGCGCACAGCCAGACCTGTACGGAGGCCTGACCAACAACGTGGAGATCGGCAACTTCGATATCTCGCTCTTTGCCACCTTCTCCCTCGGAAATGAGATCGCTGCTGCCTGGCGCTCGGGCCTGGACCACATGGGAGGCCGAGACTACAACCAGGTGAGAGATACATACGAGGACCGCTGGACCGGGCCGGGCACCAGCAACGATGTGCCGCGTGCCTCCAAGAGTGCCTATAACCTGAAAAACAGCAGCTACTTTGTGGAGGACGCATCCTACCTGCGCATCAAGAACCTGACCATAGGTTACAAGCTGCCCTCTTCCATGCTGAAGAAGCTGGCCATACAGCAGGCACGGGTATACCTGTCCGGCACCAACCTACTTACCTTCACCGGTTACAGCGGCTACGATCCGGAGGCTTCCAGCTCGCTCGACGCCCGCTCCTTTGGAATCGACAACCTGGTGACGCCACAGCCACGCGCCTTTATGGCAGGGATCAATGTAAGTTTCTAATTTTAAACAGTGTATAACATGTTTCGAACATATAGACTAGCAGCATTAAGCATGGCCCTGGGGGCAAGCGTCCTTTTCTCCTCGTGCAGCAAAGAACTGGATGTAACGCCTGAGAGCGCCGTGTCGCCTGATCAGATCAACGAGAGCAATGTCGGCTTTTTCCTCAATGGCCTGTACCGCGCCGCTACCCCGGAGCGGGACAACTACCTCATCAACGACATCCGGGGTGGCAACTATACCTGGACCCCGCTTTCCGGTAACAACAGCGCCTACGGCCGCCTGATCACCGGTAACGGGGTAGACGACGGACTGAGCTATTCTTCGTCATTGTGGAAAAACACGTACAGGAGCATTTACAGCGCCAACAACGTGATAGAGGCCTGTGATAAACTGGGAGCGGAGGGAAGCGTGAAGGTGGTAAAGGCAGAAGCGAGCTATCTCAGGGCTTACCTGTACTACCAGCTGGTAACCGCCTTTGGTGGCGTGCCGGTCATCGTGGAAAACACCACGGAGAACCTGCCGCGCAACACCGCCGACCAGGTGTGGGATCAGATCATCAAAGACCTGGATTTTGCCATCGCCGAGGCCAAACCGCTGCAGGAAGCCACGAACAAGCGCGTGTCCAAAGAAGCGGCTACGGCGTTGAAGGCACGCGTATTGCTGGCCCGCGGCAACAAGGCGGAGGCGGCCCAGCTGGCACAGTCTCTTATACAGAGCAGTGGTTTGAGTCTGACGGCTGATTACGGAAGTATCTTCCGCAGCACAGCTGCTTCGCGCGAGGTGCTCTTTGCTTTCTCCAACCTTAAGACAGAGACCAACCTGCGCTTCTCCAGTTTGTTCTGGCCGTACGGCACGACCTGGGCTGGCTCATACTTTGTGCAGCCCTCCACGGAGGTGCTGGAGTCGCTCTACACCCCGGACGACGTGCGCGGTGCGGTGAACATTGACACCATTTACAATGCTGACAAAACCTATAACGTGATCGTGAGCAAGTACTGGGATGTGCAGCCGGTGATTGTGAGCCGCCTGTCGGAAATGTACCTGATCAGTGCAGAGGGACTGCCGGTGGATCAGGGCATTACTTACCTGAACGAGCTCCGCCGGATCAGAGGCGTGGAGGCATTCGAGGCAACTGATTTCGCCACGCCGGAAGCTTACCTGAACGCGGTCCTGGAAGAGCGCAGAAGAGAACTCTTCAGCGAAGGCTTCCTGTTTTTTGACTTGGTGCGCACCGGTAAGGCGGTGGAGCTGCCCAACATTCAAAATACCAGCCAGTACGTGCTGCCCATCCCCGGCGACCAAATCAACCTGTCGAACGGTATGCTGACGCAAAATGAAGGCTATTAGTGACGGTTGTAAAGAATTGAAGAAGATTGCTTGATTGTTTGATTTAGAAGGGAGTCAGCCGTCCTGGCGACTCCTTTCTTCTTTCCCCAACCACATACTTTATAACCCAAACATGACACTAAAAAAACTCAGCTTCCTGGCGCTTGCGGCAGTTATGATGGCGTCCTGCCAGACCAAGAAACCGGAATCCGGCACTCCAGCCACAGCGACTGTACAACCGGTCCTCCAGGATACTGTTGGCTGGAAGATCGACACCCTTTCGACCGGCTTTATCAAGTATAACTACACCAGCTATTATGAGCCCTTTGCCTCGGCGCAAATCGTGAATGTACTGGAAGTGGACCTTGCATCAGGCAAGTATGATCTGGTGCTGGACAATGTGTTCCCGGAGGATTCCTTGTCGGCTGTAGCGGAAGCACACGAGCCGGCCCTGGCGGCCATCAACGGCACCTATTACGAGCTCGTGGAGAACGGGCAATCTTCGTCCTTTTTCAAGGCGGATAACGAGATCAAAACATCGGTGACCATACCGGCCGATCACAGGCTTTTCTGGAAGCATGAAGGGGCTTTTTATTACGACGCCGCTAACAAGCAAATGGGTATAGCCTATGGCGATAATGCTTCCTATAGCCAGATGCCCTATGCCAACATCATTTCCGGCTCGCCGATGCTCATCTTCGACTACAATCCTGTCGGCGAAACCTTTGCCAAATCACAGGAGAAGCCCCTGGAACAGCTAGATTACGAACATCCAGACCGGCACCAGGGGGTACGTCACCCGCGCACGGCCATTGCCACCTTAGACAAGGGGCGGGTGTTGCTCATCACCGTCGATGGGCGTCACAGAGGCAAGTCTGAGGGTATGTCGGCCAAAGAGTTGACCCAGTTCATACAGAAATACTTTAACCCGGACTACGCCCTGAACCTGGACGGCGGTGGCTCTACCACCATGTGGATTAATGGAGAAGGCGTGATAAATTACCCGACCGATAATAAGCGCTTCGACCACTACGGGCAGCGCCGGATACGCAATTACATCATGGTTACTACCAAAGAAGGCAATGCGTCGTCTTCGATAGGTAGATAGCATTTTTGACAAAAGATAACCGATGAAACTGAAGAAATTTACTTACTTGTTACTGGCCGGCTTGCTGTGCTTTGGCGCAGAACTACAGGCCCAGTCCGTAAAGAAAGCAGAAGAGAAAGTGAAGCTGCCGGACATCCCGGGCTACCAGACCCTGAAATGTGATTTCCACATGCACACGGTCTTTTCGGACGGGCACGTGTGGCCGTCCTTCCGGCTGTATGAGGCAAACCGCGACGGACTGGATGCCATCTCGATCACCGAGCATATCGACTACGAAGGCTATCCGGACGAAATCAAAAAAGATTACAACAAGTCGCACCAGATCGCCACGGAGTCGGCGGCCAAGACCGATGTGCTTGTGATACAGGGGGTGGAGATCTCTCCCCGCGTGACGCCATATCACCACAATGCCCTGTTTGTAAAGGATGCCAACAAGTTGCCCGCTGATTACATGAAAGACGGGAAGAAAAAGTTTGTGATGAAGGATAACCCGACTGAAAAGCAGCTGCTGGCCCCGTTCCGCGATGCCAAAAAGCAGGGCGCCTTTATCTTTTACAACCACCCCAACTACCGGTGGTGGGACAAGGACAAGTATGGCCTGGACCTCTTCTCGGACCTGCACCGGAAAATGCTCGAAGAAGGGTTGCTGCACGGCGTGGAGGTGGTGAATTCGGGCATCTATAACCTGGAAGCCCACCGCATGGCCGAGAAGTATAACCTGACCATGTTCGCCAACTCCGACGAGCACCGGGACATCAGCTATACCTACCGCCACTCACACAGGCCGATGACGCTTGTCTTTGCAGCCGAACGCTCGGAGGATGGAATAAGGGAAGCGTTACAGGCGCGCCGCACAGCGGTATACTTCGACAATTACCTGGTGGGCCGTGAACAGGAGATGGATGCCTTCTTCAAAGCTTCGCTGGATATAAAGGCTGTGAAAAGCACCCAGCGCAACGTCGAGCCGGTCATCCTGATCCACATTCAAAACAACGCTGACATCCCCTATGACGTGGTATGCCAAAGTGATTACGACTTTGAGAACCTGCCGCTGGGCCGTATCACCCTCAAACCACATGAAACGACCACGCTTACCTTAAAAACCTTATGGCAGGAGCTGCAGGAAGTGCCGCTACGCTTTGAGGTGCAGAATGTGCTGGTTTCCCCGGAGAAGGCGCTCCAGACGGAGTTGCGGCTCAGAGTGACAGAGTAAAAAAGTACAGTACACTTATAACTAAATTCTGAAAGCGTGAAAAAGACGTTTAACGGCACATGGCTAGTGCTCCTTGTATACTTTGTGACAGCTATGGTTGCCATTGCCGCCCCGCCTGTAAAGGCTCCCAAACCCCTGAAGATTGGTTATGCGCTGGGGTTGACTAAGGTTACGGCGGAGCAGATGAAGTATGCCAAATCAGTTGGAGTGGATTACGTGGAGATTTCGTTGGGGGGCCTGATCGACGGCAACCGGAATTTCAAACTTAGTGATGAGGAGATGACCGAACTGATGCATAAGGCGAAAAGGGCAGCGGATGATGCCGGCATCAAAGTCTGGTCCATCCACATGCCCTTTGGCAAGCACATCGACCTATCCTTGACAGACGAAGCAGAGCGGCGGCAGGTGGTGGCCCTGCACCGGAAAGTGCTAGCATACTGCCAAATACTGCAGCCTGAAGTCATTCTTTTCCACCCGAGCTATTACCTGGGCCTGAATGAGCGGGAGGCCCGGAAGAAACAACTTGTCAAATCTGCTACCGAGTTGAACAAATCGGTTCGCAGCATGAAAGCGATGATGGTGATAGAAAACATGCTGGGACCCGAGCTGCTGGTAGATGCGGAGCGCGAGCGCCCGCTGTGTCGCACTGTGGAAGAGACCGTAGAGATCATGAACCGCCTGCCTAAAAATATTTACGCCGCCGTGGACATGAACCATATCAAGAACCCGGAGAACCTGATTCGCGCCCTGGGCAAGCGTTTGAAGTCGGTGCACATTGCAGACGGTACCGGGGAGGCTGAGAATCATTTTTTTCCATGCTCAGGGCAAGGCAGTAATAACTGGACGGAGATATTGGCCGCGCTGCACGAAGCCCGCTATACCGGCCCATTCATGTTCGAGAGTGCGTTTGAAGATGCCAGGGAACTGAAAGCTTGCTACGAAGCGATGCACAACGTTTATGTAGAAGAGAAGCAGTTGCAAAGTAGAAAATAAGGGTGAGCAGGGAACAGGGCGGCTGACGTGCAAGTATCGCCTCACTATCCTTTTGGGTAAAGTTTGCTGTTCCTTTTTGTTGGACTTTAATTATGGGATACCGCTGTGAGTCCTGTTTCGTTGATTCTAAAGGGATACAATCTGGTATGAGCCGGTAGATATACTATTTGGCTCGCTTATGCGCTGGAAATGAGTCGAATAAGCCTTGTGTTCGGCTCATGAACTACAATTGGTATCAACCCGGCTGCCTTGTCTGCACATGAAATTCAAACTTGCCGAAACCGGCCGCCCAATATTTCATTTACTACCGCCACTGCTGTTATACTGTTGATATGTGGAAAACCCTATTAGTTTTCCACATATCAACAGCCCCTTACCAGCGGTCTGCCAGCCTCAACGATAATAGCCCAAAGCTGCTTATAGGACCGGTGCACATGGTTTGCACTGGGGCCATATTCTGCTCATCATTTTGTCTTCACTTCATGCTATGAGCCGAAACACCCAATGGATTTGGCTGACGGGGAAATGGGAAATGTAGCTGAGTTGCCCTCGTTCGGCCTCTTTGAAGTCAAGTTGATGAGCTTACTAACCTGCCTTTTCCCTGACGGATACTAGTTGTAGTTGGGTATCTGGCAGGAGAATTAGCGGCCTACCCCCTGTAGCATGTAAGGCGCATTACTTCTTCCGCAAGGGGTGCGGATAGCACAAAATATTTAGATAAGTTAATATACTGTTATCTTAGGGTTAACATACAAGGCCTTATTTTGCGGTTTAAGACTCGTGCTAAACCATGACCTTTCAGGACTATACGGATGAGATGCTGCTTGATCTAATGCGGGATTCGGTGGAAGAGGCCTTCACCGAATTGTACCTGCGGTACTGGCGAAAACTTTATGCCACTTCCCTGAAGCGCATGAGTAGCGAGGATGATGCCAAGGACCTTATTCAGGAGCTATTTGTCAAGCTTTGGATCAGAAGAAGAGAGCTTCCGGATCATATGAAAGTTGCCGAATACCTTTACACAGCTTTGCGCTTCCGGATCATCAACTATATACAGGCCGATCAGGTTCGGATCAAGTACGCCAATACCCGCTTAGCTGAGATGCAACCAGACGTCTTCCCCGCAGAAGAGCCTTACCTGGCCCGGCAGGAGTTAGAAGCTTTGATTGAGGGGGCACTGGAAGGCATGCCGGAACGGATGCAGGAGGTGTTTCTGCTCAGTTATAAAAAAGGATTTACTCCAAAGGAAATTGCGGCTACCCTGTCTCTCTCTGTTCAAACAGTTAAAAATTACCTTACCAACGCCCGCATTTACTTGAAAGGCAGGATTGCCAGTGAAGACAGCGATTTGTATGCGCACTTGTTGATGGCCTGTGCATACGTTTTTGCCTCTTAACATAATCTTAACACCGGTTCTATAGTACGGTCATGAAGCTCAACTGATATAGAGGTAAAAGCACCAATATATCAGTGAACCCGAAACAGCAACAAGATTTATTTAAGCGGTACCTGAATGGTACGACAAGCCCTGAGGAGACGGCCTGGGTGGAGAAGTGGTATGCTGCTTTCGACAGCTCGGACACGAATACCCCGGAGGAAAGATTTTCATCACGTGCTGGGGAACAGATGCTGTCCGGCATCTTCAAGCAGATCAGAAAAACAAGGGTTATCCAGCTATGGCAGCAGGTAGGTCGCGTGGCCGCTGCCGTGCTGGTCATAGGGTTGGGTATCTGGGGCCTCTTCAGAGATACATACGAATCACCCGTACCGCAATACAGCTACATTTCCTCTGAGAGAGGCAAGCGCTTGAAAGTACTCCTGCCGGACAGCTCCACCGTCTGGCTGAATGAAAATACTACCTTAAAGTATACCCAGCGCAATTTTGGGAAGGAAGTGCGTGAAGTATGGCTCGAGAAGGGGGAAGCTTTCTTCGAGGTGAAGCGAAACGAGCAGGTACAGTTTGTGGTGCATACAGGCCCGGTGACGACCAGAGTGCTGGGCACAGCTTTCAATATCAGAAAATCAAACCAATTACATGACATTCAGGTGAGTGTTACGCAGGGGCGCGTTCAGGTCCATGGTCCTGAAAAGGTTATGGGCATTCTCGCCAAGGGTGAGGAGCTGAACTATGACCTGGAGTCCGGTGCCATTGCCCTGCGTGCTGTTAACCCCGCTTATACCGCAGCCTGGAAGCTGGGCCGACTGGAGGTAGTTGATGCTTCATTTGAAGAGTTGAGCGCTGCCTTTTACAGCCTCTATAACATAAGACTCACGTCAGGTAGCGCAAAGTTACAGAACTTAAGCTATACCCTCACTTTAGATAGAAGGCAAACTCCCGAAGCGGCAGCGGCTATTATTGCAGCGGTTCATGGTTTAAGCCACAGAAATGAGAATGGAGCATTGGTAATCTACTAGAACAAAACAGCCACTGCTAGTGCAAGTAGCAGTGGCTGTAAAAGAGAGGGTCGCCCAGGGCAAACCTCTCCTCAAAACGGAATGTTAAAATCCCACTTACAAATTTATGAAAAAAAAGTTACGCAGTTTTAGCTTTAAGCATGCGCTGCTGCATGCCTGCGTCCTGTTCTGTCTGTTGCTATCCCCGGGTGAGGCGGAAGCCTTTAAGGGGCAGGCGAAGGATGTGATGGAACGTAGCATCAGTATTTCTTTTCAAAAGGAGACCCTGCACAGCGCTCTGCAGCGGATCAAGCATCAGACAGGTACTCCCTTTGCCTATGATCCTGCTATCCTGCATCTGGACAGCTACCGTGCACCCGTGGTCAGTTTCAAAGATGCTGCGCTGTCAGAGGTGCTCAGCAAACTCCTTACACCTTACGGGATAGTCTTCAGCGAGCTCAATGGAACCATTATTCTGACTAAAGGAAAGGAAGGAGATAGCGAGCGTCAGCAGGATAGAGTATCAGGTAAAGTAACAGATGAGAGTGGTGTAGCCCTACCGGGGGTTACTGTGCTAGTGAAAGGAACAGCAAGGGGGACTAGTACGGCCATTGACGGTACTTTCAGCCTTGCTGCTCCTGGCAACACCGTTCTTGTTTTCAGTTATATCGGTTATGAATCTCAGGAAGTGCATTTCAATGGCCGGACGGTGGTGGACATTCAGCTGAAGCCGGATGTGACGGCCCTAAAGGAGTTGGTTGTAATCGGGTACGGCACGCAGAAGCGGGAAGACATCACCTCGGCCATTGGTTCCTTCAAGCCTACGATTGAAAACAGCCGGCCGGTATTAGGTCCCGATCAGATGCTACAAGGACGCATTGCGGGGGTGAACATCACGCCAGCCACCGGTCTGCCCGGGAGCGCCAGCCGGGTAAGCATCCGGGGCATTGGCTCCCTTTCGGCCAGCAATGAACCGCTCTATGTGGTAGACGGGATTCCGCTAAGCCCATCTGACGCTGACCTTGGAAATTTCTCGCAGCGTACAAACCCGCTCTCCTCTCTTAACCCCAACGATATCGAATCCATCGAAGTGCTAAAAGACGCAGCCTCTGCCTCGATATATGGTTCCAGGGCAACCAACGGTGTGGTGCTGATCACTACCAAAAAGGGCACAAAGGGAAAGTCCAGGGTTTCGCTGAACGCCTATACCGGTATGCATAACGTAGCCCGACTCGACAAATTGAAGATGGCAGGCTCTGACCTGTATGTGGAGGTCATCAATGAGGCCATCGACAATTATAACATGCAGAACGGGTATAGTCCTGAAAGCAGCAGTTTTGTCGAGCAGATACAAAACCCTTACCCGGGTCGGGGGGACACGGACTGGCTGGACCTCGTGCTACGCACTGCTTACAGCTCTAATATCAACATGGATTTCTCAGGGGGAACCGACAAGAGTACCTACTATATTTCTGGGGGCTATACCAACCAGCAGGGTACGGTGATCGATAACGTGTTCCGCAAGTATAATGCGAAGATCAGCCTTACCAATGAAGTGAAGCCCTGGCTAAACCTCGGCGTGAATACGAACTTCACATACAGCAGGGACAACCGGATTCCTGGAAGTTACTCCACCGGTACGAATGTGATCCCCAGAGCACTGGAACAGCGGCCTTTTGACCAGCCTTACAAACCTGATGGTTCTTACTATGTGGGGGGGACATCAGACCTGCTTAATCATAATCCATTGCAGGGAATAAAAGAGGAGAAGGTGTACCTGGACAACTACCGCATCCTGGGTAACTTTTTCGCTGAGTTCAGGCTTACGGATAACCTGCGCTTCAAATCTACCTTTGGTACCGACTGGATGTTTACCCAGGATTACGTCTACTACAAGCAAAGCCATCCCTATGGCACCGGGAAAGGAAGAATACTGGATGATAGGCGTACGCAAACCAACCTTTTGTTTGAAAACACAGCGAATTACAACAAACAGCTGGGCAGCCTTTCGTTGGACCTGCTGGCAGGCCATTCCTTTCAGCGCGTGACAACGTCCCTGATTGGAACGGACGGAAGAGGCTTCCCTTCCCCTTCGTTTGATGTCAATACCGTTGCTGCGGAGATCGCCAGCGCCTATACTAACCTCTATGGGGTATCCATGCAATCTTTTTACGGCAGGGCTAACCTGGGATGGGATCAGAAATACCTGCTGAACTTGTCCGTTCGGGCAGACGGATCCTCCAGGTTTTCACCGGAAAACAGGTATGGTTATTTTCCGGCCGCTTCTGCTGGTTGGGTACTATCAAAGGAGCCTTTCTGGGGCAATCCACAAACAGACCTCAAGCTTAGGGTCAGCTATGGCGCCACGGGTAACCTGGAGGGGGTAAACGCCTATGCCTACCAGGCCTTAACCGGAGGCGGGTACAACTATAATAACAGCAGCGGTATTGCTGTTACCAGCTTCGGAAACAGGGATCTCACCTGGGAAAAAGCCACTCAGTTTAACGGCGGAGTGGACCTGGGGCTACTTCGGGGTAAAATAAACCTTACAGCGGACTACTTCATCAAGAATACCAACAACCTGCTCTACAGCAAGCCTACTTACGGTACAACCGGCTTTACCAGTATCATCAGTAACATCGGTTCCATGCGAAATTGGGGGATTGAGTTAGGAATTAATACGCACACGGAACTTGGTCCGGTACGTTGGGACGCAGATTTGAATATTGCCGCCATCCGAAACAGGCTGACTTCTTTGCTGGACGATGATCCGCTGCTCATCGGCAGAACCCATGTGCTGAAGGTGGGGGAGGAAGTCGGTAGTTTCTATGTATACCGTCAGCTGGGCATCTATCAGACCGATGAGGAGGTACCTGAGAACCTGTACGCCAGCGGTATCAGAGCAGGGGACGTGAGGTATGAGGACGTGAACGGAGACGGCAAAATCGATCTGAATGACCGCCAGATTGTGGGATCCGCCAACCCTGACTTCTCGGGAGGCTTCAATAACACCTTCAGGTACAAAAACTTTGACCTGAGTATTTTTACAACTTTCTCTTATGGCAACAAGGTGTATGAAACTTGGACAGGGGGCTACCGGCTCGGTAATGGTCTCTGGCCAATGCTTGAGTCAGAGGCTCTGAACAGGTGGACAGGTCCTGGCACCAGCAACACTACGCCTCGCGCCATTTGGGGGAATACGGTGAACTCTTCCTCGGCCTACTCTACCCGTTTCCTACATGACGGCTCATACCTGCGGTTCAGGACCGTAAGCCTGGGGTACAACCTGCCCGAAACACTTCTCAGTAAAGCCAGCATCAGTCAGATGAGGGTATACGTGCAGGCAGACAACCCTTTGCTGCTCACCTCCTATCCGCTCCTGGATCCGGAGGTAAACATTAGCCTGAGTCCGAGCACCATGGGGGAGGACTTCCTGCTGCTGCCTCAGCCCAGGTCTTTTATCATTGGTGTCAATATTGGATTCTAAAAGAATAGCATGAACATGAAAAAGATATGTAGCATTTTAGTTTGCGGCGCCGGGCTCGCTCTTGCCGGCTGTGATAAGGAGCTGGACATGTACCCGCACTCCTCTGTTGCCACCGAGTCGCTGACGGAGGATGATATTGAGGCATTTGTGAATGGTGTGTACAACCGGGTGCAGAATGCTCCTACTAACACCTCCTACGTCCTGTTCGATATACTGGGCGGCAATATGGTCAGAGGCGGAGCTTCAGGACTGGGAGGATATAAGGAGATGATAAATGATATTCTGCAGCCGGAAAACGGCAACATCGCCTCCCAGTGGAACGGTTACTACTCAGCCTTGTACCAGGTAAACAACCTGATCGAGGTGGCAGGGGGCTTGCCGGAGTCGGAACAGAAGAAGCAGGTTTTGGGCATCGCCCACTACTTCAGGGGCTATATTTACTTGAACTTGGTTACGCGTTGGGGCGGTGTACCAGTGATCTCTCAGAATACGCAGGAGAAACTGCCGAGAAACTCAGAAGCGGAGACCTGGGCATTTATAGAGCAGGAGCTCAGCTTCGCCATAGATAATGCCCCGGCCTATGCTTCAGGCAGTTACTATGTATCGCGTGAGGCCGCACAAGCCCTTCTGGCCAGAACCAAGTTGGCTCAAGGAAAGAATGAGGAGGCTGCCGCTTTGGCGGAGGATCTAATCAACAGCGGCACATTTTCGCTGGATGACTTTGGAAAAATCTTCAGGGGTCAGCAGAACCGGGAGGTGATCTTCAGTTTCAGGAATCAGACAGAGGAGTCAAGCATCAATCTCAGCACGCTGTTCTATACCTATGCGCATCCTACAAAAGGGAGCTATAACTACAAGCCCTCTCCGGAAGTGATGAATCTGTTCAGCGCAGAGGACAAGAGAAGGACTGCCTCCATTGACACGTACGCTGACCTGGAAGTCATTAATAAGTACCCGAGCGGTCAGGCCGGTACCGATCCGATCGTGATTAGCAGGCTCGCGGAAATGTACCTGATCAGTGCAGAGGCCCAGGGGCTTGAGGGGCTGCCACGCCTCAATGAGCTCAGAAGGGCCAGGGGATTGGATGTAGTTCAATCGGGAAGTGAGGCTGAATACCTGGAGCTTGTCTTACTGGAGAGAAGAAGAGAGCTGCTGGCTGAAGGCTTCAGATGGTATGATTTGGTAAGGCTCGGAAGGGCACAGGAGGAAATCGGGTTGAGCAAGGCGCAGTTAAAGCTTCCCATTCCTGCCAGAGAATTGTTTCTCAATAGCTTACTAAACCAGAATCCTGGGTACTAATCTTATTTATCTATTTCAGAAAAAATTAGAAATGAAACTGAGCCTAAATTTATTATTTCTCCTACTCTGTGGTTTGGCTTGTGCCGGATGCGAGGAGGAGGATATTATACAAAAGAAAAAGACCTATGATTACCAATCGGAGGTAGCTCAGCTGGTCGCAGACAGCTCCGGGATTGTCAGTGAGGTATTTACTGATACTGCTTTTACCGTGGTGCCAGGAGTAGAGCAAATCGAGATGCACTTTCTGGATATGAGGGGCTATACGACCCGGTTGTTCATACAGCGGATAGACCTGAACACACCAGGACTAAGCCTGGAGGTTGGAACCCCTTATGATCTGCCTTCCTATGGTTCCTCGCAGACAGTGGCAGAGATGGCCAGGTATGCCGACAAGCCCGGACACCGGGTGGTAGGAGGCGTTAACGGAGATTTTTATGATATTTCGAATTTCGTGCCGCGGGGCCCGCTTCATAAGAATGGGGAAATCATCAAGGACCGGTTCACGCCAACCGCAGCACTTCCTCAGCAGGCGCTCAGCTTTTTCGGTATCCTCAATGACGGAAAGCCACACATCGGTTACACAAGAGAGTATGAGAATTATAAGTCTCGACTCACGGAAGCAACAGGTGGAGGCGTGCTTCTGATGAAGGACAGCCGCGTGGTTGACAATTCACAGTTCCCGCAGATTGACCCTAGGATTGCCATTGGCTATACGGCGGAAAATATCATCTACTTCGTGGTGGTAGATGGGCGTAAGTTTCACTACTCCAACGGCATGTCCTATGAGTATCTTTCCAAATTGTTTCGTTCACTCGACGTGCACAGTGCACTGAACCTGGATGGGGGAGGCTCATCGACGATGATGATTTATAATGCGCTGGGAGGCGTGTGGCAAATGCGGAACCAGTCTTCCGATGGGAAAGCAAGAGCAGTGTCTAACGCTTGGCTGGTTATTTCGGACCAGCCTTAGTTTGGTAAGCAGATAAATTAAAGGAACACATGAAAAGAATTACAATACTACTTGTTCTTATGGTGGCTGTCCTGTCATTCTCCTGCGAAAAGGATGAGCCGTACAAGGCAACAGCAGACAGGCTTCTGGTGACTTCCATCACGCCTGCCACCGGTACAGCAAAAGCTATCGTCTTCATCAACGGCAAGAACTTTAGCAAGGTGCGCTCAGAGAATGTTGTGAAGTTTAACGGAACAGAAGCCATTGTGCTGGAGGCCTCCCCCTCGCAGTTGCAGGTCGTGGCACCGGAGCGCGCTGAGACGGGAGCGATTACGGTTATAGTGAATGGAGTGGAGATGAAGGGGCCTGTGTTTACCTATACCGAAGCCGTTTCTCATTATTTTGTAAGCACTGTTGCCGGGGGAGGCAGCACCTTCGGCTTCATTGATGGGCAGGGTACAGAGGCCAGGTTCAGAAACCCTGACGGGGTAGTCTTCGACAAAGCAGGAAACCTGATCATTACCGACAGAACGAACCACAGCATCCGGAGAATGACACCTGATGGACAGGTGACCACCATAGCCGGTAACGGGGTGGCTGGTTTCGCTGATGGCATACCTGGTCAGTTCACTTTCCCATGGCAGTGTGCCATTGATACAGATGGTAATGTCATTGTGGTGGAGAAGGACGGGGGGCGTATTCGCAAGATTGGCCCGGACGGCACGGTTAGTACCCTGGCAGGGCCGCGCAAGAGCGGAACCAATGTGGGGTATATGGATGGGCCGGCTGAAAGTGCCAGACTCAACAACCCGCTTGATGCGGTGGTCGACAAGGATGGAAATACCTTTATTGCTGACCGCAACAACAAAAGAATACGAAAGCTTTCTCCGGACGGGGTAGTAAGCACCGTGGCCGGTGACGGTACTGCTGATATCTTAAAGAATCCCTTGTCGCTGGACATAGACGCCCATGGCAATCTGATTGTGGCGGATGCCAACTGGATAAAGAAGATCACTCCGGCAGGGGAGATAAGCATTATCGCCGGAACGGGTACAAAGGGCTTTAGCAACGGTGTGCCCGGGCAACCCCTGACAGCCCAACTTGGTGATATTTTTGGACTGACGATCGATCAGAGCGGGAACATCCTATTCGCTGATGCCTCGAACCACATGATACGCATGCTCAAAGCCAGCCCTGGTGGGGATTATAGCACAGGCACGGTCAGCACCATAGCGGGCACAGGTGCAAGCGGCAGGGGGGATGGCTTTGGCAATCAGGCTACCTTTAATGCGCCTTATGATGTTGCCGTCGCTCCTGACGGAACAATTTATGTTGCCGACAACCTTAATCACCTGATCCGAAAAATCACAAGGAAATAATTTATGCCTAGAGGCAAACTGTAAAGAAGCGTCTTGCTTGAAGTTAACGGAAGTTAAATATTCAGCTAAAGGTCTGATGCGGGAAGATGTTTTGATTGATTTTACTAACCGCACTCTGGCAATGACTGGTGTTCAGGACGCTGTTGCTGCGTACAGTGACAGTTATATTCCTGAACCCAGCATTGCTGATGTAAGAGCTGATTCAAGAGAAAGCAGACTTTAGTCCCCTGCAGGACAGGATCTTCTGTATTCCCATTGTGAACCTAGGTAAGCCGGAGGCCGAGCAGCTCATCGGCGGGTTCCAGCGCGAGTCCCGGCCGGTGGCCCTGGAGCCGGTTTTTACCACGGAGAACTCCCTAGTGCCAGGACAGTTGCGACAGTTCCGGCGCAGGGGCTTCAGGATATGGGTCAACTCCCTGTGGACGAGCCTAAACGCTGGCCACGATAATGATTAATAGGAAACGGAGAAGGAGGCCAGCCTTGGCTGGATCGTAGGGAAAGAGGCCAACATGATTCAGACCGATCGGCACTCCTGGTATACCCAGGCACAAAAAGCTTCCTGATTTAGGAACGGCAGCAAGTTCCTAACGAGCTGATAAGCATTTGAAATACTTAAACCCACATGCCCAGCCATGAGATAGGACCTGTAATATTGCCGTCATAGGGCATATATAAAATTACCTGCTTCTTTTACGGCTAAAATCCTAAAAGTAAGCCACTGGCCAGAATTTCTTAATGGGCAGCTAAGATTCGTGATATTATAAGGAATGGTGATGTAGCCGCAGACTCCAGCTGGACAATGCCTTGAGTTTAAGCATAATAATTTGGTAAAGTTATAACGGTATTTTCTTTAGTTACTCCTATTACTTTTACACGGAAGTCATATGAACCATGGTTGAACCAAGCTGTATATCTACTAGATGGGTAAATCCCAGCAGAAGCGGAATAGCATTGTTTGACAGCCCTAGAACCTGCTGTGCCTTCCATATTGTAACATTTGTGCGACGTGGTGACAGAAGCCTTGGGAAAAGGGCAGCCCAAGCTTTCAGACCAAAGGTGTTTTTCCCAAGAAGCTAGGCTGAACAGCTTAACGGAAGCCATGCGCTCAACTTATAAATATGATCAACAGAAAAATACGCCGCTTAAGTCTAATCCCAAAGCCTATGTAGCACCATAAAAACAAAGCCAGCAGGAGTCCTGCTGGCTTCTCGGCAGATAGAAAAGTTTCTCAGGCTACGCTATCTGTCTCAGCTTCAATGTCATTAAAACATTAAAACACGTCAAATTTATGAAAAAAAGTTTACACGTCATCTGTAAGCTCAGCAAATTCGCTTTGGTCGGATCTGTGCTACAGGTAGCTTTTTTAACTTACGCGTATGCTGATTCCTCCAGGCCCCGAGAAGTACTGAAGTCGGTTGAGGGCTCAAGCACGGAGAGTCAGCTAAACCTTTCCAGTCCTATTGGGCTAGCCTTGCAAGCGGAGGAACCCTCCGGCGGCAACCGCATGAAAGGCAACCTTTTTAATTTGACAGGCCAGCAAGCGCCTGTCAGCGGGAGAGTCACCGATCAGGCGGGTGTGCCGCTACCTGGGGTTACCGTGATTGTGAAAGGCACCACCACTGGTACCACAACGGACCTGGAGGGCAGGTATACGCTTACCGTACCTGAAAACAGTACGCTTGTGTTCTCCTTCATAGGATATTTGTCGAAGGAAGTGGTGGTGGGGAACCAGGGGCGTATCGATATTACCTTAGCCGAAAATGTGTCTGCACTGGATGAGGTCGTGGTTGTGGGGTACGGTACCGTGAAAAAGCGGGACCTGACAGGATCGGTGGCCAGTATAAAAGGAGAGGAACTGACCGCTTTTCCCGTGCCTGATCCGATCATGGCCCTGCAGGGGCGTGCCTCTGGGGTGCAGATTTCCCAGAACACCGGCGCTCCCGATGGCGACTATACCATTCGTATCCGTGGGGTCAACTCCATTCTTGGGAATAACTCCCCCTTATTTATCGTAGACGGGATTCCTTTTGATTCCTATGCGCTAAACTCCTATGATATTGAGTCTATAGAGATACTTAAAGATGCCTCTGCTACTGCTATTTATGGTTCCCGTGGCGCCAACGGCGTAATCTTGGTAACAACAAAAAGAGGAAGAGAAGGCCAGGCTAACATCTCCTACAACTTTGACTACGGGCTTCAGTCCCCCATCAAGAAATTGGAGCTGATGGATGCGCAGGAGTGGGCGCGCTTTTACAACGAATACCTGGTGAACGCGAAGATCCTGGAAGAGGCTCCCTTTAGTGAGACGGAGATTGCCGGCATGGGCAAGGGGACCGACTGGCAGGATTTGATGCTACAGGATGCCCCAATCAGTAATCACAACCTGACTTTTTCAGGGGGCTCTGAAAGAATGCGGTATTTTGTCAGTGCCTCCGCACTCCTGAGGGACGGGATGATTGAGAACAGTTCTTTTGACAAGTACAACGTCCGGTCTACCCTGGACTTCTCACCAAACAGGCTCGTCGATGTGTCCCTGCAGATGGGGTATTCTTCCATAGACCGGATGAATCAGTCCAATGGGGGAGGGCATGGGGGTTCGTCCATGTTCAGCGCCCTTTATTCAGCGTCTCCCCTGTTTACCCCCTATGATGATAATGGGGACTACAAGGATTTGCGCTCCTGGTTTTCGTGGTCTTCACACGAGATCAGGAACCCGGTCATGATAGCCAATGAGACTTCCTACCGTACCGTTACCAATTTGAGTAATGTCAACGCTTCTGTGAGCCTTAAGCCGTTAGAGGGCTTGTCCATCAAATCTACCCTCGGGCTTCAGGCCTCTGACGGAAGGTATGATGGCTATACCACGTCCAGGTATATCTACCAGAATAACAGTGCCTCTGTCAACCACCAGCGCGCGATGAGCATCGTGAACGAGAATATAGCCAACTACAAGCTGGCCATCGGTAATACACACAACTTTGATATTCTGGGAGGGTTTACATACCAGCAGGCCGTCAACAAATCCATTGCGGCCTCCGGAAACACCTTCCTCTCGGACGTACCCCTCACCAATGCGCTGGGCTCTGCCGGTACGGTAAACACGCCCAACACAGGTTATTCCAAATGGGCTTTGATGTCGTATCTGGGGCGTCTTAACTATTCTTATAAGGGGAAATACCTCGCCACGGCCAGCATACGCGCCGACGGTTCCAGCAGGTACTCCCCGGGGCAACGGTGGGGATATTTCCCTTCGGGGGCCTTGGCCTGGAATGTGTCGGAGGAGCCATTCCTGAAAGATGCGGCGGCCTTATCCGAGCTGAAGCTGCGTACCAGCTTCGGGCAGACGGGCTCGACGGCAATCGACCCCTACTCGACCCAGGTCCTTCTCAGATCAGGGAAGACGGCCACTGGAAACGGGAACTACACCTACTACGCTCCCGGCACAACATATCCTGAACCTTTGAAATGGGAGACAACGACGCAATGGGATATTGGTTTTGACCTGGGCTTCTTTAACCAGCGACTCGAGATCACGGCGGACTACTATCAGAAGAACACCACCGATCTGTTGAACACGGTTTTTCTGCCAACCTCTTCCGGATTCACTTCGACGACGCGTAACATCGGGCGGATGAACAACCGTGGGGTTGAGCTGACGGTGGCCGGTCGCCTGGTGGAGAAACAGGACCTGCAGGTAAAGTCCTCCCTTAACATCTCACGCAATAAAAATGAGGTGGTCGAGCTGGCCAACGGAGACGACATTCTGGGGGCCACGCATACAAGCTTCGGCGCGGGCTCCATCACGATTATCCGGGAAGGAGAGCCGCTGGGTGCCTTCTACCTTTACAAGGACGCTGGCCTGGATGAGACCGGTCAGCTGTCCTACGAGGACCTGAACGGGGATGGGAAGTACACCGATGTAGACGACCGCTATATCGCAGGGTCTCCTTACCCTGATTTTACCTACGGCTTTAACACAGACGTGACTTACAAGAACTGGGCAGTGAATGTGTTCCTGCAGGGAAGCTATGGGAATGATGTCTTCAACCTGAGTGAGATGCGAAACTACAGCTATAGCCAGGGGATGAACGTGGAGCGGAAAGTGTACCACGAGAGCTGGAGAGAGGGACAGGACAACTCCAATGCAAATTACCCGAGGATTGAAAGGGTAGGACCGCAGAAATACTCTGACCGTTACCTGGAGGATGGCTCTTACCTGCGCCTGAAAAACATCAGCCTGGCCTATTTTATTCCGATACAGAACAGCCTGTCGTGGGTGAAGGGACTGAATGTATTCGTGAGCGCGCAGAACTACCTGACCCTCACGAAATATACGGGCGTGGATCCGGAGGTTAGCTCTAAGGGAGGGGATGTAAACAGCGGTATCGATCACTTTACCTATCCCAATACCAAGATGGTCACATTTGGCGCCAAGGTTCAATTCTAATCTGAAGATACAAACGATATGAAATTCAAGATAGCCATACTATTATCCTTGTTCGCGGCAGGGTTCATGATGACTTCCTGCGAGGATGTGCTGGAAGAGGAGGATTTCACCTACTCTCTTTCGAGCAACAACTTTTATAACACCGCAGAAGAGGCCAACGCCGCTGTGATGGCGCCGCTGGATATGATGCGGTTGGCCTATAACTCCAATTGGTTTGCGACTTTGGAAATCCAAACCGAGTACTGTTATCCCAAAGGGGTGTATACCGGTTACCATTACAATGGGATTGTGAACTCCACCCATGAAACCCGTCTGGCAACGAACTGGACATACCTGTACCGGGCCATCTCCTACTGTAACACCGCCCTTGACAAGCTGCCTGCTGCCAATGCGATGTCGGCAGAAGAAATTGCGACGTACACGGCGGAGTTACGTTTTTTGCGGGCTCTCAACTATTTCAACCTCGTACGCCACTGGGGTGCGGTGCCACTGAGAACGGAAGAGAACATGACCGATTGGGACCTGCCGAAGAGCTCCGTGGACGAGATCTATGCCTTTATCGTCGAGGATTTAAAGTTTGCATCCGAGAATTGCCCCGATGTTCCCCGTCTCGTGGGCACTCCCGGTAAAAACGCGGCCAAGGCGCTTTTAGCGGAGGTGTATATGTACACGAAAGAATACGCCCTGGCCAAACAACTTTCGGAGGAAGTAATCTCCAGCAATGCTTACTCCCTGGTCAGTGTATCAACTGTAAGGGATTTTGACAAGGTGTTCGGTTACGATTTGGTCACTTCCCCAGAAGAGGTATTCTACCTGAAGACCTCTCGTACAGACGGCAAGACCTGGGATTATATATCCTACACAGCCCATCCTCAATACCAGATCGAGCCAGGGAAACGGATGCTGAACGGGTTTGGGTACTATACCCATTATACGGATTTAAGAAACCATGTAATCTCCACCTGGGATACGGATGACCTCCGGTATGGGCTTAATGTAGGGCCTTACGTTTTTGGGGCGGATGCCTACGGCGAGTATACGGCTTTGCTGACAAAGTACTGGGACCCCAACGCATCCGGGAGCGGTGCGAATGTATCCATTCCGCTGATCCGCTATTCAGATGTGCTCATCACTTATGCGGAGGCGAGCGCGCGGGTAGCGGGGGCACCGACGGGTGAATCGATTGAGGCGCTCAATATGCTGCGCAGACGAGGGTACGGTTATAACCCAAGCGTGGCGAATGCGGAAGTCGACTATCAGCTGGCCGACTACAATAGCCTGGATAGGTTTATAGACCTGCTGGTGAAAGAAGAGACCTACGAGCGGATGAACGAGGCCAAACACTGGGATTTCATCCTTCGCCTGGGTAAGGAGAAGGAGCTGGTGGGGCAGTATTTCAATGTAAAGGACGGCTCCTTTACGCAGATTGCCGATCGCCATTACCTGTGGAAGATTCCAGACTCAGAGTTTAACTACAATAAAGCGCTTGATCAGGGCAAGGACCAGAATCCTGGTTATTAAGCAGGTTCTTTTATTTCTTTATTGACTTAAGATGAGACAGAGACTGATTTGTTTTATAGCCGTTTTCTTTTTCTCCCTTCACCTGGCGGCGCAGTCGGCAGATAAGCACCCCCTGAAGTTAAGGGTGGCCACCTACAATGTCGGCCATTTTAATCAGGGAGTGGCGGGAGGGCTTGAAGTTCGGGGCGAGGCCGTGTATGGGAAAGAGGGCAAGCAGCGTTACGCCCGCCTGGAGATGATCAACTGGAGAGAGTGGATAAGCGAGCAGAGCCTTGACATTCTTGGCGTGCAGGAGTGGAACAGGTATTTCGATGCAGACGGCGTGCTTCATGCTGAGGAAGAATTGTTGAAGCCCTTCTATAACAACGTTTACTTCGGTGATGAGCATAAATGGATTTACAACGGAATTGCCACCAACTATAAGTTGACGAACCTGCGGCAAAAGTATTGGGCAGGCGAGTATTATGCCTTAATCGGTGACTTGAAGATTGGGGGTAAGACAGTGACGGTGATGTCCACCCACATTCCTTGGCAGAAGGAGTGGCATAAACCTGCTCTGGATGCCTTCATAGCGGAAATGAAGAAGTACGAGTACCTGATCTGCATGGGAGATATGAACGCCACTGATGCCGAGCAGCTGCTCTTCCGGGAGGCAGGGTTCAACATGGCCAACGGAGGTTATCAAGGATGGTTTGGTACCGCAGCCGGATCCCTTAAGCTGGATGGCAGGGCAGGCGGTGCGGACAAGAACATTGACAATATCATTACCAGCAAAAATATCAAGATAATGAATGTGTCCGTACCCCGCACCGGGCTGAATGACCAGGATCACCTGCCGGTGATTGCAGATGTAATCATCACCTGGTAACCCTGTGTGAAATGGCAGTAAGAATTAGCCTGAACCATCCCACTCGCTGGGATGGTTCTTTTTTTATTGTCTGCTCTCTTCAGCAGATGAAAATTGTTCCGCAGGTGAGACTGTAAAATTGGCTCTTACCAAAGCCTCAAAGTCACTACCACAAGGGATTTGCAGCATCTTCTGGAACTGGGAGCGTTTTTTCAGAAAGGTAGCGGCCGGAGTACCCGCTACCTTCTGGATATTTAAGTCAAAGATGTGTCCTCCCCAAGTTTAGGTGCCAGAGACGGTTCATCTTTACTCATGCGGTGGCCAGCGTATATCCTTTTCCTTTATGCTTTCGATAGTATACTCTTCAACTCCTCAAAGCTGTTCTGCATCGGCACGATGTGCTCCTGCTTTTCCGCAAAGCGCTGCAGCCTGGCAGGTATGGCAATGGCCTCTCCCAACGTTTCTTCCATAACTTCCCTGAATTTGGCCGGGTGCGCTGTTTCCAGAAAGACGGCAACGGCTGGTTCCTTGGTTTGGGACAGGAATTTCCGGGCTCCGCTGTAGGCTACTGCTCCGTGCGGGTCCAGGAGGTAGCCGTTCCGTTGGTACACCTCCTGTATGGTTTTTCGGGTTTCCTCATCGGTGAAAGTATAGCCAGCAATGCAACGGCGGAACTGCTCCAGCTCCCCACTAAATAGGGCTTCCATGCGGGCGTAGTTGCTGGGACTGCCTACGTCCATGGCATTGCTGATGGTCTGCATGGATGGTCTGGGTGTGTAAACCCCGGTCTCGAGGTACTGCGGCACGACATCGTTGGCATTGGTGGCGGCGATGAAACGGTGTACCGGTAAGCCCATGGCGGCGGCCAGTAAGCCACCGGTCAGGTTGCCGAAATTGCCGCTGGGCACGCTGAATACAACAGGTTTGCCTTGCCGCTGCAGCTGGCCATAGGCGTAAAAGTAATAGAACGACTGCGGAATGAGCCGGGCAATGTTGATGCTGTTGGCGGAGGTGAGCAGGTGCCGCCGGCTGAGCTCCTGGTCGGCCAGTGCCTGCTTGGCCAGTTGTTGGCAATCGTCAAAGGTGCCCTCTACCTCTATGGCTGTGATATTGTCGCCCCAGGTAGTGAGCTGCATTTGCTGCAACGGGCTTACCTTTCCTTTGGGGTAAAGGATGTATACCTGTATACCTGGCACTTGGTGGAACCCGGCTGCCACGGCGCTGCCCGTATCACCGGAGGTAGCCACGATCACCTTCAACGCTTCGTTTTTACCCCGGGTGAAGTAGGCCATCAGCCGCGACATGAAACGGGCGCCCACATCCTTGAACGCCATGGTCGGGCCGTGGAAAAGCTCCAGGCTGTAGATGTCCTTTTCCACCCTGACCAGCGGGATCTCGAAGTTCAGGACTTCCTCCACCAAAGATTTTAGAACCTGAGCCGGAACATCTTCCTGCAGAAATGCGGAGGCGACGGTATAGGCTATTTCCTGCAGGGACAACTGGTGCAGGTTTTCCAAAAAAGCGGGCGGGAGCACCGGTATAGACGCAGGCATGTAAAGGCCTCCGTCCTCGGCCAGCCCCTTTAATACCGCCTTCTCCAGAGGTACGTGTGTGGTTTGTCGGCTAGTGCTGCTATATAACATTATGCTTTGGCTAAAACGGGTTGAACATTTTCTATTACCGGACCCTGCAGGTTGATCACCGAGACATAGGCAGTGCTGCCAATGCCCGCCTCGGAGAGCTTTGCCTCTAAGGCGGCTGTTACGTTTTGGGCAACAGAGGGGCTGCTGCAGAGCGCAAACACAGAGGGGCCGGAGCCGGATATACCGAACCCGAGCGCCTGTTGCTCCAGCGCGAGCTGCCGTAGTTCATCGAAGCAGGGGATGAGCATGGCGCGCATAGGTTCTATCACCACGTCCTGCATGCTCCGGCTGATCAGGCCCAGGTCGTTGGTACAGAAGCCTGCCACCAGGCCGGCCACGTTACCCCATTGCGTCACGGCATCCCGAAGCGGTATGTGCGCCTTGAGAATCTGCCGCGCCTCCCGTGTCGGGATTTCCACATGCGGGTATACCAGGGCACAGGCCAGGTCAGGCGGTACCGGCAGCCGGACCACATCCAGCGGTTGGTAACTGCGCACCAGCACCAGGCCGCCCAGCAGGGCAGGGGCTACGTTATCGGCGTGGGCGTTGCCACAGGCCAGCCGCTCCCCCTCCATAGCAAAAGGCAGCAACTCTTCCCTCGTCAGCGGCTGGCCCATCAGCTCATTTATCGCCACCAGCCCAGCCACGGCACTGGCAGAGCTTGAGCCCAGGCCGCTGCCAAAGGGCATCTGCTTGTAGAGCTCGATGCTCACCCCCTGCGTTATCCCTAAGTGCCGGAGGTAGCTGATGACCACGGCGCTCACCGTATTCTTCTCGGGATCGCGGGGCAAGCGTCCTTCGTCACCCCCCAGCACGTCCAGCGTCACCTGTCCGCTGTCGTTGAGGTGCATGATCACTTCATCGCCAGGCGCATGCACGGCAAGGCCCAGCACATCATAGCCGCAGCTCAGGTTGGCGACAGTGGCCGGGGCAAATACTCTTATTGATTTCACGTGTTCTTCTTTTTAAAGTTAATACGCTGCTACCCGTACCAAGTCTGCCAATACCCCGGCGGCCGTTACCTCGGCGCCGGCGCCGGGTCCTTTGATCACCATCGGGTTGAGCTGGTAGCGCTCAGTGGTAAAGGAGATGATGTTGTCGCTGCCCGAAAGGCCAAAGAAAGGGTGTTCCGGACCGGCCATGACCAGCGCTATCCTTACCTTTCCTTCCTCCAGCGAGCCGATGTAGCGCAGCACCTTTCCTGAGGCTGCCGCTTCTTCCTTCAATCTGGCAAAGTAAGGCTCAGATTTCTCCAGCTCCTGGTAAAAGCCCTCCACTGTAGGAGCAGCAACACAGTTTTCCGGCAGGATAGGCTGTATCTGCACCTCCTGCAGCTCCATTGGCAGGCCTGTCTCCCGGGCCAGGATGAGCATTTTCCGGGCGAAGTCCAGCCCGCTGAGATCATCCCGTGGGTCGGGTTCGGTAAAGCCTTTCTGCTGTGCCTCCCGTACGACTGCTGCAAAGGTTTTGTCGCCTTTGTACTCGTTGAAGATATAGGAGATAGTGCCGGAGAGAATGGCCTCGATCTTCAGTACCTGGTCTCCGCTGATAAGCAGGTCGTGGAGTGTCTTAATGACCGGCAGGCCAGCCCCCACGTTGGTTTCAAAGAAGTAGTCCACGCCATACTTGCGTACCACCTGCTTGTCCTTGTAGTAGTCGGAGAAGGTGCCGCAGTTGCGGATCTTGTTGCAGGTCACAACCGAGAAACTCTGCTCAAACAATTGCCTGTAGCTACTGGCCACGTCGGCACTGCCGGTGTTGTCTATAAAAACGGAGTTGGGCAGGTTGAGCGACACGGCCTGCTCCATGAAGTGCTCCAGGTTGGCCTGCTCTCCATTTACCACGAGCTCGTCTTGCCAGTTTTTAAGGCTGATGCCGTCACGGTTCCAGAGCATCTGCCGGCTGTTGCACACCCCTGCCAGGTTGATTCTCAGGTGCCGGCTGGCCTGCAGGTGCCCCTGGTGCTGCTCCAGCTGCCGGAGCAGGGTGGCGCCGATGTTGCCGGTGCCGCAGCAGTATACGTTCAGCGTCTTCACGGGCGACAGAAAAAGCGCGTCGTGCACAGAGTTTATTGCCTTGGACAGATCGTCGCTGCTCACCACCACAGAGATGTTAAGCTCAGAGGAACCCTGCGCGATAGCATTGATGTTCACACCGCTGCGCCCCAGGGCGCTGAAGAGCTTGCCCGACAGCCCGATGGCCTGCTTCATATTTTCCCCGACCACGGCCATCACGCTGTACCCTTCCTCCACTGTTGGCGTGGAGAGCCTGCCGGACAGCAGCTCATACCCAAACGCTGCCTCAATGGCGGCACTGGCAGCCCGGGCCTCCGCCGGCGACACAGCAAGGGTAATGCTGTGCTCAGAGCTGGCCTGTGTGATGAGGATCACGTTTACGCCTGCCTGAGCCAGGGCACTGAACAGGCGGCCGCTAAAGCCCTTGTACCCGACCATACCGCCACCTTGTACGGTGAGCATGCTAACTGCAGGAATAGAGGTAATACCTTTCACCAGGGAGCCGTTCACAGAGGTTTTGGGACCAATGACTGTCCCGGCAAATGCAGGGTTGAACGTGTTTTTGACCACGATCGGGATGCCTCTGGCAATGGCTGGCAGCATGGTAGGCGGGTGCACGACCTTGGCGCCAAAGTATGAAAGCTCAATCGCCTCGTTGTAAGACAGCTGTTTGAGCGAAAAGGCCTTCTTTACCAGCCGTGGGTCTGCTGTCATGAAGCCATCCACGTCTGTCCAGATCTGCACCTGGTCTGCGCCCACAGCGGCACCCACCAGGGCGGCCGTATAGTCGGAGCCTCCTCGGCCCAGAGTGGTGGTGTTGCCGTGCTGGTCGGAGGCAATAAAACCCGTGATCACGGGAACGGCGCCGGCGTGCTGCCTGAAGAAATCTTTTACAAGCTGGTTGGTCTGCGCTTCGTTTACGGTGGCGCTGCCATGGTTGCTATCCGTTCTGATAAGCTGGCGGGCATCGGCGAACACTGCGCTTATCCCATGCTGCCTGAGCACATGCGCAATGGTATAGTTGGAGCAGAGCTCGCCATAGGCCACTACCCGGTCGCTGGTTCGGGGAGAGGCCTCCCCCAGTGCCTTGACCCCTGCCAGCAATTCTTCCAACTCATTCAA
This sequence comes from Pontibacter mucosus, assembly GCF_003054055.1. Classification (GTDB taxonomy): domain Bacteria; phylum Bacteroidota; class Bacteroidia; order Cytophagales; family Hymenobacteraceae; genus Pontibacter; species Pontibacter mucosus. The sequence goes on along the minus strand of NZ_QBKI01000005.1, from coordinate 256,078 downwards.
GTATAGCCGGAGTCCCAGCAGAGCCACGTTCTGGTGCTTCACCTCCAACAGGGTCTTCACCAGCCCAAAATGGCGGTCCTCAACCGTTTTCAACCCGGGCCCATACTCTTTTCCATCCGCTGCTTCTGCCACGAGCTGCAGGAGGGTGTTGGTCACTCCGCCCATGGCCGAGCAGACCACGGCCACGGCTTCATTTTGCTGCTGTTGCTCTTTGACTAATTGCACCAATGTGCTGATCGACTGCGCGGAGCCGACTGAGGTACCTCCGAATTTCAGGATTTTCATGTTATAAAGGGATTAAAACAAAAAGGCCTTCCTCAGGAAGTGAGGAAGGCCTTTTTGTAGGTTATGATGCGTTTTTTTAACTCATACTACGATAATATTCCTTTCCCCATGTGCAATAGCCTGTTGTCCCGGTAATCGTAATGATCCCGGTGGAGATAATAATAGTAGTTGAAAACAGGTTGTTGCTCATGGATTGCATGGCGGTAATATGGAGACTATTTTCTATATATGCTAATGAAATCGATATAAATATGTTAATGGTCAATATATTACAGTGAAAAGCTGCCTTGGATAGGTTGCAGCAGCTAAGGTAGCGGCGTAACCTGCTGCTTAGAGTGGGTTTTTGCAGATGCTCCCAAGCAAGCTGAGGGTAGTTTCTGTGCGCGGGGCTTTATAATCAAACGAAAACTAATAGTTTTATAAGTGGAAAAGTAATATTTTACATGCCGCATCCGGGTGGGATGCTTTCTGCCGCCGCCCTGCAGCTCTAAATACCAGGACAGGAACATACCATAAAACCATGAAGCGAATACTACTCTCCTTAGCGCTCTTATCGATGACCGCAACCGCTTATGCCCAGGACTGGCCCAACCTGCAGAAGTACGAGGCCGCCAACCAGCAGGTCATCGCCTCTGCCACGCCCCCCAAGGCCGTGTTCATGGGCAACTCCATCACCGAGGGCTGGTGGCAGCAGCGGCCCGAGTTCTTCGAAAAGCACGGCTTCGTGGGCCGGGGCATCGGGGGGCAGACCACGCCCCAGATGCTCATCCGCTTCACCCCCGACGTGCTCGATCTGAAGCCGCAGGTGGTGGTCATCCTGGCTGGCACCAACGACATCGCCGGCAACACCGGCCCCTCCACAGTGAAGATGATAACCGACAACCTGGCGGCCATGGCCCAGCTGGCGAAGGCCAACGGGGTAAAGGTGGTGCTCAGTTCCATTTTGCCGGTGAAGGAGTACCCGTGGAGCAAGGAGGCCGACGCGGTGGGCATGATCGCCCAGGTGAACGCGTGGATGAAGCGGTACGCGGAAGAGCAGGGCTTCGTCTACCTGGACTACTTCCCAGCCATGGCCGACAAGGAACAGGGCCTGAAGAAGGAGTACTCCGGCGACGGCGTGCACCCCAACCTGGAGGGCTACGCCGTGATGGAGCCCCTGGTGCTCCAGGCGGTGAAGAAGGCGTCCAGGCAGGAGTTGAAGCCCAGGGCCCGGAAAAACTAGTTTCCTGCTTTCCTTTTTAGGGGCAAACCCGTACAATGGAGCAGCAGCAGTAGCAACCGGTAGTGCCCCAACACCTTCTCCATCATGGGCGGTTATTTGTAAACCGCCAATTGTTTTCGAAAATTGAGACCCAAACGACCCTCCATCAAGGACATTGCCTCCAGGCTGAACGTCTCCGTAACCACTGTGTCCTTCGTGCTGAACGGCAAAGGACCGGAGATGCGCATCTCTGAAGAGGTGACCCAACGGGTCCTCAGCTACGCTAAGGAGGTCAATTACAGCCCCAACCGGCTGGCGCAGAGCCTCCGTACGGGCAAGTCCAACATCATCGTCTTCATGGTGGAGGACATCTCCAACCCCTTCTTTGCCCGCCTGGCCCGCATCATCGAGGTCATCGCCTACAGGAAAGGCTACAAGGTTATTTTCTGCAGCAACGAGAATGACGACCGGCACACCCAGGAGCTGCTGCAGGTTTTCAGGGATCAGCAGGTAACAGGCTACATCATCATCCCCTCGGCAGGCGCCAAAAAACAGATACAGGCATTGCTGGAGGCGGGCATCCCCGTGATTCTGTTCGACCGCTATTTCCCCGGCCTGGAGACGAATTACGTGGTGATAGACAACGAAAACGCCACTTACCGGGCCACCAGGCATTTGATTGGGAATGGCTACAGGGACATAGGCTTTGTGACGCTCGACACCAGCCAGACCCAGATGTTGGACCGCCTGAAAGGCTACAAAAAGGCGGTGAAGGAGGTAAGGCTCAAAAGCAGGGTGCTCAAGTTGCCCTACCGGGCGGATGCCCCGGAGGGGGAAAGCTGTATGCGGGGGTTCTTTGAAGCGCACCCGGAGCTGGACGCTGTTTTCTTTGCGACCAACTACCTGACCCAGCAGGGCCTGCTGGTGATGCGCGAGCACTTTCCCGGTAAGCTGACCGACTGGGGGATCATGACCTTCGATGATACGGAGTTCTTCCGGATTCATACGCCCTCCATCTCAGCGGTGGCCCAGCCGCTGGAGGAAATCGGCCATAAACTGATGGAGATCATGCTCGAGCTGCTGCGGGACGGGAAGGAGACGGTGCATCAGGTGGTGCTCAAGGCAGAGCTCAGGGAGCGGGACTCCTCCAGGCCAAAGGCGCCGCGCGGCGTCTGATAACACTCCTTTAGGGCGATCCAGCCTTCCTGCGCGGGACAAACTGGGGCAGCTTTGCCCAAGGCGCCCTAGGTCCTCCTGCGCCCTGAATCCTCTGTTTTTTAGATTAAGGAAAGGCCTGATTTGCAAAAGGGTATTCAACTCGCCACATTACCCCTGCCAATGCGCTCCTGAGTGGTTTGATAACTATAAAGACCTGCCTCCCAGATACCCAACCAATTCTTTTACAGGATTTACCTAAATTATGGTTCCGGTTGTGAGCTGATATTCAGTCTCATGTGTCAGCCAGCAGTAGATGAAAACTGACTATAATCCGAGAGATGAAGAAGAGTAGAATAGCGAGTTTAGTCAAAAAAAGTTAAAAATAGTCTAGGTTTAGTGTTATTTAAAGTGTGCTATTTCAGCATGAAGAGGTTACATTCATTTTGGAATGACAGTAATAGTGCCCGTGCTATTAGAAGCTATCTCATAAATAGGGATTTTCTTCCATAGCGGGTTGTTTATCTGTCATGAAGTTGACAGATAAACAGTGGGATAAGCTAAAGGATTTGGTTCCTGATGGAGCCAGAAGGTCTGACGGGAAAGGCAGGCCCTGGCGAGACAAACGTGAAGTGCTAGAAGGAATCCTGTGGATACTGAAGACAGGAGCACAATGGAGCCATTTGCCAGTGATTTACCCTCCCTGCCAGACTTGCCACAGAAGGTTCCAGCAGTGGCAGGAGCAAGGGGTGATTTGGAGGGGCGGTTTATTGACTCTCTGCCTGAAAGGCTCATCGGAGTAAGGCCTACGATTCGGACCCTCTGGATCAGGCGCTAAGCCGGCAGGGCATTGAGATGATTACCCCTAACAGGAGTAGCAGAGCAAAGAAAAAGACGCAGGACGTCAGGAAACTCCGACGCTACAAGCGAAGATGGAAAGTCGAGAGGTTCTTTGCTTGGTTGTTCAATTACAGAAGATGCCTGATCAGGTATGAGTATAAGGAAGAAAACTTCAAGGCATTCATCCTACTGGCATGTATGCTGATTTTGTTAAAGGCATTTATGAGATAGCTTCTGGTGAAAAATTGAATGAGATACAGGAAGCGACAAAGTATATCGGGCAGAAGAAGTCGGTGTACTATGCCTGGTCGGGTGGCCGAATTTATTCTACGTCGGGCCGGAACAGCCGCATGAGCGAGTGCTTCCGGCTGGCTGGCGTAAAAAACGCCTGTACCTTTGCCGTGGATCAGCCCAAAATCAACTCCCAAACGCTGATTTCCTGGGAACCGGACCTGATCCTGCTCTGGGACACAGACCCGCAGGAACTCTATAGCAAAAAGGAGCTTTCGGTGTTGAAAGCCGTCAGAAACAAACAGGTGCATGTGCTGGAGCCACCTTTTTACTACGACCCCCATACCCTCAAGATCATGTATGCCGCCATCGAGCTGCATAATATCTGCTATGGCGAGAAAGAGAACTTCGACCTCGAAAAGAACCGAAGGGACATCATGACGAATCTGTATGGGGACAAAGCTGCAGCGCTACTCGAATGAGGAAATTCCTGACAGCCTTTTTGATCTATGGCCTGCCCTTACCGCTCCTGCTGTATTCCCTGACGGTGGGTCCGTCCCAAGGACTCCAATTTGCCGATTATTGGGAGTGGGGCAGGGCTGCGCTGGCAGGCAGTGTTGACGAAGGCTCCACGAAGTTGTTCATGGTCAACAACATCATCGAGAATGTTCGGCTGCCCCGGGTGTTGCTCACGTTCATCATCGGAGCAGGGCTGGCTTCCTCCGGAGGAGCCTTGCAAGGCATCTTCCGGAACCCGCTGGTGGATCCCTATGTGCTGGGCATCTCCTCGGGCTCTGCTTTCGGAGCGGCGCTGGTCATTGCGTTTCCCTTTATCAACATCAACCTGGCGGCTTTTGCCTTGGGCGTGGTTTCCGTACTACTGACTTATTCCTTCGCCTTCAGCAACAATCGTTCTTCTATTGTAGCAGTTATACTTTCCGGAATGATTGTGTCGGGTATTTTCACGGCCTCCCTCACCGTCGTGCAGTATATCAGCGACCCCTATAAACTGCAGGCGATTGTGCAGTGGACCATGGGTAACCTGCACCACGCCTCCTGGGATAAGCTTAATACAGCTGCCTTGCCGGTGGGAGCAGGGATAGGGGGATGTGCCTGATGCGCTGGTGGCTTAATTTGCTGGCCTTGGGGGAGGAGGAGGCGAAAGCTGTTGGTGTGAACCCTACTGCCGATAAAGCCATACTGGTATGCCTGGCTACGCTCACCACCTCTACATCGGTGGCGACGGCTGGCGTCATCAGCATGTATGGCTTGTTCATGCCGCACCTCACGCGTATGCTGGTTAGGCCTGACAACCGGAAAGCCATGCCGGCCAACATTTGCTTTGGCGGGTCTTTTCTGGTTATCATCGATAACTTCTCCCGCTCGCTGATGGAGTTCGAAATTCCGATTGGCATTTTCACGATGTTGCTGGGAGCGCCTTTCTTTCTGTTTTTAATAAAGAAAAACAAAATCAACTGGGTATGACAGAAGCAGCAATAGAAGTAAGGAACCTCAGCTTCGGGGATGGCCAAACGCCAGTACTGGAAGAGGTAAATGTGACCTTTCCGGCCAACCGGTTTTCTGTTTTGCTTGGCCGCAACGGCAGCGGCAAGTCCACGCTCTTCAACATCATGGCAGGCCTGCAGAAGTATAAGCAGGGTTCGGTGAAGTTGATGGGGAAGGAAGAAGCAACATGTCCTTCTCGGATTGCGCCCGTGTGCTGGGCTTTCTGCCGCAATTTCATAAATCGGTGTTTCGCTTTCAGGTGAAGGATGTGGTGCTGACGGGTAGGGCAGCTTTTTCCGCCTTCTCACCCGGTAAAAGCGACAGGGAAAAGGTGGGGCAGGCCATCGAAGATCTGGGTATCAGCCACCTGGCCGACAGGCCCTATACCGAACTCTCGGGTGGCGAGCAGCAACTGGTGATGATTGCGCGGGTGCTCGTACAACATCCCCGCATCATTCTGCTCGACGAGCCCACCAACCACCTCGATGTTTATTACCAGACCTATGTGTTGGAGAAGCTCAAAAAGCTAACAGAAAATAACCTGACAGTCATCGCCATCATGCACGACCCGAACATGGCTTTTCTGTATGCGGACCATTGCTACTTCATGAAAGACCGGGCGGTGGTTGCGCTAAGTATAGAACCTGACAACCATGCCGACACCTTTCTGGAGTATGTATATGATGTGCGTTTTACCACAGTTATGGTGAACAATAAGTTAATGGTGGTTCCCAAAGTATAGCTGCAGTGAAGATGCTGTTTAAAGTATAATATCTTCTTCGGCACATAACCGGAAAGTTAAGTGCTGGAGGTAGCACAAAATTGTACATCACTGCCATAGTTCTTGCTTCTAGCTGACCTGATAAGTACTTACCAGAAGCTCCCTCACCACATACTTGCTTTTCGAAGTGGTTTCGAAACAGCAAGTCTATACTTTCCTCTTCTTTTTAATAGCTCTGCAAAATTGGCTAACCTTTCGATTTGGTTGAGCTGTATCATTGTACATACAGCGTGTATCCATAAGTGAGCCTTTTATGGTAGTTCCCTCTTATCAAGTATAGTTTTAGCGATTTTAGCATGCTTTATGTTACTAGATCAGCCGCTTAAACTGTTCTCCAAAGTATAACTTTAATTAAAAATGATAAAAAAGTGCCCTTGTATTTGATTATTAAATAGTTTCTTTTACTTTTAAATCGAAATAAATAGTAAATAAATAAAACACGCATTTAGGTGCTAGGAAACGAAAAGAAATATTCTGAATCTCTGTTTAACAGGGCCACGCTCGCGAAGCAGCTGGAGCAGACGGATTTGGAATGGGATGTGATAGTAATTGGAGGTGGTGCTACCGGGCTGGGAGTTGGTATAGATGCGGCATCCAGAGGTTACCGGACCCTGCTTCTGGAGCAGGCTGATTTTGCCAAAGGTACTTCGAGCAGGAGTACAAAATTGGTGCACGGTGGTGTGCGCTACCTTGCGCAGGGGGATATTGGCCTGGTGTACGAAGCCTTATACGAGCGGGGCCTGCTGTTGCAGAATGCCCCGCATCTGGTGCATGTGCAGCCTTTTGTAATACCGAGCTACAGCCTGTGGGATAAAATGTTCTATGGCATTGGCCTGAAAGTGTACGACTGGATGGCGGGCCGCTACAGGTTCCAGAAGACTTCTCTTGTGAGCAAGGACACGGTTATAAACTTGCTGCCGAATGTGCGGAGGGATGGCCTTAAAGGAGGTATCGTGTACTATGATGGTCAGTTTGACGATGCCCGGCTTGCGGTAAACATGGCCCAAACCTGCGTGGAGCAGGGTGGGGTAGTGCTAAATTACATGCGGGTAGAGGGACTGGTGAAAGATCAGCAAGGGAAGGTTGTAGGGGTAGAAGCCTGTGATTTGGAGAGCGGCCGCAAGTATAAGCTGAAAGCAAAGGTGGTAGTCAATGCCACAGGCGTGTTTGTAAACGATATCCTGCAGATGGATGTGCCCAAGCAGCATCCGCTGGTACGTCCAAGCCAGGGCGTGCATGTGGTAGTCGATCGCTCCTTTCTGAAAGGAGACAATGCGCTCATGCTCCCAAAGACGCCGGATGGAAGGGTACTGTTTGCGGTGCCGTGGCATGAGCACGTGCTGCTGGGAACAACGGACACGCCGCTTAACGAGAATAGCCTGGAGCCAACAGCCCTGGAAGCAGAGATAGACTTCATTTTGCAGACTGCCGGACAGTACCTGGAACGCAAGCCAACGCGGAAGGATGTGCTGAGTGTGTTCGCTGGACTGCGTCCGCTGGCCGCACCCACAAAGGATGCCGGAAGCACCAAAGAGATATCCCGCAGCCACAAACTCATCGTTGCCGCATCAGGCCTGGTTACCATAACAGGCGGTAAATGGACCACTTACAGAAAGATGGCGCAGGACACTATTGACAAGGCAATTGCAGTCGGGAAGCTGCCAGCAAGACCATGTAATACAACAAACTTACGAATACATGGTGCGGTGAGTGAAAAAAGTAATATATTGAAACCACTTTTATATTATGGGACAGATGCTGCGGGAGTTGAAGTGCTTGCAGCGCAGCATCCGGCATTAGGAAACAAGTTGCACAGGTCTTTTCCGCACATAGGGGCTGAGGTTGTATGGGCGGTGCGACACGAGATGGCCAGAACAGTGGAAGATGTATTGGCAAGAAGGCTAAGGGTACTGTTCCTCAATGCAAAAGCTGCTATTGAAATGGCACCGCAGGTGGCTGCCCTGATGGCAGGCGAAATGGGGAAAGATGCGGAGTGGCAGCAAGAACAAGTCAGGGATTTTATAAAGTTAGCAAACAGGTATTTGCTGGAGCCTTACAATAGCGCAGCTCCAGCGGCAGTGAATCATATCTAACCTTACATAGGCGCCTATGCAGAAATTTATACTTGCTTTCGACCAGGGAACGACCAGCTCCAGGGCTATTATATTTGACCAAAAAGGTGCTCCTGTATCGGTTGCTCAGAAGGAGTTTACGCAGCATTACCCGCAGCCGGGTTGGGTGGAGCATGACCCTAATGAAATCTGGTCTACACAGGTAGGAGTAGCTGCCGAGGCCATTCTGAAAGCCGGTCTGCAGGCAAAGGATATCCAGGCCATCGGCATTACGAACCAACGGGAAACCACCGTGCTGTGGGACCGGCAAACGGGCGAGGTAGTATACAACGCTATCGTGTGGCAGGACCGCCGCACCTCTGAGTTCTGCGACCAACTGAAGGAGCAGGGGCTGGAAGAGTCTATTAGAGAGAGAACCGGGTTGGTGATTGATGCCTATTTCTCGGCTACCAAAATCAGGTGGGTTCTGGAGCATGTGCCGGGCGCTCGCGAGAAAGCAGAAGCCGGCCGCCTGATGTTTGGCACCATCGACACCTGGCTTATCTGGAAAATGACAGGCGGCAAGGAGCACGTCACCGATGTAACGAACGCCTCCCGCACCTTACTGTATAATATCCATACGCTAGCTTGGGACGAAGAACTGCTTCGGATTTTCGATATCCCTTCCAGTATACTTCCGGAGGTAAAAAGCTCCAGCGAAGTAGTGGGCCATACGGCCACCTCTCTTTTTGCTACCCCCATTCCGATCGCAGGAATTGCAGGGGATCAGCAGGCCGCCTTGTTCGGGCAGATGTGCACCAAGCCGGGTATGGTGAAGAATACCTACGGCACCGGCTGCTTTATGCTGATGAACATTGGCGACTCACCCATCATATCCAAGCACAGACTTGTCACGACCATCGCCTGGAAGATTAACGACCAGGTGCATTATGCGCTGGAGGGCAGTATTTTCATAGCAGGTGCGGTGGTGCAGTGGCTGCGCGACGGGCTAGGCATCATCTCGTCCTCTGCGGAAGTAGAGCAGCTTGCCAGAAAAGTGGCCGGAAGCGACGGGGTATACCTGGTGCCTGCTTTTGTGGGAATGGGAGCCCCGCATTGGGAGCAGCACACCCGTGGCACCATGGTAGGCATGACACGCGGCACCACTTCGGCGCACATTGCCCGGGCTGCCCTGGAAAGTATAGCCTATCAAACTTACGAAGTACTGAAAGCCATGGAAGCCGATGCCGGCATTACCATAAAAGAATTGCGTGCAGACGGTGGCGCCACAGCCAACGATCTACTCATGCAATTCCAGGCCAATATCCTGGGTGCCCATGTTGTCAAGCCGAAAGTAACGGAAGTGACCGCTATTGGGGCGGCTTACCTGGCAGGCCTTGCCACGGGCTATTGGAACAGCATTGATGATATTCAGCAGCAGTGGAACATCGATAAAAGCTTTGAGCCGGATAGCAGCTTAGCGGTGGATGCTCTCCTGAAAGGATGGCACCAGGCGGTAAAAGCGGCCAAAGCCTGGGTATAATAAATAGATCAGCAACCAAAGCAACAGGAAAAACTGATGACAGCATTTATGGCCGAGTTTATTGGCACCATGCTTCTGATACTACTAGGTAACGGTGTGGTGGCTAACGTGGTCCTGAAGGGAACCAAAGGCAGTGAGAGCGGCTGGATTGTAATCACTACCGGCTGGGCCCTTTCGGTATTTGCAGGGGTGGTGATTGCCGCACCTTACAGCGGCGCGCACCTGAACCCGGCTGTTACCCTGGCCCTGGCCCTGGCCGGTAAGTTCAGCTGGCAGGAGGTAGGGAGTTATGTGCTGGCACAGATGCTCGGGGCCATGCTGGGGGCACTGCTGGTATGGCTGTTATACAAACCGCACTTCGATGCGACAGAGAATGCATCTTCGAAGCTGGCTGTATTCTGTACTGGCCCCGCCATCCGGCACCGGTTCTCCAATATCTTCAGCGAGGCGCTGGGTACCTTCGTGCTCATCTTCGTGATTTTCTACTTCACCAACCCGGAGCTGGGCGATGACAAAACACCTATCGGCATGGGGTCGCTGGGAGCTATTCCGGTAGCTTTCCTGGTGTGGGCAATTGGCTTATCGCTGGGTGGCACCACAGGCTATGCCATTAATCCCGCCCGCGACCTAGGACCAAGACTGGTGCATACGCTGGTGCCCATCAAGGACAAGTGCCACAGCGACTGGAGTTACGCCTGGGTACCGGTGGCCGGTCCTTTGCTGGGTGCAAGTATAGCTGCGGTCCTTTACCTATTCTTGAATAGCTGATACATTAAAGTATCAGCTACTGGGCTTTCTTCACAAGTTAAGAGTGAGGATACGTGCCGGGGCAGAAGTATAAATTGGCCTTCAATTGAAGGTAAGTATAGTGCCTCTAGTGAGGAGTAACTGTGTCTTGCAAGGCAAGTGATTAATCAATTTTATAGAATTAACTCCAAAGTATAAAGTATAATTTTTACCACTTATTACAAGTATAACCGCGTACATGAACCTTATCTCACCCGCCCAACACGCCGACCGCCTGCCGCTTGAGCGCATCGACCCCGAGTACAAGCGCCTGCGCTTTCAGGTTTTCTTAGGCATTTTCCTCGGCTACGCCGGCTACTACCTTGTTCGTAAGAACTTCTCGCTTGCCATGCCAGACCTGATAGAACAAGGCTACTCCAAGGCTGATTTAGGGATAGCCCTGTCGGGCGTATCTGTTGCTTATGGCCTGAGTAAGTTTCTGATGGGAAATGTCTCGGACAGAAGCAATGCCCGTGTGTTTTTGAGTGTGGGGCTGCTGCTTTCAGCGCTCACCATGTTTGTAATGGGTACAGTGCCCCTTGCCACCAGTTCTATCACCATCATGTTTGTGCTGCTGTTCCTGAACGGCTGGTTCCAGGGCATGGGATGGCCCGCATGCGGAAGAGTAATGGTACATTGGTTTTCCACTAAGGAGCGGGGCACAAAGATGTCGATCTGGAATATTGCGCACAATGTGGGTGGCGGTCTTGTAGGACCGCTGGCGATTGCAGCAGTTGCAATTTTCGGAACCTGGGAAAGCAAGCTATACTTCCCGGCCATCATCGCCCTGCTTTCGGCCATGGTCGCCTATATGCTCGTGCGCGATACGCCTCAGTCGTGCGGACTGCCTACCATAGAAGCGTATAAAAACGACTACCCCAGCAATTATACTTCCGATCACGAGAAAGAGCTAACAGCCAGGGAGATTTTCTTTAAGTATGTGTTCACCAGCCGGGTGCTCTGGTACATCGCCTTTGCCAACGCTTTTGTATACCTGGTGCGCTACGGCATTCTGGACTGGGCACCGACCTACCTGGAGGAAGCGAAAGGATTCTCAGTGAAGGAAACGGGCTGGGCATACTTTGCTTACGAGTACGCCGGTATACCGGGCACACTGCTCTGTGGCTGGATCAGCGACAAAGTGTTTCGCGGCCGACGGGCCCCAGCCACCATCATTTACATGGTACTGGTACTGATAGCGGTGCTTATCTACTGGAAAAACCCCGCTGGTAACATATGGGTCGATAACGCGGCTTTGATAGCCATTGGCTTCCTGATTTATGGCCCGGTGATGCTTATCGGGGTGCAGGCACTGGACCTGGTGCCGAAAAAAGCTGCCGGAACCGCCGCTGGCTTAACCGGACTCTTCGGTTATATGGGAGGCGCCTTGTTTGCGAACGTCGCCATGGGCTTTGTGGTGGACGGCCTGGGCTGGGATGGAGGCTTTATGGTGTTAGTGGCCGCCTGTATCCTTTCCATCTTCTTCACTGCCCTCACCTGGAAAAAGGAAATCAACTTAACAACCTAAATAACATCAACTAACCTAATCACTAAGCTCAAGTCAGATGAGAAAACATTTACCACTCTCCCCAAAGGGCCGGCACCATTTGGGCAGGGCAGCTATGCTCTCCCTGTGCCTCTTTGCTGCAGGCCCCTCCCTTACAGCTGCCCCGGTAGGGCCATTGCTGACGGAGTATCTCCCCCAAGGCGAAAGAATTTCTGTTCAGGGAACTGTAATGGATGATACTGATGGCATTCCTTTACCAGGCGTTTCGATTGCTGCCAACGGCACCCCTGTCGGGGTAACCAACATGGATGGTAAATTTCAGGTAAATGTAGAGAAGGGGGCTGTGCTGTCCTTTACCTATATCGGGTATAAGCAGGGAAGCGTAACTGTCAACCAGGCGAGCGATAATCTTACCGTTAGAATGCAGACAGACAACCAGCAACTCTCTGAGGTGGTGGTGACAGCGCTGGGCATTAAGCGGGAAGAAAAGGCTCTGGGCTATGCTACCCAAACCGTAAGTGGAGAGAGCGTTACGTCTGCCCGTTCCAACAACTTTGCCAGCGCCCTGTCGGGTAAGGTGGCGGGTTTGAACCTGGTGTCCCCGGGTTCCGGTCCCGTAAACTCCACACGCATCTCCCTTAGAGGGGATAATTCACTCAATGCCAATGGCAACAACGCGCTGATCGTGCTGGACGGCGTGCCGATGAGCAGCGAGATGACCAGCTCCGGCGTGGACAACGCCTACGGGGCGGGCTCGGGCAACGACATCCCGGTGGACTTCGGTAACGGCATCGCCGATATCAACCCTGACGACATTGAAAGTATAACCGTGCTAAAGGGAGCAAGCGCGGCAGCACTTTACGGTAGCCGTGCTGCTAACGGCGCTCTTATTATCACCACCAAGTCCGGAAGCCGTCGCCAGAAGGGATTAGGTGTGACGGTGAACACCAACTATAGCTTTAACGATGTGCTCCGGTGGCCGGATTACCAGTATGAGTATGGACAAGGTACAGGCAAGTCCTTTAATAAAGAAGGTGTACCCTACTACTCCTACGGTGCCTCAGAGGATGGAGCTAACACAGGAAGTACCAGTAGCGCCTACGGCCCTAAGTTCGACGGGCAGTACTACTACCAGTACGACCCTACGCTGGAGGGACAGTCGGCGGAGCGCCAGTTGTGGAGACCTTACAAGGACAACATCAAAGGTTTCTTCAAGACCGGGTACACCGTTACCAATAACGTGTCTGTAGAAGGGGGTAACGAGAAGGGGTCAGCACGTGCCTCTATCACGCACTCTAAGAATGAGTGGATTATGCCCAACACTGGCTTTGAGCGCATGTCGGCGGCCCTGAGCCTGAACTACAAGGCCACCGATAAGCTTAGCCTGAATTCCAAGTTAAACTTCACGCACAAGAAAAGCGACAACCTACCGGGCACCGGCTACAGCAACCAGTCCATCGCCTACTTCATGATCTTCCAGAACCCGAACGTGGATTTGGCCTGGTACGAGCCACGATGGAAAAGCGGCAAGGAGCAGATAGAGCAGATACACCCTTTCAGTTCCTTTATCGACAACCCGTACGTGATTGCCTACGAGATGACCAACGCGCTCAACAACTACTCCACCGTGGGTAACCTCTCGGCCACATATGAAATCTCTCCTAAGTTTGATGTAATGGTGCGCTCCGGGGTCGATTTGAGCAGCGAAGATCGCGAGCAGCAACGCCCGTTCAACACGGCCAACTTCCCCTCGGGCTACTACAAAGAGCAGAGCATCTTCGACTATGAGATTAACTCTGACGCCTTGGTTACCTATAAGGAGAAGATCGGAAGCGATATTGATGTGCGCACCTCTATTGGTGGCAACATGATGAAGCGCAAGTATAGACTTACGAATGGCGTTGTGGACGGCCTGGTGATTCCGGGAGTATACAAGCTCTCCAACGGTATCGGCAACCCGATGATGACGACCGGGCACAGTGAGAAGCAGGTAAACAGCCTTTACGGTCTGGCTTCCTTCTCTTACCAGGACAAGGTGTTCGTGGACGTGACGGGCCGTAACGACTGGTCGTCCACGCTGCCGGTGCAGAATAACTCCTTCTTCTATCCTTCTATCAGCTCCAGCTTTATCCTGAGCGATATCTTCATGTTGCCGCGCCAGGTGTCCTATGCCAAGTTAAGGGTTTCGGCAGCGCAGGTGGGTAACGACACAGACCCATACAAGACCAGGAAGTACTACGGCCAAAGCGACTTCCCGGGGTCCGGCTCAGTGCCGACGACACTGCACAACGTGGACTTTAAGCCGGAGATCACCACCAGCTACGAGGCCGGCCTGGAGTACAGCCTGTTCCAGGGGCGTATCGGCATGGACGTAACCCTGTACCGCAGCTTTACCAAGAACCAGATTCTCGAAATCCCGCTTGACAGAACCACGGGTTACAGCAGAGCGGTAATGAACGCCGGAGAAGTCAAAAACCAGGGTATAGAGCTGATGGTGAATGGTACCCCAATAGATAATGGCAAATTTAAGTGGAAGACCACAGTCACCTGGTCCAAGAATGACAATGAGATTCTGGAACTGGCAGAGGATCTTGGTGTAGAGGAGCAGGTAATTGCAACGGGTGGCCAGGCAAGTGTTATCGCCAAAGTTGGCGGCTCAACGGGTGACATCTACGGCTTCGGCTTTGTGAGAAGCCCCGACGGGCAGATAGTATATGACAACGCTGGTCTGCCAGCTTACCCGGACGAGACGCAATACATTGGCAACGCCTATGCTGATTGGAAGGGCGGCTTCCTTAACGAGGTATCGTACAAGAACTTCCGCTTCAGTGTACTGGTAGATGGACAGTATGGCGGCATCATTTATTCCCAGACGCACCATAAAATGGCCGAGCAAGGCAAGCTGAAGAGCACACTGATGGGCCGTGAAGAAGGCTTTATCATCGGTGATGGCGTGGTGGACAACGGCGACGGAACTTTCTCGCCAAACACAAAGAAGGTAAACCCAGCCGACTACTACACGCGCTACTACCGTCGTGCCAACGTGGAGTCCAACTCTTTTGATGCCTCTTACCTGAAGCTGCGCGAAATGCGCCTGGAGTATAACCTGCCTGGGTCGCTGCTTTCCCGCACTAAATTCCTGCAAGGGGCCAGCGTGGCCCTCTACGGCCGCGACCTGGCCATGCTAACCAAGTTCCCAATCTTTGATCCGGAGACTGCGGCTTTGAATGGTGGCACCATCATGCCGGGCGTGGAGATGGGGCAGCTGCCGTCTACGAGAACTTATGGCGTTAACGTGACTCTAAAACTCTAGGCAGGAATTGTATCAGGTATAAACAGTTCGTCTTAAAAAGATAAAATCATGACATTTAATATAAAAAAGGGATTTGTTTTACTCGTGGCACTAAGCTGCCTGAACGTATCCTGTACCGACGACTTTGAGGAGATAAACATTGATCCGAACCGGATTGAGAAAATTAGCCCCGGCACACTGCTCAATCCTACCCTTTATGAAATGGCCAGCTTCAACACCACCAGAAGCAATGACTTCACATTTGAAATCATGCAGGTGGGGCTTCCGTTTCCGAGCGCGTCGGGCGGTGAGCACCGTTATGACATAGGTGAAAATGCAGGGAGTTCCACCTGGAACACCTACTACCGCTGGCTTACCAACATCAAAGAGATGCATGCTGCAGCCGTGGCTGCGGAGGATCCGAACTATGAGGCGATAGCGCTTACGCTGAACGCCTGGGTATACTCGCTGCTGACCGACTCCTTCGGGGATGTGCCCATGGAGGAGGCTGCCCGGGGAGAGGAGGGAATCTTTAACCCGGCTTTCAACTCGCAGCAGGAAGTTTACACGAAAATACTAAGCGATCTGGATCATGCCAGCACCTTGTTTGACAAGTCAAGGAAGATGATCTATGGTACGGACATCCTCTATGGCAACGACATAAGTATGTGGCAGCGCTTTAGCAACTCGCTTCGCCTGCGCCTGCTGCTTAGAGTGTCAGGAAAGTCTGAGATGAACGCTGAGTCAAGGATGGCTGAGATCATCAATAATCTGGAGCAGTACCCTGTATTTACCAGCAATGCGCATGCCGCCATACTTGAAATCACGGGTATTCCGCCGCTTATCTCGCCGTGGGGACGCGCCGTGGACTTCAGAACCGGTCGCGCTGCCGCTGCCTTCTTCATCGATAACATGAACGAGCTGAACGACCCAAGACGCGAGAAGTTCTTCACACAGGCTACCTCAAGGGATGGCAAAACGCAATTAGGGTACAAAGGCATTCCGAGCGGCTATGAGGGAAGCGATACCCAGTTCGAGTACACTCCTTCCACGATGAACATCGCTTTGGTAACAGCGCCGATGATCGCTGTTATCATGAGCTATGCGGAAGTGGAGTTTATTAAGGCGGAACTGGCTCAGAAAGGCATCATCGCCTCCGACGCACAGGCGCACTACGAGAAGGGCGTGAAGGCCGCCATAGAGCAATGGGGCGCTGTGATGCCAGCCGATTACTTCGAAAACCCAGCCGCCGCCTACGACGGAACGTTTGAGCGCATCATGCTGCAGAAGTACCTGGCGCTATACTTTACCGATTACCAGCAGTGGTATGAGTATCGCCGCACGGGTTTGCCTGAGCTGCCCAAAACAGAGGCCATGCTCAACGACAAGCGCGTGCCCGTTCGCTTCCGCTACCCGTCTACGGTGCAGCAAATGAACGCTGAGAATTACAGGAAAGCGGTAGAAGCCATGGGCGGGGATGACATCAACACCAAAGTATGGTGGGAAAGAGAATAGTTAGAATAGTTTAAGGTGATTATTACGGGCAGTGTTGTGTAGCTGCCTGATGTTAAAACCGGTAAGGCTGCCTATCAGAGGCAGCCTTACCCAAACTAGTCTTATGCAGTATCTACGTTTATACTTACTTTACGCTTTTATACTTCTGATTGCTGCCTGTGGGAGCGCTAAGGATGATCCGGAGACGCCGCAGCCGGAGGAGCCTGCAGCGGCAAAGCCTGTTACGGCTTCCTTCCCGGAGGTCCTATTTACAGACCCGGATCAATTATCGCGTGGGGCTTCTTCCACTCAGATTCTCGATCGGCTGATTGCCCTTATCGATGCCAGCCCAAAGGGTGCCACGATATACCTGTCTATTTACTTATTTGACTATGCCCAGCTGGTGGATGCGCTCGACAGGGCGGATGCCCGTGGGGTGAAGTTGCACCTGATGCTGGACCTGAGCAGGGAAGAGAGTCAGAAAAGCAATCCGTATACTATCAACCAACTGAAAACAAAGCTTTCCGATAATGCAGTGCTTGTGACGGTGGATAGCGATGCCGGAAGCATTGCCATCAATCACAACAAGTTCGTGCTTTTTTCAAAAGTGCTTACCGAGTCCGGTGAAGCCACTAACCTGGTACTACAGACGTCCCACAACTTTATACTTTCCGGCACCCGAAAAGTGCAGGATGCCGTGTTTCTGACCCATAAAGGATTGTACGATGCCTACCTTGGCTACTGGCAAGACATGGCGCAAAGGGCACAGCAGGGGATGAAAGACTACCACTACAAGGAGTACCACGACCCTGCAACCGGTATCTCGGCTTACTTCCTGCCAAAGCGGCGCGGGGGAGCTGCCTACGGAGAGGACTCTATTATTGAATTGCTGGAAAAAATAACAGACCCATCTGCCGCTGTTATTCGCATCGGTATGTCTGACTGGACGAGCACCCGCCTGAACATTGTGGAAAAGCTGGATGAACTGCTTGAGAAGGGCGCGACTATAGAACTGGTGGTAAAGAGCAGCATCAGCGAGGATGTCCTGGCGGGCTTGCGGGCTCTGGAAGAAAAGGGTGCTTACCTGAAAGTATACAACATGACCGAATCTGGCAAGTTGCAGATGAACATCCACGCTAAGTTTATACTTGTGGAAGGTTCCTGGGAGGGGCAGGCCTCCCATGTTATCATAACGGGATCCCATAACTTCACCCTGAACGCGCTCCGCAACAACAACGAAACAATTCTGCTGCTGAAAGACCACGCCCTTTACAGCGCTTATACTTCCTACTTCGAGAAGCTTAAAACTATTCCCGGCCTGTAAATTTTAACCACTGCATGATGAAAAGAAGAGACTTTATAAATCACGTTTTACTCGTTTCTGGCGGCCTTTTGGTTAGTACCCGCTCGGTGCTGGGACTTAGTATACCTGCCAAGGCAAGTATAAAAGGCACGGTAAAGGCATCAGGTAAAGGAGTGGCAAACGTCGTGGTATCAGATGGGTTTAGCGTGGTGAAAACAGACAGGAAGGGGCGGTATGAAATTCCTTATCATGAGCAGGCGTCGCTCGTCTTTGTATCTGTTCCCGCAGGGCATGCCATCCCGCATGAAAACGGCATCGCCAGGTTCTATCAAACGATAGCCAGAAAGCAACGGTATGACTTTGAGCTTACGCCGCTGCAGCAAGACGATAGCAACCATAAATTTATTGTTTGGGCAGACCCGCAGGTGAAAAACGAGGAGGATGTACGGCAGATGCTGACACAAGCAGCACCGGATGTGCAGCAGTTGGTGCAGTCTTTCGGTCCGGATGCGTTGGTGCACGGCATCACTGTTGGCGACATTGTTTGGGACGAACACCACTTGTTCAGCAGCTATGACAAGGCCGTTGCCGCTACCGGAGTTCCGTTCTTCCAGGCGCTGGGCAACCACGACATGGACTATAACAAGGGAGGGGATGATGCCTCTGACGATACCTTCCAGAAACTATATGGCCCTACGTACTACTCCTTTAACCGGGGCAAGGTGCATTATGTTGTGCTGGATGATGTGCGCTACCTTGGCAAAGACCGAAACTATGACGGGCACCTTTCCGAGCAGCAGCTGGCATGGCTGAGAAAGGATTTAGCGTTCGTTCCGAAGGATCACCTGATCGTGATTGGCCTGCATATTCCGGTGCATAACGCGGTAGCAAACAACCAGGAGCTGTATGATATCCTGGAAGACAGGAAGGTGCATATCATGTCGGGGCACACCCACTATAACCTCAATGTGATAAAAGGCAATGTATACGAACACGTGCACGGTACCTTATGCGGCGCCTGGTGGACCGGACCTGTCTGCGGAGACGGCACACCGAGAGGGTATGGGGTGTATGAGGTGAAAGGAACGGAGCTGAGCTGGTTCTATAAATCGACGGGCCACCCGAAGGAGCACCAGCTGAGCGTGTACATTAATGACAGCCAGGACGAGAAGCGCCTGATAGCCAACGTATGGAATTGGGACCCGGAGTGGAAAGTAGAGTGGTGGGCTGATGGCACATACGTCGGTACCCTGGAAAATGCGCAAGGCTTCGATCCGTTGGCTTACTCGCTTTATCTTGGGAAGGAGCTTCCTAAAAAGAGAGGGTTTGCCGAGCCAAAAGAGACAGAGCATATTTTCACGGCTCCTTTATCACCAGAAATGAAAAGTATAAAAGTAGTTGCCACCGACCGCTTTGGAAACAAGTATGAAAGCACGGCAAACGTGGCCTAAATTTCCTGAGCACCTTATGTAAAGTATACTTAGCTTTAGTCATGAATAAAAAAATACGCAACCTCGCCCTCTTATCCCTTATTTGCTGCGCTGCCTGCAAGAACCCGGAGCAAGTCGCCCAGGAACAACCCCAGCAGCAGCTCAGCCAGGAACTGCCCGCGTTTGACACCGAAGGCCACCGCGGCGCCCGCGGCCTGGCACCGGAGAACACTATCCCTGCCATGCGAAAGGCTATTGACCTGGGCATGACAACCATCGAGATGGATGCGCATATCACCAAGGACCACAAGGTGGTGATCACCCATGACCCGCACATCAACCCCCTGTATGCCCAAACACCGGAAGGGAAGGACCTGACAAGTGAGGAGAAAAACAAGTATGCCATCTACCAGATGGACTATGCGCAGGTGCGCCAGTTTAAGATGGGAACCAAGTTCTTCGACCAGTTCCCGCAACAAGAGCTCACCGAGACCTACATTCCCTTGCTGTCTGAGTTGATTGACTCCGTGCAGTTATACCTGGACAAGAAGAACCTGCCGCAGGTATTTTATAATATTGAAACCAAGTCCAAAGAAACAGGCGATAACCAGCTGCACCCGGAGCCGGCCACTTTTGTGAAGCTGCTGATGGAGGTGGTGGAGAGCAAAGGCATCACGCCTTGGGTAATCATCCAGTCTTTTGACTTCCGTACGTTGCAGGAGCTTCATAAGAGCCACCCGCATGTAAAAACCTCGCTGCTGACAAACAACAAAAAGACCTTTGAGGAAAACCTTGCCGACCTGGGCTTTACGCCTACCATATACAGCCCGCACCACACGCTGGTAACAGCAGAGTTGGTAAAAGCCTGCCACGACCGCAACATCAAGGTTGTACCCTGGACAGCGAACACGGCCGAGGATATAGCCAGGCTGAAAGCGCTGGGAGTAGACGGCATCATTACCGATTACCCGAACGTGCTGGCAGAGCAGCTATAACAGGAGATACTCCAAGTATAATTTCCAAAGAGATCAAAGTCATAGAAGTATGAAGTTTATCGCTAAACTCTGGAGTGGCTGCCTGGTGTTTGCCTGCGTACCGATGCTTTCCAACAAGGCGCAGGCGCAGGAACTGGCCGCCTGGGACAGCACCTACCGGCCGGCAACCTATCAGGTACAGGTAGACCAGTTCAGAGCCTACCCGAACTCTAAAAAGGACATCGTATTTCTGGGCAATAGCCTTACAGCGCACCCAAACTGGAACGAGTTGCTCGAGTCCAAGCGCGTCCGAAACAGGGGCATTTCAGGTGATATTACGTTCGGGGTGCTGGAGCGTCTGGACGAGGTGACCGAAGGAAAACCAGCCAAAATCTTTCTGCTGATCGGTATCAACGATGTTTCCAGGAACATTCCAGCCAGCCTCATCCTGAACAATTACAGAAAGATCGTCCGCAGGATAAAAGCCGAGTCGCCTACAACCAAGCTTTACCTGCAGACCCTGCTGCCCACCAACAACAAGTTCACGAAGTTTCCGAGGCACTATAACCGCGAGGAGCATGTGTTCTGGCTGAATAACGAGCTGAAGAAGCTGGCTGCCGAAGAGCGGGTGACGCTCATTGACCTCTATCCGGAGTTTGTGGACAGCGAAGGGCGCCTGGTGGAAGCCTACACGCACGATGGCCTGCACCTAACGCATGAGGGGTATAAAAAGTGGGCGGAAGTTCTGAAGAAAGGCGGCTACCTGAAATAAGTTGAAGTATAATTTATACTTTTGGCTCGTATCCGCGAAAGAGATTTCTAACAGCTTAGTAAAATGAATATGCTATCAAAACTCCAACCAAAGCTATACTTTATGCTGGCGTTGTTCCTGCTGTGGGGCTGCAGCGGTTCTCCGGTTGTGGAGACGGAACAGACAAGTATGCCGGAGTTCTTTAAAGTAGGGCACCGGGGCACCAGAGGGTACATGCCTGAAAACACGATCCCGTCCATGAAAAAGGCCATAGACGACGGGGCCAATGTGTTGGAAGTGGACATACAGATCAGTATCGATAAACAGGTGGTCGTGGCGCATGACCCTCACATCAACGCTCAGATATCGCTTACTCCTGAAGGCAAGGAACTGACACCGGAGCAGGCGAGACAACTGTTGCTTTACCAGATGCCCTATGCCGAGATTCGCAAGTATGACGTTGGCTCCAGGTACCATGATGGTTTCCCGGAGCAGCAGAAAATGGCAACGTACATGCCGCTTTTGGGAGAGTTAATAGACTCGGTAGAGCAGTATACTGCCAGTAAAGGATTACCGCCTGTTATCTACAACATAGAGATAAAAGCGAACCCTGATCAGGATGGGGTCTATCAGCCAAAGCCGGAAGAATATGTGGCACTCGTTATGGACGAGGTGCGAAAGCGGAACCTCGGTGGGCGGTTTTACATCCAGTCGTTTGATAGGAGGCAGATACAACAGGTGCACCAACAATATCCTGAGGTAACAACGGCCCTTTTGGTTGGTGATGCCAACATGAGCTTCGAAGAACACCTGGAGAAGCTAGGCTATAAGCCTCCGATCTACAGCCCTCACTTTAGCCTGGTTACCCCCGGGTTAGTCGCAAAATGCAGAGAGCAAAGTATAAAGCTGGTGCCGTGGACCGTGAATACTTTGGAGGATATGAGCAAGCTGAAAGCGATGGGAGTGGATGGTATCATTACGGATTATCCCAATCTTCTGACGCAGCTTGACTAACAGGCTGAGTTTATACTTGCTGAATGGTACTTTATACTTTGGTTATACTTTCATAGCCGCCGCTTCCTTCCATTTGAGCCAAGCTATACTTATTAGAAGCTATCTCAAAAATAGGAATTAGCGTTTGAGTTTGTTTGTTAGTTGCTTTCCACTGTTTCGGACATCCTTGTCTGAAACTCATTCTGCTGCGGACTTCCAAGTCCGCGTAGACCATACTTATACTTCCATAGCCACCGCTTCTCGCAACTTGACACAAGCTATCCTTACTAGCTGCCGTTCATCTTCCAGACTTACATACCTACAGTTGCACCTCTGGCTTTAGTGCCCTCCCAGGCCGGGAGGCCTCGTTTTCCCGCTCGACGCTGTGTTCCCTCCTGCCCTCGTACCTCGGGCTGCCCTTACCGGGCACCGGATCTCACAAGGCGCCTCCCAGGAAAACTGGGTAGCTTTCGATAGCCACTGCTAACGGAGCTTCAGCTAAAGTCCCCCTTCGAAGGGGGTAGGGGGATGTTAATCGCCTGCAGATAATTCCCCTCCTCGGAGGGGCAGGGGTGGGTTTATACTTTGTAGGGACAGGTCGCGACCTGTCCGCACGAGAACAGCCACTATAAAACTTACACTTCAGCCATAGTAATCACAGGCTCCCCTCCTTGGCTAAGGAGGGGCAGGGGTGGTTGGACCCGGTATGGCAGAAACTCACCTGTTCTTGGTAGAAGGCAGAAAAGAAGTTTAACTTTCCCTCTCGTGGAAAATCTAAAATACGATTTATAGGCAAGTCTGTGAAGCACTGGATAAAAGGAACCTTTGCCAAGGGCACAGAACAGGATAGGGCCTTAACAAAAGAGCCACATTACTGCGGCTCTTTTTATACTTGTTATACTTTTACACAATCGTGACTTTAATACCCATTCCCTCCAAGGCCCTTACCACATAGTCAGAAACGCCTTTGTCTGTGATAATCTGGTCGATATCCTCAAAGCCACAGATTTTGCCAAAACCTCTTTTCCCGAATTTTGTGGAGTCGGCCAGGAGAATTGTTTTCTGGGATACTTTGATCATCTGCCGGTTGAGGTGCGCCTCCATCACGTTGGTGGTAGTCAGTCCAAATTCAAGGTCTATCCCATCAACTCCTAAAAACAACTTGCTGAAAGAAAAATCCTCCAGAACGCCCTCCGCATAGGGTCCGGTAACCGACGAAGAGCTTTTCCGGAGCAACCCGCCCAGTTGGATCACTTCTATGTCCGGGTGTTTTATTAGCTCCAAAGCTACGTTCAGGGCCGAGGTGATAACAGTCAGGCTTCCTTTCGGCTGAATGTTTTTGGCTAGTGCCAGTACCGTGGTGCCGGACGCTATCAGGATGGAGTCGTTGGGTTCTAAAAGCCTGGCGGCGGTGGCGCCTATACGCATCTTCTCGCTCGACTGTATCTTTTCCTTTTCGTTTACGGAGCGGTCGATGGTGTAGGGGTTGTGCAGGGTAGCACCACCATGTGTCCGAAAAAGCAACCCTTTGTCCTCCAGAAGCTTAAGGTCTTTCCGGATAGTGACCGAGGAAACGTCCATGTCGGTGCATAGGTCGGCCACGTTGACTTTGCCTTCCTGTTGCAGTCTGTCAATGATCTGCTGATGCCTTTCGGCTATACTTACCATAGTGTGCTCTTTGCTTAAACAAGGAATAAGAAGATGAAAATAACATTAAATTCGCACCGGACATAGTGAAAACCTAATAATTATCGAAGGAATAAATGAGTAGTGCAGCAGGTTATTTGCTCAGTGCTGCATCGGGTGTATAGCTCCACAGGTCGGCCCCGAGCCTGAAGTATAAAATGCCGTTCGCATCCATCGTCAACAGATCAAGGCCTTCCCGGAGGACGTTGACCTCCAGGGTCTGCGGATCAACAGCGAAGAATTTTCGGCCGCCTGTGCCGTATACTTTGCCGGAAGGATGCACTACCAGAAAAGCATCTCGCCAGAGGTGGGTGCGTTTGGCGGGCACCTCGTATACTTTGGTTTGCTTTACAAGCTGCCGAATATTGGGGTCAAAGATAAACAAGTTGCCATCGGCCATCCCCCATAGCTTATCGTCGGGCCCGTTGATCAAGGCAGTTACCGCCATAATGCCTGGTATCGGGGTAATGTCGAAAACGGTTTCTTTCTTGTCCGGATCCCAGCAGAAAAGCTTGCCCTCTTTCTCGGTTGGGGCAATGCCCAGTCCCCCGGAAATACTGGTTCCTCCCCAGATCTTGCCATCCAAGTAAGTCAGGCTAACCGGGGATTGGTTTTTTACAACATCTGTGTAAGTATGCAGTTCGTCTGTTTCGGTGTTATACTCAGTGATGGCCCCACCCAGTATACCGTAATTAGGCACCGTGCCAAAATATACTTTCTTGCGCGCATCCACGCTTAGGATGGCGAAGGGTCTGGATTGCCCCTCTATCTGCCTGATGAGCCGCGGGTTGTTTTGGCTCATGTCCCAAGGAACCTTGGTGTTATACTTATAAAGCTGCGCCGAAGGGTAAATGCCAAAGTATAAATCGTCTCCCTGTTTGGCCATGCCCTCCGATTGTATCAGGCCATAGTATTCCACTGTCTTGCCCGACTTTGGGTCATAGGCGGCATTGCCGCCGGCCAGGTAGCCGCTCAGCCATACCCTGTCGTCCGGGCCATAGAAGATGCTTTGGATGTCGATGGGCTGCTTGGGGATGTTTAGCGTGACAGTGGAAGATTTTCCTGTTGCCGGGTTATACTTCACTAACTGGCCTTCGGTGGTAAATAATTCTACTTCGCGCTTGTTCCAGCGGGCGGCTTTGGTTTTGCCCTTGAAACTAAAGAGGTGCCTGGAGGCGGCATACGCGTCTGCACGAAGCTCCGTGCTGTAAAGGCTGGTATCTACGGTATAATACGCGGTAGGCATTTGGGGGGCTTTCAGCAGCGTTCTAACCTCCATCGTGCCCAGTGTTTCCTCCAACTTGGCTGTCTTGGTGTCGAAGACCAAGGTTTCCCTGCCAACTCCTTTGTTGTTTAGCCACACCAACAGCTTGGTGCCGGTTTTTTCCTTTACCAGCTTCAGGTTGTAAATCGAACCGTTCTTTTGATAATGTTCCGGCAGGAACTCTCTTTTCTTGCCAGTTTTCAGATCAATCTCCACCACGTTGGCCCCGATGTACACGGCCACAAACAACTTATCGGTGTTCTTGTCATAGGCCAGGAACTGGGCGTACTGCTGGTTCTCCACCACCGGTCCCCGACTCACGTCCTTAAAGCCATCTTTCGGGTGATAGCGGAAAATCCGGCAGCCGGGATAGGTGCCGCCGTAAATTTCCCCGTTTTTTCCGGCCACTACATCCCAAACGAGCTTTTCTCCCTCCAGCACGATTCCCAGGTTTTCGATTTGCTGCGTGCCGGGCGTATGCTTAAATAGGTAGCCCTGGGCGCTTGATACGTAGAGCAAGCCGTCGGTGGACGCCACAATGGCCCAGGAGCCGTCGGTGTTCTCCAGTTCCAGGTCAGCAACCAACTCGTTAGTGGCTAAGTCATAACCCACCAAATGGGCAGGGCGGCCCCTGACGACACTATATAAATAGGTTTTGCCGTTTTTGCCTTCTACAAAGGCAGAGCCCTGCAGGGTGGCTGAGTGTAGTTGTGGGCCGAGGTTCTTAAAAGTGCCATTTTCCTGGGCGTGCGCTCCCCAGCTAAGAAGCAGCGTAAGCAAAGCGATGTAGAGTTTCTGAACCATGTAAGTATACTTAAGGATGATGGGTATATAGGGGAGACTTGCCATACATTGAGTTACTGCTAAATGGCTGGCGCAATTATACTTATACTATGCTTCCGGAGGTGCCTGTAATTCGGTGTTGCCTTATTCATGATGCGGAGGGAAGAAACTGCAAATGATGCTACCTCTTTTCAAAGAATAAATGGTATTCCTAATTGGGATTTACCTATATCTAATATAGCTATAAAATTTAATAGGTAGATATTCTTTTTAATTTATTTTAATAAATATTTGTTTTAATAGCTTTTTTGTTCTATTATTCATTACAAATAAGCAAAGATTTTAACTCGGCTTTGGATAATTGAATGGCAGAAGAGGAAGAAGTAAGGCAGGAATAAATGAAAAGCTTTTCGCATTAGTACCATACTTCAGAATATATTTCACCTTAGTATACATCTAATGAAAAGAACAACTGTATTCCTGCTTTTGATAAGCCTGTTCCTTTTCCTGAACCAAGCCCGGAGCCAAAGCATCAAGACTGACATCATTATCTGCGCTGAAGGAACGAATGATATCAGCAGTATCCTGGATGCGAACAAGTATGCTTACCGGGTTATCCCCAACCCATTGGAGGCTGTAAAAGCAGCCAAGAAGGGGGGGAGCGTGCTTTTTATAGCGGACGGCTATCCGGAGAAGCGCCTCTCCCTGTCAAAAGAGGTGGAGCAGTTGATTAATAAGAAGAAGCTGCGGGTTTTTGTAGAGTACCCGGCACCCTCATCAGCTCTGCTTACAGAAAAGGATTCTGTCAAAACGCAGCTCGAACGGGCTGTTGTCACTACGAGCAACATCAAAGGCGTTGATTCGCTGGATCTGATCGGCATTCACAATGCCTATGTGGTGAAGTCTATGGCAACCAAGCCGCTGATGATCGTGGCCAAGGTAGCAGGTTTCGACAACGCCCAGTACGGGATCAGTGATGTGCAGCATGCCCCCTTCCTTTACCAGCATGGCCGCTACCTGGTGGCTACCACGCGCCTGAGCAACGCCTTAACTTCCCGGTTTGGCCCCCTGGACCACGTATGGCCGGTGTGGGAGCATATCTTCAGTTACCTGTCCCCCTCCGTGAAGTGGGAATTCAACAACTGGCCCCTGCATGTGGCGCCCATGCACGCCAAAAAAGAGGCTCTCTCTTCTCAGGATTACCAAACTGTCATCAAGAAAGGAATAGATTGGTTTTACAAAGGCCGCTTTTTCGTGCATCCTTCCTGGGAGAGCCTGTTCCTGGAAAGACAGGGGGACGGCACCGACGTAGCGGGGCCGCCGCTGGACCATAGCTTGCCGGTGGGCAACGGCTCCCTGGGCGTGCTGGAAGGGCACTTGTCGCGAATTCAGGCCGATGGTTCTCAGATTTACCGGTACTGGATGCGGGCCGACTGTAATGCCGAAGTGGCCTATGCCCTGAGCGTACTGGGTGACTCATCTGCCAACCATAAAGAAGTAGCGGCTAACCTGCTGGACTATATCTTCAAAAGCTCAAACCTGCGGGCCGGTAACCGAAACGATCCGAACGCTGCCAGCTATGGTCTGGTGGGTTGGAGCACGACCCATCCGCACGTATACTATGGTGACGACAATGCCCGCGTTATTCTGGGTGCCCTGGGTGCTTCCGCCCGTTTAAATCAGAGTGACTGGGATAAGTATATCGCAGAAGCCATTATTGCTAACTTCCGCACCTCAGGTAAAAACGGTTTCCGGGGAGAGCGCCTGGAAGACGCTAATGTGCTGAAAGCTGGCCTGGAGGCCATCCAGCAGAACGACCTGGTATACCCGCACCCGCACTTTGAGGCCTGGATGTGGGCCTGCTACCTCTGGCTGTATGATAAAACAGGCCACCGCCCATTCCTGGAGCAGTCTAAGAAAGCAATTGCCATTACCATGGAAAAATACCCGAACTGGAAATGGACCAACGGCATTCAGCAGGAAAGAGCCAGGATGATCCTGCCGCTGGCCTGGCTGGTGCGGGTAGAGGATACGCCGCAGCACAGGCAGTGGCTGGACTTGATTGCCGGCACGCTGCTCGAGAACATGGATGAAAGCGGAGCCATCCGGGAAGAACTGGGTGCTGCCAGTGACGGCATGTTTGGCGCCACCAAGTCCAACGCCGACTATGGCAAGCACGAAGCGCCGCTTATTGCCGTAAACGGCGACCCCGTGGCAGACATGCTATACACCACAAATTTTGCCTTCTTCGCCCTGAATGAAGCTGCAGCTGCCACCGGGGATGCCAAGTATAAAGAGGCAGTGGATAAAATCGCCGATTTCCTTGTGCGCATTCAGGTAAACAGCACCCAGCACCAGGATTTGGATGGGGCCTGGTTCCGGGCCTTCGACTATAACCGCTGGGAATACTGGGCCTCCAACGCTGATGCCGGCTGGGGCGCCTGGGGTACGCTTACGGGCTGGACCCAAAGCTGGATTGTGAGCACCCTGGCCCTGCAGCAGCAAAAGCAAAGCCTTTGGGACATTTCCAAAAACTCCACCATTAAAACAGAGGCCCAAAAGGCAATCGATGCAATGCTCAACTCTCAGCAGGGGCAGGCAAAGCGCTAAGCCTTGCAGATTTATACTTTAGATGCGTGACCGCAGTATGCTAAAAGAGAGAATTCAGGAGCTGGCCAAGCAGATTCATCCGGAGGTGGTCGCTTTCCGGCGCCACCTTCACGCCAACCCGGAGCTGTCTTTTGAGGAGTATAACACCTCGGCTTTTGTCAAAGCGACGCTCGATAAATTGGGTGTGCCGTGGAGCGCCATGGCAAATACCGGGGTGGTCGGGCTCATCAAAGGAGAGAAGCCTTCGGATGCCGTTATCGCCTTACGGGCCGATATGGATGCTCTGCCCATTAAAGAAGCAAACGAGGTTCCATACAAATCAACCCAACCTGGCGTGATGCATGCCTGCGGGCACGATGTGCATACTTCTTCTTTGCTGGGGGTAGCTAGTATTCTGCAACAGCTCCGCTCATGTTTTGGAGGCACCGTTAAGCTGATTTTTCAGCCAGCCGAAGAAAAGATCCCGGGTGGGGCAGCCCAGATGATCAAGGAAGGGGTATTAGAGTCGCCAAAGCCCATGACCGTGATCGGGCAACATGTCATGCCCTCACTTCCTGTCGGGACAGTAGGGGTACGGCCAGGGAAATTCATGGCCTCCAATGATGAGCTGTATATCACCATTACAGGGAAAGGAGGGCATGGGGCGCAGCCGCAGCAGAACATCGATCCGGTCGTAATCGCCTCGCAGATTATTCTGAGTTTGCAGCAGATTGTGAGCAGGGTTGCCAATCCCCAGATGCCCACAGTGCTGTCTTTCGGTAAAGTCATTGCCAACGGCGCCACTAACATTATACCGGATGAAGTGTACATCGAAGGAACTTTCCGGACCATGGATGAGGCCTGGCGCAAAGAGGCCCACGAGCGGATGAAGAAGATGGCGGAAGGAATTGCTGAAAGTATGGGGGCGACCTGCGATTTCAAAATTCTGCAGGGCTATCCCTTTCTGATAAACGAAGAACAAACGACAGCAAGATTCCGAGCATTTGCAGCCGAATACCTCGGGCAGGAAAATGTAACCGAGGTTGACATCTGGATGGCCGCAGAGGATTTTTCCTACTACTCCCATCAGGCAGATGCCTGCTTTTACATGTTAGGGGTTGGAAATGAGGAGAAAGGGATAATTTCTTCCTTGCATACCCCCACTTTTGAAGTAGATGAAGCAGCCTTGGAGATTGGGGTGGGCCTCATGGCGTTTGTCGCTTTAAATTGCCTGGACATTTAGCATGCCCTCTTTGCTCTTCATCCGCAGCAGGGAGGGCACTCTAATTTTTCGCTAATCATATACTTGCCATGTCTTTATTTGCAGAAGTTATTAAAGCTTGGTGCACCGTACTTTAGGATTTATGCTTAAAAGTATAAACCAATCAGATTTGCTAAAAAAAATTAAGAAAGTATTGTATTTAAATAAATAAATTTAATATATTTAATCAATAGTAACGTATAACTGATATATACTGTCTTACTTATTGAAATAACTCCACCTTTGATGGTCTGGTAAGTTTGCTGGAGTTGCAATAAGGACTTCCTCTCAAGTAAAAAATCATTACTGGTCTGCTTCTGTGAAGTGGGTCGGTCTCAGTACATAAATTATACTTTCTCTAATCAAGTAGTTTATAGCCAGAAAAAGTCTGGCTAGGTGAAGATCGGATCCTCTGAGAAAGCATAACCTTTCGCAGCAGCCACGCGCCAATAAGAAAACCGGACGACATAAGCCCGGGCGTTGCTGCTGAAGGGTTGAAGTAGCATACTTATAAAATTATATAGCTCCCTTTTGGATTTACCTGACACGATGCGCTAGCCCTTGCTGGCACATCGCCTTGCTCACTTATGCTTTTATTTGGGCAGAGTAGCACATTAATGGTTAAACATATAAATAATAGATGTTACTTCTCCCGGGTATGAAAGCAAAGCAACTACAACAGTATAGTCATTTGTATAAAAGTAATTTACTGAATGATGTTATACCATTTTGGTTAAATAATTCCTTGGATAAAGAGTGTGGAGGTTATTTTACCTGCCTGGATAAGACCGGCAACGTATTCGACACAGATAAATTCATGTGGCTGCAGGGGCGTCAGTTATGGATGTTCTCCATGCTTTATACAAAAGTGGAGCAAAAGCAGGAATGGCTGGATGCGGCCCTGCATGGCGCTGAGTTTCTGATCCAGCACGGGCGCGACGCGGAGGGAAACTGGTACTTCTCCCTGAATCGCGAAGGGCAGCCCCTGGTACAGCCCTACAATATCTTCTCGGATTGCTTCGCCGCCCTTGGGTTTGGCGCTCTTTACAAGGCAAAGCCAGCCCAAATCTACGCAGACATCGCAGTAGCCACTTTTCAAAATATCTTAAAAAGAAGGGATAACCCCAAAGGAATTTATAATAAGGCCTTCCCCGGTACTCGTCCCCTGAAAAACTTCTCCCTGCCCATGATTCTCTGCAACCTGTCGCTGGAGATGGAGCACCTGCTAGGGAAAGAGACTGTGGACACCCTGACCAGGGAAATCATCCATGAGGTCATGGAAGTCTTCTACCACCCGGAAAGCGGCCTTATCCTGGAGAATGTGTTCCAGGATGGTAGCTTCTGCGATTCGTTTGAAGGGCGGCTGGTAAATCCGGGGCATATTCTGGAGGCGATGTGGTTTATCTCCGACCAGGCCGTGCGGTTAAACGATCAGACACTCATCGACCAAACAAAGGAGATCGCCCTGCGCGCGCTGGAATACGGCTGGGACAAAGAGCATGGCGGCATTCTATATTTCAAAGACATCAAAGGGCATCCCACACAGCAACTGGAGTGGGACCAGAAACTGTGGTGGGTGCATGCGGAGGCGCTGGTCTGCCTGTTGAAAGCCTACCTCCACACAGGAGATGAGCGCTGCTGGGAGTGGTTTGAGAAACTTCACGAGTATACCTGGAGGCATTTTCCCGATCCTGAGAACGGTGAGTGGTACGGCTACCTGAACAGGGAGGGAAAACCGCTTTTGACGCTAAAAGGCGGCAAGTGGAAAGGGTGCTTCCATGTGCCCCGCGCGCTGTACCAATGCTGGATGACCCTGGAAGCGATTTTGGAGAAAGAGACGAGTTTAACGCTACAAGAGAAATAGTATGGCCAACGTACCCGTGCAGCAAGTCGTTTTAGAGGAAGAGTCCAGAGGCGTTAAAGCGAACTATACGTCGGCCCTGGTTTCCCTGGCCGTCCTGTATTTCATGATGGGGTTCATCACCTGTCTCAACGATACGCTTGTCCCTTATTTTAAAGAAGGTTTTACCTTAACCTACACCCAATCCTCCTTAGTGCAGTTCTACTTTTTCCTGACCTATGGCGTGATGTCCATCCCGGCGGGTAGAGTTGTGGAACGCGTAGGGTATAAAAAGGGCATGGTGCTAGGCTTTTCGATAGCGGCGCTGGGAGCCACCCTTTTCTTTCCGGCTGCCGTGATGCACCAGTATTACCTGTTCCTGGCGGCGCTGTTTGTCGTGGCTATTGGGATTGTTCTGCTGCAGGTGGCGGCTAACCCCTATATTACCGTGTTAGGGCCGGCACGCACTGCCTCCTCCCGTTTTACCCTGATTCAGGGCGTGGGTTCCATTGGCACCACGGTTGCGCCGCTTTTCGGGGCAAGCTTTATACTCTCAAACCTTCAGGAGGCGGGCACCTCAAGCGATGCTGTGAAATACCCTTACCTGGGGATAGCAGCCTTATTGCTTGTCATCGCCATTTTCGTATCGCGGTTAAACCTGCCCACCATTAAGGCGGAGGCTGCTTCAGAGGTCCCTGCAAGCGAGGGGAAGGGCATTTTCGCTTTCCGTAACCTGAAGTTGGGGGTGTGGGCCATCTTTTGCTATGTGGGGGCGGAAGTATCCATCGGTACTTTTCTGACCAACTACATAGCGGATACGCTCACCATTACAGAGGGAGAAGCGAACAACTATGTCGCCTTTTACTGGGGAAGTATGCTGGTAGGGCGCCTGCTTGGTTCCTTGGTCCTGAAAACAGTCAGGCCGCAGGTGGTGCTTTCAGCCAGCGCTGTTACAGCCATACTTCTGATTATCCTTTCTGTGAGTTCCACAGGCAACCTGGCCGTGTGGTCTATGATTGCGGTCGGCTTGTGTAACTCTGTCATGTTTGCCATCATTTTCTCGCTTTCAGTAGAGGGCTTGGGGAAATATACCACTAAGGCTTCCGGTTTGCTGTCAACTGCAATTGTCGGGGGAGCCATTGTCTCATTTTCACAGGGTTTCTTGATAGACCATTACACCTGGCTCATCTCCTTTATGCTGCCGCTGGGGTGCTATCTCTACATCCTGTTTTACGGCGTGAACGGGTATCGGCGGCAGAGCCCTTAAAATACCTCTGGTGTCAGTGCCATTTAGTTAGACTTAACCTAAACCTAATAACTCACCTGCTAACAAAATCATTATGATGAGACTTATACTAACCGGAAAAAGATGGCAATACTGCTGGCTTCTTTTTCTATTTATGGCTGTGCTGCCGCCTGTTGCCTTTGGGCAAGGCCAGGCAGTAAAAGGCAAGGTCCGGGATAGCAAAGGCGTGCCGCTGCCGGGGGTAACTGTGGTGGTGAAAGGCACCGACAGGGGAACCTCCACCAATATAGACGGACAGTTCTCTTTGCCGCAGGCGAAACAAGGCGATGTGCTGGTGTTTAGCTACATCGGTTTTGCCAACAAGGAGGTCACCGTAACGGGGGCTGCGGAGCTGGACGTGGTGATGGCAGAGGCTGACAACAAGCTTAATGAAGTAGTCGTGGTAGGCTACGGCACCCAGAAGAAAGTGAACCTGACCGGTTCAGTGGCTGTGGTGGAAGGCAAGGAACTCACCAAGCGCCAGGTAGGCTCTACCTCGCTGGCCCTGCAGGGTACCGCCCCCGGGGTTAGTGTCCGGCAGCAGTCCGGTGTGCCGGGGGGAGACGGCGGCGGGATCAGCATCCGGGGCGTTGGCTCCATTAATGCGGGCTCTAATCCCCTAATCCTGGTGGACAACGTTGAAATGAGCCTCGACGCCGTGGACCCCAACAGCATCGAAAGTATATCCGTGCTCAAAGACGCTGCCGCCTCTGCCATCTATGGCTCCAGAGCAGCGAACGGGGTGATTCTCATCACCACGAAACGAGGCAGCGAGGGTGTGAAGGTAAACCTGAGCTCGTATGTGGCGGTACAGCAGCCGACTGACCTGCCGGAGAAGGTAAATGCCCTGGATCATATGAAACTATGGGATGTGGCCCAGGTAAACAGCGGGCTTCCGCCGGCCTTCACGAAACAGATCGAAGAGTATGAGCGCCTGGGACCTGACAATTTTGCCAGGTTCAACACCGATTGGAAAGACCTGGTGCTGACCAATAACGGTTTGATGCATAACCATAACATCAACGTTTCTGCTGGTACAGAGAAGATCAAGGTTTTTGCTTCAGGTGGTTACCTGGACCAGAACGGCATAACAGCTAACACAGGTTTCAAGCGGTCAGACCTACGCTTTAACACCGACGTGTCGTTAAGCAAACGTTTGACTGCATCAATGGACCTGGTGCTCAATAACTCCGAGCGTACCTGGCCAGGCAACTCCTCGCCAACGGCTATTATCCGCTATATGCTGGGCATGCCGGCCACCGCTCCGGGGCGTTTTAATACCGGTGAGTGGGGCGAAGGCTGGTCTAACTCCAACCCGGCTGCACAGGCCGAAGATGGTGGTTTTGATAAGTACATCACAAACAGCCGGATCATCAGCGGAACTCTTACCTACAGACCTATTGATGATCTGGAGTTACTGGCCAACTACAGCTCTAACCGTGCCACGAGCCGCAACCGCAGGCTGCAGGGGCAATACGATATCTACGTGCCTGACTTAGCCAACAACAAGCTGGACTTTGCCCGCCCATGGCCTAACTTCAATGCCATCTTCGATAACTTTGATGAATCGCAGCGTGACCTGGTACGCTTTCAGGGTACTTACGCCAAGGCACTAGGGAAGCACAACGTGAAATTGCTGACAGGCTTTAGCGCAGAGAGTTTTTCGGCAAGTAATATTGATGCCTTCCGGCAAAACCTGATTTCGGAGGACTTCCCATATCTGAGTGCCGGCGACGCCACCGGGCAGTCGTTGGCAGGCGGTGAATATGAGTTCAGCATGGCCTCTGTGTATAGCCGCATTAACTACGACTACGATGAAAAATACCTGCTGGAGCTGAACGGCCGTTTTGATGCTTCGTCCAGGTTTATCAAGGAGAACTGGTGGGAGCTCTTCCCATCCGTGTCCGCGGGCTGGAGAATCTCGAACGAAAGCTTCTGGGGTAACTTGGCAAACGTCGTGAACGAGGCAAAGCTGCGGGTATCTTACGGTGCTTTGGGTAACCAGAACGTAGGATCCTACTACCCGACCTATACTTCCTATGCAAAAGGTACGCCTTATGATTATTACTTCAACAATGTTGTCAACAGCGGTTATGCGCTGACGACAGCCGCCAACCCGTTCATACAGTGGGAAAGATCGATCATTCTGGATGCTGGCCTGGACCTGGCTTTCTTTAACAACCGCCTGAGTGTTACTGCCGATTATTTCAAGCGCGACATTGACAACATGCTGCAGCTGGACCTTATTCCATCCTATGTAGGCCTGAACGCCCCGTATGTAAACATCGGTAAGATGACGAATAAGGGCTGGGAGCTGAGCCTGGGCTGGAAAGACGCGGTAGGTGATTTCACCTATCAGGTAACGGGTAACGTTTCTGATGTGAAAAACGAAGTCGTGGACCTGGGTGGCCGCGAGTACATTTCGGGTTCACGCATCACGAAAGAAGGCTACGCTTATAACTCCTACTATGGCTACATCGCGGAAGGCCTGTTCCAGTCAGAGGATGAGATAGCCAGCGCGCCGTTCCATTTCGCCAACACCAAACCGGGCGATATCCGCTACCGGGATATCAACAATGACAAGAAAATCGACGCCAACGACCGCGCCGTACTGGGTAACTACTTCCCGCGCTATGAGTATAGCCTGAACCTGTCGGCCCAGTTTAAAGGCTTTGACGTAACGGCTTTCTTCCAAGGTGTGGGCAAGATGGACAACTACCTGTCCGGCACCGGTACGCAGCCGTTCTACTCGGCCAGCTTCCAGGGCAGTATCTACGAGCACCAGAAAGACTACTGGACTCCTGAAAACAGAGATGCAGCCTATCCGCGCCTGACGGCTAACAGCATCACCAACAACTACGTGACCTCCTCTTTCTGGATGCGCGAAAGCTCCTTCCTGAGATTAAAGAACGTGGTGCTTGGCTACACGATTCCTAAATCCCTGACCGATAAGATCAAGGTAGGCTCAGCCAGGTTCTATGTCAGCGGCCAGAACCTGTTTACCTGGAGCAATTATTTCCCAGGGTTCGATCCTGAGCAGCGGGATACAGGCGGTGAGTTCTACCCTATCATGACGACTTATACTACCGGATTTAACCTAAGCTTCTAAGAGAGATGAAGAATAAATTTCTATACATAGCAGGTCTGTGCGCTTCCTTAACTTTCATGAGCGGGTGTGAAAGTTTCCTGGAGAAAGAGCCACTGGACTCTCCTGCACAGGGTACTTTTCTCAATAACGAAAAGGCCGTGAACGTATCGCTAAACGCCTTGTACCGGTCTGTGAACTGGGACTTCGGCCTGGTGCCATACCAATCGGCCACCGACGCCTGGGCTGACATGGCCATTCTACGGGCCAACGACCTGGGGGAAGGCACGTTCGATACCTATAACTCGCACCCGGCCAGCTTATGGAGAAACGCCTATATCACCATCCAGCGTGCCAATACCATTCTTGATGGTATGGAGCCCCACAAGGACAAGATTCCTCCTGCTGCCTACAACCGCATGCAGGCCGAGACGAGGATCTTGCGCGCATGGGCCTACCACTACCTGGCGTTCATGTTCGGAGACGCGCCCCTGATTACTAAAACGCTGACAACCGAAGAATTTAAGACGCAGGTGCGCACGCCAAAGGCCGAGATCATCGCCTTTATTTACAAAGAGCTGGATGAGGCCGGGGCCATGCTCAATTGGGCACCTACAGAACGCGGCCGTGTCAGTCGGGCGGTGGCCATGGGTTTAAAGGCGCGTACCGCCCTCTACAACAAGGAGTACACCGTTGCCAAAGCGGCTGCCAAAGAGGTGATGGACAATACCGGCCTTCAGCTTAACCCCAAATTCCAGGACCTGTTCACGCGCAGCGGCCAAAAGCCAAATGCAGGTGGCGAGATCATGTTCGAAATACTTTACACAGACGCAGAGGTTTCTTCCAGAACAAACCTGCCGCTGGGCAATGCCGCCCGTGCTTCCGGCGGCCAATCCGGAAGGTTCCCGGCACAGCGCCTGGTGGATGCGTTTGAGGCAAAAGATGGAAAGCGTATTGATGAGTCTGCGGTATATAACCCGCAAAAGCCAAGGGAGAACAGAGACCTCCGGCTGAAGTATACGGTAGCCATGCCGGGCGACACTGTAACCATGAATCTAGTGACCTTTGTCTATGACATCTACAATAACACCACTTCTTTCCGCAACGCGGATGGTAGCTGGACGGTGAAATCTAACGCCGACTTTGATAACCCGTTCGGCCCTGCCAAGAGTGGGGTAGGGTACCTGTGGTCAAAGTATACCATGACAGATGAGAATGCCTTCCAGTCGCGGGTGAGCTTTATTCTCATGCGCTATGCCGAAATCCTGTTAACGTATGCCGAGGCCTCTATCGAGTCCAACACCATTGACGAGGCCACCATAGCCGCCATTAACCAGGTGCGGGGCAGGGCCAAACAGCCACTTGTTCCGGAGGCTATTCAAAACGACCAGAACGAGCTTCGCGAGTTGATCCGAAGAGAGCGCACGGTAGAGCTGGCAGTGGAAGGCTTCCGATGGTTTGACATCCGCCGCTGGGAAATCGCGCATCTGGTGATGCCAGGCAAAGTAGTGGGAATTTCCAAGTCCGGCACCGACCTGCCGCCGGTCCCAAACTTCAAGACCACGCCGGAGCATGACCTGAATAGTATTCCGGACTACAGCGGGCAGCTTGATCAGCGCTATACCCGCGAAACACGGTTCTGGGATCCGAAGCTCATGTTGTTGCCTGTACCGCAGGCAGAGCGAGACATAAATTCAAAACTCACGCAGAATAACGGTTGGTAGAATAGGTTGCACAGCGATCTGCCGGGCTTCGGCCCGCGCAGGTCGCCTGTGTTTTTATTTTTAGATGTACTCCATCAGGAGAATTTAAAGTCAAGACATGAAACGCAGAAACTTTATTGAGATTCTCACGGCTACAGGAGGCGCTATGGCAGCTGCCTCTTTAACTGTTTTTCCGGAGAAGGCATTGGCAGAGGTTAAAAAGGCGGTTGCGCCGAATGGCGATGAAACCCTGACGGCAGATGTGGTGGTGGCCGGTGGCGGGTTAGGTGGCTTTGCCGCCGCCATGGCTTCCCTTCGCAACAACCAGACGGTTGTACTCACGGAGGAAACAGATTGGGTAGGAGGACAGCTTACAAGCCAGGGCGTACCGCCCGATGAGCACCAGTGGATAGAATCGCATGGGGGAACGCAGTTTTACCGCGACTTCCGGAATGCCATCCGGGAATACTACAAACGCCACTACCCGCTCACGGAAGAGGCTAAAAACAAGCCTAACCTTAACCCCGGAGATGGGGCCGTATCGCGGCTGTGCCACGAGCCACGCGTAGCCGTGGCCGTGTTCAACGACATGATGGCGCCTTACATCAGCTCCGGCAAACTAGTGCTGCTGCTGGAGCATAAAATCACTGACGCCAAAGCGAGCGGCAACAAGGTAAGCGAGCTTACCGCAAAGAGCCTGCGTACTAATAAAACCATTACACTGAAGGCGCCATACTTCGTAGACGCAACTGAGTTGGGAGAACTGCTGCCGCTGACCGGAACAGAGTTCGTCACCGGTACCGAGTCCAGAAAAGAGACACGCGAGCTGCATGCCCCGGAAAAGGCAAACCCGAACAGCAACCAGGCCTTCACCGTTTGCTTTGCCATGGATTATGTGCCCGGGGAGAATCATGTGATAGAGAAGCCACGCGATTATGATTTCTGGAGCAACCACATTCCGGACCTGCAACCTGCCTGGGCTGGTAAGCTGCTGGCCCTGCACTACTCAGACCCACGCACCCTGAAGCCGAAGAACCTGGGTTTCCACCCGGAAGGGCATAAGACAGGGGATATGCTCAACCTGTGGAACTACCGCAGGATCATCAACAAAAATAATTTCAAAGAAGGTACCTACGCCGGTGACATCACCATTGTCAACTGGCCGCAGAACGACTACATGCTGGGCAACCTGATCGGGGTCTCGGAGAAAGACTTCAACAAGCACGTGGATGCCGCCAAGCAACTGAGCCTGTCGCTTTTCTACTGGCTGCAGACAGAGGCGCCCCGCCCGGATGGGGGCAAGGGCTGGCCAGGGCTGCGCCTGCGCAAGGACATCATGGGCACGGAGGATGGCATGGCAAAATACCCATACATCCGGGAGTCCAGAAGAATCAAAGCCGTTTTTACCGTGCTGGAAGAGCACGTAGGCAAAGAGAACAGGCTGAAAGTGGCTGGCAAGAAGAACGGCACCACCTCCGCATACTTTTATGACAGCGTGGGCACAGGCTATTACCACATCGACCTGCACCCCACCTCCGACAAGGTAAACTATGTGGACTTTGCCTCCCTGCCCTTCCAGATTCCGCTTGGGGCGCTGTTGCCGGTAAGGATAGAGAACCTGCTGCCAGCGAACAAAAACATCGGCACCACCCATATTACCAACGGCTGTTTCCGCCTCCATCCGGTGGAGTGGAACATCGGCGAGTCGGTGGGCATGCTCATCAAGTTTGCCCGCAGCAAAAATGTTATCCCGAGAAAAGTGAGGGAAGACAAGGCGCTGCTGGCGGAGTTCCAGGAATTTATCCGGACACAGGGAATTGAAACAGAATGGTCAAAAAATACTTCCTCCGATGAGGCATAAGGCAATTGCGGCCCTTTTTTTCGCAGCACTGGCTGGTTGCGTCAGCAGCAAAGACCAGGACGTGATCCAGAAAGAATACCCAATCGAGTCCACGCATGAGCTGGGTGCTTCTGTGCTGGGCGTGAGCGTGGTGGCCGATAGCCTGGACGTACCTTGGGACATTGCCTGGGGAGCCGATGGCAGCATCTGGATGACGGAACTGAAAGGCGTAGTGAGCAGGCTGGATTTGAGCACCGGCGAGAAACACGAGTTGCTTAAGATTGACGAGGTGTGGCACAAGCGTACAGCCGGGCTGCTGGGCATGGCCCTGCACCCGGACATGGAGCGCCACCCCTATGTGTTTGTAAACTATACCGCGCGGGAAGGCAGGGACAGCACCATCGTCTCAAAGCTTGTCCGGTATACTTACAAAGGCGATACGCTCACCAATGCCAAGACCCTACTACAGATAGAAGGCAACACCGGCCACAACGGAGCCCGTGTGGCATTTACAAAAGACGGCAAGGTGCTCTGGGCCACCGGCGATGCTGTGAAAAGCGGTTATGCGCAGGACTCTACTGCTTTAAATGGCAAGATCCTGCGGATAAACATTGACGGCTCCGTGCCAGCTGATAACCCGATCAAGGGAAGCTACGTCTTGGCGTGGGGCTTTCGGAACATGCAGGGCCTGGCCGTTTCCTCTAGTGGGCAAATTTATACTTCCGAGCATGGCGACGCGATTGAAGATGAGATCAACCTGGTGAAGCCCTTGCAGAACTATGGCTGGCCCGAGATAGAAGGCTTCCATGACAAGGACGAAGAAAAGGCCATTGCGGCAAAGTATAAGCGAACAGAACCCTTAAAATCGTGGACCCCGACCATCGCGCCAGCCGGCATTGCGATGTACGAATCTGATGCCATTCCGGAGTGGAAGAACGCTATTCTGCTCGGCACCCTGAAAGGCAAAAGCCTGCGGGTACTGAGGCTGAACGCAGCCGGAACAGCCATTACCTCTGAGGAAGTTTTCTGGGAGAACGAATACGGAAGGCTTCGGGATATCTGCGTTTCGCCAACGGGTGATATTTATATAGCCACCAGCAACCGCGACTGGAACCCCTCTCCGGGCTTCCCCAAAGAAAACGATGACCGGATACTGCTCATCCGAAAGGTTAAAGCCTCAGAGGTACCGCCGCAGCTGCTTGCCGCTAACGCAAAGGGCGGGGGAACCGTGACCCCAGAGGTGACGGGAGCGACCTTGTACAGCCAGTACTGCTCCTCCTGCCATAAAGACGATGGAGCAGGTGTGGCCGGTACATTCCCGCCGTTGCAGGGAGCAGAGCAGGTAATCGGAGACAAGGCCGCCTTGATGAATATTGTGGTTAATGGTCTGTCTGGCCCCATTGTGGTGAAGGGGAATAAGTATGACCAGGCTATGCCTGCCTTCAGTTTCCTGAAAGACGAAGAGCTGGCCAACATCCTGACCTATATCCGGAGCAGTTGGGGCAATAATGCCTCTGCAGTAAGTATAGACGACGTGAAAACTTATAGAAAGAAGCAATGACCGCTCCCGTTACAGAACAGAAACCCGTACGTGGCAGCACCTTACAAAGGTGGCTGCTCTCCCTTGGCCCTGGTATTATCACCGCAGCGCTGGTGTTTGGTCCTAGTAAAATGACCATTACCTCCAAGATGGGGGCAGACTATGGCTACTCCCTGCTTTGGGTAGTGGCCGTGGCGATCTTTTTTATGGTGATTTTCGCTGGCATGGGAGCCAGAATTGGGGCAGTTAATAAAGGCTCTTTGTTGAGCCTGATCCGGCAGCAGTGGGGTAGCAAGGTGGCCATTGCCATAGGTATAGGCGTGTTTTTGGTGACCACCTCCTTCCAGGCAGGAAACTCTATTGGCGTAGGCATTGCCATTGCGGAAGGAACAGCTACCAGCCCGGTTTTGTGGGTAGTGGTCTTTAATATGCTCGGCATCGGACTTCTGTTTTTCCGGTCCTTTTATAAAATGCTGGAAAAGCTCATGATTTTTCTGGTGGCCCTGATGCTGTTCTCCTTCGTCACGACGCTATTCATGGCGGATCCCGATGCGGTAGGCGTGGCCCATGGTTTTATACCGGCGGTACCCACTGGATCAGCCGGGCTGATTATTGCCTTTACGGCTTCCTGCTTTTCCATCGTGGGCGCCTTCTATCAATCTTACCTGGTGCAGGAGCGCGCCAAGCTTCGTAAATCAACTGCAAACGACAACTTAGCCGGCGGCAGTACCACCGGGATCCTTATCTTGGGTGTGATGAGCGCGGTGGTGCTCATTTGTGCCGCTGCTGTACTACACCCACAGGGTATAAAAGTCGACAGCGCCTCACAAATGGCCAAGGCACTGGAACCTCTGTTTGGCAGCAACGCCTCTGCTTTATTTCTGGCCGGTTTGTTTGGCGCTTCCTTTTCCTCGCTGGTAGGCAATGCCACTGTCGGAGGTTCCTTATTGGGAGACGCTTTAGGGTATGGCAGCAACCTGAACTCCAGGCAGGTGAAGCTTTTTATTGCCCTGGTCATGGTGGCAGGGGCCACCATAGCGATCCTATTCGGCAAGTTGCCCCTGGAGCTGATCGTGTTT
The DNA here is from genome assembly GCF_003054055.1 of Pontibacter mucosus. Taxonomy (GTDB): domain Bacteria; phylum Bacteroidota; class Bacteroidia; order Cytophagales; family Hymenobacteraceae; genus Pontibacter; species Pontibacter mucosus. The sequence goes on along the minus strand of NZ_QBKI01000005.1, from coordinate 214,000 downwards.
GCCCAGAGCGTGACCATCTTTCTGGTGCCCTTTATTGGAGTGGCGATGTATGTGATCGCAAACAAAGCCTCCGTGATGGGAGCACACAGGAATAGTTTAGCCACTAAGATTTTCGGGGGCGTGGGCTTGCTGCTCCTCATCGGCCTTGCCGTAAGCAACGCCATAGACATGTTGAAATAGTGCCCTGTGCGGCAGAGTATACTTAAGCAGATACGAATGAAAGACTTAGAGAAATTAGAGTATGAGTTGTTGAGCCCTTCCGACAGGCTGTTGCAGGATATGGCCAAGATCAAAGGAGATATCATACTTCTGGGCATTGGCGGGAAGATGGGACCAAGTATGGGCAAGCTGGCCCGGCGTGCGGTGGAGGAAGCAGGCTTGAACAAACGCATCATTGGTGTTTCCAGGTTTTCGGATGGGAGCCTGCGGGATGAGTTGGAGAGCCATGGCATCGAAACGATTGCAGCTGATCTACTCCATGAAGAGGAACTAAGGAAGTTACCGGAGGTGGAGAACGTGCTGTACCTAGCGGGAAACAAGTTTGGGACTACCGGCAAGGAAGCCTTTACCTGGGCCATGAACGCTTACCTGCCTGGCCGCGTGGCCGAAAAGTATAGAGACTCTAACATTGTGGCTTTTTCAACTGGTAACGTGTACCCCTTTGTCCCAGTAACCTCAGGCGGTTTGTCAGAGGAATCTGCCGCTTCTCCGGTAGGGGAGTACGGCCAGTCCTGCCTCGGCAGAGAACGTATCTTCGAGTACTTCTCGCAAAAGAACAACACACCCACCCTCATTTACCGCCTCAATTATGCTGTTGACTTCCGTTATGGCGTGCTACTGGAGATAGCCAGGGCCGTGTATGAGGGCCGGGAAATAGACCTTAGAACAGGTAACGTGAACGTGATCTGGCAAGGCGACGCCAATGAGATCGCGCTGCGCTCGCTCTTGCACTGCCAGGCCCCGGCCAAAATCCTCAACGTGACAGGGCCTGAGACGCTGTCGGTAAAATGGGTGGCCGAGCAGTTCGGCCAATTATTTGACAAAGAGCCAAAGTTCGTTCATGAAGTGCAACCAACCGCCTTGCTGAGCAATGCCTCGGAGGCGCATAAACTGTTCGGCTACCCGCGGGTGACTATCCGCGAAATCATCGATATCACTGCCTTATGGTTAACAGAGGGTGGCTCTACTTTTGGCAAGGCCACACATTTTCAGGAAAGAGAAGGAAAATTCTAATGGCACAGATACTAGACACAACACTTAAAGCATTGTTGCACGAGGGCACCGTCATTCCGGCGCACCCGCTGGCCCTTAACGCTGACCGGAAACTGGATGAGCGCATGCAGCGCCAGCTGACCCGCTATTATATGGCTAGTGGTGCCGGTGGCGTGGCAGTAGGCGTGCACTCTACACAGTTCGAGATACGTGACCCCAAGATCAACCTGTATGAAACCGTACTTAGGCTGGCCGCCGAAGAGGTGGAGAAAGCAAAGCTCGACCGCCCGTTCATTAAAGTGGCAGGTATTTGCGGCCCGACGGCACAGGCCATCCAAGAGGCTGAAGTCGCCTTAAAATATGGCTATGACATTGGCTTGCTAAGTATGGGTGGTTTGCAGGGTTGGTCGGAAGAGCAGATACTGGAGCGTGTGCGGGAAGTAGCCCGCATCATGCCCGTGTTTGGTTTTTACCTGCAACCGTCGGTGGGTGGCCGCATTTTTAGCTACGACTTCTGGTATCAATTTGCTGAGATCGACAACATCGTGGCCATCAAGGTCGCTTCTTTCAACCGCTACCAAACCCTGGATGTGATGCGGGCCGTTTGCCACTCCTCCCGAAGAGACGAAATTGCCATGTATACCGGCAACGACGACAACATCATCCCGGACCTGATGACGACCTACCGTTTTACCATCGATGGGCAAAGGGTGGAAAAAGAGTTTGTAGGCGGCCTGCTGGGACACTGGGCCGTCTGGACGCGCAAGGCAGTGGAACTGCTGGAGGAAATCAAGGCCTACCGTAAGGATAGAACAGCAGAAGCTGCGGATGCACTCTTAACCAAAGGCATCGAGGTGACCGATGTGAATGCGGCCATGTTCGACCCGGCGCATGCTTTCCATGGCTGCATTCCGGGCATACATGAAATATTGCGAAGGCAAGGATTGCTGGAGGGGCGCTGGTGCCTCAATCCAAACGAAGAACTCTCCGAAGGCCAAATGGAGGAGATCGAGAGGGTATATGCCGCTTATCCTCACCTGCACGATGACGAATTTGTAAAAGCCTTTCTGAAAAAGGAAAACATCCTGGTATGATGCGTACGTTATCCTTTGCTGTGCTGCTCTGGCTGGGGATGGCTTGCCTTTCCCCCGGCTGGGCGCAGATCCCCTCCGGTAAGTTCACAAATCTTGGGCCGCAAGTGTACGCCTCGCTTATCCAAGGGAGCGTTTTTGCCGATGATGCGGCCGGAAAGAGCTATGTCTATACCGTGGTGAGAGGCCGCCCGGCCCATTTTATCGGTTACAGCCTGGACCCGCTCAAGCTAGTGGTGGACGCCCCGCTTGCTGACACGGATGGCTCCTGGGATGTAGAGGTATCAACGGACGGCACCGTGTACATCGCGGCTGCTAACGGCGTGCTGTTCAAGCATGTGCCAGGCACTGACGCGGTCACGAGCCTGGGCACGGTATTACCCGGCGAAAAAGTGATCTGGGACCTGGCAGCAGGCAAGGATGGGGAAATTTTCGGTGGTACCTACCCGGGTTGCCGGGTATTCCGCTACCACCCCCAAGACGGCTTCAGCGATGTGGGCCGCGGCCCCTTGGTGGAGGAGGAGAACTATGTGCGGAGCGTGACCTACCACCAAGCAACAGGCAAAGTATACGCAGGCATTGCCTCGCACTCGGCGATGGTGGAACTGGACCCGAAAACGGGCGAGAAAAAACAGCTCCTTCCCGACCATGACAGAGATCAGGAGGCGATTTACCATATCAACTTAGTGCATGGCCTGAAAGGGGGCGACAGGGTGTTTGGTTGGCTAACCGGACAGACTGAGCGGGTTACCACCATCTATAACCTGAAGACAAAAAAGTTTGAGGAGTACATGCCGACTATGGATGTGAAATCCCTCATCAAAGTTTCAAAGGGCTCTAAAGTATACTACACGGCAGGCAAAAAGCTCTACGAAATAGACTATGCAACCAAAGCGCCGGAGTCGAAAGAACTGGCCAGTACCGAAGGGGAAACGAAGACGATCCGCTGGGGCAAAAACGGCTTGTTATACTTGCTGACAAGCAGCAAGCACATCCATACTTATAATCCCAAAACCGGCAAGCTTACGACTGAGAAAGTAGACATTCCAGGGCAGCCGATTGATATTCAATCTATCGGCGTTGGGCCGGACGGGCTGATCTGGTCGGGCGGGTACCTGGCTGGTGGGCATGCCACTTATAACCCGGCTACCGGAGAGAACAGGCAACTGCCGGGCTTAGACCAGACAGAGGGGCTGGCCAACCTGGGCTCTGAAATATACTTTGGGATTTATGCCAAGGCGCGGCTGTATGCCCATGACACCAAAAAGCCTTGGGACATGAAGCAAAACAACCCCAGACTGCTGGGGCAGATCAAGGGGCAGGATCGTCCGTTTGCTGTGCTGGGCCTGGAGAAGTTGAACAAGGTGCTTTTCGGCACCGTGCCAGGGTATGGGCAATTGGGCGGCGCCCTGGTGGAGTACGACGTGGCCACCGACAAGCTGGAAGTTCTGACCAACCTGATACCGGATCAGTCGATTGTAAGCCTGATTGAAGCAGGAGACATTGTGGTTGGAGGAACCTCCATTTTCGGAGGGCTTGGCGGGAAACCAACCCAAGCCGAGAGCAAGGTCTTTGGGTGGGATCCTGTGCGGAGGCAGAAAACATTTGAGATAGTGCCGGTGCCCGGCGCGATGGCCATCACCGGTTTGATGAAGGGACCGGATGGCAACATCTGGGGCTTTGCCGATGGAGACTTATTTATACTTGATGTGCCTAACCGTAGCGTCATCTCCACGCACAGGCTGTTTGAGATTCATACCCGACCTAGCCACATCTGGCGTAGTGCCTTCATGATACTGCACCCTTCGGGGGCAGTATATGCCGCTGTCAATGGCAAATTCTTAAAGATTGACCCCAACACCAAGCAGATGACGCAGCTGGATGAAAATGTAGGTATGCCGGTCATGGACAATCAGGGGAAATTATACTTTAAAAGAGGGATGGACCTGTGGCTGTACGAGCCGGAAGCCCCCGTGGAGTAAGTATCGCTACTTGGTAAGAAGTATAACACCCTGTAGAGTAGCTGTAAATTTAGTTTAAACGAACATTTATTATACCGTGATAGCATACACCAACCGCCGTTTGTTCCTGAAGTCTGCTACCTTGGCCAGTCTGGGCCTAGGCCTGAGCCTGTCGCCATTAGCTGCTTTGGCTCAGGATCCCAAACCCCAGAAAGGTAAAAGAATAGGCATAATCGGACTGGACACATCGCATAGCATCGCCTTTACTAAAACGTTTAATGCGTCCGATGCTGGGCCGGAGTACGGCGGCTACAAGGTTATGGCAGCTTACCCGCACGGCAGCAAAGACATTGAGGAAAGTGTGGCACGGATTCCGGGGTACACGGAGGAAATACAGAAGTATGGGGTCAAGATAGTAAACTCTATCAAGCGCCTGCTGTCGGACGTGGATGTGGTGCTGCTGGAGACAAACGATGGGCGGCTGCACCTGGAGCAGGCCCTGCAAGTCATCAAGGCGAAAAAAACGCTCTTTATCGATAAGCCCATGACAGCCTCCCTGAGCGACGCCATCGCTATTTTTGAAGCTGCCGAGAAAGCCAATGTACCTGTGTTTTCCTCTTCCTCACTGCGTTTTATGGGCAATGTGCAGGAGGTGATGCAGGGCAAGTATGGAAAAGTATACGGCGCCGACACCTACAGCCCGGCCACCCTGGAGCGTACGCACCCGGATCTATACTGGTATGGTATCCATGGCGTGGAAACCCTGTTCTCGGTGATGGGCAAAGGATGCAAAAGTGTAACCCGTTACTATACGGAAGGGGCTGACGTGGTCGTCGGCACTTGGGAGGATAACCGCGTAGGCACCTTCAGGGGGATACGGACAGGTAAGACAGACTTTGGGGGTAATTGCTTTGCCGAGAAAGGTATTGTATCGCTGGGCCCTTTTACTGGTTATAATCCCATGCTGGTAGAAATAGCAAAATTTTTTGATACCGGAAAGCCGCCGGTAAGTTCTGCCGAGACACTCGAGATCCTGGCGTTTATGGATGCGGCGGATGAAAGCAAGAAGCGGGGAGGGTCTCCGGTGACGCTGGAGGAAATGTTTAAAAAGGCCGGGGCCAGCAAGTCTTAACAAGTATAAACTTACAGATGTGCTACATCCCCGATGGAACAGCGCCTACCATGATGAGTAAGCAAGCTTTCATGTCTTCAATGCAGTGGGCAGGGGAGGCAGAACAACAAGTATAGCCAGAATTTTTAAATCGGTTTTAAAGCTCACAGTATGAGTCAGCTAAAGTATATCGTCCTGTTACTCTTTTTCGCCATCCTGTCGGGTACTGCCTCTGCGCAGTGCATCATACTTAACAAAGGGGTGCCAGGGCATAACACCCGGGATCTGCTACAGCGGGTAGAGCAGGATGTGCTGGCCGAACAGCCGGATTTAGTCATTATGATGGTTGGCACCAACGACATGGTCAACTCACACAAGTTGGTTGACTACAGGGAGTACAAGGAGAATTACCTGACCCTTATCCGGAAAATAAAGGCCCGGGGGGCTGAACTCGTGCTGCTGGCCCCGCCACCGGTCGATACCGGGTATGTGCTCGGGCGGCACGACCGCCGGCTCTACGCCGAAGACCTGAATGTTAAGGTAGAGAAGGCTGGGGCGATCGTCAGAGCACTTGCCGAAGAAAACAACCTGCACTTCATCGATCTGAATACCCTTTTCAAAGCAACCGGATCGCCAAACCGGGAAGCGCAATCACTGCTTATCAACGAGAAAAATCTGGGCAAGCCCGACGGGATTCATCCCACGAAAGAAGGGTATGAGCTAATGGCAAAAACCATCTATACTTATCTGGAGGAGAAAAAGCTTTTGAAAGGTAAAAAGAAGATCGTCTGCTTTGGAGACAGTATGACCTACGGTAGCTACATGGCAGGCGCCGGCACAGCGCAAGGCGATACTTATCCTGCGCTCCTGAGCAGCATGATCAATAGAGAACAGCCATAATTTTTTTACTTAGTCAGCTTTCTTTAATCATGAATTTAAGAAATACAAACCCTATTTATTAAATAATTTGCAAATAAAATACAATTAAAAATATATTTTGTATATTAGCTTAAAGTTGAATAAAAATTAGATTAACCACATCCGGCGGTAAAGGCACTCCTTGTATTATTAACGGAACCTGATAATATACTTCAGGGCCGTGGTTATACTTGGTGGCTGATATAATTTTCAATGGGATCGGGGAGGAAGAGCGGGATAGACGCGGTGTTTATGCTGGCTGATCCTTTGCGTAAAACGCGTTAATCAGATGTGTACGAAGTCTGTTTGGGGGCTTTAGCCCTTTCTTACATGATACAGAGGCAGCCCTGCATTTATGCTCCAAAGATGGCTGCTGACAGGTATAAGCCTGGGTAAATACCAAGATAGGAGAAACAAGGAAAATTGTGGTTAGGCAAGACTGCTGTAGTCGTTTTCTATTCTTGAGGCATTATGGATTAATTGTTTTTTCCTGATAAACATCAACTCTTAATAATAGCCTGAATATGAGAAAAACGTTTACCCAGCGGTGGCGAAGGGGATTTGCCATCTTATTCCTCTGTTTCTCTGCCTCTGCTGCGCACAGCCGGGACACAGAAACCATCCTGAGCCCAGAGGTTATACTTCCGGAATGGGTCATGTCCGGAAAGGTTGTTACCAAGAATGGGGAAGCCCTGCCGGGAGTAACCGTGGTGCTGAAAGGAACTTCCCTGGGCACTTCCACCGACGCCGGGGGTAACTATACGTTGAGCGTTCCGGATAAGCCTGGCACCTTGGTATTCTCCTTTATAGGCATGGTTACCCAGGAGGTGCCGGTCAATGGTCCTGGAATCATCAACGTAACGCTGGCCGATGACGCCAAAGCGCTGGAGGAAGTGGTGGTGATTGGCTATGGCACGGTGAAGAAGAGCTCCGTTACGGCAGCCGTTACCAAGGTCGAGAACACCAAACTGGACCAGATTCCGGCAGGGCGGCCTGAGGCGGCGCTGGCTGGCCGATTGGCCGGTGTGAACATTACCCAGAACCGAAGCATTCCGGGCGCAGCGCCGATTATCCGCGTGCGCGGGGCCGGGTCTATCAGTGCCGGTAACGATCCGCTGGTGGTGATTGACGGTTTTCCGGGTGGTAACCTGGAGAGCATCAACATGAACGACGTGGAGTCGATTGAGGTGTTGAAGGATGCTTCTTCAGCGGCCATCTATGGCTCCAGGGGTGCGGGCGGTGTGATTATCGTGACCACCAAAAAAGGAAGATCAGGCAAGCCGAAGCTCAACTTCAATGCCTATAGCGGCTTCTCCAAGGCCATGGGCCATGACGATTGGATCTCAGGCCAGGAATACTATGACTACGTGGTGCGTTACCAGAACCGCGAGTTCGTGTGGGCCGGTGGAGACCCTTCTATCCCGGTTTGGGGCGATGACCGCCGTCCGGCACAGTACCAGGTGCACCCGGCCATCAAAGAAAACAACATCAACTGGCAGGACGAAGTGCTGCGCACCGCCCCGATGCAGAACTATAACCTCTCGGTGAGCGGCGGCACGAATAACGTGAAGTATTACGTGTCGGGTGGTTACAAAAACGAGCAGGGCACTTTGCTCAACACCTGGTACAAAAACTACTCGGTGCGGGCCAACGTGGATGTGAAAGTGAATTCGGCCGTGAATGTGGGCTTTAACATCAACCCAAGCTTCTCCAACCGCCGCTACTCGCCGCTGGATATCAACCCGCTGGTAAAATACCCGCCTTTTGTGGCCAAGCAAAACCCGGATGGCACCTATCCGAAAGCGCGTGATTACTGGGGCGTGGTGGTAACGGGCGGTGTGAACCCGCTGGCCATCCTGAACGGCTCTTCTTATTACTCCACGACGATGAATAATATTGGCGAGGCCTATGTGGGCTTAAAGCTGCTGGAGGGGCTGAACTTCAAGTCATCCGTGGGTACCAACATCTCTTACAACACTGCCGAGACTTTCCAGGCTTCCTATGCCTCGAACGCCGGTGTTTCCTCGGGCTCCTCCGCCGATGCGCGGAACATCAACCTGGTGAATGAGAACGTGCTTAGCTACGACAAGACCTTCCGGGATATCCATTCTTTGAGTGGTATAGCAGGTGCTTCCTACCAGAAGTATACGAACCGCTTTGCCACCATCGGGGCGGTAGCGGGCAGCTATAACAACGACATCATCGAGACACTGAACAACGCCATCGTGAACGCCGGTGCCACCAGCACCTCCAAATCACAGTGGGGCCTGGTGTCCTACTTCACCCGCCTGCAGTATGGCTTTAAAGACAAGTACCTGTTCTCCGGCTCTATCCGAACAGATGGTAGCTCGCGCTTCGGACCGAACAACAAGTGGGGTTACTTCCCATCGGCTTCGGTTGCCTGGAGAGTTTCGGAGGAGAACTTCATGGATGCCATTCCGACCATCAGTAACCTGAAACTGCGTGCCAGCTACGGCGCCACCGGTAACTTCAACATCGGCGACTTTGACTACCTGGGCCGCGTGGGCAGCGTGAATTACTCACCGAACAACCAGCTGGCCAAAGGGCAGGCGCAGGTGTCTTTCGGCAACCCGGAGCTCAAGTGGGAGAGAACCAACAGCTATGACGTGGGCGTGGAACTGGGTCTGTTCGACAACCGCCTCAACGTAGTAGTAGACTACTATGACAAGCGCACTACCGACCTTTTATACTTTGTAGGCATCCCGGGCATCACCGGCTTCAACGATGCGATCTCCAACATCGGCGAGATCAAAAACCATGGTTTTGAAGTGGAGCTCAGCACCAAGAACCTGGTAGGCGCCTTTACCTGGGAGACTGACTTTAACCTGGCCCGCAACAAAAACGAGGTGGTGAGCCTGGGCGGCGTGGAGGAAAGAATCTTCACCGATACCTATGGCATGAGCTGGATCCTCAAAGTTGGCGAGCCTATGTTCTCCTACTATGGCTACCGGGCCATTGGGGTGCTGCAGAATGCAGAAGATGTGGCTAACTCACCCATCAGGGCCGGTTCCAAGCCTGGAAACACGAAGTTTGCGGATGTGGACGGGGACGGAGAAATCACGCCGGAGGACAGGGTTATACTTGGCAACTTCCAGCCCAAGATGATCCTGGGTATGGTAAACAACTTCGCCTGGAAAAACTTTGACCTGAGCATTGCCATGCAGGCCTCGCTGGGTGCCAAGATGTACAACTTCGAGAACGAGTACTACCAGGGAGCCCTGGCTGGGGCCATGCGCCGCTCGCTGGTGGAAACCCAGTGGTGGTCGGAAGCGGAGCCGGGAGACGGTAAAATGCCCGCCAGTGCGCTTAGCATGCTCACCTACCAGACTTCTGCTGACGTGTACATCGAGGATGCCTCCTTCCTGACTATCCGCAACCTGAACCTGGGCTACACGCTGCCTAGCTCTATCACGGATAAGCTGCGCATGGATAACCTCCGCCTTTATACTTCGGTGAGCAACCTGCTGATGCTGACCAAGAAGGGCTTCCATGGCTATAATCCGGAGGGCTTTACCGCCGGTGAGATCGGGGGAGTGAACAGCCGCCCTGGCTTTAACAACGGCTCCGAGCCGGTTAACCGTGTTGTGACGTTTGGTGTGAACCTGAGTTTTTAATTTCTTCCTGAAGCGAAATGAAAAGAACAATTTATACTTCTGTAGCCGCCCTGTGCCTGGCACTTGCCCTGAGCAGTTGCCACGACGAGTTGCTGGAAATGACACCCCCTTCGGCCCTGACGGAGGTGAACGCCTTTAACAATGCCAAGGACCTGGACCTGGCCATGCTGGGTGTGTACAACCGTCTGCAGGTCCGCAAGCCCAACGATTACCTGATCCTGGAAATGCCCAGCGACAACCTGTACATGTCTAACAACACGGCGGTGGCCGGGGCAAACGAAGCGGACCTGCTGGCCTTTACGCCCGATAACCCGCAGGTGGCCAACTATTGGGAAAGTTCCTACAACGGCATCTTCCGGGCCAATGCTGTGCTGGGTAACATCGACAAGCCACTTAATTACGCCAACGGACAGAAAGACCAACTGGTAGGGGAAGCCAAGTTCATGCGGGCCCTGTTCTACTTCGACCTGGTGCGGGCCTTCGGGGGAGTGCCAAAAGTTACGGCCACCATCTCCAAAATTGAGGAATCGAGAACAATCGGCAGAGCCTCGGAAAGCGAGATTTATGACCTGATTGAGGAGGACCTGAAAGAGGCGATCACGAAGCTGCCGCTGCAGGCCAACATCGCCAAGGGCAGGGCCAGCAAAGCGGCGGCAGTGGCGCTGCTGGCCAAAGTATACGTGTACCAGAAAGACTGGAATAACGCGAAAACGTACCTGGAGCAGTTTCTGAACGACTACCCCGGGTATGGCCTGGTGAACGATTTTGCCTCGCTCTGGAAACTGGAAACCGAGGATAACCGGGAGACGATCTTCAGCATCAGGTATGTGGATGGTACGAACGGCCATACGTTGTCTACGGCCTTTATTCCGAACAGCGGCGCCATTGGGATCGTGTCTCGCGGCAACGAGATGGCCCTGCCTTCCTGGAGCCTGCACAAGCAATACCAGGAGGGAGATACCCGAAAGGCGGCTACCATAAAAGAGTTCTGGACTCCTCCTTCTACCCCGAACAACCCGCCCATCTGGTATCCTTATATAAACAAGTATGCGGTAACCCATACGTACGGTTCTTCCGGACTGGACTTGCCGGTGATTCGTTTTGCGGATGTGGTATTGCTCTACGCTGAAACGCTGTACGAACTGGGGCAGCCAGATCAGGCGCTGGCTCAACTGAACAAGGTGCGGGAACGGGCGTTTGGAAGCGCGGCCAACAACTATACGTTGGCGGATATTTCGAGCAAAGAGGCCTTCTATGATAAACTCTTGCTCGAGCGCCAGCTGGAGTTTGCCGTTGAGAATGAGCGCTGGTTCGATTTGGTGCGCACCGGCAGGTACATGAGCCTTACCCGAGAAGAGAGAGGGTTTAACAACAATACGCAAACGGCTCTGGTCGTAAGCCTGACCCCGAAAGAGCACTTAAAGTACTTCCCCATTCCACAGCGCCAGATCGATCAGTCAGCACCGGGCGTTTTGACGCAGAACCCAGGGTACTAATTGAGTGACATAAAGCTTTATTGATGAAGGATTCCTGCCCTGGTGGTGTGGTCTGCAGGGCTACTACTTCCAGGGCAGGAACTTCTTTTAAGACAGTACCTGCCCGGCTTGCCTGAAGTATGGACATACGTCAATGGTTGCGCTTACAGCCTGGGGAAGTATAACATCAAACATAAGACTATAAGTATGAAGAAACATATACTCTTATACTGCCTAGGACTTCTGCTCTGTAGCTTCCCAGGTTGGGGGCAGACAAAGCAAACAGCCCAAACAGCCGCAGTGCCTCGGGAGGGGAAGAGCGCCTTGCCCAAAGATGCAGTAGCCAGAGCCACTCCTGGTGCCGGTAAGTTCACAGATCTGGGCCCTCAGGTAGGAGCCGCCGCCATTCAGGGAAGTGTGTTTGCCAAAGACGACCAGGGGCGTGAAATGGCCTATACTGTAGTGCGCGGGGAGCCGGCGCATTTGCTGGGCTATGACGTGCAGACCAACAAGTTGGTGGTAGACCTGCCACTCAAAAAAACCGATGGTGTTTGGGACCTGGCTGTTTCTTCGGACGGCTGGTTGTATGTGCCCAGCGCCAGCGGCTACTTGTTCAAGCACCGCCCTGGCACCCAGCAGATTGAAAACCTGGGCTATACTTTGTCGGGCGAGACCTACCTGTGGGATTTAGCTGCCGGCAAAGACGGAGAGATTTTCGGGGCAACCTATCCAGGGTGCAGGGTGTTCCGCTACCATCCCAAAGATGGCTTCAGCGATGTGGGAAAGGGGCCATTGGTAGAGGGCGAAAAGTATGTGCGGAGCCTGGTATACCATGAGAAAACAGGTAAAATCTATGCCGGAGTAGGGTCGCATGCCCATCTGGTCGAGTTGGATCCCAGAACAGGCGAAAAGACCGAGTTTCTGCCTCAGGAGTTCAAGGACCATGAGTTTGTGTACAATATGAGCCTGCTGCCCGGTGTGAAAGGGGGTGATAGGCTGTTGGCCCTGATCACCAGGGGAGGCGAGAACAAGAGCTTGGTCATCAATCTGAACACCAAAAAGGTAGAGCAGGTGTTGGGTAACCTGGATGTACGCTCTGCCTCGCTTTCACCGGATAAAAAGCTGGTGTATTATACTTCAAATGGCAAGCTGCACACCCTTGACCTGACTAAACCGGCAGAGCAGGCAAAAGAAGTGATGGCCACGTCCGGTGCCATTACCATGAACTGGTCAAAGGGCGAGGGACTGTCCATGATCACCTCGGGCAAGGAAGTTGTCAAGTATAACCCTGCCACGGGAAAATCTACGGTGGCAAAGCTCGATGTGCCGGAGCTGCCGATTCCAATCCAATCTGTTATGAGCGGACCGGATGGACGTATCTGGACCGCCGGCTACGTGGCCGGAGGCCACGGGGTGTTTGATCCGGCTACGGGTAAAACCATAACGCTAAAGGGCTTGCACCAGACAGAAGGCATGGCTGTTCAAGGTTCCCGGATTTACTTTGGGGTATATCCGCATGGGCGGCTTTATGTGTATGACACGCGAAAGCCATGGGACATGGCGCAACAGAATCCCCGGCTGATCCAGCAGGTACAAGGGCAGAGCCGACCTTTCGCTATTGCAAGCGCTGATAAGAAGGGGACCATTTTCTTTGGCATGGTACCGGAATATGGCCTGTTAGGAGGCTCTCTGCTGGAGTACGAACCCCAAACGGATAAACTTGTAGATCACAAAGCGGTGATGGAGAACCAGTCGATCGTAGCGCTTTGCCATCAGAAGAACATGGTTTTCGGTGGCACCTCGGTTTGGGGAGGCATTGGGGCACACCCGACGGAGCAGGAAGGAAAACTATTTGTGTGGGACGCTACGACTAGCAAGAAAGTGTTTGAGACAGTGCCTGTACCGGGTGCCAAGGCGGTTACCTGCCTCAAGGTTGCCCCGGACGGTAAGCTTTGGGGTGTGGCGGGAGGCACTCTGTTTACCTACAGCATCGAAGAAAAGAAGGTGCTAACCATGCAGGAGTTATACTTCATTAGCGAGGAGAGGGCCAATAATTTTGTGTGGCGGGATGCTTTCCTGGTGATGCACCCGAACGGCATGGTGTACGGTACGGCCAACGACGAACTGTTTGTGGTAAATCCGGAGACGATGGAATTTCAAAAGTTGGAAAAGGACGCCTCCTTGCTCACGTTGGGAAAAGACAACAAGCTCTACTTTAGAAGAGGAACACACCTATGGAGCTATGAGCCTTAAGAGTACGGCAACGTGCATGGAGGGGCGGTAACCCGGTTTTGTACCTGTATAAAAAAGCCTGTATCCCTTGACGTCGGGGTACAGGCTTTTTTAGTAAAAACCGCCAGAGCATTTAATCGGCTCATCCCAGATCAAGCTGCCGGTTACGGGCTAGCAGGCAGGCACCTATAACGCCTGACCTGTTCCCTAAGCTTGAAATTTGAAAAGTAGTATCATTATTCACCAGGCTCAGAGAATAGCGGTTTACAGCACTTTTGATAGGCAGTCTGATATATTCCCCGGTAGCGGCCATGCCCCCGCCCAAGACAACCAGTTCAGGGTTAAATATATTGATAAGCCCTGCTAAGGTTTTACCTATCTTCTCTCCAATCTGGGCGATAAGCTCGATTGCCAGCACATCGTCGTTGTTAGCGGCATCAATAATGCTCTCCAGGCTCACATCGTCCAGGTTATGTTTGTTGCGCATAACTAACGTAGAAGATCCCTCTGCTACCTTTTCCTTGAACATCCTGACCAGCGCCCAACCCGACGCCTCCGTCTCCAGACAACCCTTCTTGCCACAGTGGCAAAGGATTTCGTTGTCAAAAACAGGCATATGGCCAAACTCACCCGAGTAACCTGATTTGCCGTAATAAAGCTGTCCGTTCATGATGATGCCTGAGCCAAGCCCGTGGTCCAGGTTCAGAAACAACACATGCTTATAATTATCCACTGAGCCGTTGCTGTACTCTCCATAAGCCATAGCCCTGGAGTCGTTCTCTAAGTATACTTTTATACCGATTTCCTCCTCCAGAATTTTACTCAGAGGATCTTCCTGGAAATGAAAGAAGCTGTAGCTATGGCCCGTTGCATAATTAATCCTGCCGGATAAGTTAATTCCCATACTCCAGATTTTGGACTTGGGAATAGAGAGGCCGGCTATAAATCCTTTGATGATATTGCATAGCTCAGCCAGGGATTCCTCGCTGTTATTGAGCAGGTAAGGCACATGTTCCTCTATTTTGACAAGGTTCTTCTGAAGATCGGTTAAACCGATGTTTACGGAATTATTCTTCACATCAATCCCCAGAAAGAAGCCTGCATCAGGGGCAAGGCCATACAAGTTCGGTTTTCTGCCACCCGTGGAGCTCACCTTTCCATAGTCACGTACCAGTCCATCGTTGATAAGGTCGTTGATGAGGCTCGTTACCTTAGGTGCGCTTAAGGTAAATTCTTTGCACAGCTCTGCAATAGTAGCATTGCCTGCATTGGCAAAATAAGAAACGATACTCCTCTTTTGATTGACGTTCTTATAGGCAACGCCAGTTATATTTTCTTTCCCAAATTCCTCTAATAAGGAGTTTTCCAATATGTTCATGTAGCTTATATGGGTTTACATAAGGCAATAGCCGGAAGCAGCGTGCTGTCGACTGTTTTAAGCTAGGGAGATATTATTGAGGTTTTTAAATTTATTACTTAAATATAATGATATTAAGTCGATTTTTTATTAAGTTTAGTAAGCTATTATGTGATTTTTTTAAATTTTTTTTCCAGCCTATCATAAGCAGATAGACGATTGCCTTATGTCTACCACCTGCTTCTCCTGGTCAAGAAACATTTTACATAAGTGGTAGGATGAGGGTAAGGAAACCTGTGGAAGCCAATGTGGAAGTTAAGTTCGGGAAAAGTGGGAAGGAGGAGTTGGCCCTTCTCTTAGAAGAAACTAAGTACAGAAGCATTTTAAATATAAAACTTAGCGGGTAAAAGTATAAGTATGGTTTCATTCCTCATCTCCGTGCTGGCATTGGTTCTGGGCTATTTCTTGTATTCTAAAGTAGTTGTACGTGCGTTTGGGGCTGACGCAAACAGGGCGACACCTGCACTCACGATGCGGGATGATGTAGATTATGTGCCGCTGCCATGGTGGAAGATTTTTTTGATCCAGTTTCTGAACATTGCGGGGCTGGGCCCCATTTTTGGCGCCGTGGCTGGCGCAATGTGGGGGCCAGCTGCCTTCCTGTGGATTGTGCTCGGGACAATATTTGCCGGGGGAGTGCACGATTATTTGTCCGGGATGCTTTCGCTCAGGCACAAGGGAGAGAGCATCACTGAGGTAACCGGCTACTACCTAGGTACAGGCATGAAGCGTTTCATGCAGGTGTTTACGATTGCCCTGATGATTATGGTGGGTGCAGTGTTCATTACGGGACCTGCCAAGATACTAGACGATGTGCTAGGGGAGGTAGGGGATGTGCGCATGTGGGTGTGGGTGATCTTCACCTACTACCTTATCTCTACCGTGCTGCCAATTGATAAAGTGATTGCCAAGATTTACCCTTTATTCGGCATCGCCTTGCTGTTTATGGTAGGAGGGATTGCTGTTATGATGCTAACAAATGGCATCCAGATCCCTGAGATTACCTGGTCCTCTCTGACAAACCAGCACCATACGCCAGAAAAGTTTCCACTGTTTCCCATGCTCTTCATTACCATAGCCTGCGGAGCTATATCTGGGTTTCACGCCTCACAGTCGCCCATGATGGCGCGCTGCATGACCAACGAGAAGCAGGGACGAAGCATTTTTTACGGCACAATGGTGACCGAGGGCATTGTAGCGCTGATCTGGGCAGCCATCAGTATGAGTTTTTACGGAGGAGTTGGGGGGCTAAACGAGGTGATGGTACAACAGAAAGGAAATGCCGCCTTTATCGTTAGCGATATTTCAAACTCCCTGTTAGGTCAGGTGGGGGGCGTGCTTGCCTTGTTGGGAGTTGTTGCAGCGCCTATAACCTCTGGTGATACAGCCTTTCGCAGCGCGCGTCTAATCATAGCAGACCTTACAAAATCAAAACAGAAGCAGCTTATGAACAGGATCCTGATCAGCCTGCCTTTGTTTGCTTTAGGATATGGGCTTACCCTGTTAGACTTTGGTATCATTTGGCGTTACTTCGCCTGGACAAACCAAACCCTGGCTACGATTGTGTTATGGGTTGTGACGGTATATCTGATAAAGGAGGGGAAGCAGTTCTGGATAAGCCTGTTGCCGGCAATTTTTATGAGTGCAGTCGTCACTTCCTACATTCTGCTGGCTCCTGAAGGGTTTAATCTTCCGAAAAGTATAGCTTATGCAACTGGCATCAGTGTTTCCTGCTTTCTGCTTATCATAACTATGCTGAAGTTACACCGAAGAAAGAGCAAGCTAAAGGTCGAGTTGGTTCAATAACATGGCATACTTTACATAACAGAAGCTTAATAAGGAGCTGTGCATTAGCTGTCCATAAATATGCCTGACCTCATTTAAGACAAAATAACAGCCCATAAAGTAGCCGACGCCACTTGCTAATGATTATGTCCCATTCCATGGATAAGCATGTTTTTCCGCAGTGGTTCTACCCTTATGTATGGCACAACTCAAGGCCTATGTCCTTACTAATACAACTTTTATTCTAAGCTTTGCCCCATCCTGAAAAGCAACCCTTTGTCCTCCAGAAGCTTAAGGTCTTTCCGGATAGTGACCGAGGAAACGTTCATGTCCGTGCATAGGTCAGCTGCGTTTACCTTGCCTTCCTGTTGCAGTCTGTCAATGATCTGCTGATGCCTTTCAGCTATACTTACCATAGTGTGCTCTTTGCTTAAACAAGGAATGAGAGGTAGAAAATAGCATTTATTTTGCACCGGACATAGTGAAAACCTAATAATTATCGAAGGAATAAATTAGGGCACAGCTGGTTATTCCCTCAGCGCTGCATCGGGTGTATAGCTCCACAGGTCGGCCCCGAGCCTGAAGTATAAGATGCCTTGCGCATCCATCGTCAACAGATCAAGGCCTTCCCGGAGGACGTTGACCTCCAGGGTCTGCGGATCAACAGCGAAGAATTTTCGGCCGCCTGTAACTCAACAATTAGTTCTCCATACTTTCCCAGTTGCAGGTATTAAAAGTCAAGTAGAGATATCCAAAGAGCACCTTCCTCACAACCAGATGCAGCTATGCAGAGTATTTCAACAAGCAACCGCGATAAAGTATTGTTTCTTCCGCTATAATCTAAGTATTAATATATACTACTCTAAATCTTTTTTTCTTGGCACCCGTTATTAGGAATCTTTAAGGAAATTAAAAGAAATAAAAAAACTGCCTGTTTGTACATACTTAGCTTTTTTCAAGTATCTCAGGCACGGCAAAGTTCCCTGTATTGTACAAAGTAAAACCTTTGGAGAGATTGTTTACTTTATAAATGTGATTGCTTACTTATTTATTTGGCAAGTAGCATTGCTTTCAGTAGTGGAATAATTAATTTAAGCCAATAGTAGCCACCTTTTAAAAAGGATAGTTCCAGAATCCTTATAAACAGACGTTTACATAGCGAGTTCCTGTTCTGACTTACCAGTTCCCTGCACGGTGGTTTTGCATTTGTAGGGGAATAAGATATAGATGTTGTGAATTCTTCGCTCCGGTACAAGGGAGGGAAGTGTTGGTAAAAGCCAAAAGCGCACTTGCTAACCCGTTTTAATAAAACGATTTAGCAAATTATCGAAATCATCTTATAACAAATATATTCCTATGAAACACTGCTTTACAGATTTCCTGAATGGTAGCTATGTAAGGGAAAGGGGGCAAGTATGGCGTGCCATACTTCTCTCTGTAACCACAATGAGTGCGGGAATAAGCCCGGCGCAAGGCTATTCTGCTGAACATGAACAGCTTCAAATGACCTCCTTTGCTCTGGCGCTTAGCCCAGAAGTCAGCACGGCTATTGCTACCAGATATGAATTTCAGATAACAGGCACGGTACGGGATGATAAAGGAGTGCCGCTGCCTGGGGTTACGGTGCTTGTAAAGGGAACCAGCCTGGGAACCTCCACCAATGCCGATGGTAGCTTTACCCTTTCCCTGCCTGATGAGCAAAACAATGGAACGCTTGTCTTTTCTTTCATAGGATTTGCAACCCAGGAGATCCCAATAAGCGGCCAAAGAGTCATAGATGTAACGATGGCAACTGATGCCAAGGCCTTGGAGGAAGTAGTGGTGACAGGATATGGTACACAAAGAAAATCGGATGTAACTGGCTCGGTTGGTGTAGTAAGTTCGGAGGAGTTGCTTAAGGCGCCAGTTACGAATGCACTGCAAGGTTTACAGGGTAAAATTGCCGGTGTGAATGTGAAGCTGAATTCAGGTTCACCGACCAGCAGCCCCCGCGTCGTTATCAGAGGAGTCGGGACGATTAACTCTTCCTCCAGTCCGCTTTATGTAGTGGATGGCGTGGTGATGGAAGATATTCAGTTCCTCAATCCGAATGACATTGAAAGTATAGAGGTGTTGAAAGATGCCTCTTCTACCGCTATTTACGGAGCGCGCGGAGCCAATGGTGTGATCCTGGTGACAACTAGAAGGGGAGCAGCGACGGAAGGGGTTGTCGTCGGGTATGATGGTTTTGTAAGCGTAGGGAAAATGCGCAAGAAGATGGATCTGCTCAACGCCGAGGAGTGGCTGCAGGTGGTGGAGACGGGCATGGCGAATACGCCCAAGTACCGGCCTGGTGTCACTCCAACCTTCACTAAATCCGATCCCAGACTTTTCGATGCCAGCGGCAACCCCTTGTATGATACAGACTGGCAGGAGGAGGCCACCCGCACGGCCATCTCCCATAACCACCAACTCTCCTTACAGACAAGAGGTAATATGTCTTCCTTCGGAGCTTTCCTGAACTACGCCAAAATGGAAGGCATCATGCTGAACAGCTGGTTAGAGCGCGTGAATGGGAAGGTTGCCTACGATGCCACTCCTAAAAAATGGCTTTCTGTTGGCGTGAACCTGCTCGTTAACTATACCCGCGAGAACGAGGCAGAAGAAGGTGGCGGGCACCAGATGCCACGCCGTACTATGATCGAGATGCCCCCAATCTTCCCGGTGAAGTTTCCGGATGGCACCTGGAGTAACAGCAGTTTAATCAGTGATGCCTACAACCTGGAGGGGATGGCTAACCCGGTACACGTGCTACAAACGCAAGACCGTTTGAGGGATCGCACACAGTATTTTGGCAACACCTATCTGACTTTCCACCTTTTACCCGGTCTTGATTTACGGACGCAGTTTGGCTTCGACAAGCACAACAGGAGCTTCAAAGAGTATTACCCTACTGACCTCCTGAATATATCGAGTCCGCTGGGAAGGGCCTTTATCGGTGATTACTACATGAATTACTGGCAAGAGGAAACCTTTTTGTCCTATAACAAGGAACTTGGTGACCACCGGATAAACTCTGTACTCGGCCTTAGCTGGCAGGAGCGCTCCTACGAGTATAACACAGCGGAAGCCAGGGGCTTTGCCGACGATTTTTTCAGGTACCATAACATGGGAGCAGCCAGTCAGCCGGGTGCGCCACAGTCAGGGTATGAGAAATGGTCGATGAACTCCTACTTCCTGCGGGGCGGCTATGCCTACAAAGACAAGTACTTGCTGACACTGACCGGAAGGGTGGACGGCTCCTCTCGCTTCGGGAGAAATAACAAGTATGGTTTCTTCCCGTCCCTGGGCGTAGGCTGGGTGGTATCGAATGAGTCCTTCCTGCAGAACGCTACCCTCCTGGATCATCTTAAGCTCAGAAGCAGCTATGGGGTTACAGGCAACACCGAAATACCTACTTACCAGTCATTGGCGACCGTTTCCTCCGGTACCGTACTGATAGGCGGGGAGAGACAAACGGCAAGCTTTCCATCGCGCATGCCTAACCCGGACCTGAAATGGGAAAGGACCAAGCAGTTTGATGTGGGTTTTGATGCCCGCCTTTTCAACAACCGGGTAGGGCTGGAGTTTGACTACTACTACAAATTAACCACCGACCTGCTGCTCGACCGGCCTATCCCACACTCCACGGGTTTCAGTTCTGTAAGAGATAACATCGGTTCCGTGTCTAACCGGGGCATCGAGGTGATGCTCACCACCACCAACATCGACAACAGCGCCTTCAGATGGGAGTCTACCCTGAACTTCAACTACAACAAGAACAGGATAGAGAAGCTGGGGGAAAATGACGAAGACATTGAGATGGGACCGTGGTGGGTATCTGGCAGCCAGACCATCCTGCGTGTCGGGGAGCCTGTCAGCTCTTTCTGGGGCTATGAACGCTTGGGAACATGGGGCACTGACGAGGCGGATGAGGCCGCAAAAGTAGGTGCCGTACCGGGCGAGGCAAAGCGGGCACGAGAGAAATCCATACTTGGCAAAGGCCTTCCGGATTGGACGGGCAGCTTCATCAACAACTTCCAGTATAAAAACCTTGACCTCTCCGTTGACCTGCAGTTTGTGTATGGTGTGGATATCCTGCAGCAGTTTTACCACTCCACAGAAGACAGGTCCGGTATTGCCAATGGGCTTCGTACTATCCTGACGGAAGGATGGACACCGGAAAGACAGAACACCATGGTGCAGGAAATACGAAACCAGGCCTACGCCGGGCAGAACAGCGAGGTGGACAGCAGATGGGTAGCCAACGGTTCCTATTTGCGCGGCAACCTTATCTCGCTGGGTTACAACTTCGACAACACCTTCTTGCCAGCGCTGAACTTAAAAGCGCTAAGAGTTTATGCAAGTGTACAGAATGCTTTTGTCATTCACGCGGACGAGTTCCAGGGATATGACCCTGAAGCTACCTCCTGGGGAGGCGATCAATGGGGGCAGAACATCTTCTTCTTCCAGTATCCCAGACCGAGGACTTACACCTTGGGCTTAAACGTGAAATTCTAAAAAGACGCAAATGAAAAGCAATATGAAAAAGATAAGTGTAATACTCGCGTTAACAGGCTTGGTATGCTTTTCCTGTGAGGACTTTCTGGATGAAGTGCCAAAAAACCAGCTAAGCGCTGAGCAGAACTTTACCTTGCCGGCCCACGCTTATAATGCCGTAAACTCCCTGTACCGGAATGGCGCCCCTCAATTATTCGACGGCGGTGTATACTTCGGTGCCGAAGCCATCATTGGCAACTATATGTCCGGCTTCTTCGACAACGAGTACAAGGGGCAGGAGGTGCACGTGCAGCATGCACAGCAGCTCACGCTGAACGGTAACAACCTGAATGGCTTTCTGGGAGGCATCTGGGACGACCTGTACCGCGGTATCTCCCGGGCCAATAATGCCATCAAGTATATCCCAACCACACCGGACTTAACAGATGCTGAGCGGAACAAGCTGCTGGCCGAAGCTAAATTTTTTAGAGCCTACGCTTACTTCTATTTGGTTAGAATGTTCGGAGAGGTGCCTGTCGTGACGGAGCCCTATGAGGCACCCACCGACCTGTACGCGGCGAGAAACTCTGTAAAAGAAGTATACAACCTGATTGAAGAGGACCTGAAATTCGCCGTAAATGAAGGTGGCCTGGCCGAAACATCCATGGCCAATAACGGAAGCCGCGTCACGAAAGGGGCTGCGGCCACGCTACTAGCCGATGTATACCTGACCATGAGCGGCTACCCGCTGCGGGAGGACAGGTACGCCGATGCGGCAGCCATGGCAGAAAGCGTTATCAACAGCGGCGCTTACAGCCTGACGCAACATGACAGGGCAGGAGGTAATGTAGTGCTGGAAAACAGCGCCTACAATAAGATCCGCAAAGGCGATGCCTCAGCAAATGAGTATGTGCTCTATCATGAATACGCCGTGGGCATTTCTGACAATGCCTATCCGCAGTGGTCCTATCCTGTGTCTATGGCGCAGCATGTGGCTTACGCCCTTACCAATGGTGCCTATCAGCCGGTAAGGGCCTTTTTACTTGGGTATGATCCGGCGAAAGACCTGAGAGCGCAGGAAAAGCAATACTTCCATACAACACTCACGCTAGATGACGGCAAAGTGGTCACCTTCGAACCCTCCCCTTACATGTGGCACGACGACAACGCTATATTTGAAACAGCCAGCTCCGGCAAAGATGTTGTGCTGTATAGCTACTCGGATGTGTTGTTAATTGCAGCGGAGGCAAAAGCCCGGGCGCAGGGGGTATCTGCCGTAACGGCTGATTACCTGGCACAGGTGCGGGGAAGAGCCTACTGGAAGGAGGACATGGAGCAGATCAGGAATGGGCTTGCTTCACTGTCGACGGAGGCTTTTGTGGAAGAAGTATGGAAAGAGCGATACCGGGAGCTGGTGTTCGAGTTCAGCTTATGGTTTGATATGATCCGGACCAGAAAGTACCCCGAAACATCCGCTAGCAAGCCTGGTGAGATCACCTTTGTGGATCTGGTAGGGCATGCCAATAATTGGAATAAGGTGTTCGAGGAGAAGCATCTGCTTTTCCCCATCCCAGAGGCAGAAAGACAGCGAAACCCGAGCCTGGGCGCTCAGAACCCGGGCTATTAATCGGCTCTAGGGCTGAAGCAGCTTGTTAGACCTGCTTGCAGGAGTCCTAAGCATAAATAAATTACAATTTCCTACGATTGCTTTTGTATATTAGATCTTAGCAGCCTTTCAGAAACTCCCTGAAAGCCGCTAAGATCTACTATATTATGGTAACCATCATCTCTGGTAGCCGACAACACCCTTGATAAAAAAGCATATGAAAGATTTTCAGGTCAAAAAAGAAGCGAAAAAGTATGATGCCGTAATCGTCGGCTCAGGCGCGGGAGGGGGCATGGCCGCCTATGTGCTGGCCAAGGCAGGGCTTAAAGTATGTATGTTGGAGGCAGGGGCAATGTACGATCCCGCCACAGACTCAGCGCAGTTAAAAAACCCATGGGAATCCCCAAGAAGAGGGGCCAGTACCAAGTTCAGGCCTTTTGGTGATTTTGACGGCTGTTACTGGGGATGGGAAATAGACGGCGAGCCTTATACAAAGGCAGAAGGAACCGAATGGGACTGGTGGCGAGCCCGCATGCTGGGCGGAAGAACAAACCACTGGGGCAGGATCTCCCTGCGCTTCGGACCAAAAGATTTCAAGCACAAAAGTATAGATGGCCTGGGGGAAGACTGGCCTATTGGCTATGAGGATGTAAAACCATACTATGACAGGGTGGACAGGCTGATAGGGGTGTTCGGCACAAACGAAGGTTTGGAGGATGAACCCGACGGAGTATTCCTGCCGCCGCCGCTACCGCGTCTGCACGAGCTGATGATCAAAAAAGCGGCCACCGGAATCGGAATCCCGGTTATCCCCTCGCGCCTGTCGGTACTGACCAAAAAGATTAACGATGAGCGCGGGCAGTGCTTTTACTGCGCACAGTGCGGCCGTAGCTGCAAGGCTTACGCAGACTTTTCCTCTTCCTCCTGTTTAGTTAAGCCTGCCGTGGAAACCGGAAACCTGGATGTTATTCCGCATGCGATGGCGCGCGAAGTAATAACGAATTCGGAAGGCTTGGCAACCGGCGTGTCTTATGTGGATACTCTGGACATGCAGGACTACCAGGTGGACGGAAGAGTAGTTATTCTGGCGGCAAGTGCCTGCGAAAGCGCGCGACTGCTGCTCAACTCAGTTTCCAGGCGTCACCCGAACGGCTTGGCGAATTCCAGCGACGTAGTGGGCAGATACTTGCACGACTCGACCGGGGCTGCGATGGGAGGGGTGCTCCCGCACCTCATGGGCCGCAAGCGCTACAATGAGGACGGAGTGGGCGGCATGCACGTTTATACTCCCTGGTGGCTGGACAATAAGAAGTTGGACTTCCCGAGAGGTTACCACATCGAGTACTGGGGAGGCATGCAGCAACCGGCTTACGGCTTTGGCTGGGGAATTGAGAACCTGAACGGAAAGATGCAGGTGCATGGCAAAACCAAAGAGGCGGGTGGCTACGGTAAGTCCTTAAAGGACGACTATCGATTTATGTATGGCGCGGGTGTGGGGATGGCCGGCCGTGGCGAAGCCATCGCTTTCGAGCACAACTACTGCGAGATTGACCCTAACGTGGTGGATAAGTATGGCATTCCGGTGCTGCGCTTTAACGTGAAGCACTCTGATTATGAGATCAACCAGGCCAAGCACATGAACGAGACCTTCAAGGAAATCATGCATGAAATGGGTGCAGTCATTACTTGGGGTGGCGATAACGGACCTCACAACAAGTGGGGATTGGAGAATCCCGGCAAGATCATCCACGAGGCAGGCACTGTGCGTATGGGTAACGACCCAAAGCGATCGGCCCTGAACAAATGGAGCCAGGCCCATGATTGCAAGAACCTATTTTGCGTGGATGGCGGGCAGTTTGTGTCCCAGGCAGACAAGAACATTACCTGGACGATCATGGCCCTGTCGATGCGTGCCTCCGAGTACATCGTGGATCAAATGAAGAAGCAAAACCTCTAGGAATATTTCCGATTAAAATCAGAACAAAATGGATAGAAGAGAATCATTCAAGGCAATCGTGTTAGGTGCTGTTTCTTCGGCGATACTCCTGGAGTCCTGCGGTACCAAGACTGAGGAGAACATTGCAGAAGTTATTGAAACGCCTGCCGGGGAACCTGGACGCATGCCGGAAGAGGTGGCGCACCAGGAAGCGGTGAGCTCTAAAACTTTCTTTGCAGAGCATGAGATGGCTACCATCACCTTGCTGGCCAACATCATCATCCCGGCAGACGAGAAAAGCGGAAATGCAGAAGAGGCGGGTGTGCCGGAGTTTATCGAGTTCATCGTCAAAGATAAGCCTGAGTTCCAGACTCCCATGCGCAGCGGCCTGAAATGGCTGGATATAGAGTGCCTGAACCGGTTTGAAAAAGCCTTTAAAGACTGTGATGAAAAGCAGCAGATGCAAGTGGTGGATGCCATCGCTTACCCTCAGAAAGCTGCACCTGAGATGAAGAAGGGCGTTGCCTTCTTTAGCCTCGTGCGCAACCTGACGGCCACCGGCTTCTTTACCTCTGAAATGGGCGTGAAGGACCTGGGGTATGAGGGAAACCGCCCGAACCTTTGGAAGGGTGTGCCGGACGAGGTTTTGAAAGAGTATAACCTGGCCTATACAGAAAAGGAATTGCGGGAATGCGTGCGGTATGACGACCTTGCCTGATAGGTCATTGCTTCAGTAAAAAGAAATAAGGATGTGTATTATTAGCTATACCACATATGAAGTATAAACTACTCTTAACCGCTATTTTAACAACTACTTTCATGGCAGCGCAGGCGCAGCAAAAAGCAAAACCGGAAGACACGGAAGTATGGGAGCCGGTCCCCAAGGTGGTGCAGCCCGGGCAGGTGCACCTGCAGGCTCCCTCAGACGCCTTCATGCTGTTTGATGGGAAAAATCTGGACCAATGGGTGTCGACAAAAGACAGGGCTCAACCTGCCGGGTGGACCGTCGCCAATGGGGTGATGACCGTGAACAAACCGGCCGGCAACATTGAGACAAAAAAGGCCTTTACCGATTACCAGTTGCACATCGAGTGGCGCATTCCGGAGAACATTAACCTGGAAGGGCAGTCGCGGGGAAACAGCGGTATTTTCCTGGCCTCCACCGGGAAAGGGGATGATGGCTACGAACTACAGGTGCTGGATTCCTACCAGAACAAAACCTATGTGAACGGCATGGCTGGCAGTATCTACAAACAGTTTGTGCCCTTGGCCAACCCGGCTAAGAAACCCGGCGAATGGCAGAGCTACGATATCTTCTGGAAAGCACCGGTGTTCGAGGTGGATGGCACCCTGAAGTCCCCGGCACGCGTGACGGTGCTGTTCAACGGTGTGCTGGTGCAGAACAACGTGGAGCTGCTCGGGCCAACACAGTATATCGGCAAGCCCAGCTACAACAAGGCGCATGGTGCCAGTCCCATCAAATTACAATCACACGGAGACAAAAGCGAGCCTATCAGCTTCCGTAATATCTGGATAAGAGAGTTGAAATAGACTACTACCGGGCAAAAACCAGCCGTTTATACTCGGTTGAGCTACCTTCTCAAAACGAGCAAGTATAAAATGGCTCAGGTATTTAGATGATAGGTTGTGAGTTATTAAGTGAGGTTAATTGATGGTCCTGGCTTTAGGTAATGGAGTCAGGACCACCTGCTTTCAAAGCATCAGGAAGTATAAAAGTTTCGGTGCTATCTAGGAATGTTGGCAAGCAGAGGAGAACTTCCCTATACTTCTTAATTAGGCACTAGCTAATTTCATGAACGAGAAAATTCAAACATATTACCTTCTGCATTTCATCTATTTGCCGATTATCCTGATCGTATCCTTGATAAACGAAAAGGGGGATATAGGTACAATAGGATTGGTGATGTTTTTATATACAATTCTTCTAGCGCTGAATTATATATTCAATATGGCTATCACCATAGTCACTTTAAAATTTATTAAGAATAGGAATTACAATATTGTTGGTTATTTGATGCCTGCTGTTGTTGCACTAGCATTGTTTAACCCGCTACAAGGATTGATTGAATTTCTCGACTTCGGAGGAGCTAATTTATATTGGGTGCTTATCGGTAACTCTGCAATTATGAATTTGATTATTTACTTGATAATTAATAGAAATAGAAAAAAAGCCAGTGCCTGACAAAGTTCAGCCTACATGCTTCGCCTCGCCCATAGGCTGCACCAGTTCAGTATAACATGCATTTTCGTGCTATCCTGTAGCTTACTATCTTACTATAAGGTAAACACTACCATTTCTTTCCCATAAACCCTAAGACCTACTGATGAAGAAATTAAGCATTTGGCTGGCAGCGGCATGTACCGGCGCTTTCCTTTCCTGTTCAACCAGCAGCAACACTTCAGTAAAAGAAGTTGCTCCTCCACAGCCACTGCTTCCTGTCCCGACGGAAGCGCAGCTGGCCTGGCACGAGATGGAAATGAATGCCTTCATCCATTTTACCACCAATACCTTTACAGACCTGGAGTGGGGCTACGGGGACGAAAGTCCGGCAATTTTCAATCCTTCCCAACTGGATGCGGAGCAATGGGTGCGCACACTGAAAGAGGCAGGATTCAAAGGTGTGATTCTAACCTGCAAGCACCACGACGGTTTTGCCCTGTGGCCGAGCAAGTATACGGAGCACTCGGTGAAGAACAGTCCCTATAAAAACGGGCAGGGAGATGTGGTGAAAGAGGTGGCCGAGGCCTGCCGAAAGTATGGGCTGAAGTTTGGCGTCTACCTTTCACCCTGGGACCGGAACCGAGCAGATTACGGGCAGCCGTCTTATGTGGAGTACTACCGGAACCAGCTTCAGGAAATATTTACCAACTACGGCCCCGTGTTCGAGATGTGGTTTGACGGAGCGAATGGCGGCGACGGGTACTACGGCGGCGCTCGCGAAAAGCGCAACATCGACCGCAGAACCTACTACGATTGGCCTAACACGTTACAAATGGTAGAAGGGCTGCAGCCGGAGCCTAAAGTGCTATTCTTCAGCGACGCGGGGCCGGACATCCGGTGGGTGGGCAATGAAAAGGGTTTTGTGAGCGAAACGAACTGGAACACCATCAGCAACGACACGCTTTATGCAGGTCAGGCAGGGATAGAAAAGCTCCTGGGCACAGGCGCTGAAGACGGAGACAAATGGATTCCGGCGGAGGTGGACGTCTCCATACGGCCGGGCTGGTTCTACCATGCCAAGGAGGACTCGCTTGTAAAAACCCCCGAAAAGCTATTTGATATCTACCTGACTTCCGTCGGTCGCGGCTCTACCTTGCTGCTGAACGTGCCACCCGACAAGCGCGGGCTTATTCATGAGAAGGATGTGAACGCTCTACGAGAGTGGAGGCAAATGCTTGACCGGGAGTTTAAAACCAACTTGGCGGCGAAGGCAAAGGTGAAAGCCGACTCTTATCGCGGAAATGCAGAGGCCTATGCTGCTTCTAATGTGACAGACGGGAACAAAGAAACCTACTGGGCGACAGACGATGAGGTGCGTTCAGGTGTGTTGGAAGTGGATTTAGGCAGAGTGCAGCCCGTGAAGTATGTGCTGCTGCAAGAGCACATCAGGCTGGGGCAGCGCGTGAAATCCTTCTCCGTGGACGTATGGCAGGATAATGCCTGGAGGCCGGTGGCCGATGCCACCACCATCGGGTATAAGCGCATCCTTAAGCTCGACAACCCAATCAACACAGATAAAGTCCGCATCCGCATTACCGATGCCAAGGCAAGTCCGGTAATAGCTAATGTGGAAGTATACTAGGGCACTCATCCACAAAGTATAAATCAAGCACCTATACTTGAGCTACCGGGCATGATTAGAAACCTCGTACTTGGCCTGAGCCTGTTTTGTGCGACAACAGCCTTGGCGCAAGAGGCAAAGCCGCTTTACAAAAACAGCAAAGCCCCTACCGAAGAAAGGGTGAAGGATTTGCTCGGGCGTATGACACTGGAAGAGAAAGTGGGGCAGCTGTCCACATTGCTTGGCTGGGAGATGTACCAGAAGCAGGGGAAGAAAGTAACGTACAGCCCGGAGTATAAAAAAGCGGTGGACGAGCGGCATATCGGTATGCTGTGGGCCACGCTGCGGGCCGACCCCTGGACAAAGAAGACACTTACCACCGGCCTGAACCCGACATTGGCTGCCCAGGCCACCAACGCGCTGCAAAAGTATGCCGTGGAGCAGACCCGGCTAGGCATACCGCTGTTGCTGGCCGAGGAGTGCCCGCACGGGCATATGGCTATCGGCACCACCGTCTTCCCGACCTCCATCGGGCAAAGCAGCACCTGGAACCCTGCCCTGATTCAGCGCATGGCAGCGGCCATTGCCGCAGAGGCGCGCGCTCAGGGCGCGCATATCGGCTACGGGCCGGTGCTGGACCTGGCACGGGAGCCGCGCTGGTCGAGGGTAGAGGAGACCTATGGCGAGGACCCGGTACTTACCAGCCAGATGGGGATGGCTATGGTAAAAGGATTTCAGGGGGACAACCTCAGGAGCGGTGCCAATGTGATTTCCACACTAAAGCATTTCACAGCCTATGGCGTGCCGGAAGGCGGACACAACGGAGGCGGCATCAGCACAGGCAACCGCGAGCTGCACCAGAGCTACCTGCCTCCATTCCTCGCTGCTGTGAAGGCCGGTGCATTGTCTGTGATGACGGCTTATAACTCCATTGATGGCGTTCCTTGCTCCTCCAACGAATACCTGCTTTCTGACCTTTTGCGGGATGAATGGGGCTTTGATGGTTTCACTGTATCGGATTTGGGAAGTATCTCGGGCCTGGTGGGAAGCCACCGGGTGGCGGCAACACCCGTCGAGGCCGCAGCACTGGCCATTAACGCTGGCTTGGATGCTGACTTGAGCGGTTACGGATACGACAAACACCTACTCGAAGCCATCAAAAGCAGACAAGTATCGATGGCTATACTTGACCGGGCTGTAAGCAGGGTGCTGCGCCTAAAGTTTGAGATGGGCCTGTTCGAGAACCCATATGTCGATCCAAAGAAAGCAGCCAGGGTGGTGCGGAACGAGGCACACGTGCAGCTGGCCCGCCAGGTAGCGCAGGAGTCCATCGTGTTGCTGAAGAATGAAAAGCAGCTGCTCCCGTTAAGTAAAAACCTGAAAAGCATTGCCGTCATCGGCCCCAATGCCGACAATCGCTACAACCAGTTGGGTGACTACACCGCCCCTCAACCAGAGAGCAATATCACCACCGTGCTGGAAGGCATTAAGGCCAAAGTATCGGACCAGACAAAAGTTACCTATGTCAAAGGGAGCGCCATCCGCGACACGACTTCTGCCAACATTGCCGAGGCGGTGGAGGCTGCTCGTAAGGCGGAGGTGGCCGTGGTGGTATTGGGAGGCTCCAGCGCACGCGATTTCAAAACCGAATACCAAACTACCGGCGCGGCCACGGTTTCAGCTCCGGAAAAAGTGCAGGAGTTAAGCGATATGGAAAGTGGCGAAGGCTTTGACCGTGCCACGCTCGACCTGCTCGGCAAACAATTGGAGTTGCTGCAGGAAGTGGTGAAAACCGGCACACCGGTAGTCGTGGTGCTCATTAAAGGCCGTCCGCTCAACCTCAACTGGATGGCCGCGCATGTGCCCGCCATACTGGACGCGTGGTATCCGGGGCAGGAGGGAGGCCATGCGGTCGCGGATGTATTGTTCGGAGACTATAACCCGGCTGGGCGCCTGCCCATTTCCGTGCCGAAGCATGTGGGGCAGCTGCCTGTTTACTACAATGCCAAAAGGCCCGCCAAGCATGATTACGTGGAAATGGATGCCCAGCCCCTGTATAGCTTCGGCTATGGACTGAGTTATACCACGTTTGAGTACAGCGACCTGGAAGTAAATCCGATAGAGAACCGGGGCGATGTGGAGGTGAAAGTGCTCTTCCAAGTGAAAAATACAGGCTCACGCGACGGGGATGAAGTGGTGCAGTTATACTTGCGCGACAGGGTTAGCTCGATAGTTACACCGGACAGGCAATTAAAGAAGTTTCAGCGCGTTCACCTGAAAGCCGGCGAGCAGAAAGCTGTGGAGCTGGTGCTGCATGCCGAGGACCTGATGCTGCTAAACACAAAAATGCAGTGGGTCGTGGAGCCAGGCGATTTTGATATACTGGTAGGCGCTTCCTCCGATGACATCAGGTTAGAGAGTTCCTTTAAAATCAGGCAGACTATTCAACCGCATTCTCTGGAGAAGTAGCGCAATGGCTCGCTTTAAGGAAATTATCAAGCTGTAGAATAAGTGGCCGGTAGCCTGAGTATGAAATTCAATAAATCTAGAACTCCAGGAAGAGCAGCATAGCACACAGTTCAGGGTT
Organism: Pontibacter mucosus; assembly: GCF_003054055.1. GTDB lineage: Bacteria > Bacteroidota > Bacteroidia > Cytophagales > Hymenobacteraceae > Pontibacter > Pontibacter mucosus. The sequence continues at coordinate 182,713 of NZ_QBKI01000005.1, read as the reverse complement.
TAGCTTGAGGCGCAGCAGCTGCAGGGCCCTCTTTTTCTGTGTCTTTACTGTGTTGATGGAGATTCCCAGCTCTTCGGCCACCTCCTGATTTTTCTTCCCATCCAAATAGCACATTCTGGAAATCTGCTGACATCCTTCCGGAAGCTCGCTTAGGGCGCTGTGTAGCTGGGCTAATACTTCGGCATGAATGATAGCACTATCCAGGCTTTCTGTCACTGCTGCCATTTCGCCGAGGCTGGCGGCATAATCAGCCTTTACCTTCTGGTGTCGCGCTACGTTTAAGCTGGCATTTTTCACCGTACTATACAGGTAGTTCTTGATGGCCAACGGGTGTGGCAGAATATCGTGCCGCTGGTTCCAGTATTTAATGAAGGCCTCCTGAGCGATGTCTTCGGCAGCCTCCTGGGAGCCAACCACCTGGGCGGAAAAGTACACCAGGCGAGTATAATACCTGTCGAAAAGCTGCTTTAGGTCTGAATTATCACTGGGTACAGCCTGATCCTCGTTCGCGCTCATTTGGGAGTACTTTTAATTGATGGCAACTTTTATCCGGAGGGGTAACCAAAGTATACTTATGGAAAATGAAGCAGCGTCACCCGTACTGCAGCAAAGTTGTTTCGTTGAACAAGCATTTGCTAAACTTACAAAGAAAGGAATCGAAATCAAATATAAGTTTTGAATGAAAGTAAGCGCTCGCTTAGGATGTTCTTTCAACTGCTTCGTTTGGCTAATCAACCCCTGATTTTTAGTAGCCTTATTTATACTTGCGCCGGCGCTGCCTGCTTAACTTCAAGCCAGAAGCAACAGGCACGTACATGTTCCGATACCTTTAACTTGATGCCCCAAAGCTATCCCTAAAATCATTCACACGGCCCAGCTAGCTGGTTAAGTTAATGTTATGTTTAAGTTAAGGCGCTGAGCTGCGCCTTTTCGTGAGCCTATCCTACTTGTTCACAAGCGAAGTATAGCCCACTTTTCTCCTACTACATAAATTAGGGAAAAAATTTCTTGTACTCCTTTCACCCCTTTTGCTTCCATAGGTGTCTTTACCGCAACACAGTCCTTATGGAGAACAAGCAAGAACAATTTGAAAGAGCCGACCTTATCCTGAAATACCTGAAAGGAGAGCTTAACCCGCAGGAAGAGCAGGAAATGGAGTTATGGGTAGAGGAGAGCGAAAAGAACCGGCTCTTTTTCGACAGAATCCGGAATGAGCAGGCTTTGGAAGAAGAACTTGCTTTCTTTTCTAGGATAGACACAGACAAAGCCTGGCAGCGCATCGCTGCACAGACAGTAGACCAGCAGAAAACCAGAAGCCTTTGGAGCGTCAACACGGTATGGAAGTATGCCGCAGCCATCACGCTTATACTTGGCACTGTCTTTCTCATCTACCAGACACAACAAGGGAAACATACTGCCCCCGCTACCATAGCAGAAGTTACACCAAAGCTGCAACCGGAGGACATACTTCCGGGCGGGGATAAGGCAAAGCTGACGTTCAGTGATGGCTCTGTGTTCCTGCTGGAGGATATGGAAAACGGCACCGTGCGCCAGGAGCAAGGGGTAAAGGTTTCCAAACTGGATGGCGTCGTCACCTTCGAGATTGCCGATAGCAAAAGCGACCAGGTATTCTATAACACCATTTCTACGCCGGTGGGCGGGCAATACCAGGTGGTGCTGCCCGATGGCAGTAAAGTATGGCTCAACTCTGCCTCTTCCCTGTACTTTCCGTCTGCCTTTGTCGGAAACGAACGAACCGTGGAGCTAACAGGCGAGGCGTACTTCGAGGTGGCCAGAAATCAGAAACAGGTTTTTCAGGTAAAGGTGGACGAGGCAACCATAGAGGTGCTGGGGACCCACTTTAACGTGATGGCCTATGCCAACGAGGGACGGACCACCGCCACCCTGGTAGAGGGTTCTGTGCGGGTTAAAAAAGGCAATGTCAGCAAAATGATGACGCCAGGTCAGCAAGCCACCATCGGGGAGGATATTAAGCTGAAAAAGGTGGACGTGGATGAGGCTATAGCCTGGAAGAACGGGCTTTTCTACTTCAGCAGTGCGGACATCGCCACCGTGATGCGGCAGATGGAGAGGTGGTATGGCATTGAGGTGGCCTATTCCGGCAATATGTCCGCTAAGCACTTTTCCGGAATCATCTCACGGAATACGGAAATCAGCAAAATGTTGGAGATGTTGGAACTGACGGGGTCCATCCAGTTCAGGCGAGAGGGAAGGAAGGTTGTTGTCTCAACGATCTGATGGCACAGCCGGGGTACTGAAGGTATAAGGTACTCCCGGCAGAAAGTATGGATTTAGCGCAAGTACAATCAACAAATAACTGTCTTACCAATTACCCAAACACCCTTCTTTTATGAAACAAAATCTACTACTCAGGAGCGGCAGAGGCATCTGGAAGTGGCTGCCCAGGATTGTTCCTGCCAAGAGGATAACGCTTATGGCTTCGCTGGTGACGTGCATGCACCTGCACGCCCACGGCTTCTCGCAGGGAATCTCCATCACAGAGAAGAATGCATCCCTGGAACAGGTATTCCGAACCATCAGCAAGCAAAGCGGGTATCTTTTCCTCTATAACGACGAGCTGCTGCAACTGGCAAAGCCGGTGTCGCTTGACTTAAAGGATGTAGATCTGGAGCAGGCCCTGGCGGAGATTTTCCATAATCAGCCATTGGCCTACAGCCTGGTGGAAAACACCATCGTGGTGAAGCCTGCTGAGCCGGTGAAGAAGCAGCAACAAGCGGACATTATCATTACAGGAAAGGTTACCGACAAAAATGGCGTTGGCCTGCCCGGCGTAACCGTTGTGCTGAAGGGCACCAACAAAGGGGCGCCAACCGACGGGGAAGGAAACTTCTCCATCGCTGTGCCGGACGGCAAGGGCACCCTGGTTTTCTCCTACATCGGTTTTCAGCCCCAGGAAGTGGAGATCAGCAACCGGGCTGCGATTAGCGTCATCCTCTTAGAGGATACCAAAGCCCTGGAAGAGGTTGTGATCGTGGGTTACGGTACCCAGAAAAAAGCCAACCTGACCGGCGCCGTGGACCAGGTGAGCGGTTCGGACATCGCCCTGCGCCCGGCCAATGACATCACCAGCTCCCTGCAGGGCCTCTTGCCCGGTTTGAACATACAAGTGAATTCGGGAGACCCAACAGCCACGCCCGACATCAACATCAGGGGCTTTAACTCCATCAACGGCGGCGGGCCGTTGGTGCTCATCGATGGCATTGAGGGAGACATCACCCGCGTGAACCCACAGGATGTGGAAAGCGTGACGGTGCTCAAGGACGCGGCCTCTGCGGCAATCTACGGCGCCCGGGGTGCTTTCGGGGTTATCCTGATTACAACCAAGACAGGCGAGGCTGGCGATATGGTGGTGAACTACTCCAATAACTTTGGCTGGACCACCCCTACCACCCGCACGGACTTTATCTCTGACCCTTATCTATATGGCAAGACAGTGGATGCCGCCCTGTTCGGCTATAACGGAACCACCTATACCGGCTACAACGACCTGGACTGGGAAACGATTCGCATGGTGTCCAGAGGCGAGATCGCGCCTTTCCACGAGCTGCAGCCCAACGGGACCTATAAGTTCTTCTACAACACCAACTGGTATGATTACCACTTCAAGAAGTACCAGTACTCCAACATGCACAATATCTCCGTATCCGGAGGGACCGATAAGATAAAGGGCTACCTCTCAGGTAGGGTTTTTGAGCGGGAAGACATCAACAACATTGCCAACGGTGGCATGGACAGGTATAACCTGAAGGCCAACGTCAGCTTTAAGCCTACCAAGTGGCTGGAGCTATCCAACAACGTTCTCTTCAACCACGAGAAGGATGAGGAGTATGGCGGCTTCCGCAATGGCTACGGTGGCATCTGGAGCACCACCACCTGGTACCAACTCTATCCTTTCGCGCCAAACATGATTGACGGCATCCCGACAGACGTTTTCGGGCAGGGCGGTCCTGCGGCTATGGAGGATGGCAACAACTGGCAGCGCCTTAACATCGAGGAGTTTACAAACACTTTCCGCGCACGGGCCACGCCCCTCAAAGGCCTGGACATTAACTTTAACTACAGCAATCGCATTACCAACCAGGCCAATACCAACCGCCTAAATGAGTATCAGATGCTCACCAGCCAACGGCTGCAGCTGCAAACTGTGGGGGTAAACCGCCTAAACGAGTACCGCTGGCGAGACTACTATAAAGCGTTAAACGCATACAGTACTTATTCTCATACTTTAAGCGATGTGCATAACTTTAAGTTGATGGCCGGTTTTAACCAAGAGGAGTTTGAACGCGACAGAATAATGGGGCAGCAGGGCGGCCTGCTGATACGCGACCTGGCCAATCTGGCCCTGGGTACTGAACTGATGGCGGCCGATGGGTCTGCCGAACTGTGGTCGGTGCAGGGGTACTTCGGACGCTTTAACTATGATTACGACGGAAAGTACCTGCTGGAGGTAAACGCCCGCTACGATGGCTCTTCCCGCTTCCCGAGTGAGAGCAGATGGGGTTTGTTCCCCTCTGTGTCGGCGGGCTGGCAGGTGAACCAGGAGAACTTCTGGCAGCCGCTGGAAAATGCCATCAGCTTCTTCAAACTGAGAGCTTCTTACGGCTCATTGGGTAACCAGAACATCAGCACCAACACGTTCCAGCAAACCATGAGCATCGGCAACTCTGACTGGCTGGACGCCGGAAAGAGAATTGTCTATGCCAGCGCTCCCGGCCCGCTTCCAAAAGTGGTGAGCTGGGAAACCACCAGCACCATCAACTTCGGGGCTGACCTGGGCTTCTTCCGGAATAAGTTAATGGCCTCCATTGATTTGTATGAGAAGAAAACGGAGGACATGTACCTGCCGGGCACGCCGCTGCCGGGGGTGTTCGGTTCTGCGGAGCCAAGAGAGAACCTGGCCTCCCTGCGCAACAGGGGCTTTGACTTCAGCCTGAGCTACAATAACAGCTTTGACGTGGGCGGCTCACCTCTCTCGGTTCGCGCCACAGCCAGCGTGTCCAACTTCAAAGGCGTGATCACTAAGTTTGATAACCCGAACGGGCTGATGAGCACGTACTGGGAAGGGCAGGAGTTGGGCCAGATCTGGGGCTACCATGTAGCCGGGCAGTTCCAGACGGACGAGGAAGCTCAGGCTTACCAGAACTCTTTCGTGAACCCTGGTAACAGCCTTGGCAACGTGTACAACTACATCCTGAACGTGGTGCAGAACAACGATTGGAACAGGCTCCGTGCCGGCGACATCAAGTATGTGGACGTGGACGGTGACGGGCGAATCGACCGGGGTAACTATACGCTGGAAGATCACGGGGACTTGCAGCCAATTGGTAACGCCATGCCAAAATTCCCATTTGGCTTTAATGTAAGCGCCAACTGGAAAGGCTTTGACCTGTCGGTGGCCGGTGCCGGCGTAGCCAAGCAGAATTGGTACCCAACCGGCGACATCTACTGGGGCACTTACCAGCGGCCATACTTGTCCTTCCTGCGCAAAGACCTGGTAGACAACGCCTGGACACCAGAACGACCTGGCAAATACCCGCAGATCGAGCGTGGCTACGCCTCACTGAACAGCGGTCGCTCGCTCTACGAGATGAACGACTATTACCTGGAGAATGTGGGCTACATGCGCGTGAAGAACCTGACCTTTGGCTACACATTGCCGGAGGCCCTGACCTCCAAAATCAGTGTGCGAAAACTGCGGCTATATTTTAGCGGGGAGAACCTGTTCACGGTGCGCTTCGGCGGCCTGAGCAAGTATATCGATCCGGAGCAGGCAGGTTCAGCCATCAACTATTCTAACCCGGGCAGCGCCGTGGGCAGGGCCGACCTAAGGTCTTATCCAATGGGCAAAACTTATTCGCTGGGCATCAACGTGACCCTATAATTCACCCTGATGATTTCTAATAAAAGATGAAAAGAATATACATTGCTTCCGTTTTCGCTTCCATAGCCCTTCTCTTCACCGGTTGTGAGAAAGAGTTCCTTGACAAGCCACCAAAAGACAAGGTGGATGCGGACTTCTTCTTCAAAACCGCCACGGACCTGGAGGTAGCTACGAACGATTTCTACACCATGCTGCCCACCACCGGGGTGTACAGCGACGACGCCTCCTCGGATAACATTGTGCCCCTGATTGCGGCAGACAGGGTGCGGGGCAACCGCATCGTGCCTACCACCCGTGGCAGCGGGGGCTGGTCGTGGGGCAACCTGCGCAAGATTAACTTCTTCCTGGAGAACTACCACCGTGTTCCCGACGAGGCAGCCAAGCGCCATTATGGCGGCATCGCCCGCTTCTTCCGGGCGCACTTCTATTTCGATAAGGTGAAGCGCTTCGGGGATGTGCCGTGGTATGGCAAGGTGCTGGAGGCCGGAGACTCTGACCTGTACAAGGCCCGCGATTCGCGCAAGCTGGTGATTGATTCGGTGATGGCCGATATCGACTTTGCCATCGCCAACATTCCGGCGGAGGTGAAGCTGAACCGCATTACCAAATATACCGCCCTGCTTCTGAAAGCACGCATCGCGCTGCATGAGGGCACCTACAGGAAATACCACGGGCTGGGAGATTATGAGGAGCTGCTGCAGCAAGCCGCCGCCGCCTCCCAGGAGCTGATTAACTCAGGTGCTTACAGGTTGTTTACCGCCGGAGGAGCCAATGGAGCCTACCGCGAGCTGTTTGCCAGAAACAACCAGGACCCCACCGAGACCATCCTGGCCAGAGACTTTGAGTCGGACCTGGGGCAGCACAACCTGGGTTACCTGATGACGGCTCCCACCATGGGGGCCTGGGGCATCACCAAGGACGTGATAAACAGCTATCTGATGAAGGACGGCAGCCGGTTCACGGACCAGCCCGGGTATGAAACCATGGAGTTTTACGAGGAGATGCAGAACCGCGACCCCCGTCTGACGCAGACCACCGCCGGGCCGAACTTTACAGTATACGGTGAGAGCACCCCTGAGCCGGTAAACCTGAATGGTACCACCACAGGTTACAGGGTCATCAAGGCCTTGCCTGCCAAAGACCAGTGGACCGCCTCTTACTACGATATCATCATCTTCCGCTATGCCGAGGCCTTGTTGGTTTATGCGGAAGCCAAAGCCGAGCTGGGCACCCTGACGCAGCAGGACCTGGATATCAGCATCAACAAGCTCAGAGACAGGGTAGGCATGCCGCACCTCAACCTGGCACAGGCCAACGCCTACCCCGACTCCTACCTGGCTGCTATGTATCCGAACGTGGACGCCGGAGCTAACAAGGGCGTGATTCTGGAGATTCGCCGGGAGCGTAGGATTGAGCTCTTCAACGAAGGGCACCGCTGGGATGATTTGATGCGCTGGAAGGAAGGCAAAAAGATTGAGCAGCCGATGGTAGGCATCTACTTCTCCCGCCTGGGCGCGCACGACTTCAACAACGACGGCAAAGCCGATGTGTACCTGCACGATGGCAATGCCTCCGGCGCGCCAAAAGAGGCCTCCACCATCATCAACGTACAGCAGCGGCCTTTAACCAACGGCACCTCTGGCTACCTGAATCCTTTCCAGTTGGGTGGTTACTTCGACGAAAACCGGGATTACTATTACCCGCTGCCGATCGAGGACCTGCGGCTGAATGAGAACCTGGTGCAAAACCCGAACTGGGAGTAAGAATTTCACACCCATGAAAAGAACCGAAATGTTAACAATACTACTTGCCTGTTTTCTCAGCTTCAGCGCCTGCGACTCGGGAAAAGATGAGCCCGCGCCGGAGCAACCCTCGAAAGAAGACCCGGTAGCGCCCCTGAAAATTGGCTATGGCTTGGCCATCGGCAACTTCACAGCCGAAAAACTTACATACGCTAAATCGGTGGGAGTGAGCTATGTGGAAGCTTCGGGGATGGGCCTCTTCCTGGACGGAAACAGAAACTTCAAGCTTTCCGACGAGGAGATCGTCAAGCGGCTGACGGAAGCGAAGAAAGCAGCGGATGCGGCCGGCATTAAAGTATGGTCGGTGCACATGCCTTTCGGCCAGAACATTGACCTCTCTCTTCTCGACGAGGAAGCCAGGCTGGATGTAGTGGCCAAGCACAAGAAGCTCATCGGCTTCCTGAAGATCCTGGAGCCGCAGATTATACTTTTCCACCCGAGCTACTACCTGGGCCTTAACGAGCGCGACAGACGCAAAAGCCAGCTGATCAAGTCGGCTACGGAGCTCGACAAGGCGGTGCAAAGTATAAACGCCACCATGGTGCTGGAGAACATGCTCGGGCCAGAGCTATTGGCCAGCAATGGCCGGGAGCGTCCCCTGATGCGCACCGTGGAGGAGACGGTGGAAATCTTTCAGAGACTGCCCAAGACCATTTACTCGGCCATCGACATGAACCACATCAAAAACCCCGAGAACCTGATCAAGGCCATGGGCAGCCGCCTGAAAACGGTGCACATTGCCGATGGCACCGGGGCGGCCGAGAACCACTTCTTCCCGTGCACCGGAGAGGGCAAGAACAACTGGAACGCCATTCTGGCGGCTCTGGAGGAGGTAAAGTATACCGGACCGTTTATGTACGAGAGCGCCTTTGAGGATGAGAAGGACTTTGCCGCGTGCTACCAGTCGCTTTATACCAATTATATCAACAGCAAATAAGCAAGGTGCCGGCGGGGCAGACCCGTCCCGCTGGCGCCATAGCTAAAAACCAGCATCAACCATGAACAGAATACGACAATTCAGTTATATCACGCGGTTCTTCCTGGCTGCCTTTTTACTTATCGCGGTGGCGGGCTGTAAGAAGGACGAAGAGGATTTTGAGCCCAAGCTGTTTCTGGAGAACGAGGCTTTCTCCGTGGCAAACACCAGCAGCAAACACACCATCGTTTTCCTGACCAACCAAGCCTGGCAGGCAGCGGCCGACGTGGATTGGATCAGCCTGGAGCAGACCGCTGGCGAGAAAGGTAAGGTTAGCCTCTCTTTCACGGTGCAGGAAAACGACGACGACGAGCGAACCGGCAAAATTATGGTAACAGCAAACGGCGTAACGCAGCAGGAAATCGTGGTAACGCAGGAAGCCGGCAACCGGGATGACATCTACGTGAAGGTGGGCGGCACCGGAGAAGGTTACTCCTGGGACGAGGCCACCAGCCTGGAGAACGCGCTGGCCATCGCGGTGAGCGGCAACACCATCCACATCGCAGAGGGAGTTTATACTCCGACTGTAACCGTAACCGGTGGTGAGGCAGCAGATGCAGGCGACGTGACTTTCGAAATCAGCAAGTATGTTCGCTTAAAAGGAGGCTATCCGGCTGATGCCACAGAAGGCACAGAGGCAAATCCGCAACAGTACAAAACCATTCTTTCCGGCGGCGGCGTGGCCTATCACGTGGTAACCGTGTCGGCACCGAAAACAGAAGGCCAGAAAGTAGTGCTGGAGGGCCTGAAAATTACAGAAGGTAAGGCTGGTGTGCCTACTACTTCCGCCAGGATTAACGGAATAAACTTCCGGAGAGACTATGGCGGGGGCATCACCATCGGTAACGCCGTGGTAGACATCCTGGACACTGAGATTGTGGATAATAACTCTGATAAGAACGTGGCTGGCCTGTACGCTTTCGGCGGCTCGGTGGTCACCATCCACAGAAGCAAGATTAACAACAACAGCTCAGCTGGCAATGCCGGTGGCGTATGGATCAGCGAGTCTGTGGCCAACATCTACGACACGGAGGTGATAGGTAACTCGGGTGGAACAGCCGCAGGCGTGCACGGTTACCCGGAGGCCACGGTGAACATGTATAACGCTGTTATCGCCGATAACAAGGGCCGCTCTTATGGTGCCGCTTACTATATCCGCCAAAACTCGAAAGGCTTGCTGATAAACTGCCTCATCTACGGCAACACCAGTACCTCTGCCAACGGGGGAGGTGGCGTGATGCTATACCAGGACAACGAGGCAACGATTGTGAACACCACCATCACCGGTAACGCCATCGCCGGACCTGGCGGCGGTATTTACAGAAGAGCGGGCGTGAACAAGGTGAGCATCTACAACTCTATCGTATCGGGCAACACGCAGAAAGGCGACGGGCCGGATGTGGATGTGTATGAAGCTGAAGCGCCAGCGCCGGTAGTACAGTCCTCGGTGCTGGGAAGTATAGCCTACGACGCAAATGGGGAGGCTATCGACGGAACCAGCTTCAGCGCGGGCACTATGTTAACGGAGGCCTATGTGCCGGTAGGGGAGAACAACCCTGCCCTGCAGCATGGCATGAACGCAGACGACCTGACAAGGTTGGGCAGCAGCCTTAACCCAGCCGTGGAAAGCGGCCTGATTACGAAGGATCAGCAGCATAAGAGCCGCTCCGGCTTGCGCACCATGGGCGCGCTAACTGGCGGCAACTAATTACTTAAAAAGTATGGGGAGTTATACTTTATACTCCCCATACTTTTTATACTTGGTGCGCTACGTTTTCTTGACGGAGGGCATGTAGAAAGTATAGGTGCTGCGGTTGCCAAAACCCGGCACCTTTTTGTGTAAAAATAAGAGCGTATTATGAGAAACGGAATCCTCGGAAAGCTACCCTTAGGGTGGGTATTTATACTTTTGGCCATACAAGTTATCAGCCTGCAGGCCGTGGCGCAGCAACAGCCTGCCGCCCAGCGGAACGGCATGCTTATTTTAGGCTCTGCTGACCGAAATACACTGGTAGAAAGGGTAGAAATTGGCTATCGGCTCTTCGCCGCCTCCCCGTCATTCGATTACATTGTGGTGTCGGGTGGGTGTGCCGCGCATCAGTCTAGAATCTGCGAAGCCTCTGAAATGAAGGAGCTGTTGGTAGCCAAGGGCGTACCGGCAGAGATTATCTTCGAAGAGGAGAAATCCAAAACCACGGTGCAGAATTATACTTACAGTAGGCTGCTGCGGAAGGCCGACGGCACCAAAGTCATCAGACCCGGCGACAAGCTTTACGTGGTCTCCAACCACTGGCACGCTATTCCGGTGGCAGCTCGCTTCACAGCCAACGACGGCGTGACAGCCGTGTACCACATCGAAGGCGGCATTCTTCCGAAAAACACCGACAAGGTGAACTACACGAACATCTTTGACCCGGAGGTGAAGAGCGGGGAGTATGTGGCCAAAGCGCTCTGGCCAATGGTAGGCGCCGGCTTTACAGTGGAAAACAAAAAGAAGCGCGAGCACACGACCTATCGCCTGATAAACGACCTGGTGTATGTAGAAAGCACAGGAAAATCTGGTAGTGGAAGTGTTGAAAAAACAACTCAAGCCTTGCCTGCCCTTCCCGCTGCCTGGGCGGGTGAGGTAGACGCCGCCTACTTTAACAGCAGTGATAAGAAAGTCTACATCTTCAAAGGAACGGAGTATGCCCGCTTCTCTCCGGAAGCCAAAACGCTGGATGCCGGCTACCCCAAACCACTGACCGACCTGGTGAAAAACCTGCCCACTCATTGGCACAACGGCTACCTCGATGCTGCCTTCTTTCACCCGAAAAGCAAAGCGGTTTTCCTCTTTAAAGGGGAGGAGTACCTGCAGGTACCGGCAGGCCAAAACAAAGGGGCAGGAGAACCACAGCCAATCAGCACGCTGGTTGGCGATTGGCCTTTTGCCTGGGGAAGCGGTAACCTGGACGCAGCCGACTACAACAGCCGTGAGAACAAAGTATACTTGTTCCGGGGGAAAGAATTTGTGGTCATCTCGCTGGAGGGAAGTATGAAAGTAGAGCCGGGCTACCCGAAAAACATCGAAGTAGCGTGGCCGGAAAGTATACTTGGGAAGAAATAAACCGCTGCACGCTGGAATTCAACATCGCTTAAGAATCGCATATGAAAAAGCTTTTAGCCCTATTACTGCTCCCGGCCATGCTGTTGGCCGGGTGCTCAAAAGACGAGGTAACGCCCGATAACACGCCTCCTGTTGTTGAGGCGCCCAAAACCGTAGCCGAACAGCTGGCCAGCGCGACTTGGGAAACACGCAAAGTATCGGAGTCCATCGTCTGGAAGTATAAGCACTTCAAAGACCTTTTCAGCTCCAACCAAAGCATTACCATCCTGGAAATCGACCTGAAAGACGAAAAACTGAAGGTGGACATGCCTTATGTGACGTCGGGGTTCCTGAAGACAAGCGAGGGCGCCGCCCGTGTGCGGGCTGCCGCAGCTATCAACGGTTCATACTTCGATACCTCGAAGGGAGGCTCCACGGTCTTCTTTAAGAAAGATGGTCAGGTCATCAACACCACCCGGAGCGGTTTTACCCCGTACCGCGAGAACGCGGGCTTTGCTATAGCGGCGGACGGAACCATCTCGATTGAGAAGAAGCCGGCCGCAGGCTGGAACTCGCTGAGCGAAGCCAATACGCTGCTGACCTCCGGACCGCTGCTTGTGTATGACGACAAGCCGGTAACACAGGTGCAGGAGGTTTTCAACACCAACCGCCACCCCAGAACTGCCATCGGGCTTACGGCCGATAACCGGCTGATTGCGGTGGTAGTGGACGGCAGGTTTTCAGAGGCACACGGCATGACCACTGAGGAGCTAGCCACCGTAATGCACTCACTGGGCTGCGTAGAGGCCATGAACCTGGACGGCGGCGGCTCCTCCACGGCCTGGCTCCGCAACCGCGGCGTGGTCAATTACCCCTGCGACAATAAGAAGTTTGACCATGCCGGAGAGCGTGGCGTGGCCACGGTTATCGCCTTTGTAGAGGAGTAAAACGAAGTATAAAGCTCGAAAAACAACGTCGGGCATGGGGTTTCATGCCTGTCTCGTTTCCTAGCCAAAGCCTAAGCTTAAAACGCAAAGCGTGATGACAATCCGCCATCATTTTGACCATTGCATAATCCCCAACAGATGAAAAGATTTATGCTTACCTGGGTGCTGTTTATACTTTGCGCTGGCACCGCAAACCTGTCCTTGGCGCAATCCACCGTCTACACGCCTGCCACCGATTTAACGTTGGTTGGCAAGGTGCTACCCACCCAACAAGTATACCATCGGGTGGATACGGCGGATCACCCGGATATGCCCCCAGCAGTAAAGCGCCTCCTGACCAACTCAGCCGGCCTGGCCGTCGCCTTCAAGACCAACAGCACGACTATCTCTGCCAAATGGTGCACCAGTCCCCGTACCACCTTATCTAACATGACGGCCATTGCTTACGAGGGGCTGGACCTATACATTAAAAAGGACGGGCGCTGGCAGTTTGCCGGCGTGGGCAGGCCCAACGGCGATTGCACCGAGTATACGCTGGTGCGCAACATGGCCGAAGGGGAGAAAGAGTGCCTGCTCTACCTGCCTCTCTACGATGAAACCACCAGCCTGGAAATCGGCGTTGCCGCCGGGGCCACCCTGCAGCCGCTGAATGACCCTTTCCAAAAGCGCATCCTGATGTATGGCTCCAGCATCCTGCAAGGCGCCTCGGCCAGCAGGCCGGGCATGGCCTACCCGGCGCGGATGAGCCGGGCCGCAGGGCTGAACTTCCTGAACCTGGGCCTGAGCGGCAGCGCCAAAATGGAAAAAGCGGTGGCCGACATGATCACCACCATCCCGGCGGATGCCTTTGTGCTGGACTGCGTGCCCAACTCCTCCCCGGACGAGATACGCGAGCGAACCGCCTACCTGGTGAACACCATCCGGCAGCATCATCCGAAGGCGCCCATTATCGTTATCCCCAGCACGGTGCGGGAGAACGGGGCCTTTGACCAGGAGGTAGGCAAGCGGGTGCAGGCGCAGAACGAGCAGATAAAGCAGGAGGTGGCGAAGCTGCAGCGCAGCGGCGTGAAGGATTTATACTTGCTTTCCTACCCCCGCCAGCTTGGCGAGGACCACGAAGGCACCGTGGACGGCAGCCACCCCAACGACCTGGGCTTTGACCGGATGCTGCAGCAACTGCAGCCGCAACTGCTGAAAATTTTGCGCAAGTGTGACCTGGCGGGTAGGTAGCGGAGAGGGTTGTTAGATGAGGACTATACTTTGTTCCTACTTGTAACGCGCTGAATCTGAGTTTAAACAGTAAAGCGAAGACTGCTTGCGGCGCAATAGAAAGTATAAAATAAATATTTTTGAAGGAAGTGTTTGCGTGTTCGTACACATTTTATATATTTGTGGTATGATAGGTTAAGTTATTAGGGGCTATTAGTGACATTTTAGTTTTCCTGATTGTGTTAAATGCCTCCGCGCTTGCGGGGGCATTTTTCGTTTATATACCTGCATATTTCAGCACGTCCCTCCAAACCCTTCACCGCATCCGCAAACAGCTCGCCGTCTGGCGCATTTCTTAACCTAGGTCAAGGCGCGGGAGGGGGCAACGGTGGTATCTTTGCAAGTGAAGGTACAGTTATACTTTGTCAGGCTGTACGGTTAGCATTTATTAAGAAGTGAACCATGAAGCGAAAGCAGTTCATCAAAACACTTGTAGCAGGAACAGTAGGTATGACCACTTTATCAGCATTTAACAGATTTACAGAAGACCTGGGCGAACAGGACCAGCTGATGCCGGTGCTGTTTATGGGCCACGGCTCCCCGATGAACGGCATCCTGGACAACGAGTTCAGCCAGAAATGGGCCAAGGTAGCCAAAGAGATTCCGACACCGAAAGCCGTACTGGTGGTTTCGGCGCACTGGCTGAGCAAAGGCACCCGCATCACGGCCATGGACTTCCCGAAGACCATCCACGACTTTGGCGGCTTCCCGCAGGAGTTGTTCCAGGTGCAGTATAACGCGCCCGGCAGCCCTGAGCTGGCCAAGGAAACAGCTTCCATCATCACCTCCACCCAGGTGGAGATGGACCACGACTGGGGCCTGGACCACGGTGCCTGGACGGTGGTGCGCCACATGTACCCTAAGGCCAATATCCCGGTGCTGCAGCTAAGTATAGACTATACCAAAGGCCCGCAGTACCACTACGACCTGGCCAAGGAGCTCATGAAGCTGCGCAAGAAGGGCGTGCTGATTATGGGCAGCGGCAACATGGTGCACAACCTGCGCATGGTGGCCTGGGACAAGCTAAACGACGACGAGTATGGCTATGACTGGGCAATCCAGATCAACAACAAGTTTAAGGAGCTTATCCGAAGCGGGGAGCACGACAAGCTTATAAAGTATGAGAAACTGGGCCGCGAGGCGATGATGGCCATCCCGACGCCGGAACACTACTGGCCTCTGCTTTATACTTTAGGGCTAAAAGGCAGCAAGGATGACATTACCTTCTTCAATGATAAGGCTGTAGCGGGCTCGCTCACCATGACCTCGGTACTGATTGGGTAAGCATTCCTTCGCTAACTCAAGGCGAGATTTTATACTTTACACCCGGCGCAGCACCACGCGCCAGGTGTTTTTGTTTGGGCCCTCACCGGGATTTTAGCGAACCGCCATTATTTCACAGTTGCCGGCAGGTAGTTTCTCGCGAAGGAGGCATGGCGGAAAGCGGCGCATGCGTAGAACCTACTAGCAGGTGTGGCGCTCTTTAAGTTTTGTACTTAGTTGGTAGAGATTTCTCTTAAGGCTGCTATAAAGTATAAGATGGCGGAAAGTATAAAGTCCGTTTTGCGTGCCGGATCCTTTTAGTTAAAAAAGAGTTTCTACCTTTGCAGCCATTTAGCGCAGGCAAAGGTCGGCTTCTTATTATTTTGTACTTTTTATACGTTGCTCCGGTTGGGCTCAACAACATGAGAGCTGCTGGTAATGATTGTTTATTATATGGCGGATAGGGCTGATAATTTAAAGAGGCGCACGGAAGAAGACAATGCAAGGGCTGACCGTAACTATATGCCCGAAGCCTGTATGGCTGTGGCTGGGAAAGGGAATGCCGAGAGGGAGTTGTTGTACCACACGGATTATGTAGATGTTTTTTATGATAAGCCCAACCACCTGCTGCTGGTTTGTTGGCGGAGGTCGGTAAAAAGCCACGAGTACCGGGATGGGATAGAGGAGATCGGCAGGCACCTGCTGCGCCTGGATGTAGAGAAGCTGCTGGTCAATAACCAGCGCATGGGCGTGCTCACCATGGATGACCAGGGATGGCTGGCCAAAATCTCCATCGAGGTAATCTCTAAAAGCCACCTGAAGTACCTGGCCATCGTGTCTTCCACGGATGCGCTGCAGCAGATGACAAACGAGGTGCTGGACAAACGGGTGAAGGTCGAAACCCCGCCCTTTATTACCCAGTATTTTCTCTCAGAGGAGGATGCCCTGGAGTGGCTGGTGGCAGCGTAACGTAGCCAAGGTAACTCAATCTATTAGACAGCCTTCTAACCTATTTTCCAGGTAATAGTAATCGTTTCAGAAACATCAATGTCGTCGGGCTCAAAGTCGGGGGCAGCATCGTAGGTCGTTTTCATTTCTGATTCATACAACCGGTAATCATGGCGTTGGGATCGGATGGTCAGCTCCCTGAAGGAGTAATCGATGTCGAGGATTTCCTGTAGCTGCACGCCGGTGGCCCCTGCGATGAGTTGGGCGTTTTCCGTGGCTTTGGCAATGGCCTGCAACACCAGTTGCTGCTGCTGTGCGGCGGCGTCGCGCACCCCAAAAGCGATGCTGAAATCCAGGTTGTCGAGCTGCTTGGCAAGCTGGCCCAGGAGGCGGTTGAGCAGGTGCTTGTCCAGCGGCAGCTCCAGCTCCAGGTGGTGCGTGGCCCTGAAACCGTTAAACTCATGCTTCTCGGTTTTTTTGTTCCAGGTCGTATCCTTCCGGATGCTGAAGTCTTTTGTCTTCAGGTTCTTGCGTTCCACGTGCACACTCTCCAGTATGGCGCGTAAACTTTCCACTTTGTTGTTGAGGGCATTCACCGTTTTCTCGTACTCCCACTCGTGCGCCGAGGCATCAAAAGAAAGTATAACCATGTCTGGTGAGACGGACAGTTTGCCCCGCCCCGTTATCTGCAGTTTTCGCTCCATCGATGTACTTGTTTTATATCAGAAAGTATAAATATAGTTAAATTATTCAGAAGCGGAGCGAAGTATAAAAAGTATACCTGGAGGGGGTTTATACTTCCTGTTCCGGTAAAGGCTCCAAAGTCCTTCTGAATTTTTAGGAATTTCTGACGTTATTTGCGTAAGGCTGTATTCGGCTCTCAAAATAGAACGAAGTAAAAAATAAAAGAACGAAGGATGACAACGGAAGCAGAAACGAAAGACAGGCTTTTCGCGGAACTGAAGCAGGAGCTGCAGGCAAAAGGCTTTAACATAGACAAGCAGGACCGCACCCGCCCCTGGGGAGGCTTTTTTGTAATCGACGAGTCGCAGGCCCAGCGCTTTGCCGATACTTATTTTAACGGCATTTCAGTAGATGACCTGAAAATTTCCGGCAAGCTGAGCCCGAAGATCCTGGTGGTGGCCCCGGAGAAACGCCTGTCGTGGCAGTACCATCACCGCAGAGCTGAGATCTGGCGCGTGGTAAAAGGCACTGTGGGCGTGGTAACGAGCGATACCGATGAAGAAGGAGCGCAAAAAGTACTCAACCCCGGCGATCAGATAAAACTGCAACAAGGTGAGCGCCACCGCTTGGTGGGCCTGCAGGACTGGGGCGTACTGGCCGAAATCTGGCAACATACCGACGCTGCCCAGCCTTCCGACGAGGAGGATATTGTGCGCGTTCAGGACGACTTCGGCAGGTAATTTATACTTGCTAGAACCTAAAAAAGCGGCCGCTGCTGAATAAGCAACGGCCGCTTTTGTTATGTTATATTTGTCCGGTCGCTTTACTCTTCCTTCCCATTTCCAGTCCACTTTTTGGCAAACAAACTGCCTAATGCAAGCGCTCCCAGGGCCAGGGCGCCGGTGAGCACCTCCTGGCGGTGCAGGCTCAGCCATACTTGCGGGCTGGAGTAGGTCGCCTGGTCGTCGAAGGTGCCGTGCGCGCCGTGGTCGCCGGGCAGGGGCTCGTAGAGGTTGTCCTTACGGTTCGGGTCTTCGGGCTGGTCTGTCTGCTGGCCGTCGAAGCCGGTGTTGGCCAGTACATAGTCTGCGTACCAGGGGGCAATTTTGTTGCCGATGATAGCCTTCAGGGTAGGGTAGCCCACGCGGTACTCACGGCGCTCGTGCTCAGCGGCATACACAATCACCTCGGCGGCCACCTCGGGCTGGTAAATGGTGCCCATCGGGCGCGGCTTGTTAGGCAGGCGCGATTTCACGAAGCCGAACTGGGTGGTGTTCATGGCCGGCAGTTGCACCATCGTTATTTTCACGTTACTCTTGTCGTGCATGAGCTCAGTGCGCAGCGAGTCGTAGAAGCCCTGGATGGCGTGCTTGGCCCCGCAGTACGCCGACTGCAGCGGAATACCCCGGTACGCCAGCGCCGAGCCCACCAGTACAATAGAACCCCGGTCGCGGGGCAGCATGCGTTTGAGCGCAGACAAAGTGCCGTACACCTGGCCCAGGTAGGTGACGTCGGTTACGCGTTTATAGTCCTCGGGCTCCATCTTCTTTACCGGGCTGAAAACGCTGTTCATGGCGTTGTTCACCCATACTTCAATCTCACCCAGTTCCTGCTCTATTTTTACGGCCGCGTCTTCCACCGCCTGTGCATCGGCCACATCTACCTGCACCCACAGTGCCCTGCGGCCCATTTGCTCTACTTCCCGTTTGGCGCCTTCCAGGCCCTCTTTGCCGCGGGCCAGCAGCCCCACATCGTACCCTTGCTTGGCAAACTCGCGGGCGCAGGCGCGCCCCAACCCGGCAGAGGCGCCGGTAATCACCACTACGCCTTTAGAGGCACCGCTTCGGTTGTTTTCATCAGTCGTCATGTTCTCTATCGCTTCTTGAATTTATACTTTCTGTTTGCTGATGTTACGCCTGCCTACCTTTCATAGTTATGTGTAGCGGGGAAGGGCGAAGTATAACAGGTATACTTTGAAAGCTTCTAAATGCAAAAAGCACCCACGCCGGAGTGCTTTTATACTTTGGAAAGCCGTTTATACTTACTTCTCTTTTTCCTCCATTACCTGGCCGTTGCGGTAAACGCGGGTTTTCACCACTTTGCCCTCCGGACTGTGGTACTTCCAGGTGCCGGTTTCGCGGTTGTTCCTAAACTGCCCCACTACTTCTGTTTTGCCATCCTCAAAGTATGCCTTGTAGGGGCCAAAGCGCAGGCCGTCCTTGTGGTTGGTTTCTGACTTGGTTTTACCGGATGGATAGTAGGTATAGCTCATCCCGACAATCCTGCCGTTTTCGTACACGTGCTTTTCCTGCACCTGCCCGTTGTCGTAGTAACTCAGCCGCTCCCCGGTCAGCCTTCCGGCGTTGTAGTTTTCGCTTAGCTGCACTTTCTTGCCCGGAGCATCATAGTATACTTTCCAGTTGCCGTGCTTTTGTTTGTCTTTGAGCTGCTCCTCGGCCTGCAGGTTGCCGCTCGGGTAGTAGCGCACGGTTTTTACGTTGCTGCCATTACTGCTGGCCGTAATTTCCTCTTTGAGTTTTCCATCCTCATAGAAGTACTGCGCCGTGCCGTTTATCTCTCCGTTCCGGTAGTTGATGACGCTGCGTGGCTGGCCGTTCTCAAAGTATGATTTGGCCGGTCCGTGCATCTTACCCGACAGGAACTGCCCCTCGGTGCTGAGCTGCCCGTTGCGGTAATAGCTCTTGAAGGTGCCCTGCTTCTGCCCGGCCACGTTCTGCACCTCGGTTTCTACCTGGCCATTATCATAGTAAGTTTTGTAGGAGCCCTGAAGCATACCGCCGCGGTAGCTGGCCTCGGTTTCCAGACTGCCATTGGGGTAATAGGTTTTGGCCGGGCCGTTCTGCTTGCTGTTCTGGTAGGTAATTTCAGACTTGAGTTTGCCTGTAGGGTAATACTCCCGCACCACACCCTCCGGGAAGCCGTTGACAAACTCTGTCTCTTTCTGCACCTTGCCGTCGGCGTAGAAGGTTTTGTACAGCTTGCTTTGCTTGTCGTTCTCGAAGTATCCCTCCTGCAGCAGTTTGCCGTCGGGGCGGTACGCCCGGAAAGGACCCTGCTTTACATCCAGGTGGTAGCTGATCTGCATTTTGGGCTGGCCGCTCGGGTAGAACTCGGTGTACACGCTGTCCTTTTTGCCCTCCACAAACTTTATCAGCGCCTCGCGCTCGCCGGTAGGGTAGAAGCGTTGGTAATAGCCCACAATAGCAGAGTCGGGAGTGATGTAGTACTCTTCCTTAATTTGGGTGAACGCCTCGTCGTGGTAAGTGGTGACCTGCTGTTGCGCCAGTGCCATACTTTGCACCAGGCCCAACGGAAGCAGTAATGCCAGGAGTTTACGCATGTTCTTTAACTGTGATGTTATACTTTGTCAGCATTAAGGGAAACAGGATTTATACTTCAATCATTCCCAACCTGCTTGCTGTCAGGTGGTTCGGAGCAGAATCAGACATCTTATACTTCCCCACAAGTATAAAGTATAATATTGTAAGTATACTGCCTTCATCCTGCTTATCCTAAAATTCTGTCAATCCTGATCCAGAATGTGAATTGGATAAGGTTATACTTTCTTTTTGATGATCTCCTTAGAAACCAACTTCAGGAAGGGGTCTGTATCTTTTAGAAATGTTTGAGCTACTTCAACCGCTTTAGGATGATTGACTTTGCTCAGGCTCATCAAGGCCCTCCGTTTTATATACTTGTCGTCGTTGCGGTTAATCAGGTTAAGCAGAAGCTGCTCTCTGTTTTCCACGTCAACATTTCCGAGCAACTCGGCAATTTGCCATTTCGCTTGTGGTTGGTTTGAGTTAACTGCTTTTTTAACGAACCGCAGCTTGCTTTCCAGTTTCCCCTCAATCATCGCCAGAACTTGTCCCGACTCATTGTCTATGGCAAGCGCATAAACAAGCTGCTGGGCCAGGTCATGGTTAAATTCTGTGTTCAGTTGCCCAACCACTTCCTTTGCTGCCTTATATAATGCTTCCCAATCCGTATACTCCGTTTCCCACTCTCCGAGGCCTCTGTTTTCAGGGTAAGTATCTGGCGTCATGCCCGCCCATTCCCAAAATTTAGCTAATTCGGTTTCTAATAACATAGGTTCTCTGGATTTGGTAAACATCAAAAGGATAGGAATCAGTTTAATACGCAGGCTACAGTATAAAAAGAAAGCCTTACGCGCTTAACGTAAGGCTTCCTGCAAATTATATACCGAAGGTACAGGTTATACTTTCTCGATCACGATGGCAGAGGCGCCGCCGCCGCCGTTGCAGATACCGGTCACCCCGATCTTGCCGCCTTTCTTGTCGAGCACGTTGCACAGCGTAGTCACGATGCGGGCGCCGGAGGCTCCCAGCGGGTGGCCAAGCGATACAGCACCACCGAACACGTTCACATTACCGCCTTCCAGGCCTAGTTTCTGGTTGTTGGCGATGGAAACCACGGAGAACGCCTCATTGATCTCATAGAAGTCTACTTCCTCCGGAGATACGCCTGCGTTTTTCAGCGCCTTCGGAATGGCCAGCGATGGGGTGGTGGTGAACCAGATCGGATCCTGCTCGGCATCGGCAAAGCCACGGATTTTGGCAATTGGCTTTACGCCCAGTTCCTCCGCTTTTTCCTTGCTCATCAGCACCAGTGCCGCGGCACCGTCGTTCAGCGTGGAGGCGTTGGCGGCCGTTACCGTTCCTTCTTTGTCAAACACCGGCTTCAGGCCAGGTATTTTCTCGAAGTTCACTTTTCTGAACTCCTCATCCTCGCTTACCACGAGCGCGTCTTTGCCACGCTGCGGAATCTCTACGGGCACAATTTCGTCTTTCAGCAGGCCGGCCTCAGCGGCAGCGGCTACTTTTTTGTAAGAGCTGATGGCGTACTCGTCCTGCATCTCGCGCGTGATTTTCAGCTCGCGGGCGGTGTTTTCGGCGGCGTTACCCATGTGGAAGTTGTTGTACACATCCCACAGGCCATCCTTCAGCAATCCGTCAATCATCTGGCCGTGGCCCAGCTTGGCGCCGAAACGGGCTTTGTCGAGGTAGAACGGCACGTTGCTCATGCTCTCCATACCGCCCGCCACGATCACGTCCTTGTGGCCCAGCATGATGGCCTGCGCGGCGAACATGATAGCCTTTGAGCCGGAGGCGCATACTTTGTTGATGGTGGTACACTCCACCTCGTGGCCAAGGCCGGCAAAGATAGCCGCCTGTCGGGCAGGAGCCTGGCCCACGTTGGCCGACAGCACGTTACCCATGATCACTTCCTGCACCTCTTTTTTATCGACGCCGGCTCGCTCCAGGGCTCCCTTGATGGCTGCCGCACCCAGCTGCGTAGCCGAAAGGCTGGCCAGCGCACCACCGAAAGAACCAATCGGAGTACGAACCGCCGATATAATATATACTTCTTTAATCTGCATAGTTTTGATGTTTATTGGGTTTGGTTGTGAAGTTACAGGGATTTACGCTCAAAACCAAACGAGCGTTAGGACCCCTTTTCCCTCATCCCCAAACACCTTTCTAACCTTTTAACTTTCTAACTCCTAAACTCTCTAACTCCCCAACTCCTCAACTCCCAAACTCCTTTTATACTTTTTTTCTGTATGCTATAAACTCCCGGGGTATTTTACTGTCTAAACAATAGAACGGCTATACTTTTGGCCGATATTGTTTAGCTTTATTCACAACACTTACCTTATTATCAAGCTTTTCACCCGAAATGAAGAAACTTTTATGCCTGGCTGCTCTCTTTGGCGCCGGTCTGTTACAGGCCGAGGCACAAGGACAGGCAGCTAAAAAAACACTTTCCCACGAGGTATACGACAGCTGGAATGCGCTGAGCGGGGATGCACTCTCCCGCAACGGGCAGTACGTGCTCTACAACATCAACCCGCAGGAGGGCGACGGCGAACTCCACATCCGGAACCTGCAGCGCAATGCCACCACCACGTATAGCCGGGGCACCAGAGCCAGCTTCAGCAACGACAGCCGCTATGCGGTTTTCCAGCTAAAGCCCGAACACGACAAGGTGCGTGCCCTGAAGCTGAAAAAGAAGAAAGGCGACGACCTGCCCAAAGACTCGCTGGCGATTGTGAAGCTAGAGGACATGAGCGTGGTGAAGCTGCCGCGCGTGAAATCCTACAAGCTGCCAAAGGAGGGAAGCGGCTGGCTGGCCTACCACCTGGAGAAACAACTGCCGGAGAAGAAGGAAGATAAGAAAACAGAGGCAGCCGAGGGCGCTGCAAAAGCAGAGGCAAAGAAGCCGGCCCTCAAGCCAAACAAGGATGCCAAAGGCACCGAGCTTGTGCTACGCAACCTGAGCACCGGGCAGGAGCACCGCTTCCCGCGCGTGGTGGACTACATTTTCTCCGAGCAGGGCAACATGCTATACTTTGTAAAGGATGAGCTCGACTCGCTGCACCGTGCCGGGGTTTTTGCCTTTAACACAGCTGAACTTAAGGAGATGCCAATCGATACAGGCCTGGTTACCTACAAGGGCATCAGCACCGACAAGGCCGGTAGCCAGCTGGCCTACGTGGCCACAGCTGATACGCTGAAAGCCGATATCCGCTACTTTAGCCTGAACTACTGGAACGCCAAAGACCGCAAAAAGCAGGTGCTGGCCGACACAGTGGCCAAAGGCATGCCGCAAAACTGGATGGTGAGCGAGCATGGCAGCCTGAACTTCTCAGAAGATGGCAAGCGCCTGTTCTTCGGTACGTTCCCGCGACCGGTGCGCTACGAAAAAGATACCACCCAGCTGGAGGAGGACAAGGTAAGCCTGGATATCTGGACCTACAAAGACCCGCTCATCCAGCCGATGCAGCTCAAGCAGAACGACCGCACGCTCAAGCGCTCCTTCCTGGCCATGTACGACCTCAGAGGAGGTAAAATGCAGCAGCTGGCTACCCTGGAGATGCCGGACATTTACCTCGATGCCAATAGAACTGGTGATGTGGCGCTCGGCGTGAGCGATGAGAAGTATAAAATCACGATCGGCTACGATACCCCCACCCGCAAGGACGCTTTCCTGATTGACCTGAAAAAAGGAACCGTGAAGCAGGTACTGACCGAATCAAGAGGCAATCCGCGCCTCTCGCCCATGGGCAAGTATGTGTACTGGTACGAGCCGCTGGACAGCAGCTGGCATGTGCTGAACACGAAAGGCGGCGCTAACCTCAACCTGACTAAAAAAGCAGACGTGCCGTTTTATGAGGAGGACAACGACATGCCGATGCTGCCCGGAAGCTACGGGCTGGCCGGCTGGGTAGAGGGCGACAGCCACCTGCTCGTATACGATCGCCACGACATCTGGCAACTGGACCCATCAGGCAAAAAAGCGGCCGTTAACCTGACCGACACGTATGGTCGCCAGAATAACCTGCGCCTGCGCTACGAAAAGCTCGACCCGGAGGAGAAGTTCATTCCGGCCAATGCGGAGCTGGTGCTGGCCGGCTTTAACTATGTAACCAAGGCGGCAGGCTACTACAAAGACTATGTGGGCAGAAACGCTCAGCCGCAGCAGCTTATCAGTTCTGACCATGCCTATACATCGCTGAGCAAAGCCAAGAACAGCAACCGCATCACCTTCCGCCGTGGCGACTACCGCCATTACAACGACCTGTATACTTCGGAACTGAGCTTTGCCAAGGTAGACAAACTCACCGACGCCAACCCGCAGACGGCCGAGTATAAGTGGGGCACGGTGGAACTGGTAGACTGGAAGTCCACGGATGGCATTCCGCTGCAGGGCCTGCTCTACAAGCCGGAGAACTTCAACCCGAATAAGAAGTACCCGATGATGGTGTACTTCTACGAGCGTTCTTCGGATGGTATCCACAACCACCGCGTGCCGGCTCCCAGTGCATCAACCATAAACATTCCGCTGTTTGTAAGCAACGATTACCTGGTGTTTGTGCCGGACATCGTGTACCAGGATGGCTATCCGGGCGAGAGTGCGATGGACTGCATCATCCCGGGTGTGCAAATGCTGGTGCAGCAGGGTTTTGTGGATGAGAAGAACATGGCGCTGCAGGGGCAAAGCTGGGGCGGTTATCAGATCGCGTACATGGTGACCCGTACTAACCTGTTTAAGGCGGCCATGGCCGGCGCGCCGGTATCGAACATGACGAGTGCTTACGGCGGTATCCGCTGGGGCACGGGCCTGAGCCGCCAGTTCCAGTACGAGCGCACGCAGAGCCGCATCGGCGGCACGCTGTGGGAGAAGCCAATGCAGTTTATCGAGAACTCGCCGCTCTTCTTTGCCGACCGCGTGAAGACGCCGCTGCTCATCATGCACAACGACAACGACGGTGCTGTGCCGTGGTACCAGGGCATTGAGTACTTCATGGCGCTGCGTCGCCTCAACAAGCCTGTCTGGATGCTGGTGTACAATGGCGAGGAGCACAACCTGATAGAGCGCAAGAACCGCAAAGACCTTTCGGTGCGCATGTCGCAGTTCTTCGATCACTACCTGAAAGGAGTCCCGGCCCCGGTATGGATGGAGCAGGGCGTGCCATCGGTGGTGAAAGGCAAGAACTACGGCCTGGAGCTGATAGCCGAACCCGAAGTAGCCGGAGAAGCGAAAGAGTAGTTTATACTCTCCAAGAAAGAGAAACGGGAGCAGGTTATACTTGCTCCCGTTTTTTTATGCTGTTAGCTGAAGTATGATTTCATACTTTCCAGGGCGCCCTCGCTCGCCTCTGGCGAGTGCACGCTATCCCACGGCCTCTGGCTGCTGAAGGCTATACTTTATGCTTCAGCTAAACTTTTATACTTGCTGTGTAGAAATTATTGAACGGAACGTGGCGGGACGCCACCTAATACCTCACACTCGCCAGAGGCGAGCGAGGGCAAACTTTCTAACTTTTTAACCTTCTAACTTTCTAACTCCTAAGACGCAAGGTGTTGCGTCTCTACAACTCCTCAACTCTCTAACTCCTAAACTCCCAAACTTCCCAGCGGTTGCGTGGTGCGTACAAACTGGCCGGTGCCGAAAGCTACTTCCTTTCCGCGCACGTTGTACAGCGTGGCTTCCGCAATAAATAAATTCTTGCTTTGGGAGCGCAGGGTGCCTACTGCTTTCAACGCTCCGCCGGTAACAGGGCGCACCAGGTTTAGCTGGAAGGAGGACGTGACGATAAACACATCGCGCACCACGGAGGCCACGGCAAAGTAGGCGGCATCGTCGAGCAGTTTGAAGTAAACGGCCCCGTGCAGCGCGTTGGCCCCGTGAAAGTAGGCATCCCGGATGGGCAGGGTAATTTCGGAGTGGCTGTGGCTTACGCTGATGGTGCTGCCGCTGAAGAGTTCCTGCACCTTGGCCTGGTGGTAGAGCCGCTCCAGCCGCTGGTAATGTTCCTCGTGTTGCATGCGGCAAGTATAAGTATAAATCAGGAAAAACTGCGCTCGCGGCAGGGCGGTTGCAACGTATAAAGTATAGCTTGGGTCACACGAAAGGCTTATGCGGACAAGAAAGTCCGCAGCAGATTAGTTCCGGACAGGGATGTCCGAAGTGGCGAAAGTATATTTTGAAAGTATAGCAGCAAGTATAGTCACAGCAGTTTGGGAATTTATACTTTATCATAGGGTAGGGAAAGCAAGTATAAAAGTATATATGTAGCGCCGCCTTCGCCTCTTCTAGGATTTTTATACTTTAGCAGGCATCAAACGCAAAGTAAAGTATGGCATATAAGTATGGCGTGGGCATCAGCCACCTGGAGTTCTGGGTAAAAGATCTGGAGGAGTCGCTGGCGTTTTACAGTAAACTGTTTCCGATGATCGGGTGGTATGCGCTGAACAGAACCTCTTTTAGCTGCGGCGTGCACGAAATATACTTTAAGCAGATGCCCGTGCAGCTGCACGACAGCCTGGGCGTGCGCCATATCTGCTTCCATGCTGAAAGCCGGGAGGTGGTGAACAGAGTAGGGGAGTGGCTCCAAAGTATAAACGCCGACATCATCCGCGGACCGCAGGCCATGCCGCAATACACACCGGAGTACTACACGGTAGATTTCCGGGACCCGAACGGCTTTGTGCTGGAGGTGGCCTATGCTCCGGACATTGAACTATAAAAAAGCCCTGGCTTTTTGGTGCCAGGGCTAATCGTTTCAAAAATGCATGGCTAACAGCGCGTGGCTGCAGCTGCCTCCTCGCCATAACGCAGCAGGAGATTGATTTGCAGGCGCGCGACATCCGGAAGATGAAGGGCTACAACAGCACCAGCACCACCAGCAAACCCCTAAACCAAAGCATCGTTATTTTCTCGAGCAGCACGTTAAGCGCCACCAGTATGGTAACGATTAGCGTCCTTTACAACGTGCCGAAGCTGTACGCCCTGGCACCAATATGTTTGGGTCTATACAGCAAGTGCCTGCTTTAAAAGGCGTTCTTTAACGGAGGCTACACTTATGCCACCCTCTTCCATTTTCTGTACGGCCTGCTCTTCGATCAGTTCCCTTAACTGATCCAGGCAGGAGTCGAACCAGGTATGGTTGTCCAGTCGGAAAACAGCCTCCTGCTCAACCTCCAGCCAGGTATCCAGGGCGGCGTGGTTGTGCTGCAGGCGCAGTTCGAGCTTGTCCAGGGCGTTGGCTACGCGCGCCTCGTACGTAAGCTTGTCCTCAAACTCGTGCCAGAGCTCGTACACATGCTGTCCCAGCCCGTGGCCAAGGGCCTCGCGCAGGTTCTCGATGGCTCGCAGCTCTTTCTGGCGCTTCAGTTCCTCCAACGCCAGGGTTTTCACCTCAAAGGCAGGGATATCGCCGGCTTCGGCCTCCACCAGGTCGTGCACAATCACCATTTTAAGGGTACGGGCCACGTCTATCTCCTGGTCCAGGTAGGGCTCCAGCAGCACCACCATCAGCGACATGCGCCACGTATGCTCTGCCACGCTCTCCTGCCTACCATTCGACAGCCAGCTGTGGCGCAATTCATACTTTAGTTTTTCAGCAAGGGTGAGTACTTCGAGTACTTGTCTCAGTTGCTCCTTCATAATTTTATTTTGATTTGAGGATGGGGGCTGATATTATGATAGAATCCGAAGCAGAAGGTTTAACAGCATGAGCAAAAGTAACAAAAAATAAGCTGCCGGCAGCGCATACCCAATCCAAATCCCTGTAAATGAGAGCCTTAAAAGTATGAATGTTTCGCAGTCTGCTGTGAGGGCTTAATCTGCAACGGCCATGGTGCGCAGCTCCCTGACGCGTTCTTCAAAGTACTGGTCGGGTTTTCCTGCGCCTTTTACTGCGGCTGCCTCAAACAGCTCCGCCAATTGTGGCTCGTGGGTGGCTTTTATGCCTTTGCGCACATTCAGGTAAGCGAAGCGCAGCCAAACGGCCGCCTTCACCCTGCCCGTTTCGGGGTGGAGCATCAGGCCCTCCATAAATAGATCGGATTCTGTAAACCAGCGCAGGTTGGTGCGGATGATAACTTCTTCGTTCAGCTTCACTTCCTGCAGATAGGCCACCTGGCTGGATGCCACGACCCATACATTGCCGGTTTGCTGCATGTGCTGGTAAATATCGAGCTGGTAATGTTCCCGTAGTTGGTCTTCGCGGGCATTCATAAAATAGTCGATGTAGCGGCCGTTGTTCAGGTGCCCGAAGGGGTCGCAGTCCTCAAAGCGGATGCGGGCTTTGCTTTCCAGTTGCTGTGCGATACTTGTTGTTTCTTTCATGGGTTAATTAATTTTTAAAAAAAAGACCGATTGGTTTATTTTAGGATAAAAAAATTATTCTTTCAGTTCCTGCTCTATAAGCTGCTGCAGGTGCTGCAGCCCGGTGTGCAGGTATTTCGCCTCCCCGTAGGCTTTCGAAACCATCATGCCGCCCTCAATCATGCTTACAAAAAGTATGGAGAAGCGATCTGCGTCCGTGTCGGCCTTGAAATCGCCCTGTGCCATACCCTGGCGCACGATGTTGGCCACCGATTTGTGCAGTTTGTTCAGCACCCGCACCACACTGGCCCTTAGCAGCGGATTGGTGTCGTCGGCTTCTACGGAGGTGTTCAGAACAGGGCAACCGCCCTGTATAGGAGGGGAGTAGAGGTATGTTTTGTAGAAGGAGATAATTGCCTCCAGCTTTTTGGTAGCAGAAGTATGCGGCGAGATGCTGTCGCTGAGCAACTGTAGCAGGTGCGCAGCGGCGTATTCGAATGCCTGCAGGGCAATTTCCTCTTTGCTTTCGAAATGCCCGTAAATCCCGCCCTTCGTCAGCCCGGTCGACGCCATGATGTCCTGCATGGAGGTGCCGGCATACCCTTTCTGGTTAAAGAGGTGGGCCGATTTCTCGATGATCAGTTGGCGTGTGCGGTCTGCCTTACTCATGGGGGCTGTTTATACTTTGGTAAACGCAAAATAAACCGATTGGTTTTAAAAAGCAAGTATGCTTTACTTTCCAATGAAAAGCTTTGAAGGTGGGGTAGCTTACCAGTCCGGTTTGCTGCGGTCAGGCTGTCTGGTGCTTTGCTTGGGGAGTTGCTGGATGTATTGCATTTCCGCGTTACGCATGGCATCCAGCAACAGGCGGGCTTTCTCCGGACTCATGTTGGCCTGGCGCAGGCGGGCGCGGCGGGTCTGCGCCATCTCATCCTCGGCAGAGATTCCTTCTGCGCTGCCTTTGTGCTGCTGGCCGTTCTTGTCGAAGGGATTGTCCTGCTTCTGGCCCTGCTCATCGCCTTCTTCCTCTCCAGTGGCCTCTTCCCGCTCCTTCTCACCCTCAGGTAGTTCATGGCTTCCGGCGGGCTGCTGCTCCTGACCATTCTGATCGGGTTCAGGGGTATCTATTTCCTCTTGCTGGTCGCATTGCGCATCGGGGTTCTGCCTTGGTTTCGGGCTGTCGGCAGTGGCGGGCGGCTCAGGCTTCTGCTCCATGCTCCCCACCTTATCTTCCGCCGGTTCGTCCTCTATGCCGGCCTCGGGGTTCAGCAGCAGGTATTTTTTCAGAAGTTCAAAGTTATACCGGGCCGCCTCGTTGCCTGGTTCTGTTACCAGCGCCTGCTTGTATAAGGCCAACGCCCGCTTATACTTTTTCTGGCGGGTATAAATATTACCCAGCTGCAGGTGTGCGAGTGCGCGCAGCCGTGGTTGGGGGTGGTCGGCCAGGTATTGGTAGGCGGCGGTGGCCTGTGGCAGCAAACCAGCCTGGTAGTAGGAGTGCGCCAGGTTGAGGCGCAGTTGGTCGTCGTCCACATTCAGGTCCTCCAGCAGGTAATTGTAGGAGGCGATAGCCTCGATAAAATCCTGGCGCTTATAGGCAATGGCAGCCTCCTGCGTGTGCTGGTTTATGCGCGTCACAACGGATATTCCCCCACTGAAGAGGCTCACCAAAAGTATAGCTGCCAGTGTCATGCCCTTCATATCCGGATAAGTTTTACGGTGATCAGGATGTCCAGCAGGATGAGGAACAGGGCCAGCACCAGCGGGTATACATACTTGTTGGCGGTCACATCGATGGTTTTACTCTCGCGCAGCTCGCCCTCAATGTTATTGATGGTGCTGATGAGCTTGCTTGTTTCGCTCACGCGGTCATTCACCTCGAAGTAAGCGCCACCCGTTAACTCTGCCAGTTGCTCCAGGGGCTCCGGCTTTAGTTTAGTTACCACCTCCCTGCCTTCCTGGTCAGTTTTAAAGGCTTGCCCTACCGGGATGCGGCCTCCCTCCGTTGTGCCGATTCCGAGTGCATACACCCGTATGTTTTCCCGCTGAAGTTGCCCGGCCAGCCTTGTTACATCGCTGCCAAAATCCTCCCCGTCGCTGATGAGCACCAGCACCCGGGCCTTTTGCTCTTCTTCGGCGGTGTTGGAGCGCTGCCGGAGTTTATCCAGGGCCAGCTCCAGCACAGGGGCATAGCTGGTGCCGGTGTGGGGGAGCAGGCTGGTGCGCAGTGTTTGGGTATAGAGTTGCAGGGCGTTCTGGTCGTAGGTAAGCGGGCTCTGGATATGCGCCTCGTCAGAGAAAACCATCAGCCCGATGCGGTCGGAGTTAAAGCGGGTGATCAGGCGCTGGGTAACGTGCTTTGCCCGCTCCAGCCTCGAGGGCTGCACATCCGTCGCGTCCATGGAAAGCGAAAGGTCCACGGCGATGTAAAGGTCCTTGCCGATGGTGCGGATCTCCTTTTTCATGGCGCCGAACGAGGGGCCGAGTATGGCAATGATAATCAGCACCAGGTACAGGTGGCGTAGCAGGAACTTAAACCAGACCCCGTGTGGCCGTTGCTTAAAGAACAGCGCCACCCTGCGCACACGCAGCAGATAGCCGGCGTACAACACCAGAAAGGTGGCGCCAAGCAGTAGCTCCAGCAAGGTCAGGCTCTGATACCAGGTCATTATAAAGTAGTTAATTAGAGGCGCCAGGGTATGGGAAACCCCGTGCCACAGCTACAAATATACTAAACCGCCACCATACTGCAGCGGAGGGTCATTTTTTCAATAGGGGGGGCCAGCTATAGTGGATGTCCTTTTCTATAACTGGAAAAGGGCGCTTTTCTATAACTGGAAAAGGGCGCTTACATAGTATAGCAGGGTTTTTGAAAAAATTCTGAAGAATTTTCCTCAAATGAAGGGCTGATGGATCAATGACTTAGCTTTTGAGGGGGGAGGGGAGATGAAATGTTTAGCTGGAATTTTGCCGGAGGGTATTGCGTTGTACGGAACGATGTAGTATGTTTGCAGTCTCTTAAGCAGTAAGAGATTTTTCCACGGAGAGGTGGGTGAGTGGCTTAAACCAGCAGTTTGCTAAACTGCCGTACTGGAAACGGTACCGGGGGTTCGAATCCCCCCCTCTCCGCAGCAGGATGACGATGAAAAAAAGTTGAAAAAAACTTTTGCTAGTCTGAAATCTTCCTTAGTTTTGCATCGCAATCAGATAACACGGTTCAAACACCGGAAAGTCCGAAAGCGAAACCATAGTTCGGGGTGTAGCGTAGCCCGGTATCGCGCCACATTTGGGATGTGGAGGTCGTAGGTTCGAATCCTGCCACCCCGACTAAAAAATTTCGGAAGAGATTCCGAAATTTTTTGTTTAAGGGTAGAGCATCTGCTCTCCTGACAAACGCTGGTCTCGTAGCTCAGCTGGATAGAGCAACTGCCTTCTAAGCAGTAGGTCTTTGGTTCGAATCCAAACGGGATCACGGTTTAAACATTACGAACCCTCTTTACGGCATGTAGAGAGGGTTTTTTTATGTCCTAGGACGTCAAATTCGGATAACTTCACTTTCATTCCCACAAAGCCCAACAGTCATTTAGGTTGCCTTTGAATTAAAGTTGGCACACTTTGCGTGTGATTTTTGGCACACTGTTATGCTCCTATACTAACGGTAACACATTATTTCCATTCTAAAGATTTATAGCCAAATAAACCCTTGGCAATAGGGGCAGAGGATGAAACAGCAAGCTCCTTTGTTCCTTCTAGTTGCCCGAACGCTAAGCGCTTCTCTGCTTGATACAACAGAAGCATAAACAAACGCCCTTGGGAACCGGATTACTCTCACTCAAAAAGAAAACGGCCAGAAGAGGCTTATATGCTGCATCACATACACCTCCGCTGGCCGTTTTGGTAGGCGTGGGTAAAGTATAAGTTTTACTTTTGGTGCCTCTTGCTGCTCAGGTACCTTCTTACAGGCACATCATACACCACCATCACGATATAGGCAAAGCCCACCAACAGAAGTGTTCCTACCGACACGATAAGAAACAGCTCGTTTGTTCCGGGCTTTTGGCTCGTGAAATAGTTGCCAAATATCCAGATAACGGCGTAGTGCGTCATGTAGAGGGGGTAGGAGATATTTCCGGAAAACACGCAGAGCTTTTTAACTCCTGGCGACAAGCTGGACCCGGCTCCCAATGCAACAAGTAGCGGGAAATAAAATAGGACAACCACCGCCTCTGTAGCCCAGTTCCATCCATCAAAATGGGGCATCACAAAGGCCAGCGAGAGCAGAACTGCCAGGCCGATGAACCCAAGGTTGTTTTTGATAATCCAGTTAGAACGGTAGATCAGCAGGCCAGCGGAGAAGGAGTAGGCGATACGCGCACCGCCGTCCAGGAAGTTCTCTCCTGCCCAGCCGCCCAAGAGGTTTCCTGCACGGTAGCTAACAAAACAAAGGGTAATCGCTGCCAGGGCTGTCAGCACAATTAAACTGCGGCGGGAGAGCCTGTAGAGGACAAGGGCATACACAATGTTAGCAACGTATTCCCAGAACAAGGACCACGAAGGGGCATTGAGGCCGAACAGGTTGAACGCACGCTCTTCCATCACCGGATAGGGAATGAGGAGGGCAGAGCAAAGGAAAACCAGGAAAAGCCCGCCTGCGGTATAAGCATCAGCAGGAGCGGCGAACGGATCGAAGAGGAAAGCCAGCAGGCCCAATACCGAACCAAGTATGACGAGCGGGTGCAGCCTTATCAGCCTTGATTTAAAGAATTCCTTAACGCCCATTTTACCGATGCGGTCGTCGTAGGCGTACCCGATAACAAACCCTGACAGGCAGAAAAAGAAGTCTACGGCCAGGAAGCCATGCCCGATGAAAATTTTGCCGGAGTCTGGCGGGTGAACCCACTCCATGAAATGGAAAATGACAACAGCCAGAGCCGCTACTCCTCTCAGTCCATCTAGGATAACAAAATGCTGTTTTGGTTTGAGAAGGCCCGAGTTAGCCTCCAGGTTTCCCGTGTTTACTTTAAGCTTATTCATCTATTTTGACAAGGGTGAAGTGCGATAGGTGACGAGCCGGTTAGGAGACTCCTTGCCATAGCATCTATCAGATAAGTCCGTAATATATTAAGTTAATCGCATTTAAACGCAGAAACCTAAGCGTAAAATGTGGTTGATGATTTTGGATAAAGCCTAAGTTGTTCGCCCTGCTTAGCTCAGGCAGCCTTTTGGAGGGCAGCACAAGCCCCTAAAATGGTGGTAAACTCGCTGCGTCTGCGCTTCCTTGAAAGAACCAAGTTCTGGCGTAATGCTCGTTCATCCCTCCAACGGCCATTATACTTATAGGTGATTTGTACCTAAGGCAGATGCAAGAGCATATAAGGCCTTGCCTGTGACTTATACTTGTGGCGATGCTGACAATTGCTGTAAGTCAAAGTGATGGATGTCATTTAATTAGGAAATACGCAGCCCTACCTTTGCCATTGAAATGAGACCTACGATAGCTGCCATATTGCTTCTGCTCTTAACCTTGCAGGTAACCTACAAGGGCATCGTGTTCTCGTCTTATTTCGCTAACAAAGCCTACATTGCCGCGGTGCTCTGCGAGAACAGGGACAGGCCTGAACTGGAATGTGAGGGCAAGTGCTATCTCAAAAACGAACTACAGAAGGCGGATGCGCCTGACAGCAACGCTTCAGGGCTCAGCCTGAAGCTGGAGATAAGCCCCTTTACAGCCCCAACGATCTTCTGGAGCCCGCTTCTCCCGGCTAATCCCGAAACTACCCTGTATTATACTTTTAGCAGCGGAGCCTACTATAGCGCCTACCTCTCCGACTGCTTTCACCCTCCACGGATATAAGCTGCCATTCCTGCGTCCCTCCGCAGCGCGACCTGACGTGCCGTTGCCACTAAATGGGACTCTACCTGCCCCCACAGAAACGTGGAAGCATACTTATGCGTGGCCCCCTTGCGCCCCGCCAGCTAAACCTATATCCAATTATTACCCTGCATCAGGGGACAAAGAAGTATAAGCATCATGAAAAAGTATAACTGGCTCACCTTGTGGGCCCTCGCACTGATAGCATTTTTCTCAACCGGCTGCGACTCTGAGGATGTTGCGCCCATGCCAACGATAAACTACCAGAAAATTGCCGAAGGCCAGACGGAAACGGCCGACATCAAAGTAGAAGTATACAGCACAGACAAACTTTATACCGGCTATAACCCGCTGCACATTGCCCTGTTCGATGCTGCCTCCGGCAAACGGATAGAACAGGCAAGTATAAAACTGCAACCCATGATGCACATGATGGACAAGCAGCATGCGGCTCCGGTAGAAAACCCGGCCACCGACCGTGCGGTGGATGGACTATTCAGTGGGGCAGTAGTTTTTACCATGCCCTCCGGCGAAATGGGGTCCTGGACATTGGTAGTAGAAGTAGAGGCCGATGGACGGAAAACCAAAGCGACAGTGCCTGTAACGGTCTTCGAGCCAGCCACCTCCCGCCTCAAATCTTTTGTATCGAAGACAGACGGGGCCAAGTACTTTGTGGCTTACCTGCAGCCGCAGCAGCCCAAAGTTGGCGTGAATGATCTGGAAGTGGCAGTATACCGGGTAAACAACATGATGGACTTCCCGGCAGAGAGCAAGCTGACACTGGAGCTCAATCCCGAAATGCCTGCTATGGGCCATGGCTCCCCCAACAATGTGAACCCGGTGCATCAGAGTGGCGGGCACTACATAGGCAAGGTAAACTTCACGATGACGGGCTTGTGGCACTTGCACCTGACACTAAAGGACGGCACTGAGGAAGCAGGCAAAGTATACTTCGAAGTCAATTTTTAGCAGGCCGGCAGCCGTGCTGAAGCAATAGCCATAAGTACGGCTGCCATCCAATAATCTTAACAGCGAAGGACATGAAAACGCCTATCCTGATTGGGACTTTTGCGTTGGCGGCACTGCCAGCCTGGGCCCAGTTACAACCCATACCTGCTGACTCTATCCGCACGATTCTACTGCAAGAGGTAGCCATATCAACCAAAAGGCACAACCACCAGCAACACCTGCAGGAGTTTTACACCGCCAACAAAGCGGCCACCACCGAGGAACTGCTATCGCGCATGCCGGAGGTATCTTTTATACGCCGGGGCAGCTATGGCATGGAGCCCACCATCCGGGCCTACAGTGCCAGCCAGGTAAGCGTAACGCTGGATGGCATGCGCATACAGGGCGCCTGTACCGATAAAATGGACCCCGCCACCATTTACATCGAGCCGCTTAACCTGCAAAGTATAGAAGTACAAACAGCCGGCGGCAGCGCGATGCAGGGCACAGCCATTGGTGGTAGCCTTAACATGAAGCTGGCAGAGGCAGAGCTGGCAGATGAACCCAAACTTTCGGGTGCTGTAAGTACAGGCTATCAGTCTGCGGCCAATGCGGTACTAGGCGGTTTGCGTTTGAACTATGCCACTCCAGTCTGGGGCCTGCGTGCCTCGGGCACGTACCGGAACGCCCAAAATTACCGCAACGGCAACGGTGACAAGGTGCTTTATTCACAGTACGAGAAGGCCAACATAGCCCTCAACGGCAAGTTTTTGCTGCAGGACGACCTGATACTGAAAGCTGATTTTATTGCGGATGACGGCTGGAACATTGGTTTTCCGGCCCTGCCGATGGATGTGGGAACGGCCAAGG
The DNA here is from genome assembly GCF_003054055.1 of Pontibacter mucosus. Classification (GTDB taxonomy): domain Bacteria; phylum Bacteroidota; class Bacteroidia; order Cytophagales; family Hymenobacteraceae; genus Pontibacter; species Pontibacter mucosus. The sequence continues at coordinate 146,468 of NZ_QBKI01000005.1, read as the reverse complement.
CGCGCATAGGATCGCTTAGTCTGGTGCGGGAAAATGAGGAAAGGCGCTGGACCCGGCTGGAGGCTCGTCTTTATGCCAACCGCATCGCCCACTCCATGGACGACAGTGCCCGACCGGATCTGCCGGTGCGGATGGATATGCCCGGGTTGAGCCGAACCAGCGGCCTCTATGTGGAGGGCACCACCGCTCCGGGAGCCAACCAGCAGCTAAGTGTGCGTGCCGACGCTTCAGCTTCATACCTGGAGGCCTCCATGACGATGTACCAGGAAGGACAGGCCCCTATGTTCATGCTCACCTGGCCCAACAACCGGCAGCTGCAGTCGGGGGTGGCGGCACAGTATAGCTGGCAGGTAAACGCCAAAACCCAGCTGCAGCTCAACAGCCGCCTGAATGTGTCCGACTTCTCGGTTACCAGCCGCGAGGGCCGCGACCAGATGGCCGTGTTTGGTTCTACCGGCACCGAGCGCCAGTTCGTGATTCCGGCTGCCACGGTGCAGCTAAGCCGCATGGTATACAAAAAACTTAAAGCATCTATTTCCGGGGGGATAAACGGGCGTACACCAACTGCCAGCGAGCTCTACGGCTTCTACCTCTTCAGTCAGTTTGATGGCTACGACTATGTGGGCAACCCGGATCTGAAGCCGGAGCGAGGCATGCAGGGAGAGTTTACCTTGTCCTGGCAGGAGCCGAAGGTGCGGGTGCAGGCTACAGCCTACGCCTCTAAGGTGGAGAACTACATTGTGGGTGCCTACAAGCCCGAGCTAAGCGCTATGACCATGGGCGCACGCGGCGTGAAAGTATACTATAATGCCCCTTATGCGCTCCTGATGGGGGCCGAGGCCAGTGCCGTGTACAACATCAACGGGTATACCCAATTGGTAAGCACGCTAAAGTATAGCTACGGAAGGGACGCCGCCGGTGAGCCGCTGCCCATGATTGCCCCGCTCCGCCACGTAAGCTCGCTCCGTAAGTACTTCGGGGATAACCTTTGGGTGCAGGGGGAAACGGAAATAGCTGCCGCCCAGCACCGTAACAGCGAAAGTTTCGGGGAGCAGCCGACCGAACCCTTCATGCTCTGGCACCTGCGCGCTGGTTACCAGAAAGAGACCGCCAGGAAAGTATGGCAGCTCAACGCAGGCGTGGAAAACATCTTCAACGTCAATTACCGCGAGCACCTCGACTGGGGGCAGATTACCCGCCCGGGACGAAATATGTTTGTGCAGCTAAGTATGGGATTCTAGTACAGACGTGCTCAAGTATAAACAGTAGGGAGGCTCTGGAAGGCGTCTCCCTTTTTCTATTTGGTGAGATAGGAATAGTTGTCCCGCCAGTTCGAGGCGGAGCGAGGCAGTGTAAAGCGCTGCTATACTATAAGATCTACTTTCCGAGGATGACAAATGCTCTTTCGGATTTGCAATCCGAAAGTATAGGAACCGCGGATTTGCAATCCGCAGCGGCAACGGCTAGGGCTTTTGGTAGGCAAGCTGATTATAAATCCTCATAGTATGTGGTTCCGGAGTGCAAATCCGGAACAGCAGAGATAATTCATACAACGGCCAGAGGCCACTCCTATACTCAGCACGAGCGAGGACGCTCGCGCTATAAGGCTGGCAGAAAACCCATCACGCGCAGATCAAGCTATACTTTAATCCATACTTTCGGAAGATGATTTAACAAATTGCGTGTTCGTTAACACAAAGTTGATTTAATATTTGCATTGCTTAATACATTTTCTGTATTTGATAGCTGTAAAGGCATGTATAAATGGCTAAAGATGCGTGTTCGGAAAGCATCGCGGCTGCAGTTTTATACTTGCTATACTTCTACAGGGGCTGCAATCACACCGGTTTATGAACCAAGGGAACGCCCCTCATACTTAGATATAGTTTATATGACTACAGCTTACAGAGTCTCCTTTGCCTTTTGGATTTGCCTGGCAGTGCTGCTCAGCTCCTGCGCCAGCAAAAGTATAACCGCAGGAACTTCAGACACCGCAACCAACAGCAGCGCCGTTTACACCATCCCGCTCGGGGGCAACACCTACCTCACCTCCGGTACAGGTTCCGGGGACAAGGTAACGACGGATGGGATTACGAGCTGGAGCAGTCCGCAAAGTATCTTCTCTACATACTTTAAAACCGAGAAAGCAGGCAGGGTTCAGCTGCAACTGGCCTTCAGCGGGCAGCAGGCAGCAGGCACCATCAAAGTAAGTATAGACGGGCAGAGCCGGGAGCTAAAGGTAAAGCCGGGAGACCAGTTAGTGGATGCCGGAAAGTATAACCTGAAGGCACCAGGCTATGTGCAGGTGGACGTGCAGGGGCTGCAGAAGCGTGGCGAAAACTACGGAGCGGTCAAAGAGCTGATCGTGAAAGCGGATCAGGAGCTTGGGCTGTCTTTTGTGAAGGATAACGAGGCCAGCAGGTTCTACTGGGGCAGGAGAGGACCGTCGGTGCACCTTTCCTATACGTTGCCGGCAGAGAAAAACTTTAAGTGGTTCTACAGTGAGCTGGAAGTGCAGGAGGGCGACGATCCAATCGGGTCCTACTTTATGGCCAATGGCTTTGGGGAAGGATACTTCGGCATACAGGTTAATTCGCCTTCGGAGCGACGGGTGCTGTTCTCTGTCTGGAGCCCGTTTGTAACCGACAACCCGGAGGAAATACCTGAGGAGGAGAAGATAAAACTACTCAAAAAAGGAGAGGGCGTGTATACCGGGGAGTTCGGCAACGAGGGTTCTGGCGGGCAGAGCTACTTTAAGTATAACTGGAAAGCCGGCAACACTTACCGCTTCCTCAACTCCGTGGAGCCCGACGGCAAAGGCAATACCATCTATACCGCATACTTTTACGCGCCCGAGGAGGGCAAATGGAAGCTGATTGCCAGCTTCTTAAGGCCCAAAACCGACACCTGGTACAAGAGGCCGCACTCGTTTCTGGAGAATTTCCAGGATACGCGGGGCCACATCAGCCGCCGCGGGCTGTATAAAAACCAGTGGGCCAGGGATGTGGACGGAAACTGGGTGGAACTGACCGAGGCCCGTTTCACCGGTGACGACATTGCCAGAAGAGCCTACCGCCTGGATTACAGTGGCGGCCGGGAGGGGGCGCAGTTCTTCCTCCGAAACGGCGGCTTTTTCGACGAGACGGTGGCCATCGGCACAATTTTCAGCAGACCCACCTCGGGAACATCACCTGTTGTAGATTTCGACAGCCTGCCCTAATCTGACCGGGCGCTGGCAAAGTATAATTCTGCCTAAAGAAAAAAGAGGCCGGCTGTGTCAACAGCCGGCCTCTTTCAGTTCCTATAAGCTACCGCTCAGGCGGGCAGCTTTCCAGCAGTTCTTGCACCTCCGTCAAAGTATAACGCGGGTTGTCGTTGCCGAAGTTGGTCTGGATGTAGTTGAGCAGATTGGTAATATGGTCTGCTCGCAGGTCAACGCCCGGCATCTCCTTGTTGTACTCCACGCCATTCACGATAATGGAGCCATCCATGCCATGCCGGATGATGCAGGGCAAGGCGTCGCGGTGCGTTTGCAGGTAATCGGCGTTGGCCAGAGGCGGGATCAGGCCTTTCAGGCCGCTGCCGTCATCCATGTGGCAACTCTGGCAGTGCTGCTCGTACAGGCGCTTTCCCTCGTCCTTCTTCTTGGTAAAGCACTGGGTAAGGGTGGTCAGGGCGAAGCCTGCCATCGCCACCATCACCAGCTTATTTTGTCTCATGTTCCTTCTGGCTTAGTAGCAGCGGGATGTCTTTTATCAGCCTGTCCACATCTTCTTCCAGGGTGCCGTTGTAATGGCCCCTGATGCGGCGCTGCTGGTCAATCAGATAAAAGTCGCCGGAGTGGGAGAAGCCGCCCTCAGCGCCTTCATCCACTCGGGCTGCTGCCAGGTACTGCTCAGCAATTTTGTAGATGCTGTCCATATCACCTGTAAGCATGTGCCACTTGGACGTTTCAATTCCCAACCTGTCGGCATAGTCCTTCAGCACGGCCACCGTGTCGTGTTCCGGGTCGATGGAGTGGGAGAGCAGCACCACGTTCGGGTTATCCTTGTAGGCCTCGTACACGCGCAGCATCTGCGATTTCATTTTGGGGCAGATAGTGGGGCAGCTCGTGAAGAAGAAATCCGACACGTATACTTTGCCTGCCACCGTCTCCTGCGTTACCAGCTGGCTGTCCTGGTCCACGAACGCGAAATCGGGGATGTGGTGGTAGATGGTGTCTATCACCGTTTCGCCGTTCACCACGCGTTCCACCGGCTCACGCTCGCCATAAATGGGAAGAGTTTTAGACTTGCTGCCGGAGTCGCAGCCATAGAAGGCGGTGGATGCCAGGGCGAGGAATCCAGCCGCCAGCCCGGTTTTCAGGCTTATGTTATTTCTCTTGCTCATACTTCTTTGCGGTTTCCTGGGCAGCGGAAATCGTGCTGTCCATGATCGTCTGTACTCGTTCTATCTTCTTCAATTCGGTTTGCAGATACTGCATGGCCTGCTCATGTTGCAGGGTATCCGGGGAGCTATACGCGCGCATCCACTGCCGCATGGCCTCATCTGCCTGCTCCAGGCCACTGATCTCCTGCTCCAGCACACGCAGCGAGGCCGTGTCTGCCTGCTGCGCCTGCAGGGTGTCGCGCACGGAGCGCAGCGAGCGCCGCAGCTTCAGGATTTCCCCCATGCGGGCCATGGCCTCGTCGTGGATGTGCAGCACCTTTGCCTCCAGCTCTGTTTTCTCCGTTTCCGGGGAGGAGCCTCCCTGGCAGGCCGAGAACAGCACCAGGGGCAGGGCAAGCAGTATCAAATATTTCTTCATGGTAAACTTATCTTTCAACGTATGGCCATTGCCATATGTCCTTAAAATGATTTGAAAGGGGAAAAGTTTGCTGCTCATAGGCTTTTTCCAACGTATGGAACAGGCACGGCACTGCGGCTGAAGGGGAGCGGAAGGTAAAACCAGGCTGATGCCGGGCTCAGGCACAGCGGCCGGCGTGGCAGGCACTGCACGGCCTGTGCAAAATCACGGAACATAGTCAGCAGGTATACTACCGTAAAGCTGAGGCTTATAACATAGCTACGCCACATACTACAAAGGTAGGGGCAAAGGCCGGCAACTGCAAGCATAAAAAATGCCCGGCCATAACCGGGCATAAGTGGTTACAAAGTATAAATGAGCCTGGGGAAGTATAAAAAGCCTAGGCTGGTACGGTGATCTCGGAGTGCAGCGCCTGCGAAACCTGGCGGTACTGGCCCTCGGAGATGTGGTCGCGCAGGAAGCTCATCACGTCGTGGTAGGCATAATAGGCATGGTCCAGCGTCGGGAAATCAGCCTGGTCGGCACCGGAGTCCTTGCTACGGATATACTCCAGCCACTCATCTTCGTGGCGGATGCGCACCGGATCGTGCAGCGAGAAACCATCGAAGTAGATGCCCTTCCAGATAATGGGGAGCTGCGCCCCCAGGTGAATGGCCTCACCAGGCTGTATGCGGTCGCGGATGGCGTGCAGCACGGACCGGAAAATTCGGGCCGCCTTCATCTCGTCATCAATACCCAGGTAAGTACACAGCTCGTGCAGCCATGTCTTACTTTCCTTTACATAATTCTCAAAATTCATCGCCATAGTTTGTCTTCAGTTTTAGATAGAACATACACTCTTTGTAAAGAACGAAGACATCATGGAAGAGTTTAGGTAACAGAGTGTTACCACTTTTTAAACACGAAGAAGACTGCGGCAAGTATAAGTATAAAACCCACGATGTAGTTCCACTTCACCTCCTCGCGCAGGTACAGCACCGAGAAGGCGATGAACACCACCAGCGTGATCACCTCCTGTATGGTTTTAAGCTGAAAAGCCGTGAACTGCCCGTGCCCGATGCGGTTGGCCGGCACCTGAAAGCAGTATTCGAAGAAGGCGATGAGCCAGCTTATCATGATCACTTTCCAGAGGGCGGTTTCCTTAAAGCGCAGGTGGCCGTACCAGGCAAAAGTCATGAAGATGTTGGAGATGAGTAGCAGCAGGACCGTTTTCATACTTCTTTTTCTTGCAAATCTGTGCATTTTACCCTTTTCAAAGTATAGGTTTTAAAAAAATATTTGGCCGGAACACAGGCTATAGTTCCGGTACGGCACACTTTTCGTTAGCGGCATTCTATATATCCATCTACTATTATACAACACTATGAAAAAGATGAATGCCTGGGTATTGGCCGCGCTGTTAGGAGCAGCTACCCTGAGCGGCTGCCAGACCCGAACCGCCAACCCGGAAGAGGATTACCTGCAGGTAATCGGGGAGTATGAACAGCCCATGCCCGAAGCAGGCTACCGGCTGAGCCTGACCTACAACGGCCCCATGAACATGCGCCAGGAGTTTATCCACTGGGCCGATTCGCTGCGCGAGGAGGTGCCCAGCATGATGCTCACCAACGACAACACCTACTTCAACTACATGCCCGAGCAGATGGCAAAGGAAAAAATAAAGCCGTCCATGTTCCAGACCAGCATGACCTACAACATCGTGGTGCCGGACAGCGCCACCTACGGCCGCATCATCCAAAGCGTGCTGGATAATGGTTTCCCTTTCAACCTGAATGTGTCGGGCACTTTTGTGGAGCCTGCGGAAAAGCAGAAGCTGCAGCAGGAGCTGATGCAGAAAGCGCTGGACAACGCCAAAGCCAAGCTCAATTTCCTGAGCGGGGGAGAGGGCAAGTATGAGATTGTGGGCATCGAGGAGATGGACAACATGCAGCCGTATGGTCCGGAATACTATGAGTTTAACCGAAAGATGGCCTCGCGGGTGAAAGTGAGGGCCCGGCTGACCTCCAACTAAACGAGACTTGTGTTATTTTACTCCGCCTCTTGCCAGCGCAAGGGCGGAGTTGTTTTAGGGCTGGCCATAAGGCACCTCTCCAGTAGCTAAGCCCATGAAGATGTAAGCAGTAAGTATAAAAACAGTAGCTTACAGCAAAAGAAAGGGCGCTTTTTAAAGCACCTGCTATTTGTGTTTTTTGAGGGCAAAAAGAGGCTGATAAGGCACCTTTAAGGTAGGTAAATTGTTATATTTTAGTTGTTTATACTTTTCGAGCCCAGGTCGCACGACCATCGGGTGCGGCAGCGTGGTTTTAGCGCTTTAAAAGTATAGTTTAAAAGAAATAAAAGTGGTAATTTTACCTATTCAATCTACCCTGATACATACATGAGTGAAGTAGAAGAAAAATCATTAGCAAACGATTATTCAGCAAATAGCATCCAGGTACTGGAAGGGCTTGAGGCGGTTCGCAAGCGCCCGGCCATGTACATTGGCGACATTGGCATCAAAGGCCTGCACCACCTGGTGTGGGAAGTGGTGGACAACTCTATTGACGAGGCCCTGGCCGGTCACTGCGACGAGATCAACGTGACCATCAACCCCGGCAACTCTATCACGGTATCGGATAACGGCCGTGGCATCCCTACGGACTTCCACCAGAAGGAAGGCCGCTCGGCCCTGGAAGTGGTAATGACGGTGCTGCACGCCGGCGGTAAGTTCGACAAGGACACGTACAAAGTATCCGGCGGTCTGCACGGCGTGGGTGTATCCTGCGTGAACGCGCTCTCCAGCGACATGCACGTGACCGTACACCGCAAAGGCAAGGTCTTCGAGCAACACTATAACATCGGGGTACCGGCCTTTCCGGTGCGCGAGATTGGGGAGACCGACAAAACAGGTACCATCGTAACATTCCAGCCGGACGCTTCCATCTTCACGACCACCGAGTATAAGTATGACACTATTGCCAGCCGCCTGCGCGAACTGGCGTTCCTCAACAAGGGCATCCGCATTAACCTGCAGGACCTGCGTGAGCTGAATGAGCAGGGCGAGCCATTGAGCGACACGTTCTACTCTGAAGGCGGCCTGAAGGAGTTTGTGACCTACCTGGACGAGACGCGCGAGAACCTGATCCCGGAGCCGATTCACGTGGAAAGTGAGAAAAACGGTGTGCCGGTGGAGATTGCGCTGCAGTACAACACCTCCTATGCCGAGAACATCTTCTCGTATGTAAACAACATCAACACCATTGAGGGTGGTACGCACGTGGCCGGTTTCCGCCGCGCCCTTACCCGTACCCTGAAGTCCTATGCCGAGAAATCCGGCATGCTGGACAAGGTGAAGATAGACATCAACGGCGATGACTTCCGGGAGGGCTTAACGGCCGTTATCTCGGTGAAAGTACAGGAGCCGCAGTTTGAGGGGCAGACCAAAACCAAGCTGGGCAACTCAGAGGTTGCCGGCGCCGTGGACACTGCGGTGGGCGAGATGCTGAACCAGTACCTGGAGGAGAACCCGAAAGAGGCCCGCACCATCGTAAACAAGGTTATACTTGCCGCCCAGGCCCGCCATGCTGCCCGCAAGGCCCGCGAAATGGTGCAGCGCAAGAGTGTACTCTCCAGCACCAGCCTGCCAGGCAAACTGGCCGACTGCTCGGACAATAACCCGGAGAACTGCGAGATTTACCTGGTGGAAGGTGACTCAGCGGGCGGATCTGCCAAGCAGGGCCGCGACCGTAAGTTTCAGGCCATCCTGCCGCTGCGCGGTAAGATCCTGAACGTGGAGAAAGCCCAGGAGCACCGCATCTACGAGAACGAGGAGATCAAGAACATGATCACGGCCTTCGGGGTGAGCTTCGGTACTGCAGAGGACGACAAGGCGCTGAACCTGGAGAAACTGCGCTACCACAAGATCATCATCATGACGGACGCCGACGTGGACGGTTCGCACATCCGTACCCTTATCCTGACCTTCTTCTTCCGCTACATGAAGGAACTCCTTGAGAAAGGTTACATCTATATTGCACTGCCTCCGCTGTACCTGGTTAAGAAAGGCAAGGAAGAGCGCTACTGTTGGAGCGAGCAGGACCGTATGGATGCGATTGCCGAGCTTGGCAAGGGCAAGGATGAGAGCGTGAACGTGCAGCGCTACAAAGGTCTGGGAGAGATGAACCCGGAGCAGCTCTGGACCACCACCATGAACCCGGAGGTGAGAAGCCTGAAGCAGGTAACTATCGAATCTGCCGCAGAGGCCGATCACCTGTTCTCGATGCTGATGGGCGATGAGGTAGGCCCGCGCCGCGACTTTATCGAGCGCAATTCCAAATACGCCCGCGTAGACGTGTAAGGCTCAGGCTTTAGCAATAATCAAAAGCGGCGGCTATACTTTTAAAGTATGGCCGCCGCTTTTTTATTTAGTAAATGCTATATTGAGTAGGTGTTGTGCGTTTGTAACTAAGCACATAGTGCAGATAAGCGTAGGTTGTCTTATATACAGTAGTTGGCAGGTATAAATAATAAAGAATGAACCTCATAAACTTCATTATCGGGTTAGTTTTTATTTCTCATATAAATGGTTTTCTTCAAGTTGAAAAGCCAAAAGTGCAGGAAAAACTGAGCTTGACTGAATTATATGTAGTCGATTTAGAAGTAAAGGAGAAAAGCCAAGCTGGATTGTGTGACTGTTCAGTCGGAGAAAGGAGAAGTCAAAATGAATGCGAGCTGAGCGAAGTAGTAATTATAAAAGTGAAGTATCAGGCTGACTCATCAGTATTTGCAAGAAATGAAATACTGAATCATACTAAGCTTTTGATTAGAAATGACCTTAAGAGCGATTTAAAAGTTGGAGAAAATCATAATGTAGTCTTGACTCACACTTCATCAAAGGATTATCTACAACTAATAAGAATTCTGCCCGAGCTGCAAGAGAAGGAATATGAATTTGTAAGCGCTGGGCAATTGACAAGCTTGATAGAATGTAAAGGAAGGCAGCAGACCTTTAGAAAAAAATAACAACTGCCAACAAGGTTCATAGTTTAGGCTGCGGCTATGCCTTGCCCACACTATGCACGAGACGTTGTGGGAAATTTAAAGGACACAATTCTAAATAAAATGGACAATCAAACATTACTTCTCTTCTCAACTTTAGGAGTAATTGTATTCTCACTTACTGCAGGGTTCTTTTACCGGTATGCAGACGGGAAAGTCAATGTTCAGGAGGGTGATAAAAGAGAAAAATATCTGCAATGGCAGACGACTCATGGAGCTGGTTTAAAAAAAGCAATTAAAGCCGTATCCATCCTTTTTGTTGTTCTAATGTTACTTCAGGTGTTAAGTGTATTAAAGGGAGTATAAACCCGCCGCTTTCCGCCATCAGCTTACCACTAAAAGAAAAGCAGACCCCGCTAAAGTTTTGCAGTTGTTATACTTAGCAACCTTACTTCGAGCAACAATTCGAAGCTCCCCCCGCTATACTAGTATAATTTATACTTTAAAATTTTATAGTAACGATGAAGGAGGGAAAATCCGCTACCGACATGGTAGCCGAAGCAAAGCAGCAGGTGGAGAACCTTTCTCCCGACCAGGTAGAAGCAGAACTCGCCAAAGGGGATGCAACATTGATTGATATCCGGGAAAGTGAGGAACTAAAGCAGCACGGCAAAATCGCAGGCTCGGTGCACGCGCCGCGCGGCATGCTGGAGTTCTATGCCGATCCTGCGCAGCCTTACCACAAACCGGAATTTGATAAAAACAGCCGGCTGATTCTGCACTGCGCCTCCGGCGGCCGCTCCGCATTGGCCACAGCTACTTTAAACAAAATGGGCTACCGCAACGTGGCGCACCTCGATGGGGGCTTCAAAGCCTGGAGAGAATGCGGCAAAAGCGTAGAGCCGCACGAGGAGTAAACCTTTCTCATTGTAAAGTATGTGTAAAGCAAGCCTCGTTAATTTGGTGTTGACGCAGGCCATACATATCTTTGGGCCTATACTCCAGGTAGTTGGATGATGGTTCGTGCGGTTGGCAAGCTACCAGGAACATTGCTGCAAAGCTTAAAGCCTTATCCCGCTGCCCATGAAAACTGCTGTACACATTGCCAGAATCCTGCTGGGGCTAATCTTCCTGGTGTTTGGCCTGAACGGGTTTTATACGTTTATCCCGGTGCCGGAGTACCATCCCTTCATGGCCTTGCTGGTATCAAGCGGACTGATTTTCTTTGTAAAGGCCATTGAGGTTACCGCCGGATTGCTGCTTTTGCTCAACAGGTTTGTGCTGGCTGCCCTGGTGCTTTTAGGTCCGGTGGTGGTCAACATCGCGCTCTTCCATCTGCTCATTGATCACCGCAACTGGCCAATTGCCCTGGTCAACCTGCTGCTGTACGGCGTTCTGGTTGGCAACTATTGGGCGTATTTCAAAGTCTTCCTCAAGCCCAAAGTGGATCAGCTGTAAAGGGTTTTTATACTTGCCACAGGCATTTTCCAGCTCATACTTGCCTCCATTCCATATTCGCTTGAACAGCATTAAGGATTTATACTTCCTGATTAAACTTTATACTTCAAGTCCACTCTAAGAGCACGGCGGTTTATACTTGCGGTATGGCAATCTAAGTATCTCTATACTTGTAAGTATGAATTTTATAGGAGCCTTTCTTGTTAAAGGTGAATAAAAGCCGCTAAAATACGCTGCCGTACGGCTGTTTTTATATTTAAGTGCTATTTTTGGGCCGGGGAAGTTACCTCGTGTAGCGCTCCGGCATTAGTCTATACTTTACAACCTAAAACAAAGTCGATTTAAACATGTCGAACTGGAAAAATCACCTGAAATTACTGCTATTCGGTGCTGCCGTGCTGTATGGCGCAGAAGCATCCGCGCAGCAAAGCGCATCACCCAAAGGGCCCTTTATCGATAAGGCCAACATGGACTTGTCCGTAAAGCCGGGCGACGATTTTTACAACTACGCAAGTGGCGCCTGGGTAAGAAGCAACCCGGTGCCAGCCAAAGAAACCCGCTGGGGCAGCTTTAACCTGCTGCGCGATTTCAACATCCAGGCCGTAAAAGACATTCTGGATGAGGCCGCTGCCGACAAAAACGCCGCAGCTGGCTCTGTAAACAAGCGCGTGGGCGATTTCTACGCCTCTGCCATGGATAGCGCCGCTATTGACAAGCTGGGCTACAAGCCTATCAAAAAAGACCTGAAAAGAGCCGGCAAGGTGAAGAACCTGCAGGGCGTTCTGAACGAGGTGGCTTACCAGCGTACGTCCGGCGTAGGTTCTCCGATGTTCGGCTTCTACGTGGGCCAGGACCGCAAGGACCCGAACACAATGATTCCGCAGTTCAGCCAGGGCGGTACCACCTTGCCAGACCGCGACTACTACCTGAAGAATGATGCCCGTAACCAGAAAATTCAGGAAGCTTACAAAACCTACATCACGCAGCTGTTCACGCTGACAGGTACGCCGGAGGCTAAAGCCAAGCAGCATGCCGAAACTATCTTCAACCTGGAGAAGAAGATGGCCGAGGCGCAAATGGCCCGCGTGGAGATGCGTGACCCGTACAAAACCTACAACAAATTTGCCGTTGCCGATTTCAGCAAAACCACGTCTAACATAGACTGGCAGCCGCTGATGGCCAAAATGAAGGTAACCGGCGAGGACACCATCCTGGTGAACAACCCGAAGTTCTTCACAGAGCTGAACGACCTGCTTACTTCAACACCAATCGCTGACTGGCAAACCTACCTGCAGTGGAACATCCTGAAGTCTTCTGCGCCATACCTGAGCACACCGTTTGCAGACGCCAACTTTACCTATACGCAGGCCCTGACCGGCCAGAAAGTACAGACGCCACGTTGGCAGCGCATGTCTCAGCTGACAGACCGCACCATCGGTGAGTTGCTGGGCCAACTGTATGTGGAGAAGCACTTTAAGCCAGAGGCGAAGGCCAGAATGAACGAGATGATCGCCAACCTGATCAAGGCTTACGAGATCCGCATCAACAAGCTTGAGTGGATGAGCCCTGCCACGAAGGAAAAAGCACTGGCAAAACTACACGCTTTCCGTCCGAAAGTAGGTTACCCTGACAAGTGGGAAACTTACGACGGCCTGGAGATCAAGCGCGATGCATTCTTTGCCAACGTGCGTAACTCCGGCGAGTGGGGCTACAACAAAATGGTGAACCAACTGGGCAAGCCGGTTGACAGAGAGCGTTGGGGCATGACGCCTCCGACCGTGAATGCTTACTACAGCCCGGTGATGAACGAAATCGTGTTCCCGGCCGGTATCCTGCAGTTCCCGTTCTTCGACCCGAACGCGGATGACGCGGTGAACTACGGCGGTATCGGTGCGGTAATCGGTCACGAAATCTCCCACGGTTTCGACGACTCCGGTAGCCAGTACGACAAAGACGGTACGCTGCGCAACTGGTGGCAGGAAGAAGACCTGGCTAAGTTCAAAGCGAAGGCCAAGTTGCTGAAAGAGCAGTACGACGGCTACACGGTGCTGGACTCTATCCACGTAAACGGACAGCTGACACTGGGCGAGAACATCGGTGACCTGGGTGGTTTGGCTGGTGCTTACGAGGCCTTCAAAATGACCAAGCAAGGACAGTCTAACGAACTGATTGATGGCTTTACGCCGGATCAGCGTTTCTTCCTGTCGTGGGCACAAGTATGGAGAGGTAACATCCTGCCAGAGGCCGCTGCCCAGCAGATTGTAACCGATCCGCACTCGCCAGGCCAGTACAGAACTATCGGACCGCTGGTGAACATGGATGCCTGGTACGAGGCGTTTGACGTGCAGCCAGGCGACAAGCTGTACAAAGCACCAGAAGAAAGAATCAGAATCTGGTAATCCAGGTCTGAACCAAGTATAAAAAGCCGCTCCGGAAGTATAACCGGAGCGGCTTTTCTTTTTAGTGGCTATACTTTTCGGTATGGCGCGAGCGTCCACGCTCGTGACGGACTATAGTTTGGCCCTGCGGCCCAGTCGGATTACAAATCCGACCTCATAATAAGGCACAGGTTAGAAGCCCACGCCAGCAAAAGGTGCCAGCAGAAGGTGGAGTGGGCATGTTTATACTTTGTAGGGACAGGTCGTGACCTGTCCGCGCGGGAACTGAGGCTATAGCGCTTATACTTCAGCCACAGCAAATATAGGTTCCCCGCCTTAGCCAAGGAGGGGTTAGGGGTGGTTGGGATTTTTCTAAAGCACAAACGAACGAATCCCAAAGTATAAACTAAAGCCCCATCGACACCCAAACCACCAAATCCTCCTCTGAATTGGCAACGAAGTCTGAAAAGCCGTATTTTTACAAAAAATCTGAAGATATGAGCAAAGCTAACTGGACAACAGTCAAAGAATACGAGGATATCACCTACAGAAAATCAGGTGGGGTGGCGCGTATCGCGTTTAACCGACCGAATGTGCGCAACGCCTTCCGTCCGAAAACGGTGGCAGAGCTGTTCGAGGCTTTCCTGGACGCCCGCGAGGATACTTCCATTGGCGTGGTGCTGCTTTCTGCCGAAGGGCCTTCTACCAAAGATGGGGTATACTCTTTCTGCAGCGGCGGCGACCAGAATGCGCGCGGTTTTCAGGGCTACGTGGATGAGGCGGGCATGCCGCGTCTGAACATCCTGGAAGTGCAGCGCCTGATTCGTTTTATGCCGAAGGTGGTGATTGCCGTGGTTCCGGGCTGGGCTGTGGGCGGTGGACACTCGCTGCACGTTGTCTGCGACCTGACGCTGGCCAGCAAGGAGCACGCGATTTTCAAGCAGACCGATGCCGACGTGACGAGCTTCGACGGTGGCTATGGCTCGGCTTATTTGGCCAAGATGGTGGGGCAGAAGCGCGCCCGCGAAATCTTCTTCCTGGGCCGGAACTACTCTGCGCAGGAGGCCTACGATATGGGCATGGTAAACGCCGTGGTGCCGCACGAGGAACTGGAGGATACAGCCTACCAATGGGCGCAGGAAATCCTGGCTAAATCACCGACTTCTATCAAAATGCTGAAGTTCGCCTTTAACCTGACCGACGACGGTATGGTGGGCCAGCAGGTATTTGCCGGTGAGGCGACCCGCCTGGCGTACATGACCGAAGAGGCCAAGGAAGGCCGCAACGCGTTCCTGGAGAAGCGCAAGCCGGACTTCTCCGACATCAAGTGGATTCCGTAACAGCAAGTATAGCCAATTACAAAGCAGCAGGCGAGCCCAAAGGCTCGCCTGTTTTGTTTAAAGGCTTAATCAACTCCAAAGCGCCACCCAACACGCACGTCCAGGAAATCAGCCACATGGCGGTGCGCCTTTAGGTTAATGCCAAAGTATAAACCCCTCGCGGTGTGATACTCCAGTCCCCAGCGCTGGTAAACCGGGTCGCGGGCCTTGTGGGGCGAGTACACATAAATGCCGAGCATCTGGTTAAACCGGAACCTGCCGATGTAAAACTCATGCCCGGCCAGCATCGCCCCACGTCCAAAATCTGTATCCTCCTTTTTCTCCTCCAACTCGTTTTTTAAGGAAAAATCTGCCACCCACTCGGCCCCGACCGCCAGGGCGCTCAGCCTGCCCACCCGCTGGCTGGCATAGGCCGTAAGCCCCAGCAACGGAAACTTCTCGGAGGCATCGATTCTCCCATCCTTACCGGTGCCCAGTAAGGCAAACAGGTAATACCGCTCCGGCGCCTGCGGACTATACTTTTGCTGCTGGCGTTCCGGGAAATCAGCGGGGCGCAGGGCATAGTCAACCCCAACTGTGGCCATCGGGAAGTTAATGCCTTTATTGGGCTGGCGTATCCCTCCGTTGGAAATATGGCTGTACGTGCCCCCAGCCCGAAGCATCCAGGTATCATTAAGTATGTAGTTGCCCATCAGGTTTGCCGTCAGCGGGAAAGCTATTTTGGTGCTGTAAAACTGGTTCTGCGGATTGCTGATGGAGTCGTAGACATTGCTTTGGTAGGAGAGGCCGGCCCCAAACCGAAAGGACAGGCTGAAACGCCGGTGCGCCGATAGAAAAGGCTCCACATAAAGTATAAACGTATAAGCATCGCCCAGCACCTGCAGGTTATCGAAGTTGATGTAGGAGAAGGAGGCACCCAGCCGGGGGTAGCCTTGCAGGTATTGCCAGGCCTTTTCGCTTGTAAAGTGCAGGCTCAGGTCCAGTTCCAGGGCGCGGGGGTGGGAATACGATACTTCCCGGATGGCGTCGGAGTGGGGGATGATAAAGCCGTAATGGGTGCGCAGCCCCAGGTTAAGGGCAGGTTTGGTGGCCTCCGTTTGTGCTGCAACCGGTGCAGCAGGAGAGAGCAGAAAGGTAAAAAGCAGCAACAGGTACAGTGCAAGAGAAGTCTTTTTACAAAAATAGGGCATCACAAAGCTATACTTGAACGGAACCATCAGCCGCCATACTTGCTGGTGTAGGCGCTTAACCACACGGCGTGGTTGGTGAAAGTATACTTCGTAAATCCTGCGGTGGTTTTATACCAATCCCAAGTCAGTATTGCGTACATCAGTGCCCTCGCTTGCCTCTGGCGAGTGTAAGCTATAGGGCGGCCTCTGGTCGCTTTAAGTATAAGTATAAGTATAAGTATAAGTATAAGTATAAGTATAAGTATAAAGGCGGGCTCCATTAAATGACGCACACGCGCCAGAGGCGAGCGAGGGCACAAGCTAAGGCGCACAACTTGTTCAATATTGGTATTACAGGAAAACTTCGCCCTGACGTGCAGCACATCCGAGCCTAAGTGTTAGTGTAGAAAATATTGCCTTAAGCGTTCTTCAAAGGCTGCTTTCTGTCGAGGACTAAGTCTGTTAACTCAAAAACCAGCCAGGTCAAGCTCATCTGTCGGGGTATAAGGTACACGCTGGCCCATCTTTTTCTGGATTACTTTGAAGTGATGCTCTTCTTCCGGGGAGATGAGCGAAATGGCTTCGCCGGAGGCTTCGGCGCGGCCGGTGCGGCCAATGCGGTGCACATAGTCCTTGGGGGAACGCGGCAGCTCGTAGTTGATTACGTGTGGCAGAAACTTGATGTCGATGCCGCGTGCCGCCAGGTCGGTGGCTACCAGCACGCGCAGTTTGCCCGCCTTAAACTGGCGCAAGGCCTCCGTACGGGCGCCCTGACTTTTATCCCCGTGGAACGCGGCGGCCTCGATGCCATTCTTCACCAGCTTGCCCACCACGTTATTTGCCGTGCGAATAGAAGAGGCAAATACCAGCACCTGTTGCATGTCCTGTTGCTTGATGAGGTAGCGCAGCAGCGGCCCTTTACGCTCCGCGGTCACCTGATAGGCTATTTGGTGAATCAGTTCAGGTACAACGGCCTCTTCCTCTATCTTAATTTTAACGGGGTTGTGCAGGATATCGGCCACCAGAAAAGCGACTTCCTCATCCAGGGTAGCCGAAAAAAGCACGTTCTGCCGGCGGGTGGGCAGCAGGGCGAAAATATTATCCATCTCCTCCTTAAAGCCCAAATTCAGCATCTTGTCGGCCTCGTCCAGCACCAGTACTTTCACTTCAGAGAGTTGCACTGCCTGATGCTCCACCAGGTCGAGGAGGCGGCCAGGCGTGGCAATGAGCACATCGGTGCCGTGCAGCTTCATCATCTGCGGGTTAATCGACACGCCCCCGAACACCGCCATGGCTTTTACCGGGCGCGGCAGGCCGGCAGAAAAAGACTTCACTACCTCGCCCACCTGCATGGCCAGCTCGCGCGTGGGTACCAGTACCAGAACGGGCACGGCCCTGTTGGTGGTGGGCGCCTGGCGTTGCAGCCTCTCCAGAATGGGCAGTACATAACTGGCCGTTTTGCCCGAGCCCGTCTGCGCCAGGCCGAGTATGTCTTTGCCTTGCAGCATCGCCGGAATGGCCTGTTGCTGGATAGGGTAAGGGGAAGTATAATCTTGTTGCGCTACCGCTTTTACCAGCGCCGCCGATAAGCCAAGGGAAGTAAAGGACATGCGTATCAGGGTTAAAGAATGTGCCTGTAAGCGGCAAAGATACGGTTTATACTTTAGAACGACCGAAGCTCATACTTTATACTTTGCTTTCGCCAAGCATATACTTTACAGCGCCTCCAACGGCGGAACCGTCAAATCCTCCACAGGCCACTTGGCCCGTTTGGCCCCGGCCTGGTAGGCGCTTTCCAGAAAGTCGAGCAGGGCCTGGCGTGGGTTGTCGAGCAGGCGGAGCTCCTCATAGTTGAGAATGGCCATCGGGCTGCCGTTGGCATCTACCCAATGGGCTTGCTTGGGCTCTAGCGGTTCCTTATCCAGCCCTTCCGGGGAGGGGAAAGTATAGGAGTAGAAAGCCGGAAAGCGCACATCGTTATCGCCGGGCCAAAAGCCAAAGCTGATGACCTCATGCGAGTAAGCATCCTTCTCCACGGTGCTGGACTCCGGTTTAACGGGGATTTTCTTGCCTGAAAAGCGCGTCACGGTCAGGTCGAGGTGGTGCCAGTAGAGCTGCACCGGACAGGTTTTGCCGTAAAAGCGGCCGCTGAACTCTTTCAGCACCTGGTCTACGGTCACGAGCACACGCCAGTACCGGTGCACCTGCTCGGCGTTATAAGTGGCATGGTCATGGTCCTGAGCAAAGGGGATGGTACTTTTGTTGTCATAAGGTTTGGCCAATAGTTCCACCTGGATACCCAGCACTTCCAGCGCCTTCATCACCTGCAGGTAAAACGCCGACACGCTTAGCCCATCCTGCAACTTTATACTTTCTTCGGCGCCCGTGCTGGTGCGCAAAAGCAGCTGGTGCGCTATAAAATCAAACTCGCACGCAAACGTATAAAACTTGTAGGGGATTGGGCCCGTACCCAGGCCGCGGCTGGTCACGTAAAGCGTCACGTTCCACCAGTGATTGCGGCGGGGCATCAGCTTTAGCCGGATTTTGCCCACCACCTGCAGGTACAGGTGCAGCGTGTCTTTGGTTTTCTCCCACTCCCCGAGGGGCAGCGGCGGAAACTCGTCTAAAACAGGAGGACTTACAAGGGTTGAGGTCATGGCGCTTTTTTAGGATATTCCCCTGTTGTACGCAGCAATTCGGACCCGGGTGCAAGCGGAAACCGGGCCGCTGAGAAAAATTCCGTGAATATGGAGGTTAAGCTATACTTTATCCCTATATTTTGAGTTTATGAATGGAAGTGGGCGCTTACACCCTAAGTGACCCCAAATAAGGAGAAAACATGCTTATCAGTAAGGTTTCTGACCAAATAAAGAAAAGTAAATACATCAGCCGCGACCTGAGCTGGCTACGCTTCAATTACCGGGTACTGGACCAGGCCCGCGATGCCAGCAAGAGCCTTTTTGACCGGCTGAAGTTCATGGCTATTACCTCGTCCAACCTCGACGAGTTTTTCATGATCCGGGTAGGCAGCTTGTACAACTACCTCGACTACGGCAAGGAGCGCCTCGATTACTCGGGGCTGCGCGAGCTGCCCTTCCGCAAGAAGCTGCTCGACTACGCCCACCGTTTCGTGAATGACCAGTACCTGACCTTTAATAACGAACTAAAACCCCTGTTTCACAAGGGCGGTTTCGATATCCTGAAGGTGAGTGAGCTGACGGAAATAGAGCAGAAGAAGGCCGATTCATTCTTCAAGAACACGATTTACCCGCTGCTCACGCCCATGGTGTTCGACAACTACCATGGTTTCCCGCTGCTGATGAACCAGCTGCTGACCTTCGGCGTGGTAACCCGCACCACCGACGAGGGCAAGCCGCAGGACCGGGTGACGTTTGTGCAGATACCGCAGAATCTGGCGCGCTTTTACGAGATCAACCGTAAGGATAGGATCATTTTTGTGCCGATAGAGGAGATTGTGCGCTGGAAGATAAAAAAGCTTTTCCGCAATGTGGATATCGTGTCAGCGAACCTGTTCCGCATCACGCGCAACGGCGATTTTACCCTGGAGGAATCGGATGACCTGGAGGCGGACTTCGTGCAGGAGATCAAATCGAAGCTGAAGACCCGCAAGAAAGGCCGCGTGGTACGGCTGGAGATCGAGCGCAACCCGTCGCAGTTCATGATGAAGATCCTCAAGGAGCGCTGGACCATCGACAATGCTAATGTATTTACCATCAACAGCCTGTTGGATTTGCGCGGCCTGTGGCAGATCATCAACCACCGCCAGTTCCGCGACAAGGGCTTTAAGCAGCCGGCACCGGTAACGCCGCTTAGCCTGCCAAGCGATGGCGTAGATATGTTTGAGTACCTGAAGGAGCACGACGTGCTGCTGCACCACCCTTACAACAGCATGGAGCCGGTCGTGAACCTGCTGGAGCGCGCTGCCGAAGACCCGTCGGTGCTGGGGATCAAGCAGACCATTTACCGCCTGGCCGACCAGAGCCGCATCACGGCTGCGCTGTTAAAAGCTGCCGAGAACGGCAAGCACGTGTCGGTATTGTTCGAGGTGAAGGCGCGCTTCGATGAGGAGCGAAACCTGCGCGAAGGCGAGCGCCTGGAGAAGGCTGGCTGCTTTGTGATTTACGGCATCAGCAAGTATAAAACGCACACCAAGATGTTGATGATCATCCGCAAGGAAGGGGAGAAGGTAACGCGCTACGTGCACATCGGCAGCGGCAACTACAACGAGCAAACGGCCCGCTTATACTCGGATATCAGCCTGCTGACAACAAATGAGATCTACGCCCACGACGTGTCGGAGTTCTTTAATGTAATCACAGGCCACTCGCGTCCGAACGAGTACAAGTACCTGATGACTTCGCCTAAGGCGATGCGCGCCCAGTTGATGGAGCTGATCCGGATAGAGGCCCGCAATGCTAAAAAGGGCCTGAAGAGCGGTATTGTGGTGAAGATTAATTCGCTGGAGGACAAGGAGATCATTGATGAACTGTACAAAGCCTCAAAGGCCGGTGCGCCCATTAAGCTGATTGTGCGGGGCATCTGCTGCCTGCGCCCTGGCCGCGAGGACCTGAGCGAAAACATCACCGTGAAAAGTATAGTGGGGGAGTACCTGGAGCACTCGCGGCTTTACTACTTTCACAACAACGGCGACCCGAAAGTATACAGCGGCAGCGCCGACATGATGGTGCGCAGCTTCGATAGGCGTATCGAGGCGCTCTTCCTGATAACCAATGCGGAGCTGAAGCGGGAGGCAATCAACATCCTCTACTACAACCTGCAGGACAACCACAACTCCTACATCATGCGCGAGGACGGCACCTACATCAAGCGCCGACCTGGCGCCAACGAGGAAGTAGTGGACATCCACAAGTTGTTCTTCAACAAGGCCTACGCAACGGAAGAGGTCGAGCTTTTTGAGCAATTAACCGTGAACAGCTAACATCTATAATTTGTCAATTATCAGTTATCAATAAATAAAAAAAGGCTGCAGCCCTTCAGATGAAGTATACTGCAGCCTTTTTTGTTATGATAAAGCGTAAAGAGTTTACTGATAATTGTTAAATGTTTCAGCTGATGCTGTTGATAATGAAGCGATCAGGATGGTGGCGCTCGTAGAGGGCGTGCAGCATGCCGTCTTTCAGGCCAACAGTAGGCACAATCATACTTTCCAGCTTGGCCCACTTCATGGCGGAGAGGTAAATCTCAGAGGCCGGAACTATCACATCGGCCCGGTCGGGGTTGAGGAGCAGGTCGGTGATGCGTTGCTCCATGGTAAGGCTGGCAATGTAAGAGGCTACCTCCTCTATCTGCTTTCGGAAGATGGGTTTGCCCGCTGTTTTACCGGCTATTTCAAATATCTTGTTGATGTTACCGCCCGTGCCCACCGCACGCGACAGGTGATACTTTTTGGCGTTTTCCTCAATCCATACTTTCATCCTGTTCCACAGCTCCTCTGAGTCGCGGCCCTGCATGTGGCGAATGGAACCTTGCTCAAAGGACTGCGAGGCAACTTTCTGGCGGTTCACATAGATGTTAAACTCGGTGCTGCCGCCGCCCACGTCGATGTGCAGGTAGTTGCGCTGCTCATCCAGGAAGTTATAGATAACCTTGTTGATAAGTTCGGCTTCCATTTCCCCGTCTATTACCTGGATTTCCATGCCGAGCTGCTGCTGTACCCGATCGATTATCTCCTGGGCATTGAAGGCGTTGCGCATGGCCGAGGTGGCGCAAATCATGTGGTAATCCACGTCATGCACATCCAGCAATAGCTGAAAAGCATGCAGCAGCTTTACAAATTTCTCTACTTTCGGATCGCTGATGTAGCCGGAGCTGAATACATCCTCGCCGAAGCGGATAGCATAGCGCACATACTCCACTCTTTTGAAAAACACTCGCCCGTTTTGGTTAAGTACACTGGAGATCTGGCATCTCACCGCATTCGATCCGATATCTATCGCAGCTAATTTCAAAGGCAACTAAGGGTAGGTTTTGAGCCTGTAAAGTTAACAATTATCGTTTATTGTGGAGGCATAAAAGGTGAAATTGCTGGTGTTTCCGCTGTTCCGGTCCTCCTTGTCCGAAACTACTTCTGCTGTAGATTTCTAAATCCGCGCAATCATACATGCTTTTATACTTTCCGGTTTATACTTTACTAGCCCTTGCTTCCTTCCGCTTGACACAAGCAATCTTTGCTAGCCGCCGTTCATCCTCCAGCCTTACATACCTATTGTTTCATCTCCCGCTTTCTGCCCTCCCAGGCCGGGAGGCCTCGCCTTCGGGCATCGCGCGGTGTACATTTCCTTTGCTCCTTGCGTCGCAATATCGCTGAAGCGAAACCAGAAATCTACAAGGCGCTCCACCCAAAGGCTGGGATAAGGTCGATAGCTACGGCTAACGGAGCCTCAGCCAGAGTCCCCCTTTGAAGGGGGTAGGGGGATGTAATCGTTTGCAGAAATTCCCCGCCTTAGACAAGGAGGGGCCAGGGGTGGTTGGACCCGGTATTGCAGAACTCCCTCCCCTGTTTTCAGGGGAGGTTTGGAAGGGGTTTATACTTTGCAAAAGCACTGTCACAGAAGACCGTAACAGCAGACTTAACCCTTACTACCGTACACTCACCGTCTGTTGCGGATGAACCCAGCCCATTTCCCCGGCCTCGTTCCGCACAAGGTCGAAGCCCTGGTAGCTGCCAAGTATGACGATACTTTCGCCGGCGGGCAAACTGTCTTTCGCGGCGGCCTGCGGGTGTGCCTGGTCCAGCAAATCGGTATCGGAGGCGAGCTTTTTATACTTAACCGGCTGCTTGGCGGGCTCTACCACGCTGCTGGCAATGTAGGCCTCTTTCCCATCCGGCAGGGCCACCCGGTACCAATCGGAAGTGCCGCCTGTAACCTGCAGGGGCGTGTGCTGCGGCAGCGTGCGGTATACGCCCGATGTTGCTCCCGGCTGTAATCGCACATTGGCATTCCGGCTTCGTACCCGAACCCAGTTGCCCACCAACTCAGCGTTTATCTTAACAGCCGGCACCGGGGCAGTGGGTTGGTGTATGTACGGGTAAGGGTTGGTGGCACCGCGGCCGTAGCGGTAAATCCCGAAGTGCAAATGCGGACCAGTGGTGCGGGCATTGCCCGTGTTGCCGATCAGCCCCAGCGTGTCGCCTGCCTTTACCTGTTGCCCCACCTGCACCAGCTGACTGTCGAGGTGGGCATAGTACAAGCTTTGCCTGCGGTTAAGGTCGGTGAGCCATACGACTTTGCCGCCGCGTGGCGAGGTGCCTACCTGTCGCACGATGCCGTCTGATGCGGCAATGGCTGGCGTGCCGCGTTTGGCAAATACGTCAATCCCTTCGTGGCTGCGGGCACCGGCATCACGCGGGTCACCCCAGATGCTGGCAATGTGGCGGCTACTCTTGCCGGCCACCGGAAAAGCAAGTATGGGCGCTGCCTGAATGGTAACGGTATACTGCCCGCTTCGCAGCAGCTCTGGCTGCACCCGAAGTATATGTTGCTGGTCTTCCTCCACCTCATAGGCCAGTGTAGTGGCAGCCGTATCGGCAGCGACAACGTGGCTGGGCTTTCCGCCCTCTGTCCCGAACAAATCCATAAACACTTGCAACTGCTCCCGGGCCTGCACTTCCAGGTTCACGATAAGGCGCTGGCCGCGTTGGGCCGGTATGCGGTAGCCCAGTGCCCGGGGTTTGTCGGCGGCAAAGTAGCCGGTTTCCTTAAAAGGCAGGGTGATGGTAATGGAGTCCTGCAGCGCCTGCTCGCTGGCCTGTAGCCACTGTTGCCCCAGGGCCGTTTCATGCAGGTTAGCATCCTTTAGTTTGGCTGCGTATTTCTCGTGTGGCGTCTGGTGTTTAAACACACCGCGCAAGGTCTGCTGCTGGCTACAGCCGGCAAGTATAAAAATCAGAAAAGTATAAAATAGGGCGCTTGTAAAGCTGCGTCTGTTTCGATACATGTAGAGAGTGTTTTACTGAGTATAAGTAACACGGATACAGGCAAAAATGGTGCCTTTGAAAGTATAAGCTGTTGTGGTATAGTTGTTTGTAAAAGATGAGGTGCACGTGCCATAGTTTAAACCGTGCCGAAGCCATCCCGTAAAACCAATAAGTATAAAATTGTGGAGATATGAGAAAGCCGAGATGGAGATACATGCGCCG
The DNA here is from genome assembly GCF_003054055.1 of Pontibacter mucosus. GTDB lineage: Bacteria > Bacteroidota > Bacteroidia > Cytophagales > Hymenobacteraceae > Pontibacter > Pontibacter mucosus. The sequence goes on along the minus strand of NZ_QBKI01000005.1, from coordinate 122,157 downwards.
CAGACTGAGCCGCAAAATGCTGCCCCTGTTTGCGCCACTTATACTGACGCCGCTGGCAACACCCGTGAACCAGGGCACTGCCATGCCTCACCCGGATGCTGCCACCCTGAAGCGCAAAATGACGAATATCAGGCTGATGCACTTTAACCAGGTGGCCTATAACCTGTACAGCACGATGGGCTTGCAGGAGGCCGGAATGCGGTTCGAAGTATTTAACAAGGCGCTTACCGGGTTTTACAACATGCGCCATAACAACGAGGTATCAGACAAACCTTATATCACCATTGTGGATTTTACGAAGTCGTCGAACGAGAAGCGGCTTTGGGTGATAGATGTGGAGAAAAAGGAACTGTTGTACAACACCTATGTTTCGCACGGCCGGAACTCCGGGCAGGAGTTTGCCACGGAGTTCTCTAACGAGAACAAATCGTTCATGAGCAGCATTGGCTTTTACGTGACCGAGGATATCTATTACGGCAAGCACGGCCTTTCGCTGCGCCTAAACGGGATGGACGAAGGCTACAACACCAATGCCCGGGAGCGCTGCATTGTGATGCACGGCGCTGAGTATGCCTCGGAGGAATTTATTGAACAGGCCGGCCGGTTGGGCAGGAGCCTGGGTTGCCCTGCCATCCCGATGGAGGATCATGAGGCAATCATCGGGGCAGTAAAAGGTGGTACCACCATGTACATACACGCCGCCAACGATGCCTATACTTCGCAGTACCTGGACCACGTTTCGGCCATGACCGAGCTGGTGCACGAAAATAAGCGGGATTTGCCGCCTACGCCGGGTTCAGCGCCCGCCACTTAATGCCGCAGCCAATGCTGGGGAGCTGCTCCTCAGCCACAGGTTTACCTTCCAGGAGAGCATCCAATGCCTGACGCAGGTCCTCGCCCGTTACAGGTGTGTCGTTGCTGGGGCGGGAACCATCGAACTGCCCGTGGTAGGCCAGGCGCAGGCTGCCGTCGTACACGAAAAACTCAGGAGTACATTCGGCCTGGTAGTTGCGCGCTATCTGCTGGGTCTGGTCGTTGAGATAGGGGAAAGGAAACTGCATTTCCCGGACCAGCTGCTTCATCTGCTCCGGCCCGTCTTCCGGCGAAACAGCCACATCGTTGGCATTGATGGCGGCGAAGTTTACGCCCTCGCTTTTATATTCTGCGGCCAGTTGCACCAGTGTCGGCAGGATGTGCTTGACGTAAGGGCAGTGGTTACAGATAAACATGATAACCGTAGCCTTGGGCGAGGCCACGTCCTGCAGCGTCACGATTTTATCAGAAACCATATCCACCAGGGCGAAATTGTGTGCCTTGGAGCCAAGAACAGTTTGTATGCTTTGCTGTGCCATAGTTTGTGAGGGTTAGAGGGTAGGAGTAAAACCGTTTGTTACCATGCTTGTTACTAATATAAGCTTTTACCTGATGATAACAAACAGTATGTAAGCAGGTTAAGCGGTCGGTAAAGTATAACTGCTCCTGAAAGTATAAAGTAAATGCAAAAAGCCGTGGCCGGTATTCCCTAAGGTTTACCGGCCACGGCTTTTTGCTGTCAGAAAGTATAAATTACAATAGGGGAGGCCTGGAATCCTGATAGCAGGAACCTGTCCAGCTATACTTACCTCAGCTTCTTCTTAAAGAAGTCGATGGTGCGTGTCCAGGCCAGTTCTGCTGCCTCTTTATCGAAACGGGGCGTGGTATCGTTGTGGAAGCCGTGGTTGGTGTTGGGATAAATGTAGGCTTTATACGTTTTGCCGTGCTCTTTCAGTGCTTTTTCATACTCCGGCCAGCCGGCGTTCACGCGCTCGTCGTGCTCAGCGTAGTGCAGCAGCAGGGGCGCCTTTATTTTCGGTACATCCTCGGGGGGAGCCTGGCCACCGTAAAAAGGCACAGCCGCTGCCAAATCCGGAATCCGCACAGCCATCATGTTCGAAATCCAGCCACCAAAACAGAAGCCCACCACGCCTACCTTGCCATTGCAGATGGTATAGTTTTTCAGGTAGTCGTAAGCGGCAATGAAGTCCTCCAGCATCTCGTTCCGGTCTCGTTTGCTTTGCAGTTCGCGGCCCTCATCGTCGTTGCCGGGGTAGCCGCCAAGCGGAGAGAGGGCATCCGGGGCAATGGAGACAAAGCCTGCCAGAGCAGCTCTTCGGGCCACATCCTCTATGTGGGGGTTCAGGCCCCGGTTTTCATGCACTACCACAATGCCGCCCAGTTTCTTCTTGCCGCTGGCAGGCATCGACAGCAGGGCCTTTATCTTGCCGCCACCGTTTGGCGACTGGTAGTAGATGTACTCTGATTTGATGCGCGGATCTCCCGCCTTTATTTGAATGGCGCCCTGGTAATCGGGCATCAGGAAACTCATCAGCGAACCGACCGTCAGGCCACCAACAGCATAAACGGAAAGCTTCTGCACAAAGTCGCGGCGGTTGATGCGGTTGTGCGCGTAGTCATCGTAGAGGTCAAATACTTCCTGTTTGATGTCTTCTTTTATGATTTCGTCCATGGTGGATTGGTTTTGCTTGGTCAAATGTAGGTTGTGATGAGTGGTTCATAAGTTACTCAAAAAACAACAGAAGTGAAAAACACGGCATACCAAATGCGGGCGGGACACAAAGTATAGGTCTGGCTACGTTTGGTTTATTTTCAGCATTTCCCACTCTTCTTCGGTGAAGCCTTTTGAGCCAAGCAGTATGCCGGCACCAAAGCTGCTATCCTTTAAATCAGCTAACTCTCCCTGAAAATCTTTGCCGATGGTAAACTTTACTGTTAAGCCGAAAACGGTATGCAGGGCAAGAACATCGTTTACAGCATCATAGGTAAACTGTTGTATAAAGTGATTGTCCTTAAACCTCTCGTCTATACCTTCCAGCTCAATTTTTGTTACTCCTGATAAAGTGATGGCAGATGTTTTACCGCCAAAACTGGTGCTGGTCCAAAACAGAAACCTCTTCCTTTTCACATTTTCAAAGCACCGTCTTTCTATTTGGAACGTGATGGGCGCTTCTATACTCAAGCTCTGAAGATCCTCGAACTGAACACTCGCGTCAAAATCAAGTGGTTTATACTTTCCAGATCTTCTACGTCAATCTTATAAATCATACTTTAGATGAGTGGTGTGTGGTAAAGGACTAGGCTAAAATGTAAGTTGGAGCTTTGCAGGTGTTGTTAGTGGTTCTTTATTATTCTTTTTAAGTCGGTAATCAATAAAGAAATAAGCCCCGCATCAATTTTAAATCCGGTTTGAATCACATTATTATAACCGGTTTCTGAAAAATTTTCATTTTCAATCCTTATTCCTATTCCCAGATGTCCAGAATCATCAATGCCAACTAATTCTAGTTTAAAGCGCTCAGGCGACATTCCTACTAAGATGGCCTTGCCTTTTCTAGTTTCATCTAGAATTGTTAAGTTATCAATAAAAGCTTCAATGTTTTTTCGCTCAACCCAAATGCTTTCAATGTTTGCTTCAAGAATTCTAGTCTTTATTTTTATTTCCAAATTGACACTTGGGTAATAGTAGTCTTCAGAATGATTCCTTTGTATTTCTATAAATTCTGATTTGTATTCGTCGTATATCTTCATAATCTAATAATGACCACTAACTATTTTATAAATGCAAGCATATACTTATAAGCACTATATCTGGAGTAATTCAGCTTCAAATCCTCCAGCTTATACTCCTTTAACAATAGAGTATTATTCCAGCAAACATAAAAAAGTATAGCCTCAGCTATACTTCCTTCGTTTCTTCATCCTGCCAGCGGCCGTACCGGGTAGCCATATCTTTCAACTCCTGTATGTGGGCTTGTGTGAACTGCTTGGGTTGCAGGCGCCATTCCCAGTTGCCGTTGCCAGTGGAGGGCTTGTTCATGATGTGCTCGTTGCCAAGGCCCAGCACGTCCTGCATGGGCAGCACGGCCAGCTGCGAGACTGAACTATACGCTAGCCAGTTCAGGATAGTATGCACGTTGCTTTGGTTCACGCGGTGGGTGCTGTAGGCACGCAGGCGGCGCTTGTCACCTTGGGAGGCGTCCTTATCGTACCAGCCGCGCACGGTGTTGTTGTCGTGGGTGCCGGTATACACGATGCTATTTTGGGTGTGGTTGTGCGGGGCGTAGAGACTTTGCGGCAGGTCCTCGCCGAAGGCAAACAAGAGCACACGCATGCCCGGCAGCTTAAACTTCGCCATCAGGTCGCGCACGGGCTGGTCTATCTCGCCTAAATCCTCGGCCACAATCGGTAACTCCTTGAACTGCTGCTGCAACAGCTTGAGCAGCGGAGCGCCGGGCGTTTTCACCCACTTGCCGTTAATGGCGGTTTCCTCGCCGGCAGGTACTTCCCAGTAAGCCGAAAAAGCCCGGAAATGGTCGAGGCGGAGTAGGCCGAACAGACGCAGGTTGTGCTCGATGCGGTGCAGCCACCAATCAAAATTCTGCTCCTTCAGTACCTGCCAGTCGAACACCGGCGTGCCCCACAGCTGCCCTGTCTCACTGAAATAGTCTGGCGGTACTCCCGATACAGCGGTGGGTTTGCCATCGCGGTCCAGCTTAAAAATACCAGGGTGGCTCCAGACGTCGGCGCTGTCGTGGCTCACGTAGAAGGGCATGTCGCCAAAGAAAAGGATGTCTTTGCTGAGACAGTACTCCTTTAGCCGTTGCCACTGGCGGTAAAACAGGAGCTGCAGAAACATCTCATACTCTACCTGTTCGCGCAGCTTTTCAGCCAGCTGCTCCACGGCCTGCTCGTCGCGCCACTTTATCTCCCCGGGCCACTTCGTCCAGTTCTTGTTTTTGAAATGCTGCCTGAAGGCCACAAAATTGGCGTAATCCTGTAGCCAAAGCTTCTGCTCTTTCTGAAACGTTGTAAAATCTTTCCAGAGCACGTCCGGCAGCTCCTCGCTAAAGTTTTGGTACGCTTTGCGCAGCAGCTTCAGTTTATACCTGGTCACCTGCTCAAAATTCACGCGGGCATCGTCAAACTTCTCCTTGTGCTGCAAATCCTTGTTGTGGAGCAGGCCATCGTGCACCAGTTCCTCCGGGCTGATGAGCAGCGGGTTTCCGGCAAAGGCCGAGTGACTGCTGTAGGGCGAGTTGCCCGTGCTAACCTCGGTAGGGTTGAGCGGGAGGATCTGCCAGTACCGTTGCCCCGCCTCCTGTAGCTGGTCGGCAAACCTAAACGCCTCCGGCCCCAAATCGCCGATGCCGAAGCGGGAGGGAAGGGAGGTGATGTGAAGCAAAATGCCTGCGCTGCGTTGAGGTACAATCATGGTAGAGTTTGGGAGTTAAAGAGTTTGGGAGTTAGAGAGTTGTGGAGACGCCATACTTTGGAGCTTTTGAGTTAAAAGTTAGAAGGTTAGGGAGCAGGTAGCTAATAATTAATAAAAATTGACGGACTGGTGTAGAAGACGTGCGAAAGCATAGAATATACATGTGGTCGGGCAATGTTCTTAATTTACTTTTCTCTTTCTATGTGCTTGAGCAAACTTTCAAGCTCTTCAATTTTTCGTTTTGCCATCATAATACCATTCAAAGTGATTTGCTTGGCATGTTCACTGTTGTCCATGATAGCATGTTCAAAATGTGCCAAGTCAACATAGTTGTCAAGATTGCATTCTTGAAAATCTAAAAGACTTTCATATAGCTTTCTTACATCCTGTAGGTCAAATTGAGTGATAAGTTTTTCATCATTTAACACCAAGAGGATATTGGCAAAGTATGAGCCTAGGCCTAAATTAAAATTCCACTTCTGAAGTAACTCTACATACTTTGAGGCTGCTATGTCAACTACGTCAAGAGAGTAATCATTCCCTTCATCTTCTAAAAAGCGTGACATCTCTTCGTTTCTTTCAATGATATTGTTTATCGCCTCTTTAATAGTCATCGCAATTCTTATTTATATGATGCCCAACGAATAACTACGATTCTGTAGTTAAGAGTGCTAATGGGAACGTTTTAAGAACGTCCGTCACCGACAGGGTATTGGTTGCATTTATAGTACCGTTGCCCAGTGCCTGTTGCCATACTTTCGGAGCGTTGTCCGGCAAGAGTATACTCGTGTCCTGCCATACTTCCTGGCCCAACGGCAAATCGTGGCTATCCACCAGGCTCACCAACAACAGCGGCACAACAACCAGCGCCCACTGCCCCTGGTGGTGGCGGGCGAAGGCCAGCACGTGCTCCTGTTTTGGCCCCTGCACCTGCAGCGGAATGTAATCCCCCTTATCGAAGAGGGTTTGGAGGTCGCGGCGGGTGGTGAGGGCTGTGTGCAGCAAGTATAATTTTACTCTGGCGTCTTCGGGATGGTGCAACAGCTCCTCGTGCAGCTTTTCTATACTTTGTGCCTCGGCTTGCTGCAGTTCCTGCAGGTAGCGGCGGCGCAGGTCGTACTCCACGGGGCGGCGGTTGTCGGGGTCTACCAGGCTCAGATCCCACAGTTCGGTGCCCTGGTACACATCCGGCACGCCGGGACAGGTAATTTTGAGCAGCGTCTGGCCAAGCGAGTAAAGCCAACCATAGTGCGCCACCTTCAGGAAGAACGGCTGAAAGGAGTGCATAAAGTCCTCATCCTGCACCAGCAACTGCTGCACCAGGTCCTTCATGGCCTGCTCATACTTCTCGTTCGGCGCCGACCAGTCGGTTTTGTTCTTGGCCTCTCGCAGCGCTTTCTCCAGGTACTCCTGCACCCGCTTTACCAGGGCCTCATCTACCTCGCCGTTCAGCGGCATCACGACCAGCAAGGTTTGCAGTAGAAAGTATAAATCGTTCTCCACCGGCTCCGAAGTATACTTCCTGGTGATCTCCACCCACTCTTTAGCCTTCTGCTCCCATTCTTCAACTAGCTCTGTCAGCACGTTCAGGCGCAGGCGGGCGTCCTCGCCCCGCTTGGTGTCGTGGGTGGCGGTGGCGTTGATGGAGTGCGGGTAGGTGCGCTGCCGGTACATCATGCGCTCATGGAAATCCTGCGGACTCAGGTGAAATATTTCCGGGCTGTTACCCACCTCGTTGAGCGAGATCAGCCGGTTATAGTTGTAGAAGGTCGTGTCCTCCACGCCTTTGGCTGCCAGCGGTCCCGTAAACTGCTGGCTGCGCATCACAAAGTATAACTTGTGGTGCTTCCGGCTTTCGGTGTCCTCCGGCTCCAGCATAAAAAGCGAGTGCAGGTGCTGCAATTGCTCCTTCAAAGCCGGAGCTTGCTTGTGCGCTGCCTCAAACGCCTCTTCCACCACCTTCATCTCTTCTTTGGCGATAGGCAGGTCGTTGCTGTAAATGCGGTACACCGGCCAGGCGGCCAGCAGCGTTGCCAGGGCTTTTCGCCATTGCTCCTCCGGCTCCAGCGGTATCAGCTGGCGCTCCTGTAGCAGGCGCAGCAAATTCTCCAGCTCCCCCTGCATGTAGCTGGTCAGGATGAACATCTTCTTGTCGAACACCAGCTGCTCATAGTCGGTGGCGGCATCGGCTACCAGGCGGCTATAGGCCTGCGTGATCGGCTCGCGGGCGCTGGCGGAAGTATAAAGATTGCTTATCCAGGCGAGGAAGTCATAGCCGCTGTTGCCCTGTATCGGCCAGTTCTCGGGCATGTGCTCCTCGCCTTCCAGAATCTTCTCCACCACCACATACTGCTCCGGGCCGGCCAGTTGGCGCAGGCGCTTCAGGTAAGTAGCCGGGTCAAACAGGCCGTCGACGTGATCCACGCGCAGCCCCTGCACCAGCTCCTGGTCGCAAAGCTGCTTGATGAACTGGTGGTACTGCTCAAACACCTCCGGCTTCTCCATGCGCAGGCAGATCAGGTCGTTCACGGTAAAGAAGCGGCGGTAGTTTATCTGCCGCTCCGTGTCCTGCCAGTGGCAAAGTATAAAGTGCTGCCTGTCCAGCAGTTTCCGCAGCTTCTTCTCCTTGCCATTTATACTTTGCAACACCTGCTCCAGCGCCTGTCGCAGGGTTTCGTTTTTGTACAGCTTCCGCTTAAAGTTGCCCCAGGCAGCCGGGTTTATACTTTCCTCAGCCTCATGCAGAGCCAGCTCCTTCAGGCTTCGCTCCGCCAGTGGCGTCACCTCGGGGTTGCCCGACACCTGCAGCGCTTCCTCCAGCAAGGGCCGGTAACACGAAACACACAGCGGGTAGGCGTTGTCAAAGTAGTTGATCGTGATGCCTTTATCACTCAGTTTTAGCTCCAGTTGGTTTTGCTCCAGCACCTTTTCCAGCGGCTCTCCCAGAAACGGCACCATCACCTGCCCGCTGAAGTCCGGGTGGTGGAAGTGGATGTCGAAGAAAGTATAAAAGTGCGACTGCGGCCCCTTCTCCAGCACGTCCATCAGCCAAACGTTGTCGGGGTGAAAAGCCATGTGGTTGGGCACGATATCCTGCAGCCAACCCATGTTTCGGCGCTTCAGCTCCAACGCAATTTCCTGCAGCTCCTTTTTGGTGCCGATTTCCGGGCTGATGTCGTAAGGGGCGGTAACGTCGTAGCCGTGCTCGCTGCCGGGTCGGGCGCAGAAAAATGGGGCGGCATAAATGGTGCTAACGCCTAGCTCGTGCAGGTACGGGATGAGCTGCCTGATGTCGCTGAGCTTTAGCTTTGGAGAAATCTGCACACGGTAAGTGCCCGAGGGGATATAGGTCATAGTTATACTTTCAGGTTGAGGTTTTGGTAGAGCTTTTCAAATTTTTCGATCCATGCTTTAGCCTGCTGGTCGCCTTGCTCGCTACGTTGTTTCAGGTCCTGGTAGCCATCCTGCTGCATCCGGAAGGCGATGTTCTGGGCCTGCCAATAGTCGGTTTGCAGTTTGGAGTCCGACACCACCTCCAGCAGCTCTATCAGCAGGTTCATGGTGGCTTCGTCCTGCGGGTTTTCCTGTAGCTTTTTCATCATCTGATCCACGCGCTGCGTCAGGGCAAATTCCAGGTCCTCGTAGCTGAGCGTTACGTCCATGCGCTGCACTTCCTCCAGCAGGCGCTTTACCTCCTGCGGGCTGGGCTGCTCCGATTCAAATTCGTGCAGCAGGCGGGTGTTCACGATGTAGTCCACGGTGGTTTGCAGCGGGCGCGGCATCTGCATGCCGATGGTCTGGATGGCCGAAATGAGGGAGTAGTTGTTGTCGTAGAGTTGCTGGAAGTCGTTTTCCAGGTTCTCCATGGTTAGGGCCAGCACCTGGTCGAGTATCTTTTTCTGATCATCCTTGAACAGGTGCCAGAACGAGTAGTTGTGTGACTCAAAGTGCTTGTCGAGCAGCATGATTACCTCGCTGACGTAGCCGCGGTCAAAAGCCGAATTGAGCGCCTGCGACAGCCGTTCATAGTCCTCCGTGCCCATAAACTCGCGCACCCCGCCAAACAACTGGTGGTCGCCCAGGTGCAGCACGGCAAAGGTGACGGTTAACTCTTCCCAGGTTATTTTGCTCTTGATGCGGGCTCGCCCCACCGCCAGTTTCTGCCGGCCGGCCTGTTTGTACTCATATGCCTCGGAGGTGGCGGCGTAGCTGTAGAGCTCCATCACCTCGCCTTGTTCCCGGAACAGGGAGGCCACGGCATAGTGGGCACCCACGCGCAGCAAATCTATCATGGTCGGCTTCACCGTGCGCATGTAGCTGGCGGCGGCATCGCCTCGCTCCCGGTAGTTGCTCTTGGCCTGGCGCAGGCGCTCTACAAATTCAGGTTCCAGGTCGCGGCTGCCCAGGTTTTGGGCCAGCTGTAGTACGCGGGCGGCATAGAGGATGTCCTGTACGGTTTCGATGCCGGTTACCTCATCAAAAAACCAACCGCAGCTGGTGTAGATGAGCAGGGCATGGTACTGCATTTCCATCAGCTTCAGGAAACGCACCTGCTCCTCCTGGGTGAGCTCCCGGGAAGTATGGCTTTTGATAAAGGCAGTCACATTTTCCTCCGAGCGGTCCATGATCACCTCTATATAATCGTTGCGGGTAGACCAGGGGTCGGCGCCAAGCTTGGTAAGCTCCTGCTCATAAAGCGGGGTGATTTCATCGCGCAGCCAGTCGAAGGCCTCGCGGATGGGCTTGCGCCACTCCTGGTTCCAGTTGGGGTGGCTGCCGGTGTTGCAGCCACAGTTGCTGCGCCAGCGCTCCACGCCGTGCGCGCAGCTCCACGAGCTGGGCTCGATGATCTGCACCTCATACTTTGGCGGGTACTTGGCCATAAACTCGCCATACACCGTTACCTGCGCCAGTTTTTCCTCCTGTATGTGATGAAGGGCGTAGGAAAGGGCCATCTCCCCGAAGCGGTGGTGGTGGCCGTAGGTCTCGCCGTCGGTGGCAATGTGCATCAGTTGCGGTTCTTTGGTGCCTTCCTCAAAGGTGCTGCTCAGGCGCTCGGCAAAATCCTCCCCACGCGACAGCAGCCCCTCAAAGGCGATGCCCTGCGACACCGGCCCGTCATAGAAAAACAACACAATCTCCTTGCCCGAGGGCAGTTTGCACAGGTAGGGGCGGCGCGGGTTGATGCTGCCTCCATTGGCATCCGTCCAATCCTTGTCCCCGATCTTACAGAAAGCCTTGGCCTGGTAGGGTGACAGGATGGTGAACCGGATGCCGTACTCGGCCAGGACCTCCAGCGTTGGGATATCGGCTGCGGTTTCAGCCAGCCACATCCCCTCCGGCGCGCGCTCGAAGCGTTGCTTAAAGTCGTAGATACCCCAGATGACTTGCGTGTGCTTGTCGCGCTCGTTGGCCAGCGGCATGATGGCGTGGTTGTATACCTGCGCCAGCGCCGAGCCGTGGCCGGAGAAGCGCTTCATACTTTGCTTGTCGGCATCAAGTATAGCCTGGTACGTTTCCGGGTCTTTTTTCTGCATCCACTCCAGCAAGGTAGGGCCGAAGTTAAAGCTGATGTAGCTGTAGTTGTTGATGATGTCGATGATGTTGCCGTCGCTGTTAAGGATGCGCGAGGCGGAGTTGCGGGCATAGCACTCGTCGGAGATGCGCTCGTTCCAGTCGTGGTAGGGGGCCGCAGACTCCTGCAGCTCCACCTCGTTGAGCCAGGGGTTTTCGCGGGGCGGCTGGTAAAAGTGCCCGTGTATGCAGATATACTTGTTCATGGGCTATTGCTGTTGTTGAAGTATAAGTAACGACTTTGGAGGCAGCGTCACTTCCGACTGATGCTCTATCGTCCCGGGTAAGTTTGCGTTCGCACCGCCCCATGCTGTCGAGGCGGAATGAAGGACGGGCTTCCAGCTGCCGGAGGTCTCCAGGGCCGGGGACAATGTGGTGCTCTGCTCCGCGTCGCTGAGGTTGAAGAGGCAGTACAGGTTTGGCTCTTTTGTCTGATGCACCAGGTGTAGTACGGTTTCCTGGGCATCCAGGCGGGCCGAAACCTTGTCTTTGTTGGGCCTTTGGAGGGCGACGGAGGTTTTGCGCAGCTGCAGCAGGCGCTTGTAAAACTCGCGGAGCTGGTTTTGCCGGGCATCAGAAGTATAACTGCGGCTGAGTTTGGAGCGGTTAAAGGTGTCTTCGCTCTGCGGGTCCGGCGCCTCGCCCTGCCAGGCAAAGCTCTTGAATTCCTCGCGGCGCCCTTTGCGCACAGCCTCTATCAACTCCTCATCGCCGTGGCTCACAAAATATAAAAACGGGTTCTTCTCGCCATATTCTTCGCCCATAAACAGCATCGGCACGAAAGGCGAAAGTATCACCAGCCCGGCCACCACCTTCAGCGTCTCAAAATCCACCAGTTCGGAGAGGCGCTCGCCCAGCATGCGGTTGCCCACCTGGTCGTGGTTCTGCGAGCAGACCACAAACTGCTCGGCCCGGTTGTGCTCGGTGCTGCTGCCGAAGGTGCGGTGGCGGTGCTCGGAGTAGAGCCCGTCGTACATAAAGGCCTTTGTCATCACCTTGGCCAGCTGCTCGGGTTTTCCGAAACCCACGTAATAGCCTTCCTGCTCGCCGGTGACCAGGGTGTGCACCACGTGGTGGAAATCGTCGCTCCACTGCGCATCCAGGCCGTAGCCGCCGCGCTCTACCGGGTTTATCAGGCGCACGTCGTTCAAATCACTCTCGGCGATAAGTATAAAATCGCGGCCGACTTGTTGCTCCAGCTCCTGCACGTGCTCCTGCAGCTCCTGCAGAAAATGGCGGGCGCCCATGTCGTAAATGGCGTGCACGGCGTCCAGGCGCAGGGCGTCTATGTGGTAATCGCGCAGCCACATCAGGGCATTCTGGATAAAGTAGTTGCGCACCGCATCCGAGTGGTTGTCGTCGAAGTTCAGGGCCGAACCCCAGGGCGTTTTATACTTGTCGGTGAAGTAGGGGCCGAAGTCGTTGAGGTAATTCCCTTCAGGCCCCATGTGGTTGTAGACCACGTCCAGCACCACCGCTATTCCCTGCTCATGGCAGGCATTGACGAGTTTCTTCAGCCCCTCGGGACCCCCATAGGAATTCTGCACAGCAAAGGGAAGCACGCCGTCGTAGCCCCAGTTGCGGCTGCCGGGGAACTGCGCCACCGGCATGATCTCGATGGCGGTGATGCCAAGCTCCTTCAGCTCCGGCAGGCTCTCTATCATACTTTCGAAAGTGCCCTCCGGGGTAATGGTGCCCACGTGCAGCTCGTAAATGATGTACTCATGCAGCGGCAGGTTCTTCCAGTTTTTGTCGGTCCAGGCAAAGGAAGTATGGTCTACTACGGCAGAGGAACCATGCACGCCGTCGGGCTGAAAATGGGAGGCTGGATCGGGCCGCTCTGTCTCTTCGTCAAGTATAAGGGTGTAGCGCGTGCCGGGGTTGGCAAACTCGCTCAGGGCAGTCCAGTAGCCCATGGCTTCCTGCTGAAGGGGCACGCGTATGGGCTCGGGCTTGTGCAGCAATACATCCACCTGCTTTGCCTTTGGGGCCCAAACGGTAAAAACGGTGCCTTCCTTCTCCGGCGAATAATGCGCTCCTATCTCTCTTAGTATGGCCATAAAAACGTGAATTAACTCAGCACGTATTAACTGACTTTGCGGGTAATAGGTTGTCCGTTATTCCGGTGTAAAAGTATGGCAAGGCCTCTTTTTTGGTGATTTGGCTGGGAATGCCAGGATCGCCGGCAAGCCTTGGGAGGCTGTCTCGAAATATTCAACGAAACATATTTATCCAGGATAAGTACGTACAACGGGTAAAGTATAAACAACGCTTAATGGAACAGCTCGAAGGAACAAAACGTGTAGTAATTGAGAATGTAAAACCTGAGATAAACGGTGGCAGGTTTCCGGCAAAAAGGGTAGTGGGAGAGGAGATAACCGTTACCGCCGATGTGTTTGCCGATGGACATGATGAGGTGAAGGCGCGGCTGCTGTACCGCCACACACGCCGCCGAAAATGGGAGACAGTGCCCATGGAGTTTCTTGGGAACGACCGCTGGCAGGCCTCTTTCACCCCGGATGCGATGGGCCGCTACGAGTATACCATTGAGGGCTGGGTAGATCACTTTTATACCTGGCAGAAAGGGCTGAAGAAGAAGTATGAGGCCAACCAGGACGTGCGCGTGGAGCTGCAGATAGGAGCTCAACTCATGGAGGCCGCCGCCGAGAAATCCAAGCCTGGCCAGCAGAAGCGCCTGCGCAAATGGGCCGAGCAGCTGCGCAACAGCCACTCGGTGGCCGAGGATGTGGCCTTTGCCACCGGCCGCGATGTGAGCGAGCTGATGGAGGTGTGCTGCGAGAAAGAGAACGTAACCACCTACGATAAAAACCTTCAGCTGGAAGTGGAGCGCCAGAAAGCGCTGTTCAGCGCCTGGTATGAGTTTTTTCCGCGTTCTGCCGGGCAGGAGGCGGGCCGCCACGGCACCTTCCAGGATTGTATCCGACTCTTGCCGCGCATAGCCGAAATGGGTTTTGATACCATTTATTTACCGCCTATCCACCCCATTGGCCGCGCCTTCCGCAAGGGCAAGAATAACTCCGTTACCTCCGAGCCGGGCGAGCCGGGCTCGCCCTGGGCCATTGGTGCGGCAGAGGGCGGGCACGATGCCATACTTCCGGAGCTGGGCACTCCAGACGACTTCCGTGAATTTGTGCAGCAGGCGCGGGAGCACGGCATCGAGGTGGCCCTGGACTTTGCCATCCAATGCTCTCCGGACCACCCGTACGTGAAGGAGCATCCGCAGTGGTTTAAGTGGCGCCCCGACGGCACGGTGCAGTATGCCGAAAACCCGCCCAAGAAGTACCAGGACGTGCTGCCCGTTAACTTTGAGACAGAGGACTGGCCGAATCTGTGGCGCGAGCTTAAGCGTGTGCTGGTGCACTGGATTGAGCAGGGCGTTTATGTGTTCCGGGTGGATAACCCGCACACGAAGGCTTTTAATTTTTGGGAGTGGGTGATAGCCGATATCCGCAAGCAGTACCCGCAGGTGATCTTCCTGAGCGAGGCTTTTACGCGCCCGCGCGTGATGGAACGCCTGGCCAAGATTGGCTTTACGCAATCCTATACGTACTATACCTGGCGCAACTCCGCCGAGGAGATCCGCCAGTACATGACCGAGCTGACGCAGACCGAACTGCGCGAGTATTTCCGCCCCAACTTCTGGCCCAACACGCCCGACATTCTGCCTTATGCGCTGCAGGAGGGCGGCGAGCCGGCGCATATTACCCGCGTGGTGATGGCGGCCACGCTTTCCTCCAACTATGGCCTCTACGGGCCGGTGTATGAGTTCGGCATCAACCAGCCGGTGCCGGGCAAGGAGGAGTATTATGACTCGGAGAAGTATGAAATCAGGCACTGGGACTGGGGCAAACTGACCAAGATACGCGAGGTCATCACGCTCATCAACAAAATCCGCAAGGTAAACCCGGCCCTGCAAACCACCTGGAACATCCATTTCGGCGACTGTGACAACCAGGCCATACTCAGCTACGCCAAGTGGAGCAGCGATTACACGAACAAAATCTTCGTGGTCGTGAACCTGGACCCGCATAACACGCAGAGCGGCTGGGTGAAAGTGCCCCTCTGGAAAATGAAGATGCCATCCGACAAGCAGTACCTGGTGCACGACCTGCTGACCGAGCGCAAGTATACCTGGACCGGTGAGTACAACTTCGTGGAACTGCGCCCGCACGAGATGCCTGTGCACGTGTTCCGTATCGAAGAGGCCAACCCGGGCATGGGACATGATAATTTAGACGATACCTGGCTACCATCCGACCACCACACCAACGAATAAGCAAGAACCCTTTTGACCACAATTATGGCAGACGAAAAATTCGAGTTTGACGACAACATCCACTGGTACAAAGACGCCATCATCTATGAGCTGCACATCAAGGCTTTTAAAGACGGGAACGGCGATGGCATAGGCGACTTCAAGGGCCTGATGCAGAAGCTCGATTACCTCGAGGACCTGGGCGTGACCGCCATCTGGCTGCTGCCCTTTTACCCCTCGCCCCTCCGCGACGACGGCTACGACATTGCCGATTACTTCAGCATCAACCCGAGCTACGGCACCATGCAGGACTTCAAGCTGTTTGTGCGGGAGGCGCATAAGCGTGGTCTGAAAGTGATTACCGAGCTGGTCATCAACCATACTTCCGACCAGCACCCCTGGTTCCAGCGCGCACGCAGGGCCAAGAAGGGCTCCAAGTACCGCGACTGGTATGTGTGGAGCGACGACCCGAACAAGTATAAGGATGTGCGCATCATCTTTACCGACTATGAGCCGAGCAACTGGAGCTGGGATCCCGTGGCTGGGCAGTACTACTGGCACCGCTTCTTCTCGCACCAGCCCGACCTGAACTACGACAACCCGGCCGTGCAGAAAGAGGTGTTCCGGACCCTCGACTACTGGTTCGATCTGGGGGTGGACGGTTTCCGTTTGGATGCCGTGCCCTACCTGTTTGAGCGCGAGGGAACGAACGGCGAGAACCTGCCCGAGACGCACGACTTCCTCAAAAAGCTGCGCGCCCACGTGGACCAGAAGTATAGCGGCAAGCTGCTGCTGGCCGAGGCCAACATGTGGCCTGAGGATTCGGCGTCCTACTTTGGCAACGGCGACGAGTGCCACATGAACTACCATTTCCCCATCATGCCGCGCCTGTTCATGTCGGTGAAGATGGAGGACCGCTACCCGATCATCGACATCTTTAACCAGACGCCGGCTATACCCGAGAGCTGCCAGTGGGCCATGTTCCTGCGCAACCACGACGAACTGACGCTGGAGATGGTGACCGACGAGGAGCGCGACTATATGTACAAAGTATACACCAAGGACCCGATGGCCCGCATCAACCTTGGTATACGCCACCGCCTGGCTCCGCTGCTGGGCAACGACCGCGCCAAGATAGAGCTGATGAACGTGCTGCTCTTCTCGATGAAAGGCACGCCGGTGGTATACTATGGCGACGAAATCGGCATGGGCGACAACTACTACCTCGGCGACCGCGACGGCGTGCGCACCCCGATGCAGTGGAACGACAACCGCAATGCCGGCTTTTCCGACGCCAACCCGCAGAAGTTATACTTGCCTGTCATCATCGACCCGGAGTATAAGTATGAATCGGTGAACGTGGAGACGCAGAACCACAACGCCAACTCCCTGCTGTGGTGGATGCGCCGCATCATCAACATGCGCAAGCGTTACAAAGCCTTTGGCCGCGGAAGTATAAAGTTCCTCAACCCGAGCAACGCCAAGGTGCTGGCCTTCGTGCGCGAGTACGAGGACGAGACCATCCTGGTGATAGCCAACCTGTCACGCTTCCCGGAGGCAGTGGAGCTGGATCTGCGCGAGTACAAGGGCTACATTCCGATGGAGGTTTTCAGCAAAAACAAGTTCCCAAGTATAAAAGACGAGCCATACCTGTTTACCATAAGCGGCCACGGCTATTACTGGATGGAACTGCGGCCGCAGGTGGTCGTGCAGGAGTCGGTGCAGGACCAGGCCAGGCCAGCCCTGAAAATGGGCAACCTCCGGCAGCCGTTTGATGCCCGCACCCTGCGCGAGCTGGAGAACCGCGTGCTGCCGAACTACATCTGGCAGCGCCGCTGGTTTGGAGGCAAGGCCCGCACGCTGCAGCGCATGCAGGTGGTGCAGAACATGCCGCTGCCGATGCTGAAAGGGGGAGGCGCCTCCCTGCTGTTTGTGGAGGTAAGCTACAACGAAGGCCTGCCGGAAGTATACCAGCTGCCTATAGCCTTTGCCGCCGGCGATCTGGAGCAGCAGCTGCGCGACCACTGCCCTGATGCCGTTATTGCCCGCGTCAGTATAGACGGGAAAGAGGGTATCCTGTATGACGCCCTCTACAGCGACGATTTCCGGCAGATGCTGCTGCAGCTGATGGTGCGCCGCAAGAAGCTTCGCCACGAGGGGGCAGAGTTGGTGGGCTACAGCCACCGGGAGGTAGCCTCGGAACTGAAGAACATGGAAGGACCTCTTACCTCTAGAATCCTGTCGGCTGAGCAGAGCAATACGTCCATCGTATACAACAACGCCTTCTTCATGAAGATATACCGCAAGCTGGACCGCACCCTGAACCCGGACGTGGAGGTGGTGCAGATGCTGACCGAGCAGGTGGGCTTTGAACATGTGCCGCGCTACCTGGGCTCGCTGGAGCAGCAAGAGGGCAACAAACCGCCTATGGTGCTGATGATGCTGCAGGAGTTGGTGCCCAACCAGGGCGATGCCTGGAGCTACTTCGGCGACTCGCTCAAGCGCCTTTACGAGCGCCTGAAAACGCAGACCGAGCGCCTGAAAGCGAATGCGGTTTCCGGCTCCCTGTCGCGGCCGCTGGCTTTCACTGAGATTCCGGAGGAGGTGCAGCTGCAGATAGGCGGCGCCCACGTGGAACGCCTGGAGTTGCTGGGCAGCCGCACGGCAGAAATGCACCTGGCGCTCGGTTCCATCAACGGTAACAAGGACTTTGTGCCGGAGAACTTCTCGCTGCACTACCAGCGCTCGCTTTATTCCTCGCTCACCTCGCTGGTGCGCAGCAACTTCGATAGCCTGCAGAAACACCTGCCGGAGCTGTCGGAGCAGGTGCGCGCAGAGGCCGAGGAGGTGCTGCAGATGCGCGGTGAGATCCTGGATCGCCTCAAGATGATTTTTGCCCATAAGATAGATACCCAGAAGATCAGGACCCACGGCGATTACCACTTGGGCCAGGTGCTGTTCACAGGCAAGGATTTCTACATCATCGACTTTGAGGGCGAGCCGGCCCGCTCCTTCAGTGAGCGCCGTCTCAAGCGCTCTGCCCTGCGCGATGTGGCCGGTATGATCCGCTCGTTCCACTATGCCGCCTACAGCGCCCTGTTCCAGGAGGAGGGGCTGCGCAAGGAGGATGTGGATTACCTGGAGGCCTGGGCCGAGCAATGGTACCACTATGCCAGCGGCTTCTACATGCACGCCTACCTGGGCAAAACCATGGGTACTGGCATTGTACCGGCCAAGGAAGAGGACTTTGAGACACTCATCCATACTTTCCTGCTGGAGAAAGCGATCTATGAGCTGGGCTATGAACTGAATAACCGTCCGGATTGGGTGCTCATCCCTATCAGAGGCATCAAGTACATCATGAAAAAGTATAAGAATGGCTAAGAGAAAAGAACCCAATACCCCCGAGACTACCGATCAAAACAAAGTAACCGAGGCCAACCCAGGTGCTTTAGGAGGAGCGCAGGAGAAGCCGCTGGCCCCTGAAGAAACTGCGGGTGCAGCCAAGCCCGCCGCCAGGCGGGGCCGCAAAAAGGAAGCTGAGGTTCCTGCCGCCGAAATGGGATTGCCCCTGACAGCACCGGAAGCCGCGCCCGCCAAGAAGCGCGGGAGGCCCAAGAAGGCGGACGAGGTGCCGGTGCAGGTAGCTGCTAAGGAGGGGGGGCAGGAGGTGGTGAAAGCCAAAACCCGCACACGCGCCAAAGCCAAAGCCCCTGCCGCCAAGACAGCGGAGGCCGGTGGTGTGACTGCACCGGCGGAGCAGCAGCCGGACCAGCCGGTGTGGTATGCCAGTCTTCTCACGGACTTCGACATCTACCTGTTTAAGGAAGGAAAGCACTATAGTCTGTACCAGAAGCTAGGCTCGCACCCGATGGAGATGCACGGGCGGCCGGGAACATACTTTGCCGTGTGGGCTCCGAACGCAGAGGAGGTATCAGTGATGGGCGAATTCAACGGCTGGAGCCGCGGGAGCCACCAGCTGCACATTCGCCAGGACGGTTCGGGTATTTGGGAAGGGTTTATCCCCGACGTGCGCACGGGCATGATGTACAAGTACCACATCAAATCCAAATACCACCTCTACCACGTGGAGAAGAGCGACCCCTTTGCCTTCTGCCGCGAGGTACCGCCGCAAACCGCCTCCATCGTGAGCGAACTAACGTATGAGTGGCAGGACCAGGCCTGGCTGGAGGAGCGTAAAAACAAAGCGGGCCAGCCGCAGCCCTACAGCGTGTACGAGCTGCACCTGGGCTCCTGGCGCCGCAAGCCCGAGGACAACAACCGCCCGCTCACCTACCGCGAACTGGCTGAGGAATTACCTGCCTATGTAAAAGAGATGGGCTACACGCACGTGGAACTGATGCCCGTGATGCACCACCCGTTTAGCGGCTCGTGGGGCTACCAGATTACCGGTTACTTTGCGGCGCACAGCCTGCTGGGCTCCCCAACCGATCTGATGCACCTGATCGATGTGCTGCACCAGCACGGCATCGGCGTTATCATGGACTGGGTGCCCTCGCACTTCCCTTCCGACGAGCACGGGCTGGCCTACTTCGACGGGACGCATCTGTTTGAGCACGCTGACCCGCGCAAAGGCTTCCATCCGGACTGGAACAGCTACATTTTTAACTACGGCCGCAACGAGGTGCGCTCCTTTTTGATCAGTAACGCCTTGTTCTGGCTGGATAAATACCACGTGGATGGCCTGCGGGTGGATGCTGTCGCCTCGATGCTATACTTGGATTACAGCCGCAAGGAAGGCGAGTGGATTCCGAACGAGCACGGGGGGCGCGAGAACCTGGAGGCGATCTCCTTGCTGAAGGAATTCAACCAGGCGGTGCACAAAACCTTCCCCGAGGTGCTTACCATTGCAGAGGAGTCTACGGCCTGGCCTGCCGTAACGGGTCCGGTGGAAAATGGCGGGCTTGGTTTTAACATGAAGTGGATGATGGGATGGATGCACGACACGCTGCACTACTTCTCCAAAGACCCGATTTACCGCCGCTACCACCAGGGCGAGATCACTTTCAGCCTGGTTTACGCTTTCTCGGAAAGGTTCATGCTGCCGCTCTCCCACGACGAGGTGGTGCATGGCAAGGGCTCCCTGCTGGGCAAGATGCCCGGCGATGAGTGGCAGCGCTTTGCCAACCTGCGTGCGCTCTATGCCTACATGTTTGCGCACCCGGGCAGCAAGCTCATGTTTATGGGAGCCGAGCTTGCCCAGGGCAGTGAGTGGAACCACGACAGCAGCCTGGACTGGCACCTGCTGCAGTATCCTAACCACCAGGGCATACAACAGTTACTGCGCGAGCTAAATGCTATCTACAAGGCAGAACCCGGCATGTACCGGCACAGCTTCAGCCCGGAGGGTTTCCAGTGGGTAGACCTGAACGATGCCCATAACTCGGTGATGAGTTTTCTGCGCAAGGCTGACAAGCCGGAGGAGGAGATACTGGTGGTATGCAACTTTACGCCGGCCCTGCACGAGCACTACCGCATCGGCGTCCCGCATGCCGGTAAATGGGTGCAGATCTTCAACTCCGACGACAGGCGCTACGGCGGCAGCGATGTGCACAACCTGGAACCGGTGCAGACGATGGCAGAGCCGTTCCATGGCCAGGCCCACTCCATGACCCTGAAGCTGCCGCCGCTGAGTGTGGTATACTTTAAGCTGACGAATGGACAGCATCAGTAGAAAAAATACGCCGGGCAAAGTATAAATAGCGCCCCGCCAAAGTATATTTTATACTTTGGCGGGGCGCTATACTGTATGATGATATAGTAACGGAAGCTTATACTTTTCACGAGAGGAAAAGCTATACTTTAATTTTGTCTACTTTCCTTTTCTGAGCGGGAAAAACCGCGACAAGCTTACCTGGCGCTCTTCCTTGGCCTGTGGCACCTCCACATCGGCCACGGAGCGCACATCCTCTATCGAGTAAAACGCCTGCGGGTTGTAGCTGCGGATAATATCGAGCACGTGCTGCAGCTTTTTGCGCTTCACGATCATAAACAACAGGTTTACCTTGCCGCGGGTGCCGCGGGCATCCACGCAGGTAAGGCGATAGCCGTGGCCGGAAAGCCGCTTGATAAGCTCATCGGCCGGCTCCACGGTAATGACGCGCACCACCATTTGCCCCAGCGCCAGCTTCTGCTCCACCCGCAACCCCAGAAAGTTACCCATCGCAAAGCCACCGGCCCAGGCCAGGTAAGAGGCCACGTTGTCCAGGTTCTCCATCACCTGCGTAATCGCCACGAGCCAGATAAGCACCTCCAGGAAGCCAAGTATGGGGGCCACTACCTTATTGCCTTTTGAGACAAACACAATGCGGAGGGTGCCCAGGGTAACGTCGCAGATACGGGCTAAGAAAATAAGGGCAGGTATGATTACCCAATCTACAATCGTCGGGTCGATACCATCGAAAAAATCCATAGTTAATGCTTTTATAAGGGCAGAAGCTAAGTTACGAAAGCCCTGCTACAGCGGCAAACCAGGCCGGCACAACCTGCTGCCTAAGTAATGCTTTTGATTTAAACACAGCAGCACCAGGAGCAGTATGTAAACCGGGGACACCATGATTTATACTTGCCGGCGAAAGTACACTTTCTGAATAAGATGGTCTGGCACAGGGCAAGTACCTGCTAATCATCCGTCAATATATATTTTCCTATATTATAGAACGTGCTGCGCTGATTATACGTATGTGAGGTAGGTTGATGTGTATCAACCACAGGAAAAAACAATTACCCGGCGCAAACTGCAGTACTTTATACACAGCTAATCTACCTGCTGCACTGCTTGCCGGGGAAATTACCACAGAGCATGGCAAAACTGATTATCGTATCGAACAGGCTACCTGTAAAGTTGCAAGAGAAAGACGGGGAACTGAGCTACAAAACAAGTGAGGGAGGCCTGGCTACCGGCTTGGGCTCCATCTATAAACAGGGGGATAACCTCTGGATTGGGTGGCCGGGACTGGTGGTGACAGCGCCGGAGAAGCAGCAGCAGATTGCCTCTGACCTGGTAGGGGAGAACATGAGCCCCGTTTTTCTGACCGAAACCGAGATAAAGGAGTTCTACGAAGGCTTCAGCAACGAGACGCTCTGGCCCACTTTCCACTACTTCAGCCAGTATGCCATTTACGACCAGCAGCTCTGGGAAACCTACGTGGAAGTGAACCAGAAGTACTGTGAGGCGGTAGTGGCGCAGGCCGGTCCGGAGGATACGATTTGGGTGCACGATTATCAGCTGCTGCTGCTGCCAAGCATGCTGCGCGAGCGGCTGCCCGACAGCACCATCGGTTTTTTCCAGCACATTCCGTTCCCCAGCTACGAGGTTTTCCGCCTGCTGCCCTGGCGCAAGGAGCTGCTGGAGGGCATGCTGGGGGCCGACCTCATTGGCTTCCATACCTATGATGACATGCGCCACTTCCTGAGCTCGGTGAACCGCATTGTGGGCTATGGCAGCATGCATGGCTGGGTCAACACGCCAAACCGCTCGCTCCTGGTCGATTCCTTCCCGATGGGCATCGACTATGAGAAGTATGCGGGCACTGCCGCTACCGACGAAGTGATGAAGCGCGAGCGGATTTATAAGAGCAACCTCAACGCCGAAAAAATCATACTTTCCATCGACCGCCTCGACTACTCGAAAGGTATCCCGCAGCGCCTGCGGGCCTTTGAGCTGTTCCTGGAGAAATACCCCGAGTTTCATGACAAGGTAACGCTGCTGATGCTGGTGGTGCCAAGCCGCGATGCAGTGGAGAAGTATAAAGAGCTCAAAGAGGAGGTGGACGAGCTGGTGGGCCGCATCAATGGTAAGTATAGCCACATCAGCTGGAACCCAATCCAGTACTTTTACCGCTCCTACCCACTGGAAACGCTTTCGGCCTTCTACCGCATGGCCGATGTGGCGCTCGTAACCCCGATGCGCGACGGCATGAACCTGGTGTGCAAGGAGTACGTGGCCAGCAAGCTCGACAAGAAAGGGGTGCTTATACTTAGTGAGATGGCCGGGGCCTCCAAGGAGCTTTCCGACGCCGTTCTCATCAACCCGAACGATATCAACCAGATGGTGGAGTCCATCTACCAGGCGCTTACGATGCCGGAAGAGGAGCAGGTGCAGCACATGGCCAACATGCAGGAGTCGCTGCAGCGCTACAACATCCATCACTGGGTCAGCATGTTCATGGACCGCCTGTCTTATGTCAAGATAAAGCAGCTGTCGCTGGCTACCACTTACCTCGACGAGTCTACCTTCCTGGAGATGAGCAACGCCTACGAGTCGGCCAGCTCGCGCCTGTTCTTCCTGGAGTATGACGGCGCCCTGGTAGACTACCGCAACCGGCCGCTGATGGCACGCCCCGATGATGACCTGATGGACCTGCTGGAGCGCCTGGGCAACGATCCGAAGAACAGGGTGGTGGTGATGAGCAGCCGCGAGAAAGCTACCATGCAGGACTGGCTGGGCCACCTCAACATCGATATTATTGCCGAGCACGGCGTTTGGATAAAACAGCGTGGCACGGGCTGGCAAACCATGCTCAGCCTGATGGATGACTGGAAAAAAGACATCCGCCTGATTCTGGACCTGTACGTTGACCGCACGCCCGGCTCCTTTATCGAGGAGAAGGAATATTCGCTGGTGTGGCATTACCGCCGCGTGGAAACCGGCCTGGGCGAGTTGCGTGCCCGTGAGTTGGTGAGCCACCTCAACTTCCTGGCTACCAACAGCAACCTGCAGGTGCTGGATGGGCAGATGGCCGTGGAGGTGAAGGCCCAGGAGATAAACAAAGGCAAGGCGTCAAGCTACTGGCTGAGCAAGTTCCCGCACAAGTTTGTGATGGCCGTGGGCGACGACTGGGGCGATGAGGATATCTTTAAAGCTATGCCGCGCAACGCCTACACCATAAAGGTAGGTAATGCGTCCTCTGTGGCGAAGTACCATGTGGATACCTGCCAGGAGGCCCGGGAGATGCTGGAGCGCTTGCTGCAGGGCACTAACCAGGAGCAGGCGACGGGCGGCGCGCTCATGACTGGCTGATAAATTGAAAAGTATAAAAGCCTCACCGGTGAACATTGTTCGGGTGAGGCTTTTGTTTTTTGTACCAATTGCCGTAAAACTAGTAGCGTTGCTATATGGTAGTAATTGGACTTTTAATTGAAACAGTGTCTGTAGTGCAACCTGCGGTTGGCATTTCTAAAGAGCGTTAAAAAAATACCAGCTGTTCCATTGTATATTTCCTTTATAGATAGTAATATGTTGATATAATCAAGCATGCACTAAAACAACCAACACGAGAATGAACAAAATACTATGTCCTACGGATTTTTCCGGCACGTCGGATAAAGCCGTAGAGTACGCAGTGCATATCGCCCAGCACGCGGGGGCCCACCTCACGCTGTTGCACGTGGTGCACCTGCCTATTGTAGACACGTCCGAAACGGCGTTGGTGGCAAGCGAGCTGCTGGGGGAGCAGATGCGCAACGCTACCGACAAACTGAAAGCAACCGTGCTACATCTGGAAGAAACGTATGGCGCCAACCGCGACGGCGGTTTTACCTGTGATTTCCTGGTTAAAGAGGCGCTCCTAACGGATGTGGCCAAGCAACTGAGCAAGCAGGAGAACTACGATTTGATTGTGATGGGTACTACCGGCTGCGACAGCACCATGGAAGAACTGCTGATAGGGAGCAATACTGAGGCCGTGATGGAAGAGGTGAAATGCCCGGTGCTCTCTGTGCCTCGGGACGCCGCGCCAGCCAAAGTGGAGCGCATCGTCTACGCATCGGATTACAGTGAGGAGGACATTGCAGCGATGCGGGAGGTAGTACAGCTGGGCAGTTGCTTCGGAGCCAAGATTGATGTGGTGCACATTGTTAAAAAGCCGGGGGAGCAGGATGGCGAGGAGGCTGCCGCCTTCAGGCTGGAAATGCAGGGGCTTTTCCCGGATGTGCCGCTCACGTTTCAGGAGCTGGTAAACAGGCACCGCGACGAGGGGCTGATGGAATTCTATAACCAGGCTGGCGGTGATGTGCTGGCGATGGTGAGAAGAGAGAAAGGATTTCTGAAGAGCCTGTTCACGCAGAGCCTTGCCGAGCGCATGACCTACCAGGCAAAGGTGCCGCTCTTAATCCTGCACGGAAAAAAGTAGCTCTACTATGAGATAAATCTGCCGTAGTGCAGTAAGCAAAAAGCCCCTGCCAAAGCAGGGGCTTTTTGCTACGCGCCCATCTCCCGGACAGCGTCTTTATCAAATATATTATCAAGGTCTTTGCTGCACTCCTGGCAGTTGTAGCGGCCATAATCTTCTATAGCGCGTGGCAACAGCAGGTTCCGGAACGAGCCCTTGCACTTAACGAGCACAGGGCAATCGTGCTGCACATGGAAAATGTCGGACACATTATCCTCGCAAATCCAAACACGCTTCCGAACCATATCCTCGGGTATCACGAAAAACTCCGGGGCGGGTCTCTTTGCTGTTGTGTCTGCTGCTGCTGTCGCTGTTTCGGCTACGGCACCGGCTTCTGCGCTGTCTGTTGTTTCCGTTGGCTGGCAAGAGGCCATTGCACAGAGGCAAAGTATAAGGGCGATGTTTGTAATGCTTTTGTAGAAGGATGTTGTCAAGTTCAGTTTCATATTTATGTGGCCTGGAAAAGCCAAAGGTATGAAATTAGCCGAACATGCCGCAACCAACCCCGCCTGCTATTGCTTTACAAACCTTCTCACGTGGCGTTTGCCATCGGTGTCCAGCAGCACAAGCACATACGTGCCACGCTCCAGCCTGCTTACGTCCAAACTATACTTTGTTATAGCGCTCTGTAACTGCTCTTCCAGGTGGCTGCGGCCCATGGCATCTACCACCATTACCTGCCGAACGCCTGATCCGGAGCTAATTTCCAGTTTGTGGGAGGTGATGGTAGGGAAAACCGCCACTTCCTGTGTTACCGAGCGGGTAACGGCTGCAATGTTAGAGTAAGTATAAGTTTCATCCTCGTCCACCTGCTTCAGCCTGTAGTAGGAGGTACCAGGCAGCGGCACCAGATCCAGGTAAGTATAATTAGTGGTGACTATCGTAGTTCCTTTGCCGGCTACCATACCAATGCCTTCAAAGAGTTTTCCATCGTGGCTGCGCTCTACTACAAAGTGACTGTTCTGGTCTTCGCTGGCGGTTTGCCACCTCAACGTGACATGCTCCTTACTGGCGCTTGCTCTAAAGTAGGCCAGTTCCACCGGAAGTGGTGCCGGCATCTGCATCAGCTGGGGTTGCGTGTGCCAGGTCACTGTTACATCGTCAATGGCTAAGCCGTGGTCGGATTCTTTTTCATCTTTATCGAGCCAGCGAAGCATGAGGTAATGGCCTTCAGGAACCTCTATTTGCAATACAGACCGCAGTAATTCCCGATTATCTGCAGCATTTCCGTTTAGTGCCCCGCCATCTGTTCCGTATTTGGGACCACTAAACTTTAACGCTGGCACTTCTGTCCAACCCTGATTTGATTTGAAAGAAGTGTCAAACCCGGTAATCTCGCTACTGATAGCATACCAGAAAGTAAGGTGGTGCTGTGGAGCACTTTTATTGATGAGACGCCACTGTTCACCAGTATAATCTACTTCTACTGCTTGGATAGCTGTACCCGTATTATTCTGCAGGAGCAGAGTATACATGAACTCACCGGCGTTAAGGGATGCTATGGAACCCAAAGCCCGTTCAGTTGAGCCTGTAGCCCCATAACTCAATAGACCTCCCGTATTACCGGAGCCGTTGTTGGCAGTTATCAGGCTATTCGCTATTGAGCGATAAACAGACCATCCGGGAAAATAATATGCACCACTTTCCCAGACACCAGTCCCTGAGGCGGGCAACCCGTTAAAGTCCTGGCTGTAACTGTTGATGCGTGGCCCCATGCTGATTTGGGCAGTAGCGGAGGTGTTGATAAGAAGGGTGAAGCAAAGTATAGCCACCTTGCAGGCAGTAGTAAAAGTTGTTTTCATTAGCTTGGAAAGGCTAAGTGGTTAAGTGTTAGGGTTTCATGTAAGAAAAAGTTATAGCCCGAACTATACAGAACTTCATAAAGTTCAATCCATATCTAAAATTTATCCTGATGTAGCAATAGGTGTCGCCAAGGCAACTAACAGCATGATACCGGGACTTGCATACCTCTCAAGCAGAGGCAGAAAACAGAATAGCAAACGGCAAGATCTGGGGCAAGTGAACACGCTCTAACCAGCTATACCAGCAGCATGATTTTATACTTTCCAATCAGGACTAAGGTATACTCCTAAGTCCGGCGGCAGGAACTTTCTGCAAATGGAAATTGTACTAAAGTACAGTATATGAAAATATGTTCATGTATGCTTTCAACCTAATATTACAGATTACCCTTGCATGGATAAGTTAAAAGTTCGGGTGGACCAGAAGAAGCTGGAGAGGGCTGCCTATGTGCTGAAGTGTTTGGCGCACCCGGTACGGATTAGTATCATAGACCTGCTGGAGCAGCGGGAGCGCCTATCGGTGAGCCAGTTGCAGGAGGTGCTGCAGATAGAGCAATCGCTGCTGTCGCACCACCTGACCAACATGCGCGACAAAGGCCTTGTGGAGACACAGCGCGAAGGCAAAAATGTCTACTACTCGCTCAGCAATGCTGCCGTTACCACCATTATCAGCTGCATACATGGCAAGCTATAGTACCTGCAATGGCTTTACCTTTCGTGCCAAAGTATAAGTATAAATAGCACAGGATACCTATCTTTACAGGATAGCATCAGCAAGAAAGTATAAGATATGAGAATAGTTATCATAACCCTGTTGGCAGTGCTCACATTTGGCTGCACCCGCACCCCGCAGCAGGTGCCGGCCCAGGTGCAGCGCCTAACGCCAAACGAGTTTAAGGAGCAGCGGCTAACCAGCAAAACAGTGGTGGTGGATGTGCGCACACCTGAGGAGTATGCTGCCGGCCACCTGGATGGTGCCACGCTCTCGGATTTCAGGGGCGGGGAGTTTGCGCAGGACATCCAGAACTGGGATAAAAACAAAGTATACTACCTGTACTGTGCCTCGGGCAACCGCAGCGGCAAGGCCGCCGAACTCATGAAAGAGGCCGGCTTTAAGCACATCTATGACCTTGGCGGCTACCAAACCCTGAAAGAAGCAGGTCTGCCCACCGAAACCGGGCAGGAATAAACGTATAAAATCCACAATAGAGGGGCAGAGAACGGCTATGGTGCTATTGCTGCCCCTTTTTCTGTGCCTGAAGTATAAATCAGTCTGCTTTCCTGTTGCCATACTTTTATACTTCAGGGTGATTATCAGCAGAAACTTCTTGCCATATTCCTATATTCTGATGTATCTTTAGGCGGATTTGGAGAAGAAGAGCTATGCGCGTACTACACACCTCAGACTGGCACCTGGGCCAGCGCCTCGTTAACCTCGAACGCACTGAAGAACACCAGCATTTTCTGACCTGGCTGCTGCAAACCATCGAGCAGGAGCGGGTAGAGGTGCTGCTCATGTCCGGCGACGTGTTCGACAGCGGCGCTCCCTCCAATACCGCGCTAAAGTTATACTATGACTTTCTGCGGAAAGTATGCGCCACCTGCTGCCGCCACATCATCATCACAGGGGGCAACCACGATTCTGTTTCCACCCTCAATGCCCCTAAAGAGCTGCTTGAGTGCTTCAACATTTACGTCATCGGAGGGGCCTCTTCTGATCCACTGGACGAACTCATCGAGCTGAAAAACGAACAGGGGGAGCTGCAGCTGGCGGTCTGTGCCGTGCCTTTCCTCCGCGATCGCGACGTGCGTTTGTCGGTGCCCGGCGAGAGCTTTGAGGAGCGGGAGCAGCGCATCAAGCAGGGCATCGCCGCACATTACCAGGCCTTTGTGCCGCACATCCAAAAGTATAAACAGCAAAGTATACCCGTGGTGGCCATGGGGCATTTGTTTGCCGCCGGCGGCTCGGCCTCCGAAAGCGAGAAGGAAATCCACGTGGGCAACCTAGGGCAAATTGGTGCCGACCAGTTTCCGCAGGAGTTCGACTATGTGGCCCTGGGCCACCTGCACCGCCCGCAGCAAGTAAATAACCGCCACCACGTCCGTTATTCGGGCTCTCCCATTCCGCTTAGCTTTAGCGAGGTAACCGATAAGAAAGTCGTATTTATACTTGATTTTGAGGAGGGCCAACTGAATGACCTGCGCGAGGTAGCAATACCCGTATGTCGCCAACTGGTGCGCTTTAAAGGCCCGCTGGAGAAGGTGAAGCAGCAGATAGCTTTATACGATAACAGCGCCTATGCGCTCACGGCCTGGGCCGAAATACAACTGGAGCTGGAAGCACACCTGCCCGACCTGAACCAGCAACTGGAAGAGGTGCTGAGCCTGAAAAAAGACGAGCTGCAACTGCTCATTCACCGTCCGCCACTTATTCAGAAATCAGCCCAAACCTTAGAGCAGCAGGTGGAGGAAGAGGCCGATCTGCACACCCTCCGCGAGCAGGACGTTTTTCTCAAGCGCTGCCAAAGTGCCTTCCCCGATGCTGACCATTCGGAACTGGTAGCCACTTTCTCGGAACTGCTGGAACTGATGGGGCAGGAGGAGATGGAAAGTTAGAAGGTTAGAAAGTTAAAAAGTCTGGTGAGCTTATAGTGTCTCTTCAACGGGTGTAATCTAGCGGTAATATTCCAGATAAAGTATGGGCAGCGTGTTCAAATCCAGGTTCCGGCAAGTATAAAGTATAGCATCCATGAAAAACCTCCTGTTGCTTATATTTCTGTTGCCATGCTTGGCAGAAGCACAAACCCTGAAGTTAACAGAACTGTGTGGCAAGTATAAAAAGGAGTCTGTGCACCATTTAACAAGTGGTTCTATAACAACTGCGGCCTATACGGTTACCTTAAAGGATGCGGGGGATTTTGCGTTGGAACCGGTTCATGAAGAAGCTGCTTTACAACACCTGCGAGAAAGGGCGGCATGTGCAGAGGAAAGTTTCATCAAAAAGCAGGTCAGAGCAAAAAAGTTGCAGAAAGAACTGAGGCAAAACTATACAATACTCGAGGAGAAACTTTACAGGACAAAAGATAACCTGCTAGTCGGCGTGCTGAAGTCCGTGTCAGGTGATACTTACAAGCTCTACTCCAATACCCTTGTCCTGGTGGACGGGGTTACTATCCATAGTTTTACAGACCGCAGTGAGGAAGATTTTAATATAGCCCTACACGGGGCGGAAAAAACGGGGGATTATTATGCACTCTACGGTAGGGAAGACGAAAACCAGGGTTCTTTATACTTTGGTAAATTCGTTATCCTGTCTAACACTGATGAGCAGGTTAGGTTCTATGAAAAGCACATTGAAAACTAACTGCATTATTTATTTGAAAACACCCACCCTTCACCCATGAAAATTCTCTCCGTACGCTTCCAGAACCTGAACTCGCTGAAAGGTGAGCACGAGATCCGATTCGACCAGAGTCCGCTGGCGGAGGCGGGGTTGTTTGCCATTACGGGCCCTACCGGCGCGGGCAAAACCACCATTCTGGATGCCATCACAGTGGGCCTCTATGGGCTGGTGCACCGCCACAGCAACGACAAGCCGCTGGAACTGATGACGCGCCACACGGCGGAGAGCTTTTCGGAGGTGGAATTTGAGGCCAGCGGCAAGCGCTACCGCTCGAAGTGGCACCTGCGCCGCAGCCGAGGAAAGGTGGACGGCAACATACAGCCCGTGCACATGGAGCTGTATGCCTTTGAGGCCGATGAACTGTTCGACCTGAAGCCCAGCGAGGTGCCGGGCAAGGTGGCCGAACTGTGTGGCCTGGACTATAACCAGTTTCTGCGTTCGGTAATGCTCTCGCAGGGTGACTTTGCCCGTTTCCTGAAGGCTAGCCCCAACGAGCGCAGCAGCCTTTTAGAGAAGATCACCGACACCGGCATCTATTCCGAGATCTCCAGGTTTGCCTACGAGAAGGCGAAGCAGGAGCGGCAGAAGTATGAGAGCCTGGAGCAGCTGTTGAAGAATACCCAACTGCTGCCCGAGGAGCAGCGCGAAGCTTACGAGCAAAGTATAAAAGAGCTGGCCGAGCAGGAAGCCATACTTCAAACGGATATTACAGGCCTGCAACAGAAACTGCAGTGGCTGCAGCAGGTAGCCCAGCTTCAGGCCAGACAACAACAGCACCAGCAGGCGCTACAGGTGCAGGAGCAGAAACTGGCACAGCTGCAGCCGGAGTTCGTGAAGCTAAAGCAACATGAGCAGGCACACCAGTTTGTGGGCGAGTTGGCCGAAATCCGCAGCGCCAACAGCAAAGTAGCCGAAGTGCAGGAGCAGCTGCAAACGCTGCAGAAGCGCGTGCCGGTATTGGAAACTGAACTGGAAGCCGCCGGGAAAATAGCCACCGATGCCACCAGGGCGCATCAGCAGCAGGAGGAAGCCGTGCAGAAACTGGATCCGCTGCTGGCGCAGGTTTCGAGTTTGGATCACCAGATCAGCACCATCCGCGAGGCTTACAGCAAAAACAAAAATGCCTATGTAGGTTTTGAGCAGCAACTGCAGCAGGAGCAGGCACAACTGCAAACCAAACAACAGGAACTGGAGAAGCTGACGCAGGAGGCGACAAGTATAAAAACCTGGCTGGAGCAGCACGCCCAGCTGCAGGACCTCAAAGAGCACCTGCCTGAGTTCAAAGCCACCCTCCGCGATTTGCAGGAGGTGGAGCAGCGTATCAGGCGCAACCAGCAGGAGCAGCAGGAGCTTCAGCAGCAACGGCAGCAGGAGGCAATACAACTTGCCGACCTGCAGAAGCAACTGGCGCAGCAACAGACGCAACAGGAACAGCTGCATCAGCAGAAAGAGGAAAAGCTCACAGCGCTGCAACGTATACTGGCCGACAAAAGTATGGAGGAGCTGGAGCAGGCGGCGCAGAGCCAGCCGGCGCTGGTGGCCCGGTATGAGCGCCTGCAGGAACTGGCCCAGCAACATGCGGGGCAGCAGCAGAAGCTCCAAAGTATAAACGAGCACCTTACGCAGCTAAGGCAGCAGCAGGAAGAGGCAAGTATAAAACTTCAGGACAACCAGACAAAGTATAAACAGGCCGATGAACACCTGCAGGCGCTGCAGAAACTGGTGCAGCTGCAGCAGCAGATACAGCAGTATGAAGAGGCCCGCCATACTTTGACAAAGGAGGAACCCTGCCCGCTTTGCGGCTCCACCCATCACCCCTTCGCCGAAAACGGTTATACTTTTGACTTGCCGGAAGAGGTGCAGAAACGTGACAAACAGCAGGAACTGGTAAAGGAGCTGGAGCAACGTATAAACCAGCTGCAACTGCAACTCGACTCGCTGGAGCAAAAACTGCAGTTGGGGGTTGACGCCAAGTCTGAGACAGAAACAGAACTCCAGCGCCTCAGCTTGTCGTTTGTGCAGCTTTCGGAAGGACTGCCGCAAAGTATAACGATAGCGGAGGTGGCCCAACTGGCCCAGCTGAAGCAGGCACAACAGCAATCTGCATCAGCCTTGCAGCAACAACTGGCGCAGGCACGCAGCCTGAGCCGCGAGATGGAAAGTATAAACCACCAGAGCCAGCAGCTACGGGAGGCGCAGGTACAGGCACAGGCCCATTCAAACCAACTGCAGTCATCGGATAAACTCCTGCAAAACCAGCTGCAGAAGCTGCAGGATATACTTACCGATGAGCAAGAGCAGCAGCAGGCGCACGCCCAAACCGCCGAATCCTTTGCCGCAACCTTTGGCCTGAAGTATAAACCGGAAGAGCGCCATACGTTGCTGCAGACACTAGAGCAACAAGCGGCGGCCTATGCCCAAAAGCAGCAGGCACTGGAAAGTATGCGCGAGAAGTATGTGGAGCTGAATACGGAGGTGAAGAATCTGAAAGCGAACGAAGCGCAGAAACTAAAAGAGCTGGAAGAGCGGAAGCAAGTCTTACAGGAGGAGCATGAGCAGCTCACCCGACTCAAAGCAGAGCGCTATACGTTGTTCGGCGATAAAAACACGGAACAGGAGCGGACGCGTGCAGGCCAGGAACTGAAAGCACGCGCCACACAGGCAGAGGAAGCGCGGCGCCAGCTCTTGCAGAAACAGCAGGAGCTGCAGCAAGCCCGCGCCCGGCAAACGGAGTGCCTGCAGCAGCATCAGCAGAACCAATCAAAGCTAGAGGATTTACGCCGAGGGCTGCTGCACGTGCTGCAGCAGAAGGGCATCGAAACGATTGAGGCATTGAGCCAGATGCTACTGCACCGTGACGAAGCCGATCGCCTGGCAAACCTGAAGGCCCAGACCGAAAAGCACCTGACCGAGCTCCGTAAATCCTTGAGCGATGTGCAGCAGGAGCTAAAGCAGCTGCAACAAATGCAGCTGACCGAAGAAAGTATGGAAACCCTGCAGGCGCAGCATCGGCAGAAAACGGAACAGCAACGGGAGCTGATCTCCCAGCGGGCCCGCCAGCAGGAGCGCCTGGACCAGGACGCGCAGCAGCGCGAGAAAAACCGGGAACTGGCCGAACAACTCAAAACGCAGCAACAAGTATGTCACCGCTGGTCGCAGCTGGCCGACCTGATTGGCTCTGCCGACGGCAACAAATTCAGCCGCTTTGCCCAAGGGCTCACGCTGGCAAGGCTGGTGGAGCTGGCCAACCGCCACCTCCAAAAGCTCAACGACCGCTACCGCATCCTCAAATCCGCAGCCGAAGACCTGGAGCTGCTGATAGTGGACATGTACCAGGCCGAGGCCGTTCGCCCAATGAACACGCTGTCAGGTGGTGAAAGCTTTTTGGTGAGTCTGGCGCTGGCGCTGGGGCTGTCTGACCTCGCGGGCCGTCGTACGCAAATCAACTCGCTGTTTATTGATGAGGGCTTCGGTACGCTGGACGCGGATACGCTGGATGCTGCCATCTCCACTCTGGAGAACCTGCAGGCCAGCGGCAAGATGATCGGTATCATCTCGCACGTGGAGGCACTGAAGGAGCGCATCAGCACCCAGATAAAAGTGCAGCGGCAGGCAGGGGGCGTCAGCAAAGTGGAGGTGATAGCAGGTTAAGCAGGCTGCGATGAAGTATGGCTAAGTATATGAGTCAGAAATACATAAACTTATACTTATATATTTCAAGATTCATATAAATTATTATATTTGATGAGTCTAACCCACTCGGCATGAAGCACATCATACTTCTGGTTTTACTGCTGGCGTTTTATCCGGCCCTCGCCAACAACGATAAAATCTCTGAACTCAAAACGAAGCTGGAGACCACACACGATGCAGAAGAAAAGGTTTTCCTGCTCTGTGAGCTGAGCAAGCTATACTGGAATTCTTCGTTTAGCTCTTCCCTGAAATATGGTAACCAGGCACAAGTACTGGCGCGTGAGCTGAATAACCAGAAGGCGCTGGCCCTGGCTTATAACAACATCGGGGTAGCCTACGACATCTACGGCAATTACAGCGAGGCCGTAAGCTATTACTACAAATCGCTTCGGATAAGGGAGGCCATAGGCGACACAGCTGGTTTGAGTGCCAGTTACAACAACATCGCCATCGCTTTTGCCTCCCAGAACGAGCTTGAGAAATCTATCGAGCTTTATAACAAGTCGCTGGAGATTTCGAGGGCCACGCATGATACAATTGGTATTGCTCTGAGCCTGAGTAATATCGGGTCGATTTATCAGCAAAAGAAAGACTATGGCCAGGCCATAAGCTACGTGCTTCGCGCCCTTCAGCTCCTCGATCCTAACAGCAGTGTGTCCCTGATCAGCATGAACAGCGCGGGCTTTATTTATTCTGAGATGGGGGAGTGGGAAAAGTCGCTCTCTTACCACCACAGGGCCCTGAACTTAGCCCGTAAGGTAGGAAGCAAGATGGATGAAGTGCACGCGCTGTGTGGGCTAGCCGAGGCCTATATGGCAGCCAAACAACCCGAAATGGCGCTGCCCTACGCCCACCGGAACGTGGAACTGGCACAGGAAATAAACTCCAAGAATGAGGTGAAGATTGCGGCCGAACTGCTCAACAAGCTCTACACCCAGATTGGTGACTTTAAGAATGCTCACAAGTATCTAACCCTTCAGAAAGAATATGCCGACAGCGTACAGGCTGCAGCCGTTAAAATGCAGCTGACCGAGTTGGCGTTTAAGCACGAGAATGAGAAGGCCATGCAGGAGAACCTCCTGCTGAAAGCCCAAACGAACCTGCAACAGCAGATGATTGAGCGAAGAAACGCCGCACAGGTTTTTACCGGTGCCATGCTACTGCTGGTGGGGGTGTTGGCCGTAGTTTTCTTCCTGGGCCGCCGGCGCATGCACCGCCTCAACGACCTGCTTACACAAAAAAACATTGACATCCTGGAGCATAGCGAGGCCCTGGCAGCCCAAAAGGAGCAGCTGGCTTTGCAGGCTAACCTGCTGCTTGAGCAGAAGGAGGAGCTGGAGAAACTGAACTCCGTAAAAGACAAGCTTTTCTCTGTGATAGCACATGACCTGAAAGGTCCTCTCACGTCGCTGCAGGGGCTGTTGCAACTCATCTCGAAGGGGGCCGTGCCGCAGGACAAGCTGGGGCCGTTCATGGCCTCGCTGGAGGCGAGCCAGCAAAACTCGCTCTGGCTGTTGGATAACCTGCTGTTATGGTCCCGGGTGCAGATGCGCGGCCTTGCGGTTAAGCCCGAGAAAACAGAACTGGCGCTGCTGGTAGAGCAGAACCTGCGTTTACTCGAGCCACAGGCCAAGTTTAAGCAACTGCACTTCACCTGCCAGATTGCCGACGCACATACCCTTTACGCGGATAAAGAAATGGTGAACCTGGTGCTGCGCAACCTTATCGGCAACGCTATTAAATTCAGTAAGAAAGGAGGGGAGATCCAGATCACGTCAGAGCGGCATGGAGGGTGTGTCACCATCTCTGTGAAGGATACCGGCATTGGCATGGCTCCGGAAAAGCTCGCTTCTCTTTTCAGCGGGGGCAGCAACAGCAGCAGCAAAGGCACTGCGGATGAGCGGGGCAGCGGGCTGGGCCTGCAACTCTGCCAGTATTTCATAGAGCGCAACAGTGGCAGCATCTGGGCCGAAAGCGAAACAGGTCAGGGCAGCACGTTCTTCTTCAGGTTACCGGCCATGCCATCCCAGGAGGATGCAAACGAGGTGATGGAAGCAGAGGCGGTGGAACTGGTGTAAGTGTTTTTCTTGGCATCCGCCCCTTGTTTTTATACTTTTGTGCCTTTGTGCAGCACATGCCGTACAAAGTACAAGACCTGTTTTAGGATGAAAAAGTTTATATACCTGCCTTTAGCACTGCTTGCTCTGTTTTCCTGCAAAAGCGATAACAAAGACGCGCAGCAGCAGTTCAGGGAGCGCCAGAGAGCCATTGAAGAACGTAGCAGGCAGGGGGGAAATGGAGCCGCCACAGACGCCGATACCATTACGGTTGCCGAGCAGCCACGCAAAGATGATTCTGACCAACCTACACGTACCCCTGCTACATCTGCCGGGGATAAAGTGGTGGGGGTAAAGGATGGCGATACGATTGTGCTGCTGGTGAACGGGGAGGAAGTAACGGTTCGCCTGTACGGGGTGGACACGCCGGAGAAGAACCAGGCCTATGGGCAACGTGCCAAGCAGTATACTTCTGATCTGGCCTTCGGTAAAACGGTTCGCCTGATTGTAAACAACAAAGACAGGTATGGCCGCACGGTAGGCACTATTATACTTCCGGATGGGAAGAACCTGAATGAAGAGCTGGTGCGCAATGGCTTTGCGTGGCATTATAAAGAATACTCCAGGGACCAGAATCTGGCCAACGCGGAGGCCGATGCCCGCCGCTTTAAACGTGGCTTGTGGCAGGATCCGAACCCCGTGGCACCCTGGGATTTCCGGAAGGAGCAACGCTCGGGCGCCTCAAAGCCCAGTACCGCTAATGCTCCCATACCTGCAGGAGCCACCAAGCGCACTGTTTATATCTGCAACAGCACCAACTCCGCTGTATACCACTACGACAGCAATTGCCATGTGCTCAAGCGTTGCAAAGACGAGGTTATCAAAACCACGGAGGCCGTAGCCATTCGCGAACACGGCCGCCGCGCCGACAAAACCTGTTCGCCTTAACATCAGGCTGCCAAAGTATAAAAAAGGCTCTGCCGCAGTGGCAGAGCCTTTTTAAGTATAAATGTTATTGCTGAATACTATACGGAGAAGCTGTCGCCACAACCGCAGGTACGGCTGGCATTCGGGTTGTTGAAGAAGAAGCCCTTGCCGTTCAGTCCATCTGAGAAATCCAACTCAGTGCCGGCCAGGTACAGGAAACTCTTCATATCTACCACCACTTTCACGCCCTTATCCTCAAACTCCTGATCCATGGGTTTCACCTCATCGTCGAAATCAAGGTTGTAGGACAAACCGGAACAGCCACCACCTGCTACAGAGGCACGCAAACGAAACGTATCGTCAAGCTGCGCTTCCTGCTTCAGCTTTATTACCTTCTCTTTTGCTTTATCTGAAACTGTGATCATAATCTTTAAATTTTAGGAAACCGGATTCAATACAACACTAAAAACAGTAATCGTGTTCATGTCCCGGCCATAGTACAACTTATCTAACGCCTCATACATATTACGGGCCCTGAAGTAGGAAGTGTTCAACTCCTTGTCGCCACGGGCCATCCACTGCACGGTAAAGGAGCTTTCGCGGTCACGGTAGTCCTTCACGTAGGCCAGCATCTTGCGCAGCACCTCCAGGCGGTCGTACCCCACCTCCGAATGAAAGAGGAAGGACTGCTGGTGGCGCGGGTTAACCGTTATCAGATCGAGGCGCGTTTTATTGTCGAGCTGCCGGAACTCAAAAAGCAGACTGCTGCCGCTTATGCCTAAGTGGTGCTCAATCTGCTTTTGAATACGGGCACTCTCAACGTGTACGTCCGATGTCGACTCCATTGAGTCCGTTTTTCTTAGTGGTGAGACTTAGGCAGTTCCAGCTCCGGCAGGCCGTTCTTTACTCTGTAGTCGTTGATGGCCGTTTTAATGGCATCTTCGGCAAGCACAGAGCAGTGAATCTTAACCGGAGGCAGCGCCAGCTCCTCTACAATCGCCATGTTGTCGATAGCCAGTGCCTCGTCAACAGTCTTGCCTTTCAGCCACTCGGTAGCAAGAGAGGAAGAAGCGATAGCCGAGCCGCAGCCAAACGTCTTGAACTTGGCGTCTGTAATTACCTGGTTCTCGTCTACTTCAATCTGCAGGCGCATTACGTCGCCGCACTCAGGGGCGCCAACCAGGCCGGTACCTACGTTTTTCTTAGCCTTATCAAGTGTACCAACGTTGCGTGGGTTGGTATAATGGTCGATTACTTTATCTGAATAAGCCATAGCTGTATTTAATTTCTAATGGTTAATGATGAATGACTAATATATTACGAGCAATTATTGATTACTCATTATACATTATGAATTACGCTTAGTGCTCTGCCCACTCAATAGAGTTCAGGTCGATGCCTTCCTTAAACATTTCCCACAGTGGAGAAAGGTCGCGAAGCTTGGCCACAGCCTGTTTCACGTGGTCGATGGCGAAATCAATCTCCTCCTCGGTAGTGAAGCGACTCAGGCCAAAACGCAGGGAAGAGTGTGCCAGGTCGTCGCTCAGGCCCAAGGCCTTCAGCACGTAAGATGGCTCCAGAGACGCAGAAGTACAGGCCGAACCAGACGAAACGGCGATGTCTTTCACGCCCATCATCAGGCCTTCGCCCTCTACATACTTAAAGGAGATGTTGGATACGTGTGGCAGGCGGTGCTCCGTAGACCCGTTCACGTAAGACTCCTCAATGGTGAGCAGCTCGCGCTCCAGTCTGTCACGCATGGCGGCAATACGCTTGGTATCGGCTTCCATGTCCTGCCTGGCAACCTCAGCGGCTTTTCCAAGTCCCACAATGCCTGGCACGTTCAGCGTACCGGAGCGCATGCCGCGCTCGTGGCCGCCACCGTCCATCTGGGCGGTAACTTTAACGCGCGGGTTCTTGCGGCGCACATACAAAGCACCTACCCCTTTAGGGCCGTACATTTTGTGTCCGGAGAAAGCCATCAGGTCAATGCCATCAGCCTCTACATCCACCGGAATTTTACCTACCGCCTGCGTCGCGTCTGTAAAGAACAGGATACCGCGCTTCTTGGCGATGGCAGAAATCTCGCGGATGGGCTGAATCACACCGATCTCGTTGTTGGCATACATCACGGAGATGAGGATAGTCTTATCGGTGATAGCCTCCTCAAGCTCTTTCAGGTCGATAAGGCCTTTGTCATCTACCTTCAGGTAGGTAACCTTGCCACCCAGCTTTTCGATGTGCTTGCAGGTATCCAGCACGGCTTTATGCTCAGTGGTAACGGTGATGATGTGGTTGCCTTTGGAGGCATACATCTCGAACACGCCTTTGATAGCCAGGTTATCTGACTCGGTGGCGCCTGAGGTAAAGATGATTTCCTTAGGAGAACAATTAATCAGCGACGCGATTTGCTCGCGGGCGTAATCCACGGCCTCCTCCGCCTGCCATCCAAACGGGTGGTTACGGCTGGCAGCGTTACCAAACATATTGGTCATGTAAGGCATCATTGCGTCCAACACACGCGGGTCTAGCGGCGTAGTAGCATTGTTATCCAGGTATATCGGTAGTGTTAACATAGTAACTGCGTTTCTTTTGATGTTTTAGGCTCTTTGATTTAACTTTTCAACAGCTTCCGGCATGTTTTGGTTCTAATTCCTTAACACGCATCAGCTGAAAGAGTTTACGCGAAATATAGTAGTTTTGAATCCGGTACAAAAATAGTAAAAATTCTCTACTTAGACTAATTACAAACTATAAATGAAAAACGTAGAACATATAGGAATAGCGGTCAGGGACTTCAGCGAGGCCAACGGGCTATACTTTAAGCTGCTCGGGGTGGAGCCCTACAAGACAGAGTATGTGGAGTCGGAGGCGGTGAATACCTCGTTTTTTAAGGTGGGCGACACCAAGATAGAGTTGCTGGAAGGCACCACGCCCGACAGCGCCATCAGCAAGTTTGTGGAGAAGCGCGGGGAGGGCATCCACCACATTGCCTTTGAGGTGGAGGACATCTACGCGGAGATGGAGCGCCTGAAAGGGGAGGGGTTTATACTTCTGAACGAACAGCCCAAGAAAGGCGCCGACAACAAGCTGGTTTGCTTCGTGCACCCCAAGAGTGCCAACGGCGTGCTGGTAGAACTGACGCAGGAAATAAAGTAAACCGTTATTG
The DNA here is from genome assembly GCF_003054055.1 of Pontibacter mucosus. Taxonomy (GTDB): domain Bacteria; phylum Bacteroidota; class Bacteroidia; order Cytophagales; family Hymenobacteraceae; genus Pontibacter; species Pontibacter mucosus. Next base: position 81,794 of record NZ_QBKI01000005.1, on the reverse strand, counting down.
ATTGTTAGTCATTCGTTAGCTGAATAGAATTTTAAGATACGACGATTTACAAGCAACGAGTATCTGACAACCAACAACCAATTATAAAACTATGAGCCAGTTAGTGAAAGAAATACAGGCGGCGGAGGAAGAGGTGTTGCTGGGCAACGTGATTCTCTACCCCACCGATACGGTTTGGGGCATAGGCTGCGATGCCGAGAATGCAGAGGCTGTCCGCAAGATCTTCAAGATAAAGGAGCGCGAGGAGTCTAAGTCGATGATCCTGTTGGTCGCCGACCACAACATGCTGCGAAACTATGTGGAGGAACTGCCGGAAGATTTCGAGGAGATGGTAAAGCAGCAGGAAAGGCCAACTACCTACGTGTTCTCCAACCCGAAAAACCTGCCCCAGGAGGTGCTGGCCAGCGACGGCTCGGTGGCCATTCGGGTGGTGGAGGGGGATGAGTTCTGCCACCGCCTTATCCGGCAGGTGGCCAGGCCTATCGTTTCTACCTCGGCCAACATCAGCGGAGAGTCGGCCCCCAAAACCTTTGCCGAGATTAGTGAGGTACTCAAGAAGCGGGTTGACTTTGTGGTGAACTGGCGCCAGGATGAGGATATGGCCTCCAACCCATCCCGCATCGTAAAGATTGAGCCAGACGGTAGCCAGCGCATCCTACGGGATTAAGGCAAAGTATAAAGTATAACGTGTGGCATCTATACTTGCGGACCGGCAGCAGGTGGCGCGCATGCCAACGAATAAACAGCTAAAAGTATAGCCTTTCTTACAATTTGAGAGGCTTATGCGTACTTTTGTCCCTCAGGCCGCGCTGCAGTAGCCTGAGGTTTTTATTTTTTTAGAATGGAGAAAGTACAGTTACCAGAACACCCGATTTTCAAAGTAATAGCCGAGGCGGCCGGAGAGCTAGGCGTAGATGCCTATGTGATAGGCGGTTTTGTCAGGGATCTGGTGCTGAAGCGGCCCTCCAAGGACATTGACGTGGTATGCGTGGGCGATGGCATTGTGCTGGCCACGCAGGTAGCCCAGAAACTGCCGCACAAACCCAAGGTATCCATCTTTAAGAATTTTGGCACGGCCATGCTGCGCGACGGCGACTGGGAGGTGGAGTTTGTAGGGGCACGCAAGGAGTCTTACCGGGAGCACTCGCGCAAGCCAGAGGTGGAGCAGGGCACCTTGGATGATGACCTCAAACGCCGCGACTTTACCATCAACGCACTTGGCATCAGCCTGAACAAGGAGAGCTACGGCCAGTTGATAGATGAGTTCGAGGGCCTCAAAGACATGCGCCGCCAGATCATCCGCACGCCTCTGGAGCCGGGCATTACCTTCTCAGACGACCCGCTGCGCATGATGCGCGCCATCCGTTTTGCCTCCCAGCTCGGCTTTGATATTGACCCGGATACCTTTGATGCCATCACCGACAATAAGGATCGGATTAAAATCGTGTCGCAGGAGCGGATTACCGACGAGCTAAATAAAATTATACTTTCGCCGGTACCCAGCTATGGCTTTAAGCTGCTGTTTGCCTCGGGGCTGCTGCACCTGATTTTTCCGAAGATGGTGGAGCTGCACGGGGTGGAGACCATTAACGGTAACTCGCACAAAGACAACTTCTACCATACCTTGCAGGTGCTCGATAACGTATCGCAGGTGTCGGATGATTTGTGGCTGCGCTGGTCTGCCATTCTGCACGACATTGCCAAGCCCGATACCAAACGCTACCACCCCAAGGCCGGCTGGACTTTCCATGGCCACGAGGACCGCGGCGCCCGCATGGTGCCCCGCCTGTTCCGCGACCTGAAGCTGCCCCTGAACGAGCACATGAAATATGTGCAGAAACTGGTGCGCCTCCACCTGCGCCCCATCGCCCTGGTGAAAGAGACGGTGACCGATTCGGCCATCCGCAGGCTCCTGTTTGAGGCCGGCGACGATATTGATGGCCTGATGAAACTCTGCCGCGCCGACATCACCTCTAAAAACGACACCAAGGTGAAACGCTACCTGCAGAATTTTGACAAGGTGGAGCGGCGCCTGGTGGAAGTAGAGGAGAGCGACAAACTGCGCAACTTCCAGCCGGTAATCACCGGCGAGATCATCATGGAAACTTTCGGGCTGAAGCCATCCAAGGCGGTAGGGGAGCTGAAAGAGGCGCTGACGGAGGCCATTCTGGAGGGGAAAGTTAAGAACGAGTATGCCGAGGCGTACGCCTTCATGGTTGCCTTAGGAGAGCAGAAGGGCCTGCCGGTGGTGCAGAACCTGGCCGTTCCCGGCAATCAGGATAGCAACTAACCTGCCGATTTTACGGGTAGTTTATATTTTATCCGGGATACATGCGCGAGTGGCTTGGAAGCCTGCTTGCCTAAGGTTATACTTTAACCTATACTTCTATACTTGTTGCAAAGTATGGCACCGCCCGCCAGATCACAGCGAGAGTAGGCGGGAAGATGGCAAATATACATGCAAGTATAATTTAATTGGTGGAAAGTATGGGCGGTGAATCTTCAGCCTCGGCCAAAGTATAAAGGCAGTGCCCGGTAAGAGAATTAGCAGATTTTCATAAAAGATTATAAGCGACGAAGCCCATCCGTGTTATTAAACAGGATTGGGCTTCGTGACTTATACTCAAACAACTAAACAAACACTACTGTAAGTATAACCCGGAACGGGCTGATATTATTGTGGGGTATAGTTTTATCTTGTACTAAGGGGTAGTGTAGGGGCTGACGGAGAAGTATATTTCTCCATCAGCCTTTCGTGTTTTTAGATTAGCGCGCTTTCACGGTGCTTGGCCCGGAGCTGTCGATCACTTTATCCTTAGGATTGCCGCGATACACGATATGGCTTGTTCCGGAGGCATCGGCGCGTAGGGTGTTGGAGGCGTATACTTCGGCAACGCCCGCACCGGTTACATCGGCGTCTACGTAGCTGGCTTCCAGCTTGTCGGCGCGGATAACGCAGGCACCGGTGGCGTCGAGTTCAAAACGCTCGGCTTTGCCGAAGAAGGTGCTCGCCGTGGCGCCGGCAGCGTCTACACGCAGGTTGCGCACGTTCAGGTTAGCCACCGACTGTATTGCCCCCGACAGGTTCAGGCGCAGGTTTTCTGCTTTTATAGTTCCCAAATCCGCTTTGATGGCGCCGTTTAACTCAATCGTATGAATGTCGGGTGCTGTAATCTGTATCAACACCGGATCCTGCTCACTAAACAGCCGGAACACTTTCTGATCGCTGCTTATTTCCAGCTCATCGCCGCTCATGTCAAGCTCCATACGCTTCAGGTCCTGCTCTTTGGCACGCACCACTACAGCGTAGCTATCGCCCTGGCGGAGCTGCACGTGGTAAGGGCCGCTTACCGTGATGCGCTTGAAGTCACGGAATTCGAACGCCTGAGAGTTGCTGCTGTAGTCGCTCTCGTTTAAGAGAACGCTTTCGCCTTCGCCCATGTCAGTGGTAAAGCCACCCATACTTGCATCAGTCTCTGTGTCGAGAGTATCAGCGGCGCAGGTCAGGCATTGCAGACGGTTTCCGTTAACCTGCCAGGTGTTTCGCAGCACCTTTGCGCGGCTGTAGTCGCCCTCGAGGGCATTACCGGGCAGCAGGTGATAAAAGCTGTTGGTCAGGCGCAGCGGCTTGTCTTTCGGCAACTTCAGCGTCAGGCTAAGTTCCTGGTCGCGGAACACGGCACCAGGTTTAAACTCGTAGCTGTCATCAAAGCGCAGGGTGGAGTCGCGCAACGCGGCGCGGTAGGTTACCATGCGGGCATTCTGCTGTGCCTCCTCCTCCGTTCTGCCCTTGGCCTCCACGCGCTGCACCAGTTCCACGTCGGCGCCGCTGCTTTCCTGCACCTCCAGGTAGATGCGGTCGAAGCTCATCCCGGTGTCATAAGCATCCAGGGTAAGGGTTCGGACATCGCCCACAGGTATGGTTCTGGAGGTAACCACTTCCCCGCTGCGTTTGAAGTTGGTGCCGAACACCACGCTGGTGGCAATCAGGGTGAACAGGGCCACCAGCCACACACCGAACATAGACCAGCCCACGATAGGGCGCATGAAGGTACGCTTGATCAGCAGGCTAACAGCCAGCACCATCAGCAGTAGCAGCGGAATTAAACCTACAAAGAAACCAGCCACCAGTCCGAGCCAGGGAAAGCCTCCGAACACGGCGGAGGCAGGAAAGTTACCAAAGGTGAAGTTTTCAGGTTCGGTGATAATGCCAAGAGAAACAAAGAACGCAGAGAAGAGGGCAACAGTAAGTCCTACCGAAATTATCAGGAGCAGGATGCCGGCCGTCACGCGGATGAGGGTGATAAGGAAGGCCAGCACAGGGCCAAGCGCCCTGCCAACCCAGTTTACCACCTGCGATACCAGGCGAATAGGCAGCAGTAATAGTTTGGCCAGTGTGCTCTCCTCGCCGTTGCTGTCGCGCATGTTCAGGTTCTCCTTCAGCGTGCGCTCAATGCCGGCCAGCGTTACAGGGTCGCCCTGCATCTGCATCCGCTCCGTCAGCGTGACGGCCTCCGGCATGGCTATCCAGAGCACAATGTAGGCGAAGATGCCAAAGCCGCCCAGGAAGATGGAAACCAGGAACAGGAGCCTCACCACGGTTGCGTCTACGCCAAAGTATTTGGCAATGCCGCTTGCCACACCGGCCAGCTTCTTATCGTCCGGGTCGCGGAACAGCTTTCTGACCTTGGTCTCGGGCAGCAGGTTGGTTTCCGGCATGGCAATCCAAAGTATAACGTAGATAATCATACCCGTGGCAGCCGAAACGCCCGCCGAGAAAACGCCCAGCAGCACCAGCAGCACAAAGCAGAGCCGTATCCAGAGCGGATCGATGCGCAGGTAATTGCCAATGCCCGAAGATACACCGGCGATAACCTTGTGGTTCATGTCGCGGTAGAGTTTCTTCGGTCCGGCGGAAGTATGGTCGTAGGCGCCGCTGGCAGTGCCTTCCTCGGCAGCACCCGCACCGGCACCGGCCGTAGCGTGGGCAGCCTCCTCCTGTGGCTCCTCCACTTCAAAGTCCGTTACGTTACCCATGCGGGTGATGAGGTACTGCACATCCTCCTGGGTAATCACCTGCTTGGAGGCAGACACGCGGGCAGAAAAAATCTCGGCTACGCGGGCCTCTATGTCGGCTACAATCTCCTCGTGGCCCTCATAGTTAGAAAAGTACGTTCTGATAGAGGCGAGGTAGCGGCTAAGCTGCTCATACCCATCTTCTTCTATCTGGAAGATGATGCCTTGCAAGTTTATACTTATATTCTTTTTCATGATTACTGGGCTTTCTTGTTTCGGATAATGAATTCTGTGGAGTCAACTAGCTCGGACCAGGTTTGCCGGAGCTGCTCCAGAAACTCTTTGCCGGTATCGGTGAGGCGGTAATACTTTCGTGGCGGGCCTGAGGTAGATTCGACCCAGTTGTATTCCAGAAGCTGAGCGTTTTTGAGGCGGGTTAGCAGAGGGTAGAGCGTACCCTCCACAACGATCATTTTGGCCGCTGTGAGCTCTTCCAGCATGTCGGACGCATAAACTTCACCACGAGAGATAATCTCCAGTATGCAGAACTCCAGAATTCCCTTCCGCATCTGCACTTGTGTGTTTTCTACTTTCATGATGATTCCGTTATAATGTTGAGGCAAAGTTATAATAAGGTACTATGTAAAGCAAGGTACTGTTTAAATTTCTTTACGCCCTTTTTTTATAATGGTTGTAGGACTGCTGAATTGTTGATATAAATGATTATTTTTGGACAAAAATAAATTAAGGCCGGAGTCAACTTAAAAGCCTCACTGCGTGTTAAGGAGGCACAAAAAGAGAGGGGGAGAGCCGCTGGGGCATACTTTGGTAAGTGCAATAAAAAATTTTTATAGATTGATATAACCTATACTGTCGAGGATGAATAATTTTTTGCTTCGCTGCCTGCTGGCGGTGATGTTGCTGCTGACGGTGTCGGAGGCCTGGGCGCAGGTATCCACTCCAAAGTATAGCAATGAGTTCCTGAACCTGGGAGCCGGGGGCAGGGCGCTGGGCATGGGCAATGTGCAGTCGGCCCTGGCCGATGATGCCACAGCGGGCTACTGGAACCCGGCCGGCTTGCTGCGCCTGCCGCACAAGTATAACGTGAGCCTGATGCACTCCGAGCTCTTTGCCGGTATCGTGAAGAACGACTTTGCCAGCTTTGCCATGCCCCTCGACTCCAGCAGCGCCCTTGCCGTGTCGCTCATCCGGATGGGGGTGGATGACATTGCCGATACCCGGCGCCTGCAAAATGAGTATGGCTACATCCAGTACGACAGTATCCGTTTCTTCTCGGTGGCAGATTATGCCATGCTACTTTCCTATGCCCGCAAGAGCAACCTGATAGAAGGCCTCCAGCTAGGTGCCAGCGCCAAAATTATCTACCGCAACGTGGGGGACTTTGCGAATGCCTACGGCTTTGGCATCGATGCAGGCGCACAGCTGCAGCGCGGCGCCTGGAAGTTCGGCGTCATGGCCAAGGATATCACCACTACCTTCACTGCCTGGACCCACAACATAGAGGAGTTGGAGGAAGCTTACCTACAAACAGGAAACGACTTACCCGAAAACACAGCTGAACTGACTTTGCCCCGGGTTATACTTGGTGTGGGCAAATCCTTCCGCTTCACAGACAGCTTTACGGCCACCCTGGCCACCGACATCGACTTCACTTTTGACGGAAAGCGCAACGTGCTGCTAAAGTCCGATGTGGTTTCGGTTGATCCGCATGTTGGCCTGGAGCTGGCTTACGCCAACTCCGTTTTCGTGCGCGGCGGCCTGAACAATTACCAGGAAACGCGGAACTTTGATGGCAGCACTGCCAAACGCATACAGCCCAACTTTGGGGTAGGTATTAAAACAGGGGGGCTGAACCTGGATCTGGCCATCTCCCGCATCAATAACAGCGAGAACAATGCGGTGGGCAGCCGCAACACTTCCTCCGTTATCGTTTCACTTGGGTACGCATTCGACTAAAGTATAAGGTTTTAGCAATCAGCACATGTATAAGACTTTTACCATAAAGGCATTTTTTACGGCAGTTATACTTGTATGGGCGGGCTTAACGGCAGGCACAACCCAGGCACAGCAAGTATACGGGAACGAGTGGATAGACTACTCCAAAACCTACCACAAGCTACAGGTGGTGGAGACAGGCCTTTATAAGCTGGACTATGCCTATCTGCAGCAGCTGGGGCTTGAAAGTGTAAATCCGCAACACCTGCAGCTCTTCCGCCGCGGAAAGGAAGTCCCCATCTATGTGGCCGGCGAAGCAGACGGACGCCTGGACCCGCAGGACTACATGGAGTTCTACGGCGAGCGTAACGACGGTGCGCTGGATGAGGAACTCTACAAGAACCCCGCGCATCAGGTGCACCAGCTTTACAGTATGTACACCGACACCGCCGCCTACTTCTTGACTGTGAACCCGGCCGGAGGCAACAAACGCATGCGTGAGGTCAACCCATCACCCAACGGACTGACGCCTGAGCCTTATCATTGGCAGAAGGCGCTGCTGCTGAGAACCACAAATTATAGTATGGGCAGGTATTATGGTCAAAGCTCCAATAATATGCCCTGGATGGATGCAGGAGAGGGGTTCTTCTCAACAATAAGTACCGTTGCTAAAACATTAACTTTCGAATTATCAGGCATATCTAATGTTGAAGCAAGTGGTTCTAGTCCAAAGCTTGAATTGGTGACAGTGGGGCCTAATGTTGGAAGTCATAAGTTCGACGTAAATGTTGTTGGAACAACAACCCGTACATTGGGTAATATTGAGTATGGTGATTATGGGGTATCTAAAACCACTCATCAATTGCAGTTATCCGATCTTAATATCGCAAATGGCAAGTTCACTTTTCAGTTTGTACCGCAGGCTGTTAACGGTAAGCTGGCAGCTGTTGGACTTGCTTATGCACGGCTTGTATACCCTCAGCGAAGTATTTTTGGAGGGAGTGCTATGCATTTTTACACCGATTCGCTACGCTCAGGCCCCTTATACTATGAGTTTGCACAGGCATCCTCTTCTACTGTAGCCTATGATGTTACAATGGGAGATGACATTGTACGTATTGCAGGACATGTAAAAGATGGTAGTAAAGGCTTCGTTATTAACAGTCAGAAATCTAGCCATAAGGTGCTGCTTGCCAATTCTAATGCTCCTCTTGTGCCAGTTGCAAAAACACTTGTTACATTTAGGAATATCGAGCCTGACAAGCATAACTATATCATTGTAACCAATAAAGCTTTAATGAAGCAGGTTGGTGGTAGCAGCCTGCCGGCTCCCAAAGAGTATGCAGCTTACCGCAACTCTGTTGCCGGAGGAGGGTATGATACCTTGCTTGTCTTTATCGATGATTTGGTAGATCAGTTCCATTTTGGAGAATTCTCCTCTAATAGTATCAGAAGGTTTGCTTCTTTTATGAAGGCTTCTAGCAGAGAGAAGCATTTATTAATTATCGGCAGTGGGATAGAAATACATAGAGTTAATTTTAGGGATAAGGCAGCACGCTCTCTTGATTTGGTGCCGACTTTTGGGGTGCCAGCCTCTGATATGATGTTCTCAACTGACTTCAGGAATAATAACTATGTCCACTCCATGCCTACAGGCCGTGTATTTGCCCGAACGCCAAGCGAGGTAATTTACTACCTTAACAAGGTTAAAGAATATGATGCCGCGCCTGAAGGGGTAGAATGGCGAAAAAATGTTCTCCATTTAGGCGGGGGCAAGTCAGCTGCGGAAATCAATACATACACCCGTTATATAAAAACCTACACCGATATGGCTAAAGGCCCCTTGTTAGGGGCTAATGTGATAGAGAAAACAAGGAAGAACCTTAGCGATGTAGTTGAATCAATTGATATATCAAAAGAGGTAAATGAAGGCCTCTCACTTATAACCTTTTTTGGGCATAGTAGCCCAGGATTAACTGATCTGAACATTGGTTACCCGTCTATACCATCATCAAACTATAGAAACAAAGGCAAATATCCTGTGATATTAGTTAATGGGTGTAATATCGGCAATTCGTATGTAGGTACAAGTATGGGTACTGAAAGGTCTCTTGGAGAGGATTGGCTTAATACGCCCGATAAAGGTGCCATTGCATTTATTGCTCACGTAGCTACGGGATATGATTATTATCTACATGAGTACTCAGTAGCATTTTATGAGGCAGGCCTTACTGATGAGGCATTTCAGGGAAAAACACTTGGTCAGGTGCAGCAGGAGGTATCCAGAAGAGTAATTGAGCGTGCTAAATATAGAGGTACCAGCGACTTTGCCGTTTCAATGGCGCTGGAATACGTTTTACAAGGCGATCCTGCCGTGCACTTGTACAATCCATCGAAACCGGATTTTTTAATCAAAGAAAACAGCTTTTATTTGAAAGACGCTTCGGGAAATAATGCTTCGGCCTTGGCAGATACGATAGTATTAGAGTTTGATGTTAAAAACTTGGGTAAAGCCATCACGGACTCTATCTATTTATCTGTAAAGCGTACTTTCCCCGACAACCAGTTTGCAGTTTATGATTCTGTTAAAATAGGACCAATATACAATCAGAATAGGGCTGCTATAAAGCTTCCAAACTCGGGGCCTTCAATTGCAGGGATGAATATTTTTGAAGTGAAATTAGATAGCCCTGAATTGATAGAAGAGCTAAACGAAGATAATAACTCGCTTACCTATCAAAGATTCCTATCTTCAAACAACTTGGCAACGGTTTACCCGCTCAAGTATAGTATCGTCAGCAATACGAATGTTACACTGGCAGTCCAGTCTTTGGTGGCAAAGGAGTCCAGAGGAGTTGTTTTTGAGATAGACACATCAGCCACCTTTAATAGCCCTTGGCGGAAATCGGCTACTGCTGAAAAGGCTAGCTTTGCCACCTGGGATGTTAACCTGATTAATAGCAAGAGCGACAGCATCGTGTACTTCTGGCGGGCACGTTTTAATACCTACAGTATTGGGGAAGATACATTATGGGTTAAGAACTCTTTCAGGCATATTCCCGAAGTTGATGCAGGGTGGTCCCAAAGCCATAAGGGCCAGTTTACAGAGGCCAGAGCGGAAGCCTTTAAGCCACTAGATCAGGGCACCGGTAAATGGGAATTTAAAGAAGTACGAAAATTTCTAAGCCTGATTACGGTGGGAGGGGATATTAAATTTACCAATCCTCCATATGGTCTTTATATTGATGGTTACGAGGAGATTAGCTGGCAATGTGGCTATCCAACTACTAACACGATTCCCCGTTTATACATGGTTGTGTTTAATGATGTGACGTTGGAGGCGGTTACTAATTTAGGAGGTACCGCAGGCTGTAGAGCTACCCCTTACTTATTCGATACAAATAACTTAAACACTGCAGCAAACAGGGCTAAAATCAAACGGTTTATAGACGCCGTACCGGAAGGATATCATGTTGCCATTATGTCTGTGCATAACGTGCCTTTCGATGCTTTCCCGGAAGATGCGAAGGCAGCCCTTAGAAGCATTGGTTCCAAACTGGTGGATGGGTTAAAGACAGGTGACCCGTTTGTAATTGTTGGCCGTAAGGGGGCAGCTCCAGGCACCGCCCAGGAGAGGACCTTTTCAAGAGAGGAGGCTGAGAGGGAGGGAGGTACACCTAGAGCAGCACAGAGTGCAGAATTAAATTTAACGCTGGAGTCGCACCGTCAGTCTGGAACCATTACTTCGACTATAATTGGTCCGGCTTTGAAATGGGGGTCGCTACATCATGACATCAAGCCTTATGCGGGCGGGGATGACAAGTATAAGCTGAGCTTGATTGGTATAAATACTGCCGGAGAGGAAGTTATGCTGGTGGATGAAGTAAATGCGAGGAACTTTGATATTTCGCACATTGATGCTAAGCAGTACCCGAACCTGAAGCTGTCAGCATTCCTGTCAGATGCCACCATGCGTACAGCGCCGCAACTGAAGGAGTGGTTTATACTGTATGATCCGGTTCCGGAAGGCGTGATAAGGCCCGATCTGGTGAAGGCAAGCAGTGAAGAACTGACGCAACTGGCCGGCAGGGGAACCTTGACGGTGCCTATGGCTTTCCAAAACGTTACTTCTACAGCCTTTACGGACTCGCTTACAGTAGAGGTAGTCTTTTCTGGAAGTGGCATTTCTTCCACTACCTCGCGCTTTAAAATAAAGCCGGTGGGGCCAAACGAAACAGTATATTTTAATCATACGCTTGCCACCTCTGAACTGGACGGCGATTACAGAATAAGTTTCTATGTAAACCCACGCCTCATCCTGGAGCAGGAGTACTCTAACAATATATACGAGGTAGACTTCGGTGTGAAATCCAGGTTGCACCCGATTATGGATGTGGCCTTTGACGGCATTCACATCCTCGACGGAGATATTGTCTCACCGAGCCCGCTGATTAGTGTGACGGTGAAAGACGAGAACCGTCATGTTTTCCTACAGGATCCGTCCAAGATGTCGGTGGTGTTGATTGATGGCGAACAGGTGCAGAAGGAAATCAACCTGGTGAATAACCCTGAAGTAACCTACACACCGGCCACGGAGACAAACGACTTTAAGCTGGAGTATAAACCTGCCAAGCTGCCAGATGGCAGCTATACTTTGCAGGTAAGGGCTACCGATGCGGTTGGCAAAGAGTCGGGTGTTTCTCCGTATAAGATTGGCTTTAAGGTGGTGGGCGAGTCGAGTATCTCGAATTTTTACCCGTTCCCCAACCCGTTCTCCACTAAAACCAACTTTATCTTCACTATCACCGGCGGCACTATCCCGGAGAATATCAAAATCCAGATCCTGACGGTAACGGGCAAGGTGGTGAAGGAAATCATGAAGGAGGAACTTGGGCCGCTGCGCATCGGTAACAATAAAACGGAGTATGCCTGGGATGGCACCGATATGTATGGTGATAAACTGGCCAATGGGGTTTACCTCTACCGTGTGGTGATGACCAGGGGCGAGGAGGAGATGAAGCACCGCCACACCTTCGGCGATGGCGCCTTTAAGAACGGCTACGGTAAGCTTTATATCCTGCGCTAGCCGCACAAAGTATAAAGTATAAAAAAGGGGCGCTGAAACCAGCGCCCCTTTTTTATACTTTATACTTTACTATTTCCGTTTCAGCGTCAGAAAAGTATAGCTATACTTATTCTTTTCGTCCGGCTCGTGGTGTTCCTGTTCTACCACCTGCCACGCATCGTCTGGCAACTCCGGAAAGTAAGCATCACCCTCAAAACTTGCATGCACACGCGTCAGGTATACGATGTCAGCCAGCGGCAATGCCTGCTTGTACACATTCGCTCCCCCAATGATACTCACCTGCTCGGTATCCAGCCCCTTGCCTTTAGCAATGGCCTCCTCCAGCGAATGGACCACCACGCAGCCTTCCGCCTGATAGTTTTTCTGGGAAGTGATGATGATGGAGGTTCGGCCGGGAAGCGGTTTGCCAATCGCCTCAAAGGTTTTGCGACCCATGATCATCGGGTGCCCCATGGTCAGGCTTTTGAAATGCTTCAAATCGGCTGGCAGGTGCCATATCAGGTCGTTGTCTTTCCCGATGACGTTGTTCTCTGCAGCGGCTACTATAATGGCTAGCATAGCTTATAAGTCAAATTTATACCCGCGCAGCAGGTCCTGCACCGGCATGCGCTTTTTGCCCTCCATCTGCAGGTCAAGTATGGCGATGGCCCCGGCTGCTGTCTGTATGTGCAGATACGTTTTGTTATCGGTATGGATGGCGCCAGGCTCGGATGTATAACCTGTACTTTCTAATGCCTCTACCTTAAAAATCTTGAAGTTCTTGCCATTCAGTATGGTCCAGGCAGCAGGGTAGGGGCTCAGGCCGCGTACAAAGTTGCGCACCTGTTCGGCAGGTTGATTCCAATTAATCTGGCAGGTATCCTTAAAGATCTTCGGGGCAGCCTTGGTTTCGGCAGAAACTACCTGTGGCTGCGTATGCACCTGACCGCCCTCTATGGCCTGCACCGTTCGCAGGGCAAGCTCCGCTCCGGTATACTTCAGCTTCTCGTACAGTGTCCCGAAATCGTCCCCGTCCAGTATCGGCACGCGCTCCTGGAAAATCATGTCACCGGTATCAATCTCGTGCCTGAGGAAAAAGGAGGTAACGCCGGTTTCTTTCTCGCCGTTGATGATGGCCCAGTTGATGGGCGCCGCGCCGCGGTACTGCGGCAACAGGGAAGCATGGATATTAAAAGAACCAAGCTCGGGCATGGCCCAAACCGCCTCCGGCAGCATTCTGAAAGCGACGATAATCTGCAGGTTAGCCTTGTAGCTTCGCAACTCCTCCAGAAACGTCTCTGACTTGAGGTTTGTCGGCTGCAGTACCGGGATTCCTTGGGCCACGGCATACTCCTTCACTGGCGATTGGCTGAGCTTTTGCCCACGGCCGGCCGGTTTGTCGGGTGCGGTGATAACGGCTACGACCTTATACTTATGTTCGACGAGTGTCTGCAGGGTAGGCACGGCAAAATCCGGCGTACCCATAAACACGATGCGTAAATCTCTCATGCTTAGTTAAAGTCCGGGTAAAGCAGGTACTGCTTACGCAACGTTTTGTACTCGGTAAGCGCAGGCTCCCAGCTGGCTCTTATCTCAGCCTCCGTTTTACCGGCAATTACCTGTTTGCGCAAGTCTGATGTGCCGGCCAGTTTCTCAAAGAAGTTGTTGAAGAACTTCTCCTTGTTAGTAGAGTTGTTGTACATCTCCAGCAGGTACGCCAGTGTGAACGGCTGGGCATGCGACGGGTCTGTCAGGTCCAGGCCATAGCAGGTGACGTCTTTATGCGGCGGGTTAGTGGCGCCCGGCGTGCTAACCGGCGTAAAGCTGAAATCCTTTTTCTGATAATATGGGCTCCCGATGATCTGGAACGGCGTAGGGGTGCCGCGGCCCACGCTCACATCCGTACCTTCGAACCAGCAAATGGATGGATACAGCGCAATAGACTGGGCGTTAGGCAAGTTAGGTGAAGGCCTTACGGGCAGGTTGTATGGCATGTTGTGGTCGTAGTTGTCCATCGGGATAACCGTCAGTTTTGCCTGACGCCCGCCATCCAGCCACTTTTGCCCGTTTATCATGTTCGCCAGTTCGCCTACCGTCAGGCCGTGCACAATCGGAATGGGGTGCATCCCTACAAACGAGATGTGCTCCTTCTCCAAAACAGGTCCATCCACGTAGTGTCCGTTAGGGTTTGGCCTGTCGAGCACCAGTACTTCCTTGCCGTTTTCGGCGGCGGCCTCCATCACGTAATGCATGGTGCTGATGTACGTATAGAAACGGGTGCCCACATCCTGAATGTCGAACAGGAGCACATCGAGGTCCTTTATCTGCTCGGGCTTTGGTTTTTTATTGCTGCCGTAAAGCGATATGATGGGCAGGCCGGTTCGGGAGTCGGTGCCATCCTTAATGTGCGCGCCTGCGTCAGCCTCCCCGCGGAAGCCGTGCTCGGGGGCGAAAATTGTTTTTATCTCTATTCCGCGGCTCAGGAGCGTGTCCACCAGGTGCGTTTGACCGACCATCGAGGTCTGGTTCACAATCATACCAACGCGCTTACCCTGTAGCTGGGACAAGTATAGCTCCATTTGCTCGGCACCTAGCTTAAGTGGCTGGGCTTGTTCGGGAGCAGGGGCAGCGGCTGTGGCCTGCACTTCGGAAGTCGTGTTGGCAGGAACTTGCTTTGCGTTGCAGCCGCCCAGGGCGAGCAGCAAAGATGCGGATAGTAGCAGGTAAGGGTTTGTCATCGTTTTTCTAAGGTAGAAGTCAAAATTGATACCTATCTTTAAGGCCGTTAATCTGATTTACACGCGTGAACATCTCCAAATACATATCCGATAAAATATCAGAAGTACAGGCCGGCTCCTTCACGCAGTCGGTTACAAAAATAGCAATTATAAGTATAGCAGCAGGCATTGCTATCATGATTGTGTCTTTTGCCATACTTGAGGGCTTCCGCAACGAGATCCGGGACAAGATCTTCAGCTTTGGCGCGCACCTGCAAATCAGCAAGTATGATACCAATAATTCCTACGAAGGCGCCCCCATCAGCCAGAACATCGGCGTGACGGAGGAAATACCGGGTATCAAAAAAGTGCAAGGCTTTGCCCGCAAAACAGCCATTATCAAAACAGAAGACGAGGTGCTGGGCGTGGTGGTGAAAGGCGTAGATAAGGATTATGACATGACCGCCATGCAGCAGAACCTGGAGGCCGGCAAGCTGATCTCCTTCCCGGATACGGCTGCCTCGCTGAACGTGCTGGTGAGCAAGAGTATAGCCAGCAAGCTAAAACTGGGTGTGGGCGATGAGGCGATTTTCTACTTTATCCAGAACCCGCCCCGCGCCCGCAAGCTGCAGGTTACCGGCATTTACAATACCGGGCTGGAGGAATTCGATGAGGTTTTCGTGATCGGGGATATCCGGCTGATTCGGGAGCTGAACAACTGGCCGGACACGCTGGTGGGCGGGGTAGAGGTTGTGCTCCACGATTTTGAGCAGATAGACCAGGCCGCAGAGCAGGTGTTTGAAAGTATGAATTACGATTTGCAGCTCGAGAAAATCACTGATCGCCACGCGCAGCTGTTTGACTGGCTCCGGCTGCTGCAGAAGAACGTGGTGATTTTTCTGGTGCTCATTATTTTCGTAGCTACATTCAACATGGTTTCCACGGTGTTTATCATGATCATTGAAAGGATAAACATGATTGGCGTGCTGAAGGCCGTGGGGGCCACCGACGCGCAGATAAGGCAGGTGTTTTACTTCAGGGGCCTCAAGCTGACGCTCAAGGGCCTGCTGTGGGGCAACATCATCGGGATAGGCTTCTGCGCGGTGCAATACTATTTCGAGATCATTCCGCTGGACCCGGAAAACTACTACATGGACCGCGTGCCGATTAACTGGAACATTCCGGCCATCCTTATCCTGAACATACTTACCCTGGTGTTGACCATGCTGGCCATCCTTATACCTGCCGCCATGATTGCCCGCATCAAACCGGTAAAAGCGATAAAGTTTGACTAAAACCGGCAAACTCAGGTTTACTGCAGTTGCTTTACTAACAGGTGCCGCTGCGCTTAGCTGGATGAACCTGGAGGAGTGGTACCGGATAGCAGTGCGAGTTGAAACTAGCGGTTACCCCATTGCCACGAAGGTCCTGTGCCATACTTCTATAAGTCTCCGGAGTTGTATACAATAGTGGCGGCTAGCTGGGGTGCTATCTTTCTGACACTCTCCTTAAGTAGCCTTTATTCTTTGAAGTATGGAAACTCCAGGGTGCTGCTTCTAACTACTGTGGGGCTTTTTGCAGCGCTTGTGCTTATGCTGCTGCAAGCTGCCTTTTAAAAGCCGGAACCAAAGTATAAAGAGGCATATCCAAAGTATAAAGCAGCCGTGAGAAGGCTGCTTTATACTTTGAGAAACCCTTAAACCGCTGCTTTGGCCGGTGCGCCTCCGCTCTGCTGCAGCACCTCGCGGCGTGGCACCGGAAGGGCGACGTCATTTCGCTCGAAAGTATCCTTAGCGCGCTCATTCATGTCCCAGTACAGTGCCCAGTAGTCTTCGCGCTTGCACCAGATGCGGGTGCTTATCGTAATGGAATGCTCTGCAAAATTCGTAACCACAATAGCCGGGGCCGGCTCCTTCAGCACACGCTCATCCTGGCTTATCAGCTCTGTTATCAACCGGCGTACCTTGCCAATGTCATTGTTCACAGATACTGTGAAGAGCAGCTCTACGCGGCGCGTGCTCTCCACCGAATAGTTGACCACCACCGCAGAAGCCAGCGGGCCGTTGGGGATAAAGATGGTTTTGTTGTCAGCGGTCTTCAGGACAGTGTTGAAAATGTTGATTTGCTGAACGGTGCCGCTCTGGCCCTGCGCCTCTATAAAATCGCCCACCCGGAAAGGCTTGATGGTAAGTATGAGCACCCCGCCGGCAAAGTTTGCCAGGCTACCCTGCAAGGCCAGGCCGATGGCCAGGCCGGCGGAGCCCAGCACCGCAATAAAGGAGGTCATCTCTAAACCCAGCTGAGCAATAACCAGCACAAGCAGCAGCACCCACAGCGCAATGCTGAGTATGCTTAGCAGGAAAGGCCGCAGCGACTCATCAACGCTTTTGCGCAGCATGATGTTGTTAAGGAAGGTCTTCAGCCGCTTGATAACCCAGGCGCCAATAACCAGCAGGAAAATGGCTACGAGCAGTTTCAGGCCATACAGCACGGCAAAGTTCACGATCATCTCCCGGATAGAATCAAAATCCAGTACCATAGGTTGTTATGAGTTAAAAGTTGAGAGTTTAAAGTTGAGAGTTTAAAGTTGATGGCTCGAATTACAGGGAATTATGCGTGTTTAAGAACTCAGTAGCAAGGCGGCAGGTGGCGGCAGTTCAGCACCAGGTTGGGGTCGGGACATAGCTGCGCATACTTGGCTCGCTCTGCTGTGGTGGCCACGCCAGGGTAGTCGCCATACCTGTTACCCATGTCAGCAATAACCTGGAAGTGCAAGTGCGGCGGCCAATGCCCGTTTTCAGGGTAGGGTCCCACCTCGGCTATTTTTTCGCCTTTGGAAAAGCGTTGCCCTGCTCGCAGGCCATGCAGAGAGGCGCGGCTCAGGTGCCCGTACAAGGTATAAAACCTTACCCCCTCCAGCTCATGCTGCAGGATGATGGTCGGGCCGTAATCGCCAAAGTTGTCGTTATCCTGGAAGCTGTGCAGGGTGGCGTCCAGCGGGGTATAAACTGCTGTGCCGGCAGCAAGCCATACATCCACGCCCAGGTGCAGGTTGCGGCTTTGGGTCTCGGCATCAAAATGGCGGCTGCGGCGGTAAATAAAGCGGTCCTCCAGATAACCCCCTACGCCTGTGGTGGCCTGTTGCTGTTGCAGCAGCTGCGCCACGGCGGCATTGAAAGCAACTGTATCCTGCAGGTCGGTTTCTTGCAGCAGCTCGTTTTTTTCGGAAAAGTCGAGTAAGCACACGCTGTCGGCGTTCAGGTCAGTGTCCAGAACAGGGGCGAAGGTGTGGCGGTGAAGCTTTAATAGGTCGCTAAGGGTTGTCTCTTCGTTCATATACTTGCATAAAAGGCACGTAAAGGAAGTACCTTTTATGCAAGTTAAGCAGAATTAGCTTAATGGTGCAGACTCCTCTTCCTCCAGCACTTTGGAGAAGGTTTTCAGGCTTTTGGTTTTACCGAAGAGCTCTTCCGATTTTCTGCTGTAAGCCAGGGCGGCCTCCTGCAGGGTCTCGAAAGTGCCCAGGTTGATACGCTGCTTGTTATGGTGGATGATGGCCCGGTATTTCTGAGCCTCCTTGTGCACGCCGCGCACCCCGAGCTTGTTCTCGGTTTTGGTGGTGTTGCGCACGATTTTGCAGAGCGGGGCCCACTCCAGGTTCTCGCGGCGGCAATCGAGCTTGTTGCCGTTTTTAAAGTGCACGTACAGCTTCAGGTCGCTCTCCGGCTTGTCCAGCAGTTGCTCGCCAATCATCTTGTGCAGATAAATGGTCTCGTTGCGGTATTTCCCGTTCTTGAGCGGCCAGTTTTTCTGGAAGAAGGCATACCCGTTGGAGTGGATGCGCAGGTGCTTCAGAAACTCAATTTGTTGCAGGTATGCATTGCTTTGGATGTAGTCATAAGTAGTGTCGTCCACCACTACCGTTTTTTCACAGTTTTTTAGCGTTAGTTTGTACAGCATGTTGTTGTTTTCATGTTAAAAGGATGCGTTGATTACACAAGCATGGGCACAGGTGGGAACCATCGCCATGGCAGCGTTCGGTAAAGTTCAGCTTTTTTTTAATATATTTTACAACTAATATTCAAAAATATTATTGTGTAGCCGGCACCCGCATCCTAAAATTTATACGATACTTTCCTGTAACAGGAGGGATTGTCGTAACTTTCAGCACCAAAAGAAGTTTTACAACAAGACTAATCAGAGCAAAGTATACACTAACATGAGTAGCCCTTATCTAAACCTGAAGGTTGTAGAGATTACACACGAAACGGCAGACGCCGCCACCATACATTTTGAACATCCCCAGAAACAGAAAATAGACTACAAGCCCGGCCAGTTCCTGACGCTTATACTGCCCATCGAGGGCAAGGAAGTGCGCCGCTCCTACTCCCTGTGCAGCACCCCGCACGAGGCCCCGCGCCTGTCGGTAACGGTAAAGCGCGTGGAGGGCGGCCTGGTGTCGAACTACCTGCTGGACACCCTGCAGGTGGGGCAGGAGGTGAAGGTGATGGAGCCACTCGGTAATTTCTGCCTTACCTGCGCCCCCACCAACCAGCGGCAGGTGCTGCTGTTCGGTGCCGGCAGCGGCATCACGCCCCTTATGTCCATCCTGAAGGCGGTGCTGCACGAGGAGCCCAGCAGCAAGGTGACGCTGCTTTACGGCAACAGCAACGAGGATTCCGTCATCTTTAAGGAACAGCTGCAGCAGCTGGAGGCAGATTACCCGGAGCGCCTGCGTGTGGTCTACATCTACAGCCAGCCCAGGCAGGCCTGCGACTACCGCGGCCGCATGAACCAAAGTATGATTATCCGGATACTGGAGCGCCTGCAGCTGGCCAAGATAAGCAACGGCGTATACTTTATGTGCGGACCCGAAGGTATGATGGACGAAGTGCGGCACGCGCTGAATGTGCTGCATGTGCCGGCAGACCAGATTTTCCGGGAGAGTTTCGTGAGCAACAAGCTGCAGGACAAGCAACAGCAGGAGCAGCACGGCACCGTGGTTTCATCAGAAGATGACGGGGAGATTACCACCCAGACCGTGACGGTAATTTACGAAGGCACCGAATATAGCTTTGTGGTGGAGCCGGACCAGACCATACTGGAGGCAGCCCTGGAGCAGGACATCGACCTGCCATACTCCTGCCAGGCCGGCCTTTGCACCGCCTGCCGCGGCAAATGCCTGAGCGGAAAGGTGCACCTGGAAGAGCGCGAGGGGCTCTCTGATGCCGAGATGGAAGAGGGCTATACCCTTAACTGTGTGGGGCATCCGCTAACTCCTAACGTAGTTATTGAGATAGGATAGTCCATAAAAACGTATACAGAAGCAGAATCTTTGGAAACATTTCCAGGTTCTGCTTATTTATTTGTACTTTCGTAAGAAGTGCCTATATTGTACTTCTGAAATATACATTGCTGTAATGACAATACAACAAACAACTGACCTTACCCTGCCCAAGCGTCTGCCGCGTACCTACCTGTCCGAGGATTTTAAGGTGGAGAAATGGGAAACTATACAACCATACTTTGAGGAGTTAAAAGCCCGCCCAATAAACAACGTAGAAGAGCTGGAGCAGTGGATGCATGACCGCAGCGAGCTTGAGAGCGTGCTTTCTGAGGACCTTGGCTGGCGCTACATCCGCATGACCTGCAACACGCAGGATGAGGAAACCACACAGGCTTTTCAGTACTTCGTTTCGGAGATAGAGCCCAACATTGCGCCGCTGGACCACGAGCTGAATCTGAAGCTGATGCACTCGCCGTACGTCAACGGGCTCGACAAGGAAAAGTACAAAATTTACCTGCGGGGAGTAGAGCGGGCGTTGGAAATTTTCCGGGAAGAGAACGTGCCCTTGCAAACGGAGATCAGCACCAAGCAGCAGCACTACGCGGCCATTACCGGTGCCATGACCGTGACGCTGGATGGCGAGGAAATGACCCTGCAGCGTGCCGCAGACCGTCTGAAGCGCACAGACCGTGCGGTGCGGGAAGAGGCCTGGCGCGCGGTGCAGGAGCGTCGCTACCAGGATCACGAAAAGCTGGACAACCTGTTCGACGAGCTGTTAAAGCTGCGCCACCAGGTAGCCGCCAACGCTGATTTTGAGAACTTCCGCGACTATATGTTTGCCGCCATGGGCCGCTTCGACTACACGCCGCAGGATTGCTTCGACTTCCACACATCCATAGAGGAAACCATCGTGCCGCTGCTCACGCAAATCGATGAAGAGCGCAAGCAACAGCTGGGGCTGGATACGCTCCGGCCATGGGACCTGGACGTAGACCCGAGTGGCAAAAAACCGCTGGAGCCCTTTAAGAAAGGGGAGGAGCTTTTGGAGAAAACCATACAGGTGTTCTACAGGCTGGATACCTACCTGGGCGACTGCCTGGCCATCATGCGCGAGATGGGACATCTGGACCTGGAATCGAGAAAAGGAAAGGCGCCGGGTGGCTACAACTACCCGCTGGATGAGATCGGGGTGCCGTTTATCTTTATGAACGCTACCTCCAGCCTGCGCGACGTGATCACAATGCTGCACGAAGGCGGCCACGCGGTGCATTCCTTCCTTACCCGCGACCTGTGGCTTAACTCCTTCAAGCATCCGCCGTCAGAGGTGGCAGAGCTGGCATCTATGTCCATGGAGCTAATCTCCATGGATTACTGGGATGCTTTCTTCGAGGATGAGGACGAGCTGCGCCGCGCCAAGAAAACGCACCTGGAAAGCGTACTGGAAACCTTCCCGTGGGTGGCCACTGTGGATAAGTTCCAGCACTGGATTTACGAGCATCCGGAGCAAACGCAGGAGCAGCGCCACCAGGAATGGCTCAACATTTTCGAGACATTCAACCACAGAACCGTAAGCTGGCAGGGGCTGGAGAAGTATAAGCCGTTTATGTGGCAGAAACAGCTGCACATTTACGAGGTACCGTTCTACTACATCGAGTATGCGATGGCCCAGCTCGGCGCCATCGCTGTCTGGAAGAACTATAAGGAGAACGCTGCCGAAGGGCTGGCGGCTTACAAACGCGCCCTGAGCCTGGGCTACACGGTCTCCATCGGCGAGGTGTATGAGGCAGCCGGCATTAAGTTCGACTTCAGCACCGAGTACATCAAGAGCCTGGTGGATTTTGTGCGCGGCGAAATGGAGAAGCTATAAATACAGACTCTCTGTTTATACTTATAAATCGCCCCGCTGTCATTACTTGGCAGCGGGGCGATTCTTTTTTTACAGGTATAAGGCTGATTGCCGGAGGGTTACTTTTGTAGTGGTATTCCTGGCAAAGACAAAGTATAGCAGAAGCTTAATACTGGCATAGCTTTTGGTTTGGGGTTGAGCGTCCGCAGCAGAGCGGAAAGCGTTTATTATTTTACCCAATTATTCTACTAAAACTATGTTAAAAACCAATTTTTACCTGCCCCTGTCACTGTTTATACTTATGATGGTCAGTTCCTGCGCCTCCAAAAAAGCGGTTACTGCTCAGGAAAGCGTTTCCCAACAAACGCCCACAGCAGAGCAGGTGGAGGACAACCCGAAGCTCTGGCAAGAGAAATTTGAGCGGGGCATTGATTTTGTTGCCACAGGAAACGAGCCGTTCTGGTCGCTGGAGCTGGATGAGGAAGGGCAGCTCGTGTTTAAAACGCTGAGTGAGGGAGAAGAAAGTATAAAAGTACCAATGCCGGCTGCTGAAAGGATTCCCGGGGAGGAAGGAACTATCTACAAAGCACAGACAAGTTCCGGGCCTTTGGAAGTACGGCTGCTGCGCCAGCCCTGCGAGGATACGATGTCCGGTAAAAAATCCCCCTATACGGTAACGGTGCGCTACAAAGGGCAGGAGTATAGCGGCTGCGGCAACTACCTCAGCGACGCCAGGCTGGAGGGAACCTGGGTGCTGCAGCAGCTCCGTGGGAAAGAGGTGGCCGTTGAGCGTGTACCATTCCTAAGCTTTTCTCTGTCTGAAAGCAGCGTGTCTGGCAACGCAGGCTGCAACCGAATTTCCGGAGGCATGGAAGCCAGAGGCAAAAAATTATACTTCGGCGCGATAGCTGCCACCCGCATGGCCTGTCCGGACATGGACATAGAGAGCCAGGTGCTGCAGGAGCTGAGCAAGCGCGAGTTTGAGTATAAAATTGAGAACGATAAGCTGCGGCTGCTGCATAACGGAACTGAGGTCATGGTCCTGCAGCCCCAGAAGTAATTTATACTTTCTGTAAACCAGCAGCGCCGGCTATACTTTAGCCGGCGCTGCTGGTTTATACTTTATAGGCTGATTATAGCGGCTTAAATTGCTCAAACATCTGGCGGCAGTTGTTGCAGTAGTGCATGGAGCGGCAAAGCGTAGGGCCGAATGGGGTTCTCAAGCTTGTGTCCTCGCTGTCGCAGTAAGGGCACCTGACGTGCTCCAGAATATCCAGGTCCAGAATCAGGTCATACTTGGGCGGTGGGGCAAGGCCAAATTCTTTAAGGTGTTGCCGGCCTCGCTCGCTAAGCTTGTTGCTGTCCCAGGGCTTGTCGAAACTCATGTTAACCGTATACTTGCCGATGCCATGCTTCTCCAGCGTGCGCTCCACGTCCTTTTTCATGTAGTCCATGGCCGGGCAGCCGGCGAAGGTGGGCGTCATGTTCACGGTTACGTGCCCCTCTTCCGAAATGTCCACGCCTGTGATCACCCCCAAATCCACCAGCGACAGCACCGGTATCTCCGGGTCTTTCACCTCCTCCAGCAGGGTTAATATGTGTTCTTTGGTCAGGTTCATACTTTTGATTCCAGACAAAAGACTGTGTGATAAAGGACAAAAGAGATGCTTTACTGATAAACAGAGTCATTTGTCCTTTGTCACATAGTCCTTCGTCAAAAAAATTACCATTCAGCTGTCGGGTCGATCTTAAATACCTCGGCCATCTCGTCCAGTAGCGGCTGCAGGTGCTCAGTGTGGTCGCCGTAGCGTCCGCCATACTTGGGTGCTGTGCTTTCCAGGTCAGGCAGCTTCAGCTCCGTTTTCTCGATGACAGCCTGTATGCGCTTGAGCCATTCCGCTTTCACCGCTTCTTCTCCGGCATACACACCCGTATCAATCAGTTCCTGCTCATACTTCGATTTTTCGAACATCCCCAGCGCATAAGGCAGCGCCTCGTTAAGCGAGGATTGCAAGCGAAGGATGGCTTCTTCCGTGGAGGAGCCGAGGTTCTTGATCCAGGTATTGGCGTGCAGCACGTGGTATTTTACCTCCCCTTTGAGCTTGGTGGCTACCTTGGCAATTGGCTCGTAACTTGACTGGGCCAGCATCTCGAAGCGGATGAACTCGGCATTGTCGTAGAGGAAGTGGCGGATCAAACTGAAATCATACTCGCCATTTGGCAGCTCTACCAGCTGGCTGCTGTGGAACTGGTTGGCGTTGCGGGTAAACGCCACCGTGTCCGGGTCGGCCTCGCCAAACTCCTGCAGCAACGTATAAAAGGCAAGGCTGTGGCCAATTTTATCCTGCGCCATCGACGAAAAGGCAATGTCCTCCTCCAGTATCGGGCCGAAGCCGGTCCACTCGGAGTTGCGGTGGCCAAGTATAAGCTGGTCGTCGGCTAGTTTGTATAACAGGTCTTTTATTGCTTGCTCGTTCATTATGGGGCAGTACTTTTTTGTTCCTCCTTATACTTTGTAATCTTGTCCATCACCTTATAGGCCGTGGCTTCGCGGTACTTTTTCTCGGGCACGGTCAGCCACATGTCCTTGTCCTCCTCCGCCGACTGCAGTACATGCTTCGACTTGACCACCCACACATTCACAATCGGGCCTTTGTCTCCGAACTGCCGCTTTGCCTCTTGCAGGGCCTCCTGGTAGGAGGTCGCCACAACACGACCGGCATGGGTGTGGGCTTTGCCACGCTTCTTCAGGTGAAAGATCTCGTAAGGCTCCGGTTGTTCGCTGCGCTCGGTAGGCTCCTCCAGGCGAATCACGTCGTACACGTTCTCATCATCGCCTACGTAGGGCGTCACCATGATATGCGAGGTGCGGGCCACCCACATGCCACTGCAGGCAGCGCGGCGGCTGTATTGCTCCTTTGAGAAAAGGAATGCCACCTCCTCGTTGGGCGCATGCACCGGGCCTACATACGTATAGGCAGCGCCTTCTTTTTTCTGGTGGAAAGTCTCGTAGGTTTCAAACTGATCCAGCACAGGCTTCGGCTCCGCTGGGGGCAGCGCGCCTTCGGGCAGATTCAGTCGGGTTACTCTCGGGTCAAGGGACTTCAACATGAGTGAATAGTTAAGAGTGAAGAGTTAAGAGTTATGAGTTGATTTACTTTTAACTCTTAACTCTCAACTTTTAACTGAAGCCATTACGCCTTTAGGCTAACGGCTTCACATACTTTGCTTTCGGGTGGAGCAGGGCACGGCGTACCCAGGCGCCGCGTTCTTCGGCGGTGCGTCGCACGGCCAGGCGCTCGGCATTGCACGGGCCGTCACCGTTTATCACACGCTTGAACTCCTCCCAGTCTGGCTCAGTGTAATCCCACTTACCGGTTTCGGGGTTCTTCTTCAGGTTGGGGTCCGGAACTGTCAGGCCCAGTTCCCAAATCTTAGGCACGTACATGTCCAGGAACTGCTGGCGCATGTCGTCGTTGGAGGCCATTTTCACTTTCCAGCGCATCAGAATCTCGGTGTGCGTGCTCATCTTGTCCGGCGGCCCGAAAAAATGCATAATTGGCGTCCACCAACGGTTGAGGGCAGCCTGTATCATCTCGCGCTGTTTAGGAGAGCCGGTGGCCATGTGCACCACGGCGTCGTGGCCATACTTCAGGTGGAAGGCCTCCTCGGCGCAAATGCGGTCCAGGGCACGGCAGTACGGACCGTAGCTGCCCTTGGCGTTGGCCAGCTGGTTTACGATCGCCCCCGCATCAATCAGCCAGGAAATAATATTGGAGTCGGCCCAGGTAAAGGCCGGGTAGTTAAACACGTTCGAGTACTTGGACTTGCCGTTGATCAGGTCGGTCAGCATCTGCTCGCGCGATTTGCCCAGCGTTTCGGCGGCAGAGTATAAAAGCTGCGCATGGCCTACCTCGTCCTGCACCTTGGCCATCTGAGCCATTTTGCGGCGGAAGCCGGGGGCGCGTGTAATCCAAGTGCCTTCGGGCAAGGCGCCGATAATTTCGGAGTGCGCATGCTGCTCGATCATGCGGATAAGCTGCTTGCGGTAGAGTTCCGGCATCCAGTCGGTAGGCTCTATTTTTTCGCCGCGAGCGATGCGCGCCTCAAACTCGGCCAGCTTTGCAGGGTCTTCGTTCTGCAGGGTGTCGAATTTGGTGGCCTCAAAAACGTTTCCTCCTCCGTACATAGTATTTACAGTTTTAAGGTTCGGTAAAAGTGCCGGGCCGCGTTACCAGCCCGGCGATTGTTTGTTTAAGGTGTATCAAGGTGAGAGTAGGTATGATGTATGGCCTTGCGTTAGTTTCGCAGGCCGTTTAGTAGCATCTCCGACAGGTTTTCGGCAATCTCCGTTGGCGTCATCTTGCCCTCTGGCTTGTACCAGGTGTGAATCCAGTTAAGGGCGGAAAGTATGGTGAGCACGGCAAATTTCTCGTCAGGCACGGAAAACTCCCCGCGCTGAATGCCCTCGCGAATGATTTCCCGGAAGCGGGCCTCATACTTATCGCGCAGGGCCAGAAAGTTGCTGTGCAGCGGCTCGCTCAGGTGGCGCCACTCGTGCAGGAAAACGGCCGAGGCTTCTGTGTTCTGCGTCAGCACCTGCACGTGGGCGGCAATGGCGCGCTGCAGGCGCACGGTGGCGGGGCCTGCCATACTTTCGGCAGCATCCAGGGCATCAAAAAACTCATCGGCCATCTTAAAGCACACCCGCTGCAGTATCTCCTCTTTCGACCGGATGTGCGAGTAAATGCTGGCGGCTTCGATGCCCAGCGCATTGGCCAGGTCGCGCATCGAGGTGGCCGTGTACCCCTTCCTTTTAAAGAGAGCCGTGGCGGTCTTTTCGATTTGCTCCTTTCTGGTCAATACTGCTTCCATACTATAAGTAACAAACATACACAACCTAACGTTCGTTAGCAAATTTATTTTATAAACGTTTATACTTTTAGAAGGTTAATGTAATCACAACCCAAGGGGTTCGGGGAGAAATTATATGTCTTCCAATTAATGCAGCGTTGCGTCGGCGGTTGCGTATATTTACCAAGCCCTTATTTACTAAACGACAAACATCATGACTGACCTGACAAATACGGCCGAGCGGCTGACAATGGAGTTCGTGCACTATGAGGTAAAAGAGCGGGTAGGGTACATCACCCTGGCCCGGGCAGAGAAACGTAATGCCCTGAACTATGAGGTAGTATCTGAGCTGAAGCGCGCTTTTAGCATCGCCGAGGAGGACGAGGCCTGCAAAGTGATTGTGTTGCGGGCGGAGGGCAAAGTGTTCTGCGCCGGTGCCGACCTGGAGTACATACAGCGCCTGCAGGAAAACGATTACCACGAGAACCTGCTGGACTCGACCCACCTGATGGAGCTTTTCCGTTTGATTTATACGTTGAAGAAAGTGGCTATCGCCCAAATACACGGCCACGCCATTGCGGGCGGCTGCGGGCTGGCAGCCATCTGCGATTTTGGTTTCACGGTGCCCGAGGCCCGGTTCGGCTACACGGAGGTGAAAATCGGCTTTATCCCGGCGATTGTGAAGGTGTTCCTGCTGCGCAAAATTGGGGAGTCGAGGGCCAAGCAGCTGCTGCTGACCGGCGATCTGATAGCTGCTGAGGAGGCAGAGAGGTATGGGTTGGTGAACTATGTGGTGCCCGCCCGGGAGCTGGAGGAGCGGGTGTTCGCCTTTGCTCAAAAGCTTTGCGCCGAGAACTCCAGACAAAGTATGGAGGTAACCAAGGAAATGATTGCCCGCGTACAGAGTATGTCGCTGGAGGAGGGCCTCCAGTATGCCGCCGAAATGAACGCCGTGGCGCGCGGCAGCGAGGATTGCCAGCGCGGAATTGCCGCTTTTCTGAACAAAGAAGAAATAAAGTGGTAGCCTTCTGTTTAAGTTTTTTAAACTATTCCTTAAACTTGCTGTTTTGTGTATGCTGACAGGCATCGGAGTTATGCTTCTGACTTTTGTGGCGATGGAGGGCGTGGCGTGGCTCATGCACAAGTATATATTGCACGGCTTCCTGTGGTTTCTGCACAAGTCGCACCATACACGCCATCAACACGCTTTTGAATGGAACGACCTGTTTTTTGCCTATTATGGGGCGCTGGCGATGCTGTTTTTCATCTTCGGCACCGACCCGTTAGATTACAGGTTCTGGATCGGCGCAGGCATCACCCTTTACGGGCTAGCCTACTTTCTGATACATGATGTGTTCATTCATAGGCGGTTAAAGTTGTTCGGGAAAACGTCTAACGTTTACCTGAAAGCTTTAAACATGGCGCATAAGGTGCACCACAAAGTACAGGGCAAGCATGGCTCAGAGTCGTTCGGAATGCTGTGGGTGGCCCCACGCTATTTCCGGTTAGCCCAGGAATTAGTTAAGAAACAGGAACAGGAGAATCGTGGCTCAGTACACTATTAAAGAACTTGAACATCTTTCGGGCATCAAGGCCCATACCATCCGGATATGGGAGCAGCGCTATGGTATTCTCAATCCCATGCGCACCGAAACAAACATCCGCTATTACGATGACGCTGACCTGAAGTCGCTGCTCAACATCTCGCTGCTGAACGAACGGGGCTACAAGATCTCCAAGATAGCGCAGATGGATGAGCAGCAGATACAGGAGACGGTGCAGCAGCTGTGCGAGCAGCCCTGCGCGGGGGCGCACCACGTCAAGGAGCTGGTGTCGGCGATGGTGGACATGGACGAGCCGCTCTTCGACCGGGTGCTCTCCAAGGCAGCCCTGCAGATAGGCTTTCAGGAGACGATGCAGGAGGTGATTTACCCTTTCCTGAACAAGATTGGCGTGCTTTGGCAAACGGGTAATATTACGCCGGCGCACGAGCATTTCGTCAGTAACCTTATCCGGCAGAAGCTGCTGGTGGCCATTGACGGACAGACAGCCCGCTGGGCGGAGGACGCGCCCGTTTATATTTTATACTTGCCCGAGGGAGAGCTGCACGAACTGGCGCTGCTGTACATGAACTATGTCTTGCGGGCCCATCAGCAGCGGGTTATTTACATGGGGCAACACCTGCCGTTCAAAGATCTGGAGCTCACCCACGAGCAGTTCCAGGCAGAGTTCCTCTGCACGGTCCTCACCACCGTTCCGGAGCGGGAGCAGGTGCAGGCCTACATCGATAAATTGTCGGCGCGTTTCCCCGATAGCACCATTTACCTGTATGGCTACCAGGCGCAGCACGACTTCCTGGTGTTCCCTGAAAATGTGGTGCGCCTAACCTGCATGAAAGACTTAATAGCCAAATTAAAGTAAAATTTTTGCACCATTTCCTGGTCGGGCCACCGCTCCTTGCGTTTAAAGGGAGCGGTGGCCCGATTTTATTTGGCCCCTTTCGTCGGGTTATCCTGTCGTTTACCCTGAAAATATGTACGTACACGGGTTAAGAATGCGTTATTTGTCGAAATTGTTTAAGTAAACGCAAAAATAGATTACACAAACCTATTTTTATTTCGAAGATAATCGTATATTTGTTTATGGTTTAACCATAAAACTTTAAACAGAATGACAGCTCTGGAATTTAATACCCTTGTACAGAATGTGGCGCAGTCGCTCCGGCCTGCTGCCATGAACCTTACCCGCAACCTGGACGATGCCAAGGACCTGGTGCAGGAGACCATGCTGAAAGCCCTTACCAACCGCGATAAGTTTAAAGCCGGAACCAACCTGAAGGCCTGGCTCTATACTATCATGCGCAACACCTTCATTAACAACTATAATAAGGTAACCAAGCGCAGCAGCAACGTAGATAGCACCGAATACCTGCAGTACCTGAATACCGACGAGAACTACGTGACCCAGAACAAAGGGACGGCAACTTTCGTCATGAATGATATCAACACGGCCATTGCTGCACTGAATGAGGAGCATCGCACGCCTTTCATGATGTACTATGTCGGTTATAAGTACCTGGAGATTGCAGAGAAACTGCAGATTCCGATCGGTACGGTAAAGAACCGCATCCACATTGCCCGCAAGGAATTAAAAAAAATGCTGAAGGTGTATGAGCTGGAGGCGTAAGCAAGTATAACCTAAACCTACTATATGGGTGGAACACGCGTGATCGTTATCGGCTCGGGCTTTTCGGGTTTGTCGGCTGCTACCAGCCTGGCGGCAAAAGGCTATGAGGTAACCGTGCTGGAGAAGAACAGCGGCCCCGGTGGCCGCGCCCGAAGCTTTACCGCCGATGGATTCACGTTTGACATGGGCCCCAGCTGGTACTGGATGCCCGACGTGTTCGAGGCCTATTTCAATAAATTCGGGAAAAGCACTTCCGATTATTACGACCTGCGCCGCCTGGATCCTTCCTATACGGTTATCTTCGGCGAGGACGATTTTGTAGACATACCAGCCCGGCTGCCGGAGCTGCAGGCGCTCCTGGAAAGTATGGAGCCCGGCAGCGCTGCGCAGCTGGATTTGTTTCTGGCCCAGGCTGCCTACAAGTATGAAGTGGGCATTAACCAGCTTGTATACAAGCCGGGCCGCTCCGTAACCGAGTTTATGAGCCCGCGCCTGCTGCTCGATGTGCTGCGCCTGGATGTGTTCCAGTCGTTTCACAAGCACATCCGCCGCTTCTTCCGGCACGGGAAAATTATCAAGCTCATGGAGTTTCCCATCCTGTTTTTGGGAGCTTTGCCGCAGAATACCCCCGCCCTGTACAGCCTCATGAACTACGCCGACATCAGCCTGGGTACCTGGTACCCGATGGGCGGCATGTATAAGATTGTGGAGGGAATGGTGTGCCTGGCAGAAGAGAAGGGCGTAAAGTTTATTTACAACCAGGACGTGCAGCGGCTGGAGGTGAAGGGGGGAAGTATAAACCAGGTAATAACGGCCACGGATGTGTTTGAGGCAGACGTGGTAGTGGCCAGCGCCGACTACCACCACGTGGAGACGGAGCTGTTGCCGAAATCCAGCCAGAGCTATTCAGATACTTACTGGGACAGCCGCGTGATGGCGCCTTCTTCGCTCTTGTTTTACCTGGGCGTGAACAAACGCCTGCAGTACCTGCGCCACCACAACCTCTTTTTTGACGAGGACTTTGGCCCGCACGCCGAGGAGATTTATACTTCGCCGCAGTGGCCCCGCAAACCGCTTTTCTATGTTTCCGCGCCTTCCGTAACCGACGCTAGCGTGGCGCCGGAGGGCTGTGAGAACCTGTTTGTACTTATCCCTGTCGCGCCGGGCCTGGAAGATACCGAGGAGCTGCGCGAGAAATACTTTCACCTGGTGATGGACCGCCTGGAGCGCCTGACGAAGCAGGAGATCCGAAGCCACATTACCTACAAGCGCAGCTATGCGCACCGCGATTTTATCCAGGACTACAACGCTTTTAAAGGCAACGCCTACGGGTTGGCCAACACGCTGCTGCAAACCGCCCTCCTCAAGCCGAGCCTGAAGAGCCGAAAAGTCCGGAACCTCTACTATACCGGGCAACTCACCGTGCCCGGGCCTGGCGTGCCGCCCTCACTTATATCGGGGCAGGTTGTGGCGAAGGAAATTGAGAAGGAATACGCACCGCCGGTTACCGTACATGTATAACCCAGAACCCATAGCGTATGGAGCAGCTCTTTGAAGACACCTGCATGCAATGCAGCAAGATTATTACCCAAGCCTACAGTACCTCCTTTTCCCTGGGCATCAAGTCGCTGGACAAGAAGTTCCACTTGCCCATCTACGCCATTTATGGCTTTGTGCGCTGTGCCGACGAGATCGTGGACACGTTTCATAACCATGACAAGCGCAAGCTGCTGGCCGATTTCAGGCAGCAGACCTACGAGGCCATCGACCAGAAGCTAAGCCTGAACCCGGTGCTGCATGCCTTTCAGTGTGTGGTCAACCGATATGGCATCGACAAGGCGTACATCGAGGCCTTCCTCAAAAGTATGGAAATGGACCTGGAGCCGCACGCCTACGACCGCGAGCTCTACAACGAGTACATCTACGGCTCGGCAGAGGTGGTGGGGCTGATGTGCCTGAAAGTGTTTTGCGAGGGGGACCGGGAGATGTTCTCCAGGCTGGAGAAGCCGGCGCGCAGCCTGGGGGCGGCTTTTCAGAAAGTGAACTTCCTGCGCGACATGAAGAGCGATTATGATGAGCGCGGCCGGGTATACTTCCCGAAGGTGGACTACATGCAGTTCTGTAACCAGTGCAAGGCTGAGATAGAGCAGGATATCATGCAGGACTTTAACAGTGCCTACGTGGGCATTATGGCCTTACCCCGCTCGGCGCGCATGGGCGTGTACCTGGCGTATGTGTACTACCTCAAGCTTTTCCGCAAGATCCAGGGCCTGCCGGCAACCCATATCCTGAATGAGCGCGTAAGAGTACCTGACAACACGAAGCTGGCACTGTTGCTCAGCTCCTACGTCAAGTACCGATTTAACGCGATTTAAATGCTATATAAATTACCCCTTATACTTTTACTGCTTGTGGCGCAGCTTGCCCTGGCTGACGCCAAGGCCCGCTACAACCTGAGTGAACTGAGAAACGAGTACCTGGAGGCGAGCCTGGACAAGGCCGCTGCCGAACAGTTTAACAAAAAGATGGCTGGCTACAAAGGGAATGATCCCCTGATGCTGGCCTACAAAGCTGCCTCAGAGGCGGTGATGGCCAAGTATGTCTGGAACCCCTACAGCAAGCTGAAGCAGGTTAAAACCGCTGCCGCCCTTTTTGAGGAGGCGGTGCAACTGGATGAAAAGCATCCGGAGATTCGGTTTCTACGCTTCACGGTGGAGCATTACGTGCCCCGCTACCTTAACCTGAGCCCCAACCTGGAGAGCGACAAGCGGGTGATGATTAACAGCCTGAAGGCGCATCCGCAGTCAGGAGTTTCCACGGAGTTTGCCCGCACCATGCGCGACTTCCTGCTCTCCAAGGATCATTGCACCGAGGCAGAGAAGGAGGAGATCCGCCGCATCAGGATTTAGGGGAAAGTATACGGGGCAGTTGGTGCGTACCTGTTGCAAAACCAAAGTATAGGGAGTGGTTAAAGTATAGATGCCGCAGAATTTGTGTCCTTTAGCTTTTACCCATTACCCGTTCTTCATTAATCATTGGGAAGTATGTACCTCTACCTGTATCTGAATATTTTCACCATCCTATTCCCTTTTCTGCTGTCCTTCGACCGCAAAGTGGCTTTTTATAAAGATTGGGGGGCGCTTTTCCCGGCGATTTTGGCTAACGGCGTATTTTTTATAGTATGGGATGCCCTGTTTACCGAGGCGGGTATCTGGGGCTTTAACGAGGAGTACCTGACCGGGATTTACCTTTTTAACCTGCCGCTGGAGGAGGTGCTCTTTTTCCTGACCGTGCCCTACGCCTGCGTGTTCATCTACGATGTACTCAACGCCTACATCACCAAAGACCTGCTGCAGCCATACGCTAAAACCATCGCTGTGGGCCTGATGCTGGTCCTGCCGCTGATCGCTGTCTTCCATATGGGACAGGTGTATACTTCCATCACCTTTATGCTGCTCACGATCATGCATTTGGTGCACCTCAGGTTTTTCGGCACGCGCTACCTGGGGCGCTTTTACCTGGCATACCTGGTGCACCTGGTGCCCTTTCTGCTGGTTAACGGCGTGCTTACTTATATGCCGGTTGTGTGGTACAACGACGCCTACATCCTGGGCCTGCGCATCGTGTCCATTCCGGTGGAAGATACCTTGTATTCCATGCTGATGCTTTTGCTGACAATCTCTGTGTATGAGGGGATTAGGAGCCGAAAAAGTGTCAAACAATATCGGCCTGTAACGGTATAGAGAGTATGGGCACCCTGCACGTAACGATTGATAATAACTCCGGCTTCTGCTTTGGGGTAGTGTATGCCATCCAGATGGCAGAGGACATGCTGGAGGAGCAGGAGTATTTATACTGCCTGGGGGATATCGTGCACAACGATGTGGAAGTGGAGCGGTTGCAGCGCCGCGGCCTGCGTATTATCTGTCATGATCAGCTGCGGGAGCTGAAGAACGAGACGGTGCTTATCCGCGCGCACGGCGAGCCGCCTGAAACCTACCAGATTGCCCTGCAAAACAACCTAACCCTCATCGATGCCAGCTGCCCGGTGGTGCTTAAGCTGCAGAACCGCATCAAGTCCTCTTTCGATAAGAGTGAGCAGATCTACATTTACGGAAAGCATGGGCATGCCGAGGTGATGGGCTTGCTGGGCCAGACAAACAACCAGGCCGTGGTGTTTGAAAGTATGGAGGAGTTGCTGCAACACCAGCTGCCGCCTAAAATCACGCTCTATAGCCAGACGACTAAGAGCACCGACAATTTCTATAGTATAAAACAGCGCCTGGAGGGCCAAGGCTATGAGGTAGACGCAAACGACACCATTTGCCGCCAGGTATCCAACCGCGATAAGGAGTTGCGTACTTTTGCCGCCAAATTCGATAAGGTGGTTTTCGTGTCCGGAACCAAGTCGAGCAACGGCAGGGTGTTGTACCAGGTGTGCAAGGATACCAACCCGCAAACATACTTTGTTTCCAAGGTAGAGCAGCTGCAGCCGGAGTGGTTTGCGGCCGGCGAGTCGATAGGCATCTGCGGGGCTACTTCCACGCCCATGTGGCTGATGGAGCAGGTGCGCGACGAGTTGCTGAAGTATGAACTTTAGTTACGAATCACGTATTTCGTATCACGTATCACGATTTAGGACATAAGTTTTTGTGACAAAGGACTAAAGACTATCTGATATTTTGTCAAACAGTCTTTTGTCAAAGCGGAAAAGACCACAATCGTACTTCGTGATACGTGCTACGTGATACGATAAGCAAGATGGCCATAGCAAGAAAAAGCGATTTCCGGGGAGTTTGGATAGCGGCAGGTATACTTGTCTGCTGGGCCGGGCTATTGGTATACTTGCTGACGACCTTCACGGTGAACTTCACCTCGCCGTTGACTTATCTTTTTATCTTGCTGCAGACGCACCTTTACACCGGCTTGTTCATCACGGCCCACGATGCCATGCACGGCGTGGCCGCCCCCGGCAGGCCCAAACTGAACAGGCTCATTGGCACCATTACGGCCCTGCTGTTTGCCTATAACTGGTATCCGCGCCTGTTGCCGCGCCACCACCAGCACCACCGCCACGTGGCCACTGAGCATGACCCTGATTATCACCACGGCTCCTTCTGGCCCTGGTACCTGAGTTTCCTGAGGCAGTACATTACATGGTGGCAGCTGCTGCTCATGGCCCTCACGTTTAATGTGCTTCAGTTATACTTCCCGCTGGAGAACGTGGTGCTGTTCTGGATGCTGCCCGCCATTTTGGCTACGTTTCAGCTGTTTTACTTCGGCACCTACCAGCCGCACCGGGGCGAGCACCCGGAAGAAAATCCCCATAAATCCACCACCCAGGCTAAAAACCACCTGTGGGCTTTCCTGAGTTGTTACTTCTTCGGCTACCACTACGAGCACCACGACAAGCCTTACATTCCGTGGTGGCAGCTCTATAAAACCAAAATATAGGTGGATAAAGTATAAATTGTTACCCCCTGTTTCGCAACAGCAGCGGGGCGGCTGCCGTATCGGTAAAGGTTTATGATGACGTTAACCTTTGCCATTCCTGTACATGAAATCCAGATCAAGCTTTTTGGCTCTT
The DNA here is from genome assembly GCF_003054055.1 of Pontibacter mucosus. Classification (GTDB taxonomy): domain Bacteria; phylum Bacteroidota; class Bacteroidia; order Cytophagales; family Hymenobacteraceae; genus Pontibacter; species Pontibacter mucosus. Next base: position 46,280 of record NZ_QBKI01000005.1, on the reverse strand, counting down.
GGTGCCCTGCTGAGCCTGTTTGTGCTATGTCGGCCTGATGCTGCAGCCCAGACCTTTGTAAACGGAGGTGCCGGAAAGGAGCCTGCTTCGGTGAAGGCGGGCGTTAGTTTTGTGTGGCTTTCTGAAAACGACAGCCAGGGACTGATGTTCAGCAATAACTTTAGCCATTACCTGGGCAAGCGCCTGGCGCTGGGGCTCAACCTGGGCCTGTTGTCTGCCAAGCGCTACGACGATGCCAAGCAAATCTATACTATCCAGAATACTTTCTACATGGGTTCACTGGAGGCTGCTTTTGATGTGATGCACGGCGAGAAGGTGGATGTGCGATTCGGGGCAGGCCCGGCCTTCCGGCACCGCGCCGAGATAAACTCCGACCCGGAGGGGCAGGGAACGCAGGATGGCTCCGTTACCCATATCAAAACCTCCGATGTTGGCTTTCACGGCTTTCTGGAAAATGACTTTGACATACTCCGTAATGGCATCGCCGGGGGCAAAATTTCTTACTTCCACTTCAATGATGGCACGCCCATACTTTCCATCGGGTTGCACCTGGGCTTCAGGTTTTAAAGAGCATAACTGCAAAGTATAAAGTATAAAAAAAGGAGCCCGGTCAGGCTCCTTTTTTTATACTTTATACTTTGAAAAGCTTAGTGGTCGCCGGCTTCTTTCTTGCAGCAGTCGTCGAGGCGGTTGTAGGCGCGCGCATCGGCCGGAAGCTCATTGGCGTCGTAGCCTGCCTTCGTTACTGCCTTCAGCACGTTATCGGTGTTGGTCTTGCGGGTATCGAACACCACGGTCAGCACCTTCGATTTCACGTCCAGGTTTGAGGACTTTACCCCTTTTTCGTAGGCCATGGCTTTCTCCAGCGTGGTTTTACACATGCTGCACACGGCAGAGGTTTTAATCTGTACCGTTTCGGTGTTGCCTTTCTGGCCTTGTGCGTTCGCGGCCATACTTACCAGGGCCAGCGCCATCGAGAAGAAGATGCGGAGTTGTTTCATCTGTATTTGATTTTAAAGTATAACAGGAGAAATAATTAATTAATTCTGAATCGCAGGCCGGCATACACAATGCGCCCGGTTACCGGTCCCCAGACCATGCTTGCATCAAAGTCGCTGCCAAAAGGATCGTTAGCGCCCATGATAGGGTCTGCTTGGCGGTAATTTAACAGGTTTTCCGCTCCCAGGTAAACATCCCACTGCTTAAACGCACGCGTGACCTGCGTATTGACGGTGGCAAATCGCTTGGAAGTCTGCGCCGGCTCCTCCGCATTTCCAGCTACAGGCGCAAGCGGCATCAAACCAAAGTATTGGGTGGTCAGGTCGGCACGCCACTTGTCGAACGGGGTGGCAAAGCCCAGGTTTACAAAGAAGCGGTGCTCCGGTATCATGGGCCGCTGCAGCAACTCTCCCTGATAGCTGGTCTTCACGTCGTAGTACTTATAGGCAGCCTTGGCGTCCAGGCCTTTGAGGACCTCGTACTGCAGTTCGGCCTGGAAGCTGTTGGAGTAGGAGCGACCATCCAGATTATAGAAAAGCACCTGCCCCGGCTGGCTGTACATATCTGCTACCACTTGGTTGAGGAAGTTGGTGTGGTAAAAGTCCGTCACGAAAGCGCCCGGACGGCCGGCTAGTTCAAAGTAATGGGTAAACGACCCACCCACGTTCCAGGCCTCCTCCGGCTGCAGCTCCTCCTGCACGGTCAGCCTTCTGGAGCTGACGAGCGCGGAGGTGTTCTCGGCAATCGCGTTTGCTACCCGGAAGCCCTTGCCTGCTGCCAGGCGCACAATCGTATTGGGCGAGAAATCATACTTCACATTGAGCCTTGGCGTAAACACGTTGCCGTAGAGGTTGTGGAAATCCACACGGGACCCGGCTACCACGGTCAGGTTCTCGGCGTTGTTGTAGATATACTCGGCAAACGCGCCCGGCACCCGCTCGTTGCGGCTAAAGGCAGAGTCGGTTAAAGCCTCATGGTAGTCCTCGAAAGTATAGCTCAGGCCGGTTTTATACGTATGGCGCGTGTCCCCGATGATGGACTGGAAGATAAGCCGGGCGTTGGCGCTGTTCTGCTCGCCGTCGTAGGTGCGCAGGCCATACTGCGAGTTGAACCTATGGTGCGTAGCCGAGGTAATGAGGCCCAGGCTCTGGTAAGGCTTGCCGGGGAAAGTATAGGAAGTCTTGTTAAAGCCTGATAGCCGGTCCACTTCCGATTCGGTGCCGTAGTAAGCTTGCTCCGCCTGCGGGATGTCCTCGTCATACGCCATCTGCCCACCCACTTTCGTCTCGCGCAGCGCATTCAGCCCAAACTCTGATACCCAGGCGCCGTGTTCATACTTCCACTTGTTGTACACATTGTACTGCGAACCCAGCGAGAGGTCCATAAAGCCGTCGTCGTTGCGGTCGGTGCGGTTGTGGAGCTGGTTGGTGTGCAGCATGAGCAGGGTGCTCCATTTTTTGCCCAGGCCGGTGGCCAGGTTCAGGTTGGCGTCGTAACGGGCCAGGCTGTTGCCATAGAGGTTAAAGTATAGCCGCTCCGCCTTAGCCGGGTCGCGCAGCGTCACGTTCACTTGCCCGGATATCGACTCGTAGCCATTCAGTACCGAGCCCATGCCCTTGATGATGTCGATGGACTCAATAAAGGTACCCGAGAGGTAGTTGAGCCGGTAAGGTGTGGCCAATCCGTGCAGCGCAGGCACGTTATCAGTCGTCAACAAAGTATAAGAACCGTCCAGACCGAGCATCTGTATCTGTTTGGCGCCGGATACGGCGTCGGTCATACTTACCTCCACCGAGGCGTTGGTCTCGAAGCTTTCAGCCAGGTTGCAGCAGGCTGATTTCTCCAAATCCCGCCGGGTGATGATCTCCGTTTGAGTGGGAGTAAGGGCCGAGTGGCGCTCTACCTGTCCCTCAATCACCACCTCCTTCAGCCCGGAAGCGGGACTCAGCGATAGTATCACCTGGTTCTTGCCGGCCACATCCACCGTGTCAGAAGTATAGCCAATATAGGTCACCACTACCTGCGGCGTGGCGGCATCGGCCTGTTGGAGCGTGAAGTTACCGGAACCGTCGGTGGCAGTGCCCTTGTCGGTACCGAGCCACACCACATTGGCTCCTATCAGGGGCTGGGCAGGATTGGTTTTATCTACCACCTTGCCCTGTAGTTGCTGGGCTGTGGCTTGTTGTATGGAAAGTATGGCAAGCAGAAGGAGTATAAAGCCTCTGGTGTTGCCGCTTAAGTAGGACATGGTAAATGAATCGTTAAGCCTTCAGAATAAACAGGACAGGCGCAGGGCATGGGACCAAGCGCAGGGTAGTTTTCTGAAGCAGGCTAAACAATCAGGGTATGCAGGAAATACAGCAGTTGCCTGCCGTACAGCGGGGGCGAGCTGTCGCTGTAAGTATAAATGGGCTGTGAAGTGGTTGCACCTGCCAGAAAGTGGAGAACAGGGCGCAAAGCAGCGCTTTGTGAGAGCAGCGGCTGGGGCAGGTGGAAGGCCTTGTGTTCCTGAACTGGCTCCAGCTTTTCGTAAGACACCTGTTTTTCGCAGCAGTCATCCGTTTCGCCGTCTTCCGGGTGCTCACAGCATGTGTCTGGCTGCGCGGCTACAGCATTCGGAGAAAGGCCGGTTACCTCGCAGAAGCGGCTGCTCAGGGCTACCCCAAAGGAGCCCAGCAGCACGCTCAGGCTCAGGGCCAGCAGAACCGTATGTCGGAAGGTGTTTCTCACGCTACAAATGTATGAAAATCTCCTCCACTTTGCTCCACCTTGGTAATATCCCTTCCACTTTCTCCCACTTTTGCCATTTTGCCCCACTTTGGGTGTGGCTAAGTATAAAAAATAGTGTATGTTCTATGTTAAAGGTGTATTAATATGATAATCAGTTCTTTGTGTTTTAGTTGGCTCGTATTTTACAGATTTTAAGGATACGCAGCAAATTTAGTTATACCCAAAATCAGAGGGCGGTGGTGTGGATAATGTGGATAAGTGGTGTGGATTACCATAATTTATCCACAAAGTGGTAAAAAGTGGGAGATAGTGGTTGCTATCTTTGGTTGAATGGCTACATTTGTATAGTCCAAAGTCTATACGGGCCAAAGCGACATCGTCTATGAACTTCCTCTCCGGCGAATACGAGTGCAAGATCGATCCGAAGGGAAGGTTGGTTTTACCTGCGAAGATAAAATCCAACCTGCCGGAGGCGTCTGGCAATCATGTGGTGCTGATGAGGGGGTTTGAGCCGTGTCTGGTGCTGTATCCGAAGGCAGAGTGGAAAGTGATTTACGATAAGGTGGCCGGCCTGAATGAGTTTAACGAGGAGTACCGCCACTTCCAGCGAAACTTCTTTCGGGGTAACACGGAGATAGAGCTGGATGGCGCCGGGCGCTTTATCGTTCCCAAAACCATGGCCCGTTTCGCGGACCTGGAGAAGGAGGCGATTGTGGTGGGGCTGGGCAACCGCGTGGAGATCTGGAACCCTGATAAGTATGAGGAGTTCCTGATCAAGGACCAGCAGAGTTTCTCGCAGCTCGCCCAGAAGTTTTTGGGTGATAAACCGGCAGAGGAGACAAGTATATAATGGAATATCATCGCCCAGTTTTACTGGAGGAGTCGGTTGAGGCGCTGGCCATAAAGCCAGACGGAATATATGTGGATGTGACGTTTGGTGGCGGTGGCCACTCGGCGCGCATCCTGAAAGAGCTGACAACTGGTAAGCTCTACAGTTTTGATCAGGACAGCGACGCGCAGGAGCAGTCGAAGAGGTTGGAGGGACCAAACTTTCAGTTTGTGCGCGCCAACTTCCGGGATTTGAAAAAGTACCTGCGCCTGTATGGTGTAAAGAAAGTAGATGGGATTCTGGCAGACCTGGGGGTTTCGTCGCATCAGTTTGATGTGCCGGAGCGTGGGTTCTCCACCCGCTTCGACGGACCGTTGGACATGCGCATGAACCCGGATGCCGGTATCACGGCGCAGGAGGTGCTGGAGACTTACTCAGAGGAGCAGTTGCACCGCATCTTCGGCATCTACGGGGAGGTGAAGAACGCCAAAACCCTGGCCAGAACAGTGGTGGAGAAGCGCAACCGCCAGCCATTGGAAACCATCGCGCAGTTTAAGCAGGTCATCAGCTCCTGCACCCCGAGGGGAAAGGAGAATAAGTACCTGGCGCAGGTGTTCCAGGCGCTCCGCATCGAGGTGAACGACGAGATGAAGGCGCTGGAGGAAATGCTGGAGCAGGCGGCCGAGGCGCTGAAGCCGGGCGGAAGGCTGTCGGTGATTTCGTATCACTCGCTGGAAGACCGGATGGTGAAGAATTTTATTGCAAAGGGTAAATTTTTCGGGGAGGTGGAGAAAGACCTTTTCGGGAACGAGATAAAGCCGCTGGAGTCGGTGCATCGCAAGCCGATCACGCCAACAGAGGAGGAGCTGCTGCAGAACAGCCGCTCCAGAAGTGCCAAGCTAAGAGTGGCAGAGAAGAAGGAGGAGCGCGAAGAAAAGTAACAAACTTATTAGCTAGAGGAAACAAGTATGGCTTCTAATGTACTCATTAAAAATACAGACGCCCCGAAGAAGAACGCGGCGCGAGTGAAGCAAGAGGCAGAGGAGCCGGTAAGGCCAAAGAAGAAGGGATTCAGCCTGTTTGCACTGCTGGATAAATACGCCAATGTTGATGCCTTGTTTGAAGAGGGGGTGCCGCTTAAGTATATGCCGCGCGTTCTGTTTCTGACGGGCATTACGCTTTTATACATAGGCAATACCCATTTCGCCGTCAAAACCATACGGCAGATCGACAAGGTGAAAGTGGAGGTGGAAGACCTTCGCGCCGACTACTCCACGCTGAAGTCGGAGTACATGGAGGCGAGTAAGCAATCGGAGGTGGCCCGCAATGTGGCCCCGCTCGGCCTGGAGGAAAGCTCCCGGCCGCCATACCAGGTTATCGTGAGCCCAGATGAGTATTAAGAAATCCATACTGGTTCGGGTTAGGCTGGTCTTCCTTTTTGTCTGCCTGTTTGCATGCGCGATCGTGTATAAGATCGTGCATATCCAGTTTCTGGACGGCGACAAGTGGAAGAATATCTCTAACGAGCGCCGCATTTTTTACAAGCCGGTGCACGCAACGCGTGGCAATATCCTCTCCGATAACGAGAGCATACTGGCCACGTCGCTGCCGTTTTACCGGGTGGCCTTCGACCCCACCGTGGCAAAGCCGGAGGTGTTTAATGCAGGGGTAGATTCGCTGGCCATGCTGCTTTCGCGCTTCTATGGTGATAAGTCGGCCGAACACTACCGCCGCAAGATGAAGAACGCGCGGCACTCCGGCAAAAGGTACGTTCGCCTGAACAGCAGGCAGATTGGCTACCAGGATAAGAAGGTGATGTCCCGCTGGCCCATCTTCCGGGAAGGCAAGAACAAGGGCGGGGTGATTTTTGAGAAAGTAGAAAAACGCTTCAAGCCATTTGGTATACTAGCCGAGCGTACCATTGGCTTCATAAACGAGGATAAGAACGGGGCCGGCCTGGAGTACAGCTTCAACGCCAACCTGTCCGGGGTAGACGGAGAGGCGCTTTTCGAGCGCATAGCCGGTGGCAGCAAGCCCATCTACGATGGAACGGAGGTGAAGCCGCAGCACGGGTATGATATCAAAACCACGCTGAACGTGAATCTGCAGGACGTGGCCGAGAGCGCGCTGTACAAGGCGCTGGAGCGCACGGACGCGGAGTATGGAACCGTGATTCTGATGGAGGTGAAAACAGGCGAGATAAAGGCCATTGCCAACCTGGGCAAAACCAAGGGCGGTTATATAGAGGACTATAACTACGCAGTAGGCAACCAGGGGCGAACCGAGCCGGGTTCTACGTTTAAGCTGGCCTCTATGATGGCCTTGTTTGAGCACCGCCCCGACATCAGCCTAACCGATACGGTGGACGCCGGGGATGGCCGCTACCGCATCAAAAACACCATTATGACCGACGCCAAGATTAACGGCTACGGTAAGATAACGGTACAGCAGGTTTTTGAGAAGTCATCCAACATCGGCATCGCCAAGCTGATGGAGCAATATTTCGGACATGAGCAGCAGGCTTATGTCGATTACCTGAACAAGTTTGGATTGAACAGCACTCTGGGCTTCCAGATGGATGGAGAGGCGGTGCCTTACATGAAGAGTACGCATGACAAGGATTGGTACGGCACCACGCTTACCTCCATGTCCATCGGGTACGAGCTCAAGCTGTCGCCCCTGCATACGCTGGCCTTCTATAACGCGGTGGCCAATAACGGCGTCCTGATTCAGCCGATCATCGTGAAGGAAATCCGCAAGGTGGATGAGGTGGTGCAATCGTTTCAGACCCGCGTGCTGAACGAGAAGATCTGCTCAGACGAAACGCTGAAGAAGCTGAAGGTGATGCTGGAAGGCGTGGTGGAGAATGGAACGGCTCGTAGCATCCGCAACGCAGACTATAAAATTGCAGGTAAAACCGGTACGGCCCGCAAAGTGAAGAACGGACGCTATGTGCGCGAGTACTCTACTTCCTTTGCCGGCTACTTCCCGGCCGATAACCCGAAGTATAGCTGCATCGTGATCATCGACAGCCCGAAAGGGGTGAACGTGTACGGCAGCGACGTGGCGGCGCCGGTGTTTAAGGAACTGGCCGACAAGGCCTATGCCCTCGACCTGGGCATGCACAAGCCCATGCACGAGCGCGTAGTTCCGGACAAGGAGAGCTTGCCGGTGGTGCAGGCAGGAAGTCTGGACGATCTGAAGCTGATCTATAACAACCTGGGCGTAAGCACCCGGGCGGGCGTAACGGAGGAGGATTGGGTGAAGGTGGAAGCTCAGAGACGCTCTCTGGAGTTTAAACCCAACCCGGTGCTGCAGAATAAGGTGCCGGATGTGGTGGGAATGACGCTGAGAGATGCCTTGTACATACTTGGCAACCAGCATCTGAAAGTGGATGTGCAGGGGATGGGCAAGCGTGTGAAGAAACAGTCCTTGGCTCCCGGAACCGATATAAACGAAGAGAAAACGATAACTATTATACTTGGCTGATGCAGCTACTGCAGAACATACTACAGAATGTAACCGCGCTGAGCACCCACGGTCCGCTGGATGTGGCCGTGCAGGGCATCACCTTCGACTCGCGCCAGGTGCGGGAGGGGGTGCTGTTTGTGGCGGTGCGCGGGGTGCAGGCTGACGGCCATACGTTTATCAGCAAAGCAGAAGAGGCCAACGCCGTGGCGATTGTCTGTGAGGAGCTGCCGCAGGAGCTAAGCCCAAGTATAACCTATGTTCAGGTGAAGGACTCTTCCGAAGCGCTGGGCTACCTGGCCTCTGCCTTCTACGGCAACCCATCCGCGAAGCTGAAGCTGATCGGGGTGACCGGCACAAACGGAAAAACCACCTCGGTAACGCTGCTCCACAAGCTTTTCCGCGAGCTGGGCTACCATGTTGGGCTGATCTCGACAGTGCAGAACCAGATAGACGAGGAGGTAATCCCCTCCACCCACACCACGCCGGATGCCGTGAAGCTGAACGAGTTGCTGGCGCAGATGGCCAAGGCCGGCTGCACGCATGTTTTCATGGAGGTAAGCTCGCACGCGATGGTGCAGCACCGGGTAGTGGGCATCACGTTTGCCGGGGGTGTTTTCACCAACATTACCCACGATCACCTTGATTACCACGGCACATTCGATGAATATATCAAGGCAAAGAAGTCTTTCTTTGATATGCTGCCGAAAAATGCTTTTGCCCTGATTAACGCAGACGATAAACGCGGGCCGGTAATGGTACAAAACACCAAAGCCAGCACGCATTTTTATGCTTTACGCAGGGCGGTGGAGTTTAAGGGCCGCATCATCGATAATACTATTCAGGGATTGCACCTGGAGGTGGACGGGCAGGAGATATGGGCCAAGCTCATCGGAACGTTCAATGCCTACAACCTGCTGGTTGCCTATGGTGTGGCCGTGCTGCTGGGTGAGGACCCGACAGAAGCCCTGACTGTGCTTTCCAGCCTGAACTCTGCAGCCGGGCGCTTCGATTACATCGTGTCGGAGTCGCAAATAACTGGCATTGTGGACTATGCCCATACACCGGACGCGCTGGAGAACGTGCTGAACACTATCCAGCAGATCCGAAACCCTAACCAGAAAGTGATAACGCTGGTGGGCTGCGGGGGAAACCGCGACGCGGCCAAGCGCCCGTTGATGGCTGATATTGCCTGCCGCCTGAGCGATAAAGTTATACTTACTTCTGACAATCCGCGCTTCGAGGAGCCGCAGGCCATATTGGATGATATGCAGAAAGGCGTGAAGCCGCTGGATTATAAGAAAACGCTTTCGGTGCTGGACCGTAAGGAGGCCATTAAAACTGCCTGTATGCTGGCCGAGCCGAACGACATCATCCTTATTGCCGGAAAAGGCCACGAGACATACCAGGAGATAAAAGGGGTGAAGTATGATTTCGATGACAAGCAGGTGCTGCGCGAGCTGATGCAGCAACTGGGAAAATAAACGATTAGCAAAACAATTTTTAGCCAAAGGATACTGATTACAGAGTAAATGCTTTACCACCTTTTTACATACCTCGACCGCGAGTTCGACCTGTTTGGTGCCGGCGTGTTCCAGTACATCTCGTTCAGGGCGGGTATGGCGACACTGGTTTCGCTGCTGATTGCGATGATTTTTGGCGGCAGACTGATAAAAGTGCTGCAGCGCAAGCAGGTAGGCGAGTCTATCCGGGACCTGGGCCTGGAGGGGCAGATGGAGAAAAAGGGCACTCCCACCATGGGCGGCCTCATCATTCTGCTGGCCATCCTGGTGCCGGTGCTGCTGTTTGCCCGCCTCGACAACGTGTATGTGCAGTTGATGATCGTATCCACCGTTTGGCTGGGTCTGATCGGCTTCCTGGACGATTATATCAAGGTTTTTAAGAAGAACAAGGAAGGCCTGGCCGGGCGCTTTAAGATTCTGGGCCAGGTGGGCCTGGGGCTGATCGTGGGCCTGACCTTATACTTTCACGAGGACGTGGTGGTGCGCCAGTACATCCTGGCCGACGGCAGTACCTCCGCGGTAAATGCCTCCAGGCAGTATACCGACGTGCACAGCATGATCACCACCATTCCGTTCCGCAAAAACAACGAGCTGGACTATTGCAACCTGTTTTCGTTTGCAGGTCCGCTGTTCGAGGGGTGGTCCTGCTACCTGTATATCCCTTTCGTGATCCTGGTTATCACCGCCGTATCCAACGGCGCTAATATCACAGACGGTATCGACGGTTTGGCAGCGGGTACGTCGGCCATCATCGGTCTGACGCTGGCCATTTTTGCCTGGCTATCAGGTAACACCATCTTTGCCGATTACCTGGACATCATGTTTATCCCGAACTCCGGTGAGCTAACGATTTTCTGTCTGGCCTTTGTGGGGGCCTGCGTAGGCTTTCTGTGGTACAATACCTACCCGGCGCAGGTGTTCATGGGCGATACAGGCAGCCTTGCCATTGGCGGCATCATCGCGGTGCTGGCCCTGATTGTGCGCAAGGAGCTGCTGATTCCTATACTTTGCGGCATCTTCCTGGTAGAGAACCTGTCGGTGATGCTGCAGGTGAGTTACTTTAAGTATACCAAAAAGAAGTATGGCGAGGGCCGCCGCATCTTCAAGATGTCGCCGCTGCACCACCATTACCAGAAACTGGGCTACCATGAGTCAAAGATCGTGGGCCGCTTCTGGATTGTGGGCATCATGCTCGCAATTCTGACACTGGCAACGTTGAAACTGAGATAGGGTGTAGTTGTTGGATGATAGTTATTAGTTGTTAGAAGATTTGGAAGGAGCTGAAGTAGGGAGAAGTTATACTTCGCTGGAAGTATGGATAAAAAGTAGGGCCTTGGTTAAACATGTTTATTTGTTAAGCAAGGCTTTCCCGAGGGAAGAAATGTTTGGGTTGACGGCCCAGGTTAGAAATGCAGTAATTTCCGTTCCTTCTAACATAGCAGAAGGCTGCGGCAGGCAGTATGCCAAAGAGGCAATTAACTTCTTTCATATTGCAAGAGGCTCACTTTATGAGACAGAAACGCAGCTTTATGTTGCAGCAGACTTAGAGTATATCTCGCCGGAGCAGCTGAAGAGCGTGTTAGGAGATATTATGGAATGCAAGAAGTTGCTTAACGGCTTCATTAAGTATTATAGAGGGCTATAGTTATCCCTAATAACTGACAACTAAAAACTAGTAACCAAAATGAAGATAGCGATACTAGGAGCAGGGGAAAGCGGAGTAGGGGCAGCTTTGCTGGCAAAGGCAAAGGGGCTGGAGGTATTCGTGTCTGATAAAGGTGAGATTAAGGAGCAGTACAAGGCTAAGCTGGCCACGGCTGCCATCCCTTTCGAAGAGGGAAATCATACGTTAGAAACCATACTCAACGCCGATGAAATCATTAAAAGTCCTGGCATTCCTGATAAAGCTGCAGTTATCCAAGAGGCAACCAAGAAACAGATACCTGTAATATCTGAAATTGAGTTTGCCGGCCGGTACACCGATGCGAAGTTCATCTGCATTACGGGGACCAATGGCAAAACCACTACCACGCTGCTCACTTACCACCTGCTCAAAAACGCAGGCATCAATGTGGGGCTGGCAGGGAATATTGGGGAGAGCCTGGCAGAGAAGGTGATCGAGGACAAGCACGACTACTACGTGGTGGAGCTGAGCAGTTTTCAGCTCGACAACATGTACAGGTTCCGGCCGCATATTGCCGTGCTTACCAACATCACCCCGGACCACCTGGACCGCTACGAGTATAGCATGGACAAGTATGCGGCCTCCAAGCTGCGCATTGTGCAGAACATGGCGGGCGAGGATTTCTTCATCTACAACGCAGATGACGAGAACATCCGGAAGGCCTTTGACGCAGCCAGCTTTGGCGGTGTTACCGTACCTTTCTCGCTGCAAGGTGCTGATGAGGCGAAAGTATACGTTGAGGGCAGCAGTATAAAAGTAGCTGCCAAATTCCATGAGGGCACGGTGGATACCTCAAAATCCGGCCTGATTGGAAAACATAATCAGTACAACACCATGGCGGCCGTGGCCGTGGCCAAGCTGATGGGCGTGGAGGACGCGCAGATTGAGCAGGCGCTGGAGACGTTTGAGAATGCCGACCACAGGCTGCAACTGGTGGCCATTGCCAAGGAGGTCAGCTACATCAACGACTCCAAGGCGACCAACGTGGAAGCGGTGTGGTATGCGCTGGAAGGTATAAAACAGCCCATTGTCTGGATCGCCGGTGGCGTGGACAAAGGCAACGATTACAGCACGCTGGTAGCGCTTGCCCGTGAGAAGGTGAAGGTGCTCGTGTGCCTGGGCATAGACAATGAGAAACTGAAGGAGGCCTTCGGGCGCGTGGTGCCGATTATCGCGGAAACCACCTCCATAGAATATGCCGTGCGCCTGAGCCGTTCGCTGGCAACGCCCGGCGACGTGGTGCTGCTTTCGCCGGCCTGCGCCAGTTTCGACCTTTTTAATAATTACGAACACCGGGGGCAGCGCTTCAAGGAGGCTGTGGAGAAGATAGTGCTGAAGAAGTAAAGTATAAAAGTATAAGCCAAAGGTATGGTAAAGCAGTGGTTACAGAAAAACCTGAAGGGAGACCCGGTGCTATGGGGCATCGTGATCGCGTTCTCGCTGATCAGCGTGGCCGTGGTTTACTCTGCCACAGGTACCCTGGCTTATAAGAAAATGGAGGGGAACACGGAGTACTTCCTGTTTAAGCATACCTCCCTGATTTTGGTGGGGCTTGCCTTTATGTGGCTGGCGCACAAGATCCCGTACCGCTTCTACTCCAAGCTTTCGCTGGTGGCGCTGGTGGTGTCTGCGCCGCTTTTGCTGGTGACATATTTCTATGGCTCCAATATCAACGAGGCCTCCCGCTGGATCACGATTCCGGTTATCAACCAGACGTTCCAGCCTTCGGACTTGGCAAAGCTAGCGCTGATCTCCTACCTGGCGAGCATGCTGTCCAAAAAGCAGCAGTACCTCGAGGACTGGAAATCAACGCTGGTGCCGATGATGATCTGGACGGTGGCCATCTGCGCTCTGATTGCCATGACCAATACCTCGACAGCCATCCTGCTTTTTGCTACCTGCATGCTGCTGATGTTCATTGGCCGGGTGCCGGTGAAATACCTGGCAATCGTGGTGCTGGCAGGCCTGGTGATTGGAGGCGGGGCGCTGGCAGCCGGTCAGCGTATGGACACAGCCATTAGCCGCGTGCAGGACTTTATGGATCCAAACGAGGTGCCGTTCCAGCTGGAGCAGTCTTACATCGCCATTGCAACGGGCGGTTTGGTGGGCAAGGGACCCGGCAACAGCGATCAGCGCGACATTTTGCCACACCCTTACTCCGACTTCATCTATGCCATCATCCTGGAAGAGTATGGCCTGTTCGGGGGTGTGTTTGTCTTGTTTTTATATCTGGCCTTGTTATACAGGGGGCTGGTAACAGTTAGTAAAAGCGATGGAGCCTTTGCAGGGTTGCTTTCTGCCGGGCTGAGCTTTAGCCTGGTGTTGCAGGGCATGATCAATATGGCTGTAGCCGTTGGGCTGGGTCCCATCACAGGTTTGCCGCTGCCGCTGCTAAGTATGGGTGGTACCTCTTTGATTTTCACCGGTATTTCCATCGGCATTATACTTAGTGTCAGCCGGCAGGATATAAACGAGGAACGCCCTGTAGGCGCGGCAACTGCGAAAGCAACAGTGAAAGGAGCCGTGCATGCCTAGGCAGGGGCAACCATATCGCGTGATCATCAGTGGTGGTGGTACCGGAGGGCATATATACCCGGCCGTGGCCATCGCCAACCAACTTCGGGAAATAAATTCGGAGGCGGAGATTCTGTTTGTGGGAGCACAGGGGAAAATGGAGATGACGCGGGTGCCGGAGGCGGGGTATAAAATTGTGGGGCTGTGGATAAGCGGGCTGCAGCGACGGCTGACGTTGGACAACCTGTCGTTTCCGCTGAAAGTGCTCAGGAGCGTGCGCGTCTCGCACAAGATTTTAAAAGAGTTTAAGCCTGACGCCGTGGTGGGTGTGGGTGGCTATGCGAGCGGTCCGTTGCTGTACGCGGCCACCTCGCGTGGAATTCCGGCCCTAATCCAGGAGCAGAATTCCTATGCGGGCATCACCAATAAGCTGCTGGCCAAACGGGTGCATAAAGTATGCGTGGCTTATCCGGGGATGGAGGCTTTCTTCCCGGAGGATAAAATCGTGCTGACCGGGAACCCGGTGCGCTCCGACATCATGCACCTGGAAGGAAAGCGGGAGGAGGCGTTGCAGCATTTTGGCCTGAGCCCGGAGAAAAAGACAATACTGGTGATTGGTGGAAGCCTGGGGGCCAGAACCATCAACCAAAGTATAGCCGCCAACCTGCAAAGTATAGCAACAGCTGGTTATCAACTTATCTGGCAGACAGGAAAGGTGTTTTACCCGCAGGCCCAGGAACTGGAGGCGAAGTATAAAAACCAAGGTGTTCGCACACTGGATTTTATCAAGCTCATGGATCTGGCTTACGCTGCTGCCGATGTGGTGATCTCCAGGGCCGGTGCTTTGTCCATTTCGGAGCTCTGCCTGGCTGGCAAGCCTGCCGTGCTGGTACCGTCGCCGAATGTGGCCGAAGACCACCAGACCAAAAACGCTATGGCCCTGGTGGAACAGCAGGCCGCCATACTTGTGCGGGATGCAGAGGCCATGGAAAAGCTAGTGCCCACGGCACTGCAGCTTGTAAAAGATGAGAAGGAGCAGCAACGACTGCATCAAAATATACTTAAAATGGCTCGCCCTAACGCGGCAGCCGATATTGTGAACGAACTGGTAAAATTGATTAGGTGAAACTGGAGGACTACAGCTATATCTACTTCCTTGGCATTGGCGGCATCGGCATGAGCGCCATTGCCCGCTGGTTCAAGGCCAAAGGCTATCCGGTGTGGGGCTACGACAAAACCCGCACCGCACTGACGGAGGCATTGGAGCAGGAGGGGATAGCTGTGCACTACGAGGACAACCTGGTGCATCTGCCAGAGGAGATCCTGCAACATAAGGACAAGACCCTGGTCGTACTGACCCCGGCCATACCAGCCGAGCATACCGAGTGGGCTTACCTGAAGGAGCAGGGCTATACGATTAAGAAGCGCTCAGAGGTGCTGGGCATCATCACGGCCTCGGCCTATACGGTGGCGGTGGCCGGTACGCACGGCAAAACCACCACTTCCAGCATTGTGGCGCACTTGCTGCATCATGCCGGCGTGGATTGCTCCGCTTTCCTGGGCGGGATTTCCACCAACCTGAACTCAAATCTGCTGATAAGCCAAGGCACAAGGGAGCAAGAAGTGGTAGTGGTGGAGGCCGATGAGTATGATCGCTCCTTCCTGACGCTGTTCCCGGATGTGGCCATTGTCACGTCGGCAGACCCGGATCACCTGGATATCTACGGCGACCACGAGGAGATGATCCGGACCTTCCAGCGCTTCATCAGCCAGGTGAAGCCCGGGGGCTTCCTGTTCCTGCACGAAGGGTTGGATTCCCGCCTCACGCAACTGGTGCAGGAAGGCGTACAGGTGTACCAGTATAGCCTGAACAACGGGCAGGCGCATGTGCAAAACCTGCAGGTAAACGGGCGCTGGTTTGAGTTTGATGTGGTAAGCCCTTTCGGAAATATAGCCGGATTAAGGTTAGGGGTACCTGGCTTCCATAATACTGAAAATACGCTGGCGGCCATACTGGCGGCGCAGGTGCTGGGAGTGCCGGCACAAAGTATAAAAGCTGGCGTGGAGGCCTTTGCCGGCGTGAAGCGTCGCTTCGAGTTTGTGTACGAGGGGCAGGGTAAAGTATACATCGACGATTACGCGCACCATCCCAAAGAGATCGATGCCTTTATGGGATCGCTGCGTGCGCTGTACCCGGACAAGCGCCTAAAAGTGATATTTCAGCCGCACCTGTTTACCCGCACCCGCGACTTTGCCGCCGAGTTTGCGGCAAGCCTCAGCAAGGCAGATGAACTGGTACTGCTCGATATCTACCCGGCCCGCGAAAAGCCTATACCTGGTGTTACCTCAGCGATGATTCTGGAGCAGGTGAACTGTCCGGTAAAGGAGCTGATGCACAAGGAGGATGTTGTGGCAAATCTGCTTAAAAACAGCGATTTTGACGTACTTGCGACCGTTGGGGCAGGTGATATTGACACGCTTGTTAAGCCTATCAAAAATATTTTAGGAAATGGAGGGTATGGGCTTGAAAAGTAGAATAAAATCTTTAATTTTTGCATGTTGTAGCGTCCTGTCAATTGGGGGCCTGGCGGCTTTTGCGACATCTAAACAGAATGAAAAAATCTGTGAAAAAGTGTCAATTAAAATTGATAATGAGTACAATAATTACTTTATTGGTGATAGCGAAGTACGAGGGCTGCTAACACGGGAAGGCGAGCGCAAACTAGAAGGGCTGCCTAACCAGAACATCGACCTGAAAAACCTTGAAAAACGCATAGAATCGCATAAATTTGTGAGGGATGCGGAAGTTTACAGAGGGTTAGATGGAAACATCCAGGTATTTGTAAAACAGAACAGGCCTATTGCAAGAATTATACGACAAGATCAAGATGTCTACATCGATGCTGAGGGGAACATTCTGCCCCTCTCCGACAGATACACGGCGCGTGTAATACCAATAACTAAGTCAGCACAATTAAAACCGACTGACCGGGGATTCTTCAGGGATTCTTTAGGCCATTCATACCTTTCATTGCTCCAGTTTATCGAAAACGACGAGTTCTGGAAGGCACAACTTGCCCATATGCACATAGACGGCAGAGGCAAGGTCTCTTTTCTGCCCCAGGTAGGCGAGCACACGATTGAGTTCGGCAAGCCGGAGAAGGTGGAGGAGAAGTTTAAGAAGTTAGCCATACTTTATAAGAAGGTACTGCCCACCATGGGATGGGACCGCTACAAGAGGGTTAACGTGGAGTTCGAAGATCAGATTATTTGCGAATAAGAAACATAGATATGCAGAACGACAAAATTGTAGTAGGCTTGGATATTGGGACAACCAAGATTTGCGCACTTGTTGGTCGGAAGAATGAATTTGGCAAGCTGGAGATATTGGGCATGGGCAAAGCTACATCGGAAGGTGTGGTGCGGGGTATTGTGAGCAATATCGACAAAACGGTAGATGCCATCAAGAAAGCCATCCGTCAGGCCGAGGAGCAGTCAGGCATCAACATCGGAGTGGTAAACGTGGGCATTGCCGGGCAGCATATCAAGAGCTTGCAGCACAACGGCAGCATCACGCGTCAGGTATCGGATGATGAGATCACGCTGGAGGATGTAAACCGGCTGACCAACGACATGTACCGCTTGGTGACGCCTCCGGGAAGCGAGATCATCCATGTGATGCCACAGGAGTACAAGGTGGACTACGAGGAAGGTATAGTTGATCCGGTGGGTATGTCGGGTGTGCGCCTGGAGGGCAACTTCCACATCATCACAGCGCAGTCGAATGCTATCAACAACATCAACAAGTGTGTGTCCCGTGCCGGACTGGAGGTAGAGCAGATGATACTGGAGCCACTGGCATCGAGTATGTCTGTGCTGAGCGATGAGGAGAAAGAGGCTGGGGTAGCATTAGTGGATATTGGAGGCGGCACCACAGATTTGGCAATCTTCAAAGACAATATTATACGCCATACCGCTGTTCTTCCATTCGGGGGCAATATCATCACCTCTGACATTAAGCAGGGTTGCATGGTGATGCAGAACCAGGCCGAGCAGCTGAAGGTGAAGTTCGGACGCGCCATTGCCGATGAGGCTTCTGAGAATGAGATCGTATCCATTCCAGGCTTGCGCGACCGCACGCCCAAGGAGATTTCCCTCAAAAACCTGGCTTACATCATAGAGGCAAGGATGGAGGAAATTGTGGAGCTTGTTTATGCGGAGATCGTACGCTCCGGGTACGCCAACAGCTTGGCCGGTGGCATTGTGATTACTGGCGGCGGCGCGCAGCTGCAGAACCTGGTGCAGCTGGTAGAATACATCACCGGCATGGATACCCGCATCGGGTACCCGAACGAGCACCTGGGCAGATCGAAGGTAGACGCCGTGAAGGGGCCGATGTACGCGACCAGCGTAGGTCTTGTGCTGGCAGGTTACTACCCGCTCGACCAGCGCATAGAGCGCCGATCGGAGGTGTCGGAGCAAGTATACAATAAGGTAGCCGAGCCAAAAAGCACCGGTGCCAGCAGTAGCAGCAGCGGAGGATTGTTGCAGAAGCTCAAAGGATTTTTATCAGACGATATAGACTAAGAACAAAGAAATTACAACCCATAAACAAGCAGGAGACATTAGTATGACATCAGCATATGCATTTGATTTACCAACCGGCGGTAAATCCATCATCAAGGTGATCGGTGTGGGCGGTGGGGGCAGCAATGCCGTAAACCACATGTACAGCCAGGGTATCAAAGACGTAGAGTTCATCATCTGCAACACAGATGCCCAGGCTCTGCAGAGTGCAGCTGTGCCAAACAGGCTGCAGATTGGCCAGAACCTTACCGAGGGCCTTGGAGCAGGCGCTAACCCTGAAAAAGGAAAGCAGGCGGCTCTGGAGAGCAAGGAGGAGATTCGGGACATGCTCAGCAATGACACCAAGATGGTATTTATTACTGCCGGTATGGGCGGAGGTACCGGAACCGGTGCTGCTCCTGTTATCGCAAGGGTTGCCAAAGAGTTGGGTATACTTACCGTGGGTATCGTAACTGCTCCTTTTGCTTTTGAGGGTAAGAAGAAAAAAGTGGCCGCTGAAAACGGCGTGAAAGAGCTGAGCGAAAACTGCGACACTATTCTGGTGATCCTCAACGACAAACTGCGCGAGATGTTCGGTAACCTGACCATCCGTGAGGCATTTGCGAAAGCGGACAATGTTTTAACGACTGCTGCCAAGTCTATTGCTGAGATCATCACGGTAACTGCCGAGGTGAACGTTGACTTTGAGGACGTTAAGACGGTAATGAAAGACTCTGGTGCCGCAGTGATGGGTTCTGCGACAACAGAGGGCGAGGGCCGTGCCCTGCGTGCCGCCGAAGAGGCGCTTTCATCTCCGCTGCTGAACAACACTGATATTCATGGTGCTCAGAAAATCCTGCTTTCTATCATGTCTGGCGAGCAGGCCGAGCTGGAAATGGATGAGTTGACCGAGATTACAGAGTATATCCAGGACAAAGCCGGTCAGGAAGCTGAGGTTATCTTCGGACATGGTATTGACGCGGCCTTGGGTCAGAGCATCCGTGTTACGGTTATCGCCACAGGTTTTGCCAGCGATGCCGAGAGCATCATCGAGCCAAAGAAAACGGTATTTGACCTCGATAGCCAAAAAAAAATTGAGGTAGCTGAGCCTGCTAAACCAGAGGTTGCCCCTGAGATTACCACGTTTGCCAAGCCTGTAGCGCCGGCTCCGGTTATTACTCCAAAGCCTGCTGCGCCACAAGCACCAAGCACGTTTGACAACAGCAGCTCCATGCGCCCGCAGCCGGCACAGCCGCAGCGTGTGGTGTTTGATCTGGAGGGAAACTCGCAAAACGACATGTTCCAGAACAACAGCTTTGCGCGCGAAGAAGAAGCACGTGAGGCCCGCGAGAGACGTGAGGCAGCCCAGCGCCTGGCTGAGGAGCGTGAGATCATGCAGCGCCGTGCCGAGGAGCGTCGTGAGCGCCTGCGCATGCTGAGTGCCGAGACTACTTCCGAAGCTATTAAAGAGAAGCTTGAGGTGCCGGCTTACCTGCGCCGCAACGTTGCCCTGGACAGAGTAGCACACTCTTCTGAGCGTAACATCTCCCGCTTCAATCTGAACGATGACAATGAAATCCTGGGCGATAACCGCTTCCTGCACGATAACGTAGACTAATCGCCTGGACTCAAAGTATAAAATAGGGGCTGCAGTTATCTGCAGCCCCTATTTTATACTTTAAATTTTAAGGTGTGATCGAGGGGTTTTGATATATTCTTTTGTGTATACTCTGCATTAAGTATAAAGGCCTCTGAAATATAAATTGCTGGTAATTTATACTTTATACCTTTTACAATTTACACTTTCCCGTAGCTTCAGCTGTTAGAATTTCAGGAATTGCTCCACATGCTGCTCCAGTAACTCCTGGTAAAACTTGTTGGTAAATTGCTGGCCATCAAAGTTTTTTTCGATGTGAGCCAGCTTCATCCGCATCGCCATCACATGCATCCCCAGGTAGTTCAGTACATCCGACAAATGGCTTAGCGCAATGCCACTGCCCTGCATGCCGGAGGACAGTCCTATCAAAGCTCCTTTTTTGTCCTTCAGGGTATTGGGGTAGGCTAAACCATCTATAAAAGCCTTCAGCACGCCCGGGAAGGAGGAGTTATACTCGGGCACCACAAACACGATCTTGTCAGAGACTGCAATCTTAGAGGCTAGCGCGTTAAACTGCTCGTTTTTTCCGGTGTTTTCGTATAGGGCGGTCTGGATAAAGTCTGCAGGGAGATCTGCCAGGTCCAGGATCTGGTAAGCTTGCCCGCGCTGCTCTAGCATAGCGGCGTACAAATTTACTATAGCTCTTGAGGTGGACTGAGGCCTGTTCGTGCCCGATATCAGTGTAATCATACTTTTGATGTTGCTTCAACGGCTCTTGATGAGGCCTATATGTAGGCCTGCACTTAAGCCGTAAGTACAAGTATACTCATTTATACTTGGAGGAAGTATAAAAAAAGTTGCCAATAGGTAGCGCAGTGTATAATAGAAAAGGCGGGAACAGTAACTGCCCCGCCTTTCCATACTTTGTTTGCAAAGCTAGCTATATATTTTCTGAAGTAGCTTTAGCGTATAAGTACTCGCTTCGGAGCATGTTGATGTTCTCCATGGAGATACCAACCGGGCACTCGGCGGCGCAGGCCCCTGTGTTACTGCAGGCACCAAATCCTTCGATATCCATTTGCGCAACCATGTTCTCCACACGGGTTTTACGCTCTGCCTTGCCCTGTGGCAACAAAGCCAGCTGAGAAACCTTAGCAGACACGAACAGCATAGCAGAGGCATTTTTACAGGCAGCCACGCAGGCACCGCATCCGATACAAGTAGCTGCGTCAAAAGCCTTATCAGCAATGGATTTTGGAATAGGAATCGCATTGGCATCGGGCACACCACCTGTGTTTACAGAGATGTAACCACCTGCCTGCTGAATACGCTCGAAAGCCGAACGGTCTACCACCAGGTCTTTGTGAACCGGGAAGGCGGCTGCTCTCCAGGGCTCAACTGTGATGGTGTCACCGTCTTTAAAGTGGCGCATGTGCAGCTGGCATGTGGTCGTGCCACGCTCCGGGCCGTGCGGACGACCGTTGATGTAGAGGCTGCACATACCGCAGATACCCTCGCGGCAGTCGTGGTCAAAAGCGATTGGATCTTCGCCTTTGCGCAGCAGGTCCTCGTTCAGAACGTCCATCATCTCCAGGAAAGACATATCCGGAGAAATTCCCTTAACAGGGTAGGTCACCATTTGGCCTGGTGAATTTTTATCTTTTTGGCGCCAAACCTTTAGTGTAAGGTCCATCAGTTTAGCATTTGGATTACTTCCAGCCATTTTCTTTTTAATTACGAATTAAGAATCTCTAATTAAGAACCTGAAACCGCCTGCTTCCAGACGCATTCTTAATCATTCATTAATCATTATTTATAGCTACGCTGCGTTAGCTTCACGTTTTCGAACTTCAGGTCCTCCTTGTGCAGCACCGGATCGTTGCCTACCCCTGTAAACTCCCAGGCGGCTACGTATGCAAAGTTCTCATCATCACGAAGGGCCTCGTTCTCCGGTGTCTGGTATTCTTCACGGAAGTGACCACCGCAAGACTCGTTTCTGTGCAAGGCATCTTCTACCATCAGTTCGCCCAACTCCAGGAAGTCAGCAACGCGGTTGGCTTTTTCCAGGGTGATGTTCAGCTCCTCGTTCACGCCAACTACTTTCACATCGCGCCAGAACTCGTCGCGCAGCTTGCGGATCTCTTGCTTGGCAAACTGCAGGCCTTCCGCGTTACGGGCCATGCCGCAGTACTCCCACATAATGTGGCCCAGCGCCTTATGGAAGTCATCCACAGTGCGGTTACCGTTGATGGAGAGTAACCTGTTGTTGATATCGACAACATTCTGCTCAGCTTCTTTGAAAGCAGGGTGGTCCACCGCTACTTTGTCGTAAGGCATTTTCGCCAGGTAATCACCGATGGTGTAAGGCAGCACGAAGTAGCCGTCAGCCAGACCCTGCATCAGCGCAGAGGCACCCAGGCGGTTTGCACCGTGGTCTGAGAAGTTTGCCTCACCGGCAGCGTACAGTCCCGGGATGTTGGTCATCAGGTTGTAGTCTACCCAAAGGCCACCCATGGTGTAGTGTACAGCCGGGTAAATGCGCATTGGCTGCTCGTATGGGTTCTCGTCGGTGATCTTCTCATACATATCGAACAGGTTGCCATACTTGGCGGCAATAGCCGGCTGGCCTTCGCGTCTGATAGCATCGGCAAAGTCGAGGAATACGGCAAGGCCAGAGGCACCTACGCCGCGTCCTTCGTCGCAAACCAGCTTCGCGTTGCGGGAAGCCACGTCACGAGGCACCAGGTTACCGAAGGCCGGGTACTTACGCTCCAGGTAGTAATCACGGTCCTGCTCGGCAATGTCGTTTATTTTGATTTCGCCTCTGCGCAGCTTCTCAGCCGTTTCCTTTGTTTTCGGTACCCATACGCGGCCATCGTTACGCAGCGACTCTGACATCAGCGTCAGTTTAGACTGGTAATCGCCGGAAACAGGGATACAGGTTGGGTGAATCTGAGTATAGCAAGGGTTGGCGAACAAAGCACCTTTCTTGTAAGCTCTCCAGGCCGCTGTAGCGTTGGAGCCCATGGCGTTGGTAGAGAGGTAGAATACGTTGCCATAACCACCTGTTGCCAGTACAACGGCATGCGCGCTGTGCGACTCTATTTTACCGGTGATGAGGTTACGCACCACAATACCGCGCGCTTTGCCATCCACCATTACCAGGTCCAGCATCTCGGTGCGTGGGTACATTTTTACCTTACCGTATGCAATCTGGCGGTTCAGGGCAGAGTAGGCACCCAGCAGCAACTGCTGTCCCGTTTGGCCGCGGGCGTAGAACGTACGCGATACCTGCGCGCCACCGAACGAACGGTTGGCCAGCAGGCCGCCGTACTCACGGGCAAAAGGCACACCCTGCGCCACGCACTGGTCGATGATGTCAACAGACACCTGGGCCAGGCGGTATACGTTGGCCTCACGGGCACGGTAGTCACCACCTTTAATCGTATCGTAGAACAGACGGAAGATAGAGTCGCCGTCGTTCTGGTAGTTTTTGGCGGCGTTTATACCACCCTGCGCCGCGATAGAGTGCGCGCGGCGGGGAGAATCCTGGAAGCAGAAGGCTTTCACGTTGTAGCCCAGCTCTCCGAAAGAAGCAGCGGCAGAAGCACCGGCAAGGCCCGTACCCACCACGATAATATCGTATTTACGCTTGTTGGCCGGGTTTACCAGCTTTACGTTGAATTTATGCTTGTCCCACTTCTCGGCTAAGGCGCCCTCCGGGATTTTTGAATCTAATATCATAGTAATGATAGATAGCTTTTAATTACACAAAGAAGAAGAAGTACAGCGGAATGCTCGCGAAGCCAAGGCAAATAAGGATGGAGAAGGCCACGCCGAACTTCTGTATAAAAGGAGTGTATTTCTTGTGGTCAAGGCCCAGGGTCTGGAAGGCGCTCTGGAAGCCGTGGATCAGGTGGTACGCCAGGGCTACCATGGAGATAACGTAAATGGCCACGTATATCGGGTTCTTAAACGCCAGTACAATCTCGCTGTAAAGGTTGTCGTAGTCTTTGTCCGGAACGGCCTCCAGACCCCCGAAACGGGCCGGGACGAAGAAGTTCCAAAGGTGCACGATCAGGAACACCAGGATAACCGTGCCCAGCAGGCCCATGTTGCGCGAAGCCCAGGAGCTGTTCTCCTCCGGGTGGCTGTTGGCGTAAGCAACAGGACGGGCAGCCTTGTTGCGGCGCGTCAGAACGAGGGCATCATAAATGTGGAACAGGAAACCCAGTACCAGAATGATCTCCATGAAACGGATGATGCCGTTGTGGGCCATGAAGTCTGAGTAAATGTTAAAGGCCTCTCCACCGTCGTTTCGGAACAACTGAAGGTTACCGATCAGGTGCACTACCAGGAAGGAGCAAAGGAAAAGGCCCGTAACAGACATTACGATCTTTCGCCCGACTGTACTGGAAAACGTTTTAGTAAACCAATTCATCTGTGTTTGTTATAGATTTAAATTGTGATTAAGCGTAGTGTTTTTACTGCCCAAAGGTACACGGAGGCCACGTAGAAAGCAATTTCTCCACAATATTTTGAATCAATCTAAATTGAAGGCCGTAATTCAGAGAAGCAACATCTTTTTCCCCGCTGACAGCCCATATACACAACATTTTAGTATAAGTTTAGTTTAAGATTATACTATATTTACCGCCTAACCCAAATGATCTATGCTAAACCATTTACGCCATAAGTATCTGCTGCATGGGAGTCTGTTGTGGGTGTTGATTCTGTTGCTGTTGGGTGCTTCTCCGGAGGCACAGGCTACTCATATTAGAGCAGGGGATATTACTGCCAAGCGGGACACGACGCCAAACCCTAATCCCCGCCGCTTCTTTTTCACCATGATTATCTATACCAACCACCTCTCGCAGGCCGAGGACCCGGAGGTAACTATTTATCCAGGGGTTGGTACCACGTCTATCATCGTTCCCCGCAAATCCGTTACCCCGATTAACTCCGAAACCGATCGCGAGGTGTTTGAATGGGAATATACGTACCCCTCAGATGGTACTTATACGACGTATTGGGTAGGGGAGAACCGCGACAATAATATCCTGAACATGGCGGCCCCGTCAGACCAGCGTTCTTTCTTCATCTCCACGACCATCGATATAAACGCGCTTCGCGGCTTTAACTCCACTCCGGTGCTTACCGTGGAGCCCATTGATGATGCGGCGATGTTCCGCAAGTTTGTGCACAACCCCGGCGCTTATGATGCCGACGGTGACAGCCTTTCCTTTAAGCTGGTGGCCCCGCGCTACCGCGATCCCAGCGGCGCCATTACTGTAGTGCCCGGCTACCGCCACCCCGATCAGGTGGCCAACTGCCGTACCTCCGACGATAGCGGCCCTGCCTTCTTCCGGCTCGATCCCATCACCGGTCAGCTCACCTGGGATGCTCCCTGCCTTGCGGGCAGGTACAACATTGCCTTTGTGGTGGAAGAGTGGCGGCGCGGGCCGAACGGTGGTGCTGTGAAGATAGGCGAGGTGGTGCGCGACATGCGCATTAACGTGGAGGAGAACGAAAACCGGCCGCCTGTGCTGGAACCGAAGGATACCTGCGTGGTAGCTGGTACGACACTGCGTGGCATCGTAAGGGCCACCGACCCGGATGGCGACTTGATCAACCTGACCGTTGCCGGTAGCGGGATTGTGCCTCCGGCCACTTTCGAGCAAAGAACCAATACCCCGGGCTCTGCCACAGGCCTGTTTATCTGGAACACCGAATGCGCCAATGTGCGCCGCTCGCCTTACCAGGTGATTTTCCGTGCTGAAGACGTCAGGCCGCAGGGCGATAAGCGCTTGGCCGACCTGCAGCCCTGGAACATCACCGTGATAGGGCCTGCGCCCGAGAACCTGGATGCCACCAGCGCCGACCGCAACGTCACCCTCACCTGGGATTCCTACACCTGCCAGAATGCCGATAAAATACGCATCTACAGGCGGGAGGGGCCTAGTAACTTTGTGCCGGACTATTGCCAGACCGGTGTGCCTGCCTCTACGGGCTATGTGCTGATAGGGGAGGTGGATGCCGGTGAGACAACCTTCTTCGACGACGACCCAAACCTGAAGGCTGGGGTGGAATACTGCTACATCATCTACGCGACTTTCCCGGCTCCGGGGCGCGGGGAGAGCCTTGCCTCCCTGGAAGTATGCGTGGTTATCGACCAGGACATCCCTTACCTGACCAATGTGACCGTAGATGAAACCAGCACCACCAACGGCCAGATAACTGTGAAGTGGACACAGCCGATTGACGTAGAGAAGCTCACCCCGCCGCTGGAGTACCGCCTGTACCGCAAGGTGGGCATGGAGGCCGGCAACGGCTTTACAGAGGTGAAGCGCACCCGCAACATGGCCGACACTACCTTTGTCGACAGAAACCTGAACACAGTAGAAAACGCTTACCGTTATCGCCTGGAGTTTTACCGCAGCCCGGCCCCTGGCGGACAGCCCTCCTTACTGCGCGATAGCGCCGAGGCCTCCAGTGTATACTTAAGTTTAACACCGGCTGAGGGAGAAGCGAAAGAAGTAGCCTTAAACTGGACCTACAACGTGCCGTGGAAAAATGAGGTGCTGCAGCACTATATCTACCGTCAGGCAACGGGTGGCGAGTTTGTGCTGATTGACAGCGTGTCGGCAACGGCTACGAGCGGCTCCTACACCGACAGGGGTACATTTAATGGCGAGGAACTGGTGCGCGGGCAGGAGTACTGCTACTACGTAGTAACAGCTGGTACCTACCAGATTAAGGGGATACCGGAGCCGTTGCTCAACTACAGCCAGCGCGTTTGCGTTACGCTGCCGAAGCTGATCTGCCCGCCGGAGCTAAGTATACAGCAGCTCGATTGTAACGTGTTTAATCAGAACCCAACCGAGCCACCTTACCAGAACGTGCTCAACTGGGTGCCCAACATAACCGGCGACTGCACCGATGAGATAGCCTATTACACCGTATACTTCAAACCGACACTGGATGCCGAGTATACCCCGCTGGACACCACCACCGAGACCACCTATACGCACAGCGGCCTGGAAACTTTCGCTGGCTGCTATGTGGTAACGGCCACCGACGTGAACGGGCGCGAGAGCGCGTTCAGCAACGAGGTGTGCAACGACAACTGTATCTCGTTTATACTTCCAAACATCATCACACCGAACGGCGACAACCTCAATGACGTATTCCGTCCGAAAGTACGGGCCTTTATCAGGAGCATGCGCTTCAGGGTATACAACCGCTGGGGTGTGCAGGTGTATGATGGAGGAACCGTTTCGCAGGGAGAGGGCCGCTACATTAACTGGCCGGGCGTTGACAACGATGGCAACCGCCTGACCGACGGCACCTACTACTACGAGGCAGAAGTTGAATTTTATACCTTAGACCCGGCCAAGGCGCGCGCCACGTACAAGGGCTGGGTGGAGATAGTACGCTAATGAAAAACTTACCAGACCTGGAGCAGCTGCAGGACAAGCCCGTTGTGTTTTACGACGGCACCTGCGGCTTTTGCCAAGGCAGTGTTCAGATTGCTCTAAAGTATAACGCACGGCAGCATTTATACTTTGCCGCCCTGCAATCGGGGGTGCTGGAGGCGCTGGTGCCCAAGTCCCAAATACCTGATCCGCTACCGGACTCCATGCTTTTTTACGAGAAGGGCAGGCTCTATACAGAGTCGGAGGCGGCGCTGCGCATTGCCGGTCACCTCGATTTTCCGCTATCCATACTTGCTGTGTTTCGCATTATTCCCTTATCTTTCCGCAATTTTGTGTACCGGCTGGTGGCTAAAAACCGCTACCGCATTGCCGGCCGCACCGAAGCCTGCCTGCTGCCCAGCCCCGAGCAAAGGGCCAGGTTTGTAGGGTAAATTGTTTAAGTGTTGATGGTTAAATTGTTGTTCCCGGTAAAGTATAAATCCGGGAAGTATAGAACTATACTTTAAAAAGCCACCATTCAGCAAATCAACGGGCAAAAGGAAGTATCGAATAACGAAAAACTAATAACGAACAACGAATGAAAGCATACGTTTTCCCGGGACAGGGTTCTCAGTTTGTAGGGATGGGCAAAGACCTGTACGAGCAGCACGAAGAGGCGAAGCAGCTGTTTGACAAGGCAAACGAGATCCTGGGTTTCAATATCACCGAGATCATGTTTAACGGCACCGATGAGGAGCTGAAGCAGACGAAAGTAACGCAGCCGGCCATTTTTCTGCACTCTGTGGCGCAGGCAGCCGTAGCCAAAGACTTTGCCCCGGATATGGTGGCTGGTCACTCGCTGGGTGAGTTTTCTGCCTTAGTAGCTAGTAAAGTGCTTAGCTTTGAGGACGGTCTGAGGCTGGTATCGAAAAGAGCGCTGGCGATGCAGGCAGCTTGTGAGGCCAACCCATCCACCATGGCCGCCATACTTGGCCTGGACGATGCGAAAGTAGAGGAAGTATGTGCCGCTGTGGAAGGCGAGGTAGTGGTAGCTGCCAACTATAACTGCCCTGGTCAGCTGGTAATTTCCGGCTCAAATAAAGGCATCGAGATTGCCTGCGAGAAAATGAAAGAGGCCGGTGCCAAGCGTGCCCTGCCGCTTCCGGTAGGAGGCGCGTTCCACTCGCCGCTGATGAAGCCGGCTGAGGAAGAGCTGGCTAAAGCCATCGAGGAAACTACTTTCGCACAAGGCATCTGCCCGATCTACCAGAACGTGGACGCCAAGCCGCACACCAATCCTGCCGAAATCAAGCAGAACCTGATTAAGCAGCTGACAGCCCCTGTGCGCTGGACGCAGTCGGTGCAGCAGATGGTTGCCGACGGTGCCACGCACTTTGTAGAGTGTGGCCCGGGCAAAGTGCTGCAGGGACTGGTGAAGAAAATTGAGCGCACCGCCGAAGTTAGCTCAGCAGAGTAATCTCCTTTAGAAAGTATAAAGTATAAACGCCCTCCCTGGCCAAGCGCTGGGAGGGCGTTTATACTTTCGGGAAGTATGGTTTTAGGAAGCGGGTAAAGTATAACCTATTGGTAGCAAAGTATAAATCGCTACATTTACCACTGCATACTTTCTGCTACATGAAAAAGCAAACCCCGCTGGCAATTTGGCTACTTGGCTTCGTGCTGCTGAGCCTGTACGTGCACCTGTTGCCCCGCTTTTTTGATGCCGGCAATGTATCACTGTGGTCTGCTTACTGGGCCGGCTTTTTTGTGCTGGCCTACCTGGTGAGCAGGTTCCTGCTGAAGCTGCAGGGGCTAGGGCAGCTGGGCATGGAGCGGCAAAAAGGGTGGCTGCAGAACCTGGGCATTGGGTTTGTGATTGGCTTAGGCGTGTATGCCTTAAAGTATTTTGCTTTCTGGAGGCTGGGCAAGTTTGAGGTGGCGGGGCTGCTGGAGCTTGCTTTTATACTTCCGATGCTGGGGCAGGCGCTGCTGGCCATGTTTTTCTCCTCCATCCTCAACGACATTACCATTCGGGGCTATTGGTACGCCTTTTTCCGGCGACGGCAGTTGCTGGCCTGGTACGTTTTTGCGGCCACTATACTTTACACGTTGGATGATGTTTGGAATGCTGGGCTGGACCCGCTGAACCTGGTGTTCTCTGCCATACTTGGGGCAACGTTTGCCTACACCGTGCTCAAAACCGGCGCCATCTGGATGTCTCTAGGCCTGCATTGGGGCGGCAACATGATGTACCGCGTGCTGTATGGCTTCGATGGCAACGGCGTGTGGCAACTGGAAAACGTGCGCGAAGCGCCGCTTTACGATTGGGTGAGCTTAGCGGTAACAGCCCTTATGCTGCCGGCGGTATACTTTGTACTGAAATCAAAGTATAAACAAGAGCAGCCTACGCAAGTTGAGGGCAGGGGCGATTTACCTCAAAGTTATACTTAACCTGTTCTTACAGGGACAGCTCGTAGAACATCAGTTCTTCGTCATCGTTGGGCAGTTTTACCATCCGGCTATACTTCAGGCCCAGCTTTTCCAGCAATTTCTGGGAAGCAAAGTTATCTTTCGTGGTGATGGCGACGAGTTGTTTAATGCCAAAAACACCGAAAGCCGCTTCTTTTACTTTGTTGGCTGCCTCGAACGCATAGCCCTGCCCACCATACGCCTTTAGGAAAGCAAAGCCGATGTCGATACCCTCCAGGCCTTCGCGGTCGTAGAGGCCGCAGGAGCCGAGCTTGGCGCCGTCGGACTTGCGGATAACCGTGTAATTGCCATAGCCAAGGCGTTGCAGCTGGGGCATCATGCGGGTGCTGATGTACTCTTTAGCAGCTTCTATGCTTTTTACGTTGCGGTCGCCGATAAACTGGAGCCACTCCGGCGTGTTGAGCAACTCCAGTATAAAAGGAGCGTCCTCGTAAGAAGTTGGTCTCAGGAGCAGCCGCTCGGTCTCGAAAGTCTGAAAGGTTTCCAAGGCTTGTTCGTTTGTCAGTTTGTTCTTCATCTGCATCATGGCCAGACAGGCATTTTTGGTGTGGTCGATTTAGTCTTTCCAAGTCTCTTTACTATACATCTTTACTATACATCTTTACTGTACTTCTACCGCAGAATAAAGTCTCTTACAAGCAGAAGAAAGATAAGTGTCAAAAAGCCAAATGAGAAGTATAACAGGAAAAACTTCATGATCCTGTTCGACTTTTTATAGAACCTGGCATAGTCGGAATCCTGGAGGCTGTAGCTGATTTCTTCCGGTGTTGGCAAACGAAAAATATTAGCTTGAGCTAAGACAGGGGCATTATAGGCTTGGGTATAACGGTTATATTCTCGGACTGTCAAATAACCCTCGCTTCTAAATCTAAAAAGAAACTCATTCAACTTCTCTCTTCTCCTTTTTATGAAAAGGACAAATGGGAAAAGCATGATAAAGAGGAGAGGTGTTAAAAACCCAAGCACATTTTCAATCACATTCAGATTTAATCAGGTTGCGTCTAAAATAGCAAGCTAAATCTACGCATTTCCCATCCAATTTCATGCAGCAAGTAATATCAAAAGCGCCTATCTGAATTTTTTCGGACTTTCTCTGTGCACTTCCACAAATAAAAAAATGCACATGGTAAATGTGCATTTTTTTATCCAGAAATCTACAGAAATGATTCCAGTTAGTTGCCGTTCCTTTTAATTTATGATTTCAGAAAGTCAGGATCCTGATAAGCTGGATTGGGATAGGTATAGACACCTTTACCATTTGCCGTTCCCATTTTCCCTTTATCCAGGTATTCCGATTTAATCCATCCGG
Source organism: Pontibacter mucosus (assembly GCF_003054055.1). GTDB lineage: Bacteria > Bacteroidota > Bacteroidia > Cytophagales > Hymenobacteraceae > Pontibacter > Pontibacter mucosus. The sequence goes on along the minus strand of NZ_QBKI01000005.1, from coordinate 15,156 downwards.
CTACCCTCGCAGATAATTCATCTCCTTCCTCTCCCCATGCTTTGTACAGGTTATAGGGCGTATTTGGTCCGATGATATCCAGGAATGCGAATGGGCCAAGCGGCGCGCCAGTCGAAATCATCCAGGTCTTATCCACTACTTCAGGCGCTGCCACTCCATCTACCACCATTTGCATGGCAGCCTTCAGGTGCGGAACCAGCAACGTATTCAGAACATAGCCGGGCTGCTCTTTATGAAGTGGAATCGGAACCATCCCGATTGCTTTTGCAAACTCAATTACTTCGTCAAACACTTCAGGGGCAGTACCTTCATGTTTCATAACCTCGGCGATGTTAAGTTTCCAGATCTCGTTGGCGAAATGCAAATGCAAGTACTTTTCCGGGCGATCTGTAAAACCAACCAATTGGCTTGGTATCATGGTAGAGGAGTTAGAAGCGAAAATGGTTTCCTTTTTCGCGACTTGTGATAACTTCTTATAGAAGTTTTGCTTTATATCGAGCAATTCAGGAACTGCCTCGATGACCAGATCAGCGTTCTCTACTGCTTTCGCCAAATCCGTATGCAAGGAGATACGGTTGTAGGCAGCCTCTACTTCTTCCTTCGTGCCATACTTGTCTTCCTGGTAGCGTTCTTTTAAGACGTTAAACCTTTCTTTCGCCTTCTCCAGTGCCTCATCATTAATATCGTAAGCTGAAACCTCAAACCCTTTAAATGCTGTTTGAAAAGCGATTTGGCTCCCCAAAACTCCCGTTCCAGCAACAGCTACATCTTTAATTTTCATATCTTAACATTTTAGTTGAAACTTAATTTAAAACCAGAATGCCTGGCCAGGTCTGGTCTTTAATTAACCTTTCAAATGCATAAATGTTAATTCTGTCCTTTTTGCCTTGCTATTTGGCACAGGGCGGCGGTCGGTGAAAAGGCTATACTTTTCCGAGGAAGTAAAAAAGTAACCTACCCCTCAAATCCCCCACACCTCCAGCTTATCCGGGCATTCCTGCAGCAACTGGTTTATACTTTTGCTAAGCACCGGATGTATCAGTTCCGGAGCCAGCTCTGCCAGTGGCAATAACGTAAACCGGCGCAGGTGCAGCTGCGGGTGAGGGATGGTGAGGCGCTGTGTCTGCTGCACCAGGTTGTCGTAAAAAAGTATGTCGATGTCGATGACGCGGGCGCCCCAGTGCTCTTGCCGCACCCGGCCAAGCTCCTGTTCAATGGCATTTATACTCTGCAGCACCTCTTCCGGCGTAAGCTCCGTCTGCACCTCCAGCACCTGGTTCAGGAAATTGGGCTGGTCGGTTTTGCCCCACGCGGCCGTCTCGTATACTTTGGAGCTGCGCGTGAGGGTGCCTACCTGCCGGTTTATACTTTCGCGGGCCTGCTGCAAGTATAAGATGCGGTCGCCGAGGTTGCCGCCCAAAAGCAAGTATACCTTAGGCATGGCGGCGGAAAAAGTCTATCGTCAAATCGGCAGCCTGGCGGGCGGCCTCCGGAAGCTCTTCCTGCTCGTACGGGTGTTTGCCGCCAAAAGAGTGGTCGGCCTCGGGCAGCAGGTGCAGCTCGGCGTCGGGTTTCCAGCTTTGCAGGTCGTGGGCCATTTGGGTGGGCAGCGTTTCGTCCAGCTCGCCGTGGAGCAGGAGCAGGGGCTGTTGCAGGCGCTTCACCACCGTAGGGATGTCCAGGCGGTACCTATTCTCTATAAAATTCTCTACAATCTGGTAGTAGAGCGGCATCTGCATCCCGGTACGGGCATTTGGCACATACTGCACGCCTTCTTTTTTCCACTGCTCCATCTGCAGGTCGCTCCAGCGGTTGTCGTAGCGGTTCACGGCGGCCCAGGTGGCCACGGCTTTCACGCGCGGCTCTTCGGCGGCTTTTAAGATCACGGCTCCGCCGCCACGGCTATGCCCGATCAGGTAAATGCGGCTCAGGTCCAGCTCGTTTTTCGCTACAGGAGGGTTATCTGAGTGCAGCAGCTCGATCAGGGCCTGCATGTCGTCGAGCTCCAGGCTGAAGTTGTTTTGCCCAAAGGCCTCCATGTCGTGCATGTCGGTGTGGTTATCCACGGTAGTGCCGTTGTAGGCAAAGTTAAACTTGATGAACACGAAGGCCTGCCGGGCAAAGTAGGTAGCCAGCAGGTTAAAGTGCCCCCAGTCCTTGAAGCCTTTAAAGCCGTGGGCAAAAATCACCACAGGCTTTGGGCTGCCGTCGGGCCAATAGGTGGCGTCGGCGGTAAAGGGGCGGCCGTGCTCAGGGTATACTACAAAATCGACTTTCATCTGTTTTAGGATTGAATGGCTAAATTGCTACAAAAGTGATTGTTTGGTTTACGGAGGAGCGGGTGCAAGGGCAGCATCTATCTCTACAATTTAACCATCGAGCAATTTAACAATTAAATGCTGTTTTGCCAGCCCGGGTTTGGAAAGCACTGCCAGAGACCGTAATATTGCGGACCCAACACATGAGCATAAGTTTAAACGAAATACAGGCGCCCATTGCGCCCGAGATGCAGCAATTCGAGAAGAAGTTCAGGGCTTCGATGAAGACCCGTGTACTGCTTCTGGATCGGATCATGAGCTACATCGTGAAGCGCAAGGGAAAGCAGATGCGGCCTATGTTCGTGTTCTTCACCGCCAAGCTTTTCAACGAAAGTATAGCCGAGGCCACTTACCGCGGTGCCGCCCTTATCGAGCTGCTGCACACGGCTACGCTGGTGCACGACGACGTGGTGGACGATGCCAACTACCGCCGGGGCTTTTTCTCTGTAAACGCGCTCTGGAAAAACAAGATCGCCGTGCTGGTGGGCGACTACCTGCTTTCCAAAGGCCTGCTGCTATCGTTGCAGAACGACGATTACGAGCTGCTCAAGATCGTGTCGAACGCGGTGAAGGAGATGAGCGAAGGAGAGTTACTGCAGATTGAAAAAGCCCGCCGCCTCGATATTACCGAGGAAGTATACTTCGACATCATTCGCCAGAAAACCGCTTCGCTGATTGCCTCCTGCTGCGCCGTGGGCGCTGCCTCTGCCGGTGCGTGTAAGGAGGAAATTGAGAAAGCCCGTTTGTTTGGGGAGAAAGTGGGCATCGCTTTCCAGATCAAGGACGACCTCTTTGATTACGGCACCGCTGAGATCGGCAAACCCGTGGGCATCGACATCAAGGAAAAGAAGATGACCCTGCCGCTGATCCACGCCCTGCGCGAGGCCGACTGGCTGACCAAACGCCGCGTGATTTACAACGTGAAAAACAACAACGGCGATAATAAGCGCGTGCAGCAGGTAATCGATTTCGTGAAGCAATCCGGCGGCATACAGTATACCATTGAGGTGATGAACCGCTACCATGCCGAGGCACTGGAAATTCTCCATACTTACCCCGAATCCCCATCCCGCCGCTCGCTGGAGCAGCTCATCGCTTATACTATTGAGCGGGAGAAGTAGGCTAATCGCTTAATGGCTAAGTTGCTTTATAGGGACACGTCGTGATCTGTACACGCGATACCTGCAGTTATAAAACTTATACTTTAGTATTAGTAATCACAGGCTCCCCTCCTTGGATAAGGAGGGGCCAGGGGTGGTTGGGCCCGGTGCTGCAATCCTGCCAATCAACTCAATTCTGAAAATCCTGATCCAGACAAATTTGTAATCCTCAGCCGGAATTTTGTAAAAGGCAGTATATTATCACTGGGTAGCTTTGCACAAGCAAAATAACCTATGAACAATGAGCCTGAACACCAACGCCTGGAACCGTCTGCGGTATAGCTTGTACCTGCCCATCTACGATTCTATTGCCGACCGCATTTTCCGGAAGTATAGAAAGCGTTCCGTGCAGTTGCTGGGGGGCAAGCCTGATGATGCCATTCTCATACTTGGTGCTGGCACTGGCCTTGATCTGCCGTACCTGCAGGGGTACACCAACCTCACCGCCATCGATATCACGCCCGGCATGATCAGCAAACTTAAGCAGCGGGCAGCAGAACTGCACATCCCCGTAAAAGCGCAGGTGATGAACGGGCAGCAACTTCGCTTTGCCGATGCTTCTTTCGATGCGGTTATACTTCACCTCATACTTGCCGTGATTCCGGATCCGGTGGCTTGCATCAAAGAAGTGGAGCGCGTCCTGAAGCCGGGCGGTACGGTGATGGTGTTTGATAAGTTCCTGCCCGACGGGCAACAGCCTTCCCTGCTTCGCCGCTTGCTCAATCAGGTGGCCAGCACGCTCTTTTCTGATATCAACCGAAGTATAGGTAGCATCGTGAGTCATACTTCCTTGCGTGTAGAACTGAACGAAACAGCCGCTTTTAACGGTACCTTCAGGGTGGTGAGATTGCGGAAGTAAACCAATTCTAGTTCTAAAATGGGGAAGGGGCTTTTTTTACAGAGAGCTTTGCAGGACCGGGTCCAACCACCCCTGGCCCCTCCTTGTCCAAGGAGGGGAGCCTGTTTTTACTGATGCAGAAGTATGGGTTGCATAGTCAAAGTGTTAAACACCCCTATGGTCCCCTCAAGGGGACAGTAGTAATAGCAGCGGCTATCGATTCTGTTCCCAGCCTTTGGGTGGAGCGCCTCGAGAGGTTCCGGTGACGAGCCAGAGGCGAGGCAGCCCGAGGCACGAGGGCAGGAAGCGAAAGCCGCGCGATGCCCGAAGGCGGGCCCTCTCGGGCTTGAGAGCTCCAAAGTAGATGTGCAACAGTAGCTCATGTAAGTCTGGAGGATGAACGGTAGCTAGAGAGGATAGCTTGGATCAAGTTATAGGAAGCGGCGGCTAGGAAAGTATAAGCCGGTAAGTATAAGAGTATAGCTCAAGTATAAAAGTAAAACCAAAGTATAAGTATGGCTTTTCAAGCCAGTTAAGTTACAAACTTGACACCATCGTAGGCACGAGTTGCAAACTCGCGCCAGCGAGAGGGCTGGGAAAGTATAGCAACCAAGTATAAAGTATAACTCAAGTATAAAAGTATAGCCAAAGTATAAACTGGAAGGCCGTTACTTTTACAGCAACGGCCTTCCAGTTTATACTTTTCGATCAACGAAAAACGAGCAACAAATAACGAAACTACTCCGCCAACAACTCATCCATCGTTTTGTTAAAATCCACTACCCATTCTTCATAATATTTTCCAGTGCCGGGGCCGGAAAAGCCGGTGTGGATCTTACGTACTTTGCCGTCGCGGCCGATGAAGATGGTGGTAGGGTAGGAGAGCACGTGGTTTAGGGCCGGCAGGGCTTTGGCCGCCGCCTCTTTATCCGACGTGCCGGCTACCAGCAGGTCGTAGTTTACATTCAGGCGCTCCTGCATCTTCTTCAGGCGGGCAGCAGCCTTGTCGAACTCAGGGCTGCGCTCGAATCCTAGGCCGATGATTTCCAGGCCACGGTCCTTGTTCTTGTCGTAGTAAGGCGCCAGGAAGTTGGTTTCGTCCATACAGTTCGGGCACCAGGAACCCAGCAGCTGCACCAGCACTACCTTACCTTTATACTTGTTATCTGCCAGCGACACCTGCTCGCCCTCCAGGTTCGGGAACGAGAAGGAAAGGGTTTCGTAGCCCGGCTTCAGGTACGTAAGCGTGTCGGCGCTGGCCAGTTGCACATCGGGGTTGCGTTTGGCCGTCCAAGTTTCGGAGTAGTTCATACCCGAGTAGAAGTTGCCTTTCAGGGTGCTGTCGTTTTCCGGGGTAGCTGTGAACAGGTAGGTGTGGTTGCCATCAAAGGTAGAGAGCTTCAGTGCGTTGCCGGCTACCTGCCCCTCCAGGTAACGATAATCACCAGTCTCGGTCATAAACGTGCCGGTGGCGTAATTGTCCTTCTGCTCGAACTCGCCGATAGCCTTGTAGCTTTTGCCGTCGCGGTCAGTGAACAGCACTTCCCATTTGCCACCGAAGTCGAATGAGGCAGGAGCAGGATTTTCCTCAAACCGGTTGCTCTTGCCGTGCTCAGCAGTAAAAGGCACTGAATAAGGAGTAGCCGTGTCGTTCTTCACAAAGCGGCCGGTCATTTTCTCCCCTTCCACCTTCGCTATTAAGTCGGCATCAAAAATGTGGAGGCCAATCTTTACGGAATCTCCGGCTTGCTCAATTTCATCTACCAGGATGCGCTCCTCACCGTTTATCAGGAACAGGACAGTTTTGCCGCTTTTTTCCTCGGCTTCCATTACGAATGGGATCTCTTTCCCGTCGGCGTGCTGCAGGGCTACTCGCCAGCTGCCGGGCTTAATGGTATTGTCGGTAGATGTCATAGAGGTACAGGATGTTATAAGCTGTGGAATTAGAAGTGTCAAAAACAAAAATAGGGTGGTGCGGGTATTAGTATAGGAAAGTTTCATGAGCGGAATCTGATAATAACGTAGCGCAAAAGTACGGGATACGAACGGAAAAACCTTAATCTGCTAATTATGCCTACATATTCATGTAGCAACATATTCATGGAGGCTAATGTTTTTTACAGAGATATAGTTTTCGTACATTTGTGAACCTCATAAAAAAGAGTATAAAACATTAACAATAGCAAAACTATGGCATTTGATTTAGGAATGATCAAGGCAGTGTATGCCGGCATGGATGAGCGAATTGCTGCTGCCCGCCAGGCAGTTGGGCGTCCGCTTACTCTGACAGAAAAAATCCTGTATGCACACCTTTTCGATGGAAAGGCGCAGCAGGCTTTTGAGCGCGGAAAGTCTTACGTAGACTTCGCTCCGGACAGGGTTGCCATGCAGGATGCTACGGCACAGATGGCCTTGCTTCAGTTCATGCAGGCTGGTAAGCCAACCGTGGCTGTGCCTTCTACCGTGCACTGCGACCACCTGATTCAGGCTCGCGTGGGTGCTGACTCCGACCTGCAGGACGCCTACACAGAGAACAAAGAAGTTTATGACTTCCTTGCTTCTGTTTCCAACAAGTATGGCATCGGTTTCTGGAAGCCGGGTGCCGGTATCATCCACCAGGTAGTGCTGGAAAACTACGCATTCCCGGGCGGTATGATGATTGGTACGGACTCGCACACGCCTAACGCGGGTGGTCTGGGTATGATCGCCATCGGTGTGGGTGGTGCTGATGCCGTGGACGTGATGGCTGGCATGCCTTGGGAGCTGAAGTTCCCGAAAATCATCGGTGTGAAGCTGACCGGTAAAATGAACGGCTGGACCTCTCCGAAAGACGTGATCCTGAAAGTAGCCGGAATCCTGACTGTAAAAGGCGGAACGGGTGCTATCGTGGAGTACTTTGGCGAGGGCGCTGAGTCCATGTCTTGTACGGGTAAAGGCACTATCTGTAACATGGGTGCCGAGATCGGGGCGACTACTTCTGTGTTTGCTTACGACAACAGCATGCGCGCTTACCTGAACGCTACAAACCGCGAGGAGATCGTGCAGATGGCTGACGGAGTAGCCCAGCACCTGCGCGCCGACGACGAAGTATACGCGGACCCTGCTGCTTTCTACGATCAGCTGATCGAAATCGACCTTTCTACGCTGGAGCCGCACGTAAACGGCCCGTTCACGCCGGACGCTGCCTGGCCAATCTCACAGTTCGCCGCTGTGGTGAAAGAGCACGGCTGGCCAGCTAAGCTGGAGGTAGGTCTGATTGGTTCTTGTACCAACTCTTCTTACGAAGACCTGACCCGTGCCGCTTCTATCGCGGAGCAGGCTGTAACTAAAAATCTGGTTGCCCAGGCTGAGTTTACCATTACACCGGGTTCTGAGATGGTACGTTATACCACCGCCCGCGATGGTCTGCTCGACACGTTCGCGCAGATGGGTGGTGTGGTACTGGCAAACGCCTGCGGTCCGTGCATCGGCCAGTGGGCACGTCATACCGACGACCCGACTCGTAAGAACTCTATCATCACTTCCTTTAACCGTAACTTTGCCAAGCGTAACGACGGTAACCCGAACACGCACGCGTTCGTGGCCTCTCCTGAGATCGTAACGGCTTTCGCCATTGCCGGCGACCTGACGTTTAACCCACTGACGGACACCCTGACAAACAAGGATGGCCAGCAGGTGAAACTGGACGAGCCGAGAGGTATTGAGCTGCCAGTAAACGGCTTTGCCGTGGAGGATGCCGGTTATGTGGCTCCTGCAGAGGATGGCAGCAAGGTACAGGTAGTGGTTGATCCGGCTTCTGACCGTTTGCAGCTGCTCGAAGGCTTTAAGCCATGGGAAGGCACAGACCTGAAAGGCCTGAAACTGCTTATCAAAGCACAGGGCAAGTGTACGACGGACCACATCTCGATGGCAGGTCCTTGGTTGAAGTTCCGCGGTCACCTGGACAACATCTCCAACAACATGCTTATCGGTGCCATCAACGCGTTCAATGGCGAGGCTAACAGCGTGTACAACGACATGACCCGTGGTTATGACACGGTGCCTGCCACAGCCCGTACATACAAGGCTGCCGGTATCGGTACTGTAGTAGTAGGCGACGAGAACTATGGTGAGGGTTCATCCCGTGAGCATGCGGCCATGGAGCCACGCCACCTGGGTGTTCGTGCCGTGCTGGTGAAGTCATTCGCCCGTATCCACGAAACCAACCTGAAGAAGCAGGGTATGCTGGCGCTTACGTTTGCCAACAAGTCGGATTATGATCTGATCGAGGAGAACGACTCCATCGACATCATCGGACTGGAGAACTTCACACCAGGACAGCCGCTTAAAGTGGTACTGCACCACAAAGATGGAAGCCAGGATGTAATCCAGGTAAATCATACGTATAACGAAGGCCAGATCGCGTGGTTCAAGGCAGGTTCTGCCCTCAACCTGATCAGCCAGCAGCAGAAGCAAAACGCTTAATTGCGACGTTGCTAAGTATAAACAAAAAGGCCCCGCCACAGCGGGGCCTTTTTGTTTATTGAAGTATAGAGTCAACTATTCCATTTAAGCGCAACGTAACGACTTGCCCTACAACGTCAATTCCTCTACTTAGAGGCAGGGTTGCTAAGTTCTACCGCAAACTGTCCCCTTGAGGACAAGTGAGAACGGAAGTTCGAAACTTGCGAGCAAAGCTCAATAGGGGTGTAAAGCCAGTGGCAAAAGTCTTCCCTAAAAGTAAACACCCCTCTATGAACTGTGTTCGCAAACTACGCACTCCCGTGCTCGTTTGTCCTCAAGGGGAGAATCTAGCATTTACTATTTTCAACCTTATTGATATGAATTAGCGCTGTTAATTAAAACCTAACGGGTCTAATTAACAAGGGTGGGTTTGAAAACAACAAGATTATCAGTTGCGCACTAATTACCCTATAATGGATTTATACTTTAGAAGTATAAATCCATTATTTCCTCACCAGTATCTTCTCTACAAAAGTCTCACCCTGGTAGGTAATATGCGCAATGTACAGGCCCGCCTTCAACTGGCTCAGATCGTACTGCAGTTGCGTGCCTATCACCGATACGGGGGTAGCCGCTATACTTTTGCCGGTCATGTCTGTGAGCCGGAGCTGTGGCTGAGAGTTTTGTAACTCCGTAAGCGGGGCAGTCAGGCTCAGGTGGATGCTGCCCGAGGCCGGGTTAGGGTATAAGGCCGGACTGGTAGCGTATACATCCAGCACCTGTTGGTAAGTGCTACGGGTACACTCCAGCACATTCGTAACTGTAAGCGATATGGTATACGTGCCCGGCTTTTTGTACTGGTGCAGCGGGTGCTGTGCAGCCGACTGATTTCCGTCCCCAAAATCCCAGAGCCAGCTGGTAGCATGCAGGCTGTTGTCCTGAAACTGGACTCCCTTGCTTACCTGTGCAAAGTTGTTTCCTGGTTTAAACCCAGCCTCCGAGGCAGACAGTATCTGCACGTCCATCGGCACCAGATCGCTCAGGTAAATAGAGTCTGCATTCGCCACGTAGATGGTGCTGTTCTCCAGTGCTTCTGTCAACGTATAAGTAGGACCCGTTCCGAGCAGGACCGAGGCGCTTGCATCGGTGTAGAAATTAAAGGAGCTTCCGCCTTGCGGGGCAATCACCACGGCATCCGCCACGCAGGCCTGGAAAGCCATCGGCACCGGCTCCGGACCCGATTTGATGCCCCTATACTTCAGTTGCGCTGTCCTGGCGTGCTCCTTCAAAGCCTCCAAATCATCACCGGCAAGTATAGCAATGGCCAGCGTTTTGGTTTGGCCTGGGGCCAGGTTGATGGCGGTGGCACCTAAAATGTGCGAGATGCTATTGCCGTTCTTTCCTCCGGCTTTCGTGCGGCTCACCCCTTTGGAGATTACCTTATACTTTTCTGCATTGGAGAAGCCGTCGTCCACGGTTACGGTAGAGTCGTTGCTGCCAATGTTATCAATGGCATGGTAAATAGGAAGCGTCTCCGGCGTCAGCAGTGTCAGCCCGGTATAAGGCAGATCGGCGTAGGCATGGTAAGCGTAACCGAGCTGCAGGTCCTCATCCCAGCCGGCTTTGTTTTCGGTATAGTTGCCGATATCCCAGTCCGCAAAGAGGCCCGCGTGCAGGTAGGGAATCGTCTCGGAAGAACGGTTGGTAAGCTTATACTCCATTATCACAAAGTCCTGGTAGGGCGACTCTGACCAGGCGTAGGCCACTGTTTTTACCTCTACCTCCGGATGTCCGCTCACGTCGGTCTGCATAATGCCCCGCAGTTCCTGGTCGGCCATGCTGGTGTTGTAGTAGGCCCGGGTAAGCATACTCGGCTTAAAGCCCCGGTTATTCTGCCAGGAGGAGTTATGCACGTTATCGGCTACCTTGCCGCTGTCGGCGGAAAGTATAAGCCCGCCCTCGAAGAGCAAAGAAGCGCTGCCTTTATACTTTACCCCAACCCCCTGGCTCATGTTCAGGCCGTTGTAGCCGATGTTGCCTTCGCTGTTGAGGCTCAGGTGCAGGTTGTTGGCCGTCAGGGTAGCGTAGTTGTGGTTAATAACGATAGCAAAGTGCTGAAAGTCGGTGTACTCCCCATCGGTAAAGCCCAGGCGCAAGTATACTTTCAGGTTGGAAGGGGAGCGTTCGCTGATTTTGATGACAAAAGGCTCCTTGGTGGAGGCCGTGGCCATGGTGCCCATACTTCCCAAGGTGGCCTGCCCCCGGGTTACCAGCACGTGCGGACTCAAAGAGGTGAGCTCTACCTGCATACCTTGCACCGGCGCCAGGAAGTTTAAGAAGCTGGCATCGATGGTAACCTCGTTTCCGGCCACCAGGCTCTGCTTTGGCGAAGGGGAGAAGGACACGCACCGCACCGATTTCGGGTTTTCCAGCTTCAGTGCCTTTTTCAGGTTAAAGCGGCCGGTGCCCAGCATCTCCAGGTAGGGGCGGTTGCCATCCAGGTGGTAGATGCTGTCGGTGCTGGCCCGGAGGCGCTCGGCTACCTGGCGGGCGTTCAGTTCCGGGAAGCGGGCGCGGATGAGGGCTGCGCCACCTGCCACGGTAGGTGCCGCAAAAGAGGTGCCGCCCACGTTGCCATACCGCTCGTCGCCGGATTGGGAGGTGCTGTAAATGTTGATGCCCGGCGAGATCAGGTCGATGTTATAGTTGTAGGTATGGTCTTTATACTTGACATCCTGGTTGTTGGAGCCGCCTACCGAGATAACGTTATCATAAGCGGCGGGATAGATGTCCATGAAAGCGTTGGTGTTGCCGCCTGAGGCAATCACTACCACGTCTTTTTCCAGCACGGCATAGTTGATGACATCCTGCTCATACTTCGAAAAGCCAGTTCCACCCCAGGACAGGTTAATAACCTTACATCCTTTGTTAACGGCGTAGACAATGGCCTCGTATCCGCCAAATCCTCCGCCAGGATAGGAAGAGAACACCTTCAGGGGCAAAAACAGGGCGTTGTACCCGGTGCCGGCAATGCCGATGCCATTGTTGGTGGCCCCCGCCGCTACTCCCGCTACAGCTGTACCGTGGCCTTTCCAGGCTGTATCGTCCGACACGTCGTTGTCGCCATCGGCAAAGTCCCAGCCGCTGAAGTTGTCTACCAGTCCGTCGCCGTCGTTGTCAATCCCGTCCACCGGGTCAGCGTAGTTATACTTTACCTTGCTCTTCAGGTCGTGGTGGGAAAGGCGGAAACCAGTGTCCAGGATGCCGATGACGATGGTGGTATCGGCTTGCTCGACGGCCCAGCCAGCATAGGCCTGTATCTTTTTGAGGTAATACTGCGTGGTTTTGGTGGAGTCGGAGGCAGGGTCGTTGGGCTGGTGAAAGGGCTCCCGGATGTAGAGCGGTTCCACGTACTCCACCTGTCCGGTGGCTATCAAAGCGGCCTGCACCTGCTCAAACGTATGGCCGGAGCCGTACTGTAACTCGTATAGGAGCGAGAGGTCTACGGCTGGAGCTGCCTTGCGGGCGTTGGCTAGGGTTTGCCGGGCCGCCACTTCCGGAAACTTCTGCACGACGTCGCGGGCCCCTATTTGCCGCAGGGCATGGGCCATGCCGTCCCCGCTCGGTTTGCGCAGCTGGGCGGACTGCTGTGGCTTGAGCTTGTAGACGACTCTGCCTTGGATGGTTTTAGCTCCAAAGTCCAAAGCAGGGCGCTGTGCGTACAGCAAGGGTACGTAGAGCAGCAGAAGGACTGCAAAAACAAAGCTGCGCTTTGGCAGCGGGATAAGGGTAAACATCTGCTCGATAGAAGTCCTGTTAATACCTGGTTCCGAATATGTAGAATATCATGGCAGGGTACCGCAAAAGTACAAACTTCCATGACAAAAAAATCTGATGCAGCCTTGTCTTACAAATAAATTATGTATATTTCCTTCAACTGATAATTACAAATAAATGTTTCTATTTTGCTATTAAATATTAAAAAATAACTATGAATCTGGAATTAGCCGACAAACACCGCGAAACATTACAAAAGGCCGTGCAAGCCTTGCACCAGCGTACCTTCTTTGCCCATTACCCCGAAAACCCATCTCCGGAGGTATATGGTGAGACCGCCGACAAGGAAGGCCGTGAAAAGTATAAAGGCACACTGAACAATAAATTTACCGAGTTGCTGCAGCAGGGCGAGCAGGCCTGGGTGGGGCAGGAGGAGTCGCCGTATGAGCAACAGCCGCTGGGCATAAAGTACCCATATTTTGAACCGGAGACGCTGGTGAGCCGGGCTGAAGAGGCCTTCCACCAATGGCGTAAAGTAAAGCCGCTGGACAGGGCGGCCCTGCTGGTAGAGGCGCTGGAGAATATGCGCAACCGCTTCTTTGAGATTGCCTACGCTACCATGCACACCACCGGGCAGGCGTACATGATGTCATTCCAGGCATCAGGTCCGCACGCCGCCGACCGTGCCCTGGAGGCCGTGGCTGCCGGTTATGAGGAGCAGACCCGTTTTCCGGAGAGCGCCGAGTGGGAGAAGCCCATGGGCAAGTATAACCTCAAGCTAAATAAAACCTGGAAGGCAGTTCCAAAAGGTGTGGCCCTGGCCATCGGCTGCTCTACCTTCCCGACCTGGAACACGGTGCCCGGCATGTTTGCCAGCCTGGTAACAGGAAACCCTGTTATCGTGAAGCCGCACCCGAAAGCCGTGCTGCCGATTGCCATTGTGGTAGCCGAAGTACAGAAGGTGCTGCAGCAGAACGGACTCAACCCAAACATCTGCCAACTGGCCGTAGATGCCGACGACCGCCTGATCACCAAGGAACTGGCCGAGCACCGGAAAGTGAAAATCATTGACTATACCGGTAGCTCCGAGTTTGGAAATTACATCGAGAGTCTGCCCGGCAAGGTAACGTTTACCGAGAAAACAGGCGTTAACTCGATTATCCTCGACTCGGTGGAGGATTTGGACAAGGTGGTGCAGAACCTGGCCTTTTCCATCTCGCTCTACTCCGGGCAGATGTGTACCGCCCCGCAGAACTTCTTTGTGCCGGAGAGCGGCGTGAAGGTAGCCGGAGAAAAGGTGCCTTACGAGCAGGTGGTGGAGAAAATAACCGGTGCCGTGACTGCGCTGGTGAATAACCCGAAGGCTGGTCCGCACATCCTGGGCGCCATCCAGAACCCGGCCACGGCCGAGCGTGTGAAGAGCGCTGCCACCGTGAAAGGCCGCGAGGTGCTGAGCAGCTGCGATTTTGAGAACCCGATGTTCAGCAAGGCCCGCACCTGCACTCCGGTTATCTACGAGGTGGATGCCACCGAGAAAGAAAGCTACAGCCGCGAACTGTTCGGTCCGGTAGCGTTAGTCATCAAGACAAAGGACACAGATCAAAGTATAGAAATTGCGAGCGAAATGGCTTCCAAATACGGCGCCATCTCCTGCGGTGCCTATACCACAGACCCAGCCACGAAAGAGAAGATTATGGATGAGATGGGATTGGCAGGCACCCCCGTTAGCTTCAACCTGACGGGCGGCATCTACGTGAACCAGAACGCCAGCTTCTCCGACTTCCACGTAACGGGCGGCAACCCGGCGGGCAACGCTTCTTTCACCAACCCTGAGTTTGTGATCAAGCGCTTTACCTGGGTGGGCTTCCGTGAGCCGGTGGCAGGCTAAAAAGTATAAACTTATACTTATAAGAAAGCCCCTGCAGCAACGCAGGGGCTTTCTTTATTTCATCAGGCCGTCGGCGTCGTTGTGGAGGTTACCAATGTTCTTGTGCAAATCGCTCCAGTGCTGCTCGTTGTTGTTGGGGTCTCCCATTTTCTGCAGGATCAGCTCGCGCTTCCGCTCCAGCCCGGCAATATGCTCATGGTACGTATGGTTGGAGTCCGCAGCGGTGGCGTTTACGCGGGCCTTGAGGGTTTTGATTTTATTGTCCAGCTCATCGAGGCTCTTCTGCACCTCGCCCTTGGTGAGGTGCTCCGGCACGCGCATGTTTTCGGGTTTCAAAGGGTAATTATCCATAGTATAAATGCTAGGTTAACGTTCTCGGGCCTGTGGCCTCATACACCTCATACTTATACTTTGGCTAAAAGGATATGCCGGCAGGGGCAGTTTAACGGGATTAAAGCTTGCCATAGCAGGTTTGTTTAGCCTACTCCCCAGCCGCGTGCCACAAGGGAGAGAGTCATTAAATAATATAGGAGCCTGAGCACTTAGTTGTTATAAAATTGTAAGAAGTCACTTTTGATATTAACTAGAAGCTATCTCAAAAATACCTTAGCATGATTTTCATGCAGGCCAGCAGGACGAAGGCCAGGTAGTTTTCTGCTTTGTGCTCGTGCCTGACCAACGTTCTTCTGAAGTTAAAGAGCCAGGCGAAGAAGCGCTCCACCCTCCATCTTT
>NZ_QBKI01000004.1 GCF_003054055.1 Pontibacter mucosus | reverse complement strand
TGATCTTTTCCAGATCCAGCTCGTTTTTCTCTTCCATGGTGACTGTGTTAAAGGTAATACTCCTAATCCTTTGACACAGTTTATTTTACAGCCTCTACGGTATCGAAAAAACCGTACTTTCACCTGGCAGCCTGGGCAGAGAAATTGCCCGGGCTGTCACTTTTTCGCTCTGTAACAAAGAAAAGCGGCCTTAACGGCAGCCTTTTAGCCATTCTATAGCCTCCTCCTCGTCGTCATAAATTTGCACCTTAAAATTCCCATAGGCTCGTTTGCCCAGGTCCTTTGTGGCGAGCCTGCCTTCATGATCTTCCGGAACCAAACTGGCTAGGCAAGTCAGCCCGGCCTGCACAGCGGGCGGGAAGCACACGCGCTCCAGCCACTCGTTCGCATCCAGAAAAGAGCCGGTGTAGCTGCGTGCGTCGTTAAGTATCTTGGAGTAAGGGGTTCGCTGCAGCGTTTCCACATATAGCAGCACGGCCGATTTCACCTGCTCTATCGATACAGCACCGTACCAGCAGCCTTTTAGCCAGCCATTTTTCCTGTCTACCTCAACCGTGAAGTATACCTCATCATCGCTGTTGCGCAATTCTTTTTTCATGTACGGGAACGAGAAGCGGAGACGGAACTCTGTAACTGTCAACAAGAGCAGCCAATAGGGCTCCTATAAATCCAAAAGTGAATACTAAAGCTTTTTGTATCATGCTAATTTACACCTTTATCACAAGAAGCAAACTGTGGGCCAAATACTGGCATAAGTATACCTTGCCATCCCTCCGCACCTCATTATTTTTCCCGACCTTTGCCCCATGATCAAAATCGCCATTACCGGACCGGAATCTACGGGCAAGTCTACGCTGGCCGAGCAGCTGGCGGCGCGGTATAACACCGTGTGGGTGCCCGAGTATGCCCGCACTTATGTTGGCAACCTGGGCCGGCCCTATACTTTGGAGGATATCGAAAACATTGCCCGCGGGCAGCTGGCCCTGGAGCGCGAGCAGCAGGAGCAGGCGAATACCATACTTTTCGCCGATACCGACATGCTGGTGCTCAAGATCTGGAGCGAGCACGCCTTTGGCCACTGCCCCGCCTGGATAGAGGAAGAACTGCAGCAGCAAAAGTATAACCTTAGCCTGCTGATGGGCGTTGATTTGCCCTGGGAGCCCGATCCGCAGCGCGAACACCCGCACCTGCGCCAGTTCTTCTACGAGTGGTACAAGCGGGAGCTGGAGGCGCTGCAAACCCCCTTTGTGGAGATAAGCGGGCAGCATCAGGAGCGCCTGCAGCAGGCCACGCAGCACGTGGAACAGCTCCTGCAACTACATCAATCTTAAACAAAGAGAACATGCTATACTTCCTCGAGAACGACAACTATAAGGTGGGCATCGACACACTGGGCGCCGAGCTGCACCACTTCATCAAGAAAGACGAAAACCTGGAGTTTATCTGGCAGGCCGACCCGCAGGTATGGACCGGCCACGCGCCCAACCTCTTCCCGATTGTGGGGGAGCTGCCGGGGCAGCAGTATACTTTCGAAGGGCAGCAGTATGACATGAAGCGCCACGGCTTTGCCCGCCGCAAGGAGTTTGAAGTGGTAGAGGAGCAGCACGACAAACTCGTTTTCCAGCTGACGGAGGATGAGGAGACACTGCAGCAGTACCCGTTTGCGTTCAGGTTGCTGGTGGCCTATACGCTGGAGTGGAACAAACTCTCGGTAACCTACCACGTGGCCAATACCGGCGGTCAGGCTTTATACTTTTCTATTGGCGCTCATCCGGGCTTTAACGTGCCCCTTTACCCCAACGAAAGGTATGAGGACTACTTCATCGAGTTTGAGAAGGAGGAAACGCTGCACCGCTACCTGCTGAGCGAGGATGGCCTGCAGAACGGCGACACAGAATCTGTCATGGAGCAGGAGCGCGTGCTGCCGCTGAAGAGCAGCTACTTCTACAAAGACG
This sequence comes from Pontibacter mucosus, assembly GCF_003054055.1. Taxonomy (GTDB): domain Bacteria; phylum Bacteroidota; class Bacteroidia; order Cytophagales; family Hymenobacteraceae; genus Pontibacter; species Pontibacter mucosus. The sequence continues at coordinate 466,417 of NZ_QBKI01000004.1, read as the reverse complement.
CGCTGGTGTTTAAGGAGGTGCAGTCGGAGAAGCTGGTGCTGGGTAGCCATAAGAACGCACGCCGCGTGGAGGTGGAGTTTGAGGGCTTCCCGTACCTGGGCATCTGGGGCAAGCCGGAGCACCCGCGCTACGTGTGCATCGAGCCCTGGTGCGGCATAGCCGGCAGGGTTGGCGAGAGCGGCGACATCACCGAGAAGGAAGGCATCAACCAGCTGGCCCCGGAGCAGAGCTTCGCCCGCACCTATACCATCACAGTGCTGTAGGGTCGTTATTCGTTGTTAGATTTTGGGTGCTAAGCTGCCTCAACTGTTTTGGAGGAGTCTAGGGTAAGCCGTTTCATTCGCATCAATATGTCATCCTGAAAGGATCTTGGTAGCGATTTGTACTGGGTTAGAATATCTCTAAGCAAGTTCCTTACAGAATGACAAAAAATCAAAAGCATTAAAAATAGAATGAAACGTTCCTAGGCCGGGCAACTCCCAAACTTTCTAACTTTTTAACATTCTAACTTTCTAACTCCTCAACTCCTCAACTCCTAAACTCCCAAACTCTCTAACTTTCGAGCTCTCTAAAATCAAAAAGCCCCGCCATGTCTCGAACGTGGCGGGGCTTTTTGCTTGCAGCATTCTCAGTGCAAGGATGGTTCCGGAAACTTCGGAACGTTTATCTTCCTGATGTCATACCTCGGTTCGAAGTCGTTTACAGGAAGCGAAATGCCTGGAGGAAGGTCCAGGTCCGGCAGGTCATCACCTAAAGGCTCGCCTCCGTCATCGTCGTTGTCGGTAGATGGGGGGCGGTTGAATTTAGTACGTGGAGAAAAGGCATAATATGCCAGTATGGTTAACAGTGCTACTGTGTACAATATGCTGATCATCATCGCGGTTCACTTTTTATTTTTCAACTTCTGCTGATCTCTCTGCACAGCAAACGTCTTACTTATAAGCAGTAAAAACTATCGTGCCTCATTATGCTTTAGAACGTACTTTTGGGCTAAGTGGTTATCTGCCAGAGGCAAAATTTAGCAGGCAAGTAAAGCTTGTGTTATGGCGGGATAAAAGTATAAACTACCCATTTTTGGTTTAGATCAGAAAGAGCCGTACCTTTGCCTGTACTCAGGGGTGCCCCAATAAAACGGGCTGAGATCATACCCATTGAACCTGATCCGGGTAATGCCGGCGAAGGGAGAGGTTCGGGAAACAAATGTAGCAGGATGCCTACCCCTGGCATGCCTGTATGTTTCACCATTTTTCTTTTTCCAATCAAATGAAAAGCTTTTTGATGGCATTGGCGGTGACGCTGTTGCCACTGCAACTGCTGGCGCAGCATGCCCTGAACGGGCGTGTAACCGATGCCGCCACAGGCAAAGGTCTGCCCGGTGCTACAGTAGTACTGGTAGAGTCTAACACGGCCACCGCCACCGGAAACGGCGGAGAATTCTCTTTCCCTAATCTTGGTACGGGGGCTTATACGTTAAAAATAACCTACATTGGCTACGAGCAGGGGCAGGCAAGTATAAATCTGCCGCAGAATGAGCCGGTGCAGGTAGCGCTGCGCCCACAGGCCCTGCAAACCGGCGAGGTGGTGGTGTCGGCCACGCGGGCGAGTGATAAGACAGGCACCACGTTTACCAACGTAAGCAAGCAGGAGATTGCCGATCGCAACTTCGGCCAGGATTTGCCTTACCTGCTGGAGCAGACGCCCTCGGTGGTGGTCACTTCTGACGCCGGCGCAGGCGTGGGCTACACGGGCATCCGCATCCGGGGCTCCGACATCACGCGCATTAACGTGACGGTGAACGGCATCCCGGTAAATGACTCCGAAAGCCACGGCACTTTCTTTGTGAACATGCCCGACCTGGCCTCTTCTATCGAGGATGTGCAGGTGCAACGCGGCGTAGGCACCTCTACCAACGGCGCCGGCGCCTTCGGGGCAAGTATGAACATCCGCACCATCGGCGTAAACCGCGAAGCCTATGCCGAGGCCGTGAATTCCTTTGGCTCTTATAACACCTGGCGTCACTCGGTTTCCTTCGGCTCGGGCCTGCTCAACGATAAGTTTACCATTGATGGGCGCCTGTCCAAGGTTTCCTCCGATGGCTACATCGACCGCGCCTTCTCTGATTTGAAGTCTTACTACCTGGCGGCGGGCTACCATGGCAAAACGGGCATGTTCAAGTTCGTGACTTTCTCGGGCAGGGAGAAAACCTACCAGGCTTGGAACGGCGTGCCGGAGGAGAAACTGGAGACGGACCGCACCTACAACTCCCTTACGTACGAGAACGAAACCGACAACTACCAGCAGGACCACTACCAGTTGCACTACTCCAAGGACCTGCTGCCGCGCCTGAACCTGGGCGGTGCCTTCCACTTTACCCGTGGTCGGGGCTACTACGAGCAGTATAAGAACAACCAGAAACTGGCTAACTACGGCATCGCACCGGTGGTGCTGGGCGATACCACCATCAGCCGCTCCGACCTGATTCGCCAGAAGTGGCTCGACAACTATTTCTACGGCGCTACCTATGCCCTGAACTATACCGATGTGGCCGGCAAATTGAACGCTACCCTGGGCGGTGCCTGGAACAAGTATGATGGAGACCATTTTGGCGAGGTAATCTGGGCCCGCTACGCCTCCGACAGTGAGCTGGGGCATCGTTACTACTTCAACAAGGCCCTGAAGACGGACTTCAACATCTTCGGTAAGGTCAATTACCAGCTCACCGAGCGCTTGGGCGTGTTCGGAGATCTGCAGTACCGCACTATTGCTTACAGTATAGACGGCGTGGACGATGATAACCGCGACGTGACGCAGGACGTGGACTTCAGCTTCCTGAACCCGAAAGCTGGCGTTACTTACCAGATTGCCGAGGGGCAGACCGCCTATGCCTCTTATGCTGTGGGTAACCGCGAGCCTACCCGCTCCGACTTTACCGATAAGCCGCAGAACACGCAGGCGGGCGCCGCCGACCCGAAGGCTGAAACGCTCTACAACCTGGAGGCTGGTTACCGCCTGCGTGGCAACAGGCAAAGCACCCGCTATACTTTGGATGCCAACGTCTACTACATGGACTACGACAACCAGCTCGTGCTGACCGGACAGCTGAACGACGTGGGCTCGCCGCTGCGCACCAACATCAAAGACAGCTACCGCGCAGGCGTAGAATTGGCGGGTATGGTCAACTTTAACGATGTGGTGGAACTGAGCTCCAACGTGACCTTCAGCCGAAACAAGATCCGCAACTACACCGAGCACCTGTATGTGTATGATGCCGACTACAACGTGGAGGATGTGGTGGAAACCAACTACAAAGAGACAGACATCTCTTTCTCGCCGGCGGTGGTGTCGGCGCATAAGCTGGAGGTGCAGCCAATAAAGGGTTTCCGGGCGGCTATACTTTACAAAACCGTTGGCAAGCAGTACCTCGACAACACAGCCTCTGAGGAGCGAAAAATTGATGCCTACCAGGTAGCCGACCTGCGCCTGCGCTATACGTTCAAGCCGTCGTTTATGCGGGAAGTAGAGCTGGCGCTGCTGGTAAACAACCTCTTCAACAAGGAGTATGTGGCCAACGGCTATACCTGGAGCGAGCAGTACACGGGCGACAGTAACCGCTACGACTACAACTACTACTACCCGCAAGCCACCCGCAACTTCCTCCTATCCCTGGGCGTGAAGTTTTAAAGTATAAGTCTATACTTTTAGTGAAGGAGCCCTGCCAGTCTGGTAGGGCTTTTTCATTGACTAGGATTTTTAGGATTTATGGATTCTCAGGATTAATGTGAATAAACTGGCGCCGGTATCCTACCGGTGACGTAGGGTGTGTGCGAGTCTCCAGACTCGCTGGGTTGAGTTGCAATACCGGAGACGCAATGTATTGCGTCTCTACAAATCCTTGCTGCCGCAAGTTTAGCGACAGCGTAACTTGTGGTTACGCATGGCAGCAAGTTTGCAACTTGCTTTGCTTTGAAAAAGCAAGGTTACAAGGACTTTGGCTATACTTTATACTTTGATCATGGCTGATTGAAGTATAGAGAGACGCTTGATTTATACTTTTCTGCCCGCACAGAAAGCCAGTTAACCTGTCCCGAAGCAGTTCGAGGAAACTGGCATCAATCGCAACCACAAGTTACCGCTGTCGCTAAACTTGCGGCATGAAATGGGACTACAATAACAATTCTTCCTATCTTTTCAGACTGCAAATCTTTGTAATCTGAGCCCTGTTTAAAGGCTCAGGCAGAGAATCATACCTAATCAGGCAAATCATTTTAAATCACTGGTACAGGTTATCCTTAAAATTTTAACTTTGCATAATACCCTAACGCTTTAACCTTAAAACAAAACTATGGCTTACGAATCATCAGGAGCCCCTGATTACTATAACATTGACGACCTGCTGACGGAGGAGCACCTGCTTATCCGCCAGACCATGCGCGACTTCGTGAAGCGCGAGATTTCCCCTTACATTGAAAAGTGGGCGCAGGACGCGCACTTCCCGTCCGAGATTGTGAGGAAGTTCGGGGAAGTGGGCGCTTTTGGCCCGACCATCCCGACCGAGTATGGCGGCGGTGGCCTCGACTACATCAGCTACGGCATCATCATGCAGGAGATAGAGCGCGGCGACTCCGGCATGCGCTCTACAGCCTCAGTGCAGGGCTCGCTGGTGATGTACCCCATCTACAAGTATGGCTCCGAGGAGCAGCGCAGAAAGTACCTGCCCAAGCTGGCCAGCGGTGAGTGGCTTGGCTGCTTCGGCCTGACCGAACCTGACTTCGGCTCTAACCCGGGCGGCATGATGACCAACATCAAAGACATGGGCGACCATTACCTGCTCAACGGCTCCAAGATGTGGATCTCCAACTCACCCGAGTGCCAGGTGGCTGTGGTGTGGGCTAAAAACGAGGAAGGACGCATCAAAGGCCTGATCGTGGAGCGCGGCATGGAAGGCTTTACTACGCCGGAAATCCACAACAAGTGGAGCCTGCGCGCCAGCTGCACCGGCGAGCTCGTGTTCGACAACGTGAAGGTGCCGAAAGAAAACCTGCTGCCAAACGTGGATGGCCTGCGCGGCCCGCTCGGCTGCCTCGACTCGGCCCGATACGGCATCTCCTGGGGAGCCCTGGGTGCCGCCATTGATTGCTACGAATCGGCCCGCAAGTATAGCATGGAGCGTATCCAGTTCGACAAGCCAATCGGTGGCTTCCAGCTTACGCAGAAGAAACTGGCCGAAATGCTGACCGAGATAACCAAGGCACAGCTGATGGTGTGGCGCCTGGGCACGCTGATGAACGATGGCAAAGCCACCACGCAGCAGATCTCCATGGCCAAGCGCAACAGCGTGGACATGGCCCTGCACATCGCCCGCGAGGCACGCCAGATCCATGGCGGCATGGGCATCACCGGCGAGTACCCGATCATGCGCCACATGATGAACCTGGAATCCGTGATCACCTACGAAGGTACCCACGACATCCACCTGCTCATCACAGGGGCGGATATTACCGGGATTCCGGCGTTCAAGTAGAACCCCTCCCAACCCTCCCCTAAAAACAGGGGAGGGCCATGAAAGTATAAAAAGGCAGCTGCGGGAGTGGCTGCCTTTTTATACTTTCATAGCCCCCTTTAATTCCCCTCCTCGGAGGGGTTAGGGGTGGGTTTTATGCTTCTGATTAGCTCTTATCCATGTTTCAATGGTTTGAAGCACGTTCCTTAGCTCTTGTTTTACCTCTTTATCAGAGAATCGCAGAAATCTTACTCCAAGTTTTTCTAAAGCGGCCTGTCGCTTGGTATCCTCTTCAAGGCTATAGTCGTGGCTATCGCCATCTACTTCAATGGCCAATAGCAGCTCTTTGCAATAAAAATCAACTATGAAGTTATCCAGGGGCTTTTGCCTGTCGAAGTCATAGCCAAGAAGTTGGTGGCTCTTTAGTTCATTCCAAAGTATAACCTCAGACAGCGTACTGTTTTGGCGCAGTTGTTTGGCCAGCTCTTTCAAGTATGGCTTGTAGGGGATGATCTGCTGTTTCATCTTTGTCTGTGAACGATTGACCCACCCCTAACCCCTCCGAGGAGGGGAATTGTTCCTAAACCATTATTTTACGCTACCGCTAAACTTGCGGTAGGTTTCCGTCTAATCCTGAGAATCCATCAATCTTAAAAATCCTGGTCCCATCCCTTTAATCACTGGTCCTCTTCCCTATACTTTCTACCCGGCACATACGTCATCATACTTTCCCAGAGGCGGTCGAACTCGCGGCTGTAGTCCTGCACTATCGTGAAGTTGTCGGTGACGAGGATGTTTTCGTGGTTGTGCAGGGCGGCGCTGCGGGTCCAGTTGTAGCTGCCGGTCAGTACGCGGGCCTCGTCGAAGACAGCGAACTTGTGGTGCATGTGGCTGCGCGTTTTGTCGATGCGCACGTCCAGCCCCTTTACGGCCAGCTCCCGGATGTCTGAGCCCGTGTCGTGCAGTTTCCGGTTATCGGTGATGATTTTTATACTGATGCCACGGTGGTAAGCCCGCAGAATAGCCTCCGTAATGCGGTCGTCGCTGATCGTGAACACGCAAATCTTTATCGTCTTTTCCGCCTCGTCCATGGCGCTGGTGATGGCGTTCAAACAATCATCGCCGGGGCTGAAGTAGGCGTGGCTGGTAATTTTCTGATGGATCGGGCACATGCAATGCGTAACTTAGGGCACCGAAAGGTACATTGCCCGCACGAGTTTAGGTAAGGATTAGAGGTTTTGCTAATGAGGTTAGATTTATACTTTGACAGTATAAAATATTTAGCAAAATTACGTAAATTAGTAGGCAGAAATGGAGCCAATTATACAGGCTGGCTGTTAGTATAAGGTGCTGCAAATAAGCCTGTATTTAAAGTATAAAGTATAACATGAGGGAAGATTATCTCACTGGCGGAAATGAATACATGACGCCAGCCGAACGCGATATAGACAAGGCACTCCGCCCGCTCAGCTTCGCCGATTTTACCGGCCAGGCCAAAGTGGTGGAGAACCTGAAGATATTTGTGCAGGCGGCCAAGCGCCGTGGCGAGGCCCTGGACCACGTGCTGCTGCACGGACCTCCAGGTCTGGGTAAAACCACGCTCTCGCACATCATTGCCTCAGAACTTGACGCAGGTATCAAAATGACCTCCGGGCCGGTGCTGGACAAGCCAAGCGATTTGGCCGGCTTGCTGACGAACCTGGATGCCAACGATGTGCTTTTCATCGATGAAATCCACCGCCTCAACCCGATTGTGGAGGAGTACCTGTACTCGGCCATGGAAGACTATAAGATCGACATCATGCTCGACTCTGGTCCGAACGCGCGCTCTGTGCAGATTAGCCTGAACCCGTTCACGCTGATTGGCGCCACCACGCGTTCCGGTTTGCTCACGGCGCCGCTGCGTGCCCGTTTCAGCATTAACTCGCGCCTGGAGTACTACGATGCCGAACTGCTCACTTCCATTGTAAAGCGTTCGTCTGCCTTGCTGGGTGCGCCGATACATGCCGATGCCGCCTTCGAGATTGCCCGCCGTAGCCGCGGTACGCCGCGTATTGCCAACAACCTGCTGCGCCGCACTCGCGACTTTGCCCAGGTAAAAGGCGACGGCACCATTGATGTGGAGATAGCGCGCTTTGCCCTGGCTGCCCTGGACGTGGACCACAACGGCCTCGACGACATGGACAAGCGCATCCTTTCCTGCATCATCGACAAGTATAAAGGTGGTCCGGTGGGCATTTCCACCATCGCGACGGCCTGCGGCGAGGAAGCCGAAACCATCGAGGAAGTATACGAGCCGTTCCTCATCCAGGAAGGCTACATCAAGCGCACCGCCCGCGGCCGTGAGGCAACCGAGGCAGCCTACAGGCACCTGGGCAAAGTGCCGCCGCAACAGGTGGTATCAGGCGGGCTGTTCGACCAAGCGGAGTAAAAACTGTTTGTGATATAAGGAAAAAAGCAGGCTGTATGGCCTGCTTTTTTTGTTTTATATGAAGTATAGTATTTCTATACCTAATCGAAAACACGTAGCTGTTACTGCTCTCGCTTGCGTCCCGCGAGTGTGAGTTATACTTGTGGCGTCCCGCCACATACACCAAAGATTGTATTGGCTAAAGTTTAAAGTATAAACTAAAGCGGCCAGAGGCCTCGGAATAGCTCACACTCGCCAGAGGCGAGCGAGGGAGGATTTACTACCTCTTCACATTTATCTGGATTGAATCAGCAAACTCTTTGCAGCAAAAACTATTCTTATCAATCTTGATAATTTCCTTTTTGTCTGCTATTATTCGGATAGTAGAACCTGTGCTTGGATGTTTCTCGCATTTAAAAGTTTTTACTTTTGCCTCTACAGTTTTTGCGAATTCTTTTGCAGCAGCGTTGGCAGCTTGAGTAGTAATTGAACTCATTATGTCTTTGCTACTTGAATTTGGCAATAGCCTCGTCTCAACTCTTATCATAATAGGATAGCCTTTCTGCGTGTGAATATATTGTAAAATTTATATAATAATATTCATAAACACAAGTATGTGTTTAAATAAATTGATATTTGTTTTTACTATATAAAGGGTGATGTATTGGAGAGTACATGAATTTCTTGGTAAACCTTGATTAAGCATGCCTGAGGAATCTTCTGCTCTAGTGACGCTGGAATTGGCCTGACCGGTTACTGAAATCTTTTCTCCAAAGCAGGAAAGTCTTTGTGACTTCGTATGCCTAATATAAACTTGTGCACTCGCGTCTTTTGCTTCTCGAAATGAGGCTACTCAATCAGCATGCTGAACATAGTATTACAGTTAGCCTTTTAACAAGGCTTCCCGACGCCTCAGAGGCAGCTAATAGTGATCCGGACCTTTTTCTCCCTAACTTTGTTCTTCTAAAAGTATAGCCGCCAAGTATAAACCGGCTGCCACCTATAAATTGAGCAAAGAGAAGTATACATACCTGATCAAGCAGAAGGCCAGCGAGTTGGGCTTTATGTACTGCGGCATTTCCAAGGCGGATTTTCTGGAGGAGGAGGCGCCGCGGCTGGAGCGCTGGCTTAACCAGCACATGCACGGGCAGATGCACTACATGGAGAACCACTTCGACAAGCGCCTGGACCCGCGCCTTTTGGTGGAGGGGGCTAAGTCCGTCGTGTCGCTGCTGCTCAACTACTACCCCAGCCAGGAAGACCAGCAGCCAGAGGAGGATACCTACAAAATATCGAAGTACGCCTATGGCACCGACTACCACTTTGTCATCAAAGACAAGCTAAAAACGCTGCTCAACTACATCAACGAGGAGATAGGGGAGGTGGGCGGCCGCTGCTTCGTAGACTCGGCGCCGGTGCTGGATAAGGCCTGGGCCAAAAAGAGCGGTCTGGGCTGGGTCGGCAAGAACTCCAACCTCATCACGCCGCAGGTGGGCAGCTTCTACTTCATCGCCGAGCTCATCATCGACCTGGAACTGGAGTACGACGGGCCCATTAAAGATTACTGCGGCTCCTGCACCCGCTGCCTCGACGCCTGCCCGACTAATGCCATCGTAGAGCCTTATGTGGTGGACGGCAGCAAGTGCATCTCATACTTCACCATCGAGCTGAAAGACCAGCTGCCGCAGGAAATGAACGGGAAATTCGGGAATTGGGTCTTCGGCTGCGACATTTGCCAGGACGTGTGCCCCTGGAACCGCTTCAGCAAACCGCACCATGAGCCCGCCTTTGCGCCGCACCCCCAGCTGAAGGAGCTGAAGGAGCGCGACTGGCAGGAGTTGACACACGAAGTGTTCTCGCAGCTGTTTAAAAAATCAGCCGTAAAGCGCACCGGTTACAACGGCTTGGTGCGCAACATCCGCTTTGTGCACGGCAACCCGGAAGAGGAGTAGTTTTTTAGTTTTGGTGCTTTAGAAAAACACGGTTAAGGATGATCAGGTAAACACCTGAGAACTGGTCGTAGCACCATTGTTTTAGTTGCTCAATTTCCTCTTTCACGAGTACTCTGAACGCCTTGCGCAGTTCTTTTTCAAACAACATCTTATCGAAGCTGACCTTCACTAAGATTGTTTTCACATATTCCAGCATTTCGGTATTATAGTAAGCTATTTTCTGGTTTGGGTTTATATACGGGCAAGCCTTTCGGACGGCTGAGTTATCACGTTATATTTATACTTTATATAGTTAACGAACTGTAATTTGTTGTAAAAGTATAACCGTGTGGGGTATCCGGAGAGAGTGGGTAAAAACAGCAGAACGCGCCTTTATACTTCTGCCACCCGCCGCTGCGTTAGCTAACACAGGACCCGGCTTCTTGCTACGCTGAGAGAGGCTTTACATACGAAACGTGCCTGCTAGCGAAAAAGTATTAAATTTGCTTTTATACCTCAGACCAAGTCCGTTGCAAAGCGGCCCCAAACATGCGAGTTGTAGTACTTACCCTTTTTCTTTGGCTCATGATGCTCGTGCCCGCGCTGGCGCAGCAGCTTGCTATTGAGCTGGGTAAGAGCCCTTTGCCGCTAAATCAATACTATACCATTTCGGTGAGGCTGCACAACCAGCAGTTGCAGGGCAATACCACCTTCCCGGAAATAGAAGGATTCAAGAAAAGCAACCGCTATTCCTCCACCAAAACCATCATCACCGGCGGTACCACCACCACGATACTCACCATCACCCAGAACTACGCCGCCCTGGAAGAAGGCACCTATACGTTAAAGCCTTTCACGATGAAGGTGAATGGGCAAACGTTGCAGTCGGAGGGGATGGAGATTACCGTGACGGAGATGCAGGCCGACGTGCCGCAGAACGCCAACCTGCCCCCCGATTTGATTGTGCCGGAAGAGGAGCAGCCGCAGCCAGAGCAGGAGGCCGAGTTTGTGGACAAGGACGATAACGCCTTCCTGACCATTTATACGGATAAGGATGAAGTGTTTGTGGGGGAGGGCGTGAACGTGGCGCTATACTTTTACCTGGCCGAGCAGGACCAGCGCCTGCTGGACTTCCATGACTTTGCCAACCAGATGAACGGCATCCTGCGGCAGCTCAAGCAGGCGCATGTGTGGGAGGAGACGTTTGATTTTACGGAGATTACCCCGGAGCACGTAACGGTGCGGGGGGAACCCTACCTGCGCTTCAGGCTTTACGAGGCTGTGCTGTACCCGATTACGCCCAAACCACTGGTTTTTCCGCAGCTCCGGCTCGAGATGATAAAGTATAAAGTGGCCAAGAATCCATCCCTGCTCACCCAGGACAGGCAGGAAGGGTATAAAACCTTCTTCTCGCGGCCGCGCGAGGTGCAGGTAAAAGAGCTGCCGCCGCACCCGCTGCGCGACGTGGTGCCCGTGGGCGATTACCGCCTTGCAGAGCTACTCTCGCAAGAGGTGGTGCCGGTGGGCAAAACCTTCCGCTATATATTTCAGGTAGAGGGCACAGGAAACTTAACCGCTGTTATGCCGCCGTCGCCAGAGGCGCCTTCCGGGATCGACTTCTTTCCGCCCGATGTGCAGCAGGATATTACCCGGCGGGCGGGCACCGTGATGGGTACCAAACGTTTCCTGTTCACGCTTATTGGCCGTGAGGCGGGTAACTACGACATGGGCCGCAAAATGGAGTGGGTATACTTTAACCCCACCACAGCCGCCTACGATACCTTGCGCCCTACCCTTAAAGTACAGATTACGGGTGCCCCCGATACCGATGCGCTGGTTATGTCGCGCGATTTGGGGGCTTTTTATAATATCATCCAAAACGAGGACAACACCCTGGTAAGCGTGCATCTGGCCAATCAGATAAAGCGCTACACCAACATTATCCTGCTGGTGCTGCTGGCGGTGTCGGCCTTCATTTTTATAAAACGATAACTATGAGCAACTCTTACGGAAAGCTTTTCAAGATAACCACTTTCGGCGAATCGCATGGTGCGGCTGTTGGTGTGATTGTGGACGGGTGCCCGGCTGGTCTGGAGATCAGTGTGGACGAGATTCAGCACGCCCTGGACCGCCGCCGCCCCGGCCAGTCCGACATTACTACGCCCCGCAAGGAGGAGGACCGGGTAACCATCCTCTCGGGCATCTTTGAAGGCAAAACCACGGGCACGCCCATCGCCCTGGTAGTTAATAACAAGGACCAGCACAGCCACGACTACAGCCACATTGAGCACGCCTTCCGCCCTTCGCACGCCGATTATACTTACACGGCAAAGTATGGCGCCCGCGATTACCGTGGCGGAGGCCGCAGCTCTGCCCGCGAAACGGTGGCGCGCGTGGCCGCAGGAGCCCTGGCCGCTAAACTGCTGCAGCACTACGGCATCTCGGTGCAGAGCTACGTGTCGCAGGTGGGAAGTATAAAACTGCGCAAACCCTACCAGGAGCTGGACCTGAGCCAGATTGACTCCAACAAAGTGCGCTGCCCCGACGGCGCCACCGCCGCCCGCATGATTGGCTTGATAGAGGAAGCTCGCGACACCCTGGACACCATCGGTGGCGTAGTGAGCTGCGTGATACAAGGCGTGCCGGTTGGTTTGGGGGAGCCTGTGTTCGATAAGCTGCACGCCGAACTGGGCAAGGCCATGCTAAGTATAAATGCCGTGAAGGGCTTTGAGTATGGCAGTGGCTTTGAGGGCGTGAAAATGCGCGGCTCCGAGCACAACGACGAGTTCTATACCGATGAGGAGGGCAACGTGCGCACCCGCACCAATAACTCAGGCGGCATTCAGGGCGGCATCAGCAACGGGCAGGACATCTACTTTAACGTCGCCTTTAAGCCAGTGGCTACTATCCTTCAGCCTCAGACCACTATTAACGATGCCGGCGAGGAGATAACCCTGAAGGGCAAAGGCCGCCACGACCCTTGTGTGCTGCCGCGCGCCGTGCCGATTGTGGATGCCATGGCCGCCCTGGTTATTGCCGACTTCCTGCTGCGCCAGCGGGTGAATAAAGTATAAACAGGCTATTCTGCCACATCTTTTTGGGAGGCCTTCCTGCGGTTTTTAGTGCCACGGGAGGCCTTCTTCTTTTTATAGTTGCTGCCAATCCCTATACCAAACACTTTCACATCGCTGGGGACCATGTAGCGCCGCTGCTGTTGCTGCCCCGCCTGTTGCAAGCCATACTTTGCGTTCATCTCGGCATCCATTCTGCGCATTTTGGTCAGGTCTTTCTGCTCCAGCGGCCCCAGGTCTACTTCCGGTTTCGGCTCTTCAGGAAGTTTTATCTTCGAGATTGCCTCCCGTAACTCCCGCTCCGTAGCCCAGGGCATCACGTTTACTGTGGGTAGGGCGGTAGTACTCTCGAGCAGGTAAATTAAGGTAGAGTAGCTGGTGCCGGAGAAAGTATGCGGGATTAGAAAATACTGCCTTTGGTACCCTAGCGCCGCTACCACCACACTATCGTCGGGCAGCACCGGCAGCGAAAAGAAGCCTTTGGAATTCGTATTGGTGCCCCTGTTGGTTTGTGGCACGAACACGGCCACACCCGCCATGCCTGTAGCACCTTCCTCATCCAACACCATCCCCGATAACTGCACCGCCTGCTGCTGTGCTCTGGCTTGCTCTGGACAAAGTATAAGCAGCAAAAAAACGGGAAAGCAGGTCATCAGGCAGAGGGAGAGCTTGTTTTTCATAGCAGCGCGGAGAAGGGTTGAGTTAGCGGCAAAGTATAAAAAAGTTTTATACTATATAGTAAAACGGTTGTGGTACTGGATTATTTCATTTTCGTGAGTATTTGGCGCTTGCTCTATAGATTCGCCGTAAAGCTGCGCTTGCGAGTTCTAAATTCACGTCTTCGCTTTGCTCTGAGGACCTCGCGGTGGCTGCAGGTCCCGCGAGTGTCTGGTGCGGGCTATAATTTGTCTGCATCAGGATTTGCAGGATTAGTAGGATGAGCAAGATTTCTGCTGCATCGGGTCCAACCACCCCTAACCCCTCCTTATCTAAGGCGGGGGGGTATACCCCTCCCCAACCCTCCCCTAAGAACAGGGGAGGGAGCCTGCTACATCTATTGTCATCTCGAGCAGCGCGAGAGATCTATCCGGAATTCTAATCAGATCTCTCCCAAGGGTCGAGATGACAGCAGGGGCAGCGGCTATCGAATGATTCCCAGCCTTTGGGTGGGGGTAGGGGCCCTCGTATAAAGAGCGCCTTGTAGATTTCCGGTGCCTGAAAGGCATTGCGACGTCAGGAGCAAAGGAAGCGAAAGCAGCGCGATGCCCTTATCGAGGGCCCCTACCCCCAAGGCGAGCCCTCTCGGGCTTGAGAGCTCCAAAGCTAGAGATGCAACAGTAGCTGATGTGAGGCTGGAGGAGGAACGGCAGCTAACAAGGATAACTTGTGTCCAGTCGAAGGAAGCAGCTGCTATGTAAGTATAGCCAAAGTATAAAAGTAAGGCTTACGCGGACTCGGAAGTCCGCAGCAGCGTTGGTTCCGGACAAGGATGTCCGGAACAGCGGTGTAGCCAAAGTATAAAAGTATAGCCAAAGTATAAGTATGGCTTTTCAAGCCAGTTGGGTTACAAAGCCGACATCATAGGTAGGCACGGGTTGCAAACTCGCGCCAACGGGAGGTACAATCGGTTGCTTGCGTCAGGAAAGAGGCCCCCTTAAAACAAATCCGCCGCCCTTGCAATGCAGAGGCGGCGGATTTTATACTTTTATCAGCTGCTTAGAACAGCCTTAAGTACACTACCAGGTACCATACCAGCGCCAGGATTGGCAGCAGGAACGGGATAGAGTAGCGTAGCACGTAGCCAAAGAAGGAGGGCATTCTAATGCCGGCGCTCTCGGCAATGGCTTTCACCATAAAGTTAGGGCCGTTGCCGATGTAGGTGAGGGCCCCAAACAGTACCGATGCCAGCGAGATAGCCTCCAGGTCGATGAGTGTCTCTATGCCGGCAGCGGTGGCACCCTCTGCAAAGTTTTTCACGTCTGCTACGTTGGCCTGAGACAAGTCGAACTTAGCCATGGCCAGCGACAGGAAGTTGGCATAGGTTGGAGCGTTGTCCAGGAAGCCGGATAACGTACCAGTTGCCCAGTACAGGAAGCTTGGGGTGATATACTGCGCAAACTGAGGTGACGAAGCAATTTGGGCAGAAAGCTGCAGGGCCGGCATCATGGTAAAGAAGATACCGAAGAACAGGAATACCACCTCCAGGATAGGGTGGAAGTTGAACTGGTTTCCAGCCAACGCTGACTTATTAGAGAAACGGTAAGCCATAAATGCAGCGGAAAGCTGAATGATTTCGCGCAGAAAGGAAATTTTCGCGCCATCATAATAGATATGCGGCAGGCCATCCACCACGTTCGGGTCCAGGGCAACGGCGCCCACTATAATGGCCAGCCAGAACAGGTTGCGTTTTCCGGAAAAGTGGAACTCTATCTTCTCATCGTTCTTGGCAACTACCTCTGGTTTAGGTGTAAACTCGGTTTCCTTGTTGCGTCTGTCTACAAAGTAGAACAGGGTACAAAGCAAGGTAATAGATATTATCCATGGAATGAACAGGTGCTGCAGCGTCCAGAAGAACGGAACACCCTTAATAAAGCCGATGAACAGCGGCGGGTCTCCGAGCGGGGTAAGCAAACCGCCCGCATTACTCACAATAAAAATGAAGAATACGATCTGGTAAGCTTTGATCCGATGGTTATTAAGCCTGATGAACGGGCGAATCAGCAGCAACGAGGCACCAGTTGTACCGATGATATTGGCCAAGACAGCACCGATAGCCACCAGCGCCACGTTCATGGCAGGCGTGGCACGGGCATTGACATTGAGGTAGATGCCCCCTGCTGCAACATAGAGCGAGCTAAGCAGGGCCGCAAACGTAAAATACTCTGCCGCTGTATGTATCGGCATGTGCACATCCCCTAAAGCGAAGAGGTAGTAAGCCAGCACTGTCAGGCCAAGTACAACGGCGACAGTTTTATAATTGTGCTCCCAAAAGTGTCCAAAAAAAATCGGTCCGGCAGCGATCATACCAATCAAAAGCAGAAAAGGTATGATCAGGAAAACAGGTAAAGCTTCGTGGGCCTGAGCCAGAAGTATAAAATTGTTTAGCATGGTGTGGGTCAGTTCTGTTTAGATTTTTTTGCTTGCGATACAAAGATACATTTTCTGGGCAAAATTGCTAGGGTAATATATGGCCCGAAACGAATTAAATGTACCTACATGGAGCAGCAGGAGCAGCATCAGGAGGGCTTTTGAATTGGCACATGACTTTACCACGACACCTATAGTAGCCTTGTACTTCAAAATTAGTTTTCTGGTATAAATTGTACTTTTCAGTTGTTAGCGCCTTTCGGTAAAGTACTAGCAGTAGTACTCCTGCATTCCATATGTCCAGCGGAAATAGTTCTATTTCTAATACTTTGGGGACTATGTGGTTTGCTTTGGGTTGGCACCGGCGTTGCTGAGGCGACAGAGCAAGCAAGGCTTTGAGGTGGTGTAGGTTATGGCTGGCAGGAACATCCGCCTCGGGAGCAGGTTATACTTGTGAAAGCCCTTGCCGTGCGGCCGTGGCTATGGGAGCGGCAAGCCTGTGCACTTGTCACAAATTATGCCTAATTTTGGAAACTTAATGGTATAGCTACAGGTTTTAGTTTTAAACAGCGATAATTATGATAGAAAATAAAGAGAAAATGGTCTCTGTGTACGCAGAGGCTAACCCCAACCCGGAGTCAATGAAGTTTGTGATGAATGTGCAGCTGTTGCCTGACGGTCAGAGCGTGGATTATCCTAACGTGGAGAGCGCACTGGAGTCGCCGCTGGCGCAGGAGCTGTTTAACTTCGACTACGTTTCACGCGTGTTTATTGCAAGCAACTTCGTTACGGTAACTAAAAGCGCCGAACTGGAGTGGGTAAAAATTATCCCGGAGCTGCGCACGTTCCTGAAGTCTTACGTAGAGGCGGGTGGCCCTATCTTTAACGAAGGCTTCTCCGCTGCCAAGGCCCAGACGGCCGGCACTGCCGCAAATGGCGAGGCATCAGCCGAGGACGCCGAAATCTCTAAAAAGGTAATTGACCTGCTGGAGAACTACGTGCGCCCTGCTGTGGAGCAGGATGGAGGTAACATTACTTTCAAGTCTTACCACGATGGCGTGGTGACGGTGCACCTGCAGGGCTCCTGCAGCGGCTGTCCATCTGCTACGGTAACTCTTAAGGCCGGTATCGAGAACCTGCTGAAGCGCATGGTGCCGGAGGTAAAAGAAGTAGTGGCCGACGGGGTTACTTTCTAAGCAACAGGACTTTAAGTATAAAGTATGAAATGAGCCAGCCTTTCAACGGGGCTGGCTCATTTTTTATGTCTGTCTGGCGCCGGCATCCGCTTGTGTCTCCTGTTGGCGCGAGTTTATAACTTGTGCCTATCTATGGAGTTGGGTTATAACCCAACTCGTTTAAAAAGCCATACTTATCTTTGGCTATACTTTTATACTTTCCTTGCAACCGTTTCCTTCCACTTGAACCAAGCTATGCTTATTAGCCTCCGTTCATCCTCCAGCCTTACATAAGCTACAGTTGCATTTATACTTTGGCTCCCTCAAGGCCGGGAGGCCTCGCCTTCGGGCATCGCGCGGTGTACATTTCCTTTGCTCCGCAATGCCTTTCAGGCACCGGAAATCTACAAGGCGCTCAACCCAAAGGCTGGGAATTAGTTCGATAGCCGTTGCCCTTGCCATGGAACAAGTATAGACTGTCCCCTTGAGGACAAGTGAGAACGGGAGTTCGAAACTTGCGAACAAAGCTCAATAGGAGTGTAATCGTTAGTAGACAATTCCCCTCCTTGGAGGGGCTGGGGTGGGTTTACACTTGTAGGGACAGGTCGCGCCTGTCCGTGCGAGACAGCAGCTACAAAGCTTATAATTCAGCCAAAGCAGCTACAGGCTCCCCGCCTTAGACAAGGAGGGGATAAAGGGGTGGTTGGACCCGGCACGGCAGAAATCCTGCTCATCCCAAAATCCTGCAAATCCTGATGCAGACAAAGTATAGCCAACGCCAGATACTCGCGGGACCTGCGGACACCGCGAGGTCTTCAGGTGAAAGCAGTTACGTTGGGAGAAGGTTGCGAGCGTAGCGCTGAGAAGTAAGGGGGTGGTACTATAAAAACTGTTTGATCAGTATTTCAGAGAGAACCGTAAACTATATACCATCAGCAGTTTAGAAATAAAAAAGCCCGGAGCAAATGCCCCGGGCTTTCCCGTGTTTGATATTGTTGTTCTTAGCGAACTTTCTGAGCTACCTGCTGTGAGGCTACAGGCTGCGCTGTGTCCTCGTCTCTGATCGTATCCACTACAATCGGCGAAGCGATAAACAGCGAGGAATACGTACCGGCCAGTACACCGATAAGCATTGCCAGCGAGAAGCCGCGCAGTACCTCTCCTCCGAACAGGAACAGGATCACTACTACCAGGAACAGGGTCAGGGAAGTGATGATAGTACGGCTGAACGTGCTGATCAGGGCCGGGTTTACGATCTCCCTGATGCTGGCACGCGGGTTGTCGCTCATGTACTCCCGTATACGGTCGAAGATTACCACGGTGTCGTTAATAGAGAAACCGATAATTGTGAGTACCGCCGCGATAAACACCTGGTCCATCTCATAAGAAATACCAAACAGGTGCAGGATGGCGAATATAGACAGGATCATCATCGCATCGTGCAGGAGGGCTACCACACCGCCCAGCGAGAACTGCCACTTACGGAATCGCAGCATCACGTAGATAAAGATGCCGGCCAGCGCAAGCAAGACCGCAATTAAGGCGGTGTTCTGAATATCGTCGGCCATAGAGGCGCCAACCTTAGACGAGCTCAGGATCTGCGGGTTAAGCTCGGAGTACTGCTGCAGGCCTTGCTCCAGCGCGGTTCTTACCTGCTGGTCTGCCTCCGTGCTTTCATCATCTGCGTGCCAGCTTGTAATTACTTTCACGCGGTTAGAGGCGCCAAACGTTTTCACCTCTGTACCTGCCTGCTGGAAATCATCCAACAACGATGCGCGTACGTCTGAGGCTGGGACAGCCTGGTCAAACTCCACCACATATGAGCGGCCACCTGTAAAGTCGATGCCCAGGTTCGGCCCTTTGATAGCCATGGCGATAAAGCCAAACGCTATAACCGTCAGAGAGAAAGCGTAGGCAGGCTTCTTAATCTTCATCACGTCGAACTTCACGTTGCGGAACATCTTATCCGCCAGAGAAGAGGAGAAGGAAAGCTTGCCGGCCTTTCTGAAGGTTCTCTCGATAAGCAATCTGGAGATGAACACTGAGGTGAAGAAGGAGGTAACGATACCGATCATCAGCGTGATGGCGAAGCCTTTCACTGGGCCTGAGCCGAAGAAGTATAGGATGAAGCCTACGATGAAGGTCGTTACGTTCGCATCGAAGATAGAGCTAAAGGCTTTGTCATAACCCGCATCAATGATCTCGCGCATGCTTCTGCCTTTGGCTGCTTCCTCGCGCATACGCTCAAAAATGAGAACGTTCGCGTCCACGGCCATACCCAGCGTAAGCACAATACCGGCAATACCGGGTAGTGTAAGCGCTGCACCGAACTGGGCCAGCACACCAAGTATAAAGAAGATGTTGAAAAGCAGGGCAAGGTCAGCGATAAAGCCGCCACGTGCATAGTAGGCAATCATGAAGATTACCACGATTAGCAGACCGGCAACTGTAGAGATAAGGCCCTGGTTGATGGCTTCCTGGCCCAGAGACGGACCTACGATAGCTTCTTCCACGATACGGGTAGGGGCTGGCATCTTACCGGCCTTCAGGATGTTGGCAAGGTCTTGCGCCTCATCAATGGTAAAGTTACCGGAGATAGAGGAGTTGCCACCTGTAATCTCGCCCTGTACCACAGGGGCAGAGTATACATAGTTATCCAGTACGATGGCCACCTGGCGGCCAACGTTGTCACCTGTCAGGCGGGCCCATTTTCTGGCGCCTGTAGGGTTCATTGTCATCGAGATTTCAGGGCGACCGTGCTGGTCAAAGTCCTGGCGTGCATCGTTGATAACGTCGCCACTCAAAGGAGCCTTTCCGTCACGTCCTCTCTTAATGGCGTACATCTCCACAAACTCCTGGCCGCCATCACCGGCGATTGGTTTCACACCCCACAGGAATTTCATGTTGTTTGGCAGCATGCCACGTACATCCGGTCTGCTGAATAGCTCGTTGATAGTGGCTGTGTCGCGCACGTTGGCTCCGATACCGCCTGGCATCAAGGTAAACAGCGAAGTAAGAACGCCTCCCTGCTGGTCCAGGGTGGCTGTGTCAGCGGCGGCCAGGGCGGCAGCTGAATCAGTTTGTGCATTGGCAGCAACAGCTGCAGAGTCGGTGCCGGCAGCAGCCTGTGCCAGTACGTCGTCAGTCGAGTCCTGTGCAGCAGGAGCCTGTGGTGTAGCTTTAGCGGCACCGCGCAGGTTCAGGTTAAGTTTGCCAAGGCGCTGCTGCTCATCCAGGTGCTGGCCCACCTGCATCAGGTATGGGTTAAACTCCTGTGGCGTCCATACTTCCCAGAACTCCAGGTTAGCCATGCCCTGCAACAGGTTGCGCACGCGGTCTGGGTTGTCTACACCCGGAAGCTCAATCTGGATACGGCCTGTGCCTTTCAGGCGCTGAATGTTTGGCTGTGTTACACCGAAGCGGTCGATACGGGTGCGCAGGATGTTGAAAGAACGCTCAATCGCGGCGTCCACCTCTGCCTGGATTACGTCAACCACCTCCTCGTTTGAAGACTCGTAGCTGATCTTGCCACGGTTGGCTGTGTTAGAGAAGATGCGGCTCAGGCGGCCGTTTGGCTCAATTTCGCGGTAGGCCTGGGCAAACAGCGTCGTGAATTTCTCCTGGCTGTTGCGCTGCAGCTCTTGGGCGCGGTCCAGCGCCTTTAGGAAGTTAGGGTCTTTGCTGTTGCCAGACATAGACTTGATGATCTCTACAGGCGATACCTCCAGTACCACGTGCATACCACCTCTCAGGTCAAGGCCAAGGCCAAGCTCCTTCTCTTTTACCTCCTGGTAAGTCATGCCCATGAACACAGGCTCTTTCCACATGGAGTCGAGGTAGGTTTGTTTTTTTGCGAGGTCTACGTTGCCCTGCGCGTCGGTGGCGTATGCTTCTGCATCGCTTTGCACGCTGCTGGCAACAAAGGAGAATGACAGAAAGTAAAGGCAGAGCGCCGATACGATCACCGTCAGACCGATAATTAACGATTTGTTCCGCATTGTTTAAGTAAAAGTATGAATTGATTGAATTTGGGTACAAAGTATACTTCTCTCCTAAATCCTACTAGATAACTGTAATACAGGTAGGTGCGTTCCGTTGTGCGCCGGATATAGCAGCACATGAGCCGGGAAAGGCAGAGAAAAGGGAATGGAGGAGGGGCAGCCTACGGGGCGTTGGGCTGTATGCTAACAGGGAAAAAACGGGTCACAAAGCCGGCGCCGGGCGGCACGGCCGTGTAGGAAGCCGGCAGAAGCTCGTTGGCGGCCTGCGCAAACTCAGGCTGCTGTGGCAGTGGGGCCACGTCCTGCTGCAGGTTAAGGGCCACAAAAGAGGTCGTGCCCTCCAGCGATACTTTCTGCTTTACGTAGGATTTTTCAGCGCCATGGGCAGCTGTTACCCCAGTGCTGGTATGCTTTGCAGTGCCATTGGCCGGACTGTAGGCCACTACCTCCTGGCCGTTGAGCATAAGTGCCCACAGCAGGGTCACAGACATCAGCAGATGCTGCAGGTAGCTGGCTATTTTTCTGGCTTTTGGCATGTATAATCGCAAATATGAAATCTTTTCTGCTAAAAAAGAAATTTTAGCGGTTCACTTCTATAAATCGTTTTACATCCTGCTTTTTGCCAATAAGCAACAGAATGTCTGAGGGGTAGATGATCGTGTCGGCCTTGGGCACCCCGATAATGTGCTCTACCTGGGTGGGTTTGCCGTCCTGTATCTCCTCAAAAAAGCGCTTTATGGTAATCAGGTTGAGGTTATACTTCTCGCGGAGGGATATTTTGGCTACGCTGCGGTTGGCAATGTTGCGCGGGGCGTTTATCTCCACGATCTCGTAGTTGTCGGGCAGCGGCAGGAAGGTGCGGATGTTTGGCTGCAGCAGCCGCTCGGCCACTGTTTTGCCTACCTCGCCCTCCGGCGAGAGAATCTCCTGCACGCCCATTTTCTCCAGGATGCGGCGCTGCTGCTTGTTGGCGGCACGGGTAATAACGCGCTTCACCTTCAGCTCCTGCAGGTTGGCCGTGGCAATCAGCAGGGCCTCAAAGTCCTCGCCGATGGCTACCACCACCGCGTCCATGTCCTGTATGTTCTGGGCCTCCAGCGCACGAATGTCGGTGGCGTCCAGGGCAACGGCGTAGGCTACCTGGTCCTTGATGGACTCCACGTGGTCCTCGTCGTTGTCGATGGCGATAACCTCGGCGCCGCGCTCGGCCAGCGTAATGGCAATCGAGTGGCCAAACCTGCCCAGCCCTATAACCGCGAATTTGCTCCTCATGCTTTTATCTTGGCATTTAAGTATGTCGTGATCACCTCCAGCCCGCGCTCAAAGTTGGCGTTGTTGGGGATGATGATATCTGCGTCGTTCTTATACGGCTTAATATACTTTTCATAGGTGGGCGCTACGTGGTGGGTGTAGCGGTACAGCACATCGTCCAGGTCGTAGCCGCGCTCCACCTTGTCGCGCACGATGCGGCGCTGCAGCTTGATGTACTCCTTGGCGTCGATGTAGACTTTCAGGTCCAGCAGTTTGGCGATTTCCTCGAAGTAAAACACGAAGATGCCCTCTACCACCACAATCGGGGCGGGCCTGAACTCCAGCTGGCGCGGCACCACGTTCGGGTTGTTGAAAGTATACTCCTGGCGGTACACGGTTTCGCCCTGGCTCACTCTCAGGATGTCGTGGGCATAGGCCTCGTCGTCAATGCAGGAGGGCAGGTCGAAGTTGATGACCCCGTTGATGTCTGCCGTCTGGTGCTCGCGCGGCTTGTAGTAATTATCCTGCGAGATCAGGCAAATGTTCTCAGGGGCAAACGAGGCGAGCAGTTTGTTCAAAAAAGTCGTTTTTCCTGAAGCACTGCCTCCTGTAATCCCGACGATGAATGGCTTTTGCATGGGAAGCTTTGGTTTCAGGCCACAAAATTAAGACTTTAGCGAGTATTTGGCTACACTAAGAGGGTATTTTTATACTTCCAGGCTCTTGAGGAAGCGCACGAGCTCCTGGGTGGCGCGGCCACGGTGGCTGATGGCGTTTTTCTCCTCGGCGCTCATCTGGGCAAAGGTGCGGTCGTGGCCCTCCGGGATGAAAACCGGGTCGTAGCCAAAGCCTTTGTCGCCTTTCCACTCAGTAGCTATACTTCCTGTTACGATGCCCTCGAACTGGTGCTGCTGCCCGTCCAGGATAAGGGTGATACTGGTGCGGAAGCGGGCGCGGCGGTTCTCCTGCCCCTGCAGGCTTTGCAGCAGCTTTTCAATGTTATCGGCATCGGAGCGCTGCGGGCCGGCATAGCGCGCCGAGTAGACGCCCGGTGCCCCGTTCAGCGCCTCCACCTCCAGGCCGGTGTCGTCTGCAAAGCAGCTCACGTGGTAGTTGTCCCATACGTAGGCCGCCTTCTGGTGCGAGTTGCCCTCCAGCGTGTCCTGATCCTCTGCCAGCTCCTCGTGGCAGCCAATGTCCTGCAGGGTCAGCAGCTCATACTTGCCTTCCAGCATCTGGCTTACCTCGGCTAGCTTGTGGCGGTTGTTGGTGGCAAAGCAGAGTTTTTTCATTTTCGTTATTCGTTACTAGTTGTTCGTTGTTAGTAGGATGATGCTGGGGAACGTTATACTTCGGTTTGGCCGGCTCTAATAACTAGCAACCAGTAACCAACAACGATTAAATCTACAGCAAATACGCGGCTACCTCATCGGGCTGCAGCACCACCTCTACATGCTCGTTTATGGTAGTGGCCAGCGAGTAGCCCGTGTAGGCGGCGGCAATGGGATAGCGCGGGTGGTGGCGGTCTATCAGCGTGGCAACCTCTATTTTCTTAGGGTTTTGTAGCAGCAGGGTTTCCAGCGAGTAGGCAAGCGTTTTGCCGGTATTCAGCACGTCATCCATCAGCACCACGGCCTTGTTCAGCAGGTTTATACTTTCAGGCTCCAGTTTTACAGGCTCCTGCAGCGGGGTGGCCTTGTTCAGGTTTACGCGCAGCAGTTGTACCTTGATGGGCGAAATCTGCTGTAGCTGCGCCGCCAGGCGTTCGGCCAACGTATAGCCGTTGCTATGGATGCCGGCCAGCACCAACTCCTGCTCCTCAAAGTTGCGCTCGTAAATCTCGTAGGCAATGCGCTTTACCTTTTGCTCTATCTGTGTGCGATCCAGTATCAGGCTCTGCTGCTTTTGTTGTGCTGTCATGGGATGTTGGTTCTGGCTTTGATGGCGCGGCAACCCTACCGCCAGGCAAATTTAAAAAGATAATTGCATTGGCCGCTGCTTTTGCCTTGCTGCATAAAATAATTTGGCCTATAGCGTTTTACTTTCAAAATATCTTGTTAAATTTGCAGTCCGATTCAGAAATTAAGGTTAAATAACGTTTACGATAATGAAAAAAGGCATTCACCCAGAGTACAGACAGGTGGTTTTCCAGGATATGACAAGTGATTTCAAATTCCTCACGCGTTCTACAATGACGTCTGACGAGACAATCACTTGGGAGGATGGTAAAGAGTATCCTGTAATCAAAGTAGAGGTTTCTTCTGCTTCTCACCCGTTCTACACTGGTAAGAACATCTTCGTGGACACCGCTGGTCGTGTGGAGAAATTCAACACGCGCTACAAGAAAAAATAAGCGGCCTACTCCGGTTAAAACGTTTCAACAGAAAAGTCTTCCTGATGCTTATCGGGGAGACTTTTTTGCTTTTGGCCCTTCCCTAAATTTTACCTGGATGAGGCCCTGCTGTTGTACGTACACGCGTGGCGTTATACGTATACTTACTAGTTAATCCTGAAATACTACTGCGGAGAATGGCGAATGTGCCGTATTTTGGGAGAAAACTTATACTTTTGCAGTATGAATATCATCCTTTTCGATGACCCGATTATCCGGCAGGATCTGCTGCCGCTGACTTTTACCAGACCTGTGGCCGGGTTGCGCGTGGGCATACTAACCATCGCGGAGAAATGGGCAAAACGCCTGGGCAGTCCCGTCGCTTTCCTGACGCAGCCTTACCTGCAGCCCAAGTATAAAAAGACCGGCAGCGGAAGCCAGAACCTGTACATCAACGGCGCCGCGCTGCCGGATGCGGAGCTAGTGCAGGCCGTGCGGGAACTGAAGCCGGGTGAGGCGCTGTACCAGCAGGAGCTGCTCCTTGCCTTTAACAGCGATGTGCCTGCTTTCGATACGCCCGATGAGTTGGCCGCCTATACTCCTGCCAACCGGAAGATGCACGATAGCTGCACCGTTATCCGCCAGGTGTGGGATATTTTCCTGCAGAACGGAGCCCAAATCCGCAGCGATTTTGCAGTGGTGACCGAAGGCCGCCAGAGCCAACCCGTCAGCGACAGGTTCACTATTGTTTACAACGAGGAGAACATCTTTATAGAGGAGGGCGTGAAAATACGTGCCGCCATACTGAATGCCGAGAACGGGCCGATTTACCTGGGCAAGAACGCGCAGGTGCACGAGGGCGCCATTATTAAGGGGCCTTTCTCGCTGGGCGAGGAGAGCAACGTGAACGTGGGCGGCAAAATGCGCGGCGACGTGAGCATCGGGCCTTTTTGCAAGGTGGGCGGCGAGGTGGCGGCCTCCGTTATCTTTGGCTACACCAACAAGGGCCACGAGGGCTACCTGGGCAACTCGGTGCTGGGCGAGTGGATCAACATCGGCGCCGACACCAATACCTCTAACCTGAAGAACAACTACGCCGAGGTGAAAGTATGGAACTACCGGGCAGGCGCCCTGAAGGGCTCCGGGCAGCAGTTCTGCGGCCTCATCATGGGCGACCACAGCAAGTGCGGCATCAACACCATGTTTAACACGGGCACGGTGGTGGGTGTGAGCGCCAATATCTTCGGGGCTGGTTTCCCGCCGCACTTTATCCCCTCGTTTAGCTGGGGCGGCGCCGATGGGTTTGTAACCTTTAAACTGCCCAAAGCCACCGAACTGGCCGAGAAGATCATGTGCCGCCGGAACCTGCATTTCAGCGAAACAGACCAAGCCATCTTCCAACACATCTTTGAGCAGGGCGAGCAGTACCGCGATTGGGAAGAGTAAAGTATAACCAGTGATGGAAGGGATTTGAAAGATTTCTAGGATTAGTTTAGGCTAATTATGCTTCAGCCCTGGTCAATGACGCCGAAGCAAAGTATAAAAAGGACAAAAGACAAAGGAGTTGCCTGGCAATGCGGTCTTTTGTCCTTTGTCTTTTATCTTTGTAAGAAGTCTCAACTCAAAACGCTTAACTCCAAACGTGCGGTTTTCACAGATCATAGGGCATCAGGAAACGAAACAGCTCCTGCTTAAATCGGTGCAGCAGAACCATGTGGCCCATGCGCAGCTGTTTCTGGGGCAGGAGGGGAGCGCCAACCTGGCGCTGGCGCTGGCTTACGCCACCTACATCAACTGCGAAGCTAAGCAAGCGGATGATTCATGTGGAACATGCGGCAGCTGCGTGAAAATGGACAAACTGGTGCACCCGGACTTTAACTTCGTGATGCCGGTAACAACCACCAAAAGCGTAAGCAAGGATGCGCTGAGCAGCAAGTTCATGAACGAGTGGCGCGAGTTTATACTTGCCAGCCCCTACCAGGGCCTGAACGAGTGGATGCAGCACATCGGGGCGGAAAATAAGCAAGGCATTATCTCCAAAGATGAAAGCCGGCAACTGGTAAAGCTGGTGTCGCTGAAGGCTTTTGAGGGAAACTACAAGATTGTGGTCATCTGGCTGCCCGAACTGATGCACCCCTCCGCGGCCAATGCCCTGCTGAAGCTGCTGGAGGAGCCGCCGGCCCAGACGCTGTTCCTGCTGGTGGCGCAGGCAGCCGAGAAACTGCTGGCCACCATCACCTCGCGCACCCAGATCCTGCAGGTGCGCAGCTTCACAGAGCAGGAGGTAGTGCAGCACCTGCAGCAAACCTATAACCTCGACGATGCCCGCGCCAGGCAGATCGCGCAGCTGGCGGAGGGCAGCCTGAACGCGGCCGCCAAGCTCACCACGGAGATCAGCAGTGATTATTTTACCTTCTTTACCGAGTGGATGCGCCATTGTTACAGCCGAAAGGTGAATGAGCTGGTGGAGATGAGCGACAAGTTCCAGGCCATGGGCCGCGAGAACCAAAAGAACTTTCTCCTCTATGCCCTCAACCTGCTGCGCAAGGTCATGCTGTATGGCGTGGATGCCTCGCTGATATCCTTCCTGCCACCCACCGAGCTGGACTTTGTGCAGAAGTTCTCTAAGGTGATAACGGGCAACAACGGCGGGGAGCTTTCCGAAGAGCTGAACCAGGCGCATTACCACATCGAGCGCAACGCCAATCCGAAGATGGTGTTCGTGGATAGCTCGCTGCAAATTGCCGGTTACCTGCATAAAGGTTAACTTCGCATAAAAGTATAGAAAGTGTCTTCCCGGCATGGGAAGTATAAACAGAGGCAAGGCGCCAAAGTATACAGTATAAGCGCGGCCTCACAGAAAGTATAACATGGCAGAGAATCTAACAGACAGAACCATACGCATCGGCACACGGGGTAGTGTACTGGCCCTTTGGCAGGCTAACTCCGCCGCCGAAAAATTACAGGCCGTTGGCTTTAAAACTGAGATCGTAGTCTTCAGCACCAAGGGCGATCAGATCCTGGACAAGTCGCTGGACAAGCTGGGCTCCAAGGGCGTTTTTACCGAAGAGCTGGAAATAGCGCTGCGCAACGGCGAGGTAGAGATTGCCGTGCACAGTGCCAAGGATGTGCAGTCCACCATTCCGGACGATCTGGAGCTGCTGGCTTTTATGGAGCGCGAGAAAGTGAACGATGTGCTGCTCTCCCTGAACCCGGACTTTAAGCTGGAGCGGGACAGCAAAGCCGTGATCGGTACCTCCTCCACACGCCGTAAGGCCCTGCTGAAGCAGTACTACCCGAACGTTACCACCGTGGAGTCGAGAGGAAACCTGCAGACGCGCCTGCGCAAGCTGGAGGAGCAGGGGATGGATGCCCTGATGCTGGCCTACGCCGGCGTGCACCGTGTAGGGTTTGATGACCTGGTGGTGTATACTTTTCCGGAGCTCACGTTTGTGCCTGCAGCGGGGCAAGGAAGTGTGAACATAGAGTGCGCCAGAAACCTGGAGCCTGAGCTGAAGAAAGTACTGAAAGAGGCCCTTGACCACCCGGATACCCACATCTGCCTGCTGGCCGAGCGCGCTTTCCTGCGTACCATGGAGGGTGGCTGCAGCATTCCTTCGTTTACCCTGGCAAGGCTTACAGAGAATGGGATGACCATAACTGGTGGTATCGTGAGCCTGGACGGGCAAACGCTGCTGCAGGAAACACTGGAAGGCCCAACCGCAGACGCGGAGAAAATGGGCGAGCAACTGGCCAACATCATCCTGGGGCAGGGCGGTGATAAGATCCTAAAAAGTATTAGAGCCGAGAGAGGGGAGTAACTAACCCGGCAGGTTATACTGAGAAAATATACCTCTTTAACCAGATAGTAAAAAGCCGGTCTGGCTGCAGCACGCAGTCGGGCCGGCTTTTATACTTTAGAATGGTTGCTACCCCATCGCTGGCGCGGGTTTGCAACCCGTGTCCTCTTATCTTCTCGGATTTGCAATCCGAGTGGCTTGAAAAGCCATACTTGCTTTGGCTATACTTTAAACTCCGGCTACACCGCTGTTCCGGACATCCTTGTCCGGAACCTCCTCTGCTGCGGACTTCCAAGTCCGCATAAATCATACTTTTATACTTGCCGGCTATACTTCCCTGAGCCGCCGCTTCCTTCTACTTGACACAAGTTATTCTTACTAGCTACGCTCATCCTCCAGCCTTACATAAGCTACTGTTTCATCTCTGGCTTTGGAGCTCTCAAGCCCGAGAGGGCTCGCCTTGGGGGTAGGGGCCCTCGATAAGGGCGTCGCGCTGCTTTCGCTTCCTTTGCTCCTACGTCGCAATGCCTTTCAGGCACCGGAACCTCTCGAGGCGCTCAACCCAAAGACTGGGAAAGAATCGATAGCTACGGCAATTACTACTGTCCCCTTGAGGGGACTACAGGGGTGTAAAGCCAGTGGTAAAAGTTTTCGCTAAAAATGAACACCCCTATAGACCTCTGGTCGCAAGTTTCGACTCTTGTCTCACTTGTCCTCAAGGGGACAGTTTCTGTAGAACTTAACAGCTAAAGTCCCCCTTTGAAGGGGATGTTAATCGCCTGCAGAAATTCCCCTCTCGGGAGTGGCTGGAGGTTTGTGCTCTGTAGGGACAGGTCGCGACCTGTCCGCGCAATATCCGCAACTACGAAACTTATACCTTAGGAATAGTAATC
Source organism: Pontibacter mucosus (assembly GCF_003054055.1). GTDB lineage: Bacteria > Bacteroidota > Bacteroidia > Cytophagales > Hymenobacteraceae > Pontibacter > Pontibacter mucosus. The sequence goes on along the minus strand of NZ_QBKI01000004.1, from coordinate 436,966 downwards.
ACAGACTCCCCGCCTTAGCCAAGGAGGGGTAGGGGTGGTTGGACCCGGCACTGCAATACTCCCTTTCCTGCCTTTAACCGAGAGTATAGCTCGGGCTGTTAAGCATTAGTAGCCTCAGCCTCTGTCCTCACAGCCTCTTTGGTAAGTGGCTTATTGTTATCAGATCGGGCGTAGGCCAGGAAATCCTGCATCTCGCGCTTCACGGTGGGGGCCATCATGTAAAGGCCCACCATGTTCGGGATGCTCATGGCAAACAGCATGGCATCTGAAAAGGCCACTACGCTACCCAGCTGCATGGGCGCACCCAGCACCACAAAGGCGCAGAAAAGTACCTTAAAGCTGATGTTAGTGGTTTTGGTGTTGCCGAAAAGGTATGTCCAGGACTTAAGGCCGTAGTATGACCAGGTAATCATGGTGGAGAAGGCGAAAAGTATAACCGCAGCGGCCAGCACGATCGGGAACCAGTTAATGACGGTGGCGAAGGCCGTGGAGGTGAGCGCAATGCCATCGCCGGCAGCGTCCAGTTGGTACGCTCCTGTTACCACAATCACCAGCGCCGTCATGGTGCAAACGATGACGGTGTCGATAAAGGGCTCCAGCGAGGCTACAAATCCCTCGGTTACAGGCACATTAGTTTTAACGGCGGAGTGCGCGATGGAGGCTGAGCCGATACCCGCCTCGTTGGAGAACATGCCGCGGCGTAATCCCTGAATCATGACGCCCACCAAACCACCACCTACTGCCGAGGTGGAGAAGGCCCCCTCGAAGATAGCGGCAAAGGCGCCGGGAATGAGTTTGAAATTAGAGATAAGCACAACGGTGGCGGCTATGATGTAAATGGCGCACATCAGAGGCACCACTTTCTCGGTTACACGGGCAATGCTCTTCATGCCGCCAAGTATAACCAGGCCCACCAGCACCGCCATAATCAGCCCGAAAATCCAGGCATTGCCATCTCCGAACCAGGAGCCGGCCTCGCCGCCCGTTACAGCCACAAACTGCTGCGTCGCCTGGTTTATCTGGAACATGTTGCCCGCCCCGATAGCCCCTCCAATACACATAATCGCAAAAAAGGCGGCCAGGAACTTGCCCAGCCCGGCCATGCCACGCTCCCTCATGCCCTTGTTCAGGTAGTGCATCGGCCCTCCGGACACGGTGCCGTCGGCGTGGTTGTCTCTATACTTTACCCCCAGCGTGCAGGAAACGAATTTGGTGGACATGCCCAGCAAACCCGCCATAATCATCCAGAACGTGGCACCGGGGCCGCCCAGCGAGATGGCAATGGCCACGCCGGCAATGTTGCCCAGGCCTACTGTGCCCGACACAGCGGCTGTCAGCGCCTGGAAGTGCGAAACCTCGCCGGGAGCGTCGGCCTGGTTATACTTGCCCCGCACAATATCCAGCGCATACCGGAAGCCCCTGATGTTGATGAAGCCAAGGTACACGGTAAAGAACAAGGCTCCGGCCAGCAGCCACACCAGAATCAGCGGAATGCCATAGCCTGCCACCGGCAGCTCATAGAAAATAATATCAGAGATAAACTGTGCCGCCGGGCCGATGGCAGCGTCTATTTTTTCGTCTACAGACATGGTGTTGGTCTGGGCAAAAAGGTTGCTACAGGCCCCCAGACTAAGCGCTGCAGCGAGTGAGAATTTCTTCATTAAGGTGAGTTAGTTGATTAGTTGCTTTCCTTAAATTTAATTTTTTCTGCTGCCAATGTAAAGTTTCAGGTTAAATTGCCTCTGTCAGTTCAGTAAAAAATTAAGATAATTCAATATAGAAGTGCTGTTTTAGCCGTTGAACATACTATGCTATACTTGCCATCTGCCGCTGGGGCTACAGAAACCGGCACAAAGTATAAACAAGTGCTAAAAAGATTTAAATTTGAGATTCTGCTGGTCAGGATACCGGCCTGCAAACCATAAAGTGTATAACCTAACAGAAGTATGAGGATGCTCAAAAACATAGCTGCCGCACTGCTGCTGGCCCTGGCGCTGCCGCTGGCGGTTCTGGCCCAAAAGCCCAAAGGCAACGACCAACTGGTAACCATCTCCACGCCGCAGGGAGAAATTAAGCTGCTGCTCTTCGACGATACGCCACAACACAAGGCCAACTTCCTGAAGCTGGCGAAAGAAGGCTTTTACGACGGCACTACCTTTCATAGGGCAATAGATGGCTTTATGATACAGGGTGGTGACCCGAACACCAAAGACGACGACCCGCGCAACGACGGCTCCGGCAGCCCCGGCTATACGGTGCCTGCCGAGATAGTGCCGGCCCACAAGCATGTGCGTGGCGCAGTGGCCGCTGCCCGCCAGGGCGACCACGTAAACCCTTCCCGCGCCAGCAGCGGCTCCCAGTTTTACATTGTGGAGAACCACAACGGCACGCCCATGCTGGACGATGTGTACACCGTGTTTGGACAAGTGGTGGATGGCTTGGATATAGTCGACAAGATCGCCGAGCAGCCCACAGATGGCCGCGATCGCCCGCTTTCCGACATCAGGATGAAGGTGACCGTGGAAAACATGAAGAAGAAAAAGATTGCCAAAAAGTATAACTACAACTACAACACCCAGACACTGGAGAAATAACACCCCATGAAACGCATACTTATAACAGGCTCTAACGGGCTGCTGGGCCAGAAACTGGCCGAACTACTGCTGCCAAAGCAGGATGTCGAGCTGCTAGCCACCAGCCGCGGCGAAAACAAACTGGCTGAACTGTACCCCACGCTGCCGTTCCGGAGTATGGACGTAACCAACGCCGAGCAGGTAGAGCAGGTGGTAAGCGAGTTCCGCCCCACGCACATCATCCATACCGCCGCCATGACCAATGTGGACCAGTGCGAGAACGACCGCGAGGGCGCCCTGCTGCTGAACCGCGATGCCGTGCAGTACCTGGTAAATGCCTGCGAAAAGTATAACGTGCACCTCATTCATGTAAGCACTGACTTTATCTTTGACGGGGAGAATGGCCCCTACGACGAAGCAGCTGAAGGCAAACCGGTGAACTTCTATGGCGAGACTAAGCTGATGGCCGAGGAAATCGTGAAGCAGGCCAAATGCAAGTGGGCTATACTTCGCACCGTGCTGGTGTACGGCGTGGTGAACGACCAAGGCCGCACCAACATCGTGCTTTGGGTGCGCGACAGCCTGCAGGCGGGCAAGGTGATAAAGGTGGTGACCGACCAGTTCCGAACACCAACGCTGGCCGAGGATTTAGCCATGGGCTGCTGGCTGGCCGCCGAGAAAGACGCCGAGGGTATCTTCCACATCTCCGGCTCAGAGATGCTCACCCCGTACGACATGGCCCTGCAGGTAGCCGATTACTTTGGCCTGGACAAATCCCTGATAGAGAAAGCTGACGGTAGTACTTTCTCCCAGCCTGCCAAGCGTCCTGCCCGAACCGGCTTTATTATCCGAAAGGCTGAGACTGAGCTGGGCTATCGCCCGCATACTTTCGCCGAGGGCATTCGCATGGTAGCTGAGCAGGCGGCTGACTAACACCGCAGTACTTCTGGTATATGGCTGCCAGCCTGCCAATGGCCTACATGCTGGCAGCCATCACTTTAAATATATATGATTCTCTATGCACTATCAGAAGCTTTATATATATTGTGCCTTTAAATTCAATTAACATAGCCGATACGATACCTTACAACACCTTATTTTTAATACTATCACCTTAGCAAACTAAACTAACTAAACACTTCTACCTTACTTTATGAGTGCGAACAAAGAATCCTGGGGCTCGCGCGTAGGCCTGATCCTGGCGATGGCGGGTAATGCCGTAGGCCTTGGAAATTTCCTGCGCTTCCCGGTGCAGGCGGTGCAAAATGGCGGTGGCGCCTTTATTATCCCTTACCTTGTCTGTTTTTTGGTGATGGGCATTCCGCTGCTCTGGATTGAGTGGTCGATGGGCCGCTTCGGGGGGCGCTTCGGAAACCACTCCACCCCTTACATTGTGGATACCATGGGCAAGCACCGCCTCTGGAAATACATTGGCGTGTTCGGTATCTGGACCAACATCGCCGTGGCCGCTTACTACTGCTACCTCGAGTCCTGGACGCTTTCTTACGTGTTCCACTCTATCCTGGGAACATTCAATGGCCTTGACCAGGAAGGCGTAGCATCTTTCTTCGACACTTACGTTAGCATCGGCGACTCTACCTTGGGCATTCCTTATGAGGCGGTAGTATTTTACCTGCTCTGCCTGCTGCTCAACACCTGGATTCTGTCCAAAGGCCTGTCAGGGGGTGTGGAGCGTGTGGCCAAAATCGGTATGCCTTTGCTGATTGTGTTCGGTATGTTCCTGGCTTACAAAGGCTTTACCATTAAGGCTGGAGAGGCGGGCGCCTCGTTTGATAGCGCCGTGGGCCTTAACTTCCTGTGGACGCCGGACTATACCCAGTTGTGGTCGCCAACGGTCTGGCTGGCAGCTGCCGGGCAGATCTTCTTTACCCTCTCAGTGGGGATGGGCACCATCCATTGCTATGCCTCTTACGTGCGCTCCAAAGATGATATTGCGCTGAACGCCATGTCGGCGGGCTGGATGAACGAGTTCGTGGAAGTGGTGCTGGGAGCCTCTATCCTTATCCCTATTTCCATCGGTTACCTGGGCATCGACCGCGTGACGGAACTGGTGCAGCAGGGCGGCCTGGGGCTGGCCTTTAAAACACTGCCGTTCCTGTTCACGCAGTGGGGCGAGGTGCTGGGCGCCATTGCCGGTGTGATGTGGTTTGGCCTGCTGTTCTTTGCGGGTATCACCTCCTCGCTGGCCATGGGTACGCCCTGGATCGGTTTCCTGCAGGACGAGTTTAACTGGAGGCGCAAGCCGGCTGCCTGGTCTTTCGGCCTGATCGTTTTGATACTGGGCATGCCAACGGTGCTTTTCTTCCACTACGGCGTGTTTGACGAGTACGATTACTGGGCCGGCACGGTGTCGCTGGTGGTGTTTGCCCTCGTCGAGACCATCCTGTTTGCCTGGGTATTCGGTATGGACAGAGGCTGGCGCGAGATCAACTCCGGAGCCGACATCAAGGTGCCGGACATCTACAAGTATATTATTAAGTTCGTAACGCCGGTGCTGCTGCTGTGGGTATTCATTGGCTCGCTGGTAACACCGAAGGGTGGCGACTGGGGCAAGGCGCTTTCCGGGGACTGGGTGCTGGACGACAGCTCCATCATCAACAAGATTAAGAACTCCAGCCTGAAGCGCCAACTGGCAGAGGCCACCGACCCAGCCGTAATAGAGCAGCTGCAGGAAACGCTGTTCTTTGTCAACGCCTCGCGTATCCTGCTGATATCCGTGTTTCTGGGCATAGCGGCTTTGGTTTACATGGCGTATAAAAAAAGAGTTAGAGAAGGAAGAATTTAGGAAACTATGAACACATCTGCGCTTGTTGTGATGCTCGGAACCATGCTGTTGGTTACCGGCCTGATGATATACTTTTTCACGCGCGTGCTGAATGCGCCGCCTAAACCCGAGCCGGACTCATACCTCGACAACGACGATGACCCGGACCGGCAGGCGACACCGTAACGTCTATAGATGAACAAATTAAAGCACTGGATACGTAGGAACTTTGGCTTTTCGCAGCGCGAGGTAAATGCGTTTCTGGTGCTACTCACCTTACTGGTGCTGCTATTGGCAGCACCTTTTCTTTTAGGCAGGATGTATACTTCGGATCCCGGATTTACCACTGCCCAGGACCGCCAGCTGCTTGATAGCCTGGTGGCGCAGCTGGAGGCAGCGCAGCCGGAGCGGGAATCGAAGTATAAAGTGGCTACGGTAGCACTGCGGCCCTTTAACCCCAACCAGCTCTCGCTGGAGGAGTGGCAGGCTTTCGGTTTGCCGAAGTACCTGGCGCAGCGCATCCTCAATTACCGCAGCAAAGTAGGCGACCTGACCTACAAGGCCGAGCTGGGCCGCATTTACGGTATGCCGGATTCTGTTTTCCAGCGGCTGCATCCCTACATCGAGCTGCCCGTAGAGCGCCCCTCCAAGTATAACAGGCGTCCAGAAAGTATGGCTTCCTCGCGGCCCTCGCCTCAACCGGAATGGCATACCAAAAAACGCGAGCGGTTTATACTTGCCCCCTTCAACATCAACACCGCCGACACCACACAACTGAAGCAAATCCGGGGTATTGGCAGCAAACTATCGGCTCGCATCGTGAAGTATAGAAATGGCCTGGGTGGTTTCCATAGCATGGAGCAGCTGCGTGAGGTGTACGGCCTGCAGCCCGAGGTGGTGGATAGCCTGCACAAGTATACTTTCGTGCCGAAAAGCAACACGCTGCAGCAACTAAGTATAAACGCCGCCACCGCCGATGAACTGCGGAGCCATCCCTATATTACCCCCAATGTAGCCCGCGCCATCGTAGCCTACCGGGAGCAGCACGGGAAGTATGAACAACTGGAAGACGTGCGGCAGGTGAAGCTGGTAACGGCGGAACTGTATGAAAAGATAAGGCCGTATCTGGCGTTGTAGGGGGGAGCCTAAGGGCTTGCTTTCATCCTGTCCTTGCCCAAGTATAAATTTTTCCAGCTATCCAGCTTTTGCAGTACCGGGCCCAACCACCCCTGCCCCTCCTTAGCTAAGGAGGGGAGCCTGCTAATGTTTTGGCCGAAGTATAAGTTTTATAGCTGCTGTTCTCGCACGGACAGGTCGCGACCTGTCCCTACAAAGTATGGGACTCAGCAAATGATTACACCCCTATTGAGCTTTGCTCGCAAGTTTCGAACTCTCGTTCTCACTTGTCCTCAAGGGGACAGTTTATACTAACTTCACTCTTTTTATACTTACTTCACTCTTTGTCATCTCGAGCAGGGCGAGAGATCTATCGAAAATCCTAAAGAGATCTCTCCCAAAGGTCGAGATGACAGCAAGGGCAGCAGCTATCGACCTTATCCCAGCCTTTGGGTTGAGCGCCTTGTAGATTTCCGGTGCCGCCTTAGCGGCATTGCGACCGAAGGGTAGCAAAGGAAATGTACACCGCGCGATGCCCGAAGGCGAGGCCTCCCGGCCTAGGAGGGCAGAAAGTCAGCGATGCAACGTTAGGTTTGTGGGAACTAGAGGATGAGCGGCAGCTACTAAGGATAGCTTGGTTCCAGTGGCAGGAAGCAGCGGCTAGGAAAGTATAAAGTATAGGTTGGCAAGTATAAAAGTATAGCCAAAGTATAGGCATGGCTTTTCAAGCCAGTTGGGTTGCAAGCTTAACGCCATAGTGAGGCACAGGTTGCAAACCCGCGCCAGCAATTAGGAGGAGAAGCAGCGGCTATGGAAGTAAATCCTAAGTATAGGAAGGCACAAGCGGACGCTTGCGCCAGCAGGAGCTATGAAGTATTAACAGGTAAGTATAGAAGTATAAACAACGCTTACTTAACCACAATCAAATCCCAGAGAAGGAAAGTCATTAAATAAAACACCCTCCCCTATAACTGGGGAGGGTGTTTTATCCAACAGCCAGTTACCCTACCTAAGACGTAAAAGCCTTTGCTTGTACAAACGTGTAGAAAAACACTGCATTCGGGCTCTTCGCCACCACCTGCATCTCCTCCTTCACCTTATCAGCCACTTCTGCATCCACGTAACCGGCTTCCAGCAGCTGCGGCAGGCCGCTTAGGAGCAGCTCCGTCCAGTAGGCGATCATCTCGGCGCGCTTGGCCGGGTTGCGGTTGTCGAGGTGGTAGGTTTTTGTTTCGGTGGTAATGCGCTTGTAGCCCACCGACTGCAGCAGGTTTCCGAGCTTGGCACCCACAAACGGGTCGCCGCCCATATCATACTGCAAATCGTTGAAGCGCATCCAATACTGCAGCACGCTCGGCGAGTATGGCTCCACGAAGAAACTGGAGTTGAGCACCTCGGTAATCACAACCGGGCTGCCCGGCTTCAGCACACGCCGCACTTCTGAGAGCACCCTGGCCGGCTCCGGAATATGCTCCAGCACCCAGCACAGGAAGGCTCCGTCAAAATCAGCTTGGGAGGTGAAGCTCATGTCCATGGCGTTTTCTTGCTTCAGCTCATACCTATCGGTGGCATACGGGATGGTAGCGAGGAACTTGCCCGCCTGCGTGATCTGCCTCTCCGAGTAATCGATGCCCGTCAGGTGCAGGTGCGGAAAGCGACGGAGCAGGATTTCGGACTGAGCCCCCACGCCGCAGCCTACCTCCAGCAGCTTGGTAACGGTAGAATAATCAATATCCGAGTAAATCTTGTTCTCCATGAACCTGGCCTGCTTGTAGAGGCGCTGCTGCTCCTCCGGCGAGTAGCCGTGCAGGTATTTTTCTTCGGATGATTCTTTTGATGCTGTTGTCATTTCGTCTTGATTAAAATGAGCTATTGTAAAGACTGGTTTGCGAACTTACAAAGTTATACTTTCCAGCAAGGCCTTTGCCTTTTCCACCACCTGCCGTTCGGTTTTAAACGATAACATGTGGGTTGCCTCCTCCAGCGGCACCCAGCGGGCCTCGTTCACCTCCCAGTCATGGTCGTTGATGTTGCCGGAAGCATAGCGCAGCAGGAAGAAGTGCACGAACTTATGGAAGCGCACCCGCTGCTTGCCCTTGTCTCCTACATACCAGTATTCGATGGTGTCCAGCTTCTGGATAAGTTCAGCGTTTATGCCCGCTTCTTCGCGCACCTCGCGTACTGCAGTGGCCTCGGGTGTTTCGCCGGCGTCCACAATGCCTTTGGGCAGCTGCCAGCGCTGCTGCGGCCCTACCGAGATGAGCGCCACCTCCACGCCCGCCTCACCCTTCCGAAAAGCCACCCCGCCTGAGGAAACCTGGTCTACCGTAGGAAGCTTGGGCTTGGGCTGATGGGAATCGGCTTGTGTGGGCATCGGTTAAAGTATAAATGTGTAAACTTTATACTTGATGTACCGGTGCAAAGGTTTACCTGGTCTGCGTTACGGCTGGCTGCGGCTGCGGTTTCTGCTGGTCGTTGAGCCAGAGCAGGGTCGAGTTATAAGCCATGTCGTGCACGCCCACGTACAGCACCAGCCTCACGTTGTTGGACTGGCGGCTAAACACCACCTCCGGGTCCGATGCGCCAAAGTATGGCTCTTCGGCCTGGCCCTGCAGGCTCTCCGGCAAGGCCTGTTCCTTTACGATGTAGTCCATGTCTGCCTTGGAGATGGTATCGGAGGGAGCCGCTAAAATATTGAAGGCGCGGATGGAGTGGCTCGGCGGCACGAGCAAATCGTTTATGCCGTGGGCCAGAAAGATGGGCACCTCCTTGGCCTGATGAATCTGGGTGCTGGGGCTGCGGCGCTTGCCTTCGGCCTCAGCAGGTGTTCCGGGCAGGGGCTCGCCTCCCAGCGCCGCCACAATCTGGCTGTTATACTTGCGGTGCGGGTAGTAAAGGTTAAATTCAAACCACTCCGGAATGTCGAACACCGGCACCCAGGCCACCACGCCTGCCCACAGGTCGGGGTGGCGGCTGGCGGTGACCAGCGCCGTCATGGCCCCACCCGAGGAGCCTACCAGGTACACGCGCGAGGAGTCGATGTTGGCATGCTGCATGGCATAGTCCACCGCATCCACAATGTCCTGAATGGCTACATCCGAGGCCATGGCCTCTGGCTGCTCAAAAACGCCACGGTAGTTAGGCTGGATAAAGGCCCAGTCATACTTCTCGGCCCAGAGCGCAAAGGGGATGGAGGGCACCTGCAAATACCCGCTGCTCCAGCTGTGCAGCAGCACCAGCAGCGGCTTCTTGCGGGTAGACTTCGACTCGTAGAACAGCGCCGGCTCCACCTTGCCATCCATCGTGGATTTTACCTGCACCACCTCAATATCCTTCAGCTCCTTTTTCCAGTCATCCAGGCTTTCGTCACCCACGTTGCCGGGGTATTGCTTGGTGGTGGTGTAGCCCTCCAGGGGGGCGATAGGGGGAATGGGTTTGTCTCTGTGGCAGGACGAGAGCACAAGGCACAACAGCACCGGGAGCAGAAGTATAACCGGGTGTGAGTTTATCTTCATTCTGGATGGTTTATGGAGCAAAGGTATGATTTAGCAGTAATAAATGAATTTGGCTATACTTTTAGAAGAACTGCATCTTACTAAAAATGTTGCATTGCGCCAATACGGATCGGCAGTATCAGGAGAAAAATAACTAGCCCTAAAACCTAACGACCTACTGCGCTGCTGCGTCTGTTTCCTGATGCCCTAGCTCAAGACCGGTTTGGGAGAGCAGGTATGCCACGATGGCCTCATACTTTTCCTGGCTCACCTCATGAAAATTGCGCGACGTGTCCCAGACCCTGCCGTCGGAGAAGCGGATTTTGTAATGCGGTTCTTCCACTGCCTCGCCCTTTGAGTTGCGTTTGTACGCATAGTGCGTAACCGACTCGATTTGCTGCATCGTGTACACCTGTGGTGTGAGCGAGTCAAAATCATCGATAATAATTTTATTGCCTTTTATCTCTTTGTACCAGCCCAGGCCCAGCACGGATACCACCACTCCGGCAAGCAGGCAGCCCCTGCCCAGAAACCGCACCACCCTATAGCCGTCAAAGCCATACTTGCGGTTGGTGTACTCCAGGTACACTGGGTACTCTTCCTTCAGCATCAGGCGGTAGAGCAATTCCATTGGCGGCATCAGTAAGCCGATGCCAAAGCACATGCCGGGCGCCAGCCAGAAAGATGCCGGCGGGTAAATGGCAAAGTCTGCCTCCCGGCCCCGGAAGTATACTTGCTGCACATCGTTGCCCAACAGGTAGAAAACGTAACAGATAACGCCTGTAATGAAGAAAAGCGGGATAAGGGAGAAGACCTCGTAGATTTTATACTTGTACTCCTTTACCAGCAGCAGCTTATCATAGTCTTTAACTGGCTTTGGTTTGCTGGGGAACAGCAGGGGCAGCAGCAGGAAAACAAGCGAGAATAAAACAGAGCCAAGCATGTAAGTGACTGATTAAGGGGAGGCAAGATACCTTTTTGCCACGGTATTTATATGCCAACTCCCATTATTTCCTGCTAACTTGCTTTGTTGGCTTAGACTTTCCGCCGACTTCTTTCGTTTACGAGGCAGTAACCGCTTTTGACCATGCAGCACACACAGCCACAGCAGCAAATTTACAAGGCCGCTCCCGAGGATTTTACAGCCTTGGCGGAAGTATGGGAGGCCTCAGTGCGGGCCACGCATCACTTTTTGTCGGAAGCGGACATTCAATTCTATAAACCCCTGGTGCGCGACGAGTACCTGAAGCTGGTAGAAGTGTACTACGTGCGGGACGCGAAAGGTCAGATAGCCGGATTTGTAGGCACTGCCGACAGAAAGGTAGAGATGTTGTTTATCCACCCGGAGCGCCGTGGGGAGGGCATTGGCAAAAAACTGTTGCAGTACGCCGTGCAGGAGCTGCAGGCAAGCGCTGTGGACGTGAACGAGCAGAATGAGCAGGCGGTAGGGTTTTACGAGCACTTTGGCTTCCGCACCATTAGCCGCTCCGAACTGGACAGCATGGGCAAGCCTTACCCAATCCTGCACATGCAGCTGCCTTAAGCCCAAGAAGTACAGTACCCGATGAAAGATATCCTCAAACACTATAGACGCAGGCTTCTCAACCTCGGCTCCGGCAACAGGGCCCTGGTCTTGCTGCGCCTGTACCGGGAACTGCACCTGGACGTGGAGGCGCTGGACTTTGTGAACGGCAAGCCTGCCTTTGAGGTGCTGGAAAAGCTGCTGAGCGGAAAGAAAAGAATCCCCCTGAGCCCTTACGCCGACAGCCGCCATGCGCCCGTGGCTGCGGTAAGCCGCCGCCTGCGGTTTATCAAGCGCAAGGCCGAGATGATTTTTGAGGAGCGCGGCAGCCGCGAGTTATACTTGGGATGGCCTTTTGTGCATGGCAAGTTCTCGGATGGCACGGCCGTGCGGAGCCCCTTGCTGTTTTTTCCGGTGAAGCTGCAGGTAAACGCGGCGCAGGAGTGGGAGCTGCAACCCGACGAGGCGCAGCCGGCGCAGTTTAACCAGAGCTTTCTGCTGGCCTACGCGCACTACATGGGCACCCCGCTGGCCGAGGAGTTGCTGGAACTGGACCTGAGCACCCTGCCCCAACACCCGTTGGAGTTCCGCACCAAAGTATACGAGCTCCTGAAAGAGCAGCAGCTAAGTATAAACGCCGGTCGTGAGTTCTTTGGCGATAAGCTCAAGCGCTTTACGGACTATAAAAAAGCCGATTACGAGGCCGAGTATAAACCGGGGCAGCTGGAGCTGGAGCAAGAGGCAGTACTGGGCATCTTCCCGCAGGCAGCCTCCTATTTACTAACGGATTACGACGAGCTGCTGGAGCAAGGGGAGCTGCAGGAGATGGAGCAGTTGTTCGGCACGCCCGAGGAAAGTATGACCTTGAGCACGCAGGCGCAGCACACCTTCACGGCCTTTGCCCTGGATGCGGCGCAGGAGGCGGCGCTGCAGGCGGTAAAGCAGGGGCAGTCGGTGGTGGTGCAGGGGCCGCCGGGCACGGGCAAATCGCAGCTCATCTGTAACCTGGTGTCGGACTTTACGGCCAGGGGCAAGAAGGTGCTGGTGGTGAGCCAGAAACGCGCCGCCCTGGACGTGGTGCACCAGCGGCTTTCGCGGCAGGGGCTGGGTGCTTTCGCCGCCCTCGTGCACGACATCAACGCCGACCGCAAAGCCATTTTCAACCAGCTGCGCGAACAGATAGACCGGCTGGACGAGTATAAAAAGCAGAACCTGGCGCTCAACAGCATCTACACCGACCGCACGTTTCTGGAAGTGAGCCGTGGCATCAACAAAAACCTGGAGAAGCTGCAAGCTTTCAAAACCGCCCTCTTCGACATGAGCCGCTGCGGCTGGTCGCCCAAAGAGTTATACTTGCGCAGCAGCCTGCAACAACCGCACATCCCGCTCACGCCATACTTTAAAAACCTGACAGCCGAGACCGTAACGGAGTTTCTGCCGCGCCTGCGCCAGTATTTAGAGAAAGCCATTCCCTGGCAAAAGGAGGAGTTTGTGTGGAAGGAGCGCCGCAGTATGGAAAGCTATACTTTCCAGGAGCGGCAGGAGCTGGCGCGGGTCATCGAAGCCTTGCCGGAGGAGTACGCCAACCTGCAACAAAGTATAAACGACCTGAGCGGCTATCCGTTCTCACTGGAGGAATTGCCTACCTATACTTCCGCCTTAGCGGAAATTACCCGGCTGCAGGAGCTGCTGGGGCAGGAGGAGGTAGAGCACGCGCTTTGGCCCTTGCTGCAGCAACAGGCAGAGCCGAAGGAGCTACAGCAGCAGGTGCTGCAACTAAAGGAATTATACTTAGTTTGCCCGGCGCCGGACGCGGCCATTGCCACAGAGGATTTGGTTTCGGTTAAATCTGCCGTAGCCAGGTATGAGGAGCAGCAAAAGCAGCTATTGGGCCGCCTAACCTGGGCCTTTGCCCCCGAGAAGCAGCTGCTGAAAAAGGCGCTGGCCAAGTATAAGCTGGAGCTGGATGCGGCGGGTGTGGGCGAGCTGCAGCGGCGCCTGGAGCTGCGCCAGCAAGCCGTGGATCTGATGCAGGGCATCAACCAACAGATAAAATTGGGCCTGAAGATTACCCAGCATCCCAGCGAGGTACTGCAAAAGCTAAAGGCCTTGGAGGACGCCATCCAGGCCCACAAGCTGCTGCGCCAGTTGCACCAGGAGCAGGTGCTGCACGAAAAGCTGTTGAGTTTGGTGCAGCTGCCCGAGCACTTGCAGGCGCTCTCGCAAAGTATAAACGAGGCTGAAACAAAGTATAAACATTGGCTGCAATGGCTCACAGAAGGGCAAATCTCACGGCTCATAAAGGACGAAAAGTATCAACAAGACCTGCTAGAGGAGCTGCCGGAGGTGTTTGAGCCCTTGGTGGCTTTTGACGCCTTGCTGACCTCCTTCACCGGACCGGAGCGAAAGGTAGCCGAGCTGCTGCTGGAGCAACCTATCAAAACGGCCGAGGAGGGCGAGGCGCTCTTGCTCAACAGCCTCTACCTGGCCTGGCTGCACGAGCTGGAGGGGCGGCATCCGGAGCTACGCATGCCCAGTAACGGTGAATTGGAACGGCTGGAGGAAGAGCTGCAGTTACTCTTGCAGCAAAAGCAGGAGCTAAGCCAGGAAATCGTGCTGTCGCGGCTCAGGGAACAGGCGTACAAGGACATCGAGCTCAACCGCTTGGGTAACCCGGTCACTTACCGCCGCCTGCATGCGCAGGTGAGCAAAAAGCGCAGCCTCTACCCGCTGCGTAAGCTGTTTTCCTTGTTCTCTGAAGAGATGCTGGACCTGGTGCCTTGTTGGCTGGCTTCGCCCGAGACGGTGTCGGCGGTGTTGCCGCTGGAGCGGTGTTTTGACCTGGTGATTTTTGACGAGGCCTCGCAGTGTTATGCCGAAACCGGCATCCCGGCCATGCTGCGCGGCAAGCAGGTGGTGGTGGCCGGCGACGCGCAGCAGCTCAAGCCCTCCGACATTTACCGTGCCCGCTGGAACGGAGCGGAGGGCGAGGATGAAGTGGAGGAGCTGTCGGCCGAATCCTTGCTGGAGTTATGCGGTTTATACTTGCCGCAGACCATGCTTACCCAGCACTACCGCAGCCGCTATCCCGAGCTTATCGAGTTCTCCAACCGCTACTTCTACCAAAACAAGCTGGAGCTGATACCCGAGCTGCAGGACGCGAACGCGCGTCAGCCGGCCATCACCTTTGTAAAGGTGCACGGACTATGGCAGGATAACCAGAACCTAGCCGAGGCGCAGCGCGTGGTGGAGTTGGTGCTACAGTACCTGCAGGCCGGGCAGGAAGAGCTGGGCGTGATTACCTTCAACTACAACCAGCAGATGCTGGTGCAGGACCTGCTGGAGGAAGCGGCCCAGCAGCAAAACATCACCATACCCACTACGGTGCTGGTGAAGAACATCGAGAACATCCAGGGTGATGAAAAGGAGGTAATCATCCTGTCGGTGGGCTACGCGCCAGACGATAAGGGTAAAATGGCCATGCAGTTCGGCAGCCTAAACCAGAGCGGGGGCGAGAACCGATTGAACGTGGCTGTAACCCGCGCCAAGCAACAGGTGGTGGTCGTCAGCAGCATCCGGGCAGAGCAGCTGCAGGTGGAGCATAACACGCACGCCGGGCCAAAGCTCCTGAAAGAGTACCTGCACTATGCGCAGCAGGTCAGCCGCCGCTATTTTGAGTATGAGCCGAAGCAGGAAAGCATACCGCCGCAGGTGCCGCTGCTAAAAGAACTACTCGCCCAACAGGTACCGCACCTAAAGCCCGAAGTCCCCTTCGCCGACCTGACAGTGGTAAAGGAATCAACCTACCAGGGCGTGGTGCTCACCGACGACGACTTATACTTCAGCGCCCTCTCGGTTCGCCACACGCATGCCGATATTCCGCTACTGCTGCGCCAGCGCCACTGGCCCTACAAGCGCATTTACAGCCGCCAATTTTGGGAAAAACCCGGGGAAGTTATAGAGCGAGAGCGTTTGGGAGTTATAAAGCCTGAGGTTGAGTAAGCCTGATGGGGAGAAACTGGTAGTTGAAACTGTATACCCCTTCGTAAAACTTAAACGAGATTTTAAACCCTTGGCGGATAGGTTTGCCATCAGCAAGAGCCGGTTCTAACGCAGGAAGCTTGGCCAGCACTCTCATCAAACCGGTTGCAATTTTATCGCTAAAAGCAATTTTGTATCGGAAGTTTACCAGCTTTCCTTCTTCGGATACCTCTCCTTCTAGGTGAAGCTCGTTCTCATAAGGCTTTAAGTCAATATTGCGTAGGTAGGCACCAACAGCTTTTTTGATTTCTTCGTTGTACCCACCCGGACCGTGTTTATATTGAACGCCCACAATTTGCGTGCGAGCTGGGACATGGCAAGGAGTTGAGGAAATAAGCATGTCCTGGGCCGTTAGAAAAGGCAGTATCGCTTTATCAAACCATACGATGCGGGAGGCGTCGGTATAGCTGCCAAGCGGGCCGGTCCCTTTCAGAAATTTGCCATTCTTAAACTTCTCAGTGGCCATCGTTTTGTTAGACCTGTCAAGATGCGAGGTGGCTACCCAAGTGCCGTCGGGGTTGCCTTCTAGAAGCTTTCCTGTCCAGATAATTAAGCCTTGGCGTGCCTGGTAGTTTCCGGTGCCGTTGTCTACCACTTTAGCGCCGTCCTCATTCCAGGCCTCTTTTACGGTAAGCCGTCCGTCTGCTGCCGTAAACGTTAACTTGGGATTGCCGGAGTCGTAAAACAGCTGCCACTCCCCGTCGGGCTGCCCTTCTTTATAGCTGCCGCGGGCTTGCAGCTTGCCGTTAAGGTAGTAAGAGACAAAGCTTCCGTGTATTAGGCCGTTAGCGTTGTAAAAGCCTTCTGCCAGTACCAAGCTTGTGTCCTGGCGGCTGATGTCTTTAAATTTACCGTAGAAAAAACGCTGCTGCATGTTATAGCGCGCCTGCCTTGTTATCAGGGCGCAACTGTCCTCTGTCAGATGATAGTTAGCGTTAAAAGGAATGTGGAGGCTGTCGCTTCCAACTCTCTTAAGCGAGATGGTTCGTTGAAGCGGATTTTGTGCAAGTGAGTTAAAAGCAAGAGGTAAAAGAAACAGGCAAAGTAAATTTATTCTCATAGAAAGCGTTAGGTGAACTATAGGCTGCAAAGAAAGTAAATATTCAGATATTGTTATTAATAACAGGGCTGCTTGGAAAGGGGGCAGAATGTTAGAAAGCTGTTAGGCCTGCTAAACTATACTTTCCTGCATGGGTGGGCGCTTGCGCTGGAGATGTTTTAAATAGAGAATCGGACGGCTGCGCAGGAGCTGAATACTTTTATACTTTCCATACTTTAACCCGTACAAACTTTCTAACTTTTTAACCTTCTGGCTTTCTAACTTTCTAACTGAACTCTTTAACTCCCAAACCCTCTAACTCTCTAACTCCCAAGCCTTGCTCTACAAAGTCTTCACTGCTTACATCTACCTACAAACCCTCTTCTGCGGCTGCGGACCCGACAGGCGCGGCGGCGGTTTCGAGAAGCCGGATTTTACCTATAAACTGGAGCGGGTGGCGCGGCTGGACAAGCAGATACAGGAAAGCTCCGGCCTGGCCCACGCCCCCGACAGCACCTTCTGGACGCACGGCGACGGCGGCACGCCTGCCGAATTGTACCGGGTTAATCTGAGTGGCGAACTGCTGCAAACATTGCCGCTGGAGCTGCAGAACCGTGATTGGGAAGATTTGGCTGAGAGCGAGGACCACGTATACATCGGCGACTTCGGCAACAATGCGAATAAGCGGAAAGATCTGCAAATCCACATCCTGAGTAGGCAAAACCATACGTTGGAAGGTACTTTATACTTCTCTTTTGAGGACCAGACCGCCTTTCCGCCGGATAAAAACAACCTGCACTTCGACCTGGAGGCCTTTTTCTATCACCAGGATTCGCTCTACCTCTTCACCAAGAGCAGGGGCAAAGACAAGCAACTCAAGCTTTATACTTTGCCCGCCAAGCCCGGCACCGCTGTGGCCAGGCTGCAGGAGCAGCTGCCCGTCAAGGCCATGACTACCTCTGCTGCCCTCTCCCCGGACCAGCGCCAGTTTGCCATACTTGGTTACGGCAAAGTATACTTGTTTGAGGTTCAAAACGGCAACATCAACCTCAGCGGTAAACACTACTGCCTGAAGGTAGGCAGAACCGGGCAGGCCGAGGCCATCCTTTATACTTCAAATAACCAACTCCTCCTCACCAACGAAAACGGCAAGGTATTCCGGCTCTCGCTTAGGAGGTAAGGCTGCCGGGAAAGTATAAATACATATGGCTGGCAACATTTACCAATCAACAACCTGTTTTCAGCCGTAGTAGGAGTATACTACATCAGAATAAAACTATGCACACAACAATATTAGTAACAGGTGCTACAGGCACAGTCGGGCGCGAGGTGGTAAAGCAACTCTCCATGCTGGATGGCGACATACGGGTGAGGGCCGGGGTGCACTCTATTATTAAAGGCGAGAACCTGAAACGCCTGCCGGGTGTGGAGATCGTGGAGATGGACTTTGAGGATCCCGATTCTTTGCATGCCGCCTTTACGCACGTGGACAAAGTGTTCCTGCTCACCCCATTTGCCCTGGACCAGGTACAAATGGCTAAAACACTGGTAGATGAAGCCAAGAAGGCAGGCGTAAAGCACATCGTGAAGCTATCCGTTATCGGGGCCGATGCCAAACCAGGCCTGCAACTAGGCCAATGGCACCGCGAGGTGGAGCAGTACCTCGAGGACAGCGGCATCAGCTATACTTTCCTGCGACCTATCACCTTTATGCAAAACTACGTGAACTATAACGCAGAAAGTATAAAGGAGGAGGGCAGGTTCTATGGTGCCACCGGGGATGGAAAGATGAGCCTGGTTGACGCCCGCGACATTGCCGCCGTAGCAGTAGAAGCGCTAACCGGCGAGGGCCACGAAGGCAAGGCATATGACATAACCGGTCCGGAGGCGCTGTCCAATTACGAGGTGGCGCAACTGCTAAGCGAGGTAACTGGCAAACAGGTAGACTACATTGACCTAACGGAAGCCGCCATAAAGCAGGGGATGACCGGCACCGGCATGCCCGACGCTATGGCTAATGCCATGGTGGAGCTTTACACGCTGCAAAAGGAAGGCAAGCTTACCCAAACCACTGACACGGTGGAGAAAATCGTGGGCCGTAAGCCGCACACCATGCGCCAGTTTCTGCAAGACCACCGGGATTGCTTTGTGTAAGATTTATACTTTAACGGAGCATCATAACTGTAAAAATAAAAATCCCCTCCTGAAAGTATCAGGAGGGGATTTTTATGCTGGTTTAGCTATTGCTATTCATCCAGGTTACGGTAACGGTCGCTGCGGCGTGTCTGGAACTGATCTCTGTCAGAGTCGTCCTGGTTGCGGAAGTTCTCACGCGAGCTTGAGCCACGGTTATCGCTGTAGTACGATGTTCTGCTGTCCATGGACCCATAGCGGCTCTCGTCTCCGCCGTAGCCTCCCTGGCCATACCCGCCGGCAGTATAGCCGCTCTGCCCGTAACGGCCGGAGTCGCCTTGGCTAGAGCCACTGCCCATGCCGCTTCTTGACGAGCCCCCGTAGCCGCCCTGCATGCCGCTGCCTGAGCCGTACCCATAGCCACCGCTCATGCCGCTGCTATAGTTGCTGTCGCCGTAGCCGCCTCTGTCTCTATCGGAAGAGGACCTGCCGTAAGAGGAAGACGAGCCATAGCTGCCGCCTCTGCCGTAGTCCTGCTGGCCGTAGTCGCTGCCCTGAGAGCCATAGCGGCCGGAGCGATACTCATCGTTATAAGAGCCGCCTCTGGAGCCATAGCCTCCCTGGCTGCCGTAGCCGCCCTGCATAGAGCTCTGGGAATCCCAGCCGCGCTGAGAGCCGCGGTCGTCTCTGTCGTACTCGCTCATGCCTCTGCTGGAGCCATAGCCCATAGAACCGTAGCGGTCTCTGTCGCCGTAGCCGCCCTGCATACCGCTGCTGCCTCTGCCCGACATGCCTGAGTTGGAACCATAGCCCCCCTGGCTGCTGCCATAGCCGCTCTGCTGTCCGTAGCCCATGCGCTGGCCATAGTCGCCCTGGCCGTAGCTCTGCTGATGGCCCTGGCCGCTGCTTTGGCCGTAGCCGCCGCTTCTGCCTGATGATCCTGACATGCCGGAGCCGTAGCTACCGCTGCCCTGGCTGCCTTGCATGCCACGCTCCTGCGAGGAAGAGCCGTAGCCACCCTGCGAGCCGTAACGGCCCTGGCTGCCGTAGCCGCCCATGCCGCTCTGCTGGTTGTAGCGGCCCATGCCGCCCTGGTCGTTCATCACACCGTAGCCACCCTGGAAGTCGCCTTCACGGTCCTGGTAGCCGCCCTGCATGCCGCCGCGGCTGCCGTACATATCGCTGGAGTACTGGTCCTGGGAGCGCATGCGGTTGCCTTCCATGCCGCCCTGGTTGCCATAGTTATAGCCTCCCTGAGAGCCCCAGCCTCCTTGCTGGGAGGCGCCATAACTGCCTTGCGATCCATAACCACCCTGGGAGCCCTGGCTGCCGTAGTTGCTCTGCGAGCCGTAATCGCCCTGGTAACCGTAGCCGCTCTGGCCTCCGTAATTACCGTGCTGCGACCCGTACCCATAGCCCCCCTGGCTGCCGTACCCTTGCTGGCCCCTGTTCCAGTCTTGGCCTTGGCCCTGGTTCTGGCTATTCCAGTCCTGGTTCATGCCCTGGCCGGAGCCTTGGAAACTCTGCGAAGAGCCGCTCGACATGGAGCCATAGTTGCCCTGGTCGGAGAGGTTTCTGTTGCGGTCTGATGACGTATCGGAGCTGCCTGACATGGAATCAGTGCTGCCGGATTTACCTGATGTGCTGCTGGTGGACTTGCCTTCTTTTTTGGAGGTAGAGCCAGACTTGGCTTTTGTAGTAGAAGACTTGCTGGTTGAGCCGGTTGTCTTGCTGGAAGAGCTGCCGCTCTTAGGGGTGGAGCTGGAGCTGCCTGTTGTAGTGGAGCTGCCGCTCGATGTGCCGGACATGCTGCCCGATGAGCTGGAAGAGCTTGGTGTCATGCTGCTGGAGGAGCTGCCTGACAGGTTGGAATTCTGATCCGTGCTCTGATTTTTCTCAGTGTCTTTCATAGTTCTGTTCTCCTAGAGTTTATAGTTGACGTTAAATAAGTTTGTTTCCCTCCCTGTCTTGCACTGCTCCAACACCGTCGGGAGTAAAAATCCGGCGCTGGATTTATGTTGCCGTTACCCTTAAAGTTTCCGTGATAATAGCGGTTTTCAAGTGTAACAGAACGTTTTAGCTATACGAACCATAGGGCACATGGTTATTACTATATCGATGTGCATTCTTTCTGAGGCCGCAGGTTTTAGCCGGGGCAACGGCAGGGGAAAAGCCGCCGCCCGTCAGGGGCAGCGCAAAGTATAAGGCCACTAAGCAGACTGGTAGGAGCAGGGAAAGGCTAAGTGCCTGATGATGTTTTTGTTGTTTATTTAGTCGAATACTTGCTAGGAATCCGGAAGTTATACTTACCTTTGCTCATATTTATTAATTATTTATTCTAATGAAGACAGGTAAAGTAAAATTCTTCAATGTATCAAAAGGTTTCGGTTTTATCGTTGATGATGAGACGAATCAGGACATCTTCGTGCACCAGACTGGTCTGACGCATGAGGTTCGTGAGAACGACCGTGTATCTTACGAGCTTAAAGATGGTAAAAAAGGTCTGAACGCTATCAACGTAGAGAGAATCTAAGTATAGCTGCCAATAGCCGCAAGGCATTGTAAAAGTCTTTTGCCCGCCCAGGTTTGCCTGGGCGGGTTTTTTATTTGGCGCGGGGACCGTTTTGCTTTTCCTGGCTGCGCTCTTCTCCTTTCTCCAAACCTTCCTGTATCAGCTCATTGGCCTCCTGCTTATCCTCCTGGTCGGCCCGCGGGTGCTCCTGCTCGTGCTCCCGGTGCGGTTCATAGTTTAGCGTCACCAGCATCGGGAAGTGGTCTGAGCCAAACGCAGGCAGGCGCCGCAAACTCACCAGCCGGAAGGCCGGGTCGTAAAACACGTGGTCCAGGGGGTAGCGGAAGATGGGGATGTGGGCATTGTAGGTGTTGTAAAAGCCCCGGCCCACGCGCGGGTCAATCAAACCGCTTATCTCCTTAAACAGCTTCGTCGTATTAGACCAGGCCACATCGTTCAGGTCGCCGGCCACCACGGCAGGGTGGGACACTTTTTTAGCCTGCTTGGCCACCAGCAGCAACTCTGCCTCGCGGGTCTCAGTGTTCAGCATCAGGCGCGGTGGCTGCGGGTGCACCGTAAACAGGCTGAACTTATCGCCGGAGGGCAGCTCTACGCAAGTATAAAACGAGGGAATGTCGTCCTCCACCATAAACCTGATTTCGGATTCGTGCAGTTTCAGTTTGCTCCAGAAGAGCATGCCGTAGGTGTTGTCCAGCGGCTTTTTGATAGAGTAGGGGTAGTGCTTGTCGAGCACTTTACACACATGGTCGTGCCAGGCCTGGTCAGGCTCGTTCATGATCAGCATGTCAGGGTGTACTTCCTGTACAAGCTTTAGAAACCTGTCATACTCCCGGTTCACCATCCGCACGTTGGAGATCATCATCGTGAAGGCATTGGCCGGTGTCTTGTGTTCAGTGCGCAGCGCCTCCACCTTTACCAGTGGCGTGAAGTGGATGATAAAGCGCAGCTCGTTGACCAGGGCAACCACCCATACCAGCAGCATCAGGCCATCGCCAATATCCTGCACGCCATACAGGGCGGCATAGGCCACCAGTACCAGCGTGAGCAGAATAGCTATGTGCAGTCGCGGGAAATCGAGTATCCGTATCCACCAAAGGGGCGATGATATAAGGGGAAGAAAGGAGAAAAGGGAGAAAACAAACCCAAGTATGATTAAAGTATTTTGCATCCGAGTTAGGAGTTCTTTAGTGCAGGTGTTTTTGCATTACTTTGTTTGGCAAATATAAGTTGCCGACGCTATCTCTTACGTGATAGGGATGCGGGTGGTAGGTGTAAAGTGGGGTATAAAAGCACAATCGCCCCGGCTTAGCCAGTATAGGCGCCGGGGCGATTGTGTTTCTGCTGGAGTGTTTACTCGGCTTCTGAGCTGGTGGCTACACGCACGCCAACCGCCAGTATATGGGGCAGGGGGTCGCGGCGCATGTACTGCGTCAGGCGGAGCTTGTATATGCCCTGTTTAGGGAACTTAATGTTATCGAGGGCAAGCGCCTGCAGGTCGTAGATATCGCTGGATCCGTTGCCGAGCGGTTTGCCCGTCTTGGAGTCCATCAGCAGCACCTCGTGCAGTTTCGAGGAGACCTGTACGCTATCGGGGCCGTAGAGCTGGTGCCTTAAGTATAGGTTATAATAGTCATACTTCAGGTTGTAGCGCACGTTGAAGTATACATCGTATACCTGGGTCGTATCCTTTATCTCGAACTCGAAAACAGGCGCGTTGTCTATTTGCCAGTTGCCTTGCGGCAAGTCAATGTTCTGCTCATATACCCGGGCAGGGTCGCAGGCGGAGAGCAGCAGCACGAGTGCTGCTGCCCACATCCATACTGTTTTATGCATCAGTGCGTGGTGGTTTATTGCCTTGGTCCTGTTTTTTGCCTCTGAAAGGCTTGCGTGAGCGCTTCCGTGGCTTTTGGTCGCCGCCCTGTTGCGGCTGGCCGCCTGCCTCTGGTGCCCCCTCAGCTGCCGGGGGCACAGCCCTTGGCTCGCGCTTCTCGCGGCGCTCCCTGGGTTCGCGTGGCTCTCTTGCCGCCGGCGCATTGTCACGGGGCTCACCGCCTTCCTGGGCCGCTTTGTTTTTGTTTCGGTTGCGGGGCGGGCGTTGGCGGCGAGCGCGCTGCTCTCCCTGCTCGGCCGTGGCTGGCGCCTGCGCTTGCGGCCGTTCCTGCCTTTCCTTGTTCGGTGGCTGTGCCTCTGCTACCTTTTCCTGCTGCGGCTGTGCCTGCTCAGGAGTAGCGGCGCCGCCCGATTTTTTCTTTTTCTTCTTTTTCTTCTTTTTAGACTTGAACTTGTCGTCGAGGCGCTCCAGGCTGCCCTCCACCTGCGACACAAACTCGTTCTGATTCGGCACTTCTTCCGGCTCAACCAATAAAGTCTCTACCACAACGCCTTTCGCGTTCTGCTCGAGTATCTCCTGCACGCGCTCTACCGGCACAGGATACCAGTTATTGTCGCCCCTGTAGCCAAACCACATCATGCGTTTGAAGATGTCGGTTTTCTGAAGGATGGCGTCTCCCTGTTGCGTCTGCAAAGGCCGGTTTACAGTCGGGATATCTTTCAGGGCCTCCATGTAAGTTTCCAGCTCGTAGTTGAGGCAGCACTTGAGGCGCCCGCACTGGCCGCTCAGTTTGCTGGGGTTCAGCGAGAGGTTCTGGTAGCGCGCCGCCGTGGTGGAAACGCTTTTGAAATCGGTCAGCCAGGTAGAACAGCACAGTTCGCGGCCGCAGGAACCGATACCGCCCAGGCGCCCTGCCTCGTGGCGGAGGCTTATCTGGCGCATCTCGATGCGGATCTTGAACTCTTCGGCCAGCTTCTTAATCAGATCGCGGAAGTCCACGCGATCATCGGCAGAGTAGTAAAAAGTGGCCTTGCTTCTGTCGGCCTGGTACTCCACATCCGAAAGCTTCATCTTCAGGCCAAGTTGCTGGATTATCTCGCGGCTGCGGTACATGGTGGTGCCTTCCTGGTCGCGGGCCTCGTTAAACTTCTCCATGTCGCGCTCCGTGGCGATGCGGTAGATGCTGCGGATTTCCTCATTATTATCCACTTTCTTTTTAAGCATCTGCAGGCGCACGAGCTCCCCCTTCAGCGACACAAAGCCAATGTGATGGCCGTTGGGCACATCCACGACCACGGCGTCGCCGGTGGTCAGGTCCAGCCGGTTTATATTACGAAAGAAGTCTTTCCGACCTCCCTTGAATCTTATCTCTACAATATCGAACTCCTCAAACGACGTTGGAATATCCATGTCGCTGAGCCAGTCGAAGACGTTTAAACGGTTACAGCCTCCCGTGCTGCACCCGCCGTTGCTTTTGCAGCCGCCCGGTTTGGAACCGGTGCTGCATCCGCCACTAGAACATGAACTACATCCCACAATTGTATCTCCTTTATATAGCTAGGCTAATTCTTGTTTTCAAAATCAGTAATCAACAAATATACTAAAAATTTAGGCTTTTGCTTTTGTGCCTCCTAAAAGTACAAGTATGGCAACAACACTACGAGGGCAATGGTGCCGCGTTGCTCTGAAAGTAATGGAGCTATTTACGAAAAAAGTCTCAGAATGCTACCCACTGCAAAATAAAGTATAATTTTAACCGATGCTTCGGAAGTTACTCTCTCATGCGGCGATTTATGGGCTGGCTGCGCAATTACCGCGTGTGGCCGGGGTGTTAGCCCTACCTGTTATCACCCCTTACCTCACCACCACCGACTACGGTGTGGCAGGCGTTGTAACGGCCTACGTCACGGCGCTTGGGGTGGTGCAGTCGCTGGGGCTGAGCGTGGTATTGGGCAATACGTTTGTAAAGCACCCGACGCGGTATAAATGGGTGTGGCGGCAGGTGCATGGTTTTTTCATACTATGGTCGGTTGTATACAATGCTGTGCTCACGGCTGTATTATACTTTGGCATACCCGACGATGCCGCTGCCAACCGATGGGAAATCATACTGCTGCAGGTTGTGCCGGCCTTTCTCCTGAACCATACTATCTTTTTTGGCGGTTTTCACTACCAGATGCAACAGCGTCCCCTCCTGATTTCCATACAGTCTTTTGTGGTTGGGTCCCTGACGGTGGCGCTGAATATCTACTTTATTGCCCATCTGCGCATGGGGTACATGGGGTGGTTTTATGCGGGGTTTGTAGGAATATGCGTTAGTTTCCTGTTTTATGTATATCCCGTTTATTGGAGAGAGCAGCTGTGGCCTGTCTTTCGGTTTAAGTTGCACCGCATTAAATCTTCCCTTTTGGTGAGTGTACCCACCATTCCGTACCATCTGTCTTCCTTCCTGCTCGATGCGTCAGACAGACTGGTGATGGACGTGCTGCGGGTACCTGTGCAAAGGATAGGTTTTTACAACATTGCCTCAAGCTTTGGTTTATACTTCTCGGGGGCGACATATGCCGTTGAGCAGGCAGCAAGGCCTATGTACCTGGCCCTATATGCCGGTCCGTCTGAGCAGAAAGGGCAGCAGGAAGTATGGCGGACCACCCTTATACTACAGGTGCTGTTCCTGACGGTGACCTCACTGGTCGCGCTTTGGATGAAGGAGGTTTTTAGACTTCTGATCCGAAACGATGAGTTGCGGCAAGCCTACCCCTTGGCTATTATCATCCTGATGGGCTATAACTACCGACCCATGCACTTAGCAGTTGAAAGTATACTTGCCTATAAGGAGAAAACAGGAGAACTGTGGAAAATTTCTTTCGTGGCCGGAGCAGGTAACGTGCTTTTAAACCTCGTGCTTTTACCAGTATATGGAATTAAGGCTGCCGCCTTTACCACTTTCGCCGCGCTCATGTACATGGGGTATAGTGGCTTTTACCTGAAGAGCGTTACAAAACTGATGAAGGTGAATTTTTATCCCGCCTATTGGCTCTCTGCGACTGTTGCAATGTTAGTGGCCGTATACTTTGCTGCAGATGTATCTGCCGTTATAAAGGCTTTTATCTCAGGAGGAATTATACTTGTCGGAGGTGCATCACTATTGCTTCTAGGCCGCAGAAAGTTTACGCCTTAGTGTTTTTGCCTTGTATAATCTCGTGATAAAGGTCAAATAGTCTCGGAACTACAGCCTGGGTGGAGAAGCGTCGCAGAAAATCCTCTCTGATAGTATCGCTGTCATACTTATGGCGGTGCGTCATGATGTGCTCCATAGCCTGCGCAAGCTCTGTTGGATTGTCTTTCTCTACCAACAGGCCGTTGGCAGGAGTTACAGTAGCCTCAGGACCTCCGCACTTGGTAGCAATAATCGGTTTTCCGCAGGCAATGGCCTCCACATACACGATTCCCATAGACTCGTACTGGCTGGCCAGTACAAAGGCATCGCACTTCTGAAATTCCTGTAAGGCTGTTTCCCGATCAGTATCTCCAAGCCAGGTAAAGTGCTCTGCTATGCCAAGTTCAGCGGCTAGCGCCTGGCAACTCTGTAGAAACGGACCTCCTCCACCCATCCTGAACGTTACATTTTTATACTTTCTGAGTAGTTCACCTGCTGCCCGTACCACCACGTCAGTTCCCTTATTAGGCGCAATGTATGAGAGTGAAAAGAACGTGTAGGACTCCGGCTCAGGCTGTTTTTCGTGCGCAGGGATAAAAATCTTTTCGTCTACAAAGTTGGGAATCACTTTAATGTTGTCGATACCCTGCCTGTGCATCATCTCCGCCTGAAAAGGGCTGACAGCAATGTTCACGGCCGCTTTAAGGTAAGGAGCTTTGTAGTAACTGGTTAACTTTCCCTTCTTGTTTGTTGTGTGTTTCCAAGGGAAAGGGCCCATGTGCTCAGTAAGGCAGAAAGGCTTTTGCAGTTTCTCAGCTACTTGCATGGCTATAATACCTGCCGGGTAGCCCACATGCGCATGAATAAGATCGACAGGCCCATGCTCTGCTTCGAAAGTTTTAAGATTCCTGATATTTGCTTGAAAAATGTTTCGTGTATTCCCATTCAAAAACTTTCTTGACCAGGTAAAGGTAGGGCTGTGGTATACTTTTAGGTTGGGGAGAAGCTTTGTGTGGTATGGAGCCCGATCTGCTGCTAAGATTTTCTTCAGGTTTCGGAAATAATCTTTTGTCCATAAAAGATACTCCTCCTCCTGCTGCCCCCATATACTGACACCCATATTAACGGAGGGGTAGTACTGACAAAAAGCTTCGATCTGCTCCTTTATCATGGTCCCACTGAGAGGGCGGTCTTTGGATGGAAACCAGGATGGGATTACGAATACGTTCATACAAGGAGCTTTTGGGGTAGAGCCTTCAGATGGAAAGTATAACTTTGCTTTGCAAAGGTAGCTGTTTTTGAATAGGGTTGCTTATGCTTCCTATGGATGATGTACAAGCATAATCGAAGCATCCCGTTATACTTACGCTAGCCTTCTTCCCGTAAATGCTATCAACATCAGTCTTATTATAATTTACCCCATGCTCAACCTCCGCCTCTCCTTCCTTACCCCGCAGGACCTGCCGCAGGTGCGGGAGACTTTCCTGAAAGCCTTTGCCGACTATGTGGTGCCGGTGCAACTGAGTGAGGAACAGCTGAAGGACAAGGTGGAGCGGGAGGGGATTGTGCCGGCGTTTTGCGTGGCGGCCTTTGATGGGGAGGAAATGGCGGGGTTTATACTTACGGCCTTAGGCGATTGGCAGGGTGAGCTAACGGCTTACAATGCCGGCACGGGCGTGGTGCCAACGTATAGGGGGCAGGGCCTGACGCAGCAAATGTATGCTTTCCTGCTGCCAAAGTTGCGCAAAAGCGGGGTGAGGCAATGCCTGCTGGAGGTGATTGAGGGAAATGCGCCCGCACTCAAAACCTATGAGAAAATAGGCTTTCGCATCACCCGCTCCCTTAGCTGCTTCCGGGCGCTGAAACAGGACTTGCTTCTAGAAGCCTCTCCTCCTGTCGGGATCAACATCCTGGAGGCGGCACAACCGGACTTTGCTGCCCTCTCTAGCTTTTGGGACGTGAAGCCAACCTGGCAGAACAGCCTGGAGGCGCTGGGCAGAAGTATAAACCAGTCCAGAACACTGGAAGCCCGCGCCGCAAGCGGGGAGGTGGTTGGCTACATCTCAGTTTTCCGGAAAAATGGGGCGGTGGCGCAACTGGCCGTAAGCCGGGAGTGGCGCGGAAAAGGCATTGGCACAGCGCTTCTGCGGGCGGCAGCGCAGCAGGTGGAGGCCCCCTCCCTGATGTTTATCAACATTGAAGACACTGCCCAAAGTACGATCTCTTTTCTGCAGGGCCGCAACATCACCCTGCTCCTAAGGCAGTACGAAATGCTAATGCCTATACCGGAGAAAGTATAGAAATGGGGTATTTACGTACCTTTGCGGCTTAACTAAAAAGGAATTACCTATGAACATGGCATGGTTTTACCTGATCCTGGCCGGGATTTGCGAGGTTGGCTGGGCTTTCGGGCTGAAGTATAGCGAGGGGTTTACCAAAATAGGCGTGAGCGTGGTAACCGTTGTGGTGATGATTCTGAGCTTTATACTGCTGGCCCAGGCCATGAAAACGCTGCCGCTGGGTACCGCTTACGCCATCTGGACTGGAATCGGGGCAGCCGGCACGGCTATACTGGGCATCTTCTTCCTGAACGAGCCGCGCGACTTTATCCGCATTATCTGCATCCTGCTGATTATTGCTGGTGTGGTGGGGCTGAAGGTTTTCTCCGGCGAAAAGTAAGCTACTCCAGGGAGTATACCTCCACCGCGTTTTTGGTGAACAGGTATAACTGCTTGTCGCCTACCAAAGCTGAGATATACACCTGCTCCTGCGGCAGCTCCAGCACACGCTCTTTGGTGGAGTACAGGTCGAGGAAGTATAGCTTGCCCTCCTTTACAAAGTATAACTCGTTGTTGCGGAAGCCGATGTGGCGCAAGCCATCAATGGGAATCCTTTTTTTATAGTTGCCCAGGTTGTCGAAGATAAGGATGCCGCTGTTGTAATCGAGCAGGTACACCAGGTTCTGGTACTCGCGCAGCTGGCGCACATCAAACTGCTCCTGGCTCAGCAGCAGGTTCAGTGGGGTTTCTACGGATAACTGCCGTGTGCTTGGGTCCAGCTTACCCAGCGACAGCCTTGTCTCATCAAAGAGCCAGTAACCAAGGTCACCGGCGGGGGCGGCTACTTTGGCCGTGCCTTCGTACTGTAGGTTCAGCAGGCCGGTGGTGCTGATGGGGCGCAGAAAGCGGTCCAACAAGGTGATTTCCTGACTTCCCTCATAAAAGAGCATAATCTTCATCGGGTTCCAGGCGTGGATGCTGCTGATGCGGCCACGGGCGGGCGGGGAGTAGGTGTCCATGGGCTGACCGGCAGGGTTGAGGCGCAGCAGGTTCTGCCGCTCGTCCAGGAGGTAGATGTTGCCGTTGCGGTCCTGAGAGATGGTGGTGGTGGAACTGATGCTGATACGATGGCTAAAGGAAAGCACGGGCGCCAGCAGGGTATCCTGCGCCTGCGCCAGTAGCGGCGTTAGCAGCGCCAGCCAAAGTATGAGTATGGTTCTCCTAGTCTTCAAAGGTCTTCAGTTCCAGTTTATTTCCGTCATACACGCCGTAGGTGCAGAAGTTTACCCACTCACCCAGGTTCACATACAGGGCATTGTCACCAATCGGCATCTCCAGGGGCAGGTGGCGGTGACCGAACACGTAGTAATCGTGGTGCTGCCGCTGTTCCACTTCCTGGCTATACTGCACCAGCCACTCCCGCTCCCCGAAAAACTTCTCGTCCTTCTCCACATTGCTGATGCGGCTGCGTTTTGACCATGCATTAGCAATTCCTATGCCGGTGTTGGGGTGGATGCGGGCAAAGAGCCACTGGCACATCTTGTTGTCAAACACCTTCTTGAGCACCTTGTAAGTATGGTCGCCGGGGCCGAGGCCATCGCCGTGGCCGATGTAAAAGGATTTGCCGCCGATGTGGGTGGAGATAGGCTCGCGGATGATGGGGATATTCAGTTCCTTCGGGAAGTAGTCAAACATCCACATGTCATGGTTTCCCGTGAAAAAGAGGACGGGCAAACCAGCATCCGTCAGCTCTGCTAGCTTGCCCTGTAAGCGCACGTAACCTTTCGGGATGGCGTGTTTATACTCAAACCAAAAATCGAAGATGTCGCCCAGCAAAAGTATGGCGGCGGCGTCCTGTCTGGCCATCTCCAGCCAGCGCACTATTTTCTTCTCGCGGGCCAGGCTGCTTTTGGCATCAGGCACACCCAAATGGAAATCGGAAGCGAAGTATACTTTTTTACCTGGCGCTAACTCGTTAATGCGGAAGGTCATCAATCAGGAATAAGACTAGCTGCTTGGGGCCATGGGCGCCCATCACAAGGGTTTTCTCGATGTCGGCGGTGCGGCTGGGGCCACTCACCAGCGATACCATCGACGGGAAGTTCTCTTTATACTTGTCGCGCACGCGCTGCAGGCCATCTTTGATGTCCGGTACCAGCTGGCTGGCTTTGGCGATGACCAGGTGCGTGGCGGGGTAGACGCTCAGGCGGCGGCCGCCGGCGTTGGCCGAGCTCACCAGTATACTTCCGGTGCGGGTAATGAGTGCCTCGCAGGTGGTAAGTCCGGCCTCTGCCCCTTGCACAAAGGCTTCCTCATCGGCCACAAAGTCGATGCCTGCCTGATAAATGGCTTTCTGCAGGTTGGGCTCCCAGACGTAGAGGTGCTGCAGCTGCTGCTCTTGCTTGTACACATAGAGCTGGTCAAAGAAATCCTCCTCGTTCTCGCAGTATACAAACACCCCCGCGTTCTTGATGAAGTTCTCCGCAAAGACTATCGACATGTCCTCCAGCGGCACTACCTGGTGCAGCGGCGAGGAGAAGTCTGGGGTAGGAGGCAGAAAAGGCGCCGACTTAGCCAGCGCCTCTCTCACTCTTCTTAATACAATTTCTTTCGATTTTGCTTCGTACATGCCTGTTTAAATCAAGCTGTTTTCGAGTTTACGTTATCGTGCT
This sequence comes from Pontibacter mucosus, assembly GCF_003054055.1. Lineage (GTDB taxonomy): Bacteria > Bacteroidota > Bacteroidia > Cytophagales > Hymenobacteraceae > Pontibacter > Pontibacter mucosus. The sequence continues at coordinate 405,788 of NZ_QBKI01000004.1, read as the reverse complement.
CGGCAGTAGGGCTGCCGTTATTCCCGATAGGGGTGCCTGGCACGCTGCCCTGATCTTGCTCCGGGTGCTCTGTCTGGCCAAACTCTACCGGGTGCTGCTGCTCTACCTCGCTCTTTGTCTGGCTGCGGTCAGTGCCTGCCGTATGGGCCTGGTAGGTAGTCAGGGTATCAAACGGACGCTTGCCAACCAGGCGCTCCAGGTCGCTCTGGAACAGGATTTCTTTCTCCAGCAGCTCCTGTGCCACTACCTCCAGCTCACGGCTTTTATCAGTAAGCAGTGCTATGGTACGGTCGTAGGCAGCCTTTATCAGCAGGCGCACCTCTTCGTCGATGGTCTGGGCAGTGGCCTCAGAGTATGGCTTGCTGAACGTCATCTCAGACTGCTTGGAGTCGTAGAACGACACGTTGCCAATCTTGGGGTTCATGCCATACATCGTCACGATGCTGTAGGCCATCTTGGTGATACGCTCCAGATCGCTCAAAGCGCCGGTCGAGATTTTACCAAACACGATTTCCTCAGCGGCGCGACCACCCAGGGCCATGCACATCTCATCAATCAGCTGTTCGGTGGTGTACAGGAACTGCTCTTTCGGCAGGTACTGCGCATAGCCCAGCGCGGCTACACCGCGCGGCACGATGCTTACCTTTACCAATGGGTCGGCGTGCTCCAGGAACCAGCCGGCAATGGCGTGGCCTGCCTCGTGGTAAGCAACAATTTTCTTCTCCTCAGGGGAGATGATCTTGTTCTTCTTCTCCAGACCACCAATCACGCGGTCTACGGCGTCGTTGAAGTCCTGCTGGTCTACCGCCTTTTTGTTGCGGCGAGCAGCTATCAGGGCAGCCTCGTTACACACGTTCGCAATCTCAGCACCGGCAAAACCAGGAGTCTGAGCGGCCAGTTTCTTTGCGTCCACATCCGGAGCAAGGGTAAGCGGGCCAAGGTGCACGTTAAAGATCTCGGTACGACCGTTGATATCCGGCTTGTCGATGCTGATCTGGCGGTCGAAACGGCCAGGGCGCAGCAGGGCAGAGTCCAGGGTATCAGGTCGGTTGGTGGCGGCAAGTATAATTACGCCAGAGTCGGTGGCGAAACCGTCCATCTCCACCAGCAGGGAGTTGAGGGTGTTTTCGCGCTCGTCGTTGCCGCCTGGTGTGGCGCCGCGGCTACGGTGGCGGCCAATGGCGTCAATCTCATCGATAAAGATGATACACGGCGCTTTGGCCTTGGCCTGCTTAAAAAGGTCGCGCACACGGGCGGCACCCACACCCACGAACATCTCCACGAAGTCGGAACCCGACAGGGAGAAGAACGGAACGTCGGCCTCGCCGGCTACAGCCTTCGCCAACAGGGTTTTACCGGTTCCCGGAGGGCCTACCAGCAAAGCACCTTTTGGTATCTTACCACCAAGTATGGTAAATTTAGACGGGTTCTTGAGGAACTCCACAATCTCCTGCACTTCTTCCTTCGCTTCTTCCAGGCCGGCCACATCCTTAAACGTGATCTTTACCTTGTTCTCCGCGTCGAAAAGGGCAGCCTTGGACTTGCCGATGTTGAAAATCTGACCACCTGTTCCACCGGATGTTACGCGGCGCATCAGGAACCAGAAACCAAACAGCAGCAGGATCAGGAAGCCCCACTGGAAGAAGAAGTCAGCAAAGCCGGTGCGTGTCTCCGGGGTAAGCGGCACGCGCTGCTCGCGCGGCACGTTCTCCTGCAGCTTGTCCAGGTCTTCCTTGAAAGACTCAGCCGAAATTACCTGGAAGTGGTAGTGCGGCCCCTGCTCCATGGTGAGCAGGCCACGGTCGCCCAGCTCGGTTTTATACTTTTCGTTCTGAAGCGCTTCCCTGTCCAGGTACACTTCCACGGTTTTGCCGTTTACGATGGTGAGTTTGTCCACATCACCGCTCAGCAGCATCTCCTCAAAGTCGCGCTGTGTGGTTTCTCTGGAGGAGTTGCTCTTGTTCAGGTAGGTCAGTCCGAAGATCAGCAGTATCAGCACGGCCAGCATCCACAGCTGCATGGTAGGGCGCGGAGGCGTGTTCGGGATGATAGGCTTTTTCTTCTTGTTGTTGCCTTTATTGTTATTCTTTTCTGCCATTGATAGTTAGGTATCGATTGTATGGGTAACAAGGGGGTGGCTACAAAAGTTTAGCCCACGCCCGATGCGTTTTTAGACAGACTCCACGTGCTTGAACTTGGCGTCGCCCCAAAGCTCCTCCAGCGCGTAGAATTCTCTCTTTTCTTTCAGGAAAACATGTGCTACTACGTCCACATAATCCAGCAGCACCCACTCTTTGTTAATGCGGCCCTCTGTTTGCCACGGATGCTGGCCGGTCGCCTTGTATATTTCTTCCTCAATGGAAGAGGCAATCGCATCGAGTTGCGTGTCGGAGCTTGCGGATGCTATTACGAAGTAATCTGATACAGCGTTTTTAAGTGATTTAAGGTCCATCACCACAATATCGGAAGCTTTCTTCTCCTGCATGCCCTTCACTACCAGCTCTGCCAATATGTCGGAAGTAGCCTCAACCTTGGTTTCTTTCATTTGTGCTCTTTAAATTTGATGTACAAAAGTATTAAATTCTCCTCTAATTATATGTTGCCTAATACGCTGTTTGTAGGCCAACAGCTGCTTTTTATCGCCAGCTGTGCATCCACTAACTCAGAGGCTCAGCAGCTTCTTATCAAAAATGAAGCCACAGAGGGCTGCACCGTGGTTACGCACCGGCAGACGCAGGGGCGGGGGCAACGGGGCAATTCCTGGGAGGCCGAGCCGGGCCAGAACATCACCCTCTCTGTAATTCTGTCACCCTCGTTTCTGGCTGCGCGCCAGCAGTTCTACCTCAACATGGCCGTGTCGCTGGCCGGGCTCGACCTGCTGCGCGAACAAGGCTTGCAGCAGGCACGCGTTAAGTGGCCGAACGATTTATTTTTTGAAGATAAGAAACTTGGCGGGATTCTGATAGAAAACACTGTAAATAGTCATGCTTTGCAACACAGTATCATCGGGATTGGCCTGAACGTGAACCAAACGCACTTCGCATCTTCAACGGCAACTTCAGTGGCTAACGTATGCGGCCATACTTTGGATCTGGAGAAATTAACCGTCCGCCTGCTCGAACTGCTGGAGAGGCGCTACCTGCAGCTGCGCGGCGGCCACACCGCCCGCCTGAAGTATGAGTACCTGCAGGGGCTATACCGCTACCAGGAAGTGCACCCTTTTAGAATTGGCAGCGAGCAGGTGCAAGGGCAGATACAGGGCGTGGATGAGGCTGGTAGGCTGGCCGTGCAGATAGGGCAGGAACTGCGGTATTTCGACCTGAAGGAAATTGCCCATGTGCTATAGACTGGCAACAGACCGGCCGGCATGCTTGCGCGGCAGGTTTCTGCCTCCTGCTTTTATACTCCTTATACTTTATACTTTCACCTCCCCTGGGCTCCTCATGTTTTTTAAGTTAACACAGGCTTCTGAAGTATAAAAAGGAATAATTTTTGTGAAGGCTGACCGGTGTGTAATTGTTGTAACCGCCGCGAGAACGTTTACAAATATTTTTTAAATTTAATTTACAGATTTGGCTTTTTAGGCTATCTTTGGTTTGAAAAATCGGAATTGTAGTGGCTAAACTATAATATCTAAGATGATACTGTATGAGAATTTTTACTAAACTGATATTAGTGACCACCCTTGTAAGCGCGCATTTTGTGAGCTTTGCAGGGGTTACCCCAACCTATAAAGGCGGCAACACCCTCTGGAAGCTGATGCCTGAGAAGGCGGCTAACCTGCCAATTTCTGCCAACAATGCCCGCCCTGACTTTGTGGACAAGGACGACCATTCCTGCTCTAAAATATATGCCTCGGCAGTGAGCCAGGTGTTCCATGTGGTGGAAAAGAAGCAGAACAAGAGCATGTATGCCAACATTACCCTGGCCGCTTTTGCCCCGGGCAACGACATCAAGCCAACGCTGCCCTCCATCAACGCCTATCCAAACCCATCGCGCGGTTTTACCCGGCTGGCGCTGACGCTTCCCGGTAACGATAACTATAAGATCCGCATCTCCAACACCATAGGCAAGGTGCTGGCCGTGCAGGAAGTAGCCCCATCCGAGAGAGCGCGGGTAGATCTGGATTTGTCCAGCCTGCCGTCCGGCGTATACTTCTACAGCCTGTTGGTAAACGGCAAGACCGTGGAGACAAAGCGACTCGTACTACAGAAATAACTTAATCCTTCGGGAGCAGCATAACAGAAAGCCGGCCACATCGTGCCGGCTTTTTTATTACAATCTTCTAAAATTAGCCAGCCCTTTATATTAATTTATTATTTTCGGGGCTGAATCAACAAACACTATGACGGATTATCGGAAGGTAAATAACCTCGTGGGCTGGGGCGTGTTCCTAATCGCCACTGCCGTGTATGTACTTACACTGGAGCCAACCGCCAGTTACTGGGATGCTGGCGAATTTATTGCCTGTTCCTACAAGCTGCTGGTGCCACACCCACCGGGGGCGCCGTTTTACCTCCTGGTAGGCCGGCTGTTCTCTATGTTCGCCTCCGACCCGACCCAGGTAGCCTGGTGGGTCAACCTGCTATCCGCCATCTGTAGCTCCCTTACTTCCCTGTTCCTGTTCTGGACCATTACCATTCTGGCGCGCAAGGTGCTCGTAAACCAGGGGCAGGAGCCAACAGCAGGCAATGTGTGGCTGATCATGGGAAGCGGCGTGGTAGGAGCGCTTGCCTATACTTTCTCCGACTCAGCCTGGTTCTCGGCGGTAGAGGCAGAAGTATACGCCATGTCCTCCTTCTTCACGGCTATTGTTTTCTGGGCCATGCTGCGTTGGGAAATCAAAGCAGGCGAGGCGCACTCTGATAAGTGGCTGATCCTGATTGCTTACCTGGTAGGCCTCTCCATCGGTGCCCACTTGCTCAACCTGGTAACGATTCCGGCCCTGGCGTTTATTTACTACTTCCGCTTATACAAACCAAGCTTCTGGGGAGGCGTTATCGCCTTCGCCATCAGCGCCGTTATTGTCGTGACCATCCTTTGGGGCGTTATCCCGGGGCTGCCGTCGGTGGCTGGCTGGTTTGAGGTGCATTTTGTAAACGACTTCAAGCTTCCGTTCGGCTCTGGCATCATTTTCTTCCTGATCCTGTTTGTGGGGGCGCTGGTGTACGGCATTCTGTACTCTATCAAGAAGAACAACCGCATCCTTAACACGGCGCTGCTTAGCCTGGCATTCGTGCTGATCGGCTATTCGTCTTACCTGATGATTCCGATCCGCTCGTCTTACGAGCCGACCATTGACGAAAACGACCCGGACGACATCATGTCCTTTGTGTCTTACCTGAAGCGGGAGCAGTACGGCGATCGTCCGCTGCTGTTCGGGCCGCAGTATAACGCGCAGCCAGTGGACCAGAAAGAAGGGGCGCCGCGCTACGTGAAGGGCAAAGACAAGTATATTGTGGCCGGCAAAAAGATAGAGCCTGTTTACGCCTCCAAGGATAACGTGTTCCTGCCGCGTATCTACAGCGACCAGCCTGTGCATATCTCCGCTTATAAGAAGTGGGTTGATCTGCGGGAAGGCCAGACGCCGACCTTTGGCCAGAACATGAGCTTCCTCATTAACTACCAGCTCGGGTTCATGTACTGGCGCTACTTCCTGTGGAACTTCGTAGGGCGCGAGAGTGATATCCAGAATGCGGGAGTGCTATGGTTTGGCAAGGACGACCCGAATGCGCCGTCGCGCGTGCTGGAGAGCAAGGCCCGCAACTGCTTTTACCTGTTGCCGCTGCTGGTGGGCATCATCGGGCTTATTTACCATGTGCGCAAAGATGAGAAGGATGCCTTTATCATCGGCCTGCTGTTCTTCTTTACGGGTATGGCCATCGCCCTGTACCTGAACCAGCCGCCGGTGGAACCGCGCGAGCGGGATTATACTTTTGCCGGCTCGTTCTATGCCTTCAGTATCTGGATTGGCCTGGGGGTAATGGGACTGGCAGAGCTGCTGGGTAAGGTGCTGAAGAGCCACGCCGGCCGTGCTGCGCTGGCAACTGTGATTGGCCTGCTGGTGCCGGGTATTATGGCTGCCGAAGGCTGGGACGACCATGACCGCTCTGACCGCTACCACTCCGTAGATTCGGCCAAGAACCTGCTGGATTCCTGCGCGCCGAACGCTATACTTTTCACCAACGGCGACAACGACACCTTCCCGCTGTGGTATGCCCAGGAGGTAGAGGGTTACCGTACCGATGTGCGCGTGGCTGTACTCAGCTACCTCAACACCGATTGGTACATCGACCAGATGATGGACCAGGCCTACAAGTCTGATCCGTGGCCGCTGACGCTGGGAATGGAAAGCTACCGCCAAGGCACCAACGATTTCCTGCCCTACATGGAGCGTCCGCAGGTGGCCGCCGGCATCGACCTGAAGCAGTATATCAACCTGATAAAGCAAAACCACCCGGCCCTGCAGGCGCAGTACACGAGCGGCACCCTGCTCACCATGCCAACGCGCAACTTCTTCCTCAACGTGGACAAAGAGAAGGTGGCCGCTATGGACATCGTGTCGGCAGACCGCGAGGATGAGATTGTGGACCGCATGCAGTGGACAATCACCAAATCGCTGCTGGAGAAAAAGCACCTGGTGATACTGGATCTGCTGGCTACCAACAACTGGGAGCGCCCGATCTACTTCTCTACTACTGTGAACAGCGCCGACTTTATTGGCCTGTCTGACTTCTTCCAGCTGGAAGGCCTGGCCTACCGCGTGGTGCCGGTTAAGGCTACGGAAGAAGAGGGTGGCAACGTGAACAAGGAGGTTATGTATGAGAACCTGATGAAGAAGTTCTCCTTCCGCAACTTTGACCGTAAGGACATCTTCTACGACGAGAACTACTACCGCTTCTCGGCCAACGCCAGGGATAAGTTTGCCACCTTGGCCGTAGCCTACCTGGAAGACGGCAACGAGGAGCGCGCCAGGGAGATTGTGGAGCACTGCTTTAAGGTACTGCCACTGGAGACGGTGCCTTACGACTACTATACGCCACAGTTCATCCCGATTTACGAAGCGCTCGGCGAGAACGAGAAGGCTACCGAGCTGCTGGAACTCATGGCGAAGGAGTCGCAGCGGGCACTGGATTATTACTTTGCCGAAGGCCCTCTGTTTGAGCAGGAGATACAGGTAAATATGATTATTATGCAGCAGCTGGTTGGCGCTGCCCAGCAACTGGGCGAAGATGAGCGGGCTGCGCAGCTGGAGCAGCAGTTCAGGCTATACTTGCAGCGCATGAGACGCTAAACAAAATTCAACTATAAGCAGTACAAAAACCCGGATTGTCTTATGTCAGTCCGGGTTTGGCTTTTGTAAAGAATCATACTTATACTTGCTTTAAGATGAGGTACTTGTGTTTTATCATACTTTGCATGCTGTGTGCTTGCGGCGGCAGAAGCGGCTACAGCAGTTACACCAGCCCGGCACCTGCCCAGGTAAGGCAGCAGGCCATGCCTGAGATCACCATGCAGCACAGCTACTACGCAAGTAACGACAGCCTGCACCTGCTCCTCAAGTTTGAGGATGTGCGCCAGGTGCTGGATGTGCTGCAGGCCTCATCTTCCTATGAGTATGCTGTGAGAACGGGCCTGTCGGAGCGGGATGCCGTGGTCCTGGAGGACTCGATAAACCTGCCTGACAGAAGGCTGACCGATGTAGAGGGGCAGCTGCACATTAAACTCTCTTTGCCGGGCCGTGTAGTGCAGGAGCCAAACGTGCTTCACCTACAGTTATGGGAGGTGCTATCGAGCCAGGAGCGCATGGGCGTGGAGTTTAGGGTGCCGCTGCAGCGCGCCATGATGCAAAAGGGGTACCTCCTTACCACCAGCGCAGGCAAGCCGCTATACCAGAACTACGTCACCACCTCCGATAAGCTGCTGGTGCGCTCCTACAGTGCCGCAGACAGCATTATACCCGTAAGCCGCTATGAGCTGGACTTCATGCCTGCGGCCCCACCCATGAGTATGACCAAGCCCCCCGTGCCGCGCACACTGGCTGCAGTAGGCGTAGATACCCTTACCACCTCCGATACGCTGAGTCTTGCGCAGGAGGGCTTATACTTGTTTAACCCGGAGTCGAGTTTTGCCAGGGGAATCCTGGCGCTGCCGGGCAAGTACCCTTACGTTACCCAAGCCGCCGAGCTCATCCCGCCGCTGATTTACCTTACCACCGCGCAGGAGCGGGAGTCGCTGATGAAGGCCCAGGACCCTAAAGCGGCCGTTGACGCGTTCTGGCTGGAGGTGGGAGGCAACGAGAGCCGGGCCAGGGAGCTGATCCGCACGTACTACAAGCGCGTGGAGATGGCAAACAAGCTCTTTACTGCCCACAAAGCCGGCTGGGCTACAGACCGCGGCATGATCTACATTATTTACGGAAGGCCGAGCAGCATCAGCCAGGTGGGACCCAACATCACCTGGATCTACCGCGACTCGGAGACCTCTCCCTACATCAAGTTCGTTTTTACCAAAAAAGAGAATAAATTTACCGAAAACTATTATGAGCTGGTCCGGCGCCGTGAGTACGAAGAAAGCTGGTACAGCTCTGTTGCAAAATGGAGAGCAGGAAAGACAAATTTGTAGGCAACCGCTTTGGCGTTGCCAGAGGCCCGAAAGAAGAAAAAAGCGAAATGATTTTTGGCTCGCGCCCCATACTGGAGGCGCTGATGGCCGGAAAGGAACTGGAGAAGATTTTCCTGCTGCGAGGCGCCCGGAATCCCACTACTGATGAGATTGTAAAACTGGCCAAAGGGCGGGAGGTGCCTGTGGTGACAGTGCCCGTGGAGAAACTCAACAACCTGACGCGCAAGAACCACCAGGGGGCTGTGGCCCTGATTTCCCCGATCACATACCAGCCACTGAACGAGATAGTGACGGCACTTTTTGAGCAGGGCGTAAACCCGCTGCTGCTCATACTCGACCGCGTAACCGATGTGCGCAACTTTGGCTCCATTGCCCGTAACGCCGAGTGCATGGGTGTGCATGCCATCGTGATCCCAAGCCGGGGCGGGGCGCAGATTAATGCCGATGCCATGAAAACCTCCGCCGGGGCCCTGAACCTGGTGCCGGTGTGCCGCGAGCCAAACCTCAAGGAAACACTCGATTACCTGAAGGACTACGGTTTCCAGGTGGTTGCCTGCACGGAGAAGACAGAGCATCAGCTAACCGACTTCAGTGTGGATATGGTAGGCCCTACGGCGATACTGATGGGCAGTGAGGAGGATGGCATTTCGCCGGAGTACCTGAAGCGCGCCGACGTGCGGCTGCGCATTCCGCTGATGGGGCAGATCAGCTCCCTGAACGTGTCGGTGGCCACGGGCATTATACTTTACGAGGCCATGCGCCAGCGCCTGAAGGACAGCGGGTACTCCAGCCTGAACAAACTGGAGCCAATGTAGGCGCAACACACCATAAGAAGTATAGCGGCAGAAAGTTGGGTTTATACTTTGGTAAAGTATTAATCCATCAAAGTACGTAATCTGCAAAGTATAAAAGCTTATGAGGGAGTTTATACTTCACGCAGAGCTGCTGTAACAAAGTATAAAAGAGAAAGGGGAGCTGGCATCAAACCGGCTTCCCTTTCTCTTTTATACTTTACAAGTTATACTTTAGGTTGAGCTTAGATAAAGTCCCCGTCCTTTCTGGATTTGGCATCGGCTACGAAGTCCTTCACTTTCTGCTCCTCTTCCCGTCTGCAGATCATGAGCACGTTGTCATGCTCGGCCACGATAAAATCCTGCATGCCCTGTAGCACCACCAGGCGGTTTTTAGGCGTTTTAACGATGCAGCCTGTCGTGTCGTAGAGCATCACGTTGCCGTCTATCACGTTGCCGTTCCCATCTTTCTCGTTTATCGTGTAGAGCGAGTTCCACGTGCCCAGGTCAGACCAGCCGATGTCGGCCAGCAGCACATACACGTTGTCCACCTTCTCCATAATGCCATAGTCGATGGAAATGTTGCGGCAGTGGGAGTAGGCCCTGGTAATGAAATTGTGCTCCTGAGGCGTGTTGTACGTTTTAATGCCCTCCTCAAACACCTCCGATACCTCCGGCAGGTACTGGTGGAACGCCCTGAGGATGCTCTGCACATTCCAGATAAAGATGCCCGAGTTCCAGACAAAGTCGCCGCTCTCCAGAAACATCTTGGCCAGCTCCAGGTTAGGCTTCTCGGTAAAGGTTTTTACCTTCTTTATCTTCGACTGCTCATCGTCGATGTACTGGATGTAGCCAAAGCCCGTATCGGGGCGGCTTGGGGTAATGCCCAGGGTTATCAGTACATCGTCTTTGTCGGCGGCAGCCAGCGCGTCGTTCACCACTTCCGTAAACACATCCTGCTTCAGCACCACGTGGTCGGCCGGGGTTACCACCAGGTTGGCCTTGGGGTTGAGCTGCGCGATTTTGTACGAGGCGTAAGCGATGCACGGGGCGGTGTTGCGCCCCACGGGCTCCAGCAGAATCTGGTTGTCCGAGAATTCGGGGAGCTGCTCCTTCACCAGTGCCTCGTAGTCGCGGTTGGTGACCACAAAGAGGTTTTCGGGGGGGCAGATGCCTGCGAATCGCTGCACGGTGGTCTGTAGCATACTTTGGCCGATGCCCAGTACGTCATGGAACTGTTTGGGGTAGTTCGTGCGGCTGTAGGGCCAGAAGCGGCTTCCGATGCCGCCGGCCATAATCACCACATAGGTGTTGTTGTTCATGTTATACGAGTCCTTCTTTTAGTAAATCATGGAGGTGGATAAAGCCCTCGAATTTACCTGATTTTGTGACAATGAGTTGCGTTATACTTTTTGCCTGCATTCTGGCCATGGCCTCGGCCGCATAGTTTTCAGGTTCTATGGTAAGCGGAGACGGCGTCATGATGTCGGCGGCCGTGAGTCCTTCCACTTTTTCATACTTGTTCAGCATGCGGCGCAGGTCCCCGTCGGTGATGATGCCCACCAATTTTTCTGAGTCGTTGCTAACGACAGCCGTGGCCCCCAGGCGCTTAGACGAAATTTCAATAATAACCTCCCGCAGCGTGGCGTTCTCCTTTACGCAGGGCGCCTCGTTTTGGGTATAAATATCCTCCACCTTCAGGTAAAGGCGCTTGCCCAGCGAGCCGCCCGGGTGCAGGGTGGCAAAATCCGCGCTGCTAAAGCCGCGTGCCTCCAGCAAGCTCACAGCCAGCGCATCGCCCAGGGCAAGGGCCGCCGTGGTGCTGGTGGTGGGGGCCAGGTTGTGCGGGCAGGCCTCCCGCTCCACGTTGGCATTCAGTATAAAATCGGCGCTCTGGGCCAGGTAAGAGTCGGTGCTGCTAACAAGGGCTGCCAGTCTGGAACCTTTGCGCTTGAGCAAAGGTACAAGTACCTTAATTTCAGGCGTGTTGCCGCTTTTGGAGATGCAGATAACAAAATCCTCCGGCTGAATCATGCCTAAATCGCCGTGGATGGCGTCGGCGGCGTGCATGAAAAGAGCGGGTGTGCCGGTGGAGTTTAGGGTTGCTACGATTTTTTGGGCTATATTCGCGCTTTTACCGATGCCCGTCACCACAACGCGACCTCTGGTCTGCAAAATGGCTTCAACGCAATTAATAAAACTTTCATCGATAAAATCCGCCAGTCTGGCGATAGCGTCGGCCTCGGCAGTTAATACTTTTTTTGCGGTAAGGGCTATATTATTAGGGAGATTCAAGTTAAATTTGTGTAAGGGCACCCTTTCTGGAGTGCGTGCAACAAGAATTATTTTTTTAAGATTTCATGTCTATTCAACAAGAGGTAAATCTCAAAAACAAATTAAAAGAAGTTTTTGGGTATAATCAATTTAGAGGGAATCAGGAGCTGATAATAAACAACATTATCAACGGCAAGAACACCTTCGTGATTATGCCGACAGGTGCGGGCAAGTCGTTGTGTTATCAATTACCTGCTCTATCGCTGCCGGGCACGGCAATCGTTATCTCTCCGCTTATCGCGCTGATGAAGAACCAGGTAGACCAGCTGAACGCCTTCGGCGTGAACGCGCAGTTCCTGAACTCCACGCTCTCTAAGTCGGAGATGAACAAGGTGAAGAAGGAGACGCTGGCCGGCGAGGTGAAGCTGCTGTACGTGGCGCCGGAGTCACTCACCAAGGAGGACACGGTGGAGTTTCTGCGTGCCTCTAACATATCTTTTGTTGCCATAGACGAAGCCCACTGTATCTCGGAGTGGGGCCACGACTTCCGCCCGGAGTACCGCCGCATCCGTGGTATTATCGACCAGATCGGCAACCTGCCGATTATTGCCCTGACGGCCACGGCCACGCCTAAGGTGCAGCTCGACATACAGCGCAACCTGCAGATGGACGAAGCGTCGGTGTTCAAGTCGTCGTTTAACCGCACCAACCTGTACTACGAGGTACGCCCCAAGCACAATACCAAGAAGCAGCTGATCCAGTACGTCAAGAAAAACAAGGGCAAGAGCGGGATTGTGTACTGCCTGAGCCGCAAGAAGGTGGAGGAAATTGCCGAGCTGCTGCGCGTGAACGACGTGAAGGCGCTGCCCTACCACGCCGGCCTTGACGCCAATGTGCGCATGGCCAACCAGGACGCTTTCCTGAACGAGGAGGCGGACGTGATTGTGGCGACCATTGCCTTTGGCATGGGCATCGACAAGCCGGATGTGCGCTTCGTGATCCATTACGATACGCCGAAGTCCATTGAGGGCTATTACCAGGAAACAGGCCGCGCCGGGCGCGATGGCCTGGAGGGCGACTGTGTGATGTTCTACAGCTACGACGACATCGTGAAGCTGGAGAAGTTTAACAAGGACAAGCCGGTAACCGAGCGCGACAACTCCAAGCTGCTGCTGCAGGAGATGGCTGCCTACGCCGACTCGGCGGTGTGCCGCCGCAAGCAGCTGCTGCACTACTTCGGCGAGACGTTTGAGAAGGACTGCGGCTTCTGCGATAACTGTCTGCACCCGAAAGAGCGTTTTGAGGCGCAGAACGAGGTATTGCTTGCCCTTAAGGCCGTGCAGCAGACCGGCGAGCGCTTTGGCATCGACCACATCACGCACGTGCTCACGGGCCTGCGCAACCAATACGTAACCAGCTACGACCACGACAAACTGGAGGTGTTTGCCGCCGGCAAGGAGCAGGACGCCCAGTTCTGGAGCTCCGTGCTGCGCCAGATCCTGCTGTCGGAGTTTTTGGAGAAGGACATTGACAGCTTCGGGGTGATAAAGCTGACGCAGAAGGGGGAGGAGTTTATCAAAAAGCCACACGCGGTACAGCTCACCAAAGACCATAACTACGATCAGGAAGTGAAGGAGGACGAGGAAAAGGAAGAGGCGCAGGCCGCTGCCGGCCACGACGAGGTGCTGTTCGACATGCTCAAGAACCTGCGCAAGAAGCTGGCCAAGGAGAAAGGGCTGCCGCCTTACGTGCTGTTCCAGGACCCGTCGCTGAAGGAGATGGCCACCGTTTACCCCACTACCCGCGATGAGCTGGCCCATATTGCCGGCGTGGGCATGGGCAAGGTGCAGAAGTTCGGCAAGCCGTTCCTGGACATGATCGGCAAGTACGTGGAGGAGAACGACATCGTAACCGCGGCCGACGTGGTGGTGAAGACGACGGTGAACAAGTCGAAGATCAAGATCTACATCATCCAGCAGATTGACAAAAAGGTGGACCTGGAGGAGATTGCCTCCGCCAAGGACCTGACCATGCAGGAGCTCATCGAGGAGATTGAGCACATCTGCTACTCAGGCACCAAGCTGAACCTGAACTACTACATCAACAACATCCTCGACCACGAGCGCCAGGAGGAGATTTACGAGTACTTCATGCAGGCAAGCACCGATAACATTGCCGTGGCCCTGAAGGAGCTCGGAACCGACGATTACACTGAGGAAGACCTGCGCCTGATGCGCATCAAGTTCCTGAGCGAGTATGCCAATTAATTGTTGATTGGTAATTGCTGGATGGTGTTCCGCATAAAGTATAAAAGAAGACCGTTGTATACGTACAGCGGTCTTTTTATTTAATGTAAAGTATAAATAGCAGGGAAAGGAAAGTATAGGCAAAGTATAAAGTATGGCTTTTCGGTCCAGTCGGGTTACCTTTTTCTAAAATCCGGCACCGCTGTAAAGTATAAGTCTGATACGCAAAGTATAGACAGTGGAAAGTATAAAACTATACTTTGTGCTGCGAGGGCAAGTATAAATTCATAACTTCGCAGTTCAGAGTACAGCAATCAACAACAAGAGATTAATTTATGAACGTACTTGTGATAGGGTCTGGCGCCCGTGAGCATGCCATCGCCTGGAAACTGAGCCAGAGCGAGTTCTGCGACCAGGTGTTTGTAGCGCCCGGCAACGCCGGAACCGCTGAGTTCCATACCACGGCCGCCGTGGACATACACGACTTTGAGGAGCTGGGCAAGTTTGCCGCCGACTTTAATATCATGATGATGGTGGTGGGGCCTGAGAACTCACTGGTGGAGGGCATACACGATTATTTTGCTCAGTCGGAGTACCTGAAGCACATACTGGTGATAGGGCCCAAAAAGGCCGCTGCCATGCTGGAGGGTAGCAAGGACTACTGCAAGGCTTTCCTGCAGAAGTATAACATCCCTACTGCTCGCTACCAGTCCTTTACCGAGGACACGTTCAAAGAAGCCGTAGAGTACCTGAAGCAGCAGAGCTTCCCGGCGGTGATAAAGGCCGATGGCCTGGCGGCTGGCAAGGGCGTGATCATCGCGCAGGATTACGAAGAGGGCATCGATGCGCTGGAGGCTATGCTGCGCAACAAGCGCTTCGGCAATGCCGGAAGCAAAGTGGTGATTGAGGAATACCTGCAGGGCATTGAGGTGTCGGTGTTTATACTTACCGATGGCAAGGAATACGTGCTGCTGCCGGAGGCCAAAGATTACAAGCGCATTGGCGAGGGCGACAGCGGCCTGAACACCGGCGGCATGGGCGCCATCTCCCCGGTTCCGTTTGCCGATGAGGCCTTTATGCAAAAGGTAAAGGAGCGCGTGATAGAGCCAACGTTGCGCGGCATGCAGGAGGAGCAGCTTGACTACTCGGGCTTCCTGTTCATCGGCCTGATGAACGTGAACGGAGACCCTTACGTGATTGAGTATAACGTGCGCCTGGGCGACCCGGAGACAGAAGCCATACTTCCGCGCATCCAGTCCGACCTGTTCATGATGTTCAAGGCCCTGCACGATCATACCTTAGGCGAGTACCAACTGGAGGTTGATCCGCGCACGGCCACTACCGTTATACTCGCCTCTGGCGGCTACCCGGAAGGCTACGAGAAGGGCAAGGAGATTACAGGCCTGGAGAATGTGCCGAAGGACGTGATGGTGTTCCATGCCGGTACCTCGATGGTGAACGGGAAGCTGCTTAACAACGGCGGCCGCGTATTTGCCGTTACTGCCCTGGGCGATACCATGGAAGAGGCGCTGGCCAAGGCTAATACAGCCGCAGAGGCCATTACGTGGCAAGGTCGCTATTACCGTCGCGATATTGGGTTTGATTTAGGCAAGGAGCGTGTGCAGTAAAGTACAAACTACAGCTAAAAGTATAAAAAAAGAGGACCGGCAGATACATTCTGCCGGTCCTCTTTTTTTATACTTTGCAAAGCTTAGCAATAAGCCTCAAACGCGCCCTGCAGGTTCTCCACCACGCGGTTCAGGTCATTGCCCTCGATGTGGTAGCGCTCGATCATGTGCACCAGCTCGCCATCCTTGAACAGGGCGATAGAAGGAGACGACGGCGGGTAAGGCAGCATAAACTCACGGGCCTTGGCAGTAGCCTCCTGCTCCATGCCGGCAAATACAGTAACCAGCTTGGCCGGCTTTTTATCAGAGGCAGCCACCGCCATTTTAACGGCAGGACGTGCCTTGGAAGCCGCACAGCCGCACACAGAGTTCACGGCCAGCAGCACAGTGCCTTCAGACTTAACTGCCTGCTCTACTTCCTCAGGAGTCATCAGTTGCTCAAAACCGGCAGAGGTAAGGTCCTCACGGATAGGGGCAACCATATATTCAGGGTACATTGCCATAATAAATCAGCGTTATAGGTTAATACACTGCAAAGTTAACAAATACAAGTCATAAAAGTTGCAAACCGACAAACATTAGAGCAGACGCCGTAACACAGGATGTTAAGATTAAACTGAAGTTTTGTACCTTTTTGTGTAAATGCCTCAGGCGCTAAACTTCTGTATCCTGATTAAAGTATAAGAAGTTTAACCTTGTATGACTTTTCTGCTCAGATAGAAAAGGGTTTCTGAATTGTGCTCTTGCGTATAAGTTACAGTACTGCACCTGGTGCAGCAATTTGCCAAGGCAGCCAACACTGCTGCGGCGCAAAACTAGTTTACTATGATGCTTTCGCCCTATCCTCGAACGAGAATTGCGCTGGTTCGTTACTTCTATTTACCGGCTACCAAAGAGCGTCAGGCAGAAGTGATAGAGGTACTTAACAGCTGCTCCGACATGGTTACAGTGCCTATGCGCGAAGAGGATGTGGAACTGCAGGCATTCTCGGAGCGGACCTTAACCGAGCGGGAAGCTTCAATTTACAGCAACACCGAAACCTGGAAGCTTTTTAGCTCTTGGGAGGAGCTGAGGCAGGATCACCTTAAGTTCGGCCTGTCGGAGGAGCAGCTGCAGCAGCTGCTGGACTTCAGGGATAAGTTTGAGCTGCATGAGGAACTGGCAGCCTGAGGGATGTATAAGTATACCTACATGAAACAAGCGCCGCAAAAGCAGCAATGCCTTTGCGGCGCTTGCATTTTATTCCCTGCCCGAAAAGTCTAACGTATGGAAAAAGCTAACTTGCAGCGTGTGATTGTGCTCAAATACGATGCCGTTGGCCTTTTGCACCAGCTGATGCAGGTAACCTAGCTCCAGCGATGCGGTGTTGCTGAACCTGTATCCAACAGCCCCATAGGCGCGGTTCTGATCAAAGATGTTCTGCCTCACCTGCTTGCCAAAGCCCACAAACACCTCATCGTATGCGGCCAGGAAAAACTCCTTTGGCTCCAGCGTAGTGCCGGCCAGGGGCAGCGTTGCCTTCAGCATGTAGCGGGCGCGGTTCAGGTAAGTATAGTCGGAGGTGGTTGGTTGCCTTACCCAGCGCTGCTCCAGGCGGTAGCGGTGCGAGAGGCCAAGCCGGGCCAGGCTACCCTTTAGCTGCAGTTGCTGGTAAAGGCGATGCTCCGGAAATTTCCCTGCTGCGGGATAGCCTCCGTACGGGTGCGACTCAATAAAGCCATAGCCCAGCGTAAGCATGGCATTCGGGGACAGGTCGTAGTTAATGCCTGTGCGAAGGAGCAGTTGCTGCGGGTCTTTAAGGGTGTTGTGCCTCCGGAGTTGCAGCTCTGTGTGCACGCCCCACCTCTCTGCAAACTTATGATCGCCGAAGTACATGTACCAGCCATTGGTATTGTGGTCTTTTACACGCTCACTGCCCTGGGCGTAGGCTATTTCCGGTTGCAACGTTACTGCCAGCAGCATCCCTGCCAGCCACGAAAGTATAGGTCTTAATTTCATCCCCTTAAAATAGAAATGGGAAAGTAAAAACTTCAAGTATATGCTATACTTAATAGCAGCTGGGCTGTGATTTTATTGGCAGAGTACACTGTGAACTTATGTCGTTTATACTTCAGGTGAGGTGTCACTGATGTCTTTCCGGTGATCTGCCTTGCTGTTACCATTTTCTGTAACCAGCAGTTGCTGGGCCGGCAGCGCAAAGCCCTTGCCCTGGGTGTTCACCGCCTCCATCATGCGCAGCAGCAACGACTCCTTTATCTCCAGCTGCTCGTTGAAATCACTGGTCAGTATGTAGGTGAAGATCTCTACCTTCAGGGAGTCGGTGCTTATCTCAGTCAGGCGTACCCGGGCGCTTCCCTGGTCTACTTTATCATGCGAGGCCAGGATCTCGCGTAGGGCGCTAAGTACCGCCTGTATCTGCTCCGGGGAGGTGTCGTAGCGCAGCCGGAGGGCGGGGGCAAACAGAAAGCGGTCGCGGAAGGCGAAGTTCTCGATTTTCTGAGAAGAAAAATCCCCGTTTGGAATCGTGACGATGGTGCGCTCTGAAGTGCGGATGCGTGTGGAGCGCATGCCGATCTGCTCCACTGTGCCGGAGGTGTTGCCTACGGTGCAGAAGTCACCTACCCGCACAGGCTGATCGGTAATGAGCGTAACACTTCCGACAAAGTTTTCCACCGTTTTCTGTGCTCCCAGCGCCAGCGCGATACCACCGATACCAAGAGCGGCAAGCCCTGTGGTCACGTCAAAACCAAGCGTATCGAGTATGGCTATACTGCCAATTACAAGCAGGGCAACCTTGGCGGCACGGCGCAGGAACAGCACGATCGAGATGCCGGCCATGTTGTTGCGATGGGTAAGGCGCCGCCGGCTGAAATTCGCAATCGCGTCCACGAGGCGCCACAGCAGGAGGAGCACTGCAACGAGGCCAACAATGATCGTAAACTCGCTGAAGCGCTGCCGCAGGATGATGGAGATACCGAAGCGCTGGCTCAGCATGACCAGAATGACAGCAGTTAAGTATAGTCGTATGGGTAGCGAGAACGCTCTGATAACGCCATAGGTTGGCTCTTCCCGGGTTTTGCGCCAGATATAATGTATGAGCCAGGCAAGCGCCGAGGTAAGCCCCCAGGCGGCCAGGTACGAGATGATGGCTATCACCAGCATGCCTATCCAATGGCCAACAGGTACACCGCCCAGGTTATTGTCTTCCAGAAAATTGGGCAGCGTTTTCTCTATTACGGTTGCTTCGGCTCCAACGGCTGCCACCGGTATCTTGCGCACAGTCTCGGCAGAGAAGAGCCATATAGGGCCTCCTTCCGCACCTTCAGTCTTTTCCAGAACCAAATCTATCTGGAGGCTATCTAACGTGGCACTGCCTACCCGTTCCAGGTTGGGGGGCAGGTCGTCGTCGAGGCGGCCATCTGGTTCATTGCTTATCCAGGAGCGCGGCAGGAACCTGCTGTTCTGGTCCAGGAGCCTTTGCAGGGCCTTTGCCGTGGCGGCACCATCCTGAATGGTGTCGATAGGGGAGATAAGGTTCAGGTAGAAGGCAGCTTTTGTATAGTCCTGGTCAGCCACAGCGCTAAAGAAACCGGTAACCGTGCCGCGCGGCGTCCGCCTTCCCAGCGAGTCCTCCGGCCAGGCTGGCGCAGCTGCTACCGTATCCTGCTCAGTTTCCTGTGCGAAGGAGGCCATGGGCAGTAAGGCAAGTATATTTATAAGCAGGATTAAACGAAAACGGGTGCTGATTCTTTGTGAAACACTGGAAACTATAGCAAGGTGCATGATATTCATAGGGTTGATGCTTAACGGAAAAGGCAGGCATGCTGAGTACCTGGCCGGGGAGCCCTTGGGGCTGTTTTTCCTGTTGCCTCAGTTTGTAACGGTTGTCAGGGAGAGGGGTTGCAGTGCAATTGATATAGAACCGGATGGTAGAGAAGGAGCAGTCCCTGGTTAAACAGGAGAGGGATGCCAACAGGAGCATGGTATAACAGCAGGAGCAGGATGGCTTACACTAAGGCGCTTAAGCAATGCCCAATTTAGTGCCCAGTAAAATAAAAAAAGCCTCTCAGATGCTTCTGAGAGGCTTTTCGGTGGTCACGAAGGGAGTCGAACCCCTAACCTTCTGATTCGTAGTCAGATGCTCTATCCAGTTGAGCTACGAGACCATTCCGTTATTGTGATGCAAAGTAACGCTGTTTTTTCTTTATACGCAAGAGCCTGCGTGAAAAATTATTCGTTTTTTGCGGCTGCTTTGCGCAGGGCGCGCTTTAATGCCCTGTCGAACAGGAAGTAAAGCCCTCCGATAGAAATTACAATTAATGCCACCATCAGAACCTGGCCGCCCATTCCGCTGTCGGGGTTCTGGAGGGCCTGCACCACATCGCGCGCCTGGGTGCCTACCCAGAAGAAGAAAAGCGTGCGCGGCAGCATGCCCACAATGCTGGCCAGGAAAAACTTGCGCTTGTCTATTTGCAGCAGCGAGAGCACAAAGTTCATCAGGGCAAAAGGCAGCACCGGCGAAATACGCGTCAGGAAGATAAGGCTCCAGCTTTCGCTCCGTAGCTCCTGCATCAGGTTGCGGGCATTCTCAAAGCGGTTCAGGAAGCTCATCATCTTGCCGTGGTCTATCAGCCGGGCGATGCTGTAGCCAATGAGCGCTGCAATGCCGTAGGAGACCACAATGCCTGGTAAGCCTGTCCAGCCCAGGTAAAAGCCGCTTACCAGTGCAATAAAGGTGGTCGGCGTCAGTGCCAGCGCCATCGTCACAGAGATGACGGCAAAGTATAATAACATCTCCCACGCCGACAAATCCTGCAGCAGGCCTTCGTAGTTGTAGAGCACGACCGCCGCCGTAGAGCTTACTACCACGGGTACCACCACCAGCAATAGCATAGAGATAAACGTTGAGGCATTCTCGCGTATAAAGGTGCGTAGCAGCGGGAGTGATTTCATGGGGCAAGTATACTTTGTTTTGTCTGCATGTAGACGATGGACAAAGGACAAAAGATTTTGGCGGCTTTAAAAGTATAACCGGGTGCGGGAGGCGTTCTTTTATACTTCATTGGTAATTTTCTAACTTACAACAATCGGTAAGCCCGTTGGTTAAGTACTGCAGAGCCAACGCAGCTAGGTAACACATTTTCAGATACTAAAAGTATAAACGATGAGATTCGGAACGAAAGCTATACATGCTGGCGTGGAGCCAGACCCATCCACAGGCGCTATCATGACGCCTATTTACCAAACGTCTACCTACGTGCAGCGCTCACCCGGCGACCACAAAGGCTATGAGTACTCCCGCACGCACAACCCCACCCGCACACAGCTGCAGAACGCACTGGCAGCGCTGGAGAACGGCAAGCACGGGCTGTGCTTCTCCTCGGGTATGGCAGCAGAGGACGCTATCATGAAGCTGCTCAAGCCCGGCGATGAGGTGATCTCCACCAATGACCTGTACGGCGGCAGCTACCGCCTCTTCACCAAAATTTTCCAGAACTACGGTATCAAATTCCACTTCACCAACATGGGTAACGTGGCCAATGTGGAGAAGCTGGTGAATGAAAACACCAGAATGATTTGGGTAGAGACGCCTACCAACCCGCTGCTCAACATCATCGACATAAAGGCCTACGGTGAGCTCTGCAAGAAGCATAACCTGCTGCTGGTGGCCGACAATACCTTTGCCACACCATACCTGCAAACACCCCTGGATATGGGCGCCGATATCGTGATGCACTCGCTGACCAAGTATATGGGCGGCCACTCGGACGTGGTGATGGGAGCCATTGTCGTGAAAGACGATGACCTGCACCAGCAACTGGCCTTTATTCAGAACGCAAGCGGTGCCACGCCCGGCCCACAGGACTGCTTCCTGGTGCTGCGCGGCCTGAAGACGCTGCACCTGCGCATGGAGCGCCATTGCCAGAACGGCCGCCAGGTGGCCGAATACCTTAAAAATCACCCGAAGGTAAACAAAGTATACTGGCCTGGCTTTACTGAGCACCCGAACCACGAGGTGGCCCAAAAACAGATGCGCGATTTTGGCGGTATGGTGTCGTTTGAGTTGAAGGGCGATAACCTAGACGATGCGACCCGCGTGCTGGAGAACTTTAAGCTGTTTGCCTTAGCCGAGTCTTTGGGTGGCGTGGAGTCACTGTGCGGCCACCCGGCCTCTATGACGCACGCCAGCATTCCGCGCGAGGAGCGCATAAAAGGCGGCCTGAGCGATACCCTGATACGCCTGAGCGTTGGCGTGGAAGACGCCGAAGACCTGATTGCCGATCTGGAGCAGGCCATTGGGTAGTCTTTCTTTGACAAAGGACAAAAGACTATTTGACTAAGGATTGCACTAATAGAGGCCGCCTGCAAAACTAATCTGCAGGCGGCTTTCTTTATTAAAGATGTTGATTTTTCCTTAATTTATAAGTCCTTTGTCTTTTGTCGAAGAAATCCTTTGTCAAGAAAATGGCAGATGAACAAGTTATACTTTACCGGGAGCGACAGCATTTCAGGCAGTTCTGGCTGTGGGTGGTGGTGCTGGGCGTCGCTTCTATTTTCTGGGTAGGGTTTGTGTACCAGGTGCTGCTGGGCGGGCAATATGGCAACAGGCCTGTTTCGGATGTGCAGCTAAGTATACTTTTCGTGCTGGTGGGGCTGGGGCTGCCATACTTTTTCTACCGCATGTCGCTTACCACCGAGGTGCGGCCGGGAGTGGTGCAGGTGCGTTTCTGGCCTTTTCATGTAAAGCCGAGGGAAATTCCGCTGCACCTAGTGCGCGATTACGAACAGGTGGTCTACAACCCTATCGGCGATTACGGGGGCTGGGGTATCCGGTGGGGCTTCAAGGGCAAAGCTTACAACATGTCGGGCAACGAGGGCGTGAAACTATACTTTTACAACCGCAAGCCTTTGCTTATCGGCTCCCAGCGTGCCGGTGAGCTTTTCAGGGCGCTGACGGAGGCCAAGAAGGGTGGGAGGTAGTATTAGTTGTTAGGGCGAATGTTTATACTTTGCGGCATCTATACTTCACAGTCATACTTTGCTTTAGCCTCATTCACACTTCAGGCTATACTTTATACTTTACACTAGATGGCAAAAGAAAAGCGCCGGAAGCTTTGGAGCTGCCGGCGCTTTGTGTATCAACTTAAAGTCGAAACTAGGCTTTGATGCCCAGGATTTTGTAAATCTCAGAGAAATCCGGAGTCAGGATGATCTCAGTGCGACGGTTTTTAGCTTTCGCCTCAGCAGTACGTCCTGTGTCAACTGGCATATAGTAAGAACGGCCGGCAGGAGTTACTCTGTCAGGAGACAGACCTTTCTCTGTCATCAGACGGGTGATCTCAGTGGCACGCAGCACGCTCAGGTCCCAGTTGTCTGTCAGGTAGCGCATGCCGCTCATTACAGAAACATCATCCGTGTGGCCTTCCACCATCACACCAACTTCCTGGTTTTTCTTCAGCACGTCAACCAGCTGGTCGATAGCCTTCTTGCCGTTGTTGTTAACTTTAGTGCTACCAGTTGCAAACAAAAGCTTATCAGACATGGAAACGTAAACCTTGCCATCCTTGATAGTTACGCTCAGGTCGCTCTCGTTGAAGCCTTTCAGGGCAGTGTTCACCTCGTTTCTCAGGTTGTCGAGGATCTTGTTCTGCTCGTTCATGGCACGCTCCATGTCAGCAAGTTTTTGCTCACGCTCTCTCAGAGAGTTGGCAAGCTCGTCTGCTTTAGCTTTAGAGGCAGCCAGTTCGCGCTCCTGCGCTTCTTTGCTTGCCTTCAGGTCTTCGTACTTCTTAGAAGACACACAAGATGCCATCATGGTAGAGCACATCACCAGGGCAAGAGATGCTTTGAAGAAATTGGATTTCATGGGTGATTGTTATTTGTTTGGATAATGTTTGAGAATACTTTGCAAATATGGTAAAAGATAACTGAGTAAGCTAAGAAAACTATATTAAAACCAATATTTTAGCTGTACTTTCTGCCGAAAACGCAAAATTCTTTAAAATATTTTATGTTAGCTATATTTTTTAATGCATAGCTTATATCTTTCTGTTAGTCTGAGAGATAGAATGCATGATAATTGCGCTGAAGTTGCCATTCTATAGCTCGCTCCTCCTCAGGCTGAGCCACCGACCAAAGCCAGAGTTTAGCCTCTTTTCCGCTCCGTTTTAACAAGCAATAACTGGGCCATACTATATATGAGTTCTGCTTTAATTGCACAGATTTACAAATTTATTTCGCGTAAATCAAAAAGCATTAACTTAGCCATACATTAATCAAACCTCTCACCTATACCTTGTCATGATAAAGAGTTTATACTTTCTGTGCCTGTTTTTGCTGTCCGGTTTCATCAGCCTGGCGCAGGGCAACCCCGACTATAGCAAAATTACGCTGGTGATCCACGGCGGCGCGGGCACCATTACCCGGCAGAACATGACGCCAGAGAAGGAGAAGGCCTACCGCGAGAAGCTGGACGAAGCCCTGCAGGCGGGGTATGCTGTCCTGAAAAAAGGCGGCACCAGTATGGACGCTGTGGAAGCAGCCATTCATGTGATGGAGGATTCGCCGCTTTTTAATGCCGGCAAAGGAGCTGTGTTTACCAACGAGGGTAAAAACGAGCTCGATGCCGCCGTGATGGACGGCAAAACGCTGAAGGCCGGCTCTGTGGCCAGTGTCACCACCATCAGGAACCCTGTGTCCGCGGCGCGCGCCGTGATGGAGAAGTCGGAGCACGTGATGATGATTGGCAGCGGCGCGGAGCAGTTTGCCAAAATCAACGGCCTGGAAATCGTGGACCCGTCCTACTTTCATACCGAGACGCGCTACGAGCAACTGCAGAAGATAAAGGACAAAGAGAAAACCCAGCTCGACCACGACGGCGGCACCAGCAGTACCGAAAACATCTTTATCGAGGGCAATAAATTTGGCACGGTAGGCGCTGTGGCCCTGGATGCGTACGGCAACCTGGCCGCCGGCACCTCCACAGGCGGCATGACCAACAAACGTTTTGGTCGCGTGGGCGATGCACCGATTATCGGAGCCGGTACCTATGCCGATAACAACACTTGTGCCGTGTCTGCCACAGGGCATGGTGAGTACTTTATCCGCTCGGTGGTAGCCCACGACATCGCCGCCCTGATGGAGTACAAGAAATACTCCGTTAAAAAGGCCGCTGAGGAAGTAGTGATGAAAAAGCTCGTGGAACGCGGCGGCGAAGGCGGTGTGATTGCGCTGGACAGGAAAGGCAACATCGCCATGCCGTTCAACTCCGCAGGCATGTACCGCGGCTACATCAAAAATGGCAAAGCTGAGGTAGCGATTTATAAGGATTAGGTGGGATTTTTACCCCACCCCAGCCCTCCCCTAAGAACAGGGGAGGGAGCTTTGCAGTACCGGGTCCAACCACCCCTAGCCCCTCAGAGCTGCGCTCGCTACCTTCGAACTCGCGTTCTCGGTAGTCTAAGGCGGGGAGCCTGTTGTTACTTTGGCTGAAGTATAAGTTTCATAGTTGATGTTCTCGCGCGGACAGGTCGCGACCTGTCCCTACAGCTGTAAACCCACCTCCGCCCCTCCGAGGAGGGGAATTTATACTTACTACTTTCATTGTCATCTCGACCATCGGGAGAGATCTATCGGGAATTCTAAAGAGATCTCTCCCAAAGGCCGAGAAGACAGCAAAGGCAGGGGCTATCGATTCTGTTCCCAGCCTTTGGGTTGAGCGCCTTGTAGATTTCCGGTGCCCGTTAAGGGCAGCCCGAGGCACGAGGGCAGGAAATGTACACCGCGCGATGCCCGAAGGCGAGGCCTCCCGGCCTTGAGGGAGCCAAAGCCAAATGTGAAACGAGACGTTTGTGGGCATTCCCCCATATTAACTATTGATTTCTCCCGCTAACGTTGCTGCGTATTCCTATTGTATCCCTTGCAAGACCGGTTTCTAATTGACGCTTTAAAGCTCGGGTGGCATTCTGGTTGGAATGTAGAGAGCCCTTCTACTGAGGAGGGCTTTGAGGTGATTTCAGTGGCGGCTCCCTCGGGAGACCCCGATCAGGATACTTTCAAGACCTAGCGTACATTCCCCTGGGATCGTTTTTCACTTTATTCTTTACCGCTATGAAAAAGAGAAACACGCCCATGGAGATTGTCAACCAACATGCTGCCGGCATCGACGTGGGCAGCCGCTCGCACTTTGTGGCTGTGGGCCAGGGAGCGGACCAGGTGCGGGAGTTCGGCGTTTATGAGGACGAGGTGCGGGAACTTACCCAGTGGCTCCTTTCCTGCCACATCTCCACCGTGGCCATGGAGAGCACGGGTACTTACTGGCAGAGCCTGTTCACGGCCCTGCAGCAGGCAGGCCTGGAGGTATTGCTCTGCAACGGCAAGTTCACCAAGAACATCAAGGGGCGCAAAACCGACGTACAGGACTGCCAGTGGATTCAGCGCCTGCACGCGCTGGGGCTGCTCTCGGGCAGCTTTTTGCCTGACCAGGCCACTGAGGAGCTCAGGACCTACTGCCGCCACCGCGCCTCGCTGCTGGAGACGGCCGCCGTCACTACCCAGAAGATGCAGAAGTACCTGCGCCTGCTGAACCTGCGGCTCGACGTGGTCGTGCGCGACATCACCGGCCAGACGGGCATGGCCATCATCGAGGCCGTTTGCCAAGGGGAAACCAATCCCGAAAAGCTGGCTTGCTTCCGGCATGGTAACTGCCGAAAATCGAAAGAAGAAATCGCCCTGGCCCTGCGCGGCAACGGCCGCCGTGAGCTGCTCTTTACCCTTGCCCAGGAGCTGGATATGTACAAGATGCTGCAGGATAAGATTGCGGCTTGTGACGCGGCCATCGAGCAGCTGCTTAGAGAGCAGATTGGAGCAGATAAAGAGAGGCGGGAGCTGAGAACAGACCCTAAACCCTACAAGCGGGTCAACAAGAATGCCCCGCAGCAGATGGATCTCAACCAGCTGGCCTACCAGTACTACGGTGGGGTGGACCTGCTCCGAATCGAGGGGGTGAGCCATGCGACCGTCATGGCGCTGATGAGCGAGGTGGGTGCCGAGGGCATCCGCAAGTTTCCCACGGCCAAGCAGTTCACCAACTGGCTCAAGCTCTGCCCCAACACGAAGGTGAGCGGGGGCAGGGTGCTCAGCTCCCACATTCCCAAGGGCAGCAACCGGCTGAAGATTGCCCTGCGGAACGCAGCCAATGTCATCGGCAACCTGCGCGAGACGCACCTGTCGGACTTCTTTAAAAGAGTGGCCTTCAGAAAGGGGAGGCAGGCGGCGGTGAGCGCCACGGCCCGCAAGCTGGCGGTGATCATCTGGCACATGCTCACTTACCGCGTGCCCTACAACCCGCCCACGCAGTACCTGTTCCTCGACGAGAAAAGAAAGCTCAAGCTGGTGCAGCGGATAAAGAAAAACATCGCTAAATTAGACCTGAAGCCTGAAGATGTGGGCTTTGCAACGGCCTGAGAAATAAACGTTAGTCAGGATTAGAGGATGAACGGTAGTTTGAAAGGATAGCTTGCCTCAATTGGAAGGAAGCAGGGGCACAGCAAGTATAGTATAAATCAGCAAGTATAAAAGTATAGCCAAAGTATAAAGTATGGCTTTTCAAGCCAATCAAGTTGCATACTTAACCCATTGTAGGCACGAGTTGCAAACTTGCGCCAGCGACACGGACAAAACCCAAGTATAAAAGTATAACTCACGCAAAGCAGCATAGCAGCAAGCGCAACGCCCCTGCAGCTATACTTATACTTCCTGAGCACTCATAACCCAATCCCAGGCCAGTTGCTTCTGCGCGAAGTTGAAGTACTTTACCTCGGCAGAGGTAAAAGGCTTGGCCATTACCGTCAGCCAATCGATCCACTGGCTATCCCCAACCACGGCTACCTTGCTAAAGTCAGTGGCGTGCCTGATGTCGAACTTGATGTCCTGCCACAGCGCCCGGAGCGAGTAGTCCTCCACATCCTGCACCTCTGCATACACCCGGATTTTGCCGTGCTGGTTAATGCGCTCCTGCAGCAGGGGCAGCATCACGTTATAGTCGTGAATATCGACGCTGCCCGAAATCCGGAAGGCCACCAGATCGTCCTTGGCTCCTTCAAGTAGCTGTATCATAAGTGTAAGAATGAGGCGTTTGGATGTGGATTATTCTTAGCTATACGTGCGCAGCCGGGGCAACGTTCTGCACCTGTTACTGCTCCAGAAGATCCAGCTCAGCCGTCAGCACCTCGTTTGTTGTCCGGGTGGTGCCGTCGGCGAACCGGATAAGGTAGTCCTTGCCCGACAGGCCCGAGCGGGAGGCGAGTTCTGCGATAAAATCCCTGGCCGTTTTAACACTATCGCGGTGCTTTTCCCACTTCGACTCCAGGTGCTCGGCGGCCTGGCGGCAGGTATGCTCACTCCCGTTGCGGATAAAGGTGGCCCCTTCCATCTTCGCCACGTGCTGTATCAGGCGCTCTACCTTCTCGTCCTCAGTAAGTTTGGTGGTGCGCATCTGCGGTGCGACGGCCGTAGCCGATTGCGCCAGGGCGCTTTCCAGCGATAAAAAACCGGAGCAAAGTATAAAACTCAACAGGACGCATGCCTTCGATTTTGTTTTCATATTAATTTTATGATTATAGCGTTATTATTAGCAATTTTAATGCACTTATGTTCAACCTTTAGCGTTAAGTATGCTCATCCGGAGGGAGCTATAACAACAGCTACCTCACTTGGCAGTAACGAATTTTATGAGAAGAATAGTTTTAGCCTTAATTACACTTCTGGTTTGCCAGCAGGCAGCATTTGCGCAACGCAACATCGAGACACGCCTGGGTTATAGTTACAACGACGATTTTCAGTTTTCGGATGAGTGGCAGTACCTCTCCACAGACATTTACCTTTTTAACGGAAACAAGTTTACCCGCGTGCTGAACGAGCTGGAGACAGGCGCACGCAAGCCCAAGGAGAAGTATGGCAATGTGCTGGAGTACCTCATGATTACGGCCCAGCTAAAGAACATGAAGATTTTCGGCAACGACGACATCGTGTATCCGCTCTATAACTTTGCCATTGACCAGGACAAGAGCAACTACAAAACCCAGGTAAGCGACCACCAGGAGGTGGTGCGCATTATCGATAAGATGCCGCTCGGCCCCGCCAGCAACAGCATCGACGCCGTTATCAACGCCAAGGCCATCACCAACGGGCAGAGCGATCAGGTGTTTGGCCTGGTGGCCAACCAGCTGGTGGCCATCTCCAAGCTCACGTCCCCGAGCAGCGCCGTGCTGTCGCTGGTGGGGGAGTTCGGGAACCTGCTCAACTCCAGCGCCAGCCGCAAAGAGTATAAGTTCAGCTCCACCATCCGCCTCTACGAGGGGCAGGACTTCGACACCCGCCTGCACTCGGTGCGCATCTATGTGTTTGTGCCAAGCGATGTGAAGAAGGTGGACATTAAATCCGTGAAACTGGCCGATTACCTGCAGAAGAACCCCAACAAGCTGGACCGCCGCATGCTGGAGGAGATGACCAATTACAAGGACTACCCTTACATGATCGTGGCCAACTACAAGTCCCTCTACAAGATGGATGTGCTGACCGGCGACGAGATAACCCTGGACCTGATTGAGAAGCGCAAGCTGAAGATTCAGGCGGCCTACGACAAGCAGCTGATCAACGACGAGACCTACCGCCAGGAGAAGCTGTTTGTGGAGTACCTGCGCTCGTTTGCCGACATGAAGCAGAACCTGAACACCTACCGGCTGAACTACCGCAACAACAGTGCAGACATCAACGCCAAGAACCTGTTCAGCATCGTGCAGGAGTACAAGCGCCTGAAGGGAATCTTCGATGCCCGCGAGAAGGAGTTCGCCAAAAACAGCACGTACCGGAATATCTTCCGCTCCGAGTATGAATCCATCATGACTAACGCTGATTTGTACCTGGAGGCCGACCACAACCTGAAGAACGGGAAGCTGCTGGTAAACACCCTGCGTGAGCTGGAGAACGACCCCAAATCGTGGAACACACCGGAGAAGCGCGAGGCCGCTCTAACCCGCCTGCATGCCATCGAGTTGCCGAAAAAAGAGGTGCTCTCCGCCTCCGTGGAGGGCGAGGCCATCATGCGCCTGACCCAGCGGCTGGAGGAGCTGCAGTATACCGATGTGTTCCAGAAAGACGTGCAGAAGCTGACTGCCACCGAGGCCACCGACGAAACCATACCGCAACGCAATGCTTTGCTGGAGAAAGTGGGCACAAGCAAATGCGTTAGCTGCCGCGAGAAGGTGCGTGAGGCCGTGACAGAGTATAACAAGCGCTACGACAGCTTCCGCCTCAAGCAGGCCCTGCAGAAGAAGGATGAGCTGAAACTGCAGGCCGATGCAACGGTGCTCAAGTATCTGAAGCGCCAGGTCTGCATCGAGAACAACCTGCAACTGGCCACCGCCTCTGCCAACGATAACCTGGACCAGTACATCAGCCGCATTTACGAGCGAAACACTGAGCTGGGCAAATCCATCAAAATGCTCGACACGCTATCCAAAGTAGAGCTGAAAGACCAGCAGCTGGACAAGGTACAGGAGTATAACGCGCGCCTGCAGCACCAGATAAAGGAGGTGGAGAGAGGCTTTGAGGTAATTAAAACCCTGGATAAGAACCTCTATAGTTGCGAGGACGCTAGTTAACCCCAGTATAACCTGCTTCCCATACGGTGCGTTTTCTAAAGTATGGGGGAGTATGTTGAACTGGTATTCGGACTTAAGGAAGAGACATTGACCTGGTGGCAAATGTCTGCGAGGGCGGTAGGGGTTTTCTTTGCCGCCCTTCTTATTATCCGCATGGGCAACCACCGCATTTTCGGTAAAAATTCCGCTTTCGATATTGTGTTGGGCATAATCTACGGTTCCATACTGAGCAGGGCTATAACAGGGAACTCTCCCTTTGTGCCTACCATCGTCGCGGCCTTTGTGCTGGTCATGCTGCACAAGCTTCTGGCGTCTTTCACGTTTCATTCCGGTTTCGGACTGAGCTCGTTTATAAAAGGCGCACCCAGAACGCTGGTGAAGGACGGGAAGCTGCAACAGAAGGCCATGGAAGAGAACAGCATTACCAAAAACGACCTGACAGAGGCTATCCGGAGCTCCGGAAACTTTGGCGGGGTAGACCGCATTAAGTATGCGTACCTGGAGCGGAGCGGGAAAATCAGCGTTATCCTGAAGGGCGAGGACGAGCCGTAAACAGTATCCCATTCAGGTTGTTAATGAAATTGGTGAGTATGATAAAACCTGCTTTATTGGGGCAACTCTAAATCTTGCAATCCACATGAAACCAAAGTCTACCTGGCTGTTACTGTTGTTGCTGCTGGCAAGTATAAGCGGCTATGCCCAAAACGAGGTGAAGCTGAAGGAGGTGGTGGTAAGGCCGGACCTGCGCAAGGAGATACTGGGCACCAAACAGAAAAAGGCGGATTACGGGCATGGCGGCAGCAAGGAGTACCCGCACTACCAAACGGCTTTCCATATCCCGGCCAAAGGGCGTCAGGGCTTTATAGACAGAGTGGGCGTTTATATTTACCATAAGCGCACTGCCTTAGACCTTTTCCGGAAACCCAACAACCTGCAAGTATACTTATATGCCGTAGACAGCACCGGGGCGCCAGGTAAGCCGCTGCTCCCAGTGCCCATCACCTTCAGGCCCAAGAACAATACGTACTGGCACTGGATAGACATCTCGAAGTATAATCTGACACTTCCGGAGGAAGGCGTGTTTGCCGCCGTAAGCTGGCCCAACGCCGGCCGCTACGACAGTGGCCCCTACGTGGGCATGACGAACGAGTGTGATACCTGCCCCTTTTATGTATACCGCTTCATGACGGACGAGCCCGTTTGGATAGAGGTGGACCAGAGGGAGCTGCGCAAACACATGAGCGAAGAGGAGGACGAAAAGTTTAACCAGAACCTGATGGTACGGTTGGAAGTGTCTGTTAAGTAAGTATAAAAAGAGCGCCCCTCCAATCTGCTGGAGGGGCGCTCTTTTTGTATCATACGTAAAGCTGCTTAAGCCATCTGGGCGTCCAGTTTCTGAGCCAGTACGTTTTTCGGCACAGCGCCTACTTGCTTGTCTACCACCTCGCCGTTTTTGAATACCAGCAGGGTTGGGATGCTGCGGATACCGAACTTGGCAGAAGTCTGCGGGTTGGCGTCTACGTCTACCTTACCGATAACGGCCTTGCCTTCGTACTCGCCAGCCAGTTCCTCTACGATTGGGCCTACCATGCGGCACGGTCCGCACCACTCTGCCCAAAAGTCTACCAGCACCGGTTTATCTGAATTGATGATCTCATCAAAGTTCGCGTCTGTGATTTCAATTGCTTTGTTAGCCATAACTTTAGCGTTTTGTTGGTTAAATTCTGCGTTATAAATATAATAACAATTACAGGTTTGGCAAAGATCTGCCCAAACTTACGTAGCCTGACAGGCTGTCGTACTTTATGGAAACAACAACAGCCGGGAGCAGCATTTGTTATACTTACGGCATAAATCCCTGTAAGATGCTGCCTCATTTGTATAAACAAGTGTTGTTGCTGAAAGTTTGCGTAAGGTGCGGCGGTGGGAAATGGAGGAAGGGAAGTATAAATCATCGGTCTACTCCAGCGGTTCTACCTGGAGCAATCCTTCCGCATCAGCATAATTACTGGCAGAACTGTAGCGGTAATGCTCTGGCTCATTCACCCACTCCGCCCGCACCGGATTTTGGTGCAGGTACCCCAACTTCTGGTCTAAAAAGTCATTGCTGTAAATTTCTTTCGCTTCGTTGCCCTCCTGCCATACTTTGTAATGCCTCACTTTAGGGTTGAGTCTGGCGTTGAACTCGAACCTATGCAGCAGCCACTGCTGGCGGCTTTCCGGCTCCTCCTGTATCGTAGCCACAATCTTTCGGCTGGTCTACCCCTTGAAGTCCCGAAGTATATCGGAAAGATTTTTGCCTTCTGCTGCGGCGGCGATCAGGTGCAGGTGGTTGTTCATCAGTACCCACGCGTAAAGCTTCAGGCCTTTCTCATCCTGGCAGAATTTGAGGGCATCCACTATGATGTGCTTGTAAACGGGCCGTGTAAAAATATCTACCCAGTCTACAACCGTCATGGTCAGGAAGTATAAGCTGTCAGGTACAACTCTGTTTTTGAGTCCCATGCTGGAATTATACTTCATACTTTGGGCTGTTGTTTTAGACTGCTGTTTCGGACATCCATGTCCGAAATTCCTCTGCTGCGGACGTCCACGTCCGCGGAAGTTATTGAACGGGGACACGGATATCCCCGGCAGCGAGCATTCGGACACCGATGTACGGATGAGCAAGAAATAGAAGAGGTGCGCTACTGTAGCGCACCTCTTCTATACTTTATCAGATACAGGCTTTACATCCTGCTCATCCGATAATCCTGTAAATCCTGATCCTAGATAAGCTTACACTCGCCCAGCCCCATGTCCTTGATAGAGGTCAAAAACACTTTTGGGTCAATTCTATACTTACGCGAGTAGGTAGGCAGGGCGATTTTCTCCTCCGGCACGTGCAGCGTAATCTCCAGGCGCTTCTGACCGGCACTGGCCACAATAGCACTCTCCAGCGCCTCGGCCAGGTTTGGCGTAAAGTGCTGCAGGTTGATATTAAGCTGCACGCCTTGCGCCATCTTGTCCATCACATCGCCCAGCAGCTGGATGTTCTGCGGCTTCAGCTCCCACTGGTCCTCGGTTTTGTAGCGCAGCTGCACCTTGCCCCGGATAAACAAGTATAAGCCCATCTTCAGGTAAGGCGAGAACTTCATGTAATCCTCCCCGAACAGCGCCATCTGCATCGACGTGTCGTAGTCCTCGATGGTGAAGAGCGCAAACGGGTTGCCGTTTTTGGCGGTGCGGATCACCACGTCGGTCACCATGCCGGCCACGTTCACGTCGCGGTTTTTATACTCTTCAATCCTGTCCAGCGGGCAGGTGCAATAGGAGTCAATCTCCAGCTTAAACTGGTCGAGCGGGTGGCCCGACATGTAGAAACCCACGACCTCTTTCTCGCGGCGCAGCATCTCGGCCTGCGTCCACGGCTGCACATCCGGAATCTTGGGCAGTGGAGCGGCCACAGCGGCACTGCCGCCAAACAACGACTGCTGCGCGGCCTGCTGCTCTGCCTGGTAGCTGTTGCCGTACCGCACGGCCTTCTCCAGCACGCTCATACTTTCGCCTTCCGGAATCTCCATCAGCTGGGCGCGGTGGTAGAGCTCCCAGGAGTCGAAGCAACCAGCCAGGGCCATACTTTCAAAGGTCTTTTTATTCACGGCGCGCAGGTTCACGCGCTTGGCAAAGTCGAAGATATCCTGGTAGAGGCCATTTTTTTCCCTTTCGGAAATAATGGCTTCCACGGCCGCCTCGCCGGTGCCTTTTATCGCGCCCAAACCGAAACGAATCTGGCCCTGCTCGTTCACGTTGAACTTCAAAAGCGATTCGTTCACGTCCGGGCCCAATACGGCAACTCCTTGCTTGCGGGCTTCCTCGATAAAGAACGTCACCTTTTTGATGTCGTTCATGTTGTTGGTCAGCACCGCCGCCATATACTCGGCAGGGTAATGGGCCTTCAGGTAACCGGTTTGGTAAGCCACCACGGAGTAAGCGGCCGAGTGAGAGCGGTTGAAGCCGTACTGGGCGAACTTCTCCATCACGTCGAACACCTCAGAGGCTTTCTTGGCCGGGATGCTATGCTTTTCGGCGGCTCCGGCGATGAACTTCTCACGCTCCTCGGCCATCTTCTTCATGTCCTTCTTACCCATGGCGCGGCGCAGCAAGTCGGCGCCCCCAAGTGAGTAACCGGCCAGAATCTGGGCCGTCTGCATGATCTGCTCCTGGTACACCATGATGCCGTAGGAGTAGTTGAGGATTGGCTCCAGCAGCTCGTGGGGGTATTCTACTTCCTCCCGGCCGTGCTTGCGGTTAATGAAGTTCGGGATGAACTGCATCGGGCCCGGACGGTAGAGGGCGTTCATGGCAATCAGGTCTTCAATGTTGGTGGGCTGCAGGTCCTTGAGGTACATGCGCATGCCCTCCGACTCGAACTGGAACGTGCCAATGGTGTCGCCGCGCTGGTAGAGTTGGTAGGTCTTCTCGTCATCAATCGGAATGGTGTCGATGTCAATCTCCACCCCGTGGTTCTTCTTGATGAGCTCCAGCGCGTCCTTGATGATGGTCAGTGTTTTCAGGCCCAGAAAGTCCATCTTCAGCATGCCCGCACTCTCAATTACCTTACCATCAAACTGCGTTACAAGCAGGTCGGAGTCCTTGGAAGTGGAAACCGGGATGTAGTTGGTGATGTCGTCCGGGGCGATGATGACACCTGCCGCGTGGATACCGGTGTTGCGTACCGAGCCTTCCAATTTCTCGGCCAGTTTCAGCACGGCCGCGCGGTGGTCGTCGCCCTCGCGGATGGCGGCCAGCTCCAGGTTCTCCATAAAGGCCTTGGCCAACGTGGTGCCCGGCGCATCCGGTACCATTTTGGCCAGTTCGTTGGCTTCGGCAAGGGGCAGGGCCGTGGAGCGTGCCACGTCTTTAATCGACGACTTAGCGGCCATGGTACCAAAGGTAATAATCTGGGCCACCTGCGTTTTGCCATACTTGTCCACCACGTAGTCAATCACGCGCTGGCGGTTCACGTCGTCAAAGTCAATATCAATATCGGGCATCGACACACGCTCCGGGTTCAGGAATCGCTCGAAGAGCAGGTTATACTTAATCGGGTCGATGTTGGTGATGCCAATGCAATAGGCTACCGCCGAGCCGGCCGCCGAACCACGACCCGGCCCCACGAACACGCCCATGTCGCGACCACGGTTGATGAAATCCTGCACGATGAGGAAGTAACCGGCAAAACCCATCGTCTCCACAATGCGGAGCTCATAGTCCAGGCGTTCCTCAATTTCTGGGGTGATGTCGGTGTAGCGCTTTTTGGCTCCCTCGTAAGTCAGGTGGCGCAGGTACGCATCCGGCCCGGCATGCTCGGGCGGAATCGGGAAGTTAGGCAGCAGGATGTCGCGCTTGAGCTTGGGCGGCGTGATTTTGTCTACGATTTCGTTGGTGTTGTCCACGGCCTCCGGCACATCCTTGAACAGCTCGTTCATCTCGGCCTGCGTCTTGAAGTAGAACTGGTCGTTGGGAAAGCCAAACCGTGTTTTGGGGCCGGCCTCGTCAATGCGGTTCAGCATCTGGCGCACGCTCGACTGATGGCCATACTTCTGGCGCACGTTCTCCACCGTATCGTAAATCACTTTCTGGTCATCCGACAGGAAACGGTAATACTTGGTCGTAAAGTCCCCAACGGGAGTAGACTGGTCCTCGCCGGTGTTCACGCACAGCAGGATGTCGTGCGCGTTCCAGTCTTCCTGGTCCACGTAGTGCGTGTCGTTGGTGCAGATAACCTTTACGTTATACTTTTTGGCCCACTTGAGCAGCACCTGGTTGATGTCTTCCTGGCTTTTGCCGGTGCCGTCGATGTTCATCAGGCCGTGGCGCTGAATCTCGATGTAGTAATCTTCGCCAAACACATCCAGCCACCACTTAAATATTTCCTCGGCTTCCTCTTCGGTTTTCCAGAGGATGGCCTGCGGCACCTCGGCACCGATGCAGCAGCTGGTAGCAATCAGGCCTTTGTTATACTTTAAGAGCAGCTCCTTGTCGATGCGCGGCCACTTGCTGTACATCCCCTCGATATAGGACATCGAGCAAAGCTTGGCCAGGTTCTGGTAGCCTTCCTGGTCTTTGGCGAGCAGCAGCTGGTGGTAGCGGTTATCTCTAACTTCCTTGCTGAAGGTTTTCTGGTGGCGGTCGGCCACCAAATAAAACTCGCAGCCCACAATCGGTTTCACGTTATACTTGTTGGCCTCGTTCACGAAGTTGAAGGCGGCAAACATGTTTCCGTGGTCGGTCATGGCAACGGCGGGCATGCCATCGGCCTGCGCCTTTTTCATGAGCGCGCCAATGCTGGCCTGGCCGTCGAGCAGCGAGTACTGCGTATGGGTATGTAAATGCGAAAAAACAGGCATTTATGCGGGATTAGGAATGACGAATGAAGAATTAATAATGGTTCTGAAGCAAAAATTGAGACCTTGCTTTCGGGCCATCTTCGGGATGTTAAAATTACGCAAAATAGGCCCGCCCCGCAAACGCTGAGCCGGCCTTACATAACAAATGTAGCCTGGCAATTGTCCCTTCAGTAGAAGATGAATTTTCTGAGGAAAGTAGGACGCGCGCAAAGTATAACTCCTGAACTTGGGCCTCTCGTATGATAGACTTGTGCCGGAGAGCGCGCAGCGAAGTATAAACTATGGCAACAGCAGCAAAATTGAGTGGCATGTTCCGGGCCTTGAGCTCGCGTAACTATAGATTGTTTTTTGTGGGACAGGGAATTTCCCTTATTGGCACCTGGATGCAGCAGATTGCCCTGAGCTGGCTGGTGTACCGCCTGACCGACTCGGTATTCCTGCTCGGTGCGGTTACTTTTTCCAGCCAGATCCCCTCGTTTATACTTGGCCCCTTTGCCGGAGTGCTGGCTGACAAGTTTAACCGCCACAAGGTACTGCTCGTCACGCAGACGCTTTCCATGGTGCAGGCTTCCACGCTGGCGGCGCTTGTACTGACCCAAACCATCGAAATTTGGCATATTCTGGCGCTAAGTGCGTTTCTGGGCATCATCAACGGCTTTGATATTTCCTCGCGGCAGTCGTTTGTGGTGGAGATGGTGGAGCGGCGGGAGGACCTGGGAAACGCCATCGCGCTGAACTCCTCGCTGTTTAACATGGCGCGCCTGGTGGGGCCAACTATTGCCGGCTTGCTCATTGCCGCGGTGGGGGAGGGCATGTGTATTCTGATTAACGCGGTGAGTTATATTGCGGTGCTGGCCTCGCTGCTGCTTATGCGGCTGAAGCCGTTTGAGCGGGTGCAGCACGAGCACAAAGTATGGAAATCGCTGCAGGAGGGGTTCCGGTACGCCTTCGGGTTTGCGCCCATTCGCTCCCTCATCATCGTTGTGGCCCTGCTGAGTTTGTTCGGGATGCCCTTTACGGTGCTGCTGCCCGTGTTTGCCCGCGATATTCTGCACGGCGGCGCCAACACGCTGGGGTACTTGATGGGCGCCTCCGGCCTTGGCGCTCTGTGCGGGGCCTTGTTCCTGGCGCAGCGGAAGTCGGTGGTAGGTCTGGGCAAGGTGCTGCTCGGCACCATGACCATCTTCGGCGTGGCGCTCATCCTATTCTCATTTTCCAAGATGCTGCTGCTCTCGCTGGCACTCATGTTGTTTACTGGCTTTGGAATGATTGTTACGATGGCCTCCTGCAACACGCTGCTGCAGACTTTGGTAGACGATGACAAGCGCGGACGCGTGATGAGTTTTTACTCGACGGCGTTTATGGGGATGGCGCCGATTGGTAGCATGCTGGCCAGCTCGGTGGCGGAGCAGATTGGGGTAGGGTATACATTGGCGGGCTGTGGTTTCCTGTGTGTGCTGAGTATCATTCCTTTTGCCATCTATCGCCCGAAGTTGCGGCGCATGGTGCAGCCTATTTACCAGCGGCTCGGCATTCTGCCTGAGATTGCCACCGGCCTTCAAACTGCTACGGACCTGACTGCCGCACAGGAGAAGCGGTAGTTTGGTGGTTGTTATACTTTCGCTGGCGCGAGCTTGTAGCTCGTATTCCGCTGTTCCGGACACCCTTGTCCGGAACCTCCTCTGCTGCGGACTTCTAAGTCCGCGTGAATTATACTTTGGCTATACTTTATACTTTCGGTTTATACTTCCCTGAGCCACCGCTTCCCATATCCCGAACCAAGCTATACTTTCAAAACACAGCTGTTCCTCTAGTTCCCACAAACCTACCTTTCCATAGCCAGCTTTCTGCCCTCCCAGGCCGGGAGGCCTCGCCTTCGGGCATCGCGCTGTGTTCCCTCCTTGCCTCGCTCGCGCTCAGCATGCCCTTACCGGGCACCGGATCTCACAAGGCGCTCAACCCAAAGGCTGGGAATCATTCGATAGCTACAGCAGACGGAGCTTCAGCCAAATTCCCCCTTCGAAGGGGGCAGGGGGATGTTCATCGTATGCAGAGAATTCCCCTCCTCGGAGAGGGGCTGGGGTGGGTTTATACTTTGTAGGGACAGCTACTATAGAACCCATACTTCAGCACCAGTAACTACAGGCTCCCCTCCTTGGCTAAGGAGGGGTTAGGGGTGGTTGGAATCGGTATTGAAGAGCATTTTAAAGTATAAAGCCGACCTAAAGGGCCGGCTTTATACTTTAAAGTTATATTGAGCTCGTAGTCAGTAGTTGCTTTATACTCCCAACAATCAACCAATAACTACAACCAACAACCAAGCTACTTCTTCCTAATCTCAAGCTTCTCGCCCACGCTTACCGAGAAGTCCGGCTTGTTGTTCCACTCCATGATGTCCTTGATGGTGACGTCATACTTACGGGAGATTTGATACATGCTTTCGCCGGCTGCAACGGTGTGGTAAATCGTGCCCTTAGCGGAGGTGGTGTTGCTGGAAGCAGCTGGCGTATTGGCGGCAGGTGCGGCAGGAGCCTTTACGCGCAGTTCCTGGCCCAGGCTCAGGGCGCTGCCCTGCAGGCCGTTCCACTGGCGCAACTGGTCTACCGATACGTTATACTTTCTGGAGATCTGGTAAAGCGTTTCGCCTGCTGCTACGCTATGGTAAGCGTTGTCGGTGCTGAGCATGGTGGCCGGTGTCTCGGCAGCGTCCTCGGTAAAAGGAGAGGCGGCCGGCTGCTGCAGCGGCTCTGCAATCAGCAGCTCCTGACCCAGTTTCAGCGGAGCGTCACCCAGGTTGTTCCAGGCTACCAGGTCGTCTATACTTACAGCGTATAGTCTGGCGATGCCCCAAAGCGTCTCGCCCTGCTTTACGATGTGCGTGGTGGCGTTGGCTGCCGGTTGGCGCACAGGGGCTGGTTCTTTCACTGGCTCTGCAGCTTTCGTTGGTGAAGCCGCTACCGGAGCCTTTTCCTCAACCGGGGCAGCCTCGGTTACAAACGGATCGACTTCTACTGCTGGGGCTGGCTCTAATTCCGGCTCCTCTTCAGCAAATACTTCCTCTTCTTTTGCTGCTGCCTGAGTAGTTTCAGATTTGGCCGCTCCCGGGTATAGGTTTGTATCTTTTCTGGCAGGGGCCGGTGTAGAGACAGGCTCCGGGTCAGGCGCTCTTTCTACCACAACTGTTTCCTCAAACTCCTCTTCTTCGGCTACTGCTTCTGTGGGTACGACTACATTTCGCTCCGGCTGCGGCTCGCCCTTAAGCTTGCTGACGAGGCGGGTAAAGAAGTTCTCCTTTTTAGGGGCGGGGGAGTCTGCAACAGGCCTGTATTCTTGCTTGGTGTTGGACGTAGCCACGTTCGTCTTATTCACATCGCGCACCTCTACCGGCGTATGGGCAGGGCGGCGCTTCTGCAGCCACAGCACGCGACCCGGCACCGGCACCTCGTTGCGCTTCATGCGGTTCTTAAACAGCAGGTAGCTCAGGCGCACACCGTAGTGCTGCGAGATCAGCTGCATGGTTTCGCCGGGCTGCACCACGTGGTATTCTGTATCGGCATTCATACGCTTCGGCTCGATGTAGTAGGCGGTGCCCTCCTCAATCTTGTCGAAACTTTGCATGTCGTTATACTTCAGGAATTTGCGGGTGGAGATGCCGGCCTGGAGTGCCAGTTTGTCCTTGGTATCGCCCTGGCGAGCCACCAGCGCATTCAGGTTGTTGCGCTTCACCATGGCCGCGGAGGACTTGCGGGTGCTGCTCTGGCGCGGGGCAGGCTGGGTAGTTTCCTTGGCCGATGCCATCAGGCCTCCATCGTTGCCATTGCGCACGGGTATCATCACGTAGTAATCCTTATCTGAGGGAATGGAGTTGCCCAGCAGCCACTTGTTATACCTTTCCAGCTCGCTGTAATCGGTTTTGGTGGCCAGCGCGATTTCTGAAAGGCTTTGGCCAGGCTTCGCGCGGTGCTCCTGCAGCGATACGGCCGGCGGATTGGCCTTGCCCACAAAGGCATCGTAGGCTACCTTGTGCGCCAGAAAGGTTAGGATGTAGTCGTTCGTGCGCTCGGTGATGTCCATCTGCCGGGCACCTTTGTCAGAGGGCTTGGTGTAGGGTTTGGCGCCTGAGTACCCCAGGTAATAGGAGAGCAGGGAGTTGAGCCAGTTATCGTAGTGGTTGTTGCTGCGCAAAAAATATTTGGCAGCGCCGCGGCTGGCCTCTACGATATGCCGGCGCTCATCCACCACGTTGTTGATGCGCAGGTTAAAATCCTGAGCGGCCTCCCGCTTAAACTGCCAGTAGCCCACAGCGTTAGAAGTAGACACGGCATCGCCAATCAGTCCGCTCTCCTGCAGGGCCAAGTACTTGTAATCGTCCGGCACGCCTTCCTCCTTAAACACCCGCTCAATAATCGGGAAGTAGGCGTCTGCCAGGTCCACCTTCATCTGGAAGTATAGCTTGCTGCGGTGCAGGGCATCCACCTTCTTCTGAATCTCGGCCTGGGCCCTGTTGTTAATTTTCAGGTGGATGTCAGCAAAATAGAGATTATGGGGCACGGTAACAGATTGCGCCAGCGCCAGAAGGGGCAAAAGCAGCAGGACAAGAAGGGTGGCAAGCGGTCTCCTCATAACAGGGGTACTTAAGTTTGATTAATTATAAAACGGGGGCTCTACTTCCGGTTGAGTTAACTATAGTTAAATGACTATATTTTAATGTGTTTAGCATAGAATATAGTTAATGCAAAATTAAAGGAAAAACCTTTGTATTCTAAAACGCGCGGCCAAGTTCCTGCATTATTTTTTCGGGCCGGAAAGTATAAATATTTCTTTGCCAGGATGGACGGGAGCTAAGCTGCAGAAGTATAGCAGGTTAGCGAAAAAGGAAACAAAAAAGAGAGGCTGCGAACCTCTCTTTATACTTTACTAGATGTTATACCTTACTTTTTTCTGGCCACCATCAGCCCGTCGCGCACAGGCAAGAGGATGTTCTCCACCCGCTCGTCCTGCTGCACCTGCTGGTTGAAGTCCATCACGGCCTGGGTGTCCTCGTCTAGCTTTTTGCGATATTTCTCCAGCACCTTGCCACTCCAGAGCACGTTGTCGGCAATGATGTAGCCGCCGGACCGTACTTTGTCAATCACCATGTCGTAGTAGCGGCCGTAGTTGATTTTGTCGGCATCGATGAAGACCAAATCGAAGTCCGCCTCCAAGGTCGGCACAATCTCCAGCGCGTTGCCAATGTATAGCTTTATACTTTCGCCGTAGCCCGACTCGTCAAAATAGCCCCGCACGCGCTCCTCCAACTCCTCGTTGATGTCGATGGTGTGCAAGGTGCCACCCGGCTGCAGCCCCTCGGCCATGCACAGCGCCGAGTAGCCGGTGTAGGTGCCAATCTCCAGGATCTGGCGCGGCTGTATCATTTTGGAAAACATGGACAGCAAGCGCCCCTGCAGGTGCCCCGACAGCATGCGCGGCTTCATCACGCTCAGGTGCGTCTGGCGGTTTATCTTGTGCAGCAGCTCACTCTCCGGCGAAGTATGGTCCTCAGAGTAGTGCAGCAGGTCCTCATCTATAAATTCCATAGTTTTGTTATTAGGTGTTCGTTATTCGCTGTTGGGGTGCATGTAAAGTATAAACCTGCAACTCCTGCAAGCCAACAAGTAACCATTCAGCATTAACTAGGCACGTAATTCAGGATGCTCAGGTTCTCCTCGCGCAGCACGTCGTTGGCGATGTCGGCCAGGTCGGAGGCGGTTATACTTTTTATCTTGTCGAAAATCTCGTTCAGCGACTCCACGCGGTCCTGGTCAAGTATACTTTTGCCCAGCATCATCATCAGCCCCATGTTGCTTTCCTCGGCCATGGCCAGTTGCCCCATCAGTTGCTCTTTGGCCGTGTGCAGTTGCAGCGAGCCCAGCGGTATTTCGCGCAGCTTTTTCAACTCCTTCAGCACGAGGGCCGTGGTGCGCTTGAGCTGCTTTTTCTCGGTGCCAAAGTAGATGGTCAGTAAGCCTGTATCGATGTACGTAGCATAGTTGGAGTCGATGGTGTACACGAGGCCGTGTTTCTCGCGCACCGCCAGGTTCAGGCGCGAGTTCATGCCCGGGCCGCCCAGCAGGTTGTTGAGCATGAAAAACGGGATGCGACGGTCGTCTGCCAGGGCATAGGCGGGGCACCCAATCACGCAATGCGCCTGCGAGATAGGTTTTTCCAGCGTAACGGTTTTAGGCTGATAACCGGTAAAGGGTACGCGCTCACGCTGCTTTTTTATACTTGGGATGTCGCTCAGGTACTTCTCAGCCAGCTTCACCACCTTCCCGAAAGGCAGGTTGCTCACCGAGCAGAACACCAGTGCATCGGTGCTCAGGTTGCGGCTGATAAAGTTGAGGAAGTCCTGCTTCTGAAAACCAGACACGCTCTCTTTGGTGCCCAGGATGTTGTTGCCCAGTGCGTGGCCTTCAAACACCACCGCGTCAAACTCATCTACAACAGCCTCCTCCGGCGTGTCCAGGTACATCGACATCTCCTCCAGAATCACGCCGCGCTCCTTCTCAATCTCTCTTTCCGGGAAAATGGAGTTGAAGGTAATATCCGTGAGCAGCTCAAACGATTTCTCGAAGTGCTTGTCGAGCACCGAGCTGTAGAAGCAGATTTTCTCTTTGGTGGTATAGGCGTTAAGCTCGCCGCCCACCGCCTCCAGGCGGTTGAGGATGTAAAACGACTTGCGTTTCTGTGTTCCCTTAAAGGCCATGTGCTCCCAGAAGTGGGCCAAGCCCTGCTCCTCGGGCAATTCGTCGCGGCTGCCAATGTCCATCACAAAGCCACTGTGGGCTATCTTGGTGTGCAGCACCTGTTTATGTACTACCCTTATGCCGTTGGGTAAAGTATATATTTGGTAATCAAGCATTCAATTCTGAATTAGCCTGCAAAGGTATGGAAAAAGAACCGGATTTTCCGGAGAAACAGAAATGTAAAGCTGCGGGGGAAAGTATGGCAGGTGTTGTGGGGACGGGCTTAGTTATACTTGTCGATTGGTGTTCTAAGAACGGGGGAGGGGGCTATTCTGCTGTTCCGGACTTCTTCGTCCGGAACGTCTTCTGCTGCGGACATCCTTGTCCGCATTTCTGCAGGACCGGGTCCAACCACCCCTAGCCCTCCTTGTCCAAGGCGGGGAATTTGCAGTTACTTTGGCTGGGGTTTATACTTTGTAGCTGCTGTTTTTTTTACCTGCAAAAGTGTATACACCCCTATGGTCCCCTCAAGGGGACAATCTGTAATTGCTCCATAGTAAAGGCAGATGCTATCGGACTGCTTCCCAGTTTTTCCGGGAGGCGCCTATGCGAGTTTTTCTGGTGACGAGCGTAAGCGAGGCAGCCCGAGGCACGAGGGCAGGAAAAGCTCCCAGCGCCGAGCGGGAAAACGAGGCCTCCCGGCCTAGGAGGGCACCAAAGCTAGAGATGCAACTATAGGTATTTAAGTATGGAGGATGAACGGTAGCTAGCAAGGATAGCTTGGTTCAAATGGAAGGAAGCGGTGGCTAGGAAAGTATAAACCACTAAGTATAATTTACGCGGACTTGGAAGTCCGCAGCAGAGGAGGTTCCGGACAAGGATGTCCGAAACAGCGGTGTAGCCAACGTATAATGTATAGTCAGGAAAGAAAAAGACAAGTACGCTTGTTACCGGACCTTTCGGGCATATGTACTAGCTCCAGCATCATAAGCATCCATTGCTATTACAAGTATGTTGTCCTTAACTTCTACGTGCAGCAACCCAAAGTCATCATCAACATTTGGGGTAGTATGGGCATCATAGAAGATGATGCGCTTGATAGGCTTGTTGCTCAAACTAGAAACACCATCTTTCAGGAGATACTTGCCAGAGTATTTGGTGC
Source organism: Pontibacter mucosus (assembly GCF_003054055.1). Lineage (GTDB taxonomy): Bacteria > Bacteroidota > Bacteroidia > Cytophagales > Hymenobacteraceae > Pontibacter > Pontibacter mucosus. The sequence continues at coordinate 361,282 of NZ_QBKI01000004.1, read as the reverse complement.
CGTCGGTGATGCGCTCGTAGGTATCTTTGGTAAACCTGTAGATATTGCCATTCCCGGGCTTGTATTCGGTTGTCCCTGTCCAGCCGCCCGAGACAGTACGTAATTCCCAGGTGCCCACCAGGCTGTTTTCCGTTTGGGACGTTTCAAGTAAGTCAGCGTTGTCTTTCTCGCAGCCTGTCAGCAGAAAGAGCAGGCATAGGATAGCAAATACGGAACGTTTCATAGGTGGTTGATTTTGAGATAATTTACGCTGCTATGACCCTTTAAGTAGAACTATGGTTGCATCCACTCGCTGCCTTATTTATAGGTCACTTCAAACCACCACTCAAACGCTACCTCGCCTTCTGCAATCCCCCCACGTTAATCACAAAACCCGCCGAGAATACGGAATAAGCGGCCGTTAGCACGTCGCGGTTTTTAAGGCCGATGGTGGTGCCGGTGGTGTACTGCAGTTGCACGGCGGGGTTCAGGGTGAGGCGTGTGTAGAAAATCGGCTCCAGGAAAATATTGTCCTCTGTCTCGCCAGGCACATTGTTTAAAGTATAGTCGTGCATGTTGAGGTAGCTGGCGCGCAGGGCGGTGCCGTAGTTCAGCGGAAATTCCCGGTTCAGCAGCCGCAGCGAACGTTTGCGCTTGGAGGTGAAGTTTACCTGCACAAAGTATTTGCTGAAGTTGGCGTCGTGGCGCTCGTAAGTCATTTCGCCGGTTTCCTTGTCCTCCTCTTTCTCGGTGCGCTCGGAGCTGCCGCCGCCAAAGCCGCCGTAAATCTCCAGAATGCGGTTGTTCTCCGGCCCGAAGGTGGTGAAATAGCCGCCGGCCGCCTCCAGCAGGTTGTGGCGCATGTCGCGTTTGCGGCGCTCGCTGCTCAGCATGGAGCCGTTCAACAGCACGGCAAAGTGGTCCGACACGGCATAGGCAGTGTTAAAGGTGATGTTGCCTTTCGGGGTAACGTGGCCTCCGGCGCTCAGCTCGCCTTTCTGGGTAAACATCGGCACGTTGGGCACATTGGGCATGTAGGCCGAGGTGCCGCAGCCAGCTAGCAGTAGGGGCAGAGCCAGCAAAACCAGGTATTTTATACTTTTAAAAGAGGGGGAAGAGAGAAAAGGTGTACGCATAAAGTTCTATTCTTGCAGGCTAAGTTTGCCAACTTAAGTAATGGCCGCCGCATTCACAAGCAGGTAACGATAGATTTAGTGAAATATTCAGATTATTAAGTTAAAAGCTGCAGGTTTATATTGCATTTTTAACTAAAGCCGCTTTGGTGTAGTTTTGTCGGCAGCATGAAGAAAATACTGATCATACAAACGGCTTTCCTGGGCGATGTGGTGTTGGCGACGGCGCTGGTGGAGAAGCTGCATACTTATTACCCGGAGGCACAGCTCGATTTCCTGCTTCGCAAAGGCAACGAGGGACTGCTGAAGGACCACCCGCTGCTGCGCCAGGTGCTGATCTGGAACAAGCAGGAGGGCAAGTATAAAAGCCTGCTGCGGCTGCTCTCGCAGATACGCGCCGAAAAGTATGATTTGGTGGTAAACGTGCAGCGCTTCGGAGCCACGGGCTTTCTGACGGCTTTTTCCGGGGCGAAGGAGACGGTGGGTTTCGAGAAGAATCCGTTCTCGCGCCTGTTCACCCGCCGCTACGTGCACGATGTGCGCTCGGGCACCCACGAGGTGGAGCGCAACAACATGCTCATCCAAAGTATAACCAACGCCAAACCCGCCAGGCCAAAGCTATACCCTAGCCAAACCGACTTTGCCAAAGTAGAGCAATGGAAGCAGGAGCCGTTTATCTGCATGGCGCCCACCTCCGTGTGGTTTACCAAGCAATACCCGCAGGAGCAGTGGGTGACGCTAATCAACAGCCTCGACCCAAAGTATAAAGTATACCTGCTCGGCTCTCCGGCCGACAAGCAGCACTGCGACGAGATCATCAGCCAAAGTATAAACCAGCGCGTGGAGAACCTCTGCGGACAGCTGAACCTGCTGCAATCGGCCGCCCTGATGCGCGATGCCGTGCTCAACTATGTGAACGACTCCGGTCCCATGCATCTGGCCTCAGCGCTTAATGCTCCCACCTGCGCCATCTACTGCTCCACGGTGCCGCGCTTCGGCTTCGGCCCGCTGGCCGATTTTGCCCAGGTGGTAGAGCGCGAGGAGCCACTCTACTGCCGCCCCTGCGGTCTGCACGGCCACAAAGCCTGCCCGCAAGGCCACTTTAAGTGCGCCCGCGAAATTAAGAATGAGCAGCTGCTGGAAGTTCTGAAAGTTAGAGAGTTTAGGAGTTAGAAAGTTAGAGAGTTTGGGAGTTGTAGAGACGCAATATCTTGCGTCTTAAACTACTGCAGCCATACGTAATCTGTAGCGATGTATAACAGCAGGTTCACAGTGTAAGAAGGCAGAACCTATTCACTCATTCACTAATTCACTCACTCAAAATACACCCCTCCGCATACTAATTTTGCCCATCCGGCGGTTTTATACTATATTCGTAGTATAAAGTACGCGCTAAACCCTACACAATAAAACTACATGAAATACCTTCCGATAGGGCAGGAGCTTTTTACGCACAACCGTCACAGCTTTTGTAAGCAGCTCAAGCCCTCATCCATCGCTATCTTCCACGCCAACGATATCATGCCCACCAATGCTGATGGCACGATGCCTTTCCGGCAGAACAGCGATTTGTTTTACCTCTCCGGCGTAGACCAGGAAGAAAGTATACTATTACTCTTTCCCGACTGCCGGGAAGAGCGCCTGCAGGAAATCCTCTTTATCCGCGAGACCAACGACCACATCCTGACCTGGGAGGGCTACAAGCTCACCAAAGAGCAGGCCCGCGAGGTATCGGGCATCCAAACCATTTACTGGACGCACCAATTTGAGCAGGTGCTGCACTCGCTGATTTTTGAGGCCGAGCACCTGTACCTGAACACCAACGAGCATCTGCGTGCCGTGGTGGAGGTAGAGACCCGCGATGCCCGCTTCATCAAGAAAATAAAGGAGCAGTACCCACTGCACAAGTACGAGCGCAGCGCTCCCATCATGCACCAGCTCCGGGCCATTAAGTCAGAACGTGAGATAGAACTGATTCAGCAGGCCTGCGACATCACCGACAAAGCTTTCCGCAGGTTGCTGGGCTTTATCAAGCCGGGGGTGATGGAGTATGAGATTGAGGCGGAGATTTACCACGAGTTTTTGCGTAACCGCTCCAAGGGGCCGGCTTACGAGTCAATCATTGCCTCCGGCATCAATGCCTGCATCCTGCACTATACCGACAACAACCGTGCGTGCAAGGACGGCGATCTGGTGCTGATGGACTTCGGGGCGGAGTACGCCAACTACGCCGCCGACCTGACGCGCACCGTGCCCGTGAACGGCAAGTTTACACCGCGCCAGCGCGAAGTATACGAGGCTGTGCTGACGGTGATGAAAACAGCCACCCGCATGCTGGTGCCCGGCAATACGCTGGCCCAGTACCATCAATTTGTGGGCACGGTGATGGAGAACGAGCTGATAAAGCTGGGCCTGCTCAATGAGAGCGACGTGCGTAACCAGGATCCGGAGAAGCCGCTGTATAAAAAATACTTCATGCACGGCACCTCGCACCACCTGGGCCTGGATGTGCACGATGTGGGCAACAAGTACCGCCCCTTTGAGGAAGGCATGGTGTTTACCTGCGAGCCGGGCATCTACATTTGGGAAGAGGGCATCGGCGTCAGGCTGGAGAACGACATCCTGGTAACCCACAACGGACCGAAAGACCTGATGGCGCACATCCCCATTGAGGCCGATGATATTGAACGCCTGATGCAGGGCAGGTAACAATTTATACCGCTTTAGCAGTATAAGGGCTGTTAATGTCTGCTGACGGCTTTTTTTATTGTGCTTACACAAGAATTAGGGGCCTTAAGTCAAAAAAAATTGAAGAATACAACCTTGCTCTGTCGTTTCAGTTTGAAGTATAAAGCAAAAACTGTGTGAGCCGCTTAACGCGAAACAGGTGCAATTTAACTAGTGGCAGACAGTGGTTTATGTTCAACCTAATTGTTTGAGTGCCTATGGGCGAACATCTCCTCCTCTTGAATAAGCATGTTAGCAGGCCGCACCCGACCCAGGGAACGAGTGCAAATTTTTTGGCACAAAAAAAACTCGTTTCCAAACATGCACGTATCTTCATATCAACATATACTTTGTAGAATCATGCAAACACATTTATCAAGAATTAAGAAAATTGCTTTCGCGCTTATGGCCCTGCTCGTGGCAGCAGGAACCGACGCAATAGCGCAGAGCAGCGACCAACGAACAAACCTGCAGATATACGGAAGCGCCTTGCAGTATAAAGGCGACATCACAGGCGATGATAAATTTGGCGACCTGGAGTGGGGCGGAGGCATATCGCTGAACCGTTTCATCAGCCCTTCTTTCGACGCAGGCTTGCACCTGACCTACGGTAGCACCGAGGATTCTGGTAAAGGCCTGTATGAAGGTGGTAAGTTTGACGCGCAGATGGGTACCGTGATGCTGGGCCTCCGCCTGAAAATGTATGGCACTATCCTGAAAGAGGATGCCTTTATCGGCCCATACCTGCAGATTGCGGGTGGCGGTGCCTGGGCTAAAACCGATGCCACAGCGCCTCCCGCAGGCCCTGCCGTGCACAACGACGACAAGTTCTTTACCCTGGCTGGTAGAGGCGGCGCGGGTATCCGTTTCCGCTTCTCCGATGCGGTTAGCGCCTTTGTGGAGACCAACTACATGATCATCGGCCAGGATAAGATTGACGGCTACGACGTAGGCGACAACGACCGTTTCCTGATGCACAACGTGGGCCTGGGCTTTAACCTGGGCAAAGCGAAAGATACTGACGGCGACGGTGTGCCGGACAGACGCGACAAGTGCCCTGACACCCCAACCGGTGTGCAGGTAGACAAGGACGGTTGCCCAATCGATACTGATGGCGACGGTGTGCCTGACTATCAAGATGAGTGCCCTAACGAGGCTGGCGTAGCTAACCTGAATGGTTGCCCTGACCGCGACGGTGACGGTATTGCTGACAAAGACGACCAGTGCCCTGATGAGGCCGGTACTGCCGCAACCAACGGTTGCCCTGACTCTGACAACGACGGTGTAGCCGACGCACAGGATAAGTGCCCAGATACGCCTGCCGGTGTTGAGGTTGGCCCGGATGGCTGCCCTGTAGACTCTGACGGTGACGGTGTGCCAGATAACGAGGATGCTTGCCCGAACACACCTGGCCCAGGCACAGAGAACGGTTGCCCTGAAATCGACGCGGCTACTAAGAAGCTAATCGAAGAGAAAGTACGCTTCGAGTTCGACAGAGCCCGTGTGCAGGATAGCTACAAGCAACTGCTCGACAGCATCACGGTAGCGCTGCAGAAATACCCAGAGCACGTGCTGCTGATTAAAGGCCACGCCGACCACATCGGTTCTGAAGAGTACAACCAGGCGCTGTCTGAGCGCAGAGCTGAGGCGGTGAAAGAGTACCTTGTTCAGCAGGGCGTACAGAACCCGGACCGACTGGTAACGAAAGGCTATGGCGAAACGCAGCCACTTGTAAAAGTGAACGAGCGTCTGTCTAAGCGTAGAACTGAGAAAGAGCGTGCTCAGAACAGAAGGGTAGGCTTTGAGATGAACACGCCGGATATGCAACTGGATTTGGATTAACGCATCCGAATTAGAAAAACAAAACGGCCGCAGGCGATTGCCTGCGGCCGTTTTGTTTTTGGGTTGAAGTGTAAGTATAGTTCTCCCTTTCTGAGGCGTACGTGGTTTTAGGTTGAGTTTCGCCATGCTTTTGAAGGGGAGCTTTTTTGGGAATAGGAGAGGGATTATTGCAGTACCGGGTCCAACCACCCCTAGCCCCTCCTTGTCTAAGGTGGGGAGTCTGTAATTGCCATAGCTAAAGTATAAGTTTCATAGGCTCTGTTCTCGCACGGACAGGTCGCGACCTGTCCCTACAATGTATAAACCCAGCAGGCGATTACACCCCTAAAGTCCCCTCGAGGGGACAGTCAGTACTTGTTGCATAGCAAGGGCTGTGGCTATTGGAAACTGATTCCCAGTTTTTCTGGGAGGCGCCTATGCGAGTTTTTCCGGTGCCGCAGGCAGCCCGAGGCACGAGGGCAGGAAAAGCTCCCAGCGCCGAGCGGGAAAACGAGGCCTCCCGGCCTGGGAGGGAGCCAAAGTATAAATGCAACTATAGGCAAGTGGGGCTGGAGGATGAACGGGAGTTTGGAAAGATAGCTTGCTTCAAGTGGAAGGAAATGGTGGCTATGAAAGTATAAATCGCAAGTGTATAAAGTATAGCCGAAGTATAACTCAGTAGATTTAAGTATGGCTCACACTTAGCATAGGCGAGCGAAGGGAAATGAAAGTATAAAGCCCGCTCTAACTTCAAAGAGCGGGCTTTATACTTTATGAGTTATACTATGGTTTATACTTTGTTACCCTTTCTGAGCGAGCAGGAATAACACTGCCATACGGATGGCCACGCCGTTTTCCACCTGGTTCAGGATGATGGAGTGATGCGAGTCGGCGGCATCGGAGCTGAGTTCCACGCCACGGTTTATCGGGCCCGGGTGCATCAGCACAATCTCCTTGTTCAGGCTGTCGAGCAGCTTCTTATCAATGCCATAGTACAGCGTATACTCGCGCAACGACGGGAAATACTTCATCTGCTGGCGCTCCAGCTGTATACGCAGCACGTTGGCCACATCGCACCACTCCAGCGCCTTACGCACGTTGGTTTCCACCTTCACGCCCAGTTGCTGAATGTACTTGGGCAGCAGCGTCATAGGGCCGCATACCATCACCTCGGCACCTTGCTTCTGTAAAGCAAAGATGTTAGAAAGCGCCACCCGCGAGTGCAGGATATCCCCGATGATAACTACTTTTTTACCCGCCACTTCTCCCAACCGCTCCCGGATAGAGAAGGAGTCGAGCAGCGCCTGGGTGGGGTGCTCGTGGGTGCCGTCGCCGGCGTTTACGATGTTTGCCGGGATGTGCTTGCTCAGGAAGTGCGGCGCGCCGGGGCTGGAGTGGCGCATCACAATCATGTCCACCTTCATGGCCAGGATGTTGTTAACAGTATCCAGCAGGGTCTCGCCTTTCTTTACCGAACTGCCGCTGCTGCTGAAGTTGATCACATCGGCGGAGAGGCGCTTTTCGGCCAGCTCGAAGGAGAGGCGCGTGCGCGTGGAGTTCTCGAAAAATACGTTGGCGATGGTGATATCGCGCAGCGAAGGCACTTTCTTGATCGGCCTGTTCAGTACGTCTTTAAAGTTATCAGCGGTCTCAAAAATGAGCTGAATGTCTTGAGGAGTGATTTCTTTGATACCTAACAGGTGCCGGACGCTGAGCTCTTGCATGTATGGGAAAATTTATTCGTCGGTTTTGGTAATTAGCCAGATGGCATCTTCCTCAGCCTGCTGCCCTTTCCACTCCACCAGTACCCGCTGGCTCAACAGCGAGTTTACCTTGCGGCCCACATAAGTAGGCTGTATGGGCAGGTGGCGCGTGTAAAGGCGGTCTACCAGCACCAGCAGCTCCACGTTAGCGGGGCGGCCGTAGGCAATCATGGCATCGAGGGCAGCGCGCACCGAGCGGCCGGTGTACAGCACGTCATCCACCAGAATCACTTTTTTGTCCTCTACCACAAAATCTATCTCGGTGGCATTGGCCGTAAGCGGGGTGTCGCGGCGGCGGAAGTCGTCGCGGTGGAAGGTGGTGTCCAGAAGGCCGGTGGGTACCTGTTTGCCAAGGATGCTGGCCAGGGTGCTTTGGATGCGCTGCGCCACAAACTTGCCGCGCGGCTGCAGGCCCAGGATCACAGAATCGGAAAAGTCGCCATGGTTCTCGATTAGCTGGTGGCAAAGGCGCATCACCATGATCTCGAGCAATTGGTGGCTTACGATGAGTCTTTTCTGCATGGCTGTGATAATTACATGCAAATATAGAAAGGATTGGGGGAGTTAGAAAGTTAGAAAGTTAAAGAGTTAAAAAGTTAGAAAGTTGAAGGGGTAAAAAGTTAGGAGGCTGGCTCTGTGCTCGCCTTATTTGTTCCTGGTTTTACAATCCTAGGCGTCCATTATTTGCTGATAACCCTGCGCCTGACAAGCAATTGCTAAAAAGTTATCTTATTGATATAAAACACCTGGCGGATGTCTCCTCCCTTTGCCTTGATGCGCTGGAAGCCAAAGGCGGCCATACTGTTGCCGTACCAGGAAATGAGGCCAGGGTACTCAGTGGTCTGGATTTTCTCGCTCTCGTCGTAGGGCAGCAGCTCCAGCTCCGTCTTCTCGTCAACAAAAGTATCCTCATCCATCAGCTGGTACACGATTTTGCTGTTATCGGGATAGGCCATCACCAGGCGTCCGTCGGCCAGAAGCTGCGCCTCGAGCAGGTGCGTGAGGTAGGTGGTCGTGATGCCGTTCAAGGGCATGGCGTTGTCCCAGAGCAGTGTCCCGTCGTGGTCGAAACCCATGGCGATGGCGTGGCTGCGCTTGTAGCCATACTCGGTGCGCTGCGGGATAAAAGCCGGCGAAAAACGAATCGTGCGGTTTGCTCCGTCCCCGTATTGCGGCACGTAGGCCTCCGCAGCCAGAATGTAGCCGGTGGGCGTTAAGATAAGGTCGTGGAGGAGGAGGCGGTGGTTGAGGCCAAGGTTTCGGCCTGCCTGGATGCGGGCCTGCTCCCGGCGGCGGGTGCGCTCCTCCCGGCGCGGGCTCATGTACTTGAAGAAGTTGCGGAGCTGCAGCAGGTTATAAAACTTTCCCTCCTCCAGGTTAGAAGCCATGGGCCTCACGAAAAAGCCCTGCGAGAAGCGCAGATCGCGGGCGCCGTAGGTGCCTACCAGCATTTTTCGGGTGGTGTCGCCGGGGCTAAGCTCGGCGTTCAGCAGGCTTTTATCCTCCCGCTGAAGTATAAAATAATTATTCAGCAGCTTGCCGTTGGCATCAAAGCTCTTTACCTGCAGCCGCGATACCCGCCCGTTCGATTCAGAGATGACCACATCCACCCGGTTCTGCTCGTGGTCGGCCAGCAGGTCTGAGAAGGTTGACTCCTGGCCAATGAGGGAGGGCAGCGGCGTGGCCTCACCGGATTTGGGGTTTAAGTGAAGCAGAAGGGGCTTATCCTCTTTAACATCGTTGCCTATCAAAAAGAAGTTGCCCTGCAGCACGGCGAACTCATAAATGTCGTCCAGCTGCTCAATGGTGAATTTCCTGTGCCAGATGTCTCCTGTCTTATAGTTGAGGCGCAAGAAAGTATAATCGCGCAGGTTGTCAGCACCGAACACCAGGTATGTGTAGGGGTAGACTGTGTAGCAGCGCATGTAGTCGAAGTTGGCGGCAAGGCTGGCGGTGTCTGTCCATACTTCCTCCAGCTGGCTGTTATACTTGGTGAAGTGGAAGGTGGCCTCTGTTTTCCAGAGATTTGCGGCTTTATGGTACAGCAGCAGGCTGCTGTCGGGCAGTGCGATAAGGTCTACGTCCACGTCGGCCGGTTTAAAGGGAAGCTCCAGCCGCACCGGTTGTGTGGGTTGTTGCTGGGCTAGTAGCAGCGGCGCTAGTATAGCCTGGAGAAGCAGGGCGATAAGGTAACGGGCATATCGCATAGTGTCAGGGTGTAAGTCCTAAACTCTGGAGGAATAGTATAAAAATAGCAGCTTTTATGTTTACTACAAAAAGCTGCTATTCGTTGTTATATTCCCTGACTTATTGCGCCTTAATTGCCAAGCGCCAGCAGTACGTCAAATTCCTCGGCCTTTAGCGGCATCACCGAAAGGCGCGACTGGCGCAGCAGGGCAATGTCCTGCAGGCGCTCATCTTTCTTTATCTGCTCCAGTGTTACGGGATCCTTAAAATCACGGAAGGGCACCAGGTCTACCACCACCCAGTTGCCTTTGTCGTCTTTAGCGGTAGGGTCGGGGTAGGCGGCCTTGTCTACCTTGGCGATGCCCACAATAGCTTTCTCGGATACGCTGTGGTAGAAGAGCACCAGGTCGCCGGGTTGCATCTGCTGCATGTTGTTGCGTGCCTGGTAGTTGCGCACGCCGTCCCACATGGTACGGCCGTCTTTTACCAGGTCGGCCCAGGAGTAAGTTTCAGGTTCTGATTTAACTAACCAGTGTTGCATTACGGTAAGGGTGAAGTAAGTTATAAAGTTGTGAAGTTAGAAAGTTAAAAGGTTAGTGGGGTTTATTTACCTTGCTGCTGGTAGCGAAGAACATCATGCAGGAGAAGAACCAGCAGTATGCCGCTCAGCAACCCGCCCCAAAACGTATGCAGCACGCCCGATAGCATGAGTATAAAAACAAGTGCCAGCAGCGCGGCTTTCAGTAATAGTTTGTGGTAGCGGCTCAGGGAAAGGTACCTCTTGCTGATGCCCGTGAACATGCGGTACAACCTGGGGATGCTTCCTGCCGTGCGTTTCAGGAAGCGGTGGGCCTCCCACTCGAACTGCACCAGCAGCACGCCCAGCACCAAACCTCCGAAAAAGCTGATGAACAGGTCAACTACGGCAAGCACCATGAACAGCAAAAGCAGCAGCAAGGCGGTTCTGGTTCGGGTTGATCTGGATAGTTTTTCGTAACTGAGCATCAGGCTTTCTTTTATCTTGAGGTGTAATCCATAGTTTAAAGTATAAACTTGTATTAGCGCTCAGGCTGTGCCCGCTTGCGTGTATACTATACTTCTAATGTATAGGGAGTGTTTAAGAAATTTATTCCAACCGCTTCACTTTCAGCAGGCTGTCGCTGATCGACACAATCTCGATGCGGTACGCTATCGGAGGGTTGCTGCCTTCTGTCATGCGGACCTCCACCAGGTTCTTTTTCAGGTGCGTCCACTCGCCGGTTTCCTCCTGCAGGCCGTCGGCAGGGGCAATTTCGTAGCGCTTAAATACGCCGCCAGCCTCTGCGCTAAATCCGGTTCGCCCTCTGGAAGGCGGAAAGTCATAGGTGTTGGGGCGATATACCCACAAGCCCTCCTCGTCTTCCTCGAAGGAATGCAGCCATACTTTACCGGCTAGCTGCGCCACTACTTTGTCGTCTGGCTTGCAGGTAACAGCCATAAAAAGCAGGCACAACAGGCAAAACACAAAAGTATTTCTCATAAAGATGCGTGTCTGGTTACATGCTAAGATAGCGAATTAGCCCGTATATCGAAGTATAGAAGGGCAACTATTCTCCCTGCCCCGCATCTTAATTAAGTACAAGAAGCTGCTACAGAGAGCCTAAGAGAGGAGCAATGGTTCGGGTGGTTTTCGCTATCTTTGCAGCATACCGACAAGACGCAGGCTTTGGAAAACAAGAAGATCATAAAACAGTTTAAGCTGGCTGCCGAGCTCATGGAGCTCCACGACGAAAATCCGTTCAAGGTGCGCTCCTACGCCAATGCTGTGGCGGCCCTGGAGCTGGTAGAGGAACCGCTGGAAACCCTGACGCAGGCGCAGCTGGAGGGCATACAGGGGGTGGGCAAGGGCATTGCCGCCAAGATTGTAGAGATAAACGAAAAGGGTACTTTCGCCGAGCTGGACCAGATGCTGCAGGTAACGCCGCCGGGCGTGGTGGAGATGCTGCGCATCAAAGGTATCGGCCCGAAAAAGGTGCGCAACCTCTGGAAAGAACTTGGTGCCGAGACGGTGGAAGAGCTGCTGGAGGCCTGCGAACTGGATAAAGTAAGCAAACTGAAAGGCTTTGGCGCCAAAACACAGGAAAACATCAAACAGGCGCTGCTCTTTACCCAACAGAACCGCGGCAAGCTGCTTTATGCTGAGGCGGAACTGGTAGCCGAGCAGCTCCTGCAAAGTATAAAAGCCGCTGTGCCCGAGGCGCAGGTAGAGCTGGTGGGGGAGATGCGCCGCCGTATGGAGATCATCACCCAGCTGCAGTTTGTACTTGCCACTGATGCCCCGGTGCAGGCACATGAGGCGCTGCAACGCATGGCGGAGCTGCAGGAGGATGAAAAAGCCTCCGGTCCGTTTGCCTGGCGCGGCTGGCTAACTGAAACCGGCATGCCGGTGGAGGTGAAGCTGGTGCCCGCAGAGCGCTTTGCCAACGAGCTGCTGCTAACCTCTGCAAGCGTGGAGCACCTGGCGCAGCTGTTTACGGCCAGCACCAACCTGCTGACGGTAGTGCGTGGGCAAGCCTATACTTCGGAAGCAGACATTTACAAATCGGCGGGCATGGCCTACATTGCGCCTGAGCTGCGCGAGGGCACGAACGAGCTGGAGCTGGCGCTGCAAAACAAACTGCCCCAGCTGCTCGAGCTTTCCGACCTGAAAGGCATCCTGCACAACCACAGCACCTATTCTGACGGCGCCCATACGCTGGAGCAGATGGCTACCTACTGCCGCGACATGGGCTATGAGTACCTGGGCATATCCGACCACAGCAAAACGGCTGCCTATGCCGGTGGCCTGCGCGAGGGTGATGTGCTGCGCCAGCAAAAGGAGATTGACGAGTTGAACAAGAAACTGGCCCCGTTCAGAATCTTCAAAGGCATAGAGTCGGATATTCTGGGTGACGGCTCGCTGGACTACGACGAGGACATCCTCAGGACCTTCGACTTCATTGTGGCCAGCATCCACAGCACGCTGAACATGGACGAGCAGAAAGCCACCGCGCGCCTGATCACGGCCATAGAAAACCCCTACACCACCATGTTGGGCCACCCTACCGGCCGCCTGCTGCTGCGCCGCGAGGGCTACCCGATCAACCACAAAATGGTGATCGACGCCTGCGCCGCCAACAACGTCATCATCGAGATAAACTCCAACCCCTGGCGACTGGACCTGGATTGGCGCTATGTGCAGTATGCACTGGAGAAGGGCGTGATGCTAAGTATAAACCCCGACGCCCACCACACCAGTGGCTACGACGACATGAAGTATGGCGTGCTGGTTGGCCGCAAAGGTGGCCTCACGAAAGAGATGACCTTTAACGCCAAGCCGCTGGAGGAAGTGGAAAGGTACTTCAGGGAGCGGAAGGAGAAGATAAAGTAGGTAGTTTCTTAGATAGTGTTTCTCATAAGTGTAATCATCCCCCTGCCCCCTTCCAAGGGGGACTTTCCTGTAAGTATAATTCCCCTCCCTGGAGGGGTTAGGGGTGGGTAAATACAGACCAGGCCAGAGGCCCAAGCTATAGCCAGTCACGAGCGAGGACGCTCGCGCCATGATTCAAAGTATAAAATGCCAAAGATCCTCATACTTCGTTTTTCCTCCATCGGCGACATTGTGCTCACCACGCCCGTTATCCGTTGCATCAAGCAGCAGGTGCCGGGGGCGGAGGTACATTATTGCACCAAAAAAGCCTTCCAAAGTATACTTGCCAACAACCCTTACGTGGACAAGGTGCATGTGCTGGGGGAGAAGCTGAGCGACCTGGTGCAGGATCTGAAGGCGGAGAACTTCGATTACGTGGTGGACCTGCACAACAACCTGCGCACGCGCATCATCAAGACAAGGTTGGGCAAGCCGAGCCGCAGCTTCAACAAGCTCAACTATGAGAAGTGGCTGATGGTGAACTTCAAGCTCAACCGCCTGCCCGACGTGCACATTGTGCAACGCTACCTAGATGCCGCTGCTGCGTTAGGCGTGAAAGACGACGGAGGTGGGCTGGACTATTTTATACCTGCCCAGGATGAGGTAGACGTTCATACTTTACCGGAAGGCTTTCAGCAGGGCTACGTGGCCTTTGCCATTGGCGCGCAGCACTATACCAAGCGCCTGCCCACCGAGCGCATCATCGAGCTGTGTGAGCGCCTGCAGCAGCCGGTTATACTTTTAGGCGGCAAGGAAGACGCCGCCACCGGCGAAGAAATCGCCGCTCATTTCTCTAGCCGATTAACGAATAACGAGCAACGAACAACGATCTACAACGCCTGCGGCAAGTATAGCCTCAACGGCTCGGCCTCTTTGGTACGGCAAGCCACGCAGGTGGTAAGCCACGACACAGGCCTGATGCACATTGCGGCGGCTTTTGGGAAAGACATCATCAGCGTGTGGGGCAACACCATTCCGGAGTTTGGCATGTATCCCTTCCGCACAAAGTATAAAGTGCTGGAAGTACAGGGCCTCAGCTGCCGCCCCTGCTCCAAAATCGGCTACAAGAAGTGCCCCAAAGGCCACTTTAAGTGCATGCGGGATATTTCGTTTGATGATCTGGAAGTATAAAAAATAGCCTGTGAGAAGAGTTTATACTTGCCTGATTACTCTTATAACTTTGCAGGGCTGTAGCGAGGCACGACAAAGTATAACTGAGCCTGATGTCGTAGAAACAGGAAACACTACTGAGGCTGCGGCTATTGTACCCATAGAACAAATCTTTGATGTATTGCCCGGCTGGGCAGAGGAGGCTTTTCTATCGCAGGGTCTGAACCAGAAGTATAGCCTTGGTGCATGGGTGCAACCTAATGTCCTCACAGGAGATTTTGATGGAGATGGGCAGGAGGACGCAGCCTTTTTAGTAGTAAACGCTGCTACCGACGAGAAAGGGCTAATCATTTTGCACCAGGACGAACACAACTCCTGCAGCGTGTTTGGCGCAGGTACTTTGTTTGAAGACATGCGTAACATGGATTGGATAGAGATTTTTGAGAAGGTAGACTCTGGTCAGGCAGTAGCACCGACACTGATAGATGAGGAAACAGGAGACATACTAGGCGAAGATCTGCAGAATGCTGTACTGTTAAAATCGGACGGTATTTTTATACATGTAGCCGAAGCATGTGGCGGAGGCATCATTTACAAAAAAGACACCGGCTATGGCTGGATAAATATTGAATAACAAACTATGCCTAAATATAATTTAACATGGGAGGAATCAGATGTGCAGCTATTACGCGCTATGCTTTTAGCATCTGACGAAGATGGCAGCGCGCCGCTGGCTGAGATTCTGCTTATGGCCGATGCACAGGACGGAACCGTGCTGACGCGAAAGGAAGTGGAGCAGGGGCTGGAGAAGCTGATGTCGGTGGGGTATGTGGCGATAAAAAAGAACAAGCTGCAACTGACGCCAGCCTTTCTGGAGGCCTACCAACGTATAGACGGAACTGAAAACGAAGCGGAGGCCCTGCAGCAGCTGCTTGGAAGCCAGGAACTAACCCCTGAAGGTATGGACGAGCCCAAAATCCTGATCAAGAAGTATAAGCTCAAGAACCAGTACCAGGCTTATCTGGAGCAGTTTGGCGGGGAAGAGTAAAAGAGTCGGAGTGAAATTGTTCAAAAACAAACGCCGCTGAAGTTATACTTCAGCGGCGTTTACTTTATTCGTGGAGCATCGTTACATCTCCGAATTTACAAATCTTTAAGAGATCTTCTCGAACCCTAAGTAGGAGTGCAGCACCTTTGGCATGTTAATGCCGTCCGGGGTTTGGTTGTTCTCCAGTAAAGCCGCTACAATGCGTGGCAGGGCCAGGGCGCTACCGTTCAACGTATGCAGCAGCTGCGTTTTACCCGATTCGGTTTTGTAGCGCAGCTTCAGGCGGTTGGCCTGGTAGGTCTCAAAGTTACTGCAGGAGCTTACCTCCAGCCAGCGGCCCTGGGCAGTAGAGTATACTTCCATGTCGTAGGTAAGGGCAGAGGTAAAGCCCATGTCGCCGCCGCACAGGCGCAGCACACGGTAAGGCAGCTCCAGTTTCTGCAACAGCCCCTGTATGTAGCTGCTCATCTCCTCCAGCGCCTCGTAGGATTTCTCCGGCAGCGTTACCTGCACAATCTCCACCTTATCAAACTGGTGCAGGCGGTTCAGGCCGCGCACATCAGCGCCCCAGGAACCCGCCTCGCGACGGAAACAAGGCGTATGGCCCGTATTCTTGATAGGCAGCTGATCCACCGGAACAATTTCATCACGGTACATGTTTGTGATGGGAACCTCTGCTGTTGGGATCAGGTACAGGTTATCTGCCGTGGCATGATACATCTGTCCGTCCTTGTCGGGTAACTGGCCCGTACCATAGCCAGACGCCTCATTTACCACAATCGGTGGCTGCACCTCCATGTATCCGGCCTTAATGGCCTCGTCGAGGAAGAAGTTGATAAGCGCGCGCTGTAAACGTGCTCCCTGCTTCTTGTAGAACGGAAAACCGGCTCCGGATACTTTGTTGCCCAGCTCAAAATCAATGATGTCGTATTTCTGGATCAGCTCCCAGTGCGGCAGCGCGCCTTCGTGCAAAGCTGGAATCTGGCCATGCTCCAGCACTACCTCGTTGTCCTCGGCGCTTTTGCCGAAAGGCACGCTCTCGTGCGGCAGGTTAGGCAGTTTGTACAGGGCGTTCTGAATCTGGTCCTCCAGGGATGAGAGTTGCTCAGCTAAGGCTTTGGTTTGCTGCTTCAGTTCGGAGGTTTCGGCTTTGGCGGCCTCGGCCTTCTCGCGCTCTCCGTTCTTCATCAGCATGCCAATCTCTTTCGAGAGGGAATTGGCGCGGCTCTGAAGTGTATCGTGCTCGTTCTGGACCTGGCGTCGCTGCTGATCGAGCTCCAGCAGAGCGGCTACCTCCCCGGCAGCGTTTTTGTAGTTTTTCTTGTTCAGCCCGGCAATCACCTGCTCGGTCTGCTCTCTTAAAACTGTTAGCTGTAGCATAATAAAGTATAATGTATAACCGCAAAAATAGCGCTTTTAAACTATTTAGCGGCTTTTACGAAATCTTTTAAACAAAAATTGAAACTTTTTATCTAAAACAAACGGTAATATTTGTTAATTAACGAGCATTGCAATAACATTGCGGTGCATTTGAAGAAGGCTCTGATTCCCGTGCCTTTCTGACTCTTTCGCAACCTATTCTTTTTTCCTGAAATAAACGAAAATCTCTCGCTTTGTTCGCGCACTGCGAAACCTGGCAAGTTAAGTTAACTACCATACCATTATTTATGTACAAAATTGAAGAATTGAAAGATAGACTTCTTTCAGAACTCAAGGAAATTGCTGAGCAACTGGGCGTTAAAAACTTTAAGAAACTCAGCAAGCAAGACCTTATCTACAAAATCCTCGATCAACAAGCCGTTACCCCTCTCGAAAGCTCCTCCAGAAAGTCCAATACTGCAACCCGAAAAGAATCTGCTGGTAGTACAGAAACCCCTGAAGTTGCAATTGCGGTGGAGGAGGAACAGGCGCCAGAGGCTCCTGCCAGAGCGGAAAGGCGTCAGCGCATTCAGGTAGCCCCACGAAGTGAGGAAAGGGCTCCTGTGGCCGTGCCTGCCGAGGCACCCGTAAAAGACCACGGTGCGCAAAACCACCGCGAGCGTGTGCGCCGCGACAACAGAGAGGATAACCGCTCTGAAACCCGCACCGCCGAAGCCCGCCCTGAGGCCCGCAGTACCGAAACTCGCCCGGCTGACAACAGGAGGGAAAGAGATAACCGCAACGACAACCGCGGAAACGAAAACAGAGATAATCAACCTGAGAACCGTGGCGGTGATCGCAACGATAACACGCGCCGTAGCAACCAGCAGCAACAGCAGCAGAATGCGGCTAACGCTAACAACTTCAAGGAGTTCGATGGTATTATCCTGAACGAGGGAGTGCTGGAACTGATGCAGGATGGCTATGGCTTCCTGCGCTCGACGCACTATAACTACCTCGCCTCCCCGGACGATATCTATGTTTCTCCTTCACAAATCAAACTTTTCGGACTGAAGACGGGTGATACCGTAAAAGGGCAAATCCGCCCGCCGAAAGAAGGGGAGAAATATTTTGCACTGTTGAAGGTGGAAACTGTGAACGGCCGTACCACTGAGGAGATCCGCGACCGTATTCCGTTCCAGCACCTGACGCCGCTCTTCCCGGAGGAGCGCCTGAAACTGACCACCAAGCCTAGCCAACTTTCTACCCGAATCCTGGACCTGTTTGCCCCTATCGGCAAGGGACAGCGCGGTATGATTGTGGCACAGCCAAAGACAGGTAAGACGGTGCTGCTGAAGGAGATAGCAAATGCTATTTCTGAGAACCACCCGGAAGTATACCTGATGATCCTGCTCATCGACGAGCGCCCGGAAGAGGTAACAGACATGGCCCGCAGCGTAAAAGCAGAGGTGATTGCCTCTACCTTCGACGAGCAGGCCGAGCGCCATGTGAAGGTTTCCAGTATTGTACTGGATAAAGCCAAGCGCATGGTAGAATGCGGTCACGATGTGGTGATCCTGCTGGAT
This sequence comes from Pontibacter mucosus, assembly GCF_003054055.1. GTDB lineage: Bacteria > Bacteroidota > Bacteroidia > Cytophagales > Hymenobacteraceae > Pontibacter > Pontibacter mucosus. The sequence goes on along the minus strand of NZ_QBKI01000004.1, from coordinate 343,121 downwards.
TCCATCACACGTCTGGCGCGCGCTTATAACACAGTGGTGCCATCGTCCGGTAAAATCCTATCGGGCGGTGTGGACGCCAACGCTTTGCACAAACCCAAGCGCTTCTTCGGTGCTGCCCGTAACGTAGAGAACGGCGGCTCGCTCACCATTATCGCCACTGCCCTGATTGACACAGGCTCTAAAATGGACGAGGTGATCTTCGAAGAATTCAAGGGTACTGGTAACATGGAACTCCAGCTGGACCGCAAGCTGGCCAACCGCAGGGTTTACCCAGCCATCGACGTTCCGGCTTCCGGCACACGCCGCGAGGACCTGCTGATGGACCGCGACGAGCTGAACCGTATCTGGATCCTGCGCAAGTTCATGTCCGACATGAACTCGATAGAAGCGATGGAATTCCTGAAAGAAAGAATGAAGGGCACCAGGAGCAACGAGGAGTTCCTGATTTCGATGAACGGGTAAGGAGAGAGGTTAGCTTAACTTATACTTGCAGCCTGCCAGACTTTGCGTCTGGCAGGCTGCTTTGTTTTGTGCTGTTTATACTTTCCAGCCGCCGCTTCCTTCAACCGTAAACAAGCCAGCTTCGCTAGCGCGAGTTTGCAACTCATGCCTACTATGATCTTGGGTTTGCAACCCAACTGGCTCGCAGAGCCATACTTATACTCTGGCTATACTTTTATACAGGCTGTATTTCTGCTGTTCCGGACATCCTTGTCCGGAACTAAAGCTGCTGCGGACTTCCAAGTCCGTGTAGATTATACTTCCATACTTGCCAGCTTCTACCTCCCTGAGCCCCTGCTTCCCGCAACTGGAGACAAGTTATCCTTGCTAGCTTCTGGTCATCCTCCAGCCTTACATAAGCTATTGTTTCATCTCCTACTTGGCTCCCTCAAGGCCGGGAGGCCTCGCCTTCGGGCATCGCGCGGTGTACATTTCCTTTGCTCCGCAATGCCGCCACAGCGGCACCGGAAATCTACAAGGCGCTCAACCCAAAGGCTGGGAATTAGTTCGATAGCCCCTGCAGACGGAGCCTCAGCCAAAGTCCCCCTTTGAAGGGGGTAGGGGGATATAATCGGCTGCAGATGACTCCCCTCCTCGGAGGGGTAGGGGTGGGTTTATACTTTGTAGGGACAGGTCGCGACCTGTCCGCGCAAAGGCTTAAGCTATAAAACTTATACTTCAGCCACAGTAACAACAGACTCCCCGCCTTAGCCAAGGAGGGGTAGGGGTGGTTGGGCCCGGTCCCGCAATACTCCCTCCCCTGTTCTTAGAGGAGGGTTGGGGAGGGGTACCTCCCCAACTACTGCCAAAAATCATAATCGGGCTGTGTAAGCAGGTAGAAAGTATAGCTCGTAACGAAGCCAAAAATAATGTGGGCAAAGATTAAGGTGGTGAGGTAGGTTCTAAGCCTGATGATAGGTGGCCGTGGGTGCACCATAAAGAAAAAGTACCAAATCACCATGGCGACCAGGCCGTGTGCCAGCCCAAACAGCAACCCCCAGGAGGCGGTGGGCAAGCCAACGCCGGAGTTCCACAGCGCCAGGTACATAGTCGCGAAGAAAATGCCTGCAGCATAGTGGGCCAGCGTGCCGGCTACTTTTGTGCCTGTCAGCTCCGAGAGGCTTCCATCCGGGTGCGTGCGGTTGAGCAGCATCGTGCCTAAAATGCGCACTACCTTCATCACACGGTGCGTGACAAAGGAAAGCAGGTACAGAAAGGCAGTCATGGCGATGGTGCCGGCTATGCCTGCCACTACGGCGTCCAGGAACTTCATAGTTTTGCAGTTTACAAGTATACCGTATTACGAAGCCTCTATTAAGTTGGCCATCATCTCACCACCATCATCAACACAAACGCGGTGCTGATGCAGAGCGAGGAGACTTTGTTCATTTGCATGGTGTTCTCAAAATTCGCCTCCTGGTGGTCTTTTTGTGCCCGTAGCACCCAGCCAATAAAAAAGTAGGAGATAGGCGCTGTGCATATCAAGAATATGAAAATATTGTGAACCTGTCCCGTGCTGAAGTATAACCAGAGTAGCAGCAGGACACCAGCCAGCAAACTGACGGCGGCAAAAAAGTAGGTCCCCCGGATGCCCAGCAGCAGGCTTAAGGTGCGGTCGCCGCGGCGGCTGTCTTCCTCGTGCTGGTAAATTTGGGTGAGGGGGTAGGAGCCGCAGAGAAACAGCGTGCTAACCAAGGCAAACCATACATTCGGCTCCTGTAGTACCTGCTGCGCCGGCAGGCCCACGCCCACCTGCACCATCGCGAAAGTATAGGCACCCTGAAAAAACGTAACTACAAAAGTGCTCAGAATGGGGTGCTTCTTCAGGCGGATGCCCTCGTAACTATAGGCTTTGGAAATAAGCAGGTAAAGCGCCACAAAACCGGCAAAAAGCGGCGACAGAAACAGGCTCAGAAGTATGGCCAGTGCATCGAACAGCCAGACCAGGTGCAAAAGTTGTTGATTTGGTTGGGGAGGATGCTTCAGGCCGCCGATGCTACCCTCGTCGCGGTCGTAGTAGGAGTTGTAACCGTTGCTGGCAGGGTATACCAGCACATGCAGTACCAGAAACACCGCCGCTGCCCGCCATGGGCTGGCCTGCGGTAAGGTGCTCAGGGCAAACCAGTAAACAGGCATCAGGTACACCGAAAACGGAATCCGCATCAGCGTAAGGGCATCGCGGTAGCTATGCGTTGGCGTTACTTGTTTAGCATTGTTTGTTATCCGCGACATCTAGTTTTCACTTATTCATAATTCCTCCGGATACCCGATTAGGTAGATGACGTACTTGCCTGCCCCCGCCCCAACGCGGCCCGAACGCCAGGTATAGCCGGGCGCCTGTACCTCCGAGGCCATCTGCCGCAACTGCTCCGGGGTATAAATCCGCAGCAGGGACACGGTGCCATCCCACATAATGCACAGCGGGATGAGCGGAAGTATGTACGTGAAAAAGAGCCTGCTGATGCTGAAGGGTCGGATAAAAGGCGTCACCACAAGTATAATTACAGGGAAGAACAGCCACAGCAGGAGCATCTCCAGCCAGCTTTTTTTTGATCCCTCGAAAATACCGATGGCTGTGCGCTTAGCGGCCGCATCCTGAAGTATGGCTTTGGCCACAGCAGGCGGAAAGTGGTGAAAGGAAGAGAAGATGGTGCGCACTCCTTTTATACTTTCCGGTACGGCGGTGGCATCTACCGGCTCGGGTATAAAATCAATGGCTCCGCCCGATTCGTGGCGGATGTATTCGTAGGCGCGGAGGTTAGGGTAGAGGTCGGAGAGGGTCACCTGAACGGACTTTTCCATCCGCTGTGTTAGTTGCTGCTGTACCGAGGCAATGCCGCCGCCTGCCCCCGAGCAAAGGTCGGTAAGGTGGCGGCTTCGGGTGCGTTCCAACAGTTCCTGCAAAAGGGGTATGGCCGCCTCATAGGCATTTAGCCGCGTAATCATGAAGCGCAGGAAATCGAGCATGCCCTGCCGGATAACGTGCGGGAACCAGGACTGGTCTTCGAACTCGAAAAGCTGAAGGCGAATGTTCAAGGGCTGCTTTTTTGCAGAAGTACTCCGTTACAGCACCAAAGGTTTTCCGGACAGCTGAAAGTATAAGAGCAAGTATAAATGGAGCAACCCAGTTCTATTTCTCTAGATCAGTATACGGCGATATAAGCTTCTAGAGACTGTCCCCTTGAGGGGACCACAGGGGCGTAAAATACTGAACAGAATGCCTGTAGCTAAGCTATATGTGTTTTCACCTACAGGTGTAAACACCCCTATAGTCCCCTCAAGGGGACAGTCTGCTAAACCGGAAGGCACCCTTGACCACAAAATAACCTAGTCAAAGTGTAAATGCCTACATCAGTCCGTTCTCGCCGGCACCCACACGCAGGCCATCGCCGGTGTTGCTGAAGAACTGCCAGTACTCGGCAGCCGGCTTGGCCGGGTCGGGCATTACAGAAAGCGTGGAGCCGTCGCTAAAGTATAACATGAGCCCGTAGTTGTCCTGCTGCTCTGCGCGCTCCAGCACCAGGTTGGGGTTGTTGTTGATGAGTGCCGTCATGCGCTGGTCGAGCATGCTGGATCCAGGCTTTTTCCAGTCCCAGACCGGGGTAGGGAGGCCGGCCTCACGCTTGCGGATGTATACTTCGCTGTGGCGGATGGTGCCGCTATCTGGTTCCTGCAACTCCCAGGGGCAGTTCACGGCCAGCGTTATCTCCCCTACATCCAGCACAAGCCCTTGCGGGGTAGTATAATGAGTGTGCCCGAAGTGGAAGAATTGCACTGTTTCCTGGCGAGTGGTTTTGGTAAGCGGCAACCCTATCAGCCTGTCGAATACCTGTTGTATCGTCTCTTGCATCCCGATTCTGTTTTTGGTGCGTCTGCCTGGCAAAGATAGGCACTGCAGGCCAAAGTATAGCCGTTGCCTGTCGTGTTATGCACCCCGCAAAGTATAAAAATCATGTTGCGATTAACCCACCCCTAACCCCTCCAGGGAGGGGAATTCCTGCGAGTGTAATATAATTCCCCTCCTTGGAGGGGCGGGAGTGGGTTGACACCTTCACACGGAAGTAGATGGCAACCTGGGTTATAAAAAGTGAAGCTAGCATGCTACTGGCGATGGCTGGTTTTGTGCTCAAATTAAATGGGTTGTAGCGTTGGCTTTTAAAATTTTATACCGCTATCCCTCCCTTTTTTTCGTAAGGAGGCTGGAGTATAAACCCGCCCCGCCACTTAACAAGGCTTCTGTGAGGGTGGACCATATAGAACTATGTTACATATTAGGGTGGTAATTTCCTGATAATAAATTGGTTAGTGGTATAGGGTTTCCGCAACGCATGGTGTTACTAAATAGTGATTTTATTTACTAAGTAATAGAAGATGTACTTCTTAGATGTTGTGCACAAAAAGTATCTTTGTGACCGTTAAAGAATGAAGTGCTTGATAGGGAATTTAAACCATAGCTGCCTCTGCACATGCTGAAGATGCCAAAAGAGCAAGAGAAAGTACAAGAGCCTAAGAAAACATCGTCTTCCATTGCCTCTAAGGTGATTAGCTTTACCTGGAAAACATTTTTTCTGGGCCTTTTCGTGATATTGGGATACTTGTTTAGTGTAGAGTATAACGTGCTGTACCTGTTCGGTTCCTCCCCAAGTCTGGACAGGCTGGAGAATCCCCGTTCCGACCAGGCCTCCGAGCTTTATACCGCTGACGGGAAGCTGATTGGCAAGTACTTCCGCGAGAACCGCAGCCCGGTAACGTACCAGGAACTGTCGCCGGAGCTGGTGCAGGCGCTGCTGGCCACCGAGGACATCCGCTTTTACGAGCATGCCGGCATAGACCCGGAGGCGATCGTGTCGGCGGTGTACGGCAGCTTTCAGGGAGAGGCACGCGGCGCGAGTACCATTACCCAGCAGCTGGCCAAAAACCTTTACAAAACCCGCACCGACGACTCCAAAGGCGTTCTGGGGCATATCCCGGGACTCAGCATTGCGATCTCCAAAACCAAGGAGTGGCTGACGGCCATCAAGCTCGAGCAGCGTTATACCAAGGAAGAGATCCTGACGATGTACCTGAACACGGTAGATTTTGGCTCGAACTCCTTCGGTATTAAAGTGGCCTCCAAAACCTTCTTCAATACCACACCCGAAAAACTAAAAACGGAGCAGGCTGCCGTGCTCGTGGGCCTGCTGAAAGCCCCCACTTACTACAGTCCGCGCTTTAACCCGGAGAATGCCACCCGCCGCCGCAACGTGGTGATGGGTCAGATGGTAAAGTATGGCTACCTCGACAAGGCCAAAGCGGACTCGCTGAGCCAACTGCCGCTAGTGTTAGACTATAGCGTAGAGAACCACTACGACGGACCAGCTACTTACTTCAGAGGGGCTGTGGCTGATTACCTGCAGGAGTGGTGCAAGGAGAACGGTTACGACCTGTACCGCGACGGCCTCAAGATTTATACCACCATCGACTCTCGTATGCAGGCCCACGCCGAGGCCGCTATGGAGGAGCAGATGCGCAAGCTGCAGCGCCGTTTCTACAGTCACTGGGAGGGTAAGAAGCCTTGGGTGGATGAGAAGAACCGCGAGATACCTGGCTTCATAGAAGAAACGATTAAGCGCACGGCCTACTACCGTCGCCTGAAGCAAAAGTATGGCGATGACATGGAAGCCATCAACAAGGAACTGAACCGCCCGCGTGAGATGAAAGTGTTTACCTGGGAGAACGACTCGCTGGAGAAGACCATGACCATGAGCCCGCTCGACTCGCTGGCCTATTACAAGCACTTCCTGCACGGCGGCATGATGACGATGGATCCTTTCACCGGCCACATCAAGGCATGGGTAGGGGGCATTAACTACAAGTATTTTAAGTATGACCACGTGAAACAGGCGCGCCGCCAACCGGGCTCTACCTTCAAGCCATTTGTGTACGTGGCCGCCATCGACAACGGCTACTCGCCCTGCGACAAGATTGTGGACCAGCGCGTGACGATAAACTACGTGGAGAAAGGGGAGAAGAAGAGCTGGTCGCCTACCAATGCCGACTGGCAGTACACGGGTGCCCCGATGACGCTGCGGCGGGGCATGGGCAAATCGGTGAACTCGGTGACGGCCCAGCTTACAGAGCTTATCGGCTGGGAAACAGTGGTGAAGTATGCGCACAAGCTGGGGATAAAGAGCCCGCTGCAGGCAGTGCCTTCCATTGGCCTTGGCCCCAGCGACGTGTCTGTTTTTGAGATGGTGGGCGCCTACAGCACGTTCCCGAACTACGGCTTCCATACGGAGCCTATGTTTATCACCCGCATCGAGGATCACAACGGCAACCTGGTACACCAGTTCACGCCCATCCAGAAGAAGGTGCTGAGCGAGGAAACCGCTTTCCTGATGATGCACATGCTCAAGGGCGGCATCGAGGAGCCGGGCGGCACCTCGCAGGCGCTGTGGGAGTATGATTTGTGGAAGGGCAACGAGATTGGCGGCAAAACGGGTACGAGCTCCAATCACTCCGACGGCTGGTTTATGGGCGTAACCAAAGATTTGGTGACCGGAGTGTGGGTAGGCGGCGAGGACCGCAGCATCCATTTCCGTACCTCGCAGTTGGGGGAGGGCTCTAAGACCGCCCTGCCGATTTACGGCCTGTATATGGAGCGCATCTACCAGGATAAGGAACTGGGCTATACCATGGGCCGCTTCCCGAAACCAACCGTCAAGATCAGCAAGAAGTATAACTGCACCACAGTGTTGCCAAAAGCACAGCCAGACTCTACTATGCTAGACCCGATGCTGGAGTTGCTGAATGTAGGGGATATTCTGTAAGAGCAGGAAGTATAAAAGCGGAGGGGCCGGCTAAAGTATAGCCGGCCCCTCCGCTTTTAATACGTTTTATACTCTTATACCATTACCAGGTTAGTATTACGCACGTCAGTGCCCTCGCTCGCCTCTGGCGAGTGTGAGCTATCGGGGGACTCTGGCCGCTTTAACGTGTGCCTCCGGAAACAGGTGGCGGGACGCCACCAAATCATGCACACTCGCCGGAGGCGAGCGAGGGCCAAGCTAAGGCTCACAACTTGTATAGTATAGGATTAATCCTTCTCTGAGCCGTAAAACGAATCCAGTGCCTCCTCCAGGTACGTATACTCAAACGTGAAGCCTGTCTGCAGCACTTTGTTGGCGCTTACCCGCTGGCTGGCGAGTACCGCCTCGCTCATCTCGCCCAGCATCAGGTTAAGCGCAAAGGCGGGCACGTTAGGCAGCACCAGCGGCTTGTGCATGGCCTCGGCAAGTTCTTTGGTAAACTCCGCATTCGTTACCGGGTGGGGTGCCACGGCATTGTACACGCCCTCATACGCCTTGTCCTCAATGGCGCGGATAAACAGGCGGCAGACGTCGTCAATATGAATCCAGGACATATACTGCTTGCCCGAGCCAAGCGCGGCGCCGGCCATCATTTTAACGGGTTTGGCCATTTGCGGCAACGCACCTCCCTTTGGGCTCAGCACAATGCCCAGCCTGAGGATAACAGTGCGCAGCGACAGATCACGCATTTGCCAGGCGGCGGCCTCCCAGGCCTTGCATACTTCGGCCAGAAAATCATCCCCGTACAGGCTCTCTTCCGACAACAGCCGGTCGCCGGAATCACCGTAGATGCCAATGGCAGAGGCAGAGATAAATCCTTTTACCTGGTGTTTGGCACTGCTCAGGTACTTATGCAGCAGGTTTATACCTTCCACCCGGCTCCTGCGGATTTCTTTTTTGCGCTCCTCTGTCCATTTCTCGTCAGAGATGCCTGCCCCAGCCAGGTTTACGATGTAGTCCGCATGGTTGAGGGCGTTCTCATCAATGTAGCCCTGCTTTACATCCCATTTAAAGGCTTTGTAAGTGGACATTTTTTCCGGGTTTCGGCTGAGGTGCGCTACCTCGTACCCCTGGTCTATCAGCATTTCCGACAAACGCATCCCTACAAGCCCTGAGCCACCTGTAATGAGTATTTTTCCTGGCATAGCTTATTTGTGTTAGCACAGTGAGATAACCTATACGAAACTTAGGTATATTTAAGTTTACTTATATTAGGTAGTAGTAAAAGGAGTGCGTTACGAGGTGCTACAGGTATGGCTTAGCGCTTGGTGCGGATATGCCCCAGGAACTCAGAACGGTACGTTTCCTGCTCAAACAGGCCGGAGTACTCGGCGGTGATGGTGCTGCTGCTCACATCGTTTACGCCACGGCTCATCACGCACAGGTGATCGGCCTCTATCAACACGGCCACGTTCTCTGTTTGCAGCGCCTGCTTCATCTCGTTGGCAATCTGCATGGTCATGCGTTCCTGCACCTGCGGGCGGCGGGCGTAGTACTGCACGATGCGGTTCAACTTAGACAAGCCAATCACGTGCTCGTTCGGGATATAGGCCACGTGCGCCTTTCCGATGATCGGCACAAAGTGGTGCTCGCAGGAGGAGTACACGGTAATGTCGCGCTCCACCAGCATTTTGTTGTACTTGTACTTGTTCTCGAAGCGGCGGGCGTGGGGCTTATTGTCCGGGTGCAGGCCACTGAAAATCTCTTTCACAAACATTTTGGCCACGCGGTGCGGCGTTCCTTTCAGGCTGTCGTCCTTCAGGTCCAGGCCCAGGGTATGCATAATCTCACGGAAGTGCCCCTCAATAATGGTGATCTTCTCGTCGTCGGAAAGGTCAAATGCATCCGCACGCAAGGGAGTCTCCAGAGAGCCCATTACATGGTCATCCATCGCCTCTTGGTTCTCCAGGTCGTGGTTATCCATTATATTCCACAAAGTTTCGTTCTGTCTCATACAGTGTTACAGCTAAATCGTAGTCCGGGCTGATCCTGTCACGCAGCTTGTTCCAAATCACGACCGCAATATTTTCGGCGGTGGGGTTCAATTGGCGAAACTCCTCGGTGTCCAGGTTCAGGTTTTTGTGGTCAAACCTGTTGACCACTTCCTCCTTCACCAGGTCGCTGAGCTTCTTCATGTCGTACACATACCCGGTCTCAGGGTTTACAGGGCCCGTTAGCCGCACAATCAATTCATAGTTATGGCCATGGTAGTTGGGGTTGCTGCACAAGCCGAACACCGCGTCGTTCTGCTCCTCCGTCCAGGCGGGGTTGTGCAGCCTGTGGGCGGCGTTAAAGTGTTCTTTCCGGCAAACGGTTACTCTCATAGTGCTTGTAACAGCTAAGGTGCGGTAAAGTTTGGCCTCTTGTTCCACCAATCCACTGCGAGTGCCATAAGTTTGCAAAGTTAGCGTTGCTGGCCCTATTCCCAAACCAAAAGCAGGCTAATTTAATTCGTTTTGCCCCCGCGCTTTCTGCCGGCTATTTTTTAACTTCGTGTATCAATCAAACCTATCAGAGTACAAAAAATAACAGAACCTATGAGGGGATTTATACTTGCCATGTTTATGTTGGTAACGGCCGCGGTGTGCCAGGCGCAGTCGGTGCAGGTAAAAGAGGTAGAGCAGGAGGTGCAGGGCGTAAAGCGGCGCGGGCAGCAGCTATCGGTGCAGCTGGACCCTAAAACCGTGGAGCGGTCGTGGAGGGAGTACCTGGGGCAGCAGGCAGGCCGTGTAAAGGTAAGCAAGGGGCTGTTTACAGTAGAGGCTGCCAAGGTAGATATGATTTCCGACGTACCGATGCGCCTGGTATCCATGGTCAGCAGCGACGCCATGGGTAGTAACGTATGGTGGGCGCTGGACTTTGGCACCGATTACATGAGCCAGGCTTCCACACCCAAGGAGTATGCTGCCGCAGAGGGCTTTCTGAGAGGCTTCGCCCGCAAGCTGTACCGGGATGATGTGTTCCGGCAGATTAATGCCGCAGAAGAGGTGCTAAGGGCCACCAAAGCCGAGCAGGACCGGGTGGTGAAGGAGGCCAACAGCCTGCAGCTAAGTATAGAGCGCAACAAGCAGCGCCGCAAAGAGCTGGAGGCCGAGCTGGTGCGCAACGCCGAGGACCTGAAGCAACTGGAGCAGGAGGTACAGCGAAACCAGCAGAAGCAGGAGCTGAGCCGCCAGCGGGTGCAGGAAATGGAACAGGCCGTGGATGCCGTGCGCGCCAAACTGCTGCAGGTAAGTAAGTAGCAGGTTTATACTTTTTTGACTTTACTTGGATCGGTAACTTAAAAAACTTGTGCGATGTCTCTTTATCTTCTACTCCTGGCAATGCTGCCCCTCGCCTCATTTTCTCACGCGGATGACCGGATGAGAGTGATAAGTAGTGATAAACTTAAAGCCAACATTATGCAAAATGAAGAGGAGGTTACCCTGCACAAAGTATGGAAGTATAAGACTTTCAACAGGCTCCCGCATATGTTCGCAGATGGAAGCGGCATCTACGGTGTAGAGCCATTTACGACATTAGATCTTAGAGAAAAAAGCACTTTCCGCTACAATACCCACAAGAAGCGAAAGATGCGCAGCGCCTCGTACCAAGTTAGGGACAATGCCATTGTGATGGAGCAATTCGGTGAGCAGGTGAAGTTTAAGATTTCCAGGCTGACAGCAGACGAGTTAGTGCTTACGGTTCACATTGAGATTGAACAGGGAGAGGTAGATGTGAAAGGCGATATGGTGGAGTTAGTGTATATCGCTACTATACTCAACCTGCCTATGTCAAGAAGGGATTTATACTTGTAGAGACGCAACACCTTGCGGCTCTTTTTTATTCGGAGGAGGTGAAGTATAAAATGCCAGTACTTTATACTTTAGCACTCCTATACTTTCAGGAAAGCACGAGGCGCAAAGTATGGCGTACCTATACTTCTAGCAGCTTGCCTACAGCTTCATCCAGCGTTGTATCTCCTTCTCAGCGAACTTCTCGTCGCGCCAGCCTACAAACTTCGTGTTCCCCGATTTATTGAAGTTCGAGAACCAGATCTGAAGTATGGCTTTGGCACCCGGGTAGTTCTTGCTGAGCCCCTCGAAGTTAGTGGCATCGATCCTGCGCTCGCTCGGCCGCGAAGGCACGGCTATCACGATGTGGCGCAGCTCGCCGTTCTTTTCCAGCTGCACCAGGCCCACCGGAATCACCTCCATCTCGGAGCCTGTTTCGCGCCGCTCTGCCAGCACCAACACTTCCAGGCCTCTGCCGTTCTTGTTTATCTCTGTGGAGGGGATAAAGCCCATGTTGCCGGGGTAGGGCAGAAAACCTATTTCACGCTCTTGGCCTGCATCCAAATCCGCTACGAACTCCTTTTTCTCCCTGTCATACACCAGCGTGCGGGTGTTGCCGGCTGGCGTCTCTATTACTGCCTTCAGCTGCTTGTTAGCAGTAAAGGTGGGCAGTTTGGTGTAATCGGTTTGGCAGGAGGCCAGGGCAAGCAGCAAGAGCAAGTATAAAGTATGGCGGATCATGGTGCGATGAGCTAGCGGTTATACTTGTAAATATAAGCAGCAGAGGGAAAGTATAGAAATAGAAGAAGGAGCCGAGGTCGTCGGCTCCTTCTTACTAAAACTATGGAAAACTTATGAAAACAGGTATTCTTATCTTCTTTCCTTGATACGAGCAGCCTTGCCCTGAAGACCTCTCAGGTAGTACAGTCTTGCTCTTCTAACACGACCTCTTCTCACCAGCTCGATTTTCTCGATGGCAGGAGAAAGAAGTGGGAAAATACGCTCCAGACCGATTTGGTTAGATACTTTTCTTACAGTGAACGTCTCTCCGTTTGTGTTCACGTTCTTACGCTGAATCACAACACCCTGGAATTGCTGAATACGCTCTTTGTTACCCTCACGGATTTTAACGTGGATGTTTATCGTATCACCCGCCTGAAAGTTAGGGAAAGAGGCGCGCTTGTCAGTAGATTCCTGCTCGATGAATTTAATTAGTTCGCTCATGATGGCTATGTTCTCTTAAAGTATCTTCTTCAAAATTCGGACTGCAAAGATATGTAAATATTTATTACATAAGAACATTTGCAGAAAAAAAATATAAAACCCAGCGACCACCCCGGTAGATTCTACCGGAAGGCCTTTAAAATATCTGTTCAACTGGCACAGGCCAGTGCGTTACTCCTCGCCGAGCAGGTCCGGGCGGCGCTGTTTGGTGCGTTCTACGGCCTGCTCAAAGCGCCACTGCTCAATCTTCGGCGTGTCGCCCGACATCAGGATGTCCGGCACCTTCATGCCCTTATACTCGGCGGGACGGGTGTACACGGGCGGGGCCAGCAAGCCATCCTGGAAAGAGTCTGTCAGCGCGGAGGTTTCGTCGTTCAGCACGCCGGGCAGAATCCGGATAATGGCATCCGCCAATACGGCCGCGCCAAGCTCCCCACCCGACAGCACGTAGTCTCCGATGCTGATCTCGTGGGTGATGAAATGCTGCCGCACACGCTCGTCCACGCCTTTGTAGTGGCCGCAAAGTATAATGACGTTCTGCATCAGCGAGAACTGGTTTACGATGCGCTGGTTCAGCGTTTGCCCGTCCGGTGTCATGTAAATAAGAGCGTCGTACGCACGCTCCGCCTTCAGCTCCGAAATGCACGCGTCAATTGGCTCAATCATCATCACCATGCCTGCACCGCCGCCAAAGGCATAGTCATCAATCTGGCCATGCTTGTTCACGGCGTACTTGCGCAGGTCGTGTATGTGAATCTCTACCAGGCCTTTTTGCTGTGCCCTTTTCAGGATAGAATGGCTGAAGGGGCTTTCCAGCAGGTCCGGCTGGCAGGTGATAATGTCAAAGCGCATTACTTCTTCTCCTCCTCAGTGTCTTCGTCCTCGTCGTCGGGGCTGGAGGGTTGTGTGTATACTTCCAGCAGTCCCTCCGGCAGGCTTACATGCAGCTGCTTTGTCTCGTGGTCGGCGCGCAGGAAGATCTCGTCCATCACCGGCACCAGCATTTCCTGGTTCAGGTACTCCATCACCATCAGCTGCTGGTTGGGCAGGTCGTAAAACTCCTTCACGGTGCCCAGCGCACCATGCTGCTCGTCTACCACCTGGTAACCAATCACATCGTGGAAGTAGAACTGGCCTTCCTCCAGCTCCGGCAGCTCGTCGAGCGGCAGGTACAGGGAGGTGTTGCGCAGCGTCTCTGCCTGGGCGATGGTGTCGATATCCTCAAACTTGATGATAAAGCGACCCTTGGCCTGCGGCTCCATGGACGTTATAAAAAAAGGAATCAGTCTTCCCTTTTGCTCCAGGAAAACTGATTCCAAATCTTCATAATCTTCGGGGTAGTCTACGTCAAAAAACGCGACTACTTGGCCCTTGGTGCCATGGGTCTTGACGATATAGCCTAACAGGAAGCATTCATCAACATGCATGGCACATCAATTTATGCTTGCTCTTCTGTAGCCTCGCCACCTTCTGCAGCGGCCTCTGGAGCCTCTTCAGCAGGAGCATTAGCAGCAGCTTTCTCAGCAGCGCGCTGGCGGATAGCCTCTGCACGAGCCTCGTTCACCTTACGCTCAGCTTCCAGGGCAGCAGCACGCTTGGCTTCTTTCTCAGAACCAACTTGCTGGCGCTTAGCTTCTACCTTGGCATCTTTTGCCTCTTTCCACTCGTTAAAGCGCTGGTCAGCAGTCTCCTGCGTGATGGCACCTTTGTTAACACCGATTTGCAGGTGCTTCTTGAAAAGGATACCTCTGTAAGAAAGCATGGCTTTTACAGTGTCTGTCGGCTGTGCGCCGTTCATCAGCCACTGGAACGCCTTGTCTTCGTTAAAGTCGATGAAGGCTGGAACAGTGTTTGGGTTGTAGGTACCCAGTTTCTCGATAAATTTACCATCACGTGGTGCTCGAGCGTCAGCTACTACGATATCGTAGATAGCGGCTTTTTTGCGGCCTCTGCGGGCCAGTCTGATTTTTACTGCCATTTCTTGAATGTGTTTTGTAAGTCGGCGGAACCCGTCCGCCAGTTTTTAGAACCGCAAAAGTAGGGAAATAATTTCTGATAATCTATACTTGTGGCTTTTTATTAATGGGTTGTGCCTCAGGGTAAAGTATAAAGTGCGGATTGTGGTTTACGAGTAGCCTGCTCTTGGTCGTTTTCTAGCTTGTGTTCTGCTATTCTTTATACTTTTGTTCGCTGTTCTGTGTCCCCGCATCTACATACATCATACTTTTATACTTGGGATTATACTTTCCTGCCCCTGCTTCCTTCCACTTGACCCAAGCTATCCTTTCTAGCTTCTGGTCATCCTCTAGTTCCCACAAACCTATTGTTTCACCTCTGGCTTTGGTGCTCTCAAGCCCGAGAGGGCTCGCCTTCGGGCATCGCGCTGTGTACATTTCCTTTGCTCCTGACGTCGCAATGCCGCTAAGGCGGCACCGGAAATCTACAAGGCGCTCAACCCAAAGGCTGGGATAGGGTTCGATAGCAAAGCCTCTGCTACTGGAAAGGAAAGTATAAATTAGTAGTATAGAAACTGTCCCCTTGAGGACAAACAAGAACGCGAGTTCGAAGCTTGCGAGCAGCGCTCAATAGGGGTGTAATCACCTGCAGAAATTCCCCTCCTCGGAGGGGCTAGGGGTGGGTTTACACTTGTAGGGACAGGTCGCGACCTGTCCGTGCGAGAACATCAACTATAAAACTTATACTTCAGCACCAGTAACAACAAGCTCCCCTCCTTGGCCAAGGAGGGGCAGGGGTGGTTGGACCCGGTACTGCAAAAACTCCCCCGGGAGCTGGCAGGTAAATTGCAACCTGAAGTATAAAGTATAAAAAAAAGCCCTCCGTTGCGGGAGGGCTTTCGATATGATTAAGCATTTGCTTTAACTCTAGGGGGCTTGGCGGCTCTCACTTTTACAGGCTTCAGCTTGATGATGCTGAGCTTGTTCAGTGTCCAGATTACCGGCCAGGTTGGGTCAACTTCCCACCACTTCACGCCAAAGTTCACGCGGTTAGGCAGCTTGTGGTGGTTGTTCTGGAAAAGCTCTCCGCCCGTCAGAAAGTCAAAGAAAAGAGAGTTCTTCGACTTGTCGTTGTTGTCGAAGTTCTGGTAGCCATACTTGTGGCCGCTCCAGTTCACAATCGCGCCGTGCACCGGACCCATCAGGAAGTGGATGGGCAGCAGCAGGAACATCCACCACTGCGTGGCAAAGGCGATGTAAAACAGCACATAGGCTACACCCCAACCCGCTCTTGAGTACCAGGAGTCACCAATTTTCTCTATCAATGGCCAAACCGGGTAGTTGCCCTCAAAACGGCGCTCCGGCTCCACGCGGTTGTTCAGCACGTTGTTGTAAATCTCCTTCGTCTTCCACATCATCGAGAAGGCGTTGCTGGAGTAATGCGGCGAGTGCGGGTCGCGCTCGGTGTCGGAGAAGGCGTGGTGCATACGGTGAAGTATGGCATAGGCACGCGGCGACAGGAACGAGGAGCCCTGGGCTATGTAAGTCAGCAGGTAAAATGCTCTTTCCCAGAACGGGCTCATGGTAAACATCTTGTGTGCTGCGTAGCGGTGGAGGTAAAACGTCTGTACGAACAGCGACAGGTACCAATGCACCACAAAAAAGATAAGGATTGCCATTAATGTAACAGGTATTTAGTGATTTGTTCGGTTTGAGGGCAGCTGTATTACTACGCACGAGTTGCCTTACGCAAAGCTACATACGAAATTAAAAGTAAAATAACATTAGCAGCGTAAAAGTTCAGAAAAATGACAAATATCATTTTTTTCAGCCTTCTCTGAAGCATGGCTAAAGATGCCTGAAGGGGTTCCAAACGGGTGCATCCGGAAGAGGCGCGCTGACAGCGACTTCTGTCTTAAGCGTCGGGTGCGTGAACCGGAGACTGCGGGCGTGCAAGGCTATACTTTTATCGGGCAGGGGCTGCGGGGCGCCATACTTCAAATCGCCAAGTATGGGGCATTGCATGGAGGCCAGCTGCACCCGTATTTGGTGCGGCCTGCCGGTGATGGGATTAACCTCGAGTAAGTTCTTTCCCTGTTGTGAGGTAAGCAAAGTATAGTTTAGCTCGGAACGGGCGCCGCTGGGGTTTTCTTTGGCAAAGGCCTTGGTTACGTTGCGGCTGCTGTCCTTCACGAGCCAGTGCACCAGGTTGCCCTGTTCCTGCCTCGGGCGGTTCTGTACGACGGCCCAATAGGTCTTAATGGTTTTCTTGCTGCGGAACAACTCATTCAGGCGGGCGAGGGCTTTGGAGGTTTTGGCCAGCAGCACTACACCACTCACGGGTCTGTCGAGGCGGTGCACTACTCCCACAAACACGTTGCCTGGCTTGTTATACTTCTCTCTGATATACTCCTTCGCCAGGTCTGCCAGCGTTACATCCCCCGTTTCGTCGCCATGCACCAGCAGTCCCGCTGGCTTGTTTACCACCAGCACATGGTTATCCTCAAAAAGAATGTCTAAAGAAGCCATATGCTTTAGTTAAAAGTTGAGAGTTATGAGTTAAAAGTTTTTATTCAAAAATGGGCGGTATAAGAAGTGATGTCGACACCATGTCTGTAAGTGCGCTCTATACCTGAGCATATTGCCCCACTCTTAACTTTTAACTCATAACTCTTAACTCAAATTAATATGCTTCTTTTTCGCTCGGGAAGTCTTTGCTCTTTACATCCTTCACGTAGTGCTGCACGGCATCGGTCATGATGGTGTGCAGGTCGGCGTAGCGGCGCAGGAAACGAGGTTTAAACTCCTTGTTGATGCCCAGCATGTCGTGCACCACCAGCACCTGCCCGTCCACGTGCGGTCCGGCACCAATGCCGATAATAGGAATCTGCAGCTGCTCGGCCACGCGCTTGGCCAACTCTGATGGAATCTTCTCCAGCACAATGGCAAAGCAGCCAAGCTCCTGCAGCAGGAGGGCATCGTCAATCAGCTTTTGCGCCTCAGCTTCTTCCTTGGCGCGCACCGTGTAAGTGCCAAACTTATAGATAGACTGCGGGGTCAGGCCCAGGTGCCCCATCACCGGCACACCGGCGCTGAGGATGCGGGTTACAGAGTCTTTTATCTCGGCACCGCCTTCAATCTTCACGCCATGCGCGCCAGACTCTTTCATGATGCGGATGGTGGATCGCAGCGCCTCCGACGAGTTGCCCTGGTAAGAGCCAAAGGGAAGATCCACTACCACAAAGGCGCGGCTCACCCCACGTACCACCGACGAGGCGTGGTAAATCATCTGGTCCAGGGTGATGGGAAGCGTGGTCTCATGCCCTGCCATCACGTTGGAGGCAGAGTCGCCTACCAGCAGCACGTCTACGCCGGCGGCATCCAGAATGGTGGCCATGGAGTAGTCGTAGGCAGTAAGCATGGAGATTTTCTCACCACGCTCCTTCATGTTCTGCAACTGGTGCGTGGTAATTTTCTTGATATCGTTTTTATGTACAGACATAGCTTCCGGTTGTTTGGGATGTAAAGCTATAAAATATAAAAACAACAACAGCCACCTTTTGTTGTGGCTGTCGCGTGTTAGTAGTTATACCCTGTAGAGCTGCGCTTGGTGAGTTTTAAATCCTGAAGCAGTGCTGAGCGGGCGTTTATCGTCAGGTTGTAGCCCCGTAGCAGACCGAACGGCACCCATCCGATGCTCATATCCCAGCAGTGCAGGTCGCGGTAAATCTGTACGTTGGCGTAAGAGATGTTCTGGTTCGAAATGTCGTACGTGGCGTTATAGGTTACCTTCCATTTCTCCGTTACGTTTAGCGAGCCGTCTATACCCACTGTCTGAATCACGTTGGTTTGCCCTCTCAGGCCGAAAGACCTGTTATAGTTGAGCGAGTAGTTCAGGTTCAGCGTCCACGGAATTTTGAAGTCCACGTAATCGGGCAGCATCTGCGCGAACGGCTCCTGCTCCAGCGAGGGCAGGTTGTCCGGCGGGGCGGCATCCGTTCCGGACCGGAAGGTTTCCGGCGTCAGGCTGGCGGTCAGGTTCAGGCCGGCGTTCGCAATCCTGCCCAGTCTTCCTTTGGATATGTCCAGGAAATAAGTGTCGATGGAGCGGCCTAAGGTGTCTTTCTCGTAAGGGTCCAGCGTGGAGTTAAAGTTCATGTTGATGAACTTGAATAGCTTGGTGTTCAGGGAAATCCGGATCGGAGACAGCTTGAGAGAGTCGCGTGCAAAATCGTAGCCGGAAGAGAGGCGCAGGTTGTCGATGATGCTTACCTTCTCGGACTTCACCCCGGCAGTATCGCTCTCGGTGCGCACCTTCATCTCCACACTGTTGTCGATACTGAAGCTAAGCGCGGAGCTGAGGCCGGTTCCGGGCAGACCGGCTCTGAAACGTCCCAGATCCTGGTACAGGGCCTGGTTGGTGCGCTGGTCTCTGCCCACCAGGGTGCGCTGGTAGAAGCCAAAGCGCTCGTCGGCAAAGTCAGGGCGGAAACTGTAGCTAACGCTTGGGCGCACCAGGTGGCGGATAGCCTCCACTTTGCCGCCCTCTCGGAAGTTAACGGTACCGTAGACGGTGGTGCTCAGGTTGGCGCCTGCACTGTACTGGTATACCCTGCCAAAGCTGGTGGTGTCGATGTCAACGCGCTGCGAGTCCGGGTTGAAGCGGAAGCTATACTTCTCGTCGAGCCAGGTTTCGCTATAGTTTACCGTAGGGCTGAAGTTAAAGAAGCGCGCAATCTTATAGTTACCCAGGCCGATGCCAAAGGTATGAACAGCCTGTTTTTGCCCGCTTTCCCACAGGCGCTGCAGGTTGCTGAAGTTGATAGGAATGGTGTCGGCAGCAGCAGCCTCCAGTATCGGAATGTCGGAGCGGGTACGGGCCGGCGTCTGGTTTGTCACGGTGTTAGAGGCGCGCACGTTGTAAGACAGCGTGAACTTGTCATACCAGTTATTGGTGGTGGAGGGGCCGTTGGAGAATAGCTCAGACACCGAGATCTGCGACATGCTGAAGCTCAGGTCCGGAAGTATAAAGTCCATTCTGCCACTCGTCGTGTTCTGGCTCTGGCTGGCTTTAATCGTATAGCTGAACGGTGAGTTTGGTACTGTCTTTTGGTAAGACACGTTCGAGCTGAAAGATGGGCTCAGGTACTGTGCCTGGCTCTGGTAGTTTACGCGCTGGTGTGTTTGGCTACCGGCATTTACGCTGGCACTGAAAGAGCCGCGCCCCGGTTTGGTAGTAGGGCTATGGCTCCACCTGATCCAGAAGGTTTTCTGCGACTTGGGTAACTGGGCAAAGATATTGTCGGTGGTACGCGCCCGGCCCTCTGCCGCGGCCCTGTCTGCCTCGTCGTTCTTAAAGTTGCTATAGGAAAAGTTAAGGTTACCCCGGTAAGAGTAGCGCTTCACGTAATCCGTGTTGGCCTGCACCTCGTATCCACCCAGCGAGAAGATGTCGCCGGTAAGGCGCGTGCCCATGTAATCATTCCAGGCAAAGTAGTAGCCACCGTCGTTCAGGAAGAAACCCCTCGCCGAGTTCTCTCCGTAGCTAGGCACTATCACCCCCGACGAGCGCTTGGTTTTAGGGGTGGGGAAGAGGCCGAACAAGAAGCCCAGCGGGGTGGGGATATCGCCGACCACGAGGTTAAACGGACCAGCCATTACCTTGTCGTTCGGGATGGCCTTTATCTTGCCGGCGTTGATATAGAAGTGCGGGTGCTCCAGGTTACAGGTCGTATACTTGTTGTGCAGGCCGAAAAACTCATTGTTTTCGTTGCGCTTTACCACCTCAGAGTGTATGTATCCCTCGCCTTGCTGCGTTACTACCTCAGATATGCGCCCACGGCGGGTCTTGTAGTTGTAGGCAATACGTTTGGCAGCATAGGTTTCGGCGCCTTGCGTAAACACCGGGGTTCCGACTTCCTTTCCTGTGGAGTCGGGGAGGGTGGTGGCGGTAAGGGTGTTGGTTTCGTAGTTGATTTGGATGTAGGCCGCCTCCAGGTTCATGTCGCCATAAACAATCTTGGCGTCGCCGTAGAGGTGTACAATTTTGTTGTCCACCTCAAACTGCATCGAGTCTCTGGCAGAGTATTTGATGGTGGTCGCAATATCGCCCTGAGGCGGGTTTAGGCTAACAGAGTCCTGCCCGGCAACAAGGGCCGTATCCTGCGAAGCTACAGTGGGCGTATCCTGTTGTGCAACGGTGCCCGCGCGTCTGAGTCCGCGTTGGGCATGAGCCGACGGGGCTATGAAAATGGCGGTCTGCAACAGCAGCAAAAAAAACAGAATGTAGTAGCGCAACTTCTTCAGAGTTCCCTAAAAGTTTACTTAATTTGTACAAAGTTATTGTTTTAGCTTTTAACTAACGAGCGTTGTGAAAAATATTGTTACTGTATCCGTTCTGGCTTTTGTTTTTTTACTGTGCTCCTCTAATACCCTTGAATTTAAGAAAGAGTACAAAGTCCGCACTGTTGTAATCGACGCCGGGCACGGGGGCAAGGATGTAGGGTGTAATGGTAAATTCTCGCACGAGGCACACGTTGCCCTGGATATTGCCAAGCAAGTGGGAGCCCTGATTGAGAAGAACGTGCCGGACGTGAAAGTGGTTTATACCCGCACCGAAGATAAGTTTGTGGAGTTGATAGACCGCGCCGGCATCGCCAACAAAAACAACGCTGATCTCTTCATTTCCATCCACCTGAACGCGGGGCCGCCCACAGCCTACGGCACCGAGACCTATACGATGGGCCTCCATACTTCCAACGGAAACCTGGAGGTCGCTAAGCGCGAGAACTCCGTAATCCTGCAGGAGGATAACTATGAGGCCAACTACAACGGCTTCGACCCGAACTCTCCGCAGAGCCACATCCTGTTTGCCCTGCACCAGAGCGCGTACATGGACAACAGCCTCCGCTTTGCCGAAAAGGTGGAGCGCGAGTTCAGCACCCGTGCCGGGCGCAAGAGCCGTGGCGTGAAGCAGGCAGGCTTTCTGGTGCTCTGGAAGTCTTATATGCCGAGCGTGCTGATTGAGTGCGGCTTCCTGACCAACCCTACCGAGGAAAAATTTCTTAACGATAAGACCGGGCAAGCGTATATTGCATCAGGTATATATCGCGCCTTCAGGGAGTACAAGCAAGAGATGGAAGCGATGAACTAAGACATTCCTACGTGAAGATATCAAAGGAAATGAAAGTGGCGCTGCTGGGGATTGTAGCGCTCGTTTTACTATACTTCGGGTTTATGTACCTGAAAGGGTCGGATATTTTCTCCAATACCCACCGGTACTTCGTGGTCTACGACAACGTGGACGGCCTGAATGTGTCCAACCCTGTTATCCTGAACGGCGTGCAGGTTGGCTCTGTGCGAAAGCTCCGGCTGCTGACAGACAACCAAAACAAGGTGCAGGTAGAGCTGGAGGTGATGGAAGACCTGCAGGTAGGCGACTCTACGATTGCGGCGCTCGGTAGCTCCGACATCCTGGGCAGCAAGGCTATCACGCTATACTTAGGCAACAGCACCAACGCTTATAAGGGTGGCGAAACACTCATCCCCTTCACCCAGAGCAGCATCACGGAGATGATCTCCACCAAAACAGTGCCCATTATTGACAAAGTGGATACCACGCTGGCCCGTGTGAACCGCCTGCTCGATGCCGAGACCAAGGGCAACATCCAGGAGATTCTGGAGAATACCAACAAGAGTACGGCTGCCCTCTACCAAATGCTCAATGCCAACCAGAAGAACATCAACCAGATTACGCAGAATGTGAGCGAGCTGACAACCGCCCTGAAGCAAACGCAGCGCAACCTGAACCAACTGAGCAGTAACATGGTGGAGATAACCGATACGCTGAAGCAGGTCGAGATAAACAAGCTGGTGGATAATGCCAACCTGGCTGTGGTAGAACTGCAGACGGCGGTGGCTAAACTGCAATCCCCTGACGGTTCGCTTGGTAAGCTCATGCACGACGAGCAGCTCTATGAGAACATGAACCGCTCCACAGAGGCACTGAACCTGCTGCTGCGCGACATACAGGCGTACCCCAAGCGTTATGTGAGCTTCTCCGTGTTTGGCCGCAAAGACAAGTATAAAGTAGATGAGACTGGCCGCGTGATTACCCTGGAAGAAGTAAAAGAGCTGCAGGACAGGCACCCGCAGGAGTTCAGGACGGTGCCGGATACGGTGTATGTGCCTGTGCCAGAAACAAGTACAGGCAAGGGCGCCGGCGGGGCTGACAGTATAAGAGATTAATGCCGTGCGCTATTTTTGAAATTTATATATTTGTAAAATCCGCTTTTATGGGCGGATTTTCGCATTTTATACTTCCCTTAAACCCCTAAAAACTAATCTAACCCTGGATGGACATTGAATTCAATAAGAACGAAGACTCCCTGAAGCAGCAGGTTTTTCAGCTGCAGAGCAAACTGAAGAAAGTATACCTGGGCGGTGGCCAGAAGCGCATCGAGAAGGAACACCAGAAAGGCAAGATGACGGCCCGCGAGCGGATTGCCTACCTGCTGGATGAAGGCAGCGAGTTTCTGGAAATCGGTGCTTTTGCCGGCGAAGGCATGTATGAGGAGGAAGGCGGCTGCCCCAGCGGCGGCGTAATAACCGGCATCGGCTACATCAAGGGCCGCCAGTGCGTGGTGGTAGCCAATGACGCTACCGTAAAAGCCGGTGCCTGGTTCCCGATCACGGCCAAGAAAAACCTGCGCGCCCAGGAAATCTCTATCGAAAACAAATTGCCCATAGTATACCTGGTGGATAGTGCCGGCGTGTTTTTGCCGATGCAAAACGAGATTTTTCCGGATAAAGAGCACTTCGGCCGTATGTTCCGCAACAATGCGGTGATGAGTTCGATGGGCATCGTGCAGATTGCCGCCATCATGGGCAGCTGCGTGGCCGGGGGCGCTTACCTGCCCATCATGAGCGACGAGGCCCTGATTGTGGAGGGAACCGGCTCGGTTTTCCTGGCGGGCTCCTACCTGGTAAAATCCGCCATCGGCGAAAGTATAGACAACGAGACGCTGGGCGGTGCTACGACGCATTGCGAGATCTCAGGCGTCACGGATTATAAGTGCAAGGATGATAAGGAGGCGCTGGACCATATCCGCACCATCTTCGACAAACTGGGCGACAACCCAAAGGCCGGTTTTAGCCGGGTGGAGCCTGCCGCGCCAAAGCTGAACCCGCAGGAAATCTACGGTATACTTCCGGCTGACCGTGTGAAGCCCTACGACATGATGGACATCATCCTGCGTTTGGTGGATAACTCGGAGTTTGAGCCATACAAGGACCTCTACGGCCAGACGCTGATCTGCGGCCTGGCCCGCATCGACGGTTGGGCGGTGGGCATTGTGGCCAACCAGCGCAAAATCGTGAAGAGCAAGAAGGGCGAGATGCAGATGGGCGGCGTTATCTACTCCGACTCTGCCGACAAGGCGGCCCGCTTTATCATGAACTGCAACCAAAAAAAGATTCCGCTGTTGTTTTTGCAGGACGTGTCCGGGTTCATGGTGGGCAGCAAGGCAGAGCATGGCGGCATTATTAAAGACGGCGCCAAAATGGTGAATGCCATGGCCAACTCGGTGGTGCCTAAGTTCACCATCCTTGTCGGCAACAGCTATGGGGCCGGAAACTACGCCATGTGCGGCAAAGCCTACGACCCGCGCCTGATCTACTCCTGGCCTACAGCCCAGCTGGCCGTGATGAGCGGGGCGGCTGCGGCCAAAACCCTGCTGCAGATTCAAGTATCGGCCATGAAGGCTAAAGGGGAGGAGATTACCCCGGAGGCAGAGCAGGAGCTGCTGGAGCGCATCACCAACAAGTATAACGAGGAGCTCTCGCCTTACTATGCCGCCGCCCGCCTGTGGGTAGATGGCATCATCGATCCGCTGGAAACGCGCAAGGTGATCTCGATGGGTATTGAGGCGGCCAACCACGCCCCCATCGAAAAGCCCTACAATGTGGGCGTTATCCAGACGTGAGGAAAATCATTAATGAGTAATGAGTAATGAATAATAATGAATGAGTAATATGTTTCTTCCTAACCGGAACACACTCTTCGTCAACAATTAGTCATTCCTCATTATTCACCAATAATTAATCTCTCCCGCCTTTGAACCATACGAGTTGCATTTTTATTTCTTAGGTATAAACCATCAGGATGGAAAAGAAAGAGAATGTAATTCAGCGCAAAACGTTTGATTTTGCTGTGCAGGTTGTGCTATTGTGCCAAAGGCTAAATGGGGAGAAAAGAGAGTTTGTACTCTCTAAACAACTATTGCGCAGCGGTACTTCGATTGGTGCGAACGTGGAGGAGGCGATTGCGGGTATATCAAAAGCGGACTTTTCAGCTAAGATTAGCATTGCCTATAAAGAGGCGCAGGAAACAGGATACTGGTTGCGCTTATTGCATGCCACGTCCTATATTGATAGTGTTACATTTGAGACTTTATATGCCGATTATGTGGAGATAAGTAAAATATTATTCTCCATCTTAAGATCCACCGGAAGGGTGAAGGATTAGAGACTAACGGCTCATTATTTTCATGGATCAATTTTTGAGTGATGAACCTGAACATTGCTCATTAATTATTAATAATTACGCATTACTTTGACAAAGGGAGAAATAAAGGCACTGATCTCACTGTTGGATGATAGTGATTTCGAGGTAGTGTCGCATGTGGAGAAGCAGATTGCTTATTTAGGCGAGGGGATTATCCCTTTTTTGGAAGAGGAGTGGGAGGAAACCCTGAACTCCAGCCTTCAGAAGAAGATAGAGGACCTGATACACAACCTGCAGTTTGATGCGCTGCAAAAGCGCCTGCTGGAGTGGAAGGACGCTGGTGCGGAGAACCTGCTGGAGGGGATGTTTCTGGTAAACTCTTACCTGTACCCGGATGTGGACTTTGCGGGCATCGCTAAAACCATGGACCAGCTATACTTTGACGCCTGGACGCAGATGAAGGATGAAATGCATCCTTACGACCAGGTGAAGTCGCTGAACAACGTGCTGTTCCGGGAGAAGCGCTTTTCGGCCAATACCAAGAACTTCCATTCGCCGGCTAACTCTATGCTGCACCTGGTGCTGGAGAGCAAGCGCGGTAACCCGCTGACCCTGTGCGTTATTTACATGACGCTAGCGCAGCGCCTGAACATGCCCGTGTACGGCGTTAACCTGCCCAACCTGTTTATACTTACCTATAAAATGAACGGGCTGCAGTTTTACATCAACGTGTACAACAAGGGGCTTATACTTTCCAAGGCCGATATCGACAACTACATCCTGCAGCTGAACCTGAACCCGGTCGATATTTTCTACGAGCCCTGCAGCAACCTCGACATCATCAAGCGGGCCTTGCGGAACCTGGCTTTCTCGTTCGAGAAAATGGATGATCCGGAGAAGGCCACCGAAGTGACCAAGCTGCTGGAAATTATCTCGGACGAGGAGCAGCCTAACCAGCGAGAAACGTTATAAACCGGAAGATGGCGGAGTTCTGGGAGTCTAGTTTTGTGGAGAAGCAAACCATGTGGGGTTTTGAGCCCAGCGAATCCGCGTTGGTGGCAAAGGATCTTTTCCAGGAAAAGCAGCTCCAGCGTATACTTGTTCCCGGGATGGGGTATGGCAGAAACGCGCAGTTGTTCCGGGAAAACGGGATGGACGTGACTGGCATAGAGATTTCCCAAACGGCAATAAATCTGGCAAAAAACCACTACGGGGAAAGTATAAAAATCCACCACGGCTCGGTAACGGACATGCCCTACGATGCGGTGCTCTATGACGGTATCTTTTGCCACGCGCTCATCCATCTGCTCAACCAACAGGAGAGAAGAAAGCTGCTTCACGATTGCTATAAACAACTCAGGCCCGGCGGGTACATGGTCTTCTCGGCAGTCTCAACGAGATCCCCAAACTATGGCACAGGCAGGCAAGTGAGCCGGAGTCGCTTTGAGATCATGGAAGGCGTGAAGATGTTCTTCTACGATACAGATTCGGTAAAGCAGGAGTTTGGGAAGTATGGCTTGGCGTAGGTGACGGAGATCGAGGAGCCCATGAAAAACAAGCCCGGTGCACCGGCACTTAAATTTTTCCTGGTAACCTGCAGCAAGCAAGTATAACCCGGTTTATACTTTAACACCTAAAACACAGCGGCCGCCCCTATACTTCAGGGGCGGCCGCTGTGTTTTACACTGCTGCTATACTTTAGTATTTCTTGATAAGACAGCCGGTGGCGCGTTTGTCGCTGGTGGAAACAGGGTGATTTGCCAGCACCTCGTCCAGCACATTGCGCAGGTAAAAGTTTTTCACTCCGCTCTCCATCTGTGGGTTGTCATCAATAGCACCTTTATACTTCAGGATAAATTCTTCGCCAGTGTTGTGCAGCACAAATACCTCGGGGGTTTTAGTGGCTCCGAACTGGGTACTTACCTTTTGCCCCACATCGGCCAGGTAGGGGCTATACTTCCGGCTCGCCATGTCCTGCAGCGTTTCGCCTGCATCGCCGGCACCGGGGTTAATGAAGATAAACTGTGTGCCTTTTGCGCTGTAGTTGCTGGCCAGGGTTACCAGGCGGTTTTCGTAAAGTTTGGCATAAGGGCATTGGTTGTTGGTAAACACCAGCACCACGGTTTTGGCGTTGGCCAACTCGCTGAGGGTGACGCTTTGGTTGTTGGCGCCCTGCAACGTAAAATCGGCTACTTTGTCGCCCACCTTATACCCCTGGGCATAAACACCCACGGAGACAAATAAGGCAGTGGCAAGCGTGAATAACTGTTTCATGTCTTTCGTGTTTAGGTGGCGGGATCAGGCTGCGCTATCGTCTATGCAGTAAGTCAGCACATGGCTTTGGAGCAGCTCGAAGTTAATACGGTACAATTTAGAAAAATTTTCAGTTTTCACACGGCCCAGCAGTAAATTTGGATCGGGAGCAGGTTTTACCTCCAGATTGTCCTTAAAAATCAATTGCTTACGGCTGTATAGTTTGTACAGTGTTTCCTTCGCGCTCCAGTAAAGACAGGTGTTTTGCTCGTCGGCCAACGTATGGCTTTTCTCTGCATCAGTCAAAAACTTGTCCTGTACCCGCAACGCCTTTGCAGATATTAATTCAATATCTATGCCAACCTCATACTTATCGGAAAGTATAACGGCCGCCAGTTTGGGGGAGTGAGAAATGGATACCTGCAGGCCTGCATCCGGGAAGTAGGGTTTGCCGTGCTGGTTGCGCAGCAGCTGGAGTGGGTGCGCGCTGAACTCCTGCAACAACCTGTAGGCCAGCGCCCGGCTTGCCAGCCACTCCCGCTGCCGTTTGGGGTGCACCTGCTCCAGGCCGGCTTCTACGGCCACATGCGCTGGCAAGGCTGCCCTTAGTTCCTCTGCCGGCTCGGCTAACTCCCAAATGCCCAGGCGGGTGTGCGGGTTCAGTTGTTTAGAGTATAGCAGGGGCATAGGCAATAAAGTATAAACAGGGCGTTAGGAAAGTATGGCCGGGCCATTCGCGTTAATTATCGTAAATTTAGGCTAAATTTATTTAACACCAGAAACAGACATTATGGCGAGTAAAGTTCAGGTAGCGAAACTGGCAACCCTTACCGGGCACCGCGACAGCGTGTACACGCTGGTGCCGGCCGGCGAGGAACACCTGTTTTTCTCTGCTGCCGGCGACGGGATGGTGGTGGCCTGGGATCTTACGGCTCCTGAAAACGGCGAATTGGTGGCGCGGGTAAGTGCCTCGGTATACGCGCTGCACCATGTGCCGCAGCGGAACCTGCTGCTTATCGGGCAAAACCAGGAGGGGGTGCAGGTGATAGACCTTGCGAGCAAAAGTATACTTAAGTCGGTGCCGCTGCCTAAGGTGGCCATCTTTGACATACAGGCTGTTCCGGAGGAGGGCAAAGTATACGTAGGCCTGGGAAGCGGCGGGGTGGCCGTGCTGGACCTGGAAACCTTTGAGCTGCATACCATCATCCGCAAAACCGACAAGAGCGCCCGCAGCCTGGCCTACAACAAGTATAGCCGGGAGCTTGCCGTGGGCTACAGCGACCACAAGATCCGCATCTTCGACGCCCAGAGCATGGAGCTCAAGTATGAGCTGGCAAACCATACCAACTCGGTGTTTTCTGTGGCCTTCTCACCGGACGGGAATCTGCTGCTGAGCGCTGGCCGCGACGCCCACCTGCGGGTATGGAACACCGGAAAGAATTATACCGAGAAGGGATACGTGATAGCGCACATGTACGCTATCAACCACATCACCTACAGCCCCACCGGCGATTACTTTGCCACGTGCAGCATGGATAAATCCATAAAGGTGTGGGATGCCCATACTTTTAAGTTGCTGAAAGTGATTGATAAAGTGCGACATGCCGGACACGGCACCTCGGTAAATAAATTATTTTGGTCAGCTCACCAGAATCAGTTAGTTTCGTGTAGCGATGACCGCACCATTTCGGTTTGGGATATAAATTTTTGAGTTATGAAGATTACACCGTTAGAGATCAGGCAAAAAACGTTTGAGAAAGCATTCAGGGGACTAGACAAGGATGAGGTAAATGCGTTTTTGCTGACGCTCTCGCAGCAGTGGGAGAAGCTGCAGGATGAGAACAAGGACCTGCGCCTGAAGCTGGAAGCCGCCCACCGCGAAACCCAGAAGCTGCGCGAGGTGGAGTCATCGCTATACAAGACTTTGAAAACGGCCGAGGATACCGGCAACAGCATTCTGGAGCAGGCTAAAAAGTCCGCTGAGCTGCAGGCCCGCGAGTCGGAGCTGAAGGCCGAGGAACTGATGGCCCGTGTCCGCAACGAGGCGCGCCAGATGCTGGAGGAAGCCCAGCGCCAATCGGCACAGGTGATTGCCGAGATGCAGCAGCAGGTAAAACAGCTCGACCAGGAGTGCCGCCAGATGGAGAACCACCTCGACCACCTGGTGCGCGACCTGCGCAACCTGGCTACTGAGACGCTGGAGAACGCGGAGAAGGCCAGATCAAAACCTAAAGCCGGTACACACAGTATTCTCTCAAAAGCAGCCAACACCGAGGTAAGTGCCTCGGATCTGCTCCGAAACCTGAGAGATATGGATAAAGCATCAAATAACAACACATACCAGTTGCCAGAGTCTACGGCAGCCAACGCACCCGTTGCCATTATAGCAGACACCATCGGAGACCCGGCCCCGGACGTAACACAGCCTAAGCCAGAAGTGCCAAGCCCTTCTGAGCCTATCGTGCCGAACGTGCCGTCGCCGGAGATACCGCAGCCAGAGCCGGATTACCCGGGCCGCGTGCCTGCCCCGGATATTGAGCGGCCAGTGCCGGAAATTCAGCCGGTGCAGCCTGATAAACCAGAGATCCAGCCGCCGCTGACTGAGCCGTCGCGCAACTCATTTGTTCCTAACGGTGCTACGGTAAAGCCTGCCACCGGCGGTTCCTTCTTCGACGAGATAGGCTAATAAGCGCGGGAGATGGGGCAGATTGCACTGGAGGGCATGGAGTTCTTCGCCTTCCACGGCTACTACGACGAGGAGCAGAAGATCGGCAACAAGTATGGCATTGATCTCATCATCAACACCGACCTGCGCCGCGCTGCCGAATCCGATAACCTGGACGAGACGGTAAATTACGAGGTGCTGTACGCGCTGGTGCTGGAGGAGATGAAAACCCCGGCACGCCTGCTGGAGCACCTGGGCCACCGCATCATCGACAGGGTGTATGAGCGGTTTCCGTTTGTGCAGTTAGTAAAAGTGAACGTATACAAGTTTAATCCTCCGCTGGGTGGCATTTGCAAGTGGGCTAAGGTTAGCCTGGAGGAGGCGCGGTAATTAAAGAGTTACTTATTGATTTGAAAGCAGCTGGTTCAGAAATGGGCTGGCTGTTTTCGTTTTTATAGTATGTAGCCATGCTGGCTTGAAAAGCCATACTTTATACTTTGGCTATACTTTTATACTTGTCAATTTGCTGTTCCGGACATCCTTGTCCGGAATTTTTCTGCTGCGGACTTCCAAGTCCGCGTAAGCCATACTTTTACACTTGCCGGTATATACTTTTATAGCCGCTGCTTTCCGCAACTTGAACCAAGCTATTCTTACTAGCTGCCGTTCATCCTATAGTTCGCACAAGCGCCTCGTTGCATCTCCAACTTGGCTCCCTCCCAGGCCGGGAGGCCTCGCCTTCGGGCATCGCGCTGCTTTCGCTTCCTGCCCTCGTGCCTCGGGCCGCCTTTCAGGCACCGGAACCTCTCGAGGCGCTCAACCCAAAGGCTGGGAACAGGATCAATAGCTCCTACCCTTGCTGTCATCTCGACCTTTGGGAGAGATCTGAATAGAATTTCCCCAGATCTCTCGCGCAGCTCGAGATGACAGGGAATGATTAAAGACCAGACTGTCCCCTTGAGGGGACCACAGGGGTGTAATCGCCTACAGATAACTCCCCTCTCGTGGACTAGCCAAAACGGGAGTTTTGAGCTAGCGAGCGCAGCTCTTAGGGGTGGGTTTATGCTTGTAGGGACAGGTCGCGACCTGTCCGCACGGCAACAGCAGCTATGAAGCCTATACTTCTGCATCAGTAAAAACAGGCTCCCCTCCTTAGCCAAGAAGGGGCAGGGGTGGTTGGACCCGGCACTGAAAATCTCTAAAGGGAGGTGGTATACTTTAAAATCAGCCAGCAACCCCTATACCAACCTCAGCAACTCCGCTGCGGCGGCAAAGGCAGATTTCTGGCCACTCTTCACCTGTTCGGCTATACCTGGCAGCTGCTGCTTCACCTGCTCATGCGCGTAGAAATTATCTTCTAAGCCCTGGCGGATGGCTTCGTACATCCACTGCAGGTTCTGGTCATGGCGCTTTTTATTGAAGTAGCCGTTGCTGTGGGTAAGCTGCAGGTAATCGGCGATGGTGTGCCAGATGGTGTCGAGGCCGGTGTTTTGGAGGGCAGAGCAGGTGCTTACCCTGGGCGACCAACCCGAGGCACCCAGCGGGTAAAGGTGCAGCGCGCTCTGGTACTCGGCGCGGGCGGCGCTGGCTTTGCCCACATTCTCGCCATCGGCTTTGGTAATGGCAATGGCGTCGGCCATTTCCATGATGCCGCGCTTTATGCCTTGCAGCTCGTCGCCGGCACCAGCCAGCATCAGTAGCAGGAAAAAGTCTACCATGGCGTGCACCGCTGTCTCCGATTGTCCCACGCCCACCGTCTCCACAATAACGGCGTCAAAACCTGCCGCCTCGCAAAGTATAATGCTTTCACGGGTGCTGCGGCTCACTCCTCCCAACGATTTGCCTGCTGGCGATGGCCTGATAAACGCCTGCGGGTTAATAGCCAGCGAGTCCATGCGGGTTTTGTCGCCAAGGATGCTGCCACCGGAGCGCTGGCTGGTTGGGTCTATGGCCAGCACCGCCAGTTTCTTGCCCTGCTCCTTGATTAGGTAGTTGCCAAAGGCCTCAATAAACGTGCTCTTGCCTACACCCGGCACACCGGTTATACCTATCCGCACGGACTTGCCGGCATGCGGCAGCACCTGGTTGATGACCTGCTGCGCCAGTTCCTGGTCGGAGGCCAAGCGACTTTCTACCAGCGTGATGGCACGGCTGAGCATGACGCGGTCACCGGCTAAAATGCCTGTTACATAGGTCTCGGAGCTAAAACGTTTGGCCAAGGAGCTAAGGTTTGGTTTGCAGATTATACTCTTCTACAAAGTTAGTATTTAAAGGTTGCTGCGCCAGTTTCAGAAGAATGATAGGCCAGAAAGTATAAATTAGCCTATTCCGGCTGCAGTTTGTCTGAGTGGGGCAAAAACTTACTAGCTTGATTCTGAACCTATCCGGGAAATTTTAGGTTGGTTCTGCAATCACATTTTCTTTATAACAGATTTGCATATTTCTAATTTTACCAGTTTCCCATCTATGAAACATTTCTGGATGCTGGCCCTTCTCAGCTTAGCCATTCCTGCTTCCGCATTTGCACAAACAGAGTACAGCAACACAAGCGCCACAGGGCGAGGCGGTGTCATCAATACCTTTGCCAGCGACTACCAGACCCTAGGCGTTAACCCTGCCAACCTTGGCCGTAGCAGCCATCGGTTGTCGTTCACTTTTCTGGAAGGAGGCTTTGGAATCAGCTCTGGCGCCTTTTCAAAGGATATTATCCGGGATTTCAGAGCTAAAACAGACCACACTGGCGAGAGCTTGGCGAAACGGAAGAGCTATGCCCAGGCTTTTGCCTCAGACCATGTGCTGAACCTTGGGGGAGAGCTTAACACGTTTGCCGTCTCGGTGCACTTCCCGAAAATTGGAGGCTTTGCCTTCAGCAACCGGCAGCGCGTATTAGGGCATGCGGGCTTTAACAGGAATTTTTCCGAGTTCTTGTTTTTAGGACAAAATGCAGGCATCGCGAAAGAGACCGGAAAAAATGAATTAGTATATGTAGCCGATGTCTTTGACGGAACCGAGCTAAAAGCATCCTGGCTGCAGGAATGGAACGTCGCTTTCGGACGCACAATTGCTGACCTCCCCGGCGTCTCTGTTTCCGGTGGACTGGGGTACCGCTATGTGCAAGGCCTGGCGCTTGGCGAGTTTAGCGTAAAAAACGGGCAGGTGAACGCCTACGGTGCGATTTCTCCAACGTTGGCAGTCGATAACGATGCTTATGCGGCTAATCCGCTGTCCACACTGCTGGACATCCGGAAGGAGCTGACGCCGGTTGGCACAGGGCACGGCTTCGATATTGGTGTTTCTGCTGAGCTGGCCAGGAAGGTAAAATTAGCTGTGTCGGTTACTGATATAGGTTCAATCCGGTGGACGGAGAATTTGATGGCTGGCCGGGACAAAGGATTTATACTTTCGGAGCTGGAAAGTAAGGAAAGCAATAGCTTTGAGAGCGCCCTGGACATGGCCGAGCAATTGGTGAATACGTCGATGGAGTTTGCCCCTCAGGAAGAGCTGAAGACAAATCTGCCCACGCGCCTGCGGTTGGGAGCTGGGCTGAGTGTAAGCCGGGATGTGGAGCTGGGTCTGGACTATGTACGCCCCCTGAACGATGCGCCGGGTAACCTGTCTCAGGACTTTGTTGGCGTAGGCATCGATGTGATGGCGACGAGACACCTGCGCCTTAGCTCCGGAGTTTCTACCGGCATGGGCGATAAAATGAACCTGCCGCTTGGCGTAGCCATCGTCACGCCGGTCTACGAATTTGGGCTGAGCACTAGAGATATTACAGGCCCACTTTCCGAAGAAAATCCGGGCGCCTCCATGGCTTTTGCCTTCCTTCGCTTTAAACTGGGCAGGCTCTAAAGTATAGCATCCTCATTTAATGAAAAGGGCCAGCTTCTGCATACGTCGCAGAAGCTGGCCCTTTGTCAGTTTATACTTACTTTTTGCTGATACCCTGCGGGAAGTTAGGCAGGCCCAGGTCGCTTTTCTGCTTGCCCAGATGGAAACCGTCGTCCACGTAATTGGCCGCCTCGCCTTTGGCGTTCGGGTTGTTAATCACGCCTAGGTAATAGTTATCCTGGCGGGCTACGTAGATTTTGCCATCCGGCCCCACCTGCAGTGCCCCGATGCGTGGGCTTTTGGAGGTACCCACCACCACGGCGGATTTAGCGATGGCCTCCGGGCTACCGGCTTTCAGGTCGAACTGCACTACCTGCGCTTTACCACCACCCGTGCCGTTGGCTGTACCGTACAGCTTGCTACCATCCGGAGAAAAAACAACGCCGTACGCCTCCTCAAAACCCTTTAAAAGAATCGGGTTAGAAACCTGGCCCGTGCTGCGGTCGAAGCTGAGGATTTCGAAGTTACTGTCCGCGTCCCAAAGGGCAGAGGCCAGCTTGGTGCCATCCGGGGAGGCGTTCAGGTAGCCGATGGCTTTCCGGTTGGGGCCACCGTGCACGGTGCCCACCTGACTCAAAACAGGTCTGGTGGCCACGCCTTCCTCGTTCACCAGAAACGCCATGTAGCCATTGCTGTTCCAGCGGTGCGCTATTACCCACCAGTCTTTGTTGTTGCTATGGCGCACGGCCGTCAGTTTCTCGGTGGCCGGGGCTATGAGGAAGTTGTTGCGTGAGGTGATATCACCTTTGCCTTCCTGTTTGCTCATATCCACCACCGTGTAGCGCAGGCCATCGGATTGCGCCTGGATATCGGTGGTGAAGATATAGTAGATGGTACTGCTGCCGGGTTTGGGAAGTATAAGCGCTGACTGGGTGGAGGACTTGCCTCCCATCAAACCGTT
Source organism: Pontibacter mucosus (assembly GCF_003054055.1). Lineage (GTDB taxonomy): Bacteria > Bacteroidota > Bacteroidia > Cytophagales > Hymenobacteraceae > Pontibacter > Pontibacter mucosus. The sequence goes on along the minus strand of NZ_QBKI01000004.1, from coordinate 308,606 downwards.
GCCGTTCGGCATCACGCGGTGCTCGCCATTCCAGACGGTGATGCCGTTGGTGTAGAAAAGCAGCTTGCCGTCGGCATCGGAGATGGTGGCGCTGCCCTCCTCGGTAAAGAGTTTGCTGTTGGTGGCTACGGCCGAATCTCCTTTAAAAATGATGCCGGCGCCTTTGCCGAAGTACCAGTTATTCCGCTCCCCTTGTGCCAGTGCGGCAAAGCTGCCGAGGGCAAGCAAGGCAGTTGCTGCAAAGAGTCTAAGTCTAATCATAACACCTTGATAAACGTCTTACAGCGGCGTAAAGTACAAAAGAAGTGCCAAGCAAAGTATACCGGCTCAAAAAAGAAGTATGGCATCACCAACAAACAAAAAAAGCAGGGACTAACCTGCTTTTTTCTTCCTGTTTATACTTTCTTACTGCGTGGCCGAGGTGGTGTCTTCACCTGCCAGCACATCGTTTATGTTTGTGGAGTCATCGCCTGTGCCGGGTTTGTCACCATCAATGGGAGCGCCTGTTTCCTGTGTATTTCCTTGTGTGGACTCAGGTGGCATCTCGGTGTTATTGGCCCCCGTCTCGCATGAAGTCAGGAGGAACAAGGAACCTGCAAAAATGGCGGTGGTCAGTTTTATGCGTTTAGTTTTCATTGCTTTCATCGTTTTGTACTTCCTGGTTGTACGTTTTTAGCCGTTGTTCTGGTTATAAGCCAGGCGTATAAAACGCATGTTGCGATTCACTTTGGTGTGAAGGTGTAAGCTCACCCCCGCCCCTCCAAGGCCAAGGAGCAAGGCCGTTAAGTTCTCACGAAAACTGTCCCCTTGAGGACAAGTGAGACGAGAGTCGAAACTTGCGACCATGGGTCTATAGGGGTGTAAGGCCAGTTGCCAATGACTTATACCAAACGCCAACACCCCTCCATGAACTGCGTTCGCAACCTACGCACTCCCGTGCTTGCTTGTCCTCAAGGGGAGAATTTAGTTCTAGCTGTAGTCAGCTTAGAATGTATGAGTGTAGCGATTAACTTTGAACGTAACAGCCCTGCCTCCCTGGAGGGGTGGGTTCATTGAAACTTAGGTTATAAAACAAAATAGGGATGCCTTTTGGCATCCCTATAAGTATAAAAGCAGACCTGTATTTGGAGTCAATGTTGCACCTCCAGCTCCAGGGGCTCTTTCTTTAGCAGTTGCGGGTCCAGGGAGAGTAGTTTGAGCAGCACCCCGTTCGTCCAGCCGAAGCCATCCTGGTTGGGGTACTCACCGCCGCCCGCCTGCAGCCCCATGTCCACCACGTTATACTTCTCCATCAGTTTGCCGGTATTGCGGAACACCGCTTCATTCAGTCCTGCCCAACGCTTGGCTATCGTGTCAGCTAAGTTATCGTGCCGGTAGTTGCGCAGAGCCTGTATGCTCATCCACTGCAGCGGAGCCCAGCCATTTGGCGCGTCCCACTGCTGGCCGGTGCGGTGCAGTGTGGAAGTAAGACCTCCTGCCTTTAGGAAATCCTCCTCCAGTCTTTGGGCCACGGCATCAGCCTGTTTCTTTTTGACCATGGAGAAGTATAGCGGGAACACAGCAGCCAGCGACGGAATGTTGGTCGTAGTGCCTTTCACGAAGTCATAGTCGTAGAAGAAGCCGGCCTCATCGCTCCAGGTATACTTTAGCAGCGCGTCGCGGCGTGCTTTGGCGCGGCGCTCAAATTCCCGGGCTTCCTTTCTATTGCCGTTCAGCACGGCCATTTCCTGCAGCGTCAGTTCCACGTGGTAGAGCAGCGCGTTCAGGTCTACGGGGATGATATCCGTGGTATGGATGGTGCTCAGGTTCTGGGCGTCGGCAAACCAGCGGCTGCTAAAGTCCCAGCCTGACTCGGCGGCGGCCCTAATGTGGCGGTATACTTCCTCGGGGTTTCTGCCTGACTCCTGCGCCAGCTCCACATCCTCGCGGTAGGACTCCGGCCTAGGCTCCGGCGCATCGTCCCAGTAACGGTTCAGGATGCTGCCATCGGGCAGACGCACCACGCGGCGGTGCGTCGGGTTTGCGGCTGATAGCTCGTCGGCACCGTCCATCCAGAAATCATACTCCTTGCGCAGGGCAGGAGCATAGGTTTTGAGTACTTCGCGGCCTTTTTGCTGCGCCAGCACCCGCAGCATGAGTGCGTAGAACGGGGGTTGTGAGCGGCTCAGGTAATAGGTGCGGTTGCCGTTGGGGATATGGCCGACCGTGTTGATGAGGTGCGTAAAGTTATCGACCATACTTTGGATGAGCTCCGTTTCGCCGCTGGCTTGCAGGCCGAGCATGGTAAAGAAGCTATCCCAGTAATAAATCTCGCGGAAGCGGCCTCCGGGTACAATGTACTTCTTCGGCAGCGGAATCAGAGAACCGCCGTCTCCACCCGGCTCGCGGGTAAGTACGGGCCAGAGGCGCTCTATGTGCTGTGTTACCGAAAGGCTGGTGTCGGTGCTGAAGCCGGTGTCTGGCTGGGAGGGCATCCGGAAATACTCCTTCACAAATGCCTCCAGGTTAAAGCCTGGCTGGTTCTGCTGCTGCCGGTAAGCCTCCAGAATCTGCGCAGGCGGCGCCAGCGGCACAGCATCCGCAAAGGTTTTGGAGTCCGGAAACACATGCTGCAGTTGTACCTGCTCAAACAGCTCGCCTAACTCCTGCTCTGGCCTGTACAGCTCCTGCGCCCGCAGCGGCTGTACGACAAAGGTAAACGGTAGTAGTAACAGAAGGCTAAAAGTTAAAGTGCTAAAAGTATACTTCATACGCTTTCTGGAATATATGAGTGATTCATTACTCATACGTAATTCAGAAGCGTGGCGGCAAGTATACTACTCGAACGGGTAACGCACAAACGAAACCTGGCTCATGGCATCTTTTTCATACTTGGCTACAGCAAATTCTTGGAATCGTGCCTCGAAGTTGCTCTCACCGGGCTGTACTGCGGTTGGGAAGGGCTTGTCTTTCAGGAAGAAGTATACTTTGGTGTTGCCATACTTGGTGTGCGGCATGTAATCTCCGTAGGTCTGCATCTGCTCCCATAGCGTGTCATCTACCGTAACGGCGTACACTCGGATTACGGGTCCGGTATTGTTCTCATTGCGGTAAAAGGCTACCTCCTTAAAATCGCCTTCCAGGTCATCCACACTAGGTATGGACATAGTATCATAGATGAACCAGCCGAGGAGGGCAAGGGAGAGGGCAATGAGGATGTGTTTTAATTTCATGGGGTGAAGTATATAATTCTGCAGGTATAAACCAGCGGGGGAGGGGATTGTTTAGTGCGCGAATCAGAGATTCGCGTTTATAGGCGAGGCACGGAAGTGACTTCCGCGCCAGGTGCAGCCCTATTGGATGAAGGTGATGTGAAGACGACCTTGGCTACCAGCATAGTCTCTAGCGCTACTGTAGTACCAGTGCTCTGGCTCCTCCACAAAGCCTGCTGTAACCGGGTTTCTGTGTAAGTAGTTAAGCTTCTGTTCTACTAGGTAGTTGTTGTGCAGGAGTATGGGGTGGTAGCCAGGTTGCCAGAATTTATACTCTTCGTGCTTGCTACTTAACTCACCTGCTGATTTGATTAACCAACAAAGCCAGGGTTTCCTGCTTTCTTGTGTGTTTTGCTGAATAGCTTTGAAGAGTTCTTTGGCTGTGTACTTTTTAAAATCCCTGATGGTGTTCGCTAATGTAGGAGAAGAGCAAATCAGGTGTATGTGATTTGTCATGATGCACCAGGCGTATAGGGTTAGGTCCTTTTCCTTATGACAGTAGGCAAGACTGTTGCAAATTATTTCACAGTACTCTCGGCGGGTAAACACATCAGCCCACTGCACGACTGATATGGAGATAAAGTAGATACCATCCCTATCCTTGGTTTTATACTTTTCGCTCATGCCCTAAAGCACGTATTGTTGGAAAGTATAGTTACAGACCTGGCGCGGAAGTTACTTCCGTGCCCATATATAAGGGCGAATCTGTGATTCGCTTGGGCAGCAAAATTGGTCTACGTGAATCACAGATTCGCTTTTATAGTTCGTCACGGAGCTGAGCTCCGCGCCAGTGTAAACAAAAAATCCGCAGCTGAATCGAATCAACTGCGGATATATACTTCTAACTCCTAAACTCTCTAACTCCCCAACTCTTTAACTCCGGCAATCAGCTTCTCTAGTATGTTCTGCGCGGCCACCGAGATAATGGTACCCGGGCCAAACACGCCCACGGCACCCGCCTGGTAGAGGAAGTCGTAGTCCTGCGCCGGAATTACGCCGCCCACAATCACCAGGATATCCTCGCGGCCGAGTTTGCGGAGTTCTTCAATGAGTTGCGGCACCAGCGTTTTGTGCCCGGCAGCCAGCGAGGATACGCCTACCACGTGCACGTCGTTTTCGGCGGCTTGCATGGCTACTTCAGCCGGCGTCTGGAACAGCGGGCCAATGTCCACGTCGAAGCCGAGGTCGGCGAAGGAGGTGGCGATTACTTTGGAGCCGCGGTCGTGGCCGTCCTGGCCCATTTTGGCGACCATGATGCGCGGCCGGCGGCCTTCGAGTTCTTCAAACTGGTCGGCCATGGCTTTGGCGCGTTCGAAGTTCTCGTCGTCAGTTATTTCTGCTGAATACACTCCTGATATAGCTCTGATTACTGCTTTGTGTCTGCCGTATACTTTCTCCAGGGCGTCGGAAATCTCACCCAAGGTGGCGCGGTGGCGGGCTGCCTCCACGGACAACTCCAGCAGGTTCTCCTGCCCGGATTGCGCCGCTGCGGTTAAAGCATCGAGTGCCTTAGCTACAGCTGCTGCATTACGGGTTTCTTTTATACTTGCCAGGCGCCGCAACTGGGCTTCGCGCACGGCCGTGTTGTCGATGTCGAGAATCTCGATTTCCTGCTCCTGCGCGGGTTTATACTTGTTCACGCCCACAATGATGTCTTTGCCCGAGTCGATGCGGGCCTGCTTGCGGGCAGCGGCTTCTTCGATACGCATCTTCGGCAGGCCTGTCTCGATGGCTTTGGCCATGCCGCCCAACTCTTCCACTTCCTCAATCAGGGCCCAGGCTTTATGCGCCAGCTCGTGCGTCAGCGCCTCCACGTAATAAGAACCTCCCCAGGGGTCTACCACTTTGGTTATGTTGGTCTCCTGCTGCAGGTAAATCTGCGTGTTACGGGCAATGCGGGCAGAGAAGTCGGTTGGCAAGGCAATCGCTTCGTCCAAGGCATTGGTGTGCAGGCTTTGCGTGCCCCCCAGGGCAGCGGCCAGGGCCTCCACGCAGGTGCGGGTCACGTTGTTGAACGGGTCCTGCTCGGTTAAGCTCCAGCCGGAAGTCTGGCAGTGGGTTCTCAAGGCCAGTGATTTTGGGTTCTTCGGGTTGAATTGCTTCAGCATCTTGGCCCACAGCAAGCGGGCGGCGCGCATCTTGGCAATCTCCATAAAGTGGTTCATGCCAATGGCCCAGAAAAACGACAAGCGAGGGGCGAAATCATCGATGTCCATGCCAGCCTGCAAGCCGGTACGCACATACTCCAGGCCATCCGCCAGGGTATAAGCCAGCTCAATGTCGGCAGTGGCGCCGGCCTCCTGCATGTGGTAACCCGAAATGGAAATGGAGTTGAAGCGCGGCATCTTCTTGGAAGTATAGGCAAAGATGTCGGCGATGATTTTCATACTTGGCTCCGGTGGGTAGATGTAGGTGTTGCGCACCATAAACTCCTTCAGGATGTCGTTCTGGATAGTGCCGCTCAGCTGCTCCGGCTTCACGCCCTGCTCCTCGGCGGCCACAATGTAAAACGCCATAATGGGCAGCACGGCCCCGTTCATCGTCATCGAAACCGACATCTCATCCAGCGGAATCTGGTCGAAGAGAATCTTCATGTCCTCCACCGAGTCGATGGCTACACCGGCCTTGCCCACATCGCCCACCACGCGGGGGTGGTCGGAGTCGTAGCCGCGGTGCGTGGCCAGGTCAAAAGCTACCGAAAGGCCTTTTTGCCCGCCCGCCAGGTTGCGGCGGTAAAAGGCGTTCGACTCTTCAGCGGTAGAAAAACCGGCGTACTGGCGGATGGTCCAGGGCTTTTGCACATACATGGTGGTGTATGGCCCGCGCAGGTAAGGCGGCAAACCGGCGGCAAAATCCAGGTGCTCAAAGTGAGTAGCATCCGCTGCCGTATAAAAGCTCTTCACTTTTATCCGCTCCGGCGTTTTCCATACTTTGGCCGTGGCCGGTGCCTTAGGGCCATGCCCTGCGGCAGCTACCTTGCTGATGTCTATACTTGAGAAGTCAGGCTTCATAGTTTAATTTTGAATGAGTGATTGAGTGAATGAGTGGATAAGTCAGGCTTGCCACTTCTTCATCACTCTTATGTCTGTTTTACGTGCTTTTGGTTTCCGTAACCAGGTCGTAACGTTGTTCTATTAACGGTTTGCCAAAGGCCTCGGAAGGCTTTTCCTCCGTCAGTTTGAACCCGTAGCGCTGGTAGAGGCCAATGGCCGGCTCCTGTTCATGGGTGGTCCAGAGGTAGGCGGAAGTATAGCCTTTCTCTTTGTAAAAATCCATGCAGAGCTCCATCAGCTTTTTGCCCAAACCTATACCGCGGTACTCCGGCTCGAGTAAAAAGAACCGCAGCTGGGCCGTATTTCCAGGCCGGTGCGTGAGGCAAATGGTTCCCACGATTCGGCCCTCGTGCTCCGCCAGCCATATCCTGTCTTTATCGGGGTCGTACTGGCTGTAGAATTCGTAAAGGCTGTGGGCCACGTAGCTCTCAAACTCCAGCCCATAATTGCATTCTTCTTTGTAAATGGCACCGTGGCGGTACGTGATGTAGCCAAGGTCACCTGGTTTCAGTTCTGTTCGGAACGTAAGGTCACTCAGTTGCATATTTAATTTTGAATGAGTGGTTGAGTGAATGAGTGAATCTTTTTCAATTCATCCGCTCAATCCAAATCATTGTATTTATAGTTTGGAATAAGTGATTAAGTGTCTTTATTTACTCAATCACTCATTCAGTCATTGTTTAACTCGCGTGTTCTGAGGTAACAACCCAGCGCCCGCCGATGTTTTTCCATACTTGCGATGATACTCCGCCCATCAGTCGCTTCCCTTCTAATTCAATCTTCCAGCGGAAAATAAAGTATACCGCCTCCGCCGACACCTGCTCGATGTGCAGCGGCTCGTAGGTGTAAACGCCCATCTGGCTGCGGTCCTGGAAGTCGTGCAGGAACATCTCGTATACTTCCTGGTAGCCCTTCTCGATACCATTTTTGCTAATCCAGAGCATTTCGGGCGAGTTCCAGTAGAAGGTCATGGCTGTTTCCAGGTCGCCTTTGTTCCACGCGGAAATCTGGCCTTCCAGCGCTTGTTTAACGGCTTGCACGGCATCACCCTTAGGCATAGCAAAAGTATGGAGGGAGGTAGTGGCGGTCATCAGAAGTATAATAAAGTATGATTTAAGCATTTTTTTGGTCCTCGTCCTGGGCCAGGCGCCGTTGCACCAGCTGCAGTATCGTCGACATGTCGCAGTCCTCGAAGATGAACTCGTTGTAGCCGTTGGCCAGCATCTCGTCTTTCATGTGCTGCGGATCCTGGGCAAGTATAAGGGTTGGCTTGGCGTGGTGATTGCGGATGCGCGGGCCAAACTCCCTGATATAAGCCTCCTCCGGGGAGGATACCACCACAACCTCTGCCGCCGTGCTACTCAGCTTATCGGAGGCTTCCTGTACTGTGTCGAAGTGCTCTTGTGTCGTCTCGAAACCGGCGCAGCTGAAGAACTCCTGTGCAAAAGAGGCATTTACCTGGCGCTTCTCGCTGCTGCCGATAACGGCCACAATAGCCTTCGGACGGCGCTGGCGCTTGCGCATATGCAACTCGGTGGCCATACGCATCACTTCAGTAGGGTAGGCGGCGCGGGTCGTGTCGAACGCGGCGCTCTGGATGAGCTCCTCCGGGTCGAAGCTGAGGCGTTCTTTCGGGTTAGGGTACTTATTGGTGCCTACCAGCACCTCACGGCCGGTGGCGATGTTGCGGAACTTGCGGCGACTCACCTCGGTGATAGCGCCAAGTATAAACCCTTCGCCATATGCCTTCTCAAAACCACCCATACTTTCTACCTCCTGAAACAGCTCCCAGGCCCGTTGGGCCAAGGCCGCGGTCAGCGACTCCAGGTAATAAGAGCCGGCAGCCGGGTCGATGGCCTTGTCCAGGTAGGCCTCCTCCTTCAAGATGATGGAGACGTTGCGGGCAATCCGCTCCGAAAATTCGTCTGATTCTTTAAAGGTACTGTCGAAAGGCGTTACCGTTAGCGAGTCGCAGCCAGCGATGACGGCCGACATGGCCTCGGTGGTGGTGCGCAGCATGTTTACGTAGGGGTCGAGCGTGGTCTGGTACCAGCTGGAGGTCGTGCTGTGGATGCGCAGGCTGGCGGCCAGGGCCGGCTCCGCTTTATAGGCCTCTACTACGGCAGCCCACAACAGGCGCAGGGCGCGCAGCTTGGCAATCTCGAAGAAATAATTGGTGCCCGAGGCCATGACAAACTGCATGTTGCGCAACACCGATTCCAGCGGCTGTCCAGCGGTGGTCAGCCGGTCGGCATAGGCCACGGCAGCGCTCAGCGTATAGGCAATCTCCTGGGTAATGGAGGCGCCAATGCTGCTAAAGCTGGTGCCGTTGACGGTGATGCCGTAAAAGTCCGGGCTGTCCTTGGTCAGGTCCAGTATCTTGATGATGTCCCTGCTCTCCTCGGGGTCAATTTTGCTTTGTACTGAAATGGGGTCAAAGTTAAGGAAACCTCTCAGGTTGAGGGGTGACACGTTGCAGCGCTCCAGCTCCGCATACAGCCGCTGCAGGAAACAGTCGGGCTGCTCCTTTACCGCATAGCTAACGCTATACTTGCTCAGGTCTATCTGGCGAACCAGGTACGCCAGGTCGAACAGCTCCTGCTGGTGCACCACAAAGTAAATACCGTCGGCGCCGCGCTGCAGCGCATCCAAAGCCTTGTCGATAGCATGCTTGCCGTTGCCGCGGGCTTCCACCTGCTGCACATTCAGCCAGCTGTTGCTGCCGGTTTTGTCGCCGCGCAGAAATGGGAAATCGCCGGGCTTTTGGCTGGTAAAGGGCAGGTCGGCAATATCTTCTTTGGCGTAGTAGGGTTTTATATCGATGCCCTCGAAGGTGAGCCAGGTCAGGCTCTCGAGGGGTGTGTCGCGCAGGTCCTTGCGTGCTTTCTGTTCCCAATCAGCTTTGGAGGCAGGGCTGAACTCCGTAAACAAGGGCTGTGGGTTTTGCTGCTCGTCAGTCGTCATGCTTTAGCTCTAATTTCTTGTAAAGATAATTTATTATACTTTACGAAGTATGGCGTGCCGGCGGCTATATCGGTTTCGGCGAATACTTATTCCAGCTGCTGTATGTAGGCCTGGTAAAACAAGTAACCCACCAACAGCCATACGACCACGATGACCCCGGCCATGATATAGTTGGACCTATGCCGATGGATTTGTTCCCTTGCTTTCTGGCGGTAGTGGAGGAGCAGGTGTTCGGGGATCAGTTTAATGGAAAGCCAGATGCCCAGCGGCAGGAGCACCAGGTCGTCGAGGTAGCCAAGTATGGGGATAAAGTCGGGGATAAGGTCGATGGGACTGAAGGCGTAGGCCACCGTCAGCACAACCACCACCTTCGCCATAAAGGGCATGCGCGGATCCCGGGCGGCCAAGTATAAAGAATAAATGTCCTCCTTCAGCCGGCGCACAAACGCTTTCCATTTTTGTAGCATAGGAGGTTGTACGGAAAACAATCCAAAGGAGCAGTATACTGGGCGGCAGGCGCTATACTTTAAATATCCTGAGGGCAGCGTCGTAGTTGCCTTATGGGTATTTAAAGTATAGCGGAGTATATTAACGCTGCTCCTACCTGACAACCAGCTTACCGGTTCCTACAGGCCTTTGGCGGCTGTAGATGGTATAAAAGTATAAACCAGTGGAAAGGGAGGCTGGCTTTGTGAAGTGGTTCTTCCCTGGCTGTAGCCGCAGGGCGCCCGCCCGTTTACCGGTGGCATCATACAGGTGCACAAACATGCCGGGCATATCCGGGGCTTCCACCACAAATTTGTCGGCTACCGGGTTGGGGTAAAGTATAAACCCGGCCTTTTTCAGCTTGTCGTCAGCGGAGGTGGGTTGGGCATTTCCAACATAAACGTAGGTGAATTCCCAATCTGCGTCGTCTATATGATGGGGGTTGTCTACATGATGTAGCAGTAAAGCCGACATGGCAAGTATGTAGGCCTGTTCCCTTACTAATTCCTCTCCCGGGGCAAAAGCAACGGTAATAGCCCTGCCATCTGCTGAATCACGGGTAGTTATTTGGATAGGGGTTAGTTCTAAGGTATCAAGCTCGCTGTATAGTTTCGTTTTTACTGGGTAATCGGTGCCGGGGTGGCGGCGCATAAAATAATTCAGCTTGAGTTGTTGGCCAGGCATCAGTCTTAGAGCCCCGTTTTCGTCCAGGGCAAGTTGAGCTTTATTGAGGAGCTCCAGTTGTGGTGTCAGGCTGTATTTTGGATCTTCTACAAGAATGAATATGTCCACCAGGGTGGTTCCTTGCTCAACACCATTCCAGTGTTCCGTTATTTCTACTGCAATGGTATACATGCCGATAGTGGCAGGAGCATCCCAGTTCAACTCTCCATGCTCGTTAATGGTAAGTCCTTCTGGTATACTATAGCCTGGGATATCAGCTATACGGGGTGCGGTGATTCCTATTCCGATAGACTCACGAGTAGCTGTTTTAGGTGTCACAAGTTTATAAGTGAGCTTGTTGTTGTCGGCATCGTAGGCAGCCAGGTTGTGCCTTATTGGCTGTCCCACAAACCCATCTTTGATGGGAACACCAGCTAACCGGATGCCATGGCGATTGGGGTTCAGCGGGTTTACGTTAACGGTAGTTGAAACATAGAAACTATGTATATCCGAAGGCCCCTGAATGTTGAGAATGTTGTGGATCCTGTTTTCGCTAATCCAGGCTACAGTATAGAGGCCAGGCGTGTCATAAGTATAACTCCACTGAAAAAGCTCCACGTCTTGAAACGTGCTATACTTTGTAACCGAAGTGCGTTGGATAACTACCTCATTGCCATCCCCCATCAGCACCGTGACTTCCGGATCCTCAGCAACCGACATGTGGTTGGTGTAAACTGTTAATGTGAAGTCAAATTTTCTGGAATTTTCTGCATCCCTGATATAGCTGATGTAGCCGCTTTTGATGTGCGTAGCCTGTGTCAGCAGGGGCAGGAAGAGGAGGGCTAAGACGCTGAGTAACAATTTTGTTTTCATGAGCAGGAGAAGTTTGGGGTTGCGGATTAAGTTACATAGTATAAACGACATATGTAAGGGTAATATTGGAATATTTATAATATTTTTATCCAGGTTTTTCAACCAGGTTTATTTGTGCCGAACCTATGCAACTTGGTTCATGTTGGGGAGGCTGGTACCTTTGAGGCCAGCTACTGAATTAGAGTATGAACAAGCACTTTTTGAAAGGTCTGGCGGTGCTGGCGCTCTCGCTGAGCATAGCCGGATGCCAGCGCCCCTGGGCAGCCTCGCCCACCCTGGGCACTACCGATGTGCCGGTAGATAAAACCCTCCCCGCCGACCCGCAACTTGAGGCGCAGATTGCCCCTTACCGTGAGGAAGTAACCTTGAAAATGTCGGAAGTGGTAGGCAAAGCCCCCGCCGCGCTGGGCAAGGGAGACTATGAGTCGCCGCTGGGCAATTTTGTGGTGGACCTGCAACTGGCGCAAGCCGAGCCAATCTACGGCAAACCCATCGACCTGTCGCTGACGACCAACGGCGGCCTGCGCGTGCCGCTGCCCGAAGGTAATATTACGACCGGCAACGTGTTCGAGCTTATGCCCTTCGAAAATGAGCTGGTGGTGCTGACGCTCAAAGGCGAGACCGTGCAGCAGCTTTTCGACTATGCCGCCGAGAAAAAGTTTGCCCCCATCGGCAACGCCACCTATACGGTGCAAAACGGCAAGGCCACCGACATCGAAATCAAGGGCAAACCTTTTGATGTAAGCCAGACTTATACGTTGGTTACCTCCGATTACCTGGCCGGGGGAGGCGACAACCTGAACATGCTGAAAGAGGCGGTGCAAACCGAACGGCTGGGCCTGCTGCTCCGCGAAGCCATCCTGCTGCAGATCCGCCAGCTCACGGCGGCCGGCAAGCCTGTAACTGCCGACACCACCAAACGCGTTACCGTCCTCCCTTAAGCATACTTTAAAAATGAAAAGAAGAGATTTTCTGAAAACTACGGCAGTAGGGGCGGCTGGCATCAGTCTGCTGGGCGTTCCTTTTTCGGCAGAGGCGGCGCAAAGTATAAACCTCACCATTCTGCACACCAACGACCAGCACTCGCGCATCGACCCCTTCCCGGACGACGGCAGAAAGTATGGCGGCATGGGCGGCATGGCCCGTCGTGCCACGCTGATCGAGCAAATCCGCAAAGAAGAGCCCAACGTGCTGCTCTTCGATTGCGGCGACATCTGGCAGGGCACGCCATACTTTAACTTCTTCGGAGGGGAACTGGAGTATAAGCTCATGAGCCAGATGAAGTATGACGCAGCCACGCTCGGCAACCACGACTTCGACAACGGCCTGGAGGGGCTGGAGAAAATGCTGCCGCACGCCCGGTTCCCGTTTCTGAGCGCCAACTATGACTTCAGCAAAACCATACTTCAAAATCGCTTTGCGCCTTATAAGGTCTTTCAGAAGCAGGGGGTGCGCATCGGCGTGTTCGGATTAGGAATTGAGCTGGAAGGCCTGGTGGGCAAGAAGCAGTTTGGCGAGACAACCTACCTGGATCCCGTGGCTATTGCCCGCGAGATGGTGCAGGAGCTGCGCCAGAATCAGAAGTGTAACATGGTGGTGTGCCTTTCACACTTGGGTTACAAATATGAGGATGGCAAGATAAGCGACGTAACACTGGCCCAAGCGGTAGCGGGCATCGACCTGATCCTGGGAGGCCACACCCATACGTTTCTGGACGCGCCGGAGCTCGTGCGCCATGCCTCTGGCCACGAAACGCTTGTGAACCAGGTGGGCTGGTCTGGTATTTTCCTGGGGCGGCTCGATTTTACTTTCAGCAAAAGAACAATGCAAAAAACAGGCCTGAAAACGGCTCTTCTGCCCATCAGCAGACCTGTAACAGCTTCGTGAAAAAATAATTTTTTGTTTACAGATTATTAAGCAAATTTGTAACCCCCCGCCAGTACGAGGCGCCGTTTGTTACACGCAGCAATTCTTATGTAGATTTGGAAAATTGGATGATCAAAGACTGTTCAACTGTATGGCATAACTGTCTGCAGGCGATCAAGGAAAATATTGGCGAGCAGAGTTTTAAGACTTGGTTTGAGCCAATTAAGCCTGTATCGTTGCGCGACAGCGTGTTGACCATACAAGTGCCCAGCCAGTTCTTCTATGAGTGGCTGGAGGAGCATTATGTGCAGCTACTGAAGAAGGTTATTTACCAGGAACTGGGCAGCGAGGGGCGCCTGGAGTACTCTATTATCGTGGACAGGGGCAATGAGGTGAACAAGCCTCAGACGGTTAACATCCCAACCAAAAAGATTCCGGCGGCGGTGGTTAACTCCTACCGCCCGGAGCAGAATTTCATCAAGAGCCCGTTCGAGTCGAAGACGATTGACCGCAATTTCCTGAACTCGCAGCTGAACCCGGCCTATACATTTGAGAACTACATCGAGGGAGACTGTAACCGCCTGGCGCGCTCGGCAGGATATGCGGTGGCTAACAAGCCGGGCACCACTTCCTTTAACCCGCTCATGATTTACGGTGGCGTGGGACTGGGCAAAACGCACCTGGTGCAGGCCATCGGCAACCAGATCAAGAACAGCAACCCCGAGAAGTTTGTCCTCTACGTCTCTTCCGAGAAGTTCGTGAACCAGTTCATAGAGTCCCTGAAGACGAACAATGTGCAGGATTTCGCCAACTTCTACCTGCTGGTGGATATCCTCATCATCGACGACGTGCAGTTTTTGAGCGGCAAGGAGAAGACGCAGGAGATGTTCTTCCACATCTTCAACCACCTGCACCAGTCGGGCAAGCAGATCGTGATGACCTCCGACTGCCCGCCACGCGACCTGAAGGGGTTGGAGGAGCGCCTGCTGTCGCGCTTTAAGTGGGGCCTGACGGCCGATTTGCAGAGCCCGGACTTTGAGACGCGCATGGCCATCATCCACAAAAAGATGCAGAGCGACGGTATCGACATCCCGGACAATGTGGTGGAGTACCTGGCTTACAGCGTGGACACGAACGTACGTGAGCTGGAAGGCGTGCTGATTTCGCTCATTGCGCAGTCATCGCTTAACAGAAAAGAAATTGACCTGGAGCTTGCGAAGCAGGCCTTGAAGCATATCATTGAGGATGTGGAGACGGAGGTAAACCTCGACTTCATCCAGAAAACTGTGGCCGAGTACTTCCAGGTAAGCCTGGACTCACTCAAGGCCAAGACGCGCAAGAAAGAGATCGTGACGGCGCGCCAGGTGGCCATGTACTTTGCCAAGGAGTTTACCAGCCACTCGCTTAAGTCTATCGGTTACCACTTCGGCGGCCGCGACCACAGTACTGTGATCCACTCCGTGCAAACCGTTTCCGACCTGATCGACACAGACAAGAAGTTTAAGGCCAGCATTCAGGAACTGCAGAAGAAATTTAAATCCAAAGCCGGATAACGCATGAAGTAACTATACAGCTATATAAAAAAGCGGCGGCCATACTTTCTGAAAGTATGGCCGCCGCTTTTTTATACTTCGCCGGACGGGCTACACGTTGTTGGCCACGTTATCGGTCAACTCAAACTGGTGGGCTTCCGCCAAATCCCGGATCTTGTTCTTAATCTGGGCCAGGTCGCGCTTTTTGCGTACCTGCTTCAGGTCCAGGTATACTTGCTGGCCGTCTTTCAGCGTAAAGCGCAGCGCCAGCGGCGAGATGTGCACGGCCTTGATATCGGGTATCTGCAGGATGTGCTTGGTGCGGAAGACCCCAAACTTTTGCACAATGTACTGCGGCGTAACCTCGATGTAAGACTGCACCCCGAATATGGAGGTATTTTGCAGCATCACATAGATAAAGAAAACCAGCGCCAACCCGAAGAAAGCATAGTACAGGTAGTTTTGTTCGTAGGTGCGGTCAGCAGAGAAAAGGAGCATAGCGGCCCAGGCCATCCAGAGCAGCGTAAGTATGAGCTGCACTGTAAAAGAAAGTTTCGCATTGCGCGTGGGGCTAAGCTGCACTATCAACGACGATCGGGCGCTACTACCGGATATTGCCATTACAGGTTTTTTTCGTGAAACATAAGTGGCCTGGCACGGCCTCTCCGCAAGATAATAAATTTATTCTTTAAGCGTGGCCTGTAGCGTGATTTCCGGCACGGCGTTCAGGGCTTTGGAAACCGGGCAGCCTTTTTTGGCGTCCTGCGCCAGCTGCTGCAGTTTATCGTTGTCAAGGCCGTCTGCTTTCACCTCGGTGTTGAGCTCGATTTTAAGGATGGTCGGGGCGCCGTCCTGCTCGCCAAGCGTTACCACAGCCTGTGTGTGCACATACTCCGGCGTCAGGTTTTCCTTCTCCAGCAAGCCGCTCAGAAACATCGAGAAGCAGCCGGAGTGGGCGGCGCCGATTAGTTCCTCTGGGGAAGTTCCGCTGGTGCTGTCGCCGAAGCGGGAGGCAAAACTATACTTTGACTGGAAGGAACCGGTGGCTGATTTTACCTCTCCATCGCCGTTTTTGAGGCCTTTATTCCAGCGTGCTTCTGCTCTGTGTTTTCTCATGATTCGTGAATATTTATAGTTTTAAGTGTTTCTGTGTCATTCATACTGGATTTACGCGTTTAGGTTTATATAGTGTTAAATTAAGCCTCAGCACGCTATTCTTGCCTTCAGGTTGTGGTAATGCAGCATTATCTGGTTATCTTTACTCCCTATTAAAGCAGAAAGTATGGGTGTTAGAGCGTTGTTGAGTAAGCCTTTTGCGGCTTATGTGCACCGGCAGAACCAAATCTGGATAGAGCATTCGGCCGAGGCGCAGCAGGCCATATTTCATAAGATCATAAGCAAGGCGAAGGATACTAAGTTTGGGCGAGATCATCACTTTGCCAGTATAAAGACGCACGCCGATTATGTAAAAGCTGTTCCGGTTCGGGACTACGAGGGATTGGCAGCATACTTTAACCTGGTAAAGCAAGGGGAGCCGGATGTGCTGTGGCCGGGAAAGCCGCTGTACCTGGCCAAGACCTCCGGCACCACTTCCGGCACCAAGTACATTCCCATCTCCTCCGACTCTATTTCCAACCACATTAACGGTGCCCGCGACGCCCTGTTGGCCTACATCCACGAAACCGGTAATTCGGCCTTTCTGGACGGCAAACTGATCTTCCTGTCGGGCAGCCCGGAGCTGGAAGAGGTAGGGGGGATAAAGACCGGCCGCCTGTCAGGGATTGCCAACCACCATGTGCCGGGGTACCTGCGCACCAACCAACTGCCCAGCTACCGCACCAACTGCATTGAGGACTGGGAAACCAAGCTGGACCAGATCATCGAGGAAACCATAGACCAGAACATGACGCTGATCTCGGGTATCCCGCCCTGGGTGCAGATGTACTTTGATAAGCTGACCCGGCAGACAGGCAAACAGATAAAGGACATTTTTCCGAATTTTAAACTGTTCGTGTACGGCGGCGTGAATTTTGAGCCCTACCGCAAAAAGCTGTTCGAGTCGATTGGCCGGCAGGTGGACTCGATTGAAACGTTCCCCGCCTCAGAGGGTTTTTTTGCCTACCAAAACAGCCAAACCGACCCGGGACTTCTGTTGCTGCTGAATGCAGGCATCTTCTATGAATTTATCCCCACCAGCGAGTATTTCAGCGAAAACCCCACCCGCCTGACTATTGACCAGGTGGAGACGGGCGTGAATTATGCGCTGGTGATCAGCAGCAACGCCGGCCTCTGGAGTTACTCTATCGGCGATACCGTGAAGTTTGTGTCCGTAAAACCTTATAAGCTGGTGGTGAGCGGCCGCATCAAGCATTATATCTCGGCCTTTGGGGAGCACGTGATTGGCGAGGAGGTAGAAAAGGCAATGAAAGCAGCCATGCAGAAGTTTAAGGAGGTGGAGTTGATCGAGTTTACGGTGGCCCCTTACGTAAGCCAGGACCAGGGCGCCTCTTACCACGAGTGGCTGGTGGAGTTCTCGCAAAAGCCGCATCTCCCGGACGCCTTTGCCGATGAACTGGACAGGCAGCTGCGCAAACTCAACACCTACTACGACGACCTGATTACAGGCAATATTCTGAAACCATTGAAGCTGACCTTACTTCCAAAGGGCAGCTTCCAGAAATACATGAAATCGCAGGGAAAGCTGGGCGGCCAGAACAAGGTGCCTAGGCTGAGCAACGACCGAAAGCTGGCAGACGGCCTGCTGGAGGTGAACAGGGAAGGGTAGAATTTTGCACCGGGTCAAACCATCCTGGGCTCTAAGTATAAACCCCACCCCAACCCTCCCCTAAGAACAGGGGAGGGAGTTATACTCTATACTTTCCCTGTCATCTCGAGCTGCGCGAGAGATCTAACTGGAATTCTCTTCAGATCTCTCCCGAAGGTCGAGATGACAGTAGTGGCAGCGGCTATCGATTCTGTTCCCAGCCTTTGGGTTGAGCGCCTTCTAGATTTCCGGTTTCGCTTCAGCGAAATTGCGACCGAAGGGTAGCAAAGGAAATGTAGACAGCGCGATGCCCGAAGGCGAGGCCTCCCGGCCTAGGAGGGAGCCAAGTAGGAGATGAAACGATTAGTATGTAAGGCTGGAGGAGGAACGGAAGTTTGAAAGGATAGCTTGACTCAAGTGGAAGGAAGCAGGGGCTAGGAAAGTATAGCAGAAGCAAGTATAAAGTATGGCTCTACGAGCCAGTTGGGTTGCCCTGTCCCGAAGCATTTCGGGAAAACCCAACACCATAGGTAGGCACGGGTTACAAACCCGCCCCAGCGAGAGGTAACGGCTAATAACGGCACAAGCGGACGCTTGCACCAGAGAAAGTATAGCAGCAAGTATAAAAGTATAATATACGCGAACTTGGAAGTCCGCAGCAGAAAGGCTCCGAACACGGATGTCCGGAACAGCAAATAGCAAAGTATAAAGCGGGCAGCAGAACAGGCTGCCCGTACGCAAAAAACATAAAATGAAAAGAATCGCCATACTTGGCTCCACAGGCTCCATCGGCGTGCAGGCACTCGACGTGATTCGGGCAAACCCGGAAAGCTTTGAGCTGGAAGTCATCACCGCCCATAGCAATGCCGACCTGCTCATCCGGCAGGCGCTGGAGTTTAAGCCAAACGTTGTCGTCATTGCCCGCGAAGACCTGTATGAACAGGTGCAGGAAGCGCTGCAGCACGAGGACATTAAAGTATACGCCGGCGCCAAAGCCATCTGCTCGGTAGTGGAGATGGGTACTGTGGACATGGTGCTCACCGCCATGGTGGGTTACGCCGGACTGCTGCCAACCATACATGCCATCAAGGCAGGCAAGCAGATCGCCCTGGCCAACAAGGAAACGCTGGTGGTGGCAGGCCAACTCATCACCAACCTGGCCCGGGAGAAAGGCGTGAACATTTACCCCGTGGATTCTGAGCACAGCGCCATTTTCCAGTGCCTGGCCGGTGAGTTCCACAACCCGATCGAGAAAATCATCCTGACGGCCTCCGGTGGGCCTTTCCGTGGAAAATCCGCTGCCGAACTGGCCAATGTTACCAAGGCGCAGGCCCTCAAGCACCCGAACTGGGACATGGGCGCCAAAATCACCATTGACTCGGCTTCCCTTATGAACAAAGGCCTGGAGGTGATCGAGGCCAAGTGGCTGTTCGGGCTGCGAAACGATCAGATAGAGGTGGTGGTGCATCCGCAATCCATCATTCACTCCCTAGTACAGTTCGAGGACGGCTCCATTAAGGCGCAGCTTGGCCTGCCAGACATGAAGCTGCCGATCCAGTACGCGCTCGGCTACCCGCAGCGCCTCCGGTCCGATTTCCCCAGGTTCAGCTTTCTCGACTACCCCCAACTGACCTTTGAGCAGCCCGACCTGAAGACCTTCCGCAACCTGCAACTGGCCTTCGAGGCCATGGAGCGCGGCGGCAACATGCCTTGTATCCTGAACGCGGCTAATGAGGTGGTTGTCAGTGCGTTCCTGCGTGATGAAGTGGGTTTTCTGCAGATGTCCGACATCATCGAAAGCTGTATGGCGAAAGTTACGTATATTGCGAATCCTTCTTATGATGACTATGTTAACACAGATGAGGAGGCACGAAAACTGGCCACATTATTGTTGAACAAGTAACTTATACTTCCTGTTGCACCTGACGGCAGCGCTATAAAAACAGAAACTTTTCTTATTAGATGGATATATTGATCATGGTGGGCCAGCTGATACTGGGCCTTACAATCTTAGTTGGATTACACGAATTAGGACACATGCTGACCGCCAAGTGGTTCGGCATGCGTGTGGAAAAGTATGCAATAGGCTTCCCTCCGAAGATTTTCGGCAAAAAAATAGGTGAAACAGAGTATATGCTGGGCCTGATCCCGCTGGGCGGATTTGTGAAGATATCGGGCATGGTGGATGAGTCGATGGATACGGAAGCCCTGAAAGAAGAGCCTAAGCCCTGGGAATTCCGCGCAAAGCCGGCCTGGCAGCGCCTCATCGTGATGATGGGGGGCATTATCGTAAACGTGATCACAGGTATCGTCATCTTTATCGCCCTGACTTATTACTATGGCGAGCAGTACATCCCGGCCAAAGAAGTAAAGTATGGCGTGGTAGCCAATGAGCTGGGCCAGGAAATCGGTTTCCAGACGGGGGATAAAGTGGTGGCTGTAAACGGGAAAGAGCTGGAGCGCTTCGAGGATATCCGCTCGATGGATGCCCTGCTGGGTAACAACTCCTACTACACCGTGGAGCGAAACGGCCAGCTGGTAGATCTCAAAGTGCCCGTTAACCTGATGGATAAGCTGGCGGATAACAAAAGCCAGGTGTTTTTTGTAGAGCCACGCACGCCGTTTAAGGTGGGCCAGGTGGTGGGCGGCAGTGCTGCCTCCAAGGCAGGCCTGAAGCAGGGCGACTTCATCACGATGGTGAACGGGGAGTCCGTGAAGTTTTTCCACGAGTTTCAGGAGGCGCTGAAAGCCAATGCGGGCAAAGCCGTTACCATGACGGTGGAGCGCGACAACAAGCTGGTAAAACTGCGGGCGAATGTGAGCGAAGACGGCACGATTGGTTTCCAGGCGGTGCCGCTCCTGCAGACTGCCACCAAGCA
This sequence comes from Pontibacter mucosus, assembly GCF_003054055.1. Lineage (GTDB taxonomy): Bacteria > Bacteroidota > Bacteroidia > Cytophagales > Hymenobacteraceae > Pontibacter > Pontibacter mucosus. Next base: position 288,275 of record NZ_QBKI01000004.1, on the reverse strand, counting down.
GTATTCCCTGGGTGAGTCTATTCCAATCGGCACCAACCAGGCCTTTAGTGTAATTACAGCTAACCTGAAAGGCTTTGGCAAGATCTTCCGCGGCGAGGTTTCGGCCTCCAAGTCCCTGAGCGGCCCGATAGGCATTGCCCAAATCTTCGGCGATACTTTTAACTGGTACAAGTTCTGGAGCATTACAGGTATGCTGTCGATGGTGCTGGCCTTTATGAACTTCCTGCCTATTCCGGCGCTGGATGGTGGCCACGTGGTTTTCCTGACCTATGAGATGATCAGCGGCCGCAAGCCGTCTGATAACTTTTTGGAAAATGCCCAGAAAGTAGGGATGGTTTTATTGTTAGGCTTAATGGCATTCGCTATCTTTAACGATGTATTTAAGATAATCTTCTAACAAAGATTTTTCTCATGAATTTCATCGTACGCGTAGCTTTAGCAAACTTAATCCTCTTTGTTTTTATTGCATTAAACCAGGTATCGGCTGCACCTTTGGCTGGCCTGGAAAATATAAACCTGAACGCTGTTGCTGCCCAAAGCGACAGCGTTTACCAGGTGCAGCAAGGAGATACTTACTATAGCCTTTCCCGCCGCTTTAACATTCCGATAGACTCGCTGCAAACCTGGAACGAGCATAAACTGCAGATCGGGCAGACCCTGTACCTCTCCAACCCAAGTATAAGAAAAAAGGTAGCCGCTAAACCTGCCGTGGCCAAGGCCGCGCCTGCTGCACAGGCTCCTGCGCCTCAGGCCACGCCGGCAAAGACAACCGGCAACGCGGCACAGCCTGCTAGAACAGCTGCTCCTCAGAAAGCGGCGGAGAGTACCTCTGCCTCACCGGCTCCCGGGCCAACAACGGCGGCCTATAAAACTAAGAGCCGCATCCTGGTGGTGCCTTTCGACCCGCATTTATACTTCTCCGACGCCGACATGGAAATTGCGCGCCAGTCCAGGATACCGCTGCAGAACGTGCGGCACGTGTTCCGTGGCCGCCTGAACGCCATGATGGCACCGGATGGCTACGAAACCATCCACCTGCTGGGGGGCGTGTACCGCGACAGCGTGAGCGAACTGAGCCGCCTCTACAAATCACTTAACTATGCCTATGCCGATAACAAGCAGAGCCGGTTTAACCACCAGCCCAGCGTTAAGGAGGACAAAGGCGGCATGTTGAACTGGGTAAAAGATCAGAAGGGGAAACTGGGGATAAAAGGACAGCCTGCAGTGTTGCCCGTAGCCCAGGACCCGAACAAGCACTTTGGTGTAACGGTGAAGGATCCCAACTTCTTCAGCTACTTTAACAACCAGTACGGCATCGATTACTACGTTTTCATTAACCAGTTTGAGGTGCAGACCATCTACGAAAACTGCCTCGACCGGGCCGCCCAAAACTACCAGCGCGATTTTACGGTGCACTACAGCATCTACGACAGCAAAGGCGAGCTCGTATCGGGCAACAAAGTAAAGGTCCCCTACGAGTCCAACATTAACGACGTGAACCGCATTGTGCGCGACAGTATGCCTAACATGGCCAAGCGCGTGCTCTCCGACCTGCCAACGGCCCGTAAGTAAAGTCGATTGCAAGTATAAAGTATAAAAAAGGCTGGGTTCCTGTGGAGGGGCTCAGCCTTTTCTCATTCTCAGCTGCCGCTGCAACCAGGCCACCAGGCCGTATAGCAGAAGCGTAAGAAGCCAGCCGCTGATTAGGGTGACGATCATATGGCCGGGCTTTCGCTCCAGGTGCCTCCGCACCATCAGGTTAAACAGCAGGAAAAAATAGCCCATGGTGCCAATCAGAAGCCAGAACCAGAGCCACGCATCCATTTCCTCTTCGGGCAAGGGCTTGGCGGGCAGCAGGTGCACGTACCAAAGTATAAGTATAGTTCCTACTAAGGTACTGACGTGCTGCACCACGCGGTGCAATGCTATTTCCTCGTTGGTAAAGGGTATGCCGATGGATTCTGACAGGACAGGAAACAGGTTTACAAAGTATAAACCAGTGTGAGTAAAGCTATCCCAGAACAGGTGCGAGAAAGAACCAATCAGGGCCGATACGACGATCACCAACCAGTTGCCGCGCAGGTAGTGCAGCCAGTTTGCCGGGTAGTTTATCGCTAAGGCCCGCTGCTTAAAGTATGGCGGCAGGTATTGGATGGCCTGGTTTCGCACAAACGTATGGAAGAGCAGGCACAGGAGCAGCGTAACGGGCAGGTTAAACAGCAGCAGACCGGGCAATGTATGGCTGATGCGGCTCAGCGTCTCCAGGCGGAAAAAGTACTCGAAGTCAGGGGCGATGCTGCCCACTACCAGGGCGGTGTCAGAAAGCCAGCGGCGGCGCAGCAGCGGAAGTATGATTGCAGGGTGGGCGGCTGTAAAAGGCATAGGACTTCTGGTGTTCCCCTACAAGCTAACGCAAATTTCAGGAAGGAGGCTCAGCTTTTATACTTTCAATAAAAGTTATCGGAGGGGAACACCAGCAGAACGATGATAACAAGCAGGGTAATGGTGCCCACTACGTTATTATAGATGGCATTGTGGGTCTTCCTGGAAAATCTCCATCCTTTTTTGCCTTCGTAAAATTCGCCATACTTCCGGCGCCTGCTGCCGGTCAGTTCGCTATGCAGAAAATAGTAGAGCCAGCGGGTAGCGGCTCCCAGTCGTTCCAGCAACGAAAAGCCTGAGAAAATATCTTCTGTCATACTTGTCTCAAAGTATAAAGCTCAGATTTTGTCTACTGCAGTAGTGAAGGTGTAAACCCGCCCCTAACCCCTCCAGGGAGGGGAATTCGCGCAAGAGTAATATAATTCCCCTCCATGGAGGGGCGGGTGAATCGCAAATCAAAGTATAAAGTATGGCCGTCATACTTTAGCGTTTCAGGCAAAGTAAAGTATAAATACTCCAACTAAGTAACTTACTGCCTCAGCTTAATGATCTTGAACTCAACGCGGCGGTTAATGCGGCGGTCTTCCTCGGTTTGCTCCTCCCGGATAGGCTTGCTGCTACCGTAGCCGATGGCCTCAATGCGGTCGCTGCCGATGTTTACCTTGCGCTCGATGTAGCGCTTGATGGCATCTGCACGGTCCTGCGAGAGCACCTGGTTAAACTCTGCATCTCCGGCGCTGTCGGTATGGCCGGCAATCTCCAACAGGTAAGTAGGGTGGTCAATCAGGAAGTAAGCCACCTCATCCAGGATGGGCTCCATCTCCGGCGTAATATCCGACTGCATCGGGTCGAACTCAATGTTCTTGAACACCAGCGGGATGCTGTAGTCGATCACAGAGGTCATGAAGTCCAGCGAGGTATCGCCGCGCAGCTCCAGCTCCCGCTCGATTGTGAAGAAATCCGGGCTCTGGATAAGGATCAGGTAGCGGGCATTGTCGATGAGGTTAAACTCGAACGATCCGTCCGGGCGCACATACTTACTCGAGATCTCAATGCCATTGTCCAAATCAATCACCGACACCACTGCAGAAAGTGGCTTGTTCGTAACCGAGTCCCGCAGCGTGCCCTCCACCTTGGTTACGGCCAGCGGGTGGGCCTCCATAGGCAGCGGGAAAGAGTATAAATCCAGGTTCTGGATGTCGTTGGCCTCTGAGCGGGCATAGTATAGGTTCCTCGACTCAGCATCGATGGTGAAATAATACTCGCTGCCACGGCCGTTCACCAAAGGCCCAATGTTGCGCGGCTCCTGCCAATGCCCCCGAGACTGGTACGTTTTGTAGATGTCGAAATCGCCGAAGTGGTTGAGCTGGCCGCGCGAGCTAAAGTATAAAACCTGAAACTTGGGGTGCAGAAAAGGGCTTACCTCACTCTCGCGGGTGTTGACAACCGGCCCCAGGTTCTGCGCCGGAGCCCAGTTACCTGACTTTGTTTTATGGGTAAAGTAGATGTCGGAGAGGCCGAAACCGCCCAGCCGGTCGGAGGCAAAGTATAACGTGTCTTCGTTTTGGGAGAGGGTGGGCTGCGAGTCCCAGGCGGGGCTGTTCACATTCTGGCCCAGGTTCCGTATCTGGCCCCAGCTGCCGTCCTCCTGGCGCGTGGCCACGTAAATATCGCAGTTGCCGTAGCTGTCGGGCGCCTCGCAGCGGGCAAAGTATAGCGTCTTGCCGTCGCGGCTCAGGCAGGCAGAGCCTTCGTTGTAAATGCTGTTGATCGGCTTGCCAAACGACTGTGCCTCCTCCCAGAAGCCGTTATTTTGCTTGCTGAAGTATAAATCCTCGTTGGTACGGTTGTGCAGTCCCACCACGTTGCGCTTGGAGGTGAAGATGAGCAGCTCGTTCTCGTCGTTCAGGGTGGGGCCGTAGTCGGCGTAGGGCGAGTTGATGGCGTAACCCATGTTAAGGTACACCCCTTGCGGCGGCTTAAACGTGGCGATGGACTTGCGGTACTCCACCAGCTCGTAGTAATAGTCCAGCGGTACGTAATAGTCTTTCGTATTCTGCTCCAGCGAGTCGTAGTAAGATATGATGGTGCGCGCATCGGAGCGGTGGTGCTTGAGCACGAGGCGGTACAGGGCCTTGGCTTTTTCTGTGTTGCCCTGGCGCTCGAGCAGCTGGCCCAGGCGCCACAGCAGCTCGGTGTCCTTGTAAAAATTCTCTATCCCAAAGTTATGCACATACTCCTCCAGCAGCGGAAGCACCTTGCCGTACTGCCTGCGTTTCTCCAGCCGGTTAATCAGCGAGAGCTTTTTACGGTCGTGATAATAAGGGATTTTGTTTAAATTGGGGAAATCGAGGTGAAACTCGGAGGTTGGCTGAAGCTCTGAAACCTGGATCTTCGCTTCGGTAATTGCCTCGGGCTCTACATTGGTGATTTGCTGCGCCTGCACAGCCGCAGGCAGCAGGAACGTGAGCAGGAGATATACCAACAGGAACAAGCGTTTCATCAGCGATGTAATTTTGCCCAACGCTCAAAGATATTTATTTTGCGCTATATTATTGTAATAGTGCAGTTGGATAATGCTATTTTTTTGCGGGAAGACTAATATCCTTTTAAAGGCAGACAAATCAGCAGGGCAGCACCCTTGGCACAAGACTTGAACAATATCAGCAACGCAGGGAAACGGGGGGACTGATGCGTTTCCCTGCCAAATTGGCACTGATCTACATATGAACCAAACACTAAAGCATTTTCTTCAAAACTTACTTCTCAGTAGCGCTTCGGACGATGACGGCATGGAGCTAATACCTGTGATAACTGCTGAAATAGAGGACGATATCAAATCCGTAAACCTGCCTGACGAGCTGCCGATTCTGGCGGTGCGCAACACGGTGCTGTTTCCGGGGGTGGTGCTGCCGATTACCGTAAGCCGCAAAAAATCTGTCAAGCTGGTGCGCAAGGCGCACAGCAGCGGCAGCGTGATAGGAGTGGTGGCGCAGAAAAATACGAACTCTGACGACCCAACAGCTGAAGACCTGTACGGCGTAGGCACCGTGGCCAAGATACTCAAGATGCTGGTGCTGCCCGACGGCAACACGACCATCATCATACAAGGCCAAAGCCGCTTCAAAATCGACGAGGTTACCCAGGAAGATCCTTTCTTAACGGCTAAGGTCAGCCTTTGCGAGGAGACCCCGATGGACAAGCAGAGCCGCGAGGTGAAGGCGCTGGTGCACTCGCTCAAAGATGCGGCGGCCAAGATGCTGAAGCTGAACCCGGAAATTCCGCAGGAGGCGCAGGTGGCGCTCGACAACATCGACAGCCCAAGCTTCCTGACGCACTTCCTGTCGAGCAACCTGAACGTGGAAGTGGCCCAGAAACAGGAACTGCTGGAGGTGAACGACAGCAAGGAGCGCGGCACCCAGTTGCTGGAGCTCATGCTCCGCGAAATACAGCTGCTCGAACTGAAGCAGGAAATCCACTCTAAAGTACACACCGACCTGGATCAGCAGCAGCGCGATTATTTCCTGCGCCAGCAGATAAAAGTATTGCAGGACGAGCTGGGGCAGGAGGGACCCGACCAGGAGATCGAGCGCTTCCGCGAGCGTGCCCTGAAAAAGAAATGGCCCGAGCCGGTGGCGCAGCATTTCAAGAAGGAAATCGACAAACTGGCCCGCCTGAATCCGCAGGCCGCCGAGTACCCGGTGTCCGTCAACTACCTCGAGTTCCTGCTGGACCTGCCCTGGAACGAGTATACCAAAGATAATTTCAACCTGAAGCGCACCAAGAAAATCCTCGATGCCGACCACTACGGGCTGGAGAAGGTGAAGGAGCGCATTCTGGAGTACCTGGCTGTGCTCAAGCTCAAAAACGACATGAAGGCACCTATTCTGTGCCTGTACGGACCTCCGGGCGTGGGTAAAACCTCGCTGGGCCGTTCCATTGCCAAAGCCCTGGGCCGCAACTACGTGCGCATGTCGCTGGGCGGGGTGCGCGATGAGGCCGAGATCCGCGGGCACCGCCGTACCTACGTGGGTGCCATGCCGGGCAAGATCATCAGCCAAATTAAGAAAACGGGCTCCTCTAACCCGGTGATTATACTTGACGAAATCGATAAACTGGCTTCTGATTTCCGTGGCGACCCTTCTTCGGCCTTGCTGGAGGTGCTGGACCCGGAGCAGAACCATACGTTTATGGACAACTACCTGGACGTGGAGTACGACCTGTCGAAGGTGCTGTTCATTGCCACGGCCAACTCCCTGGAAACCATACAGCCCGCCCTGCGCGACCGTATGGAGATTATTGAATTGACCGGCTATACTTTAGAAGAGAAAACTGAGATCGCCAAGCGCCACCTGGTACCTAAGCAGGTAACCGAGCACGGGCTGGAGCCGGAAGATGTGAAGGTATCGAAAGCTACCCTGCACAAGGTGATCGAGGATTACACCCGCGAGTCGGGGGTGCGGAACCTGGAGCGTAAGATTGGGCAGCTGGTGCGCAACACGGCCAAGCAAAAGGCGATGGAGGAGAAGTATAACCCTGCGATAAAGCCGGAGGATGTGACCAAGATTCTGGGTTCGGAGATTTTCGACAAGGAGATTTACCAGGACATCGACACAGCCGGCGTGGTAACGGGCCTGGCCTGGACCTCGGTGGGCGGCGATATCCTCTTTATCGAAAGTATACTTAGCCGGGGCAAAGGCAAGCTGACGTTGTCGGGCCAGTTGGGCGACGTAATGAAAGAGTCGGCGATGACGGCGATTTCCTACTTAAAAGCGCACGCCGAGCTGCTCGACATCGACTACCGTCTCTTCGACCAGTACGACCTGCACATCCACTTCCCGGAAGGGGCCGTGCCAAAAGACGGCCCGTCGGCGGGTATCGCTATTTTCACGTCCATTGCCTCGGTGTTTACGCAGCGCAAGGTGAAATCCAGACTGGCGATGACGGGGGAGATAACGCTGCGCGGCAAAGTGCTGCCAGTGGGCGGTATCAAAGAGAAAATCCTGGCGGCCAAGCGCGCCGGCATCACCGACATTATCCTCAGCCAGAAGAACCGGAAGGACATCAACGAGATTCCGGAGCAGTACATCAAGGGGCTGCACATCCACTATGTGGACCGTGTAGATGAGGTCGTGAAAATCGCGTTGCTGAAGGAGAAAGTGAAGCATCCGCTCAAGCTGGTGGTGCGGGAAGAGAAAATTGAGAATGAGTGAGTGAGCGAATGAGTGAATCTTTCTCAACCATTTCGAACGCGAATAAGAATTTGAGGTAGTGTGAAGCTATGAACTCTTATTTCTCGCTGCGCTCGGAAAATCAGAAAGTATGGGAGATTGTGGTCCTTATTCAAAACTAAAAATTCACTCAATCACTCATTCGCTCATTCAAAACTAAGTATGAAAAAAGCCGCCTTTATACTTTGCTCTCTGGTGGGCCTTTCGCTCACGGCGCAGGCGCAGGTGGGCGGCCAGCGGGGTTTTCCGTTTCTGGAGCTTCCGGCCAGTGCCAAGCAGGCAGCTTTGGGTGGGGTAAACGTAACGGCAGGTGCCCACGACGTGAACATGGTGACGGCAAACCCGGCGCTGCTGAACCAGGAGATGGACGGGCAGGTGAGCCTGAGTTATGTGGGCTATCTGGCCGATATCAAGCAAAGCCACGCCGTGTATGCCTTCAACTCCGAGAAGCTGGGGCGCTGGGCGGCAAGTATAAATTACCTCCACTACGGAGACTTTGTGCAGCGCGATCCTACGGGACTGGAGCTGGGCACTTTCAACGTGAACGACTATGCGCTGGCGCTGACGCACTCCCGGGAAGTGGAGGCCTTCACGATTGGCGCTACGGCTAAAGTGGCCGTATCCAGTATAGCCGGCGACCAGGCGGTGGGCCTTTTGGCCGATGCGGGGGCGGTGTTCCGGCATCCGGAGCAGGACTTTACGGTGGGGCTGGCGTTTAAGAACGTGGGTTACCAGGTAAAGCCCTTCGACAGCGGCGAGCGGCAGCAGATGCCCTGGGACGCGCAACTGGGGGTGAGCTACAAACCCGAGCACATGCCCGTGCGGCTCTCGCTCACGGCGCACCGGCTCTACCAGTTCGACATTGTGTACTTAGACCCCAACGCGCCCGGAAAACTCGATGCAAACGGCAACGAAATAGAGGAGGAAAAGAAGCTGGGCGACAAGATTGCGCGGCACTTTGTGGCAGGAGCGGAGTTTGTGTTGAGCAAAAATTTTCAGCTGCGGGCCGGCTACAATCACCTCCGACGCAAAGAACTACGTTTAGATACTAAAGCAGGGGGAGCAGGTTTCTCCGTGGGGGCCATGGTGCGGGTGCGGAACTTTGAGCTGAACTACGGCAGCGCGTTTTTTCATCCTTCGGGGGTCACGCACTACATCACCCTGGCAACGAACACCGGCGCCTTTTTGAGAAAGAAGAATAGTTGAGAAACCCATGGCGTAGCGGCCTGTTATAAGCAGGAGCCGGTTTTTAAAGTATAAACACAAGAAGAAGACATGTTAGATAATATCGCATCCTTAACACCAGCCCAGATTGTGGCGGAGCTGGATAAATACATCATCGGGCAGAAAGACGCCAAGCGCAACGTGGCCATCGCGCTGCGCAACCGCTGGCGCCGCATGAATGCCGACAAAAGCATCCAGGCCGACATCGTGCCCAACAATATCCTGATGATTGGAGCCACCGGTGTTGGTAAGACAGAGATTGCCCGCCGCCTGGCCAAGATTGCCGATGCGCCTTTTACCAAGGTAGAGGCCTCCAAGTTTACCGAGGTGGGCTACGTGGGCCGCGACGTGGAAAGTATGGTGCGTGACCTGGTGGAGCAGTCGGTGAACATGGTGAAGACCAAGAAGAAGGAGGAAGTGAAGCAGAAGGCCGCTGAGGTTGTAGAGGATATCATACTTGATGCGCTGATTCCACCGATTCAGGGCCGCGCCACTCCGTCCTACTCCACCACGGCAGACCCGAACGCCATGCCGGACAACGATTACGAGCTCAACGAGCGCACCCGTGATAAATTTCGCGAGAAGATCCGCAACGGGGAGCTGGAAGACCGCAAGATTGAGATCCGGGTGCAGCAAAGCGCTATGCCGGGCGTAGGCGTAATGGGACCGGGTATGGACGAGGCCTCGATGATGAATATCCAGGAGATGATCAGCGGCATGATGCCCAAGAAAACCAAGAAGCGCAAAGTTACCATCGCCGAAGCACGCAAGATCCTGCTGGAGGAAGAAGCTTCTAAGCTGATCGACATGGACGAGGTGAAGGAGGAAGCCATTTTTAAGGCAGAGAACTCGGGCGTGATCTTTATCGATGAGATTGACAAGGTGGCCAGTGCCAGCAACAAGGGCGGTGGCGGTCCTGATGTGAGCCGCGAAGGCGTGCAGCGTGACCTCTTGCCAATTGTGGAGGGTTCCACGGTGAACACCAAGTATGGCGTTATCAACACCGACCATATTCTGTTTATTGCGGCTGGTGCCTTCCACGTAGCCAAGCCATCCGACCTGATTCCGGAATTACAGGGCCGTTTCCCGATTCGTGTGGAGCTGGATAGCCTGACCAAAGACGATTTCTACCAGATCCTCAAGTTCCCGAAAAACGCGCTGACCAAGCAGTACGAGGCACTGATGTCGGCTGAGAACGTGGAACTGACCTTTAATGACGAGGCCCTGGACGAGATCGCCTCTATTGCCTATGAGGTGAACACGGAGGTGGAGAACATCGGCGCCCGCCGTCTGCACACCGTGATGAGCCGTCTGCTCAACGACATCCTCTTCGACGTGCCGGACAAGATCGGCGCCAACGCCCGCATCGTGGTTACCCGCGAGATGGTACAGGAAAAGCTGACCGACATGGTGAAAAACCGCGACCTGAGCCAGTATATTCTGTAAGTTAGAGGGTTTGGGAGTTTGGGAGTTAGAGAGTTAGAGAGTTGTAGAGGTGCAATATCCCGTCTTTTGAGTTAAAAAGTTAGAAGGTTAGAAAGTATAAAGTATAACTGAGGCGGATTCACTTCCGGGCCAAGTATAAAAGGTGCCACTGGCGCTGGTATCCAACCGGTGCCGCCCGGTGTGCCGCGAGTCTCCTGACTCGCTTTGGAACAGGTTTATACTTTGGCTATACTTTAAAAGCCAGTGTTTCTGCAAAGGCAGGAACGCTGGCTTTTTGTTTTGGCGGCAATTTTATACTTTGAGGAAGTATAAAGTTGAGTATATGACCAGGGAAAGTATAGATGGAAAGCTTTCTGCAAAGGTAGGGGAAGACACAATCAACAAGTTGTATCAAGGAATGCATCAGGAGAAGTATGGGAAATAACCTTAACATTCCTCTCCTCCGTACCTCTAACTCCAACTTTCTAACTTTTTAACCTTCTAACTTTCTAACTTTGAACATCTACATCATCACCGGAGCCAGCAAGGGCATAGGCAAGGCGCTGGCCGAAGAGCTGCTGAAAGACGAGAATAACCGCGTGGTAGGCGTATCGCGCAGCTGCAGCATCAAGCACCCGAACTACCGCCACCAGCCCCTCGATTTCTCCGATATACCTGCCGTGGAACACAACCTGCAGAAGATCTTCCTGCCTTACCCGGAAGCCGAGAAACTGGTGCTCATAAACAATGCCGGCGTCTTGGGCGATATCGGGTATGTAGGGGAGGGGATGCCCAACGAGCGCTTTCAGTTTGTGTTCGACGTGAACGTGATTGTGCCCGCCATGCTGATGAACACCTTTCTGGAAGTATACCAGGAGCAGCAGGCGCAGAAGGTTATTGTCAACATCAGTTCGGGAGCTGGCAAGTACCCCGTAGACGGTTGGGCGAGCTACTGCGCCTCCAAGGCTGCCATCGACATGCTTTCGCACACCGTGCAACTGGAGCAGGACAAGCGTGGCACCGGCGTGAAAGTATACGCCCTCTCTCCGGGCGTGGTGGATACGCAGATGCAGGGCCAGATACGCTCCAGCGACGCCGGCCGCTTCAGCACGGTAGAGAAGTTCCGGCAGTATAAAGCCGATAACGAGCTGGCCTCACCGGAAGAGGTTGCTTTAAAGATCATAGACTTTCTCCACAACACGGGCAAGTATAACGACGTGCTGGTATCGGTGCGGGACATGTAATCTACTTTAAGACATACTTCTTTTTCAGGCTCTGCTACACAGCAGAGCCTTTTTTATTCTAATGTCTGCCATCGTTAAAGTGCAGAGGTTGAAGTATAAAAGCTTTTTCTTATATTTCAAATTCACTAATTTCTTAATGCTATGCTCAAACCTAAGTCCACCTTATGCAGGATGCAGGTTTGCCAAAGTATGGGGAAGACGACCTGCTAAAGTATAGGCAGGAGGATCAACTCGAAAAAGCAAAGCACTACCTACTTACTTCTAACTGCTAAAAGATGAATAATAAAAGACAAAAGATGCAGGCCTACTGGAAACGAAATCTCCGCATCCTGCTCTTTCTACTTGGGATCTGGTTTGCTGTGTCCTACCTGTTCGGGATTTTGCTGGTTGAGGAGCTGAACCAGTTTACGCTGGGCGGCTTTAAGCTGGGCTTCTGGTTTGCGCAGCAAGGGTCTATTTACTTTTTCATGCTGATTATCTTCGCTTATGTGTGGCTGATGAACAGGCTCGACCGCGAGTTCGACGTGCACGAAGACTAATCCCATCTCACCTTAAACATAATTCCCATGAGTATTTTAGCCTGGACCTACCTGATCGTAGGCCTCACGTTTGCCTTATACATAGGCATTGCCATTTGGTCGCGTGCCGGATCTACCAAAGAGTTTTACGTGGCCGGGGGCGGCGTTAGCCCGCTGGCAAACGGCATGGCCACCGCCGCCGACTGGATGAGCGCGGCCTCTTTTATCTCTATGGCGGGCCTGATTTCGTTTATGGGCTACGACGGCTCGGTGTACCTGATGGGCTGGACGGGTGGCTATGTGTTGCTGGCCCTGCTGCTGGCTCCGTACCTGCGTAAGTTCGGTAAATTTACCGTGCCCGACTTTGTGGGCGAGCGTTACTACTCCAAAACAGCCCGCCTGGTGGCGGTGGTTTGTGCCATCTTTGTTTCGTTTACCTACGTGGCGGGGCAGATGCGCGGCGTGGGCATTGTGTTCTCCCGCTTCCTGGAGGTGCAGATAGAGACAGGAGTGATTATCGGGATGGTGATTGTGCTGTTTTACGCGGTGCTGGGCGGTATGAAAGGCATCACCTACACCCAGGTAGCGCAGTACTGTGTGCTGATTTTTGCCTACATGGTGCCGGCCATTTTCATCTCCGTCATACTCACCGGGCACCCGATTCCGCAGCTCGGCTTGGGGGGCACGTTGGAGGACGGTACGCCCCTGTTGCAGAAACTGGATGGCATGCTGGGTGAACTGGGCTTTGCCCCCTACACCAGCGGTACCAAATCAACCATCGATGTGTTTTTTATCACGGCCGCGCTGATGGTGGGTACTGCCGGGCTGCCCCACGTTATTGTGCGCTTCTTTACCGTGCCTAAAGTGAGAGATGCCAGGAAATCTGCCGGGTATGCGCTGGCGTTTATTGCCATACTGTATACAACGGCGCCGGCAATCGGCGCTTTTGGCCTCTATAACATGCTCAACAACATCAGCAACCAGCCTGTAGCCGAAATGCCGCAATGGGTGCAGAACTGGCAAAAAACCGGACTTATCAGCATCGACGATAAAAACGGCGACGGCCATGTGCAGTACGTCAACCACCCCGAGGCTAACGAGCTGACCATCGACAAAGACATCATGGTGCTGGCCAACCCCGAAATTGCCAACCTGCCTAACTGGGTGATTGCCCTGGTGGCAGCCGGAGGCCTGGCGGCCGCGCTTTCCACGGCGGCCGGTTTGCTGCTGGTTATTTCCACCTCCATTTCCCACGATTTGCTCAAGAAATCCTTTATGCCCGGAATTTCGGAAAAACGAGAGCTGGCAGCGGCACGCCTGGCCGCGATGCTGGCGGTGGTGGTGGCCGGCTATTTCGGTATCAACCCGCCCGGCTTTGTGGCCGAGGTGGTGGCCTTTGCCTTTGGTCTGGCGGCGGCCTCTTTTTTCCCGGTCATCATCATGGGTATTTTCTCTACGCGTATGAATAAGCAGGGGGCTATCTGGGGCATGGTGGTAGGGCTTGCCTTTACCATTTCCTACATCTCCTACTTCAAGTTTATCCACCCGGAGGCAAACCTGCCGGAAAACTGGTGGTTCGGCATCTCTCCGGAGGGCATCGGCACGTTGGGGATGCTGTTTAACTTCATCGTCTCCTTCATAGTGTCAAGGATGACGCCGCCACCGCCGATGCATATTCAGGAGTTGATAGAAGACATCCGCGTTCCGAGAGGGTCAGGTGCCGCGGTGGCGCACCACTGATAAATTTTGATGCGGCGGGCAGTTTAGCACATCCCAAAGACTCATTTTATGCGTTTTGATGAAGGGGGAAATCCCTGATGCTTAAACAGAAATTCAGATGGCTGGAACTATGGGAACTTCACAACGAAAACCAAATAGCTATGCCCGGGAGTATGCCCGAAGTATAGCCAACCCGGAAAGCTTCTGGGGCGAGCAGGCCGAGCAGATTGCCTGGTACGAGAAACCTGCGCAAGTCCTGAGCACCGATGAAAAGGGCTTTTACCGCTGGTTCAAGGGCGGCCAGCTTAACACCGCCTACCTGGCGCTGGACTACCATGTCGAGAACGGCCGGGCGGAGCAGCACGCCCTTATCTACGACTCGCCGGTAACGGGTGTGCTCCGCAAGTATACGTATGCCGAGCTGCGCGATTTGGTCGCCCGCTTTGCCGGGGCGCTGCAGCACCTGGGCATCGGCAAAGGCGATACGGTGGTGATTTACATGCCGGTGATACCCGAGGCAGTGGTGGCGATGCTAGCCTGCGCGCGGCTGGGAGCCATTCACTCGGTTGTGTTCGGGGGCTTTGCGCCGCACGAGTTAAGCGTGCGCATCGACGATGCCAAACCCAAGGTCGTTATCTCTGCCTCCTGCGGCATCGAGTTTTCCAACGTTATTCCCTACAAGCCTTTGCTGGACAAAGCGCTGGCCAGCAGCACGCACCAACCAGACCATACCATCATCCTACAGCGGCCACAGGTGCAGGCCGAGCTGCAGCCGGGCCGCGACCTGGACTATATGGAGCTGCTCGAGCAGGCAGAACCAGCCGCATGCGTACCTGTGGATGCCACCGACCCGCTGTACATACTTTATACTTCCGGCACCACCGGCAAGCCCAAAGGCATTGTGCGCGACAACGGTGGCCATGCCGTGGCACTAAAGTATAGCATGAAGGCGGTGTACGATGTGGACCCGGGCGATGTGTTCTGGGCGGCCTCTGACGTAGGCTGGGCTGTGGGACATTCCTACCTGGTGTATGCGCCGCTTATCCATGGCTGTACCTCCATCCTTTTCGAGGGCAAGCCCGTGCGCACGCCCGATGCCGGCACCTTCTGGCGTATTATCCAGGAGCATGAGGTAAAAGTACTGTTCACGGCGCCAACCGCTTTCCGGGCTATCAAAAAAGAAGACCCAGACGGACATTTTAAGAAAAAATACGGCACTCCTTCATTAAAATACCTATTTTTAGCTGGTGAGCGTTGCGATCCGGCCACCTATTACTGGGCGAAGGACCTGCTGCAAGTGCCGGTTATTGACCACTGGTGGCAAACCGAATCGGGCTGGCCGATGGTGGCGACTATGATGGGCGTGGAGCCTTTCCCGGCCAAACCCGGGTCGGCAGGAAAACCTGTGAGCGGCTACGAGGTGCATATCCTCAACGAGGAGGGGCAACGGCTTATCCCGGGCCAGGAGGGCATTGTAGCCGTGAAGCTGCCTTTGCCGCCAGGCTGCCTCCCCGCGCTGTGGGAGGACGACGAGCGGTTCCGGAAATCCTACCTGGAGCGCTTTCCGGGCTACTACATGACCGGCGACGGCGGCTACATCGACGAGGACGGCTATGTATACATTATGGGCCGCATCGACGATGTAATCAACGTGTCGGGCCACAGGCTTTCCACCGGCGAAATGGAGGAAATGGTCTCCTCGCACCCTGCCGTGGCCGAGTGTGCCGTGATTGGAATAGGGGACGAACTCAGAGGGCAGCGGCCCGTGGGGCTGGTGGTGCTCAAAGACGGGCAGACCATTCCGGAGCTTGAACTGGAAAAAGAGCTGGTGGCGCTGGTGCGGGAGAAGATTGGGGCCGTGGCCTACTTCAGAACGGTGCTGCAGGTACAGCGCCTGCCCAAGACGCGCTCCGGCAAAATTCTGAGGCGTATCCTGCGCCACATCGCCGATGGTACTCCTTACGCTGTGCCGTCTACCATTGACGACCCGGCCATACTAACCGAAATACGCGACCGCCTGAAGAGCAGGCGAATCGGAAATGCTTTTATAAACCTTAAAACACTATCTAACCAAGAATTAAATCTTGCCATGACAAATTATCAACTTAAGTCCTACGAGGAGTACCAGGAGGCCTACAAACGCAGCACGGAGGACCCCGAGGGGTTCTGGGCTGACATTGCCGACACCTTTACCTGGCGCAAGAAGTGGGACAAGGTGCTGGACTGGAACTTTGACGAGCCGAACGTGAAGTGGTTTCAGGGCGGAAAGATGAACATTACCGAGAACTGCCTCGACCGCCACCTGAAAACACGCGGCAACAAACTGGCCCTGATTTGGGAGCCCAACGACCCGAAAGAACGCTTTATCCGCTATACTTACCGCGAACTGCACGAGAAAGTGTGCCAGTTTGCCAATGTGCTCAAGAAGAACGGTGCCAAGAAAGGCGACCGCATCTGTATCTATATGCCGATGATTCCGGAGCTGGCGATTGCGGTGCTGGCCTGTGCCCGCATTGGCGCGACCCACTCTGTTATCTTTGCCGGTTTCTCGGCAGTAAGTATGGCCGACCGCATCAACGATGCGCAGGCGACCATGGTACTGACTTCTGATGGTTTGAACCGCGGTGCCAAGCAGATTCCGGTGAAGCGCGTGGTGGACGAGGCCCTGGAGAACTGCCCATCGGTGCAGCGCGTGATTGTAGTAGAGCGTTTGGGCTGGGCTGTGAACATGGTGGAAGGCCGCGATGTGTGGTTCCACGATGAGGTGAAAACCGTAAGCAAAGACTGCCCTGCCGAGGAAATGGATGCCGAGGACATGCTCTTTATACTTTATACGTCGGGCTCTACGGGCAAACCGAAAGGTGTGGTGCATACCTGCGGCGGCTACATGGTTTATGCGCAGTACAGCTTCATGAACGTGTTCCAGTACCAGGAAAGCGACATCTACTGGTGTACGGCCGACATCGGCTGGGTGACGGGGCATACCTACCTGCTCTACGGCCCGCTGCTGAGCGGCGCGACCACGCTGATGTTTGAGGGCGTGCCGACCTACCCGGACAACGGCCGCTTCTGGCAGGTGTGCGACAAGTATGGCGTGACGATCTTCTACACGGCGCCAACGGCTATTCGCTCGCTGATGGCCGGCGATATCGACGACGTGCTCTCCTACAGCCTCGACTCCCTGAAGGTGCTGGGCTCAGTGGGTGAGCCGATAAACGAGGAGGCCTGGCACTGGTACCATACCCACGTGGGCAAGGAACGCTGCCCGGTGGTGGATACCTGGTGGCAGACCGAAACCGGTGGCATCATGATCTCAACGCTGGCCAACGTGACGCCGATGAAGCCAAGCCATGCCGCGCTGCCTTTGCCTGGTATTCAGCCGATACTGGTAGACAGTGACGGCAACGAAATCGCCGAGAATGGGGTAGAGGGTTACCTGTGCATGAAGTTCCCATGGCCGGGTATGATTCGCACCACCTACGGCGACCACGAGCGCTGCCGTTTGAGCTATTTCTCTACTTACAAAGGCTTATACTTCACCGGCGACGGCGCCAAGCGCGACGAGAACGGCTTGTACCGCATCATCGGCCGTGTGGACGACGTGATCAACGTATCCGGCCACCGTTTTGGAACGGCTGAGATTGAAGAGGCCATCAACCACAACGAGCACGTGGTGGAGTCGGCCGTGGTGGGCTACCCGCACGACGTGAAAGGGCAGGGCATCTATGCGTTCGTGATCTGCAAGGAGATTCCGGAGAAAGAGGAGTACCTGCGCGCCGAGATCATCGAGACGGTGGTGGAGAAGATCGGAAAGATTGCCAAGCCGGATAAGATCCAGCTCGTAAGCGGGCTGCCGAAGACGCGTTCGGGCAAAATCATGCGCCGCATTCTGCGCAAAATAGCCGAGGGCGAAACGTCCAACCTGGGCGACACGTCCACGCTGCTCGACCCGGATGTGGTGGATGAGATAAAGGCCGGGGCGTTGTAAAAGTATAACCTCCCCCTTACCCCCTCCTGTTTTCAGGAGGGGGTTTTTATTTTTAGATGATAGCCGTATTTACATCATGACAGAGTATGGAGGATTTCCTCAGCAGTCCCGGGCCCAACCACCCCTGCTCCTCCTTAGCCAAGGAGGGGAGCACTGTGATTGCTTTGGCTGAAGTATAAGTTCTATAGTTACTGCGGGTGAAGTATCAATTCCATAGCCTCAGTTCTCGCGCGGACAGGTCGCGACCTGTCCCTACAAAGTATAAACCCACCCCTGACCCCTCCCAAGAGGGGAATTTATACTCCATTCTTTCCTTGTCATCTCGAACGTAGTGAGAGATCTATCGGGGATTCTATCCAGATCTCTCCCGAAGGTCGAGATGACAGAATAGGCCTCGGCTACCTAAATGATTCGCAGTTTTTCTGGGAGGCGCCTATGCGAGTTTTTCCGGTGCCCGAAGGGCATTGCGACGTCAGGAGCAAAGGAAATGTAGACAGCGCGATGTCCGAAGGCGAGCCCTCTCGGGCTTGAGAGCACCAAAGCTAGATGTGAAACGAACCGCTTGTGGGTACTAGAGGATGAACGGGGGCTAGCAAGGATAGCTTGGTTCAAGTTGCAGGAAGCAGTAGCTAGGAAAGTATAGCTAAAGTATATTATCCCCAACTAACTTATCAAAACCCATCTACTGGTATAATATTCTGCTAAAGCTACAAGCACCGGGCAAAAGCGGAGAACAAAGCTTGTGAGGCGATGATGAAATATAGGTATAAATGTGTGTTTAGACATTTGCAGTAATCTACAGATTTCAACAAAAAAGCGTATGTTTATTGAGTTTAGACGCTAGTTATCTATACTTAACAATTAACCTAGAAACCTACTCATGCCCAGAAAAGCATTTACCGCCGGAGGCGCCGTAGCCGTAGGCCCCTATTCCCATGCCGTTCAGGCGGGCGAGCTTATTTTCCTGTCCGGGCAAACGCCTATTGACGCCACAAACGGTAAACTGGTGGAGGGAGACATTAGCGCCCAGACGGAGCAGTGTTTTAAAAACCTCTTTCAGGTGCTGGCCGCGGCCGGGCTAACACCGGATCATGTGGTAAAGGTAAATGTGTTCTTAACCGATATGGCCAATTTCAGTGCCATGAACGAAGTATACAAGACTCAGTTTTCTGAGCCATACCCCGCCCGCACCACCATCGGCGTAGCCTCGCTTCCACTGGGCGCGCAGGTAGAGATGGAAATGATAGCCCGGAAAGGCTGATTTTATACTTATGTCACTTGTATGTAGCTACGAGTAAGTATAAAGTATAATTTCTGTAGTTTTAAAGCTATACGTCTTGTTACTTCACCAAACCAAAGTATAAAATATACTTCATGAACCCACAGGTAACAGAATACATCACCAATGCCGGCAAGCACCAGGAGATCATGGAGGCGGTACGCCAACTCGTACACGAGAGCGTGCCAAATGTGGTAGAGGAGTTGAAATGGAGCCGGCCTGTTTTCAAAGCAGCGAAAGACTTTGCCTACCTCAAAACAGCGAAAGCCTACGTTACGCTGGGCTTCTTCCAGTTTGAGAAGCTATCCGACGAGCACAACCTGCTGGAAGGCACAGGCAAGGATATGCGGCACATCAAACTCAAATCTGCTGCTGATATAGACAAGGCGCTGCTGCGGGAGTGGTTCAAAGCGGCTTCGGCTTAGTGTAGCTGGTCTTTTAAAAGCTACAGCAAGATTTTTACAGCTAGGCCAAGGTAGCCTGAAGACCCGCATCTTTCCTATCTTTGCACTGGCAACTTTTTAAGCTATGATCGACGAAACACATAACCCCTGGACCACCCTGTCCAGCCGGGAGATTTACCAGAACCCCTGGATTAAACTGCGCGAAGACAAAGTGCTTACCCCCGGCGGCAGCGAAGGCATCTACGGCGTGGTAAGTATGAAAAACAAAGCCATCGGCATTATACCCATAGATGACGAGGGCTATACTTACCTGATTGGCCAGTACCGCTACCCCCTGCACGAGTATAGCTGGGAAATACCCATGGGCGGCGGGCTGGTGGAAAAGGACATCTTGGAATCGGCCAAGCGCGAGCTGCAGGAGGAAACCGGTTTCACGGCCGCCAAGTGGACGAATATCTGCCGGCTCCATACGTCCAACTCCGTAACCGATGAGGAGGGCTTTGTTTTTCTGGCCGAGGAACTAACCGCCGGCGAAACTGCTTTTGAAGAAACTGAGGTGCTGCACATCAAAAAGGTGCCCTTTCAGGAGGCGGTGCGCATGGCCACCAACAACGAGATTACGGATGCCATCAGCGTGGCCGGAATCCTGAAAGCGGCGTTTCTGCTGCAGCAACAGGGCCGGCTGTAGCCCTTTATACTTTGCTAAAGTATAAAAGCAGGAAATTTCTGCGTTATACAGGCACGCCGTGCGGCGGCAAACCCAGGGATTATACTTACATTTGAGCAGATGAAGGCCATAAAATACTTATCACATCGGATTTATACTACCTGGTGCGTTACCTGGTTTGTGCTTCCTTTCGTGGTTACCTATCCGCTGCAGGCCGTGCTGATGCGCCGGGAACAGTGGTACAGGAGGCTGCATGGTATCAACAGGTTCTGGTCCTCCACCTCGCTGCGCATGTTCCTGGTGCCGTTGCAGGTAGAGTGGCACTTCAGGCACAACCCGAAGCAACGCTACATTTTTGCCCCCAACCATAGCTCCTACCTCGATATCCCGGTCATGCTGCATGCCATCCCCGGATTTCTTAACTTTGTGGGAAAGGCCGATTTGTGCAAGGTGCCGCTGTGGGGCAAGGTGTATGAGAAACTATACATATCCGTAGACCGCAGAAGCGCCATCAGCAGTGCCAAAAGCTATATAAAGTCGGCAAAAACGCTGGAGGAGGGGCGTAGCCTGGCTATTTTCCCGGAAGGCACTATTCCGAAAACCGCCGGCGAGAAGCTGATGGCCTTTAAGGACGGTCCCTTTAAACTGGCTATTGAGAAGCAGGTGCCCGTGGTGCCGGTAACCATGCCCTACAACCAGCACTTTTTGCCCGACCTGGACGGTAAGCTGAAGGTGCGCTGGCACCCGCTCAAGATTGTGCTGCACGAGCCAATCGAGACCAGGGGCATGACGCTGGAGGACCTGCCACGGCTGAAAGAGCAGGTATTTAACATTATTCAGGCTGAAATTTCGAAACATACAAAAGTACATGTCAACAGATATTCAAACCATCCGCAAGATAGCGCACTTAGCAAGGCTGGAGTTTAACGAGGAAAAGGAGCAGGAGGTGCTGCAGGACCTGAACAAGATCCTGAACTGGGTAGACCAGCTGCGCCAGCTCGACACCGAGCACGTGGCCCCGCTTATCCATATGTCGGAGGAGGTGAACGTGCTGCGTGAGGACGAGCCCCGCAACACCATCACCCACGAGGAAGCCTTACAGAACGCACCCAAAAAAGACTCCGATTATTTCCGTGTGCCGAAAGTGCTGGAATAAATCGCAGGCTTAATATATGAGTAAGATAAAGTTTTGGGAGAAATGGGATACGCACACCAGGTATCCCTATCTTTTTTTACTGCTGCTGGGTGTGCTGGCGCTGGGGTTGGGGGTATACTACTTCTTCACCGGCGAGAGCTCCCTCTTTGCCTGGGATAAGCTAACCGACCTGCAGGTGGTGCCGGTGCCGGTAAGCGAGGTTCCGGCGCTGCTGGAGGGGTTCACGCTCTCGGCCGATGGCTACCTGCTGCTGGAGCAGTACGACGTGGCCCTGCCCGAAGCCAACACGGCGGCAGCCGGCGTGTTGTTGCTTATACTGGGCGTGAGCCTGGCCTTTTACACGGCGGCCATCAGCACCATGCGGCAACTGCCATACTTTGCGGGCATTCTGCTGCTCATGCTCTTCCTGGCAACCTTTAACTTCGACTTGCTCGAGATTTTCGGTGGGGCCGGCCAAACCACCCTGCTGGTGAGCATTGTGCTCTTTGCGCTGGGCAGCTACGCCTTTCAGGCCTTCCTGCCCAACACCGGCTTTGGCCTGCGGGTGCTGGCCATGCTGGGGGTGGTCGCGGTGCTGGGGCTGCTGATTTACACAGAGGCCGATTTTACCCCGGAGCTGATCACGCTGCACCTGGTTAGCTACAGCTCGCTGGGACTGCTGGCGGCCACGGTTATTTTTATGCTGTGGGTGAGCTTTGAGAACGTAAACGCCCTGCTCTGGATAAACACCCAGGCCAAGTCGCCGGAGCGCCGCTTCAGCATGTGGCAGTTTATACTTATCAGCATTTTATACTTGCTTACCCTGGTGTTGCTGTACCTGCGCCACCTGGGCTACTTCGATGCAGAGCTGATTCCAATCAACCCATACGTTATCCTGCTGCTCTCCACGGTGGCCGGTTTCTGGGGCATGCGGCAGCGCGAGGCATTCTACGGCAGGCTCTTCCCGTTCAGGCCCACAGGCGCCGTTTTATACTTGGTGTTTGCCATACTTGCCTTCCTGAGCATAGGCTATGCCTTTGCCACTGCCAACGACTCGCTCACGCTGCTTTACCGCAACCTGATCGTGTACACGCACCTGGCCTTTGGCTTTGGCTTTTTCGCCTATGTGATGATCAACTTCGGGCGGCTGCTGGAGCAGCGCCTGCAGGTGTACAAGGTGGTGTACGAGCCCAGGACCTTCTCGCTTTTCTCCTTCTTTATCATGAGCCTGGTGATATGCGTGATCCTGATCATGCGCACCCAGTACCGCTCTTACTTTCAGATGCAGGCAGGCTACTATAGCTATGTCGGAGATTTGTACCGTGCTTCCGGCAACAACATCCTGGCCAAGCGCTTTTACGAGGAGAGCAATGTGTACGACAACGGCAACGTGAAGGCAAACTACAGCCTGGCCTCCATGTACAGGCAGGAAAACCAGCGCAACCAGGAAATTCTGCTCCTGAAGGAAGCCATCGACCGCAGGCCTAACCCAAAGCTATACATCCGGCTGGCCAACCTCTACGACGAGAAACAATACTTCTTCGAGAAACTGTATGTGCTGCAGCAGGGAGCCGAGAAATTCCCGGAGAGTTCCGAGATCTACAACAACCTGGCCTTGCTGTACACCCAAACCAGTGTGCAGGACAGCACCGAGTACTACTTTAACCTGGCGCAGGAGTATGGCCCGGGCAATGAGGTGGTGCGCAGCAACCGCCTGGCCTATTACACCCGACAGGCAATGCTGGAGCCGGCCAAGCTGGTGCTGGAGGAGTCCAGGAAAGGAAAGTATAAAACACTGCGCAGCAACCAGGCCGTGCTGCGCCAGCTGCTCGGCCTGGAGCCGCAGGACAGGGAGCGCTTCATGCCCGACTCGCTGGAACAGGTAGAGGACTTTACTCTTTTTTACAACCAGACCATCAGCAGCCTGAGCAAGGGAGACACAGCCCGCCTGAAACACATAAACGATTACTTAGCTGCACCGGGCAACCAGCTCTTTTTCAGTGATCTGATTTTCCTGAAGGGACTGGTGCACCACTATAATGGGCTTCCGCGCGAAGGAAGGCGCCTGATGGAGAACCTGGCCCTGCAGATGGAGAACCAGAGTGGTTATTACTACAACACCCTCGCCCTCTGGATGATGGAGGAGAAAAACTACCGTGCGGCGGCCTCCTACTTCAAGCAGGCCAAAGACCACGGCTATGCACAGGCCTACCTGGCGCATGGCTATGCACTGGCGATGGCGCACCGGCCGGAAGCAGCCGTAGGGGCGCTGGAGGAGGTGGCCTACACCGAGAACGAGGCCGCGATTGCGGTGGCACAGAGTATGGCAACCCTGCTGCGCCAGGATCTGGATTCGGTGCTGGTGCAAGCAACAGACAAGGAAAAGCTACAGTATCTTCTTACTTATCTGCCTACGCTTAACCTAGATCAGGTAAATAGTTTGGCAAGCTCCATTCAGGAGAAAGACCTGAAACGACATGCCCTGGTGACCCGTGTGGAGTACCTGCTCAACAAGAGGAGGTGGAAGCTGGCTTACGATGCTATCAAAGAAGCAGGCGACATGCTGCGCCCCGAGGGAGAACTGCGCTCGGCCCTGAACCTGCTGCAGCTAAAGCTGTGGCTCTACACCGAGAAGTATGATGTGCTGCTCAACAGGATGGACCGCCTGCACCTGAACGACCGCGACAAACGCATGGCCTTGTACTTTAAGGCGCGCGTCGCCGAGGTACGGGGCCGCACCGAGGAAGCCGCTACCCGTTATGACCAGGCGGTGAAAATGCTGGCCTACGACGAGGAGACCTTGCTGGCTGCCGCCAACTTCTTCAGGAAACAGGACCCCGACGGTGACAAAGCATATAATATTCTGTTGGATGGCATCACCTATAACCCGTATGCTGCCCAGCTGTACAAAGCTTACGCGCTGGAAAGTATAGATCAGGGCTTAGTTTCTTACGCTACCCAGGCTGCAGAAACGCTCCGGGACTTGCTTCCTCCCGCTGAATATGCTACATTTATAGAAGAACTTGAACAAAAACGCCAGGAAGCGGAGAACCGCGTCGAAAATTGGCAACTATGATAAAGGCTGTATGAGCACCATAATCGAAACCCACGACATCTCGAAAGTATACCGCATGGGCGCTGAGACGATCAATGCCCTCAAATCCGTGTCCATCAGTATCAACAGGGGAGAGTATGTCGCTTTCATGGGCCCCTCGGGCTCCGGTAAGTCCACGTTTATGAACATCATCGGCTGCCTGGATACACCCACCGGCGGTACCTATATCCTGAACGGGCAGGATGTGAGCAACATGACCGATAACGAACTTGCGGAGGTGCGCAACAAGGAGATCGGTTTCGTGTTTCAGACCTTTAACCTGCTGCCGCGCCAGTCGTCGCTGGAGAATGTGGCCCTGCCGCTGATTTATGCGGGGTACAGCAAAAGTGAGCGCGAGGAGCGGGCACAAAAGGCGCTGGAGAGCGTTGGCCTGGGTACGCGCGGCAAGCACAAGCCCAACGAGTTGTCGGGCGGCCAGCGGCAGCGTGTGGCCATTGCCAGAGCGCTTATTAACGACCCCAGCATTATACTTGCCGACGAGCCTACCGGTAACCTCGACACCAAAACCTCTTACGAGATCATGGAGCTTTTCGAGAACCTGCACGCCAAAGGCAATACCATTATTATGGTAACGCACGAGGAGGACATCGCCAAGTATGCACACCGCATCGTGCGCCTCCGCGACGGCCTGGTAGAGTCTGACACGCTAAACCCGGACATCACCACCGCCGCCCGCATGCAGGCAGAGCAACTGTAAGCTGTTAGTTATTCGTTGTTGGTTATTAGTTATTAGTTATTAGTTATTAGAGTTTTGAGTAAGTGAATAGATGAGAAATCAACTTTCTAACTCTCTAACTTTTTAACTCTCTAACTCCTAAACTCCCAAACTCCTCAACTCTCTAACTCTATACATGAAGATCTACACCAAGACAGGCGATAAAGGCACCACCGCACTGATTGGTGGCACCAGGGTTCCGAAGTCGCACCTGCGTATCGAAGTATACGGCACGGTGGATGAGCTGAACTCCTACATCGGGCTGGTGCGCGACCAGGAAGTGAACAAGTCCAGGGCTGATATCCTGAAAGAAATACAGGACAGGCTGTTTACCATCGGCTCTACACTGGCCACAGATCCGGACAAGAACACTAAGATGGCCACCCCAGATTTGCATGAGGAAGACGTGGTGCTGCTGGAGCAGGAAATAGACAAGTATACTGCTGCCGTGCCGCCGTTGCGTGCGTTTATACTTCCGGGCGGGCACCAGTCGGTATCCTTCTGCCATGTGGCCCGCTGCGTGTGCCGCCGCGCCGAGCGCCTGGCCATTGGCTTGCAGGAAGAGTCGCCGGTAGATGACCTGGTGATAAAATATTTAAACAGGCTGTCGGATTACCTCTTTGCCCTTTGCCGCGTAATGTCTCAGGAGCTGGGCGCCGAGGAGATTGCCTGGAAACCAAGACTATAGCTACCGTACCATACCCTAACCGGATTAAAAACTAACTTAAAATGTCACTGGATATGCTCACGATACCGGCACAATGCGTGGAGAACTCGCGCATCGCGGAACTGGACTATAACAACATCGAGTTCGGCAAGATTTTCTCGGACCATATGCTGGTGGCCGATTACAGAGAGGGGAAGTGGGAAAACCCGCACATCCGCCCATACGGCAACATGTCGTTGAGCCCTGCCACCTCGGTCCTGCACTATGGCCAGTCTATTTTTGAGGGGATGAAGGCCTACCGCGATGCTAATGGCGATATCCTGCTGTTCCGTCCGCTGGATAACTTTCACCGCCTGAACAAGTCTGCCGAGCGCATGTGCATGCCGGCGATCACGGAGGACATTTTTATGCAGGGGCTGGAGCAGCTGCTGCGCCTGGATGCCGCCTGGGTTCCGCCCACCGCCGGCTGTGCGTTGTATATCCGCCCGTTCATGTTCGCAACCGATGAATATATTGGGGTGCGTCCATCGTCGGGTTACCGCTTTGCCATTTTCACCTGCCCTGTTGGGGCTTACTATGGCCAGCCGCTGCGGGTAGCCATCGAGCCGCACTTTGCACGCTCTGTAGAGGGTGGGGCCGGTTATGCCAAGGCGGCGGGCAATTATGGCGCTGCGCTTTACCCCGCCCGCCAAATGCAGGAGCGCGGCTATCACCAGCTTATCTGGACCGATGCCAAGGAGCATAAGTATATAGAGGAGTCGGGCACCATGAACCTGATGTTCGTGCTGGACGGCAAGCTGGTAACGCCGCCTGTCAGCACCACTATCCTTGCCGGCATCACCCGCGACAGCGTACTACAAGTAGCCAGAGACCTGGGCTACACAGTGGAGGAACGCAAGGTATCGGTAGATGAGCTGGTGGAGGCGTACAAGGCTGGCAAGCTGCAGGAGGCATTTGGCACGGGCACGGCTGCCACCATTGCGCAAATTGCCACCATCCACCACAAAGGCCAGGACATGGATCTGCCCGCGATAGAAGATAGGAAAATCTCAAACCACGTTGCCACAGAACTGGATAAGATAAAGACAGGGCAGGCACCTGACACCCATCACTGGGTGCATCGCATCAGCCTTTAAAGTATAAAGTATAAAAAGAGGATGCTGAAGTATGGGCGTGGCCGTTTATACTTCAGCATCTCACGTTTAAAGAAAGTATAACCAACACGCTAATGACAACTGAACAAGTAAAAGAGTTGAAGGCCAGAGTAGGGGCCTTGAGGAGGTATCTTTGACTACGATGCCAAGAAAGAGCAGGTAAAAGAGACAGAGGCCCAAACCACCGCCCCTGATTTCTGGGATGATCCGAAGGAGGCCGAGAAGGTACTTAAGGAAATCAAATCCGTGAAAGTATGGACCGACCATTATGAGGAGGTGGAGAAAGCCGTGTCAGACTTCGAGGTGCTCTTCGACTTCTTCAAGGAAGGCGATGTGTCGGAGGAGGACATACAGCAGGAGCTGAAGAAGGCCGAGGAGGCTGTGGAAGCACTGGAGTTTAAGCGCATGCTGAGCGGCGAAGAAGACCAGCTGAGCGCCATACTGGAGATAAACGCCGGTGCAGGTGGCACCGAAAGCCAGGATTGGGCCGAGATTCTGATGCGCATGTACATCATGTGGGCCGAGTCGCATGACTTTGCCGTGAAGCAGGTGAGCTACCAGGCCGGCGACGGAGCTGGTATAAAATCGGCTACGCTGGAGATTACCGGCGATTTTGCCTACGGTTACCTGAAGTCTGAAATTGGGGTGCACCGCCTGGTGCGCATCTCGCCCTTCGATTCCGGTGGCCGCCGCCATACTTCGTTTGCCTCCGTGTTTGCCTACCCTGTGGTGGATGATACAATCCAGGTAGAGGTAAACCAAAGTGATATCGAGTGGGACACCTTCCGATCAGGAGGTGCAGGCGGGCAGAACGTAAACAAAGTAGAAACGGCCGTTCGCCTGAAGCACAAGCCAACCGGCATTGTGATAGAGTGCCAGATAGAGCGCTCGCAGCTCATGAACAAAGAGCACGCCCTGCGCATGCTCCGATCCAGGCTGTACCAGATGGAACTTGACAAACGCAATGCCGAGCGGGACCGCATCGAGAGCACCAAAAAGCGGATTGACTTTGGCTCGCAGATACGCAACTACGTGCTGCACCCTTACAAGCTGGTAAAGGACGTACGCACAGGGGTAGAGCGTACGGATGTGCAGAACGTGCTCGATGGCGACCTGGACGAATATATAAAAGCTTACCTGATGCAGGTATAGACTGCCTTACCAGAGCAGAAACGAGGACCTTTCCCGGGTGCCTCGTTTTTTTTTGGCTTCCAACGAAATTTTGTATAAAAGGTTTTAGGGCAAAAACTGATAGGAATTACTGTCTTGTGAATGTCTGCGTTGCAACATTGAATAGTTGAAATTTGGAAGAAATGGTTTCAGATCCATTTCAAAGCTCTTTATGGGTGTTATTAAATTGTACTCACGTGAAGTTGGGTAAGAAACGAGAAGATGTAAAAGTCTAAAATACTGTGTTTTGACATCAAATAAGTTTGTTTAGCGACTGTTGTATTTGAATTTTTATCTACCTATTATTGGAGCGGAATAGGTAACTATCCCTTCATTCATCTCACAAAGGATTGTGGCTGGATAGGTTAGTAACTTAATTCTTAATGAAGAGCAGCTGGTGTCTTTCGCGGCACATTGCTTTAAAAAATCATATCACACAACAGATTTCTATGCCGATAGGCTGCTTTTGTAAAGCAGTGCTGGTACTGTGCATAAAATTTTAAAGCTCATTCTTTATGAGCCTGGCAGAGCTTTGCCTAACCTTTACTATATGAACTAAAAACTTAAAACAACCAATTCTATTCACCTTAATTCTAACAACAAATGAGAAAACTATTACTAATGAGTTTTGTGATGGTGCTGGCGCTGCTGCAGCAGGCCTATGCCCAAAGCAGAACTGTGACTGGTACGGTGACGGACCAGGGCACATCGCAAGGGCTGCCAGGCGTGGCGGTGATTGTGAAAGGCACTACGGTGGGCACCACCACAGGCGCTGATGGTACTTACTCTATTACTGTACCGGAGGGGGGGAATACGCTCGTGTTTCGTTTTATTGGCTATCAAAATTTAGAGAAAACGATTGGTAATGCGAGCGTTGTTAACGCCGCCCTGGCTACAGACGACAAGATGCTTAGCGAAGTAATTGTAACGGGCTATGCTACTCAGACTAGGGAAGAGTTTACCGGTGCTGCCGCAACCGTTGGTGGTGATGTGATTAAAGACCGTCCTGTACAAAGCTTTGCGCAGGCCCTTACCGGACGTGCTGCTGGTGTAAATATCGTGCAGCCAAACGGGCTTTTGAACAACCCGCCGGTAATCCGTATCCGCGGTATTAACTCTATCTCACTAAGTTCTTTTCCTCTAGTTGTTGTGGATGGTATTCCAATTTCAACAGACGATGCTTCGGCTAACTCTGCAACTAACAACCCACTAGGAGATATCAACCCATCTGATATTGAGTCAATCGATATTCTGAAGGACGCGGCTTCTTCTTCTATCTACGGTTCAAGAGCAGCGAATGGTGTGTTGTTGATTACGACCAAGAGAGGAAAACAGGGCAAAGCCAAAGTTACCTATGACGGTTGGGTTAGTTCCAACAGTGCTGTAAGGCTTCCAGAACTTCTGAATGCCCAGCAATATATTGATCATAAAAATGGTGCGATAGCCAACGCTTTGAAGTTAAACCCTAAAGCTGTTCCAGCTTCTCAACTTGGTGAAGGAAACAAAAGCTTCTTCCCGAACTATAATGCAGATGGCTCCATGGTTGATACAGACTGGTATGATGAAGTATATCGTACTGCACTGTCGCACAACCATAGCCTTACAGTATCTGGGGGTACAGATAAAACCAGCTATTACTTCTCTGCAGGTTTTACAGATCAGGAAGGCTTCTTGAAAGCAAATGACTTTGAAAGAAGGTCAGGTCGTTTCAACCTATCTCACCAAGCTACCGATTGGATGAAGCTGTCTGCTAACGTGAACTATAATAACACGCTGAACAACGCTCCAAACAGCGGTTCTGCTCCGGGTGCAGCCTTCAACTCTTCTGGCCTTGGCCGTATAGCTGTTGCTATGTCTCCAAACTTGGCTCCAAGAAGAGCTGATGGAAGTTACAATATCAACCCAGAACGCAATAACACGATCGATAACGGCAACAACTTGATACCTACGAGCTGGGCTAACCCGCTGCCGCTAATTGATCTGGACAAAAACAGCTCCGAAACAAGTAGAATTATTGCAAACTTGGCAGCTGATTTAACACTTGCCAAAGGACTTACTTTCCGTAGCTCTTACTCTTGGGACAGAGGCAATACAGAAAACATACAGTTCTGGAACCCATACCAAGGAGATGGTTGGAATTATAATGGCTATGCTTATAACAACAATGCTAAGAGAAACAACTGGAACCTTGTAAACACGCTTCAATTCCAGAAGTCAATTAATGACCTGCACAACTTTACAGTATTGGTAGGTTCTGATGTGCAGAAGACAAGAGTAGAGAACTGGGGTGCTGTACGCCAAGACCTGTCTGACCCATTCTTTACGCAATTCCAGGGTCAGTTCGGTATCAACGTTGCTGGTGGAAATGGTATCACTCAACGTGCATACGAGGCTTACCTTGGTAGTGTGAACTACAACTTTGGAGGAAGGTATTTTATTAGTGCTAACTACAGAAGAGATGGTAACTCTGCTTTGGCTCCGGAGAAACGCTGGGGTGACTTCGGTGGTGCTTCCGTGGGCTGGACAATATCAGAGGAGGAATTCTTTAAGAATTCAAGCGTAGCAGACATTGTGACAAACTTCAGGCTAAAAGGAAGCTGGGGACGTGTTGGTAATGGTAACTTGCCAAGTGCATATGGTGCCTACACCACATACGGTGCCGGCCTTTATGGAGAAGCATCTGCTTTATCCTTCAGCCAAGCCGGTAACAACGAACTGCAGTGGGAAACCAGCAATCAGACTAACATTGGTTTAGATCTCGGTGTACTTAACAACCGTATCAGCTTTGAGGCCAACTACTATCACAATGATATTGATAACCTGATTCTGTACGCACCTCAGGCTCCTTCAAAAGGTATCCCAGGTAACGAGATTCTGATAAACGTAGGATCTATGTACAACAAGGGCTTCGAGTTTGCTATTAATGCTGTTCCAGTGGATAATGGTAATTTCACATGGTCGACTAACCTGAACCTGACCCTGAACAAAAATGAAGTAACTTCCCTTGCTAATAATAATGCGCCAATTATCGGTAGTACAGGTGGCCTAGAGAGTGCTAACATCACAACAGTTGGTGAGTCTGTTGGCAGTATCTATGTGGTAAGAACAGCTGGTGTTAATCCAGATAACGGCCGCAGAATTTTTATCAACAAAGCTGGCGAGGAAGTTCAGTACCTGCACCATAGCGGATGGACTTACCTTGACGGTAGACCTGCAAAAGCAGTTTCAAGTGCAGATGCTCAGGTATACGGAAGCTCACTACCTAAGTGGTATGGTGGTTTCAGCAACACACTTAAGTATGGTAATTTTGACATGAACCTCATGTTCACCTACTCAGGGGGTAATTATATCTACAATGGTAGCCAGGCTGGCTTAAGAGACCAACGTGTATGGAACAACTCAACAGACGTTCTTCGTGCCTGGACCACTCCTGGACAACAAACAGACATTCCTCTTGCCGTTTGGGGAGATAACGTATCTAATGGTTCTTCTTTCCCGATTGACGCCAACGTACAAAAAGGTGATTTCCTGCGTCTGCAGACTGCAACTCTTGGTTATCGCCTTCCGAATCTCTTCGGCAACAGTGGCATCTCATCTGTAAGGGTATACGCACAGGTTGATAATGCCTTCTTGATTACCAAATATAAAGGTGTTGACCCGGAAATCTCCACGAATGGTAACTCTAACACAGCCCCAGGTGTGGAACGTAACACGATTCCTCAGGGAAGAGCTTTTACTTTTGGTGTTAACGTTGGATTTTAATTAGTTAAACTTTAGAGATTAATTCATATGTTTTATATAAAAACCAAGAAGCAGTATCTAATAAGATTAGCTTTACTGGCAATGCCGCTGGCTGGCTTGACTTCTTGCGAAAAGGATTTCCTGGAAGCTATACCAGAAACTTCTATTTCTGACGCTAATGCGTTTGATACTCCTGATAGGATTGAGACCCTAGTTAACGGTTTGTATCTTTCTGCAAAGAGCGGCACCTTTCTGGGGGGGCGCTATCAAATTTACAATGATATCAGAGCAGAAGAGTTCATCAATAGGTCTCCAAACAACGTAACCGGTTACGATATTTGGCAGCATACAAGCAACTCAAACAACACATATCTGAGTAATATGTGGACGCAGGGTTACTTGACTATCAATAGGGTTAACCTGTTTCTGGATGGCTTGGAGAAGAACAAGGAAAAGATAGACTCCGAACTTTATGCACAGTACCAAGCGGAGGCCAAGTTTATCAGAGCTCTCAGCTATTTCTCCCTTGTACAGATATTTGCGACCCCCTATACGCAGGATAACGGTGCTTCTCCAGGTCTTCCGCTAAGGCTGCAACCTGAGACCTCATCTGCCAACAATGGCTTGGCAAGAAGCAGTGTAGCCAAGGTATATGAGCAAATCCTGAAGGATCTTAACGAGGCAGAGGCGGGCCTTCCTGATACTCAGGGTTCAGCTCTGCTTAATACTACCAGGGCTCATAAGAACTCTGCTATAGCGCTGAAAACACGCGTTAACCTGGTGAAGGGTGATTATGCAGGAGTTATCACAGAAGGTAATAAAATTGTGTCTGCTACTGCACCTTTCACTGCGCCAACCGGGGTAAAGCATGCTTTGCAGGCTGATATTACTTCAGTATTTAAAGCACCGTATACGACTGCTGAGTCAATTTTCTCTGTGCCTATGGCAGCAACCAATGCTCCGGGTACACAGAACCAGCTGGGGTATTACTTTAATGCTGGCAACCTGGAGTACTATCTCAATCCAAATGAACCAGGTATCTATGCAGACCCGCAGTGGGCAGCTGAGGATGACAGAAAAACAAAGCTTACAGCTAATTATGATGGAATTGGTAGGCACCTAACAAAGTTTAGCGGTGTTTCTCCCTATACTGATTTTGTTCCGATTATCCGTTATGCGGAGGTGCTGCTGAACCTGGCTGAAGCTGAAGCGCGTGTAGGCGACCAAGGGCGTTCATTGGCACTGCTTGAGGCGGTACACCACCGTTCTGATGCAGATTATGACTTCGGTGACTTGTCTCAGCAGGAGTTGATCGATGCCATCTTAACAGAAAGAAGAATTGAGCTTATTGCGGAAGGCTTTAGAGCAAATGATATAGTTCGTACCGGGCAGCCGATAAGGTCGCAGGGTGCTGGTACTGATATTGCACCGACCGATCCGCGCTATATCTTCCCTATACCAGTAAGTGAAGTTAATAATAACCCAGATTTGTAAATTGATTCAGTATCTGCCATCCTAGTAATAGCCTGGGATGAGTTATAAAGTGAAAGTTTAATCTTAAAGCCTGCCGGTCGTTTGACCGGCAGGCTTTTCTACTTAAGGAAGGGTTTAATTACTATAATTTTTATGCGGGGTTAGTCCAGTAGGTATAAGATATAATAGCTATCCAATATATAAGATAAGCTTTAGCTGTAGGAATAGATGGTTTGTTATGGTTGATGTTGTGACACAGGTAT
Organism: Pontibacter mucosus; assembly: GCF_003054055.1. Taxonomy (GTDB): domain Bacteria; phylum Bacteroidota; class Bacteroidia; order Cytophagales; family Hymenobacteraceae; genus Pontibacter; species Pontibacter mucosus. The sequence continues at coordinate 254,761 of NZ_QBKI01000004.1, read as the reverse complement.
TTACAGGCTAATAATGATTGTTTAAAATATAGGTATTCATTATTATTGTAGTGTGATTCCGATATTTTGAACTAGGCTATCTTACCTAAACACTAATTATCCGCTTTCTCATTATCTCGGAAATCATAAACTTATTACCAACCAATTCTATTCACCTTAATTCTAACAACAAATGAGAAAACTATTACTAATGAGTTTTGTGATGGTGCTGGCGCTGCTGCAGCAGGCCTATGCCCAAAGCAGAACGGTGACTGGCACGGTGACGGACCAGGGCACATCGCAAGGGCTGCCAGGCGTGGCGGTGATAGTGAAAGGCACTACGGTGGGTACCACCACAGGTGCTGATGGATCTTACTCTATTACAGTACCGGCGGAAGGTAGCACCCTGGTGTTCCGTTTTATCGGATACCAGACTACTGAAAGAACCATCGGTAATGCATCTACGATTAACGTTGCTTTGGGAACTGATACAAAGCAGTTGAGTGAGGTTGTTGTAACAGGTGTTGGGGTTGCTACTGAGCGCAAGAAAGTAGCTATTGCCGTTGAAACTGTAACAGCGGAAGATATGCCAAAAGTATCATCAGCCTCTATTGACCAGGCTCTTGTTGGTAAGGTAGCTGGTGCGCAAATTTCTTCAATTTCTGGCCAACCTGGTCAGCAGGCAGCTATTTTGCTGCGTGGCATTAACTCTTTAGGCTCTTCCCAACCAATGATTCTGGTAGATGGGGTACAAGTTAGCACAACAAACAACCAGAATGGTTCGGCTAGCAACCTTTCTTCGAGGTTAGCAGATCTTGACCTATCGAATGTTGAGCGAGTGGAAGTTATCCAAGGAGCTGCCGCTGGTACTATTTATGGTGCCCAGGGGGCCAATGGTGTTATCCAAATCTTTACTAAAAAAGGACAGAGGGGGCAAAAGCCAGCTATAAATGTCAGTAGCCGAGTTGCTTTTGATAACCCGATAACTGGAAATCTGAAGTTTGCTGAAAACCATTATTTCAATACGGACGATGATGGTTATATCCTGGATGCTTCAGGAAACCGCCTGCAGCGTACAGAAGATGGAGCAATCGCTCAACCTGGTATTCCTGTTATTAATGGCGCTACGCTTAATAACAAACCCTACAGAGAGCAGACATACAACCAGCTTGATCAGGTGTTCAGGTCAAATGCGATGACTACAAACAACAGCGTAGGCATCAGTGGTGGCGGTGAGGCCATCGATTATGCTGTTAACCTCTCTCACTTGAACCAGGAAAGTGCTATTAATGGTCGTCTAGAGAGAAGTAACCTTTCAGCCAACATAGGCGCTGAACTGTTTAAGAACTTTACAGTTCGCAGTATCACACAGCTGATTTACTCAGATAACTCAACCGGTGGCATCAACGGACAGAACAACATCTACAGCGGTATTGGTGCTGCACTTCTTTCTCGCAGATATTGGGACCTGACCTACCAGAATCCTGCTGGTCAGTATGTAATTAACCCTGAGGGACAAAATTCTGTGAACCCATTCTACACACAGCAGTTCAGAGATTACTCCGCTGAGAATACTCGCATTGTTCAGAACTTTAACTTCAACTATAAGTTTAACCGATTCTTAGAGTTAGACTATAAGTATGGTATAGATAACTATCGTTATGACTTTACTGACTATGTTAAGTATCAGGGAGATGTAACTACGCCAGGTACTCCGCTACCTTCAATTGATGGAAGAATTACGCGAACAGGCACGAACGAAACAACTCAGAACTCCTTGCTGACTGCGTTCATCAAAACCAATTTCGAGGAGGACTTCAATCTTAACGTTCCTATCCAAACTACCACTCATTTAGCGTACGATTACAGACGTGTTCATAGCCACCAACTTCAGGCACAAGGTACAGGCTTTGCTTCATTCCCTCCTTACACCATTCGTAATGCCAATACAAAGAGCAATGATGAGGTGTTCTCTGAGTTTATAACTTATGGTTACCTCATTAACCAGCGCCTGGACTATGGCTCACTGTTCGGTGTATCGGGTGGTGTACGTGTAGACTACTCTTCTGCATTTGGTGCTGGTAGCGATGCTTTCGTTTTCCCACGTGCTGATGCTTATGTTAACGTTGGGGACTTTATCACATCCAACACTTTAACAGCTTTGAAACTGCGTGCCGCCTACGGACAGGCAGGTATCCAGCCAAGCCCATATGCTCGTCGCATTACGCTGAACTCTGGAAATATTGGTGAAGGCTCCTACCTTGCTCTGCAGAGCATTGCTAATAATGCAAACCTTAACGTTCAGGTTTCAGAAGAATCCGAAGTCGGTGCAGATATTGGGTTCACCTTTGGAAACTCTAACTGGTTCAACCGCATCACACTTAACGCGACTTACTGGAAACGCACAAGCGAAGACGTTATATATAACATCGACTTAGCCCCATCTTCAGGCGCATCAGGTATTACCGACAATGCTATCACTTTAAAAGCAAGTGGTTTCCAGTTAGGATTAGATGCTGATGTTTATTCAGGAGAAAACTTCTCGTGGACTTTCGGAACACGATTCGGTACGCAGGAAACTCTTGTTGACAAGATTTCAAACGGTATGCCAATTGCATTGGGTGCTGGCGGATCAGGGCAGTTCACAATCACTGAGGGTGAGCGCTTGGGTGCTTTCTTTGGTAAGAAGCCGCTTTCCAGTATTGATCAGACAAATGCAGAAGGCGTGCCTTATTTAAACCAGGCTAATGCTGCTAACTACGAGGTTGTAAATGGTATGGTGGTAAATAAAGAAACTAAAGCCGTCCAGTTTACTTCAGACAACCATGCTATTGGTGATCCGACACCTAAATTCAATATGTCATTCATCAACTCTTTCAATATCTACAGAAATCTGAGTGTTAATGTGCAGGTTGACTGGGTGTACGGTAATGATATTTACAACCAGACCAAGCAGTGGATGTATCGCGACCTGGTTGATGGTGACCTAGACAATGAAATTACAGTGGGTGGTGTTTCTGGTGCCTACGTTAACTTCTACAACAGCTTATATAACACAAACACTACAAATGCATACTTTGTAGAGAAGGGCTCCTTTGCACGCCTACGTGATCTGTCTGTCTCTTATGACCTTGGCAACATTATCAATGTTGGCTTTATTAGAAGCCTGCAGCTTACCGCAAGCGGAAGAAACCTGTTTACAATTACAAACTATTCAGGTATGGATCCAGAGGCTGGTGCTAGCTTGAACGACCCATTGAGAAGAGGACTTGATTTGCATGCGTTCCCTAACATGAAGACGATTCAGTTTGGGGTAAATATTGGATTGTAGTAGCAAGCTAAAGGACATTTTAATTTAAGAATGATAATGAAAAAGATAGTATATATTTTTTTAGCAGTCTTTTTGTTCGGCACAACTGCCTGCGAAAAGGACATACTAGACTTGGAGAACCCGAACTCTCCTGGTCTAACCGCCCTAACTACTGAAGAAGGGATGAAAAGGGCAGGTTTAGGTGTATATGATAAGTTTGGACTAGAGTACTGGTGGATTACCCTGCAAAACCATGATATCATGGGAGATGCCTATTTTACCTCAGTAGGTAACTTTGGTTGGAGATGGGTGAACCAGGCTTCTTCTATAACGCTAAGCGATGGAACAGTTTTAACTCCTCCTCAAGGTGGTTCTCAGGCTACTGAGCTCAGGAACAGAAACTCCCGTGCAGTAGGCGATGATAATGCCATGCAGTACGAGTGGTTGTCCATGTATCTGGTCAACAACCAGGCAAACTTAATCCTTTCAGCTGTTGAAAATCCCGACTTAGAACTTACAGGTGATGCGGAAGCAAAAAAGAAAGTTCTTAGGGCATGGGCCTATTGGTGGAAAGGCTTTGCTTACTCCCGTATCGGTTCAATGTATATCTCTGGCATCATTGCGAACACATTAAATGAGACCAACAACGACTTTGTTAGTTATGAAGCTGTAATTGCTGAGGCAAACAGCAACTTCGACGCTGCTATCAAAGAATTGGAAGGTGTTACTGCAACAGCTGAGTATGAGGCCTTTTTAGGAGCTATGATCCCGTCCTTCACCAAGGTTGGCAAAGGTGGTGTATTGTCTCCTCAGGAGTGGATTAGGAACATGAATACCTATAAAGCCAGAAATATCTTGGTAAATAAGAAGGTAGAGGAGATGACAGCCGCTGATTGGAATGCTATCGTGACACTCGCTGAAAATGGTATTCAGGCTAATGACAAAATCTTTACTATGCGTTCAGCAAATGAGAATGACCTTGTTTCTCTTACAGCGTGGCAACCATACCGTTCACTGATTTCCGTATGGTCACACATCAGTGAGCGTCTTATTCAGGAATACTATCCTGATGATAACAGGATGGAAAGGAACTTTGCTATTCCTGCAAGAGGCTATACGCAGCTTAATGCCCAAGGACGTGGTTTTGCATACAGCACCAGATACACCCTTATTCCGATTGAGCAGGGCGGTGACTATGCCTCAGTAGAGGCCGGTTCTGCTGAACTTAATATTGCAGGTTCTTATGAAGAAAATCAGTTGATGCTTGCTGAAGCTAAAATAAGACTTGGTCAGGTTGAGGAAGGTCTTGAAATTATCGATGCGGTAAGAGCTTATCAATCTGCGGGCCTGCCTGCAGTAGCTGGTAGTGGTATCAGCCAAGATGAGGCTGCTGAAGTACTACGTCGCGAGAGAAGAGTTGCCCTTCTTAAGAATGGTGTTGCGTTCTATGATGCCAGAAGGTTTGGATTCCTTAAGCCTGTTTCTGAGGGCGGCGGCAGAACCAATGCAGTTGTGCTTCACAACGCGAAAGGAACTTTAGAGCTAGATAAGAATGCAACAATTGATTATAATTACCTTGAAAGATGGGATGTGCCAGAAAATGAGCTGGATTTTAATGCTCCTTCAGCTGGTTCGGCTCCTGTAATAAGCCCGAGGTAATTAAGTCATGACATGACAGTCAAATACTAGTTTAAAGTGAAAGTTTAACCTTAAAGCCCGCCGGTCGTTTGACTGGCGGGCTTTTCTTTTTATACTTGTGCCCAAAGTTTATACAAATGCTATTACCAAACTACAGTGGCTATACCTTAGAGGCGGGCGTAGACGAGGTGGGAAGAGGCTGCCTGGCCGGTCCGGTGGTGGCGGCAGCTGTTATACTTCCGCCCGATTACCGGCACCAGCTCCTTACCGATTCCAAGAAACTTACAAAAAAACTCCGGGAGCAGCTGCGCGGTGAGCTTACACGCGATGCCGTGGCCTGGGCCATAGGGGAGGCCTCTGTAGAAGAAATTGATGAGGTAAACATCCTGAATGCCACTTACCTGGCCATGCACCGTGCCCTGGAGGCGCTGCCGCAGCAGCCGGAGTACCTGCTGGTGGATGGGAACCGCTTTAAGCCATACAACCAAATACCCTACGCCTGCATTGTGAAAGGCGATTCCAGCTACCTGTCTATAGCGGCTGCCTCTGTGCTGGCTAAGACCCACCGCGACGACCTGATGAGCCGTCTGGCGCAGGAACACCCGCATTACGGTTGGGAACAAAATGCAGGCTATCCTACGAAGGCACACCGGATGGGCATCTCCAGCCACGGTGCTACGGAGCATCACCGGCAATCTTTTACGCTCCTGCCAAAGCAACTGCAGTAGTTGTACTTATACTTATACTTGCCTCGGGTTTATACTCGCTGCAACGTATAAGCTGATCACCCGGAGGCGAAGTATAAAATGCCTTCTAAAGTATAAAAGCCGCTGAACAGCAGATGCTCAGCGGCTTTTATACTTATTACTTTCGAGAAGAAAGCGGGTGCTTATTTAAGCTTAATCAGGTCCAGGAAGAGGCTGAAGCTGTCGAGGGAAGAGTCGCTGCGCTCGAAGCTGTCGAAGGAGAGGGGCTTCACAATATAGCCCGATACATTGAGTTTCTGTGCGGCCAGGCGGTCGGTTTCCTCGTTGGAGGTGGTCATGATAAAGACAGGGATGTGGCTGAACTCCGGGTCGTGGCGTAACTCCGTCAGGAATTCCAGGCCGTTCATTTTCGGCATGTTTATATCCAGGAGTATAACGCTGGGGGCTGGCGAGATTTTGGGCACACCGACGCCGCGCAGCAGGTTCAGGGCTTCCTTGCCGTTGCGTGCCTCAAATACCGGGTGATTCACGCCAATCTTCTTAAGCTCCCGCTCAACATTCATCGTATCCAGGTAGTCATCCTCTACTAGCAGGATATTAACTTCTTTCTCGCTCATTATACTTTAATCCCTTCAGAGTATTAGACAAAGCTACTAATTTCTTGTTCAATAACAGTATGTTTTGGCCACGTAAAAGTAAAAGTAGATCCCGAGCCTGGCTCCGAAGTTACCCACACAGTTCCCCCTTGCAACTCAACAATCTTCTTTACTATACTTAGGCCTACGCCGGTGCTCTCCAAAGCATCCCGTTCCTGCAGCGTCTGAAATATCACGAATATCCGTGCATGGTACTCCGGATCTATGCCGGGGCCGTCGTCCGTTACAGAGAAAACGTGAAATTCCTCTGTTTCGTGGTGCCGAACTGTAATTTTCCCATTCTCCTTATCGTGGTATTTGATGGCGTTGCTGATCAGGTTGCTGAAGACCTGCTGTAACTGTATTCGAACGGTATGGAGGGCAGGTAAGTTACGCTGTACATCTATTCGGAAGCCCGGCGGCGGCGACAGTAACTCCACAACTTCCGCCAGAAGCTCGTTTGTATCTACCTGCTCCTTCGCCTGGCTTGTGCGCCCAATGCGGGAGAGGGCCAGAATGCCGTTTATCAGGTTCTCCATCCGGTGCACACGGGCGCGCATCATCTTCAGATATTCCTTTATGTTATCGGGCAGCTGGCTTCCCATGTCCTCCTCCACCCAACGCGATGCCACCTCAATGCCGCGCAAGGGGGCTTTCAGGTCATGCGACACCACGTAGGCAAACTGGTCCAGCTCCTTGTTCTTTTGATCCAGCTCCGTAAAGGTCTCATCGATGGTGGCCGACATGCGGTTAAGGGAGTGCGACAGGCGGCTCAGCTCATCCTGGCCCGTATCTACAATCTGGGTTTTATAGTCGCCCCTGGAAATTTGCTCGGCCAGCGTCACCATCTTCATGATGCGGTTACTGATGAGGCGGGTAATGTAGTAGGCCCAGCTCAGGCCGATGATCACAGAAAGTATGGTAAGTATGGTGGAGAGCTGGCGGGTGTTGTTTATACTTTTGTTCAGGCGCTCGCTGCGGTCTGCCCGCACCTGGTACTCGATGGCGTTAAAGGCACGGAAGGCGGCCCGAATGGAGTCCATCACCATTTGCTCGCCCAGCACCAGCTCCTCCAGCTTTAGGTCTAGCTCCCGATCCGTCATGATCGTGTCCTGATGGGAGCGTTTCATCTGGATGAGTGGCGTAGCGAAATCTTTTTCCAGCCGCTGCTGCAGTTCGGCTATCTCATCTAGCTTCTTTTGCTGGTCGGGCAGGTTGGTTACGAAGTTGCGCGTTTCCTGCATCAGACTCGGCATCTGGTCGCGGGCCTGCCAGTACGGCTTCAGAAAAGTCTCGTTGCCGTTTAGCAGGAAGCCCCGCAGGCCGGTTTCCATGTCGATGATGTTACGTTGGAGCGCGGCAGAGTTGCGCACGACAATCTGCGAGCGGGACACCCATTTCGAGTTCTCGATAACGGCCTCCGACAGGCGGAAGTTAACAATGGCTACGGCTGTAAACAGCACCGAGATCAGCAGAAATCCGGCAAATAGTTTTACAGATAGTTTCATGGATAAGGGCTGAGGCTATAAGTTGGCTGGCTCCTGTGCAGGGAGAGTTGACAGTGGTTAAGCCTGCAATAGCGTAGACAAATCAGGAGATAGGGAGCTTAGAGAGCAGCACAGCGAGGCTAGGCCAGCAGTGCAGGCAAATTGTATCTGGGTAAACATATATTTCCTTTGGCGATTATTCTGGTCTAAGCTCATACGAGAGTTATAGGTAATGGTTACAACGATGGCGCACTTGTTCCACCGGCGGCAAACCTAGCCAGCGGCAGGGGATTAATTTAGGATGAGCCCGAAAAATACTTAATTTTGCCATATAACAATGAATAGCTCAATCTGATATGGAACTTAAGAAAATCGCTTTAAATGATGTGCACGAGGCGCTGGGCGCTAAAATGGTGCCTTTTGCCGGCTATAACATGCCTGTGCGCTACTCATCAGATATAGAAGAACATAAGACGGTGCGCGAGGCAGTTGGCATCTTCGACGTGTCGCACATGGGCGAGTTTATACTTCGTGGCCCCAAAGCCCTGGACCTGATCCAGCGCGTAACCACCAATGATGCCTCTAAACTGGCGGACGGAAAAATACAGTATTCCTGCCTACCAAACGAGGAGGGCGGCATCGTGGACGACCTTTTGGTGTACCGCATGGCTGAGGAAGAGTACCTGCTGGTGGTAAACGCTTCTAACATCGAAAAGGACTGGAACTGGATCAGCAAGTATAACACCGAGGGCGCGGAGATGGTGAACATCTCTGATGAAACCTCCCTGTTTGCCGTGCAGGGGCCTAAAACCGTTGAGGCGCTGCAACCGTTGACCAAGATCGACCTGGCCAGTATGGCTTACTATACGTTTGAGCGGGGCGAGTTTGCCGGTGTGCCGGATGTGCTGGTGTCTGCAACAGGCTATACTGGTGCGGGCGGTTTTGAGATCTACGTGAAAAACGAGGATGCCCGCAAGGTATTCGACGCGATAATGGAGGCTGGCAAGGCGCATGGCATTAAGCCAATCGGCCTGGGTGCCCGCGACACGCTGCGTCTGGAGATGGGCTTCTGCCTCTACGGTAACGACATCGACGATACCACCTCCCCGCTGGAGGCTGGCCTGGGCTGGATCACCAAGTTTGACAAGGAGTTTGTGAACTCAGAGAACCTGAAGGCGCAGAAAGAGCAGGGCGTAAGCCGCAAGCTGATTGGGTTTGAGATGCTGGAGAAAGCTATTCCGCGCTCGCACTACGAGATCGTGAACGCTGAGGGCGAGAAGGTGGGCGAAGTGACCTCCGGCACCATGTCGCCATCGCTTGGTAAGGGCATCGGGCTGGGCTACGTAACCAAAGACTACAGCAAGGTAGGCACCGAGATAAGCATCCGCGTGCGCAACAAGGACATGAAGGCACAGGTGGTAAAGCTGCCTTTCGTTAAGAAATAGCTAATGGTTAGTAGTTGTTAATTGTTCGTTACTACATTCTTACGAACAACTAACAACTACTAACGAATAACAAATACTTATGCCAAGTATAGATGTGTGTTTCAGCCCGGAGCTGCTGCACTTGTATGATTTGAAGGGAAAGGCTGTGGTGGCTGTGGATGTGCTGCGGGCTACTTCTACCATGGTAACAGCCTTTGCGGAGGGGGCTTCTCACATCTTCCCGGTGATGGAGCTGGAAGAGTGCCGTGGATTTGCCGAGCGCGGTTGCCTGACAGCCGCGGAGCGTAACGGCATCAAAGCCGAGGGTTTTGACCTGGGCAACTCCCCGTTCGCATACATGAACGGGAACGTGGCGGGGCGCGACATCGCGATCACGACTACTAACGGTACGCGTGCCATCCGGCTGTCGGAGGCGGCAGAGGAGATTGTGGTGGGCGCTTTCCTGAACCTGCAGGCGGTGGTCAACCACCTACGGGAGCTGAACCTGGATGTACTGGTGGTTTGTGCCGGCTGGAAAGGCCAGTTTAACCTGGAGGACACCCTATTTGCCGGCGCCCTGGTAGAGCGGCTGAACGATAGCTTTAGCTACGAACATGACAGCGCCCTGGCTGCGCTATACTTATACCAGACGGCCAAGCAGGATCTGGTGGAGTTTCTGCGTCAGTCCTCGCACGTGCGCCGCCTAGAGCACCTGGAAATCCACAAAGACATCGAGTTCTGCCTCCGCCACGACGTGTACGATGTACTACCCGTTTGGCGCCACGACAGGCTGGTGGACCTGGTGAGAGTTGGGGAAGTTAAGAGTTAGAGAGTTTAGGAGTTAGAAAGTTAACTCTCTAAAGTATAAAACGGGAGCGGCTGGCATTTTAGTAGTGCCAGCCGCTCCCGTTTTATACTTTATGACTTTCTGCCGCAAGTTTAGCGACAGCGTAACTTGTGGCTACGTATGAGGCAAGTTTTCAACTTGCTTTCTGCGTAAGCAGAAAAGCGCAGGTTGGTATATACTTTATAACTGGATTGGCCACGGCTAAAGTATAAAGTATAGCTATAGCCTTTTTGCGCCATTGTTGGTGTTTTCACCAACAATCTATACTTCGGCAAACTGCAGGGGCGAAGTATGAAAGCTGTTTAATCAAAGTATAAACCTGTTCCAAAGCGAGTCTGGAGACTCGCAGCACACCGGGCGGCACCGGTTGGATACCGGCGCCAGTGGTACTTGTTATACTTGTGCACGAAAGTAAATCTGCACCAACTAGATTTTATACTTTCAAACTTTCTAACTCCCAAACTCCTCAACTCTCTAACTCCCAAACTCCCAGGGCTTACTTGAGCTTTTCGTTTTGTTTGTGGCGGTTGCTGTCGCGGTTGGTTTTCTTTTCGAGGTTTTTCTGCAGCGCTTCGGTCAGGTCTACACCTGTTTGGTTGGCCAGGCAGATAAGTACGAACAACACGTCGGCCAGCTCGTCGCCCAGCTGCTTGCCCTCGTCGCTTTTCTTGAACGACTGCTCACCGTACTGGCGGGAGATAATGCGGGCCACTTCGCCTACCTCTTCGGTAAGGATGGCCATGTTGGTGAGCTCGTTAAAATAACGCACCCCGTTCTCTTTGATCCACTGATCTACAATGGCCTGTGCTTCGGCTATGGTCATGCTTAAAAAAGGTCTTTCTGCTTGGTGTCCATCACAATCGTCACCGGGCCGTCGTTCAGCAGCGATACTTTCATATCAGCCCCAAACGCACCTGTCTGCACCGGCTTGCCCAGCGCCTCTTCCATCAGTTGTACAAAACGTTCATACAAAGGTATAGAAACAGCCGGAGGAGCGGCGTTGATGTAGGAGGGGCGGTTGCCTTTTTTGGTGCTGGCGTAAAGCGTAAACTGGCTGATGACCAGGGCTTCGCCATCCACATCCTTTATACTCAGGTTCATCTTGCCCTCGGCATCGGAGAAAATCCGCAGGGCCGCTACTTTGCCGGCCATCCATTTCAGGTCTTCCTCGGTGTCATCGGCGCTGAAGCCGGCCAGCAGCAGCAAACCTAAACCTATTTCTCCTTTTGTGGCGCCTTCAATCCGCACGGCAGCCTGCGTCACCCGCTGAATCACAATTCGCATAGTATGCTATACTTTGGTTCGGGGCAAAGATAGCAAAATGAGGTGAGGGGAACTGGAAGAATGGGAGCGGACGTACGTATGAAGTGAAATCTGTCGGACTGCATGCAGCCTGGCACGTACAGCAACGGTTCAGCTGTGTAACGATTCGGCCTCAGCCCTAATCCACATACCCCTCATACAGGATGCGCGTTACCTTGCCGCCCTGCATAAAGAAATGCAGGCTCATGGGGGCGCCTTCTCTGGCCGAGGCGATAATTTCGGTGGGAGTCTGGGTAATTTTCAGGTCGCCGCCCTGGCTGCGCAGGCGCTTGAGCAGCTCTGCCTGCGGCATGCCCACCCGAAGGTTGTCGCGCAGCACGATGTCGGCGCTGCGGATGTCGGCCATTTGCAGCAGCAGCTCGCCCGAGTAAGACGGGGCGTAGAACTCCAGGGCCGATTCGCCGGAGCGGATAGTATAAATCGTGTCGGTTACACCGGCGTTGTGGCGGTTCTCGATGGCTTCGGCGTCTACGGTAAAGTCAGCGTGGATGCGATCGAAGTAGCTGGTAAGGTCGTTGCTCTGCTCCAGGGTGGCCACAAACGGATTGCCCAGCAGGTCAAAGGTATTGGCGCTGGCTACTGTGGTGGTATCGGTGTCGGTAGCGCTGCGGCGCACCACAGGCGGCAGCTCGGCCTCTTCTTCTGTGGCATTGTCGGTGCAGGCAGTGGCAAAGGTGTGTATAAACAGCAACAGCAGGAGCAAACGGGCCTTCAGACCGCAGGCGTGGCTTATGCTGTGAGGGCGGAGGAACATAGTGAACGTTAAATATAGTAGAAAGTGCAGGTAAAGTATACTTACATACGAGGATCAACCGCCCAAAAGTTTATAAGTTTTAGCACACCGCCCGATGGGTTGTTTTGGCCTGGGATAAAGTATAATTTGGCGGCAAAGATGATAAAAAATGAACACACAGCAAATAGCGCTCGTCACTTATAAAGACGCGGGCAAGTATACAGGGGTATCGGAGGAGGAAAATGCCCGTCTACACCAGTTTCTGACGCAAAAAGGGCTGCAGGTAACGCTCGAAGTATGGGACGACCCGGCCGTGGACTGGGGCAAGTATGAGCTGGTGCTGCTGAAATCGCCCTGGGATTATTTCGACAAAATCGGCACTTTTTATACTTGGCTGGATAGGCTGGAGGAGCTGCGGGTGCGGGTGCTCAACCCGATCAGCATCGTGCGCTGGAACGCGGACAAGCGCTACCTGGTGGAGCTGCAGGAGAAAGGCGAGCGGGTAGTGCCCACCCTGTGGCTGGAGCAGGGCAGCAGCCTGGACGTGGCCACCGTTTTCGAGCGACTGCAGTCGGATAAAATAATCGTGAAGCCGGCCGTGAGCGGAGGCGCCAAGAACACCTTTGCCCTTACCCCACCGGAGGCCGAAGCGCAGGCCGAAAGTATAAACAGCCTGCTGCAGCAGGAGAGCTTTCTGGCGCAGCCCTTCATCCCCGAAATCCAGACCAAAGGCGAGTGGTCTTTCCTGTTCTTTAACGGCGAATACAGCCATGCCGTGCTCAAAACCGCCAAGGCCGGCGACTTTAGGGTGCAGCATTTCTTTGGTGGAACGATACACACCCCGGAGCCGCCGGCGCACCTGCTGGAGGCTGCCCACAACCTGGTAGACAAGTATGCCCAGGGCTGCCTCTATGCGCGTGTGGACGGCATAGAGCGCGCCGGTGAGCTGGTGTTGATGGAACTGGAGCTCATAGAGCCTTTCCTGTTTATGGCCACCAGCGAGGGAGCCATAGAGCGGTATTACGAGGCACTGGCAGCGCAACTGCAAACCAACAGTATAGCTTAGACTTTCTCGGTACTGTGGAAGACAAGTAGCGGCACCTGCGCCTCCAGCACCAGTTTTTTGCTCAGGCTCGGTTTAAAAATGCTGCTGAACAGGGAGCGCTGCTGGTTGGTGACGGCAATCAGGCCGATGTGCTCGCGGGCCACAAAGTCCTGCAGGGCATCGGCCACATCATCCTCGCTCGGAAGTATGGCAAACTGCAGGTTGTTGTCGGGCAGGGCGGCGTAAAGCCTTGCCTGCAGCTGCTCCATTTTAAAACTGTCGTCCCGCTCCGAGTCCTGCGTGCCGATGTGGGTGCAGAGTATCTCGGGGTTAAACGGCTTTAGCAGCTGCAGCAGCACCGTAATCGCCTCGGCGTCGGTCTTGTCGAAGTCGGTGGCGTAGAGGGCGCGGTGCAGGCTAAAATCTTTGTAGGATTCCGGCACGGTTAAGAGCGGCACTTTGGCGTCCTCTACCATTTTAGTCGTAATAGTGCCGAAAAGGGAGCGGGCGATGTTGTCCTCTCCCTTGGTGCCCATCAGCAGCAGGTCAGGCTTGTAGCGGCTTATCTCGTCGCGGATCACGTCTTCCGCCAGGCCATTGATAAAAGCTTGCTTCAGTTGGGTGTGGTTGCTGTGTGTGTGGGCCTCAGCCAGTAGCTCCTTGTACAGCTTTTCGAGCTTTTCCTGCTGCTCCTGCTGGTTGAGGTGGAGCACGCGGTCCGTCATCATCTCCGAGCCGGGGCTCAGGGGGCTGTAGCCCGTATCCGTGGTCGGGTCGTCGAGCTGGGGCTGTAGCAGGTAATCGCTGAAGCAGTGCAGCAACAGAATCTCGGCCTGGGGCAAGGCAGCGCACAGGTGCAGGGCATAGCGGCAGGCATTCGTGGAGCTTTCTGTGAAGTCAACGGGTATCAGTATTCTGAACATATAAACGTAAGGGTCTTTGATTTTAACTTGGATGATGTATACGTGGTAAGTCGCAAAAGGAGGTGCGCAGATGGCCAAACTATACCGGTGCCCCGGCGCGTCGACCGTGTAGTTCAGAATTTTCTCCTATTTTTGTAGCTCCACAGCGCTTGCTATGCCAAAACGCCTTGTATTAATCTTTGTTGGCTTCGTTATACTGGCCTCCCTTATCTTCTACGGGTTTAACCGCTGGAAGGCCTCGCAGGAGAAGGTAGACCTTTGGACACTGGTGCCTGAGGATGCGGCGCTCGTGGTGGAGACGAACAACCATCAGCAACTACTGGAGCACCTGCGGGAAACAAACCTGTGGGAGAGCGTGGCGATGCTGCCTGCCACGGCAAGCCTTTCCGACAACCTGGTCTACCTGGATAGCGTGGCCCCCGGCAACCAGCGCCTGGACCGCTTCCTCAACGAGAAGCATATCCTGACCTCGCTGCACGTAGAGGGTGGGGCCGAAACGAGGTTCGTGTTTTACGTGCCGGTAAACTCCGTGGGCGAGCTCCGCTTCATGCGCACCCTTGCCGAGAACATCAACAAAAGCGACATCTACGAGCAGAACTCCCGCGATTACCAGGGCCAGTTGCTCACCAGCATCACCAACAAGCGCAACGGCAGCAGCTTTACCTACTTTACCTTTCATAACAACATCATCCTCAGTTCTTCGCCGGCTTTGGTGGAGGAGATAGTGCGGCGTTCCTCTCGTGGCATACCCGTTTCTGTGGCGGCAGATTTCAGCAATGTAAATTACCTGAGCCAGCCCGATGTGTACGCCAACGTGTTTGTGAACTACCGGGCGCTGCCCGATTTGCTGGGGCTTTTTCTGGAGAAGGAGCTGATGCCGCAGGTGCGCTACCTCTCGTCGCTTTGCCAGAGCGGCATGCTGGAGCTGAAACTGAGGCAGAACCGCATCTTCCTGAACGGTTTTTCTGTGCCGGAGCGGCTGAAAAACTCACTGCACAATACCATGCAGCCCCAAAAGCCGCAGCCACTGGGTATAAGAGGCTATCTGCCCAACAACACGGCCATGATACTGCACTTCGGCCTGCAGGATGTATCCAAGCTGCGGCAAGGGCAGGTTGCAGCCACGGCATTAGCAGACAGCCTGTCCCGCGGCCTGAGCAAGGAGGCAGCAGTGGTGTACCTGGAGTCGAACAGCATAGTGCAGAGCCCCGAGAAGCTTATCTATACCCATACAACTAACCCTGCCCGCACACAGCGCCTGCTCAGCAACCTGGCCGCCAGCCAGCAGGAAGAACCTTATACTGAGAAGTATGGCAAGTATACCATTCGGTTGTTGGATGTACCCAACCTGCCGGAGCAATTGCTGGGGCGCGTGTTCAAAGGTTTTGAGCAAACGTATGCGGTGCAGTTGGACGATTACCTGGTCATGGCCGAAGAGGCTGTTACGCTGCGGCACCTTCTGGACGACATTGCCAAGGGCGATGTCTGGAGCGAGTCTGGCGTGCAGAAAGCTTTTCTGGAGGAGGCGCAGCATGAGGCAAACCTTAGCTTTTTCCTGAGCAATGCCAACGCCTGGTACCTCCTGAACCGCTACACCCGGGAAGACGAGCGGGAAGACCTGCTGCAGAATGCTACCCTGATCAAGCGCTTTGCGCAGGTGGGGCTGCAGTTTTCGCTGGTAGAGAATGACGGACGCTACTACACCAGCCTTGTCATCCGGCGGCCAGACCAAATCAAGCCTGACAGCCAGGACGGTTTTGAGGAGGTTGAAAGTATAGCGCTGAATAACCGGATCGACACGCAGCCATTTCCGGTGCAGAATGCGGTAACCCGCACCCGGGAGGTAGTGGTGCAGGACTCGGCGAATGTGCTCATCAACATCACAGACCAGGGCAGGCGCGGCTGGACCGACAGCCTCGGCACCGCCCTTCGCAGCGACATCAGGCAAATAGAGTATGGGGCCGATAAAAAGCTGCGTTACCTGTTCATCACGGCCAACCGCATCCACGCTATCAATAACCAGGGCGCGCCTCTGGTAAACTTTCCGTTTAACCTGCCGGATACAGTGGAACTGCAGCACCTGGCCGTGTTCGACTATGAGAAGGATGGAAATTACCACCTGCTGGTAGACGACAGTTTCGGGAACCTGTATATGTTTAACATGCAGGGTGCTGCGGTGCAGGGCTGGCAGCCACGCCGCATGGATTACCGCCTGTCGGCAAGCCCGCAGCACGTGCGTGTTGGTGGCCAGGATGTGGTGCTGGTGCCCCTGCAGAATGGCTATATCTATGCCCTAAGCCGCACCGGCGACACCTACCCGGGCTTCCCCATCGACCTGAAGGTGCCCCTAACCTCGGGGCTGACGATTAAAGCCGGGGCAGACCTGCAGCGCACGGAGGTAACGGCAGTAACCCGGTATGGCAATGTGATCACCTTTAACCTGCAGGGCAGGGTGCTGCGGCAGCAACAGCTGCACCGCCCGAGCAAACGGGCCATGTTCGATCTGGTGCCGGAGAGCAGCAACGGCCGCTCCGCCGTAATCGTGCGGCAGGAAATGGGGAAGGTGGCCATTTTTGACCAGGACCTGAAAGAGGTGTTTGAGAAGCGCTATGTCACCTCAGCCCCTAAAATTGTGCAGTACTTCCGCTTTGGCAGCGTGAACAGAATCTACGCCATCACCGAAACCGGGCCAGGCAAAACCTACCTTTACGACGCCAACGGCAGGCTCATCGGAGGGCGCTCGCTGGAGACCAGCAATCCTGTCACCATCTTTTACAACGACATCACCCACGATTATACTTTATACTATACCTTCGGCAAGGAACTGAAAAAACTGCGTTTCAAAGTAGGAGAGTAGGTGAAAACTCGAAATAAAATAGCCATGTTGCACCACTCCATTCAGGCCAGCCTTAACTAGGGCACTGATAAATAAAACCGCTATGAAACGATTTATACTTTTGTTGTTTATCTCCAGCACGATATTTTTCGGCTGTTCAGAGAAAGATACTCCTGAGCCTGTTTTATTTGCACAGTTTGAGTCCGTTGCGGCACAGTATACTATCAATAAAGAAAATCATACTGCTCCTCAGTTTATTGGAGGCACCGCCAGTTTTGTGTACAAGGGCAATAGAATTGTAAAGCGAATTGGGGGCTACATCGGTGCTGTAGGTGCGGGCGGCTACGCAGGTATATATATAGATGCGATTTATGATGAGGTAGAATATACTTCGGCAAATCTCATTACATTAAGAACTAAAGATGATATCGGTTACCTGGACGGTTCTGTGAATAAGAGGGAAATTATACTTGAAAAAGGTCTTATCAAACAGAAGATAACCTACGATGATAAAAGCAATCACGCATATACTGATACCATATTCTATTTCTACGACTCCCAAAGGAGGTTGCAAAGTACAAAGCAGGGCTTAAAGCATAGAATAGTTGAGAGAGATTATTTTTTTGATAGTAACGGCAATCTACAGAGAATAGTGGGTGTCGAAAAATCCAGGTATGATGATACGGTCCTATCGAAAACTGAAGAGTTGTTCGGAGGCTATGACGACAAACCCAACCCTCTAAAAGGACAGTGCCTGTGGCAGGACTTACTCTACAGAACCCTATCCACAAATAACTTCACCACATATTCTTATAAAACGGAAGGAGCTTCTGAAAGTAAAAGTTGGGTGCTGGTTTATGGTGATGATGGACGTGTGGATTATTCAAACTGATTGTACCGCTCCTCTTCCTCTAAAAGCTCCTGAACCAGCCTTTCCGGTAGAAGAAGTATAGCTGCAAAAGTATAAGTATGGCCATCAGCCCCACCAGGATGGGGTAGGAGTAGGGCTGGTAAAGTTCGGGCATGCTGTACGGGAAAACCTGACCCGTTTCCGGATCCTGGCGCGCGAAGTTCATCCCATACAAACCCACAATAAAACTGAGCGGAATAAAGATGCTGGAGATGATGGTAAGCACTTTCATGATCTCGTTCATGCGGTTGCTCACCGTGGACATGTACAGCTCCACCAAACTGGAGGCCATTTCCCGGTGGTTCTCTACCAGGTCTATCAGTTGGACGGCGTGGTCGTAGGCGTCGCGGAAGTATACTTTCAGGTTTGCGGGAATGGTGGTTTCATCCATGCGCAGGAGTTCGTTCATCAGGTCGCGGGCGGGCCAGGTAATGCGGCGCAGCTTCACGAGCTCGTTCTTCAGGTCCAGCACCTGGGCAAGTGTTGTTTTGGACGGATTTATAAGAACCTGCTGCTCCATTTCCTCTATATAGGCACCAATATCGGCCATCACCGGGAAGTAGTAGTCCAGCACGACGTCGAGTATGGCATAGGCAATGTAGGTGGCAGGGCGCTGGCGTATGATGCCCTTGCCGGCCCGGATGCGGTCGCGGAGCGGGTTCAGGCAGTCGCCGTAGTCGCTTTGCAGGCTTAAAACGTAATTAGGTCCGGTAAAGAGCGAGAACTGGATATCGTCCAGAGATCTGAACTCCGGCGACCAGCGCAGCATGCGGGTAATTATAAACAGGCGGTTATCTCCGAACTCCTCTACCTTTGGGCGCTGGTAATCGTTAAGCACATCCTCCAGTTGCAGGGCATGCAGCGCGAAATCCTGCATCAGCTTCTCCAGCATGACCTTGTCGGCGTACCCCCTGATGTCGATCCAGTGCCTGGCGTTGGGCAGCCCTTTCACTTGTCGCATCAGCTCGTCGTAGGTGCCAAACTCATGCTCCTCAAACAGATCCTCGTTAAACGACATCAGGAAGAAGCGCGGTGCAAATGCCTCTGAGGAGATGACCAGGGAGCCTGGTTTCACGCCGGCCTTACGTTCCAGGATCTTGTTTCGGCGCTGCTGCCTGTTTCGCTTCGACATAGGGTGAGAGAGTTTAGGAGTTTGAGAGTTGGGGAGTTAGAGAGTTAAAGAGTTGCTTCCGGTGAAAACGGATACTTTTACGCCTTCTATGTCCTGTAGTTTGGTGGTGATCTCATCCTGCAGCTTGCGGCGCACCTCCAGTGTCAGCTTGCAATCAAGCTCGAACTGCTGGTCGCGCACGGGCAGGTCGTACTCCTTTACCAGGCTCATCACGTCATTCATCTGCGGGTAGGCATAGTGGGCCTGCAGCAGCACGGTTTCGTGTTTCTCCACGATGGTGGCGTTGGCCAGCGCATCGGCTGTCGATACTTTGTAGGCATTAATCAAGCCGCTTACCCCTAGCTTGGTACCCCCGAAGTAGCGCACCACTACCACCAGCACGTTGCTGAGGCCGGCGGAGCGGATCTGGCCAAGTATAGGGTCGCCGGCAGAGTGGTTGGGCTCGCCGTCGTCGTTGGCGCGGTAGCGGCTCTGGTCGGCCCCCAGGATGTAGGCATAGCAATGGTGGCGGGCATCGTAGTACTTCTTCTTCAGCTCCGCGATAATTTCCTTTACCTCCTCCTCGGAGTACACCGCATAGGCCAGCGCAATAAACTTGCTGCCTTTCTCCTTGTACAATCCTTCGGAAGGCTCGGCTATGGTTCTGTAGGTATCTTCCATGGTACGCTGGTTGCAATCCTGCAAGTTAACCAAAGCGCAGCAAGGGTAAAAATTATCGGCATCTCTTCAAAATCGTTACATTTGCAGCGATACCATACTTTATACTTTTGCCAGCTAATCCATACTTGCTCACCTTTCACCGCGCCGGTAGTTTGGGCACTGGGTTCATCACCAGCACCCAGTATGCCGACGCCATCCCGTTTGAGGTAAAACGCGTGTTCTGGACCCAAGCCACTCCGCCGGAGGTAGAGCGCGGGCACCATGCCAACCTGGCCACCGAGGAAGTGCTGATTGCCCTGAGCGGAAGTATACACGTGCTGACAGACACCGGCCGCGAAAAGCAGGCGTTTACGCTTACTGATTCAACGCAGGGCTTATACATCCCGGCCATGTGCTGGACTGAGCTGCGTTTTTCGGATGGAGCCGTGGCCCTGTGCCTTGCCTCCACCGACTTCAGCGAAGCCGATTACATCCGTGATTATAGTCGCTTTAAACAGTTGGCGGCGCATCAGGAGTTGTAGAAGTATACTTGTTGATTGTAAATTGTCTGAATCAGGATTTAAGGATTGGCAGGATTAAAATTCACTCTTTCACTCATTCAAAACTCCCCAACTCTCTAACTCTCTAACTCCCTAACTCCCAAACTCTCCTATGCCTCTTCCATACTTTCAGTTCAGAGATTTTCCGGTTGGCTTGGAGGCGCGGGTGCAGCAGGCGGTGCAGGAGGCTGTGGCGGAAAAGCAGTTTGTGCTGGGGCCGCAGGTGCAGGCGTTCGAGCAGGAGTTTGCCACTTATTTAGGTGCAGAAACCGCCATCGGGGTAGGCAACGGATACGACGCTCTCGTGATCGCGCTGAAGGGTTTGGGCATTGGTGCCGGGGATGAGGTGGTGCTGCCGGTCCATACGTTTATTGCCACCATAAACGCGGTGCTGCAGGTGGGGGCCAGGCCGGTGCTGGCCGAGCCCGACAAGTATACCTACAACCTCACCGCCGAGAGGGCCGCGCCGCATATCACTTCCAAAACCAAAGCCATACTTGCCGTGCACCTCTACGGGCAGGTATGCCAGATGGAGGAGTTGCAGCAGTTGGCGCAGGAACATGATATAAAATTACTGGAGGATGCCGCTCAGGCGCATGGTGCCAAGTATAAAGGCCGTTATGCGGGAAGTATAGGCGATGCTGCTGCCTTTAGTTTTTACCCTACCAAGAACCTGGGCGCACTGGGAGATGCCGGCGCTGTGGTAAGCTCTGATGCACGTGTTTCGTCCTTCGCTGCCAGGTATAGGAACTATGGCGAGTCGCGCAAGTATAACTCCGAGCTGGTTGGGGTAAACTCCAGGCTGGATGAACTGCAGGCAGCGGTGCTGCGGGTAAAGCTTCGCCACCTGGAGGCGCTGAACCTGGAGCGGAAACGACTGGCACAAGTATACTTACAGGGACTGCAAAACACGGGCGATCTTATACTTCCGCACACGGCCCCGGACTGTGCGCATGTCTACCACATCTTCAATATCCGCACCCGGCACCGAGACGCCTTGCAAGCCTGGCTGCAAGCGCAAGGCATCAGCACGGCCATACACTACCCCTTTCCGGTGCACCTGCAGCCAGCCTATACTTTCCTGGGGCACAAAGCCGGAGATTTTCCCATTGCAGAAGAACTGGCCCGCACCAGCCTCAGCTTGCCCTTGTTCCCCGGGTTAACAGAAGCTGAGCAACAGCGCGTGGTGGAGAGGGTAAAGGCCTTTTTCAAGCGGTAGAGATCATCTCTGAACAGGGACTCTTGTAGTTCCGCGCCCAACCACCCCTAGCCCCTCCTTGGCTAAGGAGGGGAGCCTGTAGCTGCTCTGGCCAAAGTATAAGTTCTATAGCTGTTGTCCTCGCGCGGACAGGTCGCGACCTGTCCCTACAAAGTATAAACCCAGTATACAACTACACCCCTATTGAGCTTTGCTCGCAAGTTTCGAACTCTCGTTCTCACTTGTCCTCAAGGGGACAGTCTGTACTTTAATCATTCCCTGTCATCTCGAGTACTCTCGAGGCGGGAGCCGAAGAGAGCCAGCGTAGCTGTGAGAGATCTATCTGGAATTCTAAACAGATCTCTCCCATAGGTCGAGATGACAAAAAGCTGCGGCTATCGATTCTGCTCCCAGCCTTTGGGTTGAGCGCCTTCTAGATTTCTGGTGCCCGTTAAGGGCAGCCCGCAGCGGAGCGAGGAGCAGCTTCAGGCACACAGCGCGATGCCCGAAGGCGAGGCCTCCCGGCCTTGAGGGTACCAAAGTATAGATGCAACTGTAGGTATATAAGGCTGGAGGATGAACGGAAGCTAGTAAGGATAGCTTGTGTCAAATGGAAGGAAGCGGCGGCTAGGAAAGTATAACCCAAGTATAAAAAGACACGAGCTACAAGCTCGCGCCAGCAAAAGAAGCGGTGGTAAGGAAATTATAAACCGGCAAGTATAAAAGTATTGCTAAAGTATAAAGTATGGCTTTTCAAACCAGTTGGGTTGCAAACCCAACACCATAGTTAGGCACGGGTTACAAACCCGCGCCAGCGGTGGGGAAGGACAGCGGCCAAAGGATAAAGACACAAGCGGACGCTTGCGCTAGGGGAAGTGTAAAGTATAGCCAAAGTATAGAAGTACAACATGGCACGGACTACAGCACTCACACTACTAACAAAAACCAGAAAACCCTTATCTTCGCCCATGCCGCAACCCCTTGTCTCCATCATCTGCTTGTGCTACAACCACGAGCGCTTCCTGCCTGAGGCCCTGGATTCTGTTTTAGCGCAGACCTACCCCAACCTGGAGGTAATTATTGTGGATGACTGCAGTACCGACAACAGCGTCCGCGTAATTCAGGAGTATGTGCAGCGGTATCCGCAGCTCAGGTTCATCAGCACGGGCAGCAACCTGGGCAACACCCGGGCCTTTAACAGGGGGTGGCGGGCCAGCCACGGGCAGTTTATACTTGATTTTGCGACCGACGACGTGCTGCTGCCTGAGCGGGTGGCGCAGCAGGTAGAGCAGTTTCAGCGCCTTGGGCCGGAGTATGGCGTGGTGTATTCCGATGCCGAGTATATATCCGACGACTCGGAGCACCTGTACTTTCATAGCCAGAAGTATAGAGCAGCACCTGATGGCGATGTGTTTGCCGAGGTGCTGGGCCGCTACTTCATCTGCCCGCCCACCATGCTCATCCGGCGAGAGGTGTTTGAGGAACTAAACGGGTATGACGAGCGCCTGGCCTACGAGGACTTCGACTTCTGGGTGCGCTCTGCCCGCAAGTATAAGTATGCCTACCTGCCCAAGGTAACCACCAAACGTAGGCTGCACGGCCGCTCCCTTTCCAGCGGCTGGTACCGGAAAGGCAACCAATTGTTATCCTCCACTGTTGTAGTATGCAGGAGGGCCGCAGCCTTAGTGCAAACCCCGCCCGAGCGCGCGGCGCTAGCTTTGCGGCTAAAGTATGAGGCGCGGCACGCCTACCTCACCGGCAATTTTAACGAGGCAGAGCAGTTGCTGCAGCTACTGAAACAAACCACGGGTATCCCTTTTTTATACCGCTTTATCCGGCAGCTGAACAGGCGCAAAATTAACCTCGGTTTCCTGCGCGAGTACTACCACCGGCTTCGGCACCGGCAGTAAATAGCACTGTTTTGTTTACCTACTCTCTTTTTATCCGTAAGCTAAAGCTATACTGGCCTTTAGTGGAGTATCATATGTTTTAGCCCCCAAAATCATCCAAAAAGGGTGTTTTGTGGGTGATTTGTTATCTACGACGGGTTATTATCGGGATTTAATAGTTATATTTGGAATTCAATTAAACAACAGCATCATGATTACACCAGCACTCGCCTCCCGTGGAGAAGTCATAAAATGGATGGAAGACTTCGTGGGAGAAAAGATCTCCGAGTTTCTTAAAACTGTAGAGGATAGCTGGCAACCAGCAGACCTTTTGCCAGACGCCACCATGGAGAATTTCTTTGATGAGGTGAAAGAGTTGCGCGAACGTGCCCGCGACCTAAGCTACGACCTGCTGGCCGTGCTGGTGGGAGATACCATTACCGAGGAAGCACTGCCTACCTACGAGAGCTGGCTGATGACAATTGACGGCCTGCCGAAAGATCCGAGCGGCCCATGGATGGTATGGAACCGTGCCTGGACGGCAGAGGAAAACCGCCACGGCGATGTGCTGAACCGCTACCTGTACCTGAGCGGCCGCATCAACATGCGCGAAATGGAAGCCTCCACGCAGTACCTGATTGCTGACGGATTTGACCTGCAGACGGACAACGACCCATACCGCTCGTTTGTTTATACTTCTTTTCAGGAGACTGCCACTAATATTTCGCACCGCCGCGTAGCCCAGCTAGCCAAGAAGCAGGGCGATACCCAACTGGCCAAGCTGTGCGGCCACGTAGCGGCCGATGAGGCGCGCCACGCCAAAGCCTATAAATCGTTTGTGGGCAAGATTTTCGAGGCTGACCCGAACGAGATGATGCTGGCTTTTGAGGATATGATGCGCAAGAAAATCGTAATGCCGGCCCACTACATGCGCGAGCTGGGGGTGGATTTAGGCAAAACTTTCGGCCACTTTACAGATGCGGCACAACGCCTCGGGGTTTATACTTCCGCAGACTATACCGACATTCTAGATGGCTTGATAAAAGAGTGGAAAATCGAGGCACTTACCGGTCTGGACGAAGCCGGCGAGCGCGCCCGCGACTATGTAATGGCCCTGCCCGCCCGCCTCAAGCGCGTGGCCGAGCGCATGAAAGTGCCTGAATTAGAGTATAAATTCCGCTGGATAGCCTCCTAACAGGCGAGCGATAAAGTATAAATAAGGGCAGGTTGCAGCAGCAGCCTGCCCTTTGTTTTTTACGTTCACTAGCTATCTTCCTGAAAACAAGGTGGTGCCAGAAGAGGGTAAAGCGCGTATACCTAACAAAAACGCCAGAGCGTTGTTATACTATACAATCTTTACAAACTATGGCTTTAGGATACAGATTTGGAGAATATATTCCACCGGAAGACAGTAAGGCCGATTTTGAATCGTTGCTGAAGATCTTTCTGCAGCTGGTAACCATCAGCTCCGGTGATGTGGGGGAGGCGCTCAACTGGCTCAGCTCGCTGGACAAGCAGTATAACCTGACCAGCGACGAGTATGGCATCGGCGATTTTATCGAAGACCTGAAGCGCAAAGGCTACCTGGATGAAAATCCGCAGGAAAGAGGAGGGTTTATACTTACCGCCAAAAGCGAGCAAAGTATAAGGCGCAGCGCCCTGGAAGAGATTTTCGGGAAGCTGAAGAAAGGAGGCAAAGGCAGCCATGCCACGCCGCACACCGGCATAGGCGACGAGGCCAGCACCGACCGCCGCGAGTACCGCTTCGGCGATGCGCTGGAGCAGATCTCCATGACCGACTCGCTGCGCAACGCCCAGATCAACCACGGCATCGGCGACCTGCGGCTAACCGAGCAGGACCTGGAGGTAACCGAGACAGAGCACAAAACGCAGGCCTCTACAGTGTTGATGATCGACATATCACACTCGATGATCCTGTACGGCGAGGACCGCATCACACCAGCCAAAAAGGTTGCCATGGCCCTGGCCGAACTCATCAAACAAAAGTACCCCAAGGATACGCTCGATGTGATTGTGTTCGGCAACGATGCCTGGCAGATAGAGATCAATGACCTGCCATACTTAGAGGTCGGCCCCTACCATACCAATACCGTTGCCGGTCTGGAGCTGGCCATGGACATCCTGCGCAAGCGCAAAACTCAGAACAAGCAGATCTTTATGATCACCGACGGCAAACCTACCTGCCTGAAAGAAGGGCTGCGCTATTATAAAAACAGTTTCGGGCTGGATAGGAAAGTGGTGAACAAAACCCTGAACCTGGCCGCCCAGTGCCGCCGTCTGAAGATTCCGATCACCACCTTTATGATTGCCTCAGATCCCTACCTGCAGCAGTTCGTAGACGAGTTCACGAAGGTGAATAACGGGCAGGCGTACTATAGCTCACTTAAAGGCCTCGGCCACCTGGTGTTCCGCGACTACGGGCGCAACCGCAAGAAAAGCTTTTAGAGTTTGGGAATTTTGAATGAGTGATTGAGTGGATAAGTGAATTATAATCCTGTCAATCCCTTCATCCTGTAAATCCTGATTCAGACAAAAAACAACCTGATAACCCAAGCATACCCCCGAGGGAAAGCTGCTAGAATAGAGGAATTAACCATCACAACCAATGATTGGTTGCTGATAAATGTTAACTGATAACTGTACAAATGAACTACAGAGACATACCAGCCGAAAAGCTGCACCAGATAAAAACACTTGGCCAACTAAAGGCTGCCGGCTATGAGCCGGAGAGCGTGAAGCAGGAGCTGCGCCGCAACCTCATCAAGAGATTACAGAATAAGGAGGAGGTTTTTCCGGGCATCTGGGGCTATGAGGAAACCGTGATTCCGGACATGCAGCGGGCCATACTTTCGATGCACCACATCAACCTGCTGGGCTTGCGCGGGCAGGCCAAAACCCGTATCGCGCGGCAAATGATAGACCTGCTGGATGCGTACATCCCTGTGGTGCAGGGCTCTGAACTGAACGACGATCCGTTGCACCCGCTTTCGCGCTTCGCCAAAGACCTGGTGCACGAGCACGGCGACGACACGCCCGTTGCCTGGCTGCACCGCTCAGACCGCTATACCGAGAAACTGGCCACACCAGATGTTTCCGTAGCCGACCTGATTGGTGATGCTGACCCGATAAAAGCGGCCACCATGAAGCTGCCTTACTCCGATGAGCGCGTGATACATTTCGGCCTGATTCCGCGTTCGCACCGGGGCATTTTTGTGATAAACGAGCTACCCGACCTGCAGGCGCGCATCCAGGTAGCTCTTTTTAACATTCTGCAGGAAGGCGACATTCAGATTCGTGGGTTTAGGGTGCGTATGCCGCTGGATATTCAGTTTGTGTTCACGGCCAACCCCGAGGATTATACCAACCGTGGCTCTATCGTTACCCCGCTCAAAGACCGTATCGATTCCCAGATCATCACGCACTATCCGAAAACGATAGAAACCGGCAAGAAAATCACGCAGCAGGAGGCCAGAGTAAAAGATGGCCAGGGCGAGTTGGTGCAGACCAACGACATCATTGGCGACCTGATAGAGCAGGTGGCCTTTGAGGCCCGCGAGAGCGAGTACGTGGATCCCAAAAGTGGTGTGTCGGCCCGTTTAACGATATCTGCCTTTGAGAACCTGCTGAGTGCCGCCGAGCGGCGCGCCCTATTGAATGGCGAGAACAAAACCTATGTGCGAGTGTCGGATTTTCTGAATACCATTCCTTCGGTAACGGGTAAGGTGGAGCTGGTGTACGAGGGCGAGCAGGAGGGGGCTGGCCATGTGGCGCAGGTGCTGATGGGAAAAGCCATCCGTACGCAGTTCCTCAATTACTTTCCCGACCCGGATAAGGCCAAGAAATCGAAAGCGGGCAACCCTTACAAGAAGATAACCGACTGGTTCGGTGATGGCCATACGATTGACATTCTGAACGACGCCTCTACCTCGGAGTATAAAAAGGCGCTGCAAAGTATACCGGGCCTGGCCGAGTTGGTGGAAAAGCACCAGCCCGATGCCAAAGGCGACGAGAAGCTGTTTATGATGGAGTTTGCCCTGCACGGTTTAGCCGAGCACAGCCAGCTCAGCAAAAGCCGCCTCAGCACCGGCCTGCAGTTTAAGGACCTGCTCAGCGGCATGTTCACGATGCCCAGCTTTGGCGAAGAGGAAGACGAGGAAGACTTTTAGGAATTTAAGAGTTGGAGAGTTTAGGAGTTAGAGATTTATACTCCATACATAAAGAGCCGCAACCAGTTGCGGCTCTTTAGCTTTTATAGGTAGCCTGGTTTATACTTCCTCCAGCAGGGCAGCAGCTATACTTTCCCACTCCTCTGCCAGTGTTTGCTGGGGGCGTTTTCTGCCGGCCCGGCGGTACCAGTAATCGGCGTTCCACGTGTCGCCTTCCTGGCGGTGCAGGTAAGCGTGTATCCAGGCGGCGTTCTTATCCGGCAGGTCCTGTATCAGTTCATGTGCTTTGTCCCAGTCGCCTTTTGCCTCGTGCCACAGCGCCTGCAGGTATACGTTGGCTGCGGGCGGGGGCGTGGCGCCTGACAGGCTGGCTTTGAAGGTGGTGAGGTTCATGGTATACTTTGCTTATACTTTCAACATAACAGTTTTACGGGTTTTTTTCAGTCTCCATACAAGTATAGCCACAAAGCCCACTACCAGAAAATTGGATGCGTAGTTACCGGTTTCTATCCATCTATACTTGCTGATCGCCTGTTCAACTTCGGGTTGATCTACTTTTTTGAAGGCCGGTTTTTCTACCGTTACTTTAAGAACCTGCCTGAGGTTAATCGTGGTATAATGCCACTCCCCGTCAAATTTCGTGGCAAGCGTTAGGTCTGGGTTACCCTCCTGTTCAAACGTATGTGTCGTTGCACCTTTAGGAAGGCTGTCTTTCCAGAACACTCTTTTGCCCTCGCGACCATCTTTTATGAAGTAGACCGGTGCTGGAAGGTCTTTGTTTATGAACTCAATGCTTACAGGCGTGGAAGCAGCGATACCAGTTTCTGTGAACAGGAGCTTGAAGAAAGACAGGCCGGCAAATCCTGCCAGGGCTGCCGCAAGAATGAACCGGCGTGTTATTCTCTCGTCTGGCAGCTTAGACAGGTACAGCAGCGCAATCAGGAAAAGGTCGATACCTAGAATGTAGGGAAGTATGAATTCGGAGAGTTGATAGACCATGCGATTGAGATAGCAGCCAAGGGACAAGGGCATTTACGTTTATAAATGACGGCTCCGTTGCCAAGTCTAATATAGTAAATTTATTATTCTTTGGTGGCGGGATAGTATAAAACCTAAGCCGTGCGGACAAAGTAGGTTTAGGTATGGGGTACGTTTCGATATGGCCGGTGCTGGTGCTGGCGTTTATACACTTTTTCGGAACACGGCTACGGTTTCTGGCAGGGGTGCCACGCAGCGTGTGGCTCTCTGTGGCGGGCGGCGTATCGGTGGCCTACGTGTTTCTGCACCTGTTTCCGGAGCTGGGCGAGGGGCAGGAGCAGGTGTCTAAGCTGAACTGGGCGGAGCGCTTCCTGAACCACCACGT
Organism: Pontibacter mucosus; assembly: GCF_003054055.1. Classification (GTDB taxonomy): domain Bacteria; phylum Bacteroidota; class Bacteroidia; order Cytophagales; family Hymenobacteraceae; genus Pontibacter; species Pontibacter mucosus. The sequence goes on along the minus strand of NZ_QBKI01000004.1, from coordinate 225,996 downwards.
GTACCTGATGTCCCTGATCGGGCTGGCCGTATTTTACGGGCTGGAGCGGGTGGTGGTGGAGACCAAGTACAGGCAGAAGAAAAAGGGACAGGAGGAGCCGCGACACGAGCAAGGCATCTTCTGGCTGCACATCGGTTCCTTTGCCATTTATAACGCCCTGATTGGGTACATCCTTTTTCAGCGGGAGGAGGGGACTTTGCAGAACCTGCTGCTGTTTTCCATCGCCATGGCCCTGCACTTCATCGTGAATGATTTTGGGTTGCAAGAGCACCACCACGACAGTTACCGACGCATTGGCCGTTGGGTATTGGTGGTTGCCCTGGTAGCCGGGTGGGGCATTGGCTTTGTGGTGGAACTACCCGAGGCGCTTGTTATCCTGGTGATGGCCTTTGTAGGAGGCGGCGTGATCATGAACGTGCTGAAAGAAGAGCTGCCCGAGGAGCGCGAGAGCCGCTACTGGGCTTTTGCACTTGGGGCGGGCTTGTATGCGGCCCTGCTGTTATCGCTGTAAGCACCCGTAAAAGCAAACAGGGAGCCTTTTCGCTCCCTGTTTATACTTTATTTTATACTTTAGACTATAGCACACCTTTCTGCTGCACCACCTTCTCGGCCAGTTTCAGGGCCTCGTAGGCGTTTACCACACCGCCGGATGCTGATAGCGTCGAGAACTTCACTTTCTTTTTACTCTTAGGGTCCTCGGTTGGGTAGTATACTTTCAGCCTCGGGTATTTGGTGGATGACTCCAGCAGGATGTTCTTCAGCTCCACCGCCGTAAGCTCCGGGTAATAAGACCAAACCAAAGCCGCCACACCCGATACTACAGGGCTGGCGAAGCTGGTGCCGTTCATCTTATCATACTTGTTGTCCGGGGCCAGCAGCACGAGGTCCACGCCAGGGGCAAACAGGTCCACGCTTTCGCGGCCGTAGTTTGAGAATTCGCCCACAAAGTTTTTCTTCAGGTTTTTGGATGTGGCGCCTACCTCCAGCCAGGTGCTGGCGCGGGTGCCGTCCTGCAGTTGCTTTGTGGGGAAGTTGTCGGCGTTGTCGATGTTTTTGGCGTCGTTGCCGGCGGCATGTACCAGCAGCACGTTCTTTGACTCGGCATACTTCACGGCCTCGTCCACAAAGTGCTTCTGCGGCGAAAAGTCTTTGCCAAAGCTCATGTTGATGATGTGGGCGCCGTTATCTACCGCATAACGAATGGCCAGGGCAATGTCCTTGTCGCGCTCGTCCCCGCTTGGCACCGCACGCAGCGCCATAATCTCCACATGCTCCGCAATGCCGTCTATCCCCACCCCGTTTCCGCGGATGCCGGCAATAATGCCTGATACCGGCGTGCCGTGGTCGGCTCTCGGGCCAATCACATCGCCATTGCCGTAGTCGGTATCGTTTATATCCTCCGGATTGTCGGCCACTATTTCTGTTCTCGGGTCGAAGTCCGGGTTCAGGTGGTAGTTGACAAACTTATCGATGTACTCTTTGTAAGACCTGAACGACTTAGGCGTGAAGCCCTGGCTATACTTTTGCACCAGCCAGTTGCGCGCCCGCATCACGTCCTGGTTAGTGGAGGAAATGCCTTTTAGGTCCTCAACAGTATAGGTGTCTTTGCCCAGGTGGCCGGTTACCAGTTGCTCGCAGATGGCCAGCACTTCGTCGAAAGCGTCCAGGTTTTGCTTTGTCTTGAGGCGATCTGTCAGCTCTTCCTCGAAGTTTTTGCGGGTAACCAGGTACGTGTTATACTCCTTTTGCTCTGCCTCCGTAAGCCCCTGCGGCGACGTTACCTTGCCATACTTTGGAGCCAGTTGGCGGAGCAGGCGCACGTACTCGTAGGTCTCGTACTGGATGTTTTCGCCGGCAGCGTTGCCCAGAAAACCCCAGCCGTGGATGTCGTCCACGTAACCGTTGTTGTCGTCGTCTATCCCGTTACCCGGGATCTCATTCTTGTTTACCCAAACCCTTCCCTGAAGCTCGACATGGTTGATATCGGTGCCGCTGTCTATCACGGCTACCACCACCTTTTTGCGGGGCTGTTTGGAAACCAGCAGTTCGCTGTAGGCGCGGTTCACGCTTACGCCCGGTATCTTATCCTGCTTCATGTCCAGGTTGTACCAATTGTGGTAGGCCTTGTCTATCTCCGCGACAGACGAAACGCCGTCCTGGGCAAAGGCAACCGAACCGCTAAGTAGAAGGAAGGCAGCCGTGGCCTTCAGGTGGCGGTACATGTTTGTTCTCATATTAAATCTGATAGTTGCTGATGTACGTTTGGCTAGGGCTTATACTTTGAGGAAAGCTTTTGCTATTTTACTGTAATCTCTGTGGGCGGGTGCAGCTGCCCTTCGGTGCGGGCCACCATCATGGCCACTGTGGCATCGCCGGTAACGTTTACCGTGGTGCGCAGCATGTCCAGCAGGCGGTCCGGGGCAAGTATAAGGGCAATGCCTTCAATCGGGATACCGGCCTGCTGCAGCACAATTACCAGCATCACAATACCCGCACCCGGCACGGCCGCAGAGCCTATTGAGGCCAGTGTGGCGGTCATCACAATGCCCAGCTGTGCGGCCAGGTCCAGTTCTATCCCATAGGCCTGGGCAATAAACACAGCGGCAACCGACTGGTAAAGGCTGGTACCATCCATGTTGATGGTGGCCCCCAGCGGCAGCACAAAGCTGGTAATCTCTTTATTGATGCCCAGGTTCTTCTCCGAGCACTCCATGGTGGCAGGCAGCGTGGCCGCACTCGATGAGGTAGAGAAGGCCAGCATCTGTGCCGGGAAAATCCCTCTTATGAAATGCGCATACTTTGTTCTGCCAACTGTAACTACCAGCGCCGGATACACAACCAAAATCATCAGGGCCAGGCCTATGGCTACCACAATGCAGTAATACCCCAGCACCATCAGCAGCTCCAGGGCAGCACCCGGGTCATCGCCGGCGAAGTCTACCACCAGCCCAGCCAGCAGGGCGAACACGCCGTAGGGGGCGGTCATCATGATAATATCCACAATCTTAAGTATGGCCATGTTCACGCCCTCGAAGAAATCGTTGACGGGCTGTGCCTTGTCGGGAGGGATGAGGATGAGGGCGATGCCAAAGAGCAGGGCAAAAAAGATAACCTGCAGCATGCTGCCGTTACTGGTCATGGCCCGGAACAGGTTTTCGGGTACGATGTCCACGAGCGGCTGCAGTGGCCCCTGTTGCTCCAGAGCGGCGGCATCGCTTGATTTGGCAGAGGCAGTGCCGGCGTACTGTTGTTTAAACTCCTCCCGCTTCTCGGGCGAGAAGGCTTTGCCAGGCTCAAAGATATTCACAAGTACCAGGCCCAGCACCACGGCCAACACAGTGGTGCCCAGGTAGGTGCCGATGGTTTTGGTGCCGATGCGCGAGAGGCGGCTGATATCGCTGAGGCTGGAAACACCGGTGATAAGCGACACGAGCACCAGCGGCACGGCAATCAGCTTCAGCATGTTGATGAAGATGGTACCGAAGGGGCCAATCCAGTCGGTGGTAAAGCTATTGAGGCCAAAGGAGCTGGACATCATTCCCCAGGCCACGCCCAGAGCCATACCGATCAGAATTTGCCAGTGTAAAGCGAGTCTCTTCATACGCAAGGGTGCCGGCGGGATAAGGGTTCTGATTCCACCGGTTTACTAAAGTATACTATTTGCTAGAATTATTCTGCTGAAACGACACAGCCAAAGCGGTGCAAGCATGTAAAGTGCAGGTGCCGAACAGATGTTAGGTAAAATTAAGCATTTTCTGTAGGATTTTTGGCCTATCTGCAAAAAAACAGCCTGACGAGCAGTGGGTTTATACTTGGGGAATGGCTCTGAGGGGAGAAGCAGGAGGCCGGAAAGCAACAAAGCCAGCCCTGTGTCTGCAGGCGCTGGCTTTGTTTTTATGTGTTGATGTTGAGGGTTTTATGCCTCGTTTACCACAATTTTCTCGATGCGATCGTTGGCGCGAATCTGGTCGATTACGTCCAGGCCTTCCACCACTTTGCCGAAGCAGGTGTGGTTGCGGTCCAGGTGGGCGGTGTTTTTGCGGCTGTGGCAGATAAAGAACTGCGAGCCACCGGTGTTGCGGCCGGCATGGGCCATGCTCAGCACGCCACGGTCGTGGTACTGGTTGTCGCCGGAGAGTTCGCAGTCGATTTTGTAGCCGGGGCCGCCGGTGCCAGGCACGCCTTTGGCGCCTTCGCGGGTGTTGGGGCAGCCACCCTGGATCACAAAGTCCGGAAGCACGCGATGGAAGGTCAGCCCGTCGTAAAAACCCTCTTTGGCCAGCTTTACAAAATTATCTACGGTTTTAGGAGCGTCTTTCTCATAAAACTCTACTTTCATTACACCTTTTGGAGTATGGATTTCTGCGGTTTTCATGAATAGTTCTGGTTTAGCTTGAACATTGTTACAAATAACAAAAGTACGGAATTTATAGTTTAAGAGAGCTATAAGCCTGGCTTTAGGGCCGGGCCGAATTCACATCACGCTCAAGTATATCATACGCTATGAAAACAATAAGAACTTTAGGGTGCGCGCTGGCCCTTTGTGGCAGCGTGGCGTTGGCAGGCTGCGGAGGCGGCACCAACGAGGAAAACGCAGCCAACGAGATGCAGCGGGAGGCGGGCACTAACCTGCGCGAGGAGCCGGGCTCCCGTGGAACAACCCCTACCACAGAAGGCAAGCAGGCCGGAGAAGGCCGTGACGAAGCTCGCAAACCGCACCCCAGGATAGGGGATAATGTGATGACCCCTTCCAGAAAGCTGATGGAAAACATCTCGGCACACCCCGACCTGACGATGTTTGTGGGCGCACTGCGCAAGGCCGAGCTTGTTGGGCTGTTAAACGGCACCGGCCCCTATACCGTGTTCGCCCCCGTCGACAGCGTTTTTGATGCCATCCCGGACAGAACCCTGGACGACTGGATGCGACCGAGCAACAAGCAGCGCCTCGTAACGATGCTCAACAACCATATCGTGACCGGTAAGATCACGGCTGCCGACCTCACCAACGGCGCTACACTGAAGACGGTAGGCGGTCAGCAGCTGAGCGTTACCCGGAAAGGCAATACCATCTTCGTGAACGGTGCCAGGGTAAGGCAAGCCGACATAGAGAATCAGAACGGCGTGCTGCACTTAGTAGAAAAGCTGTTGGCCGAAGAGAAGTAATCGGCTAAACAAGAAAAGTAGCGGCAGATACCCCAAAAGTATCTGCCGCTACTTTTTTCAGAAGTAAAGTTCGTTCCGACCAATAAACCTCGGCTAGCTATTTGCAAGGCCGCAGGTTTATACCTGGGAAGTATACTTTATACTTTGCAGCCGGACCAGGTAGAGAAAGTAAATCTCCCCTCGCTCGCCTCTGGCGAGTGTGAACTATTAGGGGGACTCTGGCCGCTTTAACGTGTGCCTCCGGGCACGGGTGGCGGGACGCCACCAAATGACGCACACTCGCCAGAGGCGAGCGAGGCACAAACTAAGGTGCAAAACTCGTTCGTTATTGGTCTTATACTTGAGAAGTATACTTTATACTTTGGAAGCAAGCAGGCAGAACAAGCAAATCTCCACTCCACCCTTTTCTAACTTTCTAACTATAAAGACGCAAGTCATTGCGTCTCTACAACTCCCAAACTCTCTAACTCCCCAACTCTTAAACTCCAAAGCTACTTCCGGTTGTCCTGCCCATGCAGCATGCTCAGGTAGCTCTCGTAGCGGGAGAGGGAAATCTCGTTGTGGCGCACGGCCTCTATTACGGCGCAGCCCGGCTCGTTGAAGTGCGTGCAGTTGTTGAAGCGGCACTGGTTCAGGCGCTCGCGCATTTCCGGAAAAAAGTGGCTCAGCTCCGCCGGGGGAATGTCCACAATGCCCAGCTCTTTGATACCGGGCGTGTCGATGATGAAGGTTTCGGGATCTATCTCGAACATCTCGGCGAAGGTGGTGGTGTGCACGCCTTTGTCGGAGAAGTCGGAGATCTCGGAGGTTTTCAGCTCCAGGTCGGGCACGATGAGGTTGATGAGCGTGGACTTGCCTACGCCCGAGTGGCCCGAGAGCAGCGTGGTTTTGCCGTGCAGCAGCGCCTTTATATCCTCAATCCCCTCGTTGGTTGCTGCCGACACCGCCAGGCTGTTATACCCAATCTGCTGGTACATGTGGCTTATCTGGCGCTGGTAGTCGCGCACCTCGTCGTCGTAAAGGTCCGTTTTGTTGAAGACAAGTGTGGTAGGGATGTCGTAGGCCTCGGCGGTAACCAGGAAGCGATCTATAAAGCCAAAGGAGGTGCGCGGCGACACGAGCGTTACGATAAGCAGGGCCTGGTCGAGGTTCGCGGCGATGATGTGGGAGTAGGCAGTTTTGTGCGTGCTCTGTCGGATGATGTAGTTCTCGCGGTCCTCGATCTGGTAAATTACGGCGGTGTCTTCGCCCGTCTGCTCTACCTCAAATGCCACGCGGTCGCCCACGGCCAGCGGGTTGCTTACCTTCAGGCCCTTTATCTTGAACTTCCCGCGCAGGCGCGCCCGGTGCAGCTTTCCTTCCTCGTCGCGCACCAGGTACCACGATCCCGTCGATTTTATTACTACTCCTTTCATGTAATCTATTTCAGCAGTTGCCTTACATCAGCCATGATTTTGGCCGTAGCGCCGGCTTGCTCTTGTACGTATACTTTTTCTTTGTCGGTTATACTTTGGCGTAGGCCAGGCGTGGTGTGCACCCGCTCAAAGGCCTGCAGCAGCTCTTCGGCATTTTGCACCGGAAAAGCGCAGCCCCGCGCCACCAAATCCTTCGCCTCCTGAAACTTGTCATACTTGGGCCCGAAGAAGAGCGGCAGCCCGAATACGGCCGCCTCCAGGGTGTTGTGCAGCCCTTTGCCGAAGGCCCCGCCGATGTAGGCGTAGGTGCCGTAGCTGTAGAGTGCCGAGAGCATGCCGATGTTGTCAATCACCAGCACCTGATACCTGGCCGCATCTGCCTCAGAGGTTTGGGAGAAGCGCACCGATCCCTCGCCCAAAGCCTGCATCACCGTGTTTATACTTGCCTCGTTTACCTCGTGTGGCGCGATGATGAATTTTATACTTGGTTTATACTTCTGGATCAGTGGCAGCAGCACTTCTATGTCGGCGGGCCAGCTGCTGCCCACCATAAATACCTGTTGCCCGGCCGCGAAGGCCTCTACCAGCGGAATGGGTTTTATACTTGCCGCCGTTTGCAGCACCCTATCGAAACGCGTGTCGCCGGCTATACTTGCGTGGGTGATGTTGATACGTTGCAGCAGCTCCAGCGAAGTATGGTTCTGGGTATAGATATGCGTGAAGCGGCGCAGGATGTTGCGGTAAAAATCGCCGTAAGGCTTAAAGAACACCTGCTCTGGCCGGAAAATAGCCGAAATGGAAAGTATAGGAATGCTTCGCTTAGCCAGCTCCTGCAGGTAGTAGTGCCAGAACTCATACTTCACAAACACGGCCAGTTTGGGCTGCGCGATGTCCAGAAAGCGTTTGGCGTTGGCGGCGCTGTCCAGCGGCAGGTAGAAGATGTAGTCGGCGCCCGCGTAGTTTTTGCGCACCTCGTAGCCGGAAGGGGAGAAGAAGGTAAGCAGCACTTTATACTTTGGAAACGCCTCCCGGAATGCCTCTATCACCGGCCGTCCCTGCTCAAACTCGCCCAGCGAGGCGCAGTGAAACCATACCAGCGGCGCCTGGTTCTGCTGCAAGGCCTGCTGCAGCCGTTCGAACTGCCGCTCACGCCCCTGCCGCATCAGCTTCGCCTTCTCATTGAAAGGGGCTGCCAGGGCAATGGCCGTACTATAAGCCTTCAGGCCGATGTCGTAGAGTAACTTCAAATTTATACTTGCTTGCGGGGTTCTACTGCAAATATAGTGCTTTGCGGAGGGATAGTTGGCAAGGGGGCTATACTTTGTGGTAGGGTAGATAATTTTCTATATAGAATAGGATTAATGTAATCCGTTGTGTTAATTTATCTCATGCCAATTAAGTGAATATCAACAGCGTGCCCACAAGCTCAAGTATAAAACGGATACAGGATTTATGAACGAGAAGGAACTTCGTACGATTTGCCTTTACCTGACAGGCATCGTGACCATCGCTATAGGGGCACTGCTGGTGTGGAGCCATTACAACGGAGGCGTGCCGAGCCACCATATCGCGGCGGATGATAGCTTTCCGGCCATTTCGAACTGGTGGGGCGCGCTGGTGCTTCCTGTACTGACGTGGTTCCTCTTGTACCGCATCCAGAAGCGAGTCTTCAGCGACAAGTATGGAGAGGCCGAAACCCGCAGCCTTTTACCGGGCGTGCTTTATGGGTTTGCAGGCGGCTTGCTGTTCGGAACACTCATTGCCGTTTGCTTTAGTTCCGGGTATACTGTCATCCTAGACTACCTGATGCTGGGACTGCTTCTGCTGGCCCTGTTCTTCCCGGTTTACCGGTCCGAGTGCCTGCTGGGCTTTGTGCTGGCGATGACTTATACTTTCGGTGCCGTGCTTCCGACTGCATTTGGGGCAGTAGTCAGTTTGGTGGGGCTGGTGTTGTACCGCTTCATCCGGCCCGTTATACTTTATGCTGTGTCGAAGTTTGTGCCTTCAACCTGGTTGATTATTCCAGTAGTATTTTGTTTATACCTTGCCGGAACTACAGGAGCCTTTGCGCTGAATGATAGCAGAACTGAGCGACCAACGGCGAATAAGCTGTTGACAGAGGTGCACCAAAAGCTGGAAAGCCTGAAAATAATACGGTATGATTACCTTTTAGAACTTAACTACGCTTCCGAGAACTATAACCAAAGCATTTCGGGTACTGCTTTCCTGGATTTTTCAGCCCCTGATGCGTTGCTTGGGTTCAAGTACCAGGTGGAGAGTGAGAATGGTAAGTTCGTGTACAACGGCTCAGAGAGCTTTAACCTGGACAAGGCACGGAAGACCATGACCGTAAATGTGACGCCTAAATTTGAGAATTTTGCAGGCATCACCCCTTTCCATAACTCATTGGTAACGCTTAGAAAGACGATACCGGCTCTCGTCGCAGATCAGGATATCATCAAAAGTGTCTCCGATACAAGTATAGCAGAACAGGATTTCTATTTGGTTAAACTTGTGCTAAATAGTCGCACAATCGAGCGGTTGGGTGGGTTTTCAAAGCTGAGCCTTGATAGAAGAATGATATATGATATCATCATTGACAAGAGCAGTTTGATGCCTGTTCAAATGATACAGGGTAACAGTGTGAACAGAGATTTTACAAGATCAGTGTTCCGTGATGTTAGCACTAACCCCGACAGCCCGTCCGAGCTTTCGTGGTATTTCTCCAGTTATACAACAGATTTTGACCTGGAACACAAGAAACCGGTTGTGCCTTTGGCGTTGCACTCGCCTGCACCAGCCTGGGAACTCCCTTTGTTTGACAGCAGCCAGTCATTGAGCCTTAGTCAACTGAAAGGAAAAGTAGTAGTACTTGAGTTCTGGACTAAGAACTGCGGCTACTGCATAGCGGCTGTGCCAAAGCTCAATGCACTATCTAAAAAATTTCAAGGGAAAGATCTTGCGGTCTTAGGCGTTAATCTACACGACAAAGCGGAAGATATTCAGAACTTTAACCAAAGAACTAGGCCAGTTTATAAGACCGTCTACAAGGGACAGAAAGTGGCCGAGGAATACGGCATTAGTTTTTTCCCAACAATTGTCCTCTTAGACAAGAAGGGCAAGGTGCTATTTCATGGAGAGTTTAACGAAGCAGATTTAAATAGCTTGATCCAGAAAGCATTAAAGGAGTAAACCAGGAAGCCTGCTTGGGTAACCTGGTGCAGCTTTATGATTGGCTACGCTGCGCTCATTGGCAGTACGAGTATCGTTGGCCTCAAGCCGAAAACAAATACCATATCGTATGAAAAGATGTTTATTAATATTAACATGTACCATATTTATAAACCTGGTATTCCAATATATTTCGTTTGGACAAGAAATTAAGTCTAATTTGACAATTAAAGAGCAACGACTTCTTGACTCATTGCTGATAAACAAAAAGACTCACTTCAGTTTTAAGGACAAGAAAGTTGCATTTATATCAGGGCATTCTGGAAATGAAATTAACCACAAAGACTATTTCCTTAAAAAATTTATTTTTGACTATTTGGATAAAGGTATAAATCCTGTGATTTCATACCGTAAACTTAGTGAACAAGAGAGACAGACGGCGAACGGTTACGATATCATAGTAATGCAGGTACCAAAAATATATACTCCGAGACAGCATAAGGCCAACTTAAAAAATCTCGCTAAACTTGCGCCAGTCAAATAAAAGCCTGTTACAAACACAATGCTTAAGTTACCCTCCTGACGCTGCGGGCATCTTAAGCACGCGGCCGTTATCTGAAAGCTCCAAAACATGAAAAGAAGAGACTTTTTAAGAAATACAGCCGTTGCAACCGCTGGCATTTCTATCGCTGCAAATGCGGAGTTGTTTGCACAGAAATGGGAAATAAGGAGGCTATTTATAACCGGTGGAGGGTATGACCTTAAAACCATCAACTACCTAATTTCCCTTACAGGAAAAGAAAATCCTAAAATATGTTTCCTGCCTACTCCCATGGGAGATAGTGAAGCATACATCAACAAATGGTTTGAAATAGCGAAAGAACTGCCGCTACAACCCTTTGTGCAGAAGGTGTTTATTTCAAGTACCGAACAGAAAACACCTTTCGAAGAAACATTGCTGCAAATGGATGCTATTCTGGTTACAGGCGGCAACACACTGAATGCTGTAGCTTTATGGAAAGCCCATGGAATTGACGTTATCCTCAGGAAAGCCTGGGAGAAAGGAATCGTTTTATCAGGACCCAGTGCGGGAGCGATTTGCTGGTTTGAAGAAGGACTTTCTGACTCCAGGCCAGTGGAGTATACTGCTGTGAAAGGATTGGGATTTTTGAAAGGAAGTAACTGTCCTCACTACCATACCGAAGCTGAAAGGCGTCCTTTATACTTGAAAATGATTGAAGAAGGTACGTTGCTTCCGGGGTATGCCTGTGACGAAACAGCCGGTCTTTACTTTGAAGGCACCCAATTGAAAAGAGTCGTCACACAAAATAAAGCAGATAAGGCTTATAAGGTAACAAAAAGTAAAGGTAAAGTGGTAGAGACAGCCTTAGAGCCTGAACTAATTTAGATATATATTCGCAGCCGGTAACTGCTAATTGCTATGGCTGTAATCCAGGAAACCCTTCTTCAATCATCCATCCTTCCAAAGTATAAAGTATAACAAATCAAATTTAAGGTCTTATTTTTGCAGCGCAGAAAGCATCATTAGATAGTATAGAATTGAGTAAGACCATCAGGCAATACAGCGAAACCGATACGCTACAGAAAGTAATTATCGGGAGGTACGAGAACTACAGTGAGGCCCCGGCCTATGTGGAGCTGGTGAACGAGGACCAGAAGCAGGGGCTGCCGCAGAAAGAGCAGTTGAAGGAGGAGTTCGATACTTTCAGGCGGGTGCTGACGGAGGCGGGCGTAGAGGTGCTGGTGCCGGATTACGTGGGCAAGTTTGTCTACGACCAGCTCACGCCGCGCGACCTGGGTGTGGTGATAGGGGAGAAGTTCCTGCTCTGCAACATGGTAAAAAGGAGCCGCCGCTACGAGAGCGCCGGTATTTTTCGCTACTTGCACGACATCCCCGGCCACGAAGCCAACATCATCATCCCTGACTCACCCTCCTGTTTTATAGAGGGCGGCGACATACTGGTAGACAAAGGGAACATCTTTGTGGCTGTGTCGCAGCGCACGAACCACGAGGGCGTGGCTTTTCTGGAGGAGCAGTTTGGCGATGCCTTTAACGTGGTGCCGGTAGAGGCGCGAACCCTCGCAGAAGGCGAAAACGTGCTGCACCTGGACTGCATGTTCAATCCTGTGGGAGGTAAGGCGGCGCTGATTTATGAGGAAGGCTTCAGGCAGGTTCCACGTGAGATACTGGACAGCTACGACCTGATCCGGGTGAACAAGGAGCAGCAGCGGGAACTGGCCACCAACATCCTGTCGCTGTCGCAGGACCGGATCATCAGCCGCGACCATCCGCTGTGCAAGCCCATCAACGAGGAAATCAGGAAGGCAGGCATAGAGGTAACGGAAATAACCTTTGATGCAGCGCCGGCCACGGGCGGCTCGTTCAGGTGCTGCAGTCTGCCTTTACTACGGGGCTAGGTTACCCGGGCATCAACAGTGGAAGTATAAAATCGGGTTTGGTGGAGACATAAACGAGAGCAATTTTGAGTAGTTTACGGCTAAAAGTATAACAGACCTATGTCCCTCACCATCCGCCCCATCCAGCCCACAGACAACGAGCCACTGGCCACGCTAATCCGGCAGGTTTTCCGGGAGTTTAAGATTGATAAGCCCGGTACGGTGTATACTGACCCGACCACCGACGCCTTGTATCAGCTCTTCCAAAACCCGGCCAGCGCCTACTTTGTTGCTGAAGAAGACGGCGTGATACTTGGTGGCTGCGGCGTATATCCCACCGATGGCTTGCCCGAAGGCTGCGCGGAGCTGGTGAAATTTTACCTCGCTGCCGAGGCCAGGGGCAAGGGCATTGGCCACGAATTAATGCAGCAAAGTATAAAAGCAGCCAGGGAGCTTGGTTACACGCAGCTCTACTTAGAGTCGTTTCCTGAGCTGGCCAAGGCCGTATCAATGTATGAGAAAGCAGGTTTTGTATCTTTGCCGCACGCACTGGGCAACTCCGGCCACTACGCCTGCACCATCTGGATGTTGAAAGAATTATGAGCATAGAAGAAGCCTACAACCGTTGGGCCCCGCAATACGACACGAACAAGAACCGCACCCGCGACCTGGAGGCGATGGCCCTGCGCGCTACATTGGGAAGTATAGCTTTTGATAGATGTCTGGAAATTGGCTGCGGTACAGGCAAAAACACCGAATGGCTGGTGCGAAGGGCGCTGCAGGTCACGGCTGTGGATTTGTCGGAGCAGATGCTGGAGCGGGCCAGAAAGAAAGTAAGCTCCAACAAGGCCGATTTTATACTTGCCGACATCACCCAAAACTGGAGTTTTGTCGCGCAGCCATATGATTTAGTGAGCTTTAGCCTGGTGCTGGAGCACATCGCGGACCTGGAGCATACCTTTAAGCAGGCGGCCCTCGCGTTGAACCACGGCGGGTACGTGTACATCGGCGAGTTGCATCCCTTTAAGCAATACAGCGGCACCAAGGCCCGCTTCGACACGGAGGAGGGGAGGCAGGAGGTGGAGTGCTACACCCACCACGTATCCGATTTTGTGCAGGCTGCCCGGCGACACGGCCTAAAGCTGGTGGATGTAAACGAGTACTTCGACAACAACGACCGCACCGGCATCCCGCGCATCCTGACCATCCTGTTGCAGAAAGTATAGGCCGGCACCTTCCCGGGTTAGCCCTAGCCTTTCGCCTCCTTTTATACTTGCATGCCTTTAAATGCAAAGCCTCGTGCCTGGCGGCAAATGGGATAATTATCTTATATTTGACAAGAGCTATATGTTTCTTAAATGCTGGCTGTGCAGGTTTATCCGTCACTAAAGTATTCCTCGGCTCTTTATTTAGCTTCATCACTACTTAACTAACCTATACCATGGCATCCATCAGTCCTTACCTCACCTTTACAGGTAACTGCGAAGAAGCTTTCAACTTCTACAAATCCGTATTCGGCGGCGATTTTCCGTATGTAGGCCGTTTTAAAGACATGCCTTCCGAGAACCCGATTCCGGAATCAGAAGGAAACAAAATCATGCACATTTCCCTGCCTATCAGCAAGGAGACTACATTGATGGGCAGCGACTCATCCGAGGCGTTCGGACATGCCACCGTAATGGGCAACAATTTCTCCATCTCCATCAACGCCGAGAATGAGGAAGAGGCCAAGCGTCTGTTCGATGGATTATCGGAAGGTGGCAAGGTAACGATGCCGCTGAACAAAACTTTCTGGGGCGCGCTGTTCGGCATGTTCACCGATAAGTTCGGCATCCAGTGGATGGTAAACTACGACTACGAGCAGAAATATTAAGCAACTCATTTGCGATTTACCCACTCCTGACCCCTGAAGAGGCTAGGAGTGGTTTTTATACTTTCACTGTACCATTTACTGCCTTAGAGCAGGTATAAATTTTGATGAAGATACTTTTAGCGGTAGGGATAGGCAGTTTTGTGGGCGGTGTGGCGCGCTACCTGCTCTCGTTGCTTATCCAGACACGGTCTGGCGCTGCGTTTCCATTCGGTACGCTGGGGGTAAATATACTGGGCTGCTTTCTTATCGGGCTCATTGTGGCTGTCTTGTCCAGGGGAACGCTGGCACCGGAATGGCGGCCCTTCCTGGTTACCGGTATCCTGGGTGGGTTTACCACTTTCTCGTCTTTCTCGATGGAGTCGGTTTACTTGCTGCAGGCAGAGCAGTACGGGCAGGCTATACTTTACATCCTGGCCAGCGTGGTGTTGGGCCTGCTGGCAACCTTTGCCGGGATGTGGCTGGTCAAGCTGGTCTAAGCCTTAGCTCAGGAACCCTTCCATACTTCGGAACACCGTCACCATCGCCTGCCCTCTCTCCGACAAAGTATACTCTATGTGCAGCGGTTTTTCCTGTACCACGGTCTTCACCAGGATATCAGCTTCCTCCATCTCTTTCAGCGCCGTCGCCACCGACTGCTTATTAGAGCCCGGCAACTGGCGCAGCAAACCATTAAACCGCACCGGCCCGTCCAGCGCCAGCCGGAAAATCTGCGGCTTCCACTTTCCCGATAACTGCTTCAGAATGCCCTCGGCGGGGCAGCTTGCCTCCTCCTGCGAAAAATTGTTGGTAGTCATGTTTTTTTGACTAATTGACTCTCCTAAAGTATAGGCCGACCTTTGTAAAAGAAGTTCAGCACGGCCGGTTGGTTACTAAGCTAACAGGCCGCCTTATACAAAGTTTAACCAAGATAAGAAGACCATGGAGACAAAACCAACAATCATGCACTGCGATATGGAGACTGGCGTTTGCGAAATGCCGGTAGCACAGGAAACCACAGAAGAAACTAACATTGCCGCTGCGCAGAAGCCGATCAAGCTGCTATACTTTACCGACCCGATCTGTTCCTCGTGCTGGGGTATCGATCCGCAACTGAAGAAACTGGCGCTGGAGTACGGCCCATACTTTGAAGTAGAGTACCGCATGGGCGGCTTGCTGCCAAGCTGGGAAGCCTACGGCGGCCGCGACGTAAACGGACCTGCCAGCGTAGCCCAGCACTGGGAAGAGGCCGGCGCCTACTACGAAATGCCAATAGACGGCGACCTGTGGCTGGAAGACCCGCTGCCATCCTCTTACCCGCCTTCCATCGCCTTTAAGGCAGCTCAGTTGCAGGGCGAGGACAAGGCCGTGAAGTTCCTGAGAAGGATAAAGGAGATGATCTTCCTGGAGAAGAAAAACATTGCCCGCTGGGAAAACCTGGCGCTGGCCGCCGAGCAGACTGGCCTGGATGTGGCGCAGCTGAAGTCTGATTTTGAAGGCAAGGCAGTAACGCTGTTCCAAGAAGATCTGGCGCTGGCGCGTCAGTTGGGCGTGCGCGGCTTCCCGACCATCTTTGTATCTGATCAGAATGATAACCGCGTGCTGGTATACGGCTCCCGCCCTTACGAGCAGTATGAGCAGGCGCTGCTGCAGCTGCACCCGGAGGCAAAAAAGCAGGTGTATGAAACAGCCTATACTTCGGTTTTTGCTAAGTATAGCACACTTACCACCAAGGAGTTTGCCGTTATCTCTGGTATGAAAACCGGCGAGGCCGAAGTATACCTGCAGAACCTGCACGCGCAAGGCAAAATTGGGAAGTATACTTCCAAGAACGGTGCCCTGTGGCTGAAGCAGTAAACCGGCCAAGACAAAGTATAAAAACAAAAAGCCCCGGCAATCGCCGGGGCTTTTCTATCAATAAGTTACTTAAAGCTTAGTGCTTTGCAAGGTAGTTAGAAACACCTTCTTTGGTAGCCTGCATACCTTCTTTGCCTTCAGACCAGTTGGCCGGGCAAACTTCGCCTTTCTCTTCGAAATACTGCAGGGCGTCTACCATACGCAGAGCCTCGTCGATTGAGCGGCCAAGCGGCAGGTCGTTTACAACCTGGTGACGAACTACGCCTTCTTTGTCGATCAGGAACAGACCGCGGTAAGCAACCGGCTCACCTACAAATACTGCTTCGCCTTCTTCGTTGTAGTCGTAGTGACCAGCCAGCACGTCGTAGTTCTGCGCGATAGTTTTAGAAGCATCTGCTACAAGTGGGTAGTTTACACCCTCGATACCACCCTGGTTGCGTGGTGTGTTCAGCCATGCGAAGTGAGAGAAATGCGTGTCAGTAGAGCAGCCTACTACGGCTACGTTCTTGCGCTCAAACTCTTCCATTCTGTCCTGGAAGGCGATGATCTCTGTTGGGCACACAAACGTGAAGTCCATTGGGTAGAAGTAGAAAATTACGTGCTTCTTGCCAATGTACTGCTCCAGAGAGAAGTTCTCTACAAATTCTCCGTTCTCAACGGCTGTTGCTTTAAAAGAAGGTGCTTTTTTACCAACTAATACTGCCATGTGTTATTTAGTTTTTAGGGTTTTGAATAATCTATTTTGAAACTCTTGAAATGCGTATTTGTTTATCGGGCTCCACTTTATTCCCCGTCAGCTGCACCGAAAAGCCCTTAATCTCAAAGTTTTCCAGTTTTCGTTTGCTGAAGAACTCGGTGAGCAGCTGCTCCAGCTCCTCATCCTCAAAATCTACAATTTCTTTGGTTTTGCTGCAGAAGATGTGGTTGTGCACGTGCGTGTTGGCATCGTAGCGCTTGCCGCCTTTCTCCGAAAGTGCTCGTTTGATGAGGCCTGTCTCTACGAAGGTGTCCAGGGTTTTGTAAACCGTGCCTAGTGAAAGAGTTGGGTTAGCGGGCCGCAGGTGCTGGTATACTTCCTCGGGAGTGGGATGGTGCCCATGCAGCTCCATCACTGCCTCGAACACCACAATGCGCTGGTGTGTGGCTTTCAAACCACCTTCCAGCAGGCGTTGTCGCAATTCGTCTCGGGTCTGGTTGTGCTGCATACTAGATAAGAATGTTTCTTACTTAGGAAAAGTTCCTGCAAAGATAGAGCTTATAGTTAAGAGTTAAAAGTTAAGAGTTAATAAAGTTTAGGAGTTTGGGAGTTAGAGAGTTGGGGAGTTGTAGAGACGCAATACCTTGCGTCTTTTTAGTTAGAAAGTTGGGAAGTTAAAAAGTTAGAAAGTGGGTAGTGCTTTCTGAGTTTATACTTCTGCCGCAAGTTTAGCGAAGCGTAAATGTGGCTGTACATGAGGCAAGTTTGCAACTTGCTTTCTGCGCGAGCAGAAAAGTATAAATAAGCAGACACTCTATACTTCGATTCGCTATAGCTAAAGTATGGCCTGCTCCTTTTCCCGCCATTGGTGGTGTTTTCACCAACAATCTATACTTCTACAGACTTCAGAGGTGAAGTATGAAAGCCTTTTACCCAAAGTATAAAGTATAGCCAAAGCCGTGGCAACCTTGCTTTTTCAAAGCAAAGCAGTTTCAAACTGCAGCCAAAGCTACCACAAGTTGCGCATTGCTAAACTTGCGGTAGGAAGAGTATACTCCTGCAGTTCCGGGTCGAACCACCCCCAACCCCTCCTTAGCCAAGGCGGGGAGTCTGCTACTACTTCAGCTAAAGTATAAGTGATGCAGCTTCAGCTTAACCTCCCTTCAACCAAGATCCACCCAGGATGACAAGTAAAAAGCCGGGGCAATGATGGCAACGCCTGAAGCAGTAAGAATAAGCTCCCCTCCTTGGACAAGGAGGGGTCAGGGGTGGTTGGATGACTTTCTAACTTTTTAACCTTCTAACTTCCCAACTCCTAAACTCCCCAACTCTCTAACTCCCAAACTACCTTCCCTTAAACTCCGGCTTGCGTTTCTCCACAAAGGCGTTCATGCCTTCGGTCTGGTCTTCGGAGGCGAAGCAGAGGTAGAAGTTCTTGCGCTCAAAGTATAAACCCTCGTCCAGGTTAGTTTCGAAAGAGCGGTTCACGGCTTCCTTGGCTAGCTTGGCTGCCACCGGCGACATCTGCGCAATCTCGGAGGCCAGTTTAAAAGCCTCCTCCAGGTATAGCTCCACTGGCACCACGCGGTTAATGAGGCCGTGCTTCTCGGCTTCTACGGCGCTCATAAACCTGCTGGTCAGCACCATTTCCATGGCTTTGGCTTTTCCGATGGCTTTGGTCAGGCGCTGCGTGCCGCCGGCGCCGGGCATCACGCCGATCTTGATCTCCGGCTGACCGAATTGCGCTGTCTCCGAGGCTACAATCATGTCGCAGGTCATAGCCAGTTCACAGCCGCCACCCAGGGCAAAACCCGAAACCGCCGCGATGATCGGCTTCTTAGTCTTGCGGATCTGATCCCAGGTAGAGAACTGATCGATGTTGAGCATGTCGATGGCGGTTTTGCCGGCCATTTGCTTGATGTCAGCTCCGGCGGCGAAGGCGCGCTCGTTGCCCGTGATGATGATCACGCGAACGGCATCGTCCTCGTCTAGTGCCTTGAGGGCATCGCGCAGCTCGCCCATGAGCTGCAGGTTCAGGGCATTCAGTTCTTTGGGGCGGTTGAGTTGGATAAGCGCCACGTGCGGCTGCGCCTGTGGGGTTACAAGTATAAATTCCATTGTAGTGATAGGTTTCGGTTATGACGTATGAAGTTAGCTTTTTGCGGCAAGTATAGAAACACTCAAAGTATAAACTAGCGGCACACGATCTGGAAAGTAGTACGCGTGCGCTGCTCCAGCAGCACCTCCTTGCCCTCCTGTATGCGTTTTATACTTTCCGCGTTGTAGTTTTTAACCGTGTAGAGCTGCAGCTGGGTGTTGTAGTGGATCACGAACTGGTCCTGCAGGGTCTGCATCAGCCGCTCCAGGCGCTCAGGGTTGTAGTCGGTGCAGATGGAGAAGGAGATGGCCGAGTTCTGCATCAGGTTGATTTTGATGCGCAGCTCTGAGAGCGCGTTAAATATGGTGCCCAGGTTCTTCTCCGAGATAAAGGTAAAATCCTTCACCCCAAACGACACCAGGCACTGGTTTTCTTTTATAATATAAGCCGGGGCCTGTACCTCAAAACGGCAGTCGCAGATCTTGGTGCCCTCGCCCTCGGGGTCCAGAAACGACTTCACGTAGAGCGGTATTTTCTTGTTGGCGAGCGGCTTGATGGTTTTGGGGTGGATGACCGAGGCTCCGTAATAAGCCATCTCCACTGTCTCCTGATAGGAGATTTCCGGGTAGCGCACCGTGTCGGGGAAGTGCTTGGGGTCGGCGTTGAGCAGGCCGGCCACATCTTTCCAGATCACCATTTCCGAGGCATCGAGGCAGAAGGCAAAGATGGCGGCGCTGAAGTCGGAGCCCTCGCGGCCCAGCGTGGTGGTATGGCCGTTGTTGGTGCCGCCCAGGAAGCCCTGCGTTACCACTAGCCCTTGCTGCAGCAGTTGCGGCACGTCGCGGCGGATCAGGCGCTCGGTCCAGGCCCAATCTACTTTCCCTTCGCGCCAGTTATTGTCGGTTTGGATGTACTTCCTGCTGTCTATCAGTGAGTTGTAAACATCCTGTTCGGCCAGGAAATAATGCAGAATGGTGGCGGAAAAAAGTTCGCCAAAACTTACTGTTTGATCGTATACCCAATCAAAATTATCGGTCGGGGAGATTTCGCTGAGCCTGGTGCGGAGTAGATCGAACAGGTGCTCCAGCCGTTCGTGTGCCGGGTGCCCCTGCTCCGAAAAGAGCTCCTGCAGCACCTGCAGATGGTATGCTTTGAGCTGCTCCAGCTCTGCGCTAAAATCCTGCTGGCGGAAGGCCAGCCCGAGAAGCGCCTCCAGGGCGTTGGTGGTTTTGCCCATGGCAGAGACAACCACCAGCAGCCGGCTCCCGTCGTCCTGGGTTTGGATGATGCGGGCCAGGTTGCGGAACGCAGCGGCATCTTTAACGGAAGCGCCGCCAAACTTGTATACTTTAATCCTTTCTGTATTCATATATCGTAGACGCAGGGCTCTCGGAATATAGTCTAAAAATGATATTTTTGTAAATTACTTACTATCAGTAAAACCTATCAACATGAATGAAAAATTAGGACTGCCTGTCGGAACGACACTCGACAGGTTTATTATGAGGAAGCAGGAGGACTTCCCCTTCGCGACGGGGGAGCTGTCTCAGTTGCTTCGCGACATTGCCCTGGCTGCAAAGATCGTAAACCGCGAGATAAATCGCGCAGGTTTGCTTGATGTAACTGGTGCCTACGGCCAGCAAAATGTGCAGGGCGAGGACCAGCAGAAGCTGGACGTGATCGCGAACATCCGCTTTATACGTGCCCTGCGCAACGGCGGTGAGGTATGCTCCATCATTTCGGAGGAGGAGGACGAGGTTATCCAGACCGGCAACACCCGCGGCAAGTACATCGTGGCCATCGACCCGCTGGACGGCTCCTCCAACATTGACGTGAACGTGTCTATCGGCACGATCTTCTCCATCTACCGCCGTATTTCCGATCAAGGCGGCGATGGCACCATGGAGGACTGCCTGCAGAGCGGCACGCGCCAGGTGGCAGCCGGTTACGTTATCTACGGCTCATCTACCATGCTGGTGTATACGACCGGGGCAGGCGTAAACGGCTTCACCTACGACCCCACGCTGGGCGAGTTTTTCCTGTCGCACCCTAACATGTGCACTCCTAAAACGGGCAAGATCTACTCCATCAACGAGGGCACTTACAACTCTTTCCCGGAGGGCGTGAAGCAGTATGTGCAGTATTGCAAGGAAAACGAGTACTCGGCGCGCTATATTGGCTCGCTGGTAGGCGATTTCCACCGTAACCTGATTAAAGGAGGTATTTACATTTACCCAGCCACGGCCAAAGCTCCCAACGGCAAGCTGCGCCTGATGTACGAGTGCAACGCGCTTGCCTTTATTGCAGAGCAGGCGGGCGGAAAGGCCACTAACGGTTCGCAGCGCATTATGGAGCTGGTACCTACCGAACTACACGAGCGCTGCCCGCTGTTTATCGGCTCGCCAGAGATGGTAGACAAGGCAGAGGAGTTTTTGAAAGTTGAACTAGCCGTAAGTTAACCCAACCCACCCATCTGGAATTAGTAATCTGACTAACAACATCACAAAGGCAGGAGGCGCAACGCTTCCTGCCTTTCTTGCTTTAGTGCCCGCTGTACCGCAGTCTTATCTCGGCTTTTTGTATTTCTCTTTTGATGATAAGGCGGGCAATGCGGGTGGCAATGATTTCCTCGTCGGCGTCAATCATGGCCTCTTTTACCTTTTGCTCGTCCACGTCGATGCGGTAGAGGATGTGCAGCAGCCGGCTGAAGTCGTTGCGCAGAAGTTGCTGCACGATGTGCGCGAGCTTAAACTCCAGCGCCTCCAGGTTGGTGGCTGGCAGGTTTTCCACGTCAAAAATACGCTGCAGGTGGTTGGTGGTACCTGCAAGCAGGGCAGGGGAGTAAGGCATTGCGTAAAGGTACATATACTTTAGAAATTGTTGCTGCAAGTATAAATAGCTGAAGGCGGCAAATGTTTTATACTTATACTTTGGCCAGAGAATGGAGTGTGGTTTTATACTTCTGGTTTTTATACTTGCTGGGCCCGCTTAATCCACCCCTAACCTCTCCAAGGAGGGGAATTATACTTCTGCCAAGTCCCCCTTCGAAGGGGGTAGGGGGATGACAATCGTTCCCCGATTTCGCTCCTCTGGGCTAGCCAAAGCGCGAGTTTTGAGTTAGCGAGAGTAGCCTTAAGGGGTTGGGTTTACTTTTAGTGAAGACTCTTGCCACTGGCCTTACACCCCTATGGTCCCCTCAAGGGGACAGTTACTTGTAGACTTAAGGGATCTTTTTTCAGAGGAAGGGGGGCTGGAATACAGGTACAGGAATTCCCCTCTCGGGCGGGGCGGGGGTGGGTTTACACCTTCACGTAAGTATAAATCACAGCATCTATACTTTATACTTCAGCCAGCCCGCAAAAGTATAATTTGCCTAAAGTATAAAAGCTCAAAGTATAAACCAGCAGCAACAAAAAAGCCCTCCGTGCGGGAGGGCTTTTCTTATAGGTTAGGCTTCCTTTTCAGATTTCTTCTTGCTGGGAGCCTTTTTCTCAGCGGGTTCCTTTTCTTTTTTAGCCTCAGCTTCCTTTTTGGCCGCTGGTTTCTTTTCCGCCTTTGATTCTTCAGACTTGGCAGCCTCGGTAAAGCCAACGTGCTTTCTCACGATGCTGTACCAGCTTACCAGTTTCTTCATGTCCGATACGTAAACGCGGTCCTCGTCGAAGTTTGGCAGCACGTTGCTCATAAACTCCTTGTAGTCCTCGTTCGATGGCTTGTCGCCCAGGGGCAGGTCCTCGCCATACTTCTCGTTTACGCGGTCAAACACCTCGGCAAGCGGCACAGTGCCTTCTCCGTCGGTGGTATAGATCGAGATCTCGTCGAGCAGCGACATGCGGTGGCGCGCCTGTGCTACCATCGTCTTCGGAGTGTCCTCCAGGCTCTCCAAAATCACACCGGTGCGTGTAGGTTTCACTACACGGTAAAGGCCGCTTTGGCCGGAAACTGCTGCAACTTGTCTTAAATCAATAGGCATAGGTAATATGTCTTGTGTCGGTTATAGTTTAAACATTATCGGAATACTGGCATCCACACCGTAGCCGGGGGCTTTAAACTTCAGCAGCTTGGCCACCCGCAGCGCCTCCTCCCCGGTGCCGGCGCCGGCATTGCGCAGTACCTTAAAGTTGGTGGTGGAGCCATCCGGGTTCAGGGTGAAGCTGATGATGCAGTCGCCCTGCACGCGGTTGCGCTTAGCCAGCATGGGGTACTGCAGCTCTTTATAAATAGCCTGGTACATTGCCTCCTGGCCACCCTCGTAGTACTCGGCCACCGGTACGGCTTTCCCAGGGATCCATACTTTATCCTCCGTGGCCGCCTGCGCGGTGGCTTTGCCAGTGTTTTGGGCGTTTGCCGCCGTTACTGCCAGCATGGCAAATAAAAGAAACAAAAACGAAATTCCAGTTCTCATAAGGGTAAACATTTAAAATTTTCTACATCACGGGTCCTGCTGCCACACTCTTAAATGCTAACCAATGTCCGCTGCCTCAGGGCTGGTTCTGCACCTGCGCGTTCACCTCTTCTATAAAGCTGAGGATCTCGTCGCGGCCGATCTGCTTTTCTGAGGAAGTGCGGAACATCTGCGGCAACTCTTCCCATGTTTCCCGCAGTTTACGCTTCCAGGCAGCGATGGTTGAGTCCGTCTTGATGGACGACTGCTTATCGAGCTTGGTGAACACAATCACAAAAGGCACGCCCATGTTGCCGAGCTGGTGTATGAACTCCAGGTCCTGCGCCATAGGGTCGTGGCGGCTGTCTATCAGCACAAACATGCAGGCCAGGTTCTCGCGCTTCTGCAGGTAAAAGTTTATCATGCGGCGCCACTCCTCGCGCGAGCGCTTGCTCACCTTGGCGTATCCGTAGCCCGGTAAGTCCACCAGGTACCACTCGTTGTTTATCAGAAAGTGGTTGATGAGCTGCGTCTTGCCAGGCTGCCCCGAGGTCTTGGCCAGGTTCTTCTGGTTTGTGAGCATGTTAATGAGCGACGACTTGCCCACGTTGGATCGCCCGATAAAGGCATACTCCGGCTTGTCCGGCTTCGGGCAGGCCTCCACCTTGGTGTTGCTCATCAAAAACTGTGCTTCCTTTATTACCATGCTGCTGTGTGTTGTGGTAGCTAAAGCCGCCTCTTTGTCCGCACTTCTTCCAAAGTTTGGGCGGCAATCCTGTTGTAAAACCCCAAAGGTAGCAAATTAATTCTCCGTGGTGTTTGGCAGGTACCACTCTCAGCTCTGAAACGCAAAAAAACACGTAACATTTAGTCCCGGGCCACCTTATCCTGAGCTCCCCCGGAAATATTTTAAAAAGTATACCTTATTGGGGTAAAGTTGCCTTATTTATGGTCATATATACTTTGCTTATATAATATATTGTATATATTTGCTGCTGATTCAATTTCGTGTGAGTAATTTTATACCTATACCTGCCTCTTTTAGATGCAGGGCTTCCGGAAACCCGCTTACTATTTCCGGATTGCCAGACGTACACCGGCCAAATTTTTAAGGGAGAGATATGTATTTCAGATATACTAAAATATATATATCTCGTATAGATGCTGGAATATCCCGGCAGCCCGCTTGGAGCTGCCTAATGTCTCAGGAGATTTTTTAAATCACCACTAGTTTAGGAAAGTATAACAAACCCTTTATCACATGAATTATTTAGCCAAAACGTTCTCGCGGGGATCTCTGCTGCTTGCCGTGGTATGCCTTATGGCCACTTCCGCATCGGGGCAAAGCACCAGAAAGCAATTGCGAACTGCAAACAAATTCTTTAATAAGGAGAACTACCGTGCTGCGCTTCCTTATTATGACCAGGTGTTAACGGCAGACCCTAACAATGCTAAGGCGCTATACTTTGCCGGTATCAGCTACCTGAGCTTTGACAAGGAGAGGTCGGCTGACTACCTGTACCGCGCAGCCGAGCTTAACCCGAAAGTGGACAAGGAGCTGGAATACTGGTTGGGGCGCACCGACCACATCAACTACCGCTTCGACAGCGCCATTGAGCACTTCAAGAACTATCAGAAAACCATCAAGCCGCGCAACGTAGAGCGTAAAGAGGAGGTGGCACAGCTGATCCAGTATGCCCAGAACGCCAAGCGCGAGGTGGCTAACCCGAAGGATGTGTTCGTGAAAAACCTGGGCGGTGATGTGAACACGGCATTCTCCGAGCACAGCCCGGTTATCTCATCAGACTATAACTACCTGCTGTTCACTTCGCGCGCCGAGGGAGCCACGGGCGGTAAGGCTGCTGAAGACGGGGAGTACTTTGAGGATATTTTCGAGACCACCCGCACCGGCGAGGACTCCTGGGAGAAACCGCGCATTGTGGCAGGCGGCCTGAACAGCGCCGGCCATGACGCCTCTATCCAACTCTTCGACAACGATACCAAGCTGTTGCTGTACCAATCAATCAACAACGGTGATATCATGGTATCCGAGCGCCAGTCGGACGGAAGCTGGGGCACGCCGAAGAGCATCAGCGACAAAGTGAACACCCGTGATTTTGAGTCTGATGCCTACATCACGCCAGACGGATCTACGCTGTTCTTCTCTACGAGCCACTACTCCGAGAACGGTGACCTGGACATCTACATGGTGCAGCGCGAAAAGAGCGGCAACTGGGGCAACCCGAAGAGCCTTGGCAGAACCATCAACACCCGCTTCGACGAGGACAGCCCCTACCTGTCTGCTGACGGAACGTTATTCTTTGCCTCCCGCGGCCACAACAGCATGGGCGGTTACGACATATTCGCTTCCAAGTATGACTCGGTGGCGCGCCGCTGGGGCCGTCCGGTAAACCTGGGCTCTCCAATCAACACGCCGGATGATGACACTTACTACCGCCTGGCTCCGGACGGAAGCTACGCTTACCTGTCGTCTTACCGCATCGGTGGCTACGGCGAGAAGGACATCTACACGATTAACTACATCAAAAACACCGAGGTTAAGGGCCGTGTGCTGGTAATGGGCGATAGCACCCTTACCCTGCCAGGCGTAGAGCTTATCTTTAACGGTGTGCAGGCCGACAACCGTCCGATTTCTTACCGCGACGTGAGCAAGCCGGATTCTGCTACCTATAGCGTAAACGTGCTCTCCGGCCGTAACTACCAGGTGCAGCTGTCGCTAGACGGTCAGGTGCTGGAGACACAGGAGGTAGAGGTACCTGTTGTGCTGGACGACACGACCACGGTTAGAAAAGACTTCTTCGTGACGCTGGACGACACGACAGCCGCCCGCATTGCCCGCCTGGCTCCGGATGCCGCTGTAGGAGAATTCAAGTTCGAAAACATCTACTTCGCTACCGACAAGTATGACCTGCGCCCTGAGGCTATCCAGGAACTGGACAAAATTGCTGAAATCATGAAGGCTAACCCAACCATGAACATCAGCATCGAAGGCCACACCGACTCACGTGCCAGCGACTCCTACAACATGACCCTTGGCCAGAACCGTGCTGACGCCGCCTTCGATTACTTAGTGAAGAAAGGTATCTCGGCTAAGCGCATGGTAACGGTGAGCTACGGCGAGAGCAGACCTGCCGTGCCGAACACCTCTGCTGACAACATGCAGCTGAACCGCAGAACTATCTTCAGAGTGCTGGAGCGCGACGAGATACAGAAAGGTAAGGAAGTGCAGTAAGACCAAACCTTGGCCCTGAGCCAAAACTATACTTCAGAAGCAGGCCGGGCGCATACCCGGCCTGCTTTTTTTACTTTTCGGAACATATTCTGCGGATTATAGTTTTAGGTACTGTATTTTTGCCTTATTACAATCATTTTATCCCAACCCATGGCGGTAGTACCTTACAAAGACCAGAACGAGAACAAAAAATCGCAGGTGGCCACGATGTTTAACAACATTGCCGGCAACTACGATTTCCTGAACCACTTTTTGAGCGCTGGCATCGATATTATCTGGCGGAAGAAGGCCATCAGCCTGCTCGTTCCCGAAAAACCAAAGCAGCTGCTGGACATCGCCACCGGCACCGCAGACTTCGCCATCGAGGCGCTCCGCCTGAACCCGGACAAAATCACGGGCGTGGACATCTCGGAGGGCATGCTGGCCGTAGGACGGGAGAAGCTGGCCAAGCGCGGCCTCACCGATAAGATAGAGCTCAAGTACGGCGACTCGGAGAACCTGCCCTTTGAAGACAACACCTTTGATGCCATTACCGTGGCCTTTGGCGTGCGCAACTTCGAGAACCTGGAGAAGGGCCTGGCGGAGATGCACCGCGTGCTCAAACCGGGCGGAACGGCGGTGGTGCTGGAGTTCTCCATGCCGCGCAGCTTCCCGATGAAGCAGCTGTATCAATTTTATTTTAAAAATATACTACCGGTGGTGGGTAAACTCGTTTCTAAGGACAACGCTGCCTATACGTACCTGCCGGAGTCGGTGCAGGCGTTCCCGGACGGGCAGAACTTCCTGAACATCTACCATAAAGTTGGATTTAGAGACACAAAATGGCATTCACTCACATTTGGCATAAGCTCTATCTACACAGGCAAAAAATAGCCTTTTGTAGTCTGTTTATACTTTTACTGATGCTGGGCGGCAAAGCGCAGGCGCAGCAAAAAGTAAACGCCCTTAACAAGCCCGGCTACGACGAGCGCCCCGTGCACTACGGCTTTTACCTGGCCGTGCCGCTTACCAAGTATAACGTGCACCACTCGCAGGAGTATGTGGACCGTCTGAGAGCAGGCAGTGAGGAAGCCATCAACTCCAAAAAGTCTCTGGGATTTTACACGGGCCTGGTGCTGAACGTGCGCCTGGCTGATTACCTGGATGCCCGCTTTGTGCCGGGAGTGGGGTTTTATGGCCGCACCCTGGAGTTTACCAAGGTACCAACCACAGAGGAGACAGAGGACGTGATGCTGGAGACAATCAGCAACACCATGATTGAGCTGCCGGTGCTGCTGAAGTATAAATCCAAGCGCCGCTCTAACTACAGGCCCTACATGGTGGCGGGTATTAAGCCCGGTATAGACCTGGGCAAAGGCAATAATGGCGCAAAGGTTGACAATTACCTGGAAGTGGAGAAGTTTGACCTGGCGCTGGAGTATGGCATCGGCATCGATATCTTCTACCCATACTTTAAGTTTGCCCCGGAGCTGCGTTTCTCCCACGGTTTGCTGAACCAGCACAAGCTTTTATCAAACAGCACCTACAGCAGGTCCATCGACAAGCTGACCCACCATAACGTATCACTTATACTTTTCTTTGAGTAGGAAATGACCAAGATTGCACTTGTTACCGGAGCCACCTCTGGTATTGGGCTTGCCACTGCCGTGGAGCTTGCCAAGCACGGATTTAAGATTATTGCCACCGGCCGCCGTCACGAGCGCCTGCAGGATTTGCAGCGGCGCTTAGGAGAAGACAACGTATACCCGCTGGTGTTTGACGTGCGGGATAAAGTGGCAGTGGTAGAGGCGGTGGCTACGTTGCCGGAGGAGTGGCGCGCGGTAAGCGTACTGGTGAACAATGCCGGTAACGCCCATGGCCTGGCACCGGTGCAGGATGGCGCCATAGACGATTGGGACGCCATGCTGGACATTAACGTGAAGGGCCTGCTCTACGTGACCAAGGCGGTACTGCCGCTGTTGCAGGAGCAGGGCGGAGGCCACATCGTTAACATCGGTTCAATTGCGGGCAAGGAAGTATACCCGAACGGCAACGTGTACTGTGCCTCCAAGCACGCCGTGGACGCCCTCTCCAAAGCCATGCGCATGGATCTGGTGCAGTTCGGTATCAAGGTGTCAGAGGTAAACCCGGGAGCGGTGGAGACCGAGTTTTCGGAGGTGCGCTTTAAGGGCGACAAGGAGCGTGCGGCCGCTGTGTACAAAGGCTTTCAGCCGCTGCTGGCGCAGGATATTGCCGAGTTGATAGCCTTTATGGTGACACGCCCTGCCCACGTAAACCTGGCCGAAGTGCTGGTGCTGCCAACGGCACAGGCCTCCTCTACTATTATCGTAAAAGAGCAGTAGAACGCTACAGTATAAAGTATAAATCCCCGCCTCCGGAAGTATAAACCAGGGGCGGGGATTTCTTTTTAGCACGGAGTGCAAAGTATAAACCGCTTGCCTAATCGAGGTAGTACCGCAGCAGCCAGCCTTCCGCATTAAATGTCTGGACATTTTGCTCGTTGCTGAGCTTGACTTTTGCCTTGCGGGGCACCTCCAGCCGGTTTCTATACTTGGAGTCGAAGATTTGCAGGCGGGAAGCCGGCTTGGGGCTGTTGGCCTCATAGTGGTCTTCTCCGGAACCACCCCATACTTTAATCTTCATCCCTGGCCTTGCGTCACCGCTCAAAATGAACACGTCATCCCCACCGAGCCCGTAGAGCTCCAAGGTGCGTGTTTCGGAAGAATGGA
This sequence comes from Pontibacter mucosus, assembly GCF_003054055.1. Taxonomy (GTDB): domain Bacteria; phylum Bacteroidota; class Bacteroidia; order Cytophagales; family Hymenobacteraceae; genus Pontibacter; species Pontibacter mucosus. The sequence continues at coordinate 196,962 of NZ_QBKI01000004.1, read as the reverse complement.
AGAGGCGCTCGTAAAGCAGCTGCTGCACCTCCTTGTCCTTGTGCATCTTATACACGCGCACCAGTATCCCACCGTTTGGCTGCACTTCCACCGCAAAACGCTCGTGTTTATCCGTGCCCACTACCTGTACCTTTTTGGCCAAGGTGGCATAGCAGCTGCGGGCCATTTGGGGAAGTGCATCGCGCCGGGACTTTAGCTTGCTGATAGTGGACGCGGCTGTGAGCGCATGGATGGTGTCCGGCAGGGCGGTAAAGGCCTGTTCAATGACTTCGTCGGTTAGGGCCTGCTGCACACTGTCGGCAATTTGCTGCCAGTCCTGCCAACTCAGGCGGGCAAGTATAAGCTCATCCAGGTTGCGGCCACTGCGGTTAAGTTTTTCCAGACGGCTGGCGCTTATACGTTTGTGGAAGGACTGGAAGTGGGGCTTCACACCCAGGCGCTGCAAGAGCCAGGGCACAGGGCCATCATCCATCTTGAAAAAGATGTTGTCGCGGTCGCGGGGGATGGCGCGGTATACGTATGCCTTGTCGCTGTACTCTTCCTCGGCCCAGCGCCAGTTGTCCTCGTGGCGGCTCCAGTCGCCGAGCAGCATGTCGAAAAGGCGCGACCGCAGAAACAGCCTGGCGTCGAAGTGAGAATCGTTGTCGGTGAGGCGCTCGGTGATGGCGGAGCGGGTGCTTTTTACCTTGGAGGCGTTTCCCATGGGGTCGTAGTCGGATTGGTCTTTGGCGGGCCGGCGCTCGAGCAAGGCCATGGTGCCGCCTATCTTATCCATAAACTCGCCTAGCCGCGGGTCGTGCGGCACAAACACCAGCTCTGGTTCCAGGTAGTGGATGCCAATGGCCTCTGCCATGGCGGGCAGCGCCAACGGGGCATACGGATTGGTGGCGGAAGTGGCATCCCGGATGAAATCGGCCAGGTAGCTTTTCTGCAGCCTTTTAGGGAGGGCACTGGCAGGTTCTTTGTCCAGGGATCGGATGACATACTCGGTGCCGGTGCTGTCCTGCAGGCGCAGGTTGATGGTCTGGCGGCTGCCGCCCATCTGCAGCGGCTCCAGTCCGCCATAGGCGGTGCCGATATCCAGCACCGGCACCTCTACAGGCGTGGTCCAGACGGAGCGGTAGTGCTTGCCATACAAGAAGGTATGCAGGCGGCTTCGGCCATAGTGTTCGCCTGCTGCCAGCGTTAAGGTACTGTCGGTGTAATCCGGAACGGTGGCTGCCACAGGGACGGGCGCAGGCACCTGCCGCACACTGTGGCTGAAGCGCTTGCCGCACCCAGCCAGGCCGGAAAGCAGAAGCAGGCAAAATAAAGTATAAAAACGGCCCAGAAAGCCAGGTAAATCAGTTTGTCTCATTACTCTTCTTTAAAACCCTTCGCGGTCGAAAGCATGCACCCGCACGTCGCTGGTGCGTCTGTCTTTGGTGTCAGGTCCGGCCTCCAGCTCGGTGCCGCGTACGGTGTCGTATACTTTGGTCTTCTTGCCCCAGCCGCTTACTTTCGAATCATCTTTGATTTCATCCTCTCCGCGGCCACCTACAAGCTTAATGTTGATGCCCTTTTTTACCTTTCCGCTTAGCTCGAATTCATCGTCGCCGGCAAGGCCGTGCAGGGTGATGAGCTTGGTTTCGGAACGCTTAAAGGTGCGCTGAAAGGAGACGTAGTCGTCGGACTTGCGGCGAACGGTGACCGCTGTTTCCTCGTCGTTCAGCCGCTTCACTTCAAACACATCCTCGCCATCGGTGCCCGCGACCAATACTTCCTTGGCCAGGATGTCATAAAACTTGTCGGCGGCCTGACGCAGCTGGTCGCGGCGGCTCATGAGCTTGCGCTTAGTTGCCTCGCCCTCCAGCTCTTGCACCGGGGCAGGGAACTGGCTAACCGCCTGCGCTATCACCTCGTCGGTTATACTTTGCTGCAAGGCCACAGCCAGCGAGTCGAACTGCGCGCGTGTTACCTGCGCCAGTGCCCGCTCATCGATAAACCGGGAGTTGATGGTCAGGGCGTACACGTCGCTCAAATCCTCGTCAAAGGACTCAAACTTACGGATGGCCCAGTTACGGCTGAAGAGCCAAGGGATGATGCCATCCTGGAAGCGGTAAAAGGCGTTGTCGCGGTCTTTGGGGATAGGGCGGTAGTAGTGGTTGCCGCCGCGTTCATATCGAGCCCATTCCCATTGCCCCTCGTGGCGGTCCCAGTCGCCCAGAAGTAGGTCGAAGAGGCGGGCCTTGGCAAAGGCCAGCTGGTTGGGGTAATGGTTTTGATCCCCAAAAACCTGGTTGAGCATTTTGCCGCTGCCCACGATATCCACGGGGTTGCCCGTCACTTCGTCCACCATGCGCTCGTCGGTATACTTTTCCTCCAGCATGTATACTTTGTTGCTGGCTACGTCCTGGTGCTCGCCAAAGTCCGCGTCGTTGGGGCGCACATACACCAGCTGCGGCGTGGCATGCGGAATACCGGCAGCCTTGGCCAGGGGCGGGATAATGAGGGCACCGTAGGGGTTCGAGGCCGAAATCTGGTCGCGCAGGATGTTCACCACGAATGTTTTACGCCAAAAGCCGGGCAGCACCTCCTTGGGGTCTTTGTCGAGGGAGCGGAGGGCGTAGGTTTTGTTGTCGGCGCTGACCATGGTAAAGCTGGTGGTCTGGAAACCGCCGCCTTTTTTTTCAACCGTCAGCCCGCCCCAGGTGGTGTCCATCTCAAACACTGGTACAGTAACCGGAACACTCCAAACGGGGCGGTAATGGGTGCCCCAGAAAAGACGGTGCAGGAAACCGCGCTTGTAATGTGCCCCCGCCTGTATGGTCACGCTGTCCGGGGTGGCAGAATTGGATTTTAGGTGCTCAAATACTTCCCCGTCTACGACCGGTGTGCTGGCGTAGAAGTTTTTTCTGGCACAGCCAGCGGAAGTAAGTAAAGTGATGGCAAGTATAACCTGCCAAAAATATAGCCTCATGCCGATGTAGGTGCTGGTAAACAGGTTATTTAACGTAAACCGTCTGTAATGTTTTCACGTGAACGGGCCGGATGCTTTAGGCAACGAAAGATTGGGTAGAGGGAAGCGTAGCTGCAAGTATAGCTATACCAATGTAATTCTATTGAGGCAGAGCGTACTGGAACGCTTACCTTATGTTAACCTGCTGGCAGGAAACCCGGAACAGCGTCAGGACTTTACCTTATTGTTGTCTAAACAAATATGCTGGTAAATCAGTGAAATCCTCTTACCTTTGCGCGCTTCAAAAAGTATAGCTTTGCAAAGATTTTTCCTATTCACCCTGCTTATACTTGCCTCGCTGGTCAGCCAGGCCCAAACCCGCATTTCAGGCCAGGTAACCGATGCCGCCACAGGCGAGGCACTGCCTTTTGTGGGCATCTTTGTTAAAAATTCTTCCATCGGTACGTCCACGGATGTGGAGGGAAAGTATAACATCCGCCTTTCCAGCACCCCGGACTCACTCACGGCTGCCTTTGTGGGCTACCTGCCCCTCACGCTGCCCGTGCAGAAAGGCGTAGTCACCCAGACGCTCGACTTTAAGCTGCAAACAAACGCCCAGCAGCTGCAGGAGGTAGTCATACGCCCCGGCGAAAACCCGGCCTGGCCCATTATGCGGCGCGTGATAGACAACAAGAACCTTAACGACAAGCGCAAGCTCACGGCCTACCAGTACGAGGCTTATACCAAAATGCAGCTCGACGTGGACAACGTGGGGCAACAGAAAGGCAAAGGCGTAGTAGGCAAGGCCATTACCTCGCTGGTTGACTCGCAGATGTATCTGGCCGGCGAGGACGGCAAAAAGCTGCTGCCCTTCTTTCTCTCCGAGTCGCTCTCCGATGTATACTATACCCGCGACCCCAAGCGCAGCAAGGAAATCATCAAAGCCACCAAGGTAACCGGCATCGGCCTGCAGGATGGCACGCTGGTCTCGCAGGTGATTGGCAGCAACTACCAGGATTACAATTTTTACCAGAACTGGGTGAGTGTGCTGCAGAAAAACTTCATCAGCCCGATTGCCGATGGCTGGAAAAGCTATTACCACTATGAGCTGGAGGACAGTACCTACATCGGCGACGACTGGTGTTACGAACTATCCTTTAAGCAAAAGCGCCCGCAGGATTTGGCCTTTAACGGCCGCATGTGGATTACGGCAGATGGCTATGCGCTGCGCAAACTGGAAGCCACCGTGAGCAAATCGGCCAACATCAACTTCGTGGAAAGCATCGCCCTGAAGCAGGAGCTGCAGCAGGTAGGGGAGCAGGCCTGGATGCCCGCCGGTACCGAGGTGAAGATTAAGATTGTGGGCCTGACGCCGAAACGACCGGGCATTCTGGCGAAAGTTTATACTTCGTACCAGAAGGTGGTGGTCAACCAGCCGCAGAAGCCGGACTTCTTTGATAAGCCGGTGGAGCTGTTGGCCGGGGCCGGCAGGCAGGCGGAGAGCTTTTGGGAAGAACGCCGCCACGACACCCTCAGCCTGGCCGACCAGCAGGTTTACGCCACCATCAACGCCATCCGCGAGACACCGAAAGTAAAGCGCTTTACCAATTTCGCCACCGTGCTGGGCACCGGTTACAAGAGCTTCGGGAAAGTGAGCTGGGGACCTTGGCCTTATACCTATGCGCTGAACGACGTGGAGGGGCACCGTTTTCAGGTAGGCGGCAAAACGAACATCAACTTTAGCAACAAACTAGAGCTGCGCGGCTATGTGGCCTATGGCACCGAAGACCAGGCCTACAAGTATAGCCTGGGCGGGCGCTACATTTTTGACCGCAAGCGCTGGAGCGAGGTAGGCTTTACGCACCAGGAGGATTTGCAGCAGGTGGGGCTGATGTCTGACCGGTTGGCCTCGAGCCCATTCTTTCTGGGCTTCTCCCGGTTCGGGGAGCTACGCAAACCGGTGATGGTGCGCGAGACGAATGTATACTTGCAGCGCGATGTGCTGCGCGGTGTAACCGAGCGCGTGAGCCTGCGCAAACGCCACTTCGACCCGCAGTATGACTTTGCCTACTACAAAAAAGGCCCTGCTCAGCCTGACCAGCTCGCCAGCAGCTTTACCGCCACCGAGGTAAGTTTCCTGACGCGCTACGCCCAGGATGAAGTATACGTGGAGAACGATAACGAGCGCATCAGCCTGGGAAGCGGTAGCTACCCCGTGCTGAGCCTGAAGTATACGCTGGGCCTGAACAACGCCCTGGGCGCTACGGTGGATTACCAGCGCGTGGACCTGGGGGTGGAGCAGGACTTTGTGATGGGCCGACTGGGCAATGCGATGTACCGACTCGAGGCTGGCAAGATTTTCTCGCCGGTGCCTTACCCGCTGCTGGAGGTGCACACCGGCAACGAGACGCCCTTCTACTACGACGCCACCTACAACCTGATGGACTACTTCGAGTTTGCCAGCGATACGTATGCCGCCCTGCACTACGAGCAGTATTTCGAGGGGCTACTGTTTAACCGCCTGCCGCTTATCAAAAAGCTCAAGTGGCGCGTGCTGGGCTCAGCTAACATCCTCTACGGCAGCCTGAGCCAAAGCAACCTCGAGCTGATGCCGGAATTCACACCATCAGGTAGCCGGCAGGAAGCCTTTAAAACACTGGGGGATACGCCGTATGTGGAGCTGGGCTATGGCATCGAGAACATCTTCAAAATCCTGCGCGTGGATGCTTTCCACCGCCTCACCCACCTGGACGAAGGCACCCGGAAGTTCGGGCTCAAGTTCTCGGTGCAGTTTAAACTGTAGGCAAGTATAAATCAAAGTATGAAAAGCCGGCGCCGCAAGTATAAACCTGCGGCGCCGGTGTTTTTAGTGGTATAAAGTATATTTGAGATACTCACAAACAGTGATGTGCGTTATTTGGTGGCGTCCCGCCACGTGACACAACCAAGTGCAGAAGTATAAACCCTAGCGGCCAGAGGCCGTGCAATAGCTCACACTCGCCAGAGGCGAGCGAGGGCTACATACCCTATAGCTGTCCCCTCAAGGGGACAGCTATAGGGGTGTTTACACCTGCGGAAATAATACAACCAATCTAAAGTGACTTGCTCCGTAGCTTTACACCCCTGCGGTCCCCTCAAGGGGACAGTTGCTTCGCTCTCCCTGATTGCAAATCCGAAAGAGCGGAGGCAGACACCGGAGGCATTCCCATCTCTTTTGTCATCCTGAAAGGATCTTGTTGGCCAGTAGTGTTGGCTTAACCTCCCTACCACCAAGTTTCTTTACAGAATGACAGGGAGGTTAGAAGCTTTGAAAGTAGAATGAAAAGACCTGTTTCTCGAAAAGGTAGGGGTGGGTTAATTATTCAATTACAAACCACTACCGCACCACCTTCACCACTTGCCTTCTCACCTGTTTTTGCTCCGGCTGCGGCTGCTGGCGGTAGTACCAAATCACAAAGCCGGAGATGGAAAGTATCCCAGGCATCAGCCCAAAGAAGGCGTAGAGCAGCTTTACAAAGAGCCCCGCAAAATCACCAAAGTGGACGGGGTGCAGCGAGGTAAGGAAGCGGTCGAGCAACGGTTGGTCCCGCACAAAGTAGGGGGCACCCAGCTCACCGGTGGTATAATCTGCCTGTATTTTGCTGTAGAACTTGCCGTAGTAGGAGGGGTCGGAGTACAGGCGGCCGAGCAGTTGGAGCTTGCCCTCTTCATTTACCGGAAAGCGCAGGTACGTGATTTCAAACTCGGGATAGGTGGCCCGCGCTTCGGCCATGGTGGCATCTACAGAGGTGGTGATTTCGGGCACAGCAATTTCCTTTGGCCCGCCTTTGAGGGCGGCATTTACCACCGTAATAGCCAAGGATAAACCCGTAACACACATGAGCAGGTTAAACGCCAATGCCCACACGCCTACCACGCGGTGCAGACCGGAAAATATGCTTCGGCGGCTGCTAAAACTGATTTTTTGCCGGAAAGTAAGCACCTTGAGCACCGAACGTCGGTAAAGTATAAACCCGGTAATGGTAAGCAGCAGCAGTGCCACGCCTATCAGCAGCACCACGATTTTACCCGGCGTGCCTGAGAGCAGGTTGTAATGGATATTGAGCACCACGTAGGAAAAGCGGTTGTGGGCCTGTCCCACGGTAGACAGCTTCTCCCCGGTTTCAGGGTGCACGAAGAGCCACCGGCGCAGCTGCCCCTGCCGCAGCTCGTACAGCAGCGCTTCGTCTGGCGAGGCAGGCAACGCAGGCACCCGAATGTCCCAGCCCGAGTTCTCCGCCCTTACCCAGCCAATTGATTTATCAATGTGCAGTGCTTTGGCCGGCGTTTCCAGTCTGGCATGGTTGGCAAACATAGCGTCGTCGATGTCATCATCAAAGACCAGTATAACGCCAGAAAGGCTGATAACCAGGATGAATATCCCGGCTATCAGCCCGCACCAATGGTGAATGGAAAAGGTTCTTTTTACGCGTTTCTTCAAAGTATTACCACTTATAGGCTGCTCCTAACTGAAATCTGGCGCCGTTGGCTCTGGTAAAGTTGTCGTTTCGGCCATACCAGTAAGCTTGTGGCAGGTAGTAGGCTTTGTCCAGCAGGTTCTCCACGCCCACGTTCAGGCTCAGCTTTTCAGTGGCCTGGTAAGAGGCAGCCAGGTTAAACACGTCGAATGCCTTCACCGGACCCTCGCCAGAGTTGTAGCCGCCTTTGGCGTTACGGTCAAAGCGGTCGCGCTCGCCGGAGTATATCCACTGCAGGTTCACGCTCAGGTTCTGGATGGGCTTCAGGTTCAGGTAAGACGTGAACTTGAACGGCGGGATGCGCAGGCTGGTCAGGTACTTGTCTTCGCTGTCGCTATACTTTTCGTTGTTGTTGATGTCTGCCTTGCCTTCGCTGTAAGAGGCGTTGACGCCCAGTGTTATTTTGTCGGAGAGGAACAGGTCTACCAGCGCCTCAAAGCCTTCCACGCGCTCCGGTGCACGCTCAATCTCGTACACGCCGGCCTCGTTGGCAATCAGGTTGGCCCCCAGCTTAGAGGTGCTGATAAAGTAGGCACCGCTGAAAGAGGCAATCCCGAACTGGCTGTGGAAACCAGCCTCGTAGTTGTTCACGATCACCGGCTCCAGGTCCATTTGCGCGATAAAGTCTTCGGTGGCACTGCGTACGTAACGGCCCACGTCTATCATAGAGAACCCTTGTGAGTAGCTGACAAACGGTTTGAAGTATTCCAGCCCGGAGTAGCGCAGGCCAAGGTTGAAGGTGTTGGCATTGAACTTCAGTTTTGCACCCTGCACAAAGTCCCCACCAGCGCCGCTTGCCAGCACCAACTGCTGAAAATCATCCACATTTACCGACACATTGTCGAAGCGGTAGCCCGCCTTGAAATTCAGGTCCTGCAGGATGTTGAGCTGCAGTTGCGCATAAGGAGCCAGGTTGTGCAGGTCCATCTCCGGCACCCAGGTGCGGCCATCCACCAGCGGCTGGGAGGTAACGTCGTTGAGGTAATCGGCACCATACACCACGCTGCCCTCAATACCGCTGCTAATTCTAAAAGGCGTGTTCAGGTTCAGGCGCACACCCCTTTTAGCGGATTTGATGGTCGATTGCCCGCCACCCTCAAAGTATGGCGTATAGCCGTAGACGGTGTAGAAGCTTTGCAGGTAAGAGCTTAGCTCCAGGTTAGTGTTCAGGAACAGGTTTTTGCCAATGTAGCGCAGCTGGGCGTTGTGGTTATACTTGGTGCCCTCCGGCTCGCCCTGTACTTCGCCCCTCACGCCGATAGATGGCTTTTCGCCATAGATGCCCTCCTGGAGGATATAGTCCGAGTTCTGGCGGCTACCGAAGTAGTTGTACATGCCTTCCAGACGGTGGTTGGAGTTGAAATTATAGCCTGCCTTGGCAAAGCCGTTGTACATTTTCGTTTCACCCAACCCGTACACCGGAGAGATAACCTCTCCCTCACCATCGCGCAGTACGCCGGTTTTCTCATAGGTGCCGCTGGCTACGTAGTCGAAGTTATTGAGTTTACCGGTAAACTGCTGCGAGATGCGGCCACCCAGGGTGCCATCAGCATGGAAAAGGTTGCCCGTGCCGGTAACGGAAGTATAGGCGCTGAAAGGCTGGCTGGTGTTAGCCTGCTTGGTGATGTAGTTGATCAGGCCGCCGTCAGCGCCGTTGCCATACACCGCGGTGGCGCCTTTTACCACCTCCACTCGCTCAATAGCGGTAGGGTCGATGGTGCGGATGTCGCGGCTACCGTTGCGCAGCGGCGTGGACTGCGGTATCCCGTCTACCATTACCAGGGCGTTGCGGCCGCGCAGCGTCTGGCCCACGTTGCTGGTGGTGTTGCTGTTGAAGGCCAGGCCGGGGACCGAGTTCGCCAGGATGTTAGAAATGTCGGTGCTTATCTGCGACTGAATCTGCAGGGTTCGCGAATCGATCACATGTACGGAGGCAGGTGTCTCGTCCAGGGTTTCCACGCTGCGGCTGGCCGATACCACCACCTCATCCAGGGTGCTGGTGCTTGCTTGTATGGTTAGCTGCAGGTTCAGGTTGTCGCCGCTGCCAAGGGTGATGGGCTGGCGCAAGGACTTGTAGCCGATTCCGCCCACACGCAAGGTATAACTGCCCGGCTTGATGTTGTTAAGTATAAACTCGCCGGCAGCGTTGGTATTCGTGCCCAGCACGGTCCCTTCCAGGGCAACGGTGAGCAGCTCAACCGGCTGGCCCTGTGATGTGGTTACTTTGCCGGCAATGGTGGCGTTGCTTTGCGCCTGTCCTTCGGACAAGGCAAATAGCCATATGAAGAGGAGTAGAAACTTGCGCATGGATGGTTAGGTGTTCTTATTTAGACTGATTATAATTAGGGCAAAAGTATAGGAGGGGGAGCATCCATGCAAGTCTTATTTAAAATAAATCTAAATAATATTCTTTGTTCAAACACAGGTATCTGTAAACCGAAAAGCCTGTTACAGTTAAGTAACAGGCTTGGTAAAAGATACTGAAAGAATAATTGGGTGGCAGAACCCGGGCGGGCGCTGCCGGTGTGATTATAGTTTTACAAACTCCACCCGCCGGTTATTCGACTTGGCCTCGGGAGTATTGTTCTTGTCGATGGGCTTCGCCTCGCCGTGGCCTTTGGCGGCCAGGCGTTCAGCGGCAATGCCCTGATCCACCAGGTATGTTTTCACCGCTTCCGCGCGCTGCTGGCTCAGCTTCAGGTTGGAGGTATCGTCGCCGTCGCTGTCGGTGTGTCCCTCTACGCTAAATTTCAGCTCCGGCTGCTCCTGCATGAGCTTGGCTATACTTGCCAGCGTGCCTACCGACTCCGGGCGGATGGTAGCCTTGTTCACGTCGAACTTGATGCCGTAGGTAACGATTTTGCCATCGGCCAGAACCTGGTCATAGAGCTTCTTGCCGCCCTGGGCAATCATCACGTTCTTTATCATCGTGTTGGCATCAATGCGCTTGTCCACTTCAATGCGCAGGCCGGTTGGTTTGCCGTTTACGTTCGGGATGTTGATCAGGCGGTGCTCGTCGAGGTATACTTTCATGCTGCGCTTGTTAAACGAGATAGCCACGTGCCGCCACTGGTTTTTTACCTCCTTGGCAGCCAATTCCTCCGACTCGGAACCGAAGGTTTTGAACCTTAACTGGTTGGCCCGGATGTCGATGGGGTTCCAGAAATCGCCATGTACTTCTTCTTTGTACGTTTTTTGGTCGCTTACCAGGAATATCTCATAAGCCACGTTGCCGTTGTCGCTGTCGAAGAACACATCCATCTCTATGGTGAAGGTTTCAGGCAACCAGTTTTCTCCTTTCATCAGCGGGGTGATGCTTGTGCTGCTCTGCACCAGGTTGATCACTTTCTCGTCTCCAAGCACGGCTACTTCGGCATTACCGTGTTTCAGGTCCCAGCGCGACGGAAATTCACCTACTTCCTCGCCGGCCAGGTTATCCGAGAACATTACTTTATCTCCCGGCACAAAATCATACTTGGTCCAGGCTTTCATTCTGCCTGCTTCCGTTTCGGGAGCACTGCCGGCGCCGCCGTTGGTAGCGGCTTCATCTGTCGTGGCAGCGTTTTTATTGTTCGTACTCTTCTTACCCTCCAGCGACTCATCAATGGTCTTGTCAATCTTCTGATCGATTTTCTGGTTAACCTTGTTTTTGATCTTGTTGGCAACGTTAAACTGGGCCTGAGCAGGAAGTGTGCCCGCGGCTAACAAGATTGTTCCAATAAACAGCAAGATTCTTTTTTTCATGGTTTCCTTGGTTGAGTAGTGGAACAAACGTATAAAATTTTGTTTAAACTATAAAAAATTGCACGAATTTATACATGTTTAATAGTATGCCATTAGCAAAAGGCTGAAAACCGCAAGTAGGGTGGTTAAAATACAAGGTGGGGGCCAGGTAGTTTGTACTTGTTTTGCTGTGAAAGTATAACCCAATAAAAAACCTTCTCTGGCGAATAGCCGGAGAAGGTTGTGGGTACCTGGTGTAGTGCTATTTAGGAGGATGTTGTATAGGCCGAGGCCTTATCGAGCAGTTGCATGTCCTCAGGGCTGAGCACTACCTGCGTAGCCTCCGTAAAGGCCTGTACATGCTTGCTTTTGGTCGCGCTGGCGATGGGCGCTGTCACCAGCGGATTGTGCATGAGCCAGGCCAGCGCTATACTTGCTTGCGAAACAGCATACTTTTCGGAAAGAGAATCGAGCGCGGCCAGAATGCGCTGGCCCCGGGCGTCGAGGTACTTTTTGACGCCACCCCCGCGAACGCTCTTGCTCAGGTCTTCCTCACTACGGTATTTGCCGCTCAGAAAACCGCTTGCCAGCGCATAATAGGTAATCACGCCCAGCCCTTCCTCCTGGCAGATGGGGGCCACGCCCTGCTCGTACTCCTGGCGGTCGTAGAGGTTGTACCCTGGTTGGAAAACTTCGTAACGCGGCAGCCCGTGCGCTTGGCTGGCCTTAAGGGAGGCGCGCAGCCTCTCCGGCGAAAGGTTGGAGGCGCCGATGTAACGCACTTTCCCGGCCTGGATCAGTTTCTGGTAAGCGCCGAGCGTTTCCTCCACCGGGGTTTTATCATCGTCCCAATGCGTGAAGTATAAATCGATATGGTCCGTCTGCAGCCTTCTGAGCGAGTCTTCCGCTGCTTTCAGGATGTACTTTTCCGAAATGTCCTTGTGGCCCTGGCCCATGTCTGATCCCACTTTGGTGATGACGACTACCTGCTCCCGGTTACCGCGATCCTTCATCCACTTGCCAATAATGGTCTCAGACTCGCCTCCTTTGTTGCCTTCGGCCCAGCGGGAATAGGCGTCGGCGGTGTCGATGGTGTTAAAGCCAGCCTCAAACGCCTCATCCAAAATGGCAAAGGACTCCTTTTCATTCAAGGTCCAGCCAAAAACATTGGCTCCTACCACGATAGGCGATGTTTGTAAGGTCGTGTTTCCTAATTTTCGTTTGTTCATAGTATACTTTTATAGGTGGATGTTACATTCTGCTTGCCACAGGCTGTTCTTCGACTAACTAGTTTATCGCACGTAATGTTTTCGGGCCGGCTCAGGTAAGCAGGCGCTTTTACCGGGTTGCCGGGCTGAGGTTGGTCAGGTTGAAAGTAGGAGAGGTGCCTGCATTCGTACGCTAATGTTCTAACCAAAAAAATAGCCCCATGCAATTCATCATCGCATGGGGCTATAGTGTGTTTATACTTTCAGACGCTTACGCATCCGCTCTGGACATGCGGTTACGCTCGTTCTCGTCAAGGTAAATTTTGCGCATGCGGATGCTCTTTGGCGTTACTTCCAGGTACTCATCTTTCTGGATGTATTCCATGGCTTCCTCCAGGGAGAAACGCTTGGCAGGGGCGATCTTCACGTTGTCGTCAGAACCGGAAGCACGCATATTTGTCAGCTTCTTGCCTTTCTGGATATTTACCGTGATGTCGTTCTGGCGGTTGTGCTCGCCGATTACCATGCCCATGTACACATCCTCGCCTGGATCCACGAAGAACACGCCGCGGTCCTGCAGCTTATCGATAGAGTAAGCAGTGCCCGGACCAGTCTCCATAGAGATGATGGAACCGTTGTTACGGCCAGGGATGGTGCCTTTGTATGGCTCATAGGCCAGGAAGCGGTGGTTCATGATGGCCTCGCCGGCAGTGGCCGTCAGCACGTTGTTACGCAGGCCGATCAGACCGCGCGAAGGAATCGTGAACTCCAGGTGCTGCAGGTCGCCTTTCGGCTCCATCACGTTCAGCTCGCCTTTGCGCATCGATACCAGCTCGATTACCTTACCGGCTGTCTCCTCCGGTACGTCCACCACCAGTTGCTCGATTGGCTCGTGGCGCTGTCCGTCAATTTCTTTATAGATTACCTGCGGCTGACCTACCTGCAGTTCATAGCCCTCGCGGCGCATGGTCTCAATCAGTACAGACAAGTGCAGGATACCACGTCCAAACACCAGGAAAGAGTCCTCACGGTCTGTCTCCTGCACGCGCAGGGCCAGGTTTTTCTCTGTTTCCTTGAACAGGCGGTCACGTAGGTGGCGGGAGGTTACGAACTTGCCCTCTTTGCCGAAGAAAGGAGAGTTGTTGATCGTAAACAGCATGTTCATAGTCGGCTCGTCAATCGAGATGCGCTCCATGGCCTCCGGGTTCTCCGCATCGGCAATCGTGTCGCCGATATCGAAGCCTTCGATGCCTGTCACGGCGCAGATTTCACCTGCCTTCACCTCGGCAACTTTTTGCTTGCCAAGTCCTTCAAATACATGAAGCTCTTTGATGCGGCCCTTCTTGATGCTGCCATCGGCCTTGCACAGGCTAATCGGCATACCTTCTTTCAGGGTACCACGGTTTACGCGGCCAATGGCGATACGGCCCACAAAAGAAGAGTAGTCGAGCGACGTGATCTGCATCTGCGGGGTACCATCCTGGTATGGCGCGGCCGGAATCTCTTCGATAATGGCATCCAGCAGCGGGGTGATGTCTTCGGTTTTCTCTCTCCAGTCGCGGCTCATCCAGCCGTTTTTAGAGGAACCGTACAGGGTAACGAAGTCCAGCTGATCTTCCGTAGCGTCGAGGTTGAACATCAGGTCGAACACCTGTTCGTGCACCTCGTCTGGACGGCAGTTTTCTTTGTCTACTTTGTTTACTACTACAATGGGCTTGAGACCGAGCTGGATGGCTTTGCCCAATACGAAGCGGGTCTGCGGCATGGCACCCTCAAAAGCGTCTACCAGCAGCAGTACGCCATCGGCCATCTTCAGCACGCGCTCCACCTCGCCACCGAAGTCGGCGTGACCAGGGGTGTCGATAACGTTAATTTTAACGCCTTTGTAGCGAACCGACACGTTCTTGGAAACGATCGTGATGCCGCGCTCGCGCTCCAGGTCGTTGTTGTCGAGAATGAGGTCGTCGAACTGCTGGTGCTCTGCGAACAGCTTAGAGGCGTGGATGATCTTATCCACGGTCGTCGTCTTGCCGTGGTCAACGTGTGCGATAATCGCAATATTCCGGATATTTTGCATTGAATTGGTTTTTCGAGGCGCAAAAATACAAAAAAGCCTTCACACTTTTAGTATTTGCTTCGAAATAAACAGGTTATGGTTGTATTAAATTAATTTGAGGGCCGCAATGGCACGGTTCAGGAGCCAAACATTGTTATATTAAAGTTTGTTTCCTAATTGGTTAGGTATTTTGCGAGCAAGGTGCCTGCCTTAAAAGTATGAGTATGAGAGTAGCGCAGTTTTTTATAGTGCTTGCATCCGTGGGCATGTTTGCATGCTCCGAGCAGGATGCCGCAGCGAACGTGGCCACAACAGGTATAACCGGCGACGTACAGTTGGAGGAGGAGGAAAGGCAGGCGCTGCAAGACGCGAGCCTGCAGGATACCGTGGTGAAAACAGAGGCCGAGTGGCGCAAAATCCTGACGCCGGAGCAGTATTATGTGCTGCGGCAGGAGGGCACCGAGCCTCCTTTCAAAAACAAGTATAACAACAATAAAAAGAAAGGTATTTACGCCTGTGCGGCCTGTGGCAACCCCATGTTCAGCTCCCGGACTAAGTTCGACTCCGGTACCGGCTGGCCAAGCTTTTACGCGCCCTTAGCCAAAGATCGCATAAAAGAGGTGGAAGACAGGTCTTTCCCTGGCGAGGTGAGAACGGAAGTGGAGTGCGCCCGCTGCGGCTCCCACATCGGGCATGTGTTTGAGGACGGCCCCGAGCCAACCGGCCTGCGCTACTGCCTCAACTCCGCCGCCCTTAGCTTCACAGAAAAGAAGTGAGGTTAGTTGTTGGTTGATAGTTATTCGTTATTGGGTTCTCTATCGAAATGAGTAGGGGAGGTTACCCTTTGTTCGTCCCTTACCAAGTATAAACCGGCCACCTCTAATAACTAACAACGAATAACTATCAACCAATAACTATAACTAACTAACAACTACCCTCTGCCGTACCTTAAACTCTAAACCAAAAAGTATAGAATTATGGCAGAAATACGTTCTGAAGCCGACAATATAGAAAATACCGCGCAGTGCATTGTAGAGGCCTTTAAGCAATTCGACATCCGGGCAGGGGATGTGCTGCCTTACCAGCAGCTGTACCCCTACCTGCAGGAGCGCTACCCGCACTACAAAGATGTGCAGAAAGAGGCCGAGCATCACCTTACCAAAGAAGGCTATGTGAACCCGGCACCCGACGGCCTGATGCTGACGCAGGTCGGCGATGCGTATGTTTGGGGAGAAAGTGAGGCCTGAAATCCCTGATTATACTATAGTACAAGTATAAACAGCCCGCACCCAAAGTATAAGCTATACTTTGGGTGCGGGCTGTTTGCGTTGCTGCCATAACTATAAGCCATAGCTTGCACCTGTGCGTATACAAAAATACCCTAGATAAGAGGGGATTAAGTATAAGCAGCTATGAAAATAAAGTATGGATATAGTATAAGTATAGTGCTGCTGGCCGGCTGTACATCGCTGAGCGAGGGGCAGGAGACAATCCCGGCAGCGCCAACAGTAGAGCGGGTGAGGCTGCGCCCCGACGCCAGCCAAAACCTGCGGCAGCGGATGAATAACCAGGCCAGCGAGATAAACCGCAAGCGCAACATAGAGCAGTTCGACTCCAACCGCCCGGCCATGACGCCCGAAAGCATGCGCCCGCAGCTGTTGCCCAATGCGCCCGTAGACTCCTCGAGGCATAACATTAACTGGCCGCAACAATCCGAGGTGAGACCCTTGCCGCCGGTTGATCAGCGATAAAAGACGCGGCCCGAAGTATACCTTACTTCGGGCCGCTTCTTCAGGTAAACCAGAGGCCTATTTTTTGTTTTTCTCTTTTTTACCAACCTCCTCGGGCTGCTCGTCATCGCCCAGGTGCAGCTCGTCTGGCTCCAGGTCCACGTAAACCTCGTTCTCGGGTGGGGTGTTCATCGATTCGCGATCGGCCTGGCGCGGGGCCGGGTTTTTTGTCACCTTCTGCTTGCTGTCACGTTCACCTAAAGTGTCGCCATCGTGCTTCGTGGTTTTGAAATTATCTTTGCTCTTCATATAGTTTAAGGATGATTTTGTTTCCGAAACAAAGGCCCTGCAGCGCCTGAAAGTAAAGTATGGGTGCATTGCCTGCCCTGTTTTACGGAAAACCCGGGGGCGTAGCCGTATTTCCTGCAGCGGGTTTGCCGTCGCTTGGCCATTCATTCCGCGCTGTATTTGTATATTTGTTTTTTTAAGACGAAAAATGACAACAACTACTCCCAAACGCTATACTGTAACAGCGGCGCTGCCTTACGCCAACGGACCGGTGCACATCGGCCACCTGGCCGGGGTATACCTGCCGGCTGATATCTATGTGCGCTACCTGCGCCTGCAGAACCGCGACGTGAAATTTATCTGCGGATCAGATGAGCACGGTGTGCCGATCACGATTCGGGCCAAGAAAGAGGGCATTACGCCTCAGCAGGCCGTGGATAAGTATCATGAGCTGATAAAGAAGTCGTTTGCCGATTTCAATATCTCCTTTGATATCTACGATCGCACCTCGTCTAAAATACACCACGAGACAGCCGCCGACTTCTTCCTGAAGCTCTACAACGACGGCAAGTTTATAGAGCAGACCACGCAGCAGTACTACGACGAGAAGGCCCAGCAGTTCCTGGCCGACCGTTACATTGTGGGTACCTGCCCCAAGTGCGGCAACGAGAACGCTTACGGCGACCAGTGCGAAAGCTGCGGCACTTCCCTCAACGCGACTGACCTGATAAACCCGAAAAGCACCCTGAGCGGAGCCGTGCCGGTAATGCGCGAGACAAAGCACTGGTACCTGCCCCTGAACGAGTACGAGCCATGGCTGCGTGAGTGGATTGTAGAGGGCCACAAAGGCGATTGGAAACCAAACGTGTACGGCCAGTGCAAGAGCTGGATAGACCAGGGCCTGCAGCCGCGCGCTGTAACCCGCGACCTGGACTGGGGTGTGCCGGTGCCGGTAGAAGGTGCCGAGGGCAAAGTGCTCTACGTGTGGTTCGATGCGCCTATCGGTTATATTTCGGCCACTAAGGCGCTTACCGATGATTGGGAGAAATACTGGAAAGACGAGGAAACCAAGCTGGTGCACTTTATCGGCAAGGACAACATCGTGTTCCACTGCATCATCTTCCCGAGCATGCTAAAGGCGCACGGCGACTATATTCTGGCGGACAATGTGCCGGCCAATGAGTTCCTGAACCTGGAGGGCGATAAAATCTCTACTTCGCGCAACTGGGCCGTGTGGCTGCACGAGTACCTGGAGGCGTTCCCGGGCAAAGGCGACGTGCTACGTTATGCACTGGCCGCCAACATGCCCGAAACGAAAGACAACGACTTTACCTGGAAAGATTACCAGGCCCGCAACAACAACGAACTGCTGGCTATACTTGGCAACTTCATCAACCGGGCGGTGGTGCTCACCCAAAAATATTATGAGGCCGCCGTGCCTGCACGCGGCGAGCTGACCGACTACGACAAGCAAGTGCTGGAGGTACTGGAAGGCATGCCGATGGTAATCGCCACTTATATAGAGCGCTACCGTTTCCGCGATGCACTGGCCGAGCTGATGAACCTGGCGCGCCTGGGCAACAAGTACCTGGCCGACACCGAGCCCTGGAAGCTGATCAAAACGGATGAAGAGCGGGTGAAGACGATCATGAACATCGCGCTGCAGATTTCCGGTAGCCTTGCCATCCTGATGGAGCCATTCCTGCCAGAGTCTGCCACAAAGCTGCGCAACATGCTGAACCTGGCTTTAGGCAACAGCTGGGCTGATGCCGGCGCTGCCGATCTGCTGAAGGAAGGCCACGTAATTGGCAAACCGGAACTGCTGTTCGAGAAGGTAGAGGACGCCGCAGTAGAGGCGCAGGTGCAGAAGCTGCTGGATACCAAGAAGGCAAACGAGGCGGCAAACGCTGTTGTAGCCCCAGCCAAAGAGGACATCACGTTCGACGAGTTCTCCAAAATGGATATCCGTATCGGAACCATACTTGCCGCTGAAAAAGTAGCCAAAACCAAAAAGCTCCTGAAACTGACCATTGATACCGGCATTGACCAGCGCACGGTAGTGAGTGGCATTGCCGAGTTCTTTAACCCGGAGGAGATCGTCGGGCAGCAGGTAAGTATACTTGTAAACCTGGCGCCGCGCGAGATAAAAGGCATCACCAGCCAGGGCATGATCCTGATGGCCGAGAACGCAGATGGTTCGCTGGCATTTGTGCAACCAAGCAAGTCTATTAAGAATGGCGGCACGGTTAGCTAAAGTATAGCCTAAGTTCAAAGTATAAAACTAAACCTCACCTGCCTGTAAAGCGGGTGAGGTTTATACTTTTGATACAAGGCGTCGTAGTTAGACCTTCAACTCCCTGCTCAGGAATTGCTGAAGAACAGCCATGCCAGTACGTAGCTAACCAGCACAAGTCCCACACCCAGCGCAAAAACAGTATAGGCCAGCTTGAGCAGGCGGTATTTCCTGGACAGCACTTTCCCCTGCAGGTAGATGTTGTCGGCCATACTGTTGTAGAGCAGGTTATGGTCGCGCATGATGTTGCGGATGCCATCCCTGTATGTGCCCGGGTCCAGCTGCACGAAGTCTCCGAAGAAGAGAAAGTCGATCTTGTTGTCGGGCATCACGGTGTTCTTGATGTTGGGGCGGGTGGAGCGTATGGCCAGGATGACGGTGACAAGGCAAACTACCGTGAGCAGGATGGAGGGGAGAAGTAAGTGCGGCACGTCCTGGAATTTGCTGAAGAAGGACGATATCATGATGGAGGCGATGATGGCATTCACCGAAATGAGCATGTTGGCCTTGTTGTCGGCTATCACGCTCAGCTGCAGGTGGCTGGCCATGGTGGTCCGGAACATGGTCTCTATCCCTTTGCTCACTTTCTGCTCCTTCTCCTTGCGCAGGTCCTTCTTCAGGCTTTTGTTTTCCTCCCACAAAGTCTCTAGTTCCGCATTTTCTTTACTCAATTCCTTTCGCTTCTTCTTCAGGAGCTTCAGGTTGCTCTCTTTGCCACCGGAGAAAGCGCGCTTAGCGTACCTGGTAAAGTAATAATGCTTTTTCAGGAGGGCGATGTGCCTGTCTATCCAGTCATACTGGCCAAGCTTCGAGCTCGGGTCCGCCGCTTTCTTCTCGGCCCTGGTCACGTAGTCGTCTGCCGCCAGGAAACTGGCAACGGCATCGCAGAGCGCCTCCTCCAGCAGGTCCCGTGGCTGTTGGGGATAGCGTGTGGCGGCTATACTCTGCGAGATCCGCAATATCTCGGCTTTGGTCAGGCCGCAGCTCACCAGGAACTCGGTAACAGGCAGGATCTTTTGCTCCTCCAGCAGATCCCCGTCCTCATTGCAGTACAGGTCGTGGAGCCATGCCGCCAGCATCAGCAGCCTGTTGTCGCGCTCATTGAAGTCACAGAACCTGCTGATGGACTCTGCCACGGCAACCAGACTTTTGGTGTGCTGCAGGTCAAACCCCACCGACTCGTTGGTGCCCTCTATCGGAAGGTGGTGTCCCACAAAGACATTCGCCCTATCCAGAATATCATCCTCTATCATGGTCGCACGGCATTAGGTTAGTACTTGTTCAAAATCACTCAGGGTCCATAACTGCCACTATAAGGAATAAGTAAAGTATAAATGATTGTTAGGTAATTTATGTATACGGTTTCTTTGGTCATAGGTGTGATCCAGTATATTTAGCGGGTGGCGAGGTTTTTAAAGTGTACTGGTGCTCTTCTTCGCACCCACCTCCATGCTGATCGTATTCAGGGCTTAAAGTCTTCCTTCTACCAGACAGACAGGTCTTTTTTCGACTATTATAAAGTAAGCCGACGCAGCAGAAAACATTGGACAGAACTGCAAACAATGTGCTATCCGACAGCATTCATTTTATCTCTGTTGACGTAAATATGAAGTATAAAATATCAATCTGAATTATACCAATAGTATGTAATTGCTTTACAGATGAGCCAAAAAAGACAACTTGCCGCTATCATGTTTACCGATATCGAAGGGTACACTGCTATCATGCAGCAGAATGAGCAGCAGGCATTGGCTCTTAAAAACCGGCACCGCGAGGTGCTGCAGCGCTGTCATCAGCAATACAATGGCCGCATTGTGCAGTACTATGGAGACGGAGCGCTAAGTATGTTTCAGAGCGCTGTGAATGCGGTAGAGTGTGCCCTGGCCATGCAGCTGGCATACCGGCAAGCGCCGCAGGTTCCGGTGCGCATGGGCCTGCACATGGGGGACGTGGTTTTCGATGAGGAGCAACTCTTTGGCGATGGGGTGAACCTGGCTTCCCGCGTGGAGTCTTTGGGCGTGGCCGGCAGCGTGCTGATCTCGGACAAGATCCGGGACGAAGTCCTGAACCACCCGAATATCAAGACATACTCTGTGGGGGCTTATCAGTTCAAGAACGTGGAGCGGAAAGTGGAGGTGTTTGCCCTGGACCACGAAGGCTTGGTGAGACCAGCGCCAGACTCCCTAAACGGGAAGACGGAAATAAAGAAGAAAGCTTCCCTGAGAACCTCTAAAAGGCCGCCCCCCAAAAGTATAGCCGTGCTCCCCCTGGTAAATATGAGCAACGACCCGGAACAGCAGTATTTCAGCGATGGCATTGCCGAGGAGATCATCAACTCACTGTCGAACCTGAAGGACCTGAAAGTGGCCGGCCGCACCTCCTCCTTCAGGTTCGACAGGAATAACGTGGACCTGCGGGAAGTGGGCGAGAAGCTGGGCGTGAGCACAGTGCTGGAAGGAAGCGTGCGCAAGCAGGGCGAGCGCTTCCGCATCACCGTTCAGCTGACCAAGGTAGAGGATGGGTTTCATATCTGGTCGGAGCGTTATGACGGGGACATGCATGATATTTTTGCGGTGCAGGACCAGATCGCGACAGAAATAACAGAGAAAATGAAGGTGACGCTGCTGGGAAAAGGCAAGAGCAAGTTACGCAAAACCTCTACCCATAACTCAGAGGCCTATGAGCTATACCTGAAAGGCAGGTTCTACCTCAACAGGAGGGGCACTTACATCTTAACAGGTATATCATACCTGCAGCAGGCCATCAAACTGGATCCGGATTTTGCCCTGGCACATGCCGAATACGCCGACGCCAACCTTATGGCCGGCCTCTACGGGCTGGTGCCGCCCAACAAGGTGATGCTCAAAGCCAGGCGATCAGCTGAAACGGCCCTTAAGCTGAACCCCCTGCTGTGCGAGACCTACTGTGCCCTTGGGTCCTACTATTGCTACGTCTGGGACTTACCAGAGGCGGAGAGGCATTTCCTCAAGTCGTTGGAGCTCAACCCAAGCTACGCGCCGGCGCACGTCCGCTACGGGCTGAATTACCTGGCCTGGATAAAAGGAGACTTCGCCAAAGCGGAGGAGCATGGTCGGAAGGCCATCAAGTTG
Source organism: Pontibacter mucosus (assembly GCF_003054055.1). Classification (GTDB taxonomy): domain Bacteria; phylum Bacteroidota; class Bacteroidia; order Cytophagales; family Hymenobacteraceae; genus Pontibacter; species Pontibacter mucosus. The sequence goes on along the minus strand of NZ_QBKI01000004.1, from coordinate 175,099 downwards.
GAGCCGCTTAGCGCCATCTGCTTCGGTATCTATGCCCAGATTCTGCACACGGCCGGCAAGTTCGAAGAGGCGCTCGAAGCCTGTAAAACGGGGCTGGAACTGGATGGCAATTCCTTCCTGTGCCTGCTTTATGAGGGCTACTCTTACCTTTTCATGAAGCAATATGAGAAGGCGCTGGCCTGTTTTGAGCGGCTGATGGTGCTTTCAGACAGGCATAACTTCGTGCACGGGGCCCTGGTGATGACACTGAGCAAAATGGGAGACCTGGAGCGCGCACGCCTGGAACTGAGCAACCTCAAGGATCGGGCTGAAAAGGAGTACATTGTGTGCACCGTAATCGGGATTGCGGCCGGTTGGGTAAACGACAGCCTGGATGAGGCTTTTCATTACTTTGAGAGAGGCTACCGGGAGCACGACCCCCTGCTGGTCTCGCTCAGGCACGAGCACTGGGTTTCCGATGCCGTCCGGGCGGACCCGCGCTACCAGAGGCTGCTGGATAAAATGAATTCCCCTAACTTGCCGCGGTCACAGCGCAGGTAGAAGTACCCCGTTTATCAAAAGTATAACCGGCTTAGATAGAGATTTAGCTCACCGTCACGCCTGCCTCGTTTGCTGTTATTCTGGTTTTCCCGCTTAGTCGCTCCCGCTCCATGTGCTGTACTACAAAGTATAAACCGATGCTTACCGCTATGGCAAACACGCTTAGTGTCCACCAAAGTGTATCGAAGCTATACCGGGAGGCAATGGTAGTGCCCAGGTAAGGGGCCACCACGTGCGCTGCCGCATAGGATATAGTATAAAGCCCCAGGTAAGAGCCGCGGTTCCGGTCGTTGGAGCGTTCCACCGAAATAGTAGCCATGAAAGGCATCACCAGAATCTCCGAGAAGCTAAGCAGCACCATGGCCATGTAGAGCAGGGAAGTATGGTGCCCCAGGTTAAGGACCACGAAAGACGAGCCCAGCACCAGCACCCCCGCCGGAATCAGCCACGCCTTCTTTATTTTATCGCCCAGCAGGTACACCAGGATCATCTCGAACAGGAAAACAATGAACCCGTTTAGGGCCAGCAGTGTGCCGATGCGTCCTTCCGGCAGCACATACACCTGGCGGTAGTATAAGGGCAGCGTGGAGAGCAACTGGAAAAACAGGATGGCAAAGCCGCAGTTAAGCAGAATGAAGACCAGGTACATGCCGTCGGTATAAGGCGAGCGCACCTTTTCTGTGACAGCCGCAGCGGTAGCTGCTGCCTTTTGCGGTTTGTGCCCCTGCCGTTTCCGGAAGTAAATAAAGAAGAACAGGCCCGCCATCATGGAGGCGACCCCATCTCCGATAAACAGATATTTGTAAGAGATGGCAGCCACCAGGCCGCCAATCGCCGGGCCGATGGAGAAGCCCAAGTTCAGGGCCATCCGGTTTAAGGAAAAAGCCCTGGTTACGTTTTCGGGCCTGGCGTAATGTGCAATGGAGGCGGAGTTGGCGGGGCGAAGCATGTCGTTTACCAGGCTAAGTATAAATACGCCCGCCGCAATGTACTGGAACTCCTCCAGAAACAGGAACATGAAGTATAAACTGCCCCCCACGGTAAGGCTAAACAGCTGCACCTTAAAATGCCCGATCTTATCGGTTAGCCAGCCCCCCAGGAACGAGCCGCTCACGGCGCCAAGCCCGTAAATGCTAAGTATAATACCGGCCTCCTTTAAAGTATAACCAAGCGACTCTGTGAGGTAAACCCCCAGGAAAGGTATTACCATGGCACCGCTCCTGTTGATGAACATAATGAGCGAGAGCATCCAGGCAGGGCGGGAGAGGCCGCCGAAGGCATTGCGGTAGAGGAGAAGAACTTTTTTCATAGCAGTGGCCCCAACGAATGGGGAGATGGCAAATGTATGGGTTCGGCGGGATATTCTAGTTGCTGCTCACCTAAAAGTATAAGCCCCTCGCAAGTATAAACCAGGAGGGGCTTTTGTGGTGCTTAACTGAACACTAAGAGCGGTAGCAAATTGAGGAGGAGATTGAACACAACTAACGCTGTTGTGATCCTCCGCTCCCCAATGCTTACTTGGTGTTAAAGTGGTTCATGGTGCGCTCCAGCCCGATGGTACCGAAGGAGACCACCGACTCCGCGGCTTTCTCAATCAGCGTCTGTAGTTCGGGGAGCTCGTCCTCACCGAACTTGCTCAGCACATAGTCTACCTGCTTGCCTTTGTGGAAGGAGTCGCCGACACCGAAGCGCAGGCGCGGGTAGTTGTTGTGCCCCAGCGTTTGCTCAATGTGCTTCAAGCCGTTGTGCCCGCCGGCGCTGCCTTTGGCACGTATGCGCATCTTCCCGAAAGGCAGGGCAATGTCATCGGTAATCACCATCATCTGGTCTACAGGCAGCTTCAGGGAGTTTAGCCAGTGGCCAACTGCTTTCCCGCTCAGGTTCATGTAAGTAGTGGGCTTTACCAGTACAAAGGTGCGGCCCTTGGTTTTAATCTCCGTTACAAAGGCATGGCGCCCTGAGTCGAAGCTGGCTTCATGTTTTTTGGCCAGGTAGTCCAGCACCATAAAGCCAATGTTGTGGCGTGTCTCTGCATACTCCGGGCCGATGTTACCGAGGCCCACGATCAGGTATTTCATACTTGTATCTTCAGCCGTGGCGGGAGCCGCAGGGGAGAGGCCCAGCCACTTTTTTATACTTTGAAAGGTTGAGTTGCTCAATTGTTGATTGCTAATTGTTTTATTGCTCAATGACTAAACGGTGGTCTGAACTACAAATCCCACTGATCCGGGGGGCCTGTAAATCCTTTGTGATGGGTAATTCTATACCATCACCGGTCCGGCAATTTAGCCAATTAACAATATACCTTAACAAAAAATCCTGCCCCGCATAGCGCAGGACAGGACTTTTGAGAATATTCTGAGCTGTGGCTCAAAAAATTACTTCTTGCCACGAGCTTCCTCAGCCTGTGCACTCTTAAGGGCACGCGGAATCGTTACTGTAGCGATTGGAGCGTTCGGGTTTGTTAGGATTTCGTAGTTCTCCGGCTGGATTTTAGAAACCTTGATAGACTTACCAAGCTCCAGGTCAGAGATGTTTACCTCTACGAAATCTGGCAGGTTAGCAGGAAGCGCCTTGATCTTGATAGAACGCAGCTTCGTTACCAGCTTACCACCGGCCAATACACCAGGAGAAACACCAACAAACTTAACAGGCACATCGATTTTTACTTCCTTGTCGTCCTGCAGCTCCAGAAGGTCAACGTGCAGCAGCATCTCGTTCACTGGGTGGAACTGAGCATCCTGAAGGATAGCGCGGTAGTGAGTACCCTCAATGTTCAGGTCTACCTCGTGTACCTCTGGTGTGTAGATCAGTTCGCGGAACATGATGGCAGGAGTGTAGAAGTGCACTTGCTCCTTGCCGCCATACAGCACGCCTGGTACATAAGACTCATTGCGCAGTTCTTTGGATTGCTGCTTGCCGAGATTTGCTCTTTTAAACCCTATAATCTCTAACGTTTTCATAAAATTGTTTTGTTAAAATATATCGCTACAAAAGTATAGCCTTTTTCGTTAAGCGTTGCTGGTTAACCGTTGATCGTATTCTGAGAGCGAATAACGGATAACGGGTAACAAACAACTAAATAAACAGCGAGCTGATCGACTCGTGCGTTACCACGTTGTTGATCGCCCTTGCGAACAGGTCTGCAAAAGACAGCACTCTGATCTTGGAGCTCTGCTGCTTCAGCGGAATCGTGTCCGACACTACCAGCTCCTCCAGCACCGAGTTCTCGATACGCTCGTAGGCAGGGCCTGAGAGTAACGGGTGCGTGGCAATGGCGCGAACGGTTTTGGCGCCCTTGTCCTTCAGCAGCTCGGCTGCCTTGGTTATCGTTCCGGCCGTATCCACCATGTCGTCTACCAGCACCACGTCCATGCCCTCCACGTCACCAATCACCTGCATCGAGGCGATTTCGTTAGCGCGTTTACGGTGTTTGTCGCAAACAACCATTTCGGCGCCAAAGTTCTTGGCAAAGGCTCTTGTTCTTACCACACCGCCCACGTCAGGCGAAGCGAAGATCAGGTCGTTGCCCAGGTTCAGGCTGCGCAGGTAAGGCACAAAGATGGCTGAACCATCCAGGTGGTCTACCGGAATGTCGAAGAAGCCCTGGATTTGGCCGGCATGCAGGTCGCAGGTCATCAGGCGGTCGGCGCCCACAGACTGGATGGCATTAGCCACCACTTTAGCGCCTATTGACACGCGCGGCTTGTCTTTCCTGTCCTGGCGGGCATAACCGTAGTAAGGCACCACCACAATCACTTTATGGGCCGAGGCACGCTTGGCGGCGTCCACCAGCAGCATCAGTTCCATCAGGTTATCGGCAGGCGGAAACGTAGAAAGTACGATAAACACCTCTGCGCCACGCACTGACTCATTGTAATGCACACCAATCTCCCCGTCGATAAAGCGGGAGATGGTCAGGTCGCCGAGTGGAGTGCCATAAGAGGCAGCTATTTTCTCAGCCAGGTAACGGGATTCTGAACCAGAGAAGATTTTTACTTGTGGCATAATGGTGCTAAAACTATAATAACGGTTGTATTGGGTTTAGTTGATTATGCCCGCAAAGCTACCAAAAATCCTGATGGTAGGCATTAAATATTTCTGATTTTTAACCAGTTACACTTGCCTTACAGGTATAAAAAAAGAACAACACCCGGTTTGAGTGTTGTTCTTTTCAAGTTGTCCGACCAGGGATCGAACCTGGACTCTTCTGAACCAAAATCAGACGTGTTGCCAGTTACACCATCGGACAATCTCCCTGTCTGACATCGGAACCGTGGTTCTTTTGTCGTTTGGTGATGCAAAGATAGAGAGACGATTTTAAACTGCAAACAATTGCCTCAAAATTTTTAGAAATTTTTACTCCGAAATCTGCTTCAGGGCCCTATCATGGTGTTTTTTCGGCCCCGTAACACCCCCTGAAAGCGCTTCTTTTGCGGGCTGACTTAGGCCTTTTTGCCTGCCTAATTTCGTGAGGTTCATGGCCTTATTTTACAGGGCTCATTCATAAACCGGCTGCTTTGCAGGAGCAGTAAAACTTTTCCGCAGTGCTGTAGTTATTTCTGTAAACTTTCCTGCGTCATTCCTGAAGAAGACGCTTTTTTTGCTGAGACTACCATAGAATAGGAGGGGCGCCCTTTCTATATTTTCATCATCAGAGCAAGCGAGTTCTACTCATGTACTTGGAATAAAGTATAAGAAGTGAGAAGCCTAAGTTGGATTTTATAGGCAGGCTTTTGATATATATTATTTTATTTAAATGAAGTGACACCCGGGCAGGTTTTATGCGTAGAGATATTCGCATTAACTGTTATTCTATGCTTCAGCTTATGACTACCATTAACCCTGACATGATTACAACCACTTGTGGACGAGAGCTAGACCTGAGTAGTACTGAACTGGTGATAGAGCGATCTAACAGCTTGTTCAGCTACAACATTCATAAGCTGAAAACGGGGGAGTATATCATCGCGGAGAAATTCTACGCTAACCCATTTAACAACAGGTACATCCTGCTAAATGACGAGCAAATAGAAATGCTGAAGAATTTGTAGGTGAAAGTGCTGATTTACTAAGGTTATCGCTTTATAATCAGGTAAGTAAGTAGTACATTGGCCTGTTTCTTTAAACAGTGTGCCATGTTACGTTCTATACTTTTAATCAGCCTGTGCAGCTTCGCAGGCGTGGCTTCCGGTCCATCGGAAGCCACTATGGAGCAAGTACCTGCCGTTGCGCAGGAGCAAGCCTCCAACTCCCGCCAGACACAAACGGCAAAAGAGAAAAGAAAGAAAATCAAGTCTAAAGATGAGCGCGAGCCCGCCGCCGCGGCCGTTACCTCCACACGCAATGTGGTAAGGGCATCTGTCACACAGCGCAGCCCGGATGGCTATCTTGCCGAGTTGGTAATCATGGATGGCGGCCTGGCCGTCCGCAACCCCCAGGACCTGCAGATGATAGGCAGCAGCGGCAGCCAGATAAGCGACGGTTCCCGCATTATCTTCGAGAACTTCGTACTGCCTTTTGAGGGAACCGTGCGGTTCAAGTCTCCCAACAAAATGAACACCGTTATTTATGAGCGCGTGATAAACTTCAGGATAAACGAGGCCGGGAGTTGGGTAGTGCGTGTTGAGCTTTGACAGGTCGCTTGCTGCGCAATCGTAAGGCGTGCCTGCGCTTGTATGTTTTATCTGGTTTTTTCGTATTGTGCCTTTCCGAGCGGCCTAGGCAGCCAGTGCAAAAGTTTTCAGGTGCTTGCATGGATATAAGAGATTTATACATTAGTTTTGCACCCTGAAATAACTCCGTTATAAAAAGTTAATCAATATAAAAAGTCAGATGGCGAATATTGGCAGAATTACCCAGGTTATCGGTCCGGTTGTGGACGTTAGCTTTGCGGGTGAAAACTCAAAACTACCAAATATTTTGGATGCCCTACAAGTGACGAAAGACAACGGCCAGGTAATTGTGCTGGAGTGTCAGACGCACCTTGGCGAAGACCGCGTACGTACCATTGCGATGGACTCTACCGAAGGTCTTACCCGTGGAGCTGAAGTTGTTGACTTGGGTGGCCCAATCAAAATGCCGACAGGCGAAGGCATCAAAGGCCGCCTTTTCAACGTAATCGGCGAGGCCATTGACGGCATCCAGCAGCCTGTAAGCACAGGTGGTCTGCCAATCCACAGAGCGGCCCCTCGCTTCGAAGACCTGGCTACTTCTTCTGAAGTTCTTTATACAGGTATCAAAGTAATCGACCTGATCGAGCCCTATGCAAAAGGTGGTAAAATCGGTCTTTTCGGTGGTGCCGGTGTAGGTAAAACCGTATTGATCCAGGAGCTGATCAACAACATCGCGAAAGCACACGGTGGTCTTTCTGTATTTGCCGGTGTGGGCGAGCGTACGCGTGAGGGTAACGACCTACTGCGCGAGATGATCGAGGCTGGAATCGTGCGTTACGGTAAAGAGTTCCTGGAGTCGCTGGAGCATGGCGGCTGGGATCTTTCTAAGGTAGACCTCGACGAGCTGAAGGAGTCAAAGGCTACCTTCGTGTTCGGACAGATGAACGAGCCGCCAGGGGCGCGTGCCCGTGTGGCCCTTTCCGGTCTGACGATGGCGGAGTACTACCGCGATGGTGAGCCTGGCTCAAGCGACTCCGGCCGCGACATCCTGTTCTTCGTGGACAACATCTTCCGCTTTACGCAGGCAGGTTCTGAGGTATCGGCCCTTCTGGGACGTATGCCATCTGCGGTAGGTTACCAGCCAACGCTGGCCACTGAGATGGGTGCCATGCAGGAGCGTATTACCTCTACCAAGCGTGGTTCCATTACATCGGTACAGGCCGTTTACGTACCAGCGGACGACTTGACTGACCCGGCCCCGGCGACAACGTTTGCCCACCTGGACGCGACGACCGTACTTTCCCGTAAGATCTCCGAGCTTGGTATCTACCCGGCTGTGGATCCGCTGGATTCAACTTCCCGCATCCTTACGCCAGACGTGGTAGGCGAGGAGCACTACAACACCGCACAGCGCGTGAAAGAGCTGCTGCAGCGCTACAAAGAGCTTCAGGACATCATCGCCATCCTGGGTATGGACGAACTGTCTGACGAGGACAAGTTGGTGGTACACAGAGCGCGCCGTGTGCAGCGTTTCCTGTCTCAGCCATTCCACGTAGCCGAGCAGTTTACAGGCCTGAAAGGTGTACTGGTAGACATCAAAGACACCATCCGTGGCTTTAACGAGATCATGGACGGTAAGCACGACCACCTTCCTGAGTCAGCCTTCAACCTGGTAGGTACCATTGAAGACGCTGTGGCGAAAGGCGAGAAAATGCTGGCCGAAGCAAAATAGGTTTTATAGTTAAAAGTTAAGAGTTAAGAGTTAAAAGTTGGTTCTGCTACAATAACTCATAACTCTTAACTCTAAACTCTTAACTAATAAAGATGTATTTAGAGATAATCACACCTGACAAGAAGGTTTACGCCGGTGAGGTAGAGGCCGCTCAATTCCCGGGAAGCAATGGCTCTTTCGAGGTGCTGGACATGCACGCCCCGCTCATCAGCACCCTTGACAAAGGAAGCATCCGTATCACTACCAACAAAGGGCAGGAGTTCTTTACCGTGGACGGTGGTGTGGTAGAAGTGCTCAACAACAAGATTATTGTACTGGCTGAGTCTGTATCAGCATAACAGCCCGTAACAAAGTATAAACCAAGGCCTCCTGTTCTTTGTGAGCAGGAGGCCTTGGTGTTTTATGAGTATAAGTGGTAAGTGGCTGAGGCCTGCAGTAAAGTATAAGTAGTTAAAACAAGTACTGCGGAAGCGGCAGGATGCTGTCGTAACTGCTTTACAGGAACAAGGCAGAAACTATCTGGTTTATACTTTTAGAGAGGTGAAATCCATCGTTGCCACTCAATAAGTTTAACAGGCACATTCAGGATGATCTTCCAGGTAGGCAAATGTTGCCTTGCAGAGCTTCTCCAGCGTCGGGAGGTGGATGTCTGAGAGCTTTTTAACATAGATACAGGATTTCCCCATTTTATACTTGCCTAAGTCTGCCAACAGGTTTTCACTTTCCTCGCCCGGAGTGTAGACATAAAGCGAGAAAGCTGCTTTACGGGGCGAGAAACCAATCAGAGGGGCTTCCCCTGAATGTCCGCTGGCGTATTTGTAATGATAGTTGCCAAACCCAATAATGGTAGGCCCCCACATCTTGGGCTCAAACCCGGACCATTCCTGCATCAATTCAACCAGGCGCAAACTGTCGGCCTTCTTTTGCTCATTGTCCACGAAGGAGTTGATAAAGTCAAAGACACTTATCCCAGTTACGGTCGTCTTGTTTTTTGCCATAGGTATTTGTTTGGTTCGTAGTTGAAGGTGGTATCGTGCTCTGGCTTGCTAACGTTTATCGAGCATCCGATGAAGGAAGCAGAGCATACAGCCTGAATTTTGTTAGCAAATGCAATTATTCTTCCGAAATGCGATGGGCGATAACTTTCAATTTTTCTTGTGTGTCTTTGTCAATGATATTAAAGTATGTTGGGTAGTATGAGAAGAGGATATCATAAATTAAAGGGTCGCTTTTCTCAAATTGATTAACTAATGTAGCCAAGTTGATTTGCTTTGGGTCGATGAAAATATTCACTCCTACTTCAACATCCTTTTTGCTGAGTTCTATGTAAAGCGAATCTGTCGACTTGAAGAGCTCTGGCTTGTTTAAGCGGAACTCATGGTACAGTCCTTTGGCTACCATGTCAATAAATTCACCCTTAACCAGTATTTTAGTTTCAGCGTTGTGGTATGTATAATTACTTTCAATTACAGTATAGGATTTCGGGTCATAAGGCAATCCTTCTTTCACTTCAAAATTGTCATCCGTTAAAAAGATATGTACCCTTGCACTATCGAATCTATCAACTGAAAGAAATTTTGCAAAAGCTTGATAACTTACCTTCTTCTGCTTATCAGTTAGCACAGAATCTAAATTTGATAGATTGAGATAAAGTAAATAGGAATAGTAGGCAGAATCAATTTTAACACTCTTTACCTTATCGAGCCCCACCCAATTCATGTCTTTTTTTCGTTTACAGCGCGCGAAGTAGTCAGAGATGGAGTCTGCCAACTCTTTACTTACCGAGTCGGTGTAGATAAAAGTGATACCTTCTTTTTCTAACTCCTGCGCGGTGTTACAAGAAAAGCAAACTCCAATCAGGAGAAATAGGTAGAGTTTTTTTTTCATTAATCTACTCATAAATGGCAACTGTAACATAGCAGCAAGCTTACACTTATCCGCCTTATATAAGGAGTCTATACCTAGTCTATAAGTATAAAATTAAAGTCCTAACTAACCGCTATACCTTTACAATATAAAAATTCATCCTTACATTTAGCCATACTTATACTTTTACCCATGCCGAACATTCACCCGAAAACCACCCCGATTTACCAGACCTCTGTTTTCACTTTCGACGACCTGAACGAGCTGGAGTTATACTTCGGGCAGCCGGGGCAAAGCTACATGTACACCCGCTACGGCAACCCCAATACCGATGAGCTGGCGCAGGAGGTGAACAAACTGGAAAGCGGCGTGGGAGCTGTGGTTACCTCTTCGGGTATGTCGGCTATACTGGCGGCTATACTTGCCGTTTGCCAGGCCGGCGACCATGTGCTGTGTGCGGAGGAGATTTACGGTGGCTCGTCGGCGCTGCTGACGCAGGAACTAACGCGGGTGGGCATAGAAGTGAGTTTTGTGCCTACTGCCGATACGTACACTTTAGACAGCTACGTGCGACCAAACACGCGCCTGATGCTGGCCGAAACCATGAGCAACCCCCTGCTGCAGGTGCTCGATATCGCCAGGCTGGCCCAGGAAACGAGCCGGCAAAGTATAAAACTTGTCATCGACAACACGTTTGCCTCACCCATACTCACCAAGCCGCTTACTTTAGGCGCGGACATCGTAATCCACAGTGTAACCAAGTACCTCTCCGGGCACAGCGATGTAACAGCGGGTGTAGTAATATGCCGGGCGCAGGAGGTGCTGCAGCGCGTGCAGAAGGTCATGATGGTGTATGGCCTTAACCTGAGTCCGTTTGAAGGCTGGCTGGCCGCCCGCGGGCTGAAGACGCTGCGCCTGCGCATGAAGCAGCACAGCAGCAACGGCCTGCAGGTTGCCCGGTACCTGCAGCAACACCCGAAAGTGGAAAAAGTATGGTATCCGGGGTTGGAAGAGCATCCGCAGCACGAACTGGCCAAACAACAGGGACAGGGGCTGTTCGGTGGCATGCTCAGTTTCCGGATTAAAGACGAGGCAGAGGCCGTAAATCGTTTTATGCAGGCGCTGCCAACCGTTCCTTTCGCCCCGTCGCTGGCGGGCGTGAACACTTCTATTTCGCATCCCTTAGGAACCTCGCACCGATCCCTAACCCCTGAGCAACAGCAGAAATTGGGTATAACAGTGGGGGTGATTCGTTTTTCGACAGGGATTGAGGAGCTGGAGGAGCTGATTGCGGAGCTGGAGACTGCCTTGGCGGTAGTATAGCAGGGAGAAGCTATCTCTGGCGTAAGCGTAGGCTTGTGCCTTTGCTATACAGCAAGTATAGACTGTCCCTTTGAGGACAAGTGAGAACGGGAGTTCGAAACTTGCGAGCAAAGCTCAATAGGGGTGTTTATACTTTGGCTATGAAACTTATACTTCAGCCCTCGCTGGCGCGAGTTTGCAACTCGTGCCTATTATGATGTTGGGTTTGTAACCCAACTGGCTTGAAAAGCCAATATTCTATACTTTCAGCTATACTTTTATACTTGCCGGTTTATACTTTCATAGCCGCTGTTTCCTTCAGCTTGAAACAAGCTATACTTCCAAACCACCGTTCATCCTCTAGTTCCCACCAACCTACAGTTGCATAGCATACTTTCTACCCTCCCAGGCCGGGAGGTCTCGCCTTCGGGCATCGCGCTGTCTACATTTCCTTTGCTGCCCTTCGGTCGCAATGCCCTTGGCGGGCACCGGAAATCTACAAGGCGCTCAACCTAAAGGCTGGGAATCATTCGATAGCTCCTGCTGACGGAGCTTCAGCAAAAGTCCCCCTTTGAAGGGGGTAGGGGGATGATAGTCGCTTGCCGAGAAGAGGGCTAGGAACAGACTAGCCCGCTACGGCTAATGCTGTCATCTCGACCTTCGGGAGAGATCTGACTATAATTCCCGATAGATCTCTCGCGCTGCTCGAGATGACAGGGAATGATTAAAGACCAGACTGTCCCCTCGAGGGGACCATAGGGGTGTTTACACTCTAACTATAAAACTTGTACTCCGGCCAAAGTTGTCACAAACTCCCCGCCTTAGCTAAGGAGGTGTAGGGGTGGTTGGACCCGGTACTGCAAAAACAGCTGACATAATATCCACTATATCCCCCACATACTTCCTTACACTACCTCCAGCAGCCGCCTCAGGTGCTTCACTACCTTATCCAGTTCCTCCTCCGTCAGGTTGCTGCTGCTGGGCAGGCAGAGGCCGCGCTCGAAGAGCTTTCCGCTGAGGTTATTGCCTGTGTAAGGGTGGTGCTGGAAGAGCGGCTGCAGGTGCATGGGCTTCCAGAGTGGGCGCGTTTCGATGTTCTCCTCCTCCAGGGCCAGGCGTATACTTTCGGGCGTGTGCGGCTCGGGTAGCAGCACGGTGGTAAGCCAGCGGTTGGTGTAGCAGATTTTAGGCTCCGCCATAAATTCCAGTCCTTCTATGTGGCCCAGTTGCTGCTTGTAGAAGTGGAAAATATCGCGACGCTGCTTAATGCGCTTCTCCAGTACCTCCAGTTGCCCACGCCCGATGCCGGCGCTGATGTTGCTCATGCGGTAGTTATAGCCCATCTGGGAGTGCTCGTAATAAGGAGCCGGGTCTTTGGCCTGGGTGGCCAGAAAGCGTGCCTGCTCTACGAGTTGCTCATCCTCCGAGATAAGCGCGCCGCCTCCGGAGGTGGTGATGATTTTGTTGCCGTTGAAGGAGAAGATACCCGCCTTGCCGAAAGTGCCCACCTGATGGCCGCTGTAGCGCGAGCCCAGGGCCTCTGCCGCATCCTCAATCACCGGTATTCCAAACTCATCCGCTATTGCCATAATCTCCTTCAGCTTGGCAGGCATGCCATAAAGGTGCACAAGCACAATAGCAGCTAGTCGTTTGCCCTGGCGCTGGCGGTCGGTAATGGCTGCGCGCAATGCTTCAGGATCCATGTTCCACGTGTCGGGCTCGCTCTCTACAAACACGGGGCTAGCTCCCAAGTATAAAATAGGGTTGGCCGATGCCACGAAGGTAAAGGTAGAGCAGAGCACCTCGTCGCCGGGTTTAACCCCCACCACTTGCAGGGCCAGGTGCAGGGCGGCGGTGCCGGAGCTGAGGGCAACGGCATGGCGGGCATTGGTGTGCTGGCAGATATCGTGCTCAAAGCCAGGCAGGTTAGGGCCAGTCGTCGACACCCAGTTGTCTTCTATGGCTTTAAGCGCATAGTTTTTCTCGTGCCCGCCCATGTGCGGCGCCGAAAGGAAAATACGTCCTGGCCTGTAGTTCATAAGTATAAATTGTGGCTTGTGGCTTCTGTAACCTGAAGCTTTGGATTAAGTGTTGCCATACACTGATTCTTGCCTGAGGCGATGCCGCTACTCATAGGGGGCGTGTTACCGCTTTCTCAAGATACAGATTATGTGTACGCTATAATCGATTTATACTATATAAATGCGAAGAGGTTTTAGCCTTCACCACCTTTTCAGCGTAATTTTATAGATTGCAACCTGTAATGCACCACTCAGACAATGCTCAACTTCCCGAACGCTAAAATAAACCTTGGCCTGTATGTAACGGAGAAACGCCCTGACGGCTTCCATAACCTGCAAACCTGCTTCTACCCGGTGCGCTGGTGTGATGCCCTGGAAATACTGCCCTCGGAGCAACTGCAGTTTGATATGACGGGGCTGCCTGTGCCGGGAAATCCCGATACGAACCTGTGCCTGAAAGCCTACAAGCTGCTGCAGCAGGATTATGACCTGCCGCCCGTGCACATGCACCTGCACAAAGTAATTCCCATGGGAGCGGGGTTAGGGGGAGGATCCGCCGATGCCGCCTTTGCGCTGCGCATCCTGAACCAGTTGTTTGAACTGGGGCTTGAGGAGGAGGCGCTGGAGGACTATGCCCGCCAGCTCGGCTCTGATTGCGCCTTCTTTATCCGCAACAAGCCCGTGGTGGCCACCGGGCGGGGCGACATTTTCACGCCGATTAGCCTGGATCTAAGCGGTTATACTTGCGTGATAGTGCATCCCGGCATTCATATTACCACGGCAGAGGCTTACGGAAGTATAAAACCGCAACAGCCGTCCTGCACTATGGAGATGCTTCTGAAGCAGGATGTGAAAGTATGGAAGGAGGTGCTGAAGAATGACTTCGAGGAAGCCCTGTTCCCGAAGTACCCGGAGCTGCCGCGGCTAAAGGAGCAGCTGTATGAGGCCGGGGCCTCTTATGCTGCCATGACGGGCTCGGGCTCTGCGGTGTATGGCTTGTTTAAGGAGGCTCCGGCTAACTTAATTTTTCCCGCCCATTACGCTGTCTGGCAGGGGCTGCTGTAGTCTTTTCTTGCGGCGTTTCTCCAGGATGTCCAGCACCGGGTAGATAAACACGCTCAGCAGGATAACCGCAGTGCCTATGTAAAATCCTCCCGACATCTGCTCGCCCTCGTTAAAGATAAACCAGGCCAGGATGATGCCATACACCGGCTCCAGGTTCACGGTCAGGTTAACCGTGTAGGCCGAGATGCGCTGCATCAGGCGCACAGAGGCTGTATAGGCATATACCGTACACACCAGCGAAAGTATAAGCAGGCAAATCCAGTCTACCAGGTTCAGGCTGAAGTCCAGGCTGCCCGTGTCAGTCAGGTAGGCCGTGTATAGCGGGAAGAACAGCACCGTGCCCAGAAAGGCGCCCCCCATCTCGTACATGGTAATGGTCGTAGAAGGGATTTTCTTTACCAGGTTGGCGTTGAGGATGGTAAAAATGGAGCCCATCAAGGCCGCCGTAATCGCCATGATAATGCCCAGTACACTGTCGAAGCTGGTTTCGTGCTGGAAGATGATGTAGAGCCCCATGATGACCAGCAGCGCCAGGAAAATCTCGTGCGGCTTTATCCTTCCCTTATTAAACACTGGTTCCAGAATGGCCGTCCAGAGGCTGCTGGTAGCCAAGCCCACCAGGCTGATGGAAACAGAAGCTACCCGCGCTGCGGCAAAGAACAGTATCCAGTGAGCGGCTATGATCACGCCAATCCCCATCAGTTTTAAGGCCACGCTGCGGTTTATCCAAAGCGGGGCGCCGGTTCTGTAAACAATAGCCCCTAACGCCAGGGCCGTGATAATCGTGCGCAGGGCCACCAACTCTACTGCGGGTATTGTTATCAGCTTGCCAAGTATGGCCGTGAAGCCCCACAGGAAAATGACGAAGTGGAGCTCAATAAAATCTTTAAGACGTGGCATTTAGCGCGGAATGTAACGGTATAACAGGAAACCAATGCCCGTAAACACAATAGACGGAATCCAGGCGGCGATCTGCGGGGCAATATCGCCCACCTGCGCCAGACTTCGGCTCGTGATCACGAAGATGATGAAAATAAAGGCAAGCAGGAAGCCGAGCGCAATCTGGAAGCCCACCCCGCCGCGTGCCTTGCGCGCACTCACTATCACACCGATAACGGTAAGGATGATGATGGTAAACGGGTAGCTGAAGCGCTCATACTTCTCTATCAGGTAGGTTTCTATGTCGTCGGCCCCGCGCGATATTTTCTCGTCTATGTAGTCGTTGAGCTGCGTCAGCGTCAGGGTTTGCTCCAGCTTGTAGGTGCTCTCAAAATCCTTGGGCCACATGTTCAGCGTGGTGTCCAGGTTGGTGCCTTTGTAGATGGTCTCTTTCTCGCCGTCGAAGGTGCGCAGCGTGTACTGGTTGATGTGCCATTTCTCTTTCTCGGCATTCCAGGAGATGCTGCTGGAGGTGAGCTTCTGGCGCAGGTTGGTGCCGTTGATCGTCTCCATGGCGAAGTTGTAGCCGATGTGCGCCGAGTTGTTGTAGCTCTCCATGTACACATAGGTCTCCGGCCCGATTTTGATGTGGATGTTGCGGCTGTCGTAGGTAAAGGGGCTCTTGATATACTTCACCTGGAAAGCCACACTCTTCTTATTTGCGTTCGGGATGACCCAGCCGATGAGCACAAAGATGATGGCCCCGATCAGAGTAGAACCGATGATGTAGGGCACCAGAAAGCGCCTGAAGCTGATGCCGCTGCTCAGGATAGCCACAATCTCAGTGTGCGAGGCCAGCTTGGCCGTCACAAAGACCGTGGCGATAAACACCGTGATCGGGCTGAGCATGTTGGCGTAGAACGGGATCAGGTTGAGGTAGTAGTCAAAGATGATCTCGCCTATGCTTGGGTTGGTCTTGATGAAGTCGTCGTTTTTCTCGGTGAAATCAATCACGAGAATAACGGCCACCATGATCAGCACCGTGAACACATAGGTGGTCAGGAACTTCTTCAGTATGTACTTATCGAGGAGCTTCAACGCTACGCTTTAGTTTAGAGTTAAGAGTTATGAGTTAAGAGTTTCTGTGTGATGATAGTTAGAAGCAGGCAAATAATGATAAATCAAACCAACTATTAACTTTAAACTCTTAACTTTTAACTGGCTCTTTAGAGCCTCGTCATTAATTTCTTTACCATCAGGTCTTTCCAGTCGCGGAAAGTTCCGTTCAGGATTTGCTGGCGGGCCTGCTTTACCAACCACAGGAAAAACGTAAGGTTGTGCACGCTGGCAATCTGCCCGGCCAGGTACTCGGTGCTGTGGATGAGGTGGCGCAGGTACGCTTTGGTATAAAACGTGCTCACATAGCCGCCCAGCTCCGCATCAATCGGGCTAAAGTCCTCGGCCCACTTTTTATTTTTTATGTTGATGATGCCCTGCGTGGTGAACAGCATGCCGTTACGCGCGTTGCGGGTCGGCAGCACGCAGTCGAACATGTCCACGCCCAGGGCGATGTTCTCCAGGATGTTGGCCGGCGTGCCCACGCCCATCAGGTAACGCGGCTTGTCCTTGGGCAGTATGTCGCACACCACCTCCGTCATCTCGTACATCATCTCGGCCGGCTCTCCCACGGATAAACCGCCAATGGCATTTCCCTCGCGGCCGAAGCTGGCTATGGTCTCAGCCGACTGCATGCGCAGATCTTTGTAGGTGCTGCCCTGCACAATCGGGAAGAGCGTTTGGGAGTAGCCATACTTGGGCTCGGTGCTGTCGAAGCGGTCCACGCAGCGCTGCAACCAGCGGTGGGTGCGCTCCATGGATTGCTTGGCGTAAGTATAATCGCAAGGGTAGGGGGTGCACTCGTCGAAGGCCATGATGATGTCTGCGCCGATGGTGCGCTGCGTATCCATCACGTTCTCCGGGGTGAAGTTGAGCGTAGAGCCATCAATATGCGACTTAAACTTCACGCCTTCCTCCTTAATCTTGCGCGTGCCGGCCAGCGAGAACACCTGGTAGCCGCCGCTGTCGGTAAGCAAAGGGCGGTCCCAACCGTTGAATTTGTGCAGGCCGCCTGCCTTCTCCAGCACCTCCAGGCCCGGGCGCAAGTATAAATGGTAGGTGTTGCCAAGTATAATCTCGGCTTTTATGTCCTCCTTCAGCTCGCGCTGGTGCACCGCCTTTACCGAGCCGGCCGTGCCAACGGGCATAAAAATAGGCGTTTCGATGGCGCCGTGGTCGGTTTGTACCACCCCGGCGCGGGCTTTGGACTGCGGGTCTGTCGCTACTAGGTTAAACTGCATGGTTTATACTTTGCCGGTGCATCATCTTGCAAAAACAACACCAGAACCGGCCTGCCCGCTAAGGGCTTCTATTTCTTTAAGTTCTGTAAAAATCTAATTAACCGGCAAAGATACGAACTGTGCCGGCACAAATCATCACCTGCCTGCCGCTCATACTTAAAAAAATGTACTTTGCTGTGGCTCTGCGCGGCAGGCGGGCGGTGGGAATCTGTGCAAAAGGAGAAACCAAAAATTATCATACTTTAAAGCCGTACTTGCTTCGTAAATGGCGGTAGTTTGCCTAATTTTGAAGGGAAGCCCCGGTGCAGGCAGGCTGCACGCGTTTTTCGACCAGGATAACAAGTAACAGAATTTGGTAACACTTATACTTCTCGGTGTGCTGGCAGTATGTGTGCTGGTGCAGTTATACTTTGCCTTCTTCAGATTTTTGCCCTTGACCCGCTACCAGGATCCCGTGCCCGTCACACAGCGGCCGGTGACGGTGATAGTGGCGGCGCATAACGAGCAGGACAACCTGTTTGAGCTGCTGCCCCAGCTGCTGGACCAGGACTATCCCGAGTTTGAGGTGCTGCTGGTAAACGACCGCTCCGACGACGACACCGAGTTTTATACTTACGAGCTCGAGCGGCAGTACCCCAACTTCAGGGTGGTGACGGTGAAGAAAACGCCCGATTACCTCAACTCGAAGAAGTATGCCCTGGCCCTGGGCATCCGCGCGGCACGCTACGAGCACCTGCTTTTTACCGACGCCGACTGCCGTCCCTGCAGCCCGCACTGGATTGCGAAGATGCAGGCTGGTTACGATTCGGGGACAGAAGTGGTACTTGGCTATTCTCCGTATGTACAATTAAAAGGATTTTTGAATCAGCTTATCCGGTATGAAACCTTACTGACCGGAATTCAGTATTTGTCACAAGCAAATGCGGGCCGCGCATATATGGGCGTGGGCCGAAACTTATCGTACACGAAGTCTTGTTTCTTTAAGAACAAGGGGTTTGCATCTCATATCAAACTGACCGGCGGCGACGATGATCTTTTTGTCCGCGATGCCGCCAGCAATAGTAAAGTTACCATAGTTATAGACAAAGAGGCGCAGACAGCCAGTATTCCCAAAAAGACGTTTCGGGAGTGGGTCGTTCAGAAAAGGAGACACTTGTCGGTCGGGGGGCGCTACAGAGCAGCAGACAGAAGAAGGATAGGGGCTTTTATAGGTGCTAATATACTTTTTTACATACTTTTCTTGATTCTTCTTGTTCTAAATAGCCATTTAGCTATATTAGGAGCGCTTGCAGGTGTTCGTTACCTGGCGGTCTTCCCGGTGTACCTGGCGGCCGCCCGTAGGCTCGATGATAAGATATCCTTACTGCTGATGCCCGTGCTGGATCTGGTTTACTTTGTGAACTACTTATTCCTAGGGATATCTGTGTTACTGTATAAACAATTCAGATGGAAGTAAACAAACAATTCTCTGCGAAAGCAAAGCACGATTTTAAGCTTATACAGGCTGCGGTGGAAGAGAACGATGAGAAGGCTTATGCCGAGCTCATGAGCATCTATAAAAAACCGGTGTACCACGTAGTGCTTAAAATGGTGCGCAACCCAGACGATGCAGAGGACCTGACCATAGAGGCTTTCGCCAAGGCCTTCAAGAACCTGCACAAATTTAACCCGGAGTACGCCTTCAGTACCTGGCTGTTTCGCATCGCCACCAACAACTGCATCGACTTCATCCGCAAAAACCGGATCAAGACCATGAGCATCGACTCGGCCATCAAAATCGACAACGGCGATGAGATTACGATCGACTTCAAGGACAAGAACCTCAACCCGCAGGAAGAGGCCATTAAGAATCAGAAGATCGAGATCATGCAGTATGTGGTGGGCAAGCTGCCCGAAAAATACCAGCGCCTGGTTACGCTGCGCTATTTCAACGAGCTGAGCTACGAGGAAATCGCCACCGAACTGAATGCACCGCTCGGCACCGTAAAGGCGCAACTTCACCGCGCCCGCGAGCTGCTCTACGACATGGTGAAGAACAAAAAGCACCTGATTTAATTATTGGCTAAGGGGCTGCTAACCCGCAAATCCGACAAGCAAGTGCTTTTATCAAGTATTAAATTAAGGTTAATATATTGATTATGTGATAAGCCCCTGTTGCCCGTAAGCAACAGGGGTTTTATACTTTGTGTGACTATACCATACTTATTTTATACTTTTGCAAATCCATATACATTTCACCTATCATGAAACAAGCTTTAGCGAACAGGTTTTTATCGAAAGTTGGAAAGCTATACTTATACCTGCGCCTGCGCGCGCCTCAGAAGATTAAGCGCGAGCTAAGTATAAAGTATGAGGGCCAGTACCGCAACGCCGGGCTGATGCTGCTGTTCGATTTCCTGATGGCGATCGGAGTGGTTGTGTTTGCCTTTGCAGGCACCGCTATTCTGTACCTGTCGCTCAAAATATCCGCCTAACTTCTTAACACCCTACTACCACATATGCCGCACTCCAACGCCATCCGTACGCTGCTCTCCGGCTATTTCCCGGAGCTGACCGAAGACCAGCTGCAGAAGTACGAACAAATGGGCGAACTGTATAAAGATTGGAACCAGAAGATCAACGTCATCTCGCGCAAGGACGTGGATATGCTGGGGGTGCACCACATCCTGCACTCGCTGGGCATTGCCAAGGTAGTGCAGTTTCCGCAGCATACTTCGGTGATGGACGTGGGCACAGGCGGCGGGTTGCCGGGGCTGCCCCTGGCAGTGATGTTCCCGGACGTGAAGTTCCACCTGGTGGACTCTATCGGCAAGAAAATACACGTGGTGCAGGAGATTGCCCGCGAGCTGCACCTGCACAACGTAACCGCTACCCACACCCGCGCCGAGCAGGTCCGTGACAAGTATGACTTTGTGGTGAGCCGTGCCGTGACCCGCCTGGCCAACTTCTGGCCCTGGGTGATGAACAGCTTTAAGAAGACCGGTCTGGCGCACGAGGGGCTATACTACCTCAAAGGCGGCGACCTGCAGGAGGAGCTCGAAGAGTCTGGCCTCATCACCCAACTCTACAACCTGAACGACTACTTCAGCGAGGAGTTTTTCGAAACCAAGAAGGTGGTGTACGTGCCGTTGAAGCGGTAGGAACTCCCTGTAGCCCTGTTAAAAAGTATAAATCCGTGCCTAACTTCAAGGACATAGCTTACCTGCAGGCTGGCAACCAGCGGCAGCGGGCGGCTTATGAGGTGCTCCTGAAGTATGAAGTCATGCAGAAGCTGGCTTCCTTCGACCCGTTGTTGGCAGGCACCATTCCTATCGGGATAGATGTGGAGCGGAGCGACCTGGACATTATCTGCTGCTGGAAATCAAAAGCCGACTTTCGGCAAACCCTGCTTCTATACTTTTCAGGTTACCCAGGCTTTGCGTTAAAGGAATGTGCGGTAAGGGGGCAGGAAAGTATGGTGGCGCGCTTCTGGCTGGATACTTTTGAAGTGGAGGTGTTCGGGCAAAGCACACCGTCGCGGGAGCAGCACGCTTACAGGCACATGCTGGTAGAGTATGACCTGCTGCAAACGTATGGCGAGCCGCTTAGGCAGCAGGTAGTGCACCTGAAAAAGCGGGGCGTAAAGACAGAGCCAGCCTTTGCCCGCCTGCTAAACCTGCCCGGCGACCCCTACGAGGCCCTGCTGCGGCTCGAGGAGCGGCTCTAAACCTTGTCATGAAGTATAAACTGCAACGCCCGCTCCTCTGAGTAATAGCGGTTTTTCCGGAAGTCCTCTGCAAACCCCACGTGGCCGCCTTCGTCCGGCATCTCCAGATAAAAGTATGGGTTATCCTCCGCCTCCTGCACCGGGTAGCAACCCTGTGACAGGAAAGGGTCGTTTTTGGCGTTCACCAGCAGCGTGGGGATGCGGATGTGCTTCAGGAACTGCTTGGAGCTGGCGCGGGCGTAGTATTCGTCGGCGTTCTTAAACCCATGTATGGGCGCCGTGTAGCGGTCATCAAACTCAGGAAAGCTCCAGAAGATGCTGTAGTCCGTCAGGTCTAGCTCATCGGGGTACATCTGGCGCTTTTGCTCCAACTTCTCGCCCAGCGTTTTGAGGAAGCGCTGCGTGTAGACCCTAGAGATTTTCATGGCCGAAGTTTTCAAATCGATGGGGGTGGAGAACATGGTGGCGCGTTTTACCTGAGGCGGAACCTGCTCCGGAGCCTCGCCCAAGTACTTAAGGGTAATGTTGCCGCCCGCGCTAAAGCCTACTAGGTACACTTCTTTATACTTTCCGCTTGCCAGCGCGTGCTGCAGCACAAAGTCCAGGTCGTCGGAGGCGCCCAGGTGGTAGGAGCGCAGCAGCTTATTCGGTTCGCCGCTGCAACTGCGGTAGTTCCAGGCCATGGCATCCACCCCCTCTGCGTTAAAAGCTTTTACCATACCCGTAATGTAGGGCCGGCCCGTGTCGCCCTCCAGCCCGTGCGAGAGCACCAGCAGCGCGTCAGATCCCACCCGTGACCAGTCCACGTCTATAAAATCGTCGTCCGGGGTGAGCAGGCGCTCCCGCTCGTACTGCACGCCCTCCACCTGCCTGAACAAGCTTGGGACAATGGTTTGTAAGTGTCCGTTGAAAAGGTAAAAGGGAGGGCGGTGTTTGGAAGGTAAGAGAGGCATGGTATGTAACAATAATATATTTACTAATACTATACTTGTGTAATAATAAATACGAAAAAAACAGGAAAAAGGCCTTGAACTAGGATGTTATATATCAATATTTCGGTTTGGTCGTATAAAATGGCAAAAGTACCAAATTAATACAACTATGGAAATTACATCAAAGTTTAAAACAATAGGATATGCGTTTGTACTAGGTGCGTTTATGTTTGCCTGTAGCCAGGAAACACAGAACGAAACAAACGCAGAAGTAAATGAGGCACAGACCGAAATGAACGCCGAAATTGACGAGGCTGAAATGGAGACCAGAACAGCCTACGATGACTTTTCGGCCTGGGTAGACACCAACACAGAGCGTGCTGAAACGGTAACCAAGGACGAGTACCGCGAGATGCGCGCCGAGTACAAGCGCCGTGAAGCGGAGGTAGAAGCAGAGTCCTCTACCTGGGACGATGAAACCCGCCGTGCCTGGGAGAACACCAAGGCCGAGTGGAACGAGTTTGAGAACAAAGTACAAAAACGCTTAGGCAAGATCGATGACATCGACGTGGACGTGGATGTAAACCGCGATAACAACTAAGCGTATCAGCTGTCATTCTACTAAATCCGCTGCGGTAGCTACTGCAGCGGATTTATTTTTTACAAGCCAGGGGAGGGTGAAACGGCCATGATGCGGCCTGTGCAGGCGAACCCAAAAACTAAGGGGAAACAAACTGAAATTTGCATGGTGCAAGTTGTAGTAAACCCGCTGATTTCGTTATATTTGTGGCTCTCTGACATCCAAAAATATTTTTGGCAGGGGTGTTTTGGAAATTAATGTTAAAGGGTTTACCTTTGCAAACTCATTGATAAAAGCATCAGAAAGAATTAATATTATAGAATAACATGGCTAACCATAAGTCGGCATTAAAAAGAATCAGAGCGAACAACGCTAAACGTCTTCGTAACAGATACCAGGCGAAAACTACTCGTACTTTCATCAAGAAGCTGAGAACTACAACTGACAAGGCCGAGGCGCAGGAACTGTTCAAGACAGTTTCTTCTATGCTTGACCGTCTGGCTAAGAAAAACATCATCCACAAAAACAAAGCGGCCAACAACAAGTCTAAACTGGCTAAGCTGGTTAACAGCATCGCTGCTTAATTTTTGGGAAACCATACTTGTGAGAGCCCTGCACCCACCGTGCAGGGCTTTTGCGTTTGTGGTGGTGCCTGGTTTTTAGTGATATCGGAGGTCGATGTCGTTTCGGTACTAAGAGTTACTTTTTTCGAGTAAGGTGTAGCAAGTATGATGGTGACGCTATGGCTACACAAGTCGTCATAGAGTAAGAATAGCTGCACAGCAAGTATAAGTTGCGATTAACTCACTCCTCAGCTCTCTCTTATGAACAGGGGAAGAGTTACAGTGACGGGCCCAACCACCTCTAACCTCTCCTTGTCTTAGGCGGGGAGCCTGTAGCTGCTTTGGCTGAAGTATAAGCTTTGTAGCTGCTGTCTCGTGCGGACAGGTCGCGACCTGTCCCTACAAGTATAAACCCACCCCTAGCCCCTCCGAGGAGGGGAATTGCCTGCAGGTGATTACCCCCCTGTTGAGCTTTGCTCGCAAGTTTCGAACTGCCGCTCTCACTTGTCCTCAAGGGGACAGTTCTGAATTACTAATTTATACTTTCCTTTCTAGTAGCAAAGGCCGTAGCTATCGAACGCTTCCCAGCCTTTGGGTTGAGCGCCTTGTAGATTTCTGGTTTCGCCTTAGCGGCATTGCGACTGAAGGGTAGCAAAAGAAATGTACACCGCGCGATGCCCGAAGGCGAGGCCTCCCGGCCTTGAGGGCAGAAAGCTGGAGATGCAACGAGACGTTTGTGGGAACTAGAGGAGGAACGGCAGCTAGTAAGGAGAACTTGCGTCCAGTTGCGGGAAGCAGTGGCTATGAATATATAAACAGACAAGTATAGGGGTATTACTTACGCGGACTAGGGAGTCCGCAGCAGAAATGGTTCCGGACAAGGATGTCCGGAACAGCAGGAGGATGAACGGCAGCTAGCAAGGATAGCTTAGCTACAGTTGTGGGAAGCAGCGGCTAGGGAAGTATAAATCAGCAAGTATAAAAGTATAGCTGAATTATAAAGTATAGCCAGAGCAAGTATGGCTTTTCAAGCCAGTCGAGTCAGAGACTCGACATCATTGTTAGACACAAGTCTGAAAACTTGCGCCAGAAGGAGTAAGTGTAAACTATAGCCAAAAGTATAAACCAAGACGGCAGAGGCAAACAAGAACGAGAAACGAAGTACTATAGCCTGCCTTCATTACCACAAGTATAAATAAACAAAAACGCCCGAAGCCAAAGCCCCGGGCGTTTTTTATACTATAGAAAGTTATAGCCTAAGCCACACTCAGCTTAATCATGTTGGTGCGCTTCTGCTCGTTAATCGGCATGCTGGCCGTGTTGATGAACACATCGCCTTTCTGCAGGTGGCCTTCCTGTAGCAGGGTCTCCTTGATGTCAGCGATTGTATTGTCCGTAGACTCAAACTTGTCGTAGAAGAAGCCGCGCACGCCCCACACCAGGTTCAGGGTGTTGAGCAGGCGGTGGTTCTCGGTGAAGACAAAAATGTGCGCCTGCGGACGGTATTTGGCCAGTTGGAAAGCCGTGTATCCTGACTTGGTCATGCCGATGATAGCCTTGGCATTGGTGTCGCGGGCCAGGTTACAGGCGTTGGCTACCAGGATGTCGCTCAGGAAAGTCTCAGAGGCTGGGTTCGGGGAGTATACTTTGTGGAATCCCTCCTGGTGATCTTCAACCGTACGGATGGTCAGCGTCATGCTTTGGATGGTCTCAACCGGGTAGGCTCCCACGGCTGTCTCGGCACTCAGCATCAGGCAGTGCGCGCCGTCGATTACCGCGTTGGCCACGTCGTTTGTCTCGGCGCGGGTAGGGCGGGGGTTCACGATCATGCTTTCCATCATCTGCGTCGCCACAATCACGGGCTTGGCGGCCATGTTGCACTTATCGATCAGCATCTTCTGAATCATCGGCACTTTCTCCATGCCTACTTCCACGCCCAAGTCACCGCGGGCCACCATGATGGCATCCGTTGCCTCGATGATCTCATCGATGTTCTCAATCGCCTCGGGCTTCTCAATCTTGGCGATTACGCGGGTGTCTTTGCCGCGCTCCTGTATAATGCGTTTGATTTCGTAGATGTCTTCCACCTTGCGCACAAAAGAAAGCGCTACCCACTCTACATCGTTATCCAGCCCGAAGTGCAGGTCTTTGATATCCTTCTCGGTGAGGGACGGGGCCGATACCCTTGTGTTTGGCAGGTTGATGCCCTTGCGTGGCTTCACGATGCCGCCATACTTCACCTTGGCCTCCACCACGTTCTGCTTGTCGGTGCTGGTAACCACCACCTCCAGCTTACCGTCATCCAGCAGGATATGGTCGCCTATGTTTACATCTTTAGCGAGCTGAGTATAGTTGGTGGCAAGCTGCCCTGGTACGCTCATCGAGCCGTCGCAGAGAATTCTGATGATCTCGCCCTCTCTTATCTCAACGCCACCGTTCTCCACATCCCCGACCCTGATTTTTGGCCCCTGAAGGTCCTGCACCAGGCAGATGTTGGTGTTGTAATTGCGGTTAACCTCGCGCACGTTGTCAATTACCTGCTTGTGCGCCTCGTAGGCCCCGTGCGAGAAATTAAGTCTAAATGCATTAACACCTGCCTGCACAAGAGCTGTAAGGCGCTCGTACGAATCGCTGGCAGGCCCTACGGTAGCCAGAACTTTAGTTTTGTTAAATGTAACTTTCATACTTAGAAAATCAGGTTCTCTTTAAATTTTAAAGTGAGCGGGTCTAACTGTTTTACATACTGCACGAGCGGTGCGCGCATCAGGTTTCTGATTAGCTCCTGCGGGTGAAGTTGCTGCATGGCCCCGGTTATTTGCAGCACATAGTCATACTCTTTAATGTCCGGAAGCAAAAAAGGTTTTTTTAGCGTGTGGCCGCCCAGCCCCCTGTTGCGAAATAACCGCACCTCGCTATGCTCCGTAAGATGCCTGTAATTAGCTATAATCAGGCGGTCCTTGTCGAGCAGGTCAAAGCACAGGTCTTTCTGGCGGGTCAGGCGCAGGTCCAGCAGCCTGTTCAGTGCCCAGGCCAACTTGTAATCCCTGGCAGCCGTAACCATGCCGTACAAGTCAAAGCTATAGTCGTACTCTATTTGCAGGTGGTGCGTTTTCATGTTTCTGGACGGAACGCTAAAATAAGAACCTTAGCCCGTAATTGGGAGCGTAAGGTATAAAACTTTTGTGATGGAGCGAATAGAGTAAATTTTTTTGACATTGTCTGTTAAAAGCTATTTCTTTGCACAGTGTTTTAATAAACTATAAGATAAAATGTCAGAAATCGCAGAAAAAGTAAAAGCTATCATCATTGATAAGCTGGGTGTAGAAGAGTCAGAGGTTACTCCGGAGGCGAGCTTTACTAACGACCTTGGCGCCGATTCACTGGATACAGTTGAGCTTATCATGGAATTCGAAAAAGAATTCAATGTATCTATTCCGGATGATCAGGCTGAAAACATTGCTACTGTAGGTCAGGCTATCAGCTACCTGGAAGAGCACGCGAAGTAATATACACGTCCCTTTTTTATCAAGAATTTCTACTATCTATCCCTCTACTAACAGCTTATGGAGCTTAAGAGAGTCGTAGTTACTGGGCTAGGCGCACTCACGCCACTTGGAAATACCGTTTCGGAGTACTGGAACGGTCTGGTCAATGGCGTGAGTGGCGCTGCACCTATCACACGCTTTGATGCGAGTAAGTTTAAGACCCAGTTTGCCTGTGAGGTAAAAGGATACGACCCTGAGAATTACTTTGAAAGGAAAGAGGCCCGCAAAATGGACCTCTTCTCCCAGTTTGCCATGGTGGCGGCCGATGAGGCCGTAGCCGACTCTAAACTGACTGAGGGAAATTACGATCCGGACCGTGTCGGGGTAATATGGGGTTCTGGCATCGGCGGTCTCCGCACGTTCCAGGAAGAGTGCGTGAACTTCGCCAACGGCGATGGCACACCGCGCTTCAACCCGTTCTTCATCCCTAAAATGATTGCCGACATCAGTGCCGGACACATCTCCATGAAGCATGGCTTCCGCGGGCCTAACTTCGTGACTGTTTCTGCCTGTGCCTCTGCCACCAACGCCATCATCGACTCCTTTAACTATATCCGCCTGGGTATGGCTGATGTGGTGGTGACCGGTGGTTCTGAAGCAGCTGTAACAGAGGCCGGTATCGGTGGCTTTAACGCTCTGAAAGCCCTTTCTGAGCGCAACGACTCTCCGGAAACTGCCTCCCGCCCATTCGACAAAGACCGCGACGGCTTTGTGCTGGGTGAAGGAGCCGGTGCCCTTATCCTGGAAGAGTATGAGCATGCCAAGGCGCGTGGCGCTAAGATCTATGCCGAGATCATCGGCGGTGGCATGTCTGCTGACGCTTACCACATGACCGCTCCTCACCCGGAAGGCCTGGGTGCGCTGAACGTAATGAAAAACGTGCTGCGCGACGCCAACATCAAGCCGGAGGAAGTGGATTACATCAACGTACACGGCACTTCTACTCCGCTGGGCGACATTAGCGAGGTAAAAGCGATACAGTCGGTATTTGGAGACCATGCTTACAAGCTGAACATTGGCTCTACTAAGTCCATGACGGGTCACTTGCTGGGTGCCGCCGGTGCCATTGAGGCCATCGCCTCTATCATGGCTGTTCGAAACAACATCGTGCCGCCAACCATTAACCACTTCACCGATGATGATAGCTTCGACAGCCGCCTGAACTTCACGTTCAACAAGGCGCAGGAGCGTGAAGTGAAGGTTGCCATGAGCAACACCTTTGGTTTTGGTGGACACAATACCTCTGTTATATTCCGTCAACTGAACGATTAGTGTTTGGCCCTTTTAAACCAGTCCGGCGCGCGTACCACATATTATTCAACAGAGATAAAGCATTAGTACGCGCTCTTGCTGGCATTATTGGCAGCACACCCGATAACCTGCGACTGTACAAGCTCGCCCTGACGCACACGTCCTTTGCGCGGCAGACCTCTGCCGGCAAGCATGAGACAAACGAGCGCCTGGAGTTTCTGGGAGATGCCGTACTGGGTGCTGTAGTGGCCGAGCACTTGTTCAAGAAGTTCCCTTATGAAGACGAGGGGTTCCTGACCGAAATCCGCTCGCGCATCGTTAACCGGGAGTCGCTCAACCATATTGCCGTGAAGATAGGCCTCAGCCTGTTGGTGAAGGTAGACAGCTCGAACCATAGTATGCGGCATAAGTCTGTGAACGGGAACGCGCTGGAGGCATTGGTAGGAGCCATTTACCTAGACAAGGGCTATAACACCACCCGCCAGTTTATACTTGGCAAGCTCGTAAAGCCGCACGTAGACATTCATACCCTGGTTAACACCACCGCCAACTTCAAGAGCAAGCTTATTGAGTGGGCACAGAGCCAGAACCTGGAAATTAGGTTCGACATCGTGAAGCGGAAGCAGCAGGGCAACACCACCGAGTTTACCTCAGAAGTATACATCGATGAAAAACCTATTGCCATTGGCGTAGGCCTCTCCAAGAAAAAAGCCGATCAGGCCGCTGCCGAAAAAGGGCTTGAGTTCCTGAATATCACCTAATTAATGTTATCCGTTGTTCGCTGCCAGCCGTGAAGTATACTTTGCGGCTTTTTTGTTTTAAACCTGCAGCCAACAGCGTGGTGAAAGTATGGAAAGACCGGTTTATCCCTGGGCTGTATACTTTGCCAGTATAGCCTTGTCGTAACACCGCCTACAATGGGCAGCCGCCATTTAACAATCCAACAATTAAAATTAACTTGCCCCTGATTACATGCGTTAAAAACACCTATGAAAGAAACGAAACTGACCCTGGCCGCCGCTGCCCTTAACCAAACCCCTATGGACTGGGCCGGCAACCTGCAACATATCCAGACTGCCATTCAGGAGGCAAAGCGGCAAAACGCCCACATCCTGTTACTCCCTGAACTCTGCATCACCGGCTACGGCTGCGAAGACCTGTTCCTGAGCCCCTGGGTATCAGAGGAGGCCTTCGGGAAACTGCTGGAGGTAAAGGAGTGGTGCGACGGCATCACGGTGGCTGTTGGCCTGCCTGTCTTTCTGAACAAGCAGGTGTATAACACGGCCTGCGTGATTAAGAACAAAGAGATCATCGGCTTTACGGCCAAGCAGTTCCTGGCAAGCGACGGCGTGCATTACGAGCCGCGCTGGTTTGCGCCGTGGCCGGCCAACGAGGTACAGGAGTTTGAGATGCGGGGCCAGAAGTATCAGATCGGCGATATTGTATATGAGGAGCAGGGCGTAAAGTATGCGTTTGAGATTTGCGAGGATGCCTGGCGACCGAACCGGCCGGCTGAGCGCCATATGGCCAAGGGCGTGCAACTTATACTTAACCCCAGCGCCAGCCACTTTGCCCTGAGCAAAACCGATGTGCGCTACCGGCTGGTGGTGGATGCCTCTAAGAAATACCAGTGCGCCTACATGTACGCCAACCTATTGGGCAACGAAGCGGGCAAGATGATTTACGACGGGGAGGTGCTGATTGCCCAGAACGGGAAACTAATCCGAAGAAACGATTTGCTCTGCTTTAAAGACGTGGACCTGGAGTATGCGGAAGTGTGTTTTTCGGCCAACCCGGAAATAGCGGAAGTAATCGAGTACCTGCCCCCCATTGACGAGAACAAGGAACTGATTGCTGCCCTCAGCCTGGCCCTGTTCGACTACATGCGCAAGAGCCGCAGCCGTGGCTTTGTGCTCTCGCTGAGCGGTGGTGCCGACTCCTCGCTATGCGCAGTGGCTGTGGCTGAAATGGTGCGCCGCGGCGTGGAAAGTATAGGCTTGCAGGCTTTCCTGGAGAAGGCCCTGTTCTTTACAGAGGAAGAAATGGCAGAACTGGCGCAACTTCCCAAGGAGGCGGCACGGAAAGCGATTGTTGGTAAACTCTTGACCTGCGCCTACCAGGGCACGGTCAACTCCTCCGACGATACCTATACTTCAGCCAAAGAACTGGCAGATTCTATCGGGGCTACCTTCTATAATTGGACAATTGACGAGGAGGTGCAGGGCTATACTTCTAAAGTGGAGCATGCCCTTGGTCGCCAGCTAACCTGGCAGCAGGATGACGTGACGCTGCAGAACATTCAGGCCCGGGTGCGTGCCCCTGCTATCTGGATGCTGGCCAACATCAAGTATGCGCTCCTGCTGGCCACCTCCAACCGCAGCGAGGCCTCCGTGGGCTACGCCACCATGGATGGCGACACGGCCGGCAGCATTTCCCCCATCGCGGGCATCGATAAGGCCTTTATCCGGCAGTTTCTTATTTGGGCGCAGCAGGAGCTGGGCTACATAGGTTTGCAGTACGTGAACAACCTGCAGCCAAGCGCGGAGCTTCGCCCGCAGGAGCAGACGCAGACCGACGAGAAAGACTTAATGCCGTATGAGGTGCTGAACCAGATAGAACGGCTGGCCTTCTACGATCGCTACGCCCCGGAGGAAGTATACGCCATCCTACTGGAGCAGCAGAAAGGGACACCGGAGCAATTGAAAGCATGGATCACGAAGTTTTATACCATGTGGAGCCGCAACCAATGGAAACGCGAGCGCTATGCCCCGGCCTTCCACCTGGATGATTACAACGTGGACCCACGCAGCTGGCTGCGCTTCCCAATCCTGAGCGGGGGCTTTAAGGCTGAACTGGAGAAGCTACAGCAGCAGTAGAAAGGATAAATTAAGGCTACAGCGGCGCTCCCCGGATAGGGGGCGCCGCTGTTCGTTTTTATGGTAAAATCTAACCGAGAGGACCGTTTGCATGGTTTTCTATCCTGGCTGCCACCAACTTGTTGCCGCATCAGCTTTACCGGCAATACCGCTTCCGTTTTTTCAGTGGCTGATTTATCTTAACTTTGTGAGATAACACCACCCTTATGAACTTACTAAACTACATCACCTGGAACGTTGACCCCGAGATATTCCACATCGGGCCGCTCAGTATTCGCTGGTATGGCCTGCTTTTCGCACTGGGCTTCATCATCGGGCAACGCATCCTCTCTAAAATATATGTAGCTGAAGGCCGCACCGAAGGCGACGTGGACATCATCACGATTTACATGATTGTGGGCACCGTCGTGGGCGCACGTTTGGGCCATACGTTGTTTTACTCGCCGGAGTACTACCTGAGCAACCCCATCGAGATACTGAAAATATGGGAGGGCGGACTGGCGAGCCATGGGGCGACCATCGGTATCTTGCTGGCGCTGTGGATGTTCAGCCGCAAGTATAAATTCGACTACATGTGGGTGCTGGACCGCATCGTGATTGTGGTGGCCCTGGGCGGCGCCCTCATCCGACTGGGCAACCTGATGAACTCCGAGATTTTCGGCCACCCGACCAACCTGCCCTGGGGCTTTATTTTCGTGCGTCAGAATGAGTACTCGCATGTGCCGCGCCACCCCACCCAGCTGTATGAGTCGCTGAGCGTGTTCCTGCTGTTTGTGCTGCTTTACTGGCTCTGGAAGAAGTATAAGGAGGCGTTGCCGAAGGGACTGCTGTTCGGTATTTTCGTGACGGCGCTGTTCACTTTCCGTTTCCTGGTGGAGTTCCTCAAAGAGGACCAGGTAGCCAAAGAGGCAACCATGGCCCTGAACATCGGGCAGCAGCTGAGTATCCCGCTGATTATTGCCGGCCTGGTTATACTTTTCAGAGTATGGCAAAATCCGAAGCCAGCATTGCCGGGCGGCCGCCTGAAGGAAAGCAGCAAAGTATAAGCAAGTATAAAACTATCCCGGAACCTCCCCTTTGGCTGATTGGCAGAAGGGGAGGTTTTTTTGTGGAGTGTTTACAACGCATAACGGTACAGGTTTCCGCCCTCGCTGGTGATGATGAGCACATCGTCAGTTTCAAACGCCACGGCTTCGGTCTGTCCAGCGCCTTTCAACGCCCGCTTCTCATACTTGCCTTCATAAAACTTGTCGGGGCTGTCGAAGTCCCGAAACAAGTGCAGGGCCTCCTCGCTGAGCAAGGCTACGATTTCACCATTTCTGCTGATGGTGGCCCCGGTTATTTGTGCCTTTATTTTATGGCTTCCGATTAGCTTAGCCTTATAAGTGCCGGGCTGGTCGGGTACCTGGTATACTTTGGCGGTCTGCCCCTGGCCGCGATCCTTGGAGATGATGTAGAGGTTGCCGTCGCTCCAGAAAAGAGCCTCAGAATCGAAGTTGCGATCCTTTTTCTTGGGCGGGAACTCCTTCTGGTCCTCGTAGGTAAAACGAATGGCCTGCACCTGCTCCGGCGCATCTGGGTTTAGTTTGTACACGGCCAGCTCGCGGCGTTTGTTGTCGTTGTTGCCCGTATCGGCTATGTAAATAGTTCCTTCCGGGTCCTGCGCCAGATCCTCCCAATCCACGTTCGGCACCTTCAGTTTGATCGTTTGCTGTACCTTGCCTTTTGCGTCTATTTTATAAAGTTCGGGTCTGTTGCCCGCATCATTGTGCGTCAGGTACTCGCCCTGGCCCAGCACGGCTATCCCGGAGCTTTCCTGTACCTGCCCCGAGAGCGGCGCCAGGCGCTCCAGTCCGGCAGGGCTTGCAGGCGCCTCTTCAAAAAGGAAATCGCGGGAAAAGTAAATGGCCACCCCGATGATAGCCAGAAAAATAATAGAGATTTTTATCATTAGCTTCATGTAGTAAATAGATAGTGCGGTGCTAGTATAAACGAGAAGCACGTATGCACGTTAAGCTAGAAAGTATAAATTCCTGTATAAAATCCTGGCTTATACGTTCACCAGACCCACTGTAGATATGAACATAAAGAAGATTAAGGAAACCTGCCTCTATGTAAAAGACATTACGAAAAGTAAGGACTTCTACCACCGAAGGCTCGGGTTTGAGGTGATTGGAGAATTGGAGGGGCGCCATGTGTTCTTCAGAGTGGGCAGCTCTGTGCTGCTCTGCTTTATTGCGGAGGTATCGGAGAAACCCGGCACACTGCCGCCGCATTTTGGGGCAGGGCAGTTGCACCTGGCCTTTGAGGTGGAGAAGGAGCAGTACAGGCCCTGGAAACAGAAAGTGCAGAACCTGGGCATCCCTATCGAGCAGGAGTATAACTGGGGCGGCGGCTTTCTCTCCTTCTACTTCCGCGATCCGGACGAGCACCTGCTGGAGATCATCATGGAAGGCATGTGGGAGCGGGGGTAGAGCCCCGGCAAGGCACGCTTCGCAACTGCTGCAGCTACGAAGCGTGCCTGTAACAGGAGCACTACGCTAGATGCGGATGGTGGCTGACCAGGTTAGTCCGTTGATATCGGTTAGCAGCAGGTGGTAGTTTCCTGCCGGTAAACCCTGCAGCGCCTCATCCTGAACAGCCAGCGTGGCCCTGGCGCCCAGAGGAATTACTAGGCTATGTGCACCGGGCTTCACCTTTGTAACATACCGGTTGTGGATGTTGCTGACCGGGAAGTTGGAAAGGTCGGTGCCGTTTCTGTCCAGTATAACTTCCCCGTTGCTGTTGCGCAGGGTAATGCCGATCAGGAAGGAGCCATACACATCCGCCCCCTCTACCCGGTATACTTCAAAAGAGAGTTTTCCCGTTTGAATGGTCGCATCCGCAATCTCAATTTTTGGCTTCACCGACTTATTGTGCAGCGTGCCCCATACCCCACCATGGAAGTACTGGTTTGTAAACAGGGTGATGAACAGGATAAACAGGGCGCCGCCAAAAACGAACTTGTGCAAGGGCCTGGGGTGAACGGGCAGGGCGCCGGATCCTATCCAGGCAAACCACTTCTGCTTGGTAACTTTGGTAGCTCGAGTGCTGAGCCAGTAATCCAGGGAGTGCCTGCCGCTGCCGGACAAAAAGATGGTGAAGCCAGCCGCAATGCCCAGTACGCCAATCTGCCACTCATCCAGGCAGGTGGTGCCCAGCCAACCCGAGCCGAGCAAGATGCCCATCGCCAGACCGAACACGCCAATGCTCATCAGCCGGGTAAACAGGCCCAGCATCATAAACAGCCCGACGATAGCCTCTATAATCGTAAAAGCCGTCATTGCCCACCAAAGGGCTTCGGGGTGCGTGACCAGGTACTCTATCAACGGGCCGATGCCCAGGGCATTTGGCAGAAAGTGGTTAAATTTTTCGCCGATGTATCCCGCCGCTTCGGGGTCCAGTTTATTTTCAAGTATAAGCCTCCGCCAGAAGGCCGAGAAATAGGTCCAGCCAACTACCAGGCGTAGGGCTAGGGTAAACAAGCCAGCCATGTGGTGCGGCTGGTACTGCGTATTTTCGATGTGTTGATGTTTCATACGTTGAGCAATAGAAAGATGGCGCTTGGCAGTGTGCCAGCGAAATAGTTGAAGTGGCCTGGTACATGGTAGTACCAGGGGCTAAGGTGTGGGACCCAATGCAGGACCGGGAAACCCTAGCACGAGAGCTTCATCTTTCTATAAAGTATGTAGAGGGGGATAGGCTCCGAGAGGCTTCCTCTGGAGAAGTATTGGCTTATACTTCGGCAAGCCGTACCCGCGACTGGCAAAGTTATTTCCTGCCGGAGGACCGCGAGCAGGGGAAGAAGGTGGTACTTCTTTTGAATGCTCTTGGCTGGCGTGGTCTCCGAAACAACATAACAGGGGGTCTGTGTGCCTACGGTCGCCTTGGCAAGGTTAAGGGAAGCTGAGACAGGGGTTTGGAAGTACTCCTGGAGCGGTACACGCAGTTTACAAGAAGAGAACAGCAACAAGCCCACCAGCAGCGCCAAAGGGAGGAAGCTGTGGAGGATATGTGCTGTTTTTACTCTTACTTCGTGTAGCATTTTGGAATAACCCGCTGAATTGGCAATTGTTCCGGGCAGTTTATACTTTGAGTACAAACATAGGGCTCTTGAGTTGAAGGAACAAACGGGGGGATGGAAGTAAGCTATTTTAAGATTATCGAAGCGCTGCTTGTTAGTGAAAATACTAACAAGGGCGGCAATTAGGGGTACAATCCAACGTCTTGTATAAAAGGCGGACAAAGCGTAGCTGAAGTATGACTTTTATACCTTGTTGCCATAAGTTATTCTTCATTTTCTGATGCAAGCAAGACAAAGAAGTCAATAACTAAGGATGTAACTTCTCCATTTTCATCTATTCCCCAATAGGCTGGGTACGTCCCATCGCCATAGCCTGATTGAAACATGATAATATTTGAATTGCTCTTTGGGACTTTGAAATTTACCCAGTCACCATAGTCGTTTGGGTCATTAGGGTTTTTAGCACTTTTCTTAAACTCTGCTGCAAGCAAGTCATCATAAATGTTGCCATCAGGGTTGGCACGCATAATGCCTTCATAAAGTTTGTTGTAAGCGATTCCTGATTCATAGTCGAAGAAAGCCCCTAAGCCAGCGTCAACAGGAAATCCGAAGAAGTCTCCTTGTTTCAATTCAGTAACATCTTCACCTGCCTTTAAGGCAAGTACCCATTTCACTGCTTTATTGCTGTTGAACTCAAGTTTGGCAATGGCGAATCTATCGCCAGCGTCTTCAGTCTTAGCAACATAGAGTTTAACAGGATAGCTACCAGTTTTTACACTTCTGGCCAGTGGCTTGCTATTGGGCATAACAAGCGGGTCGCATACAACAATCTGCCCTGATGTAACTTCCAAATTACCTGCATTAAGTATCTCAATAGCTGTTCCTTCAACTGTATCATTGTCGAAGATTATGTTGTAGTCAGCATGTGATAAGATTTCTTTTTGAGCGTCTAAAGTGCCTGTTTCTGGATTGGTCGAGTTGCAACCCAAAAATGACAGCATAATCATTCCTAATAGTACTTCTTTCATGATTACAATTAATGGCAACGTGCTGGTGTATGAAATGGAGCATTCCAAAGGATGCTGTTATTCATACACTTTGTTGGCAGTTGTAATTTTCTCTTTTAAGCTCAAAAAAGGGCGCCACTTAAAGTCGTGCTCAATAATCTGATAACCTCCGCTATTGCTATAAACTGCTATGAACTCAGGAGCATTACTAATAGCATTTCTTTTCCTGTAATTCCTTGTCTCGACTAAAAACCGCTTTATATCTTGAATTTGGTTCTCAGTTAGCACAAACACCTGAGAAATAGCTTTAGCCTTACTCATATTTTGCCTATAAAACTCCTGCCGATTCGTTTCCCATCCTATACCGTAAGAATTGGCGAGAGCGTAGAATTGTCCTTTAAGTTGGTTTTCTGCCTTCCAAATCCACAGTCCTTCATCATATCCTCCGAACTCTCCGCCAGCAGCAATGTATCCGTTTACATACAGGGTATCACCAGAGGAAAGCTTATCAATCAGGGTAAGTTGTTTATATGCATTTGTAGGGATTTCATCAAAACAGATTCTGTGTTTGATGTCGCTGCCGATAACCTGTACCGTAGCTACAGAATCAAAATTGTATCTCGGGGTATACTTAATTTGGTATTCGCCTGGGCTTAAACCTTTGAACCTGAACTTATCTTTCCGAACCCATGACTGGAAAAGAACAAAGTCTCTGTATGTATAGGTATTGACTGAATCTACTTTTTTTTCTCCTTTCATAAGGTAGACCCAGTCACTATACTTTCTGCTGGTTTCACAGCCTAAGATTTCCACTTCAATAGCGTACCTGTTCTTTTGCTTAAGGCTTGATAGAAGAAAGACTCCTATAAAAATGAAGAGTACATGTTTCATATTTGTCTTTTTATAACTGCCAACTAAAGTATAAACGTTACTCTATTCCGTTTATCTGCACTATGTGCGGAGTTCTGCATAGAAGCTTTGGGGAGAACTCTATCTTGCGATAATATAAGAAGAGTAATATAGTAAAACCGCAATTCACCTACAACTCCCTGTCCACCAGCGCCAGCGTTTCAGGGTGCAAGGTATGGCCGCCTTCGAAAGTATAAATTTGTGGGTTGATGCCTAACTCATGCATCAGTTGATGCTTGCGTTGGAGGACTTCGGGTGTGATGAACTCGTCCTGAGTGCCGTAGACCATGGCCACAGGCAAATTAGCAAAGGCAGCTTTTCCGGTGGCAAAGTCGATGTCTTCGGGGAAGGAGGCAGCCCAAAGTATAAGCCGGTGCACCGGTACCTGCTGCGTAGCCAGCCAGCGGCTTACGGTAGCCCCGCCCTGCGAGAAGCCCAGCACCGTAAGGCGAACGTTTTGCGGCAACTGGCGCAGTTGCTCCTCTAGCAGCAGGTTGAGGTAACTCGCCTGGTCATCAATCTCAGAAAGGCGGTCTTCTTTTGTCATCCAGGTGGCGCCCACGCGGCCCGAGAACCGCTCCAGGTAAAACCTTGACAGCGCCTCCGGGGCCACCACCAGCGTCCGCCCGTTATCCAGCACACTGAAATGCCGCAGAAAGAAACGCGCCAACTGGCCGTAGCCGTGGCACACAATCCAGAGGTCGGTTATACTTTCAGAAGGCGTGCCCAACGTATAGTAGCGGGCCGTGCGGGGTACAGTAAGGCTGTGTTCGTTCATCATCAAAAAAGTGCTTTCAGGATTTATACTTCTGCCACCTTTACCCGGAATGTTTATGAAGTATAAGTATACCTGGTGCAAAGTATAGGCGGCAGTATAACCAGTTTAATTACCAACCCAACTCCCCACGAAGCCAAAAGTTACAAACCCGCGCCAAACCCATACTTTCTAACTTCTCAACTTTCTAACCTTCTAACTTTTTAACTCTCTAACTCCCAAACTCTTTAACTCCCTACAGGTTGTCCGGCGTAAACTGGAACGGCAGCAGGTCGCCCACAGACTGGAAGCGGTAGAACTGGCCATCCGGCCCTTGCAGGAGTACCGGAATGGGCTCGCGCTGCCGGAACTCATACTCGGCCATTACCTGCCGGCAGGCGCCGCATGGCATGGCGGGCAGAAAGTGCTCTTCCTGGCGCCGGCGGGCCGTCACAGCTAATAGCTTTATTTTCGATTTGGGATGGTGCGCGCTCAGGGCAAAAAGGGCCGTGCGTTCGGCGCAAAGCCCGGAAGGATAGGCGGCGTTTTCCTGGTTACTGCCTTTAAAGAAGGAGCCATCCTCGAGCAGCAGCGCCGCGCCCACCAGGAAGTTAGAGTAGGGGGCATAGGCATCATTGGCCGCCTCCTGCGCCAGTTGCATGGCTTGCTGTTCCTGCGGTGTCAGTTCCTGCGGCTCCAGCACATCCACGCTGATTTGTACTTCCAGTTTACTTGCCATCTGAGTATAAATAGGTCTGAAAATGAGAAAAGGGGTATAAATCTAGCGCATAATTCTGATAAAACCATACTTAATCTTTGCCTTGCACCAGCTAATTTATAACTTATGCCGGAACCCGATAATCCTATGAAAAAGATTCTCCTGCTTGGTGCCGGTCGTTCGGCCTCCTCGCTTATCCGCTACCTGTTCGACCACGCCACCGCCGAAAGCTGGCACATCACCATCGGCGACATCAGTATTACGCACCTGCAGCCGCTTGTAGAGCGCCTCTCCTTTGCGGAGGTCATCACTTTTAATGTGCACGATTCGGCGCAACGGGCGAAAGAAGTAGGCCAGGCAGATCTGGTGATCTCGCTCTTGCCGGCCATTTTCCATATCGAAGTAGCCAAAGAATGCCTCAAGCAAGAGAAGCACCTGATTACGGCCAGCTACGTGTCGCCGGAGTTTCTGGCGCTGCACGCGGAGGCTCAGCAGAAAAACCTGACGTTCCTGATGGAGTCAGGCCTGGACCCGGGCATCGACCACATGTCGGCCATGCGCGTGATAAAAAGTATACAGGCGGCCGGCGGAACACTCACTTCCTTTAAATCCTACACGGGCGGACTGGTGGCCCCTGAATCAGATAACAACCCCTGGAACTATAAGTTTACCTGGAACCCACGCAACGTGGTATTGGCAGGCCAGGGCACGGCCAAGTACATCCGGGAGGGCCAGTACAAGTATATCCCCTACCACCAGCTCTTTCAGCGCACCGAAACGCTTTACGTGGATGGCTACGGCCCCTTCGAGGGCTACGCCAACCGCGACTCCCTGAGCTACCGCGAGCCCTACGGCCTGCTCACCATCCCCACCATGCTGCGCGGCACTTTGCGCCGTCCGGGTTACTGCGAGGCCTGGGATGCCTTCGTGCAACTGGGCCTCACCGACGACAGCTATACGTTAGAGGGCTCGGAGC
The DNA here is from genome assembly GCF_003054055.1 of Pontibacter mucosus. Taxonomy (GTDB): domain Bacteria; phylum Bacteroidota; class Bacteroidia; order Cytophagales; family Hymenobacteraceae; genus Pontibacter; species Pontibacter mucosus. The sequence continues at coordinate 135,842 of NZ_QBKI01000004.1, read as the reverse complement.
GCATGACGCACCGCAGTTTTGTAGAGGCCTTTCTGCCGGCCGCGACCTCATCCGCTCAAAGTATGGCCGAGCGGGTAAGTGTATACTTGGGGATTCCGCAGGAAGGGGAGGTAATGCAGAAGCTGGAGTGGCTGGGGCTGTTTGACGAAACTCCCGTGGAGTTGGAAGCGGCTACACCAGCGCAGGTGCTGGAGAAGATCCTGAAAGCCAAATGGACGTTGACGCCCGGCGACAAAGACATGATTGTGATGCAGCACCTGTTTGCCTATGAACTGCACGGGGAGCAGCGCGAAGTATGCTCTACCTTAGTGGTGCTGGGCGAAGACGAAGTACAGACGGCTATGGCCAAAACCGTGGGCTTGCCGGTAGGCATGCTGGCCAGGCTGCTCCTGCAGGACAAAATCACGCACCGCGGCGTTGTCATCCCGATTCACCCGGAGCTATATGAGCCGGTGCTGGACGAGCTGGAGGAGTACGGTATCCGGTTTGTGGAGACGGAGAAGGTAGTCGAGCGGGTAGGGTAAACCTTAAATTTATACTTAGCCGACTCAAAATTTAAGTAGTGCCTTAAAATTTATACTTTGCAGTATGACAGACGAAACGCGCCAGCGGCAAATCATAGAAGCTTATATCCAGGCTTATAACTCTTTCGACGTGGCAGGTATGGTGAAGGACCTGCACCCTGATGTGGTGTTTGAGAACATCTCCGACGGGATGACTAACCTTAAAATTCAAGGCATTTCGGGCTTCCGGACGCAGGCCGAGCAGGCCACAGAGTTTTTTCAGGAGCGGGAGCAACGGATCAAAAGTATAACTTTCAAGGATGGCGTTGCCGAGGTGGAGATTGATTACGAAGGTACCGTGGCCTTTGAGCTACCCAACGGCATGCAGGCAGGCGACAAGGTAAGTATGGAAGGGAAATCCATCTTCCATTTCTCCGGCGATAAAATTATCCGGCTGCAGGATATTAGCTAAGCCGGCTATACTTTCAAAGGTATAGATAGTACGGCTGCAGCAGCTGCCTGAACTCCGAAGTATAGGTGGTTTTGTCGGCCTCCCGGATGAAGAAATCTTTTGCCACAGGCGCTGTTACGGGAGTATAAGTATACGTCTGAATGTGGCGGATGCACTTGCCGCCGTGGTAAGTATACACCTGCAGCACCTCCGCCAAGTATAAATTTGATGCTTTGGCCAGCCCGGCAAAGTATAAAGCCTCGGCAGGCGGCAGCAGCAAGTATAACTTCCCCTGCTCCGTGAGGTGCTGCTGGGCGAAGTATAAAATATCCTCGAATAGCAGCTCGCCGGTATGTTTAGCCATGTTCTTGGCTGCATCCGCGGATTTAAGCGAGCTCAGGAAGAAAGGCGGGTTGGAAAGTATAACATCATACTTGGGGAGCTGTTTCTGGGCGTAGACCTGAAGCGGCATGGGGTGAAGGTGCAGCTGGTCGGCCCAAGGGCTGGCGGCAAAGTTTTCCTGCGCCTGCTGCTGCGCTTCCGGGTTTATCTCTACGGCATCTATACTGGCCCCGCTGCGCTGCGCCACCATCAACGCGAGCAATCCCGTGCCCGTGCCAATGTCCAGTATCCGCTGCGCCTCACCAACCTCCACATAGGCCCCAAACACACAGGAGTCGGTGCATACCTTCATGGCGCACCTGTCCTGCTCCACCCGGAACTGCTTGAATTGGAAGTAGGTGTTGGGCATGAGGAGTGGGGGAGTTTTGAATGAGTGATTGAGTGAATGAGTGAATAATTTGATGTTTATACTTTAGGAAGATTTTATTTGGAATCCGCAGTCTTACTCTCAACCAAAGCTACTTTATAACTGATACTGAGAACTACATTCACTCATTCATTCAATCACTCATTCGCTCATTGAATTAACTCGGCAAATAAGCACCTGACTCAAAGCCCTGGTCTACGAGCAGGTTGGAGGAGAGGGCGCTGGCGACGGCCAGTTGGTCGCAACGCTCGTTTTCGGGGTGGCCGGCGTGGCCGCGTATCCACACGAATTTTACCTGGTGCTTCGGGTACACGCGCAGGAAGCGGGCCCACAGGTCAGCGTTGGCCTTGCCTTTAAAGCCTTTTTTCTGCCAGCCAAACACCCAGCCCTTCTCCACGGCATCCACCACATACTTCGAGTCGGAGTAAACGGTAACCGGCATCCCCGGCTTGGTAATCGCTTCCAGCCCCTTGATCACGGCCAGCAGCTCCATGCGGTTGTTGGTGGTTTTGCGGAAGCCTTCTGTCAGTTCTTTCTCGTGCTGCCTCCAGCGCAGAATGGTGCCGTAGCCGCCCGGTCCCGGATTTCCCCGCGAGGCTCCGTCAGTATATAATTCGATCATGTACTTAAATGAGTGAATGAGTGGATGAGCGAATGAGTGATTTTTTATTCAATTCACTCATTCGCTCATCCACTCATTCAAAATTACAGATTAGTCTTAAACAGTTTAATGGCGATGGCCAGCAGGATGACACCAAACACCCTGCGCAGCACATCGGCGCCGGTTTTGCCCAGTTTAGCCTCAATCCAGCTGCTCGATTTGAGCACGATGTATACAAATATCAGGTTAATCACGATACCTACCAGCACGTTGGGCAGCGAGTAGGCGGCCCGCAGCGAGAGCAGCGTGGTCATGGTGCCGGCACCCACAATAAGCGGGAAAGCCAGCGGTACAATAGAGCCGCTTTTGCTCTCCGGGTCGGTATGGAAGAAATCTTTGCCCAAAATCATTTCCAGGCCGATCAGGAAGATAATGATCGCACCGGCCATGGCAAAAGACTGGAAATCGATGCCAAAGAGTTTTAGGATGGACTGCCCCAGAAACAGGAAGGCGATCATCAGTATACCTGAGATAATGGTGGCCTTTTCTGACTCGATGCGCCCTTCGCGCTTGCGCAGGTTGATGATGATCGGGATAGAGCCAAGGATATCAATTACCGCAAACAGCGTAAGTGTAACAGAAGCTATCTCTTTGATGCTAAACATAGACAGTTAGAGAATTAATGAGTTTAGGAGTTAGAGAGTTATTTATAGTTTGAGAGGTTACAGTTTTTGAGTACAAAAAAACTCCTAAACTCTCTAATTCCCAAACTCTTTAACTCGGCTTAGGCGTAGTAATGCAGGAAAAAGCGCTTTAGTTCTTCGTACTCCTCGTCTTGTATGGCCGGGAAGTTGGCGATGCGGAACGTGTTGCGTGCCCAGGGGCCGTAGCCGTTGCCCAGCCGGATGTTATGGTGCAGCGCACGCTTCTTGGCGTCCTCCACCAGTTTCTCGTTGGCCTGCACAGCTATCACCGTCTTAGATCGCACTTCCTCATTCTCAACCAGCAGCTTAAAGTCAGCGAACTGCTCAAAGAACGTATACAGATCCTGGGCCCGGTCGGTCAGGTGCTGCTCAATGCCTTTGATAAAAGGGCGGTCCTCCAGCATGCGCTTGAGCAGGTAAATGTTCAGCTCGTTGGGCGTATGAGTGGTCTGGTAATTGAGCATCTTCTCGTACATCGGCACCAGGCTGTTGTAGTGGCTGCGCTCGGCCAGCTTCTTGGCCCGGAAAATAGAGCGCGGCGAGCAGGCAATTACGGCCAGCCCCGGGGGCAGGCCGAAGCACTTCTGCACCGAGGCAAACCAGATATCGGCTTTAATCAGCTTCAGGTTGAGGCCCGCCATAGATGAAGTCGCATCCACGGCAATCAGGGTGTCGCGGTAGCGGTTGTGCAGGTTCAGGATGGTAGTAGGGCTGACCTGTGTGCCGTTGGAGGTCTCGTTCTGCGTAAAGCAAATCAGCTCGGTATCGGCGCTCACCTGCAGGTCCGACACCGGCATGGGCTCGTTCAGGTCAAACTGAAAGCCCTCGGCGTTGGGGCGCAGCTTTTTGGCATACTCATACCATTTCTCCCCAAAGGAGCCGTTGTAGATGTGGTAGCTTTTGTGCCTGGTCAGGCTTTGGATCAGGATCTCCCAGCACTCGGTGGCCGAGGAGGCAAAGAAGATGTAGTAATCCTGCGGGATGTTGATTTTACGCTTGATGGAGTTTACCACCGTGCGCGACATCTGCACAAACTGCTCACCCCGGTGCGGTGTATTCATAAAGCCCTCGTCGTACGCATCCAGCAAGTAGGAGCGTACTTCAGGGTATACTTTGGAAGGGCCGGGATAGAAGTTGAGCATAATGCAGGAATTTTTATATAGCTATCTAACTATATTAACGGAGTTTCTTAAACGATCTGATAACGGTCCAGGTTGCAAAAGTTATACATTAAAACCTATCTGTTTCGGCTTCAGGCGCTCGAAATATTGCAGGGCCAGGCGGTAACTGTCCAGCCCAAACCCGCTGATACTGCCTTTGCAGTAAGGGGCAATCATGCTTTTATGCCGGAAGGCCTCTCGGGCGAATACATTGGAAATGTGCACTTCCACCACAGGCGCGTCGATGGCGCGGATGGCGTCCGAAATAGCCACCGAAGTATGGGTATAAGCCCCGGCGTTGAAGACGATGCCTTTGTAACTGAAGCCAACCTCGTGCAGCTTGTCGATGAGCACGCCTTCCGTGTTAGACTGGAAGTAGGATAGCTCCAGCACGGGAAAGGCCTCCTTCAGCTCCTCAAAGTAGTCTTCGAAGGAGCGGTTGCCGTACACGGACTTCTCGCGCACACCCAGCAGGTTCAGGTTGGGGCCGTTTAGAATAAGTACTTTCATAGTTCAGCGAATGCAGATTTCCAAGGCTACAAAGGTAAGGATTAACTATCTTTGCACAGTGAAAATTGTTTAATTGTTGGATGGTTAAATTGTTGGGTCAGGGTTTACAGAATTTTAAGGTGGGCAGAATCAAAATTCACTCATCCGCTCATTCAAAACTCTCTAACTCCCAAACTCTCTAACTCTCTAACTCTCTAACTCTCTAACTCTCTAACTCTCTAACTTCCAACCGTGAACTGGCGCATCTGTTTAAAGCAATTTGAGGAATACCTGAAACTGGAGAAGTCGCTCTCGCGCCACTCCGTGGAAGCCTATGGGCGGGATGTGCGCAAGCTGGTGGAGTTTCTGGAGCTCAAGGGACTGCAAGTTTCCCCACAGGACGTGAAGCCGGCCATACTTCGGGATTTCCTGGAGTGGATAAACGAACTGGGCATGACGGCGCACTCACAGGCCCGCACCCTGTCCGGCATTCGCGCCTTTTACAAGTTCCTGATTATGGAGGACATGATGCAGACCGACCCCACGGACACTATCGAGCCGCCTAAGCTGAGCCGCAAACTGCCCGATACGCTGGACTTCCACGAGATTGAGCAGCTGCTCTCAGCCATCGACCTCTCCACGCCGGAGGGCACCCGCAACCGCGCCATGCTGGAAACGCTCTACAGCTCCGGACTGCGTGTATCTGAGTTGCTGGACCTGCGCATCAGTAACCTATATGCCGATGCCGGTTTCCTGAAAATTGCCGGTAAAGGCGACAAAGAGCGACTGGTGCCCATTGGCCGGGATGCCCTGAAGCACATTCAACTCTACCGCGAAGGGGTGCGCTGCCACCTCAACATCAAAAAAGGACACGAGGATATCCTGTTCCTCAACCGGCGCGGCGCTAAAATGACGCGGGTGATGGTGTTCACCATCATCAAGGATTTGGCGGCCAAGGCAGGCATCCAGAAGACAGTGAGCCCCCATACCTTCCGCCACTCCTTTGCCACGCACCTGATAGAGGGTGGCGCTGATTTGCGTGCCGTGCAGGAGATGCTGGGCCACGAGTCCATTACTACTACCGAGATTTATACCCACCTCGACCGCGATTACCTCAAACAGGTGATCCGCGACTTCCACCCAAGAAGCTAAAAATCAAGTATAAGTATAGCTGAAATGTAAAAGCTATGGAAGAGCCACATGCAGCAGGAAAAACTGGTTTATTGAGCAGGGATTTCCTGCCAGAGTTTGTGTATGGGGGCATCGACGGGGCCATCACTACCTTTGCCGTGGTGGCCGGTGCCACAGGCGCCAGCTTCGATATTCCGGTGGTGATTGTACTTGGTTTCGCCAACCTGATTGCGGATGGCTTCTCTATGTCGGTGGGGAACTTCTTCTCGTCCAAAGCTAGTGTTGATGCTTATGAAAAGCACAAGGCGACAGAGCATTGGGAGATCGACAACCTGCGTGAAACAGAGGTAGAGGAAATTCGCGAAATCTACCGCAAAAAAGGCTTCGAAGGAGAGCTGCTGGAGCAAGTGGTAGCTGTGATTACCTCGAATAAGGAAGTATGGGTGGATACGATGATGAAGGAGGAGCTGGAGCTGTCGAAAGATCAGAAATCCCCGTACCAGACCGCTGGCATGACCTTCTTCTCCTTCCTGTTGATTGGCTTTATACCCCTGGCCGCCTACGTGTTCGCGCTGATCTTCGACACCAGCAAAGACAACCTCTTTCTCTATGCCTGCATCCTGACGGGAGTGGCGCTCAGTATTATCGGGGTGCTGAAGAGCACGGTAAACAACAAAAACGTGCTGCAGGGCGTGGCTGAGACGCTGTTTCTGGGAGGGATTGCAGCTATACTTGCCTACTTCGCCGGCGATTTTCTGGAGAACCTTTTCAGGTAAGCATGCGCATCGGCCTTTGGTTATACTGGCTTAAGCTGGCTACAAGGCAAGTATAAGTATAAGTATAAGCGCCTGCGGAGACGTGCTTAAAAAATCCACTACCCGCAGCAATCATCAAAAGCTAATCCTATCTTTGCAGGCAAGTATAACCTAACCTTCTACGCCGTGTACAAAAGCCTGCTTCGCCCTTTGCTGTTTCAACTCGACCCCGAGAAAGTACATTACCTGACGACCGATGCCCTGCGCGCTTCGCTAAAGCTGCCTTTTGCCAAGGGCATCACCGAAAGTATGTTTAAGGTAACGGACCCGAGGTTGGAGCGGGAGCTGTTCGGACTGAAGTTTCCGAACCCTGTAGGACTGGCCGCAGGCTTTGATAAAGATGCCAAATTGGTAGATGAATTGGCAGAACTGGGCTTTGGCTTTGTGGAAATTGGCACCCTGACACCCAAGCCACAGGCGGGAAATGATAAGCCGCGTCTGTTCCGCTTGCCGCAGGACCAGGCCATCATCAACCGCATGGGCTTTAACAACGAGGGCGTGGATGCAGCCGTTCGCCGGCTGGAGAAGCGCAAGAGCAACATCATCGTAGGCGGTAACATCGGCAAAAACAAGGTAACGCCAAACGAGGAGGCGCTGAGCGACTATTTATACTGTTTCCGGGCGCTGTTCCACGTGGTGGATTACTTTGTGGTGAATGTCAGCTCGCCCAACACGCCGGACTTGCGCGCGCTGCAGGACAAGGAGCCGCTGCAGAAGCTGCTGGTGTCGCTGCAGGAGGAGAACCAGAGGATGGGCACGCCCAAGCCGCTGCTGCTCAAAATCGCCCCGGATCTGAACCTCGACCAGCTCAACGACATCATCGAAATTGCCCAAGTGGCGAAACTGAGCGGCATCATCGGCACCAACACCACCGTGAGCCGCGCCGGACTGCAAACACCGGAGGCACGGGTGCAGGAGATTGGCATGGGTGGCCTGAGCGGCAAGCCGTTGACAATACAATCAACCCAGATCATACAGCACCTGCGCACTTACCTACCGCCGGAGATCCGCCTGATTGGAGTGGGGGGCATTATGACAGCGCAGGACGCGATTGACAAGCTGAATGCGGGCGCGGACCTGGTACAGCTCTATACCGGCTTTATTTACGAGGGGCCTTCCCTGATAAGCCAGATCAATAAAAAAATACTCTCCCGGTAGAGACACTTTCAGGTTGAAAGGCTGAGGCAATGCCACGAAAAAGTGTAAATTTGAGATTCTAACTTAGCTGAGGGTATGGCCAAGAACACTTACAGAGACGACACGCTGCAAGCAGGGCGGAAGAACGAGGTGCGTGGTAAGAATGAGCCACGTGGGGCAAATATGCCGAAGGGACAGAAACCGAAGAAAGAAAAGAAGAAATGGTCTTTCCGGATTCCGACTCCCCGGATAAATCTAAGAATAGGCTTTCTGCACGACCGCCGCTTTAAGCTGACGGTGGGCTTTACGTTCCTGCTCCTTTCCTTTTTCCTGACCATTGCCTTTGTATCCTACCTCTTCACCGGCAACGCCGACCAGAGCGTGGTGGAAACCGTGAGCGGCACCGGTCTGAAAGAGTCGGGGCAGGAGGCGGAGAACTGGCTGGGCCTGCTGGGTGCCTGGATCTCGCACTTCTTTATAAACGATCTGGTGGGAATCGGGGCTTTCTTCCTGATCCCGGTACTTTTCTTTACAGGGGCCAAAATCGTATTCAAACGCCTGCAGGTATCGCTGAGCTATGTGCTGGGGCTGTGCAGCTTTAGCATGCTGTGGCTGAGCCTGACGATGGGCTATATCGTTTTCTCCACCAAAACGATCGGCGGGCTGGGCTTTCTGGGCGGTGCCATCGGTGTGGAGGCGGCTATCTGGATCAATAGCCTGATTGGCTGGGGCTCCTGGCTGCTGCTGGGCTTCCTGCTGCTGGTGTTCGTGGTGAGCTTCTTTAACATCACAAGTATAAACTGGAGTAGCTCCAAACCTGCCGCCGCAGCGGCGGGCGCGGGCAGAGCCGATAAAAACTACGCCGAGAACCTGGGCGATGTGCTGGGTAAGAAGACGAACAGCATCAACCATAACACCGATCCAACGGCCTCACTGGACTATGAGGAAGAGGAACCGCCGTTTGATGAGGAGGACGAGGAGATAAACCGGGCGCTGGAGATGGAACTGCAGTCGTTGCAGGACCAGAAGAAGCAAGCGCCGCCTGCCAAAACAGAATCTCCTGCCCTGGAGCTGGACATTGACCTGCCGGAGGATGCCTACCTGGATGAGGTGATGCCCGAGGAAGAAGAGTCGGAAATGGCCCTGGAGATAGAAGAAGTACCCGAGGAGGCGCCTGCCATTGGGGAGATGGAGAACTACGACCCGACGCTGGATCTGGCCCGCTACCAATACCCTAGCATCGAGCTGCTGAACGACTATGGCGCCAACAAAGTGTCAGTGACAAAAGAGGAACTGGAAGCCAACAAGGACAAGATTGTAGACACGCTGGCCAACTATAACATTGGCATCGCCAGCATTAAGGCCACGATTGGTCCTACCGTTACGCTTTATGAGATTGTGCCGGACGCCGGGGTGCGTATCTCCAAAATCAAGAACCTGGAGGATGACATTGCCCTGAGCCTGGCAGCCCTGGGTATACGTATCATTGCGCCGATTCCGGGCAAAGGTACTATCGGTATCGAGGTGCCGAACACGAAGAAGGAGATGGTTTCCATCCGTTCCATACTTTCCACGGAGAAGTTTATGAAGAGCGAGATGGATCTGCCGATTGCCTTCGGTAAGACCATCACCAACGAGGTGTTTATCACTGACCTAGCCAAGATGCCGCACTTGCTTATGGCGGGTGCCACGGGCCAGGGTAAGTCTGTTGGTCTGAACACGATTCTGACCTCGCTCCTCTACAAGCGCCACCCTTCGCAGCTCAAGTTTGTGCTCGTGGACCCGAAAAAGGTGGAGCTTTCGCTGTTTAACAAGATTGAGCGCCACTTCCTGGCCAAGCTGCCCGACACCGACGAGGCCATCATCACCGACACCAAAAAGGTGGTGAACACGCTTAACTCGCTGTGTATGGAGATGGACATGCGCTACGATTTGCTGAAGGATGCGGGCTGCCGTAACCTGAAAGAGTATAACCGCAAGTTTGTGGAGCGCAAGCTGAATCCGCAGAAGGGCCACCGCTTTATGCCCTACATCGTGCTGGTGATAGACGAGTTGGCCGACCTGATGATGACAGCCGGTAAAGAGGTGGAAACGCCGATTGCCCGTCTGGCCCAGCTGGCCCGTGCCATTGGTATACACCTGGTCGTGGCTACGCAGCGTCCGTCGGTAAACGTGATCACGGGTATCATCAAGGCCAACTTCCCGGCGCGTATTTCCTTTAAGGTAACCTCTAAGATTGACTCCCGCACCATTCTCGATGCCGGCGGCGCCGACCAGCTGATTGGACAGGGTGATATGCTTTTCTCGATTGGCTCGGACATGATCCGTATCCAGTGCGCCTTTGTGGATACGCCGGAAGTGGACCGCATCTGCGACTTTATCGGCGAGCAGCAGGGCTACAGCGATGCTTACCTGCTGCCGGAGTTCGTAGGCGATGACGGTGGTAACGAGAAAGCAGACTTTGACCCGAGCAACCGCGACCCGTTGTTTGAAGAGGCCGCCCGCGTGATTGTGCAGCACCAGCAGGGAAGCACCTCGCTGCTGCAGCGCCGCCTGAAGCTGGGCTACAACCGCGCCGGCCGCCTGATAGACCAACTGGAATCAGCCGGAGTGGTAGGACCGTTTGAGGGAAGCAAGGCCCGCGAAGTTTTGATTCAGGATGAGTACAGTTTGGAACAGTTATTGAATACGCTTGGGTAAACCAAGAAACAAGTACACGTAAACCTGATATGAAAAAGTTACTCTCTCTTCTGCTGGCAGTGTTGATGATTGCGTCTGTGGCCCATGCACAGCAAGACCCGGAGGCGGCCAAGGTGCTGAACGCCATGAGCCAGAAGTACCGCTCAATGAAAGCCTTTAAAGCTGATTTTTCCCAGACAATGGAGAACCCTTCGGCCAATGTAAAGGAAACCATGAACGGCAGCGTTACCGTGAGCGGCGACAAGTATAGACTGGGAGTAAGTGGCCAGGAGGTCATCAGCGATGGCAAAACCATGTATACTTTCCTGAAGGATGCCAACGAGGTGACGATTACCGAGACAGACGAAGAAGCAGAGGCGATGGCACCAAGCAAGATCTTCGACATGTATAAAAAAGGCTATAAGTATGCGCATGCCGGCACGGAGACGATTAGCGGCGTGAAGTATGACGTGATTGAGTTGGCCCCTGAAGACCGTAAGAACCCGATCTACAAGGTGCGCCTGTACATTAACCAGAAAGACAAGACCCTGAGAAGCTGGCAGATGTTCCGCAACAACGGCAACCGCTATACTTACACCATCAGCAATTTCCAGGCAAACCCGACGCTTGCTCCCGATGCCTTCACCTTTAACAAGGCCAAGTATAAAGGCGTGAGCGTGGTAGATTTAAGATAAACCTAACCCTTTATGATAATGAGACAGGCTGCTCCGTTTGGGGCAGCCTGTTTTGTTTTATAGTTTGCTTATACTCAAGTGCGATTTGCTATTTTTTGTGCAGGTATAAACCCAGCCCTATCCCTCCGAGCGGGCAGGGCTGTTAAGTTCTTACTTAAAGCACAAGTTCTTGGCAGTAAAGCTGAAGATAGTAAGAGCTAGAGTCTCCCCTTGAGGACAAACGAGCACGGGAGTGCGTAGTTTGCGAACACAGTTCATAGAGGGGTGTTTACTTTTAGGGAAGGCCTTTGCCTCTAGCTTTACACCCCTATAGTCCCCTCAAGGGGACAGTCTTCTGTAGAACTTAACAGCCCTGCCTTCTCAGCGAGGTGGGTTCGTCGCAACTTAAGTTTAAAGTATAAATAAGGGAGTGCAGGCAGGAAATGAGGTGGAAAGTTTCGGGCTCTGGGGCAAATTCATACTTTTGCATAAACCATTTCCCTGCAAGCCATGACAAGAGAGCAGCTTTTCGAGCAGATCCTCAACAAGAAATCATACCTGTGCATCGGCCTCGACACCGACCCGTTGAAACTGCCGCAGCACCTGCTGGACCTGGAAGACCCGGTTTTCGAGTTTAACCGCCAGATCATAGAGGCCACTGCCGACCTTTGCGTGGCGTACAAACCCAACATCGCTTTTTATGAGGCGCAGGGGCCGCAGGGTTGGGTCAGTCTGCAAAAAACGCTGCAGGTTATCCCGAAGGAGATTTTCACGATAGCCGATGCCAAGCGTGGCGATATTGGCAATACCTCCGAGCTTTATGCCCGCGCCTTCTTCGAGAACATGGACTTCGACTCAGTGACGGTTGCCCCCTACATGGGTGCCGACTCGGTAAAGCCGTTCCTGACGCAGGCAGGCAAGTGGGTAATTCTGCTGGCGCTGACTTCTAACGCCGGCAGCCAGGATTTCCAGATGCTGCGCCTGGAGGATGGCAACGAAGAATATTTGTTTGAACAAGTGCTGAGAACCAGCCAGGAGTGGGCTACTGCCGACCAGCTGATGTTCGTGGTAGGTGCCACGCAGTCCGACTACGTGCAGCGCGTGCGCCAGGTAGCACCGGACAACTTCCTGCTGGTGCCGGGTGTGGGTGCGCAGGGCGGCAGCCTGGAAGAGATCTCCCGCCTCGGCATGAACCGCCAGTGCGGCTTGCTGGTAAACTCGTCGCGCGCCATCATTTACGCCTCCTCGGGCTACGACTTTGCAGAGCGCGCTCGCGAAGCTGCCTTTGCTGTGCAGCGCGAGATGGAGAAGCTGCTGGAGGAGTTGTTGTAGGGGTTGGTTCCTGCGGGAAGTGTAGGAGGTTTATTAATTTGAGTTTGTTTAGACGCTGGATTTGGTAGTGTAAACGGAATAACTCCTTATGTACTAGTATAATCGGTGGTAAATAGTAACAAAAAAAATAATAAGAGGATTTCTTGATGCATTGATAATGAAAAAGCAAATACTCTTACAGACACTTAATCCTGGGAAAGAGAAATTTGGAATACCTTATCATACCAATCTACCTTATTGGATAATTGTACCTTCAATAATCATCTTGGCTATTATTATAGGATTTGCTATTTATAAGCATAAAAAAGAAAGGAATAAGCTAAGTAAGGCTGAATTAGAAGAAAATGCTATTGCAGAATTGAGTAGGAGAAAATATAAAATAAAAGAACATATTTCACCAACAAAGCACAGACACTAAGTTCAGTTGAAGCTTCACTCACTATCTATATGAGGCCATTAAGCGGTGATAAAACAGAACCCAAAACATTAATATCAAACAGTACCATGTCAGAAGAAATGAAGCAGTGCCCGAAATGTAATTCGCCTTATGGCTATGCAATGGGTGAGGAAATTTATGCTTGCCCGGAGTGTGGCAATGAGTGGAACCCGAATGAAGTGGAAGAAGAGGCAGGCTTGAAGGTAGTGGATGCGAACGGAAACGTCCTGCAGGATGGCGATACGGTTGTGGTCATCAAAGATTTGCCGGTAAAAGGTGCTCCCAAACCTGTAAAAGCTGGCACAAAAGTAAAAAACATCCGCTTGACGGACGGAGACCATAACATCGACTGCAAAATTGACGGCTTTGGCTCGATGGGACTTAAGTCTGAGTTTGTGAGAAAGGCCTAGTAAGCCCATGATTTTTTAAAAGCCCCTATACTTCCATGCAAAAAACAACCACCTACCTGCTGTTTGTCGGCGAGCAAAATGGGAAAGCAGAAGAAGCCATCAGCCTGTATACTTCGCTCTTCCGGAACTCAGGCGTAAAGCATATAGACTACTTTAAGGCGGGTGAGCCCGGAGGCGAGGAAGGCACCGTAAAGCAGGCCATCTTTACCCTCGACGGGCAGGAGTACAGGGCCATGGATGGCGGCGTGGGGCACCAGTTCAGCTTTACCCCGGCTGTGTCTGTTTTCGTAAACTGCGAGCGCGAGGAAGAAATTGCCACGCTTTACCAGAAGCTGCTGGAGGGTGGTAACGCCCTGATGCCTCTCGGGGACTACGGCTTCAGCAAAAAGTTCGGCTGGCTGAGCGACAAGTATGGCATGTCGTGGCAGCTAAACCTGGAAGTATAAATTAAATTGACAGGCAATGCCTGAACGACAAAAAACATAGCATGACCAACAACGACATACTTCGCCGCATCCGCTATACTTTTGATTACGGTGACGATAAAATGATAGCACTGTTCGGCTCGGGCGGCAAGCAGGTAACGCGCGCCGAGGTAAGCGACTGGCTGAAGAAAGAGGAGGACCCGGAGTACAAAGGGCTGAACGATGAATACCTGGCGGCTTTCCTCAACGGCTTTATCAATGAGAAGCGCGGAAAAAAAGAAGGACCCCAGCCAGCGCCGGAAAAGCGCCTGAACAACAACGTCACGCTGCGCAAACTCAAAATCGCCCTTAACCTCAAAGACGAGGACATCTTGGAGATGCTGCTGCTGGCCAACTTCCGGTTGAGCAAGCACGAGCTGAGCGCCTTCTTCCGCAAACCTGACCACCAACACTACCGCCCGCTGAAGGACCAGATTCTGCGAAACTTCCTCCACGGCATGCAGATCAAGTATAGAGGCAACGAAGACTAAGTATAACTATAGCAAAGTATAAACGCCTGTTTCCGAAAGAGCGAAGTATAAAGGGAGAGCAAGTAGAGAAGCAGCGAAAACAAAGTATAGCTATAGCAAAGTATAAACGCCTGTTCCCGAACCTATGGGGCAGGCGTTTATACTTTGGTTGATTTTATACGTTACTTTCCGCATCTTGAGTATAAACCCGGCCCATGAAAGAGGACTTCCTGCACTACATCTGGCAACATCAGTATTTCGATAAGGCCGATTTGGCGACCACTGCCGGTGAGCCGGTGCAGGTACTGCGGGTGGGTTTTTATAACACCGATGCTGGCCCCGATTTCCGGGAAGCTATACTTCGGATAGGGGAGGTAGAGTGGGCCGGCAGCGTGGAGGTGCACCTGAACGCCTCTGACTGGCACCGCCACCAGCACCAACACGACCCCAAGTATGACCAGGTAGTGCTGCATGTGGTTTGGCAGTCCGATGTGCCGGTTGTGCGAACAGATGGAACACTGGTACCCGTGCTGGAACTGCAGCACCGGGTAGATTTGCGCCTGCTAAAGACCTACGAAGTTTTACAGCAAGCACAACACGCAATTCCCTGCGCGGCTTTTTGGCCGGAGGTGCCGGAGATTACCAAAGCGCTAATGCTGGAGCGGGCGCTGGTAGAACGACTGGAGGAAAAAGGCGGGGAGGTGCTGCAGGTATACCAGAGCTACGGCAACGATTGGGAGCAGGCGGCTTTTTATACTTTGCTGCGCGGCTTCGGCTTTAAAATTAACCAGCAGGCATTTGAGCTAGTGGCCAAATCACTGCCGTTCCACGTGGTGCGGCGGCATCAGCACAACCTGCTACAACTGGAGGCACTGCTGTTGGGGCAGGCTGGCTTTTTGGCTGATGCCGGAGACGAATATTCACAGCAGCTGCAGCGGGAGTATACTTTCTTGCAACACAAGTATAAACTACAACCTCTGCCGCGCCATCACTGGAATTTTCTGCGCATGCGCCCGGCTAACTTCCCCACAGCACGGCTAGCCCAGCTAGCGGCTTTGCTGCACCAGCATCCTTCCTTCTTCACCAACATACTCGAAACGGATACTACCCAAAAGTATCAGCAGTTGTTTGCAGCTACGGTGTCGGCATACTGGCAGCGGCACTACATGTTGGGGCGGGAGAGTAAAACGATAACTCAGGGGATGGGCAAAAGCAGCGCGCAGAATTTGGTGGTTAACGTGGCCGTGCCTATACTTGCCGCCTACGCCAACCACAGCGGCGAGCGCGCCTATTTGGAGAAAGCCATAAATTTACTGGAACAGCTGAAGGAAGAGAGTAACAAGTATACGCGGCTCTACGAGGAGCTGGGGTGGCGTGCCAAATCCGCGGCGGATAACCAGGCAGCCCTGGGGCTGTACAAACGCTACTGCTCCCATGTCAACTGTATGCGCTGCGCCGTCGGCAACAAAATCATGAAACAACGTAAAGCCACCCTGTGAGCATCCTTCTCGTCTACCTCGTTAACCTGCTTATATTGGGTGGCCTGGTCTGGTGGCTGTACCGGCAGGCGTGGGCGCAAAAGCTCAGGCCATACTTCTGGCCGGCGCTGGTGCTGAAGCTGCTCTTAGCTCTTACCTTTGCCGTTTTCCGCTACAGCTATGCCGCCCCCAGCGATACCCACGTGTACCACGCCGCCAGTTTGCAGCTGCTCGAGTATGGGCAACTCAATCCATCGGCTTACCTGAAGCTTTTGTTCTTAAACCAGTTTGAGAGCGAGGCGTTTCGCGCTTCCTTACCTTTTTCCCGGTTCCCGGACTTTACCAACTCCTTTTACTTTGTCAAGCTGCTGAGCGTGCTGAATCTGCTGACCGCCGGGGCTTATTACCTCAACAACCTCTACCTGTCGCTTTTCAGTTTCTGGGGCAGTTTATACTTGGTGTCGGTGCTTACGCGCGTACTTCCAAAGTATAAATCGGCGGCTGTGGCGGCCTTTCTGTTCTTCCCGTCGGTGGTGTTCTGGAGCACGGGCGTGATGAAGGAGCCGGTGATGTTTGGCAGCATGTGCTGGGTGGTGGGAGCGGCGCTGCAGCTGGCGCAAGGGCAAAAACTCAGCATCTGGGCCTGGCTGTTGTTGCCCCTACAGGTATACGTGTTCATCAAAATAAAACTGTTTTATGCCGGGCTACTGCTGCCGCTGTTGCTGGCTTACGTGCTGGTGCAACGCCTGAAAGTATACATCAAGCCGCTGCAGTCGCCCACGGTACAGTTGCTGCTCTTGCTGGCCTTGGCAGGTGTAGTGGTGCTGGTAGTGATGTGGCAACGCTCCGTATTTAATCCCGATTTTATACTTTGGAACCTGGAGCGCAACTACAGCACGCTGTTGAGCCGCTCCCAGCACAGGCCCCACATCAACCTCAACGACCTGGAGCCGACCCTGCTAAGTATGCTTCTGCATTACCCCGAGGCGGCGCTGAGCTCCATTTACCGTCCTTTTATTGGGGAGTCCTGGCGGCTGCTATACTTGCTGAGTGGCTTGGAGAACCTGCTGCTGCTTCTCCTCACAGGCATGGCCGTAGCCTCTGCCTTCCGAAAAGAGGCAAGTATAAAGGTAACGCTGCTGCACGTGCTGCTGCTCGTGTTTATACTTGGTATGGCCGGCGTTACCGGGCTCTCTACTCCAAACTTTGGCACCCTAAGTCGTTACCGTATCGTGTACCTGCCGTTCCTGGTGTACCTGCTGCTGCAGAATGTATATGCCCAACGGCTGCTACAGCGGTTGCGCCTCCCGTAGACCTACTTTCAAACTCCCTCGCTTTTTCGTACCTTTGCGCCTTATTTAAGACTGAGTTATGCAAAATCCGGTAATCATATTGGGTGCCCAAAAACTGGGTACTACCGCTCTGGACATCTTTAACAGCAACAGCGTGATGGTGTACTGCTTCCTGGACGACAAACTGCAACAGGAAGAGGTGAACAACGTGGCGGTGATGGGCAATACCGAAGACAACGAGTTCCTGAAACTGGTGGGCAAGAAGTGCGACGTGTTTGTGGCCGTAGAGGACTCCGCCGCGCGCAAAGGCTTAGTAAAACTGCTGAAGGAAGAGTACAAGGCAGTGCCGGTGAACGCCATTCACCGTTTCAGCGCGGTGTCGGAGAATGCCTGGCTGGGCCACGGCAACCTCGTGGGCGCGGGTGCTATCATCAGCAACAACGCCAAAGTAGGTGATAACAACATCATCCACGCCCGCGCGCTGGTGGATACCAAAGCAGAGGTTGGTGACAACGTAGAAATTGGTGCCGGCGCAATCATCAACGCTGAGGCGGTGGTAGAAGACGGAGCCTTTATCGGAACAGGTGCTGTGGTGGTGTCTGGCGTGAAAATCGGCAAGAACGCCCGCGTAGGCGCCGGTTCGGTGGTCGTAGCTGACGTGCCTGCCAAAGCCACGGTATTCGGCAACCCGGCCGCCCCGGTAAAGTAAACTTTTATACTTGCCCAAGCTGTTACAGAACTGACAAAAGTCATTTTGCAGCAGCGCGGCAGGTTATACTTTTGTGGCAAATTTTGAATGAGTGCGTGAGCGGATGAGTGAATAAGGAATAGAGATAATCCTGCTCACCTTCTAATCCTGTAAAAACTCATTCGAATAACGAATAACGAAAAACGATTAACCAAAATAAAGTCAAACACTTAGTTGAACCTAAGCAGTTATGAACAATCCCTACAGCATACTACTGTACTATTGCTACACGCCCATCGAGGACCCGGAGGCGTTTCGTGAGCAACACCACCTTTTCTGCCTGGAGCTCAACCTGCTCGGCCGCATCATCATTTCCAAAGAGGGCCTGAACGGCACCATTTCCGGTCTGAAAGAAGACTGTGAGAAGTATATGGCCGCCATGCACGCTGACCCGCGCTTTGCCAAAATCGACTTTAAGGTGGATTACTCCGACAAGCATGCTTTTGCCAAGCTGCATGTGCGCACCAAATCCGAGATTGTGCACTCCGGCCTGCTGCACATCGACCCGAACGCCCGCACCGGAAAGCACCTGGCCCCGAAGGAGTTTAAGGAAATGAAGGACCGCGAGGATGTGGTGGTACTGGACGTACGCTCCGACTACGAGTACAGCGTGGGCCGCTTCAAAAATGCCGTGACGCTGGACATTGAGAACTTCCGCGAGTTTCCGGAGAAGGTAGAGGAGCTGAAGGAGAAGTATAAAGACAAGAAAATTCTGACCTACTGCACCGGCGGTATTAAGTGTGAGAAGGCCAGCGCCTTTCTGCTGGAGCAGGGTTTTGAGGACGTGTACCAGCTGCACGGTGGCATCATCAAGTATGGCATGGAAGCCGGCGGCGAGGATTTCGAAGGCAAGTGCTATGTGTTCGATAACCGCGTGGCCGTGGATGTGAACACCGTGAACCCCACCGTTATTTCTACCTGCCACGTGTGCGGCACCAAGAGCGACCGCATGGTGAACTGCGCTAACCCGGTGTGCAACCTGCACGTGCCGATTTGCGAGGCCTGTGGCTGGGAACTGGATGGCGCCTGCTCATCAGAGTGCAAGGAGCATCCTGAGAAACGCCCTTACGACGGCACCGGTTACTATCAAAAAGAGTTGAATGGCTATAATCCGTTAAAAGGATTTAACCGCAAAAAGAAAACTGACGTACAAGTATAAGTATTCTCTAAAGCTCAGAAAAGCGTGCGCCCAAACGGCCACGCTTTTCGTGTTTATTTAAACTACGTATCACGTACCACGACACACATAGCACGACCTTTTGACAAAGGATTTATGACAAAAGACGCTCAGGCCTTCTTTAATGCTCCCTGAGCCCCTTGTCAAGTAGTCTTTCGTCATCTAGTCGAAGAACCCAGTCGTGCTACATGATACGTGCTACGTGATACGGAAAAAAAAGAACCATGGCCTACATTCCTGAATCAGAACTAATCATCAACCCGGACGGCACAGTATACCACCTTAACCTGCAGCCTGAGCATATTTCCGACACCATCATCACCGTAGGCGACCCGGAGCGCGTGGCCAAGGTAAGCCGGCATTTCGATGAACTGGAGGTGGAGGTGGCCAAGCGCGAGTTTATCACGCACACTGGCTACTACAAAGGTAAGCGGCTTACAGTCATCTCCACGGGCATGGGCACCGATAACATCGACATTTTGATGAATGAGCTGGACGCACTGGTGAACATCGATTTCCAGAGCCGCGAGGTGAATGAGGATAAAATAAGCCTGAAGATTGTGCGCATCGGTACCTCAGGTTCGCTGCAGGAGTCGGTGCCGCTGGGCAGCCACCTGGCCTCGCATACCAGCATCGGCCTGGATACCCTCATGCAGTTCTACCCCCTGGAGCAGACAGCGGAGGAGCAAAGTATAACTTCCAAATTACAGCAGGAACTGGGCCTGGACTTTCAACCCTACCTGGTAAATGGTTCGCAAAGCCTCATCCAAAAAATCGCTTTTGACATGATACCAGGCAACACGCTTACCTGCCCCGGCTTTTACGCGCCGCAGGGCCGCGTGCTGCGCGGAGGCCTGCGTAACCAGCAGTTGCTGCAGACTTACCACAACTTCCGCCATAACGATTACCTGCTCACCAACTTCGAGATGGAAACAGCCGGCTACTACAGCATGGGCCGCCTGCTGGGCCACGAGATGCTCTCGCTAAACGCCATTGTGGCCAACCGCATCACGCAGCAGTTTGCCGACAACGCCGAGCAGGTAATCGACGAGCTAATCCTGAAGGTGCTGGATAGAATATAAGTATAAACCGGCCAAAAAAATAACAGCTTGCTCAGGTTTACCGGGCAAGCTGCTATACTTTATACTTGGGTGGAAGTATGGGCGGGAGTGGTGTCATGGTTTAGCAGTAATTAATTTCCAGGATAGCGCACAGCGGTAGAAACATGCCGGATTTAAGTAGTACAAAGTCCTTGTCGAAGCCCCAGAGTGCAGCCTCCACGCATTTAATCTCGCCGGAGGCGGTCTTAAATGTAATCATGGACTTGTTGCGGTAAGTGTTGCCCAGGATGGTGGCGCGGTTGGCGGCGTAGTAGCGACGGCTTTTCGCGTCGGCATCCTGCAGCACGTCATTCTTGCTGAATTTTAAGGTTGGAATGCGCTCTTTACTGATTAGTTGTGTGTTGTTCTTGGTGTCTTGCATCATATATTTCTCGTTTGGTTCGGGATATATAGTGCAGATACCATGCCGGAATTGAGTTTAAACACAGAAGTGAGACAGCAGCAAAAAAAGCAAGTATACGCATACTTGCCTCAGTATTAGAAACAGGGGCAGCTCTTGCTTAGAAGAACTCGATACCTACAATAGAGGTGACAGGAATGGAGCAGCCGGCCTTCAGGGTCATGAACCGGTCATCCACGGCCCAAACGGTCGTATCCACGCGCCGTTGCACCCCGTCGGCCGCCTGAAAGGTAATCTCTACCTTGCCCCGGTACACATTGCCAAGTGCAGTGGCACGGTTCAGGTCCCACATGCGCTTCTTGCGGGCCTCAGGATCGGTGAGAACGTCTTCTTGCCCGAAGCGGAGGGAAGGAATAAGCTCCTTCTCCACCATCGGGATGGTGTTTACATAACTTTCCATGTGCGGTTTCTTTAAAGTTTAGTCGATTAAAGTAAGAAATTGCTTGGAAATATGCAATGTTTGAACGCTGATTTTTAGGGTGCTACAGCCGCTGCAGAAACGCTAGGGTATCCACGCCATCGGCATAATCCCAGACCATGGGCATTTGCGCCTGCCCGAACGGGATGCTGCCCTCCAGCCAGCCGTGTGCCGCCACCACCACCTGCGTCTTGTCCTTCACTTCGGCCAGTTTGTGGCGCAGGTCTGCCAGGGAGGCAAAGGTGTCGTAAAACAGAACTGATATAGGGGATACCAGTTTATCGCTCTGCTGCACCAGCATAAAGCCGTTGTCGAAGTGCGGCACGCGGTTTACCAGCAGGATGGATTTGTTGTAGTCGTAGTTGTTCTGATATTTGTGGTGGTCCAGCAGGTTGGCGCGGTGCTGGTTGGCTTCAAAGAGCTTGTCGAAAGTATAACCCACCGGAACCAGCACCTTCGACACGTTGCGGCAGCCCAGGCCGTAGTAGCGGAAAATATCCTCGCCCAGGGCACGCAGGTCGTCCGGTTCCTCATGGCCGGTAAGCACGCCTATACTTGTGCGGTTCTTGCGGATGATGTGCGGGCGCTTGGCAAAGTAGTACTCAAAGTAGCGGGCCGTGTTGTCGGAGCCGGTGGCGATAATCGCGTCGGCCTCTTTCAGCAAATCCACAAACTCAATACGGGTAGCAAAGGCGGGCTCTATGGCGATGAGCATGTTTACCAGGCGCTTGATGAGCATGTCGTCGCTGGAACTGAGCTTGGCCAGCAGGTTGTGCCCACTCATCAGCACCGACAGTAAATCGTGGAAACCCACCATCGGGATATTACCGGCCATCACCACGCCAACCTTTTTAGGTGTAACCTGTTTGAAGTGGTACGGGTACAGCCATTCACGGAGGTATTGCTCCTCCAGCATGACAGCTACGCCCTGTAAAGCGCAGGATACGTTATCCTCTGTAAACCAGGGGTTGCGGGAGGCGGCGGAGAAGGCCCAGGCCTGCCGCTCTTCGGGAGAAAGGTGCTGCAACTGCTTCCCGAGTTCTACAAAGGCTTCAATCCTGTTCTCTAATGTCATGGCAAAATGTATGGCTGCTAAAAATAAACTTGATAGGGATAGGGTTTGTTCCTAATTTTGTTCCTAAGTATAAACTGAATCGAAGTACAAAAGTATAAAAAATATACAGGAGATACGACTATGGCTATCATGATAACCGATGAGTGCATTAACTGCGGAGCCTGCGAGCCGGAGTGCCCGAACACTGCCATTTACGAAGGCGGTGCGGAGTGGACGTGGGGAGGCGGTACTGCACTGAAGGAGGTGGAGATTGACGGGGGTGAGATTATCCCTGGAGATGCGCCACAGACACCCATTTCTGATGAGTTCTACTACATTGTTTCCGATAAGTGTACCGAGTGTACAGGCTTCCATGAGGAGCCGCAGTGCGCTGCCGTTTGCCCCGTAGATTGCTGCGTAGACGACCCGGATTACCGCGAGACAGAGGAAGAACTGCTGGCCAAGAAAGCCTGGTTGCACCAGGAGGCTTAAGTATAAAGCATCAGCAACATATAAAAACCTGTCTGTAATGGGCAGGTTTTTTTGTTTAATGAACTCAAGTGGCGATTTTCTTACTTTCAAAGTATAGACCCACTTCAGCTCGCCCAAGGAAGGAGTTCCTACAGATATAATATAATTCCCCTCCTTGGAGCAAGTCGGTTTCCTTCTCTTTAATTTTAATTTGTCATCCTGAAAGGATCCTGGTTGCAAGTAGCAAAAGCTTAACCTCCCTTCAACCAAGTTTCTTATCAGAATGACAAATGATTTAGAGGCATTGTCAGTAGAACCTAATAGCCCTACCTCTTAGGGGTGGGTTCATCAAAACCTGAGCTATAAAGTATAACATTATGGAAGGAGCCATACACGAGGGCAAAACATTCGAAAAAGTTCTATACCCCAACAAGCCCATCAACAACAGGGAATTTGAAAGGTGCACCTTCAAGAGCTGCGACTTTTCGAACGGAGACTTCTCACGCAACCGCTTCACCGACTGCACTTTTATCGGCTGTAACCTGGCCATGCTCAACCTAAGCCACACGACCTTGAACGATGTAATTTTCAAAGAGTGCAAGCTGACGGGGGTGAGCTTCAGTGCCTGCGAGGAGGGCCTCTTTACGGTGCGGTTTGAACATGGCGTACTCGACTATACTTCCTTCCAGAACCGGAAAATGCCCCGAACTAAGTTTGCCCATACTTCGCTAAAGGGCGCCGACTTCTCCGGAGCCGACCTGGCACATGCTGTTTTTGAGGATTCAGACCTGTACCGGGCGGTGTTTAACCGAACTAATCTTGCCAGCGCTGACTTCTCCACGGCCTACAACTTTGACATTGACCCGGAGACTAATACCCTCAAAAAAGCGAAGTTCTCCAGCTATGGGCTGCAAGGGCTGCTCACCAAGTATAAATTGCAAGTCGTCTGACAACCAGTGATTAAGAGGGATTAGGCTGATGCTACAGGATTTTTGACTGCATCGGTATTGTAGCGTGTGTAGGATTTAAGGATTGTAACTATGCTTACAAAGCCAGGTTAATCTGCGGGTTAAACGGGGTAATCCTGCAAATCTTTAAAATCTTCTTCATCACTGGTTAGACAATCAGCAACTAGCAATAAACAATTAACGGTAAATTCCCTAATTTTGCTTCTTCGCCCAACAAGCAAAAACGAAAGTATACGATGTCAATCTCAACGAAATATAACCCCAAGGAAGTAGAGAAAAAGTGGTACGACAGCTGGATGGAGCGTGGCTTCTTCCACTCCGAGCCAAATCCGAACAAGGAACCTTACACCATCGTGATTCCGCCGCCCAACGTTACGGGCGTGTTGCACATGGGCCATATGCTCAACAACACCATTCAGGATGTGCTCATCCGGCGCGCGCGTATGCAGGGCAAGGAGGCTTGCTGGGTGCCGGGCACCGACCACGCTTCCATTGCCACGGAAGCGAAGGTAGTGGCTATGCTGAAGGAAAAAGGCATCAACAAAAGCGACCTGACGCGTGAGGAATTCCTGAAGTACGCCTGGGAGTGGAAAGAGAAGTATGGCGGCATTATCCTGGAGCAGCTCAAGAAACTGGGCGCCTCCTGCGATTGGGACCGTACCCGCTTCACGATGGAGGAAGACCTGAGCGCGGCCGTTATCGAGGTGTTTGTGGACCTGTACCGCAAAGGCCAGATTTACCGCGGCGTACGCATGGTAAACTGGGACCCGCAGGGCCAGACCGCCCTCTCCGACGAAGAGGTGATTCCGAAAGACACGATGGCCAAGATGTACCACCTGAAGTATGAGGTGGTAGCTGATGGGGCCGAGAAAACATACCTGACCGTGGCTACCTCGCGTCCGGAAACCATTATGGCCGACGTGGCCGTGGCCGTGAACCCGAACGACGAGCGCTACACGCACCTGCATGGCAAGAGCGTGCGCATTCCGCTGCTGGGCAAGGAGATTCCGGTAATCCTGGATGAATACGTAAGTATAGAATTCGGTACGGGCGCCCTGAAAGTAACCCCTGCTCACGACCTAAACGACTACGAACTGGGCCAGAAGCACCGCCTGCCTACCATCGACATCCTGAACAACGACGGCACCCTGAACGAGCAGGCGCAGCTGTACGTGGGTCAGGATCGCTTTGAAGCGCGCCGTAACATCGTAAAAGATCTTAAAGAGGCTGACTTGCTGGCGAAGATAGAGGAGTATGCCTCCGTGCTGCAGACATCCGAGCGTACGGGTGCTGTAATTGAGCCGCGCCTGTCGATGCAGTGGTGGTGCAAGATGGACAAAATGGCGAAGCCTGCGCTGGAGGCGGTGATGAACGATGAAATCCGCCTGCACCCGCCTAAGTTCAAAAACATGTACCGCGCCTGGATGGAGAACGTGCACGACTGGTGTATCTCGCGCCAGTTGTGGTGGGGCCAGCAGATACCGGCTTATTACCTGCCGGACGGTTCTTTCGTAGTGGCTGCCACGGCAGAGGAAGCCCTGAAACTAGCTCGCAAAGAGAGCGGCAACGACAACCTGCAACTTTCAGATTTACGCCAGGACGAAGACGTGCTGGACACCTGGTTCTCCTCCTGGCTGTGGCCGATCTCGGTGTTCGACGGCTTCAAAGACCCGGACAACAAGGACGTCCTATACTATTACCCGACCAACGACCTGGTAACGGCCCCGGAGATCCTGTTCTTCTGGGTGGCCCGCATGATTATGGCCGGCTACGAGTTCCGCAACGAGCTGCCGTTCAAAAATGTGTACCTGACCGGTATTGTGCGCGATGCACAGGGCCGCAAGATGTCCAAATCGCTGGGCAACTCCCCGGATCCACTCGATTTGATCGACCAATACGGGGCCGACGGCGTTCGCGCGGGAATGCTGTTCAGCTCGCCGGCCGGTAACGACCTGCTCTTCGACGAAAAGCTGGTGGAGCAGGGCCGTAACTTCTCAAACAAGATCTGGAACGCCTTCCGTCTGATTAAAGGCTGGGAGGTGGACGAGAGCCTGCCGTTCCCGAACGAGGTGGCCGTGAAGTGGTTCGAGTCGCGCTTTAACGAAGCCTTTGTGCAGATCGAGGACCACTTCAGCAAGTTCCGTATTTCTGATGCGCTGCTGGCCGTGTACAAACTGGTATGGGACGACTTCTGCTCCAGCTACCTGGAGATGATCAAGCCAGCCTACCAGCAACCGATCGACAAGCAGACGCT
Organism: Pontibacter mucosus; assembly: GCF_003054055.1. Lineage (GTDB taxonomy): Bacteria > Bacteroidota > Bacteroidia > Cytophagales > Hymenobacteraceae > Pontibacter > Pontibacter mucosus. Next base: position 110,236 of record NZ_QBKI01000004.1, on the reverse strand, counting down.
GGAGGCGACGACGGCCATCCTGGAGAAAGTGCTGAAGGTGCTGCATCCGTTTATGCCGTTCATTACCGAGGAGATCTGGCACGAGCTGAAAGAGCGTAAGCCGAAGGAGTACCTGATTGTAGCGCCATGGCCGAAGAAAGACAAGTTCGATAAGGACATCATCGAGAAGATGGAGAACGTGCTGAACGTGGTAGGTACTGTGCGCAACATCCGCAACTCCAAAAACATCGCCAACTCCAAGCAGCTCGACCTGTACATCAAGGTGATGAACCAAGATAACTATGAGCCTTTCCACAGCATCTTAAGCAAGCTGGCTAACCTCGGCGAGATCAGGTTTGTGCAGGAGAATGTGGAGGGCGCCATCAGCTTCATCGTGGCCGGGGATGAGTTCTTCATCCCGATGGAAGGGAACATTGACGTAGCTGCCGAGCGCGAGCGCCTGCAGAAGGAGCTGGAGTATACTAAAGGCTTCCTGGCATCGGTGGATAAGAAGCTGAGCAACGAGCGTTTTGTGAGCGGAGCCCCGGAAGCGGTCATCGCCAACGAGCGTAAGAAAAAGGCCGACGCGGAGGCGAAGATCCATGCCATTGAGCAAAGCCTGGCATCGCTGTAAACGTAAAGTATAAAGTATAAAAAAACGGCTGCTCCAATCTGGGGCAGCCGTTTTTTTATACTTTGTTTCGCTTGCCTAGTGCAGGAGTATCATCCTGTTTGAGGAGATTTTACCGCCTGCATTCACCTTATATATATAGGTTCCGCCTGGCAGGTTGCTGCCGTCGAACTGCAGCCTGTGGTTGCCGGCAGCCTTGTTCTCGGCAACGAGTGTCTGGATTTTATTGCCGAGAATGTCAAACACCTCCACCTTTACAAAAGCGTCTTTCTCCACCCCGAAATTGATCGTGGTAACCCCATGGAACGGGTTAGGATGGGAGAAGCTCTTTTCCCACAGCGCTGGCTCGCCCTTTAACGCTGATGTGCTAGATGTAGAAGCGACAGGCTGCGTAGCTGACTCCCAGTTGGTGTGTGTGCGGGTAACCACCACGGCAAATTCTGCGCGGGTGACATGCTGCAGCGGCTTAAAGGTAGCCTGCAGTTGCGGCAGCAGATCAAATGGCCCCTGCGTTACCGAGTAGAAGGCGTGGATCAGGCCCATGTCCAGGGCCACGCTCACGTACCCTTCCAGACCGGCAGGGATGTCCTTGGCATCCTTTACAGGGATGGTTTTCCCGTCTACCGTTACAGTAACCGTTTTGCCATTGCGCTTTAACGCCTCTTCCTGCAAGCCCAGGCTTTGAACAAGGGAGTATGCCAACTCAGCACGGTTTACGTTTCCTTTGGGGTTAAACTTGCCAGATCCATCCGTTCGCATGACGCCCTGGTAGCTGTGCAGGCGGTCACGCAGGGCAGCCCCTTTTGCCGTAACTGACTCAGCCAGGAGCAGGTCGTTGCCGCTTACATCCTGAAAGGAAACGGCGCCGTTGGTGGGGAAGTACTGGCGCACGGCCTGCCCCATCAGCAGGTAATCAGCCAACTGGATTCGCTTAAGGGGTTCGTCCGGTTTATAGCCGCCCCCCAGGCCATCCGCCAGTCGTGCACTCACAGCCATCTTGATGGAGGCCTCCGCCGGGTGCCCCACAATATCGTTCAGGCCGGTTGTGCCCGTTAGCTGCATGCTGGTGATGGAGCCCGTGATCGTTTCCGGCAAGGCGATGCCCTGCAGGCCCTCGATCTTCAGGGTCCAGGTGCCGGGCATAGGGTTGGCCACGGCCATGCCTCTATCGAACGTCAGGGCGAACAGCACGGGGATCCCGGAGCGGTACTGGGTGCCATCTGGTGCGAGGAGGATCAGGTTGACCGGGTTGCCTGTTAAACCGGCCACTCCACCGGAGGTGATTTTGGCTTCGATGCCCGTGGTGCCTTCTGCCACTGAAAACTGCATCTGGTTGTTGGCCGTCAGCAAGGGGTTGTAGGCGATGGTGAAGTTCTCTACCTCTTTGGAGGTGTTGATGCTGCTGTTGAACCTGCGGTTCAGGTTCAGGGCTGTGCCGAAAGGAGTGTTCCTGAAAATATAGTCTACGGCGGTATAAGCGTTCACATACCCGGCACCCACTTCCCAGGATTCCCGGTTTGGCATGTTGGTGGCCGTTTTCTGAAGGATGTCCTTTACCTGCGCAGGCGAAAGCGAGGGGTTGGCCTCCAGCATCAGGGCTACAATGCCCGCCACGTGTGGGGTAGCCATCGAGGTGCCGCTCATGTGGGTGTAGAAGGGCACGTGGGCAGGCGCCAGGTTCTCAATGTCCTGCTGTATAGCCAAGGACGCGACCGGTCCCAGTACCCGGGTCGAAACGATGTCCACACCGGGAGCTACGATAGTGGGCCGGTTTTCGAAGGTCCAGGTCTCGCCGTCCATGCTGAAAACACCACCTTCTCCTTTCACGCCTCTGGAGGAGAACTCTGCCAGGCGGCCATACTTGTCGCCGGCACCCACCGAGATCACCCATGGTGCAATAGCGTACGGGTTGTGCGTGTCAGAGCCGGGGCCCTCGTTGCCTGCGGCAAACACGGAGACGATGCCGCGGTCATAGGCCTTCTTGGAGGCAATGTTCACCGGGTTGTTTGGGTCAAAGTCGCCGGAGGTGCCCCAGGAGTTGCTGATCACCCGGATGTCATACTCGTACTGGTGCGTGAGGGCATAGTCGTAGCCACCGATAGCATCCAAAATGAAGAGCGCGGCGCCAGAGCCGTAGCCAATGAGGTGGGCGCCCGGTGCAGCACCCTCGTACAGGCCGCCGGACTTGGCGCCGTTGCCGCCCACGCTGCCGGCGCAGTGGGTGCCGTGGCCGGAGTTAGTGTCAGTGTTCGGTACGTTTTCCAGCCATGTTACCGGAAGCATGCTGTCCAGGCTGTTGAGGTTGGTGGATCCCATCACGTTCTGTACCAGGTGTGTGCCAAGCTTGATATCATCGTGGGTGCCATCCACGCCGCTGTCGTTGATCATCACCCCTACACCCTTGCCCGATACGGGCATGCCGCTGTTGCGCGAGGTCATTACTTTGTCGGTCCGGAGCCTTTGCACCCCGGTCAGGTGCGTGCCGTTATAGTTAAAATAGGTGAGCCTTTTGTTCAGGTAAACCGATTTAACAGCCGGGTTGCTGGCCAGTCGCTCGATCTGTAAGGCAGTGGCAAGTACGCCGGCCATCGGTAAGGATTTGAAGGTAACTCCCTTGGTGATGCCTAAAGAATGCAAGAGGGAAATGTCGGCAGGAGTAGGGGCTGCATCGCCCTGGAAAACTACCACCACCCCCAGCGAACCGGGAGTTGTTTGCAGCAGCTGTTTCAGCTCCTTGTCGATGGTTGCCTGTGCCGATGCAGAACCCGCCAGCATGACGAGGGCTACAACGAAGGTAATCAGTTGTTTCATGGTGAGATGTTTAAAGGTGTTACATATAATTGTGCTTAATAGGGTATTCTGAAAATTAGGAATTGCACTGCCTGAAGGCAGCAGGCGCTGAAATAACTGTGGGTATAGTCTTGGGTTATGAAGTTGCGGTAGCAGGAATAATTGGATTATACTTTAGCAACTATGGTTTTGTTGCCCATAATCGATGTTTTTGTGGCTGTTATTTAGGATGTTATAACATTTGCATAAGTGGTGGTTATGCTTCTGATAGAAAGGTGGATTGCAGAAGTTATTTTGTAAAATTTAGTACTAATTGGTTGTTTGATTGCATTATTTCGTTTCGTCTTTGTGAAGACGTCTTCAGGTAGTGCCAAAATTAATTTTCAGAAGCCTCGTTCGTATTTGGCTGGTATATAGTATATTTAAAGTATAACCAGCCTACCAACCATGAAAACCAAATCTATACTTTATACTTTGCTGGTGCTGCTGACCTGCGGCGCCTTGTCCTGTTCATCCGAAGCGTCTGAGCAGGAAACTGCCACAGAGAGCGCACAGCAGCAGAAAAGGATTCTGGTGTTTTCCAAGACCGCTGGTTTCCGGCACAAGTCCATACCGGCAGGCAAGGCGGCGCTGCTGCAACTGGGACAGGAGCATAACGTGACCGTGGATACCACCGAGAATGCGGCATACTTTACCGCCGATTCACTGAAAAAGTATGCGGCCGTGGTGTTCCTGAACACGACCAAGGACGTGCTGGACGAGGCCCAGCAGGAGGCTTTTAAGCAGTATATCCAGTCGGGTGGTGGCTTTGCCGGCGTGCACGCAGCCAGCGACACCGAGTATGACTGGCCCTGGTACAACCAACTGGTAGGCGCATACTTTACAAGCCATCCGGAAGTACAGCAGGCGGCCATCGATGTGCTGGACAAAGACCACCTCTCCACCAGCCATTTGCCCGACCGCTGGGAGCATACGGACGAGTGGTACAATTTTAAAAGTATAAACCCCAAGGTGCAGGTGCTGGCTAACCTGGACGAGAGCAGCTACAAAGGCGGGGAGAACGGAGAAAACCACCCGATTGCCTGGTACCACGAATTCGATGGTGGGCGCGCCTTTTATACTGCCCTGGGCCACACCGAGGAAAGCTACAGTGACACGCTCTTTTTGCGCCATATGTGGGGCGGCATCCGCTATGCCATGGGCGAGTAGTGCGGAAGTATAAACGGCTACTCCTTTAAACAGAATTTCGGGGTTCATGCAACCCTTTACCATAGTTTGGGGCTCTATCGGGTAAGAATAAACCCGAACTATGACGAACTACCTATACGCTATGCTGGCTGTGCTGCTGCTGCTGACGCAGTGCCAGGAGGATGTGTCTCCCCGCTCGGCCGAGCTGAACGAGGCCTTTACCATGACGCAGGGACAAGTGCTGAAGGTGAGCGGTGCGGAAACAGACTTGCTGGGGCTGCAGGTGGAGGAGGTAACCGACTCCCGTTGTCCTAAAGATGTAGTGTGCGTGTGGTATGGCAATGCCGTGGTGAAGGTAAAAGTGCTGGGCCGCAACAAAAAGGGACAGTCCATTACCTTCTGCATCGGCGATTGCCGGCCGGATCCCATGCGCAACAAGCACACCCAGACCGTGGAGGTAGACGGGCAGCAGTATGAGATTACCCTGCTGGATGTGATGCCCTATCCAAGCTCCGATTCCCAGGAGACCAGTAAAAACGTGAAGCTGCAGGTAAGCAAAGGCGGTTGATTGCTGCTCCTATACTTTGCGTGCCGATTACGTTAAGTTTGTACTTCCTCTAAGTCGCTGAGCTAGTAACGTATCAGTTAGCTGTGGAGGAGAGAGGAGGAGCTTCTAAAGAAATATACAAAAATATCCGGCACGAGGGGTATTGCATTTATGAATCTGCTTAGTATATTTGCAGTACCAATCCTTAACCGCGGTTGAGGAACAAAATGCGCAAGTGGCGAAATTGGTAGACGCGCTGTCTTCAGGCGGCAGTTCCGCAAGGTGTGAAGGTTCGAGTCCTTTCTTGCGCACATAAAACAGGCTAATCGGAAACGGTTAGCCTGTTTTGTTTTAAGCCAGTCTTTATTTCAAGTCATACTTTGGGCCTGGCAACAAAGTATAAAACCATTTACAAGTTGCGTTGTTACAGGAAGTATAAATATATAACTTTACTATACTTACTGTGGCTAGTTATACTTTGCGTGGCGCATTGAAGGCAAGCAGGTTGCCGAAAGCTGACGAAAGTATAACGCTCCCCAAAGTTTTTTACCCCTGTGCCTATCTCTTTTGCATTTAAAAGTAAAAGCGATCCGGGCTATACTTTCTATATTTCTTTTGAAAATCAGGGGCTTAATGAAACTTTCTGAAATTATTTCTGTTGATATGTTTGTACATTAAATGTATGTACATTATTATTGCAGCTAATTCGGATGCAAATGCCGCATATGAAGATAGAAGAAGAGATTAAGCAGAGCGTATTTAAGACAGAGTACCAGAAGGCGTACATCAACGTGGTGTTCACGGCCGGGTACCTGGAGCAGGCGCAGGCGGCTTTGTTCAAACCCTTTGGCATAACGTTGCCGCAGTATAACATATTGCGCATTTTGCGCGGGCAGCACCCCAAGCCGGCTACCATCAGCATGCTGATAGAGCGCATGCTGGATAAAACCTCGAACGCCTCGCGCATCGTGGACCGGCTGGAGGCCAAGGAGTTGGTAACGCGCAAGCAATGCCCGGCTGACCGCCGCACGGTGGACGTGATGATAACGGAAAAGGGCCTGGACCTGTTGAAGCAAATGGATGGACTGGAGGGAGGCAAAGGCACTGGTATTATGAACCTTACCGAAGAGGAGGCTACGCAGCTGAACAGCCTGCTCGACAAAATAAGAAGCTAAACCAGTTTAACCATACCCAAGACAAAACAGATGAAAAAGTACGTAGTCCTAGCTTCGCTTGCCAGTGCCATGATGTTTACGGCCCAGGCAGGAAACCCAAGTACCGTGGTTGAAACAGCAGCCACGGAGGCAGCCGCCCCTGCCAAAGTGCGTGCTTACAAAGTAGACGTTGCCGGAAGCGCGCTCAAGTGGCACGCCAAGAAAGTAACCGGCGAGCATTTGGGTAACCTCACGCTGCAGAGCGGCGACATCCAGGTGAACGGAAACAAAGTAGTGGGCGGAACTTTCGTGATCGACATGGCCAGCATCACCTGCACCGACATCAAAGACCAGGGCTCAAACACCAGGCTGGTAAACCACCTGAAGTCAGACGATTTCTTTAGTGTGGAGAAGCACCCGACCGCTTCCTTCAAAATTACTGGCGTGAAGCCAATTGCCAACGCGGCGGCCGGCAAGCCAAACGCCACCGTTACCGGCGATTTGACCATCAAAGGCATCACCAATCAGGTAACGTTCCCGGCAGTGCTGTCGGTGAAGAACGGGGTAGCCTCTGCCAAGGCCGATGTAACGATAGACCGCACTAAGTATGACGTGCGCTACCGCTCCAACAGCTTCTTCGAGAACCTGGGCGACAAGGCCATTTACGACGACTTTACGGTAACGCTCGACGTGACTGCTAAACTCTAAAACCAAGTATAATCAATCTTTCCATACTCAATTAATCATTACAAAACCAAGATGAAAAGAACAGCAATTTATGCATCTTTCGCTGCGGCCCTGTTTTTCACTGCCTGCAGCTCCGAAAGCAATACTGCCGAGACAACTGCCGTAACTTCTGAGGCTCCTGCCGCTGCAACCGGCGAGGGCGAGACTTATCAGATTGCTCAGGACCAGAGCAGCGTGAAGTGGCACGGCACCAAAGTAGGTGGCGAGCACATGGGCGAAATTAAGGTGCAGAGCGGCGAGCTGACTGTAAACGGCGACCAGCTGACAGGCGGCAAGATCGTGATCGACATGAACACTATCACGAACACTGACCTGGAAGATGCAGAATATAACGGCAAACTGGTAGGCCACCTGAAGTCTGACGACTTCTTCGGCGTGGAGACTTACCCAACTGCCACTTTCGAAATTACCAGCATTGCTCCAATCGCTGATGCGGCTGCCGGCGCGCCTAACTACAACGTAGAAGGCAACCTGACTATCAAGGAGAAAACGGAGGTAGTAAGCTTCCCGGCTGTAGTTTCTGTGGATAACGGCACAGTAAACGCGAAGGCTGACGTGAAGGTAGACCGCTCTAAGTACGACGTGCGTTACGGCTCTGAGACCCTGCTGGGTGAACTGGGCGACAAAGCTATCGCTGATGAGTTCACCATCACGTTCGACGTGACGGCTGCGAAATAAATCTGATTTCTGAATAGTCCCTTTAACCGCTCCGGCTGCTTAGTCGGGGCGGTTTTTCTTTTATACTTGCCCGTGGCTTTCTTACCTTTGGGGAAGTGCACCTACAGAAAAGATCACCCTTATGCTAAAGTATACTTATACCTGGCTGTTGCTGGGCTTATTGTTTATTGCTGCTGCCTGCTCTGAGAGCAAACCCGCCGGGGATAGTGAGGCGCAGGCCATTGTGGATGCCGCCATAAAAGCACACGGGGGCCAGAAGCTGGATAAAAGTATCGTAAGCTTCCGGCTGCGCGACATACAGTACCGGGCCCTGCGCGACAACGGCGCCTTCGTCTACAGCCGCACCTTTGCCGACTCCACCGGCCAGCGCATCCACGACGTGCTCAGCAACAGCGGCTTTAAACGAACGGTAGACGATGTGGATGTGGAGCTGCCGGAAGAGCGTAAGCAGGCGTTCAGCAACTCGGTTAACTCGGTGGTGTACTTTGCCCTGCTGCCCTACTTCCTCAACGACCCGGCTGTGCAAAAATCATACCTGGGAGAGGCCAAGGTAAAAGGAGAGCCTTACCATAAAGTGAAGGTTACCTTTGCCCAGGAAGGCGGCGGCGACGGTTACCAGGACGAGTATGTGTACTGGTTCCACAAAGACCGCCACACGATGGATTACCTGGCCTATAACTTCCAGGAGAACGATGGCGGATCCCGCTTCCGGGAGGTAAGTAAGGCCTACGAGGTGGGCAGCGTGCGTTTCCAGGATTATAATAACTATAAGATCGATGATCTCAACTTCCCGATTGACAACTACGACAGGGCCTATGAGGCGGGCAAGCTGGAGAAGGTGTCCGAGATCGTTCTGGAAGGAGTGCAGGTGCGGGAGTTGGAGTAGGAGAGGAATATAAGAGAAGTGCGCTGGTGAATGGATCATACATTAAAACTGCCTGCGGGTTTTTTCTATAGGATCAACGACTATCATGCTCTTCTTACCTATCCAGCCTAAGTGAAGGAGAAGATTGATGAGTAGGGTGAAAGGAAGCAGCATCACACCTGCAAGGCCTGTGTTATACTCTGTAAAAATCTTCTCTCCCTTACTTCCATTTTCGTTTATGTAGGCCACTGATTTGAAGAGCCTTTTACCGAGATAAAACTCTTGGTTTATCCACCCATACTTAATTGGTGTTTCTAATAAATGCTCAACCGCATCAAGGTTTTCCTGATTAAATAGGCCTGCTTTAGGATTATTGCCGCCTAACAGTTCTCCTGACCAAGCCTGAGCCGAATCACTATAGAACTGTATGTCATCCAGTGTAGTCCAGTCTTGGTTAGGGTAGATGAAGTCTATAAGAGTTTCGTTCGTTTTTGAATTTACTCTGTAGACGCCATCGGAAAGAACATCTGTGTTATCTATGATTTGATAAAGCGCCTCATCCGAAAACTTACACTCCAGATAATTCTTCCAGTTTTTGAAGTCGTTGCTAACCGCCATATAAACTTAATACCTTGCTTTGGAAGATTTCTTTGTCTGAATGTTTGGTTAAGAGGTTGTTTTACACACCTTCATCTCTCACCCTCGCTCGCCTCTGGCGAGTGTGAGCTATCATGTGGCGTCCCGCCACGTTTCACACTAAATATAAAAGTATAGGGGGCGAATGTATAAAGTATAAAATTTAGCGGCCAGAGGCCGTGGGATAGCTCACACTCGCGGGACGCGAGCGAGGGCAGGCTTTGCTATGAATTCACTCAATCACTCATCCACTCATTCAAAATTCAAGCCTACTCCACCTCAAACTCCTTCGGCAGGGCCACGGTCAGATGCTTGGGGCGGCTGTGGAGCTGCTGCAGAAATTCGTCGAGTTCGGCTTTATATTCCAGGTGGTAATCTTCGTGCAGGTTTTTGCGGATAAGCTGTAGGGTGCGCAGCAGCAGGCGTGCCGTGGCCGTGTAAAAGCCCTTGTAGTAGCTGTCAAACTGGCCCGTGAAGTTGTCGAAGATGAGGCGTAAAGTATAGAGGTGCAGGTCTACCTCGGCTTTAGGGTCTTTGGTGATGCGCTTGAAGCGGGCAATCTCCTTTACGGCTTTGCGCAGGGCCCTGGTAAGCGCCTTGCTCAGGCTGCGGCCACTCGCGTTGATAAGCAGTTCGTGTATTTTGTCGGCGGCCTCTTCATATACTTCCTCCAGCGTTACCTCTTCCAGCAGCTCATACCTGAGTATGTCATACAACTCAGCGTCGCGGCGGGCGGCACGAAGTATAATGGCTTCCTTCTCTTTGTCGCTCAGTTGCTTTACGGCCTGGCGAAAGGCGGGTGATACGGCTGGCATAGGTTAACGCTAAAGTATAAATCTGCTGCAAAGGTACGCAATTCAGCGGTTTAAGGGAACGCATGCTTCCAGCTACGCAGTAGCACTACTAAGCTCCCTCTTCCCGAACGCTTTCGGGATGTGAGTTATAGGTCGGCCTCTGGCCGCTATAAGTATAAGTATAAGTATAAGTATAAGTATAAGTATAAGTATAAGTATAAGTGGCGGGACGCCACCAGATAGCGCACATCCCGAAGGCTTTCGGGACGAGGGCATTGGTGCTTTTAAAGTCTTTTGTCCTTTGTCTAGAAATCCTTTGTCTAAAAATAAAAGTCCTTTGTCCTAAGTATAAAATGAGAACGGCGCCGATATGCTCAGCGCCGTTCTCATTTTATACTTTAAAGTTTGTCGTCGAAGTACTGCGTGACCTTGCGCATCAAGTGCACGCGGTCTTTGCCCCGCACGTTGTGCGGGTGGCCCGGGTACACGAAGTAATCGAGCAGGATGCCCTCGTCCACGGCTTTTTTAAGGAAGGCCAGGCTGTGCTGCCACACCACCACATCGTCTACCGTGCCGTGAATCATGAGCAGCTTGCCCTGCAGGTTTTTCACGTGGTTGAGCAGGTTGGCATCCTCGTAGCCTTTCGGGTTCTGCTCCGGCGAGTCCATGTAGCGCTCGGTGTACATTACCTCGTAATACTTCCAGTCGATTACCGGGCCGCCAGCCACACCTACTTTAAACACGCCCGGGTAGCGCGTCATCAGGGAGGTGGTCATAAAGCCACCGTAGCTCCAGCCATGCACGCCCAAGCGAGTGCCATCCACGTAAGGCTGTGATTTGAGGTACTCCACGCCGCGCAGCTGGTCCTGCATTTCCACCGTGCCCAACTGGCGGAAGGTCGCCTGCTCAAAGGCCAGACCCCGGTCGCCGGAGCCGCGGGAGTCGAGGGTGAAGACGATGTAGCCTTTCTGGGCCATCAGGTGCATCCAAAGGTTGGCGCCACCCAGCCAGCTGTTGGTCACCAGCTGCACATGCGGGCCGCCGTATACATACACCACCACCGGGTACTTCTTGTTCTTGTCCATGTTCGGCGGTGTAATCATGCGCGCGTACAGCTCAGTGCCGTCCTCGGCCTTAATCGGGAAAATGGTTGTCTTACCCAGTTTATAGGCTGTAAGTGGATTTGGGGCTGTCAACAGCGTTTGCTCTACTTTGCCGTGGGTGTTAAGTATCTGGATTTTACGTGGTACTTCCTGGCTGCTGTAGTTGTCGAGAATATACCTGGCGTCGGGGCTGAGCTGGGCATTGTGCACGCCGCTGCCCTGCGACAGGCGACGGCTTTTGCCATTGCGCAGGTTTACCGCGTAAATGTGGCGCTCCAGCGGGCTTTCGGCCGTGGAGGTATAGTATAGCTCATCGCCCTTTTTGCTGAAGCCGTGGATGTCAGTTACCATCCAGTCGCCTTTGGTGAGCTGGCGCAGCTGCTTGCCGTTGGTGTTGTACAAGTATAAATGGTCGAAGCCGGTGCGCTCGCTTACCCGCACAAACTGGTCGGGCTTGCCCGGCACAAAGTATAACCCGTGCTCCGGCTCCACATACTTTTCCTGCTTTTCCTCCAGCAGCGTGCGCTCAAAAGCGCCGGTCTGGGCGTTGTAGCGGTTGAGTTTCATATGGTTCTGGTCGCGGTTGAGCACGGCGATGTAGATAGACTTCTCGTCCGGGCTCCAGTTGATGTTGGTCAGGTACTGCTCGGCCGGCTCGCCGGTTTGCAGGTAAATGGTTTTGCCGGAGGTCACATCGTACACGCCTACCGTCACGTGGTGGCTCTTGCCGCCCGCCATCGGGTATTTGATGTTGTTGAGCTGCGCCGGTAGTGGGGCCACATCCACCAGCGGGTAATCGGTCACCATCGTCTGGTCCATGCGGTAAAAGGCCAGTTTGCTGCCCGTCGGCGACCAGAAGGTGCCCTTGGTGATGCCGAATTCAGAGCGGTGTGCCGCCTGCCCGTTCACGATAGCGGCGTTTTCCTCCTTCGTTATCGCCACGTCCTCCTTACCCGGAACTGACAAGTATAAATTATTGCCTTTGGTGTAGGCCAGGCGCTGCATGGTCGGGTCCAGCTCTTTGTTCTCGGCCTCCTTGGCGTAGGTCATGATAACGCGCGCCTTACCGGATTTGAGGTCATAGCCGATGATGCGGTTCTGCACGTCCATCAGGAAATTGCTGCCATCGCGCCAGAACAGGGTGGGAAAACTGCTGAGCTTCTCGGCGCCTGTGGCCGTTACGGCGGCGTTCAGCTGCTCCAGCGTCAGGATGTCCTGCTGCTTAGTGGAGGTGGCGTTGCCGCGCACGAGCGCTTGGTTGCCGTTGTCTGATTTGATGTAGGTGAAGTCGCTGGTGCCGGCCACCCAAGCAAGCTGGCGCAGGTTCTGGGGCTGCAGGGCCGGGTTGATAACGGCGTCTTCCATGGTCAGCACCTTGTCCTGGGCCTGTAGCGGCACAGTTACCACCACAAGCAGCAGGAGCAGGCACAGCCGCTTTTGTAAGTATGAAATTAGCATCATTTGTAAGTATAAACAGTATAAAAATAAGGTATGCAAGAAACGCTTAATCTGCCTTTTTTACAAAAACCACGGGCCGTTAGCCGCCAAAGTATGCGCGAAAACGGGGAATCATACCCGCCTGTATTTTGTTAAAATCCATGCGCCTTACCGGTATAAAAAGGCACCGGAACAGGCGTTTATACTTAGGCCACGCGCTTCTTTTAGTGGGTAGAATTTAGTAATTTTGCAGTATGAATTGGGATACAGATATTTTTCATAAAGAGGAGTTTGACGTTGCGTTGCTCGAAGAAACCACCGACCTGCGCAACCTGGTGGTGTACAACGACGACGTGAACACGTTTGACCATGTGATTGACACGCTCATCAAAGTATGCGGCCACACGGCAGAGCAGGCCGAGCAGTGCACCATGCTCATCCACTACAAAGGCAAGTGCACCGTGAAGGTGGGGACGTTTGAGGAACTGAAGGGGATGTGCACCGCGCTGCACGATAAGGACCTTTCAGCGAACATAGAGTAGAGGAGGCGCAGCTGGATTGATGAATTTTCCTTCTAAACTTATTGAAAACGCCGTAGAGGAGCTGGCGAAACTGCCCGGTGTGGGCCGCAAAACCGCCCTTCGCCTGGCCTTGCACATGCTCAAGCACGAATCGGAGGATACGTTCTCGCTGGCGGAGGCGCTGGTGAAGATGCGGACCGAGATCAAGCACTGCAAGCATTGCCACAACATCTCCGATACCGAGGTCTGCTCTATCTGCTCCAACCCGCTCCGTGACCGCAGCATGCTGTGCGTGGTCAGCGACATCCGCGATGTGATTGCCATTGAGAATACGGCGCAGTACAAAGGCCTGTACCACGTGCTGGGCGGCGTGATATCGCCTATCGAAGGCATTGGCCCATCCGACCTGTACATCGACGCGCTGCTGGAGCGTTTGCCCGGTTCAGAGGTGAAAGAGATCCTGCTGGCCATCAGCCCCACTATGGAGGGCGACACTACGGCGTTCTATCTCACGCGCAAGCTCCGCGATTTCGACCTGCGCATCACCACTATCGCCCGCGGTGTGCCGGTAGGCGGTGAGCTGGAGTATACCGATGAGGTAACGCTCGGCAGAAGCATCGTGGAACGTACGGCTTACGGTAAAGTATAAAAAGTATAAAGTTGAACAGGAAAGGCTGCAGATGTGCTCTGCAGCCTTTTTTGTGTTTTCTCCATACTTTCGGAATATAACTGCATCGGTATATAAAGTGAAGTTAATTGATTTATACTTATAAAAATTAGGCTAAAGTCAATCAAATATGGAACTAAATATGATACTAATAAGTATGTATAGGACGTAATTTATAGAATAGCCATCGGTGCCTATGGAAGCATCACGTTTACCTAATCATACATTTATTTTTAGGCAGTATAGATATTTACCCGGCGTTTTGCTGCTGCTCCTTTGTTTCTGCACATTTTCTGCCCACGCCGAGGTAGTAAGTGAAGTTCCCTCTGCGCTGGAAGTGGCTTCCTGTTCTACTGCCGTAAAACCCAAGATTACCCTCAATGGCCCGCCCACAATATGCGCTGGTGGCAGCGTGCTGCTTACGGCAAGCCCGGGCAAAAGCTATAAATGGAGCAACGGCGCCACTTCACAATCCATTACCATTACACAGTCAGGAGAATATACTGTGGAGGTGGTGGATGAGAATGGCTGCGTGGGCAAGTCGGATGTGGTGAAAGTAGAGGTATCTGCCAAACTGAAAGCCCCCAAAATTGAGTACTCGGAGCCGCTTATTGTATGTGGCAAAGGAAGTATAACCATGCGTGTGGAGGAGCAGGAGGGGGCGGCCTATGTGTGGAAAAAGGACGGCGTGCCGGTGTCGGACAAGTCTAACGAGTTTACCGCCACCGAGGCGGGCGTTTATACAGTGGAGCTTTCCAACTTCTGCGGGTATGTGCGCAGCGCCAACAAAGTAGAGTTTGTGATTCAGCAGCCATTGCCTCCCTTTGAGGTGGTGGCAACCGGAAAACTGAAGTTCTGCAGAGGCGATAATGTAAAGCTGTCGGTGCCGGAGCTTAAAAATGTAACCTATGCCTGGTACTTGGATGGCAAAGTAATTCAGGGCAGTAACAGCCATACCTGGCAGGCCACGGAGGCCGGGGCGTATACCGCCACCATTACCGGCGAGTGTGGCACCTTTAAGAGCAGCAACAGCATTCAGGTAGAGCTGCTGGGGCTTCCGGAACCGCCTTCCACCGAGCGGGTGGTGGGCTGCACCAAGTCTTCCCTTACCCTTAAGGCTTCCGGCGGAAAAAATGGCATGTACCGCTGGTATACTACGGCCAAAGGTGGCACGGCTATACCGGGCGCCAACGGGCCTTCCTTCACTACGCCAATGCTAGCAAGCTCCACCACTTACTATGTCGCTATCACCAACGGAGAGTGTGAGAGCGAGCGCGTGCCGGTGGAGGCGGTTATCGAAACCAAACCGGAGGTATCAACCATTGAAGCAAAAGGGGATTTAGAATTCTGTGAGGGCGGGACTGTGGAGATAAGCAGCAAAACCGTGCACAAAGGCGGCGAATATGTGTGGCTGCGCGATGGGAAAGAGTATGCCCGTGGCGCCAATACCTTACAGGCCACCGAAAGCGGCGTCTATACTTTAAAATTACAGAACGACTGCGGGGCAACCCTCTCTTCCAACAGCATAAAGGTTAATGTATGGCCAGCCCCTCAGGCACCTGTGGCCCACGATGGCATTTCCTGCGGACCCGGTAAAGTGTTGCTCTCTGCCATTGGCGCTGCCGATGGGGAGTTCCGCTGGTACGAAGACGCCACAGCTGCCAATCCCATAGCAGGTGCGGTAAAAGCCGATTTCGAGACGCCAGCCCTGCAAAGCACACGCACCTACTACGTGTCCATTGTCCGGAACGGGTGTGAGACGGAGCGCGTGCCGGTGAAGGCTTTCGTATACCCTGTTCCTGTGGCCACGGCCAGCGTGCAGGAGGCTGAGATTGACGCGGGCGCCAGCACCCGCCTGAGCGGCAGCGGGGGCGCAAGCTACAGTTGGAGCCCCGCAGCCGGGCTCGACGACCCCACCAGCGCCACCCCGGTAGCTACCCCCGATAAAACAACCCGCTATACTTTAACCGTACGCAACGAAGAGGGCTGCGAGGACTCTGTGAGCGTGGAGGTGCAGGTGCGGCAGCTGCTGGAGATTCCCAATGCCTTCTCACCCAACGGCGACGGCGTGAACGACACCTGGGAAATCAAGAACATCACCTATTACCCGCAGGCAAAGGTGGAGGTGTATAACCGCTGGGGAAGTATGGTTTTTGAGCAGACCAACTACCGCAACGAGTGGCATGGCACCTACAGGGGCAATGTGCTTCCGGTCGGCACTTACTTTTATGTGATAACTGTGCCTGGCAAGGGCAAATTTACCGGCTACCTGAACCTAGTTAATTAATGCACCGCTTATGAAGCGACTTATACTTCCTTTTCTTTTGTGTTTATTGCCTTTCCTGGCTTCTGCCCAGCAGAAGCCGCAATACAGCCAGTACAGCATCAACAATTACCTGCTTAACCCTGCCATTGCGGGCATTGAGGAGTACGCCGATGTCAAAATAGGCAGCCGGTCGGCCATGTCCGGGGTGGAGGGCGCCCCCAGAACCTACTATGTCAGCGCGCACGCTCCCATAGGCTATACTTCGAGAGGAGGGCAGAAGGGCGCTGGCCACCGGTCGCCTTCGTTTGGAGGGAGCAGCAAGGGCGGGCGCATCAGCGAGCAGTTCAGGCCGCACCATGGCGTCGGGCTGCTGGCCGTGCACGACAGGGTAGGGGCTTTTTACCGCACCGAGGCAAGTATGGCCTATGCTTACCACCTGGCGCTGTCGCGGGAGGTGCGGCTTTCCGGTGGCCTCAGCGCGGGCCTGATACAGCAGCAGCAGCGGGCCGACGAGCTGCAGTTTGCCAACCCCGGCGATGCCGCCAACACCAACTGGAACATGGTGAAGCCAAACCTCTCGGCGGGGCTGTGGCTCTATGGCAGCAATTTCTACATCGGCACGTCCGGCACGCAATTGCTGGGCAACGCCGTTAATTTCGATAACTCCGTGGAGGACCATAACCTGCTTTACGAACACTATTTCCTGACCGGGGCCTACCGCTTCAGCGTGACAGAGGAGATTAGCCTGGTGCCCTCGGTGATGCTGATGTGGCTGCAGACGGCCCCCGGCTCAATAGACTTTAACCTGCGCGCCATGTACCAGGACAGGCTGTGGGTGGGCGGATCTTACCGGCAGAACGGAAATTTCGCCTTGCTGGCGGGCGTAACCATCAACCACATCTTCGACCTGGGCTATGCCTACGACAGGGGCGTGGAGGCAAACTATGGCATGGGCAACGGCAACCACGAGGTGGTGCTGGGCATGCGCATTTTCAACAAGGCCAAGGTGCTTTGTCCGCAGAACCTGTGGTAAGGCAAAATGCCTATCCTGCTACGCAAACGCTTGTTTTTCATACTTTATACTTCCCTTTCATGGCCTTTAAATCATTGTAATTGATATTCGCTTCGGTTTGTGGAAAGTGTGTGGCTTTATGAGTAAATTGCCCGCTTAACTCAACGTATATGAGAGAAACCGAAGAAGCAAAAGCAATCCTTTCTGATAGAATTTTGTCCCTGGCTGAGTCGCAGACCATCGCCATGGCTAAAAAGGCCCGCGAGCTGGCCGCCAAAGGCTACGATGTCATTAACCTGAGTTTCGGGGAGCCCGACTTCCAGACGCCGCAGTACATTAAAGACGCCGCCAAGCAGGCTATTGACGAAGGCTTCACGTTTTACACGCCGGTGCCCGGTTACCCGGAGCTGCGCCAGGAGATCTCTAAAAAGTTTAAGCGCGATAACAACCTCGACTATGCACCCGAGCAGATCGTAGTCTCTACCGGGGCCAAGCAAAGTATAGCCAACGCGGTGCTGTGCCTGGTAAACCCCGGCGACGAGGTGATCATCTTTTCGCCTTACTGGGTGTCGTATGAGGAGATCGTGAAGCTGGCTGAGGGCATTCCGGTGCCTATTATGGGCCGCCTGGAGAACGACTACAAGGTTACTGCCGAGCAGCTGGAGAAAGCCATCACGAGCAACACCAAGCTGGTGATGTACTCCTCGCCCTGCAACCCCACCGGTGCCGTGTTCGAGGAGGAGGAACTGACTGCCATCGCCCGTGTGCTGGAGAAGTATCCGCAGGTGCATGTGATTGCCGATGAAATCTACGAGTACATTAACTTCAGTGGCAAGCACTTCAGCATAGCCAATATCGATTCCATCCGCGATCGCGTGGTGACGGTGAACGGCTTCTCGAAAGGCTATGCCATGACGGGATGGCGCGTGGGCTACCTGGCCGCCAGCCGTGAGATTGCCGCCGCCTGCGACAAGATGCAGAGCCAGATTACCTCCGGCACCTGCTCCATCGCCCAGAAAGCCGCCGCTGCTGCCCTGAAAGGCGGCAACGCCAGCGCCCTGGAGATGGCCGAGGCCTACCGCCGCCGCCGCGACCTGGTGCTGGACCTGATGAACGGCATTCCTGGGTTCAAG
Source organism: Pontibacter mucosus (assembly GCF_003054055.1). Lineage (GTDB taxonomy): Bacteria > Bacteroidota > Bacteroidia > Cytophagales > Hymenobacteraceae > Pontibacter > Pontibacter mucosus. The sequence continues at coordinate 92,088 of NZ_QBKI01000004.1, read as the reverse complement.
ACCTACTTGCCAAACGGGGCATTTTACATCTTCCCGGACGTTAGCGCATACTTTGGCAAGCAGTTCGAGGGCAAAACGATGGAAAGTGCCGAAGACCTGAGCATGTTTATACTGAGCGACGCCCATGTGGCGGTGGTAAGCGGGGAGGCGTTCGGGGCACCGCAGTGCATCCGCTTCTCTTTTGCCGCTTCCGACGAAAAACTAGTTGAGGCAATGCGTCGCATCAAGAACAGCCTCGCAAAACTGCAGTAATGAATCAATTTAATAGCTTAGAGAATATTTTTGAGGCCTTTAACCGCCTGAACGTGCTGGTGGTGGGCGATGTGATGATAGACTCCTACCTGTGGGGCAAAACCTCGCGCATCTCGCCGGAGGCACCGGTGCCGATCGTGAACGTGGTGAAGCGGGAGAAGCGCCTGGGTGGGGCCGCCAACGTGGCCCTGAACGTGCAGGCCATGGGAGCCACGCCTTTGCTCTGCTCCGTTATCGGCGATGACCAGGACGGGGCCGATTACCTGCGCCTGATGGAGGAGCGGGGCCTTTCTACCGAGGGCATTGTGCAGAGCCCGGAGCGTGTTACCACCATCAAGCACCGTATTATTGCCGGGACACAACAGCTGCTGCGCGTGGATGCCGAGATAGAGCACAACCTGACAGACTACGATGAACGCTATCTGGAGGAACGCTTTGTGCAACTGCTGGAGAAGGCCGACGTGGTCATCTTTGAGGACTACGACAAGGGCGTGTTCTCGGAGCGCAACATCAGGCGTTTTCTGGATCTGGCCAACCAGCGCGGGGTTCCGAGCGTAATCGACCCGAAGAAAAAGAATTTCCTGAGCTATGTGGGCTGTACCCTGTTTAAACCAAACCTGAAAGAGCTGAAGGAAGGCCTAAAGGCCGATTTTGCCGACGAGAACCTGCCCGCCTTTGAGGATGCCGTGGAGGAGCTTCAGGAGCGCCTGCAGGTAAAGCAGGTGCTGGTTACCTTGTCGGAGCGGGGCGTGTTTGTGGCGGATGGGGCAGCGAAAACCTACATCGAGGCGCACCGCCGCTCTATCTCCGACGTTTCCGGGGCCGGTGATACCGTTATCAGTATCGCGGCGCTTTGTATGGCTCTGAAAACTTCTGTGCACTTTATGGCCGGCCTGAGCAACCTGGGCGGCGGCCTGGTGTGTGAGCAGGTAGGCGTGGTGCCCGTAGACAAGCAACGGCTATACGAAGAGGCACAGCGTATACGCCTGTTTGAAACACATGAACACCGAATCGCTTAACAGATTCCTGTACGACAGCAAGCTAAGGGCCTACGCCCTGATGCGCTGGACTACCTATGTTCTCACCATACTTGCCGTGGGTATACTGCTGTATGCCCACGGCGTGGTGGAGGACCCGGCCACCCTGCGGAAGCTATTCTATGCCATCGACGGTATCCTGGCCATCTTCGTGGTGATTTACCTGCTGCGCATCCTGTATGCCTTCGAAAGGCTCAAATTTCTCAGGCGCACCCGCTTTGAGGGTTTCCTGATGCTGGTGGTGTTCATCAACGAGTTCAGTACCTACGTGCTGGGCATCCCGGTCATCTACAACATCTTTGAAAGTATAGGCATCCCGCTGTCGGTGGAGTGGTACCGGGCCAGCGTATCGATGTACATGCTTTTGCTGCTGATTGTGGAGCTGCTCGAGACCAAGGTGCACCTGAAAACGCTGACGCTCAAGCCGGGTATTACCTTCCTGCTCAGCTTTATTTCCCTGATATGCATTGGCACCGGGCTCTTTATGCTGCCCAAAATGACCACCACCCCGGATGGGATGCGGTTTGTGGATGCCCTGTTTATGGCCACCAGTGCCTCCTGCATCACGGGCCTTGCCGTGGTGGACCCCGGCACTTACTTTACCTTGTCGGGGCAGGTGCTGCTGCTGGTGCTGGTGCAGCTGGGAGGGCTGGGGGTGATGACCTTTGCCACCTTCTTTGCCACGCTCATGCGCCAGGGCATGGGTATAAAGCAACACGTGGCCATGCACGAACTCATGGACAGCGACTCGCTGCTTTCTGCCAAAGGTTTGCTGGGCAAGCTCATCACGCTTACCTTAAGCATCGAGGCCGTGGGGGCGGTGATCATCTTTGCCACCTGGAGCCCCGAGGTGCAGTTCACCAACCTGGGGAGCAAGATCTTCTACTCCGTCTTTCATGCGGTGTCCGGCTTCTGTAATGCCGGTTTTTCCCTTTTCCCGGAAGGGTTGTACACGCAGCCGCTCCGAACCGGCTACATCCTGCACCTGACCATAGCGGCCCTGGTGATACTTGGAGGGCTCGGTTTCCCTACCATGCTGGATGTTTTTTCGCCTTCGGCCATGCGCCGCCGCATGCATGCCCCGTGGCGCAACTGGAAACTCCTTTCGCGGGTGACCATTTATACTTCTGCCGCCTTACTGGCCTTTGGCACGGTGGTGTTTTTCCTGCTGGAGTACTTTAACACGCTCTCTACCCTGAACTTTGCCGAGGCCATCGTAACCGCTTTCTTCCAGTCGGCTACTACCCGCTCCTCAGGCTTTCATACAGTGGATATCTCGGTGCTTAATACGCCTACCGTGCTTTTGTTCCTGGCACTGATGTTTATCGGTGCCTCGCCGGGCTCGATGGGCGGGGGCATCAAAACCACCACCTTTGTGGTGCTGATACTTTCGGTGGTTACTACGATTCGGGGGCGCGAGAACCTGGAGATCGGGCGACGCACCATACCACACTCTGTGGCCTATAAAGCCTTTTCCGTGTTCACCTTTGCTGTGGTCATCAACATCATTTGCATCTTCTTCCTGTCCATCACCGATGCGCAATTCGACATCCTGAAGCTTATGTTTGAGCAGGTGTCGGCTTTTGCCACCGTGGGGCTGAGCACAGGGATAACGGCAGGCCTGTCTGATGCCGGTAAGCTGATTATTGTCCTGTCGATGTATGTGGGCAGGGTGGGGACCCTTACGCTGGCGCTGGCCCTGAGCACGCGTATAAGCACCAAGGCCTATAAACTCCCGACCTCGCACCTGCCTGTGGGCTAAGCGGGTGACGCCTTTAAAATATTTAACGCCCCAGGTAAGGGCATTTGTAAATCCTGTTATAGTTTTGCTGGCTTCGAGGCTATGGGCAAAGTATAAAGCAGGCAGTGGCAGTATTATCGGTAAGAAAAAGTAAGCGCGTATGAATACAGAGGCGTTAAACAGGGCGCTCTACGGCAGTAAGCTAACCGCATACAAGCTGATGCGGGGCACTACGTATAGCCTTTCCATCCTGTCAATCGGCCTGCTGATTCTGGCGCACGGTGTGGTAGAGGACCCCAAGCAGTTGAACATACTGTTCAGGAGTATTGATGCCATACTGGCCATCTTTGTGATTATATACATCCTACGCATCCTTTATGCTTTCGAGCGGGCTAAGTTCCTGAAACGGACCTGGTTTGAGGGGGTACTGATGGCAATTGTTTTCCTGAACGAGCTCTTTACCTATGGTTTCGGGATCCCGCTGATTTACGATGTCTTCGGAAGTATGGGCATCCCGCTGTCGGTGGAGTGGTACCGGGTAAGCGTATCGTTATACATGCTCGTGTTCCTGACAGTGGAGCTGATCCAGACCAGAATACACCTGAAAACACTGCAGCTCAAACCCTCTGTTACCTTCCTGCTCAGCTTCATCGTTCTCATTTTGCTGGGCACCGGATTGCTGATGCTGCCCAAAATGACCACCACCACAGAGGGGATGAAGTTTATAGACGCTCTGTTCATGGCCACCAGCGCTTCCTGCGTTACGGGGCTTGCCGTAGTGGATCCCGGTACCTATTTTACTTTCTCAGGCCAGGTGGTGTTACTGCTGCTGATACAGATGGGGGGCCTGGGCATACTTACCTTTGCCACCTTCTTTGCGTCCTTAATGCGGCAGGGCGTGGGGGTAAAACAGCACGTAGCCATGCACGAGCTGCTCGAAAGCGAATCGCTTTTCTCTGCCAAGGGCCTCCTTCGGAAGCTTATCTACCTCACACTCACGATAGAAAGTATTGGCGCTGTGATGATCTTTATGACCTGGGGGAACGAAGTGCAGTTTACCGACCTGGGCAGCAAGATTTTCTTTTCTGTTTTTCATGCGGTGTCTGCTTTCTGCAATGCCGGTTTCTCGCTTTTCCCGGAGGGGCTCTACACCAGCCCTGTCCGGCTGTCTTACACGCTGCACCTGGTTGTGGCCATGCTTATTATTTTTGGGGGGCTGGGCTTTCCCGCGATAATCGATATCTTTTCGCCGGTTGCAATGCGGGCACGCATGAACGCGCCCTGGAAGAACTGGAAGATGCTCACCCGGGTTGTTGTCTATACTTCGGTCGTGCTCCTGGCAGTTGGAACAGTGGGCTTCTTTCTGCTGGAGTACTACAACTCCCTTGCTAAGCTGACCTTTGCCGAGGCGGTAATAGCTTCTTTTTTTCAGTCGGTCACTACCCGAACTGCCGGTTTTAACACCGTAGATATCTCTGCCTTAAATGCCCCTACCCTGATAATGTTCATGTTCCTCATGTTTATCGGGGCCTCACCCGGGTCTACCGGCGGCGGCATAAAGACTACTACTTTCACTGTGATACTCTTTGCTGTGGCCACCACGGTGCGCAACAAGCGCAACCTGGAGATCGGGCGGCGTACCATACCGCACTCAGTGGCTTATAAAGCCTTTACCGTATTTACGTTTGCGGCCATTTTCAACATCATGTTCATCTTCGTGCTTTCAATCTCAGACTCGCAGTACGATATCATTAGCCTGGCTTTTGAGCAGGTGTCTGCTTTTGCCACGGTGGGGCTCAGCACGGGGATAACGGGAGGACTCTCAGACGTAGGCAAAAGCATCATCATCCTCTCGATGTACATCGGCAGGGTGGGCTCTCTTACCCTGGCCCTGGCGCTGAGCACGCGGGCTGCCTCTACCGCCTATAAGTATCCTGACTCCCACCTGCCGGTCGGATAAGGGAGTTTAGGAGTCTGGAAGTTTGAGAGTTAAAAAGTTAAAAAAGCAGGGATGCAGTTTTTTGCCTTTATACTTTCTGCCGCAAGTTTAGCGATAGCGTAACTTGTGGCTGTGTATGAGGCAAGTTTGTAACTTGCTTTCTGCACGAGCAGAAAAGTATACATTAGCACATATTTTATACTTCAATCAGGCATAACCAAAGTATAAAGTATAGCCAAAGCTGTCGCAATTTTGCTTTTTCAAAGCAAAGCAGTTTCAAACTGCTGCTAAAGCAACTACGAGTTGCGCTACGCTAATCTTGCGGTATGAAGAGAAGTATACGCCAGGCAGCACCGGCTCCAACCACCCCTGCCCCTCCTTAGCCAAGGAGGGGAGCTTGTTCTTACTGCTTCTTGTGCCACCATTACAGTCTGAGCTTTTCCTTTTTGTCATCCTAAATGGAACTGTGTAAAAGGAAGGTTAAGCTGAAGCTACAGAGCTCATACCTTAGCTAAAGTAGTAGCAGGCTCCCCTCCTTGGCTAAGCGGCTAGGGGTAGTTGGACCCGGCACTGCAGAAATCCTGCTCATCCTATAATTCTGAAAATCCTGTTTCTGACAAAGTATAAAGTATAGCCGCCACCTTCATGCGCAACCACAAGGTGCGATCTACCATACTTCTGGCACATTCTAAAACATGAGCGGCTGGCACTACTTAAAGGCCAGCCGCTCATGTTTTATACTTTAGGAGACTTAACTCCCCAACTCTCTAACTCTTAAACTCCTAAACTCCCTCACTCCTCAGTACCGGGCTGAACTCCTTCACCGTCTGCACGAAGCATTTCACTTTCTCAGGGTCTGTGTCAGGGTACACGCCGTGGCCGAGGTTGGCGATGTGGCGGTGCGGACCGAACTCCTTCAGCATTTTGATGGTCTCATCCTGGATGGTTTCGAAAGAGCTGTAAAGCAGGCATGGGTCCATGTTGCCTTGCAGCGTTTTGTTCGGTCCCACCTGCTGGCGCACCTTGCTCACTTCCATGTTCCAGTCCACGCCGATGGTTTCGCAGTTCAGCTTGCTGAAGTCTTCCATGGCAAAGAAGGCGCCCTTGGCAAACACCGTTACCGGTACGTTGCGGATGGCGTTACATATTTCGCTAATGTAAGGCAGGGCGAACTGGCGGTAGTGCGCCGGTGAAAGGATGCCTGCCCAGGAATCGAAGATCTGGATAAGGTTGGCACCAGCCTCTACCTGCGCCTTGAGGTAGGCGATGGTGGTGTCGGTGATCATGCGGAGCAGCTGGTGTGCCAGCCTGGGGTTGGTATACAGCATACCGCGCGCATGCGAGAATGTCTTCGAGCCGCTTCCTTCCACCATGTAGGCCAGGATCGTCCAGGGAGCGCCGGCAAAGCCGATGAGCGGCACGCGCCCGTTCAGGGCTCTTTTGGTGATCTTGATGGCATCCAGCACATAGTGCAGGTGCTCGTGCGGATCAGCCACGCGCAGTTTCCGCAGATCCTCCTCAGAGCGTATTGTGTTCGGGAAGATGGGGCCACGCTTCTCGATCATTTCATAGGTGCAGCCCATGGCCTCGGGCACCACCAGGATGTCGGAGAAAATAATGGCGGCGTCCACATCCAGGATGTCCACCGGTTGTATGGTCACCTCGGCGGCAAACTCCGGCGTTTCCACCAGCTCCTTAAAACCACTCAAACTCTCGCGTACAGCACGGTACTCAGGCAAAATACGGCCGGCCTGGCGCATTAGCCAAACGGGAGTGCGCTCCACAGCCTCACCCCGGGCAGCTCTTAAAAGCAGATCATTCTTTAGTTGCATGTTACAAAGATACGGAATTTACCCTGTCAAAGGTAGCAGGCAGGCACCCTATTTCCCCAACAGCGAAAGTATACCCGTGGTCACGAAGTTTACCCCGATAGACAGCACAATGAAGCCCATGATGCGCGACAAGGCTGATAAGCCCGCTTTGCCCATATAGCCTACCAGCTGGTGCGAGAAAACAAGTATGACAAACGTAACGGCGGCCACCAGGGCAATGGAGACAAGTATAAGGCTGATATCCGGGTAGGAGAGGGCCGGTGAGAACATGCCGATGCTGACGGCAATGGAGCCCGGCCCCGAGAGCATCGGCATCGCCAGGGGCGTAAAGGAAATGTCATCCTTCTCCAGGCTCTCCTTCAGTACACTTTTCGATACTTTTTTGCCCTGGTGCGATTTGCTGGTGAGCAGGCCAAAACCGGCGCGCATAATCATCAGCCCGCCCGCAATCCGGATATCTGTGAGCCCTATCCCGAAGAAATTGAGCACGTATTGCCCGGCCACAAAAAAGACAGCAAGTATAAGCGCCATGTAGATACAGGCACGCAGGGCCTGCTGGTTGCGGTTGCCGGCCGTGTCGTCCCGGGTGAGGGTGATGAACACAGGCATGGCCCCGAACGGGTTAACAACCGTGAAGAGCGCCGTAAAAGTAGCCAGTACTAGTTCCATAGTTTCGGTGGTAGCGGCCACAAAACTAGCGGGCGAAAGTTAAGGCTTGGTTAATGGGCTGTTGTGAGATGGTTAACAAGTATAAATTTTAACGTATGGCTTTTGCCTGGATTCAGTAGCGGAAGCCATACGTTAGAGGCGGGCTTACTTGATGTCGGAAGCGGCCTCGGTTGCTTTCTTACGGGCAACAGGGCGACGACGGGTCTCCTTACGCTTCACATACACTGCGGAGCGGCCTTTGTCGTCCTCCTTGCGGATGGTGAAAATGTCTTTGTAGGCGTCAATGAGTTGCAGCAGCTGGCCGTAGCCGAAGGTGCGCGGGTCAAAGCTGGGGTCGAGCTGGCGCAGGCTGGTGCCCATCATGCCCAGGTGCGCCCAGCCATCCTCATCCGATGACATCTCGAAGGCCTCTTTCAGGAGCGGCACCGGGTTGGGGCGTTGTGAATGCCCTGCGCTGTCGCTTACCTTTTCGGCCTGGTCTATTTTTTCTTCGATGTTACCGGTTAGGTTCTCGGTGAAGATGAACACGTTGCAGGCATTTACGAAAGGCTTCGGGGTTTTGCGCTGGCCAATGCCCATCACAAAAATGCCCTCCTCGCGGATGCGGGTGGCCAGGCGGGTGTAGTCGCTGTCGGAGGATACGATGCAGAAGCCATCCACCAGGCCGGAGTGCAGCAGGTCCATGGCGTCGATAATCAAGGCGCTGTCGGTGGCGTTCTTGCCCACCGTGTAACGGAACTGCTGGATGGGTTGTATGGCGTGGTTGTTCAGGCATTCTTTCCAGCCGTTCATCTGCGGGGTGGTCCAGTCGCCGTAAATGCGCCGGATGGTGGGGGCGCCATACTTGCCGGCCTCGGCCAGCAGCTTGGCAATCAGGCTGGGCTGGGCGTTGTCGCCGTCAATCAGCATCGCCATTTTGTCAATCTTATTGTTTTTGGGTAGGTTCTTCATCTATAATGGTTTAGGGATGGGAGCAAAATGCTTCCGGGTTTGGCTTCAGAGCGCCATACATAGTTATACTGCTATTTATGAGGGAGGTTGTAGCAGCAGAAAAGCGGGCGGCGCTAAAGTTTAAAAACTTATATTTGTTTTAAATTGATATTCAGCCTGCTATAAATGTAGCTATAATATGGTTACCGAAAGTAATTTTTAATTTATCGCCTGCTCCAGTGGCAGCGCGCCTGTGTTTAACCACGTATACATCATCCATATGAAAAAGTATAAAACCACACTTTTAGCGATGGGAGTATCCTTGTTGGCCTTGGTAGGACCGGCCAGGGCGCAGGTGTTTAAGGCCGAGGAGCCGCTGGCCCACACATACTCGATAGTGGCCCGCGACCCCAAGACCGGCGAGATGGCCGTGGGCGTGCAAAGCCACTGGTTTTCGGTGGGCACGGTGGTGCCCTGGGCAGAGGCGGGTGTGGGCGCGGTAGCCACGCAGTCTTTTACGAACAAGTCGTTTGGGCCGCGCGGGCTGGAGCTGCTGCGGCAGGGCAAAACACCTGAGGAGGCACTGGCTATACTTCTGGCTGACGACGAGGCCCGCGAGGTGCGGCAGGTGGCCATACTTGATGCTCAAGGAAACGTGGCTACCCACACCGGCAAGCAGTGCATCCGCTACGCCGGGCACATCTCAGGCAGGAATTTCTCGGTGCAGGCCAACATGATGCTGACCGACAAAGTATGGCCGGCCATGGCAAAGGCTTTTGAACGGAGCGAGGGACAGCCGCTGGCCGAGCGCGTGCTGCTGGCCATGCAGGCGGCCGAGCAGGAGGGCGGCGACATACGCGGCAAGCAGTCGGCGGCGCTGGTGGTGGTGAAGGGGCAGCGCAGCAACCAGCCTTGGGACGATACCACCATAGACCTGCGCGTGGACGACCATGAGCAGCCCCTGGAGGAGCTCGAGCGCCTGCTGAAGGTGCACCGGGCCTATGAGCACATGAACGCCGGCGACCTGGCCATCGAAAAGGGACAGGTGCAGCAGGCCATGCAGGAGTATGGCAAGGCCCAGTCTTTGATTCCCAATAACCTGGAGATGAAGTACTGGCACGCCATCAGCCTGGCCAACAACGGCCAGATTGACGAGGCCGCCAGGTTGCTGCGCGAAATCTACAAGAAAGACCCCAACTGGCGCGAGCTGACCACGCGCCTGCCCGAGGTGGGCCTGCTGGACGTGAGCCGGCAGCAAATGGAGAAGCTGCTCAAGTGAGTTATACCTCGTAAAGTATGGGAGAAGTATAAACCAAGGTTATTCCTGTACGAACCGCTATTGTCATCCTGAAAGGATCCTGTGGGCAAACTTAAAAAGCTTAGCTTCAGTAGGAAAATTCTTGCTTTCACCAGGTTTCTCCCAGAGTGACAGGTATTTGCTATACTTCGGGCTTATACCATTATCAGGTTAGTTGTGCGCATCTGCCATAATTTTGCCATCAAACCCACCCCTAACCCCTCCAAGGAGTGGAATTCACGCTACATGGTAAGTAGTTCCGTTGCGCATAAATGAATCCATAGGGGTATTATCCTGTCACTATACTTACCCTATCGCAACATTTACAAGTATAAGCGGGCAGTAGCGTCCTCGTTCTCGTCTTTTTAATCCTGGTAAAGTATACTGGGCAGCTTTTACAACACGGTGAGGGGTTTAGTAAAGTATCTCTGAAATAAAATACATAAATTGAAGCCCTCGAACTAAATCCTATTTCACCTTTTACAAAATGCTGAACAGAAACAACCTACGCTGCCTGCTGGCGGCCGCTGCCACTACGGTACTCACACTGCCGGCCATGGCGCAAAACTATGCCCAGGACTCTGCCACGATCAAGAGAATCTATGACAACGCCCTCACCAGCTACGAGAGCTATGAGAACCTGCGCTTCCTTACCAAGAACATCGGTGCCCGCCTGAGCGGATCGCCGCAAGCCGCCGCGGCCGTGGAGTGGAGCCGCCAACTGATGGAGAAGATGAACCTTGACACGGTATACCTGCAGGAAGTGATGGTGCCGCATTGGGTGCGCGGGGACAAGGAAATCGGCCGTGTGATAAACTCCAAGCTGGTAGGCTCCGCCGATATGAACATTCTGGCGCTGGGCGGTTCGGTTGGCACCGGCGGGCAAGGCTTGTCTGCCGAGGTGGTAGAGGTAAAGAGCTTTGAGGAGCTGGAGAAACTGGGCAAGAAGAAGGTGAAGGGAAAGATTGTGTTCTTTAACCGGCCTTTCGATAATACGCACATTCACACGGGTTCTGCCTACGGCGAGGCGGTAGACCAGCGCGGCGGAGGCCCGGTAGCGGCTGCCAAGCTGGGCGCCGTGGCGGTGCTGGTGCGCTCCATGACGAACGACATTCAGGATGTGCCACATACCGGTAGCACACGCTACGAAGACGGGGTGGAGAAAATTCCGGCGGCCGCCATCAGCACGAAGCACGCAGAGCTGCTGAGCCGCCTGCTGAAGGATGACCCAAGCCTGAAGTTTTACATGCGCATGACTTCCCAAACGCTTCCGGATGTGCTTTCCTACAATGTAATCGGGGAGATAAGAGGTGTTGAGAAGCCGGACGAGATTATCCTGGTAGGCGGCCACCTCGACTCCTGGGATGTGGGCGAGGGTGCGCATGACGACGGCACCGGTTGCATGCAGTCGATAGAGGTGTTGCGCGTGTTTAACGAATTAGGCATTAAGCCGAAGCGTACGATCCGTGCGGTCCTGTTCATGAACGAGGAAAACGGCCTGCGCGGCGGTAGAAAGTATGCCGAGGTGGCCAAGGCGAAAGGAGAGAAGCATGTTGCGGCCATTGAGTCGGACGCAGGTGGCTTTACGCCCCGCGGCTTCGGGCTGGATGGCTCTAAGGAGCAGCTGCAGGCAGTACTGGCCTGGAAACCCTTGCTGGAGCCCTACGGCCTGCACGACATTGCCCCGGGCTACGGTGGCGCCGACATCGGTCCGCTGAAGGGACAGGGCTCTGTGGCTTTGATTGGCTTTAAACCGGACTCTCAGCGCTACTTCGACTACCACCACACCGAGATAGACACGTTTGAGCAGGTGAACCGCCGCGAGATGCAGCTGGGCGCCGCTTCCATGGCTTCCCTGGCTTACCTGATTTCGGAGTATGGCTTGAGTGGTGGTACAGCTAAAGTGCAGAAGTAAGTATAAGAGAAGTATAGCTAGCATTGACAAAGAGCCGCTCATTGGAGCGGCTCTTTGCTTTTAAGCCTTGGCTAGACGGCACTAGTTTACAGACTTGTGGTTTGCTATAGTATTGAGCCTGTGCCTCAACTGGCTTGGAAGGCTATACTTTATAGGATGACTATAGCTTTATACTTTGCTATGCCGCTGTTCCGGGCATCCTTGTCCGGAACCACTCTGCTGCGGACTTCCGAGTCCGCGTAGGCCATCCTTTTGACTTTGGCCATACTTCCCATAGCCCCTGCTTCCTTCCACTTGACACAAGCTATCCTTTCTAGCTTCTGGTCATCCTCCAGACTTAAATACTCATCGTTTCATCTCAAGCTTTGGCTCCCTCAAGGCCGGGAGGCCTCGCCTTGGGGGTAGGGGCCCTCGATAAGGGCATCGCGCGGTGTACATTTCCTATGCTCCGCAATGCCGCCACAGCGGCACCGGAAATCTACAAGGCGCTCTTTATACGAGGGCCCCTACCCCCACCCAAAGGCTGGGAAGCCGTTCGATAGCTACGGCCACTACTGTCATCTCGACCTTCGGGAGAGATCTGAAGAGGATTCCCGATAGATCTCTCACTGCATTCGAGATGACAGGGGACGTGGCAAGTATAAATTCCCCTCCGAGGAGGGGCAGGGGTGGGAGCCATACTTTGTAGGGACAGATCGCGACCTGTCCACACGATACCTGCAGCAATAGAACTTATACTTCAACCCAAGAAACTACAGGCTCCCCTCCTTGGCTAAGGAGGGGCAGGGGTGGTTGGGCCCGGTAACTGCGAGAATCCTGTTCATCCTCAAATCCTAAAAATCCTGCTTCAGACAAGTATAACCCCTAATCAACCTGAAACCCTATGGCAGCAGCAACGAACTGTCGCCGTAGCTCAGGAAGCGATAGTCGTGCGCCAGGGCGTGCTGGTATACTTTGCGCCAGTCTTCGCCAATCAAAGCAGAAACCAGGAGTAGCAAGGTGCTTTCCGGCTGATGGAAGTTTGTAACCAGGCCGTGGCACATTCTGAAAGTATAACCCGGTGCGATGATAATCTGCGTACTGGCGTGCAGGTGGTCGGTGCCCTGGCGGTCCAGGTAGTGCAGCATTGACTCCAGCGCCTGGGTGGCTGTCGGCGGGTTTATACTTTCATAGGCCTGCCACTGGCTCACATGCAGTTCTTGTTGCGGAAGCTCGGGCTGAGCCAGCACCTTAGCCCCCAGCCAGTAAATGCTTTCGAGGCTGCGCATGCTGGTCGTGCCTACCGGTATAACCGGGTTGCCCTGCTGCTTCAGAAGCCGCTCCAGTATACTTCTGCTGATGTATACTTGCTCGGCGTGCATCTCGTGGGCTTCCATCGTCTCCGACTTAACCGGTTTAAAGGTACCCGCGCCCACGTGCAGTGTCAGGTAAGCCATGTCTATACGTTGAGCTTTAAGGGCATCCATCACCCGATCCGTAAAGTGCAGACCGGCGGTGGGGGCAGCCACGGCACCTTGTTGGCTGGCGTAGATAGTCTGGTAGCGGGTATGATCCTCAGGGGTGAGGTCGCGGTTGAGGTAGGGGGGCAGGGGCAATCTGCCGCAATGCTCCAGCACCTCAGCAAAGGTTAGCTCCGCTGGCTGCCACGTGAAACGGATAAGGAAGTGGCCTTCCTGCTGCGCCTCCCGCTCGGCCTGCAACACGCCACCCTCAAAGTATAAATGCACAGGACCGCCTTTCCAGCGTTTGTTGTTACCGACCAGGCACTTCCAGGTGCAGCTTCCGGTTTGCTGCATGGCCAGCTGCACCTCGCGGTGCGGGGCCACAGGCTCCAGACAGAAGATCTCTACCAGCCCGCCGGTTTCTTTCTGCATCAGCAGCCTGGCCTGCACCACTTTGGTATCGTTAAACACGAGCAGCGTGTTCGGTGGCAGCAGCGCCGGCAGTTCTGTAAATGTATGGTCTATGATCTGGCCCTGGCGGTAAAGCAGCAATTTAGACTGGTCGCGCACAGGTAGCGGAAACTTGGCAATGCGCTCCTCGGGCAGGTCGTACACAAAATCCTTTATGGCCAGCTTCTTGGGGTCGGACATACTAGAAGTTAAGAGTTAAGAGTGATGAGTTAAGAGTTATAAGTGTAGAGGCAAACTTGTTTTAAAGTATGGATAAAGAATTGGCGCCTGTAAATCGTTTGACTGTAATCGGTTTACGTTTTTATGCGCAGGGATTTTTATTGTCCCGGCACTTTCAACGCTTAACTCATCACTCTTAACTCAAATAGTTTATTTCCCGGCATCTTCCTGCAAATCATTTAGCTCCAGCTCCAGCGCCTTCACCGAGATCTGTATTTCGCGGATGGCCAGTGCCAGGGAAATGAGCATCATCAGCAGACTGAAGGCAAACACATACTTGCCCGCGTCCATGTATCCACCGAAGAGCAAAAACATGCACAGCACACAGCCAAACATGCTCAGGGTGCCGAAGGCCTGCATGTTGCGGATCAGGATCAGGCGCTCGCGCAGGTTCCGGATCTGCCCGTAAACCCGCTGGTCGCGTGTGGTAGCGTAACGGTCCTTCAGGCTGCGGATAAGCGAGGCCAGCCCCAGAAAACGGTTGGTAAAGGCCAGGAGCAGCAGCGACAGTGCCGGGAAAAGCAGGGCTGGAGTGGTCAGGGTGATTTCCATACGTGCTGCTCTTTTACTGCTAAAGGCTTTTCAGGAAATCCTCGTCCAGCGGCTCAATGTCATCATCGTCTTCCTCCGGGTTGCTGCCCGCGTTCCAGTCTACCTGGCTGAGTAAATCCAGCCCGTCCAGGATCAGCTCATCCAGCTCTTCCTTGGTGCCGGCATCCAGCGTTTGCTCAAACAGGTGCAGGATTTCCTCCCGTTGCGGATTCACGAAAATCTCGTGGTACAGATTATCGAACGAGGCGATGCGCTTCTGCACAATCTTGTCAATCTCGCGGGTGTTTTTGGCGGTAAGCGCCTCCTGCAGCACCTCCAGCACCTCTTTGCTCTTCTCGTTATCGGCTAGGCGCAGAAAGGCCTTTATAATGGCGATGGCCACGCCAAGGCGCAGGCGCTCAAACCGGAAGCTCAGATGCTCGCGGCCGGCGCCCTTCGAGAGTTTAGCCTCACGCAGCGCGCGCTCCAGCTCCTGATACACGGTGGCGGCACCCTCCTCAAACACGTGGGGGGTGGGGCTGTCGAAAGCCGTTTCTAATAGCAGTTCAAAGCTTCTGGCGCTCATAGCTGGTTTGGTTTGTCAAGACTGCAAAAGTAATGATTTCTACTTTCTTACGCTACGTCTTGTTGGCCAAAGCAGGACAGGGAGAATTGGATTGATAGAAGCGCTTAATAGGGGCAGCTGAAAACTGACCTGTTGGATTTATTTGATGGATGCCTTTTCTGCAGACATGTGTGGTGTTTTGGGGTAGGGATTATAAAAATTGGATGAAATATAAGCGGTAGGTCAAAAAGGGAAGAGGAATTGTATGTATTTATAACTATATATTGTATATGTAATTTATTGGAATAATTATAGTTATATTTTATCTATACTTTGGGTTGTTCTAAAAGTTTAAATTGTATTGCTTGCTATATATATTCCTATTTAATTTGTTTTGACTTAGCTTAAACGAGGTTACAGGTGCTTTTAGTGTGTTGTTGGCTCTAAAATAATTGTACTGTTCTTAAAGTGATAAAAAAGCTTTTGGTCAGTGTTATTAATGGCTTCTGGACAGGCAGTGTAATGGGAAATACAATTATGTAGTAGCGCTGTCGCTACATGGTGGTGGTGCTTGTAAGGGCTGTGTAATTGGATGATTGTATATCTAAAGTATAACAAAAAATGAGAGTGCTGATTGGTATTGCCGTGGCCTCAGGAAGTATAGCGTGATTCGATTTAGTGTTTTGCTGATGTGACGACAAGCCGTGAGGCTGCCGGAATAGCACAGCATATTTATAACGTGTACCAAAGTAACCTTCTACTACTAACATCTTCACAGTTTTAACGGAAGCTTATGAGAATAACCTTTACCCGAAACCTCTCTTTCCTGTTTGCCATTTGCCTGCTAGGGGTGCTGCAATTCGCGACATCCCTTGATGCGTTTGGTCAGGGGAATAAGGTGCCAGTCTACAAGATTGACCTGAGAGGCAAGCCTAACGGCGTTTGGAATTCCGGCGAAGTGTCAAGAAACGGGCAGCTCTGTAACGTTCCCAATAATGAGAACTGTATTCAGTTTGAGATTATTCTGGACAAGAATGCCGAGCAAATGGAGTTCGACATTGTGGGAGGACCGGTGCCTTCCGGATCAATGACGTACCAGATTGGTTGCGGAACAAGTTACCCGGTGGGCGAGCCGATATGTGTGGATGTCTCCGAGACAATTGTACTGTCACTTTGTATGCCCGGAAATGCTAAAGGCATTTTTGAGATCCGTTCCCTGGCCTCTTTCACACCGCAGCCCGATGTCTCGGTAACAGCCGGGTGCTCGGGTACGCTGATAGCGCCTTTGTCTTTTGAGCCGGGTACCATCACCTGGAAAGATATTACCTATAACGGCACTTATAATAAATACCTGAGCTTCCCGAACGGCGACACCAGACCGCTGGTAACACCGGACGCGAACGCGCCAGCCTATGTAGACTATGAGGTGACCGGCACAACGGTGGCGACAAAATGCCCGGGCAGGTTCGTTTCTGATGTGGTGCGCGTGTTTTTCTATCCGCCCCCAACGGTAACGGTCGGCCCTAACCCGGCCATTATCTGTCCCGGAAGCAGCGGCGTGACACTGACGGGCAATGTAACCGGCGGCGATGGTAAGTGGGAGTATATCTGGACGGACCCTGCCGGCAACGTGGTAGGAAATGGGTTGAACTATACGGCCACCACGGTAGGTACTTATAAGTTCGAGGTGCGGAACGTAAACTACCCGAACTGCCGCGAGTTCTCGGCCACGGTAGATGTGGTATCGAACCTGGCGGCAAACGCTGGTCCCGATCAGTTGGTGTGTTCGCAGAGCCCGGTGCAACTAGCGGGTGTTATAACAGCGGCCACCGGAGGTATTTGGAGTGGGGGCGGGGGCACCTTCAGCCCAAGCAACACCGCGCTTAACGCGGTCTATACCCCAACGGCAGCTGAGATAGCGGCAGGCTCTGTAAGGCTCACGCTTACCTCGACGGGTAACGGCTCGTGTACGGCCGTGAAAGATGACGTACTGATTACGTTTTACCCCATCGATGTGGAACTGACGGGCACGCCGGTTATCTGTAACGGCACCCTCGGGACAATATCGGCCAGGGTAACAGGCGGCAACGGGCCTATCTCCTATAAATGGAGCAGCGGCCAAACCACGGCTACCATTACGGGCGTGGCCGCTGGCACCTACACCGTCACCGTTTCAGACGGGAAGGGTTGCGCGATCACCAAATCCTTCACCGTAACACAGGTAAATGGCCCTACTGACTTTACCCTAAGCGCTACTCAGGAAACCTGCGGCAGAAGCGACGGAAGTGTTACCATCAGCAGCGTGGTGGGCGGCACAGCAGGTTACAAGTATAGCGCAGACGGCAAAACCTACCAGACAGGCACCACACTTTCGAACCTGGCGGCCGGCACTTATACTATCTACGTGATGGATGCCAACGGCTGTACCGTTTCCAAAAGCGTGACTATCACGAACGTGACCGGCCCAACAGCGGTAGCGGCCTCTACCGTGGCTGCTTCCTGTAAGAATAACGACGGCGGCATTACGGTGGGCCAGGTGAGCGGCGGCACGGCTCCTTATAAGTATAGTATAAACGGCCGCACTTTCCAGGACGCTACCACCTTTACAGGGCTGGCAGCAGGTACTTATACCGTTACTGCCCAGGATAAAAATGGCTGTACTGTTACCAGAACAGTAACCGTTGCCCAGCAAACCCTGACGGCTTTCACAGCTACCCCTGCCTCTTCTACCTGCGGCAACAGCAACGCCAGCATCACCGTGAGCAATGTGCAGGGCGGTGTCGCTCCTTTATACTATAGTATAGACGGAGTGAACTTCCAGACAAACGCCACCCTTGCGGGACTGGCAGCCGGTAACTACACCGTTACGGTGCGCGACGCGAGAGGCTGTAGCTTAACCAAAGCAGTAACGGTAGGCAACATCGCCGGCCCGACAGACCTGACGGTATCAGCCAAAGCCTCCTCCTGCGGTTATAGCAATGCCGAGGTGACGGTGACTAATGTAAGCGGCGGCACAGGCTCTTATACTTATAGTATAGATGGCACCAACTTCCAGGCGTCGGCCACCTTTACTGGGCTGGCTGCCGGTAATTACACTATCTATGTAAAAGACGCGAACGGGTGTATCTATTCGGAGGCCGTTGCCCTGACCGATATGGCGGGTCCTGCCTTTACGGCCACAGCAAAGGCCTCTACCTGCGGCGCAAGTAACGGAAGTATAACCGTGAGCGCCCCTGCGGCAGGATATGCTCCTTATACTTACGCGCTCAACGGCGGCAGCTTCCAGAGCTCGAACATTTTCACGGGCCTGAAGGCTGCTACGTATGAGGTGACGGTAAAAGACGCCAACGGCTGCGTGGCTACCAAAACAGTGGAAGTGACGGACATTGCCGGTCCGAGTGATTTTGTGCTGACGGCTACGCCCTCTACCTGCGGCGCCAGCAACGGCACCCTGACCGTAAGCAACGTAACCGGCGGCACCAGTGCCTATACTTATAGTATAGACGGCAAGACTTTCCAGACTTCGGCTACTTTCGGCAACCTGCTTGCCCGCGAGTATACCATCACGGTAAAGGATCGCAACAACTGCGTTATCTCCAAGAAAATCACCTTAACCAACGTGGCTGGTCCTTCAGCCCTTACGGCAAGTGCCAAGGCATCCACTTGTGGTAGAGCGGATGGGGAGGTGACCATAACAGGCGTAACCGGCGGAACAGGGGCTTACAAGTATAGCAAGGATGGGGTGAACTACCAGACATCCGCTACCTTGACTGGCTTTGTGGCCGGCACGCACACGGTGTATGCCATGGACGAAAACAAATGCGTGGTGTCTGCTTCGGTTACGGTGACCGATGTTGCCGGACCAACGGCGGTGGCGGCCACGTCGCAACCGGCCAGCTGCCAGAACAACGACGGTAGCATCACGGTAGGTCGCGTAACGGGCGGCACAGCGGATTATACCTACTCCATCAACGGCACCACTTTCCAAAGCTCCACTACATTCACGGGACTGGCGGCCGGTACCTATACGTTAACTGCGAAAGACAAAAACGGCTGTACCGTTACGGCGTCGGTGGAAGTGGGAGCCAATGTGCCGACCGCTTTTGCCAGCACTACGGTTGCCGCTACCTGCGGTCGTGCGGATGGGCAGATTACGGTTGGTGCGGTAACCGGTGGCACAGGGCCTTACAAGTATAGTATAAACGGAGGGCCGTTCCAGACGTCAGCCACTTTCACCGCATTGGTGGCCGGGACTTACCAGATCACAGTGCAAGATGCCAACGGCTGTACGTTTACGAGTGAGGTAGGCGTAGCCAACCTGGAAGGACCAACTTTTACGGCCACGGCTAAAGCTACCACCTGCGGCGATAGCAATGGCAGCATCGTGGTGAGCAATGTATCCGGCGGCGCGGGTGGTTATACTTATAGTATAAACGGGGCTCCGTTCCAGGCTTCAACCACCTTCGGCAACCTGCTGGCTGGCACCTACACCATTGCGGTACAAGATGCGAAGGGTTGTATGGGCACACGCACGGTGATAGTGGAGGATGTGGCTGGTCCAAGCGATATGACGCTGGTTGCAAAAGCCTCTACCTGCGGCGCGAGCAATGCGAGCATTACCGTTAGCAACGTAGTGGGCGGAACGTCCGGCTATACTTACAGCATCGACGGAAAGAACTTCCAAACTTCGGCAACCTTCGCTACCCTTGCAGCCGGCGAGTATACCATCACGGTAAAAGACAAGAACGGCTGTACGCTGGCCCGTACGATTGACGTAACCAACATTCCTGGCCCAAGCGAGCTGCTGCTGACCTCCACCGCTTCTACCTGCGGGGAGAGCAACGGTAAAATCGAGGTGAGCGGGGTAACCGGTGGCACGGCTTCCTATACGTTCTCCATCGACGGCAAAACCTTCCAGCAGGGAACCACCTTTGCCGGAGTGGCAGCCGGTGAGTATACCGTAACGGTAAAAGACCAAAACGGCTGTACGCTCTCCAAAAAGATTGTGGTGGAGAATACAGGTGGCCCGACAGGCTTGCTGGCCAGCGCTACTTCCTCTACCTGCGGTGCGGCCAACGGCAAGCTGACGGTGACAGCAGCGACGGGCGGTGTAGCACCTTATACCTATAGTATAGATGGCGTGAACTTTCAGGCGGGGCTGGTGTTTGAGAACCTGCTGGCCGGCGAGCACATCCTCACGGTGAAGGATAGAAACGGCTGTACGTTCGCCAGAACCTTTAGCGTTGCCGACATTGCCGGGCCTTCGGCAGTAGCGGCCGCTTCCCAACCGGCCAGCTGCCAGAACAACGACGGTAGCATTGCAGTGGGCCAGGTAACAGGCGGAACATCCGGCTATACGTACTCCATCGACGGCAAAAACTTCCAGGCATCCACTTCCTTCACCGGCCTGGCTTCCGGAGACTACACGGTAACAGTGAAAGATGCCAACGGCTGTACAGTTACCACAAGTATAAAAGTAAACCAGAACGTACCGACTGATTTTGCCAGCACCACCGTAGCTTCGACCTGCGGCGCGAACAATGCCAGCATAAAAGTAGGCACAGTTACGGGTGGTACCGCTCCTTACATGTATAGTATAAATAGTGGCAGCTTCCAGACTTCGGCTACTTTTGCCAACCTGGCGGCAGGCACCTACAACATCACCGTACGGGATGCCAAAGGCTGTACTTTCCGAAAAGAGGTAAAAGTAGAAGACATCGCCGGACCATCGGCCATCGCTTTAACCGGAAAAGCCTCTACCTGCGGTAGTTCGAATGCTTCTATCAGTGTGAGCGGTGTAACGGGCGGAACGGCGCCTTATACCTTCAGCCTGAACAACGCAGCCTTCCAGAGCAGCACCAGCTTCGGCTCCCTGGCTGCGGGCAAGTATGAGGTAACGGTGAAAGACGCCAATGGCTGTACCTTCACGCAGGCCATTACGCTGGAAAACATCCCGGGTCCATCTGCTTTCACCGCCACGGCCTCAGCCTCGAGCTGCGGTCGCGCGAACGGAAGTATAAAAGTGGATGCGGTAACGGGCGGAACCGCGCCTTATGCCTACAGCGCAGACGGCACTAACTTCCAGGAAGCTACTACGCTCACGGGCCTGTTAGCTGGCGAGCATACCATTACGGTGAAAGACGCTAACGGCTGTATCATCACAATGAAGGTCGTGGTGGAGGATGTGGCGGGTCCATCCGGGATGGAGCTGGCCAGCACTGCCTCTACCTGCGGCGATAGCAACGGCAGCATCACGGTTGGCAAAGTTACCGGCGGCACGGCTCCTTACAAGTATAGCAGGGATGGCGTGAACTTCCAGAACGGGCTTTCGTTCGAGGGCGTGCTGGCCGGCGCGTATACCATAACCGTAGAGGATGCCAAGGGCTGTAGGTTCTCTGCAAGTATAAAAGTAGATAACATCGGCGGACCTTCGGATTTTGTAGCCACGGCCAAAGCCTCTACCTGCGGTGCCAGCAACGGCGAGGTAAGTATAAGCAGCGTGAGCGGCGGTACGGGCTCCTATACTTATAGTATAGATGGCACCACCTTCCAGGCTTCGGCTACCTTTGCTAATCTGGCTGCCGGTACCCACACCATCACGGTAAAAGACGCCAAGGGCTGTACGTTTACCAAGGCGGTGGAAGTAACCAACCTGGCCGGACCAAGCGCTATCGCGGCTACTACCAAGGCTGCCAGCTGCGCCGACAACGACGGCAGCATTACGGTAACCCGCGTGACCGGTGGTATTTCAGCCTATACTTACTCGATTGACGGCAAAAACTTCCAGAGCACGGCTACCTTCTCAGGGCTGGCTTCAGGAGAGTATACTATCACGGTAAGAGATGCCAACGGCTGCGAGTTCTCCGACAAAGTAAAGGTGAGCAAGGATGGCCCGGCCAGCTTTGCCAGCACAACTGTGTCGGCCAGCTGCGGCGGCGCGAACGGTCGCATCACCATCACGGCTGTGGATGGCGGGGTAGGACCTTACACCTATAGTATCAACGGAGGCAACTTCCAGGCTGCGGCCAGCTTTACGGCGCTTGCTGCAGGAGCTTACACCATCACCGTAAAAGACGCCAACCAGTGTACTTATGCTGGCCAGGTAATGGTCGGCAACGTAGACGGCCCGTCTGACCTGGTGGCCACGGCTGTGAACACAACCTGCGGCAACAGCAACGGCCAGATAAGTATTACAGGCGTAACCGGTGGTACCAAGCCGTATGCTTATAGCATAGATGGCGCTACTTTCCAGGAGGGAGCTACCTTTACGGGTGTGGCTGCCGGCGAGTACCTGGTAACCGTGAAGGATGCCAAAGGCTGTTTGTTTGTTAAGCCAATCACGGTGTCTAACATCACCGGTCCGGAAGGATTTTCCTTCACGACCAAAGCCTCTACCTGTGGCAGCAGCAACGGGGAGGTAACGGTAAACAACGTAACGGGCGGCACGGCTCCTTATACTTACAGCGCGGATGGGAAAACTTTCCAGACAAATGCCAGGCTGACCGGACTGGCTGCTGGCTCGCATACCATCACCATTAAAGATGCCAACGGCTGTACCTTCATCAGAACGGCTGAGGTGGGCAATATCAGCGGTCCGGAAAAGTATGAGCTGGCAACCGTAGCTACTACCTGCGGTGCGGCCAACGGCTCTATCACCGTAAGCAAGGTAACGGGTGGCACGGCGCCTTATACCTACGCCCTGAATAACGGCAGCTTCCAGACGACCACTACTTTTGCCAACGTGGCAGCCGGCGAGTACACCATCCGGGTGAAAGACGCCAACGGCTGTATCCTGGAGAAGAAAGTGGTGGTTAGTGACATCGCTGGTCCTTCTGATATCGCGGCCTCTACCACGCCAACGGCCTGCACGGCCAACAACGGTACCATTACAGTAAGCGGCGTAACGGGCGGCAAAG
This sequence comes from Pontibacter mucosus, assembly GCF_003054055.1. Lineage (GTDB taxonomy): Bacteria > Bacteroidota > Bacteroidia > Cytophagales > Hymenobacteraceae > Pontibacter > Pontibacter mucosus. The sequence goes on along the minus strand of NZ_QBKI01000004.1, from coordinate 69,332 downwards.
CTCCTTATACCTACTCGCTGGATGGTAAAACCTACCAGGCGGCTGGCAACTTCGGTTCGCTGGCGGCAGGGGAGTATGAGGTATACGCGAAGGATGCCAACGGCTGCAGCACTACGGTGAAAGTAACAGTGGGCATCAAGGGTCCGAAAGAGGCTGAGCTTGCTTCTACAAATGCCACCTGCGGCGAGGCGAACGGCACCATCACGGTTACTTCCGTGAAAGAGGGCACTAAGCCGCTGGCCTATAGTATAGACGGCAAGACCTTCCAGGCTTCGGCTACTTTTGGCAACCTGGCCGTGGGCGTGTATACCATCACCATTAAGGATGCGGAAGGTTGCGTGCTGGAGGTAAACAAAGAGGTGAGCAACAGCGGAGCCCCAACCTTCGTGGCAACCGGCACCGACGCCAGCTGTGGCGCTGCCAACGGTCGCATCGTCATCAGCAACGTGAGCGGGGGCGTGAGTCCTTATACCTATAGTATAGATGGCACCACTTTTCAGAACGCACCGGAGTTTACCGGCCTGACCGAAGGAGAGTATCCCGTAACGGTGAAGGATGCGGCCGGCTGCGTGAGCATTGAGCTGCTGACCATCCGCAACACACCGCCTATCACGAACCTAAGGGCCACGGTAACTTCCCCAACCTGCGAGCAGCCTGCCGGAAGCATTTCCATCGACGAGGTTATGGGCGGCACGGCTCCTTATACTTATTCGTTGGATGGCGCCACCTTCACGGCTGCTGCCACACTAACCGATGTAGCGCCAGGTGCTTATACCTTAACTGTGAAAGACGCGGCGGGCTGTACCTATAGTATAGAAGTGCAGGTGGAAGAAGGCGTGAGCAGCAAGCTGGACTACGTGCACCACCTGGCCTGCTCGGGCGGCAACACCGGCGAGATTGCTTTCGCGACAACAGGTGCCAATGCGCAGACCCAATATAGTATCGATGGCGGCAAGACGTTCCAGAAGAACCCGGTGTTCAAGGACCTGGCCAAAGGCAGCTATCAGCTCGTTACCAAATTCTCCGAGTCCTGCACCATTAACGTGGGTATGGTGGAAGTGAAGGAGGCAGAAGATCTGGTGGCAGAGGTAACGCCGCTTACCAAAGCGGTGGGCTTCGAGAAAACAGGCAGCGCGGCCGTGACCTTGATTACCGGTGGGGTAGGACCTTATACCTACTCGCTGGATGGCGGCAGCTTCACGTCCGACTCGGTGTTTACCAACCTGAGCGCCCGCGAGTATACCCTGACCGTGAAAGACAGCAGGGGCTGTATGACTACGGCAACCTTCGTGATTGAGGGCTTAGGTGATATCGACATCCCGAACGGCTTTACGCCAAACGGCGACGGAATGAACGATACATGGGTACTGAAGAACCTGCCAAACCTGTACCCGAACTGCCAGGTAACGGTCTACAACCGCTGGGGCAGCGAGGTGTTCTCGTCCAAAGGATATAAAAAGCCATGGGACGGCACCTACAAAGGCAAGCGACTGCCGGATGGTACTTACTACACCATCATCGAGTTCGGCGACGGCACGGCTCCTATTAAAACATCAGTGACCATTATGCGCTAACTGCCCAATACCAAACAAGACGTGTTATGAAAAATTACATCCTTATATTTTGCTTTCTGCTCGTTGGTTCGGTAGCTGTGGCACAGCAGAAGGCGCTGTATAGCCAGTACATGACCAACTACTTTCTCCTGAACCCGGCGGTAGCCGGGGTGGAGAAGGACTGGAACATAAAAGCCGGCTACCGCAACCAGTGGACGGGCTTTGACGGAGCGCCCAAAACCTTTTACCTGAGTGCCGAAACCGCTTTGTTCAAGCAAACGCTCCGAAGCCGCAGGGCACGGCCCTACCACGGGGCGGGTGGTTACATTTACAAAGACCAGACCGGCCCGATTTCCCAGACCGGCGTCTTGCTTTCTTACGCTTACCACGTGCCCCTCAACCAGAACCTCTATCTTTCTTCGGGGGTGTTTGGCGGTTTGCAGCAGTATAAGTTTGACGAGGGCAAGATACACCTGGCAGACGGTTCCAACGAGCGCGACCCGGTAACGCGGCAGGGAAGTATAAACGCCTTTATGCCTGACCTGAGTGTGGGCACATACCTGCACTCGGAGGAGTTCTTTGTAGGGGCCTCGCTGTTTCAGGTGCTGGGCAACAGGATTAACAAGAACAAGGAGATTGAGGATCCGGCCCGCCTGTCGCGCCACCTGTTTGTGTCGGGTGGATACCATTTTGATGTAAACAAAAACATCACCGTGACCCCCTCGGTGCTGGTCAAGTACGTGAACCCTGCCCCCATCCAGGCCGACATTAACGTGCGCGGCGAGTACCACTTCACCAAACGCCGCAAAACCGTTTACGACGACATGGTGTGGGCGGGCATTTCTTACCGTACCCAGGATGCTGTGGTAGGTTTGGTTGGCGTGCAGTTTAAAGAGCAGTACCGCCTGAGTTATACCTACGACATCACTGTGTCGCCGATGCGCCACCACAGCGCCGGCTCGCACGAAATTGTGCTTGGGTTTAGACTGCCGTAATAGTGATTTCAAAGTATAAACTGCAGCTTTGAAGTATAAACAAGTATGGCCAGTGCATTCGCGCTGGCCATACTTGTTTTAGCGGTTTTATACTTGTCTGGCGCTGTATCAAAGTATAAAGTATGGGTATGCTTTATACTTTCTGCTGGTCCAGGAACCCCGTTGCTGGCGCGGGTTTGCAACCCGTGCCTACCTATGGTGTTGGGTTTGCAACCCAACTGGCTTGAAAAGCCATACTTTATACTTCGACAGTGCTGATATACTTGCAGCTATACTTTTATACTTGCTGATTTATACTTTTGCTGGCGCGAGCTTGTAGCTCGTGCCTATCATACTTCGACTTATACTTTCCTTGAACCACCGCTTTTCGCAACTGGAGGCAAGCTAACCTTACTAGCTTCCTTTCTTCCTCTAGTTCCCACAAACGTCTCGTTTCATCTCTAGCTTTCTGCCCTCCCAGGCCGGGAGGCCTCGCCTTCGGGCATCGCGCTGTCTACATTTCCTGCCCTCGTGCCTCGGGCTGCCTGCGGCACCGGAAATCTAGAAGGCGCTCAACCCAAAGGCTGGGATAATCTCAATAGCAGTGGCTGACGGAGCTTCAGCCAAAGTTCCCCTTTGAAGGGGGTAGGGGGATGTAATCGTATGCAGAGATTCCCCTATCGGGAGGGGCTGGGGTGGGTTTATACGTTGTAGGGACAGGTCGCGACCTGTCCGCGCAAGAACTGAGGCTATGGAATTTATACTTCAGCCAAAGTAATTACAGAACTCCCCTCCTTAGACAAGGAGGGGCAGGGGTGGTTGGACCCGGAACATCAGAAGACTGACCAAGGAAGGGTACAGGTTCAGCTATACAAAAACCCTCAAAACAAAAACTCCCCCTCTTCTAAACCAAGAAGAGGGGGAGTTTTGCAATTGCTATACTCTCTTAATGAGCCGCTTCCTCGGCGCGGGCGGAGTTGCCGCTGATAATCTGGCCGAAGAAAATGCTGTTTAAGAACAGTTTGTTAGTGCCGTACCAGAAGGCCCGGAAGTTCGGGTTGTCCGGCATCGCGATGACCTTGCCGGCGCCTAAAGCTGTTACGTCTACGGCTGCCGTGTTTTTCACCCGTTGCAGGTTCGGCTTGGAGATGTAGCCGGCCATAAGCGGCTCCGAAGTATACATCACCGGGTTGGCGTACGGGCTCTTGGAGCGCTCCATAAACAGGGTGTTACTGCGGAAAATAGGCAGCTTTGCATCGGTGTAGCCATAAGCCAGCGGGTGCGTCAGGTCCAGCTTCGTTTCAAAAATAGCTCCGCCAATCACGTGCGCGCCTTCGGCGTTTTCCAGGTCAGCGTACGCTCTCTGTGAGCTTGTATCCGGCTCAACTTTCTTGAAGGTGATGTTGCCGATGCCATTGTCCGAGAGCCATTTGGCTGCGCCGCCCATGCCTACTACCGTGCCTCCCTGCTGCACCCAGGTGCGCAGTTTGTCTTTGGAGATGTTGTTATAGGAGCCCTCAGCCATCACCAGCACATTATACTTGCTCAGGTCTGAACGGTTGAAATCGGTGGTCTTCACCAGCACCGGGCGCATGCCGAAGCGGTCGTCCATCAGGTGCCAGGCCTCCCCGGCATCGTAGCTGTTCACGCCATCGCCTACCAGCATCATGATGCGGGGCTGCTCCAGGCTGCGGACCATAGGGCTGCCCAGCTTTATACCTTGCGGGGTAAAGCCAGTTCCCATAGCGTATACCTGCAGGGCGTTTTGCTGCGCTACCTCCTGCAGTACCTGGTGCAGTTGGTCAGCGTTTATACTTTGTCCTGACACGGGTATCAGGATGGTGCCGTAGTCGAACTGCTTGCCATCGGCGCCGGTGAATTTATCAGTGGCTACGCGGGTGCTGATGCCGCGGTCCATGAGCTGGTTCAGGGCGCGGGGAGCGTAGTAGCCGTGCCATTCAAAAGCATAGGCATAATCGCTTTTGCCGCCTAGTACTTCGCCTGCCGGTAGGCTTAGTTCCTCTACTTTCTGGCCCAGTTGGCTCTTCTTAAAGTTGCGGGAAGAGAGTGCCGCATGCTCCAGGTCGAAGGCCAGCGGGAATGTCCAGGCGGAGATGTCGTAGAAAAGGCTATCCTTAAACGTGGTGCGCTTCTCAAACATCGCCTCAATCAGCTTGTACTGCGGCTGGTCTGTCGGGATAATGTAAGCATTCTCCGGCGTGTAGGTCACCTTATCCACTGTAAAACTCTCCTTCGGGCGGTACACGGCAATCTGGTGCTGTCGGATAATTTCAGCCAGGTGGTAAGCGCGGGCCTTGTCTTTCTCCGAGCCGAAAACATAGGCCTTTGTGCCGGCCTTTTTCGCCTCGTTCAGGGCATCCTTATAAAAATCGCGCTGGTGCGCCAGCAGCTCCTCGCGCATAGCCTGCGCCGCCTCTAAGGTAGAGAGGGTGGTGGTAAACTGGTTGCGGATGGTGAAGGGGAAGGTCAGCACGCCGTTCACGCTTTCCTGCGCATGGCCGCGGGAGCTGGCCTGTTCGAAAAGTATACCCACGGCTCCGTTGATGTCCGGGTACGTGGAGCCCTTGCCAAAGTAGAAGTCGTCGAAGCTCTCCTCGGTATAATAAAAGGAGCCAATCTTATCGAGTGCCTTGGCGTGGTAAGTGCCGATTTTCTGCGTGAGCTTATAGTTGCTCTCCGGGGTGAGCGGGTTGTTACGGCTCGGGATGCCGGGCTGGAAGAAGAACGTGGAGTTGGTGCCCATCTCGTGGTGGTCGGTCAGTACGTTCGGCTTCCACTCGTGGAACTTGGCCAGCCTGCCCTTCGACTCCGGGTGCTGCAGCGGCAGCCAGTCGCGGTTCAGGTCGAACCAGTAGTGGTTGGTGCGGCCACGGGGCCAGGCCTCGCTAAACTCGGCGCTATTGGGGTCGGTGACCAGGTTCTTGCTGCGGTGCGAGTTCACCCAGCTGGCAAAGCGGTTCATGCCATCGGGGTTAATGGAGGGGTCAATGAGGATGATGGTTTCATCCAGTAGTTTCTCTATCTCCGGACCCTGCGCGGCTGCCAGGTGGTACACGGCCAGCAGGGAGGCGTTGCTGCCGCTGGGTTCGTTGCCGTGCACGCTATAGCCCATCCATACCACCGCCGGCATATCCTTTATGTTCAGGCTCCCGGATTTTTCCGGGTCGGTGAGTTGGCGGTGCTGCTCCTTTATTTTCTCAATGTTCTGGTGGTTTTTAGGCGAGGTGACGGTGAGCAAATACAGCGGGCGGTTTTCGTGCGTGCGGCCATACTCGGTGATGCTGATACGGTCTGACAGGTTCGCCATCTCGCGCATGAACATCACCAGTTGGTCGTGGCTGGCGTGCCACTCACCCACATTATACCCTAGGATGTCTTTAGGCGTGGGGATACTGCTGTTGTAGCTGAACTGGGCTGGCAGGTAGTAGGAAAGCGGCGTCTCGGTTTGCTGCGCCACCACGGCCGGGCTAAGGCCCAGCATGGCCGCTACAGCAAGCATGCGTAGGTTTTTCATGAATAAAGGTGAAGAATAGGTTAGATGTTTGGTTATACCTGCAATTTCCTGTTTTGCTGAGGCTTTTGCAAGTATAAAATACAGGCGCCTGGTGCAAGAAACACTCTTTAAGGGCGAGTTTAATAGTACAAGCGTTAAACTAAACGCTAGAACTTAATCATTTGCCTTCGCTAACATGTGTAAGTTGTTGATTAGATGCCTATTTATACTTCACCCCAAGTATGATAAACTCTACCCATACTAAGTATACTTCCACCACCTGTGCCCACATTTCACAGTGCCTCTTCTTTCAGAAGGTGAATGTTTTAGGGTGGATGCACGAAGAAATTTAAGATAAAATTGAAATTATTTTAGTGCAATTCAATGCGTCCTAGATAGTAAAAAATCATACCTGTATATGTGTTAAGCTGTATGTGGCATACTAACAGTAGTTTATGAGGCAGTTTTAGCAGTACAATCCTATAGGATTATATACTATTTTAAGAATAAATATTACGTTGCCTCTGTAACAATTTATAGTAACTTGGGTATATTCTCTTTGAATAATAACAAAAAACTATAGAAATAGAATATATGCCTATAGCCACTACCCCCTACTATGTGCGTGGTGCCCCTTAAGGGCCTGGCCAAAGCGAGGTAGCCTGAATCACATTTTCTTCCTGCGCTCTATATCCCCAACTCTATAGGTTGACTAGACTTAGCCTATCTGCAATATGGTTTTAGCTGGTAAAATCGGCTAATAAACCTATTGCCTAGCTATACTTTGCCCTACTGTAAAGCCCCAGGCTTTCGTTTCACCTGACCCACAAGCATCACCAAGGCCAAAGCATACAGCCTTAAACCCCAATCTTATTCCCACATTTTATGAAACAACGTTTTACTCAGTTGATTGCGCAGGCATCCCAGGCAAAAAGGTACATAGCTTTGTCTGGCGTTTTCCTGTTTGCTTTAATTACAACAGTCTATTTATGGGCAGCCATTACTCCAATTACACCTGTTAATGTAAGTGCCACAGTAGACCAAGCCCAGAATGGTGCCACCCCAGGATTTGTTGGGATAGGAGATGTGGTAATAAGGGAGGAAATTGGAGGAGACTTTAATACCAGTACTTTAGTTTTAAAAGTAGAAGATAACTGGAGGTTTAATCCTAATAGTGGTACCGCTGTTTCCCTAAGAAGCAGTGGTGGAAATATTAATTCTAATAGAATTTTCAGGCCAACAATATCTACAGACAATAAAACCCTTACATTTAATATTACCTATAATAACAGTGGTAATAACACTGAAGCTATCACCATAAGCGGGATTCAGGTACAACCAATTTCAGGTGCGGTTCCTTTACCCTCTACAGGAACAGTTTTTATTGAGGGTAATGCTAATATTTCCGGGTTAGGTTCTAACACAACTGTTGCTAATCTTACAATGGCTGCTGGTGCTGCCAGAGGTTTAGCCTTCAGACAGCAGCCAACTAATACAGCTATTGGAGCAACTATAAATCCAGCACCACAGGTTGCCGTGGTAGACCAGTTTGGTAACACCGTTACGACCGGACCGGGTGCAACTGCATCAGTTGCACTTGCCATAGGTACAAACCCTGGCGGCGGCACGTTAAGCGGTACAAATCCGGTTGCTGCAGTAAATGGTGTTGCTACTTTCAGCAACCTGAGAATAGACTTACCGGGAGATGGTTACACGTTAATAGCCTCCAGCGGCACTCTTGCGCAAGCTACCAGCAATGCATTTGTAGTTAACAACCAGCGACCTACTATCACCAGCGTAACGCCTGAATGTATCTCACAAGGTGATCCTGCTACTACACTGACTATCACTGGTACCAACTTTGGCACTGGTGCTGTTGTGTTAATAAACGGCAGTGAAAGACCTGCTACAGTAGCCAGCAGAACATCCTTAACGACAACAGTTACAGAAACAGAGCTTGCCGCTGCAGGTACTCTAAGTATAGTAGTCAGAAACCCAACCGGACCGCCCCATAATGGCTTAGCATCCGAAGCTTTTTCCAAAACGGTTGTTCCGCTACTCACTCCTGGTGATGTGGCCGGAGCTGCTTCTGTTTGCGTTAACAGCACTGGAAATTACTCCATCGCAGCTGTTTCCGGGGCTACTTCTTACCAATGGACTGTAGTGTCTGGTTCGGCAACTATTACGGCTGGCGCTACTGCTGCCACCGCTACTTTATCTTTCGGAGAAGAGGCTGGCACTGTGGTATTGTCAGTTACAGCGCTCAATGCCTGTGGTAAACCTGGCGCCCCAGCCAACTTCACAGTTGCCGTTAATGCATTTCCGGTAGCTGAAATAGAGGCTAGTGGACCAGTTGAGTTCTGTGCTGAGGGTACTGTACAGTTGAATGTAACGCCTGTAGAAGGGGCATCTTACCAGTGGCAACTAAACGGCGACGATATTGAGGATGCCATAGGTACCTCGTTTGTTGCTGATGCCTCTGGTGACTACAGGGTGGTAGTAACCACAAACGGATGCGCTACCAACTCTAATGTTATCACAGTTACAGAGAATCCGCTACCAGTAGTTACACTGGCTCCTATTGAAGCTGTCTGCATAAGTGCTGCACCATTCGCATTAACAGGAGGCGATCCTGCTAATGGTAATTATTCAGGCACTGGTGTAGTGGATGGCATATTTGATCCGGCAGTAGCGGGTGTGGGAGATCATGAAATCACTTATACTTTCACTAATGGAAACGGGTGTACTAATACAGCCACTCAGACAATAATAGTAAAGGCCTTGCCTGAAGTTACAGTAAGCCCTAACACAGAGGTATGTGCAGGTGAGCGCACAACGCTTACAGCAAGTGGGGCTACTACGTACCGTTGGGAGCCTACTACTGGTATAGAAGGGCCAGCTACTGGTGCAAGTATAAATGTAAGGCCAACGGAAACCACCACCTACACGGTATATGGTACAACCGATGGCTGTGAGTCGGTGGCACAGACAGTAACAGTTGTTGTGAATCCTCTTCCGAACGTAACTATCACACCCATAGGCCCAACAGAGTTCTGCCCAGAGAACTATGTGGAGTTAGTGGTAGAAAATGTGGTTGGTTATAATTATCAGTGGTTTAGCACGGCGAGTGAGGCGCCTGTTGGCAACGCTAGCTCTTACCAGGCTACAACAACCGGAACATACTACGTTACAGTTAGAACAGATAAAGGCTGCACACTTACGTCAACGCCTATTGCAGTAAAAGTAGCGGATGTGCCTGACGAGGCTACCATTTTAGTTACAGGGTCTACTACTTTTTGTGAGGGTGGTTTCGTAAGATTCTCAGCTAATCAGGCTCCTCCAGGGCAAATCTATTTGTATCAGTGGGAGTTTAGTGAGAACGGCACTGACTTTGAGGCAATTGCTGGAGCACAAGATCGAGTTTATGAGGCAGAAGACGAGGGTTTCTATAGGGTAGTGGTAAGTAATACCAACGAAGAAGACGAAGATACTCAGCTGTGTACCAAGACATCGTTACCACAGGAGGTAACAGTATTGCCACAACCAACAGCAAACATAGTGGCCCCTGCACCTGCTGCAAGAACTATCTGTCAGAATAGTGCCGGAACCACTTCTTTTACGGTAACAGGTATCTATTCAGGCACAGATAGAGAAGCCACCTGGACTTCTAATAATGCTAACTTCACAGTGTCTGGTAGTAATGATGTGCTGGACCCTGTGACAGGCGAGGTAACCTCTACTGTTATAGTGAATGCATCGCGCCCAGGTACCGCTACTATTACACTACAAGCCCAGAATGCAACTACAGCATGTAATACAGCGACTAGTACTATCACACTGACAGTACAGCCGTTTATTGCCAATAATACTATTACAGGCACTGCGGCTTACTGTCAAAACGCTACAGCCACACCTTTAATTACAGCTGGTACTCTAAGTGGCGGCACAGGAAACTATACTTACCTTTGGGAGCAAAGTACAGATGAAACAACTTGGGGCGCAGCGGCAGGCACTAATAATGTAGCCAACTATACGCCATCTACCGCAACTGCAGGCACAATTTATTATCGCCGTACTATTATCTCTGGTACTTGCACTAGCACTAGTAATACCTTTGCCGTTACCGTAACACCAAGTATCACCGAAAACACAATTGCTGGTGTACAGGCATATTGCCAGGGTGCAGAAGCTACAGCACTAGGTGGTGCAGTTGCTGGCGGTACAGGAGCTTATACGTACCAGTGGCAGAGCAGCTCAAGTGCAACAGGTACATTTACAAATATTACTAGCGCAACAGCAGCTACCTATACACCATCTACAGCAACTGCAGGTACAGTGTATTACCGCCGTTTAGTTACTTCGGGAGAGTGTGCAAATAATGTAAGTAATGTGATTGGGGTGACCGTAACTCCAGCTATAACAGCCAATACTATCTCCGGTGCTGCTACCTACTGCCAAGGCGCCACAGCCTCTGCGCTTGGTGGAGCAGTGACAGGTGGCGTTAATGCTAAGACCTACCAGTGGCAGCAAAGCCCTAACGGCTCAGACCAGTGGACTACAGCACCGGGTACAAGCAATCAGATTAGCTACACGCCATCCACTACTACCTTGGGTACTATATACTACCGCCGTGTGGTGACTTCTGAGAACTGCTCAAGCGAAAGCAATGCAGTGGCCATAATTGTTAACTCACCGATTGCTGGCAACCAGATTTCTGGAGCACAAACTGTTTGTTCCAACTCTCCGGTGGCAGCTCTAGGCCAGGCGGCAGGTACAAGCTTGAGTGGCGGCAGTACTCCTTATACTTTCCAGTGGCAAACCAGTACTTCTGCTAGTGGTACTTTTACCAATGTGACGAATGGAACCGGAGCGAACACTGCTACTTATACTCCGGCAAGCAGATCAGTGACGTCTTCAACTACTGTATATTTCAGGAGAGTGGTGAGCGGAGGCCAGTGTGAGAGCTTTAGCGAGCCTGTAGCAGTAACTTTCACACCAGTTATAAGCAACAATACTATAACTGCTACACAGACAACTATATGTTCTGAGGGAACGCCTACTCAGATTAACGGTAGCCTGCCAACAGGTGGTACAGGTACTTATACTTACCTCTGGGAACAGCGGGTAGGCGCTAATGGTGCCTGGGTTGCCGCAGCAGGAACGAATAATGGTAGAAACTACCAGCCGGGCGCATTAACTACTACAACATCATTCAGAAGAGTTGTAAGTTCTTCACCATGTAATGCTATCACATCGCCTACAGTTACGATTACAGTAAACCCAGTGCCTACAGTAAGTTTCTCAGGACTGAATGATGGAGATATCTTCTATACTGGTGGTAGTAGCGTAACACTGACTGGTTCGCCAACAGGAGGTACATTCTCTGGTCCTGGTATAAATAACACTACTAGAACTTTCTCACCATGTGCTGCAGGCCCAGGTACACATACTATCCGCTATGCTTTCACTAACGGACAGGGCTGTACAAGTTTCGCTGAGAAGACAGTTACTGTTAGAGAGTCGCAGTACAGAGTGGTGGTGATATCTTCTCTGAAGCCTTTCTGCCAGGGTGACAATGTGAACCACGAAGCGTGGATTGTGCGTGACGCAGAGTCTATTATCTATCCATACTTAACCAATGCGAATGGAGATCCAGTGGATGCAAGTGGCAGGTTGATTGGGCCTTTAGAGTTACCGGTTGCTAACCCTAACTACCCATTCCCAGCAAATACGCCAGATATTATCAAACAAAACGCTTACAGGTACTTTAACCCGATTATCAACTTCGGTGCAAACGGGGTGCGGTTAGAGAGTGGGTTTACTTACCAGTGGACTAAGAACCAGGAGAATAATATAGGCCCTGGAACTCCAATCTTTAGTAATGCAGGTTTGTCTTCTCTGGATTATTACGCAGTTTATGTGACATCTAACACAACTGCATGCGGACCTAACTTTAACAGAAGAATATCCTCCAGAACTTATACCTCGCAGCTGTACAACTATGATATTACACTAACGGCTAACAGTAACCCGATATGCCCTGGTGATGCAGTTACATTTACAGCTAACCTCAATTCAGAGTTTCCGTTCTGGAGCAACATCAATCTGGTGTTAGAGTGGCGTATAAATGGAACCACATTCAATACCACCCGCTACTCAGGCAATGCTGATGCATTAACCTGGACGACTGTTGGTCCAAATAGGAACTTTGTACAGGGCGATGTGGTAACAATAGTGTTTACCTCTGATACAGACAGCCAAGACCCGTTAAGTGGGAACTGTGCAGGAGGCACTACCTCTACTGAGGTAACCATGAACGTCAATACTGTGCCTGCTATAACTAGCACGACAGTAAATGCTGCCTGCGTGGGTAATACAGCTACACTCTCTGTAAATGCAACGGGAACCGGCTTGACTTACCAGTGGTTCAAGCGCGCCAGCGATAATCCTAATAGTGCGGGAAGTCTATTAAGTAATGGCGGTAGAATCTCAGGTGCTACATCAGCAACGCTTAACATTGCCAGTGCTACCGCTGCAGATGCAGGCTTATACTATGTGGAGGTAAGAGGTACATGCCCACCAGTAGTGACTTCACAAAACTTGCAGCTGAATATTACACCATTGCCAACTGTCTATGATATTACCAGCAGTGCCACAAGCTACTGTGCAGGTTCAGGTGTTACGATAGGCCTAAGTGGGTCAGAGCCTAATACCACTTATAACCTTTTGAGAAATGGTACACAGGTGGCAACAGTTACAAGAACTGCGAGTCAATCAGGGGCTTTCAACTTCACCGGAAGCTTCACGGCAGGTACTTATGCTGTAAGAGCAATAACGGTAGCCAGCCAGCCTGGCAGAGCGGCCTGTCCGAGAGACATGTCTGGTTCAATAACTGTAGCAGAGAACCCGCTTCCACTTGCCATTGCAGCCACTGGCGGCAGCTATTGCGAGGTAACTACGGAATACCCAAGCTCAGGGGCTATGGTTACTATCTCTAATTCGCAAAGTGGGGTAGCATATCAGTTGCTCAATTCATCCGGACAGCTTGTGGGTAGCTCGGCAAATGGCACAGGAGGAGAAATTACACTCGGACCAGTGCTTGCCGGAACTTACAGCATTCGTGGAACCAACGGCACTACCGGCTGTACAACTACAGTAGGACAGGCAACTGTAATTGAAGATAAGCGCATAGAACCGAAAGGAGATATCATTATCACCAATGAAGCTGGGGAAGTGATTGAGTCAAAGCAACTGGAGTCAGGTAAGCTAGCCAGGTTCACGGCAAGTAACACTTTCGAGGATAACGGCGATGCTATCTCTTATACCTGGTACACTGGCGACGGCGAAGACGGTAATTGGGTAGTTGTGCCGGAAGTAAACGGGCCAGTATTGACCATACAATCGATACCAGGCGGTACATTCGCTGTAAGAGTGGATGTGGTCGCCGATGAAAGTGCTTGCTATACGGTTTATGCAGGAAGGTATACAACAGTGCCTGCAGTTCCCCTCCCGGTAGAGATCATTTACTTCACGGCGGCCAAGCAGGGTAACAACGTGCTGCTGGAGTGGGCTACGGCTTCTGAGGAGAACAACACCGGCTTCGAGGTGCAGGTGTCGCAGGACGGCTTCAACTTCCGCAAGCTGGACTTCGTGCCGACCAAGAATGGCAACACTGTTATCAAGCAGGTGTACCAGTACAACGATAAGGAGAACGGCAAGCGCGGCACCCGCTACTACCGCCTGAAGCAGATTGATGAAGATGGCAGGTTCGAGTATTTCACTACCAAGGCTGTAACCTTCAGTGAGGTGGCCAGCAAGGTGAAAGCCTTCCCGAACCCATTCACCACGAAGATTACCCTGGACATTGCTGCCGAGAACAGCGGGCAGGTGCAGGTAACCATGTGGAACGCCGTCGGCCGTCAGTTGATGGAGCAGACCGTGGTGGTGGAAGAGGGCTTCAACACGGTGAATCTTGACATCAGGGGTGACCTGCCACACGGTGTGTACTTCCTCCGGGTTTACCTGGACGGCAAGATGCACCAGATTAAGATGCTGAGAGAATAAGAACATTAATAGGGTTTAAAGCTGAAAGAGCCGGGTATTTTACCCGGCTCTTTTGCGTTTTTATGAAAATATTTTGACACAATTTAACATAGGATAAACGATTATATTGTTTATTTAATATATACCATTTATGGTATGGTTTTGTAGTGTATCTATTGGAATGATTACACTATAACTTACCTGTTTATTGTTTTAACATAATTAAATATCAGTGCAATTTATAATTGGGTTAGTTAAAAAATTAACTCCTTCTATATATACTGTATCACTTTTTTGCTTTATACTTGTCTCGTTAAATAGACTGTTTCTGTAATTATTAAGTAAAATTTTCAGGCAATTCAGGTAGCCCAGCCATAGCCAAATGGTGTAACAAAGTATGGAAATGCCTCACTGCCAGGCTCTCCAACAGGTAGCACCCAAAGCTGGAAATAACCCGATTTAAAATAGCACGCCCAAAAGCGTGGGTGGAATGCTATTGCCTAAAAATTTCAGCAAAAACTGATACACACAACCAACTGAATACAACCAAAAACCCTTTAAACCCCTTTTTATGAAACAAATTTTTACTCGTTCTGCCTGTTTGTTCTGGGCTTTGCTGCTGGCTGCTGTTTTTAGTAGTGGGACTGCGGTTGGGCAGTTTTCAGAAATACAGAATTTTAATAATACTACAAAAGGTGATGTAAGCGGTACAGGTTTTCAACTAATTATATTACCTGATGCAGGTAGCAACCCTCCTACTTATGATAACACAAAGTATTTTGAGATTGCTACAGATGGTGGTGAAACTATAAATAATGTCAGTACTGGGAATGCTGCGTGGATTGAGGCTACTCCTGGTGTCGGTAACAATGGCACAAACAACCGTCAGTACAATGGCTTAATTAAGCTCACTAATGGTTTTGTCTTTAGAAAAGGGTATACCTATAAAGCTACTTTGAAAGCCAAAAGTGGTACTGGTACAGGTGGTAATAAGTCTGCATCCTCAGGACAAATCACTTTGGTGACATCTGCTGACCCTAATTTTACTAATATGACGGGCACTGTGTCGCATGGAGCAAATGTTAATGTTAACTCTTCGAGTTATTCAACCAAAAGCTTTCAATTTAGCGGAAACGTGCTTCAGACTCCTGAACAAGTTATATATGTAGGTTTTAGATTACATACATCTACTGACAATAAATCATGGATGTACGTAGATGACATTGTCATCACAGAAGAGTCCTGCCCTGCAAATATTACTGTTCCTACTGTTGGCATCTCCACGGCTCCACCTGCATGTGGCTCAGGACAAGCTGTATTAAGTGCCTCGGGAGCTAATGCTACAGCAGGTGAAACATATAGATGGTATGCATCCCAAGCTGATTATAACAATGGTGTACATATTCCAAATCAAACAGGAGCTACTTTAACAATTCCATCTTTAGGCGAAACGACTACATACTATACTACTGTTGCTACTGCAGCAGGCTGCGAAAGCAGTCCAAGATCAGTTACTGTTACTGTTAATCAACTTCCGGCAACACCCGGTTCCATTACAGGTAATTCTAGTGTTTGTGTAGGCACGGAGGGTGTTGTTTATTCCGTGCCTCAGGTAACAGGTGTAACCTACAACTGGCTAGTTCCTACTGGAGCAAGCATAGTTAGCGGAGCAAATACTAATACTATTACTGTAAACTTTACTAATTCTGCACAGTCTGGTCAAGTATCAGTAGCAGCTGTTAGTGCTCAAGGTTGCCATAGTGCAACTAGGGCAAGTATGCAAGTTACGGTAAATCCTCTTCCTCCGGCTAGCATAACGGCAAATGGCCCCACGTCCTACTGTCCGGCTACAGCGGCTAGTAGAACTAACTTGTCTGTAGCTACAGACCCAGCTTATGCTTACCAATGGTACAGAGATGGTGTGGAAATTCCGGGCGCTACCAGATTTAACCACACACCATCTGAAACAGGTGCCTACATAGTTAAGGTCACAAATTCGAATGGATGTAGCACAACATCTAATCCGGTAAATATGGTGCTGCAGGAGGTCTTAACATCTAACGGGTCTATAAATTTAGTTGGACAGACAACTGTAGAACCCGGAAAGCAAGCAACTTATCAGGTGTTCTCCGATATGCAGAATAGGGGCGATGCACAGTCCTTTAGATGGTACATGATAAGAAATGGCTTAGAAACAGTAGTTGGTGGAAATTCAGAAATATTGGAGATTCCAAGCGTGCCTAATGAGGAGTTCTACTTAAGATGCGACATCACACCAATCTCAGGCGTATGTTATGATCCAACCCCACTACGAATTGAGACAACTCCTATCAACCCCCTCCCGGTAGAAATCATCTACTTCACGGCGGTCAAGCAGGGGAACAACGTGCTGCTGGAGTGGGCCACGGCCTCTGAGGAGAACAACACCGGCTTTGAGGTGCAGGTGTCTCAGGATGGCTTCAACTTCCGCAAGCTGGACTTCGTGCCGACCAGGAACGGCAACACCGTTATCAAGCAGGTTTATACTTTCAAAGACACCGAAAACGGCAAGTATGGCACGCGCTATTACCGCCTCAAGCAAATAGACATGGATGGTCAATTCGAGTATTTCACCACCAAGGCCGTGAGCTTTGGCGAGGTGAGCAACTACAGCCTGAAGGCTTTCCCGAACCCGTTTGAGAGCGAGGTGAACCTGGAACTGAACGCAGACGAGTCGGGCAAACTGAACGTGCAGGTGCTGGACGCCATGGGCAGGTCCGTTATGACACAGCAATTCGAGGTGAGCAAAGGCCGCTCGCTGGAGAAGATAATATTATGGCAGTCGCTGCCGAAAGGAATCTATTTTGTAAGAACTGAAATGAATGGCCAGGCCAATAATTTCAAGCTTTTGAAGAAATAGAGTAATAGGGTTTAAAGAAAAAGAGCCGGGGTACTAGCCCGGCTTTTTGCATTTATGGACTTCTGAAAAGTATAAATGTCAACTAGCTGTCTGCAAGGCGCTGCAAAGTATGGGCATGAAAAGATAGCCAAAGTATAAAATGCGATTCTGGTAAAGTATAGCCTCTCCTGATGCCAACTTAGCTTCATCCTCAGCCGTTTAAACAAAGCACACTAAGTATACACGCACATGGAACAGGAGCAAACCACGCTACTTAAAGATTACCCGATACAGGAGAAAGGGGCATACTTTTGCGCTTTGGCAAGTATGGCCTCGGCCGACGGGCACGCCTCAGACGAGGAACTGGAATTTTTATACATGATGGGGGAGGCGGCAGAACTGCCCGAGAACCTGCGGCAGGAGGTGGAGGCAGTAGCCAAGAACCCCTCCCAGATAAGCCTGCAAAAGTGCCTGGACGTGCTGAAGTCCAGTCCGCTCCGTTTTTCGCTCATCACGGATATCATCAGTTTTGCCAAGTCCGACGGCCAGTATACGCCCGAAGAAAAGAAGCATATAGAAGACATGGCCACCTACCTGGGCGTGGACCAGAAGCAGTACAGCATCCTGGAGGATTACGTGCAAAAGGCCGACCAAGCACAACAGCAAGGCGAGGACCCAACGTCGCAGAGCTTCCTGAACAAGAATGGTTTCGGCGATACGTTTAAGAATGCCGGTATCTCTCCGCAGATGGTACAGGGCATGCTGGGTATACTGGCGCCTCTTGTAATTGCCAATATGATGGGCGGCCGTCGGAGCAAGCGCTATGGTGGCGGTATGATGGGCGGTATGCTTGGCGGACTATTGGGAAGCGGTATGATGGGTGGCGGCAGGTACCGAAGCGGCGGAGGCATGGGCTCCCTGATATCTATTCTTGGCGGGCTGAACGGCCGCAAAGGCTACAGCAGCATGGGCTCCGGCGGGCTGGGTAGTTTATTAGGAGGCATACTTGGAGGAGGCAAGCGCCGCGGAGGGTGGTAAATTTTGAAGTATAAAGTCGTGATTAATCCCCCTCTGTTCACTTAGAAATTCCCCTCCTTGGAGGGGTAGGGGTGGGTTTACACCTTCATGATTGTTTTAAATCAACCCGAGCTATAAAGTATGAGAGGGATGGCACATTTGTCTCTCTCATACTTTTATACTTTACTCCAGCTCCAGTTTTATAAAACGGCGCAAATCCTCTTCGCGCAGCAGGCCACGCACTTGCTTATCGGCAATGATGAAGGTGGGCACTGCCGTGATACGGGTCTCATAAGCTTGCTTCAACTCCTGCGCGTGTACCGCTTTATACTTTCGTGTCTCCAGCGCCTGCCGGTAAGCCGCCTCGTCCAGCCCTATTTCTTTTGCCAGTTTTACCAGCACCGCTATATCTCCAATATCCTGCTCCTCCTGGAAAAAAGCTGTGAACAGGCGGTGCGTGTAGGCTTCTCCCAGCCCCTGCTCTTTGGCAAATTGGTAGCCCTCAAACGCCAGGTGCGTGTAGGGTTGCGGCGATACCTTGGGCAGTACAATCGGCACGTTCAGTTGTTTGGCCATAGGGTACACAGAGTTGGCCCAGGTAGTTTGCAGGTAATCCTCCTCGGGTTTTAGCGTGGGGGTAGGGTAAGGGCGCAGCTCGAAGGGCATCCATTCCACCTGCACCTTGTCTTCCAGCCCTTTTAGCGCCCGCTCCAGCACCACCTCGCCCAGAAAGCAGTAAGGGCACACATAGTCGGAGTATACTTTTATCTGTAACATCGGATTTATACTTTGTTAAATCTATCAACCGCTCTCCCTGTGTTAAGGTTACTGGTCCTGTAGCGCGCATCCAGAATTTTAGTAGATTGTGCGGTAAATCCATACGTTGAAAATGCTGAAGCACACCTACCTCGCGCTGCTCCTGGCCTTGGGACTTTCGTCCTGCCAGTCGCAACCGCAAAGCACTACTACGGCCAGCCTGCCGGAGCAGCAAACGAAATCTTTATATTATTATCCGGGTCCGGGAGAGGATTGGGAGCGGAAAAGCCCTGAGGAGGTAGGCCTGGATGCGGCCAAACTACAGAAGGCCGTGGAGTGGGCGAAGCAGCAGGAAACCACGCAAATGGAGAAGGATTTCTCCACGCAGAAAGAGATTTTCGGGGAGCCGCTGGGGCCACTCCCCGCTACCAGGGCTAGTACCAATGGCATCATCCTGAAAGACGGCTATATTGTGGCGGAGTGGGGCGATACCAAAGCCGCGGACCCCACCTACAGTGTGGCCAAAAGTTTTCTGTCTACCATACTTGGTTTGGCTCTGGATAAGGGAATTATTCAAAGTATAAACGACCCCGTGGCGAAGTATGCGCAGGACGGAGGGTATGAGTCGGAGCACAACAGCAAGGTTACCTGGGCGCACCATGCCCACCAAACCAGCGAGTGGGAGGGCGAACTGTGGGGTAAGAAACATGATTTTGTTGGGAAGGAAGCCTTTGGCCGTGGGGAGCGTAAACCACGCGAGCTGCAGGAGCCGGGCACCTTCTACGAGTATAACGATACGCGTATCAATCGTTTTGCCCTTTCTTTGCTGCGGGTGTGGGAGAAACCGCTGCCGCAGGTGCTCAAAGACGAAATCATGGACCCCATCGGTGCTTCCCAAACCTGGCAATGGGTGTCTTACCGCAATTCTACAGCAATGGTAAACGGCCAGCAGATGCCCTCGGTGAGCGGCGGCACGCGTTGGGGCGGCGGCCTCTGGATAAGCACCCGCGACGAGGCACGCTTCGGGTACCTGTTCCTGCGCAACGGCCGCTGGAAAGATAAGCAGCTGGTAGCGGAGGAATGGGTGAAGGAAGCAACTTCGCCAGGCCCCATAAAGGCAGACTACGGCTACCTGTGGTGGCTTAACCCGGAAGGCAAAGCTTGGCCCGATGCCCCAGCTACGAGTTACGCTGCCTTAGGTGCCGGCCAAAATACCGTGTGGGTAGACCCCGAGCATAACCTTGTGATAGTATGGCGCTGGCATGATGGCAAGCAGAACGAGTTGTTCAAGCGCGTGCTGGAGGCGGTGAAGTAATTGTGGGTTGTTGATTGATCATGGCGCGAGCGTCCACGCTCGTGACCTACTATAGTGGGGCCTCTGGCCCCTTTACATTTTATACTTTACAACGTTGGGTCCGTATTAATTGGCATGTCTGAAAAGTATAAAATTCATCCGGATGGCACATTCTTCGTCACACTAACAGTTGTTGGCTGGATTGACATTTTTACCAGAAGAGAATATGCCGATGAAGTAGTTGCAAACCTCAATTACTGCAGCAAGCAAAAGGGCCTAAGGATTTATAGCTACTGTCTTATGCCCAGCCATTTGTATATAATTTGTTCTGCAGAGAGGGGCAACCTAAGTGATATACTACGTGATTTTAAAAGCTATACAGCAAAGCGTATCATCAACTTAATTGAGAACAATCCGATGGAAAGCAGAAAGGAGTGGTTATTACACTTGTTTCGCTTTTTTAAACAAAGTATTAGGCACAATAAAGAATTCCAGTTTTGGCAGCAGCACAACCATCCCATAGACTTAACTGATACAAAGATATTCCAGCAGAAGATAGACTATATTGAACAAAATCCTGTGGTAGCGGGCTTGGTAACAGATGCTGCTTATTATACTTTTAGTAGTGCCAATCCGGACAGTGATTTAAATTTGGCAGAAGTATAAATCATAACAGGGCCAGAGGCCCCTGCTATACTTAGACACGAGCGAGGACGCTCGCGCCATACTTGACTTAATTGAAGGAAAAAGGGCTGCTCCGGATGGGGCAGCCCTTTTTTATACTTCATACTTACGCCTGTTAGTGGCGGCAAGTGCAGTG
This sequence comes from Pontibacter mucosus, assembly GCF_003054055.1. Taxonomy (GTDB): domain Bacteria; phylum Bacteroidota; class Bacteroidia; order Cytophagales; family Hymenobacteraceae; genus Pontibacter; species Pontibacter mucosus. The sequence continues at coordinate 48,483 of NZ_QBKI01000004.1, read as the reverse complement.
CTCACCGGCGATACCCTCAAAGCGGGTGTCGGTGCCTTCGTGCCAGTCAAACGCGGTGGCGTACTTGTCGTTCTCCCACCAGAACTTGCCCGGTTGCTTGTTGTAGTTGCCGATTTCAGCCATGGTGGCGGCATCGTACAGGCGACCGTTCACCATCGTATACTTCACCTGCTCCGAGTTCTGGATATTCTCCAGCGGGTTGGCGTCCAGTACGATGAGGTCAGCCAGCTTGCCGGTTTCCAGGGAACCAAGCTCGTGGCCCATGCCGATGTACTCAGCTCCGTTCAGCGTGGCAGCGCGCAGGGCTTCGTGGTTCGTCATACCGCCTTGCTGCAGCATCCACAGTTCCCAGTGGGCTCCCAAGCCTTGCAACTGGCCGTGTGCACCTAGGTTCACTTTTACGCCATTATCCGTCAGAGCTTTGGCTGCACGGGAGGTAGCGAAGTAGCCATTCTCATACTCCTCGTCCGGCACTTGCGTCACGAAGCGGGCGCGACCGTCGATGACAGAGCGTGGCGTAAACTTGAGCAGACGGTCTTTCTCCCATACATTGGTTTTCTGGTACCAGTAGTACTCGCCGTTGGTGGCACCGTAGTTTACAATCAGCGTTGGTGTATAGCCTACCTTGGAGGCTTTCCACAGCTCCAGCACGTCTTTGTAAAGCGGGGCTACCGGAATGTTGTGCTCCACGCCGGTGTGTCCGTCCAGAATCATGGTCATGTTGTGGAAGAAGGTAGAACCGCCCTCCGGGTACACGCTCATGTCCAGCTCGCGCGCTGCCTGAATTACCTGCTGGCGCTGCTCACGGCGTGGCTGGTTGTAGCTCTTCACCGAGAAACCACCCACGGCTTTGATGCGGCGCAGGTGCGAACGGGCATCGTCGAGGCTGTTGATTACGGCTTTAAAGTTGCCGTCGGCACCGTAGAGAATCGTACCGGTAGAGTAGATACGCGGCCCTACCATTGCGCCCGACTTCACGGCCTCCGACTGGCTGAACACCATTTCGGTCGTAGAAGATGGGTCGTGGGTGGTGGTAACGCCATAAGCCAGGTTGGCAAAGTAGGACCACTGTTTCTGCGGGCTCATGCCCAGGCGGAAGGTGCCCAGGTGCGCGTGCACGTCCACCAGGCCCGGCATAATGGTTTTGCCGGCAGCGTCAATCACTTTCGCGTCAGTTGGCACATTGATGCCTTTGCCCACCGCCACAATGCGGTTGCCGTCCACTACAATCGTTCCGCCTTCAATCACCTCATCGCCCTTCATGGTGATGATGCGGGCGTTGGTAAAGGCCACTTTGCCTTGTGGGATGTCGGTCTTCAGCTCCAGGCCAATCTTAGTGCCTGTCGTATCGATGGCAGGCAGTTCTTCCGGCGCGCCTTCTACAAACTTGAAGCGGTTTTTCAGGTCGTTGGAGAAGTACTCGTCGCCCAGCACCCAGTTAATCTTCTTGCTGTCAGCTGACCAGTGGATGCTCGTGCCGGCGTCGCGGGTGAAGCGGGCTACCGGAACAGCCTTCGAGTCGGCGCTCAGGTCCGCGCCGGAACCGTTGGCCGTAAACGGTGCGATGTAACCGTTGAACAGCTCCACAAAGCCAATCCACTTGTTGTCCGGGCTTGGGTAGAATTGGTCGGTATACTTGGATGTATAGTGCGTCTGCTCATTTTTGCCGTTCAGGTCGATGCTCTTGAAGGCATACTTGCCATCCTGGTAGCCGGTGTAGAAAATACGGTCAGAAGTGGCGTTGAACTGCGGGTTGGAGCCGCGCTCCTGCACCAGCGTAGCCTTGCCACCATCGGCCGGCATGTAGAAAATACCTTTTTCCTTACCGTGCGCGTAACCCATGTGGTTGTTGCCGCCCTCTTTGCTGTAGACGATATACTTTCCGTTCGGAGAGAACTTAGGCGAAGTATAAAAGCCTTTCTCATAAGTCAGCTTCGTCGGCTTGGCGTTCTTCTTGCGGATATCGAGCTTGTAGAGGCCACCGAAGTTGTCGTCGTGCCAGGTAGCGTACACAATGTGCTTGCCATCCGGAGAGAAGGAAGGATAGAACTCAAACTCCTGGCTCTTGGTGATGCGCTCCGGCTTGCCGTTTGGCAGCTCTTTCTTGTAGATGTAGCCTGCCGCGTTAAACACCAGCGTCTTGCCATCCGGCGAGGTCACGGCGTGGCGAATCGCCTTGGCCGTAAACTTATCCGGCGAAACGCCGCCGTTCTTGCTGTGCTCGTGGCGCACAATGTCGGTAATGTAGTGGGTGGTTGAGGCCTCAAACGGAATATTGGAAACCTGCTTGGAGGCAACATCTACTTTGTTGATTTTACCATCGGCCCAGAACACGATGTGCTTGTTATCCGGAGTCCAGGAGAAGTAAGGGTATACGCCGAAAATGGCCCAGGCTTCCTGCTGGTCGTGGCTCAGCTTGTCGTAAACCGGCCACTCTTCGCCGGTTTTCAGGTCGTGCACAAACAGCACCGACTTGGTACGTACGCGGCGCACGAAGGCAATCTGCTTGCCGTCGCGGCTTACGACAGGGCGTACGGAGCCACCGTTGCCGGTTACCACGTTCTCAATCTCGCCTGTGTTGCGGTCCACGCGGCGAATCACGTAAATCTGCCCGTTCGGGTCTTTGTTATACTCAAAGTTTGAGCCACCACTCATGTCCTCTGAGAAGTACACATACTTGCCGTCCGGCGACACAAACGGCTCCCCGGCATCCTGCTGGTCGTTTTTGCGCTTAGTCAGCTGCACGCCCGTGCCGCCCGTGCGATGGTACATCCACATCTCACCAGCTCCCAAAGAGCGGGTGTTGGTAAAGTGCTTGCGCGCCACGATAAACTCTCCATCCGGTGTCCAGACGGCGTTGTTGAGCAGGCGGAAGTTTTCGTTGGTAATTTGCCTGGCATCAGAGCCGTCGCGCTTCATCACCCAGATGTTATCGCCACCACCTGCATCAGAGGTAAAGGAAATATACTTGCCGTCGGGGCTGAAGCGGGGCTGCACCTCATACGGGCGTCCTGTTCGCAACACTTTGGCTTTGCCCCCTGAGATAGGCATGATGTAGATATCGCCCAGCATGTCGAATACGATCTCTTTGCCGTCCGGGCTCACATCCACGCTCATCCAGGTGCCTTCGTTGGTGGTGATGGTGACTTCCTTCTGTGGGCCGTGTGCGGCATCCACTTTCCATTTAGCGTCTTCTTTTTTGGAGTCCTGAGCATGAGCCGCGCCGAAAGGGAGAGCAAGCGCCGCAGCCAGTACCATACCCAGGTAGGTACGTTTCATCATTAGTAGATTGAAGATTAGTTGGTTTCAGCACGTAATTTAAGCATTCAGAGTCACAAAGGGAAGTGTAGCCAGATAGGAGTTTAAACTATAAACAGATTTCCTATATTCTGAGCACCCTATCCGACGGAAAAGGAGTACAAACTGGGGGATAGGTTACGTGTTACAACAAAGTTAAGCTCAACAAAAAGGGCAGAGCAGTAAGGAGAAAGCATGAATTTAGGCGGAAATACAGTACTGATAACAGGGGGCGCCACTGGCATTGGTTTTGCCCTGGCCGAGCGCTTTCTGAAAGCAGGAAGTGAAGTGATTATTTGTGGCAGGAGGGAAGATAAGCTGCAGGAAGCCCGGCAGAAGCACCCGGCGCTGCACATCCGGGTGTGTGATGTGGCCGAGGAAGCGCAACGCCTGGAATTGTTCGAATGGGCCACGAAGGCATTTCCAAAGCTGAATGTACTGGTCAACAACGCGGGCATCCAGCGGAGGGGAAGCTTTTTGGAGGACCGGGAGCCCTGGTCGGTGCGGAGGCAGGAGATTGCTATCAATGTGGAGGCGCCGATTCACCTCTCCGCGCTGTTTATCCCGCATCTGCAGCAACAGGAGCGGGCCGCTATCCTCAACGTGTCCTCCGGGCTGGCGTTTACCCCGGGCACGTTTGCCTCGGTATATAGTGCCACCAAAGCCGCGATTCACTCCTTTACCATGACGCTGCGGCATGAGTTGGCCCACACAAGTATAAACGTCATCGAAATTGTGCCGCCCGCCGTGGATACCGACCTGGGAGGAGTAGGCATTCATACCATGGGTGTACCGGTAGATGAGTTCACCGATAGCATTATGAAACGCATGGCAGCCGGCGAGCTGGAAGTGGGCTATGGCCGGTCGGAGAAGGCGCGCTTGGCCAGCCGGGAGGAGATAGACGAAATGGTGCGGATTATGAGCAATTCGTAATATAAGTAGGCGATGAGCTGGGGCTATTTCTCATCGCCTGTTCAGGTTACAACGAAGGAAACTTAGGCTGCATTTCAGCGCCCTGCAACTGTTTCAGGGCCTGGGCAGCCGTGTGCACCGGCAGTTGGCAGGTTCTGTTATAACAGACATACACCGTTGTTTTTCCGTTGATGGCGGTTCTGTGCTCCAGCAGCGGAATGTTTGTATTGCCTGCCCCTTCTGCGCCAGCGAGTATGATGTTTGGGGTGTAGAAGGAGGTAAGCTCGGCGCGCATCTCCGGTGCCTCCGGACCCACAATCACCACTTCGGCGGTAGGTGTGAGCTTATGAAAGTATAAAGAAGCCCAGTTGCCCATGTGCGAGGGTTCCTTCAGCAGCAGCTCCTTCACGCTGGCCAGCATGTCGTCGGAGAGGGAAGTATAACGCTCCTCATCAAAGTATAAACCGAGCAGGTGCAGGTTGGTGGCCATCACCGAATTAGACGACGGAACCACATTGTCCAAAATCTCCTTCTTGCGGGCTATCAGTTGCTCGGCTGTCTTATCAGTGTAAAAGAACAAACCTTCTGTCTCATCAAAGAAATTTTCCAAGGTATAATCGGTCAGGCGCCTGGCCCCCAGCAGCCACTGCTCCTCAAACGTTACCTCATACAGGCGCAGCAGCGCCCGTATCAGAAAAGCGTAATCATCCAGAAACCCGTCTACGCTCGCCTTGCCGGCCTTGTAAGTATGGTAGAGCTTATCACCTTTTTTCAGGTTGGCAAGTATAAACCGCGCGTTTTGGAGGGCCAGCTCCAGGAAATGCTTGTTGCCGAACACCAGGTAAGCATCCGCAAGCCCTTTCAGCATCAGCGCGTTCCAGGAGGTCAGCACCTTGTCGTCCAGCGCCGGGCGCACGCGGTGGGCACGTACCTCCATCAGTTTCTCCTTCCAGGTGGTTACCATCTCCTCCAGCACATCCTGCTCCAGCTCGTTCTCTTTGGCAAACTTCTCGTCGGGGATGCGGCGGTGCAGGATGTTACGGCCGTGCTCAAAGTTGCCCGTCACGGTGGCGTGGTAGTACTTGGAGAAAAGCGGTTCCTCGTCGCCCAGCAGGTCCTGCAGCTCATCCTTGGTAAACGTATAAAACCGGCCTTCCTCGCCTTCGCTGTCGGCATCGAGGGAGGAGTAGAAGCCGCCCTCTTCGCTCATCAGCTCGCGCTCCAGAAAGCCGATGGTCTGGTACACCACATCATGGTACAGCGACTCCCGGGTGGCCTGGTAAGCTTCGGCGTATAAACTGACTAACTGGGCATTGTCGTAAAGCATCTTCTCGAAGTGCGGCACCAGCCACTCCTCATCCACCGAGTAGCGCGCAAAGCCACCGCCAACCTGGTCATAGATGCCGCCATAGGCCATCTCACGCAGGGTAAGGTTGATGTGGTTGAGGATGGTTTGGTCGCTGGTGTGGTGGTGGTAGCGCAGCAGGAAGAGGTAGTTGACAGGCATCGGAAACTTGGGCGCGCCACCCAGGCCGCCATACTTTTTGTCAAAGTTCCTGCTCAGGTTATGCCCAATCAGCTTGAAGTCATCCTCACGCACATGGTAGTTCTTTTGCTGCAGGCCATACTTTGCCAGTTCGTTCTGGTTCAGGTGCTGGGCAAACTGCTCCGCCGACTCGTCCAGTTCCTGCCTGTGGCTGGTGTATGCTTCGGCAATGCTGTCAAGCAGCTCTTTCCACTGCTTGGGCGGGAAATAGGTGCCCCCGTAAAACGGTTTTGCCTCCGGAGTCAGGAACACATTCAGCGGCCAGCCGCCCTGCAGGCCCATCGCGCTGATGGCGTCCATGTACACGGCATCCACATCCGGGCGCTCCTCCCGGTCCACTTTTATGCAGACAAAGTGCCTGTTCATGAGCTCGGCTATACTTTTATGCTCAAAGGCTTCGCGCTCCATCACGTGGCACCAGTGGCAGGCGGCATAGCCTATACTTACCAAGATAGGCTTGTCCTCCTGCTTTGCCTTCTGCAGCGCCTCCTCGCCCCAGGGGTACCAGTCCACCGGGTTATGGGCGTGCTGCAGCAAGTAGGGGCTGCTCTCGTGTATCAGTCTGTTGGGTTTCTTGTTTCCTGTCATGGCTCTAAGGGTTAAGCGGGAGGCACAGCGGCTTGGCTATACTTTAGCAAGGCCGGAAAGTATAGACTTTATACGTTGCAGGAGTATGGTAGCAAAGTATAAATAGACTATCGTAGAAACGTCTGTGGCTTTGGCCCGGTCACAGGATTGTACGGGCCTGGCCGGCAAAGGTGTCCGGAAAGCCCTTGTAGCTAGGGCAGGAGCTGTTTTTGCAGTATTTCTGCTTCCAGGCTGGTGTCGATGTGGTACTGCTGGTGCAGGGTCTCCAGCTGGTTTAGCGTGTTTCTCAGGAATTGCTGGTGCCCCTCCGACTGCGGATGGAACGGCTTGTGGGCCACGGCACGCTGTATTTTCTCCCACTGCCCCATAAACTGCCGGAACTCTGGTGCATAATAGGCGTCCACAAACTTCTGCCAGATGTAGGCCTCAGCCACCGTCGTCGGGTGCAGCATGTCCTCCTTGTAGAAGCGGTAATCCCGCAGGTCGTCCATCATTATCTCGTAGGCTGGAAAGTATAGAACCTGCTCATGCTCCTGCTGCAGTTGGTGGCAAAGCACACGCAGGCTGGCCTTGCTCACGCTGTTCAGCTCTATCGTCTCTTTTATATGACGCACCGGGCTTACCGTAAGCAGCACGTTTATACCTGGGTTCACCTGTTTCAGCTGTGCCAGCATTTGCTCAAAAGCGGCTTTCATTTCCTCTACCGTCAGCAGTTCGCGCGTGAAGTTGGCGGCGGGTAGCTTGTGGCAGTTGGCTACCAGCTTGCCGCTTTCCTGCAGCCGGTAGGCAATGGCGGTACCTAAGGTGATGATCAGCAACGAGGCGTTTTGCAGGTACTGGTTTGTTTGGGAAAGCCTCTTCTGCACGTTTTGTAGCAGCGCTTCTTTGCTGGCGCTGGAGAGGGAGGAGTGGAGGTCGTAGGCGTACCAGATGCCGTTTTGCTGCACCAAGTGCTCCTCAAAAGTATAAGACCTGCCCGCGGCTGCTTGCAACAGCAAACTTACCGATATAGGGTTGAAGATGGTGCCAAAAGGATTTACCAGCACATCCACTTTGTATTGTTGCAGCTTAGCGCCAATTACCTCGGCAAAGCAGGAGCCAACAGTCAGCACCGGCTGCTGCAGGCCAAGGCTTAAGGTGGAGGGGGAGACCTGTACTTCGGTTCGGAACATACTTTACTATGACAATGGAGTATGAGACAAAGGACAAAAGACTTTTTGATATTATGAAACGGACCAGAGTTTTTAGGATTACGTGATTCCAGGATTTTTTCGGAGTAATAAAGTATAAACTGCTTCAGTTCCTTATCCGCAACAACCCCAAAAACCTTTTACTTCCGGGTGTCTTAAACTTGGCTGTACAAAAAAAGCGTCCTGCCTTTCGGGACAGGACGCTTTTCATAATAATATACTCAAGCAGGCTTACTCAGCCACTACGTTGAATTTCACTTGGTGCTTCACCTCTTTGTGCAGGCTCAGGGTAGCAGTATACTCGCCGGCAGACTTCACGTCCTGGTCGAAAGAGATACGCTTACGGTCTACATCAAAGCCTTTGGCCTTCAGGGCCTCAGAAAGCTGCAGCGTAGTTACAGAACCGAAGATCTTACCAGTTTCACCCACTTTAGCAGGAATCTCAACTGTCAAGTCGCCGATGCTGTTAGCCAGCTCCTGCGCGTCGTTCTTGATTTTCTCAGCTTTGTGAGCAGCCTGACGGATGTTTTCGGCTACTACTTTCTTGCTTGATTTGTCAGCGATAACCGCCAGACCCTGCGGGATCAGGTAGTTACGGCCATAACCAGGTCTTACCTCTACAATATCGTTCTTATAGCCGAGGCCTTTAACGTCATCTTTCAGTATTACTTCCATCGTCTGACCTCCTTATTTTAAAGAATCCGTTACATAAGGTAAAATGGCAAGGTGTCTTGCTCTGGCTACCGCCTGAGACACTTTGCGCTGGAACTTCAGGCTAGTGCCTGTAAGTCTTCTTGGAAGGATCTTGCCCTGCTCGTTCACGAACTTCAGCAGGAAGTTACCATCCTTGTAGTCGATATACTTGATACCGCTCTTTTTGAAACGGCAGTATTTCTGACGGTTCTCTTGTTTGTGGACTTTTTCGTTAACTAAGCTCATTATCCTTTAACCTCCTCTTTTTTAGCTTGTGATTTGAACTCGCCGTTTCTTCTGCGCTCGTTGTAAGTCACTGCGTGCTTATCAAGGGCGGTTGTTAGGAAACGAACTACTTTTTCATCACGGCGATAAGCCAGTTCCAGCGCGTCAACTACGTTAGTAGGCGCTTTGAACTCGATCAGGTGATAGAAGCCTGTAGACTTCTTCTGGATTGGGTAAGCCAATTTACGAAGACCCCAGTTTTCTTCGTGGATAATGTCGGCGCCATTTTCCTTTAGCACCTCTCTGAACTTCTCGACCGTTTCCTGCATCTGAGTCTCGTTGAGCAACGGAGTCAGAATGAAGACAGTTTCGTAATTTCTCAATTCCATCGGTTCGATTTATGGTTATAAATTTAGCCTGCAAAGGTAAGCTGCTTATTTTAAATAATCAATAGGTAGTTTTGATTATTAAGTAAAGCATGGTATCCTGCAGGTAAGTAATCGTCAGGCGGGAGGCGCCAAGTATACATATATATATAAAGGTAGCTCGTTGAACAGCACTTATTATATATGAAGGCTTCCCATATATAAATAATTCATGAATAAAATAGTGCAATAATTTAATGTGTAAGTTAAAATGAGATAAGCCAAACAAGTAGTATTGTAAATGGTGATAAATCTATGTAAAATATAGTAAAAACAAGTGGGTGTTTCTGATTGGAAGGTTGTAGTTATTTAGAATGATTATAAATAAAAACCCTTAAATCAGTGTGAAAATGGGTTTTTAGAGGGTGTTACTGGAGTAAAAGAGGGGGGGGGCCGATGAGGGCAAATAATAAACCTATTCTGTTTGAATAATGGAATTCGCATAGTAGATTTGTGCCCGTAAAGTAAATTCACCATATCATATACTAAACACAAGTGATCTTGGCTATGATTAGCTGTATACTTAAAACTCAATCCAAAATTTTGTACACCTTCCTGTTAGCCCTGGTGGTTTCGTTCGGTGCGTTTGCACAGGCAAGTGAACAGGCGGAGGTGGCCCAGAAAGGTGTAGACCCTGGTGCTACCGAAGGTGCGGAAGTGACGACCGGGGATCCGGCGGTGATCTCGGCAGGCGAGGCGCTTTTTAAGAACAACTGTGCCGTTTGCCACTCTGCTGGCAGCGACGTGATTGTAGGCCCAGGCTTGCAGGGTGTGACAAAGAAGCGCAGCGAGTCATGGTTGATCAGTTGGACGAAAAACTCACAGGCACTCATCCAGTCGGGTGATGCTGATGCAGTGGCTATCTACAATCAGTTCAACAAGCAGGCGATGCCTTCATTCGCCTTCTCTGACGACGAGATCAAGTCTATCTTCGCTTACATCGACTCAGGTAAAGGTGTGGTTTCTGCACCTGCTGCCGGTCCAGAGGGAGCTGTTGCCGGAGAGAATGTAGGAACGGACGCCATTGGCGCCATAGGAGGTTACCTGGACATTGTGCTGGTGGTGCTGATTATCGTGCTGATTGTGCTGGTGGTGACACTGCTTCTGATTACCTCCCTCCTGAAGAACTACCTGAACAAGAACCGTCAGCTGAACGAGTATGATGCTGAGGTGGTTAACCAGCGCTTCGACTTCTCCAAAGTGTACAAATCCAACGCTGTCCGCTCATTGGTTGTGCTGATCTTTGTGGTAGTGTTGCTGGATCTGACTATTGAGAAGACAATGGGCATCGGTATTCAGCAGGGGTATGCGCCGAAGCAGCCAATCGCTTTCTCGCACAAACTGCACGCAGGTGAGCACCAGATTGACTGTAACTACTGCCACACAACAGTATACGAGAGCAAAAGCGCCAGCATTCCTTCGGCAAACATCTGTATGAACTGCCACAGCCAGATCAAAACGGAGTCGGCCGAGATCCAGAAGATTTACAGAGCCATTGAGCGCAACGAGCCGATTCAGTGGGTTCGTATCCACAACCTGCCGGACCTGGCTTACTTCAACCACTCGCAGCATACGCAGGTGGGTGGCGTAGAGTGCCAGACCTGCCACGGCCCAATCCAGGAAATGGATGTGGTTTACCAGTATTCTCCCCTCACCATGGGCTGGTGTATAGACTGTCACCGCGAAACGCCGCTGAACACAGAGGGTAACGGCTACTACGATAAGCTGGTAGAGCTGCACGAATCATCTTCTAAAGGTGCCTTCACAGTGTCTTCCAACGGTGGCTCGGAGTGTTCTAAGTGCCACTACTAATCAATATCCATTTTATTTAGCATTCGAGTTTTCTAGATATAATATGCAAGACAGAATAAAATACTGGAAAGGAATTGAGGAGTTGGAAAACACTCCTGAATTCGAAAAGCATGCTCATAACGAGTTTCCAGAATTCCTGCCGATCAATGGAGCGGAGGGGGGAGAATCTGCTTCAAGCGGAAAAACTCACCGCCGTGACTTCTTAAAACTGCTGGGCTTTAGCATGGCAGCCGTATCACTGGCTTCTTGTGAGGCTCCGGTGCGTAAGGCAATCCCATACCTGAACAAGCCCGTTGACGTTGAGCCAGGCGTTGCCAACTGGTATGCTTCTACGTTCTACCAGGGCGGAGATTACAACAGCATCCTGGTAAAGACCCGTGAAGCTCGTCCAATTAAGATTGAACCAAACCCAAGCTCAGGACTTACGCCACTGGGAACAAGCCCGAAGGCACAAGGCTCCCTGCTTGGCCTGTACGATAACAACCGCCTGCGCTTCCCGCTGATTGCTGGAAAGGAGGCGAAATGGGAGGAGGTTGATAACCAGATTAAGTCCCGCCTTGCCAATGTGAGCGGCAAAGTGGCTTTCGTGTCTTCTACTATCATCAGCCCGTCCACTAAAAAGCTTATCGATGAGTTCGGCTCCCGCTTCGGCAACTTTGAGCACGTGACTTATGATGTTAACTCTGCTTCCGGCCTGCTTCAGGCTAACGGCGGTGTTATCCCAGGGTATGATTTCAGCAAAGCCAATATCATTGTAGGTATCAACGCTGACTTTCTGGGCACCTGGGTAGCTCCGGTTCCGTTTGCAAAGCAATACATCGAGACCAGAAAAATTAACCCTGACAACCCAGCAATGTCGCGTCACTACCAGTTTGAGACAATCCTGTCGCTTACTGGTTCAAACGCCGACGTGCGCGTGCCTATCAAGCCATCTGAGGAGGCAGCCCTCGTGTCTGCACTTCACAGCGCGGTAACAGGTGGTTCCGCTTCAGGAACGGCTGTGGATGCCAAGTTGCTGGCTACTGTTGTGAAAGACCTGCAGGCAAACAGAGGCAAAGCGCTGGTAGTATCCGGCTCGAACGACCCAGGTGTTCAGGAACTGGTGAAGGCCATCAACACGGCCCTTGGCGCCGAAGGCTCTACGATCGATACTGCTGCGCCATACTATGTGAAGCAGGGTAACGACGCGGCGATGCTCCGTTTGATTGAAGAAATGAACGCTGGCTCCGTAGGTGCTGTGTTCTTCTACAATGCGAACCCTGTTTACAACCACCCGCTAGCTGCCAGAGTAGCTTCCGGCTTACAGAAAGTAGGTCTGAAGGTTTCTTTTGCAGATAGGGTAGAGGAGACAGCTAAACTGGCTGACTTCGTAACGCCGGACCACCATTACCTGGAGTCCTGGAACGACTTTGAGCCGAAGAGAGGCTTCCTGAGCATTTCTCAGCCGGTAATCAGCCCAATCTTTACAACGCGCCAGATGCAGGACAGCCTGCTGGTGTGGAGCAACCAAAGCACAGACTTCTACGAGTACATGCGCAATAACTGGAGAACGGTTATCAGCGGAAACTTTAACGAAGGATGGGAAAAAGCGGTGCACGATGGCGTGCTGGAAAACGGCACGAGTCTGCTGAAAGTAAGCGCACCTGCTTCAACGGCATCAAGCGCTATCAGAAAAATACAGCCATCCGCTATTGAGGCCGTAGTATATGAGAAAGTGTCCATGGGTGCCGGAGGCGAGAACTCGAACAACCCATGGCTGCAAGAGCTTCCAGATCCGGTTTCTAAGGCTACCTGGGGTAACTACGTGGCGATGCCGCGCCAGATGGCTGTGGATATGGGCGTTAAGCAGGACGATGTGCTGAAAGTTACGTTTGCAAACAACGAAAGCATTGAATTGCCAGCCCTTATCCAACCAGGACAGGCTAACGGCACAGTGGCTATTGCTATGGGCTTTGGCCGTGACCTGGATGTAATGCCAGTTGCCAAAGGCTTGGGCGCAAGCGCTTATAGTATAGCAACGGTAAATGACGGCGCTGTATTGTATACAAGCGGCGTTAAGCTTGAGAAAACTAACGCTACTTCTCCTATTGCACAAACACAGACGCACCATACTATCATGGACCGTATTGTGGTGCAGGAGAACTCCTTCGCTAAGTATAAGGAGAACCCGAAAGAGGTGACCAAGTATGTGCGCATTGCCACACACGAGGGTCCGGCTAAACCGGCTGCCATCTCTCTTTGGGATGACTACGAGTACAAGAACCACCACTGGGGTATGGTCATCGACCTGAACTCCTGTATCGGATGTGGCGCCTGTACGATGAGCTGTAACGTGGAGAACAACATTCCGGTGGTAGGTAAAGCCGAGGTGCTGATGCGTCGTGAGATGCACTGGATGCGCATCGACAGATACTACAGCGCCAAGGAGCATGAGCCGAAGGATTACGCTGAGATGGAGCACCCGGCCGATAACCCAACCGTTATCTTCCAGCCGATGCTTTGCCAGCACTGTAACCACGCGCCATGCGAGACAGTGTGCCCTGTTGCCGCTACCATGCACAGCTCGGAAGGCATCAACCAGATGGCTTACAACCGCTGCGTAGGTACACGTTACTGCGCGAACAACTGCCCTTACAAAGTGCGTCGCTTCAACTGGTTTGCCTATGCCAACAACGATAAGTTCGGCTTTAACGAGCCGATGAACAACGACCTTGGCAAGATGGTGCTGAACCCGGATGTGACAGTGCGTGGCAGGGGTGTGATGGAGAAATGCTCTTTCTGCGTGCAGCGTGTGCAGTTAGGTAAGCTGGAGGCAAAACGCGAGAACAGAAGACCGAAAGACGGCGAAATCGTGACGGCCTGCGCCCAGTCTTGCCCTACTGAGGCAATCGTGTTCGGTGACATGAAGGACCCTGAAAGCCGTATCTCTAAGATACTGGCCCGTCAGCAGGGTGAGCGTGCCTTCCACGTGTTGGAAGAATTGAACGTTCAGCCGAACATCACATACCTGACTAAAATTAGAAACTTAGCTTAACATTAAATACTGAGAGCTTTATGCAGCATGTATCTCCGATAAGAGAGCCTCTGGTAACGGGGGGTAAAACATACCACGACATCACGGAAGATGTCTGCAGACAGGTGGAGGCCAAGCCCAACGTTCGTTGGGCGGCTGCCCTTGCCGTTGCACTGGTTGGCTTAGCTATATTTATCTACTCTGTATACCGCACACTTTGGTATGGTATCGGCGAATGGGGTTTGAATAAGACAGTAGGTTGGGCATGGGACATCACCAACTTCGTGTGGTGGGTGGGTATCGGTCACGCTGGTACGCTGATTTCAGCCATCCTTTTGCTGTTCCGCCAGAAGTGGAGAACTTCCATTAACCGTGCAGCTGAGGCGATGACGATCTTCGCCGTAATTTGTGCGGCTATGTTCCCTGTACTGCACATGGGCCGCCCTTGGCTGGCTTACTGGGTACTCCCACTGCCAAACACGTTTGGCTCACTGTGGGTAAACTTTAACTCACCGCTTCTCTGGGACGTATTCGCGATCTCGACATATTTCTCGGTATCGCTCGTGTTCTGGTACATTGGCCTGATTCCGGACTTTGCCACCATCCGCGACAGAGCAACTGGTCCGATTGCCAGAAGAGCCTACGCGCTACTGTCATTCGGCTGGACTGGTTCGGCCAAGCACTGGTCTCGCTACGAAACAGTTTCCCTGATTCTGGCTGGTCTGGCTACCCCTCTGGTACTTTCAGTGCACACTATCGTATCCTTCGACTTTGCTACCTCTGTAATTCCGGGATGGCACACTACCATCTTCCCGCCATACTTTGTGGCTGGTGCAATCTTCTCTGGCTTCGCGATGGTACTTACCCTGATGATTATCACCAGAAAGGTGTTCTACCTGGAAGACTACATCACGCTGGAGCACATCGAGTCGATGAACAAGGTAATCATCCTGACGGGTTCTATTGTAGGTATTGCTTATACAACGGAGTTCTTCATTGCATGGTACTCAGGCGTGGAGTATGAGCAGTATGCCTTCATCAACCGTGCTTTCGGTCCTTACTGGTGGGCTTACTGGTCTATGATGACCTGTAACGTAATTACCCCTCAGCTCTTCTGGTTCAGAAAAATCAGACGAAGCCTGACCGCCACCTTCATCATCTCTATCTTCGTAAACATCGGTATGTGGTTCGAGCGTTTCGTAATCATCGTAACATCGCTTCACAGAGACTACCTGCCATCCTCCTGGGCAATGTTCTCGCCAACCATCATCGATGTTGGGGTATATGTAGGCACTATCGGACTGTTCTTTACGCTCTT
Source organism: Pontibacter mucosus (assembly GCF_003054055.1). Lineage (GTDB taxonomy): Bacteria > Bacteroidota > Bacteroidia > Cytophagales > Hymenobacteraceae > Pontibacter > Pontibacter mucosus. The sequence goes on along the minus strand of NZ_QBKI01000004.1, from coordinate 33,464 downwards.
CCTGCTGTTCTGTAAGTTTTTCCCGGTGATCAATATGGCGGAGGTGAAGGCCATCCTGAAGTCTTCATCGGAGGTGAAACACCCGAAAAGCGCTGCTACAATGCATGCCACTGATAAGGATTTGAACTCTAATACACATCACAATGAATAAAAAGTTTATTCTAGGCATTTATGATGATGAAGATGTGCTGCTGACAGCCATCGAAAACATCCGCGCAGGCGGTACAAAGATTTACGACGTATTTTCTCCCTTTCCTGTGCACGGCATTGACGATGTGTTAGGCATTAAGCGCTCAAGGCTGCCGATTGTGGCTTTCTTTGCAGGCCTTACAGGTATGTCTTTCGCTTTGTGGATGCAGATTTGGATGATGGGCTTTGACTGGCCGATGATTATTGGTGGTAAGCCGCACATCGCACTGCCATCGTTCATCCCGGTAACATTTGAATTAACGGTTCTTTTCAGTGCGTTCGGCATGGTGATCACATTCTTCATCGTGTCCAAGCTGAAACCCTCAATGAAAGTGAATGTTTTTGACAAGCGCTCAACAGACGATAAGTTTGTAATGGCAATAGAAGTAAAGGAAGGGGTAACCGATGTGGCCGCTCTGAATGACCTGCTTCGCTCTAACGGTGCTATTGAGGTTAATGAGAAGGAGGTAGTAAAATAATGAAAAGATTCATAAACACTGGCTTTAAAGCCTCCGCTGTACTTTTCTCTGCTGCAGTTCTCATTTCCTGCAGTAACGATCAAGACCCAGGGCTGGAGTTCGCCCCGGACATGTACCACTCAGTACCTTTGGACCCTTATTCTCAAATCAAAGAGAACAAGTTTAACCCGGCTGGTATGAACATGCGTGAGCCTGTGAAAGGCACCATCGCGCGTGGAAAGCAAGGGTACAACCTGTACTTATCTGAAGACAATGCCGAATCTGCCGGCGCAGAGTTAAAGAATCCTCTAAAACCGACATCAGCAAACCTGGCCGAGGGTAAGGTGCTTTATACTCGCTTTTGCTCACCTTGCCACGGTGCTGAAGGTGATGGCCAGGGCCTGGTAGGGCAGAAGTTCAAAGGTGTGCCATCCTATACTGCCGGTCGAGTTGCTGAACTTCCTGCCGGTCATCTTTACCATGTTATCACGTATGGCCGCGGCCGTATGCTTCCACACGGTTCTCAGGTAAACCCCGAAGAACGTTGGAAAATCGTGATGTATGTACAGCAACTACAGAAAGGGGAGACAGGCACAACAGTTTCTGATGAGGCTTCTCAGGAAGCTGCTGAAACCGGAACCGAAAACCCTGTAACCGGAACTCCTAATAACTAAGACTAAGGCATAAAATAAAGGGATAATGACAGAAGAAAGACTCATCATTTCCAGAAAAACAAATAACAAGTTTTTCTTAATGATAGCTGTAGGTGTGGTTTTACTTATAGCAGGTATCATTTTTATGGCCGCAGGTGGGGGAGCAGGTCACGGTGAGGCTGCGGGTCATGAGCCTGCCTCATGGTCGAAGCGCTTGTTCGTGAACTTGTGGCTGAATAACGTTTATTTTACGGGTATCGCCCTTATTGGCACCTTCTTCGTAGCCGTACAATATGTGGCGTATGCAGGTTGGTCTGTACTGATTAAAAGGGTTGCACTGGCGCTAAACTACTTCCTGCCGATAGGTGGTGCGGTAATGCTGGTGGTTTTCCTGTTTGGCGGACATGACATTTTCCACTGGACACACGATTACCTGTATGATATCAACGATGACCGTTACGATCCAATCATTGCCGGAAAGTCGGGCTATCTGAACACAGCCTTCTTCCTGATCCGAATGGTTTTATACTTCGGTTTGTGGATTTGGTTTTCTCTGTGGCTTAGAAAAGAGGCTCTCAATGAAGACTTGAATGGTGGCACAAATTCCTACCATAAAAGCATTCGCATTTCAGCTATCTTCCTGGTAATCTTTGGTATTACTTCTTCTACTTCAGCGTGGGACTGGGTGTTGTCCATTGATACCCACTGGTTCTCTACGATGTTTGGCTGGTATGTGTTTGCAAGCTGGTGGGTATCGGGCCTTGCTGCTATCACGCTTACCGTAATCATTCTGAAGCAGAACGGGTATCTTAAGATGGTAAACGCCAACCACCTGCACGATCTGGGTAAATTTGTGTTTGCTTTCTCCATCTTCTGGACATACATCTGGTTCTCCCAGTTCCTGCTGTACTGGTATGCTAACATGCCGGAAGAGGTAATTTACTTTACTGAAAGACTTAGCGGAAATAACGGCCAGTATACCTGGATCTTTTATGCGAACCTTGTGGTTAACTTTGTGTTCCCTTTCCTTGTTCTGATGACAAGAGATGCGAAGCGTCAGATGATCATGTTGAAAATCGTGACGATTGCCATCCTTATCGGACACTGGTTCGACTTCTACCTGATGATGATGCCAGGCACATTACGAACTGATGCAGGTATTGGATTCATTGAGATCGGCACAGCGCTCGTATTCCTAGGCGTGTTCTTGCTGGCCTTCACAAAGGGACTCACAAAAGCCTCTTTGGTGCCTGTAAATCACCCGTTCCTGGAGGAGAGTGTACACCATCATGTTTAGAGACTATACTAAAAGCGTTATATAATGATTACGATCGCCATTGGTTTATCCATTATTCTATTACTGGTTATCCTGTACCTGCTTTTCAGGATAGGAACGCTTGCGTCGATTTTCCGAGGATCAACGGAGCGGGCAGCCGGTACAACAAAAGTTAGCAACCGCGTGAATGGTATGATGCTGCTACTCTTCCTGATAGTAGGTGGCGCAGCGTTTGCCTGGTCATTTGTAGATGCCTGGGATGACATGAACCTTCCGCTGGCATCTCTGCATGGTGAATGGACAGACAATTTGTTCTGGACAACCATGATTGTTATCGGTATTGTGTTCGTCATTACACAGATATTGCTGTTTATCTACTCTTACAAGTACCAGCACAAAGATGACAAGCGCGCATATTATTACCCGCACAATAACAAGCTAGAGATCGTTTGGACAATGATTCCTGCTGTTGTTATGGCACTGCTGGTATTCGGTGGCTGGCAAACCTGGACAAAAATCACCAGCGCTGCCCCTGAAGACGCAGTGGTGGTAGAAATCGTGGGTAAGCAGTTTAACTGGATGGTTCGCTACCCTGGACCGGATGGCAAACTTGGCGTGGCCAAAACTTCCTTGATTGATGCTACTAATGAACTGGGTGTAGATTTCAGTGACCCAAACTCGCACGATGACATCATCAACCCGCTTCAGATCCATGTTCCGAAGGGCAAACCGGTATTGCTGAAAATCAGATCAAGAGATGTGATTCACAGTGTGTTTATGCCGCACTTCCGCTTGAAAATGGACGCAGTGCCAGGCATGCCTACTAAGTTCTGGTTTGTACCAACCAAGACTACAGCTGAGATGGCTACCGAGACCGGTAACCCGGACTTTAAGTATGAGCTGGCTTGTACTGAGATCTGCGGTCGTGGTCACTTTGCGATGCGCTATGTTATCATCGTAGATGAGCCAGAGGATTACGAGGCATGGCTGGCTAGCCAAAAGCCTTTTGTGGAGCAAAACCCACAGGTACTGGCTAAATTCCAGCAGGAGCCTTCAGCAGTACTGGTAGCTGATGCAGAATAGGGAACAGCTGAAGAATTGAAAACTGAGTTGTAGCATATAAAATTCTTTAAAGAATATGTCGAGTACAGATATTTCGATGACCAGGGATGTACATCATGTGCATGAAGAGCATGATGAGCATCACCACGATCAAAACTTTTTTGAGAAGTACATCTTCAGCCTAGACCATAAAGTAATTGCCAAGCAGTATCTGTTTATGGGTATTTTCTGGGCATTTGTTGGTGGTTTCTTGTCTATCCTTTTCCGTCTGCAACTGGGCTGGCCAGAGGCAACGTTCACTTTCCTGGAGCCAATCCTGGGAGGCTGGATTGAAAATGGAAAGCTGAACCCGGAGTTCTACCTGGCACTGGTAACCATGCATGGTACCATCATGGTGTTCTTCGTGCTGACGGCGGGCCTGAGCGGTACTTTCAGTAACTTTTTGATTCCGTTACAGATTGGGGCCCGCGACATGGCCTCCGGCTTTATGAACATGCTTTCTTTCTGGGTGTTCTTTATAGCCAGTGTTATCATGTTCTGGTCGCTGTTCATCGAGACAGGACCTGCAGCTGGTGGCTGGACGGTTTACCCTCCACTAAGTGCACTTCCAGAAGCTATCCAGGGCTCAGGGGATGGTATGACCATGTGGTTGATTTCCATGGCTCTGTTTATTGTATCGCAGCTGCTGGGCGGTGTAAACTATATCACCACAGTAATTAACCTGCGTACCAAAGGCATGTCAATGACCAAGATTCCGCTCACGATTTGGGCATTCCTGCTGACTGCAGTACTTGGTCTTCTGGCATTCCCGGTGTTACTATCCGCAGCGCTGTTGCTTATTTTTGACCGTAGCTTCGGGACAAGCTTTTTCCTTTCTGATATTTATATAGCAGGGCAAGCTCTGTCAAACACAGGTGGTAGCGCTATCCTTTTCCAGCACTTGTTCTGGTTCCTGGGCCACCCGGAAGTATACATTGTGATCCTTCCTGCTATGGGTCTTGTTTCTGAAGTAATTGCTACTAACGCCCGTAAGCCGATCTTCGGTTACCGAGCTATGATTGGTTCAATGGTGGGCATTGCTGTACTTTCTTTCGTAGTATGGGCACACCACATGTTCGTGACCGGCATGAACCCCTTCCTGGGTTCGGTCTTCATGTTCCTGACCCTGATCATTGCCGTACCGTCGGCGGTGAAGGTGTTTAACTGGATTGCTACTATTTGGAGAGGCAATGTTCGCTTCACGGCAGCCATGTTGTTTGCCATTGGCTTCGTATCACTCTTCATCTCAGGTGGTTTAACAGGGATTATCCTGGGTAACTCAGCGCTGGACATTCAGTTGCACGATACCTACTTCGTAGTGGCTCACTTCCACCTGGTAATGGGTGCTGCTGCATTCTTTGGTATGTTCTGCGGTGTGTACCACTGGTATCCTAAAATGTTTGGCCGAATGATGGATGAAAAGCTCGGCTACATTCACTTCTGGTTGACATTTATAGCCGTATACCTGGTGTTCATGCCAATGCACTACATCGGTATTGCCGGCTTCCCAAGAAGATACTATAACTGGACAGGTTTTGAAACGTTCAACATCTTCACCGACCTGAACACCTTTATCAGTCTTGCTGCGATTTTTGGCTTTGTTGCGCAGTTCATCTTCCTGTTCAACTTTGTGTACAGTATCTTCCGCGGTAGGAGAGCTACCGAGAACCCATGGCACTCTAACACGCTGGAGTGGACTACACCTGTTCTGCCAGGCCACGGTAACTGGCCCGGCGAGATTCCAGCAGTTTACAGATGGCCATATGACTACAGCAAGCCAGGTGCTGCTGAAGATTATATTCCACAGACAGTTCCTTTCTCACAGACGCAGTCTTCCAACTTGCCGAACGAGAAAGATTTTGAATAAGGCTTATAATGGCTAACAAATCTTCTCAATACAAAAGATTTAGAAGAATTGGAGTACTAACAGTATTTGCTGTTTACTTTCTAATATTAGTCGGAGGAATCGTGCGAAGCACAGGTTCAGGAATGGGGTGCCCGGACTGGCCAAAGTGCTTTGGCAGTTGGGTTCCTCCGACTGATGTTAGCCAATTGCCAGAGGATTACCTGGAGGTTTACAAGCATCAGCGGATCGAAAAGAACCAAAGGCTTGCGGGCTACCTGGATAAACTGGGCTTTGATAAAGTTGCTGACGCCATTTTCTCGCATCCCAGCCAGTACATTGAGACGGAGTTTAATGTAACGAAAACCTGGATCGAGTACATCAATCGGCTTGTGGGGGCACTGATCGGTATCTTTATTTTCCTGACTGTTATTTATGCTCGTCCTTATTTAAAGAGCGATAAAGCAGTCTTTTACCTGGCCCTGGGAAGCTTGGTGTTGGTCGGGTTTCAAGGCTGGCTTGGTTCCATTGTAGTTTCTACAAACTTACTTCCCGTTACCATCACCATCCATATGGCACTGGCGCTGGTTTTGGTGGCGATGTTGCAGTATGCTGTGACACGTGCCAGCAAAGACAGCATTACAGTGAAGTATAATTACATGCCGAAGATTGGCGCTGGAATGTGGTTGTTGGCTATTTTAACCTTTGGTCAGATCCTTATAGGAACACAGGTAAGAGAAGAGGTAGATCTTATTTCCTCCATGACGGGAGGAGCTAACAGGGAAACGTGGGTTGATCAGTTAGGAGTTAGCTTCTATGTCCACAGAACGTTTTCAATATTGTTGGTGGCCCTGCATGTATATGTGGCCCTACAGCTCTATAAATTACAGAACAGGCAACTTTCAAAGCTGACAAATGTAATGCTTATGCTGGTTGGGGCAGAGATAGTATTCGGTATCATTATGGCATACTTTGCCATTCCACCAGTACTACAACCACTACACCTTACTTTTGCAGCTTTGCTGTTCGGGGTGCAGTTTCAGATTCTGATTATTTATTATTACGCCTCAAAAAAGGCACCAGTACCGCAAGTAGTTGTTCATAAATGATGTATACGACCAAGACCGATACACTACTGCATGATTCTACCATGAATAAAGCAACAGCATATTTTCAGTTACTGAAGTTCAGGCTTAGCCTAACTGTTGCTTTTTCCAGTGCTATAGGTTTTATACTAGGAAACCCGAATGCCCGGTGGTTTGATATCGGGCTGGTAATGCTTGGAGGATTGTTGGTGACGGGTGCAGCAAACATCATCAATCAGATCATAGAAAAAGATCTGGACAAGCTGATGAAGCGCACAGCCAAGAGGCCTCTTCCGACAGGGAACGTAACTGTAACAGAGGCTGCAGTTTTCTGCCTGCTTTTGGCAGCTGCAGGTACTTTGCTGCTAGGTTTATACTTTAACCCGCTTGCTGCTGCACTTTCGCTCCTGTCGCTGGTGCTTTATGGGTTTATCTATACGCCTCTAAAGCAAATTAGCCCTATATGTGTATTTGTCGGTGCCATACCTGGGGCAATGCCTCCACTAATTGGGTGGGTAGCTGCGACCGGCGCTATTGAGATCGAGGCAGTCATACTATTCGGCATACAGTTCTTCTGGCAGTTTCCGCACTTCTGGGCCATTGCCTGGGTGCTGGATGATGATTACAAGAAAGCTGGTTTTAAGATGCTGCCAATGGCTGGTGGTAAAAACCTGAAAACAGCTATCCAGATTATGACTTATACGCTGGTGTTGATTCCGATGAGTCTGCTGCCGCTGCAGTTCGGCATGACAGGGATTACCTCGGCTATGATTGCGGTTGTATGCGGCGTGTTGTTCCTGGCTCAGACATTTTACCTGATGCGCACCTGCTCTAAGAAAGCGGCCATGAGTATCATGTTTGGATCATTTTTATATCTGCCTATTGTGCAGATTGCCTTTGTGTTAGATAAAATTTAGGTATGGTAATGGCTAATTTTCCTATAGAAGAAGATAACGACCACGGCGTGCATCCGCTAAAGTTTTCCCTGTGGTTGATTATTATTAGTATTATTATGATGTTTGCGGCTTTTACAAGTGCTTACATCGTAAGAAGAGAAGAAGGAAACTGGCTGGAGTTTAACCTTCCAGGTATACTTCTGGTGAACACGATTGTCATCATACTTAGCTCCGTGACCATGCAACTGGCTCATAACTCAGCTAAGGAAAACAACGTGGGAAGATTGAAGCTGATGTTATTTCTGACCCTTGGCCTGGGCATTGCTTTCCTGGTAGGGCAGTGGTACGGATGGGCGGACCTGGTGCAGCATAACATTTATTTTGGCGGTACAGGCAGTAACCCTGCAGGTTCTTTTCTCTATGTTCTCACCGGTGTTCACGGTTTCCACCTCATTACGGGGCTAATATTTGTGGCGATTGTGCTGAGCAGCAGCCTGAAATACCGGGTGCATTCTAAGAAAATGCTGCGTATACAATTGTGCACGGTGTACTGGCACTTTTTAGGTGGACTTTGGCTATATTTGTACGTATTCTTAAGATTAAATCACTAAACACGCTTTTCAATACATAACACTATGTCTACTTCAACTACGCTGGAAGCACCTAAGTCGGGTACTTGGGACGGTGGTAACGAACCAATGAAGGCGAGCTATGGTAAACTCATGATGTGGTTTTTCCTGCTCTCTGACGCTTTTACCTTTGGTGCTTTTCTTATTGTTTACGGACTGACCCGCCATGCGCACACACCATACACTGGTGAAGCTGAAGCGTTTACCTTCTCCACGGAGTGGTGGCCAATCCCGGAAAAAGTATTTAACGCCTTCCCTGGTTTTCATGGGGTAGACCTGCCACTGGCTTTTGTGGCTTTGATGACGATGATCCTGATCTTCAGCTCAGTAACGATGGTGCTGGCAGTGGAGGCAGGACACCGCATGGACAAGAAGGATGTTGAGAAGTGGTTGCTCTGGACAATTCTGTTTGGCGCTACTTTCCTTGCTTGCCAGGCCTGGGAATGGACGCACTTTATAGTTGGTACAGATGAAGGCATGCTGCTGCCGGATGGCACTACATACCATGGTGCCTCGATGGCCTTTAACCAGTATGGCCCGCCGTTGTTCGCTAACCTTTTCTTCTTTATCACAGGGTTCCACGGCTTCCACGTATTTATTGGCTGGACGCTGCTGATTGTCGCCTTCATCAGCACCGTAAACGGAGTGTATCACAAACGTGGACACTATGAGATGGTTGAAAAGATAGGCCTTTACTGGCACTTCGTTGACCTTGTTTGGGTATTCGTGTTTACCTTCTTCTACCTGATCTAATTTTAAAGAAAGCTTTTGGTTGATGCCGTTTAAAAAGCCGGCATCACAGAAACATATCACAGCACTATGGCACATCACATCGAAAACGATTTTCAACAAACAGCTGAGATTCCTAAGCCGCAGACAAAGGCTATCTGGAGAACGTTTTTCATACTTGTTGGACTAACGGCACTTGAGTTCCTCTTCGCCTTTACAATGGACGCAGGTACAGCCCGTAACGCTATTTTCATCATCCTGACGATCTTTAAGGCATTCTACATCGTGGCGGAGTTCATGCACCTGAAGCATGAGGCAAAGTCGCTTATCTGGTCTATCATCATCCCGCTGGCGTTGGTGGTATGGCTGATGGTGGCACTGCTGGCAGAGGGTAGCTATTACTACGAGTCCATAACGAACTACTTTAAATAGCAAAGTATACTTTCTTGATGAAACCTATAAAGGCACTAATATTAGGTCTCCTACTATTAGTGCCTATTCTTGTTTTTGTGTTTATCAGTGTCTTCGGGACGCACCATTTCTCACTGAAAACATACTACCCCAAACTCGATAGGGAAGGTGATGTGGTATACGATGCTGCAGGTGATACCGTGTTTCAGCAGGTGCCGTCCTTTAAGCTGGAAAAGCTTTCAGGTGGAAGCATTACCCAGCAAGACCTGGATGGTACTGTATATGTGGCACATTTTACCGGTACAGCGTGTGAGCGCGAGTGTCAGACCATACTTTCACAGTTTGTGCGCGTGCAGGAAGCTTTTGCAAACATTGAGCAGGTGAAACTTGTTACCTTTGCGATGCAGGACAGTGCCGGTACTAACGACGGATTGAAGCAACTAGCGAAGGAGTATAAGCCTTTGGAAGCTAAATGGTACGTCCTAACAGGTGATACAGCAGAAGTTGCCGCCCTAGCCGTTGGCTTTAAGGAGCCTTACAAGAAGCAGGAAGATAGGTACATGCCAAGTAACCGGCTTGTGCTGGTTGATAAAGAAAAAAAAGTTCGTGGCGTTTATTTAGGTACCGATCCTGAAGATGTAGACCGCCTTGTACTTGAAATTAACGTGTTGCTGGATGAATACAGTAAGAGAAAATAACCTGACAAACGAGCGCGATCGCAAATTCATGACCGTAATAGCCATCCTTTCGGTGGCCATACCGGTACTCGTGGCGCTGTTGTTTTTTATGCCTAAATCAGGTGACGCGAATGTGGACGTGTCTTACCTGCCTGGCTTCCATGCCTTCATCAACTCTATCACGGCTATTACGCTGGTAGTGGGGTATGTGAACGTGAAACGCGGCAACACGAAAGTGCACAGAAGGGCCATGCTATTTGCCTTCGGTTTGTCGGCGGTGTTTTTGGTGTCTTACGTAACCTACCACTTCCTGGGGCAGCGCACTGTTTACGGAGGTGACGGTTTGCTGAAGTACATCTACTATTTTATACTTCTAACACATATTGTGCTGGCAATTGTGATTGTACCGTTGGTGCTGCTGTCAGTATACTTTGGCATTACGAATCAACTCAAGCGCCACCGTCGTATTTCTAGATGGACGTTCCCTATTTGGCTATATGTAGCCGTAACAGGGGTATTGGTGTACTTGCTGATCTCACCCTATTACGCATAATTATCTTACTACCATATTTCCCAGAAGTGATGAGACAGAACATATCGAAAGTACTGATGGCTTTAACACTGGCATTCGTGCTCGTGTTTGTTTCCACGGACGCGTACAGCCAGTGTGCCATGTGCCGGGCTACAGTGGAGTCTAACGTAGGAAGCGGAAGTGATGCGTCGGGCAACGAAGTAGGCAGTGGCCTGAACATGGGTATACTCTATCTGATGGTTATACCCTATGTTTTGCTCGGTACTGTCGGTTTCCTGTGGTACAAGAATAGCCGTAAAAAAACGAATAAAGCCTAAGGGTAAAGGCTCTAAGAGGTTGATGCCTATACACTGCAGCCACTGCTGCAGTGTATAGGCATCTTTTTTATGGCTGCCATGCTTCATGTTTGGAGGCCCGCCCTCTGGTAACGATACATTAGCACGATTCTTGAAGTATAGCGCTTATCCCGTCTTTTACTTACTTTAGTGGTTAAACTACCTTGCCTTGAACCGGAAGCTTACGCCATTTCTGCTATTCCTCGCGTCGTTGCTGTGCTTTATAGCGATAGCGACACTGCATTTTAACTGGCTTTCGCCAGGCTCTACAAAGCAGGACCATCAGGAAGAAGCCGAACGGATTACCCAACGCGTACACCACTGCATCGATAAGGCTAACCAACAGGGAGAGCGTATATTCGCTAACCTGGGGCAGAACACTATTTCCTTTTCGACGCTGCTGAAGAAGGCTGATTACCCGGTTTTCGTTTACCGCATGCAGAACCTGGTTTTTTGGTCCAGCCACACCATTGCGCCGCAGCCAGACCTTCCGCCCGTGGCGCAGGGCGTTTTTGCCATTGAGAACGAGTATGGGCGCTTTGTGGTGGTTCGGCAGCAAAGGTTACCGTATACCATAGATGTATACATTCCGCTGCAGATAGATTACCGGATTAACAACGCTTACCTGAAACCGAAACTCGATGAGGAGGTGTTTCAGCAGGCAAACCTGCAGCTTATCCTTACCCCCGAGCCCTCCTTGCCGCAGGTCTATACGGCTGAGGGGCAGTTCCTCTTCTCCCTGAACTTTGAGCAATCGCACAAAACCTCGGGCTATGTGCGGCTGCAGGTAGGTTTGTTTGTGGCTGGGATCGTGTTTTTTATACTTTTTGCCAGCAGTGTCAGTCGGCGGTTTTTACGGAAGGGGGCCTACAGCCATGGTATACTGCTGTTGCTGTTGCTGCTGGGAAGTATGCGGGTGGCCCTGATCTTGCTGAACCTTCCTTTCGCGGTGGTAGATGTAGAGCTGTTTGACCCTAAGCTTTACGCGGCCTCCTTCTGGTCGCCGTCGGTGGGCGATTTGCTGCTGAATGTACTTTTGCTGGCAGCAGTTGCGGGGTCAGGTATTTACCTCTTCAGGATGAACCGTGTGGCCTCTCAATTGCAGGCCATGCCAAGGGAGCGGAGCCGTTACCTGGTTATCATGAGCATGCTGATCTTCTTTTTCCTGTTGTTGCTGCAGTTCAGGTTCTATTACAGCATCTACCACAACTCGCCCCTGTTGCTGGATGTAACACAGTCGCTGGAGATTACAAGGTACAAGGTGGTGCTGTATGGCATTATGGTGATCAACACCCTGTCGCTTTGCATGTTTACCTATGTGCTGGCCACGATGGTGTCGGTTCTGGTGCCCAAGGAGTCAACGTTTTGGCCCTATAAGGCGCTGATGATCATTTCAGCGATACTCTTGCTGTTTGCAGCGGTTTTCACGCCTGAATTGTTTTCTGTTCTCCTGCTAGGCCTCCTGTTCTGGGCTATCATCATACTTGCCTCCCAGCATAAGCACGCCATCAGCTTTGCTTACCGCACGTATCTGCTCTTTTTTCTGGTGGTGATTGTGAGTGCAATCACCGGGGCGGTGGCGCAGTTTGCCCATTACCACAACGACCTGAAGACCTACAAGCAGAACCTCGCCTTCAATATTCTGCAGGATAACGATATTCTGGGGGAGTACCAGCTGAACCAGGTGGCCTCGGAGATTGCGGGGGATGAACTGATCAGGATGAAGATGATGGGACCCTATGTGGATGCCTCCTTTATCAGGCGAAAAATAACCCGGCAGTACCTGAGCGATTACTTCGACAAGTATGAGATTAACGTCATGCTGTTCGACGGGCAGGGCAGAACACTGGAGAGCGCTGACACCTCAGCCATTACCCTGCAACAACTCCGGCAGGTATTTGACCATCCGCAGATGCGCACCGAGCACAGGGATCTGTTCCTGCTAAAAGACCCCACCCGCTACAACGCCAGGACATACCTCAAACTGATACAGGTACCTATCAGCGCCACGCATTATGGTACCATAGCCCTGCAACTGACACTGAAGCGGCTTTTGCCAAACAGTGTGGTGCCCGAGCTGTTGGTGGACCAGAAGTATAACCAGCCGTTTGGGCCTGAGATGCTCAGTTATGCCATCTACAGCGGCAACAAGCTGCGTTACAGCGAGGGCGAGTATGATTACGCCACCAACTTCGACCGCGACCTGCTGAGCAAGCCGGAACTGTTCCGGCTGGGGCTTCCGCAGGATGACTCGCACCATTACGGGGTGCAGAGCACCAACGGGCAAACCCTGATCATCACCACAGGCAAGTATGGCGGGCGCGAGGTGCTCTCGAATTTCTCTTTCCTGTTTCTGAGTTATGTGGCGGGGCTTATCTTAAGCGGCTTGCTGTACCTGCTGCTGCAGCGGCACCGGCTGCGCGACTTCAGGCCGAACTTCAGTGCCAAAATCCAGATTTTCCTCAACTTTGGTATTTTGCTGCCATTGCTGCTGGTAAGTATAACCACGGCAGGCTTGGTGACGGCCTCCTATAAGAAAGACCTGATGACCAGGTATGAGCAGCGCGGTGAGGCCATACAGGAGCATCTGTCGCAGCAGCTTAGCCGCAGGCTGCTGCAGCGACAGCGGCAGTTGCAGCGAAGCGTGACCGAGATTGCCGCCATCGCAGAGGCAGACATCAACATCTACGACCGTAACGGCATGCTGCTGGTAACCAGTCAACCCCTGATATTTGAGACAGGGCTTTTGTCCAAGCTCGTGAACCCGGAGGCTTTCGCGGCTATCTCGGAGCGGCAGGCGCTGCGTGTGCTGCTGGAGGAGCAGGCCGGAAACCTGAGCTTCAACTCCATTTACCTGCCCCTGCGCGACGAAGCATACCCAACGGAGCTGGCCGGCTTTATCGGTATCCCGTTCTTTGATTCGGAGAAGGAGCTGGATCTAAAGCTGATAGACCTGATTACCACCATCATGAACATCTTCTCCGTGATGTTTATTCTGTTCCTGGTGCTCACCTTCTTTGCCTCACGCGCCCTCACGGTACCGTTGCGCATGCTGGCCGAAAAACTGAAGCGAACCTCCCTGACGGGCAGGAACGAGATGCTGGCCTATGAAGGCGCCGATGAGATTGGGATGCTGGTGAGCGAGTACAACCGCATGCTGCTGACGCTGGAGCAAAACAAGCAGGAACTGGCCATGCAGGAGAAGGAAGCCGCTTGGCGCGAAATGGCCAGGCAGGTGGCCCATGAGATCAAGAACCCGCTTACCCCTATGAAGCTCTCGCTGCAATACCTGCAGAAGGCCATTGCGGAAAAAAGACCGAACACCGAGCAACTCATCGAGAAAATCTCGCATACGCTCATTACCCAGATAAACATCCTCAACGACATTGCCTCCTCGTTTTCGAGCTTTACCTCCATGCCGGAGCCGAAGCCAGAGCCGATGGATATTGCCGCCGCCCTGCACAAAGCCGCTGACCTGCACAACGACCCGGCCACGGCCATACTTACCAAGCAGATTCCGGAGCGGGAGGTGGTGGTGAACGCGGATGAGAGCCTGATGGTGCGCACGTTTAACAACCTGCTGCTCAATGCTATTCAGGCGGTGCCATCCAGCCGCAAGCCGCATATAAAGGTGCGCCTGGAACTGCAAGATAGCCGGCAGGTGTTGATTTCGATCAGAGACAATGGCAGCGGCATTCCCAAAGAGATACAGGGTAAAGTATTTATCCCGAACTTCAGTACAAAGTATACTGGGTCGGGTATTGGGCTGGCTGTGGCCAAGCGCGGCATTGAGAGCGCCGGAGGCAAGATCTGGTTCGAAACGGAGGAAGGGCAGGGAACAACGTTCTTTATTCAGCTACCGCTTCAGGATGAACAGTAAAGGACTGGGCATAGTGCTGATGCTGTGGCTGTTGAGCCTGCCATTGCTTGCCCAGGTCCCGCTCAGCAACCAGCGCTGCAAGTGGTTGCCCGTTGCCGATTTTCCACAGGAGCTGGATAGCCTCACGGTTATGCCCAGTTCCATTACGCTGCAGCACACCAACCCAGAGGCCTTCAGCTACGAGTATAATTATACTTCCAACAGCATCACCTTTACCCGTTTTCCGGCCCCGGACTCCGTCGCCATCGATACGCTGGGCACCATGCTGCCGCTGCCTGATTCTGTGCTGGTCTGTTTCAGGGTGATGCCCCTGAGCCTGACCCGGCCTGCCTTCAAACGCGATATCGCCAAGCTGGAAACAAGGTCGCCGCGCGGCGTTTTCTACGAGGAGAATATCAGCACCAAAGAGGAAATCTTTCGCACGCCGGGGCTGAACAAGACGGGCAGTATTTCCAGGGGCGTGTCGTTTGGCAATACGCAGAACGTTTTCGTGAACTCCGCCCTCAACCTGCAGCTCGACGGAAAGCTGACGGACGACATCAGTATAACGGCAGCCATCACCGACCAAAACATCCCGTTTCAGCCGGAGGGCAATACGCAGCAGTTGCAGGAGTTCGACAAAGTATACATCACACTGCAGCACCGGCTGTGGCAGCTAACCGCCGGCGATGTGGTTCTCCGGAGCAAACCATCCTACTTTATGCAGTTTTACAAGAACGTGCAGGGCGGCGCCTTCAGCTATGTTACGGGCAAAAGTCCGGAACGGCAGGGGGTAACTACGGTAGCGGCCTCGGTATCGAAGGGAAAGTTTGCCTCCCAAACCATACAACCGCAGGAAGGCGTGATGGGCCCCTACCGTTTGCGCGGCCCCAATAATGAACTGTTCATTATCGTACTGGCCAACTCGGAACGGGTGTTTCTGGATGGCGTGCTGCTGCAGCGGGGCTACGATTACGATTATGTGATAGACTATAACCAGGCGGAGATCACCTTCACCACGCGGCACGTTATCACCAAGAACTCCCGGATTAGGGTGGATTTTGAGTACTCGGACCAGAACTACAGCCGGGGCATCTACCACCTGAACCACTACCAGAACCTGGGCAAGCTGAAAGTATACGGTAACTACTACAACGAGAGCGACAACCCCAACAGTCTGCTGAACCTGAGCCTGAACTCCGAGCAAAAGCGCCTGCTGGCAAGTATAGGCGACAGCCTGAACCAGGCCATCGCCTCGGGTGCCGACAGTGTGACCTATGACCCGGGCCAGATCCTGTACGCCCGCCGCGACACGGCCTACAGCAACGGCCAAAACCTGGAACGCATCTACGTATACTCTACCCACCCCGATTCGGCGCACTACAGCGTCAGCTTTACCAATGTGGGCTCCGGCAATGGCGACTATGTGGCGGTGAATGGTGCCGTAAATGGCCGTGCCTACCGCTGGGTAGCTCCTATAAATGGTGTAAGGCAGGGAAGCTACGCACCGGTGCGGGTGTTGCCCACGCCGCGCAAGAAGCAACTCATCACGTTTGGCGGTAGCTATGAGTTGCAGAAAGGCGTGAGTTTCTTTGCCGAAGGGGCTGCCTCGCAACATGACCTTAACCGCTTTTCCGACATCGACTCAGGGGATGACAATGGCAAAGGCTTGCGCGTGGGCTACGTGGTGCAGGATAGGCCTATTGCCTTCCTGGGCAAGTATAAACTTAACAGCACGCTCAACTATGAGTATACCGACGAATACTTTGAACCTATCGACCGCTACCGCCCCATTGAATTTGACCGTGACTGGAGCTTAACCAACACCAAAAAGGCCGAGGACCATATCTTCAACTTCTCAGTAGGGGCGGCGCAGGATGCCGCCAACCTGTTCAATTACCGCATCAGCCGGCGCCACCGCGAGGAGCAGCTCGACGGGGTGCAGCATCATCTGGATGTACTGAAAAAACTGGGCAAGCTGGAGTTTAAGAACAGCTTTTTCCTGCTCGACAGCAAGGAAGGGCAGCGCGAGTCGCAGTGGTACCGCGGAAGTATGGATGTGAAATATAACCTGGGTAAAATATCGCCTGGCTATACGTATAGCTTCGACAAAAACCGTCTCACTGCCCTCAACACCGACTCTGTGGTAGGCTCGGCACAGTACTTTGAACAGCACCTGTTTTACCTGGAAAGCGGCGATACCACCAAGACGAAGTTCCGCCTAGATTATGCACAGCGCCGCGACCGCTACCCAACCGGGGTGGGCACGATGGGTTTCCCGGAGGTGGCGCAGACGTACAATGCCATACTTCAGAAGAAGCTAAAGCAGGACCATACGCTGGAGGCGCAGGCCACCTACCGCAAGCTGCAGGTGCGCAACGGCAAAAACGAGGAAACCATCCAGTCCAGAGTTGACTACAACGGCACGTTTGTGGACGGGGCCTTCCGCTCAGAACTCAGCTATGCTACAGGCACCGGCCGGCAGCTCAAGCGCATCTACATTTTTCAGGAGACCTTGCCGGGGCTGGGCACCTACTACCTGCGCGACGGCGGCGACCCCAACAACCTGAACGACTACCTGGAGGCGCAAACGGTGGATCAGCGTCGCTACATCAAAATCTACCTGCCCACCGATGAGTACGTGAACGCCTACACCAACACTTTTACCTACCGCCTCACGACCAACGCGCCCCGAAGCTGGCGAAACGAGCCAGGTATCAAGGCCAGGCTTTCCAACTTCTCGATGCTCAGCTTTATCAGCATCAACAAGAAAACCACCGACAACGACCTTGGGCAGCGCTTCAATCCTTTCAGTGAGGATGTGGAGGATGAGTTCCTTATCTCGCTGGTGAAGCAGTTGCGCCACACGGTATACTTTAACCGCAGCAGCCCCAAGTATGGCATGGAGTATACCGTGCAGCAAAACGAGCAAAAGCAGCTGCTCACCAACGGCACGGAGACCCGCAACGTGCTGAGCCACCTGCTGATAAGCCGCCTGAACCTGACCGAAGTGCTGAGCTCGCAGCTGAACCTGGGTTATAATGTGCGCGAGAATCAGTCGAACTTCCTGAGCTCCAAGAATTTTAAGATACAGTCGCGGGAGGTGTCGCCGGAGCTGGCCTACCAGCCAAACACCAAACTGCGCTTCACGAGCAAGTACCAGCTCTCACTGAAACAGGATGTGCTGCAGGCATCGGAGGTAGAGCAGGAGGGTACGTTCCATGAGCTGGGCCTGGAAGCAAAGTTGAGCCAGGTGGGCAAGCGTACCGTAACCAGCAATGTAAAGTATGTGAACATTGACTTTGAGGGGGACGAGACCTCCTATGTAGGCTATGAAATCCTGAACGCCCTGCGCCCCGGCAACAACATGACCTGGTCCTTGATAGTACAGCAGCGCCTGAGCAACGGCCTCAATATCTCCCTCAACTACGATGGGCGCAAAGCCAACGGGGTAGGGGCCGTGCATACCGGCAGAACCCAGGTGTCGGTGCTCTTCTAGACCAGTGATTAGTGGGATATTTCTGATGAAGATGATTAGACGTAAGGTAATTCTAAAAGATTATCAAAATACTTTATGCGATTCTGAATTTAATAATAGAATTTGTAGTTAAGCGGAGAGCTAAAGGTTTAACTATGAGTAGGTCTTCTCAATCTGTAAAAACAATGCCTTCCTATAACTACAAGTATGCAGATTTAACCTCTCAGATAATTGGTGCTGCCATGGAGGTGCATTCTACCCTGAAAAGTGGGTTCCCTGAGGTAATCTACCAAAGAGCTCTGGAAAGGGAGATGCTGCTACGCAATTTAAAGATTCATCGTGAGTTTGAAATACCTGTTCTTTATAAAGGCGAAAAGGTTGGTAATAGAAGGGTTGACTTTCTGGTAGATACTAAAATTCCTGTTGAGCTCAAAGCTGTAGCTAAGCTTGAGGATCTGCATATTGCTCAGGCCATAAATTACCTTGAGGCCTATGGCCTTGAAATAGGCTTATTAATTAACTTCGGTTCAAAAAGCCTTGAATTTCGCAGGCTGTACAATGCCAAGCATAAATTTGAAACAATAGGTTAAAACAGGAGCACAAAAATCAGCCAACTCCGTTTAACTATGCTTCGGGTAGAATCTTGTAAATCAGAAAAATCCTCTTTAATCACTGGTTATGGTTTCTCCTTCTCAATCTTGCTATGCGTCTCCAGGTAAAGCGGCAGTGCGGCGGAGCCATACCAGGGGTACAGTTCTACCTCAAAAACCTTTGCTTTAACGGCCGGATCCGTTTCTACCATTTTCTGTGCTTCTTCCACCGTCTTGGCGTCAAGTATAAAAATGCCGCGGTAGTTCTTATCGTTTTTGCCCAGCGGGCCGGCTACCACCAGTTTTCCTTCCTTAGCCAAACGGCCAATATTTTCCATGTGCCCACGGAAGTATGCGTTCAGCTTCTCTTTGTCGGTGGTGGTGTTGGTGCCGGTTTTAAGTATAACTAGCACGTACTGCTTCATGCCATACGCGTCAGCGCCCAAAGAGTCGGCAAGGGCTTTGTTATAGCTGGGGTTTGATGACTGTGCCTGGGCACTAAAGCCAAGGCAGCAAAGTATGAGAAGGGCTAACAGGTGCTTCATAAGTATAAATCTGGTTTATTGAAGTATAAAGTGCTCCAAGATACAGCATCAAATCAAAAGGTCAAGTATAGCTTCAAGCCATACTTGACCTTAAAAATCATAGCAATCAGGATAATCCCCTTAAATCACCGGTCTAGTAATACTTCCCCGGTATCAGGTAGTTCTGCACGTAATCTTTCACGCCTTCCTCCAAGGTATAAAAAGGCTTGTCGTAGCCGATGGAGCGCAGCTTTTGCATGTTAGCCTCGGTGAAGTACTGGTAGTTGTCGCGCAGGTTCTCGGGGGTGTCCATAAACTCGATGTTGGCCTCTACGCCCATGGCCTCAAACGTATTCAGGGCAAGCGCCATAAAAGTGCGGGCCTTACCGGATCCGAGGTTGTAGATGCCGGAGTTCTTGCGGTGGTGCATCAGGAACATACACACGTCTACTACATCTTTTACATACACAAAGTCGCGCATCTGCTCGCCGTCGGCATACTCGGGATTGTGGGAACGGAACAGCTTCATACTGCCGCGCTCTTTTATCTGGTGATAAGCGTGGAAAATAACCGAAGCCATCTTGCCTTTGTGGTATTCGTTAGGGCCATATACGTTGAAGAATTTGAGGCCGGCCCAGAAGAACGGCTTGGCAGTTTGCTGCAGCGCCCAGATATCAAAGTCGTTTTTCGACTCGCCGTAGGGATTCAGCGGCTTCAGGAGCGGGATGATTTCTTCGTTATCGTCGTAGCCCAGCGTGCCGGAGCCGTACGTAGCCGCCGACGAGGCATAAACCAGTGGAATCTGGTACTCGGCGCAGGCGTTCCACATCTGCTTGGAGTAGTTCAGGTTCAGCAGGTCGAACACATCCTTGTTAAACTCGGTGGTGTCGGTGCGAGCGCCCAGGTGGAAGATGAACTCCACGTCCTCGTAATGCTCGTCGAGCCACTCAAAAAAGTCCTCCCGGTCTACGTACTCCTTTATCTTCTTGCCCTTCAGGTTATCTTCCTTTTTGGCGACGGAGAAGTTGTCCACCACCACGATGTCGTTGAAGTTGTCCTGGTTCAGTCTGCCTACGAGGCAGCTGGCAATGAAACCGGCGGCGCCTGTTACTACTATCATATGTCTTTGTTAAGCCTGTATCTAAAATTGCGTTAAATTTACGAAAATAAACCGAGCCGCCTGCCCCGTGCCAGGCATCTATACGTTGAGACGAGCCAGATTTATACTTCATACTATACTTTGCCTGCTGCTGTTATCGTGCAGCCAGCCGGAGAGGCAGCCGCAAGAGGCGCTGGTGCTGACCGATGACCTGGGCCGTGAGCTGACGCTTCAAAAAAAGCCCGAGCGCGTGTTCGCCTTTGCCTCCTCGATGACCGAGATGCTCTACGCCGTGCTTGACACCAGCACCATCATCGCCCGCACGCCCACCGACGATTACCCGGAAGCGGTATACCGGAAACCGCTGGTGAGCAACTACCCCGTGGATTACGAGCAGGTGCTGGTCCTGAAGCCGGACCTGATTTTTACAGTGGAGGGCATTACCCCGCTGGAGGTGGCTGAGCGCCTGCAGCAACTGGGCGTGCCGGTATACTATCAAAAGTATAGAACGGTAGAAGACATCTTTACGGGGATAGAGGACATTGGCCGCATCATGGGCCGGGAGCAACAGTCGCGGCAGCTGACGGACTCGCTGCGGCAGGAGGTGGCAAGTATAAAGGCGCGTCACCAGAAAGATGAACCGCAAAGAGTGCTGGCCATTACCTGGAGCGACCCAATTTATGTGTACGGGCAAAACACCATCTTCACTGATAAGCTGCGCATCCTGGGTGCGGAGAATGCCGTGCAGGAAGTTTTTGAACAGCCTTACCCGGCGCTCACGCGGGAGTACGTGCTGAAGCTCAACCCGGATGTGCTGCTAGGTGGCACCAAGGAGGAGCTGGAGGAAAGGTTCTTCAGTCTGTACCCGGAGCTGCGCCGCATCAAAGCCTATCAACATAACCGCCTCTATAAACCAGACGATAACCTGATGTCGCGGCCCAGCCCGCGGGTGGTGGAGTCGCTGCGGGAGCTGGAGGGCTTCCTATATCCATGATGCGGCGGGGTTTATACTTTATACTTGCCCTATTGCTGATTTTGGTGGTCATGCTGCTGGGGCTGCAGGTCGGCTCTTTTGACACCGACGCAGCTACCATCTTTAGCGCCCTCTTCCACTACAACCCCGACGATACCACGCACTTTGCCATACTTCATTTGCGCCTGCCGCGGCTGCTGCTCGCTCTGGTAGTAGGGGCCTCGCTGGCCTTTTGCGGGTACCTGATGCAGGCGATGGTGAATAACGGCCTGGCCGACCCCTACTTGCTGGGCACAGCCTCGGGCGCTTCGTTGGGGGCTGTGGTCGTGTTCTTTGGATTTGTGCCGATGACGGTGGCCGGTTTATACTTGCCGCCAGTGTTTGCGCTGGCCGGTGCCTTCTTAGTAACGCTGGTGGTGGTGATACTGGGCTACCGCAAACGGCAAATCATTCCGGCGCAGCTGCTGTTGGCGGGCATTGCCCTTAGCTCGCTGGTTACGGCCATGGTGGGGCTGTTCACCTTTCTTTCCGACTCGGAGGGCAAGCTGCGGTCGGTGGTGTTTTGGTCGATGGGGAGCTTTGAGCGGGCCAGTTGGGAGATGGTGCCCTACCCGGCGGCGGCGTTAAGTATAGCCTTGCTGCTGTTTGCCTTTTACCAGAAACAATTGAATATACTTTTGCTGGGCGAGGAAAGGGCGCAGGCCTTGGGCATCCAAGTGGCGCAAACGCGCTGGGTGATACTGGGCACAGTGTCAGTGGTGACGGGCTTTGCCGTGGCTACTTCCGGGCCGATTGGGTTCGTTGGGCTGATAATTCCGCACGTCACGCGCGGGCTGCTGGGCGCAACGGGCAGGGGCAACCTGCTGCTGTGCGCTTTTATCGGCGGCTTGTTCATGCTGCTCTGCGATTTGCTCTCGCGCATAATTTATCCGCCTGCCGGGCTGCCTATCGGAATTATTACTTCGTTCTTTGGTGTTCCTTTCTTTGTATATTTGCTGTTCAAAAAGAATTACAATTTTAAAGAATAAATGATTTACGTTAGCAGGTTAGAGCACTTTAACGCAGCTCACAAGTTATTCAACCCGAACTGGTCGTTGGCTAAGAACAAGGAGGTTTTCGGGCCATGCGCCAACACCAACTGGCATGGGCACAACTACGAGCTGATCGTGACGGTAAAGGGCAAGCCCGACCCGGACACTGGCTTTGTGATCGACCTGAAGAAGCTCAGCACCCTTATCCGCACCCACATCATCGAGAAGGTGGACCACAAAAACCTGAACCTGGATGTGGCCTTTATGGAGGACAAGCTGGCCAGCACTGAGAACCTGGTAGTGGAGTTCTGGAAAATTCTGGAGCCGCGCGTGAAGGAAATCTCTAAAAACAACGCCACGCTGCACAGCCTGAAGCTTTACGAAACCCCACGCAACTACGTAGAGTACTTTGGAGAATAATTTAGTGAGCGGCCTATACTTTTCCGCAGCTATCCTTATTTTACGATCTCCAAAAGACCCTTTACCCCATGAAGTATTATATCATAGCCGGCGAGCGCTCCGGCGACCTGCACGCGTCTAACCTGATCAAACAACTCCGCAAGCAAGACCCGGAGGCGCAGATCAGGGGCTGGGGTGGTGATATGATGCAGGCAGCCGGTATGGAGCTGGTGCGCCACTACCAGGAAATGGCCTTCATGGGATTTGCCGAGGTGCTCAGGAGCCTGCGTAAGATCCTGGGTTTCCTGAAAGAGGCAAAGCAAGATATCCGGCGCTACCAGCCGGATGTGGTTATCCTGGTGGATTATGCTGGCTTTAACATGCGCATTGCCCGTTTTGCCAAAAAACAGGGAATAAAGGTATTCTACTACATCTCCCCCAAAATCTGGGCCTGGAACCAGGGGCGCGTGCACGGCATCAAGAAAGTGGTGGACCGCATGTTCGTCATCATGCCCTTTGAGGAGGATTTCTACGGCCGCTTCGACTACAAGGTGGATTATGTGGGCAACCCCGTGAACGACTCGGTAACCGACCACGTAGCCTGCGCTGATTTCCGCACTAAAAACAAGCTTTACAACAACAAGCCCATCATTGCCATACTTCCGGGCAGCCGCCGCCAAGAGATAGAGAACATGCTGCACGTGATGCTGAGCGTGTTGCCCAACTTCCGCGATTTTCAGTTTGTGGTGGCCGGTGTGAGCAATTTCTCCAAAGACTACTACGAGCAGTATAACAAAGACCCCAATATCAAGATCGTCTACGATCAGACTTACGACCTGCTCTCGCATGCCAAGGCGGCGCTGGTTACGTCGGGCACGGCCACCTTGGAGACAGCCTTGTTCGGCGTGCCGCAGGTGGTGTGCTACAAGACAAGCGCTATTTCCTATACTATCGGCAAGATGGTGATAAAGGTGCCTTACATCTCGCTGGTGAATTTGATTGCGGATAAGCCCGTGGTAACCGAGCTGATCCAGGAGGAGTTTACCGCCAAGCAGATTGTGGCAGAGCTAAAGCGGGTGCTGTTTGACAAGCACTTTATGCAGAAGCAGCAGGAGGGATACGCGCTGGTGCGTAAAAAGATTGGCGATTTTAGAACCGCAGAACGTGCCGCAGAGCTGATGGTGGGCTATCTGAAGGCTGAGCAAGTATAAAGCTAAACCTACCCGCAGCGTGTAACCGTATAGAAAAAACTGCTAAAAGCTGGCAGGAGAAATCGCTGTACACCTAAACCCCGAAACTATGAAATCGCTGTTAATCGCCTTAGGGCTGACTGGTTTAATGCTATCCGTGCTGCTCATCCGCGCCTCCTCTGACAGGGCTTTGGAAGAAGATTGGGAGGATGATTACCTGGAAGTATAAGCACGGGCAAAGAATAAAGTATAAAAAAGAGGGCTGGTCAAATTTTTGACCAGCCCTCTTTTTTATACTTTAATTACCTTAGGCTACTTTCAGCTGCTTCAGGCTCGATTTCTCAAATTTCTCACGGGCATAATCGCCGGTGATAACCAGTTCCTTGGTTCCTTCCTCCGACGGCAACTCAAACATGGCGTCTGTCATGATGCCCTCGCAGATGGAGCGCAGACCACGGGCGCCAAGTTTATACTCCGAAGCCTTCTCTACGATATACTCCAGGGCCTGCTCGTCAAACGTCAGCTCAATGTTTTCCATCTGGAACAGGCGCTTGTACTGCTTCACAATAGAGTTCTTTGGCTCGAGCAGGATCAGGCGCAGGGTTTCCTTGTCCAATGGGTTCAGGTGCGTGAGTACGGGCAGACGACCGATCAGCTCCGGAATCAGGCCGAAGTTTTTCAAATCCTGTGCTGTCAGGTACTTCAGGAAGCTTTCGCTTTCGGCCACTTCGTCCATCTTAGACTTCGAGAAGCCAATAGGACGCGTGTTCAGACGGTTTTTGATCAAACGGTCGATTCCTACGAAGGCGCCACCGCAGATGAACAGGATGTTTTCCGTGTTCACGGTGATCATTTTCTGCTCCGGGTGCTTACGGCCTCCTTGCGGCGGCACGTTCACGGTGGTACCCTCTAATAGTTTCAGTAGGGCCTGCTGCACACCTTCGCCGCTCACGTCGCGGGTGATGGAGGGGTTATCGCTCTTACGGGCAATCTTGTCAATTTCGTCGATGTACACGATGCCGCGCTCGGCTGCCTCTACGTTGTAGTCAGCGGCCTGTAGCAGGCGGGTAAGTATACTTTCCACGTCTTCGCCCACATAACCAGCCTCCGTAAGCACAGTAGCGTCAGCAATACAGAAAGGCACCTGCAGGATACCGGCCATCATGCGCGCCAGGTAAGTTTTGCCTGTACCGGTTTCGCCCACCATGATGATGTTCGACTTCTCGATCACCACATCGTCGTCGGCAGGTTGCTGCATCAGGCGCTTGTAGTGGTTATACACCGCCACCGACATCACCTTCTTCGCCTCGTCCTGTCCTACCACAAATTGGTCAAGGTAAGCCTTCATTTCTTTCGGCTTCATCAGGTTGAATTTCGGAGTACGACTGCTTGCGCGAATCTTGTTCTCCTCATTCAAAATCTGCTGTGCCTGTCCGATACAACGGTCGCAGATATGCGCGTTGATGCCGGAGATCATCACCGAAACGTCCTTCTTGTTTTTGCCGCAAAATGAGCAAGTAATTTCTGCCATAAGAAACGATTGATCCAGAGTAGTTTACGCAGCTTTTACAAATGCGTAAAGCAAAGGTACAAAATTGAACACTTATGCAGGCAGAAAAATTTAAATCCAAATCTCCTGATACATTTAAAAGGAGGGTGTTTATCTTAAAATAAATATTTTCCTATTTTATTGTAATATGCTTTAAGCCAGCAAGTTGTGTTTGTATGATATACACAGGGGTATGTGGATAAGTTTTTCGCGGCGCCTGAAAATAATTACAAAAAGCAACTTCTGAGGAAGTAGCACCGTGTGTGTGCGGTACAAAATAAAAGGCCTGCACAGAATATCTGAGCAGGCCTCTATATTGTATTATTTATACTTTGTGCGCTTGGCTTTTTACGCCTTGCGGATCAATACCTCGTCTATCAGGCCATACTCTTTGGCTTCCTCGGCGCGCATCCAGTAATCGCGGTCTGAGTTGTCATAGATCTCCTGGTATGTTTTGCCTGAGTGCTCTGCCAGTATCTCGTACAACTCTTTCTTCAGCTTCAGGATTTCGCGGGCAGTGATCTCAATATCCGATGCCTGGCCCTGTGCACCGCCCATTGGCTGGTGAATCATGATGCGGGCATGCGGCAGGGCAGAGCGCTTGTTCTTGGCACCTCCGGCCAGCAACACAGCACCCATCGAAGCAGCCAGACCGGTGCAGATAGTAGCCACATCAGGGCTTACGTACTGCATGGTGTCGTAAATACCGAGGCCGGCATACACGGAACCACCCGGGCTGTTGATATAGAGCAGGATATCTTTCTTGGCATCCGCCGACTCCAGGAACAGCAGCTGCGCCGTGATGATATTGGCAATGAAGTCATCCACCTGCGTGCCCAGGAAAATAATACGGTCCATGATCAGGCGCGAGAATACGTCGATTTCACGGAAGTTAGTGGGGCGTTCCTCAATTACAGAGCGAGTCATGCTTTCGATGGTGTGCATGGCTCTGCCTTCTACATGATTAATATATTGGTCTACGCCCAGGCTGCTCATGCCCTGGCCTTTTACAGCAAATTTGCGGAACTCGTCTTTGTTAAACATCATTTTGTTTAGGTTTACGGTTTTATCAAAAATAAAAAAGTCCTTCTAATTCCGAAGGACTTTTTTATTAAAAGTTATATGTGCGCGCCTCGTTTAGAGCGACATATTTCGGAAGTCCTCTGATGTAATGGTCTTCTCTACAACAGTCATCTTCTCCTTAAGTTTTGCGAGCACCTTCTCGGCCAGCAATTGCTCGTACTCATTAATATAGTTACGGCCGTTGTCCTGCTGCAGATACTGCTGGGCATAGTTATTCATGCTCTCCATCAGCTCCTCAGGCACCTCTGGCATGTTAAACTGGGCCAGCATTTTCTCTTTGGTAGCCTCAACAACTTCCTCGTTCGTTACCTTCAGGTCGTTCTCCTCAACTACCTTGTTCTTGATCATGGACCACTTCAGCTCACGAACATACTTGTCGAAGTTCTCCTCGATTTGCTCGGCAGTCAGCTTGCCGTCGTTCGTTACCTGTATCCAGCGCTTGAAGAACTCAGTCGGGATTTCAGCCTCTACGTTGTCAACAAGGGTGTCGATGATGTTGCGGTACAGCAGGTTGTCAGCCTCACGCTCGTAGTTCTCCAGGATCGTCTCACGGATCTTGGCGTCAAACTCTTCCTCTGTTTTTACTTCGTCTTTACCGAAAAGCTTGTCGAAAAGTTCTTCGTTCAGTTCGGCAGGCTCTGTGCGGTTGATCTTCTCCACGATAAACTCAAACTCACCGTTCAGGTCAGCTACCACCTCTTTGCTCAGGCCGGTTACGTGTGCCAGGGCAGCGTTGTCGTCGCCAAACGTCTTGCGGATGTCGAAACGGATAACGTCATCCACTTTAGCGCCAACAAACTTGTCTGCGCCATCCACGATACGGCTCGTCGGGATAAGCGTTTTAGACTGGAAATCACCTTCCAGCTGCTTCAGCTCGCCAGACACAAAGTCGCCTTGCTCTACTGTTTCCGGGTTAGTTGTTTTGCCGAACTGACGCTTCAGGTTCTCGTATGCCTCGTCTACTGTTTTCTGGTCCAGCTCAACTTTGTAGCCCTCTACGCTTTTGTCCAGCGGAAGGTTGAAGTCTGGCAGCAAGCCTACCTCATACGTAAACTCGAATGTTTTCTGGTTGTCCCAGTCTATTTCTGGCTGCTCTGCCACCGGAAGCGGCTCGCCCAGCAGTTTCACGTCGTTTTCACGGATGTACTTAGAGATCTCCTCCTGAAGCGTCTTGTTGATCTGCTCCACCAGGATGCTCTTGCCGTACATTTTCTTTACAAGCCCTGCAGGCACTTTGCCAGGTCTGAAACCTTTGATCTGGGCTTTTTTGCTATATTCTTTTACCTGCTGGTCTACCTTTGGTGCGTAGTCCGCCTCTTCCAGTACCACCTTCAGTTGCGCATTGGTGCTGTCGGTTTGGTTTAATGTAATATTCAAGGCTTATAAATTTTTAAGATTTCTGAATAACCTACTAAAAACAAACCCCCAACAGGGAATGTTGAGGGTTCGTCGTGTTTTGTTTGTGCGGATGGAGGGACTCGAACCCCCATGCCTCGCAGCGCTAGATCCTAAGTCTAGTGCGTCTACCAATTTCGCCACATCCGCTTGCGTGTGCTCTTTGTTTTAGTGTTGCAAAGGTAAGCAACGATTTCTTAAATGCAATATACTGCTCTAAATTTCTTAAATATTTTTGCACCGGCTCATATTTTGGCCTCAGTTTTCGGAGGCAGGTTGTATTGGCAGCATGTTTTAATCACTTATATTTGAAACTTATAACACAGCCAGCTTATTTATACTTATAGGTATGGGCCGGCAGAGCGGGCTACATGCGTGTCATAGTTGTAAAACATGATTGATTTAGAAGCAGAACGTAAAGAAATACTGCGGCATTACAGAAGGTTGCTCCGGCATGCGAAGCCTTTTTTAAAGGACAACGATGCCAAGATTATCAAAAAAGCCTTTAATACCTCCCTGGAGGCGCACAAGGACATGCGCCGGAAGTCTGGCGAACCTTATATTCTGCACCCCCTGGCTGTGGCCCAGATAGCCGTGGAGGAGATTGGGTTGGGAACCACCTCCATCGTGGCCGCCCTGTTGCACGATGTGGTGGAGGACACCGACCTGGAGATATCGGACATTGAGCGCGAGTTTGGCCCGAGCGTAGCCAAGATTATCGAGGGGCTGACCAAAATCTCCGGCGTGTTCGACTACGGCAGCTCCCAGCAGGCCGAGAACTTCCGGAAAATGCTCCTCACGCTGAGCGACGATGTGCGGGTTATACTTATCAAGCTGGCTGACCGTCTGCATAACATGCGCACGCTCGGCAGCATGCCGCGCCACAAGCAGCTCAAGATAGCCTCCGAGACCATGTACCTGTATGCGCCGCTGGCGCACCGCCTGGGCCTGTACGCGATTAAATCTGAGCTCGAAGATTTATACCTGAAGTATACCGACACCGCTACCTATAAAGACATCTCCCGGAAGATCCGGCAGACGCGCAGCGCCCGCAACAAGTTCATTAAAGACTTTATACATCCCATTGAGGAGGAGCTGCGCAAGTATGGCTTTAAGTTCAACATCAAGGGCAGGCCTAAGTCCATCTACTCTATCCTTAAAAAGATAAAGAAGCAGAACATCACCTTTGATGAGATCTACGACCTGTTTGCGGTCCGGATTATACTTGACGTGCCGCTGGAGAACGAGAAAGCCGCCTGCTGGCAGGTATACTCTATTATAACAGACTTTTACCAGCCGAACCCCGACCGACTGCGCGACTGGGTAAACACGCCTAAGTCCAACGGCTACGAATCGCTGCACACCACCGTGATGAGTAAGTCGGGGCAGTGGGTGGAGGTGCAGATACGCACCCGGCGCATGGACGAAATTGCCGAGCGCGGTTACGCAGCCCACTGGAAGTATAAAGCGGAAGGCGCCGCCTCGGCAGAGTCGGCCCTGGAGCAGTGGATAAACAAGGTGCGCGACATGCTGGAGAACAACACGGCCAACGCGCTGGAGTTCATGGACGAGTTCCGCAAAAACCTTTTCGTGGAAGAGGTGTTTGTGTTTACACCGAAAGGCGAGCTCATTATACTTCCGGATAAGTCCACGGCCCTGGATTTTGCATTTGAGATCCACTCGCAGATCGGCCTGCACTGCCTGGGTGCCAAGGTAAACCAGAAACTGGTGCCGCTCAGCTATAAACTGAAGAACGGGGACCAAGTAGAGATCCTGACCTCGCAGAAGCAGAAGCCAAACGAAGAGTGGCTGCAGTATGTGGTTACCTCCAAGGCCCGCACCCGCATAAAGGATGCCCTGCGCGAGGAACGCAAAAACAAGTCGGAGCAGGGCAAGGCCATGCTGGAGGCCAGGCTGCAGCACATAGGTGTGGCCGACAACCAGCAGAACATGAACAAGCTGCAGGCCTTCTTTAATGTGGCTGCACTGCAGGATTTATACTATAGAATTGCCACCGGCCATATCGATATCAAGAACATCAAGGAGGTTATCTTTACGGCTGCCACGGATAAGGCCGCTTCCATGCTCGATCCGAAATCCTTTGACAGGGAAGTGCAGAAGATTAGAGGGGTGAACTCGGACATGCTCGTGATAGGAGAGACCACCGATAACTGGGACTACCGCATGTCTAAGTGCTGCAATCCCATTCCGGGCGACGATGTGTTTGGCTTCCAGACGGAGGAGGACGGTATCGAGATACACCGCACCAACTGCACACGGGCTATAGAGCTTATGTCCAACTACGGTAACCGCATTGTTAAAACCAAGTGGACGGAGCAGAAGGAGCTGGCCTTCCTGGTGGGTATCCGCATTAAGGGTACTGACCGCGTGGGCCTGGTGAACGACCTGACGAAAGTAATATCGACGAGCCTTAAGGTAAACATGCGCTCCATCACCATCGACTCCAATGACGGCATCTTTGAGGGAAACATCATGGTATTCGTAAACGACACCAACCATCTCGACAAACTAATCCAGCGCATGAGCAAGGTAAACGGTATACTTACCGTGGAGCGCTTCGACTAGAGAGGTTTTATACTTTAGAAAAAGAAAATGGCATTGGATAAAAAGAAGTTCGAGGAAGTAAAAAAGATCTTCACGGCATACTTGGAGAGCAAAGGTTTACGTAAAACACCTGAGCGCTATGCCATCCTGGAGGAGATCTATTCCAGCGACGGCCACTTTGATGTGGAATCGCTTTATATTAGCATGAAGAACAAGAACTACCGCGTGAGCCGGGCCACCGTATACAACACCCTGGACCTGCTGGTAGAGAACGATCTGGTAAGCAAGCATCAGTTTGGGCGTAACCTGGCGCAGTACGAGAAATCTTATGGCTACCGCCAGCACGACCACGTTATCTGCACCGAATGCCACAAGGTGGTGGAGTTCTGTGATCCGCGGGTTCATCAGATTCAAAGTATGGTGGGCGAACTGCTAAATTTTCATATCTTGCACCACTCCCTGAACTTATATGGTGTGTGCGGCGATTGCCGGGCAAAAAAAGCGACAGAGGAACAAAAGCATGAAGTATCAGACAGAGCTGAAGGATGAGATTCTGTACATCCGCTTGGAGGGCGACCTTATAGCGGGCAAGGACACGCAGCAGATGATTGATGCTGTAGACGGCTTGCAGGAGGGAAAGGTGCTGCTCTGTGCTGTAGATTTGTCTCACGTGCGCTTTATGGACAGCAGTGGGATGG
Organism: Pontibacter mucosus; assembly: GCF_003054055.1. Classification (GTDB taxonomy): domain Bacteria; phylum Bacteroidota; class Bacteroidia; order Cytophagales; family Hymenobacteraceae; genus Pontibacter; species Pontibacter mucosus. Next base: position 2,217 of record NZ_QBKI01000004.1, on the reverse strand, counting down.
GCGTGCTGGTGTCGCTGCTGACTAAGTTCAGGAACCGGAGCGGAGAACTCGTGCTGATAAAGCCATCTGACCACATCCGCAAACTCCTTATAGTTACCAAGCTGAACGCGATATTTACAATAGCTGAGAACGACGAGTTCGCAGCACAATTCTTAAAGGAATCAACATACTAAACACTTAAATGGCAGTTGACATTTTAATAGGTCTGCAGTGGGGCGACGAAGGCAAAGGCAAAATTGTAGACGTACTGGCCCCGACCTATGATATAGTAGCCCGTTTCCAGGGAGGCCCGAACGCAGGCCACACATTAGAATTCGAAGGCACCAAGCATGTATTGCACCAAATCCCTTCGGGTATCTTCCATCCAGAGATTAAGAACATTATTGGCAACGGCGTAGTGCTGGACCCGGTGGTGTTCCGCACCGAGCTTCAGAAACTGCAGGACCGCGGAGTAGATGCCACTAAGAACCTCTACGTTTCCAAGAAGGCCTCGCTTATACTTCCGTCGCATAAGGTGCTTGACCGCGTTTCGGAAGAGGCGCTGGGAAGTGGCAAGATCGGATCAACGCTGAAAGGCATAGGCCCAACGTACCAGGACAAAATTGGCCGCGTTGGCCTTAGAGTAGGCGATATATTGGCTGACGATTTCCGTGATCGTTATAACAGGCTTGTGGAGCGTCACCGCAAGACGGTAGAGTTCTACGGGCAGACGCTGGATATAAGTGAGCAGGAAGAGGCTTTCTTCGAGGCTGTAGAACAACTGCGCTCCTTACAGTTGGTGGATTCTGAGTATATGATCAACGAAGCCCTGCAGAACGGGAAGCGCATACTTGCCGAGGGCGCCCAGGGCGCATTGCTCGACGTAGACTTTGGTACCTATCCGTTTGTGACTTCTTCCAGCACGATAGTAGCAGGGGCCTGCACTGGTTTGGGCGTGGCGCCAAAGCACATCGGCGAAGTATACGGTATATTCAAAGCATACTGCACCCGCGTAGGCAGCGGCCCTTTCCCAACAGAGCTTCTGGATGAAGTAGGGGAGGAGATCCGCCAGGCTGGTCGTGAGTTTGGTTCTACTACTGGTCGTCCTCGCCGCACGGGCTGGGTAGATCTGCCAACGCTAAAGTATAGTATCATGCTGAATGGGGTAACGCAATTGAACATGATGAAAGCCGATGTGCTGACAGAGTTCGATACCATTCAGGTATGTACGCACTATAAGCTGCCATCTGGCGAGATAACGGATAAAGTACCGCACTCTTTAGAAGAAGCAGGACTACAGCCTGTGTATGAAACGCTGCCAGGATGGAAGGTTGATCTGAATAAGATAGAGTCAGTGGATGAGTTGCCTGAGGCATTCAATAATTACTTACAGTTTTTAGAGAAGCACCTGCAGGTGCCTATCACCATTGTATCGGTAGGTCCAGACAGAAAAAGCACACTAAGAAGAGAAGCCGTAAGTGCTTAAAGTATAAAAGCTGTACTTGAAGAAAAGAAAACACAAGCCTCGGAGCAATCCGGGGCTTTTTCGTGGCCCCTTAGGGGAGCAAAGGGCGCCTGTGGAGGTGTTTCCTTCCCACGCCCGGGGGCAGCTAGGGCAAGCCCGGGAAAAACTTTCCCCCTCGCTTTCAGCGATATCCGCTGTGGTAACATTTTTTTAGGGGCGGGGGCCTTGCATCTGGGGAAACTCTACTTACCTTTGCCTCCCCGTTCAGCAGGAGTGGGGCAGGGGAAAGGACGAGAGTCCGCCCGCTGAAAAAAAAGTTTCCACGGATGCTTGCGGGTTAAAAAAGGATGCGTACCTTTGCAGCCGCTTCAACCGGGAGCGCTTGAAAGGAGAGGTTCTTAACACAGGGTTCACGTCCTGGCGGAGGCCTCCGGGAAGGAAGGAAAAAACTTTTGAAAAAAGGCTTGGCGGATAAAAAGGAGTTCGTACCTTTGTCCTCGCTTCCGGAAGGAAGGCCGCTGACGGGAAGCGTCAGAAAAAAAGTTTTGGAAAGTGCTTGCGGGATGGAAAAAGTTGCTTACCTTTGCAGCCCGCTTCAGCGAGAAGCCTTCGGGAGGTTGTCCTGGAGAAAAAGAAAAGAAAAAAAAGTTGAGCGAAGTTTTGGAGATTGAAAAGAAGTTTCCGACCTTTGCACCCCGCCACGGAGCGAACGGCTCCGGAGGGAAATAAAGAAAGACACCATCGAGTGAGATGGGCAAACAAGGGAAGTTGTC
>NZ_QBKI01000003.1 GCF_003054055.1 Pontibacter mucosus | reverse complement strand
AATTTCATAGCTAAGGCAGAGTAGTATCTTATGCTTTAGCCACTTAGCCAGCTGAAAGTTGCGAAATGCAGGAGATTATTAGACAGTCTGACGTGGCAGTGCAGAACTCCGGTGGCAGGTTCGGGATGTAAAAGAAGTCGTTTTTGCCGTCGCCATTCGGGGTAAAGATGTTGGGGGGAACATAATCGCCAATCTTAGGCGCCTCTACGCGGAACTCCATCGTCAGGCGCTGCGGGTTGGGGTCGCAGGCATCCTCCTGAAGTATAAAATTAACCCGTACCACTTCCTGTAGGGCCGCCGGACAATTGGCTACCCACGTGAACTTGCCCTTGGCTTCCCCAGTTCCGCCGGTGGCCGTAAACTGCATGCCATAGTCTGCCAGGTTAAAGCCATCCCCCTCAGCTGACAGCACCAGGTTGTTCAAGTCCAGGTCCAGGCCATCTAGGTTGGCTTCAAAGACATCGTTCAGCTTCAGGCTATACACGGCCGCTGTTTGGTCGGAGGTAAGTGTGGGAGGCGTATTAGGTGCTTTTATGACAAACTCCAGTGTCAGCTCTTTATCCGGGGATGCGTCGCAGGCGTCCTCGTTAAGTATAAACTTCACGCGCAGGTTGTTGTTCCGGAAGGCCTCGCAGGTGGGCGTAAAGGTAAAGACACCATCAGCTGTGCCGGCACCTCCGGTGCTGGTAAAAAGCATGCCGAACTGTTCCAAGGTATACCCCTCTACACTCGCCGACAGAGCAAGCATGTCCAGATCGATGTCTCTGCCAAGCAGGTTTGCTGTAAAAGGCTGGCCGACTTCTAATTCGATGGTACTTTCTTGCTGATCCGAGGTCAGGATTGGCTGGTTGTTGTTGGATTTGGGCCTGACCTCGATCGTTTCCTTACGGATCAGCTCCTGCTCACAAACACTGCTCCTGACGACAAAATCTAAAGTATAACTTTCCTTTTTGAGCGTTTCGCAATTAATTTCCCAGGAGAAGGGGGAGGATACCTGCCCGATGCCGCTTCCGGGGGTAAAGCTTATCTGCTGCGAGCCCAGATCAAAATCGACGCCTTCGGCAGTTAAGAACACCTCGTCCTTATCCGGGTCAATCCCCAGTACATCAAAGCTCAGCACATCGCCCTGCTCTACCTCGAAGACGCGCCGGTTGGTGGAGAGCGAAACAGCAGGTGGCGCATCGGGGAGCGGGTCAATCACAAAGCTTACGCGCACCGTGTCCTGGCGGGGCAGGCTGCACCCATCGTCCTTTGCGATAAACTCCATCTGGTATACTTTTCCCTCTGTGTTGAAGCACTCCGCAAAGCAGACCGTGGCGCTCAGGGTATCCTGGGTTGTTCCCTGGTTTATAATACCTTTGGTAGTGCCACTAAAAGTATAACTCGATGCCGGGAAGTTGATGGGGCGTGCACGCAGTTCCACATACTCACTCAGGTCCGGGTCGGTGAATTTGATGTTGAGGCAGCGCTCGGTGTCGCTGGCGCTGATATGCAGTACCTGGCCCTCCTTGTACAGGCTTCGCTGGCCTTGCTGCTGCACCACCACATTGGGTGTTTGGTTGCGCGGGCAGTCCAACACAAGCACCTGGAAATCGCGCCGCACCTCGCCCAGCTTCACCCCATCCCGGTACTCCTGCACCCGCACCCCGAACACGTAAAGCCCCTTTTGTGCCGGGCGCATCGTCAGCATGCCGGAATTGGCCTCGATGTTGATGGCCGGTGTGCCCGGAATCTGGTTGGTAGTGTTGTAGCCCGCCTGCCATGCAATAGTGGGGTAGGGCGAGGGCATGGGGTTGTTGAAGTAGACCGGGGGAGTGGTGTTCAGGTCGTAATAAGCCGGCAGGTTGGCGTTGGTGTAGCCATTCAGCGGCGTGACCATGTCATATACCAGCGAGTCGCCGTCGGGGTCTGTGCCGTTGAACTCGAAGTAAAACATCTCGCCCACGCAGGCATAGTCGCTGAGCGGCGGGAAAAGGATAGGGGACGAGTTCTGGAAGAATAGCCCGTTTTTTACGACGGGCGGCATCTCCATGTAAAACACCTGGGCGGCATCCTCCGGGCGTACGATGTTATTGATGGTGCGGTTCCGGCAACAGCGCTCCCAGGTAATGTAGTAACCGCCCGGTTCGTTAAAGATGCCGGGGTCAAGGTACACGTTTGCATTATAGATGATCTTATCTGTTACCAGCTCGCCAACGGTGCAGTCAATATTGGTGTAGGGCACGCGCGCGCTGGAGGCAAGGTTTAGGGTAAGGCGGCCGACATTGCGGTTGGTTGTTTTGCTGAAGAAGTTCACCGAAACGTAGCCGTCCCTGGCCCCGACACTTCCATTCACCACGTCAAAGTATAAATTAAGGCTGAGCTTGTAGTTGTACCCGCTGATGTGCTGCAGCTCGAACTCACCACCCACAATATGCGTTGCCCGGGCAGGGAAAACAGCGGCGCAGAACAGGAAAAGCAGGAGAGAAAGTAGGTATCGCTGCATAGGCCTGGCTTGTGGTATGGTATGATTCCAGCTTGTATATTATCTGTTATAACAAATATTTATACTTGTTATCAGAATAGTATACTTGCGCCTGCGCTATGCTGTTGCTTTGCCCCCTGTTTTTATTTTTGCCGTTCTTCCCCCGGCCTCAGCACTTTTTCCAACAACTCCTCGAAAAGCAGTGGCCTTGAAAAGTGAGGATCCTGGTAGGTGTTTGCCATTAACCGGATATAGCCGGGCTTGTTTTTCAGCCGCATGTAGTCCAGCAGTACATTGCCGTAGCGCTGGTTGCAGAGCTTTGTGCCCGGCACGTCCTCAGGGAGTGGCACCAGCAACAGCTTCTCTATATGTTGCTCCTTGCACTCCAGCTTGTTGCCGCTCCGCAAAGTATAACCCTGCTGTAGCACGCGGTCTTTCAGGAGCTCAAACAGAAAGCTGAAGCTGTCGGGCCCTATCCGTTCGTCATAGAAAAAAACAACTCCCTTAAGGTTGTCGGTGCAATGCAGCTCTACCTGGTAAGGCGTAGGCAGCCCGGCCATCTTGTAATGGTAGGAGGTAAAGAACGGCCCCGTCCAGGAAAGGTATGTCTGGTGGTGCAGCCAGCTCCGGTAGGAAGCATCAAATTTGGCTGAGCGCTTTCTGGCACTACACCGGATCATTTTCTTTCCCCGACCCAACAAACGCTTAAAAAAATCGTTAAATGGCATCTGAATAATTTATCTCATTAACATAGATCATCAGAAATAGTTTTTTGATTGCCACCACTGCTGGTTTTGTAGAAAACCGGAAGCTTATACGCTTTGATAACAATAAAATGCCTTAATTAACGATTTACGGACAGTGGTATGGTACCGCCTGGCCCTCTACCGCATGGGGTAACCATTCTGCTGCAAACCCAGAAACCCAATGGAAATACTGACACAAGAACTTGAAACTAAGAAGCGGCTGCTACAGGAGAGTAACAAGCTGCTGAACGCGCAGATTAAGGCTGCGAAGGACGCGATGGATGAGGCACAGGAGAGTGCGAATGACCACCAGGGAGCTATGGAGGATAAATTTGAGTCGTTCCGCGAAAACTGCCAGATCCAGCGCGACATGTATGCGCGCCAGCTGGACGAACTGATTACCGTGCAGAGCGTGCTCCGCCGTATCAATGCCACCAAAACCAATCATGATGTTTCGTTGGGTGCTGTGGTCATCACCGAGCTGCAGAACTACTTTATCGGCGTGAGTTTAGGGGAGATAAAGCTGGAGGGGGAGTCGTACTACGCTATTTCCGGTATGTCGCCGGTGTTTAAGGCTATGATGGGAAAAACTGCGGGTGAAACCTTTAGTTTTAGAGATAAAACCTATAAAATATTGCAGGTATTCTAGATTGCACTAATTTTTACACAAACATCTAAAACCTCCAACGCCTTTTTATAGTTAAAAGGCTGGTAAAGGGTTAATAAAAAGGGTTAGCTGCCTGGCTAACCCTTTTGCCTTTTTATACTTTTATCTTACTCTACGCGCGTCCAGTGCTGGGTCCGGCCGATAATAGAGATGCCGATGTAGCCTTTTACCTCCATCTTGTCTTTGCTCACCATTTTCATGTAGCAGCTATAGGTCTTGCCGCTCTCCGGGTCGTAGATGGTGCCCTCGTCCCACTTGTTGTCCCCGTCATACTCAAAACCCTTCATGAAAGGCAGCCCGATCAGGGGTTTGTTGCGCAGGCTTTTATCAGGGTTGTTCTCGTCCAGCTTTGGCTTGCCGTTGCGGAGCGGTTCTTTCAACGACACGATTTTGCCACACAGCTTGTCACCACATTTGTAGATCTCAAACTTAGCCTTTCCTTCTTCATTCGTCCAGATACCGATAGGCGACAGGCTCTGCGCCCACGCGGCGGAGCTGAGGAACAGGAGCATTACCAGGGTTAGGAGGTGCTTTTTCATTTAATTCCGATTTGTTTGTTCGTTTGCAATGTAATATAGTAAAAATTACCTATCCTGATGCTTCTTCGGATTAGAAAAAATAAGCAGGGATTCTGACAGATTAAGAAAAATTTATACATCCAAACAGTTCAAAGCACAAGATTCGCACCAAGTTGTCTGTCAGGTGGTTGTGGCGCACCTGCTGATGGCCGGGGGGCAGGCAGCTCGAAAGGACTAAAGTTGAAGTGCAAACTTTGTGAACTATTAATCGTTTTTTTATCTTTATATGCAAGTGAGTGGCGAGTGCCACGGCCTTCCAGCCAAAAACTGGCTCATGTAGTGCAGCGGCAGCTGGAGGTTTATGTCGGACTAAAGAGAAAGGAGGTGCTATGTCTAATCCATCGGTCGTCTTAGTAAGCCAAGGTAATAATGTTCACGTAAAAGGTGAGCTGGCTTAGTAAGCAGTACGAGCTACTGCTTACGCAGATAGCGATTTACCTTTGGTCTTCTTAAGAGATGGTAAACTGAAAAACAGGGCACCGCTTACTGAGAAATTGAAGGATTCTGAAACACCTGGTGTAACTTGACGGGCTACATCAGGTGTTTCTTTTTTTATCGATGCCTGCTTCTAAGTATGGCTACTACCCCAATATACTACTGCCCCGTTCTTTCAACTCCAAACCTCTCTAACTCCTCAACTCCCAAACTCCTAAAGGTCATCTTTATAGATGTTGTTGTTGCGCAGGCGCCGCTCCTGTATAAAAGATCCGACATAAAAGGCAGCGGCAATAAAGCAGCACAGGGCCATCAGCAACAGGAGGGTATAATGCAGGTTCCAGGAGAATAATTCAGGATCTATCTGCCACAGCATAAGCAGGCCAGCCAGCAGTGTAAGCGCCGTGACCGTGTGGGCCACAAAACGGTTGTGCTTGCGCAGGTGGTAGGTACAGGCCAGCAGCAAAATGCCAAAGAATGTCGCCATTAGGGCAGAAGGGGGCCTGGCCGGATCGTTAAAGTATAGAATCAGCCCGGCAGTTATAAGTACCAGTGCGTTAAGGGAATTAACTACATAAGGATGTACCATGCTCAAAGAATTATACTTCAACAGGGGCAATGTGCCCCTGTTTGCATGGTTGTACGTGAAAACCCCGAAGAGTTATACTTGCCTACAGTACACGGCGCACCTGCAGAAAGCGTCCTTCATAGCCGCTTCCCTCCACCTGGCTGATTTTAACGCCTCCGTTGGATGAGGAGTGCACAAACTCAATGGTGTCACCGGGCTGTGAGATAACGATGCCGACATGGCCTGGCTCCCGTACCTGCGGGTTGGTGCCGGTAAAGATGACCAAGTCGCCAGGTTGCGCCTCGCTGCGGGATACCTGCGTGCCTTCATCCGCCTGCATGCGGGAAGAATGGGGGAGTTGCACGTCAAACTCATCGTATACGTGCGTGATAAATCCGGAGCAATCGAATCCTGCAGGCGTCTCGCCTGCCCATAGGTAGGGGGTTCCCATCAGGGTGAGGGCATAATCCACCAAGCGCGGTGCTGTTTCAGCTTCCTCTGCCTCAGCAACAGGCGGGGTCTCAACCGATGCAGAGGTTAGCACTAATGGTTGACTATAGTCAATTCTTCCCTCAGAACCGGAATGGACAAAATGCTGGGGTACAAATACCAGAAGAAGGATAAGCAGTGCCACCGGGGAGAGCAGGATCAAAACAGTTTTTTTCATAGCAGTTATTTGTTGATGCGTAACAGTAAATAAGAAAACACCATGCCAGTTTTACCTCATGCCTTTCTTGATGTTAAGCTTTAACACTGTTACTTACAGTAACATAAAGGCCGCAGCTAAAAGTTCTACCCTTAAAGTTTCTTCGTTAGGACGTAAAAAATGCACCTCTACGAAGTATAAACACTATAAAAGCATTAGGCAAGTATAAAAATAGTGGTATTTAGTTATAATTAACTAACTTTGACGTGCCGATTTATACGTATCAGAATGAGACTTTACAAAGCAAGTTCTTTGGTGATAGACTGCGACGAGGCGCTTAAAAAGCTTTACATGACATGCCTTAGTACGTTAGTATCCAGTGAGTTTAGGGAGGGGCTGATGGCAGCTTTGGAATGCGCCGAGAAACACCACATAAAGTTGTGGCTTCTGGATCTGCGTGAGATTGGAGAATTGGATGAGAAGGAAGAGGAGTGGCTTCACCGCTACTTCTTCCCGAGCATTATGGCAAAGCTTGGCACGGGCAATTATGTGGCCATGGTATTATCCGAGAAATGCTATAACATGCTGCTTCATGAGGCAGGAAAGTATGGCTTAAGAAGCTATAACGAAGTCATTATCATGAAAAACTTCTTTGATTTGGAAGAGGCTGATAACTGGCTTAATACCAAAGTCTCCCACCTGGCATGAATCGTTAACTGAGGTCAGGCTGCAGGCACGGCTATTTTGAAAAAAAGGCTAAATATCGTAAAATGCCTGTTTATTCAAATCATGCCTGACACACACATGCTCAAACAACATCCTGTTAAACTATCTCTTTTAATTGTTTTATTCCTTAGCTTAGGAAGCAGCTTTAAAGCCCTGGCGGCAGAGTTGCGCTATACCCTCTCCATGCCGGAACCACATACGCACTACTTTCAGGTGGAGGCTGAACTGAGCGGCGCCCGAAAAAACTACATTGATTTTACCATGCCTGTCTGGGCACCCGGGTCGTACCTGGTTCGTGAGTTCCCTAAAAATGTGGAAGGCTTTGCAGCTACCGACGGCAACGGCAAAGCACTGCGCAGCGAGAAAATTGACAAGAACACCTGGCGCGTGTACAGCAACAAAGCCAGTATGGTGCGGACCAGCTACAAGGTGTATGCCTTTGAGATGAGTGTACGCACCAGCTTTCTGGATGCCAGCCATGGCTACGTGAACGGCACCAGCATGTTTATGTATCCCGAGGGCTACGAGAAGCAGCAGGGAACGCTGGTGGTAAAGCCCTTCGCAGGCTGGAATGAAGTATCAACGGGGCTAAAGAGCGTTGGCAAGTTTACCTATACTTTCCCGAACTATGATATTCTGGCTGACTCCCCGATAGAGATCGGCACGCACGAGGTGTATGAGTTTACCGCCGCCGGGGTGCCGCACGAGCTGGCCATGTACGGCGGAGGCAACTATGAGCCTGAAAAGCTGATTGCCGACATGACGAAGGTAATCGAGGAGGCTGTGAAGCTGATGGGAGAGCTGCCTGTGGAGAGGTACGTATTCATCGTGCACAACCTGGAGCGCGGCGGTGGTGGCCTGGAGCACCTTAACTCTACCACACTGCAGACCTCGCGCTGGAACTACGGCACCGAGAGCAGCTACCACGGCTTTCTGGCACTGGTGGCACACGAGTACTTCCACCTCTGGAATGTGAAGCGCCTCCGTCCCGAGCCACTTGGTCCTTTCGATTACAACAACGAGAACTACACGCGCCAGCTGTGGGTGTCTGAGGGCATTACGAGCTATTACGATGATCTGCTGGTGCGCCGCGCGGGATTCTACTCACCCGAAAGGTACCTGGGCATACATGCCGGAAGTATAAACTCAGTGGAGAACACGCCGGGTAACAAGGTACAGTCGGTAGCGGAGTCGAGCTTCGACGCGTGGATTAAGTATTACCGCCGCAACGAAAACTTGAATAATGCAGAAGTCTCCTACTACACCAAAGGAGGGGTGCTGGGCAGCCTGCTGAACATGGAGATTATGGCCGCCACGCAAGGGGAGAAGAGCCTGGACGATGTGATGCGCTACATGTATGACCGGTACTACAAGAAGCTGAACCGCGGCTACAAGGAGGCCGAGTTTAAAGAGGCTGTGGAGCGCATCGCCGGCCGCAACATGGATGACTTCTTCACAAAGTATGTATACGGGACTGAAACGCCGGACTACAACAAGTATTTCGAGGCCGCAGGCCTGCAGTTAGTAGATACCAACCAAGGGGCTGTCGCCATTAATTGGGGAGCCACTACGGCCATGTCAGGCAGCAAACTGATTGTCCGCAGTGTTTCCAGGGGCAGCAGCGCCTGGGACGGAGGATTGAACGTGAACGATGAAATCATCGCCCTGAACGGTTATCGTGCCGGAGACGACCTGGAGCGTCGGATTGGTAGTATGAACATAGGCGATACAGCCGAAGTTCTCATCTCCCGCGATGGAAAGCTACAGACACTGCAGGTCAAACTCATCCAGGACACAAGCGTGCGGTACCAGTTTGTACGCGTAGATAACCCGACGCCGCTGCAGGATAAGATTTTCAGGGAATGGTTAAACCTGAGCAACAGTTAATTTAAAGTATACTTTATTAAACAGCAGAGGCCGGGGTTGATACTTCGGCCTTTACTTTTTGCTATACCTCCCCTTAAGGTATAGCAGTGCGAATAAATTAAGCTCTACTACCAGAAGTATGCAAAGGAAGCAAGTATACAAAACTCCCCGCCATCAGTCATAAGCTTATACGTGTAGAAATACGGTAGTCTTTTGAATTGTACTTATAATACCAGAACAGCTATGACAGTGTGTTGTAAGTGTCTCTTAAGCAGTGATATGCTTTAGATAGTTTGTATAGGCTGGTATTGTATATTAATATTAAGTTAGGTATATTTCGAAATGATAATACGCAAAGTTTAAACGGCCTATGGTGATACACCAGACGACAAGCGTAACCATTACTTTCCGGCAAAAAGAGAGTGTGCTGCTGTTACAGTGGCTCCGCAAGCCGGATTCGGTCCAGTTGAAGGATACGTATATGCGCGCGCTAGCGTATGTATGCTGCAACCGGCAGACATATTACTTCTGCACCGACCAAAGCCTGATAGGTTCCCTTGACCGGGAACAGGAGGAGTGGTTAAACCAGGAGTTTTACCCCAAAGTATACGACTGCATCCAAGGGGAAATTTTTGCTGCCGTTGTCTTCAACAATGACCACTTTAAGGCGCTCGTCACCAATTACCAGGTGCCTGCCTTGCTGCCGCAGCAGCACTTCATCCAGTTCAATTATTTTACCAAGCTTCAGGAAGCGCTGCAGTGGCTCTCCGATATAAGAAAAGGCCAGGATGAGGCATTTCTTGCACCCCATACCGGCCTTCTCAGCGGTTCTAGAGTGTTTGCATCAAGGGAAAATTCCCAGTAGCTCATAACTTACCCCCACCTTCTCGATGGCTGTTATGAAAGCGGCGGTGCGTAAGCCCTGCGTTTTCTTCTGCATCATCACATCCCGGATTTCATGGTAGGCGTTTATCATGGTGTCTTCCAGGCCGGAGCGGACCAGGCTGATTTCGTCTGCCCCTTGCGTTAAAAACGCCCTTTCCTTTGATGACATGCTTTTCCCGGAGCTTGTCTCAATCGCGTTCACGAGCCGGCGGTAGCTGGCTTCCTCGGCACGTTTGCCCATACGCCCAAAACGCACGTTCGAGAGGTTCTTCAGCCACTCAAAGTATGAAACGGTAACACCCCCGGCATTCAGGTACAGATCGGGGAGGAGTACCACACTGTTCTTAAGCAGGATTTCCTCTGCCTCTCTTGTCACAGGCCCGTTTGCCCCTTCAGCTATGATTTTAGCCTTTATCCTGCCGGCGTTTCCGCTGTGTATCACGTTTTCCAGGGCTGCTGGCAACAGAATATCGCACTCCAGCTCCAGCATCTCTTCTGAATTCTCATAGTTCCTGCAGTCTTTGAAGTTGAGGATGGAGCCGTTTTCGCTGCGGTGCTTAAATGCTTCCTGCACGTCGATGCCGTTGTCGTTGTAAATGCCGCCCTCCCGCTCTGCAATACCTATAATCACGGCCCCGTCCTGCTGGCAGAAGTAGGCGGCATGGTAGCCCACATTCCCCAGCCCCTGCACAATGATGCGTTTGCCCTCCATCGTATTGCCGCTCAGGCCCCTGCCTTGCAGCATTTCCGTATCAGCCAGCAGTTCGCGTATGCCGTAGTAAATTCCTAGTCCTGTTGCCTCGGCACGCCCCCTGATTCCTCCCTGACCAACCGGCTTGCCCGTCACGCAACCCAGCGCGTTTGTTTCGCCATACTTCAGGGCCTGGTAGGTGTCGGCAATCCAGGCCATCTCACGGCTACCGGTGCCGTAGTCGGGGGCTGGCACGTCCATGCCCGGTCCAATCAGGTTCTTCTTAATGAGTTCGGCAGCGTAGCGGCGGGTAACCTTCTCCAGTGTTTTCACGGAGCTGGTTCTGGGGTTTATCTTCACGCCACCCTTGGCGCCCCCGAACGGCACGTCAACCACAGCGCACTTAAACGTCATGAGCGCAGCCAGCGCCTTCACCTCGTCTTCATCTACCTGCATGCTAAAGCGGATACCGCCTTTGGAGGGAAGTTTGTGGTGGCTATGCTGCACACGTATACCTTCAATCACCTCAATATTGCCGTCAATTTCTACCGGGAAGGATACTTTATACACGCTGTTGGTTGCCTTTATCTGGGCCAGAATGCCGGAAGGAAGCTTGGTGTAACTGGCCGCGTGGTCGAAAAACTGATGGACACTGTCTAAAAATTGTTTGCCTACGTTGGGTGTACTTGCCATACGATAGATTTTTATAGGATGATGGTTAGATGGTTTATGAACGTCTAATCTGTGTATTTGTTCGTTTTGCTGGTGGTAGGGGATTATTCAGCAGGGCTGGAGCAGCTGTGTCTGAAGCGCTTACAAATTGCGGATGTGAATTTTAATTATATATAATATTAAATGAATATAAATTCATTGCTTTTTAAATTAAAATCAGCCAACTTTACCAATATTAAGTTATAGGCTTGGTGTGCATGACATCTATACACGAGCTTTCTGAAATACATCAACCTTCACATATATGGATCGAAAAGTGAGTATCGGTAATGTGACTTTTACTACTGGGGAAGACGTGCAGGAACTATGCAGGACAGAGAAGCTCTTAGTGTGCTACAGTAGTGCTGAAGATACGCTGCTGATCCGGTGGGAGGGGAGCATTACAACCGAAGAGCTCAGGAGTGGGTATGAATTAATTATGGAGCAGGTGCGCAGGTTCAGGCCTGTAAAGTGGCTGCTCGATCTGCGGAAGCGCAGCACCATCCGCCGTGACGACCAGCGCTGGATTTTTGAGCAGGTTTTTCCGGAGGCCCTCATGCTGGTGGGGGATGATATTTTCGTAGCGGTTATACTTCCTGTTTTCCTGATGCACGACCTGGTAAGTGAGCTGACAGGGGATGAGTTGATACAACAGGGTAATTTAATGGTGATGCATCATTTTATGTACCCGGAGGAGGCACAACGTTGGCTCAATGAGATGTATTTGCTCAAAACAGGTTCCTGAGCAGCCAGAAAAGTATAAAAAGTATAAAAATAAAAGCCCGGGTTGTAACTACAGCCCGGGCTTTTGATTATAATGTAAGCTATACTTTATTTTACCTGCAGAAGCTCCACGTCGAAAATCAGCGTAGAGTGCGGGGCAATGGCATCGCCCGCGCCTTGCGCACCGTACGCCAGCTCTGAGGGGATAAACAGCCTCCACTTAGCGCCTTCCTTCATCTTCTGCAGCGCCTCAGTCCAGCCTGCAATTACGCCGTTTACCGGGAAGGTGGCGGGCTGTCCGCGGTCATAGGAAGAGTCGAAGGTAGTGCCGTCGATGAGGGTGCCGTGGTAGTGGGTGGTTACCGTGTCGGAGGCAGAAGGAGATTTGCCCGTGCCTTCTTTGATAACCATGTATTGCAGTCCGCTTGGCAGTGTTTGTACGCCTTCTTTTCCTTTATTTTCAGCCAGAAAATCCTCACCCGCTTTTTTGTTGGCAGTTCCTGCTGCATTCTGCTTCTGCGCCATCTCCTGCTGCAGGGCCATCATGGCCTCCTGCACCTCCTGCTGCGACAGCGAAGAAGGGTTACCAGCCTGTACATCTTTAAGGCCTTTCAAGAATGCGTCGGCCTCCACCTCAATGCCTTGTTTTATCAGGTTGGCAGCCATGTCGCGGCCAATGATGTAGCTGATCTTTTCTTTTAAATCCATTCGTAATAGTTTGTGCACCCAGGGTGCGGTTTAGTGTGAAAGTATAAGTATGGCAAAGCTACCATTTTTCAGCCCTTTGCCAAAGCATAGCGCTGCTATAGGTAGCATGAACAAAGAGGCTACTCCTGAAGTATAGAATAGCCTCTTTGTTTCTCCTCAGATATTTTATAAATACATATGGTAATCCTCGTTATCGAGGTCTATTCTCAGGTCTGGATGGTTAAGCCAACTTTTCAGGAAAAACGCTATAGAGGTACCAACCAGGAGCATGGACGAAATTGAGGCTAACTGCTTCATAACGGTGTCGGGTAAAGGGTTGAACTTATGCCTTTTCAAACGGGTTTCCAGAATGAAAGTTACCCCTACAATAAGCGTTTTGGTCACTTATTTGTTGTAGATTGAAGGGAGGTTTGCATAAAATCTGCCTTCAATTTGGAATATAACTTTAAAGATATTAACTCACGTTAATATAGCGGAATCAGGCGGGTGATGTATCCTGCCTTCATTCGCGTAAATATATGCTGTAGGTTAGCTGGCTTTTATCAAAAAGATTCGCATAACTTTGCAGTTTAAAATGTACCATGCAGCCACCTGTGCCACATATCACCCTTAATTTAACCCGCATTGCCGGCGCTGGAATGGTGTCGGCTTCGCACCACATGGCACTGTGTGATAAACTCAATGGCTACTGTCTCTGTTTCTACACCGCTCCCAAAGATTTCAGCTGATTTTTCCAGAATTGCCTCCTGCACCCACAGAACGTAATTCTGGATAAACGACTTCGCTGATTTACCTGATCAAAACTATAACTTTTTCCTATCCTTAAAATTTTATGGCAACTTCTATTAGCGTCAGGCGCACGTTTACGTATGCCTTTACAGGAGCTTATCTTGTAGCGCTTTTTCTATCTGTTTTCGACAGGCAGATGCTATGGCTATTGTTGTTAATAGTGCCGCTGCATCTGGTTTTCTTATTTAATATTCGTCAGGCAAGGCACTCGCTGCTGCGGAACTACCCGCTGGTGGGCTACCTGCGCTACTTTTTCGAGAGCATCCGCCCCGAGTTCCGGCAATACTTTTTCGAGTCGGACACGGACGGCAAGCCATTTAGCCGGCGGCAGCGGTCTATTGTGTACCAACGGGCCAAGAACGTGCGTGAAACCGTGCCTTTCGGGATGCACAGCAACAGCCTGGAGGTAGGGTACGAGTGGATAGCCCATACCATGTTCCCGGTTCATGTGAAAGCCGATGACCTGCGCGTAACGGTTGGCAGCAGCCGTTGCAAGCAACCCTACAGTGCCAGTATTTACAATATTTCGGCCATGAGCTACGGCTCACTTAGCAAGACGGCCATCACAGCGCTGAGTGCTGGAGCCAAGTTGGGCAAGTTTGCGCATAATACCGGGGAAGGTGGTGTGAGCCCTTACCATATAGAAGGGGGCGGCGACCTGATCTGGCAGATAGGTACCGGTTATTTTGGATGTCGCGACAAAAACGGTAATTTTGACGAGAGCCTGTTCCGGGAGCAGGTGGCCCATCCACACATCAAGATGGTGGAGATAAAGCTCTCTCAGGGTGCCAAGCCTGGCCATGGCGGTATACTGCCTGGCGCAAAGAACACCCCGGAAATTGCTGCTATTCGTAAAGTAGAACCGTATACTACAGTAGCATCCCCTCCGGGGCACTCCGCTTTCAGCGACCAGTTTACCATGTTGTTGTTCATCGAGAAGCTGCGTATTTTGTCAGGGGGCAAGCCCGTTGGCATTAAGCTTTGCATAGGCAACAAGCAGGAGTTCGAGCGTCTTTGCCAGGAGATGATGCACAACCGCATCTATCCGGACTTTATTACGATTGACGGTGCAGAAGGAGGGACCGGCGCAGCCCCGCTGGAGTTTACCGACAGCCTGGGAATGCCACTTTATGACGCGTTGGCGTTCGCGCAGACAATCCTGCGCAAGTATGGCCTGCGCGAGGAAATAAAGCTGATAGCGGCGGGTAAGATTATTACAGGGGTAGATATTATCAAGGCGGTATCGTTGGGTGCCGATATCTGTTACAGTGCGCGCGGCATGATGTTCGCGCTGGGCTGCATTCAGGCGCTGCAGTGCGACTCTGGCCGCTGTCCTGTGGGTATAGCCACACAAGACAAGAATTTATACCAGGGCCTTGATGTGGCAGACAAACGTGTGCGGGTAGCTAATTTCCATGGAAATACCATTAAATCAACTATAGAGGTGATGGAGGCGTGTGGTTTCGATAGCCTTGGCCGAATTTCGCCTGATAAGATTTTCAGGCGAGTGGAGCACGGCAGAAACATGAGCTTTAAAGAGTTATACTTCTCTAAAAGCAACACACATACCGACATCAGCAGAAACTATGTACTCAACTGATATGAACAACACAATTTATCTAACTGAACAAGACTATAAGCGTCTTGTAGACCTGATTCAGATTCAGAGACAAAGCAACGGAGTACCTGCCAACATCGGCAAGCTCGGGGACGAACTGAAACGCGCTGTCCGGGTGCCATCGGAGGAGATACCCGCAAACGTAGTCACGATGAACTCCCGCGTGCTGCTGCAGGACCTGCAAGGTGGCAGAGAGCTGGAGATGACACTTGTGTACCCGAAAGACGCCGACATCAACTCCCGCAAGATTTCTGTGTTCGCGCCTGTTGGCACGGCCATTATCGGCTGCAAGGAAGGGGATGTGGTAGAGTGGCCCGTACCATCGGGCACTATTAAGTATAAAGTGGTAAAAGTTACGTTCCAGCCAGAGGCCACGGGCGACTATACCCTATAGCCATACTATTATGGGAAAGGCGCCCACTGCACCACATACGTGCAGTGGGCGCCTTTTTTAGAGGTAATCCTCACTGTCTTCATCATAGGTATCGAACTCAAAATCCTCCTCGTCGAACTGACAGCTGATGAGCAGGTAAGCGGCCGCACCTATCAGTAGCGCTGTTCCGAGCAAAAACAGTAACGGAGTTTCTTTTGACTGGTTCATAGTATGCTTTGTGGTTACAGATTTATACTTACGACAACGGGCTAAAAGAAGGTTAAAGTATTGACCAACCCTATTTAAAAGAAAAGCCGGACTCATGGCCCGGCTCTCTGTTATATACTTCCTGTTTATACTTTAAAGTACAACTTACATGTTTCTGCGGTACTGTCCGCCCACCTCAAACAGCGCATTCGTTATCTGGCCCAGCGAGCAGTATTTCACCGTCTCCATCATCTCTTCGAAAATGTTGCCGTTGTTGATGGCCACCTGCTGGATGCGTTTCAGCATCTCCGCCGACTTATCGGCATTGCGCTGGTGCAGCGACTGCAGCATCGCTATCTGATACTGTTTCTCTTCCTCCGTAGCCCGGATAACTTCCTGCGGGATAACCGTAGGGGAGCCCTGTGACGACAGAAAGGTGTTCACGCCGATGATCGGATACTCGCCGGTATGCTTTAGCGTCTCATAGTATAAACTCTCTTCCTGGATCTTGCCGCGCTGGTACATGGTTTCCATGGCACCCAGTACACCACCACGTTCTGTGATACGGTCGAACTCAGCCAGTACCGCTTCTTCTACCAGGTCAGTTAGCTCTTCGATGATGAAGGAGCCCTGCATTGGGTTTTCGTTCTTGGCAAGGCCCAACTCACGGTTGATGATCAGCTGAATGGCCATCGCACGGCGCACAGAAGCTTCAGTCGGTGTGGTGATGGCCTCGTCGTAAGCGTTGGTGTGCAGCGAGTTGCAGTTATCGTAAATCGCGTAAAGTGCCTGCAGCGTGGTGCGGATGTCGTTGAAGTCGATCTCCTGCGCGTGCAGCGAACGGCCGGACGTCTGGATGTGGTACTTGAGCATCTGCGAACGGGCATCAGCGCCATACTTGTGCTTCATCGCCTTGGCCCAAATTCTTCTAGCCACACGGCCAATCACCGCATACTCCGGATCAATGCCGTTGGAGAAGAAGAAGCTAAGGTTTGGCGCAAACTTGTTGATGTCCATGCCGCGGCTCACGTAGTACTCCACAAACGTAAAGCCGTTGGCCAGCGTGAAAGCCAGCTGCGAGATAGGGTTGGCACCCGCCTCTGCAATGTGGTACCCCGAGATAGACACCGAGTAGAAGTTACGCACGTTCTTGTTGATGAAGTAAGCCTGTACGTCACCCATCAAACGCAGCGAGAATTCCGTGGAGAAGATACAGGTGTTTTGTGCCTGGTCTTCTTTCAGGATATCGGCCTGCACGGTGCCACGAACGGCAGCTAAGGTCCGGGCCTTGATGGGTTCGTATACTTCAGCTGGCAGCACCTGGTCGCCGGTCACGCCCAGCAGCATCAGGCCCAGCCCGTCGTTGCCTTGGGGCAACTCGCCCTGGTAGCGCGGACGCTCTACACCTTTCTCTTTGTAGATGGCTTCTATTTTCTGGTTGACTTCCGCCTCCAGGCCATGCTCTTTAATGTATAGTTCGCATTGCTGGTCAATGGCGGCGTTCATGAAGAAGCCAGTAAGTATGGCTGCCGGGCCGTTGATGGTCATCGACACCGACGTCATCGGGTCAGCCAGGTTAAAGCCGGAGTATAGTTTCTTGGCATCATCCAGGCAGCAGATGCTCACGCCTGAGTTACCGATCTTACCGTAGATGTCTGGTCTGTAATCCGGGTCTTCGCCGTACAGCGTTACCGAGTCAAAGGCCGTAGACAAACGTTTGGCTGGCATGCCCAGACTCACGTAGTGGAAACGACGGTTCGTACGCTCTGGTCCGCCTTCACCGGCAAACATACGGGTTGGGTCTTCGCCTTCGCGCTTGAATGGAAACACGCCCGCCGTGTATGGGAATTCGCCCGGTACGTTCTCCTGCAGGTTCCACTTGAGCAAATCTCCCCAGGCTTCATACTTTGGCGTAGCCACTTTCGGGATCTGCAGGTGCGAGAGCGACTCGGTATGGGTTTTTATCTTCAGTTCTTTGTCGCGAACCTTGAACACGTAGAACTCATTCTTGTAGGCCTGAACTTTGTCTTTCCAGTTCTCCAGAATCTTTTTGTTCTGCCCGTCCAGGCTCAGTTCCACCTCCGCATACGCCTGCTCCAGCTGCTTGATCAAACGGTCTTTGTCGGCAATTTCTATACTTTGAACAGCCTCGATTGACTTTTTGATGCCGTATAGTTTCTGCGCGATTTCCGACTGGTCTTTGCTCCACTTGTCGTAGTTGCGGATGGTTTCAGAAATCTCGGACAGGTAACGCGTGCGGGCAGGAGGGATGATGTATACTTTCTCCGACATCTCCTGCGAGGTGTGCAGGTTGGAAGCGAACGCTATACCCGTCTTTTCCGTGATTTTTGCCATCACCGCGCGGTAGAGGCGGTTCATGCCCGGATCGTTGAACTGCGAGGCGATCGTTCCGAAAACCGGAATATCCTCGTCACTCACCTCCCATAGCTGGTGGTTGCGCTTGTACTGCTTCTTCACATCGCGCAGGGCATCCAGCGCGCCGCGCTTGTCGAATTTGTTCAGGGCGATCACATCGGCAAAATCGAGCATGTCGATCTTCTCGAGCTGCGTGGCGGCACCATACTCTGGCGTCATCACATACAGGCTCATGTCCGAGTGCTCGATGATTTCGGTGTCCGACTGACCGATACCGGAAGTCTCCAGGATGATCAGGTCGAAATTCGCCGCTTTTACAATATCCACGGCATCCTGCACATACTTGCTCAGCGCCAGGTTGCTCTGGCGCGTAGCTAGTGAGCGCATGTACACCCGTTCGTTGGAGATAGAGTTCATCCGGATTCGGTCACCCAGCAGGGCGCCACCCGTTTTGCGCTTCGATGGGTCTACGGAAATGATGGCGATCTTCTTTTCCGGGAAGTCCAGCAGAAAGCGGCGCACCAGCTCATCCACCAGCGACGACTTTCCGGCACCACCCGTACCGGTGATACCCAACACTGGGGTATTAACTTCCTTGGCCTGCTCTTTTACCTCATGAAGTATAGACCTGGCTTCTTCCGGGAAGTTTTCGGCAGCAGAGATAAGCTTGGCAATTGCTTTGGGGTCTTTGTCCTTCAGGTGCTTTACCTCGCCGTTCAGGTTGTTGCCTGTCGGGAAGTCGCACTTCTGCAGCATGTCGTTTATCATGCCCTGCAGGCCCATGGCGCGTCCGTCGTCCGGGGAGTATATTCTGGCAATGCCGTATTCGTGCAGTTCCTCGATCTCGGTGGGAAGTATAACGCCGCCTCCGCCGCCGAAGATGCGGATATGGCCGCAGCCGCGCTCGTTGAGCAGGTCGTACATGTACTTGAAGTACTCCAGGTGGCCGCCCTGGTAAGAGGTAATCGCAATGGCCTGGGCGTCTTCCTGAATAGCGCAATCCACGATTTCCTGCACCGAGCGGTTGTGCCCCAGGTGAATTACCTCGGCTCCGGAGGCCTGTATGATGCGGCGCATGATGTTAATCGAGGCGTCATGCCCATCGAACAGCGAGGCCGCCGTAACAATACGGATATGGTTGACAGGCTTGTATGGTTCTACTTTAGTAAGTTGCATACTTTTTTTAATAGGTTTTTTCCAGATTTGATGCGAATATAGGAAAATTCAGGCTATGGTTTATGGTTCCTTCCATCATACGGTCCCTCCATCCAAAGTATAAGCTGGCAGCAAAGGCATTGTATACTTAGTCCGTATCTGGAGCATTGTTGATCTTTCTTGCGTGCTTCTCCATGCTGTCCATAACCTTTTCAGGAGCCACGTTCTTTTCCAGCTCGTCGATTTCAGGATTATCGGAATCCTCTACCTCCATCTTCTGCGCGATAGCCCGTACCATTTTAATCAGTTGGGTTACCTCGTGTTCGGTGAGCAGGCTGATCTGCAGGTCCAGTTCGGCGCGTTTATCCGCCTGTGCTGCCATACGGTTCTGACTAATCAGGACAAAAGTTGATAGAAAAATAGCCTCTACAGAAGCCATCATGGCCAGCACCACCAGTGACGGGTCGAAAGGCTCCAGACCCAGCAGTCCGGTGTTCCATAGGATCCAGAGCCCGAAAAAGGCAACATGTATATAGACAAAGGTCATGCTGCCCACAAACCCTGTGATGCTGTCAGCAATCCTGTTTTCGGCTGTTCGCTTTTCGTCTTCCTGCTTTTTACGGTCCAGCAACGCTTTTATATTGCGCTCTACTACCCGGGTCATGCCGCCGGACGAGTCTGGAGCCGTATCAATCTTTAGGTTCTTATTCATAAATCCTCCAATCATACTGCCTTGTATACGCTGGAACGCTTAGAACCTGGCCCATTTAGAGACAGAAGTGCCTAAAAGCGGCCTTAAACTATATTTCTTGAGCCCGAAAGAAGCAACAAACAGAGTTTCTTCTTAACTTTGTTTTCCGTATTGATACTATATGAAGAACATTCGCAATTTCTGCATCATTGCCCACATCGACCACGGTAAGAGTACCCTGGCCGACCGCCTGCTGGAGTTTACCTCTACGGTGGCTGAGCGTGAGATGCAAAACCAGCTGCTCGATAACATGGATCTGGAGCGTGAGCGCGGCATTACCATTAAGAGCCACGCCATCCAGATGAACTACCATTACAAGGGAGAGGACTATGTGCTCAACCTGATCGATACACCCGGGCACGTTGACTTTTCCTACGAGGTTTCCCGCTCTATTGCTGCCTGCGAGGGCGCGCTGCTGATTGTGGACTCCTCTCAGGGAATTGAGGCGCAAACAATCTCTAACTTATACCTGGCCATTGGCAACGACCTGGAAATTATCCCGGTCCTGAACAAAATCGACCTGCCACACGCCATGCCGGAGGAAGTATCTGACCAGATCATCGACCTGATTGGCTGCGACAGAGAGGACATCATCCATGCGTCCGGTAAGGCTGGCATTGGTATCGAGGATATTCTGAATGCTATCTGCGAGCGTGTTCCGGCTCCGCAAGGCGACCCGGCGGCACCGCTCCAAGCACTGATCTTTGACTCTGTATTTAACTCTTACAGGGGCATCGAAGTTTACTTCCGTATTTTCAACGGCACACTGAAGAAAGGCGACAAGGTAAAGTTCATCAACACGGGCAAGACTTACGAGGCCGACGAAATCGGGGTGCTGAAGTTGAACCAGGAGCCGCGCCAGGAGATGTCAACCGGCAATGTGGGCTACCTGATCTCGGGTATCAAGAACGCCAAAGAAGTAAAAGTAGGGGATACCATCACCCACGTGGATCGTCCGGCGCAGGGCATTCAGGGCTTTGAGGATGTGAAGCCGATGGTGTTTGCCGGTATCTACCCGGTGGAGACAAGCGAGTACGAAGAACTGCGTGCTTCCATGGAGAAGCTGCAGCTCAACGATGCCTCGCTAGTGTGGGAGCCGGAGACTTCAGCCGCGCTTGGCTTCGGTTTCCGTTGCGGCTTTCTGGGCATGCTCCACATGGAGATTGTGCAGGAGCGCCTGGAGCGTGAGTTCGACATGACGGTGATCACCACGGTGCCGTCGGTGCAGTTCCATGCCTATACTACCAAAGATAAAATGGTGAAGGTAAACGCTCCGTCGGAGATGCCGGATCCGAACTATATCGACCACATCGAGGAGCCGTTTATCAAGGCGCAGATCATTTCAAAGTCTGAGTTCGTAGGACCGATCATCACGCTTTGTATGGACAAGCGGGGTATTCTGAAAAACCAGACCTACCTGACCAGCGACCGCGTGGAGATGACGTTCGAGATGCCGCTGGCCGAGATCGTGTTCGACTTTTTTGACAAACTGAAGACCATTTCCCGTGGCTATGCCTCCCTGGATTACGAGCTGATAGGTTTCCGCCCATCGAACATGGTAAAGCTGGACATCATGCTGAACGGGGAGAAGGTGGATGCCCTGAGCGCCATTGTGCACCGCGACAAAGCCTACGACTGGGGCAAGCGCCTCTGCGAAAAGCTGCGTGAGTTGCTACCACGCCAGATGTTCGAGATTGCCATTCAGGCTGCTATCGGGCAAAAAATCATCGCCCGCGAGACTGTGAAAGCCATGCGCAAGAACGTACTGGCCAAGTGCTACGGCGGCGACATTTCGCGTAAACGTAAACTCCTGGAGAAACAGAAGAAAGGTAAGAAACGCATGCGCCAGGTAGGCAACGTGGAGATTCCGCAAGAGGCCTTTTTAGCTGTGCTCAAACTCGACTAAAGTATAAACAAGCCCCGGCGTGCCCCTGCATGCCGGGGCTTGTGGCTTATATACTATAACAACTGCAAGTTTGATGAGAGGGAACCAGGTCGCAACATATCAAATAGTTGTAGCTGTTACGCAATTCACCCTATTATTTGTCTATGGCAGGCTATATGAGGGAGATTTTGATACAGCCCTAATGTATGTTGTCATTTACTGGCTTCCGGCGGTTGTTTATCATGCATTGTCGGGTGTACCAATTTTGTTTGCTAAGAATAGCTATGTGAAAAGTATAATTTTGCTTTCCGCAACTTTTGCAATAAGTATGGTAATCAATGAAATAATAAAGCCTGTTGGTCAAGATTTATATCGCCTTATTATAACCTCTTCCTACTTAACAAATATTGTGTACGGGCAACTTCTTTGGAAGAAGCTCTTCGACAATAAAGAAGTAACTCATAACTCTTAACTCATAATTCACATTTCAAAATGACCCTGCTCGACGGTAAAAAAACATCCGAAGCCATTCAAAACGAAATCGCAGCTGAGGTAGCTGCTATTAAAGCAAAAGGAGGCAAAGTGCCACACCTGGCCGCAGTGCTGGTGGGTAACGACGGCGGCTCCATTACCTATGTCACAAATAAAGTGGCCACCTGCGAGCGCATTGGCTTTGGCTCCAGCCTTATCCGTTACGAGGACACCGTTACCGAAGAAGAGTTGCTGAACAAGATAAAGGAGCTGAATGAGGATGAGGAAGTAGACGGCTTTATCGTGCAGCTGCCCCTGCCAAGGCACATCGATACAGAAAAGGTTATCGAGGCTATTGACCCAAAGAAAGACGTGGATGGTTTCCACCCAACTAACGTAGGCCGCATGGTGGCTGGCCTGCCTGCTTACTTGCCCGCCACACCAGCCGGCATTCTGCAGCTGCTGATGCGCTACGAGATAGAAACAAAAGGCAAGCACTGTGTGGTGATTGGCCGAAGCAACATCGTCGGAACGCCTATGAGCATCCTGATGTCGAAATCGGCTTACCCGGGTAACTGTACCGTTACGCTTTGCCACCGCCATACTACAGACCTTGCTTACCACACCCGCCAGGCCGATATCATCATTGTGGCCGTTGGTCAGCCAGGTTTAATTACTGCGGATATGGTGCGGGAAGGCGCCGTTGTGATTGACGTAGGCACCACGCGTGTGCCGGACGCTAGCCGCAAGTCCGGTTTCCGTTTGAGAGGCGATGTGGATTTTGACAGTGTGGCACCGAAGTGCAGCTACATCACGCCGGTTCCGGGTGGCGTAGGTCCGCTTACCATTGCCATGCTGATGATGAATACACTCAGAGCATCTAAGAAAGAAGTATACGGTTAAGTATATAGCTGCTTTAAGTATAAACCTCACCGTGCCCGAACAGGATGCGGTGAGGTTTATACTTTTCAGGTGCCTTCTGAAAGTATAAAAGTATAAACAAATGCCTTCTGTGGAGCAAGGAACACATGGACTGCAAACCTTGTTGCATTTTTAGCTAACTTTGTAAGTTCCGCCTGCCTTACGGTTTATAATTAGGGCGGCAAGTATGAGTGGCCTTACTTCAAAGTATAAAAGTATGGCTTTAGATTTTACAGCATTGGAAGAATTGAACGTCATCAAAACAGCCTCTATACACCAGGTCCCAAAGGATGGTAGCGAACTGCCCCTGATGGAGGCTTTTTATACGATACAGGGAGAGGGTGGCAACACCGGTACGGCCGCATACTTTATCCGTTTAGGGGGTTGCGACGTGGGGTGCCATTGGTGCGATGTAAAAGAAAGCTGGGATGCAGAGGCACACCCGCTCACGCCCATCGAATCTATTGTGGAGACGGCTGCCGCTTACCCTGGCAAAGCCGTGGTGATAACCGGCGGCGAGCCGCTGCTTTACAACCTGGGCCCGCTGACGGAGCAACTGCAGGCGCGCGGCATCAAAACCTATATCGAAACTTCCGGTGCGTATCCCATCAGTGGCAGCTGGGATTGGGTATGCCTTTCGCCTAAAAAATTCAAGCAGCCCGATCCGTCTGTGTATCCTTTTGCGCATGAGCTAAAAGTAATTATCTTTAACAAAAGCGATTTTAAGTGGGCCGAAGAGCACGCAGCCAGCGTAGGGGAGCACTGCAAATTATACCTGCAGCCGGAGTGGAGCAAAGCAGCTGAGATGACGCCCCTGATCGTGGAATACGTTAAAAACAACCCGAAATGGCGCGTGTCGTTACAGACGCACAAGTACATGGATATTCCATAACTCCACATGAAGTATAAACAGCTGCTCCTTGCCTTTTTCCTGGTGTTCGGTTCTGCCTCCCTCAGTCTGGCACAAAATCACAAGCTTAGCACTACCTCGGCCAAGGCAGAGCGGTTATATGAGAAAGCAGAAGAGTACGCCCGCGCGCGGGACTTCAATCGCGCCCTGGAGGCGTTTGACCAGGCGATAGCGCGTGATCCGCAATTTGCTGAGGCCTATCTGCGGGCGGCCGGATTGCACCGCATCATGGGCAACAAGCCGGCAGCCTTTGAGTACATGCAGAAAGGCTTGGAGTTGCTTCCTTTCTCTAAAGGGCAGGCCAATAACTATTTTGAACTCGCAGAATTATACTTTGAGAAAGGAGAGTATAGCGCGGCAAAGGAGTGGTACGAGACATTCCTGAAAACCGGCGTTACCAATGCCCGGCAGGTAGATCGTGCCAGGCAGCAGCTTAAAACAGCCAGCTTTGCCCTGGAGGCGATGAAGAAACCTGTGCCGTTCACTCCGCAGCAGTTGCCCGGCACGCTGAATCGCTTTGGACTACAGTATTTCCCTTATACCACCGCCGACCAGCGCCTGTTTATCTATACTGCCCGCGAAAGTGGCAGGCCCGACCACGACGAGAACATCTATGTGAGCGAGTATAAAGATGGTACCTGGCAAGCGCCCGCTTCGATTTCACCCAACATCAACACACCGGCCAACGAGGGGGCCGCGACTATTTCCGGAGATGGCAGAACGCTTGTTTTTACCTCTTGCAACCGTCCCGACACCCAGGGCGACTGCGATTTGTACATTTCCTTCCGGACGGGCAGTGAGTGGAGCAAACCCCAGAACATGGGCAATACCGTTAACTCCAAGGCCTGGGATTCGCAGCCAAGCCTTTCGGCAGATGGGCGTACTTTATACTTTTCCTCCACGCGCGGAGGCGGGGTTGGTAAGGAAGATATCTGGTTTACCAACCGCAACGACGATGGTACCTGGACCAAGCCTGTTAACCTGGGGAAAGAAATCAACTCCACCGGCCGCGACATGGCGCCCTCCATCCACATGAGTGGCACTACCTTATACTTTGTAAGCGATGGGCACATGGGTATGGGCGGACTGGATGTGTTTAAGGCAGAAAAGCATGCGAACGGTAAGTGGAGTGCCCCACAAAACCTGGGCTATCCGCTTAACACCCATGCCGACGAAGGATCGCTCTTCATCACCCCCGACAGCGAGATAGGGTATTACTCCCGCCAAACAAGCACCGATGGCGGTGCGCCAAGCATACAGCTTTTTACCTTTGATGTTCCTGCCGAATGGCGCAGCCGCGTGAACAGCACTTATGCGCAGGGGCGGGTGCTTGATGCAGCCTCCAAAAAACCGCTGGCCGCGCAAGTGCAGCTCTACGACGTGGAGGCCGACTCATTGGTGCAACAGGTAAGTTCCGATAAAGTAACGGGCGAGTATACGGTGGTGCTGACGCAGGGCAAGCAGTATGCGCTGTATGTATCTGCGCCCAGGTACCTGATGAACAGCCTCAGTTTTGATTACACTTTTTCCAAAGCCCTATCGCCGGTGGCGCTGGATGTGTACCTGGAACCCATCAAAACCGGGGCGGCCATGGTGCTCAACAACCTATTTTTTGATACGGGAAAGTATGCGCTGGTGAAGAAATCGAAGACAGAGCTTAACAAGCTCATTGCCTTTATGCAGCAGAATCCGCAGGTGAAGATAGAGATCTCCGGACACACGGATGATGTGGGCTCAGATAAGGCGAACCAGGTACTGTCTGAGCGGCGCGCTAAATCTGTGGTAGACTACCTGGCCGGTAATGGCATCGGCAAAGACCGTATCCGCTACAAAGGCTACGGCGAAACAAAGCCTGTAAAGCCCAACACCTCCGACGAAAACCGCCAGCAGAACCGCCGCATCGAAATGCAGGTACTTTAATGAATAATTATTAATGAGTAATGACTAATGAGTAATAGAAGCAATTAATTGTCAATTACTCATTAGTCATTACTCATTATCAATTAAACTCCCCAGGTGTGCGGCGACTGGCGCCACTCGGCCAGCGTGCCCATGGCAGACTCCGGAATGTATCCTTGCGCGGCAGCTGCTTCCACCAGCGCATTATAGTTACTCAGGCAATACAGGGGCAAGCCTGCTTTCTGGAAATTTTCATCCGCTGTGGCAAAGCCGTAAGTAAAGATGGCCGCCATACCCAATACCTCACCACCTGCAGCTTTCACCGCTTCAGCCGCTTTTAAAGAGCTACCGCCCGTTGAGATCAGATCCTCGATCATTACCACTTTCTGGCCTTCCAATAGACGGCCTTCTATCTGATTGCCCATCCCGTGCTTTTTGGGCTCGGGGCGCACGTACAGAAAAGGCATCTCCAGCAAGTCTGCCACCAGTGCTCCCTGTGCAATACCTGCCGTGGCCACACCGGCAATTGCCTCCGCCTCCGGGTAATGCGTTTTTACCAGCTCGGCCAGTTGCTGCTTGATGTAGCTGCGGATGTAGGGAAAAGAAAGCGTGACGCGGTTGTCGCAATAGATAGGGGAGTTCCAGCCGCTGCTCCACTTAAACGGCTGCTCCGGACTTAATTTAACCGCCTGCGTCTCCAGAAGGAACGAGGCCACCTGATGTGCTGTTGTCATAGAATCCATGGCCGAATTTACAGAAATTATCTTCCTTTTTTAGGTTTGCTGTTTTGATTGAGACGATTTATTTCTTGCTTTGTGTAAATTTTGCTTCTTTCGTAGCTCCAACTGAATGAACGTTTTTATCAACGATATTCCGCTTATCCTAAAAAAGGCATCCGACAGGGTATACAAACACGAGTATGACCTTATCCTGAAAGCCACCGATCATTTCACCTCCAAAGATTTAGTAGGGGATGTGCTTATAAAAGAGACAGATCCGCTGCTCATCGATAGGCTCGTGCGCCTGATGGAGGTAAAGAAGCTAAAGAAGCTAAACTCGCTGACCCTGGTGGCCGATAAAAAGAAAAGGCTGATTGATCACCTGAAAGATCAGTTCAAGATCGTGAGAGCTGCCGGTGGGCTGGTGATTAAGGACGGAAAGATTCTGATGATATACCGCCTGGGCGTGTGGGACCTGCCCAAAGGAAAGCTGGAGAAGAAGGAAAAAGTGCGTGAAGGCGCCGTGCGCGAGGTTGAGGAAGAGTGCAACATAAAGGTAGAGGTAGTGGAGAAGCTGCCCAAGACCTGGCATTCCTACGCTTTTAAAGGCAAGAAAATACTTAAGAAAACCAGCTGGTTTTTAATGGAGTGCACCGACGACAGCCTTATCAAACCACAGGCAGAGGAGTTTATTGAGGAGGTGCGCTGGATGACGCCGGAAGAAGTACTCGATGTGCTGCCAAAAGCCTATACTTCCATCGCTTTCGTTATCCGACACTATCTGCAATCTCTGAAAACCGGAAAGGTATAAATTCATCCACGTTGCCGCCAAAACGGTGTATCTCCCGGATGATGGAGGAACTGATGGCGGCAAGGTGGGGGGATGTGATCAGGAAAACACTTTCCAGGTCGTGGTTGACGTGCCGGTTGGCCTGGGCGATTGTGTTTTCATACTCAAAGTCCGTGGTGTTGCGTAGCCCGCGCAGCAAAAATTGCGCCCCAATCTCTCTGGCATACTCTGCCGTGAGTCCCTTAAACGTTGTTACGCGGATATTTGGCTGCCCCTCAAACAGGCGCGTCATCACTTCAAACATCCTGTCCACTGGGATATAGCGCTGCTTGCTGCTGTTATTTCCAATGGCCACCACCACCTCATCAAACAAATTAGATCCGCGCATCACCACATCGTAATGGCCGTTGGTAAAAGGGTCAAAAGATCCGGGAAAAAGGGCGATGCGTTTCATGATCAATGAATGAATGGTTGAGAGAATGAATGAATTTATCTATTCGTGTTTTTTCTTGCTTTTGCTAATACTGATACAATCTCGGTCGCTTCTTTCGTTATACTTGCCAAAGAAGTCTTAGGTGAAGTCCCGCACTCTTCCAAAAGCTCCAGCCAATAAAGTGTTTCATCAGCCTCTTCTATAACAATACTAATCTTTGCGTAGAACTCTGCTGCTGATCTCGCTCTACATGCTGCTCTGTAATTTGCCTCTACTGATGTTGCCGATCTTAGTAACTGACGCTTCATTTTGTTTGCTTCCTCCGTTCGTGGTAAGCTTTGACTAAACCGGATGGTGTCAAGAGCCAATTTTTTAGTCCGGTTTTTGAACTGCTCTACAAAATCGGCTTTTGTTGTGATGGTGTTACTCATGTGGAGTTGAGTGATATTTTTACATGAACCCTACAATAGAGTAAACTAATTCACTCATCCACTCAATCACTCATTCAAAAATGCCTACTCGCACAAGTGCAGGCTGTAGAGTTCGAAGTAGCGGTGCTCAAACAGGTCGTTAAACTTATAGCTATACGTAATATCGGCAGGTTTCTTACCCAAACGCACCTGGCGGATGTAGCGTTGCAGAATGTTAAACAGGGTAGAGTCGTGGGTGATGTCGCCCCAAACGGTTATCGTTTCCTGCTCCGGGTCCATCTTCTGCTCCTGCATGATGAAGATGATGTAGTAAATAAAGTCCTCCGGGCTGACGTAGTGGAAGATGTTGCAAAACTCAAGCCCGGCGGGGCCCACCACTAGCAAACTCACATAGTTTCGCTCTACAAAAGCATACATGCTGCGCTGGTTTGAGCGTGGCACCTGGTGCAGGATGCTTCGGATAAGGGAACTGGTTAGGTGCACCACCTGCAGGTTTGTTTCCGGGAAAATGTCTTGCAAAGCCTTGTAAGTGCTGCCGTCTACGGCAAAAATGTTCATCGCTTCCAGGCCGCTGTGGCGGTAGCTCAGCACCGTGTCCTGCTGCGGGTTAAAGTCGGAGTGCAGGCGCAGGTAGTCCTGCTGGTGCGAAGGGTCGTAGAGCGTTTCCGGAACCAGCGTGAAGTGCTGGTTACTGACGCTTACCCGAACCAGGTTCCAGCGCTGCTGCAGCAGCGGGTTTTCCCGGGCAATGAGGCGCAGTTGCTCTCCCACCTGCATCGGCGAGAACACCGTGATCAGTTCATAATCCTCTAACACCACAAACTTGTTGCGCTCGCTGTTAAAGACGGCAAACCGTATCGCCTTCTGGCTCAGTGCCATGTATAGGTTGCACTGGTCTGCCTGCTGCAGCGAAAATGCCTCGTCTTCGATCTGGTGCGAAAGCCGGTAATGTGTGTTGATGGTATCCAAGGTGTCCTGTCGTCGTGTGTAAGCGTTGGCGGGTGTAGCACCCTGCTGCAAGTATAGAAAAAATATGGCAAAAGGCAGCGGCGACAGCGCTATGCCATGAAATTATGCGGCAGGCCCAACAGGTCGTCGAGCGAGAGCAGGTGCTGCAACGTGCGGTGCTTATCGGTTGTTGGGATACGTTGTATCTCCCTGATGGTGAGCCACTGCACTTCCTGTATCAGTTGCCGGTCTGCCGCAGACTCCGGATCGGTGCCTGTTATCATGGTTCCGCCTACAGGTTTCACTTCAAAGAAGAACTCCACCGCGTGCAGGGGCGGCTGCAGAAACTCGTTCACAAACAGGAAGCGGCCCACTGTTACCTGCAGCCCGGTCTCTTCCGCAAACTCCCGGCGCAGGCACGCCTGCATTGTTTCGCCATAGTGCAAGCCGCCACCCGGAGGGGCCCAGAAAGCAGTGTTGCCCAACGTATGGCTGTGGCGCACCAGCAACAGTTTGTTTTCCTGCAGGCAGATGCCGCACACGCGCACGCGCAACTTGCCAGCATAAGCGGCGGCATCCGGATTAAGGTCTGACATGGTTGGTTTGCGGTTAATTAGGTCGTAAATTTACAGTATGATTAAAACGTACAATCCGGATTACAAGGCGGACATACGCGAAAAGCTCGAGCGCCAGGGATTTATGAAGCTCATGGGCTTTAACGTGACAAAGATAGAAGAAGGTAGGATAGAAGGCGAACTTAAGCTGGAGCAACATCACCGGCAGCATAAAGGTTTTGCCCATGGCGGCCTAATCGCCACGCTGGCTGATATTGTGGCGGGCTTTGCCGCCGTGAGCCTGGTGCCGAAAGACCACCATGTGGTAACCGCCGAAATCAAGGTCTCCTACTTCCATCCGGGACTGGGCGACAAACTGCTGGCCAAAGGCTATGTGCTGAAGCAGGGCCGCAAGATTAATTTCTGTGAGGCCGAAGTATACGCTGTGAAAGGGGAGGAGCCGCCGCTGCTCATTGCCAAAGCCAGTACCAGTATGGCCACCATTACGCCGGAAGACGTGGCTAGAGTTAAAAAGTTAAAAAGTTAGAGAGTTTAGGAGTTGTACTTATACTTTCTTGGAAGTATAGATTTTACTTCTTCTGACACTTTTAGCGCCCTTTTTTGTTATGTGTTCATACTTACAAAACATTTATACTTCTTAACCATCGTAAAACTTACGTAGTACTGACTGAGGGTGATAACATCAACAAAGTATAAAAGCGAGTCTGGAGACTCGCGGACACCGTGCGTCACCGGCCAGATGCCGGCGCCAGGCATGTATACTTATACTTTCTAACCTTCCAACTCTCTAACTCCCAAACTCCTAAACTCTCTAACTCAAAAGATGCGCCCGGTAGAAGCCTTACGAAGCAGTTTTCCGTTTGAACCCACCCAGGACCAGGCGAGGCTCTTTTCGCAGCTCGAAACATTTATACTTGACAAGACCAGCGAACGGCAGGTGTTCCTGCTGAAAGGATATGCCGGTACGGGTAAAACCACGGTTGTTACCTCGCTGGTGAAGATACTAAACACTTTTGGCTATAAGTATGTGCTGCTAGCCCCCACGGGGCGTGCGGCCAAGGTAATGGCCAGCTACAGCGGCCGGCCAGCCTTCACCATCCATAAAAAGATTTACCGCCAAACCTCCAACCCCTTCTCCGAGGGGCTCTCCTTTACCCGGCAGCCGAACAAATCGGATAGCACGATTTACATTGTGGACGAGGCCTCGATGATATCGGATGAAAGCGGCTTTGGCGAGAATGGCCTGCTGCAGGACCTGTTGCAGTACGTGTTCGACAAGAAAAACAACAAGTTGCTGCTAATTGGGGACACCGCCCAGCTGCCGCCGGTGGGGCAAACCCTTAGTCCTTCCTTAAATGCTGATTACCTGAAGCAGAATTTCCGTTGCCATGTGCAGGGGATAGAGCTGCGCCAGGTGATGCGGCAGGCGGAGGCATCGGGTATTTTGATGAACGCTACCCAGCTCCGTGACCGCATGCAGCAGGAGAAGCTGGAGATAAAGCTCTTTACCAAAGGCTGGCGCGACATTTACCGTATGACAGGCGAGAAGCTGGAAGACGGCCTGCGCTACGCTTACGACAAGTTCGGTATTGAGAATACCATCGTCATATGCCGCTCCAACAAAAACGCAAACCTGTATAACCAACACATCCGCCGCCGGATTTTCTTTGCTGAGGACGAGCTGGGTGTGGGCGATTACCTGATGATTGTGCGCAACAACTACTTCTGGTTGCCCAAAGACTCCGACATCGGTTTTATGGCCAACGGTGATTTTGTGGAAGTAACCAAGATTATCCGCTACGAGGAGATGTATGGCTTCCGTTTTGCTGATATCCGCATCCGCTTTGTGGACTACCCCGATGCCCACGAGGAGGAGGTGAAGATTCTAATGGACACGCTCTATACCGATGCGCCGGCACTGCCCGCCGACCAGAACAAGAAGCTCTACGAGGAGGTGCTGCAGGATTACCTCGACATCAAGACGAAGAAAGAGCGTTACAAGGAACTGAAGAAAAACCCCTACCTGAACGCACTGCAGGTAAAGTTTGCCTACGCCCTTACCTGCCACAAGGCGCAGGGCGGGCAGTGGCAGGCCGTTTTTGTGGACCAGGGATTTTTAAGGGAGGATATGGTGAACGAGGAGTTTGCCCACTGGCTTTACACGGCCCTTACACGCTCATCGGAAGAGCTTTACCTGCTGAACTTTAACGAGCATTTATTAGTTGACTGACAAAAGAAATCTTATTTTGCATCGTTTTTGCTAAAGAACGTATATAGAGTATAATATATAACCTTAACCCTCTACACAAGATGAAAAAAGTTATCCTTTCTTTTGCCTTTGCTGCGCTGGTGATGGGTGGCGCCGTGGCCCAGGAGAAACCAAAGGCAACAGCCCCACAGGAGCAGGCTACTAATGGTCCGGCCCTGACCTTCAACGAAATGGAGCATAACTTCGGCGACATTACGCAGGGTGATGTGGTGGAGCATACGTTCCAGTTTAAAAACACCGGCACGCAGCCGCTTGTGCTGGAGCGCGTAGACGTTACCTGTGGTTGCACGACCCCAGCCTGGACGAAGGAGCCGATTATGCCTGGCAAAACTGGCTTCATCACAGCCAAGTATAACAGCGCCGGCAGACTGGGCCAGCAGAAGAAAGCGATTGTGGTGCATTCTAACGCCGCAGACGGTGCCAAGTATATCTACATCGTAGCCAACATCAAGGAAAAAAGCAACGCTAGCGCCGCTAAGAACTAAGCCTTAGCCGCTTTATAAAGTATAAAAGGCCATCCTGAAAAGGGTGGCCTTTGTTTTTTCGCAGCTTTTAAAGCCAAGCTAAATCCAAGTATGAAAGTGCAAAGGATGAACTTGAAGTATAAGCATTCACTGTTGGGCGCTTTGTAGTATAGAATTGCAGCTATATACTCGATGGTAATACCCTAGTTGCGTCTACTTGGTATTCCTTAGAAACTCTGTATATTAGAAGTATAAAATATAATGAGATGGCCTCTGCTGTATGGGGCAGAGTAACATAGATTCTACTCCGTACATAGTGCAGCTAAGCGTAGGTTTACGTTTAGCTGATAGTTAGCAACAATTATGAAAAAGTTCACTTTCATATTTCTACTAAGCTTCTATAGCTTAATTTCTTTTGCTCAACAAAGTCAAAAAGAAATCGAGCTTTTGTCGCTTATTAACAATAGCGACTCGACTTTATTTAGAGAGGAATATGAAATAGATTTAAAAAGAAGGAAAATATATTACATCACACCGATTGCCAATTATCTCCATGTGAAAAATGCTAAATATCGGACACCTGTAAAGATTGACAAATTGAGTTGGATAAAAATAACTGAATTAATTAATAGAATTGACTTTTCTAAACTAGATACAGCATGCTCAGACTTAAATAAACCGATATATGGAGTAGAGGTTTTAAATTCAGAAAATGCAACAATCAATTATGTCGTTAGGGAAAAGGATGATTTAAATAACCTTAAAAGCATTTTTAGTATAATTAGAAAAAAATAACTGTTGCTAACATTACACATAAGCCATGCTACGGCCGACGGCCTCTCACGCCTCATGCACTAGACGTTATAAAAAACAGAAGGAAAGGAATTTAAAATTTGGAAGTTTCACTTCAATTTCACCCGAAACATCAAAAGTTAAAAGCAAAAAATAAGGGCAAAGTATAGATTTATACTTTGCCCTTATTTCTAAATCTGGTTTATACTTTTACAGCGCCTTCAGCACGGCATAGAAAAGTGCGCCCCAGCCAATGATGAAAAAGGTGCCGCCGATGGGGGTGATGGCCCCTAGCCAGGTGATGCCTGTCAGGCAAAGCACGTACAGGGAGCCGGAGAAAATCAGGATGCCGAGGAAAAAGCACCAGGCCGCCGTTTGCAGGGCCGGTTGCTGCACATTAAAAAGCAGCAAGCCCACAGCCAGCAGGGCCAGCGTGTGGTACATCTGGTATTTTACAGCCGTCTCAAACGTATCGATACGGTTATTAGCCTGTAGCAAAGGGGCAAGGGCGTGGGCTCCGAAGGCGCCAATGGCCACGGTGAGGGCACCAAGAGCACTGGCAAGCAAAAGTATGGTTTTCTGCGTCACGGTAATGGTGGATTAAGTGGGCCTGCAAGCTGCGCAGGTATACCTCAAAAGTACGACAGGAAAACGTAAAAAGCAGCCCGTTTATACATTACTCGGCTTCCAGCGCCTCAATCAGCTGCTCCTCAAACTCTTCCTGACTGTCGTACTGCGTAAACTGCAGCGTTTTGCCTTTGGCTTTCAGCTGTGCTACCACATCCAGGGCCAGCACCAGGGGCTCTGCTTCCTTGCCAGATAAATCCTTATCCCAGTCTGCACCCACCAGCAACTCATCGCCATACATGCCCACGCACCAGTTCTCCAGAAACTCCACCAAGCTTATTGCCTCAGCCGTATAGCTTGCCCATTCATCCTCCGCGCAGGCAATGGCACCTTCCTTTTTGGACCAGAACAGGATGACTTCGGTGTCCTCATACTCCGCTGAGGTGGAGGTGGCCCAGGTATCCTCCTGCGTTAGTCCCCATACTTGTTCGGTATCCACCACATGCTTTATGAAGTCCTGGTACCGTTGCTCGATGTTTGTGGCATGCTGTGTCATATGTTTCTGGGTTTATGGTTTAGATTCGATTTAAAGTATAAACGCCCGTTTTGGCTATAGCTCCTGAAACAGGTTCGGGTAGTCGGAGATGATACCATCCACACCCATCTGCTTCAACCGCTGCATGGCCTGCAGGTCGTTCACAGTCCAGGGCACCAGTTTTATGCCCAGCTTATGCGTAGCCTCTACGAGAGCGGGCGTCACGAGTTTATAGTTAGGGCTATAGATATTGGGTGTGAAGCCCAGCTGAGTCAGATTATGATCCAGTCCTTTCAGATTCTCTACCAGCAGCGAGGTTTTCACGTCCGGGTGTTTGCGGCGCAGCACCTGCAGGGTTCTAGGGTCAAAGGACTGTATTATTACGTAAGGGCGGATGTTTTTCTCGTCCACCACAGTCATCAGCCGGTCTACAAACTCCTCCGGGGCTGGGTGGTACTTGCTATCACCGCTCGGTTTCGACTTGGTTTCGATGTTGTAAAACACCTGCGGCAGTCCGTGTGCTTTGATGTAAGCCTGTGCCGAGTCAATTACCTCCGAAAGCAGAGGCTTAGAGGCTTTCATCAGCTGCTGCTCCGGAAACTTGCTGAAGTACTTGGAGCCCACATCGAAAGTACGGATCCGGCTGTAAGGCATCTGGTAATGCACATACTTTTTGGCGTCCGCCTCCGGAATTTCCTCGCCTGAGGGCAACAGCTCATGCTCCCGGTTCATGTAAGGGTCGTGGGAGAGAAACACCTGGCCGTCCTGGCTGATGTGTGCATCCATTTCCAGGGTGGTGACTCCTAGTTCCAGCGCCTTCAGCATGGCCGGTACCGTGTTCTCGGGTAATAATCCGCGTGCGCCCCGGTGGCCTTCCAAGTCAAAGGCTGGCAGCGGAGGATTGGTAGCGGCAACTGGCTCGTGGTTCATCTTCCCGGAAGTACAAGCGGTTAAGAGCAATAGCGCGGCAAGCGGATAGTAAAGTATAGCGTGCATCGTTCTACGTTTTTTCGAACAAAATGGCCCTAAATTTCCCTATATAAAACCTCTTAGGTTATACTTTACATTTTCTTAACGCTTGTGCTAAAGTATAAAACTAGCTCAAAGTATAAAACCCACAACCTTTAGTTGATTTATACTTTAGAGAAAGTATGGGAAGTATAAATCTATACTTTATCGCCCGACAAACCTACTATCAGCAATTGTTTAGCGACTCGTGTTACTATAATCCCGCTGGCCGAAAATGCCGCTTCCTACCCGAATAATGGTGCTGCCTTCTTCGAGCGCCAGTTGCCAGTCGGAGGTCATGCCCATGGATATTTCCTTAAAGTCGTCGTTGCCCCGAAAGAACTTTGCCTTCAGGTGCTCGAAGCAGCCGCGCAGCTGGCGGAACTCCTCTCGCAGCTGCTGCTCATTGTCGGTGTTGGTGGCGATGCCCATCACACCGGTGATGCGGATGTAATTCATCTGCCGGTACTCCTCCGACTGTAGCAGCGCCTCGGCTTCTTCGCAGCTCATGCCATACTTTGTTTCCTCATCGGCAATGGCTATCTGCAGCATGCAGTTAATGGGCAGCGTGCGACCGTACATCTCGGCGCGTCTGTTAATCTCCACCAGCAACTTCAGGCTATCCACCGATTGAATGGTATCTATAAACTCTGCGATATACTTTACTTTGTTTGTCTGCAGGTGCCCGATCAGGTGCCAGGCAATGTCGTGGGGCAGCAAAGCATACTTCTCTACCAGTTCCTGCACCCGGTTTTCGCCGAACAGCCGGTGCCCCGCATCGTAAGCCTCTTTTATCTTCTCTACGGGGTGGGTTTTGGTAACAGCCACCAGGCGGCACGGTGTATCGCGAAGATGCTCGTCAAAGTATAATATGTTGTCCTTAATGCTCATAGTTCTATCGTATAATTTTGAATGAGTGATTGAGTGAATGCCTGAATCAACACTTAACTTTCTAACTTTTAACCTTCTAACTTTATAACTGAAAAGACGCAACGTATTGCGTCTCTACAACTCCCAAACTCTCTAATTCCCCAACTCTCTAACTCTCTAACCCCTCAGTCTTCCAGCACGTTGGCGATAAAGGTGTTTTTGAGCAGCATCCAGAAGAGCAGGAGCACCAGCGCCCACTTCAGGTATACCTGGTAGTAATCCTGCGTGTCGCGGAAGCGGCTCTCTATAATTTCCGTTTTCTCCAGCTTGTTTATATGCTGGAAAATCTGCTGCAATGCATCCCGCGAGTCAGCTCTGAAAAACTGCCCCTCACCAATGCTGGCAATCTGGCGCAGGCTTGTCTCATCCATCTGCGTCTCCACGTAAAGTATCTGCCCGGTGCCGTCACGGTCGTAGGCCACCTGCCCATCTTTACCAATGCCGATAGTATAAAGTTTTATGCCGTACCCATAAGCCAGTTGCGCGGCCAGCTCAGGGTCCAGGCTGCCGGCCGTGTTCTCACCGTCGCTTATCAGGATGATCACCTTGCTTTTGGAGGAAGAGTCGCGCATGCGGTTAATGGCGACAGCCAGCGCACTGCCAATGGCCGTTCCGTCGTTCTGAATGATACCGTAGTGGATGGTGTTTATACTTTCGCGGAGCAAGTCGTAATCGGTCGTGAGCGGGGCAAGGGAATAGGCGTCGCCTGCAAACACCACCATCCCGATTCGATCCTGCACACGGCCGTCAATAAAGTTCAGGGCTACCTCCTTGGCTGCCTCCAGGCGGGTCGGCTTTATATCCTGCAGCTCCATGGAGCCCGATACATCCAACACCACCACAATATCGATGCCCTCCGAGGTAAGCTCTAGTTGCTCGCTTACGCGCTGCGGCCGTGCCAACGCCACCAGCACCAGCATGGTAAACAGCATCAGCACCAGTCTGGGTACAAAGCGCAACAGGCTGCTCCACTGCCAGCCGCTGCGCCCCTGAAACAGGGCCATGTCCAGCTTGAGCCTTGTGTTGCGCCGAAGTATAGATTTAAGTATAAACAACAGCGGAATGACCGGAAGGGCGTACAGGGCCAGCGGGTAAACCCAGTCGTAGGAGCGGAAAGTGCTCAGTTCAAACCACTCCAGGCTCAGCCAATCCCACATGTCAGGCGTTATCTCTAGCATTTCGGATCAGTTCGCGGTGTAATTTATAGCGCTGTATGGAGAAGCGGCGCAGCATACCCAGGGCAAGGTTCGTCTCGCCTTCATACTCGGCCTGCAGATTGCCG
Source organism: Pontibacter mucosus (assembly GCF_003054055.1). Taxonomy (GTDB): domain Bacteria; phylum Bacteroidota; class Bacteroidia; order Cytophagales; family Hymenobacteraceae; genus Pontibacter; species Pontibacter mucosus. The sequence continues at coordinate 499,331 of NZ_QBKI01000003.1, read as the reverse complement.
TATATGGCCTTGTCGCAAATACGCAGGGCAGTGTTTATCTCCTCATCGTTGTTGTAGAACTCCACAATCTCCTTGGTGGTGAAGGAGTTGATAGCGCTCCGTTCCAGCTTTGTCAGGTAGTTTTTCCAGAGCGTCACGGCCTTCTCCAAACTCGACTGCACCCCCGATTTCTGGAAGCGGTCTTTATGCGAGTTAAAGCGTGAAGTATAGTATAAATGATCCTTCCGGAGGCGGTACAGCTTATACCGGCGCTTAATGGACTGCCCAAAGATAAGCCAGATAAGCGCGGACAGCGCCAGGATGGTGGTTACCCAAAGCAGCATCAGCGGCCAGTTGAATTTCTCCCCGATCAGGATAAGTTCGGTGTCCGCCTTAATTGGCAGCGGCTCCCGCACCTCCTTAACCAGCTGCTGCAGGTAAATGTTGCTCGTCTCGGCAAAGTAGGCCACCGTGTCGCGCTCGCGCAGCAGGTAAACCGGCAGCGCCAACTGCTGTACCGAGTCTATTTCAAAGGTGCGTAAGGTATACACGGCACTGTCGGTACTGATACCGTTCCGGGTGCGGGTAGGGTAGTAGGTGTTATCGACCAGCTCAAATGGCGCAAAGTTATAATTGGCGGCCGGCAGCACGACCTCCAGGGTGTCCGGGTGGCGGTGCACCAGCGTGTACTGCACCAGCTCGCCCAGGTGTATGGTATCCTGGCTGAAACCTCCCTGTGGGGTAAGTAATTGCTGCCCCTGCGCCACCAGATGCCCCAGGCACAAAAGTATAAGTATAGCTAGCTTACGCACTTTTCTTGGTAGACTTGTTACGGAGCCTGAAAAGGTTAACCAGTTGGGGCACGTAATCTTCGTTGGTATTGATGGCCAGATAGTTGGCCTGGTATTTCTGACAAATGCGCAACAGTTGCTCCTGGTTTTCCTGGTACTGGGCCAGGTAACGCTTCCTGAACTCCTCGCCGGAGGTGTTTAGCCACAAGGTACGGCCTGTTTCCTTGTCAAGTATGGGGATGATGCCCATCGGCGGCAGCTGCTGCTCCCGTACGTCGCGCAGGTGCAGCACAATCAGGTCGTGGTGGCGGGCCAGCATGCTCAGCTCTTTCTCGTAAGCGGTGTCGATAAAGTCGGAAAGCAAGAGAATGATGCTGCGGCGCTTGATAATGTCGAGTGTCAGCTTGATGCCTGCGGCCAGGTTCGTCTTGTTTGATTTAGGCTCCAGCTCACTCAAAGCCTTAATGATGGCATAGGCCTGCTGGATGCCCTTGGCAGGTTTAATATACTTTTCCTTTCGGTCGGAGAAGCAGATAATGCCTATCTGGCTATGCTGCCGCACCGCCGACAGGCCCAGCACGCCGCAGATTTCCTTGCCCACATCCAGCTTCTGCTGCTCGCCAGTGCCGATGCGCTGCGAGGCGCTCACGTCCAGTATCAGAAATACAGACTGCTCTTTCTCCTCCCGGTAGGTTTTTACATAAGTGCCAAGTCCCTTGGCCGACACGTTCCAGTCTATAGAGCGCACGTCGTCCCCGTACTGGTAGGCGCGCACATCGTCAAATTCCAGCCCCGTCCCTTTAAAAACAGAGTGGAAATCGCCCTGCATCTGCGTGTTAATCGCCTTGCGGATACGTATTTCATACTTTCTTAGCTTCTTTACAAGCTCTTTCATGGGATGGTAAGCTGCAGTCTGATTTTAAAATTAAGCGATAAACTCGTAATATGCACCCGTGAAACGACTTTTCTGTATTCTTTCTTGCCTTTGCCTGCTCAGCTGCCAGAGCCAGAGCAGCGATACGCCCAAGGATTTGGTTCCGCGGGAGAAGATGGTACGTATCCTGGCTGACATCCACACCCGGGAAGCCGTCATCGAGACCAACATTGCCTACACCGATACCGCCTTAATGGCTTATAACAAAGAGCAGGAGAAAATCCTTCAGCACTATAATGTTACGCAGCAGCAGTTTAAGGAGACCTATAACTATTACCTGAACAACCTGCCCCAAATGGATGCGCTCTACGAAATTGTTGTAGACACCCTAAGCGCCCGGGAAGCCAAAGCCCAGGCAGAGGCAGGCCGCCCGCAGGAAGTAAGGCCACAAGGCGACAAACAGGGTTTAAGGGTACTGGAGTAGGCTAGATAAGTTTGCTGCCGTTTGGCACCTGACCGGCCGGCTGCGCCAGCACTATATCTCCGTTCTCATCGGCAAAGCCGGTCACCAGCACCTCCGACATAAAGCTGCCAATTTGTTTCCTGCCCAGGTTCACAACGCACAGCACCTGTTTCCCCACCAGTTCGCCGGGCGTATAATGCTTCGTTATCTGCGCACTTGATTTCCTGATGCCCAGCGGACCCAGGTCTACCTGTACCTTGTAGGCTGGTCGGCGCGCTTCCGGAAACTCCTCGGCGGCGATGATAGTCCCCACCCGTATATCGGTTTTCTCAAATTCCTGCCAGGATATCTGTTCCATGGCGTGTTCGGGAGTGTGCATGCTGTTTAACTATGAGTTCTGGGGGCATAAGATAAGGATTCGTATCGTGTCTTCCCAAACCTGGCGCCGCTGATGCTTCCATAAGAACCTCTACACCGCCCAGAAAAACCCTCCACAAGCCTTGCAGCAACATAAGCCCCGCCGCATCGTACTCCTAAGCATCTGGCAGCGCCCCCGGTAATGCCAACAAACCCATTTGTACAAAAAGAAACTATGAAAAAAGAATCCGGAGCCACAAAGTCGGTGTGGGTGGATCAGGTGCAGCTTCCTCCCACTGAGGCCTTGAACGAGAACATTACGTGCGATGTATGCATCGTGGGAGCAGGTATAGCAGGTTTAACCACAGCCTATCTGTTAGCGAAGGAGGGGCGGAAAGTTGTGGTGCTGGAGTCGAAAAACATTGGCGGCGGGGAGAGCAGCCGCACCACGGCGCACCTGTCCAATGCATTGGACGAGCAGTTTTACAACCTGGTGAAGCTGTTCGGCAAAGACGGCGCGCGCCTTGCCTGCCAAAGCCATGGCCAGGCCATCGACAAAATTGAGGAGATTGTGGGCCAGGAAGATATCGACTGCGACTTTACCCGCGTAGACGGCTATCTGATTGCCACCACGTCGGATGAGGCGGAGAAACTGGGCCAGGAGCTGGAGGCCTTGCAGCAAATCGGGTGGCAGGACGTGGTCATGCGCAAACACAGCCCTGTAGACACGCTCAGCACTTTCCCATGCCTGCATTATCCTAACCAGGGCCGCTTCCACATCATGAAGTACCTGGCTGGCCTGGCAAAGGCCATCATGGAGAATGGGGGCAGAATCTTTACCGGAGCCCATGTGAAGGAATTTAAATCAGGTGCCGTGGCAACTGTAGTAACGACCCATAACCGTTCGGTCTCTGCCAATCACCTGGTAGTGGCCACCAACACACCGGTAAACGACAGGGTAACCATCCATACCAAGCAGGCGCCTTACCGTACTTATGCCATTGGGGTGGAGGTACCCAAGGATTCTGTTCCGGATGCCTTGTACTGGGACATGAAGGATCCCTACCATTACGTGCGCCTGCAAAAAGACACCGTAGGCGATGCAGCCAATGACATTTTGATTGTTGGGGGGGAGGATCACAAAACGGGGCAAAACCATAACCCGGCAGAAAGCTTCCGCAAACTCGAGGACTGGACCCGCCAGAAGTTCCCGATGGCAGGACAGGTACAATACGTGTGGTCTGGGCAGGTGTATGAACCGGTGGATGGCCTGGCCTACATTGGCCGCAACCCGGGGGATGAGGAGAATGTGTACATTGCCACCGGCGACTCCGGCCATGGCATGACGCACGGAACCATTGCCGGTATGCTGATTACAGACCTGATTATGGAGCGCCCCAATCCGTGGGCTAAACTATACGACCCGTCCCGGTCACCGCTGAAGTCGGTGGGAGAGTACCTGAAAGAAAATCTGAACGTAGCGGCGCAGTTTAAAGATTACGTAACACCCGGCGAGGTGGATGACCCGATGCAGGTACTTCCCGGTACCGGCAGCATCATGCGAAAAGGGGCTCAGAAAATTGCCGTGTACTGCGATCAGGACGGGGTGCGGCACCAATGCTCCGCTGTATGCCCACACATGGGCTGTGTGGTAAGCTGGAATACCGTAGAAAGCTCCTGGGACTGCCCATGCCACGGTTCCCGCTTCGATCCGTTTGGTAAGGTAATCACCGGTCCATCCACTGCAGACCTCGGAAAGGTTAACCAGGAATAAACGAACATTTATACTTTCGATTAGAGGCCTGCCAGTAACAAAGGAAATTACTGGTAGGCCTCTAATTTTTTCAGGCGGGCAGCTATACTATTGGCCCATACTTCCTGCTCCTCTTTATCCAAACCGTGGCGGGAGGCTTCGTCGAAGCGGTTCTGCTCTTCCTTCCAGCGCTTAAAGGCGGCGTTCACCACTTGGCTCAATTTAACTTTGTGGTTAGAGCAGTTTACCTGTTGCAGATCGTGCCGCAGCTGACGGGCGTGCACCTCTGTCAGGTCGAAATGCAGCTGCTCGTGGGCAAGCAGTTTTTCAGAGCCTTTCCGTTTAGACCATGATTGCTGCGGCAAAAAGACGCAGGTAACCGTGTAGGTAAACTGATTCTTTTTACAGCTGGCATTGACCGCTAAATTGGCTGCCGTCAGGGCATGGTGCGGGTTTGCGTCATCCGGTGCGGCCTTGAAGTCATCCCACGTCAGCCTTCTGTCAACAGACCAGGTAATCTGCTCATTAGTAGCACTTTCTATAGGAGAATACAGCGCTATATTTGTAAATGGCAGGACTGCAGCCCCTGCTTCAGGTTGGAGAAGAGGCAGCATTACTCTGGCCCAGAACGACAGGAACAGGGTAAAGGTAAACATGTAGGCTTTGGCTAAAAGTTGATACTGTTACTGCTGTGGCAACAGACCACCGGGTTAAAAAGTGCCCTGAATTTGTACTTTACCTGAGTGCCAGGCGTGCGCTGAGCGCTTTAAACCTGATAGTGAGCAAGATAGCGGCAATAGAAAGCCCGATTAAAAGGCCCATCCAGATCCCGTTCACCCCAAACCCGGCCTTAAAACAAAGCACGTATCCCACCGGTAGTCCCACCACCCAGTATGCCAGTAACGAGATGAGCCCGGGGATTCGTACATCCTCCAGCCCGCGCAGAGCACCAAGACCTACTACCTGCACGCCATCCGATATCTGGAAAAGGGCCGCAATGATAAGTAGCCCGGAGGCGATCTGGATTACCTCCGGATCATCGATATACAACATCGGAATAAAGCGATTCAGGAGCACCATCAGCAGAGCGCTTCCCAGCATAAAAAGTGTACCCATAGCCAGGTTACTAAAGCCGGCAATACGCATGGCACCGAAGTTACCGAGCCCTTTCTGGTTGCTCACGCGGATGGTGGCAGCCGCAGCGATGCCGCTGGCCATCATGTAAGTTACGGAAGCCACGTTAATAGCAATCTGGTGCGCGGCCAGCTCCGTGGCGCCCAGCCAGCCGATCATCACTGCCGAAAAGCTGAAGGCGCCCATCTCAAAAATCATCTGCAGAGAGATGGGCAGGCCCAGTCGGAACATGCGGTACATATGCACGAAGGAAAGGTGCCTGAGGCGCAGAAAGTGCCGGAAAATTTCGAACCGCTTGGCGTACAGCACCCAGGCAGCCATAGCCAGGGCCATCACCACGCGGGAGATAAGCGTAGCCCAGCCGGCACCCAGCAGCCCCATTGGCTCAAAGCCCAGCTTGCCAAAGATGAGAATGTAGTTGAGCAGCACGTTAAGGGCATTGGCAAGTATGGAAATGTACATGGCCTGCTTTGTAAACGAGAGCCCCTCAGCAAACTGCCGGAATGCCTGAAAAATCATCAGCGGCACCATCGACAAGAACAGGACATTGATATAGGGAATGGCCAGCTCTACCACGTCGGTGGGTTGGTTGAGGATGGTGATGTAAGGCGAAAGAAAGTAGCCAGCGATGAAAAGCAAAATGCCCAGCAGCACATTTGAAACAAGCCCGTTGAGCAGCAGGAGCGAAATGCGGGTATAATTGCGGCGTCCATCGGCAGCCGCAATCAGGGGCGTGATGCTGTAGGACACGCCCAGCCCGAACACCATCGTAATCGTGAAGATACTGTTTCCCAGGGAGGCAGCGGCCAGGGGCGTGGTACCCGTCTGCCCTACCATCAGGCTATCAAACACACTAACCAAAATATGCCCTAGCTGGCTGAGCACCACTGGGTAGGCAAGTGTGAAATTCCGGGAGAAATGGTCCTTGTATTCGGAAAGGTTCATGCGGCGAAAAGGTAATAAGGCCGCAAAATTAGCTGAAATAACTTTAAAACGCAGGTTATTTCTGATGGCACTGATGAAAGCGAAGTATAGGCAAAAGTATAACTGTCACCAGCCGTACTAAATGCTCCATCGCGCGCCTAATAAGTAGGAAATCAGCAGCCATACTTAGCTTAATGCCGTTTTCTAGTTAAATGGGCAGAGGGGAGTATACCCAGCAAAACCCGTTCACCCAATATACTTTAGGCCTCAGTTAAAAGTATAAGCCCCTGACGCAAGCGCTGCATGGCGTCCTGCAGGCGGTGTGTTTCTACGGCAAAGGACATGCGCACGTGGCCCGGTGCGCCGAACGAATCGCCAGGAGCAAGCTCGAGGTTATAACAGTTGCGCAGGTAGCGGCAGAGATCGGCAGTGGTCTTCAGTTGCTCACCCGTGATGCTGGTCTGGTTAAGGTAATGGCTCAGGTCCGGGAAGAAGTAGTAAGCCCCGTCGGGCAGGTAGTAAGGCACGTGGGAGATGGCATCCAGCCCTTTCTGCATGATCTCCCGGTTTTTTGCCAGTACTTGTTGCATAGGTGGCAGCTCCTGCTCACGCGCCTTCAGTACGGCCTCGGCGGCGTCCTGCGCAAACAGGCTCACCCCCGACAAGGTGGCTCGCTGAAAATCAATGCAGCTCCTTACCAAATCCGCTGGGCCAAGTATAAACCCAAGCCGCCAGCCCGACATGGCAAAGGATTTGGAGAAACCGTTTACGACGATTGTTCTTGCCGCTTTCGCCCCCTGGCAGGAAAGGATAGAAGTAAAAGGCCTGCCGTAAGTAACAAGGTCATATATTTCATCGGAAATAAGGTATAGGTTCGGGAAATCGTTTACTACCTCCAGAAGCGCTTCAAGCTCCTCTTTCGTATAGATACGGCCCGTGGGGTTGCCCGGGTTGGTGAGCAGCAGGATACGGGTGCGGCTGGTGAGGGTGCTGCGTAGCATCTCGGGTGTCAATTTATACTCGTCCGAGAGGCTAGTGGGTAGCGCGATGCCTTTAGCCGGGCTATACTTCAGCAACTCATGAAAGCCAAACCAGGCCGGGGTAGGCACCACTACTTCATCGCCTTCCTTTAGCAGCGTAGTAAATAGGTTGTAGAGTGCCTGCTTGGCACCGGGTGTAACGAGAACCTGCTCGGGCTGTAACTCGATACCATCGGCCTTATACTTTTGGATGATGGCGCGCCGCAACGGTAGGGTGCCCTCAGTGGGGCCATACTTTGTCTTGTCGTTTTGCAGCGCAGCGATGGCAGCTGCGGTAGCCGACTCCGGGCTTCTGAAGTAACTGCTTCCTTCGGCAAGCGAGATAACCTTCATGGTTTTAGTTAGAGAGTTAGAGAATTAAAGAGTTTAGGAGTTGTAGAGATGCGAAACTTTACGCCTTTAAAAGTATAAATTTTTATGCTACGCTGAACAGCACGTCAGCAAAGCCTTTCTGCCTGTCATAGAAAACGGTGTCCACGGCAAAGCCGCATTGCCTGCCCAACTCCTCAACCTGCGGGATGCTGTACTTGTAGGAGTTTTCGGTATGAATGGCTTCCCAGGCATCAAAATGAACGGTAAGGCCCGCCTCGGAAATATGCACGTCCTGCGCCTGTTTGCTTACCAGAAAGCTGCGCATCACGCCTTCCAGGGGGTTATAAATGGCATGATGGCAAAACTGGTCCACGTTAAAATCTGCGCCAAGCTCACGGTTGATGCGGTCCAGCAAATTGAGGTTAAAGGCTGCCGTGATACCGGCCTCGTCGTTATAGGCTTTAAGTATAACTCCTGGGTCCTTGCGCAGGTCTACGCCCATCAGCAGCTGGTCGCCTGCATGCAGGTAGCTGCGAATGCTTTGGAGGAACGTTATACTTTCCTCTGCTTTAAAATTGCCAATGTTGGAGCCCAGGAACAGTACCACCTTGCGCCCATCCTTGTTCTCCTGCAGCCACTCAAGCGCCTGGAAATACTCGCCCACCACGGCCTCTACTTTCAGTTGGGGCAACTCCTGCTGCAGGCTATCCGACAGTTCCAGCATCGCATCCTTCGAGATATCCACCGGCACATAATCAAAGTTGCGCTGCTGTGCCGTTAGCTCTTGCAACAGCAGTTTTGTCTTTAGCGCATCCCCGGCACCCAGATCAATCAAGTGGAAAGGACCGCCTTGGGAGAACTGGCCGGCCATATTCTTTTTGTTCTGCGTGAGTACCTCCAGCTCGCTGCGGGTCAGGTAATACTCGGGCAAGTCCATTATCTGCTGAAAAAGGCGGCTGCCGGTGCCGTCGTAGAAATAGCGGGAGGGGAGCGTTTTATACTTCGTGCTAAGTCCTTCAGCCACATCCCGGGCAAAGGCGCTTGTGTCTGAGGAGCCATCTTGGTGGCGGCTTAAGTCAATCATGGGTGCTGTGGGGGTGTTTATCTCCATACTTATTTTTTAGTGGCCAGCCGGATACCTGTGTACTGCCAGCGCTTGTCGGGGTGAAAGAAATTGCGGTAAGTGGCGCGGATGTGGCTTTCGGGGGTGGCGCAGGAGCCGCCGCGCAGCACCATCTGGTTGATCATGAATTTGCCGTTGTACTCTCCGATCGGGCCGGGAGCTTTTGAGAAGCCCGGATAGGGATGATAGGCACTATAGGTCCATTCCCACAAATCGCCGAAAAGTTGCTGCACGCCCTCTTTGGCCGGGTCTGCAGCAGCAGGCTCCAGCAGCCCACTCTCTACAAAGTTGCCCTGCTGAGGCGGGTATGCCTGAGTGGCCGCCTCCCATTCAAACTCAGTGAGCAGGCGCTTGCCGGACCAGTTGGCAAAGGCATCTGCCTCATAAAAGCTCAGGTGGCAAACCGGGTCGTTCAGGTCTACTTTCTCCAGGCCGTACAACGTGAAGCGATGCCATTCCTCGTCCTGTTTCACCCAATACAGCGGTGCCTCCAGGTGCTGTTCCTTTACCAAGGTGAAGCCCTCGTCCAGCCAGTGCCTGAAATCGCCGTAGCCGCCATCATGCATAAACTCCAGGTACTCGCCGTTGGTCACCAGCCGGTTCATGATCTCGAAATCCTCCAGCTGTACCTCGTGCACCCCCAACTCATTGTCAAAACAGAATCCGGAGCCCTGGTAGCCGATTTTATACTTTCCGCCCGGCACCTCCAGAAACCGGGCAGGGGTGGCTATACTTTGTTTCGGGTGTGCAGGCTGCGGCTGGTAGGCCGGTAGCATGGGGTTGGTGCCCATTATGTACTTGATGTCGGTGATAAGCAGCTCCTGGTGCTGCTGCTCGTGCTGCAGGCCCAGCTCCAGCACGGGCCGGAACTGCTCCAGCTCCTCGTCCGAAAGCTCCTGCAATAGCCTGTTCACATGCTCGTCTACATACTTGCGGTAGGCCAGCACCTCGCGCAGCGGCGGGCGCGTGAGGGTGCTGCGCTGGTGGCGCAATACCCGGCTGCCCAGGCTGTTGTAATAGGAGTTGAACAGGTAGGCATATTGCGGGTGAAAAATCTCGTAGCCGGGCAAGTATGGCTTCAGGATAAGCGTCTCAAAAAACCAGCTGGTATGCGCCATGTGCCACTTGGGCGGGCTCACATCCACGATGGGCTGCACCACGGTATCCTCGGGCTCCAGGGGGCTGCAGATAATCTCGGTGCGTTTCCGGATCTGGTTGAAGCGCTCCAGCAAGGCTGGCACGGCGGAGGTGGTTTTTATGCTCATTTAGAATAGGGTTAGGGCTGAGGTAACGTATGGCTTTCTAAGGCTGTGTACGTAAAATGACGCGTTTTCTGCCATCTCATGGGCGCTACTTCTACGGCAATTCCCGTAAGAATGGTTTATCTTGCATCAAAACAATTCCAGATTTATGAGCCTCCAGTTAAGCTATACCCCGCATACGTTGCAGTTTAAGTTTGATGCCCGCACCAGCCGTGGCGCCATCTCTGAGCATCACGTATACTTTGTCAAAGTATGGGACACAGCCACTCCCGAAGTATACGGGCGCGGGGAGTGCGCTCCATTGGCCGGACTGAGTATAGACTACCGCCCGGATTTGGAGCATAAGCTGCAGCAGGTGGCAGAGCTGGTCAACAACCGGCAGGTGGAGCTAAGTATAGATGCAGCGCTGCCGCAGGAACTTGGCCTGCAAGAGTGGCCCGCGCTGCGCTTTGCCCTGGAAACAGCGTTGCTGGATCTAGAGAACGGCGGCAACGGGCTGATCTATGACAACGCTTTTAGCCGTGGTGAAAGGGGCATTCCGATAAACGGGCTGGTGTGGATGGGCGACCGGGCGTTTATGCAGCAGCAGATTGAGCAGAAACTCAACGACGGCTATACTTGCCTGAAGCTCAAGATCGGCAGCCTGGACTTTAAAACAGAGTTGGAGATCCTGCAAAGTATACGCGAGGTGGCCACTGCCAATCAGCTGACGGTGCGGGTGGACGCCAACGGGGCTTTTTCGCCGCAGGAGGCTTACAAAAAGCTGGAGCGCCTGGCAAAGTATGAGCTGCACTCTATTGAGCAACCCATCCGGCAGGGGCAGGTGCAGGAAATGGCGCAGCTGTGCGCCTACACGCCCGTACCCATCGCCCTGGACGAGGAACTGATTGGAGTGCAGGAAGATGCCAAGGAAGAGCTGCTGGAAAGTATAAAACCGCAGTACATCATCCTCAAGCCGACCTTGGTGGGCGGGTTGGCAGCCAGCGCGGAATGGATAAGCATGGCGGAGGCGCGCAACATTGGCTGGTGGATGACTTCAGCGCTGGAATCGAACATCGGCCTGAATGCCATTGCGCAGTTTACGGCACAGTATGACATTACCATGCCCCAAGGCCTCGGCACAGGGCAGCTTTACCACAACAACATCCCGTCGCCGCTGCAGATCCGCTATGGTGAGCTTTGGAGGGAGGTATAGTTTTGAATTTTGAAAGAGTGGATGAGTGAAAAAAGTATGCTCAGAATAATTTATACTTATGCTGTTGCTTAAACTTCCCTCAGTCAGCAGCTTTAACGGGCTAACAAAAGTATAAAACCTTCACTCATCCACTCATTCTGAACTCACTCATTTAATCATCCAATATCAACTCACATTCGTTGTCTTGATAAGCAGCTTGCGGTACTTGGTAAAGATGCTGGACTTGGAGACAAAGCCCAGGTATACGTCGGCCTCCAGTACAGGCAGGTTCCAGGCGCCCGACTCGTCGAACTTCTTCATCACGTCGGCCATGCTGTCGTCGTACTGCACAATGGCAGGTGGCTTTATCATCAGCTCCTTCACTTTTACCTTGTCATACTTTTCAGTCTTGAACATGATTTCGCGCACGTTCTCCAAAAGTATAACGCCGTCCAGCTTGCCTTCTGCCGTCACCACCGGAAACAGGTTGCGGCGCGAATGAGCTATCACATCTACAAACTCTCCCAGCGTAGCCTCCGGCGACACCGGTTGAAACTCTGTCTCGATCAGGTGCCGGATTTTCATGATGCGCAGGATGGTGTTATCCTTGTTGTGGGTAAGCAGGTGGCCTTTTTGCGCCAGCTTTTTCGTATCAAGGGAGTAGGGCTCAAAGTACTTTACCAGCGCAAACGAAGTAGCCGCTACTATCATCAAGGGTATCATCAGCGTGTAGCCGCCGGTTATCTCTGCAATCAGGAACACGGCCGTGAGCGGCGCATGCATCACCCCACTCAGTATGCCGGCCATGCCTACCATCGCGAAACTGCCGGTAGGCAGGTTGCTCAGGTTAAGCATGTTGAGAAGCCGTGAAAAGAAAAAACCGGTGCTGGCCCCCACAAACATGGAGGGTGCAAAATTCCCCCCGTTACCTCCGGAGGCTATGGTAATGGTGGTCGCCACTACCTTTACCAGCGCCAGCGCCCCCACAAAGCAAAGTATGAGCCACTCGTTCGTGCCGAAAAACGCGAGCCAGCTTTCCTGCAGCAATTGCTCCGCTTCCCCGCGCTCCAGCACCCTGATAGCATCGTACCCTTCCCCGAAAAGCGGCGGAAAGAGCATAATGAGCAGGCCCAGCAGCGCACCGCCTATCAGGGCGCGCTTAAAAAAGGAGGTTTTATACTCTTCAAACAGGTCTTCCACGCGCAGGGCCATGCGGGTATAGTACACCGACACCATGCCGCAAAGTATGCCCAGCAACACGTAAAAGGGCACGTGCTCCGCGGCGAAAAACTCCGCCTTGCTAATGTTGAACAGGATATCCTCCTCCAGCATAATCTTTGAGCAGAGCGCTCCCACCACAGCCGAAATGATGAGCGGGATAAAGGCAGAGATGCTGATATCCGTTAGCAGGACCTCGATGGCGAACAACACCCCGGCAATGGGCGCGTTAAATACGGCGGCAATGCCCGCTGCCGCCCCCGATGCGAGCATCAGGGTGCGGTCGCGGTAGTTGAGGTGATAGTCTCGGCCATAGTTGGAGCCAATGGCAGAGCCTGTGACCACAATCGGCGACTCCAGGCCGGCCGAGCCCCCAAAACCCGCCGTGACGGCGCTTGTGAGCACATGCGAGTACATTTTGTGCCGCTCCAGCATGCTTGACTTCTGGGAAATGGTAAACAGCACATTCGCCGTACCCCGCCCGATGCTTCCCTTAAAAAAATACCGGACGATGAAAACCGTAAGCAGTATGCCCACCATCGGAAACACCACCAGCCAGTAGGGCTGGCTGAGCAGGCGGTTGCCATAGGCCAGCATCACCTGAATGTAGTGCACCAGCGATTTAAGGATAACCGCCGCCAAACCAGCCGTAAGGCCCACCAACACGCTCGATATGAGCATAAACTCCCGGTCGGAAGTACGGCGGCGCAGCCACAATAAAGGTATCTTGATTTTTCTGTAGGGTGTTGGCATTAGCAGGGAGGAGCCAGATGTTGGTGACAGGTTAATTTACAAAAGTAGATAGAGCTGAAAATGAGCACAATTATTTTTTGCACTCTTTTACCGGATCCTTTAATAAAAATGTTGCGCGGCAGCCTAACCCGGAACAGGCTTTAGCTGTTAATATAGGTGCAGACAATTGATAGGGAACGAAAAAGCAATGTATGGGAAAACGGGTAGATCATCCTTTTTATAATCTAGAGCTTCCACAGGAGCACGGGCCATTCCATGTGATCGGGGATGTGCACGGCTGTTTTGAGGAGCTGCAGGAACTGCTGCGGCTGCTTGGCTACAAAGTGCATTTTAACAAAAGTGAGGCAACGTATGAGGTAGAGCCGCCTGCAGGAGCCAAGGCTGTATTTGTAGGCGACCTGGTAGACCGCGGTCCTAACTCGCCGGAGGTGCTGCGCCTGGTGATGGACATGGTGGAGCAGGGCATTGCCTACTGCGTATCGGGCAACCACGACGACAAGCTGCTGCGCTTGCTGCTGGGGCGCAACGTGCAGGTGCGGCACGGGCTGGAGCTTACCAAAGCCCAGATGGAGCGCTACGACGACGCATTCCGGGAGCGGGTGAAGGTTTTTCTGAGCAAGCTGCCGCACCATGTTATCCTGGATGAGGCCCGCCTGGTGGTGGCACACGCCGGCCTGGAGGAAAGGCTGCATGGCCGCAACTCCAAGGGGGTGCGCGAGCTTTGCCTCTACGGCCCAACTACCGGCGAGCTGGATGAGAAGGGGCTGCCTGTTCGCCTGGACTGGGCCGCTGAATACTGCGGGAAGGCCATCGTGGTGTATGGCCATACGCCGGTGCAGGAGCCGCGCTGGCGCAACAATACCATCAACATAGACACGGGCTGCGTGTTTGGCGGTAGGCTAACGGCCTTAACTTATCCTGACCACATCATTACCTCCGTGGAGTCGCACCATATCTATGCCGAGTCGGTGAGGCCGTTTATACTTTACCAGCAACATCACCAGCGCCACCATCCTTCTCCATCGTAACAGGCGCTTCCTCTGTATACCTGTCCTGGTTAATCTGCCGCTCCAGCCTGTGTTTCGTCAGGTATTCCCTAAACTCCTTCAGGTTTGTCTTCTCCCAGAATGCGATGCCGTTCTGCACCGCCGTGCGGCCGATGACATGCGCTGCCACAGGCGCTGTAATGTAGGTGAAGGCAATGATGACCAGCACCTTGAGCAAAATGCCAGGCTGGTTAAAGTATATGGCCATCCCCATCAGGATAAGCCCTAAACCCAGCGTGGATCCCTTGGTGATAGCCGACATGCGGATGTAAAAATCCGGAAAGCGAAGCAGCCCTATAGAGGCGATCAGCATAAAGCCAGCCCCCGACAGTATAAACACGCAGCTCGCAATCTCCCGTACCAGTTCCCAGTCTATGCTTGTTTCCATACGTTACTTGGTTATCCTCATGATGTAATAGGCAAAAGAGATGGAGCCCAGAAACCCGAACAAAGACAGGATGATGGCGACATCTATAAAGTCCTCGTTGTTGGTAAGCTCGGTGAAAATGACGATGATGCCGATGACGTTGGCCACAAACAAATCAAAGGCCGTGACGCGGTCGGGCAGCGTTGGGCCTATGGCGAAGCGGATGGCGGTGAGCAGCAGGCACACGCTCTGCATCACAATCCCCACAATCAATGTTATCTGAAATATACTCATGCGGTCAGTTCCAAAATGCGTCGTTCGTATCCGTTCTTGATGTGTTGCTTCAGGCTTTCCAGATTGCCATGCTTGAGGTACAAGGTGTGCACATAGAGCGTGGTGCGGTCTTCGCTTACATCTATACTCAGGGTGCCGGGGGTAAGGCCAAGCAGGTTGGCAAGCAACGAGATCTCCAGGTCCGTCTTGACTGTTAAGGGAAAGGCCATCACCGTGGGTTGGATCCGGAACCGGGGTGTGATGATGTCGTAGGCTATTTTAAGGTTAGCGACCAGAAGCTCCTTGATAAAGAAAAGTATAAAGTACAGCAGCTTGGGCAGTTTACGGAAGTAGGTGCGCCTGTAAAAGTATGTGCTCAGCCAGAGTGTCCCCATCACCGCCGCAAAAAGAAGGGTGGCGCTGATGGCCGTGTATGGAACGCCGCTGGTAATGGGATGCTGAAAAGCAAAGTATGCTACAAAAGCGGCCAGGATGGTGTGGATCAGAAGTAGCCTCATATTTAGTTAATTTAGTTAGCAGCCTTTTTGGGTAATACCGTATTTGTATACGGTTCAATGTGCAGGAGGCGCTCGGCTGCCCGCTCCGAAAGCCTGACAAGCGGCCGGGCATACACCCCTATCAAAAGTATAACGCCCAGCAGCATGGTCACGGGCAAGTATAACTGCCACAGGCGCAGCGGATTTACCGGCGTCACCAGGCTCCCTTTGCGTATAGACACAGGCCTAGGTTTCCAGAAAACCTCATTCCAGATCTTGGTCATGGAGAAAAGGGTGATGATGCTCACAAACAGCGAAACGCCTACCAGCACATACTGCCCGGCTTCCAGGCCCGCCCGCGCCAGCATCAGCTTTCCCCAGAAGCCAGAGCTTGGCGGCGTTCCGGCCAGACTCAGTGCCGATAAGATAAACAGCACCGACAGCATAGGCTGCTGCAGGTACACGCCGCCCAGCCTTTTGAGGGAGGAGGTTCGGTAGCGCTGCGCCACGATGCCGCTTATCAAAAACAGGTTCGTCTTTACCAGGATGTTGTGCACGATAAAGAACACGCTACCCGCCAGGGCCAGGGGCGTGTATATGGCCAGCCCCATCAGCATATAGCCTATCTGGCTGATGATGTGGAAAGAGAGAATCTTCTTGAAATCGGTTTGAGCGGCAGCGCCCACCACTCCGATGAGCATGGTCAAGGCAGCCAGTACAACCATCAGCGGCAGCATAAACCCCAGGTCAGAGATGAACAGGAGCGTGAACAGGCGTATCAACGTATAAATCCCAACCTTGGTGAGGAGCCCGGCAATAAAGGCCGAAATAGCAACCGGTGGCGTGTGATAGGAGGCCGGGAGCCAGAAGAACAGCGGGAAAATGGCCGCTTTGATGCCAAATCCGGTCAGGAAAAAAACGCTGACCATACTTAATAAAGGCAGGTTAGGATGCTCCGGCTGCCGCACCAGCAGAGCCAGTTCCGCCAGATTAAGCGAGCCGTACAGGCTATACATCGTGCCGATGCCCGTCAGCAGCAGCCCCGACGCCAGAAAGTTGATGGTCACGTACTTAAACGTGCCCTCCAGTTGCCCCTTGGTGCCCCCCAGGCTCAGCAAGGCAAAACAGCAGATCAGGAGCAGCTCGAACCACACGTACAGGTTAAACAAGTCCCCGGTAAGGCAAACGCCGGACACCCCCATCTGCAGCAGGAGCAAAAGTGGGTAATAGCCAAACCGCCTGCGTGTGATGTCCAGCCCCTGCAGCGAGAACAGGTAAACTGCCAGCCCGATGACGCCGGCCGTTACCAGTATGAGGGCACTGAGCACGTCCGCTGCCAGGGTAATGCCAAAGGGGGCAGGCCAGTTTCCTATTTGTGTTGAGACCACCTCTAGGTGAAGCACGCGCCGCAGCAGGAGCACACCAGCCACCAGCCACGCCACCTGAAAAACACCTGCCAGTATGGTCTGCCACTGTTCCCGCTGCCAGAAGGCAAGGCAAAGCAGCGCCCCGTAGAGTGGAAGCAACAAAGGCAATACGAGCAGTAAATCTGATGGCATATAGTAGGTTGAGCGTGATGATTCTGTTGCGTAAACGCAGCTATACCAGGTAAGGATGCTGCGGATGGTGTTGGGGAACGTTAGTGATGCTCGTTTTCCTTGTTCAGGTCGTCGACGTTGTTGGATTTAAAGGTCATGTATACCCTGCGGATAAGGACGATGGAGAAGGCCTGTATGCCGAAACCAATGACAATAGCCGTGAGCAGCAGGGCCTGCGGAACGGGGTCAGCGTATGGCTCCACGGCTACCTCGTGCTCGCCGCTGATGATGGCGCTGCCGCCCCGGGTAAGCCCCCCGATAACGAATAAAAACAGGTTGGTGGCCAGCCCGAAAAGTATAAGCCCCAGGATAACCTTAAACAGGTGGCGGTGAAGAATAAAGTAAAGGCCCACAGCGAACAGTGTTCCGACCATGAGCGGCAGCAGGGTTTCCATTTTTTATTCTTTAGACATTGTGAACACCATTTTCAGCACCATCCCCAATACCAACAAGTAAACACCTGCATCAAAAAGCAAAGGGGTGCCCAATGCGCCAATAATCGGTATCTCGGCTTCCATCCACCAGGAGGTCATGAAGGGCATGCCCCGTAAGAGCCCCAACAGACCACTGGATGCGGCCAGGAAAAGCCCGGTGGCCATCACGTAGGCAGGCCTGAGGCGCACGATGTGGTAGCGCCACTCCGGTTGCGGGTAGCTGGGAAGCCGGTTCCAGGTGTTTACGCTCAGCAGGCGCCACATGTGCTCGGGGGGGGTGTCTTCTTCAGGCTTTCCCTTGCTGTAGAGTTTCAGGCGGAAGTAAACGTTTACGGTCCTGTCCGAGCCGTGCGCCAGCACATGAAACACGAAAGCAATCGACCCAATCAACCCTCCGATAAAACCGCCGCCGGGGTGGTTGTGCCCACGCAAAAGGATGTAGAGCGATAAAATCAGGAACAAGGGCGTCAGGTAGCGTATGGTAGTAGCGAAAATTATGGTTCTCATGGTTTTTCTCCTTTCTCAGGATTAAGGCGCAGCAGCGAGAAGATTCCCAGCGCCGCCACGGCCAGTACGGTAATCTCGCCCAGTGTATCCAGGCCTCTGAAGTCTACCAGGATCACGTTCACAATGTTGCGCCCGTGTGCCTCCAGGTAGCTTGCCTTCCCAAAATACTCCCGCAGCTCCGAATCAACGGTTTGCTGCTGCACCAGTAGCATCACGTAGGTCATCAGGGCCCCAAAAACCACGGCGATGGCGATAAACTTATACTTCCTGAACTGGTGGGAGAGGTAGATGAAGGCCGGCAGCTTGTGCATGAGCAACACGAAGATCACCACGGTCAGCGTTTCGATAAGGAACTGGGTGGCTGCCACGTCCGGCGCGCCGAAGAGAATATAGAACAGGGCGGCGGAATAACCTATCAGGCCCATCACCACAATGGAGGTGAGCCGGGAGCGGGTGCCCATCAGGAACACCAGGGCCGACAGCACCAGGAAGAATACCACCAGTTCGTACAACCTTACCTCGTGCAGCTGATAAATCCTTTCCTGCAAATCCAGCCCCGGGGTGTCGCGCCACAGGGTAAACAGCAGCAGGCCGCAGAAAAAGATCATGATGTACATCACATAGCTGCGCAGATGCCCATTCTGCAGCCAAAGTATAAATGCGCTCGCCCCGTGCAGAAACAGCTCAAAAAACTTGTGGTAGAGCGCGTTTGGCCCAAAACGGTATAGCGGGTGAATGGTAGTGGCCCTGTTCTGCAGCGAGGGAAGGAAATAATAGGCCAGCAGGCCCAGCAGCAAGGTCAGCAGGCTCAGCCCCAGCACCGGGGTAAATCCATGCCATAGGGCCAGCTTCAGCTCCATAGCCGGGTCTCCGGAAACGGCCCGGACGGCCGCCTGCAGCAGGTTGGCCGGAACCACGCTTACCAGCAGGCCCAGCAGCAGCCCGCTTACTGCCAACACCAGCGGCGGCAAGTATAAACGCAGGTTGGGGTGGTGGTCGAACTGGGTTTTCTCCTCGCCCCGCCGCCAGAAAATACGGTAACTCATCAAAATCCCCACGGCTGCAAAGGCAGTGCCCGTCAGCAGGCTGATGCCCAGCATGATGTAGTTCTCAAGGGATGCCTCATAGAGCAGCTCTTTCCCGACAAAGCCCAGAAAAGGGATTACGCCGGCCATGGATAAGGAGGCGAGCGTGGCGGCGGTCCCGCTGTACTTCATCTGCTTGCCCAGGTAGTGCAGTTTGGTCAGGTCGCGGGTGCCGGCGCTGTGGTCGATGGTGCCGGCCACCAGGAAAAGGGTGCCCTTGTAGAGAGCGTGGGCCAACAGAAATACCAGCATCGCCTTCAGGGCGTAGTCGGAGCCAATGCCGAGCATGGTTACCAGCAGGCCCAGGGCGCTGATGGTGGTATAAGCCAGAATAGCTTTCAGGTCGGTGTGCTGCAGCGCCATTATGGCCCCGATGATAGCTGTGAGGCCACCGGCCAGCATGAGCGAGAAGTGCCATAAATCGGTGCCGGAAAGAATGGGCGTAAGCCTGGCCAGCAGAAAAACGCCTGCCTTGACCATGGTGGCTGAGTGCAGGTAGGCGCTTACGGGAGTAGGGGCGGCCATGGCATTGGGCAACCAGAAATGGAAAGGGAACTGGGCAGACTTGGTAAAGCAGGCAAGCAGGACCAGCAGCACGGCCGGAAGGTAAAAGGCATGTTGCAGTACCACTTCCTGCTGTCCCAGCATCTCCGTGAACGTATAGCTTCCCGTGGCAATACTTAAAAGCAGTAGGCCGCCCATCAACGCCATCCCGCCCAGCCCGGTAACCAGCAGCGCCTGCCAGGCTGCTACCCGCGCCTCCTTGTCTACCTGTTTGTACCCTATCAAAAGGTAAGAGCTAATGCTGGTGAGTTCCCAGAACACGAACAGCCCGAAAATATTATCAGAGGTAACAACACCCAGCATCGCTACCATGAACAGTGTCAGGTACAGGTAGAAGCGGCCCAGCAGGGGGTCTCCCTCCAGGTAAGCACTGGCGTAGAGCATTACCAGCATTCCGAAGAAGGAAATGAGCAGAGCGAACAGCAGGCTCAGCCCATCCAGCCGGAACTGCAGATCAATGCCAAGCTCCGGCACCCACTCAAATTTTTGAACCACCGCCTGCCCCTGCAGCACCTCGGGCACAAAAAAACAGTAGTATATAAAAAGCAGCAGGGGTAAGGCTACCATCGACACTACCAGGAAACGGCCCAGCACCCGCTGTAACTGCGGAGCCATAGCGGCCAAAAGGATGCCTGAAAGCAGACTGTAGAGCATAGAATTACGGTTTCTATATATTTATTTGTATATTCGTCTAGAAGAACTTTACATACCTGGCCGTAGTAATTTTGTTACGGATACAGGGGCCTGTAGGCTGTGTTAAATCATTTTTCGTAAGAATCAACATAAAAAATGACTACTATGAATACTATTAACCGACTGATGGTGGGGCTGGATCTCACCGCCATGGATGACTCAATGGTGGCGTATGCGGCCTTCATCTGTCGTGAGCTACAGATTCAGCATGTGTACTTCATACACGTAGAGAAGAGCCTGGAAGTACCTGCTGAGCTGGTAAAGAGCCTGGAACGCACAGGCCTTTCTATCGATGAGGGCATACGGGAGATGATCATGAGCAAGGTGGGGCCTGCATTCCAGGACCTGCCCGACACGCTTGTGGAGGTGTTGGTGGAGGAGGGAACCCCACTGAAGGAACTGCTGCACTGGGCCAAGGTTAAAAACATCGATCTGTTGCTGATGGGCCGGAAACTCCGCCTGCGTGGAACGGCCGTGCTAGCCCAGAAAGTGTTGCGCACAAGTCGCCGAAGCGTACTTTTCGTGCCGGAAAACATTGAGCCAAAGCTGCGCAACGTGGTGGTAAGCGTGGACTTCTCTGATTACAGCACCATGGCGCTGGAGCGGGTGCTACAGGTGGCCGAGCAAAAGCCGGACATCCATGTAACGTGCCTGCATGCCTACCAGGTACCCACTGGCTATCGTACACTGGGCATGTCTTACGAGGAGTTCGATGTGCGCATGCGCAGCTTTGCCGAGGAAAAATATAGAAAGCTGATACAGCGCTTCCCGCAGTTAGCTGAACGTTCCTCGCTCTCGCTTGTTCGTCAGGAGGATGACGCTGACATTGGGGAGCTGGTGGTGGTGGAGGCCAAGCGCCATCGTGCCGACCTGCTGGTAATAGGTGCCAAGGGCATGTCGGCTGCCGCCTTGTTTGTGCTGGGCAGCGTTACCGAGAAGATACTCCGCTACGACCTGGATATTCCGCTGTTGGTATTCAAGAAACGCGACGAGGACATGGGCTTTCTGGATGCCCTGCTTTCCGATTAATTTAACTTTAAAGTATAAACTACGCCCTGCTTCTATATAAGAGGCCGGGCGTAGTTGTTTCTGGACTCAGCTACTTAACTCGCAAATTTCTTTTTGGGAAGTATAAAACACGTTACTGTAAAGTATAAAAACAGCTCCCGGCTTAAACGACCTCCTTGACGATATAGCGGGAGTTAAGCACGCTTAAGGCGCCCATGTAGCGCAGGTTAAAGCGCAGCACATCACCCACTTTATAGTTCTGTGTGTTGTCGCCCAGCTCCACGATAAGCATATCCGAGCTGGCCCCAATCACGCTCACATCTGCATCTTTCGGGATAAGGAACCTGGGGTTTATATCGAGCAGGCCCACATCCAGAATGGCCCGGTGCGAGGTTTTGCCATACAGGCTTTCATCTACCTCAAAGGCCTCGCCGCTGGGGTTCTCGGCCAGCACGCCATTAGGCACCATGGGCTTCTCTGTCAGTTCAATAATTTCGGTATACAGCTCAAACACATCGTTGTGCATGTTCTCGAAAGTCTCGTTGGTGAAAAGGTTCAGGCCAAAGAACAGCGCCTCCCCAATGCGGAAATGATTGATTCCCTTTGGCATCAGGTGGTTGAAAAGCAAGGGGATGGTAACCGACGTTCCGCCGGACACCCAGGGAATCTGACGGTCAAACTTTGCCTCGATGATCTGCTTGTAAAGGCTCAGCTGAATGAGCTTGTCCTGGGTAGGCATCACGCCGTGCAGGCAGTTGAAGTTGGCTCCTAACCCGATAACCGAGATGTTGGGCAGCTCAAATACCCTGGCGTAGAAATCCACCAGCTCGTCGCCCAACACCCCCTCGCGCAGATCGCCCATCTCAATCATGATGATGATCTTGTGCAGTTTCTGCTGCTTCTCTGCCTCCTCAGATAGTAGCCTGATGATGTCAAGTTCCGTCTGAAAGCTTACATCCGCATACCTGATAATGTCGGGTATACTTTGCTTCGGTGCCGGCTTGATGTATACCGTCTGCACCTCGGGGGCCATGCTTTTGATAACCTTCAGGTTGGTTACCCGCGAGTCGTGTACTTCTTTAACGCCCAGGGCCAGTATTTCTTTCAGGAAAATCTCCTGTCCGCAAAGCAGTTTGGTCACCACGCCCCAGTCAATGCCGTGTTCCCGGAAAACGTTATCCAGGTGATTGTAATTGTGCTTTAGTTTCTCTCTATACAGTTTTAAAACTGCCATACTATTTCGTTAATCTATATTCCAGGTATTTATTTGTGAAGCCCAGCTTTTCGTACAGGTGGCGCGCCGGGTTCTGCGGCTCCACGTGCAGGGCAATGCTACCCGGCGTCTTCTCAATGGCCAGCTGCACCAGTTTTTTGCCCACGCCCTTGCCACGCGTGCTGCCGTGCACCGCTACGTAAACCAGGATGTTCTCGGGTATATAGCCGCTCATGCCGGTGTTGTTCAAGATAAGGGAGCCCACCACCTCGGTATTTTCCAGGGCCACAAACACGGCGCCGCCTTTCCCGGCTTCCTCCGACAGCGCATACGCCATGCATTTGGCAATATCCTCCCGCTTGTCGCCGTACTCATCCAGGTGCTTGAAGAGGAAATCCACCACCTTTTCGCGGTTTAGCCCGGCGTCATTCCCGGGAGTGAAGCAGTGGTAACTGATACCGGTGTTTTCAGACATGTTGATTTTTTAGTTTTAAGTATAAACGTCGGATAAATTTTAAAGGGCACCCAATCGATGCTGTTATCAGGCAGCGTTTCCTTTGGATTTATTAGTAAAGTATAATTTCAAGGAAAATGCCACACGTAAACCATACTTCAAGGTACGCATTCCGGAGGCAAAATTTGCCTCAAAAGGCATGAATACGCCTCCATGGGCTTTAGCGTATACTTTCGGCCTATAGTTTTTGTGCAAATGTTTTGCCGCCTGGCCGCGAGGCGTGTCTTGTGCTGGAAAGCCCGTCCGGTATACTATATTAGATGAATTCAATTCTGCAGCCTGGCGAAAAAAAAGCTTTTCCGCGCCTCGCTGGTGCAAAGAGGCCTACGCGCCGGATGCTACACCTGATTGCAGTAAATTATGTTGCAACACGCTATATTTCAAAGGGTAACGCTATCCGGTAAGGCCTCGCGGACGTATAACTATAAGATGCGTTAATTTCCTGTTTTACCTGTCACCTTCCAAGTCATGAGAGTAGCCGGTTATAGAGCCTTCATCTGTGCTTTCCTGCTTTTGCTCTTAAGCAATGTACAGGTATGGGCGCAGCTCCCACTACAACCCGACACTGCCTACCTGACCACCGGCCGCAATCAAATAACTCTTCCTTTTAAATTGGTCCATAACCTGATTGTCCTGCCGGTGAGGGTGAACAACTCGCAAAGCCTGAACTTTATACTTGACTCGGGGGTGCAGAACGTGCTGATCACGCATTTGCACTTTGACGATTCCCTGGACCTGCAACAGACTAACCGGATAAAGATACGGGGGCTGGGAGAGGGGTATACCATCGAGGCCTTGCACAGCGTGGGAAACAGCATCTCCATGCCGGGCGTGGCAGGCGAGAACCTGACTGTTTACGTGCTGCTGGAGGAGGTTTTCGACCTGTCGATGCGAATGGGCATGCCGGTGCACGGCATCATCGGCTACGACATCTTCAAAAATTTTATAGTGAAAATAAACTATAGCACGCAAACCATAACACTATATAAACCAGATTATAAAGTTAGAAAGAAGCGTAAGGCAGAAGAGTACGCCCTGCACATCGAAGACTCAAAACCATACCTGTACGGCTCTGTCCGGCAGCACAACGGCGACTCGCTTGATGTAAAGCTGATAGTGGACACCGGCGCCAGCCACAGCCTCTCGCTGTAC
The DNA here is from genome assembly GCF_003054055.1 of Pontibacter mucosus. Lineage (GTDB taxonomy): Bacteria > Bacteroidota > Bacteroidia > Cytophagales > Hymenobacteraceae > Pontibacter > Pontibacter mucosus. The sequence continues at coordinate 475,223 of NZ_QBKI01000003.1, read as the reverse complement.
CTGCCTACGAACGAACGCCTGTCGCTGCCACCGAAGGTTATGGAAGCTTACCTGGGCAGGGGCCTGGGCGGCGACATAAATGGTAAAATAGGAAGATTGCCGGGCTTCAGGCTGGGGAAGTATAAAATCGAGAACCTGACCGCTAATTACCCTGACGAGGAAGCCGTAAAGCACGCCTTGAACATCGCCGGCCGAAACGGGAACCTCGGTTCTGAAATCCTCAAACGCTTCACGGTCATCTTCGATTACCCGCACGAGAAGATTACCCTGATACCAAACCGAAAATTTAAAGAGCCCTTTAACTACAACATGGCAGGCTTTGAGGTGAGCACGCCGCTGCCCGGCATCAATTTCTATACCATCTCCAACGTGGTAGACGACTCACCGGCCAAGCTGGTGGGCATGCAACCCGGAGACCAGTTGCTCTACATCAATGGAAGAAGCTGCACCGAGTTGCAGCTGCAGGAACTTCTGAACATGCTCGACAGCAGGCCAGGAAGTAAATTGCGGCTCCGCCTGAAACGCGCCAAAGAGATAATCGACGTAAATGTGGTGCTGCAGAGTAAAATTTAGGCTTACTGCGCCGCGCCGCCTCCCACCTGTTGCATGTCCATGAAGATCTGCAACAAGAGCAACAGTACCGCAAAAACAATGAGCATGATGGCCACGTAGGTCCGCACACGCGGAATGGGCTTTACAAATTGATTGCCCTGCTCATCCACGCCCGTCAGGCGCAGGTCAGAAAGTATAAGCCCGTTGCCAAAGCTGAGCCAGATAGCCGCCATCAGGGCGTCGCTTGAAAAGAAAAGGGACACTAGACCGACCACAGAAAAAAGGATGCCGATGATAACTCTGATCGAGAGGTTTTTCATGCCATGAAAGTATAAATGCGCCCCACCAACAGAGAGGCCCAAACGTACGCAAGTTACTAAATTCGGGTTACTTTTGACTTGGTTAGGTATAACTACTGCCGGGATTTAAACTTGAGGAAATTCACATTATAACTTTACCGCTAAATCACATAATTTATTAAACAGAATGAATTAATATGTTGCAAAATACATTTCTATTCCGCAACCTTTGTGTTGCAAACAAGGGTATAACACCAAAACCCATTTTTTCTTTAGACAACTAAAATGAAAAAAAAGGCGCTTTTATCATCTTGCATGGTAAAACATACACCAGCCACGGAGTGTGCGGCTTTTTCTACCCTTTCACCGAGGGTAGTTTTAAGGACTACTATTCCAGCGGTCCGTTACAGGCGGTAGCCTGCAGCTTTTCTGACTTCCTATGCGGTAGTCATCTTCCACCCATTTATTTATTGCAATCCGATTGATAGCTGTCCGGCCCTGGCCTGTGCTGCTGTTTCGCTGCATTCATACTTTTTCCGGTAAATTTTTAAAGCTGTTTTTAGCCGTGCCTTAGCACTGCTATACTTTTCTGACAATGGACCAACCTGAATTCATCGTGACGGTTGCCCAAGGGCAACATATTATCTATGCGTTGCAGATCTGCAACGAGATGGAGTCTTCGGCTAAGGCACGCGGAACCGGTATTGCCAAGCGCTCCCCAGACTACATTGCCCAGAAAATGCTGGAAGGCAAGGCCGTCATCGCGCTGCACCCTGATGGTACCTGGGCCGGTTTCTGCTACATCGAGACCTGGGGCCATGGCAAGTATGTGGCCAACTCAGGACTTATCGTGTCGCCGGAGCTGCGCAAGAGCGGGCTGGCGCGCCGGATTAAGCAGAAGATTTTCGAGCTGTCGCGAACCAAATACCCCGATGCCAAAATTTTTGGACTCACCACGGCGTTGGCGGTGATGCGCATCAACTCCAGCCTGGGCTACACGCCGGTAACTTACTCAGAATTAACCGATGACGAGGAGTTCTGGAAAGGCTGCCGCAGCTGCGTCAACTTCGAAATCCTGCAAAGCAAGAACCGCACAAACTGCCTCTGCACGGCCATGCTCTACGACCCTACCAAGGAAAAGGACTATATTGCCCTTCCGGTGGTGGAGAAGCAGCCCGCCCCGAAGCAGAGCAGCGTGAACGAGCGCTGGCTGCGCCACCGCCAGAAGCCGGGCCAGCAGCCTGGGTGCAATACACCCGAAATGAGTAGTGTAAAAGTATAATTCGCATCATCAGCAAGTATAAAAAAGAACATGAAGAAAGTAGTTTTAGCCTTTAGCGGCGGCCTCGACACCTCTTACTGCGCCATCTACCTGGCACAGGAGCTCGGCCTGGAAGTATACTCAGCCATTGTAGACACAGGTGGTTTTTCGGAAGAAGAACTGAAAGAGATAGAGCGCAGGGCCTACGCAATGGGCGTAAAACAACACACCCACCTGAATGAAACGGAGCACTTCTACAACAGCTGCATCCGCTACCTGGTGTTCGGCAATATCCTGAAGAACAACACATACCCGCTGAGCGTGAGCGCCGAGCGCGTAACACAGGCCATTGCTATTGCCAACCATGCCAAAGCCGTAGGAGCCGATTACGTGGCACACGGCAGCACCGGCGCGGGCAACGACCAGGTGCGTTTCGACATGGTGTTTCAGGCCCTGATCCCGGAGGTGGAAATCATCACCCCCATCCGCGACAAGCGCCTCTCCCGCGAGGAGGAAATCACTTATCTGAAAGAGCACGGCGTGGAGATGGACTTCCAAAAGGCGCAGTACTCTATCAACAAAGGCATCTGGGGAACATCGGTGGGTGGCAAGGAAACCCTAACGTCGCACCTGCCACTGCCGGAGGAGGCGTACCCTACGCAGCTGAGCAAAACCGAGCCCGAGCGCGTGACTTTATACTTTGAAAAAGGCGAACTGAAAGGCGTAAACGAGCAGATTTTCGAGCATCCGGTACAGGCCATCCAGCACTTGCAGGAATTGGCCGCCCCCTTTGCCATTGGCCGCGACATTCACGTAGGCGACACCATCATCGGTATCAAGGGCCGTGTGGGCTTCGAGGCAGCTGCTCCGATGGTCATCATCAAAGCGCACCACCTGCTGGAGAAACACGTGCTCACCAAGTGGCAACTATACTGGAAAGACCAGCTTTCGGCTTGGTACGGCAACTGGCTGCATGAGGGCCAATTGCTCGACCCAACGATGCGCGACATTGAGGCTTTCCTGGAGAGCACGCAGCAGAACGTAACGGGTAAAGTGTTCGTGCAACTGGCGCCGTACCACTTCCAGGTACAGGGCATCGAGAGCGCACACGATTTGATGAGCGACAAGTTCGGCAGCTACGGCGAAATGAACCGCGCCTGGACGTCTGACGACGTGAAGGGCTTTGCCAAGATTTTCGGCAACCAGACCAAGATGTACCACACGGTAAACAACACAGCGGAATGGGCGGACTAAGTATAAAAGCAGGTATTGTGGGCGGCGCAGGTTATACCGGCGGCGAGCTGCTGCGCCTGCTCCTTAACCACCCAAACGTAGAGATAGCCTTTGTGCACAGCAACAGCCAGGCTGGCAAACCGGTGCACGACACCCACAGCGACCTGCTTGGCGACACGGATTTATACTTTACCGACGAGATGCAGCAGGACGTGGACGTGCTGTTTTTGTGCGTAGGCCATGGCGCGGCGAAGCAGTTTTTAGAGGCGGCGCAGCTGCCCGCAAGTATAAAAATCATCGACCTAAGCCAAGATTTCCGATGGAATGAAAACTTGAAGGAAAACATTGTAAGTGGTTGTGGGAGAGACTTTGTATACGGTTTGCCGGAGTTGCAGCGCAACGCTATCCGGGAGGCGCAGAACATCGCCAACCCGGGCTGCTTTGCCACCGCTATTCAGTTGGCGCTGCTACCACTTGCCGAGCAGAACCTGCTGACCGAAGAGGTACAGGTGAGCGGCATTACGGGCAGCACCGGTGCCGGACAGAGCCTGAGCGCTACCTCGCACTACAGCTGGCGCAGCGGCAACATCTCCAACTACAAAGTGCTCAACCACCAGCACCTGCACGAGATCCGCCGCACCCTGCAGGGCATGCAGCCAGGTGAGTTGCCAAGTATAAACTTTGTGCCCTACCGCGGGCCCTTTACCCGGGGCATCCTGTGCACCAGCTACACCCGTTGCCACTTGAGCCAGGCAGAGGCGGAGGCATTATTTGCCAACTATTATGACGGTCACCCGTTTGTGAGCATCAGCAGAAGCACGCCGGACCTGAAGCAGGTAGTGAATACAAACAAATGCCTGCTGCACCTGCAAAAGCAGGGTGAGTATCTGGTCATCACCAGCCTGATTGATAACCTCTTGAAAGGCGCATCGGGCCAGGCCGTGCAGAACATGAACCTGCTATTCGGGCTGGATGAGCAGGCCGGGCTGAGGCTGAAAGCTTCGGCTTTTTAATATCGTTAATCGTTACCGTTACTTGCTGTTCGCACCATAGTAATACGGAACAACAATTTAACATTACAACAATCAGCAATTTAGCTATGTACGTCGAGTATTTCCTTTATTGTTTAACCTCCTACCTCTAAACCATACCTTACAGCATGAATCTTTTCGATGTTTATCCGCTCTTTGATATTTCGCCCGTTCGTGCCCAGGGTGCCTACGTTTGGGACGACAAGGGCAAGCGCTACCTCGACCTGTACGGCGGTCATGCCGTTATCTCCATCGGTCACAGCCATCCCCACTACGTGAAGCGCATCGCGCGCCAGCTATACGATATCGGTTTTTACTCTAACTCGGTTCAGATGCCCATGCAGCAGGAGCTTGCTGATAAGCTGGGTGAACTGAGCGGCTACGAAAACTACAGCCTTTTCCTGTGCAACTCCGGGGCTGAGGCGAACGAGAATGCCCTGAAGCTGGCCTCTTTCCAGACGGGCCGCAAAAAAGTCATCGCCTTTAAAGGGGCTTTCCACGGACGTACTTCTGCCGCCGTGGCCGCCACCGACGACACCAAGATTCAGGCGCCTATCAACCAAACGGATAACATCATTTTTCTGCCTTTAAACGATGTGGCTGCCTTTGCCCATGCGCTGCAGGAGCACGGTTCAGAGCTAGCTGCTGTGATAGTGGAAGGCATTCAAGGCGTGGGTGGCGTGCAACTGCCGGAGCCTGCATTCCTGAAAACGCTGGCCGCTGGCTGCGAAAAAGTGGGTGCCCTGCTTATACTGGATGAGGTGCAGTCCGGCTACGGCCGCTCGGGTAAGTTCTTTGCCCATCAGCACGCGGATATAAAACCCCACCTGATTACAATGGCCAAGGGCATGGGAAATGGTTTCCCGGTAGCCGGTGTGTTGATTCATCCGGATATAGAGGCCCGTCATGGCATGCTGGGCACCACCTTTGGCGGAAACTACCTGGCTTGCGCTGCAGCACTGGCTGTGGTAGAGGTGATAAAAGAGGAAAACCTGATGGAGAACGCCCAGCAGATAGGGCAACGCCTGATGAACGCGCTGCGCCAGCTGCCAGGTATAAAGGACGTACGTGGCCAGGGACTGATGATAGGGGTGGAGCTGGATAAACCTTGCGCCCCTATCCGCAAGCAACTGCTGGAGGAGTACCAGATTTTTACAGGCTCCTCATCCGACAAAAACACGCTGCGCCTCTTGCCACCGTTGTGCATTGGCGCCCGCGAAGTAGAGAAATTCATGCAGGCTTTCGAGGCCATCCTGTACCAAACCGAACCGCAATCGATCTAATGAAAAAATATACTTCTGTGCATGACGTGTCTGACCTGAACCAACTGGTGGAGGAGGCGCAGCACCTGAAAGCGAATCCCTATAAGTATAAAACCCTCGGCGAGAACAAGACGCTGGGGCTGATTTTCCTGAATCCGAGCCTGCGCACGCGCCTGAGCACACAGAAAGCCGGCCAGAACCTGGGCATGAACGTGATTGTGATGAACCTGGACAAAGAAGGCTGGGCACTGGAGACGCAGGAGGGGGCCATCATGAACGGCACCACGGTAGAGCACATTAAAGAGGCCGCCGCTGTGATGGGCCAGTACTGCGACATCATCGGCATTCGCTCGTTTCCGAAACTGCAAAATCGCGACGAGGATTACAATGAGGAACTGCTGAATCAGTTTATCCAGTACACTAAAAAGCCAATCGTGAGCCTGGAGTCGGCTACGCGTCACCCGCTGCAGAGCCTGGCGGACTTGCTGACGATTAAAGAAAATGCCGCTTCCGGGAAGCGCCCGAAAGTAGTGTTGAGCTGGGCACCTCACATCAAGCCAATCCCGCAGTGCGTGGCTAACTCCTTTGCCGAGTGGATGGGGCAGGCAGACGTAGAGCTGGTCATCACGTACCCGGAAGGCTATGAACTGGCTGAGGAGTTTACCCAAAACGCCACCGTAACCACAAACCAGCAGGAGGCGCTGCAGGGCGCAGACTTCGTGTACGTGAAGAACTGGTCGAGCTACACCGCGTACGGAAAAGTGCTGACAGACGGGGAGGGCTGGATGCTGACTAACGAGAAGCTGCAGGCCACCAACAACGCCAAGGTGATGCACTGCCTGCCGGTGCGCCGCAATGTAGAGTTGAGCGACGAAATTTTGGACGGACCGAACTCGCTGGTGCTGGAGCAGGCCAATAACCGCACCTACGCCGCCCAAGCTGTGCTCAAGCGCATGCTGGAAGCTTTGTAGTTACTCGTTATTGGTTGTTCGTTGTTAGTATTCGATTTTACTGGCGCCTGTTTCCAAACTGGTGCTAACGAGTGAAAGTCGCGTCTCTGACTGCACTGGCGCCACAGGCAATAAATTAAAGTATAGCGGATACAAAGCATGGGATAAAGTATAGTCCTTTGCCTTTTGTCATAAAGTCTTTTGTCAATAAATATGATTATAGTAAAAATAGGCGGCAACATCCTGGACAATCCGGAGCGCTTGCAGTCGTTTTTAGCTGATTTTGCCCAATTGCCGGGACCCAAACTGCTGGTGCATGGCGGGGGCAAAATTGCCTCAGCCTTTGGACAGCGGCTGGGCATTACCCCGAAAATGGTTGATGGCCGCCGCATTACGGATGCTGAAACGCTGGAGTTGGTAACCATGGTGTATGGCGGATTGGTAAACAAGCAGGTGGTGGCCAAACTGCAGGCGCTTGGCTGCAACGCCATCGGCCTTACCGGTGCTGACGGTAACATCATTCCGGCGCAAAAGCGCCCAGTGAAAGCGATAGATTACGGATTTGTCGGCGATGTGGCCGGTTCGGAAAGTATAAATGTGGCTGCGCTGGAGGCAATTATAGAGGCCAGACTTACGCCTGTTTTTGCGCCGCTCACGCATGACAGCCAGGGCAACATGCTCAACACCAATGCCGATACCATTGCCTCGGTACTGGCCACGGCACTGGCACCAAAGTATAAGGTGCAGTTGGTGTATTGTTTCGAGAAGAAAGGCGTGCTGCAAAATGCAGAGGATGATAACTCGGTTATCGCCCACATCCATACAGAAAAGTATAAAACGCTGAAGGAGGAAGGCGTGGTACATGCGGGTATGATACCGAAGCTGGACAATGCCTTTGCCGCGCTGCAGCAGGGCGTGGCGCAAGTCCTTATTTGTGAGGCCGAGGCGTTGACAAGTATAAATACTGCCCGTTACAGCGGCACTACCATCAGCCTGAACTAATGGAGCAGCAGGAACTATACGCACAGGCCGTCGGGCTGCTACAGTCATCACGCAGATGGCAGGCAAAGGGGGCCTGGCCGGCACCTTGATCACACTGTAGTTTGATTTGCTATGGAAAGGGCTGCCGTAAGGCTTGGTAAAATTACTTATATTGCTTCTATGGCATAGTGCCCTTTCCTTATACTACAGCAATGACAAGCACAATGACAGAATCCAAAAAAATAGCCATCATAGGCGGCGGTAACATGGGTGTGGCCCTGGCTAATGGAATTGTTGCTTCCGGTCTGCACCGGGCAAGCGACATTACCCTTACCCGCCGCAACCTTCGCTCCCTGGAAAGCCTGACCCAGGAAGGCTTCCATGTAACCAGCAATAACGAGGCGGCAGTGGCAGGAGCAGATATCATCATTCTAAGTATCCTGCCGCAACAGCTGAATGGTGTGATCGATGCTATTGCCCCTGTCGTAGACCCGAAGCGCCACCTGTTTGTTTCCATTGTGACAGGGGTGAAAGTGGCCGATATCATACAGCGTGTGGGTAAAGAGGTACAGGTGATCAGAGCCATGCCAAATACGGCCATCGCCATCCGTGAGTCTATGACCTGTATCGCAGGAAGTATGGCTACCGAGGAGAATCAGGCGCTGGTGCGGCAGATTTTCCAGGCCGTGGGGGATACGGTGGAGATAGAGGAGGAGCTGATGACCTCAGCAACGGCGCTTTGTGCCTGTGGCATTGCTTTCTTTTTGCGCTCTATACGCGCGGCAACGCAAGGGGGCACCGAAATAGGCTTCCATGCCGGGGACGCCCTACGCATGGCAGCACAAACGGCAAAGGGGGCGGCATCCTTACTGCTTCACTTCCAGAGCCACCCTGAGAACGAAATCGACAAGGTTACCTCTCCGAAGGGATGCACCATTGCCGGACTTAACGAAATGGAGCACCACGGCTTTAGCTCTGCCATGATCAAGGGAATAAAAACATCCTCCCATAAAGCCGAGCAGCTCTATAAGAACGAATAATTTCAGTATAGCATGTCCAAGAAAGACCTCTACAACGAGGCTGTAGAATTACTTAGTTCATTGATTGCTACCCCCTCTTTAAGCAAAGAGGAAGGTAAAACCGCTGTCCTACTTGCCGGATTTCTGAAAAGCCATGGTGTAGAAGAAGTTCACCAGCAGCAGTATAACCTATGGGCCTTCAACAAACACTACAACCCAAAGTTGCCCACCCTGCTCCTCAACTCACACCACGACACGGTAAAGCCCAATGCCGGTTATACCCGTAATCCGTTTGAGGCAAGTATAGAAGACGGCAAGCTCTTTGGCCTGGGCAGCAACGATGCCGGCGGTTGCTTGGTGTCGCTGATAGCCACATTTTTATACTTCTATGAGCGGCAGGAACTGAAGTATAACCTGGTATTGGCGGCCACGGCAGAAGAAGAAATTAGCGGGCAAAACGGCATCGAAAGTATACTTTCGCAGTTGGGCGACCTGGAGGTAGCCATCGTGGGCGAGCCCACCGAAATGCACCTGGCCGTTGCTGAGAAAGGGCTGATGGTGCTCGACTGCACGGCCCGTGGCAAAGCCGGACACGCCGCCCGCGAAGAAGGCATCAATGCCATTTACGAAGCCTTGCCCGACATCCAGTGGTTTCAAAGCTATACTTTCCCGAAAGTATCCGAGCACCTGGGGCCGGTGAAGATGAGCGTCACGGTGGTGCAGGCCGGCACGCAGCACAACGTGGTGCCCGATACCTGCGCCTTTACCGTGGACGTGCGCCTGACCGATGCCTATACGATGGAGGAGGTACTGGAAACGATACAGCAACATGTAAAAGCTGACGTTAAGCCGCGCTCCATGCGCCTGAGGCCGTCCAGCATCCCGCTGGAGCACCCGCTGGTGCAGGCAGGCATCAGTATGGGCCGCAAAACCTACGGCTCACCGACTACTTCTGACCAGGCGCTACTGCCTATCCCGTCGCTTAAGATGGGCCCCGGATTCTCCGGCCGCTCGCACATGGCCGACGAGTACATCTACCTGCACGAGATAGAGGAAGGCATAAAACTCTATATCGAGCTGCTGGAGAAAGTAATAGTTTAATGATGCGTGAATAATGCGTAATGAATACTAGGTATGGACAAAAGTTATTCAAGCTACAAGTATAGTTTACTCATTCATCATTAATAATTCCTCCATTAATTGTTAATTCACTCAATCACTCACCCACTCATTCAAAATTAAAACATGAAGCTTTGGCAAAAGAACACGACTGTAGCCGCTGAGATAGAGAAATTTACCGTTGGCCGCGATGCGGAGCTGGATATGGAGCTGGCACGCTTTGACGTGCTGGGCTCGCTGGCGCACACGCAGATGCTGCAAAGTATAGGCTTGCTCACGGCTGAGGAGTTACAGGTGCTGCAGGCGGAGCTGAAGAACATCTACAAAAGTATAGAGGCGGGTGATTTTGCCATTGAGCAGGGAGTGGAGGACATTCACTCGCAGGTAGAGCTGGAGTTGACCAGAAGAGTAGGAGAGGCTGGAAAAAAAATCCACAGCGGCCGCTCGCGCAACGACCAGGTGCTGGTAGACCTCAAGTTATACTTCCGCCACCAGTTGCAGGAGGTAGTGCAGGAGGTGCAGGCTTTGTTTGAGGTGCTGCAGGCCCAGAGCGAAAAGTATAAACACGTGCTGCTGCCAGGTTACACGCACCTTCAGGTAGCGATGCCCTCGTCGTTTGGCCTGTGGTTTGGCGCTTATGCCGAGAGCCTGGTAGACGACATGCAACTGCTGCTGGCTGCCTATAAAATTGCGGATAAAAACCCGTTGGGCTCTGCTGCCGGATACGGTTCCTCTTTCCCGCTCAACCGCCAGATGACGACCGATTTGCTGGGTTTTGAAAGTATGAACTATAACGTGGTGTACGCCCAGATGGGCCGTGGCAAAACCGAACGCACCGTAGCCGTGGCCTTGGCTGCTGTGGCTGCTACCCTGGCCCGCATGAGCATGGACCTGTGCCTGTACATGAGCCAAAACTTCGGCTTCGTAACGCTGCCCGACCACCTGACTACCGGCTCCAGCATCATGCCGCACAAAAAGAATCCGGACGTGTTCGAGCTGCTGCGTGGCAAGTGTAACAAGCTGCAGGCGCTGCCTACCGACATCAGCATGCTGCTCATCAACCTGCCCTCCGGCTACCACCGCGAAATGCAGTTGCTCAAGGAAAGTCTTTTTCCTGCCTTCCAGGAGCTTAAGAGCTGTCTGCAGATGATGGCCTACATGGCCGAGCAACTGCAGGTAAAGGAAGGTATTTTGGAAGATGAAAAGTATAAATACCTCTTCAGCGTGGATGCCGTGAACGAGTTGGTGCTGCAGGGCATGCCGTTCCGGGATGCCTACAAAGCGGTGGGAGAAAGTATAGACGCGGGCACCTTTGAAGCACCGGCTGAAGCCACCCATACCCACGAAGGCAGTATCGGTAACCTGTGCAACGATAAAGTCGCCGAGCAGATGCAGCAGCTGCTAGCGGCCTTTCATTTTGATCGCGTTGCGCAGGCCTATGCTAAACTGACCAGTGATTAATGGGGTTTGTCAGATTCTGATGACTCTCTTTCCTGCAGTATTAACAAGTAATCACGCATAACCCTTTGAATCACTGCTTCATTACTGGTCTTAGTTGAGGTGATACTTCTGGGGCTTGATGTTAGTAAGCTTTCTGGAAGACTGCAGGAGCGTGCCCACCAGCAGGGCAAGTATAACCGCCATGGCAATCACCAGGTAAGAGAGCACCTTCAGCGACGTCATCTGCCGTTCGGCGTCTTCATACAACTCATGGCCCACTTTCTCCTGAAGCTGGCTCAGCGCGTGCAGGGGCTTCAATAGCTCCTGGAACGCAGCCATGCCTTCCTGCCGAAACATCGCCAGGGCAGCAGGTTTGTCCCCGGCCTGGCTCATGTCAAGTATGGCTTGCTGGGTCTTGGCGTAATCTTTCCCGGCCTGCAGGTAATCCTGCAGGTCGCTGTTTTCCTGCGTGGTCAGGTAGGTAGCCCGGAACTTCTGTAACAGGGAGTCCAGGTCTGCCTCGTTCTGCGCCATCTCCTGCAAAACGCGCTGCTCTTCCTCTCCAGTGCTGGCCAGCAAATGCTCCTCCAGCAGCAGGCGGTTCTGGTAGTAGCGCTCCTGCATCGCCGAGATGTCCAGCGCCGGCACCAGCCTGTCGGCATACACCGATTTAAACTGGCCGCTCACCTTGGTCATGCTATAGCTCACAAACCAGTTCGCGGCCATGATGATCAGGAAAACAAAGCTAAGCGCCAGTGCCATCCGGTTTCGGTTCCCTATTCTGAAGCTCCAACTCATAGTATCAGGTACTTGTGCAATTTAAGGTAATCATTTCCCTCTGTTTTCCCAACTTCGTTTGCTCCGGATTGATTCCGGACAGCTAAATTTTAGCACGAAATATCTTGCTTATGTTTTAAAACTTTTGCCTGATGCAGCGTATAACAACACGTTGTTGTACCATTCTAAGGCAGATGTATTTTCAGTGATTCCGATAAAAATCCACACACAACCCGACGACTCGACCTGCGGCCCTACCAGCCTGCATGCGGTTTACCGGTATTTTAAAGATCCAATTTCGCTCAGCGATGTGATTAAGGAAGTCCCGTCGCTGGATGAGGGAGGGACGCTGGAGGTATTATTGGCATGCCATGCACTTAAGCGAGGTTACCGGGCTCGGATTTATACGTACAACATGTTCGTCTTCGACCCCACCTGGATCGGGTTGAGCAACGAAGACATTATCCTGAAACTGGAGGACCAACTAAAGTATAAAAAGAGCGCCAAACTGCACAGGGCCACGCAGGCCTACATTGAGTTTCTGCGGCTGGGCGGCGAGTTGCGCTGCCGGGACCTCAACAAGCAGCTGCTCAAGAAGTACTTTGACGCCGACATCCCGCTCCTGACGGGCCTAAGTGCCACCTACCTCTACCAAAGTGCCCGCGAGTATGCCGATGAGCAGGGAAACTCTGTTTACGACGACGTGCAGGGCTACCCGATGGGGCATTTTGTGGTGTTGTGCGGTTTCGGGGAGGATCAGAAAAGTATTGTGGTGGCCGACCCCTACCGCGAGAACCCATACTTTGGCGACAACTATTACGAAGTAAAAGGCACCCACCTGGTCAATTCCATTATGCTGGGAATGGCCACTTACGACGCTAACCTGCTGGCCATACTGCCGGCACACTATGAACCGCTCGAAGATTAAACCATGCGAAAAATAATTATTGTCGACTACCCCAAAGACTGGGAGGAGGCGATTGAGGATACCGAGGTGGTCGACGCCCAGACATACCTTACCAACCCTACTTACACCGACATCCGCAGCGCGCGCATCTTTAACCTGTGCCGCTCGCACCGCTACCAGAGCGCCGGCTACTACGTGTCGCTGCTGGCCGAGGCGCGGGGCCACAAGCCCATCCCCAGCGTGACGACGATGCAGGATCTCAAAAGCCCTACCATCGTGCGGGCCATCACCGTGGAGATGGAGGACCTGATCCAGAAAAGCCTGGCCGGGCTCAAATCAACGAGCTTTACCTTAAGTATATACTTTGGGCAGAACCTGGCGCAGAAGTATGAAAAGCTGTGCAAGGCCCTGCACGACCACTTCCAGGCTCCTTTGCTGCGCGCGCAGTTCGTGTACAAGGATAACTGGGTGCTGCAAAGCATCTCGCAGGTGCCTATTAACGAGGTTCAAGAAGATCACCGGAAGTATTTGAAGAGCTTTGCCAAGTCATACTTTGCCCGCCACCGCTTCTCGGGTGCCCGCATCAACCGCAAGGCTTACGACTTGGCCATCCTGGTGGATCCGCAGGAGAAGGCCCCGCCCTCGAACGAGAAAGCAATCCAGCATTTTGTGGAGGCCGCCGAGTGCCAGGGCTTTTACACCGAGCTCATCACCAAGGACGATTACCGCCGTCTGCCCGAGTTTGACGCCCTCTTTATCCGAGAGACAACTGCTGTAAACCACCATACGTACCGCTTTGCCCGGAAGGCCTATGCCGATGGCTTGGTGGTGATCGATGATCCGGTTTCTATACTCCGGTGCACGAACAAAGTATACCTGGCCGAGCTGCTGGCCAAAGCCAAGGTCCCAGTCCCCAAAACGATGATCATCCACAAGGATAACCGGCAGGAGGTGGTGAAGGAACTGGGGCTGCCCTGTGTGCTGAAGCTGCCCGACAGCTCTTTCTCGCAAGGAGTGGTGAAAGCCAAGGATGTAGAGGAGCTGCAGCAGGAGCTGGATAAGATGCTGGAAACGTCCGAGCTGATCATCGGGCAGGAATATACCCCCACCGAGTTCGACTGGCGCATCGGGGTGCTGGACAAGCAGCCGCTCTACGCCTGTAAATATTACATGGCCAAAGGGCACTGGCAGATATATAACTGGAACGGCAAACGGAAGCAGGACGAGGAAGGGGACGGCGAGGTGATCCCGTTTGAGCAGGTGCCTTTTCATGTGCTGCACACGGCCCTGAAGGCTGCCAACCTGATCGGCAACGGCCTCTACGGTGTAGACCTGAAGGAAATCGACGGGAAAGCCTACGTGATCGAAGTAAACGACAACCCAAGTATAGACGCCGGGGTAGAGGACAAAATTCTCAAAAAGGAGCTCTACGCATCCATCATAAAATCCATAAAGCAACGCATCGATAACCACAAAAACGGAAATGGCAGAACCGAAGGATAAACCAAGAAAGCCGCTGCACCTCTTCGAGGGATTTGGGGTGGAGCTGGAGTACATGATCGTGCAGCGCGACACGTTGCAGGTGCTGCCCATGACCGATAAGCTTATTTATGACGAGGTGGGGGAGTACCTCTCGGATGTAGAGTTCGGGGATATTGCCTGGAGCAATGAGCTGGTGCTGCACGTGGTGGAGCTAAAAACCCAGGGACCGGTGAAAAGCCTGGTGAACCTGCAGGAGAAGTTTCAGGAGCATGTGCAGAAGATTAACGCTATGCTGGCTAAGTATAACGCCATGCTGCTGCCCACCGGGGCGCATCCGCTCATGAACCCTTTTACCGAAACAAAGCTGTGGCCGCACGAGCATAACGCCGTCTACGAAGCCTATAACCGCATTTTCGATTGCCGGGGCCATGGCTGGGCCAACCTGCAGAGTACGCACCTGAACCTGCCCTTTTATGATGACGCCGAGTTTGAGAAACTTCATGCAGCCAGCCGGGTGCTATTGCCCATTATGCCGGCCCTCAGCGCCTCCACGCCCATTCTGGATGGAGCCATCACCGGCCTTAAGGACACGCGCCTGGAAGTATACCGGAAGAACCAGGCGAAAATCCCCAGCATAACAGGCCAGGTGGTGCCGGAAGCCGTGTTCTCAAGGGCAGCTTATGAGGAGCAGGTGCTGCAGCCCATGTACCGTGAGGTGGCGCCTTACGACCCGGAGGGTACGCTGCAGGAGGAGTTCCTCAACTCGCGCGGTGCCATTGCCCGCTTCGAACGCAATACCATCGAAATCCGTCTGCTGGACATACAGGAAAGCCCCTTAGCTGACCTGGCTATACTACAGGCCATTGTTAGGGTATTGCAAGCGCTAATTGCCGAGCGCTGGGTGTCGCTGCAGGAGCTCAAGTCCTGGCGCGAAGACCGTCTCTCGGCTATACTTTTAGAAGTGATTGCCAAAGGCCAGGAGGCCATACTTGCCGATAAGGATTACATCCGTCTTTTTGGCTACGACTGTAGCGAGGACTGCACGGTGGGGGAGCTGTGGAAGCACCTGGTGCAGGACGTTATCTCGCTGGACGAGCAGCCGGAAGTGGCGAACGCTTTAAATATTATTGTTTCCCGTGGCAACCTTTCCAAGCGGATTCTGACGGCCCTGGGCGCTTCGCCCACGGAGGAGAAGATCCGGGAAGTATACCATCAGTTGGCGGTATGCCTGCAGAAAGGTGGCGTATTCTTACAAAATGAACCATGCTGAAAACCCTGATTACCTGCGAGCACGGCGGCAACGAGATTCCGCCGGCACACGCAGGATTGTTTACCGATGCGAAAGAGCTCCTGCAATCGCACAGAGGATATGACATAGGCGCACAGGAGCTGTTAGAAAACTTAACCGATTTAGCTGATAAAACATTTTACGCTACTATCTCAAGGTTACTCGTGGAGCTTAACCGCTCGTTGCACCACCGGAACCTCTTCTCGGAAATAACCAGGAAGCTGCCCCAGCCGGAACAGGAGCAGATCCTCAAGGCGCATTACCATCCGTACCGGGAGCGCGTGGAGGAGCTCATACAGGATCTGGTGATGGTGGGGCACCAGGTGCTCCATATCTCCGTGCACAGCTTTACGCCCGTGCTGGACGGGGAGGAGCGGCAGGCAGACATCGGCTTGCTCTACGACCCGAAGCGGGAGGGAGAGCGTAATTTTTGCCGTGACTGGAAAGAGGCCTTCCGCGAGCAGCAGCCCGAGCTGGTGGTACGGTTTAATTACCCCTACTTAGGGGTTTCCGATGGCTTTACGACTTATTTACGCCGCAAATTCACTGATCGGCAATACATTGGCATTGAGCTGGAGGTGAACCAAAAGTTCCCGCTGGAGGGCGGGGCAAAGTGGAAGCAGTTGCAGCGAAGCGTAAAACAAAGCCTGAAGCTTGTGCAGGCAAAGTATAAAACGAATGCAGATAATGATTAAATTTGTGTATTAGGAAAACAAAATATCTTCATTTGTAGTATTTAAACTAGCATCTGCCTACAGGTGCGGCAACTCCCTGTGCACGTGTAGGTTTCAAAGTGAGACAACATACTTTTAACTTTAAGGAAAGACTATGAGAATTAAGAATCTACTTCATTTAGTTGTGGTACTGGCACTAGGACAATTCCTTTTCTCCTGTAACTCAACAGAATACTATAAATTTTCGCCGGCCAAACCAGAGGCCTATAACACTCCTGTAAAAGCCAAACCAGCCCCTCAGGTGGAGGAAGTGGAAGACCTTACCCCGTCCCTGGCAATGGCCATGGCTACCGAAATAGAAACCACTGCACCTGCTGCAGAGCCTGTGCTGGAAGCAAGTGTTAAAGCCGAGCCTGCTGTGGCCCCACGTAAATCTGCAGCTGTGGTAAAAGCACCAGCCGCGAAGGAAGAAGTGAAACTGGAAGATCGCGAGATGACTTCTGTTGAGGCCGAAGCACTTGCCCTTGCCAAAGAGCGCCTGGCGGACATGACCAAGGCTGAGAAAAAAGAACTGAAGAAGGAAGTGAAGGAGATGATGCGCCAGAGTGGCTCACGTACCTCCGTAGTGGAGATCATCCTGGCAGTTATCCTCCCGCCGCTGGCTGTATTCCTGCACGATGGCATCGGTACTTCGTTCTGGATCAACATCATCCTGACGCTCCTGTTCTTTATACCAGGTATCATTCACGCACTGTTGGTGGTAACAGATACGATCTAACGCGATTTGTTAGTATAGCAAAAAAGGGAGAAGCACCGTGAGAACGGTGCTTCTTTCGTTCTACCGGTTCCGGAGCAGTCAAAGTATGTGATTGTAACAGACCCTACGAATATGGCCTTTGGGAAGGAGGCAACAGGAAAACAACTGCCGTAGTGGGAAACGTATGAAATAGAAAACTGAGAAGTATGGACTACAAGGACTACTATAAAATCCTGGGCGTTGACAAGAAAGCACCGCAGGCGGAGATAAAGAAAGCCTACCGTGCTTTAGCCAAGAAGTATCACCCGGATAAAAACAAAGGCGACAAACAGGCCGAGGAGAAGTTTAAGGACGTGAGCGAGGCTTATGAGGTGCTGGGCGACGAGGAGAAACGTAAGCAGTATGATCAACTGGGAGCTAACTGGCGACAGTTTCAGCAGGGCGGCACAGGCGGTCAGTACTACGGCGGGCAACCGGGCGGCGGTTTCCGCGGCTACCAGGGCGACTTCAGCGATATCTTTGGCAGTGGTGGCGGTGGCAGCGGCTTCTCCGATTTCTTTGAGCAGTTTTTTGGGGGCGGGTCGCGCGGCGGTTTTGGTGGCCATAGGCCCACAAAAGGCCAGGACTACCAGGCCGATATGGAGATAAGTCTGCAGGAGGCTTATGCCGGAACCAGTCGCCTCCTGAACGTGAATGAGCAGCAGCTGCGCATTACCACCAAGCCCGGCGTTTCGGACGGACAGGTGCTGCGCATCAAGGGCAAGGGAGCACCGGCACCAGGCGGAGGCACGGCAGGAGATCTCTACATTAACGTGCGCGTACTGCCCGACCCGCGTTTTGAGCGCAGCGGCGACGATTTGACCACTACCTTACCCGTAGACATGTACACAGCCATACTCGGCGGCGAGGCCCAGGTGCCCACCATGAGCGGCCAGGTGCGGCTGAAAATACCGGCCGGAACCCAGAACGGCAAAACGCTACGCCTGCGTGGGAAAGGGATGCCCCATTACGGACATGCCAGCCAACACGGCGATCTTTACGTAAAGATAGAGGTAAAACTGCCCACCAACCTCAGCACAGAGGAGCGCGACCTGCTGGAGCGACTCCGGGAACTGCGCAAGGCGCGGGCAGTCTGATTGTTTGCGAACCTATAGCCAAACGTTGCCATGTTAGTAACCATTGAACAAACGCGCACCTACGCACCACTGGAGAATTTTCTGGAGAGCCTCGCCGAGAAAGACCTGACTTGCTATGCCTCAGACCTGCTGCAACAGCAAGGCTGCGAAAGTATGGATGAGCTGAGCCATGCCATCAGGCGCGCTTCTGAAGTATGCAGCTGCATGCACGTGCCCCTGCATGAAAACTTCAAACCGGTTTACCGATCCCGTAACGGGGAGGTGGTGCAGGATTGGCGCCTGTCACCGATGGCGTACATGCTCACCATGCTCAACGCCGACTCCAAAAGCGAGGTGGTGGCGCGAACACAGCTCGAAATGGTGCGCCGGTTCCTTAACAAAGTGTAGCATCAGGCAACGGCTGTGGCAGGGCTTCCTGCTCGGCCAGCACACCTTCCCAACCAAACTGCCGGCACAAGCGCAGCATGTTTAGCGGTAGCTGTGCTTTTATACTGGTATCCGCCCCGGTAAACGGATGTACGAAGCGAAGCTCGGCGGCGTGCAGCAGCAGGAAAGGGCTATCCAACTCTTCCAGAAACATCTTGTTGTGGCGCCAGTCGCCGTGGCGTTTGTCGCCGATGATGTAGTGGCGCAGGTGGGCAAAATGCTTGCGTATCTGGTGCATGCGGCCGGTTTCAGGTTTTATCCTTACCAAACTGTAACGGGAGGTCTGGTAGCGCCCTACGGGTATTTGTAGCTCCACAGTGGCCAGGCGGTTGTAATGCGTTACCGCATCCTGCGGCTCCTTGTGCTGGTGGTCTTTGTCCGGGCGGATGGGATTGTCTATGGTCCCGGCTTCAGGAGTATAGCCTCGCGCAATGGCAAAGTATGTTTTATCCGGCTCCCGGGCCTCAAAAGCCTGCACTATGGGCGCAGCCGCCTCCGGCGATTTGGCAAAAAGCAGCACCCCTGATGTTCCGCGGTCGAGGCGGTGGATGGTGTAGACATGGTAGCCCAATTGGTCCCGCAGCAGTTGCAGGGCAAACTCCTTCTTCTCCTCGGCAATACGCGTGCGGTGCACCAGCAAACCGTTTGGCTTGTTGATGGCTACATACTGCGCATCCTCATAAATTATCTCTAGCACCTATACTTCGTTTTTCGGCAAAGATAGGCAAACCAGACGTTATAGGGAGGCTGAAAGTATAAATCCCCAGGACCATCGACTTTATACCGATACTGTACAAGCTGCGCGCCTTAGCTTGCACCCTCGCTCGCCTCTGGCGAGTGTGCATGATTTGGTGGCGTCCCGCCATTTATACTTATACTTATACTTATACTTATACTTATACTGTAAAACTTAAAATGACCAAAGGCCGCCCTATAGCTCACACTCGCCAGAGGCGAGCGAGGGCACTGATGTACGCCATACTGACCTAGGAAATGGTATTATACTTCTATTATGCTTCTATACTATATACTTTCTGGCATGCGAGACAGCGGCTGTGGGAGAAAGCGGCAAGTATAAATTCAACAAAGTATAAACTAATGTAGGCTGATTTGCCACTAGGCCTCGTATATTTGTCTCTCACGTTAACAGCAGACAGGGCAGGGTATGGCTATCTCCATTGATAATTTACGTAAAGGCAAAAAGTATAAACTCACCAACCACGGCGAAACCTTTGAGTTTCAGGTGCTGGAGATGCCCACCGAAAACGAATACCGCGTGAAAGACCTGCTCACGCTGGATACCTTCCTGCTCCACGACCTGCTAAAGTATGGCCGGGGCAAAGACTTCGACCTGGAGGAACTGTAGGAGTTAACTGCGGCTGACTCTTCCCTTTAACTCCCAGTGGCTTTTCAGGATAACGTTGCCCTGCGGCTGGCGCACGATAGTGCGTACGTAACGCTCGCCGGCTATACTTCCGTCTTCATTTCGTTTCCCGATAAACAGCGTAACAGGCTCACCCAATTCGTTTGTAATAAAGGTAATATCCTTGCCTCCATACTTCTGATTGTGGCGATGGTTCGGCTCGTATTCTTTCGCTAACAGCTTCTCTAGCTTAGGGTTCAGGGGCATGGCTGTAAGTTCTAGTTTAAGCGAATTGTCGTGTTCCGTGCTGCAGCCAGCTCATAGCCTCCGCTCTGTTATAAAATACCCGGAACTCCAGCGAAGCCTGTTGCTGCTGGCTCAGAAACTCAAACATTTTATACGACACGATTTCCTGAAAGGCATCAGGCGGAATAACCCGGGCATAGCGTTCCAGTTTCAAACTTCCAATAATATCGCTGCCGTAGGCGGATACCCAATGCTGCAGGGCCATCGCCAGGTTTATCCCCATTGTGTTATCGGAGAGGTAATACCGCAGTTGCTCCTGCGCGGCAATCTCCAGGCTAAGTTTGTAGGCATGCTTAAACTCCTTATCCGACGGCTGGCGTAGCCAGTTCACTTCCAGCAGGCTCTCCGGACGGTGCAGGCTTATCGTTACGTAGTTTTTTCTAAGGATTTCCATAGGCAAAATCAGACAGGGCGCGTTGAGTTAAATCATACTTACGCAGCTGGCAGCAGGAAGTATAAAATAGAACAAAAACATGCTATAACCTTACCTGAATTAATTTGCCCAAACCAGCCGCAGGTTTAAACGCAGGAGCCGGTGCCACGTATATGTAATCCGTAAAAGGAGGTATGATATGATGCAAGGAGAGCCACATTACTTTGTCTATATCTTTGGCGACCAAACCCACCAGAGCGTGGAGATAGGCGTAGCGGGAGACCTGTACAAGCTCACCCATACCCAGGCTGTACCCGGACCAGAAAGCAAAACGGCCAGGCTGGTATACTATGAGCATTACAGCGCCGAAAGGGATGCCTTACACCGCCAGGAACAGCTCCAGCACGACAGCCGCGACCACGCCATCTACCTCATCGAGTCGGTGAACCCGAACTGGCTGGACCTCAGCGACACGCTCGATAACTAAGGTCTCAGGCAACTTTAACCCGCTGCTTACGGTTAGGCAATTGCGGCCTGTCTTTGTATCTTTACCACAGGCAGAGGTTGCCGCAGCTAGTTTTCCCTGAACGATAAAGCATAGTTTGAGAGCTAAATTCAATAGCCTGAGCGAGAACATCCGGCTACAATTGTTTGTGGTGTTGGTGGGCCTGCTGTTGCTGGTAACCAAGTTCACCGCGTTCGTGCTCACCAACTCCAACGCCATTTTAACAGATGCTCTGGAGTCTATCATCAACGTGGTGGCAGGGGCATTCTCGCTCTACAGCCTGTTTCTCTCGGCCCGCCCCCGCGACGAGAACCATCCCTACGGCCATGGTAAGATTGAGTTTGTGGCTGCCACACTGGAGGGATCGCTTATATTGGTGGCCGGAGGCGCCATCATCTTCAAGTCTATCGCCAACCTCATAAACCCTGTGCCGCTGCAGCAACTGGATGTGGGTATTATACTTACCGCAGCGGCTGGTCTGGTTAACTACGCGGTTGGTTTTGTAACCGAGCGGAGAGGCCGGCAAAACAACTCCCTGGTGCTGGCGGCAGGGGGCAAGCACCTCAAATCCGACGCCTATTCAACGGCAGGCATCCTCATCGGGTTGCTTTTGATCTACCTCACCGGCATGGTTTGGCTGGACGGCGTGGTGGCTATCATTTTCGGGTTAATTATCGGGTATACCGGCTACCGCATTCTGCGCTCCTCCATTGCCGGCATTATGGATGAGGCAGACTATGAGCTGCTGCAGCGTATCGTGCGGGTACTCAACGAGAACCGCCGCGAGAACTGGATAGACATCCACAACCTCCGCGTCATCAAGTATGGCTCCACGTTGCACATCGATTGTCACTTAACCGTGCCCTGGTATCTGAACGTGCAGGAGGCCCATGACGAGGTAGAGGCGGTTGCTCAGGTAGTACGAGAGCAGATTGACCCGAGCATCGAACTCTTTATTCATACCGATCCCTGCATCATGCCGTCCTGCGCCATCTGTTCCAAGGCTAACTGCGAAGTGCGCCGGCAGCCATTCCAGGAGCGCGTAGAATGGGACTTCGAAAAAGTTATTGCAGACCGCAAACACGGAACTTATTAAAACACATGAAAAAGTATAGAATCGCCGTAGTGGGCATTGGCGGCGTGGGGGGCTACTATGGTGGCCTGCTGGCGAACCGCTTTGCCAACGATGAGAAACATGAGGTTGTTTTTATAGCAAGAGGCAAACACAAAGAGCTAATAGCACAGCAAGGGATGAAATTGGCGCTGGATGGGGAGGAGCTGGTGGTCCGGCCAAGTATGGTAACGGATGAAACAGGCGACCTTGGCCATTTTGACCTTGTCCTTTTCTGTGTCAAGAGCTACAGTCTGCAGCAGGTGGCTGAACAAATGGCTCCTAATATCGGACCTGATACTGTTATACTTCCTTTACTTAACGGTGTGGAAAGTATAGCCTACCTGCAAGAGCGGTTTCCGGAGGCACAGGTGCTGTGGGGTTGCGTGTACATCATCGCCAGTATAAAAGAACCCGGCGTGGTGCAGGTGCAGGGCACGTATAACCGCTTGATCTGGGGCAACCCGGAGCTTCCTGAGCAAACGCTGCAGCGAATCAAAACCCTTTTCAGCGAAGCCGGGATAAACCACGAACACTACGGGCAGGAGGTGAAAAGCAAAGTATGGGAGAAGTTCTCGTTCATCTCGCCGGTGGCCAGTCTTACTTCGCTCACGCACCAAACCATGGGCCAGATAATGGAGAAGCCGGAACTGGCAGCGCAACTGCAGCAACTGATGCAGGAACTGGTGCAGGTGGCTCATGCCAAGGAAATCTCCTTGCCCGAAGACATTATAACGCGAAACCTGGCGGTGGTGGAGCGGATGCAGCGGGGTGTCACTTCCTCAATGGAGCGCGATTTCGCCCAGGAAAAAGAAACGGAACTGGAAAATCTGACCGGCTATGTGGTGCGCGAAGCCCAAAAGTATGGCGTGCCCGTGCCACAGTATGAGCAGGTGTACCAAGAACTCAAGGGTGTTTGAATATTAAATGATTCCTCGCTCGCCTCCGGCAAATGAGAAGTATAAAGCGGCCTCTGGCCGTGCTTATCTGCTATAGTTTACGTTTTTTATACCTGCTGCCTACAGTGGCGAGACGCCACCAGATTGCACACACTCGCCGGAGGCGAGCGAGAGTAGTAACTTTAAAGTCGTCTCTACCTGTGCTGTTTCCAGTAAAATCTGTTATTCGAATAACGATTAACGAACAACGGGTAACGACCCTAAAGAAGCATAAACCTTTTCCCTGGCAGGGCTTTTACCACCCCTTTAAACTCCAGCCCCAAAAGCACCGAGGCTAAGTGGCTTATCGGCACCTGCGCCTTCCAGCTGAGGTTGTCCATATGCTCTTCACGGGTTTGTTGAAGCACTTGCAGTACCTTCAGCTCGTCTTCATTAAACTCTGCGGGATCGAAAGAAACTTTAGAGGACTTTCGGGCGGCTGCTTCGTCCTGCAAATCCCAGTTCAGTAGCTCCACCAGGTCCTGCACCGAAGTATAAGCCACGGCTTTGAGCGATTTAATCAGGTGGTTGGTGCCTTCCGAGACAGGGGAGGTGATGTTGCCCGGAACAGCCATTACTTCCTTGTCGTAGCTGTGGGCAATGTCGGCGGTGATGAGGGTGCCGCTTTTCATGGCCGCCTCCACCACAATGGTGCAGTCGCTCATGCCGGCGATGATGCGGTTACGGGCCGGAAAACGCGGGGCGTCCGGTCTGGTACCAAAAGGGTTTTCGGTCAAAAGGCCACCCTGCGTCAGCATCCGCTCGGCATACTTGCGGTGCACGGCCGGATATACGGTTTCCGGTCCGCTGGCCATCACGCCCACGGTGGGCAAACCCGCCTGCAGCGCCGCCCGGTGCGCCACAATATCCACACCATAGGCAAGGCCACTCACGATCAGCACGTTGTAGGGTTTTAAATCTTCTACAATGCGCTCAGTTACCGTTTGGCCATAGGTGGTTATCTGCCTGGTACCTACCATGCTGATGATGCGGCGCTGGTTGAGGTTGGCGTTGCCCCTGAAGTATAGCAGCGTGGGCGCATCGGGGATTTGCTTGAGCCTATCAGGGAACTTGGGCGAAGTATAAAACAGCAGTTGCACCTCCAGTTCCTCTGCCCGTCTCACCCATTCTTCGGCTTGTAGTAAAGTGGTTCTGGCATTCTCCTTTATACTTTGCACAAGCTTAGGCCCAACGCCCGGCACCTTCTGCAATTTGGCGAGCGGCGCTTCGAACACCGCCTTGGGCGAGCCGCAATAACTCACCAGCAGGCGCGTCAGCTGCGCGCCCACGCCTGGCAAGCGGGTAATGGCTACTTCGTAAATGTTATGTTCTTCCACCATAGGTAAAGAACTACGAAGCTTTTAGGCTTTGGTATTCAGTTGGTCTTTAATGCCCTGCAAAAATGCCTTCACCTTCTCCAGCGACTCGATGATCTCCATCTTGTCCTTTGCCTGTACGGGCTTGTTTTTCATCACCTCCCGGGCACCCTGTATGGTATAGCCGCGCTCTTTTACCAGGTGATAGATGGTGCGCAGCGTCTCGATGTCTTTGGGCGTGTACTGGCGGTTGCCTTTCTTATTCTTTTTGGGGCGGATTTGCTCAAATTCCGTCTCCCAAAAGCGGATCAGGGAAGGGGCTACATCGAACATGGTGGCTACTTCACCAATGGTATAATACTGTTTCTCTATCTCTTTTTCCTTATACGGCATAATAATGGCTTGTTTGGGGAGGTGCGAGGAGCTAATTTTAGGGCGAAATGTTACTGTTTCCGGCTAAAAATGCTACTTTTGCCTCTAATGTGCTATCCGGTGCGCGCTAAAGGTATGGCGTTACCGATTGGCAAAAATTAGATATTTTTCTCTCTTAAACAACAAGTATAGCACTTAGTATCTAAAGGCTTAACACTCATACATGAACTCAGCTGAGATTAGACAAAAGTTCCTGGACTTCTTTGCCTCCAAACAACACCAGATTGTGCCTTCTGCGCCTATCGTGGTGAAGGATGACCCTACCCTGATGTTTATCAACTCGGGCATGGCGCCATTTAAAGACTATTTTCTGGGCAACAAGCCCGCCCCTTACAAGCGTGTGGCCGATACGCAGAAGTGCCTTCGTGTGAGTGGCAAACACAATGACCTGGAAGAGGTGGGCTATGATACCTACCACCACACCATGTTCGAGATGCTGGGCAACTGGTCGTTTGGAGACTATTTCAAGAAGGAGGCGCTGCAGTGGTCGTGGGAGTTGTTGACGAAAGTATACCAACTGCCAAAAGACAGGCTATACGTTTCCGTGTTTCAGGGCGATGAGGCAGAGAACCTGCCCATGGACCAGGAGGCTTATGATATCTGGAAGACCATGATTGCCGAGGACCGCATCCTGATGGGCAACAAGAAGGACAACTTCTGGGAGATGGGTGATACCGGCCCCTGCGGACCATGCTCCGAAATCCATGTGGACCTGCGCTCTGACGAAGAGCGCGCCAAAGTGGATGGCAAGTCGCTTGTAAATAACGACCACCCACAGGTAGTGGAGATCTGGAACAACGTGTTCATGGAGTTCAACCGTTTGGCCGATACCTCGCTGGTGAAACTCCCGGCACAGCACGTGGACACCGGTATGGGCTTCGAGCGCCTGTGCATGGCCATACAGGGCAAGCAGTCGAACTACGACACCGATGTGTTCCAGCCGCTGATACAGTTTGTGGCCAACGAGGCCGGCGTTAAGTATGGGGAAGACGCGAAAACGGACGTTGCTATACGTGTAATCGCCGACCACATCCGTGCTATTTCTTTTACTATTTCCGATGGTCAGCTGCCGTCTAATAACAAGGCGGGTTATGTAATTCGCCGTATCCTGCGCCGCGCCGTGCGTTACGGCTTCACGTTTCTGGATTTCAAAAAGCCGTTCCTCTACAAGCTGACAGAGGTGCTGGCCGAGCAGACCGCGCATGTATTCCCGGAACTAAAGCAGCAGCTGGGCTTTGTGCAACGTGTGATTGAGGAAGAGGAAAACGCCTTCCTGCGCACGCTGGAGAACGGCCTGAAGCGACTGGATGCGCTGGAGGAGACGTTTAAGCAGAACAACAACACTATCGACGGCAAAACCGCCTTCGAACTTTATGATACCTTCGGTTTCCCGCTGGACCTGACCGCCCTGATTGCCCGTGAAAAAGGCCTGAAAGTGGATGAACAGGGTTTTGGCAAGGAGATGGAGCAGCAGAAAAACCGCTCCCGTAACGCCTCTGCCACCGAGCAAAGCGACTGGGTTATACTTCAGCCGGACGTGGTAAACGAGTTTGTGGGCTACGACTGTGATACCACCGACTCACACATTGTGCGCTACCGCCAGGTAAAAGCCAAGAACAAGAGCGAGTACCACCTGGTGCTCGATAAAACGCCATTCTACGCCGAAAGCGGTGGTCAGGTAGGGGACGTGGGCTACCTGGTAGCTAACGGAGAGCGCGTGGAGGTGCTGGACACGAAGAAGGAAAACGATCTTATACTTCACATCACCAGCAAACTTCCGCAAAACGTAGAGGCTGGGTTCCGGGCGGAGATCGATGCGGAGCGCCGTAACCTGATCCGTAAGAACCACTCGGCTACGCACTTGCTGCACTCGGCTTTAAGAAAAGTGTTAGGGGACCACGTGCAACAGCGCGGCTCTTTGGTAAACGAAAAAATCCTGCGCTTCGACTTCTCGCACTTTGCCAAAGTAGAGGACGCCGAACTGCGCCAGATAGAGCACATCGTGAACGAGCGCGTGCGCCAGGCCATTCCGTTGGATGAGCGCCGCAATGTGCCCATTGACGAGGCGAAGAACATGGGAGCCACCGCATTGTTTGGTGAGAAGTATGGCGACTTTGTGCGCGTGATTACTTTTGGCAGCGATTACTCCGTAGAGCTTTGCGGCGGTACGCACGTGCACAACACCGGCAACATCGGCTATTTTAAGATCATCTCTGAGAGCTCAGTAGCCGCTGGGGTACGACGTATAGAGGCCATCACAGCGGACGCAGCAGAAGAGTACATGCAGCAGCAACTAAATGAGCTGAACGCAGTGCGCGGGGTACTGAACACGCAGAGTAATGTATCGGGCGCAGTGCAGAAAATGCAGGAAGACCTGAAAGCCCTGCAGAAGCAGCTGGAAGCTTTTGAACTGAAGCAGCTGGGCAGCCTGAAAGACACGCTGGCACAGAAAGCACAGCATTTTGATGGCATCAACCTCATTACCGAACGGGTAGACCTGAGCTCGGCCGATTACCTGAAGAAGCTGGCCTTCGACATGCGCCAGGTGGTGGAGAACCTCGTGCTTATACTTGCCGCCGAGATTGATGGCAAGCCACAGATTGCCGTGATGCTGTCGGATAACCTGGTGCAGGAGAAAAACCTGAACGCCAGCCAACTGGTTCGTGAACTGGCCAAGGAAATCAAAGGCGGAGGCGGCGGACAGCCGTTTTATGCCACAGCGGGTGGTAAAGACGTATCTGGCCTAAACGCAGTACCTGCCAAGGCGGTAGAACTGATTAAGGCAATTATTAATGAATAGTTAATAATGAATAATGAGGAATGAACAATTAGTCATTCCTCATTATTCATTAGTCATTATAAACAAATGGATAAAGCGATAAGAGATAAATACCAAGCCATTATTGGTTTAGAGGTACACGCACAGCTGCTCACTGATAGCAAAGCCTACTCCTCCGACTCAACAGAGTATGGCATGCTGCCCAATACCAACCTGAGCGCAATTACGCTGGGCCACCCGGGTACTTTGCCGCGCGTGAACAAGCGTGTGGTGGAGATGGCCGTGAAAATGGGTCTGGCCACAAACAGTGAGATCACCAAGCACAACGTGTACGCCCGCAAGAACTATTTCTACCCGGACCTTCCGAAAGGCTATCAGATCACGCAGGATAAAACGCCTATCTGTACGCACGGCCATATCCTGATCAAAGATGCGGAGGGTAACGAAAAGAAAATCGGTATCACGCGCATCCACATGGAGGAAGATGCCGGTAAATCGATGCACTTGCCAGGAGAGGTGGAAACACTGGTGGACTTTAACCGCGCCGGAGTTCCTTTGATTGAGATCGTATCCGAGCCGGATATCCGCGACTCTGAGGAAGCCTACAACTACCTGACCGAGATCAAGCGCCTGGTGAAATACCTGGAAATTTGCGACGGCAACATGGAAGAGGGCTCGCTGCGCTGCGACGCCAATATTTCGGTGATGCTGAAAGGCTCCTCGCTGTGGGGTACCAAGGTGGAGGTGAAGAACATGAACTCCTTCCGCAACGTGCAGCGCGCCATTGAACACGAGATCGAGCGCCAGATTATGGTGCTGGAGAATGGCGGCAAAGTAGAGGGCGAGACGCGTAACTTCGATGCCAACACCGGAACTACCACGGCCATGCGCTCAAAGGAAACGCTGAACGATTACCGCTACTTCCCGGAGCCGGACCTGCCGCCATTGATAATCGAGCAGGAGTGGCTGGAGTCTGTGAAAGCTGCCATGCTTAGCCTGCCACAGGAGCTTTACAAGAACTTTGTAGAGAAGCTGGGCCTGCCGGAGTATGACGCAGCCGTTCTGACCGATGCCAAGGAAATCGCTTTATACTTTGAAGAGCTCGCCAAGCATACACAGAATTACAAGGCTGCTTCTAACTGGGTGATGGGCCCGGTAAAATCTTACCTTAACGAGCTGCAACTGCACATCAAGGACTTCCCGCTGAAGCCGGAACAAATTGCCCAGTTAATTGCTTTAGTAGATGAGAACAAGGTAAGCCATTCGGTGGCGGCCAAGAAGATCTTCCCCTACCTGCTGGAGCATCCGGAGTACACTGCACAGCGCGTGGCCGAGGAGCAAAACCTGCTGCAGGAGTCAAACTCTGACGAACTAGGGCAGCTAGTGCAGGAAGTACTGGATGAGAACCCAGCCAAGGTAGCCGAATACAAGGCCGGCAAACAGTCGCTGATAGGCATGTTCATGGGCGAAATCATGAAGAAAACCAAAGGCAAGGCCGATCCGAAAGTAACCAACCAGATATTAAGAGAGAAACTAAACGCATAGACATGCTGCATAAGAACCTAAAGTCTATTGTAGTTGCGGTCTCCGCTGCTGCCATACTTGCAAGCTGCCAGGGTAACAAGCCCGCCACCAACGGCGAGAACAGCTATACTATCCAGGGCAAGCTCAGCAACGCAACTCCCGGCCAGATTTACCTGTTTGAGCTGGGTGAGCGTAGCTTCGAACCCCGCGACACCGCCGAACTGAGCGCAGAAGGTACTTTTTCCTTTACAGGGAAAGTGCAGGAGCCGACCTTTTACCGTATCGCGCTGGACCAGCAGAACGGGGTGATGCTGGTGCTGGAAGAGGGCAAGATTGAAGTAGAGGCCGATGCCAGCGACCTGAACGGGACAGCCAAGGTGGAAGGCTCGGAAGAGTCGAAGTTGTTTCTGGAGCTGAACAAGCTGGTGAACGACACCCGTCAGCAGCAGGCAGGGCTGGAGCAGGATTTCGCGAAGGCCATGCAGGAGGGCAACAATGAGGAGGCAGAACGCCTCAGAAGCGAGTACTTCAGGCTGCAAAACCAGATCAAGGAGTTCCTGGCAAAGCACCCGAAATCAGTAGTATCCGCTTTCGGCACAGCCAGCTTGATAGATCCGGTAAATGATTTTGCCTTTGCCGACAGCATGGCTAACCTCTACAACCAGCATATCCCGAACTCAAAGTATACCACCCTGGTAAACGAGCGCCTGCAGCCGCACCGCAGCACCGCTATCGGCCAAATGGCGCCTGACATCACACTGCCAAGTCCGGACGGAAGTACAAAATCCCTCTCTTCGCTACGGGGTAAGTATGTGCTGATCGACTTCTGGGCAAGCTGGTGCGGTCCGTGCCGCAAGGAGAACCCCAACGTTGTGCGCATGTATAACAAGCTGAAAGACAAAGGCAAAGGCTTTGAAATCTTCGGCGTTTCGCTGGATCAGTCAGAGGAGAAATGGCTGGCAGCTATTGAGAAAGACAAACTGACTTGGCCGCAGGTATCGGACCTGAAAGGGTGGGAGAGTGCCGCCGCCGGACTGTACAACGTAACCGCTATCCCGCAAACAGTGCTGCTCGATCCGGAAGGAAAGATCATTGCAAAAGGGCTACGTGGCGAGGAGCTGGAGCAAAAACTGGAGTCATTGCTTCTGGGGCAGAACTAAGCCAAAGCAAAGTATAAACCAAGTATAAAAAGGGCGGCCTCCTGTTTTGGAGGCCGCTCTTTTTATACTTTAACCTTAGGTCTGCAACCTGGATTTATACTTGCTATACCAATCCGAAAGCCCTTTGCAGGGCTCCCCACAGCAGTTTCTTATGCTCTACGTTATGCTCCAGCATGTTCAGCGCCTGCGAGAATACCACCGGCACATTGCCAACGGTAACCGGGTTATAAAGTGTAAAGCGCTCGTGCGGGAGCGAAGTTTCGATGCGGCTGGCAAAGCTGATGATGTAGTTAACCTGTAGCTGTTTTTGCAAGTCCTCAAACAGGGCAATTTCACCGGATACGTTGTTGACGTAGGCTACATCCGATGGCTGCAAGCCAATGGCCGCGAGTATCTTCTGCAGGAACTGCAACTGCGGCAGCTGTACAAACTCGTTTTCAGGAAGCGTCACCAGTACCACCACGCCTTTCCCGTTCTGGCCGGTAACTTTATACTTTTGCGGCTCAGCCACCGGCTCTTTTTTAGGAATCCGGGGCAGCTCGTGCACGCCCTGCTTTACAGGCGCAGGCTCAGGTGCTATAGTTGGTGTGGGAGCAGCTACGGTAGCCGGGGAAGTGGCGTCCACTTCCTCTGGAACTGATTCGGGTACAGGCGCAGCCATATCTCCCTCCACCACATAAATGGTTTCAGTGATAAAGTTCTTCAGAAACTCGTGGCTGATATCGGCCTGTAGCTTAGTCATCTATACTTAATTTTTCTCGTCTTCTTTGATGTCAAAAAGGGAGCGAAGCTCGGTAGCCTCGCGTGGCTTCATGCGGCCAGCCAGCACCAGGCGCAGTTGGCGACGGCGCAGGGCATCGTTATACAACCTGATTTCTTCCTCCGTTTCCGGAATAGCCTCCGGCACATCAATTGGGTTGCCCAGTTGGTCTACCGCCACAAAGGTGAAGAAGGCCTGGTTGGACATGGCTTTCTTGCCGCTCGGGATATCCTCGGCGTACACTACAATGTGCACCTCCATAGAGGAGTTAAAGGCACGGGTAACTTTGGCTTCAAGCGTCACCACGTTGCCTAGTTTTATACTCTCAGCAAACGAAACATTGTCGACAGAGGCAGTTACCACAATGCGGTTTGAGTGCTTTTGCGCCGCAATAGCCGATACAATGTCCATCCAGTGCATCATGCGACCACCCATCAGGTTGTGCAGGGTGTTGGTGTCGTTGGGGAGCACCAGCTCCGTCATGATGACATAGGAATCAGATACTTTCTTTTGTTTACGCATTCCAGATTGTTGTATGATCGGCGCAAAGATACGCTGCCTGCCGCAAAGGATAAAATTATACTTCGGATTGGCTATTCTGCGCCACTCCAACCGGATCGGCCTAACAGAGGCACGAACTTGAAGTCGCTGAACTCTTCTTTGGTGAATTCGTTTTCCTCCACGCGCGTAATGCGCAGCATCTTCTGCAATTTCTCGTCGCCAACCGGAATCACCAGGATGCCGCCTATACTTAGCTGGCGCAACAACTCTTTCGGTACGATGGGCGCACCGGCTGTCACGATAATTTTATCATACGGGGCATAAGCAGGGAGGCCCTGGGAGCCATCGCCATGAAAGGTATGAGGCTTCAGGTTATGCTTGCGGAAAAACAGGCGGGCCTTCTCGTAGAGCGGGCGGTTATACTCTATCGTATACACGTTGGGTGTAATCTGGAGCAATACGGTGCATTGGTAGCCCGAACCGGTGCCAATCTCGAGCACTTTGTCGGTTGGCCGAAGGCGCAGCAGCTCTGACTGGAAAGCCACGGTATAGGGCTGGGAAATGGTTTGTCCCTCGCCAATCGGGAAGGCCTTGTCCTGGTAGGCCTGCTCCAGAAAAGCTTTGTCGAAGAAGAAATGACGCGGTACAGTTTCGATGGCAGCCAGCACGCGCGCATCGCGGATGCCTTTGTCGCGCAGTTGTTTTACCAAAGCCCGGCGCATGCCTTTGTGTCTGTACGTGTCGGTTTGCATGATCTTTAAAACTGTGAGGTCCTTACTGTAACTTTACTGCCCCTTGGGAGGGGAGGTTTGCGAAAATAAGCATCCGGGGGCAATTAATCCCGGTATTCTGCCTTTTTCTCGCTTTTAATTTGCCCTGGCTTCCTGCCATAGCAAGAAACCTGCTAATTTTGGTAAACAAAACTCCCGCGCACTTGCTTTAGCAAAGGCACGGTTTATACTTTCATACTTCAACCCGAGACTATGTTTACAGGCATCATAGAGGCGCTAGGGCGCGTAACCGATATCCGGCAGGAGAACACCAACAAGCACTTTACCCTTACCAGCCCCTTCACGCACGAGCTGAAGATAGACCAGAGTGTAGCGCACAACGGCGTCTGCCTGACGGTGGTACGTATAGACGGGGATGCGTACACGGTAACGGCCATCGACGAGACGCTGAAGAAAACGAACCTGAACGAGCTGCAAATTGGGGATGTGGTGAACCTGGAGCGTTGCATGCTGGCCAACGGCCGCTTTGACGGGCACGTGGTACAAGGTCACGTGGACCAAACAGCGGTATGCGAGGAGGTAAAAGACGAAAACGGCAGCTGGCTTTTTACCTTCCGCTATGATGCCAGCAAGGGCAATGTAACCGTGGAGAAGGGCTCTATTTGCGTGAACGGCATCAGCCTGACGGTTGTAAATTCGCAGGAGGACCGCTTCTCGGTAGCCATCATTCCCTATACCTACGAGCACACCAACCTACACGCCGTAAAGCCCGGCACCACCGTAAACCTGGAGTTCGACATCATCGGCAAGTACGTAGCCAGGCTGCTGGGGAAGGTTTAGTTAATAGTTAATAGTTAATAGATTTTTATACTCCTAAACTTTCTAACTCTCTAACTTTCTAACTCCTAAACTCTCTAACTCCCAAACTCTTTAACTTTCAAAACCTTCTTTCCTGATTGGCCATGGTTTGATCGATGCTGAGCTTGCCGGCACCGCCAACTGCGAGTGCCCAGGCCATGCCTATGACCAGCAGGTGGTACTCGTACCCCTCACCAGCCTGGTTGCCGCCCCAGTTCATGAAGAAGCCGTAGGGTAGGTGTATAGCAAGTATAATCCCCACAAAAAGCCCGATAAAGGCAAGCCCCCACAGGCGCACCCAAAAACCAAGTAACAAGCAGATGGAGCCCACGGCCTCGATGATAATCACAAGCCAACCCAGCCAGCCCGGTAAGCCGGATACTTTCTCGAAAGACTGCATAAAAGCAGCTGGCCCGGCCCCTCCGAACCAGCCTAACAATTTCTGAGCCCCGTGCGGCCACATCATCAGCCCTAGAAAGATGCGCAAAATGGTCAGGCTCCAGGTATCATGTGTAGCCAGAATTCTGTCTTTGAAAAAGGCCATATGCTATACGTGTGGTTATTACTCCACACAGTACGAGAGTTTTATAATATAGGTAAACCAAAGTATAAATCCCCTGCTGCCGAAGCCTACCATTAGGACACAAGTATAACCTACTTCTTCTCCAGCGAGCTTTCAGCTCGTGGTTAACCATAGCCGCAAGCTTTTGGCTTAAAAGAGCTGCCATTTATACTTTCGCCAGTTGAAAACTTGAAGCAGCAAGGCTCTTTAATGCTAATGAACTCACTTTTTATGGCGCGAGTGTCCACGCTCGTGACCGGCTATAGTTGGGCCTCCGGCCAAGTCTTATTACAAATCCAATCTCATATATAAGGCACAGGTTTAAGGGATGTCAATCGTTCAGAGATCCCCTTTTGGGAGGGACAAGGTTGATTGATCCCAACAGAAGTCATATACTTTTAGCTTACATCAACCCAAACTTGAGCCCGAAGTAGAAGGTACGTGGCCGCGCCGGGCCATAGACATAGTTGCTGTCGCGGTAGGGGCCAGTATCGAAGTCATTTTGGTAGGCGTTGAACATGTTCTGCACCCCGGCGCTTAGCTGCAGGTCCTGCTTTATACTTCGGAGGGTGAAGCGGTAGGCCAGTTTCAGGTTGTTTTCAAAAAAGGTGGGGGAAGTATAAAGCTCGTCTTCCACCACGCCGGGCGCTCCGCCGAAGTGGGGTACCTGCATCGGGCCTGTCAGCACACCGCTAAAGGCAGTGGTGAAGCGGCTTTGCGGCAAGAGCGTGAGCACATAGTACCCGTACACATTCGGGGTACGGAGATAATCGCGGGTGCCTTGCAGCTCCGAAGACCAGGCCACGGGTGCATCAAAGGTAGAGCGCTGCAGGGTCAGGCCGCTTTCCAGCTGGAGCTTCTGGTCATAGTTGAGGCGGCCCTCAAGTGTGATGCCCTTCACCGTGGAGTGGCTTCCGTTCCGGCGGAGGAGTTGCTGGTTACCGAGCGCATCGGTGCCGATTTCCTCCAGTATAAATGCATTTTGCAGGCGGGTATAGAAGGCATCCACCGTAAAACCATAGATCATAAACTCACCGGGCTTGTTAAAATCCAGCGAGGCGTTAAAGGCGTTGGACGTTTCCTCTCTTAACTCCGGGTCGAGTTGTATCAGGGAAATGCCGCCTCCGGCGAAGGCAATGTGCAGGTCCGTTTCAAAAGCCTGGGGCGCTTTAAAGCCACGGGCATAGGAAGCGCGCAGCTGCGTGGTGCTTCCGATTTTGTAAAGGGCGCTAAGGCGCGGTGTTAAGATGATGTTGCTAACCCTATTGTGTTTGTTTGCCCGCACCCCGGAAAGTATGGTCAGGGCAGGACTTACCTCCCAGTCGCTCTGCAAGTATAAACCCGTCAGGTTATTCTCCTGGTCTATCAGGTAACCGTAGGCCTCAACCTCATCAAAGGTATCATCGTATTGGTGCTCCAAGCCGGAGGTGAAGGTATTGCTGCCTCCCAGCAAGGTGGAAGTATAGTTATACTGAAGCCCTCCCTGCAGCGTGTTGCTCTTGGTTTCACCCCATCCATCTGACTGATCTATACCCGTGTAGTGCGTACGTTTGGTGTTCTGCCCCGAGCCGTAGACACTGATGGAAGATCGGTCACTCAGGCGACGATCCCAGTTAAAGCCACCTACCAGGATATTGTGTAGGCGATATTCTGCCTGGTCGGCCTGGTCGGCAGGTTTGTCCAGCTTGTTGCCGCCTTTCCGTTCTTCGTAAATGCTCCAGCCGTTTACGTTTACCTGGTCCCGTTCAGAGGGTTTAAAGAAGGCGTTAAAGCCAAAGGAGTTGTTCTTGAGCTGGGATATTTCTGAGAACCCATCCCCGTTCGCATCATAGGCTTCCCGGTCGCGGTGCGAGGCGAAGAAGGAGACACCGGCGTTTTGCTCCTCGTTCACGGCATTCACGTTTGCGTTGAGAAAGTGGTCCCAGGCGGTGCCGTCGATCAGGGAGGAGTTGGTGGAAAGGGTGTAGGTGCTTTCCTTAGGCTCTTTGGTGATGATGTTCACCGTGCCGGCGATGGCGCTGGAGCCGTAGAGCACCGAGCCGCCCCCACGAACCACTTCCACACGGTCAATCATATTGGCCGGAATTTGCTCCAGGCCATACAAACTCATAAGTGAGGTGAAAATCGGGCGGCTGTTGACCAGTATCTGGGAGTAGGAGCCCCCCAGGCCGTTCATGCGTAGCTGGGTGTAGTTGCAGGTCTGGCAATCTGTCTCCATACGCAGGCCCGGTTGAAAGCAGAGCCCTTCAGCCAGCGTATTGGATTGCGTCAGGTTAAAGGTACGGCTGTCGAGCACATTCACGGCCACGGGACTTTCCAACCTCCGGCGCTCCGTGCGCGTGCCGGTCACCACCACCTCGTTTAGCGTGGCGTCTGCCGTCTGAAGGAGGATGTCCAGCGTAACCGGAGCCCCGTCAGATACCTGCACAGCGCGTTGGACCTTTCGGTAACCTATAGCTGAGACTATAAGGTCATACGTTCCGGCAGGTATGTTCTCCAACCTATACTTTCCTTCCAAATCGGTTGAAGTGCCATACCTGGTGTTTACCAGCATCACCGTGGCATAGGGGACAGGCCTCTCGTTTGCCGATACTTTACCGGTGATAGCACCTGTCTGGGCAAGAACAGTGGAGGCCAGGAGCAGGAATAACAGGAGTAATGCATTTCTCATAGTCTAGGATCTTTAAGAGCTATAGTTTGAAACGCAAAACTATACTTTTAGATTTGTCTAAAAAACAAATTTAACAGTTCTCAATAATTCAGCTGCATAAAAAAGCCCTGCCAGCTTTACACTGGCAGGGCTGTAATTCTTCGGGATTACCGTCTTAAGTATACTTTTCACGCAGCAAGGCAGCAATTTTCTGCATGCCGGTGCTGGCCTTTTCTTCGTAGCGGTGCAGATTGGGCCGTTCACGCATGTAAGGCAAATGAGGGTCTACCACAAATATCGGCACACCTTCATCCACGTAATCCACCAGGCCAGCGGCAGGGTATACCACCAGCGAGGTACCAACTACCAGAAAAATATCAGCCTGCAGGGTTTCTTCAATCGCTTTTTCCATCATGGGCACTGCCTCTCCGAACCAGACAATGTTTGGCCTCAGTTGAGACCCGCGCTCACACTTGTCGCCCTTTTTCAATTCCCAGCCTTCGATGGGATACACAAGGCTGGGATCCAGGGTGCTGCGGCTTTCGAAAAGCTTGCCGTGCAGGTGAATGATGTTCGTAGAACCGGCGCGCTCGTGCAGGTCGTCCACGTTCTGGGTGATGATAAGCACGTCGAAATCTTTCTCCAGATCGGCCAGGGCCTCATGCGCCGCGTTTGGTTTAACGGTGTGGGCATTTTTCCGACGCTGGTTATAGAAATCCAGCACCAGCTCCTGGTTCTTTTGCCAGCCCTGCGGCGAGGCTACTTCCATCACGTCGTGTCCTTCCCAGAGGCCGTTGGCGTCGCGGAAGGTTGCGATACCGCTCTCCGCACTGATACCCGCGCCTGTTAGCACCACAAGTTTCTTCTTCATGGCATTCGGTTTATACTTGAAATGGTAAACAGCTATTTATATGTGTTACAGCTACTAAAGTTACGGTACGGCACTTATACTTTGCAAGAAGAGGAGCAAGGTTGTCATCATCCTCAGAGGCACTAATTAAAAAAGGTGTACGCTTTGTTTGCACCTACTTGACAGCTTGTGCGTGGTAGCTGCCTCTCTTTTCCAATAGTTACCATTCCAACTGATATTTACAGGAAATAACTATATTAGTGAAGCGAGAAATTATGACGAGTAGTATAAAAATGGATCATAACAACATCGAAAAAGAACTAGGCGCACCAGCCGCGACACCTTTCGCGCAAACCTACTTCCATGGGACGAAGGCGGACCTCAAAGTCGGTGACCTCATTGAGGTGGGGTACAGTTCTAACTATGGGCAACAGAAAAATGCCAGGTACATTTTCCTGACCGCTACCCTGGATGCTGCTATTTGGGGTGCTGAGCTGGCTACAGGCCCGGGTCGTGAAAGAATCTACCTGGTAGAGCCAACCGGAGAAATAGAAGACGATCCAGACCTGACCGACAAGAAATTCCCGGGCAACCCAACTAAATCATACCGTTCGAAACATCCATTCAGAGTAGTAGGCGAAGTAACCGCTTGGCAGGGGCACCCAATAGAGCAATTGAACGCGATGAAAGCCCATCTTGAAAAACTAAAGGAACAGGGCATCAATTCCTTAAACGACTAAACCAGGTATCAACTAAAAGCCGCAACAGGACAATCCTGCTGCGGCTTTTAGTTTTGAGAGTATAGAACTGTTAGGTCCTACAAAGTATACTTTCTGCCTTTGTTCTGCTCTTTCAGGTATTCCATCAGCGGCTGGAAATAGGCCACCATGGCGCGGGCGCTTAGCTCTTCGCCCGTTGTCTCTTTCAGCATCTGGCGCCAGTTAGCCGAGGCGCCCGGGTACATGATGTCGCGGAGAAAGTTGCCCACCTCTTTGCTGCCGTAGTAATTGGTGGTGTGCGGGTCTTGCTTGAGGATATTTTTGGCGATGTGGTCGTGCAGCTGAAACAAGATGACATAGCTCATCGCGTAATCATAGTACTGCGCCGCATCGTCGTTGATGTGCGTTTTGGTGGCCGCATCCAGGTAATTCTCACCACGGTCAGCTGGCGGCACGATGCCCTGGTACTTTTTCGTCAGCTCCCACCAACGCTTGTTCAGCTGGTCTGCCGGCAGGTTCTTGGCGTAAAAATCATGCTCCCACTCGCTCATCACCCCCGAAGAGAAAGGAATGAACACCACATAGTTCAGTGCCTCTTTCAGCAGGGCCTGCACCTCGTCGGTCTGCACGTTCTCGTCTATCAGATCCAGCTCTGCCAGAAACGGTTTCTGCATAGCCGCCAGCCCCAGCAAAGAACCAACAGCCTCGTGGTAAGCACGGTTAGCTCCGCCCCGCAGCAGCAGTGGCACGTCCGGGTTGGTATAGGTCATGTAATAGTAGATATGGCCCAGTTCGTGGTGGGTTGTCTCATACCATTCAGCGTTGGGCTCCACGCTCATCAGGCAGCGCACGTCTTTGTCCAGGTCCATGTGCCAGGCCGAGGCGTGGTTGTTTTTCTTATACCCCGCATTTGGCGGCAGCGGGTAGAGGCTCGATTTGGTGTAGAAGGATTGCGGCAGTTCCGGAAAACCCATGCTGGTATAAAAGCGCTCCGCCTGTTTCACCTGCCACTCGGCACCTTTGGGCTTAAGCGCCGCGTCCAGGTCAATGCCTTCTACCTCCACCATCGAGCTCCAGTCCTGACCCCAGCGGTTTGGCACCCAGTGCGCCGGCAGGTAGTCCGGCACCTCCTTTACGCCATACTTTTTGGCAAGCTCATAACGGGCATACGTATGCAGTTCGCGATAAAGCGGACGCAGCTCTTCGTTTATCTGCTGCATCAGCTCCATCATTTCCTCACGCGTCATGTCGTAGTCGGAGGCCTGGTAGGTAAAGTAATCGTCGTAACCGAGGCTTTGCACCGTTTTGTTGCGCAGCTCGCGCAGGTTCAGCAGCCCCTCGCGCAAACCAGGTCCCACTTCCTTGCTGGCATTCCAGGCATCCAGTCGTTTTTTAACATCCTTTTCTGATTTCAGGATATTGTCGATGTCGTTGGTGCTAACTGATTTGCCGGAAAGGCGGTAGTCGAAGCCGTACAGCTTTTCAGTCTGCTCTGTCTCGGCCTTAATACGCGCCTTAACCACATCCGGGATGATCTGCGGGTTGTTGGCGGCCGCAAAAAGTATGGCCTCAAACTGCTGCACCTGCAGAGGCGTTAGCTGGTCTTTTTTCTCCAGCATGGTGCGCACCATTTCGATGTTTTCCTCGCTTCCGGTAAAGGCAGCGAAGGCCTCGTTGGCGCGGCGTGTGGCAGCGGCGTTGGTGGTATCTCCCTCTACAATTTTGGTATTGGAATTCCACTCTGCCTCAGCAGAATTAGTATAGAGCTCCTGATACTTCTTGGAATACTGATCCAAAAAGGCCTGCGCCTCCTGCTGTACTTCGGTCAGTGCTGTAGTTTGTTCAGTCCCGGCTGTATCCGTCTTCTGGCTGGAGCAGGAGGAGAGAAGTACCGCCGCAGTAAGGCCGGTAAAGATTAGTTTTTTCATGGGTGGTTTGTCTGAGGTGTGGTTTTGCGGGTTAAGCAAAGGATAAATATAAGTAAACTGGTACCGAACATCCAACAACCGAGATGATTTTCAGTGATGCCTTATTTCAGCTTTGCTATAGCAATTGGAAGTAGAGCTGCACTACCAACTGTTTAAAATAATTAAAGATTAATATGTATCTATATAATAATTGATACGTATATTTGTTTGATTCACACAAATATTTGAAGTATAACCAGAGCGTGTTTGGCAGACAGATATATCTCAACCTTGCTGAGGTGCGCTGTTGAAGACTTGGAGTGCCTATACTTTGTAATGCTCTTGCTTACCCTTGCTTTAGAATTAAAACCTAACCCTTATAAACTATATGAAAAAGTATTTCCGCAGTTCCGTTTTAATTTCGGCCATGTTTGCCTCTGCGTTTTTGCTGGGAGGATGTGAAAAAGACATGGAGCAGGATGGCTTTGCCACTTCTGCCATACAAGATGCCAAAGTGGGCAATACCAAGTCTGCCCAAACTGCCCAGTCTGTGATGATCAACATCGATGCCCAAGATGTAATTGTTGTAGAAGGCGGTGAATGGAGGTATAACGCTGCAGTAGCCAAAACGTATTTTACCTCGAAAAATGGCGATGTTAGTGGCGCAGTTAATGCTAATGCAGTCAAATGCATCTTCTTTTACGGAGGAACTTTATCTACTCAAGGTAACGCAGTACCTGTTGGCAACGGTGTTGTAGAAGCTGGCACTGCCTGGGACTTTGTACCTTCCTCGGCTGAAGGAAGCGGACCGCGTGAGGTCAGCATCAATTTTGACCTTGCTAGCCAGGCAGTTGTCATCAACAGCAACAAGGGCACCAAGTATAACTTTGCTCTTTCTGCCGACAGAGTGGTGGACCTGACGGTCAAGGTGGTCAATGAAGCAACCTCGGAGGAAATCGTTTTCCCCATCGCTGCAGAGGACTATGCTATAGCCACTGGCGAAGAAAACCCTTACCTGTACATGCTGCCTTATATCACGAATGCTGGTAAAGCAGGTAATACGCTGGATATCTTGAAAGAAGGCATGACCATGAGCCACGTGCTGCAACTTAACACCCCGGGCTTTGGCAGCAAAAACCCGGAGGCAGAGGCGGCAGTTCTAAGGCTGATCGAACCACTGAAACTTAACCTGGAGAATGGTTCTTACAGAGTAACGATTTCGGGCATAGTGAGAGGAATAGAGGCAGCCACAGACGCTAATTTTGCAGTGGACAGAGTTTTTGAGATTACTGGCGCCCCGAATTGTAAGTAATAAGCTTTGGTAAGCCCTGAAGAGCTTTATAAGTATGTATTACCGGTAGACACCTGTACAGTCAATAATTACATATTCTGAAATTCTTCTAGAAGCATCATACCAAAAGAAAAGCACCATCATTATCTGATGGTGCTTTTCTTTTATTGCCAATCATAGCTGCTGCTATTTTCGCTCCAATTGTCCGATTTTCTCCCAGCTTGGGTCAACATCTAGCGTCACCGCAATGAAAATGTTACCATCCTTATTGTCAGTGTTCACCGCCGTCTGACGACCCATTTGCGCAATCACCTGATCAGGAGATAGTTTATACATACTACCTGTTGCTGCGTCAACGATTATGCCTACCAAACCACCAATAACGATGTTGCCGATAAACCAGCCGTTAAACTCGCGCTTTACTTTCACCTCGTAAGGGTAATAGCCATCCAATTCAATTTTCACGTCATAATATCCTCTGCCAGAAGGGGATCCCGGCATGTTGGCGTTGCGCTTCAGCCTAACCTGTGTAGGCGTGGTACCGTGGTCGGCTCCATTAATGCTTACCTTGGCGCCGGCAGGCTGGCTTGAGAAATCAACTGTTTGCCTGGATCCATTTACAATAGTGGCACAGCTCATCACCATCAGCGATAATGCCAGTAAGGAAGCCTGAGTAAATCTTTTAATCATAAAAGGGGGTTAAGTTGTTTATAGTAGGAAAATTAGTGCAAATGGATTTATCCAGACAAAAGGCTGGTCTGCAGATCCAAATATATAATAAATAATATGCTTATACTGCAGAGCAGGGAGAATATTTCGCTAACAAAAGTAGATGTGGCAGGTATCTTACAAGGCTGCAGCTAATATATTACTACTCAGCCTCCTCCGGTAACTGTGCCTCCTGCAAAAGGTGTTCGTCAAGCGTCTTGCTCGTTTTGGCACCCAGTTCGCGCAGTATTTCAACCCTACGGATCAAATTGCCGCGGCCTTCTGTGAGCTTGTTCATAGCAGCGTTGTAGGAGGTCTGGCTGCTTTCCAGGTGCCGGCCAATGGTTTTGAGGTCTTCCACAAAGTTCACAAACTTGTCGTAAAGCTTACCGCTTTCCTCGGCAATCTTCAGCACGTTACGCTTCTGGTCTTCCTGCCGCCAAACACCGGCCACCGTGCGGAGTGTGGCCAGTAGGGTAGAGGTCGTTACCAGCACAATGTTCTTATCGAAGGCATCGGTAAACAGGTCGTGGTCGTGCTGTACAGCCAGGTTAAAGGCCGGCTCGATGGGGATGTACATGAGCACAAAATCCGGGGAGTTGATGCCGTTGAGGCGGTGGTAGCTCTTGCGGCTCAGATCGGAGAAGTGGGTGCGGACCGAGTTGATGTGGCCGCGCAGGTATACTTCCTGCTGGTGCTCCTCCTCACAGCTGCAGAAAGCCTCATACGCCACCAGCGACATCTTGGAGTCGATAATCAGGTGTTTGCCCTCAGGCAATCTCACAATCACATCCGGGCGGTATACTTGCTTCTCGTCGTTCAGCCGTACTTCCTCGCGTTCGTAATGCACCCCTTTTCGTAAGCCGGATTTCTCCAGCAAACTCTCCAGGAGGTACTCGCCCCAGTTACCCTGCGTTTTGCTTTCGCCTTTCAGTGCCTTCGTCAGGTTTATGGCGTCCTGGCTCATTTGCTGGTTCAGCGCAGCCAACTGGGTAATTTGCTCTTTTAATGAAACACTGTCCTTTAAGGTTTTCTCGTAGGTCTGCTCCACTTTTACTTCAAACTCCTTGATGCGCTCCTTCAGAGGGGCCAGCACACGCTCCAGGTTCTCGGAAGAGGCTTTGTTGAAGTGCTCGGCGTTAGTCATGAGCACCTGGTTGGAGATGCTCTGGAACTGCTGCAGGAACTTCTCCCGGAGTTGCTCCAATTCTCGGCCCTGCTCCTGCAAGCGGGACTTCAGGTGCTCGTAATCGGTCTCTGCCTTCGTAAGGGCGTTGGTCAGGTCAAGGGTTTCCGTCTGGGCCTCCCGATACTGCATTTTAAGCTGCTCCAGTTCCCGCGCCTTTTCCCTGGCCTGGCCCTCCAGCACCCCCTGCGTCACAGCCGCCTGGTTAGCTGTTTGTTGCAACGCGTTCAGCTTCCCCTTCAACATCAGGAAGGCCACCACCAATCCTGCCAGAAATGCCGCTATACCAATTAAGATCTCCATGGGGTAAAGGTAAAGTATTTTAGCATCGCTACCAATGGTTTTGCTAATGAAATTAGTTTTAAGGAAGTGAGGAGGGTTGTGATAGTACAAATAAGTTTAATTTGACGAGTGGAGGTAATGACGCCGGGTCCAACCACCCCTGCCCCTCCTTGTCTAAGGAGGGGAGCTTTTCGACTAACGATTACACCCCTGTGGTCCCCTCAAGGGGACAGTTAGTGCTGTTGCATAGCCAAGGCAGATGCTATCGAATGCTTCACAGCCTTTGGGTTGAGCGCCTTGTAGATTTCCGGTGCCCGCCAAGGGCAGCCCGAGGCACGAGGGCAGGAAATGTACACCGCGCGATGCCCGAAGGCGAGCCCTCTCGGGCTTGAGAGCCCCAAAGCAGGAGATAAAACGATTGGTTTGTGGGAACTAGAGGATGAGCTGTGGCTAGCAAGG
Source organism: Pontibacter mucosus (assembly GCF_003054055.1). Lineage (GTDB taxonomy): Bacteria > Bacteroidota > Bacteroidia > Cytophagales > Hymenobacteraceae > Pontibacter > Pontibacter mucosus. The sequence goes on along the minus strand of NZ_QBKI01000003.1, from coordinate 431,358 downwards.
ATAGCTTGTGTCCAACTACGGGAAGAAGTGGCTACGGAGGTATAAAAAGCACAAGCGGACGCTTGCGCCAAGGAATCATGAAGTATAGCCAAAGTATAAGTATGGCTTTTCAAGCCAGTCAAGTTACAAACTTGACACCATAATAGGACACAAGTCTGAAGACTTGCGCCAGCGGTGGGCAAGTATAAAAGTATGATTTACGCGGACTTGGAAGTCCGCAGCAGAGTGGTTCCGGACAAGGATGTCCGGAACAGCGGAAAGTTGGCACGAGTTGCAAACTCGCGCCAGCAAGCAGTAAAGTCAACCTATAAAACACTCCTCTACCGCACAAAACTCACCTTATACCGTTTGCCCTTAATCCTGGCGGCGCTGAGTTTACGCACGGCAGCACTGGCAGCCTCTTCGGGAATGGCTACAAAGCTATGACGGTCCTGAATTTCTATCTTGCCGATCTCAGAGGCCTTCAAACCGACCTCTGCAATCAGAGCACCCACAATGTCGCGGGGACTGAGCTTGTCTTTGCGGCCGCCGCTGATGTGCAGCGTCGTGAGGGCTGGGGCCTCCATAGGCACAGAAGTATCGGCGGCAAGCTCTGTCAAATCCAGCCACTCGTTTACCTGCACGTCCGGCCACTGCTCCAGTTTCTGCGTTTCGCGGGAGCTAAGCAATGTATAAACTGTGCCCGACTTACCGGCCCGGCCCGTGCGACCACTGCGGTGCTGGTAGGCGTCCTGGTGTTGGGGCAGTTCGTAATGGATAATCTGCTGCACCACGTCCATGTCCAGGCCTCGCGCGGCCAGATCGGTGGCGACAAGTATAGAAGCCGTTCCGTTGCGGAACAGCGTCATGGTTTTATCGCGCTCGCTTTGCTCCAGCTTGCCGTGCAGGGCGCGCGCCTGGAAGCCATGCTCCTGCAGGTGCTGCGCCACCTCCGTGGTAGTAAGGCGTGCATTTACGAAAACCACCGTGCCGGCCGGGTTTATACTTTGCAGCAGCCGTACCAGGGCCTGTGGTTTTTGCTCGTCCTGCACCTTCAGGCCATAGTATACAATGCGGTCTGGTACGGCAGTAGCGGAAGCCTGCACAAATCTGGGGTCCTGCAGGGAGTTGGCGATGAGTTCCTTTACGTCTTCCTCCATAGTGGCCGAGAAAAGTATCGTCTGGCGCTTTCGTGGAATGGCTCTTAGAAGATCATCCAGCTCCTCCTCAAACCCCATTTCCAACAATTTATCCGCCTCATCCAGCACCACTTGCGCCACGTTAGTTAAATCTAAGGTTCTGCGGCTGAGATGGTCGGTGAGGCGGCCGGGGGTACCTACCAAGACTTGCGGCGGGTGCGCCAGCGAATCCTCCTCCAGACGGAAAGAGTGCCCCCCGTAAAAGGCCGTGATTTTAAGGTTTGGGATAAATCGGGCATACTGCTTGAGCTCCTGCCGTACCTGCACGGCCAGCTCGCGGGTGGGCACCACCACCAACGCCTGCACCTGCTGTAGCCCGGGGTTTATACTTTGCAGCAGCGGCAACCCGAAGGCCGCCGTTTTTCCGCTGCCCGTCTCGGCCTGCGCGGCCACATCATGCCCCTGTAATAGCAAGGGTATGGCTTGTGCCTGCACCGGAGTGGGCAAAGTATAATTCAGGGCATCCAGGCTCTTCAGGAGTGCCGCATTCAGTTTCAGTTGCTCAAAAGTCACCATGGTGTTTTTTTACGGGAAGGGCAAAGGTACGGCAATTACAGCTACGCAGCTCTATTATGTTTCGAACATCTAAAATCTCCCTTAACAGAACAAAAACAACCCTAAACAGAGTATGAGGGGGTATGACAAGAGAACCAGGTGTTAAATTGCGGTACTATACGTTCGTGCTACTTTTCGGCATACTATTCCTCTACGTGCTGATAGTAGCCAGGGAGTTCCTGTACCCGATTTTCATGGCCATACTTTTCGCGTACCTCTTATACCCGGTAGAGAAGTGGCTGGAGGAAAGAGGGCTGCCGCGCATTCTGGCCAACTTTATCACAGTTATCGCAGCGATGGCTATTTTTATCGGGGCCCTGGTACTGCTGTACCGGCAGCTTATCGGCTTTCTGGGAGACTTCCCTAGTCTGCAGGAGGAGGCGATGAAAAACCTGGACAGGCTGCAGCAAAGTATAGACAGGCGTTTTGGCGAAAGCGACCCCGACGACGAGCACTGGCTGCAGACACAGGTGAGCAGCGCCCTGGAGCTCAGCGGTAATTTTCTGCGCGAGATCCTGATGGCCACCACGGGCACGATAGCCAAGTTTGGGTTGATGCCGGTCTACATCTTCCTGGCGCTGTACTACCGCAACAAGTTCGAAAGCTTTGTGTACCGCCAGCTGCCGGATGTCCAGCATGCCAGGGCCAGGCAAGTAATTGACCAAATCTCCCATGTCACGAAGCATTACATGGCCGGAGTAGTCATCGTTATACTTATACTTTGCGTGCTCAACACAGCCGGGCTATACCTGATTGGGGTGGAGTATGCCTTGTTGCTGGGCATCATCTCGGCCTTCATCAACTTCATTCCATACTTTGGAACCCTGATAGGAGGCGCTGTGCCACTGCTTTATACGTTGCTGGTACAGGGAGATCCGAACAAGGCCCTGATGGTAGTGCTGTTTTTCCTGGTGATTCAGTTTACCGAAAACAACATCCTGACGCCGAATATTACGGGCAGCAAGGTGAACATCAACCCGATGTTTACGATTCTCATCATTATTGTAGGCGGGATGATCTGGGGTTTGCCGGGCATGTTTCTGGCTGTCCCGTACCTGGGCATGTTTAAAGTATACTGCGATTATACGCCCCGGTTAGAAGCCTGGTCGTATATGCTGGGCACCGAGGGAACAGAAGAACACGCCCTTACCTTCGACAAGATAAAGCGGGTGTTTAACATGCGGAGTTAAGTTACAGCCTGCTCTTTTCCCGGATCATGCTAAAAAAGCCGTCGCGGTACGTTTCCCCAACCGGGATCTCCTTATCGGCAATGTACACGGTGTTGCCATCCACCATACTTACCTTGTCAATAGAAATAATGTACGAGCGGTGCACGCGGTAGAAAGGCGGCTGCGGCAGCTGCTCCGCCAAATCGGTTAAGGACTGGTAGGTTACCAGCCGCTGCCCCGGCAGGTACAGCGATACATAGTTCTTGAGGCCTTCCACATACAGGATGTCGCTGTAGGCAACCTTTAGGAACTTGTTTTTGCTCTCCCCCTTTACAAACATGTAATCGGGCGTGGGTGCCGTAGCGGCTGGTATGTTTTCCTGCGGTGGTAGTGCGGTTTGCTCAGGCTGCTTGGGTGCCTTTAGTATATTTTGCGCTTTTGTAACCGCCCTGTAAAACCGGTCGAAGGGGATGGGCTTGAGCAGGTAATCGATCACGTCGTGCTCATAGCCTTCCAGGGCATACTCCGGATAGGCGGTGGTCAGAATGACTTTGCACCTGCTGCCACAGATTTTCAGAAACTGTATCCCCGTCAGCTCCGGCATCTGTATATCCAGAAAAACCAGGTCCACCTTGCCTTCCTGCACCCAGTTGATGGCCTCTATCGGGCTTGTGGTTTTGCCCACCAGCTCCAGAAAAGGGATTTTGCTGATATAATCAGCAATGATATTGGCAGCGTAGGCTTCGTCGTCAACGGCAATGCAGCGGATCATGTTAAGTTAGAGAGTTTTGGAGTTAGAGAGTTTGGGAGTGCTGCCTAAGTCAGGGATTAATATACTTTAGTTGAGATTAACATACACTATATGTATGGCAGAATATTGCGGCATCCTGTTTATCCTCAAATCCTGTAAATCCTGATTCAGATTTCCTGCAGCTTGAGCATAGTTTTAAAATGCTGCCCGTCCTCCTGCACGTCCAGGTTATACTTGCCGGGGTAAATCAGCTCCAGCCTTCGGCGGATGTTGGGCAGGCCAATACCGGTGGTTTGGTCCTTCTGGTTTTTGTTGATGCGGTTGCTCACGTCAAAGTATAAACTGTCGTTTTCGAGCTGCAAATTTATGGTAACCGGGGCCGAGGCATCATCCACCACCCCATGCTTCAGCGCATTCTCCACAAAAGGTATAAGCACCAGTGACGGTACCCGCTGTCCATTTACATGGCCCTGGATGTTGAAGTTCACAAAGAAATTATCCTCAAAGCGCAGGCGGTAAATCTCGAGGTAATTGTGCAGGTAATCCACTTCCTTCTGTAGCTCTACCTTGCCGTCCTTGCTCTCGTGCAGCATGTAGCGCATCAGGTCGGATAGCCTGATAATGGCATCAGCCAGCTTATCGGAAACAGGATAAGCCAAGGAGTATAAATAGTTTAAGGTGTTGTAGAGGAAGTGCGGGTTTATCTGCGTTTTCAGGAAGGCCAGCTCTGCCTGTACTTTTTCCTGTTTCAGGCTGCGGTTCTCGCGCTCCTTTTGTATTGTGGCCTCAAATGCCCATACTACAGCACCAATAAAAATACCTGGAAGCGCCCAGTAAATATTGTCGAAGAAGAAGTAGCTGAGCGCGGTGCCTTCGGAGTAGTTGCTGAACCCAAACAGCGCCAGGAAAAGTTTTTGCTCTAGCAGGTAGCGAAGTATGATGTAGAGCACCATGGTCCCAAGTATACCACTAAGCAGCACCAGCCAGTGGCGGTACCGCAGCCAAAGCGGGAAAACCAGCAGGTAGCAGACATATACCTGCACGATGTGCAGCACGCACTGCGAAAGCGACAGTAGCAGTACTTCAATCCGCCAGGTGTAGAGAAAGTAGCCCAGGATACTATACCCAATGTAAAGCGTCCAGCCAAGCAGGTGCAGCCCTATCTTTTTTTGTAGTGCATTCATGTTCTAAAGCTAGAAATAAGTTAAACCTCCTGCACTTTTTTTATCCCGACCCCTGAGTTTTATTATCTAACCCCCCGGCTAGTGGGGATTAACCAGGGTAAAGCGGTTGCCCAGGCTTCGGATAATATTCCAGCCTGTTCGGATAGTATAATTTATATACTTACAGCTGTGCTGCACCTTTGGCTCATCATCTACAAACAAAAAATCCGAGCCATGAAATACACATCTACTACGGCGACAAAAGACAAAGGACAAAAGACGCTCAGAGGTATAGTACTAACAATAGCTTTTTGCTTTTGTGTGGTATCTGCCTGGGCACAGTCTGCCGCAACCGTAACAGGAGCCGTAACCGATGCTGTCACGCAAAAGCCGCTGGACTATGTGTCGGTGGTATTGCTGCAGCTGCCCGATTCAGCGGTTGTGGCCTCGGAGATGACGGATGAAGCAGGGGCTTATACTTTTGCGCAGGTAAAGCCGGGCTCCTATACGATAAAGGCCCTGCTGGTGGGTTTTGCCCCGGCCACCAGTAAGGCCTTTGAGGTGGGGCAGCAGCCGGTGCAGGTGCCAAGTATAGCCATGCATGAAAAAGCAAATGCGCTGCAGGAGGTGGTGGTGAAAGGCCAGAAGCCGCTGCTGGAGCAGGAGGCCGACCGCGTGGTGCTGAACGTGGAGCAGCTGAACACGGCCGGTGACAACGCACTGGAGGTGCTCAAGTATGCGCCGGGCGTGAGGCTGGACAAAGACGACAACATCATCTACAGGGGAAGCAGCAGCGTGCAGGTGATGATTAACGGCAAGATGACCTACATGTCAGGTACAGAGCTGCAGAACTATCTGAAGTCGCTGCCAGCCTCGGCTGTTAGCAAAGTAGAGCTGATGGCCAACCCGCCCGCTTCGTTCGATGCCGCCGGAACGGCCGGTATTATCAACATCAAACTAAAGCGGGACGAAACCCTGGGCATGAAAGGATCTGCGAACCTGGGCGTAGGCTATGGCAAGTATGAGAAGGTATGGGGAGGCCTGAACCTGAACTATAACACCGGCAAAGTGAGCCTCTATACCCGTTTGAGTGCCGGTCATTATAACTCCTTTAACCGCCTTACCTTAAAGCGAAACATCAACGACAGCCTCTACAACCAGGTAAACTACTGGCACCCGGTTACCAACAGCTATAACCTCACGGCAGGCGCCGATTACTTCATCAGCAAAAAACACACCGTGGGCGTGATGGCAAAGGGGTATGCCTCACCAGAGAACACGCTTACCACCAGCAACTCCACTAACTACGACGCCACCGGCAGCGCTTTTGGAAGCATGCGCATGCACAACCCCAAGGAATCGAGCACCGACCACTATAGCCTCAACCTGAACTATAAATTTGACATCGACAGCACCGGCCGCAGTTTGTCCATGGATGCCGACTTTGTGAACTACAGCAGCTATGCTGATGAGCAGTTCACGAACCACTTCTTTGCAGCCTCCGGCGAGGCGACGCAGGCACCTTTGCAGTTGCGCAGCCATAGCAAGGCAGCGGCAAGTATAAAAGCCCTAAAGGTGGATTATGTGCATCCGTTCGGGAAAGGCTACAAGGCCGAGGCCGGTTTAAAGACCAGCCGCGTCAGCAACGACAGCGACATCCGGTTTGAGGCGCAGCAGGAGCAGGGATGGGTGAACGACACCAGCCGCACCAACAGCTTTGCCTACGCCGAAACCATCCATGCCGCCTACCTGAGCCTGAGCCGCAAGTTCAGTGATAAGCTAAGTATGAAAGCCGGGCTGCGGGCTGAGCAAACCTCGGCAGAGGGTTATTCTGCCACCACCGGCGAACCCTTAGACCTGGATTACCTGAAGTTCTTCCCGAGCGTGTTTGTGAGTTACAGCGCCAACGAGCATAACCAGTTTTCAGCTTCCTACAGCCGCCGCATCAGCCGCCCTTCTTACCGCAGCCTGAACCCGTTCACCTTCTATGCCGACCCTTACACGGCGATGCAGGGCAACCCCTTTCTGGAGGCTTCTTTCTCTAACTCGCTGCAGTTTAACTATACCTACAAAAGCTTCCAGTTGCTGAGCCTGAGCCATATCGAGTCAAATAACTTTGTAACGGATGTAATCCGGCAGAACGATGAGACCAAAGTGAGCATCAGCAGGCCTGAAAACCTGAGCAAAGCGACGTACCTGAGCGCCAGCAGCGGCGGCACCCTACCTGTAACTGCGTGGTGGACAAATACGCTGCAACTGCAAGGGTCTTACAACACCGTTTCCTCGCCTTTGCAGGGTTCGGCTTATAACATCTCCCGTTTCAGTTGGTCGGTTAGTGCAGACGAGAACTTTACCCTACCCAAGGAGTATAAACTGCAGCTATCCGCCTATTACATGTCGCCGTCGGTGCAGGGCCTGTACCAGGCGAAAGCCAACTACCAGCTAGACCTGGGTGTTCAGAAAAGTTTTCTGGATGGGAAAGCCAGCCTGGGCCTGAAGCTGCGGGATGTTTTTGACACCAGCCGATCCAGAGCCATCCTGAAGTACAGCAACGTGAACATGTACTGGCAAAACCAGTGGGAGAGCCGCCGCCTGAACCTGACGTTTAACTACAAATTCGGCAGCAACAAGGTAAAAACCGCCCGCAACCGCAGAACCGGCACCGGCGAAGAGGAGGGAAGGCTGTAAGCAGGAGCGGCCGAAGTATAAATCAGCCGCCTCAAAGTATAAACCGGCTGCATTTATACTTACCTTGCAGCCGGTTTATACTTTCATATGAAAAAGCCGAAGCCTGAACCCTTGCCTATACAGGAACTGCTGCAAACGCAGGAGCTGGCCGTGTTGCCGCTTCAGGATTTTGCCAGCGAGCTTTCGGCTGTGCCCCACCGGCACAATGCCTACCAGCTTATTTATGTGCAGGAAACCAGGGGAGGCGATAACCTGATCGACTTCAGGCGCTACGAGATGCTGGCCGGGCGGGTGTTCCTGCTCGGGCCGGGACAGGCGCACCAACGGGTGGCCCGGCAGGAACAGGGCAAGATTGTGGCTTTCCGGGAGAGCCTGTTGCAAACCACGGGCCTGACGGCGCATGAGGTGCTGGTGCTCTTCGGGGCCGCCTACCAGCACCCCTACCTCGACCTGCCGCCGCATTTACAGAAAACATTCGAGCAACTGGTGCAGCTGCTAGAGCAGGAGCTGGAAATGCCAGTTCCGGATTATACCATTCTCTCGCGCCTGCTGTATACCTTGCTCCGGTACCTGCTCCGCGAGGCGCACTTGCAAATTGCCCAGCTCACGCCTGCCCGGTACAGCGAGCGCATCTTTCAACTGAGCACGTTGGTGGAACAGCATTTTCAGGAGCACCTGCCCGTGTCTTATTACGCTGAACACATAGGCATTACACCTAAGCACTTAAACAACATCTGCAGGCAATCCTTGGGTGTGACGGTGGCTGACATGCTGCACAACAGGCTGCTGATTGAGAGCAAGCGGCTGCTATACTTCAGCACGCTGTCGGTAAAGGAAATCGCCTATAAGCTGGGTTTTGAGGATGCCTCTTACTTTGTGCGCTTCTTCCGCCGCCTGACCGGCATCACACCCCTGCAGCTGCGCCAGCAACAGGCTGGTTCCAAAAGTGCCATAGACGAGGCTGATAATGCCATGACCTGAGCTGGTCCTGGCCGTACATTTGCAAATTCAGGAGATGACGGCTATGAACCAGAATAATAATTTAAAAGCGATTGCCATTGGCTCGCTGGCCTGTGTGTTTTTCAGCTCTACCTACACGGTCAACAGCTACATATCGGCGGAGGGCGGCCACTGGGCCTGGACGGTAGGCCTGCGAACCTCCTTTCTGGCTATACTTTTGCTACCCCTACTGATGGTCCAAGGCAGGCTAAAGCCTCTCGTGTATGTCATGCGCCAAAACCTGTGGGTGTGGGTGGGCTGGGGCGGCCTGGCTTTCGGAATCGTGTATATTTTTCTTACCTCCGCCGCATTCTTTGGCCCCGGTTGGCTGGTAGCCGGCGTGTTCCAGTTTACCATTGTAGCCGGCATTTTACTTTCCCCGCTCATTTACAATGATGCCCGCGGGCGCATCCCGGTGCGGGCGCTGCTGCTGTCGGTGCTTATACTTGCCGGCATTGCCCTGATGCAATGGAGCCAGCGCAACGGCAGCTACACCCAGCAGGACCTCTGGATTTGCGTGGTGCTGGTGCTGATAGGAGCGGCGCTTTGGCCACTGGCAAACCGCAAGGTGCTGCTACATACCGAAGAGGAAAGCCAGAAACTGAACGCCATGCAGCGCGTGGCAGGGATGGCCATTGGCAGCTTGCCGGTGCAGCTTTGCCTCATGCTCTACGGTTACAGCGAGGCGGGCCTGCCCGGAGCGTCGCAGATAACCGGCACACTGGTCATAGCGCTGAGCTCCGGGGTAATTGGCGGTGTCTTGTTTTTTGTGGCCATGAACATGGTACGCCACAATTCCGCTGCCCTTGCCGCCGTGGAGGCCACTCAATCCATTGAGATTATTGCTACGCTGGTGGGCGAAATTATACTTTTAGGCATCGCCTGGCCGGGACCGCTGGCCAACATGGGCATGCTGCTGGTGATGGGCGGGCTCATGCTCTACAGCATCCCAGCCCGGCAAAAAGCCTTCCGCCTGCGAAAGGTGCGGTTGCGCTAACTCAGCTTTGCTCACGAAGCCACCTTTATCTCCCTGGCCGTCACTTTGGTTGCCGCAACGCTGCGCTTTTGCACAGGTTTCAGCCCAAACGGAACCCTGAGCCAATTGAGGGGCATAATGACGTAGCGCACCAGTAAAAAGCAAAGTATGAAGGTGCTCAGGCTGATGAAGGTGAATTTTGCGCCGATGCTCCAATCTACCTGCATCAGGTAAAACGCCAGCGCCACGATGACGGTCTGGTGCAGGATATAGAAGGGGTACACCATCTCGTTGGCCTGGGCCAGGTACTTGCTTTTGCGGTTGAGGTGCTGCATGGCAAAACCAAGTATGGCCATGAGCCAGAACCAGCGGTTGCTCTGCCGGATGAGGTAGTATACATCCAGCGCTGCGCCATTTAAATCGACATTCTTAAACCAATAGAAAGTATAAAGTATGGTAACGGTGGTGATGGCTATACTTAAGCTATACCAGCGCAGCCGCCTTACCTTGTCTTGCAGCTGCGGCAGCTTCATCAGCATAAAGCCAATCAGAAAAACCGAGATATAAAGGAAGTGATTGGCCCAGTCATCGATGAGGGCGTTGGTAGCCGGGAAGCGCTGATTTAAAAGGATACCGCCTATACTTAGCCAAATGGCCGGCAGGGCCAGCAGCATCCAGCCTTTTATACTTTCCCCGTTTATACTTGTGCGGCGCAGGTACATGAGCAGGGGTAACAGTAAGAGGCTGTAGCAGAAAATGTAGGCCAGGTACCACAGGTGGTGCCAGCTAAAGTTGCCTTCCGGGTAAGGCTCCAGCGCAAAGATGGAAGGGTAGAAGCTCAGGTAATCGGTGGCTGTGCCCTGCACCACGCGCTCGAAGTATACTTGCGGCGGCACGATAAGCAGCATGCCCACCAGCAGCGGCACGAAAATCCGCTTCAGCCTGTCCTTGGCAAAGGTGCCGGCGCTGCGGTAGCCCATCGCAAAGTATACGCCCACCCCCGAAACCAGGAAGATAAGCGACATGCGCCACTGGTTCATAAACAGCATCGGCCGCTCCAGTGCCTCACTTATTTCTGGGTTCTTGACATGCCACTCCCAGCTCACGAAGAACATGCCGGTGTGGTAAAAGATGAGCAGCGAAAAGGCCAGCACCCGCAGCCAGTCGAACTCGTAACGTCTGATTTTTTCTGATTTTTCCATAGCAGTAGGTTTTGGGACAAACCTAGCAATGGAGGCCGCAAGTAGAAGAATCTGCCGGTAAGTGCGAGGTGCTACTTTATAGGGAAGTACTCCAGTTAGCTCAAAATGGCCTTTTTCCGGTACTCGCCCGGCGTCTGCCCGGTCAGCTTTTTAAAGGCGGCGCTAAAAGCCGACTTGGACAGGTAGCCCACTTGCTCGGCTACCTCTTCCACCTTCAGGTGCTGTTGGGCCGGGTCAGAGAGTATGGCTTTGGCCTCCTGGATGCGAAGCTCGGCCAAATATTCAAAAAAGCTCTTGCCCAGCCGCTCGTTCAGGCTCTGGGAGAGATAATGCGGCGAGGTGCGCAGTTGTTTGGCCAGGCTCGGCAGCGAGGCCGATGGTTGGGTGTAGAACTTCTCCTGCTCGGCCGCTTTCAATTTCTGGAGCAAATCCAGCTTTGCCTCCTCGCTCAAAGCCGACTTCTCATACTTTACCTGCACCACCGGCTGAAAGAAAGCCGAGTCGGTAATGATTTTGAAGCTGGCAAAGAAAAGCTGCAGCACCAGGAAAACGGCCAGCAGGTGGTCGCCCAGATCGCGTTCGTAGGTTAGCTTCACGAAAAGTATCATGAGCAGGGAGGCCACGAAAAAGTAGAGCAGAAATTTGGCCCACGTGTAAAAGTATGGATTCGGCGCATCGTCAGTTGGACGCTGCTTTCTGAGAAGCCGGAAGCAAAGCCCGATGTAGATAATGACGTGCAGTATGGTGAGCTCATTGACATACCTGGTCAGCAGCAGCGGGTCCCAATCGAGTGTGATGGTCACCGGCAGATACTCCCAATCCGGAAAATAAGCACTGATGTAGGCGTTATACTTGACCGCCTCCGGCTGTATGTAAAACAGCACGTGGTAGAGTAAGTATAGCCCGAAAGGTATAAAATGCAGCCATTGCCGGCGCGTCCAGTTGTTGCCGTTCAGGCTGCGGAAAAGCAGGTAGGTGAGGGGGCCGATGGCAAAGTTAGCCGGCTCAGAGAAATCCACCAGGGGCAGCACCCGGAACATCAGGCCGCTGTAGCAAAGAAAGACCTCCAGCACCAGCGCCCCGAATGTGAAGGCCAGCGCGGCCAGCAGCAAATGGTGGTACGGCTGTCGGTGCGGCCGCCTGGCCAGAAACAGCAGGCTCAGGAAAAAGCCCTGCACCACACCCACCAGCAGGATGGCTGCAAACCAATCGAACCGGAAAAAGGATTCCTGAGGAGGCATGGCGTGTGTTGACGGTTTATACTTTTACAGGCTAAAGCTATAATTAAATTTTAATTTATACTTGCCGGCTCGGGAAAATCCGTGGGCAAACAAAAAGCCCGGACTAACTGGCCCGGGCTTTCCTAACTAAACTACAAGTGCTTGTTGCGGATTAACGTCCGCCAGGTCTGCCACCCCAGTTACCGCCACGCCCTTCATTCATCTCTGGTGCGCTGCCGCTGATGAACTTGCGTAGGTTGTAGGTAAAGGTCACCATAAAGTAGCGCTGCAGCACCGTGGACTGCACGTCCTCAATATAGTCGGCGGCTATGTTACGCTGGATGCTCACGTTCTGCTTCAGCAAATCGTTTACGCTCAGGCTAACCTCGCCCTGCTGGTTCTTGAAAATCTTTTTGCCCAGGCTCATGTTCCATAGCACATAGCTTTTGTCTACCCCGGCAGAAAGGCCGCCGTTGTACTGGTGGTTCAGCTCGGTGCGGTATACCAGGCCTTTCCAGAAAATCGTGTTCAGACGCAGGTTGGTGCTGTGGGTGTAAAAATCGTTGTTCTGGGTGGTGCGCAGCGTGTTGTCCACCATGTTGTAGCTACCCGTGGTCGAAATGTTGAAGTCAACCTTCTCGCTGATGTTGCTGCTTAGGTTCACACCCAAACGGAAGTTGGTGTTGTTGGCGTAGTTCAGCTCCTCGTCGATCCTACCCGGTGTTCTGGAGTAGCCCACCGAGCCGTTCAGGTTAAAGTTGGAGCTGATGAAGTTTACCGGCTGGCCGTAGTTAAAGAACGACCGCACGCTCCAGTAGCCGTCCAGGTTCTCCGGGCGGGAGAAACGGGCACCAGGACGGTAAGAATAATCCTCCGGCAAATCAAACGGTACGTCGCGGGTATAAATGCTGTTGGTGATGTAATCCTGCGTCATGGTACCAAACAGGCCCATGAAGAATACCCGGTTCGTCTCCGCATTAAACGTACGGAAGCGCATAAACAGCCTGTTCTCATACTCCTGCTCCAACGCTGGGTTACCTATGCGCGGCTGTAGCGGGTTAGAGATGTTGAGCACGTTCTGCAGCTGCTCCACCGATGGCTCGCGGGTAGAGGTGCTGAAGTTAACGCGGATGTTTTTCGACTGCGAGAACTTGTACTCATACTCGGCCGACGGAAGCACGTTGTTGAAGTCGCGCTTCAGGGGCTGCTGCTGCGGGAACTCGCTTTCCCCGCGCAGGGTGGCCAGCTGGTAGCGGGCGTTCAGCTGGAAGCTGGCCTTATCAGTTCTGTACTGGTAGCTCGGCCCAAAGCGCTGCGCGATGTAGTCGCTGGTGAAGGTGTTGCTCAGCGGCATATTAAAGCTGTTGTAGCCCTCGCCTTCCACCATGTCAAAGGTTCTGCGGTCGGAGTCGTTGGTGCGGTTGCTGATGTTGTACTCCAGCTGCAGGCGCGAGTTCTCACCCAGGCGCTGCGAGTAATCCAGGTTACCCGACCAGGAGAAGTTGTTGCGCTCGGAGTCGATAAACTGGTTGCGCGTTACGTCGCGCTCCGGGTTGAGGAAGTTAGAGGTGTTCTCCAGTTGGTAGCCTTTTCCGTTGGAAGTATTATAACGCGTGTCAAATTCAGCGGTCAGGATTCTGCCTGAGTTGCCGAAGCGATGGGAGTACAGGATGTTGTTGCCAAAGTTAATGCTGTTGGTCTCGGAGTTGTCCGAGTTCAGGGAGTTAGTCAGAGTCTCAGCATTAAGGATGTTGCTGGCGTTACGTCCCGTCAGCGACTCGTTTCGCTGCACCGTCAGGCTTGGCCTTACCAACAGGCGGTTATTCTCGTTGATGTTATACTGTAACCTGAAGTTAAAGCGGTGCGCATCGGTCAGCTCCTGGTTCAGGCTGTTCTCGGTGTAAGTGGTATCGCTGTTCACAAAATCGCGGAAGCGGTACTGGTTGTTGATCACGTCGCGGTTAGAGTAATTGTAGTTACCGCTCACCTGAATCCTTTTGCCCCAAACGTCATTGTAGTTCAGGCCAAGCGTGTTCGTGTTGATCACGCCGTTCGGGGAGCCGCCGCCCCAGCCTCTCCGGCCACGCATGCCACCACCCGGAGTTTCCCCGATAGAGAAATCGAACATGTTGATATTATTCGTGAGCCCGGTTACAGTCAGGCGTCTGTCGCCGTTAAAGTAGTTTACAACGGCGCCCAGCATGTAGCGCTCGTCAGTGCCGTAGCCGGCCGACGCCTTGCCCATGTAGCCCTCGCGCTTGTCTTTTCGGGTCACAAAGTTCAGGGTCTTCACGCGGTTGCCATCGTCAAACCCGCTAAAGGCGGCGCGGTCGCTTTGCGCGTCGAACACCTGCACGCTCTCCACCATGTCAGCCGAAAGGTTGCGGATAGCAGAGTTCACATCTTCGCCCACGTAGCGCTTCCCGTCGATCATTACCTGCTGCACGTCCTCGCCCTGCGCCTGTACGCGGCCATTCTCAACGGTTACGCCCGGCATTTTCGTTACCAGCTCCTCAGCGCTGGCGTCGGGAGCTGTTTTAAAGGCTTTGGCGTTAAACTGGGCCGTATCGCCTTTCTGCTCGCCCAGCGGTGCCCGGCCGATGATCTGCACTTCCTGCAGGCCGGTGGCCGCGTCGCGCAGCATGAGCTGGCCCAGGTTTACCGGGTTGCCGGCCACTTGAAAGTTTCTTGTAAAGTTTTCAAAGCCGATGTAATTAATTTCCAGTGTGTACTGCCCCTGGGCCACGCGGTCGAACCGGAAGCGTCCTTCGCCATCGGTGGCGGTTACGGATTTAGCGGCATCGGAGGTGCGGGTAAGTACGACATTGGCACCAGGCAATGGGGTTTTGTCACTGTTGCTCTGCACGACGCCCGTTACTGTGGTTGCCTGAGCAAATGCCTGCAGTACGGCTACAAGCATTAACAAGGTGGTAAAAAGCCTCTTCATGAAATGGTGTGAATGTTATAGAGTAAGTCTTGCAGGTTTAGACACCGATATTGCCGACTGGTTTAATCCACTCTATTAAATATTTTTAATGTTGATTCCCCGGGCGGGACAGCGGTTTCAGGAGGGATGGGAATAAGTATTTATACTTAAGCAAAACTTAAAACAAAAGGCAGATCAGCAGGTTACTTTTGTAGTCGGATGCGTATAAAGAGCACCAGCAGAAGATCTTCCTGAGGGAGCTTTCCGCAATCATCATTACCACTCATTTTCTTATAGATAAACGTTAACTGCTGTTCTACCAATGGCTGTATTGCAAGTCATATCCACCTTTCTGAAACGGAGGCTCGTGATGCCGGTATCGAACCTGCTTCGGCAGGGGATGACCCCGCGCACGCTGGCCGCTACCGTGGCGGTGGGCAGCGTTATCGGCATCATCCCGGCCATTGGGGTTACCACGCTGCTGAGCACGGCTGTGGCGGCGCGTTTCCGCCTGAACATTGCAGCGACGGTATTGGTGAGCTACCTGGTGCAGCCCCTGCAGCTGCTGCTGGCCATTCCGTTTATCCGGCTGGGCATTTCCTTTTTTGGCTTGGGCGAGCTGCGCCTGACGCTGGCCGAGATGCGGGCCATGTTTAAAGCGGACTGGCTGGATGCCATCAACAGCCTCTGGATAGCGAACCTAGCCGGTATTGCGGCATGGGCTATCCTTTCGGTGCCGACAGGGGTGGCGCTATACTTTATGCTGCTGCCGCTGCTGCACCGGGTGCTGCCAAAAACAGGCCTTTCCGGGGCGGGGGGTGGTGTGGCCTAGGCTATACTTTAACTTTTTAGTTTAGGTAAACTCCACCCTTATCTGCACGCGATCGCTATGCATGTCGGTGGTAGGCATCACGTTTACCTTATCCGTTTCCTGAAAATACCGGGCTAGCCCTTTCACAATGCCAATGGCAAAGCCTGCCATTTTTCGCTTCGAATGATAGTCGATGATGAGCATGTTCTTGCCTACCTTGGTGACATGAAGCGGTGGCGGGTTAGTTTTTGTATTCTCCTGCTTTATACTTCCATGCATGTGAGACCCAATGTGCAGTAGCATGTCATAGGTTTTCCAGGCAGGGTTCACAAACCTCTTGAAGACCAGCAGCAGGTCGGGGACCAGGAACTCGCCAAAGCTTTGCTGAAACTCCGGATAGGATATGCCCTCCACCCTGGCGCCCGCCTCCATAATGGTGAAAAGCTCTGCCACAGGGTATACCTCGTTTAGCTGGTAGGGCTCGTGCACACGGTCGATGCCCTCGCTTTCCAGTATCTTAATCCAGGTGCTGTAATTCTGCCTGTTCTCGATGTAGCGCTTCAAAAAGATGAAAATTGACCCGTGCATGAGGTCTGTTGTCAATCCGTGCATCCGTAATAGGGTGTATAGAGTTTGCCTGATAGAGCGTGCTTAAAATGGTATCGTTTAGCTACGGGTAACCATCTATAATGATCTACTATAAGCGTTCACGAATCTGTGCTTGCCTGTGCCGCGCAACATAATACAAAGAAATGTAAAAGTAAAACAGCCAGCCTCTTTGCAAAGGGGCTGGCTGTACTTTTTATACTTAAGTATATAACTGCTTAGGTTGTCTCCAGTATCTGGAACAGCTCGTCGAGCTTCGGCGTCAGAATGATCTCGGTACGGCGGTTTTTCTGGCGGGCTTCTTTGGTCTTGGCCTCATCCAATGGCACATATTTCGAGCGGCCTGATGGTGTTACGCGGGTTGGGTCCACACCGGCATTGGCCAGGATGCGGGTAATCTCCGTGGCGCGCAGCACGCTCAGGTCCCAGTTGTCCTGCATGCCCACCGTACCTCTGGCTATCGGCACGTCATCGGTATGTCCTTCCACCACCACGTTCACATCCTGCTGCTCTTTCAGCACGGCAGCCAGCTTGCGCAGGGCATCCACACCTTTCGGGTCTACTTTGGTAGAGCCGGAGTTAAACAGCAGCTGCTCTGCCAGCGACACGTATACTTTGCCGTTGCGTACCTCTACGGTCAGGTCTTTATCGTTGAAGCCAAGCAGGGCATTGCTCACGCGGTTGCGCAAGTTGGCCACGGCGGCGTCTTTCTCATCCAGGATGCGCTGCAGCTCGGCCAGCCTTGCCTCACGAGCTTTCAGGTCAGCGTTCAGGCGCTCCACCTGCGATTTGCTCATGTTCAGGGTCTCGCTCAGCGATTTTCCCTCTTTCAGGGCTTTGGCCAGGCTTGCCTCATACTCTCGTTTTTCCTGCTCCAGCTTGGCGCGCTCTTCCTCCAGGCTTGCCTTAGCTGCCTCCAGGCTCGATTTATCTTTCTCCAGCGATGATTTTTCTTTTTGCAGACCAGCCTTATCCACCTCGAGTGCATTTTTACGGGCCATCAGGTCGTCATATTTCTTCTTGGAAACCACGCACGACGAAAGCGATAAACTACCGGCAAGCAGTAGGACAGAGGCTTTGAATAGATGTTTTCTCATTTCCTTTAGCTAAACGTTATAATAGGGTGTAAGCAAATATAGTAAAAAACCTTTAACTGCTCAGGAAATTGAGTTCGTATTGTGACCGCTGTTGCTCCCCGGCTTTGGTGGCCGCTGCCTCCCAGCCAATCATGGCCATTTTGCGCTCAGAGCCCCAGCGGTACTCCCCAATGCCGCCCACGCTCTTGATAACCCGGTGGCAAGGAATTAGAAAGGCGATAGGGTTGCTGCCAATGGCCGTGCCCACTGCACGGCTGGCTGTGGGCTGGTTTATACTTCTGGCCAAGCTGGCGTAGGAGCAGAGTTGCCCTTCCGGGATGCGCAGCAAAGCCTCCCATACTTTCAGCTGGAAAGGCGTGCCGCTCAGGTGCAGCTTGATTTTACCATTACCCTCGGAAAATGAATTATCAAAGAAATCGCTTACCTGCCCGTGCATACTTGTCTGCTCCTCTACCAGGTTTGCCTTTGGCCAGGCTTGCCGGAGTTCCTGCAGGGCCTGCTCCGGGTGCTGGTAAAAGTGGAGGTAACAGACGCCTTTATCCGTAGAGGCCACCACATAATTTCCGAACTGGCAGGTGCCGAAGCTATACTTTAGCTGCAGCTGCTCGCCCATACTTTTAAATTGCCCTGGCGTGATACCTTCTATACTTACAAACAAATCGTGGAGGCGGCTGCTGCCGGAGAGGCCTGTTTCGAAGGTTGCCTCCTGCAGCGTGGCGCTTTGGGCAAGTATACTTTTGGCGTGCTGCAGCGAGAGGTACTGCAGAAACTTCTTTGGGCTTACGCCGGCCCACTCGCTGAACACCCGCTGGAAGTGCTGCGGGCTCAGGTGCACGTAATCGGCCACCTCGTCCAGGGACGGTTGCTGCAGTGCGTGCTGCCGGATATAAGCCAATGCCTTTGCTACTGTTTCGTAATGGTTCATGGTAGCAATTAGCTAAATCAGCGCTATACTTTCAACCCGATTCTTGCGGATTTTTCAGGTTATACAAAAGAAAAATCCCCGGCTACGAGGGCCGGGGATTTCTTTATACTTTTTCTACTGTCCGGTGTTGGCTGCCGCATCGGTGGCGTTGAAGAAGCCCTGCGGATCGGGCATTTTCTCGGAGAGCTCCAGAATGTACGCATAGTCTATAGCTGACATATCGATAGTTCGGCTCTTGTGCAGGTAGTCCCAAGCCTCGTTATACTTCTTCTCCTGATACTTTACTTTAGAGATGTTATACAGCGCGTAGGCATTGTTAGGATCTGCGGCTGTGGCAGCAGCCAGGTAGCCGGAGGCTTTCTTTAGGTCTTTTTTCTTTTTCTTCTCCTGGTAAACGGCTAGGTAGGAGGCAGCCGCATCGGAGAGCAGCAGTGCGTTTTTGCCGTCGTAGGTCAGCGCCTTCTCATACATGCGGATAGCGGTCGGGTTATCGCCTCGGGCGGAGGTTACCAGTCCGAATGCCCAGTAGGTATCCTTGTTGTCGGGGTTCAGAAGCCAGGCCAGGTTAAAGCGGTACATAGCGGTATCTACCTGCCCCTCGTTCAGGTACTCCCAGCCGCGCTCCATAAAAAACTTGCTGGCCTCGCGGCGGTCCGTGAAGTTCTTGTCGCTACTGGTCAGGAATTTCTCGTCCTGTTTCTGCTCGGCCTCGGTTTTCTGTTTCTCACCAAACATCGGCAGCACCCGCGGGCTTAATGGGGCTGCTTGCTCCTGGGCAAAGCCTGAAGCGGTGGCCATAAAAAGTGCTACAATGGCTAAAAGGATTCGTTTCATTATGTGCTGTTTTATACTTTCGGGGTGAGCTGCTTTGGCAGCAGCTGCCTGTTTTACTACCCTATAAAAGTAACACAGTCAGGCTATACTTGCAAGTCACTGTTTGCTTTGGGCCACGTAAATCCCCTCCGGGTCCTTTTCCTGCTCCAGCAGCGCTGAGATAAACGTCTGGTCCTCTTTGCTCTGGTCGTGGCGGATGCTGCGGTGCAGGTACTCCCAGGCCGAACCGAACTCATACAGGTAATAGCTGTTGATGGCCAGCTTGTAGTACACGTCTGCCGCATTTTCAGGAGTATGCTTCAGCGCCTGCTCCAGTAGTTTTTTGCTCTGTTGCAAGTCATCCACCGAGCTATACTTGTAGAAGCGGGAGAGGTGCGTGGTGGCGATGTCGGTAAGCAGGCGCGGGTTGGTTTTGTCTTTATCCAGGGCACGGTACAAGATGTAAAGCGCCTTGTCATACGCCTGCTGCTGCCCGTACACCAGCCCGTAGCCCCAGTATACTTCCATGTTGTTGCGGTCCAGCAGCCAGGCACGGTTAAAGTTTACCATGGCCGAGTCGAGCTGTTCCTCGTTGAACATCCGCTTGGCCTGCGTCACATAATACTGGCTGCCCAGCTGGCGCGACTTAAATGTTTCGTCACTCTTTTTCAGGAAACTGTTTTGGGCAGCCACCGCCTGCTGCGTGGCCGGGGCCATGGGCGGGATAACCTCCTGCATGGTGAGGCGCGGGCGCTGCGGCTGTGGTGCCTCGGTCACGGCGTTTTGCATATTACAGCTGCTCATGCCTATCAGTAGTATTCCTGCCGCAGCTATCCAATGTCGCATTTTATACTTTTTCTGGTTCTGTTATCTAACGCCACAGCAGCTGCTTTAGTGCAGGCCAGCGCTTTTTAGATTTGGCAGGGAGCGGGCAGGAATTAATTTACGACAAATGACGTTTAATTATCGACAAGTTTCGTATATTTGAACATATAAAAGATGAACGCCATGGGACAAGCCTTACCTTTAGACAGCAGCCTGAACTACAGGTTAATAGACGACAAAGATGTGTTCATGCTCATCAGCACGGTGCGAGAGGGGATAAAGTATAGCCTGTTTCAGAAAATTGCCGACATGATTCCCTTCAGCCTAAGCGAGTGGTCTCATTTTCTGCACCTTTCGGAGCGCACGTTCCAGCGCTACAAAAAAGAGAAGCGCACCTTCGATCCGCTGCACTCCGAAAAAATTCTTGAAATAACGCTCATCTATAATAAGGGCATCGAGGTATTTGGCGACAAAGCAAACTTTGACGCCTGGCTGGAAGCGAAGAATGTCGCCCTGGGCGGGCTGAAGCCAAAAGAACTCCTCGACAGCACCTTCGGCATTGGTCTGCTGCGCGATGAACTTACGCGCATAGAACACGGCGTGCTGGCATGATCGTATACCGCCTCAGCCGCGGCCCTTACCGTAACGACCTCTCGGGAAGAGGAGCAGAGATAGCGGGGGGCCGCTGGAATAGCAAAGGCACCGCCATTCTGTACACCAGCGAATCCATCGCCCTTTGCACCGTGGAAGTGGCTGTGCACATGCCGTTGGGCATTGTTCCCAAGGATTATTACCTGGTCCGGATTGAGATTCCGGACATAGCAAGTATAAAAGAGCTTGCAGAAGCAGAACTTCCCGCCGATTGGAAGTCCTTTCCGCACGCCAACAGCACGCAGGAACTGGGAGATGCCTTTGTGCAGAAAGCCGAGCACCTGGTACTGAAAGTGCCCTCAGCAACGGTACAGGGTACCTATAACTACCTTCTCAACCCCCGCCACCCCGATTTCCACCAGGTTAAAGTGCTCGATTCTGTTCTTTTTGAGTTTGATAAGCGGCTGTTTGTGAAGGAGTAAAGCAGGGCAGTGTTGGATATGTTTGTTTGGGAATGGAGGTGAAAGTTCCCGCAGTACTAGGTCCAACCACCCCTGGCTCCTCAGAGCTACGCTCGCTACTTTCCAACTTCCGTTCTCAGTAGTCCAAGGAGGGGAGCCTGTGATTGCTAAAGCTGAAGTATAAGTTTCATAGCCTCCGTTCTCGCGCGGACAGGTCGCGACCTGTCCCTACAAGTATAAACTCAGCATGCGATCACATCCCCCTGCCCCCTTCAAAGGGGGACTTTGGCTGAGGCTCCGTCAGCAATGGCTATCGAATTAATTCCCAGCCTTTGGGTTGAGCGCCTCGAGAGGTTCCGGTGCCTGAAAGGCAGCCCGAGGTACGAGGGCAGGAAGCGAAAGCAGCGTGATGCCCGAAGGCGAGGCCTCCCGGCCTAGGAGGGCAGAAAGTATGCTATGCAATAGTAGCTTATGTAATTCTGGAGGATGAACCGTGGCTAGCAAGGATAGCTTGGTTCAAATGGAAGGAAGCAGCGGCTAAGAAAGTATAGCCAAAGTAAAAGTATGACTCTGCGAGCCAGTTGGATTACAAATCCAACATCATAGTTAGACACGGGTTGCAAACCCGCGCCAGCGAGTGAATGGAAATATAGCCAAAGTATAAAAGTTGACTTACACAGATCTAAAAACTGCAGCAACCTCCTTCATTCCAAGCAATGTTGTATGGAGTATACAAATAACCACCCTTACAACTCATACGTCACCCCCATTTGCGCGATGGTAACAGGCCAGTTGAGCTCATCCGTTATTTTAAGGCGCAAAGCCTCGCTGGCCTGGGCTTCGCCGTGGTTGAGGAAAGTTTGAAGGGGCACTTCCTTAAAATGGCTCAGCCACCACATCAGCTCACCCTGATCGGCGTGGGCGGAAAGCGAGCCAATTTGCCTTACCTCTGCCAGCACTTTGTGATAGTTACCATGGATCTTCAGCTCGTTAGCGCCGGAGCGAAGCAGGTTGCCCCGGGTGCCAGGTGCCTGAAATCCCACTAAAAGGATGGTATTCTCCTTACCGCCAAGCAGCCTTTCCAGGTAATAAAGCACGCGACCACCTGTCACCATGCCACTGCCCGCAATTACAATCTTTGGTCCTTTTTTATCCAGCACACGCAGGCTCTGCTCAAACTGGCGTACCACCTGTACATCGCGCATCATGGTTTCGCACTCGCTGTCGGAAAGGCTGTGCCACTCGCGGTGGTGCAGGTAAAGCTCGGTCACGTCGATGCCCATGGGCGTGTCGAGATAGATGGGAATGGGAGGGATGCTTTTCTCCTCGCGCAGCGTGTTCAGAATCAGCAGCAGTTCCTGGGCGCGCTCTACGGCAAAACTCGGAATCACCAGCACGCCGCCTTTCTCATAGGTATGGTTCACGACCTCCGCCATTTCCTCATACGCCGAAATCTGGCTGTGCAGCCTGTCGCCGTAGGTTGATTCCAGCACAAGGAAATCTGCGTCGCGCAGCAGCGCGGGCGGCTCCATCAGCAGGGGCCTTCTGCGGCCCAGGTCACCGGAAAACACGAATTTATGCCCCTGGCACTTCAGCTCTACAATGGCCGAGCCAAGTATATGCCCGCTATTGCGGAAGCAGAACTTAAAGTCTTCGTTCAGTATCACCCATTCGCCCGCGTTGTGTATCTCAAAAAGCGGCATGGTGCGGTCTACATCCTCTTCCGTGTAAAGCGGCCGGGCGGGACGGTGCTTGGTGTACCCATACTTGTTGGCCTGTAAGGCGTCCTCTTCCTGTATGCGGGCACTGTCTCGAAGGATAACATCAGCTACGTCGCGGGTAGGGGTGGTAGCATGAATAGGGCCGGAGTAGCCGTTCTTCACCAGCACCGGCAGGTAGCCGCAGTGGTCGAGGTGGCCGTGGGTAAGTATAACCGCGTCGAGTTGCTCCACATCCACCGGAAGCTTTCCCCAGTTCAGGAGGCGCAGTTGCTTCAGGCCCTGAAACATGCCGCAATCAATCAGTACCCGGTGGCGTTGCGTGCGGATAAGGATTTTGGACCCAGTTACGGTGCCTGCGCCACCCAGGAATTCTAGTTGTATCGGTGCGGATTCTGGATTCATAAGAAGCTGAGATTGGTAGATTTACGTGGGCGAAGGTAAAAAGATGAACGTATAGAAAAACTGATATACATCAATAATAAGCATAAATAGCTACCTAACCTTAGGATTATACTTTGAATGAGCATATTTAACGGTGAAATAACAAAAGGGCTATACTTTGTTTGTGGCTTCGGCTTACCTTTGCGGCATGAAACGCATCACCCTGTTTATACTTGCCCTGCTGCTGTCAAGTCCGGCATGGGCCCAGGTAGATACCGTCCAGCATGTGGAGCCGGGACGCCGGAACAGCCCCGAACAAATGCAGAAGCCCTATGTCATCATGATTTCTGCCGATGGCTACCGCTACGACTACACCGATAAGTTTAATGCCACCTACCTGAAGGAGCTTCGCGAGCAGGGCGTGCAGGCCGAGTCGCTGGTGCCGTCTTTTCCGAGCAAGACTTTCCCCAACCACTATACATTGGTAACGGGCATGTACCCGGCCACGCACGGGCTCATCAACAACTATTTTTACGACCCGCAGCGGCAGGAGCACTACTCCATGCGCGACAGAAAGCAGGTGGAGGATGCCAGCTGGTACGGCGGGGTGCCGCTCTGGGTGCTGGCCGAGCAAAACCAGATGCTGTCGGCGAGCTACTACTGGGTAGGCTCCGAGGCGCCGGTTCAGAATACCCGCCCCACCTATTGGTTTAAGTATCACGAGGGCATCCCTTTTGAAGAGCGTGTTAAAACGGTGGTGAAATGGCTAAGCCTGCCGGAGGAGCAGCGGCCGCATCTTATAACGTTCTACCTTCCGGAGGTGGACCATGCCGGACACCGGTATGGCCCGGATGCCCCCGAGACCGCGCAGGCAGTAAAAGAACTGGATGAGCGCCTGAGACAACTAACAGAAGCCGTGGCCGCCACAGGCCTACCGGTAAACTACCTGTTTGTATCCGACCACGGCATGATACAGATAGACCAGGAGAACACCTTGCCGCTGCCTGCGGCTGTAGACACAGCTAAGTTCCTGGTATCGGGTGGAGGGATGGTGGTGGAACTTCACGCCAAAGACAAAAAAGCCATCAAGCCAACCTACAAGAAGCTGAAAAAGGAAGCAAACGGCGCTTACCAGGTATATACCAAGGGCAACCTGCCCAAGCACCTGCATTATGGCAAGAAGGCCGATAAGTATAAGCGCGTAGGAGATATCTTGCTGCTGACCGACGCGCCGAAGGTATTTCATTTCTCCAGTCGTAAGCCATCGCCCGGCACCCACGGCTACGACCCGCAGGCTGTAAAGGAAATGCACACTGTGTTCTATGCCTGGGGACCGGACATTAAGCAAGGCGTAAAGACAGGCCCTTTCAGCAACGTGCAGGTGTATGATGTTGTGGCCAAACTGCTTGGGTTAAAGTATACCCACAAGATAGATGGGGATGATACCATTTCGAAACAAGTTCTGAAACAGAAATAAACAAAGAGCCGCTGAATTCTTAGCGGCTCTTATACTTTTAGCTGGTTAGCAATTCTTATCTGCCGCCGGGCAAGTATATCTGCAGGCCCAAAGCCAGGTTCAGGCCCGACTCGCCGTTGCCTACAGAGATATCCGCGCTGGTACGGGTGTAGCCAAGTATAGCCTCCAGGGCCACGTGCTGCGCTATAAAGTGCGCGTAGCCCGCCCGGAGGCCCCACACGCCTGAGAAAACAGAGTCGCCTTCGCTGTCCTCTTCAGAGCTACCGCCAATTCCTACCACGCCCTCACCAAACCAGCGCCCTGTTGCCGTTGCTCCTTCCGGAAAGTAATAACGCACAAAAGGGGTGAGGCCGTAGCGGAAGGTCTCACCTCCGTCGTAGATATCCAGCCCCAGCTGCACTTCCGTACCGATGGCCGCATTATCACTGATGAAGTAGCCGGCACGTGGGTTAATGTTTAGCGAAAAGAAATCTGACTTGAAGTTGAACCCCACGTTGCCAAGTGTGGCTCCGATTATCCAGTTTCCTTCCTGTATGGCATCATAGGCAACCGCTGCCGATGTCTGCGGTGCCCTGTCCTGGATTTCTTCTGTAATCTGGGCACTGGCGCTAAAGCTCAAAATTGAAATAAATGCGATGAGTAGAGATACCTTTTTCATAGCCTTCCTTGTATAAGTGTAACATAGTATTTGCACCATTTTTAACTATAATGGTACTTATTTTAACGAGGTCGGCCGTACTTAGTTGGTAGATTTGAAGATAAAGAATTGTGTATCAGCACAGAAACACCGCTAAACGGAAAAAATCTGCAGATCTCAGAATACAATAATTGCACTTTTTGTATTCGGTAAGGATAAGGGGCTTTATACTTGCAGTAAAAGTATAAACCTAAGTATGGCAAAATGCCGCCCCTAAAAGTATAAGACGGCGTTATACGTGGGCTCATGGCAATTTAATTTCTATACTTTCAAATGGCTGTTTATACTTTTCAGGTTACATACTTTGCTTGCTGCTTTCCGCATGCCGGTTAAGTGCCGGGGTTATATGCTCCCATGGTTCACAAAAAAAGCAACCGGCCCAAAGTGCTGAGCCGGTTGCTTTCTTAATAGAAGGTCTTTAAAGTATAACGCTGGTATTAAGGGAGCGCAACGCTTATCGTTACCGATTCCTCTGCCGTATTACCCTGCTCGTCGGTGGCCTCTATCGTCATGATGTAGGCACCCTCCGGCGCATCGGCCGGGAGCGATATATTCAGGTCAAGGCTTTTCTGGCGGTTATCGTTCAGGAAATCACTGATGTCGTCGTCTTCAATTTCGCTGGTGTTTCCGGTGGGGTTGGTAACAAAAACCTTGATGTTCTCCAGGCCCTGATCATCGGTCACATTGGCTCTAAAAACCACTTCATCGCCCGGTGCATAGACCGCATTCTCGGTCGGGGAGCTAATAGTGATGGTTGGCGCCGTAATGTCCAGGTCCACATCCTCATCGTCGTCGTCGCAGGCTACAAATGCAAAACTCAGGCACAGCAGGAACAACCAATTCAACTTCTTCATAGCTTGGATTAATTAAAATAAGTGAAATAAAAACTTAAGAAGTATTACTCTATAGCAATATTTAGAATATGATGCTATACTTTTAGTGCAATACAGCCACTTTAAACGGGGAAGTTTAAGTAAGGTTATCATGGGTATCGGGGCGGTGCAGCACACTGCAATAAAAAAGGAGCACTGTTGCGCTCCTTCCTGCATTAGTTTACTTGTCTACTGGCCTTGTAGTCTGCCAGAATACCCTCGCAAAGCCAATTCGCCAGGGCTTGCCTGTTGTTGGGTATCACGAAGCGTCGTTGGTCTTTGTCATTTTTGATGTTGCCCAGCTCCACAAACACGGTGGGAGGGTGGCTATACTTTATCACATACAAACTGCTGCGCGGCGTAACGGTACCAAAATAATCGCGGTTGGGCTGGTGCCGGTTATACTTGGAGGTAAAGACTTCGTGTATGCGCTGCGCCAGGGCTTTGCCGGGAGAACTGTTTTCGTGGTGGTAAAAAAACACATCAATGTTCTTGCCATGGCTGCGGCTATCAATATGCACCGAGATCATGCGCTGGTGCGCTCCTTTATGACGGGCCGCTAAGCGGTTAATATCGGCCACCCGGCTGCGCAGGCGTTCTTTCTGCCCATACGGAATGGGGTTTCCGAAATAACCAACCTCATCGGTATCCATCTTCAGGATAGGCTCATCCCGAATCCCATCATCCGGGTCCTGGATGATCATGTAAGCTGTGGCGCCATGCTCCATCAGCCGGCGAGCCAGGCGGATGGTCACATCATAGGCATACTCGTCTTCGCTCAGCATATATGGGCCATACTTTCCGATGGCTCCCGGATCGGGGCCGCTGTGGCCAGTGACCAGGTAAAAAACGGCTCCCTGCAATTGGTTGTCCTTTATTTCCACGCGCTCATAATTCTTCCCAAAGAGGGGCTCCACAAGCACAGCCGGGGCAGCCTTAGTGGCAGCAGTGGCAGGCGCTGTCTCTATGGGAGCGGCAGCTGCAGAAGCCGTCGGTAATAAATAAGTTCTACCGGCATAAAGGCTATTGTTGCTGCCCAGCTTCTCCTGGTTTAGCTCCACAAACGAATCCAGGTGCTGGCTGGGATCGAGGCCATGGCGGCGCAGCAACAGGTAAATACCATCGCCTGACTCGGCAACCACTTCCGTGTGGCTTTGGCTGAAAAGGGGAGAGGAGAGCAGAAAAAGGGTGATAAGCAGTAATAGTTTTCGCAAGGCTCAATAGTTTTTGGAGTTCATAATCTCTTACGAACTGGCAGTGGAAAAATTATACTTGCCGTAGCTCTGAAAGCTATGAAACTCTAAATTTATACTTTTTTAAAAATAAACACACAGAAACCTTGTGTAAAGCCTTACAAATAGAGGCAACGCCAGCATAGGAGAGGAGCCAGCCTATCATGAAAAAGGCCTCCAATGAGGAGGCCGGTAAAAGGATTGCCTTCAATGAATTTCTTAATGCGACACCACTTTTACCAAGGTACCCTTTTCCAAGCGGTCGGAGAGCTGCATGCCGTTCAGGACAGCGAACTCTTCCAGGCGGTCCTGCTTTATGTTGTTGTTCTGCAATACCTGCGACAAGGTGGCGCTTTGCGGCACGGTGATGATACGAATGCGCTCCGGCTTCCGGTTTAGTTTGTCAGCCTCCGTTAGCTCGGCAAAGTTCTGCATGGTATTGGTGAAGGTCTGAAAGTAGTTGTTGAAGTTGTTGGCGGTAGTAATACCCATCAGGCTATAGTTATAGTTGCCGTAGCGGATAATATAGGTCAGGGTGCGGATTACCTGCTGTTCCTGTTTCTGATCAGCTACCACGGCAATAGCAGGCAGACCATTCACGGTAACGCTCTTCGACTCAACAGGCTCCAGGTTGAAGTTCTTGAGCAGGGTTTGGGCCGCTGTCTCCAGGTTGTCGCCGGGCACGAGCATCAGGTTCATCATCGCACTGCCGTCCTGGGGAGCCATCTGGAAAACCTGCGGGGAGTTGTGGTGCGCCCAGCCCGAGGGCACCGGGAATCTGAATTTGAGCTCCGGGTGGTAGAATACGCTGTTCTCTACAAAACCTTGCCTAGGGTCTTCGCCATACACAATGCCATCTATTAAATTCAGGTAGCTGTCGCGACCCACTTTGGCGTTTGTCAGGTTCTCCTTTTTCTTCCAGGTATCAGCCAGTTTATGAACCGTGGCATAGCGGTCGGCGGGGTTGGGGTGCGTGGAGAGAAAATCCGGAATCATCTGGCCGCTGCTTTCCTGCTGGCGCTGCAGCGTCTGGAAAAAATCGGCCATTTGCGAGGCGTCATAGCCAATTTTAGTCGAATACTCAACACCCAGTTCATCAGACTCACGCTCATCGTCGCGCCCAAACTTGAGGAAGAGCAAGCCCAGTCCCTGAGAAAGTTCATTACCCAGCTGGGCGATCTCAGGCGAGATAATCATGCCCGTAATAAGGCCTAGCTGTGCCAGCGTGCTTTTGGATTGCTGCTGCACCGAATGGCGCGCCGTGATATGCCCGATTTCGTGTCCGAGCACACCGGCAAATTGCGCCTCGTTGTTAAAGTGCGCCATAATGCCCCGCGTAAAGTATACATAGCCGCCCGGCAAGGCAAAGGCGTTAATCACAGGGGAGTCCACCACCTTAAATTCATACTTTAACCCGGGCCGGTGTGAAACTGCAGCCATGGCCTGACCTTTCTGCTGGATAAACTGCTGCAGGGATTTGTCCTCATACAGTCCAAACTGGGCCAAAACAGCCGGGTCGGACTGCGCACCCAAGGCAATTTCCTGTTCCTCAGACATGAGTACAATGTCTTTTTTGCCGGTAACGGGGTTGGTGGCACAGAAATTAAACAGCAACAGCACACCGGCCATTGCTGCACTAAACATATATTTTTTCATAGTTCCTTAGTTTGATAATCTTCCTTAAGAAGCTCTATAATAGAAGCCTATATAAGGATGTTATATTTTTGATATGAACGACGCGGCAATTTGTTTAGTTGCGGTTTTGCCTTAGGTGGCGTCACATACTACGTTTGATTAATCCTGCAGGTGGTTGGGCAACAGCGACAATTGTCAATCACCCAAATCCGACTATTCTACTTAACATAAAGCACATTATGAGTGACACTTAAAATAGATGATTTTCATCGTACATTATAAGTCCTATAATTTATATTATGTTAAGTAATATCCATCTAAACCCTTGTTTATACTTTCAATGCACCCGAGGCTGCCTATACTTCATAGAAAGTTATCCCAACAAAAAAAGGAGAAGCCTTACAGCCTCTCCTTCTCTAGTTCGTTAAATTGAAGTCTTAGTTAAGCTTGGCAGAGAATTTCTCAGCGTCGGCTTTACGACCTAAACGAGTGTAAATGTTTACCAGGTTCTGGATAGTAGACTTATCTTCCGGCTGGATCTGGTGCGCTTTCTCAAAGTATGGCAACGCCTCCTGATAATGCTTCTTAGCAGTAGCCTCTAAAGCCTTTCCCTGTTTCTGGTATGTTCTGTAGTCCATCTTGGCTGCCTTATTGTTTACCTCAGCGCCTTTGTTGTACTCCATCACCCCCAGGTTGTAGTAAGCGTCGAAGTTGTTAGGATCAATCTCGATGGCTTTTTTGTACACCTGTGTCGCGCCTTCCAAATCCTTCTTGCGCTCCAGCAGGTTGCCTTTTACAGCGTACAGGCTGGCGTTTTTAGGATCTGCGGCAATAGCGTTGTCAAGTCTGGCAAGCGCCTCGTCTGCACGGTCGTTCTTCAGGTAGTATTTCAGCTCTTCCTGCATCAGGTACACGCTGTTCGGGTGCGCTTTCAGGCCGTCGGCCAGCGTTGCCATTACCGCCTCATCGCTCGCTTCGGTTGCCTGCTGCAGCTGTACTTTGGCTTTGTATACGTCCTCGGTTTTGTGGCCCATTTTCAGGAGCTCATCGTAGAAGCCGATAGCCTGGTCATACTTGTTGTCAGCGGTTGAAGCATAGGCTGCATAAAGCACGGCCGTAGTATCCTCCGGGCTGATTTTGTGCGCCAGTTCATACTTCTCAATGGCATTGGCCCAGTCCTGGTTGTTGTGGAATTCAACCGCCTGGTTCAGCACCTGGCCGTACAGCATCTGCTTGCGCTCCGGCACCTGCTTGGCAAACTCGCCGTTCTGGCCGTCCAACTCCACTGTTTTGTCAAAAGACTCCAGGATTACCATTGGCGTGTTCTCATCTGTCATCTTGCCATAGATCGGGTTGCCGATCATGTCCTGGTAGATAACGCCACGGTAGAACCATGTTTTTGCTTTGTCTTTTGTTTTCTTATGCTCTGTCGCCTTCTCGATGTCAGCCAGTGCCTTGTCAAGCGTACCATTCTTATGGTTCAGGACTGCACTGTTCACAGCCGAGTTCTGAGCGCTTGCAACCGAGATGGTACCGGCTACTAAGGCTGTCAAAAGAACTTTTTTCATACGTAGATAATGGTTTGTGTTGTTTGCTTAAATGTATTTATACTTGAGAAATAAGCCGTAAGTACTGGTTTATACTTCGTCAGTGGTTTCAGGATCTATCATCGTGTCCGGCTGCAGCGAATCATCAGGCGCAAGGTCAGACTGCTCCAGCACCATTTCTTCAACATCTTCCTCCGGCTCCACTTCCACTTTCGCCACCGATGAGATCTGATCTCCTTCCATTAACTTAATCAGGCGCACCCCTTGTGTGGCACGGCCCATTACACGCAGCTCATTCACGTGCAGGCGAATCGTGATACCAGACCTGTTGATGATCATCAGGTCGTCTGTATCCGTTACGCCTTTTATCGCAACGAGTTTACCCGTTTTATCGGTGATGTTCAGTGTCTTAACACCTTTACCACCGCGATTGGTAATGCGGTACTCTTCCAGCGGTGAGCGCTTTCCGTAGCCATGCTCCGACACCACCAGCAGGTTCGTGCTCTCATTCTCTACACAAACCATACCAACAACTTTGTCGTCTGGTCCGGCCAGGGTTACGGCACGCACACCCGCCGCCGTACGGCCCATTGGGCGCACATGCGACTCGTTAAAGCGGATGGCCCTACCCGACTCCAACGCAATAACAATCTCGCTGTTACCCGTTGTCAGCTGCACGTCAAGCAGGCGGTCGCCCTCGTTAATGGAGATGGCGTTGATACCATTGGTTCTTGGGCGCGAATACGCTTCCAGAACAGTTTTCTTGATAGTGCCCTGCTCGGTGATGAACACCAGGTTATGGTTGAGTACGTAATCCTGGTTTTTAAGGTCGTGCACGTTTAGCACGGCACGTACGCTATCATCCTTCTCTATCTGAATGAGGTTCTGGATGGCCCGGCCTTTGGTCGTCTTCCCTCCTTCCGGAATCTCGTATACTTTCAGCCAGAACACGCGCCCGAACTCTGTAAAGAACAGCATGTGGTGGTGCGTGTTGGCGATGAAAAGGTGCTCAGTAAAGTCGCTTTCCTTGGAAGCGGCCACTCCTCTGGAGCCTACACCGCCACGGCTCTGGCTGCGGTACTCACTCAGTGAGGTGCGTTTGATATAGCCTTCATGGGAGATGGTGATCACCATGTTCTCCTCCGGAATCATGTCTTCGTAGGAGATATCGCCTGTGCTGGCCTCAATGCTGGTACGTCGCACGTCACCATAACGCTCTTTTATCTCGGCAAGCTCGTCTTTAATGATTTGCATACGGAGACCTTCGTCATTAAGCACCGAGGTCAGATAATCGATCAGCTTCATGATCTCCTGGTACTCCAGCTGGATTTTATCGCGCTCCAGGCCGGTAAGGCGCTGCAGGCGCATATCAAGAATTGCACGAGCCTGAATCTCCGACAGGGCAAAGCGCTCCATCAGGCCTGTTCTGGCAATTTCCGGGTCACGTGAGGAACGGATCAGGTTGATTACCTCATCCAGGTTGTCAAGCGCAATCAGCAAGCCTTCCAGAATGTGGGCGCGTTTCCTGGCCTCATCCAGTTCATACTGTGTCCTGCGGACAACTACCTCGTGCCTGTGGTCTACGAAGTGCTTGATCAGGTCCTTCAGGTTCAGGGTCATCGGGCGGCCTTTTACCAGGGCCACGTTGTTCACCCCGAAAGACGACTGAAGCGCTGTATACTTGTAGAGGTTGTTCAGCACTACGTTCGGGATGGCATCGCGCTTCAGGTCATACACAATGCGCAGGCCCTCACGGTCAGACTCATCACGCAGATCGGCAATGCCCTCTATCTTTTTCTCGTTTACAAGCGCGGCTGTCTTCTCAATCAGCGAAGCTTTGTTCACCATGTAAGGGATCTCGGTTACGATGATCTGCTCCTTACCGCTTGGGGTTGTCTCAAAAATAGCACGGCCACGCATCAGCACGCGTCCACGTCCTGTCTCGAAGGCGGCTTTCACCCCGTCGTACCCGTGGATAATACCGCCCGTCGGAAAGTCGGGGGCGGTGATGTGATGCATCAGCTCGGCAATGGTAATCTCATTGTTATCGATGTAGGCGATGATGCCGTTTACAACTTCGGTGAGGTTGTGGGGTGCCATGTTGGTGGCCATACCTACCGCAATGCCCGATGTGCCGTTCACCAGCAGGTTCGGGAACTTGGCAGGCATCACGCTCGGCTCTTTCAGCGAGTCGTCGAAGTTCGGGACAAAGTCTACCGTGTTCTTGTCCAAGTCAGCCAAGAGCTCATCGGCAATGCGCTTCAGGCGTGCCTCGGTGTAACGCATGGCTGCCGGCGAGTCGCCGTCGATAGAGCCGTAGTTACCCTGGCCATCAACCAGTGGGTAGCGCAGCGACCAGTCCTGGGCCATACGCACCATGGTGTCGTACACGGAGGAGTCGCCGTGCGGGTGATACTTACCCAGCACCTCCCCAACGATACGGGCAGATTTCTTGTACGGCTTGTTATAGGATACCCCCAGTTCAGACATTCCGTAAAGCACGCGGCGGTGCACAGGCTTTAGTCCGTCCCGAACATCGGGTAAGGCTCTTGAAATGATAACTGACATTGAGTAGTCGATATACGCACCGCGCATCTCGTCCTCAATGTTAATCGGTATTATTCTTTCGCCTTCTTGCATGTTAAAAGGTGTAAAATTAAATGGTATGTAAGAAAGGGCAAGTTAGGCAAAATTGGCCTCACTGCCTATATAGCTTATTCCTTATTTTTGGCTTTGGAGCGGCCTACGTGCTGTTTTTCCTGAGAAACCTTATCCAACTTCTCTCCCACCCTGGGGTTCTGTTTCTTCCAGATAGGCTGGCCGCGGTACTCGGTGTCGCCGTGGATGTGCTCCATGCGCACCTGGCAGGGACCGATAGGACAGGCTGGTTTACAGGAAACTAAAGAAGCGGAGAGAAGCGCGAGGCTAAGGATGAAGAGTGGTTTTTTGTGTGTCATGGTTTCAAATTAGGAGCGCCAGCCATACTTGCCGCGCACGCAAATCCATATCATACAAAAATAAGCATTTTTGCTGACATTAAACAGTAATCTGCCACTTAATTAGCGCCTCGTCAGGCGTTGAAAAACACCCTTAGAGCGGGTGAAATCCATTCACGGTGAAGCCTCCGTCCACGGCGATGGTTTGGCCGGTAATATAGGCTGCCGCAGGCATGCACAGGAAGGCCACAGCACCGGCTACATCCTCCGGTTTTCCGATCGTTTGCAGAGGCGTGCGGCTGATGACTTTGTTGTAGAACTCGGGGTTCTGCAGCACGGTTTGCG
The DNA here is from genome assembly GCF_003054055.1 of Pontibacter mucosus. Lineage (GTDB taxonomy): Bacteria > Bacteroidota > Bacteroidia > Cytophagales > Hymenobacteraceae > Pontibacter > Pontibacter mucosus. The sequence continues at coordinate 397,559 of NZ_QBKI01000003.1, read as the reverse complement.
CCAGCGGGGTGCTGATGTACCAGGGAGCCACGGCATTTACGCGTATGCCGTCTTTTGCCCATTCCGCGGCCAGGTTACGGGTAAGTTGCGTCAGGGCGGCTTTCGTCATCCCGTAGATGCTGCCGGTGCGCACGTGCACCAACCCGGCCACCGAGGTTATATGCACAATATTTCCCTGCTCCGACTGCTGCAGCAGCGGGTAGAGCAGCCTGTTCAGCTCAAAGGCCGACCGCAGGTTGGTTTGCATGATGAAGTCATACTCCTCAGAAGTATAGTCTGCCGTGGGCTTGCGGATGTTGGTGCCGGCATTGTTCACCAGGATATCCAGCTTGCCCCACTCCTGCTGCACCCAAGCGGCCACCGCCTCGAGGCCCGCTGGCTCGCTCACGTCCGCCGCCAACGTATAAAGCCCCTGCGGGAATTGCTCTTGCATACTATCCAGCGCTTCCTGCTTGCGGGCCACGGCAAGTACTTCGGCGCCAAGCGCCAGCAACTCTTTAACCGTAGCCTCTCCAATGCCCTTGGAGCCACCGGTAACCACGGCTTTTTTGCCGTGCAATCCCCATCTGCTATCAGCCATTTTCGTTTTCTTAAATGATGTTAAGTATAAACCAGAATTGTGTTGGCAAAGTATAACCGCACCTGCTTAGACGGACCTGCCCAGTATGCGGTTCCAGTACATCTGTAGGTACTGCTGATCGACCTTCGGCCTGTTATTTACTTCCTCGAACCGTAGCTCCCCGTCCGCATCCTTCCATACTTTGTAAACAAACACGTAGCCGCCGCCACTCTCCTGCCAGCCATCAAACTTGCCGAACCGCAGGTCGTTGATAAGTATGGCGCCATTGTCATCCTGCTCCACGGTGTAGTAGCCCTTGGTTATCTCCAGCAGGCGCTCCAGTTTCGGGTGCCCGCGAAGCGGATCCAGCAGTGCTGCGTTCTGAGGTTCAAAATCATACTTAACCTGCTTGTCTTCATCTAACAATGAGTAAAAGCCATTGTAAAAACCGTCCTCTCCTTTGGCCGTCACCGACCAGAAAACCGTGTTCATGGGCGTTGGCTTGCTGATGTAGGAAGAATAAGGTACGCCTTGCACAGCCATACTTTGCTCGAACACATTGTTAGCCGCGCCCTTTGCTGCAAAAGACCACAGCAGGTACAGCGAGCTAATGGCAAGGGCGGCATTGTTCAGGTAGCGTCGCCTTGGGCTCAGGCGGCTGTGGAAGGCCGCTAGTATTACCAGCGCCAGGAAAGGCAGCGTGTACAGGGGATCGACCACAAAGATGTTGTAGAAGGCCACACCATAGTTAGAGAAGGGCCAGAATAGCTGGGTGCCCCAGGTAGTACAGCTGTCGAGGAGGGCGTGTGTTACGAAGCCGAGGAAAAACAGCAGCGTCCAGTCGCGCATGGTGGCCGGTTGGTTTTTATAGAGCCGGTGCAGCAGCCAGCCAAGTATAGGCGAAACGACAAGCGCAAAAAGGAAGGAGTGCGTGGCGGCCCTGTGAAAACTCAGTTGCTGCACCGTGTCAAGCCACGGGTTCAGGAGCACGTCCAAATCCGGAATGGTGCCGGCAATGGCTCCCCACAGCAGCGCCTTATTGCCCAGTTTCCTGCCCGCTACTGCCTCGCCCACCGAGGCACCTAAAACTATCTGTGTTAAAGAATCCATCTGAGATAAAATGAGAATTGCGCAAAACTGCTCTTACAACAACTCCCAACAAGTAAAGTTTGCCTCTGCCTGGTAGCTCTTGCAACCGGGCCCATCCTGTAAAGGTATAAACAAGCTGGCTTGCTGCCAAGGCAAAACTGAGGTTGATACTTTATGAGTGAAGCACTTTACCTGGTTCTGGGTATCTTAATTATCGGCTTAGGGATTTACGATTTACTGTACACCACTTTTGCGCCGCGGGGCGCTGGGCCGGTGAGCAATTCTTTGTCTTCGTTCCTCTGGCGGCTGTTCCTCGTCGCAAGCGACCTGCTGAAAACCCGCAAGGCACTTCGTGGGGCAGGCATCGTCATCATCATGAGCACCATCCTCGGCTGGCTGCTTCTGTTATGGACGGGCTACACGCTGCTGTATTTTTCTGACGCAAGAGCTGTGGTAGATAGCACCACAGAGGTTCCGGCCGATAGCTGGGACAGGATATACTTTACAGGGTACACCCTCTCCACGCTGGGCAACGGCGATTTTAAGGGAGGCACCCAGGCCTGGCGTATTCTGACGGCTTTTATTTCTTTTACGGGGCTCGTGCTCATCACCACAGCTATCACCTATATGGTGCCTATCCTTTCGGCTACAACCGAGCGCCGGTCGTTGAGTATAGACATTGCCGCTATAGGCGATAGTCCGCAGCAGATGCTGCTAAACAGCTGGAATGGAGAAGACTTTAAAAGCCTTGAGCAGCACCTTAGTGGGCTGGCCCAGCCAGTGGCAAAGCAGGGACAGCTGCACTTAGCCTATCCGCTGCTGCATTACTTTTACCACGCTGAAAGATCGGTAGCGCTGCTGCTAAACCTGGTCGCTTTAGATGAGGCCCTTACCATCCTGCTATTGTATGTGCCCAAGGAAAAACGGCCTTCAGACCAGTCATTGGTGCCGGTGCGCCACGCCATCACCACGTTCTTAGAGTCGCTTACCGCCATCACGCCAACACCAAAAGACTCAGAGAAACCGCACCTGGACATGAAGCAGCTAAAGGAGGCTGGTGTTCCGCTACAGCTGCAGGAGGAGAAGCTGCCGGAGGAGGTTGACAAGCGGCGCAGGGCTTTACTTGCGATGCTGCAGTACCTGGGCTGGGAATGGGAAGAGGTATCGAAACCTAAGTTCATTACCGATCTGGATCTGCGCAGCGTGCGTTAAAGCGACGAGCCCCGGCTTATACTTCGCCGGGGCTCGTGCTGTACTTGTTTAGTGCATTATCTTGGCGCGCACAAACTCCTTGTTTCTGTCGAAGAGGTAGCGGTAAGTGGCGTGCGTTTTGTAGATCCTGCCACCGATTTGCTCTACCAGGCGCATCATCTTGGGGTTAAAGTCGCCGATCCAGTTCATCTGCAGGTCGTAGTAAGGGATGCTCGGGTTTCCGATAACCAATTTGCCGGCAGACACGATCATGGCTGCCTCCACGCCCTTGCCCTGGTGCTCCGGGGTGATGCCGAACACGATGCCATACATCGTTTTGCAGGCGCCCCTCCAGCGGTTGAACAGGAATTTTAGCTTGCCCCACAAATCCAGCTTGCCGTTGTTATACTTGAAAAGCTGGTTCAGTTCCGGGATAGCGATAAAAAAGCCCACCGGCTCATTGTTGTAGTAGGCAAACCACATGATGCGCTCGTCCAGGATAGGCTTTAGCTGCTTCATGATGGCCGCTGCCTGAGCCTCTGTCATGGCCTTTACGCCTTCGTGCTTGGCCCAGCCCTTGTTGTATACTTCGCGGAAGTCGTTGGTATACTTTGCCAGGTTCTTTTTATCGAGGTGGCGGAAATGGTAGTTCTCGTCGGCCAGCACCCGATCGGCTTTTGCCCGGTACTTCTCCGGAATCGCTTCGTTTATTTTGCGGTAGTACGTATACTGCTTAAAGTATAGCTGAAAGCCATAATTTTCCAGCAGTTGCTGGTAGTATGGAAAGTTGTAGTGCATACAATAGGTCGGCTCGTAAAAGCCATCGATCAGCACACCCCACCATTTATCGCGCTCCCCAAAGTTTATCGGGCCGTCCATGGCTTCCATGCCGCGCTCCTTTAGCCATTCACGGCAGGCATCAAGCAGCATGTTGGCTGCTTCCTGGTTGTTGATACAGTCGAAAAAACCCATGCCGCCTGTGGGCTGCTCGGCAGACCTGGCGGTGCGCTTGTTGATGAAAGCCGCCACGCGGCCTATAGACTTGCCTTTTTCGTCCTGCAGTATCCAGCGGATCGCCTCTCCGTCGCGGAGCAGCTTGTTCTTGGCAGGGTCAAAAACATTGTTCACGTCCTTATCCAGCGGGCGAATATAGTTGGGGTCGTTTTTATACATCCGCACCTGCAGCATTAGGAACTCCTGGGCAAGCTCGGGTGTGTTTACCTCTATCAGTTTCATAGTATGCGTTAAAAAGGAAGTGCTAAATAAACCATTATCCGCGTAAAAAAGAAAAACTGCCGGGATGAAAGCGGGTGGATAAAGTATGGGGAAGCAAAAAGTATAGGCATGAAAAAAGCCTTCAGATTTCTCTGAAGGCTTTCCGTTTTTGAGCCCCCTGCCGGGATCGAACCAGCGACCTACTGATTACAAGTCAGTTGCTCTACCAGCTGAGCTAAGGAGGCATGCACTAATTTGAAGGTTGGTGAATTTGAAAGGAGGCAATCAACCTCAGGCTCCAAATTTAATTTCCAAATCTGCACATTATTAAATCTGCAAATCTAAAAAAGAGCCCCCTGCCGGGATCGAACCAGCGACCTACTGATTACAAGTCAGTTGCTCTACCAGCTGAGCTAAGGAGGCTTAACCTTTTTTGTGCTGCTTTATTGTGTTAAAGCGATGCAAAGGTATAGCTTAGATTTAATTCTGCAAATACCCGTCTCAAATTTTTCTCCTGACCATCCCTAAAAAATTGAGAGTCAGGAGAAAAATTTTTAGCCTCTGTAAGCATCCAGTTGATGCTGCAGGTGCGCGATGCGTTTTTGGGCATCGGCAATGCGGCCTTCGTACTCCTCGCGCAGCTTGTCGGCATTCTTCGAACGGGCAAAGAACTCGATGTTGGTACGCAGCGTCTGGATGTCGTTCTGCAGCTGGGAAATCTCGCGGCGGAGCGTGTTCTCGCGCTGGTACAGCTTTTGGCTGGCATCCGGGCTATGCTTGATGCGCTCTACCTGCAGCTTTACCAGCATATCGGTCCGCTCGTCCAGGCTTAGCTCCGGCACGCGCTCCAGGTAGCGCTCCATCAGCTGTATAAACTTGTCCTCCGCTTTCGGGCTGGTGCGCCTGTTGTCTTTGTCCGTCTCACGCCATTGCTCCACCAGGCTCTGGAACTCCTCCACCGATCCGGTAGCGCTTGGCTGCGAAAGCTTATCGGCCACCTTGTCGCAAATAGCCATTTTCTCGGCAGAAAGTTTTTCCAGTTCAGCGGCCTTGTGCTGCTCCTGCGCCTGCTTGCGGTCAAAGAACTCGTTACAAGCCGACCGGAAGCGCTGCCAGATCTTGTCGGAGTATTTGTCCGGAACGCGGCCTATCGTCTTCCACTTCTTTTGCAGCTGGATGAGCTTTTCCTTCGTGGAGGCCCAGTCGGTGCTGTCCTTCAGGCTTTCGGCTTCCTCGCACAACTGCGTCTTTAGCTGCAGGTTATGCATTTTCTGTTCGTCCAGCGCTTTAAAGAACTGGTTTTTGTGCTGGAAGAAGGCTTTATAGTTACCCCAGAAGGCTTTGTTTACCTCTTCGGCATTCTCTTTGGGCACCAATCCGGCCTTATCCCACTCCTCTTTGAGTTTCTGGATTTCATCTGTTTTATCGCGCCACTCGTTGATGCGGTCGGTATTGAAGTTGGCGAACTCCTGCAGGCGCTCCAGCAAACCGCGCTTTACCACCAGGCTCTGCTGCTCACGCACCGACCTCTCCTCGTGGTAGGCACGTCTGCGCTCATGCACTTTCTCCGAAGCCTGCGTGAACTGCTCCCAGATCGGGTCGCGCTGGTCGTTTGGCACCGGGCCGATGATTTTCCACTCCTCGTGCAGGTGGCGCAGCTCTTGCAGGGCTTTGTTGATGCTTGGCTCCTGCTGCAGCGCCTGCGCACGCTCAATCAGCTGCATCTTGGCCTCCAGGTTTCTCCTGCGGTCAAGCTCCTTCAGCTCGAAGAACATGCTGCGGTTGTTGTAGAAGATGTCAAGCAGCGCGTGGTAAGAGTCCCACAGCTCCTGCGCCTCACCGGCCGGTACCGGGCCAATGGATTTCCACTCGCTCTGCAGCTTCTTCAGCTCATCGCCACTGTTGCGCGTTTCCGCCGACTCCACCAGCTCCCGAAGCCTGCCCAGTAGCTCTTTCTTGCGCTCCAGGTTACGCTGACGCTGCTCTTCCTGGCTCTGGCGGTGCTGGTAGCGCGACTCGCGGTAAGCGGCCAGCATTTTCTCCAGGTCCTGGTGCTCTTTGGAAGTATGGTAGTCGAAGTCTTCTTCCGTGCCTCCCTCTTCCTTAAACTTATCCAGCGCATCGTGCCTTTCAGCCTGGAACTTATGGTCGTACTGACTCTGGAGCTCGCTTATGGTTTTATACTTGCGGAGCGCATCGGGGCTTTTAAGAACAGCAAACAGGCGCTGGCGCAGCTCCTCCTGTGTGAGTTGGCTATAGTCGGTATGGTCATCCTCCTCATACTCCTCCTCATCGTGGTGGTCAGCCGTGGCAGTGCCTGCAGCAGCGTCCGAAGTGTTGGCTGGCTGCCCGGACGGCTCGGTAACGTTGGTGTTCGCCTCGGCAAACGTCTCGGTTATCTGCTCGCTGGTGGCTTCCTCCTCGGCCGTTGCCAACTCAGGCTTTACCTCCGGCTGCTCCTCCTTCGGCACCTCCTGCCCTGCCCCGGCAGGGCCTTCTTCTGTGGCTGGTTCCTGCTTTGGCGTAACCTGTTTTTGCTCATCGGCTGTCGCCTTGTTCTCTGGCTTGTTAGCCTCAGCTCCGGTGGTGTCCATATGCTCTTTGTCAGTTGTCATGTCTCGCTTGTTAGGTACAACGTTAAAGGGTTAGTTCAGGCGCGGGTCGTCGGGGTAGTTGCTCAGCACCTTAAACTTACCGCCCATTTGGCGCAGAATGCTCCGCCAGAGGGTTTCGGTATCCAAAGTAAATAATTTATTTGCAGCATTGTTGTTCACTATCCAAACATTTTTGTCTACCTCTTCCTGCAGTTGGCCGGGCGTCCAGCCGGAGTAGCCCAGGAAAAAACGAATATCCTCCTTGGCCACCTGGCCGGTGTCAATCATGGTGCGCAGCACCTCAAAATCGCCGCCCCAGTACAGGTTGTCGTTCAGCTTCACTGCCTGAGGCAAGTCTGCCAAGCGGTGTATGTAGTGCAGGGTGTTATACTGCACGGGCCCGCCAACCCCCAGCACCATGTCGAAGTCCTCCTCAAACACATCCAGCACATCAGACAGGTGAAGGTTCGAAGGCCGGTTTAGCACCAAACCAAAGGACCCCTCCTCTTCATGGCTGCACAACAGGATAACGCTGCGCTCGAAATTCGGGTCGCCCAGGTATGGCTCAGAGATCAGAATACTGCCACTTCTTGGTTTTATCGTTTTGCTATCTGCCATCATTCTTTCGTCGCATTTGTAGTTTCCAGTACACTAGACAGCACAACAGCCTTCTATATTACAAATTTTCATATAAAAATAACCATCTTTATTGTCATACGCAAATGGTGGAATATTGTATCAGAAGGCTCTGCGCTCTTTATTTTTGTGGCTATACTGAGTTAACCGCTTAACAGTTTGCTCATTTACATTTGCTTACTGTATTATCCGGAACCCGAAATCCGCAAAGCCCTCGTATTTAGTTTAGCCCCAACGTATATTTTTATAATTTTGGGCAAAACAACCACTATGGCTTTAACACACAACATCGCAGCTATCCGGGTAAACTATAGGAAGCACGCTCTCACCGAGGACTCCGTTGCCGGCCACCCGATTGAGCAGTTTAAAGTATGGCTTCAGGAGGCTATCGAGGCGCAGGCAGAGGAGCCTACGGCGCTGGTGCTGTCTACGGTCAACGCTGCCGGCAGGCCCTCTGCCCGCGTGGTGCTGCTGAAGGGTGTGGATGCGCAGGGCTTCAGCTTTTACACTAACTATAACAGCCGCAAAGGACAGGAGCTGGAGCAGCGCCCCTACGCCTCGCTCACGTTCTTCTGGCCGGCGCTGGAAAGGCAGGTGCGTGTAGAGGGCAAAGTTGGCAAGGTTAGCCCGCAGGAGTCTGACGCCTATTTTCACAGCCGCCCCAAGGGCAGCCAGATCGGCGCCTGGGTGTCACCACAGAGCCAGGTTATCCCCTCGAGGCAGGTGCTGGAGCAGCGCGAAAAAGAACTGGCCGAGAAGTTTGCCGGCACCGAGCTGGTACCACGGCCGGAGCACTGGGGCGGTTTTCGGCTGGAGCCGGATTACGTAGAGTTCTGGCAGGGACGTCCAAGCCGCCTGCACGACCGTATTGCCTACGAGCTGGAGAACGGCCTCTGGCAGGTAAAGCGCCTCGCACCCTGATTAGGGCAACGCTTGTTGCTCTTCCAGGGCTCACTTATACTTTGCATGAATAAAAATGGCTGAAATACTACCCCTGCGCGCCTGGCGCTACAACGATAACCTGAGTACAAGTATAGAACAGCTGACCTCTCCGCTCTTCGACGTGGTGTCGGACAAGCAGCGGGAGGCGCTCTACCAGGCTCCGCTTAACAGCATACACCTATCCGTGCCGCGTGGCGAAAATGCTTCCCGGGATGCGGCCAGGCTGCTGCAGGAGTGGAAAGAAAAAGGCATTCTACTGCAGGACGGCTTGCCTGGCATCTACGTGTATTACCAGTATTTCCGTTTGCCCGGCAGCGACAAGGAGTTTGTGCGCAAAGGCTTCATCTGCAACATTAAGGCTTACGACTGGCACGAGAAGGTACTGCTGCGCCACGAGAACACCATCCCCAGCGCCGTGAACGACCGCATCGAGCTACTGGAAGAGACGCTTTTGAACGTGAGCCCTACCCATGGGTTGTACACCGATCCGGCGTATGTGCTGGAGCCCTACATGGATGAGAGCATCCGTACGCCAATCTATGAAACGGAGGATTACCAGGGCGTGCGCGATGTGCTTGCCGTGATACATGACCATGCGGTGATAAAGCTGTTTTTGCAGACGCTGGCCGATAAGAAGATTCTGCTGGCCGACGGGCACCATCGCTACGAGGGTTCCCTGTTTTACAGGCGCAAAATGATGGCGCAGCACCCTGGCCACACCGGCCTGGAGCCCTACAACTACCACCTGATGTACCTGACCAACTCCGAGCACGACGACCTGCGCATCCTGCCCACGCACCGCTTACTCAAGAGCCTGCCCATGCCGGACGAGGAATTCCTGGAGCGGCTGCGGGAGTATTTCATCATCCTGCCCAAGGAAGACCCCTATGAGCTGAACGAGGTGATAGTGGGCAAGCTTTGGGCCTTTGGCTTATACTTGAATGGCAACGCCTACAAGCTCCGCCTGAAACCGGAGATGCACCAGCTCATCGACTGGAATTTTCCGGAGGAGGTAAAGCAGCTGGACCTGACGGTGATGCATTACTTTATCTTTGAGAAAATACTGGGCATCTTCCGGCAGGAACAGCGCGACTATAAAGGCCTTAGCTATGAGCGCAACTTCACGGCCTGCATCCGGAAGGTAGACAAGGGCGAGGCGCACCTGGCCCTGATCACAAACGAAATCTCGATGGAGCAGGTAAAGCGCGTGTGCAACAGCGGCGCCGTGATGCCTCAGAAGTCGACTTTCTTCTACCCAAAAGTTATCTGCGGATTTTTATTTAGCTCGATCAAAGAAGATGAATTTACAACGGCCGCTGCTGCTTGCCTCTAACTCGCCACGCCGCAAAGAGCTGCTCTCCAGCCTCGGCCTGAAGTATAAAGTGCTGGTAAAGGAGGTGAACGAGGATTTTCCGGACCACCTGAAACGGGAACAGATCGCTGAGTATTTAGCATCTCACAAAGCCGAGGCTTATACTTCCGACATCACAAACGAAGCGCTGATAACGGCGGATACAATTGTTTGCCTCGGCGACCGCGTGCTCAACAAACCCGCCGACTTTGAGGAGGCAAAGGAAATGCTGCAGGCGTTATCAGGCACGCACCATGAGGTGATTACCGGCGTTTGTATCCTCATCAAAGAGCAGAAAACCGTTTTCCACGACATCACCAAAGTATACTTTAAGCAGCTGTCGGAGGCCGAGATTACCCACTACATCACCCACTACAAGCCCTACGACAAGGCCGGCGCTTACGGTATTCAGGAATGGATTGGGATGGTCGGGATAGCGCGCATCGAAGGCTCCTATTTTAACGTGGTAGGCCTGCCGGTGCAAAAGCTGTACGCCAAGCTGGAAGAACTCGGGATCGTGACCCTATAAAAATTTGCCAGGCACTTTCGCCGCCATAATCAACACTGCCAGAAGATTGATGTTTCGGTACGCCCACTACTTTTATTGACCGCAGCGGGAGATCGCCCCGTTCTCCTTTGTAACGCCAGATTTTTTTCTCCTCAGGGGAACGAATTATCCGGCTAATGCCATTTACAAGCATCTGTCAATAAAAAAGCAACCGAACATCAACTGAATGTCTTTTATTAAATTATACCTGGCGCCCGGGAAAGAGCACTCTCTCAAGCGTCAACACCCCTGGGTTTTCTCCGGCGCCATCAAGAAAGCCGACGCGGAGCCCGCTGAGGGAGACGTGGTGGAAGTATACTCCAGCAAGCGTGAGTTTCTGGGTATGGGCCACTACGCCCCGGGCTCTATTGCCGTGCGCATCTTCTCTTTTGAGCAGGTAGCGCCGGATTATACTTTCTGGAAGCGCAAAGTGCAGCAAGCCTACGATTACCGCCAGCGCCTTGGCCTCACCGACAACCCGAGCACCAATGTATACCGCCTGGTGTATGCCGAAGGCGATGGCGTACCGGGGCTTATCGTGGACTTTTACAAAGACACGGCCGTGGTGCAGACGCACTCGGTGGGCATGTATAACGTGCGCGAGCTCGTGGCGCAGGCACTGAAGGAGATTTACGGCGACAGGCTGCGCGCCGTGTACGACAAGAGCGCTGAGTCGCTGCCAGCCAAGGCAGGGGTGCAGGCGCAGAACGGTTATCTCTACGGTCAGTCGGAAGGCGGCGTGGTGGTGACGGAAAACGGAAATCTGTTTTACATCGACTGGGAAACCGGCCAGAAAACAGGCTTCTTTATAGACCAGCGCGATAACCGCGACCTGCTGGCGCGGTACGTGAAGGGCAAGTCGGTGCTGAACACTTTCTGCTATACGGGCGGCTTCTCGGTGTACGCCCTGAATGCCGGAGCTAGCGAAGTACACTCCGTAGACGTATCGAAGAAAGCAATCGACCTAACGATTAAAAATGGGGAGCTGAGTCAGGCACCGGAGAAGCACGAGGCCTTTGCCGTTGATACTTTCGAGTTCCTGAAAGGGAAAGAAGACAAGTATGATGTGATTGTGCTGGACCCGCCCGCCTTTGCCAAAAGCCAAAACGTGCGCCACAATGCGCTGATGGGCTACAAACGGCTTAACGCGGAGGCCATGAAGAAGATAAAGCCCGGTGGCATCCTTTTCACGTTCTCCTGCTCGCAGGTGGTGGACAAATACTTGTTCAGCAGCACTGTGATGGCAGCTGCCATCGAGGCGGGGCGTAACATCAAGATCATGCACCATCTCCCCCAGCCTGCTGATCACCCCATTTCCATATTCCATCCGGAAGGCGAGTACCTGAAAGGACTGGTGCTTTTTGTGGAGTAGGACCAGTGATTAAGTATGATTTTCAGGATTGGGCATGATTTTGTCGGCTCCCTGAATCAATGTGTTCTCTTTATACTTTAACTCTCCGCCGTTCCAGCTAAGGTTGCCTGGAATGGCGGAGAGTATATTTTATACTTGCCTCAGTAGCAAAAGTATAAAGCTTCGGTTTATACTTACCGCTTTAACCAATGACCACACTACCGGGGGGCAGTTCTGAGGGTAGCTCCATCCGGATGCGCCATTCCTTTGGGTAATAGTTGTTGATTCGGTTGCCGATTTGCTTGGCCCAGCCCAAGGGAAGCCCCTTATACTCCAGCAGCAGCCAGTCGTTGCCGCTGGTGCCCAGGCTCGTGTCTTCTTTTTTCAGATACCGCAGCGCCTGCTCCAGGCTCAGCTCTGCCGATGTGAAAACCGATCTGTCCAGATACTGGGAAAGCGCCAGCCCCTGCAACGGTTTCAGCTTTTTGCCATAAATCTCGGCCAATTCGGTACCGGCGTATACCACGTACAGGTGCTGGTATACTTCATCGGCAGCTTCGAAGAGGTTTTCAGGGATGGCTGAGATTTTTTCCCCGTGCTGCACAAACGTATACTGCCCGGGCTGCTGCAGCCAGTCTGCCACCAAGGCCTGCTCTTTTTTGCCCGCTATACTTAGTTTATACTTTTTCTTTTTGCTCTTGCCATGCAGTGGCTGCTCCTCACCTGCTTTTCGCACGACCGCCAAAAAGAAGCCCTCTCCCTGCACGCGGTGCGGGTAAAAGCGATAGCCTTCCACGCCCTTCAGCTGCCCCGGCACTACGCCCCATTCCGGTTCTAGCTGCAGTTTTATACTTTCTGCGCCCTCTTGCTCGGCCAGCCAGGCAATATTTTGCTCGTTTTCCTGCTCGTTCCAGGTACAGGTGCTGTAGATTAATACCCCTCCGGGCCTCAGTGAATCCCATACATCCATCAGGATACGCTGCTGGCGCTGGGCACACAGGTTTACGTTTTCCTCCGACCACTCTTCCATGGCATGCGCATCCTTCCGGAACATGCCTTCGCCACTGCAGGGAGCGTCCACCACCATCACATCAAAAAAGCCGGGAAGTCTGTTAAAGTCGCGGGGGTCGTTGCTGGTGACCAGTACATTGCCGCTGCCCCATTTGGCTATGTTTTCGGCAAGTATAGAGGCCCTGCTGCGGATTACTTCGTTGGATACTAGTAAACTTTGGGGGGAAAGCAGGCTGGCCAGGTGCGTGGACTTGCCGCCGGGTGCCCCGCAGAGGTCCAGCACATGCAAGGGCTCGCTCAGGTTTACGGCCTGTCGCAGGGCCTGCTCCACAAACATGGAACTGGCTTCCTGCACATAGTAGGCACCAGCATGCAGGGCGGGATCGAGGGTGAAGAGGGGGCGTTCAGGGAGGTAAAAACCTGTCTCCGTCCAGGGTACAGGTTGCAGGCCGGGAGCTGGCGCTGCCTTGGCGGTGTTGATGCGTACGCTGACAGGCGGGGCCTGCTGCAGTGCTTCCAGGAAGATTGAAAATTCCTCATCCCCGAGCATGCGCTGCATGCGGTCCGTAAATGGTTTTGGGTAAATCATAGGCAAAGGTACGGGAAAACGCGCTTTCGGAAGTATAATTACCCTCTGTTTTTCACCAATTTAAGGTAGGTCTCAACAATGGGCACATCGGCAGGGCACCAGTTAAAGCCAGGTAGTTCGCCTGGTGTTGCCCAACGGTAGGCCCGGTGTTCCAGCAGGTTTATTACGCCCCCGTTATACTGGCATAGGTAAGGAATAAGCACGACAGTGTGGCCAGGGTACGGGTGCTGCACAGGCTCGAGCCTGTGGTAAGGTTCCACGTCAATGCCCAATTCCTCTTTTATTTCCCTCACGAGGGCCTGCTGCTCTGTTTCGCCTGATTCAAGCTTACCTCCCGGAAACTCCCACAGCATAGGCTCCCGCATTTGCTCGCTTCGCTGCGTTAGCAAAACACGACCGTGCTGCTCCACAATCGCACAAACTACCTCTATCATCTTGTTAGCGGACATAGGCGGAAAATTCAGTTTTATACTAAGGTATATATCTGTTTACCCCTGCACTTTCAGGATCCGAATAAAAGTGCGGGCTCATACTTGTAAAAAAGGTAGCCGATGCTAAGCGGAACAAGAATATTCGCCACCAGCGGCAGGTCCTGCTGCGCAAGCCCGAAATATACTACCTGCACCAGAAAAATATGGTATGAAGCTTTTCCCAGCTCGGCCAGCAGGCGCACCGGGATGAAGTTAGTAAAGTTGGGCAGCAATTTTAAGGCCAGCCATACCAACAGGGCGGAATAGCCAAAGGTAAAAACCTGCTGTGTTCGCCACTCGGGCCTGATATACCCCTCAAGTGGCAGACGTTCATACTGCAGCAAGTATAAACAAACGGCTCCGACCACACCCAGTAGCAATACCAGTATCACATCGTCCCACTTCAGGGGCTTCCAGACCAGTGTGGACAACCAAAGCCCAAGGGCAATGGCAGAAAAATAACGCGGAAATGCCGCATCATACAGGTAGCCATCCTCCTTAAAGTATGGCAGGTTTGCGGCCCATAACTGAAACAACACCTCCAGCAGCACCAGTACGGCAATCGTGCTTTTAGGCCAGTGCCGGAAGCCGTAGCCTATCAGGGGCAGCAAAAGGATTGACTGCAGCAACATCGTGATAAAATAGTTGCCACGGCCGGTTACAGGCAGCACCCCCAGCCAGGTATAGCCGCTGAACGCAAGCACTTCCTCTCCTTTTACCCACTCCCACAGCAAACCTACCACTATCGAAAGTATAAAAACCAGGATGAAAGGCACCAAGATGCGTGCGGCCTTTTTGGTAAAATATTTCCGGTTGTAGAGGTGCTGCAGGTGCTGCGGCTTTTTTTGAACGGAAAGTCCCAGGTTTAACCCCATCACCACCAAAAACAAGGGAACAGCCTGCCATATGTGGTAAACGGCAAAACTGTTCTCCAACTCCTTGCGGGTAAACGAGTGCAGCAGCAGTACCGCTACCATGGCAAATCCCTTCACTACATCTATCTGCTGTAGGTGCTGCTTCATGGGAGATGGCTTATGCAGGTGCGCCCCCTGGGTAGTGATCAAACCCTCTGTCAAATCCTTTTAGCTACTATTGAAGTATAAACTTTTGTATCATAAGATATTAAAGACATGCAGCTGAGCCTAAACTATAAGTTCCTGATCCTGCTACAAAGTGTCATGGCGTTCCTGGCATTGGGCCTGAACACGGTGCTGACGCTGCTGCTCTGGCTACCCAAAAGTATACTGCCGCTTTGGGGGCAACATAGCATCGCCACATATTTCTTTATTTTCACGATGTCAATTGGGTTTGTGGTAGGCTGGGTAGCCACCAAGGTTACCCGGAAAGCGCTCCGAATCGGTCGTGTGCTGCCCTTGCACTGGCACCTCAAAAGCCAAACCCTGATTGATAAGCTTCCCTCCAAAACGTTTAACCGCGCCTTTATGTTCTCCCTGTCCGGCTTCTCCATGGCGGCAATACTGGTCATGCTTTTGGATACCCTGCAGTTGCAGGCCATTCCTTACCTCGACTTTATGCTACTGTCCGGCATCTACAGCGTATGCGTGTCGGTTGCTATTACGAGTATGGCCGTTTACCGCGCCCTGAGCGATAACATTCTGCGCCACTCCAGGATTTAAAAGTATAAAAAAGGGCACACCCGTTTGCAGGTGTGCCCTTTATGGAGGCGGAATGCCCTTATTTAAACTTGTCCTTCAGGATTTCAAACTCCACTGCCGGCGATATCCGCTCATAGAGGATGTGGTACACCGCCCTGGTGATAGGCATATCCACTTTTAGCTTTTTATTCAGCTCGTAGATGCTCTGCACCGCGTAATAGCCCTCCGCCACCATGTTCATCTCCACCTGCGCCGACTTCACGGTATAGCCCCTGCCAATCATGTTGCCAAACGTCCGGTTCCGGCTGAACTGGGAGTATGCTGTTACAAGCAGGTCTCCGAGGTAGGCAGAACCGGCCAGGGCGCGGTGGAGCGGCATTATCGCATCCAGGAACCGCTCGATCTCGAACATGGCGTTGGACACCAGCACCGCCTGAAAGTTGTCGCCGTAGTTTTGGCCGCGGGCAATGCCGCAAGCCAGCGCAATGACGTTTTTCATCACAGCACAATACTCTATCCCATCCAGATCATCGAGCGGGTTGGCCTTCACGTAGCGGTTGCGGAGCAACTCGCAAAAACGGTCGGCGGTGGCCAGGTTGTGGGAGCCGATAGTGAGGTAAGACTGCTTCTCCAGCGCCACTTCCTCGGCGTGGCAAGGCCCCGCGATAACCAGCAGGTTCTCGTCCTCCACACCGTACCTGCTCTTCACATAGTCGGTTATCAGCACGTTCTCCTTCGGGATCATGCCTTTGATGGCCGAAGCCACCACTTTCCCGGAAAAGGCATCCTCCGGCAGATCGGCCAGGGCCTGCTGCACAAAGGCCGCCGGCACGGCCAGTATCACCCAGTCAGACGAGGCGACCACTGCCTGTATGTCCGTGGAAGGCTTTACATAGTCCAGATCAAACGATACCTGGCTCAGGTAGCGCGGGTTATGTCTGAATTTAATCAGGTGTTGCACATCGTTGCTGTTGCGCATCCACCAGTTCACTTGTGATTTATTCTCTGAGAGGATTTTAACAAGCGCTGTAGCCCAGCTTCCCCCTCCCAGTACTGCTATTTTCTCCAAGATGGTTACTTATTTTGATTCGGCGACAAGCGCCTGCTTATTGAGCGTTTTCTCATCCTTTACCGCCACTTTAGAGCCATTTTCCAGGGTTTTTGAAACAGCCCTGAACGGACCGGCTACTACTTTCTGCCCTTTCTCAATACCGCTCAGGATCTCGATGTTCTCGAAGTCGCTGATGCCTGTTTTAACCTTTACGGATTTCACGGTATTGTTTGCCTCGTCATACACAAATACCACCTCGTCTACCTGAGCGGCTGCCGTCGTTTTCTGCTGTTGCCCCTGCTGGTTTTGCTGGCCATTCTGCTCCGCACCTTCCTCGGATTCCTTTTCCTTGTCACCCTCTGGCTTGGCCGAGCGGGTTGTAACGGCAGAAAGCGGTACAGAAAGCACGTTAGGCTTGCGCTCCGTTAATATATCCACCGAGGCCGTCATGCC
The DNA here is from genome assembly GCF_003054055.1 of Pontibacter mucosus. Lineage (GTDB taxonomy): Bacteria > Bacteroidota > Bacteroidia > Cytophagales > Hymenobacteraceae > Pontibacter > Pontibacter mucosus. The sequence continues at coordinate 380,894 of NZ_QBKI01000003.1, read as the reverse complement.
CGGGCGGAAAGGACGCACGGTAGCACCACGCAGGTGCTCGTAGGACTCGTTCAGCAAGCGAATACGCACCTCAAACTCAGTTACGGCCTCTAGGGTGGTGGCATCTTTAGCCGTGTTGGCGATAGCAGTTACCACACCCTTGAACTTCTCGTCGCGGCTGGCATAAGAGTCTACCTCCACTTCCACCGAGTCGCCGAGCGTTACCCGGATGATGTCGTTCTCATTCACATTTACGCGTACCTCCATGTTGTTGAGGTTGGCGATGCGCATGATTTCGGTACCGGCCATCTGGGAAGTACCTACCACGCGTTCCCCGCGCTCCACGTTCAGCTTGGAAACCGTGCCGCTTACAGGGGCATAGATTGTGGTTTTGTTCAGGTTCTCGCGGGCATCCTTCAGCGAGGCGAGTGCGTTTTGCACGTTATACTCTGCCGCCCTCACGCTTTGGCGGGCCGACTCCACTTCTGCCTTCGTTGCCAGGAAGTTAGACTCTATCTGCTGCCACTCCGCCTGGGAGATCACTTTCTGCTCAAACAGCGGCTGGTTGCGCTTGTAGTTCTGCTCTATCTGTACAAAGTTAGCCTCTGCCTGTGTTACCCTGGCCTTTGCCTGGGCCAGGTTGGCGCGCTGCGTGTTCACCATCGCCTGCTGCGCATCCACCATGGATTGGTAGTTGTCGGGACGGATGCGAAGCAACAGCTGGCCTTTCACCACTGAGTCTCCTTCCTCCACATTAAGCTCAATTATCTCGCCCGACACATCCGGGCTGATTTTCACCTCCGTTTCGGGCTGCACCTTACCAGACGCACTCACTTTCTCCACAATGTCAGCGGGCTTGGCCTCTGCCAGCACTACCTCGATGCCCTCGTCCTTGCCAATCCAGCCGGCTTTTTTGGCAACAATTAAAGAGATGATAAGCAAGCCAAGTACGCCGATAAGGGTTGGGATCAGCTTCGATTTTTTCTTCGCCATAGTTGTTTAGAAAGATATGTCTTTACCCTGGTAAAAATCCAGAACCTTTAGTTTAAAGATGTATTCATACTTGGACTGAAGCAGCTCGGACTGTGCGCCACGAAACGTGTTGGCCACAATCACATACTCCACGGAGTTGATGATGCCGGAGTTCAGCCGAAGCTCTGCGTTCCGGACGTTGCGCTCCGTTGCACGCACCTGCTCCTTGGCCGCGATATACTTGCGCCGGGCTGCCACAGCGTCTACCTGGGCCTGCTCGATGGTCTGACGCAGGTTATTGCGGGCAATATCGGCATTCAGCGCGGCATTTTCCTGCGAGACAATGGCCCGCTGCACGTTGTTGCGCGCCTGGAAACCGTTGAAAATTGGAATGGAGAGGTTAAAGCCAAACTGCTTGCCTACGTTGTCCTTCATCTGATCGGTGAAGGAGTAGTCGTCGTACAGCAGGCTGCGCTGCCGGAAATAAACGGTTTGCTTGTTGGTCCCCTCCTGGTTCAGGTATAAATCCTGAGGCACAAAGATAAAGTTTTCCGCAATAGCGAACTGTGCCGTGTTGTTGTACCTCGAGCTAATGCCCGCCCCAAAGCTCAGCCGCGGGAAGTAGGCTCCCCTGGCCACATCCACCCCCTTTTCAGAGCTTCTTACCCGCAGGTCGGCCGCTTTGATGGCTGGCAAGGTTTGCACAGCAGCATCATATACTTGTGGCCCCTCCAGAATGGTAGGGTCTTCGTCAGGCTCAGGCAGCTCGGGAATTTCAATCGCAAAATCATCGTGTGCCTGCACATTCAGCAGCTGCATCAGGTTCAGCCGGGCGATGTCGCGCTGGTTCACAGCGTTGATTAGGTTCAGTTCGTCCGTTGCCAGCTGCGACTCCAGGTCCAGCACAGAGTTTTCGGCCACACTGCCCGCCTCAAAAAGCTTGCGCGTGCGCTCCAGTTGCTGGGTGGTCGCCTCGCGCTGTAACTCCGAGGTCTTGATCAGTTCGTCGGCAAAAAGGATGTTCAGGTAGGAGGTTACAATCTGAATGGTGATGTCGTTCTGGGCAGAGAGCACGTCCTGGTGGCTTGCCTCCAGCTCCAGCTTGTTCTGCTTCACTTGGTTAGTCAGACTAAAGCCCTGGAAAAGCGGCACGGAGGCACTTGCCGAGAGGTTAGCCGTCTGGGCCTCCTGGTTCTGCACCGAGAATGTTACCGGGTCCTGGAAAGAACCTGTGTTGAAGTAGTAGCTTCCGTTTCCGTTAAGGATAGGGAAGCGGTTGAACTGCGCCTGGCGGTAGTCAATCTCATTTATTTTGCGGTTAAGACCGCTCTGGCGCACCTGCAGGTTGTTTACCTTGGCGTATTCCACCGCCTCCAGCAGCGACCATACGCCGTCGCCGTTCGGGTCTTGCTGGGCCCATGCCGCTGAGGTGCCTGCTAGGGATATGCCCAAAGCCAACAGCAGGGTTTTGGATGTTTTTCTCATAGTTATACTATAAACTATACTTTTTACAGGTCGATGTTCGGGATGTAAGTCACGTGATGCACCCAGCTCAGCTGCTTCAGGTACTCCAGTGTGATGGGCTTTATGCCTGAGTCCATTTCGATGAACTGCCGCGCCCGGTCATGCTTTCCTTTCCTGGAAACGTTCATGGTGGCAATGTTGCAGTCGTCGTGAGCCAGTACTGAGGCGATAAAGGCTATACTTCCCTTCACGTCGGCGGCATCAATAATGAGCGTGTGCAGCGTGGCCGAGAAGTTGGAGTTGAACCCATCCACCTCAGAAATATTGATTACGCCGCCCCCACGGCTCTGCCCGACTACCTCCACCTCGCGGTCGCCGGCCTTCAGGTTGAGCTTGATCGTGTTGGGGTGCATGGTCGAGGCGTTACCGATGGAACGGAACGTATACTTCAGGCCACGCTCCTTGGCATGGTCGAAGGCTTCCTTGATGCGTTTATCGTCCGTTTTAAAGTCCAGCAGGCCGGCAACAATGGCGCGGTCGCTGCCGTGGCCCTCGTACGTGCGGGCAAAAGAGTTATAGAAGGTAATAATCGCCTCTTCCGGCTGTGCGCCCAGAATGCGGATGGCAGCCCTGGCAATCCGCACTACCCCCGCTGTGTGTGAGCTGGACGGCCCGATCATCACCGGCCCAATCATATCAAAAACACTGCTTTTCTCTGCCATACCTCAATATCGTAAAAACCAAATTTAGTAATTTCGCGCAAGCTTTGCGCTTTTTGTGGTTGAATTTAGGTTTATTTCTACAAACTTTAGGTTTCTATCTACAAAACCGTACGCGATCCCTATGAAGCCGTGGGGCAGGTTGGGCATGGAGCCACCCCCAACGAGCTGTGGATTAGCTCCGTACGATTAATTAGAGCTTTATTGTATTCCGTGGCCGCGTGGCCTGTCAATGTTTTATTATTTTTGCGCACATCACCTCACCATTACAGCAAACCGATGGAGCATACTTTCAAACCCGAAGTGCTGGAGCAGCTAAGGCGGCTGGAAGAAAAATACGTGCCGCTGGGACAGGACCTGGCGGCTTACCTGGAGGGCCTATACCATACCAAGTTCCTCTCCTACTGGGATTACATTCACCTGGATACGCTGCTGAGCCTGCAGAACCCGCGCACCAACATTCCGGATGAAAAAATCTTTATCATGTACCACCAGATAACGGAGCTATACTTTAAACTCTGCCTGGAGGAGTACAGGCAAATTGGTGAGGACAAAGAAATTACAGGCGAGGTGTTAAAGAAACGCTTGATACGCATCAACCGCTACTTCGATAACCTGATCAACTCCTTCGATGTGATGGTAGATGGCATGGACCCGAAGCAGTTCCTGCAGTTCCGGATGGCGCTGATGCCGGCCAGCGGCTTTCAGTCGGTGCAGTATCGCCTGATTGAAATCGCCTCCACGGACCTGCGCAACCTGGTGGACAAGGCCAAGCGCGCCGTGCTGGGCTTGGAGAGCACCCAGGAGGAAATGATTGGCTGCATTTATTGGAAGGAAGGCGCCACCGAGGTGGCCTCCGGCGCCAAGACACTCACCCTGATCCAGTTCGAGGAGAAGTATACCGCCCAACTCATCAGCTTTGCCAAGGAATACACGGACAAGAACGTGTGGAGTGTGTACAAGCGCCTGCCCGAGGAAGACCAGCAAAACCCGAAACTGAAGCAGGCCATGCGCGACCTGGACAGCAACGTAAACGTCAACTGGCCGCTGATGCACTACAAGTCCGCTGTGCGCTACCTGCAACGCGACCCAGATGTGATAGCTGCCACCGGTGGCACCAACTGGCAAAAGTACCTGCCGCCACGTTTCCAGAAACGCATTTTCTACCCTGAGCTGTGGAGCGAGCAGGAAACAACGGAATGGGGCAAAGGCTGGGTGGACAAGGTGCTGAACGGTGATATTTAAGTGGCTGGTTTATAGTTATTAGTTGTTGGCTAACCTCGCAGATACGACACGGCCTGTGAGACTTAAGCCGCCATACTTATACTTATACTTATACTTATACTTATACTTATACTTATACTTATACTTATACTTATACTTATACTTATACTTATACTTATACTTCAGAAATTATACTGTCAGAGTGAATTTGCCGCACACCTCCAATGTTACATACCTGTTCGAAGGACAGAATAACTTCTTACCCTTCTACTAACGATTAACGAACAACCCATAACGACTTTAAGGTTAACTACCTTACTAACTACTCATGAAAAAGAAAGAACTGGACCTGGTGCTTCCGCCAGAGTTGGCTTTTGATGCCCAGCAATTAGAAAGAGAAATACTCAAAAGCGCGAACGTGCAGCCCGAGGATGTGAAATTCCTCCATCGCGTCAAGCGCTCCATTGATGCACGCGGCCGGCAGGTGCAGGTGCGCGTGCGAGCCGATGTCTACCTGGACAATCCCCCTGCCGATGTCCTCTCCCCCAAGTATAATTATCTCGACGTTTCCCATGCCAAGCGTGTGGTGATTGTGGGAGCCGGCCCAGCCGGGCTTTTTGCGGCCTTGCGTTGCATTGAGCTGGGCGTGAAGCCCGTGGTGCTGGAGCGCGGCAAGGATGTCAGAAGCCGCCGCCGCGACCTGGCAGCCATTAACAAGGATCATGTGGTAAACCCGGACTCTAATTACTGCTTCGGGGAGGGCGGTGCCGGTACTTACTCCGACGGAAAGCTGTATACGCGCTCCAAAAAACGCGGCGATTTGCAGCGCATTCTGCAGATTTTTGTGCAGCACGGCGCCACCCCCGATATCCTATTCGACGCCCACCCGCACATCGGCACGAACAAACTGCCTAAAATCATAGAAGCCCTGCGCGAGTCGGTGCGGAAAGCCGGCGGCGAAGTGCACTTCGATAAGCGCGTTACCGATTTTATACTGGAGCAAGGCGAAATGCGCGGCGTGATCACGCAGGACGGTCAGGAATACTTGGGCGAGTCGGTTATACTTGCCACCGGCCACAGCGCCCGCGACATTTTTGAGCTGCTGCACCAAAAAGGCATTACCATAGAGGCTAAGCCCTTTGCCATGGGCGTGCGCGTGGAGCACCAGCAGCAGCTGATAGACAGCATACAGTATAAATGCGAGGACCGTGGACCCTACTTGCCGGCATCCTCTTACTCGCTGGTGCATCAAACAGTTTATAAAGGCAGGCAGCGCGGCATTTTCTCGTTCTGCATGTGCCCTGGCGGCTTTATTGTGCCCTCGGCCACCGCTCCCGGCGAGGTGGTGGTTAACGGCATGTCACCGAGCCGCCGCGACTCACGCTTCTCTAATTCCGGCATTGTGGTAGCCATTGAGCTGGAGGACATGGAGCTGGAGAAGTATGGCCCGCTGGCCGGACTGCACATGCAGCAGGCACTCGAGCAAAAGGCCTGTGCCATGGCCGGTGGCACGCAAGCCGCACCTGCCCAGCTGCTCAAGGACTTTGTGAACCGCAAAGTTAGCCAGGAGCTACTTGAGACGTCCTATCAGCCGGGGCTGGCTTCGGTGGATCTGAACGAGCTTTTCTCAGACGATATGGCCTACAGGCTACGCGAAGGGTTTAAGGCCTTTGGCAACAAAATGCGCGGCTACCTGACCAACGAGGCGCAAATTGTGGGCGTAGAGAGCCGCACCTCCTCCCCTGTCCGCATCCCCCGCGATCGGGATACCCTGGAGCATGTGCAGGTGAAGGGCCTGTACCCATGTGCCGAAGGAGCCGGCTATGCCGGGGGCATTGTATCGGCGGCGATGGACGGTGAAAGATGCGCTGAAAAAGCAGCCGTAAGGGCCGGTGTGGTATAATTTTATACTTCAATCAAAGTATAATGTATAGCAACATAAGATACTTTATTTAAAGCCCTTATCGCTGCTTATACTTTGTTAAAATACCTGACGCGCTAACCTTCGTATCCGGAGCATAGTACAAGACAGTAGAAATTTGTAGAACCTGATTTTCCTATAAATGAAAAAGACAGTTGTATTAGGCGCTTCCGACAACCCAGACCGCTATGCTTACAAGGCAGTGCACAAGTTGCAGCGGCATGGGCATGAGGTGGTGCCTGTAGGCATAAAAAAGGCAGAAGTAGGCGGCTTATCCATTGTTACGGATAAAGCGCAGCCGATTGAGGAGGTAGACACGGTAACGCTCTATGTTGGCCCGCGCAACCAGCCGGTGTGGTATGATTACATCCTGAACCTCAAGCCAAAACGCATTATCTTTAACCCGGGCACGGAGAACCCAGAGCTCGAAGAGAAGGCAAAAGAGGCTAATATTGAAACGCTGCACCACTGCACTCTGGTGATGCTTGCCACCGATAGCTACTAACGGATTTTATACTTTAAGTATGAAACCTGCCCAAAATACCGGCGTATAAAAAGGAAAAGAGCAGATGGCATTTGTTGTCTATGCTCTAAATAAGCAGGGATCTTGTATAAAGGTCCCTGCTTTGTTTTTATACCTGTTTTATACTTGCCGCTTACGGGTTATGTATTGCCGGCGGTTCCTGATCGCGCGGCTCTGAGGCTGTGGTGTTGCGCGGAGCCGTGGTTTCCAGAGCAAACGATGGTTCTGGTACGAGGTTAGAGCCTTCCTCCTGGTTGGGCTCCTCCATCTGGTAGCGCATGGTGGCGGCCAAGGCTGTATCGGGCAGAAAGTTGGTGCTGGCGGTCTGCAACTTATTGGCAAACCCCGATACCACGCGTGTCTCGCCCTTCATCAGGGCGTCGTAGCCTTCGCGGGCCACTTCCTCCGGCTCCGACAGGTTTCCGCTGGCAGCGCGTGTATGGGCAGCCCCTGCCCTGCGGAAGAACATGGTGTTGCTGGCACCCGGGCACAGCGCCGTTACCGTAATATCAGTGTCCTTCAGTTCATTAGACAGCGCCTCTGAAAAGGAAAGTATAAATGCCTTGGAGGCACCATATACGGCCATCAGCGGCGACGGCATAAAAGACACCACTGATGCCAGGTTCAGGATCTTACCCGAGTTCCGCTGCTTCATCTCCTTCAGAAACAGCTTCGTCAGTTCCACCGGAGTAGTGACGTTGAGCTGAATGATGGCTTTCTCCCGCTCCAGGTCCGTGTCGAAGAACATGCCATGTACACCCGCTCCCGCATTATTTACCAGGATGTCTACCTGTAGTCCGGCCTCTTTCACCTCCTCATATACTTCGCGCGGCGCCTCCGGCCGGGTTAAGTCGGCGGTGATGATGCACACATGCTTGAGTTGATGCTCCTCTTGCAGGAAATAGCCTAATTTGCGCATGCGCTCGGTGCTGCGCGCCACCAGGATCAGGTTAAAGCCATCCTGCGCAAACAACCTGGCAAACTCCATCCCAAATCCGTTAGATGCCCCTGTGATGAGTACGGTCTTGCCGCTGTTCTCTTTGTTAGTTTTCATAGCTCAAAGTATAAAAATATAAATGCCTGTGTTGGTACCATGATTCTTCTTGTACCAGCACAGGCATTTTTTGGTTATACCTGATTCGAAAAGTTTAGGCAGCCTCGCGGCGCAGCACCTCCAGGGGCGGACGGCTCAGGATGCTGCGGCTGTTGAGCATGCCGATGAACACGGTAAGTATGGTAATGCCCAAAAACACGGGCAGCAGCGGCGTCAGATCCGGCACAAAGGCAACCTCAAAGCTAAACACGGCCAGCGCCCAACTGGCACCAACAGAAAGTATAACGCCGGTCCCGGCGGCCAGGGCACCTAATAACAGGTACTCAAAGGCATTGATGCTCAGGATCTGCTTCCGGCTGGCGCCCAGGGTTCTAAGAAGCACACTTTCCTGCACCCGCTGGTATTTGCTGTTGTTAATGGAACCTATCAGCACCAGCAAACCTGTCGTAATGCTGAACAGGGCCATAAAGCGGATTACAAAGGAAATTTTACCCAGGATATCGTCGAGCGTCTCCAGAATCAGGCCCAGATCGATGGCCGACACGTTCGGGAACTGCCTTACCAGCGTCTGCTGAAACTTAGCAGCCTGCTCGTCGGTGTCGGTACGCGTCATGAGCACATGAAACTGCGGCGCCTCCTCCAATACTCCCTTCGGGAAAAGTATGGTAAAGTTTGTCTGCACCCGGTTCCACTCGATTTCGCGCAGGTGGGTGATGACCGTTGGGATTCTGGCGCCCTGCACGTTAAACACGAGCGTATCTCCAAGCCCTGCTTTAAGCCGCTCTGCATAACGCTCATCCAATGAGACAGGTATAACTTCATCCTCCGCTGTGGCGACACCTTGCCAGGTTCCCTCTACTGTCTTCTCAGAGCTGATGAGGGAATCACGGTAGGTTACCCGGAATTCCCGCGTAAAGGCCCTTTCCGAAATGCCCAGCGTCGTGTCGGCCCGCACGTCGGCCCCGGTCAGGCCATTGACCTCCTCCAGACGCATGGTAACCACCGGCACCAACTGCAGCACAGGCAATCCCTCTTCTTTGGTAAGTGCTGCCACCTTCTCTTTCTGCGCGTTTTGGATGTCGAAAAGCACCATGTTCGGCTGGTTCTCGCTCGCGGCAAAGGCAACCTCGCTCAGCAAGATGCGCTGCATCAGGAAAAGCGTGGCAATCAGGGCCGTGCCCAGGCCAATAGACACAGTGAGCAGCAGCGTCTGGTTGTTAGGACGGTAGAGATTAGCCAGGCTCTGCCGCCATACGTAGCCCCAATGCACCGGAAAAAAGCGCTTCACAAGCCACATCATCAGCCTGGCAATCAGCGCCAGGACCACAAAGCCGAGCAGCACACCGCCCGTAAAGGCCAGGGCCCTGAGCCAGGTACCCAGTTGGAAGTATGAGAACAGGAAAATAAAGGCTACAATCAGAAAGTATACGCCCCAACGCAGCTTATCGGGTTTCTTGGATACATGTTCTATACCGGCCCTAAGCGTGATGAGCGGGGAAACGTTGCGGATAGTAAGCAGCGGCAGCAGCGCGAACAGCACGGCCACGATAACGCCGATAGCAATGCCCTGCAGCACCGCCCCCCACGAAACGGCCACCGTCACATCCACAGGCAGAAAGGTTTTAAACAGTTCCGGCAAGTATAGCTGTATCAGGCTACCCAGTATGGCCCCAATCACAGAGCCAATCAAGCCCATGGCCACCACCTGGAACAGGTATATGAGGAAAGCCTGGCTGCCGCTCACGCCCAGGCAGCGCAGCACGCCAATGGTAGCCAGTTTCTCGCGGATGTACACATGCACAGCGCTTGCCACCCCCACACAACCCAACAACAAAGCCACAAAACCTACCAAAGCCAGGAAACTGGCCAGGTCCTCATAAGATTTTCCAGTGCTCTCCTTGCGGCTCTCGATGGTGTCGTAGCCAAAGCCGGCTTCATCCAGGCGCTTTTCCAGCCGCTTCACCAGTTTATCCGCGTCCGTGGTCTCAGGCAGTTTGTAATAGTGGTAATAGCTTACGCGGCTGCCACGTTGCACCAACCCGGTTTCCTCCAGGAGGTGGCGCGGAATGTATACTGCCGGGGCAATCGTGGCCGTCATGGCCGTCTGGCCGGGAATTTTGTGCAAAGCGCCGGCAATCTCAAAGGTCATATTCCCCACCTGAATCGAGTCGCCGGGCTTGGAGTTATACTGCAGCAGCAAAGTATGGTCTACCAGCGCCTTGCGTCCTCCCTCCCGGAACGTATGGCTGGCTTCTTTGGGCTCAGTTTCGATAGCACCGTAGTATGGGAAACCACCTTTTTCCAACGCCCGCACCTGCACCAGCCTGGTACCGCCGGAGGACTTGAACTGCACCATCGACACAAAGCGCACTTCGTCGGAGCGGTCGCCGCCAATGGCAATGGAATCGAGGAGTTGCTGCTGGTTGGCTTCAATTTCCTTGTTGGCCGCGATAACCAAGTCCGCCCCTATCAGCGATTTTGCCTGCTTGTCGATATCGGCGCGCAGGTTATCGGCAAAGGAGTTAATGGCCACCAGCGCCGCTATCCCAAGTATAATGGAAGAGATAAACAAGGCCAGCCTGCCCCTGTTCCGCCTGCTGTCGCGCCAGGCCATTTTTAGGAGCCAGCGCACATGCAACGGTCGCTTGCCAGGTATAAATTCAGTGTTTTCAGACACGTGGTTACTAATTTTGAATGAGAGATTGGGGGAATGAGTAATTAAGAATGAGTAGGGAATAATGAATAATGGTTCTTCACGATTTATTAGTCATTATTAATTCCTCATTAATCATTAATCATTAATCATTATTCATTACTCACTACTGCCGTTAACTGGTCTGACACCACCGTTCCGCCTTTAATTCGGATGATGCGGTCGGTTTTAGCGGCCAGGTCCAGGTCGTGGGTCACGAGCACCAAGGTGGTGCCGGCTTCGCGGTTCAGGTCGAAAAGCAGTTTTTCTACGCGATCCCCGGTTTCTTCGTCCAGGTTGCCCGTGGGCTCATCGGCAAAAAGTATGGCGGGCTTGTTCGAAAAAGCCCGGGCCAGCGACACGCGCTGCTGCTCCCCGCCCGACAGCTGCGTCGGGTAATGGTCGGCCCGCTCGGCCAGGCCCACGCGGGCCAAAAGGTCCATCGCCTGCTGCTGCACGTTCCGTTCGCCGCGCAACTCCATCGGCACCATCACGTTCTCCAGCGCTGTTAGCGTAGGTATGAGTTGAAAGTTCTGGAAGATAAAGCCCACGTACTGGTTGCGCACCTGTGCCCGTTCATCCTCGGAGAGGTTATCCAGCGGAATCCCATTCAGTACAACTGAGCCGGAGGAGGCCCTGTCCAGGCCGGCGCAGAGGCCCAGCAAAGTGGTTTTGCCGCTTCCGGAGGGCCCCACAATGGAGCACACATCCCCTGCCTCTAAGGAAAAATTTATACCTTGCAGCACCGTCAGGTGGCGGTCGCCGCTGTCGTAGGTCTTCTTCAGGTCTTTGATCTCAAGTATGGTCGACACAGATTTTTATAAGCTTTTAATGGACGATAAAAAAGGAAAACCACTTCGATTAGTGCTGTCTTTTCCTTCCCGAACAAAATAACTCTTTGCCTACGTTATAGGTTTAGCCTTTGGCAAAGTATAAATTTAGAAAAATTTTACCCGATGACGATAAGGAATAAAATAATAGCATTCGGCATGGCCGCCATCACCGTCCTCTACGGTTGCGGCGATGCCCAGACATCAGACCAAACCGTAAATGAGCAAACCACTGGCACCACGTCCGGCAGCAAGCAAAAAGCAACTACCGCCACCGAAACAAAAACCATCCTTTTCTTTGGCAACAGCCTGACTGCAGGCTATGGGTTGGAGGGTACGGAAGAAGCCTTCCCGGCCCTTATCCAGCAGAAAATTGACTCGCTGGGCCTGCCCTACAAGGCCGTAAACGCCGGCCTAAGTGGCGAAACCACAGCCGGTGGCAAGAGCCGCATCGACTGGCTCCTGAAAAAACAACAGGTGGACGTGTTTGTGCTCGAATTGGGCGCCAATGATGGCCTGCGCGGCATCTCTACTGACGAGACGTACGCTAACCTGAAAGCCATCATTGAGAAAGTACGCGCCAACAACCCGGATGTGCAGGTAGTGCTGACGGGCATGCAGATGCCGCCCAGCATGGGGCAAAAGTATACGGAGGAATTCCGGCAGGTATTTACCCGCATTGCCGAGGAAGAAAATGTAGCGCTGGTGCCTTTCCTGCTGGAAGGTGTGGGCGGCGTGGCTGACCTGAATCAGGAAGACGGCATCCACCCTACGGCAGAAGGCCAGCATATACTGGCAAAAAATGTATGGGCTGTACTGGGGCCAATGCTTCAGGAACAGGCAACCGCCTCTGAAGTATAAATCAGTTCTTAAAAAATATTTAAGAAATTTTTAGCCGTATTGTAACCTTACATACCCACTTCCGTTATTATGTATGGCTAAAAGTTGAAAATTTATTTTCAGAAAAAAGAAACGGCTCCTGATATATTCGGGAGCCGTTTCTGCTTTTTCAGGGTTTTATACTTGCTGGTTACTCTTCCGGCACCTCAAACTTGAGCTTCTCGGAAAGTATAAACGAAGCGCCTTTCTGCACCACCTGGGCGTCTTTGGGCAGTTCGCCGAGCAACTTTACCTCCGTAAAACCGCTTTCTGTTACGCCAGTCTCTACCGGTATCATTTTAAAGGTAGCCTCCTCCACCTGCTGGAAGATGTACGGTTTGCTTTGATACAGCACAATGGCTTCCTCCGGTACTGAGAGCGCCTGGTGTTTGCCAGTCAGGATAAACCCGTTGATGTACATGCCCGGCAGCAGGCCCTTGTTTTTGTTGTTCTTGATTTCGGCGTGCACCGGCACGGCGCGCGTCTCTCCCTCAAAGGATTTCCCGATAGCGAAGACCTCGGCCTCTACTTCCTGATTAGAAACGTTTGGCAGAGTGAAAACCACCCGCTGGCCCTTTTCCAGCTTCGCGAAGTCTTTCTCAAACACATTCAGGTCCAGGTGCAAATGGCTGTCGTCGATGATCTGCAGGATAGGCTGGTTCGGTTCAGCATAGCTGCCCAGGTTTGCCCTCACCGTCTGCACATAGCCTGAGATAGGCGCTGTCAGGTTCAGGGTACGGGTAATGCGGCCATTCTCCACGCTTTTCAGGGAGATGCCCAGTGTTTGCAGCTGCTCTCTCAGGGAGTTGAGCTTTGCCTGCAGTACCTTCACCTCAGCACCCGCCTGCTGGTAGCGCTTCAGGGCACCCACCTGCTCGTCGGCCAGCATTTGCTGCCGCTCCAGCTCCTGCCGGGCCATACTTAGCTGGCTGTGCGTAGACAGGTAGGACTCCTGCATGTTAAGCAGGTCCGGGTTCTCGATGGTCGCCAGCACTTTGCCTTTCTGCACATAATCCCCTTCAATGACATGGATGCTGCGCACCATGCCGCCTACCAGCGGACTCACGCTGGCCATGCCCTGCGGCGGTAGCGAGAGCTGTCCTTTGGCAGGCACCCTGGAGGACAGGTTTCGCTCCTGCAATGGGCCAATCTCCAGTTTGCTTACCTGCTGCATCTCTTTCGAGAAATTCACCATGTCTGGAGCTGCTACAGGGGCAGGTGCTGCTTCTGTAGCTTCTGTTTGGGTGGCAGGCTCACCTTGCTCTGATGAGCAGCCTGTCGTTAAAAGTATAGCGGCAAGGGCAGCCGGTACAATATATCGTGTCATGTTATTCTTCTCCGGTTAAAAACTGTAGGTTAATGATGCTCTGGTTATAGTGCAGCAGCGCGTTCAGGTATTGCAGTCGCAAGGTATAGGCTTGATCCATGGCTTGCACAAACTCCACGTAGTCCACTTCCCCGAGCCTGAAGCTCAGGTTGGCCGCCTTTTCCAGTTGGTTTGCCTGTTGCAGTGCTCCCTGCTCGTAGTACTGTAGTTGCTGCGCTTGCTTTTGTAGCTCCTGCAAGGCGTTCTGCAGGTCGGTCTCCAGTTGCTTTTCCTGGGCGTCGGCCTGTTTCTGCACGGCCTGCTCGTTCAGGCGGGCAGCGCTGATTTTGGACTTCTGCGCACCAAACCACAACGGCACCGAAATGCCTGCTTCCACGCCCGTAAAACGGTCAGAATTGCCATATACCAAACCAGGGTCACGCGCGGGACTCTCGCCGATAAAGGTCTGGTTGAAATAGCCGATGCTGAAATCCGGTAGCAGGCGGGCTTTCTCCAGTTTCGTCTGTTGCTTGGCCACCTGTACTTCGCTTTGCAGCAGTTGCAGCCATACTTGCGCGGCGGCTGTGTCGGCTAACACCACAGAGCTATGTTTTTGCTGCGGCGTAACGACAAACTGCACCGCACCTTTAGGGGCATGAAGCAGCTGCACCAGCCTGTTCTCCGCTATCCTGGCGTCGGCATTGGCCTGCGCCAGTTCGGCCTGCAGCCCAAGCCTTCTGGCTTCAGCGGTGGCTCGTTCCAGGGCCCCTGTCTCGCCGGCTTTCTCGCGTACCCGGGCGGCACGCTCAAAATTGGCAAAGAGGGAATCCTGGGCCTGTAAAAGCTGTGTTCTGCTCTGGACGTTCTGCCACTGCTCGAATGCCAGTTTCACATCACGCAGCACCTGTCGCTCCGTAATCCGTTGCCGTACTTCTGCCTGACTTGCATGAGCATCCGTCAGCTTTGCCTGCCGCCCGTAAACAGTCGGGAAGGCGAACTGCTGAGAGATGGTAATTTCTTCATCTCTTTCAGCTGTGCTGATCTGGCCGCGCTTGTAGTTCAGATTGGTTTTGGGCAGATCAAACGCCGCGCCTTTCAGCGCCTTTTGCTGGGCTGTCTGCAATTGGGCGGCCTGCAGCGTCGGGTTATTTTCGCGGGCATACTGCAGCGCCCCCTGCAGGTCCAGTTGCTGTGGCGCCTGCTGTGCCTGCACTGTAAAGGTGCTTCCAAAGTATAAACCAACGCCTAGCAACAGCGCCACCACCGGGTGCACTTTCACCGGCTTCAGTTTTCTCTCTTCTCGGGATGTAAAGATGTAATACAGCACCGGCAGCACCACCAGCGTTAGAAGTGTAGAGGTTACCAGGCCGCCAATCACCACGGTGGCCAGCGGCTTCTGTACCTCCGCACCTGCAGAGGTGGAAAGGGCCATCGGCAGGAAGCCCAGTGCCGCCACCGACGCCGTCATCAGCACCGGACGCAGGCGCACCGTCGTGCCCTCTATCACCCGGTCATACACATTGTCCCAGCCTTCCTTTTTGAGCTGGTTCAGGTAGCCGATGAGCACAATGCCGTTGAGTACAGCCACCCCAAAGAGGGCGATAAAGCCTACTCCTGCCGAGATACTGAATGGCATGTCGCGGAGCCAGAGCGCAAAGATGCCTCCAATGGCTGCCAACGGAATAGCCGTAAAAATCAGCAGGCTTTGCTTCACCGAGTGGAAGGTAAAGTATAGCAGCACCAGGATGAGGAGCAGTGCAGCTGGCACGGCTATCTGTAGGCGCTGCTTGGCATTGATCAGGTTCTCAAACTGACCACCGTAAGTTATGTAGTAACCGGCCGGCAGCTTCAGCTCCTGCTCCAGTTTCAGCCTTACCTCTTCCACTATCGATTCCACATCGCGGTCACGGACGTTGAAACCAACCACAATACGGCGCTGTCCTTCTTCGCGGGAAATCTGCATCGGGCCGTTCTCGTAGCGGATGTCGGCTACCTGCAGCAGCGGCACCTGCCCGCCATTCGGTAGCGGCACAAACAGGTCCTCAATATCGTTGAGGTTCTGCCGGTAATCCTGCTGCAGGCGCACTACCACGTCAAAGCGGCGGTCGCCTTCGTAAACCGAACCGGCAGCCTCTCCGGCAAAAGCGGTGCGCAGCACGCGGTTCACGTCCTGCACGTGCAGGCCATACTGTGCCAGTTTTTCACGCTTCAGGTCCACCACAATCTGCGGCAGGCCAGTCACTTCTTCCACAAACATATCCTGCGCCCCACGCACCGGACGGATAAGGCGCTCGGCTTCGGCGGCCAGTTCGCTTAATTTGTCCAGGTCCTCACCGTAGATCTTCACGGCCACATCCTGGCGGGCACCCGTAATCAGCTCGTTAAAGCGCAGCTGTATCGGCTGCTGGAAGCCATAGTTTACGCCCGGAATCACCTGCAGCGCCGAGTCCATCTTGGCCGCCAGTTCCTCGCGGGTGCTGGCGCTCGTCCACTCGTCGCGGTCCTTGAGCAGGATCATCACGTCGGCAGCTTCTATGGGCATCGGGTCGGTTGGGATTTCGGCTGTACCAATCTTACCGATCACCTCCTTTACCTCCGGGAAGTTTTCCTGCAGTATCTCGCTGACTTTTAGAGTGGTTTGAATCGTCTGCTCCAGCGATGCGCCGGGCACCAGACGCAGGTCCATGGCAAAGTCGCCTTCGTCGAGTTGCGGAATAAACTCCCCGCCCATGCGGCTAAACACCACCAAACTAACGGCCAGCAAGCCAACGGCAGTGCCAAGTATAAGGGCCTTGCTGCGCAGCGCAAAACGGATAACCGGCTGGTAGGCAGCCATGATCTTCTCCATGATGCGGTCGGAAATGTTGCGCTTGTGCTTTGTCTTTTTGCTCAGGGCCAGCGTCGATATCATCGGCACGTAGGTCAGCGAAAGTATGAAAGCACCCAGGATGGCAAAGCTCACCGTCTGGGCCATTGGTTTAAACATTTTTCCTTCGATGCCTACCAGCGCCATAATGGGCAGGTAAACTATGAGGATGATGAGCATGCCGAAAGCCGCGGAGTTCATGATCTTGGAGGCAGCGCTTTCCACTTCCAGGTCCATCTCTTTCTGGGTGAGCCTTCGGAGCGGCAGGTTGGCGTTCTTGCTGACGATAAAGTGCAGCACCGATTCCACGATGATTACCGAACCGTCCACGATCAGGCCAAAGTCGATAGCGCCCAGGCTCATCAGGTTGCCCGACACCCCGAACAAATTCATCATGGTAATGGCAAACAGCATGGACAGCGGAATAACCGAGGCTACCACCAGACCGGCCCGCAGGTTACCGAGCAGCAGCACCAGTACGAATACCACAATCAGACCGCCCTCAATTAGGTTTTTGGTGACCGTGTTCACGGCCCGCTCCACCAATTCGCTACGGTCCAGGTAGGCGTCAATCACAAGTCCCTCCGGCAGGGAGTTCTGTATCTCCGCCACGCGCTGCTGCACGTCCTTTATTACCTGCGAGGAGTTAGCGTCCTTGTACATGAGCACAATGCCACCCACTACTTCCCCCTCATTGTTGCGGGTAAGGGCGCCGTAGCGCACCGGGTGGCCATACTTTACTTCCGCCACATCGTTTACCAGCACCGGCACGCCGTTACGGTTGTTTATCACAATCTGCCCAATGTCCTCGAGCTCGTTCACCATGCCCAGGCCACGGATAAAGAAGGCGCTGTTGTTTTTCTCGATGTAGGCGGCGCCGGTGTTTTCGTTGTTGGTACCGATGGCTTCCAGCACGTCCGGCACCGTCAGGTTAAAGCTGCGCAGGCGGTCGGGGTTCAGGGCCACTTCATACTCTTTCATAAAGCCACCGAAGCTGCTCACGTCGGCCACACCGGGCGTGCTCAGCAACTGGCGCCGCACTATCCAATCCTGGATGGTGCGCAGTTCCATCGGGGTATATTCTTTCGGGCTATCGGGTTTCTGGTGGATGGTGTACTGGTAAATCTCGCCCAGGCCCGTACTAACCGGAGCCATTTCCGGCTTGCCCACCCCCGGCGGAATCTCTTCCACGGCCATATCGAGGCGCTCTTTAATGAGCTGGCGGGCCAGGTAAATGTCCACGTCGTCATCAAAGACAACGGTAATTACAGAGAGGCCAAAGCGCGACACCGAGCGCATTTCGATTACGTCGGGGGTGTTGGCCAGGGCTATTTCAATGGGGGTGGTAATAAAGCGCTCCACTTCCTGAGCAGCCAGTGTAGGCGAAGAGGTAACCACCTGCACCTGGTTATTGGTGATGTCGGGAACGGCGTCTACGGGCAGTTTGGTGAGGTTGTAGATACCCACCACTACCAACACCAGCACCATCAGCCCCACCACCAGTTTGTTATGGATGGAGAAACTAATTATCTTCTGAAACATGAGGTATAGTTTAATTCGAAATGTAAAAGACCGGCGCAAGGTATAAGCCAGCCGCAACAGGCGGCAGGCACAACGTATAAAGCAGGTTTATACTTGGCCGGAAAAGGAGATGAATTAAACCAGAAGCCGTGGCGGGTGCCACCACACAAAGGCAACATTCTTTACCTGTTGCTCCTGCAGTTGCACAGGCTGGCTCTGCGGCGCTACAAAAAACCTGAAAACCGGCGGGGTGAAATCGTTGGTGACGATCAGCGTGGCGCAGCAGCCGCAGGAGCAGAACACCGGGCAGGTGTCCTCGTGAAAGGGGCTTTCCCCAGTCGTCTGGGTTGGGTCCACCACCTGGTGCGCGTGCTCATGCTGGTCCGGCACCATATCGGTACAAGGCAACCAGGACATACCCAGCAACAGCAGCGACATGAAAATGGTGGCAATCCTCATACATGTAAAGTTACAACGCACATCCCACATATCCATACTTTATACTTCATTCAGACATATTCTAAACACTGCGTTCAATTTTTTATAGTTGATGTTCAACTATTTATAGTAGGCATCTTGGGTGGTTAAAAAAAAAGAATAAAATTTATACTTCCCCAGGCAACCTCCTTCATCAGGTGTGCATCTAGAGGGTAAAGAGCAACGAATGCTCTGAGCAGAAAAAAACCAGGCGTATAGACCAAACTTTTACCAGGCGTGACAGAAGCAGAACTGATAGCAGGATGCCAGCAGGCAGACGGGAAGGCGCAGAAGCTCCTGTACGAGCGCTTTGCTTCGCAGATGTACGGCGTGTGCCTGCGTTACCTTAAAAATCAGATGGATGCCGAAGAAGCACTGCTGAACGGGTTTATGAAGATCTACCAGCACATAGACCGCTTTGAGGCCAAGGGAAGTTTTGAGGGCTGGGTACGCCGCATCATGGTAAACGAGTCGCTGGCCTTTCTGCGCAAGAAGGAGCCCCTGCACCTGGCCATTGAGGACAGCTACATTCAGGTAGCCACCCCCACCGGTGCTGACCATGACCTGGCAGAGGGCGAACTGCTGGAGCTGCTCCGGACCTTGCCGGCCGGTTACAGGGCTGTTTTTAACCTGTATGCCATAGAAGGATACTCACACAAGGAAATAGCCGATATGCTCTCCATTACCGAGGGCACTTCCAAGTCGCAGTTGAGCAAGGCCCGCGCCATGCTGCAACGCCGCCTGGAGGGGCAGGAGGCTGTAGCCTGAAAATTGAAGGAGGACAAGACATGAAACCAGAAGAGATAGACAAATTATTTAAGGAGCGCCTCGGCAACTCCTCTCCCACGCCCCCGGCCGACCTGTGGGCCCGCCTGCAGGAGCGCATGGAGGAAGGCCAGGAAAAGCCCTTTGTGATACTGACGCCCGAGGCGGAACAGAAAAGGGAAGGCAAGCAGCGCTTCATGTGGGTATATTCCGCGGTGGCAGCCACCTTATCGCTCCTGCTGGCCGTAGGCGTGGTGTTCTACAACATCAACACCGGCACGCCGGAAATCAGCGGCACCATCACCAAGTATGACAACCAATTGCCGGAAACCAACCCAGCTGCAGAACCCATACTTCTTCCGGTGCCAGAAAGCGATCCGGCTGAAGGTATGATGGCCCAGCAGGAGCCCGCAAAGGAAAAAGTGGCAGAAACTGAAAAAAATTCTTCCAGCGAGGCAACCACCCAACCAGCATCCGCATCTACCCTAACAAAGAAGCCTGCCAGCAAAGGAACAATGGCTAAGGTGACGACCAAAGCCACTCCGGAGCAGCTCAAGACCAAAGATCCGGTAATGGAAGCTTCTAAGACAGATGTGCAGACGGCCATCGCAGCAAACATTAACCCAGAGGCACCTGTAACACAGCCTGCCAGCGTTACTAACGCCAACCTGAATGCCGAGCCGGTGGAGATCATCATCAAGCGCGCGGTAGCCGCCCAGACCGAAATGCCGGTGGAAGGCACACAGGAAAGCCGCGGCGACAAGAAGGCACTGGCCAAGAACATCTTTAAACAGGTGCGCAACCTTGCCTCCGGCCAGGGTGTGGAGCTGGAAGAACTGGGCATCCGGGCCGACCGGGTGGCGCTCGAAACGCAGATCGGCAAACAGAAAATCTCAAAAGTGATCAACCTCTAAATCCAAAAACATGAAACGGATACTACTACTCGTAATGGCCATTTGCATGGCCGCCGCTACCGGTGTGTCTGCCAAAGGCGGCACTACCCTTAAAGACAGGCTAAACTCAGCAGAACAGGACACCATCGTAGTGAAAATGGCAAACGGCGCCACCATGATACTGCACCTGGAAAACATACAGCAGCTGCAGGCTTTCCAGAACTACAGTCTCGACTCGCTGATGCGCGAACTGACCAAATATGTGGAGCGCGTGGAGCAGATGGAGAACTCCAACCAGGAGTCCAGAGAAATGACCGTGACCTTTAATAAATCGGAGCAGCAAGGCGGCCAGGGCGAGCAGGTAACCATCACAGTGCAGGAGCAGGACCCGAAAACCGGCAAAACACACAAGGAAACGCACGAAGTGGTGGTTAATAAGCACTTCAAGATTAAAGTGGATGTGGAGGAAAACGATGGCAACACCCGCGTGAATGTGGATGTACCGTCCAGGCACGAGCGCGACAGCCTGCGCAAGGAGCACAAAATGGAAACCTATAAGGCTACCCGCACCGGCTTCGACGTGGACCTTGGCTTCAACACCTTCACCGAACAGGGCAGCGATGTGGCAGACCTGCGGCCGTGGGGCTCCCGCTACGTGAGCCTGAACTTCCGCCTCAAGTCGCAGATTGGTGGCCAGAAGAGCCCTTTCCACCTGGTGTCAGGCCTGGAGTTTGCCTTCAACAACTACATGTTCGAGGATGACATCGTGCTACAGGAAATTGACAGAACAACCTTCTTCGCCCTGGACCCGGAGCGCAGCTATGAAAAGTCGAAACTTACGCACTCCTCTGTGAACCTGCCGCTGATGGCTACCCTGGAGTTTAAGCGCAACAATGGCAAAGAAGGCTTGAAGATTGGCGCAGGTCCGTTTGTAGGCTACCGCCTCGGCGCGCACACCAAGTTAAAGTATAAAGAAGACGGTAAAACCGAGAAAGACAAGACCCGCGACAGCTTTAACCTGAGTGATTTTCAGTATGGCGTGGAAGGTGTGCTTGGCTACGGAGGCGTGGATCTGTTCGCCAAGTATAACATGAACGACCTGTTCAAGGACAACCGCGGCCCGCAGACCAACGTGATCAGCTTCGGTATCCGCCTGTTCTACTAAGTATAAAGTATAAAATGAAGGTAAGAGCAACGAAGGAGCCCCGCTGGGCTCCTTCGTTGTTTTAGCCGTGGCGGCGGAAATTGTCGATGATGATGGCCGTGGCAGTGGCTACGTTCAGCGACTCCGCCTTGCCGAAAGCCGGGATCTTGATCAGCTGGTTTACCTGCCGCGCCACCTCCGGGCGGATGCCGTTGGCCTCGTTGCCCAGCACGATGATGCCCTCCGGTTTGAGCTGCAGCTGGTGCAGGTTTTCGCCATTAAGGGCTGCGCCGTATATTTTATACTTGCCGCCCAGCTGCTGCAGCCAGGCGGGCAGGTCCAGGTAATGCACCTTCACACGGGTAAAAGAGCCCATGGTGGCCGAAATTACTTTGGGATTATAGAAATCGGCGCAGTTTTCCGAACACACCACATGCTCTATGCCGTACCAATCGGCAATGCGGATGATGGTGCCCAGGTTGCCGGGGTCGCGGATATCGTCCAGGGCAATGGCCAGGTCAGAGGGTTTAAGATGGAGCGGCGGCAGCTGGCGCATACTTGCCACAGCGAGTCCGGCGTTGTTGCTGGCAAAGGTACCGGCTTTCACCAGCTCCTCCTCTTTCACCACCTCATAGGTTAGGCCACGGCTAAGTATGGCGGCATGCTCCTGCAGGAAGTCTTTGGTAATAAAAAGGTGCTGCAGCCGGAAATCGGATTGGAGCAGTTCAAGTATACTTTTGGCTCCCTCCACCACAAAGGCTTGGTGTTGGTTGCGGTATTTTTTTACTTGCAAGGATTTGATATACTTTACAACTGCTTTCGACAACATAGCTAAAGGAAACGTTTGAGATCACGAGTATACATAGCTGCCCTGAGTTTTGCAATGCTGCTGCTGCAAGCCTGCATCCCGACAAAGCAACTGGGCGAGAACGAGAAGCTGCTTGTAAGTATGGACCCCAAGGGCCTGAAAACGGTGGATCCGGCTGCCATTGAGAACCTTTACCAGCAGCGGCCCAACCGCATGGTGCTCCGATCCACCCCCTATCTGGCGCTCTACAATTTCGGTAAAAAGTTTTACGACCCGCAAAATATTCAGGCGCGCATCGAGAAACAGGAAGCCCGGCGCAAAACGAAAATTGAGGAAGCGGGCACGGACACGGTAAAGATTAACAAGCTGCGCGAGAAGTATAGCAACCGCATCGAGCGACTGGAGAACAAGCTACAGGAAGGCAACTTTGTGATGCAGCTGGGCGAGCCCCCGGCCATTTTCGACTCACTTCGCCTGCAGGAGACGATGGACCAGATCGGCATCTACCTCAACTCCAAAGGCTACTTTAACCATGAGGCGAATTACACGCTTCAGGTGAAGCGGGAGAAACTACTCTTCGTGGACATCAACATCGAGGAAAAGCAGCCTTACCGCTACTCGGAGCTGAGCTACGACATTCAGGATCCGCGCATTCTGGAGATTGTGCAGCGCAACGAGCCGCGCTCCCTGCTGAAGCTGAACGACGTCTATGATGAGGACCTGATCACGCAGGAGCGCGATAGGCTTTACGACATGCTCAAAAACCGTGGCTACTACGACTTTGCCCGCGCCTACATTGAGTTTGAGGTGGACACCAGCTGGGCCGAGAATGCGGCACGCGTAAAAACCATCATCAACAGCCCCGAAAACGACTCTGCCCACAAAGTATACACCATCAAGGATGTATACTTTAAAACCGATGCAGACCGCTTCGGCATCCCCCGCGACACGGTGGTTTACAACGGCGTGAAGTATATCGCCTACACCCACAAGTATAACCCAGTGATACTGGACAAGAAAGTGGACATTTACCCGGGCCAGCGCTACAGCCAGTTCCGCACGCTTACCACCCAGCGCAAGCTAGCCGACCTGGACGCCTTTCAGTTCAATAACGTCTTCTACAACAAGGTACAAACCCCCACCGACTCCACCTATGAGTTAATTGCGCTGGTGAATGCCTTGCCGGCCAAGAAGTTTCAGGAAACGGCCGAGCTGGGTATGAACTTTACCGAGAAGCGGCCGGGGCCCTTCTCCAGCCTGACGCTGCGCGTGCGCAATGTTTTTGGCGGCGCAGAGAACCTGGACTTCGGAATCAGGGGCGGTATTGAATACCAGGCCAACATCTCGGACCCGGACCAGGCCGTAATGATCAAGGAGTTTGGCGCCAACGCCTCCCTCTCCTTCCCGGTTATACTTTTGCCCTTCACCAACAAGAACCTGCTCTCTGACTTTAGCCCGCGCACGCGCTTTTATACCGGCTACAACAGCGAAGACCGCCAGGAATACGTGCGCTCTACCTACGAGCTGGGACTGGACTATATCTGGCAACGCTCGCGCAACCCGATGCAGCCGCCGGTGATGCAGTTCATCATCTCGCCAGTGAACTTCAACATCGTGCAGGGCGACATAAAGGATTTGAATTTCAGGAGAACGTTGGAAAGCAATGCCACCGGCAGCCGTTCGTTGCTGGGCAGCTTCGACGACGGTATCATCTCGTTTGTGGGGATGAACTTTATCTACAACACCAACGACTTCACCCAGACACGCAACGCGCACTTTTTCCGGACGATGGTGGAGGTTGGCGGCCTTACAAAGGAGCTGGGGCTCAACCTGAACATCAACAACCTGCGCACCTACCAGTACGCCCGCGTTAACCCGGACTACCGACGTTACATCCCACTAGGAGGCCAGCGCTATTTCGTTTACCGCATTAACGCAGGGGTGGCCACGCCCATCCTGAGCGGGAACACCCTGCCCTACGACAAGTTTCTGTTTGCCGGCGGGGCCTCCAGCGTGCGGGCCTGGCAATCGCGCCGCCTGGGGCTTGGTTCTTACGCTGCCCTGCGCACGTATGAGGATGATGAAGGAAACCTGAGAATTGAGCGCGATTACAACATGGAGCAACCCGGCGAGGTGCTGCTGGAGGCGAACGTGGAGTACCGCTTCAACATGTTCAGTTTTATTAACGGAGCCTTTTTTGTGGATGCGGGCAACGTATGGTTGCTGGAGCCGAACGTGGCCCGACCCGGTGCCGATTTCCAGTTCAACCGCTTCTACAAAGAGTTGGCCGTGGGCACGGGTTTCGGCCTTCGCTTCGATCTGTCGGTGCTTATACTTCGGTTTGATTTTGCCACCAAAGTATACGACCCGGCCATTTGGAAAGAAGATCGCTTCGTGCTACCTCGGTTTAATATCACCGACTTCTTCTCCAGGAGCCGCAACAGCCAAAGCACCCTGCAAATTGGCATTGGGTATCCTTTCTAAGACCACGGATTACAGGGACCACACAGATTACAGTGATTTTTAAAACAGTTTATCAAGAGACCTTCCCCTGCTCCTGGCGCCGGTATCCAACCAGTGCCGCACCGTGTGCCGCGAGTCTCCAGACTCGCATTACGATATCAGAAAAAGAAAGCCCTGCCATTTAAACAGCAGGGCTTAAGCATTTTATGGAGGCAATTATAAATCTATACTTTTATACTTTGCTAATCTTTATACTTAGTAGTTGAGCAACTCCTGCATTCTAGCAGCTACTTTATCCGGGTTTGGCAGCATTCTTTTTTCCAGCTCCACGTTAAGCGGTACGGCAGGCAGGTTGGCAGCTCCTAAGGTATAAACCGGCGCATCCAGCTTCTTAAAACAGTCCTTAGACAAACGCCCGGCCAGTGACTCAGCAAAGGAGTTCATCAGCGGCTCCTCTGTAAGCACAAGCGCTTTGCCGTGGCGCTCCACCGATGTACGTACCGTTTCATAATCAAGCGGGTTAAGCGTGCGCAGGTCCACAATCTCTACGCTGCCCGGAAACTGTTTGGAGGCTGTTTTAGCCCAGTACACGCCCATGCCATAGGTGATGACGGTCATGCTGTTGCCCAGGCGCATCTGCTCTGCGCTGGCCTGCTGCACGATACTGGCCTTGCCTAGTGGTAGAATATAGTGCTCATCCGGCTCAACAGTTTTAGCATCTTCTGTTCCCGGTACCTTAGACCAGTACAGGCCTTTGTGCTCCAGCATCACCACCGGATTCGGGTCCAGAAAGGCGGCTTTCATCAGGCCTTTCATATCGGCGGCATTGCTCGGGTACACCACCTTAATACCTCTGATGTTAAGCAGCGTAGATTCTATACTTCCGGAGTGATAAGGTCCGCCCCCGCCGTAGGCACCAATCGGCACCCGGATAAGCGACTGGACAGGGAATTTGCCCTTGCTCAGGTAGCAGCTCTTCGACAATTCCTCCACCAATTGGTTGATGCCAGGCCAGATATAATCCGCAAACTGTATTTCAACAATCGCTTTAGCTCCTACAGCAGACATACCAGCAGTTGAGCCTACTATGTACGCTTCCTGAATCGGGGTATTAAACACGCGGGCATCACCATACTTTTTGGCCAGCATGGCTGCCTCCCGGAAAACGCCGCCTAATTCGCCGCCTACGTCCTGCCCGTAGAAAAGCGCTTCCGGATACGTGCGCAGGATATCATCAACCGCATGCAAGGCGGCATCCACCATGATCACTTTCTCAGCACCGGCCGGGCTGCGTTCACCTTTTTCCTCGGTAATAGGCGTTGGGGCAAATTCGTGCGTGTCGTACTGCTCCGGGTCCGGGTTAGGCGCATTCAGGGCTTTCTCGTAGTCCCTGGCGACGATATTTCGGGCCTCCTGCTCCAGCAGCTTCACCTCGTCCACCTCCAGGCCGGCATTCAGCAGCACTTCGCGCAATTTCGGGATGGGATCGTCTACGGCGTGTTGCTGCAGGTTATCACCCCGGTACCACTCGCGGCGCACACCGGAAGTATGGTGTCCCAACAGCGGCACTTTGGCGTGCACCAATATCGGGCGGCGCACCTGACGGGCATACTCCATTGCTACGCGCATCCCCTCGTAAGATTCCTCAAAGTCGGAGCCGTTTACACGCAGGCGCTCCATGCCTTTGAAGCCAGCGGCATATTCAAAGGCATCCATGGCGCGCATCTCCTTGCCCGTGGCCGAGATGCCCCAGTCGTTATCCTGCACCAGGTACACAATGGGCAGCCCCTTGAGCACGGCCATCTGAAAGGCCTCAGCTACTTCGCCCTCTGTTACGGAGCCATCCCCCAAAGAGCAAAGTACGATGGGTTTCTCCTCTCCTTTCAGCAGCCCCTGTCCTTCCAGGTAAGCGATGCCGTGCGCCATGCCGGTAGCCGGAATGGCTTGCATGCCCGTGGCTGAGCTTTGGTGCGGAATGGTAGGGAAGCCTTCACGCTTCAGGGATGGGTGCCCGTAGTAAGTGCGGCCACCCGAGAAAGGGTCATCGGCCTTGGCCATGAGCTGCAGCATGAGTTCGTAGGGCTGCAGGCCCATCCCCAGCAACATGGAGTCGTCGCGGTAATAGAGCGCGGCGTAGTCGTAAGGTTTGAGTTGCAGGGCGGCTGCCAGTTGGATGGCCTCGTGTCCTCGGGAGGTGCTGTGCACATACTTGCTGCAAATGGCCCTGTTCTCTTCGTAAGTCTCTGCCATGGTTTTGGCAGTGTTCATGAGTAGGTAAGCCCTTCTTAGTAATTCCAGATCTAGTTTAGTGGCTTCCAGTGTTTCTTTAGACATAGTTCGGATTAGGTTTGCCCGAATATACAATTTTTCCCTGTTTTAGTAAAGTTGGGTAGACCAGTCAGATTAGGTACTTTTGCATAGCTATACTTGGCAGCAAAGGTATAGGTTGGGAGACCCGCCTAAACTTTAAAAGGCTTCGATTTACCTGTGCCTGCAAAGTATAGGATGATATAGGCGGGAGGCATCTCTAAAAGTGATGTCCTTTGTCTTTTGTCTAATAATCATTTGAGAGACTATGTTCAGAGAAAAAGTTGAGGCGTTCATGCGCCAGTTTCAGGCAGACCTTTGCCAGGCCCTTGAAAACTGTGACGGTGGCGCTGTGTTTAGTGCCGATACGTGGGAGCACGAAGGCGGCGGTGGCGGCGTTTCCAGGGTGATTGAGCACGGGAGCGTGCTGGAGAAAGGAGGCGTGAACTTCTCGGCCGTTAGCGGGGAGCTGTCGCCCCAGTTTCTGAAAGCCTTGCAGATGCCAGACCCCAACTACTTTGCCACCGGCGTGTCGGTGGTGATGCACCCGCACAGCCCCATGGTGCCCATTTCGCATATGAACGTGCGCTACTTTGAGGCCGGTAACGGGCAGGCCTGGTTTGGCGGCGGTATCGACATGACCCCGATTTACGTGGACGAGCGGCAGGCGCGGGAGTTCCATGAGCAGATGAAAGCCGTTTGCGACAAGCACCACCCCAGCTACTACCCCGAGTTTAAGAAATGGGCCGACGACTATTTCTACAACGAGCACCGCGACGAGACGCGTGGTGTGGGCGGCATCTTCTTCGACCGCCTGATGGCCACCGGGGAAATCAGCATGGAGGAGCGCTTTGCGTTTGTGCGCGACGTGGCCTACGCGTTTATCCCGTTTTATACTTCCATCATTAACCAAAACCGCGACCTGCCTTACGGCGAGCGCGAGAAACAGTGGCAGCTCATCCGCCGGGGCCGCTACGTGGAGTTTAACCTGGTGTATGACCGCGGCACCAAGTTCGGTCTGCTGACCAAAGGCCGCATCGAGTCTATCCTGATGAGCTTGCCGACGCATGCATCCTGGGTATACAACTTTAAGGCAGAGCCGGGCAGCCCCGAAGAGCAGACGCTCAACCTGCTCAAAAAAGACATCGACTGGATTAACGCCGGAAAGTAATGCTCGAAACGCTCAAGCAGCTGGACAGGGAGCTGTTTATCTCCCTCAACGGCATGCACAGCCCGATCTGGGATACCATCATGGTGTTCATGTCGGATAAGTATGTGTGGATTCCGTTTTACCTGGGGCTCATCGGATACCTGGTGTGGCGCTACAAGCGGAAAAGTATAGCCATGATCCTGCTGGTGATCATTTCCATCGGCCTGGCCGACTTTGTTGCCTCCGGCATCATGAAGCCATACTTTATGCGCCTGCGCCCCTGCCACGACCCGGCTCTCGCCGATGTCATAAATATCGTGCGTAACTGCGGCGGCAAGTTCGGGTTTATTTCCTCGCATGCGGCCAACACCTTTGCGCTGGCGGTTTTCTTCAGCATGGTGCTCCCCCACCGCTACCTTATCTTTAAGGTGCTGCTGGTAACCTGGGCCGTAATAGTGACTTATAGCCGCATTTACCTCGGGGTACACTACCCTTCCGATGTGCTGCTGGGGGCACTGCTGGGTTCGGTGCTGGCCTACCTGGCCTCGCTGGCATACTTCAGGGTAATAGACCGCTACGCCTACTTCCGCTCCTGATTCCCAGGCATGTTTTATAAGTATAAAAGTATGGGATGGCTATACTTTTATACTTGTAAAACGTGCCTACAAAGTATAGCTCAGGCTAATTCCGAGAACTTGTACCCGCATCTG
This sequence comes from Pontibacter mucosus, assembly GCF_003054055.1. GTDB lineage: Bacteria > Bacteroidota > Bacteroidia > Cytophagales > Hymenobacteraceae > Pontibacter > Pontibacter mucosus. The sequence continues at coordinate 352,227 of NZ_QBKI01000003.1, read as the reverse complement.
TAGCAGTATGCTGCATCGGCCTGATGTCCCTCGGCATGGCAGTTGGGGCAAACCTGTTGCGTCAGATTGGCTCTGTCCGAGCGCGACATTTCGACGGTTACAATGCCTGTTGGCACCGCAATGATGCCATAGCCCATAATCATGACCAGGCTCGCCACGAACTGCCCGAGGGTCGTTTGCGGGGCAATATCGCCGTACCCAACGGTGGTAAGGGTAACGATGGTCCAGTAAATGCTCTTGGGGATGCTGGTAAACCCATTTTCCCGCCCCTCTATCACATACATCAGCGAGCCGATTATCACCACCAGCAGCGACACGGTGCCCAGGAAAACAGCTATTTTAGTCGCGCTGGCCCGTAATGCTCTGGTGAGCACCTGCCCCTCGTTTATGAACCGCGTCAGCTTAAAAATCCGGGCAATGCGCAGCAAACGGAGCACCCGCACCACCAGCAAATACTGCGAGCCAAGTATAAACAGGCTCAGGTACGTCGGGAGGATGGCCAGCAGATCGACCAGGCCGAAAAAGGAGAAGATATACTTTACAGGCCTTGGAGTGCTGTAAATGCGCAGGAAATACTCTATTGTAAAGATAACGGTGAAGGCCCACTCCAGGATGAGGAAGAGTTGCAGGTAGTTGCGGCGCAGGGAAACTATACTTTCGAGGGAAACCACCACGACACTCGATATAATGAGTATGAGCAGGGCAACATCAAAGGCTTTCCCTGCCGCCGTATCAGCTTCAAAAATAATCCGGTAAAGTTTCTTTCTTCGCTCGCTAAACGCAACCATTGGCTATTCGGGATCTAATCAAAGGATATACGGTTGGCTAGCGGCAAAGCTACACAGACACCTATACTTGCTTAAAGTATAAGTTAAACTACAAATCATAAAATCTTATTGTCAAACTACATAGTGGAGATAACATGCACGGAGTCGCGCTGCAATCGCTGGCTTAGGTAGCCCCTGATGCGGCCTTCATACTCCTGAATCTGGTGGAGCTGCAGCTTCGGTTTTGGCGGTCTTAGAGCAGCCTTTTTACCTTGCCCGGCATTCTCTGGCCCGGATGGCTCCTGCTGTCTCCAGTCTATCATTACCAGCGCAACGGTATCAGGCTTTACTGGGTTTGTCGTGCTGATCATGTCCCCTAGCTGCACATTTTGGATCTCCGGGAAAAGCTGCTTTAGCTCGCGGTCGGCGGCAAGGTGCAAGTCCAGCTGCTGCTGCCTGCGTATACTGTCTGCGCGTTGCTCCTGCAGTTTCTGCAGTTCAAGGGCTTTCAGGAAATCCTGTGTCACGTTGTTGGTCACGTCATAGGCTATTTTCTGGACCTCTTCCGGCGATATATCCAGTTGAACGAGTTTCACCCGGTAATCTCTGAGGTCATTTTCGGCAAGTACCGCGTCATACTGCTTTACCAACTTTTCATCCACCTGCTTGCCTAAGCTGTAAATCTTCACATACTTTAACGAGTCTTCCGTCTGCATCTCCCACTTGATGATCTCGTTGTTGCGCTTGGTGAAATCGTTTATAACCAGCTGCTCAATCTGCTTTTTTGTCTTGATTTCGGTGTAAATGTTATACAGGAAGTATACGCTTGGCAACACCACAATAATTAAAACCACGGCCATGGCCTGTGCCACACGCTTTTGCTTGGCTGCGTCTACATATGCCTTGGTATGGAAATGCAGGTACTTGACAATCATGTAGGTGGCCAGGCTGATAAAGACGGCGTTGATGAAGAACAGGTAGAAGCCACCGAAAAAGTAATCGTAGCGCCCTACGGCCAGTCCGAAGCCTGCCGTACAGAGCGGGGGCATCAACGCTGTGGCAATGGCTACCCCCGGAATGGCGTTTGACTTGTCGGAGCGGGAAATGGAAACAATACCGGCCACGCCCCCGAAAAACGCTACGCCTACGTCTAACAAAGTGGGGGTGGTGCGGGCCAGCAGCTCATTGGTGGGCTCCCCAAGCGGCGTGACACTAAAGTATAAAAAGCTAACCACCAGCCCTGCGGCAGCGGCCAGGGCCAGGTTCTTTACCGAGTCGATGAGCATTTCCCGGTCGTTGATGCCTACCGCCAACCCTACACCCAGTATAGGCGACATAAGCGGGGAGACAAGCATGGCTCCGATTATCACAGCGCCTGAGCCGGTATCGAGCCCGATGGAAGCAAGCACAGCCGAGCAGATCAGCATCCAGGTGTTATTGCCCCGGATTGGAATTTTATCGTTTATCTCACGTATTGTTCCTTCTTCGTCGGTTTCGTGCTGGATGTTCAGCACGTTGTTCAGCAGTCTTTTAAGGGATTGTAGCAGCATACTTGGGTGGTGTAGGAGCTACAAAAATAAAAAAAATAGCCAGGGCACCTAGTTTAAGTTGGCTCAATTGTACAGAAAACGACGTTGCAGCTCTGCCATAAGAAGCAGATGTTGAAGTCTTTGTCTATTTGCCGGCGTAAAAAAGAAGCAGCCACACCAGACAAGCTGATGCGGCCGCTTCAGGGTATAATCAATCGCCATTAATTATTCATATGCCAGGGGGCTCAGGTGTTGCTGTTTGCTCATGAGCCTCATCAGGTACAGCCGCAAGGGTGCCATGGCTTGGATGGCTCTCAACAGCTCCTGCTTCGGTATTACGACAAGTTGGGCGTCTTCAGCAAGTATAGCCGTGTGGCTGTGCTGCTCTTTCAGCAGATCCTGAATTCCCAGTAAGTTTCCCTGCGCTACAAGCGTGTCGTGCGGCAGGTTTGGTAGACTTAGCGTCGCTGCTCCCTGCAGCAGCAGGTAAAAACGCTCCGTCGGCTGGCCCACCCTGTACAGGCAGGCACCTGCTCTAAAGCAGCGCTGTTGTACCTGTAGCTTTCCTTCTTCAATCGCTTTCTTCAGCATTTCCTTATAAGCGAAGACACACAACTACTTGCAGACAGCCACTTACATTTATATTTTAAAATTGTCCAGCGTCACTAAACCCGGAATTACCTCTTGCTTGGTTTTGCTTTTGCAGTTGGCGCAGCATCCGGAGCAGGGTTTGCGCTTTACCTGCCTAAAGGTGAGCAATGGAATCTGTGTATGGTACGCCCTGGTTTTCAGGTAGGTGTTGCTAAATAGACGCTGCATCAGGTAATTGTCCTGCGTGGCCATTAGCAGCATATCGGCCCTTTCCCGTTCTGCGAAGTCGCTGATGCCTTCCAGCACGTCCTCTTCCTCCAGCAGCCTTACGCTTACCTTCTTGCTGTTGAGCAGCGCCTCCACTTCCCGCATGGCTTGGTTCATGATACTGAGCTGCGGTTTATCTGCCAGTGTATACACCTGTACCAGCGTGAGTTTTGTTTTGGCCTGCGTGGCAAATGCCAGGATGCGCTGCAGTACCTTCGGGTCACGGTCCGTGAAATCGGTTGCGAAAACCAGGTGCTTCAGTTTTTGATAATCTTTTCCTTCAGGCAGTACCATCACCGGCACATCCACCAGGTGCATGATGGCGGCAGCGTGGTCATTGTCTGCCTGCTTATGCTCCGCTACCGGCAGGGCGTGCATCAGTACCATATCCACTGCATAATCCTGCACCACGCTTTTTATACTTTCGTGCAGCATCCCAGGCTTTACCAGACATTCAAATTGGTTATAACATGAATGAGCGTGCCTGTTTAAGTGGTGATCGGCAAACGCGCGTAGTGCCTGTATCGCGCGGCTCTGCTGCGTAAAGGTCAGCGTAGTGGTGCCGGTGTTGTGGAGCAGTACAAGCTCAGCCCCGATTGCCTTGGCCAGCGACCCCGCATACGAAACCAGCTTCCCGCTCGCATCATCAAACTGTACAGGTACCAGTAGTTGCTTCATAGTTCTTGACGTGTTCTCTTTTAAGCCCAGGATGAATTACCTGTGGTAAAATTACGCCAACTTAATATTTCAGGTGCTGAGCAATGTCAGCCGCAAAGGTGACTTTTGTCATTTTTGTGCGGTCGTGCCCGGTTTGGTGCAGCAGCTCATTTCGGTTGTGTGCGCTGATGTCTGCACTACCTTAGGGCTTATGTACGGGATGCCCAGCCCTAAACCACGCACTATAAAAAGTATAGCCAGCGCCATGCCCACGTAAGGCACAATTCTGTTAAAGGTGCCTCGCAGCTTCAGGCTGATAAACTTACCCGAGAGCGAGACGAGAAACATGAGCGGGAAAGTACCCAGGCCAAACAAGGCCATGTAGAGCATGGCACCCGGTATGCCCGGCGCACTGATAGCACCGGCCAGGGCTATATACACAAAGCCGCATGGCAGCAATCCGTTCAGCGACCCTACCATAAAGAGCGCGCCCAGGTTGTCGCGGCCGAAGAAGTAGCCCAGCTTGCGACGCACCCAGACCACGGCTTTGTCGGTGCCCAGCAGGGCCCCTGCCCTACCCTTAAAGGCGGCCGGGGCAACCAGAAAGAAAAGTATGAGCAATCCAGAAATGATGGAGACTACCTGCTGTAGCCCTGCCAGTTGTAGCGATTGCCCAAAGGCACCTGCCAGCGCGCCTAACAAAGCGTAGGTAACCAAGCGCCCCCCATTGTACAGGAGCCGGCCAGCATAATAGCGCCAGCCGCTGCTCCTGCCAAATGGTAAGGCCATGGCTATCGGGCCGCACATCCCGACGCAATGGAAACTGCCTAAAAGTCCGAAGAGAAAACCAGCCCAGACCATGGCTACTTGATTTGTATCGTTTTCTCGGTGTAATAATCCTCGTTGTTGGCGCTGAAGCTCACGCGCACCTTCCAGAGGCCGCTCTCCAGGTCGGCTACCTCCAACAGCTGGCTGTGGTCGCGCCCCAGCTGCAGCGGTAGTTGCTTGTCCAGCTTGTCATCCGATGGGCGAAACAGCGTAATGCTACCGCTCAAGTCCATGCCCTGGTACGTAGACGGCATCTGCAAAAGTATAGTCTCGTCCCCGGCTTTGTAGGTGAGCATCACATCACCCAAAGCCTGCGTGCGCCGTACGCGCTCAATCTGGTCTTGATACTTTATTTCCTGCGCGTAGTAATCTTTGCTCACCAGGTCTACATCCTGGTTCATGGCCTGGTACACGAAGTGCGCTATATAGCCCATAAAGCTCACCATGCACACCACAATCATGTAGGGCCATAGGGTGAAGCTTTTATTTTTTTGTGCGGTTTTCATCTCGATGTTTATTTATACTTTCTGTATCCCTCTAAGAGGGTTTTATACTTCTTTAGTTGGCCGGCCCCAAAAACTTGGTATCGGTAGAGGTAATCAGCTCCTCGCCATTATACACCCCAATCTCTATCTCTGAGTTCATGCCCTTCAGCTCCTTTTGGGCTATTTCGGCAAAGAACACGCCTTCCACAATGCCCTGTGCCGGAAGTATAAGCGTGTTGCCCACCACCTTAATGGTGCCCTCCTTGTCCAGCAGCTTCAGGGTGAGCGGCATCTCGTGGTTTGTTTTGTTGATTACGGAGATGTTGTAGAGGTTCTTTATCTGGCCGTTCTCCGCTTTCTGGTACAGCTGCCCCGGCGTGCGAAGGATGGTTGCCTCGGCCTCGTCGCGGGTGAGCAGCAATGTGGTAAGCGCTGTGAGAAGTATAGCCAGCACAGCCGTATAGCCCATCACGCGGTTTGTAAAGAAAGTCCATTTCTTACCGGTCTCCAGCGCCTCCTCCGACTCGTAGCGTATCAGTCCTTCCGGCTTGTCGATCATGCGCATAATGTCGTTACAGGCGTCGATGCAGGCTGTGCAGTTAATGCACTCGAGTTGCTGCGCCCCGTTACGGATATCGATGCCCGTAGGGCAAACCTGCACGCATTGGTTACAGTCGATGCAGTCGCCCTCGGTGCGCTCCTGGTTTTTGCGCAGCTTGCCGCGCGGTTCGCCACGGGTATAGTCGTAGGCCACTACCACGGTTTTCTTGTCCTGCATCACCCCCTGCAGGCGGCCGTAAGGGCAAACAATGGTACATACCTGCTCCCGGAACCAGGCAAACACCCAGAAGAACACCCCGGTAAAGAGCAGCAGGGCTCCAAACCCGGCCTTATGCTCCAGCGGCCCATCCAGTATCACCTTCTTCAGTTCGTCTATGCCAATGATATAGGCCAGAAACAGGTTGGAGATAAGGAAGGATATCAGCAGAAAAACCCCGATTTTGGAGCCTTTCTTCAGAATCTTTTCCGTGTTCCAAGGCATTTTGTCCAGCGCGCGCTGCTTGGTATAGTCTCCTTCGATGGCATACTCAATACGGCGGAAAATCATTTCCATGAAGATGGTCTGGGGGCAGACCCAGCCGCAGAACACGCGGCCGTACACCACCGTGAAAAGTATGATAAAGACAACGAGCGTGAGGAAAGCCAGCACCAGAATGAAGAAATCCTGCGGCCAGAACAACACCCCGAATATCACGAACTTACGCTCCACCACGTTGAGCATGAGCAGCGGCAGCCCGTTTATCTTGATAAAAGGCCCTGCAAACAGCAGTGCCAGCAGCAGGTAGCTTACATACTTGCGGTAGTTGTATAGTTTGCCTTTCGGCTTTTTAGGGTACACCCAAATGCGTTTACCCTGGTCATCCACAGTAGAGATGTGGTCCCGAAACTCATCGGTAGGTTTTGCTTTAGTTGCCATGGCAGTGGTAATTTGTGCGGATATTATTCCTGCCTGTTTTTAATTTTGAATGACTGAATTTTGAATGCGTGAATAACAGCGGAAAACCATCCTCCGCACTTCAAAATTACTGCTACAAAATTCCATATTCCGGCACTGGTAAAAGATGACCTTTGTCATGAACACAGGTGATTATCGTCAGTAGGTAAGTATAAAAAAGTATGGCAGGCGCTTTCCGGGGAAAGGCCTGCCATACTTATACTTTAGGGTATGCAATAACTACATCTTTTCGCCCTGCGGCTCTTTGGCGTTTGCCGGGTTGGTTCCCTGCAGGCTCAGGATGTAGCTGGATACTTCCAGCATCTGGTCTTTGGTGAGCTTGCCCTGCCATGGCACCATGCCTTTGGACGGCACACCAAACTTCACTGTCTTGAAGATGTCGTTTACATCGCCACCGTGCAACCAGTACTCATCTGTCAGGTTTGGCCCTACCGTACCCTGGCCCTCTGCGCCGTGGCAGGCAGCACAGTTCGCCGTGTAGATGCTCTTGCCAGACTCCAGGGCGGCGGCATCCGTCAGTACCTCGTAGTTGGTTTCAGCATTAGGGTCTTCGGCATTTTTGGCGGCAAGCAATGCCGCCTGTTGCATTTCCATTTCATACTCTTCGGTTTGCAGTGCGCCTGTCTTAAACACGTGGTAATGCAGCATGTAGCCCACCGCAAACACGATGGTGACATAGAAAAGGGCTTTCCACCATGGTGGCAGGTCGTTGTCGTACTCCTGAATGCCGTCGAAGTCGTGGTCTGAGTGGATGTGGTCCTTGGCTTTACCCGTCACTACTGTCGCATCGCCGCGCAGCAGGAACAGCACCCGGCCAGCAAAGGAGCTGCGGAAGTCCTCATCGTAGATGGAGTCGCCCAGCATTGGAATGAAGAGGCGGAACAACAGCACGACCACCAGCACCATCAGTACGATAATGGCAGCGGACAGCGCGAAGGTGAACAGCAGCACCGGAGGCAGGTCCAGGAAGGCTACCTCGGCCGGTTCAGCGGCTACAGCAGGAGGAGCGGCCTCTGCAGCTGGCTCTTCAACAGCTGCAGCAACTGGCGCAGCGCTAGCCTCTTTTATATATGCTATTACGTTGCTGATATCTCCCTCTGAAAGCGAGGTGTTGAAGGCAGGCATCGGCACCTTGTTGAACTTCTCAAACACCGCTACTGCGTCTTTGTCGCCGGTTTGTACCATCTCCTGCGAGTTGGAGATGAACTTGGCCAACCACTCATCGCCCCTGCGCTCGTGCACGTCCTTCAGCGCCGGACCAACCACGTCTGCGTCAATGCTGTGGCACACGGCGCAGTTCGCATCAAACACGGCCTTTCCTGCCACGGCGTCCTGTGCCTGGGCGTTTGACGCCCCCATCAGCAGCAGCCCGGCCGCCAGGCCCAGACTGCCTTTACCAAGTACTTTCTTTACAGCGATCATTGTCTTGCGTATTCAGTGGTAGTGTCTTCGTTTTCGTCGGTGCAGGCAAGGCTGCTCATAGTTTGCACATACTTCTTGTCCATCAGGATGACATAGAGAATCAGGCCCAGAAAGAACAGGAAGAAGATGACAAACGAGATAAGCGGGTATATTTCGATGCCTTCTATGGCTTGCAAAACGTTCTTATACATTTCTTTAGAATTTGTGACACCCGTATCACGTATCTCGAATCAAGTATCACGATTTTTTGTCGTGTGTCGTGATACGCAATACGAGTGTCGCTTTTAACTACTCCGTTACTTCTTTCACCTTAATGTCCGTACCCAGGCGCTGCAGGTAAGCTATCAGGGCCACAATCTCAGCCTCTGGTTTCACCTCGATGCCTTCTTTTGCCAGTTGCTCCGTAATCCCGGTGGCTTGTGCCATCAACTCCTTGTTGGCGTTGGCGATGTACTCATCCTCGTAAGGTACGCCCAGCTTTTTCAGGGTCTTCAGTTTGGCCTCGGTTGAGCTCAGGTCGATGTCCTGCTCAAACAACCAGGGGTAAGCTGGCATAATAGAGCCTGGCGACATAGAGGTTGGGTCCATCATGTGGTGGTAGTGCCAGCTGTGCGGATACTTGCCACCTACGCGGTGAAGGTCCGGACCGGTTCGCTTGGAACCCCACAGGAAGTTGTGGTCATACACGAACTCGCCTGCTTTCGAATACTCTCCGTATCGCTCGGTCTCGGATCTGAATGGACGTACCATCTGGGTGTGGCAGTTCACGCAACCCTCTTTTATGTACAGGTCGCGCCCTTGCAGCTCCAGCGAAGTATAAGGCTTCACGCTCTCGATTGTCGGCACGTTGGATTTAATCACGAAGGCAGGGATGAACTCTACCAGACCGCCAATCAGGATGGCAATGGTTGCCCAGATAGCCATTTGTGTTGGGCGCTTCTCAATCCAGGCGTGCCAGTGACCGGCGTTCTTGGAAGTAGACAGCACAATTACAGGGGCCTCGGTTTTTTCGTTGGCTACCAGGCTGCCGGACTTGGCTGTCTTGTACAGGTTGTACACCATCAGGAACACACCACCCAGGTACAGGATACCACCGATACCACGCAGGTAGTACATCGGCACAATCTGCAGCACGGTCTCCAGGAAGTTAGAATACTGCAGCGTACCTTCAGCTGTGAATTGTTTCCACATCAGGCCTTGTGTAAATCCGGCCCAGTACATCGGAATGGCGTAGAACAGGATACCCAGTGTGCCGAGCCAGAAGTGGGTGTTGGCCAGCTTCTTAGAGTATAGCTCGGTTTTGTAGATGCGTGGGAACAGCCAGTAAAGTATGGCAAAGGTCAGGAAGCCGTTCCAGCCCAGGGCACCCACGTGCACGTGTGCTACGATCCAGTCGGTAAAGTGGGCAATGGCGTTTACGTTCTTCAGCGACAGCATCGGGCCCTCGAAAGTAGCCATACCGTAGGCGGTGATAGCCACCACCATGAACTTAAGCACCGGCTCCTCGCGCACCTTATCCCAGGCGCCGCGCAGTGTCAAAAGGCCGTTAATCATACCACCCCAGCTCGGAGCAATCAGCATCACGGAGAATACCACACCCAGCGACTGTGCCCAGTCAGGCAGGGAAGTATAAAGCAGGTGGTGCGGGCCGGCCCAGATGTAAATAAAGATCAGGGACCAGAAGTGAATGATGGACAGGCGGTAAGAGTATACCGGGCGGTTGGCCGCTTTAGGCAGGAAGTAGTACATCAGGCCCAGGAACGGCGTGGTCAGGAAGAATGCCACCGCGTTGTGGCCATACCACCACTGCACCAGCGCATCCTGCACACCAGCGTAGCCAGAATAGCTCTTGAAGAAATCAACTGGCAGGGCGTAGGAGTTTACAATGTGCAGTACGGCTACCGTTAAGAAGGTGGCAATGTAGAACCAGATGGCTACGTACATGTGCTTTTCGCGGCGCTTGGAAATAGTACCGAACATGTTCCAGCCAAACACCACCCAAATCAGGGTAATAGCAATATCTATAGGCCACTCCAACTCAGCATACTCTTTGGAGGAGGTCATGCCCAGCGGAAGCGTGATAACTGCGGCCACAATAATCAGCTGCCAGCCCCAGAAGTGAATTTTGCTGAGAAGGTCTGAATACATGCGGGCCTTACAAAGGCGCTGCAGCGAGTAGTAGACACCCATAAAAATGGCGTTGCCCACAAATGCGAAAATAACTGCGTTGGTGTGCAGCGGCCTAACCCGACCAAAGGTGGTATACTGTGTACCCATGTTCATATCCGGGTTAGCCAGCTGGAAGGCGATAATGACGCCTATCAGCATACCGGCTACGCCCCAGAACACGGTGGCTATACCAAAATCCCGAACGATCTTATTGTCATAAAAGAACGTGTCGGTCACGCCCCGGTCCGTGCCTTTCGGCACTACCCGGTCGGGCGCATTCTCCAAGACTTCAGCTGCATTAGTTGACATGTGCGGTGTCCTCCGATTTGTTTAATTGTTTGTGTCCTAGTTAATTATTTGTACTCTATAAAGTCACAGTACCCGGTCTGAAAGGAAAGTCGGTATTTGGAATACTGTGTTTTTTCAGGATTCAAAATTGGGCAGGTTTGCCTTTTTAAAAGATGACGTAAGTCACTTTAGCAGGTGATTGATATCAGTTGCCTTTGCCGTACCCAACACAACTTAACCTAATTCTATACTTTAGAAGAAGGGTGGAACTCGTTACAGGTAAGTGACATGCTCTCAGTTTATAGCAGGATTTACACCTATGATGCCGTACCCTAAAGTAAGCAGTATCAAAGGTTGACGGCTACCCCTGCATAATGCTTTTATATAGGATACAATCCACCTGGCCAGCCTGGGGCTGAGGAAAACAGCAGGCGGAACGTATGATTTATAAAGTATAGGATTGTCAGGTTTTAGCCTCAGGATAAAGTTTGTCCCCTTTTTTCTGTTGCCTGGCGGTATCCTGCTGCGCCGTGTCATTCTCGAAGAGCATGCGCACAGCGGGGGTGTAGTCATCGTCGTACTGCCCGGAACGAACTGCCCAGAGAAAAGCGCCTAGGAAACAGGCGGCTACCGTTACACTTATAGCTATCATTAAGAATATGATGTACATGCTAGTTGAGAGTTAAGAGTTAAGAGTTAAGAGTTGAGAGTTAAGAGTTAAGAGTTAAGAGTTAAGAGTTAAGAGTTGAGAGTTGAGAGTGATGAAGGACAATCTTTGGAATAGTCACTACTCATTATTTACTAATCATTAGTCATTACAACCCAGCCTTTCTGGCGGCATATTTCACCGAGAGCGTGGCGAAGGTCATCACGCTGAGCGTACTTATTGGCATCAGAATAGCAGACACGATAGGTGTGAAAAGACCCATCACTGCCATGGTTAACCCGATCACGTTGTAGACCAGCGAAACGGCAAAGGTCAACAGGATGAGGGTCATGGTCGTTTTAGAGAAGTTGAGAAAAGTCCCCAGCCTATCGAAAGCACTGGCATCGAGGATGGCATCGCAGGATGGCGAGAAGTTGGTGACGCTGTTGCTCAGGGCAATGCCTGCGTCGCTTTGCTTCAGGGCGCCGGCGTCGTTCAGGCCATCCCCCACCATCAGTACCTGGCGGTTCTCCTGGGCTTTCAGTTGCTGAATGTATTCCAGTTTCTGCACCGGAGATTGGTTGAAGCTTAGCTCAGCCTCCTTACCGAGCAGCTCTCTCAGGCGGGCTTCCTCATGATCGTTATCCCCAGACAACACAGCTATCTTTTTATCGCCCAGTTCCTGCAACACTTGCTTCACCCCTTCGCGGTACACGTTGTAAAAGGTAAAGTAACCCAACACCACACCGTCGATAGAAACATAGACCGTAGTTTTGAGGGTGTCCTTTTGCTTCTCTGCAGGCACGCCTAAGTATGCTGCAGAGCCCGCCCGTACCAACAAGCCGTTTACTTCACCTGCCAGGCCTTTGCCGGTATACTCCTGGAAATTGGTTACGGGAGATGAGGTACCCTTTAAGTGCTGACTGATACGCTGGCTGAGCGGGTGTGTGGAGTGGCGCAGCACTGAAAGTATAGCTTGCTCCTGTTCCTGCGAAAGTGCTTTCCCTGTATAGGTTAACGCAGCTTCACTCGGCTCGGTCAGGGTACCCGTCTTGTCGAATACAACGGTGTCTATCTTGGCCAGGCGCTCTACCACCCCCGTGTTTTTGAGGTAGAATTTGTTGCGGCCAAACACCCGCATGGTGTGCCCGTGCACAAACGGTGTTGCCAGCGACAGTGCACACGGACAGGCAATGATGAGTACCGAGGTGAAAGCGCGCATGGCCATGTCCATATCGCGGGGCACCCAGTAAATAAGCGCGCCGGCCGCTACCATCATGGTCACGATGATAAACCACTTGCCCGCTATGTTGGAATAAGTATGCAGGTTCTGCTTTTCGTCTTTAGAGAAGACCGTATCGTTCCAGAGTTGGGTCAGGTATCCCTGCGATACCTCTTTCACAACTTCCAGCTCGATGCTCTCCCCTATCTGGCGGCCACCGGCATAAATCACTTCGCCCACCACCTTCTCCACAGGCTCCGACTCACCAGACACAAAGCTATAGTCTATCATGGCGCCGCCGCGCAGCAGCATGGCATCGGCTGGTATAAGCTCCTGGTTCCGAATACGGATACGGTCGCCTACCTTCAGGTTTCGTACCGCTGTAGAGGACTCTTCGCCATCCTCCTTCAGTACTGTAATCGAAACCGGGAAGTAGGAAGTATAATCCCGGTCGAAGGACAAACTGTCGAAGGTGCGCTGCTGGAAGTATTTACCAATCAGCATGAAAAACACCAGGCCGGTAAACGAGTCGAGGTAGCCTGGGCCACGCCCTGTAACGATGTCAAAGATGGAGACAAAGAAGAGTGCCAGCAAACCAGTGGAGATAGGCAAATCGATGTTGACCATGCGCTGTTTAATTCCTTCCCAGGCCGACGTGAAAAAGCCCCGGGCACTGTAGAAAAACACCGGTATCGACAAGAGAATGCTCAGGTAACCAAAGAAAGAACCAAACGTGCGCTGCAGCCCTTGTGTAAAGTCCACGTAGTCGGGGAAGGCCAGCAGCATGACATTGCCAAAGGCGAAACCCGCGATGCCTAACTTATAGATAATGGTTCGGCTTGGTTTGCTGGTTTTCTTGCCATCGGTATTGGCCAGCGTTATTTCCGGTTCATACCCGATGCGCGCCAGCAGGGTCACCACCTCACGGAGCGTCGTCTTCTGCGGGAAATAGGTCAGCGACACTTCTTTTCGCAGGAAGTTTACGGTTGTCTCCGAGATGCCGGGGTTGAGCTTAAACAGATTTTCCAGCAGCCAGATACACGAACTGCAGTGCATCTGCGGAATGTAAAACGTGATCTTGGCAATGTTGTCGCTCTTAAAGTTAATCAGTTGGGCTTCTACGCCGGCATCATCCAGATAGGCAAAACGGGCTTCTGCCACCGGCTTTTTACCGGTAATCCCCGGGTTCTCTTCCAGGTTATAGTAATTGCAAAGGTTGTTCTCTTCTAAAAGCTCATAAACGGTCTTGCAGCCATCGCAGCAAAACGTTTTATCATGCGCTACAATCGTCTCTTCCACGCAGGAGTACCCGCAATGGTAACAGGTCTGAACATTGGTTTGGAGTGCGGCTTCCATCTCAATTGTCGGTTTTTATGGTTTCTGCAAAGGTAGAGGCCGCCCCCCGCGCAAATGATGATAATAATCAGCTTCGAAGTTGATCCTTGTCAGTGCACAGGCTCTAAAAAACGCGGACTTTTGTCACAGTAAGGTTAACGATAACGGCCCGAGAAGCGAGCGCCGGGTTAGCTACAGATAAGTGCTTTGCTGCAGTGGTTTAAGGTGAGACAAAGAGCTGCTTACAAGTCCAAAGCTGTGAAAGAGGTCGAGAGTGAACTGTTGAGGTGTACCGTACTTCTGACACAGCTTTGGCGCAAAGCCAACTTAGAAAAGATTAGTTTAGTGTTTAGTTAGTTAAGTATACATGGTGTTGGCGTATCGTATAGACCATGCGAACGCAAAAAGGCCGACTGTTCTGCAGTCGGCCTTTTGCTTTGTGTATACTTCATAATGCCAGCCTGGCTATGCTTTTAATCGTAGAGGTGGCAGATGCTGTAAAGCTTATCCGGGTTGAGGATGGTGATGCTGCTGCCCTTTGTCGTGATGATTTGCTCCTCCTTAAACTCTGACAGGAGCCGGATAGTCGTCTCCTTGGCAGTGCCGACAATGGCCGCCAGATCCTCGCGGGAGATGGAGATGGTGAAATTGTCCTGCCCCTCCCCTTGCTGGTAGGTCTTCTGGAGCAGCAGCAGCGCCTCGGCCAAACGCTCGCGCACCGGCTTGTAGGCCATCTGCGTCATGCGTTCCTCGGCTTCGCCAAGGGCTTTGGAGAGCAGCTTCATCAGGCCGTTCGAGAAATCCATGTTCTCATGAATGAGGTCCATGAACTGCGACTTCGGTACAAAGCACACCACGGCATCATCCAGGGCCACTGCAGACGCTGAATAGTTGGAGTCGGCCATCAGGGCGCGGTAACCGACCACGTCGCCCGGCTTTGCCAGCCGTATGATCTGCTCCTTGCCGTCGCTGCCCAGCTTGCACACCTTTACCTTGCCGGAATGCACGCAGTGCAGGCCCGTAGGCTTGGAGCCTTCGCTAAAGATAACCTGCCCTTTCTTATACAGGCAGCTCGACTTGCTGGCAGATAAGTCCTCGAGTTCCTGCCCGTGGCAACAGCCCAGAAGCGAGTTCTTTCTGCTCAAACATTGTTGGCAATCCGGTGGTGTGAACTTCATGTGGGGGTAAAGTATGTTGGGTGCAAAATTAGGCAAAATACTGCCATAAATTCTACTCCCGGTAACATGCTTTCTAAAGATTCCGTTCGATGGCCCTCGTTTATACTACTTTACCTCCAGCACGCCATGCATTTTGCTCCAATGCCCGGGGTAGGTACACACGAAATCGTAATAACCGGGCGTGGTGGGGGCCGTAAACTCCAGTTCCACCGTTTGCCCGGGCAGGGCTATCGGAGTGGCGGCAATCACGGCCTCACTTTCAGGCACGTAGTTTCCTGAGGCCCCTATACTTGCCCCAGCCAAAGCCACCTGTTTATACTTGCCCGGGGCGGTAAACACCACATTGTGCACCATGGGCATGTCGATGCCCTCATTCACGAAGGTTAGCTTTACCAGCGCGCCGGTTTTCACGCGAAGCGTATCCTGTCCATACTTTATTTCCTCCAGCGTGTTGCCGAGGGCATGTAGTTCCAGTTCCTGTACCTCCTGTTTGGTGGTGTCCTTCTCCTCTACCAACGGGGCGCTGGAGGCGGTTGCGGTATCTTTCAGGGTAGAGAATACCTCGGATTCACCTTCCTGCTCCTGCGGGCCGCAACTCCAAAGTATCATCATTAAGGGTAGGATGCTTAACAATAACTTCTTCATAAACTTAAAAGCTGTGGGCTGCTTACGGGCTACCCCGTTTCTTATCCAAAGTATTCTTTCTTCAGGGCCTTGTCGTGGCCGTAAAGATCCTCCCTGAAATGCACGTTGCCCTCGGCGTCTACCCAGCTGGTAAAGTATACCAGGTATACCTGTATCTTCTTAGGCAGCGTGATCCATTTCTCCTCGCCCGCATTAATAGTATCCTCTATACTTTGCTCATCCCACTCCGGCATGTCCCGCAATACATACTTGGCTAGTTGCATAGGCTTTTCCAGGCGCACGCAGCCGTGGCTGAAGTTACGCTCTGTCTGGCTGAAGAGGGCGTTGGCCGGGGTGTCGTGCAGGTAAATGGCGTGCTCGTTGGGGAACAGGAATTTCATACTTCCGAGCGAGTTCTTAGGGCCCGGCTTCTGGCGCACCATGTACTGAAAGTTCTTCTCGTTCACGCTCTCCCAGTCGATGTCGTAAGGTGAGACTGGTTTGGGGTTGCGCTCCTTGGTTACGATCTCCATGTTCTGCGTGTCGAGCCAGTCGGGATTGTTGAGCATCTTAGGCTTTATCTCGCGCTCCACGATGCTGTTGGGCACGTTCCAGTACGGCGCCAGCACCACATATTCCATCTTCTCGCTGAAGATCGGCGTCGCGTTCATGGTTTTGCCCACTACCACGCGCATGCTCAGCACTTCCTTGTAATCCCGCTCCGCCTCCGGGTCATTGTCAGGATCCTCGTAGATATAGAGTTTATACTCCGGGATGTTTACCCAGATATACTTCTGGTCCAGGTTCTTCGGCACCATCCGTTTCGGAATCCAGCGCCAGCGCTCCATGTTGATCATGATCTGCTCGATGCGGCTGTCGATGGGCACGTTCATGGTGGCCAGCGTGCCGCCGCCAACTACGCCGTCCTCCTTCAGGCCGTGCAGCTGCTGGAATTTCTTTACCTGCGTCTCCAGCTTCTCATCAAAGTGCCAGTAGCGTTTGTCGCTCGGGTCTATGGCCTGACCTGGGTTTAGCCGCTTACGCAGCACCGCGACAGCTTGTGCGCTATCACCTTTCTGCAGGGATTTTTTGCCGCCAAGCTCCACCTTAGGCCAGCCGCCTTTCTGCTGCAGCGCACGGTACTCCTGCAGAACATCGCGCAACCGGATATAGCCGGCATGTAGCGCCTCAAACTCATAGTAAGGGTACGTGCTCTCGCGCTCCTCCAGGATGGTTTGCAAAGCCTTGTGCAGCTTTATTTTGTTTTTCTTTACTTCCCAGTTCACGCTGTTGTCCGAGGTGGGGTCTACGCGGCCACGGTAAAAATCAGAGGCGTAGTTAAAGTAGGAGGCCGTGAGGGCCACGTCAATTTCCTGCTGCAGCTGCAGGCGGGTGGAGTCTTTGGCATCCAGCGCCTCATACTTTTTAAACAGCTCGTTGAAGTTCACCAGCTTGTAGCGCTTTGGGTCCAGGCCCTCGGCGTAGGAGGAGTCTATCACGCCCAGGAATTTATCCACTTGCGGCACCAGCTCGTTCTCCTTAAACCAGGCCAGCTTGTAGTTGCGGTCGCTGTAGAACTGATACATCAGCTCCTCGTGCTCTTTAAACTCAGGCCGCTTGGCCAGGTAGCTTTTTACAAAGAGGCTGTCGGTGGTGGCCTGCGGCAGCTCGTCTTTCTTAAACAGGTCGGCTATCCCGCCAGACTTTTTATCCCCAGAGTCTTTCTGGTTACATCCGGCCATAAAGCCGAACAGCAGCAGGGTTAGTGCCGCCAGGAAGGTATATCTTGTATAAGGGCTCATTTTAATTATTTTTGCTCAGCCATACTTTATTGCGGCAACCGCCAGGGTAGCTTATACTTTCGAAAGAATATAATTTTAGTGCAATGCTAAAGTTGCTGAGTAAGGTTACAGATGCATTTTAGCTTTTAGTACTTCAAAATCCGGCAAAATGTTTTCCGGTCTTCGGCAGGCTATACTTTATACTTTCAGGATGCAATGTTAGGACCCTTGCCGGCTGCGGATTTATACTTTGCAGTGCCTCCTGCCCCATCACCGGCGCCAGTCCTTGTTTTAAGTATTCGCGCGGATTAGCTATCTTACCCAAAAATTACCGCAACAAAACCCATGAAATACTACCACCGTTGTTTACTAGGGCTTGGCCTGGCGGGAAGCTTGCAATTTGCCTCCTGTTCCTCCAGCACCACTAACGAAACTGAGACTATGACCGCAGCGCAGAATGCTACGCAGCAAACGCCGAACGACGTTCACAGCTTCGCCAAACCGGCTGAGGCCGTGGCCACCCACCTGGACCTGGACATCGACGTTAATTTTAACGAAAAGGTGCTGAGCGGCACCGCCTCCTACCTAATCGAAAACAAGACCGGCACCGACAAAATTGTGTTTGACACGCGGGGCCTGCAGGTTGAGAAAGTATACCTGGGCGATAATCAGGAGGAAACTGCCTTTGAACTGGGTGAGGAGCAGCAGTACCTGGGCCGCCCCTTAACGGTGACCATTAAGCCGGACACCAGGAAGGTAACCATCAAGTATAAAACCTCCCCGGATGCAGCCGCCCTGCAGTGGCTCAACCCGCAGCAGACAGCCGGTAAAAAGCACCCGTTCCTGTTCACGCAGTCGCAGGCCATACTTGCCCGCACCTGGATTCCGATCCAGGACAGCCCCGGTGTACGCATTACGTACAGTGCCAAGGTGAAAGTGCCAAAAGAGTTGCTGGCCGTGATGAGCGCCGAGAACCCGGTGGAAAAGAATGCGGAAGGCGTTTATACTTTTGAGATGAAGCAGCCGATCCCCTCTTACCTGATGGCGCTTTCGGTGGGTGATTTGGTGTTTGAGAAAATCGGGCCGCAGACAGGTATTTACGCGGAGCCTGCCACCATTAAAGCCGCTACCCACGAGTTTGCCGAGATGGACAAGATGCTGGAAGCCGCCGAGAAGCTCTACGGCAAGTATAGATGGGACCGCTACGACCTGTTGGTGCTGCCGCCTTCGTTCCCGTTCGGGGGGATGGAGAACCCGCGCCTAACCTTTGTGACACCTACGGTGCTGGCCAAAGACCGTTCCCTGACAAGCCTCATTGCGCATGAGCTGGCGCATAGCTGGAGCGGCAACCTGGTTACCAACGCCACCTGGGATGACTTCTGGCTCAACGAGGGCTTTACCGTATACTTTGAGCGCCGCATCATGGAGGAAGTATACGGCAAGGACTACGCCGACATGCTCAACGTGCTGGGCTACCAGGACCTGCAAAACACCATCAACGATCTGGGCGCAAACAGCGAGGACACCCGCCTGAAGTTGGACCTGGAAGGCCGCGACCCGGACGAAGGATTGACCGACATCGCGTATGAGAAAGGGAATTTCTTCCTGCAGAACATAGAGAAAGCAGTAGGACGCGAGAAATTCGACGCGTTCCTGAACAGCTACTTCAATACGTTTGCTTTCCAGAGCACCGACACCGACAAGTTCCTGAACTTCCTGCGCACCGAGTTGATAAAAGGTGATGAGCAGCTGGCCAAGCAGATTAATGTTGAGGGCTGGATTTTCTCTCCGGGCTTACCGGAAGGATTTGAGGCGCCTACCAGCACACGTTTTGCCAAGGTAGAGGACGCCTTCCGAAGCTGGCAGAGCGGCACGCCCGCCGCGCAGCTGAACACCAAGGACTGGTCGAGCCACGAGTGGTTGCACTTTATCCGCATGCTGCCTGCCGGCATGAGCCAACAGCAGATGGCTGACCTGGACAAGGCCTTTAACTTCACCAACTCCGGCAACTCCGAGGTGCTGGCTGCCTGGTTCATCCACGCCATCAACAACAAGTACACGACCGCCGACAAAGCGCTGGAAACGTTCCTGACGAATGTGGGCAGACGCAAGTTCCTGGTGCCGATTTATAAGGCGCTGGCTGCCACGCCGGAAGGCAAGAAAAAAGCCCTGGCCATTTATGCCAAGGCCCGTCCGAACTACCACGCTGTAGCCACCGTCTCGCTGGACGACATGCTTAAATAATTTCCAAGTACCATAACACTAAAAAGGGGCTGCCAACGTATGGCAGCCCCTTTTTTATACTTGTTTCTGAAAACGGAAAGCTCTGTAACCTTCTGACCTGCTTGGTGGAGCCAGGTGAAGGTACAGAGCCTTCCTACGTATCTTTGGTTCTTTACTGCGCTTTCAGGTTCACAGATTTCTCTGCAATCATGGTAAGCTTCTCATCGGTCATTTTCTCTTCCTCCAGCGTTTTGTGCAGCAGGTCCAGCACATCGTTCATACCCAGTTGCTTGGCATAGGTACAAACTGTACCGTAGGCGGCAATCTCGTAGTGCTCCACGCGCTGGGCGGAGGCAATCAGGGCGGCATCCATTACACTGCTATCGGCCCGCTCGCTCAACATCGTTTCGGCCTCCCGAATGATTCCTTCCATGGCCTTGCACTTCTCTCCGGTGGACTTCTCTCCTATTATCTCAAACACTTTATCGAGACGCTCTATTTGCTTTTCCGTAACCATCAAGTGCTCCTCAAAGGCACTCTTTAACTGCGTAGAGGATGTCGCCTTGATCATCTTAGGCAGCGCTTTGGTGATTTGCTGCTCGGCGTTGTAGATGTCTCTGAGTTCGTGGATCAGGAGATCCTGTAAATTGTTTAGTTTCATAGCTTGGAAAGGTTACGCGTTTGTTAAATAAGCTTTTTGCTTGTTTAGACCTACTATACGGGCTCATGTCGGGTGGGTTTACCAATATCACTTTTTATTCGCCAACACATTTATTTTCTCAGTAACATACCTTTTAATATGATTAATCATATATATGGACTTTATAAACCTTTGCTCTTTCTCCCGTTAGCCCTGCCCCTCTGCCCATACTTTTGCCCGGAATGAAACGATTTTGGCGGAATACTGTAATCATAGTGTGTGCTCGCCCTGCGCGCCACAGCTTTGTAGGCAAGAATTAAAACAGAGAAAACGACACCCGTGGAGAAACCAAAAGGAAAACTGATTGCGATTGGCGGTAACGAGGATAAAGGTTCTTACCCAAACCCTAAATCAAAGAAGAAGTACTACCTCGACTTTTTTGAGCTGGGCATATTGAAGCGTTTTCTGAAAGAGATTCCGGCAAAGAAACCTCATATAGAAGTAGTTACCACCGCCTCCATGATTCCGGAGGAAGTGGGCGAGCGCTACACCAGCGCATTTGGCATTCTGGGCGTGGAAAACGTGCACCTGATGCACATCCGCCACGAGGACGATGCCCTGAAGCCGGAGTACCTGCGCCGCGTCCGCGACTGCGACGGCATCATGTTCAGCGGCGGCGACCAGTCGCGCATCACGCGCATGTTCCTGGGCACCGAACTGCTGGACACCCTGAAAGACCGCTACCAGAACGAGGATTTTGTGTATGCCGGCACCAGCGCCGGGGCCATGGCCATGTCAAAACACATGATAAAGGGCGGCAGTGCGACAGAATCGCTGCTGCGCGGGGCAGTGAAAATGGGCCATGGCCTCAGCCTTATCGACGGCGTGATCATCGACACCCATTTCGTTATCCGGGGCCGTTTCGGTCGTTTGATGGAGGCTGTGGTAACACACCCTAAAACCATCGGCATTGGCTTGGGCGAAGACACAGGCGTACTGATAACCGAGGGCCACAAGATTGAAACGATTGGCTCAAACCTGGTGGTCATTGCCGATGGGCACGAGGTGAGGTACACCAACATACAGGAGGTGGAGGAAGGTCGTCCGGTCGCCATCGACCACATGGTGATGCACGTACTGGCCAAGGGCAACCTGTATGACATCAACGCCCGCACCTTTTATAAAAGCAAGGAAGCGTACTGGGAAACCCGCCTGCAGGAAGTTAACCATAAAGTATAAGACCGCTATTCGGGAAGCTAAAAACATATCCCGCCCCTTGGGATTTAGGGAGAGCAACAAACTATTTACCAGAAAGTATGTACTATGAGCGTTAAAGCCCTTATCCTGGACCTGGACAATACCATTTACCCTGTGCCGTCTATCGGCGAGGAGTTATTCAAGCCTGTTTTCGATGTACTGCAACAAAGCTCGGACTATGAAGGAGAACTGGAGGACATTAAGCAGGACATGATGCGCATCCCTTTCCAGAAAGTGGCGGCGAAATATAAGTTCAGCAAGGAATTAAAGGAAGAGGGCGACAGCATTCTGCAGAACCTGGCTTATGAGAAGGAATTTCCTCCCTTTGAGGATTACGCCCACCTGCGCGAGCTGCCGCATCAGAAGTTTCTGGTAACCACCGGCTACACCAAAATGCAGCAAAGCAAAGTAGACCAACTCGGTCTGGAAAAGGACTTTGCCGAAATCCATATCGTGGACCCCAGCAAAACGAAGCAGACCAAGAAGGATGTCTTTGAAAGTATACTGGAGCGTTATACCTTAGATACCTCGGAAGTATGGGTGGTGGGCGACGATCCGGAGTCGGAAATAAAGGCAGGAAAGGAACTGGGCCTGACTACCGTACTCTATAGCAAAAACGGCAACCACTCCACGCACGCCACCCATGCCATCTCCCACTTCAGTGAGCTTGGGGAGCTGTTAGCCAATAAATAAAGTATAAAATCTACTCTTTGTAAATGGCCACCAGCGTCTCTTCGCCGGTGCTCTTGCTGGCGCGGTACATGCCTTCGGAGTTAAACACCAGGGCCACCTCTGCGGATGGGGTTACCGCGATCAGGCCTCCCTCTCCCCCGAATTTCACCAGCTTTTTCAGCACAACTTCCTCGCAGGCTTTTTGCAAGGTATAACCTTTATACTCCATCAAGCAGGACACGTCGTAGGCCACCACCGCCCGGATGAAAAACTCCCCGTGGCCGGTGCAGGAAATGGCGCAGGTTTGGTTGTTGGCGTAGGTTCCCGACCCGATAATAGGCGTATCGCCGATGCGGTTGTAGCGCTTGTTGGTCATGCCACCCGTAGAGGTTGCCGAGGCCACATTGCCCTCTTGATCCACCGCCACGGCCCCTACTGTCCCAAATTTCTCATCCCGCTGCGCGGTGTGGTCCAGCATGAAAATATCCGAATCGCGCACCTCGCTCCACTGCTCATACCTATACTTGTCGAAGAAGTAGGCCTCGGGGGCGAACTCCAACCCGTAGGAGAGCGCAAACTCCTCTGCTCCGTAGCCGCTCAGTATCACGTGGTCGGAATGCTCCATAATGGCACGGGCCAATTTCACCGGGTTTTTTATACTTCTCACGCCGGCCAGTGCACCTGCCTCCAAAGTTTTGCCGCACATAATGGCAGCGTCCATCTCGTGCTTGCCCTCCTTGGTAAAAACGGACCCGCGCCCGGCGTTAAACAAAGGCGAGTCCTCCAGGTGCACCACGGCCAGTTCCACCGCATCCAGCGCCGAGCCGCCACGCTCCAGCACCTGGTGTCCCGCCTCCACCGCTTTTTTCAGGGCGGCACGGTACGCCTTGTCCTGCTCGGGAGATAAGTTTGCCTGGGTGATGGTGCCCGCCCCGCCATGTATGGCAATCGCTGTTTTATGCATGGTTTGTCAGTTTATACTTTGTTTGCTACCCTGTACGCCTTTTTAGCCTCACCCGTTCGGGCAGCGTTTACGGGTTTACTTTTTTATACATTTGATGCCGGGAAATGGACCTAAATAAGCAGGATTTTAGTTATCTTTGTCTGTATTGACAACACACAAAATAACCTAATTACTATGTCTTTTGATATCCAAGGTAAGCTGTACGAAGTCTTTGAAGAGCAACAGATCAGCGACAAGTTCAGAAAGCGCGAGTTTGTTCTGGAGATTCCGGATGGCTCTTACACGCAGTATGTGAAGTTCCAACTCACGCAGGACAAGTGCAGCCTGCTGGACTCCTATAAGAACGGCGACGAGGTGAAAGTTACCTTTAACCTGACCGGAAAGCCCTTCACTAAAAACGGACAGACCATGTACTTTACCAACCTGCAGGCCTGGAGAATGGAGCCAGCGTCTAACGGTTTTGACGGTGGTGCCGGCATGGGTGCCCCACAGCAGGACGCTCCGTCCTTCTACAGCAGCGACGCAGACAACGACCTGCCTTTCTAAGGCAAACCATTATTCGTATAACATTGAAAGCGAGCCTTTTCGGCTCGCTTTTTGTTTATATCGAATTATACACACTTCAGACTATACTTCCACACCAAAGAATCGCCCGTTTTCCCTGCAACAATAGCTTTTCTTTTAAGTTTATTATCTAAATCCCTCCTACAACTATGGACGAACTGCAACGCCTGATCTGGGAAGGCGAAAACGACAGCGTAGACTTTAAGCAACGCGTGACGAAGCCAGAGAAAATTGCC
Source organism: Pontibacter mucosus (assembly GCF_003054055.1). Lineage (GTDB taxonomy): Bacteria > Bacteroidota > Bacteroidia > Cytophagales > Hymenobacteraceae > Pontibacter > Pontibacter mucosus. The sequence goes on along the minus strand of NZ_QBKI01000003.1, from coordinate 328,366 downwards.
CGGACCATGGTTTCCTTTGCCAACACGCGCGGTGGCGTTATACTGGTGGGTGTGAAGGATAACGGTTACGTAACCGGCGTGGACCCGGAAGAGGAGAAGCACACGCTGCAACTGGCCGCCGACTTCTACTGCGACCCGCCGGTACAGTTGCTGTATGAGGAGATGGAGCAGGATAGCGGCAAAGTGGTGCTGAAAGTGACGATTCCGGAGAGCGCCCACAAACCGCACTTTGCCAAGCTAAAAGAGGACGACTGGCGCGGCTACGTGCGGGTAAAGGATACCAGTGTGCAGACAAGCAAAATGGTTGACAAGGTGCTGCAACAGGAGCCTGAGCAGTTTGAGCCCCTGCCACTCAACCGTCACGAAGAGGCTGTGCTGGAGTACCTGCGCCTGCACCAGCGCGTTACGCTTCGCCAGTTCATGAAGCTGGCCAACCTGTCAGAGCGGCGTGCTTACCGTACCCTGGTGAAGCTGGTGATCCACGGCTACCTGCTGCTCCACGATAAGGAGAAAGAGGATTACTACACGCTGGTTTAAAGCTGATTTCCGTATCCTTATACTTGTTTAGCTATACTTCTACTTTTTAGTGCTGCTCACCAGGTTGCCCTCTTTATAGGTTTCGGTGTGGGAGAAAGCACCTTGCTCGTCGTACACCTGCCATTCCCCAAACCAGAAATAATGGTCTTTAAACGTGCTGCGGATGATGCGGGCTGTCCCGGTGCGGGCAAGGCTTCCGTTTTCATAGTACTTGCTAACCTGAATGCTGTTGTCGCGGCGGTTGTACTTCTCGAGCATGTACAGCGTGCCGCTCGGGTAATAGTATTTCCACTTTCCCACCTCTACCCCATGCCGGAAACGGCCGTTCCGTATCAGCTTTTTGTCATCTCCTAAGTATACTTTCCAGCGCCCGTGGTAGCGCCCCTCCTTATCAAAGCGGTTGTTTTTCCAGAAGGCGAGCCTCTCCTTCAACGCCCCTTGCCTGGGCAGCTCCTTTTCCTGACCTGCTGCTCCTATTGGCAGGAACAGCAACAGCATGCCTAAGCAAAGTATAGAAACCCGAAGATGTGCCATGAGCCTGAGGTTTTGAGATATGATTGCCGGCTAAAGTATAAAAATTTTTACGTGTAACTAAATATTTAGTTATACTTCAACTGAAAGTATAAAGCGTTAGATAACAAGTCTATAGATTGGCATAGGAGGAGCAACTATAAAAATCTCCTCTCCTGAGCTCCGGAAGTTCGGCCGGGCAGGCGAATAAATCGTAAACAACTATATAGCTGCCCACCGGCAGCGCCTCGCAGACATACTTAAAATCAGGTTTCACCCTAACCACACGCTTATGCCCAAAGCAACAACCGAAACCAGTGCCGCTGCCGTTGAATCTAATAGCACCCCAAAAAACCAAGGCAGCAAAACCCGTACAAAAGCAAGCACCTCTAAAACCAAAGCAGCAGAGACAGACGACAAAAAAATCTTCGTCCTGGACACCTCCGTCATACTTTACGACCACAGCGCCGTGCAGAACTTTAAAGAACACGACGTGGCCATACCCATCACAGTGCTGGAGGAACTGGACAACTTCAAAAAAGGAAACGACATCAAGAACTTTGAGGCCAGGGAGTTTATCCGCTTCATCGACAAGCTCTCGGCCGAGCACAAACTGCAGAACTGGATTCCGCTGAACGGCCGCAACAAAGGCAACTTTAAGGTGCTCATGAACAACACCGTCTCCGGCGTGGATGCCATCCATACCTTCGGCGACAAAAACGACCACCACATCCTCAACTCAGCGCTTGGCCTGCAGCAGCAAACGCCGGACAAAAAAGTGGTGCTGGTTACCAAGGACATCAACCTGCGCCTGAAAGCCCGCGCCCTGAACATCATTTCAGAGGATTATGAGACTGGCAAAATCCAGGATGTGGCAGGCCTTTATACCGGCAGCGACACCCTGGAGGATATCTCTGCAGAGGCAGTAAACGAGCTCTACGAGCATGGCTTCTGCGACATGGACAAGGTGCTGCAGCAAGAGCCTGAAGACAACCACTACTTTGTGCTGAAGAGCTTCAAGAACTCGGTGCTGGGCTTCTACAACAGAACCGAGAAGCGCCTGGAGCGGGTGGATAAGATTACCGCGTACGGTGTGAAGCCACGCAACGCCGAGCAGGCTTTCGCGCTACATGCCCTCACCCACCCGCAGATAAAACTGGTGAGTGTACAGGGTGTGGCCGGTACGGGCAAGACCCTGCTGGCACTGGCCAGCGCACTGGAGCAACGCCGCGAGTACAAGCAAATTTACCTGGCCCGGCCGGTGGTGCCGCTCAGCAACAAGGACATCGGTTACCTGCCCGGCGACATCAAATCTAAGCTGAACCCCTACATGGAGCCGCTCTGGGACAACCTGAAGTATATCCAGAACCAGTACCCCGAAACCAGTAAGGAATACCAGCGCCTGCGCGAGATGGTGGAGCTGGAAAAACTGGTGATCACACCGCTGGCTTATATCCGGGGCCGCAGCCTTTCCAACATCATCTTTATCGTGGATGAGGCCCAGAACCTCACGCCGCACGAGGTGAAAACGATCATCTCCCGAGCTGGTGAAAACACCAAAATCATCTTCACCGGGGATATTTATCAAATCGACACGCCTTACCTCGACTCGCAGAGCAACGGCCTCTCCTACCTCATCGACCGTGCCCGCAACCACCCGCTCTACGCCCACATCACCCTTTTAAAAGGCGAGCGTTCCGAGCTGGCAAATCTGGCAAATGAATTGCTGTAGAAGTTAAAAAGTTAGAAGGTTTGGAAGTTAGAAAGTTGGGTGAGTTTGGGAGTTTAGGAGTTTAGGAGTTAGAGAGTTTATGACTTAGAGAGTTTATGACTTAGAGAATTTAGTAGTTGTGGAAACGGAGAGCTAGAGAATTTGGGAATTGAAAGATATATAACCTGCCTTTATATTTAGAAAGCTGGAAAGTATAACTCATGAGTTTTTAACTTTCTAACTTTTTAACCCTCTAACTTTCTAACTCCCCAACTCTCTAACTCCTAAACTCCCCAACTCCCTTAACTCCCTGTGTTGGCGTACGTATTGATATTGATAGATATTAAATAGGAAATGCTATATGCTGCAAGATTGGATACAGAAAGGGTACAAGTATTCCCAAAACCCCATTTTCAGGAGGTTTACAGGCAAAGCCGGGGCATTACTTTCCAAGCCCATGAAAGTAGGGTTGCTGCTGACGACAGCCTACAATAAGCTGGTGGATGTAAACAGACCGGAAAACGGATTCCTGCAACTGCGGGAGGTGATGATGACCTTTATGCGGATGGTAAGGGCCTATATGCGGGGCGATTACCGCGACATCTCCAGGAAATCAATGCTGATTGGGGTGGCAGTGCTGCTCTACCTGGTGACCCCGCTCGACATTATCCCCGATTTTATACCTGTGTTTGGTTTGATGGACGATATCAGCCTAATGGCATGGTTTGTGGATGCATTCAGCAAAGAGATTACCAAGTACCGCGAGTGGGAGGTGCAAACCAGCTACGAGAACATCGGGCGCTTCTGATAGCGGCATCTTAAAAGTATAACGTAAAGCGCTGATTACACGCTTTTGTTACGGGGGCACCCTGGCTTCAGGCCAGGTGCCCCTTGTTCTTTTAGTAGGGATTAGAAGATTTCCTGCTTTCGAGGCTGTCACATTTCCGTCGCCAGCGCACCTTAGCCCTGATAAGCCTGTAAATCGCATCCATCAGAGGTAAAAAATGGCTAACTTTAGGCACTTATATACAACAATCAATCTACTTACACATGATCAGTAAACGCATATTATCCTTTTTTGCGGCTGCTTTGCTGAGCGTTGGCGTTTCCACGGCCGTGCCCGATGAAGGCATGTGGCTGCCTATGCTGCTCAAGCAACTGAACGAGGCGCAGATGCAGGACAAGGGCATGAAGCTCACGGCAGAGGACATCTACAGCGTCAACCAGTCGAGCCTGAAGGATGCCATTGTTTCGTTCGGTGGCTTCTGTACCGGAGAGATGATCTCGCCGGAGGGCCTGTTGCTCACCAACCACCACTGCGGCTACGGCCAGATTCAGCAGCATTCCTCCGTAGAAAACGATTACCTTACTGAGGGCTTCTGGGCCATGAACCGGGAGCAGGAGCTGCCCAACCCAGGCCTTACCGCCACCTTCATCGTGCGCATGGAGGATGTAACCAAGCAGATCCTGGCCGGTACGGAGATTGCCAAAAACGAGGCTGAGCGCGAGGCCATCGTGCAGCGCAACATCTCCAAAGTAGGCAGAGACGCTACGGTTGGCACGCACTACAACGCTGTTATCCGTCCGTTCTTCTATGGCAACGAGTACTACATGTACATCACCGAAACCTTCAAGGACATCCGATTGGTAGGTGCCCCGCCGTCTTCTATCGGTAAATTCGGTGGCGATACGGATAACTGGATGTGGCCACGCCACACCGGCGACTTCGCGCTGTTCCGCATCTACGCTGGCCCAAACAACGAGCCAGCCGAGTACTCGCCAGAGAACAAGCCGTACAAGCCGAAGCACCACCTGCCTATCTCGCTGAGCGGCATCAAGGAAAACGATTTTACCATGGTGTTTGGCTTCCCGGGCCGTACGAACGAGTACCTTACTTCGCAGGCGGTGCGCGAGATATACGAGGTGTCCAACCCGCACAAGATCAACATCCGCGAAACCAAGCTAAACATCCTGGACAAGGACATGAAGGCCTCTGACGAGGTGCGCATCAAGTATGCGGCCAAGTATGCCAGCATCGCCAATGCCTGGAAAAAGTGGATCGGCGAGAACCGCGGTATCCGCAAGGCCAATGCCATTGAGAACAAGCAGCAGTTGGAGCAGCAGTTTGCCCAGTGGGTGGCTGCCGACCCGGCGCGCCAGCAAGAGTATGGCAGCCTGTTGGCCGATTTCGAGAAGAACTACAAGGCGCTGGATGGCATCACCATCTCACGCGACTACATCAACGAAGCAGCCTTTGGCGTGGAGATTGTGAAACTGGCCAATAACTTTACCACGTTGCAGGCTTTGCTGGCTAAAAAGTCCCCGCAGAGCGACATCAACGCGCAGGTGGCGAAGCTGGAAACGTACGCAGCTGGTTACTTTAAAGACTACCACGCCCCATCAGACAAGAAGGTGTTTGCCGCCCTGCTGGAGTTATACTACAATAACATCGACCAGAAGCTGCACCCGGAGATCTTCAGCATGGTGCGCAGCAAGTATAAAGGCGACTTTGCCAAGTATGCCGAGGACGTGTTTGCCAAGTCGGCCTTTGTTTCTGAGGCAGGCGTGAAGAAGGTATTGGCTGAGGCAAGACAAGGCAAGGACGCCATCAAAAACGACCCTGCCTTTGTGCTGGCCAGCAGTGTGGCAGACTACTACAGCGCGAACGTGATGCCGACGTATACTTCGGTAAACGATAACCTGAACCTGCTGTACCGCAAGTATGTGGCCGGGCTTCGCCAGATGCAGAGCGACAAGAACTTCTACCCGGATGCCAACTCCACCCTACGCGTGGCCTATGGCAAAGTAGAGCCTTACAAGCCAGTAGATGGCGTGATTTATACGTACTACACCACTTTGGAAGGCGTGATGGAGAAAGCTGCCTCTGGTGTGGCCGAAGACTATGCCATTCCGCCTAGGCTGCGCGAGTTGTACGAGAAAAAGGACTACGGTCGCTATGGCGTAAACGGGCAGATGCCGGTGTGCTTTATCGCCTCCAACCATACCACGGGCGGTAACTCGGGCTCCCCGATCATCAACGCCAACGGCCAGCTGATTGGCACCAACTTCGACCGTAATTGGGAAGGCACCATGAGCGACATCGTCTACAACCCGGACCAGGTGCGCAACATCTCGGTGGATGTGCGCTACATGCTCTTTATTGTAGACAAGTTTGCCGGTGCTGGTCACCTGGTAGAGGAAATGACACTGGTGACGGATGATACTTCCGGCCTGCCGCAGGTTGATGCACGAAAGCAACAGCAACCCGAAAAAGAGCTCTCCAAGAAAGAAAAAAAGAAGCTGGAGAAAGAGCTGAAGAAAAAGAAGAAAAAAGAAAAAGCAGAGGTTGAGGCCTAAGCTTTTTAAAGTATAACGTATAAAATCCCTACCTGTCGCTACGGGTGGGGATTTTTTTGTATTCGCCCCGACCCATGCTATCTTCACAGTCTTTAACACCGACTGATACTTTCCATGACCTCCACTCCCATCTATACCAAAGAAGAATTTATACTTGTAGATGATACCGAGATCTGCCTGAAATGGTACTACCCCGAAGCAGCGACAGCCAGTAAGACCGTGCTGGTTTTTCTGCACGATTCGCTGGGCTGCATCAGGCTGTGGCGCGATTTTCCGGAGAAGCTGGCACAGGCCGCCGGTTGCCCCGCCCTCCTCTACGACCGGCAAGGCTATGGCGAGTCCTCTCCTTTCAGAAGCGTAGACCGCGGGCAGGATTACCTGGAGCAGGAGGCATATGTGCTGGAAAGGCTGCTGGCAAAGCTGCAAATCTCTCAGGCTATACTTTTCGGTCACTCCGATGGCGGCAGCATCGCCCTGATTGCGGCTGCCAAGTATAAATCCAGGATCAAAGCCATCATTACCGAAGGGGCCCACGTTTTTGTGGAAGAGGTTACGCTGGCGGGCATACGGGAAGCCGTGGAAGCTTACCAAACGACCAACCTGCCGCAGAAGCTACAGAAATACCATAGTGCCAAAACTGAGGCCGTTTTCCGCGCCTGGACCGACACCTGGCTTTCGAGCAGTTTCCGCAGCTGGAACATTGAGCATTTCCTGCCGGCCATACTTTGCCCGGCGCTTATCATCCAAGGTGAGAAAGACGAATATGGCACACTGGCCCAGGTGGAGGCAGTCGTGCAACAGGCACAGGGGCCGGTACAACAACTTATACTTCCGGACATCGGCCACACCCCGCACCGAGAGGCGCCGGAGCAGGTACTGGAAAAATCGGCACACTTTATACTTTCTAGTTTGGGCACTCTCTAACACTTCCCTGATCTTCCCCTCTTTGGAGCATGGTCATTTCCTTATCTTTATTCTGTCATCCTGAAAGGATCTTGGTAGCGAGTAGTAAAGGCATAACCTCCCATCTACTTTGCTGGAGCGGGTTTCTAACCCGTGCCTTGTTTATGAGGTCGGATTTGTAATCCGACTGGGCGGAGGCCCAACGATAACCGGTCACGAGCGTGGACGCTCGCGCCATACCAAGCGCGTTTGCAGAAAAAAACTCCCCTGCTACTTGGAGGTTCGAAGAGCAATTATACTTGTAAAGTATACGTGAGCTTCAGTTTATACTTCCTATACTTTAGCCAGCCATTCCTTAGCGTGTTTAGGTAAATTATTCCAGAAACCTTATATTTAAAGGATGGAAATCTGGCGAAGGCCAGCCGGAAGTATAAACCACACGCTCCCCCTATGAGAAAGAAGCAACGTTACCTAAGTATAAGCGCCGCACTGGGCCTTGCACTCGGCAGCCATACGCTCGCCGCGCAGGACTACAGGCAAGTACACCAGGAGGCCATCCTGATTGACACCCACAACGATGTACTGATTTCGGTGATGGAAGGCATGGATATCAGCAAGGATCTTCGCGGCCGCACGCACTCGGACCTGGGCCGGTTTAAGGAAGGTGGCGTGGATGCGCAGTTTTTCTCGGTGTGGAGCGACGAAACGGGTAACTTTGCCTATGCCAACCAGCAGATAGACTCTCTGGAGGCTATCGTGAAGCGGAACCCGGATAAGTTGATGCTGGCTACGGATGTGGCAGGAATAGAACAGGCGGTGCGGGAAGGCAAGATGGCCGCGCTGATTGGCGTGGAAGGTGGACACATGATCGACAACGATCTGCAGAAGCTGGAGCAGCTGTACAACCGTGGTGCCCGCTACCTCACCCTCACCTGGAACAACTCCACCCCCTGGGCCTCCTCTGCCGCCGATGAAACCTCGGGTAAAATGCCAAAATCAAAGCGCGGCCTGAAAGGAATTGGCAAGCAGGTGGTGAAACGCATGAACGAAATGGGCATGCTGGTGGACCTGAGCCATGTGGGCGAGAAAACCTTCTGGGATGTCATGGCTACCACCTCTAAACCTGTACTTGTATCCCACAGCTGCGTGCACAGTATAAACCCGGTATCGCGTAACCTAACCGATAAGCAGATAAAGGCTGTGGCCAAAAACGGCGGCGTGATTCACCTTAACTTCTACTCCGGCTTCCTCGACCCCGGCTACAGCAAGCGCGAAAAAGCGTTCCGGGACAAGTATAAACCCGAATTCGACTCCCTCCGCGCGCAGGGCTGGTCCAGCTCCAACATAGCCGGCTACATGGAGAAAAAATACCCCGAGGAGTTCCTGGCCATCCGTCCGGACCTGGACGTGCTGCTCGACCACCTGGACCATATCGTAAAGCTGGTGGGCGTGGATTATGTGGGCATCGGCTCTGATTTTGACGGCATTACCTCCGCTCCCAAAGAACTGGATGGGGTGCAGGACTTTCCGAACGTGACCAAAGGCCTGCTGGCCCGTGGCTACAGCGAGGCCGATGTGAAGAAAATACTTGGAGAGAACTTCCTGCGCGTTTTCCGTGCGAACGGAGGCTAAGTATACTTGCCCCCAAAGTATAAAAGGCAGGTACGCATACCTGCCTTTTATATTATTGAGCTTCCTATTCGTCTTGCTCCTGCCGCTATTCGTCAAATATTGCAAGCCTCCCCCTGCTTCAAAAGCTTATTTTCTTTACTTTTGTCACACTTTTGTAGCTACAATAAATGTAGTTGCACATAACTTTTAGTTTCTGAGCACCTTGAGTAGAAATATCCAGATCAAAGCCATTGCCATTTACCAGATACTGGGTGGAGTTATTGGTATAGCCCTTTTAGTGCTGGTCATGTTTGGCGGGGAGGTCACCGTAACCCAGGAGGTGCTTCGCTTTAGTATACTGGCCGGTCTGCTGTACATTTTCTCCATCCTTTGCGGGCGCATGCTTTTCCGCAACCCCAGAAAAGGGCTCCGGCTATCGCTCGTGAACCAGGTGTTGCAGGTGGTATACTTCAGCATTGGGGCCTGGGCCTTCCAGTACGTGGCGGGCCTGCGTATCGGTGTGGGGGTAGACATGGTCGGGGGGTGGATTTTTAAGTTCCGATTCGCCCTCTCCTCTTTCCACTTCAGCGCCGGCTCCGACTTGGGGCAGAAGTTTGTGGGGGTTAACCTGGTGGCCCTCTTCCTGATCTTCTGGCTGGAGCGCCTGCTGGAAAAACAATCTTAACTTTTTTTAAACCTGCACCCCGGTAGCCGGTTTTATATACTTGCAGCAGGAGCAGCAGCAATTAACGTTTTGGTAAAGTATAATTTTTTGTTCGCTGCCGCTGCCTCTTTATTTTTGCAAACCGAATGAATGTTCAATACACTAGTGCCGCATGGAGCCTATAGCCGATAAAAAGAAAGCCATCTTTGAGAGTACGCTGGAGCTGGTACGGGAAAAAGGATTCCATGGCACCCCTATGAGCCTGGTAGCCAAACGTGCGGGCGTGGCGGCAGGCACTATCTACCACTACTTCGAAAGCAAGCAGGATCTGATTATAGAACTCTTCTTCTACATCCGTGACCAGATAATTGCTGTTCTGAAGCGTGAAGACAACCCTCATGTACCTTTCCAGAAGTGCTTTTTCAACATCTGGTACGGCCTCCACGATTACTACAGCCAGAACCCGAATGTGCTGATGTTCTTCGAGCAGTTTGTTAATTCACCCTACAACACCTGCCTGAACGATGCGAGCAAAAGCGAGTTTCATAAGCACCTGTTCGGCTTCTTTGAGCGGGGCATACGGGAAGGCCACCTGAAGCCGCTTAGCCCGAAGATACTGGGCACGCTTGCCCATGCCAACATCATCTCTACTGTTAAAATGTACTCCTCCGGCCACCTGGTGCTGGAAGAAGGCGAGTTAAAGCAGCTCCCGCAGATTTTGTGGGACGGTATGAGGAGCGGCGAGAGAACTACCAAAGTATAAATCACACATCACCAGTACCGATAATGCTAAAGTATACAACCCAAAAATCGCCTAACTATGAGAAAAGAGAATGAGTGCTCCCGTGGAAAGCCTAACTAGCACAGGCCTCCGCACCTCCCCACAGTTTATTCCCAACACCAAAAGTATATTAACTACATACATGAAATTTATTACTAAACTAAAACCATTGCTACTGGGCTGCCTGCTAAGTCCCGCGCTGGCGTGGGCGCAGGGAAGCACCTCCCCTGCCGCGACAAGCCTTACCCTGGAGCAATGTGTGGACTATGCGCTGGAGAACGGGGCCACCGTAGAGAATGCCCTGCTGAACGAGGCTATTGGTGAGCGCGAGATCAGGGCTAACCTCTCGGGCTGGTACCCGCAGATTAATGCGAGCTTCGGGGGCTCCTACAACATCAAGCCGCAGCAGTTTCCGGTTGGCGACCAGATTGTAACCTCGGCGCAGCGTTATAACTCCAACCTCCTCTTTGAAGCGAACCAGAACCTGTTTAACAGCGATCTGTTGCTGGCCTCCAAGGCCGCCCGTTTCTCCAGGCTGCAGCTCGACCAGCAGATCACCAACACCAAAATAAACACGGTGGTAGAGGTGAGCAAGGCGTTTTACGATGTGCTGCTGACGCAGGAGCAGTACCGCATCCTGAACGTGAACCTGGTGCGCCAGGAAAAGCAGTACAACGATGCCCGTAGCCGCTATGAGGTAGGCTTGGTAGACAAAACCGACTACCAGCGTGCGGCCATCACCCTGGCCAACATCCGCAGCGACATCAAGCGTACCCAGGAAGGCGTAAAAGCCAAAACGGCCTACCTGAAGCAGTTGATGGGTTATCCGATTGAGAGTGAGCTGGAGTTGGTGTACGACTATGAATTGATGGAGCAGACCGTGCTCGTGGATACGGCTACGGTGATGGAGTTTGCCAACAGAATAGAACTGCAGCAACTGCAGACACAGCGCCAGCTGCTCGAGCTGAACACGGCCTACAACAAGTGGAGCTACCTGCCAACGGTGTCTGCCTTTATCAACTATAACTCCCAGTACTACAGCAGCGCTGGCCTGGAAGATCTTTACAACAAGGCTTACCCTACCTCTGTGGTTGGTTTGCGTGTTTCCCTGCCTATCTTCCAGGGTATGCGCAGGGTGCAGAACGTGCGCATTGCCCAACTACAGGAAGAGCGCCTGGACGTAGCCATCGAAGATACCCGCAAGGCCATCAACACCGAGTATCAGGCCGCACTTGCCAATTACAAGGCCGACTATACCGACTGGCGCACGCTGCAGAGCAACCTGGAAATAGCCCAGGAGGTGTACGACATCATTAAGCTGCAGTACGATGAGGGCGTGAAAGCTTACGTAGACCTGGTGGTGGCTGAAAGCGAATTGCGCGCTACCCAGATTAACTACTACAACGCCCTGTATAACCTGCTGGCCAGCAAGCTGGACTACCAGAGAGCTTTAGGAAACATAGATATCAATCCATAAATCAGTGAAAAAGAGAATGAAGAGCAAATACGTATGGCTGGCGGCAGCCATCATCAGCCCAACTATACTTATGTCGTGCGGTGGTGATCAGGCAGGCCAGCAGATGAACCCAGCCGCCATGGCTGTTCCTGTGAATACCTACAAGGTTACGGAGCAAAGCGTAACAGGCAAAGACACTTACCCCGGCACGGTTACGGCCCTGCAGGAGGTGGAGCTTCGTCCGCAGGTTTCCGGTTATATCACTGATATCTATGTACAGGATGGCCAGCGTGTCAAAAAAGGACAGAAACTTTACGAGATAGACCGCAACAAGTACCAGGCATCTTACCAGCAGGCACAGGCCAACGTGGCAAGCGCGCAGGCGAACCTGGCCCGGGTGCAGAAAGACCTCGAGCGCTACGAGCGCCTGGCAGAGCGCGATGCGATCGCCAAGCAGCAGCTCGATTATGCCCGCACCGAGGTGCAGACCGCCAAGGCACAGGTAGCCTCGGCACAGGCGCAGGTGCGCAGCGTTTCCACTGATTTGGGATACTCGGTGATAAACGCCCCGTTTGATGGAACGATCGGTATTTCGCAGGTGCGCGTGGGTGCGCAGGTTTCTCCTGGCCAGCCACTGCTGAACACCATTTCCTCCACCGATCCCATCTCGGTTGACTTTGTGATAAACGAGCAGGAAATAGGCCGTTTTAACCGTCTCCGCCAGGGCAACCAGCCTGACTCCCTGTTTACCATCACCCTGAACAACGGGGAGGTTTACCCGCATAACGGCAAGCTCCTGGCCATCGACCGGGCTATCGGACGTCAGTCTGGTACTACCACTGTCAGAGTGCAGTTCCCTAACCCGGAAGAGCGGCTGATACCGGGCATGACGGTAACCATGAACGTGTTGAACCAGGACATCGGCGAGCAGCTGGTGATTCCGTTTAAGGCCGTGACCGAGCAGCTGGGCGAGTTCTACGTGTACGTGGTGCAGGGCGACTCGGTGGTGCAGCAGCTCGTGCAGCTGGGTACCAGGTTTAAGCGCGACGTTGTGGTGCGCGAGGGGCTGAAAGAAGGCCAGCAGATTGTGACGGAAGGCGTGCAGCGCCTGCGCCAGGGTGCCAAAGTACAGGTTGGCGATCCGCAGCAAGAGCCGCAGGCCTCGGGCCAGAAATAATTTCTAACTAAGAGGAGATTTAGCATAGTAAGATGATATCAGATGTTTTTATAAGACGGCCCGTCACCGCCATGGTGATCTCGATTGTGATCGTGTTGGTGGGTACGCTGGCCATGATGAATTTGCCAGTCACACAGTATCCGGACATCTCCCCTCCTACGGTATCTGTATCGGCCATGTACACGGGCGCTGATGCCCAGACAATCGAGCAGATTATTGCCACACCGCTGGAGACGCAGATCAACGGTTCGCCGGGCATGGCCTACATTACCTCCACCAACACCAACGGCATGCTGAGCATGACGGTAACCTTCGAGGTGGGGACCGACATCGACATTGCCACCCTGGACGTGCAGAACCGGGCCAGTATCGCGGAGCCGGCCCTGCCGGAGGACGTACGCCGCCTGGGGGTAACCGTGCGGAAGCGTAACCCGAGTATCATGATGGTGGCCGGTATCTACTCCCCGAACGGAACGCACAGCGTTGAGTACCTGGATAACTACACCAATATCTACATCCGGGATGCCTTGATGCGCGTGAAGGGCGTGGGTGACATTTTCGCCATCGGCCAGGACTTCAGTATGCGCCTCTGGCTGCAGCCTGACAAGCTGGCGCAGTACGGCATGGGTGCAAACGAGGTAATTGCCGCCATCCAGGAGCAGAACCTGCAGGTGGGTGCCGGTACCGTCGGCTCTGCCCCGCAATACGGCGATCAGACGTTCCAGTACCCTATCACGGTAACAGGCCGCCTGCAGACCCAGGAGGAGTTCGGCAACATCATCGTGCGGACCAACCCGGCCACGGGCTCGCTGGTATACCTGCGCGATGTTGCCCGCATCGAGTTCGGTCGTTTTGACTATAACAGGGGTGCGAAGGTGAACGGTAACCCGGCTACCATGATGCTTATCTACCAGGCGCCTGGCAGCAACGCCCTTGAAACGGCGGACGGCATTTATGCGGCGCTGGAAGAGTTGAAACGCTCCTTCCCTGCCGACCTGGACTACATCGTATCGTTCGAGTCCGTGTCGGTGGTGGAGGCTTCCATTAACGAGGTGGTACGCACCCTGGTAGAGGCGCTCATACTTGTGATCCTGGTGGTGTTCCTGTTCCTGCAGAGTTGGCGGGCTACCCTGATTCCGATTCTGGCCATCCCGGTTTCTATTATCGGTACGTTCGTGTTCTTCATTCCGCTGGACTTTACCATCAACACCCTGACGCTCTTCGGTTTCGTGCTCTCCATTGGTATTGTGGTGGACGACGCCATTGTGGTGGTGGAAGCGGTGCAGCACCACATAGACCATGAGGGGCTCTCGGCCCGGGAAGCCACGCGGAAAGCGATGAAAGAGATTACGGCCCCGGTAATTGCCATTGCCCTTATATTAGCGGCTGTGTTTATCCCGGTGGGCTTTATCCCAGGCATTGTGGGTCGCTTGTACCAGCAGTTTGCCATCACCATCGCGATCTCGGTACTGATCTCTGCCTTTGTGGCCCTTACCCTTACGCCGGCGCTTTGCTCGCTTATGCTGAAGCCGATGAACGTAAGAAAGGACTCTAAAGGCATTAACAAGTTCTTCTACCGTTTCAACAATTGGTTTGCCCGCACGACGGAGTCTTACTCGATGGGCGTGCGCCGAAGCATCAAAGCCGCCCCGCTGGTGCTTATCCTGCTGATCCTGCTTTATGCGGGTACAACAGTTATGTTCATGACCAAGCCGTCGGGCTTTATCCCGACTGAAGATGAGGGTCGTCTTTTTGTGTCTGTAGAATTGCCGGAAGGTGCCTCTAAGGCCAGAACAGAGGCTATTTTGAACGAGATGGGCCAGATTATGGCTACAGTGCCGGCGGTGCAAAACTATACGGCCATTTCCGGCCTGAACGCCATCAACTTCTCCTTCAAATCGAACAGTGGTACCTTCTTCATGCAGCTGAAGCCTTGGGCAGAACGCAAGAATGAGGAGGACAAGCTACAGGGGGTGATGGCAACGTTGCAGCAGAAGTTTGCCGGCATCAAGGAAGCTAACGTGCTTGTGGTGGCTCCACCGGCCATTCCTGGTCTGGGTGCCTCGGGTGGTTTCACCTTTGTGCTGCAGCAGCGCCAGGCAGGTTCTACTAAGGAGTTGGAGCAGGTAATGGGGCAGTTCCTGGCAGCAGCCAATGCCCGCCCCGAAATCGCCATGGCCTACAGCTTCTTCAACACCAGAACCCCGGGCTACCACGTGGAGGTTGACCGCGAGAAAGCCAAGAAACTGGGCGTGAACGTGGCTGATGTCTACACCACGCTCTCTACCTACATGGGTAGCCGCTACGTGAACGACTTCACGCGCTACGGCCGTAACTTCAGGGTGGTGGCGCAGGCCGATACGGCTTACCGAATGGACATCGACAACCTGAAGCAATACTACGTGATGAACCGCCAGGGCCAGTCGGTGCCGCTGAGCGCGCTCGTAACCGCTGAGGTGGAGGAAAGAGCTGCCGTGATTTCGCACTACAACCTGTTCCGCTCCGTGGACATCAACGGTAGCGCGGCTCCTGGTTATAGCTCCGGTCAGGCGCTGCAGGCCCTGGAAGAAGTGGCGGCGCAGGTGCTGCCAGCCGGCTATGGATATGAGTTTACGGGCCTGAGCCGCGAGGAGCAGGCTGCCGGAAGCACGACCATCTACATCTTTGCCCTTTCAATTGTGCTGGTGCTGCTCTTGCTGGCCGCCCTGTACGAAAGCTGGTCGGTACCGTTCTCCATTCTCTTTGCGATTCCGCTGGGGATGTTCGGCGCCATACTTGCCCTCACGCTCCTTCCGAAGCTGGACAACAACGTCTACGCCCAGGTAGGTATGATTACGCTGATTGGTCTAGCTGCTAAAAACGCCATTCTGATTGTGGAATTTGCCAAGGAGCGTGTGGACCGGGGCATGGAGTTGATTGAGGCGACCATTGAGGCGGTGAAACTCCGTCTGCGTCCTATCATCATGACCTCGCTGGCCTTTATACTTGGCGTGACGCCGCTGGCCATGGCCTCAGGTGCAGGTGCCGTGTCGCGCCAGACGATTGGATGGGTGGTAATTGGCGGTATGTTGGCCGCAACCTTCCTGGCCATCTTCGTGGTGCCGGTGCTTTACGTGGTTATCACCAGGTTAGCCTACGGCAAAAAAGGCCTGGAAGAACTCCGCGCCAAAGGCAACAGCCAACCCGATGAAGATGAGGGAGGCGACCCGGCTTACGTAAACCCGTAATAAAGGACGATCTTAAATCGCTATCATATGCAAACAGCCCCGGCTTCTAAAGTCGGGGCTGTTTTTTATAGTTACTGCAAGTCGTCCTTTACTTGGGAATGATGTCGTCAGCCAAAGTAGGCAAGGTTTTGGGCAAGCTCCATTTCAAAAGTATAATAACACAGGTTACTTAGAACATATGCCTCCTGTATTCCGAGCCATTTCATCCTTTATACAAAGTTTTAATCTACTTGTCATTCTGTAAAGAAACTTGGTAGCAGGGAGGTTAAGCCTATACAACTCGCTACCAAGATCCTTTCAGGATGACAAAATCAAAAGAAGTATATAGCGCTGCTCCAAGATGGGAATCATAATATACTTGGAGGAATTCCCCTCCTCGGAGGGGTTAGGGGTGGGTTTACACCTTTACCAAAATTGTAGAGAAGAACTTGAGTTCTTAAATTATAAACAGAGTGGTTTTGGCTCTCCAGCCGTAACTAGTAAAACGTATACTTTCCTCACGTTGTAACATAACCCGGCCTCAACGGCAAGGGCTGCATTTTCCTTAAAGCAAACAGGCGAAGTATAACTGATGCCGTACTTCGCCTGTCTTTCTAACTTTGAACACGGTGTTACTGCGCCTTTCCGCGCACCTGCTTCTCCACCACGTCCCACATCTCCTGCGGTATCTGGTCGAAGCCGTTGAACTCGCCGGCGCCGTAGAGCCACTCGCCTCCATCTATCGTGACCACCTCCCCGTTTACAAAAGAGGCATAGTCCGATACCAGATAAGCTGCCAGGTTGGCCAGCTCCTGGTGCTCGCCGAAGCGCCCCACCGGAATGCGGTTTACCGGGTCCAGCTTATCGGCCAGCTGCTTGGGGAACAGGCGCGTCCAGGCGCCCTCGGTTGGGAAAGGCCCCGGGGCAATGGCGTTGGAGCGGATGCCATACTTGGCCCACTCGGAGGCCAGGGAGCGCGTCATGGCCAGCACGCCGGCCTTAGCGCAGGCAGAGGGCACCACATAACCGGAGCCCGTCCAGGCATACGTCGTGACGATGTTGAGGATAGTCCCTTCCTGCTTCTGTTCTATCCAGTGCTTGCCGAGGGCCAGGGTGCAGTTGTAGCTGCCTTTCAGCACGATGTCGGTGATCACGTCGAAGGCCTTATGGCTCAGGCGTTCGGTGGGGCTCACGAAGTTGCCGGCAGCGTTGTTTACCAGCACGTCTACCCTGCCAAACCGCTCCAGCGTGGCCTGCAGCATGGCCTCAATCTCGTTATACTTGCGCACATCGCAAGCGATGGGCAGCACAGCACCCCCAGTTTCCGCCTCCAGTTCTTTGGCGGCTTGCTCCAGCACCTCCAGCTTGCGGCTGCAGATAACGGCGTTGGCGCCCAGCTCCAGAAAATATTTCACCATGGAGCGGCCGAGGCCGGTTCCACCGCCTGTCACAATAATGGTTTTGCCTTTCAGGGCTCCCTCCCTTAGCATGGGTTCAGCTTTTATCATGGGTCTCGCGTTTAAAATGAAGCGGCTATACGTAACCAAATCTCTCTAAATATAAGTATAGCCCCTGAACTCATACGTATACTTTCAGCAAATATTAAAGTAGATGAGCAAGGAAGAATTACAGAAAGAACTGATGCAGGCTGCAGACGGGATTCTGCTGCGCAGCGAGATAGAGTCGCCGTTGGAGTTTGTGTACCTGGAAACGGAGCAGGGGCGGCAACTAACACCCGAGGATGTGGTGGAGTACGCCGGCAAACCCTCAGGAATGGCCGTGAAAGCGTATGACCTCGAAGGCTTCATGCAGCTGCTGCAGGGCATTACTTCAGACGCCCGCAAAGGGCCCGATTCAGCGACCCGGCAACTGTTTGGCACCCTGCAGCGCCTGCTGCAGGATGTGAAAGTATACACCATCACCCAAATCGGAACAGAGGCCTATATACTTGGCAGAGCGGAGGATGGCAATTACGCCGGCTACAAAAGTATGGTGGTGCTCGACGAGTCCTCGATTGAAGAACGGGACGAAAGCTAAAAGTGGTCCTGTAATAATTTATTCGCCGCGATGATGCCGCTCAGGCAGACGCCCGGAATGCCCTGCCCGGGATAAACCGTATCGCCGCAGAGGTAAGCGCCCCGGTGGTCGAGGCGCGCGTCTTTCATTTGCCAGGGTTTTATGTGGCGGTACTGCGGATAACCTCCCACAGCCCCGAAGGCTCGTTTGGTCCAGAAAATCCAGCCCCCCGGCGTGGCCGACTGCACTGAAAGTATACTTTCCGGACGCACCAGGCCACGCCTCTCCAGTTCCTGCACAATCGCCTGCTCCAGGGCAGCCTTATCCTCAATCAGGTGCGCCTGCGGATGATGCAGGTGCGTGCTTATACTTGCCACAACGGTTCCATCCGGTGCCCTCAACCTGTCGGAAGGGTGACTGAAGCTGATGAAGATACTTTTGCTGCCCGTCTGTGGCAGCGGCTGCGGTAGGAGCACCTGGTGGTGGAGTACCTCCCTGGCCTCCCCGGCCTGCAGCACCAGCGCCATGGTAAAGGCCCCGTTCAGCTTGTCAGACTCCAGCAAGTATGGCGTCAGGCTCCGCTTGATTTTCTCCTCCTGAAATAACTGCGCTGTATTGTTCAGCGGGATGCCGGAAATAACGAAGCGGCACTCCACCTCTTCCCTGCTTGTCTTCAGCCGGTAGCCTTCCGGTAAGGTTATTACTTCCTGCACCTCGTGGCCATAACTTAGCGTGGCTCCCTTGGCAAGTATAAACTGCTCCACGGGCTTTACCAGGTTTATCAGGCCGCCCGGCACGTAATAGTTGGAGTACAACGTATAGCACAGCGCTGTGGCCCCGAAAAGCTCATTCACTTCCGGCAGGTAGTTCTGCGCCGTTATCAGCAGCTGCTCGTTCACGAACCGGGTGAAAAGCCCGTTCTGGTGCAGCCCATACTTTTGCAGGACCTGCTCCATGGTCCGGAAGGCGCCGGGCAGCAACCTAATCTGGCCAGGGGTTACGCGCATGCCCGAAAGCAGCAGGTCCTTTGTGTTGGAGAAAGGAAAGCTGCGCTGGCGCAGGGAGGTGCGCCATACTTCCCGGCTGATGCCGTAGCAATGCTCCCAGAACTCCCGCTGCTTATACTTTCCAAACACCCGCTCCGCCTCCGCTATCCACAACTCCAGGTTGCCATACCGCGTAAGCAACTGGCCATCGGGCAGGTGCACCTGCATGGGCGTTTCCAGCACCTGCAACGGCACTTTAATGCCTGTCTGGTCCAGCAGGTAGCGCAGGGGCATATGCTCGTCTAACCCGACCAGCGTGGTGGCGCCGGTCTCGAACCAGTGGCCTTTCCGGCGGTAAGAAGTGGCACAGCCGCCGGGATATTTGGCCTGCTCCAGCACACAAACCCTCAGTCCATACTTGGCCAGCAGGGCCGCGGCCGTCAGCGATCCAAATCCTGATCCGATAATGGCTACATCGTACCTCATTTATACTTTACTTTGTGGCGGCTTAAGCAGTAGTATATGCCACTAATAACCAAGTGGCGTTTGTAATGTTGTAGCAGTATAGACTTTGAAAGTATAATGGAGGACAAAAGAAGGATTAGCATCATGGGCTGCGGCTGGCTCGGCATGCCGCTGGCAGAGCAGCTGCTACGGCACGGGTATTCGGTAAAAGGCTCTACCACCTCGCCGGACAAAATAGAGGTGATGCTCGAAAAGGGCATTCAGCCCTACTTGCTCAACCTGGCAAATGAGGAGCAGCTGGATCGCGCCGCCCTGGAGAACTTCCTGGAAACAGACGTGCTTGTGCTCAACATCCCGCCGCACCTGCGCTCGGATGGCGGGGAGGCCTATATGAACCAGATGCAGCTCCTCCTGAAGTCCTTGCTCAGCTCGCCGGTTAGCCGCCTGCTGTTCGTTTCCTCCACCTCCGTGTACCAGGACCTGAACCGCGTGGTAACAGAAGAGGACATTGTTTTTACAGATGAGCTGGAGCCCGCAAATACCCTGCTGAAGGCCGAAAGGATGTTCCAGGACCGTGAGGATTGGGTAACAACCGTAGTGCGTTTCGCCGGACTGGTAGGCGGCGCGCGGCACCCGGGTCGCTGGCTGGCAGGAAAACAAAATGTGCCGGACGGCGACGCCCCGGTAAACCTGATCCACCTGGAGGACTGCGTCAGCATACTTTACCGCATCATAGAGCAGGAAAAATGGGGCGCTGTGTACAACGCCTGCTCCGATCTGCACCCGCTCCGGAAAGAACTTTATACTTCGGCTGCCCATTCGCTGGGGCTTACGCCGCCGCAGTTCCAGGACATGGTGGAGACAAAGTTCAAGCTCATCAGCAGCCAAAAGCTAAAGGACGATCTCTCCTATACCTTCATCCACCCCGACCCGATGGCATTCTTTTCGTAACTTTGCGGCTGAATGGTTGCATTGCCTCATGGTTAAAGTATAACCAAAATGACAGCAGTGATTCCACCCTTTTCACAATCAAGGGCAGGAAAAATACCGGCAATCAACAAAAACAATTAACGTGAAATTAATGCAGATAGCCATTATTGGCGGTGGGGCCGCCGGTTTCTTTGCCGCCATCACCTGTGCAGAGGCCAACCCAAAGGCCAGGGTATTGCTGCTGGAGAAGACGAGTAAGCTACTGGCCAAGGTGCGCGTTTCCGGGGGAGGCCGCTGCAACGTTACCCACCACTGCTTCACTCCTGCTGTGTTTGCCCAAAACTACCCACGCGGCGCCAAGCAACTGAAAGAGGCTTTCAAGCTGTTCGGTGCCCGCGAAACGGTGGATTGGTTTGCGCAGCGCGGTGTCAAGCTCAAGGCCGAGGCAGATGGGCGTATGTTTCCGGTGACTGACAACGCTGAGACTATCATTGAATGCCTGCTGCAACAGGCCAGGCGGGCAGGTGTGCACATTAGGACCAGCGCCAGCGTCGAGAGCATTTTACCCGTGCAGCAGGATGGTACCCAGCATTTCATACTTCAGCTGGCCGGTGGCGAAAGTATAAAAGCAGACAAAGTGCTGGTGAGCACCGGTGGCAACCCCAAGAGCCAGGGCTACGATTGGCTGCGGCAGTTGGGGCACGCCATTCAGGAGCCCGTTCCCTCCCTTTTCACGTTCAATGTACCAGGCTCTCCGCTAAAAGAGCTGCTGGGCGTGTCGGTACCGCAGGCGCGGGTGCGCATTGCCGGGCAAAAACTGGAGTATGAAGGCCCGCTGCTGATTACCCATTGGGGCTACTCCGGCCCCGCCGTTCTAAAGCTGTCGGCCTGGGGAGCCCGGCTGTTCCATGAGCAGAAGTATAACTTCACGGCTCTTATCCAGTGGGTGCCCGGGCAAACGGAAGAGCGCCTGCGGCAGGAGCTGCAAACCTTCAGGCAATCCCACCCCAAGAAAATCGTAAGCAGCAACCCGCTTTTCGGGCTGCCGCAGCGGCTATGGCAGGGGCTTGCACAACTGGCCGAGGTGCCGGAGGAGGTACGGTGGGCAGAGCTGCCGGCCAAAAACACAAACAAGCTGGTGGAGGCGCTGCTTCGGATGCCGGTGGCGGTAAACGGCAAAACCACCTTTAAAGAGGAGTTTGTTACCTGCGGCGGAATCGACCTGAAAGAGGTAAACATGAAAACGATGGAAAGCCGTCTGCAGCCCGGTCTATACTTTGCCGGCGAGGTGCTGGACATCGACGGCATCACCGGTGGCTTCAACTTCCAGGCCGCCTGGACGACAGGCTACCTGGCCGGGAAAGCCATGGCTTAACCCACGGTAGATCAGGTTTTTGGAAACCAAAGTACAGCCATATCAGTATGAATGCATATTAGAACAAAACTGATAAAACTATGGAAATTAATAAAGAACTTAAATCCACTGTGCACCACCTGATAGAGCGCTGTAAAGATGGGGCCAAGGGCTATAAAACCGCTTCGGAGGATATTGAAGACCAGGACCTGAAGGACCTCTTCCTAAAGTATGCCGTGCAGCGCGACAGCATGATTACCGAGCTACAGGACCAAATGCACCGCCTGGGCCACACCGATGATGAATCGAGCTCCATAGAGGGCACGCTGCACCGCGCCTGGATAGACCTGAAATCAGCTCTGACCTCAAAGGATCGCGTGCGGGTGCTGGAAGAATGCGAGCGTGGCGAGGACTATGCCGTGAAGGCTTACGAAGAGGCGCTGCAAAAGAACCTGCCCGCCGATCTGAAGAAGATTGTGGAGCAGCAGTACCGCGACGTAAAACATGCGCACGATCACATTCGCGCGCTCCGTGACGCCGCAAGAGAATAGGCAATGATTTCTGTGAAGTATAAAAGAGCCTTTCGGGGCTCTTTTTTAGTTCCCGCCAGCACAGTTTTCCTACAGTTGAACAAGTATACTTCCTCGTTCCGTGTCGCTCAAAAATCTATTCGAAACAGAGGTACGGCAGGCGCTCGCCCAGTATAGCCAGCAGCTTGGCCAGGAAACCGTCACACCGGAGGCGCTAGCTCCCCTGCCCGCTGCTGTTCAGGGCTACCTCTCTTCCTGCGGCTACGTGGGCAAGCCCCGCATCCGCAATTTCTTCGTGGAGTATGACCATGCCCAGATAAAACTTAACCCTGCAGGAGAATGGCTGAACTTGCGCTGCATGCAGTTTAATTCGGTGGCTCCCGCTACCCGGCTTGCCCTGATGCAGGCGAAAATGTATGACTTTGTTCCGTTCGGGGCCAGAGACGAGTACCAGCACGGCCAGGGCAACATGCTCATAAAGCTGGCAGGGCTGACCATCAGCAATGCCCGCGGGCCTAAAATGGACCAGGCGGCACTCGTTACTTTTCTGGCGGAGGCTCCCCTGCTCCCGGGCCTTTTTTTTCAGCAGCACACCACCTGGCAAGCGTTGAGCCCCGGACGCATTGGCGCAAGTATAACGGATGCGGGCATAACAGTGGGTGGAGCGTTCCAATTTAACGGCCGTGGCGAGATAACCTCGTTCCGCACCAGGGACAGGTACTATTCTACAGACGGAAAAAGCTATCAGAACTGGGAATGGTCAGCCTTGCTGGACAGGTACAGACCACTGGGAGAATGTAAGATCCCTACCGTGGTGCGGGCCGTGTGGCACATGCCCGGCGGGCACGATTATGAGTACTTCAGGGCAAGTATAAAGAGTATAAAATATAACCTCACCGGCTGGCCCTAAAAAAGAACAAGGGTAACATCCGTCTGATATTACCCTTGTCTTATCTAACTGTTTAAACAGTCAGCTTAATCTTCCAACCTTTTTATGATACCCTCTTTAACGGGCACCCGAAAGAAAGGTTATGGTTCCGAAAATTTTTGCATCAAAAAAGCCGGCTTTTCGGCCGGCTTTTTCTTCAAGCTCGGAAGTTTAAACTTCTTGCGCTGATTACATTAATATTTACGCAAAACAAATTGCAGTGTTTCAGGAATAAATAAGATTAAAATCTTCTTTTTCGGAACCCTCCGCCACTTCTTCTGTCACCGCCGCGGTCACGGTCGCCGCCACTGCGTCTGTCCCTGAAACCGCCTCTGTCGCGGTCACCGCCACGGA
Source organism: Pontibacter mucosus (assembly GCF_003054055.1). Classification (GTDB taxonomy): domain Bacteria; phylum Bacteroidota; class Bacteroidia; order Cytophagales; family Hymenobacteraceae; genus Pontibacter; species Pontibacter mucosus. The sequence goes on along the minus strand of NZ_QBKI01000003.1, from coordinate 304,890 downwards.
AACCTCCGCCGTCGCGGAAGCCACCACTTCTGCGGTCGCCCCTGTCTCTGTCGCGGTCTCCGCCGCCGCCAAAGCCAAAGTCTTCCTTATCGCCACGGCCTTCTTTCGGGCCGGAGCCTTTCTTCTGCGACTTCTCAACGATCACCATTCGGCCATCGTATTCCACGCGCCCGATGTTCTCCACGATCTCTGCCGTATACTCGCTCGGCACCTCTACAAAGCTGAACTTATCGTAAAGGTCGATGTCGCCAACGCGCCCTTCCGGGATGCTGGAGTTCTGGGCCAGCAGGTCGATGAGGTCTCGCGGGTGCACGCGGTCTTTCTTGCCGATGGTGATGAACAGGCGGTCCATGCCTTCTTTCGTGGCTGAAAGTTCTTTCTCCGCCTCAGCGCCCTTCTCCTTGACTTTCTGCTCCTTCAGGCTCATTTTCAGGAGCGCGGCGGCCACATCAAGCGGAGTAAAGCCCTCTGTCTCGTTCACGAAGCGTTCGATGCGTGCTACGTGCTTGGCCAGATGACCTTTATCCAGTACTTCCTTCACCTTGTCGAAGAAGATGTTGGTGCGGATTTCATTCACGTCTTCCAGCGACGGCACCTGCTGCAGCACAATCTTGGCCTTGGTATAGCGCATGATGTCTTTCAGCTTGTAGCCGTCGGAACGGCCGCCCACAAACGAGAACGCCTTGCCTGACTTGCCGGCGCGGCCGGTACGGCCAATGCGGTGCACGTAGGATTCCTCGTCCTGCGGCAGGTCGTAGTTAAACACGGCCTCCACGTTCTCCACATCCAGGCCACGGGCAGCCACGTCAGTCGCCACCAGTACCTCGAGGGTGCCGTTTCGGAATTTATTCATCACGGTGGTACGCTGGTTCTGGTTCAGGTCACCGTGCAGTCCTTCGGCAAAGTAGCCACGCGCCTGCAGGCCTGCTACCAGGTCGTCCACCATGCGTTTGGTGTTGCAGAAAATAATCACCGACTTCATGTTGTACATGTCCAGCAAGCGGGACAATACTTCCTGCTTGGCGCTGTTACGCACCTCAAAGTAGGCCTGGTCGATGTTGGTTACTGTCAGCTCCTGGCGTACCACCTTTACCAGCACAGGGTCGGTTTGGTAGCGTTTGGTCAGCTCCATAATCGGCTTGGACATCGTGGCCGAGAAGAAGATGGTCTGTCTGTCCTCCGGGATTCGCTCCAGCACGTACTCAATGTCCTCGCGGAAGCCCATGTCAAGCATTTCATCGGCCTCGTCCAGGATAATCTTCTTCACGTTGTCGAGCACCAGGGTGCCGCGGTTGATGTGGTCCATCACACGGCCCGGCGTACCGATCACAATCTGCACCCCTTGCTTCAGGGCGCGCAGCTGGCGGTCGTAGCTCTGGCCGCCATAGATAGGCACCACGCTGATGTTCTGCTTATACTTGGCCAGCTTCTGAATCTCGCCGGACACCTGGATGGCCAGCTCACGGGTGGGGCAAAGTATAAGCGCCTGTACGCTACGGTTGTTTGGGTCAATGGTCTCAACGGTAGGGATACCGAAAGCGGCCGTTTTTCCAGTGCCTGTCTGGGCCTGGCCAATGATGTCTTTTCCTTCTAAAACAACCGGAATGGCTTCTTGTTGGATGGGAGAGGCTTCTTCAAAGCCCATGTCAGCGATAGCACGCTGTACTTCCTGCGAAAGCGGAAGCTCGTCAAATCTGATCTTGTTCATCTAATATGTTATAACTGTACTTCTGGAGGCAGCCTGTCTATACCGAATTTCCCTTACTCAAGAGAACGACAAAATAAAAACAACTAAGTAGCCAACAGTGTAGTAACCAGTTATCCAAGAACGCAGACTGTTCCAAATCGGGCGCAAAGTTACAACATATCCCTCATAAAAACTAATCAAATCTTCAAAACCACTCCAAAATAAGTATAAGCTAGTATAGGACAGATCTGTACAAATAACAGATTAAAAATCAGTACTTTCACCAGTATTTATAAAAAAAATATATATACTTAAATTTTATGCTTAAATTACGCCTTATTTATAAAAATTTATCCAAATAAGTCAACAACTGAGAGAGTCGCACGTTAAATAGCTATATTCGCTAACAGAAAAGCCCTATTCGCCATAATATAAGGTTTACCGGGAATTACTTTTGGCAAACCAGCGTAATAGAAACATATAAAGAAAAACTTTTAGCAATCGCGTATTCATATGCGCTATGCACGCGTTCTCTCATTGCACTACTAGCAAAAACTTTTGCAGGCTATTACTACTGGTAACCATAACAGAGTATTCACTATTGCATCGTGTGGGAGGCGTATGCCCTATCCCCATGCAGCATGAGAAAAGATATAATAAACATCCCTAATCCCTTAAGCTTTTTACTATGTTGCACTTTTCCAAAATCTCCTCTAAAGGCAAGGATTTCAACCTGATCGCGTCTGGAGCGCTGGCCTTTAAAATTCACAACAAAATCCTCAAGGATGACACGTTCACAAAAGGAACCAAAATCAGCCGGAACATGCTGCTGGGCAGTGTGCCTGCCAAAGCCATGACGGCAGACAAGCGCAATGTCTTCTATGTTATCCTCTCGGATGTTGACCGCACCAATGTGGAGGACCTTTGCAAGATGATTGCGCAGGAGCGCAAGAAAGGCAGTTATGCCGTGTGCCAGGTCATCCCGCTCTACTACAACGAGCCTTCGTTCAAGGCCCTGAAAACACTCCGCCAGAATTTTGATGAGGTGATTGAACTGAACAAGTTCAGTTTCGGAAATGGCAAGGTACTGATGAGCGCCGAGCAGCAACACTGCCTGATAACGGACTACTCGCTCTCCATGGCCCGCATCATGTACCATGTATGTGTAAAAGACTTCGCTCCAATAATGCAGGAGTCCAAGGGCGAGCTGGTATACGTAGCCTAACCACGCCTGCTAAAGAAAAGCATAGCAGCCTCTGTCGCGCAACTGGCAGAGGCTGCTATACTTTTATGTGGCTTTATACTTTATAGTTCTTGCTAATATTTTTAGCTTAACACTTGATTGGTGAGCTGGCAAAACTGTATCTTTAAAGTATAGATACAACGCCATGCCATCTGTTTTCAAGATATACTCCTCCTCTGCCGGTTCGGGCAAAACCTATAACCTGACGAAGGAATACCTGAAGCTGGCCCTGCACACCTCGGATCCGGATTATTACCGCGGCATACTGGCCATCACCTTCACCAACGACGCGGCCGCTGAGATGAAGGAGCGTATCCTGGGGGCCTTGCGTAATTTCAATGATGCCACGCTTTCAGAGAAAGAGAAGCAAAAAAGTGAAAGCCTGCTGCGACAGATAACGGAAGAACTGCAGGCCGATTACCCGCAGGAGCAGTATGACCTGGAGGAAGTACGCCGCCGCGCAGCCACCCTCTTCCGCCAGATTCTCTACAACTACTCCGACTTCAGCGTGAGCACCATCGATAGCTTCGTGAACAAGATTGTGCAGGCCTTTACCCGCGAGCTGAACATCCCGCAGAACTTTGAGGTGGACCTGGACTCCAACACTTTGCTTAGCACGGCCGTGTCGCTGCTGCTGGACAAAGTAACGGACTCGAAGGACGACCTGCTCTCGCAGACGCTGGAGCAGTATGCGCTGGAGAAGGCGCGCGAAGGCAAAAGCTGGACCCTGTTGCCCGATGACCTGATGGACTTTGCCCGCAACCTGCTCAACGAGCAAGTATACGAGGCCATCACCGACCTGCAACAGCTGAGCCTGGAGGACTTTAAGGAAGTGCGCGAACAGTTATACCTGGTGCAGCAGCAAGTAGCCGAAACGGTGCAGGAGGCGGCGCAGCAGGCCATGCAGCTTTTCGAGCAGGCCGACGTCTCCCCTGCCGACCTCTACCAGGGCAACCGGGGCATCTGGTCTTACTTTAACACCTGGCTCAGGTCGGTGGACCTGAACTATGGCAACAACTACGCCCGCCAGACCATAGAAGATGATAAATGGTATGCCGGCAAGGCCTCTGCCTATGCCAAGGCGCAGATAGAAAGTATAAAGCAGCCGCTGACCGATTTATACTACCACATCGAAAGTATAAAAGAACAGTACGCCGCCACCTTTACGCTGGTGCAGCAGGTGGTGCCGCATCTCTATAAAGTATCGCTGCTGAACGAGCTGGAGAAGTGCCTGCAGGAAATCAAGCTCGACAAGAACACGGTGCACATCTCAGAGTTTAACAAGCGCATCATCGATATTGTGCTCAAAGAGCCGGTGCCCTTTATTTATGAGCGCCTGGGCGAGAAGTACAGGCACATCCTGATTGATGAGTTCCAGGATACCTCGGTGCTGCAGTGGAACAACCTGCTGCCGCTCGTAGACAACGCCCTGGCTTCGGGCCATTTCAGCATGGTGGTGGGCGATGCCAAGCAGGCCATTTACCGCTGGCGCGGCGGCGAGATGGAGCAGATTCTGCACCTGTATAAAAACTCCACGCGCCAGCTCTACGAAAACCGCCGCCACGGGCCCCTCATTCGCGAACGCTATGAGTCGGTGGACCAGGCGCTGCAGCCGCAGAACCTGAGCGTGAACTTCCGAAGCCGCTCCGAGATCATCGACTTTAACAACGAGCTCTTCACCTTCATCAGCCAGGGACACCAGGAGTTCGGTATGTTCACGTCCATATACGACAAGGACTTTACGCAGCAGGTGCCCAAGGGCAGCGACAAGAGCGGCGGCCATATCCAGATCATGTTCACGCACGACGATGACCTGAACTACAAGTATAACCTCAACAACTGTGAGCGTACGGGGGAATTGTATGAGGGCTATCAGCACAAAGAGCTGCTTACCTACGACGAAAGCACGCTGAACATGGTGCTGCAGCTGGTGCAGCAGGCAAAAGCCGAAGGCTATACGTTGAAAGACATCGCCATACTTTGCCGTACCAACCAGAAGAGTAAGCTCATTGCCAAGTTTCTGAAGGAGCGCAAGTATGACATCATTTCCCAGGACTCGCTCTCGCTGCAGTTTGCCGAGGTCATCAACCTGATCATTGCCATGTTCCGGGTTTTCAACCGCCCCAACGATTCACTGGCCAAATCAGAGGCGCTGTACTTAGTCTGCAAAGTATCGCTGGGCGTGATTCCGGATGTGGAGATGACCAAAACCATTGCCGACATTGCCAACGACAGGGAGAACCAATCGTTTTTCGACCAGCTGCGCGTGTTCGGTTTTGAGGTGCAGGAGCGCGAAACGGGCAATCTTTCTATTTATGAGCTGACGGAGAAGCTGATCCGCATTTTTGATTTGCTGGGCAAGAACAACGAAAGTGAGTACCTTTTCCGCTTCCTGGACCTGGTGCTGGAGTATAGCCTCAAGCACAGCAACAACCTCAACAACTTCCTGGCTTACTGGGATGTGCAGAAGGAAAAGCTAAGTATAAATACGCCCAAGGACCGTGACGCCGTCACGATTACGAGCATCCACAAGTCCAAAGGCCTGGCCTACCCGATCGTCATCATCCCTTTTGCCGACTGGAGCACGGAGCCAAAGCGCGGCTCACTGATGTGGAGCGCCTTGCCACAGGAGGTAAGCGTGACGGGCAAGCTGCGCAGCGTGGCAGTTAACATAAGTTCCAAACTGGAGAACACGACACTGGCCAAACAGTACAGCACCGAGCTAGAGAAAACTTTTATCGAGAACCTGAACATGCTCTACGTGGCCCTCACCCGCCCTATCGACAGGTTATACTTGATCGGCAATGCCAAGGACCTGCTGGAGGAGCGAAAGGCACCCAAGCTGGACGGCCAGGCTAAAAACGTGAGCCATATCCTGTACCGCTACCTGGTGTATAAAGAAGTGTGGGCATTCGGCCAGCACTGCTACCAGCTGGCGCAAGGCAGGCCCCAAAGTATAAATCATCGTCCTACTGATGAGAAAGCCTACTTCCTCGACCACCTGACCTCGGCCGACTGGGAGCAGCGCCTGAAAATAAAGCAGCACGCCAATAACGTGTTCGACTTTGAGACGCAGACCGTGCAGCGCCAGCAGAACCGCAAGCTGCACTACGCCCTGGCCCGCATCGCCTTTGCCCCAGAGCTGGATAAGGTGCTGCGCCAGATGGGCTACGAAGGCATTATCAGTGAGCGCGAAAAACCGGAGCTGAAACAGAAACTGACGCAGGTGCTCAACCACCCGAAGCTGGGCCGCTACTTCACCAACCAGGTGGTAGTGGAGCATGAAAAGGAAGTGCTTGACGCCCGCGCCTACCTCTACAAACCGGATCGCATCGTATTCGACGGTGAGGCTGTGGTGTTGATGGAGTTCAAAACGCCGCCACCCGAGCCGGAGCACAAGTATAAACTCGACCATTATGCCGTGCGCTTCCGCCAGCTGGGGTATCAGCAGGTGAAATGCGTGCTCTACTACTTCGAGACTGAACAGGTGCTGGAGTGGCAGTATGGCGGTAAAAAAGCAGAGCAGTTGGGGTTATTTTAACCCCAACCCAACCCTCCCCTAAAAGCAGGAGAGGTTGAGAAAATAGTAAACAAAAGTATAAGTATAAATAACAAGTAAACCGGAACACCCCCTCCTGTTTTTAGGAGGGGGCAAGGGGGAGGTAACCATGGAACAACGATTAACACTCATCACCTTAGGGGTGCGGAACCTGCAACGCGCCAGGGAATTTTACCAGAACGTATTTGGCTGGCAACCTACGGAGAGCGACTCCGAGGGAATAGTCTTCTTTCAGCTGAACGGCATGCAGCTGGCCCTTTTCCCGCAGGAATCTTTGGCTGACGATGCAGGCGTGTCTCCGGAAGGCAGCGGATTTAAAAAGTTCTCGCTGGCCTACAATGTGCGCTCGGAGCAGGAAGTGGATGAGCTGGTGGCGCAACTGGAGGAGAAAGGTGCTACGGTGGTAAAGCGGCCGGAGAAAGTTTTCTGGGGCGGCTACAGCAGCTACATTTCTGACCCGGATGATAACCTGTGGGAGATTGCTTACAACCCGTTTCTGCTGCCGGATGAGCCAAAGGGGCACAGGCACACTTCTATTCACTAGACTAAGATTTACAGGATTAAAGAATTTACAAGATTAATATAATTGGCAGAAGCGGACGCTTGCGCCAGCGGTATAATATAAAAGCTATATCTTAAATTGTCATCCTGAAAGGATCTTGGTTGATTGAGCTAAGGCCTTCACAGCTCGCCCACAAGATCCTTTTAGGATGACAAAAAAGGGTGCCCCCTATTTCCATATATCCTATTCATCCTTATATCCCATGAATCCTAGTCCAACTTTTCTGGAGCTAACGGCCAAATACGTTTTCGAGAAGTATAAAGAGCACATCAGTGACCTGTGCATTGTACTGCCGTCGCGGCGTGCAAGCTTTTTCTTTAAAACTGCGCTGGCACAGGCCTCGCCAGAGCCGATTTGGTCGCCGGAGGTATATGCGATGGAGGACTTTATCCGCAGCCTCTCCAAAACCGAGGTACTGGAGCCAATTAACTTACAGTTGGAGCTCTTTGACCTCATGCGCGAGCAGGACCCCAAGCTCGACTTCGATAACTTTGTGACCTGGGCCGGCACCTTGCTGGAGGACTTCAGCCGCATCGATCAGAACCTGGTGGACACAAAGAAGTTGTTCGAGTACCTGGGCGAGGCCAAGGCACTGGAGCGGTGGGACCCAAAATTCCTGGGCAAAGAACTCTCTCCTACCCTAAAAAAGTACTTCAGTCTCTGGGATAATATTGAAAAAACGTACCACAACCTGCAGAAGCGTCTGTTGGAGAACAAGCAGGCCTATACGGGAATGGCCTTCCGGAAAGTGGCCAAAGACATCGAGCGGATCGCCAAGGAAAGCGAGTGCCACCAGTTCATCTTCATCGGCCTGAACAGCCTCACCCTTTCTGAGGAAAAGATTATCCGCACGCTGCTTAAGCACGAGAAGGCCGAGGTGCTGTTTGATACGGATGACTTTTACATGGACGAGCAGGGCCAGAGTAACCGCGCCGGAAGTTTTTTGCGCAAGTATAAAAGCACCTGGAATTTACCCGAATGGCGCTGGCAACAAAATCTGCTGCTAACGGATGAGAAGGAAATCGACGTAATTGGGGTGGCCAATGCCAGCATGCAGGGCAAGCTGGCGGGGCAGCTGCTGCAGGAAATACGCGAACAAAACCCGCATGCCCAAACGGCCATCGTGCTGCCCGACGAAACACTTTTGCTGCCGGTGCTGCACTCTATTCCGCAAGATGTGCCGACCTATAACGTCACCATGGGCCTCAGTTTCCGGGGCACGCCCCTTTTTAACCTCATCGATTTGCTTTTTGAGGTGCACCTGACGGGCGTCACGCAGCTGCAAAGTTCGGGTTACAAAGTATACCAGTACCACCACCTGAGCGTCACCAAGCTGCTCACCCATCCGTTCATCCGGCGCTATGAGCTATCCCTGAATGATGACCCGGAGCAGGCTCGCTACCACGGTATGATTCAGCAGGTGCTGGACAAAATGGTGCAGGAGAACCGGGTACTCATCACGGCGCAGGAACTCATTGACCTGAGCCAGCACCACCCGCTCTTCGAAACGCTTTTCCGCACCTGGCGCGATTGCGACGACATCATCGTGGCCCTGTACGAGCTCATCGAGCTGCTGCGCCAGGTCTACACGCACGGCCGCAACAGCATCGAAACGGAGTACCTGTACATTTTTTATACGTTAGTCAAGCGCCTCGACACCATTTTCGACTGCCGCGAGCATAAGATATCGGTGCGCAGTTTCCGCAAGTTTCTCTATGAGCTGATCGGGCAAACGCGCCTGCCTTTTAGTGGGGAGCCTATCTCCGAAGTGCAGATTATGGGTATGCTCGAAACGCGCGCGCTCGACTTTGAGAACCTGATTATCCTGTCGGTAAACGAGAACGTGCTGCCGGCGCCCAAGCGGCAGGAGAGCCTGATGCCGTATGACGTGCTGCGCGAGTTCGGGCTGCCGACCTATGCCGAGACCGAAGGTGCTATGGCCTACAACTTTTACCGCCTGCTGCAGCGCGCCAAAAAAATCAACCTGCTCTACGTGCTCCCCTCCGACACCTACGGCTCGGGCGAGAAGAGCCGGTTTATACTTCAGCTGCAGAACGATTTGGCGCTGCGCAACCCGAAAATAACTTTCCGGGATATGATTGCGGCGGTGGAGCAACAGGAGATGCGGCAGTACGAGGAGGATATTGTGGTACCCAAGTCGCCGGAGACCATTGCCCAACTGCGGCAGGAACTGGAGCGCGGCCTCTACCCTTCGCACCTGAACATGTACATCAACTGCTCGCTGCAGTACTACTTTACCCGCATCGCCAAAATGCAGGAGATGGACGAGGTGGAGGAACAGCTCGGCGCCGACCAGTTCGGTACCATCGTGCACCAGGTGCTGGAGGATTTCTTCCGCCCCCACGCGCAAAGCGGCGAGCCTATACTTGCCGAACACGTGGAGCTGATGCTGCAGGCGCTGCCGGAGAAAGTGAAAGCAGAGTTTAGCAAGATAACGCTGGGTGCCAAACCGGAACGCGGCATGAATTACCTGCTGTATAAAGTGGCTGTGGAGGTGCTGGAAAAATACCTGCAAAAGCTTAAAGACTCCGACGAACTACCCCTGTACGTGTTGCGCCTGGAGGACACGCTGGCGACCATACTTCCGGTGCAGGTGGGCTCGGAGGTGGTAAACGTGCGCATCGCCGGTAAAGCGGACCGCATCGACCTGACGGGCCATGAACTACGCGTGATTGACTATAAAACCGGCAAAGTGGAGCAGAACCAGCTAAAGGTGAAGCCGGAGGATGTGGATCTGCATTTCCTCACCGACCCCAAGTATGGCAAAGCGCGCCAGCTGTGGCTCTACGAGTACGTGCTGAAGCGGGTGCTGGAGGATCAACCCGAAACGATACTTCGCAATGCCGGCCATATCTCCCCATTAAGTATAGCCCCGAAGTCCGGCATTATCTCTTTCCGAAACCTGGAGCCGGGCGTGCTCTCGTCAGAGTTTAACTTTGTGGAAGAGGGCGGTGCCACGCCAAAGGATTTTGTAGCGGCCTCGGAAGAACTGCTGGGAGACTTCGTGCGCCGCATGCTGGACCCGGAGGAACCCATTCAGAAAACACGCGATCTGGACGTATGCCAGTGGTGTGCTTACCGAGGGATTTGTGCCAGGTAAATATTTTCTCTATTTATCGTACTTGAGGAAAACCTGCACTAGAGAGCCACTTAAGTCTGAGTGAATCAGCTGTTAAAACGCAAACAAGCATAACCTATGAGACAAACCTTTACGCTTCTCTTTTTTCTCCTCGCTGCCCCATTCCTAAGCCTCGGCCAAGTGAATTTCAAACCTGGGCTGGTCGTGACAAACGGCGATACCTTAAAGGGATACATCAATTACCAGGAATGGATTAAAAACCCGGAGGCTATACTTTTCAAACACGCACTAACTAGCCAAGAGCAGCAGACGTTTACCGTACACAATTGCACATACTTTGAAATAACGGGGCTGGAGGCATATCACCGCTACGTGGGTCCGGTAAGTATGAATGAGTTGAAAACAGCCAACCTCCCCTCCAGCCCGGACATTGCTGCCGTGACCGATACTGTCTTCCTGAAAGAGCTGGTACATGGCCCTTACGCTGCCCTGCTTTCCTACGCAGATGCCGTTAAAACCCGGTATTTTCTGAAAGATGTAGCAGGTGATGCCGTGCAAGAAATGCTTTATGTAAGGTACTTTAGCTATGAGATGGGACGGGATATAAAAGTGCTGACACCATACAGGGGACAACTGTGGGGATTAGCTACTAAGTATGAACGCGGCACAGCAGCACTGGAAGGCAATATTAAACGCATAAGGTATAGCGAGTCAGACCTGCGACAGATCGTGAGCCAGATTAATGGCCTTAGCGCGCACGAGCATAAACAGCTCAAAAAGAACAACTCTAAAATTCGGTTTCTGGCTGGTATGGGTATAAACAGATCCACTCTGAGTTACCAGACCCTGGATGCCTCCAGGGAAACACAAGAGGCCTCGGTTGCCTACTCTCCTGCCCTCCTCCTGGGCTTTGATACTTTTCTGAACCGGAATACCAGGCGCCTGCTTGTCCGCTCCGAACTATACGCTGCCAAAGCCAGCTACAACCTGCACAAAGAGAGAACCTGGCCCGGTACCAAAAGTCGGGAGCACAACGACTATGAACTGGATTCCTATACTTTCACCTATAGCCCCCAACTTATTTACCATGCCTACAGCACAGATGCTCTGAAAGTATATGTGGGAGGAGGCTTTAGCGTACACTACTCGCATTACACCCAGAATAAGAATACGACCAGCAGGTTTTATCATGATGACATCACAGGGGAACCAGACTATACTACCACCCGGGATAACTACTTAGGTTTGTACAGCCTGTGGTATACGGTGCCGCTGAAAGCTGGCGTTGTCAAATCAGATAAATATGACCTGGGGGTTACGTATTTCTATAGCTTAAAACCAGGCATGAATTCATCACTTAAGTATAATGCTTTGCAAGTAAGCCTCAGCTACCTTTTTACAAAGCAATAAGCAAATCAGCCAAGGGCAATTCGAATCAGTTCGTGCCAGAAAACTATACTTTTATACTTTCTTTTTAGTGGAAGCGGGGGTATCATACTTTCACCTTAGCCCTCTTCTCCGGTTGCTTTAAACCATGCAAACCTAACTTAACGCTAAAGTATAAGTATTTACTCCTGTGAAGAGGATTTTAGAAATACTTGGCAAACTCGGGCTGACGCTGCAGATCGTAAAAACGGCCTTTGCCGCGGCTCTTTCCTGGTTTATAGCCTCCAGCCTGCTGCACTCCGAGTACCCTTACTTCGCGGCGGTAGCGGCCATTATTACGGTTCAGGTTACGGTGGCTGATTCCGTGAACAAGGCTACGCAGCGCATCATCGGGATTATTGGCGGTGTGTTGCTGAGCATGCTCCTGGGGCATTGGTTCCAGGTCAGCGCCCTGTCCATCTTCTTTATCATTCTGATAGGAATGGGAATTGCCAAGGCCTTCCGGATGAACCCGCAGATCATATCGCAGGTGGCGATTAGCTCGCTTTTGGTGCTGGCGTTTGGTGAGGCCAAGTCCGGGTACGCCTACGAGCGGATCATCGAAACCATACTGGGCTCTGGAATCGCTGTCCTCATTAACGCCTTGATCATTCCGCAGGATGCCCTTCCGGATGTGGAGAGAAGTATGATGACGTACAGCAAGCGGGCTGCTGCCACCCTGAGAGGGCTTACCGCGCTGCTGATAGACTCCGGCGGCCGCCGGAAAACAGGCCGCTCCGAAGTGGAGGCACTCACCAAAATAGCGACGGAGAGCCGCAAGGCGCTTGAGCTGGCCGAGCAAAGCCTGAAGTATAACCCCCTGCTCACCCACAAACGCGAAAAGCTGAGCCGCCTGGCGGCTGACATCCGGCTGCTCCACAGCATCATGATACAAATCCGGGGCATCCGCAGAAGCCTGGCCGACCTGCAGCTGAACACCTCCTTCCTGATTGATTACACCGGACGGGAGCAACTGATACAGAGCCTGCACGCCACGGCCGACTGCATCGACGCATTCGGCGAAACAATAGTGAATCCTTCGGAAGAAAAGACAGCCAGGCTTAACGAGGCTGTCCGGTTGGCAAGGCAGGAACAAGCCCGCAGTTTGGAAACGCTCACCAACATCACTTCGCTGCCTGTGCTGCAGGACATGGGCAGCATCCTCACTGACCTGCGCCGTATTGTTTCGGAAACAGAACGGCCGGCAGCTGAACAAGAAGAACTGCTTGAGCCTGATCCGACCCAGAAGGAAGTAAGCTAAGCCCAGGGCCATACTTTAAGACGCTGGGCTTAACTTAAAAGACACGGGTTACACATTCACATGGGCCATTTGCGCGTCCTGGTACCTGCCGCCGGCGGCTGCGCCTTTCGGGGCAATGGCATCAATCTGCTGCAATTCCTCCTGCGTCAGCGATACCTCCAGCGCCTTCACATTTTCCTCCAGGTACTTACGGCGTTTGGTACCTGGTATCGGCACCAGGTCCTCCCCTTGCGCCAGCAGCCAGGCCAGCGCCAACTGCGACGGCGTGCAGCCTTTGTGCTCGGCCAGTTCCTCAATTTTCTGCACCAGGTCCAGGTTCTTCTGGAAGTTCTCGCCCTGGAAACGCGGCGACTGGCGCCGGTAATCATCTTCGGCCAGGTCTTCAAACCGCTTAATCTGCCCCGTCAGGAAGCCCCGGCCCAGGGGACTGTAGGGCACAAAGCCGATGCCCAGCTCGCGGCAGGCAGGGAGTATTTCGTCTTCCACATCGCGGCTCCAAAGCGAGTACTCCGTTTGCAGGGCTGTAATGGGGTGCACTTTGTGCGCGCGCCTGATCGTTTCTACCCCGGCTTCAGAGAGGCCCAGGTAACGCACCTTGCCTTCTTTCACCAGTTCGGCCATAGCGCACACGGTGTCTTCTATGGGCGTGTTTTTATCTACCCGGTGCTGATAGTATAAATCAATATACTCTACCCCCAAGCGCTTCAGGCTAGCCTCGCAGGCCTGCTTTACATATTCCGGTTTTCCGTTGATGCCCAAAAAGCTGCCGTCTTTGCCGCGCACATTGCCAAACTTGGTGGCAATAATCACCTGGTCGCGCCTATCGGCAATGGCTTTGCCCACCAGCTCTTCGTTGGCGCCTACGCCATACATATCGGCGGTGTCCAGAAAATTTACGCCCAGTTCCAGCGCCAGGTGAATGGTGGCAATCGATTCGGTATCATCGCGGTCCGAGTAGAAGTCCGACATGCCCATGCAGCCCAGCCCCAGTGCCGATACTTCCAATCCTTGTTTTCCTAGCTTTCTTTTTTTCATCCGTAGTTTAGTATCTTGTAGGTGAAATTTACACGCGCCCTTTAAAAGGACAGCTATAGTTTACGCGGATGCCTCGGAGGCGTCTGAAGGAATACACGCCTTTGGCTTGCTTCTGCCGGGGCTTCGCTAAAATTGAACCAGAAACCACATGAATCAATCTATAAACGTCGGCCTGCTGGGCTTCGGAATGGCCGGAAGAACTTTTCACGCTCCTTTTATTTCGAACGTGCCGGGCCTCCACCTGAAAAAGATAAAAGTCAACCGCGAAGAAAGTATAGCCCTGGCCCGCACCCGTTTCCCGGAGGCGCAGATTGTGCCAAGCGAGGAGGATATTTTCAGCGATGCAAGTATAGACCTGGTGGTGATTGCCACGGCCAACCCTACGCATTATCCCCTGGCCAAAGCCGCGTTGCAGGCCGGCAAGCACGTGCTGGTCGACAAGCCTTTCACCATCACCAGCGCTGAAGCCGAGGAGTTAATCGCGCTGGCACAGGAAAAGCAAAAAGTGTTGACCGTGTACCAGAACCGCCGCTGGGATTCCGACTTTAAAACGGTGCAGAAGGTAGTGCAGGCAAGGCTACTGGGCAGACTGGTAGAGTATGAGGCCCACTTCGACCGCTACCGTAACGAGCTAAAGCCCAACAGCTGGAAAGAGGAGCCATTGCCCGGCGCCGGTATCCTGTACGACCTGGGCGCCCACCTCATCGACCAGGCTTTATACTTGTTCGGGGAACCGCTGGAAGTATTCGCCGATGTGCAGGTGCAGCGCGAGCACTCGCAGGTGCCGGATTATTTTGAGGTGGTGCTCTTCTATGAAGGCATGAAGGCCATTCTGAAAGCCGGCATGCTGGTGCGCGAGCAGGGACCGCATTTTATACTTCATGGCACCGAGGGCTCCTTTATAAAGTATGGCATGGATGTGCAGGAGGAGAACCTGAAGGCAAGCCGCTTTCCCGCCGATACCCCAAACTGGGGCGTGGAGCCAGAGCACCTGTGGGGCACGCTAAACACCACCGTGCAGGGCATGCATTACAAAGGCAAACTCACCAGCGAACCCGGCGACTATACCGGCCTCTACCATAATGTATACAAAGCCATACTGGGCCAGGAGGAGTTAGTGGTAAAACCGGATCAGGCACGCAACACCATCCGCATTATTGAGCTGGCCATGCAAAGCAGCTCGGAAAAGCGTAGGGTAAAAGTATAGTTAGGTATAGAATAGCCTGACATCCTTCTTGAATTGCTATACTTTAGAAGTCCGTTGCCTAAGGTTCTTAATCCTTACGATAGCCCTATCTAATTCATCTAAATGAGAGCAAACACCTTTGTCTATTTTGTAATTCTGAGTTTCTTCTTTACATGCTGTTCAGAAAGTTCTCAGAACATTGTAAAAGGGAATCAAGATGCAGAAATAACTCCTCTTCAAGCTTCTGACCTTGCTCCATTGGGGCTCAAAAGTGAAAAAATCACCTATCATCCGGAGCAATATGAAGAAGACATAGTAGACACAGTTCTTAACCAAGAGGCAAACCTAAGGTTAGTCTTAAAAAACTATAGCCTAATGGATAGAGGAATTGACACAGTGTATGTCTATGAGAACGGCACCAGGGAGAGAATCCATTTCAGGCATCATGCATCCGACATAAAATTGAGTCTGGGAGATTCATTGATTTATTCGGAGACTTTCACCAAAGAAAATTTGCCAAGCATTGACTTTACGGATGAATTCGGAAGAGCTTCACGGCTCAACCAAATTTGGCTGAATGAATTCAATCGGGAAGAAAATATCATTACCCTGTTTGCCACTGTATGTGTACCGGACACGGATTGGTGTAATTTTTATAAAATCTACATTGACCATGAAGGGAAACAGCGTATAGTTTTAGCTGAGCAGACATGATTATGCTGGATGGCCAGGCAAATAGCAAGGCTTCTACTGCCGAAACAATTTCACGAACAGCACCCTATTTAAAAGTATACTTTTATACTTTCCCTCAATTCAAATAACTCAGCTGAAAAGCCTTAGGCGTCAGGCCGACTTCTTTTTTAAAGGCCCGGATAAAGTAATTGAGGTTCTGGAAACCGGCCATATAGCAGGCCTGGGTCACAGAGTTTAGCGGATTCTGCAAGTAAGTTTTGGCCAGCCGGATGCGCTCTTTCAGAATATAATCGGCGGGCGTAAAGCCCAGCTCCTCTTTAAACTTGCGGAAAAAATTGGCGCGGCTCATGCAAGCTTTCTCGCTCAGTTTGTCGGCATCAATCTTGGAGGTGATGTTCTCCTTAATATATTGAATGATGTAGCCGAAGCGATTGCTACTGGCCAGCCGTTTGTAGTTATGCTCAAAAAATGCCCGCGCCTGCGTCTGCATCAGCCTCACCAGCAGTTCCCGTAGCGCCAGATCCACCAAGATGTCTTTCTCACGGCTTTGCTCGTGCAGGCCGAGCCGAATAAGGCGGTTAATGATCTCGGCCAGTTCCAGGTTGTTGGCCAGGTGCAGGTGCTCCTTGCTGATTTGCCACTCCTCTCCTGCCTCTGCCTTGGTATGCCGCTCGTTCAGCAAGCCAATCGTATCCTGTATCTGTTCCGCGGAGATAGCCAGGGCCAGGCATTGCGTCGGCGTCTCCTTTTTTGCCTCCGGAAAGTCAATCGTCATCAGCTCGCGTGGCGGCACTAGCACCGATTCACCGGGCAGGTAGTCAAAGCCGGGGCCATCCGAGAGATGCATGACTTTTTTGCCGCGCAACATGCTGGTCAGCACCCAATCATCAAACTGCAGCTGCACACCTTCTGCTTGCTGGTGCGTCTCAAACACGTTCAGCTCACAGGAATCCATACTATACACCGACCTGTTTTCGACCAAGGTGAACAGAGATCGCTCCTCGCGCAGGGCCACTGGTTGCAGGTTATACTTGATGGGCATAAGCAAAGTCTAAAATTTTATACTTAACATGATACGATAAGAAGAAAGAATGAGACGATAAGTTGAGAAAGAAATAAGGGAAAAGCTGACCTTGGGGTATCGTTCTTTAACCTAAAAAACTATAACCTATGGATTCAGTAGCAATGCCACAGGAACAGTCTGCCGTACTGGAGCGGCCGCAGTTCAAAGAAAAGTATGAGCATTTTATAGGCGGCGAATGGGTGGCCCCTGCCAACGGGGAGTACTTCGACAACATCTCGCCCATCGACGGCAAACCCTTTACCAAAGCCGCCCGCGGCACCAAAGAAGACATCGACCGGGCCCTGGATGCCGCCCACCGCGCCTTCCCTTCCTGGTCCAGAACCTCGGCGGGCACCCGCAGTAAAATCCTGCTCGAAATCGCCGACCGCATGGAAAAGAACCTGGAGATGCTGGCCCGCGTGGAAACCGTGGACAACGGCAAGGCCATCCGCGAAACCCGCGCAGCCGATATTCCGCTGGCCATTGACCATTTCCGTTATTTTGCCGGCGTTATCCGCGCCGATGAGAGTACCATGTCGGAGCTGGATGAGCACACCGTAAGTATAAACCTGCAGGAGCCGATTGGCGTGGTGGGCCAGATTATTCCCTGGAACTTCCCGCTGTTGATGGCCACTTGGAAAATGGCCCCTGCCCTGGCTGCCGGCTGTACCGTGGTGCTGAAGCCTGCCGAGCAAACGCCGACCAGCATCATGGTGCTGATGGAGCTTATCCAGGACCTCTTGCCCCCAGGTGTATTGAATGTGGTCACCGGCTTCGGACCGGAAGCGGGCAAGCCTTTAGCTTCCTCCCCACGCGTAGCCAAAGTAGCTTTTACCGGCGAAACCACGACTGGCCGCCTAATCATGCAATATGCCTCCGAAAACCTGGTTCCGGTAACGATGGAGCTAGGAGGCAAGTCGCCGAACATTTTCATGCCCAGCATTGCCCAGGCCGACGACGAGTTCTTCGATAAATGCGTGGAAGGCGCGGTGATGTTTGCCCTCAACCAGGGCGAGATCTGCACCTGTCCATCCCGTTTGATTATCCACGAGAGCATTTTCGACCGCTTTATGGAGCGCGTGGTGGCGCGTACCAAGGCCATCAAAGTGGGCAACCCGCTTTCCGAAGACACCACCATGGGCGCCCAGGCCTCCAACGACCAGTTCGAGAAAATCCTCTCCTACATGGACATCGGTAAGCAGGAAGGCGCAGAGGTGCTGGTAGGCGGAGGCGTGGCCAAACTCAACAACGGACTGGAGAACGGTTACTACATCGAGCCGACCATCTTTAAGGGCCACAACAAAATGCGCGTGTTTCAGGAAGAAATCTTCGGACCGGTGGTATCGGCCACCACGTTCAAGACTGCGGAAGAGGCTGTGTCCATTGCCAATGATACGCTCTACGGCCTGGGAGCCGGTCTCTGGACCCGCGACGCACACGAGATTTACCAGATACCGCGTGCCATACAGGCAGGCCGCGTGTGGGTGAACTGCTACCATGCCTATCCGGCGCACGCACCGTTTGGAGGCTACAAGAAGTCGGGTTTTGGCCGCGAGACACACAAGATGATGCTCAACCACTACCGCCAGACCAAGAACATGCTCATCTCTTACAACAAGAACAAGCTGGGCTTCTTTTAATGGATAGTTAAGTATAGCCCTGCCGGTGCAAAATCGGCGGGGCTACTTTTTTAAAGCAGAATGTATGGAAAAGGTTGAGCGCGTGAAAGTGACCGAGGCCGCCGAGGCCGTAATTGATGAGCTGCGCGAGAAGTATGGTCCGCTGATGTTCCACCAAAGTGGCGGCTGTTGCGACGGTTCGCAGCCCATGTGCTTTGCGGAAGGCGAATTTAAGGTGGGCGAAAGCGACGTGCTGCTCGGCGAGGTACACGGCTGCAAGTTCTACATCGCCCGGGATCAGTATGAGTACTGGAAACACACGCAGCTAACGCTGGACGTCATACCTGGCCGCGGCTCCAGCTTCTCGCTGGAGATTCCGCTGGGGGTTCGTTTTCACATCCGCTCCCGGATTTTCACGCCCGAGGAAATGGAGCAGCTGCCACAGGTATAGTATCGTTTAATGGGGAAAATAAAGGCCTGTGCTGCTTACTGCGGCACAGGCCTTTATACTTTATACTTTACAGTTAGGCTTGCGCCACATATTCTACCTTAGGTTGATCATTAGGATATTTGAGCGAGTAATCCTCATCCTCGCCGCGGGCCATACCCACCAGGTAAAGGGCCAGCGCCGTGGCAATGGCGATGATAATGGCGGGCAGGAACCCATCCACCTTAAAATTGCCGACCAATTTATCAACGAGCTTGATCATAAGCGCCGTCACGATGATGCTCACAATGGCCTCAATCAGAAAAAAAGACACCAGGTTGAGGATGCCTCCCAGGATCCAGCCGATGGTGGCATTGAAAAGGCCAATCAGAAAAGCCACCCACAGGGCGGTCCAGAAACTTTTGACATGCACACTGGGCAGAAGATACGACAGCAGAAGTATAACGCCGGCGCTCACGAGTAAATCAATTATAAATCCCATAGTTTTATGATATAGTGGATAATAAATTCTGACTTTACTACGTGCATCAGGCAAAATAGGTATAGCGGATACCCTATTCTACATACTCCGGTTTCAGCTTGTCCCGGAAGTTGTCCTCAAACTTGGTCACTTTCGGCATGGCCACCGAAACTACATAGGGGTCGTCGGGGTTGCGGCGGTAATAATCCTGGTGGTACGCCTCGGCCGGCCAGAATTTTTCAAAGGGCTGCACTTTCGTTACGATGGGGTTTTTATAAGCGCCTGCTTCTTCCAGTTGCCGGATATAGGCCATTGCCTGCTTCTGCTCTTCCGGCGTTTTATAAAAGACAATGGAGCGGTACTGCTTGCCCACATCGGGGCCCTGTCGGTTGAGGGTAGTCGGGTCGTGGGTGGCGAAGAACACCTCCAGCAGCTCCTGGTAGCTTATCTGGCGCGGGTTATAGAACACTTCTACCGCCTCCGCATGGTCTGTCAGGCCGGAGCTAACCTGCTCATAGGTCGGCTTTTTCTGCTTGCCACCGGAATAACCGGAGATAACCGCTGTCACGCCCTGCAGGCGCTCAAAGTAAGCCTCGGTGCACCAGAAACACCCGCCGGCAAACACAGCGCTGGGCAGGCCAACGGTATCTGCTTCCTGTTCTGCGGACGCTTCGCTGCCGGTCATCATCAGGCGTTCGGACGCGCTGTATTCAGAGCAGGAGGCCAGGCCGAAAAGCAAGACCACGTAAACGAGTATACTTCTGGTAATCATAGTGGGAGCTTATACTTTATAGTACGCTTTCAGGGCGGGTCGGTTTTTAGGAATGCCCCGTGGAAGTATGGCAGCTATACCTTACTTTTATACCTTAACCAACGCAACAGGCACTTGTTTATACTTTACAACAACCAGCAGCTGCCCGAAAGCGAGCTGCGCCTGCCGCTCCACGACCGGGCTTTTCAGTATAACGACGGTTTTTTTGAGACGGCTATCCTGCAGGACGGGCGTATCCGCTTCTGGCACAGCCACCTGGAGCGCATCGGGGAGGCCGCTCTGGCGCTGCAACTCGAGCTTCCCTCCTATTTTTTTTCCGGGGAATTGGAAGCAAAACTGCTGGTACTGGCACGGCTGCAGAAAGCAGAAAAGTATGGCCGGCTCAAGCTGAAAGTATGGCGTGCCGGCGCCGGGCTTTATACCCCGCAAACCAACCAGGTGAATTGGCTGGCCACCGCTGCCCCTGCCACGCCTGCGGCAGACAAGCCGCTGCACCTGGGCATCTGCCAACACGTGCGCACTGCTTATACTTCGCTTTCGCATTTTAAAGGGCCCAACGCGCCGCTTTATGTGATGGCCGGACTCGAAAAACAAGGTCAAGACGACATGCTGCTCCTCAATCCGCAGGGTAAAGTAGCTGAGTTGATTTCCTCCAATATCTTTTGGTTGAAAGAGGGCGTGCTCTATACTCCTGAGCTGTCCACCGGCTGTGTGAATGGTATTTTGCGCCGCAATATTCTGGCCTGGTGCAGTGGCAAAAGTATAGCCGTAGCGCAGGTACAACACAATCCGGATGGTTTATACTTAGCTGATGCTGTTTTTGCGGCCAACGTGACTGGCATCAGGGCCGTGGCAAGTATAAATGGCCGGGAGCTAAACCAACGAAATTCCTTTCTGGAAGAACTGCGCAACGGTTTACAAATCTGATTTTTGTAACGGATAGCTGCTGAGCCACTGCCAGGGGCCGCCCTGGTACGCCCAAAGCTGCAGCCCCACGCCGGTGGCAGCAAAAGGCTCAAAGGTGACGTTAAGGTGTTGATGCAGTTCCCTTGCCTTGTCTGGCGCTACCTTGTTCTGCACCGTTACGTGCGCCCATAGCTTTTGCCTATCCTGCGGTGTTAACCAGGGTTGCCACAGTTCTTGCAAGTGCCTGTGCAGCTGTTGCAAGGTTTCGCTCTCGAGTTTGTAGGCAACTCCCCTTCCCATCATCCGCACCTCAGCCACCTGCAAAAGCATAATTTCCTGTTTCTGGCACAGCTGCGTTATCTCCTGCTGGATTTCCTCTAGGTGCTGCGGCGGCAGGTGGTGGAACAGGGTCAGGTGCGCCTCCAGGAAGTTTCGCTCTTTCGGAAAGTATAAACGCCGCTGCTCGTTAAAGAAAAGGCTGCTTTCCGCATCCAGCTCCAAGGTAAGTATAAGAGGCCTTCTTAGATTTTCACCCCTTTCTTTCGCGACGCAACTAACATTGCTGCCCATCTTGAAGTATCTTTGTAGTAACAAACATTTAATAAAAGCATATGGAATCATTGAAAGGTAAGAACGCCCTGGTAACCGGCGCCGGAAAAGGCATCGGACGGGCTATCGCGATAGCACTGGCTGCGGAAGGCGTAAACGTGGCGCTGATGGCCCGCACCACCGCACAACTGGAGCAAGTGGCCGGGGAAGTGAAGGCCAAAGGCGTAAAAGCTGCTGTTGTAACCGCTGATGTGACCGATATAAACGCGGTGAACAAGGCCGTGGATGAGGCCCGTGCACAACTAGGCGCCATCGACATCCTGATTAACAACGCAGGCGTGGGCGCTTTTGGCAAGTTCCTGGAGCTGGAGCCGGAGAAATGGGAAAGCATCATCAAGGTAAACCTGCTGGGGCCATACTATGTTACGCGTGCCGTACTGCCGGAGATGATCGAGCGCCAGACCGGTGACATCGTGAATATCTCTTCTACCGCCGGCCAGAAAGGTGCCCCGGTAACCAGCGCCTACAGCGCGTCAAAGTTCGGTTTGATTGGGATGTCGGAGTCGCTGATGCAGGAGGTGCGCAAGCACAATATCCGCGTAAGCACCCTTACCCCGAGCACCGTTGCCACCGACATGGCCATCGACCTGAAGCTGACTGACGGCAACCCAGACCGCGTGATGCAAGCCGAGGACTTCGCCGAACTCATCATCGCCCAGCTCAAGCTAAACCGTCGCGTGTTTGTGAAAGAGGCCGGTATCTGGTCTACTAATCCGTAAGCTTATTCTTCTAAAGTATAAAAACGCAACAGCCTGAAGTTATCGCTTCAGGCTGTTGCTTTACAGCTGCATGCTAATGCCTAGTGAGAAAGTAGTTGGCTGCGGATACTGGCCATAGTCGATGCCATCTTTAACTTCGGGATCCTGGCCGCTATACTTTGTCAAAACAAAGGCATTTTGCACTGTGGCCATTCCTCTCAACCCGACTTTTTCTGAAGAGCCACTACTGAAGTCATAGCTAAAGTTAAGGTACTGCAAGCGCAGGAATGAGCCTTTCTCTAAATAAAAATCACTTTGATAGAGTGGGCTTCTGTACTCAGTCTCCACGAAGGTTCTTGTACCGTTTACAAGGTACCCCTTATCAAAATTGGGGGAAACTCGACTCGCCCTATCACCGGCATGATTGTAAATATGCTGACCAACCGCACCGTTCAGCAACAAGCTCGCCCCGAGCTTTTTATACTTTACATCAGTGCTGAACCCAACCAAATAAGCCGGATCCGACGAACGAGATAAGCGCGGAAGAACGTGGCCGTATTCATTTGGTTTATACTTACCCGGTATTGGTAATCCCTCTTCGTCGTAAAGCTGCTCCAGCAGGTAAAAGGCACGCACCTGGGAGCCTTTCTCCAAGCCTAATGCAAACCTTTCATCAGGATACTGGAAATAACGGTACCCATCAGCAAGTTCTAGCACCTCAGAGTTGGTTGTGGTTAAATGAGTCCCAACCTGCCAATAAAAAGAAGAGGATTCCCGAAGCACATAATTCAAGTCTACCTCTACTCCTGTTGCCTTATACTTACCTAAGTTTAAAGGAAGACGGAATTGGCTTGATGCAAAGGGTACGAGTGCATTTAGCACCATATCATCGGTTATAGAAGTATAAAAGTTTATGTTGCCCTGCAGTTTGCCATCCCAGAAAGCTCCATGCATGCCTGCGTTCCACTTAGTGGTAGTTTCTGCCGTTATTTGCCTGTCCCTAAAATGCTTGCGTCCCATGGCATCGGGGTTTGCATGCCTGCCATAGTTCGTGTATACCCGGAGCTCCGAAAGCCAGGGGTTGCCCTTGAGAAAAGTTTCGCTGGCAATGTCCCAGGATGCGCCCAAACCTCCGGAGAGCAAAGGTTTTGTATGCATGTTCAACGCTGAGAAATCATGCCGGGAGCCTGCAGCATGCAGCGTATACTTATCTTTATAGGTGAACGAAGCACTTCCAAACATCCCTGCTGATGCCGATTCACTCTGGTAGTGGCGCTCACGTGCTTGGTCCATAATAATTTTGCCCTCTTCAGTATGGGGAGCGTAGTCGTGGCCTCTTTGAACCGTTTCTCTTCCCCTACTGCCAAAAGTTACCTGCAGGCGGCTCTGCAAAAGTTTAATTTCGTGCTCCAGGTTCAGAAATAACTCCGTTAGATGCCAGTTATGCTCCCACGTGTTGCGTTGCACCCACCCTTTATAGTGCGCTACAGCGTACATGTCTGCAGGTCTGAAAGTTACAAATTCGTTATCCTGCTTTTGGAAAGCATGGCGCGCGTTAATGCTAAGCGAAGGGAAAAAATGGAACTTATACTGCAGGTGCGCCTGCCCCAGCAGGTGCCTGGTTTCATCTGAATCGTGGCG
The DNA here is from genome assembly GCF_003054055.1 of Pontibacter mucosus. GTDB lineage: Bacteria > Bacteroidota > Bacteroidia > Cytophagales > Hymenobacteraceae > Pontibacter > Pontibacter mucosus. Next base: position 280,923 of record NZ_QBKI01000003.1, on the reverse strand, counting down.
CTGCTCCAGCATACTCAGCGGATTCTCGACGCCGTATTTCGGGTATATGAAATATCCGCCATACTTGTTATCCTGGTGCACGGGCTGTGTTGGGTCGAAAGCCCAGGCGCCGGTTATGGCCTCTTTGTCTGCCACCCGGAGCTTCTGGTTTACCTGCGCAAAGTATAAATTCAGGCTCAGGTGGTCCTTCAGTAAGCTTGGGTTAAGCGATGCAGAGAAAGAATTCCTCCTTTGGTTCGAACCCTTTAGGATGCCGTTCTCCTTCAGATGCCCTACTGACATACTAAAAGGCACTGCTTTAAGAAGGGCACCGCTCATTTGCAGGTGTTGATCGTGGCTAAAGGCCTTGCGGTAAATGACATCCTGCCAATCGGTGTTGCTTGCGCCCAGCAAGTGGTCCTGGTCCGGGTAAAGGTCTTTTACGATGTCCCTGAAACTGTTCGCATCAAGCACAGGGGCTTTCCGGCGTAGTGTCGATATGGCTGCTGTTGCACTGTAATGCAGCCTTATTTTTTCATTTTTAGCTCCTTTTTTGGTTGTAATGTAGAGTACACCGTTTGACGCCCTCCCACCATACATTGCTGCCTGTGGGGCATCTTTTAAAAGAGTAATTGAGGCAATATCCGCAGGGTTCAGGAAGGTGAGCACACCTGCATGATCAGATGCACCATTCCCTGAGAACGGGACGCCATCTAAAATAATCAGAGGTGAACTGCTGGCTGTGAGCGAGCTTCCGGTTCTCAGCAGCATTTCAGCTCCGGCCCCTGGGGCTCCTCCATTTGAAATAACCCGTAAACCTGGTATCCGGCCAACCAGCAATTGCTCTGGGGAGGTAATGAATCCTTTATTTAAATTTTCGGGCCGTAGCTGACTGACAGACTCTGTAATTTCGCTTACTCTATGTGTGCCAAGCCCCGTGACAAGGCTATCAGCTGCAGTGGTTTGTGCCGATGCAGAGAGGCTAAGAAAACTAAAACAAAGCGAAAAGCTGACAGCTAATTTGCTGGAGGATGTTACGTGTAAAGTTTGTTTCAAATTGGTACAAATTAAGTATGGTTACCCGTCCCTAAACTAGCATGAATATCCCTAACATCCATAAAAAAAGCACAGACCCCAGGCCTGTGCTTTTCCTTTCATCTTAAGTATAACTTAATTCTTCGGATACCACTCTTTCAGGCGCACCTCAATGTTTTTGTCCCTGGCGTTTACCAGCTGCTTGAACTTCTCCACGTCGCTAAAGCCGTTTTGGCCCCGGAAATGGTACGGGTACACCATCTTCGGCTTAAATTCCAGCACAGCGTCGGCGGCTTGGTCCACATCCATGGTGTAGGGCAAATTCATACATACAAAGGCTACGTCGATATTCTCCAGGCGGCGCATTTCAGGAATACCCTCCGTATCGCCGGAGATGTACACGCGCTTATCACCTACCTGCAATACATAGCCATTGCCCCTGCCTTTCGGGTGGCGCGCATCTGCCGTGTCAGGCAGGTTATACATGGGCATGGCCAAAATACCGATGCCTTGCTGCGTACTCTGCCCGCCATTGTCCAGCACCACCAATTGCTTCTTATACCGCTCCGGCATCATTTCAGCCACCGCTCGCGGCACCACCATCCGTACTTTTTCCGTGTCCAGGGCAGCCAACGTGGTCGTGTCCAGGTGGTCGGGGTGGATGTCGGTGATTAGGATCAGGTCTGGCTTAGGTAGCCCTTTAAAGAGCTCCGCCCCGCCGTATGGGTCCACGTAGATCGTTTTGGCTTTATACGTTAGCGCCAGAGTACCATGCGTAATGGGCTGAATCACCAGTGGGCCTCCGCTGGTTTTAACAGTGTCCGGTTTGGCCAGCTGCTGCGCCTGCACCTGCGCAAAGGCAAGCAGAAAGGCCAGGGTAAGTATGGTTTTTAGTTTCATAGTATAAATTTTATACTTTCTAACATACGCTTAAGGCGATATGGAGTTAGAAAGTATAATCTCTCAACCAAAAACCATTAAACGGCTACCGGCGCCTTAATACCTGGATGCGGGTTGTAGTTTACCAGCTCAAAATCTTCATACTTGAAGTCAAAGATGGCTTTCACGTCCGGGTTAAGCTTCATCTTTGGCAGCTCACGCGGCTCGCGGCTCAGTTGCAGTTGGGCCTGCTCCAGGTGGTTGAGGTAGAGGTGCGTGTCGCCGCCCGTCCAGATAAACTCACCTGGCTCCAGGCCGGTTACCTGCGCCATCATAAGCACCAGCAGCGCATACGAGGCAATATTGAACGGCACGCCCAGGAACACATCGGCGGAGCGCTGGTAGAGCTGGCAGGAAAGCTTTCCTTCGGCCACGTAAAACTGGAAAAAGGCATGGCAGGGCGGCAGCTTCATGTTTTCAATTTCGGCCACATTCCAGGCGCTCACAATGATGCGGCGTGAGTCCGGGTTATTTTTGAGTTGGTTCACCACCTGCGTAATCTGGTCGATGTGGCGGCCGTCCGGTGTGGGCCAGTTGCGCCACTGCGAGCCGTACACCGGCCCCAGGTTGCCGTTCTCGTCAGCCCACTCATCCCAAATGCTCACCCCATTCTCTTTGAGGTATTGGATGTTGGTATCGCCCTTCAGAAACCAGAGTAGCTCATGGATGATGGAGCGCAGGTGTACTTTTTTGGTGGTCACGAGCGGGAAGCCCTGCTGCAAATCGAAACGCATCTGGTAGCCAAACACGCTCAGCGTGCCGGTGCCGGTGCGATCTTCCTTCTTCACCCCGTTGTCCAGGATGTGCTGCATCAGGTCTAAATATTGTTTCATGGTGCGGAAAGTCTTATTGTGGAGGCTTAAATATAGCCATTAATTCCTAACGGCGATACGGCCATTTTTCAACAAAGTATAATCCCTTTCTCCTATACCTCTACAAGCCCCTGACCGCCATACTTTCTAACCTTGTTAAAAAAATTAATTAGGCCTAATCCAATAACCTTGACCATATTTGCGTGTAATTTGTGGGATAAGTATAGAAGTGAGAAGATGAAGAAGATTTTTGCCGTTATCATGCTTTGCCTCCTGGTGGCGGGGGCGCAGGCGCAAACCGAAGTACAGCAGGAAGACAAATTGTCGCGGCTGATGAGCGAGCGGGAGCAGCTGATTTTGGAGTACCAGTACCTGCGGCAGCAGAACAGCAGTTTCTGGGGCACTCAATCCAAGAAAGACCTGCTCAACATCATCGAAACCCTCAAAAAAATCATCAACCTGGATTCTGAGCTGGTGGCAGCGGTGAAGGAGAGCAGCCTGCGCGAGTATGCCAAAACAGCCGTGCAGACCAAGCGTGAGGGCAAGCTCACCCTGGAAGACCAGCGCAATTTCGAAAAGCAGGTTAGCAGCCTGAAAAGCGAGGTAAAAACCCTGGAGAGCACTCTCCGCAAGAAAGACAAAGAGCTGGCCGATTTAAAGACGCAGGTAAAAGCTGGCTACGACATCAAGTATGGCAAGGATAAGGTGATCAGCGTGCTGGCCGTGGGGGCCTTTATCCTGCTCATGTACGCCGTGTTCCTGCAGGTGCGCCTGAACAAGGCCAGCTCCAAAGCCCGTAAAAAGAAGAAAGCATAGTTTTAAAGTATAAATTAATTGAACGATCATACGCTGTCATTCTGAAAGATACTTGGTGGCAGGTAAGTTATGCTGATACAACTTGCCCACAAGATCCTTACAGGATGACAAAAAAGGAGGAGGCTCTCATCATACGTACACGTATAGTTCGGTAAGTATGAATCTTATCCGGTGCGGTTTTTGTTATACTAACGCTACAGAGAAAGTATAAAAGCAGGTACAACGTAACACCTGCTACCACTTATTTAAAAGTATAAAGGCTGGAGCTACACGACCAGCCTTTCTTATTGATATACATGAGCGAAATATTATTTGAACTCAAGCAGGTACAGGAACTGCTTAAAATAGAACAGGAAGAAGACCGCCAGCAGTATAAAATCAAGAGCCTGAAGAGCACCATTGCCGAGCGCAAGGAAATGGGCTTCTGCTGGTACCCGGTAATGATTGCAAAGGAAGAGCTTGGCTTTGGCAACAAGGTGGTAGTGGAACTGGAGCGTACCAAAGACCGCGACCAGCTGCACCTGTTCCAGGTGGGGAAAACCGCAGCCCTTTTCAGCAACTCCGGGGAGCGTCAAAGTATAAACGGCGTGATTGTGGGCCTCAAGCGCAACAAAGTGCAGCTGGCCACCAACAAGGAAGACCTGCCCGACTGGGTGGAGGACGGCCGCCTGGGCATCGACCTGACCTTCGACGAGATGAGCTACCGCGAGATGGAGATAGCCATGAAGAAGGTGACGGAAGCCTACAAAACCAGGCTGGCCGAGCTGCGCGACATCCTGCTGGGGGATGTACCGGCCCGTTTTACGGAGGATACCACGAAAGAAATTCCGGTCCTGAACCCTTCACAGAATGAGGCGGTGCGCAAAATTGTGCAGGCTAAGGATGTGGCTATCATCCACGGACCTCCCGGCACGGGCAAAACCACCACGCTCGTACAGGCCATCCTTAGAACACTGGAAACGCAGAAGCGCCTGCTCGTGACGGCTCCTTCCAACACTGCTGTAGACCTGTTGACCGAAAAGTTGGCTAACGAGGGTGTGAATGTGATTCGCATTGGCAACCCCTCGCGTGTGTCGGATGTGCTGCTGGAGCACACGCTGGACGCCCAGATAATGGAGCACCGCTCGTTTAAAAGCCTGAAGGATTACCGCAAAACAGCCGAAGAGTATAAGCGCATGGCCGGGCAGTTTAAGCGCAAGTTCGGGCATGAGGAGCGGATGCAGCGCCAGTTTTTTCGGGCCGAGAGCAAGCGCCTGCTCGACGAGGCTGACCGTGTGGAGGAGTATATTACCGAAGATCTGCTCAACAACGTGCAGGTTATTACCTGTACGCTGGTAGGCGCGGCCAACAAAGCCATCCGTCACCTGGAGTACGATACCGTGTTTATAGATGAGGCGGCGCAGGCGCTGGAACCCGCCTGCTGGATTCCGATTTCCCGCGCCAAGCGCGTGGTGCTGGCCGGCGACCACTGCCAGCTCCCCCCTACCGTTAAATCATTTGAGGCGGAGCAGAAAGGCCTGGGCAAAACACTGTTCGAGAAATGTATTGAGAGGCAGCAGGACGTGTCGGTGATGCTGAAAACGCAGTACCGCATGCACCACCACATCATGGAGTTCTCGAACCAGCAGTTTTACAAAGGCGAGCTGATGGCCCACGAAAGCGTGCACAGTAGCGACCTGCACGAATACAACGCTCACTTTACGCCAGGCCTGGCCGTGGAGTTCGTCGATACGGCCGGCTGCGGCTACAACGAGGTGGAGACGCCGGAGAGCACCAGCTCGGCTAACCCCGATGAGGCAAACTTGCTCCTTAACCACCTGGCCCACCTGCTCAAGGACTACAGCCACGCCGACGAGGAAGTGGAGCACCTGCGCATTGGCGTCATTGCCCCTTACCGCGCCCAGATAAATTACCTGGAGGACCGCGTGGAGCACATGCCGCATTTGCACGAGCTACGCCAGCGGCGCCACCTGTCGGTGGGTACGGTGGATAGTTTTCAGGGGCAGGAACGCGACATCATCTACATCAGCATGACGCGCAGCAACGACCAGGGCGAGATTGGCTTCCTGGGCGATATCCGCCGCATGAACGTGGCCATGACACGGGCTAAGAAAAAAATGGTGATTGTGGGCGACAGCGCTACGCTGAGCCAGCACCCGTTTTATGCTGCTTTCCTGCAATACGTTGAAAGTATAAATGCCTACCGTAGTGCCTGGGAGCTACAGGAGTTGATGGCGTAAAACATTGTGCATCGTTTAGAGGTATGCATATAAATCCATACCTTTCTGAAATTAGAACAAAGCAACACAAGATGAAAATTGAAAAAAACAGAGTAGTCACGCTCACCTATGAACTGCGCATCATGAACGAGCAGGGCGAACCAAGCCTGATTGAAACCGCCGACAACGAGCACCCGATGGTGTTTATCTTCGGCATGAGCGGTCTGCCAGAGCAGTTCGAGGAGAAGCTGGACGGTCTGTCTGCTGGCGATACATTTGATTTTAAACTGGACGCTGAAGAAGGTTACGGCAGCCAGGACGCTGAGGCGATTGTGGACCTGCCGAAGGCCGCTTTCGAGGTGGAAGGCGCCGTGCCTGAGGATATGCTGGAAATCGGCAACTACATCCCAATGACAGACGCAGAAGGCAACCAGCTGCAGGGCCGTGTTGTGGAAGTAACCGCTGATACCGTAAAGATGGACTTTAACCACCCGCTGGCCGGCAAAGAACTCTACTTTAAAGGCAAGGTGGAGAAAGTGCGCGAAGCCACGCCAGACGAGCTATCACACGGCCACGTACACGGCGAAGGCGGTGTGCATCACTAAGAAGTATAAATTCAAAGTATAGAAACGGCGCGGCAGGATATTTCTGCCGCGCCGTTTTTTTTTGTGAACCATTGGTTGTCCTAGGCTGTGTCTGAAAAATGGAATTTAGTTAAATCTGCTGTGGTTTTAGCATTTGGAGGAAGGATAGCGGATGAGTCACGGCAGATACGAGCTAAGTCAGCGGCAGTGGGAGCTTATAGAAGAGGAGCTGCCGCAGCCAGTAATCAGAGAAGACGGCAGGGGCAGGCCCAGCCGGTCTGATAGGAAAATCCTCAACGGTGTCTTCTGGATCCTGTGTTCTGGCAGCCCCTGGCGAGACTTGCCGGCCAAGTATGGCCCTTGGCAGACGGTATATGACAGGTTCAGGAAGTGGCAGCAGTTGGGAGTGTTTGAGAAGATCCTGAAGAAGCTAAGGCTGCGCCTGCTGCAGGACGGTTACCTGGACCTGAACACCTGGTTTGTGGACGCCACCATCAACAAGGCGCACAAAGCTACCGCGGGGGCTAAAAAAAAGAAGACCAGGCTCTAGGCAGGTCCAGGGGTGGCTTCTCTACGAAGGTGCACCTTTTGTGCTGTGGCAGGGGCTTCCCGCTGCAGGTGCTCTTGACCGGTGGCCAGGCCGGTGAAGCCCCACAGTTGCCCAGGCTCCTGGAACTGGAAGAGAAAAAGCCTAAAGTATTGGTGGCTGACAAAGGCTATGACAGCCAGGTCGTCCGCAAGGTGCTGCGGGAGCAGTCCATCAGGGCCCAGATACCGGAAAGGGGCCTGCCGGAGGGAAACAAACGCAGAAGAAAAGGAAGGCCGCCCAAAGTGAGCAGGCAGATGTACCGCCAAAGAAACATCATTGAAAGGCTCTTTGGCAGGCTCAAGGAAATGAGGCGGTTTGCCTGCAGATTCGAAAAGCTCGCTGACAGCTATCTGGCTTTCGTTCAACTAGCCTTTATGAAAATCTGCCTCAAACCATATTTTTCAGACACACCCTAGGGCTTCTAACGATTCTTTTGCAAGCCATTTGCCCACCCCACCCTATCCCCTCAGGGGGCAGGGCCGACTCATTCTTTTCATTTTGTCATCCTGAAAGGATCTTGGTGGCAAGTGGCAAAAGCTTCACCTCCCTTCTACCAGGTTTCTACAAAGAATGGCAGATAGTTTAATGCTGTTGTGAACAGAACGAAACAGCTTATCCCTCAAGAATGGTAACTCCATTTGCTGGCGCGGGTTTGCAACCCGTGCCTAACTATGAGGTCGGATTTGTAATCCGACTGGGCCAGAGGCCCAACGATAGCCAGTCACGAGCGTGGACGCTCGCGCCATAACGAGCGAACTAATAAAAAGAAACATGTGAATTACATCTTGGTAATAACGTTACTATAGCTTATACTTTAACCTCCACCCGCTTGCCCGTTCTGGCTGCCTCATAAATTGCCTCCAGAATCTTCATGTCCCGAAGGCCCATCTCCCCGGGTACCCGGGTTTCCTTGTTCTCTTTCACACATAGGGCGAAATCGTCCATTTGCCGCGCCTGTTGGTTTACCTGGGGCAGGTCCATAGGTCCCTCGCTGGTCTCTCCCTGGATGCCTGAATAACTGTAAGCCGGGTCCAGCTTCCACCAGCCTTTCTCCGCTTTGCCGGACAGTAAGCTTTCGTTTTCATTGTAGCTGGTGCGGCACCTGGCTACCGCGCCATTCGGAAACTCCATTTGCCAGCTGATCGACTGCTCCACATCATCAAAGTAATCGGGCCTGGTCACCTGACCATACTTTGCCGTGATGGCTACCGGTGCTTGCCCCACGGTATAAATAGCTCCCTGCACACAGTAGATGCCTAGGTCCATCAGCGGCCCTCCTCCTGCCAGCTTTTTATCCAGGCGCCAGGCCTTGGGGTTACCCGTAAACACGAAACTGTCGGCGGCTTCCACCTCCTTTACATGCCCGTATACCTGCTGCTGGCCCAGCTCCATCACCCGTTGGTTGTGCGGCTCAAAATGCAGGCGATACCCGATGGATAGCTTCACGTTATTTTCCCGGCAGGCATCGAGCATGCGCTGGCAATCGGCTGCGGAGGTGGCCATGGGCTTCTCCGAGATGATGTGCTTCCTGGCCTTTGCACCCCGTACAGTATACTCGGCATGCAAGCCGTTGGGCAATACAATGTAGATGATGTCAATATCCGGGTTATCGGCTATCTGGTCGTAGGTCTCGTAGCTGTAGATGTTCTTGTCGGGGATTTTATACTTGCGCTTCCACTCCTCGGCCTTGGCGGGGGTACCCGTTACGATGCCGGCCAGGTAGCAGTGCTCTGTTTCCTGCAGGGCCGGAGCCAATTGATTGGTAGCATAAGAGCCCAAGCCTACTAAGGCAATGCCTAGCTTCTTATTTTGAGAGGTGCCCTGTGTGGTTTGCGCTTGTTTCTCTTCGCCTTTGGGTTGGCAGGAAGTAGCAAAGGAGGCAAGCGGAAGCCCAAGGCTCGTTACCCCGAGGGCCAGGGAAAAATCTTTCAGAAATTCTCTGCGGTTATGGCGGAAGTAAAAGTCAGTTTGTTTCATAGAAAAGGGATAGAAAAGTATACTTTTACAAAGTATAAGTATAAGTCACTAAAAGGTTTACCCTCTTCCGCTTAACTAACTATAGCTGCTCCTTTACCTCCTGCACATAGCGCTCCAGGTCCGGAAAAAAGCGCTGAAAATCTGCCAGGTATAGCGCATACTGCTCCTCCAGCTCCTGTGCGGCTGTCTCCATACCTGAGGCAAAGGAAGTCCGGCGGCTCATGCCCTCCAGCGCCTGCGCAATCCCCTGCAGTTCGGCATACGACACCAGCCAGTTGTCGCGGCGCATGTAGCTGAACAGGTGCTGCACCCGCTGCGGCAGCAGCTCGTAATGCCTGCCAATCAACGTATAGGAACGCTGCACAAACGCATGAAGCGGCTCACGGGCATACTGCTCAAAATTGCGGGCAAGAAAATGGTCGAAGTACATATCGGCCACCACCGGCGCAAATTTTCTATACTTGGGGCGCAGCCGGGCCTTGGTTTCGGCCACCACCGGGTGCGTGTCGGTGTAGGTGTCGATGAGGCGGTGCAGGTAGATGCCTTTGGCCACCCCGGGCGCGTAAAGCTCGGCCTTTTTGCCTTTCACGGCGTCGGCCATAAAATTGCCCAGCAGCAGCTCGTCGTCAGTGCCCGAAAGGTAGATATGTGCGAGGTAGTTCAAGGGTGTTGCAATAAGGTTAAAAGTATAAACCCGCTTCGGCTCCTAAGGTTTCAGCGGGAGCTGGCCGGGCGGCAAAGTATAAACCCTTGCTTGCGGTGCCCCGTACTCAACAGAAAAAGATAAAGCTATGAATAACGATCCAAATACGAAGGAAAACCTGGACAAACTGATATCGAGAATCAAGGATGTGAAAATCGCCATGATGACCACCGTGGATGATGATGGCACCCTGCGCAGCCGCCCCATGAAAACCCAGCAGTCGGAGGCGGACGGCAACCTGTGGTTTTTTACAGGCTATGAATCGGGCAAGTCGCACGAGATTGGGCATGATGCCCACGTGAACCTGAGCTACGCCAACCCCGATGACAACCTCTACGTGTCGGTTTCGGGCAGAGCGCAGGTGCTGCGCGACCAGCAAAAGATTGACCAGCTGTGGAGTCCCGACCTGAAAGCCTGGTTCCCGAACGGCAAAGAAGACAAGAACATTGGTTTAATCCGCGTGAAGATTGAGAAAGCCGAGTATTGGGATACACCAAGCAACACCATGGTGACCCTGATAGGCATAGCCAAAGCCGCCATCACCGGTGAACCATCTAAAGGCGGCGAAAACAAGAAAATAAACCTGTAATTTGGATAAAGATTGCATCTCTCTGCAGCACCTGCCTTACCTTGGTAACGGCAGGTGTTTTTTTGGACCTAAGCCTCTCCCTAAAGTATAAACCCGGCATGCAAACCTCCGCACCCCGACTCACCACCCTCACCCTTTTTGGCATCCGGAGCGGGCACCTCCCCTGGGGGCTGGCTCAGATGGGTACCTCCGGCCCAAAACTGCAACAGGTACCCGGGCTGCAGTTCTTCAAACTGCTGGGGAGCGGGCATGGCAAAGGCTTCAGTATGAAACCCAACTTCAGAAGGTACGGCTTGCTGTGCACCTGGGAGAACGAAGCCGCCGCAGACGCCTTTCTGCAGGAATCCGCGTTGATGCAGGAGTATAAACTTCATATAGACGAAGTATGGACCGTGAAGCTGCTGCCTTTCCAATCGCATGGGCAGTGGGACGGGCAGGAGCCCTTCGCCCCCACGCTGACGGAAAAGTATACGGGCGGCCCCATGGCCGTGCTGACGCGGGCAAGTATAAACTGGCGCGCCCTTCCCTCCTTCTGGCGCTTTGTACCCCAGGCAAGCCGGGCGCTGGACGCGGCAGAGGGCCTGCTTTGCTCTATCGGACTTGGCGAACTGCCGCTCGTGCGGCAGGCGACTTTCAGTGTGTGGGAGTCGGAGGAGGCGATGAAAGCTTATGCGTACAAAAACCCTCTGCACCGCGAGGTGATGCGCCGCACCCGCGCCGAGAACTGGTACAGCGAGGAGCTTTTCGCCCGCTTCAAACCTATCGGCAGCTCCGGCTCCTGGAATGGCGTAGACCCGCTGCAGGTTGCGTTGGCAAACCGCTATGTCTAAAACATCCCTGCCAGGCCAAAAAGTATAATACAGATGCTGCTGCCCATGTTTAAGAGGCTCACCACCCTTTGGTTTTTCAGGAATCGGCCCAGCGTAGCCCCGAAAAGGGCCAGCACAAACTGAATCAGAACACTTCCTGCAAAAATTGCCAGGGCAAGTATAACTATGTGCCCCGCCCCGCTCACCGGAGAAACGAGTTGCCCTGAAAACCCGACAAATGCGACAATGGTCAGGGGATTAACCACCGTCAGCAGGTACGTCGACAGCAGGTATCCGATATCGCTTCGCTTCTTGCCGCTGTGCTGCTCAGGCTGCGCATCTTTTGTCGCTTTCAGGCTGCCACGTAACATCCAGAGGCCGAATACCAAAAGTATGAACGAAGTTAGCAGTTCGAAAAGACGAGCGTTCAGGTTAAGGTATCCGACTATCACAGAACCAATTGTGAAGGCGACAAGGCCATAGGTGAAATCGGCCAGCGCCGCGCCCAGGCCACTAGACAGCCCGCTTTTGAGACCCAGGGTAAGGCCACGGTTGATGATAAGTATGGCGATGGGCCCAACCGCCACCGCCAAGGTCACCCCGAAAACGAATGCTTTCAATACTTCCATGAGCTTGTTTTTTGATCAGAAGACGGCGGCAGACCATAAAAGACGCAGAAAGGGTAATTTATTTATGCTTGTGCTTCTTAAGGTGCTCCATAATATCCTCCAGCATGTCCAGCTGCAGCTGCTGTATCTCCACCAGGTGCTGGTTCTGGTGCATCAGCAGGTGGTCGAGCTTTTCGTGCAGCAGGCGTATCTCCAGTTCGGCTTTCAGGTTAATTTTGTAGTCGTGCTCTGAGCGCAGGCGGTCTTTGGCTTCCTGCCGGTTCTGGCTCATCATGATGATAGGCGCCTGAATGGCTGCCAGGCACGACAAAATCAGGTTTAGAAGTATAAACGGGTAAGGGTCGAAAGGCCTGTTTACCAGCAAGTACACGTTCACGGCCATCCACAGCAGCAGGAACGAGAAAAAAAGCAGGATAAACGTCCAACTGCCCCCGAAACTGGCAATCCTGTCTGCCGCGCGATCTCCTAAGCTGATTCGCTCCTCCAGCTCCTCCTCCACGTTGCTCGACAGAAGCTCCTGCTGGTTGATACTTTTTACAACATCTTCCTCCAATTCTGTCAGCTCGCCCAGCTCCTGCCGCAGCATTTGCTCCAGGTATAGTTTGCGGTACTTGGTAAGAATATGGGAGGCAACCGGCTTCGACTCATCAAAATCCGGGTAATCGGCTACAATAAGCTTGAGCAGGCCCGGCCGGATGGCTTTACCAGGAACCAGGAGGTGTTGCGGCAACCTCTTTTTGGTAATCTGGCAAATACCGAACGGATCGTGATGGTGGCGCATAAACAGAAAGAAAGAGCCCTGACGCTACTATATACCAGTTTAGGCGCCTAAAGGGTTCTGATCCGGGGCAAGCTCCTGCAGCACCCGCTCCAGGTGGGCCTTCATGCCGTCGTAAGGGCGGTAACCGCGGTTGATGAGGTGGATGCTGGTGCCGTTGAGCAAGTATAAACTCGGGAAGGCTGTTGCCTGCAGGTGCCTGGCGATGGTGAAGTCCTGCTTTGTCTTCTCCTGCATCTCCTCGGAGTTAAACTTCTCCAGAAACTCGTCTTCTTCTACGCCCAGTGAGGTGGCGATGCTGGCTAGCACCTCCGGCCGGGTAACATCGTTGTTCTTGGCGTAGAAGGCGCTTTGTACGGCCTCCGCCATCTGCAGCTCCTGCTCAGGCTTGAGGTAACGCACCGTCACCACGGCGCGACAGGCGGGCTCTGTGTCATACACAAAGTCATCCCGGTCAAAGAAAGTATAATCGAAAGGCTGTTCCGTTATTTTCTCCACGTCCTGCCAGTGCTGCTTTATCCCCTCCTTCATCTGCTCTTCCAGCGGCTTTTCCGTGCCCGGTCGCAGCCCGCCCATCACGAGTTTGAACTGTATTTTATCCTCGTTCTCAGCCACCAGTTGCTTGAAAACCGGCGCGAACCCATAGCACCAGGAGCACATCGGGTCCATCACGTAAATCAGGTGGATGACGTCGAGTAAATCATGTTTCTTCTGTTCCATGGCGCAAAGGTAGCTTTTTGGAGGATTTATACTTGGTTTTACGTTGGGAATGGCTGTGGAGTGGTTTGATAGTGGTTAATTGCAATGATCTGCCAAGACTGGCGCAAGCGTCCGCTTGTGCCTACTTATACTTTGGCTATACTTTTATACTTGCTGATTTATACTATACTTGCTGTGCCCCTGCTTCCTTCCAATTGAGGCAAGCTATCCTTTCAAACTACCGTTCATCCTCTAGTTCCCACAAACGTCTTGTTGCATCTCTGGCTTTGGAGCTCTCAAGCCCGAGAGGGCTCGCCTTCAGGCATCGCGCTGCTTTCGCTTCCTGCCCTCGTGCCTCGGGCTGCCTTGCAGGCACCGGAACCTCTCGAGGCGCTCAACCCAAAGGCTGGGAAGAGAATCGATAGCCATGGCCATTACTGTCATCTCGACCATCGGGAGAGATCTCTTTAGAATTCCGGATAGATCTCTCGCGCTGCTCGAGATGACAGGGAAAGTATGAAGTATAAACTCCCCGCCTTAGACAAGGAGGGGTTAGGGGTGGTTGGACCCGGTAATGCTGTAAATTGCTTACCTAAGACATAGAATCTCCACCCCTGATGTTACCTCGCCCTTTGGAAAAGTTCCGCATAAATTCCCAATAGATCTCTCACTGCTACGCTGGCTCATTTCGGCTCTCGCCTCAAAAATGTTCGAGATGACAGTAGAAGTAATAGAACTCCCACCCTGTTCTTAGGGGAGGGCTGGGGTTAATGCTCGCGCAGTTGTAGTTGGATCCGGTACTGCCAAAGCTCCTCCCCTGCTCCAGGCACTCGAACTTGTACTTCTCTGCTGGCAAACCAACACTAACAACCTAAGAAAAACAGCCCCAGCGCCTGCTACTTCACATTTTAGCCGGGCAGCAATTTAACAATCCAACAATTAACAATTATCTTAGCAGCTTAACTAGGAACAAGCGAATACACGATAAACTATGTCAGAGTATAATTTCAATCAGATTGAGAAGAAATGGCAACGCTACTGGGAAGAAAACCAGACGTTTAAAGCCAAGGAAAGTGACGATAAGCCAAAGTACTATGCCCTGGATATGTTCCCGTATCCGTCCGGCGCCGGACTGCACGTTGGTCACCCGCTCGGCTACATCGCCTCTGACATCGTGAGCCGTTACAAGCGCCTCAAAGGCTTCAACGTGCTGCACCCGATGGGCTTCGACTCCTTCGGTCTGCCTGCTGAGCAGTACGCTATCCAAACCGGGCAGCACCCGGCCATCACGACCGAGCAGAACATTGCCCGTTACGTGGAGCAGCTCAAAAACATTGGCTTCTCCTTTGACTGGCAGCGCGAGGTGCGCACCTCAGACCCCAGCTACTACAAGTGGACGCAGTGGATCTTCATGCAGCTTTTCAACAGCTACTACAACTATAGCACCGATAAGGCCGAGCCGATTGATGCCCTGGTGCGTGTGTTTGAGCAAAGCGGAAACGAGAAAGTAAACGCCGCTTGCGACGAGGATACCCCGGCTTTTTCTTCGGAAGATTGGGCTGGGTTCGATGAACAGCAAAAATCTGAGATGCTGCTGAAGTATAGGCTGACCTATGTGGCCGAAGCGGTGGTTAACTGGTGCCCTGCCCTGGGCACGGTGCTGGCCAACGACGAAGTGGTGGGTGGCGTGTCGGAGCGTGGCGGCTACCCGGTGGAGCGCAAGAAAATGCGCCAGTGGATGATGCGCATCACTGCCTACGCCGAGCGCCTGCTGCAAGGCCTGGAAGAGATTGACTGGCCGGAGCCAATCAAAGAAATGCAGCGCAACTGGATTGGCAAATCCGTAGGCGCTGAGCTGGATTTTGCGGTAGAAGGCAACGAAGAAAAGATCAAGGTCTTTACGACCCGCATCGATACGATTTTCGGGGCAACGTTTGTGGTGCTGGCTCCGGAGCATGACCTGGTGGCGCAAATTACTACGGATGAGCAGCGTGAGCAGGTGGAAGCCTACGTGAATGTGGCCAAAAACCGTTCGGAGCGCGAGCGTATGACGGACGTGAAAACCGTGAGCGGGGTATTTACCGGTGCTTACGCCATCAACCCGCTCTCCAACGAGCGCGTTCCGATTTGGACAGCAGACTATGTGCTGGCCGGTTATGGCACCGGCGCTGTAATGGCCGTTCCGGGCCACGATAGCCGCGACTATGCGTTTGCCAAACATTTCAACCTGCCTATAAGAGAGGTGGTAGCAGGCGGAAACCTGGAAGAAGAGGCTTATGCCGCCAAAGAAGGAAAAATCATCAACTCCGGTTTCCTGAACGGGCTGGACGTGAAAGAGGCCATCCAGGCAGGTATCGCTAAGGCTGAGGAACTGGGCGTAGGCAAAGGCCGCACGAAGTACCGCATGCGCGATGCCGTGTTCAGCCGCCAGCGTTACTGGGGTGAGCCGGTGCCGGTATACTTCAAAGACGGCGTGCCGCACCTGCTTAAGGAAGAGGACTTGCCGCTGGAGCTGCCTAAGATCGACGCTTACCTGCCTACCGAAACTGGTGAGCCGCCGCTGGGCCGCGCCGTGGATTGGAAGTATAACGGACAGTATGAGTATGAGCTGAGCACCATGCCAGGTTGGGCGGGCAGCAGTTGGTACTGGTACCGCTACATGGATCCGCAAAACGACGCTGCATTTGCCGCGAAAGACAAAGTGGCATACTGGCGAAGCGTGGATTTATACATCGGAGGTTCTGAGCATGCCACCGGCCACCTGCTCTACTCGCGCTTCTGGAACAAATTCATGTTTGATCTGGGCCTGGTGGTGGAGCAGGAACCCTTCAAAAAGCTCATCAACCAGGGCATGATCCAGGGCCGTTCGAACTTTGTATACCGCATCAAAGACTCGAACAAGTATGTTTCCTTCGGCCTGAAAGAACAGTATGAGGTAACGCCGCTGCACGTAGACGTGAACATTGTGGAGAACGACGTGCTGGACCTGGAAGCCTTTAAAAAGTGGCGACCAGAGAACGCCGATGCGGAGTTTATACTGGAGGATGGCAAGTATATCTGTGGCGTCGAGATCGAGAAAATGTCGAAGTCGAAGTATAACGTGGTGAACCCGGATGACATTGTGGAGCGCCAGGGGGCAGACACGCTGCGCATGTACGAAATGTTCCTGGGCCCGCTCGAGCAGTTCAAGCCCTGGAACACCAACGGTATGGACGGCGTGCATAAGTTCCTGAAAAAGTACTGGAAGCTGTTCTTCGACAAGGAAGGCAACCTGCAGGTAACGGACGAGGAACCGACGGCTGAGGAGCTGAAGTCGCTGCACAAGACAATCAAGAAAGTGGAGGAAGACATCGAGCGTTTCTCGTTCAACACCTCCGTATCTACCTTCATGATCTGCGTGAACGAGCTGAGCCAGCTCAAGTGCCACAAACGCGCTATTCTGGAGCCACTCACGGTTATCCTCTCCCCTTACGCGCCACACATCACCGAGGAGCTTTGGCAGCAGCTGGGGCATCAGGAAAGTATAAGCAACGCCGCTTTCCCGCAGTGGAAGGAAGAGTACCTGGTGGAGAACACCTTCGAGTACCCCGTGTCGGTGAATGGTAAGATGCGTGCCAAGCTTTCCTTTGCTTTAGATGCGCCACGCGAGGAGATTGAGAAGGCAGTATTGGCGGAAGAACAGGTTACCAAGTTTTTTGATGGAAAAGCACCAAAGAAAATAATTATCGTGCCTAACAAAATCATCAACGTGGTAGTATAAAGGATCCCCATTATACCAACTAACTTTTATCAAGAAGCCGCTTTCGCAGATTTAGCGAAAGCGGCTTCTTCATTTTCCGCCTATGCAGGTTATCGGAGAGAGCATGCAACAAAAAAGAGTTGACGAAAGAAGCCATGGCCTCTCTGGTCAACTCTGGTTTGTTTTAAGGTGTAAGGTTAGTAAAGTGAGATGGTTTATGCGGTTAAGGTTTCGTAGGCGGCTAATCTCTCTTCAGCCGTCACAATAGAGTCGCGTACTTTCTGCAGCAGGTCCACCAGAACGCTGGCCTCCTGCTCGGTCAGCCCTTGCAACAGGCCATCCAGTTGGTATAAGTCTATGTCTATCGCTTCGAGCAACTCCAGGCCTTTATCCGAGATCACAATGTTTACCAGACGCTTGTCGGCCGGGTTCTGTGCTACGGTAACAAATCCTTTGGCGTTCAGGCGGCTTACCAGGCGAGAGGCATCAGACATTTTGTCGAGCATCTTCTCACGCAGGAAGGAAGTAGAGACAGGTGTGGGATACTGACCTCTCAGAATGCGCAGGGCATTGTACTGCTGGTTTGTCAGCGAGAATTTTTTAAAGAAGTTCTCATACCCGTTGCTTAAGAAGCCATATGTGTACAACAGGCTCATACTGGCTTTTTGCCAGTCATTCCGGAAAGTTGTAATGCTTAGTTGTTCGTTAAGGTTCATGGTTGTGTTAAGGTGAGTTTACCAATTATAAGAAAAAAAAAACAATTGATGAACTTTTAACACAATAAATTAATCGCAATAACGTTATATTGCTACCATAACATTGAAAGCCAGGCGTTTAACATTACAACATTGATGTGATTACATCAGTGTTTTCCCTTCAATAGCAAAGCTGCCTGCCTCCTTCGCGTCCTCTCCTCTTAGCAGGCACCGGCTTTTATACTTGTACTTGATTTAAATGTGCTTGATGATGAAGTAAATGACTCCTGCCAAAAACATCAGGATAGATATTTTATTGATGGTATGCATCGTGCGCAGGTTAAAATTAGTTTTGCGGTTGGGGTCCTTCTTCCGGAAAAAATAAGTAGCCACCTCCGTCAGGTCAAAAAGTCCCTTTTTCATATTATATGGTGTTTTGTATGTTGAGGAAGTATAAAGCGTTCGGTTTGCCTTATACTTTCCACTGTGTTCTTTGTGCCAGGATGGCTTGTTAAAAAAGGTTTATACTTCCTCCTCCAGTTTAACAGGCTCAATCCAGCGGTTATCTTCCCGAATCAGTTCAATCAGCTCGTCCACGGCTCGCTCGGCAGGCACCGATTTCTTTACCACCGTTTGCCCGCGATAGAGCGCAATCTTGTCTTTGCCCACGCCCACGTAGCCATAGTCTGCGTCTGCCATTTCGCCGGGCCCGTTTACAATGCACCCCATGATGCCGATTTTCACGCCTTTCAGGTGATCGGTACGTTTGCGGATCATGGCGGTGGTTTCCTGCAGGTCGAACAGGGTACGGCCACAGCTCGGGCAGCTGATGTACTCCGTTTTGCTCATCCGGGTACGGGCCGCCTGCAGGATGCCGAAGCTCAGTTTGTTCAGGGTGTCGATGGTCTGCAGCTCGTCCTGTTTCTCCTGTGCGGGCAGCAGTTCGGTGCTCAGCAGGATGCCGTCGCCCAACCCATCAATAAGCAAACCACCTACATCAGTAGCGGCGTACAGTTGCACCTGGTCCGGTGTCAGTTGGCCATACCCCCGCTTCACGATGCAAGGCGTTTGCACCCCGTTATTTATCAGGCGGATAAAGCCCTTGCGCAACTCCGGCATGGCGTGCCCATTCTGCGTGTGCAGCACCAGCACGGCGGTGTTGTCTTTCTTCAGTGCGTCCATTAGCTCCGGCGTCAGATCGTGCACGGTGGCAAGTATAAAGTTCAGCTTGCTGTGCCTGCGGGCGTCGCTCAGGTATACCTCCGGAGTCAAGAGCGGATGCCGATCCTCCTGGTGCTCTGCCTGCTGCCAGGCAGTGTAATTCACTATCTCCTTCAGTCCGTTGGGCAGCATAAAAGAGACAGGGTTATCGCCGGTAAAGATATAATCCGCCCCCAGGTCATTCATGTTGAACTTGTCGAGCAGCATGGAGTACAGGTGGCCAACGGCTTTCAGGTCAGCATACTTTACATCCGTCAGTCGGCTCAGGTCGGCTACCACGCGCGGCACGTTCAGCGCGCCCAGATTCTCCACCTCTATTGTCTCCCGGCGATGGTACTGGAACGGGTCAATTGGGTTATGGCAGATAGGTTTAATAGGCTGTGCCTTTTCAGCGCGGTGCGTATAACGGTCTATCAGCGCCTGCGCGACGGGTGCCTCCGCCTCCGGCGCCTCTGTCAGCGACACGCGTACGGTATCGCCCAAACCGTCCTCCAGCAAAGTGCCAATGCCCACAGCCGACTTGATGCGCCCGTCCTCTGCCTCACCGGCCTCTGTTACGCCCAGGTGCAGCGGGTATGGCTGCAGCCCCTCCTCGTCTAGCTTCTGCACCAGCAGACGGTACGCCTGCACCATCACCTGCGTATTGGAGGCCTTCATCGAGATCACAATGTCGTAGTACCCCTCATCCTCACAGATGCGGATAAACTCCAGCGCGCTCTCCACCATGCCCAGCGGGGTGTCGCCGTAGCGGCTCAGGATGCGGTCCGAAAGCGAGCCGTGGTTGGTACCGATGCGCATGGCCGTGCCGTGCTCCTTGCAGATGCGCACCAGCGGCACAAAGCGCTCCCGGATCCGGTCCAGCTCGGCCTGATACGAAGCATCGTCATACTCTATGACCTGGAATTTCTTCTTGTCGGCGTAGTTGCCGGGGTTTACGCGCACTTTCTCTACGATGCGGGCGGCCACCTCGGCGGCGTTTGGCGTGAAGTGGATGTCGGCAATAAGCGGAACACTATAGCCGCGCTTGCGGAGTTCGTCCTTGATGTTTTGCAGGTTTTCGGCCTCTTTTATACTTGGCGCCGTGATGCGGATATACTCACAGCCCGCCTCAATCATGCGGATGCACTGCTCCACGGAGCCCATGGTGTCCATGGTGTCTACCGTGGTCATCGACTGCACCCGGATGGGGTAATCGCCTCCCACGGGTACTCCTCCAATATTTACAACGCGCGTTCTGCGGCGCTTATATTCTACCAGGCTAGGGCAGTAAGATTTATCTGTGCGATCAAGTTGACACTCCATATGTCTCTAACTAATGTATCGTCTGCTTTGTTCAATTGGCAAAATACGTAATTTTCCGGGCAACCTCCTGCTAAAAGGCTGGATTAAAGTATAGCTGAACCTACGGAAGTATAGCATAAAAGCCTCCTCCCCGATGCTGCCTGATTTACGTACAAAGGATAAAACGACAAAAACCATGATTTACATGCACCAGTTCATCCCCCGAAATGCATCCCATCGGCTGCAGCAGCTGCAGCACTGGGGCCGGCTGCGGCAAGAGCAGGTTGGCCAGGCCTACTATCTCACCAAAGATACCGTGCTTCAGTTTCTGCGCCGGCAGCTGGAGCGCGGCAACTGGCGTGAGGTGCAGGAGGTGCTTCGGGGCAAGCCTATGACACGGGCAGGACAGTTCCTCTACCACGAGCTCCGCGACCGGGTAATTGGAAAACTGATCATGCGGCTGGGTTTGCGCAAGATTATTGCGGTTGGCCTGGCCATGGTATTGCTTCCGGTTATACTTGCCCAAGTGGCCGGTGAGCTGCTCAGGCGCATCAGGCAATAAAAAAGGCACCCGGTGCGGGTGCCTTTCTTCATCGTAAAGTATAGACTTAGTGGCGGAACAGCAGCTCGCGGTATTTTACCAGCGGCCAATCGTTGTCGTCTACCATCAGCTCCAGCTTGTCTACAGCGTAGCGGATAGGCTCGAAGTAGCTTAGCACCTCCTCGTTGTACATGATCGCACGCTCACGGGCATCCTCTATCTTGTTGGCCACCTTACGGGAATTCACCATGTCGCGCACGTTTTTCTGAATGGCGGTGATGTAGCCGGACATTTTCTTGATTCCCTGGATGGTGCTTTCAGTGTACTCATCCTCCAGACCAAGTTCCTTCAGGCCGCGCACGTTCTGGATCAGCTTGTTCTGATAGGCAATGGCTGTCGGTACCACGTGGTTCATGGCCAGGTCGCCCATAATGCGTGATTCGATCTGAATCTTCTTCACGTACTCCTCCAGCAGAATCTCGTGGCGGGCCTCCAGCTCCAGCTCCGAGTAGATGCCGTGCTTACTGAAAACTTCTTTCACTTCTTCCCTGCCGTACACATCCAGCGCGCGCGGTGTCGACTTGATGTTGGAAAGTCCGCGACTGGCAGCTTCTTCTTCCCACTCTTTGGAGTAACCGTTGCCTTCGAAAATGATGTTCTTGGAGGCTGCCACGTACTCACGCAGTATCTGAATAATGGCCAGCTCTTTCTTCATGCCGCTTTCAATCAGCTCATCCACCGACTTGCGGAACTCCTGCAGCTGATCGGCCACGATGGTGTTCAGGGCCGTAACCGGCGAAGAAGAGTTGGCAGAAGAGCCCACAGCACGGAACTCAAACTTATTACCCGTGAAGGCGAACGGAGAAGTACGGTTGCGGTCGGTGTTGTCGCGCAATACCTCCGGAATCCTGTCGATACCCAGCTTCAGGTACATGTTGTCGCCTTTCTCAATCGGAATCTTGGACGTGCGCTCAAACTCATCGAGCACCGCAGAAAGCTGCTGCCCGATAAAAACCGACATGATGGCCGGAGGTGCCTCGTTGGCACCCAGGCGGTGGTCGTTGCTGGCAGAGGCGATGCTGGCGCGCAGCAGGTCGGCGTGCTTATGCACGGCCATGATGGTATTAATGAAGAAAGTCAGGAATTGCAGGTTTTCCTTCGGCTTCTTGCCCGGGCTCAGCAGGTTTACACCGGTGTTGGTGCTCATGGCCCAGTTGTTGTGCTTACCGCTGCCGTTTACGCCCTTAAAGGGCTTCTCGTGCAACAACACCTTAAAGTTATGGCGCTCCGCCACACGGCCCATAATGTCCATCAGCAGCTGGTTGTGGTCAACGGCCAGGTTGGCGTCCTCAAAAGTTGGGGCGCACTCATACTGGTTGGGGGCCACTTCGTTGTGGCGTGTTCTCAGGGGAATGCCCAGGCGCAGGGCCGATCTCTCGAAGTCAACCATGAAGGCGTGCACACGGCTTGGGATGCTGCCGAAGTAGTGGTCCTCGAGCTGCTGCCCTTTTGCCGGCGCGTGTCCGAAAATGGTGCGTCCTGTAATCACAAGGTCCGGGCGCGCCTCGTACAGCGCCTTGTCTACCAGGAAGTACTCCTGCTCGATACCCAGTGTAGTGTTTACCTTCACCACGTCCTTGTCAAAGTACTGGCAAACCGGAACAGCCGAATCATTGAGTAGCTTCAGCGATTTAAGAAGCGGCGTTTTATAGTCGAGGGCCTCACCGGTGTAAGAAACGAAGATGGTTGGGATACAAAGGGTCTTGGATCCGGCGTTCTCTATCAGGAAGGCAGGGGAAGACGGGTCCCAGGCGCTGTACCCACGTGCCTCGAAGGTGTTACGGATGCCACCGCTCGGGAACGAAGAAGCGTCGGGCTCCTGTTGCACCAGCGCGCTGCCTTTAAAGGTCTCGATGGCCTCACCATCGCCGGAAAGGTCGAAAAAGGAGTCGTGCTTCTCGGCAGTGGCGCCATTTAGTGGCTGAAACCAGTGCGTGTAGTGCGTGGCCCCTTTGCTGATAGCCCAGGTTTTCATGGCGGCAGCCACAGCATCGGCCAGGTCGCGGTCTACCCGCTCCCCTGCCTCGATGGTGCGCTGCAGGCGCTTGTAGTTCTCCGAGGACATGGTAGAACGCAGGGCACCGTTGCCAAATACGTTTTCGCCGAAAAAGTCCGAGATGATGTGAGAAGGCAGTTTTACCTCTCCTGGTTTGTGCTGGTTAGCCTGCTCCAGCGCTTTGATACGGATGGTTGCCATGGGCGTGTGGGTTTGGGTTTTAAATCTGCACCAAATTTAAGCACAAAATTTAAAACCAAATTATCTACCCCCTATTTTTTTAGGGGGTATCTGCATTTTTTTTGACTTAACATCTAACACCCCCTTTCTTTGCATACCCCTATCACAACAAAGCTCTCATATTTGCCAAATACCCCTATTAAAAGATAACCCTCCATACTTTCGCATAAACAAACGCTTTCAGGAAACTCTTGTAGACGGCTGCAGAGTTATACTCTATATTTGTGTCGTGAAACGCCGTATCTTCTACCAACCCTTATACTTTCTGTTCTGGATACTTTACTTTATAGTAGCCAGAGCCATCTTCCTGGTTTACCACCTCGACCGCAGCGCCGACTTAAGCTCCTCGGAAGTGCTCTATACTTTTGTGTATGGCCTGCGGATGGATGCCTCTTTTGCCGCCTATATAAGTATAGTGCCCTTCCTGCTCCTGCTGGTTGCAAGCCTGTGGAAGCGCCTGCAGGTAGCAAAAATTATCCGCTACTACACCACCATCCTACTGGTGCTGCTGTCTGCCCTGCTCACGGTGGATTTGGAGTTGTATAGCCACTGGGGGTTTAGGCTGGATGCTTCGCCGCTGCAGTACCTGAGCTCCCCGGCCGAAATGGCTGCCTCCGCTGCCGCCGCCCCCCTGTTTATACTTTTCATCGTAACTTTTGCCGTCGCTGCGGTATTTATACTCTTCTTCCGCCGTTTCTTCGACCTGCCAAAGTATAAACCAGACCCCAAGCCATGGGTGCTGGCCGGCTTTTCGCTGCTTTTCGCTGCCTTGCTGGTGCTCCCGTTGCGCGGCGGGTGGCAGCAGATTCCGATAAACCAGAGCGTGGTATACTTCTCGGAGAAGCCTTTCGCCAACCACGCCGGCATCAACATGCCCTGGAACCTGATGCACGCCCTGCTCAAGTATGAGAAATCGGGCAGTAACCCCTATCAATATATGCCCGAGGGAGAGGCTGCGGAACTGGTGCAGGCGCTATATACTTCTGCCTCACCAGATTCTGCTGAAAACCTGCTGCGGGTGCAGCAACCGAATGTGCTTTTCATTATCCTGGAAAGCTATACCGCTAAGTTTGTAGGGAGCCTGGGCGGCGAGAAGGGCGTAACGCCAAACCTGGACAAACTCGCTGCCCAAGGGGTTAATTTTACTAACATCTACGCCTCCGGCGACCGCAGCGAGAAAGGCATGGTAGCCCTGTTAAGTGGTTACCCGGTGCAGACGACGACCTCTATTATAAAGTATCCGCAGAAAACGGAAAAACTACCCCAGCTGAGCCAGATTTTGCAGGAGCAGGGCTACAGCACCAGCTATTATTATGGCGGCGAGCTGGAGTTTGCCAATATCAAGTCGTACCTGCGCAACGGCGGCTACAAACGGCTGATCGACAAGTATGACTTCGACCCGAGCACCTATAACTCCAAGTGGGGCACCCACGACCATGTGCTGTTTGCCCGCGTGCAAGAGGATCTAAAAACGGAAAAGCAGCCGTTTTTCTGCACCGTTTATACGTTGAGTAGCCATGAGCCCTTCGAGATTCCAATACCGGCCAAATTTCCGGGCACCGATGAGGAGGCGCAATTCCGCAACAGCGTATACTATACCGACTGGGCGCTGGGCAAGTTTATAGAAGAAGCTAAGCAGCAGGATTGGTGGCAAAACACGCTTGTGGTGCTGGCCGCCGACCATGGCCACCGCCTGCCGGGCAACGACCCCAACCACGTTCCCTCTAAGTTCAAGATTCCGTTTATACTTACTGGAGGGGCATTGGCTAAGGGAGGCATTACCATAGACGCCATCGGAAGCCAGGCTGACATTGCCGCGACCTTACTCGCGCAACTGCAGCTGCCGCACCAGCAGTTTACCTGGAGCCGCAACCTGCTCTCGCCTACGGCCTTACCTTTTGCCTTTTATGTCTTTAACGATGGCTTTGGCTACATCACCCCCAACGGCGTGCTCACCTATGACAACGTAGCCAAACAGCCCATCATCTGGGAAGAAGGCGTAACGGACGCGCAGCTAAAGCAAGGGCAGGCGTACATGCAGGCGTCGTTTGAGGATTTTGTGCGGAAGTAGGGTTGTTCAGGAGATCGGAATGCGGATAAGGTGCTGATGGATTTGGCTGAAGTATGGCCCCAACTATACTTAGTTTATACTTTGTAACAGCGTTCATTTCAATTCCCTAATCCGCACATCTAAAAATTAATTTTCGTAACTTTGCCCCCTGATTATGAAGAAGAAAGTAGCTTTTTATACTTTAGGTTGTAAGCTTAACTACTCCGAAACCAGCACGATCGGGCGTATTTTCCAGGAGCGCGGGTTTGAGAAAGTAGAGTTTACCGATGCGCCGGATATTTACGTTATCAATACCTGCTCGGTAACCGATAACGCCGACAAGAAGTGCCGCAAGATTGTGAAGGAGGCGCAGAAGCACTCCCCTAATGCCTTTATCGCCATCCTCGGATGCTACGCGCAGCTTAAGCCGAAGGAAATTTCCGAGATTCCGGGGGTCGATGCCGTGCTGGGCGCTGCCGAGAAATTCCAGTTGGTGGACATCCTGGAAACCTTCGAAAAGAAAGACAAGGCCGAAATCTACGCCAGCCCGATATCGGAGGCCAATACTTTCCATAACTCCTACTCCTTCGGCGACCGCACCCGCACCTTTCTGAAAGTACAGGACGGCTGCGACTACTCCTGCACCTTCTGCACCATTCCGCTGGCGCGTGGCAACAGCCGCTCCGACAGCATCGAAAACGTTGTGAGATCGGCAAACGAGATTGCAGAGTCGGGTGTGAAGGAGATTGTGCTGACCGGCGTGAACACCGGCGATTTCGGCCTGCAGGACGGAAAGCGTGTGGAGACTTTCTACGAGCTGATTCAGGAGTTGGACAAGGTGGAAGGCATTGAGCGTTTCCGCATCTCCTCCATCGAGCCAAACCTGCTGAAAGACGAGGTGATTGAGTTTGTGGCCGGCAGCCGCCGCTTTATGCCGCACTTCCATATCCCGCTGCAGTCGGGCTCCAACAAAATCCTCAGGCTCATGCGCCGCCGCTACCTCCGCGAGCTGTACGCCGACCGTGTGGCCAAAATCAAATCGCTGATGCCGCACTGCTGCATTGGCGTGGACGTGATCGTGGGTTTCCCGGGCGAGACGGAGGAGGATTTCCTGGAGACCTATAACTTCATCAACGGCCTCGATGTGAGTTACCTGCACGTGTTCCCTTACTCGGAACGCGAGAACACCCTGGCCCCGGAAATGGAGGGCAAGGTAAGTATAAAAGACCGCAACCGCCGCGCCGATATGCTCCGCATACTTTCTGAGAAGAAAAAACGCCGCTTCTACGAACAAAACATTGGCCGTGAGTTTACGGTGCTGTTCGAGGACGATGTGAAAGACGGGCAAATGGAGGGCTGGACGGAGAACTACGTGCGCGTGGTAGCCAAGTATGACCCTGTGCTGGTAAACGAAATGAAGCACGTGCGCCTGACCCAAATTAACGCCCAGGGACTGATGGAAGCCGAGGAAACTTACCAGGAGGTGCTCCGGCATTAGGTTTTTGCCTCAGAAATCATTTATATTTAGGCTGCGAAATATTCCAACCAAAAATTAAGCTAAAGCGTGAAACTTTTAAAAATGACATTAGGTCTGGCTGCTGCCTCTGCCATGATGGTAGCCTGCAACCAGAAGGATAGCACCCCAACAGCTGCATCACCTGCCACTGAGACAACCACAGCCGCCAATCCGGATATCGTTTACGTAAACTCTGATTCGCTGCTGGCCAACTACGAATACTTTAAAGATGTGCGCAACCGCCTGCAGAAGAAGGCTGAGCAGAAGGAAAAAGACCTGCGCACCCAGGCCGAGTCTTTCCAGAAAGAAGTGCAGCGCTTCCAGCAGAACGCCCCTACTATGACGCAGCAACAGGCTCAGGCCACCGAGCAGCGCCTGATGCAGAAGCAGCAGCAACTACAGGCACTCCAGCAGAGCTCCGGCAACGAGCTGATGACAGAGGAGTCTGAGGAGATGAATAAAATCTACGACCGTGTAGAAGAGTATCTGAAGCAACTGAGCACCGAGCAAGGTTATAAAATGGTGCTTACGTACCAGCGCGGCAACAGCGCCATCCTGTACGGCGACTCTACCCTGGACGTGACCAAGGAAGTGGTGGACGCCCTGAACAAGACCTACGAGTCTGAGAAGGCCGAGGCCGACAAGAAGAAAGAAGCAGAAAAGAAGAAATAGCTTTCCTGAAGCAAGTATAAAAAAGCCTGTAGCTTAAGTGCTACAGGCTTTTTTGTTTTCTGCTGTACATGCCATATCTGAGGCATCACATCCCCTAACCCTTCGGCATTTTATACTTCTATTTATACTTTCAGCATATTATACCTTTACTAAGTCAGTATGGCGCACATCAGCTTGTATAATATCGGTACAAGATCCAAACTGTTCTGCAGTTCATGCTGCCAATATAAAAGTTAGCATCCCCCACCGATAACAGGTCCATTTTGCCTTAGCTATACTTCTTCCGAAAAAATCTAAAAAAATATTGCACAATCGTTTAGTTGCACATAACTTGCAACCATTCAGTTGCGTATTATACTACATGAGACGAGACGTATTTCAAGCCATAGCAGATCCTACCCGAAGGGCCATCATCGGCCTAATTGCGGTGCAGGCGATGACACCCAATGCCATAGCAGCGCATTTTAACAGCAGCAGACAAGCCGTGTCAAAGCACCTGCAAATACTGACCGAGTGCCAACTGGTAAAGCAAGAGCAGCAGGGAAGGGAAGTATACTATCACCTCGAAGCAAGTAAAATGAAGGAGGTGGATCAGTGGCTGGAGCAGTTCAGGAGTATTTGGGAAGGCCGCTTCCAGGAGCTCGATAATGTATTATCCACTTTAAAACAAAATAAACGATGAAAGAAGCATTAGCCTTTGACTTTTCTGTGGACAAGGAAAGCAAAACGATTACCGTGAAAAGAGAATTTGCAGCGGAGCTTGCGCTCGTGTGGGATGCCTACACCAAAAGCGAGCTTCTTGACCAGTGGTGGGCACCCAAGCCATGGAAGGCAAAAACCAAAACGATGGACTTCAGGGAAGGCGGCTCGTGGCTTTACGCCATGGTCGGGCCAGAGGGAGAAGAGCACTGGGCTTTGGCCAATTACAAACGCATTCAGCCCCATAAAGGCTTTACCGTTCTGGACGCATTTGCAGACGCTGAAGGGAACATCAACGAAGAATTGCCCCAATCAAGATGGGAAGTGACTTTTACCGACAACGGCAATGTCACTTTGGTAGAGAATAGCATAACGTTTGATGACCTGGCACAATTGGAAACCACCATCCAAATGGGCTTCAAGGAAGGACTGACCATGGCCATGGAAGGCCTGGATGAGTTGTTGGCTCAATGGCAGGGAGCAGCGGGAAAATAGCCGTAGCTCAGTAAGTTATACTTTTAAAGTATAAAGGGTCCAAACAGAAAGAGACGCAGTATATGCGTCTCTTCTTGTTTGGCTGTTAGCTGGTAAAAGCACTACTCATACCGCAACGATTCAATCGGATCAAGCTTGGAAGCTTTATAAGCCGGGTAATATCCGGATACTACCCCTACCAGCACACAAATAGTGAGGCCAGTGATAACCCACAGCCAAGGCACGAAAAATCCTGAACCTTCCGCAATCAGGGATGCAATGCCATTGCCCATCAGTATACCAAGTAATATCCCCACCAGTCCACCCAGTACACAAATCACAATTGCCTCAATCAGAAACTGCTGGCGAATCTGGAAAGAGGTGGCACCTAAGGCCTTACGTACGCCAATTTCGCGGGTGCGCTCGTTCACCGACACCATCATAATGTTCATCAGGCCCACGGAGGCACCCAGCAAGGTAATAAAGCCAATCACACCGCCACCCAGCTTCAGGTAACCGGAAATCTCATCCAGGCTTTGCACCAGCGAGTCGGAGCGGCGAATTTCGAAGGAATCCTCCTGCCCCAGGCCATCCTGCCGTATACTGCGCATTTTGCCTGTCGCCTCCCCCATCACATAGTTCAGCTCATCGGCTCTATAGATTGCTGTCTTGATATCGAAATTAAGCAGGGCGTTGCCGCTGCGGGGAATTTGCCGCCCGGTTTCCAGCGGAATGAGAATGCGCCTGTCGCTGCCGCCGCCCATGCTGGTCCCCTTTTTCTCTATCTGTCCCACTATTTTAAACCTGCGCCCCAAAAATGTAATGTACTCGCCTATCGCGTCTTTGTCTTTAAAAAGTGTCGTGGCAATTTCATCCCCCACCACGGCGACATTTATCCCCTGCTCCTGCTCAAAAACTGAGAAATCGCGTCCTTTGGCCAGGTTCAGGTTGTTGTTGAGCATGTAGTTCTCGTCCACGCCCACCACGTTGATGTTTGGGTTGGTTTTCTCGGTCTGGCTTTTCACCACCGTAGCCCCCGAAATAAAGGCCGAGAGGCTCACGCGCGCGTCCCCCTCCATCATGCGCTTGTACTGGATAGCCTGCTCGTAAGTAATATTGGGATATACCCGCTCGGTACGCCCTCCCTGGCTTCCCCGGTTATCCATTCCTTTCCTGCGGATGTCGAAGGCGTTGGCGCCGAGGTTAGAAAACGTCTGCGTAAGCGACTGCTTCATCCCGTCCACCGCCGTAAGTATGCCCACCAACGACATGATGCCAATGGAGATGATAAGCCCCGTCAGGATAGTGCGCAGCAAGTTACTCTGGATTGCCCGGAGGCCCTCTAAAATGTTTTCGGCTAGGTTCATGGGTTGAAAAGATGTGCGCTTTTGTTTTCTTTTACGTTAAGTATAAAAATCGGCACGCTGCTTCTAAGTTAGTGGCATTTTCTGAAAAAAGAACCACTTTTATACAGTAATTGACTTTTTAAAGACCAAACAGATGTTTTTCCGTACCACCGCTCTTATACTTTGCCTCCTCACCTTCTGCCTGCCGGGCTGGGCCAGCACCATCCTGATTCCGATGGACGAGACACAGAAGGATCACCTGAAGTCTTATGGCATGGCGTACTGGGTACTGGAACAGAACATCCCCGTGGACTGGCTGCTGAACTACCGGGGGGGCAGCTTTGCCTTTACCCACATGCCGCAGCTGGAGAACGAGCTGATTGTGCGCGGTGTGAGCTATACCGTTATCTCGGACGCACAGTATAACGGCGTGCTCAGCGAAATAGGCAACCCGGAAGCCAACATGGACATCATGAAGCTGGAGAAGGTACCGAAAGTGGCCGTGTATACGCCGAAGTCCAAAATGCCCTGGGACGACGCCGTAACGCTGGTTCTGACCTATGCCGAGATTCCCTACGACATCATTTATGATAAGGAGATTATAGAGGGCGCCCTGCCCAAGTATGATTGGCTGCACCTGCACCACGAGGACTTTACCGGGCAGTATGGCAAGTTTTACGCCAGCTACCGCCACTACCCCTGGTACCAGGAACAGCAACGCGAGTCCGAAGAATCTGCCACCGAGCTGGGCTTTGCGAAGGTATCTCAGTTAAAGCTGGGGGTGGTGAAGAAGATAAAGGAGTTTACCGCGGGCGGGGGCTTCCTGTTTGCCATGTGCTCGGCCACCGACACGTATGACATTGCCCTGGCCGCCGAGGGCGTGGACATTGTGGAGGCCATGTTTGACGGTGATGCCGCCGACCCAAATGCCCAAGAGAAGCTGGACTTCAGCAAGACCTTTGCTTTCCATAACTTCCGGATTTCGCGCAACCCGCTGGAGTATGAGTACTCTGACATTGACATGCAACCGCAGGAGCGGCCTGTAACGGAGGCCAACGACTTTTTCCAGCTCTTCACCTTCTCCGCCAAGTGGGACCCGATCCCGACGATGCTGACCCAGAACCACGCCAAAACCATCAAAGGCTTTATGGGTCAGACGACTGCTTTCCGAAACAGCCTGGTAAAGCCTGAGGTGGTGGTAATGGGCGAGAACAAGGAACTGGGCGAGATACGCTACATGCACGGCACCTACGGCCGCGGCACCTGGACCTTCTATGGCGGCCACGACCCGGAGGATTACCAGCACCTGGTAGGCGAAGAGCCCACCGACCTGGCCCTGCACCCCAACTCTCCCGGCTATCGCCTCATCCTGAACAACATCCTCTTCCCGGCAGCCAAGAAGAAGAAGCAGAAAACGTGATTTTTAGTTAAGAGTTATGAGTTAAAAGTTTTGAGTTAAATTGTTCTGATAACTATTAACTCATAACTCTTAGCTTTAAACTATACTTAGTGCATCCTGTCCGGGCGGGGTTCCAGGCTGCGGATGATATCGGCTTCTATGGCCAGCAATTCTTTCAGGCGGGCGTCTACTTCGTCGGCAGGCATATACTCCTTGGCCAGCTTCACGAAACTCACGTAGTGCCCTGCCTCAGACACCATCAGTTCGTAATAAAACTTCTGTAGCTCCTCGTCCTGGATATTCTTCCAGAGTAGTTTAAAGCGCTCGCAGCTACGAGCCTCGATAAGGGCGTTTACCAGTAGATGGTCCATGAGTTGCCGCTCGCGCTCGCCGCCTTTACGAATGTGCTTGGCCAGTTCCACCACATACTCATCGGGTCTGTTACGGCCCAACTTGTAGCCACGCTTCTTCAGTTGCTCCATCACGCGCTCAAAATGGCTCCACTCCTCGGCCACCAATTCCGTCATCTCGTCTACCAGGCGCTCCTTGTCGGGGTATTTCACAATCAGCGAAATGCCAGACGTAGCCGCTTTCTGCTCGCAATAGGCATGGTCTACCAGAATTTCCTCGATGTTCTTCTCGGCAATATTTACCCAGCGCGGGTCGGTAGGCAGTTCCAGCCGAAGTATGGTTTTGGTTGGTTGTGTCGTGGACATGGGTAATTAATTTTGAATGAGTGGGTGAGTGAATGCGTGAATACTAGAAGCGCTCATTTAGAAGTATAAGGTAAGTGCCTCAGTGCTCCTCATTTCGTGATACTTCTGAAATCCTTGATCCACCTGTAGCAGCTCAGCCAATTAACAAATAGCCATTATTAATCAAAGAACCTCCAGGTTACGCCGAAGGTGAAGCTGCGGCGCAGGCCAGGGTATAACGGCGTCAGGAAGTATACCGGCTCGGTTAAACCCTGGTTGATGTGGCTCATTTTCAGGAACACGTTTACAGTTTTGATGTCGGCGTTGAGGAAAACCTCCGCCACAGGATAGCCCTGCACGGCAAAGTTATCCTGCACATAGAACTGCTGAATAACCGGCATATAGCCATAGCCATAGTACTCAGACATATATGTACCCTGCACACCCAGCTGCACAAACAAGGCGTTCTTGAACAGCGGCCCCTGCAAGTATAACTTCGACTCCACCAGCCAATCCGGCGTCCGGATATACTTAGCTTCGTCGGTGTTAGTATAGACTAAATAGTTATCAAAGTATAGCGGACCAAAGTTTATTTTATGTGCCAGGCTGGCACCCCAGAAATACTGGTTGCCGCTTAGCTGATCGGGTCTAGCGTCCTTATCAAAGTATATCCAGCGCCTAATGTCTGTATAACGGCCGTCCAGCTTCAGGTACTGGCGTTTACCAATTTTCTGATGAAGGCCCGCCCCGATGCGGTTTACAGCAATATTGGCCCAGTCTTCAGTCCAAGTAAAGTGATTGCTCAGCATATAGCGCTGTACGCGCGAAGGAGAGTACAACACACGTTCAAGCGAGCCATAGGCACCTCCTAACCTGGCCATCCCTTTGATGCGGTAATCACCGGGTAGTTGGTATTCAGCGCTGCCCGTCAATTCGGCCAGCTCTTTATAGAACAGCCTGATATCACCACCAATCAATACCTGATTAAAGCTTCCATCTGTGGTTATGTCCCGGTATACCGAACCAGCCTGTACTGTGTCTGGCAATTCTTCCTCAGGAACCTGCTGAATAGCGCTGTACTTGATGTTGGCATTCCGCAACTTCACATACGCCTTGTAGGACGAGAGCTTGTTATTACCTGTTAGTCCAAAGGTGTTCTCTAACTCCCTGTAATTCGTCGCATCGCGGGTGCGGATAGAATCTAAAGTTATTTTGGGGTAAAGATAGGAAGGCGGAACTACAAGGCGTCTGGGCAATGCATCGTCTACATACTCGTTCTTCTGGCGGCCGAAATCAAAGGTGTGGTATACTTTCAGGTTTTCCTGGGCGAGCCGGTAAATGTGTGTCAGGTGGAAGTTGTTTCTTGCTTCGTTGTTCAGGGCTTGGTTCAGGTAGACGGGTGCCTCCTCAAACTGCTCCAGTTCGCCTCTACCCCTGCCATTAACTAAAGTTGTGTCCACGCCCCCTGTTTCTACCTGCTCCACCTTCATGGTCGTAAAGTTGAAGAAGAGGTCATACTTCTCGTTCGTGGAACGGTAGTGCGTGAAAATCTTCACAGACTGGTTGTCCAGGAAGTCGCGGAGCTGCCTGTTGCGCGAAGCAGGTCCTATCTGCTGGTTGGCGGACAGGATTTGGTACGCCACACCAAAGTTCCAGTTGGGGTTGATGTTGCGCGTATGCAGGGCCTCGAATACTGTTTCGCCGCGCCCGCCCTGCACATACTTTAGGTGCGTATAAGGGGAGCGGGTGTTGTAGTAGAGTGTTTTGTGAGGGTCATAGGCATAGCGGTCAAAGATATTTTTGCCCAGCCGCACACCAATCTTCTCCGGCATCTGGAAAAATATAGGCGTGGCCGCCGTGCCGATGTTACCCAAGTGCTGGTAGAAAGCCGTGTCGTTATACCAGTAGCGCTCGTTATGGTGGTTGTTCAGTGACGTATCGATGGGCACCGCCTCATAACGCCCCATCAGCACATCCTGCTCATAGAACCTCAGAACCGTTTTAGGCCCGTAGAGCATCTTAGTGGTATCATCGATGATTTGGGCAAAGCTGACAGTGTTTACCAGCAGCAGGCCCAGCACTAAAAGTATAAAGGCGGATAGTTTTCTCTTCACGTCTCAAAAATAGTGAAATAATAATGTAAATCTGCAGCCCTAGGCTGGTAACAGCTGTTTTACGTGCTCCAGCACCAGCATGTCAAACGTATCACCGTCTGCCAGGAATTGTACCTCAATCGGCACAAAAAAGATGGGCAGTTGCTTTGTAATAGGTTGCAAACCGGCATCCGTCAGCTTCACGGCGTCTTTCCTGGTCGTCAGCACAGCGGCCCCCTTATAATCCTCCTGCTGCAGCAGTGCCTCCAGTTCCTGCAGGTCTTTGGCAGTATACGGGTGATGATCGGGGTACGAAATATGCCGCAGCAACGTATAGCCCTGGCCGCTCAGGTATTTTTTAAGCGGTTCGGCATTGGCGATGCCCGTCAGCAGCACCACCTTCTGCCCCGGGATGGCGACAGCCCCCACTGCCACGGGTGCTCCGTAGGTAAATGTAGAGAAGAAGACAGGAGTGCCTGCACTAGTATACTGCGCCACCTGTTGCGCCATCTCCTCACGCTCCCGCTGCGCCAACCCCGCCGGGCACTTGCTGACAATGACAGCATCGGCTCGCCTTGCTCCGGTTCTAGGCTCGCGTAGCCTGCCGGCAGGAAGCACATGGTCCTGGTAGAAAGGCCGGTTGAAATCCGTTATCAGCAGGCTAAGCGAGGGTGCTACCGGCCGGTGTTGCATGGCATCGTCCAGCACCACTACCTGCAGCCCCGGCACCTGCTGCTGCAGCTGCTCTACCCCCTTCACGCGATCCTCGCACACAGCCACGGCAACATCTTTAAAGTCAAGGTGGTATTGAAAGGGCTCATCTCCTAGTATGGAAGCCGTTACTGTATCATCGGCAAGTATAAACCCTTTGCTCTTTCGCTTATAGCCCCGGCTAAGCGTGGCTACCTTATACTTATGCAGCAGGCGCAGCAGGTACTCTACGTGCGGGGTCTTGCCCGTGCCCCCCACAGTCAGGTTCCCGACTGCGATTACAGGCAGGCCGAACCGCCGCGACGGGCGCACTCCCTTGTCATACGCCAGGTTGCGGAGCCGCATAATGCCCCCGTACAGCTGCGCGAAAGGCCAGAGTGGTATGTGCAGATATTTGTGCATGGTTTTGTAACGCGTGCAATTTACGTTAATTTTAACGAGCCGAAGGGTACAACGAAAGAGAAAAACTATGGCAAAGATACACGAGGTAACCGCACTTTTGGAGCAACTCGCTCCGCTCCGCTACCAGGAAAGCTACGACAATGCCGGCCTGCAAACCGGAGACGCCAACGCAGAAGTTACAGGCGTGCTGGTAACGCTGGACTGCACGGAGGACGTGCTGGAAGAGGCTATCGAAAACGGCTGCAACCTGGTGGTGGCCCATCACCCGGTTATCTTTAAAGGGTTAAAGCAACTGACAGGCCGCAGCTACGTGGAGCGCACCATCATTAAGGCCATCCAAAACAACATCGCCATCTACGCCAGCCACACCAACCTGGACAACGTGCTGAACGGGGTGAATACCAAAATTGCTGATAAACTGGGCCTGCAGCAGCAGCGGATACTGGTAAACAAGCCCAACACGCTCATGCAACTGGTAACCTTTGTGCCCGCAGAGCATACGGAAGAGGTACTGGCGGCCCTGCATGCGGCTGGCGCCGGGAACATCGGAGAGTACAGCGAATGCAGCTTCAGCGTTACCGGCACCGGTCGCTTTACGCCTTCAGAGCAGGCAAACCCCACGATAGGCGGCGCCAACATGCCGGAGCAGGTGCAGGAAGACCGACTCGAACTCCTCTTCCCGGCTGTGCTACAAGGTAAAATCATGGCGGCACTAAAGCAGGCACACCCTTACGAGGAGGTGGCCCATTACCTTTATAACCTGGAGAACCAGAACCAGGAAGTGGGCATTGGCATGATTGGCGAACTGGAACGGGAGCTGACAGAGCAGGAGTTCTTGGCTTACCTGAAGGAGAAAATGGGGCTGCAGGGACTGCGTTATACTTCCATCGGGAGCAAAAAGGTGAAGCGTGTGGCCGTTTGCGGCGGTGCCGGAAGTTTCCTGATAAAAGACGCTCTGCGGCAAGGGGCTGACGCGCTCGTAACCGGCGATGTAAAATACCACGAATTCTTCGATGCCGAGGGGAAATTAATGATTGCAGACATTGGCCACTACGAAAGCGAGGTATACACAAAGGAGATATTTTATGACGCTATTTCAAAAAGTTTTACTAATTTTGCAGTCTTAATATCGCAAGTAAACACTAACCCCGTCAGATACACTTTTTAATACATGGAAAGTACTGTAGCCAGCAAACTGGAAGCACTATCTAAGCTTCAAAGCATCGATTCGCAGCTTGATGAAATTAAAAGAGTCAGAGGAGACCTGCCTGAGGAGGTTCAGGACCTGGAAGACGAAATTGAAGGCTATGAGGTGCGGGTACGTAAGTTTGATGATGAGGTAGCAGCCCTGAACGATGCCATCGCGCAGCGCCGTCAGGCTATCAAAGATTCTGAAGGCCTTATCCGCAAGTACGAGGATCAGCAGCAGAACGTACGCAACAACCGTGAGTACGACGCCATCACAAAAGAAATTGAGCTTCAGAAACTGGAAATCCAGATCTCGGAGAAGAAGATAAAGGAAGCCCACTACCAGATAGAGCAGAAAAACTCTGAAATAGAAGAAACAAAGCACCGCCTCGAAGAGCGCCGCAAAGACCTGGATAACAAGCAGAAAGAGCTGGAACAGATCGTGGCGGAGAGCCAGGAGGAGGAGAAAAAACTGGAGGAAGAGCGCCAGGAGGCTGCCTCTGTGGTAGAAGACCGTCTGTTGAGCGCCTACAGCCGTATCCGCAAGAACGTGCGCAACGGACTGGCCGTGGTAACGGTGAAGCGCGACGCGTGCGGTGGTTGCTTTAACACCGTGCCGCCTCAGCGCCAGGCTGACATCGCGGCTCAGAAGAAAATCATCGTTTGCGAGCACTGCGGTCGTATTCTGTCTGGCGTGGAGCTGCGTGCTTATTAATTTGTATCTATCTTGAGCGAACACCGCTTGCATACAACAAACAGAAAAAGGATGGCTAAACCCCATCCTTTTTTTTTGTTGCCAGCCCTCTGGCTCCTGAGCCATACTTTGTTCGCCTCTCCGACCATCTCCCCCCAGCACAACGGCATTTACCAGCATGTGCTGAAGCTGAAAGTACCTCAGGCCCGTGCCCTGCTACAGCAGCAGGCCCAACACAAGTCCACTACCCTGCTGCTGGCCAACTACGCCGACTTCCTGGAGCTTTGCGTGCAGCAGGATCAGAGAAAGTACGAGCCACTGCTGGCGGCACAGGAAGCACGACTCGAGAAACTGGCAGACCTGCCTAAGGAAGTATGGCGCGACTATACGCTGGCCGAAGTAAGACTTCATACAGGCATGTCTAAACTGCTATTCGGAAATAGGTTATCCGCTGCATGGGATATCCGGAAAGCCTACCTGCAGTACCGCCACAACGAGCAACAGTACCCGGACTTCCTCGCCAATAAAAAGAACCTGGGGGTATTACAAGTGCTCATCGGTTCTGTACCGGACAAGTATAAATGGTTCCTGAACATCATCGGTTTAAAGGGAAGTATAAAACAGGGAGTGGCCAACCTAAAGGCAGCCTCCTCCACTGATAACCCATTTTACCAGGAGGCCCGGTTACTGCACGCCGTTATACTTCACCTGACCGAACCGGAGAAACAGGAGCAGGCCGTACGGCAGGCAACCGCCCTGGCTAAGCAAGAGCCCGACAATCTGTTGTTTCAGTTTGTGGCGATGCACCTGCTCAAGAAAACGCAGGCCAGCGAGGCGGCCCTGAAAGTTTACCTGCGCCGTCCGCAGGGAAGCGCTTACCTTACCTTCCCGTACCTCCACCACATGGCCGCCGATTTATACTTGTACCGCGCCGATTATAACGAGTCTATCCGGGAGAACCGGCAGTTTCTGAAACTGCATCAGGGGCAGCATTACCTGAAGTCGGCCAACTATAAACTATACCTGGCCTATGCACTTAGCAACCATAAACCACAGGCACAGTGGCATTTTCAGCAAATAACTGAAGTAGGCATTGAAGACACGGAAGAAGACCGCTATGCAGCCAAGTATGCCCAAAAACAGGAAGCCCTGGTAAAGCCGCTCATGCAGGCCCGTCTCCACTCCGATGGCGGGTACTTTCCGGAGGCGCTGCTGGCCCTGCAGCAGTTAGAACTTACTCCGGCCACACCGGCAGCTGTGCAGGCGGAGTATTTTTACCGCAAGGCCCGCATCTACCACGGCACCGACTCGTTGCAGCAGGCACTACCATTATATAAGCGAGCCATCGAACTGTGCCAGGGCACCGATTTATACTTTGCCCCGAGTGCTGCCCTGCAGGCAGGCTATATTTACCAGGAGCTACATCAACCACAAAAAGCCAAAGTATATTTTAAGCAGGCAATCAGTTATAAAAACCACGAGTATAAAAACAGTATCGACGCCAAAGCAAAACTGGCCCTGGCGGCCATGCAAGGTTCATGAAGTATAAAATAGACATAAGGCTAACTGATTTACCGGTACCAGTGGCGGAGTTCCGGCTGAAGGCACTTGCCTGGGCAGACGCGCACCCGTTGGCGGCATACTATACTTCCAACGGCATCGCCTATCCCCACCACGGCTTTGAAGAGATCCTGGCTGTGTCTGACGAACTGCTGCCGCTGCAGCAGGAAAACGCTTTTGAGGACCTGCACCGGCTCCTGGATGCGCAACACCCGCTGCTGTGCGGCTTCCTGGGCTACGACCTTAAAAACCAGACCGAGCGCCTCAGCAGCCACAACCCTGACGGTCTTGGCTTTCCCCTGCTGGCTTTCTTTGCCCCAAAAGTATATTTATACTTTAACGCATCAAGTATAACTATCTATACTTTACATAATAATACCTCCTCTATACTTGACACCATACTCGCCACTCCCACGGCCAAACCGGATGCACCACAAAGTATAAAACTGCGGCAGCGGGTATCCAGGCAGCGGTATGTAGCGCAGGTGAAACGGGTACAGCAGCATATTTTAGAGGGGGATGTGTATGAGCTGAACTACTGCATGGAGTTCTTTGCGGAGCAGGTGCGACTGCAACCTTTGCCACTTTATTTGGCTCTGAATGCCGCTTCCCCCACTCCTTTTTCCGGTTACCTGAAGCTGCACGACAAGTACCTCCTGTGTGCCTCGCCCGAGCGTTTCCTCAAAAAAGAAGGCCAAAAGCTGATCTCCCAACCCATCAAGGGCACTATTCGCCGAGGCAATACACCGGAGGAAGATCTAGAGCTAAAGCACCGGCTTCGGCATGACGAGAAGGAACTTGCCGAGAACATGATGATCGTGGACCTGGTCCGCAACGATTTAAGCCGCTCCTGCGCCACCGGAACCGTGCACGTAGAAGAAATGTTCGGGATTTATGGCTTCCAGCAGGTCTGGCAGATGATTTCGACGGTGGTTGGCGAGCTGAAGCCACAGAAGGACTTGGTGGACGCCTTAAGGGGTGCTTTTCCGATGGGAAGTATGACCGGAGCCCCTAAAATCAGCGCCATGCAACTGATTGAGGAATTGGAAGACACCAGGCGCGGGCTGTACTCTGGCGCTTTCGGCTACATCAAACCCAACGGCGACTGCGATTTTAATGTGGTAATCCGGAGTATACAGTACAACGCCAGCAGCGGCTATCTTAGTTTTATGGTGGGCAGCGCCATCACCTACGACTCTGACCCGGAACTGGAGTATGAAGAGTGCCTGCTCAAGGCAAAAGCCATGTTTAAGGTTCTTTCTAATGAATAACCAATAATGAGTAATGATTAATAAGTAGCCATTGTGCCCGGAAGACTAAGAAGGCATTTAACAGGCCAATTTAGAATGCCAGAAGCCGGGATTCTCCTTCCATATCAGTTCATTCCTCATTATTCATCCTTCATTATCAATTACTAACCACTTCTTCTCTGCCATTCTGTCACGTTTTTGAATTCATTATAGTATATTTGCAGCTATACTAACGTATTATGGAGCCAATAGTAGATTTAGACTTTATTGATAACCGCACACCGGAGCAGGCCGCAGCCGCTGCCGCCTCCTGCGATACCAAAGTAACCGAGGAAACAAACACAGGTAAAAGCCGCAAACTATACATTGAGAGCTACGGCTGCCAGATGAACTTCTCTGACAGCGAGATTGTGTCATCGATTATGTTTGATCAGGGTTTCGACACGACTTCCGACATCGAGCAGGCCGACCTGGTGTTTCTGAACACCTGCTCCATCCGCGAGAAGGCGGAGCAAACCGTGCGCAACCGTTTGGGCCAGATAAACTACTATAAGAAGAAAAAGCCGGAAATGATGGTGGGCATACTTGGCTGTATGGCCGAGCGCCTCAAAAAATCATTGCTGGAAGAAGAGAAGATTGTGGATCTGGTAGTAGGTCCGGACGCTTACCGCGACCTGCCGAACCTGGTGAATCATGTGGACGGTGGCCAGAAAGCCGTGAACGTACTCCTGTCGCGCGAGGAAACGTATGCCGACATCAACCCGATTCGCCTGAACAGCAACGGCGTGAGCGCCTTTATCTCCATCATGCGTGGCTGCGATAACATGTGCTCTTTCTGCGTGGTGCCGTTTACCCGCGGCCGCGAGCGCTCCCGCGATGCGCACTCGATTGTGCGAGAGGCAGAAGCATTGGTAGCACAGGGTTATAAAGAAGTGACACTGCTGGGTCAGAACGTGGACTCCTATAAATGGGCCTCTGAAGACGGCTCCGAGCACGTAAATTTTGCCCAGCTGCTGGAAAAGGTGGCTTTGGTATCGCCGGATCTGCGCGTGCGCTTCTCCACCTCCCACCCGAAAGACATTACCGACGAGGTGTTGTATACGATGAAAAAGTATGACAACATCTGTAAATACATCCACCTGCCGGCCCAGAGCGGAAACTCCCGTGTGCTGGAGCTTATGAACCGTACCTACGACCGCGATTGGTACATCAACCGCGTGGACGCCATCCGACGCATTTTGGGCGAGGACTGCGGCATCTCCTCAGATATGATTGCAGGCTTCTGCTCCGAAACTGAGGAAGAGCACCAGGATACGCTCTCGCTTATGGACTACGTGCAGTACGATTACTCCTACATGTTCTTCTACTCTGAGCGCCCCGGCACGCTGGCAGCGCGCAAACTGGAGGATGACGTGCCGCTGGAGGTAAAAAAACGCCGCCTCCAGGAAATCATCGACAAGCAGCGCGAAACGTCGCACAACCGCAACAAGCGCGACGTGGGCAAGGTGCACAAGGTGCTGGTAGAGAACTTCTCCAAGAAATCAGACGAGTTCCTGAGCGGCCGCAACGACCAGAACAAGGTGGTTATCTTCCCGAAAAAGCACTACAAGAAAGGCGATTACGTGAACGTGTTCGTGAACGACTGCTCTGTAGGCACCCTGTTTGGCGAGGCGGTAGATTAGATTTGGAGATTTGGAAATGTGAGGATTTGAACATAAAAGTCTTCACAACACCTCATCTTCAAATTTCCAAATAGTCTAATCTTCAAATCTAAAACATGCGCAATATCGATATTCAAAGTATAAAACAACGGTTCGGCATCATCGGCAACTCGCCCTTGCTGAATTATGCCATCCAGGTGGCCGCGCAGGTAGCCCCCACCGATATGACGGTGCTTATTACCGGCGAGAGCGGCAGCGGCAAGGAGTCTTTCTCCAAGATCATCCACCAGCTGAGCCCGCGCAAGCATGGCCAGTTTATCGCCATCAACTGCGGCGCCATCCCAGAGGGTACAATCGACTCCGAACTGTTCGGCCATGAAAAGGGCTCCTTTACCGGCGCACATGATACCCGCAAGGGTTATTTCGAGGTGACGGACGGCGGCACTATTTTCCTCGACGAGATCGGGGAAATGCCGCTGGGCACGCAGTCGCGCCTGCTGCGGGTGCTGGAAAACGGCGAGTTCATTAAAGTTGGCTCCTCCAAAGTACAGAAAACTGATGTGCGGGTGGTGGCTGCCACGAACGTGAACCTGCTAAAGGCGGTGGAGAAGGGCGAGTTCCGCGAAGACCTGTACTACAGGCTGAACACGGTGCCGATTACGGTGCCGTCCCTCCGCGACCGCGGGGACGACATTCACCTGCTCTTCCGCAAATTCGCCGCCGACTTCTCTGAGAAGTATAAAATGCAGCCCATCCAGCTGACCCCGGAGGCGGTGCAGGAACTGCAGGCGTACCGCTGGCCCGGCAATATCCGCCAGCTGAAGAATATTGTAGAGCAGATTTCGGTACTGGAGTATGACCGGCTGGTAAATGCCGACACGCTGCGCCGCTACCTGCCCAAGGAAACCAGCTCCTCACTGGCCGTGATACAACAGAAAGAGGGTACTGGCGAGGGGGCTTTCTCCGAGCGGGACCTGCTCTACAAGGTGCTCTTCGACATGCGCCGCGATGTATCTGAGCTTAAGAAGCTTGTTTTTAACATGCTGGCCCATCAGCCAAACGATGAAGACCTGCTGCGCGAGCACAGCCACTTGTTTGAGAACATGGAGCAGCCGCAGTTTAACGGGCGATCGTACAAACCCGAGCCTGTGCAAAGCGAGCCCCTGTACCTGCCCATCAAGCAAAGCCCGGCGCGGGAGTATGAGGAGGAAAAGGTGGAGGATATTCCGCACGAGACCGAGGAAGAAAGCCTCTCCTTGGAAGATAAGGAGCGCGAGCTGATTTTAAAGGCGCTGAAAAAGCACAACAACAAGCGCAAGTATGCCGCCCAGGACCTGGGCATATCGGAGCGCACCCTTTACCGCAAACTAAAGCAGTATGACATCGAAGATTAAATCCCGCTTTTTAGGCCAGATATTGCTGTTGCTGCTGTTTATAAGCAGCAGTGGCTGTGGCATCTATTCCTTTACCGGCACCAACCTCTCCCCGGATATCAGGACAATGTCCATCCAGAACATTGAGAACAGCACCGGAGAAGGGCCTTCAAACCTGACGCAGGTAGTGACCGACAACATGAAGGATTATTTCCGCCGCAACACCAATCTTACCATTGTGCAGAGCGAGGGAGACTTGCAATTAGCCGGTCAGATTGTTAGCTTTACTTACTCTCCGGCCGCTATTCAGCGCGACGGGCAGCAAGACATTGCCTCTCTAAACCGCCTGACGCTGGGTATTCAAATTAGATTCGCCAACGTGAAGCAGCCAGAGAAGGATTTTGAGAGAACATTTACCATTTCGCAGGACTTCCCGCAGAACGTGGACGTCACCCAGCTTTCAACGGCGCAGATAGAGCAGCTGACCGAGCAGCTGGTGGTAGATGTTTTCAACAAAACCGTGGCAGATTGGTAATGCCGTTTTTTCCGGAACCTAAGCAAGTATGAATAAATCGGCATTTTTACAACTGATCAAGCAGGCCTCCAGCATCTCCGACCAACAGACGGAAGAGCTGGAGAAGGTGGCGGCTACCTTCCCCTACTGCCAGACGGCGCACCTGCTGCTGGCTAAGTCAGCCTACGACAAGGGAAGCATGCTATCCACGCAACGCCTGCGTCGGGCCTCCGCCTACGCCACCAACCGCCAACTGCTCAAGCGCATCATTTATACTTCGCCGGTAGCCGAGCCGCAGTTTGACGAGGCCGCAGTGGAGGAGCAGTACATAGCCCAGGTCGAGGAACTTCCACAGCCACATGCTGTTTCTGTAGTAATAGATGAACCTGAAGAGCATAACAATTCTATTACAGAAGAAGTTATACTTTCAGAGTCAGTTGAGGAGCCGGAAGTAGTTGATCCTGTGCAGGCAGAAGTA
Source organism: Pontibacter mucosus (assembly GCF_003054055.1). GTDB lineage: Bacteria > Bacteroidota > Bacteroidia > Cytophagales > Hymenobacteraceae > Pontibacter > Pontibacter mucosus. The sequence continues at coordinate 237,218 of NZ_QBKI01000003.1, read as the reverse complement.
ACAACGGCTGAAAGTATAGCGAAGGCACCACTGGAAAGTATAAACGAGGAAGAGGATGTGGAGGATGCCATCTTGCCGGAGGATCCGGAAGAGGAAAGTATAAAAAACGACTTCCCGTCTGACAAGGCCATTCTGGAGCAGCCGATGGAGAAGCTTGACTCTGAGCTTGCCCTGCTGCTAACCATAAAGAGCCTGAGCCCCTCCTTCACCGACCTGCTGGCCCGAAAGCCCGATGTAGCTCCAGCACCGACCTTGCCAGTAACCGAGCTGCCGCAGCAGACACTACAGCAAGAGGCTATTGAACCGCAGCAGGAAGAAGAAACGCAAGTTGTTACCCCGCCTGCCGATGACCTGGCCACCATCATTGCAACAGAGGCCGCTTTAGCAGCAAGGACATACTATAGTATAGAAGATACCGAAGAAGAGGCTATTCCTACCCCGCCCCATACGGAGCCGGAGGCGAAAAGCCCGGAGCCGGAAGAGGCCGAGGTGAAGTATGCCTTTGATGAGATAGACATGATGTACCAGCAGGATGTGCTGGGTTACTGGATGTCGTCGAGCCGGACGGGCGAGGTGCTGGTGCTGAAAGAAGGAAATGAGTTTGTGCGCGAGCGGCCTGCTGCTTTCCATCCGGAGCTTATACTGGAGTACAGCAAGGTGCATGGCCTTTTAAAGGTGGAAGACGACCGCACGCCTGCCCTGCACGGGCAACAGGACATCATTGACCAGTTCCTCAAAATCAGCCCGCGCCTTAAAACGCTTAACAACATTAAGCTAAAGCCTGAGCCCCAGGAAGACTTGTCGCTGAAAAGCACCAAAATAAAGCGGGGAATCGCCTCCGAGAGCCTCGCCAACATCTTTGTAAAGCAGGGAAAGGCGAAGAAAGCCATCAAAATATATGAGCAACTCATTTTGAAATATCCGGAAAAAAAGAGTTACTTTGCCGAACAGATCGAAAAATTACAAAACATAAGCTAACATGTATATCGCCCTTATTAGTATCATTATCTTTATCTGCGTGCTGCTTGTATTGGTTGTACTTGCTCAGAACCCTAAGGGAGGCGGCCTCTCAAGCCAGTTTGGCGGTAGCACCAGCCAGCTAATGGGCGTTAAGCGCACCGGCGACCTGCTCGAGAAACTGACATGGGGCTTTGCTATTGGCCTTGTGGTACTCACGCTGGCTACGCACATGCTGGGTAGCTCTGGAAGTGGAGCCGTAAGAAGTGTTAACGAAGAGCGTGCCCGCCAATCTCAGTTACCGGCTGCTCCGGGAGCACTGCCAGGTGCTGCCACTGATACGACTGCTGCCATACCAGGTGCCGGTGAAATTCCAACAATGATTGACACCGCTGCCAACTAAAGACATATAGCCCATCGGGTGAAAAGCCGGTTCTGCCAAGAGCCGGCTTTTTTATTTGCTCCCCTCCTGCCGCAGTCTGACAGAATTACAAAAAAGTTCCTGATAGTGGCAGAAAATGACAAACCTGACAGGCAAAAGGGCGTTATAGACTGAAAAATTGGCTTAAAATGGCAGCCTTGCCGCATTGGCACAGGAAATGATAATACACCGGTAGTTATTGTAGATTCATAACAACATAACATAACTAAATAACCAAAAACTATGTCGATCAACATCAAACCATTAGCAGACAGAGTGATTGTGGCTCCTGCTGCAGCAGAAGAAAAGACTAAGTCTGGTATCATTATTCCTGACACTGCTAAAGAGAAACCTCAGCGTGGTGAGGTGGTAGCCGTTGGTGAAGGCAAAGTATCAGAGCAAGGTGCCCTGATGAAGCCACAGGTTAACGTTGGCGATACCGTGTTGTACGGCAAGTATGCCGGTACGGAGATATCCATCGATGGCAATGATTACCTGATCATGCGCGAGTCTGACATCCTGGCTGTTCTCTAATCAACCCAAACTTAAACCTAATCCATAAAAAATAAAGATATGGCTAAAAACATCACATTCGATGCCGATGCACGCACCAAAATTAAGTCTGGTGTAGATAAACTGGCTAACGCTGTTAAAGTAACCCTGGGCCCTAAAGGCAGAAACGTTATCATCGACAAGAAATTCGGTGCCCCCACCATCACCAAGGACGGTGTTTCTGTAGCGAAGGAAATAGAGCTGAAAGACGCTATCGAAAACATGGGCGCGCAGCTGGTAAAAGAGGTTGCCTCTAAAACAGCTGATCAGGCTGGTGACGGTACTACTACCGCTACCGTGCTGGCGCAGGCAATTTACACTGCCGGTATTAAGAACGTGGCTGCAGGTGCCAACCCAATGGACCTGAAGCGTGGTATTGACAAGGCTGTTGAGGCTGTAGTAGAGAACCTGCGTTCGCAGTCAAAGAAAATCGAGAATTCTTCTGAGATTTCTCAGGTGGGTACTATCTCTGCCAACAACGACGCTGAGATCGGTAAGATGATCGCTGATGCGATGGATAAAGTGGGCAAAGACGGTGTGATTACCGTTGAAGAGGCCAAAGGAACTGAGACTGAGGTAAAAACGGTGGAAGGTATGCAGTTTGACCGCGGTTACCTGTCTCCATACTTCGTGACGAACGCGGAGAAAATGGAAGCTGACTTCGACAACCCGTTCATCCTGATCTACGACAAGAAAGTATCTACCATGAAAGAGCTGCTTCCTGTTCTGGAGCAAGTGGTTCAGACTGGTAAAGGCCTGGTAATAGTGGCTGAGGATGTAGACGGCGAAGCGCTTGCAACATTGGTTGTAAACAAGCTGCGCGGCTCCCTGAAAATCGCTGCTGTGAAAGCCCCTGGCTTCGGTGACAGAAGAAAAGCCATGCTGGAGGACATCGCTATCCTGACTGGCGGTACTGTAATCTCTGAGGAGCGCGGCTACAAGCTGGAGAACGCTACCCTGGATTACCTGGGCCAGGCGGAGAAAGTGATCATCGACAAAGACAACACCACCATCGTGAACGGTGCCGGTACAAAAGACGATATCACGGCTCGCATCAACCAGATCAAAGCGCAGATGGAGACAACTACATCTGACTACGACAGAGAGAAGCTGCAGGAGCGCCTTGCCAAGCTTGCCGGTGGTGTAGCCATTCTTTACATTGGTGCTTCTACAGAAGTAGAAATGAAGGAGAAGAAAGACCGCGTAGACGATGCCCTGCACGCAACACGTGCTGCCGTGGAGGAAGGTATCGTGGCGGGTGGTGGCGTGGCCCTAATCCGCGCTATTGATGCCCTGGAGAGCCTGGAAGTTGAGAACGCTGACCAGAAGACTGGTATTCAGATCATCAGAACTGCCATTGAGGCTCCTCTGAGAACTATCGTGGCGAACGCTGGTGGCGAAGGTTCTGTGGTTGTGCAGGCTGTGCGTGAAGGCAAAGGTGACTTCGGTTACAATGCCCGCACCGACAAGTATGAGAATATGTTTGCGGCCGGTATCATCGACCCAACTAAAGTTACGCGTCTTGCCCTGGAGAACGCAGCCTCTATCGCTGGTCTTCTGCTTACTACCGAGTGTGTAGTTTCTGAAGAGCCTGCTGAGGAAGGTGCTGCTCCAGCTATGCCAGGTGGCATGGGCGGCATGGGCGGCATGATGTAATAAGCCCCCGCGCTTAAAGTATAAAAAAAGGCCTAAGCAATAAGCTTAGGCCTTTTTTTATCATACGTAAAGTATCAACGCGGCTATTGGAGCTCCTTAATGCGGATGGTGATATCATGCGGAGCTGTTTCGTCACCGCCAAAGTATGGGTAAAGCTGATAGCCCTCTGCTGCCCCGGTGCAGGCGCGTGGCATCGCTACCTCCTGCCCATACATCACAAAAACATACCTGCCCTCTTCCACGCGCAGTTCCAGTGGAACTGGCTGCCCCAACGGCACGGCTCCTAGTAATTTATAATCCCACTTCTTGTTCAGGTAAGTATAGGCCAGCACTTCCAGCCTGTTGTTGTGCCATCGCCAGCCAAAGCGCGCACTGTTCACCTGGTGGCTGGTGCTGCAGTCCGAGAACCCATACAGTTTGTTGATGTCGGCCTGGTTGTTAGGCTTTGCCGAAGTATAAATGGCCGAGTTGTCAAATGTCACTTCAAAGCGAAGCGCAGTTGCACTCACCTGCTTCATCGTATTCTTATCCGAATAATGTGCCCCCTTTTTGATAGTATGTACAACGGCAGGCTTTTCCTCTTTTTTCGGGCTAACGGCTTTTTCGGTTGTGCAAGCGGCCAGGCAAAGTATAAACGACAACGACAGCAGCGCCCGAAGAGGCTTTACAGTAAATAACATGGCTAAAAGTATAAATATTAAGTGTTGTTACCCCGGCAAAACACCAAACAGAGTCTTATTGGTTCTACACTGCTGCACCAAGTATAAAATAAATTATAAAAAAGCCCCTGATGTATTTCATCAGGGGCTTCCTTAATTTTATATTTGATAAAAGTTAGCTGACCTCTGCTTCCAGAAGTTGCCCAGTCTGCGCTTGCTCCTCCTTCATCTTCTGATCTTCCATACCATGTGTCAGTTTGTTGATTCGTTTCGTCAGCACCATCAACACAATACCCAGGAAGATCGTAAAGCCAGCGATGTACATAAATACCTCCAGCTCACCTAGTCTAACCGCCCAAATGCCGATCAGGGAAGCCAGCTTGTTGGCCAAACCAGTTACCGCAAAGTATAAGCCCATCATAGAGGCTACAATGCGCTTAGGGGCAACTTTGGTGATAAAGGAAAGTGAAACGGGCGACAGAGCCAACTCACCGATAGTATGGAACATGTAGGCGAACACCAGCCAGTGCAGCGAAGAAAGTCCATCAGGAGATGAGGTACGCTGCAGCGATGCGAACACCATGAAAATGAAGCCAATACCCAGAATGGAAGTACCAAGGCCCATTTTAAAGATAGAAGGCAGGTTCTTTCCACGTTTGGCCAATGCTACCCAAATGGCAGCCACAATACCACCCAGCGTCAGGATGAAGAAAGAGTTGAGCCCCTGTAACCAGGCAGTAGGGATCTCCCAGCCGAACACCGTACGGTCTGTATACTGTTTAGCGAACAGGTTCATCAGTCCCCCGGCCTGCTCAAACGAAGCCCAGAACACAAGCACAATAATAAAGGATAGCAGAATTACAATGATTCTATCCCACTCGTGCTTAGTAAAACCAAGAAAGCCTTTGGCAGCCTGAGACTCCGCTTGGTCCTTAGTAAAGATTACGTCTTCGTCTTTGATAGAATTTTTCTCCAGGTTACCTACACCAGTCAAGTATTTGCGGCCCCAGATAAACACGATCTGGCCCAGTACCATACCAAAGCCAGCCAGGCTAAAGCCATAGTGCCAACCGTATACTTCGCCCACATAGCCCACAATCAGGGATGCCAGGAGGGCACCAAGGTTGATACCCATATAGAAGATAGTAAAACCTGAATCGCGGCGGGCATCGCCATCTCTGTACAAGCCACCCACCATGGTAGAAATGTTAGGCTTAAGAAGACCGGTGCCCAGCACAATCAGAACAAGTGCCGTATAAAAGGCCCACTCCGGAGGGTAAGCCATGAGCAAGTGGCCAGCCACCAGCGTGAAGCCACCAATGATTACCGCATTTTTCTGACCCAGAAACTTATCTGCCAGAATACCTCCCGGTATAGACATCAGGTACACGAACATCGTATAGGTACCATACAGCTGCAATGCCTGCTCGTCCGTCCACCCGTACCCGCCTTTGGTATTTGAAACCAGGAACAGAACCAAAATGCCGCGCATACCATAGTAGCTGAAGCGCTCCCACATTTCGGTAAAAAATAGTATCATCAATCCTTTCGGATGACCGAAAAACGTGCCTTGTTTATCCATAAAACTCGGCGCTCTCCCTCCAGAGATATTCTGAGATGTTGACATAAAATGGTTGTTTCTGTAAAAAACGGTTAGCGCAAAATAAAGCTAAAAATACGATGTGAGAACGATTATTACAAGTTACATCTTCCTGTGTTATGAAATAACAAGAAGCATTTCAAAAGAATTCTTTACTCATGCAGAACACAGTTCAGCGGCTCCCATATTGGCTATAATTTTGGCCGGTAACCGACCTGCAAGTATAAAACCCCTGCTGTAAAGCAGTAGTATAAATAAGAAAGGCATTCTGTTTACGCGATTAAATATACCTATAACTATAACAAAAAATCGGTTTTTTATTTCAAATCGTGCTCAAACACATGCCTATGTAACCCGTATTAAGCGTTAAAGATATGTCTTGCCTAAGATAACATCTGCATGTATGCATACGTGTATACGCCTGTATACCAAAACGTTATACTCCTGCATAGCTATTCCTTTTGCAGAGGGTGTAGCATGATTTTGTCAGAGGCCTGGCTTTTTTTCTTTGATAAGTAAAAAAGTGTGAGTAAACACTTAAAATAAAATAGACACCTGTAAGTATATACTATTTTTTATATTTTTGTGTAATAGTTGCGAAAAACCTATCATTTTAATCAAACCCATAATTTTCAATGAAACAATCTGGAGATAAAACTAACACAGTAGGTCTCGAGAATATCGGCATTAAGGAGGCCAGGGAAGTGCTCTGGAACCTACCCCCTGCTGAGTTGGTGGAGGAGGCCATCAAAAATGGCGAAGGTGTGCTTACTGACAATGGCGCCTTGATGTGCGACACCGGCAAGTTTACCGGCCGCTCGCCCAAAGACCGCTTTATTGTAAAAGACGCCAAAACAGAGGACTCTGTTTGGTGGGGCGACATCAACATACCATTCGACCCGGAGAAGTTCGACAAGCTTCATGCCAAGATGGTGGACTTCCTGAAAGACAAGAAGCTGTATGTGCGCGATGCCTACGCCGGCGCTCACCCGGACTACCGCCTCAACCTACGCATCGTTAACACCCAGGCCTGGCACAATCTCTTCTGCAACAACATGTTCCTGCGCTTAACTAAAGAAGAGCTTGAAAACCACTCTCCGGACTTCACCATCATCTGTGCCCCTGAGTTTGAGGCTGACCCGACTGAAGACGGTACCCGCCAAAGCAACTTTGCGATCATCAACTTTACCAAAAACATGATCCTGCTGGGAGGCACGGGCTACGCCGGCGAAATGAAGAAAGGCATTTTCGGAGTGCTTAACTACATCCTTCCTCACGAGAAAAACACGCTGTCCATGCACTGCTCCGCAAACGTTGGCGCAGATGGTGACACAGCCATTTTCTTCGGTCTTTCCGGTACGGGTAAGACGACCCTCTCGGCCGATCCGAACCGCGGCCTTATTGGTGACGACGAGCACGGCTGGACAGAGGACAGTGTGTTTAACTTCGAGGGGGGCTGCTACGCCAAGGTTATTGACCTGACCCGCGAGAAAGAACCGCAGATTTGGGATGCTATCCGGTTCGGGTCTATTGTGGAGAATACCCGCTTCTACCCCGGCACCCGCACCGTAGATTACACGAACAAAAGTGTCACAGAGAATACCCGCACGGCCTACCCTATCAACTTCATCGATAACGCCGTGGAGCCATCAAGGGCTGATATTCCAAAGAATATCTTCTTCCTGACCGCCGATGCTTTTGGGGTGCTGCCTCCTATCTCCAAGCTGAACGCCAGCCAGGCCATGTACCATTTCATCTCGGGTTATACCGCCAAGGTTGCCGGTACTGAAGTGGGTATCACGGAGCCGCAAACAACCTTCTCGGCCTGCTTTGGAGCCGCTTTCCTGCCACTGCACCCCACCAAGTATGCCGAAATGCTGGGCAAGAAAATGGAGGAGAACAACGTGAACGTGTGGCTGGTAAACACCGGCTGGACAGGCGGTCCTTACGGAGTAGGCTCCCGTATGAAGCTTGCCTACACCCGCGCCATGATCACGGCTGCCCTGAACGGCGACCTCAACCAAGTAGAATACACGAAGCATCCTGTGTTTGGCGTTGAAATGCCTGTCTCCTGCCCTAATGTTCCGGAGGAAGTACTAAACCCGCGCAACACCTGGGCAAACAAGGAAGAGTACGATGCCAAGGCAACCGATCTTGCCTCTAAATTCGTGAAGAACTTCCAGAAATTCGCTGATTTTGCCAGTGATGAGATCATGGCCGGCGCTCCGAACGTGGAGGTAACGGCTTAAGCAAGTGTAAGTTTTTATTTTGTAGCGGCCCCTCTGCTTCCTGCAGAGGGGCCGCTTGATTTAAGGTGAGCCATAGGATGACACCATCTGGGAACTGCTCGGCTTTAGTAACATTATAATCGATTAATCTCATCTCTATTAAATGCAATAGCTCTTCTTCTTCCCCGACCCAAATAACTAATTTTTCCGAGCTCTTCTCCAGAAATTGCTCACTAAGATCATTTCTGAAACCCTTAGTGATTTTTAAGACTCCATTTACCCCATTAAAGTATAGTTTTTCTGGAAAGTTAGTAAATGCCGTTTTAGTTAATGTATATTCATTGAGCCAATCCGCATTTTGAAGAGATTTGATTATAGCTGAGTTTCTTGACACAATATCAGTATGACCACTAACTCCCACCTTAAGGGATTTCGTATAATAATAGCAATATCGATTTGCATTATATAAACAAACTACCCCTAAAACAGATAAAAAGAAGTATGCTGCAAACTTATTTTTAAAAGACAGTAGTAGACTGGCTATACTAATCAGTATCAGCAAGAAAGAAAAAAATGCGGGTGAAGTTAATCGGGCATCTGGGAAATCACTTGATTGAAACAAAGATGTGCTGAAAGCTAATAGAAAATATAAAAAGCAACTAACTGCTAGAATCAGTAATAATAATTTATTTCTTCTATTGTATTTAAAGTTAAAATAAATAAAATAACCTATACCGATAAATAATATGCCAACCATGAGTATCACAAGAATGCCGGCGTGAGCATGCTCAGGATAGGGCATAAACCATTGCCAGAATGCTTTAGCAGTCATCACTAAGGTGTACTTGAAGTGTGCAAATGCAACCGTTCTTCCCTCACCGGTTAATGTAGAACTAAGATAATAGTTGCGGACGAGCCAAAATAAGAGTGGAATAGAGGATATAATTCCAAACCGAAGAGTTCTTTTAACCCTATCGTAAAAACCCACATTCTGGTAGAGGAATAGAAATAGACAACCCGTTGCTATATTAATAACTCCACCATATCTTAATAATACACTTAACCCTGCCACTGAAGCACAAAGGAAAAGAAAGCTTTGCTTCTCGTTATTTAAATATCTTTCTAATCCTACAAGGAAAATAATAGTAAACAGGATAAAGAAGGTCTCAGTCCATAAATAGGAAAAAGTAAAATAGGTAGGAGGAGCTGTAACAAACAGAATCAAAGCAACACTTGTGAGCAGCTTAGATTTTGTTAATTGAAATGCAAGAACTCCGAATATATACAAAACAACTACATAAACAACTACAACTAAAAGCCCATAAAAATACAGTTTATCCCCTATGCCTAAAAAGTAAGCTGAAGAGAGAAATATACTAAACAACGGAGGCCAATCTGTGAAGTAAGTATCTCGGTAAGAAAGGAAAAAGCTTCCAGTTTCGTAAAAGCTCTCTGCGGCAGCCCAATAGGCTATAGAGTCGTTAGACAAGCCAATTCCAAAATTTCTTAAACTCAGAATAAGAAGTGTGGCGGAAAGCAGCGCGACTATAAAAAGAAAAGGAGAAAACTTTTTACCCAGAGGAAGCATATATTTGTATAGTTTATACAATAATAACCATCTACCGCTACAATTTAAAACCGTGCACCTGTTCTACACCCCAGACATCGAAGGCGAAATTTATACGTTAAACGAGGAAGAGTCGAAACACTGCACGCGGGTGCTGCGCCTGAGCCACGGCGATACCGTATACTTGGTGGACGGCTTGGGTGGAATGTATACCGCCATCATTCAGGATTCCCACCAGAAGCGCTGCCAACTCCAGATCATTGACAAGCAAATGGAGTATGGCAAACTGCCGTACGTGTCGCACATAGCCGTGGCCCCTACCAAAAACCTCGACCGGATGGAGTGGTTCGTAGAGAAAGCAGTGGAGATTGGCATTAGTGAGATAACGTTTCTGCTTTGTGAGCACTCCGAGCGCCGCAGCCTGCGCCTGGACCGGCTGGAAAAAATTGCCGTGAGTGCGATGAAGCAATCAAAGAAAGGCTACCTGCCGCTGCTGCATGACCTGACTCCCTTTGACCGATTCATACAGAAAACTGTGCCTGGGAACACTTTTATCGCTCACTTAGAGAATGATGCCACTAAGAGTATAAAGGATTACTACAAGCATGGATTGCCGCACTGCATCATGATCGGACCGGAGGGCGATTTCTCTACAGAGGAAATTAAGGCAGCCTATGCGGCGGGTATAAAGCCCGTAACCTTGGGCCAGAGCAGGTTGCGCACCGAAACGGCCGCCCTGGTTGCCTGTCATACGCTGAGCGTACTACACGATATTTTCGCACCGTTATAAAAGTATAAACCACTACATCCGCCTATGACACGCCTCCTGCTCCTGCTTTTTATACTTGCTACAGCCCTGCCGACAGCCTTTGCGCAAACCTACGGCTTTAAGATTGCCAAGCTCAAGTATAATGGCGGCGGCGACTGGTATGCCAACAAAACCTCGCTCCCCAACCTGATCCGCTACTGCAACCAGAACCTGAACATGAACATTGCGGCACAGGAGGATGTGGTGGAAGTAGGGAGCCCTGAGCTTTTCTCCTACCCTTTCGTGCACATGACCGGGCACGGCAACGTGGTTTTCTCGGAGGCTGAGGCCCGTAACCTACGCAACTACTTAATTGGCGGCGGATTTCTGCATATCGACGATAACTACGGCCTTGACCAGTATATTCGGAAAGAGATGAAGAAAGTGTTTCCGGAACTGGAGTTTGTGGAGCTTCCGTTTGAGCACGCTATCTACAGGCAAAAGTATAACTTCCCGAGAGGGTTACCGAAAGTTCACGAGCATGACAACAAGCCGCCGCAGGGTTTCGGCATTATTTACGAGGGGCGCCTGGTTTGCTTCTACACGTATGAGACCGACCTTGGGAACGGCTGGGAAGACCAGGAAGTACACAACGACCCGGAGCCCATCCGGCAGCAGGCTTTACGCATGGGGGCTAACATTCTTACTTTCGCGCTAACGCAGGAATAGGTTGAAAATGCTAAAGGCTAATGTTTTAGTATAACTGAAGTATGCTAAAGTATAATACCTTACCCAGTTATACTTTAGTTTGATAGAATTCTTTCGATAAAATTAGTTATTCTTTAAAGCCCAGATTACCCTTCTGCAAATAGTGAAATATAATCACTCATCCCAAATTCATTCTTAACTATACCTTCTGTTGAAGATCTCTGAAAGTATAACGGCATCACGCGCTGTGGCGGGGTTTCGGAGCATCTCTTTGTAGCGATTGGTACGTGTAACACGAACAGGCTCTGCATCCCTTGTAGTTTTCTGCTCCCGCAGCTTAGATTGTTTGGCCGCTTCAATCGCCTCTGCCCGCTTCTCCCAGGATAGCGCTTTAGGAGCCACCTCGTCATAGTTTTTATACTTTCTGGCTGGGGCTTCGGCAGGTACCATGGCAGGCGCAGGCTGTACTATCTCACGGGCGCGCTCTTTTGTCTGCCGCACCACCTCCTGCCCCTGCCGGTTTGCCTGGTCTAACTTTGGCTGCAACTCCCGGAGGATGTCCTCAAACGAGGTCACGGGCTTGGGCGGTTGCTGCGGCCGCGCCCTTCTGGGCTCCACGTCCACGTCCTCATCCCCGCCGCTAAATGCCTTGCGCCATTGCGTGATGATAAAGTAGGCCACGGCTGCCAGTATATAAATGATTATCTGAAGATCTTCCATAGTCACCGGTTCTTATCCAAATATAGCAAAATAAATGGGTGCCTTCACTCCATATAACCATTAATTATACCTTTGCAAGAGATGTTCTATTGAAAATTCGTCTTATTTTTGAAGATAAGATCATAGAGTTTCCGCAATACGCGAATGCAAGTTTCAAGATTAGAAATCAAAGGGTTCAAGAGTTTTGGCGACCGCGTCGTCATTAACTTCGACAACGGGATTACCGGCATTGTGGGGCCCAACGGCTGCGGCAAGTCCAACATTGTGGATGCCATACGCTGGGTGCTGGGCGAGCAGAGAACACGTAACCTCCGCTCCGATAAGATGGAGAACGTGATTTTCAACGGCTCCAAAACCCGCAAGCCCGTGCAAATGGCCGAGGTGTCCATCACATTCGACAACAACAAAGGCATCCTTCCGACAGAGTACTCGCAGGTAACGGTGACGCGCAAGTACTACCGCACCGGCGAGAGCGAATATATGCTCAACGGCGTAACCTGCCGCCTCAAAGACATCAACGAACTCTTCCTCGACACGGGTATCGGTTCCGACAGCTACGCCATCATCGAACTGAAGATGGTGGACGAGATCCTGAACGACAAGGAAAACTCCCGCCGCCTGCTGTTTGAGGAGGCTGCCGGCATTTCCAAGTTCCGGGTGCGCAAAAAGCAAACGCTGAAGAAACTCGAGGAGACTGATGCTGACCTGGAGCGCGTGGAGGACCTGCTGCACGAGATCGGCAAGAATATGAAAACGCTGGAACGGCAGGCAAAGCAGGCCGTGAAGTACTTTAATTTAAAGGACGACTACAAGAAGCACAGCTTGGAGTTTGCCCGCCGCAACATCGCCCAGTACCAGCAGACACTGGAGCGCCTGGAGCAGGATGTGCAGCAGGAAGCCTCGCTGAAAGAAAACTATATTGCCATCGTAACAGAGGCCGAAGAGGCCATCGCCGGACAGAAGGAAGAGCTGAACGAGACGCAGGAAAGACTGGCCGAGATGCAGCGCACCATGCAGGTACAGACAGCCAAGTTACGCCAGCTCGAGAACGACATCAAACTCAAATCCGAGCGCAGCACCTACCTGAAAGAGCGCATGCAGCAGCTGCGCCAGCAAATCAGCCAGGATACGGCCAACGTGGAGCATACCCAGGAAAGTATACTGGAGCTGCACGACGAGCTGACGGCCGTGCAGGACAACTTTGCCGAGGCCGAAGAGCAGGTAGCCGCCATGAAAGAGCAGTTGCAGGAGGCCAACGAGCAGAAAGCGAGTATGCAGGAAGCTTACCAGGAGCTGGTGCAGCAGCAGAAAGCCAAGCAGAACGAAGTATACCAACTGAGCAAATCCTTGGAGATAAGCCAGGTACAGATACAGAACATCAACCAGGAGCTCGAGCGCCTGCAACAGCAACAATTAACCGCCGATGAGGACGGCCGTGTGCTGCAGGAGCAGCTGCAGGAAGCACAGCAGGTGCTGGAGGAACGCACATCTGAGCTGGTGCGCCTGCAGGCCAAAGAGGAAACGCTGCAGCAAAGTATAGAAGCCACCGAGGCTAACATTGAAGAGCTAAAAAGCGAACTCGTAGAGCTGAACCGTACCCTCGACTCCAAGCAAAACCAGTACAACCTGACCAAGTCGCTGGTGGAGAACATGGAGGGCTTTCCGGAGGCGATTAAGTTCCTGAGCAAGTCCGAGAGCTGGAGCAAGCCTGCTCCGCTCCTATCTGACATTCTTGTTTGTAAGCCTGAGTATAAAGGTCTTATCGAGAGTTACCTGGAGCAGTACATGAACTACTTTGTGGTGGATGAACTGCAGGACGCGGTGGACGCGGTTGCCCTTTTGAAGGCCGAAAACAAGGGCCGCGCCAACTTTATTATACTTTCTGAGATTGAAGATCTGGAGCCAACGGCTACCTTCAGCGAGGGCAACCTGCAAGCCGCCTACGAACTGGTATCTGCAGACAAAAAGTATAGCACCCTGCTCAAGTACATGCTCCGCAACGTCTACATCACCGATGACGCGGAGGAGGAACTGTACGGGCACGAGTATAAGACCATCATCCTCAAAGACGGCAGCGCCATCCGCAAGCCATTAAGCCTGACAGGCGGCTCGGTGGGCGTGTTTGACGGGAACCGCCTGGGCCGTAAGCAGAACCTGGAAAAGCTGGCCGAAGAGGTGGCTGAGTTGCAGGAACAGGTAGAGGTGTTGCAAGGCCGCATCAACACGCAGAACCAAATCCTGCAGAACTACCGAAATGAGTCTGAGCGGGATACGATAAAAGCGCTGGACAAAGAAGTTAGCAAGCTGCAGCAGGATTTGCTGACAGTTCGCATCCGGCATGAGCAGCACCAGCAGAACATCCGCAACTTCGATCAGAAGCGTGATGAGCTGCATGAGCGCCTGCTGGAACTGCGCGAGCAAAGTATGGAAGTATCGCCGCAGGCCGAGGCAGACCAGCGGGAGCTGCAGCGCTTGGAGGAGGAAATTGCCGTGCATACGGCCAACCTGGAGCGCCAGCAAGAGCAGATTACCGTTATCTCGGGCCGGTATAACCAGGAAAACATCCAGTTCCACCAGCTTAAGAACCGCTTTGCCAGTTTGCAGCAGGAAATCAGCTACAAGCAGAAGTCAGTGGAAACGAACCTGGAGCGTATTGAAGGGCTAAAGCAGGAGCTGGTTAAATCGGAACAGGAAATCTCAGAGGCAGAAGAGTTTATACTGGAGAATCAGCAGGTGGTGGAAAGTATGAACGAAGCCCGCCAGGCCTATGCCGAGGAGTTGGAAGAGATAGAGAAGGAATACTTCACCCTGCGCGGCGACCTGGATGAGAAGGAGAAAAGTATACGCGAGATGCAGCGCAAGCGCCAGAACTCTGATGAGCTGCTGATGCGCATGCAACAGGCCAAAAACGATACACAGCTGAAGCTGGTGGCGATTAAAGAGCGCCTGGCCGCTGAATTCAACATCTCAGACGAGGACTTTGCCAGTCCACTGCCGGAGGAAGATCTGCTAATCCCACTATCGAACGACGAACTGAGCCAGCACATTGCCAGCGTCAAATCGCAACTCGACAAGATGGGCCCGGTAAATGCCATGGCCGCCGAAGCCTATGCCGAAATTGAAGAGCGGGAGAAGTTCATTACGGAGCAGCGCAACGACCTGGTAAACGCCAAAAACGCCCTGATCGACACCATCAACGAGATTGACACGGTGGCCAAGGAGAAGTTCATGGACTCGTTCAACCAGATCAAGGACAACTTTAAACATGTATTCCGCAGCCTGTTCACCGAGGAGGACAACTGCGACCTGGTGATCTCCGATCCCAAAAACCCGCTGGAGGCAAAAATCGAGATCATGGCTCAGCCAAAAGGCAAGCGCCCGCTCACGATCAACCAACTTTCGGGTGGGGAGAAAACGTTGACTGCCATCTCGCTGCTCTTTGCCATCTACCTGCTAAAGCCGGCTCCGTTCTGTATCTTCGATGAGGTGGATGCGCCGCTGGACGATGCCAACATCGACAAGTTCAACAACATCATCCGCAAGTTCTCAGACGAGTCGCAGTTTATTGTGGTAACGCACAACAAGCGCACTATGTCCTCTACCGACGTGATGTACGGTATCACCATGATTGAGGCAGGCATCTCCAGAGTTATCCCAGTGGATTTACGCCAGATAGCGTAACACAAGAACACAAGTATAAAAACAAGGAGAGCCGCTATATTATAGCGGCTCTCCTTGTTAATGGCAAAAGTACAAATAGTGTTCTATAAGATTTACCTTACTCCCTGCTCCGGGAACTTGCCCGTCTTGGTGCGGTAGAAAGCCAGGATTTTTTCCATGTCAGCCTCTATGTCACCCGTAGGAATAATCGTAGGCCCAATACCAGCCTCTTTTTTAGCGTAATCCAGGTATCCGAGCACAATGGGCACCTTAGCCCCCAGCGCAACATAGTAAAAGCCTCTGCGCCAACGCGGCTGGTATTTCCGGGTTCCCTCCGGCGTCACCATTACACAAATGTCCCCCGGATTTTCCTCAAAGATTTTAATCATGGCATCTACCATGCGTGTGTTCTTGGACCTATCAATGGGTATGGCCCCCATTGCCTTCAGAAGCGGCCCAAAGGGGAATTTCATGAACTCCTTCTTAATGGTATACTTGATGGGGGCGCCCATCAGGTAAAAGGCGGCGCGGGCGTAGATAAAGTCCCAATTGCTGGTGTGTGGGGCCGCTACCATCACGCAGCGCCGGTTCTCAGGCGTAAGATTGCCTTCTAATCTCCATCCCGCTACTTTAAAAATCAGCTTCGAAATAAACTTTCCGACCATGAATTGTTAAGGGTGTAAAGTAAAAAAGTAGGCTAGGTATAAACCAGCCTACTTTATAGGTTAAATAGAATGTATAGATACGCACTTCTGCGCTTTTTTACAAAGACTCTTTGATAGTATGCGAAGTTTTGCGCCACAAATAGGCCTGCACCCCTACCCCCAGCACCGGCCCGAAGGATACGTTAGCATTGTCGCCTCTCCACTCGCGGGTGTACCTGAATGAGAGCATCGGCTCCACAGCAATTTTCTCGTTCACAAACAGGGCATATCCGACTCCTAATGCCCCTTGGGCAATGTTTGTTTTGCTGCCCCCTGAGGATAGCGACAGCAGGCCGCCTTTCAGATTCAATTCCCCAAACACGCCATTATCCAGATAGTAGCGCGTAAAGGGCCCTGCCAGCAGGTAGGTCTGCCTGAAGCTCTGCTTGGCTCCTTCCACTGACACGATGTAACTGTCGTGGCTCAGCCCTATGTCTACTCCTATAGCAAAATCGTGCAGCGGGAAATACCCGCCCTTAAAGTTGAGGTTGGCCAGTATATTGGTTCCCTCTTCCGGCCCCAGGGGTAGGTTCAGTTCGCGCGTGGTTTTCTGGATGGAGGCATCCGCGTTGCCGCCTATTAATATGGAGCCATGCTTTACTTTCGCCTTCCACATAAAGCTCTTGTTCTCCTGCGCCATTACAGCCAACGGAAACAACATCAAAAAAAGTATAAGCCTGAGTGTATTCATGTTTATTTTGCCCATTCCTTCAGCACAATTCTACGTTACAAAGACAAAAAAATATACGATATTTAATATTTATTTATTAAAATGCTTAGATTATTTATTGACATGCTGCCTGATGTACCGCTCCATGTGCATGGCGTACCGGTAGCCCACATCAAATATCTCATCAGCCTTGCGGAAACTCGTTAAACGGTAGGATTTCAGCTCCTTCGGCTCCAGAAACAAATCGCATTTATTCAACCGGAGTTTCACATTGTTATTGATGGCCAGCATGACAGTGCGCTCTATCATGCCTGTCAGGGTAGTAATCTGTGCCTGGTGATTCACAGGGTTTACGTGTACGGCTATCTTCACGTCGCAGTTATTATGCAGCGGCTCGATAGGCAGGTTGTTGAGCAGTCCCCCGTCATTCAAGGTTTTACCCTCATACAGAACGGGCTGATAAAGTATAGGCACAGCAGAAGAAGCCAGCAAGGGTTTGATTACACTCCCGGAAGAAAAATAAGCTGTCACGCCCTCATTCATCTCTGTCGCACTTACCACCACCGGAATCTTCAGGTCCTCAAACCGGAGTTGCGGCCCCAGATACTTGTTAAACAGCTTCTCAACCTCCTCCAGGTGCAGCAAGCCCCGTTTCCCGAACACCGGCCGCATCACATGGAATACGCTCAGCTCTTTAATCAGCTTCAGGATTTCGTCAGGCGTATAACCGTAGGCGTACAATACGCCTGCAATCGCACCAGAGCTTACTCCGGAAATCATACTGACCTTCACCCCCTGCTCATCCAGCGCTTTTAAAACACCCAGGTGTGCGATGCCTCTCGCCCCGCCCCCGGATAACGCGAGCCCTACCCGCATCTTATACTTCTGAAAGACTAAATGTCTCTCCCAGGCGCACGCCCTTCTCGGTATGTTGCACAGTGCAGCACTCGTTTACCGCATCATGCTCCAAAAACAGCACCATCTCCTCGTCGGCCGCCTGGTTCAGGAAGCGTGCCTTTTCATCCAGGGTAAGCAGCGGCCGGGTATCGTACCCCATCACATAAGGCAGCGGAATATGCCCCACGGACGGCAGTAAGTCGGCCATATAGGCCAGTTTCCGGCCCTTATACTTCAGGATGGGCACCATCATCTTATCGGTATGGCCGTCGGCAAAAAAGATATCGAACTGCGGAAAAGGCGAAGGCGCAGCAGGGTCGACAAATTTCAGCTGGCCACTCTCCTGCATGGGAAGTATATTTTCTCTCAGAAAGGATGCCTTCTCCCGTGGGTTCGGCTCTGTGGCCCATTTCCAGTGGTCGGCGTTAGACCAGTAGGTAGCATTGGGAAAAACGAGTTCAAGCCCGCCGCTGCTGTTTTTATACTTTACCCCGCCACCGCAATGGTCGAAGTGCAGGTGCGTCAGGAACATGTCTGTCACGTCCTCCGGGGAGAAACCCGCTGCCTTAAGGGAGCCCAGAAGCGATGCCTCCCCATGCAGGTAATAGTGGCTGAAGAACCTCGCGTCCTGCTTATCCCCTATCCCGTTGTCAATCAGAATCAGCTTATCACCGTCCTCAATCAATAAACAGCGCATAGCCCACGTGCACAGGTTATTCTCATCGGCAGGATTGGTACGTTGCCAGAGTGTTTTGGGAACCACGCCGAACATGGCGCCGCCGTCCAGTTTAAAAAATCCTGTGTCGATAACGTGTAGTTTCATTTTGCTGTGTGATTGGGTTAGGGTTTATACTTCTGACAGGCTATAAATAAAAATGAATTAGAGTGAAGAACTGCTGCTCCCGCCTCTAATTCATTTTTATAAGTATAGGTATTTGTGCTGAATTTACGCCTCCAGCACCACGCCCATATTAGAGAACTTCTCGATACGCTCCATGATACGTTCCTCCGGGTCCATGGTTCCGAGCTCGTCCAGTAATCTGATAACTTCCTTTTTAAGGGTTGTCATCATCTTATTAGGGTCCAGGTGTGCGCCCCCGAGCGGCTCTTTGATGATGCCATCAATAAGCTTGTGCTTGAGCATGTCCGAAGCCGTTAACTTAAGCGCCTCAGCCGCCTGCTCTTTGTAGTTCCAGCTGCGCCAAAGAATAGACGAGCAGGACTCCGGGGAGATAACCGAGTACCAGGTATTTTCCAGCATCATCACACGGTCGCCGATAGCAATGCCCAGCGCACCGCCTGAGGCTCCCTCGCCAATGATGATACAGATAACCGGTACTTTCAGCATGAACATCTCCTTCAGGTTCCGGGCAATCGCCTCCCCCTGTCCGCGCTCCTCTGCCTCAAGACCAGGAAAAGCACCCGGAGTGTCGATGAAGGTAACGATAGGCTTGTTAAACTTCTCGGCCATCTTCATCAGGCGCAGGGCCTTTCGGTACCCTTCCGGGTTGGCCATCCCGAAATTGCGCATCTGGCGCTGCTTGGTGTTACGGCCCTTCTGTTGACCGATGAACATCACGCTACGGCCATCCAGTTCTCCAAAACCACCTACCATGGCCTTGTCGTCGCTCACAGTGCGGTCGCCGTGCAGTTCTACAAACTTCTCGGTGATACCGTGAATGTAATCTAACGTATAAGGTCTGTCGGGATGGCGGGAAAGCTGAACACGCTGCCAGCGTGTAAGGTTAGCGTAAGTCTCTTTCTTAAGTGTCTTGATTTTCTCTTCGAGCGCCTTAACCGCCTCGGACACATCCACCTGACTCTCCTCGGCCAGTTTTTTCATCTCCTGCAGTTTGCCCTCCAGTGCAGCTATAGGCTGTTCAAAATCTAAAAGCATAGTTTCGTAGCTGTGTTTAGCGCTACAAATTTAAGATTTTCTGCCAATGAACGCAGTAGAACCGTAAATTTATACTTGTCCTTTAAAATAATTTGGCTGTAAATGAAGCTGTTCTAGAAACGGGGTTAAAATATAGGCCTAAAATGATGCTGAGCATTTGCACAATTGAATCCGAGAACATACCTTTGCATCACTTTAACAGTCACGGTTAAGGAAAACATTAGGTCTGGTAGTTCAGTTGGTTAGAATGCCGCCCTGTCACGGCGGAGGTCGCGGGTTCGAGTCCCGTCCAGACCGCAGCTTAATAACTGCGGTAGACGCAAAGCAGCAGCAAGAGGCGCTGCATCATCAAAAACATTAGGTCTGGTAGTTCAGTTGGTTAGAATGCCGCCCTGTCACGGCGGAGGTCGCGGGTTCGAGTCCCGTCCAGACCGCAGAATTAATAACTGCGGTTTTATAAAAAGAGCAGAAGGCTCATCTTTCAAAATTTTGGTCTGGTAGTTCAGTTGGTTAGAATGCCGCCCTGTCACGGCGGAGGTCGCGGGTTCGAGTCCCGTCCAGACCGCTCTTCTTAAAGAGCTTATACTTCAGGTATAAGCTCTTTTTTTGTGCCTATACCCTATGCCATAGAAAAAGCCGGTTGCTGTTTGCAACCGGCTTTTTCTAGACTATAAATGTATACGTTATACTTTTGTTATTGAAGCTCGTGGTAGTTGTATACCTTGTGCCCTCCTTCTACCAGGTAGCTGTCGCGTTTGAACAACTCAATATCCGACCCCATCATATCCTTTACCAAAGCCGGCAAGTCGTACTTCGGTGTCCAGCCCAGTTTCTCTTTGGCCTTGGTGGCGTCTCCTATCAACAGGTCCACCTCTGTTGGACGGAAGTAGTTCGGATCCACGCATACTACCTCTTTGCCAACTTCCACCTGATAATCCGGGTTGTTGCAGGCGGCTACGTAGCCTCTCTCCTCCACTCCTTCGCCACTGAACTCAATTTGTATTCCAAGCTCTCCAAAAGCCATTTTCACGAAGTCGCGCACGGTGGTAGTTACACCTGTCGCAATAACGTAGTCTTCCGGCTCGTCCTGCTGCAGAATGCGCCACATAGCCTCTACATAATCCTTAGCATGACCCCAGTCGCGCTTGGCATCTAGGTTACCTAAGTATAACTTTTCCTGTAGATTCAGTCCAATACGGGCAGCTGCGCGGGTGATTTTTCTTGTCACAAAAGTTTCGCCTCTAAGTGGCGACTCGTGGTTAAACAAGATACCGTTGCAGGCAAACATGCCGTAGGCCTCACGGTAGTTCACCGTAATCCAATAGCCATAAAGCTTTGCCACTGCATACGGTGAACGCGGGTAAAATGGCGTTGTCTCAGACTGCGGCACAGCCTGTACCAGGCCATAAAGTTCGGAGGTAGAAGCCTGGTATACTTTCGTCTTTTTGGTAAGGCCAAGTATACGGATAGCCTCCAGGATGCGCAGTGTGCCTAAGCCGTCAGCGTTGGCTGTATACTCAGGCGTGTCGAAACTTACCTTCACGTGGCTCATAGCTGCCAGGTTGTAGATCTCGTCCGGCTGCGTTTCCTGAATAATGCGGATCAGGTTAGTGGAGTCAGTCAGGTCGCCGTAGTGCAGCTTAAAGTTGATGTTCTTTTCGTGCGGGTCCTGGTATAGGTGGTCGATCCTGTCTGTATTGAAGCTGGAGCTACGGCGCTTGATACCGTGCACTTTATATCCTTTGCTGAGAAGTAACTCTGCCAGGTACGCTCCGTCCTGGCCGGTTACTCCGGTAATAAGGGCAGTTTTCATCTGTAAAGGGTTTGTAATAAGTATAGATTTCTGTAAACGGGTATATATACTATACTTCTACAAATTTGTTTTTAAAATCTGCGTATGCCCATGCAATTCCTTCCTCCAGGTCTGTAGAGTACTTAAAACCAAGCGAATGCAATTTGGATACATCCATGAGTTTTCGCGGGGTGCCGTCCGGTTTGGAAGTGTCAAACACAATTTCCCCTTCATACCCTGTTACCTTTTTTACCAGCAGCGCCAGTTCCTTGATGGTGATATCCTCTCCGGTGCCAATGTTCACCAATTCACGGCCGTCGTAACGCTCCATCAGGAACAGGCAGGCCTCCGCCAGGTCATCGGCGAAAAGAAACTCACGACGCGGGCTACCAGTCCCCCATACCGTTACGGTAGGAGCTCCAGATTCCTTGGCTTCATGGAACTTTCGGATTAAGGCTGGGAGCACGTGGGAGTTATTCAGGTCGTAGTTATCGTTATAACCATACAAATTAGTAGGCATCACGCTGATAAAATTGCAACCGTACTGATCACGGTACGACTCGCAAAGCTTGATGCCGGTAATTTTAGCGATGGCATAGGGCTCGTTGGTTGGTTCCAGCGGCCCAGTCAGCAGGAACTCCTCCTTCAGGGGTTGAGGGGCCATTTTAGGGTAAATGCAGGAGGACCCCAGGAACATTAGCTTCTGCACCTCATGTTTATAAGCGGCATGTATGATGTTGGCCTCTATCATCAGGTTGTCGTACAAAAAGTCGGCGCGGTAGGTATTGTTGGCCTGAATGCCGCCCACCTTGGCAGCCGCCAGAAATACATACTCCGGCCCTTCTTCCTCAAAGAAGTGCTCCACGGCAGCTTGGTTTCTGAGATCTAGTTCCTGAGAGGTACGGGTGATGATATTGGTAAAGCCTTCTTTTTGAAGGGTGCGGACAATGGCAGAGCCAACCATTCCTCTATGGCCTGCCACATAAATTTTAGAGTCTTTATGCATAAAGAATTACACGAAAGTTAAAAACGAAAAAAGGGGATTACCCCCTTATTCGTTTCCACCAGGACTTTGTTTCGTTATCCTCGGCATAATACCCATAGCCATACCCATAACCGTAGCCATACCCATAGTTCAACTTCTTGTAATTGACGTCATTGAACAGGATGGCTGTGTTACGAATTTTACCGGACTCATACTGTAGCTGCACATTCTTCAGGAAGTCCCGGATAGTATAATCCTGCCGTACCATGAACACATTGGCATCAGCAATCTGCATCAGTTCCAGGCCATCGGAAAGTATACCAACTGGCGGCGTGTCCATAATGATATAGTCGTAGCGGCGCTTCAGTTCTGCCACCAGATCAGTCATCCGGCTGCTTAGCAATAGCTCCGACGGGTTAGGCGGTATATCGCCCGAAGGCAGCACATGCAGGTGCTCCTGAATCGTAGTATTGATCACATCATCCAGCGTGGCGTGTCCGGCCAGGTAGTTACTGAGGCCAAGGCTATTAGTTACCCCTAAGTCCGTATTATTGTTAGGCTTGCGCATATCCGCGTTCACCAGCAGAGTCCTCTCCCCTGATATGGAAATAATGTAGGCCAGGTTTTTGGCAGAGAAGGTTTTTCCCTCGCCGCTGATAGAGGAGGTGATGACAATAATTTTTCCACCATCGGCTGTAGCGTCACTAACGCCGGTCATGTACCGCAAATTAGACCTGACCGTCCGGAACGCCTCTGCCAGCGCGGACTTCGGGCTAAGATTGGCCAATAAATTCTCCTCCTTTTTGTTATGCCCCACAAGACCAAGCAGAGGTAGTTCTGTATACTTGCCAATATCCTCCACAGTATGGATCTTGTTGTTCATCAGCTCCTTCACAAAAATAAGGGCAAATGGCAAACCAAGCCCAATGGCCAGGGCGATACCGTAGTTCCGGAGCGGGAGTGGCGCAGTTTGGTTACTGATAGTGGCCTCCCGGAGAATGGTTACATCGGAGGTGTTGGCAGCCTTGGCAATACCGGCCTCCGCACGTTTCTCCATCAGGAACACGTACAGGTTTTCACTCAGGCTATAAAGCCTTTGGATGTTGATCAGCTGTCTTTCAGAAGAAGGCAGTTTTTGCAACTCAGCTGCCGCAGTATTTATACGCTGGTCCAGATTTCTCAAGGCAATCTGGTTTGCATCCTTCAGGCTGTTGAGGTTCTCCAGCAAGGAGGATCTTACCTCATTTAGCTGCTGTCGCTTCAGCTTGATGCCCGGATTATCCTGCCCTTGCCCCGTAGAAGCCACACTTAGTTCTGTTTGAAGAGAAACCAATTGCGAAACCAATGCATTCAATACCGGATCACTAACGCCTAATGTTGCAGGCGCCTGAATAACCTCTTCAGGGTTTTCTTTGCCCAGATATGTGGAAAGGTAATCATAATAGCGGGCTGTTAACAGCAGTTCCGCTTTCCGCTGCTCAAGCGACTCGAGCTCGCCTGCAACTCTAGCACCAGCAGCACTTAAGTTCATCGCCGCCGTACGTCGTTTAAAGTCCTCCAGTCGGGATTCGATAAAGTATAACGAATCACTAATCTGCTGTAGTTGAAGGTCAATAAAATTAAGAGTACCTACAGCCTTGGAGTTTTTTATATCCAGGTTATTCTGCCTGTAGGTCTCCATGTGAGCATTCAGGTAATCAATATCCTTCTTGGGTGTCGAACCAGCTACGGTTAGAACGAGTGCCGAGGCATCGCCACCGTAAGGCTTTACAGCAAGGTTAGACGCATACCTGCGGGCCAAGTCATCCAGGTTGTTGATGGAAAACATAACCTCATTCCCATTAAAGGCCTCCGGCTTCAGTAAGTCAATGGAAAACGCAAAATCATCGATGAGGTAGGACTGTCCAAACTTGAAGGACTTATCTGCTACCTTGTCGTTCCACTTCAGGTTTTCAGTTGATAAGCTATAATTCTGGTCATCCTGCGGGCTAACCTTAAACGTGACATTATAGGGAATAGCCGCTGCAGTCGTGTCGAAGGTTACCTGAATGGGAGCATCCCCCTTATAAGCCTCCAACATCAGCACATTACCTTTTACATAATAGCTGACACGGAAGTCCAGCTTATCTAATGTCTGACGAGCCAGTGACTTTGTCTTCAACAGTATCGACTCATTGGTAAGTCCCTGAGCGCCCTTAAAAAGCTCGGTTCCATAGAGTAGCGCTGCTGCGGAGGCACCTTTGGTAGGGTCCCCGGAAAACATGACAGAAGAAGACACCTCATACTGGGGAACTGTGTAGCGGTTCACCAGCCATGCCGCAGAAAGGGCGATAACAGCACCAATAACAAACAGATACCATTTGGAAATGGCCGAGTTTAAAAGTGCCTTAAAATCTATGAAGCTGTTTTCTTCGGGATTGAATGTCGATTCCAACTTATGTAGGTTATCTTGATAATCTGGTATATAATAGGACAACGGAGGCAATCAAACCGAAGCCAAGCGAGAAGGTACCCAATACATTCTCCCGGAAGAACTTGGCAGGCAGCGGATCTACCACAATCATATCATCAGGCCTCAGGTAAAAGTTGTTCATTGCCAGGGTGTTTTCATCCAGTAAGCTGAAAGCATATACTTTTGCCTGGCCTTCTTCGTAGCGAATGAGTTTAATCTTGCCGCGGTTTGCATAGCTGCTCAAGCCGCCGGCATTAGCGATGGCCTCCACCACGTTGATATTATCCTGGTAGGTAGTGAACTGCCCTTGCCTTCCTACTTCACCCACGATAGTATAGCGGAAAGTGAGCAGGCGCAAATTCACGGTTGGGTTGGCCAGGTAGGGTTTAAGAGCCTCGGTTACCACCCCTCTGGCTTCCGGCATGGTGAGGCCGCCCAAACGGATTTTTCCCACAACGGGTAGCAGGATGTCCCCTGCCTCGTCAATCGTATAGCCGTCTAAAACCGGATCGGTTGCGCCAAAAGTGGTGGTACCAGCGCTAAGAAAGTCATACTCTTGAGGAGTGGTTGACTGCACCCTTAGGGAAAGGACATCACCTGTCCGAAGGGTATAAACAGGCTTCTTAAGATCAAATGTTTTCAGCAGCTCGTCTGCCTTGCCCTGGTCTTTCACTTCAGGGTTCTCTTGCAGCAGCAGGAGCTTTTTTTGTGGAACGCAGGAGGCAAAAAAGGCCAATCCTACAACGAACCACCATGCGATAAGGGTTTTGCGCATTGGATTATGATTCCTCACTTCGTAAGTAAGCCAAAAGGCTATTTATTCTCTAGGTATAGTAATGTCTGAAATGGTAAAATTATGAAATTATTGTTTCCGCTTGCAGTTTTTTGTCCATTTATATTTATCGTTTCCACTTAGAACTGCACCTGAATGCCATTGGAAATAGTATAAACGAACCTGGTAACAGGTACTATAGGTTTATCTTCATACACGCAGTTGAAATTTGTCTTAAACGAAAACACATTCGTGAGCTTCACCTGCAGGGTAATATCCCCGCTTATCCTGTTTCTGAACCTGTCTATACTTTTATCATGGCCCACCTGATAGTAAGCAATGCCTTCTGTGCTTACCTGCTCACTAAGCTTGACCTTTCCACTGAGGTAGTTGGTCGATTTAAACAAGTCGGAAACAATGAGTTGCTGCTCCATGTCCGGATTCTCCCATTCCTCGTGTTCATGCATCAGGCCCGTGCCAACGTATACGCTGCCGTCATCCCCGGAAAGCAAGCGGTAGCGGATGCCCCCACCGGCCAGTGTCCGCAGCTCCAGTCCCCTTGCCTTATCCGCCTGCACCTGGGTAAAAGCCTCGTAAGAGAGGCGCTTCCTGCGCAAGAAGTTTACCCTGAAATGGGAGTAACCAGTGCTGGCAACTGTATTGCGAAGCTCCTCCGAATCATAGTTAACCAGCAGATAATTATAGTAGTTAAGCAACAGGTAACTATGCTTCTGTGAAATGTAGGCCACATCGCCGTTGAAGGTGAGCTGCAGATAGTTGTTGGGGTTATCCTTGCCAGCGTTCCGGTTGAACATCGAAAAGCTCAGACCACCCTTCCCCGTAAAATAACCCGCAGAATCGCGCTCCACACGGGCACGTTCAATGTTTAGAATCTGAGCCGAGGCTCCCTTGGGGGATAGGCACAAGAGGGCACATACCATGGCAAACACAAGGCAAATCACTTTAACGGAAGGTATCGACACGGTAATTTTGAGCTCTAATTTCTGCTGCAGGGCAAACATTTAGCAAATTCTGACGGATATATTACAAAGGAACAAAGACAGAACCGCTTATAAAAGCCGTGTTCCTGAAAATCCTTTTTATACTTTTTAACTATCTGAATTATGGCAAGGGACTCCTATAAACTGATGATGGCTTTGCGTGAGACTGCTGCGAGGCTGGCAAATGGCGCAACGTATGAATGGGGGCACATGGGAAGCTGCAACTGCGGTCACCTGGCCCAAACCATCACCCAGTATACAAAAGGCCAGATTCACGGCGCTGCGATGTGGCGCTACGGCGACTGGCGGGAACAGCTCCGGGACTACTGCCCGCATAGCGGCCTCCCGATGGATGAAATCATAGATCAGATGCTGGAGGTAGGCTTTACGCGGGAAGAATTGGCGCACCTGGAGGCGCTCTCCCACCCGCTGGTAACAGCACGTTTGCCACAACACCGCAGGCACCTGAAGCATAACCTGCGCGATGACGTGGTCCTATACTTAACCACATGGGCTGATGTGCTGGAGGAGCAGTTGCCGGTTTATACTTTGTCTGGTAGAACCCCTGAACCTGCCTTGGCTTAATATTGCATTAACGCTCCCACAAAGATTTTTCTTAGCTTTGCGGCGGGCAAAGTATAAAAGGGCATGCATTCTGGTTCCATCGTAGAAGCAACACGCGAGTACGTACAAAAGAAATTATCCGGGGAAGGCTCGGGGCACGACTGGTGGCATGTGCTTAGAGTATGGAACAACGCCAGAACAATTGCTCAGAAGGAAAACGCTGATTTATTTGTGGTGGATTTGGCTGCGCTGCTGCACGACATCGGCGACCATAAATTTCACAACGGGGACGAAACCGTGGGGCCACGCCTGGCACGGGAGTGGCTGGAGCAGCAGCAGGTAGAGGAAAAAACCATCGAGCACGTGTGCAGCATTATCAGGGATCTTTCCTTCAAGGGAGCCGGCACCTCTTCGGCCATGCCCACGCTGGAAGGCAAAGTAGTGCAGGACGCTGACCGCCTGGATGCCATCGGGGCCATGGGTATTGCACGTGCTTTTGCCTACGGAGGCCATAAAAACAGGGAGATGTATAACCCCAATATAAAACCTGTACTGCACGAGAGCTTCGAGGCGTATAAAAGCAGCACCGCCCCCACCATCAACCATTTCTACGAGAAACTGCTGCTACTCAAAGACCGGATGCACACCGGAACTGCCAGGCAAATGGCCGCGCAACGGCATCAGTACATGGAGGATTTTCTCAGTCAATTTTTCGCTGAATGGGACGGAGAGCGGTAATACGGCTGCTCTCAAAGCCTAATTTAGACTTGAAGTATACTTTATAACTGCTCCAGTACCTCCTCCACCTTTTTGCCCACGGCTCCTGCTCCGGCCTTAAAGTTGATGGCACCCTCTGCCCATCCGCGCCATAGCAGCATGTTCGATCTGGGGTTAATCAAATCAATGATCAGGGTTCCTTCCTTAAAAAGATCCACGCTACGGTAGCCGGGCATATCGGCATGGCCATACGTGTAGCGCAACCCGCTCATGTAGGCGTAACCATAGCCAAAGCCCGTTGCAAAGTTCTCGGACCTATCCTTCTCTTCCGGCACCGACACGCTGACGTCGTAGGCCACCAGGACATCCGGATTTTTCTCCACCTTGGAATAGCCGCGCTCCTGCAGTTCCTTCTCCACTGCCTCCACCAAATGCGCATGCAGTGCTGGTTTATAGCCTTTCAGGTACTCCGGTTGGGCGGCGGGGCTTGGCTGGTACCAGGCATAGGTTTTGGCAGTACGCAGACTGGATGCATAAGGCGCTTTGATAGCTTTAGCTCCCAGCGAGGCGGAAGTTGTAACACAGGAGGATAGCGTTGTAGCACCAAGTATAAACAGGCAGACAAGTACAGATGAAAGGAGGTTTTTCATAGAATTTAAAGTATAAAAAAACTGGCTACAGATTACCCGGAAGCCAGAGCCTTGGAACGTGTACAAATATAATAAAAAGTATACATGTATGATTGACTCAGGCGGCCATGATGCATTGTACCACATACTACAGTGATATGACTTTGGTTCGGAACGTCCCCGGCCAGCAACCATGAACAGTCCAAATCCGTGTACGGAAGTATAAACTATGAACAAAACTTATGACTGACCTTACTTCTTATGTTCCCAGCCCACCGCCGCAGTGGGTGGAGAACTTCGCCCGTTTTGGCCTGGCTGCCAAAGGGGTAGTATATAGCCTGATAGGGCTTCTGGCCTTTATGGCCGCTTTCGAAATCGGTGGGCAATCGACTGATGATACCAAACGCACAGGGGTGCTGAAAACCATACAAGACCTGCCTGCCGGCAACGTGCTGTTGGGGCTTACGGCCATCGGCCTGCTGTGCTATGCCATCTGGCGCTTTATGCAGGCCATCAAGGACACTGAGGACAAAGGATCTGATGCCAAAGGCATAGCCAGGCGCCTGCGCTATGCTTTCAGCGGTTTGGTATATGGCGGTTTTGCCTTTCTGGCGGCGCGCATGGTGATCGGCGACAGTGGTGGCGGGGGCACAGACTCCCGGGAAACCCTGACTGCCAGTCTTTTGGAGCAGCCTTTTGGCCAGTGGCTGGTGGGGATTGTGGCCGTGGGAACCATAGCAGCGGGCATTTACCAAATCTATTACGGCTTCTCTGAAAAGTATAAAAAGGAAGTACACACCAGCCGGGTGCAGCACGAGGCAGAGCACCTGCTCATCCGGGCAGGCAAGCTGGGCTACATGGCCCGTGGCATAGTATGGCTCCTCATTGGCTACCTCTTTCTGCAAGCCGCCCTCAAGGCAAGGGCCTCAGAGGCGGGTGGCAACAGCGAAGCCTTCGCGCTGCTCGAGAACTCTTCCTACGGCTCTTTTATACTTGGTGCCGTGGCCCTTGGACTCATCCTTTACGGCGTGTTTATGTTCCTGAGAGCTAAGTATCAACCCATCAGGGCTTAAGCACAGATGCCCCTTGCACGAGCGCCTTCTTCAGTATGTTCAATACCAAAGAAGGCGCTCGTGTTTTACACCCATCAGGAGGTGAACATAACCGTGTTTTAAAATATAACCATTCTTAAAAGTATAAAGCCTGGCTGCGGCCCGGTATCACCCTTAAAAAAGAGCTCAGCGTTTTGCAAAAGCGCGTTAATTTCAATTACTTAGCGCAAAATTTAACCGCACCAAAGATTAGGAACCTGTTGTATTATTTCAACCTAATTACAACACGCTATCTTTATAAACGGGCACCCTGCTACTACCTGATTGCTACATGAAAAACAGCTCTTTTAAGATTTTTATACTTGATGATGATGTGTGGTACAGCGAACTGCTGGAATATCATCTATCCCTAAACCCTGATTACGAACTCAAGAAATTTCATTCCGCTAAAGATTGCCTTAGCAGCCTTTACGAGCGCCCCAATGTTTTAACCCTCGACTACTCGTTGCCCGACAAGAA
Organism: Pontibacter mucosus; assembly: GCF_003054055.1. Lineage (GTDB taxonomy): Bacteria > Bacteroidota > Bacteroidia > Cytophagales > Hymenobacteraceae > Pontibacter > Pontibacter mucosus. The sequence continues at coordinate 207,091 of NZ_QBKI01000003.1, read as the reverse complement.
CGGTGCGGAGGTGTTGAGCAAGATAAAAGAGCAGAGCCCCGATACACAGGTCATCATCATCTCCGGGCAAAACGACGTAGCCACCGCAGTAGACCTGCTTAAAAAAGGGGCCTACGATTATATTGTAAAGGACGAGGACACCCCGGAGCGCCTCTGGAACACGATCAACAAAATCCGTGAGAACGTATCGCTGCGCCAGGAGATTGACCAGTTGCGGGAGGAGATCGGGCAGAAGTATGATTTCGGCAACTTCATCATCGGCAACAGCGATGCCATGAAGCGGGTGTTCACGATGATGGGCAAAGCGGCCAAAACCAACATCACCGTGTCTATCAGCGGCGAGACCGGCACCGGCAAAGAGCTCGTGGCCAAAGCCATACACTATAACAGCGCGAAGAAGAAGTCGCCCTATGTGGCTGTGAACGTGGCCGCCATCCCACGCGAGCTAATCGAGAGCGAGCTTTTCGGGCATGAGAAAGGCGCCTTTACCGGGGCAATAGCACGCAGGCTGGGCAAGTTTGAGGAAGCCAACAAAGGCACCATCTTCCTCGATGAGATTGGCGAGCTGGATATCAGCCTGCAGGCCAAGCTGCTGCGGGTGCTGCAGGAAAAAGAAATCACGCGCGTGGGCGGAAACAGTGTGGTGCCCGTTAACGCCCGCATCATTGTAGCCACCCACAAAGACCTGGCAGAGGAAGTACGGAAAGGCAACTTCCGCGAAGACCTTTATTACCGTTTGCTGGGCCTGCCCATTCACCTCCCTCCTCTTCGGGAGCGCGGTCCCGACATACTGGTGCTGGCAAAGCACTTTATGGATGCCTTTGCCAAAGAGAACGGCCTCGGCAAAATGACACTCTCCACGGAGGCGCAGGAAAAGCTCCTCTCCCACGCTTACCCCGGGAACGTGCGTGAGCTGAAGGCTCTGGTAGAACTGGCTGTGGTGATGGCCGACGACAACGTCATCATGCCGCATGATATTAACCTGACTGTCAGCAACCGAGAGGTTGATTTCCTGGCCAAGGAGCGAACGCTGCGCGAGTATACCACCGATATCATCCAGCGTTTCCTGAACAAGTATGACCATAATGTGCTGCTGGTGGCCGAGAAACTCGACGTTGGCAAATCCACCATCTACCGGATGCTCCAGAACAAGGAGTTGGTTTCTAAGTGAGCAAAGTATAAAATCTGCGCTTTGTCATACTTTATTCTATCGAGTACTGCTAATATTGCCACAAAAATAGTAGTACAGATATAGTTCGCCAGGCATTTTAGTACGTCGGGCGTCACTGGAAAGCGAGCATCCCATGAATATGGCACAACACGAGGAACTGCTGAGGCAGTTAGAGAAGGAAAAAAAAGCCCGGGAGGCTGCTGAAGCGCTTGTGCAAAGCCAACAGGCGGAGATTGCGCAGCTAAAGCAGCAATTGGCCCCTACGGACTGTGACCATATTCTTTACCCAAACCAGGCGGCCACGCAGGAGCCCGATTGGCAGAAACTGCATGCCGAGGTGCAGGACGAGTATCCCAGCCCGGTATTGCGCCTGAGCTTTTCAGGGGAAATTCTTTCGGCTAACCTGGCTGCGCAGGATTTTATGTACGGCGTGATCAGGCAGCGGCTGCACGGCCTCCGGCGTTTACTGCTCATGCATATCCGGCGGGTGGAAAGGAAGCACGGCAACAGGCCTGCTTCTTTTGACATCTCCATCGCCGGCCGCTATTACCATGTACTTTTCTACCCGGTTAACAGAAGAGGATACTTTAACCTGTACATGACCGATTTCACGGAGAGGCGCAAGGCAGAATCAGCCCTGCTTGAAAGCCAGAGCCTGCTCCGGAACATCGCCCATACAATTCCTAACATCGTTTACCTCTATCAGATTGAGGGAAATAGCTGCATCTACATAAACGAGCAGATCATGTCGGTACTTGGCTATAACGTCATGGATATAGCCGAGATGGAGGGGCAGATATTCACACATATAGTCGTTCCTGAGCACCAGCACAAGATACAGGAGCATACACAGCGAATGCTGGGCGCCCATGATGGCGAGGTGCTGGAAGTAGAATACCTGGTGCATAAGAAGGACAGGAGCGTCAGAAACCTTTGCTGTCGCGAGAGTGTGTACAAGCGCAAAGAAAACGGGCAGGTAAAGCTAATCATTGGCTCAGCAGAGGATGTCACGCTAATACGGCAGCAAAGCCATGCGTTGCAACGCCAAAAAGATTTTTACGAGGCTATCCTCAACCACATCCCCTCCGACATAGCCGTCTACAACAACCGGCTGGAGTACCTCTTTGTGAACCCGGCGGCCGTGCTGGACGAGGGCATGCGGCAATGGCTTATCGGCAAGACGAACGAGGATTACAGCCGCCAGCGCAACATACCTGCCGAACGCATGCAACGGCGTTCAGAAGCCCTCCGCAGCGTGCTCGAGCAGAAGCAATACGTGGAGTTTGAGGAAAAATTACAGACCAGGGAAGGGGGCGAATCCTACCACATCCGCAAGCTAAACCCTGTCCTGAATCAGCAGGGCGAGGTGGATCTGATCATCGGACACGGCATGAACATCACGGAGCTGCGCCTGGCCCAGGAACAAAGGCTGGCCAGCGAGAAAAAAAACAGCGCCATACTTGCCGCTATCCCCGACCTGATACTCATTATCGACAAAGATGGCCGCTACCAGGGGATGCAGAACGAGCGGCAGGAACGTTTGCTATTTCCAAAACACAAGGTGATTGGCAGGCTCGTTTCGGAGCTTTTGCCAAAAGCGTTGGCTGAAAGGTATGTATCGCTTGTTCAGAAGGTGATCGAAACCGGCCATCATCAAAGTATAGAGTATGAGCTGGCGTTTCCGGACGGGCTGCACTATTACGAAGGTCGAATCCTGAAGTATAATGACAACGAGGTGCTCACGATTGTGCGCGAGCTGACCGAGGAGAAGAAGGCGGCACTGGAAATTAAGGAGAAAAACGAGTTGATCCGGCAGGTATTTAACACAAGCTCCAGCCTCATTTATGTAAAAGATGCGGAAGGAAGGCTTGTAATGGCCAACCGGGAATATGCCAGGCTGTTTCATAAGCCACTGGAAGAGCTTATCGGGAAGAAAGTAACTGACTTTCATCCATACCTTGAAGAGGCCAGCCTCTACCTGGAATCAGACCTACGTGTTATTCAGGAGCTGAAAGAGGTAAGGCTACAGGAGTGCTATAGCCAGCCGGATGGGGAGCCGCAGTGGTTTAACACCGTAAAAAAGCCCCTTATCACCAGCGACGGAAGCGTAAACATGCTGGGCGTTTCCAACAACGTAACCGAGCAGCGCCTGGCAGACAGACGCCTGCAGGAAAGTGAGGAACTGCACCGCCTCCTTTCCGAGAACTCGAAAGACATGGTAAGTCTGCACCACCTGGATGGCAGCTACATTTACGTTTCCAAGGCAGTAGAGGAGATTCTGGGGTACACCCAGCAGGAGATGCTGCAGCTGCAGCTGCATGAGGTGGTCCACCCGGAAGACCTGGAATACCTGAAAGAGCAGGTCTGCTATGAGGCCCTGAAACACAAGCAATACATCACGCTGCAGCACCGCCTCCTGCGCCACGACGGTACCGATATATGGGTCGAGAGCAACGTACGCCCTATCCTGGATGAAGGGGGGCAACCGGTAAGGCTACAGTCATCGGTGCGCAATATAATGCAGCGCCGCGCAGCCAATGAGGCTCTGAGGAGCAGCGAGAAACGATACCGCGACCTGATTAACTACAGCCCGGCTTTTATCTGCACCCACGATCTGGGCGGTAACATACAGTCGGTCAACCCATACTTGCTGCAAATGCTGGGCTACACCTCTGAGGAGATGGTAGGGCATAATTTGGCCGAGTTCATTTCCAAGGACAACAGCAAGGTCTTGCAGGATTATCTGAAAGCCATTTGCCAGGCCAAACTGGTGGATGGCATCCTCCCTATCCTGAACAAGGAAAAAGAAACCCGCCACCTGTACTACAAAAACTATAAAGTAGAGGAGCCTAACCAGCCCCCCTACGTTATCGGAATCGCGCAGGACATCACGGACCGCCTGCGCACGGAGCGGGAGCTGAAGAAGGCCAAGGAGGCGGCAGAGGAGTCGGCGCGGGTGAAAGAGAACTTCCTGGCCAATATGAGCCATGAGATCCGCACCCCCATGAACGGCATACTGGGTATGGCTGGCTTGCTGAAGAAAACGCGGCTAACAGGCGAGCAGCAAAACTACCTGGATATTATCACACAGTCGGCAGACAACCTGCTGGTTATCATCAACGACATCCTGGACATTGCCAAGATAGAGTCCGGCAAGATGGAGCTGGAGCAGATTCCGTTTAACCTGTGCGAAACTGTGCAAATGGCCTACAAGAACTTCATCTACAAAGCAGAGGAGAAAGAAATTGCCTATGCGTATAAACCTGACGACCAGCACCCTCCTATTGTAATAGGAGATCCGTATCGCCTGAACCAGGTGCTCCTGAACCTGCTGAGCAACGCCATTAAGTTTACCCAGGAAGGCAGCGTGACCCTCTCCTGCCAAGTGCTCGATGAAACCAAAGACCATATTACGGTAGAGTTTGCCGTGGAGGATACCGGCATCGGCATACCGCCTTCTAAGATGGAATACATCTTCGAGGGCTTCAGCCAGGCCTACTCCAGCACCACCAGAAAGTATGGGGGAACCGGCCTCGGCCTGAGTATCTCCAAAACGCTCATCGAGATGCAGAACGGCCGCATCTGGGTGGAGAGTAGAGAAGGCAAAGGAAGCACCTTTAAATTTGTGCTAACTTATCCTAAATCCAAAGAAGCATACCAGGAAGTACACGAAGACAGAATCGATTACAAGAGCTTAGGGCCTATAAAGGTGTTGCTGGCCGAGGATAATGAGGTAAACGTCTTCCTGGCCAGGTCTATCCTGGAAGGATGGGGTGCTGAGGTGACCGTCGCTTACAACGGAATGGACGCGCTGGAACTGGTGGAAAAGAACCAGTACGATATTATCCTGATGGACATCCAGATGCCGGAACTGAGCGGAACAGACGCCACAGAAGCCATTCGAAAACTGAAGGATCTGGCCAAGGCCAGTACCCCGATTATGGCCATGACGGCTAACGCCATTAAAGGAGACGCGGAGAAGTACCTTGCCTCAGGGATGGACGATTACATTTCGAAGCCTTTCGAGGAGGCCAGGCTGTTCCGGAAGATAGAGGCCCTGCTTCGAAACAGCAAACCAGCGGCTACCCCGTTGCCTGAAACTCCAGAGGCTATGGAAAGTATAAATCCCGCACAGCTCTACGACCTGGCGGTGCTGGAGAAAATAGCGCGCGGCAACAAAGCCTTTATCAAACGCACCAAGCTGCTGTTTATCGAGACAGTGCCCGTTACCCTGCAGGAAATGCTCCAATGCCGGGACAGAGCTGATTGGCAGGGGGTTAGCGCTGCGGCACATAAGGTAAAATCTACCATCGACACACTGCGAATAGAAAGCGCGAAGGAAGTGGTGCGCCGGATAGAGGACAACGCAAAAAAGCAGGAGAACCTGGAGGCCGTTAAGGCAGATGTTGACCACCTGGCTGGTATCCTGGAACGGGTGCTGCTTCAGCTGCAGGATTCGCTGGCGGAAGTATAGCTTTCGGAGGTGACTTAAAACACGTCGCCTGCGCTGCAAATAGATAGTTATACTTGGGTTGATTTCAAAGCCGTCGAGCCAGTAACCAACGACTTTGAAATTTTCAGGCACAGGAAGACTAAGTGTGGCAAACTTTTACTAACTTCCTTACCCTGATACGATACCGACATGGAAATATCTCCCCTGCCCGACCTGGAAACACTGATTGAACTTCGCCGGGAAGTACACCGATTCCCCGAACTATCCGGCGCGGAGGAAGCCACCGCAGCACGAATCGTAGCACAGTTGCAGCAGTATGAGCCTGCCAGCATACTTACACAGGTGGGCGGCAAGGGACTCGTAGCAGTTTTTCAGGGCGATGCACCGGAGAACGGGCCAACCATACTTTTCAGGTCTGAACTGGACGCCTTGCCCATCACGGAAGACAATCCGGACCTGGCTTATACTTCGGCGGTTGCCGGTGTGGCGCACCTCTGCGGGCACGATGGGCACATGGCCATACTTTTAGGGCTAGCCAGCCTGCTGCACAAGTATAAACCAGCCAGAGGGCGCGTGTTGCTGCTCTTTCAGCCGGCCGAGGAAACAGGCGCCGGTGCTTGGGAGATGCTGCAGGACGAACGGCTGCTGGCCTTGCAGCCCGATTACGTGTTTGCCTTGCACAACCTACCTGGCTGGCCGCTGCACCAGGTAGTAGTGCGGGAGCAGGTGTTTGCTGCGGCCTCCACAGGGATGATTGTGGAACTGCAGGGCTACCCCTCCCACGCAGCTGAGCCGGAGAACGGATTAAACCCCGGGGAGGCCATGGCCGAAATTATACTTGCCTTTAACGAGCTCATCCGCCAGAAAACGCATTTTGAAGACCTCACGCTCCTAACAGTAGTACACGCGCGCCTGGGGGAAGTAGCCTTCGGCACCAACCCCGGCTACGGCACGGTACTGGCCACCCTCCGCTCCTACCTAAGTGCTGATCTGCAAAAGCTGAAAACACTGACGGAGGAACACGTGCATCACATCGCTCAGAAGTATAACCTGAAGTATAAAATCAGCTTTGTAGAGGAGTTTCCGGCTACCGTAAATGATGGAGCGGCTGTGGAACTGGTGCGGCAGGCTGCTGAAACCCTGGGCTTAGATGTGCAGGAAGCGGCACAGCCCTTCAGGTGGTCGGAGGACTTCGGGCATTTTACAGGGAAGTATAAAGGGGCCCTTTTCGGACTCGGGGCAGGGACAACGCTGCCGCAACTGCACCATGCCAACTATAACTTCCCGGATGAACTGATATCGACTGGAGCCAACGTGTTCCACCAAATTACTAGGCAGCTGCTTCATCCATAAAAACCTATGCTGCATAGCTCTTACATCGAAATAAGTAAATCAGCACTTCAAAACAACATCGATTTCATCCGAAGCGAAATCGGCCCTGACGTTCTGCTTTCATCAGTGGTGAAAGGGAACGCCTACGGTCATGGCATCGAGCAATTTACCCCGCTGGCGCAGGCCTGTGGTATCAATCATTTCTCAGTCTTTAGTGCTGATGAAGCCGACCGCCTGCTCAAATCCATCCCCCGGCCCTCCACTATCCTGATCATGGGCTACCTGGACAACCCAGAATTGGAATGGGCCATCCGGCACGACATGGAGTTTTTTGTGTTTGAGCTGGATAGGCTGCAGGAAGCCTCGGCCATGGCCAGAAAATTGGGGAAGCGCGCCAAAATACACCTCGAGCTGGAGACCGGTATGTACCGCACAGGTTTCGACAAAGCCGCGCTGGCTCGCGCAGAGACACTCCTCGCCAGCCACCGAACCGAGCTGGAATTACAAGGCATCTGCACCCACTTTGCCGGCGCAGAGAGCATGCAGAACCATGAGCGGGTGCTGCGCCAGCTGCAAAAGTATAACCGGCAGGTAGCACGTTTGCAACAGGCCGGGCACCTGCCCAGACAACGCCACACGGCTTGCTCTGCCGCCATGATCTCCTACCCCGATACCCGCATGGACATGGTGCGCGTGGGCATCATGCAGTATGGTCTTTGGCCCAGCCCCGAAACTTATAGCCGGTACATCAGCCAGCAGGAGGAGAAAAAAGACCCGCTGCAGCGCCTCGTTAACTGGAAAAGCCGCATCATGAGCCTTAAAAGCGTGCCGAAAGGTGAGTACATTGGCTACGGCACCTCGTTTCAGGCGCCGCGCGATATGGTTTTAGCCATCGTGCCCGTGGGGTATGCCTGGGGCTACAGCCGTTCCCTTAGTAACCAGGGGCAGGTATTGGTAAGGGGTACACGCGCGGCCGTGGTAGGCACCGTGAACATGAACGTGATGATGGTAGACGTAACGGACATACCGGATGTGGGGAAAGACGACGAAGTGGTGTTGCTGGGCAAACAGGGCGAGGAAAGTATAACCGTGGCCTCATTTGGGGAGCTTAGCACGCAGCTGAACTATGAGTTACTCACGCGCCTGCCGCTGAATATACCCCGCTGCGTGATAGAGTAATATACTTCTATACTTAAAGCTATTTCTCAGCCATACCATCCAAACCCATACTCGACAAGAACCCGCTGCTCAGGCACTCTTTCCAATAGTTAAAAATCGACTTCTGCGGGTCGCGGGAAACAGAAATTTCCCCGACGCGCGGCTCTTCCCCTTTGCTTGGGTTGCTTTCCTTTATAGCCACTTTGTTGGCCAGTTTTGAGAGCACTTTCTTCCCGAGGCTCTGGTCTTTATCTGCATCTTTACTTAACAGCTCCACCTTTAAGTTATGGTAGTGCAGCGTCATGCTTCCGTTAGCTGCAGCTTGGTTAAGTTCTGCCCTGAATTTACCGCTCCGCACCTGCCCGCTTTCCAGCTTCACAAACGACGTGGGGATCAGGATCGGATTCAGGAGCTGCAGATTTGTCTCTCCAATAGTGCCCTCAATGGTGTGGTAACCCGCATCGTGCAGCAACGGCAAACGAATGGTTACATCCAGATCCGCCCGGTCCATTACCCTGGTTTTAGCCTGAATAACCGCAGGCTTCTTGATTGTTACCTGCTCCGGCATGTTAGACAGATTGGTAATCAGCGCGTTGATATGGTGAAAGGCAATGTGCCCCCGCTCCTCAGCCTCCGGCGCCAGTTCGGCGTAGCGGATGTACCCGCTTTTCAGTTCCACAGAGTCTAGCCGGAATGGGGTCTTTATACTTTGCGCCATCTCATGCGGCAGTTTTTTGGTACCCTTGTCCCGGAAGTTCTGCTTGTCCTTAAAGGCATTCAGAGTAGGCGTTTGCAGCAGCACGTGCTTGATATGTACTTCGTTTGTGCGGGAGTGTTCCCCAAAATCCACTCCCCTTAGCGCTATAAGTTCCGCCGCAGCTTCCTGGTGTGTGACGGCCTCCCCTTTGGCGCGTGCCATAGCTGCCGGTTCAGCCAGCGGCGTAATCTTAAGCTGTTGCAGCAGCACCTCTCCGGATTGTGTATCGATGTGGAGTGAATCTGTGCTAAGTTTGTAAAGTTCGTCGGGGAGCAGCAGGTGTGTACTGGCAGCCGCTAGTTTATGCATTTTCGCATAGTAGGCCCTGTCTTTTGCCGCAAAAGAAGCGCTATCCAGCCTGAAGTCATCAACAGCAAGCTGAAAGTCGCGCACCGAGGAAAGGGTGTCGTTTGTTGCTCCACGGCGGTAGAACATACTCGCCTGCTGTACTTTGATGTTTCCGATGGTCAGCCCCTTTAAAAAGCCTTTGGCCGTTTCGTGCAGAGCCAGATGTGAGGTAGTGGTATCAGGCCGCATCACCGACAGCAGCAAAATGGGCTTCTGCACTTCCAGCTCCGCCAGCTGCACCTGCCGCTCAAACAGGGCCTTTATATGACTTAGGTCACGGAGGTTTACCGGTCCGGTGCGCAGGTCGAGCAGTACACGGGGAACCTCCTGTCCCTGTTGGCTCAACTCCTTCCATTTAGTATAATCAGGTTGCAAGTGCACACTGTCCGCGGCTAAATTTCCCAGAAAGGGGGATAACTTCAGCCCATGCAGTTGCAGTTTATAGACTCCCTTAGACTGTTCAGTCACCAGGCGCTCTACCTTCTGTTCCAGCCAGATGGTGAAAAAGAATAATCCTACGAAAAGTATAAGCGCTGCTCCTGTTACCCAGGCGGCCACTTTAAGCCATTTATGTACCTTGGGAGATTTTTCGGTGCGGATGTCGTACATGCGGAAGTATGGTTTAGACTACCATACGTGAATTTTTACCGGAGCGCTTTGTATACTCCTTGGCCAAAGTATAAACCCAGGTATAATTTTGCTGGTCCGCCGGCTACCGTTTGTGATCGTATAGCAAGTTTCGTCTATATTTATACTTCATTGCCCATCCACCGAAAAGCAGAACTATGAAATCTCCGAAGTGGCTCGACCGTTTGCTCTATCCTTTCGCACCCCATACTTATGAAGTTAGCGGCGGTACGATGCACTACGTGGATGAAGGGACAGGAGCGCCCATCGTGTTTGTGCACGGCACGCCCACCTGGTCGTTTTTGTGGCGACAGCAGATTAAGGCCTTAAGCCGGAACTTCCGTTGCATCGCCCCGGACCATCTGGGCTTTGGACTTTCTGAAAAGCCGGCTGACTTTTCTTATACTCCTGAGGCACACGCCGATAACCTGGAGCAGCTCATAGAACACTTGCAGTTGAAGAACATCACGCTGGTAGTGCATGACTTTGGAGGACCGATAGGTTTACGCTATGCATTGCGCCACCCGGAGAATGTAAAAAACCTCGTTATCCTGAACACCTGGATGTGGAGCCTGGAGGAGGAAGCAAAGATTATGAAGATAAGCCGGTTTATGGCCGGTGGTATTGGCCGGTTTTTATACTTGCAGCTAGGCTTCTCGGCTAATGTCTTGCTGCCGCAGGGCTACCACGAGGGCAAACACCTGACCAAAGACATCAAGCTGCACTACCAAAAGCCCCTCTCCTCTGCTTCCCGCCGCATGGGAACCTGGGTCTTTGCCAGAGCCCTGCACGAATCAAACCCATACTTTAGCGAGCTGTGGCAGCAGCGCGACAAGTTGAAAAGTATAAATAAGCTTTTCCTGTGGGGCGAGAAAGACAAACTACTGCCTGTCCATTTCCTGGACAAATGGCAGCAGGAGTTCCCGGAAGCCAAAACCATCAGGTATAAGGCTGGCCATCTTGTGCAGGAGGAGCGCGGCGGCGAAGTAGCAGATGCCGTCCGGGATTTTGTTACGGCAACATAAAGTATAGCTCTGCCAAAAAGTATAGAACAGCTGACAGGGTTGCCTTATCGGCTAATCTGCTACTTCTGGTGGCGCTCCTGCAGCACAGCTACCACATCTTTCAGCTCCAGACCGGTGGCTGCCAGCAAAACGAGCAGGTGGTAAATCAGATCAGCCGCTTCGCCTTTCATTGTATCCAGTTTACCAGCCACTGCATCAATCACCGTTTCCACGGCTTCCTCCCCTACTTTCTGGGCGATTTTGTTCACGCCCTTATCAAACAGGAAGTTCGTATAAGAGCCTTCCACTGGATTGGCCTTACGCTCCTGAATCACCTGCTCCAGCTGCGCGATAAACTGAATCGCCTTCGTTCGATTAGCTGCTTCCTCCTCCCCGAAGCAGCTGGTGCTACCGGTATGGCAGGTGGGGCCGTTTGGCTTTACTTTAATGAGCAGCGAATCAGCGTCACAGTCCTGGGCTATACTTATTACCTGTAAGGTATTTCCGGATGTTTCGCCTTTAGTCCAGAGGCGGTTTTTGGAGCGGGAGAAAAACGTTACCACCCCCTCCTGCTTGGTTTGATCCAGCGCTTCCTGGTTCATGTAGCCCAGCATCAGCACCTGGCCGGTTGTATTATCCTGTATCACGGCGGGCACCAGTCCACCGGCTTTATCGAAATCTAAGTTCACTTCGTGAAAGTTTAGAGTTAAAAGTTATGAGTTAAGAGTTGAGAGGTAGAAAGTATAAATACCTGGCGCCGGCATCCAGCCGGTGACGCTTCGTGCGTGCGAGTCTCCAGACTCGCTTTTAAACTTATACAAGCGAGTCTGGAGACTCACCCACACCCGTAGTCACCAGAAAAATTCCGGAGTCAGTGGTAGGTGCATTAATTCACTCATGCACTCATCCACTCATTCAAAATTATACCCGCACCGCCACGCCTTGGGCTTTCAGGTATTGCTTCAGGTCAGGGATGGCCAGCTCGCGGAAGTGAAACAGACTGGCAGCCAGCGCAGCATCGGCATGGGCTTTCAGAAAGGCATCGGCAAAGTGATCAATACTTCCGGCACCACCCGAAGCGATTACCGGAACGGAAACGGCCTGGGCCACCTCTCTGGTAATATCCAAGGCAAAGCCCGCTTTGGTGCCGTCGTTGTTCATACTTGTCAGTAATAGCTCGCCGGCTCCTAATTCCACTACCTGCTTTGCCCAGGCCACCGTTTTATACTCGGTTTCAATGGTTCCGGCGCGGGTGTATACTTTCCAACCGGTCTCCTCTTTATACTTGGTGTCGATGGCCACGGTAACGCATTGGCTGCCGAAGTGCCTGGCAAGCTCTTCCACCAACTGCGGATTTTTAATGGCCGAGGAGTTCACGGAAACCTTGTCGGCTCCGTTCTGCAGCAGCACCTCTACATCGGCTACCGAACTAATGCCACCACCCACGGTAAACGGAATGTCGATGTGTCGGGCAATCTCGCGCACAAGTTGGGCAAAGGTTTTACGCCCTTCGTTGGTGGCAGTGATGTCGAGGAATACGAGTTCGTCGGCACCTTGCTCGGCATACCATTTGGCCAGCTCCACCGGGTCGCCAGCGTCGCGGATGTTCTCGAACTGCACCCCTTTTACGGTGCGGCCGTCCTTAATATCCAGGCAGGGAATGATCCGTTTGGTTAACATAAGAATCGCACTAAGTCTTTTAATTGAATGGTGCCCTCGTAAATGGCTTTGCCAATAATGGCTCCTTTTACGCCGATTTCCTGCAGCTGCTCCAGGTCTTCTATGGTTGTTACGCCGCCGCTGGCAATAATCCCGGCTTCCGGCAAGGTGAGCTTCAGGTGACGATAGGTGTTGAGGGACGGGCCCTGAAGTTTACCGTCCTTGCTCACGTCGGTACAGATAAACAGCTTCGCACCTGTCTGCACGTAGCCGGAAATGAAGTCCTGCAAGGGGTATTTACTCTCCTCGGTCCAGGCGGAAATGGCAATGTTGGTGCCTTTAAAATCCGCCCCGATGATGATTTTCTCAGCCCCATACTTTAATAGCCAGCATTTCACCGTTTCCGGCTCGCGCACGGCGATACTTCCGGCCGTGATTTGCGCAGCTCCTGCGTTAAAGGCCTGTTTCACCGCCTCATCCGACTGCAGGCCGCCGCCAAAATCTATCGTCAGGTTGGTGTTGGCGGCTATACTTTCCAGCACGGCCAGGTTAACGGGCTTTTTGGCGCGGGCGCCGTCCAGGTCTACCAGGTGCAGGCGCTTGATGCCACTGGCTTCAAAACGCTTGGCTACCTCCAGCGGGTTGCTGTCGTAGGTGGTTTGCTGCGCGAAGTCGCCCTCGGTCAGACGCACGCACTGGCCGCCGATTATGTCTATGGCAGGGATAATTTCCATCATAAGGCAAGGAAGTTTTTAAGTATCTGTGAACCGGCAGCCCCGCTCTTCTCGGGGTGAAACTGCGCGGCGTAGAAGTTTTTATACTGTAAGGCAGCCGAAAAAGGCTCCGGGTACGAGGTTTGGGCAATCGTATACTCGCTCACCGGCACGTAATAACTGTGCACATAGTAGACGTACTCTTGCTCCGCCAGCCCTTCAAACAACGGCGACTTTAGGTTTTCTAGCTGGTTCCAGCCCATGTGCGGCACTTTCAGATCGGTTTCGAAATGCTTTACCGGCAGCGGAATGATGTTGAGCAGGTCGGTGTTACCCTCTTCGGAGTGCTGGCAGAGCAGCTGCATGCCCAGGCAAACGCCAAAAAACGGCTGCTCCAGCGTGGGCAGCAGCTTGTCCAGGTTGCGGGCCCTGAGCTGGGCCATGGCCGAGGCCGCCTGCCCTACCCCCGGGAAAATCACTTTGTCGGCCGCCTTGATGGTATCGGCATCCGAGCTCAGTGTGGCCTGCACGCCCAGCCGCTCCAGTGCAAACTGCACCGACTGCACATTACCGGCCTTGTAATCAACTATAACCAGGTTCATTTAGTTAGTTATGAGTTAAGAGTTTTGAGTTAAGAGTTAAAAAGCACTACCGTGGAATCAGTTTTTACCTTACACCAAACGCGATTATCAAATACGCATTTATACTTCTTTATGAAAGCAAAGCCGAGACACTTCAGGCCGTTAAAGTATAAATCCTGCCAATCCTTTAATCCTGAAAATCCTGATCTAAAACAAAAAAGCCTGACTCTTTACGGAGTCAGGCTTTTGGATGTATAGGTTAATATACGTTTAGCAAATCCATAGGCTATTGGCTCCGAAACTGTTGCTTCGTGCATGATGATGGTGCATATGAGCCATTGTGCCTTTCATTGACACAAATATAAGGGCTGCAAAGTATAAATCCACCAAATAATCGCTATTTCTTCTTGCCACATCCTTTATACTTCATTTCAGAATACCGGCTTTTGGCTTAAATTTGAAGTATGAAAAAGACACTTTTACTGGCTGGTGTGTTTGCCGTAAGCTTTGCGCAGGCACAGCAGCGCATGACGCCCGAACTGCTCTGGAAACTGGGCCGGGTTTCTGCTGAGACTATAACCCTCGACGGAAAGTCCGTGATTTATGGCGTAGGTTACCCCAATGTGGAAGAAAACAGCAGTGAGCGCAACCTCTACGCGATTCCTGTTACCGGCGGGCAACCCACACAGCTGACTTCTTCCAAAGGCGGCGAGAGCGTAGTGCACATTGATAAGAAAACAGGCGACATCGTGTACCTGCACAAAGGGCAGCTGTGGCAATTGGCAGGCGGAAAGGGCGAACCGAAGCAACTGACCAACGTGGAAGGCGGCCTGAGCAACGTGCGCTTCTCCCCTGATGGCAAGCACCTGCTCTTCTCCCGCGAAGTCCTTATCAAAGAAATGCACAGCTCGGATAAGCACCCGGACCTCAAAAAGGCGAATGCGTACGTGTACGACGACCTGAATTACCGCCATTGGGATACCTGGGAAGACGGTAAGTTTCAGCACATCTTCTTCGCCAGCTACAACAATGGCCAGCTGGGCACACCGGTAGATATCATGGAGGGGGAAGCGTACGACACCCCGCAAATGCCATTCGGCGGCAAGGAAGACGTTATCTGGAGCCCGGACAGCAAAGCTATACTTTACGTGAGCAAGAAAAAGTATGGCAAGGAGTATGCCGTGAGCACCAACACCGATATCTACCGCTACGACATCGCCAGCGGCAAAACCACAAACCTGACCGAGGATAACAAGGGCTACGACACGCACCCTGTCTTTAGCGCGGATGGTTCTAAACTGGCCTGGTTACAGATGGATGAGGAAGGCAACGAAGCTGACCAGAATGAGCTGATCGTGCTCGACACCAAATCCGGCAAAAAGTATAGCCTGACCAAAGACTGGGATGAGACGATAAACTCATTTGAGTGGAGCAACGACGGCAGCAAGATCTGGTTTGTTGCCCCTACCAAAGGCACGATACAAGTATACGAGATTGCCCTTCCGAAGAACCTGGACAAGTTCTCCGCCAAAAGTATACGACAGGTTACCAAAGGACAGTTCGACGTAAACAGCATTGTGGGCCAGGCTGGCAAGGAGCTTATCGTGTCGCGCAACGACATGAACCATGCCCCGGAACTGTATCGCCTGGAGCCAAAGTCGGGTAAGCTGACGCAGCTCACAAAGGTAAACGACGAAGTATTCTCGAAACTGGCCAAGAGCAAAGTAGAGCCGCGCGTAACAAAGGCCAGCGACGGCAAAGACCTCTTCTCGTGGGTGGTGTATCCGCCGGATTTCGACCCGAATAAGAAATACCCTACCCTGTTGTACTGCCAGGGCGGCCCGCAGTCGGCCCTTACGCAGTTCTATTCTTACCGCTGGAACCTGCAACTGATCGCTGCGCAGGGCTACATTGTGGTAGCGCCTAACCGTCGCGGCATGCCGGGCCACGGCGAAGAGTGGAACCGCCAAATCAGCGGCGATTGGGGTGGACAGCCTATTCGCGATTACCTGTCTGCCATTGATGATGTGGCAAAAGAGCCTTATGTTGACAAAGACAGATTGGGTGCGATTGGCGCCAGCTACGGTGGCTACTCGGTGTTCATGCTGGCAGGCGTGCATGAAGGACGCTTCAAGACCTTCATCTCCCACAACGGTCTGTTCGACATGCGCAGCTGGTATGGCACTACAGAGGAAATGTTCTTTGCCAACAACGAGCTGAAAGGACCATACTGGGACACCAAGTCGCCACAGAGCTACAAGGACTTCAACCCAAGCGAATACGCCAATAAGTGGGACACGCCAATCCTGATCTTCCAGGGTGGCCGGGACTACCGCGTGCCGATTGAGCAAGGCCTACAGGCCTACCAACTGGCGCAACTGAAGGGCATCAAGAGCCGCCTGGTATACTTGCCGGACGAGAACCACTGGGTACTGCAGCCGCAAAATGCGATTGTGTGGCAGCGTGAGTTCTTCAACTGGTTAGACGAGACGCTCAACAAAGAAGTAAACTAAAGTATAAAAGCCCGGTGCAGATGATGTACCGGGCTTTTTACTTCTGAAGATAACCTATTTTACTGGCACGGATTTGCTATCCATGTCATACTATAATGTAGAGTCTATAATTCAACTGGGCCAGAGGCCCAAGCTATAGTTAGTCACGAGCGATGACGCTCGCGCCATATAAAATCATATATGCCGCAAGTTTGAGCGGAGCGGTAACTTGTAGCTGCATTTGTAGCCAGTTTGTAACTGGCGCAAGTTGAAAACTTACCTCATAGTAACCACAAGTTGCAAACTTGCGGTATGTTCCTATTTGAACAACGATTAACCAATAACGAATAACTAAAAGCTCTCCCGCAGCTCGTACGCCTGTCGCATACGCTTAATTAAGCGCTCCGACTCCTGGAAATTCAACGTTTGCTGCCCGTCTGAGAAAGCCTTTTCCGGCGTATAGTGCGTTTCGTAAATCACACCATCTGCTCCCGCCATCACCGAAGCCAAGGCCATACTTGCCACATAGTCGCGCAAGCCAATGCCGTGCGATGGGTCCACAATTACGGGCAGGTGCGTTTTCTCTTTCAGTACCGGCACCGCGTTCAGGTCGAGAATATTGCGGTAGGCTTTTTCGTAGCCGCGGATACCGCGCTCACAAAGCATAATTTTCTCGTTACCGTTGGAGAAGATGTACTCGGCCGCCTGCAGCAGTTCTTCCAGCGTACCCGAGATACCGCGCTTCAGCAGTACCGGCTTCTGCGCCTCACCCAGGGCATCCAACAGATTAAAGTTCTGGCTGTTGCGCGCCCCCACCTGAAACACATCCACATAATCCACCATTTCCTCTATCTGCGACACCTGCATCACCTCCGTAATAATCTTAATGCCGTTTTCGCGGCAGATGCGGTGGAACATTTTCAGGCCATCTATCCCCAGGCCCCGGAAGGCGTAAGGCGAACTGCGCGGCTTGAACACCCCGCCCCGCATAATTTTCACGTTGTTCTCCACCAGGTGCGCCACCACACGCTCCACCTGTTCTTCGCCCTCAATAGAGCACGGGCCAGCCATGATGCTAAAGTTGCCTTCGCCTACCATTACCCCGTCACCCAAGTCGATGCGGGTCGGCTCCACGCGCCACCTGCGGGAGATAAGTTTATACTCTTCAGACACCCGGTGAATGTCGGCCACGCCCGGCAGCTGCCCAATCTGGCGAATGTCGAACTCCTTTTTTCCGATGGCCACCAGGTAGTGCGCCTGCTGCGTAACGACTTCATTGGCTTTGTAGCCGATTTCCTGTACCTGCTTCAGAATGTTTTCCTTCAGCTCCGCCGGAATCCCTTGCTGCAGTTGTATGATCATGTTAGTTTTTGATACTTTGGATGAATGATTTGATGTTCTCCGAGAGGCTTCCCTCCCGCTGCAGCGCCTTCACAAAAGCACTGCCGATAATGGCGCCGCTGGCATGCGTACAGGCAGCCTCAAAAGTATCCTTGTCGTGGATGCCGAAGCCAATCACGCCGGGATTCTGCAACTGCATGCCGGCCACCCGCTGAAAGTATGCCTGGCTTTGCTCGGCCAAACCCACCGTTTTACCCGTCGTGGAGGCCGACGACACCATGTAAATAAAGCCGTTGCTGAGGCTGTCGATTTCCCGGATACGGGCCTCCGGTGTTTGTGGCGTGATAAGGAAAACCTTGCTCAGGTTATACTTCTCGAACAGCTCCTTAAACTCCTCCACATATTGCTGCAGGGGCAGGTCCGGCAGAATAATGCCGTCAATGCCAACCTCTGCGGCTTTCTGGCAGAAACGCTCCACGCCATACTGCATCACCGGGTTCAGGTAGCCCATCAGCACCAGCGGAATCTGGGTTTTCTGGCGGATATCCTGCAGCTGCTCAAACAATTTCGGAATGGTCATGCCATTCTTTAAGGCGACGGTGCTACTGGCTTGGATGGTGGGCCCATCAGCCAATGGGTCGGAGAAAGGCATGCCAATCTCCAGCAGGTCCACGCCGTTTTTCTCCAGCTCCAGGATGATAGTTTCAGTATCGTTCAGGTTCGGGAAGCCTGCTGTAAAGTATACCGAAAGTATACCCTTCGGCTTCTGCGCAAACAGGCGCTTGATTCTATTGCTCATCGAAATGAAAATGCTTTAGGTAGGTAGATAAGTCTTTGTCACCGCGGCCGGAGAGGTTAATTACCACAATATCATCGGGCTTGGCCTGCAGGCGCTCCAGCACTGCCAGCGCGTGCGCACTCTCCAGCGCCGGGATAATTCCCTCCAATCGGGTTAGCTCCAGCACTGCCTGCAGGGCTTCCTCGTCGGTGGCATTCTCAAAGCGGGCACGGCCGCTCTCGAACAAATGCGCGTGCAGCGGCCCCACGCCCGGGTAATCCAAACCAGCCGAAATAGAGTATGGCTCGGTAATCTGCCCGTCCTCGGTTTGCATGAGCAAGGTGCGGCTGCCGTGGATGATACCATCCTTACCAAGTATAGAAGTAGCCGCCGACTCACCGGAATGGATACCTTTGCCTGCTGCCTCTACGGCCACCAGCTGTACTTCCGACTCATCCAGGTAATGGTAAAAAGCACCCGCCGCATTGCTGCCGCCGCCCACGCAGGCCACGACATAGGTTGGCAACTCGGTGCCTTCCTTCTCCAGCAACTGTGCCCTAATCTCCTCGGAAATCACCGCCTGAAAACGGGCCACCATGTCCGGGTACGGGTGCGGCCCCACCACAGAACCAATGATGTAGTAAGTGTCTTCCGGGTTGTTAATCCAGTCACGGATAGCCTCGTTGGTGGCATCTTTTAAAGTCTTGCTTCCACTGGTGGCCGCTACTACCTGCGCGCCCAGCATCTTCATGCGGGCCACGTTTGGCGCCTGGCGTTCAATGTCCACTTCGCCCATATACACGATGCACTCCAATCCCATCAGCGCGCAAACAGTCGCTGTTGCCACGCCGTGCTGACCGGCTCCGGTTTCAGCGATGATGCGCTTTTTGCCTAATCGCTTGGCAAGCAAAACCTGCCCGATGGTGTTGTTGATTTTGTGGGCACCGGTATGGTTGAGGTCCTCGCGCTTGAGGTATACTCTGGTGTTATACTTTTCGGAAAGGCGCGGCGCAAAGTATAAAGGCGAAGGGCGGCCTACATAATCCTTTAGCAGCGCCTGCAGCTCCTGCTGAAAGTCCGGCTCCTGTATGATGCGCAGGTAATTCTGCCGCAGCTCCTCCACATTCGGGTACAGCATCTCGGGGATGTAGGCCCCTCCGAACTTGCCGTAAAATCCTTTTTCGTTAACGTGATAGCTCATTTTATTTTAGTTAAGAGTTGAGAGTTAATAGTTATGAGTTTTAAAACATCACACTTTAGCTCTTTCACTCAGCACAGTCATGTTTTATACTTTATAAGCAACCCACCCCTGCCCCTCCCAAGAGGGGAATATTCAGTAACCTTGATTCCCCTCCTCGGAGGGGTTGTGGTGGGTTTATACTTTTTTATACTTTTCTTACTAACTGAAACAGTTCCTTCAGCTTCTCCACCTTCTTCAACCCCGGCTCCTCCTCAAAACCGCTGTTCACATCGATGGCATAAGGCTGCGGGCGGACCTTGTCCAGGTGCTTGACGTTCTCCAGGTTCAGGCCACCGCTCAGGAAGTATGGCTTTGGCGATAGGTAACCGGTGAGCAGTTCCCAATCGAAAGGAATGCCGTTGCCGCCATACTCCTGCCCTTTGGTGTCGAATAGAAAGTAGTCGGCGCTGGACTCGTAGAGCAGCGTGTTCTCGAAAACAAAGCGGTCATCCACCGAAAAAACCTTAATTACCTCCACACCCAATTCTTTTACATCGGCGCATCCTCTTGGCGACTCCTTTCCGTGCAGCTGCACAGCATCGAGCTTATACTTCTCCACGGTCGCTTTTATACTTTCGAATGGAGCATTCACGAACACACCCGTCTTTTTTATACTTTGCGGCAGCTCTACCAGCAACTCCGGCGTTATATGACCTTCCGCATAGCGTTTGGAGCCCTCGTAGAAGATAAAGCCCATGTAGTCGGGCCCGAGCGCCGCCACCTGCCGGATGTTATCCGGGTCGCGCAGGCCGCATATTTTGATTTTCACAACTCTTAACTTTTAACTCTTAACTCTACACTACAGCAGGTTGCGCCAGCAGCTGCTTAAACTCTTTGATGAAGGCGGCGGCGGATTGGCCCGGACGGCTGTTCTGCATGAAGGTCTCTCCGATTAGGAAACCGTTGTAGCCTGCCGCTCGAAGTGTAACCAGGATTTCAGGCTTGCTGATGCCGCTCTCGGACACTTTGGTGATGCCACTCGGAATATGGTTAGCCAGCTCCAGAGAGGTATTTATGTCCGTCACAAAGTCCTTCAGGTTACGGTTATTCACACCCACTACGGTTACCTCATCGCAAAGCGTTTGCTGCAGCTCTTCCAGGTTATGTACTTCGAGCAGCACTTCCAGTCCCAGGGAGCGGGCAAAAGCTGCCAGTTGCTTCAGCCGAAAAGGCTCCAGCGCAGCAGCAATTAAAAGTATGGCATCAGCCCCAATCGATTTGGCCTCCACAATCTGATATTCATCCACCGTGAAATCCTTGCGTAGAATGGGGCAATAGTTAAACTTGCGGGCCGTCATCAGGTCCTCATTCTTGCCACCAAAGTATGGCCCATCCGTCAACACCGACAGCGCTGAGGCACCCGCCTGCATGTAGCTAACTGATGTGCGCTCCACCGACACATAAGGGTTGATATCGCCTTTGGAAGGAGACTTGCGCTTGATTTCGGCAATGATACCGCTCTTGTCGGGGCGCAGCAGGTAACGCTCCAGCGAAATGCAGGGCGTCTCGAAGTATAAACTCTTCTCCAGCAGCTTTACCGGGTAGAGCTCCTTGCGTTCAGCTACTTCTTTATACTTGGTGGCGATGATTTGTTCGAGTATGTTCATGTTGTTTTTTATTTACCTCCCCCTTACCCCCCTCCTAAAAACAGGCGGGAGTGTTGAGAAAGCGACTTGTCTAATTTACTTGAAAGAGCCAGCACTACTCAAATCAACTTTAAGTATGAGTTGTAACTCTTGTTTACCCCCTCCTGTTTTTAGGAGGGGGCAGGGGGAGGTCTTACGCCTCCACTAGTTTCTGGTCATTTACCAGGCTGCTAAATAATTGGTAAGCCTTCCCGGATTCAAGTGTTTCTTTAGCTATACTTACTGCCTCCTGCAGCGCCAGTTCCGGGCGCGCGCACTGCAGTGCCATGGCAGCATTAGCCGATACCACGGCAGTCTGGGCTACGGTGCCCTCTCCTTTCAGCACCTTCAGGAAGATGTCGGCAGCCGATGCGATACTTCCACCCCCTCTAATTTGCTCTTGTTTCAGGGTAGGCAAGCCAAGCGCAGCCGGGTCCAGCAAGGCCTCTTTGTTGTCGGAGATTACTTTGAAGGGACTGGTCAGCGAAACTTCGTCGTAACCGTCCAGGCTGTGTAGAATGGTATAGCGGGTATCGGTTTGCTGATACAGGTAGCTGTACATGCGGGCCAGTTCCAGGCTATACACGCCTACCAATTGGCGCTTCGGGAAAGCCGGGTTCACCATCGGGCCCAGGATGTTAAAGAAGGTCTTTACCCCCAAATCTTTCCGGATGGCGCCCACACCTTTCATCGCCGGGTGGAACAGCGGGGCATGCAAAAAGCAGATGTTATACTTTTCGATGCTGCGCTCGAGGGCATCTGTATCGGTGGTAAACTTAATGCCCAGCGCCTCCAGCACGTTAGAAGAACCGCAGGACGAAGACACGCCATAGTTACCGTGCTTGGCCACCGCCACGCCATTCGCCGCTACAACAAAGGAAGATAGCGTAGAGATATTAAAGGTATCCTTTCCATCGCCGCCCGTACCGCACAGGTCAATCGGGTTGTAGGCCTCCAGGTCCACGCGGTGACAGAGCTCCAACAGCGCGTCGCGGAAGCCTTCCAATTCCTCCACCGTAATGCTGCGCATCATAAACACGGTCAGGAAGCAGGACACCTGACTCTGGTTATACTTGCCTTTGGTAATATCGGCCAGCACCTCCCGCGCCTGCTCCTTGGTCAGCGTTTTATGTTCGAATAAGTGGTTTAGTATTTCTTTCATGGTTTTTTCAGCATATCAAGTATAACGACACACGTAACACGACTCTTAACTTTTAACTCTCAACTCTTAACTAAATAACCAGTTCTTGATCATCTCCCGGCCATGCTTGGTCAGCACCGACTCAGGGTGGAACTGCACGCCGCGCACGTTGTGCTCCTTGTGGCGCAGCGCCATGATACGGCCTTGCTCATCCACGGCCGTGGCTACCAGGCACTCGGGCAAATCCTCTTCTACCAGCCAGGAGTGATAGCGGCCGGTTTCAAACTCCTTAGGCAGCCCCTCAAAGAGCGGTTCCTCTTCACAAACCACCTGCACCGGTGTGGCTACCCCGTGCCATACTTCATTGCTGTTAAACAGTTTGCCGCCGTATACTTCTCCTATCGCTTGATGACCGAGGCATACGCCAAACAAATCTTTGCTGGCGCCATAAGTGCGGATAATCTCTTTCAGAAGCCCCGCCTCTTCCGGAATGCCGGGCCCTGGCGAGAGCATAATCTTATCATACTGGCCTACCTCTTCGAGTGTGGTTTTGTCGTTGCGGCGCACGGTTACCGTGGCGCCCAGTTCCTGCAGCAGGTGCACCAGGTTATAGGTAAACGAGTCGTAGTTGTCGATGACGAGTACTTGCATGTTAATTGATGTTTTGGGCCAGTTCCAGGGCGCGGCGCAGCGCCATCAGTTTATTGTCTACCTCCTGCAGCTCGCTCTCCGGGTCAGAGGCCGCCACAATGCCGGCACCGGCCTGGAAGTATAACCTGTAGTCTTTGCTCAGAAACGAGCGAATCATGATAGCGCTGTTGAAGTTGCCGTTGAAGTCGAGGAAGCCGATGCAGCCGCCGTAGAAGTTGCGGTTGGTGGTTTCATACTTGTCGATGAGCTGCATAGCCTTGTGCTTGGGTGCCCCGGAGAGCGTACCGGCCGGGAAGGTGCTGGCCACCATCCTCAGTGCATCTTCCTGGCTGTGCAGCGTGCCCGTTACTTTGGACACCAGGTGAATCACGTGCGAGTAGAACTGAATTTCGCGGAAGGTCTCGACTTCCACACTGTGGCCGTTGCGACTCAAATCGTTGCGGGCCAGGTCCACCAGCATCACGTGCTCTGCGTTTTCCTTGGGGTCGGCCAGCAGTTTTTCGGCCAAAGCTGCATCGGCCGCGTCATCACCGGTTCTGCGGAACGTGCCGGCAATCGGGTAAATGCTTGCTTTCTGGTCTTTTATCACCAGCTGCGCCTCCGGCGAAGAACCGAAGATTTTAAAGCTGCCATAATCGAAGTAAAACAAGTACGGCGAAGGGTTGATGGAGCGCAGGGCGCGGTACACGTTAAACTCATCCCCCTGAAAGCCCTGGGCAAAGCGGCGCGACAATACCAACTGAAACACATCGCCCCGGAAGCAGTGCTCCTTTGCCTTGGCAATGTTCTGCAGAAACTCCTGACCCGAAATATTATGCTCCTCCTGACCGGTGGTTTTAAAGGTAAAGCTCGGGATGTTGCGGCTATTGAGAATTGCCTCCAGCTGCGCAATGCCGTCATCATCACCCTGGTTGTAGTTGTGCGCAAAAATATAGGCCTGGTTGGTGAAGTGGTTGATGGCGATGATGTGGCGGTACACGGCATAGTATAAATCCGGAATACTGGCGCGGCCTTCTTTTTTCGTGATGGCTATGTCCTCGTAGTAGCGAACGGCATCATAGCTCATGTAGCCAAACAGGCCGTTGTGGATGAAGTTAAACTGCTTGTTCTCCTCCACCTCAAAGCTCTTCGAGAATCCGGCCAGCAGGCCCGGCACATCGGTTTCTTTGGTGATGGCTGTGGTTCTCACCGTTCCGTCCGGGAAGGTTTCGGTCAGCACCTCCTGCTCGGCTTTTATACTGGCCATGGGGTTGCAGCAGATGTAGGAGAAGCTGTTTTCGGCGCCGTGGTAATCGGAGCTTTCGAGCAGGATGCTGTTCGGGAACTTGTCGCGCAGCTTCAGGTACACGCTCACCGGCGTCAGTGTGTCGGCCAGAAGTTGCTTGTACGTGGTGGTTAGTTTATACTTACTCATGTTGCTTTGAGGTGATGAAAAACAAAAAGGCCTGCCATTCTCGTGAACAGCAGGCCTTTTATACCCTTGGATTAATGCTTTATATGTTACTTCATATTTGGCATAGAATGGCTGTCCACGATACTTTCCGTAACGTGCCACCACCATGCTGTATGAAGATTCTGAATCATTGTGTCTTTTTCTGATAGTATGGAGACTGTGTTTATCATCCCCTACACTTGCAAATGTAGAAGCTAAAGCGGATAAAACAAACCTTCCCTTAAATTAATTTTCCGGGCTCACTCCGAAATTATCCCGTAGAAGGCCTCTTCCAGGTCAGCCAACTGCTCTATTTCGGCACTGCCACAGGTATTTAGAACAAGGGCTACATAAAAGCTTATACTTTTCTCCAGCACCTCCACTCCTATCCGCTCGTTCACGTTATGGACCAACTGGGCAGACTCCCGGTTCACGACCTGTGGCGCAAACCTGAAAATATTGGTGGTTAGGTTGCTGTAGTGCCGTGCGTCTGTGGCACCGGGGAAAAGTGCAGGCACCACCAGCGCATCCGGAAAAGTTTGCAGAATGGTGGTTTTCAAGGCATCATATACCCAAGTGTCTGTTGGCGTTTCGGGCGAAGGGGGCGTGTACACACCATACTGGGAGATTTCCACCCGGTCGTCCTTTATCACCTTGCGCACATAGTCTATCACAGTCTGGTCGGTCTCCCCATTGAGGATGCGCACATTGAGTACAGCGGTTGCCTGCCGGGGCAGCACGTTGTTTTTCTCGCCCCCGGCAATAATGGTGGGCACCAGCTTCGTGCGAATCAGTACATCCGTGGCCTGGTCTTCTGACAGTTTCTTGAGTATCTTTTTCTTGAACAGCCCATAGTGCCGCATCGCAAATTTATACTTGCCGCCCATGCGCTCAGTCAGGATTTCCATCGACTCGCGGGTAGTGGAGGTAAGCCTTGGCTTGAAGGGATTCTGCTGCAGGCGGCTGATGGCGCGGCTCAGAATGCCGATGGGCGTTTCGGAAGGTGGCGCGGAGGAATGCCCGCCCTCTCCTTTCACGGTAAGCAGCAGGTTCAGACTGCCTTTGGCAGCAGTGCCTACCAGGGCCAGGGGCTCCTTTATGCCAGGGATAACGTCCTCGGCCACAGCCAGCCCCTCATCAAAAACCGCCTCCAGTTGCACCCCCAGTTGCTGCAGGTGCTCGCTTATTTTTCCCGCGCCCTCGTCGCCACCGATTTCTTCATCGTGCCCGAAAGCCAGGTATAAGGTGCGCTCCGGCTCATAGCCCTGCTCCAGAAGCCGCTCTACCGCTTCCAGCATCGTCACTACCCTATACTTGTCGTCCATGGTGCCGCGGCCCCACACAAAACCGTCCTTCACCACGCCGGCAAAAGGATCCTCCAGCCAATCTTCCTCCGAGGCGGCCTCCACTGGCACCACATCCATGTGCGCCATGAACAGCACCGGCTTTAAACTCGGGTTTTGCCCCTGCCAGGTAAATAACAGACTGTAGTCGTTTATCACCTCCACTTGCAGCCGATCATGGGCCAGCGGAAAGGCATCGGCCAGGTAGGCGTGGAGCTTGCTAAACTCCCCGTACTGGAAATCTTCGGGCTCTAAGGCAGAAATCGTTTTAAAGCGAATGGCAGTAGCCAATTTTTCTGCCACTGCATAACGAGTCTTTACGGAAGTGCTATCCGCCCCGGAATAGGCATTAAAAGAGAATAAAAAGGAAAGAAAGAAAACAAAGTACTTCATGATGGCTCGGGCGCAATGGTAACAGTAGCTTACCAGGCGCGGGCATGCTTAATGAGAAAAATAATCCGCTTGTAGAAAAGCTAAAATTCTAAATTATTGATTATCTTCTACATTTGCAAAATCAGGTGGCGCTATACGCGGAACATGCACGTTTTTTATTGGTAGCTTACTATTTGTAATTTACGTGCCATCAGCCCTCCCCGGCTGAAGAAAGGAAGTATACTTTTACTTGAATTCCTGCCTTTACAGTGTTTACTTTGTAGCCCTTCCGTAAAGCTGGCAATTTTATGAGACGAACCCGCACCCAACTTCTGTATAGAGATAATACCATCGCCATCGAGTTTAATCAGATGGAAGAGTGGCTTTATGTCAACTGGAGAGGCTATCAGAACTATGACTCGGTAGTAACTGGCTGTGAGAGAATATTGAGATTTATGAAAGATACTGCCTGTTACCGTATCCTGAACGACAATACCCACGTGGAGGGCCAGTGGTCTGCCGCCTTGCGGTGGCTGGCCGAGGAATGGTTTCCGGAAATGGAGAAACAGGGCCTGAAACTGTTCGCCTGGGTCTACTCACCCAGTGTGCTTAGTCGCCTTTCGGCGGATAAAACCGTGAAGCTTGCTGACTATCCCAGTTACATACAGGCTTTCGAGGACATTGAGCCCGCCAAAGACTGGCTCCGCTCGCATTTATAAACACGACAAAGTATAAAACAGCAAGCGGCGCTACGAATTGTAGCGCCGCTTGCTGTTTTATACTTTCCTATTAGAGAGTACCCTTGGTGCTGGGGATAGAAGTATCGTGCAGGTTGCGCTCCACGGCCATGCGTATGGCGCGGGCAAATCCTTTGAAGATGGCCTCTATCTTATGGTGCTCGTTGTCTCCTTCTACCTTGATGTTCAGGTTCGCCTTGGCCGTATCGGAGAAGGACTTGAAGAAGTGGAAGAACATCTCCGTGGGCATCCCCCCTACTTTCTCGCGTTTAAAGTCCGCCTTCCATACCGCCCAGGGGCGACCACTAAAATCGATGGCTACCTGCGCCAGGGCCTCGTCCATGGGAAGTATAAAAAAACCATAGCGGCTGATGCCCCGCTTATCGCCGAGCGCCTGCAGAAAAGCCTCGCCCAAGGCAAGCCCCGTATCCTCGATGGTGTGGTGCTCGTCGATGTGCAGGTCGCCTTTTACCTGTATGCTTAAATCCACTTTGCCGTGCCTGGCCACCTGCTCCAGCATATGATCAAAGAAACCGATGCCTGTCTGGATGCTTGACTTGCCGGAACCATCCAAATTCAGATCCACTTGGATATCTGTTTCGGAGGTACTGCGGCGGACGCGGGCTGTGCGGCCGGTGCGCTGCTGCTTCAGGAAAGTATAAATCTCATCCCAATTGGTGGTGCTCAGCGCTGCTCCGTCGGCTGAAGATTCCCCGATGAAGATGGCTTGCGCCCCCAGGTTTTGCGCCAGCTTCACGTCCGTTAGCCTGTCGCCGATGACGTAGCTGTTGGCCAGGTCATACTCCCCGGCCAGGTAGTTTTTCATCATCCCGATGCCGGGCTTGCGTGTCTCCAGCCCCTCGTGCTCAAAGCTGCGGTCAATGAGGATTTCATCAAACGTAATGCCTTCGCTCTCCAGGATTTCGAGCATCTTGTTCTGATAGGGCCAGAACGTATGCTCCGGATAAGAGTCAGTGCCCAGGCCATCCTGGTTCGTCACCATCACAAACTCATAGTCCATTTCCCGGTAAATGCGGGCCAGGTTGGTGATGGACTTCGGGATAAAGGCAAATTTCTCCAAAGAATCCACCTGGTAATCTGTTGGCGGCTCAACCAGTATGGTGCCGTCGCGATCTATAAAAAGTGCTTTTTTCATTTCTTTGATTACGTATCAAGTAACACGTATCAGGTATCACGACTTTGGGAGATTGACTTAGTGTAAGTCTTAGTACGTGATACGAGATACGGGCAACGCTTTTATTTGAATTCTGCAATAGCCTGCAGCAGGCGCTGGTTTTCTTCCAGGGTGCCGACGGAGATGCGCAGGCAGCCTTCACAGCCAGGCAGAGAGGAACGGTTACGTACCACTATACCTTTATCCAGAAGATAGTTATACATCCCGTTTGGATCTGTTACTTTAACAAGTATAAAATTAGCATCGGAGGCGTAAACATGCTCCACTGCGGGCAGATCGGGCAAAGCTTCCAGCAGCAGCTCGCGCTCCTGCACAATCTCTTCGATCATGTCCTTCAGCGCTTCCCCGCGTTCCAGCGCCTGCAGTGCCAGCTCCTGCGTGGCTTCATTGATGTTGTATGGCGGCTTGATTTTATCCAAAACAGAGATAATATCCTTAGAGGCGAAAGCAAGGCCTAACCGTAGCCCGGCCATGCCCCAGGCTTTGGAGAACGTCTGCAGCACCACCAGGTTCGGAAACTCCTGCAGGCGGGAAGTCCAGCTGCGGGCGTCGGCAAAATCAATGTAGGCTTCGTCTACTACCACCAACCCGTTGAAGGCGCGCAGGATGTCCTCTATACTTTCAGTTTCTATCAGGTTGCCGGTGGGGTTGTTGGGCGAGCAGATGAATATGATTTTGGTCGTAGGCTTTACATTTAGCAGCACCTCCTCCACCGGAATCTGGTATTCCCCGGTCAGTTGCACGGCCTGCAGAGCCACCTCGTTCAGGTTAGCCGATACTTCGTACATGCCGTAGGTGGGCGGCAGGTGCAGCATGCTGTCCTGCCCGGGGCGGCACACCATCCGGAAAAGCAGGTCGATGGCCTCGTCAGAGCCATTGCCCAGGAAAATCTGCTCCGGCTGCACGCCTTTTATTTCGGCAATGCGCGCCTTCAGCTTCTTTTGGTGCGGGTCAGGATAGCGGTTATACTTTTCGCCGGCCAGGCTGCCGAGGTTATTTTCGTTGGCGTCCAGAAAAATGCTGGCGCTGCCTTTAAATTCGTCGCGGGCCGAAGAATAAGCTTTCATCTTCAGCACATTCGGGCGAATGATATCGTTCAGGTTAAACACGGTCTAGTTCTTTAAGTCGGATACTTACGGCATTCTTGTGCGCCTCCAGCCCTTCGGCCTCGGCCATGGTTTCGATGGTTTTGCCGATGATTTGCAAGCCCTCGCGGGTAATGTACTGGAAGGTGATTTTTTTCACGAAGCTATCGAGCGACACGCCGCTATAAGCGCGGGCATAGCCGTTGGTCGGCAAAGTATGGTTGGTGCCGGAGGCATAGTCACCGGCAGATTCCGGGCTATAGTGGCCTAAAAACACTGAGCCAGCATTCGTAATACCATCCATCAGCTCCTCAAAATCAGCCACGGAAAGTATAAGGTGCTCCGGCGCGTAAAGATTTGAGAAGTCCAGCATCTCCTGCCGGCTGTCAAGCACCACGCCCAGGCTGTTCTCTAGCGCTTTTGTGGCAAACTCCCGGCGCGGCAGCACATTCAGCTGTGCATCCAGCTCCTGCTCCACCTGTTGCAGTATCTCTTCGGAAGTTGTCAGCAGCACTACCTGCGAGTCGGCCCCGTGCTCGGCCTGCGAGAGCAGGTCGGCAGCCACGAAAGCCGGGTTGGCGCTCTCATCGGCCATCACCAGCACTTCCGAAGGTCCGGCTGGCAGGTCAATGGCAACCCCGGTTTTGCTGACTAATTGCTTGGCCACCGTGACATACTGGTTACCTGGGCCAAAGATTTTATACACTGCAGGCACACTCTGCGTGCCAAAGGCCATAGCAGCGACGGCCTGTGCCCCGCCGGCTTTTACAATGTGGCTGATGCCCAGCAAAGAGGCCGTGTAAAGTATAGCCGGGTGGATGCTGCCGTCTTTGGCAGGCGGCGTGCAAAGTATAATTTCCCGGCATCCGGCAATGCGGGCCGGCACCCCCAGCATCAGCAAAGTAGAAAAAAGCGGTGCGGTGCCTCCGGGAATGTACAAACCAACCTTATCGATGGCTACGCTCTTGCGCCAGCAGTTCACGCCATTCATGGTTTCTACCTGCCGCACGGGCTCTGCCTGCTGCGTATGAAAGAGCTGAATATTGCTGTAGGCCTGCAGGATAGCCTCTTTCAGTTCCTGTGGCACTTTAACTTCTGCCGCTGCGATTTCCACCTCGGTGGCCAGCAGGCTTTGCAGTTGCACCCCGTCATACTTGTGGGCCAGTTGTAGCAAAGCCGCGTCACCCTGCTCCTGTACCAGTTGAAACGTCTGCAGGATGCCGGGTTCCAGTTCTTCCAGGTTCTTGGTCGGGCGCTTTACCAGCTGTGCCCATACGTCCGGGCTTGGGTTAATGAATTTGCGCATCGCTTTATACTATCATTTTTTCAATCGGAACAACCAGAATCCCCTGCGCCCCGGCAGCCTTTATCTTCTCGATAATCTCCCAGAAATCATCCTCGTTCACCACCGAGTGCAGCGAACTCCATCCCTCTTCCGCCAACGGCAGCACCGTAGGTGCTTTTATACTTGGCAGCAGCCGGCTTATCTCGGCAATCTTATCGTTGGGGGAGTTGAGCAGGATGTACTTGGCGCGGCTGGCGCGTTGCACGGCATGAATCCGGAACAGAAGCTTCTCGAGTATCTGCTGCTTTTCCTGCGGCAGCTCCGGGTTGGCAATCAGCACAGCTTCCGACTTAAACACGCGCTCCACTTCTCTGAGTCCGTTGCTAATCAGGGTGCTACCCGAGCTCACAATATCGCAAATGGCATCGGCCAAGCCTATGCTTGGTGCTATTTCCACGGAGCCGCTGATAGTATGGATATGCGCCTGCACGCCCCGGGCCTCCAGGAAGGCCTGCAACAGGTTGGGGTAAGAAGTGGCGATGTTTTTGCCGTTCAGGTCCTGCACCGACTCGTAATCAGACCCCCTGGGCACCGCCAGGGAAAGGCGGCATCTGGAAAAGCCTAGCCGCTCTACGGTCAGGTCTGCTTTTCCTTCTTCTACCAGCACATTCTCCCCTACAATGCCGATATCGGCTACACCGTCGGCCACATAGCCGGGTATATCGTCGTCGCGGAGGAAAAGAATCTCCAATGGAAAGTTGGTACACTCTGTTTTGAGTTTGAGGGAGCTGTAGATAAAGGAAATACCGCACTCGCGGATGAGGTTCAGCGACTCCTCGCTCAGCCTGCCCGACTTTTGGATTGCTATTCGTAGCATTATGGTATCAAAGGTATGAGGTAGAAAAAAAGGCTATATACCCTGCTGCTGGCAAAGTATAATACGGGCAACGCCCGTCGGGGGCAATATGGTAGTATGGATTCCTCTTACGAGGAATGATGGAAATGGTGGAAATGTACATTAGCAGCCGGGGCAACGGGCGTTGTCCAGGTAGAAGTGGTGCTATATGTATATACCATGCTCATGTTTCAGCACAAAGTAAAGCTATTTTGTCTGAAATTAAAAAAGAAGTCCCGGCTAATTTTATAACGTGCCGGAAATGTTGTTGTGCTGTTGTTTAGACTCTCAGGCAATGCTTCGTCCCCTACTCTGCAATTAACCTGATAAGCTTTTGCAAAATAAACCTACAAATAATCATAGTAAATTTTACTTCAGTACTTTGGCTAAATACCCTCGCCACTTCCCCTCAGAATGGCGACATGCATACTATACCTTCATTAAAATAATTGGTTGCAGGTTTTTAGTGAACGGAAAGCATACTCCTTTTCTATATAGATTTATACTTCTTAAAGCGTCAGGACTTAGAAGTATCACATTCAACCAGATAAGGAAGCAGGTAAAGTGATGCTTGAAGTATAAATCAGGCTTATTTTTTTTCTGCCCACCCCAGATTTAGGTATCCAAGTATAGACCAAGTGGCACCCTCATGTTCTACTCAGCCCCATCCTATACTTTAAAAAAGTATAGCCGGCTACAAGAAGCAGCCGGCTACACTTGGAATAGATAATACTTAAGAGGTATTACTTTTTCAGCACCATTTTAATCGTTTTTACGCCTGATGCTGTCGTGAGCCTGGCAAAGTATACGCCTTCCGGCAGTGAGTTTGCAGAGAACTCGAACTCGTATACTTTTCCGGCCTCTGCCATGCCTTCCTCGGTCTTGCGCACCCGCGCACCTTTTACATCGTACACCTCCAGGGCAAACTGCTCGTCTTTCTCCACGGAGAAGGTGATGGTCGTTCTGTCGGTGTAGGGGTTCGGGTAGTTGAGGAAGCTGGCCGAAAGCTGCTCCGGTGTGACAACGGTTGCCAGTTTCTTAGTACCTGAGCCTCCATTGAGCGACTTGTTCTCATGAATCACGATGGAGCCGCCGCCGAGTCTGGCCGCATCACCCAGTTCCGCGTTGTCTGCCGCGCCACGGGCGTTATCATACACCACATCGCCTCCGTTCCAGATTTTGATGCGGAACTTGTCGTAGCCTCCGCCACCGTTAATGTCGCCATCCGTGGCCACCACCATGAAGTCATACTCCATGCCGCCGCCGTTGATGAAGCCTTTGCCCTTGTATGTGGCCTTGGCGCCGGAAATGACGAGTGTGGCCGCTGTATGGGAGGAACTCTTAAAGTTGAGGTTGCCGTTCTGGAACTGGAACTCGGTGTTGCCATCCACTTCGTTTTTGCCCTTTTTATACTTGGCCACAAAGCCAAAGTTCGCTTTGCCAGTAGCATTCAGATCAGCGGCGAGCGCGTCTTTAGGAGAGTTTATCCAGCCACCGCCGGTTACAAAACCACCATCGGGATCGTAGATGGGCAGGTATACTACCTGAGAGGCAGCACATGCGCTTCCGCCTGCCACGGCCTGAACGGAGTATACTTTAGCCAACTGTTTGCCCAGGTTAAAGGTCGCAATGCCGTTTACACTGCTTTGTGTGAATCTACGGACTTCCCCGCCAGCCTCCACAACAAGCTCAACATTTACTCCATCTATTGCTGTTTCGCCGTCCTTTACAGAGATGTTTATGATAACATCCTCGTTCACACTGCGTGGTGTGCTGGCAGCGCTGGCGTCGAGCGTGAGGCCGTTGATGGTTAAAGTACCCTTAACAAACGTTACGTCATAGTTCACCAGTTTGACATCAGCTGAGGCAGGGATTACCTCGGTACCCGCTATTGTATAGCTTGTCAGGATTTGCTCCTGATTCACGGCGCCTGTCACCGTGCAAGTATAACCTGTCAGCGGATCGGCCTGGCCACAGTACTTGCTCATGCTTGGGGCAGTGATGCTCAGTGGCGCTCTGCTGATGGTGGAAGTGGTTGCGTTTACCTGTTTCAGCACATAGTTGGCTGCATCGGAACCCTGCAGGGTAACGGTAGCGCTTACGGTTCTCTCACCCGCATTAGCACTGCTAAAGATAGCTTCGGATACATGGGCAGTTACTTCATCACCAGTTACAACACCGGTAAGTGTGGCCGTAGTGCCCGGAGCGGCTGTGGTGCCATCGTATACTTTGCCGGCGTTGCTCAAATCAGCTGTGAGCTCCTTCTGAGCGATGACGAGCGTGCCCGTGGCATCCGGTGCAGTATAGTTGCTGTTGGCCAAGGTTGCCACAACGCTATAGGAGTCGGCTTTTGTAGGAGCAACGGCGGCTGAGTTGTAAGTAATGTTCACAGCCAGTCCTTCCGGCACCGTGGATACTTCTACTCCCTGCGCTTGTCCGTTATATACTTTAGACAAGCCGGACAGGTGAATCTGTGCCGAAGCGGGCTGGATGAATAAAACACCATCGGTTATACTTACTTCGTAGTTCCCGAGCTTTTTATTAGGATCCAAAAGCGAACCCGTGATCGCATACTCGCCTACGTTTGTGCTTTCGTCGGCTTCTGTTCTGTAGCTTGGTGTGATGGGATCACTGTTCTTCAGACCGGTAAGCGTTCCGTCAAACGCAGGGTTAGCCTCGCCATATTTTCTTGTCTTGTCATGTACCTGTAGGCTTAAGGCAGCTTTTTCAATGGTCAGAATGCCTTCAGTAGCTATTATGGTATAGTTCGCGAGCGCATCACCAGACAACTCAGGAGTTATCGCATAAGTACCGACAACGCTTTCCGGTGTTGCCTTCGAAGTATAGCTTATCTCAATCTCATCATTTTTCACAATGCCGGACACGCTGCCTGTGAACTCAGGATTGGCATCACCATACTTTCTGCTGGCGTGATGGGCAGTCACAACCAGCTCGGCTGGGGTAATTTCCAGAACTGCTTCGTTATAGGTAATTTCATAGTTGCGCAGTGCTTCTTTAGGCAGCAGAATAGATGTAATGTCATACTTACCTACCCACTCGCCCAATGGACGAAGAAAATCTGCCGTGATCTCATCCTCAGCAACGAAGCCTTCCAGTGTACCGGTCAAATCCGGATCTGGCGTACCATACACTTTCGTAACGGCTTTTGGTGTTACTGAAGCCGGCCGCTGCGTAATATCTGCCAAGGCTTGCTCAACACTTGCCAAAGTATAGTTATCCTTATCTTTACCAGAAAGAGCCGCACCTACTAGCGTTACAGTCTTGCCTGTGTTTGCGTTTTTATCCGCAAATCTCGCCTCTCCCCCGGTTAGTTGGATATCATCTCCTGCTATAATGCCTACCAGTGCCAGGTCAGTTACAGTTGCCGCTGTAGTGCCGTCGTATACTTTGCTAGCAGCTGTAAAGGTACCCACAATGGGTTTGGACGTGATTTTGGCCGTAGTGGAAGCGGTGGCGCTGCTGAGTGTATAATTGCCATGCGTGATAGAAACATCAGCCGTTACCGGTTTTGCAGTGCCCACGTTTTTGTCGGAGAAAGCGGCGTTTCGGACCGTAACTTCCACCTGGTCGCTTCCAACTAGTTCGTTTGCTGCAATGAAGCCGCTCGCAGTGGCCTGTTCTGAACCGTCGTATACTTTGTCTTCTGCTAAGATCCGGGCTGTAACCTGTTTGGGATTAATCGTGAACTGAGCACCTTCGAATGACAAGTTATAGTTGTTGCCAAGGCTAAGTGTTCCTTTGTTAATCGCATACCCGCGTACATTTTCACCTGGCTCCCTTTCAAGGCTTCCTGAGAAACTGTCGCCATTCACGACAGAGCCAACATTAACAGTGTAAGTAAGGTTAGGATCAGCCTCGCCATATACTTTCGAGAGGGCATTGGCAGCCACCGTAACAGGACGAGGAGTGATGGTGAGGGTGCCAGTGGCCTGACCTGGAAGGTAGTTATCATTCCCCGCAAAGGAAGCTGTAATTATATACGCACCAGCATCAACCGGAGAAGCTACCGTGGCACCATCTTTACTATATGTAACGGTGGCAGCTCCCAAGTCATCATTTTCCAGCACACCCTCCAGTTCTACGCCAGCGATATGTTTCGGCGTTCCGTCATAGGTATGTGGTTCTCCTATAGCTAAGGTGAGCGTAGGCGTGGCCTTTTCTACCTGAAGTATAACAGTAGCTTCGGCAGCATTGTAGTTTGTAGTTTCGGCTGCTTTTACTGTCAAAGTATGGGAGCCATACCCTAGTATACTTCCTGAAACCGGGCTATAAGTTAGACTTCCTTCTCCGGCAGTTAGGGCTGCATTAAGCTGTGTTGCTGACAAGGCTGTGCCATAGACGATGCC
Source organism: Pontibacter mucosus (assembly GCF_003054055.1). Lineage (GTDB taxonomy): Bacteria > Bacteroidota > Bacteroidia > Cytophagales > Hymenobacteraceae > Pontibacter > Pontibacter mucosus. Next base: position 171,309 of record NZ_QBKI01000003.1, on the reverse strand, counting down.
CTGAGGGTTTGTCCAGCTAATAACTTGATTCGCTTTGTTTATAACGAGTAAACCTGTTACCTCTGTTGCCTCATAATTAGCATTCTCCAGGATTGCTCTCACATCATAGCTGCCAGCGTTAACAGGAGCAGCAGCTGTATAAGCGTCTGAGCTAGTTCCCACAGGTTTATAACTAATACTCAGCCCGTAAAGATTCGCCGGATTTGTCGTTGCGGATGCAGCTTTTGGCTGGCCGTTGTAAATGTATTCTAAATCTTGCAGTTTTATGGTAGCAGATCTTTTATTGACAGTTTGGGAAATGGTTGATTCACTATTCATATAACCATTGGGCCTGTCATTATTTGTACCTTTAAACTCTGCCCTGATCTGATGCTCACCTGCAGATAGAGCATTAAAAGTTAAAGATTTAATATTATTGTTATTCGAGATTGCTAGCGCATCTCCATGTGCAATTCCGTTTAAGTAAAATTGTAACTGCCCGGAGACATTGTTATTACCATCCGGAGCTCTTCTAACAATAGCTGTGATGTTAACATTCTCACCGGCTAAAGAAGGGTTATTACTCGAAGATAAAACAACTTGCGTAGGCTGCGCATCTGTAAAGGACGTTTCAGCCCTCGCCCCGCTCTGTTGACCGACTGCAATTACATTAAAAGTTACACCTAGGTGTCTTTCTAATATCTCAAATTCTATTTTCCAATTCCCATCTGCATCCACTGATGTCCCATGATGTTCATGGGAATGATCATATTCAGGTTCTTCTTCAAAATGAACATCTACATATTCATCATTTATCCATCCTGAACCGGTAATGATTGCGACCTCGCCAGGTGCATAATCATCCTTATCAGAGGTTACCGTCTGCGCCAATAAGGGTGACAGCGCCAGAAAAAGGAGCGACATGATCAGGAACATGCGCCTCATCATACTTTGCCCCATAAAAAAGTACAGGTGTAAAGGTTTCAGATTCATATAAAGGGTTGTTAGGTTTCTACCTAGTATGCAAATTTGCCTGCATGCTCCTTATTCGTATGAGCGTGTTCAGAAATGCTATTACTTATAAGTTTATTTGCTAAGGCCTTTGCTATGCGAGGAGGATATTGAATCTTTTATAGTTTTCATATAACTGAACTCAATAACCCACAATCCTATACATTTGTAATCTAAATAAAGTTGCCTTTATCGAACATTATTTTTAACTTTATAAAGTTATAACATCATTGAAAATAGGTATCCGCTTTGGGCAAGGGGCCGTACTTCGTGTTAGAAGCAAAAAGTAGAAGCTGATCCTGTAAACTTTACTAGCTTTGCATCCGAATTTATAGGTACAGGCCGACTGTATTGGCATAGTTTTTTCGGTTAAGGGAAATACGTGCAACTCATTCTTAGACTACCATGAAGAGACCCATACTCTACTTTTTCTTCTTAACGATAGCTTTCCTGCTTGCAGAGAGCAGCGCCTTTGCGCAGGTAAAACTGCCTCAGGCCAGCCCTGCAGCCTATCTGCGCCAGACAATCGGGCTAACCGATGTTACGGTGAGCTACCATGCGCCGAGCGTGCGGGGCAGGCAGGTGTTTGGAGGACTTGTACCTTATGGGCAAATGTGGCGGGCCGGTGCCAATGAGGCTACCTTGATAAGCTTTGAGGATGAGCTGTTCCTGAACAACGAGCGCGTACCGGCAGGCACCTACTCCTTCTTCATCATCCCGCAAAACGACTCTGTATGGCACGTGGTACTAAACCGTGATACCACGCTGTGGGGTCTGGAAGGCTATAATGAGCTGGATGATGTGGCATACTTAGAGGTGAAGCCGTCCAAAACCAGTGAGTTTGTGGAGACCATGCACTTCTCCTTCTCCGACATCAACACCAACAAAGCGAAGCTGAACCTGGCCTGGGAGAACACCAAAATCAGCCTGAGCATAGAGACAGATGTAGAGAAAAAGGCGCTGGAAAACATTAATTACGCCCTTGCCACCGCCGCCAGCGACGACTGGTATACCTGGGCGCAATGTGCAGAGTACATGCTGCCACGCAAAGAGCATCATCAAAAGGCCCTGGAGTGGATTAACAAGTCCATTGCGATTAAGGAGAACTTCTACAACAACTGGATCAAGGCAAAGCTCTATGCTTATAACAACGAGTATCAGATGGCGGCCACGCTCTCGGCTAAGGCGATGGAACTTGGAGGGGCAGAACCGGAGAGCTACCAGACGTACGCCAAGCAAATAGAAACCGCGTACAGCGAGTGGAAGAAAAGACGCTAGAAATTTATACTTTGAAAAGTGAGGGGAGACTAAAAATTAGTCTCCCCTCACTTTTTATACTTAGAGCTTAGCCACAAACCTGATGTTCAGGCGGCGACCGGTGAGGTAGTTAGGCACAGCATATGTTATGTTGTTCACATCGCTCACGTAGTTGTACGACATCCAGTTTTTGGCATCAATTAGATTTAGCACCTCGAAACCTATCCAGAGGCTCTCCAGCCCCAATTTCTTCCGCTTCACCACATCGCCTTCTACCACGAGTACTTTCGAAAAGCCAATGTCGATGCGCTTATAAGAGCGGCCATCAAAGGCATTCCTATACTCTGGTTGGCGCGGCGGGCCAAATGGCAAGCCACTGCCGTAAACCAGGTTCAGGTACATGCGCACCGTGGGGTTGTCGGGCAGGTGGTCCTGGAAAAACAAGGAGAAGTTCACTAACTGATCGGTGGGACGGCGGAGGAAGCCCTGCTCCCGCATGCCTATTTTCTCGCCCTGCGCATTATAAACCGAAATAGAGTCACCCTCCACGTTCTCCTTCGTTGTCAGCAGCCCCAGGCTCAGCCACGACTCAGCCCCCGGTATAAACTCCCCGTTCACCCGCACGTCGAGGCCGGCGGCATAGGCCTTGGCGTTGTTGCGGGCATAGTAGCGCAGCCGCACGTTATCCAGGTCATACGGAATGACGTTCGTCATCCACTTGTAATATGCCTCTGTGGCAAGTTTAAAGTCGCGCCCCCAGGCCTGGAAAAGGTAATCGCTGCCCACAATGGCGTGTACCGATCGCTGTGCCTTTAAATCCGGGTTTATGACTCCGCTAAAGTCACGCACCTCGCGGTAAAACGGTGGCTGATAGTATAATCCCAGCGCTGTTTTAAAAGAAAGGTTGGGGTTGCGGCGGGTAATAAAGGAATACTGCACCCGTGGGGAGATATTTAACTCCCCTGTGAAATCCCAGTACGTGGCGCGCATTCCATACGTAAACGTCCTCAGTGAGTCCAGGGCGAGGGTATGCTGCAGGTAGCCGCTATAGCGCAGGGTGTTTAGGTCCAGTTGGGAACGCAGGTAATAATCCTGGGTCACGTAATCGGCAGAATCTGTGAAGCCATACTCCTGCAGCTGGTCCTCTATGTTCTCAGCTCCTAGCTTGAGGCCGAACTGCACATTGCTGCGCGGACTGGCCTGCCAGGTATTACGAAGTTCCGCAGCCAGTATTCGGGCCAGCAGGGTGTTGCGCGCATGGTTGAAGGAGCTCCCTACCCCGCGCTCCTGCAGGCAGTCGCCTATGCCGTCGCCGTTAGTGTCCACGTCGCACAGGCGGTAGCCGGCCTCCACATCCCGGAACTCCCTCTCCCGTGAGTGCACCCCCGAAAGTATAAGCTCCGAAGTATAAAACGCTGTGAACCGGTGCGTCAGGTTCAGGCCGGCCTGGTAGGTGGCGTACTCCATCCGCTCCTGCCCGTCGAAGGCAATGAGCAGGCGCAGCGGCGTGTTTCGGGTGCCAAAAGTAGTTACCTGCGTTTCGGGCTCTACCCGGAAGTCGTTGTTGGCGTAGCTGGTAAGTATACCCAGGGTAGTGCGACCACGGTTTAGCGTGTCCTTGGTCAGGTCGAGGTGCACATAGGCCTGGGCGTCTGTAAAGATGGGGTTATACTTTCCCTCTGTCTGCAACCCCTTCAGAATGTATTGCCCGTTCTTGTGGCGGGCGCCAAACAGGTAGGAAACTTTTTTATTCCTGGAAGCCGACTCCAGGTGCAGCGCCCCGCCGGTAAGGCCACCGCTAACCGTAGCACCAAATTCTGAGGGCTGTTTATACTTGATATTCAGCACAGAAGAAAGCTTGTCGCCATACTTTGGTTGCCAGCCACCCGAGGAAAACTCGATGTTGTCTACCAGGTCAGGGTTTACAAAGGAGAGTCCCTCCTGCTGCGCCGAGGAAATGAGAAAGGGCCTGTAAATCTCGATGTTATTGACGTAGACCAGATTCTCGTCGTAGTTGCCCCCGCGTACCGAATAGGTGCTGGAAAGCTCGTTGTTGCTCGACACGCCCGGCAGCGTGACCAGTACTTTGCTGAAGTCACCGAAGGCGGACGGCAGGTGCTCCACATCGCGCGGGTCCAGGGTAATGACGCTCACCTGCTCGCGGCTCTCGTCGGTTTTGCCGTGCACATCCACCGTTTGCAACTGCTGCGGATCTGGCTCCAGTATGAAGTATACATCACGACTTTCACCAGGCTCAAGTATAAGCTTTTGTTCCAGCGCTTTATACCCCAGGTGGCGCACAACAAGCGTCCACTCTGATCCTGCCGGCACTGTCAGCTTAAACGCTCCTGCGGCATCCGTCCGGGTGCCGGTTGCTGTTCCTTTCAGCGCTACCGTAGCCGACTCCAGCGGCTCCTGCTGCTGGTTCAGCACCCTGCCGGACAAGGTAGCCTGCTGCGCCAAAACACCAAAGGGCAAAAGTATACACAACCATCCCAGTAGATATTTTAGCATCTGCAGCGGTTTATTATTTAGATGATTTCAGATCGGCGATGGTTTGGGCAGGGTCGTCGGCAGAGAAGACAAAGCTACCGGCCACCAGTACATCGGCCCCCTTCTCCAGCAACAGCGGCGCATTGTGCTGGTTCACGCCACCGTCAATCTCAATCAATGCCTGCGAGTTACGCTGGATGATCAGGTTTTTGAGCGCTTCGATTTTCCGGTACGTGTTTTCAATAAACTTCTGCCCACCAAAGCCCGGGTTCACCGACATCAGACACACCAGGTCGGCATCGGCTATAACATCTTCCAGCAAGTGCACGGAAGTATGGGGGTTCACGGCGATACCTGCCTTTGCCCCGGTGGCTTTAATCTGCTGCAGGGTGCGATGCAGGTGTGTAGAGGCCTCTACGTGCACCGAAATAGTGTCCGCGCCAGCCTCCCGGAAGCGCTCAATATACTGCTCCGGCTCCACAATCATCAGGTGCACATCCAGCGGTTTCTGCGCATAGCGTTTGATGGCCTCTAAAACCGGAAAACCAAAGGATATATTGGGCACAAAACGGCCGTCCATGATGTCGATGTGCAGCCAATCGGCCTGGCTGTTATTGAGCATCTCCACCTCCGACTGCAGGTTGGCAAAATCAGAGGCTAGTACAGAAGGGGCAATTAGTGGTCTCATACCTGCAAAGGTAAATTTATAATTGACATTTGGGAGCATCGCCGGTACTTACGCAAATCTTCGCCGGCCGCGGCCTCCTTTTTTACTTCATTCTTATTGTGGATCAGTCGCAGCAAGTGCATACGTTCACCGAAGCATGATGTTAAAGCGCAGAGGCTTCCTTCAGATGATACGTCCGGATGTAATCCGTTAAATACGGTTCCACTTTGGATTCTTTCATCCGCATCACCTTCGCTAAAGTTTTGATAAGCGACTCGTAGGTGTTGTCGCTCTCCTCTACTTCTTTGAAGCCTTTTACTCCTTTTTTTTCGTGCACCAACTGGTAAACTACGGCACCGGCAACATAGCGCGGATTCTGGTTGCCAGTATATCGGAAGCTGCCGTCATAAAGGTTCCTGAAAGTGACCTCCGGATGGTTCATGTAGATATCCCTGGATACTTCTCTTAATGTTTCCTGGTAAGGGGTATGTCCGTCAACCCCTCCGAAGAATGTGGCGATGCCCTCTCCCAGAAAGTGGTTTTTAACGGGGTGATACAGGATATGTACGAACTCATGCAGGTTGTCCTCGGCTCCATGAGTGGAAAAGATGCGGTTATACTTTGCTCTGGCAAAGCCTGTTTGGTATGCCAGCCAATATTCCAGGTTGAAAAGCCTGCCTAGCTCCTCTTCCGAGTTCATCACATAAAAATCAAATGGCTTGGCGTCGGGAATGTTCAGTGTCCTGACAAAAGACTCCACAAACGCATTTGCCTTCTCAGCCCGCTCCTTATTAAACTCAAAAGTCGGTGGAAAATGGAAGGTGATCCATTTCGTTTGTTGCTGTTTCCACTTCTTTAGCTCGTTAGCCCAGGTGTTCTCCAGTTTCCAATCCCCTGATTCATCTTTAGCCGCATAGTAGCGAAGTATAAAAGGCGGGTTCATTTTATTCGCTACCATCCACGGTTCCAGCTTGTCGGCCGCCAGCAGGATCCTGGCAACATACTTCTCCCCCACAGGCTCTATACTTAAAACAGTAGGCTTAAAGTAGCTGAGAAGTTGTTTGCTATCCAGGCCAAAGAACAGGTAGGGAGCAGCCTGATCAAAATGTTCCTGATGTTGGCTGTAGTAAAAGTCTACTTCTTCCTTGTTCCAATAGGGGTTGTGGTAGAGGCTGTCAGGTTGTGCGTTCATGTAATTCCCGATGAGTTCGTACACGGCCTTTACCTCCTGTTTCGTAGTATCAACCCGGGCGGTGAGATAGGGCTTGACCTGGCAAAGGCCTGGTACGGTGGTAAAAAGTATAAATCCTAGGACAAGGGTGAAGTGGGTAGCGCTTGCTCTCATAGTTGGGTTTTGAGTTGGCATCAGGTCTTCTACAGTTTCACAAACCTCAGCGTGGCTACTTTATTACCCGACCGGATGCGGCACAGGTACAGCCCGTTTCCCAGGCGCTGCGGCTCTAGTTTCAGAGGCTGCTCCTTCTGCGCCAGCATTATACTTTGGCGGAATACCTGCTTCCCAGTGGCATCCAACACCTGCACTTCTATGGTTTGCTGCAGCCAATCCTGGCCCAGGTAAAGTATAACCGGCTCCTGTCGTACCGGGTTTGTGATGTATAACTCCCCTCCTGTAGCTGCTCCGGGAGAGGCGGTAAGGGTGCGCCTGTAATTCGGGATGCCATAGCCGATGCTGTTGTCCGGGTTAGTAGCATTGCTCCCGCTCTGCCTTAGCAGCTCAATCAGCTCCATGTTGGTTCTGAAAGGGTTAGCTTGCCACAACGTCGCGGCAAAGCCAGCCACAATAGGGCCTGAAAAAGAAGTGCCGTTGCCACGCGCAAGCGATCCGTTGGGAAGTATAAAATACACTGCCTGCCCCATGGCCGCCACATCCGGTTTTGTGCGGCCATCCGCCGTTGGCCCGAAGGAGCTAAAAGAGGCCTTTACGCCCAGCGAATCTACAGCGCCCACAGCCAGCACCGAATCGGCATCGGCGGGTGCGGAAACATACTGCCAGCTTTTGTTTCCTTCATTGCCAGCGCTTGTCACTACCAGCATCCCCGTAGCGGCAGCAAAGTCAGCTGCCCTGCTAATAAGGGAAGTGTTGCCGTCCATGTCCTGGTACGTATAGCTTTGGGAAGGGGCATCAAACAAAGTATAACCTAGCGAAGAGTTAATAATATCAGCCCCGGCACTGTCTGCAAATTCTGCGGCCAGCAGCCAGTTGATTTCCTCTATGTTATGCTCTGTAGCGGCATCTTCGGTGCGAAGCAAAAGGTAATTAGCGCCATAGGCTGTGCCCACCATACTTCCAGGGGCATAAGCAGCCATCGTAGAGAGTACAGAAGTGCCATGTGCATCGGCAGTAAACACATCCTCCTGCTTCCTCACAAAGTCAAAAGTCCCTGCCAGCTGGTTCCGCTCAAAAAGATGGGCAAAAGCCGCTATCGTTGGCACTCCCGGGAAACCGGCATCCAGCACGGCAATGGTCATTCCGGCCCCTGTGTAGCCATCGGCATGCAGCTCGTCAGCACCAAGCATATCAGCCTGATGGAATGCAGGGCCATAGTCTGCCGGGTTAAGGGCGGGCCAGTAAGCAAAGTTAGAGGTAGCGCTTGCCGCTGCTATACTTTGAAGTGCGGTGCTTTGGGTTAATGAACCGGCCGGAGACGCCACACGGTTCAGGGATTGTGTACGGAGCACAAACGGGAGCTCTTCCAATGCCTGCAACTGCTCGTCAGTGCACTGCACCACAGCCGCGTTAAACCACCGGGAAGTATACCATACAGTAGCGCCTGCCTCTTGAAGCGCCGCTACATAGGCAGGGTTTACAGGAAGATCGCGTGGCGTGACAGAGATTTTTTGGCGCTTGCGCCGCTCCACTGCTTTTGGTGACAGGAATTGCAGTGGTTCTGAAGTAGTAAAGGGGGTGTTTGCCTTGTCGGCGAAGTATATTAAACGTTTCTGCTCCTCTTTGGCTGCGTTGCCCGTGTCCTGCGCCATTACAGGCAGGTACAGCAGCAGGCAGGTAAAGAGGAGCAGCAAACGCATACCTTATTCCTTTCCGTAGTCGATTAGTTTCTCGTGCCGCTCATGGCCGTGGAGTCTATAGCCAACGCCGTAGTCACATTCGCTAACATCGTCTCTGTTACAGTAAACAATCCTCGTGAACAGCCTGTACACCATCCCCACCCCTTCGGCATAAACTTCTTTTCGGTCGTTGAGTCCAATCCAGGTTTCGATAGGTGTACCCTGAATAACGGTTGCTGTGTTGTTAAAAGTGTTACCATTCACTGTGTAAGGCTTACCTACGTTCTCAAAGGTGTAATCCTCCTTCGTCAGGTAATACTCGGCTCTTTTGTTGGTATTTGGATCAGGTTTATAGTCTTCGCCTGTATTGTTGTTATAAGCATCTCCCAGCCAGGTCTGCCCTTCCTTTACCGGAAACACCATCTTTACAAACTTGGTGTTGTTCTTAGTCAGCATAACCATAGCGTCAGACTTAGTTACCACCATCACAGAATCATCTATCCAGTTCATGTTTTCGTTTGCACGAACAGAACGGATGATCTTATAGTTGAGCTTGCCGGTTTGGTCTACAAAAGTGGTGTCTATTCGTTCACGAAGCTGGAAACGGCTGGTGTCCCCCACATCGCTCATAAAACGGATATCCATGACGTCATAGACACGGTACTGCCCCACTTCCAGCGGATAATAGTCATAGCCCATCACCTTCGGATCGGGATCCTTGTACTTGTCCTCGCAGGCGGCCACCAGGCCAGCTACAGCAACCACCAAAAGCAGCAGGGCTCTTCTCATTATTGCAACACGTTCAGGTTATATGCTGAGTTGTAATTCGTCTCAATCCAGCCGCCGCCCACTACGTCATTGCCTTCGTAGAAAACGGCAGCCTGCCCCGGCGCTATGGCGTGTACCCCGTGCAGGAAGTGTACTTTCATCTTATCCCCCTCCTGCTCGATAATGGCCTCTGTACCCGGGTCGTTGTAACGCACTTTCGTAACGGTTGGAATTGGTTGCCCGATCAGGTTTTCATACTTGAGCATGTTCAGCTTGCCAACCGTCATGGCATTTTTAGCCAGCTCCTCATAATTACCCAACACTACGCGGTTCGTATCTTTCTCGATGCGAGTTACATAGGCCGGGAAACCTAAAGCAATGCCTAAGCCCTTGCGCTGCCCAATCGTATAGAACGGATAGCCCTCGTGCTTGCCAACAACCGTACCGTCTTCGAGCACAAACTCACCACCGGCCACGCGCTCCTCCAGCCCCTCTACGCGGCGCTTCAGGAAGCCACGGTAGTCGTTATCCGGGATAAAGCAGATCTCATAAGACTCCGGCTTGTTCACCAGCTCAGTGAAACCGCGCTCACGGGCCATCTCCCGGATCTCGGTTTTATGCAGGTTTCCCAGCGGGAAAATCGTGCGGCTCAGGCTCTCCTGCGAGATACCCCACAAGGCATACGACTGGTCTTTGCTTTCGTCCAGGCCTTTGGAGATGATGTAGCGGCCATTCTCCTGACGCAGGTTGGCGTAGTGGCCAGTAGCTATAAAATCACAACCCAGTTGGTCAGCACGGCGCAGCAGGGCATCCCATTTAATGTGCGTATTGCAAAGCACGCACGGGTTTGGCGTTCGCCCGGCCAGGTACTCATCCGTAAAATGATTGATCACATAGTCGCCAAACTCTTCGCGGATATCGATGATATAGTGCGGAAAACCAAGTTGAACGGCAATATTTCGGGCATCGTTGATGGAGTCGAGCGAGCAGCAGCCAGTTTCTTTCTTGCTGGCTCCGCTGGAGGCATAATCCCAGGTCTTCATGGTCATCCCCACCACCTCATAGCCTTGCTCATGCAGCATAACAGCGGCCACCGAACTATCGATGCCGCCGCTCATGGCCACAAGAACCCTTCCTTTTGTACTCATTTATTTAGTAACTTTCGATTTAAAATTTAGCATTTTGATACAAATATAGCAACAACAACACAGTTATAAAGTTTCAGGTTCTATTTTCTAGGGGCAGCCGGGGCAATAAGTATAAATACTGGAAAAAGGTTGGCTGTAAAGGAAAATCGGATTTACTTTGGGCTACAGATATTTGTGCATAAACTGAATATATAACTTAAAGCAAAATTACCATGGCCCTACGTACTTCTGTGATAGTGAACGGCGTAAACAACCTAAGCGACGCAAGATACTGCGCTGGCATGGGTGTAGATATTATCGGCTTCAACCTTAAACTCGACGACCCGAACCAAGTGCAGCCGCAAACGCTGAAGGAGATCATGGGTTGGGTGGCCGGTGTGCAGACCGCCGGGGAATTCCTCCGCGCCAGACCGGACGTGATAAACGAGCTGGCCGATGAGTTTAACCTGGACCTGATACAGCTAAACCTGCCTTACCTTATCGATGAGATAGAGGAAATCAACCGCCCGGTGATACAGAAGGTGGTTATCAATAAAGATACCGTGGAGAGCGAGCTGCATGAGACGATGGAACTTTACAGCCCCTACGTGCACTCCTTCATCATCTGCTCCGACGACTTTGAAGCGATTGACGAGACAAACACGCGTTTTCTGGCGTCGCTTGCCAAGAAGTTCAAGATCTACCTTGGGTTTGGAGTAGACAAGTCCAACGTTCATCAGGTATTGAAAATCATCAAACCAACAGGCATCGTCCTTATCGGCGGCCACGAGATCAAGCCCGGCTTGAAAGACTATGACGAACTAGCTGAGATCTTCGAGGAAATAGAGGAAGCGTAGGGGGAGTTTGGGAGTTGAGGAGTTAAAGAGTTAGAGATTATTATACTTTCTTTCCCTTCAGGACAGATAAGCCGAAACGGCCTGACGAAGTATAAATTCGTCAGGCCGTTTCGGTTTATATTCAAAGGAGCCAGCCAAACTTTTGACTTAGCTGATTTATACTTTCAAGAGTATTTAACCCTCTAACTCCCAAACTCCCAAACTCTCTAACTCCTAAACTCTCTAATTCCCCAACTCCCCAACTCTTACCTCACCTTATACTGCAGGTATTTGATAGGAATGCCGTCAGCCAGGTAGCGTTTCTCGTAGGTGGTGTAGATGCCCATGGTATGCTCCTGCAGGTCTGAATTGTAGAGATCTGAAGTATGAATCAGATCCTTTACTTTGCGTTCCTGCAGTACCTCCAACGTATACTCGTACAGGCCCAGGTTATCTGTTTTGAGGTGGATAATGCCGCCTGGCATGATGATACGCTCATACAGGTCCAGGAAACGGGGCGAGGTAAGGCGTTTCTTCTCGTCTCGGTCGCGGGGACGCGGGTCGGGGAAGGTAATCCATACTTCGTCTACCTCATTCTCCTCAAAGTTATCCGCTAAATTCTCAATGAAAGTACGTAGGAAGGTCACGTTTTCCAGTTCCTCCTCTTCAGCCAGGGTACTGCCTTTCCAGAGGCGGGCTCCTTTTATATCTAAGCCGATAAAGTTTTTCTCCGGGAACAGGCGCGCCATCCCTACCGTGTATTCTCCGCGACCGCAGCCAATCTCCAGCACAAGCGGATTTTCATTCTCAAAATGCTGCTCACGCCACTTCCCGATCAGTTGCCCATAGCGTTCATCTCCCGGTTCAATAACATTCTCACGCTCAGCAATAGCGGCAAATTTTGCCAGTTTAGATCTTCCCATTCCTATAGTTCGTCAATTTCAGCGACCACAAAGGTACTACCTCCGATAAAAATAACCTCATCCGGCGCCGCATTTGCCTTTGCTGCCGCAATGGCCTCGGCCACTGTCTGGTAAGCCTCCCCTGTTAAACCCACTGTTTCAGCCTTTTGCACGAGCTCCTGCACCGGTAAGGCGCGCGGGATGTTGGCCTGGCAAAAGTAGTAGTTATACTTTGGAGGCAGCATTTGCAGGATCTTCGTCACATCTTTATCGTTCACAGCCCCGAAAACCAGGTGCACCTGCTTTGGCAGCAGTTGCTCCAGCCCCAGCAGTATCTGCCGGATACCGTCTTCGTTGTGGCCCGTGTCGCAGATGGTGAGTGGGGATTGCTGCAGCACCTGCCAGCGCCCTTTCAGGCCGGTTATACTTTTGGCATGGGCAAGGCCATTGCGTATGGCAGTCTCCGATATGGTATAACCTTTCTGCTCCCGCAGCACCTCCAGCACCTGTAATACCCCCGGCAGGTTATACTTCTGATAGCCTCCGGCCAGGTCCAGCTCCAGGTTTTGCAAGTATAAACTGCCATGGCGGAACACCTGGAACACCTGCCGCTGCAGCGTGCCTTCCGTCACTTCCAAAGTATACTGGTCTTGGGCAAAGTATAAGGGAGCCCCCACCTCAGCGGCTTTGGCTATAAAGACCTCTTCCGCCTCCGGCTGTCGCATGCTTATCACGGCAGGCACCTGGGGTTTGATGATACCGGCTTTCTCAGCGGCAATGGCGCCAATGGTATAACCCAGCATACTTTGGTGGTCAAAACTGATGTTGGTGATAAGCGATACTTCCGGGGTGATGATGTTGGTGGAGTCCAAGCGGCCGCCTAAGCCCACCTCAATCACGGCCACCTCCACCTGCTCCTCAGCAAAGTATTTAAATGCCAGAGCCACCGTCATCTCAAAAAACGAAGGTTTTATACTTTCAAAAAGCGCCTTGTGCTGTTCTACAAAACTGATGAGGTAAGCCTGCGGAAGTTCCTGCCCGTTGACGCGTACGCGCTCGGTAAAGGATTTCAGATGCGGCGAAGTATAAAGCCCGATCTTGTAGCCGGCCTCTTGCAGCACCGCAGCCAGCATGTGCGAGCTGCTGCCCTTGCCGTTGGTGCCGGCCACGTGGATACTTTTAAACTGGTGCTGCGGCTGCCCCATCGCCTCGCACAGGGCAATGATATTGTCGAGGCTCTTCTTAAAAGCAGCATTGCCGATGCGTTGGTACATCGGCAATTGCTGGTATAGATAATCAAGACACTCTTGATACGTCATCAATAACAAAGTATAAAATTAGCGCGCTGTAATTCTGAAGGTTACAATGCCGGTTGCTCCCGATGTGGCAACGCCCGAACCGGTTCGGCTAAAGGTGGTCTTGTATAGCTGATCCCGGTACCAACGCTCTACCTGCGGCGAAACCGTACTTTCAACACGCTCCACGTTCACCAGGTTTCCGTCAGCATCAATTTTGATTCTGAAACGGATAATACCGGTTTCGTTGCTGTATGGGTCGCGCTTGGGCTCTATGTCGTAGCGCCAGCCAGGCATATCCAGGGATCCACCTGCGCCGCCTCCGGCCTTGCCGTAAAGCGCCTTCGCGTTTACATCGCCATCCGGGCTACCTTTGTCGCCCACTTTTCCGGTGTCATCGCCGTTGTTGTTGCCGGTGGCAGCATCGGAACTACCGCTTTTACCGGTGCCAGTGCTTGTGGTTGGCTGTCCCGGATAAAGGGAACGTGGCTTTTCTGGTTCTTTCTTGGGCTCCTCCTTCGGCTGCTCGGGCTTCGGATCCGGCTTTTTCACCTCCTCCTTTTTAGGCTGCGGCTTAGGAACTGGCTTTGCCTCTTCCTTCACAGCAACCGGCTCCGGTGCCGTCGTGGTTACTACCTTCGGGGTTTCTACGGGCGCTGCCGGAGGTGTAGGCTTCGATACAGGCTCCGGTTGTGGCTCTGGCTCCGGATCAGGCTGCGTTGGGGCAGGCTTGCTGTCCTCCACATTCTTCGACTCATTTGGAGTGGCCTTGGTCTGGATGTCGCCGCTGCCCACTGCATCCGTACCAAAGTTCAGCTCAATGCCATGCTCCGGGGCGGGTGGGTCTGGCGCACGCCAGGCCAGCATGTAAATCAGAAAAAGCAGGATAAGCACATGCACCCCGATGCTGACACCGGCTGCAATGCGCTTATTCTTTTCTTCTTCCTTCGAAAGGGCAATTGACATAGTCTGGTTCCTTATTCGTTTGGCACAGTGGCCAGCGTTACACTTGCATTAAGGTTTTTAGCGATACCAGCCACCCTTGCCAGGTGCTCCACCGGTACGCTCTTGTCTACGTGCAACACCACAGCTCCCTGGTCTGTTCCTGCATCCCGCAACAAGGCCGTCAGCTGGGGCTCTACCTCTTCCGGCGAAATCTCTTTGTCGTTCAGGTAGTATCTCAGGTCCTCAGAGATGGTAATGCTGATTTTCTGCATCACAATATCGGAAGTCTTGCTGCTTGGTAAGCTAACCGGCAAGCCCGAAGGTGTCACGAAGTTAGATGTCAGCATGAAAAAAATCAGCAACAGGAAGATGATGTCGGTCATAGACGACATGCTGAACTCGGCATTTATCCTGTTTTTAGAACGTATATTCATTCTTAAAGCTGTGGTTCTTGTAATAGATCAAGGAACTCGATGGAGGAGTATTCCATGGAGTGAACAATGCTGTCGATCTTAGACACCAGGTAGTTATACCCCACATAGGCTGGCAGACCAATAATCAAGCCAGTTGCTGTCGTTACCATGGCCTCATAGATACCGCTGGAGAGCAGCTTTGGGCTAACGGAGCCTTCTGCCTGTGCGATAGCGATAAAGGCACCGATCATACCGGTTACCGTGCCCAGGAAGCCCAGCATAGGAGCAGCACCAGCTACTGTCGCCAAGGCGGCCAGGTTTTTCTCCAGGAGACTGATTTCAATCTTTCCCTGGTTTTCGATTGATGTCTCGATGTTTTTCAGCGGATGCCCGATACGGGTAATTCCCTTGGAGATCATTCTGGAAACAGGGGTGTTGGTCTGGGCACACAGCATTTTTGCGCCATTGATGTCGCCGGCCAACACCATACTTTTAATGCGATCGTTAAAGCCTTCCGGGTTTTTGGCGGCCTTCTTAAGCGTCAGATAACGCTCCACAAAAATGTAAATGCCTGCCAGAGACAGGAGCGCGAGCGGGATCATGGCCCATCCGCCGTTCATTGCCAAATCCAGTAGAGAAACGGATGTTTCTGCAGCAGCTTCAGCCCCCTCTGCCAGTGCTACTGTAGTGTCGGCATCAGCCGTGGTCGTGATTTGTAATAAGAGTGATGTCATGTTAATTGTTAAGTACCCAAAGTGTTTCTCCGAATTGTTTTCTGTAAGTATTCAGTGCATTCTGTGCCTCATCCGCCGTGTCAAAGTCTGCCAGCGACACACGGAAAAGCCTGCTGCCAGGCTGAGGCAGAAGTATAAACACCTCCTCATGCCCTTGCTGCAGCAGCGTATTACGGTATTGCTCTGCATTCTCCAGACGGGCATAGCCCCCGGAGATGATATAAGAACGTCCGTCTGTTGTATAAATTATATGTGCCGGGGCCGCCTCTTCTGCCTCCACTGCTGGCTCCTCTATAACTTCATCAACAGGCTCAGCTACAACACCTTCTGACTCATTGCTTAAAGCCATACTTTCGGCATCAGCAGATACAGTTTCAGGCGCTTCCTGCGTCGATTGTTCGGCTTCTGCACCGGCCATTTCGGCAGCGAAGAATTCCTGTTCATCGATCTCACGGGCCGTGTGCTCCGTCGATTTTAAGAAGGAGACCGGATTTAGGCTGCTCAGATTGTAGTCGGCCTGCAGCGAGAGGAAGTATACGGCAGAGGCACACAGCCCCACCAGCGCCAGTCCCGCTGCAACATTATAAGCCCGCTTGATGCGTCTGCGTAACGGTTGTTTCTCCTCTTCGAGTTCCTTTTGGCGCTCTTTAATTAAAGTGCGAAGCACGGCAGGCTCTTCTGACTTTCTAACAGGCCTGGCGGAGATCTCCGGCAAACCAAAGCTGTCCTCCAGCATGTTATCAGTCTCCGTGTGCTCAAAAACCAGCCGGCGCTCCGGGTTATATCGGAAAATCCCGATATCGCTGAGCTCAAATCTGTTTTGGGCTTGCAGGTTATCTTTGGCCTGATGCACAAAAGCAGCCACACGCTGCTGCGCCTCCTCCTTGGAGATCCGGTTGTGGTACGCAATGGTGCTGATGAGCAAGCCATCGTTGAGCACAAGCTTCTCGTTGAAGGCTATTTTTTTAGAAGGCGGTGAGAGCGTGTGCTTTGTCGAATTAATTCGGGCAGGCACGTACCGGGTAATCAGTCCGCCAAAATCCGGAATGATGACGCAGTCGTGCTCATAGAGCAGTGACTTGATGTGCTTCTCAACCATACGCTATGTTTAGAATGAGTATGTAATGCCTCCTATCAGGTTTATACTTTTGTTCGGGTAATTTACAAAGCGCTCATACTTTTTCCCAAACAAATTGTTGGCCATCAGGAACACCGTGAAGTTATTGGTAAACTTGTAGTCACCCTTCAGGTTCAGGTCCACGATCGAGTCCGATTTTCTCAATTCAGTAGTCCCGTCCGCACGGGTGATACGGCCAAACGAATCACCAATATAATAAAGTTCTGTATTAAAGAGAATCTTGTCGTAGAAGTTGTAGGTGCCGTAAACACTTGTTATCAGCTCCGGACGGTGGAAGGGTTGCTCCAGGCTGGCTGTGTTATAGCTATTATAATCAGCTTTTAATCCAAGCCTAACTTCATCCGAATAATTAAAGGAAGCCTCTGCAAAAATATTCAAAACATTTGTCACGCCGTCGTCATACACCAGTTCAAACTTAGACGGGTCTACCGCAGAGTTGTTGTAGAAGTATAGGTTGCGGTAGTTCTGGTAGGCTACGCGGCCATTAATATGCACATAGTTGGCAATGTTGGCCTGCAAACCACCATAAATCTCCAGCCCTTTGTTCACGTCGGCCACCTGCACGTTCGGAGCCAGGAACGGGTTTTCCTGCGTCAGGTCATATAAAGTAGTTCTTTCAAGGTCGCCCCCTATCCCCGCATATAACAACAAGTTACCCTTTATCGGCTCCAGGCCAACGCGCACCATTGGATACACATTAAACTGACGCGCATCGTTCACCTCGTCGCCGGTGTAGGCCACCTTGGCGCCAATGGTCAGGCGCACCACATCAAACT
This sequence comes from Pontibacter mucosus, assembly GCF_003054055.1. Taxonomy (GTDB): domain Bacteria; phylum Bacteroidota; class Bacteroidia; order Cytophagales; family Hymenobacteraceae; genus Pontibacter; species Pontibacter mucosus. The sequence continues at coordinate 153,941 of NZ_QBKI01000003.1, read as the reverse complement.
GGCGCTCATAAGCCGCGTTCAGCTTAAACAAGCCACGGCTCACGTCCGTCGAATCCTTGTGCGAGAGCAGGGACAGATCTGCATCCACCTTAAAGGCCGACACATCGTCAATGCCATACTCGCTTCTGAAGTCAACGGCAAAATTGCTCTCGCTCATGTCATACCTGTCGTTGATGTAGCGGAAGCGGGCGTTGGTTCTGTAAAGGAAAGGTGCGTTAGAATTCTGGTTGTGGAAGAAGCCCTGCGCATGGATGCGGTTAAACACCTGTTTGATGGTATCTTTGTCCACCTCCACGCCTTCCACCGGCTCGTAGCCGTAGAAATGGCGCTTCTCGCGGCCATACTTCAGGTCGCCCCCAATGGTAAGCCCCTGCAGGTAGCGCTCCCCGTGCAGACTGATATCCGACTGACTGGCAGCAGAGTTAGACTTATCCACCGGACCTTTTGCTGAAGCTACGTGGCTGAAATTTGCTCCGATGCTGGCGTCCTTGCTGCGTTTGTTGTGGAAGTAACCTTTCAGGTAAAGGGTACCGTAATTTCCGATACCAGCCTTCAGGTAGTTGCCATACAGCTTGTTTAGCTCATCCTGTTTAATGGTCAGCACCTTCATCTGCAGATCAACATTCTGGTCTGGCAGGCGGTAATCGGAAAAGCGGTAGCGCACATTGCGCTCGCCAACCTGTGGCGGGTTAATGCGGAACTTCTCGTAATTACGGGCAGCCTGGGGCAGTTCAATCACGCGGTCCTTCTCCACAACCACTTCGGCGTCCTGAAGCTTGCCTCCCTCCGACCATCCTTGCTGGTTCTGCGCCTGCGCTGTGTTCAGGTAGCTGTACCCTACGCTCAGCACAATGGCAAGTGATGCTAATCTTAATTTATTTCTCATGGTGATCTTTCTCTTCTAAATAAAACGCTGCTTAGTTCTGCCAACCGGTCGTGTCTACTGGTTCGCTGCTCGTATCTACCGGCTCCAGGATAATAGTGTCCTTTTTATTTTGCTGCAGATTCTGCGGCTGCACGCCCTGGCTGCCGTTGCCTTCAAGCTTGGCTAGCTTCTGCTTCGCCTCTGCCACAATTTCCTGGTTTGGTGCATTCTCAATGATAGAGTTGAGCGTGGCACGCGCCTGGAACATCTCCTTCTGAACCGTGTAAATGTCGGCAATCAGCAGGAAGGTCTTGCCCAGCCAGAAGTCGTAGTTGCCAAACTTGTTGCTGAACTCAAAAGCATGATCCAGGGCTGGCTGATACTGCTTCTGCTTGTACATGGTCTCCGAGATGAGGTAATGTGCCTCCGCGCCGTGTATGTCAGTAGCCGAAGCAGTCGTTTCGCGCAGCTCTGTGAGGGCCTGGCTCATGTTGCCTTGTGCCAACGTGGCTTTCGCCCGGTGCAGCAACGCCGAGTTGTAGGCGTTCAGCGAGGCATTGCCCTGGCTGATCAGCTCACCGGCCACACGCTTGGTTGCAGCAAAGTCCTTCGTATTGTAGTAGCTCTGCATCAGGCCAAGAAGAGCGGTCTGCTGCTCGCGGCGGTTGGTGGCCACATCGCGCAGGCGGCTATAGTATTTGATAGCCTCCGGATAGTTGCCTACCTCAAACTCCATGTCAGCCACGCGCTGGATGGCGCGGTTCGTGAACTCGGAGCGGTTCTCCTGCACCACCTGCTTCATCACCTTCACACCCTCCTGCTTTCTCTCGCTGCGCAGGTAGGAATCGGCCAGGTAATAACGTGCGTCCGGTATAAAGCTGCTCTTCGGATATGTGTTGATGTAGTTCTCTAATTTGGCAGCGGCTTCCTTATAGTTCTGGTTGAAGTATAACGTCTTAGCAGCCTCAAATTCTATACTTTCCAGCGCATTGCTTTCCGGGTTAGCAGACTTATAGCGCTCCACATACTTGTCGAACTCGCTGCTGCGGTTCTCCTGCCCCAGCACTTCCTGCAAACTATAAAGCGCTCCACTGGCTACCCTCGAATCCGGGAACTCGTCCAGTACGCGCTGCTGGTCGGCAATGGCCAGGTCGTTGCGGCGCAGGTTAGAGTAGGCAAGGCCACGCTTCTGCAGGGCGTTTGGTACCAGTCTGCTGTCCGGCATCTCGTTTATCACTCTTGAAAAGCCCTGCACTGCTGCCTGGTAGTTGCCCGACTCAAAGTCGATGATGGCGTACTGATACATGGCATCGTCGCGGTAGCGTGAAGTCTTGTAGGAGTTCATCAGCTCCAGCAACGCGTCCTTGGCACGCCCGTTCTGGTTCTGGATGCTGAGCACCACGCCTTTCTGGAAGAGGGCATAGTCACGATCAGGGGAGCTGCTGGAGATAACGCGCTCGTACAGGCGCAGCGCCTCGTTGTAATTCTTGTTTACATAGTAGGTGTCGGCCAGGCGCACCGTCGCGTCGTTGTAGTTCGGGTTGCTTGGCTGCACATTATCCAGGAAGGCCTTAAAATGCGTCAGGGCCTTATCATACTCCTTCGTGTTAAAGTAGGCATAGCCTATACCGTAGCGGGACTTTATGTAATAATCCTCTTTAGCGTTGGGGGCTGTGCGGAATACGGCGGCATAGCTGTTGATAGCATCGTTGTAGCGCTGCCCGATGGAAAAGGCCTCGCCCTTCACAAAATGGCTGGCCGCAGTTACCTCCTTGTCATACGGATACTGGAGCGACTTATCGAGCATGGCTACCGCCTGCGGGAATTTGCTGTCGTTGAACAGGTTAACGCCGTGATAGTACGTCACGCGCTGGTAGGTCTGTAGTATGCGCCAGCTCTTCTTGTCCATCGCCTCGATGTGGCGGATGGCGGCGGCGTAATCGTTGGAACCAAAGTATGATTCGCTCAGCAGTCGGTCGGCTTCCTCGGCCTCTTCCGACTTAGGATACTTGGCAGAAAAATCAGAAAGTGAGTTGATTACCTCACGGAAATTACCCAGATCGAAGTTTACCTGTGCATATTTGAGTGTGGCTGCCTCCGTAACCGCCTTATCCTGGTCGTTTTTGCGGGCCTGGTCAAAAGCGGTAAGGGCAAACTGCTTGTTGTTGTCGCGCAGGTAGCTCAGGCCCAGGTAGTAGGCTGCGTTCTGCCCCAGCGAGTCTTTCTTAAGCGCCACTGTTTTGAAGTTGGCAATGGCGTTTTTGTAGTTATTGTTTTTGTAGTCGGTATAGGCGATTTTATACTGTATCACCGGGTCCAGGGAACGCTTGCCCTTGGCATACTCGCTGAAGTACTTTTCCGCTGTTTTATACTCGGCGCGCTGGTAGTAAGCATCCCCCACCAACAGGGCAATCTCATCGCGCTGCTGCACTTCCGGCTTTTGAGCCAGTGCCGCCTCGCCATAGCGTATCACCTCGTACACATCATTCTCCTTGTAGAGGATCTCGGTGATCATGTAAGGGACGATGCGGGCATAGGCCTCGTTCTTCTCGGCAATCTTCAGGTCCTCTTTGGCCGCGGCATAGTCGCCTTTGCGGTACGAGATGTAGCCGGCATAGTAGTTGGACGCAAAGGCAAAGCGGTGCTCGTCCTCCCGGAAACCGGTTGTCTTGTTCTTGTCGAACCAGATCTTGGCGTTGTCGAAGTCTTTGGTGGCGAAGTAGGAATAACCCAGCTTAAACTCTAGCTCTTTAGTCTGCTTGATGCTGAGCAGGTGCAGAGGCGCATCCTTCAGCAGCTCCACGGCCTGCTTATAGTTTTTCTGCTCAAAGTAGTACAGGCCCAGCTCGTAGTTGGCCAACGCTGTTTTCGGGTGGGTCGGGTACTTGCGTACAAAATTTAGCACCAGCTGCTCGGCGTCAGGGTGCAACAGGTACAGACCACTCAAGGCGTAGTAATACTGCGCATCGGCCGATTTGGCATCATCCCCAATCAGCTCGATATACTTTTTAAACGCCTCCTGTGCCGCGCCATACTTGGCCCTGTCAAAAAGTTCTACGCCTTCATGAAAGAACCGCTCCTCGGAGGTGAAGGCCTGCGTGTGCTGCGCCACCACCACATGGGAACCGCCAGCCAGTACCGATGCAAGTGCTATTTTGTAACCTATCTTCATTTTTGCTCATTCGCCCCGAAGGGCAGCTCGTTAATGTCTGATTGAAAAGAAAGTATAAAAAAGCGATGGATTGCCGCCGCCCATACTACCTCACTCAAAGTTAGTAATTTTTAGAAAGCCACAACGGCCTTTGTATTTTTTAAAAGTATAACCGCTCAGGATTAGCCAGATCTCTTTAAGAATGGCAGGCATGTACCTTTTATTGTATTTGTGGAAAAATAACCTCTAGGAGGCCATCGCCCGCGGAACCGGGTGCAGGATCTTGAAAACCAGCTCGCGCAGGATATCGGCCTCGCTCACATCGCCCCCGGTTATACCCTTCACCTGCAGGTCGGCCACCCGGATAAAGTGGATGATATCCACGCAGCGTGGCAGGGGATACACCCGCATGGCCTGCATGTAGTCCTTCACCTTCCAGGCCTGGTTGCCCAGGCTTTTCTTCAAGCCTCCCTCCGACTTATCGGCCTGGGCATGCAGCACCAGAATTTTGGTGAAGAAGTTAAACAGCATCGTCAGGTTTGGGATGAGCGGGTTGTTCTTCGGGTTGGCCTCAAAATAATGGATGATGCGGTTGGCCTTGAGCGCATCGCGCGCGATGAGGGCCGCCTGCAGCTCGAAGATGTTGTATTCCTTGCTGATACCTACGTTCTCCTGCACCAAGCCTTCATCCACGGTGGCGCCCGGCCTGAGGTTTATCAGCAGTTTGTCGATTTCATTCGCCAGCCTGGACAGGTCAGATCCGATATACTCGGCCAGAAGCTGTACGGCCTGCTGCGTGGCCTTCATGCCCTTGCTCCGGAGGTAGCTGTTGATCCAGGCGGGCACCTGGTTTTCGTAGAGCTTTTTGGTGGTAAGCAGCACGGCGTGCTTCTGCACCGCCTTTGCCAGCGACTTACGCCCGTCCAGCGACTTATGCTTGTAGCAGAACACCAGTATGGTAGAGGGCAGCGGGTTTTGCAGGTAAGCTTCCAGCTGCTTCATCCCCTCCTCTTTCTCAATATCAAGTATACTTTGGGCCTCTTTTACAATCACCACCGACCGCTCCGACATCATCGGGAAGCGCTTGGCCTGCAACAGCACCTGCGACACGTCTACGTCCTTACCGTAAAGCACCACCTGGTTAAAGCCCTTCTCGTGCTCCTGCAAGGCATGTGCCTCAATGTAAGCGGCAATGGTATCGATGTAATACGCCTCTTCGCCCTGCAGAAAGTATACAGGGGCAAACTGCCGTTGCTTGAGCTGCTCTATAATGCCTTCGGGTGTATGGGACATGGTCGTGTAAGTATAGCGGGTAAACAGGCAATTTAAACTTGCAGGGCCGCTTCTACAAATTTAAGGCCTCTGTCTTAAACATAAAGTATAAACCTGTCATTATGGTAGCAGAAAAGCAGAACTCTATTGCCTTCAGGGGTGTTTTATACCACACAGCCGGGCCAACCGTTTTTAAAGTGTAGCCATTGGCTGGTTTAGTTTGTACTTCCATGACTTTCTTTAATAAAAATGGCCGCAAGGCGCACCGCAGCTACAGGTTTGTAAAGCAGATGGCCCTTTGGGGTCTTTTCGTGCTGCTGCTGGTTAGTATGATTTCTGCCATTTCGCCAACGAATACCGGTATTAGCCCTATTGTGCTGAAGACAGAAGCGCTGGGATTTACGCCAAAGGAGTTTTATGTGGCCCGTGTGGTGGATGAGCGCCCAAATAAGGCTGCTGTGGCCCATATCATACCTGCGCCTGCCCCGGGCAAGGCAATAGCTACCGCCGCTGTACCGGTAGACCTGCAGGGTGGCGGCTTACAGGGAGTGCAGCAGTTCATAGGCAAAGGCATTCCGGCTAATAAAAAGCTGCGCCCCATCATCATAACCCTCAAAGAGTTCGAGCTAAAGGAGTCGCCAGCCGAAAACGGTCGTGTGCAGGGACAGGCGGTCACGGCCATGAAGTTTGAGATGCAGGGCGATGGCGAAATTATCCCCTTAACAGAGTATAAAGGAGGCGTGCGCTACAACAGACCGGCCAGCCAGGAGGAGGCCATAGAACCTGCCCTTCGCCAATCACTGACGGGAGCGCTGGCATACTTTAACAAGTGGATGGACGAAAATGCCAGCTCTAATCCCCGGCTTGCCACAAGTATAAAAGTTATTTTTTCGGATTACGCGGCCAGCACTCCCTCTGATACGGTCTTTTATTCCCCCAGTCGCCCGCTTAACTGGAGCGACTTTACCGGCAGCCCCTCCAAACCGAGCAAATTTGCAGCCGCCGTTTTCCCCAGCTTTGCCTACGAAGGCCGCAGCGAGGTTGTAAACGGGGAGCTGCAGCTATACCTCGACTTGAAAGTATACGTGCTGCAAAGCTCCTCCTGGGTAAAGCCCGACGCGCGCAACGACTACAGCCTGAACCACGAACAAAGACACTTTGACCTGGTAAAACTGGTGGCTGAGCGCTTTAAGAAAAAAATAACGCCGGAGATACTATCGGTGGTGGACTATAACAGCATCATCCAATACCATTTTATTGAGTCGTATAGGGAGATGAACCAGCTACAGGACCAATATGACGCCGAAACCCGCCACGGGCTGGACCAGGCGGCGCAGGAGAGATGGAATAAGAAGATAGCGGAGGAACTAGGGAGATTGTAGATAGTATCAACTGCCGCTAGCATGCAGCCTCTTCCTCGCCTCTTTAAAGCTTTGGGTAAAGTTCTGCACGAATGCAGCTGTATACTTTCCTGAAGGGTCTAAGTCCGGGTCCAGGATGGTGATTTCAGCTCCCGCTGCCTTAGGGCTGGCCAAGAGCATGGTCACTAGTTGATTGAACTCCTCATAATGCAGACCGCCGGGTGTCCTGCTATCCACAGCAGGCATAACAGCATCGTCTAAAACATCTACATCCACATGGAGCCAGAATCCGTCCAGGTTTTCTGCTTCAACCATTTCAAGAAAAGAATTCACGCAGCTGCTGATTCCTTCTTTCCGGAGCAAGGCAAGGCTAACATACTTTGCCTCTGAGTCTATAATAGCACGCTCATACGCCTCATCATACTCCCGGTTGCCAACGCACCACACATACTTTTCCTGTAAATATGGCTTCTGTCCGTTGATGTTGACCAGTTTCTCGTGGCCAATTCCGGCAGCGACTGCCGCCGCCATACCTCCCAAACCTCCTGTCTCGGAAAGCTCGGGGCCCATAAAGTCTGTATGCCCATCCAGGTAGAACAAGGCATAGTTACCGCGGCTTTTCAAAGCCAGAGCAGCCCCAAGCTGTATACTGCAGTCACCTCCAAGTATAAGGGCAAATTGCCTTTCTGATAAAACACGCCTCAGCACGGAAGCTTGCTCTTTCGCGTACTGAATAATCACGTCTGCATTCAGGACGTTCGATTCCTCGTCACGCTCCATGCGATAAGGCGGCGCTTCAAGCGACAAGATGTCTGCCGGGGCTATCAATTGGTGAAAGCCGTGCCGCCGCAACCAGTTTGGCAACTTCTTAACACCAGGCTCCTGCCCCGGAATCGGCTCCCGCAGGCCCAGGTTGGAGGGAAATTCAAGTATGACGACGTTTTCCATAGCTATTGGTGTCAGAAAGAGTTATGCTTCCTATACTTTATACTTCAGGAGTGTACAGAGAGCATACAGGTAAGTGGTGTTTAGTATTTTATCTCCTACGACTTTCCGCCATTTAAGCATACCTTATGCGCTCCCATCGGTTTTTTAGTATTTGCTTTCAGGTTTGATGAGCTTATAACTTAAAATGCTTAGCCTAACGGACTTGCCTATAAAGTGGCGTAGCTAATTTATAGGTCTTGTTGGAGGGATTTGTATTCATTATACATTCTTCTCAGGTATGTATGGCCTTCTTTAGTAAAAGCCATTTGCCTTCTGCCATCTTTCATGTAAATAAAGGTGTTTACTGAATCTATATCAAAGTCAATGTATTTTGTAACAGTTGCTCCATTATATATTTTAATAGCTCCAATCGGTCTACCAAAACGTGGCGGCGGAGGCGGTGGAAGCTCTCCTTTCGCTGTGTCCGTTGGATAAATAATTAATGTTGTCGTTGTATCATTAGGTATGAAAGCGGCTAAACGCTTAATATCATCCTTTTTAGTCAACCTTTCTTTGATATGTAGTGGTGTTTTATGTGGTCTTGTTTCTCCAATTAGTAGATGAATGCTATCACTACTTATAATTAGGTTCTTAATTTCCGAGACATTTAATTCTCCTGTTAGTTTTAACTGAGCATTTCTATCTTCAGCTTTTTCAGAAATTACTTCTTTTCGTTTTGTATCTACATTGTCACAACTAACCAGCACCAGGAGTGTGAGAATTGCGAATAAGTTTATTTGCGTAATTTCAATTTCCTCCAACTAATGTATAAACGTGAACATACGTTTATCTGTACTATATATAAATCATAATCACCCCCCAAAACAGGGTGTCCTATTCTCTAAACAATATAGTATAAACTTAATCATTCCTTCTACCCCACCCCAATCTGCTAACTCTTTTTTATCTTTGCCGGGAACAGACGAATGAAGGTATAGATGAATCTTATTGAAGAACTGCGCTGGAGAGGCATGCTCCATGATTTCATGCCGGGCACCGAAGAACAACTGGCCTCCGAGATGACCTCCGGCTACATTGGCTTCGACCCTACGGCCAAGTCGCTGCACATCGGCAACCTGGCCACCATTATGCTGCTGGTGCACCTGCAGCGCGCCGGCCATAAGCCGCTTGCCCTTGTTGGCGGCGCTACCGGCATGATCGGCGACCCATCGGGAAAATCAGCTGAGCGTAACCTGCTGGACGAAACGACGCTGCGCGAAAACCAGGAAGGCATCCGCAAGCAGCTGGAGAAGTTTCTGGACTTTGACTGCGGCGCCAACTCCGCCGAAATCGTTAACAACTACGACTGGTTTAAGGAATTCAGTTTCCTGGGCTTCCTGCGCGACGTGGGCAAACATATCACCGTGAACTATATGATGGCCAAGGACTCGGTGAAGAAACGCATTACCGCCGAGGAAGGCGACCGTGTGGAGGGCCTCTCCTACACTGAGTTTGCGTACCAGCTCATCCAAGGTTATGACTTCTACCATCTCTACAAAACCAAAGGAGTAAAGATACAGATGGGCGCCTCCGACCAGTGGGGTAACATCACCACAGGCACCGAGCTGATCCGTCGTATGGACGGCGGTAAGGCTTATGCCATGGTGGGCAAGCTGGTTACCAAGTCTGACGGCACTAAATTCGGCAAGTCGGAGGGCGGCAACGTTTGGCTCGACCCGAACCTGACGACTCCTTACAAGTTCTACCAGTTCTGGCTCAACCTGTCGGATGAGGAGGCTGAGAAGCTAATCAAGGTTTATACATTGATTCCACAAGAAGAGATTGCACAGATTACAGAGGAGCACAAACAGGCCCCTCACCTACGCTTGCTGCAGAAAGCCCTTGCTAAGGATGTTACAATTCGCGTTCATTCCGAAGAAGACTACAATGCCGCTGTAGATGCTTCAGAAATTTTATTTGGAAAAGGCGATTTGGAGACGTTGAAGGGCCTAAAAGAGGATGTTTTGCTCTCTGTTTTCGAAGGGGTGCCACAGATAGAAGTTAGCCAGGCTGACTATGCCAATGCCGCCACTGTAACCGACCTGCTTTCGGAGGTGACAGGCGGACAGGTTTTCGAGTCGAAAGGTGAGGCAAAGCGCATGATTAAGAACGGAGGCGTAAGTGTAAACCGCCAGAAGGTTCAGAGTGCCGAAGACAGTGTTAACTTCGAGTTGCTGCAGGGCAAATACCTGGTGGTGCAGAAGGGTAAGAAGAACTACTACCTGATTTCGGTTAACTAACTGATAATCAGAAGTATAATAAAATAAAAAGGTGGCCTTTGCAGGTCACCTTTTTATTTTATCCAGTCTGTTGGAAGCTTATTTCTTCTCAGCTGTGCTGTTCTTAATGTCCTGAACTTCCTTACGGATGTCCTGAGCCATGTTTTTCAGATCCTGCATACCTTTACGTACACGAGTACCAGCGGCAGCATTTCCCTTATCGTAGAACTTTTCGAAGTCACCTTCCAGAGACATTACCAAGTCCTTCAGTTTGCTAAAGTTGTTGTTCATTAGAGCAATTGTTATAGTGAAACATTTAATTTTATAGCTCTAATATACACATTTGTTACAAACAAGCAAAGATTAGGGAATTTTAATATAAGCCTCTGGGAGCTCTTAGGCCGTAACTGCAGGCGTAGAGTAAAGTCCCTTATCTAGCTTTTGTGCAATTTTCTCAAATGCAGCAATCGTCTCCTCCACATCGGCCAGCGTGTGCGCGGCAGTCGGGATAAGGCGAAGCATGATAACATCTTTAGGCACCACCGGATATACTACGATAGAGCAGAAAATGCTGTAGTTCTCGCGCAGGTCAAGCGTCAATTGTGTCGCATCCGGAATCTGGCCGTTCAGGAACACCGGCGTTACCGGTGACTCTGTTGTGCCGATGTTGAAGCCTTTCTCACGCAGGCCGCTCTGCAGGGCGTGTACCACCTCCCACAGTTTATCCTTCAGCTCAGGCTTGGTGCGCAGCAGCTCCAGGCGCTTAATGGCACCAACTACCAACGGCATTGGCAACGACTTAGCGAAGATCTGAGAACGCATGTTATAGCGCAGGTACTCGATCACCTGCTCGTTAGAAGCCACGAAGGCGCCGATGCTGGCCATGGACTTGGCGAAGGTAGAGAAGTATACGTCGATACCATCCTGCACGCCCAGGTGCTCTCCTGTACCGGCACCGGTGGCACCCATGGTACCGAAACCGTGTGCATCGTCTACAAACAGGCGGAAGTTGAATTTCTCCTTCAGCGCCACAACTTCAGCCAGCTTGCCCAGGTTGCCGGACATGCCGAACACACCCTCCGTGATCACCAGGATAGCACCGCCGGTATTCTCGGCCCACTTCGTGGCACGTACCAGTTGCTTCTCCAGGCTCTCCATGTCGTTGTGTGAATACACAAAGCGTTTGCCCTGGTGCAGGCGCACCCCGTCGATTATACAAGCGTGGGATTCAGCGTCGTATACAATCACGTCGTGGCGGTCAACCAGCGCGTCGATGATAGACAGCACACCCTGGTAGCCGAAGTTCAGCAGCATCGCATCCTCCTTCTTCACAAAGTCAGCAAGCTCCGCCTCCAACTGCTCGTGCAGGTTTGTATTGCCAGACATAATACGGGCACCCATAGGTGTCGCCATGCCCCACTCTGCAGCTGCCTCGGCATCAGCCTTGCGCACCTCAGGGTGGTTAGCCAAACCTAGGTAGTTGTTCAGGCTCCACGTCAGCACATCTTTCCCCCTGAACTTCATCCTCGGGGCAATCTCGCCCTCCAGTTTAGGGAATGTAAAATAGCCATGTGCGTAATGTGAGTGGCTGCCTAACGGACCTCGGTTGGTCAACAACTTTTCAAATAAATCCACTTGTGTAATAATTAGGTTATTGGGATAAATTCTGTACCAAATGCTATTACTCCTTACATTAATTAATGAAGTATAACGCAGCGCAAAGTTATGCTTTATTCGGCTCATATACAATTATTACCCTATACTACCACCGTCAATTTTAATTCGCCATTTTTAACTTTGACTTCAAAGCTGTTTCTTTGAAGTAGAATAAACCATAACGTCTGCATGAGAAAAATCAACAAGATACTGGTTGCCAACCGGGGTGAAATAGCGCTGCGCGTGATGCGTACGGCCAAAGAGATGGGAATTAAAACCGTAGCCGTCTACAGCGAGGCCGACCGCAATGCCCTGCACGTGCGCTTTGCCGATGAGGCTGTATGCGTGGGAGGTCCCAAATCCAGCGAATCTTACCTGCGCGGCGACGTTATCATTCAGGTTTGCAAAGACCTTGGTGTTGACGCTGTTCATCCGGGTTATGGTTTCTTATCAGAGAATGCGGCTTTTGCCAAGGCGGTGCAGGAAGCCGGCATCACTTTCATCGGCCCTACTCCGGAGGCGATTGAGTTGATGGGCAGCAAGCTGGCGGCCAAGGCAGCTGTGGCAAAGTATAACATCCCCATGGTGCCCGGCACGGAGCACGCCATCACGGATGTAGAGGAGGCCAAGGAAATTGCCCGCCAGGTTGGCTTTCCCATCCTGATCAAGGCGAGCGCAGGCGGCGGTGGCAAGGGCATGCGCGTGGTGGATAGCGCTGAGGTGTTTGAGGAGCAGATGCAGCTGGCTGTTAGTGAGGCCACTTCTGCCTTCGGAGACGGTTCTGTATTTATAGAGAAGTATATTGGCTCCCCGCGTCACATCGAAATTCAGGTGCTGGGCGATACGCACGGCAACATCGTGCATTTGTTCGAGCGGGAGTGCTCTATCCAGCGCCGCCACCAGAAAGTTATTGAAGAAGCACCTTCAGCTATCCTCACTCCTGCCTTGCGCGAGGAAATGGGCCGCAGTGCCGTAAATGTGGCAAAGGCCTGTGATTATGTTGGCGCCGGTACCGTGGAGTTTTTGCTGGATGAGAACATGAACTTCTACTTCCTGGAGATGAACACCCGCCTGCAGGTAGAGCACCCGGTAACCGAGCAGATAACCGGGCTGGACCTGGTGAAGGAGCAAATCATGATTGCGGAAGGCAACCCGTTAAGCTTTCGTCAGGAAGATCTGCAAATAAACGGGCACTCGCTCGAGCTACGGGTGTACGCCGAGGATCCGGCCAATAATTTCCTGCCCGATATCGGCAGGCTGGAAACCTATAGAAGGCCACAAGGCCTGGGTGTGCGGGTGGATGATGGTTTTGAGCAGGGTATGGAGATACCGATCTATTATGACCCGATGATTGCCAAGCTTGTTACCTTCGGGAAGGACCGCCAGGAAGCCATTGCCAAGATGCTGCGTGCCATCGAGGAGTATCAGATTACTGGAATTGAAACAACACTTCCCTTCGGCACCTATGTCCTGCAGCACGAGGCATTTGTGAGCGGCAACTTCGACACGAAATTCATTGAGCGTTACTTCAACCCGGATGTATTGGAGAGAAAACCAGACGAAGGTGTCGATGAAATAGCCGCAGCCCTGGCCGCCGTGTTGCTGCAAAGGCAAAAGCCTGCTTCCCCTGCTACAGCAACTTCAGAAACCCACACGTCAAACTGGAGAAGAAACAGGACAAGGTAAGTATAACCCGCAAAGTATAAGTATAAAGTATAAATCCCCTGGAATAGAGGTTGTCCTATGCGCCAGGGGATTTATACTTTCAATAGCTGCTTCGGACTTGAGCTGTACCGGACATTCTTGTCCGGAACCATTGCTGGTCCGGATTTCCAAATCCGCGTAAGCCATACTTTTGTACTTGCTCTTTCTGGCGCAAGTCTTCAGACTTGTGTCTTACCATGATGTCAAGTTTGCAACTTGACTGGCTAGAAAAGTCATAAGTCATACTTTATACTTTGGCTGTACTATTATACTTGTCAGCCATTCTTCTATACTGCTAATTTACACTTCCCTAGCCCCTGCTTCCTTCTATTTGAACCAAGCTATCCTTACTAGCTGCCGCTTATCCTCTAGACTAACATACCTATAGTTCCATCTATACTTTGGTGCCCTCTCAGGCCGGGAGGCCTCGCCTTCGGGTATCGCGCTGCTTTCGCTTCCTTTGCTCCTACGTCGCAATGCCCTCCGGGCACCGGAAAAACTGGGAACAAGCTCGATAGCTACTGGCCACGGAGCTTCAGTCAAGTCCTCCTTCGAAGGAGGTTGGGGGATGATAATCACCAGCGGACAATTCCCCTCTTGGGAGGGGGTGGGTTTATACAATGTAGGGACAGGTCGCGCTATGTCCGCACAAGAGCTGCTGCTTATGGAATTTATACTTCAGCAGCAGTAACTAAAGAACTCCCCTCCTTGGATAAGGAGGGGCAGGGGTGGTTTGACCTGGCATGCAGAAGCTCGCCACTGCTATAAATGCCTGGTGCTTATACTTGCAGGAACAGGTATTAACAGCTATACAAACGACCTACCGGAAAGCAAGGGAAAAGCTACAAGCATCTACTTGCGCCACCGCATAAAGAAAAAATAAGGCCAAATTATACTTGCTTATTCAAATCGTACAGGTGCTATACTTGGGCCTGTGCATACTATCTCTATACTTTCACCATAGCCCCATCCAGCAAAGTATAAAAACAAAAAGGGCTTAGCATGCAGCTAAGCCCTTCTGTAATATATCTGAAAGTAAATTACTTTACTTTGTCAACGATAGCTTTGAAAGCCTCCGGATGGTTCATCGCCAGGTCAGCAAGTACTTTGCGGTTCAGGTCGATGTTAGCCTTCTTCAGGCCTCCCATCAGCGTAGAGTAAGACAAGCCATGCTCACGGGCACCGGCGTTGATACGCTGGATCCAAAGCGCTCTGAAGTCTCTCTTCTTCGCTTTTCTATCGCGGTAAGCATACAGCAAACCTTTTTCTACCGCGTTTTTCGCAACTGTCCAAACGTTCTTGCGACGGCCAAAGTAACCTTTGGCCATTTTCATTATTTTTTTTCTTCTGTGTCGTGCTGCTACGACGTTTACCGATCTTGGCATTTTGTTTAAAGTTTTGGCGGCTGGTGATTTATACTTAAATCTTTCTTAGGACCAGATACCGGGTTCGTACTAATAATTAACCGTTTCCTAATTCTGTCGCAGAATTAGATTTTCAGCATGAATTTAACGTTTGCTTCGTCGGCTTTGCTAACAAGGCCGATGTGCGTCAAATTACGCTTCTGCTTCGTCGTCTTCTTCGTCAGGATGTGGCTCTTGTAAGCGTGCTTACGCTTAATTTTGCCAGTACCTGTCAAAGAAAAACGCTTCTTTGCACCAGATTTGGTTTTTACTTTTGGCATGAGTGTATAATTAATTGAAAAAATTACTTTTTCGCAGGAGCATTCTTCGGTGCCAGAATCAGGAACATACGCTTCCCTTCCAGTTTCGGCAACTGCTCAACTTTCGCTAAATCCTCCAGGGCCTGCGCAAACTTCAGAAGCAGAATCTCACCACGCTCCTTAAACACGATGGTTCTACCCACAAAGTGCACGTAGGACTTGATTTTATAGCCACTCTCCAGGAAGCCTTTCGCATGCTTGAGCTTGAACTCGAAGTCGTGCTCATCGGTGTTCGGACCAAAACGGATCTCCTTGATCACCACCTTCTGCTGCTTGGCCTTCATCTCCCTCGTTTTCTTCTTCTGTTCGTACTTGAACTTAGAATAATCGATGATGCGGCATACGGGTGGGTTGGCGGTCGGCGAAATCTCAACCAGGTCAAGATTCTGCTCATTGGCCATTCTTTGAGCATCTCTCACCGAGTATACTCCTTGCTCAACATTGTCGCCCACCAGTCTTATTTCTCTGGCAGTTATTCTTTCATTGACTTTGTATGGCTCCTCCACCTTCCCGCGTGGGATGTTGCGCCTGTTCTGCGTAGTAGCTATAGTTGTACCTCCTTAATTTAAATTCTACAATTAGGTTGCGAATATCGCAAATTATCTATCAAAATGAAAATACTTTTCTTAATTGTTCAGCATTTCAGCGATTTTACGCTGAAACAGCGTGCCGAACTCCTCCACTGACATGGAGCCCAAATCGCCTTCGCCGTGCCTTCTGACAGAGACGGCGCCGTTCTCCTGCTCCTTCTCCCCTACTATCAGCATGTACGGCACCTTGCGCACCTCGGCATCGCGAATTTTGCGGCCAATCTTCTCGTCGCGGTTGTCCACGTAACCTCTGATGTCGTCCTGCTGCAGCTGGTCGTACACCTGCTGGGCATACTCGTGGTACTTCTCCGAAATTGGAAGTATGGCAATCTGCTCCGGGCTCAGCCACAGCGGGAAATTACCCCCACAGTGCTCTATCAGCACGGCCACGAAGCGCTCCAGCGAACCAAATGGTGCACGGTGGATCATTACCGGGCGATGTTTCTGGTTATCAGCACCGATGTACTCCAGCTGGAACCTTTCTGGTAAGTTATAATCCACCTGAATAGTTCCCAGCTGCCACTTACGGCCAAGGGCATCCTTCACCATAAAGTCGAGTTTAGGTCCGTAGAACGCAGCCTCCCCCAGTTCGGTTACAGTGCGCAGCCCTTTCTCGGCAGCGGCCTCTATGATGGCGCTTTCGGCCTTCTCCCATACTTCGTCGGTACCGATGTACTTTGCTTTGTTCTCCGGATCGCGCAGCGAAATCTGAGCCGTATAGTCATCGAAGCCGAGGGCCTTGAACACGTAAAGCACCAGGTCAATTACCTTGATAAACTCCTCCTTCACCTGGTCCGGGCGGCAGAAGATGTGGGCATCGTCCTGCGTAAAGCCTCTTACACGGGTTAAACCGTGCAACTCGCCGCTTTGTTCATAACGGTATACGGTACCAAACTCCGCCAGACGCACCGGCAGTTCTTTGTAAGAGCGCGGACGTGTTTTATAGATCTCGCAGTGGTGCGGGCAGTTCATCGGCTTCAGCAGGAACTCCTCGTTCTCGTTGGGCGTCTTGATGGGCTGGAACGAGTCGGCGCCATACTTCTCGTAGTGCCCGGACGTCACATAGAGTTCTTTGCTGCCGATGTGCGGGGTAACTACCGGCTGATAACCGGCTTTTACCTGCGCCTTGCGCATGAACTGCTCCAGGCGCTCGCGCAGCAACGTGCCTTTCGGCAACCACAGTGGCAAGCCCATGCCCACCTTCTCGGAGAAGGCGAACAGCTCCAGTTCCTTGCCCAGCTTGCGGTGGTCACGCTTTTTGGCCTCTTCCAATCGCTCCAGGTACTCGGTCAGCTCCTTCTGCTTCGGGAAAGTTACGCCGTAGATGCGGGTCAGCTGCTTGTTCTTCTCATCCCCGCGCCAGTACGCGCCGGCAATGTTCATCACCTTGGCCGCTTTAATAAAACCGGTATTCGGGATGTGCGGTCCACGGCAAAGGTCAACGAAGTTGCCCTGCTCATAAAAGGTGATGCTTCCGTCCTCCAGGTCCTTTATCAGATCCAGCTTATACTCGTCGCCCTTCTTAGTGAAATATTCAATTGCGTCCGCCTTGGATACTTCGCTGCGCTTGTACTCATTTTTCTGACGGGCCAGTTCCAGCATCTTCTGCTCCAGCCTGGTAATATCCTCCGGCGACAGGTGGTGCTCGCCCAGGTCCACGTCATAATAAAAGCCATTCTCTACCGGAGGACCGATACCGAATTTAACGTCCGGGTACATGTCCTCCAAAGCCTCGGCCAGCAAGTGGGCAGAGGAGTGCCAGAAGGTGTTTTTGCCTTCGTCATCGTTCCAGGTGAGCAGCTGCACCGTCGCATCCTCGCTGATGGGGCGCGTGGCATCCCAGACAGCTCCGTTTACTTTGGCAGCAAGCACGTTACGAGCCAAGCCTTCGCTAATGCTCTGTGCGATCTCAAGGCTGGTTACGCCGCTTTCAAACTGGCGCACCGAACCATCCGGCAGTGTGATGTTGATCATAGTGGTTTATCTTTCTATCTGTTCCTGTAGGCGTACAGCTGCACTATCAGGCATTGGTCTTGCAATTCTATACTTTAATCTGGCGATGGACCGGTTGGCATACGTTGCCTTGGGGTCTACCCGCAGCAGCCGCTGGTACATCGAAAGAGCCTTGGTGTACAGGCCGTTGCGCTCAAAGGCAGTAGCCAGTTTTACCAGGTACTCCGGGTTGTTGCGGTATACTTTGTACACCTTCTCCAGGTGCTCCATCGCCTCAAAATCATACCCCTGGGCCAGTTGGTGAACACCCAGTCGGTAATGGGCCGCCGATAAGGTATCGTTTATACTTACGGCCTTGTTGTAAGCAAGCACGGCACTGTCCTGTCGCTGCTCCTGCTGGTAAACTAGCCCGCGGTTATACCAGAGCTTGGCATCGCCAGGAGCCGAGGAGAGTGCGTGCATCAAGTACGGCTTGGCCTCAGCATACGCTCCTTTGTCAATCAGGATCGCTGCCAATTCCCGCTGCGGCTGCATAAAGCCCGGCGCCTGCTCCAGGGCAAGTTTGTAGTTGCGCACCGCTTCGGCAGAGTCTCCGGACGCTTCCTGCACACGGCCTTTGTAATAAAAGACGAACTCATCCACAGGCGAGAGTTCCTGGGCCTTCAGGATATACTCCATAGCCTTATCATACTCTTTGCGCTGCAAGTATAACTCACTGAGCAGCACATACAGGGAGGCGCTTTGGTACGAGTTGCGTTCCGCCGTTAAAGCCAGCGGCAGGGCCTCTTGCGGTTTGCCCATGGCACGCAGCACCTGCGCTTTCACAAACAGGCTGGCCGGCTCGTTTTTAGTTAGCCTTACGGCCTCTTCCGCATCCTCAAGCGCTTTCTCCAGCTCCCCTTTCTGCAACAACACCACCGCGCGGCGGG
Organism: Pontibacter mucosus; assembly: GCF_003054055.1. Taxonomy (GTDB): domain Bacteria; phylum Bacteroidota; class Bacteroidia; order Cytophagales; family Hymenobacteraceae; genus Pontibacter; species Pontibacter mucosus. Next base: position 135,531 of record NZ_QBKI01000003.1, on the reverse strand, counting down.
CATACAAGCTTCCGTCGCGCCTGGAGTTCTCTATGGCTATGTTCAGGTTTTGAAGCTGCGCTTCCGGGTCGTCCTTTACCTGCTGCAGATCCACCATCCGCTCCCGGCTACCTTCTTCTGTAGCACAGGAGGCCAGGCCAACCGACAGCACTACTAGCACCAAACTCCAAATCCGCATCTATTACCGGCTAACGTTAAATCTGGCAAAAGCGCCCTTATACTTTGCCTGCGCTAAATTAAGACATTTTACCTAAATAGAAACACAACTAACGCAGGAAGCAAAGGTGTTGCCGTAAAACAAAAAGCCTGCTACCGGATAGGTGCAGGCTTTTTGTGTGTCTTTATACTTTACAGCTTCTGCTTTTGCTGCTGCTCCTGTAACAACATACTGCACCGCCTGCTAAGCTCCAGCTCCTCCTTCGTGGCGAGGGTGAGCGTAAGGGCGCGTTGCAAGGTGTTGATGCAGGAAGTTGTGTTTTTCATCTCTTTGTAAATATTGGCCAGATCATAGTAATACGCTATGTTGTCCGGGTCGTACGTAATCGCCTTCTCGATGGCATCAGCCGCTAATTCATTCGTCGCCTCGCCGCACACGCCTCCGAAAAACACCTTCGAAGCGGTTTTCTCGGCAAAGTTAAGGTTCGCCATTTTGAAGTACCAGCGGCCCAGCAAATGCCAGGATCCGGCATGCTGGCTGTTGTCAGCCAGCGCGGCATCCACGAACGACTTCATCTGATGAAAGTTTTGCAGGCGCTCCTTCGGGCCTGAAGCCATAGCCTTCGATCCTATGGCCAAAGCCATCGCGTAGTTCGGCTCAGCGTCCTCCGGCTGAAGTTCGTAAGCCTTTAGGGCATACTGCTTTGCCTTCAGAAAGTGCTCCTGCTTATGCGTCTCGTCCAGAAACCGCTCGCCGATGCGGCTATGCAACACACTGGCCTTGCACAGAACCTCCACATTGTCGGGAGACTCTGCCAACACCTGCTCGTAAATCTGCAGTGCCTCGGACTCTTTATAATCGCTTAAAAGCTGCTCCGCCTTCTTCAAAAGCTCGTTGTTGCCGGATGCACCTCCCTCAGCCCAAACGGGCTCAGAACAGGCGACTCCCAGTGCGCAACAAAGTATAACAGCCTTTAAAACAATCTTCATAAAGCAATTTCTCTCCTGTAAACTACCAAGCACGAGCGACTTAAGCAAGGCCTGGGAGAGAAAATCTAGAAAAGATCCAGCTGCTTTTTCTCCTTCAGTGCCTTTTTCGCTTCGTTGGCCTCTATATCGATTTCTACGGTTTCAGATTCCAGAGGTTGAGCACCGCTCACCTTCGCAGCTTCTGCCGCCAGTTCTTTAAGCTCAGCCGGCAACGTTACCGGCTCCTTTCTGGCTGCCTTTTTGGCTTTTGGCTTATCCTCGTCCGGCTGCTCTACCTCCTGCATCTTGGGCACCTCTACCTCAAAAATCTTGTAGTAGTTGAGCTTATTGCCAAGCGCTTTCCAGCCCTTCACATCAATAAACTCGTTCAGCAGCAGCTTCTCGGTTTCGCGCTCGCCACGGATGGATCGCTTGAACTTAATCGTAGCCAGTGGCTGCGGATGCGTGGACACAGCCTCCAGCCTGGTATTTTTCGTCTCCGGAATAAAGGCAAAGCGCTTACCTATCGTGGTGGTCTCAATCTTGAAACGCTTCACGTAATAGATTTTGTTCTCGCCCTCGTAATAAATGGTTGAAATAACCAGCTCCGGATCAAACTTCTGCAGCACCTTCAGCTTCTCCACCGTGTAGTGGTTGGCCAGGTCAAAGGAGGTCAGCTCATACGTGCCATCTTCATATACAGCAAGTATAGAATCGTCGGTATTGAATGAGCCCAGGTAGCGTCCGCGCCCTTCGGTGTTTAAACGCCCGATTACCTCATCGTAGTATATCTCGCGTCCACCCAGGGTAGATTCGCCCAGGCTCTTCTGCACCACCTTCTTCACCGGGTACTTCGTCACGATATTGCCGTTCGAGCCCTTGCCTTTAATCATCAGCTCCGCAAAGTCAAAGTCGAACACCTTGTTGCGGGCTGTGGCGCTCGGAGACAAGGTAACGGTTACCACCTCCGACTCTGAGTTAGGGTTGGCAGTGAGGTAATGTACTTTAGAGCCCTTGTTACCTTTGGTGAGGTCATACTCTTTGTCGCGTGTTACAGACTTCACGGAGAAACGCTTGGCATAAGACACGCCCGACTTACCATCGAGGTAAATCATATTATACACCATGTGCTCGTCGTTCTTGTTGTACACCCCGGCAAATATAATGTCCTTGCCCACGAAGGTTTTCTCAGCCACCCTGGTCACCGTAAACTTACCATCCTTGCGGAACACGATGATGTCATCCATGTCGGAGCAGTCGCACACGAACTCGTCCTTGCGCAGGCCTGTTCCGATAAAGCCGTCCTTGGCGTTCATGTACAGCTTCTGGTTGGCAATGGCCACGTTCTGGGCATTGATCACATCGAAGGTTTTTACCTGCGTACGGCGATCTTTGCCCTGGCCATACTTTTTCAGCAGCCCTTCAAAGTATGAAATAGCGTAGCGGATCAGGTTCGCCAGGTTATCATCCACCTCAGCCATCTCCTCCTCCAGCTTCCTGATGTACTCATCTGCTTTGAAGGAGTCATACTTGGAGATACGCTTGATCTTGATCTCGGTCAGGCGGATAATGTCCTCTTCCGATACCTCGCGTCGCAACAGGTGCTTAAACGGATCGAGTCCGGTATCAATGGCATTCAGCACTGCCTCCCAGGTCTCGCACTCCTCAATGTCGCGGTAAATGCGGTTCTCAATGAAAATCTTCTCCAGCGAAGAGTAGTGCCACTTGTCCTCCAGCTCCCCTTTGCGTATCTCCAGCTCACGCTTCAGCAGGTCTACTGTTTTAAAGGTAGAAATGCGCAGCAGCTCGTTTACATCCAGGAAGTGCGGTTTATCATCGATGATCACGCAGGCATTCGGAGAGATAGACACCTCACAGTCGGTAAAGGCGTAGAGGGCATCCATCGTCAGGTCCGGCGAAACCCCTGTTGGCAGGTGCACCTGTATCTCCACCTCGGCGGCGGTGTTGTCCACCACCTTCTTTATCTTGATCTTGTTGTTCTCGCTTGCCTTCACGATCGACTCCATCAGCCCGGTGGTCGTAGTGCCATACGGCACGTCGCGGATGATGAGCATCGTCTTGTCAACCTTCTCGATGGTGGCGCGCACACGGATTCTTCCGCCGCGCTGGCCGCCGTTGTAGTTGGTCACGTCCACCTGCCCGCCGGTCGGGAAGTCTGGCAACAGCGTGGTGCTGCGCCCCTTCAGCACATCAATAGAGCCTTTAATGAGCTCCTTGAAGTTGTGCGGCATTATCTTCGTGGACAAACCTACGGCAATACCTTCCACACCCTGCGCCAGCAGCAGCGGGAACTTCACCGGCAAAGTTACCGGCTCATTTTTACGGCCGTCGTAGCTCAGCTGCCACTGCGTCGTCTGCGGGTTAAACACCACATCCAGCGCAAACTTGGAGAGGCGCGCCTCAATGTATCGTGCCGCCGCCGCGCTGTCGCCCGTGCGCACATCGCCCCAGTTACCCTGCGTCTCTATCAGCAGGTCTTTCTGGCCCAGGTTCACGATGGCGTCGCCGATAGAGGCATCGCCGTGCGGGTGGTACTGCATGGTCTGCCCGATAACATTGGCTACTTTGTTAAAGCGGCCGTCGTCCATCTCGCGCATGGCATGCAGGATGCGGCGCTGTACCGGCTTGAGGCCGTCCTCAATGGCTGGCACCGCACGCTCCAGAATTACATAAGAAGCATAGTCGAGGAACCAGTTTTCATAGAGGCCGGACACAGGGGTTACGTTATGGATAATCTCGTCCCCTCCGTCTGTAAACTCTACCTCCAGTGCTTCGTTTTCGTTCAGCTCTTCGTTGTTCAACTCGTCGTTATGCATAAACTTCCTCTACTATATCTTTTTCTATCTTCAGGTTATCGATGATGAACTGCTGACGGTCGGGCGTGTTCTTGCCCATGTAGTAGCTCAGCATCTTCTGTATGGTGGTGTCCTTTTGCAGGATGACCGGCTTGAGCTTGATATTCTCGCCAATAAACTTGCCAAACTCGTCAGGGGAAATCTCACCCAGGCCTTTGAAGCGGGTAATTTCAGGGTTTCTGCCCAGTTTCTGTATCGCTTCCTGCTTCTCGGTTTCGTTATAGCAATAGATGGTCTCCTTCTTGTTGCGCACCCGGAAAAGCGGCGTTTCCAGAATGTACACGTGGCCATTCCGTACCAGGTCCGGGAAGAACTGCAGAAAGAAGGTCAGCATCAGCAGGCGGATGTGCATGCCGTCCACGTCGGCGTCAGTCGCTATGACAACGCGGTTGTAGCGCAGGCCTTCCAGCCCTTCCTCTATATTCAGGGCGTGCTGCAGCAGGTTAAACTCCTCATTTTCATACACCACTTTCTTTTTCAGGCCAAAGCAGTTGAGCGGCTTACCACGCAAACTGAAAACGGCCTCCGTATCCACATTGCGCGACTTGGTGATGGAACCGCTGGCCGAGTCACCCTCCGTGATGAACAGGGTGGAAACAGCGGCATTCTCATGCTTGTCCTCGTTGAAGTGCAGGCGGCAGTCGCGTAGTTTGCGGTTGTGCAGGTTGGCTTTTTTGGCGCGCTGGTTAGCAAGTTTTTTCACGCCGGCCATGTCCTTGCGCTCGCGCTCGCTCTGCTCGATGCGCTTGCGCAGCGCCTCGGCTGTCTCAGGGTTTTTGTGCAGGTAGTTGTCGAGGTGCTCCTTTACAAAATCATTGATATAAGCACGCACGGCAGGTCCGTCAGGCCCCATTTCGATAGAGCCCAGCTTTGTCTTGGTCTGCGACTCAAACACCGGCTCCTGCACCCGTATCGAGATGGCCCCGATGATGGAACCGCGGATATCGGTCGCATCATAGTCTTTCTTGTAGAAATCGCGCACCGTGCGCACCACCGCCTCTCGGAAAGCCGCCAGGTGCGTACCGCCCATGGTGGTGTACTGGCCGTTCACAAAAGAGTAGTACTCCTCGCCATACTCGTTGCCGTGGGTCATGGCCAGTTCGATGTCCTCTCCTTTCAGGTGGATGATCGGGTAGCGCATGCTCTCCTCATCGGCCTTGTTGCGGAGCAGGTCCAGCAAACCGTTCTCGGAGTAGAATTTCTTGCCGTTGAAGTTGATGGTTAACCCCGCGTTCAGGTATACATAGTTCCAGATCTGGTTCTCCAGGTAGTCAGGGTTGAACTGGAAGTTCTTGAAAATAGTGTCGTCCGGGGTAAATGTGGTGAGCGTGCCGTTGCGCTGCGTGGTCTCCTGCACTTCCAGGTCCTCTACCAGCACACCGCGCTCAAACTCCGCTGCCTTCATCTTACCGTCGCGCACCGACTGGATGCGGAAGTAGCTGGAGAGGGCGTTCACCGCCTTGGTACCCACACCGTTCAGACCAACTGACTTCTGGAAGGCCTTGCTGTCGTACTTACCGCCGGTATTGATCTTGCTCACGCAGTCGATCACCTTGCCCAGCGGAATGCCACGGCCGTAGTCGCGTACCTGCACCTTGTGGTCGGAGATTTTCACCTCAATGGTCTTGCCGAATCCCATCACGTGCTCGTCGATGGAGTTGTCGATAACCTCCTTCACCAAAATGTAAATACCGTCGTCTGCCGAGGAGCCGTCGCCGAGTTTGCCGATGTACATACCAGGGCGCAGCCGGATGTGCTCACGGGGTTCAAGGGAGCGTATGCTGTCTTCGTCGTAATTGTGCTCTAACTCTGCCATTCTGAAAGCGTAAGTGTAGTTGGTTGGTAAAATCGATGCGAAAGATAGGAAAATATAGAAGACATGCCGCAACTGATAAGTTCCTACCCCACGCTAAATTAAGGAGTTTTTCCGAGCGATGCTAATTACCTTAGCTAATACTAAGTCCTCAAAAAGCCTCACACTTTATCTCAACAGCAAAAAACAAGGTGTAGTTCAGCTAAATTAGATAAATTTATACTTGGTAATAGCCAATTTTTTTAGCAATGTTATATATTTATATTTGTATACTTTATGGCCGAACAATTGCTTATTTTTGGTGTGGCATGAGCAGACGCTGGCAAGGGAAATTATAATGAAATTGGAGAAGTTTTAAATGGAAATCAAACTACCCGGATACTTTAAATACACGGTTATACTTCTGGGCCTGGCCCTGCTTATCTATACCCTGCAGCAGTTTAAGGCTGTGCTCATGCCGCTGGCTTTCGGGCTGCTCTTCGCCCTGCTGCTGCTGCCCCTCAATCGCGACCTGGAAAACAAGCTGCGCTTCCCGAGGCCGCTGGCCATACTTGCCAGCATCACCATGGTCATACTCATACTTGGCCTGATTGTGTGGTTCCTGTCGATGCAGCTGGTCAGCCTTACCTCGGAGCTGGAGTCCATCAGCAAGAACATGCAGAAGCTGATTACCAAGGGGCAGGATTTTGTTTATGAGAACTTCGGCATCGTGCCACCTGATAAGTCGCAGCTCATCCAGAACACCATTGGAGGGCTGCAGGAGCTGACCACCACCTTCCTGGGGAGCACCATTTCCATCACCACAGGCGCCCTGACCATCCTTACCCTGGTGCCTATTTTTGTGTTCCTGCTGCTCTACTACCGCGACCACCTGGAGCAGTTCATGTTCAAGTTTGTGGCCAAGGATAGGCGCAGCGGGGTTATACAGACGATCATCGACATACAGCATGTGGTGCAGAGCTATATCTCGGGGCTGATGATCGTGATTGTGGTGGTGGCGCTGCTGAACTCGGCCGGCCTGCTTATACTTGGCGTGAAATATGCCGTGTTCTTCGGCGTGTTTGCCTCTATCCTGACGATCATCCCTTATATCGGGATACTTATCGGCGCCTCCATTCCGGCCCTGTTTACCCTGGCCACTACCGGTGAGCTGCTGGACGCGGTGCTGGTGGTGCTCGTGTTTATGTTTGTGCAGTTCCTGGAGGGCAATTTTATCACGCCGTTTGTCGTGGGCTCCAAGGTAAGCCTGAACCCCTTTGCGGCCATACTTGCCCTGCTCGTAGGCGGCGAGGTATGGGGCGCGGCCGGCATGATTCTCTCCATCCCGATTATTGCCATGATGAAGGTGATCTTCGACGTGTATGAGCCGCTCCAGCCTTTCGGTTTCCTGCTGGCTGACATTGACGAGGTGAAGCCCAAACGGCGGGGGCGCATGCGGGGCTGGCTCGACGAGCTGGTGAACGGCATTGTGCGCGGCAAGAAAAACCCGAACAAATAGAGGTGCTAATTATTTTTGCAGCGAAAAAGGACGGAGCGCCATTTGAAACGGATTACTAAAAATATTGGTTTAGAACAGGGACCTTTGGCTAACGCTTCAGGTCCGGATGAACACGACCTAAACCAAAGCAACTTGTACGCCATAGTAGATATTGAGACAACCGGTGGCCAGCCGCACCAGGACAAGATCACCGAGATTGCCATTTTCATACACGACGGGGAGAAAGTAGTAGACAAGTACCACACGCTCATTAACCCGGAGCGTCCCATCCCCTTCTTCATCACGCAGCTCACCGGTATAAAGGACGACATGGTGCAGGACGCGCCCAAGTTCTACGAGGTGGCCAAAGACATCGTGGAGTTTACCGAGGGAAAGGTGTTTGTGGCCCACAACGTCCGCTTCGACTATTCCTTTATCAAGAAGGAGTTTGCCGACCTCGGGTTTACTTTCCAGCGGAAAACGCTCTGCACCGTGCGCCTGAGCCGCTCGCTGATGCCGGGCCTGCCCTCCTATAGTTTAGGCAAGCTCTGCCAAAGTATAGACATCCCGCTCAGCCAGCGCCACCGCGCCATCGGCGATGCCGAGGCCACGGCCATACTTTTCGACAGGCTTATCAAAATTAACCGCCCGGTGGTGGACGGCAACATGAACATGGCCGCCGAGCATACCACCCAGGTACTGAAGCAGGAAATCAAGACCTCCTTGCTGCCGCCAGCCATCACGAAGGAAAAAGTGGACGCGCTGCCCATGGTGCCGGGCGTATACTACTTCCATAACGAGCAGGGCGAGGTAATTTACGTGGGCAAAAGTATAAACATCAGGAAGCGCATCATCCAGCACTTCAACATCGACTACAAGAGCCGCAAATCGCTTAACTTCAAGAACAGCATCGCCGATATCACCTACGAGCTGTTGGGCAACGAACTGGCGGCTTTGCTGTACGAGTCGGCAGAGATAAAACGCCTGAAGCCGCAGTACAACCGGCAGCAGCGCCGCAGCGTGTTTAACACCGGCATTTTCTCCTATACCGACAGCGACGGCTACAAGCGCCTGACTTTCGGAACTATAGACAAGGCCGAGAACATCAGCATGACGCCCATCATTGCGCTCTCCAACCACTACAAGGCCAAAGGCTTCCTGTTTCATAAAGTGGCCAAGTATAACCTGTGCCAGAAGCTCTGCGACCTCTACAAGACCAACGGCGCCTGCTTCGATTACCAGGTGCACCAGTGCAGCGGCGCCTGCATCGGCAAGGAAAGCCCCGAGGAGTATAACAGGCGCGTGGATGAGGCCATCGACTCGTTTACCTACGAGCATAACAGCTTCGTTATACTTGGGAAAGGGCGCGAGCCGGGCGAACGCTCCGTGGTGGTGGTGGAGCACGGCACTTACCTGGGCCTAGGCTTTGTGGACGATACCTTCTCGGCCAGCAGTCTGGGGGATTTTAAGGGGGCCATACAGCGCTATAACGACAACAAGGATGTGCAGCAAATTATACGCAACCACATGCGCGGCAAGCACAAAGACAAAGTGCTGATATTTGATTAAGTTGGCGATACAGCCTTTATGAGTTTGGATTTACAGCAAAAGCCTCCTAAATTCAGGACGTTAAAGTATAGGGAAGTTATACTTTCTCATACCAGGTAAATTCATCATTTTATAACGAATAATTCTGTGAACGAAACAAAAACAAGATTCAGAGCAGGGGTGCTTTACGGCGACGAGGTAACAGAGCTGTTTAAGTATGCCAACGAAAATAACTTTGCGCTGCCAGCGGTAAACGTGATCGGCACCAACTCCATCAATGCGGTGCTGGAAACGGCCAAGGCTGTAAACTCTCCTGTGATCATCCAGTTCTCGCACGGCGGTGCGCAGTTTTATGCTGGCAAGGGCCTGAGCAATGATGCCCAGAAAGCCGCTATTGCCGGCGCTATTTCCGGTGCCCAGCACGTGCACCTGATGGCCGAGGCCTACGGCGTTCCGGTGGTGCTGCATACCGACCATGCCGCCAAAAAGCTTCTTCCCTGGATAGACGGCCTGCTGGATGCGGGTGAGAAATATTACGAGCAGCACGGCAAACCGCTTTACAGTTCGCACATGCTCGATCTGTCTGAAGAAGAAATCAAAGAAAACATTGAGACCTGCGCCAGCTACTTCAAGCGCATGGACCGCCTGGGCATGACCGTGGAGATTGAGCTGGGCGTAACCGGTGGCGAGGAAGACGGCGTGGACAATTCGGACGTGGACAGCTCCAGGCTCTATACCCAGCCAGACGAAGTGGCCTATGCCTACGAGGAACTGAACAAAGTGAGCTCCCGCTTTACCATTGCGGCCGCCTTTGGCAACGTGCACGGCGTATACAAACCAGGCAATGTGGAGCTTCGCCCGGAAATTCTGAAAAACTCTCAGAACCACATCCAGCAGAAGTTCGGCACAGGCCCTAACCCGGTTAACTTCGTGTTCCATGGTGGCTCCGGCTCCGAGAAGGCGAAGATCACAGAGGCTATCGAGTATGGCGCCATTAAAATGAACATCGACACAGACATGCAGTGGGCTTTCTGGGATGGTGTGCGCAACTACTACGAGGACAAGAAGGCATACCTGCAAGGACAGCTGGGCAACCCCGAAGGTGCAGACTCTCCGAACAAGAAGTACTACGACCCGCGTGTATGGCTGCGTGAGGGAGAGAAAACCTTTATCGCCCGTCTGAAAGAGGCTTTCGAGGATTTGAACGCGATTAACCGCAACTAAAGTATAAAGTATAATGGCGAAGCAAGTGCTTCGCCATTTTGCTTTTAAGCCTGTGCTTACTTACTGCTGCGCCTGCAGCCACTGATAAATCCGGTCGGTGTCGTCTTTGCGGCAAAGCCCGGAGCCAGCGGTCATGGTGGCGGCAGTACCTGCGGCCACACCGTAGTGCAGCATCTCCTCCATACTTCCTCCCTGCATCAACCGCAGCACCATACCGGCTACCATACTGTCGCCGGCGCCTACCGTGCTTTTCTGGGGCACCGTGGGGGGTACAGCGTACTTTATACTTTCCGGGGTGGCTAACATGGCTCCCCGTGCTCCCAGCGACACCACCAGCACCTGACACTTTCCTTCGGCCAGCACCTGCCGGGCAATCTCTTCCTGCTCTAAAACCGTGATGTTCTCTTTGCCAGCCAGTGCCGCCAGCTCGCCCAGGTTGGGTTTTAGCAAGTATACGCCCTTGCCGGCGGCTTTCGCCAGTGCTGCCCCCGACGTATCCACTACCAGCCTGAAGTGGCGCTGCCAGGCCAAAGCAGCCAGCTGTGCATAGAAATCATCCGGTACGCCGGGCGGCAGGCTGCCACTGGCCACCACATACTTTGGAAGCTTAGCTTTGGGCAGCCGCTCCAGTTCTTCCAGGCACTGGCGCCACTCAGCCTCGTATACTTCCGGGCCGGGCATACCAAAGCGGTACTGGTTTCCGGAGCTATCTTCCACCACCATCAGGTTCTCCCGCGTCCAGTTTTTAATGATGAGCGGCTTGACACTGACTCCCTCCTCCTTCAGCAGGCTGCAAAGACGCTCTCCCGAAGGGCCGCCTGCCAGTAGCCAGGCGCAAGAGTCGCCGCCGAGCTTTTTCAGCGCCCTGGACACATTAACGCCACCTCCACCGGGTTCATAAACCGGTTGCTGGCAACGCAGCTTGCGCTCAGGCAGCACCTGTGCCACATGGGTACTCATGTCCAGCGCCGGGTTCAGGGTTATGGTGATGATGTCGCTCATGGATACAAACTGAAAGCATGAAACTTACCGGGTGATGTCAAACTTGCGTTGCTCGCCTGTCGTGAAGGTATACACCTGCCCCTTCACCCCTATCTGCACTTCCTTCGACCAGCCTCTGTCGAAGGAGATATGCATGGTGTCCTGCGTGAGGTTTATGGTGATCCAGTGGTTTCGGTAGCGGATGCTAAAATTCAGGCAGCCAAGCTCATCCGGTAACACCGGGTTCAGCCAAAGCACATCCTCCCGTATCTCCAGGCCCATAAAGCCGCGCTGCACCAGGTCCACGGTTCCTGCCATGGCCCCCAGGTGTATGCCTTCAGCTGTGGTGCCACCCTGTATGTCCTCCACATCGCTAACCAGCGCTACCTGGAAGTTACTCCAGGAGCGTTTGCGGTCGGAGCGGGCGAGCACCCAGGAGTGCACAATTTTACTCAGCGTGGAGCCGTGTGAGGTGCGCTCTTCGTAATAGCTGATGTTGGCAGCCTTGTCTTCCTTGGTGAAGTCATACTGCAGCTGGCTGAAAATTTCTATTAGCTCGGTGGTGGAGAAAAGGTAAAACAGCATGAGCACATCCGCCTGCTTGCTCGCTTTATACTTGTTCACGCTGTCGCCCTCGCTCTCCAGAATGCGGTCCAGGCGCATGGCCTCCCCATACTTTGCCCGGTACGTCTCCCACGGAAATTCCGCCAGCTTCTCATAGCCCTCGAACTGGGCAATGATGCGGCTGTTTTCGATGAACGGGACGTACATTTTCACCGCAATCTCGCGCCAGCGCGCCACATCCTCCTGGCTCATACCTAGCTTCTGGCTCAACTCCTCCACCCTGGAGTCGTCCAGGATATCGAACAGCTTGAGAGCTGTCTGTATCACCCACACCGCCATCACATTGGTATAGGCGTTGTTGTTCAGCCCAGGCTCAACGGAGTCCGGGTACTCAGTGTGATACTCGTCGGGTCCCACCACATTGCGGATCTCATAACGGCCAAGGCTTGGGTTGTTGGTGGCAATGGAGGACCAGAACAGGGCTATGTCGAAAATCAGCTCGGCGCCCATAAAGGTCAGAAAGCTCATGTCCTCCGTAGCCTGGTAATACTGCCACACGTTGTAGGCGATGGCCGCGCTGATATGGCGCTGCAGGAAGGTGTTATCCGGAAGCCAGCGGCCGGACTGGGGATTGAGGTGAATCACCTGGCTTTCTTCGCGGCCGTTGCTGCCGCTTTGCCACGGAAACATCGCGCCACGGTAACCAGCCTGTGCCGCCGCAAAGCGTGCCTCAGGCAAGCGGCGGAAACGGTAGAACAGCAGCTCACGGGTAAGCTCGGGCAGGCGCAGGTTCAGGAAAGGAAAAATGAAAAGCTCATCCCAGAAAATATGCCCACGATAGGCCTCCCCGTGCAGTCCCCTGGCCGGCACGCCCACGTCCAGCCCCACGGTATTGGCCGATACTGTTTGCAGCAAGTGGAAGATGTGCAGGCGCAGGATGCCCTGGGTTTTGGCGTTACAGGAGATCTCCAAATCACAGCGGTTCCAGAGGCGCAGCCAGGCCTGCACGTGCTTGCCGAGCAGGTGCTCGAAATTGCCTTGGCGCACGATGTTTTTGCAGGCTTCCTGGAGCGGCTCTGTGATGGCCTGGTCGCGGGAAGTATGGAGCTGCACCACTTTCTCTAGCTGCACCGGTTTGTTTTGCTCGCAATGCAGCCTGAACTGTTGTGCCACATGGCCCTCCTCCTGCTGCACCTCAAAATTTATACTTTCCTGCACCCCTTCCCGGTACACCCGCACCCGCGCCGCCTGCGCCATCAGTAACCGCGACTGCACGGTTTGCACCTCCAGGTACACCGTTTCAGGGTCGTGCTGTCCCTGCCCCAGCGGTTGCAGGTGCTGGCTTGCCAGCTGCCTGTAGCGGGCCACGCCACTATTGGTTACCCGCCCGTCCAGGGAGGACTTCACGATAATCTCACCAGACCAGTTCAGCGGCGTCAGTTCCCATTGCAGGGCTGCCACATGCTTGTTGGCCATACTTACCAGGCGCCGGCTCATCAGCGAGGTTTCCCGGCCCTGCTTGTCGCGGAAGTGCAGCCGGCGCAGCAGTAGCCCCTGCTTCATATCCAGCTCCTGCCGGAAATCGAGCAGCTCCACCTTTCGGATATCGAGCCACTCCCCGTCGGGGTGGCAGAAGGTAAGCGGGAGCCAGTCTGGCCAGTTTACCAGGTCCTCATTTTCGATGTTCTCACCGGCAACCTCGGAGGTGAGGCGGTTGAAGCCACCGGCCAGGTAAGTGCCTGGGTAAAACTCGTTGTCCACGGCAGGCAGCTCTTCGAAAGCGCCGCGCGTGGCAAAGTAACCGTTGCCCAGGGTGCAGAGCGCCTCGCGAAGCATCTGCTGCTCCGGCTGCCAGGTTTCATACGTTAACTTCCATTCCTGCATGGGCTCATCCCTTTACTTCCCTTGTGAGCGCCTTTAAAAACTCCTGTACTTCCTCCACATCTTCGAGCCGGTAGTCTGCCGCGGTTTCCTCCCCGTGCTCGCCCACCAGTATGCTGACGCCCTGCCCTTTCAGCGCCGCAAAGGCGTCTTCATCCGTCAGGTCGTCGCCAATATATAAAGGCATGATACCCGACTTGTTAAGCCCCAGCTCCTCCAGCAGCCAGTGAACCGCTTTTCCCTTGTGCCAGTCGAGGTTGGGCTTGAGCTCCAGCACCTTTTTGCCCGGCCCCGGCTTTAGCTCGCTATACTTGGAGAGGACATCATTGGCCACGTCAAGCACCTTGCCTACCTGATCTTCGGGCACGTTGCGGTAGTGTACCGCGATGGCATAGCGCTTTCGCTCTACCAGCACCCCTTCCACCTGCTGCAGGCGCTCCTTCAGCTCCTCCTGCGCCTTGTCCAGGGCAGGGACAGCGGCGGCAGCTCCTCCGGGCTCGGTGTGCATGTTGTTTGGGCCGGAGATGTCAAAGCCGTGGGAGCCCGCATAGTACAGGTTATCCAGCTGCACCAGCTTCGCCACGTTCGCGCGGTCTCGGCCGCTTACAACGGCTACCGGACAAACATCTGCCAGCTCCTGCAAGGTACTGCGCATACTTTCCGAAAGTATGGCTTTGTCGGGGTCCTTCACAATCGGGGTCAGGCAGCCGTCGTAGTCCAGGAAAACAGCCGGGGTTTTGCCCTGTAGCAGCTCGCTTGTTTTGTTCAGGGCGGAAGGTAGTGCGTTGCCCTGCTGTCTGGCAGGCTGGTTTGTAGTTGTGTGCTTCATAGTATGATGTTGGATTGGTATTCTTTGCAGCACCAAATCGGCGCCATGTGCTTTTAGTTCGTCTGCCTCGTTCGTGCGGTCTATGCCCACCACCAGGGCAAAGCCACCGGCTTTACCGGCCTCCACACCTGCCAGGGCATCTTCAAAAACGGCCGCCTGATCCGGCTTTACCTCCAGCCTTCGGGCCGCCTCCAAAAAAATGTCCGGGGCGGGCTTGCCCTTTAGCCCCAGCTCCACCGACAGCAGGCCATCCACCCGCACCTCGAACAGGCTTGCTATACCTGCCGCCTCCAGTATGGCTTTGCAGTTTTTGCTGGCCGAGATAACAGCGGTGCGGTAACCTTGCTGCCGCATCTGCCTTATAAAGGCAACCGTGTCGGGGTATACTTCCAACCCTCCCTCCTGCAGCAGCTCCTGAAAGTATACGTTTTTGAGATTTCCCAGCCCTGCCACTGTTTCCGTGCCGGGCTCATCTTCCGGCGTCCCTTCAGACAAGATAATACCTCTTGAACTAAGGAAATTGCGTACGCCATCGTAGCGCGGCATTCCGTCAATGTGGCGGCGGTAATCGGTTTTTATACTTAGCGGTTCGTATACGTTGCCCTCGCGCTGCCCTCTCTCCTGCAAGTAGGCATCAAACATGCGTTTCCAGGCTTGGGCATGCACCCAGGCCGTTTGGGTAATCACGCCGTCCAGGTCGAAGATGAGCGCTTTTATACGTTTGCGCTCCAGTAACCGGTACAAGCTGGGGTATGGCATGACGGGTGCAGAGGTTATGCGTTACGGGAAGTTCCAGTAAAGGAATACTGCGTTTTGCTGCATTAAGTTGTTACAGATACGGCAGGCCGCGCATGGCACAAAAGAAAAAAGCGCCGGCTGGCTGACAGCGGCGCTTTCTTAATTCTGCAAGTATAAAACGTTAGTTAAACGTTGAAACAGGTTTTTCTTTCAGTTCCGGCTCAAAGCTTTTGATAACAATGTCGGCTCCTTTTTCCTCCAGCCTCTCCTGAACGTAGCTGCGGTCCACGCCAACCACCAGGCCAAAACCTCCGGCTTTTGCCCCTTCGATGCCACCCACAGTGTCCTCAAAAACGGCTGTTTCCGCGGGAGATGCCCCCAGGCGGCGGGCTGCCTCCAAATAAATATCCGGGGCGGGCTTGCTGCGCATTTTCAGCTCATTGGCTACCACCTTATCTACCCGTACCTCAAACAGCTTGTCCAGACCGGCGCGGCGAAGGATGGTCAGGCAGCTGCGGCTTCCTGATACGATGGCTGTCTTCATGCCTGCTTTCTGCTGCTCCCGCACGAATTTCACGGCATCATCGAACACCACCACACCATTTTGCTTGAGCAGCTCATGGAAGTAGTAGTCCTTGCGCTCGCCCAGGCCGATGAGGGTGTTGGTTCCGGCGCTGTCCGAAGGGCTGCCCTCCGGCAGTTCGATGCCGCGGGAGGCCATGAAGTTGCGCATCGCGTCCAGGCGGGGCACATCGTGCACGTAGGTCTGGTAATCATCCTTCAGGTTAAAAGGTTTGTAGTCTTTTCCGTCCTGCTCACTGCGCTGGCGCAGATACGAATCACAAAGCTTCTTCCATGCTTCGGCATGCAGCCCCGCTGTGTTCGTAATCACGCCATCCATGTCCAGAATCAGCGCTTTTATATTTCTCTCTTTTATAAGATTACTCAGATTACTCATAAAGTATAGGTTTGTGATAGGTTTCCAGTACTTTGTGCCCCGGTTGAGAGCCTGGTTTATACTTGCTCCCAAAGTATAAAATTGCTGCCGGTGTGCGAGGCATCAGCCCCCTTCAGCTCTCCAAATATAGGCAGCTGACTTCATTGTTTCTGCATCTACGGTCATTAAATTGTATAAGTTGGCACCACGCTGCAGCCATACGTTGGCATTAAGCTGCTAAGGGCCAACCGCATCTTAAACGGACCAGGCCTTAATTTATACGAGAATAAATTCCGGTTGCCTCTTTTTGCGTGCAAACAATTTATAGGCCTCCGCTGCCCAGATAACCGAGCTGGAAAGCAGGAAAATGAGCAGCAAATCAAGGACAGGCAACTTCTCGAACCGGAAAACACCGCTGAGGAACGGCGTATAAATCACCAGCAGTTGCAGGGCCACCGACACAACAAAGGCAATGTTGACATACCTGTTGCTGAACATTCCTATCCGGAAGATGGAGTGCTCCAGCGACCGCATGTTAAACGTGTTAAACACCTGCGTCATGGAGATGACAAGAAACACCGCCGTGCGCGCCGTTTCCTCCCCCATGGGCAGGTAATAGGAAAAAACCGCCAGAGTCAGTCCCAGCATGATGATACTCATCAGCAGAATGTAGGGCACCACGCTTTTGTCCAGGATGTTGGCGTCGCGCGGAACAGGCTTGCGCTTCATAATATCGCCGTGGCCGCGCTCCGTGGCGAGCCCCAGCTCCATGACCCCGTCTGTGACCAGGTTGACCCACAGAATCTGTGTAGCCGTGAGGGGAAAAGGCCAGTCGAGCAGCAAGGTGACGATGAATACAAAAACGAAGGCAAAGTTGGTGGTAAGCAGAAAAAAGCTCGTCTGCCTGACGTTCTGGAACACGATGCGCCCCTCCCGCACCGCCCGCACGATGGTTGCAAAATTATCGTCCGACAGCACAATCTGGGAGGCATCCTTGGCCACATCCGTGCCCCGGATACCCATGGCTATGCCCACATCCGCGCGCTTGAGTGCCGGGGCATCGTTTACCCCGTCGCCCGTCATGGCAATCAGGTGCCCCTTGTGCTGGAGGTGCTCGGCAATGCGCAGCTTGGTGTTGGGGCTCACGCGGGTGAATACCGATACATTATCCACCAGATCCTCAAAAACATACTCCGGCGACTCCAGTTCATCCTCCTGCAGCGCCAGGGGGTAGTCCGTTTCCTCTGCTTCTGGCTCCAGGATACCGACTTCTTTGGCAATGGCGGCTCCTGTTTTCTTATGGTCGCCTGTCACCATCATCACGCGGATACCAGCGCTTTTACAGTCGGCCACCGCCTCCTGCACACCGCTGCGTGGCGGATCGATGATGCCGGTGATGCCGACCCAGGTCAGCTCCCGCACATCCTCTGATCTGGCGCTATCACCTATGGAGCTCCCGTCGCGGTAAGCCAGGGCCAGCACCCGCATGGCGTTGTCGGCCCACTCGTCGTTTTTATCCTGGATACGTTGCCGCAGCTCCTGCGTCAGTTCCTGCGGACCATCGGACGTAAGAATATGCGAGCTCAGCTTCAGGATCTTTTCGGGGGCTCCTACCACCAGCAGCTCCCGCTGCCCTTCCACCTCAGCCAGCGTAGCCCTAAACTTATGCTCGGAGTTAAACGGCAAATCGTCGATCACATGCGCCTCCGGCAACACACCCTGCAGCCCAGCCTCCGCTTTTCTGGCCAGCACCAGCAGCGCCACCTCGGTCGGATCGCCGGTCACTTCGGGATCTGGCGATGGGCCCTCTTGCTGCTGCTCAGGTTCTCCGAGGTGGGCGTTGTTGCATACTTTGGCGATGAGCAGCAGTTTCCGCAGCACTTCATTTTCCGCCGGATTTATAGGTTGGCCCTGTTGCAGCAGCTCCCCCTGTGGCGAATAGCCGCTGCCGGTAACCTCCAGCTCCGAGCCGTCTCCCAGGTATACTTTGCCTACCGTGAGTATACTTTTGGTGATCGTACCGGTCTTATCAGTAAGTATGACGGAAACGGAACCGAGCATTTCGGTGGCCGAGAACTCGCGCGTAATAGCATTCTGCCGGGCCATGCGGCTAGCCCCAATGGCCAGCACTATGGTAATAACGGCTGGCAGGCCCTCCGGTATAGAGGCGACAAGCGTGGCCACGGTAATCAGCAAGACCTCTTCGAAGGCATAGCCGCGCAGGAAGTAGCCAAGTATAAAAACTAACAGGGAGGTGGCAATTGCGATCAGTGCCATCTGCTTGGCCAGCCGTTCGGTTTTCTTCCGGAAATTGGTAGCGGTGGCCTTGATGGAGCCAAGTGAATGGGAGATTTTGCCCAGTTCCGTATCCGCGCCGATAGCGGTGACCATTGCATGGGCAGAGCCGCGAGCTACGTGGGTGCCTTTCCAGAGCATGTTTGCCCTGTCGCCAAGGTTTGCTTTTTCCTCCAGCGGCTTTGTATGCTTCTCAATCGGCAGCGATTCGCCGGTAAGGGAGGCCTCGATGGTTTGCAGGTTCCGGGCCCGCAGCAGGCGCGAATCGGCCGGAATGCTGTCGCCCTCCTCCAGCAAAATAACATCGCCTGGCACAAGCTGGCGCGCCTCCACAGTCCGGGGTTTTCCGTCGCGCAGCACCTTCGCCTCCTGCTTCAGCATACTTTTCAGCGCCTGTATCGCTTTCTCGGCTCTGTAGCCCTGCAAAAAGCCCAGGATAGCGTTGAAAAGTATAACAGCCAGTATCACGTACACATCCACCATGTGCCCGGCATACCAGGCCACCGCAGCAGCCAGCACCAGCACCAGGATCAGGAAATCCTTGAATTGGTTTAGGAAAAGTATAAACGGGTTGATACCTTCCTTGTCCGTCAGTTCATTGGCTCCATACTGCTTGTGCCTGCTCCTGGCTTCCTCCTCCGTCAGGCCTTCCTGCCCCGACTGCATCTTTTCCAGCGTTTGCTGCACACTGATGCTGTGGTACGGAAACTTCTGATCTATTACCATGACGGGGCCGGTTCAGCGGGGATACTATCGTGTTTTCAGCCTACGGAATACCCGTGGTGCGATCCTGCGGCGGTACGTCTGGCCCCTGCTCAGGACGGGTAGCCTGTGTTTTTCCGCCGGTTATATAGCCTGTTGGCCCGGGCGGGGTACGCTTGCCCTCATCTTCATTCAGGATAGGTTTCTTTTTGCCGGCTTTCTCCGGCATATTGTTTCTTCTCTCTTCCATAGTCAGTTCTGTTTAAAGTATGGCAGACCTAATGTTATACCTACGCAGCGGCAGGCATTTTGATTTGAGCGCCCCGGCAACCATTATATAGCAAAAGCAAGTATTATCTGCAGGATTTTCTAACTTTGGAACGGAGGCATGTTGCCTGCCCTACTTATACGTAACCTACAAACCAAAGCAACTGTAACCTGGCCTGTGCCGCCGGGGTATAAACCGCACAACGCTGAGAACTATGCTGAAAAACCAAGCACCAACCACTACCCAGGCCTGGAAAAAACTGGAGGAACACTTTAAGGCCGTGCAGCCCCTGCACCTGCGCGAGTTGTTTGCCCAGGATCCGGACCGTTTCAACAAGTATACTTTCCGCCTGAACAATACCATCTACGACCTCTCCAAAAACCGCGTAACCGAGGAAACGCTGCAGCTGCTGGTGCAACTGGCCGGGGAAATGGATGTGCCCGGAGCGATAGAAAGTATGTTTAGCGGGGAAAAGATAAACGCCACTGAAAACCGCGCCGTGCTGCACACGGCCCTGCGCAATTTCTCCGAAGAAAGCCTGGAGGTGGAGGGCGAGAACGCCCTTGAGGAAGTGCGCCAGGTGCAGGAGCAGATGCGTACGTTCTGCGACAAGCTGCACTCCGGCGTGTGGACCGGCTACACCGGCAAGCGCATCCAGAGCATCGTGAACATCGGCATCGGCGGCTCTGACTTAGGACCCAAAATGGTGGTAGAGGCGCTGAAGAAATACCAGAAGCCAGACCTGGAAGTATACTTTATCTCCAACGTGGATGGCACCGACGCCGCTGAGGTACTGCGCAAACTGGACCCGGAAACGACGTTGTTCATCATCGCCTCCAAGACCTTCACTACGAAGGAAACCATCACCAACGCCGAAACAGCGCGCGGCTGGTTCCTGCAGAAGGCCGTGGACCGAGAGCACATCAAAAAGCACTTTGTGGCGCTTTCCACTAACATCGAGGCGGTGACCAAGTTTGGTATTGCCGAGGAAAACGCTTTTCGTTTCTGGGATTGGGTGGGCGGCCGCTTCTCGCTTTGGTCGGCTATTGGCTTGTCGGTAGCCTGCGCTTTGGGCTATGAGAAGTTCGAGGAGCTGCTGCTTGGTGCCGAGTCGATGGACAAGCACTTCCGCCAGGAGCCTCTGGAGAAAAATGTTCCGGTGCTGATGGCGCTGCTGAGCATCTGGTACACGAATTTCTTCGGCTGCCAGACCCATGCCATACTTCCGTATGACCAGTACCTGCGTCTGCTGCCCGAGTACCTGCAGCAGCTGCTGATGGAAAGCAACGGCAAAAGCACCGACCGCAACGGCAAGCGCGTGGATTACCAGACGCAGCCGGTGGTATGGGGCGCGGCAGGCACCAACAGCCAGCACTCGTTCTTCCAGCTTATCCACCAGGGCACCATCCTGATCCCCTGCGACTTCATCGCCCCGGCCGAAAGCCACAACCCTATCGGTACCCACCACCCGCTGCTGCTGTCGAACTTCTTTGCCCAAACAGAAGCACTGATGAAAGGCAAAAACGCGGAGGAAGTGCGTGAGGAACTGACGCAGAAAGGCATGAGCGGCGAGGAACTGGAGCAGCTGCTGCCACACAAACTCTTCGAGGGCAACAAGCCCACCACCTCCATCATGATGAAAAAGCTGACGCCATTTGAGCTGGGCAGCCTAATTGCCATGTACGAGCACAAAACCTTCGTGCAGGGCGTGATCTGGAACATCTACAGCTTCGACCAGTGGGGCGTGGAACTGGGTAAGCAACTGGCTGGCACCATTGAGGGCGAGCTGCTGCAGGGCAAAACCTCCCCTCACGACAGCTCTACCAGCGGGTTGATGCAGTATTACACCGAAAATAAATAGCTTATTGAGTTAAGAGTTGAGAGTTATGAGTTAAAAGTGGCTCGTTCACCATTCCTATTACTAACAACTAATAACTTATAACTCTTAACTCATCACTCTTAACTAAATTACATGAAGCGAGTGGCGTTGGTGCTGTTTTGCAGTCTGGCTCTGAGCAGCTGCGTAAACGAGGAATTTTTCCAGCACGATGCCCTGGCTACTGAGGAAGAACTGAACGGGAAAGCCGCTGCCGGTCCGGATAGCGCCTGGGTGATACTGGGGCGCCACTACGACCGCAGCGGCTTTCACCGTTTTTTCTGGGGAAACCACCACCGTCCGCTCTGGACAACACCGGTTAAACTACCCGTTTTCAGGTTAGACTCCGTGAACGGCGGCCTGCAGGTGGTGAAAAAAGGCGGCGGCTACCAGACCACCAGCTTTCAACTGGAAGACAGGCAGGGCCGCCTCTACGCCTTCCGCTCCCTCGACAAAGATCCCAAGGAGGTGGTGAGCCCGTTCTGGCAATCTACCTTTGTCACTAATGTGCTTCGCGACCAGACCTCTGCGGCCAACCCTTTCGGCGCCCTGGTGGTGCCACCTTTGGCCAGCGCCGTGGGCGTTTATCATACTAACCCTAAGCTATACTATGTGGCCGCCACTGATACAACTTTCGGCGAGTTCAGCCTACTGGTACAGGGTAAGGTTTTTATGCTGGAAGAAAAGTATGACAGCCCCGCCGACATCACTCCTGCCTTTTCAGCAGATGTCTTTAACTTCGAGGACTCGGAGGGCGCACTTCGGAAGCGGTTTCTGCGCAATACCTATCACTTTAGCCAAGAGGCCTTTGCCCGCGCCCGCCTGCTGGACCTGCTCCTGGGTGATTGGGACCGGCACAAGGGCCAGTGGGATTGGGCTGTTACCGCGCAAAGGGCGGATACAACTTACTTTCCCGTGCCCAAAGACCGTGACCAGGTTTTCCTGAAAATGAAGAGCGGTTTGATACCGTCCATCGCCACCAGTAAGCTGCTGGGTCGCAAGTTCCATACTTTTGACCACGACTTTAGCGACGTGAAGGCGTACATGCTGAACGCTAAATTTATAGATGAGCGCCTGCTGCACGAACTAAGCCGGGAGGATTGGCAACGTATTGCCCAGGAGATGCAGCAGCAATTAACCGATGATGTGATCGACAGGGCAGTAAAGGAGCTGCCGCTACCAATTTATACTTTGGTTGGCCCGGAAATGGCCCACAACTTGAAAAGCCGTCGCCATCTGCTTCCCAAGGCAGCCGCACAGATGTATGCTATACTTGCTAAGAAGGTAACGATTCCTGGTTCGGATGCACCGGAGCAGTTTGTTGTAAAGCGCCTTGGTGATGGAGATGTGGAGGTAATCGTTACGAGACCTGCCACAGGTGCTGCTCCCGCACGCCAACTCTACAAGCGCATCTTTAAGCGAGGCGAAACCGAGGAAATTATACTCCATGGATTGGCTGGGGATGACAAATTTATACTTTCCGGCCAGGCAGATGAAAGTATACTTGTCAAAATTTACGGCGGATTGGGCGAGGATGAAATAACGGACAACTCCAGCGTGAGCGGCTGGAAAAAGTATACACAGGTATACGACACCGAACGCGGCAACGAGATAAATTTCGGCACGGAAGCCAAGGACAAAACCACCAAAGATGTGCGGGTGCACGCCTACGATCGCGAGGGCAATTAATTTTCGTTGTGCGTTATTCGTTGCTCGTTAATCGACCTAAAACGAATAACGATTAACTAATAACGAACAACTATCTTCCCTTAGCCCGCTTTACCAGATAGGCGTATAAAACTTTGTCAAAGGGCTCGCTGATGTCTACGGGCACAAAGTCTATTTTATACTGTCCGCACTTTAGCGCCAAGTCTTTTTTATACTTTTCTACAGCCGTGCGGTAATGCTCGCGCACCTGCGAGGGCTGCAGTTTTAGCTCCTGCCCCGTCTCCACATCCACAAACACGTAAGGGCGCTCAGCAAAATCAAATTCCTCCTCGGTTTTGCGGTCCATCACATGGAAAATAAGCACCTCGTGGTTCTGATGCTTAAGGTGTTGCAGTGCCGAGAAAATCTCATCCAGGTCATCCACCTTGCTCAGCATATCGCTAAAAATCACTACCAAAGAGCGCTTGGGGATTTGCTGCGCAATATGGTGCACCACTTCGGCTACGTTGGTATCCTTGGCGGTGGGCTGCTGGTCCAGTTGCTGCTGCAAAAGTATAAGCAGGGTGTTCAGGTGTGAGGCGGTGGAGCGAACCGGCGTCTGCTGCTCTATCCTGTCAGAGAAGGTAACCAAACCCACGGCGTCGCGCTGCTTGCGCAAGAGCGTGGCCAGGGCGGCGGCACAAAGTATGGAAAAGGTGAGTTTGCCGTTGTTTTCCAGCGGGTAATACATTGAGGGCGACACGTCGAGCAGGATGTGGCAGCGCAGGTTGGTTTCCTCCTCAAAGCGCTTCACAAAAAGCTTATCGGTGCGGGCGTATACTTTCCAGTCGATGTGGCGGGTGCTCTCGCCGTTGTTGTAGAGACGGTGTTCCGAAAACTCTACCGAAAATCCGTGGTAAGGCGACTGGTGCAGTCCAGTGATAAAGCCCTCGACCAGTTGCTTTGCCAGAAACTCCATGTTCTCGAACTTCTGTACATCGGCAAGGGTGAGCGGCTTTTTCATGGTTTACAGCTGGGGCTTGGTTTCTGCATCTGAAACGGCAACGGGCGCATCTTGTTGTGCCGGCTCGTCGGGTACCACGGCTATACTTACCGTTACGGTGCCGTCGCGTATCATGCCGATCTCATGGGCGGCTGCTCTGGAGAGGTCGATGACGCGGTATTTGCTGGCGGCCATCCTGTCGTTGATGCGCACCACCACGCTTTTGCCGTTCTTGAGGTTCGTGACCTGCACTTTGGTGTCGAAGGGCAGGGAGGCGTGGGCGGCCGTTAGCTGGGTTTTGTCGTAGCGCTCGCCGCTGGCGGTGCGCTGGCCATGAAAGCGGTCGGCGTAGTAGCTGGCTTTGCCGTCTGCCGTGAAGCTATCCGGGCCCGAAAAAACAGAAATCAGAAAGAACAATACTACTGAACATAAATTCATAGTATTACATGATTGGTCCGGCTACAAATATAGAGCTAAAATAATTTAGGCAAATTTTAAATTCCAAAACTTTTATATATCAGAAGTATATATTACTTTTAGGTTCTCAAGGTTGAATTTAACGTCTAATTAACGGTGGAAGAGAACAACGACAAAGCTGAAATTTATTCCCAGAGAGTAAGAGCCGGGAAGAGAACGTATTTCTTTGATGTAAAGTCAACGCGATCCAACGACTTTTACGTGACTATCACAGAGAGCAAGCGCAAGTTTAAAGACGACAGCTTCTCCTATGAAAAGCACAAGATCTTTCTGTACAAAGAAGATTTCGCCAAGTTTATGGAGGCACTGCAGGAAACTATCGACCACGTTAAATCCGATCTGCTGACGGAAGAAGCCCTCGCCGCCCTGGAGAACCCGGTGGCTCAAACCGAGGAAGCTTCGTTTGACGAAGAACTGAAGTGGGAATAACCCTCCCGCTTTACAAATAAGAAAGTATAGCAAAAGCCCGTGGATTCCCGCGGGCTTTTTTCTTTGCCCCCTCCCCCCTGCTTATTTAAAAGTATAAGCGCGCATGGCAGCCTAAATTGTTGTATATTTGCGGCCTGATACAAAAAACTAAAGTATAAATGGGACTACGATGCGGTATTGTGGGGCTGCCAAATGTTGGCAAGTCTACCCTGTTCAACGCTATTTCTAACGCCAAGGCAGAGTCTGCCAACTATCCTTTCTGTACCATCGAGCCGAACGTGGGCGTGATTACGGTGCCCGACGAGCGCCTGCAGATACTGGAAGAGCTGGTGCACCCGGAGCGCGTGCTGCCAACCGTGATTGAGTTTGTAGACATTGCCGGCCTGGTAAAAGGTGCCAGCAAGGGCGAAGGCCTGGGCAACAAGTTCCTGGCCAACATCCGTGAGGTAGACGCCATCATCCACGTGGTGCGTTGCTTCGAGGACCCGAACATCGTGCACGTAGACGGTAAGGTAAACCCAATCTCTGATAAAGAAATCATCGACACCGAGCTGCAGCTGAAGGACCTGGAGTCGATCGACAAGAAAATCCAGAAAGTAATCCGCACGGCCAAGTCCGGCGACGCCAAGGCCAAGAAGGAAATGGCCAGCCTAGAGAAGTATAAAGCGCACCTGGAGGCCGGCCTGAACGCCCGCAGCCTGGAGGTGACCGAGGACGACCTGGAAGCAGTAGAGGATCTGAAGCTGCTAACAGCCAAGCCTGTGATTTATGCCGCCAACGTGGATGAAAATTCCATGATTGAAGGCAACGAGTACTCCAAGGCACTGGCCGAGCACGTGAAGAACGAAAACGCGCAGGTAGTGCTTATCTCTGCCTCTATCGAAGCGCAGATTGCCGAGCTGACCGACGAGGAGGAAAAAGAAATGTTCCTGGCTGAGTATGGCCTGAAGGAGTCTGGCCTGAACAAGCTGATTCGTGCTTCTTACGACCTGCTCAACCTTATCACCTATTTTACGGCTGGTGTGAAGGAAGTGCGCGCCTGGACGATCCAGAAAGGTTGGAAAGCTCCTCAGGCTGCCGGCGTTATCCACTCTGACTTTGAGAAAGGCTTCATCCGCGCCGAAGTGATTAAGCTGAAGGATTACCAGGAGTATAAAACAGAAGCCAAAATCAAAGAAGCCGGTAAAATGGCTGTGGAAGGCAAGGACTACGTGGTGCAGGACGGCGACATCATGCACTTCCGCTTTAACGTGTAAGGAAGGGTACAAAGTATCAATAGCAGAAAAGGCAGGTTTTAGACCTGCCTTTTTTAGTTTGCGTGGATTTAGTTGAGCGTGTTTTAGATTTTAAGTAGCTAACGTTTGGTATATAAGACGAGCGAGAGCATAGTTTATGTGCAGGGCTATGCAATGCCATTCATTCGCTTTTGCGGGTTTATTGGAAATAGTAGCTGAACAGAATCCAAGCTGTTAGTCCAAGCACCAGTAAATTGATGTACCAATACCTCTTTACCCATTCCTGAAATATCAGCGCTGTCAGAACACTCAACAACAGAAATCCCCAAACTATTGGCTCGATTGTAAAAGCTATCCAAGTTAACGGCTTCTGCTCTCCACCTGACGAAGTAAGTCCTAATATCAGCGGCACAACCACAATAGCAATACCTGATATAATTGCCCAAAGTATATACAGGTTTTGAGCTGTGAAATACTTTTTATTAGCTCTCATTATTTCTTCTATGATTGTGGTTAAGCATAACGGACTTGCCTATAATGTGGCGTAGCTAACTTATAGGTTTTGTTGTGGTTTCGTTTTTCTGGACTTACTTACTCATTCCTTTGCTACTAATGAACTCTTCAAATAGAAGCTGCTCTTTCTTTTGCTCTATACTTAGGTCTTCAACTTTCTTATCGCTCATACCAATTGGGGAGTAGAATGTCCATTTCCATGTTGGTCGATGCTTGATAAATAGATGTGTTTCTGCAAATTCATCATGATGATATACACCGAGCCACAACCTTCCTAAGATTACCAGCACGATAGCTGTAGATATGAAAGCTATCTTCTTCATAGAAAAGAAAACTACATATTGAAAAAGTAGTGGATAGGCATTAATTTTTATTACTTATTTAAAAGCTCATCAAGTGAAAAATCTCGCTGGTCTGGATTGATGGTATAGCTTAGTAATTCTTTGAATACTTTATCTGTGTCAAGAACATTTTGTGCATGCAGACCTTCAACATCCTTTATCAGAGACTGGTATTCTTCTGTTTCTGGCAGTTTAGAAATTTCTCTTAATGCAACATGACTGAATGCTTTGACCATATTCAAGTCACTGCTAAGTCTCCCAATCATACCTTCAAGTAAGCCTAAGTCACGTTCATTCATAAAGTATAGTTTCTGATTGTTTTATAATTTAAATGCACCACAACTATAGTATAAACCAAAACCTACGCTTATCTGCTCTATACCCGTACCCTACTTCCTGTTAAAGTATAACCTGTCGTAACCGATAAGCAGGTCGGCGCGGGAGCCGGGTGGGCGGTAGTAGATGAGGATGTCGTAATCGTTGCCGGTTTCGAAGTGGCTGCCTTCGAAATAGCTGTCGTCGGCAGAGCCGCTGCCGGATTTAAAAGTATAGTAGTAGTTGTAGTAGCCCTGCTTCAGGAGCATGCGGCCGGTGTAGGCCTGGCGCTCGGCATCGAAATTTAATTTGGCCTCCTCCGTCTGCCGCCAGTTTGTTAAATCGCCTTGCAGGTATACTTCGCCGGGCACCTTCTCTGTCACCTGAAGCTCAAAATCCACCCAGGTATAATCGCCATTCACATCACCGTTGCCGTACTGGCGGTTGCCAAAAATGCGCTTCCCGTTGATGTCCGGGTCCTGGCTATAGGCCTGCCCACTGCGGTTTTTGTCGGTTTGCAGGTAAACGACGGTTGGGTTTTGCTGCAGGTCGATGTTATCTATCGCAAGGCCTTTAAAATTGAGGCTGCGGGTATCGAAGGCGCGGAACTCGCTAAGGCCCTTGAACAGCTCGTTTGGCTCAAAGAAAACATACTCCAGGCGGCGCTGCGCATCGTGCACGTACGTGGGGCGGGCCAGTCGCTTGGCATTGTCCCAGCGGTAATTCTGGCGCATAACGGCCTTTACCTCCGCAGCAGGATTCACCAGTTCATAGTCGGCATAGAAGACGTTGAACTCCACTGGCTGGCGCGTTTCCCTGCCTCTGGGGCCAAGCGGTGCGCCAAGTTTGCTGGTTACCGCCACTAGTTTCTGGTACACCAACAGGCGCTGCGTCAGCAGCAGCTTGCCTCCCTCCTCCTGCACCTGCAGCAGGTAATTCCCGCTCAGCTTTACGCGCGGCACCCGGAACGTATAATGCACATAGTTTACGCGGGTATTTACCGAGTTCTGGGCATCCGTGATAAAGAACTCGTTGAAGTCATTCAGAAACTGCGAGTCGTTAAGGCCAGAGGGTTTCCAGTTGGCGTCGCAATGAATCAGCTTGGCCACCAGACGATTAGGCGTAGCATTCAGCCTGTCGAACTCAAGTATAACCGGCACGCCGGAACCTAGCTCAACCACCGGCGGCTCCAGCACCTCCTCCTCAAAACCAGTGGCCACGTAGGCCTGCACCGACTGTATACTTTCGTCATAAATAAAATCCTCGTAGCGGAGCTGTGCCTGCTGCGTGGCGGAGCTGCTTTGCACCTGCTGCTCCAAGGGCACACATGCCGCAGCACCTGCTGCCAGTGCGCTGGCGAATAGGCAAGTATAGAGTTGTCTTTTCAGCATCTTCGTTTGGTTTGGCCATACTTTGTAACCGGCCGGAAGTTTATGAGAAACGAATATAACCAAAAAGTATAACCGTGATAGTACCAAGAAAAGAGTTGCTTGTTATTTACTTTATAATTTTATACTTTAACAAGAATAAATAGCCGTGCATCATGAAGCGCATTCTCTTAGCCGGGGCCACGGGCCACCTGGGACGTCACTTTCTGTCGTTACTTAAACTCCGTGGCTATCAGGTAACCGCCTTGGTTCGGACTTGTGAGAAAGCTACCTCTCTTTCAATTGCCCCGGACGAAATTTTCTATGCCGATGCCACCCGGCCAAAAGAACTGAGGGGCTGCTGCCTGGGAATTGACGTCGTCGTATCGGCCTTGGGCAAAAGCATCAGCCTGAGCGACCGTAGCAAAGCATCTTTTCACGACATTGATTACCAGGCAAACTATAACCTGCTGCAGAAGGCGAAGGCTGCAGGCGTAAAGCAATTCGTCTACATCTCAGCGTTTTCGGCAGAGGAGCACCCGCAGCTGGCCTACTTTCGGGCACATGCCGACTTTTCCAGGGAGCTTATTCAATCAGGCCTGAACTATACTATCCTTCAGCCAACGGCGCTCTTTTCGGCTTTTGATGAATTGGCCGCTATGGCCCGACGAGGTAGGTTAGGAGTGATAGGTGATGGCAGCAAACGGACGAACCCCATCCATGAGGCGGATGTTGCCAAGATGGTGGTTCAAAGTATAGGCAAGTCTTCGGCGGTGATTCCATTAGGAGGCAAGCAAGTATACACCCGGCTGGAAATCGCCAGAATTGTGGGAGCTGCAGCCGGTTACCATGGCAGCGTGTTCCATGTTCCCAAAGTGGCCGTGGACTTGCTTCTACCTATGATGAAACATATTGATACTTCCCTTTACCACAAGGCAGCCTTTTTGGCAAAGGTCTCTACCCAAGATTGCGTGGCGCCGCAAGTTGGAGAGCAAACCCTGGAAGGTTATTTTAAGCTAGCGCAAGAAAAGAGCACAGCACAGGCGTAACTTACTTTTCCTCCAGCAGGTGCGTTTCTACCGCAATGCCTGCCTCCAGCGTCTTCTGTACCGGACATTTTCCGGCTATCACTTTCAGTCGCTGCCGCTGCTCCTCCGTGAGGTTTCCGATGAGGCGAAGGTGCTTGACTACATTTGTTAACTTAGCGGTTTTCTCTTCGCAGTGCTGGCAGTCGTCGGCGTGGATGCGCTCGTGGCGCAGGCTTACCTCGGCCCGCTCCAGCGGCCAGCCTTTCCGCTGGGCGTACATGTGCAGCGTGATAACAGTGCAGGAACCAAGTGCTGCCAGTAGATAGTCATACGGATCGGCCCCTTCTTTTACTCCCTGTGCTATCCCGGATTCATCAATGGTCATGGTATCCGTGCCGGCGCTGATGTGTGCCACCAAAGGGGCGCTGCTCTCGGTGTAAACCGTTACAAAACCTTCTCTCTCTTCTAAACTCATGATGGATACTTTGTGTGCTGTGTTGTATAAGTATAAGGAGCTGGGGGAGAAAGGTTTTAGGAAGTCATATTGAAAGTATAGCTGCTGAGTAAATGTGCGCGTTGGCCGCACTTTTACTTGCCGGCTTATACTTTAATACCTATTCATAGCCACCGCTTCCCGGAACTGGAAACAAGCTATTCTTACTAGCCTCCGTTCATCCTCTGGTTCCCACAAACGTCTTGTTTTATCTCCTACTTTGGAGCTCTCAAGCCCGAGAGGGCTCGCCTTGGGGGTAGGGGCCCTCGATAAGGGCATCGCGCTGCTTTCGCTTCCTTTGCTCCTACGTCGCAATGCCCTCCGGGCACCGGAACCTCTCGAGGCGCTCCACCCAAAGGCTGGGAACAGAATCGATAGCTACGGCAATTACTACTGTCCCCTTGAGGGGACTACAGGGGTGTAAAGCCAGTGGTAGAAGTTTTGCTAAAAGTAAACACCCCTATGGCCCCCTCAAGGGGACAGTTTCTGTAGAACTTAACAGCCAAAGTTCTCCCTTGTAGGGGCAGGGGGATACCCATAATTCCCCTCTCGGGAGGGGCTGGGGGTGGGTTTATACTTTGTAGGGACAGGTCGCGACCTGTCCGCACGAGAACTGAGGCTATAGAACTCATACCTTGGAGAAAGTAACAACAGACTCCCCGCCTTAGCTAAGGAGGGGCCAGGGGTGGTTGGACCCGGTATTTCTAATCTCCCTCCCCTGTTCTTAGGGGAGGGTTGCGGTGGGGTTACTTACAAACTCCACAGACAAAACCGCTCTAAAAGCGCAGCAGAAATGTAGTGCCTTGCCCCAACTCCGACTGCACGGAGATGGTGCCTTTGTGCAGGCGCATCATCTGGCGCGAAAGGCTAAGGCCGATTCCGGAGCCGGCTTTTTTAGTGCTGAAGAATGGTATGAAGATCTTGGCCATCGCCTCCTCCGTCATGCCTGGGCCGTTGTCTGCCACAGCAATGGTGACGCGGCTGCGCTCATCCAGGGCAGCGCGCAGCAGCACTTGCCCATCGGGCTGCTCGTGCACCGCCTCCATGGCATTCTTCACCAGATTTATGAGCACCTGCTCCACCATACTTCGGTCGGCAGTGAGGAGCATGTTGTCGCGCGGGCTCTGCACCTGTAAATCCACCTGGTGACGAGCGAATTGCTCCCGCAGCAAGAGCTTTATCTCCCGCAGCAGTTCCCCCACGTCAAAGCGGCTCATTTGGGGTTTGGAGATGGTGGTGAGGTTACGGAACTCATTCACGAAGCGGATAAGCCCGTCAGATCGGCGGCTGATCGTTTGCAGGCACTGCCCTATGTCCTCAAGCTCCTCGCGCAGCAGGGTAACTTCTTCAGCATCGGTATCGGTGTA
The DNA here is from genome assembly GCF_003054055.1 of Pontibacter mucosus. Classification (GTDB taxonomy): domain Bacteria; phylum Bacteroidota; class Bacteroidia; order Cytophagales; family Hymenobacteraceae; genus Pontibacter; species Pontibacter mucosus. Next base: position 104,182 of record NZ_QBKI01000003.1, on the reverse strand, counting down.
AGTATGGATTTCCTCGCAGGCGCTGGCTGATAGGGACGAAATAGGCGTAACGGAGTTCATGATCTCATGCGTCAGTACCCGGATAAGCTTACCCCAGGCCTCCATCTCTTTCTCCTCCAACTCCGTCTGAATGTTCTGCAGCGAAGCCAGTCGTACCCTATCGCCGAGCAGCGACAGCTCGATAACATGCACCGAAATGTTTGCCTGCTCCCCCTGCTGCCGCATGGGCACGAGCATTTTTTCCCCGCTTTCGAGCTGCAGCAGCTTTTGCCCCAGCACCGGACTGGTTTCTTCCAGTTGCTGCACCTGGCGCAGTTGCCCCACTTGCAGCAGCTTTTTGGCGGCGTTGTTGAGCAAAAGGATACTTCCGTCGGTTTTGTAGGTGATAATGCCAATGCCGATGTGCTGCACAATCACTTCGAAATACTGCAGGTGGGCCTCCTTCTCTGCCCGCACTTCCTTAAACTTTTCCATTACCTCGTTCAGGCGCATGGCCAGCATCCGCTGCGTTTTGCCCTCGCCGCCCACATGGAACTGCTCCGTAAAATCATCATACTTAATGGAGTTGAGAAAGCGCAGGAACAGCCGGTTGGTGCGCTCCATGTACCGCATCAGCAACCAGACCTGTAAAAGTACAAAAAGACTCAGCCCTACCAATGTACCGCTATACTCCTGCCTGAACTCTATTTTTGCAAGTATAAAAACGGAGATGGCCAGCAGCAGCACACGCAGCAGGAGCTTGAGTTTATAATGCCTATAGCTCATACTTTTCGAGTCTACGATAGAGGGCGCCGCGGCTCAGGCCCAGTTCCTTGGCTGCTTTGGAGATATTGCCGTCGTGCTTCTGCAGGGCCCGCTGCACCGCTTCGCGCTCCAGGTCGTCCAGGTCCAGTGTTTGAGCCGTAACGGCAGGTGCGGCGGCAGGCCCTTCCTCCGACAGGAAGAAGAAATCTTCGGACTGCAGTTCGCGGTTATCGCTCATGATAGAGGCGCGCTCCAGGGCGTGCTGCAACTCGCGCACGTTGCCGGGCCAGCCGTAGCGTCTCAAGCGGGCCAGGGCCGACTCTCCGAGGCGCTTAACGGGCTGTTTATACTTAAGGGCATACTCCTGCAGGAAATGATCGGCAAAAAGCGGGATGTCCTCCAGGCGCTCGCGCAGGGGTGGCAGGTGCAGCTCCACGGTATTAATGCGATACAGCAAGTCCTGGCGGAACTCCCCCCGCTGCACCATCTCCTTCAGGGGCATGTTGGTGGCGCAAATCAGGCGCACATTCACCGGGATAGGCCGGTTGGTGCCAACCCGGATTACCTCGCGCCGCTGCAGCACCGTGAGCAGCTTGGCCTGCATGGCCGGCGACAGATTCCCGATCTCATCCAGGAACAGCGTGCCGCCATTGGCCGCCTCTATCCTTCCCACCCGGTCTTCCTTGGCATCGGTAAAGGCGCCTTTTTTGTGGCCAAACAGCTCACTCTCAAAAAGCGACTCGGTTATAGCGCCCATGTCCACGGTTACAAACACCTTATCGGCCCGGGAGGAGCGCTCATGAATGGTGCGGGCGATGACTTCCTTGCCCGTTCCGTTCTCACCGAGCAAAAGGATGTCGGCATCCGTTCTGGCTACCTTGTCTATAATGGTGAACAACTGGCGCACGGCCTGGCTCTCGCCTTGTATGATGTTCCTGCCTGTGTTTAGCTGGGTGCTGAGCGTGCGGTTTACTTCTTTCAGCTGGCTTACTTCCCGGTAGGAGTTGCGCAGCCTGGCAGCGGCCGAGAGCGTGGCTACCAGTTTCTCATTCTGCCAGGGTTTGAGCACAAAATCGGTAGCACCCTCTTTCAGGGCCCTCACCGCCATCTCCACGTCGCCGAAAGCGGTAATCATCACCACCACCGCCGAGGGGTCATACTTGAGAATCTCCTTGAGCCAGTAAAACCCTTCCTGGCCGCTGGTAATATCCTGGCTGAAATTCATGTCGAGCAGGATGAGGTCGAAGTCTTCGTTGGAAAGCAGGAATGGAATCTTTTTGGGATTTTTCTCCATCACCACTTCTTTAGCGTGTCGCCGCAGCAGCATTTTGGCCGAGAACAGCACGTCCTCGTTATCATCAATCACCAGGATGCGTCCCAGATTTTGTTCTTCCATAGTTTTGTGTTGAATGCGTGATTATGTGATTGAGCAACGCTATACTGCTACCTGGTATAAAAATACTATGCCAGCTTTACATTCATCCAATATAGGCAAATTAGCGCATAAAGTATAAAACAGGTTGTCCGGTGATGGACAGAAAGTGTCCGGCAGTGGACATAGAAGAAAGCCTATACTTACGCCTGCCGGTCTGTAGTGCCCTTTTAAGGCTTTGGCACAGCTCTTGGCATTTGGTGTAGAGGAACAAGATGCCTACCTCAAACAATAGAACTATGATAAAGATGTATTTCCTTACGGCCCTGCGTTCGCTAATGCGCAACAAGAGCTACAGCCTGCTCAATATTGCGGGTCTCACTCTGGGCATTACCTGCAGTATCCTGCTTTTTTTGGTGATAAAGTATGAGCTGAGTTACGATACCTTCCACTCCAAGTCCGATCGCATCTACCGCCTGACCACCGTATACAATGCGGGCGACGAAGCGCAGCACCATATCGGTACCCGTTTCCCTATCCCCGACCTGCTACGAAGCAACGACAACCTGGGTATGGAAAAGACGTCTATCGTTTATGGCGAGGAATCAGCCCAGATCAACGTTATCAGCGACAAAGGCGAGGCGCCGAAGCGGTTTCTGGAAGAGAAACCGATTGCCTTCGTAGAGCCATACTACTTCGACATCTTCGACTTTGAGACAGGGGAGACAGACCCGCGGCCCGGCCTGGCGGAGCCGAACAACGTGGTGCTTACCCAAAGCACCGCAGACAAGTATTTTCCGGAGGGGGGCGCTCTTGGAAAGATGATCCGCTTCAACAACATCGTGACGCTGAAGGTGACGGCTGTGATTCCCGATCCGCCCTCCAACTCCGACTTCCCCTTCACCATGCTTATCTCCTACCCTACCATTAAGAACTACACCAAGTTCGACATGACCACCTACAACATGCTGACGAGTAATTTTCAGCTGTATGTGTTGCTGCCGGAAGGCGTTTCTCCGGAGGCGAAGTCAGCGGAGATATCAGCCTTCGTTAACAGGCATCGGGAAAAAGACAGAAGAGGAAAAGAAAGTTATGAGCTACAGCCCCTGAACAACCTGCACTTTAACACAGATTTAGGAAATTTCAGCCAGCGCACTATTGCCAAGGAGATTATCTGGTCGATGGCGCTGGTAGGGATATTCCTGGTGGTGGTGGCCTGTATCAATTTCATTAACCTGGCCACCGCACAAGCCGTGAAACGTGCGAAAGAGGTAGGCGTGAGAAAGGTACTGGGCAGCAGCAAAAACCAACTGGTACTGCAATTCATCGGCGAGACGTTCCTGATCACGCTGCTGGCTACGTTCTGCTCGGTTATACTTACCGAGCTGGCGCTGCCCTACCTCAACAGCCTGCTGGAGCTGGAGATCTCCTTCAGTATTTTCTCCGATCCGGCCATCCTGTTGTTCCTGGTAGTGGAGGTGCTGCTGGTAACGCTGTTTGCCGGCCTCTACCCTGCCATTATACTTTCCAACTTCCAGCCGATTGCCGCGCTCAAGAGCCGGATTAACACGCAGCAGGTGGCGGGTCTGCCCATCCGGCAGGCGCTGGTGGTGCTGCAATTCACCATTTGCCAGGTGCTCATTATCTGTACCATTCTTGTAAACGAGCAGATGGACTACTTCCGCAGCAAACCGCTCGGCTTCTCGAAAGAGGCCATTGTAACGGTGCTGCTGCCAAACCAGGCAGGCAAAAAGATACAGCCCCTATATGAAAAGTTCCTGACCAACCCCGCCATACTTGGTGTCAGCTTTTCGGGTGCGCCACCTTCTTCCAACTTTACCTGGGGCTCAAACTTTGCCTACAACAACTCCAGCGAGGACGCCACCTTTGAGGCGAACCTAAAGTTTGCGGACGAGCATTACCTGAAGCTGTACGACATCAAGCTGGCTGCTGGGCGCGCCTATACCAACTCAGACTCACTTGCCGTGCTCATCAACGAAACCATGCGCCGCAAACTCGGCATAGAGAGCCCTGCAGCGGCCATTGGTAAAACAATCCGGGTTGGCCGGGAATACAAGGCTCCAATCGTTGGTGTTGTGGAGGATTTCCATCAGAATTCGCTGCATGCCCCTATCGACCCGACCATCATGTTCACCGGGCCGGATGAATACCTGTTCATGAACGCCAAGATTGACATGAGCCAGAAGCAGGAGGCGATTGCGCACCTGGAGAAAGTATGGAACATGGCCTATCCGGATGATGTATTCAGCTATGAGTTCCTGGACGAGACCATCGCTAACTTTTACCAGGAAGAGGCGCGCCAGAGCAAACTGTTCAAGATTTTCTCCTTCATCGCCATCTTTATCGGCTGCCTTGGCCTGTATGGTTTGGTGGCTTTTATGGCCGCCCAGCGCACCAAAGAGGTGGGTATCCGGAAGGTGCTCGGCGCCTCTATCTTCAACATTGCTATCCTTTTCTCCAAGGAGTTCATCAAGCTGGTAGCGACAGCCTTCGTGCTGGCTGCACCCATTGCCTACTATATCATCAGCCTCTGGCTGGAGGACTTTACCTACCGCGTAAGTATAGAGTATTGGCCTTTTGTGCTGGCTGGCCTGGCAACGCTCTTTATCGCGCTGCTAACCATGGGGGCCAAGGCCGTGCAGGCAGCCCTGGCTAACCCGGTGATATCCCTGAAAAGCGAGTAGAAAGTATAAGTATAAAGTATAAGCTTCAGTCTTTATACTTTGGCTGAAGTATAAAGACTGAAGTATAAAAGCCGGCGCCACCCTCCTCAGGTGGCGCCGGCTTTTCTTATAAGTATAAGGTAAAGTATAAGTCAAAGTATAAATCAGTAATTCACCTCGGCGGCCGGCACATCTACCAGTATAAATGTGGCCTCGGCGCTGCCGTGCAGGCTGATAATATCCTGGCTCTCCAGCCGCACCTGGTCCCCGGTTTCGGCTTCCACGTTGTTAACCAGCATGCCACCGGTCAGCACATACACCAGCGCCTTCCGGATTTTGAATGTCTTGAAATCGATGTTCTCCCCGCGCCCCACATGCCCATAGTATACCGTGGAGTTAGAGTTGAGGTACACTACGTTCTCGAGCACTTTCTGTCCGGTTACGAGCGGCACCAGTTTGTTTTTAGCATCCAGAAAATCCAGGGACATGTGCTCGTATGCCGGGGCGAGCCCCTTTTTGTTGGGCAGGAACCACAGCTGCAGCAGCTCGGTGTTTTTGTCGGAGTTGTTGGACTCGGAATGTGAGAAGCCGGTGCCTGTCGTCATGCGCTGCACATCCCCCGCTTTCAGGGTAACATCGTTGCTCAGGCTATCCTTGTGGGTTAGCTCCCCGTCCAGCACAACGGTTACTACCTCCATTTCGGCATGCGGGTGCAGCGGAAACCCGTTTTGGCCGGTAATGCGGTCGTGGTTGAAGACACGCAGCGGACCGAACTGCACGTTGGCGGGGTCATAATAATCGGCGAAGGAGAAAAGATAGTATGACTCCAGCCAGTCTCCTATTTTAGCATGATGATGATCAGCGGCAGGTATCAGTTTTATCATAGTTGGTTTTTCTAAGATGCACAACGTTACAGGCCGCAGGCCGCGCCCTGTTTGCTTAGGCTTTACGGATACAGCTGATTTCTTGTTAGCTAATGGCAGGTAGGGCAACAAAAAAGCCTGATACAGCACTTATCGCTGCATCAGGCTTCCATAAAAAACGTTAAAACTTACTCTGCCTTCTTCAGTTGCTGCATCTCTTTCTGCAGGTTCAGCACAATGCTCGAGAGCTTGTCGAGAGACAGGTCTGCTATAGGGAACGTGGAGCTGATGTAGGACTTGGCTTCCCAAATCTCCACCACATCCCCGATATGTAACTCATAAGGCGAGTAAACCGGGTTGTCGGAGTGCAGGCGAAGCACCGAGGCATCTTTTAGTTTGTTGAAGACGCGCTTGAAGACTACGCCCTCTTTCTGGCTCACGATGATACACGGCGTGCCGTCTTTTATCTGGCTCCAGTCCTCAATAAACCGACCCACGATTACAGTGCCTGAAGCAATCGGCAGCATCGAGTCGCCATTAATTTCAAAAGCGCGGTAAGTGCCGCCGGTACCGAGCATCGGCAAACGGAAACGCGGAAGCTCCTCTATGAACTCTGCATCGGCATAGCCATTCAGGTAACCGGCGCAAGCCTTGTAGGGCACCAGTTCAATGTTTTCGTTTTCCTGCTCGTCCACGGTGATAGCCAACACGCGCAAGTTGCCGCCATTGGCACGGGCAGCAGTATTATCTGAAGCCGATGGGGCCTCATGTACCAGGTCGCGGGTTATCAGGTCATCGAGCGAGACATCGAACAGCCTGGCTACATTCACCAGCGTACTCAGTTTTGGCTCTGCCCTTCCCTCCTCATAAGCACCCACCAGCGAGCGCTTAATATCCAGCTTCTCGGCAAGTTGTGCCTGCGTGTAGCCTGCCTGCTTGCGCAAGTGTCTAATGTTTAATGTAACCAACTGCATAGTAGCTCCTTCTTTTTACTTCGGTCAGCCAATTTTTAGCCGCTCGCGTGTAAAACTAATAAATAATTAGCAATAATACTAACATTATTAGCAGAAATACTAAATTCATACGAAAATCATATAATCCAAAAAACAGAATAAATTTTACATTTCTAAGAATATTGAAAATTGTTTCTTTTGTGCAACTTTATATTGCCGCAATAATGTAGTTATACTTTGAAATAAGCTTTTATTAGCGGAATTTTATAGAACAATAATAAGGTACAGCAAAAACACATATACTATTTGAAACAACTCTACATCCAATAAACCCCAGCTACTAGTACAGAAAAATCCTAAATACACAGGTTTTTCGGTTCTTTTATTCCCGCATCTGCATGTGGGCCTGCTCCCTACTTCATTTTTATAACTATACAAAGCCACACCATTAAATTTTCTCAGTTACAAAACCCTTAAAGTGAACTTTTCAAAGTTTACCTGGGTTTCGGTGAGGTATTTAATTGGACTTTAGACCCAAACAACCATTTACAATCCTATTACTCAACTTTTAGCTATGATTCGTATAATTACTCCCGGTCGCACAGTGGCCTTAGCTGCCCTTGCTTCCATGATGACCCTGTCAGGCTGTCAGAAAGACGAACTGATGGAAAACCAGTTTAACCAGCCCCAGGCTACGTTCTCTGCCCAGGACGGCCAGGCGATTGAAGGCCAGTACATTGTGGTGCTGAAAAACGGCAACAGCTTTAACACCAGCAATGGCCAGGACTTTAAGGTGAGCAAAACAGAAGCCGCCATGAAGCGCGACCGCGTGTTAACTGCCTCCAAAATTGAGATAAAAGAGGTACAGCAGGTGTACGAAGGCGTGGTGAACGGCTTTGCCGCCCGCCTCACGCCCGGCCAGTTGGCAGCAGTGCGCAATAACCCGGAGGTAGCCTACGTAGAGCAGGACCGTATCATCGCCCTTGCCCCAAAGTGGTCAGACAAGTCTGAGATAACGGAGAAAGGAAACGGCAGAGAGCGGAACAACACAGGTGGCTCCTCTAAAATAGACGGCGGCAACGGGAAAGGCAATGGCGACGTCACTGAAAAAGGTAATGGCAAAGGAAACGGAAAAGGCAATGGCGGCAGTACTACTGAACCTGCTCCTACTGAGCCAGCACCGACTGAACCAGCCCCAACCGAACCCGCTCCAACTGAACCTGCGCCTGCTGAGCCTGCACCATCAGAGCCGGCTCCTGTAGAACCAACACCGACTGAGCCAGCCCCGACCGAGCCTACTCCTACCGATCCTGCTCCGGTTGAGCCAGCCCCAACCAATCCTGCCCTTGCTTACACCGCCCTCACCCCGCTCGCCGGTGAAACCATTCCATGGAACATCGAGCGCGTGGGCTACGGCGACGGCACAGGCAAAACCATCTGGGTAATTGACTCCGGTATTGACACCGACCACCCGGACCTGAACGTGGATATGGCCAGAAGCTTCTCCTTTATCTATGGTAACGAGTCTATCGAGGATGGCTTTGGCCACGGTACCTCGGTGGCAGGCATCATCGCGGCGAAAAACAACGGCTCAGGCATGCTGGGCGTGGCCGCTAACGCCACCATCGTTGCCCTGCGCGTATTTGACGACGCCGGCGCCGGCACTGTTTCAAGAGCAATCTCAGCGGTGAACTATGTAAACAGAAACAGCAAGCCGGGTGATGTGGTAAACATGAGCCTGGGCAGTGGCATTTCCTCTACCCTGGACAATGCCGTGAAGACGGCGGCAGCCAACGGCATCCTTTTCGCCATCGCAGCTGGTAACAGCAACGTAGACTGCGCCAGTTCTTCGCCAGCCCGCGTGGATGCCCTAGGTGTTTATACTGTTTCGGCCATGGATAGCTACCACAAAATGTGGGCTTCCTCTAACTTCGGCGCCAGCGTGGACTTTGCTGCCCCGGGTGTTAACGTGTCGACTACTACGAAAAATGGCAGCTTCTCTGGTGGCCACTACGGCACCTCGATGGCCGCGCCTCACGTGGCGGGTATACTGGCCCTCCGTGGCGAGGTGCTTAGCCAAGGCTACATCACCGGCGACAAGGACAGCACCCCGGATCCGATTGCCTCTTTAAAGTAAGGAGCAGTAAAGTATAAAGCAGCAGGGCCACCTAAGTATAGGTGGCCCTGCTGCTTTATATCTGGTTATAATTGAGGTTGACTGTGGAAGTATAAGTCTATTACATTTCCTCTTCACCTCTTCCAGCTCTAATGTAACAATGGGTGAGAGTTTTTGTAGCCCCGGGTCCAACCACCCCTTGCCCCTCCTTGTCTAAGGCGGGGAGTCTGTAATTACTGGTGCTAAATATGAGTTTTATAGCTTCTGTTTTCGCGCGGACTGGTCTCAACCTGTCCCTACAAAGTATAAACTCACCCCCAGCCCCTCCGAGGAGGGAAATTATACTCACCACTCACTCTGTCATCTCGAGCAGCGCGAGAGATCTATCGGGAATTCTCTCCAGATCTCTCCCGAAGGTCGAGATGACAGCAAAGGCAGTAGCTATTGAATGATTCCCAGCCTTTGGGTTGAGCGCCTCGAGAGGTTCCGGTGACGAGCCAGAGGCGAGGCAGCCCGAGGCACGAGGGCAGGAAGCGAAAGCAGCGCGATGCCTGAAGGCGAGCCCTCTCGGGCTTGAGAGCACCAATGCCGGAAATGCAACAGTAGCTTAAGTAAGTCTGGAGGATGAACAGAAGCTAGAAAGAATAGCTTCTGTCAAGTTGCGGGCAGCGGCGGCAGTAAAGTATAACTAAAGTATAACGGCACAAGCGGACGCTTGCGCGAGTCAAGTATAGAAGTACATTCAAAGTATAAAGTATGGCTCTGCAAGCCATTCGGGCCACAAAATTACCTCAAAGTAATATGCGCCCTACGCTCCACAGCATCCTTACCAACTATTCTGCTTCTTATAAATCGAAACCGAGAGCCTTATCTTATAGTAGGCATACGCTTCACCCAAGGCTTCAAAAAGGTCCTTTAGCTTGGCATCTACTCCAAATTTGGCAATGGCTTTGGCGATAACTTTATACTCGGCACTGCTCACATACCTGGAGAGATCCACGTCGTAGCCCTGCTCATAGAGGGTGGCCAGGTGCGAGAAAACCGTTACGGGATTCAGGCTGCGCATTTTGGCAATCTCCTCAATGCTAAGGCCTTGCTGCAACAACTCCAGTGTAGCCAGGTGTGTGGCCCCCTTCATCTTGTTGCCTTTGTTTTGCTCCTCGTTTATAAAGTCGATGATCTCTGTGATGAAGGAGTCTCCGTAGCGCTCATACTTTTGGGCGCCTACGCCCGATATGGCCAGCATGGCAATCTTGTTGGTGGGCCGCTCGGCAGCCATTTCCTGCAGGGTGGTATCGGTAAACACCACGTAAGGCGGCACGCCATACTCATCGGCCAGGCTTTTGCGGAGTGCGCGCAGTTTCTCAAAGAGAGCATCCTTGATGAGCTCGCGTTTCGGACGGGCCTTGATGGCCGGTTCCTCCTGCTTCACATCCTCAAATTTAACGAGCTGTACTTTTTTGCCCTCAAACAGTACCTGCCGGCTCTGCTCGGTCAGCTTTAACGTATAGCCCTGGTCGTAGGCCATTTCAATCAGCCCTTCGTTCAGCATCTGGTGCAGGTAGCGGGTCCAGTCCAGGGTACTGATGTCGCGGCCGGCGCCGTAGGTTTTCACTTTATCGAACCCGCCCTGCAACACCTGGGCATTTCTGGCCCCGCGGAGCACATCCACCAGCAAACCCATGTTAGCCTGCTCCTGGGTACGGGCTATGGCAGACAAGGCTTTCTGGGCAATCACGGTGCCATCGAAGCGGGTGGGGGGATTCCGGCAGATGTCGCAGTTGCCGCAGTCCTTCTCCATACTTTCGCCAAAGTACTGCAGCAAGATACGGCGGCGACAAGCAGCGGCCTCCGCGAACTGCTGCATGCGCTCCAGCTTTACCAGTTGCAGCTCCGTTTGCGCCTCGTTCTGGTTATCCTGCAGCATGGTGCGCAGGTTCTGCACATCGGCGTAGCTATAGAAAAGCAAGGCATCTGATTTAGCCCCGTCACGCCCGGCGCGGCCGATTTCCTGGTAGTACCCTTCGATGTTCTTGGGCAGGTTGTAGTGAATAACCCAGCGCACGTTGGATTTATCGATACCCATACCGAAGGCGATGGTCGCGCACACAATCTGCACGTCGTCGTTAAGGAAATCCTCCTGCGCCTTGGCCCGCTGGTTGGCCGACATACCGGCATGGTAGTAGGTGGCGTTAAAGCCGCTGCGCTTGAGCTTATCGGCCAGGCTTTCGGTGGCCTTCCGGCTGAGGCAGTAGATAATGCCGGGCTGGTTCGGCTTGCGAGAGAGAAAATCGGTAATTCTGTTAAAGCGGTCGCGGCCGGGCTTCACCATCAGGTTGATGTTTGGCCGGTCGAAGGAGGCTACGTATACTTGCGGGTTGCGCAGGTAAAGCTGCTCCTGGATATCCTTCTGCGTGAGCCTGTCGGCGGTGGCAGTAAGGGCGATAACCGGGGTGTCGGGGAACTGCTGCTTGAGCGCCTTCAGCTGCGTGTACTCCGGCCGGAAATCATGGCCCCAGGAAGAGATGCAGTGCGCCTCGTCCACGGCAAAGAGCGAGATGCGTACCCGGCGCAGAAAAGCCAGGAAACCTGAGGACAGCAGCTTCTCCGGCGACACGTAGAGCAGCTTCAGCTTGCCCTCCAGGCACTGGTTTTCAATCGCGTACTGCTGCTCGGCGTTTTGGGAACTGTTGATGTACGCTGCCGGAATACCGTTGGCCAGCAGCGCCTCCACCTGGTCCTTCATCAGGGCAATCAGCGGCGACACCACCACGCACATGCCCGGCTGCACCACCGCCGGCACCTGGTAGCAGACGGATTTACCGCCGCCGGTCGGCATCAGCACCACCACATCCCGCCCCTGCAGCACACCGTCGATGATCTGCTCCTGCATGGGCCGGAACTGCTCGTAACCAAAGTATAATTTTAAGGCCTCTCGTGCCTCCCTGATCGTAACCATTCCCTTATTCCTCACAGTGGCATGGCGTTCTGGCTGCACCTGCCATGTTTTGTTTTTCAAAGATAACCATTCGCCCGCGCAATTACGAGCCTCCGGCCTGCTTTCAACAAACTAAGAACCATGCCTCTCCTACTGCGTAGGTTTAACTGGATAACTAACATAAATCATAAGCTATGAAATCAGAGATAACCAACAACCTGGAGCACGTGCTGATAAAATGTATCACCGCTTGCGAGACTTGCGCCACCATGTGTCTGCAGGAAGATGACGTAAAAATGATGGTGCGCTGCATTATGCTCGACCGCGACTGTGCCGACATCTGCACCCTGACGGCCCGTTTTGTGGCCCGCAACTCGCAGCACGCCAAGCATGTGATGAAGGAGTGCATCGAAATTTGCCGCCTCTGCGAGGAAGAGTGCCGCAAGCACCAGCACGACCATTGCCAGAAGTGCGCTGATGCCTGCCGCGAGTGCGCCGAGGCCTGCGAGCAGTGGATGCAGCAGAAGTAATTTATACTTATACATGCAAAAGCGGCGGCCCATGAAAATGAACCGCCGCTTTTGCTTTGTCTATAGACTACCGCTGCCTCAGAAGATCATATCCAGTATGGCGGAGACAATGGAGAGCACCAGGCTGAAGAGAAGCGCCCAAAAAAAGCCCGCCACATCAAAGCCTGCCACCAGCCAGTCGGCCAGAAGTATGATAACAGCGTTGATGACCAGCAGAAAAAGCCCCAGGGTAAGTATGGTTACCGGGATGGTGAGGAAAACAAGGACAGGCCGCACGATGGCATCCAGTACCGCCAGCACCAGCGCCAGTATCAGCGCGGTGAGAAATCCGTCAATAGAAACCCCAGGTAGCACATAGGCTGCTATCATGGCAGCTGCACCCGTCAGAATAAGTTTAAGTATAAATCCCATAGTTTTATTTTTTGGATGAAATATAGTAGAAGCATGTTATAGTTGCTGCGCTATACATACGCAGCGCAAAGTATAAAGTATGGCCAGGGCCGGAAGTATAAAAAGAAAGCCCGCAACAGTTGCGGGCTTTCCTGTAAGTATAAATCTATACTTCGCTATACATTAAAACTGTGCCTCCAGGCGTTGCTGCGATACGGCCATCCAGTTGATCAGCTTCATGAGCATGCGCGCTCCTACGTTGCCGTTCCACTCGCTTTCGCCGGGGCCCACCTCGCACAGGTCGAAGCCGATGATCTCTCTGCCGGATTTTACCAGTTGCCTGATCAGGTACACGGCCTGCTCAAACTCCAACCCTCCCGGAACCGGCGTGCCCGTGCCGGGGCAGAGTTTCGGATCAAGGCCGTCGATGTCGAAGCTGATGTATACTTTTTGCGGCAGCTGCGCGATGATCTTCTTGCACTCTTTCTTCCAGCTCTCGCCGGCATACATGTTCTCCTTCAGCGTGGCGTCGTAGAAGATGGTCACGCGGCCGTTAGACTGCTCGGCCAGTTCCGCCTCTGCCTGACAGATATCGCGGATACCTACCTGCACCAGCTTCTTCACCTGCGGCAGCTTGAGGGCGTTGAACATGATGGAGGCATGCGAGTACTCAAAGCCTTCGTAGGCGTCGCGCAGGTCGGCATGGGCATCTACCTGAAGTATACCGAACTCCTCGTGCTTCTCGGCCAGCGCGTGCATCAGCCCCAGCGGGGTGCTGTGGTCGCCGCCCAGTACGCCTACCAGTTTGCCCTGGTCCAGGTAGCCGAGCGCCTTTTGCTTCAGCCAGGCCAGCAGCTCCTCCCCTTTGGCTGTCACCTCGGCAGGCAGGTTTTCAAACTCCGAAGCTCCTACCTCAGGGCTTCCGGCCTCCAGCCAGTTGATGTAGGCCTTCGCCTTGTCGCGGAGCGCCTCACTGGTGGCAGCCCATAATTCGGAAATCTCTTCCATGGCCACGCCCAGTTTCCAAGCGTCTTTTATACTTGGCTCATAGAGGTCGAGCTGCGGAGAGGCGTCTTTCACGGCCTGCGGGCCCTGCGCCGTACCAGCACTGTAGGACACGGTCACCTCCCAGGGCACCGGGATGATCACAACTTCGGATTCTTCTACCGTAAAGGGCAGACCGAAAAGTCCTCCGTGGATGTCGCCGACACCGTTTGGGTCGAAGTTCTGAATTTTCTGTTCTTTACTGTTCATTTGTGGGTTCAGCTGAGTATGCTTCAATTGCTTCCTGGGAACCGCTGGCCAGCAGTTCCTTTACAAAGTTAGGCAGTGCAAAGGCAGCTGCATGTATTTCTTCGTTATAATATTTCAGGCCCTGCGCTTTTGAGAACCTGGCCGCCGCTTCCCGGTCGAACTGAAGCGGGTTAGAACTACCCTTAGACGAGTAAGAGAAGCTCCAGGTTCCGGTTGGGTAGGTTGGGATGGCTGCCAGGTAGCAGTGTACCTTGTCCTGTCCGAAAATCTTCTTGTAGGTATCGTAGATCTCCACAAACACGGCACTGTTAAAGCGCGGTGACTCCGACTGCGTGATCATCACACCGTCCGGTGTCAGGCAGCGGTACACCTGGCTGTAGAATTCGGCTGTAAACAAGCCCTCTCCCGGGCCAACCGGGTCGGCGGAGTCCACGATGATAAGGTCGTAACGGCCGTCCTCGCATTCGTTGATATACTTGATGCCGTCTTCCACCAACAGGTTCAGGCGCGGGTTGTCGAACGAGACAGCCGTTTCGGGCAGGTGCAGCTTGCAGGCCTCAATTACCAGCTCGTCTATCTCCACCAGCGTCACCTCCTCCAGTTGCTCGTAGCGCAGCAGCTCGCGCACCGTGCCGCCATCGCCGCCGCCAATCACCAGGGCGCGCTTAGCCTTGCTATGGCTCATCATCGGCACGTGGGTGATCATTTCGTGGTACACGTACTCATCTTTCTGCGTGCACATCACCATGCCATCCAGCGTCAGCATGTTGCCGTAGGCCAGTGTCTCGTACACCTCCACACGCTGGTAAGGCGAGTCCTTTTTGTAAAGTTGGTCGCCTGTGTGCTTCAGCGACAGGGCAATGTTCTCGTCGCGTTCGGTAAACCACACGTCGCGGGTAATGGTGCCCGGCTCTTCCTGAGGCTTGGCCGACACATCACGCAGTTGCTCCAGGTTAAAGTCAGTTCGCTTCAGCAGGTTCAGTTGGCCACGGCGCAGCTCCATAGAGGAACCATGCCCTGCCTCGAAGGCTTCTTTGAGGTAACTATAAGACACCCAGGGGTCTACAGAATCGCCACAGGTAAAAAGGTCTACAGCGGCGTAGCCATACTCCGGCCAGGTATGGATGGCCAGGTGGCTTTCCTGAATCACCACCACACCCGACACTCCGTAAGGCGAGAAATGGTGAAACGTGCTGTTGATGACAGTGGCGCCTGCCGTTTCAGCGGCGGCCACCATGCTGTTTTCGATGTGAACCACATCGTTCATCAGTTCCGGGGAGCAATCGTAAAACTCAACAAGAATGTGTCTGCCTAAAGCGTTCATCAATAAGTATAGAAGGTTTAAAAAATGAAAAGTGGGCAAAAAAACGAAATCTGGCTCTATAATCAAAGGTAAAAGGCCAGCATCAAGGTATACTTCATTGTTTCCCAGAGGGTTAATAATTTCCTGAACGCATGCGCAGCGGGTCTGCCACTCGCCTATTTGCTCTTACTTCTGTTTCGGGTCCGCAAGTATAAAATGATAACCAGGTAAGGGAGTAGAGCTCTGGAACACAGACTTTGCTCCGAAAAGAAACCTATTTGACAATGAAGAAGCTTAGTCGAGGGGAGGTTATACTTATACTTTGCACTGCTAAAAGCCCCACGCAATGACAAGTATAGTCAGTATTTAAAATGTGATTGCCCTGCAGGTAAGGGAGGCCGTAATGCAAGTTATACTTAGCCAAGAGTAGCGCGTGGCGGGTGAGATGGCCATACTGAAGGTCAACAACCTAGAACTATACTTCGAACCGTGTCCGGAAAGTATAACCAGATTTGAGAGGAACAGATGGTGCTCAGGTAGAAGGCCTCAGAAAAGTAAAAAGTGTGGAGAGCACCAGATAGCTTTTGCTCTGTTATCTGAGCACCTGTATACTTGGCGACTTCCGCCCAGGCACCAGAGCAATCGGCAAGTATTTATACTTGCCGAGCCGCTGCAAGGCCGCTATCATAGGTTAAAGTATAAATCATGCGGGTGCCTATACTTTATACTTATACTTTCTCTAAAAACGCAGACTACTGCAAATAAACTTACTCGGCGTCCAGCAAGTTGTTCTTGCCCAGCTCAAACGACCGGATGATATCGATGATATTCAGGAAGGTCTTCGAGTCGAAGAACAGCAGCAGGGGCAGCTCCACGCTTTTGTAATTGTGGGTAAAACGGGTGATGACCGTAAACACTAGCGGCTGAAACAGCGGGTGCTGCACCAGTATATCCTTCAGGGAATCGGCAATGTAGCCTTTGGGCGCTTTAGGCGGGGAGCCGTAGATATTGGCCTTCAGGATGTTGGCCATCTGCGTCACCAGGGCTCCGGTAATAATGTTGCTGATCTCCAGCAGCAGCGACTCCTGCATCACCGACAGCTCCCCCTTGTAGCCGCTGTCGTCGCCCAGGCACACCTGCGTGAGCCGCGCGATGTGGTCGTCGGAGAAGAGCATCAGGGTGGCGCCGTTAAAATCGCCTTTTATGTCAGACTGAATGATCACGTGGGTACTCTCATACTCCGAGACCAGGCTGAGAAGCTCTTTGATTTCGATCAATTTGAGATCCGGCACTTTCAGGAGCACTTTGTCTTTTGCGATAGCCGCAAAAGAATCGGCTGCCCTGGCCAACCCAATATTGAGTATCTCTTTGATAATATCTCTCTCCAACTCTGAAATATGAGCTTCCATCATCATAGTTATCTCGTTTGTACTTGATTTACCCATCGCCTCAAATCTGCCTTCTCTGTGTAAAATAACGGGTGATGGCCGGCACATCCAGCACCAGGCATACTTTGCCGGTGCCTAGTAGTGTCACCCCCCCGTAAATATCAATCTGATCCAGCGGCTTGCTCAGCGCCTTTACCACTATATCCTGTTGCCTGTATAATTTGTCTACAATCAAACCGAGCTTTCTGTTGTTGTAAGACACGATAATGATATTCTGTACCTGCCCGTTTAACCTCGTCTTATCCCCCAGCCTCATTTCCTGCTCCGGGGCATTCAGCAACTCGTTCAGGTACACCACCGTTACCGTCTCCCCTTTCAGGTCAGCAATCAGCACTCCCCCTACCTCATGCAGCTCGTCCTTGTCCAGCGACACGACCTGCTCTGTGTGTATGAGCGGAATGGCGAAGTAAATACTGTCCACCTCAAACAGCAGCGCTCCTTTCACAGCGATAGAGGTCGGCAGCTGCATGCTGAAGGTGGTGCCGGAGCCCTTTACGGAGCTGACACTGATACGCCCGCCAATCGAGTCGATGGCGTTCTTCACCACATCGAGCCCCACGCCCCGGCCCGAGAACTCGGTCACCTCCTTTGCCGTGGAGAAGCCCGGCTCGAAGAGCAGCGAGAGCACTTCGTGTTCGCCCATACTTCGTGCAGCATCTGCGGAAACAAGCTGCTTTTCAACGGCCGTGCGCCGCACCACGTTCAGGTCTATTCCCCGGCCATCGTCTATCAGCCGGAGCAGTACGTTCTCCCGATCGCTTTGCGCGGCCAGCCTCAACTGCCCCGTCGTGTCCTTGCCTGCTGCCTGGCGCTCTTCGGGTTTCTCTAAGCCATGTGTAATGGCGTTCCGCACCAGGTGCAGCAGCGAGTCAGCCATAATCTGCAGGATGTTCCTGTCGATCTGGATGTCATGCCCTTCCAGCACCAGGTTCACCTGCTTTCCTTCGGCGGCGGCCACATCGCGCACAATGCGCGGAAACTTGTTAAAGAGCGAGCCTATGTTTACAAGGCGGGCGTCCATTACACTGTACTGCAGCTCTTCCGTGATGCGGTACAAGTGCGAACTCACGCTCTTGAGCTCATCGCTGTTCAGCTCCCTGCTGATGGAAAGAACCCGGTCGCGGTCTATCATCAGCTCACCCACCAGGTTCATCATATGGTCCAGCTTTCGGATCTGGATATAGATAAGCTCTGACAGCGACAGGTTTTTTGACGTGTTATACCGCTGCACTTTGGCCAGCTCGATGGTACTGTCGGAGAGGTTCTCCACAATAATATCGAGGTTGCGAAGCAAAAGCGGATCGGGCTCCCCGTAGTTCGGGTTGTCCACGTTATGGATCAGCTCGCCCAGCAGGTCCACGCCATCAAACAGCACCTTTACCACCTCATCGCTGAAGGATAGTTCCTTGTTGCGGATAAGGCTGAAGGCCGTCTCCAGTTTGTGAGAGACATCGGAGATCTGAAGGTACCCGATTGCCTTGGAGTTAGCCTTTAGGTTATGCAGCAAACGGAATATCTCGGCAAGCGTCTCTTCGCTTTCCGGCTCTTTCTCCAGCGTGCTGATATGCCTGTTCAGAGCATCAAAGTACTCCAGGGCCTCGGCAATAAATATTTCTTTATACTCCTGTTCTCTCGATTTCATAAATAACGTCAGTAGTACTGACACGACCTTCCGCCATAAACAGTCCGGCGCCTAGCGCTCAGGCTATAATTGGTTCAGGAAGGACAAGTTTATACTTTCCCGGATAAGCAAGGCCCCTGGCCCGCCCTGACACCGGGAGACAGTAAAGGACTTTTAAACGCTCAGCTGTCCGGATTACAAAGCCATGCCCCTACCGGAATAGCATGTTTATGATTAAGTATAGAATTAGCTTTCAGGCGCTTCCTCGGCCAGCACCTTGCTTACCACCTCCAGCACGTTCTCCTCCGAGAAAGGCTTCACGATATAAGATTTGGCGCCATACTCCATGGCCTCGTTCACGATAACCTCCTGCCCTACGGCGCTTACGATAATCACCTTCTGGTCCGGCTGCTCCTGCCGGATGCCTTTCAGTACTTCCAGCCCCGTGCTGTCAGGCAAAATCACATCCAGCGTAATCAGGTCCGGCTTTGTTTCCTTTGCCAACTCTAACGCAGTCTGCCCATTCGGAGCCTCTCCCACAATTTCATAGCCGGCATCGCTAAGCATGTTTTTAAGCATGGTGCGCATGTAGAAAGAGTCATCTACGATCAATATTCTTTTCATACCTTTTATAAAGTATAATTTTAGTTCTATAAGTTAGGCAACTGGTTCACCTCCTCATGTGTCAGGATCTTGTGCATGTCCAGCACAATGATGAGTCGGTTGTCGGTCTTGGCTATTCCTTCAATAAAGTTCTCGCTCACGCTCACGTCCTGTAAAAAGGACGGCGTCTTGTCGATCTTGGTCAGGGGCAGGTTCAACGACTGCGGCACCTCCTTCACATCTACGCCAATGCTGTAGGTGTCGGTTTCCACCACCAACGTATAGCTGGAACTCACCCCAACTGCCGCGGCATCCGGCCTGATGTTGAAGCGCCTGGCCAGGTCTATGATGGCAATAATATCACCGCGAATGTTGGCCACCCCTTTCACAAAGTCTGGTGTGCGGGGCATGCGGGTGATTTCGGGGGTCACGGTTACCTCTTTCACCTGGTCTATCCGGATGGCATACTCTTCTGTGCCCAATTTGAACACGATGAGGTGCACCATTTCAGGGGATACCAGTTCCCGGGCAGCCTCCGAAACGGTTGCCTCTCCCTTACCTGCCTCAGAGGCAGCTACCTCCGCGGATGTTGTTTCGGGCGGAGCCGTAAGTGCTGCTTCCGGCTCCGCCTTTTTATTTGTTTTTGATGTCTTCGGCATTATTTCTTCTTCCTGTCACCCAATGGAGCATCGTTAAATCGCTGCGGCACTTCCGAATTGATTCGCTTGCTAGCCGCCTGATTGCCGCGCTGCTTGCGCTGGTTCACCGGAATGGTAGACAGCAGTCTCTTTCTATCGTTAAACACCAGGTTGCCGTCAACCAGCTTGAAGGCAGAGATACTTACCTGCAGGTCTGCCGCAATGTCGTTCAGGTTCTGCGACGAAGAGGTAAGCTCTTGCATGGAGGCGGAGAGCTGCTTGGCGGTGCTCGCCACCTGCTGTGTGCCCGAGGCCGTTTGCTCGGCAATGGCCACCACTTCCTCCACATACTTCACTACATCCCCAATCGTGGTTTTCTGTACTTCTGTCGCTGTGAGGATGTCCTGCGCGGTGCGGAGGGTCTCGCCACTGGAGGCGGCAATGTTTTTGAAGGCTCCGGACGCCTCAAACGTAGCGTTCTTTCCTTTCAACACCCGGCCCTCCATCGTTGAAATCGCCATAGCGGCTGAGGCAGTATCTTTCTTCACGTCCTCCACGAGTGTGGCAATCTCACTGGCTGATTTGCGTGAGCCCTCGGCCAGTTTCCTGATTTCCTCAGCTACCACGGCAAAACCGCGTCCGGCTTCCCCGGCACGGGCCGCCTCGATGGCAGCGTTCAGGGCCAGCAGGTTTGTCTGGGAGGCGATGTCTGTGATAACGCCCAGGGATTTGGAAATTTCCTGAGAACGGGTGCTTAGTACCTCAATTGTTTTGGCGGTGAGCGCGGCAGAGCTGGAAATTTCCTCCATGTTCTTCACCACTTCGGCCACCGTTTTCAGACCTATCTGCGAGCTTTCCTCACCAAGCAAGGCCGACTTGTTCACTACCTCAGCCCGATTTGCCGTTTCCTTCGTCGCCTTCATGATTTCCTCAATCAGCTTAAACGTCTGGTCCGTCTTGAGGGCCTGGTTCTGGGCACCTTCCGCCATCTGCTGCATCGCCAGGGCCACATCCAGCGTCACCTTGTTCATGTCCAGGCCTTTAGCGGCCATTTCCTCAGAAGAGGAGCCCACTACCAGCGACGAGTCATTAATTTCACCCAGCAGGGCGTTCAGGTTGTCAACGGCCAGGTTCAGGGCATTGGCCATGTCCAGAATGTCGCCTGCGGTCTGCGCTTCCACGCGCTGGGTCAGATCACCCTCGGAGATGGCACGTACCACCCGCGATACATCCAGCACCGGCGTTACGATGGACTCCAGCAGGTCGTTCAGGGTATCCACCAGTTCTTTCCAGCTACCGCCTACCCCCTGCAGTGTGGCACGCTCTGTCAGTTTACCTTCCACACCCGCTACTCTTGCCACACGTGACACCTCACCGGCCAGGCGGTTCAGGTCGATCACCATGGTGTTGATGGTATCGGCCAGCTCGGCCATTTCGCCTTTCGCCTGCAGGGTCAGCTTCTGGGTCAGGTCACCCTTGGATACCGCTGTTACTACTTTCACGATACCCCTTACCTGTGTTGTCAGGTTAGAGGCCATGGTATTCACATTGTCGGTCAAATCCTTCCATACACCGGCTACGTTCGGCACATTGGCCTGTCCGCCCAGTTTACCTTCGGTACCTACCTCCAGCGCCACGCGGGTTACCTCACCGGCGAAGATGTTGAGCGAGTCCACCATGCGGTTCATGTTCTCTTTCAACTCATTCAGCTCGCCTTTCACGTCCACCGATACTTTCTGGCTCAAATCTCCCTTCGCTACCGCAGTCGCTACGTTGGCAATGTCACGCACCTGCAGCGTCAGGTTGGAGGCCATCGTGTTCACGTTATCAGTGAGTTCCTTCCAGGTACCACGCACCTTCGGCACGTTGGCCTGGCCACCCAGGCGTCCTTCCGTACCCACCTCGCGCGCCACGCGCGTTACCTCGTCAGCGAAGATGTTCAGCGAGTCCACCATCTGGTTGAGGTTCTCCTTCAGGTCGAGCAGCTCGCCGCGGGCCTCTACCGTAATCTTCTGGCTCAAGTCACCTTTTGCCACGGCGGTAGACACGTTGGCGATGTCGCGCACCTGGGAGGTGAGGTTGGAGGCCATGTAGTTCACGTTGTCGGTCAGGTCTTTCCATACCCCACCCACGTTTGGCACGTTGGCTTGCCCTCCTAGCCGACCCTCGGTTCCCACTTCGCGGGCCACACGGGTAACTTCCCCGGCGAAGATGTTGAGCGAGTCCACCATCTGGTTGAGGTTCTCCTTCAGCTCGGCCATCTCGCCTTTTACATCTACTGATACCTTCTGGGTCAGGTCGCCCTTGGCTACGGCGGTAGCTACTTTTGCTATACCTCTCACCTGCGTGGTCAGGTTGGAGGCCATGATATTTACGTTGTCGGTCAAATCCTTCCACACGCCGGCCACGTTCGGCACGTTGGCCTGGCCGCCCAGGCGTCCTTCCGTACCCACCTCGCGCGCCACACGGGTTACCTCGTCAGCAAAGATGTTGAGCGAGTCCACCATCTGGTTGAGGTTCTCCTTCAGCTCGGCCATCTCACCGCGAACGTTCACCGTAATTTTCTGCGTCAAATCGCCTTTTGCTACAGCGGTCGATACGTTAGCAATGTCACGCACCTGCAGCGTCAGGTTGGAGGCCATGTAATTTACGTTGTCGGTCAGGTCCTTCCACACGCCGGCCACGTTCGGCACGTTGGCCTGGCCGCCCAGCATCCCTTCGGTACCTACCTCGCGTGCCACGCGGGTTACTTCCGCGCCAAACACATTTAGCCGGTCCACCATTTCATTCAGGATGTCCTTCAGCTCCCCGAGTTCGCCTTTCACGTCCACCGATACCTTCTGGGTCAGGTCGCCTTTGGCTACGGCAGTCGCCACGTTGGCGATGTCACGCACCTGCAGCGTCAGGTTAGAGCCCATGGAGTTCACGTTGTCGGTCAGGTCCTTCCACACGCCGCCTACATTCGGCACATTGGCCTGGCCGCCTAGCTTACCCTCAGTACCCACTTCACGTGCCACGCGCGTTACCTCACCAGCAAAGATGTTGAGCGAGTCCACCATCTGGTTGATGTTTTCCTTCAACTCGGCCATCTCGCCGCGAACGTTTACCGTGATTTTCTGCGTCAAATCGCCTTTCGCTACCGCTGTAGATACGTTGGCGATGTCGCGCACCTGGGAGGTGAGGTTGGAGGCCATCGTATTCACGTTGTCGGTCAGGTCCTTCCACACGCCGCCCACGTTCGGTACTTTCGCCTGGCCGCCCAGGCGTCCTTCCGTACCTACTTCGCGGGCCACACGGGTTACCTCACCGGCAAAGATGTTCAGGGAGTCCACCATGCGGTTGATGTTCTCCTTCAGCTCGGCCATCTCGCCTTTCACGTCCACCGATACTTTCTGGGTTAGGTCTCCCTTCGCCACAGCGGTAGATACGTTAGCAATGTCTCGCACCTGGAAAGTCAGGTTGGAGGCCATCGTATTCACATTGTCAGTCAGGTCTTTCCAAACACCGGCCACGTTCGGCACCGATGCCTGCCCGCCCAGTTTACCTTCGGTACCTACCTCCAATGCCACACGGGTTACCTCACCGGCAAACAGGTTCAGGTTGTCAATGGTGCGGTTGATTGTCTCGGCCATGACCTTGAAGTCGCCGGATACAGGGATCTGGAATGTCTCGTCCAGGTTACCGCGGGATATATTCTTAAGTACTTTGCCTACTTCCAGTACCGGTACCGCGATGGAGTCCACGAGGCCGTTGATGTTGTTGATCATGTCCTTCCAGAAACCGGAAGCATTCTCTGCCGATGCTCGGGCCTTCAGGTTCCCTTCCACTCCGGCCACTTTCGAGATACGCGACACCTCACCGCCTACACCACCTATCATCTCCACCATGGAGTTGTAAGCTTCGGCGATGTCGGCGAAAATATCGTCGTTCTGCTTGGTCAGGCGCACCGATACGTCTCCCTTCTTAAAGGCATCGAGGGCATAGAGTACCCTGTTCAACTGGTCGCTGATGTACTCGGGGTTACTCGGCAGTTTGCCTTGTCTTTTTTTGGTAGAGTCAGCCTTATCTGCCGTTAGTCTGGCAGCATTAGCAGGCAACTCTTTTGGGGCCGGGGCCGCTGGTTTGGCCGGTGCATCCCCCACAGCCGTGGTGGCAGCTCCTTTCTCCGCTTTAGCCTGAGGAGTGGTTTTCTTCTCTTCTTTGGCTTCTACGTCACTGATGAGCTTGTCTTTGCTCAGCTTCAAGTTTTTACCTAAGGCCATATATTCGTTTGGTTGGAATAGGGTGTCTTTCCTGTGCAGTGCCACTCCGGGTGGCTTGCTTATGCCTCATGCTGTGCGGCTGCCGCAGGATGTATGTAGTGCAATTTACTATAAAAGTATAAAATTTCCCGCTTATGCTGATAACTGTTTATCAGCTTTCCAGATACTCCTCGGCAAGCGCCATGTAGTCGCGCGCGCCGTTGGAGGAAGCGTCGTAGTCCAAAATACTTTGCCCAAAAGAGGGGGCTTCAGCAAGTTTCACGTTCATGCGGATGTGGATGCGGAATATTTTCTCTTTAACATTCTCGTGCAGGTACTCCAGCACTTCCTGGCTTAGCTTTCGGCGCACATCAAACATCACCACTACGATTCCTTTTACTTTAAGTTGCGGGTTGAAGGCTTTTTTTACTTTTTGAACCGTGTTCATGATCTGATCAAGCCCCTGCAGGGTGAGCACCTCCATCTGCAAGGGTATGAGCACCTCATGGGCTGCAGTCAGGGCGTTTAGCGTGAGAACGGAAAGTGAGGGTGGACAATCAATAAGTATAAAATCAAAGCCTTTTGCCTCTGCCAGAATTTTCTGAAGAAACTTCTCCCGGTCCGGCTCTGTTACCAGCGAGATCTCTACATCCACCAGTTCGTTTGAGCCGGGCACCACCCACAGCCCGTCCTTCTCTACCCACGTATCCTGTAGGCTCTGGTCGCCGAGAAAAACACTGGCCAGCGTCGCCTCCGGGTTAGAAATGGCCAGTGAGTAGGAAAGGTTGCTCTGCGGGTCCAGGTCTATTAAAAGCACCTTTTTGCCCAGCTTGCTCAGGGCACTGCCCAGGTTTATGGTTGTAGTTGTTTTGCCGGTGCCGCCTTTCTGGTTAATGACGGCTACTACCTTCGTCTTCATGGTGTGGGTATTAAGGATGCGGAGGATCGTTTGCAACCAGCCGCACCACTAAAATAAGCAAAAGAGGAATATTTTAAAAGTATAATATTTCCGGAGCCGGTCCCTTAGGACTCAAACTGTTCCAGCAGCAGGCCGGTGGTAGTGTGGATTTCCTGCCATTGCTCCAGTTGCAGGGCTACTGCTACAACGCCTCCTGGCTCGAGGTAACCAAGGCGCAGGTTCTCCGTTAGCTCGCGGGCAAGGCGTGTCAGGCCGGGGTTGTGAGCCACCAGCAGCACCTGCTTCACCTTGTCCGGCAGCTCCCCCAGGCTATTTATCAGTTTTGTCTCGCGGGCATTGTAGAGGTCCGGGTTATAGGTGATGTTCTCCTCATCAAAGTATAAACGGCTGGCGATGATGCGGGCCGTGGCGTTGGCCCGGGCAGCGGGACTGGCCAGGAGGGCATCAACTTTAGAAAATTTTTCGCGCAGCCACTGGCCTGTCGTTTTTGCCTGCTGATGGCCGTTGGGAGTAAGTTCGCGTTCAAAGTCAGGCTGGAGCGGAAAGGGTTCATACGCTTCAGCATGACGGCATAGGAGCACGATTCTTTGCATAGATTTGTCGGATGACCGTATAGTACTTGTACTGGCCCGACACAGGGCCGGCGGAGTTTTAATTGCGTAGTTTAAACCCCTCTTATACGGATTGGGTTGTAATTGTTGAAAAAAAAATTTGAACTTTGGGCAAAATCTCACCTGTTCGCCCTGTAAAGATAAAGGATGATAAAAAATTTAGTCATAGTAGAGTCGCCTGCCAAGGCCAAGACGATTGAGGGATATTTAGGGAAGGATTTCGTTGTGAAATCCAGCTTCGGCCATGTGCGCGACCTGCCTAAGGACAACAATGCCATTGATATAGAGAACGGTTTCAAGCCCACCTATGTCATCTCCAGCGATAAGCGGGAGGTGGTGTCGCAGCTGCGCAAGCTGGCAAAGGAGGCGGAGACAGTTTGGCTGGCATCGGACGACGACCGCGAGGGAGAAGCCATTTCGTGGCACCTGACAGAGGCCCTGAACCTGAACGACGCCAAGACGCGTCGCATCGTTTTCCGCGAGATCACTAAAAACGCCATACTTAACGCCATCAGCTCGCCGCGCGGCATCGACATGGACCTGGTAAACGCCCAGCAGGCGCGCCGTATCCTGGACCGCCTGGTAGGTTTTGAACTGTCGCCGGTACTGTGGAAGAAAATCAAAACTGGGCTTTCAGCTGGTCGTGTACAGTCGGTGGCGGTACGCCTGGTGGTGGAGCGCGAGCGCGAGATTGAGCGATTCAAGGCGGAGGCTACTTTCCGAATTACGGCATCGTTTGATGTACAGGGCCGCACCCTGGAGGCCGAGCTCCCACAGAAGTTCAAAACCGAAGAGGAGGCCCAGCATTTCCTGCAGCAATGTATCGGTGCAGATTATAAAATTGAGAACCTGGAGAAAAAGCCGCTCAAGCGCAGCCCTGCTCCGCCGTTCACCACCTCTACCCTGCAGCAGGAAGCCAGCCGGAAGCTATACTTCTCCGTGGCACAGACCATGACCATCGCGCAGCGCCTGTACGAAGCCGGTAAGATCTCCTACATGCGTACCGACTCAGTGAACCTGTCGGAGGAGGCCATACAAGGTGCCAGTCGCGAAATACAGCGCTCTTTTGGGGAAAAGTTCGTGAAAACGCGACGCTTCAAAACCAAATCGGCCTCCGCACAGGAGGCACACGAAGCTATCCGCCCAACAGATTTCTCGCAGATGACCGTGAGCAGTGACCGCAATGAGCAGCGTTTGTACGAACTGATCTGGAAACGCGCCATTGCCTCCCAGATGGCGGACGCAGAGATAGAGAAAACGACTGTAACCATCGGCATCTCCACACAGCCCGACCAGAAGCTGCAGGCTAACGGTGAGGTGATCAAGTTTGAGGGCTTCCTGAAAGTATACATCGAATCGAAAGACGATGAGGAGGAAGGCGCTGATGAGGATGTAAAAGGCATGCTGCCGCCTCTGAGCATCGGGCAAACTATAGACCTGCGCCAGATGGTGGCCACCCAGCGCTACAGCCGCCCGGCCGCCCGCTACACCGAAGCCAGCCTCGTAAAGAAACTTGAGGAAATGGGCATTGGCCGCCCGTCTACCTACGCTCCTACCATTTCTACTATCCAGAAACGTGGTTACGTAGAGAAAGACAGCCGCGAGGGAAAGGAACGCCCGTTCCGGGTACTGACGCTGAAAGGAGAAAATATCTCCTCCCAAACCAAAACCGAGATTACGGGCGCCGAGAAAGCCAAGCTGTTCCCGACGGACACGGCAATGGTAGTGAACGACTTTTTGGTGGAGCACTTCCCGAACGTGATTGACTATTCCTTTACAGCCCGTGTGGAGGCCGAGTTCGACGAGATTGCGCAGGGCCAGAAAGAGTGGGAGGACATGCTGGAGAAATTCTACGAGAAGTTCCACGAGCGCATCGCATCGAGTGAGAATATCTCCAGAGCAGAAGTTTCGGGTGCCCGCGAGCTGGGTACGGACCCTGTTTCCGGCAAAACGGTAGTTGCCAAACTGGGCAGATTTGGCCCTTATGTGCAATTGGGAGAGGAAAACCCGGAGACCGGCGAGAAACCGGTTTATGCCAGCCTGCGCAAAGGCCAGTTCATCGAAAGCCTGGCGCTGGAGGATGCCCTGGAGCTGTTTAAACTGCCGCGCATTGTAGGCACCTTCGAAGAAAAGGAAATGACCGCAGCTGTTGGTCGCTTCGGGCCCTACATCCGCCACGACGGCAAGTTCTACTCACTGCCCAAAACGCTGGACCCCATGATCGTAACAGCCGAGGAAGCTGTAGATCTGATACAGGCCAAACGCAAGGCGGATGCAGAGAAAGTTATTAAGACCTTCCCGGAAAACCCGGACATACAGGTGCTGAACGGCCGGTATGGCCCATACATCGCGGCTGGCAAAAAGAACGTGAAGATTCCGAAAGGCAAAGAGCCTGCTGAGTTGACGCTGGAAGAATGCCTGGCGCTGGCCGAGGCTACGCCTGAAAAGAAAGGCCGCGGCGGCTTTAAAAAGAAAGCTGAAACCGAAAAGCCTGCGGCTACAAAGAAAACAGCCACCAAAAAGGCTACAGCTACTAAAAAAACAACCACAGCCAAGAAAGCCGCGCCTAAGAAAAAGGCATAGCGTTACTTATGCATTCAAACAAAAAGAGCACCTGCATAAGGTGCTCTTTTTGTTATGATATTCTTGACTCCCTTCGCTCACGATTAGCTGTATGATTGGCTTTTATCGCATTTCATAAGTATGTAGTCTTGCTCTAAGCGAAAGCTGCCATACTTATACTTATGGCTCCTTGCTGATAAACTGCTCACATGCTTAGGAGCTAAATGTGGGCAGTTGCATCTCCCCCACTTTCTAACCTTCTAACTTTTTAACTTTCTAACTTCTAAGCCACTTCCTCTCCCCCGCCTTTTCGGGAGCCACGGTACAGCTCATACTTCAGCAGACGGCACTCAATAGAGCCATTGTAGAGCGGCACACGGCGCGAGGTGCGCAAGCCTATACTTTTGGCGGCCTCCAGGTTACCGGTAAACACAAAGGCGTCGTAGCCCTGGTAGTTGTTCTTTAAAGTGTCGCCGATGTTTTTATAGAGCTCGTTGATGTCTTCCGACTGAATGCGCTCGTTGTAGGGCGGGTTCATCACGACCACGCCGTGGCCTTCCGGAGCCTGCGTTTCGAAAAAGTCGGCCTGCTCTACCTGTATGATGTTTTCCAGACCGGCGTTGGCGATGTTGTTGCGGGCAGCCTCTACGTAATCTGCGTCCAGGTCATAGCCTATAATTTGCGCTTGTAGCGTACGCTTTTCCTTCGCCTCAGCTGTGTTCCAGACCATCTCAAAAAGCGACTCGTTATAGTCTTTCCACTTCTCAAAGCCGTAAGGGTCGCGGCGGAAGAGGCCAGGCGCGATGTTCTGTGCCATCAGGGCGGCTTCTATCAGGAAGGTGCCGGAACCACACATCGGGTCTATGAACGGTGATTTCTTGTCCCAGCCGGAAAGGGCGATGATGCCAGCAGCCAGTACTTCGTTCAGCGGCGCCACGTTCGTCTGCAGGCGGTAGCCGCGGCGGTGCAGCGAGTCGCCAGAGGAGTCGAGCGAAAGGGTAACCAGGTTGTCGTGCATGTGCAGGTTCAGGCGCACATCGGGTCGGATACGGTCCACTGAAGGCCGCTCACCGGTGTTGGCCCGGAACTGGTCCACTATGGCATCCTTGGTTAGCTGCGCCACATACAGCGAGTGCTCGAAAGTGGAGTGGCTCACCACCGCATCGATGGCGAAGGTCATGTCCACGCCGAAGAACTCCGACCAATCTGTCTTCTGCACCTGCTCATAAAGGCTTTTCTCGTCACGAACCTTGAACTGGCGGATAGGCTTCAGGATGCGGATGGCAGTGCGGCACCACAGGTTGGCCTCGTACAGCTGGCGCAGGTTACCCGAGCAGGTCACCACGCGGTTCCCCACTTTTACATACTCCATGTCCAGTTCGCGCAGCTCGGCTGCCAATACCTCCTCCAGGCCGGCCAGCGTGGTGGCTATGATATTAAAATTCTCGCTTTGCGTCTTCTTCGCCATACTTTATACTTTATCTGGTTGCAAAGATAGCAGATAGTGTAGCGAGTTCCGAATAAGGCAATGCCAAGCAGTTTCGGAGCAAAGAAGTTATTACAGAAGGTGCCTATAGCGCCACCCCGACAGTGAGTCCGCTGACAAAATGCAGGCCTGAGTAACCAAAATCAAAGGCATTCCTGTTGAAGCGCACGTGGCTGAAATCGGTGTTGGCAGAGCTATGCTTCAGGGCAGCCCCGAGATAAAAATCGAAAAGCAACACGCCCTCTACTGCCGGAACCTGCAGGCCCAGTAACGCAACTCCCCCCACGCGGTTGATTTTCTCGTTAAAGGGGCGCAACCTGTACTTATACACATCCAGCCCTTCTGCATCAGTTTCACGAACCCATCCCTGCCTTTCAAACTCAAGGTTAAAGCGATGGTAATTAACCCCATAGGAAAGATACACCCTTCGGTTATACTGGCTGATGTAGTCGCTGAGGTAGAACCTGTGCAGCACTTCTGCCCCATAGCCTTTCACATCAGACTCCTCGACCCAATTGCGACCCGCTAACACATCAACCGTACCCGTGTTGCCCACATAAAGCCTGGGTGAAAACACAAACCCATGCCGGCTCCCCTGCCCCGGTACTTTCTCGACATACAGGTGCAGGCCGTTTATGAACAAATGCTGCGGACTGAACTTGATACTTATTTTTTTATCCGGAGCAGGGTCCAGCACCTGTGCACGGGCTTGCAACAGCGGCAGGAGCAGCAAAAGTATACAGGCAGTAAGGGTTTTCATCATCGGGGGTGGCGGCAGGTTAGGTGGATGGTTTGATCAGGATGGTGCTCAGCAGTTCCAGCTTGCCGTTTTCATAGGTGAATTGGTAAAGGCCATCGCTGCCGATAACCAGCAGCCGCCCGTTGTCCGGGATCACATCAAAAGCGTTGATCTGAAAATGCTGCTCCAGCTTCAGCGCCATTACGTCCGTGGCATCGTATACTTTCAGTCCCTCGTCGCACACAAACAACTTGCCTTTGTCTATGCCCAGTCCCTTGGGGTTGGTCATACTATACTGCTTCAGCAGCGTGGGAGAGGCGATGTTTTGCAAATCCACGATCTGGAGCTCGTTGATGGCCAGGCGGCAGGCGGTGCCCGTGCTGAGGGTAACATAGGCATAGCGCCCATCGGTTACTACAGGGTCACAGCTAACCACGTGCTGGTACTGCGAAAGGTGCCTTGGGGACTCCGGCTGCTGGACATTATAGATATGCATCCCGGTCTGGGTGCCGATAAACAGCTTATCCTCAAAGGGGAAAATGGTCTCGATGCCGACTCCAATTGGCACCCGCTGCCCCTGCTGGGGGTCTTCCGGGTTACTGATGTCAAACAGGTTGAGGCCAAAATGGTCCACGGTATACAGGTGGTTGCCGCTAATGGCGAACCTGGCCATAGAGCCTCCTGCCCCCTGCGCACCGTCATTTACAGGTGTAGGGTTGGTATCGCTGGTGCAAGAAAACAAAGTGCCAGCCCCCAATACCGCCAGGGCGATGAAGTATAACCTGTTCATATTATTCCCCTTTTCTGAGTTCCCAACCTACAATAACGGCATCTTCAGGTGCGCCAGCCATGGAATACGCTACCCCCAGGTTGTCAGGAGGCAGCAAGGGTGGCAAGGCGCCGCGTACCCGTTTGGCAACTTCTATGCTGTTGAAATCGCTCAGCTTAATGGCCACAAGATCCACAGCATTATCAACGTATAAAACATTGTCCTTCAAGGCCATATCCACGCAACCCGGCACTTGTATAAAGGCAATATTGACAGGTGCCTTCGGGTTTTGGTTGTTGATGATGTGCACTCCTTTGTAGGGCTCGTTTATGAGGATATAGTGGCCGTAGCGGTAGATCTTGCCAGGGTTGGCGATAGTTCTTGGCTCCTTCCTGAGGATGGATGTTTCCAGTTGCTGGCGGCTCATCAGTATCGGGGAGTACGCCGTTTCAGGCATGGGCTCATCGCCACCCGGGCAAGAGCAAAGCAGGGGCAATAGCAGCAGCAACAAAAGGTTCTTAGCTTGTTTTCTCATCGTTCGCGCACCTTAAAGTATAGATGATGGAAGGTATAAAAAAATTAGTATAGTTCAATATTAACTTTACGTTATTATACTTACACCAGTTAAAATCTTCCAACGCCTCCCTCAGCATAAAGTGTAAATAGAACAGGGATTGCCCCTTGTCCCCGAACTCTTAAACTCAAAATGCCTATCTTTGCCGCAAATAACACCCGCTTATGAGACTGCAGACCGATTTCCCCTTAAAACCCTACAACACCTTCGGCATCGACGTGAAGGCCAAGCTCTTCGCACGGTTCGACACGGTGGCAGAGCTGCAGGAGCTGCTGCAAATGCCTGAACTGCGACAGGAGCCCAAACTTATACTTGGCGGTGGCAGTAACCTACTCTTTACCAAAGATTTTGACGGGCTTGTGCTGCAGAATGGCATAAAGGGAGTGGAGAAAATAGCGGAAGATGAGGAGCATGTGTACCTGAAAGCGGGCGCCGGCGAAGTATGGCACGAGTTTGTACTTTATACCTTGTCGCAGAACCTGGGCGGGCTGGAGAACCTGTCGCTGATACCAGGCACGGTAGGCGCG
This sequence comes from Pontibacter mucosus, assembly GCF_003054055.1. Lineage (GTDB taxonomy): Bacteria > Bacteroidota > Bacteroidia > Cytophagales > Hymenobacteraceae > Pontibacter > Pontibacter mucosus. Next base: position 72,297 of record NZ_QBKI01000003.1, on the reverse strand, counting down.
GCCCCGCTGCAAAACATTGGCGCCTACGGTGTGGAGCTGAAAGACGTGTTTCAGGAGCTGGAGGCAGTGCATATCGAGACCGCGGAGGTACGCAGCTTTGATAACGCAACCTGCCGCTTTGGCTACCGCGAGAGCGTTTTCAAAAATGAGCTAAAGGGCCAGTACATCGTAACGCACGTGACCTTCAGGCTGCATAAAAAGCATACCCTGAACACCACTTACGGCGCCATAAAAACCACGCTGGAGGAAATGCAGGTGCAGGAGCCGACCATACAGCACGTAAGCGCCGCCGTGTGCCATATCCGACAGAGCAAACTACCAGACCCGAAGCAAATCGGAAATGCAGGCAGCTTTTTCAAAAACCCGGAAATACCGCTGAGCCAGTTCGAGGGGCTGCAAAAACAATACCCCGGCATCCCTTCCTACCCGGTTTCGGAAACAACCGTGAAAGTACCGGCCGGCTGGCTGATTGAGCAATGCGGCTGGAAGGGCAAGGTCATCAATAACTACGGGGTGCATAAAAACCAGGCGCTGGTACTGGTAAACTATGGCGGGGCCAGCGGCGAGGACATCCGGAAACTGGCTTTCGAGGTGATTGCCTCAGTGGAGCAAAAGTTCGGCATCAGGCTGCATCCGGAGGTGAATATCATGTAAATTACGGCTGGTTCCGGCAGGTAAATTTATACTTGGTTTGCCCTAACCATTTGCCTCTTTCTGCGCTATATAGTGTACTGTATGACCTTTTACCAGTTACTATTATGCGTGTGAAAAATATTTTACTCTACCTGTTCCTGTTTTTATCGAGTAGTGCGCTAGTCTCCTGCGATGACGACGATGATGCACAGCCTGAACCCACTAAAACTGAAATCATTACATCCGGCGAGTGGCGGGGCGACAAGGTTTTGCTCAACAGCATCGATGTGTCCCTGATTCCCGGGGTTGGCGAAAATGCGAATACCTTCCAGACGCTGCGGCTGAACGTGAAAGCGGACAAAACCTACAAGGCTACTTTCCAGGTCAACGGCCAGGATCAAACCTATGAGGGCAAATGGGAATTTAACAGCGATGAGACGCAGATTACGCTGGAGAACCTGGGAGTGCTTGACATCGAGCGCCTCACCATGACGAACATGGACCTGAGCACCACCATCAACGTGGACAACCTGAATCTGCTCGGAGACATCATCGGAGTGGACAGAAGGCTGATACAAGCCTTTACCGGAGGAAACCCTGTGAATGCAGAACTACGGTTTGTGAAGTAGCCATACTTTAAAGAGCGCTGGCTCGGTAGGAAAAGCTACCGGGCCAGCGCTCTTTTCAGGCTATTCTATACTTATACCCTTATGGACTCCTTGATGCGCACGAACTGCTTGGCATGTAGTGTGGATTCCCCTCCTTGGAGGGGCTATGGGTGGGGTTAATAAAAAAATAATGGCAGATAGCGCACAACCTGATATTGGCATTATTCTTTCCGCTCTATTTCTTTCGTTTCCACTTTCACGGCATTGTCCTGGGGGTGGATACCGCGGTCATGCTCGCGGGAGTATACTTGCGTGAACTCGGCACCGAGCAGGAAAATGACAGCCGCATAGTATACCCACACCAGAATCAGCACCAGCGAGCCTGCCGCGCCGTAGGTATCGGCCAGGGGGTCGTGCTGGAAGTATATGTTGAGCACATACTTGCCCAGCACAAACAGGATAGCCGTTACCGTGGCGCCCACCCATACATTGGGCCAGCGAATTTTGGCATCGGGGAGCACCTTAAAAATGGCCGCGAAAATGACGGCGCTGATAAGGACGGAAACCAGCACATTGCCTACCGTAATCAGGTATACGGCAACGCCCGACATCTCCTGCCGCAGAAAATCGCTGACCAGCCCCATCACAATATCAACAGAGAGCGACACCAGCAGCAGAAAGCCCAGGCTCACTACCAGCGCCAGCGACAGCACGCGGTCCACCACCAGTTTCAGCCAGCCCAGCTCCGCCTTGGCTTTAACCTCCCACATAGCGTTCAGGGAGTCCTGCAGCGACACGAACACGGTGGTGGCCGAGAAAACCATGGTGGCCACGCCTACTACAGTACCAATGGTGGTGGAAGCGGAACGGTCGGCGTTCTCGATGATGTTCTGGATTTGCTGGGCGCTGCTGCGGCCCACAATGCCGCCAATCTGCTTGGCCACCTCCCCTTGCACCGCCTCGTCGCCAAACACGATGCCGGCTATGCGCAGCGTGATGATGAGCACGGCAGGCAACGAGAAAATCGTATAAAACCCAATGATAGCTGCCCAGTCGAGCGGCCTGTCTTCTGAGAACTTTTTAAAGGTTAGCTTGGTGAGTTTCCAGCTTCGTTTTAACTGTTTGTTCATGCTCCAGTTGCTTTTCAGCTCCTATTGTACGGCACTCACAGCACTACGATACAGTGGAACAGCTACGCCAGCACCAGCCGGGCCAGGTAGTTGCCCGTTTCCCCTTCCAGCAGCAGTTCAAACGTATAGCCATGGCTTAGCGCATGGTCCTCCAGAATGGAAGGGTCGATGAAGAGCCAGTTAAACCAGCCGCTTTCCTGGTCTTTATAGGTCATGTTATACTTTACCTCCCCGTAGTAGCCGGCGTTCAGGTCCAGCAGCACAGAGCCGTCTTCCTCCTCGTACATATACAGGATGTCGGACGACTCCAGCAGGATTTGCCCGCCGGGCTTGAGCAGGGTTTTGGCATGCTCCAGGAAATGCGCCAGCCCGTCCAGGGTGCCGGCTATACCGATGCCGTTCATGAGCATCAGCAATGTGTCATACTTCGCGTCCCGAAGGTCGAACAGGTTTTGGCGCAGCACCTGCTTGACTCCCTGCCGATGCATGGACTCCACCGCCCCCTCCGAAATGTCCAGGGCAGTTACCTCCACTCCACGCTGCTGCAGTGCCAGGGCGTGGCAGCCAGCCCCCGCGCCTACATCCAGCACGCTTCCACGGCACGCATCCAGGGCGAGCAGTTCCAGTTCAGGCATGTGCTCCTCCGTCCGAAAAAGGTAATACACCGGAATCACGTCATCCTCGGTCAGGTTACTTTCCACGGTGATCTCTGCATTTTCGGCCCCTGCCAGGTAATCCAGCACTGCAGCGCCAATCGGGTCATTTTTCATGTACTCTTATACTTTCAGGTCTGCAATTTCGGCACAAAAGCCGTCCGGACAAACTCAATTTATACTTATCAAATGATAAAATTCGAAGACAGTATATACAGTTATCACTGCATCAGCCGTTTATATTAAAAATAGTAGTATCGTGATATTGCATATCTGCGAAACTTCAATAGATTTAACATCGTTTTTTGGAAGCAAAGCCTATGTCACTTAACGCCTTCAGCCATAACCTGCTCATGAACCCAAAACTGGAAGCCAAGTATTTGCGCCTGGAAGAGCTCAGAAATCCTTTATTGGATGAGCTGGACGGCCTGGACCATCAGCAGTTGAATGCAGCCCCTGCGCCCGGCAAGTGGAGTATAAACCAGCATGTGGCCCACCTTATTCTGGTGGAGCAGCGCATACTGGAAAATGTTCGCTATAAGCTGCAACGGCCCGAGGAACTGCAGGACGTGCCTTTTGCACAGGAGGCGAAGGCCCTGCTGATGAAGGTGGCGCTGCACTCGGGGCAGAAGTTTAAAGCCCCTGACATCGTGGCCAACGTGCCGGAGGTATCAGAGCTAAGTGTCTTGCGCAAGCAGTGGGACACGATGCGCTTTGAGCTGGAAGACGAACTGACCGGGTTCCCTCCCGCGCTGCTGGCAAAAGGTGTGTTCAAGCACCCGGTGGTAGGCTACCTTACCATTTGCCAGGCCCTCAATTTTCTGCAGGATCATTTCATTCACCACAAGCAGATTATGATGGCCCAGAAGGAGGCACTCATCAACCAACTACAGGCATAACCGTCTCTTCTCCATAACATCTTTATTTACTGTATATCAAGCCAATAAAGTTCATATCATAAAGTACAAGTTTAGAACCAACTTATACTTTCTCCACAGGTTTCCGGCACAGCACTTCGATATAAATTCAGGCTGGCCATGCTCTCCTGCTCCGCATAACTATAAGCCCTATTCGGGAGTATAGCAGCAATGGGCAGCAACAGTATGATGTATGGAAGACAACCACCTTGGAGTAGACTTCGGCTCCAAACTAGCCGGGACAACGGCCGCCGCCATGGTGCAGCAGGGCGAGCTGCATGTATGGCAATGCGAGAAAGGAAACGATGCGGACCAGTGGCTGCAGGAACTTGTGCGGCAACTAAAGCCAAATGTGGTCTATATCGACGCGCCGCTAACACTACCCAAAGTTTATGGCTTTGCGGCACAGAGCCCTGCCGCTGATTTCTTCTACCGCCAGGCAGACCGGGAAGTGCAGGCCATGTCGCCCATGTTTCTGGGTGGGCTTACGGCGCGGGCCATGCGGCTGCGCGCGCAGCTGGCAAACCAAGGCATTGCCATGCTGGAGACCTACCCTGCCGAGGCCAGCAGGCTGCTGCTTCCCCAACTGCAAGGCTACAAAAAAGACCCTGCCGCGCTTCCGGATTACACTGCTGCCCTCCAGCGTATCCTAAAGTATAAGCTGCATGCTTTACCCGGGAACTGGCACCAGGTAGACGCCATACTTTGCTGGCTTTCAGGCCACAGGCATCAGCAACAGCAATCTATACTTTACGGCGACCCGTATGAGGGAAGGATTATCGTATAACCCCTGCTTAGAGGTCGGCAGCTGTCTCCAGGGTACGAAACTCCATCTGCAGCGCCTTAATCTTCACTTCTGATCCGGTGGCAACATTACCGCTTATCGCGTCCTTGCGCTCATTGAGCCGCTCCAGGACCCGCTTGGCCATTTCCCAATCCTCGTTTGTCCAGTTCTCTTTTTCTACCCGTACGCGCTCCATAAAGGCTTCGTAGGCGGCCTCTACATTTGTTTCATTCAGCGTAGTGGTGGCCCAATCTCCAAGTAGGTTTTGTTCCCATTCTTCCATCTCTCCAGCGGAGTGGCTGCGCTTATACTCTTCATCGGCATCCTGGAACTCCTGCTTCAGGTTCTGGTAATCCTGTTTGAGTTCATCGGTAAAGTTTTCCTGCTTGCGGTCCAGCTCCTGGGTGCGTTTGCTAAAATCTTCCCGGGCCCGTTTCCAGTCTTCCTCCGTGCGGTCGGCCACGCTAGCTGTAAAGTCATTTACCCAGGCCCTGAAGTCGCTCAGGTCGTCCTCTACCTGCTGCTCGCGGGTAGCGGTGCAGGAGCCAAGTAAAAGCCCTGCCAGCACAGCACATGTGCCTAAGATTCTAAACATGTCCTTCATACAATATCGTTGGTTATGTGGTTCTATACGCTCAGATACGACACAGGTAAACTATAAGATATTATCTTTCAAAACTTAAAGAAGGCATGCTTAAACCCTGTCTTTACACCCTCTGCCACCCAACCGCCGCAGCAGAAAACTTCAAAATATGATAACCCTATGGGAACAGCCTCGTAAATAATCTTTAAGCAAGAAAATATTAAACTTATTTTACAATTGCTATATTTTTTGATAGTAATAATCACCCATCACACCACCTCTTAGGAGGAAACAGTTGCAATAGCTTATACTTCGAGTATGCATTCGTACCGCACAAGTGAAGTATAAGCTATTTACTTTTTGGCCTCAGCAACTCGTACCGCCCCCTTGTTCCCGTCTGCCGCAACCTCAACCTGTTTCCGTATATCTCCTGCCCAAGCCGACGCGAAAGCATCAAACCAGGTTTGGATTCCTGCGGAACTTAGGTTACGCCCCCTGCACAGCCGCACCGACTTCTAGTCCCTACTGTATGTATAGACTGCTCGCACGCCTAACTTTAGCGACAGGTTTGGAGTAAGTGTCAGTGAGAAAGACAGTGTGAAATGTGGTTACTTCATACTTGCCGAAGTATAAGCCACATTAACCGGACACTTTCCTTAACAACCCAAAAGAAACTATGGAAAACAACCAGGCAAAGCAGGAGGATTTTATGCGGGAGGCCATCAGGCTATCCCTTGAAAAGATGCAGGAGGGCTTCGGCGGGCCATTCGGCTCCGTCATCGTTCGGAACGGGGAAATAATTGCCAGGGGCTATAACAACGTGCTCCGCTCCCACGACCCCACGGCTCATGCCGAGATGGAAGCCATCCGCGCGGCTACCCAGGCTCTCGGCACCCACGACCTCTCCGACTGTGAGCTGTACGCCAGTTCCCAACCTTGCCCGATGTGCATGGGCGCCATTTACTGGGCGAGGCTGAAAAAAGTATACTTCGGCAACCGCCACGAAGACGCCGCCCGCATCGGCTTCGACGATTCCTTTATCTATGAGGAGTTGGAAAAGCCGCTCCAGAAAAGGCGCATCCCCATGGTGCAGCTACTCCCGGAGGAGGCCAAAGTAGCCTTTGAGGCCTGGGAAAAGAAGCCGGATAAGCAAAGGTATTAGAGAGTTTAGGAGTTAGGGGGTTTGGGAGTTTAAAGCTTTATAGCAGATGGTTGTGGCTAGGATCCTTCAGCATTACCGGGTCCAACCACCCTGGCCCCTCCTTAGCTAAGGAGGGGAGTTCTGTAGCTACTGATGCTGAAGTATAAGTTTCATAGCCTCCGTTCTCGCACGGACAGGTCGCGACCTTTCCCTACAAGTATAAACCTAGCAGGCGATTACACCCCTCAGAGCTGCGCTCGCTAGCTCAAAACTCCCGTTTTGGCTAGTCCTCAAGGGGACAGTTTGTGCTTGCATAGTTCCCTGTCATCTCGAGCAGCGCGAGAGATCTACCGGGATTTCTCTTCAGATCTCTCCCGATGGTCGAGATGACAGCAGTGGCAGCGGCTAGCGGATTGCTTCCCAGCCTTTGGGTTGAGCGCCTTGTGCATGTTGCGGTGCCGCGGATGCGGCAGCCGGAGCAGCGCGGAGGCAGCTTCAGGCACACAGCGCGATGCCCGAAGGCGAGGCCTCCCGGCCTAGGAGGGAGCCAAAATCAGAGGTGCAACGAGACGTTTGTGGGAACTAGAGGATGAAAGGTGGCTAGCAAGGATAGCTTGTGTCAAGCTGAAGGAAGCGGTGGCTAAGGAAGTATAGCCCAAGTATAAAGTATGGCTTTTCAAGCCAGTTGGGTTGCAAACCCAACATCATAAGTAGGCACGAGTTGCAAACTCGCGCCAGCGGGGGAAGTATAGCCGAAGTATAATTAAACGGATTTGGAAATCCGCAGCAGGACTGGTTCCGGACACGGATGTCGGGAACAGCGATGTGCATAACCAGAAAGTATAAAGTATAGCCAAGCTAAATATCCCCACCTCAAACCATCTAACAAAAAAGCGAGGGCTATACTTTTCCAAGTATAGCCCTCGCTTTAAATAAAGTATAACTCAGCTTAGCGCTTCAGCATATTCGCCAGGTTGCCGAGGCCACCACGCTTGCCAGCCATCTTGTTCATCGAGCGCATCATCTTGCGCATGTCGTTAAACTGCTTCATCAGGTTGTTTACCTGCGTGATGTCCGTACCGCTGCCTTTGGCAATTCTGGCGCGGCGGCTGCCGCTGATCATATCCGGGTTCTCGCGCTCTGCCGGGGTCATCGATTTAATGATAGCCTCAATTGGCTTAAAGGCATTATCATCGATCTCCACATCCTTCAGCGCCTTGCCAACGCCCGGTATCATGCCTACCAGGTCCTTGATGTCGCCCATCTTTTTAATTTGCTCCAGCTGTGTCAGGAAGTCGTCGAAGTTGAACTGGTTCTTGCGGATCTTCTTGTTGATACGCTTGGCCTCTTCCTCGTCGAAGGCCTGCTGCGCGCGCTCCACCAGGGAGATCACGTCGCCCATGCCCAGGATACGCTGCGCCATACGATCGGGGTAGAACAGATCCAGCGCCTCCATCTTCTCCCCTGTGGAGATAAACTTAATCGGCTTCTCCACCACCGCGCGAATCGAAAGGGCCGCACCACCACGGGAGTCACCGTCCAGCTTGGTCAGCACCACACCGTCGAAGTTGATGCGCTCGTTAAAGGTCTTGGCCGTGTTCACCGCATCCTGGCCCGTCATGGAATCTACCACAAACAGGGTTTCAGACGGCTTGATGGCCTTTTTGATCTCCTCTATCTCTTTCATCATCGCCTCATCCACGGCCAGACGACCGGCGGTATCGATGATGACTACTTTCTTGTGCGTTTTCCTGGCGTGCTCAATCGCGTTGAGGGCAATCTGCACCGGGTTCTTGTTCTCCGGCTCTGTATAGGCCTCCACACCCACCTGCTCAGCCAGCACCTGCAGCTGCGTAATCGCGGCCGGACGATACACGTCGCAGGCTGCCACCATCACAGAGCGACCTTGCCTTTTAATATAATTAGCCAGCTTGCCGGTAAACGTTGTTTTTCCAGAGCCCTGTAGACCGGAAATCAGGATAATTGCCGGATCGCCCTTCAGGTTGATGTCCTGCTTCTCCCCGCCCATCAGTTCGGTCAGCTCCTCGTGCATGATCTTCACCATCAACTGGCCCGGCGATACGGCGATCAGTACATCACGGCCCATGGCCTTCTCCTTGATGTTATCGGTGACAGTCTTGGCTACTTTATAGTTTACGTCGGCATCCACCAGGGCGCGGCGCACCTCCTTGATGGTCTGGGCTACGTTAATTTCGGTAATGCTTCCCTGGCCTTTAAGCGTTTTAAAGGCGCGGTCTAGTTTGTTACTTAAATTATCGAACATCTTTTTTCTGGATTTACCTACAAAAGTAAGGATTCTCAGGAATACTTACCACTTTATTGCACAACATCAGAATTTACGCTTCCGGCCCTGCAAAGTATAGCCACAACAGCCGATACATTGCTGCGTAAAGCCTTTTGTGAAACATTTATTCACTATATTTGAAAGCTAACGCCTATTGCCGACCGCTTTGAAAGAAACTGAACTGACAGACATACTTTACATCTCCTACTACTGGCCGCCATCCGGAGGGCCGGGCGTGCAGCGTGGGCTTAAGTTTTGTAAGTACCTGCCCCAGTTTGGCGTGCGGCCCACCGTGCTGACGGTAGATGAGAAACAGGCCTCCTATCCCCTTCTGGACGAATCCTTTGCCGAGGAAGTTCCCGCCGAGCTGCCGGTGTACCGCACGGCCACCTCAGAGCCTTTCGAGTACTATAAAAAACTGTCCGGCAAAAAGGAGATTCCCTACAGCGGCTTTGCCAACCAGCAGGCCAAGGACACGCTGGTAGACAAGATCTTCAAGTTTGTGCGCGGCAACCTGTTCATACCCGACGCCCGCGTGGGCTGGAACAAGCATGCTATACGCAAGGCGGAGGAATTGTTGCAGAGTGGCAAGTATAAAGCCATCGTCACGACCAGCCCGCCGCACTCCACGCAGCTGATCGGCCTGAAGCTGAAGCAAAAGTATAACCTGCCCTGGGTAGCCGACCTGCGCGACCCCTGGACCAACATCCATTACTACGACCAGCTGCTGCACACGCCTCTTGCCAAACGCCTCGACCAGAAGTATGAGCGACAGGTGCTGGAGCAGGCAGACGCCGTGATTGTGACAAGCGAGGATACCAAGCGCCTCTTCCTCAACAAGCCGGCAAGTATAGATGCCCGCAAGCTGCATGTTATCACCAATGGGTATGACGGAGCCGACTTCACTTATCCCAGCAACCCTCCCAAGGATGAGTTTCTGATAACCTATACCGGAACTATCACCGAGCAGTACAACATCGATGTGTTTTTGAAGGTGCTGGCCCACCTGCTTTCGGTGCACAGCGAGATAAACTACAAATTGCGCTTTGTGGGCAAGGTGTCGGAAGGGATGAAGAAGCGCATCGAGAAGGCCGGTGTGCTGGGCATCACGGAGTTTATACCTTACGTGCCGCACCAGGAGGCCATTAAGTATATGATGGAGAGCACGGTGCTGTTCCTGGCCATAGCCGATGTGGAGAATGTATACGCCAATGTGCCGGGCAAGCTGTTTGAGTACCTGGCCTCCAACAAGCACATCATTGCCTTAGGGCCGGTGCACTCCGACATGGACCACATCATCGACGAGTGCGGGGCCGGCCGTCTGTTCCACTACACCGCCTATGACCTGATGCTCGACCACATGACGCAGCTGAGCCGCGCCTGGAAAATAAACCCCAACCTGGACCTGCCCTACATCAACCACTCCCGCTTCTCCCGCGAGGCCCTGACAGGGGAACTGGCCAGGATCATCAAAAAACTGCTCAAGTAGTTAAAGTATACTTCCATTTTCCGGCAATGTCGTTCTGCCGGGGAATACCACCTTCTGCTCCCTCGCTCCTGCTACCTTTCGGGTTAGAAATCGTAGCTATACTTGCTTTCTTATAAAGTATAAATTCCTGTAAAATAGACTTTGTGCTCATTTTATACTTGCCATTATACTTGCTTTTTCTCCTTTAGAAATTGTAGCAGCTTACGTTTATACTTACCCCGAGCAGCCTTAAAGCCCGAATTTTGCGTGTCTTTTTATTACCGCAAATTATTATGAATACCCCTTCTTACAGCCATGGCGCCAACACCACTCCTTTGCTAGGCGAAACCATCGGACAGAGCCTGAAAAGAACAGTTGAAAAGTACGGAGACCGCGAGGCGCTTGTGATGGTGGAGCAGAATTACCGCGCCACCTACCAGGAATTCTGGGAGCAGGTAGAGCAGGTTTCCAAGGCCTTGCTTGCCTACAACATCAAACGCGGCGACAGGGTGGGCATCTGGTCTGCCAACCGCTACGAGTGGGTGCTGGTGCAGTTTGCCACCGCCCGCGTAGGCGCTATACTTGTCACGATAAACCCCGGCTATAAAACCAACGACCTGCAGTATGCGCTGCGCCAGAGCCGGGTAAACCTTTTAATAGCGGCACCCAACTTCAGGCAGACGAATTATGTGGAGATGCTGGAAGCCATACGCCCTACCTGCGAGTATCCAAAGCAAACCGTAATTTTCGACCGCGACTGGGAGGCTTTTCTGGAGGCCGGCAAACGTATAAGCACCGCAGAGCTGGAGGCACGGGAGCAGTCGCTAACCTTTGATGACCCGATCAACATACAGTATACCTCCGGCACCACCGGTTTCCCCAAAGGGGCCACCCTTTCTCACCACAACATCCTCAACAACGGTTTTTTTATCGGGGAGATTCTGAAGTATACCCAGCAGGACCGCGTATGCATTCCGGTGCCCTTTTACCACTGCTTTGGAATGGTGATTGGCAACATGGCCTCATCACGCACGGCGCCACCATGGTCATCACAGCCGCCTCTTTCGACCCGGAGCAGGTGATGCAGATCGTGCAGGACGAAAAATGCACCTCGCTCTACGGCGTGCCCACCATGTTTATCGCTGAGCTGGACCATCCCAACTTTCATAAGTATGATTTCTCCACGTTGCGTACTGGCGTCATGGCCGGCTCCAACTGCCCCATCGACACGATGAAAAAGGTGCAACAGCTGATGCACATGCAGGAAGTAACCGTGTGCTATGGCATGACCGAGACAAGCCCTGTCTCCATCCAAAGCCGCCCGGATGCCCCGCTCGACAAGCGCGTTTCGACGGTAGGTACCGTGCACCCGCATCTGGAAGTAAAGATAGTGGACCCGGAAACCGGGCAAATCGTGCCGCGCGGCGAGCAGGGCGAACTCTGCACCCGCGGCTACTCGGTGATGCTCGGGTACTGGGACATGCCGGAGGCCACTGCCAAAGTATTGCAAAATGGCTGGATGCACACCGGCGACCTGGCGGAGATGGATGAAGAAGGCTATGTGAAGATCGTGGGCCGCATCAAAGACCTCATCATCCGGGGTGGTGAGAACATTGCCCCCCGCGAGGTGGAGGAGTTTCTGATGACGCAAAAGAATGTGGTGGACGTGCAGGTAATCGGGGTGCCGGACGCCAAGTATGGCGAGCAGGTTATGGCCTGGGTAAAGCTGAAAGAGGGCGCCACCACCACACCGGAAGAACTAACCGCCTACTGCAAAGGGAAAATCGCCACCGTCAAAATCCCCCGGTACTGGAAGTTTGTGGAGGAGTTCCCGATGACGGTGACAGGAAAAATCAGAAAGATGGAAATGCGGGAGATATCCACCCGGGAATTGAACCTGGCTGAAGCCACGCAGGTAGTATAAAGCTCAAGTTGCGATTGACCCACCCCTAACCCCTCCCAAGAGGGGAATAATATTACACTTGCAGGAATTCCCCTCTTGGGAGGGGCGGGGGTGGGTTTACACCTTCCCACCAAAGTAAATCGCAACTTGGGTTATAAAGTATAAAAGGGCGGCTATGATAGGTCGCCTTTCTTTTTATAGGTAGCCACTCGTGCCCGTGCATGCGTGCTTGCACTAAAATAAGTATCTTGCAGCATGATTGGGTGACCATTTTGTGCCCAAAGTATAAAGAGAGAAAATAGCATGGCACTAGACCTTAACAACAAGGCTATACTAATTACGGGCGGTACGGGCTCGTTCGGGAAGAAGTTCGTGGAGATGGTATACGCCCGATTCCCCAACGTGCGGCGGGTGGTCATCTACTCCCGCGATGAGCTTAAGCAGTTCGAAATGTCGCAGGTGTTCCCGCACAGCAAGTATAACTCTATCCGCTACTTTATTGGCGATGTGCGCGACGGCGAACGGTTTAAGCGCGCCTGCGAGGGGATTGACATTATTGTACACGCTGCTGCCCTGAAACAGGTGCCGGCTGCGGAGTATAACCCGATGGAGTGCATCAAAACCAACGTGCTGGGCGCCGAGAACGTTATAAATGCCGCGCTGGATTGTGGCGTGAAGGACGTGGTGGCTCTTTCCACGGATAAAGCCGCTGCCCCCATCAACCTGTACGGCGCCACCAAACTGTGCTCTGATAAACTCTTTGTGGCCGCCAACAACATGCGCGGCAAGCGCGACATCCGCTTCTCTGTGGTGCGCTACGGCAACGTGATTGGCTCCAGAGGCTCGGTGGTTCCTTTCTTCCTGAAAAAACGTGCCGATGGCGTACTGCCCATCACCCACCCGGACATGACCCGCTTTAATATCTCCCTGGAGGAGGGCGTGGAGCTGGTTTTCCATGCGCTGGAGCACCATTGGGGCGGCGAGATCTTCGTGCCCAAAATTCCTTCTTACCGCATCACCGATGTGGCCGAGGCCATCGGACCTAACTGCGAGCAGGAAATCGTGGGCATCCGGCCGGGCGAGAAGCTGCACGAGGAAATGATCACTGAGACCGACTCCCTCAATACCGTGGAACTGGACAAATACTACATCATACTTCCCTCTACCCCCATTTGGAATGTAGAAGAATTTCTGAAGGCGCACAACGGCCGGATGGTCGAGATGGGCTTCAAGTATAACTCCGGCACCAACACCGACTGGCTCAGCGTAGAACAACTACGGGAGCTGATTCGCCAGCACGTAGATCCGGCGTTTATTGTATAAGTTTTGAATTAGTGACTGAGTGAATGAGTGACTTTTCAACTTTCTAACTTTGTAACCTTCTAACTTTCTAACTCCTTGTCAGAAGCTAAACATACAGAACAGCCCGATCGCCCTATTCCCTACGGCCGCCAACATATTACCGAGGCAGATATTGCCGCGGTGGTGGAGACCTTGCAATCCGACTTTCTGACGCAAGGACCGAAGGTGGCCGAGTTTGAGCAGGCCTTCGCCCGCTACGTGGGGGCCAGGTACGCCGTGGCCTGCGCCAACGGCACGGCTGCCCTGCACCTGTGCTCCCTGGCCCTGGGCGTTAGCCACGAGTCAAGAGTCATCACCACGCCCATCACCTTCGTGGCCTCGGCCAACGGGGTACGCTACTGCGGCGGCCAGGTCGAGTTCTGCGATATCGACCCCGGCACGGCCCTTTTGGACATAAACAAGGTGCGCGAGCTGATAGAGACCAAGCCCAAGGGCTACTACGCCGGCATTATCCCCGTGGACTTTGCCGGCAACCCGGTGAACCTGGAAGCTTTCAGGAAACTGGCCAACGAGCATGGTTTGTGGCTGGTGGAGGACGCGGCTCACTCTCCCGGCGGCTACTTTATCGACAGCCAAGGAGAGAAGCAGTTGTGCGGCAACGGGAACTACGCTGACCTGGCTATTTTCTCCTTCCACCCCGTCAAGCACATTGCCACCGGCGAGGGCGGCATGGTCACCACCAACAGCGAGGAACTCTACCAGAAACTCTTGCTCTACCGAACCCACGGCATCACGCGCGATCCGGCGCTGATGGAGGAGAACCACGGCGGCTGGTACATGGAGATGCAGGAGCTGGGCTACAACTACCGCATACCCGACATGCTTTGCGCCCTGGGCCTCTCGCAGCTGAGCCGTGCCGACGAGGGCTTGGAACGAAGAAGAGCGATAGCCAAAACATACGACGAGGCCTTCGCCGGCGTGGAGGGCATTGGGACGCTGAAGACTACTATGGAAGCCCTACAGGGCGAAGAGACCGGCCACGCCTACCACCTCTACGTCATCCGCGTGCCCGACCGCAAGGGACTGTACGATTACCTCAGGGAGCACAACATCTTTGCTCAGGTGCACTACATCCCGGCCCACACCATGCCCTACTACCGCAACTTGGGCTACAGCAAGGGCGACTTCCCGGCGGCTGAGCACTACTACCAAGAGTGCCTGAGCCTGCCCATGTACCCCACGCTGAGTGAGGCAGAGCAGGCATTCGTGATAGAGAAGGTGAAGGAGTTCGTGCAGCAGTGAAAAGCCTGGCCATCATACCCGCCCGCGGGGGCAGCAAGCGTATCCCCAGGAAGAACATCCGCCCTTTCCTGGACAAACCCATTATTGCCTACTCCATTGAGGCCGCTCTTAAGTCGGGCCTGTTTGCCGAGGTGATGGTCTCCACCGATGATGAGGAGATAGCCCGGGTGGCCCAGGAATATGGAGCAAGCGTACCGTTTCTCAGGAGCCGGGAGGCCTCCGATGATTTTGCCACTACGGCGCAGGTGCTCGAGGAGGTGCTAATACAGTATAAAGCGCAGGGTAAAAGCTTTGAGGTGGCCTGCTGCCTCTATCCCACGGCCCCCTTCGTGACGGCCGCGCTGCTGCAGGAGAGCTACACTAGGCTCTCAGAGGGAGATTTTGACACGGTGTTCCCGGTTCTGAAGTACAGCTACCCCATCTGGCGCAGCCTGAAGGTGGAGCAGGGCAAGGCCGTGATGAACTGGCCCGAGCACCTTTCCAGCCGCTCGCAGGACCTGCCCGCCGCCTTCCACGACGCCGGGCAGTTCTATTGGTTCAGGGTAGATAGATTTCTGAAGGATAAAAGGCTCTTCACCGGCAACTCCGGGGTGATTGAGCTCTCCGAGCTCGAGGCCCAGGACATTGACTCGGAAACGGACTGGAAACTGGCCGAACTAAAGTATAAACTGCTGCACCGCCTTGACTGAGCAAAGCACCGCCATAGCACCAGAGAGGCCACGCGTGGTCTTCCGCGCCGACGGCAGCAGCCGCATCGGCTTGGGGCACGTGGTGCGCTCGCTGGCCCTGGCGCAGATGCTCTCCGGCGAGTTCCGCTGCGTGTTCGCTGTGCAAGCCCCTGCCGAAGGGCTGGCGCGACAGCTGCGGGAGGTATGTGAAGAAGTGATTGTGTTACCGGAGCAAGAGGTAACCAGTGAGGAAGCCGTATACTTATGCGGACAGGTGCTGCAGCCGACGGACGTGGTGGTGCTTGACGGCTACCGCTTTGACACGGCTTACCAGCAAGTCATCAAAAATCACGGCTGCGCCCTGCTGTGCCTCGACGACATCCACGCCTACCCTTTTGTGGCTGACGCGGTGCTCAACGTGGCAGGCGGCGTAGAAAAAGAAAAGTATAAAACCGCTCCCTACACCAGGCTCCTGCTGGGCCCAGCCTACGCGCTGCTGCGCCCGCCTTTCCTGAAGGCCGCCGAGCAAGAAAGAAGATTTCCGGAAGGGCCGCTACGATTGCTATTGAACCTGGGCGGGGCCGACCCGGAAAACCATACCCTGCGGCTGGCAAAGGAGCTATCCGGATTACAAAGTATAAAAACCATCGAAATAGTGGTGGGCGGCGCTTACCGGCATTTGCTAGAACTGCAGGCTTGGCTCAAAGGTAAGGAAAGCATCACCCTGCACCAGAACCTGGACGCAGAAGAAATGTGCCGCCTGATGCAGCGGTGTGCCCTGGTCGTGACCTCGGCCAGCGGGGTGGCCTACGAGTACGCCGCCGTGAGCGGGCTGCTTTTCGTGCTGCAGACGGCCACTAATCAGGCAGGGCTCTACAGCTTCCTGACCTCTTCGGGCATCGCCCGAAAGTATGAGGAGCTGCCAGATGTAGACCCATCAAGTTTAGAGAAGGCTTTTGCAGGGCAGGTGCGGGAGCAGCGCCGCTACTTCGACGGCCAAAGCCCTGAGCGGCTACGGGAGGAGTTTCGAAGGCTCAGCCTCTCAGCCAGCCTCACCCTCCGGCAAGCGACCGAGGAGGACCTGCTGCTGATTTACCACTGGAACAACGCCCCCGAGGTACGGCGCCAGTCCTTTAACCCCGAGCCCATACCTTTGGCTAACCACCAGGCCTGGTTCCGGGCCAGGCTTATCGACGATAACACTCCTATTTATATTGCGGAGGTCCAAGGCGTGCCTGCGGCCCAGATACGCTTCACCATCTCGGGCACCACAGCCACCCTCAGTTACCTGATTGACGGAAACTACCGTGGCAAGGGGCTCGGGTACACGGTGCTGCTGAAAGGCGTGGAGAGGCTAAGGCGCGAGCATCCGGAAGTCAGGCTGGTGGAAGGGCTGGTACAGCGGGACAATATCGCCTCCGTCAGGGCCTTTGAGAAAGCAGGCTTCGCCTACGCGGCGCCTGACCCGGAGCACCCGGGGGCGCACCACTTCGTGCTGGAGCTAAGTGAAGTATAAACACAAGACAGAAAGCAACATGATTCAAGATATCAACATCGCCGGCCGCCTGGTCGGTCCCCATCACAAGCCCTTTATCATCGCCGAGATGTCGGGCAACCACAACCAATCGCTCGAACGTGCCTTAGCCATAGTAGATGCCGCCGCCGACGCGGGCGCTGACGCCATCAAGCTGCAGACCTACACGGCCGACACGATGACCCTGCCCGGCGCGCTCACGATTGAAGACGAGGGCTCGCTGTGGAAGGGCCGCGAGCTCTACGACCTTTACAAAGAAGCCTACACCCCCTGGGAGTGGCACCAGCCTATTTTTGACAGGGCCCGGGAGCGGGGCATGCTTGCCTTCTCTTCCCCCTTCGACGAGACGGCTGTGGACTTTTTAGAGGAGCTCGGGGCGCCGGTGTACAAGATTGCCTCCTTCGAGAACACCGACCACCCGCTCTTGCGCCGCGTGGCTGCCACGGGTAAACCTGTGATCATGAGTACGGGCGCGGCCACGGTGCAAGAGGTGGCAGAGGGCGTCGAGGTGCTGCGGGCGGCGGGCTGCCGGGAGCTTATCCTACTCAAGTGCACCTCCACCTACCCGGCCACGCCGGAGAACACCAACCTGGTGACCATCCCGCACCTGCGCGCGCTCTACGGGGTGCAGGTGGGCCTCTCCGACCACACCATGGGTGTGGGCGCCGCCGTAGCCGCCGTGGCTCTGGGGGCGACGGTGATTGAGAAGCACTTCACCCTCCGCAGGGCCGATGGCGGGGTGGACTCGGCCTTCTCGCTCGAGCCCGAAGAACTGCGCACGCTGGTGGTGGAGTCGGAAAGGGCCTGGCTGGCGCTGGGGCAGGTGCAGTACGGCGTGCAGCGGGCCGAGGAGAAGAGCCGCCTGTTCAAGCGCTCGGTATACGCGGCCCAAGATATCAAGGCCGGGGAGCCGCTCACCAAGGAGAACATCCGCGTTATCCGCCCGGGGCTGGGCCTGGCCCCCAAGCACTACGACACGTTGCTGGGCAAAGCAGCCAGGCAGGACATCAAGGCCGGCACGCCGCTCAACTGGGATTTAGTTTAGCTCATGCATAAGTGGTTTACCCGCTATAGCGAAATCTTGTACCTGCACTTTTCAGAGGCTTTTCTACGCCTCCCGGAAAGTGCCAAAAGCGTCGTATCCCCCCAAAACCCGCTGATGCGCCTGCTAAAAGTGGCCGGCTATACGGTGGTGCGCCTCTTGGGCAACCTGTTTGAGTCGGTAGAGCGGCCGGAGAAACTGCGCGGCAAGGTATGGCTGTATGTGGTGAGCCAGAATAATTACGACAGCCTCAAGTTTATAGAAGAAGCCCTGCCCGAAGCTGTGTTTGTAGCAGGTCAGCGCAAGCAGATTGGCAAGTATAACGCAGTGGTAGAGCGCCTTTCGCTGCGGAGCAAACTGCTGTACTACTACAAATTTATTCCGCTACTCCTTCATTTTTTAAAGTATAAAAAGGCCAGTACCACCCGTTTTTTCGATGTACTTTTTGATGCCGTGGGCTTTTACGAAGTATACCTGCGCAAGCTGCAAACCTATAAACCCAAGGCCATTGTCTTTGCCAACGACCACAACGCCGATGCCCGCGCTTTGCTCCTGGCGGCAAAAAGTATGGGCATCAAAACCATATACATCCAGCACGCCAGCGTCAGCCCCATGTTTCCGCCCCTGGCTTACGACCTGAACCTCTTGGAGGGGCAGGATGCGCTGGACAAGTATAAACTATGCGGTCCGGTAGAAGGAAAGGTAGAACTGATTGGCATGCCCAAAGCCGATGCCTACATGCCCTTCCGGAATAAAAGCGAAACCATCCAAACTATCGGTATTGGCTGTAACCTGATGGATGACCTGGGAGAGGTTGAAAAAGTACTCATTCAACTTACCAGAGAGTTGCCCACGATCCGCATCCTCCTCCGTCCCCACCCGCGAGACACCCGGAACTTTGACAGACTGCAACGTATAAGCCCTCAAATCAGCCTCTCCGACAGCCGCTCAGTACCCACATTCGACTACCTGCGCCAGGTGGATGTGCAGCTCAGCGGCAACTCCGGTATCCACCTGGAGGCAGTCCTGCTCAACGTCTGGTCCATCTTTTACGACTTTAACCCGAAGCACAAGCTGGTGGACTATTACGGTTTTGTACAACATGGCCTGATTGATGCCATGGCAGGTCCGGAAGAATTAATATTTATGCTCCGAGAGAATATGGAGCACAAACCCAGCGTTTACAGTAGAGCAAGCTACTTTAACGCAACTGTAGGAACCCCATTTGATGGCCGTAGCGCAGAATTAGCGCTGAAGCACCTCCGGGAGTTCCTGCTTTAATACCATATGCAATACATCTACGATTATACATTACAGCACTTTCACATCCTCTACCCCAAGGCAAAAAACCTAACGTTTAACTATGGCGCAGGCGGTGATGCCAAAATCACCATCCAAAAGTATAGCGGCAGCTTCTTTGAGAAGAAACGCCCGCGTCCGCAGCAGTTCGTCTGGAAGGAATGGCATGGGGAGCGACTGCCTTTCTTTTTTGAGGAGGACGACCAGGCAGAGCTCATCACCTACCACCCGGACGGTTCGGCAAGTATAAACTACGACATCGTGGCCGCGGCCTTTTACCTGCTCAGCGGCTGGCAGGAGTACTATGGCCCGGAGCGCGACCGCTTCAAGCGCTATACTTACAAGGCCAGCGTGCAGGCAAAGCATCATTTCGTCACTAAGCCTATCGTGAACTACTACTTTGCGATGCTGCGCGAGGTGATGGAACGGGTCTATAGCGTAGCGCTGCAGCACGACCATTGGGGCAACAACAGTTTGGCCGCCTGCCTCACCTGCGATGTGGACCGTCTGCACTCCGCCTGGCGCGTGGCGGGTAAGCAACTGCTGTTCCATGCCAAGGGGCTGGACCTGACCAAGGTGCTGCTGCAAAAGGCGGTGGGAAAAGACGCCTGGAACAACCTGCCTGAGGTGATGGCCACGGCTGAAAAGTATGGCGCCAAGGCCACGTTCTTCTTCCTGCCGAGCAATCAGCGCTACAACGGTCACCCCAATGCCGACCACGACCTCACCAAGCTGAAGTACCAGCACCTGATGCAGAAGATCTCGGAGCGCGGGCATGAAGTGGCGCTGCACGGCAGTTTTGGAACAGCTAACGACCTGGTGCAGTTGAAGCAGGACCGGAGCAAACTGCCGGTGCAGCCGCAGGGCAACCGGTTCCACTACCTCTGCTACCAACCCGAAACCACCCCGCAGGTGCTGCAGCAAAGCAACCTGGCCTACGACAGCACGCTGGGCTTCTCCGAACACTTCGGGTTCCGCAACTCCTACTGCCACCCCTTCTACCCGTTTGATTTCCAGAATCAGAGGGCGCATACCTATCTGGAGCTCCCTTTGATGCTGATGGATGCCACACTTTACGATGTGAACTTCATGCACCTTACCCCACGGGAGGCGCTGGAAAAGGTACAGCCCATGCTGCAGGAGGTCGAGAAGTTTAGGGGCTTATTCACACTGCTGTGGCATAACGAGAACTACTCCCGCTACACTGAGTATGCCGTACCGAAAGGAGAACCCGGCTGGCGCGAGGTGCTGGAGAAAATCTTACAGCAGCTCAAGTCGGCTGGCACCATGTTTTATACTTGTGCCGAGGCAGCAGCCTTGGCGAAGACTGGGCATCCCCAATAACTTATAACCAACAACCACCAACTAAATACGCCGGATTTGCTATTTTTGCGGTTCACCCTGTGTAGCCCATGAGCAGAACCTTACAGCGCGAAGGAATCTGGAACACCACCATTTCGTATGCCGGCATCCTGATCGGCTATGTGAACACGGTGCTGCTCTTCCCCAATTTCATGGACGAGGCCGAAGTGGGCCTCACGCGCCTGCTGTTGTCTATCTCGGTGATGTATGCGCAGTTCTCAGCCCTGGGCTTCGTGAACATGAGCGTGCGCTACTTCCCCTACTTCCGTGATCCGGAAAAGCAGCATAACGGGTTCCTGTTCCTGCTGCTGTCGGTGCCACTGCTTGGGTTTATACTTTCCACGGCTGTTTTCCTGCTCTTCAAACCGGTGGTGGTCGAGTATTACATCGAGAACTCGCCGCTCATCATCGATTACTATTATTACCTTATTCCGCTCTCGCTGTTCACGCTGCTGTTCAACATGTTCACGGCGTACCTACGCTCGCTGTATAAAACCATTGTCTCCTCCTTTGTGCAGGATTTCCTGCTGCGCATCCTCACCACAGTGCTTATCAGCGTGTATGCTTTGGGGGTGATGGAGTTTCAAACGTTTGTGCTGCTCTACATCGTGGTGAACTCGGTGGGGGCGCTGGTGCTGGTGGGCTATACTATCTGGCTGAAGCAACTGCACCTGAAACCCTCGCTGGCGGTGATGCACATCGTGCCGCTCCGCGAGCTGTTTTACTACGGCTTCTTTACCTTGCTGGGCAGCATCTCCACCACTATCATCACGACCGTAGACCAGGTGATGATTTCCTCCTACAGCCTCTCCGACAACGGCATTTACACGACGGCCTTCTTCATCACGAGCGCCATACTTGTTCCTGGCCGTTCCATACTTAAAATTGCGCACCCGCAGGTGGCCGAGTTCTGGAAAGAGCGCGATATGCAAGGCATGGGTACCCTCTATCAGCACGTGACAATGATCAACCTGATTGTGGGGCTGCTGCTTTTTATTGGTATCTGGGCCAATATTGATAACCTTTACGACTTTATGCCCGAGAGCTACCGCAGCGGCAAGTATGTGGTGCTGTTCCTGGCGCTGGCCCGCCTGGTGGACCTGGCTACCAGCCTGAACGGGGCCATCTTAGCCACGTCGGATAAGTATAAATGGGATCTGGGCTTTAATGTGGTGCTGGCCGGCCTCACTATCTGGACGAACTGGTACTTTATTCCGCGCTACGGCATTGAGGGAGCAGCCTTCGCCTCTATGCTTTCTTTGGTAGCAATGAACCTGGCGCGCCTGCTCTTTGTGAAGGTTATCTACCACATCCAGCCCTTTACCTGGCATGCCCTGGCTATCACGGCCATCGCGGCGGCCACGCTGGGCGCCTCTTACCTGCTGCCCTACCTCGGCAACGTGTTCCTCGACATTCTCGTGCGCTCACTGCTCATCACAGCCATTTACCTGAGCTTGGCCCTCAACCTGAACATCTACCCCGAAATGAACGCCTGGCTCCGCAAAGTGATTTTCGGTATCACCGGCTGGAAGTTGTAATTCGTTGTTCGTTATTGGTTGTTAGTTATTCGATATCAGTTTGTGCATTCTCTAACACCCCACCTATCTATACTAAAATTACATGTTTTGTGTGTGCCATACACCCTCGCTCGCCTCTGGCGAGTGTGAGCTATCTAACCACTGAATACCCCGGATAAAGTATAAAGTGGTCAGAGGCCAAACTATGATTCACACTCGCCAGAGGCGAGCGAGAGCACAACTTTATAACTCTCTAACCTTCTAACTTTTTAACTTTCTAACTTTACAGACGCAAGGCATTGCGTTTCTACAACTCTCTAACACCTAAACTCTCTAACTCCCCAACTCCTAAACTCAACCTCTCTGCTTAACATAAGTTAGCACATGCCGACAAATGTAGCCCAGTTGGTCCTCCTTCAGTTCCGAGTGCATGGGCAGCGACAGGACGCTTTGGCTCAGCAGCTCCGCCACCGGAAAGTCACCTGGTTTATACTTGCCGGAAGTATACTTTTCCAGCAGGTGCAGCGGGTGGGGGTAATAGATAGCGCTCGGGATAAAGTTATCGCTCAGGTGCTGCTGCAACCCGTTGCGCACTTCAGGAGCTACTTTGATGGTATATTGGTGATAAATCTGCGAGCTATACGTCGCCCGGTGCGGGGCCTGCACCAGTTCGCTTTCGGCAAAGGCGTTGTCGTAAAAGCGGGCAATCTCCTGCCGCGCCTCATTGTACTCCTCTACATACTTGATTTTCACGTCCAGCATGGCTGCCTGCAGCGTGTCCAGCCGTGAGTTGAAAGTATACTTTCCGTCCATGCCATTTCGGGTGATTTGCAGCATTCGCTCCGCCAGTTCACTTTGCCTTGTAAAGGCTGCTCCTCCTTCACCAGAATCTAACAAAGGCTTTGTCGGGAAGAAGGAAGTATATCCCACATGTCCGATAGCACCAGCTTTTCGCTCTTTTTCATCCTCCCCTACATAAATCGCTCCAAGCGCCTGCGTCACGTCTTCCACCAGCCAGAGTTTATACTTTTGGGCCAGCGCCAACAACTCCTGCATCGGTGCGCACTGCCCGAACTGGTGTACAGCCAGAATCGCTCCTGTAGCAGGTGTAATGTAGCGCTCTACTGAGGCAGGGTCGAGCGTGAAGGTTTGCATATCCACATCTGCAAAAACCGGCTGTAAGCCTACTCCGGCCACTGTTGCTGCGATGGCCTCGTGACCAAATGCCGGAAGTATAACTTCCGTGCCGGCGGGCAGCTGCAGGGAAAGCAATGCCAGCTGCAGGGCATCGGTGCCATTGGCACAAGGCGTGGCATGCGGCACCTGTAAATGGGTGGCTATACTTTCTGCGAAAGCCTGCACCTGCGGTCTCTCCTCCATACCCATACTTGCCATCACCGCGCTGAAAGCAGCATCCAGCTCGGGCTTCAGTTTGGCATACAGTGCTTTGGTGGAGGTCATTTTAATATCTTCCATCGTAATTATTCAGGGCTGATGATACACAAATATAAGGAAGGCTGAAGCAAAGGTTATCGAAGAGGGAAAGTATAACCACTGGCGCTACCGGCAGCTATACTTGCTCCCGCTTCCACAATCACGCTGTTATTCTGAAAGCGCTTAGCTAAGTTTATGATAGACTGCTCTACAAACAAAAAAGCCTCAGCCATACTTTAACATGACTGAGGCTTTTGCTCTAAGTATAAATCCTGAAAGTATAACCTTACTGATACCCGTTTACGAGGTTAAACTCCTCTACCTTGGAATCCAGCACGCGGCCGTTCTCGCACTTGAGCACCCGCTGCGGATAGCGCTGGATGATCTCGTAGTTGTGCGTGGCCATCAGCACCGCCGTGCCGTGGTTGTTAATTTCCTGGAAAAGCTTCATAATACCGTCGGCTACAGCCGGATCCAGGTTACCGGTGGGCTCATCAGCAAAAAGTATAACCGGCTCGTTTAGCAGGGCGCGCGCCACCACCACGCGCTGCTGCTCACCGCCCGAAAGCTGGTGCGGCATTTTGTTGGCCGCTGCATCCAGGCCCACGCGCATCAATACTTCTGAAATACGCTGCTTGCGCTTCGACTTGTCGCTCCAGCCGGTTGCCTTCAGCACAAAGGCCAGGTTCTCGGCCACCGTGCGGTCGAAAAGCAACTGGAAATCCTGGAAAATGATGCCAAGTTTGCGGCGCAGAAAAGGGACTTGCTTGCGGCGCAGCTTGCCCAACTGGAACTCAGCCACGGCGGCGTTTCCGGTCTGCAGGGGCAGGTCGGCGTAAAGGGTTTTCAGCAGCGAGCTTTTACCGCTTCCTGTGCGGCCTACCAGGTACACAAACTCACCTTTCTCCACGTCAAAATTCACGTTGCTCAGCACAGTCTGCACATCCTGGTAAATCGTGACGTCGCGCAACGACACCACCGGCGAAGAGGAAAAACTCATACGTACGCTTTAAATATCTAATTTCTGTAGTTTACCGAACTCAAGCGAGTCGATCAGGGCAGCCAGGGCTTCTTCCTTGCCCTCCAAACCATACCTGTCCAGGTTCTTGAGCGGACGGTCGGCTCTGAAGTAGGCTATCAACACAAAATTCTCATCGCGGAGCTGTATGTAGTCCGGAATTTTGGCCTTGCCCTTTACTTTGATGATATACATCTTTTGGAATGAGTAATTAATAATGATTAATGAGTAAGAGGCGCATTTTGATGCATTACTCAATAATCATTACTCATCAATAATTATTTATTCCCTTTTGCGTGATCTGACAGGAATTTCTCCAGGCCAATATCAGTCAGCGGGTGCTTCAGCAGTCCTGTGATCACGTTCAGCGGGCAGGTTACCACATCGGCTCCTACCTCGGCGCACTGCACCAGGTGTATTACATGGCGCACCGAAGCCGCCAGCACCTGCGTCTGGTAACCGTAGTTGCCGTAAATGTGCACAATCTGGTCAATCAGCTGCATGCCTTCCGTGGAAACATCATCCAGGCGACCAATAAACGGCGACACGTAGGTGGCACCGGCTTTGGCGGCAAGTATCGCCTGGCCCGCAGAGAAAACAAGCGTACAGTTGGTTTTAATGCCCTTTTCGCTGAAGTAGCGGATCGCTTTCACGCCGTCGCGGATCATGGGAACCTTCACCACGATGTTGGGGTGCAGCTCGGCCAGGAACTCTCCTTCGCGAATAATCCCTTCATAATCCGTCGCAATTACCTCGGCACTGATGTCGCCGTCTACGATTTCGCAGATTTTCTTGTAGTGCGCAATGATGTTGTCGTGGCCCGTAATGCCTTCTTTGGCCATCAGCGAGGGGTTGGTAGTTACACCATCCAGCACGCCCAGGTCATGTGCCTCCTTAATTTCATCCAGGTTGGCTGTATCGATAAAGAATTTCATAGTTCCAGATACTATATGTTATACTTACAAAGCTAAAGTATTAATCCAGAATCCGGAAAGAAATGTGTGAAATTTGCGGGGATGCAATGCTTGAGGTAGGGGCAAAAAAAAGTGGCAAACCAACATCGCGCCGCTTCAACCACCTACCCTTGCTACCTTCCGGTCCTGGGGGAGTTCAGCGGGAGCTGGCCGTGCCGATTTGCCGTTACAAAAGTACGAAGAATATCCTCAAGTGCAAGCAGGAAGTATAAAAAATAAGTAGCAAAGGCTGGTTTAATGGGGATGCCACTGATGGTGAAAGGGTTAAAAGTTGTCTGGATCAGGATTTTCAGGATTAGAGGATGAGCGGGATTGGAAGTTCCAGGTTCAACCACCCTTACCCCTACTTGGATAAGGCTACTATTAGGACACAAATCCTTTGCTGCTTCAAGTTTTCAACTTGGAGCTATTATGGGGCCAGTTTTCAACTGGCGAAACTATAAAATGCCAGTTGTACGTTCGCTCGCGGGTTGAGAACAGGCCTCATCGGTGCTCCGGACCTGAAGCCTAAAGTATAGAAATGTCGCTGCTATACTGGTGTCCTAAGCGTAGCCCTTAAGAACCGGGGAGAGCGTTTTGTAGTACCGGGTCCAACCACCCCTAACCCCTCCTTATCCAAGGCGGGGAATCTGTACTTACTTTGGCTGAAGTATAAGCATTGTAGCTGCTATCCCTCCTACAAAGTATAAACCCACCCCAGCCCCTCCGAGGAGGGGAATTCTCAGGCGATTAACATCCCCCTACCCCCTTCAAAGGGGGACTTTGGCTGAAGCTACGTCAGCAGGAGCTATCAACCTTATCCCAGCCTTTGGGTTGAGCGCCTTGTAGATTTCCGGTGCCCACTAAGGGCATTGCGACCAAAGGGCAGCAAAGGAAATGTAGACAGCGCGATGCCCGAAGGCGAGGCCTCCCGGCCTGGGAGGGCACCAAAGCCAGAAATGAAACAATAGCTTAAGTAAGCCTGGAGGAGGAACCGTAGCTAGTAAGGATAGCTTGGTTCAAATGGAAGGAAGCAGCAACTATGAAAGTATAGCCGCAAAGTATAAAAGTATAGGAAGTATTAAATATGGTTTTTATGCCAGTCGAGTTACAAACTTGACTCTATAGTTAGGCACGGGTTGCAAACCCGCGCCAGCGGTAGTATAAAGTGTTAGCCAGCAAGTATAAAGTATAGACATAGTATAAAGTACAGCTAGTACAGTTCCGCACATAGAGCCTACGCTAGAACTTGTATACCGAATAATATGAGTATACATCCCTTTTAAACCACCCCAACAGAGTAAACATCAAAATAAATTGCCTAATACCCCCAAACTACCTTACCTTTGCACATGCCAGAAAAAATTCTCATCCTCGATTTTGGTTCGCAATACACCCAGCTAATTGCCAGAAGGGTTCGCGAGCTTAATGTGTACTGTGAGATTCATCCGTATAACCATATTCCGGAGATCACAGACGAAGTAAAAGGCGTAATTCTGTCGGGCAGCCCCTGCTCGGTACGCGATGCCGAACATCCCACTATCAATTTGGATCAATTCCTGGGCAAGTTCCCGGTACTGGGCGTTTGCTACGGTGCCCAGCTGATCGCGCACGAGCGCGGCGGCGAGGTGACGCCTTCCACCATCCGGGAGTATGGCCGCGCCCGCCTGAGCGAGCTGCACAACCACGACCGCCTGCTGAAAGAACTCACCTTGGGTTCCGTGGTGTGGATGTCGCACGGCGATACAATCAAGGAGATTCCGGCTAATTTTGAGGTAATTGCCAGCACCGAAAGCGTACGTGTGGCGGCTTACAAACTCAAAGACCAGGAGACATACGGTATCCAGTTTCACCCGGAGGTAACACACTCCGAGGAAGGCAAGGCCCTGCTCCGCAACTTCGTGGTGCACATTTGCGGCTGCGCCCAGGACTGGACATCTGAGCAATTCATAGACTCCACCGTGGCCGAGCTGAAAGCACAGTTGGGCAACGACAAAGTGGTACTCGGCCTTTCCGGCGGCGTGGACTCCAGCGTGGCGGCCATGCTGATTCACCAGGCCATTGGAAAGAATTTATACTGTATCTTTGTAGACAACGGCCTGCTACGCAAAGACGAGTTTGAGACCGTACTGGACTCTTACAAGCACATGGGCCTGAACGTGAAAGGCGTGGACGCGAAAGATAAGTTCTACAGCGCCCTTGCCGGTCTCACCGACCCGGAGCAGAAGCGCAAGGCCATCGGCCGCGTGTTTATCGAGGTGTTCGACGAGGAGGCGCATCAGATTGAGGACGTGAAGTGGTTGGCCCAGGGCACCATTTACCCGGACGTAATCGAGTCGGTAAGCGTGAAAGGCCCTTCTGCCACCATCAAATCGCACCACAACGTGGGTGGCTTGCCGGACTTCATGAAACTGAAAGTGGTAGAGCCGCTGAAAACACTATTTAAAGACGAGGTGCGTTTGGTAGGCAAAGCGCTGCACATCGACGACATCATCATCGGCCGCCATCCGTTCCCGGGTCCTGGCCTGGCCATTCGTATCCTGGGCGATATCACGCCAGAGAAAGTGCACGTGCTGCAGCAGGTAGACCATATCTTCATCAGCAACCTGAAAAAGTCCGGGCTCTATGACGAAGTATGGCAGGCAGGCGCAATCCTGACGCCGGTGCAGTCGGTAGGTGTGATGGGCGATGAGCGTACGTACGAAAACGTTGTGGCCCTGCGCGCCGTGACCAGCGTAGACGGCATGACCGCCGATTGGAGCCGTTTGCCGTATGAGTTTCTGGCCGATGTATCGAACGAAATTATTAACAAAGTAAAAGGCGTAAACCGCGTTGTTTACGATATCAGCTCTAAACCACCGGCCACTATCGAGTGGGAATAAGTATAAAGGAATGAATTTTGAATGAGTGATTGAGTGAATAAGAAGTATCCAACTTTGTTCACTCAATCACTCATTCGCATGTTCAAATCAACCCAAAGTATGAATAAAAGCTTCTGTAAGAAGATGGCAGGCCTCGCGCTGCTGAGTGCCCTGAGCCTTCCGACGCTGGCCCAGACCCAGGACCCGGCCACTACCTATGGCAACGGCAAAGTACTGCTGCAGCAACAGCGCTACGACCAGGCCATGGCTGAGCTAAAGCCCCTTGCATCTCAAAACGGCAGTTATGCTGCGGAGGCTTCTTATTTATATGCGCTGGCTGCACTCAAGTCGGGAAAGGCTGATGAGGCGTACCAGATGCTGCTACAATTGCAGAACCAGCACCCTAACTGGGGCGGCATGGCCGATGCTGACTACCTGCTGGCTAACGTGCTGTTCGAGCAGAACGATTACGAGCGCGCGCTAAGCAAACTCCAGGAGCTACAGGGGACGCCCTTAGCTAAGGATGCGGAAGGATTAAAGCGCTACTACCTCAACCGCCTGAACGACCGCCCAAAGTATGAGCAACTCATGCGCCGCTTCGGCTCTGACAGAGTGGTGGCCCAGACTTTCGCCGATAAACTGGTGGGCGGCTGGTACAAGCCCGAGGACCGCCGGATGCTGGAAAGCCTGGTGCAGGAGTTTAAACTCGACCCCAAACGCTACCTGAGCAAAGATGCGATGAAGAGTCAGGGTCTGGATGTGGCGGTGCTCCTTCCCTTCCAGCTGAAGCAAGATTACGCCACCACGGCCCGCAAAAGCCAGTTTATCACCGATATGTACGCCGGCATGCAGATGGCGCAGGATTCGCTGCAGCAGATGGGTATACACATCAACCTTTATACGTATGATGCCGGCGCCGACACCGCTACGGTAAAACGCGTACTGGACACACCCGAGATGAAAAGTATGGACCTGATCATCGGTCCGGTTTATAAGACAACAGCCAGGGTGGCGGCGCGTTTCGGGGCGCAACATAACATCAACGTCATCAACCCGCTTACACAGGACCTGGAGATGGCTGCCGGGAACAGCAATGTATTCTTGTTTGAGTCGTCGGTGGCTACGCAGGCCCGTCAGGCAGCTACGTATGCCTACCAAAATTTCTCTCCGAAAACAGCGGTTATACTTTACGAGAACACGAAAGACGACACCACCTACGCCAACAACTATCGCCGGCAGTTCCAGAAACTGGGTGGTAAAGTAACAGTATTCAAGCGCATCAACCCGGCGGAGGCAGCGGCTACGGCTACCGCGTTCCGCTCGCTGAGCCTGCAGGGCGTGGGCCACATGGCAGTTTTCTCCGGCAAAATGACGGCGGCCATGAACGCCACCAGCCTCCTGCAAAGCAAGGCCCCTGAGCTGCCGCTGATCACCTACGACAGTTGGTTGGATATTAACCAAATCACCCTGCAGCAGCTCGATTACCTGCAGGTATACTTCATCAGCCCGAAATATGTAAACAAACAAAACTCCCTGAACAAGAGCTTCCTTGAAAAGTATAGCCGCAAGTATAACTTGCCCCCATCGCCATACGCGTACGCGGGCTACGAGATGCTCTTTTACTTCGGGCAGCTCCTGCACCAGTACGGACCGCAGTTTAACGGGCAGCTAGCTACAAGCGGCCTGAAGCCCGGCGTGTTCTACAGCGGCGTGGGCTACACCGACCAGAGCCAGCGCGGGCAGGTACAGCCGGATAACCAGTATGTGCCTATCCTGAAGCTCGAAAACCTCGAACTAACGGTGGTAAACCCGGTTCTTTAAGCAAGATCAACATTTAAAATATTAGACTAATGGTACAAGCACCTATAAGCAACGAGCTTTTCCTTCGTGCGCAAAAGAGTATACCGGGCGGCGTTAACTCCCCTGTCCGTGCTTTCAGGGCCGTGGGTGGCAACCCACGCTTTATGGTCTCGGCCAAGGGCCCTTACATGTACGACGAGGACGGCAACCGCTACATCGACCTGATAAACTCCTGGGGCCCAATGATTCTGGGCCATGCGGCAGAAGTGGTGAACGAGGCGGTGATGCAGGCAATCCCAAATTCGCTTTCCTTTGGCGCCCCTACCCGCAAGGAGGTGGAGATTGCCGAGCTCATCGTGAGCATGATGCCAAGCATAGAAAAGGTGCGCATGGTGAACTCGGGCACGGAGGCTACCATGTCGGCCATCCGCGTGGCGCGCGGCTTTACGGGGCGCGACAAGATCATCAAGTTTGAGGGCTGCTACCACGGCCACGGCGACTCTTTCCTGATTGCTGCGGGCAGCGGTGCCATTACGCTGGGCGTGCCCGATAGTCCCGGCGTAACCAAAGGCACTGCCAACGATACCCTGACGGCCCCTTTCAACAACCTGGAGGCTGTACAAACTCTCGTGGACGCCAACAAAGGCCAGGTAGCCGCTATCATCCTGGAGCCGGTGGCCGGTAACATGGGCCTGGTGCCCCCTGCTGAAGGCTTCCTGCAGGGCCTGCGTACCCTTTGCGACAAAGAGGGCATTGTGCTGATATTTGACGAAGTAATGACCGGTTTCCGCCTGGCAGCCGGTGGCGCCCAGCAGCTGTTTGGTGTGACGCCAGACCTGAGCACGATGGGCAAGATCATCGGGGGTGGTATGCCAGTGGGCGCATACGGCGGAAGGCAGGAAATCATGGATTATGTGGCACCGGCCGGGCCGGTTTACCAGGCAGGCACCCTGTCCGGTAACCCGATTGCGATGGCAGCGGGTATGGCTATGCTTACCTACCTGAAAGAGCACCCGGAAGTATACACGCAACTGGAGCAAGTGACCGGTAAAATGGTGGCGGGCATGCAGCAGAACATGCAGAAGCTAGGCGTCAACTACACCATCAACCGTGTGGGCTCCATGTTCAGCATCTTCTTTACCGATAAGCCGGTGTATGATTTTGAGTCTGCCAAAACCTCGGATACGGCTTTGTTTGGCCGCTACTTTAACGGCATGCTGCAGCGAGGCGTGTACCTGGCACCGTCACAATACGAGGCGCTGTTCGTGTCCACAGCCATCACCGACGAGCTGGCCGAGCAGTATGTGAAAGCTAACTTCCAGGCGCTACAGGAAGCCCTGAACGGGTAACAAATCCTACGTAAGATGCGCTGATTTTATACTTTTGCCGGGTGCGGTAGAAGTATAAAATCAGCGCATTTTTTGTTATCTTTAATTTACCTGTGATTTAATCAGCGGTTCTCCTTACTTTTACATTCCTAAAATACCCACCAACATGATTTTATCAGACAAGCAGATACTGGAGGAAATGGAGAAGGGCACCATCCTGGTAGAGCCTTTTGACCGCTCCTGCCTCGGCACCAACTCTTACGACGTGCACCTGGGCCGTTACCTGGCCTGCTACGTAGACGAAGTACTGGACGCGCGCAAACACAACCAGATAGAGGTTTTTGAGATTCCGGAGGAAGGCTACGTGCTGGAGCCCGGCAGATTATACCTGGGCGTAACGCTGGAGTACACCGAAACGCATGCGCACGTGCCGTTCCTGGAGGGCAAATCAAGTGTGGGCCGCCTGGGCATCGACATTCACGCCACGGCCGGTAAGGGCGACGTTGGCTTTTGCAACACCTGGACGCTGGAGATCTCCGTTTCTCAGAAAGTGCGCATCTACTACGGCATGCCCATTGGCCAGCTTATCTACTTCGAGGTAAAAGGAGGTATAGAGAACTACTACAACAAGAAGCAAAACGCCAAGTATAATCACCGCACCATCACCCCTGTGGAGTCGATGATGTGGATGAACGAGTGGTAGTATAACTTTTTGATATACAGCAACAAAAGCCCGTTTAAGTTAGCTTAAGCGGGCTTTTGGCATGATATATGCACCTTATAAACCATAAAATAAACAGGCAATAAGCGGAATTTTTATACCCTTGGAGCCGTTTTAAAAGTATAAGAAGAGAGAAGGTACAAGTAAAAGAATAAGATTATGAAAAAGGTATTGGTAATGATGTGCATGATGTTTGGCTGTGTGTTTGCTTCAAAAGCGACGGGAGAAAAAACTTCGAAAGAGAAGGTTTCCAAAGCTGTTGTTGCCGCCAGAGCCCAGCACTTGTCTGATCAGATGATTAAAGACCTGCGTTTAAATAATTACCAGTCAAAGAAAGTAAGAGAATTAAACATGCAGGTAGCCGAGCAAGTTTCTGCCATTGAGCAGCAGCATGCCGGTAACAAGCAGGAAATAGAGGCCCTGTGCCAGAGCGTTTATGCTGACCGTGATTTGGCACTTGAGAATGTACTGAGCACAGAGCAGTATAACCATTACTTCGGCGATAGAAAGGTATATCGCGAAGAAGACCAGAAGTTTATGGCTAGCCTGAACTACCAGGAAGATGGAAGTATAGCCGTAGTTGAGCCTGCTGGCACTAACGCCCAAGCCGGCGTAAACTAAGCAACTGCCAGCGACAAAGTATAAATAGGAACATATAACATAAAATCAGCGAAGCCGCCCATCATTTGGGCGGCTTCGCTGATTTTATACTTTTAATAAGTGGCTTACTTGCCAGCGTTCGGGTCGTTTTTCAGGCGGTCTTGCTCCACGTGCTCCATCAGCTCCTGGCAAAGCGTGCGTATCTTCTCGGCCATTACCTGGTCGCTGGTGGCAGTGGCTATACTTTGTGCCATGGCTCCCATAGTATCGATGTAGAAATACTTCATCTCATCCACTGGCATGTCTTTGGTCCAGAGGTCAATTTTCATGGTGCCCGCCTCGTCTCTGTCCCAAAGGGAGATGTTGATGGCTTTGGCAAAATGTATCTTCTCCCCTGCATCCGTAGCGCGCCAGCTAATGGCCTCCGGGATGTGATTATCGTCAAGGGCAATGCTAAAGTATATTTCAGACTTCTTCATAAGCTCAAATTTAAACTTTCTAGTATAGTGTTCTCGTAATATGCTAATAATTAATGATAGCACAAAGTTACACGATGCACCACGGATTTAAAACCATATTGCTCCTTTTTACCGTCCTCACCCTGGCCGGTTGCTCCAGCATTCCTATCGCCTCCAAGCGCGGGAAACTTCAGACGATTGCCTTTTATAACACCGAGAAACTTTTCGATACAAAAGACGACCCCGAAACAGACGACGACCCGTTTACGCCGGATGGCGAAATGGAGTGGACCGAGGAACGCTATAAGTTAAAACTGCAGAACATAGCCACCGTGATAGCCGGTATCGGCGGCAAAAACGGGCCAGACATTATCGGGCTGAGCGAGGTGGAGAACCGACAGGTAGTGGATGACTTGCTTAACACCTCTCCCCTGCGACGTAGCGGGTACAGTGTCATCCACCAGGAAATGAACGATGAGCAGGGCCTGGACCTGGCGCTCCTCTACAAACCCAGAGCTTTCAAGCCTGTTTCGGTTGAGTTCATCAAAATCAATTTCCGGGAATCCGGCTATACTTCCAGGGACATCCTGCAGGTGAAGGGCGAGTTGCAGGGAGAGCTGGTAACGATCTATGTGAATCACTGGCCAGCCCGTGGCCGCGCACGATCCAGCAAGCGGGATGATCAGCGCCTTCAGGCTGCTGCCGCCACGCTCAGGCAGGAGATCGATAAACAGCAGAAAGCCGACCCCAACGCGAAAATCATTGTTATGGGCGATTTTGATGTGGAGCCTAACGCCAGCGTACTGGAAAAAACGCTGAACGCCACCGGCCGCCCTGACCCGGCCTACCCCACAGAGTTGTTCAACACCCACTACCTCTTGTTTGTGAACGGCAGGGGCAGCTATGCCTACCAGGGCGATTTCCAGATGCTGGACCAGATCATGGTCTCCAAATCCATGATAGGCCCCAAAGAGGGCTTGGAGTACGTCAGAGGCTCCGCCAAGATCTATAACCCGGTTGCCATAAAGTATACCTTGGGCAGGTATAGAGAATCTCCCAAAGGCACCTACAGCGGCACAGTGTACAGGGGCGGCTACTCAGACCACTTCCCGGTGTTTATTCAGGTGAGGCGCAGCAGGTAGCTATCCCAGGGCAGTTGGCAACGTTATCCGGAAGGTGGTGCCTCGCTCCGCCTGGCTTTCCACCTCGATAATACCTTGCTGCAGTTCCACAAGCTTGCGTGTGATGCTTAGGCCAAGCCCGACAGACTGCTCTCCCCGTACCCCCTTGCGGCCCGCCTTGGAGAAAGGCTCGAACAAGTAGGGTTTGATGTCCTCCGGGATGCCGATGCCATCGTCCGAAACATTCAACAGCACCTTCTTGTCCTGCTTCGACAAGTGAAGTTTTATACTTCCCTTCTCCTGGGTGAACTTCACCGCATTGGAGATCAGGTTATCCAGAATCCGCCTGAACTTCTCAGGATCTATTTCGGCTATGATACTCTCGTCGGTTTGCTGGACAAGGAAGTGCCGGGTTTCCTTCAGTTTTAAGCTCCATTCCTTTTCAATGTCCAGCAAAAGGCTGCTCAGGTCAGTTGGCTCCAGCACGCATGCTTCCTCCTGCTCCAGCCTGGCCATATCCAGCAACTCGGTGATGATGCTTTTGGCGCTCTGGCAACTCTTCAGGATCATCTCATAGAAGCGCTGCTGCTGTTCGGCGGGCATGCTCTTGCTCTGCAGCATCTTGGCCATCATTTCTATGTTCGCGTAAGGCCCCCTTAAGTCGTGCGCTACGATGCCGAGTATGTTGGTCTTCGCTTTACTCAGCTTCTGCAGTTCCGCGTTCTTTTGCTCAATCTGCTGCAGCTGGATGAAGTGATTGAGCCTGAAACTATAGTTCAGCCTGCTGATCAGAAAGAAGAAGAGCACCAGGAAGACGGAGCCTGTCTGGTTCATGATAAGACGGTCAGTGGGCAGGTCAAGAAATGTTACCCCTAGCGCAAAGGTAGCCTCTACCAATATGGCTAACAGTAGCAACTCCTTCAGTTCAAAAACAAAAAGGGTAGCTACCAATGCCAGGCCCAGCAGGTACATGGTCATGTTATTCATGGGGTTGCCTTGCACGGCCACCGACATGAGCAGGCAGGTGATGGCGAACACAAAAGCGTAGCCCAGGCAGAGGAAACGGTATGCGTGCTGTTGCTCCTCTCCTACCCGCTTCTTCCGGAGCCACCAGGACGCCAGGAACACCGCCAGCCCTGCCCCCGCATAGCTATAGTAAGCCACCCTGTACAAGGCAGCGCCCTTAAAATAAGCGGCGTAGTTGAAGAGGACGTCACTGACCAGCACCAGCACGGCTATCAGAAGCCATATTCTGGAGAGCAAGTGCAGAGACTTCACATTGAAGGGAGAATAGTACTGCCGGAACCCAGCCCGGTACGCTTCAGGAGCAGCTTGGTAGAAGTATAGCCTCATAGGCACAAATAAAAGCGCCTCAAATATAAGCTGTTACAACAAAAGTATAACTATACTGCAGTTATTTAATTTAGAGGCCAATTGCACCAAAATATCTGAAACAAAACAGGCGGGCCATCACGACCCGCCTGTGCTGTATCAATAAGTATACTTATACTTTTTATACGTAGTTGTTGAGCATTACCGGCATCACCAGCATCAGTACATCCTCTGCCTCTTCGTTCACGATCGGCATCAGCAAACCAGCGCGGTTTGGTGTCGAAAGCTCAAAGGTAATCTCGTCGGAGTCGATGTTGTTGAGCATCTCCATCAGGAACTTGGCATTGAAGCCGATCTCCATATCCTCGCCATCGTACTGGCAGGTCAGGCGCTCATTCGCTTCGTTTGAGAAGTCCAAGTCTTCGGCAGACACCTGCAACTCGGAGCCGGAAAGCTTCAGGCGGATTTGGTGTGTTGTCTTGTTAGAGTAAATGGAGATACGCTTCACAGAGCTCAGCAGGTCTGTGCGGTCGATCACCAGCTTGTTCGGGTTCTTTACCGGAATCACGTTCTCATAGTCCGGATAGCGCTCGTCAATCAGGCGGCAAATCATGCGGATGTTGTCGAAGCTGAAGAAAGCGTTAGACTGGTTGAACTCCATGCGCACGGCGGTAGCCTCAGAAGGCAGCGTGGACTTGAGCAGCGTGAAGGCCTTGCGAGGCACGATGATAGAGGCCTCCTGGTTGGTGCCTACATCGGTACGGCGATAGCGCAGCAGGCGGTGTCCGTCGGTCGCCACAAACGTCACGTTCTCTTTGCGCAGCTGCACAAAGATACCGGTCATGGCAGGGCGCAGCTCATCGTTGCTAACCGCAAAGATGGTTTTGTTGATGGCTCTGGCCAGGGCATTGGAGGGAATCTCGATGGCGTTCCCGCCCTGAACCACCGGCACACGCGGGAAATCTGTGGCGTTCTCGCCGGAAAGTTTATAGCGGCCGTTAGAGGAGCTAATCTCAATGGTATACGTTTCCTCGTCGATGGTGAAGGTCACCGGCTGGTCCGGCAGGTTCTTCAGCGTTTCCAGCAGGATTCTGGCAGGGGCGGCGATACGGCCGTTTTCCTTCGCCTCAACCGGCAGCTGCGTGATCATGGATGTTTCCAGGTCGCTGGCTGTGATGGTGAGGGTGCTGTTATTGATTTCGAACAGGAAGTTCTCCAGGATGGGTACCACCGGGTTGTTGGTGACCACTCCGTTTATGCTGGCAAGCTGCTTCAGAAGAGCAGATGAAGAGACGATGAATTTCATTACGTATACCTATAATGTTATTTAGGCAAAGTTAAAAATATTTCGTTTTTATCCTAAGCCTTTTGCGAGTGCTTTTTCGTGGCTGGCTGTGTTATAGCCAGATAATTTCAGAACCGCTCATACTTACGCTTGCGCAGGTAATAGCGGCTAAGTCCAAACACGCCCAATAGTACGATTGGCGCCACCAGGTTGAGTAGCTGCCAGTACGTTTTCTCCTCGCGCACGCGCACTTTATCCAGTGGGCGCAGCGCAATTTCCTTACTCCTGACGTTAATCAGCCCCTCGGCATCGAGCAGGTAGTGCACGGTGTTCAGAGCCAGCTCCTTGTTGGCGAAAGTAACGTTGTTGAACCTGTCGAAACCCAGCTCATAAGCCTGCCCGGTGCGTGGGTTCACGTCGTTGCGTACCAGGTCGCCATCGGAGAAAACGGCAATCTTCGTCTCCACGCCCTGCTCCTGCACCTGGGTATTGGCCACCCCTTCCGGCGCACGTCGGTTGCGGAAGAGCGAGGTAAACTTGCCCTCCAGCAGGTAGCCTATCGGCTGCTGCCCGGCCTGGTACTGCTGCGGGTTCACCTCCATCCGCGCCTCTTCCAGCGTCAGGGGCACCGGGGCTTCCATAATTCTGGAGTAGGTGGAAGTATAAACCAGCGGCGTTTTCCGGATGCCATCGGCTTTAACGGTATCGATGGTGCTGACGAACCGGGCGTAAACAGCATCGAGGTTGCGGGTGATGGGGTGCTTGGCAAAATTATTCAGCAGCGGATAAAAGCGCCAGTTCACCATCTCCGTCTGCGGCTTATCGCCCATATAGCCGGTGACCATGGGTATGAAGCCCGAGTTCAGATCCATGATAAGGTTAGGGTTGAGGCGCACCCCGTAGCGGAACAGCAGGTCATCCAGGTTCAGGTTATAGGGCATGGCAAAGGTCCCTCCTGCCCCAATGCTGTCCATGTTGGCGTTCATAGGGTCCACAAAGAAGACTGCCTTGCCGCCTTTCATGATGAACTGATCGATTTTATACTTGTCGGCCTCGGAGAAGGCGGAGGTGGGCTTGGCTACAATGATCAGGTCGAGCGCGTCCAGCGAAGGAATCTGCGCCAGGTCGCCGCGGGCCACGCGGTAATACTGCCCCAGTGAGCCTATTAGATCCGCCACCTGCGGCTGCTCCAACTCGCCGTGCCCCTCGATGTATCCGATGATTTTGCCTCCCTGGAAAGCCAGCTTCCGGATGGCAGAGGCCAGTTCATACTCCACCCCTTCTACCGACTGGTTCAGGCGCTCGTCTGAGGAGGCCGCCAGGTTGCCCTTCAGCAGGTTAACGGCCGCCTCCTTGCCGTTATACTTCACCACAGCCCCCGGAAACACCAGGCGCTCCACCTGCTTGCCATCTTCGGTGGCGCGCAGGTTGGTAGGCATAATGCCCTTCATGGCCAGCGAAGTATAAAACTCGTTTCGCTCCTCCTCGCCGCTAATTTGGGTGGGATCGATGAAGTTATAGCGCAGGTTGCCGCCGGCGTAGATTCGGAACTCGTCCAGCGTCTCGCGCACCGACTGCTGCAGCCGCTTAAAACCCGCCGGAAAGTCGCCTTCCAGGTATACATCCACCACCACTTCCTGCTGCAGGTCGCCCAGCATTTGCTTAGTCACAGGGGCGATGGTGTAGCGTTTGTCCTCCGTCAGGTCGAGGCGGAAGAAATAGCTGGAAGCAAGTATGTTCAGCAGTATAATCCCCGCCACCGAGGCCAGAAAAACCAGAATGTCGCGGCCGCGCTTGCTCTTGTTCTGCTCCGTTACCATTTTCTGCTCCTCAACACAAGTTTAGTGGCCAACACCATGATCGCAATCACGCTCAGAAAGTATAATACATCCCTGGAGTCGACCAGGCCCTTGCTGATGGCGGCATAGTGGTACGAAATGCCTAGCTGGCTGATAAAGTACTCGTAACTCCCCCACACAGGAATGGAAGCGATTAGATCAAACCCTGTGTAGATGATGTAGCACAGAAACACGGCAATCACGAAAGAGATGATCTGGTTGTCTGATACAGCGGAGGCAAACACGCCAATGGCACAGAAAACGCCAGCCAGAAAAATCAGGCCCAGGTAAGAACCCACCACGGCGGCAGAGTCTACGTTGCCTTGCGGGTTGCCTAAAGTATAAACTGAATAATAGTATAGCAGCGTGGGCAGCAGGGCAAACAAGGCCAGCAAGAGGGCAGCGAAGTATTTGCCAAGTATAAGCTGCAGGTCGGTGATGGGCCTGGTGAGCAACAGCTCGATAGTTCCCTCGCGTTTTTCCTCGGCAAAGGTACGCATGGTAATGGCCGGTATCAGGAACAGAAACACCCAGGGTGCCATGGCAAAGAGCGTCTGCATGTCGGCAAACCCGTACTCCAGCACGCTGCTCTCCGGAAACACCCACATAAACATACCAATGGCCACCAGAAACACCGCAATCACCATGTAGGCAATCAGGGAGTTGAGGAAGCCGTTAAATTCTTTTTTTAAGATTGCGAACATCTTTTGTTAATGCGTGATGAGTAATGAGTAATGACTAATGAGTAGAGATTATTCATTACAAACTATTCATTCTTTGTGAGTTGCTGAAAAATCTGCTCCAGCGATCGCTCCTCCTGTTTTAGGCCTACCAGGGGCCAGTTGCGCTCGGCCGCGATGCGGAACACATTGGAACGCACATCGGCCTCCAGGCTGGAGCTGATGCGGTACGTATAGTTTTGCGCCAGCTCCACACGCTGTACGCCAGGTATACTTTGCAGGGCATCCAGCTCTACGGGAGCCTCAAACTCCACCAGGGTCACCTTCTCGTTTCTGGCTCCTGACTGCAGGCTGGCCACATCGCTGTTTGCCACCAGTTTGCCCCTGTTGATGATCACCACACGGTCGCAGATAGCGGCAACCTCCTGCATGATGTGCGTGGAAAAAATAACGGTTTTGTTCTGCCCGATCTGTTTGATAAGCGCGCGTATCTCCACAATCTGGTTTGGATCGAGGCCGGTGGTAGGTTCATCCAGAATAAGCACCTGCGGGTCGTGCACCAGCGCCTGCGCCAGCCCCACCCGTTGGCGGTAGCCCTTGGACAAAGCACCGATTTTCTTGCCTTGCTCCAGCGTCAGCCCGCAAAGCTCCACCATCTCCTGCACGCGAGCTTTTTTATACTTCCCCTTGAGCCCATAAACAGAGGCGACGAACTCCAGGTACTCGTGCACATACATATCCAGGTAGAGGGGGTTGTGCTCCGGCAGGTAGCCCACGTTCCGGCGCACGGCAATCGGGTCCTGCACCACATCGTGGCCGGCCACTACCACCGTGCCAGCAGAAGGCGGCAGGTAGCAGGTCGCTATCTTCATGGTCGTGGATTTACCGGCACCGTTTGGCCCCAGAAAACCCAGAATTTGCCCCTGCTCCACCGTGAATGAGATATCGTCCACGGCCCGCTGGGTACCATAAATTTTTGTAAGGTTCTTTACTTCTACAGACAAAACTTGCGAGTTAGAAAGTTAGAAAGTTTAGGAGTTAGAAAGTTAAGAACGAATAACGATTAACTATTAACGAACAACCAATAAAAGCTTAGTTCTTCTGAATTTTCCCCTTCGGCATCAGCGGGCGCACCTCGATATCCACGTGGTGGTAATTCGGGTGCGACTCCAGGGCGTGCATGATGGTAGAGGCAATGTCCTCGGGGCGCATCATGTTTTCGTTTACCGTCACGCTCTCAATCTTATCAAAGAAGTTCGTCTGCACAGAGCCCGGGTAGATGCAGGTAACCTTGATGCCATAGTTGCGCACCTCCTTGTAGAGCGAGTGGGAAATGCCCCGTACCGCATGCTTGGTGCCGCAGTAACCGGCCATCTGCTCAATGCCTGTCGTACCGGCTATGGAAGAAATGTTGATGATGTGGCCTTCCTCCAGCTCCTTCATGCCAGGCAGCACCAGGCGCGTGCAGTAGAAAATGCCGTTCACGTTTGTCTCGAACATCAGGTGCCAGTCGTCCAGGGTCGTGTCCTCAAAATAGGCAGATAAACCGAGTCCGGCGTTGTTGATCAGCACCTGCACATGCGTGCCTACACGCGCGATGGTCTGGTCAAATGCATTCTGCACCGACTCGGGGTAGCGCACATCGCACTCAAAGAAATGAAAATGCTCGTGCTGCAGATCAGGGGCTGTACGCCCCCATCCCGCCACAATAGCGCCTTTCTCCAGCAGCGCCTTCACGGTAGCCAGCCCAATGCCTTTGCTTACCCCGGTCACCACTGCCACTTTTCCTTCCAGATTCATAGTTTTATATTTTAATTTTGAATGAGCGATTGAGTGAATGAGTGAATGTATAAACTATACTTTACACTACTTACGGCTTCAGCCCTTTCGACTCGATACTATTACAATTTCAACATAGATTATAAGGAGTAACAACGGGGAGATTGCCCTTTTCGGCAAGATGAGTATAAAGTCCGCTATACTTGAGGGTTCCGTTTAAAAGAATGAAAAGCCAGAAGCTTAACATTTATACTTTCTAACCTTTTAACCTTTTAACTTTTTAACTCCAGAGACGCAAAGTATTGCGTCTCTACAACTCTCTAACTCCCCAACTCCCAAACTCCTAAACTCAAAGGTCTCCCAGCTGCGGCCTGATCAGGATTTCCTCCACCACGCTGTGCGCTGATAAAGTATAAGCACCCCACACCGACATGGCCACGTCTTCCGGTTTCATGAAACGTTCCGCAGGCAAGTCCACTCCCTCCCAGCTCGCTGTTAAGGTGGCCCCCGGAAGTATAGAGGTAACCCGTACGCTGTGCTCCTTCAGTTCCTCGCGCAGCACCTTGCTCATGCCGTATAGGGCAAACTTGGAAATACTGTAGGAACCGCCGTTGGTATAGGCCATGATACTTGCCGTAGAGCACATGTTAAAGATATGGCCGCTGCGGCGGGAAATCATGTCATGCACGAAGGCGCGGGTAATGTGGTAAGCACTGTACAGGTTGGTATTGATCATAAAAGCCAACGCCTCCTCATCTTCCTCCGTAACCTTGCCCGGGATAAAAAGTCCGCTGTTGTTTACCAGCACATCAACAGGCACATTCAGGTTGCGCACGTAAGCGATAAAGCGCTTGACGGAGTCGCGGTTGCTCAGATCCGCCTCCTGATAAAACACCTTGGAGAAAGTATACCGCTCCTCGATCTCCAGCTTTAACTTGTGCAGGTCCTTCTCCGTTCGGGAGCAGGTGATGATGTGGAAGCCCTCCTTGGCAAACTGCTCAATAATCGCCCGGCCAATGCCTTTGGTGCCCCCCGTCACTAAAATATATCTGTGCATGAGATGCTGTGATTTGTATGTTTTCTGATTTTATCCGTAATATAGGTATTTAACAGTATTTTTGTGTAATAGACGTAACATACCCCGTTTTCAAACCCTGAGCATCCTAAAATGTTGCAAGCTTTCGGAAAGTACCTTCTTTTCTTGAAGAACCTCGTCGTGCGTGGAGAGTCTCCCAAGATACTATTTAACAGAACGATGGACGAGGCCATATTGATAGGTATCAACTCCATTTTTATCGTAGCCCTTGTTTCTACCTTTATAGGCGCGGTATCTACCGTGCAGGTGTCCTACAATATGGAAAGTGCCTTTATTCCGCGCTCCACTATCGGTTTTATCGTGCGCGAGATGATCATCCTGGAACTGGCTCCAACCATCACCTCCATCGTGCTGGCCGGCAAGGTGGGTTCCAGTATCGCCGGCGGGCTGGGCACCATGCAGATTACCGAGCAGGTGGATGCCCTGGAAGTAATGGGCATTAATTCCATCTCTTACCTGGTGCTGCCCAAAATCCTGGCCGCACTGCTGGTATTCCCGATGCTGGTGATACTTGCTATGTTTCTGGGGCTGATAGGCGGCTACCTGGCCGGCACCGCCACCGGGGAGCTTACGGCACAAGAGTATATCACTGGTATTCGCATCGACTTTATACCTTATAACATCACTTTCGCGCTGATTAAGTCGGTTATTTTCGCCTTCCTGATTTCTTCCATCTCCTCTTTCAGAGGCTATTTTACCTCCGGAGGTGCCTTGGAAGTGGGTTCTGCCAGTACGGCTGCCGTAACCAACAGCGTGATTGCCGTGCTGATAGCGGACTTTGTCTGCGCCCAATTGCTGCTCTGATACGTTTATACTTTACAGGAAGGGCCATACCTTATACTTCCTCCCAATTCGCAATGCATGATCGAAATCCATAACATACATAAAAGCTTCAACGGCAAAAAGGTGCTCGATGGCGTGAGCGGCGTGTTCCAGACGGGTAAGACGAACCTGCTGCTCGGGGCAAGCGGCACCGGCAAAAGCGTGCTTCTCAAGTGCATCGTAGGCCTTATCAAACCCGACATCGGCAGCGTTACCTT
The DNA here is from genome assembly GCF_003054055.1 of Pontibacter mucosus. GTDB lineage: Bacteria > Bacteroidota > Bacteroidia > Cytophagales > Hymenobacteraceae > Pontibacter > Pontibacter mucosus. Next base: position 28,802 of record NZ_QBKI01000003.1, on the reverse strand, counting down.
CGATGGCACCTACTTCACGAACAACAAGCTGGACATCAAGCAGGAGATTCGCCGGAAGATAGGGATGCTGTTCCAGGGCTCAGCCCTGTTCGACTCCATGACGGTGGAGGAAAATGTCGCATTCCCACTGAAAATGCTTTACGACATGGACAAAGACGAGCGCCTGGACCGCGTGAACTTCTGCCTGCAGCGGGTGGGATTGGAAGGCACGAATAAGAAGATGCCCGCGGAGCTAAGCGGTGGCATGAAAAAGCGCGTGGGCATTGCCCGTGCCATCGCCCCCAAATGTACGTACCTTTTCTGCGACGAGCCCAACTCCGGCCTCGACCCGCTCACGGCCCTGAAGATAGACAGGCTGATAAAGGAGATTACGGAGGAGTATAACATCACCACCATCGTCGTGACGCACGACATGAACTCTGTGATAGAGATTGGCGACAACATCATGTTTCTGTACGAGGGCAAAAAGCTCTGGGAAGGCACCAGCGACAACATCCTGGACTCTGATGTGCCGGAGCTGAATGAGTTTATCTTCGCCAACCGCCTCATGCGCGACGCCAAGAAGGTGGAGGAGGAAGAAGAGCGGAACCGGGCCGACTAAGCCCCCGGCAAAGTATAAGAAAGCCTCCTGCAGATACTGCAGGAGGCTTTCTTATACTTTATACTTAGCTTATACTTTTAGAGCACGTACAGCATGCCGGCTACGGTGGCCGTCATCATACAGGCCAGCGAGGCACCGAGCAGCGCCAGGAAACCTAACTTGGAGAGATTCCCCTGCTGGTTGGGGGCCATACTTCCGATGCCCCCGATCTGGATGGCAATGGAGCTGAAGTTAGAGAACCCGCAAAGGGCGTAGGTAGACATGATAAGCGCCTTTTCGCTCAAGGTTCCCGCACTCTTCATATTAGCCAGGTCCAGGTAAGCCACAAACTCGTTTACGGCCGTTTTCTGCCCCAGCAAACTACCTACCTGCAACGTATCCTGCCATGGCACCCCCATGATAAAGGCAAAAATCCGGAAAATCTGGCCCAGAATATACTGGAAGGAGAACCCGTTAAACTGACCATTGGTGCTGGCTACCACAAACTCGTTCAGGCCCGTAACCGATCCCACTTTAATCAGCACATAGTTCAGCAGCGCGATTACGGCGATAAAAGCGAGCAACATCCCCCCTACGTTGGCCGCCAGTCTCAGGCCATCGGCAGCTCCGCGGCTCAGGGCATCCACCAGGTTCACGCCAAGCTGCTCCTCGTTTACTTCAAGGCTAGTGTTGATCTTGTCATGCTCGGTTTCCGGTACTAAAATCTTAGCCAGCACGATACCTGCCGGGGCGTTCATGATAGAGGCCGTAAGCAGGTGTGCCGCAAAAATAGCCTGTTGTGCCGGGTCATTTCCGCCCAGAAAAGCCACATAGGCTGCCAAAACACCCCCAGCCAGTGTGGCCATACCGCCTGTCATCAGGCACATCAGCTCTGAGCGTGTCATGCGGCTGATGAACGGGCGCACCAGCAGCGGCGCCTCGGTCTGCCCCAGAAAGATGTTGCCGGCGGCCGAGAGGCTTTCTGCACCGGACAGGCGCATGCCCTTCGACATGACCCAGGCAATGCCAAAAACGATTTTCTGAAGTATACCCAGGTAGTATAAGCCTGCCGAAACCGTGGAGAAGAAAATGATGGTGGGAAGTACGGAGAAAGCAAAGATGAAACCCAGTCCGCCGTTATTGGCAGGGTTGGCCAGGTTGCCGAACAAGAACTCGGCGCCGGCCTGCGAGAAGCTGAGCAGCTTTACAAAGAGCTTGCTCACAAAAGCGAAGGCGTCTGCCACAATTGGCACCTGCGTTACCAGCACCCCGAACAGGATTTGCAGGAAAAGGCCAAAGCCCACTAGTTTCCAGTCAATGGCTCTTCGGTTCCTGGAAAAAAGGAAAGCAATGCCCACCAGCACCAGCAGACCACCGGCGCCTCTAAGAATATCGTACATTGATATTTGGTTGAAAGAGAAAAACGGCCAAAATTAAGTCGAATATCTTTTAAAACAAAAAGGTTCGGCACCACCGGGCGCCGAACCTTCTGATTTTATTTATACAGGAAATTAGTTTCGCTTATTCAGCTCATCCCGAATCTTGGCAGCTCTCTCGTAGTCCTCCTTTTCGAGGGCATCGTTCAGCATTTTGTTCAGTTCATCCACCGAGGTTTGGCTCAGCGATTCTTTGGCACCAGAGCTGGAAGCAGAGGTACTAGTGCTCTTTACCGCCATCTCATCGCTTTCCTCTTCCTCCTCTTCCAAATCGCTCAGAATGATTCCAGCCTCCGATAGCACGCTCTCCACCGTGTAAATCGGCACGCCGAAACGCAGGCCGATGGCGATGGCGTCGGACGGACGGGCATCCAGCTCAAATTCCCGGGTGCCGTTGGTGCATACTATCTTGGAGTAGAATACCCCTTCTTTCAAATCCGAAATAAGGATCTCCGTTACCCTGACGTCCATCTCCTCAGCAAACGTTTTAAACAAGTCGTGTGTGAGCGGGCGGTTTGGGTTTATCTTCTCTATCTGAATAGCAATGGACTGCGCCTCGAACATGCCGATGATGATGGGCAGCCTCCTGTTTCCCTCTTTCTCGCCGAGCACCAGCGCAAACGACCCCGTCTGCGACTGGCTGGAAGAAAGGCCGAGTATCTCTAACTGAATTTTATCCACAGTTTCTCCTTCTAAAGTCTATTTGTCTAAAGCCCTGGCGGCTTCTATTAATTTAGGAACGACCTCAAACGCATCGCCCACGATGCCATAATCAGCGGCTTTGAAGAACGGCGCTTCAGGATCCTTATTAATAACGACAATCACTTTAGAAGAGTTAACCCCGGCCAGGTGCTGGATAGCCCCGGAAATACCGATGGCAATGTACAAATTCGGGCTAACGGTAATACCGGTCTGTCCCACATGCTCGTGGTGCGGTCTCCAGTCCAGGTCAGAAACCGGCTTGGAGCAGGCCGTGGCAGCGCCCAGCGCTTTTGCCAGATCCTCCACCAGGTGCCAGTTCTCCGGGCCCTTCAGTCCGCGGCCCCCGGATACCACAATCTCCGCCTCCTGCAGCAGTACGCCGCCTTCGGTATCCTGCATAACGGTTTCCTTAGGTGCAGCGGCAAAGTCAGCATCCGAAAGCTCAGCAGAAAGCTTCTCTACCATAGCTGTGTTACCGGCAGCCTGGGTGATTTCGAAAGCGTTTTTCTTCACGGCGATGATTTTCACATCTCCCGCCAGGTTCACATCGGCAAAGGCTTTGCCGGAGAACACCCCGCGCGTTACCACAAACTGGCCACCATCGGTTTTAGGAAGCGAGGTAACGTTGGTTGCCAGCGCACCGTTCAGGCGAACTGCCAGTTTAGCGCCAACTGCAGCGCCGATGTTGGAGTTAGAGAACACCAGCACCTTGGCGTTTTCCTGCTGCGCGGCTTTGGCGATTACTTTTACATAGGCATCGGCCACAAACTGGTTCAGGCGGCTGTCAGCGTCGTAGAGCACTTTGCTGATGCCCTGCTCGCCCAATCGGGCCAGCGCTTCTTCATGCACCTCGCCGATGGCAACGGCTGTGGCTGTGGTGCCCAGCTGCTGTGCCACCTGGCTTCCGTATGATGCAGCCTCCAAAGAGGACTTTTTGATCTCTCCGTTAAGACCTTCTACAAATACTAATACTGACATGGTTATAGTACTTTAGCTTCGTTTCTCAATAGTGTAATTAGTTCTCCGGCGTTCTCAGGGTCAATCATCTTCACGCCGCCTTTTTTCTCCGGCTTGCTGTAGCCTACGTACTCGGCCTTGGCCTCGGCGCCTACCGGCTCCTTCACTGCCAACGGCTTGGTGCGGGCCGTCATGATGCCGCGCATGTTCGGTATTCTTGGCTCCGACATAGGCTGCTGCGCGCTGGCTACGAATGGCAGCTTCACTTCCACCACTTCTTTGCCACCCTCAATCTCGCGCTCCAGGCGGGCTGTGGAATCATCCAGCATATCGAGTTTGAATGCAGGAACTACCGAAGGAATGCCGAGCAGCTCGCCCACCATGCCATGCACCTGCGAGCCGTTGTAGTCAATCGACTCCTTGCCCATCAGGATCATGTCGTAGTTACCCTCTTTGGCAACGGCAGCGATTTGCTGCGCCACGAAGAAAGCATCTACCGGTTTCGCGTTCACGCGGATGGCATCGTCTGCACCAATGGCAAGCGCCTTGCGGATGTTCGGTTCAGCGTCGGCCTCCCCTACGTTTAATACAGTTACAGTGCCGCCCTTGGCCTCTTTCAGCTCAATGGCGCGGGTCAGTGCGTACTCATCCCAAGGGTTGATGACATACTGCACCCCGTTTTTGTCAAATTCTTTATTATCAGCCGTAAAGTTTATCTTGGATGTAGTATCCGGTACGTTACTGATACAAACTAATATTTTCATGGTTAGAAATGTTAGCTTTTAAAATTTAGATTTGTGCGAAGTTAATAAAATATAGGCAATACGAAATGAACGAAAGCAGATTAGCGCAGCTCTTTAAATTCCTGGAAGACGACCCGAACGACGCATTTACGCTATACGCCATCGCCACCGAATACCGTAAGGAAAACCCGCAGAAAGCGCTGGGATATTACGAGAAGCTGCTGCGCGAACACGAGAGCTACGTGGGCACCTATTATCACGCTGCCAAGCTATACGAGGAGCTGGGCCAAAACGATGTAGCCGAGCAAACTTATAAGAAAGGGATGCTCATCAGCCGCCGCGAGGGCAACATGCACGCTTTCTCGGAACTGCAGCAGGCCTACAACAAAATGATGGGCCTGGACTACGAGGACGATTAACCGGCTGTTCATCTCCCCGAACCGCTTGCATCAAAAATAGTATGCATGCAGCATATTTGCAAGTATACTTTATACCTGGTGCTGCGGTTTCGGTTTATTTTCTAACAGCTATTGGTAGGAATGGTTTAGAGGTGGGCAATGTCGGTGAGGATCAACTTAGAGGTTTGTATAAACGGGATTAGCGGATGCTGCGGCTTTACACTTTAGCTGCTGTTTTTTGCAGATTGGAACGAGTTATACTTTTGTATTTACCTGCTTATACTTACCTAGCCACTGCTTACTAGAACTTGACACAAGCTATTCTTACTAGCCCCCGTTCAACCTCCAGCCATACATAAGCTACTGTTGCATCTCTAGCTTTGGTGCCCTCCTAGGCCGGGAGGCCTCGCCTTCGGGCATCGCGCTGTGTTCCCTCCTGCCTCCGCTGCGCTACGGCTGCCCTTAGCGGGCACCGGATCTCACAAGGCGCTCAACCCAAAGGCTGGGATAAAATCGATAGCTTTTGCTTATGCAACTTCAACCAAGGTCCCCCTTCGAAGGGGGTAGAGGGATGTTAATCGCCTGAGGGTAGTTCCCCTCTTGGGAGGGGCTGGGGTGGGTTACTCTTTGTAGGGACAGGTCGCGACCTGTCCGCTGTGAGGACATCAGCTATGAAACTTATACTACAGCCAAAGTAGCTACAAATTCCCCGCCTTAGCCAAGAAGGGGTTAGGGGTGGTTGGACTAGGTCATGCAACCCCTCCCAGGGCAAGGCAAGAGTAGTTAGGGCAGGAAGCGCTGAAAAGCCCGGTTAATAGCTGCCCCTATTCCATAAAAAGTATAGAAGATGCTTCTACTACTTTCTCCTACTCCCCCACCAGCTCAAAAAAGCGCACTTTGGTTTTACCCGGCACCAGTTGCAGGCCCTTGGGTATCCCCCCATGCGATTCCTTCATGTGGTTTTTATACCATACTCTGTAGCTTTCCTCGTCCTCCCAGTAGGTGAGCAGCCAGATTTCGTTGGGGTTATCCTGGGGCACCATCACATTCATTTTAATAAAACCCGGGGCGCTATCCACTAGGTGCGGGCGGTTGATAAAGGCTTCCCGTACTTCGGGCACCATGTCGTTGGCGATGGTAAAGGTGCTGGATGCTATAAACATAGGGTATGGTTGTGGCAATCTATACTTGCGCGTGTTGTTCTTCTCTTGATTTATACTTTCAGGCATACTTTAAAGGTGGTTCCCTCTCCCGGGATGCTGTCCACGCTAATGCCTCCGCCCAGGGCCTCTGCCTGTACTTTGGTTAAGTATAGCCCCAAGCCTTTGGCGTCTTTGTTTTGGTGGAAGGTGTTGTATACTTTAAAGATTTTATGACCAAAGCGTTTCAGGTTGATACCCAGCCCGTTGTCCTGCACCGAGATGCATACACCTTCCTGCTCCTGCCAGGATTTTACAAGTATAAGCGGCTGCCTTTCCGGCGACCGGTACTTGAGGGCGTTGGAGATGAGGTTGTGCGCAATACTCTCCAGGTATACTTTAGGGGCTGTGATGTGCTTTACCTGCAGGTCCACCTCCACTTTGGCATCGGTTTGCAGGATGATGGGCTGCAGGTTCTGCAACTCCCGCTCCACCAGATCGGGTAAGTATACTTCCTGGTCCTCCAGCTCGGTGCTTAATTCGCTTTCCAGTATCAGGCCCAGGTCATCGAGGGTGGTGGCCATGTTCTGCACCATGTTGTCCATCAGGTGCATCACCTGCACACCAGTCTCTGCTGAGGGATCATCGTTATACAAGTCAATGAGCCCTTGCATATTGCCCAGCGGGGAGCGCAGGTTATGGGTAATGATGTGCGTGAAATCCTCCAGGCGTCTGTTTTTGGCCCGCAGCATCTCCGACGTCTGGCTCAGTTTCCTGTTCAGTTCTGTTAAGTGCTCTTTTTGGTTTCGCAGCACCACGGCAGTCAGGTCCTTCACAAACGTTTGCGCCACCTCTAGCTCGTTCAGGCTCCAGGGCAGCGACTTCCCCTTAATCACCTGCACCCAGCGGGCAAACGACTTGCGCGGGTGAATACGGCCCGGCTTCTCCTCTACCTCCTTGTCCGGTTTGCCGGCCCAGATGCGGGTCTCCGAAATCTCCGGCTTAAAGTACAACAGGTACTCCTGGTTGAGTTTGGAAATCTCGAGCGCCAGCAGTCCGCTGGCCTGCTCCTGCATGTCGGTGGCAGCCGGGTATATGTTGGAAAGCTGCCGGGTATGGAACGAACTGCTGCCCACATGCTCTGCCAGCCACTGCGCCAGGCTCCTGAGGCTTTGCTCCGACGGCGTGAAGCCATAGGTATAGCATTTGCCGTCCAGCAGCAGGGCCACGCCGGTTGCCTCCGACAGCGAAAGTATAGCCGACTGCTGTTTCTGCAACTCCGCATGCAAATCACGGCTCTCCATCAGCTGGTTCATCAGCTGCACCTCCTGCACCCGCAACTCCTCCAGCTGCTTCAGGTCGCGCTGCTCCTCGTGGGCCAGCACCCCATTGGCAAAGGCCTGCGCCACGTTCAGGCAAAGCTGTCGCCTCCAGTAATTGGTAAGCAGGGCGCTTTTATGCTGGCAGGCGATAATACCCCAGAGCTTTTCGTTGACAATAATGGAAACAGAGAGCGTGGCCTGCACGCCCATGTTCTGCAAGTACTGCAGGTGAATCTCGGAAGGGTTGCGCAGCTCGGATCGGATGATGTTGGAGGGCTGCCCGGTAGTTGGGTTAAGGTATGGCGTGATGTCCACGGCCGCGGCCGACACATCGGCGATTTGCCGCACCGGCTTCTGCAGCAGCAGCGCGCGCGCCTGGGCCGGAATGTCGGAGGCCGGGAAATGGTGGTGCAGGTAGGTAGGCACTCCCGGTTTTGCCGTTTCAGCAATCACCTCGCCGTGCCAGTCCTCATCAAAACGATAAAGCATAACCTGATCGTAATCGAGTACCTGCTGCACAAACTGCGTGGTCTGCTGCGCTTGTGCCACCAGCGAGTCCTGCTGATCCAGCTTTTCCAGGAAGCGTGTGTAGCCTCCTGTCAGGTCCAGTATCTGCTGCCCGTGCTGCACCGGCATATACGGCTCGCACTCGAGCACCAGGTTTCCCTGCGACTCATGCAGGAAAGCGAAAAACGGCTTCCCCTGCAGCTCTATCAACTCCACCTTCGTTCCGGTGTCCAGCTGCAGCCGTATTCTCTCTTCCAGGGTGGCATACTCCTCTTTAAAGGCAATGGCGTTCAGTTTCTTGCCGGGAAGCACGACAGGATCAGCCTGTAGAAATTCGCCGATATTGGTGCTTAACTGCTCCACCTCCAGGGTCTGCTTGTTCAGGATGAGCATGAAGCCGTGTGGTTGAACCCTGCCGATGAGGTGGATAGGCTCGGTATCGCAATTCGACAGGTCAACTTTATAGTTATGGTAATTCTGCATTTAAGGTCTGGGGGCTGATTTCAGAACAGTTAAGCGTGTAAGGTACCGATTTTGTAACAAAATGCAGCATCGGGCGCACACTTTCTAAGAATCCACACTTACCATACTTTGTACCTGGCAGTTATACTTCTGAAGAAAACCCCTGTACAGAGGCTGGCTTCTGAAGTATGGATGAAAGGCTTCTAACTGCTTTTACTAAAGTATAAACCTCCCCCCTACGGCTGCTCCGGATTTGCAATCCGCATGCCTGCCCATAGCTCGTGCCGCTGCCACTGCGGATTACAAATCCGCGGTTATTATACCGATACCGAATTGGTTATGCGCATTAGATTGTGCTTTCGCTCGCCTCTGGCGAGTGTGCGTCATTTGGTGGCGTCCCGCCTCCTGTGCCCGAAGGCACAAGTTAAAGCGGCCGGAGTCCACCCGATAGCTCACACTCGCCAGAGGCGAGCGAGGGCACTAATGCTGGCTCAATATTGACTTAATAGTGGTATAATAGTGGTATTATACTTCCGCATTACAAATCCAGAAGAGCGTATAAGTGAGAGCGCATGAGTGTTTATACTTATGGCGCGAGCGTCCTCGCTCGTGACTTGCTATCGTGGGGCCTCTGGCCCCTTTTATTTTATATGAAGCGGCCAAAGGCCACGCTATACTGAGCACGAGCGAGGACGCTCGCGCTATCATTGCCCTACGCCAGCGTCAGCACCAGGTCGTCGGTGTTCACCAGTTCGCCCTCTTTAAGGGTTATACTTGCCACCGTTGCATCAGCCGAGGCGGTGATGGTTGTCTCCATTTTCATGGCCTCAATCACGAAGAGCGGCGTGTTCTTTTTCACCTGCTGGTCCTTCTCCACCAGTATCTTCGACAGCAGCCCCTGTAGCGGCGCGCCAATTTGTTTGAGGTTGCTCTTGTCTACTTTCTGATGCTCCACGCGCTCCACCTTTACCGAGCGGTCGCGCACGTCGATGTTGCGGCTCTGGCCGTTAAGTTTGAAGAACACGGTGCGCATGCCATCCTCGTTCACGTGGCCCGTGGACTGGTACTTGATGACGATGGACTTTCCGCGGGCAATGTCGATGATGGCCTCCTCGCCGGGTTGCAGCCCATAGAAAAACAGGCGCGTCGGGATTTTAGACACATCTCCATACTGCTCCACGTGCTTGTGGTAGGCCTCGTATACTTTGGGATAAAGCTGGTAACTCAGAAAATCGGTAAACTTGGTTTCCTTGCCAAATTTCTCCTGGAAGGTGGCGAACTCCTGCTCAAAATCCACGGGCTGCAGGTGCTCGTTTGGCCGGTCGGTAAACGGCTGCTCGTCTTTCAGGATAAGCTCCTGCAGCTTTTTCGGGAAGCCCCCCACCGGCTGCCCCAACTCGCCTTTAAAAAACGACTGCACCGACTCCGGAAACGAAATCTCCTCGCCCCGCTCCAGCACATCCACCGTGGTCAGGTTGTTCGACACCAGGTATAAAGCCATGTCGCCTACCACCTTGGAGCTGGGCGTTACCTTCACCACATCCCCAAACAGCTGGTTTACCTCAGCATAGGTCTCCTTTATCTCCTCCCACTTATCGCCTAAACCCAACGCGTTTGCCTGCGGGCGCAGGTTGGAGTACTGCCCTCCCGGAATCTCGTGGCGGTATACTTCGGCCGTGCCTGCCTTCAAACCCGACTCAAACGGATAGTAGTACTCGCGCACCGTTTCCCAGTAGTTGGCATGCTGGTTCAGGCTCTTCTGGTCGAACTCGCGGTGGCGCTCCTGAAAACGCATCGTCTCCACCATGGCGTTAAAGTTTGGCTGCGAGGTAAGTCCCGACATCGCCCCCATCGCCACATCCACCACATCCACCCCGGCTTCAATTGCCTTCAGGTAAGTGGATGACTGCACGGAGGCTGTGTCGTGCGTGTGCAGGTGGATGGGAAGCTTCACCGTTTCGCGCAAAGCCGTGACAAGTTCGGCGGCAGCGTAGGGTTTCAGCAGGCCGGCCATGTCTTTAATCGCCAGAATGTGCGCCCCGGCTTCTTCCATTTTCCGGGCCAGTTGCAGGTAGTAGTCCAGCGTATACTTTGTCTTCTTCGGATTCAGGATATCGCCGGTATAGCAGATGGCCACCTCCGCCAGGCCCTGCGTTCGCTTGCGCACGAAGTTGATGCAGGGCTCCATACTTTTCATCCAGTTCAGCGAGTCGAAGATGCGGAAAATGTCCACGCCCGTCTCCCACGACTTCTCCACAAAGGCCTCGATCAGGTTGTCCGGATAAGCCTTGTAGCCTACCCCGTTGGAGCCCCGGATGAGCATCTGCAACAATATGTTCGGTACCGCCTGGCGGATTTGCGCCAGGCGGTCCCAGGGGTCTTCGTGCAAAAAGCGCAGGCACACATCAAAAGTGGCGCCTCCCCATACTTCCATGCTGAAAGTCTGCGGATGGTCCTTGGCGTAGGCCTCGGCAATCTTGAGCATATCAAAGGTACGCATGCGGGTAGCCAGCAGCGACTGGTGCGCATCCCGGAAGGTGGTGTCGGTGTAATGGATGAGCGGGTCGTTGCGCAGCCACTCAGAAAAGGCATCCGGTCCCAGCTCGGTCAGCAGGTCTTTGGTGCCTTTTTCGTAGGGTTTATTCGTGTTGAAATGGTGGAAATTGGGCTTGCGCAATACCTTGTCATGGTCCACCTTTTTCACGTCCGGGTTGCCGTTGACAATCACATCGGCCAGGTAGGAGAGCATTTTCGTGGCCCTGTCCTTGCGCTGCTTAAACACGAACAGCTCCGGGTGGCTCTTCACGAAATCAACCGTGGCGTCGCCTGAGATAAAAACCGGGTGGTTGATGATGTTCTGCAGAAACTGCATGTTGTGCTTCACGCCCCGTATGCGGAATTCATCCAAGGTGCGCGCCATTTTATTCGCAGCCAGCGCCAGCGTAGGCGCATGCGTGGACACCTTTACCAGCAGCGAGTCGAAGAAGGGGCTGATCTTGGCGCCCGGGTACACGCTGCCCTGGTCGAGCCGGATGCCAAAACCGCCGGCGCTGCGGTAGGCGATAATGGTGCCGTAGTCCGGTTTGAAATCGTTTTCCGGGTCCTCGGTGGTGATGCGGCACTGAATGGCGACCCCGTTGGCGCGCACCACATGCTGCGGCCCCAGCAGTACCTCCTCGTCATCCAGGCGGTAGCCGTCGGCAATGTAAATCTGCGTCTTTATCAGGTCAATGCCTGTGATCATCTCCGTCACCGTGTGCTCTACCTGGATGCGCGGGTTTACCTCGATAAAGTAAATACTATCTGTGTGCGGCTCCACCAGAAACTCCACCGTGCCCACGTTATTATAGTTGACGGCCTTGCAGATGCGGATGGCGTAGTCGTAGAGCTTCTGGCGCGTTTCCTCTTTCAGGCTGATGGCCGGGGCCACCTCCACTACCTTCTGAAAACGGCGCTGCACCGAGCAGTCGCGCTCGAACAAGTGCGTGATGTTGCCATGCGCATCGGCCACAATCTGCACCTCGATGTGCTTGGGGTTCTCCACGTACTTCTCCAGAAAAACCGTGTCGTCGCCGAAGGCCTTCAGTGCCTCGTTCCGGGCCTCAAAAAAGCCCTTCTCCAGCTGCTCGTCATCCCGGATCACACGCATGCCACGGCCTCCGCCACCTGCAGCGGCTTTCAGCATCAGCGGGTAACCAATGCGGTGCGCCTCCTCCAACGCTGTTTCATAGGTATTCAGATCCAGGTTGTTGCTCTGGATGATGGGCACATCACAACTTACTGCCACCTTCTTAGCCGCAATTTTGTCCCCCAGCGAGGCCATTACCTGCGGCCTCGGCCCAATGAAGACAATCCCGTTATCGGCACACTTCTGCGAGAAGTGCTGGTTCTCGGACAGGAAGCCGTAGCCCGGGTGAATGGCGTCTACGTTGTTCTCTTTGGCAATCCGGATAATGCCGTCGATGTCGAGGTAAGGCTGCAGGGGCTGGTTATCCTTACCAATCTGGTAGGCCTCGTCTGCTTTGTAGCGGTGCAGGGAGTAGCGGTCCTCATACGTATAAATGGCCACTGTCTGGATGTTCATTTCCGTGCAGGCACGCAGCACCCGGATAGCGATCTCGCCGCGGTTGGCAACAAGTACTTTTTTAATTTTCATGAAAGGTGAAGTGTCGTAAAAGTTTAGTTTTTTAAATTCCAGTGTTCAGGGAAATCTGCACAACCAAGACTACATTCAGTGTTTAGCTTCTGATTGTACAAATAAGGGTTAGCGTGATACTAATTTCAGATGCTTCTAATACAGACTTTTTCTGCAGAAGGTTATTTGGCTGAAACCAAGAATTTTATACTTTTTCAGGCCTGTTGAGCAGCTGCTGGAAGTCAACTTATACTTTGGATTGCTTTAAAAATGTCCTAGGCCCTTATCAGCACCCGAGTTATAGCAGGACGTACCTTAAACAATTTATACTTCTTCATGTGCTACCCTCGCTCGCCTCTGGCGAGAGTGCGTCATTTGGTGGCGTCCCGCCACCTGTGCCCAGAGGCACACGTTAAAGCAGACCCGATAGCTCACTCACACTCGGCAGAGGCGAGCGAAGGCATTGATGGACGCAACACTGACTTAGTAATGGTTTTATACTTCATATAAGCTATCGCATCGCAAAAGCAGCGTTAGCTTATACTTCCATTACTTCTCACCGACTATTTGTAGAGTATAATCCTGTCGAATTTGCGCTCCAAGGAAAACATTTGCTGCCGCGGGTTTCCCCGAAATGCTTCGGGACAAGTCAACCCGTGCCTTGTCTGTGAGGTCGGATTTGTAATCGGCTGGGCCGGCCTGTCCCGGGCGCAGTCCCGGGGAGGCCCAACGATAGCCCGTCACGAGCGTGGACGCTCGCGCCATAACAAGCCGTTTGCCAAAATAAAATGAACCTGCCTCTCTCACAGACATTTGTAAAGTATAATCCTATCAAATCAAAGCTCCAGGGAAACCTAAAAAACAGGCCTCTGCGGCATTTAAGACTCCAATCGTGCATTCCCACCAAACCAAAAACTAATTTTATTAGTATTTCTAATATATTTAGTAAATATTTGTAGTATGATAAAGCCGGATGAGTTTTTGAAAGGGCGCGGTGCGCAGTATAACCCGCAGAACCCCTACCTGAAGCAGGAGTATGTGGCCGAACATGTGGAGGGGCTCGACGAGCCGCTGCTCTCCAACTCCAAAACGGAGTTCATCCCCGAGTTCCCTAAAAAGGTGGTGAATAAGGTGGACAGTCCGGACGTAGGCCTGGGCTACTCGCTGAACCCCTACCAGGGCTGCGAGCACGGCTGTGTATACTGCTACGCCCGCAACTCCCACCAGTACTGGGGCTATGGTGCCGGCCTCGACTTCGAGCGCAAAATTATCATCAAGGAAAACGCCCCGGAAGCGCTGGCCAAACAGCTCGAAAGCCCGAACTGGCAGGTCATGCCCATCATGCTGGCCGGCAACACCGACTGCTACCAACCCATCGAGGCCAAAAAGAGACTTACCCGCCGCATTCTGGAAGTGCTGCTGCAGTACCGCCATCCGGTGAGTATCATCACGAAAAACGCGCTTATACTTCGGGATTTGGATCTGCTGGAGGAACTGAACAGGTATGACCTGGTGCATGTGAGCGTCAGCATTACGACCCTGGACGAGCAGCTGCGACAGAAACTGGAGCCGCGCACGGCCTCGGCTGCCCGGCGGCTGGAGGTGGTGCGGCGACTAAGTGCGGCTGGCATTCCGGTAAACGTGATGACAGCTCCCATCATCCCCGGCCTGAACGACTCTGAAATACCGGCTCTGGTAAAAGCAGCTGCCGATGCCGGTGCCAGCAACGTGGCCTATACGATGGTCAGGCTCAACGGCAGCATTGGCCCCATTTTCGAGGATTGGATACAGCAGGCTTTCCCGGACCGCGCGCAGAAGGTGCTGAGCCAGATTGCCGACTGCCACGGCGGTCAGCTCAACGACAGCCGCTTCGGGGTTCGCATGCGCGGGGAAGGCAAGTTTGCCGAACTGGTGAGCCGCCTCTTCCGGGTGAGCATGCAGAAGTACATGGCCGGCCGCAGCATGAAGCCTTACAACTACAGCCACTTCTGCCAGCGCAAAGGCAAGCAACTGGATCTATTTTAAAATTAGAAATTAGTTGAGCAGGACAACCTACGAATAGCTATACTTGCAACAGCACCAGATCCCCTTACTCGCCATGTTATACTTTAAGAATATAGGCTTTACACTGGCCATACTTTGCCTGGCATCCTGCAGCCAACTCACCGACAAAAACCCGGATACAGCCCTGGCCGCGGCACAGGAAGCTCCACTGCAGTTTGAAACCCAAAGTATGGAGCGCTCCTCTACTGGCTGTGCCACCGATAGCAGCACATGTGCCAAAGTAAGTATAACCTACCCCGAAGCGGTTGGTGGCGAAACTGCGCTGCGCGATAGCATAAATCTTTTTGTGCAGCAAAGGCTCCGCAAACTGGCGCTGGACTTTAACCCCGATGCAAGTATAGCGGGCGGAAAAAACGCGTCTGAGTTTTTGGCCACTTTCTTTCTGGGCCAGCACGAGCAACTGACAAAGGATTTTGCGGACAGCGCCGAAATGCCGGCGTCCGTGGCGCGTTGGGAATTGGAGGTAAAAGGCGAGCCGCTGCTGAACTCCGGCAAAGCGACCTCGCTGCAGCTGCAAGTATACTATTACACTGGCGGCGCGCACCCCAACTATTACCGGGTTCTGCAGAGCTTCGGCCCAAATGGCGAAAAACTGGCCATTTCCGATATGGTAACAGACACGCTGGCCCTGATGCAACTGGCTGAGCAGGAATTCAGGAAGGTAAAAGAAGTGGTGGGCGATAAGCCGCTGGCGGAGGCCGGGCTGTTTATAGAAGGTGATTTGCTCCCGCTGCCTCAGAATGTCGCTTTAACCCCGGATGGCCTGCTGCTATACTATAACCCGTATGAAATCGGCCCCTGGGCGTTAGGTGACACCGAGGTGCTGCTGCGCTACGAGCAGCTGGCCCCCTTGCTCCACCCAAAGTATAAACCTTGATCTAAAGTATAAACGCCAGATGGCTATAGCATATTTTTGCTGCAGCCATCTGGCGTTTTTACTTGGGCAACTATTCTGCGGTAAAAAATCAGGTTACTTCATGCCGCTTCCTTTCATCTGTTCCTGCTGGGCATGGCCTCTGGGGTCTGGGGGCGCCAGCTTTGGCAACCCGCCTACCGGCGTCGCCGGAGTTACTTTGAACTCCCCTTTTCCATCCATGGATGGGCCGTTGCCCCAGCGGGCGCTCTTCATCCTTTCAGCAGCCCCGTCCTCATCATTTATCTTTGTGGATACAAACGCATAATTAAATTCCTGATTCTCCTCTGCCTGTGGGAAGGAGTTCGGTATCGGGTGCACATCATTCAGCCCTCCTAATTCTTCCAGCACGGCCAGCCACTGGTTTTGGTGCATGGTATCGCGGCCAATCAGGAAGGACAGCATATCCTTCATGCCCGGGTCATCGGTGGTCTCCCACAAGCGCGTCGCAAGCAAGCGTCCCGTAGACTCTGCCATCACATTGGCATACATATCCGCCGCCAGGTTGCCACTGCTCACAATCCATGAGCCATTAAACGGGTTCCCGTTGCTGTCCACGGCCATGGCGCCAAGCCCTGCGGAGAGTATGTGTTGTGGGTTCATCCCGCCCATGACGGCTCCAACCACCCTGTCCTGCGCCATCTCCTCCTGAAGGGAAAGAGGCGCCCCTTCTAAGTTCAGGGCAACGGCAGTCGCCAGCATTTCAATGTGGGCAATCTCTTCCGTACCAGTTTCCAGTAGCATGTCACGGTATTTTTGGGGACCTCTGGCGTTCCACGCCTGGAACAGGTACTGCATGCACACTCGCATTTCTCCTTCTATACCGCCTATAGCCTGCTGCAACATCCTGGCAAATTCGGGGTTGGGCTTCTCGACCCGTACGTTGTACTGTAGTTTACTGTCGTGATAAAACATAAGCTTGTTTCATAGTTTGGATTAACATTCCACATTTTTACGCCCTCCCCTTTCTGTAGTTATACTTAAACATTGCGCCATTATCAGTATTTATACTTTCAGGCATGCCACTGTTTTGAAAAAATTCTCTTAAGTATATTATCTTAGCACTGAAGCTTTTAAAATTGATTGAGTAAGCGTTCGAGGAATTAACTTTAACATCACCCCACTTCCTGTTCCCTATGGCAATCGTGCTGGCGTTTGTAACCAACGGCAGTGGCTGCAGTATGAAAACCCAGACACAACCACCCTTATACTATGCATCATAAAGGAGACATTGTAGTAAACAGCTGGGCAGAGCTTCAGGAAACACTCTTCAGCCATAGCTGGGACGATAAAATCAACCGCTTTAGATCATCTTATGTGTACCGGGGCACCTCCAGCAAGCTCTTCGACCTGGGGACCAGCATCATGCGCATCGGGCCAAAGTATGAGGAACTGGAGCCGCACCTGCTCCGCAACTTCCGCAAGTATGCCTACAGCAACTATAGCCCAGGCGACTCTATCTGGAACTGGCTCGCCCTGGCCCAGCACCACGGCCTGCCTACCCGCCTCCTCGACTGGACCTACTCGCCTTATGTAGCACTGCACTTTGCCACCGTTAACCTGGAACAGTATGAGCAGGACGGTTGCGTGTGGTGCGTAAATTATGTTAAGTCGAGCGAGCACCTGCCTCCCACGCTGCGCAACACCCTGAAAGAAGAAGGCTCCAATGTGTTCACGCCGGAGATGCTGGAGCCGGTGGCCCCCTCCTTCAAATCGCTCAAGAGCTTTCAGCATGAGGATTACGTGGTGTTCCTGGAGCCGCCCTCGCTTGATACCCGCATTGTGCACCAGTATGCATTGTTCTCGATGATGTCGGATGTGAAGGCGGAGCTGGGTGAGTGGTTGCAGCAGCACGAGGATTTATACTTTCGCGTGATCATCCCCAAGGAACTGAAGTGGGAGGTGCGCGACAAACTGGACCAGGCCAATATTACCGAGCGTGTGCTGATGCCGGGCCTGTCGGGTCTTAGCCAGTGGCTGAAACGCCACTACACACACTCCTGAACAATTAACTAAAAATAACCTCAGAAGCAGGTATTACTCCTGAAAATTATCTAATTTAAGGCACAATTACTTTTTAATACCTGAGTTGATGATTCTGTGCCGAACGATGCGTGTGCTACCCTTCTCACGCCCAGCTTTTACATGCTGCAGTCTTTTTAAAATTTCTTCTTCCTCTTTTATTCGTTATACTTCCGGAGCAGCCCTACTTGCCGCGATGCTGCTAAGCACCTCCTGTATTCAGGAGCAGGATGCCAGCGCCTCCGCCCTGCAGGAGCCGGTTTCGCCAGCCACCGTGGTTACCGAAACTGAAAGTATAAGCGCCGCCGATTCTTCTGCCTCAGCCATGACCGCCTCCACAGCTGCCGCCAGTGCGCCTGCCCCAGGAGCAACCGCTGAGTGGAACTACCCAGGTCCCCGACCTCTTCCGGGAGCCATACTTCCACAGAAGCGCATTGTGGCCTTTTACGGCAACCTGCTCTCGCGCCGCATGGGCATACTGGGCGAGCTGGACCCGGACGAAATGCTGGAGAAATTAGATGCCGAAGTTGAGAACTGGAGCAAAGCCGACTCACTCACCCCTGTTCAGCCAGCCCTGCACCTGATTGCCGTTACGGCCCAGGGGCACCCCAGCGCCGGAGGCAAGTATAGGCTGCGCATGAAGCACGACATGATAGACCAGGTACTTGAGCTGGCCAGCCGCCGCAACGCCATCGTGTTTCTGGATGTGCAGGTGGGACACAGCACCCTGCAGGAGGAACTGCCCCACCTGGAGAAATACCTCAAAATGCCGCACGTGCACCTGGGCATTGATGCCGAGTTTGCCATGAAGGAAGGTAAAATTCCCGGCCGCAGCATCGGCACCTTCGACGCCGAGGACATCAACTACGCCACCGGCTACCTGGCTGGCCTGGTGCAGGCGCACCAGCTCCCGCCAAAGCTCCTCATTGTGCACCGCTTCACACAGCGCATGATCACCAATTACCAGGACATCAAACTTAGACCGGAGACACAGGTGGTGATGCATATGGACGGGTGGGGCTCGCCGGCGCTGAAGAAGGATACCTACCGTCGCTTTATCGTGAAGGAGCCGGTACAGTTCACAGGCTTCAAGGTATTCTACAAAAACGACCTGCGCAACAGCCCGCGCCTGATGACACCGGAGGAAATCATTGCGCTTTCGCCAAGCCCTTTGTACATCCAATACCAGTAACCCACGAAGAATCCAAATCCATGACATGGATCATGTTTTTAGAAAAGACGGCTGGCTATATTTGCCTAAAGTAGAAACCGAAGCGCCATTGCACTAGCATAAGCAACTGATTAACAGCTACTACAAATCATTAACCCGGTACAGCTTCTCCAATGGGAGGAATTGATTTGGCTTCACAGGAGAAGATAGACCGGAAAGGGTGGCGGAGGTAAAGTCAGCGCTGTTTTTGAGGAGTATATGACGCAAAAGTTGACTTTAACTGTACCCTGAGGAGCTACCGAAAAAAAAGACAAAAATTTACGCGGCGGAGGGAGTAAAAAGGCCTGGATTTTGCGTTAGCCCAGTAGAGAGTACAAAGTCTGCCTATAGCAAATCTCTTTCCTGAAGCCCTCGAACCTTTAAACAGGATAAATATGACGCACTACTTACACCGGAACCTTGTGAACTTTGCAGTGCGGTTCATCCAGATCATCATTGTCTTCCCGATGGCCGTTTTGCTGAGCTTCTACATCGAGCCCTTCGGTTCCATGAACTACGAGCTGCACTTTATGCTGTGCCTGATGGTGGCAGCGGCCGTTTCCGTGCTCGTGACAAAGTATAGCCGCAAGCTGACCGTACTGATGTTTGCCGGCATCCTCGGGATGTTCGCCTTCAACAGCACTTTCAAGGACCAGACGTTTGAGGGTATCTACGACGATTACAACGCCATGCTGGTTAACATGACGAGCAACCCCCACAAGGTATCTTACTTTAAGCCGGTACGCGGCACGTACTTCCAGAACCAGCGCGTAAAAACTGCCATGCAGCCCACACACCCCCGAGTTCGGGCTTTTGCCGTGGAAAGTTCCACCCGCTACTTCCATGATGAGTATTACCGCAAGTTTGGCAAGCTAACCCGTTATTTCTCGCTGTTTAAGCACGTGCGCCAGAACTGGAGGTATGTAAACGATCCCCTGGGGATGGATTACTACTCCCCTCCTACTGAAAGCATGCAGTTGCTGGCCGGAGACTGCGATGACTATTCCATTCTGATGGCTTCTTCGGTGATGGCGATTGGTGGAGAGGCGCGCATTGTCATCACGCAGAGCCATATGTATACGGAGGTGAAGGTAGGCCATGTGGACGATCTGGATAAGGTGAGCTTTGCCGTGCGCACCCTCTTTCCGGATGAGGTAGCCGACGGCAAGATATACTTCCATGAGACTGGAGAAGACCTGTGGATTAACTTCGACTACACCGCTGAGCACCCGGGAGGCCCGTTCCTGGAGCCTGAGCTTTACAGCGTGATCACCTTTGACCGGTAATTTTTTCCCCTGATCTTCAGCAGGTTTCTGCTGAACTTATAAAAAAATCACTGGGGGCTATTGCAGTAAAGGAAACGAGCGCTATATTTGCACCACAATCAGACAGAACGGCCCGTTCGTCTAGGGGTTAGGACGCCAGATTTTCATTCTGGTAACAGGGGTTCGATTCCCCTACGGGCTACCAAAGCCGCTTCAGCTAAAACTGGAGCGGCTTTTTTTATGCACTTCGGTCGCTATTCGGACACCACTGCAGTTACTTTTATACCAGGAGACCCGCTTTTAAATCTCCTGCCTCACCAACGGATTGGGCCATGATGTAGCGTATCGTCATGTTGTCACGGAATAGAGTTAATTGTCTTGCCATCGTTATAACCTGCCTCTGGGTGTTATACCTTCTTACTCTACTTTTAAAACTCTTACAGGTTCAATTTGCGCCGCTCGAATGGTTTGGGATAGGACAGTCAACAACCCAACCAGGGCAACCAAAGCAAAGCCGATGCTTGTATTCAGAAAGCTCAAATCAACATGAGGGCCCATTTCTTTGCGTAATAAATCGCCGCAGAACACACCCGCCGGAACGCCGATAAGCCCGGCAACCAGGATAAGCATGACAAAATCCTTGGTAACTGTCCATACCAACCTCACGTTGCTCGCGCCCATTACTTTTCTTATACCCAGTTCTTTCGTGCGTACCTCTACGGAGTAACTGGCGATGCCTAAAACGCCCAAAGCAGCAATTAGCATGACGACAAGGGCAAAGAATCCAAAAAAGCCTATTCTCTCCCTACTGCCTTCTCCCGAATACAGGGCTTTCAGATTTTGAATACTTGCCGTTTTTTCAGGAAAATGGTTTTCCCATAGGGATTGAATGGCCTGGGTCACTGCCATTTCTGAACCTGGCTTTATTTTAATGACCAGGGAGGTTATTTCATTTGGCAAATAGCGATAGATTAACGGGATTGGTTCGTCAAAAATCTGGTCGGGCATGATGCCTATGACTTGTACAGAGGCGGAGTCCAGTAACAGGTTTTGCCCCACTAACGTCTCCGCCTCAGGCGCCAGTAATTTTGCGGCAGCTTCATTCACCAGCACATACTGCTCCATATGCTGGGGCATATTTTCAGGAAAACTCTGCCCGGATTTTAAGCTGATACCTTCTGTTTCAATTGTTTTCGGATCAATGCTTACATACTTTATTTTCAGCGTTTTATCTTTCAGCTGTACAGCACTACTCCCCGTTTTGAAAGCATCGTAATACCAGTTCGTTGCCAAAGTCGTTTCTACCTGACTTAACTGGCTTATCTCGTTTTGCAGGTTTCCATACTTTTCACCTTTCAAATCAAGTGTCAGGATATCAGGTGTCATGATGGAGCTAATGGTTGCATTGTTTCTTCTTTCATAATCAGCCAATATGACGAAAAATATCATCAGCATGATGGTCACTGAAAACTGCAAGACAACCAAAGCTTTGTACACAGCAACACCCCGGAACAGCTTCACATTCTTCATTTTCCGCAAAATCTGTATAGGCTCAAACGCTGACAACAGCCAAGATGGAAATGCCCCTGCGACCAGGCCTGTGATAACGGCGTAGGTTAGCAAGCCTAAAGCTAAGGTTGTATCCCAGGCAAACGCCATGTCCATATCGGGTACGTAGTGCCCTAAAATATTAACACACGGTACTGTAAACATCATGGCCAACAGGGAAACAAGAGTCGATTCCATTAAAAACTGACCAATGATTTGTTCTCTTGTTGCGCCTAAGGTTTTGCGAATGCCTACTTCTCGCGCCCGGGAGAAGGCACGCGCCAATGCCAGACTGATGTAGTTGAAAGCAGACAACAGGGTTAAGGAGAGAATTAAAAATAGCTGCGTTTTTATGCCCGTCCAATCAACACCCGCATGGTGGTCATTTTTAATGTCGTTGTTTCGGGGGGTGATGTCTTCTATGGGTTGGGCCAGGAATTGAAGCTTGCTCTTATCCGATTTCCGGGCATAGTTTTGGAGCGTTGTATGGAGCTGCTCTATGTTGTCTTCTGATGCTAAACGGGCGTAAATGGCTGCACTCTTGAAGTCTCCCCAGTTTTGTGAAACATCAGGGATTGCCCCTCTCTTTTCAAGCATTTCAGCAGCATTCATAGAAAGCATAGCCTCAATGGGGAGATGGGTCTCTAAGGGCGGGGCCTCGATAATTCCCTCCACGGTATAAGAGCCCAGCTTTTCAAACCGAACCGTTTGTCCTAAGGCATTGGCGTTACCAAATATCTTTTCTGCTGTTTTTTCAGTTAAAAAAAGGGTGTTGGGATTATGGGCAAGCCTTTGTGCACTGCCTGACAGCAGTTTAAAGCCAAAAACATCAAAAAAAGAAGGTTCCGAAAATTTTATGTCAATAGGTACATCGCCTCCGTCGGTTTGCAGGTTATGTTTTCCTGCCAGACGTACTTTTACCGTTTTTTCAACAAAGGAGATACTGTCCATTTGAGGCGCCAATGGCAATGGAGCTGTTGCCCATTTGGTTTGCTCCGCCGCATTTGTTTCCTGCGTGAGTATCCGTACTATCTGATTTAGTTTTGGATGGAAATGGTCTGTATCGTGATTGGCCTTTACGAATGTGAAAAGAATAACTCCAACCGCCATACTCAATGACAAGCTCAGTATATTGACTAACGAGAAAAGCTTGTTCTTCCAGAGTATCCGTATGGCGATTTTCAGATAGTTCTTTATCATGACTTAAATTGCAATGTTTGGTTTTAGAGGATGGTGAAAGGCATATCTCAATGAATGACGCTTTCTACCTACTGAGAAGAATCACATCGGAAACCTGTAATTTCCTGCCCGATATCAGGCGAGGACTTCATGCGTGCCGCTTATTCTCCACCTCGGACCATTTCCAACTTTGCTTTTTCGAGAAGAGCACGGTTCGTAGAATCCAGCTCCGATTTAAAGAAGTTCTTTGGCCCCAGCACTTCGTACGCTCTGCCCCCGTTGAACTGAATATAGCCTACCGCCTGCGTGTAAGCGCCCCAATCTCCAAGCAGTTCATTGAGTTTGTCCGGGTTTTGCTTCGCCAAATCACGTTGCTCCCTTGGGTCATCCTTCAGGTTGAACAGGTGCCAGGTTTTTCCGTCGCCAAACGGAGGCATAACGAACCGGATTTTCCAATCGCCTTTGATGTAGGCTTTATTTTCCAGGCTTTCAACCCCAAAGCCGTTCTCCTCATCCCGCACGGTGCTTCCTTTTTTGCCTAGCATTTCATTGAAAGTTGTTCCTGTCATGGCTGCCAGCTTGTTGTTTTTGTATGTATCCGGCCGTTCTATGCCGGTGATATCGAGCAGCGTAGGCATAATGTCGGTGCCTAGGATTTTGTTGGTTGCATCCACTCCTTTTAAAGTAACGCCCGGCCCGGAAATAATGAATGGTACCCGGATACCGCCCTCTCCCGTGGTAGTTTTGAAGTATGCATAAGGCGTTGCGGTCACCTCTGCCCAGGCCCCTTCCAGCGACACAAAAGAGTTGGGTTTGCCCATGTTCTCCAGGCTGTTGTCAAACGGCTTCATGTTCGTTTTGTAAAACGATGGATCTTTGGGGTTAGCGCCGTTATCGCCGATCAACATGACAATTGTATTCTCCAACTTGCCTGCCTTTTGCAAGGCCTCCAGCACACGGCCAATGTCCAGATCCATGATCTCCAGCATGGCAGCGTAAAGCTCCATCCGGCGGGCCTGCAGCTTTTTCTCCTGCGCCGATAGCTCGTTCCACTTTTTAAATTCACCGGAACCCGGGTTAATGGGAAGGTCCTTAGGTATCAGCCCTAGTTTTTTCATGTTGTCCATCCGTACCTGGCGAATGGCATCGTACCCCTTGTCGTATGCGCCTTTATACTTATCCATCCATTCGTCGGGCACGTGCAGCGGGTCGTGGGGTGCCGTGAAAGCCAGGTAGCCGAAGAAAGGGGCATCGTCTTTTTGCTCGGTGATGTACTGGATCATTTTGTCGGCGTAGTAATTGGAAGAGTAAAAATCATCCGGAAGCTTTTTCACCTGCACGCTGTCATCGTAGTACACGGTGTGGATCACCTCCTCAGGCCCTAACGGGAAAATATTGCTGAAATGGCTGGCTCCCCCACCCAGAAAGGAGAAGCTGCGCTCAAAGCCTTCCTCAAACGGTCTCCTGCCTTTCTCGTGCCCCAGGTGCCATTTGCCACTCATGTAGGTATGGTAGCCGTTTTCCCGCAACACTTCAGGCAGAGTCATAACGCGGTCGTTCAGGTATCCTTCGTAACCAGGCTGCATGTATTGGCTGGCCGCCTGAAAAGGAGGCATGGCACCCACGCCGCTGATGTGATTGTCCATGCCGGACAGGAACATGGCCCGGGAGGGCGCGCACAGCGGCGAAGTATAACAGTTCTGTACAATCAGCCCATTATCCGCCAGGCGTTGTATGTTGGGGGTGCGGATCTCCCCACCAAACGGTGACAGGTCCGAGTAGCCCAGGTCGTCCACCACTATCAAGAGAATGTTTGGCCTGCTGCGGTTAGCAGCTGCATTGGTATTGTTATCTGTTTTGGCCTCGCTCTTGTCTTCGGTTTTACGGTCGCGGCAGGCAACCACTGTGAATAATAACCCGATAATAATCAGGTAAAGGAAAAAGGATACTTTTTTCATACCCCTTGTTTATTTTATACTTTCAACTACATGGTCTGGCATCAAGGCAAGAAACAAAATGACCATCACGTGCAGTTGATGAGCACCTTGCTAGCAGGGGCAAAGAGGGTGAGCTTTCTATTTCAGCTGCATCATCGCCAGGAGGAGACAGATGAAAACAGGGTGTTATAACTGCTTGAGGCAGCTTTGGGAAAAATTAGTTCAGGACCTAAGCGCAACTCAACGTGCGTAACAGGTACTTTTACGTCGATAAAGTCTCTTCGTCTATCAACACCACCAAGTATAAGGCAACTAATTAATAGGAACTTACAATTATTTGTATTGAAATAGACCGAATAATCCGACCAAGATCCCTTTCTCGTTCCTTACACAGAAAGTATGGAAGTATTTTTAAACTCATGTGAGTAAAGTTTGATAAGACCACCCTTTCGACTACTACAGCAAAAAAGCCGCTCCATTTTACATGGAGCGGCTTTTATCATAGCATGATTTTTACTGGCAGGTACAGGTGCCTGCCATCATGAGCACCAGTACTGCACGCACAGTTCTGGTTCAGGAACCAAGGCTAATAAAGTCTCTTTTCTTAACATTACTCCCCTGATCTCCCAATTAAACGATGCCCTACATTTCAGGCGAAGTGCTCATATTCTCCTCCATATTGCATTGATTCAGCTCCCGTAAATTATTCTCGTACACATACTTTCCTAGCTTCTTACCCTGCCGTTGCCCCACTTCAACATCTTGTCTGAAATGATAGCCTATGTATATTCTGGAGACAGAACTTTCATAAGCCATTTGCGAAAAGCTTCTGATATTACGCTCAACGCCAGGCAAGTGGTAGGGACTGGTAACATTCAGGTTGATTTGGTCAGACTTGAAATAGGATTTAAAGACCGCTGCGGCTGCAGCTGCACCGTAGGCGTGTGTGGAAGGAAAGTTCGGAGTAGGAGGCGTGTTAAAGACTGGCTCCCAGCCAGCATCTCCAACGGTAGCGTCCACTCCGTCTGAATCCCCGTTTCTTATGGCTGTAATCGGCCTCCAGGTCTTATAGTGGTACTTTCCCTCAAAAGAAGCGATGTAAGCATCTATCAACGACATTTGGATAAGCCCTATCAGCCTTGCAGCTTCCCAGCCATTCAGTTTCCTCTGTTCGACTAAGGCCCTGGCCATCCTGTTCATATAACTGGAGGACGTTTCCACCCAAAAGGCACCGATTTCTGTTTGTTCGCTGGTTCTGCCGGGGCAGTCTTTGCAACCCAGGGATTTGACTTCATTGTAATCTGCTACATACTCTTTTGAATTTAATGGGTACGGGGCTTCATCGTCTCTGAATTGGTTTCCGGATTTAATGCCGAACGGTGTGAGGCTTCCCAAGTTGGGGGCGAACACTGCATTGGCAGGCCAAGGCCCAGGCTGCGACCACGGCAAATAATCAACCCGGAATTCTCCGGGTGCAGTGCCTCCGGGGTAGCTTTCAAAGGCTAACTGGAAATCACTTTTTCTTTTATCCAGCACGGCAGCTGCTGCTCTCCTACCAACATCAATGCCCCTGGTTTTTAAATCCGAATCAGTAATACCCGTCAAAACCTGACTTAATAAGGAATCGGCAGACGCGGTGGCAAGCGGGTAAAGCTGTACCATCATGTCGTGGGCTGCCTGCGAAACCGCAGCATCGGCAATGGCATGAATGTTCTTTTTCGTGATCCTGCTGGCGTCTGCACTTGCATTATCCAAGGCATAGGTCTCGTATTTCGGAACCACGTTATTCAGGGCATCGTGCATTGCCAGCGTAACCATGGCATAAAGTTTCACTTCAGTAGGCTGCGGCAGCTGCTGATCGACAGACTGACTCAACAATTCATTCCATTGAAGCACGACTCCATTGCTGTAAGAATTGATCATGCCATTGTTATAGTTCTGAACACTCTTACACGGATCCAGGGGTTCAAAATCATCCTTCGAACAAGAACCTATACTGATGAGAAGTATAAATCCTCCAAAAATTTTTAAAATTGTTTTCATGATATGCTCTTTTAATTCAACCACATTTAACATTGTTAATAGGGTGATTTTAGTAAGTAGAAGGAGTTGTACAAGCACCTAAGATTTGATACAGACCGGCCAGCATGGTTCCGCTGCCGGCGCATCGAGGAGCCAGAAAAGCAAATAAAGGAAACTGCCCTGAAGACGACGCTCCAAGATCAAAATAGCAGTTTAACTGTGGTGTTCTCAGTTACTGCACAGGAGATGCAGCAGATTGGGCAACGCAAAAACATCTCATCAGGAAATGTTTATTACCGGCATACAATTTGGAATTGATGCAATTGGAGTGGATAAGACAAGCGAGCACTAGAAACGTTTGCTTCTTGAAGGGTCTGCTACGGGAATTAGAACAATAATGGCAGAGTGAAAGGCTTACTCAAGCTAGCGTGAGATATATCTTGCCTATACTTACCATACGCTACAGAGGAATATAAGTGAGGTAGCGTTTCACCGGATAGAAGGGAATAGTAGTTAAGGCTACGAAAGTTCGGGTAAGGCTACAGCAACAACAGGTTAATATAAAATATTATCATAATACCAAAAACTCCGTTATTACTTGAATGTTTATCAGCAAACGCACTGAATGTCAACCGCTAACAGCAGTATACTTTTCACAGCTGCGTGTCCCATTAATGGCTTCTACCCGATAGCCCTACTCAGTAATTTTAGTCATTTTGCTTCAGCCAGGCAGTTACCTCATTTTTTAAGCGGGTGTTAAAGTATGGCAGCAGCAAGGCTACCGTTACAGCTACGTAATGCCGGATTTGATTCTCCTGGGTAAGGTGGCGGTTCTGCGGGAGGCGCGCGTACCGCAACCAACTATCCGACACGATAAACACCTGCTCAAACAGCAGTGGAAATAGGTGGGCTTCCACGCTGTCCTCAAATACGCCGCTCCGTTTGTACTCTTCAAAAATGGCTAAGAACAATTCTCTTCTGCTCTGGAATAGCTTTTCATAGGACGCGTATACTTTGGGGAATGTCTCAAGTATAGCCGCCGACTCTACAAAAAAGAAAACATACCGGTACATGACCCTGTAAATGTTCGTCAGGGGTGCCGCCAGTGCCTGGGCAGCTGTAACGTCGCTGGCAGTTTCGGTCGCATAGGCTGTTATCTCCCGTTCCATTTCGGAAAAGATAGCGTGCACCAGAGCCTCCTTGGTCTTAAAGTAATATCGCAGGTGCCCATCGCTAATTGCTAATTCACGGGCAACATCACGGAGTGTGGTTTTGCTGATGCCTTTTCTGTTAAAGACCTCCACAGCCTGGCTGATAATCTTTTCTTTCATCTTAGCTCTTTGGAGCTAAATTACGAATAATTCGTTACCTTTGTATTAGCTCAACTGAGCGAGGTAGTTTTTTCTTTTAAAACTCACGTAAATCCGTATTACCCTTACCCGTTTCAGCAAGCTGCTGTACAGGTGAGCTATACTTGAAATACCTATGAACGCCAGTAAGAAATGTCCTCATTGCGGCCAATGGTCCCGCTGGAGCCAAAACCCGACCGACCGATGCGAGCATTGCCAAGGTATACTTGATCCGGTTGCTGTTGCCCGCCAGCAGGCGCGGGAGGAACGCAGGCAGGAGGAGGAAGAGCGTTACTCCCTGAAATTTATAGAGATTAACCCAGACGACCACTGGTTTATCAGGTTCTTCAAAAGGATAGGACTTGGTTTTCAGATTGCCTTTGTGTCCATCATCTCATTTTTCCTGTGGCTGATCGCCTTGCTGGCCGGCTAAGTTGGGGCACCCTTCGTCCGCTTTTCTGGGTGCTGGCGGCGGTGTACGTGGGGCATTGGGGATGGCGCTGGCTGGACTTGCCCCGGCCCTGGTGGGTGCAGCATTACCTGGACGATCTGCTTTGCCTACCGCTGGTGCTCACGGCCACCTTGTTTGTACTGCGCTTCTTTTACGGTGCCCATGTTCGTCTTTCCGGGTACCAGGTGGCGTTTACGGTGCTGTATTTTTCGCTGGCCTTTGAGGTTTTCTTCCCCCAGTTTATGCCCCGCTATACCGGCGATTGGGTAGACACAGTGCTCTACGCAGCAGGTGGCATACTCTTCTACAGGTTTCTAAATAAGTAAGCATAGTATCTAAAGTGTCCTTTGCAGGTAGGTAAGGCCATATACTTATACTTATACTTATACTTATACTTATACTTATACTTATACTTATACTTATACTTATACTTATACTTATACTTATACTTATACTTATAC
>NZ_QBKI01000002.1 GCF_003054055.1 Pontibacter mucosus | reverse complement strand
TGATCTTTTCCAGATCCAGCTCGTTTTTCTCTTCCATGGTGACTGTGTTAAAGGTAATACTCCTAATCCTTTGACACAGTTTATTTTACAGCCTCCGCAAGTCTTCAGACTTGTGTCCTACAATGGTGTCAAGTTTGCAACTTGACTGGCTTGAAAAGCCATACCTATACTTTGTGTATACTTTATACTTCCTTAGCCACTGCTTCCCGCAACCTGAAGCATGCTATCCTTACTAGCTGCCGTTCATCCTCCAGTCTTACATAAGCTATCGTTTCAACTCATACTTTCTCCCCTCCTAGGCCGGGAGGCCTCGCCTTCGGGCATCGCGCTGTCTACATTTCCTTTGCTGCCCTTCGGTCGCAATGCCGCCACAGCGGCACCGGAAATCTAGAAGGCGCTCAACCCAAAGGCTGGAAACAGAATCGATAGCTTCTGCCTTTGCTATGTAACAAGTATAAGTGTCCCCTTGAGGGGACTACAGGGGTGTTAATACTTTGACTATAAAACTCATGCTTTGGCAACAGTAATGACAAGTTCCCCTCCTTGGCTAAGGAGGGGCAGGGGTGGTTGGACCCGGTCCTACAAAACTCCCTCCCCTGCTCTTAGGATAGGGCCGGGGTGGGGTCTCACCTCCCCCTAAAAGTATAAAACCCGCCACACCTTCCCTACTGTGCTGGATGAACTAGGCAATTTTTTATGTGAACTTGAAAAAGGATGGACAAACACTCCTTGAAGTATAAAATCCGGTGTTGGTGGAGCAAGTATGGGTGTTGCCGGATTTGATTTTTTGTGAAGGAGAAAGCATGCTAGGTTTGAATCATCAAATCAGGCAAGGCGCCTGACTATCAAACCTTAAGCAAGATAAAACCATGAAACCGCTACGCTTCTCTTTTCTTTCCTTCACTATCCTACTGCTGAGCATCTTCTGCGTTGCTGCACAGGCGCAGCAAAACCAAACCATACACGGCATCTGGCTCGGTCAACTCGAAATCAAAAAAGATGTGCAGATGAACATTGCCTTTGAGATTGAAACCACCCAAGACCAGCAACTGAAGGCGGTGCTGCATAGCCTCGACCAAAAAGTGTATGACATTCCGGTAGACGAAGTGGTATTTGACGGCAGCGCCCTGACGCTAAAAGTGCTGGCCCTGAACGCCACCTACAAAGGCGTTTTGCTCGATGCCACTACCCTTCAGGGTGGCCTGGCCCAGAACAGCAAAGATTCCTTCCCAATGAACATGAAGAAGGTGGACAAGCTGCCCGTGGCCCGCGCCAAACGTCCGCAGGAGCCTGTAAAACCCTACCCATACCTGGAGGAAGAAGTGAGCTACCGCAACGAAGCGGCCAACGTGACCCTCTCCGGCACGCTCACCATGCCTGCCACGGCTGGTCCGCACCCTGCCATCCTGCTCATCCCCGGCTCCGGCCCTAACGACCGCGACCAGACCATCTTCGGGCACCGGGTGTTCCTGGTGCTGGCCGACATGCTCACCCGCGCCGGCTATGCCGTGCTGCGCGCTGACGACAGAGGCGTGAACAAATCCACCGGAGACTTTGCCTCAGCCAGTGTGATAGACCTCGCCGGCGACGCTGTGGCGGCCGTGAATTACCTGAAGAACAGACCCGAAATAGACAAAGCACGCATCGGGCTGATGGGCCATAGCCTGGGTGCCGAGATTGCCCCGATTGCTGCCAATAGCTCCAACGATGTGGCCTATGTGGTGCTGATGTCTGCCCCGGCGGCTCCTTCGTCCCCGATGCTCTTCTACGAACAGTGCCGTGCCCACTATACTTCCGTAGGCGTGAGCAAGGCAGGCGTAGACCTGAATGAGAAAATCCTGAAAAAAGCGTTTGAGATTGTGCGCACTGAGCCGGATAACGAAGCGGCAAAAGCTAAAATCAACGCGATGCTCCAAAAAATGGAGAAGGAAGTGGCCAAGCTGAGCCAGCAGGACCGCGAGCTATTGGACATGACCATCCCGCTTAACCCGAAGGAGTATACGCAGTTCCTGTCGCCGGCACACCGCGTGGACCTGTTCCGCAACACGGCGGCAGAGCTACAGAAACTCAAGTGCCCGGTGCTGGCCATCAACGGCTCCAAAGACCTGCAAATCCTGCCTGTTAACCTGCAACGCATCGAGAAGGCGCTGCAGAAAGGCGGCAACCCACACTACACCATCAAGGAGTTTGAGAACAAGAACCACCTGTTCCAGACCACCAGCACCGGCCTTATTGCAGAGTATGGCCAATTGGAGGAAACGATTGCCCCGGATGTGGTGGCTTACATGGTGAACTGGATCAACAGCCTTAGCCCGCTCCAAAGCAGCCGGTAAGCGTCCCCTGTTACACGCACTTCATCTATACTTTCGCGCCATTCATATAAAAGCCAGGTTAAGTTTTAGGCCTGGCTTTTTCATGCTGAAAAGAAGTCATAATTTTGCGCCCGCTTTCGGGGGAGGCTCTCACCCGCGAGCGAAGCGCACCTGACTATCAACAAAATAAGACCATGAAAAAAATTACAACTCTGCCAAACAGCCTCTCGCCCCTATCCTTTCCGGGCCATCCCAGCATCTTTACAATTTTATAACACATACCTAAAATTATGTAAAATTCAGTTGATATGGCCAGCCTAATTTTGCGCCATCAAATCCAGACACACAAAATTTCCTATACAGCCATTACTACAGAATAAAACTATGATGAAAAGATTAACTTTTACATTCCTCTTGCTCTGCCTGCTGGTAACCGCAGTGCAGGCCCAGAGCAGGGTGACCCTGAGCGGCTACGTGAAAGACGGCGCCTCCGGCGAGGGCCTGATCGGGGCCTCGGTAAGCGTGCAGGAACTGCCCGGCGTGGGCATCGCCACCAACGAGTACGGCTTCTACTCGCTTACCCTGCCCCAGGGCGATTACACCCTGCTCGTGACGTACCTGGGCTACATCACCGAAAGCAGGCCCCTGAAACTGGGCGCTAACCAGAAACTGGACGTAGCGCTGCGCCAGAACGCAACCACGCTGAAAGAAGTGGAAATCACCACGCGCAAAGAGGATAACAACGTGCGCTCGATGGAGATGAGCACCCTGAAAATGCAGGTGGCCCAGATTAAAAGTATGCCGGCGCTGATGGGCGAGGTGGACCTGATAAAGGCCATACAGATGATGCCGGGGGTGCAGAACGCCGGCGAGGGAACCAGCGGCTTTTACGTGCGGGGCGGCGGGGCCGACCAGAACCTTATCCTGCTCGACGAGGCGCCGGTGTACAACGCCTCCCACCTGATGGGTTTCTTCTCCGTGTTCAACGCTGATGCTATCAAGGACGTGCAACTGTACAAAGGCGGGATTCCGGCCCAGCACGGCGGCAGGCTCTCCTCACTGCTCGACATCCGCATGAAGGAAGGCAACAACCAGAAAATGGAGGTGTCCGGCGGCATCGGCACCATCTCCAGCCGCCTGACGGTGGAAGCGCCGCTTGTTAAAGACAAAAGCTCCTTTATACTTTCGGGCCGCCGCACCTACGCCGACATGTTCTTTGGACTGAGCAGCGACGAGGACATCAAAGGCAACGATTTATACTTCTACGACCTGAACGCCAAGGTAAACTATACCTTGAATGAGAAAAACCGCCTGTTTGTATCGGGTTACTTTGGACGAGACGTGGCCGCTACTAAGGATATGATGATGAACTGGGGCAACGCCACGGCCACCGTGCGCTGGAACCACCTCTTCAACGACCGACTGTTTTCCAACACCACCTTCATCTTCTCCGACTTTGACTATGCCCTGGGCTCCAAAGAAGAGGAGTCGGAGTTTACCTGGAAGTCGAACATCAAGGACTACGGCATCAAGAACGACTATACGTACTTCCTGAACCCCAAAAACCAGCTGCGCTTTGGCCTGCAGGTAACTTACCACAACTTTATGCCGGCCGAAGTAAAGCCGGGAGAGAAATCTTACATAAACGAGCTGAAACTTAACTCCACCAGCGCCCTGGAGTCGGCCGTGTACCTGAGCAACGAGCACCAGATTACCGACCGCCTCACCGTGGACTACGGTCTGCGCTACTCCCGCTTCACCAACGTGGGGCCGGGTGATGTGTACCTGTACGACGAGAATTTTGAGAATCCGGTGGATACCGTGAAGTACAGCCGCTTCGAGAAAATAAAAACCTATGGCGGGCTGGAGCCGCGCATCGCCGCCAAGTATGACCTGAACGAGGTGAGCTCGATTAAGGCCTCTTACAACCGCACCCTGCAGTACGTGCACCAGGTGTCGAACTCCACCTCGGCCATGCCATTTGATGTGTGGATACCGAGCAGCACCTATGTAAAACCGCAGATGGCCGACCAGGTGGCCGCCGGCTACTTCCGCAACTTTGCCGACAACATGTTTGAGGGTTCCGTGGAAGTATACTACAAGTGGATGGATAACCAAATCGACTACAAAGACTACGCGGAGGTTTTCCTCAACGAGCGCCTGGAGACAGAGCTGCTGCGCGGCACCGGCGAGGCCTACGGGGCAGAGTTTTTCCTGCGCAAGCAGAAAGGCCTGCTGACCGGCTGGGTAAGCTATACTTTGTCGAAGACCGATCGCACCGTGCCGGGCATTAACGACGGCAAGCCTTACGCGCCCCGCCACGACCGCCGCCACTCCGGCAACCTGGTGCTGGCCTACCAGTTTACACCAAGTATAAACTTCGGAGCCAACTGGACCTACAGCACCGGCGGCGCCATCACGATGCCCGTGGGCCGCTACGAGTACAACGGCAAAACCTATCCGCTATACTCCGAGCGCAACGGTTACCGCCTGCCCGACTACCACCGCCTTGACCTATCGGCCACCTATGAGAAACCCAGCAACGAGTTCAAGAAGTATAGCAGCTCCTGGACGCTGAGCATCTACAACGCCTATGCCCGCAAAAACGCCTTCTCCATCTACTTCCGCGAGAGCGAGGACGATCGGACCAAAACCGAGGCTGTGAAAACGTACCTGTTCGGGTTTTTGCCATCGCTTACCTATAACTTCAACTTCTAATCCTCAACGCCTGACATACTATGAAAAAGATATTTTTATACGTGGCTGCCATGCTCACGCTGGGCTTTACCAGCTGCGAAGAGGTCATCGATTATGAACTCCGTACTTCTGACACCAAACTGGTAGTAGAGGGATTGGTAACCGACCAGCCCGGCCCCTACACCGTGCGCCTGTCTACCACCAAAGGCTACCTGGACGAGGGCCGCACTCCCGGTGTGAACGGTGCGCTAGTCATCATCACCGACAACCACGGCAACGCTGATACTTTGGTTACGGCTGGGGATGGCCTTTACCAGACCACCAAGCTGCAGGGCACGCCGGGTTATACTTATTACTTTAGAGCCGTAGTGGCCGGCAAGGAGTATAGTGCCCAAAGCTACATGCCCACCGTTTCGCCCATCGACTCGCTGACCTTTGAGTTCAAGAAGAAAACGCAGATGCAGGACGAAGGCTACTACCCGATCCTCCACTTCCAGGACCCGGCCGGCAAAGGCAATTACTACCGCTGGAACGTCTTCATCAACGGGGAGCTGGAGCCCGACGAGCTGGCCGTGCTCAGCGACGACATCTACGACGGCAACTACGGCCATGCGGATATGTTCTTCCCTGTCCAGCAAGGCGACCTCTTGAGAGTAGAGTTGTACGGCATGGATAAACCGGCTTACAAGTTCTGGTACGCCCTGCAGGCACAGCAGAACTCCTCCGGCAGCCCCTTCGAAAGCACCCCGGCCAATTCGCCAACCAACATCTCGGGCGGCGCCATCGGGTTCTTCGGAGCTTCTTCGGTTTCAGTGATAGAGGCCGTGGCGGAGTAGTTTTAGAACAACTGCAAAGTATAAAGGGAGCCTCCTGGTTTATGCCGGGAGGCTCCTTTTATACTTCATACTTTTTGATGTATGGCTTTATACTTGACTTATACTTTAACCATCTCGCTGCCCCCGCTGGCGCGAGTTTTTAACTCGTGCCTAACTATGGTGTTGGTAGTGTTGGGTTTGTAACCCAGCTGGCTCGAAAAACCATACTTATACTTCGGCTACACTTTTATACTTTAGTTACACTTCCGGTTCATACTTCCCTGAGCCCCTGCTTCCTTCCACTTGAAACAGGCTATACTTTCTAGCCACCGTTCCTCCTCCAGACTAACTTACCTATTGTTGCACATCATACTTTGGAGCTCTCAAGCCCGAGAGGGCTCGCCTTGGGGGTAGGGGCCCTCGATAAGGGCATCGAGCTGCTTTCGCTTCCTTTGCTCCTAAAGTCGCAATGCCTCCCTGTCGCTCGTCACCGGAACCTCTCGAGGGGCTCCACCCAAAGGCTGGGAAGCATTCGATAGCCGCTGCCTATGCGATGGAACAAGTATAGACTGTCCCCTTGAGGACAAGTGAGAACGAGAGTTCGAAACTTGCGAGCAGAGCTCAATAGGGGTGTTTACTTGTAGTGAAATCTTTTGCAATTGGCTTTACACCCCTGTGGTCCCCTCAAGGGGACAGTTTTCTGTAAACTTAATAGTCCTCTTCCCAGGAGAGGCTAGATTTATTCTTGTAGGGACAGGTCGCGACCTGTCCGCACGAGAACAGCCACTACGAAGCTTACACTTCAGCCAAAG
Organism: Pontibacter mucosus; assembly: GCF_003054055.1. GTDB lineage: Bacteria > Bacteroidota > Bacteroidia > Cytophagales > Hymenobacteraceae > Pontibacter > Pontibacter mucosus. Next base: position 678,050 of record NZ_QBKI01000002.1, on the reverse strand, counting down.
TAACTACAGACTCCCCTCCTTAGACAAGGAGGGGTTAGGGGTGGTTGGAACCGGTACTGCAAACTCCCTCCCCTGTTCTTAGGGTTGGGGTGGGGTGATACACAAAAAGTATAAACAGGCATTTCATTCCAGCGCTATACTTTATAACTTACCCGGCTGAAGCAGTGCCACCTCTAAACCCGTGCACCGATGCGTAAACCTTTTACCCTCATCCTGTTATTCATGAGCTTTTTACACGTTCTGGCCCAGTCGCAATCCGCAACGCAGGTGGCGCAGCAGGCCTTCGACCAACACGCCACTTACAAAGAGCCGAGCCTGCAGCACCGCCGCTTTAAGCACCAGGACATCGTGCCGCTGCTGGAGCAACTCCGCCAGAACCCGCTGTTCGAGGTGCAGGTAGTAGGCCAGTCGGTGGAGCAGCGCGATATTTACCTGGTGAAGGCCGGCAGCGGCAAAACCAAGGTAATGCTCTGGTCACAGATGCACGGCGATGAGCCCACGGCCACCATGGCCCTGTTCGACCTGTTCAACTTTCTGCAGCAGTCCGACGCGCTGAACCCATTGCGCCAACAGCTGCTCGAAAACGTCACTTTATACTTTGTGCCGATGCTCAACCCCGACGGGGCCGAGCGGTACCGGCGCCACAACGCCCTGGAGATAGACCTGAACCGCGACGCGCTGCGCCTGCAGAGCCCGGAGGCCCGCCTGCTCAAGAGCCTGCGCGACAGCCTCAACCCGGAGTTCGGCTTTAACCTGCACGACCAGAGTCGCTACTACACAGCTGGCAGCAGCCCCAAGCCCGCCACCATCTCCTTCCTTGCCCCTGCCTTCGACCACGCCCAGACCGTAAACCACGTGCGGGAGCGGGCTATGCGCACGATTGTGGGCATGAACGAGGCGCTGCAGCAGCTGGTGCCGGGTCATGTGGCCAAGTACTCCGACGAGTTCGAGCCTCGGGCTTTCGGCGACAATATCCAGAAATGGGGAACGAGCGTGATTCTTATTGAGTCAGGAGGTTACCCCAACGACCCGGAGAAGCAGCACATACGCCGGCTCAATTTCGCCTCTATCCTCTCGGCGCTGCACCTTATTTCGGAGAACGGCTACACCGCTTACGCACTGGACGATTACTATAAAATCCCGCAGAACGAGCGTAACCTCTACGACCTGGTGCTGCGCAATGTACGTTTCCACCGCGGCGGGCACGACGTGCTGCTGGATGTAGGTGTTTTCCGGGATGAAGAAGATGCTCCGGTTGGCAAGGGCTTCTACCACCGCAGTTCGGTGGCGCAGGTGGGTGACATGAGCATCTTCCACGGGTACGAGGAAATCGACGCATCGGGGTTGCGCCTGGAGCCTGGCAAAATATACGACAAGCCCTTTAAAAGTATAGCCGACCTCAAACCGCGCCGCGCCAGGAGCCTGTTGGCCAAAGGCTATACCACCGTGCAGGTGCAGCAGCTGCCGGAAAGTATAAACCCGCTGGAATTGCCGCTTAATGTGGTAAGCACCTCTAGTAAAGTTGACCACGACTTAAACCTGAACGGCGACGCCAACTTTATACTTTCCGATGAGAAAGGGAAGCTGCGCTATGCTGTGGTAAATGGTTTTGTGTATGACTTGAGCGCTGAAAAGCCGGAGCTGTTCCATGGTCTCGTGCTGTAGTATACTGCTGCTCTAACGGCAAAATATTCCCGGAAAACCATTGGTTCAGCCAAAAGGCCAATGGTTTTTCTTATACCGGCTTTGTATCTTACAGGCTAAATCCGAACCTATCCAACCTTTTAGCCAATGGTTTTAAATTACCTCTGGGCTACCTTTTTCCTGGTGGCCTTTGCAATTGCGCTGTTTCAACTCATCTTTTTTAACGATACCGAGATTTTTCAGAAGCTCGTGGCCAGCACCTTCGACAATGCCAAGCTGGGCTTTGAGATTTCTTTGGGCCTGACGGGCGTGATGACGCTTTGGCTGGGACTGATGAAAGTGGGCGAAAAAGGGGGCGTGGTGGCCATCCTGGCCCGGCTGGTGGGGCCTTTTTTCCACCGCCTCTTCCCGGAAATCCCCAACAACCACCCGGTTTACGGCTCTATCCTGATGAACTTTTCGGCCAACATGCTGGGGCTCGATAATGCCGCCACTCCCCTCGGTCTGAAGGCCATGAAAGAGATGCAGGAGCTCAACCCCGAAAAGGAAAGGGCCTCCAACGCGCAAATCATGTTTCTGGTGCTCAACACCTCCGGCCTCACCATCATCCCGATCAGCATCATGGTGTTCCGGGCACAGCTGGGGGCCGCCGACCCTTCTGATGTATTTATCCCGATACTTCTGGCCACTTTCTTCGCTACACTGGTTGGCCTTATTACCGTGGCCATTTACCAGCGCATCAACCTGTTCGACAAGGTTATCCTGGCTTACCTGGGTACTTTGCTCGTGCTGATCGGCGGCCTGATTTATTATTTCTCTACTATCCCGCAGGAGCAGGTAAGCGTTATCTCCACCGTTGCCAGCAACGTCATTCTTTTCTCCATCATCATTTCCTTTATTGGGCTGGCACTTTTCAGGAAAGTGAATGTGTACGAGGCTTTTATCGAAGGTGCTAAAGAAGGATTCACGGTCGCGATTACTATTATTCCGTACCTGGTGGCGATACTGGTGGCTATCGGGGTGTTCCGGACCTCCGGCGCGCTGGATATGCTGGTGGATGGTATTGCCTACCTTATCGGCCTGACCGGTATGAACACCGACTTCGTGCCTGCCCTGCCGGTGGCCTTTATGAAACCGCTGAGCGGCAGCGGCGCCCGCGGGTTGATGGTGGAGGCGATGACCAATTACGGGGCCGATTCTTTTGTGGGGCGGATGGCTTCCGTTTTCCAGGGTTCTACCGAAACCACCTTCTACATCCTGGCTGTATACTTTGGCTCGGTAGGAATCCGTAAGTCCAGGTATGCGCTCACGTGCGGCCTGCTGGCCGACCTGGCAGGCGTGATTGCCGCCATCTTCATCGCCTACCTGTTCTTCCATTAAGCTTCAGGCAAGCATTTATACTTTTCAACATCGGGCCCGGCTTCGCGAAGTCAGGCCCGATGCTTTTTTATGCTGTTCAGCAAGCTACAAATCCCGGCGGCCTTCGTCTACAGCCCTTCCAATGGTCCAATGAGAGGAACAGAAAGCGACCAAGACAAGCAGCACATATTCAGGTTTAAACAGACAAAGAAACGTTGCAACTGAATCACAGGAATACTATATTCACAAAGTATAATCTCACCTTAACCTATTCTAACCTATGCGACTTCTTTTACTTTTATTTCTCTTCGCGGCGTCTACTGCCGTGGCGCAAAACATCCCGTACCGCTGGGACGAACTCACCGCCAACGACTGGCCCAAAGCCCTCGAGAAGTCAAACCGCACTTGTATCCTGCCCATCGGTATTCTGGAGAAGCATGGCCCGCATGCGCCGCTTGGTTCTGATTTGATTCACGTGCGGGAATGGTCTGCCAGGGCCGCCAAGCAGGAGTATGCCGTTGTTTTCCCGGACTACTTTTACGGGCAGGTGTACGAAGCAAAGCAGCAACCGGGCACCTTCGCGCTGCCCAGCCGGGTGGTATGGGATCTGCTGGAGGCCACTGTGGAGGAAATCGCCCGGAACGGCTTCGATAAGATTGTTATCGTGAACGGCCATGGTGGCAACCCGCAGCTGCTGCGGTACTTTGTGCAGGCCCAGCTGGAGAAGCGCCGCGACTACGCCGTGTACTTCTTCGACCCCGGCCAGGACCCGGCTTTCGCGGAAAAGGCAAAGAAGCTGCGCAAATCTGACCCGGCCGGCGACATGCATGCCGGTGAAAACGAAACCTCTACCCTGCTCTACCTGCGCCCCGATTTGGTGAAGCAGAACCTTGCCACAACGGAGTCCGGGGAAGACCAGAAGCGCATGGCTTCCCTGCCGAACCTCTACACCGGTATCTGGTGGTACGCCAGCTACCCCAACCACTACGCCGGAGAGGGCGCCAAAGCCTCGAAGGAAATGGGTAAGCTCATCACCGAGAACAAGGTGGAAACGCTGGTAAAGGCGCTGAAAGCCGTGAAAGCAGACACCAAAACGCTGGAACTGCAGCGCGAGTACTTTGACAGAGTTGAGAAGGTAGATGCCCGCCCATAAAAGTATGCCCTTCAAAAAAGTGCCTATACTAAAAAAGCATCGGGTCCGGCCTTGTTAGGCCGGACCCGATGCTTTTAATCTCGGAGAGGCAGGTGCTGCGCTCTCACATTCATACTTTCAGGAAATAGTCCCTAAGGACACTATTCCATCGAAAGTTTTCGCTTATAGGAAGGCTGCAGTAGCAGGTAATCGAGGGAGTATCTTCCGCTGCCCATCAGCAGCAGCACCACGTACGGAATCAGGTACAGGATGGCCAGCTCTTTTTGAGCAAAGGGGTCTGCGCTATGCACATAAAACGCCGCTACCAGCATGGTGATGAGCAGAGGGATAGCAGCCAGTCTGGTGCCCAGCCCTCCCAGGATAAGTATAGAACAGACTACTTCGGCAAAAACGGCCAGGGCAAGCGAGATGCCGGCACTCAGGCCGAGCACCGCCGGAAACTGGATAGGTCCGTCTCCGAAAAGTTGTTCCATTTTGGGCAGCCCGTGCACCAGCATCAGGAAGGCAACCGCTACCCTGGTTATCAGTAGCGCCACATCAATGCCAGTGGCGCTCGGATATACGTTCAGAAGCCTCTTCATAGTAAGTTCCTTTAAGTATGGATTACTGGATAAACTCGCCGTCAGCCTTGATGCGTACTTCGTCGCTAATCATTGGAGCCGGGAAGCCGCTACCTAAGTTAAAGTCAGAGCGCTTGATAGTGCCTGTTACCTGGAAACCAGCCGTTTGCTTCTTGTTCATTGGGTTCTCTACAGATCCTTTGTACACCATATCCATGGCTACAGGCTTGGTTACGCCGTTCATGGTCAGGTTACCGGAAAGCTTGTAAGCGTTTTTGCCAGCTTTCTTCACGCCGGTGCTCTTGAAAGTAAGCGTCGGGTATTTCTCCACGTTAAAGAAATCTGCGCTCTTCAGGTGGTTGTCTCTGTCTGCCACTCGGGTGTTGATAGAAGCGGTTTTGGCTGTCAGTTCAACCTGCGCGTCGCTGAAGTCAGGCTTTGTGGCGGTAATGTTCACGTCGAAATCATCAAACGTTCCGGAGATATCAGAAATACCAAGGTGCGTTACAGTGAAACCAAGCTGCGAGTGAGCGTCGTCGTTAGTCCACACGCTGTTGATGGCAGTAAAAGCAGAAAGCGAAATGAAAGCGAAAATGATTAAAAATGCTCTTTTCATAAGAAGTTAAAATTTGTGTTTAATTAAATTATGGTGTTGAAATTTAGTTGAATTACTGTTTCAGGATTATCCGACTGGCCCTTTATACTTTCCCTTCTGTTGCAGAAGCATCGGTTGTTCCGGCACCTGCCACCACCGGGCGATAACCGGCCGTACTCACCAGCTCCGAAACCGTTTGCAGGGCTTCCGCGTCGTCTCCGGCGATGAAAGCCTCTGCCGGTTTGCTGCCTGTGAAGGGATTGGCAGACACCCTGACCGCCTTAGCGTAAGGCAGCAGTTTTTGCAGCTCCGCCACCACACCCGTTGCCGGAGCATCGTGCGCGTTATCCTGCGGGCTGGCCAGGCTGATGACCACTTTCTGGTTCACCACCTCCCGTATCCGGTCAGCCACCTCCTGCACTTCTGCAAAAGGCACTGCCAGAACGATGATGTCCGCTTCCCAGCAGGCGTCCAGCGTACAGTCCAGGGCCTCCACCTCCGCTGCGGCGATGTGGCGCTTTACCGCATCTACCACTTTCTGTACTTCGGCAAGGTCACTTCCGCAAAGCAACAACCGGTAATTGCCCCGTAACAGGCTACTGGAAATAGCTGTGCCCGTACTTCCGGAGGCTCCTACAATGGTGATGGTTTGCTTTGTTATCATGCGCTGTACTTTGAACAATACAAAGGTACGGCGGCAAGGGGCCCTGTCGCATTGCGTATTGTCAAGAAAACCCGTTGATTTAAATCAAGAGATTTGGAGGATAGGAAAACTACCTGCCCGAGGAGAGCTTTTTGCGAATGCGGCTCAGGGTTTCAGGGGTAAGGCCGATGTAGGAGGCAATCATGTGCTGGGGTACACGCTGCGCGATATGCGGGTAGAGGTTGATAAAATCCTGGTACCTTTCCTCGGCCGTGGAGCTGATGATGGTGGTTATCCGGCGCTGCATGGCCAGGTAAGCGCCTGTTATGTTCAGGCGGGTGTAGGTTTCATACTTGGGAATTGTCTGCAGCATCTCTTCGTGCGCCGACTTGCTGATGAGCACCAGCTCGGAGTCCTCCAGGGCATCGATGTTGTACACGGCGGGCTCCCCCGTCAGGAAACTGTAGAGGTCGGAGATGGTCCATCCCTCCAGAGCAAACTGGATGATGTTCTCAGTAAAGTTTTCGTCTACGGAATAAGCCCGTAGCGCGCCTTTTTCCACAAATGCGATGAACTTGCACACGTCTCCCTCCTGCAGCAGGTATTGCTTTCGGCGGAGCTTCTTGGGAGTGAGGTAGTGCTTTATCTGCTCCTGCTCTTCCGCTGTCAGCGGAACCTTCTTGTTAAATTCCTCAAAAAATAATTCGTACATGGAGCGCGCCTGTTTCTTTGCGTTGAAGTTCTTCCCTTCTTCCTGATATTACTCTTCCGGGGTTAATACCGTTTACTCTCGCAAATGTTTTCGCGTTGGCGCGCTCTTTATGCTTTACAGGACTCAGGTTACGATTTATACTTTGGTGAAGGTGTAAACCCACCCCTACCCCTCCCGAGGAGGGGAATTGTCTGTAGCCGATTATCATCCCCTACCCCCTTCAAAGGGGGACTTTTCTCCCACTCCTAATTGCTGGCGCGGGTTTGCAACCCGTGTCCTCTTATCTTCTCGGATTTGTAATCCGACTGGACCGGAGGCCCAAACTATACTTGGTCACGAGCGTGGGCGCTCGCGCCATTAAACAGCTTGTGGTGTATGTCTGCAGATGTAAACACCCCTATAGTCCCCTCAAGGGGACAGTTTCGGGTAAAACTTAACATCCTCCTAAAGCAAAGTATAGCTTGACGGATTCACACCCTAACAGCTGCATTATCAGCTTTCACCCGGTTTTCCGCCAACAGCCGCTTGGCGGCATCCGAGGCAACCACCAATCCGCCGGCCATCATGATTATATCTTTAAGCACCAGCCGACCTGCACCCGACAGGTAAGGGAATCCGTGGTCCGGGCCGCCCAGGTCCGGCACGTATACTTCGGGGGTGGTGATGAGGAAGGAAAGCGTTACGATGGACATGCCGAAGGTCAGAAGGCCGCCTAACAGGCCCAGTTTGGCGTTGAAAATACCCAGCAGCGTAACGGTGCCGATGGCGATGATGACAGCGCCCAGGGCGTAAGAGAAGGCGTAGGTGTTATTTTCCTGGTGCCAGGCGATGTTTTCGGGTACCACCTCCCCTTCCCTGTTTTTATACTTGGTATACTCCGGCGCCTCCTTGCTGTAGAAAAAGCTCATGAACGGGCTGTTGGCCACAAAGGGTACGATGCCATCCGCCTCGTACTGAAAGGCCTTCAGCCCCCCAATCCAGGCCATGACAATAAAAATGGAGATGCGAATGAAATGAATAAAGTAGCGCTGTGCGTCAGCTAATTGAACAAGCAGGTTTTGTGTGAGTTCTTTCATGTTGCAAACCTACTTTATACTTTGTCCCGGCAACATGGACATATTTTTCTATCTCATGGACAAATCTGCCACCACCGAGATACCCACCTTCTCCCGGAACAGCGTGGGCGACACGCCTGTATGCTTTTTAAAGAAGCGGCTGAAATAATGCTCGTCGTCGAAGTTCAGGACCACGGCCACCTCCTTTATACTTTTGTGCGTAAGGTGCAGCTGCTTTTTGGCCTCCAGCACCACCCTGTCCTGCAACAGTTGCGAGGGCGACTTGCCAAAGTATAACCGGCACTTACGGGAGAAAGCGCCCGGCGAAAGCGCCATTTCCTGGGCGTAGAAGGTGATGGTTCGCTCGGTGAGAAAGTGCTGCTCCAGCAGCTCCCTGAACTTCTCCATCGGGTTTGGGGCGACGGCGGCATCGAGCTGTTGCTGCCGCTTCACCCGGCTGGCGATGGCCAGGATGAGTTGCAGATAAGTTCGCAGCACCGGCTCGGAGTAGGCCTCGTTCTTTTCAATCTCCCCCCGCAGCTTGTCTAATACCTGGTGCAGCTCGTTGTCTTTTAAGTTAATGAAGGGCCGGCTGTAGAGGTTATTGAACAGCAGTCCGTTGCAGGCCACTTCGTTTTTATGGTACTCGATGCAGTAAAAATCGCCGTGAAAGGTGAGCTGCTCCACCTCTACATCTGATGTGCTGCTGATGCTCAGGTGCTGATAAGGTGAGGTAAACAGGGCTATCTTCCCCTCAAACGTATACTCCGTAAAATCCAGGCTAAGCTGGCCACTGCCCTCCAGCAGCAGGATGTTGTAAAACTCGGAGGTGGCGGGCTGGCAAAAAGCGCTGCAACGGAGCTGCTGCAGCCGGAACAAATCAGGAGGTGCTATCATGCGGGTGATTCGGTGATAGATGAAGGTTTGGCAGAAGTATAAACCGCTAACAAAGCAAATCGCCGTCTGGTTTGCAACCCGAAACCCTTCTTACGAAAGCGCCTGCGGCGCGGGACCTTCCGCCGGCTTTGATTTATCCTCCGGCAAGGGCACGTACTCCAGGTTATCGGAAGGCGGCAACAGGATGCGACCCTCCTTCCAATCGGCTTTTGCCTGCTCGATGCGGTCTTTTCTAGACGAGACGAAATTCCACCAGATGTAGCGCTCGCCCAGCGGCTCACCTCCCAGCAGCATCAGCGTCGTGTGTTCTTTGGCCCGTATCACCGGACTTGCCTCCTTGTTAAAGACCAGCATCTGCCCCACGGTATAGGTTCGGCCGGCTATTTCTATACTTCCCTTGGCCACGTAGATACCGCGCTCCGCATGCTCCCTGGGCAGTCCGAATTTGGCGCCGGGCTCCAGCACCACGTGCAGGTAAAACATGGGCGAATGGGTTTTCACATGACTCTGCAGCCCGTAGGCATGCCCGGCAATCAGGCGCATCCACACGCCCGTATCGGTAAACACCGGAAGCTGCTCTGGTTTATAGTTGGTAAAGGCAGGCGCCGATTCCTCGTCCTTTTCCGGCAGGGCCACCCAGGTCTGAATCATCTCCAGCTCACCGCCGGCCAGCGTGGCGGGGTCCTCAAAGCGCTCGGAGTGGGCAATGCCGCTGCCGGCCGTCATCCAGTTCACCTCGCCCGGCCGAATCACCTGCTCCACGCCCAGGCTGTCGCGGTGCGTTACCTGGCCGCCAAAAAGGTAGCTGACCGTGGAGAGGCCGATGTGCGGATGCGGCAGCACGTCCATGTTGTGCATCAGCTCCGGCTGCACATCCACCGGCCCGGCGTGGTCCATGAAGATGAAGGGCCCCACCATGCGGCGCAGGCGGAACGGCAAGATGCGGCGCACGCTCATGCCGGGAGCGATGGCGGCTTTTCGGGCTTCTATAACGATGTCGAGCATAGTGGTCTGATACGTTTTAGGGGTGGTGGATTAAAGCTACAAAACAATTTCACCTCCTGTTTGCTTTTAAAGAATGAAAAGGTCTGGCAGAAAGTAAAGTTAAAAGACAGCGCACAGGTAGCTATTGTTTTATACTTCTGCTCAGATTTTATAGTTTGCACCAGTTCCCTTGTAAAACCCAAGTATAGATATCGTATGGAAATCGGCATCACCACCTTCGTTGAAAATACCCCGGACCCCACAAACGGCAACCTGTTAAGTCCACAGGAAAGACTCAGTAACCTGTTAGAGGAAATTGAGCTGGCCGACCAGCTGGGCCTGGACGTATTTGGCATCGGCGAGCACCACCGCTCCGATTACCTGGTTTCCTCGCCGGCCGTGGTGTTGGCTGCCGCCGCTGTCCGCACCAAGAACATCAAACTTTCCAGTGCGGTTACGGTACTTAGCTCCGACGACCCGGTGCGGGTGTTCCAGGATTTTGCCCACGTAGACCTGCTTTCCAAAGGTCGCGCCGAGATTATGGCTGGCCGCGGTTCCTTTATCGAGTCTTTTCCGCTGTTTGGCTACGACCTGAAGGATTACGACACCCTTTTCACCGAGAAGCTGGAGCTGCTGCTGGAGCTCAACAAGCACGAACACGTGACCTGGGAAGGCAAACACCGCCTGTCCATCAAAAACCGGGGCGTTTACCCCAGACCTTACGGGCCAGAGCTGCCCATCTGGATTGCCGTGGGCGGCACGCCGGCCTCCGTGGTGCGAGCGGCAAGCCTAGGTTTGCCCATGGCGCTGGCCATCATCGGCGGCATGCCCGACCGCTTTGTGCCTTTCACCGACCTCTACAAGGAAACCTATAAAAAGGCAGGCCACGACCCGGCCAAGTTTCAGCTGGCCATCAACTCGCACGGCTATATTTCGGAAGATTCCCAGAAGGCGGCAGATGAATTTTACGGGCCTTATGCCCAGGTAATGAGCAAGCTGGGGCGCGAGCGGGGCTGGTCGCCGATGAGCCGGGAGCATTATGAAATGATGCGCCAGCCGCAGGGCTCGCTGCTGGTGGGCAGTCCGCAGCAGGTCATCGATAAGATTCTGTATGAGTACGAGCTTTTCGGCAACACCCGTTTCCTGCTGCAATTCAGCGTGGGCACGCTGCCGCACAAGAAAATGCTGCACGCCATCGAGCTGCTGGGCACGGTGGTAGCGCCGGCCGTAAAAAAGGCGGTGGCAAAGCAACAGAGCTCAGATGGGAAACAGCAGTAGATTTTAAGCGGGAAGCGGTTTCTATTCCTGAAGGGGCTGACGCAAATACCCTGAACTTCTGAAGGAGAAAACAGTATTTTTCCTGTGATAAATTTAAGCTGCGGCTTATCTTTGCCCCTTTCCTATTTCAGAAAAACCGATGCTAATACCTAACCAGTTCATCAGGCTCGAATTCAATCCCACTACCGACACCCTCTTTGTAGAGTGGCCCAATATACATGACTACACGCTTTATGAGCTGCGCTTTATCTTAGCAGAGTTGATTAACACCGTCAGGAACTACGACATTAAGAAGCTTTTGGCAGACTCCAGAAAGTCTACCGTTACGCTGCCTGAGCAGGAATACAGCGTCATTGTAGACCAGTTTGCCAAAGACCTGAGTTCGACGCGCCTTCAGAAGCTTGCCAGGCTTACGACCGGCCAGGGTTACCGCGAGAAAGCAGCCGAAAAGGCAGCCGATGAGGTAAAAGATGCTTTTTCCGTACGCAGCTTTTATACCATGGAAGAAGCGCTTGCCTGGTTGAACGCCTGAGCCTGCTTAAAGTATACTTTTGCAGCATTATCCGCAAAGTATAAACCTTATCCTATCCCATATCTTTTTCAGATTCAGCCTTTTGAGCGGCCCGGAGCCAAGTGCAATAAGGAACTATCCCCTTGAGGACAAGTGAGAACGGGAGTTCGAAACTTGCGAGCAGCGCTCAATAGGGGTAGTTACACCTGCTTGCACCCCCGTTTTGCGCACCCAAGGGGCCTGCTCCGTAGCTTTACACCCCTGTTGAGCGATGCTCGCAACTCTAAAGCTCTCACTTTAGGTTGTCCTCAAGGGGACAATTCTACAGAATCTCGGCTTTTTCCAGAAAAGCTTTGGGGCATAATAAGGGTTTAAGCCCGTAACCTCCCCTGCCAAATCCTATCTGGAGATGGGAAAGCTTATGCCTTTGCAGTACCTTTGTCTTTAGTTAATGCATGCATTTCAGATTTATTGCCCCTCGTTATACATGAGCTTTTTAGACGTTACCGGTATCTCTGTAGAGGAGGTAGGTAAAACCATCCTTAAGAACATCAGCTTCACCCAGGAGGAATTCCGCAAGGTAGCCATTGCCGGGGAAACGGGCGCTGGCAAAAGCACCCTGCTCAAAGTGATTGCCGGACTGGTGGAACCTTCTGCCGGCACCATTTTTTTTGAGGGCAAACGTGTGATTGGCCCGGCGGATAAACTCGTGCCCGGTCATCCTGGAATTGCCTACCTCTCACAGCACTTTGAGCTGCCGCACTCGCTGCGCGTGGAGCAGGTGCTCAAGTATGCGAATGCCCTTTCGGGCGAGGGGGCAGACTTTTTGTACGAGATTTGCCGTGTAGACCACCTGCTGTCCCGCCGGACGAACCAGCTCTCGGGCGGGGAGCGCCAGCGCATCGCCCTGGCCCGCCTGCTCAGCACCGCCCCGCGCCTGCTACTGCTCGATGAGCCTTTCTCCAACCTCGACACCGCCCATAAAAGTATACTTAAGGAGGTGCTCCGCGACATCAGCGAAGCGCTTGATATCACCTGCACCCTCATCTCCCACGACCCGCACGACACCCTCTCCTGGGCCGACGAGCTGGTGGTGTTGAAAGATGGGGAGCTGCAGCAACAGGGCACACCCGAGCAGGTGTACCGACAGCCGGCAAACGAGTACACGGCTGCGCTTTTCGGGGGCTACAACCTTTTAAGCGACGAGGGTACCAGTGCCTTTGCGACATTATACAACCTGAATCCGGAAGGCAAAAGCCTGCTGGTGCGGCCTGAAAGGCTAAAGCTTACTACTGAAGGTAACAAGGCGCTGTCAGGTGAAGTAAACAGTATACATTTCTTTGGCAGTTTCTATGAGGTGGAGGTACAATTGCCCCATGATGTGGTCAAAGCCAAAGTATGGGAGAACGGCTTCCGTGCCGGCGATGCCGTGCAAGTATCGCTGGAGCCGGAGTCGGTGTGGTTTGTTTAACGTATAGCACCAGATGCAAGCTAATAACCCGGGGCCCACGCCCAAACGCCTCTTCGACTGTGTTAGTTACCAACTCGAGCACTTCCCGCTGCCGGACATGCTGTGCGCCAAGGAAAACGGCGTCTGGCGCACGTACAGCACCGAGCAGGTGCGCGACATGGCCAACCAAATCAGCGCAGCCCTGCTGGGCATGGGCCTCTCCAGCGGCGACGGCTCCCCCGAGGGACGGGACAAGGTAGCCATCCTCAGCCAGAACTGCCCCGAGTGGATGATAGTGGACCTGGGCATTCAGCAGACAGGGGCCGTGTCGGTGCCCGTGTACCCGAACATCAACCACAGCGAGCTCAAATTTATACTTAGCGACTCTGGTGCTAAAGTAGTTTTTGTAGGAGATGCGGCGCTCTATGAGAAGCTGCAGGAAATTACCCATGCCCTGCCCGACCTGCAGGAGATTTATACTTTCAAGCCGGTACCCCACGCCAAAAGCTGGACCGAATTACTTTCGCCCCTCACGCCGGAGGCGGAGCAAGAGGTAAACAAGCGCCGCGAGGCCATTGGCGAGGAAGAACTGGCGACCATACTTTATACTTCCGGTACCACCGGGGTGCCGAAGGGCGTAATGCTTTCGCACCGCAATATTGTGAGCAACGTGTTCGGCAGCGCCAAGATTATCGAGGAGATTGGGGTACGCGGCAAACGCGCGCTCAGCTTCCTGCCCCTCAACCACGCCTTCGAGCGCATGGCCACCTACTGCTACTTCTACTGCGGGGTGTCCATTTACTATGCTGAGGGGATGGAGAAAATTGGCGAGAACCTGCGGGAGGTAAAACCCACGCTTTTCACCACGGTGCCGCGCGTACTGGAGAAAGTATACGAAACCATCCTGGCCAAAGGCAACGCCCTCACCGGCACCAAGAAAAAGCTGTTTTTCTGGGCTCTAGGCCTGGCCGAGCGCTTTGAGATAAACCAGCCGCAACCTATAAATTACCGTCTGCAACTGGCCCTGGCCGACAAGCTCATCTTCAGTAAATGGCGACAGGCGCTGGGCGGCGAGGTGAAAGCCATCATCACCGGAGCGGCCGCCTGCCAGGTGCGTTTGCTCAAGGTGTTCACCGCAGCCGGCGTTGTGATTCAGGAAGGGTACGGGCTGACCGAGGCCTCCCCTATCATCAGCGGTAACCGCTATCCGGAAAAGAACCGCATGTTTGGCACCGTAGGCCCGCTCTTGGAAGGTGTGGAAGTAAAGATTGCCGAGGACGGAGAGATTCTCTGCAAAGGCCCCAACGTGATGCTGGGCTACTACAAACGCCCTGACCTGACAGCAGAAGTAATCTCGGGCGAGTGGCTGCACACCGGCGACATCGGCACCATGGTAGACGGCAAATTTCTGAAGATTACAGACCGCAAGAAGGAGCTCTTTAAAACCAGCGGCGGCAAGTACGTCGCGCCACAGCCCATTGAGAACAAGATGGTGGAGAGCCACTGGATTGAGCAGATCATGGTGGTGGGTGACTTGCAAAAGTATGTGGGGGCGCTGGTTGTGCCTGCTTTTCATGCCCTGAAGGAATGGTACGCCAAGCAAGGCCTGCCCTACCCCGGCGACGATGCCGCTGCCCAGGACAAGCAGGTGCGCACGCTCATCAAGGAAGCCATCAACCACTACAACCAGTTTTTCAACCCCGTGGAGCAGGTGAAGCGCTTCGAGCTCCTCCCGCACCACTGGACGATCAGCAACGGCGAACTCACCCCAACCCTCAAACTGAAACGGAAGGTGATTATGCAGAAGTATGAGGGTTTGATTGGGGCTATGTATAAGTAGGGATTGGCTTGCAAAGCCTTGTCTTAAACTTCGGCTATGCTTTATACTTTAGCTATTCATTTAAAAGTATAGCTGTTCCGGACATCCATGTCCGGAACCACTGCTGCGGACTTCCAAGTCCGCGTTTCTGCAGTGCCGGGTCCAACCACCCCTAACCCCTCCTTAGCCAAGGAGGGGAATTTTTTAAACGATTACACCCCTGTAGTCCCCTCAAGGGGACAGTTTTGATTACCACTTCTTCTGTTCTCTCTTTTAAGTGCTACCCTAGACTATTTGACAAATACCTGTAAAACTGTAAAAGCAGGATTGTCCCCTTGAGGGGACTACAGGGGTGTAAGGCCAGGAGTAAAAGTTTTCGCTAAAAGTAAACACCCCTATGGTCCCCTCAAGGGGACAGTTTCTGCAGAACTGAATAGCCAAAGTCCCTCTCTTTAATGGGGCAGGGGGATGTTAATCGTCTGTAGATAATTCCCCTCTTGGTAGGGGCTGGGGGTGTATAGAAACACGTCGCAAGCTGCCCGCGCAATAGCCTCAACTATAAACTTATACTTCAGCCTCAGTAATCATAGGCTCCCCTCCTTGGCTAAGGAGGGGCAAGGGGTGGTTGGACCCGGCACTGCCAAACTCCCTCCCCTGTTCTTAGGGGAGGGCCGGGGTGGGGTAAGTTCTACTCCACCCACAAACTAGCCGCGCCCAGCAGCGCAGCCTCTTCGCCAAGTATAGCCGTTTTAATTGGAATCAAACTGTTTTCCTGCGCCAGTCCCTGCTGCAGGGCGGGCTCAAAAAGGGCGTAGGCCTTGCTGATATTGCCGCCTAGCACCAGCACCTCCGGCGTCGCCTCTTGGATAAAGGGCACCAGAAACTTGGCCAGGTTCTCGCCAAACTCACGGAAAATCGCCCCCACCACCGGCTCCTGCGGCAGGCTGTCCACCATCGCCTTTACATGGGGCAGCTGTTTTCCTGTTAGCTCAGTATAGCGCTTCACAAACCACCTCGAGCTCAGGTACTCCTCGGCTATACTTTCCCCGAAGGGTGTTTTCCACAGATCGGCGTCCTCGGCCAGCCCATTTTTATACCTGGCGGTGCCCAGCCCGGTTCCCAGCGTCATGCCGATGGCTCTGCCATAACCTTGTGCGGCTCCTCCAAACACCTCTCCCTGCAGAAAGCAGGCGGCGTCGTTCAAGGTCCGGATAGCTGATTTGTTGAGGCCGAGTTTGTCGGCTACCAGGGCAATCACATCCACGCCATACAGCTCGTCATACTTGCCCTGCCCCTGCATCAGCGCAATGCCATTGGCGTAGTCGAATGGCCCTGGCATGGCGATGCCGATTTGCCGTACCGGCTTATTACTTTTAGTCATAGCCGCCTGCATCGCCCCTGCCCAGGCTGTCGTGATTTCTTCTACAGAGCCAGCGGCGTTAATATGCTCCCGCACCTGAGACTGGGGCAGCAGCACTCTCGATTTCATATCCACAGTAGCCGCCGTAATATGGGTGCCACCAATGTCAACTCCTAATACAAAAGGGTTCATAAATTAATGTTACGCAATGCCAGTTATGAGGCGCCGAAATAACTAATACTTTCCTGGAAATAAAAAGGCGGAAGTATAATTCACAGGTGTACCATGCCACCTCTACCATATTTATCAAAATATCTTTTCCTGCCACAACACAGGGCGTTTTATAACTTTTCAAATAAACCTAAGTAACGACTCACTTTCTGAATTTTCTTCAAAATACTTCCTCCAGTTCCTGCCTTACCATGATGCTCTCCGGAGCAACTTCTGAGGCAGGCTATGACAAAGCCAAACAAACGATTTAAATCATTAAAATTCATCAACTGACAGTCGTTTTTATTGATGTTTCTTAAATTAAATTCATAACCTTTGAAAAATTAATAATCCTCAAAACTTGCATAGTAAATACTTTAATTATAATTTATGAATTCTCTCTCCCTTAAAACCAAGTATGACTAATAGATTTCGTGAAATGACCCAGCAAAATAACCTTCCCCAAGGATTGTACAGATCCGAGTTTGAGCACGATGCCTGTGGTGTTGGATGTGTGGTAAACCTGGATGGTAAGAAATCGCACAGCGTTGTAAAAGATGCGCTGACGATGCTCACCAACATGGAACACCGCGGCGCCACAGGCAGCGACCCCGAAACCGGCGATGGTGCCGGCATCCTGGTGCAACTCCCGCATAGCTTTTTTAAGATGCAATTGCGTGAGTTTGCCATAAAACTGCCGCAGGAAGGCAGCTATGGCGTCGGGATGATCTTCTTCCCCACCGTCTACGAGGTCAGGGATAAGTGCAGGCAGGTCATGAACCAGTGCATCCGGCAATTGGGTTTTAGCTTGCTGGGCTACCGCCTGGTGCCGGTAAACCCGCGCGTACCCGGCCACGAAGCCAAAGCGGTGGAGCCCTACATCGAGCAGGTGTTTGTGCAGCCCACCGATGCAAGTATAAAAGAGGCAGAGCTGGAGCGCAAGCTATTTGTCTTGCGCAGCCTCATCACCCACGAAATCAACAAAACGGTCAGCGGAGAGAACGGCACCTTCTATATGCCTAGCTTCTCCTCACGCACCATTATCTATAAAGGGCAACTGAAAACCGACCAGGTAGAGGCCTATTACCACGACCTGCGTCACCCGGAGTTCAAATCGGCCCTGGCGCTCATCCATTCCCGTTTCTCGACCAACACTTTCCCGAACTGGAAGCTGGCGCAGCCTTTCCGCTTTATCGCGCACAACGGCGAGATCAACACCATCCGGGGCAACGTGACGAAGATGAAGTCGAAGGAGGCGCTGATGTCCTCGCCGCTCTTTACCGAAGAGGAACTCAAGTGGCTCCTGCCTATCACCAACCCGGCCAACTCCGACTCGGCTAACCTCGACGCGATGGTAGAGCTGCTCACGTTGGCGGGGCGCCCACTCCCCCACGTGATGATGATGCTGGTGCCCGAGGCCTGGCAGGACAACCCGTTCATGGATCCTTACCGGAAGGCATTCTATAAATACCACGCAGCGCTGATGGAGCCGTGGGATGGTCCCGCTGCACTGTTCTTCACCGATGGAAAGCAGATAGGCGCCACCCTCGACCGCAATGGCCTGCGCCCCGCCCGATTCTGCATCACCAAGCAAGGCCGATTGGTCATGGCCTCTGAAGCGGGTGCGCTGCCGGTGAACCCGAAGGATGTGGTACGCCGTGGCCGCCTGCAGCCCGGCAAGATGCTGCTTGCTGACCTGGAGGAGAACAGGATTTACGAGGACGAGGAGATCAAGCAGCTGGTTTGCAACGACAAGCCATACTTTGAGTGGATACAGCAGAACCGCATCAAGCTGCACCAGCGGCCGGAGCCCGCTTTCTGCCTCAACACGGTATCGCCGGAGGAGCTGCGGCAGAAGCAGAAAGCCTATGGCTATACTTCCGAGGACCTCAAGCTCATCATCCAGCCCATGGCCACGACCGGCAAGGAGCCCCTGGGAAGTATGGGTTCTGATACGCCCCTGGCGGTGCTTTCGCGGCAGAGCCAGCATGTGGCCAACTACTTTAAGCAGCACTTTGCGCAGGTGAGCAACCCGCCCATCGACCCGATCCGGGAGCGGCTGGTAATGTCGCTGTTTACCCGCCTGGGCGAGTCACTCAACGTGCTGGACGAGACCCCGGCCCACACGCGTCAGATCCATATCTCGCACCCGGTGCTCAGCCATGGCGACTTTAACAAACTCATCAACCTCAAATCCGAGGGGTTTGACAATCATACTATCAACGCCACCTTCTGCACCAAAGAGAAAGGTGCGCTGCAGAAGGCGCTGGACGAAATTTGCGCGGCGGCAGAGGCAGCCGTTGGCAAGGGCAAAAAGATTCTGATCATCTCGAACCGGGCGGTGGAAGCCAACCGCGCCGCCATCCCGTCGCTGCTGGCGGTGGGCGCTATCCACCACCACCTGGTAGAAAAGCGTATTCGCACTAAAGCCGGTTTGGTGGTAGAGGCAGGCGATGCCTGGGAGACCCATCATTTTGCCACCATCATTGGCTACGGAGCCAGCTGCGTGTACCCGTATATGGTGTACGACACCATTCAGCACCTGCTCGAACAGGAGAAACTGGACACCGCTAAGCCTTTCTCTTATTATGCCGAGCAGTACATCCAGGCGGTAGGAAACGGTTTGCTAAAGATCCTCTCCAAGATGGGCATCAGCACCTTGCAAGCCTACCAGAGTGCGCAGATTTTCGAGTGCATTGGTTTTGGGCAGGAAGTGATACAGAAGTGCTTCAAAGGGACGGTTAGCCGGCTGGAGGGCCTCAACTTTGAGGACCTGGAGCAGGAAGCGCTCACCAAACACTGGTCTGCCTTTGCCAGCGAGGACAAACTGCTGGAGACAGGCGGCTTCTTCCAGTGGCGCAGACGCGGCGAAGAGCATTTGCTGCGCCCCGAGGTAATCCACCTGCTGCAAAAATCCACACGCCTGGGCGATTACCGCCTCTATAAAGAGTACGCCAAACTCCTGCGCGAGCACCAGCAGTCGGCCATTACCCTTCGCCACCTGTTCGAGTTCCGCAAGCGGCAATCGGTGCCTCTGGAAGAAGTAGAACCGGTGGAAAGTATACTCAAGCGCTTTGCTACCGGCGCTATGTCCTTCGGTTCCCTGTCGCATGAGGCGCACAGCACGTTAGCCATTGCCATGAACCGCATCGGCGGCAAAAGCAACAGCGGTGAGGGCGGCGAAGACGAGGCGCGTTATATTTTAAAAGAAAATGGTGACTCCGAACGCTCTGCCATCAAGCAGGTAGCCTCCGGCCGCTTCGGCGTGACGAGCCACTACCTGGCCAATGCCGATGAGATCCAGATAAAGATTGCGCAGGGCGCCAAGCCTGGCGAGGGCGGTCAGCTGCCGGGCCACAAGGTAGACAAGTGGATTGCCCGCGTGCGCCACTCCACTCCGGGCGTAGGTTTGATTTCTCCCCCGCCGCACCATGACATCTATTCCATTGAGGACCTGAAGCAGCTGATTTACGACCTGAAGAATGCCAACCCCAATGCCCGCATCAACGTGAAGCTGGTGGCCGAGGCGGGCGTGGGCACGATTGCTGCCGGCGTGGCCAAAGCGAAGGCCGACGCGATTATGATTTCCGGTGCCGACGGTGGCACAGGCGCCAGTCCGCTTAGCTCGATTCGCCATACGGGCTTGCCCTGGGAGATGGGCCTGGCCGAAGCGCACCAGACGCTGGTAAAAAACAACCTGCGCAGCCGCGTGGTGCTGCAGACAGACGGCAAGCTGATGACGGGTTTTGACCTGGCGGTGGCTACCCTGCTGGGCGCCGAAGAGTATGGCGTGGCCACGGCCGCCCTGATTGTGGAAGGCTGCATCATGATGCGCAAATGCCACCTGAACACCTGCCCGGTCGGGATTGCCACCCAAAACCCGGAACTGCGCCAGCTCTTTACCGGCGAGCCGGAGCACGTAGTGAACCTGTTCCGCTTCATGGCCCAGGAACTGCGCGAAATTATGGCCTCGCTCGGCTTCAGAAGTATAAACGAGATGGTGGGCCAGCCGCAAGTGCTCAAAGTACGCAACGACCTCAACCACTGGAAGCTCAAGAACCTCAGCTTCGACCCGATTCTGCACCAGGAGGTAGCGCCGAACAGCGTGGGCATTTACCACCAGATTCACCAGGACCACGACATTGAAAACGTACTGGACAAGAAGCTCATCCGGGACTTTAAGAAGGACGGCCAAGTGCCTTACGAGTACCGCATCATCAACGTAGACCGCTCGGTAGGCGCGATGCTCTCCTATGAAGTCTCCACCAAGTATGGCAAGGATGGCCTACCGGAGGATAGCTTCAACGCCACCTTCCACGGCTCTGCGGGCCAAACTTTCGGAGGCTTCCTGGCGCCCGGTCTTACCTTCCGCCTGGTAGGCGAAGCAAACGACTACCTGGGCAAAGGCCTCTCAGGCGGTAAACTCATCCTGCAACCTTTCAAAGACTCCACCTATGTGGCGCACGAGAACATCATCACAGGCAACGTGGCCTTGTATGGGGCTACCTCGGGCAAAGTCTACATCAACGGGATGGCCGGCGAGCGCTTCTGCGTGCGTAATTCGGGTGTAGAGGCGGTGGTAGAGGGCATCGGCGACCACGGCTGCGAGTACATGACCGGTGGCAAGGTGCTTATACTTGGCGCGGTGGGCCGCAACTTTGCCGCCGGCATGAGCGGAGGCACGGCCTTCGTCTACGACCCGGCCAACGCCTTCCCCGACCAGTGCAACCTAAGTATGATAGAGCTGGAGCAGCCCGACGCCACCGACCTGGCCTGGATAGAGCAGAAGCTCCAAGAACACGCCGCCTATACCGACAGCGCGCTGGCCAAGGATATGCTCAAAGGCTGGCATGTGCATCAGAAGTTCTTCCAGAAAGTGATGCCGCACGACCTGAAGAAGGCCCTGCAGAAAAGTGAAAGTGAAACAGTTAAAGCGATTGCCTAATGGGAAAGACAGACGGATTCCTGCTATATACCCGCGAGCTGCCGCAAGCCCGCGACCCTAAAGAAAGAATCAACGACTCAAACGAGATTTATACTTCCTTTCCGGAAGAAAAGACCCGCCAGCAGGCCAGCCGCTGCATGGACTGCGGCGTGCCATTCTGCCATAGCGGCTGCCCGTTGGGCAACCAGATTCCGGACTTTAACGACGCCGTGTACGAGGGCGAGTGGGAGCGCGCGGCGCAGATTCTGTACAGCACCAACAACTTCCCTGATTTTACGGGTCGCATCTGCCCTGCCCCCTGCGAGTCGAGTTGCGTGCTGTCTATTAACAAGCCGGCCGTAGCCATCGAGCACATCGAGAAAAGTATAGCCGAGAAGTCGTTTGAGCTGGGGCTGGTAAAACCACAGCCGCCCCTGCGCCGCACCGGCAAAAAAGTAGCCGTTGTGGGTTCGGGCCCCGCCGGATTGGCCGCGGCAGCGCAGCTTAACCAGGCCGGCCACGAGGTGCACGTGTATGATAAGGATGATAAGGCTGGCGGCCTGCTGCGCTACGGTATTCCGGACTTTAAACTGGAGAAGTGGGTGATTGACCGCCGTTTAGACATCCTGAAAGAAGAAGGCATACATTTTCATTTAGGCGTAGCGATTGGCAAGGATATCACACTCAAGAAACTGCACCGCAAGTATGACGCCGTGCTCATGGCCATCGGCTCGAGCAAACCGCGCGTGCTCGACATCCCGGGCAACCACCTGAAGGGCATTCACTTTGCCATGGACTACCTCACGCTGCACAACCGCCGGGTGGCCGGCGAAAGTATAGCGCCTGAGGAAGACCTGCTGGCGACCGACAAGCATGTGCTGGTGATCGGCGGCGGCGACACAGGCTCCGACTGCGTAGGTACCGCTAACCGGCAGTTTGCCAATTCCATCAGCCAGCTGCAGTACCGCACCATGCCGTCCACGGCGCGCGCGCCGCAAAATCCCTGGCCGGAGTGGCCCATGACGTATACTTCCTCCAGCTCGCACGAAGAGGGCTGTGAGCGCAGTTGGGGTTGGCTGACGAAGGAGTTTATTGCCGACGAGAACGGCCATGTAAAAGGGCTGAAGGTGGTAGAGCTGGAGTGGAAGAACAGTTACGAGTATACCGAAAAGCCGGAAAGCGAGAAAATCCTGCCCTGCGACCTGGCGCTGATTGCCATCGGCTACGAACGCCCGCTGCTCGAGAGCTTTAAGGCCAGCTTCGGGTTCGAGACAGACAATCGCGGTAACTTTAAACTGCAGAACTGGCAAACGAGTGTTCCGGGCATCTTTGCCGCCGGCGATGCTTACCGCGGCCAGTCGCTCGTAGTATGGGCCATCTCCGACGGCCGCGAAGCCGCCCGCGCCATCGACACCTACCTGATGGGCAAATCAGACCTTCCTTCTAAAGAAGTATCGAAGCTGGTGCTGGAGGGGTAGGCTGTTCATTGCGTCGGTGGGGACAGGTTGTGACTTGCCTCCACTGACGCAATGAAATCTATACTTCAGCCAAGGCATTTACAAGTTCCCCTCCTTGGCTAAGGAGGGGTTAGGGGTGGTTGGACCCGGTACTGCAGAAATCCTGCTTATCCCTAAATCCTGCAAATCCTGATTCAGATAATTGCAGGTGCACGATTGGACAGGTCCCGACCTGTCCCTACACATGTACCTTCCATGCCGCAAGTTTAGCGACAACGCAACTTGTGGCTCACGTTGATGCCAGTTTGTAACTGGCACTGCACAAACCTACACTTTCGCCAGTTACAAACTGGCTCCTCTGCTCCCCCACCAGTTTCCGCTCCGCTCAAACTGGCGGTATGAATAGATGACAGCAGGAGAAAGTATAAATCCTCTTAACTGTACTCCCCCACCCCCTTCTATACTTTCTCAAAAACAATCCCGAACTTTGGGAGGTGATGCCGACTGCTGATTTACTCCCCCTACTCCCCGACCTGCCTGTAAAAGAGGCGCTGCCACGGCTGCTGGAGGCTCTGGAAGCCAATAACCGTGCTGTGCTGGAAGCCCCTCCGGGTGCTGGTAAAACCACGCTGGTGCCGCTGGCGCTGCTGGAGGCAAGCTGGCGCAACGAGGGCAAAATACTTGTGCTCGAACCACGCCGCCTGGCTACGCGTGCCGCGGCTGAACGCATGGCCGACCTTCTGGGCGAGCCGGTGGGGCAGACCGTAGGCTATTGGGTACGCATGGACCACCAGGTATCCCCTAAAACACGCGTGGAGGTAGTCACCGAAGGCATCCTCACCCGCATGATTCAGGAAGACCCGGCGCTGGAGGGAGTGGCGGCTATCATTTTCGACGAGTTTCACGAGCGCAACCTGCAGGCGGACCTGGGGCTGGCTCTGGCGCTGGACGCCCAGGCAGTGCTGCGCCCTGATTTGCGCATCCTGGTAATGTCGGCTACGCTTGATGCAACAGCCATCGGCAACTGGCTGAACGCTCCGGTAGTTCGAAGTGAAGGCCGCATGTACCCGGTGGAAACGCACTTCCTCTCCCCTGCCGAGGTCGCCTCTGCCGGAAATTACCCTTCCCAGCGACTGGCAGAACTAACGCCCAGAGCCATCCGGAAAGCCCTCAGCGAGGTGTCGGAAGGCGATGTGCTGGTCTTTTTGCCAGGCATGGGCGAGATCCGGAAGGTGGCGCAATTGCTGGAAGAGAAACTCCCGTCCGAAGTAGAACTGCACCTGCTGCATGGCGACCTGCCGCTCTCCAAGCAGATGGCCGCCATACAGCCTTCCCCAAAGAAGAAGCGCAAAATAGTCCTGGCTACCAGCATCGCCGAAACCAGCTTAACTATTGAGGGTGTGCGGATTGTGGTGGATGGCGGCTATGCCCGTGTGCCGAAGTTCGTGCCCCGCACCGGCCTCACCACCCTGGACACCTTGCCTGTGTCAAAAGCCGGGGCCGACCAACGGCGCGGCCGTGCCGGGCGACTGGGACCGGGCATTTGCTACCGCCTCTGGTCTACCGCAGACCAGTTGCAGCTGCCTGAGCGGCAAGACCCGGAGATTCTGGATGCCGACCTGTCGGGGCTGGCGCTGGAACTGGCGATTTGGGGCGCAAAGGATGCAACGACCCTCCACTGGCTCGACACGCCTCCTGCCACCGCCCTGTCGCTGGCCAAAGACCTGCTCCTGCGCCTGCAGGCGGTGGATGCTTCCGGGAATCCTACCCTGCACGGGAAAGCACTAGCCTCACTGGGCATCCATCCGCGCTTGGGCCACCTGGTTATCCGTGGGCAGGAGCTCGGATACGGGGCTACTGCCTGTGCATTGGCGGCCATCCTTTCGGAGCGGGATGTGCTAAAGCCCGTGCAGCTCTCCCGTGGCGACGGCCTGCCCGACCTGCACCTGCGCCTGGAACTGCTGGCCGGAAAGCGACCGCCTACTCCTGGTTATACTTTGGATGAAAACGCCCTGCGGCGGGTAAAGGAACAGGCACAGAACCTGCGGCAACGACTGCGAGAGTCTAACCCAAGTATAAACCCGGACCTGGCCGGTATTTTGACGGCCCTTGCCTACCCCGACCGGCTGGCCCAGCGCGAGTCGTCGGGCAGGGTAAGGCTGATTACTGGGCAGCGGGCCACTTTGCCTACGGAGCTTTTCGGAGAAGCAGAATTTTACGCTATAGCGCACCTGGACCTGGGCAAGCAGCCCCGCATCCTCTTGGCCGCCCCTCTCGACAAAACCGACCTGCTCCAGCACTTCTCAGACCAGATGGAGATGCTGCAGGAAGTCCGCTGGCAGGAAAGCGCACAGCAGGTGGTGGCCCGAAGTATAAAAAAGCTGAGTGCCCTGGTGCTGGAGGAAATTATAAACACCAAACCCGATCAGGAACTCGTAGCCCAGGTGCTGCTGCAAGCCCTGCAGGAGAAAGGTATAGACAGGTTGCCCTGGAGTAAGGAAGCCATCAGTATCCGGCAGCGCCTGAACTTCCTGCACCAGCTCGCCCCCGAAAACTGGCCTGACGTAACGGATGCTGCGTTGGCAGAAAGTATGGACCTTTGGCTGGCGCCCCACCTCTACGGCCTCCGCTCGCTGGAGCAGGTTAGCCGTCTGGACCTGGGCGAGATACTGCTGGCTGATTTGAGCTGGGAGCAGCGGCAGGAGATGGACCGGCTGGCACCCTCGCACCTGCCCGTGCCCAGCGGCTCCCGCATTGCGGTGGATTACGCTGACCCCAGCACGCCGGTGCTGGCCGTGCGCCTACAGGAAGTGTTCGGGATGCTGGATACGCCGCGCATCGGAGGTGGCAAGGTGCCGCTGCTCCTGCACCTGCTCTCCCCTGCCTCACGTCCCGTACAGGTAACCCGCGACCTGCGCAGCTTCTGGAGCAACGGCTACTTCGAGGTACGCAAAGACCTGCGTGGCCGCTACCCCAAGCACCACTGGCCCGACGATCCGCTCTCGGCCCCACCCACCCGAGGCACCAAAAAGCGGCCGGGGTAGATATTATACTTAGTTATACTTTAAAAGTCATGCCGCCCGATTATGGGGCCTGCACGGGCACTTGCACCTGCTGCCCATCGTCTGAAGTATAAAAAATGCATACACTACTTTTATATAACTAAAATTAGTTTATATTTGGTTTTGATATACTTTTATACTTCAGAATATGGGCAGGCTAGCTATTTCCCTCAGCGCACCACTTTCTCTTTTGCTTACGTTCCTGCAGGCACAGGAGGTGCTGGCGCAGGTTCCCCAACGAATCGAGGCTACCCCGACCAACGGCAAGGTCAACGCTTCCATCCGTAAGAAGGCATACCGCTACCCCAGCTTTATAGACTCCAAAGTGCTATTCAACAACGGCACTTATACCCAGAGCAAGCTCAACTACAATGTCTTAAGCGGCGAGATGGAGTTCATCAACTCACAAAGCGACACGCTGGCGCTGGACAACTTGTTCACCATCTCGCTCATAGAAATCGGGGAAGAGAACTTTGTATACGACCAGGCAGGGAAGAAACTACTGAAAGTAGTGCGTAGAGGAAAAAACGCGAATTTATACGTACACGAAAAATATGAGATAACTAATATGCGGAGCAAGGGCGCGCTAGGCTCAGAACCCACCTCGCTGCCCGCCACCAGTGCCCGGGAATATTTTGACAAAGACGGGGTTTACGACCTCAGCTCCAATACAAAGCTCACCTATTCAGCCAAATCCACCTTCCACCTGGGCGATAAGAATAACACTTTTGTAGCTGCTAGTAAGCGAAATACCTTAAAGTTATTCCCAAAGTATAAAACTGAGCTCACCAACTATTTCACACAGCATAATGTCGATTTTGACCGGCAGGAAGATCTGGAAGCATTGCTACTGTTTCTGGATACGCTTTCTTCCGAGTAAGGGGCAAGGGTATCACATAAAAATTGAAACCATCTAATATAAACGGGAAGGTTAGCACTCACTTTCCTTTAGTTTCTTCTGGCATAACATGTAAACTTCCGGCTAAAATGCTTTATTTTAAGCGGTCAAACCCCTGGTTTAAGAACCGGAGGCGCCATACTTATACTTGTGAGACTAAATTTAATTTCCTTAATCCCCGCTTAAACACACCATGCAAAACGTCATCAGTTTTATTAACGACATAGTCTGGAGTAACGCCTTAATCATACTTTGCCTCGGCGCAGGGGTTTATTTCTCGTTTGTTACCAGGTTTTTGCAGGTGCGCTACCTGCGCGAAATGCTGCACCTGCTCTTCAAGGGCGGCTCTACACCCAAAGGGATCAGCTCGTTTCAGGCGTTTACGGTGGCCATTGCCGGGCGTGTGGGCACAGGTAACATTGCCGGGGTGGCCACAGCCATTGCCATGGGCGGCCCGGGCGCTGTGTTCTGGATGTGGGCCATTGCCTTCCTGGGCAGCGCTTCTGCCTTTATAGAGGCCACCCTGGGCCAGATATACAAACAGGTGAAGGACGGGCAGTACAGAGGCGGCCCGGCCTATTATATCGAGAAAGGCCTGGGCATGAAGTGGTATGCTGTAGTCTTCGCCATCGCCACCATCATAAGTATGGCCTTCCTGCTGCCTGGCGTGCAGAGCAACAGCATCGCCTCGGGCGTGAGCAATGCCTTTCAGATTCCTGCCGCCTACACGGGCGGACTTGTCACCCTGCTGCTGGCACTCATCATCATCGGTGGTGTAAAGCGTATCGGCAAGGTGGCCCAGGTGGTGGTGCCGTTCATGGCAGGTGTCTACATCCTGATGTCTGTGGTGATCATCCTGATGAACATTTCGGAAGTGCCAGCCATCTTAGGGCTCATCATCCGTTCCGCCTTCGACCTGGAACCCGCTTTCGCCGGCATCTTCGGCATGGCTGTGTCCTGGGGTGTGAAGCGCGGCATCTACTCTAACGAGGCCGGTCAGGGCACAGCCCCACACGCCGCCGCCGCTGCAGCGGTAAGCCACCCCGCCAAACAGGGGCTGGTGCAGGCTTTCTCGGTTTACGTGGACACGCTCTTCGTTTGCACGGCCACAGCCTTTATGATTCTCTTCACTGGTCAGTATAACGTGGCCAGCCCTGAGGGAGGCTTTATTGTCGAGAATTTGCCGGGCGTACCGTTTGGGCCCGAGTATACGCAGGCGGCGGTAAACACCCATTTTCCAGCATTCGGAACAGGCTTTGTCGCCATCTCGCTCTTCTTCTTCGCCTTCACCACCATCATGGCCTACTATTACATCGCCGAGACCAACCTGAGCTACCTCAACCGGAACGGCAACAAATGGGGCATCTGGGTGCTACGCATCGTTATACTTGTTTCAACCTTCTATGGCTCCGTTAAAACGGCTGAGTCGGCCTGGATGCTGGGTGACATTGGCGTGGGTGTCATGGCCTGGTTGAACGTGATTGCCATCCTGCTGCTGCGCAAACCTGCCATGCGCGCCCTCAAAGACTACCAGGAGCAGCGTAAGGCCGGCCTGGACCCCGTGTTTCATGCCAGCAGGTTAGGCATAGCGAATGCCGAGTACTGGGATAAGCAAACACAGGAGGAGAAGGAACTGCAAAAAGCGTAGCCGGGAAAGTATAAACTCTGCCAAAGTATAAACTGAAAGTATAGCGCGGGCCGCATCGGCTCGCGCTATACTTTTTTTGCGCAACGTGCAGCGGTGCAAATACCAGATCCGTAGTTTGCAGCAGGAGACGATAACTGCTTAAAGCAGAGCAATGCTACCCCAGCATTAAATTTTGCACATCATATGGAATTTCTGTTTGGATTTTCGCCCCACCTGATATCTTTGCTGCCGGAATGGATGTTATAGCGCAGAACGCTAGCTTCGCTATCGTAAAATCCAGCTAAAATCCAATTACATTTATCGGTAGCCACGTATGCTACAGTAGGTTATACCTTATACCTGCCAGCGAGCGGAGCTACAGTAACCTGCGTTCTGCTAGTCAGACCAATACTATCAGGAGCTATTGGTAGTGAAGCACTTAGCTTTCCAGCAGCTGTGGCAGACATGCTGCAACTTGGTTTAGTTAAAAACTTAGATTTATATCGCAATAAGTTTGGTGTTGCGGAAGGGCTGGGCAAGGTACGATGATTGAATTTTTATCGTTTATGACCTGTTACCCCTCTGCATGGCCCGAGAGCCGGACGCAGAAATTGCCGGAGGCGGTATACGGGCTAATCCTGCAGGGACGTTAGACAGAACAGGCATGAGCAGGATGTATTTTTGAAATAGTTTATGTTACAGATACTCGTTCTTACATTTTTACTCAGCATTTCTCCGTTTGGAGAAGCGCGAGCCGGAATACCTTACGCTATTCTCAACGACGTTGCCCTGGGATGGGCCCTGTTGGTGGGCGTAGTGGGTAATGTTCTGATATATCCTCTTTTCGTGTGGTCCATTGATACCTTCAGCAAGAAGTTCTGGCCATTCCGGGCTTATAAAAGAGGGGTAATTTTCTTCTGCAAGCGGGCTAAGAAACTCGCTGGCGACAACGTCAACAAGTATGGTTTCTGGGGCCTGATGGTGTTCGTGATGATTCCACTGCCTGGAACCGGGGCTTATATGGGCGCTATTGCTGCCGAGATTTTTAAAATCGAGCGCAGAAGAGCATTTGCCGCTATTACAATCGGCGTGGTGATGTCTTCCATCATTGTAGGCGCCAGCACGTACCTGGGCCTGGCAGGTTGGGAGAAGCTGTAATTCGATAAGATTTTAAGTATAAGCCCTCACAGCATTTTCAGACGCTGTGAGGGCTTTTTGTTTAACAGCACCGGGTCCAACCACCCCTAACCACTTGCTGGCGCGAGTTTGCAACTCGTGCCTTTGTCTGAATCAGGATTTGCAGGATTGACGGATGAGCAGGATTCTGCAGTCCCTGGTCCAACCACCCCTAGCCCCTCCTTGTCTAAGGCGGGGAGCCTGCTACTGCTTTGGCTAAAGTATAAGTTTCATGGCTTCTGTGCTTATCAGCATGAGCATAAACACCCCTATGGTCCCCTCAAGGGGACAGTTCTGATTACCACTTCTTCTATTCTTTCTTTTAAGTGCTACCCTAGACTATATTACAAATGCCTGTAAAACTGTAAAATTAAGACTGTCCCCTTGAGGGGACCATAGGGGTGTAATCGATTGCAAATAATTCACCTCATCTGGATTAGCCAAAACGGGAGTATTGAGCTAGCGAGCGCAGCTCTTAGGGGTGGGGTCATGCTTTGTAGGGACAGGTCGCGACCTGTCCGCGAGATACCCACAGCTTCGAAGCTTATACTTTAGAAGCGGTAACTACAAAAATTCCCCTCCTTGGCTAAGGAGGGGTTAGGGGTGGTTGGACCCGGGACTGCAAAACTGCCCCCTCCCCTGTTTTTAGGGGAGGGCCGGGGTGGGGTTATCCCGCGAAGACAAAGTATAAAGTATAGCCAAAGCTTTTGCAGCCCTTGCTTTTTCAAAGCAAAGCAGTTGAAAACTGCTGCCATAGCTAGCCACATTTACGCTGCCGCTAAACTTGCGGCAGAAAGTATAAAATTATAGCCAACACCAGACCCTCCCGGGACCTCCGGACACCGCGAGGTCTAAAGCAACTTTCGAACTTTTTAACTTCCCAACTTTCTAACTCTTAAGACGCAAGGTATTGCGCCTCTACAACTCCCCAACTCTTAAACTCCTAAACTCTCTAACTTCCTAATCTCTCTCCCACTTTATCTCCGGAAAGACCACCTCCAGCTGTCGTTTGATCACCCGGTAGTTTCCTTTCCAGAAACTGGCCAGGTCCGACACGGTGGTGATGGGCTTGAGCTCAGGGGTGAGCAGGGCCAGTTCTACCGTCATCTCGCCTTCGTCTACCTTCGGGCTTTCCTCCCAGGCCAGCACGTCCTGCAGGCGAATCTCCAGCGTCGGCTGTGCGCCATCGGGTTTATACGTCAGTTCTATACTTGATCCATCCGGCAATTCTATACTTTGAGGAGCCAGTACCTCCAGCCTCGCCCGCTGCTCCTCGTTCAGGTACTTCTTTTCCAGTATCGGCAACAGCTCCAGTTCCATCAGCTCGTCGGGGTGCTCGATATCAAACAAGTATGGCTGTAGCCAGTCCCAGTTGGTGATGAGTAGCGTGCTGGTGCTCACGTCGGGCCAGAACTCGGAGGGGCGCCACTTGCGGAGGCTCATCACGCGGTTTTGCCATTGCGTTACGTCGTGGTTGAAGTCCAGCAGGTGCTCGCCTTCTGCTTTGATGGCCTCGGACATGGCGGGTACGCGGTGCTTCTCGTCGGGTGGTGGCAGCGGCTTGCTTTGCAAAACTATACTTCCGATGCGCGTGTCCAAAGAGGCAGTGAGCTCGCCGTCGTTCACGTCCCACGTATACGTTTCCTGCTGCTTTACGAGCGGAGCCAGGTCGCGGGGGTTGAGCGGCGAGGCCAGGAAAATGCGGCCCGGGTTGTCGCCGGTGCCCGCGTGCAGGTGCGCAATGGCCAGCCAGGGCTCGTGCGCCAAATCATCTCTATGACCGGCGGAGGCATACTGCCCGCTGGCCAGCTGGAACTGCGCGTTGTTGCCGGGACGGGCGTAGGCGATGCGCTCGGGGTAGCAATGCGCCAGCAGCACACCGGTTTCATACTCGTCAAAAGGGCCGTTATCAGGCTCTACCTCAAACAGTTGGCGGTACGAGCGGGCTATCTTCTCGATTTTAGCAAAGCGCTTGCCTTGCCCCTGCTCTTTTCTATACCTCCGCAGGGCTTCCACTCTTAAGTTAATGTCGATGCCGGCGTTGCGGTCCAGCGGGTCGCGCTCTTCCAGAACGGCGGCAATATCGGAGGCCAGCGGCACCTGGCCGGTTTCCTCGGCTTTGAGCAGCATGTGCGCGATGCGCGGGTGGCAGGGCAGCCGGTGCATGTTCTGCCCGTGCTCGGTGATACGGCCATGCTCCAGCGCCTGCAGCTGGTGCAGCATGTCGGTGGCATAGGCCAGGGCAGCGCGCGGCGGCGGGTTCAGCCAGGTAAGGCCGCGTATATCTGTTATGCCCCACTGCGCCATGTCCAGCACCAGCGGGGACAGGTCGGCTTCCATGATTTCGGGGGTGCGGTGCGGGGCCATGCGCTCCTGCGTGGTTTTGCTCCACATGCGGTAGGCGGTGCCGGGGCCCAGGCGTCCGGCGCGACCGGCACGCTGGTCGGCGGCGTCTTTGGAGATGCGCACCGTTTCGAGGCGCGACAAACCGGACTTCGGATCGAAGCGGGAAGTTTTGCCGAAGCCCGTATCCACCACCACCGAAATGCCTTCTATGGTTAAGCTGGTCTCGGCTATACTTGTAGCGAGCACCACTTTGCGCCTGCCCTGGCGGTCGGGCATAATGGCGGCGTACTGTTTGCCGAAGGGCAGCATACCGAACAGCGGGTGTATCTGCACGCCGCGCAGCTGCTTGCGAAGTATAATTTCTACTTTCCGGATGTCGTTTTCGCCGGGCAGGAACACGAGGATATCGCCTTCCTGCTCCTGCGCTGCCTGCTGCACCACTTTGGCTGTCATTTCGGGCAGCATGCGGTCGTCGGCGTCGCCGGTATAAATGGTGTTGATGGGGTATTGCCGCCCCATGCTTTGCGCCACCGGGGCCTTGAGCAGGCTCGTGAGCTGGGGCATGTCCAGGGTGGCCGACATCACCATGATGCGCAGGTCCGGGCGAAGCGCCTGCTGCGCCTCCCGGCTCAGGGCCATGGCCACATCGGCATGGATGCTGCGCTCATGAAACTCGTCGAAGATTACGATGCCGATGCCCGTCAGCGAGCGGTCGCTGTGGATCATGCGGGTGAGGATGCCTTCTGTTACGACCTCGATGCGGGTGGCGGCGGAGGTGCGGTTCTCGAAACGGATGCGGTAGCCGACGGTCTGGCCTACCTCCTCGCCCAGCAGCTGCGCCAGGCGCTCGGCAATGGTTTTGGCCGCAAGGCGCCGGGGCTCCAACATCACAATCTTCTGGCCCTCGAGCCAGGCCTCGTCCAGCAAAGCCAGCGGCAGCAAGGTGCTTTTACCGGCTCCGGGAGGGGCGTTTACAATCAGCGTGTGCTGCGCCGCCAGGTGCTCCCTAACGGCAGGTATAATTTCCCGAACGGGTAAGTCTATGGTAAATGGGTTGAAGGGCAAGGGGGAATTAAAAGCTTGAGAAAATTAATAAACCGTAGACATATAGTTAATGTACAACAAATAGAACTCTGTTGAATAAACCTATTCTGCCTCCACAGTTATATTTTGCTTTAGTTCTTCACCAAGCTTTGAAAGATTGAATAGTGGTAAACTTATAGCCTCAAATCCACTAGCAGAAGTAAGGGTTGATATAAAGCTTCTCAAATAAGGAAAGGCTATTGAAGGAGAGTTGATAAAGAAGAAATTATCAATCTCTTCTTCTTTGATTTTTTCTTTGAATTCAAATATAGCGATTGCAATCAATTGAATTAAACAATTATCATTCTCATCACTCAAAAGGAATTCAATATTCAATTGAAATAAACCTTCTGCTTTATTGAAAATACCAGACGGCGTTATTTTATAAGTTATTTCCCCTAAGTCACCAGGCTTTCTTACAAAATGGCTTTCTTGTATCGCGAAGTACTTAAAGGAAAAAGCTGACTTTGCAGGGTTCTCCATATTTAAACATTATAACTAAGAGCCAACCTAGTTATTTCAGGTTGGTCTCTTGAGTCATTCATTTCAACAAAGATATTTCTAGTATTAATCTCTATTTGATTACTAGTTCTTTCACATTTAACAAAATGATAAAGATAATTAGAGAAATCTAGTGGTTCTCCAATATTAGGCATATTAAAGTCAAAGAGGTCATTAGAATAATCTCTCTTTGAAACTGTAGAATAAGCTTTTTTGAACCTTGTTTCTCGCTCAGTAGGACTCATAGTTCGGAGTTCTTCTCTACACTTCCTTAAAATTGCAACTGCGTCCATAGTCATGTTCAAAATTAATTTATATAATTCATACAGCAAGAAGTTTCTCATTCGATAAGGCTTCTCTTTGCCTTACAACGTATATCATTCTTGCTTTGTTATCAATACTAGGGGATCTCCTTCCTTCCCAATGAAGAAAGGTATAAGTTCTTCTATTAGGATAATTACCAATACCTCTTACGACTTTGAATTGATCTTCTAAAGAAAAATAATCAAAAAGTAAATCTATCTTTTTTCCTAGAGGTTGATTAATAGAATCATTGTTTAATCTGCAATATTCAGTCCAAAGATTTTGAAATTCTGTAGCAACATCCTCATCTGTTAAATCAAGCAAATTACTTAGTTCTAAGTTAGCAGCTACAATTGAACAATTAATTTTATCCTTTCTTAATCTTTCCTTCTTCCACCATTTAGAATTCGAAAAGTTATCCCAAAAATACATTCCATAGCCTAACCAGAAGGTATCATGACTAAAGAGAAAACCACCTCTTAAAAAACTACTGCACTTACTTTTTGAATTAGTGTGAAAGCCAACAATATTAGGAATCATCAATAGTGAGAGTTTGGTCTCTGTAAAATTACTAAATATATATCAAAGGTATTTAAATTCTGTCTGGTCTGTTAACCAAGTAAAGATTCCATTTCTTTGAAATGAATAGGATCTAAATTGTTAACTACTCCCAAAACTTCGGTAACTATATTAGAACTTTCTCCAAGTAGATTATCAACTGAATTATCATTTACATCAATAATAGCATTATGTGAGTACTTATTAATGAACCTATAAATCTTCTCCCTTTTATGTGTATCTTCTTTTATCGCCTCTGCTAAAAGTTGGGAAAAATCATTCCTTCCTTTTGGAAACTTAAAGTTTAAAAAGCTTTCCAAAAGCTTACGGGATAAATTTGCAACAAGGAAAGCTTCGCCTAATGAGAGCTCTGTTGTTTCTTTGAATGCGTTTAATTTAAAGAATATATAATGATATTCTGAATTAAAACTCATTAAGGTTTGATTTGCATTCTTAATTCTAGATTGTCTACCGTTATCTATTGTGGTTTCAATAGAATATATGCGAGATTTGATAGGCTTATCTCTTTTGTTCTTATTAAGTATCCAATCTCTTACTAACCGGAAATAGCCAAAATTGTGTGTAAGTATAATAAGTTGTTTTGCGCTTTCACATTCGGCTTTTAGAAAAGAATAAGAATTAAAAAGATGATTTGAGTCAAAACTTGAAATAGGATCATCTACAACGATTATCAATTCATTCAGAGGCATACCATGCTCTTTTAGCTTGGTAATGAAGTAAATAAAGGCTATCGCTGTTTTTTCACCTTCACTTAAATTGTGAGCAACTTTTCCATTTCTCTGGATTTTGTAAGCCTTCTTTGCTGAGTCAAAAAGTAAACTTATTTCATCATGCCCTATAAATTTATGTAGTCGTTTATTGAACTCTACTGCACCTAGAACTTCATTAGATAAGGAGGCTTCTAGTTTTTTAATATCTAATTGAATTGCAGTAGATTTTGAAGATTGCGTTTTAGTTTTGTTTTCGAAATCTTCTAATAAGTCTAAGTTATAAAAAAGTTAAAATCTTGAACAGCAACCGCTGCATAATGTGTTTCGAGTTTCTGTTTCAGAACCTTAAGCTCTTCTTCGAAGTTTTCAGTTTTACAATTATGCTTCTTTATAAGCTGGTTTATTGTTTTTGCGCAGTTACCGTAGCTCTCTATTAGGTCTTTACTTAGAAGATCGACCTCTGCGACTTCATCAAAAGGATTTTCTCTCTTAGTTTCTAAACTGTGAATCCACTGATTTAAGACATTATTAATTTTTTCAATTAGATCAAAAGTATTACTTCTAATTTCTAGATACTCTTTTCTAAGTTCAGGATATAATATGTGTTCATCAAAGAAGCTCTCACTAGAGATTTTACTTTCATTTAACCATTTGATAGCAGCCTCAATTTTGATTTTAATTTCTTTGTAGTCTTTATTAAAATGGTTGTTTAAATTCTCAATTCTTTCAGGTTTCACTTCACAACCACAAAATTCACAAATACTTTTGTTATACTCAGTATGTATTTGTAGGCCTTTTTCAACCCATTCACTAATTTCGGAGTGCAGTAAAAGGTGTTCAATTGTTTTACTTACAATATTAGTTTTGAGCAGACTGTTTATTTTTTTATTTGCTTCCTCTATTAATAAAAAATCAATTTCTAGATTAACTTCTTTGATATAATCCAATACATCAGGCTTTATTGATGTAGAAACAGCGTTCAAATCCTCTTCACTCATTAAAAGAGATTGAATCTCTTGTACTTTCAAATTTGAATTGATAAAACTTCTTAGTTTAGCTTTATCATAGTTAAAGTAATACTTATCACTTGTGTCAATAATTCTAAACTTTTCCTTGATACTCTTCGCTGTAGATGAAAGAAATGCTTCTATATTATTTGATAATATTTGATGGTCTTTTTTAAGACTATCAATTAGCACATCATATTTGACTTTCTCTTGCTTCTTCTTATTCAATTCATCCCTATCTTTTATTTTTTCTTCTGAAACAAGGAGTAGGCTTTTGACAACATTATTCCAATCTATGTTATCTTTGATAAAGTCTTCATTGAATACTTTTACAGATAAAGAGGAGTCTTTGTAGTTTGTTTGATCAACAACTCCCAAACTTGTGGATATTTTGAACTCACAATCACTATAAGAAGGGCTTATGTCTTTTTTCTTTTCTAGAAATGCAAAAAGCTTAGATAACGTAGTTTTTCCACTACCATTCCATCCATATATCAAATTATATTTTGAAAAATCTTCAGTTGAAGAATCTACTACATAATCTTTGAAGATCCCTAAACATTTGATTCTATCTATAGAATTTATCATAGCTCTTAGGTAACAAGTTGGAGAAACTTTTACAAGAATATAGAAATTTTTTAATATTAAAAATAAGCTACTGAATTCATACCTCTTATTTGCTAGTAAATACATATCATACAATTTCAAATCAGCTCAAAATCCACTGTTACGAGCAGCCAAACAACTTTCTAAGACCTGAATGCTGCCGTTTATAATATCATCTTCTTGATGAACAGAAAGTATAAATTTCATAACAAGGAGGGGCTATACTTTGTAAGCTTTGCGGTGGTGTACTGGATAGACGTGTTCACGCGGGAGGAGTACTTTGCCCTGCTTACCGATAGCCTGGACTACTGCCGGAAAAACAAAGGCATGGAGATCTATGCCTGGTGCATCATGCCCAGCCACGTGCATTTAATTATCCGGGCCAGAGACAACAACCCGAGCGAGCTGCTGAAGGAGCTGAAAACCTATACTTCCAAACAACTGCAAAAAGCCATAGCCGAGCACAACCAGGAGAGCCGGAAAGAATGGATGCTCTGGCTCATGGAACGGGCCGGTCTGAAGACCAGCAATGTAAAACACCGGCAGTTCTGGCAGCAGCACAACAAGCCTATCGAATTATGGAGCGCTGCGGTTATAGACCAGAAGATCGATTACATCCACAACAACCCTGTGGAAGCTGGTTTTGTATCAGAGCCGTAGCATTAGTATAGCAGCGCGGTAGATTTTAGTGGTAGCAAAGGGGTGCTGGAGATTGATATTGCCTGAATGGTGGAGGCACGAGCTGCAAGCTCGCGCCAGCTCAAGATTTCTATTTATGTTATAAGCCTAAAGGGGCTACCAAAAGCAGGCAGCCCCTTCAGCAAAACAATCCTTTATACTTAGCCCCGGGCAAGAACCCTTACTTCCTACTCGCCGTCAGGTCGAGTTGTATATCCACCTCCGGCAGGATGTGGTGATCGCCCAGCGCAGGATCGGCGGCGTAGGTCATGCCCCATTTGGTTCTGTCCAGCTTAAAGCTTGCCTCCAGCTTCAGGTTGCTTCCCTGCAGGCGGATGTTGGCCGGGAACGAGATTGGGTGCGTCTGCCCGAGCATGGTAAAGTCGCCGGTTACGGTGTTGTTGGCCCCCTCCGAGGCGCTGGCTAGCGGCTGCATCTTCGTGATGCGGAAGGAGGCCGTAGGGTGCAGTGCCAGGTTAAAGAAGTCGGGGCTCTTAAGGTGCTCGAGCAGCATGGGCTTCACCTCGTCAGGCAAATCGAAGTTCTCGATCGTCGCAATCGGAATGGTGAACGTACCGGACGTTACCTTGCCATCCACCACCTGGATGTCCTGGCTTTGCACCTGGAAGGAGCCGTCGTGGTACAATGCCGGGCTGTAGCCTTTCCACGTCACCACAGAGGCGCTCTCCTGCAGGGCATAGGTACTTTTGCTCAGCTCCTCGTCTTCGCAGCTGGTCAGGCAAAGGGCACTAAAAAGAACACACGCAGCTAACATTACTTTTTTCATGGTTTTATTTTGTTTGAGTTTTGAAATGATTTTGGATGTAGTTTTTGGTTTATCCCGCTGGAGCGGGTTTGTTGATTTATTTTGGAATCGGGTTTGAGCAACTGTCCCCTTGAGGGGACCACAGGGGTGTAAGGCTACGGAGCGGTATGCTTGTGGGCACAGAATACTGGTGAACCTGCAGGTGTAAAACACCCCTATAATCCCCTCAAGGGGATAGTTTTGTTAAATGCCGGTTGGGGAAATCATCACAGATGTAATCACCCCTCCTGACCTGCGGTCGCAAGTTTCGACTCTCGTCTCACTTGTCCTCAAGGGGACAGTTTTGAGAGAACCAAGCCACTTACTGACAGCCTCCCCCTAAACCGCCTCATGGGTAGGTGCAGCTTTCCGGTTGGCCAGCGCCAGGGAGAGGGCAAGTATAAAAAACACCGACTCTATCAGCAGCCATTGGTTTCCGAAATCGCCCAGGGCCCCTTCCGAGAAGATGGTGATGGTGCGCGACAAGGCGTAGAAGCCCCAGAGCAGGCACAGAAAGAGCAGGCCGCTTTGGGTGTCGCGCAGCATGAGGTAAATCAGGCTCAGGAAGAGTGTCATCCCCACGCCGCCATACACCCCGCGTATGGAGCTGAAAGCATCGGTATTGTTGAGCTGCACCTGCACCAGATCCATCACCGACTGCGGGTTGGCAAACGCCATCAGGCTAACGGACAGGAGGCTGAGCGCCGAGAGGAGGATAAAGCCTTTGGAGGCCAGGGTTACGGTTCTTTGCGTCTTCATAACATGTTTTGTTTTAAGTTGATGTTACAAAGATGGCCTGCCCCGCAAAGACTATTCTTGGTAAATACCAAGATTTCAGATGCGTACTTTATTGAGCAGTTTGCTGAAGTTGGTCGGGTCGATGCCCAGGTAATTGGCCAGGTATTTATGCGGCACGAGTTGCAGAATGTGGGGGCTGCGCTGCAGCAGTTTCCGGAACCGCTCCTCCGACGTATAACACTGCAGCTCCACCAACCGCGCCAGCAAACCCGACAGGCTATGGCTCAGCCCCTCCCGTATCATGGATTCGATGGCCGGCCTGGTCTGCATGAGCCGTTGCAGCTCCGGGAAAGGCGCTCGCAGGAAAACGGAGGGGGTCAGGGTTTCATAGTAGTAGCGCGAAGGCTGCTGCAGCATAAAGGAATCGAGCACGCCGCCAAAGGACGGGCAATAGGTAAACACCAGCGTCGCTTCCCGGTCCTGGTCGTCGAAGTAATACACCCGCTGCACCCCATCGGCCACAAAGTATAAATAATGCTCCACCTCCCCCGCCATGGTCAGGGGCTCCTTCCGCTTAGCCACATGGCGCGTCCACACAGCCGCAAACGCCTGCCAGTCTTCTTCAGGCAAAGCCCGGATGCCGGTTACCAGTTGCTTTAGCTGCTGCAGTTCTTGGGTCATACTTTAGGCAAGTGTCTGTTGCTGCAAGTTAGTGGAAGTTGGGAGATTTGGGAAGTGGGTAGGTATACTTCGGGGGTGAGTTGGGTTTGGTTTTGGCTGCGGGTAAGGTTTTATAGTTGCTGGGGTCCAACCACCCCCAGCCCCTCCTTGTCTAAGGCGGGGAGCTTTTCTTACTTACTTCTTGAACTTTTAAGCGTGTAGTTGGCTTTCATCCTTCTATAAGTATAGTTGGTATAATGCTGCACAACAGGAAATACCTGAAAGAAAACAGGAAGGAACTTAGGAGCAACTCAACTCCCGCAGAAGCAGAGCTTTGGAAACATCTAAGGTCCTCCCAATTGGAAGGTCGAAAATTCAGGCGCCAGCATAGCATCGGCAACTACATTCTAGATTTTTACAGCCCTTCAGAAAAGCTAGCCATCGAGCTTGACGGGCATGTACATTTTCATGCTGCAGCAGAACAATCCGATACAGTGCGTGACCAAGTTCTCCAGGAATTAGGCATCAAGGTACTCCGCTTTGAGAACAAAGAAATATTTGTTCACCTGGATGCCGTCCTTCAAGAAATCCGCAGCAGCTTCAGCAAGTAAGGTAAATAAGAGCAAGTCAATTTAAGTTGGTAGGCAAGAAAAGCTCCCCGCCTTAGACAAGGAGGGGTTGGGGGTGGTTGGAACAACCGCTCATGCTTGCCAGCTAATCAAGCCCCGCAACTCCCCATTCTAAACCAACTCAGCCCACAACAAAACAGTTTATTCCCGTTTTCAGTGCCTTAACCCAATCCGCCGGGCTGTTCACGCGGTAATCCGGGAAGTTGTTCCGGATGATATAGATTATAGGTAAATTAGGTATCACTGTTTACACACTGACTCAACCTAAAATCTTACCGCTATGAAAATCTTTTTATTAATCTCTTCCCTCCTGCTCTTCTCCCTCTTATTGCTTGTTCCATCGCCTCTGAAAGATAAGCCTGAAAAAAACAGCAAGCCGGCTACTACTGCTGCCCTCCAGGATGACAAGGAAAAGATAAAACTGGGGGAGCACCTGGTGCTTACCTCTGCCTGCCACGATTGCCATACGCCTAAAAAAATGACGGATAAAGGACAGGAATTTGATTTCTCCAGAGCTTTGTCCGGACACCCGGCCGATATGCCGCCACCTGACGTGGACCGGAAAATGATGGAGCAGAAAGGGCTGGTAGTCACCCAAACCCTGACAGCCTGGGTGGGTCCCTGGGGTATTTCGTATGCGGCCAACATCACCTCCGATGCGACCGGTATCGGCAACTGGACCGAAAAACAGTTCTTCACGGCCATACGCCAGGGCAAGTATAAAGGCATCGAAACCAGCCGCACCTTGCTGCCCCCCATGCCCTGGGACATGTACAAGAACATGACGGACGAGGAGTTGAGCGCCATTTTCGCCTACCTCAAATCCACCAAGCCGATCAACAATGTCGTTCCGGCCCCCGAGCCTCCGGTAACCGCCGCTGCCGGTAAGTAAGATTACACTTTGAATTGATACTTTAAGAGGGGACGCTCTGGTGCGAGATTGCAGCTCGTGCCTTCCTATGGATTTGTAATTCGAGTGGCTCAGAGAGTCATACTTTATACTTCAGCTACACTTTTATACTTTGCTACACCGCTGTTCCGGACATCCTTGTCCGGAACCACCGCTGCTGCGGACTTCCAAGTCCGCGTAAGCCATACATTTATACTTACTCTTTCTGGCGCAAGTCTTCAGACTTATGTCCTGCTATGGTGTCGGGTCTGTGACTCGACTGGCTTGAAAAGCCATACTTTATACTTTGGCTATACTTTCATACTTGCCGATTTATACTTGCTGGTTTATACTTTCATAGCCACTGCTTCCCGCAACTTGAAACAAGCTATCCTTACTAGCTTCCGTTCATCCTCTAGTTCACATAAACCTAACGTTGCACCTCTGGCTTTGGAGCTCTCAAGCCCGAGAGGGCTCGCCTTCGGGCATCGCGCTGCTTTCGCTTCCTTTGCTCCTGACGTCGCAATGCCCTCCGGGCACCGGAACCTCTCGAGGCGCTCAACCCAAAGGCTGGGAGAAGGTCGATAGCCGCGGCTATTCTGTCATCTCGACCTTTGGGAGAGATCTAAGTAGAATTACAGATAGATCTCTCACTGCGTTCGAGATGACAGCGAAAGGGCAAGTATAATTCCCCTCCTCTGGACTAGCCAAAACGGGAGTTTTGAGCTAGCGAGCGCAGCTCTGAGGGGTGGGTTTACACTTGTAGGGACAGGTCGCGACCTGTCCGCGCGAGAACTGTGGCTACAAAGCTTATAATATGGCGCCAGCAAAAACAGACTCCCCGCCTTGGACTACCGAGAACGAGAGTTCGAAGCTTGCGAGCTGCGCTCAACAGTGGTGTAATCTCTTGCTGAGGTTTTCTTACGCTCTTTCGGATTGCAAATCCGCGGTTAAAAAAGCGCCGGAATACAAATCCGGTGCAGCAGTGGGACCATAGGGGTGTAATCTCTTGCTGAGGTTTTCCTTTTGTAAAAGAGGGCCTCTACCCCGGAGATAAAGCTTCTGCTTCTCGCCACCAAGATCCTTACAGGATGACAAAAAAGAGAATCAAGCAGCGCTCTATAGGGGTGTGAGGCTACGAAGCGAGTTACTTCTGTTGAAATAGGAAAGCCTCTAGCTTACACCATCGATTTAAACAAATTTAATACGCCAGCAAGCGCCCGAACGTGATCACCGCCACCCACACCACCATCGAGCACAGGGCTACGGCTTTGGCGGCGCGGGGTGTGTTGCCCTGCCCCCAGTCTGGGGAGGAAGGAGCGAGAAACCGGTGAAAGAGGCCTGCGTTTAAGCCGCCCACTACCAGCAGTAGCAGCTTCATGTGAAAAACGGTATCGGCTGCCAGGGCAACCGCATTGGTGCTGAACAAGAGCAAACCGGAAGGCACGATCAGGTACAAGCCCCTCCTGGACCAGGGCAACAGGTGGCGCGCCAGGTCCGGGACAGGCAGTTTTCTGGAGAAGCCGAGCAAACGCAGATCGAAGAGGAAGGCGGCACCCACCAGCAGCACGATGCCCAGGATGTGCACAATCTCCAGGAACGGGTATAGCCAGGTTGATTGCCGAATGCCGCTGGCCAGGGCAGAATCCTCCAGCGCCTGCAGCATTTCTGCCAGGGTAGCGGACACCGCTAGCGGAGCTCTACTTTCTTATCGCCCACGTAAATCCGCTCCGCCCGCATCTCGTCCTTCACTTCTTTATGTGGATAGCCCACTACACGCACCGAGTCGCCGGGTTGGATCATATCTTTTGTCAGGCCACGGGCGTTCATGCGGCTGGGAGGCGCCAGCACCACCGTCCAGGTCTTGTCCTCGTGCTCTAGCTGCAGCATGCCGTGCGGGTTTTCGTAGGTGATTTCCTTCACCAGTCCGGTATAGTCGAGCGTGGTGGTCTGGTCGTAGTTAGCCCACCCATGGTGCAAAACCGGAAAAGCCATAGCCAGCGGCACGGAAAGTATCAGGAGGAGTTTGGCAGGTAAGATCATACGTATTAACAGGTTAGTGATACACCTATTTACAAACGAGGGAAATTGAAAAGGGATTAACTCTTTTCACCTGGTTACATCTTCCGTTGCCGCGAGCTTGCAGCTCATGCTTTTTTCCCACTCAGCTATACTTTAGAAATCCCGCCACTCCTAAAACTCAATCTTATTATTACCACCCCTTTCTCCCTGTAAATCATATTTCTAATAATTTTTAGCTTGGATGTAGTTTTCCCTTAACTTCTGCAACTAATAGCATAACCGCATGTAAACCGAAAGCACGATGGCAGAGCACGTTAACGATACCTTTATGCAGCAGCTAAACCAGCACCTGGGCATAGCGCATAAGGTGTG
The DNA here is from genome assembly GCF_003054055.1 of Pontibacter mucosus. Taxonomy (GTDB): domain Bacteria; phylum Bacteroidota; class Bacteroidia; order Cytophagales; family Hymenobacteraceae; genus Pontibacter; species Pontibacter mucosus. The sequence goes on along the minus strand of NZ_QBKI01000002.1, from coordinate 634,748 downwards.
CGGTTTATACTTTGATGATGCGGAGGAGAAGCAGGATGTGATCCAGGAAATGCTCTACCAACTCTGGCGGTCGTACCCTAGCTTCGACGGCCGCTCCAGGTTCTCTACCTGGATGTATCGCGTCTGCCTGAACACCGCCCTGACCTACCGGCGCAAGGAGCGCAAACACCAAAACCAACCGCTTTCGGAGGGCCACCACCAGATACCCGACGAGCCGGTCAGCCATCAGGAGGAAAGTATAAAGCTGCTCCATGCGGCCATCGCTAGCCTTTCGCCGCTGAACAAGGCTATTGTGCTGCTTTACCTGGAGGACCTGCGCTACGAGGAAATTGCACAGATAACGGGCCTGACCAAAAGCAACGTGAGCGTGCGCCTGGTGCGGATAAAGAAGGAACTGGAATCGATGCTGAAGAAACAAGAAAACCCCTACGCCCATGCCAACCCTAGATGAACTGAAGCAAAAGTGGAACGCGGAGCAACCGGCTTTCGGGTCCGCCGATCCCTACAATGCCGCTACCTTTAACCACATAATCCGAACAAGAATGAAAAAGCAAAACAACAGTATCTTTCGCTACTTCTGGGCCACGTTTACCTTGCATATCATCGTGTATGCCTTGTTAAGCCACGTCGCTATCCGGTACGGGGCTGATACAGATGTCCTGCTCCTGAGCCTGTTCGGCTTCGGGGTGACGGTGCCGTTCACGGCCATCATGCTGAGGCGCTACAAGCAAATGGCTGTGGCAAAGCTTAACGGGACGAGTGGGGCCTCCATTTATACTTACGTGAGCGAGCAGCGGAGCCGGCTGGCGGGGTTTTATACTTTCAAGAAGCGGTATGACCTTGGGCTGATTCCACTGCTTTCCGCGATAGGCGTAATCCTGGTGTTCAACTTATACTTCCCGGGTGGGGTGCTGGCCTTCCCGACCGGTGCCATCGTGACTTACCTCCTCACGCTGCTCAGCTGCTTTCTGGTTATCCGGAACGAGAACAAAAAGTACTTTCTCCGGCCCCTTCAGGAGCTGCAGGCCATTCTGGATGATTACAGGAGCGCAGGATAGTATGAGGGTACTGAAAACAGAAGGTTTTCGCGGCTATCTTGCCGTCTTTACTCACACTGATACGTATAGGTCACTACCTGTTCTCTGCCATCTGTAAAACGGGTAGTGGCCGTAACCGGATAACCCGCTGCATTATAAGTATAGACTGTGGTATAGCTGGCGTAGCTCGGGTTATCGTTCTGCACGGTATAGCTCAACTGGTTGTGCACCGATGGCGGGCGCAGCGGCTCAAAATATAGATGGGCAAAAGATGGGCTTGGCAGGTGTTTGTCGTCATACGTTATCGCTGCCTGATAATAGCTCTCACCACCCGGCTCCAGCTGTTCTACATAAACCGGATCTCCCTCCACGTATGTATAGCGCCACATCAATTCCGCAACCGGCTTCCCGGAAACCATACTGACATAGTGAGCCTCCGCGAGTTCATGGTGGCCGTTATAAGTTAAAGTATAGTATCCCGTTTCCTCCTCTTTGTGGTCGCCCATCCGATTGGCGTACCTGGTCTGCCTGGCCAGTTTCCCCTGCCCGTTATACTCGTTCACATAGCGGTAGCGCTGATGTATGATTTCGGTAAGCTGGCCTTGCTTATTATACTTTACATCAGCCCTCTCGAAATAGGCACCAGTATATTCTGTCTCGAAAACAGTAGCCAGCACCTGCTTGCCGGTATAGTCCAGGCGGGTGGTGATCGTCTGCGTTGGGATGGGGTTATCGGGATGCAAAACCGGATCATAGGTGATTGTGGAAACCTGCTCTACCAGCAAACAGGCGGGCAGGTCAGGCGCCGGTGCATCGCTCCCGGAGCAGCCCCCAAGCAACACTACCCATGGCAGCAGAAAGCGTAGTTTTGTTTTCATGGCAGCTTCAAGTTGACGGGGTAATCCGGTTATTTTAAAGGCACACCTACTATCGCAAACTCCTGTACTACCAGCGTATCCCCATCGCGGAGCAGGGAAATGCCTGCCGGGTCGAACTGGTTGTTGATAACCATACTTCGGCCGTTATACTGGTTTTGATGGGCATAGGCTAACCGGTGAAAGAGCAGTTCCTGCCCTGCTACCGAAACAACCAGTTGGTCTTTCGTTTTATAGGTATAATCAAACCCGGTGTACAGGGCAGGAGGCAATGCCTGTTTATCGTACATAAGGGGCTTATACTTGCTCAGGCCAATCATCAGGTTCACGTAAAACTCACCGTTACGATTATACCCCGAGGAGCGCTCTTCCCTGGAGGTAAGCAGCAGCGCGTCGCCCTGTTTCTTTACCTCATACCTGGTGCTCCCACCATTCATTTCTGCTTCTGAACGGGACAGGAAAGTGATATCAGGATCTGAGGCATCATCGGGCGCGGTGGCTTCCAAATCATAGTGCATTTGCATCCTGCGGGTCAGGTCGTGATTCTTGATAAAGTCCGCATCTTTTACCTCCCCATTCCGGGTAAACATCCGGACCGGCTGCACCTGATCAAAGCGCCTGAGTTTGAAGGAGGCCGGGTAATCCATGTCGGGGCCATCTGATTCCTTTGTGCAGGCACTGAGTAACATAAGCAAAAAGAGGAAGGCGAAGCGTGTTTTCATGCACATAGGTTTAGGGCAACCAAATATATCGTTTTTCCAAGGAAAGCATTCCGGCAGTCCTATATTTATTTCTGCCTATTAAACTGGTAGCAGGCGGACAATCCTTGAGTTTGCGCCAGCGGGCAGGCTTCCTGTTAAAAGCGGTTGTTAGGATGGATTCGGCTGCACCATTTATACTTCTTCCGGGCGGAAAACACGTATAGGGCATAGCCGCTTTTCAGATGCCTGCGGCTGGCGCAGAGAAGTATAAAAGGCATGACGAAGGAATATTTGTACGGGCACAACAGTATCCTGATTGTGGCGGTGTTGTTTGTGCTGATAATGCTGGCCCAGGAAACCGGCTACCGGATAGGCCGCCACCACCAGCGCAGAACCGACAAAGACGTAAAAGCGCAGACCAACACCATACAGGCCGGCACCCTGGGCTTGCTGGCGCTTATACTTGGCTTTGCCTTTAACATATCGCTGCAAAGCTACAACAACCGCAGCAAATCCGTCATTAACGAGGCCAATGCCATTAGCACCGCCCTGATGCGCACGCACCTGCTCCCTGCCCCTTTCGACTCGCTTACCCGCACACAGCTGCAACAATACATCGATCTGCGGCTGGCCTTAAGCAACACGAATTACGCGATGGTGAAAGAGCAGGAGGCACTGGCCACCAAAACGGAAGCCCTGCAGCGCTCGCTCTGGGATCTGGCTGTAGGAGCTGCCCGCCTAGACCCGAGCCCCGTGACCACCGGCTTCTTCCTGACGGCACTCAATAACCTGGTCATCGCCCACAACGAACGGAACGCCCTGCTGATCATGCACGTGCCCGAGGTGATTTTATACTTGCTGTTTGTGGTTTTCATTATGTCAGGGGCCTTGATAGGGTATGGCAGCGGACTGGGCCAAAGGCGCACCACGCTGCCCTCAGCCTTGCTGAGTTTTATGATCTGCCTGGTTGTTTTCATCATCATCGACCTGGACCGGCCCGTACGCGGCATCGTGAAAGTAGACCAACACAGCCTGGAGCGCCTTAAACCAGATTGAACCCCGCTTTTAAAGTATGAAGTGTAGCAAAAACGCCTGCCTGAAAGTATAAACTCGCCAAAGCCTGCAGGCCCGCTTGTTGGGAGAAAGGGGCTGCTTCCTGATACCCTTGGTACGCACAGCAAACGCACCGGAAAGCAAGCACCTTAGCTAACTGACTAACAAGCACTTCCATCATACAATATCCTTTCTTGTAAATTTCTAATAAACCCTTTTTGAATCAGCACGTACTAAGGGTACAAAAAATCATATATCTGCATTTATCGGCCCACTTCTACCCCATCAAACAAAATTCCTTTACTTACTTAATTGTACTTTTCATGAAAAAGCTATTATTTATACCCTTATGCCTATCTCTTTTTCTGACCTCTTGTAACGACGACGAAGAGACTGTAATACCAGTGGTTTCGGAGCTCGATGCTGATATGCGGGGCGACTGGACGAACACAGCCGTGGAAAGAATATACTACTCCACCAGCGGTGAGGTAATGTATGCCGATACTTCGGAACGCGCAGCAAACTTCCATTTCAACGGCCAGAAAATGACTGTCACCCTGCCTGGTAGCTCGGACAAGGATGTATGGACCTATACCTTCCCGGACCCCAACGACTCTACCTATATCCGCCTGCAGCGAGACGCTGAAACCAACGACTACATCATCACCTCTTTGAATGGCGACGAGATGGTGTGGGTGGATGAGCTTGATTGGGCTGGCTTCCCGGAGGAAGCGCCGGACCAGGAGAAAACCACCTCGCGCCGCGGCGTGTATACCTGGAAATTTGTTAGAAAGAAGTAAACCAGCTTAAGAAGGATATATCAAAAGCACGGGCTTATGGCCCGTGCTTTTGTTTTACAGCGTGGTTATACTTTGAGCAGCCCTTTCCCGCACAGCTCCTACCCTGTTTCCATTACTGCGTATAGTTCCTTATCTTGAAGTGAAAACCTGAAATACCGCATGAACTTTACTACTTCTTTACTGCAACTCTATCTGTAATTCAATGCAGCTGCAGCGCTGCTAACCGCCCCAACACGGGTCGGGCTGGCATCCTATTGCCCATCAGCAGGCGCTTCCAAGTATAGAAAGCCGGCACCAACCGGTTAAAGTACAATGTTTTATCAGAGACGAGTTGACCATGAAAGAAAGTATAAATCAACCTGCCGCCCCGGCAGCTTTTATCTCCATTGCCCAGGCACATGGCCTGCATCTGCAACCCGAAACCTTCCGCTACAATGAAACTGGACTGGACTTCCAGGTAGTTCAGGCGCAGGATGTAAATTATAAAAACTGGATACTGCGGATAGCACGCCGTCCCGATGTGCTTCCCCGCGCCCAAAACGAGCATAGGGTGCTGCAATGGCTGCAGGGCAAACTGCCTGTTGCCGTACCTGATTGGCAGATTTTCCATGAAAGCCTGATTGCCTATCCCCGCTTAGCAGGCACACCTGTCGCCAACATCGATATGGAGCAAAAGTGCTATATCTGGAACCTGGAACCGGAGAACCTGCCCCAAGCCTTCATCACCTCGCTGGGCGAGGCTGTAGCTGCCCTGCATACCCTAAATACAGAAGCTGCTGCACAGGCAGGCCTGAAAGTATACCAGCCAGAGCAGGCGCGCCAAAAGCTGGAAACGCAGATGCACCGCGTAAAAAGGGAACTGGGCGTGGCGCAACCGCTGTGGGAGCAGTGGCAAAGCTGGATCGGGGACGACAGCTTCTGGCCTACCCAATCCAGCCTGGTACACGGCGACCTGCAGGCGGCCCATATACTGACCGACAAAAACGGAAAAGTAAACGGCTTCCTTGACTGGACCGAAGCTGAAGTGAGCGACCCTGCCATTGATTTCGTGGCGCTGCTGGCCTCTTTTGGGGAAGAGACGACCAAAGCCCTGTTACAGGCTTACGAGAAGGCCGGCGGAAATGTATGGCCCCGCATGCTGGAGCATATACAGCAGCGGCTGGCAGCTTACGGTGTCAACATCGGGTTGTTTGTGCTGGAGTCGGGCTCGGAGGAATACCTGCCCATGGCAAAAACCGCGTTGGGGCTGGATACCTGACACCTGCCCGGATCCGAATAAACGCACAGGCGCTGGATTACATAGTCCAGCGCCTGTGCGTTTTTAGCCGGCGCCTGTGACGGAAGCTTTGTTCATCCGCTTCACTCAGGAGCAACCGGCCGAAGGAGGAAATTTGTTGAGGCTTCACTTTATCCCGCCATAAAAAAGCAGCTCCCAAAGTATAAATCCACCCACCCCCGGAATTGCCAAAGTACCACTTCCTGATGCACAGCTAGAGACGCACATCCGGAACCTGCAGCACTGCGTTATAAAGTATAAGAAAGTATAACACCATGAAAACAAACAACTTAAACCTGAACCACCTCTTTTTAACCTTGCTGGGCATGTTGCTGCTGGCAGGCTGCCAAACCGCCACAGGGCCGGCTAATGCTTCCGGGGAAACGGAAACCAGGGCGTATAAAAGTATGGCCCCTGAGCGGGTGGATATCCGGGGAAGGGTTTTGGCGAGCCACTACAGCGACGGGCAGGTGGTGCTGGAGGTAGAGGCGCTGGCCCCTTCAGTCGACTCCCGCTACCAACGGGCTTACGTACTGGTGCAGCCAACGGCACAGAAGGTCGGCCTCGAGGGCCAGCCCATTAGCATCAGCGAGCTGCACCAGGGGCAAAACGTGGCTATCCTGCTGCGTGGAGGCGGTCGAGGCACCATAGTGGGTGTAGGTGTTGCCCGCAAACTGTGGGTAGAGGAACCGTTTCCGTAGGCCCGGTAGGTATAAAGTATAAGCACACCGAAATAGCTGATGAAGCGACAGCACAAAAAACAAAAAAGGGCGACCTGCTAGTGGCCGCCCCTTTTGCTGTATCCGCTAAAAGCGCTTAGTTCTTGTGTTTCTTATCGCCTTTGTCTTTCTCTTTAACCACGCTGCCATCCGCATTAAAGATTACTTTCAGGTCTTCCGGCTCGCCATCAAGCTTGGCCTTGTACATGGTCTTGCCGTCCTTTTCTACAGTACCTGCTTCTTCAATCTCCCGGTTAGGGTATTGCTTGTTAATGGCGTCCCTCACCGCCTGCGGCAACTCCGATACCGGAATTTCCTGACCGTGTTTCTTCACATTACCGTTGGCATCGTAGGCTACATAGTGCTCGGTGTTGTTCATCTCGAACTTTACCCAGTACCCATCGTCCTTTTGCTTCCACTCTACATCGGTAGCCTGTGCATAGCTGCTCTCAAACTTACTTTTTACCTGCTGCGGCACATTATCCTGTGCCAATGTCACGGTACTTATCCCAAATCCAAGGGCCAATAGCAACACAACTTTTTTCATAGCTTCTTCTCATTTAAGTTACACAATAGGCTGATACAAAGACTATATCCCTACAATCTCTATACTTTGTATCAACCTGACACACTACCTCTTATACCTCAAACACAACTCCTGGTTTAGAAAAAGTATAAAAACAAGTGCAATTTATTACCAAAGTATAATTTCAGAAAAGTTCTGTCTTAGAGGCGTTTGAAGTATAGCTCGGATCCCGCCGTTCCTGCAAAGTAGTTTCAGGAAAGGTTTATACGATGCCGGCCGCCTCCAGGAGCAGCGGCCGGCATCGTATACTTAAAAGCCTCCTAGCTCATCAGTACCCCGGTCGGAGTTATGGGAGGTCCGGTCGCGGCCGTAGCTGCTGCGCCCGCCGTAGGTGCCACTGCCCATGGAGCCCTGCCCTCCGTAGTTTCCGGAGGAACTGCCATAGCTGCTGTTGCCAAAGGAGCCGCCCCGGTGTCCGCCGGAGTAGCCGGTGCCGCCGCCATAATTGCTGCCACCATAGGAACTGCCGGTGCCATACCTGTCGGAGGAGCTGCCCATGCCATAGGTTGTGTCGGGCACGCCGCGATTAGAGCTCGGGAAATTATCGCCCATGCCTCCGCCGTAGCGCTCGCTGCCATACTGGCCACGCGAGCCGGATTGGCCGTAGCTGCCGCGGTTGCTGTCGCTGCCGAGGGTGTTGTGGCGGTCGGAGGTGCCGCCGTAGTCGGAGATGCCGTAGCCGCGCTGTAAGTCGCCGCGGTTCGTGCTGTCCCTCCTGTCGCTCTGCCAGCCCTGGTTGCGGTCCCGGTCGCTGCTGCCCATGTGCCGTATGTCGCGGTAGTCGTCCTGGTAGTTGCCGAAACGGTCGCGCTCGCTGTTCATGTGGCGGTCATAGCGCCTGTTCCTGCCCCTGTTCCCCTCATGCTCCATATCAGAGTACCACCTGAAATGCCCCGCATCCTGCATGCGGCGCTCGTACATATCGCCCAGGTCGTTGCCCTCGTGGTAGCTGCGCCGGGTTGGGTAGTCGCCCCGGTTGTGGCCGTGCTCCTGCTGGTAGTGGCGCTCAAAATCGTTGGTCAGGTTGCGGGCGCTGTGGTAGTGCTCGTCGTTCCTGTCATAGCCTGCCCGGCGGTTAAAATCACGGTCGTTGTCGTCGTAATGCTCTCTTTCTCGTCTGTCCATAGCTTTCTTTACATTTTAGGTTGATAAAAACGGTACCTTTTTAAACGAGGGAGAGGACGAGTGGTTTACAAAACCATACCTGGGGCAGGTTTTATACTTGTCAGTTTATGAAGTTAGAAGCCTTATTCTTCCGACTCCCGCACCCGCGCGGCCAGCACCTTGAAGAGGATGTAGAGCACGGCGAAAACAATCATAGCGATGATGGCCCAGCGTTTTTTCCGGTTCATCTCGCGCCAGTAATCGCGGTCTGCCTCCGTACGCTGCAGCCTGTCCCGTAGGGCTACGTTGGCCAGGCGCTCCACCTTCAGCTCCCGGTTCAGCGAGTCCAGGCGCAGGGTATCGAGCAGGTACGCGGTTTGCACAAGAGGCTGGGCCGGGCACTGCGGGCAAGGCCTATAATGACCTGGTTTTGAGAACTGCCCAAAAGTATGGAGCGGCAGGACCTGAGACCTGACAGGCAGCAGGGTTGGTAACGTATAAATGGCCGGTGGGTAAAACCGGGGGCGGTAGGTTCCGGACTGACCTGCCCGGCCATGCTGCTGCGCGGCAGCCTGGCTTTGCGCCTCCTGCTTTTCCGCGGGGCTCACTTCGGGGGGTGTGTTGGCCTGGCGTTGGGTAGCGCAGGAGCCCAGCAGTAGCAGCAGTAGCAGAAAGATAGACCTCATTTTTGCGTCACCCATGTTTGATTAACGGCCAGCGCCGCTTTTGTGTATACTTGCCCCTGGTTCAGGAAGGTACAGCCCCTGTGCAATTTCCTGTTAGTATAGCATTACGGCTGTATACGTATTTAGCTATACTTCTGTATACATCGCTAATGCATTGCAAAACTGCCTGCCAAACCACGTAAATTCCGGGCCAGCTTTTTATAACGGGGCTAGCCAGGGAAGTATAACGGCTTCTGTACGGTGATCCTGGCCTCCCGGTCTTTTTACCTCACCGAATGGTCGGGGCTGCTGCTAAGGAGACTGTTGCCAAACCACAGGTGGGTACGAGCACGCATATTATACTTTCAGACTTCAGGTGCAAAGCTATTTACTGCCATAAAACGTTTATTGGCCATTAATAACATCCTTTTCGCTTAGCTGCGTCACCCTCTTCCCTAAGAATTTAGTAATTTCGCCTGCTATTATTATATTTCCCAATGGAGTACAGACAAATACACTACTGGCAGTATGAGCCGGGGCAGGAGGAAGAAGAGGTATTGGAGGCGGCCCTGGTTCTGTGTGAGAAAGGGAGGCATAACAAAACCCTGTCTGAAATAGCCACCTTTATCACAACGCATACGGGCGTTAAATACGTGCTGATAGGCCGGTTGTCTGATGACAAGCAGAGCGTGCATACCCTGGTGATGATGGACGAAGGCATGCCGATGGATAACTTTACGTACCTCCTTAAGGGCACCCCCTGCGAAGAAACCATGTGCCAGCGGTTTTGCTACTTTCCTTTTGATGTTGCTGCCTCGTTCCCGGAGGATGAGGAGCTGGACAAGATGGGAGTCACCAGCTACCTGGGCTCTATGCTTTTGTCTGAGGAGACCGATCCGATTGGCCTGGTAGTATTGATGGATGACAAACAGATAGCCAATGCCGCCTTTGCCGAGCACCTGATCATGGTCCTCAGCCCTGCCATTGAGGAAGAAATCAAGCTGATGAAACTCTAGGCCCTGGGGCCGATATCGCACTGAAAGTAATCCTCGTCATAGCCGGGTGCAGGCTTGTCATCCACACGCACAATCCTGTCGAGCCGCACCTCCTCGCCACTGGCCAGCAACAGGTACTCTTCCTCTCCTTTGGTAGCCAGCCCCTTCAGGGTAACAAACTGCGTGATAAACTCCCGGATGTCGGTATAGTACTGCAGCCTCACCCCTGCCCTGCTATCAGCCAGCGCCTTCAGGTGGTTAAAATAAGTCCGGTCGATGGGTTTATAGGTTGTCGTCATGGCTGTTTGGTGTTATCTATACTTTGTAAACCGAAGTTATACTTTTTAGTTGAGGTTGGGCACGGGGTTTATACTTTGGTTGGATGGTGGCGCATGAAAGTATACTTTGTAAAGTATAAACTGCCGTATAATTGCTGCCACTACCCCAGTTTTTGCCGCTACGTTATACCATCTATACTTCAAAAGCTAGCTTCGCATTCAGCCTGCAGTTTTAAAACAGCAAAGCCGCAGCGGAACATCCGGCTGCGGCTTTGCTGGTAACAATCAGCCTTAGCTATACTTCGCTTATTCCAGCCAGCCGCCGCCAAGGGCGCGGTAGAGTCCCACCGTGGACTGAAGTATATTTTTGCGGGTATTCGTCAGGTGCAGTTCGGCTTCGAGTACGCTGCGCTGGGCCGTGATAATCTCGAGGTAACTGGCGTAGCCGGCAGCGTAGAGATCGTTGGCGGTTCCTACGGCCTCCTGCAACACCTCCACCTCTTCCTGTTTCAGCTCAGCCGCCTGCCTAAAGTTCTCGATGCCACGCAGGTTGGTCATCACCTCCTGCACCCCCGTCAGCACGGCGCCCTGGTAGGCTGCGAAAGCCTGCAGTTTGCCTGCATCGGCACGCCGGAAATCAGCCCGGATGTTGCTGCGGTTGAGCAAAGGCGCCGACAATCCGCCCAATACGCCATAGGCCAGGGAGGCAGGCTTAAACAGCAGGGAAGCGTCGAAGGCGTTATAGCCCACATAGGGGTTGAGCGTGAGAGCAGGCAGGAAGGCGGCGCGGGCAGCAGCCACATCGGCCTTCGTGGCCTGCAGCTCCAGCTCTGCCTGCTGAATGTCGGGCCGGCGGCGCAACAGGTCGCTCGGTACACCGGCCTGCACCTGCTCCGGCAGCTCCTGCTCCACCAGCGAGGCGCCCCGCACAATCGGCTGCGGGTGGCGGCCCAGCAAACGGTTCAGCTGGTTCTCCGTTTCCGTGATCTCCTGCGTTTTCTCCGCCTTCAAAGCCTGCGTGTTCAGCAGCTGGGCGGCAAACTGTTTTACAGCCAGCTCCGTGGCCCTGCCCCCTTCTTTCTGAATACGCACCAGCTCCAGGGCTCTTTCCTGCAGGGCGATGTTGCGGTCCAGGATGGCCAGTTCATTGTCGAGCGAAAGCAGCTGGTAGTATAGGTTGGCCACATCGGCCACCAGCGAAGTAGTGACCAGCTGCCTGCCTTTTTCGGAGGCGAGCAGACGGGCAAAGGCCGCCTTTCTGGACTGCCGCAACTTGCCCCAGAGGTCGATCTCCCAGGAGCTGCGCAGGCCCAGGAAATATTCCGGCACATGCGGCTGCGCCACTTTCTGATCTTCAGAAATGTTCGGCGACAGGTTGGTGTCGAAGTTTCCGACACCCGTCATGGTATACTTACCGTAGCGATCCACGCCCGCGGCACCCACGGCCGACACCTGCGGCAAACGGGCGCCCCGCGTTTGCAGCACAGTGGCTCTGGCCAGCTCTATCTGCTGCGCGGCTGCCAGCACATCCGGGTTATTGTGCAGCGCCGTGTCTATCAGGCGCACCAGGTGCTCGTCTTTAAAGAAATCGCGCCAGCGCATATCGCCCATGCTGGCGGAGTCGGTGGTACTGCCAAAGGAGGCAGGCATGGGTGCTGCAGCCGGCAGCTGGGCAGGCTCGATGGCCTTACAGGCTCCCAGCAGTACCAGCAACAGGAGGCAAGGTATGGTTTTTAAAAAGCTTCTATATAAATGCATGGTTGCAAAATCAATTTGATAAAACATCCGAAGGCTTAGGCCGTGGCCAACTCTTCTTTCTTTTTCTTCTTGCCCTTCCCGATGGAGGCGAACAGCACGTACAGGCCAGGGATGATCACGACACCGAAGATGGTGCCTATGAGCATGCCGCCTGCAGCAGCCGTGCCTATCGAGCGGTTACCCATGGCACCCGCCCCGGTCGCAATCGTCAGCGGGATAAGTCCGGCCACAAAGGCCAGCGAGGTCATCAGAATCGGCCGGAAACGCGACACGGCACCGTCCACGGCGGCCTGCAGCACGGTGCGCCCCTCCTTTTGCCGCTGTATGGCAAACTCCACAATCAGGATGGCATTCTTACCCAGCAAACCGATGAGCATCACCAGGGCCACCTGTGCGTAGATGTTGTTCTGCAAGCCCAGCAGCTGCAGCGACAGGAAGGCACCGAATATCCCCGTCGGCAGCGACAGGATTACCGGCAGCGGCAGCAGGAAGCTTTCGTACTGACCGGCCAGCAGCAGGTATACAAAAAGCAGGCAGACGATGAAGATGAAAACCGTCTGGTTACCTGAAAGGATCTCCTCGCGCGTCATACCGGACCACTCGTAAGTATAGCCTCTCGGCAGGGTTTCCTCTGCCACGCGCTCAATGGCCTTGATGGCATCGCCGGTGCTATACCCTGGCGCAGCGCTCCCGTTTATCATGGCCGAGGTATACATATTGTAGCGGGTGAGCTGCTCCGGCCCATACACGCGCTCCAGCGACACGAAAGCTGAGAACGGCACCATCTCGCCCCACTTGTTTTTCACGAACATCTTCAGCACATCCTCCGGCTTGCTGCGGTAGTCAGGCGAGGCCTGCACCATCACTTTGTACATCTGCCCGAAACGGATGAAGTTAGAGGCGTAGTAACTACCCATCAGCGTCTGCAGGGTGCTCATGGCATTGTCCACGGTAACGCCCTTTTTGGCCGCCATGTCCTGGTCCACGTGGATCAGGTACTGCGGGAAGTTGGCGTCGAAGTTGGTGAAGGCGCTGCTCACCTCCGGCGCCTGCTGCATGGCCTGCACAAACTGGTTCGTTACCTCGGCAGTCTCGCTGAGCGTGGCGGTTTTGTCGCGGGCCAGCAGGCGCAGCTCAAAGCCGCTCGAGTTACCGAAGCCCGGCACGGTTGGCGGCGGGAAAAACTCGATGCTGGCGTCTTTCAGGTAGGCCGTTTTCTCGGTGAGCTGGGCGATAATATCATCCACCGACTCAGTGCGGTCGTCCCAGGACTTGAGGTTGATCATGCCCATGCCGTAAGAGGCGCCGGCCGCATCGGTCAGCAAACTGAAGCCCGCCAGGGTCGACACGTTCTCCACCGCCTCAATCTCCTCGGCAGCTTGCTGCACCTGGTCCAGCACATACTCGGTACGCTCCACGGTGGCGCCTGCCGGCGTGGTCACGTTCACGTAAATCATCCCCTGGTCTTCGGTCGGGATAAAGCCTGTCGGCAGGATGCGGGTGATACCCCAAGTACCGAGCACGAACACCAGCAGGATGCCCAGCGTAACCGTTCGGCGGCCGGCAATGCGCAGAATAAGGGCCTTGTAGCCATTTTCCACTTTGCCATAGCCCAGGTTAAATTTGTTGAAGAAGCGTTGCAGCAGGCTTTGCTTCCTGTGCTGGTTATGGTCTGCCTTCAGCATGAGGGCGCAAAGGGCCGGCGTGAGCGTGAGGGCGTTGATACCGGAAATCACAATCGAAATGGCCAGCGTGAGCGAGAACTGGCGGTAGAAGATTCCCACCGGACCCGTCATCATCGCCACCGGCACAAACACCGCCGACATCACCAACGTGATCGCGATGATTGCACCGCTGATCTCACCCATCGCCTCCAGGGTAGCCTCGCGGGCGTTCATCTTCTTCTCGTGCATCTTGCTGTGCACGGCCTCGACGACCACAATGGCGTTATCGACGACAATACCGATGGCCAGCACCAGCGCAAACAGCGTGAGCAGGTTGATAGAGAAGTCGAACATGTCCATGAAGAAGAAAGTACCCACCAGCGATACCGGCACGGCCAGAATCGGAATCAGTGTGGACCGCCAGTCCTGCAGGAAGATGAACACCACGATCGACACCAGGATAAAGGCCTCAATCAGGGTGATGAGTACGGCAGACATAGAGGCGTCGAGGAAGCGGGACACGTCGTAAGCCAGGTTATACTTCATGCTCGGCGGGAAAGAAGTCTCCTCCAGCTCGGCCATCTTCAGCTTCACGTTCTCGATTACCTCCTTGGCGTTTGAGCCCGGGCGCTGCTTAATCATAATAGAAGCCGACGGACGGCCGTCTGTTTTCGACACCATGCCGTAGTCCATGGCGCCAAACTCGATGTCGGCTACGTCTTTGAGGCGCAGCACCGAGCCGGAACCGTCTTCCTTGGCGCGGATGGCAATGTTCTCATACTGGGCAGGCTCGAAAAGCTTACCGGTGTAGCGGAGCACGTACTGCAGCATCTGGGCGTTGCCGCCCGAGCTTTCGCCTGCTTTACCCGGCGCAGCCTCCACGTTCTGGGCGCGGATGGCCTCGATTACTTCGTCAGGCGATACGCCGTAGGCCATCAGGCGGTCGGGCTTGAGCCACACACGCATGGAGTACTCGCGGTTACCCATGATCTCGCAGAAACCCACGCCGTCGATACGTTTGAGCTCCTGCAGGATATTGATGTCAGCGAAGTTGTACACGAACTCCTCGTCGGCATTCGGGTCGTCGCTCATCAGGTTGAGGTAGAGCAGCATGCTGTTCACCTCTTTCTCAGTGGTCACACCGGCCTTGATCACCTCTTCGGGCAACTCGTCAAGCACGGTAGTCACGCGGTTCTGCACGTTCACAGCGGCCAGGTCAGGGTCGGTGCCCACTTCAAAGAAGATCTGGATCAGCGTCACGCCGTTGTTGCTCGACACCGAGGTCATATAAGTCATGCCCGGCACCCCGTTGATGGCGCGCTCGAGCGGCGTGGCCACGGCATTGGTACTTACTTCGGCATTGGCACCGGTATACTTGGCAGTAACCGTAACGGAGGGCGGTACGATATCAGGGAACTGCGTTACGGGCAGGTTCAGGATCGACAGACCCCCCAGCAGCACTATAATCAGGGAAATGACCAGCGAAAGCACCGGCCTTTGTATAAATATCTTTAACATGGATGTTTTTACTAATTGCCTAAAATCCCGGCCGCACAGGGGCAGCCGGCACACATTTGTGCAGGAGTTTGGGTGAACCCGACAGGTTTAGCACAGTCTGCCCCAGGCACGACCGATCACAGGTTCTCCGTCCGGTGCGCCGCAGCGCCCGGCCAAAGCTCCTGCACGAGAAGCGGGTGGCTTACAACCCGGAAAACCTACCTTGGCGTAGCAGCCAGCAGGCTGTCCATCGGGATAAGCTCCGGTGTGATGAGGGTTCCTTCGCGCAGCGTCTGGGCTCCTTCGTATACCACCTGCTCGCCCGGCTCCAAGCCAGACTCCACGATGTAGAAGTGGGAGAAGCGCGCCTTTGGCTCAAAGCTCCTGGTCTGGACCTTGTTATCCTCCCCTACAATGTAGACGAAGTTCTTGTCCTGGATCTCAAAGGTGGCTTTCTGCGGTACCAGCAGGGCACTGTCCACCTCGTTGAAGAGGCGCACTTTACCCGTAGCGTGGTGTTTTAGGATCTTGGATGGGTTGGGGAAGGTGGCCCGGAAGGCAATAGATCCGGTGTTGGGGGCAAATACACCCTCCATGGTCTCAATTTTACCCTCATGCGGATAGGTGCTGCCGTCAGCCAGGATTAGCTGCACAGCGTTATTGTTGGCATCGTCCCCTTTCTGGCGGGCTCTGATGTAGCTCAGGTACTCTTTCTCTGATACCTCAAAGTATGCGTACACCGACTGCAAGTCTGACAGGGAGGTAAGCAGAGCACCCTCTGACACAATGCTGCCCACTTTGAGCGGAATACGGTCTACGACACCTGCAAACGGGGCCCGGATGCTGGTATAGGCAAGCAGGTTCTCGGCATGGTCGTGGGCTGATCGGGCCTCCTCTACCCTGGCTTTGGCGGCCTTTTGCCTGGCCTTGGCCAGCTCAAGTTCTGATGCCGAGATCACGTTTTTCTCCACGAGCAGGCGCACGCGCCCTACCTCTACTTCGGCGGCCATTGCCTCAGCCACGGCGTTGTTGAGGTTAGCCTTTGCCTTGGCAAGCTCCGCCTCGCGCTCTTTCGAGTTGAGTTTGAAAAGCACCTGGCCTGCCTTCACTTCCTGCCCCTCATCGACAAAGATCTTGTCGATGTAGCCGTTGATGCGTGCTCTCACCTCGACGTGACGCACAGCCTGAATGTCAGACACGTAGTCGAGGTGCAGGGTGGTATCTTTGGTGATGAGTTGTGTGACAGGCAGGGCTGTCTCGGTTTTGCTGTTGTCTATTTCGCCGCCCTGGGCTGTGCAGCCGGCCACAAGGGCACTCATGGTAAAGGTATATAATACGCTAGATTTCTTCGATAGCAGTTTCATCGTAACTGTGACAATTGTGATGTTAAAAGACAATAGTATACTGAGGCTGCCGGTACCGGAGAGCAAAAAACTCAGCGGTCAGTAGCCTGTTCAAATGCGTGGATGGGAGCCACGCGGAGTCTGACGAAGGAAGAAATCTAGAAGGGTTTGAACCGGAAGAGGTACCCGTGGTATTCCGAGAGCAGGAAGTTCAGCGGCCGGTATGGGGTACAGCTTTTGGTAATGGAGAAACCTTCCGGTTGGAAAGGCGCTGCCGTGTTTTTCAGAACAGGCTTGAGGGTGGTATGGTAGACAGAGCCGGCCCCCTTGTGGGTGGGTTTAGAGGTTTCGGTTCGGGGAAAGTCCTCAATCAGATCAAGATACTCCTGCAGCATCAGATCGATCGGGGAGTCGTCTTCGGCTATGCCTTCGCCACTGTCACGGCCCTCGAGCAGCTCCTCGAGCTGAATGATGGATTTACCGGCAACATGGGAGGTGCTGAAGTAAAGCGCCACATGCAGAATAAAGCATGAGAGCACCAACCAGTTAAACCACTTCCTGATCATGTAAACGTCACTGCAATTAAATGAAGCAATATACAAGTTTACTTATTCTTCGGAATAGGATCAACTGCTGCTCCACACTTTCAAGGATAAAGACAAAAAGTGCCTTTATTTTCCATAATGGCCTGTTTACCACTTCTGCAATTTGGGCTCAGGGTTACGGAGTCATAGGCAGGACTTGTATTTATATGTGACAAGCGGAAAACCAGGAACGGCTGAAGTTATTGCACGCAGTTTTCCGCTTATCTCGTTATGTATCCTGATAAGGAGATTCAATTCTACCAAACAGCTTTAAATTTATACTTAATTTCGGACGGAAAACCGCCCTGCAACCACAGCTACGAGCAATGAACCGATTTTTACCACTGGAACTAAGCGCCAAACTGCTCCGCCACCTGCAGCAGGCCGCCGTGCCGCATACTTACGACTACGAACGCCACCGGCTCACGCTGGCTTTGGATGAGCAGGAATTAGGATTCCGCCTGCCGCTCCCGCTCCCCTACCCCGGCCAAACGGGAGAAAAAGCGCAGGTAAATTACGTCATCCTGCTGGTGCAGTCGGGCAATTGCGCCATGGGGTATTTCGAGAACGGCCGCAACCTCGACCACAAAGTATGGCGCTCGTACATGGTGCGCAAGAAGCAGGGGAAAAGCCAGATCAAGCACCTCAAAACAAAGGGCAAGTCCAGGGCCGGGTCCAGGGTGCGGCTGGGCGAAACGCTGGAGTTTTTCGAGAACATCAACGGCCGGCTGCAGGAGTACTTCGAGGTATACGAAGTGCACCGCATCGCCGTCAGCTGCTCTAAAATCCTGATCCCATACTTGTTTGGTTCCAAGGTGGCCACGCCCTTCGCCAAAGACGATCCGCGCCTCTACAGAATCCCCCGCCACGTACACACCCCTATCTACGAGGTACTGCTGGATACCAACCGCTTCCTGCAGCGCGGCGAGCTGATTTTTGAGGAAGCACAGCAGCCCCTGGTGGACAAGCTCCTGGCCGAGGCTGGAATTACCGGAGAAAGTATAGAAGTAGCCGCGGCTGCTCCGGAAACGGACTGGGATGAAGTATACTTCGATGATGAGGAAGAGGATGATGACGAGATGGAATGGTAGACGCGCTGAACGCCCGGGCCGGCATTATTGTGATTACTCTACTTTGGAGGATATGTTAACCCACCCTTAACCTCTCTGGAGAGGCAGGACTGTTAAGTCTAACAAAGAACTGTCCCCTTGAGGACAAACAAGAACGAGAGTTAGCCGTTTGCGAGCATCGCTCAATAGGGGTGTAAGGCCGGTCGCAAAAGTCTTTAGCTTAAACTCAACACCCCTCTAACTCCCCTCAAAGGGAGAATCTAGCTATTACCACTTTCAACTTTACTCTCATGAACTAGTGCTTTAAGTTAGAGCTTAACAGCACTGCCTCCATGGAGACAAATTTCTATAACGGCTATATACTCTACTTGGCTCCCTCCTTTTCCCCATCCTCTGTTGCCATCCACTTTTTCCAGGGCCAGCCGTCCGCTTCGGGGCGTGGCGTTACCCAGCTTTTGGCACCCCAGTTATAGGGCACAGCGGCCAGGTTCACGTTCGGGTCCACAATGGGGTGGCGCGGGTAGCCGTTGAGGCTGAGGCTGGAAATGGCGTATACTTCCGGCTCCTGCATCCCCTGCCTGCGGTACTCTTCTTTCAGGAACTGGGCAAACTGCCAGATCATATCAGGGTGCTTGGGAAGCTCCCGCAGCTGCTCCTTGGCCAGGTAATCGTGGGGCCATACGGTTTGCTGCTGCCCGGTGGCCGCATCTTTCACCAGGTAGTATACCGCGCCCCGCTTGGTGCGCAGCATCATCCGCCACGAAAAGCGGTGCCCCTCCTCGGTCCAGTTCACGTCGCCGGGAATAAAGAAATGCCGTAGCGGGAAGAGCAGCTGCCAGCCCAGGTAAAGTATAAAAAACTGCGCGCCCAGCCGCAGCTGCCAGCGCGGCTGCTTCAGGGGCTGCTGCGCCAGCAGGGCAGGATCGGTTTTCCTACGGAAAAACCACCGCGCAATCTGCTCCGGGCTAAAGAACAGCACATTGGCCGCAATCATAAAGTATGGGAACACCCCCACATGAAACACCGCCGAGTTGAAGATGTGAAAGCAGAAGGCCACCCAGAAAGCCACCATGCGCGTGCGGGGCCAGAGCAAGGCAAAGCCGATCAGGAAATCGAACACCACACCGCCCCAGACCACCAGCTGTATCATGGCCGGTGTGTTCAGGTAGGGTCCGATCACGTAGAAGTGCGTTTTGGCCGACATCCAGATGCTCACCGACTTGGCCGCCAGCCAGTCGGGTTGTATTTTGGCCACGCCGGCGTAAAAGTACACCAGCAGCAGCTGCCCCCTGAAAAGCCAGAGCGTCCACTGCGGCGCCACCTCGCTTTCCAGCTCCGGCCTGCGCCGCACATCCCACGACAGCTTACGGTGGGCCGGCAGCAGCACCATCAGTCCGCTCACGAGCATGATCAGGTAGTGGTGGTTGAGGTAGTGTGTTTTCTCAGAGAAAAAGCTGTAGCTGAACAGCAGGAAAAACAGAAAGGAGACTACCTTGTAATGCCAGCCCACCATGATGAACAGGCCCAGCAGCGCCATGAGCAGGTACACGTACACCATGCCGTAGCCTGGCAGCGGCTTTATCCACTCCAGGCCAATGTAGCCAAAGTGGATGGTGGGCTCCACGTAATGCTCCTGCACCCAGTCGATCAGCACGGCCCCTACCCCCTCGCAGAACATCAACAACCCGAACAGGATACGGAAATACACTAACGGGTATATCCCGATGGGCTTCAGAAGCTGTTGCATCAGATGTTTCATGGTTCAAAGGGCGCTGAGACGGTGTGCGGTACACAGGATGAATCGGCAGCCACCTGAGGGCCAGGCAACTGACAACTATACCGTGAACTTACGTATGAAAGTTTACTTAAGCTATACTTTGTTTTAGTGACAAAAAGCAGTTTACACCCTGACCGTCGTCATCATGTAAGTATAAGCGTTTGCAGAACTTTGCCATGTAAATAAATTTCTCATAACAGATAAGTACATAACTATGAATGGAAATGGAAACGGAACAAACCAGTTAGCAGGCAAAGTGGCATTGGTTACCGGGGCCTCCTCCGGCATCGGAAAAGCCACAGCACTGTTTTATGCCCGCGAAGGCGCCAAAGTGGTGGTATCGGACATTGCAGAGGACAAAGGGCAGCAAGTGGTGGAGGAGATAAACAGAGCTGGCGGCGAGGCCACTTTCGTGAAAGCGGATGTGTCTAACCCGCAGGATTGCGAGCAGCTGGTGCAGCAGACCGTGGACGCCTTCGGCAGGCTGGACGTTGCCTTTAACAACGCGGGCATCGGGGGCGAGTCGAACCCGGTTGGTGATATGAGCATCGAGGGCTGGCAGAAGGTCGTTAACATCAACCTGAACAGCGTTTTCTACTGCATGCACTACCAGATTAGGCAGATGCTGCAGAACGGCGGCGGCGCCATCGTGAACAACTCCTCCATACTCGGGCAGGTGGGCTTTGCTAACTCGTCGGGGTATGTGGCAGCCAAGCACGGCGTGGTGGGCCTCACCAAAACGGGCGCCCTGGAGTATGCCTCCAAGGGTATCCGCATCAACGCCATCGGCCCAGCCTTCATCAACACGCCCCTGGTTACCAGCCTGGGCGAGGAGACGCTCCAGGCGCTCGTGAAAATGCACCCGATCGGCAGACTGGGCGAGGCCGAGGAAGTGGCGGAGCTGGTGGTATGGCTAAGCTCACCGAAGGCTTCCTTTGTAAACGGGGCTTACTATGCCGTGGACGGCGCTTACCTGTCGCAGTAAAGTATAGCCAAGTATAAAAAAGTATAGCCCCGGCCTTTGTAAAGACCGGGGCTATACTTTTTTATACTTTCAGCCAGCTCAGGTTTATACTTTGCCAGCCTCGGAGCGCTCTTTGCGGCGCAGGTACAGCAGGTTTCCGTTTTCAGGCAGGGCCAGCATCGGAATCCGAAGCGTCTGCAGGAGGCGTGAGGTTACGCTGCTATGGAAAATGCGCTCCCAGAACATGCGGTTGAGAATAGTGAAAGCCACCAGGCTGGTCTCGTTGGACTGCACGTAGCTGGAGATACCTTCTGCCACATCTTTGTTGGCGATTTCCACAAAGTTCAGCTCCGCCTCCGGAAACTGCGCCACCAGGTTCGCCTTGATGTACTCGTCGTCGATGTAATCGGGCTGTTTGTCGCTCTTGATGTGCAGGAAGGTGATGGTCGCGTTCAGCAGCTCCTTCAGGTTTAGCAGCTGCATGGTGGTTACCTGGTCGCCGTTCTCAAAGTCGGCGGCGTACACGATGTGCTCAAGCGGCCTGATCTCCGCTCCCTCCGGAATGGCTAGTACCGGGCAAAGCCCCTGCTTGGCGATAGCCTCGGTGGTGGTGCCGAACACTTTCCTGGAGAAGTTCTTGGCGCCGCCGGTGCCCATTACCACCAGCGTCACGTTATTTTCCTCTATGGCTTTGATAATCTCACCTACTGGCGCACCATCTTTTATCTCAAATCGCACCAACACATCGTCTCTGTTCAGGGTGGCCACCATGGCTTCCAGCTTCTGTTGCGCTGCACTTTTCTTATCATCCAGTCTGTCGGTGTTCATAGATGACAGCAGCGACGCATCCTCCACGCTGTGGAGCAGCAGAATCTCAGACTCTGATCTGGCGGCCAGTTCAACGGCATACTCAAAAGCTCTTAGCGAATTATCCGAAAAGTCGATAGGAACTAGTAGTGTCTTCATGGTAATACTTAGGTTTGGTTAATACAAATTGACTTATGGTTCTGACGTTTTATTTATTCAAAAATAGCTGAAAATGAAGCCATTAATAACAGCATTTATCAACTGTAAGATTGATAAATCTCATTCCTTCGGGGCAGCCAATGCCTGAAATTTGTAAGTGGATATGACCTGTCCTGGAACTGACGGGTCTGTGGGATAAAATTCCCACTGTCTGGAACGCACAGGTATAAGTATACTTGTATACGGTTGTACTTTAAAAAAGTATACTTATTTTAAGGTACCCCCAACACAAGAAGACAGCCACACTGAAACGAAACGGCAGGCTTACCCGCGATACGCCGTAATTACAAATTAACGAGGCCATTAGCCCCTGCATATTAAAGCTCCAACTCCCGCTTTTGTTTTAAATTCCGGATTTGGCCACGGCTCGTAACACGACTCCCTCCGGCAGTTCTCCTGCTTAAGCAAATCTACCGGAGGTATCCAGGGGATATGTAGTTGTATTATAGCTTTATACTTTACCCAACCGTAAGACCTAAAGATCCTTTACAAGTAAACACGACTTACTACCTACTATGCCCGAAACTATAAAAGAGAATAAAACCAACCGTGAGTCCTTGCGGCTCGAAAAGCAGCACCCCTGGCACAGCCTGGAGTCGGCTGAGGCGCTGGATCTGTTACAAGTTTCCCCGGAGGAGGGGCTGAGCGATGCAGAAGTAGAGCGGAGAAGAGAGCAGTACGGCCGCAATGTCATGACGCCCAAAAAACAGCAGAGCGCCCTTGTGCGTTTCCTGCTGCAGTTTCATCAGCCACTCATCTATATTCTGCTGGCAGCCACCGTGGTTACCATTCTGCTGCACGAGTATGTGGATGCCATGGTTATCTTCGGTGTGGTGCTGGTAAACGCCATCATTGGCTACATTCAAGAAACCAAGGCGCTGGAGGCTATCGACGCCCTGGCTAAAAGTATGACAGCCAGGGCACACGTGATCCGGAACGGCAAAAAGCAGCAAATCGACGCGCAGGAACTGGTGCCCGGAGACATCGTGCTCGTACAGTCGGGCGATAAGTTTCCGGCAGATGTGCGCCTGGTGCGGGCCCGGGACCTGAAAGTAGACGAATCAGCCTTGACGGGTGAGTCGGTAGCGGTGGAGAAGCGCGACACGCCTGTTGCTGCGGATGATGTGCTGGGCGATCGCGTGGGCATGGGGTTCTCCTCCACGGTGGTAACCTATGGGCAGGGCACGGGCGTGGTAGCCGCCACCGGCGACAGAACCGAGGTAGGCAAGATACAGGAATCCATTGCCAGCGCCCAGGACCTGGAAACACCCCTTACCCGCAAGATAAAGGAGTTCAGCAGCCTTTTGCTCTGGGTTATACTTGGCCTTTCCGCAGCCGTGTTTGCCGTGGAGTACTTCAGGGGCGCCCCCTTGGGCGATACCTTTATGGTGGCGGTGGCCCTGGCCGTAGGTGCCATTCCGGAGGGATTGCCTGTGGCGGTGACGATTATGCTGGCACTGGGGGTGTCTAAAATGGCCAAGCGGCGCGCCATCATCCGCAAGCTGGTGGCCGTGGAAACCCTGGGCAGCACCAATGTTATCTGCTCAGATAAAACCGGCACCCTCACCGAAAACCAGATGACGGTGCAGCAGCTTGTTGCAGGCGGTAAAAAGTATGAGGTAACCGGGCTTGGCTACCGGCCTGAAGGGGAGGTGCGGGAAGCTGAAGGGCCGGCTGACCTGAACAGCAACAAAGCCCTGGCGCAATGCCTGCGGACCGGCATGCTCTGCAACGATAGCTCCCTGAAGGAGAAGGAAGGCAACTGGACCATAGAGGGCGACCCGACCGAGGGCTCCCTGCTGGTAGCGGCGCGCAAGGCCGGCCTGGAGCTTGCTGCGTTGGAGAAAGAGGCTCCCCGCAAGGATGCCATCCCTTTTGAGTCGGAGTACCAGTATATGGCCACGCTGCACCACGGCGAGCGCCCGGTGCTATACCTGAAAGGCTCGCTGGAGGCCGTGCTGGATCGCTGCGAAAACGCCCTGCTCCCCAGCGGTGAACTAACCGAACTGGACCGGGAGACGATAAACGGGCAGGTGGAGCAGATGGCCTCGGAGGGGCTGCGCGTGCTGGCCTTCGCCATGGCCGAACCCGGGGAGGGGCTGAGCGACATCACCCACGACACCACCAGCTCCGGGCTGACGTTCCTGGGGGTACAGGGAATGATAGACCCGCCCCGCAAAGAGGCTGTGGAGGCTGTAAAGCTGTGCCAGCGGGCAGGTATAGAGGTGAAAATGATTACCGGCGACCACGCCGTAACAGCCGCTGCCATAGCCAGCCAGATTGGCCTGAAGGGCCGGGAGGAAAACGGGAAACTGGCAGCCATTACCGGCAAGGAACTACAGCAGATTGAGGACAAGGAGCTGGAGACCGTAGCGGAGGAGGTAGCGGTTTTTGCGCGGGTAGCCCCAGACCAGAAACTGCGCCTGGTAAAAGCCCTTCAGGCCCGCGACCACATCGTGGCCATGACCGGTGACGGCGTGAACGACGGCCCGGCTTTGAAACAGGCTAACATTGGCATTGCCATGGGTATCACCGGAACAGATGTGGCCAAAGATGCCTCCGACATGGTGCTTACCGACGACAACTTCTCCTCCATAGAAGAGGCCGTGGAAGAGGGCCGAAGCGTGTTCGACAACCTGACCAAGTTTATCGTCTGGACACTGCCCACCAACCTGGGCGAGGGACTGGTTATACTTACGGCCGTTATCCTGGGCTCGCAGCTGCCCCTGCCCCCCGTTCACTTGCTCTGGATTAACATGACCACCTCCGTGCTGCTGGGCCTTACCCTGGCGTTCGAGCCCAAGGAGCCGGGCATCATGAACCGGCCCCCACGGCCGGCTGACGAGCCCATCCTGACCTATGAGCTGATCATGCGGACGTTGCTGGTGGGCGTGTTGCTGTTGTTCGCCTCTCACGGTTTATACTTGTATGAGTTAGATCAGGGCGCCTCAAGAGCCGAGGCACAGACGGTGGCCACTACGATTTTTGTGGTGCTGGAGTCGTTTTACCTGCTTAACTGCCGTTCGTTGGTGCGCCCCATGAGCGAAATCGGGTTCTTCAGCAATATGTGGGTGTACTACGGCATCGGCGCCATGTTCTTCTTCCAGGCGCTCTTCATTTACACGCCATTCATGAATATGCTCTTTGGCTCCAGCCCGTTGGATGCGGGGCAGGTGCTCCGCATTTTAGGGGCTGGTGTCGTGTTAATCACTATTGTCTCCATCGAAAAGTATATCCGGTATGCCTATGCTAAACGCAAATCCGGCTCATCAGAGAGTGAAGGCTGATTTGAAAGTATAAACCCGAGAAAGCCCAAGGCCGCCGGTTGTAGCGGTTTATACTTTAAACCAGAGTAGTGTTCCCTCCAAGGAGGGGAATTTCTGCAAGTGTCATATAATACCACTACTAAGTCAGTACTGCGCACGTCAGTGCCCTCGCTCGCCTCCGGCGAGTGTGAGCTATCGGGGGAACTGGCCGCTTTAACGTGTGCCTCCGGGCACAGGTGGCGGGACGCCACCAAATCATGCTCGCTCGCCAGAGGCAAGCGAGAGCGCAAGCTAAGGCACACTACTTGTTCAATATGGGTATAATTCCCCTGCCTGGGGGCATAGCCGTTTCGTCCTCATCATTTTGTCATCCTGAAAGGATCTTGGTAGCGGGTAGTATAGGTTTGGCCTCCGGGGGTATGGGCTCTCTTTTCTACCAAGTTCCTTTATTGAATAACAGATTGTTTAGAGCCATTGTGTTTAGTATGAAACAGCCCTGCTACTTGGAAGGGGATTAGGAGTGGGGTTACACCTGCACTAAAGGAGGAGATCACAACCTGAGTTTTATACCTGGCCTTTATACTTTGCGGAAACCTGGCGCCCATGCCGGGAGAGCCCCGGACGCAAGCACAACGATCTGAAAGTATAAAAAAGGGCCATCAGGATACTGCAGCACCTGATGGCCCTCTTGTGAACAGGATTAGGGAAGGTTTACCGGTCCATCAGCTGGTTAAACCATCTTTTACGGTTCTTCTCCCCTGCACACATCAACACGACAGCCCCCACCACGGCTGCCCCTACGGCCGCGCGCACGGCCAGGCCACTGCGGTTGTGATCCCAGTCGGCGGAGTAGCCCTTCTCGGAGAAAATGTTGGGCACCTTGCCCTCGGCCACATCCTCAATCAGCCCCTCCACCACGTTTACGCGGTCGGCCACCAGGAGCGGGAGCCAGTGCAGGTAGCTGTTCTCGCTGTGCTTAAAGGCAAACCGGCGAATCATGCCGCTCAGGCCGCTCGGTGGCATGGCCGTGCCATACACAGCCGTTACGTTGGGCCGCTCAATAGAGTGCAGCACCTCCATGGTGATGGGCTGCTGCGGAGGCCGCTCCCAGGAGTAGCCTTTGTGCTCCTCGTTGGTGCGGTGCTTCATGGGGTACGTCGGGTCGTTTTTTGGATCGGCGTCTATCCCCCAGCCATTTATATGCGAATAGTCTTTTGCTTGTTCTTCCATAATAGTTTGTTTTACGCGTGAGCTGTTGGTGGAATAAGAACGGGTTTGATGCAGTTGTCGAGTTTCTCAGAGAACATGCGGTAGGCGTCGGCCACTTCCTCCAGCGGCACGCGGTGCGTGATGAGCTGCTTCGGCTTGATGATTCCGTTCTGCACATGGTCGATCAGGCGCGGCAGCAGGCGCTTCACCGAGGCCTGGTTGGCACGGATGGTCAAACCCTTGTTCACCACGTTGCCAATCGGCACCAGGTTGTCGGTCGGTCCGTACACGCCCACAATCGATACAATGCCGCCCTTCTTCACGGAGTTGATGGCCCAGTGCAACGCTGTGGCCGAGCCCGCCTGCAAGAGCAGCTTGCGCCCGGTGATGGTTTGCAACACGTTTCCGGCAGCCTCCGCCCCCACGGCGTCGATGCAGACATCGGCCCCCATCCAGTCGGTGGTCTTTTTCACGAACACCACCGGGTCTTCCATGTCCATAAAGTTGTAGGCCTCGCACTGCGAGTAGTTGCGGGCAAACTCCAGGCGGTAATCCTCCTTGTCGATTATAATAACGCGGCCCGCGCCGAAGAGCCAGGAGCACCTGGCCGCCATGATGCCGATTGGGCCGGCACCGAAAATCACCACGGTATCGCCTTTCTGAATACCGGCCATCTCGGCGGCCTGGTAGCCGGTTGGCACCACGTCGGTCAGCAGCACGGCATCGTCCCAGTCCATGCCCTCGGGGATGATGGTGGGCCCTACGTCCGCATAAGGCACGCGCACATACTCCGCCTGCCCCCCGTTATAGCCCCCGGCAGTGTGCGAGTAGCCGAAAATACCCCCTACAGCCGTCGCCTGAGAGTTCGATTCGTGGCAGTTGCCGTAGAGCTCCTGCTTGCAAAAGGCGCACCTGCCGCAGGAGATGTTAAACGGCACAATCACCTTATCGCCTACTTTTAGTTTATGCACGTCTGAGCCGATTTCTTCCACAATGCCCACAAACTCGTGGCCGAAGGTGGAGCCCACGCGGGTATCAGGTACGTTGCCGTTGTAGAGGTGGAGGTCGGAGCCGCAGATACAGGAGCGGACTACCCGAACGATGGCATCTTCGGGATGCAGGATCTCGGGTATGGGTTTTTGATCGATACGGACCCGCTTGGGCCCACGATAGTTCATTGCCAGCATAAGCTTGTTTTCAGTTAACGTTGTTTAAATTTCAGTTTGATATGCTCCCAGCGTGCCGCCGCATACCCCTTGTGCAGAAACATACTTGTAACACGTTGGATATATTGATACTTGGATGCAACTCCAACAGTTTCAGAAAGGGCAATTTTGTAAGGTTGCCCTATATTTAGAAAGTGCTATAAAGGCCGGGTTTGCAGCGGTAGAAGTGGGTGGTAAAGGATGACGTCAGGTGGTTTTATACTTGTACTGGCTTCCCAGCCTCTGATCACTTCTACTTTAACCAAGCTACCCTCGCTGGCGCGGGTTTGCAACCCAACTGGCTCGCAGAGCCATATATTTATACTTCTGCTATACATTTATACTTACCGGTCTATGCTTCTATAGACACCGCTTTCTTTCACTTGAACCAAGCTATCCTTACTAGCTACCGTTCATCCTCCAGACTTACTTGCCTATAGTTTCACCTCCTGCTTTGGAGCTCTCAAGCCCGAGAGGGCTCGCCTTCGGGCATCGCGCGGTGTACATTTCTTTTGCTACCCTTCGGTCGCAATGCCCTTGGCGGGCACCAGAAATCTACAAGGCGCTCAACCCAAAGGCTGGGAATAATTCGATAGCTGCTGCTTTTTGTCATCTCGACCTTCGGGAGAGATCTGATTAGAATTCCGGATAGTTCTCTCGCGCAGCTCGAGATGACAGGAAGGAATGTAGTAAGTATAAATTCCCCTCTTGTGGACTGGCCAAAACGGGAGTTTTGAGCGAGCGCAGCTCTTAGGGGTGGGTTTATACGTTGTAGGGACAGGTCGCGACCTGTCCGCGCGAGAACAGCAACTATAAAACTTATACTTTAGTCGAAGTAATGACAGACTCCCCTCCTTGGCTAAGGAGGGGCCAGGGGTGGTTGGACCCGGTAATTAGGAAACATATACCTCTCAGTAGCCTCGGCTTCAAAGCCCATCTCACAGGATCCTTTCAGGATGAAAATAGCAAGAGAATAAAACGGCCTTGCCCAAGAGGAGTTAAGAGCGCACCAGGAATTTCAGTTTATGTGCTTATCCCAACCTGGCCTGTAAAGTTATAAATCTTAGTGTCAGACCGCTCAGGTTTTTACTTTATACTTCCCCCTGAACTTTATACTTGCAGTGTTGCGTGGCGGGACGCCACCAGATAGCGCACACTCTCCGGAGGGGTGCTAGGACACCGCTTTACACTACCGGAAAGGCACAGCGCAGCCTGTATTATACTTTACAGGAAGTATAGGAAAGTATAACTGCTCTTCCCGATTAATGCCTGATGATGCGGCCATCCTCCATTTCGATGATGCGGCCGCTGCGCTCGGCAAAGCTTTGGTCGTGGGTAACGATGAGCAGGGTCTGGTCGTGGGCCTCGGTCAGCTCCTTAAAAATTTCGAAAACGATCTCGCTGTTGCGCACGTCCAGGTTGCCGGTTGGCTCGTCGCCCATCAGTATCAGCGGGTCGTTGATGAGGGCGCGGGCAATGGCCACGCGCTGCTTCTCCCCGCCCGATATTTTGTAAGCCATGTTCCGGGCCAGGTGACCGATGCCCAGCATTTTCAGGCGCTCCATGGCACGGTTCTCCACCTCCTCCTCGCTATACTTCCCCAGCTTCAGGCCGGGCAGCATCACGTTTCGCAGCACCGTGAACTCGTTGAGCAGGTAGTGGAACTGAAAGACAAAGCCAATCTTCTCGTTGCGGATGCGGGCCAGCTCCATGTCCTGCTTACCAGTCATCAGTTGGTTGTCTATCAGCAGCTCGCCCTCGTAATCGGTGTCCATGGTGGAGAGGATGTAAAGCAGCGTGGATTTGCCGCTCCCGGATTTGCCGATCACCGACACAAACTCCCCTTTGTTCACCTTAAAGGTTACATCAGTCAGCACCTTCACCGTTACCGGGTCGTGGAACTCCTTGTTGATGTGCCTTGCCTCAAGTATGATTTCGTGCATGGTTATACTTTTATTTGCCCCTGATGATCTCCACCGGGTCTACTTTGCTGGCCTTGCGGGCCGGGAAGAAACCGGCGAAGTAGGTTGTTATCAGGGAGAAAGAACCTCCGATTAGATAAAACACCGGGCTGTAGTTGACCGGGTAGGTTTCCACGGTGGGGAGCGCCGCCGTCCTGAAAGGGATATTGTCCACGATCACTGAGAAAATAAAGCCCAGCGTCAGCCCCACCGCGCCCCCGAAAAAGCCGATGCTCAGGGCAATGAGCAGGAAGATACGGTTCACGTCGCTGCCCGAAAAGCCCGTGGCCTTCAGGATGGCGATGGAGTCCATCTTCTCGTAGATCATCATGTTGAGGATGTTGAAGATGCCGAAGCCCGCCACAATCAGCAGCACGATACCCACCGAGTAGGAGATAATGCTGCGCACAGTGGTGCCGGTGTCGAACTGGGCGTTGGCCGTCTGGATGTCCTCGGCATCCACGTCAAACTTCTTGCTGTACTCCACGGCCATGGCGGGTGCGATATCTAGGTCGTGCAGCTTTACCTGGATGTCAGTGATGTAGTTGTTGGGCTTGCCCAGCAGCTTCTGGGTTGTGCCGATGGAAGCGTAACTCTGCACCTTGTCTATTTCCTGTATGCCCGACTGAAAATAGCCTACCACTTTCAGGGAAAAGCGCTCGCCCTGTGGCGTCGTGACCTGCACCACATCGCCAATATCGGCCACCAGGATATCTGCCAGGCCCTTGCCAAGTATAATGCTGTTGGCCACGTTCTTCACATCCATAGGGTTGCCCGTTGTCACGTAGTCCTGGAAGTTGAACAGGCGCATCTCCTCCTCCACGTCTATGCCGCTGATGGTGCCGGAGATATCGATGGTGCCCTCGTTGTAAAACACCTGCGTGTTGAGTTTCGGGGCCACGCCCAGCACGCGGGGATCATTCTTGACGGCCTGCATAATGGGGCCGCTGTTATAGATCTCCTGCCGGGTGATGCCTGCCTTTACCGAGCTGATGAAGTTGTAGGAGCCCCTGTAGTCGGGGTGGGCCAGTACCGGTTGGTTCTCGCTGGGCTTAATCTCGTTGTAGAGGCGCACGTGCGGGGTGCGGTTCAGGATCAGCCCGTCCAGCAGGTCGTTGAGGCCGTTCATGAAGCTGAGCAGCGTAATGAACATGGCAATGCTGAAGGTAACCCCGATGGCCGCCACCAGGGTTTGCCGCCAGCGCGCCAGCAACAGCGATTTGGCAATGTCATAGATCAGTCTGCTTTTCATAGCGCTGGTCTAAGTAGCACGTCCTCCCTGGTGATCCCCTTCACAATCTCTACCTTCTGGTAATCCATCAAACCCGTTTCCACGGGCACTTTCTCCTTTCCTTCCGTCAGCACATAGCCACCATCCACCAGGTACTCGCGCGGTATAGTCAGCGCATCTTTTTTGGCTTGTATGATGATGTTGGCTTCGGTGGTGAGGTTTGGGAACAATGCGGGCGGGGCCTTTACAAAGCTGGCCTCCACGGTAAAAGAGCGGGTGCGCTCGTTCATCGCCGGGTTTATTTTGTATACTTCCCCCTCAAACACCTGGCCCTTGTAGCTGTCGAGGTTGAGCAGCACCCGCTGCCCCGGCTTGACGCGGGCGATGTCGTACTCATCCACCTGCAGCTCCAGCAGAAACTCGTCGGCGCTGCCCACCACGGCCACCGGCGTCTGCGGACTCACCAGCTCGCCCGGCTCGCGCAGCACGTCGTATACTTTGCCGCCTGTCTCGCTCTTCACGGTATAGTCGTCGGACATGGTCTGGCTTATCTGCAGGTTCTTCTGCGACTGGCGGGCCGCAAATTCAAGTTGCTTTTTAAGGTCGTCGTAGCGCAGTTTAGCCGATTTGTAGGAGGTGACGGCGTTTTGGTAGCTCAGCTCCCGCTGCTCCAGCTCCACCCTGGTGCCGATGCGGCTGGCCCACAGGTTGCGCTGGCGCTCCAGCAAGAGCGAGTCGTTGTGCATTTTGCTGCGGGCCAGGTCAATCGCTTCCTGCGCCTCCCGTAGCTTTTCCTGGTTAGCGCGCACGCTGGAGTACTCCGCAGCGATACGGGCGTTCTCGGTGCTCAGGCGCGCGGCTTCATTGTCGAGGCGCAGCAGCGGGTCACCCTTCTTCACCACGTCGCCCTCCGTCACAAAAATCTGCTGTATCACCCCGCTCACCGTCGGGAACACCTGGTGCTGGTCACGGCTCTTCACCACGCCGGAGGCATAGACAGCTTCTGTGATGTCCTCCACCGTGGGTTGTATCTTTTCCTGTTTTTCGCCGCACGCGGTAAGTATAAACAGACACAGGGTGAGGAGAAAGTATGGCTTCATGCGGTAGCTGGTTTAGTATTCTAAAAGCTTAATTGCGTTAGGTACGATGTTGCTGCAGTGGCGCCGGAGCCCCCGCAGCCTGGCATCTCCCCAAAAGTAACAGAAACGCCAGAATGAAAATATGATATACTACGTTATTCTGAAGATGTGCAGCAGGAGTTCCCCATACTTGCCTTTTACAAGTATAAGCCAAGTATAAGCTATGGATTACAGTGCTACGCAACATGCAGGGTTTAACAAAGAATACATTAGATTTCTGCCATGGCTATCAAGCCAATAGATAACACCTTTAGAAGAAAGAAGTTGGCCAAACCTGAGGTAGAAGCAGAAAAAAATTGAAAGTATAAATAGTTAGTTAAATAGGTCGTTTTTCACGGAAAATTACTATTTTATTTCATCAACCAGAGCTATCCTTGCGTACCATACTTTACATAACAGCCATTCCATTCATGCTTTACCTGCTTTTTATGGGCCTTGGATTCTTTCAACAGGAGAGCTTTATCTTCTTCCCCGAAATACTGCCGCAGGAGCACCAGTTCCGCTTCGGCCAGGAGTTTGAGGAAGTATACCTGCCTGCCAAGGATGGGACACAGTTGCATGGGCTGCTGTTTAAGGCCGACAAACCGAAAGGGCTGGTGTTTTACCTGCATGGCAATGCCGGCTCGGTGGATTCCTGGGGGTACATTGCTCCTACCTACACCCGGCTGGGCTACGATATTTTTATACTTGATTACCGCGGGTACGGCAAGAGCGGCGGGCAGATTAGCAACGAGAAGCAGTTTTACGAGGATGTGCAGGCAGCCTACAACCACCTGAAGGCAAGGTATGCCGAGAGCGCTATCGTCGTGGCGGGCTACTCCATCGGCTCGGCGGCGGCGGCCATGCTGGCGGCCAATAACAGCCCCAGGCTGCTCCTGCTGCAAGCCCCCTACTACAGCCTTCCTGACCTGGTGCACAGCCTCTACCCTTTTGTGCCTGCATTTATTTTAAAGTATAGGTTTGAGACCTACCGCTTTGTAGACCTAACTATGGCGCCCATCGTGCTCTTCCACGGCGACCGGGATGAGATCATCTACCACGGCTCCTCAGAGAAACTAAAGACCCACCTCAAACCCACCGATAAAGTGATCATCCTGAAAGGCCAGCCCCACAACGGCATGAACGAGAATCCGGATTACCAGCGGGAGCTGGCAAGGGTATTGGCCACCATAAACTAGTAATCTACGTTGCTACTACTGTTATTAAAGTAATAACCCACCCCTAGCCCCTCCAGGGAGGGGCTAGGGGTGGGTTATTCGAAACTTAGGTTAATAGTTGATGGTGAGCCTGCAGCCTACTTCCTGGGCCGCCGCTAGGCTACAGCGCGAAAGTATATTTTCTCTGGGAATTTCTGCAGGGCAAAAATGGTAACGTCGCAAAGCCAGACAGACTGGATGCTATGGTTCACCGGCTTATAGTATGCCCCTCCTCCAGGCTCTCCCATCCTTACCAATTCCAGTGCCAGGGCATCCTCAAAAGGAAGCTCGCTCATCTCCACCTCCACCTGCTTGCCACCTTTTGCCACGTAATCCAGCATATCATCGGCGCCGGCCACCATGGCCAGGTCGCCCTTTGGGCCCGGATAGTCTGGCAGGTCGATGTACCAGGTGCCGTGCGGCTCTTTGTAAAAGCGGAACCTTCTTTTCCCAGCAGCTGATTCTTTCATGATACATGTTTGTCATTCAACCCATAAACCACGTTACGGCGGCTTTGGCTATGTCCGCAGGCAGTTCGTGCCTGCCGTCAAACTCCTTGTAATTTACCTCCAGGCCAAGCCGCTTAAGCTGGGGCACAATGCGCCTGCCGCAGGGGTCTATGGGTAACACCTGATCGTGGATGCCGTGAGAGAGGTATACTTTTGGCTTACCTCTGTTTTCCGGCGTGTGGACAAAGCCAGGTGAAAAAGCAATGATGTGCGTAAACAGGTCGCCGTTGGTGAGGCCAACAGAGAGGGCATAAGAGGCTCCATCCGAAAAGCCGCCGATGGCGATGCG
This sequence comes from Pontibacter mucosus, assembly GCF_003054055.1. GTDB lineage: Bacteria > Bacteroidota > Bacteroidia > Cytophagales > Hymenobacteraceae > Pontibacter > Pontibacter mucosus. Next base: position 600,971 of record NZ_QBKI01000002.1, on the reverse strand, counting down.
CTCAGGATTTATCGCATAGTTCTCAAACACAGCGTGCAGGGCCTCCTCCAGGATGGCGATATCCGGGCCGAATTTTCGGCTGGCAATGATGTCCCAGGAGTAAGCAGTGGCAGCAGGGGCTACCAGGAGCATGTTAGATTCGTCGGCGTAGCTTCGGAGCAGCGACAGCCCTTGCGCAGCGGGGGCACCAGCGCCATGCAACATCACGGCCAGCGCGGCGGGTTTGCCGGGATTATACTGCTGCGGCACATAAAGCAGGCCCGCCTTCTGCTCATGTACAGGAAGTGGCTGCACTCCTGTGGACTTCTTACCGCTTTCAGGAACTGCTCCCGGCCTTGCCGTTAGCCGGCCTGTTTTATAGTTGTGTTCTGCTGCTACCATATCCACGTGTTGAAATTCGGATTCCCTCCTTATCATACGCTGTATCTGCCTGCACCTGCAGCAGGGACCAAAAGCAAAAGAAGGAGCACCAGGCTCCTTCTTTACTAGATATTAAGGTACTTTTAAATTCTATTCGAGGTATTAGCTTTGCCAACTGCCTCAAAGTGCGTGGCTTGTTTGATCGTTTTTTCTTTGCCTTCCGCATCTTCATAGGTGCGTTCTTCCACTTCCACGGAAAGGCTCTTGCCCTTAAGTTCCTTCGAGTCTACCTCCTGTTTGTCGATGCCGAGCGCCTTCAGAAAAGAGGCCAGTATCGGCTGCCCTGGCTCGCTCAGGTAAAAGCGCTGGTTCACAAAACCATCCTCATTTTCTAAACGGCAATTGATGAACGGGATGTCCTTGTTTTCGCTTCTGCCTTCTTCTACTTCCGTTATTTTCACCACGTGTCGGCCCTCTGGCAGAAATGGTTTTTCATCTATCTTTAACTTCATAACCCTCTGTTTTTGCTAATTTTTTACGCAAAAACAAGAAATAAGGTTCTAAAGAAGCGCAAAAACGACCTGTTTACTAAATTTATTAGCTTTTTATACTTTTATGTATTAAACTTTCTGAGTTGATGCAGTACCGCACACCCGCTGGTTCGGGTCCGTCGGGAAACACGTGCCCCAGGTGCCCGTCGCACACATTGCAGCGCACCTCTATGCGCTCCATGTGGTGGCTGTTATCAAAGGCATACTTTACGGCCCCCTTGGTGGCCGGCTGGGTGAAGCTAGGCCAGCCGGAAATAGCGTGGTACTTTTCACTGGCATGGAACAACAGGCTCCCGCACCCGGCACACGTGTATTGCCCGGGCTCATACGACCGACAGTAGGCATTCCGGTAAGGAGGTTCTGTTTCTTTCTTCCGCAGGATTAGGTACTGCAAGGGCTTCAGCAGCTGTCGCCACTCCTCCTCCGTTTTCTCTACTCTTCTGGCAGGCTCCGGATTACTGTATTTGGCGTAGTAAATAATATCTTTCCAGCGAAGCATCGTTTATAAGACTTTACCCCGCTAACGATGTTAATCACCTCCCAAGTTCTCTGCCTCCTTTTTTTCTTCTGCCATACATGTAAGTGCAGGACTTGCCTTGTGATTGGCTAAAGCCTATAGCCTAATGGGTTCAGCCACAGGATTAGGCTAACCTATTGGCTAACCTAATTATAAGTAGGCCGTGCACCCGCCGCCGTGACAGGCCGCCGGCCCCTGGCCGCGTCTACGCTCCAGATGCCGGAGCCCCGGGCTGCCATGTACAGAAACAGGAAGCAGTAAAGCAATGACAACTCGCCCTGGTTCTCGACCGGCCATAAGGCCTGCGGCGCATGGGCCATAAAGTATGCCACGGCCATCTCGCCGCTGGCGATAAACGCGGCCCAGCTGGTCAGGAAACCAAAGGCGATCATCAGCCCGCCCACCAACTCGATAATGCCGGCCAGCCCCATTAGGGAGGCTAGTTCCACGGTGTCTCCATCCCCTGGCCAGCCGAACAGTTTCTGGGTGCCGTGCATGGCAAACAAGAGCCCGGCCACAATGCGCAGCAGCGCATACAAATGCGGGCTGTAATTCCCTAAAAATCTTTCCATATGTGTGGTTTTAACTTAAGTACACTGCAAATACACAATTCATCACAGAATATTTACATAGCACTATAAACGTATGTTGCAGAAATTAAGTTAAGGCACAACCTGCTTGGCCTCAGCTTTTTATCAAAAAATAACAGGAACAACAGGAACGAATAAAATCAGGAGAGAATCATTTGATTTCGGAGAAGGCGGTGTCTATCTGGTATTGCCGCAGCACGTCCAGAAACTCGTTGCGCAGCACCAGCGAGATATCCTCTCTTTCCTTGCGGTTACTGAGCTTTACTTTATACTTTTCCGCTTCCCGCACCAGCAGCAGGTGCTGTTTGCTCTGGTTGTTATTTAAAGACAGCGAGTCTTCCTGTATTTTTTCGATGCGGCGCTCGTTGTTCCCGAACAGGATGTCGAAAACATTCACATCCAGGCTCAGGTTGGCAGCGCCTTTCATCGTGTAGGAACCCCGCAGGTCGAACGCCGACAGGTTGTTGTTCAGGCTGAAGCCGGGTGCGACAAACTTGTTTTTGTAGAGCACAAAGTCTGCATCCACATCCTCAAAAAACAGGTGCCCGGTCCGCTCTTTCCGCATAAAGCCGAGCGCCTCCTGTATGGGTTTTACGTCGATTAGCTCCATATCCTGGAAGGTGGCCCGGGAATAAGCCACCGTCTGGTCGAAGCCCGGCGTAAAGGTCTGGTCCAGCTTGGTGAAGACGGTCACGTAGCAGTCTGCCGTTCCTTTTATGTTCTGGCTGCCCAGCACGTCCAGCTCCATCTGCTCGGCAAAGGCAAACAGTTGCTCTAAATCAATGTCCTGCACCTGCGCCTTCAGCCGGACCGGAATGGTGTCGGTGGGCTCGTTGAGGTACATGACGCCACGCGAGTGAATCGTTCCTCCGAAGGCATTCAGATGCAGCTCTTCCAGCTGCGCCTGTTCCCGGTTCATTTGGGCGTCGATGACCAGGTTTGTCCCGGTCAGGTACTCATACTTCAGTTCCTGCGCCTTCACGTGCAAACCCAGATCGTACACCTTCTTCCTGAGCGCTTCTTTTTCATCTACAGTAGGTGGCGCAGAGGGGCCCGGCTCATCAGGCGGAAGGAGTGTTTTAAGCGCTGCCATGTTCTGCATAAAGGCCTGCAGATCCAAAAAGCCATACTGCATGGTTACATCCAGGTAGGGCCTGACAGGCTTTGAATTGACAAGGTAGAAGCCGCCGTACGCGCTGGCAGCACCTCCTTTTGTTGTGCGGAAGCGCATGTCCCGCATCATTACGTGGCCCTTGTTCTTATTTAGTTGCACCGAAAGGTCTTCCAAATCTTCCGCCCCCGGCAGGTTTATCCGGCTTACGTGCAGGTTGATTTGCGCCTTTTGTAAGGGAAGTATGTACTCCAGCCCCTTGTCTTTGGCTACAGCCGTTTTTTTAGTACCTGTAGCGTTGGCCAGTGAGTTTACCTGCTCCATACTTGTCAGGTCCAGCGAGTCGAGCCGGGCCGAAAGCTGCAGGTCCGCGGCATACAGTTGCCGGTTGTCGTTCGGCACCGACACGTTTCCGGTAACCGCTACGCCTTGTGTTGTCAGGCCGATATTAGAGAGGGTCACCCGTCGGCCATTGCTTCGCAGCCGCGCCCGCATGTTCTCAACAGATGTCTTCTGCAGGTCCAGTTGCTGGCACACCAGGCGCACGTTCACCCGCAGGAAGGCGGGAAGTATGGTGGTGGAAGTATCTCCGGCAGCAACTGCTTCACGCGGCGCAACGGCTCTACTTTCCTGCTTTAATTTTATCCAATCTGTTTTCACCTGCTGCAGCATGACAGCCCCGTCCACCGAAACGGTTTCGTGCTGGCCCAACAAATAGTTCATCGCATCTTTTAAAGAACCCTCTACCCTGAAAGGTTTTCCTCCCAACTTGCCGCGCATCTGGTGCAGCCGCAGCTCATTGCCCGCCAGCCTGGCCTCACCGTTTACCTCGGTGCAGGGAACGGTCAGCTTTGCCGGTTGGAACCCCACCTCGTGCAGGCTTATCACGCCCTGCCATTTCAGATCCTGCTCCTGCCGGCGATCCTTGCTAGCATGCAGGTTGCCCTTGATGGCCACGTTGCCGGCAAGCGTGCCCCGCGGCAGCGAAACATAAGCAGGAGGCAGCACCTCTGCCAGGCTGTCCAACGTATAGCTTCCGCTGAGTTGGGCATCGATATAGGGTTTGGTAAAGTTGGTGATCCTGGCGCTGAGTTGCAGGCTATCCTTGCCGGTGCTGGCCGAGAGGCGGTGCAGGGTAAAAGAGCTCGACTCAGGCGTGTGCTGCGGGCCGTTGTCCAGCTGTCCGGCCATCTGGATGTGCGACAGCGTGAAACGGGTAGTTGGCCAGTGCAGCCTGCCGTCCTCCAGATCAAAGTGTAGCCTGTTTCGGGGGCGCTGTATGGGGCCGGAACGACCGGCAATGTGGTAGTGCAGCTGCACACGGCCATCGCTCTCCACCTGCTTCAGCAACGGAATAGAACGGACTTCGGCCATCTGGTTCAGGAGAAAGAAAAAAGGCTGGGTTCCTTTAAAATGGAGATCCAGCTCGGAGCCAAGGCCGGAGGCAGCCTTTTGGTGCGTGCCGGAAATCAGCACTTCGTTTCCATTAAGCATGGCCCGGCTTTCCTGTATCGTTCCCTGCTTTTTCCGAAGGTCAAATGTATAAGAGGCATCGGCGGTGAACTCGTTGTCCCGGAACAGGTGCAGGTCCTTGCTGGAGATGTGGTTAATCCGGCCCTCAAGCTTTCCCTGAATTTCCAGGAGGCCTTCTTTTACTTCGGCAGTTAGTTCGGAGTCGATCAACTGCAGGGAAAAGGCGCTTTGCTTGAAGTAATTCTCGCTAAGTATGCTGGAGTTTCGGATAACTACTTTCCGGATGCGCATCGATAGCTCATCAGGGTCAGCATTTTCCTTGTTCTTCTTCCTGAAGATAAGGCTGATTTTATTCCCGGCCGAATCTACCCGCTGGTGAAAGGACACGCCATCCAGGTACACCTCACTCACCCGGATACCGCTGTAAGGTAGTTGCAGTATAGGCAAGAGCACCTCCACATGCCTGGCAGCCAGCACCTCCAGGGGCTCGGCGTGTGCAGTATCCACTAAAGCGATGTTGTGGAGGGAAACCGTCATGGATGGAAAGTTCTTCCAGCTGGAGATTTCCGTCTGGAAAGGTGACAGCGCCAAGCCTGTTTCATTGGTGATTTTTGCCTTGAGATAGGCCTGTGCTTTTCCCTCGTAAAGCGGTGGTAGCAAAAGCAAAGCTGCCAGAACGGATACGATGATCAGTCCCAGGATCAGCAGGAAGAACTTAACAAAAGGGTGCCATTTCATAGCCTACACACAACCGCCTCTATGGAAGAAAATCCCTCCATCAGCTTATCCTTAAACTCTTCTTTTTAAAGAAGGTTCTATGCACTGTATACGGCCAATAAGTTGACTCATACAGCAGGCCCCAACGTCCAAAAACCTCTGGGCATACTCCTGTTTTGGTCCCTCTCCTATGCCAGTCTTGTACTTGTAAGCTGGCAGTATTTGTACACTTTTCTTAACCTAACCCTTCTTATCCTCCGTACAACTAATTTACCCAAACGGGTAGATGAACGATGTATCACTAAGAAGAAAACAGACTATGAGCAGTAACAACCGAAATATCTCAGAAGACCCGAATTCAAGAAAAGGTGAAGGCGTGAGCGGACTGGGCAAGGGTACCCAAACAGGCCCGGTGGCTGGCGGTGCGGATAATACCCGCGGCGAGAACAAACCCAGCCGTGAGGGCAGCAGTGGCGGCGCCAAAAAAGGCAAAGCCACCCCAAACCAGAACAGCCCGCAGGGCTCTAACGCTAACCCCAGCACCACCACGCGTGGCGCAGACAGCACCGACAAGGAGTTCAGAAACAACCAGCCCAACGCCAGTACGCTGAAAACCCACAAAAGCAACGAGGACACTAAAAAGCGAGGCTAAGGCCTGCTATACTTAAAACGCCAGCGCCCCTGCAGTATGCAGGGGCGCTGGCGTTTATACTTTAGTTATACTTTGGCAAGCTCTTACTTCAGCTCATCCAGCACTTTATACATCTTTTTCACCAGCGCAGAAGCCGACCCGTTGTAATTGTTGACGATAAAGGAGAAAACATACTCCTGGCCGTCTGCACTTTTATGATAGCCGCAGAAGCCCTTCACGCCGCGGATAGTGCCGCTCTTCATCTTCATGCCGTTAAAGGTGGGCAGCGAAGTATAGATTCCGTTATACCAGGGCTGCAACCTGGCGTGCTGCAGCAGCTGCACCTGCGCGTGCGTGGTCACCCGGTTTAGCGGCGAAAGGCCGGAGCCATCCACCATGCTCAGCTCCGTTTCCGGCAGGCCCCGCTCCTTCCAGAAAGCACGGATTTCCTTCAGACCGTTGCTGGTCCGGCTGTCGGGCGTGTGTTTGGCGGCAATGGTTTTCACAAGCGCCTCGCCGTACAGGTTTATACTTCGGCGGTTAAACCAGTAAATTACACTATCCAGCGGCGGGGAGGTGATGGTATGGAAGACCGTGTAGTCCGCATACGGCAGGGCAAGATGATGCTCGGTAACAGATTTAGGCAACTTAATCCCTACCGTCCGGAGTGTATCAGAAAGCGTAGCCACAAACTGGCGTGCCGCAGAGGGCATAGCCCCGGAAATTTTAAAGCTGCGCTCGTTTACCGGAATGGTGCCCCGGATGGTGGCCGCCGAGGTGCTCAGCGGGAAGTAGATGTAGGCATTGTCGCCGGTGCCGGCTGCGGCAGCGGTCAGCTCAGAGTGCAAGGTATAGCCGTTCAGCGCAGGCACCGTTTTCACGATGGCCACTGGGTCGCCGATTTTTGTCCCTGATTGAAGTATAACGTCATACTGGTTCTCGCGCCAGTTCAGCTTGGCCGGTCCCGCGCCGTAGTAGTTGGCAATATCCTGCCACATCCAGCCATCAGGCACTGTTTCATCGTTCCAGCCCTCGTTAGCCACCAGCACATTCCTAAAGCTCTTTACACCGGTTTTTTGCAAAGACTTTGTGAGCCCCTGCAGCACCGCGCTTTCCTTGGTTTCGGGCCAGCGCCAGCTGCCCAGCGTAGGGTCGCCGCCCGGAAGCATAAGCAGCTCCGCCGGGCCTTTCCCCTTGCGGTAAGCAAACTTAGTCTCATACTTAAAGCCGGTGCCCAACAGCTCGTAGGCACTGATGCTGGTGATGAGTTTCATGGTGGAGGCGGGCGCCAGGCCTATCCGGCTGTTCTTGTCGAAGACCACCTTGCCGGTTTTGGCATCGGTGATGTAGAGCGAGGTGATGGCGTTCTGCAGCTGCGGGTCCTGCTCAAAGGCCTGGTAGGCCGCGGCCACTTTCTCCGGCACCGTCTGCGACCAGGCAAACGTATGGACGAGCAAAAAGGCCAGCGTAAGGGTGATTTTCTGGTTGAGGCGTTTCATAGCCAAAATTTAAGTATTTCAGCAGACTTATACTTGCCGGGGCAGAAAGATTCTTGATTTAGCTGTGCAAAATATGGAAGGAAGTATAGCGATTAGATGATCCTCCCGATGGCAAGTATAAAACACAAGTTGCGATTCTCTACTTTGGTAAAGGTGTAACCCTGCTCCTCTAAGGAGGGGAATCGGAGGACGATTCTCATCCCCCAGCCCCTTCATAGAGCAGGGCAGTTAAGCTCTAACTCAAAACACTCATTCATGACAGTAAAGTTGAGAATTGTAACGGCAAGAGTCTCCCCTTGAGGACAAACGAGCACGGGAGTGCGTAGTTTGCGAACGCAGTTCATGGAGGGGTGTGAGAGTTTAGCAGATAACTTTTGCTACTGGCTTTACACCCCTGTAGTCCCCTCAAGGGGACAGTTTGCTGTAGAGCTTAACATACACTTAAGTTAACCCCTCGCTTGCCTCCGGCGAGTGTGGGCTATCAGGTAGCGTCCCGCCACGTCTCACATCAAGTATAACTCTACGCAGCAAGTATAAAGTATAGCAGTATAAAGTGTAATCATAAGCGGCCAGAGGCCAATAGATAACTCACACTCGCCGGAGGCGAGCGAGGGCCACTTTATTACGTTTAGCTCAATAGTTTCAAGTATAGCTCACTCACTTCAAGTATAAAAGTATAAACCTCTGCAAAAGTATAAAACATAAAAAAGCGCCTCCGCTGAAGTATACTCCGGCGGAGGCGCTGTCTCCTTGTAAAATATCAAAAGTATAAACGGCCTTACCAGTCCTGCCCGCTGTTGAAGCGGTTGTGTGCGGTGTAGGTATGCTCTCCTTCCCAGTCACTGTCACGGTTGCCGCGGAGGCTACGCATGCGGTCCCTGTCGCGGTTGTCGTATTCCGTGGAGCCGTAGCCGGTGCCCCGGAAATCCTCATAGCTGCGGTCGTAGCCGGAGCTGCGGTAGCTCTGGTAGCTGTCGTCGTAGTGGCCGGGGTGGTTGCGGCGGCGGTTATCGTCCCGCCTTCCCTCGTTGATGTAGCCACCGTCGCTGCTGCGCCCGAAGCTGTCGCTGAAGCGCTGGTCGCGGTTCTGGTAGTGCCTGGAGTCGCCGTAGGCATCGTACTGGCGGCTCTCGCTCCAGCCCCTGTCGTGCTGCGTGATGCGCGGCCCCTGCTGGCCGGACAAGCCGTAGTAAGAATGCCCGTAAGCAGAACCTCCGCCTTCGTAACTGCCGCCCTCACCATAACGGGTGCCGTGGCTCATGTCGCCGTAGGCTCGTGCCGAGTGGGTAGTATACTCTCCGCGCCTTCGATCATCGCGCTCATACATGCCGCTGCCATAGTTGCCTTCCGGGTTGCGGCGGGATAAACTGTTGCGGTTACCGGTCAGCGGGTTGCCATGCTCGTCGAAATCGGCGTAGTGGTTTTTGCGCTGGCGGTTGTCGTTTTCATAGTATCTGTCCATTGCGTCAGTCAGGTTAAGTTAAACATACTTCCCCTACTAACGCAGACAATTTATACTTGTTCCCCTGGCCTGCCTCCGGTTTATACTTCGGTGCTACAGCTTGTGCAACTGGAAATAGCCCAGGTGCAGCTCGTCTTCAGTTATACTTTGTGATGGGGTCACCTGCAAGCTATACTTCTCTTTCACCGCCTCGGGCAGGATGTCCTGCACCTCGAAAAGCTCGTCCACATCCACGCCAAACTTATCGTCGATGTGCGAAGTGGCCCCTTTAAAGCCGGTGTGTTTGTAGAAGGCTGTTTGTTTGGCTTGCTGCACCGCCCCGGCGGTATTCTCGGCCACGGCCAGCATTTTATAGTGAAACTCGTCAAACTCACCGGGTTTGTAGCCGCCCAGGTTAAGGAAAAACAGCTTTTCGGACGCTTCAGAGGCCTCTTCGCGGGGCACCACTTCAATCTTATAGCCGTTCACGTGCGTTACTTCGCGCCAGGCGTCTATGTGGATCTTGTCCTTGGCCTCGGGCCAGAAGGCCTTAATCTCCGGCACCAGGTCTTTTATAGTTTCGGCCACGCTGAAGAACATGTCGTGCTGCTCGGTGTTCCTGCCGGGGGGCCTGCAGCCCAGCATCAGCATAAAGAGTTTCGGTGTTTGCATGGCGCAAGATAAAAAGAAGCAAGCTATCAAGGTATAGCTTGCTTCTAAGGTATAATCCTAAAGTATAAACCGGGGCGCTTACTTGCCTTTGCGGATGTAAATGTTGCCGTTCATACTTTTCACCATGATTTCGGCACCGCCTCCGTTTACCTTACCGGTTACAAAATCCGCTGTTCTGACCTGGTATACACCGCCCTCCGTTCGGGCGCCTTTTGCCTTGGACTGCCTGGCCTCCTGCACCAGGTCAAAGTCCGTATAAATTTCGCCTCTGTCGGAGTTGAGTTTAGCGTTAAACTTGGAATTAGCGGGCAGGGTGATGTTCAGGTTTCCATTCAGGGTAGAGAAAGCCATGGGCGCCTTGTTGTCCCAGCGCAGGAAGTTGGCTTTGATGGCGCCATTCACCGTATTAGCCAGCGCGCTCCCAGACACGTTCTCCAGATTGATAGACCCGTTTACGTTGTCAATTTCCAGGTTACCGTTCACGTTGCGCACCATAATATCGCCGCGACTCACGCTGGAGAGTTTAAGGTTGAAGTTCTGGGGCACCTGTATCTCCAGGTTCACGTTTCTGTTCATCACCTCGGAGTTCACCTCGACGCGGTTGTTGTGCTCGGTCACGGTGAGGCCCATGCTGTTGTTGGCAATGCGCCTCAGCCCTCCTGTCTCCTCTTTTGCCTGCGCTTTTGAAGCTCTTTCCTCCATGTTAGCGCGTATCACCACCTCCTTGCCTTTGGTGCCGGTTACCTGAATAGAGCCGGAGAACAAACTCACCTCCATCGTTCCGGTGTCATTGGGGCGGGTAAGGGGCACGACGATTTCTTCCGTGTTGCCTTCCTGGGCAAAGGCGTGTGCGCACAGGGCCAGCAGGGTTAGTATAAAAAGGCTGCGTTTCATTTTTGTTTGATTAGGATATGCAAATATGATTTGTTCTTTGGGCTAGCCCCTTTTCTTCACGGTCGCTTTGCCGTTAAAGGTCTTTAGCTCAATGAGCGCGGCACCGGTGCCTGTTTTATAGGAGGATGCCTTGCCCAACTTGTAAGTGGTTTTGGAGCCGTCGGAGCTGCTTACTTTCTCTACCTTCGGAGCCAGCTTTTGCAGGTCCTCCAGGTCGGTGTAGAAGTCGCCGTTAAAGGAGCTGAAGCTGATGGTGGCTGAAAGCGCTTTCTGGTAGAGCAGCTCGATGTTACCATTGAGCGTCTCCAGCCTCGCCTGCTTTTTTGGGTTCTCGCGGTAACTTACCACCACATTGCCGTTGATGGTTTTGGCATCCACTGCCGCCGCCACATTCTCCAGCAGGATCGGCCCGTTGATGTTGGAGGCGCGGATATAGTCTGCCGTCAGGTTAGCGATTTTGATGTCGCCGTTGTTAATCGTGACGACGGACAAATTGGTGTTTTGCGGCACCTTCACCGTGAAGTTATGCGTGAAGCCATACTCCAGCTTCCGGTCGATATTCACCCCATTGCCTTTGTTTCCGGTGCGGTGAGACTGGATGTAAGGCGCTTTGAGGTAGCTGATGATGCTGTCGCCGCTCACGGCAAACTCCACGCTCAGCTCCTTCGCTTTCTCCAGGCCATCTGCTGTTTTGGGCCGGATGATGCGCTCCACCTCGAAGAGCACCTTGTCGCCCTTGTAGGTTTCCACGTGCACAAAGCCGTCGATGTTCTCAATTTTCACCACGTTGCCGGGGGTATTGCGGTTAAAGCGCAGCTCCCGCACAATCTTTTCGGTCTGGTTTTGCGCCAAGGCTCCTGCACTGCTGAGCAGCACCATCCATAGCAGGAAAAGGGATGTTTTCTTTTTCATAGTTTGTTAAATGAGGACTTTTATACTTTCCTTGATTTTAGCTTTCACCAGCTCGTTTGTCTTCTCGTCCTGCAGCAACTGCCTCAGCTGTGGCACCGCGTTGCGCTCCTGCAGGGCCTGCATCAGGTCGGCCAGCGCCACCTGCACCATCGGCGACTCCTGCTGGTTGATGGAGAGGATCAGCCGCTCGCGCACCTGCGGGTTGTCGGTGTGTTTTTTCAGTGCCTCCACGGCAGCCAGGCGCACGTTCACGTTCGGGTCGTTGTTGAGGGAGTTAAACAACGCGTCCAGCACCTTCGCATCCGCCCCCGGCATCTCGCTGGAGATGTTCACGGCCCTCAGGCGGTCTACCGCTGCCGGCTGATCAATCAGCGTGGTGAAGAGCAGTTGCTTCATCTGGTTCAACTCTGCGGCCAATTGCTGCGTGTCGGTGGTTTGTGTCTGCTGCTGGCCGGGCGAAAAGGCAAGCCAGGCGGCGAAAAACCCAAAGGCAAACACGACCAACGTATAAGCCAGCCGCAGCGGGCTCAGCAGCGTCTGCAGGCCTTGCCACAAATCGCCCCAAGTATACTGCTGTTGCCTTGCCAGCCGCTCTTCGGCCATTTTAGTTGCCAGCATGCTGTTAAACTTGGCCTGCAGCCCCGGGCCCGGCTCCGGCTCGGGAAGCGCCTGCAGTCCGGAGAAAGCCGCCTGCAAGGCCTGCAGCTCCTCCTGTGGTACCTGCCCGGTCTGCACCAGCGCCTCCAGCTCCAGCCGCTGCGCCTCGCTTAGGTTTCCCTCCAGGTAATCGAGCAGCAGCTCCTGATATCTTTCCGTGATCATATGTTTATTCCTTTCGCTTGTAGTTTTGTGAAGACCTCCCGCAAATCGTTTATCGCCCGGAAGACTTTTACTTTCACGTTGGTTTCGGTGCAGCCCTGCATGGTGGCGATGTCCTTATACCTGAGGCCTTGCAGCTTCGTGAGCAGCAACAGCTCCTTCTTCTCGTGACCCAGGTGGTCGAGGGCCTGTTCCATAAGCTGCAGGTGCTCCTCTTTCTGCAGGGCCTCCTCTGGTGCTACCGCCAGCTCCGGCAACGCGTCCTGCTCGTCTATGTCGGTGCTCACGCCGGCACGTTTGGTCTTCTTCAGATGATCGGCCAGCACGTTGCGGGCCAGGTGGTAGAGCCAGGTAGAGAACTTGCCGTCGCCCCGGAACGTGTGCTTATACTTGAGCACCCGCTCAAACACATCCTGCACCAGGTCCTCGCTCAGGGCTGCGTTGCGCGTTATCCTAAAGTAGAAACCATACAGGCTTTTGCCATACCTCTGGAAGAGCAGGCCCAGCTTGTCAAGGTTTCCCTCCTTAACCTGAAGCATCAGCGCATTATCTGTTAGTTGTTCCAAATGATCCGGTGTGGTTAGGTCTTCAATATAGGAAACTTCGATTTTGGGAAAGGTTACAGCCGCGACAGAAATATATTTATCTGGCTGTACTGAGTGGGGTAAAAAACAGGCGGGACCCAGAGAGTCCCGATTGCCATTAGACTAAAAACACAAATGCTATTTTATCCGCCGGTGCGGTTCAGTTCTTCGAGGTTGTTGCGCTTGCGCTCCTCCAGTTTCGCGCCTCTGCTAAACTTGTAGCGCAGCGTAAAGCCGATGTTGCGCTGCCGGAAATACTGGTCCCAATCGCTCACGTTGCCTTCCCCCACGTCGGCCGATACGATCAGGTGCTGGGTATGGAAAATGTCATTCGCGTTCACGCTGACTTCCAGCTTCTCTTCCATAAAGCTCTTTTTGAGGCCCACATTCACCCACCAGCGGGGATCAATGCGGTAGAGCGCGTAGGCGGCCGGTCCCTGGTAAGTGCCGTTTATCTCGGCTTTCAGCTTCCAGGGCAACAGGATGGTGTGGTTAGACTGCAGCATGTAGTAGACCTGATCGTTGATGACCTGCTGTTTGTCTACCATGGTGTTGTACTCGTTGTAGGCGATCACCAGCGTGTTACTTGTGTCCCAGTTCTTCAGAATCTTTACAGGCACCACCGCCGTCATGCTCAGATTTTTGGCATCATCCACGTTGCCGATAGTATAAATGGTGGTAGAGGTCTCTGCATCTATCAGGGCAATCTCCGATATTACGTCCTGCTGGTGCTGGTAGCTGAGCGCCAGGCTGTAGTTTTTCTTATAAGTCTGCGTGATGCCAAAGGAGTGGGTGTACTGCGGCCGCAGGTTCGGGTTGCCGAGCCAGTACGTATAGGGGTCGCGGTAAGCGAAGAACGGATTCAGGAAGCCATAGTTAGGGCGATAGATGCGGCGGCTGTAGTTGTAGTTCAGCTCGTAGTCCTCGTTCACCTTCTGCTTCAGGAACAGGCTAGGAAACAGGTCCAGGTAGCTGCGTTTCTTCTTGCTCCCCTTCATCGTCAGCGACTCCCCTTCCGACACGGTCTGCTCCGCCCGCAAACCGGCCTGCAGGCTGAAGCGCTCCCCGAGGTTGCTGTTCCAGTTCACATAGGCGGCGTAGATGTTCTCGTCATAAATGAAGTGGTTGGTGCGTGCTAGGTCCGGCTGGGGCACGTCGCCGTTGTTAAAAAAGAAACGGGAGTCTGCGTCTGAGGCCACGCTGCTGGCTTTTAGCCCCAGCTCCACCTTGCGGCCTCTGGGGAGGGCTTTCGTGAAGTCGGCTTTGGCGGAGATAATGTCGAAGCCGCTGGGCGTCTCGGTAAAGAGGAAATCCTGTGTGGCCGGGCCTCCGTCTGCCAGGTTGTGGAAGTAGTTATAGAAGTAGGCGTCTCCCCGGTTGCGAATCTTCACCAGGTCCAGATCTGCGCTGAGCTGCGTACCCAGCGTGTCGAATTTACCCAGGTAATGCACATTGCCGGTATAGTTGGTGAAGCGGTTTTCCCGGAAGTTATCCGCGTCAATAAACTGTGTCGGTTGCCCCGGCGCGTTGCCCAGATAGGTTTCCGTCAGGAAGTCAGCGTTCAGCTTGTTGGTCATAAAGTAGCCCATCACCCCTATGCTGTGGCGCTCGTCTATACTATAGTCGGTGCCCAGGCGCAGCGAGGGAGGCCCCTGTACCCGGAAGTCTTCAGTAGCCACCTGGTCAAAGTATACCGATTCCTCTTCTCCTTTAAACACACGGTCAAAGGTGGAATTACGCCCTCCCACGCGTCGGGCCGCATCCAGATTCAGGAAAGTGTTCCAGTTGCCGGTTTTGTGGTTGAGCGCCGCCCCGCCCGAGGAACCGTACTGCTTGCCATTGTAGGTGGCGCCTGCATACACGCTGCCGTTTACGCCCTGTTGCGTGTTCTTTTTCAGGTTGATGTTCAGGATACCGGAAGAGCCCTGCGCATCATACTTGGCCGAGGGGTTGGTGATGATTTCGATGTTGCGGATGTTCTCTGCCGGCATTCCCTCCAGCAAAGAGCGCAGGTCCTGTGCCGAGAGGTAGGTGAGTTTGCCGTCCAGCATCACCGTAACCCCGCTGCGGCCGTTCAGCTGGATGTTGCCTTCCTGGTCGATGAACACGCCGGGCGAGGTGGACAGCACATCGTAAGCCGTTCTGCCGGCGGCTAGTGCCGTGCCTTCAATGCTGACCACCATGCGGTCGGCCTCCTGCGTGATGGTGGGCCGCAGCGCCTGCACCTGCACCTCCTTCAGGGTAGTGGCCCCGGACACAGCCAGTTTCACGCTTCCTACCGCTACCTGCGGCTTAGCTGCTGTCAGGGTAACCTGCCGGATGGTTTTGGCCGCATACCCGATAAAGCTAAAGGTAAGGTCGTACTGCCCCAGGCCAAGCCCGGAAAGTATAAAGTTGCCTTTATCGTCGGTAAGCGTGCCGTTCACGGCCTGCGAGGTGCCCTGCTGCAGCAGCGCAACGGTGGCATACTCCAGCGGTTTCCCGGTAAGGGAGTCGACCAGGGTGCCGGAGATGGAGCCGTTTGCCTGAGAAGTAGTTTTAGCCGGCTGCCGGCTGTTATCCTGCGCCCAAACGTCAGTGCAAAAGCTGAGCAAAAGGCACAGTAAACCCGGCAAAAAGAGTTCTCTTTTTTTCATAGTTTTTTAGTTAGATGTTGTAGGATGCCTGACCTCGCAGCGAAGGGTGTTCTTGGGCTAAAGACACAGGCAGGAAGCGATAGTTGCACCGCTACCAGACAAAATTTTCATTCTCCCAAGCCCGGGCAGGTGCTGCTATACTTCCAACACCTGCCGTACCAGCAGCGTCTGTTTATACTTTAGAGAACTTCAGTTTTGAGAATGGTTACAGGTTTTGGGCAGGAAAATTTTTCAAGCACAAAGTATAGCCTTATACTTTACTGCCCTGGCTACTCTCAGACCAGGGCAGTCGAGTACATTAATCGAACCGCAGGTTGGCCACCGGGTTAACGGAGGCAGCCTTCAGGGCCTGGTAACTCACCGTGAGGAAAGCCACCGCCGCCGCCGTGATGCCCGCCGCCAGAAACACCCATACCGGAATGTCGATGCGGTAGGCAAAGTTCTGCAGCCACACGTGCATGGCGTACCAGGCCAGCGGAAAGGCGATAAGCGTCGACACCACAATCAGGATCAGGAACTCTTTGGAGAGCAGGGCCACGATGGCTGCGTTCTCAGCGCCCAACACCTTGCGGATGCCGATCTCCTTCTTCCTGCGCTCGGCGGCGAAGGCGGCCAGCCCGAACAGGCCCAGGCAAGCCACAAAAATGGCAATCCCGGTAAAGATCCAGAGCAGGGTTTTGAGCTTGTCCTCGGCCAGGTACATTTTCTGGAAGCTCTCGTCCATGAACACGTACTCTATCGGGTAATCGGGGGAGAACCTGCGCCATACTTCCTTTATCTGCGCAATGGTGCCGGCCACGTCCCCGCCGTCAATCTTCACGGCCACCTTCCAGTAAGCGCTGGGGAAAATCTGCAGCACGGTCGGCTCTACCTTCTCGTAAAGGCTCTTGAAATGAAAGTCTTTCACCACACCGATGACCTTGCCCTCCTTCAGGGAGTCCGGGTTCACATCGTTCCATATTTGCCAGCGCAGCGGCTGCCCCAAAGCGGCCTGCGGGGTACCGAAGCCCAGTTCCCGCACCGCGGTTTCGTTGAGCAGAAAGGCATGGTTGGCGTCGGTGCCATATGCTTTGGAGAAGCCCCTGCCGGCCAGTAGCTTTACATCCAGCGTGTTCAGGTAGTCGTAGTCCACCATCAGTTGGGTTACGCTGTGGTGGGTCTGCTCCCCGTTGCGCAGCGTGATGATCCCGTCGCCTGCCGTAGCATCCCCCGGGAAGCCATAGCCGATGGACACGTTGTTGACGCCCGGCACCTGCTTTAGTTCCTGTTTAAAGGTCTCGTAGTTCTCGAACATTTTATCACCGCGCATCTGGAAAAACATGATCTGATCTTTGCTGAACCCGAGATCCTTGTTATGCAGGTAGGCGACCTGTTTAAAAACCACAAAAGCACTGATGATCAGAAAAATAGACAGGGCGAACTGCACCACAATCAGCCCATGCCGCAGCCACTGTATCCTGCCTACCCGGCTATCGATCACGACGGCGCTCTTGAGCACTTTCACGGTTTGGAAGCCGGACAGGACCAGCGCCGGGTAAAACCCTGCCAGCAGGCCCACCACCAGGGTTAGCAGCAAGAGCAGCAACAGCAACGAGGGTTCTGTGAAGATGTTGAAGGCCATCTGCTTGCCGGTAAAGGCGTTGAGCGACGGCAGGAGCAGCGAGGTAAGCGCTGCCGCAAAAATTACGCTGATGAGCGTGAGCAGGAGGGTTTCGGCCAGGAACTGCACCACCAGCTGGCTGCGGCTGGCCCCCACGGCCTTTCGTACTCCCACTTCTTTGGCCCGCTGCGCCGATTTGGCCGTGGCCAGGTTCACGAAGTTGAAGCAGGCAATCAGAAGTATAAATATGGCAATGATGCTCAGGGCTTTTACATAGGTGATGTTGCCCCGGATGGACTGGTCATACTTGAAATCAGCGGAGTATAAGTATACTTCCCGCAGCGGCTGCAGGTAGGGCTTGTAATCAAAAGGCTTGTTTTGCTCCGGGTCGATTTGCTTGCCGACAATGTCCCGGAACGTGGCCTCCACCTGCTGCGGGTCAGCGCCCTCGCGCAGCTTCACGTAAGTATAGAACTGCTGCCAGCTCCACTTTTTCATGCGCTCGGCCGGGATCTCTGCCGCCTCCATGGGCAGAACAAAGTTAACAGGCAGGTGAAAGCGGTTGTTGCTGTAAAAGACGCCCTTCACAATGTAGGGCAGTTTGTTCACGTTTATCTGTTTCCCTACCGGGTCCACCTCCCCGAACATACGTGCCGCCATCTCTTCCGACAGTACAATGGAAGACGGATCGGCCAGGGCCTTTTCAGGGGAGCCATACTTGAAAGGAAGCTGAAAGACTTCGAAAAAGGAAGGATCGGTAAAGGTGCGGCCCTTCTCGTAGAGGCTCTTCTCCCCCACCTCCACCAGGTTGTTGGCATCGAACTGGAGCATGAGGATGCGCACCACCTGCTCTACCTGCGGAAAACGCTGCTCCAGCGTGGTGCCGTACATTGGCGGCACCGGCGCCACCACCGACCCGGCCTCCCGGGCCGCCATGTCGTTGTAGACACGGTAGATGCGGTCGCCTTCCGGCAGGAACTTATCATACTGCAGCTCGTCGTAAACAAACAAGCCGATCGGCAAACAGGCCGTGAGGCCCAATGCCAGCCCGGCAATGTTGATCAGGGAGAAGGCCTTGTGCCGGACAAGGTTGCGGTAGGCGGTAAGGAGGTAGTTTCGGAGCATAGCTTTATTGGTTAAGGGAACTTGCAGCAGCTCCAGAGACAATAAGATAGTCTAAGAGAGCTGCACTATCACGGCTGCACAGGGAATGCCAAACCGAAATATCCTTTTAAATCAGCCAGTTACCAGTATTTTATACTTTGGCCCTGTGCAGAATCGCGCAACAAGTGTGCGAATTCGCACGCATACAGGATAGTGGCTATTGGTCTTGCGGCTCAGATTTAAGGCTTTGCATCAATGGCACAATTATAGTTTATTTAGGCACTATAATCTTACAGCTATGCAGTTAAAAAAGGCTTCCGTACTGGTTGTTGATGATGATACAGATGTGCTGACCGCTGTACGGTTGCTGCTGCGGCCTCACGTGCGGGATATCGTGGCGGAGAAAAACCCCGACCTACTGCCTGGCTTGCTCCGGCAACAGCCCTTCGACCTTATCCTGCTGGACATGAACTTTAAGAGCGCGCTGAACACGGGCAACGAGGGCTTGTACTGGCTCCGGAAAATAAAAGAGCTAAAACCCGAAGTGGCCGTGGTGATGATCACGGCTTATGGCGACATTGACCTGGCCATCCGCTCCCTGAAGGAAGGCGCCGCCGACTTTGTGGTAAAGCCCTGGCACAACGAAAAGCTGCTCACGGTACTGGCCGATGCCGTTGGAAAGAAAAGCATGGGCGATGCTTCCAGCGCGGCAAAAAACACGGCGCAATTTTTTGGCTCAGAGCTGCTGGGCGAGTCGGAGGCGATGCAGGATATTTTCCTGAAGATCAAAAAAGTAGCCCCTACCGACGCCAACATCCTGATTCTGGGGGAGAACGGCACGGGCAAGGAACTGGTAGCTCAGGCCATTCACCAGTACTCCCTCCGCGCCAGCAAGCCTTTTGTGAAAGTGGATGTGGGTGCCCTGACCGAGTCGCTTTTTGAGAGTGAGCTGTTCGGGCACAAGAAAGGCGCCTTTACCGACGCCCGCGAGGACCGGCCCGGACGCTTTGAGGCAGCCAGCGGCGGCACGATTTTCCTGGACGAGATTGGCAACATTTCGCTGCACCAGCAGGCCAAGCTGCTCAGCGTGCTGCAGAACCGGCAGGTCATCCGCCTGGGCACCAACGAGCCCATCCCCATTGACGTGCGTCTGCTTTGCGCCACCAACGTGCCGCTGGCTGAGCTGGCCAACGAGTCTCGCTTCCGCAAAGACCTCATCTACCGCATCAACACGGTGGAGATCACCATACCGCCGCTGCGCAAACGGGGCAAGGACATGCTGCTGCTGGCCAACCATTTCGCTGCCGTTTACGCTGACAAGTACATGAAGCCGGTGCCGGAGCTGAGCAAAGCCACCCAGGAGAAACTGCTGCAATACCACTTTCCGGGCAACGTGCGGGAGCTGCAGTATGCCATGGAGCGCGCCGTGATCATGGCCGATGGCCCCGTGCTGCAGCCCGATGACATCCTCTTCTCTCCTATCGAGACGGCGCCTGCGGAGGAAAAGCTAACGGAGGAGAGCAACCTGGAGGAACTGGAGCGGGCCACCATTAACCGGGTGCTGCAGAAGCACGGCGGCAACCTGACCAGGGCCTCGAAAGAACTGGGCATCACGCGCACCTCCCTGTACCGACGATTAGGCAAGTATGGGCTTTAAGCAACTGGACTGGAGCATCACGTGGCGGGTACTCCTGCTCCTGCTCACCCTGAGCACGCCGGCGATCGTTATCCTGAACGGCTGGTCGGAGGCGCTGGTGTTTATACTTCCCCTCATCGTCTACCAGGTCGTTGACCTGGTCCGCTACGTCCGGAAGGCGCAGGACGAATTGAGCCAGTTTATCGAGTCGGTGCACTACCGCGACTTCTCCCGGTATTACAACGAGCAGTACCCGAACGCCAGGTTGCAGCTGCTTCACAAGGGCTTTAACGAGATCAACTCCACCCTGAAAAGTATAAACAAGGAAAAGGAAAGCCAGCACCTGCACCTGCAGAAGATTATGGAACTGGTCGATACCGGTATCCTGTCGTACGACGTCGAAAGCGGCGAGGTGGTGCTGCTGAACGACTCGCTGAAAAAGCTCCTGCACCTGCCCTACATGAAAACGATCCACCACCTGGAGAAAAGGGACGAGGAGCTGTACCGGGCCGTGCAGGAGCTGCAACCCGGGCGATCCAGAATTGCCACCGCGTATACATCGAATTTCGAGAAGAGCACCCTGAAAGTGCTGCTCTCGGCCACGGCGTTCCGCAGCGAGGACCGTACCTATAAACTGGTGGCCTTCCAGAACGTGAGCGAGGCGCTGGACGAAACCGAATCCCGGGCCTGGCAAAAGCTGCTGAACGTGCTCACCCACGAAATCATGAATTCGGTGGCCCCCATCGCCTCGCTGGCCGACACCCTGAAGACCCGCCTGCACGAAACTGCCGCCACTGGCCCCTCAGCGCACGACATGGAGGATTTTGAGTTGAGCGTGAGCACGATCAAAAACCGCAGCCTGGGCCTGCTGCGCTTTGCCGAAGTATACCGCAACCTGAACCGCATCACCAAGCTGAACGTGGCCGATGTGTCGGTGCAGGAAGTGTTCACAAACCTGGAGCACCTCATGCACCCTACCCTGGCTCAGAAAAACATTTCGCTGGAGATCATGCTGGATGATCCGGCCATACGCCTGCAAGCCGACAAGAACCTGCTCGACCAGGTGCTCATCAACCTGCTGGTAAATGCCATCGAGGCGGTGAAAAACGAGCCGGTGCCGGCTATTGTTTTATCGGCTTATACTTCCGGAGAGAATACGTTTGTCAAGATGGAGGACAACGGCATTGGGATGGCGCGGGAGGTGCAGGAAAAGATCTTTATCCCGTTTTTCAGCACCCGCAAAAACGGCACCGGCATCGGCCTGAGTTTGTGCAAACAGATCCTCATGCTGCATCAAGGCTCCATTCAGGTGCAGTCGGCGGAGGGTGTGGGCACCGCTTTTCTGCTGCGCTTTCCGCGTAACCGGTAATCGATTTATACTTTCCAGCGCCCGCTTTTATACCTGCATCGTCCTGCTTTATTAACTACCTTTGCACCAGCAAAGCACAGAAGTATATGAAGCTGATCGGAAACATCAACGACATCAAGTATAGCCGCGAGAACAAGAACCAGGACATCGCCCTGCACATCAGCAAGGTAGAGTATATCACCCATAAAAAGGACGGCCGTTTTATTCAGCCCTTTGATTTGGAAATAGAACTGACCGAACCGATTGTGATCACCGGCGACCAACTGGCCCGCATTCAGAACCCGCTGCTGGAGGAAGGCGAGTATGAGTTTGAGGTGTATGATAAAGAGGACGATGCGTACGTGCTGAACCCGGACAAACAACTCTCGCTAAGTATAGAATACGATTTCGACCTGGATGTGACGATTCTGTCCTCGCTTTACTACACGGTAACGGTGTCGAACGAGGAGTTTAAGGAACTGAAGGCAGAGCACATCAAACAGAAAAAGCAGCAGCAGAAAGGCCGTGGCAGAAAAGGCCGGTAGTTTATACTTTGTTTTGATTGAAACAGCCGCTGCGCCTGCTATACTTTATACTTAGTAGCAGGCGCAGCGGCCGTTTTTATACTTTCAACACCATCGCAAGGGCAGCTTACATCTTGTAAGCTGCCCTTGAAGTATACAGATGGCAAGGATTTAACGCCGGTCGCTCAGCAGTGTTCTGGATCTTACAAGCTTGATGAATTCTGCGCGGTAGCCTTCCGCGTCGTTGCCTAACGCGCTTTGCGCCAGCTCCAGCACCTGGTCGTAGGTGGCATTTCCCTTAAATTCTGAATCTCGGAGCAGCATACCAAAAGAAGCTACTGCCGCTGCAAAACGAAAATTATCAGAGGTCAGACCAGGCTGCACCGTGCTTTTGCCCGAGACAGTGGTGGTAATGAGCTGGCTTTTGCTGCCTTCCGGCTCCTTGTAGCGCAGCTTCAGCGTCAGGAGTTCGTCTGTGTCCGTGGCCTGCTTGTTTAGCTGCGACTGCTGATACTTAAGCTCATCCACCGGGGCTGTTTTAGTCCCTTTAGCGTTAACCGGTACAATCTCGTAAAGGGCCGTGACGGTATGGCCGGCTCCCAGCTCTCCGGCATCTTTTTTATCATCGTTAAAATCCTCGCTCTGCAGGGTGCGGTTTTCATAACCGATGAGGCGGTACGCTTTTACTTTGGCAGGGTTAAACTCCAACTGCAGCTTTACGTCTTTGGCGATGGTGAACAGGGTGCCGCCAAACTCATTGATGAACACTTTTTTCGCCTCCAGGATATTGTCGATGTAGGCGTAGTTGCCGTTGCCCTTATCGGCCAGTTGTTCCATGCGGGAGTCTTTTAGGTTGCCGGTTCCGAAGCCCAGCACCGTCAGAAAAATGCCGGTTTCGCGCTTCTCCTCAATCAGCCGGTTCAAGGCCCCATCGCTGCTTACGCCCACGTTAAAGTCACCATCGGTGGCTAGGATAACCCGGTTGTTGCCGCCTTTCATGAACTGCTCCTGCGCTACCTGGTAGGCCAGGTTTATACCTGCGCCACCGGCCGTGGAGCCTCCCGCTTCCAGTTTATCCAAAGCCTGCCAGATTTTCTCTTTCTGGTTTCCGGGGGTGGAGGGCAGCACCAGCCCGGCGGCACCGGCGTACACCACAATGGCTACCTTATCCTGCGGGCGCAGCTGGTCTACCAGCAGGTTTAGCCCGGACTTGAGCAGCGGCAGTTTGTCTGGCGAGGCCATGGAACCGGACACATCCAGCAGAAACACCAGGTTGGAAGGCGGCAGGTTATCGGTTGCAATCTCCTTGCCCTGCAAGCCGATGTGCAGCAGTTGGTTCTCTTTGTTCCAGGGGCATTGGGAGAGTTCGGTGTACACGGCAAAGGGCGCCTCGCCGGTTGGCTGCGGATAATTGTAGGTGAAGTAATTTACCATTTCCTCGATGCGCACAGCGTCTACCGGCGGCTTTTGCCCCTGTTGCAGGAAGCGGCGCACGTTGCTGTAAGAGGCACGGTCCACATCGATGGAGAAGGTGGAAAGCGGAGCTTTTTTGGCGTCCTGAAACCTGCTCTCCTGTATCTGGCTGTAATTCTCCGTGTTGTGCAGCACCTCCTGGTCGTAGACAACATAGTTACTGGTGTGCTTCTGTTCTGTAACACCGGCCGCGACAGCTCCTCTCAACCTTATACCTTTAGCATTGACAGATTCTGTCACCACTACCTCCTGTAAAGTATGAATATCAGCCTGAAGCTGCACATCCACCACCTGCCTTTTTCCGACCTTCACTTCCTTGGTTTGGTAGCCGATAAACCGGAAAACAAGTATGGCTTGCTCGCTGCTTACCTGCAGGCTATACTTGCCAAATTTGTCTGTGGCGACACCTGAATTTGTTCCTTTCTGTAGGACGGATACTCCTGGCAGCGGAGCTCCGTTGGCGGCATCGGTGACGGTGCCCGTTACGGTAACGGATTGTGCATGCGCGTGCAGCCCCAGCATCAGCAGGGCCAGCAGCAAAGTGTAGAGTTGTTTTTTCATGGCTTTGTGCGTTTGTTTCCTATAGGATGCAGTCGCCACAGCTTTTCCATAAGTCGGTCTGAAAAAAATTTAGTTTCTTTAGGAAACAATCCTCCTGATGCTGCCCTTCTTCCTCAAGCTGTTCACCAACGCCAAGCCGCCTCCCCCGGATGCGGAGTTGCTGCGCCTGTACCGGCAGAGCGGGGACTTGGAACACTTGGGCGAGCTTTTTCAACGCCACTCGGAGATGGTATACCTGGTTTGCCTGAAATACCTGAAGGACGAGGAAGAGAGTAAGGACGCCACCATGCAGCTGTTTGAGCACCTGGCAAGCGCCTTGCTACAGCACGAGGTAAGTAACTTTAAAAGCTGGCTCTACACCACCACCAAACACCATTGCCTGATGAAGCTGCGCGCGCAAAAAGGAGCAACCGGCACGTACAAGGAAGATACAGCGCACCCGCTTATGGAAAACCACGAGCCGCTGCATCTTACAGAGGCAGAGCAGACCGAGGAAACTGAGCAGCTTTTGCAAAAGGCCCTGCAGCAACTGCCGGCGGAACAGGGCACTTGCATCGACCTGTTTTACCTGCAGCAGAAAAGCTATGCCGAGATTGCTGACTTGACGGGCTACGAACTGAGCAAAGTAAAAAGCTACATCCAGAACGGAAAACGCAACCTTAAACTTTACATGGAAAAGCACCATGCCACGCGCTAAGCACCACATACTTTGGCCAGACGGCGACCACCCTTCGCTGGAGCTGCTGCGGCAGTACCAGCACGGGGACCTGCCCCCCGCCCTGCACCACCCGTTGGAACGGCACCTGCTGGGCTGTCCCCTGTGCGCAGACGTGCTCGAAGGCATGGCCGCCGCTGACGTGCAGCAGACCCGTGTTGCCGTAGCCGATATCAACAAACGCATCAGTGCCCGGGTAAAGCAGGGGAAAAAGCGCGTATTGCCTGGATACTGGCAACGTGCTGCGGCTATACTTATACTTGCCGCCTCGGCTATACTGGTGCTATACTATAATTATACTTCGCAGCAGCCGGGGCCGGAGATGGCACAGGAAGAAACCGTTGTGAAGCCTGCCGCAGCGCCAACAGTCACGCCTTCCCCACCCTCTACAGCAGCCACCGTACCTGATAGCGCTGAAGTAGCGCAGGTTCCTGGGGCAAGTATAGCAGCCGTAGTGCTCGGAAGAAAGTATACTTCCCCGGTTGTAAAACAGGATGCGGAAAAAGTGTATAACCAGGAGATGCTGGAGGAAGGAGAGGTTATTTGTTACTTATTGGCGGAGGATATTGAAAGGTTTGCAGAAGAAACTCCACCAGATCGAAGTTTTTTGGCAGGCATTGATGATGTAGTGGAAAGCAAGCCTATAAGGTTTGATTCCTCCGAAATCTTTATTTCGAAAGAACAACTGCCTACCATGGCACTCGCGCCGGAGTCAACGGACGTCTCCCGGGCGCTGACAGGTAAAGCAGCGGGAGTAACTATCAGAGGGATTAATACTATTAGGCCTGAGAATACATCGAACCAAAAGCTAATCACCGGGCAGGTGCTGTCGCCGGAAGGCGAGCCGCTGCCGGGAGTGGTGGTAACGCTGAAAAACCAGACAGCCGCCGTGACCACCGATGCTGCGGGCAAGTATAGCCTGCCAGTGCCAGCAGGAGATCAAACCTTGCGTTTCAGCTACATCGGCTATGAAACAGCAGAAAGAGCGCTGTCCGGAAACGATACTTCCGCGAACATCACGCTTGCGCCGGACCAACGCGCCCTGAGCGAGGTGGTGGTGACAGGGTACGGCACTGCAGCCGCTCCGAAAACAGAACCGGCAAGGCCCGCAGCAGGCATGCACAAGTATAAAAAGTACCTCCGCGATAACAGCAGAACTGTGCCGGAGCAGGGAAAGGTAAAGGTAGCCTTTACTGTAGCAACCAACGGCAGGCCGCAGCACCTGCGCGTGATAAAGAGCCTTTGTGCTGCCTGCGATGCGGAGGCGCTGCGCCTGGTGCAGGAAGGCCCCAATTGGAAACCTGCCACGCAAAATGGCCAGGCAGTACCGCAGGAGGTAAAAATTACAATACAGTTCAAAAAATAGCCCTTACACCTGCGCAGGCATAAGGGCTATTTTATAATTATGGATGCCTATTTAAGAGGCGAACACTTCGTCCGGATTCTTGAAAGCTTTAAACTCCAGCGGGTTGCCGCTCAAATCAAGCACGAACATGGTGCGCTGCTCTCCTACCTGCCCCTCATAGCGCGTGTGTGCTTTTACCACAAATTTAATGTCGTGTTGCTGCAGTTTCTGCTGCACCTGCTCAAACTGCTCGTAGGTCAGGATACAGCCAAAGTGTGGCACGGGCACGCTCACACCGTCCACCTTTCCGCAATAGTCCAGCGCCGGAATGTTGTCCGACACGTGGCCCGAAAGCTGGTGGCCGAAGAAGTCAAAGTCTATCCAATGCTCGGAGCTGCGGCCCTCCCGGCAACCCAGGATATCTACATAAAACTGACGGGTGGACGCGATGTCCTTAATTTTAAAGGCGTAGTGAAAAGGGTTCATGTGTTAGTATCCTCTGGCTCGTGAAACAAGGTTTAGGGGTTCCTCCCCGCGCTGGTTGCGGTCGTAGTTTTCCAGAATTTGGTCTACCGCCGACTCGGGGTTGGTGACGCTGGCAATGTGCGGCGTCACGTTGATTTTGGGGTGCGACCAGAAAGGGTGTCCTTCCGGCAGTGGCTCCTCCCGGAACACGTCCAGGCTGGCCCCCGACAGGTGTCCCGTCTCCAGCAACTCCAGCAAATCCTCCTCCACCAGGTGCTCGCCCCGGGCCACGTTAATCAGGAATGCGCCCTTGGGCAGCTTCAGCAGGTTCTCTTTGTTGAGAATATTAGCCGTATCAGGCGTGAGCGGCAGCAGGCAGATGAGCACATCCGCAGCGTTCAGGAAAGCGTCAAGTTCCCCGGCGCCCGCGTATACGCCGATACCCTCGATTTGCTTGGCTGAGTTGGCCCAGCCCGTCACCCGGAGGCCAATGCTGCTCAGGCGCTGCGCGACGGCGCTGCCCAACGTGCCGATTCCCATCACGCCCACCGTAACGTCTTTGTTCCGTTTATACCTGATCGGACTCCAATTCTGGGTTTCCTCAGCGGCTTTATACGTGTTTAGATCACGCAGATGGTTGAGCACCAGGGCCATGGTAAAGTTGGCCATGTCGCTGGTCAGGTCCTCGTCCTTGATGCGCGCAATTTGTACCTGCTCCGGAATATCAGGGTCCTTGAGGATGTGGTCCACGCCGGCTCCGAGCGAGGAGATGCAGGTAAGGTTAGGGTACTGCCGGAACGCCCCCAGCGGGTGTCCCCAGGCCAGCGCAAAGGTGATTTCCTCGCGTGGTTGGTCTTCCGGGTAGACACGCAGGTCCAGGTCCGGCTTTTTTTCTTTAAGTGCTTTCACCCAGGGCTCGACGTTTCTTCCCTGGCTTAAGATTGTAATAGGCATAGATCAGTTAAGGTATCAACGGCTGTAAACATATAGTGGTAGCCACTGTCTCTAAGTTACGACTTATACTATAAAAAACCGGCATGTACGCCCTAAAACAGGAAAGAAGCTATGTCTTAGGCAAAAAAGAACCTGCCCTGAGTAGATACCCAGGGCAGGCTTTTCTCTTTGCATTTTCGAACACACTATGTACGTTACTTCGCAAAGCTTCTACAAGCTTTCATCAGGCTTGTCACCTGTCTGTCGAAAATAAAAGATGTATACTTCTTATACGCAGCCACTTACATAGGGTTTAGGAGGATGTATCCACCTGCTTTTCCTGCCTGCCCAGGTAGATGGCGTAGCCAATCAAACCGAAGGCAGCGGCAAACAGCAGGTACTGCTGCTCCTTCACCGATAGTCCCTTATAGAAGTCCAGTCCCTTGGTCGGATCCTTGATAATGTCGGCCAACTGCGAAGGGTTATGCAATAGGTTGCGGAAAGAGGTGTTTTCAAGTGTATTATCCATGGTGTCGTCTCATTTTAATTCTGTTAGTTGCATACGGCGTAAAATGAAGAATAGATATACCGTACTTAACCTAAGTTTGCTCCTCCCCCTGAATTTATACTTTACACTCTGCCAATTTTGCTGAGGACTGTTATACATGGCTCATCTGGCACCCTGGCCGCTACCGCTTCAGGTGTGAAAAAAGTATAAAAGTTAACTAATTCCGCCTCATACTTGTTACCTTCAGAGCCCCGGTGTCTATCGGAGTAATTACCTCATTTAATCGGATACTATATGAAGAGCCTTCGCTCCGAAAACTATACAAAAGAATTTGTCAGCACCTTTCCCGGCGACGACAGCGGCGACCTGAACCCGCGCCAGACACCAGGTAAGCTCTACAGCAAAGCCGTTCCCACGCCCGTGGAAAAAGTGACGCTATTAGCCTGGTCCGGTGAGTTGGCCGCAGAACTGGGGATTAAAAAACCTGAGGAGCAGCAGGAGCTCGATATACTGGGTGGCAACCACGTGACCGAGGCCATGTACCCCTACGCTGCCTGCTACGCCGGGCACCAGTTCGGCAGCTGGGCCGGGCAGCTGGGCGACGGCCGCGCCATCATCTTGGGCGAATGGCAAATTCCTGACGCCAAAACGGTGGAACTGCAGCTGAAAGGTGCCGGGCCAACCGCCTACTCTCGCCGCGCCGATGGCCGCGCTGTGCTGCGTTCCTCGGTGCGTGAGTACCTGATGAGCGAGGCCATGCATTACCTGGGCATCCCCACCACCCGCGCCCTGAGCCTGGTAGCCACCGGCGAGCCCGTGCTGCGCGACATGTTCTACAACGGCAACGCCGCCTACGAACCCGGTGCCATTGTGATGCGTGTGGCCCCAAGCTTCCTGCGCTTCGGCAACTTTGAGCTGCTCAACGCCCGCAAGGAGCACGAGCAACTGCGCCAGCTAGTGGACTGGACCATCTCCAGGTACTACCCGCACATTCAGGGTGAGGACAAAGTAATTACCTGGTTTAAGGAGGTAATCGAGCGCACGGCCAGCCTAGTGGTGGAGTGGCAGCGCGTGGGCTTTGTGCACGGGGTGATGAACACCGACAACATGTCCATACTTGGCCTCACCATCGATTATGGCCCCTATTCTTTCCTGGATGACTACGACCCCGACTTTACGCCCAATACCACCGACCTGCCCGGCCGCCGCTATGCCTTCGGCAGGCAACCAAGCATCGCCTACTGGAACCTGGGCTGCCTGGCTGCTGCTCTCCTACCGTTGGTGGAGAAGGACCTGTTGCTGCCAGCGTTGGAGAGTTACAAGGAAGTATACTGGCGCAAGTACTACACCATGATGGGCAACAAATTGGGTCTGGACAAACTGAAAAGCGGTGACACGGATCTGATCAGCCAGTTTGAGAACACACTGGCCGACGTAAAGCCCGACATGACGATTTTCTTCCAGCTCCTCATCGACCTGCCGCTCTACATGGGCAGCACATCAGAGGTGGCCGCATACTTTAAGGACAGCCTGTACGAGGACCTGACCGAAGAGCAAAGCGCGCAGCTTTATACTTTAATTACCGCTTACCTGGAGCGCCTGAACAAAAACACCATCACACGGCAGGACTCGCAGGAACTGATGCGCAAAACCAACCCACGGTTTATACTTCGCAATTACCTGTTGCACCAGGCCATAGAAGGGCTGGAGAAAGGCGAGACTGAATTATTTGAGAAACTGCAGCAAGCCCTGAAAGAGCCATATTCCAATAAGTATGACGAGTTCTTTGAGACCCGCCCGGGTTGGGCAACGCAGAAAGCCGGGTGTTCGATGCTGTCTTGTAGTTCGTAGATAACTTGCTATTAAAGTATAAAAGCCGCTGCAGAAGCTAATCTGCAGCGGCTTTTATACTTTAAGTTTGATGCTATTTAATACTTTGAAAGTACCTCCTACACCAACAAATTCAGAAAATCCTGCTTCCCGTTCAGGTACTCGTAAGCAAAGCCTTCTTCTTCCATCCGAAGCTTGATATTCTCCACGTCATGCGGCTGTTTTACCTCAATACCTACAAACACAGGGCCTTTCTCCTTGTTGTTCTTCTTGATGTACTGGAAGTGAATGATGTCGTCGCCAGAATGGAGTACCTTGTTTACGAAGGTGCGCAGCGCGCCGGGCTTCTGGTTGAACGTCACCATGAAGTAGTGCTTGAGCCCCTGGTGCTGCATGGCCCGCTCCTTGATATCTTCCATGCGGGTGATGTCGTTGTTGCTGCCACTGATGACGCAGACTACTTTCTTTCCGGCAATCCTGTCGGCGTACACGTGTAACGCTGAAACGGTGAGGGTTCCGGCGGGCTCCAGCACAATCCCCTCCTCGTTATACATCTTCAGCAGATCTACGCATACTTGGCCCTCCGGCACTAGCACGATGTCGTCGAGCAGCTCGCGGCATAGCTCAAAGGTCAACTCGCCGGGGCACTTTACCGCAGCGCCATCCACAAAGCTCTCTATACTTTCCAGCGCCTGCCGCTTATCCTCCCGGATGGATTTATACATAGAGGGAGCGCCCATTGGCTGCACACCCACGATTTTCGTTTTGGGACTCAGTTGTTTAAACACGCTGGCCACGCCAGAGGCCAAACCGCCTCCGCCTATCGGCACAAAGCAGTAGTCGATGGAGAAGTGGGCATCCTGCAGTACTTCCAGACCTACAGTGGCTTGCCCTTCTACAATGGCTATATCATCAAAAGGGTGCACGAAGGTCGCGCTGCGGCTATCGCAGAGCTCTTTGGCGGCGGCATAGGCCTCATCGTAGGTATTGCCGGTGAGCACCACTTCTACCATTTCCTTCCCAAACAGGCGCACCTTGCTGACCTTTTGGGCAGGGGTGTTAGCAGGCATAAAGATGTAGCCTTTAATACCGAGCAGCTGGCAGGCGTAGGCTACTCCCTGGGCATGATTACCGGCGCTGGCGCACACAATCTCACGCGCGGCTTGCTCGGCCGGAAGCGTCGAAATCTTATTGTATGCTCCCCTGATTTTGTAAGACCGCACAATCTGCAGGTCCTCGCGTTTCAGGTAAATGTCGGCACCATAGGTCTGGGAAAGCCAGTGGTTCTGCAACAGGGGCGTCTTGTAAATCACACCCCGCAGGTTCATTGCCGCCCGCTGCACCCTTTCCAGGGCCACGACGGTATACTCTAAAGCTACATCTTTATCCATACTACTTCTTACTTGGAGCGGAGCTTACGCACCGTGGCTCCTGTTTGCCATAATTCTGATTCACGCAGTTCTGAAAGTTCTGCCTCCAGTTCCTGACGGTAACCTGGAGTAGAGCCGCGCTGGATGGTGCGCTCAGCCTCTTTGCCGGAAGCCACGCTGTCATACAACTCGTTCAATACCGGCAGAGTAGCCTCTCTGAACTTGCCTTTCCAGTCCAGGGCGCCGCGCTGGGCTGTAACCGAGCAGTTAGAGAACATCCAGTCCATGCCGTTTTCTCCTACCAGTGGCACCAGGCTCTGGGTCAGCTCTTCTACCGTTTCGTTGAAAGCCTCAGATGGGGAGTGTCCACGCTGACGCAGCACCTGGTATTGCGCCTCTATGATACCGGCCAGGGCACCCATCAGCACACCACGCTCACCGGTCAGGTCACTAAATACCTCTTTCTGGAAATCGGTTTCGAACAGGTAACCGGAACCAACGCCGATACCCATGGCTATCGCTTTTTCATACGCTTTGCCCGTCGCATCTTGGTACACAGCAAACGAAGAGTTCAGACCACCGCCGGCTAAGTATAAACGGCGCAGGCTCGTGCCGCTTCCTTTAGGTGCTACCAGAATCACATCCACATCGGCAGGAGGCACAATGCTGGTGTGCTCTTTAAACGTGATGCCGAAGCCGTGAGAGAAGTATAAGGTCTTGCCTGGCTTGAGTCTCTCTTTCAGGGTTGGCCACACGGCAATTTGACCGGCGTCGGAGAGCAGGTTGGCGATGATGGTGCCGCGCTCTGCCGCTTCCTCAATCGAGAAAAGGGTTTCGCCTTCCACCCAGCCGTCGCTTTTTGCTTTCTCCCAGGAGGCAGAATCTTTTCGCTGACCAACGATTACGTTAAAGCCATTGTCACGCAGGTTAAGCGCCTGGCCCGGGCCCTGCACGCCATATCCGATAACGGCGATTACTTCGTCTTTCAGTGTTTCTCTTGCCTGAGCAAGTGGAAATTCATCGCGGGTGATTACGGTTTCGTCTACTCCTCCAAAATTGATAGTTGCCATTTTAGTTTAATTTGTTTTAAGGTTGATTTTATTTATTGATTAAGGATTACTTGACAAAGGACAAAAGACTTGTTGAGCTGCATTTTGCCACTTCCTTTGTCTTTTGTCTAAAATTCTTTTGTCTATACTTTACATCGTGAAGACTTTCTCGCGGCTGTTGAGGTACTCGTTCTCCACCACCTCGTCGTGGGGCTCGCTTTGTTCAAACTCCTGTAGTTTGCGGTGGAAGCCGTCGCTGTCTTTGATGATGGCGATGCGGGCGCTGCGCACAAATTCGATGAGTCCGTACGGCTGCAGCACCTTAATCAGGTTGTCTGTCTCCTCGCGCTGGCCGGTGGTTTCGAACACGGTATAGTCCTTCCGGATCACCACGGCCCGGGCGCCGTTCTCCCGGAGCAGGCGCTCTACGATGGCGCGCTCGGCAATCACATCGGTAGGCACTTTATACAAAGCCATCTCCTGCCAGACCACATCCTGGTTGGTGTTGAAGTATACTTTCAGCACGCCTATCTGCTTTTCAATCTGACCGGCTATTTTACGCACCACTTCCGCCGTCTCCGTGATCACGATGTTGAAGCGGTGGATGCCCTCAATTTCGGAAGGCGAGGTATTAAGGCTTTCCACGTTGATCTTCCTGCGGGAGAAGATGATGGCAACGCGGGTCAGGAGCCCGATGTGGTTCTCGGTATAAACCGTGATGTTGAACTCCTGCTTGTCGGTATGGTTCTCGTTACGCATACTTATACTTGTTTATGCGGCTCTTATTTCAGCCTGATCTCGCTAACACTACACCCTTGCGGCACCATCGGGAACACGTTGTTCTCTTTGGTTACCATCACCTCCAGTAGGAAGGAGCCTTTATGCGACAACATCTCCTGCAGCGCGCCTCTCAGGTCTTCGCGTTTGCTGACGCTCTTGCCGCTGATGCCATAGCCGCTGGCTACTTTCACAAAGTCCGGGCTGGCGATGGCGACAAAGGAGTAGCGGCGCTCGTGGAAGAGCTCCTGCCACTGCCGCACCATGCCCAGGAACTGGTTGTTGAGAATCAGAATTTTCACATCCACCCCCGTCTGCATGATAGTGCCCAATTCCTGCAGGGTCATCTGGAATCCGCCGTCGCCGATCACAGCCACCACGGTTCTATCCTGCGCTCCGAACTTGGCGCCAATGGCGGCCGGCAAGGCAAAGCCCATCGTGCCCAGGCCGCCGCTGGTGATGTTGCTGCGGGTATGGTTGAGCTTGGCGTAGCGGCAGGCTACCATCTGGTGCTGCCCTACATCCGTCACCACAATGGCATCGCCGGAGGTGAGTTCGTTCAGTTGCTGCACCACCTCTCCCATCGTCATTTCCTCGGATGTTGGGAAAAGCTCGTCCTGTATCACCGCCTCTATTTCCTGGTCGTTATACTTTCGGAATTTCCCGAGCCACTCCAGGTGGTCTTTTGCCTCCACCAGCTCGGTCAGCAGCGGAAGCGTTTCCTTGCAATCGCCCCACACCGGCACGGCTACCGGCACGTTCTTGCCAATCTCGGTCGGGTCGATGTCTAGGTGCACCACTTTGGCTTGTTTGGCATACTTGTCCAGGCGACCGGTTACGCGGTCATCGAAGCGCATGCCGATGGCAATCAGCACGTCGCACTCGTTGGTGAGCACGTTGGGGCCATAGTTACCGTGCATGCCCAGCATACCCACGTTTTGCGGATGGTCGGTTGCCAAAGCACCTGCGCCCATAATGGTCCAGGCAGCCGGAATACCGCTTTTCTCCACAAAGGTCTTGAACTCCTGCTCGGCTGAGCCCAGCATCACGCCTTGTCCCCAAAGTATAAAGGGCTTCTGGGCTTGGTTGATCAGCTCGGCCGCCTGCTGGATATACTCGTGCCTTACCGTGGGTTTGGGCCTGTAGCTGCGGATATGCTTGCAGGGCTGGTATCCAGTGAAATCAAAAGTTTGCAGCTGCGCGTTTTTGGTGATGTCAATCAGAACCGGTCCCGGACGTCCGCTACGGGCAATGTAAAAGGCCTTGGCCAACACATCCGGAATCTCGCTGGCATCCGTTACCTGGTAATTCCATTTGGTTACCGGGGTGGTGATGTTGAGGATATCGGTCTCCTGAAAAGCATCTGTTCCAAGCAAATGCGCGAACACCTGGCCGGTGATACACACCAGCGGCGTGCTGTCGATCTGCGCGTCAGCCAGTCCCGTTACCAGGTTGGTGGCACCCGGTCCGCTGGTGGCGAACACCACTCCCACTTTGCCTGAGGAGCGCGCATAGCCCTGACCTGCATGGATGCCTCCCTGTTCGTGACGCACCAGCACGTGGTTCAGCTTGTCGGTGTAATCATACAGGGCATCATACACGGGCATGATGGCCCCGCCCGGATATCCGAAAATAGTATCTACCTTCTCCTCCAGCAGGGCAAGTATAAGGGCTTCTGCCCCGGTGATTGTTTGGGCCTGCTTAGGCGATGATGCTGGTGCCGGTTTCTCTTTCGTTAACATGTGTTTCCTCTAAATCAGTGATACATCCGTGACTTGCGTCGCTTACCGTGCGTCTATACTTTAGCAGCACGCCCTGCTGTACTTGCGAGGCTGGCTTTTGCCACTTATCGCGGCGCAGCTCGAGCAAGGCATCGTCCACGTGCAGGTGGATGGAGTTGGTAGTGGCGTCCAGCGTAATCAGGTCGTCGTTTTCCACCAGCGCGATGGTGCCGCCGTCGTATGCCTCCGGGCAAACGTGGCCTATCACGAACCCATGCGTGCCGCCCGAGAAGCGACCATCCGTAATCAAGGCCACCTTGTCGCCTAAGCCGGCTCCCATAATGGCAGAGGTTGGCTTGAGCATTTCCGGCATGCCCGGCCCGCCCTTCGGACCGACGTAACGGATGACGACCACATGACCCGGCTTGATCTTGCCCAGTGTGATGCCCTCGTTTAACTCTTCCTCAGAGTCGAACACGATGGCTGGTCCTTCGAATATAAGTCCCTCTTTACCCGAGATTTTGGCCACGGCCCCTCTTGGCGCCAGGTTGCCGTATAGGGTCTGGATATGGCCGTCTGCTTTGATGGGGTTAGATAGCGGACGCAGGAGATCTTGCTCCTCGCCCAGCGGCTTCACGTCGGCCAAGTTCTCGGCCACGGTCTGCCCGGTTACAGTCATCAAATCACCTGTAAGCAGGCCTTCATCCAGCAAAGTGCGCATCACGGCAGGCACGCCACCCAGGGCCGAAAGGTCCTCCATCAGGTACTTGCCGCTTGGCTTGAGGTCGGCCAGCACCGGCACCCGGTTGCTCACTTCTTGGAAATCCTGCAGCGTGAGCTTCACACCGGCGGCATGCGCAATGGCGATCAGGTGCAGTACAGCGTTGGTTGAGCCGCCGAGTACGGTTATCAGCACCAGCGCATTCTCAAAAGCTTCGCGCACCAGGATGTCCCTTGGCTTAATGTCGCGCTCGAGCAGGCGCAGCAGGTACTGGCCTGTGGTGAGGCACTCCTGCTTCTTCTCGGCACTAATGGCCGGGGAAGAAGAAGAGAAAGGGATGGACATGCCCAGCGCCTCAGCAGCTGACGCCATGGTGTTGGCCGTGTACATACCGCCGCAGGCACCCGGGCCCGGACAAGCATTGCGGATGATGCCCTTGTAGTCTTCGTCGGAGATGGCGCCGTTGAGTTTTTTGCCGTAGGCCTCGAAGCAGGACACGATGTTAAGCTTCTGACCTTTAAAATCGCCACCCTTTATCGTGCCGCCATACACCATCAGCGACGGACGGTTCAGGCGGGCCATGGCCATCAGGGAACCGGGCATGTTCTTGTCGCAGCCTACCACGCAGGCCAGGGCGTCGTAGTTATGCGCCCCGGTGATGGTTTCGATAGAGTCGGCGATCACCTCGCGGGACACGAGCGAGTAGCGCATGCCCGGTGTGCCGTTGGTGATGCCATCGCTCACGCCAATCGTGTTGAAGCGCAGTCCTACCATTCCAAGTTGGTTCACGCCCTGCTTTACCTCATCGGCCAGTGCGTTGAGGTGCATGTTACACGTATTTCCGTCGAAGCCCGTTGAGCAGATGCCTACGAAAGGCTTGCGCAGGTCCTCTTCTGAGAGGCCGGATCCAATCAGCATGGCCTGTGAGGCCGGAAGGCTCTCGTCCTGGGTGTAGATGCGGCTGTATTTGTTTAATGCCATTGTTTTAAGGTGGTTAGAGGTAAGCAAAAGCCCCTTTGGAGGAGCGGCTCTTGCCACAGGTTAATCAGGTGTTGCCAGGGCGCCTTTCTCAGGCTACCTATGGCTAATGCTCTGCAAGTTCAGGTATCTTTTCCGCCGGCCAGGGCAATCTTTCGCCACTTCCATACTTTCTGATGCGAGGCTTTCAAAGTATAAATAACTGAAAATCAATAAGTATAGAAACACACAGCTACCATCTCTAACCTGCGGATTTATACTTTTTCAGCAACATTTGCTTAGGCAAGTACAAGCTTTCCGGTTACTAGTTCGGAGTAACGCTTGCCCAGAAACGCGCCTATACTTTCCTCATATGGCTTCGGCAACACGCGCTCGTTGATGGACTGCACGCCCACCACTTCCGCGGCTGTGCCGGTCATAAAGGCGGCGTCCGCCTCCTGCAGCACGTCGGGTTTAAAGAATTTCTCGTGTACCGTAATGCCTGCCTCGCGGGCCAAGTCGATGATGGTGTTGCGCGTAATGCCGCGGAGTATACTGCCGGGAGGAGCCGTGAACAGTTCGCCGTCCTTTTCATAGAAAAAGTTCGCTCCAGGGCCTTCCGCCACGAAACCATTCATGTCCAGCAGCAGGGCCTCGTCGTAGCCTTTGGCCTTGGCGTCGGAGCAGGCAATGGTCGAGTTAACGTAATGGCCGGCCACCTTGGCCTCTACCGGCACCGACTTCGGGTTAGGACGTTCGTAGGGGGAAACCATCACGCGCAGCGTTCTGTCGCCCAGGTACTTGCCCCACTCCCAGGCGGCAATAAGCACGTTGCTCTCCTGCGCCGCAGTCAGGCTCATGTTAGGCGTAGCGGCATACACCAGCGGGCGGATGTAGGCATCCTGCAGGTTGTTTCGCTCCAGCACCTGGTAAGTCAGCTCCGTGAGCTCTTCCACAGAATAGTTGAGCGGTAGCCCCACGGTTTGGCAGGAGAAATGAAGGCGCTCGTAATGCTCCTTTGCCTTAAAAATCTGCGTTCCGCTGGGGGTTTTGTAAGATCTGATTCCTTCGAAAACAGAGTAGCCGTAGTGCAGGGTCTGGGCATAAACGGAGCAGGAGGCATCGCTTGCCTTTACAAATTTTCCGTCGAGGTAAACGAGTGTGTCGCTGTTGAAATACATTGTTTTAAGTGTGTAAGGTTAGATAATTGTGCACAAAAAAGCCTTTCTAACCGGGCAGTCAGAAAGGCGCATCAGAGAATACAAGGCCATTCCTTCAACCCGGCGGTAGAGGATAAATGAGAATAATAATGACTAGGAGGAGCCCTAAAAACATAATCTCTTACTTTTTATATAAAACAAAAACAGCCACCTCCTTTGGGGGAGATGGCTGCGTTAGCTTAAACTATAGGTTCTATTTCAGAATCAGCATACCACCTCTACCCCGCGCGGAAGGACCACGCGAATAATAATAGAAATGGATAGAATGAGCTGATGCATTGTCTTTTTTACTGTGTTTGTTGCTTGCAAAAGTAAAGGCTGAAACTAAAAATGCAAGACAAATCTAAATTATTTTTTACGCAATCGTTTGTTTTACAAGGGTTGCCAAAGCGGTTTATACTTTCTGAAGTATACTTTATACTTACATCCTCGCCCCTTTTTCCTCCTCTAACTGCACCAGGTCCTGCAACAGAGAGAGCGTAACCTCTCCCGGCTTTCCGTTCCCGATCACCCGCTCATCCACCTGCACAATAGGTACGATGCGCTTGGTCGTGCTGGTCAGGAAAACCTCTTTTGCCCCGTACACATCCTCCAGCGTTACCGTGCCTTCTGCAGCTTTATACTTCTTACCGGCCAGCGCCAGCACGTTCTTGCGCGTTACACCGAGCAGCACGTTATCGGCAGGCGTTACCACCGTGTTGTCCTGCTTCACGATAAAGAGATTGCAGCGCGGAAACTCCGAGACCACCCCGTTTTGCTGGTAGAGCACGTCGCTGGCCCCACGCCTGCGGATCTCCCCTATCAGCCGGATGCCCATGGTATAGTTAATCGTTTTGGCGCGCGGCACCTCCCGCACATACTCGTGGGTGATGACGTTGATGCCCTGCTCCAGCATCTCCGGACCTGGGAGGATGAGCGGTTGCTGCTGTATGATAAGGCTGGCTTCGGCTGGATCGTACCCATTCTCCGAGTAGCCACCCGTCAGGATCATTTTCATGCCGGACAGCGGCAGGTTGTTGCGCCGGATCAGTTCGTCTATCGCTTCCCGAAGCACTGAGTCCGGTACAGGAACTTCCAGGTTCATGGCCGCCGCCGAGGCATGAAAACGCTCCAGGTAATCATCCAGGAAAACAGGTTTGCCATGGAACACCCTGAAATAGTCGAACACACCGTAGCCGCGCTGGATAGATAGATCGCTGATGTGCAGGGTTGCCTGCTCGAGTGGCAGCACCTGGCCGCGCACGTAGGCGAAGTTGGGATTAGATTGCATTGTATTTCTTTAACAGCTTAAGAACCTTTTTCAGCGGCAGCGCCTCTACTTTCCGCCCTTCTTTTCCGGTCATGTCTTCTGCCATAAACAGCGAGTTAAGAACAGCCTCTTCCGTAGCCTCTATCACAGCCATAAACAGCGGCGACATCTCATCGTTACGAAGTATGGGAATTGCCTGTGTTTTCTCTTCGGAAGTATAAGGGACGCGCAATTCGGGATTGGTTGAGAAGGCGATCACATAGTCGCCGCTGCCGTTGGAGGCAATGCCTCCGGTTTTTGCCAGTCCCATCATGGCGCGCATGGCCATCCGCTCCAGGTTACGGGCATCCACCGGCGCATCGGTCGCGACAATGATCATGCAGGAGCCGTCGGCGCTGTCCTTGATTTGCTGGTTCATGAAATACTGGTCCAATTCCTTGCCAACCGGCACGCCGTTTACCTGCAGCACGCCGCCATAGTTGGTCTGCACCAGCACGCCCACCGTGTAAGCGCCCGCGCTCTCCGGCAACTTGCGGGAAGAAGTACCGATGCCGCCCTTCCAGCCGAAGCACACTGTTCCGGTGCCTGCCCCCACGTTCCCTTCCTGCACTGCCCCTGTTTTAGCCTGCTGTATGGCCTGTAGCACATGCTCCTCCCGTACGTGCCTGCCCCGGATGTCGTTCAGGTAGCCGTCGTTAGTCTCTCCCACCACCGCGTTCACCGACTGCACCTGCTCGTTTCCGGCCTGCTGTAACGTATAACCCACCACAGCATTCATGGCAGTTCCGACTCCGAGGGTATTGGTCAGTATGATAGGCGACTCCAGGTTACCCAGTTCCTTTATCTGTGTGCTGCCCGCCAGTTTGCCAAAGCCGTTGCCCACATGCACCGCAGCCGGCACCTTTTGCTGAAACACGTTGCCTTCGTGGGGAAGTATGGCCGTTACGCCCGTGCGGATGTGTTCGCCCTCAAGCAGCGTCGTGTGTCCTACGGTAACACCGGCCACATCAGTTATCGTGTTATACTTTCCGGTTGGCAGCACCCCGACTTTCACGCCATACTCCCGGACGCGCTTTCGTCCCTGACCCCAGGCCTGAGTGTACATCACCATCAGAAGTATAAGTATAAAGGTTAATCTCATGGGCAGCTCTCGAATATGGCACTGCCTAAATATAGAGAGGCTGTGGCAGAAATGCTATAGGTGCTTCAAAGTAAACACAGAAAGGATGTCACCTATACTTGAAAGTATAAATGACATCCTTTCAGAATACTGAGTAAGCCGTGGTTCTTAATATTTTGTAGAGCAACTGGAAATGCAGGTGTTGTCCAAACCTATAGCACAGCCCAAAAAGTGCAGGAACTATGCGTGTCTGCTGACTGAACAATAACTGTAACCAATACTACAACAGTCCTATTACCTACACCTTCATCCCTTTGCTCTGACTTAAGGAAATCAAGATGCCTGTCTGGCTAATACTATTTGTCTATGATGATGATTTGGCCAAGCACGATGCTCTTACTCTGTACTTTGATAGTATAAGCACCATGAGGTAACCGTGGAGCAAACTTTATCTCTTCTAGGAAATTTCCTTCAATGTTTGCTTTCCTTTCAAGCCGTACCAATTCACTACCAATGCTGTTATGAACAGTTACTACGAATTCCTCCATGCTTCCTATTCCCTGCACTTCTAACTGTATCCCTTCCCCTGAGGATGGGTTGGGGAATGCCAGCAGCGTAGGCTGGGAGTTTTTCTCTTTCTTAACTCCCGTCATCACAGCCGTCTGCGCCTGGCTGCCGGTAGCGGCAAGGGTGGTATTGAACACCACATCCACCCAATAATTGCTCGCCTGGTAGTTGCTCGTCGGGAAGGCTGGAGTGTTAGAGTACCTGTAGACCCCGTTGCGGCCGCTCTCCCCGTTGGCCAGCCCCCGCAGCGGCCCGTTCACGATGGCCTGGCTCAGCCCCCGGTCGTCGGCTGAGTAGTATCCGGCGCTGCTGTGATAC
The DNA here is from genome assembly GCF_003054055.1 of Pontibacter mucosus. Lineage (GTDB taxonomy): Bacteria > Bacteroidota > Bacteroidia > Cytophagales > Hymenobacteraceae > Pontibacter > Pontibacter mucosus. Next base: position 560,453 of record NZ_QBKI01000002.1, on the reverse strand, counting down.
GAGATGACGTAGGTAGTACCAGCCGTGATGGCCACCGGCGAGGAGAAAGAAGCCTGCTGCCAGCCCGAGGCCGTCTCGTTCTGGAACACCACCGAGGCCAGCAGCGCCCCACCGCTACTGTAGAGCTGGCCGGTGTGGGTGCCCGTGTTGCCCGCCTGCTTGTAGAAGCGCACTCCTGTCACGTAGCCCGCTACCGAGGAACGGAACTTCATGCCCAGCTGCAGTGCCCGCCCGTCGTTTTGCAGACTTCCTGTGGGAGCAGCCGAAGCCTGGAAGACCGTGCAAGGACAGCCCGACGGGGCGGCACTCACCGTCACATTCACTGCTTCGGAAGTGGTAACGCCACCAGCGTTGTCGGTAGCCCTTGCAGTAAGCGCATAGCTGCCCGCCGGCACATTGCTCCAAGAGTAGTTGTACGGGCTGGTCAGATCCTCACCTAGCTTGGTGCTACCGCTGTAAAACTCTACTTTGCTCACCGTTCCGTCTGTATCAGAGGCCGAGGCCGCAATATTAATACTCGCCGGGGCAGTAAAAGTGGCATTGCTTGCAGGCGACGTGATTGCTACAGTTGGGGCGCTGTTAGCCGGGGCGTTTACCGTTACATTCACCCCGGCAGATGTAGTAGTTGCCCCCAGGTTATCCGTTGCCTGCGCCGTCAATGTGTAAGTGCCCGCCACCACGCCGCTCCAGGTAAAACTGTACGGGCTGCTGGTATCCTCCCCGAGTTTAGTCGTGCCCTGGAAAAACTCCACTTTGACTATGCTGCCGTCCGTATCCGAGGCACTAGCATCAATCGTGATCGTGGCCGGTGCGGTGAAAGTGGTGTTGTTTGCCGGGGAAGTGATTGCTACCGCTGGGGAAGTATTGGCAGGGTCGGAAACTGTTATATTTACCGCTGCAGAGGTAGCCGAGACGCCGGCGTTGTCTATTGCCCGCGCCGTCAGTTGATAGCTCCCTGCCGGAACATTTTCCCAGCTATAGGTGTACGGACTCGTCAGATCTTCACCGAGCTTCGTAGCGCCGTTATAAAATTCTACCTTGCTGACTGAACCATCTGCATCGGAGGCCGAGGCAGATAAAGTGATGCTTGCCGGAGCGGTAAAAGTGGCATTGTTCGTCGGCGAGGTAATCGCTACTGAAGGTGGTTGGTTAGCCGGAGCGCTCACGGTCACATTCACTGTGGAGGACGTGGTCACAGCCCCTTTGTCGTCAGTTGCCTTAGCCGTCAGAGCGTAAGTACCAGCAACCACACCAGTCCAGTTGTACGCATATGGGCTCGTCAAATCCTCTCCCAGTTTCGTGTCCCCGTTGAAGAACTCCACCTTACTTACCGTGCCGTCTGTATCCGAGGCCGAGGCCGTGATGTTTATGCTGGCCGGGGCGGTGAAGGAGGCGTTGTTGGCCGGGGCGGTAATCGCCACGGCCGGCGCCTGGTTGGCCGGCTGAGAGCCTGTTTCGAACACCACGTCGACAAAGTAGTTGCTGGACTGGTAGTTGCTGGTGGGGAAGGCCGGCGAGGCGGTGTAGCGGTAGACGCCGTTGGCCCCGTCAGCCCCGTTCTGCAGGCCCGTCAGGGGCCCGTTCACCACGGCCTGGCTGAAGCCGTTGTCGTCTGCCGAGTAGCCGCCCCCGCTCGAGTGGTAGGAGATGAGGTAGGTGGTGCCGGCCGTGACGGCCACCGGCGAGGAGAAGGAGGCCTGCTGCCAGCCCGAGGCCGTCTCGTTCTGAAACACCACTGAGGCCAAGAGCGTGCCGGTGCTGCTGTAGAGCTGGCCGGTGTGGGTGCCCGTGTTGCCCGTCTGCTTGTAGAAGCGCACCCCCGTCACAAAGCCGTTGGTGGAGGAGCGGAACTTCATGCCCAGTTGCAGTGCCTGTCCATCGTTTTGCAGGCTGCCTGAAGGAGCAGCGGAAGCTTGGAAAACCGTGCAGGGGCAAGTAGGAGCTGTTCCCCCGCCTATAGTAACATTGACTATTACAGGTACCCCTATGTTCCCGGAGTCATCGAAAGCTCGTGCTCTGATTGCTGCAGCACCTTGTGTCGTAGGTGTCCAGGAGAATGACCAGTTTGTTGTTCCATTTGCAAGTCGCCATGAATTGCCCCCATCGGTAGATATCTCTACCCCGGCAATTACATTGGCATCAGAGGCTGTACCAGTGATGGTAACAGCAGCACCCGCTGGCAGATTAGTACCTTCTGCAGGAGATGTGATGGCAGTTACAGGAGCCTGTGTATCCGTTGAAGCAGTTGCGACAACCAAGCCAGAGCGCAGGCTTCCGGGCTGCGCGCCCATGTCTGCAAAAAGATTAACAGTTGCCTGCTGCATTGCCGGACTTGGTGCTGCACTTCCGCGGTCGTGATTACTATCTAAGCCCCAGGAGTATTGTACAGTTCCGGCGCCGAATACCAAGGCTCCGCTTGTATGCTTATAGAGCGTTAAGTGATGAACTTTCCCATTAATAACGGTTCTGGAGAGCAGGATCCTTCCATTCGGGTAAGTCGACCTGTAGGCCTCTTGCTCAGCGTTCCACTCATAACCAATGGTACCATTGGTTAAAGTGGCGGTTTGCCCACTGCCCAAGGAAGCGACACTGGTATTCCGCCAGAACCTTAACTGACCATAGGTGCCTGGTACCTGAAGGGCAACTGTGTTTTCTTCCCAACTTATCTGACCGGTTAAAGCATTTTCGGGTTGGCAGCCATCTACCAGAATGTCACCTGTTCTATACTCACATCCGCTACGCCATAATCCTGTCCACTCCGGGCTTGGATCACACTTACCATTGCAGGTATTCTCGCCAGATGAACCTTCTTTGTAACAGACCAAGGTCCTATAGGTAGTTCCACTGCCATCAATACTATTTTCCCAGCGTGTTTTCCAGTATACCTCGTTCCCGCTAAAGAACGCAAGACTGGTACCAGCATCGCGGGCGGCTGTTACATGCGCCCGATGAGCCCCCGACCAGTACTCGTCGTGCCCCACGGAGAGGAATACTTTGTGGTTCTTTATGAGTTGGCCGCGACGATCACTGTCTACGTTTGTGGTATAAGTAACATCATAGCCATTGGCCTCTATCCAACGGATCATCGGGTATTCAGCGTTAAACAACCAGTCTTCCGACGGGCCGCCTCCCCCTCCGCCGTTACGGGTCACAAACGGGCGATTGTAGCTTACCTTCACAGCTTTTCCGCCCGAGCCTGTATAGAGGCTTTTGCCATTGTTATTGTCACCGTAAACGTTGTAAGCCTGCCAGGTGGCATCAGAAGTCTGGAATAGCAGGTCAGAAGTGCTGGCATCATCACGAACAATAAACACGATATGGCTGGAACCTCCTGTGTCCGTGCGAGTCAGTTTGGCAAGGTATAACCCAGAGACCGCAGTGCTTGGGATTGCCCATTGGGCAGACACAGCCCAGTTTCCACAGTCGAGCAGGCCGGTACTGGAATTAGTGAGGCAGTTTGGCTGAGATTGTGGCAGCGTGGCCGTTACAGTTCCTGTTCCCTGTAACCTGGCGCCGTTTCCCTGGTAGAAGCCAAGCCGGTATATGGCAATAGTATAGGCTCTCGCACTGGTCTTAATTTTGAATCGGGCAGTTTCACCTTTATTATAACTGATGTCGGTCGCAAACCCTTGGATCGAGAGGTCCCCTGCTCCGCTGATCTGCCATTCTGACGCAGGGTTACCTGTTTTAGCGTTTTCAAGCACGATGGCATTTTGGGCCGCCACAGGCAATATGCTTATCCCCCTAAGAAAGAGAAGCAGGAATAACGCTTTTAGCAGTAGAACATGCCACGCTGAAAAACGGCTCCTAATAAAAGAATCAATATTTGCTTCAGGCAGGACATCTACCTGACAAGGCCTGGGAGCCTGCAACCAGTTTCCGGGGTTATTACATCTTTTCATATTTTTCTTAGAACATAAGCATGTGTTATTTAATCAGCAACACTCGAAAACACCTTCGATCATGGGTAGCAATATCTTCCTCGCCAAATCCACAGCGGCAACTTTATCGAGGTCTGAAGTATAGCTGGACTGGTGTGCCCTATACCAGTCCAGCTACTTTTATTTTGATTTATTTATGAGAAAAGGCTTGCCCTGGACTTGTCGCTTATCGTCCAGGATATATACCACCAAGCCTCTTATGTCGTGAGAAAATTCCACGTCATGGTATGCGCCATCCCCAATAAAGGTGTGTTCCTCTTCACCAATCTGTACTGTGTAGGTCTTTGGAGCCTTATCTGCCTGGCTCTTTTTTATTCGTAGCTTTTTAACCTTATCCGGTAAACTGACGTGCTCAGGCACCTTGTCTGTTGGGTATTCAGCATTACCGATCATCACATTGAATCCCTGTGAGAAAGACAGGAAAGGAATGACTACGAAGAGGGCTACTAAGAAGAACTTCATAATTAAATACATTAGGTTTTGGATAAAATATACTTTCCCGATTGCGTGACCACTTATATCATCTCTCCAGAATAAGCCTTACCGTTTGCACAGCGGAATCTGTCTGTAACCTGATGAGGTAAAGCCCTATTGGAAGTTTTGCCCCATTAAGCTCGACTCTATGCTGCTCACCAGCAGGGGCATACCCTTGCTTTAATGTCTCAATCCGTTTCCCTGTGGCATCATAGAGGCCTAGGTTGTAGTTACTGTCTTCTTCAAGGGCAAAGCTTATAGTTACTTCCCCCGTGGACGGGTTGGGGAATGCCAGCAGCGTAGGCTGATCTTCTTTCCCTCCCCCCTTCTCCGCCATCACCAGTGTCTGCGCCTGGCCTCCGGCGGTAAGGGTGGTGTTAAACACTACATCCACCCAGTAGTTGCTGGCCTGGTAGTTGCTGGTGGGAAAAGCGGGCAGCCTGGTATACTTATAGACCCCGTTGCGGCCGCTCTCCCCGTTGGCCAGCCCCCGCAGCGGCCCGTTCACGATGGCCTGGCTCAGGCCCCGGTCGTCGGCCGAGTAGTAGCCGGCGCTCGAGTGGTAGGTGATGACGTAGGTGGTGCCGGCCGTAATGGCTACCGGCGAGGAGAAGGAGGCCTGCTGCCAGCCCGAGGCTGTCTCGTTCTGAAACACTACCGAGGCCAGCAGCGCCCCACCGCTGCTGTAGAGCTGGCCCGTGTGGGTGCCTGTGTTGCCGCTCTGCTTGTAGAAGCGCACTCCCGTCACGTAGCCCGCCACCGAGGAGCGGAACTTCATGCCCAGCTGTACCGCCCGTCCGTCGCTCCGAAGCGGACCCACAGGGGCTGACGAAGCAGAAAAGACCGTGCAGGGGCAGCCAGAGGGGGCGGCACTCACCGTCACATTGACTGGTGAGGAACTAGTGGAAAGCCCCCCGTTGTCGAAGGCCCGGGCCGTCAGCTGATAAGTACCTGCAGGTATATTGGCCCATGCAAAGGAGTATGGACTCGTCAGATCCTCCCCGAGTTTGGTTGTGCCTTGGTAGAATTCCACCCGAGCGATGCTGCCGTCAGCATCGGAGGCAGAGGCAGTTAGTGTGATGGTAGCCGGGGCCGTAAAGGTTGAATTATCGGCCGGGGCCGTCAGCTGTACGGTAGGAGGCGTATTGGCAGGGGCCGAAACCGTGATGTTAACCACGGCTGAAGTCGTAGCGGCGTTGTCGTTATCGGTGGCCCTGGCCGTGAGTTGGTATGTCCCTGCCGCTACATTGGTCCAGGTGTAGCCCCAGCCGTCATTACCGTCAGTATCCTCTCCAAGCTTTGCCGCCCCATTAAAGAACTCTACCTTACTTACAGTGCCATCCGAGTCTGAGGTCGAGGCAGAGAGGTCAATGGTAGCAGGTGCGGTGAACACTGAATTATTGGCCGGGGCAGTGATGGTCACCGCCGGAGCCTGGTTAACTGGCGCGTTAACAGTGATGTTAACGGCAGCCGAAGTAACCACTGCACCGGTATTGTCCGTCGCCCTGGCCGTTAGCGTGTAGCTTCCCGCCGGCACATCAGTCCAGGTATAGGCCCAGCCGTCGCTTTCATTCGTATCTTCACCAAGCTTTGTCTCGCCCTGCAAGAACTCCACCTTGACCACGCTGCCATCAGTATCTGACGCCGAGGCAGAAAGACTAATAGTGGCCGGCGCGGTGAACGTAGCGTTGTTGGCAGGTGTGGTCAGCGAAACTGTTGGCGGCTGGTTATTGGGAATATTTACTGTAATGTTCACCATATTAGAGACCGTGACAGCGCCTTTATCATCGGTAGCTTTTGCCGTAAGATTATAGGAACCCGTACTAACATCGCTCCAGGTATAGCTGTAAGGACTGGTTAGCCTCTCCCCTAGCTTTGTTTCGCCCTGGTAAAATTCAACCTTGGTAATGGAGCCGTCGGTGTCTGATGCATCAGCTGTGATGGTGATTGTAGCAGGTGCAGTAAACGTGGCTCCAGTATCAGGTGAAGTGAGCACTACAATTGGTGCAAGATTGGCAGGTTCACTGACCGAAACACTAACTATTGAGGAAGAGGATTCGGCACCAAGGTTATCAAATGCCTTTGCCATAAGCTGATAAGAACCTACGTTAACGTTGCTCCAGGTATACTCCCAGCCATCGCTGCTGTCTGTATCTTCCCCTAGTTTTGTCTCCCCTTGATAAAACTCGACCCTGCTCACTGTTCCTTCAGCGTCCGAGGCATCGGCAACTATCTTGATTGTGGCTGGGGCGATGAAACTGGCTCCCTCAGCCGGTGAAGTTATCGCAACGTCAGGGGCCTGGTTAGTAGGCTCCGTAACCGTGATGTTCACGGCAGTCGAGGTTGTCACAGCTCCTCCATCGTCGGTTGCCTTGACTGTTAGCGCATAGTTGCCTGCCTGAACGTTCCCCCAAGTGAAGCCCCACCCATTGCTTCCGTCGGTATCCTCCCCTAGCTTGACTGTGCCCTGGAAGAACTCTACCTTGGTTACATTGCCATCCGCATCGGAGGCCGAGACCGCGATTTCTATACTTGCCGGCGCAGTGAACGTGGAGTTGTTAGCCGGGGTGGTGATAGCTACTGCCGGGGCCTGGTTGGTAGGCTCGCTTACAGTGATACTTACCGCAGAGGAAGTGCCCACGGCACCACCGTTATCCAATGCTCGCGTTGTGAGTTGGTAGGAGCCTGCCGGAACGTTGCTCCAGGCATATGCCCAACCATCGCTCCCGTTCGCATCCTCACCTAACTTCAAGTCGCCGTTAAAGAATTCCACCTTGCTCACTGTACCGTCCTCATCGGTGGCCGTGGCCGTGATGATGATAGAAGCGGGCGCGGTGAAAGTTGCCCCGGTTTCTGGTGAAGTGATTGCTGTCAAAGGCGCCTTGTTGACTGGTTCGTTAACGGTGATACTGATGGCAGCGGACGTGACCACCGCACCAGCATTGTCTGTGGCTCTGGCTGTGAGCGTGTAAGTCCCGGCTGGCACATCCGCCCAGGCAAAACTCCAGCCGTCGCTTTCATTCGTATCTTCACCAAGCTTTGTCTCGCCCTGCAAGAACTCCACCTTGGCCACGCTGCCATCAGTATCTGACGCCGAGGCAGAAAGATTAATAGTGGCCGGCGCGGTGAACGTAGCGTTGTTGGCAGGTGTGGTCAGCGAAACTGTTGGCGCCTCGTTGGAAGGTAAATCATTTGTATCGAAGACCACATCAACCCAATAGTTGGCAGAAAGGAAGAATCTATCTGGAAAATCTGGGTTTGCAGAATACTTATAAACACCATTAGGTCCGTCCTCACCACTTGCCAGCGCACGTAGGGGATGGTTTTCTACAGCTTGTGTAAAGTATGGGTTATTTGCCGAGTAGCCGCCCCCGCTCGAGTGGTAGGAAATGAGGTAGGTGGTGCCGGCCGTGACGGCCACCGGCGAGGAGAAGGAGGCCTGCTGCCAGCCCGAGGCCGTCTCGTTCTGGAACACCACCGAGGCCAGCAGCGTGCCGGTGCTGCTGTAGAGCTGGCCCGTGTGGGTGCCCGTGTTGCCGCTCTGCTTGTAGAAGCGTACCCCCGTCACGTAGCCAGCCACCGAGGAGCGGAACTTCATGCCCACCTGGATGGCCTGCCCGTCGTTATACAGGGCATTTGCAGGTGCATCTGTCGCTTTGAATACTGTACAGGGGCAAGTAAGCGGCCCTGCAGTAACGGTAATATTCACGGCTACAGAAGTAGCCATAGTTCCTTTATCATCGGTAGCCCTGGCTGTGATAGCGTAGCTGCCCGCCGGCACATCATTCCAAGTATAGCTCCAGCCGTCGCTGATATTGGTGTCTTCTCCAATCTTGGTAGTGCCCTGGAAGAACTCCACCTTGCTTACCGTGCCGTCCGGGTCTGAGGCCGAGGCCGTGATGTTTATGCTGGCCGGTGCGGTGAAGGAGGCGTTGTTGGCCGGGGAGGTAATCGCCACGGCCGGCGCCTCGTTGGAGGGCTGGGTGCCTGTCTCGAACACCACGTCGACAAAGTAGTTGCTGGACTGGTAGTTGCTGGTGGGGAAGGCCGGCGAGGCGGTATAGCGGTAGACGCCGTTGGCCCCGTCCACCCCGTTCTGCAGGCCCGTCAGGGGCCCGTTCACCACGGCCTGGCTGAAGCCGTTGTCGTCGGCCGAGTAGCCGCCCCCGCTCGAGTGGTAGGAAATGAGGTAGGTGGTGCCGGCGGTGACGGCCACCGGCGAGGAGAAGGAGGCCTGCTGCCAGCCCGAGGCCGTCTCGTTCTGGAACACCACCGAGGCCAGCAGCGTGCCGGTGCTGCTGTAGAGCTGGCCCGTGTGGGTGCCCGTGTTGCCGCTCTGCTTGTAGAAACGAACCCCCGTCACAGTGCCAGCCACCGAAGAGCGGAATTTCATGCCTACCTGGATGGCCTGCCCGTCGTTTTGCAGGCTGCCTGAGGGCGTAAACGCCTGTGTAAAAACTGAGCATGGGCATACCGCTTCCACTTCAATTATTACCTGAGCCGAAGTAGTCGACGCACCACTGTTATCATAAGCCTTAGCAGTTAGTGTATAGGTAGTTGCTTGTACGCCGTTCCAAGTATAACTCCACCCGTCATTGCCCTGGGTATCCTCTCCTATTTTCTGCTCTCCACTAAAGAATTCAACTCTAGTGACCTCCCCATCTGAATCAGAGGCATTTGCTGTAATGGTAATAGAAGCAGGGGCAGTAAATGTGGCATTGTTGGCAGGGGCAGTAATACTCACAGTAGGGGCCTGGTTTTGCGGAGCATCTGCATCGTAGGTGGCCACATATTCCCCGGGTGAAGCAGGGAAAAAGGCATACTCCACCCCTTTAATAAACTCTGTTTTAACAATTGGTACAGTCGCGCCATTCAGTGTTAGCTTAACCAGGGGGCCGGTCGTTTCTGTCATCGGAAGCATTCCCTGTAAGCTTCTTGCTCCATTTGCCACACTCACTGTAAAACGCAGTTCACCTTCATTCCAGCTCATTGCGCTAAAGGAAGAACCATTCCGCCCGTCGAGCCAGGTAAGAAGCTGCTTAGAGGAAATAACCGGTACATCCCGTGATTTTGCTGAGGCAATTATGGCATCTGACCCATCAGACGTGTTGGCGTCTGTATGCATGTTAGCACAGAACGCTCCGTAGTATCCTTCGCTTCCCAGGGCTTTGTTCAGCAGTTGATCAATAGTATATGGAAAGGTCTGGTCTGACTCATCTGTCATCTGTGTAGTCAACTGGTAGCAGTCAATTAGACCGCCATCAAGGTCTGCAAACCTCATAGGAATACCTGAACCTGTAAACATGCCCGGGCGGTCTTGAACCCAGGGGCTTGGCCAGTAATAATAGTTTGCATCAAGCCTGATTCCTTTGGGGGCTTCCAATTTAGGCTGCGTATGCCAATCGCTCCAGGCTATACAGTGGGTACGGTTTGTTGTAGGAGGGGCAACGCTTGGGTAGCGGCTTTTAAACTCAGCTAACTGGTTGGTCAGGTCACGCTCTAAGGAAGTTGGGGTAAAATTCGCGCAGTTAGTGGTGAGGTGCAGTGCGATCTCAAAACCCTGTTGCTCAAAAGCTCTCGCCTCAGCATCCGATATGGGGGTATTAGGATAAATGTACGAGGTTCCTCTTATGGCACGCCAATCGGCTACTGCCTCCGCACTGTTATCTGAACTGAGGCGAAGGTATTGATTGAAGCGCGCTTTAGTACCCCCGTTTCCGTGGTCATCGCCCGTCATGACCACAACTGCTTTTAGCCCCCTCGGAAAATACCAGAAGCGCGGTACAGGCTTACGGGCATTTAAAGTGATAATGTTAGCCAAGAGGCGCTGCTGCTCATCAGCCTGCGGGATCATTACTTTGCTGAAGTCTACCCAATCCGGGTAGAACTGGTCGTCCGAACGAATAGGCCCCGCCTGTCCATCTCTTTTCTGTCCGGCCCACTGCGGGTTACCCTGGCGGGTGTAGATGATAGATTTTGCCAGATCAAAAGTAAAAGCGACAGCCGCCCCCCCTTGGTTTCCCACAGAGTTTATAGTTACTGCAGGATAAACTGTGGCAGAAGTAGCCGAAGAATAAAGCGTAGCAAGCTTGGTGGCACTATTCACTGTATACAGGTCCGCCTCTCCCTGGTATTGCATTGTCTGGCTCACTATACCTTTTCCAGGCCCTGTGGCTGTGTGTACAAGAAGATACCTATTGGCTAGGGTGCCACTAGCTGGGGCCAGGCCCAGGAGCGGAGCAAGTTTGACATCCGGTCTGAAAGTTATTAGTGTACCGCCTGAAGTGGTCCAGTTACTCAGAAGGGTTACCTGAGCACTGGTTAGAGGTATATTTCCCACTATCACAACATCATAGCTATTTAGCATCTCCGCCGTTACGGCAGTAATATCAGTGGTTGTAAACCCATTCAACCCTTCCGCTATCAGTATCTCTGATGAATACTGACTGAACTTGTTGGCTGTTGAACCTATTAGGAGAATAGCTTTGTCTGTTGAAGCCAAAGCAGAAGTATATCCTGAATCCTTTTCCTTGTATGAAGTAATAGAGGATTTCCCTACCGAGTTTATACTTAAACCAGCATTCGTATAGGCCAGGTTACTACTTGCACCGCTTTCCTGGATATCCGGGTCGCTGGCTGTATACTTCGTATGTAGGGAGTTGCTATTTACCAGCTCCTGAAATGCCTCAATTGCAGGTGTATGCACCTGAAGCTGCGCATAGGTAGCAAGAATAGAGAAGCCGATGATCAAGTGTAAGAAGAGTTGCTTCCACATAGTCGTGACAGTAGATTTCATGCTCATGGTACTTATTTTAGGATATATCTAAGTAATCGATGCTAGGCACGCTCGTATGCGATACAGAAAGGTTTATTTGCAACGATGATTGCAAAGACACAGCGAATGAAGTATCAACTTTACCTTAACAGGCAGGCACATTGATAAAACATATTAAAGACATCCTGATTAGTTGAGTATGATACCCAACATCAGTGTTATTCAGGTCGAGCTGCAGAATTATGGCTATTGTAAAGCAATGCATAAGGTACATGCATTAGCTTAAAGGGTGTATTTATACTACGAGTATAATTTTTTATTGAATATATACAACAGTATGATATGAGGCTTTTTGCTGCATTTATTGGTGAAAATATGTTTTCATGGTGCAGAACCAAGACAAAACAAAGTATAAACAATACTCAATCACAAATAATTACTAATAAAAGGTTACATAGTGTAAATCGGTGAAAAGTAGATAGCCTAAAAAAACTCCTGAGCTGTGCTAACTTCACTTGAAAGGCCTTACTACCGCTGAAAGTTGTAATGACTCCCACTTAAATTCTCTGGAAGCGCCACCATACTTTATACCTATGTGGTTGATACCGTGCATTAGGCGAACATCCAAGTATAAGATTTCTGTTAGTTTATACTCCAATCCGGCTATCAGACCAATATTTCTCTCTTCTGTTTCGTGCATAATATTAGTGAGATTACCTTCGTATCGCTCTTTGGCGTACAGCAGCAAATCAAACTGTGTACCTGCCAGAAAGGCAATATTCCGATTTAGCTGATATTTGAAAAGAACGGGCAAATACAGGTAACCAAGCCTATACTTAAGGCCCATCTCCTTTGCCTCTCCACCTAAATCGGCATACAGGTACTCCTGTTGCAGGTACAGCTTTTTATAAATCGGCACCTCCAACAACGCGCCTCCACCTATACTTACATTCCATGAGGCGTCTACCGGACTGGCTGGTTTGGGAAACCCTTTATTAAAATTCATGTTAGACATCCCACCAGAAAGCTTAACGCCAAACCTCACTTTCCGCTCCATCGCTGCCGTGTTCGTGCCTATACTTTGGAGGGTGCTGTCTTCGCTAAGGGAATCTGCCAGGTAATCTAACATGCCGCCCGGAACCTGACTAGTGTAGGCTAGTGCTGGGAAAGTATAAAACAATAACAGCAGCGAAAAGAAGACGTGTTTCATAGAAATAGAAGAAATATCGCCGCAAGCCAAACAGAAACCTGCACCTCAATTGGTTAAATTATCATACTTTGAACGACTCTATGGCAGCGTGGCCTGGTTAATTAGCTTCCACGCCTTCCAGTGCCCAGTCCTTTTCCCTCACTTCCTGAAGGGCTTTGTTTATACCTTCCTCTAAGGATATTTTTGCCTCCCACCCCATTGCAAGCAGCCTTGACACATCCATCAGCTTTCTGGGGGTACCATCAGGTTTTGTTGTATCTGTGATAATATCGCCTTCAAACTCGACAACCTTCTGTACAAGCCTTGCCAGTTCCAGTATGCTGATATCTTTTCCAGTGCCTATGTTTATAAAGCCACCTTCATTATAGGTCTCCATCAAAAACAAAAGAGCATCTGCCAGGTCATCAGCATGCAAGAACTCTCTCCTGGGTGTGCCACTTCCCCAAAGCAGCACCGAAGAGTCTTTTCTGTTACGGGCTATGATAAACTTTCTGATCAGGGCTGGTAAGACATGTGAGTTCTGCAGGTCATAATTATCATTCGGGCCATAGATATTAGTGGGCATGACCGAGATAAAGTTGCAGCCATACTGCGCCCTGTAATAATTGCATAACTTGATACCTGCAATCTTTGCAATGGCATAGGGTTCATTGGTGGGCTCTATGGTTCCTGTCAGAAGGTAGTTCTCCTTCATAGGTTGGGGACAGAATTTTGGGTAAATGCAGGATGAACCCATGAACAGCAACTTCTTAACATTACTCAGATAAGCAGCATGAATAACGTTGTTCTGAATCATAAGATTATCGTAAATAAACTCGGCTTGATATGTACTGTTGGCGATAATCCCCCCCACCTTAGCAGCAGCCAGAAAGACATAGTCCGGCTTTTCTTCGGCGAAGAAGTTGTTCACCTGTTGCTGGTTCCTCAGGTCCAGTTCCTTCGAGCTTCGCACGACAATATTATGGTAGCCCATGGACTCTAGTTTCCTCATAATAGCTGAGCCGACCATACCTTTATGGCCAGCCACAAATACCTTATCAGTTCTATTCATTATGGTGCTGCTGAGATGTTCCGCAATTAACTTGTTATAGTTTTTAAGAAAGTTGGTTAAGTTATTTAATCGTTTGAGGATGGGTGTGCCCTAAGTTGATGCTTCCCGACGCAATGGTTTGCCTTACATCAGGACTAGGTTTAAGACATGATTCTTCAAAATTGCTCATTATCCTATCTATAGACAGGTATGATTCAGCGTAAGCTCGCGCGTTTTGTGCAAGTGTTTCTGCATCAGCCGTTAGGGCACTAGTTATCCCGTCATTTAAAGCTTGTTGATTTTCGGCATCAACTACAATCCCCATCCTATGCTCTTTTATGAGAGCATACATGCCAGTTCCTTCATTTGCAGTTACCAATGCCAAGCCCCCTACAGCCAGAACTGTATTAAGCTTGGATGGCATAACCAAATCCCCCGCATTAGCCTTCTGCACGATCAGGTGTATATCTGCCATGTTGAGAAACTGGTTTAGCTTTTTCATTGGCTGAAGTGGCAGAAAGAAGACATTCTGCAACTGCATTTCCCTTGCCAAGCCCTGTAGTCTTTCTTTATAAGGCCCTGACCCACAAATGACAAACTTGAGTTTATGATGATGTGCATTTTCTTTAGCCGCATAAAGTATAGCCTCAATACCTTGCTTTTCGCCGATAGCGCCAGAGTAGAGGAGTACCTTATCATCTGGAAGAAACCCGAAAGCCTGTTTCAAATCATGGCGGTTACTAAGCGGGAAAAACTGCTCTAAATCGGTTGTATTAAAGAACAGGAAGATTTCTTTTAACGCCTTCGCCTTCACTTTCCTGGCCATTCCCTCCCCTACACACGTAATCTTATCGCACCTGTCAAAAATAAATTTCTCTAATTTGAAAAGGAGGCTAATTGCAGTTTCAGACTTGATTAAATTCAAATCTCTTGCAGCTTCTATCTGCAAATCATGCACATGACAAATCAGTTTTGTACCTCTGATTTTTTTATAGAAAACCCCAAGAAGCCCAAGACTTACAGAAGGCAGTATGGTAATGGTAAAGTCGAATCTTTTACCGGGCAGCAAGTATAACAATCTAAAGAACGCTGTAATGAAGAACGATAAATCAAGCAACACCCTTTTTAAACCCGTTGGATTCTTTGGAATAAACATAGGGCAACGGTGAACAGCTATTCTGCCTCCTGATTCAAAACATTTTTCTTCTAGTTTATACCATAGTTTATCCTGCGTGTACGGCTCCTGCACTTTCCAAAAGGGATAGTAGGGATAGGAGGCCAATACGGTGCAGTCGTACCCATTTTGAGCCAGCCAATAAATCTGTTCCCCACTATACCTACCGATTCCAGTGGGCTCAGGGTAGAAATTATACCCTATCAATAACACTCTTTTATTCATATTCTTAAGTAACAGGTACAACTCAAGGATAATAGGATTGAGAAAAGGCTGGAAAAGCGCCTTTCAATCCAATGCCTATGCGAAATGGGTGAACTTAATTGTAAAAATCAAAGAAGGGTGTAGTAGGGCAGGAAAGGCAGCCTGTATGGCGACAGGTACCATTCCTTTGCTTGCGCTTCATTAAGTCGGCGTAGTTAGTTAACTTATCGTAAATAGGTTTTGCTTAACCAACTTCTGATCTGTAGGGTATTAGCTTAAATGGAAGTATAAATCAGTAAGGTTTTCTATAATTTCATCTTCAAACCGGAGCCCTATGCTTATTATAGTTCAGGGTCTCTTTCACTGCTGAGTTTTCATACTCTGGGAGCCTTAGGTTATACTTTCCTTTCCTTATTTCCCTCATTTTTATCTGTATCAGGAATTCGTGGTAGCTCGTATTGATGCAGTATATTAACCCTGGTGTTCCCTCTAAAAAACCTAGGTTAAACACATAGGCTTGCAAAAAGTGAAGCACCGGCCAGCCCGGCACCCTGCTAAGCCAAGATTTCAACGCCGGGTTACGGACACTACCGTGCCTGGAAAAAACATTCCGCCAGGTTGGGGGTGTATAGAGCCTGGCAGCAGCTTCCTGGCACGAGTACTTGTTATGCCTCTCAATCCACTGCGCCCATCCTTTTGAGAAACTATAATGCAAGTATGGTTCAGCAATGTACTCGATACGCCCAAGCGTCTCGCCCTCCTTCTGACCATGCCCAAAGTCTATGAACCTTGCTCTTCCCCTTCTCAGTAACCTAAACTGCCACTTAGGAAAATTACCGCAACGTTTCAGCCATTTGCCTTCCAGCATCATTTTCCAGCAGCAGTAGAAACCGGCCACTTCCTTGTCAGCAGAGGTTACAGCCGCCATCATCGCTACCTGAAACTGCTCTGTCACTACTTCATCAGCATCCAGGAACAGCACCCAATCAAACTGAATACCCAGATTATCTAAGGCGTAATTTCGTTGCTTGCCGAAGCTCTCAAAAGTATGATGGCTTACCCTTGCACCATAGTCCCGCGCAACTTCGCAGGTTCTATCTATACTACCTGAGTCAAGTACGTGCACATCATCACACCAACCCAATGATGCAAGGCACACAGGCAGGTCATGCTCTTCGTTTTTGGTAAGTATCACTACGGAAATCATACTTATAGGTCATGATGCTTTAACAATTTCGCTTTCTGGCCTGTAACCTTCCAGAATTCTCTCCTTAATAGGTTTACAGGGGTGCCCTCCGCACACCATCCAGGCAGGCATACTTCTGGTTACAACGGACCTGGCAGCTATCACGCTCCCTGCACCTATACTTATACCTGGGTGAATAAATGCTTCTGCAGCTATCCAGGCATGGTTACCTATTAGAATCGGCTTTGTAACTAAGGGAAAACCTGGCTTGGTATAGTCGTGGGTGCCTGCAACCAGATGAGCACCCTGTGAAACAACAGCCCTTTTGCCTATGGATATTTTGTCCATGGAATACAGATTGGCGCCATTTCCAATTCCGCACTCATCTGCAAGCTCCAGGTTCCAGGGGGCCCAGATTTTGACCTGCGGATAAACATGCACCCCATGCCCTACTTTTGCCCCAAATAACCTCAACAGAAATGCTCTCCAGCTGTGGAAAGGCTTAGGAGAATACCTGAACAATAGCAGTACAACCACTCCCCAGATAATCCTGCCCAGCCGGTTACGCAAGGAAAATGAGGCACCTACAAACGTATCCTGGTTGTGCATACAGTATAATTCAACTTTAATGGATCTTTGCTCTTACAGGCATCGCAACTTTACACTTTTAAAGCACTTAAAAAGCGATGTGCAGCTGGCCTTATTGCAAAACATTTCTCAAAAGTTTCTCTGGCTTTCAGCCCCATCGACTCTCTAGAGGAATCAGGCAGGGATTGCCATTCTTGCAGCAACTGCTGAGCGCCATCCAGTGTGTCCTTCGCAACTAATCCACCCTTTCCGTTTCTAATCTCTTTCCAAATATTCACTTGATCAGATATTAAGACAGGTTTACCACAGGCCAGCGCCTCTACTACAGCTATACCGAAGTTTTCCTGGTGACTTGGAAGTATAAAGGCTTCGCAACCATAAAATGCCCCCCATTTGGCCTCGCCCGTCAGCATACCAGGGAAAAACACTGAGCTGTGGAGTTCGGGAGATTCATTTACTAATTCTTGAATAGAATGCCCGTAAGGTGTTTCCAGTCCGGGCCCAGCAATAACCAGTTTTGGAAAATTATTTTCTACGGGCATGGTCTCAACTAACTCATCAACTGTAGAACTTATCAGCACAGGCTCTGCTTTCGGCTTTAGCTTGCTGGTGCGTATAAAGGCATAGGCTCTTAAAAGCAAATCAACGCCTTTTTTTTCATGTATTCTGCTTAAGAAAAGGAGATACGGTTGCCCTTGTAACTGCGGACATTGTAGCGCGAAAGCCTGCTGCATTTCCTGTTCGAATGCGGGGGGATCAGCAATGCCATATCCCACATTTACCACCTGCCTTGGTGAGTAGGGTTGAAATGGTTCACGTGCCAGTTGAAGCTCCTGTTCACAGGTGAAGAGTAGCCCATCTGCCTCATTTACTACATGACTTTCCACTAACTTCCAGTAAAACCAATTTCTGACTGCCTTCAATTTTCTTTCTTTGGCCCGCTGAAAGTATGGGTCCAGCATCCCGTGAGGCATCACATATAATCTGGGTATTTTATTCTGACTTTCTCCTCTCGTTTTCTGACGCTTTTTTAGAAGATAGACAGCTTTTCTTACCGCATACCCGTGGTATAGCCAAAGTCCATGCACCACAACAGCATCGAAACGACCCAAATTTGCCAAAAGCCACGGAACTAGTTTTGCGCTGTATTGCCAAGGTCCTTTTCTTGGTCCCAGAGCGTGTATAAGAAACTCGTCTTTCACCAAGTAGGTAGCTTGTGGACTATCGAGGCATACAACTTCATTGCGAGCACCTAGCTTTCTGAGCTCAGGTATCGCATTCCTGATTCCCTGACACGGACCACCCTGATATGGATCCATACTTGCTATAACTCGGAGTATATTCATCAGGCATTTAAGTTATTTGCAGTTCTCAGCTAGTGGCAAATAATCATTTGCTACTGCTAGTGCTATCTAATTAAAATTAAGTATCTATGGCTGCAGTATGATGTGGATTAAATCAAAATACCCGTACTATCAAAACATACAACTTCATATTCAATGAATTATATTCTTCATACTTCAAACGCTAAAAAACGTTGGTAAAATCCTAGTGTTTAAAATATAATTTCAACCATACACGATACTAGATGCGGTTGAAGCAGCTCAAAGCCAGTCTACTGCTTAAAAAGAGCATGTTACCTTGCTGTTAATGAGTTGCAAGAATGTTCTGATATATTTTTTCTATCTGTCTAATAGATTCCTCTGTTTCAAATCTTTTAGCATTTATCAATCCGGTTTGGATAAGCTTTTCACGCTCTTTATCAGGTAAAGTGATTACTTTATCCAAAATTCTAGCTGCTTCTATACTCCATTCTGCAATTGCATCTTTGTTCTTTGGGCACCGAGAAATGAAAAAAGCTGCCTCTCCCGCTACTTCTGTCATAGGAGCCCTACGTGTGGTAATCACAGGGCAACCACAGGCCATAGCTTCAGCAATCGGCCAGCCAAACCCTTCTGCCAATGAGGGAAATAGAAACACTTTCGCTCCAGCGTATGCTAATCGAATCTCATCGTCATCAATTTTACTTAACCAATGTATATTACTTTTATAAGGAGATCTGGCATAGTGTTTTAATAAGTTTGGAGAAGGGCTGTGCCCAATTAATAAAAGAGGTAACTGTATGTGACTATTTCTACACCACGCATTGTATATCTCTATAACACCTGCTCGGTTCTTATACCACTGATTCCCTCCCACATGAAGTATATACCCATTAGTTAAATCTAAGCCTATCAGATCTCCTAGCTTTGTTCTAGCCTCGATAACATCGTGAGTTCTAAAATTGCTATTAAGTCCGTTGTATACTACTTCGGAAAACACAGGGGGCTTTTTTAGCAGTTTATGCAGTTCCTTGCGTGTCTCATGAGATACAGAAATGAAATGACTACCTTTTGTATATCCCCAGCGGATATAGCCCTGATATAGTCGCCCAGTCCAGCTTACCTGATTTCTAGGAATCCTACCAAGTGCTGAAAGCTGCGCTAGAAAATCGTGGCAGTGGATGACATGATGTCGCTTGGCCACTAAAGGCACCCAAGGGCCTAGACCATTATCCGTGATTACGAAAAGGGTATCAGGAGAACACCGTTTTAACCTTTTCCTTACTTCTATTGGGAAAATGATGAACTGGTCTATATAGCCAAACCACTTGCTCAACTTAAGAGGTACAGGTAGATTATAAAACCGGGGCCTTGGCGCCCAAACCTCTACCTGGTGTCCATTCCTCTCCATTCCACTTGCCAGCATCCGGGTAAAGCGCGGCATGCTCTGTGAACTAAGGAAAGTTGGATGAGAGAAGAAGATGATGTGCATAGACCAGAGCAATTGGAGTGGAGTCCACCGGGGCGACTTCTGGTGGAAATGTTAATTAATAATGACCTTACGCTGTTTTGCCTTAATTCTACTCATAATACATCTGATATAGGACCTCCTAATATGCCATATCCGAACAATCTCGGCGAAAGTGAGCTGACCATAGTATGCAGACCATTCGTGGTTAAAATACTTGTACCATACATCATAACCGTTGTGAAGCATGAAACCTAAAGGGTCCCATGGTTTGGGAGAGCCGATAAAATGCAAAACCATTCTATCAGCAACCTGTGGCTTTGGTTTGTTAGCCTCCCACTGACAATTGAAGGCTGGCAATAATTTTGCAAATTCCCCTGCGCATAGTATGTTTAGGAGAGATTGGTCATGAGAAGGAAGTGCGCCTTGATATTTTTTTGCGATAGTTAGGCACTCATCTTTCACTTGACTTTGCCTCCATACCTTTAGGTTCAAGAGTAAAACTCCTGCATTAAAATATTCTGTTTCAGGGCACATACCTACCCTACCTATATAAAATTTGTTTCCCAAGGTATACTTGAACCTCCCTCCTCCCACTGCTGCTAAAATCTGTCCCTCAAAATTAAAATCCTCAAGCTTCATCACGTCAACTTCGACTAATAAATCAGAATCAAGATAGAGCACTCTTTCCTCATCAATAATATCGGCTAGCAGTAATCTCCCGTAGGTAGTCCAGTCACCATGCAACGAGGCAAATATTCCAAAATAGTGCTTTGGATCGAAATCTATATACTGGTATGCTCCGGAGAACTTTTCATTATCTAAGAGCCTTGAGATTCGTTCCTTGTCTCCACTGGTCATACCAGCGCATAAGAACCATATCCTTAATTTGCTTTGATCAGAGCAATTGCGAATAAGCGAAGACAATGCTCCACCAAGCCCCATCAGCCCCAAGCGGTTGACACAGAAAGCTATGTTCATGACGAGTATATTTTAACATCAAAACTATCTTCACAACCTGTTCTTAATGATGCTATCATCAGTCCCCCAATTGTCACACTAAACCCTAATGATGTTGGCTGTGCCCACTGCGCTTGTAAAATGTTCAGGAAACCAAGACTAAGAATCATCCAGGGTAATAAATTACCGTTAACCAAACTTTTATATGAAGCAACTGCAATTTTTACACTTAAGCTTAAGCGAAGAGAAATCACAATCAAACCCATTATAGTACCCAACTCAATTATGATTCTTTCCCACTCCTGATCAGAGATTCGCTCACCTTGCATCCCCGGCAATAGCATCAACCCGACATTTGAGCCAAACCCAATCCCATATCCGAAAAATGGAAAGTCAGCTGATCCTGCTACTGAGTTTACCATTCCACCGATATACCTATCACCTAATACCCCTTGCAATCCGCCCTCTGTATTATTGGCAGATTCGTAGCGTGCTGTGAATGCATCGGTAGCGGTTTGGTATAGCTCTACATTATTTAAAAGCAGGATGGCAAAAGTGCCTCCTATCATTATAACTAGAAAATGCTTAAAGAATTTTGGCCTACGGCAGATAGCAAAAATTGCGAATATCATTGTTACACCAGCCTGAAAGAATAAGCCTCGACTAATTGACAATGGAATTGCAGCTATGAGACATATTGATGCGCAGATCAATAAAATACGACTAATATCTTTGCGCTCTAACCAAAAATAGAACACAAAACAGCCCAGTAAGCTATAATACAATGTATTGCCATTCGTAAAAGAGAATGTACCTGGCGGTCGAAAGTAACCAAGTGCGCCTCCGAATCCAGCACCTTCTAAGTCTCCGCCTACCCCTCTATTTACCCATGCTGATTGAGGACTGTAAAACTGTAAAGTGATAAGCACTGTCATGGGCACAGCCAACCAAAGTAGAAACTTGCCAACTAAGATTACATCTTGATAATTAAAGACCCGGCCTACCACGAAGATTAAGGGCAGGTGCAGTAGATAAACGCGCGCACCATACATTGCAACTGCAAGGCTACCATGCCCCCAAAAGGCAGCAGCAAATATCCCCACAACCCCTACTAACACCATTGTTGTAAGGTAGCTATTAGCCGGGAGTTGGCCACGTTCCCATGTCTTGAATAGTAGCCACAAGGCCAGAGGGTCCCGCACAATAAGTAGCGGGGTGGCTAGTTCCGGCAGTATCCATTTTCGTAAAGCCCCCTCAAATATCAGTAATAGAATATAAGCCCATACCACACGCTTAAGCAAACTATTACTGCTCACCCTTGAATTGGATAACAGGTATGCCCCATGAGCCCAAGCATTCCCTGCAGAGTGTTTCAGTATGCCAGAAGAAGCTATGTCATTGCCCATAGTGTATAATAATAAGATTCCAAGCGATAGGTCTAGAAGTTATCTCAACAATACCTCAGATTAAAAAATCTGTTTTTAGGTACATATAAAGAGTAACACTGTATGACTGTGCTGCAGGTTTTTAGTCAATCGTATTTATTGTAGTTTTTATTTTTGAGATAGCTTCTAGTAACTACATTACACAAGCCCAAAGTATAACTTAAGTATAAACCCGGGTTTTTTAACCGGCAGCAGAAAGTCGTTCCCGGACAGTTGCAACTAATTCCTTCTCATATGCTTCCCACGGTCTTGCTTTAGCAGTTTTCATGGCTTCGATTCCTGCCTTTGCAACTAATTCAGGACACTCCAGCAGTTCTTCAATTACTTTTTGGAGTGAGCCTGTTGATGAGCTATCTACTAGCCAACCATTTTTACCGTGCTGTATAAGATCGGGGCCAGCAGACCTTTCCGTAGCAATAACTGGCGTACCTTGCGCCATGGCTTCAGTTATTACTAGACCAAATCCATCAAACAAGGATGGAAAAACCAGTACATCATGGTCTAGCATCAGTTTGAGCACTTCATGGTGACTCAATGAAGGAATCCAGTTGTGTTTTGCTAAGGCTTTATTTAGAATGCTGTTATCATTAGAAGCCTTTCTGCCAACCAACGTTAAAGTCACTTGGTCTTTCAATGCGTCAACTGCGGCAAATAAGTTGGCAATCCCTTTCTGCTGTGTCAGCTTTCCCACAAACAGTAACTTCAACGGCCGGTTAATCGACAAGTTTGAGTAATCCCTGTAAGGGTTGACCAGAGGAAAGCCGTAAGGGATTATTTTAACAGGAGCTAACTCACCAGGATAATCTCGAAGCGTTTCAGCAGTAAACTTACTGGCTACAATGATAATATCTGCCATACGCAGTTCCTCATCTTTGCGTGAAAGCTTTGCATCTGAGTCCTGAAAGCCTGACAGCGTATCACTCCATTCAGGCCTTTGTTCTCGCTCTGTTTGCAAAAGCCGCTTCGCAGACCTCCAATACCCTGTAGGCAAGTCATAAAAGCACTGTACCCCATGCTTCTTGGCCTCTCTAAAAGAGTATGCAGCACCGTCCTCATATGCATATATCGAGTTGATTCCTTTAGCTTTAGATTGCTTTAATCTCAAAGCAACTCTTCTATCCAAGCTTCTATATACATTATCAACACTGAATACCCCAGACTCATGCTTTATCAAACTTGAAAAGCCTACCTTAGCTGAGGCAATTCGGCCAATTTCCCTCCATGGATATGTCTTAGTCAGTTGTTTTAATGGTGTGCCAAAACGTCTTCTACGAATCTCTGAGAATGCACTAATGGAACCCAATCCGTCTAAGATACCTCCAGGGAAAGAGGCAACAGATGTATGAAATTCTTTAAGCAAATTAGCCCCTGCCAACCCATTGGCTGCAGCCCGCACATTTGCGTTACCAGTTGGATGTAGGAGCAGTACACTCATTTTGACCGGAACTTATTTGAAATTACTAACCCAAGAGCCAGGCGCGGTTGGCGGCAAGAAACTCACAAGGATTATAGTTTAGCCTTTCACACCTTTTCTTTTGAATCGCCTTGGCAGGGTTTCCAACCACAATGGCACCTGGTTCCACAGACTTACTTACCACTGAACGGGCACCGACAACCGCTCCGCGACCTATGTGTACCCCGGGCAGGATTAAAGCTCCGGTCCCGATCCAGGCATAGTCTTCGATCACTACTTCACTCTTAATAAGACCCCAACCAGGATCAGCTATATCATGGGAAGCAGTTAAGATTTCTACACCATCGTTAATGCAGACTCTCTCCCCTACTTTAACCGGAGCATGAAGTGCCATGTATACACGGCCGATAAAAGAATATGGCCCGACTGAAAGAAAGCTTTTATGGCCATCAGCTCTAAGTAAACCAATCTCAGCAGTATGGTGTATACTTGCGCCCAGTCGGGTAAATTTTGATCGCCTCCAGTTTAGTTGTAATAACTCGGGTAGGGAGAGTAAACGTTTTGCCCATGTCCTGAAGAAACTACTCGTCCTGACAGGATATCTTATTCGGTTGGACCAAAGAAAAGCTAAGCTTGCCATAGGATTTATACATTTAAGTTAAACTTTGCCTTGCATAGCACTTATAAACTGTTGCGCAACCATTTTAAGACTGTAAGTACCAGAATAATATATCTCTGTAGATAAGCACTTTGCCAAATTCCCTTTTCTGTATTCCGTCACACCTAACGGCGGCTTCAAGTTATTTACTCCTGCTGGCTTCCATGGAACTGAGACACAGATAACTGGTAGCCCATGTTCTTTCATAGCCATCACCGAACCGCTCTTATCAGCAAGTGCAAGTGGTGTAGTGGATATACCAACTGAAGCTTTGGACAACATCGCTGAAATTATCTCGGGGTCCTGTTGCCCCAAAAACTGTACATCTGCTCCAATTGAACGAAAGACTTCTTCCCAGTTCCTCTGCTCATGTCCACATTTCCCAACCATGAGTACCCGAACTTGCATTCTGTTTACTTTGGCATACTCCTGTACCTCATTCGCAAAATCCTTGACAGGCGCATTAGGGTGTATGGCACCAAAAAGTATAAAGGACAGTTCACCTGTGTCTTTATAGCTAACAGGTATTTCTTCTTTACTAGGGTTAATCAAAGGGATATTCGAAAACAAAGGAAGAAGTTTCACATCATACCCCAACTTGGCTAATAGGATCTGATACGCTTCTGTTTGCGTTTGAATAATCTCTGGCTTTAAGTCAGAAACCAGAGATTGAATCAAAAGTCTCTGCAGCCACCCCCATACTTTATACTTCACCGGTGCCCCCTCATTCATCCCAACCCAAAGCTCATGAAACATGATATGCAACTGCCTTGCCTTCCTGATTGAGTTTAGTTGATGACTCAGCCTGTAAGGCAAACCTTTGGCGTGGTATGCAAATGGTACAAACTGCAGACTTATACAATCTGGTTTAAAATGTTCGATCCATAATGACGCTTGTTCAACACACTCCTCCGTACCTAAGCCGGCCGGGATACGCAAAACTGGAATATCTATACTTTCATCCTTCTGATTACCAATAAACGCGTCTGATAGATCTAAGTCGCGTAATGCCAAGATAAACGCCTGATGTCCTTGCCGCACAAGTTCTCCTGCCATCCTGCGCGTATAATCTCCCACACCGTCACGCCCAGGTTCCAGAGAGCCACATATAAAAGCTATTCTCATACTTGAAGCTTACTCCCAGTTATTGCTAATGGCATATTAGCCTTTGTCCTTCCTAAATCAACCGGATACTTGGGCAATGAATTTATTTGCTACTGCTTTAGTAGTATAACCGGAAACCCATTTATACTGAGCCTCCTGAATCGATTCTAGCTCACCAGTGGTCTTGCGCCTGATCTTGGCAATTAAATCTTCCTTGTCAGAATAGGGGATGCAATTTGTCTTATCAAGGTCCAGAGGAGCGCATAGCTTGCTTTTGCTGTTCAAATTTTTAAAACACAGAATGGCCCCCATAGCGGCATATTCATAGTGCCTTAGGCAGTCCCACCCTGCTCTTCTGGTTGTGATGCCAAACCTGGAATTCTTTATATCTTGGTAGTACTGGCATTGGTTTTCAAACGATGGCAGCCATTTGCCTACCTCCACTGCTTCCCTATTAGGGAAGAGACTGTCGAGTTCGGGGTCTACGTTATAATCGACGAAATCTTTGAGCTTGCTTTGGTAGGGAACGTACTCAATTATTTCTTCCGGCACGGACATCGTGATTGTATAAAACCTATTCTTAGGTCTCCGTAGGAATACCGAGAAGATGGCATTTAATGAAGCATATCTGTCTTTAGCAAAACCATATAGCTCTGCTGAATTATTATATTCCCGCTTAAAATACTGAGCCCCCCTTGTACTGTAAAGAAACGACCAGGGCCTTACCCTCAGGTTGAAGAAAAAGTTAAAGTATGGAAAAAGAGTAGCAATGTCATACCCATCTACAATACAAAGAGTCCTTCTTCTTTCCGCACTTATCGATTTATATATGGAATTAAAAAGGTCGCACTGCTCAAAAATGTCACTGAATACTATTAAATCATATTGGTCTATGTCCGCTTGCCAATATGTTCTCTTCCCCTGCACGTTCTTATCCTCTTGTAACAAACCATATAAAGTATTTCCCTTGCTACCTGTCTTGCATAAATCTTCATATGTTGCGTCCTTATACATATAGTTCATCCTTGGCACATCGACCACCATTATCCCTGGAATAGAGTGAAGCCCATGGAATAATCCATCGGTTACATAGTTCGGAATATTGGCATTTAGAAATAATATCTTCACAGGTCTTGGATTAACTTTAGTAAGGTTAAGCTAGTAAATTTGCTATAGGCGGGTAAACGATTAGGCAGGAGCTACGGCTTGCGCTTCTAGTTGACGCTTGCGTTTAACCAAGGAGTAATAGGCTTTTGACACCTCCGCACCTATCTTGTTCCAATTATACTGCTCTGCAATCAAAGACACCTGCTTGCTGTATTTCTTTAGTATAACTTTGTTATTCAACAACTCAATAATGGTACTGGCAAAACTCTCTAAATCCCCTATCCCGACGAGTAAATCCTCCGGAACAAAATCCGACGGTCCTGGTGACTTGTAACAAACAACAGGTATGCCTGCTGCCATCATTTCCAACACACCTATCCCAAAGCTCTCTATATAGGAAGGGAACATACCTACTTGGCAACCTTTCAATAAAGCCCCCAGCTCATGCGGGGAAAAAGTAGGTATAATTGTTATTGACGATTGCAACCGTTTTGGGAAGAAGTTTAACACATGCTGCGCATCCGCAAACATTCCTTTTGTACCAAGAAACTTGAAAGTACAATCAGGAATCTTTTCCACCACTCTTGACAGGATATGTGGAAAATCTACGGCCCCTTTTCTAAAGTCAAACGTCCCGATAAAGGCTATACATGGCTTCGTTGCTGTCTCCTGATTCAGAGAACATAGTTGAGCTAATTGCTTGGAGTCTAGACCGCACGGAATAGTGATAACCTTATCCTCAGGAAAACCATTGCTGATTAGCACAGCTTTGTCATAATTATTCTGGACCTGAATAACATCAGCCTGCATCAGTGAAAGCCAGGTTGTTTTGTGATGTTTAGCCTCTGAAGAATCTATATACTTATATAGGATTCTCTTTAGTCTGCCTTTCAAATCTAAAGGGAACTGAATATTTTGGAAATGGTAGAAAAGCAAGGATGGGCTTGCTACGAACAAGGTATCCTGATAAAATAAGTCTCTTGGGTAAGGCAACGAGTCCCCTTCATACAAAACCACATCATACTTCGCGGCATTAGTTATTAAATAATCTTTCAATGCATTGTTATAGGCATCCTTGCTATGTATACATTGCAAATAGTTTTCTTTTAGTCCTAACTCCCGGTAGTCGAACAAAGAAGTACGCCAGCCATGTGTCTCCATCGCTTTCGCCTGCTCGATCCTGTGCTTTGCCGCCCCCAGTGTAGGCGCAAGTGTGATTGGAGAAAATATTGCAAGTCTCATATACCTTGATTATTTACAATGGCCCCTGCCTGTTTAAATCCTACAACACTGTTAGTAAGATACAATACCAGGTTAGTTGAAGCACCTATAATTGACAAGCTTATTACCCCGGTCAAAGTGCTTAAATCGAATAGCAACGCACCAACTGTAAGGGAAATTAGATTAACAGGAATTTCCCAAACAGGCGTAAATGCAATCCATCCTTTGTAAGAGTTAAGGTTGAAGATTGCACTAGCTGCCAGACTGATAGAACTGCCTACAAGAATTAAGAACAGTTCATGTGAGAGATGTTGATATTGCTCCCCCAACACCCATAAAAAAGCGAAGGGGAATAAGTGCGCTAGTAGAAGTGTCAGTCCAGTAAAAGCACAAATTGACATCAATACAAGAGCATAAATGCTTACCATGTTTGCCTTTTCCTGACATCGCCCAAACCCTGGCCCAATGATGTTAGAGACAAGTGCCAGCAAGACTGTATACACAATAGAAAAGCGTGATAGTGCTCCAATTTCAGCTAAGTTAGAAGTAGTCCCTAGTAATCCTAATAGAAAAATTGAAATTTGTCCTTGAAAAGAAAAAAACAAGGCATTATGCCAATTAAGTTTGAGGTAACGAAACAGAGTTGATTTATAGTTTAAATCTACCTCAGCCGCCTGAACCCTGATGTGCTTACTCTTATCCAGTATAAAAAGTGCCGATAGCCAGACACTAAGTACAGTTACGCCGAGGACCAAGTAAATGGTAAGGCCAGAATCGAACAAAATGAAGGCGGCTATAATAAGAAACAAGCGGCTACCTTGGTATAGTATGCTAGCTATCTGCACATTCCCTATCTCTTTTCGTATTAAGAGGGCTTGCTGGATGAACGACTTATAAACTTCAGGAAATACGATGAGCAGCAAGCTTAGAATAAATAGAGTAGTTTGTAAAGGCGTGGCACCCTGTCGCATAAGGACGGAAGCGCCGTAAATACTGGTGAAAACAAAAGCTATAATAGTGGCTCTATTTCTTATATAAGCCACAGTTTTCAGTAATGAAGCAAACTCAGTTTTATTTTGCCATACCTTTCCACCTATCGCATTAAAGCCTATCATAATTCCAGAGTCAGAGAGTATGTTGAGCATAGCTTGTATAGAAAATAAAACAGTGTAGATAGCATAGTCTGTCTTTGGCATTTCCCTGACAAGAAGTATACTTGTTCCGAAGCCAATTATCTGCAAGAGTACTTGGGAACCAAGCACCTTAAAAATCGACTTAAGCCAGGTGGCCGCAAATTTATTTGTTACAGCTTTTGGTGGGAGAAACTTGGTTATTCTAAAAACAGACATAGATTATTTTTATTACAACCAGCTCTTAATCTTACTAATAGCTACTGAAGCACTTTAGGAAAGTATTGATTTCTTCCTTTTGCTCCCGTATTCCCCATACCCATAGCCATATTTATTCCTCCCATCTGGCTTCGCGTCATTCAGCACGACCATTGGGTGGCTTAACTCTTTGTTTCGATAGATGCTTTCAAGTGTTGTTATCTGCTCCTTATAAGTATAATTATACCGTATGACATAAATAGTGGAGTCTATCAGACTGCTAAGACAAAACGCATCCGCCACTTGCCCTACAGGTGCAGTATCTATGATGATGTAATCAAAGCTTGCCCTTAAATTATCAACTATATGGGCTAATTTAGTCGACATCATCAGTTCAGCAGGATTGGGTGGGATAGAACCAGCACCAATCACAAACAACCCCTCGTTTTCTTCTGAAGCCATGACTATATCATCTAAAATTATGGAGTCGGATACTAGGTAATCTGATATACCAAGACCATGGGGCAATCCTAGATAGCTACATAGGTTAGGACTTCGTAAATCCAGTTCCAGCAACATAACCTTCTTCCCAGTCAATGCCATAGTTGCCCCAAGGTTTATACTAAAGAAAGTTTTCCCCTCCCCGCTAGTACCTGACGTAACAAGTATAACTTTATTCTCCTTGTCTACCGCTGCAAAATGAAGCTTGGCTCGAATGAGCCGAAACATCTCCACAATTGGGGAGCGATTGCCAGCCATAACTACAAGTGCCTCACCCGAAGTGTTATGAATCAGTTCTCCTATTACGGGGGCACCTGTCAGTAGCTCAACATCTTTCAGTGTTTGTACTTTTGTATTGAGTAAACTATAGACAAAGATGCCAGCAAATGGTACAGCTAACCCTAGTAAGACTGACATCATGTAAATATTCCGTTTATTAGGGCTGATAGGATAGTCTGTCGCAATTGCTGGATCAATAATCCTTGTATTGGAGATACTTGCAGCCAGGGATATAGCTGCTTCCTCTCGTTTTTGAAGCAGGTACAGGTACAGGTTCTGTTTTATTGCCTGCTCCCTGTTGATTTCCAGCAACTCCCTCTCCATAGAAGGCACTTTGCTTATCTTGGATTTGTATTGACCAGAGCTTGCCTTAAGGTTATTGCTTGTGATGATGAGCCCTTTCTTTATATTCCTTAGGTTTTCAATAATATTAGCCCGCAGATCCTCTAACTGCTCGTTAATATTTTGAACCAGAGGGTTATTAGGGAAAGCATTTCTTAGAAGGCGCTCACGCTCTAATTGCAATTCATTGAACCTTGCTATCAGACCAGCAAGTGTAGGATCCTGAATGGTTAAAGTACTTGGAACCATCTTATACTGGTTATTATTGCTTCCCAGGTACTCTTCAATTGACTCCAAAATGTCTATCTGGATAGCCCACTCCGAAAGCTTATTATTATACCCTGCGGCTTGCTCCAAATACTGCGAAGCCAAGGAACTTACATCAGTCAGCTCATTTTGGCGTTTATAATCTTCAACATTTTTCTCTACGTCTGATAATTCTGTGGTAATATATTTTAAGCGCTCATCCAGAAACTCAATGGTGTTTGCTGCCTGCAGGTTCTTATCCTCGATTGCCTCATTATTATAGACTTCGATAAGCTTGTTAATAATGTTAATCCCCTTTTCTGGCAATGGGTCTACCAAGCTGATTTCCAAAACACTGGCATCATCACGCTTAGGCAAAATATATAGAACCTGGTTATAATGTTGTGCAACTTTCTTCAGATCCTGAAAAACAACCTGAATCTTTTTACCTGCCAAATGGTGTCCGGCGTTATTAGGTGCAGTTACGATAGTAAAAGCACCATAGGGCCTGTTAACTTGTTTGCCGAATCTGTTAGATGTTACTTTACCGGAGTCTTCTTCAAGAAGGTATGTGTTGTTTGATTTCAGATGAATGAACACTGACTTACCATAGGCAGTGGAGTCAAAGCGGCTGATAAGAACACTGATTGGTACATCCCTCCCGTAAATCTCTGTGCTCTTCACGCGGCCTTCAACTAAGTAACCTACTGATAGGTTAAGCTCACTTACTACACGCTGCATGAGACTCAAAGAGTAAAGCACTTCTATCTCATTGTTGATATTCTTCGCAGACTTATTTATACTTATGTCTCCTAACGCGCCTACATCGGGCGCGTTTTCCCCACCCTTAAGCAAAATGGTGCTTGCTATACGGTATTGTGGGATAGTATAATATAAGCAATAGAGGTAGGCCCCGCCAAAACCTAATAAACCTCCAATTAAAAAGAGATACCAGTACTTTGTGTATTGGCTGATTATCTCTCTTATGTTTTTTGCTTGTGGTTGCTCAGATTTGAGTGGGAATAATTCTTTCTCTCGCATAACCTTCTGCTCTTAAAAAACCTGAGTTACTAGTATTGTCACTACAGACAATAATGCTAGTCCAACAGAGAGTCCAAATTGAAAATTAGCGCGTCCCGGGCTAACTTGTACAGCTTTTACTTTATCCGGTTCTACATAGACAATATCGTTTTGTTGTAAATAGAAGTACGGGGAGTTAAGTACCTCTTTGTTGTTTAAATTCACCCTTGACGTAATGCGTTTTCCATCCTGTTCCCGTAAAATCAGCACATTTTCGCGCTTACCGTAAGGTGTCATATCTCCAGCAAGCCCCAGCGCTTCCAATACATTTATCCGCTCATGTGGCACAGTGAATGTAGAAGGATTATTTACCTCGCCAATAACAGTAATTTTAAAATTCATGTACCTCATATCAACAATCGGATCTCTGGCGTATTTACTCAGAACTGAAGTCAGTCTCTCTTTAGCCTCTTCTTTGGTAAGCCCTGCCAGGTGTACCTTTCCCAGCACCGGGATAAGCACATAGCCATTTTTGTCCACTTGGTAACCTACCGGCTTTACCGATGCTCCAGGATTATTTCCACTGCCTCCCCCAACCTGAATTATACCACTGTTGAACATTACGTTTGACTCAGCACTAAGACTTGTAATAGTAATATCCAGAATATCGTTCGCCTGAATTGTAGGCTCAACATTATTTATAATCTCTTCTTCTTTTGTCTCCTGTTCTTTTAAATCACTTAAGTAGGTCAGGTTCCTCGGAGAACAACCAACTAAAAATAAGAGGCAGCAGAAGAATAGGGCTTTGGAAATCATATGCTGTGGGGTTAATACCTCTAAAAACATTTTATGTCATATACGATATCAATAAAATATTAACCATAATTATTGTGATTATTTTTATAGATTATACTTTTAACTCTTAGGCGTGATATTTTACTTGGCTTTAATTTGGGTAACTTCAGATTTGAAAAGTCAAATCAATACTAACGAATACCATAAACACTCCTCTATACACCCTATGTTATTTTATTAAAAAGTACTGCCGTAACCTAAATCCCTTTTACTTTAAAATATTCTTTAACCTTGTTCTTTCCTGTAACAAAGCTTTATTTGCGCAACAGGCAATATCTCCTTCTTAAAGCAATCTATCACATAATTTATGTCCTCTGGCTTCATCGGCACATACAGGGGCAGTATGATTGAATTATCCTGTAATTCCATAGAGACAGGAAGCGAGACATCAGGCGCATAATTTTTATAGGCTGTTTCCCGATGCGTATTCATAATACCCCGTCTGGTAGCTACACCTCTATCTAGCAGCTTTTGCATCAAGGTATTTCTACTTACTGCAGCTGTGTCTTTCAGATAAATACTATAGGATTGGTAGTTGCTAAAGTAACCTTCGTGCTCCTGTGGCAGTCGAATGGAATCAATACCATTAAATGCCTGATTGAAAGCCGCCGCTATCTTTCTGCGTTCTTCAACAATCCAGTCCAGCTTCTCGAGTTGTTTGATACCTACCGCAGCTTGTATATCAGTCATCCGGTAGTTGTACCCAAGCTCCACGTGGTCTTCAAAGATTATCCTGTTGGCCTCATGGCGAACCCGGTCGTTTACAGACATACCGTGCTGCCTTAACAGCTTCAGCCTGTCATAATAATCTTCCCGGTTCGTTGTAATCATGCCTCCATCACCTGTTGAAATCACCTTTCTGGGATGGAAAGAGAAACATACCAGTTCAGAGTGAGAACCTATTTTTGCTCCCTTATAAGCCGAGCCAGCTGCACAGGCAGCATCCTCTATAAGCTTGAGGTTATACTTGCTGCATAAATCCTTGAAGGTGTCAATATCTGCAGGCATACCTATCTGATGCACGAGAAGTATAGCTTTCGTTCTGTCTGTAATTCTTGCTTCAGCATCAGCTGCATCGAGATTATAGGTGTCCGGTTCTACTTCTGCAAATACAGGCGTAGCACCTACATACCTGATGGCATTAGCCGTCGCGATATAACTCATGGAGGGACAAATCACCTCATCACCTGGGCCAATGCTAGCGACTATCATAGCAAGGTGCAAGGCCGTTGTGCAGTTGGAAACAGCTACCGCATACTTGGCGCCTGTGTACGCAGCAAACTTCTCTTCGAACTCCTGCACTTTAGGTCCCTGCGTAATCCAACCTGATAAGATGGTGTCATAAGCCGCCTGGGCTTCCTCCTCTGTTAAGTAAGGCTTTGCTATAGGTATCATATGCTTAGCGTTGTTTCCTGCTTCCTCTCAAAATACCACTTGCTCAGTTCAGCTAATCCTTCCTCCAAACTTATTGTCGGCTCAAAGTGCAGCAATTCTCTTATTTTGCTACTATCTGCTAATCTTCTGCTTACCGGGTTCACCGTGTTTTCTTCCCTGTGTTCAGGTATCAAGGATGAGTTGTTTACCTTCAGAAGTACCTCCAGCAACTCCTTCAAACTTGTTTCCTTACAGTTGCCAATATTGAAAACCTCATCTGTAACCCCTGATAGCAATGCGGCTACATTCGCTTTGGCTACGTCCCTGACATATACAAAATCCATAGTGGTACTTCCATCTCCGTAAATTAAAGGAGCCCTGTTATCCCGAATGCAGTCCAGCCACCGAATCATCACTTCGGTATACTTTCCGTCCGTGTCCATGCGGGCGCCATACACATTGAAATAGCGCAGTGCCACGTAGTCCAGACCAAACATAAACTTGAAGCTCCTGAACAGTTGTTCTCCCCATAGTTTGGCTCCGCCATAGAAGGTTTGGTTATCATAGGGGTTGTCTGTTTCCGGTGTAGGGAAGTGCTGTGCCAATCCATACACCGAAGCACTGGAGCTGTAGATTACTTTTTTCACCTTATACTTGGCACACAACTCCGCCAGGTTAAAAGTGGCTCCCAACATTACTTCAAAACCTTCCCGGGGATTTGCAGCGCAGGCATTAATCCGCAAGGCAGCCATGTGGAAGACGTAATCTGTACCTTCCAAGCATTGCTCCACTATCGCATAATCCCTTATGTCACCTTCTACAAACTCCACCACCGGGTTATGGATGAAAGAGCTCATATTATCAATGCTTCCGCGTATCAGGTTATCCAGAATAATGATTTTGGCCGGTTCGTACCGGAGTAGCTCTTCAACAACATAAGAACCTATAAAACCTGCACCACCCGTTACCAGGATGCTGCTATTCTTTATTTTGTTATGCATGGGCTTGGTTGTTTATGCTGAGTACAATAATTCCGGTGATAATGAGGATGAAGCCTACGAAAGAAAGCATCGATAATCTATCCTGAAACAGATAGTAGCCAACAGCTATCGTAAGTATAAAATTTATACCTGTTGCAATAGGTATGATAAGCGAAAAGTTGTTTGTAGACAAGGCTTTAAAAAATGCCAGTGCTGAAAAAACGATGAGCATAAAAGCGGCCACAAAGGGCAGGTTAAGCATGAGTTTTAACCACTCCCCTATTGTCTCCAGGCTCTTCCCTTTCAGTTGCCATTTAATCAAAGCGGCCCCCGACACGTTGAAAGCGGCATACAGCAGGATATATAAGATTGTTTTGCTCATTTGTATACATCTAGAAGTACGTTGTGCACAGACGCTGGTTCCATTGCCTCTTCTACCACTTCGTCAATCACAAACACAGGCCTCTTCCTGCTGGCATCGAGGGTTCTCCACAAGTATTCTGCTATGATACCAAGCGAAATATTGGTAATCCCAAAACCTACCATCAGGATGGATAACAGCGCTGGCCAGCCACTGGCTAAGTCATCAAAAAATACCTTCCGGAAAATAATGTAGCCTGACCAGGCAACACCCAACACGAAGAAGACTATCCCGATAAATGACACTAGCCGAATCGGGGCAAAGGAAAATGCTACAAAGGAGTCAATCAAAAGCTTTATTTTCTTAGACAAGGTCCATTTCGACTTTCCGGCTAATCGCTTTCCCTTATCATACGTGATACCGGATTGCCTGAAGCCAAAATTCAGAATCTGAATAAAAACAGAAGAGTTATTCTCGATGCCCTCATCTAGGCACGCCTTCACTTTTTTGCTGAACATGACGATGTCAAACCCTTTTTTAGGGAAGTTGGGCACTGCGTAGTTGCGCATAAGCGTAGCATAAACCGATGAGAAAAGCTTATCGGAGGTGGACACCGCTGTTGAGTTTCTGAATGCCCAGGCAATGTCTACCTTTTTGTTTTCCATCTCTTCATACAGCCGGCTTACCAAGGTGAGGGGGTCCTGTAAATCAGCGTACATGAAGGTGATATAATCACCTTGTGCCTTTTGAATGCCCGCGCGTAAAGCGGCGTGCGAACCGAAGTTTCTGGAAAAGCTTATGATTTTATACGTATAGGCATGGTGTGGGGCCTCTCTCAGTCTCGCCATCGTAGCATCTGACGAGCCATCGTTCACAAAGACAATCTCAGTAGAGAACCTCGGCTCGTCCTGGAAGTATGAATTCAATTCAGACACCAGACGATGTATGTTCTCCTCCTCGTTGTAGACTGGTATAATCACTGATACTTTTGCCATGCCACCGCTGTTTAAAATACTTCCTGCTTGATATGGGCATTTAAGTCTCTGGCAGGGTTTCCCACCATTTTAGCATTACCCTTTACATGATTCAGAACATTACTCCCTAAGCCTATCAGCGATGCATCACCTATGCTTATGCCGTTGATGATATTGGAGCCGCTCCCGATGTAGCAGTTCTTTCCGATAGTCGTTCCTCCGGCAATAACCACATTGCTCCCTATGAGTGTGTAGTCGCCAATAACTGCATCATGGTGTACCACAGAGTTCGGAAGTATGCAGACATGGTCCTTTATCTGAGCATTGCTTGTGAGTACCACACCTGCCATAATTAGACAATTCATTCCAACCTGCACGCCTCTTCCAACCGATGCCCTAGGGTGTATAACCGATACAAATCGGCTACTATCTATACCTAAAGAGCTGATTATTTCCTGACGCTTTCGAAAAGATGCCGGGCTGCCAGGTACTGCAAGCACGTAAACTTCCCTATATTGATTCAGAATATCACGGGTATAAATATCATAGTGGCTCGACTCTTTTCGGATATCATCCACAAAGCCAATAAAATCGTACTCGTCGGTGCTGATACAGTCCAAGGCCTCAATTCCGTTGCCGTTGAATGGGAAGATTATGAGCTTCTTCTTAGGCATTGCCGTAGGCGTTAACTTTCTCGATCACATAACTTACCTCCTCATCCGTCATCTCAGCATACATGGGCAACGACAGGCAATGCCCCGCCAGATATTCGGCGTTAGGGAAGTCTCCCTCCTTATAACCTAAGCATGTATAAGCCTTTTGCAAATGGCAGGAAACAGGATAGTGCAAGCCAGGGAAAATGTTATGCTCATTCAGATACTTAAGAAGGCCATCCCTATCCTGCGCGGTCACTACAAAAAGATGATATACAGATTCGCCCCACTCCGGCTGGTGCTGTAATTGAATGCTCGGGTTGTTGATTTCCTGCTGGTATCGCTTGGCTATTTCTTTTCTGCGGGCATTCCAACTTGGCAGGTATTTTAGCTTCACACTTAAGGATGCTCCTTCAAGCCCGCCCATCCGCATGTTATAACCTACTTCATCATGATAGTAACGAACGGATGCACCATGATTACGCAAGCTTTGCAGGTGTTTGTAATACACCTCGTTATTGGTTGTGATGCCTCCTGCTTCCCCACAGGCACCTAAATTTTTACCTGGATAGAAACTAAAACAGCCCATCTCCCCGAAACCTCCCACAGGAATTCCTTTGTACCTGGCTCCCTGGGCCTGTGCGGCATCTTCCAGCAAGTAAAGTCCATACTTCTGGCATATAACTTTTAGCGCCTCTACATCAAAGGGAAGCCCGTAAAGATGCACACCTATAACAGCCTTGGTTCGGGAGGTAATCCGTTCTTCTACCTTGCTCGAGTCTATCTCCCAGGTGTCAGAAGAACAGTCTACAAACACAGGGGTTGCCCCTGTGTAGGTCACCCCCCAGGCAGTGGCAATAAATGTGTTGGCCGGCACTATTACTTCATCGCCAGTTCCTATGCCTAAAGCCAACAGCGCAAGATGCAAAGCGGATGTACCGTTGTTAACTCCCACAGCATACTTTGTTCCGCAAAAGGCGGCAAAGCTATGCTCGAACTCCTCCACAAACGGCCCTCCTGAGAATGCAGTATTGTCATACACTTTCTCAAACGCTTCGAACATTTCATGCTTTATCTGCTCATGCTGCCCCTTCAGGTTAAGACAAGGTATTTTCTCCCGGATAGCTATCGTTTCCATATCAGACGAGTATTTGATGGGTGCTTTTAATAACTTTAGCTGGGTTACCTGCAACAACGGCATTATCGGGTACATCTCTGGTTACCACAGATCCGGCTCCTACAATGGCTTTCCTGCCGATGCGCACTCCACATAATATGGTAACACTGGATCCGATGGAGGCACCTTCTTCTACATAGGTCTCAATGCATTTCCAGTCTTTCTCACTCTGCAGAGAACCATCTTCATTGGTTGCCCGCGGGAATTTATCGTTTATGAAAGTGACGTTGTGCCCCACAAAAACATTGTCAGCAATATGTACACCCTCGCAAATGAAAGTATGGCTGGATATTTTGCAGTTCTTACCGATGGAGGCTCCTTTCTGAATCTCCACGAAGGTGCCCACTTTTGTGCCATCACCTATGGTGCAGCCGTAGGCATTTACAAAGTTGTAAATCTTTACATCCTTGCCGAGCCTCACATTATGTAAGCTCTGCTTCTCGTTGTCTATTGTGATAATATCCATTGCGTTAGATTAATATTTCGTGATTAGTATTTATAACTGGCACTGTGGATGACTCTAAAATTACTTCGCGGCCATTATGCTTTATAGACTCATTGGATGCTTCCAGGATCCTGACAACATCTAAACCCAAATGGCAGGATGACTTCGGTTGCTTCTGCTGCTGGATGCACTGTATAAAATCATTGGCCATACCCAGAAGTGCCTCAGTGGTTTCAAGTTTTGGAACATGAATATCACCTGTTCGGTAGTCGATGCGCACCTTTTTAATCTCTTCATCATTCAGGTAACTGTACCCTGTATCGTAAATTTTAACCTTTTCAGTCGGCTCCAGGTCGTTGTAGAGAATCATCTTCTGGTCACCTCCTATCAGCATCATTCTAACCTTCACTGGGCTTGTCCAGGAGCAGTTAAAGTGCGCTATAAACCCAGAGGCGTAGTTCACGGTCAGGTAGGCAATATTCTCAATGCTATTATTTGTATGAGTAATACCTGTGGCGTTAACACTATAGGGGCGCTCGCGCACGATATAGTTCAGAATGGAAAGATCATGAGGAGCTAAGTCCCAAAGCACATTTATGTCAGACTGGAACAGCCCGAGGTTAATCCTGGTTGAATCAAGGTATTTTATGTTCCCAAGCTCCTGGTTATCTACCAGTTGCTTCATCTTCTGCACAGCACCTGTGTACAGGAATGTATGGTCCACCATGAGCATCGCATTTTTCTGCATCGCGAGGTTTATGAGCAGTTCAGCCTCTTCGGCAGAGGAAGTCATCGGCTTTTCTATCAGCACATGTTTGCCCTCTGCCAGTGCTTTTCTGGCCAGCGTAAAGTGAGAAGACACAGGTGTCGCAATGATGATAGCATCAATGTCAGGGTCATAGATAATATCATCAGCATCCTTTACCCCCACAATAGAGGGAAAAGTTTTTGCAAGTAGCTGCAGCCGCTCTGGTCGCGCATCCGCCACTGTTTTCACGCAGCAATCATTTGCAGCAAAAAAGTTTCTGACAAGGTTAGGTCCCCAGTACCCATATCCTATGATGCCTACATTTACCATAGTTTGTTGTTTAAATCATGGATTTTACACCTGGTATTACACATTACATGATGAGCTGTTATAGGCTCTTGTTTTCCCTCACAAACAGTCTGTAGGGACCATAAGGCTTCCTGTTAATATGATACAGGTTCCTTATCCGCATATCATTGGTGGTTACACCGTTGAAGGGCTCTGCCGGACTCTCATATAAACTTATACTTCCTTTATCACGCCACCCATCTCTCATTAGCACTACTTCGAGCTCCTTTGAGGGCTGCTCAATTATAGCATAGTCCACGTGTGGTAAAATCTTAAGAAGGACCTCTAATGATAAGGTGGCATTGAAGGATAAGTATGCACGATACATATTCCAGCCAGCAGATCGGCCAGCGTAATAAAGCTCGTACGGCACATAAACTTTATGACTGCCCGTGCCTACCATCGCCAACGCAGCATGATTGACAAGATTTCTGTCTCTTTCCTCGCGCGCTGTAAAGGCTACACTTGTTCTTGCAACCAATGTTAAGCTAACCGCCCACAAAATAATTAAACTTAATATGCCCAACTTTAACACAGTCCATCTTTTAAAAAATTGAGAATCCTGCTGCAGAAAACCAGAGGTGAGCACTATGAAGTATGGTAATAGATACTGTACTCTACTTGTATAAACCACTGTATGTAGAAGTATAAAGCAAATCAATGCGAGGCCAAGAACATGACTAATTTCCCGGAGAGAGATGGCAGCTATTAAGGCTGTTATAAAAACAAAAGGGGTAAACTTCAGAATCCTCAGCAATTCTATAGACTGCGAAAAGAAGTACATGAAGTAGTGCTGCTGATTTGTATTGTCCCCCTGGTTCAAGTTTATACTTATGGCCTTA
Organism: Pontibacter mucosus; assembly: GCF_003054055.1. Classification (GTDB taxonomy): domain Bacteria; phylum Bacteroidota; class Bacteroidia; order Cytophagales; family Hymenobacteraceae; genus Pontibacter; species Pontibacter mucosus. Next base: position 520,699 of record NZ_QBKI01000002.1, on the reverse strand, counting down.
ACTATATTCTCGAATAAAGCGAATAGCCTCGGTGCTATTGGTACCAGAAGCAAAATGCAGGTGGCCAAGCATCCTAAGGTGAAACTCAGTGTGGGTACAGCTATACCCTTCCGTATTCCGAATAGCGTTATACTCTTCTTAAGCAAGATGATAAGTTCCGATAAAATCAATGGAAACAGTAACAGTGCTGATATCCACGTAAAGGCAGCAACAGCCGCTATTGCACCACTTATGAGGACAAACCATGTGGATGTTGAACCACTTTTAAGGTTTATTGTAGCATATCTTAACAAGAAACAGCTTAATAAACAGAGCGCCATTGCCCAGCCATCCACCCGGCCAGTCGTATAGGCCTGTACAAAAAGTGGATCTAACAGGAAGGCAAGTCCTAAAGCAAACGCTATTACTTTGGTCACCCCTCTTACTCGCAGCCAGCCCACCATAACTGTTGCAGCCGCTAATGCTCCCAGCAGTGCAGAATACCGTGGCCCTAACTCACCCAGTAGTTTATAGGATACTTCCTGAAGAACAGGACCTATATAGGACAAAAGAAAAACAGGTGTACCGGTCTCAGTCATCCAGGCAATCGACCAGTCTGTTTCCGGGTTAAGTATCACCCTGCCTAAATCCACGTTCATTAACTCATCAACAAACAGGAATGGAGCATACTCTAAAGTTGATGCGATTATAAAAGACACTATCGCGATTGCAAACAGCCACACCCAACAAAAGCGGTCTGCTAGTAACCTTCTTAACCCCGATTGAGGAAGACGAGGATTAAGAACTTGTATGGATGCCATTCTGGGTTGCATAGCTAACTGTCTATACTTGTGTAGGATTTATATAATCTGGTTGTTTTAATTTATACTTTCGTTCCACTGTAAACCTTGGAAGAGATCTACAGACATCATTAAATGGTTAGTTGAGTTTAGGTATTGTTGTATTTGCCAGAGGTTTATCACGAGAATAAATCAGGTAGGAGCCGTAGCTTTCTTTGCCTTGCAAGAACCACAGTAGAACATCCCTGTCTCTATTTTCGGTCGTAAACCTCTGCCTCACAGGTTGTTCATTACCTAAATACAGAGTACTCTTATACCTCAACCCAGCCTCTGCTAGCTGATATGCAAGTTTCTCATCTACGCTGCCCCTCGGAAATATGGCATAGTCCATAAGATTGAGAAGATCAATAACTTTGCTGTCCGGCACGTGATTTACTTCTCTTATCCAATTACCTTGGTTGTCAAAGGAGTACTGTATATAAGGCGTGTACAGATTCCAACCAAGTGTTCTTCCCGCAAAATAAAACTCGTAGGTGAAGCCTAAATAAACATTGTAATTACCTGGGCCAATCCCAGTGTTCGCTGCTTCATAAATCTTTTCGCGGTCACGCACGGTTTTGCCTTCGGTTCCAAGAATGGTTCTAAGAAAAAGGGAGGTTCCTACAGACCAGAGTATTAAAAGTATTAGTGCACCCTTACTTGCTCTTTTGAACAGTAAACTCGACGGCTTATCAGATGACCTCAGAAAGAGCCCGCTACTTAGAACTAAGAAGTATGGCACTAAATAGAGAACTCTAAACTCATAAATTAGGGTGGAGAAAATAATGCCAATTGCTGTAAGGCACACCACCACTACTGCACCATGCTTCCGATATGCTATAGCCCCAAGTAAAGCCAGTATTGGCAGAATTGGGCTAAACGTTTTTGCGAATGCTCTTAACATTTTTACCCAGGATTGGTACTGAAACACTCCAAAGAAGCGCTCTTGCAGTGTCTTGGTAGAGTCAATGTTTTGTGAAAACATAGTGGTCATGTCATTGTAGATGATTACAATGCTCTGCAAAACAGGTAACACCAGAATACCTGTTGCAATCAGTGCCCCAGAGGCAAACAAGACCCCATTTATCAAAATGTTCCTCCACTTCCTTGGGCCTGATTTTTCGGATTCCGGAAGTTGAACAAGCTCTAACATAATTAGCGGATAAAGAAAGACTGCAGATGGCCAGACCAATGCGGCCATCGCAGTTAGCCCACCAGCAACCATGATTTGCCATCTAAAGAGAGTATTCCTCTCTTTCTTTAGTTCAGAATGTAGAACCCAACAGGTAGCAAGACACAAGGCTATTACCCAACTATCCACCCTTGCCATCCGCTGAGAAAGGAGGAACAAGGGATCGAGCAGAAGTGCCAGGCTAAGGCCGAAAGCAGCGTAAACCGGTATTTTGCGCGCCAACATCCAGCCTAAGGCCATGGATGCTGCAAGAAGCCCTCCTATAAGTGAAGCTATTCTTGGCCCCAATCCAGAAGGTCCAAATAGGTGGAAGCTTGTTTCGGCAATTAGTGGCCCTATATATGACCATAAAAGTAAAGGCTTTCCGTCAGCTACTCTCCAAGTTACTGACCAATCACTCTCAGGATGAAGGGCTAACCTTCCATAGTCTGTAATCTGTGCTTCATCCTGCTGGATATGGGGCAAGACATCTATAGTTAAAAGCTGCACCAGGAAGGAGATTAGCATGGCAACCACCCATATCCCCCACAGCCGTTTAGCAGACATAGTTTTTACTTGTCGCGCAGTAAAAAGCCTGTCGTGGGACGGATGAGATATTGCCTGTATTGACATAATTTGTGTAGGGTTACTTATAAATACTTTAATTAATTAGCCATCTTAGTAAGCTTTATTTTTTCATAAAGCTTATAGGGGCCATAGGGCTGTCTTGGTATAAAAAAGAATGTTTGCAGCCTGGTTTTATTCGTCACTCTGTTGTCTGAGCCGCTCAGCGAAGCCTCGTAAACTTGGTATACTCCCTTTTCATACATGCCTGCTTTTTGTATCTGTTCTTCAAGTTCAGGCGTTAGCCGCGGCAAAGGCATAATCGCAAAGTCTACTTTCTTAAGCATGCGCTGCAATACCTCGTGGTGGAGGAGCGGATCTACCCCGACTGCCAAGTATGGCTTATACATCTTCCAGCCCAAAGAGCGGCCTGCATAGTAAAACTCGTAGGGAAATGAGTACACAGCATACTCACCCACCCCGATCATTTCCTGAGCTGTCGCATATATTTGCCCTCTATTAAGCTCTCTTTTTCCCTCAAAGGCGATAATGGAACGTGCAATTAATGAAAGGCCTGCAGACCAGACTAATAATGATGCTAAGGCTAAGACTCCTGATAATTTGATTTTACTTGTTAAGTTACTCCCTGTCTCCCTCTTAATTAGACCAGAAGTCATCACAATGAAATAAGGCAGTAAATACTGAATGCGGTGTGAGTAGACCACTGTAGCTATCATTAATAAAGTAGCCACTGCCCCAGCAGCTATTAAACCCCACTCACGCCCCCGAAAAGCCCCTATCAAGGCCATAGTTACCAATACAGGAGTGAATTTCAAGACCTGTAGCAGGTGTTTAATACCGGTGGTTATCCGCTGTGAATCCAATAAAGTATAGTTAGCAGTGCCTGTGCGGGAATTAATGATTACTCCATCTATTACATTACCCAAAAGGTCAAGTAATTTCGGAGCAATAGGAATAAGGAGAGCAGCTGAAGCTATGGAACCACCTATTATAAATAGAAAAACAGCATTATTCTGGTGTACCTTCCGGCGGGGTTTGATTGTTTTTGCCCGTTTGATAACGGTAAAGAGTTGAAACAGCACTAATGGCAGCAGGAAAATAGCAGAGGGCCAGATGAAGAATGCAAGCGCCGTGGCGCCTCCGGCAAGTATTAATTTATGCCTCACGGCGGCAATTTCATCTTCTTTATTTATACTTTCCAAACACCAACAGGCGGTCAGGCAGGCAGCCATGGCCCAACCATCCACGCGGCCTATGGTGTAGGCCTGCACAAAAATAGGGTCGAGCAGAAAGATTAAACCTAGGACTAAACTGGCGTAGCCTGAGGTTCCTCTTGTATGTTGCCAGCCCACCATAGCTGTTGCTGCTGCTACTGCACCCAGAATGCCAGAGATTCTCGGTCCATACTCCCCTATACTTTGGTAAGCCAACTCTTGCAGCACAGGACCAACATAGAAGAACACAAAAGCAGCCTGGTTCCTTTCAAGCATCCATGCTATAGACCAAGTTGTATCAGGCTGCAGTATGACTCTCCCTAAATCAATAGTCATAAATTCATCTATGTGCATAAACGGGGCAATATCCAGCACAAGCGAGAACATGATAAGTACCGGGGTTAAAGCAGCAGCCCATACTCCCCAAAACTTCATAGTATTACTGTCAACACCACCAAGCGGTGCGTTGACAGTAAAATTCGAGGAAGTTTTAATTGGAGAAGCAAGCTTCATAATGCGCAAATAGATATGATAATCTAAAAAAACACCTGATTACATCATACGCAATAATCCAAATTAATATTTTTTTTATTAAATTTTTTTATAGTTAAATTGGCATGTTTACATTTTTAATTAGTAAATGTAAATTATTGCACGGTCAAGCAATTAGTATCGCATTTAATTCCTCTTCTTGAGAATTACTGTAACTGCCTACTCTAAATATTTTGATAATCCATAGGTGGGTTATAAATGGCTAAACCGCATTCTCTGTTCTTAGAATTCTGTTGGAAGCTTGCTGTATTTATTCTAATCTAGTATGATATTATCTAATTTTTTAATCCTAAAACATAAATAATAAAATAAAATACATCCATTATATAAAAATTCTCCGTATATAGGCAAGTTACCCCTACTGCACACCTGGAGCACTTGATGGTAGATATTTCCTATGTTAAGTACAACGCCACCCCATACCCCTTTTAAAATAAATTATAATTACACCCAATTATAATTTAAGTAAACCTTCATTTTTTATAGTTATGAAAACATTGATAATCAAATCAGTATTCACTCTACTATTTTTAGTTTCGTGTTTTTCTTCAGATTTGTTTGCCCAAGGCAGATCACAGGATAGGCCGGGTAAAAGTGGCCAAGCCCCAGGTAGAAATAAGGGTGCCACCGGTGTGCCGATCGATGGTGCAAGTGGAGTGTTACTTGCAGCGGGAGCTGCTTATGGGCTTAAGAAACTAATGGATTCCAGAAAACAGAAGAACAATCAGGATTGAAATTTCTGGCTTTGTGCGTTCCAAACTGAAATCCTTCAGGTATGAAAGAGTATTCCCATGTGCTTCGCTTCTTGCTGTTTACCCTTGGTCTGTGCCTGTGCTGGTTTATACTCTATGACTTTTGGCTAAGTGGCTTAGAAGACAGACTGACATTTAAAGTAGTTAATGCAAGTGTGGCATTACTGAACATACTCGGTTACAATGCCAGGGCAATCGATTACATGATCCAGATAAATGGGATGGATATGGTCTTTGTTTACCATGCCTGTAACGGTATGATTCTTATGGCTTTATTCAGCGGATTTATCATCGCATTTCCTGGGCGCTGGGAAATGAAGCTACTCTATATTCCAGTCGGAATCCTTGTAATCAATCTCGTCAACGTTTTACGTGTCACAGCACTAGCAATTAATGCACACTACTATAGCCACACCGTCGAGTTTAATCATAAGTATACTTTTACCATAATTATATATGCCGTAATCTTTGCACTTTGGATGCTATGGGCTAAAAGACTCTCCGGTCTAAACAAGTATGCTACAGGAAAAACCGCTGAAGCGTAAGCAGCAACCCTCAAAAAAGAGATGGGCCATACTTGGCTGTCTGTTCATTCTATTGCTTCTAATAGGTCATCAAGAAACTGCGGTTAAGGGTTCGATTATAGTAGGCTTGAGCAAAATCTATAGCTTTTTTCAGGGATCCGATTTAGACATTTTACATACTTTTTTTTCTATAAAAAATGAAGAGAGAGCTGCAAATCTTGTATTTAGGATACTCTACAGCAGCGTGTGCTTATCAATAATTCACTTTTACTTTTTAAAACCCCAGCTCACTAAACTAGCTTTCCTTTTTTACTTATTTCTATACGTAAGTACTCTAACCTTATATTTCGCTGCGGAGCAATTACAGCTACCCTCACTTCATATAGTTGCATTCAGAATAGACTCACTCATGATCTCACCTATGCCTGTTGTTATACTAATTCCGGCTCGATACATCGTGTACTTATCAGACAGTAAATCCCGCTGAAACGACACAACCTTACTTGTGTGCAAAATTAGTGTCCTTCCGTTTAAGATATTTTTCGATAAAACATTTCCTCCCTGAATTGCCAGTTTTAAAGTCATGTAATCAACAGCAAACTGGAACACATACTTGTAAAATCTAAAACCGCTGTATTCACCTCCTTTTTATTGTCTTTCACTAAAGAAAGTTAAGAAAGCATATCTTAGTTAAAGCACTTTAGTATAATTCTAATATTAAAATTAAATTTTTCAACCCAACACACCTTCTCATCATCACCCTAAATTATAAAATAAAAGATTATTCCATAAAAGTGTAAAGTGACGTATCCTATGGCTCATAAATATGCTACCATATTTAAATGGATAAATGTCGTAGTAGACTATGCGCTGCTAAATGCTACCTTATACTTCTCTTTCCTGATGACCGACAATTCTTTGGCCTGGATGGATGTATACGACTACCGCCTAACTATACTTCTTCTTAACTTCTGTTGGTTTTACGGGGCTAGTATTTTCAACATCTACAGCAACCTTTTAAAACGCGAGGCAGTGCCGATATTGTCAGCAAATATCGCCGCCTTGTGCATTTTTACCGCGCTGGCTATACTTATCAAGTTATCCATGCCCTATATTTACGTTCCGCCTACTCCGTTTATCTATTATTTTGCTCTTTTCCCGATACTCATACTTTCCTGGAGATTTTCATTTCTATTACTAAGGAAACACAGCAGGTCATTTTGGTTGGAGACGAACAACATCGTTATTGTGGGTTTGGGACAAACAGGCATTGACCTTTACAACTATATAAAATCTAATCCACAGCTAGCATATAATATTTCTGGCGTTTTTGAAGATGATAAAACGAAAATCCCAAACTACTCGAATTATCTAGGCAAGGTAGAGGAATGCATTAATTACTCAACCAGCAACAATATTAAAGAGATATTTTGTGCACTGCCCCACCACGAAACTGACAGAATTGAAACTTTGATTCAGGAAGCGGATAAACATATGATCCGGTTCAGGTTGGTTCCGGATATGAAAGCTATAAGGCACCAAAATTACTTAATCGAGCTGTTTGGTTATGTTCCAGTTCTTAAGCCAAGGCAAGAGCCTCTGGAAAACAAAGCGAATGAGATAGTGAAGCGTGTATTTGATGTTATATTCTCATCTCTCGTCATACTGCTTATTCTAAGTTGGTTAACTCCGATACTTGCCATCATCATATCCTTAGATTCAGAGGGGCCAATCTTTTTCAAGCAGTTGCGTTCCGGCAAGAACAACAAACCCTTTTATTGCCTCAAATTCAGGAGCATGAGGGTTAACAGCGATTGTGATTTGTTGCAGGCCAGCCAGAATGACTCTAGAATAACAAGGGTTGGCAGGTTTATTAGGAGGACAAGCATTGATGAACTGCCTCAGTTTATCAACGTCTTTATGGGTGACATGTCGGTTGTAGGACCGCGACCACACATGCTTAAACATACCCATGATTACTCCCAGGTTATTAATAATTACATGGTCCGACATTTTCTGACGCCAGGTATTACAGGTTGGGCCCAGGTAAACGGATTTAGAGGCGAAACAAAGGAAACATCACTAATGCTAAAACGCGTACAAGCAGACCTTTGGTACCTTGAGAATTGGTCTATACTTTTAGACCTAAAGATAATTTTCCTCACGCTCTGGCACGGATTCAGGAACAATGGGAATGCGTACTAAACAGGCGGTCATTAGGGCCTCTTGTTATGCTGCGCCGTTTCTAAGTATGAAAGGTATAAAAGTATAGAGCAAATACTCCTTATATCATCAAATCATCCTCCATCGTTTCTACTTTGTGGTATGATACCACCCGAGAGTAGGAGAAAGCCTCAACAAAAATGCTATACCTCTCATAGCTATCACAGCTAAGTTCTACAGCAGCAAAAATAAAAGCCGCCGGTTGCTCAGAACCGGCGGCTTTTACATAGGTCAGGTTACAATTGCAGGCACATGCGGTTAGCCGACTTCCAGAGAGATCAGCTACACCCAAAAATGGGCACCGCTCATATGGCGTGCATCATACTGCAACTACCAGTAATGGTCGAAACGCTTGCGTGGTGGACGCTGCTTTTTGCCATAGCAGTAGTAGATGAAGTATGCCACTCCATACAGGGCCAGAACCAAACCTATAATCAATGTTTCCATACACCCAATATACGAAATATATTTGAGAAGTTATACTGTAAACACAATATAAATGATGGCAATCATCAAATTTTATAGTGTGAACCACCAAAACTAATCTTTTTACAAATACTTCAAACATTTTTCACAAATATTATATACTATTTACATCTATAACTTTAAATAATCGTATAGCACCATTATATTATTCATTTTCTACCCCTACAGAGGGCTAAAAGGAGGTAACTATGGGCACTGTACGACATATTCTGCAGAAGAAAGGTCATGACGTCCTTTCAATCAATCCTAACGCTACTGTGTACCAAGCGCTTGAACAGATGGTTGTGCACGACGTAGGTGCTTTGTTGGTAGTGAATGAGGGCCGTTTCGTGGGCATTTTTACAGAACGCGACTATGCCCGTAAGGTAATCCTCAAAGGGAAAGCCTCCAGACAGACGTTGGTACGGGAGATCATGAGCGAGCATCCCGCCACCGTAACACCAGACGACACAGTTGAAGACTGCATGAAACTGATGACCCAGAAGTATATCCGGCACCTTCCGGTGATGGAAGGCCATAAGCTGGTGGGGCTCGTTTCGATTGGAGATATAGTGAAATACATCATTGAGGAGCAGAAATTTATCATCGACAACCTCGAGCACTATATAACAGGAAGTTAACTGATGTCGGCTGCACTGCCAGCCGCAAAACCATACTCGCAGGAGGCGAAACACTTTGGAAACAGCAGAAACAACTTTGCTATGGCCCATGTTGGTCTACGGCGCTATTGTGCTCAGCCTGGTGGGGTTTATACTTGGCCTCTCCTACGTGCTGGGGCAACGGCACAGGGAACGCGCCACCGGCGAGCCCTATGAAGGCGGCATTGTAAGTACAGGAGGCGCCCGCATACGCTTCTCCTCACAGTTTTACCTGGTGGCCATGCTTTTCGTGATTTTTGACGTGGAGGTGGTGTTTATACTTTCGTGGGCCATCGCTTTTAAAGAACTGGGCTGGTATGGCTATGCCGGCGTGGCGGTGTTCATCCTGATGCTGGTGGTGGTGCTGGTGTACGAGTGGCGCAACGGCGCCCTGGACTTCGGCCCGGACGGCAGTAAGATTCTGGCAGCCTACAAGCGCATGATGCAGAAGCCAGCCGCCTGATTGGTTGACAAAAGACTAGTTGACAAGGGACAAAAGACGCCTTGTGCGAGCAACAAATAACTAACAACGAATAACGATGAAATGGTGGCTAAGCAAACCCGATGACCCTGTAAAGGCCACAAGCGGCACCAGCTCCTACGAGGAAACGGTGCAGCAAAGCATCATGCTCACCACCCTGCAGGACCTAATTGCCTGGGGCCGGAAAAACTCGATGTGGCCATTCCACTTCGGGTTGAGTTGCTGCTTTGTGGAGATGGCCACCAGCATGACGCCCAAGTATGATTTGGCCCGCTTCGGCGCCGAGGTAATACGTGGCACACCCCGAGAGGCCGACGTGATGATAATCGCCGGAACGGTCTTTATCAAAATGGCTCCTATTATCAAGCGCCTGCACGAGCAAATGATGGAGCCGCGCTGGGTCATCTCGATGGGCAGCTGCGCCAACTCGGGGGGGATGTTCGACATTTACAGTGTGGTGCAGGGGGTGGATAAATTCCTGCCCGTGGATGTGTACGTGCCCGGATGCCCTCCCCGACCCGATGCCTTTATGGAGGGGCTTATACTGCTGGCCGAGTCCGTGGGCAAGGAAAGACGCCCGCTCAGCTGGACAATCGGCGAACAGGGCATCATCAAACCGGAAAAAATCGACGTGAAGGAAAGGCGCCAGGAAGCGAGGTCGAAAATGACCGAGTTCAGATCGCCGGATGAAGTATAGGGAGACTTAGAGTTGAGGAGTTTGAGGGTTTAGGAGTTAGAGAATCAATACCAAAGTATACAAAGCATTTTACTTATCATAAATAATCAACTATAGAAAGCATAACATGAAGTAGCGTAGCATCACAGGCTTTTTTTCAGATTCACCCATGGAAAACGGGAACAGCATATTAGCGCAACTGCAGTCGCGGTTCGGGAAGGATACGTTCACCCAACAGACGACCAAGGACGAGGTCCTCACCCTCTGGATGCCTCATGGCAGGATAGTGGAGGTGCTGACATACCTGAAGAAGGAAATCCCCCAGCCCTTCCGCATGCTCTACGACCTGACGGCCATCGACGAGCGCACCCGCAAACCCGACAACGGCCACCTCCCCTACGCCTTCACCATCATCTACCACCTGCTCTCTTTCGAGCGCAACAGCTTTATCCGGCTAAAAGTAGGCTACCGCGACGAATTCCCGATCGTGCCAAGTATAAGCAGCCTCTGGGCCAACGCCAACTGGTACGAGCGCGAAGTATACGATATGTTCGGCATCCGCTTCCTGGGGCACCCGCACCTGTACCGCATCCTGATGCCGCGCACCTGGGTAGGCCACCCGCTGCGCAAGGAGCACCCGGCCCGCGCCACCGAAATGGGCCCTTTTGCCCTCTACGACGATAAGATGGACCTGGAGCAGGCCGCCCTGCAGTTTAAGCCCGAGGAATGGGGCCTGAAACGGCAAAGCGACGACAGCGATTTCATGTTCCTCAACATCGGTCCGCAGCACCCCGGCACGCACGGCGTCCTGCGCATCGTGCTGCAGCTGGATGGCGAGGACATCGTAGACGCCATTCCCGACATTGGTTTCCACCACCGGGGGCAGGAGAAAATGGCCGAGCGCCAGTCGTGGCACACCTACCTGCCCTACACCGACCGTGTGGACTACCTGGGCGGCGTGATGAATAACCTGGCTTATTTAATGGCCGTGGAGAAACTGGCCGGCATCCAGGTGCCGGACCGCGTGAAGGTCATCCGCGTGATGCTGTGCGAGCTTTTCCGCATTGCCAGCCACTTGGTGTGGTACGGCACCTTTGCCCAAGACGTGGGCCAGCTCTCGCCGGTGTTCTACATGTTCACCGACCGCGAAAGAGTATTCGATATTGTAGAGGCCATTACCGGCGGGCGCATGCACCCTAACTGGTTCCGAATTGGCGGCGTGGCGCAGGACCTGCCCAAAGGCTGGGAAACGCTGGTGCAGAACTTCCTGGATTACTTCCCCAAACGGCTGAAAGAGTACGATGCGATGGTGATGAAGAACAGCCTTTTCAAGGCGCGCACCAAAGGCATCGGCATTTTCACGCTGGATGAAGCGATAGAATGGGGCGTGACCGGACCGAACCTGCGCGCCTGCGGCATGGAGTGGGACTTCCGCAAAAAACAGCCCTACTCCGGCTACGAAATGTTTGACTTTGAGGTACCCACTGCCGCCAACGGCGACTGTTACGACCGGGCTGTGGTACGCGTGGCTGAGATGCGCCAGAGCCTGCGCATCATCGATCAATGCCTGAAAAATATGCCGGAAGGCCCTTACAAGTCAGACCACCCGCTCACCACACCACCCATCAAGAAGCACACCATGCACGATATAGAAACCCTGATTACACACTTTCTGGGAGTGAGTTGGGGGCCTGTAATGCCGGTTGGGGAAGCAATGAGTTGCATTGAGGCGACCAAAGGAGCCAACGGTTACTACGTGACCAGCGACGGCAACACCTCCCCCTATCGCCTGCGCATTCGCACGCCCTCCTTCCCGCACATGCAGATGCTGCCTTACATTACCAGAGGCTATACAGTGGCAGACCTGCTGTCTATACTTGGCGCGATGGATTATGTGCTGGCAGACATAGATAGGTGAGTTTTGGAGTTAGAGAGTTGAGGAGTTAAGAGTCCTAATGATTTTCGCTATAAACAAGCTGTTAAATGGGAGAAGTAACATCCACGGAGCTAAAAGAAGCCAATGTAAACGGCACAACCCTGTACTACACGGAGCAGGGCAAGGGAGAGCCTGTGGTGCTGGTACATGGTAGCTTAAGCGATTACCGGATGTGGGAAGGGCAGCTGGAGGCTTTTGCGCAGCAGTACCGTGTGATTGCTTATAGCAGGCGCTACGCTTATCCGGCCAATGAAGCAGGTGATGCGGCTGGCTATACTGTCGTGCCACATGCCAGGGATCTGGCCGCGCTTATTCAGCAATTGGATCTGGGCCCTGTTCACCTGGTAGGGCATTCGTACGGTGCTTATACTTCTCTACTGACTGCGCTGGAGCATCCGGAACTTGTCAAAAGCCTTTGCCTCGGCGAACCGCCGGTAATGCCTCTGCTCCCAAACACAGAAGAAGGGAACGCACTCCTTTATGAGCTTGAGACAAACACTGCTCTTCCTGCCGCACAGGCGTTTGAACAAGGAAATGATTTAAAGGCCGTGAAAATATTCATGGATGGCGTGATGGGCCAATCTGATATCTATGACACCTTGCCACCCGAGGTACAGCGGCAAATTATGGATAATGTGCAGGAACTGAAAGGAATCGTTTGCCCTAAAATCATTTTTATGTTTTCTCCTTTCATCACCCGCTCCGACCTACAGAAAGTAGAGACACCCGCTTTATTAATCACCGGCGACAGTAGCCCGAGGTTTTTTATTCTGATTACCGAAGAACTGGAGAAGTGCCTGCCACATAAGGAGCGTGTTATACTATCCCATGCATCTCATGAGATGGAAATGGATAACCCGCAGGAGTTTAATGAAGCAGTGCTACGGTTTATACAAAAACATGAAAATTAGAGGCTAAAACATAAGTTCAATATGCTCACTACAGAAGAAAAACATCAGATCGACCACGAGATTAGCCTGGTACCTTCGCCGAAGAACGCCTGCATCGAAGCGCTCAAGATCGTACAGCAAAGGGAGGGCTGGGTGTCGGATGAGAGCCTGAAGGATGTGGCAGACTATGTGGGCATGTCCACGGCAGAGCTCGACAGCGTGGCCACCTTCTACAACCTGATCTTCCGCAGGCCAGTGGGGCGGCATGTGATCCTTCTCTGCGACAGCATCAGCTGCTACGTAATGGGCTATGAGGGCATCAAAGAACAACTTTTTAACAAACTGAGCATACAATACGGCCAGACTACAGCAGACGGCCGCTTTACCCTGCTTCCCAACTGCTGCCTCGGCACCTGCGACTGTGCCCCCGCCCTTATGATTGACAACGACCTGTACCGTAACCTGACGGTGGAACAACTGGATGAGATCCTGAGCAAGTATACCTAAAACCAAAGCGGGCACCTATGGAGAAGCCCCTGACCCAACACATTGTACCTGGCCGCAAACCTCTCAACCTGAAAGAGTATGAGCAAGTGGGCGGTTATGCCTCTGTGCGAAAAGTCCTGAAAGAAATGGCGCCCCAGGAGGTGCAGACGCTGGTGAAAGACTCGAACCTGCGCGGGCGGGGCGGAGCCGGCTTTAACACGGGCCTGAAGTGGAGCTTTGTGCCCATGGGGCCTGAGGCAGCGCAGCCCAAATACCTGGTGGCCAACGCCGACGAGATGGAGCCCGGCACCTTCAAAGACCGCCTGCTGCTGGAGGGCAACCCGCACCAGCTTATCGAAGGTATGATTGTGGCCGCTTACGCCATCGAGGCAAGTATAAGCTATGTGTTTCTGCGCTGGGCTTACAAAGTAGCCGCCCAGGAAATCACCCAGGCTATACAGGAAGCGTACGAGGCCGGTTATCTCGGCAAAAACATACTGGGTTCCGGCTTTGATTTGGAGATGCACCTGCACACGGGCGTGGGTCGCTACATGTGTGGCGAAGAAACCGCCTTGCTCAACGCACTGGAGGGAAAACGGGCTAACCCCAGAGCTAAGCCCCCTTTCCCGCAGGTCAGCGGCTTGTTCGGGAAACCGACCATTGTGAACAACGTGGAAACGCTCTGCTGTCTACCTCACATCATCAACAACGGCGCCGAGTGGTTTAAAAAACTGGGCCTGACAGAGGATGCCGGCACCAAACTATACGGCGTGAGTGGCCGCGTGAAAAAGCCCGGTTGCTGGGAATTGCCCATGGGCACCACCATCCGGGAGATTTTGGAAGAACACGCCGGCGGCATGCAGGACGGCTACCTGTTCCGCGGCCTTTTGCCCGGCGGGGCCTCCACCGATTTTCTGGTAGAAGAGCACCTGGACCTGCCCATGGACTATGGCGCGATACAAGCAGCCGGCAGCCGCATGGGCACGGGCACCATGATTATACTTGACGACCAGACCTGCCCGGTGGGCTTTACGCTGAACCTGCAGCACTTTTTTGCGCAGGAGTCCTGCGGTTTCTGCACGCCTTGCCGCGAAGGCTTGCCCTGGGTAGAGAAAATTTTACTTGCGATAGACAAAGGCGAAGGCAAACCTGAACACCTGCTCACGCTTGATTTTCATACCAAATACCTTGGTCCCGGCAACACGTTTTGCGCCCTCGCGCCCGGCGCCATGGAACCCCTGCAGAGCGCTCTGAAATACTTCAGAGAAGATTTTGAACGGCACATTCACGAACACCACTGTCCCTGGAGCAAAAGCAAAGTATGGCAACCATCTATATAGATAACCACCCCTACCAAGTACAGGCGGGCAAAAACCTGCTCGAAACCTGCCTCACCCTCGGCAAGGACCTGCCCTACTTTTGCTGGCACCCGGCCATGGGCTCGATTGGCGCCTGCCGCCAATGCGCCGTGAAAGTATACAAGGACGAGAACGACACCAAAGGCAAGCTCTTTATGTCGTGCATGGAGCAGGTGCGAGACGGCATGCGCATTTCGATTGCTGATCTGGAGGCCAAGGAGTTCCGGGCCCACATCATCGGCTGGCTCATGACCAACCACCCCCACGACTGCGCCGTGTGCGACGAGGGCGGTGCCTGCCACCTGCAGGACATGACCGTGATGACGGGCCATAACTACCGGGCTTATACTTTTCAGAAGCGCACCTACCGCAACCAGTACCTGGGCCCTTTCCTCAACCACGAGATGAACCGCTGCATCCAGTGTTACCGCTGCGTGCGCTACTATAAAGACTATGCCGGTGGCAAGGACCTGGACGTGTTTGCCGCTCACAACCATTTATACTTTGGCCGCGCCGAAGACGGCGTGCTGGAAAGCGAGTTCAGCGGCAACCTGGCCGAAGTATGCCCCACCGGCGTGTTCACTGATAAAACGCTCAAGCAGCACTATACCCGCAAGTGGGACTTGACCTCTGCCGCCTCCGTTTGCCACCACTGCAGTCTGGGCTGCAACACCATCGCCGGCGAGCGTTATGGCACCTTGCGCAACATCACCAACCGCTATAACGGAGAGGTGAACGGCTACTTCCTCTGCGACCGCGGCCGCTTTGGGTATGAGTTTGTCAACAGCCCCGGCCGCATTCGAAAACCTTTGGTGCGCAGCCGCCTGCCCGAAGCAACGGAAAAATACCCGGCCCTGAAAGCGGCTACCTCTGCCATCAGAGCCGGCCGCGTGATTGGCATCGGCTCTCCGCGGGCATCCCTGGAATCTAACTATGTACTGAAGAAGCTCGTGGGCGAGGACAACTTCCACCACGGCGTGTCGGATGTGGACCATGATCTGGTGGACCTGTCGCTAAGTATACTTCGGAATGGCCCGGCGCGCACGCCTTCTTTGCGGGAGGTGGAGAAAGCAGACGCAGTATTTATACTTGGCGAGGACCTGACCAACACTGCTCCCATGCTGGCACTGGCCGTGCGGCAGTCGGTACGGCAGAAGCCAATACTGGAGGAAGTATCCCAAGCCAAGATCCCGGTGTGGCAGGATGCGGCGGTGCGGGAACTGGTGCAGTCGGAGAAAGGCCCGCTGTTCATCGCCCATTACACGCACACCAAGCTAGACGAGCTGGCCACCCAAACCTTCTTCGACTCAACGGATACCATTGCCCGGCTGGGCTTCGCCGTCGCCAACATCATTGACCCGGACTCTCCGGAGGTGAGGAAGATTTCGGAGGAGGGGCAGGAATTGGCGCAGCAAATAGCAGATGCGCTAATGGCCGCCAAGAACCCGCTCATCATCTCCGGCACCTCCTCAGGCAGCGAGCGCGTGCTGAAAGCCGCCGCCAACATTGCCCAGGCGCTGGTGGCCCGGGAGAAAGCCGCCGGTATAAGCCTGGTAGTGCCCGAGTGCAACAGCATGGGCCTGGCCCTGCTCGGCGGCCATAAACTCGAATCAGCGTTTGAGGCGGTGATGAACGGCTATGCCGATACCGTGATTATACTGGAGAACGACCTGTACCGCAGAGCTGGCTCCGCTACCATCGATCAGTTTCTCAAAAACTGCAAACAGGTGATTGCGCTGGACCACCTGCACAACGCCACCACTGAGAAAGCAGACATATTGTTACCGGCCGCGCCGTTCTCTGAGGCGGATGGCACGCTCGTTAATAACGAAGGGCGGGCACAGCGCTTTTTCCAGGTGCATCCGGTGCCGGAAGAGATACAAGAAAGCTGGCACTGGCTGGCTGAGATTGGCACCATCATGGCCATTGAGGAGATCAGCAACTGGCACGGCTACGATGATATTGTGAAGGCCATCGCCAAAGAATACCCGGAACTGGAGGGTGTCAGCAAAACGGCACCACCAACCGATTTCCGCATTGCCGGACAGCGTATCCCGCGTGAGCCGCACCGCTTCAGCGGCCGCACCGCTATGCTGGCCAACATCAATGTGAGCGAGCCCAAGCCTGCTGAAGATCCTGATTCGCCCCTCTCCTATACGATGGAGGGCTACCGCGGGCAGCCACCTTCCTCCATGATACCCTTCTTCTGGACGCCAGGCTGGAACTCAAACCAGCAGGCCACCAACAAGTATCAGGAGGAAGTAGGCGGCCATTTAAAGGGCGGCGACCCGGGCGTGCGGCTGATAACGCCAAGTGGTACCGCGTCCTACTCCACGGCTGTGCCGCAGCGGTTTGTCCCACTGGAGGGGCACCTGTACATGCTGCCGCTGCACCACACCTATGGCTCCGAAGAGCTCAGCAACCAGTCGCCTTCCATCCGGGAACGGATACCGGAACCGTATGTCGCCATCAACGCAGCCGATGCCATCCGGATGAAGGTGGACGAGGGGCAGCTGCTGAGTTTCTCCATCGAGGGACAAATCTACCAGTTACCAGTAAAATTAAGCCAGACCATCCCGAGCGGCAGCGCCGGCATGCCTAATGGCTTACCTGGGGTACCTTTTGCCGAATTACCCGCCTGGGCCATCCTTAACCGAGACATCAAATGGAAACAGCAACCCCAAACTACTTTCTGATCATCGGCGGCGTGCTGTTCGTCATGCTCAACGTGGCTGCCCTGCTCATCTGGGTGGAGCGCCGTGGCCTCGCCCTGTTCCAGGACCGCTACGGACCGAACCGCGCAGGTCCCTTCGGCCTTCTGATTGTGGCCGCCGACTCGATTAAGCTGTTTTTCAAGCAGGACTGGATACCTCCTTTTGCCGACAAACCGGTGTTCGTGCTGGCCCCGGCCATTGTGGTGGTGACGGTGCTGATGAGCTTTGTGGTGATTCCGTTTGCGCCGGGCGTGATTGTGGCCGACCTGAACATCGGGCTGCTCTTCTTCCTGGCCATGTCGTCGATGGGCGCTTACAGTATTATACTGGGCGGCTGGGCCTCCAACAACAAGTATAGCCTGCTGGGTGCCATGCGCGGGGCGGCGCAGATGATCTCCTACGAGGTGTTCATGGGCCTCTCTTTGATGGGCGTAGTCTTGCTCAGCGGCTCCTTCAGCCTGGTGGAGATTGTGGAGGCGCAGCGGGGACTGTGGTTTTTCATCCCGCAGATCGTAGGCTTTGTAATTTTCTTTATCGCGGGTATCGCCGAAACGCACCGCCTGCCTTTTGATATTCCGGAGGCCGAGAGTGAGCTCATTGCCGGTTTCCACTCGGAGTACTCGGGCATGAAGTTCGGCATGTTCTTCATCGGCGAGTACATGGGCATCACGCTCATCTCCTGCATGATTGTAACCTTATACTTTGGTGGCTGGCTGGGCCCGGACTTCCTGCCGCCTATCGTGTGGTTCATCCTCAAAACGCTCTTCTTCCTGCTGATTTTTGTCCTGCTGCGCGCCTCCATGCCCCGCCCAAGGTATGACCAACTGATGGAGTATGGCTGGAAGGTGCTGCTACCCCTCACGCTACTGAACCTGATGGTAACGGCTGGGGTGGTACTATGGATGAGTGAGAGTTGAGGAGTTTGGAAGTTAGAGAGTTTTGGAGTTAGAAAGTTAGAAGGTTAAAAAGTTAGAAAGTCTTGCTCTTTAGGACTTGCAATCCAAAAGTATAGGAGCCGCGGATTTGTAATCCGAAGGTGCAAGAACGGAAAGCTGAATTGTCCCCTTGAGGGGACTATAGGGGTGTCAAAATCAGGAGAAGTCCCAGAAGCTTTTGTTCAAAGCATAAATAAGAAATAGACCTGTGTTAAAGACCAACGCTGAATAAGCAGTAAGAAAATTCCCCGCCTTGGACTACCGAGAACGGGAGTTCGAAGGTAGCGAGCGAAGCTCTGAGGGGTTAGGGGTAGTTGGACCCGGCACAGCATAAGTATAAAAGAACTATAAACCGAAAGGAGCAGCTATGTTTAGTTTGTTGCGCAGTATGTGGCTCACGTTTCTGCACGCGTTTCATAAGCGGGAGACCATCCTTTACCCGGAAGAGAAACCTATACTTCCGACGCGGTGGCGGGGCCGCATCGTGCTCACGCGCGACCCGGACGGCGGCGAACGCTGCGTGGCCTGTAACCTCTGCGCTGCCGCCTGCCCCGTGGACTGCATCGCCCTGCAACCCACGGAAGACGAAACCGGTCGCCGTTACCCCGACTTTTTCCGCATCAACTTCTCGCGCTGCATTTTCTGTGGCTATTGCGAGGAGGCCTGTCCGACCTACGCCATTCAGCTCATCCCCGATTTCGAGATGGGCGAGTATAACCGGCAGAACCTGGTGTATGAGAAAAAGGACCTGCTCATCAACGGCCAGGGCAAGTACCATGGCTACAATTATTACAAAGTGGCGGGTATGGCCATCGGCGGAAAAGACAAAGGCGAGGCTGAAAACGAACTGCCTCCTGTAGATATTAAAAGCTTACTCCCCTAGCCTATGGAACTGACATTTTATATCGCCGCAGCCGTGGCCGTGCTCTCTACCATCATGGTCATCACGCGCTACAACATCATCCACGCCCTGCTATACCTGGTCGTGTCCTTTCTGTCGGTGGCCGTGGTCTTTTTCACCTTGGGTGCTCCGTTTATGGCGGCGCTGGAGGTCATTATTTACGCCGGGGCCATTGTGGTGCTCATCATCTTCGTGATCATGATGCTTAACCTGACGCAGGAGGATGTGCAGCGCGAGAAGGAATGGCTGAACCCTTCTATCTGGGTAGGTCCGGCCATACTTTCGGCGGTGCTGCTGGCCGAGCTGGTGTACATCGTAGCGGCTGGAACGCCTCCGCAAACAGAGGGGGCTGTGGTTGCCGTGGATGCCAAACTCGTGGGTTTGTCTTTGTTCGGGCCTTACATTCTAGGCGTCCAACTCTGCGGCATCATGCTGACGGCGGGCATAGTGGGAGCTTACCACCTGGGCAGGCAGAAGAAGAAAGTTATTCACCGGTTTTTACAGGAAAGGAGCGCAGCCGCATGAGTGCATCAACCATGGAAGCTGCCCTGCTGCTGGCAGGCGTCTTGTTTATGCTGGGGCTGATTAGTGTGCTGATTCGCCGCAACATCATCTTTATGCTCATTTCAGTGGAGATTATGCTCAACGCCGCCGGCCTTGCCTTTATCGTGGCTGGCTCCAGGTGGGTGCAGCCCGACGGGCAGGTGATGTTCATTTTTATACTGACCATGGCGGCTGCGGAAGTGTCAGTGGGGCTGGCGCTTATCCTGCAGATTTACCATCAACTTAAAACCCTCGACAGCGACGCTGCCAGCTTTATGAAAGGATAAGACTATGGAAAACTACATCTGGCTCATACCGGCCCTGCCCTTCCTGGGCTCGCTGCTGCTCATCCTTTTCGGCACCCGCCTGTCGCGCGCAGGGGTGGCTATATTGGGTGTGGGCAGCGTGGGCGTGTCGGCCCTTCTCACCATACTTTTAGGCCTGCAGTTTCTGGCTGAAAAACCGGCTTTCTACCACCAGGAAGTATGGCAGTGGTTTAACGTGGCGGGCTTTAATCCGTCCATCGCCTTCCACCTGGACGCGCTCTCCATTGTCTTCATCTTTGTCATCACGTTTGTGGGGTTCCTGATTCACCTCTACTCCACCGCCTACATGGCCGGGGACACGGACTTCTCCCGCTTCTTTGCCTGCATGAATTTATTTGTGGGCTCGATGCTGCTGTTGGTAATGGCCGACAACCTGCTGCTTTTATACTTTGGCTGGGAAGGGGTGGGCCTCTGCTCCTATCTGCTCATCGGTTTTTGGTATAAAGAGCCCGCCAACGGCTACGCCGCCCGCAAGGCCTTTATCATTACCCGCGTGGGTGATGTCGCGATGGCCATCGGGTTGTTTATACTTTTCCAGACCTTCGGCACGCTCCACATCCAAACCATACTTAGCCAGGCCCCTGAAGTATGGAGCGTGGGGGCACAGGCAGCTGTGCTGGTGGGCCTGCTGCTGTTGGGTGGTGCGGTGGGTAAATCGGGCCAGTTGCCGCTGCAAACCTGGCTACCCGATGCCATGGCAGGACCTACGCCGGTTTCGGCGCTCATACATGCCGCCACCATGGTAACGGCCGGGGTATACTTAATTGCCCGCATGTACGTAATTTTCGACCTGGCGCCGGTGGCACAAATGGCCGTTGCCGTAGTGGGTGCGGTGACGCTGCTCCTGGCTGGTTTCTCCGCCCTCACGCAATACGACCTCAAGCGGGTGCTGGCCTACTCCACCATCAGCCAAATCGGTTACATGTTCCTGGCGCTGGGCGTGGGGGCCTGGTCGGCGGGGATATTTCACTTCATGATTCATGCCTTCTTCAAGGCGCTGCTCTTCCTGTGTGCCGGGGCCATTATATTGGCCCTGCACCACGAGCAGGACATGCGGCAGATGGGCGGCCTTCGCAAAAGTATGCCCGTCGTGTTCTGGACTTTCCTGATTGGCGCCGCCTCGCTGGCAGCATTACCCGTCATTACCGCCGGTTTCTACAGCAAAGACCAGATTCTGTGGTATACTTTGGCGGGCCCGCAGGGCAGCATCTGGCTATACTTGGCCGGACTCGCAGGCGCGTTCATCACCTCGATTTATACGTTCCGGATGGTGTTCATGACCTTTTATGGGGAGCCTAAAACGCAGGTGGCGCATCCGCCGGGCAAAGTCATCACCATCCCTTTAGTTATATTAGCCATACTTTCCTTGGTAGGCGGATTTATAGAGCTGCCGCATAATTTCGCTCACCTGGCCCTGTTCTCCGGGCTGATGGCGCCGGTGCTACCGGGCATTACGGCCAACGAACTGCTGGCAGCCAACGAGTGGCTGTTCCAGGCGTTGGCGGCGGTCGTTTCGCTGGGCGGTGTGTTGGTGGCCTACCTGTTTTACCAGAAGAGTCCGGCGCTGCTGGCAAGTATAGAACGCTCATCCTTTGCCATGGCGCTGCACCGTTTCTGGTTCTCGGGTTGGGGCTTCGATGCGCTCTACGATAACCTGTTCGTGCGGCCATACGTGTTCCTGGCCAACCTCAACAAACGCGACATCATCGACAGTTTTTACACCGGTCTGGCCCGTACGGCCGAGGGCTTCCATGTGATGTTCTCGCAAACCCAGAGCGGCGTGCTGCGCAACTACGTAGTTGGTATCGTGTTCGGCGCCATTATGATTCTCACCATAAGCCTGTTGCTATGATACTCCTCTGGATGATTGTAATCCTGATGGCCGGCGGACTGCTGGCGTGGCTCTCCAAGAAGTGGCACCCCGAGCTGCCCCGCTGGATTGCCCTCTTCGCCGTGCTGGCTGATTTTATACTTGCCGTATACCTGTGGCTGAGCTTGCCGGCCTCCACGTTAGGTGCCTCGCCCTGGCTGCTGCAACTGGAGATTCCCTGGATTCCGCAGTGGGGCGTGAACTTTATACTTGCCCTGGACGGGCTGAGCCTGCTCATGCTGCTGCTCACTTTTTTCCTGGGCATCCTGAGTGTGCTCGTATCATGGCGCGAAATCCGGACCAAATCCGGCTTCTTCCATTTTAACCTGCTGTGGGTGCTGGCGGGCATTACGGGCGTTTTCCTGACGATGGATTTGTTCCTGTTCTACTTCTTTTGGGAGGTGATGCTCATCCCGATGTACTTCCTGATAGGGGTGTGGGGCCACGCCAACCGCACCTACGCCGCCTTTAAGTTCTTCCTCTTCACGCAGGCCTCGGGGCTGCTGATGCTGCTGGCCATACTTGGTTTATACTTTATCCACGGCTCTCAGACAGGTATTTATACGTTCAATTACTTTGAGCTGCTCGGTACGGCGCTGGCCCCGGAGGCGGCCCGCTTGCTGATGTTCGGTTTCCTGGCGGCCTTCCTGGTAAAACTGCCCGTGGTGCCATTCCACTCCTGGCTACCCGATGCGCACTCCGAAGCGCCCACCGCCGGCAGCGTGATTCTGGCCGGACTGCTGCTCAAAACCGGTGCTTATGGCTTGCTGCGTTTCGTGCTGCCCTTGTTCCCGACAGCAGCGGTAGAGTTTGCTCCCTGGGCGATGTTGCTGGGCGCTGTTGGTATTATCTACGGAGCCATCCTGGCTTACTCCCAAACCGACCTGAAACGCCTGGCTGCCTATACTTCGGTGAGCCACATGGGCTTTGTGATTCTGGGCGTGTTTGCCTTTAACGAGTGGGCGCTGCAGGGCGTGGTGATGCAGATGATTGCCCATGGCCTGAGCACGGGCGCCTTGTTCATCGTCGCGGGCTTTTTGTACGAGCGCCTGCACACCCGCGACATGGGCCAGATGGGCGGCTTCTGGGCCAAAGCGCCAAAACTAGGCGTGTTCGCCTTAATTTTCGTAATGGCCTCGCTCGGCCTGCCGGGCCTGGGCAACTTTATCGCCGAATTCCTGACGCTGGTCGGTTCCTGGCAGGCCAATAACTGGCTCACGGTTGTCGCCACGGTTGGCATTGTCCTGGCTACGGCCTACTCGCTGCGCATCATGCAAAAAGTCTTCTACGAGCCCGCCCCCTCCGACCATCACCTGCCGGATTTGTCAGCCAGGGAAATGCTGATTGCCGTGCCGATGATAGCACTTATACTTTGGCTTGGCCTGTACCCGCAATCGGTACTGGACACGGCGCAACCAAGTATAAACCAGCAACTGCAGGCTTACCAGGAGCCGGAAGCGAAGGAGAAAGTTGCGGTGGTAGAGGTCCCGGCGGTAGAACTTAAGGTTGAGAAAGCTGAGAATAAGTAATACTTTTTGCTGGCGCGGGTTTGTAACCCGTGCCTTATATATGAAGTCGGATTTGTAATCCGACTGGGCCAGAGGCCCAAACCATAGCTAGTCACGAGCGTGGACGCTCGCGCCATGAGGAGGCTTCTTTAACAAGTAGAGTCCTACCCCTTCAAAGGGGACATCAAAAGTATAAATCATCATAAAATACATAACGCCATGACCCAAATAGACTTCCTGCACCTGATGCCGCTGATTATACTTACCCTGGCTGCACTTCTCAACATGCTGGTGGTGGCTGCCTGGCGGAATCATAAGATTATCTATGTCATCACGGCGGTGTCATTTGTAGCGGCCTTTTTGTCGCTGTTTGAGCTGCGGGGCATCACTGCCCACGCCATAGAGCCGCTGTTTGTTATTGATGGCTTCGGTGTGTTTTACATCGGGTTGATTCTGGCGACGGCGCTGGTCATCAGCATGCTCTCCTATGCTTACTTTGAGCAGCGTGAGGAGCAGAAGGAGGAGTATTACATCCTGTTGATTCTGTCTACCCTCGGAGCCTGCACCCTGGTCATCAGCACGCACTTTGCCTCGCTGTTCCTGGGCCTGGAGGTGCTGAGCGTGGCCTTATATACGCTCATTTCTTACCTGCGCACCCGCGAGCGCTCCGACGAAGCCGGCATCAAGTACCTCATCCTGGCTGCTTTCTCTTCGGCCTTTCTGCTCTTCGGGATGGCGCTGGTCTACTACAGCACCGGCACCATGACCTTTGCCGGCATCGCCACGGCCATAGCCGATTTACAGGAACTCCCGCTGCTGCTGCTCACCGGCTTTGGCATGATGATTATCGGCATTGGTTTTAAGCTGAGCGTGGTACCGTTCCATATGTGGACGCCCGATGTGTATGAAGGCGCGCCTGCCCCGGTGACGGCCTTTATCGCCACTGTTTCCAAGGGTGGTGTGCTGGGCCTATTGATTCGCTTTTTTATGGAGGTAGACGGCTTCCGCTACCCTACCCTGATTACTATTTTCTCGATTGTCGCCATTGCCTCCATGATTGCGGGTAACCTGCTGGCGCTGCTTCAAACGAACGTGAAGCGTATCCTGGCTTACTCTTCTATTTCGCACCTGGGCTACCTGATGGTGGCTTTTCTGGCCGGCAACCGGCTGGGCGTGGAGGCTGTTACCTTTTACCTGGTGGCATATTTTATTACAACTGTCGGTGCCTTTGGGGTGGTGGCGATGCTGTCGGATACCGAGCGCGATGCGGAGCTGCTGGAGGACTACCGTGGCCTGCTCTGGCGCCGCCCCTGGACCGCCACCGCCTTTACCGCCATGCTGCTCTCGCTGGCCGGCATTCCGCTTACCGCCGGTTTTGTGGGCAAGTTTTATGTGCTGGCTGCCGGGGTAAATACACAGCTGTGGCTGCTGGTAGCCATGCTCGTGCTTAACAGCGTGGTGGGCTTATACTATTATATTAAAGTGGTGGCGGTGATGTTTCAACAACCCGAGGCAGAGGCAGAACCCCGTCCACGCCTGCGCCCCTCCATTTACCTGGCCAGTGTAGGCACGCTGGCTGTGCTGACGCTGCTGCTCGTGCTGGTTGGCGTTTATCCAGCTGCTCTGGTGGAGGTCATTCAGCAGGTATTTGCCTCCGCCCCCGTAATGGCGGGCAGATAGCCACAACATCTGCCCACAGCCTGCAGTATTTATAAGTTGGAGGTGAGCGGAGATGATGGGAAAGTATGGGTTGTGGCTGATGGTTATAGTTTTGAGCCTGCCTTTGGCGGGCCTGGGGCAAGGCAGAAGTTGGGAAGTGGCGGTGGCAGGCGGCGCAGCACATAATTTCCGGACACCTTTGCACATCGAGCAAAACGACCTGACCGACCTGAAGGTAAACGCCAGGTATAGAACCGAACCTTTTAACCCGCCCGTGTACTATGACATCCGGGTGAGCACCTGGCAAAATGCCAAAGGCTGGGAGCTCAAGTTCACCCACCACAAGCTTATACTTGATAACCTGCCGCCAGAGGTGCAGCGCTTTTCCATCACCGATGGGTATAATTTACTTACCCTGAACCGCCTCTGGCTGGTACATGGCCTGACCCTCTCTGCCGGCGCCGGACTCGTCATCACGCACCCGGAATCTACCATACGCGGTATCCCCTATCCCGAAAACAAGGGCATCTTTA
This sequence comes from Pontibacter mucosus, assembly GCF_003054055.1. Classification (GTDB taxonomy): domain Bacteria; phylum Bacteroidota; class Bacteroidia; order Cytophagales; family Hymenobacteraceae; genus Pontibacter; species Pontibacter mucosus. Next base: position 494,920 of record NZ_QBKI01000002.1, on the reverse strand, counting down.
ACAAAGGTTACTATATTTCCGGACCCATGGCGGAGGCTGCTGTAGCCAAGCGTTTATACTTCGCAGACCGCTGGTTTATACTTGGCGAAGGGCGCGTGACGGCATCTTATGTGGAAGTCCCCGTAGCCAACGGCGAAGCCCGCCTCTCCAACGTGGCCATTCATGGGCTGCTGGGTGTGGGGTTCAAGATTATCCCTTAAAAGAACCACTGTCCCTTCCCGGGGAAGCCGTACTTTTGTGACTCAATCAACGCTGACATGAGTACAGGTACACGACACCCCAAAACCCAGTTCGAGGTAAAAGGCTGGGAGCGGGAAGAACACTTCCATTTTTTCAGGACATTCGCCAATCCCTTCTTCAATGTCCACACCGAGATAGAAATCACCAATCTCTACCGTTACTGCAAGCAGCACAATCTGTCGGTTTTCATGGCTTACATGCATGCTGCCACCGAAGCTGCCCGGAAAACGGAGAGCTTCCTCCTGCGTCTGGAAGGAGATGAGGTGGTAAAGTATGAGGCCGTGGATATTTCCACCACTATGCTCACCGAGCAAAAGACGGTTGCCTTCGTGCACCTGCCCCACCACCCCGACCTCCACACTTTCTGCCACAACAGCGCAGCCATAGTGGAGGAGGTAAAAAAGAGCAACCGCCTGTTTTACGGTTATAACGGTCCTGACCTGCTGCATGCCACCACACTGCCCTGGTTTAAGTACAATGGCATGGAGCACGCCCACGCTGACGACCCGAACGACGCCATCCCCAAGCTCGCTTTCGGGAAGCTGGAAATACAGGGCGAAAGGGTAGTACTCCCACTCAGCATCCGCCTACACCACGCCCTGGCCGACGGCTACCACATTCACCTTTTCCTGCAGCAAATGGAGGCAGGTATAAAGGCGCTGGGGTGATGGTTGGTTATTGCCGGCTTCAGCCTTCTTTTAGGCCTCTTCTTAAGAATAAGAGGTCGTTTTGCATTACCGTGTCCAACCACCCCTAGCCCCTCCTTAGACAAGGAGGGGAGCTTTATACAGCCGATTACACCCCTATTGAGCTTTGCTCGCAAGTTTCGAACTGCCGCTCTCACTTGTCCTCAAGGGGACAGTTTATACCTGTTGCGCGGCAAGAGCAGTAGCTATCGAACCTGTTCCCAGTCCTTGGGTTGAGCGCCTTGTAGATTTCTGGTGACGAACGAAGCGAGGCAGCCCGAGGCACGAGGGCAGGAAATGTACACCGCGCGATGCCCGAGGACGAGGCCTCCCGGCCTTGAAGGAGCCAAGTTGGAGATGAAACAGTAGCTTGTATAAGTCTGGAGGATGAACGGAGGCTAACAGGGATAGCTTGGTTCAAGGGGAAGCAAGCAGTGGCTAGGAAAGTATAGACCGACAAGTACAAAGTATGGCTTTTCAAGCCAGTTGGGTTGCAAATCCAACACCATAGTAGGCACAAGTTGCAAACCCGCGCCAGCGGGAGGGCGAGGCTATGAAAGTATAAACTTCAAGTATAAAACTCTCCTTATCCAGTCCCCCACAAAACACATTAAAAACCAAACACTTAAACACAAAACACAAGTATAGCGTATGCTTAATTTTCAAGATGTTCCTTGTTTAAATCAAATCCTTCAACTTAGAAACCAAAACCATGAAAAGCATCAAAACGCTGGTACTTACACTCCTGTTCATCATCCCACTTCTCTATGCCTGCAGCGAAAGCACCGATGTGGTAGAGTCCGGCACCTACCAGGGCACGGTAGACAAGGCCGTTCCGGACAAGCGGGAGATTTACGTAAAAACCAGCGACAACAAGCGCCTGGAGCTATACTTTACCGACAACACCACCCTGACCCGCAACGGGGAAACGGTGACGTTTGATCAGCTCACGGAAGGGCAGCGCGTGGAAGTGGAGGTGGAGAAAGTAGGCCATCGCCTTGACCCCATTGCGGTAAGAATCCTGGAATAGCATGCCCGAACCTACATTCTGGCGAACAGAAGTATGGCACCCGCTTTCGGTACACTTTCCGATAGCGTTGCTCACCTTTGCTACCCTAGCCAAACTTATCGCCACCTTTGCAAAGCCCGCTTCTGCTGATTTCTGGCAGAAGGCGGGCTCTTTTTTGTTGTATGCCGGCGCACTGGGCGCCTGGCTTAGCCTGTACACCGGTAACCTGGCCGATGGGGTGGTCTCCCGCAAGCTCTGCGACCCCACCGTGCTGAAGCAGCACGAGATTTACGCCGAGTACCTGACTTATACTTTTACGGCCGCTGCTCTCCTGGATGTAGCCTGGCGCACGGGCTTGCTCATGTATAAACCGCGCCTGCTACAAGCAGTAATTCTCCTGTTGCTTATCGTGGGGACCGGCTTTCTGACCTATGCCGGACACTTGGGAGCCCGGGTGGTATACCAGCAGGCGGGCGGTGTTTACATACCCACCGCGGATTGTGCTGAGTTTAAATAACCTGCTTTGTATCGGTCTTTCGCTGCATTTTGCCGAAACGCCATGGGAATGATGTAAAAGTTTTTCATAATTGTGTAATCATACTTGCCGCACCCGTGTTACCTTTGCAGCAAGTATAAACCGAAACCATGAAGCTTTACCGCCAGGTCATATTGCTAACCCTCACGCTGCTGGTGCTCGTCTCCTCGACGGGTATGGCCGTGGGGCTGCATATTTGCGGCGGAGAGTTGCGTGATGTTACCTTCTTCGGGGCCGAGGCTGACTGCCCGATGGACGAGCACCAACCGGTAGAGCAGGTCCCCGCCTGCCATGCACCGGCACTTGACCAAACGGAGGATGCCTGTTGTAAGAACCATGCCTTTATTGTGGAGCGCTTTGATGCCGCCTCCAAGCACGAAGTCCTGTCGCTGACTAAGCTGCAGGACATTCAGCTGCTGGCCATCGTAAAAGCGGTTATCTTCCAGTTTTATACTTCCCAGACAGATTTAAAGCCAAGCTACGCGCTTTATTCCCCTCCCCCGCTAGCCCGCGACATACCGGTGCTGGTACAGTCATTCCTGCTATAAACCCTGCTTTTTTCGATTTCTACCTGCCTTTGTAGGCCGGTACGGTTTGTTGCTGCCCTTTAGGCCGCTTCCATTCATGTATTCAATCGAATAAAGCATGTTAAACAGCATTATAAAATTTTTCCTGGAGCAGAAGCTTGTCACTGTGCTGCTGCTGCTCCTGATAGTTGGCTGGGGCATTGTGGTGGCTCCGTTCAACTGGAATGTGAAGTTCCTGCCCAACGATCCCGTTCCCGTAGACGCCATTCCGGACATCGGCGAGAACCAGCAGATCATATTTACCGAGTGGATGGGCCGCTCCCCGCAGGACGTGGAGGACCAGATTACCTATCCCCTTACCACCTCCCTATTGGGCATGCCGGGTGTTAAAACCATCCGCTCCTCGTCCATGTTCGGCATCTCCAGCATCTACGTCATTTTTGATGAGGATGTGGAATACTACTGGAGCCGTTCCCGCATACTGGAGAAGCTCAACTCCCTGCCCACCGGCCTGCTTCCGGCGGATGTAACACCCAAGCTGGGGCCCGATGCCACTGCGCTGGGGCAGGTGTATTGGTATACGTTGGAAGGCCGCGATGAGAACGGCAAACCTGCCGGCGGCTGGGACCTGCATGAGCTGCGCACGATTCAGGATTACTACGTGCGCTATGCCCTGGCCGGGGCTGAGGGAGTAGCCGAGGTAGCCTCCGTGGGCGGGTATATAAAGGAGTACCAGGTGGATTTGGACCCGGTGGCGATGAAGGCCAACAAAGTATCCATGATGGAGGTGATGAGCGCCCTGCAGAAAAGCAACCTGGATGTGGGGGCCAACACCGTGGAGATAAACCAGGTGGAGTACTTTGTGCGCGGCTTGGGCTACGTGCAGAACCTGGAGGATATCGAAGAGGCGGTGGTGCGGGTTAATGCCAACGTCCCAATCCGCATCCGCGACATTGCCCGCGTCAACATTGGCCCGGCCGACCGCTCCATGCTGGGCATACTGGATAAAGGTGGTGCCGAGGCCGTGGGCGGTGTGGTAGTGGCCCGCTACGGCGACAACCCGTTGGCCGTTATCAACAACGTAAAAGAGAAGCTGGACGAGATTGCAGCCGGTCTGCCTTCCAAAAAGCTCGAAGACGGACGCACCTCCAAAGTAACCGTGGTGCCCTTCTACGACCGCACGCAGCTCATCAACGAAACACTGGGCACGCTAAGCGAGGCCATTATACTTCAGATCCTCATCACCATCATTGTTATTATCGTGATGGTGTACAACCTGCGCGCCTCGCTGCTGATCTCCGCCCTGCTCCCGCTGGCCGTGCTCATGTGCTTTATTATGATGAAGCAGTTCAATGTGGACGCAAACATCGTGGCGCTGTCGGGTATCGCCATTGCCATTGGCACCATGGTGGATTTAGGCATTATCCTCAACGAGAACATTTTGCGCCACATGGAGGAAGCCCCGCCCGGGCAGTCGCTGCTGAAAACGGTATACAATGCTTCCGCTGAGGTAAGCAGCGCCATTGTCACAGCCGTGGCCACTACCATCGTCAGCTTTTTGCCGGTGTTTACCATGGAGGCCGCCGAAGGAAAACTGTTCGGGCCGCTGGCCTACACCAAAACCTTTGCGCTGGTCGCCTCGCTGATTTTTACCCTCCTGATCATGCCGGCCTTTGCGCATACTGTTTTCGGGCTCAGATCTAAGAGCGTAAGCTGGTCTAAAGTATGGAATTGGGCCCTGCTGGCGCTGGGTGTGGCCGTGCTGTTTATACTTCCGCTGGCGGGTGTGGTGCTGACTTTGGTGGCTGCTAACAACCTGCTCGCCTATTACCGTCCTGAGCCATTTGCCAGGTATAACGCGCCGGTGATGGTGGGGATTGCCGTGCTGGCCGTGTCGTGGTTGCTGGCCTCGCAGTGGATGCCGCTGGGGGCCTCTGTCAGCCTGCTGGTTAACTTCCTCTTCATCCTGCTCATACTTGCCCTGGTGCTGGGCGCATTTGCTTTGTTTATCAAAGCCTACCCGCGGATTTTGATGTGGTGCCTGGCCAACAAAGGCAAGTTTATGGCTATACCGGCCACTATCATGCTGCTGGGCTTCCTGATTTGGGTGGGCTTTAACAGCGTGTTCGGGTGGGTCGCGACCGGACTGGATAAAACCGGCTATAACATCCGCACGACCGCTGTCTGGAGCGGGCTGGTGCATACGTTCCCCGGCATGGGCGAAGAGTTCATGCCGTCATTGGACGAAGGGGCTTTCCTGCTGATGCCAACCTCCATGCCGCACTCCGGCGTGGAAGCCAACCGGCGCATTGTGCAGCAACTCGATATGCTGATCACGGCTATTCCGGAAGTGGAAATGGTGGTGGGCAAGGCAGGTCGTGCCGAAACCGCCCTGGACCCGGCTCCTATGTCGATGTACGAGAACGTGATCCAGTACAAATCAGAGTATAAAACCGATGCCAGCGGGCACCGACTGCGCTTTAAAGTGGACGATGAAGGCGAGTTCGTGCGTGACGCGGCAGGTGAGCTCATCGAGGATAAAAACGGCGAGTATTACCGCCAGTGGCGCGACCACATCAAGACTCCGGATGATATCTGGGACGAGATCGTGAAGGCAGCCAACATCCCCGGCGTAACCTCTGCCCCGAAGCTACAGCCTATCGAGACACGCCTGGTGATGCTGCAGACGGGCATGCGGGCGCCCATGGGCATCAAGGTGTTTGGCCCTGACCTGAAAACGATAGAAGACTTTAGTCTGCAGCTGGAGCGTGTGCTGAAAGAGGTGCCCTCCGTGAAGTCGGAAGCCGTTTTTGCCGACCGATCGCTGGGCAAGCCTTACATGGAAATCGAGCTCAACCGCAAAGCCATGGCCCGCTACGGGCTGAACGTGGCCGACGTGCAGGAGTATATCGAAGTGGCCATGGGCGGTATGTCGCTTACCACCACCGTGGAAGGCCGCGAGCGTTATTCCATCCGTGCCCGCTACGCCCGCGAGTATCGAAACGACCCCGAGTCCATCGACCGTGTCCTGATTTCGACAGCTGGCGGGGCGCAGGTGCCGCTGGGCGAAATTGCCGAGGTTGTGTACCGGCCAGGCCCGATGATGATCCGCGGCGAGAACTCCTTCCTGACCGGCTATGTGCTGTTTGACAAACAGGATGGCTTTGCCGAGGTATCGGTAGTGGAGGACGCGCAGCGCTACCTGGATCAAAAAATAGAATCCGGTGAGCTGGTGGTGCCGACAGGCGTGAGCTACAAGTTCTCGGGCAACTACGAAAACCAGGTACGCGCCGAGGAGCGCCTGGGCATCATCATTCCACTGAGCTTGCTTATCATCTTCCTGATTTTATACTTCCAGTTCCGCTCGGTGTCCACCACGCTGTTCATTTTCACCTCCATTGCGATGGCCTTCTCCGGGGGCTTTATGATGCTGTGGCTCTACGGGCAGGATTGGTTCTTCAACTTCTCCTTCGGCGACACGAACATGCGCGAGCTGTTTCAGATGCGCACTTTCAACCTGAGTGTGGCCGTGTGGGTTGGCTTTATTGCCCTCTTCGGCATTGCCACCGACGATGGCGTGGTGATGGGCACTTACCTGAAGCAGAGCTTCGATGCGTCTAAGCCTGAGACGCGAAACGGGGTGCGAAGGGCCGTGCTGAAAGCAGGCATGCGCCGCGTGAGACCCTGTCTGATGACTACTGCCACTACCCTGCTGGCCCTGTTGCCCGTGCTTACTTCCACCGGACGCGGCTCGGACATCATGGTGCCCATGGCCATCCCGACATTCGGCGGAATGACGGTGGCGCTGATCACCCTGTTCATTGTGCCGGTGCTTTACAGCTGGCGCGAGGAAGCCAAGGTTAAAAAACTAGCCAAAAAAGCCGTATGAAAAAGATCATCCTAAATATTATACTTTTACTGCTGGCTGTTCCGGCCATGCAGGCGCAGACCCTGGAGGAGTACCTGGTGATGGCCGGCGAAAACAACCCGCAGCTGAAGGCAACCTACGCCGAGTACCAGGCGGCACTGCAAAAGGTGCCGCAGGCAGGCGCCCTCCCCGACCCGGAAGCCACCTTCAGCTTCTTCCTGCAGCCCATGGATCGCTACATGGGCAGGGAGGTGGGCAGTGCTTCCATTATGCAGATGTTCCCTTGGTTTGGGTCGCTGGATGCCGCTAAAACAGAGGCAAATTACATGGCGCAGATGAAGTTCACTTCTTTTATCGAAGCCAAGATTAACCTCTACCACACCGTCCGCACCACCTGGCTTTCGCTCTACCAACTAGACGAGGAAGTAAAGCTGCTGGAGCGGGAACTGGAGATCCTCAAATCGCTGGAGCGGGTGGCCCTGGCAAAGTATAAATCGGGTCCGGCTGCCAGCGCACCGGCCGCCCAGCGCCAGAGCTCGGGTGCTGCACCTGCCCAAAGTATGGCCGGCAGCACTTCTTCGGGCATGGCCGGCATGGGCGGAGGCTCCACCGGTGGCAGCTCAACGGCTTCTTCCGGCAGCGGAAGTATGGGCGGCATGAGCGGTGGCGGAAGTATGGCCTCGTCTGGCAGCTCCATGGTAGACGTTATCCTTATCCGGGTGCAGGTAAAGGACATGGAGAACCGCCTCCAGCTGCTCCGCGACTCGAGAAAACCCAAAGTGGCCGCCTTCAACAGCATGCTCAACCGCGACCTGAACCTGGAAGTGCAGGTAGCCGATACCTTGGCGCCGGTTGCCCTGCCAGCGTCCCTGTCCCTCATCCAGGACTCCATCCGCCAGAACCACCCCATGCTGAAAATGTATGAGTGGGACGAGAAGGCCCGTGAGGCCCAGCTGCGCATGGCCAAGCTGATGGGCAGGCCCATGATTGGCGTGGGGCTGGAGTACATGGTGTTCAAACCGCGCCCTGATGACATGTCGCAGATGGCCATGGGAGGCGAGAACATGGTGATGCCGATGGTGAGCATCTCCCTGCCGATCTACCGCAAGAAGTATAAAGCGGCGCAGAAAGAGGCCCAGTTTGCCCAGGAGGCCGCAACGCAGAACCGTGAAGCCACCGAGAACATGCTGTTTGCCGAGCTGAGTGGGCTGCTGTATGATTACGATCGAACGAGCAAAACCCTACAGTTGTTAGAAGAGCAGATTGTGCTCAACGAGCAGGCTATCCGCCTCCTGACAACCAATTACAGTGTGGCGGGCGCGGGCATAGAGGAGATTCTGAGGCAACGGCAGGCCATACTTACCCTGAAGCAGCAACAGCTACAGGCCGTAACCGAGCAACATGTGACGGTATCGGCCATCAACCGCATGATGAACAGCGATATTTAAGCTTGCCCGCAGCAGGCGATAAAACATAAATTCCATCCAAGACCGATGAAACCAAGAAATAAACAAATCACGACCTATATACTGGTAGCGCTGGCTGGCTTGCTCCTGGGCTGGCTTATTTTCGGGGGCAGAGGGGCCGAGCAAGGCCACGACCACGCGGCAGAAACGGCAGGCGTAACCGAGTATACCTGCTCCATGCACCCCCAAATCCGGCAGGACGGACCGGGCAAGTGCCCTCTTTGCGGCATGGACCTGACGCCGGTTGTGGCCACGGGCGGCGGTGGCGAGGCAAGCTCCTACGTGCTGGAGATGACGCCCGAGGCGATTGCGCTGGCTAACATCCAGACCACGCCTGTGCAGCTGGTAAACCCTGAAAATGAGCTGCTGCTGTCGGGTACGGTGCAGCTGAACGAGCAAAAGGTATCCTCCATCACTGCCAAGTTCCCGGGCCGCATCGAGCGGCTTTATGTCAATTTCACCGGGCAGGAAGTGCGCAAGGGCGAGCGGCTGGCTTCGGTATATTCCCCGGAACTCATCACCGCGCAGCGCGAGCTGCAGGAGGCGGCCAAGGCCAAAGACCTGATGCCGGAGCTCTACGAAGCCGCCAAAACCAAGCTCAGGCTGTGGAATATCTCTGCCAAACAAATCGCGCGCATCGAGCAGGCCAACGACATCCTGACCAGCTTCGATATCTATTCTGATGCGGCCGGGGTGGTAACTGAACGCCAGGTAGCCGTCGGCGACTACGTCAGCACAGGTTCGGTGCTCTTCCAGGTGGCCAACCTTTCCTCCGTCTGGGTCGTGCTGGATGCCTATGAGAGCGACCTTTCCTGGGTAAAGCAAGGCGCGAGCATTAACTTTACAGTACCGGGCATCCCGGGCAAGGATTTCACCGCCAAGGTTGCCTTTGTGACGCCTGTGCTCGATGCCAGCACCCGCGCCGTGCAGGTAAGGGCCGAGGTAGTGAACCCAGGCAATCAGCTGAAACCGGGGATGTTTGCCAATGCACGCATCAAAACCTCCACCCGAACAGCCGCTAAAGAAAACGCGCTGGCCGTACAACGCACCGCCGTGCTCTGGACCGGCAAGCGCTCGGTGGTGTATGTAAAGGTGGCAGACCGTGACGCGCCGGCCTTTGAGATGCGGGAGGTGACGCTGGGTCCTCGTCTGGGCGATATGTACCTGATAGAAGCCGGGCTAAGCGAAGGTGAGCAGGTGGTGACTAACGGCGTGTTTGCCGTGGACGGCGCCGCCCAACTGAGCGGGAACTATAGCATGATGTCGGGCCCGGCTAACAAGATGCTGGAGGCACCGGAGGAGTTCCAGTCTCAGCTGACAGCCCTGGTGGATAGTTATTATACATTGAAGAACGCCCTTGTGGCTTCTGATGCTGACGCTGCCCGCCAGGCCGCCGGCAAGTTCAGGCAGGCACTGAACAAAACCGACATGCGCCTGTTGGATGGCAGTAGCCATGCCAAGTGGATGCAGCTGCAGCCGGTGCTGGCCTCCAACGCCGAGGCTATTCAGAAAAGTACTGTTATCGACAAGCAACGCGAGGCCTTCTCCCCGCTTTCCAACCACCTGATTGAAGCGGTGGAGACCTTCGGCACCAACAAGGAGGTGCTCTATAAGCAGAAATGCCCGATGGCGCTGGGTGATGTGGGCGGTTACTGGCTGAGCGAGGTGAAAGACATCCGCAACCCATACTTTGGCGACGCCATGCTGGCCTGCGGCGAAACAGAACATACCTACCGCCAGGGCGCCGGCGCACCGGCAGGAGAAAAAGCACCTGCCCCGGCAAAAGGACATGTACATTAAACCTATTACGCATGAAAGAGTGTTGCAGAACCGGAGACGAACAACCCGACAGCCGTAAGAAGCCGTGGCTGAAGTGGCTCCTTTACCTGGCCATTGCGCTGGCGCTGGGGGTCGTCCTTTTCGAACAGATCACTACTACTTAACATATACCATGAGAAAGAACTTTTTTTATATGGCAGCCCTGGCCGCAGTAATGTTAACCTCCTGCACGTCAGAGCAAAAATCAGGTACCCAGGCGCAGGCTGCTGTCGTAAGTGAAGCGCCTGTTAACCACCAGGCCCACATGGCCAGCATGCAGCCACAGCAGCCAGCCTCCCCTGCCGACCTGATGACGGCAGATGGCTTGCCTAAGGATTTGGTGTGTATGGTGAACAACGCCTTTATGGGCAATGAACAATTCCCGGTGCCGTTCGAGGACAAGATGTACTACGGCTGCTGCGAGATGTGCGTGAACACCATCAAGACCCAACGCGAGGTGCGCTACGCCACCGACCCTGTTACGGGCGAGGAAGTAGATAAATCAACGGCCTTTATTGCCCTGAAACCGGGCGGTACCCGCGGCGAGGTGCTATACTTTGCCTCAGAGGATACTTACAAAAAGTATAAGCCGTAACAAACCTTCCTGCTTTTAAGTAAATCATTGCTAACTTTATACTTTCGTACCAACTCAAACAACGGATTATGAAGAAACATTTTGTAGCCGCTGCCCTGGCAGCCTGTGTAGTTAGCGCCTGCTCCAACCAGAACCAGGACGACGCAACTGCAACCCATGGCCAGGATCATCATGAAGGCATGCACCACGGCGACACCACCAGCGCAGACGCTGCCGGGAAGACGGTGGTAGAAACACCGGATTATACTTCTGTGGCCGAGCCTTTTAAAACGCAGGTGTCACAGCTGGTGGATGAGTACCTGAAGCTGACGGATGCCCTGGTAGCCTCTGATGCCGAGGCAGCCAAAGCCGCGGCGAACCAGGTTTTATCGGTAGCCAAGGCGATGCCAGTGGCCGCTATCGCGGAGCCGGAGGCAAAAACCTACGCCGAGGAGAAAACCCAGGCGGTGGTGAGCAGTGCTACCAGCATCACTGGCGCAGCCACGATCGATGCCCAGCGCGAAAACCTGGAGCAGCTGTCGGAGGCGGTATTTGCCATGGCCAAAGCGTTTGACGCCAATAGCCAGACCCTGTACTACCAGCACTGCCCGATGGCCCTGAACGACAAAGGCGGCTACTGGCTGAGCTCCAACAAGGAAATCCGCAACCCATACTTTGGCGACAAAATGCTGAAGTGCGGCAGCACAGAAGAAGTACTGGACTAAGTATAAAGTATAAATCAGATGAAAGCAGAGGGTCTTTTCAGGCTCTCTGCTTTTTTGTTTGCTATTTTCTGGTAAACTCCTCCGTCGGGTGTGATCTCATTGGTACCGTCCTGCCGTCTGTTATTCCCTCGCTGGCGCGAGCTTGTAGCTCGTGTCCTATTATACTTTATACTTCTGCTTATACTTGACCTTAGCCATCACTTCCTTCCACTCGAACCAAGCTATCCTTGCTAGCCACCGTTCCTCCTCCAGACTTACATAAGCTAATGTTGCACTTCTGGCTTTGGTGCCCTCCCAGGCCGGGAGGCCTCGCCTTCGGGCATCGCGCGGTGTACATTTCCTTTGCTGCCCTTCGGTCGCAATTTCGCTGAAGCGAAACCAGAAATCTACAAGGCGCTCAACCCAAAGGCTGGGAAGAGGTTCGATAGCCGCTGCCCTTGCTATGCAACAAGTATACTGTCCCCTTGAGGACAAGTGAGAACGAGAGTTCGAAACTTGCGAGCAAAGCTCAATAGGGGTGTAATCGCCTGCAGAAATTCCCCTCCTCGGAGGGGCTAGGGGTGGGTCCTATACTTTGTAGGGACAGGTCGCGACCTGTCCGCACGAGAACTGAGGCTATAAAACTTATACTTCAGCATCAGCAGTTACAGGCTCCCCGCCTTGGCCAAGGAGGGGTTAGGGGTGGTTGGACCCGGCACTGCAGCCCCCTTCCATCCTGATTAAGTGCGGATTGAGCTGGAGCAAACTGCCAGGCGACCTCTACCTTTAGCCTACCTAATTATACTTTCCCGATAAAAAAGTTCTCCCCCTCAGGCAACCTTTCTACTTTCTCCCACATCTTTCTTCTCAAAATCCTTCGCGAGGAATTAACTGACACCTTTTCAGCCGCCCTGCCCGGGTCCGGCCGGTGTTAGAAGACAAAAATCACGTGTTCGTCTAAAAGTATGTTTTAAAACTAAACAGTACCTTGCTATACAAAGTACTATAGTATAAGTTTGCATCATTGTTCCTATTACCAACACTACACAAAATAAAACCATGAAAAGATTTTACGTTTACCTCGCTTTCCTCTTCTTCCTCTGTAGCAGCCATACTTTCGCACAGTCTGCAGGTATGCTCACGGGCACTGTACTTGACGACAAGGAGCAGCCTGTGGGCTTTGTGAATGTGGCTGTGCTGGAAGCTGCCAGTGCCAAAGTAATCACCGGCGCCATTGCCGACATGGACGGTAATTTCCAGATCATGACGCCAGCCAAAGGCACGTACCTGCTCAAACTCAGCGGCCTGGGCTATGTGGAGCTGCAGACACCAACGTTTGAGGTGACTGGCCCTAGTTTTTCGAAGGACTTCGGAAAGCTGCAGGTAAAGCCCGATGTGAAAACCCTGAAGGAGGTGCAGGTGCAGGCCATGCGTCCCACGGTTACCACGGAGCCTGATAAGATGGTGGTGAGCGTGGAGGGAACCGCCATGGCTAGCGGTAGCACCGCCTACGAGGTTCTCTCCAAGTCGCCGGGCGTGTGGATTGACCAGGATGGTAACATCCAGCTCAATGGCAAAGCCGGGGTGCAGATCATGATCAACGGCAAGCGCAGCTACCTGTCTGGCAAAGAGCTGCAGACGCTGCTGCAAGGCATGACGGCCGAGAACATCAAGGACCTGGAGATCATCACCAATCCTTCGGCAAAGTATGAGGCAGAGGGAGCCTCCGGTATCATCAACATCAACCTGAAAAAAGCTGTGGCAATGGGCATGAGCGGCAGCGTGTACGCCGGCTACCAGTACAACAACCTAAGCACCTATACTTCAGGGGCTGAGCTGAGCCACAAAAGCGGCAAGTGGAACTCCTTCGGCAGCCTGGACCTGGCCAACCGCCAGCGTTACCGCGACATGGAGATGCGCCGCATCTTCCTGAACAAAGACGGCAGCACCAGCAACTTCGACCAGACCGGGCGGGAGGAGAACGAGCGCTTCGAACCTTCGCTGCGCATCGGCACCGACTACGACCTCAACGACAGGCACAGCATCGGGGTAATGGCCAACATCATCGCCAGCAACAGCGACAACAGGTTCCTGACCGACTCTTACCTGGACGATGTGAACACGGGCGAAAACCTGTTTATCGATGCCACCAACAAAGCGGATGGGGAGTATAGAAACGGCACTTTTAACCTGCACTACCTGGGCAAACTCGATACCGTGGGCACGACCCTCTCCGCCGACCTGGACTATGTGCACATCACCAGCGACGATAACTTTAAGTTCATCAACCGCACGGAGTTCCTCAACAGCAACAGGCCAACAGAGCAGGAGCTTCTGCTGAGCGAAAACCCGACCGGCTACGACATTTACTCTGCCAAGGTAGACTTTACAAAGCCGCTGAACAAAAAAACGAAGCTGGAGCTGGGTGCCAAGGCCAGCCACGTGAAATCGGATAACGAGCTGCGCTTCTACGAGACCACCGACGGCAGAAAAACAATGGACCCTAACCGTAGCAACCACTTTGTGTACAAGGAAAACATTTTGGCCGCCTATGCTAACCTGAACGCCACCCTGGGCGAGAAATGGACCCTGCAGGCGGGCCTGCGTGCGGAGCAAACCTATGCTAAAGGCGAGTCGCTTGACAAGGAAGAGGGAAAGATTGACCGCAATTACCTGGACCTGTTTCCGAGCGTGTTTCTGCAGCAAAAGCTGAGCGACAACTACCAGATTGGTTACAAGTATAGCCGCCGCATTAACCGGCCGCATTACCAGGCGCTCAACCCGTTCATCTTCTACCTGGACCCTTACACCTGGGCGCAGGGCAACCCGCAGCTGAAGCCGCAGTACACCAACTCCTTTGAGATGACGCACACCCTGAAGCAGACCTACAACCTGATCCTGGGCTATGCTGAGACCAAGAATTTCATCGCCGAGATTCCGAACCAGAACCCGGAGGATAACACTACCGTGTTTCAGCAGCAGAACGTGCGCGACATGAAGAGTGCCCGCGCCACGCTGGTTGCCCCTATCAAGGTTTCCAACAACTGGGATATCAGCAACAACGTGATTGTGATGTACCAGGAGTTCACCAACTTCAACAACGGTAAAATGGTGGTGAATGACCAGGTGACGGCCATTGCGCAGACGACTAACAACATCCTGCTGCCTAAAAACATCCGCCTCGAGCTGGGTGGCAACTACCAGGGAGCAGCTGTTTACGGCCTTTACAGAGTGGAGCCGCAGTGGTGGGTGGATGCCGGCCTGAAACGCAGCTTCCTCGACGACCGCCTGACCCTTAGCATGAACGTGACCGATATCTTCAAGAGCCGCATGATGAAGGTAGACACCGAACTAAATGGCAACGTGAACGCTATCGATCAGTACTGGGGCAACCGTTCTTTCCGAATTAACCTGCGCTACCGCTTCAGCAAAGGCTCCGAGTTTGAGTCGAAGAAGCGCAACGTGAACCTGGAAGAACTCAACCGAACTGGGGGTAATTAACACCTGTTTTGTGTAATGTTGAAAGGCCTGCAGCAATTGCTGCAGGCCTTTTGCATGTGGGTATTCGGCAGGTTTATACTTAAAACTGCCTGGAGTGATTGGCTTGTCTCTTTAAAGTATAACGCCAGTTTTAAGTATTTGAAATTTTGCAGCTCCGGATCCAACCACCCCTACCCCTCCTTGGCTAAGGAGGGGAGCCTCTAATGAACGATTACACCCCTATTGAGCTTTGCTCGCAAGCTTCGAACTCCCGTTCTCACTTGTCCTCAAGGGGACAGTTATACTTGCTTCTTTTTCTGTCATCTCGAGCAGCGCGAGAGATCTATCGGGAATTCTATAGAGATCTCTCCCGAAGGTCGAGATGACAAAAAGCAGTAGCTATCGAAAGATTCCCAGCCTTTGGGTTGAGCGCCTTGTAGATTTCCGGTGCCCGGTAAGGGCATTGCGACCGAAGGACAGCAAAGGAAATGTACACCGCGCGATGCCCGAAGGCGAGGGCCCCTACCCCCAAGGCGAGGCCTCCCGGCCTGGGAGGGCACCAAAGCTAGAGATGAAACTGTAGGTTTGTAAGTCTGGAGGATGAACGGCAGCTAGCAAGGATAGCTTGGTTCGATTGGAAGGAAGCGGTAGCTATGAGAGTATAAATAAAGTATAGTCTACGCGGACTTGGAAGTCCGCAGCAGAGGAGGCTCCGGACAGAGATGTCCGGAACAGCTATCTTAAAGTATAGAAGTATAACTTCAAGTGCCGAAGCTATACTTTACCACACATAAGTCCCCACAGCGCCGGCATTTAACTTGGTAGCCACCACTTTGCCTTCGTGCCTGATGTTAAAGCGTTGCCTGTACTCGCTGTCGTTCAGCACAATCAGCACCGTTTTGCCATCCGGGGTTTTGTAGGCCACGTTAGGTAATTCCTTCAGCTCATCGCTTTGCACGCGCACCGAGCCTGGCCGTACGAACTTGGAAGCGTGCGCGATGATGTAGTAAGCCGGGTTGCGGGTAATGGTGTTGCCATCGATGGTGAGGGCGCCGAGGCATTGGGTACAGCCGCCGGGCGTGTGGGGTTTCTGCTGTGGGTCTGCCGCCAGGTTCCACTCCAGCACAGTTTTGCTCCAGTTGCGCGGGGCGCCGATAATGAGGTTTTTCAGGTGCCAGCGCACATCGCCTGCAAAGTTGCCCGGCGCCCCAATCCACTGCTCGGTAAAGTATAAGTGCTTATCAGGGTGCGCCGCGTGTACTTTCGAGAGGGCGTCTATGGTGCCGCCGTACAGGTGGAAGGCAGAGCCATCAATGTACTGCTTCGCCTCCGGGTCGTCGAGTATGGAGATGGGGTAGTCTGGGCGGTCGGCGTTGTGGTCGTAGATGACGATTTTGGTGCTCAGGTTAGCCGCTTTAAAGGCAGGCCCCAAACTCTGCTTGATAAAGTTTGCCTGATCCTGGGCCTGCATCAGCAGACTGGGGTTATTGCCCGGGTGCAGGGGCTCATTCTGCACCGTGATGGCATCTATGGTGATTCCCTCTGCCGCCATTCCCTCGACATACTTTACAAAATACCGGGCGTAGGCATCGTAATGCGCAGGTTTCAGGCTGCCACCAATGGAGTTGTTGTTGGTTTTCATCCAGGTGGGCGGCGACCAGGGCGAGCCCATGATCAGGATGTCCGGGTTGATGGCCAGGATTTCCTTGAGCACCGGAATAAGGTATTTCTTATCCGGCGAAAGGTCGAACTGCTCCATCATCTCGTCTGTCTGGCCGGCGGGCAGGTCGTTATAAGAAAACACCTCCGGGTCCAGGTCTGAGGCTCCGATACTTACCCGCAAATAGCTCACGCCAATGTTGTTTCCGTCCGAGCCGAACAGCTCCTGAAGTATAGCGGCCCGTTCCTGCGGGGCCATCTGGTGCAGCAGCATCGCACTGCCGCCGGTCAGGGTATAGCCGAAGCCGTCCATACTTTGGAAGGTCTGTGCGTCATCCACCTCAATTGTCTGAAACTGGTTTGCGGATGTCCCGAATGTGATGCTTGAATCCTGTAGCTCGAACAACGAAGACTGATCCGGTGTCGTGAGCCAGAGCGCCACCTCTGCCCCCGTTGTTTGTTCTTCTTCCCCCGAACTTTCCTTCTTGCAGGCGACCAGCCCCGTAATAATTAGCGACACCATGAGCGTACGGTGCAGGATTTTCTTAGTAAAACTGAGGTGGAGCATGACAGTTGGAGCGTTTAGAGGTACAGGAATCCTCTAAAAATAGTAAAAAAATTATATACTTGGCGCCTGAGATAACCAGAAATATAGAATAACTGTTGTACTAGAAACAAAGGTGCTGCTTTATACTTCGGCACCGTACAATTATACTTTAGCGAAAGCAATTGCATGAAGGCTGATCATACTTTACCCACCGACCATTACACCCTTACAGTCACCGGCATCCGGGAGGAACGACCTGATTTCAAAACCTTTATACTGGAGCCGGACATGCCTTTGGAATATAAAGCCGGGCAGTACCTCACGCTGGTGCACACGGAGAAAGATGAGGATATCCGCCGATCCTACTCCTTCACCTCCTCCCCTGCCCTTAACGAACCGCTGAGCGTTGGGGTGAGGCGTATTGACAACGGGTTCTTCTCGCGTCGGTTGGTAGATGATGTGCAGGTGGGCGATACCTTGTATGCCGCCGGAGCTGCCGGGCTTTTTGTCCTCCCGGAGAACATGCAGGACTACCGGCAGGTATTTTTGCTGGCAGCCGGAAGCGGCATCACGCCAGAGTTGTCGCTGCTTAAAACCATACTTTATACGTTGCCGGATGTGGCCGTCACGCTCATCTACAGCAACAGCAATCCGCAAAAAGCCATTTATAAAGAGGAGCTGGAGCAACTGGCAGCGGCTTTCCCCGATCGCTTCAAACTCCACTTCCTGTTCAGCAATTCCCCCGACCTGGCCCAGGCCAGGCTCTACAAAGACCTGCTGCAACAACTGGTGCGGCAGTATGCCGTGGCGCCCCTGCACCAGGTGCTGTTCTACACCTGCGGCCCGCTGGGCTACATGCGCATGTGCTACTGGGCGCTTACGCAGCAAGGCGTACCGCACGAAAACATCCGCCGCGAAAACTTCGACACCACCAAGGTAGCCATCAAGCAAATGCCACCCGACACCGATCCGCATGAGGTGCTACTTCATTACAAGGACCAGGCGTATCAGCTGACGGTGGAGTACCCCGACACCATCCTTCGGGCGGCGCGCAAGGCCGGGCTGAACCTTCCGTTCAGCTGCGAGGCCGGCAAGTGCGGCAACTGCACCGCCCGCTGCACCGAGGGCAAAGTATGGATGTCGTATAACGAGGTGCTGACCGAGCGAGACCTGCAACAGGGCCTGGTGCTGACCTGCGTGGGCTACCCTGTAGGTGGTCCGGCACAGTTAGAGTTGAAGTCGTAAGAAAGGCTTTCTCCTCCTGTTTTTCCGGCCGAAACCCGTAACTTTAGCCCCGGCGGTTATCGCCGCCTCAACATTGGAATTTTAAACAATCGATACTATGAGCTCTGAAGTACGCAGCCTGGAGCCAAAGGCGCTTTGGGAAAACTTTGCTGACCTGAACGCTGTGCCGCGTCCCTCCAAAAAGGAGGAGCGTGTGATACAGTTTATACTTGACTTCGGCCACAAACTTGGCCTGGAAACCATCAAGGATGAAGTGGGCAACGTCATCATTAAAAAGCCCGCCACTCCGGGCTTGGAGAACCGCCAGACCGTGGCCATGCAAAGCCACCTGGACATGGTGCACCAGAAAAACAACGATACCGCCTTCGACTTCGACACGCAGGGCATCGACATGTACGTGGACGGCGATTGGGTGAAAGCCCGCGGCACCACGCTGGGCGCCGACAACGGCATCGGCGTAGCCACCATCATGGCCATACTTGCTTCCAAGGACATCCCCCACCCGGCTATCGAGGCACTTTTTACGATTGATGAGGAAACCGGTATGACCGGCGCATTGGGCCTGAAAGGCGGTTTGCTGGAGGCAAGTATACTGTTAAACCTGGATACCGAAGACGACCGCGAACTGACCATCGGCTGTGCCGGCGGCGTGGACGTAACGGCTACAGGAAAGTATGAGCAGGAAGCTACACCGGCCGCCATGGCAGGTTACAAGCTCACCGTAAAAGGCCTGACCGGCGGACACTCCGGCATGGATATCATCCTTGGCCGTGCTAATGCGAATAAACTGATGAACCGCCTGCTGCACCACGCGGCCAGGCAGTTTGATGTGCGCCTCGGAAGTATAGACGGCGGCGGTCTGCGCAATGCCATCCCAAGAGAATCGACTGCTATACTTGCTGTATCTGAGAAAGATAAAGCAGCATTTGAAAAGTACGTGGCCGATCAGCACACCATCCTTGCCCAGGAGTATAAAACCACCGATCCGAACCTGCAGGTGCAGGTGGAGGTGGCAGAAGCGCCTGCTCAGGTTGCCACCCAAGCCTTCACCTCGACTTTCTTCCGCGCCATTTACGCCACGCCAAACGGCATTTACCGCATGAGTCCCAAGATTCAGGGGCTGGTGCAGACCTCGAACAACGTGGCGCGCGTGGAGTTGAAAGACGGTGCCTACAAAATCCTGTGCCTAACCCGCAGCGCGGTGGATTCGGAGAAGATGGATTTGGCGGCAGCCATTCAGTCGGCGCTGGAACTGGCAGGAGCTGAAGTGACGCTGAGCGGCTCCTACCCTGGCTGGACGCCTAATCCGGACGCTTCTATCATCAAGTTGATGAGCGACCTCTACCGCAGCAAGTTCAACAGCGAGCCGGACGTAAACGCCTGCCACGCCGGACTTGAGTGCGGCATCATCGGCGCCAACTACCCGGGCATGGAGATGATTTCTTTCGGTCCCAACATCCGCGGCGCCCACTCCCCCGACGAGAAAGTACAAATCAGCTCGGTACAGAAATACTGGGACTACCTGCTCGAAACCCTGCAGCGCATTCCGGTAAAGTAGTTATCAGCGGTTAGTTATTAGTTGTTGGGATGGAGTATACTTGCTTCATCTGCCCTTCTTTTTTAGCTAAGTATAAACAGGAAAGCTGCCCAAAGCATGGGCGGCTTTCCTGTTTTAGAGAGGAGAATGGCTGTTTGGGATTTCAATAAGCTCCTTTTGCCGTGCCGGGTCCAACCACCCCTACCCCTCCTTAGCTAAGGAGGGGAGCCTGTTAATACTGTTGCTGAAGTATAAGCTTCGTAGTCAAAGTACAAACACCCCTGTAGTCCCCTCAAGGGGACAGTCTATACTTGTTGCATAGCAAAGGAAGCGCCTATCGATTCTGTTCCCAGCCTTTGGGTTGAGCGCCTTGTAGATTTCTGGTTTCGCTTCAGCGAAATTGCGACCGAAGGGCAGCAAAGGAAATGTACACCGCGCGATGCCCGAAGGCGAGGCCTCCCGGCCTTGAGGGAGCCAAAGCTAGAGATGAAACAGCAGCTTATGTAAGACTGGAGGATGAACGGGAGCTAGTAAGAATAGCTTATTTCCAGGTGCAGGAAGCGGCGGCTAGAAAAGTATAAACCGGCAAGTAAAAAGTATAGCTAAAGTATAAAGTATGGCTTTTCAAGCCAGTTGGGTTACAAACCCAACATCATAGGTAGGCACGAGTTGCAAACTCGCGCCAGCGGGAACGACCATTAGCGGCACAAGCGGATGCTTGCGCCAGCAAAATATAAAGTATAGCAGAAGTATAAAACATGGCTCTTTGAGCCAGTCGAGTCATAGAATCTACATCATTTTAGGACACAAGTCTGAAGACTTGCGCCAGAAATAAAACTGCCCTCCGCAGGTAGCGGAAGGCAGTTTATAATTTTAGATGCCTGTAATTTCAAAACTCAACTATTAAACATCTCCTCATAATATTGATGCGCCATGCGGTTAGACTCAAAGTGCGGCACCACATTGCGCATACTTTGCTTCATGATATGTACCCAGCGGTCCTGGTTGTGGTAATAGACCGGTACGATTTCCTTTTCGAGGAGGCGCATCAGGTTGTTGTAATCCTCATCATCCTGCACCTCGTTGGGCTGCGAGATATCGGCAATGGGTAGCACAAAGCTATTCTCGCCGTGGCGCGCGTACTCCGGCAGCCAGCCGTCCTGCACCGATAAGTTCACGCCACCGTTCATGGCCGCGGTCATGCCGCTCGTGCCTGACGCCTCGCGGGGGCGTCGCGGCGTGTTGAGCCAAATATCGCAGCCCTGCTTCAGCTTCCGCGACAGCTCGATCTCGTAGCCTGAGAGCACGGCTACGTTCTTCAGTTGCTGGGATAGCTTCACCAGTTTGTTAAACACATTGATGGCGCCGTAGTCGAACGGATAAGGCTTCCCGGCCCAAATCACCTGCACGGGCATTTCCTCGTTGTTGATCAGGTCCACGAAGCGCTCGATGTCGCGCACCAGCAGGTCGGCGCGCTTGTAGGCGGCAAAGCGGCGGGCCCATACAATGGTGAGCACATCCGGACGGAACAGTTTGCCCGCCTGGTCGGCCACAACCTTAAACAGCTGCTTTTTCAGCTCCTCCTTACGCCTGCGCAATGCCGCATCGTCGTCGCGCTCCTGCGCCTGCCACAGCTCCGTATCTGCCCAAAAGCTAAAATTCTGCGCATTGGTGATGGCCTTAATCTCGCAGACCCCCTCGTTGTCGTACCACATGTCGCGGGCCACTTCGCCATGCAGCTGCGATACTCCATTGGCCACCTTCGCCAGGCGCAGGGCCGCCAGCGTATGGTCGAACATCTGCCCGTGCATGGCAGTAATCTCCCGCACCTCCTCCAGCGGCAGCCCGTTAAAGAAGCTCATGCGGTGCAGCAGGTAAATGTCGTGCTGCTCGTTTCCAGCCTTCTCGGGGGTATGGGTGGTAAAAACCAGGCGCTTCCGCACCTCATCCAGCTTGCCGAAATCTTCGAATAGCTTAAAAGCCAGCGGCAGGGCGTGCCCCTCGTTCATGTGGTAAATCTCGGCTCCGCCCAGCGCCTCCACTACCTTCGCCCCGCCTACGCCCAAAACTATACTTTGCGCGATGCGCGCCTGCGGCTCCGGGTCGTACAGGCGGTGCGTGATGGTGCGGGCCAGGTGGTCGTTGTCGGGGATGTCGGTGGTGAGGAAGTACATGGGCACCGTGCCGAAAACATCAGGCCGCAGCACCAGCGCCTTCACCAGCACCGGATGCTCGTTTACCAGCACCCGAACGGTTATTCCCGGATCCTCCAGGAAAGAGTAAAACTTCTGCTGAAAGTGCGGGCGCATCGTCTGGTCTTCGTTCCGTTCCTGGTCGTAGTAGCCGTATTTCCAGAGCATGCCGATGCCAATCATGTTTTGCCGCAGCTCGTAGGCGCTGCGC
Source organism: Pontibacter mucosus (assembly GCF_003054055.1). Taxonomy (GTDB): domain Bacteria; phylum Bacteroidota; class Bacteroidia; order Cytophagales; family Hymenobacteraceae; genus Pontibacter; species Pontibacter mucosus. The sequence continues at coordinate 472,622 of NZ_QBKI01000002.1, read as the reverse complement.
ATGTGCGAGCCCGCCAGAAAGCCGAGGCCACCGGAGTATACTTTCAGGGCCTGATCGATGCCGTACTCCATGCAGAAGTAGGCCACACGCTTGTTATACTGTTCCGTAATCTCATAAGGATGATACCATCTGCTATATTGTGAAGCCATAGAGAGCCAGTCGTTTATACTTTACAAAAATCGTTTCTCTTGTTACCTCCGGCCTATAAACGGTAAAAGCCGGAAATACTGATATACCCAAACCAGGTACGCAGGTTTCAGATTTATAGATAGGAATCTTAAAATATACCTGTAAGTCAGCTTTATAGTCGTTACATTTGCCACAGTAGATTTTATAAGAGAATTTTGGTTCTCAAAATTAGGAACTAAAAGAACTTACTTATACCTTTGCATTGTTCTTATCCCAGACACACGAGAACAAAGTATAAAAACATGAACCTAACAGACAAGCAGCGGGCATTAATAGAGCGTATCGGCGTTTTCATGGAGAAGTCCGGGATGCAGCCTGCGGCGGGCCGCATTATGGGACTGCTTTACGTGTCTGACAAGCCTGAGCTTACGTTTGACGAGATCCGCGAGGTACTGGGTATCAGCAAGAGTGCCACCAGCAACGCCCTGAGCATGCTGCAGCACCTCAACCGCCTGGAGTACATTACCTACAGCGGCGACCGCAAGCGCTATTTCCGCCTGAAGCTGGACAAATGGCGCGACCTGGTGATGCAGGGAGTGGAATCCATCACCGACTTTTCGGAGACGCTGCACGAGGTGGTAGCCGAGCGCACCAGCGAAACGAAAGAGTATAACCAAAACCTGCTGGAAGTGGCCGACTTCCTCAAGTACCTGCACCAGGAGCTTCCGAAGCTTCTGACAGCGTGGGAGCAGCAGAAGAAGTAATTTTTTTTGCCCTAATTGGTTCTTTTAGTACAGAACTAATTATACCTATCTAGAACTTAGTAAATTATTCTTAACTACACAACACCGTGATAAAGAAATATTTTTTAATCGGACTGATGGGGCTTTTCCTGAAGCCGGCCTTTGCCCAGGAACCGGCCACATCTGGTCAGGTGCAGGAGCTGACGCTGCAGGAAAGCCTGAACTATGCCCTGGAGAACAACGAAAACATCCAGAAAGCATCCTTAGACGAGATTGGCTCCCAATACCAGGTAAAAGAGGCCCGCAGTGCAGGCCTGCCGCAGGTGGATATAAAAGGACAGGGTGTCAGAACCATTGAGAAAGCCCGCATAGCCTTACCAGCCGAATTTAACCAGGAAGGTACCGGCCCGCTTATCGCGCAGATGGGTACGGACTACAACATGCAGGCGGGCCTTTCAGTGTCTCAGCTGCTGTTCAGCAAATCATACTTTGTGGGTCTGAAGGCTGCACAATCGGCTGAAGACCTGTACCGCATCCGCAAGGAAATGACCACCGAGGAGGTGATTTACAACGTGGGCAGCGCCTATTATCAGGTACTGCAAACCCAGGAGCAGTTCAACAACATTAACGCTAACCTGGAGAAGCTAACGCAGCTGGAGCGCATCCTGCAGCTGCAGTACGAGAACGACCTGGTAAAGAAGGTGGACGTGAACCGCATCAAGGTGAACAAGATAAACCTGGAGAACCAGAAGAAAAGCCTGATGACGGCCTATGAGCAGCAGCAAAACGTGCTCAAGTTCTTCATGGGCATGCCGCTGGAGCAGCCTATCAAGCTTAGCGGTTCCGCAGAAGACGCCCTGCTGCTTCAGCAACCAACTCTGGCTAACACCGAGAATCTGGCCCAGAACCGTGCCCAGTACCAGGTGCTCAATAAGCAAAAGGAACTCAAGTCGCTGGAGATGGAGAATGTGAAGGCGGGCTACTACCCTACCCTGTCGGCTTTCGGCAGCTACAACTACCAGACCCAGTACGACGGCCAGTTGTTTGGCAACCCGACTACCATGTGGTTCCCGAACTCGCAGGTGGGCCTGCAGTTGAATATCCCCGTGTTTGATGGCCTGCGCAAGAAAGCCCAGGTACAGCAGCGGGAAGTGGAGCTGCAGAAGATTGACCTCGACATCAAGCAATACAACAAAAACACGCAGGTAGAGCTGACCAATGCCATCGCGCAGCTGCAGAACAGCCAGAGCTCCATTGTGGCCCAGGAAGAGAATGTGAAGCTGGCCCAGGAAGTATACGACACTACCAACCAGCTCTACAAAGAGGGCCTCTCGCCACTGACGGACCTGCTGAACGCCGAGACATCGCTGCGGGAGGCGCAGACCAACCTCAACAACGAAAGACTGAAGTATAAACTGGCCGAACTGAACTACCTGCAGGCCACAGGAGATTTGGAAACACTAACTAAATAAGACATACACGACATACGAAGATGAAGAAGGTAATTTATATCCTGGTTGCGCTGGTTGCTTTGGGTGCTATTGGCTATAAGCTGATGAGTAACAAGGAACAAATGGCTGCCAACGCCGCCGTAGCTGAGATCCGAAGCGAAGCCATCCCGGTAAGCATTACAGAAGTAAAAACAGCCCAACTCGATAAATCTTTTAGAGCACAGGGCAACTTCGCCCCTATCCAAAGCCTGACGCTTTTGTCTGAAACGCAGGGGCAGATACAGAAGGTGCTGAAGCGCAAAGGCGACAAAGTAAAAGCCGGAGAACTGCTGATTCAGGTGGAGAGCAACACCATGTCGGCTGACCTGGCCACGGCCCAGACAAACGCCGAGAAAGCAAAAAAAGACCTGGCGCGTTTTGAGAACCTGGCCGCCGGTGATGCCATCACGCAGCGCCAGCTGGAGGATGCGCGCCTGGCTGCCAAGTCTACACAGGCACAACTGGTGGCTGCCCGTCAGCGCCTGGCCAAAACACGCATCACCGCCCCTATCAGCGGGGAGATCAACGAGATTTATGTAGAGGTTGGCTCTTACCTGAACCCAGGCACCAAGCTGTACGACATTGTGAACGTGGACAAGCTGAAGCTGCAGGTAAAAGTAAACGAAAGCGAAGTGCTGCTCATCGGCAAAGGCGACAAAGTAACGGTGAAAGCGAATGCCGGATCGGGCCAGGAGTATGAGGGCGTGGTGACCGCCATCGCCGCACAGGCCGACCCTACCCTGAAGTTTGACGTGGAAGTGGAGGTGAAAAACGCTGCTAACAACAACCTGAGAGCAGGTATGTATGGCACCGCCTTCTTTGAGGTAGCCGAGCAGCGTGACGCCCTGTTATTGCCACGCGAAACCATCGTAGGCAGCATTCAGAACCCTAACGTGTACGTGGTGAAAGATGGCAAAGCGACTATGCGCAAAGTAAAAGTAGGCGTGGTGACACAGGACCAGGTAGAAATACTGGATGGCGTGCAGCCGGGTGAGCAGATCGTCAGAAGCGGCCAGATCAACCTGCGCGAAGGCATCAACGTGTCGGTGCTGAAGTAAGATCTGCAGCGATTATCATCCCCCTGCCCCCTTCAAAGGGGGACATAGCAAGGGCTACTATACTTCCACCTGTTACCTTCAAACATCCCCTGAAGGTATGGAGGCTAGGCAAGAGCGACAAAGGAAAAAACCAAAGTAACGACAGGAAAGTCCCCCTTTGAAGGGGGTGGGGGGATGATTACACCTTAGATTAAAAAATTTCTTTCTTAAGATTATCTAGAAATGAACATAACCAAATTATCGATACAGCGATCAACCCTGGTGGTGGTGGTGTTTACCGTCCTCACCCTGCTGGGGGTTGTCAGCTACCAATCGCTTAACTACGAGCTGCTGCCCAAGTTCAGCCCGCCGGTGCTTACCGTAAGTACCATTTACCCCGGTGCCTCGCCAAACGAGGTGGAGAACTCCGTAACCAAGGAGATTGAGGACGTGCTGTCTTCGCTGGAGAACGTGAAGGAGATGAAGAGTACCTCACTGGAGAGCTTTTCCATCATCACCATCCAGCTGAACCAGGGCACCAACGTGGACCTGAGCCTGCAGGACGCGCAGCGCAAGATCAACACCATTCTGGCCAAGCTGCCGGAGGATGCGGACGCGCCAACGTTGAACAAGTTCGACTTCGACGACCTGCCTATCATTAAGATGGGTGCCACAGCCAACATGACCCCGACTGAGTTCTACGACCTGATCGACAAGAAGATTAAGCCGGAGTTGTCCAGGGTGCCAGGTATGGCGGCCATTAAAGTACTCGGTGGCCAGGAGCGCGAGATCAAGGTAAACATCAACGCCAGCAAGCTGGAGGCCTACAACCTGTCTATCCTGCAGGTGCAGCAGAAAATCGGCAACTCCAACCTCGACTTCCCGACCGGAAGAATTAAGCAGGAAAGCGGCCAGACTCAGATACGATTGGCTGGTAAGTTCCAGTCGCTGGACCAGCTGCGCAACCTGGTGCTGCGCGATGACCAGAACGGCATCGTGCGCCTCTCTGACGTAGCCGAAGTACAGGACACGCAGAAAGACATCGAGGTAATGAACCGTATCAACCAGAAGTCCTCGGTGGGTATCACCATCCAGAAGCAGTCTGATGCGAACGCCGTGGAAGTGAGCCGCCTCACCAAGGAAGCGCTTGCCAAGCTGGAGCAAACCTATGCGGCCGAAGGCCTGCAGTTTAACATTGCCAACGACTCCTCCGACTTTACCCTGGAGGCTGCCGACTCGGTAATGCACGACCTTATTATTGCGGTGATACTGGTGGCGGTGGTGATGTTGCTGTTCCTGCACTCGCTGCGCAACGCCGTCATCGTAATGATTTCTATCCCGGCATCTTTGGTGGCAACCTTTATTGTGATGTACCTGCTGGGTTACTCCCTGAACCTGATGTCGCTGCTGGCGCTCTCGCTGGTGGTAGGTATCCTGGTGGACGACGCCATTGTGGTGATTGAGAACATTCACCGCCACATGGAAATGGGCAAGAAGCCGGCCCAGGCCGCTTACGACGGTATCCGCGAGATCATGGCGACGGTAACTTCCATCACCCTCGTAATTGCGGTGGTATTTATCCCGATTGCCCTGTCCTCCGGCCTGGTGTCCGACATCCTGCGTCAGTTTGCCGTGGTAGTAGCGGTAGCAACCATGATCTCCCTGTTCGTGGCCTTTACGCTGATTCCGTTGCTGGCCAGCCGTTTCTCGCGCCTGGAGCATATCTCGGGCACAAACATTTTCGGCAGGTTTATACTTGCCTTCGAGCGCCTGCTGGACAGAATCATCGATGGTTTTACCGCTGCGCTGCAATGGGCTTTCAACCATAAGTTCATCACGCTTGGCGTCACGATGCTGATGCTGGTGGCCTCGTTCATGCTGCCTAAGTATGGCTTCATCGGTTCGGAGTTCGTGCCATCCGGTGACCGTGGTGAGGTGAGCCTGATGCTGGAGCTGCCCAAGAATGCCACTGTAGAGCAAACCAACTTTGCCACACAACAGGTAGAAGAATACCTGCTGGCTATCCCGGAGGTAGAGAAAGTATTTACCACAGTAGGTACCACTTCTACAGCCCAGGAAGGCCAGAACACAGCTTATAAAGCCGAGGTGTCGGTAACGCTGGTAGACGTGAAGGAGCGTAGCTTCAGCACCAACCAGTTCGGTCGCCAGGCAAAAGCTGACATTGAGAGCCGAATTCCGGACGTGGAAGTGACACCGACCCCGGTAGGCCTGGTAGGTAGCGCACAGGCGCCAATTCAGATCATCGTTTCCGGCTCTAACCTGGACTCTGTCATGGCTTTCTCGCAGAAAGTGGTGGATATCACAGAAAACGTGGAAGGTACCGTGGACGTGGAAACTTCGGTGGAGGGTGGTAACCCTGAGATTGAGGTAGTAGTGGACCGTGACAAGATGGCCAGCGTTGGCCTGTCGCTGGAGAACGTGGGCGCGAGTATGCAGCTGGCCTTCAGCGGTAACTCCGACATTACCTTCCGCTCCGGCACCGAGGACTACGATATCAACATCCGCCTGGATGAGTTCGACCGCCGCAGCGTAACTGACATCGGCAACCTGTCTTTTGTGAACAACCAGGGCCAACTGGTGCGCCTGGCACAGTTTGCTGACATCAAGCAGTCTACAGGTCCGTCGCAGTTGGAGCGTTACAACCGTGTGACCTCCGTAACCGTGACTTCTCAGGTCATCGGCCGTCCGTCCGGTTCCATCGGTGCCGATATTCAGGCCAAGATGGCTGAGGTGGACATGCCGGGCGGCATCACAGTTGAGTTTGGCGGTGATCTGAAGAACCAGAGCGAGGGCTTCGGTACGCTGGGTATCGCGCTGATGGCCTCCATCATCTTCGTGTACCTGATCATGGTGGCGCTGTACGACTCTTACGTGTACCCACTGGTGGTACTGTTCTCTATTCCGCTGGCGATTATCGGTGCCTTGCTGGCCCTGGCGCTGGCAGCCCAGTCGCTAAGCATCTTCTCCATACTTGGTATTATCATGATGATTGGTCTGGTAGCCAAGAACGCGATTATGGTGGTGGACTTTACCAACAACCTGAAAGCGGAAGGCGTGCCGGTGAAGGAGGCCTTGATTGAAGCCGTTCGAATCCGATTCCGCCCTATCCTGATGACGACGCTGGCGATGGTGATTGGTATGTTGCCGATTGCGCTGGCAGGTGGCTCTGTGGGTGCTGTGAAGAACGGCCTGGGCTGGGCCCTGATTGGTGGTCTGAGTTCTTCGATGTTCCTGACCATGATTGTGGTGCCGATCATCTACTATGGCTTTGACCGCATCCTGGCCAAGTTCGGGCTGGATAAGAAAACCGTTATCGAGCTGGAAGAGAAATCAATGGAAGAGCTGGAGCACGAAACAAAGTCGCTGGAAGAGAAGAAGATGGCGCACGAGTTCGCGCACTAAAATAATTTTCTGTAATACCCATAATGACTGTTTAGTAATGATTTCCGGGGGCTGCTGGCTCCCGGAAATTTACCTTAGCCAGAACAGTTTCTGAAAATCAATTTTACCTGATTTACCCTTATGCCATGAACAATGTTAGTCTTAACACCCAGGCAATTCAGAACGAGGTGGTGAACATCATCACATCGGTTACAAACATTAACCCTAACCGCCTGCTGCAGGTCCGCGACCTGACCAGCCTTGGCCTTGATATTATCGACGTGGTGGATATCATTCTGCAGGTGGAGAAAACCTACCAGTTGACGATACCTGACGAGGTGCCGGTTTATACGTTAGACGACTTCGTGAACTACGTATCCACCCAAACCCTGAAACAGGCAAGCTAAAACCGGATGCCTTCAACAGAAAAGGGAGCTGCAAGTATAATCTGCAGCTCCCTTTTCTGTTTTTAAAGTATAGTTTATACTTTGATTTTATACTTTGGCTCTCCCTCGCTCGCCTCTGGCGAGTGTGAGGTATTATAGTGGCGTCCCGCCACATGAGCCTCATCCTCCATTTGCTGGCGCGGGTTTGTAACCCGTGCCTTTTTATGAGGTCGGATTTGTAATCCGACTGGGCCGGAGGCCCAATTATAACCGCTCACGAGCGTGGACGCTCGCGCCATAAAATAGGGCTTTGCAGCATGTAACGGCCCAGGTAAAAGGATAACAGCGGCCAGAGGCCGCTGTATAACCCACACTCGCCGGAGGCGAGCGAGAGAAAGGCTCCCTTTCTATTCTCCTGAAGTATAGATTTATACTTGGTTTATACTTTAGCCTCAGGGTTTATACTTCAAAAATATAGTACGTAGGGTCGTAGCCCTCTTGCTGAAGTATAGGCCTGGATACATTAAAGACTTTCACTCCTTTGGATGTCTCTCCCTCCAGCGTGCCGATGTGCGCATGCCCGTGAAAGGCTGCGATAACCCCCCGCCGGTTAATTGGCTCGGCCAGACGCGAGGAGCCCAGGAACGGGAAAATCTGCTCGGGCTCTCCTACTACTGTGGCCTTAATTGGAGCATAGTGCAGCACAGCGATCTTCTTTATATCGACGTGATCGTTCTCGAGGCGGGCCAGGGCACCGTCCAGTTTCAGGGCCTCATCCACCGCCTCCTGCACAAAGCTTTTTATCATAGGCTCGCCGAACATACCCAGCATGCCTCTGTCAAAACCGCCGCCAAAGCCCTTCACCCCGGCAAAGCCCACATCCCCGATCACGATGCTGTCACCATCCAGGATATACACATTATCCCGCAACAAAGCTTTCCGGATACTTTTCTGGTTGTCGCGCTCATAGTCGTGGTTGCCCAGCACCGCCACTACCGGGATGGTGCATACTTTCATTTCCTGGGCCAGCACCTCCGCCTCGGCGGTGCGGCCGGTGTCAGTCAGGTCGCCGCAGAGCAGCAGCACATCCGCCTCCTCCGAGGCCTTTCTGAAAAACTCCTCCCATTTTCCGCGGTCCGTCTCCCGCACATGTATATCCCCTACTGCCGCAATCCTGGTCTTTTTCTCTTTTTTTGTAGCCATGCCTTACTAAACAGATCTGATGGTAACTACCTTAAAGTCCCATTCCGTGATGTCGATTTTATACTGTGTCTGATCGATGAGCGGTCCGCGGCAGATTTTCTCCTTCGGCGCCGGCATCTCCAGCTCGTCCTTGGCGCGCTTAAACAAATCATCCACCAGCCACTTGGGTATCAGGTCCCGCTCCGACGGATACACGAACTGGAACGAGAGGAACTGCGCCAGCAGCAGCTGCCAGTGCGTTTCCATGTGCTGCCACAGCCATTTCCAGTCCAGGCGGTCGCCGTAGCGCAGGATAATGTGGTTGATGTCGGCCCCGTCGTAACGCTCCCTGTTCTGTACGTACAGCTTCGACCAGATAAGGGTTTCGGCGGGGATCACCTTTACCTTAATGCCCAGCAGTTCGCTTTGGGTGGCGCGTTCAAACCAGCTGTCGTCCACGGCGCAGTGGTTGCCGGGGTTGTTGAAGATGATGTCCATGAAGTGGTCGCCCCGGATGGCCTTGGCCAGCCAGCGCACGTCCGTCAGTTCGGTTTCAAAGCCGTTTTCCTTGAAAGCCTTGAGCAGCGCGGGCGTGTCGCTGCCCTTGCAAAACACGTCCAGGTCCTTCGTGTCGCGCATGATATCGGTATAGAGGCGCAGGGCAAAGCCCCCGCCCACCATAAAGTCGATGTTGCTCTCGGTCATGATGCTCAGGGCCTCGCGGTAGAACTCATGCGCATCCTGGCGATGAATCCCCTCTTGTAGTTCTATTACTTTAGCCATTATAGGTCTTTATGTCTTGTTGTTGGTGGATACTGGCAGCCGTCGGTGCGGGCTGCGGCTGGCCATGGTAGGGTACTGCTTTGGGAGCAGCTCTCTGCGGTTTGCACACCAAAGCAGCGTAGAGATGTTGTACTATCTTAGCGGACGGTTTGTTGCCTGCTTTTGAACAAATTATCAGTATGGTGCCCTGTGACGCGCTAATCCAAAGTATAGCAAAAGCATTTATTGTACTATAACAAGTATAAATTATTTAAGTGGCTTGTTCGTCACGTAGAAGGGAATGTTGGCGGTGGACAGGTTGTTCTGCCCGTCGCGCAGGTATAAGTATAGCCGGTAAGCGCCCTCTTTCTGCGGGGTGTGCAGCCATACTTTGGTACCCTCCTGCCGCACCAGCATGTCGGCCACCGGCGCGGGCTTTTCCTGCTTGTCGGCATTGCCATCCTGCACCTCCGACTCGGGCAGCACCTCCCACTCTACCTGCAGCGAGTCCTGCTCAGGGTCATAGGAAAAGGCGGCTCCCTCGAATGTTTGGCCAGGCCTCAGGTAGATCTGGTCAAAGGCGAACTTCTCATCCAAGGTAAGGTAAGCAATGTAGGGCGGTTTGTTCAGCGTGGAGGTAGTAGTATCGCCCCAGAGCTGGCGCATTTCGTGCACCAGAGCCGTTTCCTCGCCCTGCTCGTTTATCAGGCTAAACCAGGTGGGTGTAGTTTCCTGCTTGTTGCCCCACAAAAACACATAGGAGCCCAGGCAGCGGCTGGTGTCTGCCAGCACCGACTGCTCGTAGCGGTGGCGGGCAAACTCAGCCTTCTCCGAGCTTGTCTGCTCGATGGGGGCCATCCACCAGGTATAATAGGACTCCCAGTAGCCGCGCGCACCGAACTCTGAAACCACATAAGGGCCTTTCCAGTCGGTTTTGGCCAGTTCCCCAGGCAGGTTGTGCATGGCCCCGAACGAGTTGATGGAAAGGATATCCAGCGCCGGCGCTCGCTTGACAATCAGGTTTACGACCTTGTGGGGCACGTTCATGATGGTCGTGGTGGTGGGATGGTCGGGATCAACTTCGTGGATCATTTCGGCAATCCCGTTCACAGCGTCCCATACTTTCACGTTGGAGCCATCAGCATAGAGCTCGTTCCCGATGCCCCACATCAGCAGGGCCGGATGGTCTTTATACTTGAGTACTACCTCGCGCAGCTCCTCCCGCTGCTGGGCTACCAGCTTTTTATCGTAGTAGTTAAAGCCCTCGCGCTCGCGGGCCATCCAGAGGCCGAGGGTAACGGTAAGCCCGTGGGCGTGGGCTGAGTCGAGCACCTGCTGGGCATTATCCGTGTGCCACACCCGCACCGAATTGCCGCCATACTTGCTCAGGCGGCCAAAATATTCGTAGCCGGCAGCGCCTTTGATAAAATAGGGCTCTCCGTCCCGCATCAGCACAAAGGTCTCTCCTTTCTTTACCACTTCCACCTTTCTGCCCTTGGGTTTATACTTCTCGGCAAGGTCTGGGGAGGTGCTGCAGGCAAAGAGCAGCTGGCTTAACATGAGGTATAATACAATATTGGGCAGGAGCCGCATAAGCGAAGAGTGAAACATAGTGGTGTGGCGGAATGGAAGATTTTTTCAATCCAAACGCTGGGGTTTACGCAGAACATTTCTGCTTGTTTCAAGTATAAGGAGCTTGATAAAACGCAATTAATACTATATAAGCATCCTTAAAAAGTACTTTCCACACCGATGCGCTTACCCAACTTCACCTTTACATCCTAAAGCAGAGGTACCTCATGCGACACTTTTTCTCCGCTTCACATACAACTACTTATACTGAAATACAGGAAAACAACCCGGAACAGGCACAGCTTCGGCGCGACGTGCGCACCATCCGCTTCATGATATGGATGGGCCTGCTCACGATGGCGCTCTTTCTGTACTGGTTTATTGATGAGGACCACATCGGCTACGAACCGCTGTACTGGCTCCTGACCACCGCACTGACCTTTAAACTGCTGCGCACGCTGCACGAGTGGTACCACTACTACGCCGTCAGCATACCCGAGAAACCCGAGCTGCGCACCAAGTACACAGTAGACATCCTGACCACCTACTGCCCCGGCGAGCCGCACAGCATGGTCATCAACACGCTGGAGGCGATACAGAATATCCGCTACCCCCATACCACCTACCTCTGCGACGAAGGCAACGACCCGGTACTGAAAGCGGAGTGCGCGCGGCTGGGCGTGGTGCACGTTACCCGCACCGAAAAAATCAACGCCAAGGCCGGCAACATCAACAACGCCCTGAAGCAAGCCACCGGCGACATCTGCCTTATCCTGGACCCCGACCATATACCCGAGCCGGAGTTTCTGGACGAGGTATTGCCCTACTTTGAGGACCCGGAGGTTGGCTTTGTGCAGGTGGTGCAGGGCTATTATAACCAGAAGGAAAGCCTGGTAGCCTACGGGGCGGCCGAGCAAACCTACAGCTTCTACGGGCCTATGATGATGGGCATGAACAGCTACGGCACGGTGCAGGCCATTGGGGCCAACTGTACCTTCCGCCGCAAGGCGCTGGATAGCATTGGCGGGCATGCGGCAGGCCTGGCCGAGGACATGCACACGGCCATGCAACTGCACGCCAAGGGCTGGAAATCGAAGTATGTGCCTAAGATGCTGAGCCGGGGACTGGTACCAGGTACTCTGGCGGCTTACTACAAGCAGCAGATAAAATGGGCTCGCGGCACTTTTGAGCTGCTGTTTATGGTCTACCCGAAGCTGTTCCGCCACTTTACAACACGTCAGAAAATCCACTACTTCACCTTGCCGCTTTACTACCTGTTTGGCGTCTTCAACCTGATTGACTTCCTGATTCCGGTGCTGGCGTTGGTGCTGGTGGAGTTTCCGTGGTATGTATCATTGGGGGAATTTGTGGTGATGTTTGCGCCGTTCTTCTGCATCTCCATCTGCATCCGGCAGTTTGCGCAGCGCTGGTACCTGGAGAAAAACGAGAAAGGCTTTCACCTCTTCGGCGGTATCCTGCGTACCGGCACCTGGTGGATTTTTCTGCTGGGCTTCGTTTACTCCATCCTGCGCGTTAAGGTACCCTACATCCCGACCCCCAAGGACGATAAACCGAAGAACAATTACCTGCTGAGCCTGCCCAACTTCCTGGTGATAATTGCCAGCTTCTGGGCCATCGCCTACAGCCAGTTGGAGTACGGCCACCTATACGACAACCCCTATGTGCAGATGATGGCGCTCTTTACGCTAACGAACGTGGCCATACTGGGCAGCATCGTGGTGATTGGGCAGGAGCGCTTCATGGAATGGGTGCGACACTACCTGCTGCATGCTCGTCTGCTGCAGCCCCTCTTTATGCCGCTGCGCTATGCTATCTGGCGTACGCGCCACGGGTTCTACGACGGCATCCGCTATGCGGCTGTGTTGGTGGTCATGGTGGCCACAGTGGTTTCTGTGAGCTTTATTTTCGGGAAGGACGAGCTGCTACGCTACTGGAGTGAGCGTTCAGTGGAAGCCTCCCCCACTTCCGAAACCGCAGCACAAGCACTCACGCCTCCCAAGCCCCTATCTCAAAAGCCGGTAAACTAATCGCCTCAACCCCTGCGGCCCCTATTCGTTTAGATAGAAAGTGAACTTGCTTTTAAACCTAAAAACCAAAAAGCTATGAATTCAGATTTTTCGAATCGTTCTGGAAGAGGCGACAGCCGGGAGTTTCATACCCATCGCTCTGACCGCTACCGCTTTCCGGAAAGGGACAGCAGCTACCACTTTGATGATTACGGTTCTTCGGCCCGGGGCGGCTACGGCAACGAGGGCTACAGTGACACCTGGGGCAATCAGGGCAACGAGATGGGCGGCTCCCGAAACGTGGCCAACCGTGGTTTCAGCACCTACGACACAGGCCGGAACTTCGGCAACATGGGCAGCTATGGCGGCGCCCAGGGCTTCGGTGATTACCGGGGCGGCCAGCATCCGCAGGGAAGCAACTACAATTACTACAGCGGTATGGGTTCCCGCGGAGAGAGCGACATGGGGCGGGAACGCCACAGAAGCCACGGCTATGAGAGCGACTACGACAGCCACGGCTCGGGCTATAATAATGAGATGGGCTCCTCGCTCTACGGCTCGGACACGTCGCGCAGGTTCCAGGGCTCCGACCAGGGCCGCTACGACTTTGACCGCGACAACTACAACCAAGGCAGCGGCAGCTTCCGCGGCTCCGACAGGGACAGAGGCTCTTCCGGCTACGGCAGTTCTGGCGGCGGCTACATGGGCAGCGGCTATAATCGCTCCAGCCGCAGCGACTACGGCACCGGCAACTACGGCTCCATGGGCAGCTACGACCGGGGCAGCAGCAGTATGAGCTACGGTGAGCCTTACAGCATGCGCGATACCAGCAGCCGCTACACCGAGTACCCGAACGACACCTATCCCCGCGACACGGAAAACACCCGCATCCAGCACCGCGACAGCGACTATGATTACGACCCGGACCACAGCTTTGACGTGCGCCGGGACCCGGAGTACATCAGGAGCCATAACCGCAGCCGCACCTGGGACCGCGGACATGAAGGCAACAGGGATTATGACAGATATTGATTTGAGGTAAAGTATAAAAGCGCAGCAACAGGTTGCGCTTTTATACTTTATAGCGTTCTGCAGGTGTTGGCTGTGCTATACTTTATACTTGCCGGCCATAACTGGCGCAAGTAGCCGCTTGTGCTTTTGAAACACTGCTTCCCGCAACCTCTCCTCCGCTGGCGCGAGTTTGCAACTCGTGCCTACTATGGTGTTGGGTTTGTAACCCAACTGGCTCGCAGAGCCATATTTGCTTCGGCTATACTTTTATACTTGGCAATTTATTTTCCTAGCCACAGCTTCCTGCAACTGGAGCTAAGCTATCCTTACTAGCTACCGCTCATCCTATAGTTCGCACATACCTATTGTTGCATCTATACTTTGGCTCCCTCCTAGGCCGGGAGGCCTCGCCTTTGGGCATCGCGCGGTGTGCCTGAAGCTGCCTCCGCTCTGCTCCGGCTGCCTCACTTCGTTCGGCACCGCAACATCCACAAGGCGCTCAACCCAAAGGCTGGGAAAAGTTCGATAGCTGCTGCTCCTGCTGTCATCTCGACCTTAGGGAGAGATCTAAATAGAATTCCCGATGGATCTCTCCCTAAGGTCGAGATGACAGCGAAAGTGACAAGTATAAATTCCCCTCCTCGGAGGGGCTGGGGGTGGGTTTGTACTTCTACAGATTAGACGAAAACTACGAAGCCTATACTTCGCACAGTGGCAATTACAGGCTCCCCGCCTTAGCTAAGGAGGGGCCAGGGGTGGTTGGACCCGGCACTACAGATTTATACTTTCAATTAACCCGAATGAAGCCCTTCGGTTTTAACGCGTCTACGGAATACAAAGACTCTTCAAATCCCGCATGCTACCGTAGAACACGTTGCAGTCCACAGTGGCGTCTATGCCTCCGATAAAACCTTTGTCGGTGTGTTGCCAGAAGGAGAGTTTGCGGGTGTTGCTTCGCTCCAGGTTTAATTTAGGTACATCGTAATGCGCAATCCAGAGGGGGTAGCTGTCGAAGTGGCCTTGCAGGTAATCTTTATAGAAGGAATAACCGGTATAGATGATGGGTTTGGTCCCGTAGGCATTTTCCACATGGTCCAGCCATACTTTCAAATCTTTCCGGAATTTGTCGATGGGTTTACGGCCGCGTACCTCTACATCCAGCACGGGTGGTAAGTCGCCGCTCTGCAGCTGTACTTTGGAAGTAAAGTTCTTGGCTTGCTTCTCCGGGTCCAGGTAAGGCAGGTAAAAGTGATAGGCGCCCCGGATAATGCCCGCTTCGGCGGCCCCAGCCCAGTTTTGCTCAAACTTCTTGTCCCGCAGCGATATTCCTTCAGTGGCCTTCACGAAGGCAAAAGTAATTTCGTGTTCCCGCACTTTCACCCACTCGATGTCCTTCTGGTAATGGCTCACGTCAATGCCGTAGATGGTATGCCCCTCCGGCCACACAGGCTTTGGCTTTACCACGAAGTACTCCACGTAAAACACCAGCAGCGCAATCCCCACTAAAACAGCCAGCCCCACCCAGAAACGCTTGGGCACGCCACCAGTGCGCTGCTTCTTGCGCGGCTGACGGGGTTTGGCTACCCGTTTAACAGGCGGCTTTACAGTCGGGGCTTTCTTTAAGGGTGGTTTGGTAGTGGTGGCCATAGCTCTTCCCTGCAAAAGTATAAAGGCAAACCTAATTTGCCAGCGCTCCCGCTAAAATCAGCTAGGTCCTGGCCCCCACCTGAAAGTATGGCTGCTCAGGAAATGTATTAGGAACCAGTTTTATACTTTTGCTTGATGGTGGATTATCTGACGCCGGATAAGTGGTCGATAGGCTCACCCTCGGTGGTCAGGTAGCCCCGCATGGCATCGGCGGTGAGGCAGGAATGCACGGGCAGCACCCCCATCAGGTCTCCGATGTTATACTTGTCGAATTGCTCCGCCGATACCCGCACCACCCCGTGCTCCTGCGAAAGCGATACCACTTCAAACCCTTCGAGCGGTTCAGACCAGCCCTTATCGGTTAGCTCTACTACACGGCCAAAAACCGCATTGCCATCCTTCTGAACCAGAACATCTTTAGAGAAATGCACGCTGCCGCCGTAAAGTATAAGCTCGCCACGGTCAGGGTGTTTGGCTATGACTGGACAAACCATGCAAACGGCAATCTCCTCAAAGGCGCAGGAGCCGATGTGCTGCTGGGTGATGTCGTAAAACACGAAGTTGCCGGGCCGTATCTCATCTACTCCCTCAAACGACTCCAGAATGCTGCAGGAGGGCGTGTCGCCAACTGAAAGCTGCAGGTTCGGGAATTGGGCCTTGTAGCGCTCGCGCAGCAGTTGGAGTTGGTCTACCGAGGTGTTGTGAATATTTCGAATGGCAGCAGCGTAGGTTTGCTTGTAGGTGTGGCCGTTGTGCACCACAAAACCGGCAAACTGCAACTTGTCCTGCCCCTGTATGAGCGCTAGCATGGCGTCTATCTCCGCATAATTGCTTGCCGGGATGCCGGTACGGTGGTAGCCGGCGTCTATCTTGAGCGAGAGCTGCACCGGGTGTTGCAGGCCTTTGGCAAGCGCCACAACCGTCTCCTGGTTCACCGCAATCAGGTGCAGTTTTATGCGCGAGGCGAGCTCGTTTATACTTTCCATCTCCAGCACATTGGCCGGAAAAGCAACCAGAATATCATTCCAGCCGTGGTCGGCAAAGTAGCGGGCCATATGCACCGACGACACCGTGATGGCTTCCACGCCCTGCTCCCGGAACCACTCCCCCACCTGCACCGACTGGTGCGTTTTAAAGTGCGGACGCAAGCGTACGCCACTTCGCTTAGTCTTATCTACCATGCGGCTAATGTTACGCAGGGCTTTCTCTTTATCTAAAAGTAAGGTCGGGGTAGTGATGTTCATGGGTTCTGAGTCTGCAAAAGGTGGCAAATCATGTGAATTTAAGTATAAAATGACAAAGTACCACCCCCGGCTATGCTTTAAGGTGACGAATGTCATTTCGCTGGAGGCTGATACTCCGGACCTTTGTAGCGAATTAAGTAGAAGGAGAAAAGATGCAAGACCTACTGAAAACCACCCCTGCCGAACTGCTCGCCAAGTATGATGTGCCATCGCCACGCTATACCAGCTACCCTACTGTGCCGTACTGGGACGAGAAGCCGCTGACACAGGCGCAGTGGATGCAGCACGTAAAGCAGGCCTTCCGCAAGACCAACAGCACGGAGGGAATTAGCCTGTACCTGCACCTGCCCTTCTGCGAGAGTCTTTGCACCTACTGCGGCTGCAACAAGCGCATCACCAAAAACCACGCCGTGGAGGAGCCTTACCTGCGCGCCATATTGGAGGAGTGGGCGCTGTACCTGGCTGAGTTTGAGGAGAAGCCGCGCATCACGGAATTGCACCTGGGCGGCGGCACCCCTACGTTCTTCGGTGCCCAAAACCTGAAAACGCTGCTGGAAACGCTGCTGGAGCATACCGAAGTGACGCCAGACGCAGCCTTCAGCATCGAGGTCCACCCGAACGCTACCAATGCCGAGCAGCTGCAGGTACTCTATGATTTGGGTTTCAGGAGGCTGAGTGTGGGCGTGCAGGATTTTGACCCGCGCGTGCAGCTGGCCATCAACCGTATCCAGACTTTTGAGCGCACCAAAGAGACCTTCGACGTGGCCCGTGCTATTGGTTATACTTCCATCAACGCTGATATTATTTACGGCCTGCCTTTCCAGGATGCCGACTGCGTGCGCTATACCATTGAGCGCGTAAAGGAGCTTCGTCCCGAGCGGATTGCCTTCTACAGCTATGCCCACGTGCCTTGGAAGAGTAAAGCACAGCGCCGCTATTCTGAAAAAGACCTGCCAGAGCCAGCCGAGAAACGTGGCCTATATGAGTTGGGCCGCACGATGCTGGAAGAAGCCGGCTATGTGGAAATTGGCCTGGACCACTTTGCCCTGCCAGTGGACGAGCTATACCTTGCCGCACAAAGCGGCGAGCTGCACCGCAACTTTATGGGTTATACCCCGCGCCACACCGAGTTGCTAATTGGCCTGGGCTGCTCCAGCATCTCCGACACCGGCACCGCTTTTATGCAGAATATCAAAGAAGTAGAGCCCTACGAGGCGGCTGTGGCATCTGGAGTGCTACCCTTGCTGAAAGGCCACGAACTAACCGAGGAAGACCTGATTATCCGCAAGCATATCCTCAACCTCATGTGCCGCCTGTATACATCCTGGACCGAGGAGGAGCTACCATACTTTGTGGATGCCCTCATCCGACTGCAACCGCTGGAGGAGGATGGCCTGCTGGAGTATTCTAACCACGATATCCACGTACTGGAAGCCGGAAGGCCGTTCCTGCGCAACATCGCCATGTGCTTCGATGCCAGGCTGTGGAGTGCCAAACCCACCACCCCGGTGTTCAGCAAATCGGTATAACGAATAGGTTTAGTGATTGAATTGGTTTTGAGGACAAAGAGACGCTGTAACACGCGTCTCTTTGTCTTTTATACTTCCTCAACTTTCTAACCTTCTAACTTTCTAACTCCAAAGACGCAAGGTATTGCGCCTCTACAACTCCCAAACTCCACAAAAGGGTTTACCTTTGCAGAAACACCATCTGCTGACATGAGTTATTTCTACGTAAAGGCGCTGCACATCATTTTTGTGGTCACCTGGTTTGCCGGGCTGTTCTATATCGTGCGCCTGTTCATCTACTATGCCGAGGCCGCCGAAAAACCGGAGCCGGAGAAATCCATACTTCAAAAGCAGTTTGGTATCATGCAGAAGCGCCTGTGGTACGGCATCACCTGGCCCTCCGCCATCCTGACGCTCATTTTTGGCGGCACGATGCTGTACTTGTATGGCTCCGTGCCGGGTTGGCTTGTCTGGAAAATCGGTTTTGTGGTAGGGCTTTACGTGTACCACTTCCTCTGTCACCGCATATTCAAACAGCAGCAGCAGGGCCTCATCAAGTATACCTCCACCCAACTCCGCATCTGGAACGAGGTAGCCACGCTCTTCCTCATCAGCATCGTGTTTCTGGTCGTGCTCAAAAGCTCGCTCAGCATGCTCTGGGGCATCATCGGCCTCATCCTTTTCTCAGCCATCCTGATGCTGGCCATCCGCATTTACAAGAAAACCAGGGAGAGTTAGAGAGTTTAGGAGTTTAGGAGTTTAGGAGTTAGAGAGTTGGGAAGTTAGAAGGTTAGAAAGTTGAGGAGTTAGGAAATTAACTCTCATTTTATACTTTGCCGCTTTCTGCCGCAAGTTTAGCGGCAACGTAACTTGTGGCTGTGCTTGAGGCAAGTTTGTAACTTGCTTTCTGCGTGAGCAGAAAAGTATGGGTTAGCAGATACTTTATACTGTACTTTACCATAGCCAAAGTATGGCTAGCGACTTGGTAGTCTTTTCCGGCATTGTTGGTGTTATCATTAACAATTTATACTTCGGCAGACCTTAGCGACAAGCTGTAAACGCTGTTTTACGAAAGTATAAAGTATAGCCTTAGCTTTTGCAGCCCTTGCTTTTCCAAAGCAAAGCAGTTGAAAACTGCGGCCGTACATAGCCACATTTACGCTACACTAAACTTGCAGCAGAAAGTATAAAGAAGCAAAGCACTACCCACTTTCTAACTTTTTAACCTTCTAACTTCCCAACTCTTAAACTCCCAAACTCTCTAACTTTTTTTACTTAATAGTTTTATCTTTGAAAGTATGAACAAGGCATTGAAGGCAAACGAGAGAGAGTTAATAAAGCTGACCCGCTACTTTAGCAAGCGTGCGGAACAAATGACCATAGACGGGGAGCTAAGCGAGGATCAGCAAAAGCTAACTGAAGCCTGCGAGAACCTGGAGCGGCAACTGCTGCAACACGCCGATAACCGCACGGCAATCCTGGAGAAGCGTGCCCAGCTGGAGAAAATCATCGAGGATAATGCCCAGTGCCCAAAGTGCCACAAAGCCGACATGCTGAAGCGACAGGGCGTCGCCACCAACGAGCACGGCTGGAAGTGCAACTCTTACCGCTGCCGCCGCTGCAACACGACCTTCACCTGGAACCGCCCCAACAACCCCTGGGACATGTTGGCGTTTCTGGAGCTATATATCAAGGAGCTGGAAGCATCATTAGACGCAGAGATGGACCCAAGCCTGCGACAACATACCGAGGCAGCGCTGCCCCAACTTCAGGACAGCCTTTCGCGCCTGCGCCCTGTGCTGCAAGGGTCCGACGAGGAGGTAGAAGCGCTGATGGAGAAAGAACGGGAAATGGACAAACTGATACACCAGTTTAAGAACTACCTCCTGATTGAAAAGATTAAGCTGGATACGTACCAGGAGGAATAGTTAATAGTTAATAGTTAATAGTTAATAGTTAATAGTTAATAGTTAATAGTTGTGGGATATTTTATAAACATCTAATAACGAATAACTAAACACCAATAACTACATTCAAAACCCAGTACCAGAAGGCGAGCGTGATGAAGGAGATGGGAATGCCGAAACCCACCATCATACTGGCGAGCCTAGGCTTAAGGCCATAAGAGGCTGCTACGATACTGGCCGTAATCATCGGGGCCATGGCCGCCTCCAGCACACAAATCTGCAGCAACTCCCCCCGAAGACCGAACACGCCATAGTATAGCCCCAGTATAAGCGCCGGCGCAAGTAGAAGCTGAAAGGCCAGTCCAAGGGCCAGAAAGCCCCAGTGCTTGCTGCGCCACTCCGGCCGTAGTTGCAGCCCCACCGATACGAGCGCCAAAGGTGACACCGTGCTGCCCAGGCGCTGGAAAACGTCGGTCATGTCGGCAGAGAAGTGGAGGTTGAGCAGGTTAAGCACCAGGCCCAGCAGAAATGCCAGGAACGGTGGAAAGGTCAGGATCTTCCGGAAAATGGCCCGTCCATTGGCAGCGCCGCGGGAGTAACTGGCTGCCAGCGCAATGCCCAGTGTAGATAACACCACGAATGTGCCGGGCTGATCTATCAGGATAACCGTTTCTACACTTTCAGGCCCGAAAAGCGCTTCGATGACCGGCAAGCCCACAAACGAGGTATTACCAAAACCAGCCGTAATAATCAGGCAGCCCACCAGTTTCCGCGACCATCCAAACGTTTTGCCCAGGCTCCAGAAGAACAAGGCAGAAGCACCAAAGCAAATCCAGGCTACAGCTACTGGCAAAAGCACGCTGCTGTTCAGCTTTACCTCCGGAATAAAGTATAGCGCCAGCGCTGGCATCGAGATATAAATAATAAACTGGTTGAGTACCTGCGCCGAATTCCTCGGGAACTCCTTGACGCGCTGCAGCAACAAGCCCAGCCCCAGACACCCAAACAAAAGTATAAAACTGCTCATTCCTCAATATCAGATTCTCTGCTCCAGTCAAGTATGGAACAGCTGGCAAAGGTACGGCAGCAAAAATGATTTAATAGCTACAGGCCATACTTTACTAGGAAAACAACAGCATACACTATTTACATGAGACAAAATTTTATAAAAATAAGTATATAATATAAATTCTGTCGTCGTTGCTCCTACAGTAGCCCCACTTTCACCCTGTTATAACCAACTACCCGTCAGCCATTTGATGCCCGCCTATAGGAGCCATTCGTACTATTTTCCCTTCCGTCTCCAGCTGTACTTCGCAGGAGGATTGTTGCTTACACAAGATAATCTGAGAAACCTATGCTAAACCTTAAACACCTACACTATGAGAACACAGTTTCAATATTTAACAGCCTTAATGAGCCCGAACAATTTCCTTAAGTACCTGCTCGTGGGTTTGGCTCTGCTACTTGCCTTCGCCTCCAAAGCACAGGAGGTAGAGTGGGATAAGACGTATGGCGGGGAAGGCTGGGATTTACTACGCCATGCTGAACAGACAACAGATGGAGGCTATATCCTAGGCGGCATCTCCTCATCCGGAGAAGGTGGCGAAAAAAGCGATGCCTCGAAAGGAGAAGAAGACTATTGGATTGTAAAAATTGATTCTTTGGGCAACAAGGAATGGGACCGCATCTTAGGAGGAAGCGGCCGGGATGAGTTACAGGACATAAAACAGACGCGAGATGGCGGCTACATCTTAGGTGGTTATAGCCTCTCTGATGCAAGTGGGGATAAATCCGAAGACTCAAGAGGCGGCTTTGACTACTGGGTAGTGAAGCTGGACGCTAGCGGCAATAAGCAATGGGACAGAACATTTGGTGGGGATAATACGGATCAATTCACCTCCCTACAACAGACGGGTGACGGTGGGTATATCCTGGGTGGCTCATCTGAATCTAATATGTCAGGTGAAAAGAGCGAAGGTACAAGAGGTCGCTATGACTATTGGGTTATAAGAATAGACTCTGTTGGCAATAAATTGTGGGATAAAACCTACGGGGGGAATGAATCAGACTTTCTAAACGGGCTTCAACATACTAACGAGGGGGGCTACATTCTGGGAGGTTCTTCTGAATCTGATGTATCTGGCGAAAAAAGCGACCCTCGTAGAGGGAACAACACTGATTTTGCGTTGGGATATGACTTCTGGATTGTAAAGATAGACAGCTTGGGTAACAAAGAGTGGGATAAGACTTTGGGAGGCTTACTAGGCGATTACCTTTCTGCCCTTATACAAACACAGGATGGAGGCTTCATGCTTGGTGGAACCTCTGGCTCTGGTATTGGTGGCGATAAAAGCGAGGAACACCGGGGTGGAGAATTTGGAGACTACTGGGTCGTAAAGACTGATAGTTTGGGTAACAAGGAATGGGACCGTACCTATGGCGGCAACGATTCAGATGAGTTATCCGATATTATACAAACCAACGACGGAGGATACCTGCTTGGTGGTGAATCGGAGTCTGATGCCTCAGGAGAGAAAAGTGAGGACGGCAAGGGTCGCGCTGACATGTGGGTAGTCAAAATTGACAGTATAGGCAATAAGCAGTGGGATAAAACCATTGGAGGAGAAAACAGCGAATTGCTTACCACAACAGTTCAAGATACTATTACCGGAGGATACCTCCTTGCCGGGAGTTCTACTTCTGGCATCAGTGGAGATAAAAGCGAGCCTAGCCGCGGAGGCACTCTCGACTACTGGATCGTAAAACTAAGCCCGGAAGCGCCCTGCACGGCTCCTACCTCATCCATCGCGGTGGTGCCTGCCTCCAATGTCTACACAGGCGGTCCTGCCACGACCATTTACCTAGGCTATGGGCCGCAGCGCGTGCAGCTGGTGGCCAGCGGTGCGGAAAGGTATGCGTGGAGCCCGGCAGCCGGACTGAACGATGCCTCCATCGCCAACCCTGTTTTCACGCCAAATGCCCCCGGTACGTACCGATTCACGGTAACAGCCTATAACGGCACCTGTTCGTCAACTGCATCCGTCGAGATAGAGGTGATTGACGTACGCTGTGGCAACAACAAAGTAACCCTTTGCCATCGCGGCAGAGCTATCTGTATTCCGCCTAGTGCCGTGGCCGCACACCTGAAACATCATCCGGGAGACCAACTAGGGGCATGCGGCTCTAAACAGCCGGACTACGCTGCGCCAGGCTTCATCGTGTTCCCCAACCCGATAAATTCCTTAGCTGAGATAGTATGGACATTGCAGGAAGCGGGCGCTTTCAGGATTGAGCTGTACAACGCCAACGGTTTGTTTGTGAAGCAACTGGCCAGGGGTGCGGGTGAGGCTGGCCAGGAGATGCAGCAGCAACTCGATGCCTCCCGCCTGCCAAAAGGAGTTTACTACCTCCGGCTGATAACTTCGGATGAGGCACGAACAATACGGCTTGTGGTAAATAAATAATGCAGAAACCGGCTATCCCGCTACAGGATAGCCGGTTTTTTTAACCAAGCAGTGAGTTAGTGAACTTGAGTTTTATACTTGCCTGGAAGTTGGCGATGGTCTTGAAAATCTCCTTCAGGGTCACCTGCTCAATTTTGGTCAGGCCGCGCACGTCAATAAAGTTGTCCGGTTCAGCCTTATCGTGGATAATCTGTACCGCCTGCTTTTTCAGGCGCAGGCTCATCAGGTAGTAGTAGGAGTGCATCAGCTCGTGGTAATCGGTATCGGAGAACTCCCCCATGGCCCGTAAAGCCTCTAGCCGCTCTCCGGTGTTGGTCTTGAAAACCCGCTCCTTGAGCGCATACACCCGTACCAAATCCACGATGGGAGTCATGGTTTTCTTGATGTCGAACACCTCCTGCCCGTCCTTGGTAAAGGTCTTGATGTTTTTGAAAAAGGTGAGCGGCGGCACGTACTGCAGCGCGTTTTTGGCCATGTGGTAAAGAAACCTGCCCAGCGGCTCCTGCAGCTCCTGGTCCAGGTATTCCCGCAGTTCATCTATAATAGCGGCTTCCCCATAAATATAACGACAGTCGAAGAAGGTGGAGAATTTCATCACCGTTTCCGGGTCCGGCTCTTTCATCCAGCTGCTATAGTTACGCTTCCAGTGCGAGAGCGAATGCGTCCATTTTGGGTTTTTGGCCATAAACCCGCCCTTGCAAAAGCTAAAGCCAATCATATCCAGCCGCTCCGATACCTGCTCGGCGAAGCGCAGGAAATACTCCCGCACCAGCTCGCGCTGCTCGTTGGCCTTGTCCTCGTAAATGATGGCGTTGTCCTGGTCGGTGTTCAGGGTTTGCTCTTTGCGCCCCTCACTGCCCAGCACCATAAACGCGAACTTGGCAGGCGGAGTGCCCATTTCGGCTATCACCCCCTCTATCACCTTGGTGGTAATCGTGTCCGAAACAGTCGTGATCACCTGGTTCACGATTTCCGGTTTCACGCCCCTGTCCAGGAGCTGGTATACGATTTCCGGCACCTTCTCCCACTTGCGCCGGAGTTCCTGCACCGACTGCGCCAGCTTCACAGATTGTATGAACACGAACGGCGACTGCGCTTGCTCGCTCAGCAGTTTGTTACGGCTCAGGAAACCAACATACTGTCCGTTATTCTCCACCAGCAGGTAGCGGGTTTTGGTACGGAACATCAACAGGATGGCCTCATACACAAACGCCTGCGTGTTTATACGTACAATCGGGTTATCCATCACCCCGTGTACCGGCTCCTGCACGCTTACCTGCTTGGCCACCACGTTGTCGCGGATGGTGATGTCGGTGAGGTAGCCGATAATCTGTCCCTGCGCGTCCTGCACAAACAGGCAGCTCACCTTCTTTTCGGCCATCATGCGGGCGGCTTCATACACCGGGGTTTCGGCGGAACAAACCACCAGCTCGCGGTACACCAGCGACTCTATCTTGCGGGAGTAGAGCTGGTCGGAGGAGATGAAGTTATCCTCAAAGGCTGTCGGTTTCTTTACAAAGTGGGCAAACTCATCGTTGAGCATGCGGCGGCCGAACTCTGCCGTAAAATGATGGAAGAAGTTTTCGTAGCCCTGACACAGCTGCCGGAAATCGCGGCGGGGCAGGAAGTATACCAACGTGCCTTTTTTGGCGATAACCGAGCGCAGGGAACGCTTGCGGTTCAGCAGCACCGAAATGCCGCCGTAGCAGTAGCCGCTATGGTGGTGCTCTACTACCCGCTTGTTCTGCTCACTGTCGTAGAAAAAGCTCTCATACTCCCCGGCCGCTATCAGGTCCACCCCTTTCATCTTGGTTACCTCCTGATGGTAGAGGGCCGTGTCTTTGGTATACCGCACCTCCTGCAGCAAATCGGCCACACCCCGCAGCACCTCTTCGGGCAGCAGGTGAAAGGGTTTTACCGTTTTCAGAAACGCTAGTTTGTCTGTCATATCAGTAGAATGAGTAAAACAGCAAGTATAACGATGGCCAGTAGCAGCAAAAGTATACTGTTTTTGCGAGGCTCCGGGGCTTTCACGATTTCCTGTCGTGCTGCCTGTTGCTGCCGGATGGTATCTTCGGTGATGTCGCCCTGCTCGAGCAGCTTAAAGAAACAGGCTGCCGTGGCTTTGGCATCTACAATGGCGTCGTGCTGCCGCTCCAGGGGTTTGTGAAACAACCGCTCGTACAACTCGCCCAGCCTCAGAAAGTTTTGCTGCTGGTGAAGCAGGAAACTGGCCGAGGCCTTCATGGTGCAGAAGTTCGGCAGGCCGGGCAGCGGGTTCGGGAGGTCCGCCCTGTGGAACCCCACCCCGAGCATGTGGTAATCCAGCTGCATGAAGTGCCCCACCACCAAGGGCTTGTATTGCTTCAAATCCTGCGTCAACAGCAGAAGTACATTCCTCCTCGGTTCCCCTCGCTCCAGCAGAAAATCTTTCGTGATGCCGTGTATGCGCTCCGAAGCCTCCGATATAACCAGCTCCGGCTCGTAAATGTAATGGTTCTCTGACTTGAGCTCCTGCCCCTGCCTATTATACACCGACCAAGCAATCTGCACCGAGTAGGGCCAGCTCTCATTGTCAGAGTAGGGCGCTTCCCAATCGAGCGGAATGCCGGTGGTTTCGGTGTCGATGAAAAGTATAAATTCCCGCATAGGCTATTTGTCTGCGCTTCCTGATTCGGCAGGTATGGCGATGCTTCCTTCCATCACCACATAACTTTTACCGTCTTTCATAAACGTGTGATTTGTTTCTTGTAGGCCAAAGCGCCTGTAAAAAGAAGCCTTTTCCTGGCGCGCGTTGCACCAGAGCTGCGTGATGCCCTGTGTTGCCGCCTGTCGGATAAGGTGCTGCAACAGCATGGACCCATAGCCTTTGCCCTGGTACTGCGGCAAGGTAGCAAACTTACGAAACTGCGCCCGCTGCCCCGCCACAAACAGCGATACCACCGAGACCAGTTCGCCGGACAAGTATAAACCAAAGTGATGGCCATCCTCATCCTCCGGCAGCTGCACATAGCTGATGTCCTTTTCCGGCCACATCACGTCCCGCCGGAGTTGCCAGGTTTCTTCGGCTGTTATTTCTTTTATCTGCATGTGGTTGTGGGAATACCTTCCGCTGGCGCGGGTTTGCAACCCGTGCCTTTCTATTTTCTAGGATTTGTAATCCGAGTGGCTTGAAAAGCCATACTTATACTTTGCTTGCCTTTTATACTTGCTGCTATGCTTTATACTTTCCGCTGTTCCGGACATCCTTGTCCGGAACCACTCTGCTGCGGACTTCCAAGTCCGCGTAAGGCATACTTTTATACTTGCCCACCGCTGGCGCAAGTCTTCAGACTTGTGTCCTATTATGGTGTCAAGTTTGTAACTTGACTGGCTTGAAAAGCCATACTTATACTTTGGCTATACTTCATGATTCCTTGGCGCAAGCGTCCGCTTGTGCCTTTTTATACTTATCGGTTATACTTTCACAGCACTGCTTCCTTCCTCTTGAACCAAGCTATCCACACTAGCCACCGTTCATCCTCCAGCCTTACATGAGCTACTGTTGCATCTCCTACTTTGGTGCTCTCAAGCCCGAGAGGGTTCGCCTTCGGGCATCGCGCTGTCTACATTTCCTGCCCTCGTGCCTCGGGCTGCCTGCGGCACCGGAAATCTAGAAGGCGCTCAACCCAAAGGCTGGGAATCATTCGATAGCTAGGGCTGACGGAGCCTCAGCCAAAGTCCCCCTTCGAAGGGGGCAGGGGGATGTTAATCGGCTGCAGGTAGCTCCCTCCCCTGTTTTTAGGAGAGGGAGGTACTCAAACCTATAGCGGCTTCGCTTTCTCCTTCAGCCAGGCCAGTTCGTCCTCGGTCAGGTGTGGGCCGAGTTTTTCTACTACCTGCTGGTGATACTCGTTCAGCCAATTAACTTGGTACGCCTCCAACAGCTCCTTTTTAACCGGTGTGGTATCAATCAGAGCCAGCGTGAGGTGCTCGAAAGTATAGAACTCGCCGAAATCATTCGCCTCGTCCGGCACGGTCAGCACCAGGTTCTCGATGCGTACGCCATGCTTGCCCGGGCGGTAAATGCCAGGCTCTACCGACGTAATCATACCCAGTTCAATATCCACCGCAGTCGGGGTTGGGTTGAACACATGCGGTCCTTCGTGCACGTTCAGGAAGAAACCTACGCCGTGGCCGGTGCCGTGGCCGTAGTTGTGGGCATAGTCCCAGAGCGGCTTGCGGGTGATGGCGTCGATTTGGTAGCCTCTGGTGCCTTTCGGGAAACGCGCAGTGGCACCTTCTATCATCCCTTTCAGCACCAAAGTATAATCTATACTTTCCTCCTCGGTCAGGTTGCCAAGCGATACTACGCGCGTAATATCGGTGGTGCCGGAAGTATACTGCCCGCCGGAATCAAGCAGGAACAAGCCCTCAGGCTGCAGCTCGGCATCACTTTCCGGGGTAGCTTTGTAATGCGGCAGGGCACCATGCGCGCGGTAGCCGGCAATGGTATCGAAGCTCTCGCCCACAAAGCCATCCTGCGCGGCCCGGAACTCGCGCACTTTTTCTGCCACAGAAATCTCAGTGATGCGGGTCTTGCCAATGTTCTCCTCCAGCCACTTAAAGAAGCGGGTCAGGGCTACGCCATCTTTGACCATTGCCTGGCGCGTATGGGCGATCTCCACCTCGTTTTTAACCGCCTTAAAGAAAGTGGTCGGGTTGGTATCCTGAATTACGCGCACCTCTTTTGGCAGCTCTTTGTACAGGGCATAGCAGTTGCGGCGCGGGTCTAGCAGAATGCTGTCGCCGGGGATGGCCGAAACGGCACGCTCGATCATGTCATACGTTTCCAGCTCAACGCCTGCCTTTCTAAGTCTTGCCTGGTCTTCCTCCGAGAACTTAGCAGTGTCGATAAACAGCATGGCTTTGTCCTGGCTGATGAGGGCGAAGCTCAGCACCACCGGGTTGCACTTCACGTCAGAGCCGCGCATGTTAAACAGCCAGGCCATGTCGTCGAGCGAGGAGATGAGGTGGTAATCGGCTCTATACTTTTTAAGGGCCGCACGCACGCGCTCCAGCTTGCTCTCCAGTGACTCCCCTACCACGTCTTCGCCCAGCAGGAAAGCGGGGGCAGAAGGCAGGTCCGGCCTGTTTTGCCAGATTGGGTCCAGGTAGTCGCGGTCGCTGTTGATGTGGATGCCCAGCGGGGCAAGCTGCGCCTCCAGCTGCTGTGCCAGCCCCACCGAAATCAGCTTGGCATCGAAGGCCACGGTAGCACCAGCCGGAAGTCGCTCTGCCAGCCAATCGATATACTCCGGAGCATGCTGTACGCGCAATTTCGCCAGCTCAAAGCCAGTGCCTTCCAGTTGCTCATTGGCCTGCACAAAGTAGCGGGCGTCCGTCCAGAGGTGGGCGGTGTCGGGAGTTATCACCAGCGTACCGGCCGAGCCTGTAAAACCGGAGGCAAACTCAATGCACTTGTACCTGTCCGGCACGTACTCGCTTATATGTGGATCGGCCGACGGAATGATGTAGGCGCTCACGCCTTCCCCTCGCATCTGGCTCTGTATGGCTGCTAATCTTTCTTTATGCGTCATGTGGAATGTTGTTTTTCGGTTGAGGGCAAATTAAGGAAAGATGGGGAGAAATGCGCAGGGAAGCGGCATTTAATACGCCTTGATGACCTGTCCGGTGCAGATGCCCAGTATACTTTTCAAGTAGCCGTTTACCACCCGCTCCATCGGCACAGGGTTATGGCCGGGGAAGTAGCTGCCAATCGCCTCCGCCGAATCTTCCACGATACCGGGACTCACGACGTTAATGCGGATGCCCTGCCGCAACAGCTCGCCGGCCGCGCCAATTACGAAACCATTTACAGCGCTGTTTATCGTACTCAGCACCGCGCCCAGTGCTATCGGGTCTTCGGACAAAATGCCGGAGGTGAGCGTTATACTTCCACCTGGGTTCAGGTGTTTCTGCCCGATGAGCGCCAGGTTGATCTGCCCCATCATTTTGCTGCGGATGCCCTCGTAAAAGTGCTCCTGCGTCAGCTCCTGCACAGGCGCCATGGGCGCGCCGCCGGCTGCCACCACAATCGCATCCAGCTTGCCCGTTTTCGTGAACATTTCCTCAATCGAATGCGGGTCTGTCATGTCTACCTGCACGTCGCCGCTCTTGGAACCAGCCGTTACGATTTCGTGCGCGTCCTGTAGCCGCCAGTAAATGCGTTTGCCAATGGTGCCGGTGCCACCAACGAGTAAAATTTTCATAGTTCTTCAGGTTTAGGTTAATGTGTAAAGTATACGGTTATACTTTGATTTTTACAGGAAGTATAACCGGGGGGATGTATGAAAGTTTTGTAGTTGGATTTGGCAGGCACCAAAGTATTTTTTTCACTTGCTGCATTTCATGTTTACCCTGGAACGACTATTAAGAGCCAAGTCACCGTTTTTGTCATCCCGAAAAGATCTTGGTGGCGAGTAGCAGAGGCTTCATTTCCCTTCTACCAAGATTATTAACAGAATGATAGCTGTCCGAGAAGGTTTGGTCATGCCTATACTTGCTTTCACGAGGTAATATTTTCGCCCTTCAGAATTAATTCTCGGTAGGTTTTCCTCCCCCTCCCAAAACCGCACAAACTGTTCAATACTGAACACTTCTAAAAGCCTACAAACCAACATTTTAAAGCGTAAGTATCTATTTATCAGCAGCTTACATAACTGGCATCTAAATTGGCTATACCCTCACGAGTAAGTATAAAATAAGACTATGGATCGTGAATTATCAGCCGCTACCAAACAAGCTAACCGCCGCAAGCGCATCTGGCAGGTAAGTATAGCCGCGGCCTTGGTGCTGGCAGCCATCTTCGGGATCAGAAGCCTGCTGGCGCCGGGCATCAGCCGCAGCGAGGTACGGACGGCCGTGGTGGAGCGCGGGCCGGTAGTGGCCACCCTGAGCGCCTCGGGCGTGGTAGTGCCGGAGCATGAGCAGGCCATCACCAGCCCCATCCAGGCGCGCATCGAGCAGGTGGTGCGCAATGCCGGTGAGCAGGTAAAGCCCGGCGACCAGGTGCTCCTCCTCGACCGATCCTTCACCCAACTGGCCTACGACAAACTGAAAGACGAACAGCAGCTGAACCAGCACAAAAGCGTGCAGATGCGCCTGCAACTGGACAAAAAACTGAACAGCCTGGAGTCGCAGCTGGCCATTAAACGCATGAATGTGAGGAGCCTGCAGGCGCAGCTAGAGGACGAGCAGTACCTGCTCAAGATTGGCGGCGGCACCCAGGAGCAGGTAAAACAGGCGGAGCTGAAACTGAAAATAGCGCAGCAGGAACTGGCGCAGCTGGAGCAGGACATCGAAAGCGAGCGCAAACTGCTACGGGCCGACGAGCAGGAACTGAGCTATACGTTAGCCATGAACGGCCGCTCGCTGGAGGAGCTGGAACGCAAGATGCAGCAAGCCGAAGTACGCGCTACCCGTCCCGGCGTGGTTACATGGGTAAAGAACGAGATTGGCAGCAGCGTAAATGCCGGCGAGGTGATTGCCCGGCTGGCCGATTTGAGCAGCTTCCGGGTGCAGGCCAGCATTTCGGATGCCTTTGCCGACCAGTTGCACGTGGGCGGTGACGCCATTGCCCGCATCAACAACACCGACCTGCAAGGCAGCATTGTAGCCATTGAACCTTCGGTAAAGAACGGCACTGTGACGTTTTATGTGGCGTTGGAGGAGAAAAGCCACCAACTTCTCCGCCCCAGCCTCCGCGTGGACCTCTTTGTGACCACCGCCAGCAAACACGACGCCCTGCGCGTGAAGAATGGGCCCTACTTCAACAGCGGCTCTCCTGACAACGTGTTTGTGCTGCGCGAGGATGTACTGATTCAGGTGCCGGCCCGCACCGGCATGAGCAACCCAGACTTTGTAGAGTTGGAAAACGGTGTGCAGCCGGGCGATGTGGTGGTGATATCCGACATGAAAGACTTTGAGCACGTGCAGAAAGTGCGGCTGAAGTAAACTGCGAATCAAGTAGCACGACACACGTAGCTCGACCTTCTTATACTTTGCATAATCCACTTTTCAGATTTGTAGTCCAGAACAGAAAGAACCGCAGGATCTATACTTTAAAAGTCGTGATACTTGATACGTGCTACGCTTAAAATAAAACGATGAAAAAGCATTACCCATACTGTTTACTGTTTGTAGTGTTTGCCCTGCACTGCGTCCAAAGTATAGCACAGCCTGGCACCCGGCAACTGAGCCTGCAGGAGGTGATCGCTTTGGCGCAGGCGCAGTCGACAGAGGCGCTGCAGGTGGAGACGACCCGGGAAAACAGCTATTGGAAGTGGCGCAGCGTGAAATCGGAGTACAGGCCGCAGCTCAGTTTGGAGGGAACACTGCCCGATTTCAGCCGCACCATCACGCCCGTTACACAACCAGACGGCACCACCGAGTTCAAACCCGTTTCCATCAATAACACGGATTTGGGCCTGACACTGAGCCAGGTCATCAGCCCGACCGGTGGCAAGGTGTTCGTGACCTCGCTCATGCAGCGCTTCGACGACTTTGACCGCGACCAGACCCGCTACAACGGCAACCCGGCTATTATCGGGCTGGAGCAGCCTCTGTTTGCCTACAACGCCCTGAGCTGGAACAAGAAAATAGAGCCGCTGCGCTACGAGGAGGCCCAGAAGCAGTATGTGGAGGACCGGGAAAGTATAGCCGTGAAAGCCACCGGTTTATACTTCGATTTGCTGCTGGCACAGGCCAACCAAAGTATAGCCGCCAAGAACCTGGCCAACAACGACACGCTGTACCAGGTAGCCCAGGAAAAGTATAACCTCGGCCGCCTCTCCAAAAACGACCTGCTGCAGCTGCGCCTGGCAGTCCTTAATTCAGACCTGGCGCTGGCGCAGGCCGACCTGGATGCCCAGACAGCGGCGTTGGCCCTGCGCAACTACATCGGCCTGAAAGCCGACACCCAATTCAGCCTGCACGTGCCCGAAAGTATACCAGAAACCACTGTGGCAGCCGCAGTAGCCCTGGCAGAGGCCAAGAAGAACCGCAAGGAAAGTATAAACTTCCGCCGCAGGATGCTGGAGGCTGAGAGCCTGATAGCCAAAGCCCGTGGCGACAACGGATTCAACGCCAGCCTGTTTGCCACCTTCGGCCT
The DNA here is from genome assembly GCF_003054055.1 of Pontibacter mucosus. GTDB lineage: Bacteria > Bacteroidota > Bacteroidia > Cytophagales > Hymenobacteraceae > Pontibacter > Pontibacter mucosus. The sequence continues at coordinate 439,957 of NZ_QBKI01000002.1, read as the reverse complement.
CACCAACCAGGGCGTTGCCTTCAGCGATATCTACGACCGGCCGGACAACCAACAGCGCGCCCGCATCGGCTTTACCATGCCCATCCTCGACTGGGGCCGCCAGCGCTCAGTTACTAAGGTGGCGCAGCTAAATCAGAAGCTGGTTGAGTATACCATCAGCCAGGAAGAGACCAACTTTGAGCAGGCCGTGCTGACGCAGGTAAATCAGTACAACACGCTGAAAACCCGCATCAGCACCACCGCAGAAGCAGACGCCATCGCCGCTGAACGCTATGAAATTGCGAAGAACACCTTCCTGATTGGCCGCATCAGCATCACGGAACTGAACATCGCCCTGGCAGAGAAAGACCAGGCCCGCCGTGCCTACATCGCCTCGCTCAGCGAGTTCTGGGAAGCACATTATACTTTAAGACAACTTACGCTTTATGATTTCGAGAAACAGGAACCAATTGTGGTGGAGGTGCAGGAGGAGTTATGAGAACAAGTATGAATTCATCTACTCCTAAAACAGGGAAGGGAGCATTCGGCAGCACCGGGTCCAACCACCCCTACCCCTCCTTATCCAAGGCGGGGAGCTTTATACAGCCGATTACACCCCTATGGTCCCCTCAAGGGGACAGCTTATACCTGTTGCGCGGCAAGGGCAGCGACTATCGAACCTGTTCCCAGTCCTTGGGTTGAGCGCCTTGTAGATTTCTGGTGACGAGCGAAGTGAGGCAGCCCGAGGCGCGAGGGCAGGAAATGTACACCGCGCGATGCCCTTCATCCAGGGCCCCTACCCCCAGGACGAGGCCTCCCGGCCTTGAGGGAGCCAAGTTGGAGGTGCAACTGTAGGTTTGTAAGTCTATAGGATGGACGGAGGCTAGCAAGGATAGCTTGGTTCAAGTGGAAGGAAGCAGCGGCTAGGAAAGTATAAACTGGCAAGTAAAAAGTATAGCTAAAGTATAAAGTATGGCTTTTCAAGCCAGTTGGGTTACAAACCCAACATCATAGGTAGGCACGAGTTGCAAACTCGCGCCAGCGAGAAATGCTAAAAGCACAAACCCACATTTGCTCCAGAAAAGCATCAGGGATTTAATAGCAGAAAAACACTAAATCACCATAAAAACCAAAAGACATTATCTTTAAAAATATGATCACGCTAACAAACATCGAAAAGGTCTACCAAACCAAGTCTATCGAGACGGTAGCCCTGCAGCACGTGAACCTGCTGGTTCCCAAAGGCGAATTCCTCTCCATCATGGGGCCGTCGGGCTGCGGCAAATCCACGCTGCTCAACATCATGGGCCTGCTGGACGTGCCGACCCAGGGCACCGTTGAGATTGACGGGCACACCATCACCAGCTACAAAGACAAGGAACTGGCGCACATCCGCAACGAGAAAATCGGCTTTGTTTTCCAGAGCTACCACCTGGTAAACGACCTGAGCGTGCTTGACAACGTGGAGCTGCCCCTACTCTACCGCAGCGGTATTTCCGCCTCCGAACGCACCCGGCGCGCCAAAACCGCCCTGGAGAAAGTAGGCCTCAGCGCCCGCACCAAACACTACCCCACGCAGCTTTCCGGCGGACAGCGCCAGCGTGTAGCTATTGCGCGCGCGCTTATCGGGCAGCCGCAAATTATACTTGCCGACGAGCCCACCGGTAACCTGGACTCGGTGATGGGCGAGGAAATCATGAACATCCTTCTGGATTTGAACCGGGTGGATGGCACCACCATTGTGATGGTGACGCACGACGAGAACATGGCCCAGAAAACCGAGCGCCTGGTGCGCTTCTTCGACGGGCAGCAGGTGTCTGATGCCAAGGTGTTTGCCAACCTTCAACAAGTATAGCCATGCTGAAGAATTACCTGAAAATAGCCTGGAAGGTGCTCTTGCGACGCAAGTTCTTCACCTTCATCAGCCTCTTCGGCATCAGCTTTACCCTGATGGTGCTGGTGGTGGCCACGTCCCTCTTCGACCATACCTTTGGGCCGCAAATGCCGGAGCGCGAAACGGACAAACTGCTTTTCGTGAATATGATGCGCGAGGAGATACAGGAAGGCCATTCCAGAAGCGGCCCGCTCAGCTACCACTTCCTCGACCGGAACGTGCGCACGCTGCAAACGCCTGAAAAGGTGTCCATCAACTCCATGTTCTTCCAGGTCAACAGCTACATCAACAACCGCAAACTGGCTCTTGATATCAAGTATACCGACCAGGAGTTCTGGGATATCCTCGATTTTAACTTCGTGGAAGGCGCTGCTTTCGGGCAGCAGGATGTGAAAAGCGCCAACCGCGTAGCCGTGATAAACGAAAACACCCGCAAAAGTTACTTTGGAGATGCTCAGGCCCTGGGGCAGTACATAGAAGTAGACCAGGTAAAGTATAAAGTAGTGGGTGTGGTGGAGGATGTGCCCGTGCTGCGCCTGCACTCTTATGCCGATGTGTGGGTGCCCATCTCACTCAAGAGCCAGGACTTTAACAAGCCGGGGCTGCACGGTACATACTTTGCCACCATCAAAGCGGCAAAAGCCTCCGATATCCCGCAGATTAAGAAGGAGTATGCTTCGATGATGGCCGAAGTGGAGCGCCAGCGGCCGGAGAAAGGGGTGAAATTAAGCTCTTTTCCTGATACCTTCCTGGAAAGCGTTACCCGCACCTTCTTAGGCAACGGGAAAGAGTCCGGTGTGAGCATCGTGTATGGCCTGCTCGCGGGGCTTGCGCTGCTATTTATGCTGCTGCCAGCCATCAACCTGGTCAACATCAACATCAGCCGCATTATGGAGCGCTCTTCCGAGATTGGGGTGCGCAAGGCCTTCGGCGCCTCCTCCTCCACCATTATCGGGCAGTTCCTGGTCGAAAACGTCTTCCTGACGCTGCTGGGTGGTTTACTAGGCTTTGTGCTGTCGGCCCTGGTGCTGTGGCTCATTAACGATAGCGGGATTATCGTTTACGCAGACCTGAGCCTGAACCTGCGCATTTTTGGGGTAGGCTTGCTGCTCTGCCTTGTTTTTGGATTGGTTTCCGGGGTATACCCCGCTTTTAAGATGTCACGCTTACAAGCCGTAGAGGCACTGAGAGGAGGTTCAAAATGATACGCCATCTGTTTAAACTGATCTGGAACCGGAAGAAAAGCAACTTCCTGCTGATCACTGAAATTTTCATTTGCTTCCTGGTGCTGTTCGGGGTACTTAGCCTGATCGTGTACAACGTCCGCAACTACAACAAGCCACTGGGCTTTAAGCACGAGCAAGTGTGGCTGCTGACCATGCGCCCCGAACTCGACTCGACTGCGCTGAACCGCCAAACCATGGAGCAAGCGCTGCAGCTTGTGAAGGGTATGCCGGAGGTAGAGGCCGCTGCGCTTATCAGCAGCAACGCCCCGTTTTCTTTCAGCCAGATGAACAACAACGCCACCTACAACAATAAAACCGTGCTTGCCAACATCTTCGAGGTGCAGGATGACTTCAAAGACGTAATGCAAATAGAGCTAAGCCAGGGGCGTTGGTTCGGCCCGGAGGACGACGCGTCGCACCACATCCCGATTGTGATTAATGAGATGATGCGCCAGCAACTGTTTGGAGAAGAAAGTCCGCTCGGAAAACTGCTCCCACAAAACGACAGCAGCAACTTTCAGGTGGTGGGGGTGGTGGCACACTTCCGCCCTGCCAGCGAGTACGCCGCTGAGGAAGCAGGCTATTTCCAGCGCATAGTTCCGGCAAAAAATGAGAGAGCGTTCTGGGGCGAAATGCTCATTCGGGTAAAGCCCGGTACAGGCGTGGCCTTTGAGGAGAAGATGATCCGTCAGCTCGGCCAGGTCGCCAAAAACTGGACGCTGGAAGTATCGACGCTCGAGAAAATGCGGCAAAATAAATCCAAGCTCGCTTTGGTGCCGCTTATCGCGCTGGGCCTGGTTTGTGGCTTCCTGATTTTTAACGTGGCGCTGGGCTTGTTTGGCGTGCTGTGGCACAACATCAGCCGCCGCAACAGCGAGATAGGCCTGCGCAGGGCGCTGGGGGCGGCATCTTCTCAGATCTATTGGCAGTTCATTGGTGAAGTGCTGGTGCTGGCCACGTTCGGGTTGCTGCTGGGTGTGTTCTTTGCGGTGCAGTTTCCGCTCCTGCAGGTCTTTCAGGTAGAGTCGGAAGTATACTTTATAGCGCTTCTGAGTGCGGTGGGCATCATCTACCTGCTCACCACCATCTGCGCCTTTTACCCCAGCCGCCAAGCCGCCAAAATACACCCGGCTATAGCGCTGCATGAGGAGTAAGTCTCTTGGCCGGGGAGGGGTGAAATTCACCCCTCCCCGGCCCTCCCCTAAAAACAAGGGAGGGAGCATTCTGCAGTGCCGGGTCCAACCACCCCTACCCCTCAGAGCTACGCTCGCTACCTTTGAACTCTCGTTCTCGGTAGTCCAAGGCGGGGAGCTTTATACAGCCGATTACACCCCTATGGTCCCCTCAAGGGGACAGTCTATACTTGTTGCATAGCAAGGGCTGTGGCTATTGGAAACTGATTCCCAGTTTTTCTGGGAGGCGCCTATGCGAGTTTTTCCGGTGACGAGCGTTAGCGAGGCAGCCCGAGGTACGAGGGCAGGAAAAGCTCCCAGCGCCGAGCGGGAAAACGAGGCCTCCCGGCCTAGGAGGGCACCAAAGCGGGAGATGCAACGATAGCCTATGTAAGTCTGGAGGATAAACAGTGGCTAGCAAGGATAGCTTGTGTCAAGCTGAAGGAAGCGGTGGCTAGGAAAGTATAAACTGATATATAAAGTATAGCCAAAGTATGAGTATGGCTTTTCAAGCCACTCGGATTGCAAATCCGAGAAGATAAAAAGGCACGGGCTGCAAACCCGCGCCAGCAAAAGGAGATGGAATCAAGTATGGCCAAAGTATAAAAGCATGACCTACTAAGACGAAGACCTAGAAAATCCAAAGTAATAAACCAGAAAGAAAAGTATAACCAACACTCCCCTCACCCACTACCTATTTATATCCCAAACCCTTATCTTTATACTTTAAACCGCAACCATGATCCTGATAATAGACGATGACGTAGCCGTGCGCGCTTCGCTGAGCCTGCTGCTCAAGCAGAACGGGTACAAGACCAAAGAGGCTGCCACCCCCAAGGAGGCGCTGCAGCTGGCGGAGCTACACTCGTTGGAACTGGCGATCATGGACATGAACTTCTCCATCGACACCACCGGCCACGACGGGCTGAACCTGCTGGGCAAGTTTAAAAGCCTGTACCCCAAGCTCCCGGTTATACTTATCACAGGCTGGGGCTCCATCAGTCTGGCCGTGGAGGGCATGCGTTTGGGGGCGGCCGACTTTATCACCAAGCCCTGGAGCAACGATTACCTGCTGCAGGCAGTGCGAACGGCGCTGAGCTTATCGAAGGAGCCGCAGGAAACAGAAGAAGCCCTCTCCCGCAAAAAGCTGGATCAGCAGTACGACTTCGGCAACATCATCGGACAGGACCCGCAGCTGCTGCAGATCCTGAAAAAGATTGGGCAAATTGCCCCAACCGATGCCTCGGTGCTGATTGAAGGCGAAAGCGGCACTGGCAAAGAGCTTATTGCCGAGGCCATCCACCGCAATAGCCAGCGCAAAAACCAGCCTTTCGTGAAGGTGAACCTGGGCGGCATCTCCTCCACCCTCTTCGAGAGCGAGATGTTTGGCCATAAGCGCGGCGCCTTTACCGATGCCAAGGCCGATCGCACGGGCCGTTTCGAGTTGGCCAATAAAGGTACTATTTTCCTGGATGAGATCGGGGAGCTGGATTTAGGCAGCCAGGTAAAGCTGCTGCGCGTGCTGCAGGACCGCACCTACGAGGTGCTCGGCGACAGCCGCTCCCGCAAGCTCGACATCCGGGTGGTGTGCGCCACGAACAAGGACCTGGCAAAGCTGGTGGAGGAAGGCAAGTTCCGGGAGGATTTATACTATAGAATCAACCTGATAAAGGTAAAACTGCCCGCCCTGCGCGAACGGGAGGGCGATGTGCCCCTGCTGGTGCAGTACTTTGTAAACAACCTGAAGAAGACTTACAACCACCCCGAGCTGGAGGTGAGTTCGCGGGCGCTGCAGTGGCTCCGGGAGCTGCCTTTGCCTGGCAACATCCGGGAGCTGAAGAACCTGGTGGAGCGCACGGTGCTGGTGGCGGAACGGGATGTGCTGCAGGCCGAGGATTTTAAGGCGCAGGCACAGCAGAGCCCCGCTAAACCCGGCGACAAAACCTTGCCAGCCGTGGGCACTATGACGCTGGAGGAGATGGAAGCCTCGATGATTCGCAAGTCCATGAGCTTTTACCACAACAACATCAGTAAAGTGGCCCGCGCCCTGGGCCTGAGCCGTGCCGCCCTGTACCGCCGCCTCGACAAGTTTAACATCCCGTATGACCCTGCGGACTAAGTTTATACTTTTTGCCGTGTTGATACATGGCATCCTGCTGGCGCTGTCGTGGTTTGTGCTGCAACAGAACAAGTTCCTGTTCTTGGGCATGGAGCTGCTGATCATCGTGTCCGCCTACGTTACCTTCCAGCTCTACCGGTCCTTTTTCAAACCCCTGCAGCTCATTCGCTCGGGCATAGAATCCATCCGCGACAAGGACTTTTCAACTAAGTTCATGGCGGTGGGCCAAAAGGACCTGGACGAGCTGGTGAACGTGTACAACCGCATGATAGACCAACTGCGACACGAGCGCGTGGCGCAGGCCGAGAAGCACTTTCTGCTCGACAAGCTCATCCAGGCCTCCCCTGCAGGCATTATACTTTTAGGTTTTGATAATCAGGTAGAAAGTATAAACCCGGCAGCAGAGCGCTTTCTGGGGCAACCGGCTGCGTTGCTCACGGGCAAGCACGTCAGCCAGCTGCCCAACGTATGGGCCAGGGAGCTAAAAGACCTGAACACCGGCCAGTCCGTCACGTTCCGCATCAACGGCACCTGGACCTACCGCTGCCACCGCGCACACTTCCTGGACCGGGGCTTTCAGCACTACTTTATACTTATCGAGGAACTCACCGAGGCCATACTTCAGAACGAGCGGCAGGCTTATGAGAAGGTGATTCGGGTGATGTCGCATGAGGTGAACAACACCACCGGGGCCATCAATTCTATACTTGGCTCGCTGGGGTTTTATACTTCCCAGCTGCAGCCCGACGACCGCGAGGACTTTGCCCACGTGCTGCAGGTAGCCACCGACCGCAACACCAACCTGAGCCGGTTTATGGCAAATTTTGCCGAGGTGGTGCGCCTGCCGCAACCCAAAAAAGTACCAACCGATGTGCACACGCTATTACGCAGCCTGCACCGCCTGCTGCAGCCGGAGCTGCAGCGCCGCAACATACACCTGCAATGGGACTTAGCCAAGGAGTCGCTCATCGTGTCACTGGATGCCCAGCAGCTGGAGCAGGTGCTGCTCAATATCTTTAAAAACGCCATGGAGGCTATTGGCGCCGAAGGTCAAATCACTGTTTCGACCAGCACGGCGCCGCCGCAGCTAAGTATAACAGACTCTGGCGGAGGGATACCGGCGGAAGTTCAGGCCAACCTGTTTACCCCGTTTTATACCACCAAAGCCAACGGCCAGGGCATCGGCCTTACGATGGTGCGCGACATACTTGTAAACCATGGGTTCACTTTCTCCCTTGGCTCTGGCAACGCCACGCATACCACCTTCAGCATCAGGTTCTAAGGCTCGCTCACAGCCAAAGCTATACTTGCCTGTCCTTCAGGCATCTGTACCCGGCATTAGGCATGTGCAACTTCCACAGCCAGTAATTATAATTCTAAAATAGGATTATAAGTATAAAACAAGACCTTTAAATCCTCTTTTGTTGTACAATTATATGCCTCTACTTTATTTTAAAAAGAATGTAACTCTATTGCAAATATTTTCGTAGCGCGCCCGTGCATCTTATGTTCTTTCTTTTTACTTTGGCCTATTCTTTTTAGCCAAGTTTAAATTTATAATGGAGTACAATATCATTACTGCGCCTGACCTGGAGGGTCTGGCATCGGAAGTGGCAGGTTTTCTGCCACAGGGTTGGAGATTGAAAGGCGGCATTCTGGAGCACGGCGATGGATACGCGCAACAGCTGGTGCGCCACACCAAGGACAGGTTACGGGTGCAACAGCAACAGCAGCAACAGCGCAGGCAGCCTGCCAAACAGCGCCGCACCAAATGGATTGAGTAATAGCAATATCACCTACTGTAAGCTTACTAACCAAAGTATAAAGAACCCACTTGCAGGGCCAGCCACGGCAGCTCTGCAAGTGGGTTTTTCCGTTTCTTTCCCTCTTTCTCCTCAGGTTCCCTACCATCCCGCCACATACTTGCACTATACCAACTCCCAGGTATACTTAAAGCAGGCTTCCTAACAAATATCCAAAAATTTGCACCGTTTAAGTATCCTTTTATGCAAGCAGAAGTATATATGGCAGAACCAAATTACCGGTATCCCTAAGCATATATATTAATATTTATCGAAGGCTTACAGATGCAAACCCATTTCGCCACGCTGTAACATCACCCTTAACCCTTTATTATGAGACATATAGTATACTTTCTCCTGCTATTGTTGGGCGTAAGTTCCTGCGTAACAAAGAAAGAACTTGTATACATTCAGAATCCAAACCTAAAGGAGAACGCCCCTACCGACTTCCAGACCCGCTATGCCGCCTACAAGCTGCAGTCAAATGATGTGCTGTCCATTAAAGTGCTGAGCGTGGACCCGGACATGTCTAACCTGTTCAACATCACTAACCCTGTTAATGCTATGGGCATGTCGGAGCCGGCCAGCCTTTACCTGAGCGGCTACGCCATCGACAGCGAGGGCTTTATCAACCTGCCCACTGTGGGCCGGCTGAAGGTGGAAAACCTGACCACCAGCCAGACCCAGGATCTGATACAGAAAAACCTGGACCGCTACATCACCGACGCCACCGTAGTGGTGAAGCTGATCAGCTTTAAAGTGAGTGTGCTAGGCGAGGTGCGCAACCCCGGGTACTTCTACATTTATAACGAGCGGGCCAACCTGCTGGAGGGCCTTAGCCTGGCCGGCGACATGACGCAGGCCGGCAACCGCGACAACGTAAAACTGGTGCGCCAGAAGAACGACGGCTCCTCCGAGGTGGTGCTGCTAGACCTTAAAGACCCTAACCTCGTACAGTCACCATATTATTACCTCATGCCCAATGATGTGCTCTACGTGGAGCCACGCAAGCGACAACTTAAACGAGATAACCTGGTGGTGTTGAATGCTGTGTTCGGAGTAATCTCGACGGGGGCACTATTGTATAATTTGTTCAGATAACGATGAAGAGAAATAAACAGGAGCACGAGATAGATTTAAGGAGTTGGTTTTTCAAGTTCAGGTCAAACTGGTACTGGTTTGCCCTTAGTGCCGTGCTGGCCCTTGCGGCAGGGTATGTGTATGTAAAAAGCTCTCCGCGCGTATTCGAGTTTAAGTCCACCCTATTGCTCGGCGACCAGCAGACCGGTTCCAAAAAAGCCCAGGAGTTGCTGGAGGTGCTGGACGTGCAGAGCAGGGGCATTAAAGTAGAGGATGAAATCGGCCTGCTGCAGTCTGCCGAAATGATTAAACAGGCCCTGCAAAAGCTCGACTTTACCGTTGCCTATTACCGCGTTACCGACCACTGGCTGAACAAAGTTTCGGACCTGGTGGTAGAGGAGCAGTATAAAACCGCCCCGTACGAGGTGGACTTGGACACGGCCTCTATCCAACTAGTGGATGTTCCGATCTCGGTGCGCATACTGGATGAGCAAACGTATGAGCTGGCCATAGAGGCAGAAAACGTGCCCCGCTACGACTTCCGCTCCCATGCCCGGGTAGGTTCCCTGCCTATCGTGAGCTTTAAGAAAACGCTGCACTTCGGCGAGCCCTACACCGATGACAACATAAGCCTGACGCTTTACCGCAGCGACGTAAAGGACATCGAACCGGCAAAGAAACATTACTTTGTCATTAACAGCCTCGAAAGCCTCGTGAAGCAACAGCAGGCCTCGCTGGGTATCTCCCCGCTGGACCGGGAGGCACGCGTGCTGGTGCTGGGCAGCAAGGGAAGTATACCGGACAAGCAGGTAGCCTTCCTGAACACGCTGATGGCTGAGTATGTGGCCAACGACCTGAAGGACAAGAACCAGAATGGCATGAAGACGCTGGAGTTTATCGATAGCCAGCTGGCCACGCTGTCGGACTCGCTGCGCCAGAGCAAGCAGGCCCTCTCCTCCTTCCGGTCCAACAACCGCATCGCAAACATCAACGTGCAGTCTAACCTGAACTACGAGAAGCTCTCGCAGCTGGAGGCTGAACGCGCGCGACTGAATACGGATAAAACATACTACGAGAACATCCTGGACCAGATCCGCAACGGGAATGGCATTGCCCAGTCGGTATCGCCTACGGTGGGCGGTATCCAGAGTCCAATCCTGAACAATTTGTTTTTGCAACTGGCTGAGCTGAACCAGAAAAAGGCAGGCTATAGAACTACCGCCACCGAGGAAAACCCGATGCTGCGCAAAATCGAGGGAGAGATTGCCAACACCCGCAGCGCCATCGAGGCCAACCTGCAGAACCTGGTGGAGTCAGCCGACATCTCCATTGCCAACGTGAGCGAGCGCATCAACAAGATTGAGGGAACGCTGGCCTCGCTGCCGGAGAATGAGCGCAAGCTGATGGACCTGCAGAGCCAGTCTGAGTTCATCGACAAAAAGTATGACTTCCTGCTGGAGAAGCGTGCCGAAGCGGCTATTGCCCTGGCTACCAACACCACCGACAAGAAGATCATAGACAAGGCCTCGATGGTAGGCAGCGCCCCGGTGAACGTGAAGCCTAAAATGATCTACCTGCTGGCCCTGATTATCGGGTTGGCCATACCTGCCGGTGTTATTGTGCTGCTGTCTAACGTGGATAACACCATCCAGGGCAAAAACGATTTGAGCAACCTGACCAAGATTCCGTTCCTAGGCGTGGTGGCGCATGGCTCCAAGTCAGACAAGCTGGCCGTGATGAACAACCAGCGCTCTGCCATTGCCGAGTCGTTCCGCTCTATTCGTATAAACCTGCAGTACCTGATGGCCGATCAGCACTTCAAGGTGATTGGCGTTACCTCGTCCATCTCAGGCGAGGGCAAGACCTTCTGCTCGGTGAACCTGAGCTCGGAGATGGCCATGGCAGGCAAGCGTGTGGTACTCATCGAGTCGGATATGCGCAAGCCAACGTTCAGCAAGTATTTCCCGGTGGCAGAGTCAGTCGGCTTGTCGTCTTACCTTACACAGGGGCAGGCACTGGAGGAGGTGGTGCAGAAGACCTACCTCGAGAACCTGGACATCATCCCGTGCGGCCCGATACCGGACAATGCCCTTCACCTGCTGGAGCTGCCAAGAATGCAGGAATTGCTGAACGAGCTGAAAGATCGCTATGATTACATTGTAATCGACACGCCGCCGATTGGCTACGTTTCGGAGTACTTTGTGCTGATGCGCCACATGGACGTGAACCTGTACGTGGTGAAGCACAAGTATACGAACAAAGATCTGCTGGCCGACATCAACGAGCTCTACAGCACCGGGAAGGTCAAGAACATCTACATGATCATGAACGACCTGAACTATAACAAAACCTACGAGTACGGCTATAAGAAGAAGGCCAAGTACTATTACGCCTAAAGCCTCGGGCAAGGAAATACCAGCGGGTGCAGCCATACTCTGGCTGCACCCTGTCTGTTACCTAATTACGTTTTTTAAGATGAGTAAAAATTTAGCTTCTAAAGCCGTCAGCGGACTGAAGTGGGGAACAGTGTCTACCATAGCCAACGCCGTGATGCAGATTGGTTATACTTCGGCCATGGCCCGCCTGCTGGCTCCGGAGGCTTTCGGTTTGGTGGCTATCGCAGGGGTTGTTATCCGGTTCGGAAGCTACTTTGCCAACATGGGCCTGACCAAGGCCATTGTGCAGAAGGAGGACCTGGAGCCCCAACACATCCGGGCTGCCTTCACGGCATCTGCAGGGCTCGGATTGCTTTTCACCATCCTTACCGTTCTGCTGGCCCCTCTCGCCGCTGACTTTTTCGAAAACCCCGATGTGACGCCAATTGTGCAGGTTATGTCGCTGGCTTTCCTGATTAGTGGCTTGTCGATTACGTCGGTAAGTATGCTGGAGCGCGAGATGCGGTTCAAGCTTGTCAGCATTATCGAGATGGTGGCCTACGTGCTCTCCTATCTGGTGGCGGGTATTGTGCTGGCTGCACTCGGCTTTGGGGTGTGGAGTTTGATCATCGCCACCCTGCTGCAGATGGCGCTCTCGGCAATCGGAGCCTATGTTGCCGTGCGGCACAGCGTGCTGCCGCAGTTCCGGCTGGAGCCCTACAAGCCGCTGTTCAGTTACGGCAGCCGCATGTCGTTCATCAGCTTTCTGGAGTTCCTAAGCCAGGAGTTCGGCACCATCCTTATAGGTCGTGTGCTGGGTTCGCATAAACTGGGTATCTATAACCGCGCCTACATGCTGGTGAATCTGCCCATGTACATGCTCACGCGCACTTTTAGCAAGGTGGTGTTCCCCAGCTTCAGCAAAATCCAGAATGACACTGAAAAGCTTGGCCGGATTTACCTGTCAAGTATCACTTTGCTGGCTGCCATTGTGCTTCCGGCCTGCATGGGCATAGCCGTGGCGGCCCCGGAGCTGGTGCGCATTGTGCTGGGCGAGCAGTGGGGCGAGTCGGTGCCAGTGCTGCAGGTACTAAGCCTGGCTATTTCCCTGAGCTTCATTACCATGTTTGCGGGCATTGTGTGCGATGCCAAGGCTATCCTGAACCAGAAGATCATCCTCAACATCGTATTTATACTTGTGATTGGCGCCCTGTTTTACCTGCTGCGCGCGTATGGGCTGGTAGGCTTTGCCTTTGCCGTGCTTATCGGGGAGACAGTACGTATGGCTTTGTACCAGCGTGTGATGCACCGGGTGCTCGAGCTGTCGTACCGCCAGCAACTGGCTATTTACCTGCCGGGCTTGCTGAATGGCATCCTGGTGGCCGTGGGGCTATACTTTGTGAGCTCGCTGCTGCGCACGGCTGATGTGCCGGCAGGCATCATCTTCGCCGCGCAGGCCGTAACAGGAGCTGTGCTACTGGCAGTGCTCACGCTGCTTTTCCCGCACCCGCTGTTGCGCGCCGAGCTGCAGATGATCCTCGACAGGTTCGGCCTGAACGGCAGCGGCGACAGCCCGGTGGGCCGTATGGTGCAGAAGTACAGGACATTCATATTAAAAGAAGCTTAACCAGAACAACCGCCAGTGGAGGCGGTACAACCTGAAGAAAACCATGACGATAGGAGTTTGCGCCCCTGTGGATATAAAGATGCTGGATTGGGAGTTGGCAGGGTCGGATCTACCTGAAACCCATGCTGTGCCGCTTAGTACCTATTTTGTAAATGGGTTGCTGGCACGCGGCTTTAAGGTAATTGTGTACACCAACTCCCCTGAATTAACTGAGCCCAAAGTATACCAGACAGAGCAATTGACCGTGTGCGTTGGCCGCATGAAGCCGCAGCCGGGCCGGCGCTTTTTCTGGTTCGAGATCAACGACATGGCCCGGCTGATAAAGCAGCACCCTGCCGACTTTATCAGTGCCTTCTGGTCTTATGAGTATGCCTGGGCCGCGCAGAAGTCGGGTATACCGATGGTGGTGAGCCTGCACGATGTGGCCCTGCAGATCCTGCTCAACCATAAGGACATGTTCCGGCTGGTGCGCTGGGCCATGAACTATGTAGTAGTAACCCGGGCTACGCACCTGATTGCGAACTCCGACTATACGTATAACATGCTCGACCGCAGCACCCGCCGCAAGTCCCGCGTGATAAACAACTTCTTCTCCCCGGACGTGGAGCAAATGATCAACCCCAACATCGAGAAGGGAGATTACATTGTGTCGGTGCTGATGGGTTTCTCGCACCGGAAAAACGCCGAAACGGCTCTGAAGGCCTTCGCGCAAGTGCGCCAAAAGCACCCTGAGCTGGAGTATCACCTGGTGGGGGCAGAGATGGAGGAGAACGGGCTGGCACACCGATATGCACTGCAAAACGGCCTGGCGGAGGGCGTCAGGTTTCTGGGGCAGCTGCCTTTTAAAGAAGTAATGGACCAGATAGCCGGCGCCAAAGCCCTGCTGCACCCTGCCCGCGAGGAGTCGTTTGGGATGGTGCTGCTGGAGGCCATGGTTGCCCGGACTGCCGTAATTGGCGGGGAAAAGAGCGGCTATGTACCCACCCTGCTGGACAAGGGCAACACCGGCCTGCTTTGCGATGTGGAGTCGCCGGAATCTATTGCCGCCGCCGTGCTGCAGCTGGTGGAGGACGACAAGCTCAGGGCCAGACTGGAAGAGAAAGGCTATGCATTTGCGCAGGAAAACTACTCTGCCGATGCCATCATCCAGCAGCACCTCGACTACTACGCCACCATACTGGGCAAACCGCTCGTACCCACCATGGCCGGCTCCGGCACGAAAGCAACGGCAGCCTGGTCGAACTAAACTAGCGATCGCACCATGAAGATAAATTATACTTTTCTGTTCATCATCCCCCTGGCACTTGTCTTGGTCATGGACCAGTTGTTCATCGAACTGATGTCGCCTAATAATGAGGACAGACAGGGCATGATCCTGAACATGATGATCAAGGGGATGGCTGCGCTGTCGTTGGGTTACGGGATACTTTTCTACAGACGGATGTCGAAGCACATGAAGCTTGCCTTTGGCCTGCTGGTAGTGTACATAGCCGCGCTCGTGTTCGAGTCGAAGTATGTATACGGCTCCTTCATGGTATACCCTCACGTGTTCATGAAAGTGTTCATCTTCACCTACGCCTACTTTGTTTATACTTACTATAAGGGCAACTACCACATCCAGATGAAGCATGTAGCCTGGTTTATACTAGGCAGCTTCCTGCTGAACGTGCTGCTGGTGAACTCCCATACCCTGAGCGTATCGGCCTTTACAAACCATGAGCGCGGCGTGTATTCCAACTCCGTGTACATGCTCACTGTGCCCTTTTTATACTTTCTGAGCAACTACTTCTACCACAGCAAGTTCAAGGACCTGTTCATGGCCTTTTTCGTGCTGTTTTTGATCTTCTTTTTCCAGCACCGCACCGTCTGGATCACGACGGCCTTTGTGCTGGCCGTATACTACCTGCTGATTCGCTTTAAGACCGACAAGCCCATTAACTTCGTAGCCAAACTGTTGCCCATTGGCACGGTGGTGGGTGTGCTGGCGCTTTTTGCCAGCGGGTTTATACTTTCCATCCACCCCGAGATTGTAGACAAGATACAGGAGAGCTTCTCCGACATTGAGAACTATGACAAGCAGGGAACCGGCGGCTGGCGCTACCAGCAGATCTTATCGTACGTGCCCTTTATCCAGGAGAACTTCATGCTAGGTATGCGCTTCGAGGGCTTTGAGCTGCCCATCCAGTTCTACCGCGACGATCTGAACGCCCCTGTGTTTGAGGACGGCAACGGCCACCACTTCCACAGCTTTTACGTAGAGGTGCTGTTCTATACCGGTTTGGTCGGGTTTATACTTTTCCTGCTCTTCTACCTGCACCCCATCGTCATGGCTTTCCGCCGCCGGGTGCTCACCATCAACCAGATTATACTTGTCGCTTTCATTTCCAGCGGCTTTGTGTTTGGTATTTCCTATGTGCTGCCGGTGTTTTTCTATGGCGTGGTTGGCTGGGCCATTGCTGCCATGGAGGAGGAGAGAGTGACGTATAAGACACGTATACAGGAATCCGGTATGCGGATGAGGGCGCGCCGGGAAAGCCTACAAAAAACACTGCATTCTGTTTAAATCTTACATAACCTCTACAACAGAATAGCAGTACATGCATATACCAAAACCCTTACACTTGTATGAGTACCGCTATACCGCAAGAACCGCTGCACACTCCGGTGTTGCTAATCATATTTAACAGAGCCCATACCACCCAGAAAGTATTTGACCGCATCCGGCAGGTAAAGCCCACAAAGCTCTATGTTGCCGCCGACGGCGCCCGGCCGCACGTGGCCACCGATGCTGAGCGTTGCGCCGAGACCCGCCGCATTGTAGAGCAGGTGGATTGGGACTGCGAGGTAAAAACGCTGTTCCAGGAGCAGAACCTGGGCTGCGGCGTGGCCCCTTCCCGCGCCATCTCCTGGCTGTTTGAGCACGAGGAGACCGGCATTATCCTGGAGGATGACTGCATCCCCTCCAAAAGCTTTTTCTGGTTTTGCCAGGAGCTGCTGGAGAAGTATAAACACGATACCCGCGTGATGCACATCAGCGGCAACAACTACCTCGATGGCTGGCGCCGCGACTCCGACTACTCCTACTACTTCTCTGACAAGGTGAATAGCTGGGGCTGGGCCACCTGGCGTCGCGCCTGGCAACTCTACGACTTCCACCTGGGTACTTTCCCGGAGCTAAAGCAGAAAGGCTACCTCAACGGCATCTTCCTCAACATGCTGGAGGAGAAGTATAGGCTGAGCAAGCTGGAGGAGACGTTTGAGAACATCCAGAAAGGCGACGTATGGGACTACCAGTGGGAGTTTACCGTGTACAGCAACTCGGGCCTTTGCATTGTGCCGGAGGTGAACCTGGTGCGCAACATCGGCTTCGGAGAGGACGCCACCCATACCTTTAACCTGCACGACAAGAAGGCCAAAGTATACGAGGAGGAAATCGCCTTCCCGCTGCGCCACCCCAAGTTCGTGATTCGCGATGTGGAGTCGGACCGGCGCAACTTTAACAAAATGATGCGCGACAAAGCAAGCGCCAAACTGAAAGCTATGTTTAGCTTTAGTCTTTAGTAGAGTTTATGAAATTACTTTTATCTGCATACGCCTGTGAGCCAAACCGGGGCACCGAACTGGGTAACGGCTGGAACTGGGCGCTTAACACCGCCAGGCTCGGCCACGAAGTATGGTGCCTGACCACTGTGGAGGGCAGGGAAAGTATAGAAAAAGAGGTAGAACGCTTAGCGCTGCCCAACCTGCACGTTGTATTTGTGGAGCTTCCGGCCTGGGTAGACAAACTATTTGAGTACCACCTGGGCTTTTACCCGCACTACATGTACTGGCAGCACCGTGCTTACCTGAAGGCAAAGGAGCTGGACGAGAAAATTAACTTCGACCTGGTGCACCACGTCACCATCGGCAGCCTGCAGATGGGTACTGCCCTGTGGCGCCTGAACAAACCACTCATTTTCGGTCCGACAGGCGGCGGGCAGGAAGCCCCGAGGGCACTGAAAAAGTACTTCTACAGCGGCTGGAAAACCGAGGTGATGCGCAAGGTTATCAGTGAGATGCTGCTGGCCTTTAACCCCAATGCCCGCAAAGCCATGCGCCACGCCTCGCTGGTGCTCACCACCAACCAGGATACCTACGACATGGCCCAGCGCATCGGCGCCCTGAACCCGAAGATGTTCCTGGACACCAGCCTGCCGGAGGACTTTTACCCGGAGGCCTACCCCGAGCGCATCCCGGACGAGACGCTGCGAATCCTGTGGGTCGGCCGGTTGTTTCCCCGCAAAGGCCTGCCGCTGGTGCTGGATGCCCTGAGCAAGGTGCGCCCCGACTTAAAGTATGAACTGACGATACTGGGCGATGGCCAGATGCGTGATTACATGCCGCGCTGGATAGAGGAGTATAACCTGCACGGAAAAGTTAATTGGAAAGGCCAGGTGCCCTGGGATGAGGTGAAACGCGCCTACACCCACAGCGACTTGTTCCTGTTCTGCAGCCTGCGCGACTCCAGCGCTGCCCAGTTTCTGGAGGCCATGGCTTATGGCCTGCCGATTATCACCCTGGATTTGCACGGTGCCAAAAACCTAGTGCCTGATGACGCGGGGATAAAAGTTCCGGTGAGCACGGCAGACGCGACCGTGAAAGCCATTGCCGCCGCCGTGGAGAAGTTGTACGACCAACCCCTGTTGCGCCGCCAGATGGGCATGAACGGCTATAAATTCTCCAAATCCCAAACCTGGACCGTGAAGACACAACACATCAACGACTTTTACAGTAAGTATACCCAGGCGCAGCCTGCCGAACTAACCGTTCAACCTTAAATAAGCCCTTTTTAGAAATGATATACCTAGTTATCCCTGTTTTTAACCGAAAGCATTTTACCAAAGAGTGTCTGCTCTCCCTTAAGCGGGGCACCAACCAAAACTATAAAGTAATTGTGGTGGACGATGGCTCCACCGACGGCACCGCCGACATGCTGCGCGAGGAGTTTCCGGAAGTAGAGGTGCTCTTCGGAGACGGAAACCTCTTCTGGACCGCCAGCGTGAACTTGGGCATTAAGCATGCTTTGCAGGCCGGGGCTGAGTATGTTATGACGCTCAACAACGACCTGGAGGTAGCCGAGGATTACATTGAGAACACCTATAAAAGGATGGCTGAGAAGCCAAACGCCATACTTGGTGCGCTGGAGATGGATGCCGGTACCCGAGAGCCTGCCTTTGGTGGCGAGATAGTGGACTTTAAGCTGAACAAGGTGCGTTACCTGCTGCAGGAGCTGCCCAAGGAGCAGCAGGTGGGGCTGCATGCTGTGTCGCAGTTGCCGGGCCGTGGCTTGTTGATTCCGCGTGCTGTGTTCGAGAAAATTGGCCTGCTGGACCAGGAACGCTTCCCGCACTACGTGGCCGACTACGACTTTACCCACACCGCGCTGCGCAACGGCTTTGAGCTGTATGTGAACTACGATGCCAGGCTTTATACGTACCCGGAGGAAAGCGGCGAGCGCAAGAACCGCCAGAGCAAATCGCTGCAGAACTTCTACAAGCACCTGTTCGACATCAAGGGCGGCGGCAACCTGCGCGACTTTACCCGCTTTACCCTGAAGAACTGCCCGCCACCTTATATTCCATACTACCTGGCGAACGGCTATGCCCGCCGCATTTTCGGGTATATGCTGAAGTAGATGACGGAATCCGAAAGTATAACAGCCACTTCCCATCGCAACGGCTACGTGCTGCAGGCGAGCAGGAAGTGGCTTTTTGCTGTTGCTGCTGTGCTGCTCATTGCTCTTGCGCTCTGTAGCCTGATGCGAAGTTTATACTTTTCCCCCAAGGCCGCCTCTCCTTCCTACCAGGGTCCGCTTATCATCACCAAAGGCGGTACGTACAGCGGCCACTGGGAATCCAGAGACTCGGAGGTGCCTGCTGTGGAGGTGCGCACCAGCGAACCCGTTATTATTGAGAACTCTAAAATCCGGGGTGCCGGGTTTCTGATCCGCAGCAAGGGCTATGGCGCGAATATCACGGTGCGGAACACAGAGGGCTACGGACTGCCGCCTACCCCGACTAGCGACTATGCCAAGCCGCGCCGCTTTCTGGCAGTGGACGTGTTCCGGAATGTAGTGGTGGAGAATTGCTATTTAGAGAACACCGCGGGCATTTACCTGGGCGTGGCGTATACCGGCAACGGAAGCCCGAAACAAAGTATAAAAATCCGCTACAACAAGGCCCGCAACATTACCGGCGAAGTATACCAGGGGCTGGAGCGCGTGCAGTTTGTGCAGTTTAACTACCGGGGCCAGGTACCTGCCGCCGAAATTGCCTGGAACGAGGTAATCAACGAGCCGGGAGCCTCTGCCGTGGAGGACAACATCAACATCTACAACTCCAGGGGCACGCCGCAGTCCCCTATCCGCATCCACAACAACTACATCCAGGGGGCCTTCCCCTACCCGCTTCACCTAACCAAGTATACGGGCGGCGGCATTATTACCGACTCTCCCGGCACCGACTCGCTGGAGGCCACGGCCTATGTAAAAGTATACGAGAACCAGTTGGTAGGCCTGGGCAACTACTGTTTAGGCATTGCGGGCGGCAACCACATCGAGATGCACCACAACCGCGCCGTGGTGGCGGCAGCGTTTCCCGACGGCAAGCCCTACCATTTCTGGACCAGCGGCATCTGGGCCAAGGACTACTATAAGATGGGCAACACCTTTAACAACAGCATGCACCACAACACGCTGGCTGTGATGGGCAAGAACCGCACCTGGCGCAACGAGGTGTTTGACAGTACCTTTGCTGCCGCCGCTGAGTACGCCAACCACATCCTCCCCGACAGTATAACCAAGGCGCTGGAGGAGGATGAGTACAGGCTGTGGCAGCGAAAACTGCAGCAAAACAGCATCAAGCTCGGCCCGCAGCAGGCCCTATAACACAAGACAAATCCACAAACTGTGGAATCAATACCCCTTCAGTTTATCCCATTCGCACTTTTTAATTACCCAACAAGTGATGTGTGGAAATATTCCACACCAGAATAATGCAATCTTACAGAATGCATTACATGGTAATATATCTATATACCCCGCTTTTTATATTTATATTATTATTCCGATACTTATACCTCTCTTTTTTCCCACTCAGCAATACGCCAAATAATTGATAAGTATTGACTAACAAGAAGATAGCTATATAAACATTTCAAGGAAATGCGTAATGGTGTAACCTTAGTTAAACCATTGAAAATCATTAATATATAAAATAAACATACTTATAAAGGGAGCAAAAACGTATTACTTTTTTAAGTTTGTCAAAATTTTTTATTGTTTTTTCTAGGACAAAGTAGGATTTATAATTTTTTCTATTCTATATTTGCAGCAGTTCATTGATTATAATTTTAGCCACATTATCACAACCTACTACGGGGGATTACAACAAAAAAGTCTTATTAACTAGCCTCTAGCCAAGGCAGTCGCAAGATTTTTTACAGGAAACAAAACATTAAAAAATCTAATTTTCAACTTTTAGCCAAAAGGAAATGAACACAAAGACCTCTACCCTGAGCAGAAGGGCTTATCGGGCGGTTATTGCCCAGCTCTTCGCCTACATTTTGTTCGTGCTTCTTCCTTCCACAGTACACGCACAAACTTACAGCGGCCCACTCGTGATTACGAAAGGCGGAACTTACAAAGGAAACTGGGAGTCCAGGGACTCGAATGTTCCCGCTGTGGAAATCAAAACCAGCGAACCAGTTATTATCGAGCACTCCAACATCCGTGGTGCCGGTTACCTGATCAAGAGCTGGGGGTACGCGGTGAACCTGACGGTTCGCCACACGAACGGTTACGGCATTCAGCAGACTCCCTGGAGCGACCATAAGAAGCCACGCCGCTTTGTAACTGTAAACAACTTCAAGAATGTAGTGATAGAGAACAACTACATGGAGAGCACAGCGGGTATTTACCTGGGCACGCGCTACGAAGGCGACAACTCTTCATCGCAGGGCGTTCGCATCCGCTACAACATCGCCAAAAACATTGATGGCCGGGTGTACGGCGGCGACAGAGAGCACTCGCAGTTCGTGCAGTTTAACTTCAAAGGCGCTATCCGCCACGCTGAAATTGCCTGGAACCAGGTGATCAACGAGGCAGACAAGTCGCTGGTGGAGGACAACATCAACATGTACAACTCCCGCGGTATGTCAGGATCGCCTATCAAGATCCACAACAACTACATCCAAGGGGCTTACCCGATTGCTGCCAGCGGTAAGCAGTACTCCGGCGGTGGTATCATTACCGACGGTGACGGCGACATTAACAACTGCCCCGCCTACATCGAGGCGCACGACAACCACCTGGTTGGCCTGGGCAACTACTCTATGGGTATTGCCGGCGGCAACAACATCCGCTACCACCACAACAGAGCCGTGAACGCAGCCACCTTCGATAACGGCACGAAGTATAACATGTATACTTCCGGCTTCTGGAGCAAAGACTACTACAGAAAGAACACTACCTTCGCTAACTCCGTGGATAACAACGTGATGGGCATCGTGGCATGGGGTTACACCAACAACCGTAACGACATTTCTGTAGCCGAGAACGCAGACTTCAAGAGCAACACAGCCCTTCCTAACCCTATCACCAAGCAGACGGAGAAGGACGAGTTTAACCTATGGCAAGGCAAACTGTCTCAGAACGGCATCAAGCTTGGCCCGAACGGCACCGGCGGATCTGCCCCTGCCAACCAGGCTCCAAGTGTAAGCATCACTTCGCCTATCGCTAACGCTTCTGTTACGCAAGGTGGCACTATCATCATCGAGGCAAACGCCACAGACGCCGACGGCTCTGTAACCAAAGTGGAGTTTTACCAGGGTGCTGTGAAACTGGGCGAGGACACCAGCGCACCGTTTACCTATACCTGGAACAATGCCCCAACCGGTGCTTACTCCCTTACAGCCAAGGCGTATGACAACGCCGGTGCTTCCAAGACCTCTTCTGCGGTAAACATCAACGTGGTGGCTGGTGCTTCCACACCAACGGAGGATCCCCTGGCACAGCAACCAACGGATGGCACGACATCGGGTACTGGAAAGATCACCCATGAGTTCTGGGCTAACGTACACGGGGCTGGCGTAAGCGTGATTCCGGTGAGCACTGCTCCTACCAGCACTTCTACCCTGGCACTTTTCGAAGCGCCAGGCGGCAAAGGCAACAACTATGGCCAGCGTATCCGTGGTTACGTGACGGCTCCTGAAAGCGGCCAGTATACTTTCTGGATTGCCGGCGACGACCAGGCTGAACTGTACCTGAGCACCTCGGAGGACGCAGGCAGCAAGAAAAAAATCGCCTTCACCACCAGCTGGACCAACCCGCGCGAGTGGAGCAAGTATAGCTCTCAGAAATCAGCGCAGATTACACTGCAGGCTGGAAAGCGTTACTACATTGAGGCGCTGAGCAAGCAAGAGGGCGGTGGAGACAACCTGGCCGTGGCCTGGCAACTGCCGAGTGGCGCTAAAGAGATGCCAATAGAAGGCAGCAGGCTTTCTGAGATGGGAAGCAAGGCTCCTGAAGCACCAGCTACTATCACGCCAATTGTGGCCACAGGCAAAATCATCCTGGAGAAGTGGACAGGCGTACATGGCTCGAACGTAAGCGTGATTCCGGTAGACAGCAAACCAGCCAGCACGCAGGAACTGACTAAGTTCGAGGCTCCTTCTAATTCAGGCGACAACTATGGCCAGCGCATCCGCGGCTACATCATTGCTCCTGAAAGCGGCCAGTATACTTTCTGGATTGCTGCCGATGATAAAGCCGACCTGTACCTGAGCACCTCGGAGGACCCGGCTAAGAAGCAGCGAATTGCCTATGCCAGCGACTGGACTAACTCTCGTGAGTGGAACAAGCGCACCGGACAGCAGTCTGCTAAAATCACGCTCGAAGCCGGCAAGCGCTACTACATTGAGGCCCTGCACCTGGAAGGCGGCGGCGGTGACAACCTGGCTGTGGCCTGGCAGCTGCCAAGCGGCGCCAAAGAGATGCCAATAGAAGGCAAGCACCTGTCACCATTCGGCGATGCGCTCACCGGTATCTCTGCCATGAAAGTATCTGAAGTTGCTGACACAGAGCCTTTCTTCGCCCAGACCACTGCCTACCCCAACCCGTTTGCCGATGTGGTAACGCTGGACTTCGGAGACAGAGAAGGCGTTGAACTGGCAGAGGTTACTGTACTGGACCAGACCGGACGCGTAGTTTACAAAGAATCAAAACTGGAGCTGACCAATAACAGGCTATCGCTTAACCTGGTTGATCTGAAAAGAGGGATGTACATCCTGAAGTATACGGACAAGTCCGGCAAGTCTGACAGCATCAAGCTCGTAAAAGAATAAAAAACCACAACTTTTAGCCCAAAGGAAAGGGGCCTGCTGATTGGCAGGCCCCTTTTTATTTACCGCACCACCAGCCTGCGGCTCACAATCCGTTTGTCCGTTATCACCGTCAGCACGTAAACCCCCGCCCTGTAGTCCGTGGTGATGGGCACCAGCACTTCCAACTGACCAAAGCTGTTGGCCTGCAACTGTTGCTGCAGCAGCACCTTGCCCCGCAGATCCGACACGGTAAACTGCACCGGCTCATCGGCCGAGAGGCCAAACACGCTGGCTGTAACGTCTCCCACATCCACCGGATTTGGGTATACTTTGAAAGAGACAGATCGCAGGCTCTTGTTCTCTACCTGTATGATATTGGAGTACGTATACTTGCCATCCTGCTTCACAATTTTCAGGCGATAGTAGCCAATGCCGGAGAGGGGGTCAACATCCGTGAAAGGATAGGAAAGCGGGGTGTTGCTGTTTCCGGCGGCCTTTACCTCACCCAGCTTCTCGAAAGCTTCAGTATCAGGAGCGCGCTCTACTTCGAAGTGCGAGAGCCCGGCCTCGGCAGCCGTCTCCCATGTCAGCTGCACCACGCCTCCCACGTATTCCCCCTCAAAGCGCACCAGCTCCGTGATGGCATCGTACACATCCTCATACCGCTGCTTCACCTCGGCTGCGGAGAGCGCCCGACCGAAAAGCTTGACCTCATCCAAAATTCCTTTGTAGTGATACCCGCCCCCATCGTTAAGGTAGCCGATGTTGACTGGTGATCGGCTGGCAAAACTGTTGGCATACTTAAATGTCTGTGTTGACACACGCTCCCCATCCACATACAGCTCCGTGAGCCCTGATTTCCCGTCACGCACCGCCACCAGGTGGTGCCACTGATCGTCATTTAACCCGGGGCCGCTGCCATGCTCAGGTTTTGGACCTGCCCATTCCAGGTCGAGCAGGGTAAATATGGCGCGCCCCTCCCTGTCCAGCCCCAGCCACCAGTGTGCTTCGGAATCTTTGGCATCCCTGCCGATGAGTACGCGGTTGCCGGAGGAACTGGCTGCACTGCGCATCCAAAGCTCTATACTGAAACTCTCGTCGGGTGCCCAGTTAAAGTTTTCGCAGGCTGTTACATCCAGCCCATCGTCTTCGCCGTCAAATTCCTGCCCACCGGATATTACCCCGGTGACTGGCTTCGGCATTCTGCTATCCGCGCCAGCGGCGTGACTTGGAGTATAGTAGTCGTGGTAAGTGGGGCCGCGCATTTCGTGCAGCATCCAGTGGTGCAGCATTCCGGACGTCTCCCCTGATGCCCGCTTCACGGTAACGGTAAAGTCCTGCCTGTCGGAGCCGGCGGCGTTGCTGGCTGTAACGCCTACCTTATAGCTGCCCGCAGCGCTGGGTACCCAACTGATTTCGCCTGTAGTGGCGTTGATGCTCATACCGGCCGGCGCCTCGGCAAGGGCAAACGATGGCCTGGCATTTCCCACAGCCTTCACCTCATACTTATACTGCTGCTCCGCCACCCCGTAGGTAACGGCTTCCGACATGATAACCGGCTTTACCTGCTGCGGTCCGCAGTAATTGCCCGCGCCGTTGTTGTAGCGGGCCCGAACCTCATTCTCCGTCAGATCGCGGTTGTACACCATGATCTCATCCAGCAGGCCATTGTAGGCATACCCATTATTAAGGTCCAGAAAGCCAATGTTTACCGGAGAGCCGCTCTCGAAGTTGTAAGTATAATCGTACTGGAAGTTGCCCACCGTGTAGCCATCCACATAGAGCTTGTTCAGGCGCAGGCGGCCGTCGCGCACCACCACAATATGGTGCCACTTGTTGTCATTTATCTTGATGTCTTTCCCGACCAGGCTAAAGCCTCCCTGGGTGCGGTTGGGGTTGTTGTCGAAAAGGTCGAACTGGGGGTTGCCCTCCGTGTTCATGCCGAGCCACCAGATCATGTTCGTGTCTTTGGCGTCGCGGCCAATGAACACCTGGTTGTCGGAGGAGGTGCCGGAGGCCTTCATCCAAAGCTCTATGGTAAAGCTGCTGTTGGGGCCCCACTCAAAATGCTCCAGCCCCCGGATAGTGATGCCCGGGCTTCGTCCTTTGAAGGCCTGTGCCCCGTTAAAGAGCCCTGCTTCCGGTGTGGGACAGGTGGAGCAGGAGGCCGTGGCTTCAGAAACATAATCCTGATAGGTGCCGGAGGCCGTTTCATCAAAGCCAAAGTAATGCACCAGGCCATCCGGGCAGTTCTGCTGCGCCTGGGCAGCAGCGCCTGCCAGCCACTGCAGGAGCAAGGCTATCAACAGAAAACGGGTATACTGCGCTACGCCCTTCCGGCGTATTGACGCTGCTATAAAGTATGTCATGAAGTATATACTTATTGGATACCTGCCGCTAAAACCGCAGCAGACCTGTGCAATAATTTACATGAGGCCGATAGCACCATTCCTTCAGGGCCAGGAACTGCTTCTCTACTAATCTTACTATCAGGACGTCACTTAAGCATAGTACGCCAATTATATAGCTAGGTTTAGTATAGTATTGCTGAGCTTCTGCATTTTAGCATTATTCACAGGCGAGGGGCCTTTGAGGAGGGTTTATCTGTGCAACATTACCATATTGTTAGCCGCGAGGGTTTGCGTCCGTTGCCGTTGCTCTGCCCGGCAGGATTGAGGAAAAAGCTGAGGGTCACTTCGTTAGTGGATTTATCTATGGCCCTGGCGTCCTGAGTAGGTGTTTCGTAGGTATAGCCGATGCCCAGCTGGTTCAGCCGCAGCCCTGCCCCTAAGGTGTAAGCCATCTCGTGGCGGTAGCCGCCGCCTACCCAGAAGAGGTTGTTGTAGATAGCCTTCACCTGCCCCTCGGTCACCGATTTCTGGTTGCTGTCGTGCTGGTAAATGCCGCTCAGGGAAATGCCCACCAGGTCGGTTATACTTTGGCGGAACCCCACCTGGGCCACATGCCGGCGTTTGTAAAAATCACCCAGCAGCTCGTTCCCGCTGGAAGCGACTTTCCCTTCGGTCACATCCAGTAGCGCGTAGCCAACATAGAAGTGCTGCCCCGTCAGCGACAATCCGATGTTGATGTCTGCGCGGCCGCTGCGGTTCTCACTGCCCAGCACATCGGCAAAGCGGGGGTCGTTCACCTGGTCCACGGTCAGGCTGTTGCCATCGAGGCGATAGAACGTATAGCTCAGGCCGGTGCCCCAGCGCAGGCTCAGGCGCTCCGACAGCTGCACACCGGCACCGTAACTGAGGACAGCCTGTGTCTCTTTGGTTGGCCCGAACTGGTCGTGGAAAAGTATAAGCCCGAGCCCGTGCCTGGCGCCGGTTGGGCCTGCTTGCTCCCGCCCCAGCGTCCGCGCTGCAAAGGGTCTGCTTGGGCCCTGCGCGTCCTGCAAATCCAGCTCCCCGGAAGCCAGTATGGTCTTGGGGGCATCCTTAAAGCCCGTCCATTGGTTACGGTAAGCCGCCCGCAGCACGGTGCCTTCGTGGCCGGTGAGGGCCGGGTTATAATAATGTCTGAATTGTGAGAAGTTTGCCAGTTGCCTGCGGTTCTGCGCCTGCACCGCGCCGGCCAGCATCGCCAGGCAGAGGCAAAGTATAAATCTGTTCATCTACCTTTAATTAAGTACGGTTAGCACCCCTCGCTCTACCAGGTTAATGTCCTTTATCTGAATGATGTAGAAGTAGGACCCGGCCGTTACGCGACCATCCTTGCCCTTGCCATCCCAGCCCTTTTCCGGGTCAGTCGTCTCGAAAAGCAACGTGCCGGAACGGTCGAACACCTGCACCTGTACCTGGTTGTAGTAGCGCAGCTCAGGCACCAGCCACAGGTCGTTGATGTTGTCTCCGTCCGGGGAGAAGGCGTTGACGAGTTTTATACTTCCATCAGTATTATAGAGCGATTTGGTGAGGGTAAACTGCTGCTCAAACGTGTTGTTGTACGGGTCGGTGCTGCGCACGCGGATGCTAAAGGCGGATTTACCCGAAAGGCCCCGATTTGTCTTCAGATACAGCCCGTCCTCGCGCAGCTCGAAAAGCGGATTATCCGCATCGCCCTGGCCCCTCACCAAAGTATAAACAAACGTGTTGTCGTCCGGGTCGGTGGTGGAGAATGTGCCGATTTGCTCGTCGGGGCTAAGGTCTGGCCTGAACTTGTCGGCGCTCAGGCTAATGGCGGTTGGGGGCTGGTTCGGCTCCACCGTCACCATCACCCGGGCCGTCAGGTTCCTGCTGTTGCTGGTGTTCTCCTTCAGCTCCAGCTGACCAAGTATCAGGTAGCTGCCAGGGATGGCGCTGTTGTAATCAGCAGGGTTCCAGGTAACTTTCAGCTTTTCGTTGCTGCCGAAGGTATACCGCACCTCCACCTCCTGCGGCAGCCCGATTTCCTCAAAGCCTGTTTTAAACTTGACTGTTTTATCGGCTGGGTTGATGACCGCTATGATGTCCTTGGTTAATTTTTCCACCTGCGCGCTTATTTCCTCACCCCGATTTCCGGCCGCATCTACCAGGTATAAAGTGGCAGTTAGCAACCCGTCGGACAGGCCGCTCAGGTTCAGGTTATCAATCGTAAAGCTTTGCGAGGCCACGGCGCCTGTGCCAGTTAGCGGTGCGCCGCCTTTGTTGCTGCTGATGCTGTAGAAGTACGTAGCGCCAGGCTCCGCGCTCGCTACCTGCAGCCCTACCCGCTCCTGGTTGGTTATATCCACCAGTTCGGTGTTAAAGGCTAAAGTATAACCTGCAGGAGCAGCGGCATCATAGGTGAGCCGCAGCACTTCTGAGGCCGGGTTAGGGTTACCGGCCAGGTCGGTCACCTTGCCGGCGGCAAGGCTAATGCGCACTTCCCCGTCCGCCTCCGGCACCACGGTGGCCGTGTACGTTGCTTTGCTGGACTCCTTAAAATCCTGCAGTTTGCCGTTGGTTATACTTACGCTCGAAGCGCTGAGGCCGTACACTTCTTCCGTGAAAGTTATACTTACAGGAAACGAAGTATTCACAGGTGACTCCTGCTCCGTTTTGATGGCTACTTCCGGGGCGATCAGGTCAATCGTTACCGCGAGTTCCTTGCTTTTCGGACTTGTGTTTCCGGCGGCATCCGTCGCAGTGGCCGTGAAGGTATACTTCCCCTCCCGCAGCGCCGTCTTCTCATGGCTATACTCCCAGGTGCCATCTTCCTTCACGACAGTTGTACCCAACTTATTCTCTTGCTGCCATACAGCTGCCACGGCGCCCGGCTCGGCACGGCCAAAAAATCTGAGCGTGTTATCCGAAGTGATCTGGTCGTCGTCTGCCGGGCCACGGTCTTCCGTAATGCCGGCCATGGTGGGGGCTTCGGGGGCTTTGGTGTCTACTTCCCAGGCGTAGGTAGCCGGACTTTGGTCTTTGTTACCGGCCGCATCAACCGCCCTAACCGACAAAGTGTGACTGCCCTCTGACAGGTTCTGTGCAGTATACTTGCTTTCTGCCGCTGCATAGGCCCCGCCATCCAGACTAATTTCATAGTTTACGTTTTCCTCACTGCTGCTGAAACTAAAGCTGGCCTCCTTGCTATTACTCATCTTGTCCGGACCTGAGGCAATCGTGGTTTCAGGGGCCTTGGTATCGATGGTGAAGCTTCGGGTGCTGCTGGCCTTGCTGGTATTGCCGGCGGCATCGGTGGCGGTGGCGGTCAGTTGCTTTGTGCCTTCGGATAGGGCGTTGGCAGGTACCAGGCTCCATTTGCCATCTGCAGCGGCTATACTCTCGCCGATTTTCGTAGTGCCAAAGTATAAAGCGACTGTGCTGCCCGCCTCTGCTATTCCGTTGAAGGTTGGCTTGTTCGTGTTCAGGAAACTGCCCTGCGCCGGGGCCGTAACCACCGGGGCATCAGGAGCCTTGGTGTCTACCATCCAAGTATAAGTGGCAGGGCTGGCGTCAATGTTTCCGGCGGCGTCCACGGCCCTCACCCGGATAGTGTGCTCCCCATCCGCCAGATTCGCCAACGTATACGGATTGGGCACGGTCGTAAAGTCACCCCCATTTATACTTACCTGGTAGCTTACGCCGTTCTCGTTGCTGCTGAACCTGAACTCGGCACTGCTGCTGTTGGATAGTTCTTTTGGTCTGGCGGCTATCTCTGTCTCGGGTGCGGTCGTGTCAACAGGCTTTAGCGCTCTGTTCAGCAGCGGGTCCAGGACCTTAAACCAGACCGGGGCCATTTTATCGAAGCCCCGCTGCGCCGGGTGAAACCGGTCGGCCATGTCGCCACCATCAGAAACGAACTGGTAAATGATGCCTGCATCGGCCATGTCCACCAGCTCCAGCCGGTCGCCGGCCTTTATGCGGGCTTTCACCAGGGCCTCCAGCTTGTCGTTGTACCGCTCGATGATGTCGTTTTTCGTGTTCTCAGGCCCCCGGTAGCAATCGGTCGGGGTACATACCGTCAGGATGATCCGGGACACAATCACAGTTACCTCCTTGCCGGAGCGCTGCTCATACTTATCCACCTCATCGAGTATCTGCGTTAGGTCATCCACAGAGCTTTGCGAGTTGTCCACGCCGTCGTTGCTGATCTCGTTGGTGCCGCTGTGCAGCAGGATAACATCGGGTTTAAAGTACTCCAGGTAGTTTTCGGTGTGGTCCAGGCCAAAGCGCTCGCCATCGTACCAGCGGTCGTACCAGCCGTTCTGGATGATGGTCACCAGGTCCTCGTTGCGGCTGCCGCCAAAGCCGGCATGGTCGGTGTCCTTTACCAGGTTGCCACCGTGGCGCTCGCTGCCCACATAATCGAACTTTATACTTGCCCCGTTCAGCAGCTGCTCCAGCTTAGCCCTGTAAGAGGCACGGGCGCCCACTGGATCGCTGGGTATGCCGCCTTCCGTGTTGGAGTCGCCAAGCGGCATGATTCTGTACACATGGTTCTGCGGGAGCGTGGTGGCGCTGGCCACGTTGCTGTAGGGGGTGGCCCCGCTGCCGGTGGCCTTGATGCGGTAGTACGCCTGCTGGCTATAGTATAAGTCTGTGTCTCTGAACGTAAGCTCCGAGGCGGCCAGCGTTTTTACAGGCACAAAAGCGCCCTCCGGTCCTGCTAAGGAGCGCTCCAGCACATAGCCTGTGGCTCCTGCCACTGCTGTCCATTTCAGCGTGATGGCGCCCGCAAGCGAGGGCTTTGCCTCCAGGGTCGGGGCCGACAGGGCAGTGGGTTTAGCATGTATGACGGCAGTAGAAAAGTATAAAATCGTCAAGAAAACAAGAGGCAGCAGCCTGACGTGCAGCTGTTTGAGGTAAAAGTATAAGGGCATAGAGCGGGTATACTGTTTAGGCCTTTTTTTGATGATGCCCTATATAACGGGCATCCTATGTGTTGGTTGCCGTTTACCCGGTATTCCCTGATAAAAGTACATTTTGCAAAAATCCCATTCATGAACCCTTACATGAGGAAGCCGCAAAATAGGGCTTGCAACGCTGCTGTGAGGCTTAAGCATGGCAATATCTAAGTATTAAAAAAAATATATCCAAAATAGGACAACCTTTTAGTGCAACTTCTATATAATACCAGAAGAGGTTAACCCAACGCCTCGCCTTATCCGACTCCCGTGCCAGTGCATGAAGACCCTGATGCTACCTGAGACGAACACCCTGAGAAACTGGAGAACGTATGCTTTTCAACTCTACTGAATTTTTCATATTTTTCCCGGTAGTAGTTACCCTGTACTTCCTGACGCCTTTCAACCGCCGTTGGCTAATCCTGCTGCTTGCCAGCTACTACTTTTACATGGCCTGGAAGCCGGCATACGCTCTTATCCTTGTCTTCTCCACGCTGGTAGACTACTTCTGCGGCCAGATGATGGGCCGCCACGAAGAAAAGGCCCAACGCAAGCCGTGGCTGTGGCTGAGCCTGATATCCAACCTCAGCATCCTGGGCTTATTCAAATACTACAACTTCTTTAACGATAGCGCCCGCGACATTGCCCATGCCCTGAACATGGCCTACGCCATGCCTGCCTTTGAGCTGCTGCTGCCCATGGGCATCTCCTTCTATACTTTCCAGACCATGAGCTATAGTATAGATGTGTACAACGGGCGCATCAAGCCGGAGCGGCACCTGGGCATTTTCGCGCTATTCGTTACCTTTTTCCCGCAGTTGGTGGCGGGGCCCATCGAGCGGGCGGGCAACCTGCTGGGCCAACTGCGCCAGTACCACGAGTTCAGCTACCCGCGCGTGGTGGCCGGCCTGCGTCGCATGGCCTGGGGCTTCTTTAAAAAGATAGTAATTGCCGATAACCTGGCCCTGATGGTGAACCAGGTATACAACAACCCGACCGAGTATGATGGCGTCTCCCACATCATCGCCACCGTGTTCTTCGCCTTCCAGATTTACTGCGACTTCTCGGGCTACTCTGATATTGCCATCGGGGCGGCCCAGGTGATGGGGATAAAACTGATGGAAAACTTCCGCAGCCCATACTTCGCCAAAACCATCCCCGAGTTCTGGAGCCGCTGGCACATCTCGCTCTCCACCTGGTTCCGCGATTACCTCTACATCCCGTTGGGGGGCAACCGCGTGGTGAAGTGGCGTTGGTACTATAACCTGTTCATCGTGTTTATGGTGAGCGGCCTGTGGCACGGCGCCAGTTGGACCTTTGTGGTATGGGGGGCCCTGCACGGTGTTTACCAGGTATTTGGGATGATGACGAAGGAGAAGCGCAACGCCCTGGCACAAAAACTCGGGCTCAACAGCAACGCCCAGGTATACAAATGGGTGCAGGTGCTCACCGTGTTCTTCCTGGTCTGCTTCAGCTGGATTTTCTTCCGGGCCAACAGCATCAGCGATGCCTTCTACATTGTGGGACAGTGTGCCTCGGTAGTCACCAACCCGGCGCAGCTCATAGCCTTGGATTGGAGCCACGACGTGTTCATGGACCAGGGCGTAAAGGTGTTTGCCGTGTCGGTGGTAGCCATCGCCATCATGGAGACCGTACACCTTATCCAGCGAAACGGCAGCGTTTCCCAGCTTATCATGCGCCGCCCTGTTTGGGTGCGGTGGGGCCTGTACTATACGGCTATCGTTTTCATACTTCTCTTCGGGCAATTTGGGCACCAGGAGTTCATCTATTTTCAGTTTTAAGGAAGTATGGCAGAGGACATGAAACATAAAGGCGTTAAGAGACTGCTGGGGAAACTCACCCTGCTGGCGCTGCCCTTTATACTTTGGCCGCTGGTAGAGGTGTTTGTGCTGCCCATGAACTTCTTCACCTTCCGCATCTGGGAGACCATTTCGGTAAACAGCATGCGCGTGATGCCGGGCCCCTTCTACCCGAACGTGCACATGCAGATGGAGGAGGAGGGCGAGCTGGCCCCACGCACACCTTTTGCCCAAAAGCGGCAGGTGGAGTGGTATACCGACCCCTATGGCTACCGCAACCGCGACACAAAAAACGACGTGCTGCTCATCGGTGACTCCAACATTACCGGGGCCAAGTTATCACAGGAAGAGACGCTGGCGGAAGTGCTGGAGCAGCACCTTGGCCGGGATGTATATTCCTTTGCCCCTGCCACCGTCAACCGTTTCCTGGCCACCGACCGCTTTGAGGAAAACCCGCCTGAGCTCGTGATTGTGTCAAGTATAGAACGGCGTATCCCCGAGCTCCCGGCCGTTGGGGACAACAGCCTCGGCTCCAAAGTCAGGAACCTGACCGGCAAGCTCATCAGCTCCTCCCCTTTCCTGACAAACCTTACTGTAAAAGCCGACCGTATTTCCAAGCTGTCGCTCTACCACCGCATGTTGGCCGAAATAGACCGTGCCATGGGGCGTAAGGCGTACATCAGCTACCACAACGAGTTTTTCATGGAAGGCGAGCAGGCCAACCGGGCGTATCCGGAGGAGGAATTGGACCGCATAGCCGATGTGCTGGAAGGCTACCGGGATGCGCTGCAGGAGCGGGGCATGCACTTTGTGTTCCTGCCCATCCCAAACAAGGAAAATATTTACTACCAACTGCTCCCCAGCCAGAAAGAGGCCACTTTTCTGCCGCAGCTGCTGCGCCGGCTTGATGCGCGCGGGGTGGCATACGTAGACCTGCAGCCTGCTTTCAGGGAGCTTTACCAGCAGCAACAGGTGCAACTTTACCCGGTAGATGATGCCCATTGGAACGAAGTAGCCGTAAAAGTAGCGGCCCAGTTGCTAACGAGGCACTCCACCGTAGCACAACTTAAGGCAACGCCGTATGAGGCGGAAGAGCACCTGCTGGTGAACTACAAGGAGGAGTAGCCGGAAATTGAATGTAATACCTATTAAACCTAAAATACCCATGAAACTTAAAGCTTACTATACCAAAGGCAGCAAGAAATTAAAGAAGATACTGGGAAGATACATCCCGCATAATACCCACTACCGCCCGGGGGGCGTGTGCCGGATAAACCTGGAGCAACTCTCGGCCAATAACGCCCGCGAGGTCAGAATACACCCGATTTACCCCCACCTCACCACGGAGCTGCTTATTTCCGAAGACCTGTATGAGGCCTGCTCCGAGTACTGGAAACCGAAAAGAAAGGTAGAGACAGACTACATGGTAGTGGAGGTGCCGAACGGCCGCATTTATACCGATAATGAGAGCAGTGTGGCGGTGGTATCGCAGTACAACCGCCTGGTGGAGAACGTGTCGCTGAGCCTGAGCAGAGGCAAGGTATCGGAGCCAAACCTGAACAACATTTTTGAGCAGCGCTACTTTAAGCCGCCGGTAAAGTATAAAGGCACCGTATTCTCGCTGCTGACGGGCGGCGCGGGCCTCAACAACATTGGGCATTGGTTTCTGGACGTGCTCCCGCGCCTGCACCTGCTGCACGAAAGCGGCCTTTACGATAAAGTAGACTGGTTTTATGTGCCCAGCACCCGCTACGACTTTCAATCTGAGACA
This sequence comes from Pontibacter mucosus, assembly GCF_003054055.1. Lineage (GTDB taxonomy): Bacteria > Bacteroidota > Bacteroidia > Cytophagales > Hymenobacteraceae > Pontibacter > Pontibacter mucosus. The sequence goes on along the minus strand of NZ_QBKI01000002.1, from coordinate 405,424 downwards.
CTGGAATTGCTGGGTATACCGAAGGAGAAAATAATTGAGGGCGATAAGTTTCCGCACATCGCCGCCGACTGTATCATTGCCTCTACGGCCCCGCGCGGCAACCACACGCTTGTTCCGAAATGGCTATGCAACTACCTGCAGGAGGTGTTTTTACCTTTTGCCGAAGAGGAGACCGACAGCATCACCCCGGAAACGCCTTATCTGTACGTGAGCCGCTCCGACTCCGCCATCCGCAACGTACTCAACGAGCAGGAGCTGCTGGAGGAATTGGAGCCGTATGGCTTCCGGAGCATCGTGTCGAGCAAACTAAGTATAAAAGAGAAGATCAGGCTATTCTCCAAGGCCAAAGTAGTATTGGGAGCGACCGGCGCTGGCTTGATAAGTATGATTTTCTGCAAGCCGGGCACCAAGATGATCGAGATCTTTAACGAGGGCTTCGTGATTGAGCCGTTCTACGACATCGCCACCAAGCTGGACCTGGACTACGATTACATTATCTGCAAGGGCAACAAGATCGTGCGCAACGCCGACCAGGGGCAGCGGGAGCACGTAGTGGTGGAAATCGATAAAGTAATAGACATATTAGACCGGATGCGCACAAGTGCGGGCAAGGAATATAAAATCGCCTGAACTCCGCCATCCAACCTATAATAAAAAAACGCCTCGACCATAAAGTATAAAGGTCGGGGCGTTTTTTATAGTTTGGGAGCCTCTAAATTACAGCTGCTTTCTCGCCCAGGAGTTCGTTAACGATATGGTTTCCGATGGCCAGCGATGAGGTAGCCGCCGGAGAGGGAGCGTTGCGAACATGTATAATATTGGCACTCTTGAGGATGTTAAAATCATCGATCAGCTTTCCGTTCCGGTCGCAGGCCTGCGCTCTTACGCCGGCACCACCAGGCACCAGGTCGCTTTCCTGTACCTCCGGCACCAGTTTCTTCAAGGCTTTTGTAAAGGCCGCTTTAGATAAAGACCGGTACATCTCGCCCATGCCTGTCTGGCCATACTTGGCTACAATTTTCCAGAAACCAGGCCAGCTTAACGTCTCTTTAGTATCCTTCAGGTTGAAGTCCTGGAACTTATACCCTTCCCGCTTGAAAGCAAGCACTGCATTTGGCCCGGCTTCCACTCCACCGCGTATCATACGGGTAAAGTGGACGCCCAGGAACGGAAAGCTCGGATCCGGCACCGGGTATATCAAGGCTTTTACGAGGTGCTCTTTTTCCTTACTCAGCTTGTAGTACTCCCCCCTGAAAGGAATAATGCGCAGGTCGTTCTCCTTCTCTGTCATGTTGGCCACTCTGTCGGAGAACAATCCGGCGCAGCTCACCAGGTGGTCTGCCGCGTACATGTGCTTGTCTGTCTCCACATGCACGGTGTTATTTTGCGAATGGATGTTAATCACCTTCTCGCCAAACACAGCCTCCCCTCCATATTGGTTCTGGTACAGGTCCAGGAGCGTTTCAGCCATCTTTGGAAAGTCGATGATACCGGTCTGCGGCACATGAATGCCCCGGATGCCGGTGCAGTGCGGTTCCAGCTCCTGTATTTCTTCCAGCGACCTCAACTCCCTCAGGTTCTGTAAGCCGTTCTGGATCCCCCGGTTGTGAATCTCCTTCAGCTTGACAACCTCTGCCGGCGTTGTGGCTACTATAATCTTACCACAAAGTTCGTAAGGGATGTTATGCTCCTCGGCAAATGCCAGCAGAGAGCTATAGCCCGCGATACAGTTTTTGGCCTTGAGGCTACCGGGGGCATAGTAAATACCGCTATGAATGACGCCGCTGTTATTGCCTGACTGATGCTTGGCAACCCTATCTTCCTTCTCGATCAGCAGCACTTTGCTGTCAGGATTTTTGCGTTTGAGGTGGTAAACAACGGAGAGGCCAACCAGACCTGCTCCTATAACAATAGTATCGTACTTCTTTAATGACATGCTGTTATGGCTTTATCTTTCTATTTTGTGTTATACTGCCCCACAGTCCAGGTGGGGTAGCACTAAAAGCTTATACGCTGAATTATATATAGAGTCTAAATTATATAGACATACCTGCTACTTCTTTTCCAGTCTTCCTGTTTGCATCATTTCATGCAATATGGCTATAGCTGAGCGATTTCTTTTAAACTGGTTTGTTGCTTTTTCAGGCCGATAGCGTCTTCATAAATGGAAACCAGCATTTGGCAATTTATATCCGGTGTATACAGCTGTTCGTAGTCGTTGCGGGCGTTCTGCCCCAGTGCCCTGGCCAGATCGGGAAGTTGCTGCAGCAATTCTACTTGCCTGACCAGTTCCTGCGCGTCTCCGGGCGTGTAATGCATCCCGTTGTGCTGGTGCTGCACCAGGTGGGCACCACCACCAATCTTAGAGGCGATCACCGGCGTGCCGGTGGCAAATGCCTCCACTGCCGTCATACCGAACGTCTCCAGCCACTCCGACGGGAAAATGAGTGCACGGGCTTTTTTAAGCTGCTCCATGGCCTCTTCGCGTGGCCGGAAGCCCATATACTCCACCGCCGGATGCTTCGCGGCATACGCCTCCACCAGCGCCTGCAAGGGCCCCGTGCCAATGATCCGGAGCGGAAATGGTTTTAGGGTATGCGCCTTCAGCAGCGTCCGGATGCCTTTTTCCTCGGTCAGCCGGCCCAGGTATAAAAAGTAATCTTCGCGGGTGGCAGCACCCAATCCCGGGTCAGCCGTGAAGTTAGGTTTTATACTTAGCTGCTCTGGCCTGAGGTGGAGGGACGAGTTCTGGAAAAGCGCCGCTGCACCTGGCGTCAGGGCTATAAACTTATTTACCTTCCCGCGCCAGGTGCCTAACAGCTTGTGCACCCCGGTGGCCAGCACTACCGAGGCCGTTTCTACTTTAGATCCCCGGTACACGCCTTTCAGGATTGGTTTAAGGGGAAACCGCTGCTGCACATTCTCCAGCTGCACCTGCCCATCGTAGTATAGCACGGCGCTCGGGCATAGGAGGCGGTAATTGTGCAGGGTCATTACCACCGGCACTTTATACTTGCGGCACACCCAAAACACCCCCGGCGACACCAGCGGAAAGAAGTTGTGCACGTGCACCACATCGGGTTTAAAGCGTTTTATACTTTTGCTGATAATGCCTGCGCTCTGCGGGTTATACACCACCCCCAGCGCCGCCTGCAGCTTGTCTTTTATACTTGTTACGTTGTTGTTCGAGAAGGTAAGCTGCTCCACCGTATGGCCATGTGCCCGCAGCAGCTGCGCTTCCTGCTCGAACACCGTGTCCTCTCCCCCGGCCTGCTTGTAAAAGTTATGTATCTGAAGTATGCGCATAAAGTATAAAAGTCGTCAATCAGGATAATCTACGAATGGCTGCTTGCAGGTCTTCCGGGGTGCCCACGTCCAGGCAGGTGCCGTTGTCGAACACCTCACTCTGCACCAGCAGCCTCGCGTTAATGGCCGCCTGCACCACCTCCCCCATGCTCAGCTCGCCGCCGCGAGCAATTAAATGCTCCTCCACCTTCTGCAGGTAGGTATGCATAAACTCGGTAAAGCGCGGCCCCCAGCAGGCGATGGCCCAGCCAAGGGTAAGGTTAGAATTTGCAGGCTTTGGAAGTATGGCTTGCACCGCACCTGTTTCCTGCAGTTCCACCATATCCCATTTGTGCGGGTAAGGCACCTTAAAGCAACCCAGCACCACGTCAGCCCCGGTTTGCTCCTGCCGCTGCAGCAAGCGCTCAAAGGCATTCTCTGGCTCAATAAGGATATCCGGGAAGCCGAACACCACCCGCTGTTGCCTTACAAAAGAATAGGCTTGATCTACAGAAAAGGGACTGCCGTAAGGTTTCTGCATGATGAGGTAAGCCAGCTGCAGCCCTAGTTGGCTGCCGTCGCCGTAGTAATTGGGGATGTCCCACTTGCCCTTTCGAAGTATAACGAATACTTGCCTGGCCCCAGAACGCTGCATGTGCTCGAGCAGGTACTGCGACACAGCCTTTGGGTGTGGCGTGCCATGCTCCGGGTGCGCCTCAAAGCCTACCGGAAAAAGCTCCTTGCTGCACGGAAGGGGTGAGAGCCGGGAGCCAACGCCAGCGGCCGGTACAATGCCTACGACATCAGTTGCCATATTAATCATAAAAAGCGCGCACCGCTACCTGTGGCCTGCGATGCGCGACATTTTTGGTTCAGTTTGAGAGTTATGTCTTAAACGGAAGCCGCTTTTTTATGCAGTTGCTTCAGCACACCATTTCTCTCGTCTTCGGTTTTGGCAGCAAAATAGGCAGCCTGCTCCATACGAAGCTGGTCTACCAAACGGCCTTCCGGCATCACGACATCGTCATACGTAATCACCTGGTCTTTCGGAATGTCACGCTTCAGCACACAGCCTTCTGCCACCCCAAGCGGCAACAGTCTTTCTGCCGCGGTCGTGTCTGCGTTTTCACACAGGCCGTAGGTCATGTAATGGCCGATACCATCAAGCACATCCCCTGCTTTCAGGTCAATCTTAGCGGCTGAAACTACCTCTACCTGCGGAGCACCTACCGGCGTCAGGGCTGCATCGTTGAACAATACGGCACGCGCTACAGTGTTGGGCACCTCAAAATGGCACAGGTGATATGGGGTGTAGAACAAGTATAACGGACCTTCACCCAGCTTGTAGAGGTTTAGGTAGTGTTGCTGAATCGGGTTATCATATGTTCCTAATACAAAGACACCCGGGCCTGGCTCAGCGCCCACCACGTAGTCCACAATACCCGGGCCTTTGGTCAGGTCCTCCAGCGGGTAGAGGTTGTGTACGCAATCCTTAAGCGAGGTGCCGCTGGCTACCGTTGGTCCGTGCATGCCGCGCTTGGCTACCCGCATGCCTGTGCCGTTGGCGATAATGGCCTGCTCAAAGGAAATCTTGCCGCCATCGGCAAAGGAAGTAACCATCGATGGCTGCTGCCCCCACTTCTTGGCAAAGCCTTCCTGCGTAGTGGGATTGCGATACGGGTCGTGCAGCCCTTTGATATTGCCGCAAAGCACCGGCTTTACGCCCAATCCCTTTACAAAACGGAACAGGTTCATGGTCACGCCCGGCTGGTCGCCATCGGCATTGGTAAACACCACGCCGGCTTTATCAGCGTATACTTTCAGAATCGGGCCTATGGTCCCATCTACCTCGGCATTCATCATAATGATGTGCTTGCCATTCTGTATGGCTTTGATGGCGATGTTGGTGCCGAACTCCACGGCGCCGGTTACCTCAATTACAGCATCAATACCCTCTGCCTCACACAGCAGCGAGGCATCTTCGGTGATGCTATACTTGCCCTGGCGGATATTCTCCTCCAGTTCTGCCAGGGATGCTACCTCCTGTACATCCGCTATCTCTGCCTGGCTGTAGGCTAGTTTTGCTTTATCAAGGGTGCGGTTGGAAATGGCGACAAGCTCCATCCCCGGCGTATATTTACAGATTTGCAGGGCAATGCCACGGCCCATAAAACCGGCTCCTACCATGGCGACGCGTACCGGGTTGCCCTCAGCTTGGCGTTTGGCCAGCGCTGTATCTACTATTATCATGTCTAAAGTATAAGTTTTAGGTTTGAAGAGAAAAAGCCGCTGGTTACACCAGCAGCTTTCCTGTGTTTACTTCCCGCTCATCCACAAAATCCGGATGCGCCTGGTCTTTTTCTGAGATAACTACCGGTTCTATCGGCCACTGAATGTTGAAGGCCGGATCGTTCCAGCGTACGCCTTTCTCAGCACCTGGTGTGTAGAACTCCGTTACCTGATAGGTTACATCGGTATTGTCTTCCAGCGTGATAAAGCCGTGGGCAAAGCCTTCCGGTACAAACAGCATGCGGTAGTTGTCAGCTGTAAGCTCCACACCAATCCACTGCTTGTAGGTCTCCGAATCTGGACGCATGTCAATGATCACATCGTAGATGGCGCCGCGGGTGCAGCGTACCAACTTTGTCTCCTCGTTCGGGGCCAGCTGCATGTGCATGCCGCGCAGGGTGCCCTTCTTCTTATTATAGGACACATTGGTCTGGCGGATATCATTTGTCAGGCCAAACTCTTCGAACTCTTTCTGGCAGAAAGAACGTCCAAAAAAGCCGCGCTCGTCCTCTATGCGTTTTACGTCTATGATATAAGCTCCTTTGAGCTTGGTCTCAGTGAAAATCATAAGTATAACTTAGGCAGTTTCTAACTCGGTTTCAGCCACTTTGGCGCTGTTTCGCTGCCACTGCAGCTGCTCGTTCAGGCGGTTTGTCTCTTGCAGGCTGTTCAGCACCATCAAGCGCATCAACAGCGAGTTACGGAAATCGCCATCCTTAAACTCCATCTCCTTAAGCCCTTCGTACAGCCCTTCAATCGCTTGGGTTAAGGTATACTGCGGCTGGTGGTTTGGGGCCAGCTGCTTGTACAGATCGAAGTTGACACGGTAAGAGCGCTTATCAGGAGCGGCATCTTTGTTCACGGTCACGTCCACGCCCGGAATCAGCTCTGCCACGGCATTGGCCAGTTCGTACACCTGGTAGTTCCACTCGTTAGAGCCGGTATTTACAGCTAAATACTCGCCCCCGTTGGACGGCTGACGGGTAACAGCCCACTCAATCGCGCGCGCCATGTCTTTCACGTGAATCAGTGGACGCCAAGGCGTTCCATCGCTCAGGATATTGATTTTACCGGTGGACACGGCCCCTGCCACAAAGTCGTTCAGCACCAGGTCCAGGCGCAAGCGGTCGCTCATGCCGCAGGCGGTGGCAAAACGCAGGCAGGTCACGATAAAGCCATCGCCGGCCAGTGGTTTCAGGTCTTTCTCGGTTGCCACTTTGGAGCGGGCGTAGGCGGTGAGTGGGTTCAGCTCAGAGTCTTCTGTTTTGGCATGCTCGGAGGCAGCACCGTACATGCTGCAGCTGGAGGCAAACACGAAGTTCTTTACCCCGGCAGCCTTGGCCATTTCGGCAATGCGCACGCTCGATTTATAGTTTACCTCCATCGTGATGTCCTCGTACTTCTTACCCATCGGGTCGTTGGAGATGGCGGCAAGGTGTACGACGGCATCAACGCCCTCCAGCACGTGGGCAGGCATGGTGCGTACATCGCCATAAAGTTGCACATCCAGGCGGCTTTCAGGAAGTATAGGTGCGTTGGTCAGGCAGTTGGCAAAGTAGGCCATGTCGTAGCCCACCAGGGTAGCTTCGGGATAGGCAGCACGCAGACGCTCTACCACGCCAGGGCCAACATAACCCATGTTTCCGGTTATCAGTATTTTCATTTTTTTAAAGAGGGATATATAGTAAGAAAAGGGTTTGGGGTTCTCTGAGGGTTAGTTTACAACACCGGAAAGCATTTTGTGCCACACGTTCCAGGGTGCCTTGCCGCTTTGCCAAAGTTCTTCCAACACATGCTTGTCGCGCAGGGTATCCATAGGCTGCCAGAAGCCGCTGTGGCGGTAAGCGGAGAGCTCTCCTTCCTCGGCCAGTGTTTCCAGCGGGCCGCGTTCCCAGGTCGTGCTGTCGTTCTCAATGTAGTCGAACACGCTTGGCTCCAGCACAAAGAAGCCGCCATTAATCCACGGCATGTCGCCACCGGTAGGTTTTTCCTTAAACTGAGGGACCTTTGTGGCTTCTGAAGAAAGGGTAAAGGCACCGAAACGGCCCGGTTGCTGCACCGCGGTAAGAGTGGCTTTGGTGCCCTGCGCTTTATGGTATTCAATCGCCTCGGCAATGTTCACATCGCTCACGCCGTCGCCATAGGTCATACAGAAGGTTTCATTGCCTACATAGTCTTTCACACGCTTCAGGCGCCCGCCAGTCATAGTACCTTCGCCGGTATCCACCAGCGTCACCTTCCACGACTCTGTGTGGTTCTTGTGCACCTCCATGCCGTTTTTGCGCATATCGAAGGTGACATCCGAGTTATACAGACAATAGTTGGCAAAGTATTCTTTGATCATATGGCCTTTGTAGCCACAGCAAATCACAAACTCGTTAATGTTGTAGTGGGAATAGATTTTCATAATGTGCCACAGAATTGGCTTACCGCCAACTTCTACCATGGGCTTGGGACGCACACCACTTTCTTCGCTTATTCTTGTACCGTAACCGCCGGCAAGTATAACTGCTTTCATCTATTGTAAAGGGTTTAGAAATAAAACATAATGTTGGCGCATGCTCCGGAGAAATTTGTACTATCTTCGAGATGCATGCTTTTGCTTGATACGGAGATTTCTATATTAGGATTTATTGAAATAAGAACTTTTTGATACTCTGTTAGCTGCGCATCAGCTTAGGCTGGCTGTTGGAAATGGCTGCATGGGCCGATGTAATCCCTGCATAGCGTGTAAAGCCATCATGTTTAGTCGAGAGGCACAAGGCTTGCGCACTGCTTCTGCCGCACCTCACCTTCCCGTAAAATTGCACAGCGGATTGCCTGAACAGGCTGTAGCGCTGCTTATGACGGTAATGGTGAACGATGAAGTGCCTCCATCTCATTGTACTTTGCTTCGTTATGCATCAAAGCTATACGTAGACTTACTGGCTCAGTTCTGCCCGCTTGTTTCGGCCGAAGAGCATCAGCTTGGTTACCTCATACATAAACTTACTGTTGGTGAGCAGATAACGTTTCCACAATCTGCCCGGCTCCTGCCACAGGCGGTAGGTCCACTCCAGGCTCAGGTCGCGGGCCCACTTGGGCAGGCGCTTTTCCAGCCCGGCATAGGTCATGTAGGCCTGTCCCACACCCAGCATGCAGGCCTTCACTTTGCCTTTGTGCTCCGCCATCCAGCGCTCCTGCTTCGGGCAACCCAGGGCTACAAACACCAGGTCAGCACCAGAGTCATTGATCATGTTCGTGATGGCCTCATCCTCAATGTGCGTGAGCTTGCGGAAAGGCGGCGAGTAATAACCAGCGATGCGCAGGTTCGGCAGATCGGCTTTGGTGCGGGCTACCACCGCCTCCAGCACCGGATCGGTGGAGCCGTAGAAGAACACAGACTTGCCGCGTTTCTCAGCCTCCTGCAGCAGGCGCGGCATTAGGTCCATACCCGGCACGCGGTCCTGGTGCTTGCCGTAGAGCAGCTTCATCAGCTTCGACAGCGGCCCGCCATCCGGCGAGGCGATGTCGGCGTTGTTGAGCAGGTTTTGGAACTCCTTGTCCTGCCTGGCCTCCATGAGCATGTGTACGTTGGCAAAGCACACATACGAGGAGTCTTTCGTATCGGAGAGCCAGAAAACATGGTTCACAAAGTCGTTGAAAGAGCCGGCCGAGATAAGGGAGCCGAGCAGTTGACGCTTTACTTTTATAGGTGGCTCGGCGGCAACAGGTTTTTCTTGTAGGGTCGTCGTATCAGTAAGCATTTTTTTCACCTTTAATCATGTTCCATACGGTGAGGAAGATAATTTTCATGTCCATCATCAGGCTCCAGTTGGCCATGTACATCACATCGTACTCCACGCGCTTTTCCATCAGGTGCACTTCCTTGGTCTCGCCGCGGTAGCCGCTCACCTGCGCGTAGCCCGTAATGCCCGGCGTCACGAAGTGGCGTGTTTTATACTTGGAGATAACCTTGGAGTACTGGTCCAGCTGTGACACCAGGTTCGGGCGTGGCCCTACTACCGACATGTCGCCCAGCAGCACGTTGAAGAACTGCGGCAGCTCGTCGAGGCTGGTCTTGCGCATAAAGGCACCGAAGCGCGTAATGCGTGGGTCGTTTTTGGTAGCCTGTAGCTCGGTGTTGTTGTTCACACGCATGGTGCGGAACTTGTAGCACACAAACAGCCTGTTTTTCTTGCCCGGGCGCAGCTGCTTAAAGAACACTGGTCCCTTCGACTCCAGCTTAATCAGCAGGGCAATGATGGGGAACAGGATTGGGAAAATCAGCAGGATAACCGCCAGGGAGAAGACCACGTCGAAAATGCGTTTCACAATGCGGTTAGAGGCCAGCTCCAGCGGCTCGTTGCGCACGCTCAACATCGGGATGTTGTGGTAGAAATACATGTTCACTTCCTTCTTCACGATGGCGCTGAAATCAGGCACCAGGCGCAGGTAGATGAAGTTGTCGTTGGCAAACTCGGTCAGCTCCTCTATCTGCTCAGAGTCGATGATGGGCTTGGCATAGTATACCTCGTCGATGCTGTGCTGCAGGCAGTAGTCCTTCATGTCTTCTATACTTCCGAGCACCTGGTGTGGGCTGCTTGGGTCCACCTCATCATCAAAAAAGCCCATGAACTTGGTACCTATCTCATCGTTGTTGCTCAGGGTTTGCTGCAAAGAAACGGCTGCCGGACCCGAGCCAACTATCACATAGCGTGTGTGGGCCATATCGGAGTCGGTAAAGTAGCGATCGGCCATGTGCAGCACCAGACGGCTAAGACCAATCAGAAACGCAGTGGACAGGTACGTATACAGTAACAGCAGGCGCGAAAGCTGCTCCAGGTTAAAGACAACGATACAGCTGGCTAGGATGAGCGCGTGCATCAGGAACACGTTGATAAGATTTCCCAAACGCCTGTCTATCGGCAGGAAGCTGTCCACCCGCACAATAAAGTTAGAGAAGCCGGACACAATCCACCACACCAGGGCGAACAGCACGAAGAAGATATTGTATTGATACTCAAACTCGAAGCTCCCGTAGCGGAGCATGTTTGACAGCTTAAAAGCGAAGGCGATAAGCGTAATATCGAGAATCAACAGAAGTACTCTGTTAAAGCCATAGTAATGTCTATATCTATTCATTTGGTTGAGTACATTTTGGGGTCATAAGTAAACTTTGAAAATCTTGTCTCTGCCTCACGTTCCATCATCACTAGCTACCTGCAGGCCTATTTGCTGCCTCCTTACTTACAACAGTCTTTATGCAATGCCGGCGTCTCCGGCTCAGTCCGGCCTTATGTGAAGGGGCCGTGCTTTTAAGTACATTAACTGTAGCACTAAAGCTGCAGCATTTGGTCTTGTGAGTGTAGTGGGAAATACGGGCGCACCAACAGGAAGGTTTATGATTTTACTAAGTTCTATTAAAAAAGAATAATTTAATAATATATCTAAATTAGCATATCTATATATTCAAAAAGCTCACTTATTAGCTCTAATGCACACCTGCAACTACCCGCCATACACCCCCTACTTGACCGCCGCTCACACAGATATGTAACTCTTCCAATATATCAGCACCTAATATGGGAGACCGGGAGTGTGGTGAAGGAAAGACCGGCGGAGAAGTTGTATCAGCACGCTAAAGTATAACTATTCTAATTATTTAGTATAACTATACTGACTAGATATAAATATAAGGAAATATAAATATTATACTTAACGCGCTGCTATTGAGCCGTTATTGCGCTACTGAAAGAGTCCAAAACGTCTTCGCGCAGCAAGCTCTGGTCCTTCTCTTCAAACTTGCTTTAGCGGACTAAAAAATTGTAATCATCAAAAAATCAGCGCTATACGAAACATAGAAATTTTAGGTTTCAAAACTCATTGGCTTTTTTCAAAAAAACATGCTCCGTTTTGAACTTTAGCGCCTCTAAAAGCACTTACCTGTAATGAGCCTGCCCCTTCGGCTTTTGGACTTAAACCCGAATGCACAGCAAGCACTTAGGATTAGCAGGCTCCTTTATTGAAACATTTCTGAAATGGCGACTTCCTTCCGGGTATGAGCCGTGGCTCCAGGGATGTGATTTTAATAACCAAGAGCAGCTTTATATAGAGAAATTTTACAGCCAAAGTATATGCGATCCCCTGCCCTAGGCATTTTATGTCTGCTACTGCTGCAGCTTTGGAGTGCCCTCTCAAACTCAACCTACGCCCAAACCTGTACCGTACAAATCACCACTTCCGGCAGCCTTTGCGGCGATGGCCAGGTGATACTTTCAGCCACCGAGGCTGACTCCTATTTGTGGTCTACCGGGGCTACTTCTAAAAGTATAACCATCACCCAACCTGGCACTTACTCGGTTAAAACCACACAGGCCGATGGCTGCGAGGCTACCTCCGAGGAACTGGTGATAACGAATGGTCCGGATGCCACGGTGGCCGACCCAATCAGCTTCTTTACCTCCTGTAGCTATGCGGGCAACGTGGCCACGTTTGAGCTCACCATTGAGAACGCTTCCACCACCAAAGAGACGAACACCCGCTATGTTATTAACTGGGGCGATGGGAACTCCACCACCCTGGGAGCAAAATTTGAGACAGCCACCCATACGTATAAATCGGGTGGCTCTTTCCGTTTGATCGTAACGGCTTATGACGCGCACGGCTGCAGCAGCACCCATGAGGAGCGCGTTTTCATTGGCAGTAACCCCAGCCTGGGTATCTCCAGCCGCGGCAACACCAACGACTGTGCCCCGGCCACTTTCATTTTCGACATCGACAAGGAAATCACCAAGTATAACTCCCCGCAAACGGTTTATACTTTTCAGTTCGACGACGGCTCGGCACCGATGGTGTTCTCGCACGCTAACCTGCCTTCCACCATCGAGCATACCTTCACCGAGTCCTCGATGAAGAAACCGGGACGCGCCTTTACCTTAACGGCTACTGCCACCAACCCCTGCGGCACCACACCTGCCACGGTGGGCGGTATCAAGGTGTCCAAAGGCCCTATAGCTGATTTCGCCTTTGGAACTGCCTGTCTGAACGCTCCTATAAAACTGACCGATAAAACGATTGAAGGCTTTAATGCCAACGCCAACACGGATGCCAGTGCCGGCAGCTATATCGTGGATTGGGTAATCTCTCCGGCAGATGGATGGGAGTATACTTCCGGTAACAGCAAGACCAAGAGCCCTTCGGTGAAATTCACCAAACCGGGTACATATTCTATCCAGATGACGGCCACGCCAACGGGTCTTAACACGAAGTGTTTGGCGAGTACCGTGAACAAGGTTATCACCATCGAAGAGCCTCCGGTAGCCGATTTCACCCTGAACGGGGACAATAGCTGCGTGACAGCCGTTTTCGCTGCCACCAATACCTCTACCGGTCCGGAAGCAGCTTATACTTGGCGCGTGAGCCCTGCCGAAGGGTGGGCCTTCGCCAATGGCACAAAGTCCAGCTCCAGAAATGCCGAGTTTCAGTTCACCAAGCCGGGCACCTACACCATCGCCCTGACTGCCAGCAACAATTGCCAAACCTCGCTAAAAGAAGCCACCGTCGTTATCAAAGGCAAGCCGAAGGTGCAACTGCCCGCGCAGCAAGTATACTGCGGCCCGCAGACCATCGCCTTTACAGCCGACAGCAAGCTGCACGCCCCTGTGTATGATGCGCAGTTCGGCACCATCAGCCAATATACCTGGTCCGTATCTGGTCCGGGAATGGCAAGCTTTGCCGAGGGCACTGATGCGGATTCGGCTTACCCAAGTATAAACTTCACGGAGGCAGGCACCTATACGGTTAGTGTAGTGGCCACCAACGAGTGTGGGGCATCAGAGGCAGCTACGCAGCAAATCTCCATCAACCCCTTGCCGGAGCTAAAGGTGACCCCGGCTGCCCCAGAAGGCATTTGTAGTAGCGGCAGCGGCACCACCCTGACAGTAGCAGGCGCAGACACCTATACCTGGGCACCTGCCACGGGTTTAAGTGCCACCACCGGCAACACGGTAACCGCCAACCCGACAGAGACAACCACTTATACCATCACAAGTACGAACAAAGAAACAGGCTGTACCAGCACCACCACCTATACCGTAGTCGTGCACCCGTTGCCAGAGGTGAAAGTAGCCGCTTCGTCTCAGGAGATTTGCCAGGGACAAGGCAGCGCTATACTTACGGCCTCCGGTGCCGACACCTATACCTGGTCGCCGGGCACGGGTCTTAGCGCTACCTCGGGGGCTGAGGTAACGGCTTCTCCATCCGAGACTACCACGTACACGGTAACAGGTTACAACAGCGCCACCGGCTGCAGCAGCACATCTACGGTAACGGTAACCGTGAACCCCTTGCCAGAAGTAAATGCTGGCCCTGATATGACTGTTTGCGACGACCCTACCCCACTGACGCTAAAAGCCAGCCCGGCAGGCGGTACCTGGAGCGGCGAGCATGTGAGCGCTGACGGCATCTTCATCCCGAACGGCAGGGGCTCCTTTGTCCTGACCTATACTTACACCGATGCCAAAGGCTGTACCAACTCCGACCAGATGACGGTGCAGGTAACCGACGTGGCGCAGGCTGCTGTAGCACAAAAAGTACAGGAGGTCTGCCTGAACGAGGGCAAGTTTATACTTGGTGCTAGTCCGGCGGGTGGCAAGTGGAGCGGTTCTAAATTCGTATCGGTGGACGGCACTTTCACGCCATCGGAAGTAGGAACATATACGCTGACTTACAAGGTGTATACCGGCACCTGCTTCACCACCGACGAGATGCAGGTGGTGGTAAAACCGCTGCCTGCCGCTCCGATAGTATCGGGCATCAAAGACATTTGCTTTAACACCTCGACCACCTTACAGGCAGCTGTACAATCGGGCCACGTGAACTGGTACGACCAACTGAACGGAGGCAAACTCATCGCCACTACTCCGGCAGGTACTGGCTTCGAGACCGGCAACCTGACTAAAACAACAGATTTTTATGCCGAGCACGTGGGCGAGAACCAATGCGCCGGTCCGCGCACCCGCGTCACCGTAATCGTGCGTCCGGAGATTGCAGCGCCTGTGGTAGCACCTGTTATCATTTGCGGGGGCGGAAAGGCCACGCTGGTGGCGCAGGGCAATGCCAGCAAGTATAACTGGTATGATGCCAGCGGCAACCTCCTGGTAAAAGAGGGTAGCAACGTTTACGAGCCGACTGTGGAGCGCACGACTACTTTCTTTGCTGAGGCGGTAGTAGGCAACTGCGCCGGCCCGCGCACCCAGGTGCAGGTAACGGTAAACCCTATCCTGGACAACAACACCATCTCGGCTCCGGAAATTGTATGCGAGGATGCGCCGTTTACCCTAACGGGTTCAGAGCCTGTTGGCGGAAGCGGCAAGGGCTCCTATACTTACCAGTGGATGAGCAGCCAAAACGGCACCACCTTCACCAACATTCCAGGCGCCACCGGTAAAGATTACCAGGTGCAGGCAGGGCTCAAGCTCCCGACCAAGTACAAGCGGATGGTATACTCTGATGGCTGCGCGCTGGCTTCCGAAGCGGTAGAAGTGAAAGTAATCCCGGCCATTACCAAAAATGAGCTGCGCGAAGTAGCGACGATTTGCCACGGCCAGGTACCGGACGAGATTCAGGGGGTATTGGCAGGAGGCGCCGCCCCCTATACTTATACCTGGTATGTGAGCAAGGACAACGTCAACTTTACGGCGATAGAAAACAGCAACACGCCTAACTACAAGCCAACAACGCCACATACCGGCAATACCTGGTATAAGCGCGTGGTGCAGTCGGGCTCTTGCCAGGCAGTAACCAGCAACACCATCCTGGTGCGGGTAATGCCGCCTATCAGCAAGAACATCCTCTCCGGCGCGCAAACTATTTGCGAGGGCGATGCAGCTACGATAACTGGCCAAATGCCGGAAGGCGGCTACGGCGCAGGCAGCTATACTTACTACTGGGAGGCCAGAACGGCAGGCGGCGAGTACCGCGAAATACCGAACAGCCGCGGCAGCAACGCTAAAGACTGGACGGCAAGCAACTTGACCGAGACCACCTCTTTCCGCAGAGTAGTCATGTTGGGCACCTGCACGGTGAGCACCAGCGACCCGGTAACAGTCACCGTGAACCCCAAGCTCCTGAACCTGATTACAGGAGACCAGGAAGTATGCCAGGGCGGCACCCCTACCCTGCTGACCAGCCTCACGCCGACCACGGGTGGCGAAGCCGGCAAGTATAACTATGCCTGGGAGTATAAGCCAGAAGGCAGCACCGACTTTATGCCGGCTCCGGGCGCCAACACCCGCGCCGACGGCAGCTACCAGCCGGGCAGCCTGGGCCGAACCACGCTTTTCCGCCGCAAGGTTACCTCTGGTGGCTGTATTAGCTACTCTGAGCCGGTGAAGGTAACGGTAAACGCTCCGATTGAGAACTATAATATCAAGGCTGACCAAAGCATCTATGCCGGTACCAAGCCAGCCACGCTAACTGGCCTGAACACGGCTCCGGTAAAAGGTGGCAACGGCAAGTATAGCTACCGCTGGGAGTTCAGTACCGACGGCCAGAACTTTGCCCCGGCGGAGGGCAACAACCTGAATGCCGACTATACTTTCCCGAGAGGCTTGTATCAGGACACCTGGTACCGTCGGGTAATTATTTCCGGCGGCTGCGAGGCTGTTTCCAACGCAGTTAAAATCTCGGTGATTGCTGAAATCGCCAGCAATGTCATCAAAGCGGACCAGGTAATTTGTACCGGCAGTCTGCCAGCCCTGCTGGAAGGCGACGTGCCAAAAGGCGGTGAGGGCAACTTTAATTACCGCTGGGAGATGAGCACCAAAGGCGATAAGACGGGCTTTGTAACAGCACAGGGCTATAACGGTGCTCCGAACGATGCGCAGAACTTCCAGCCTGGCCCGGTTAGCCAGGACACCTGGTTCCGCCGCGTGGCCACCTCCGGCGCTTACAGCAGCACCAGTAATGCCGTGCTGGTTACCGTGAAGCCTGCCCTGAGTAACAACGTGGTGCTTTCCGGCACGCAGACTGTTTGCTACGGCGAGGCACCTGCTACACTGGTAGGTTCTGAGCCAAGCGGAGGCAGCGGCAACCCGGCCTACCTGTGGGAGCAAAGCAAGGCACGCAATGGGGTGTATACGCCGGCTCCGGGTCAAAACAACCGCAAGGACTATACGCCAAACCCGCTGACGGAGGGCACCTGGTTCCGCCGTGTGGTTACGTCTGCGTCCTGCGGCTCGCTTACCAGCAACCCGGTGGAAGTGAAAGTAACTCCGCTTCCAGAAACTCCTGTGGCACAAGGCACTACCATCTGCGCCGGCCTCAGCACGACGTTAACGGCCAAAGGCACAGGCGTAGGCAAGTTGGAGTGGTATGCCAGCGCGGCAGGCGGAACCCCGGTTGCCACAGGCAGCACCTTTAAAACGCCGGCTTTGCTCCATACCACTACCTACTATGTGCAGGAGGTGCAGAGCTGTGCCAGCAAGCGTTTGCCGGTAACGGTTACCGTAACGGAGCCTAAGCTGAGCGCGGGACCTGATGTGACCATTCTGGAAGGCAGAAGTACCCAACTGCAGGCTAGCGGCGGCCTGACCTATACCTGGTCACCAGCTGTCGGCATGGATAACCCGAACATCGCCAACCCAATGGTTAAGCCTGAGAAAACCACCGTCTACACGGTAACGGCTATGACGGAGGGCGGCTGTACTTTCACGGATGAAGTGGTGGTCGTGGTGCTGCCATACGTTGACATCCCAAACACGTTCACGCCAAACCAGGACGGCATCAACGACACCTGGGTCATCGAGAACATCGAAAAGTATAGCAACTGCCGGGTGGAAATCTTTAACCAGTGGGGCAACCTGGTATTCGCATCCGATGGCTACAAACAGCCGTGGGACGGACGCCAGAACGGTAACCCGCTGCCAATGGCCACTTACTACTATGTTATCAAATTAGACCGAAACGAAAAGCCGCTTACCGGCAGTGTAACTATCGTTAAATAAGCCAGATCTATGAACAAACTTTTAGCCTTGGGTGTGATGTTTTTGGTGGCAACTGGCAGCGCCTTTGCCCAGCAGCGCCCTCAATTTACCCAATATACGTTGAATAATTACCTCGCCAACCCTGCCATTACGGGCATCGAGGATTATGCCGACCTGAGGCTGGGAACGCGCCACCAGTGGTCGGGGCTGGAGGGAGCACCTCAGACCTACTATGCCACGCTGCACATGCCGATAAACAAGTCGGGTGGCAGCACTTATGGTGGCAGAGGGATGGCGAAGGAATCGAGCATGAAGTCCACGAACATGTACCGCAGGGTTCGCTCACACCACGGCTTCGGCTTGATGGCCATGTCCACGGAAACAGGTCCATTGAAGCGGGGCAGCGTCTCGGCCAGTTATGCCTATCATCAGCCGCTTTCGCGCACCGTGAAGGTTTCTGCCGGCGTGCAGCCAGGCATTATACAGTACAGCCTGGACCCGGCGAAGGTGAAGCTGGCCGGCAACAGCCTGCACGACCCCGCTATTTATGATGGCAGGGTAAACGAGGTGAAGTTTGACCTGAGCATGGGCCTTTGGCTGTACTCGCGCAACTTTTACGCAGGCGTGGCAGGGGCGCAGCTGGTACCGAGCAAGCGTAAATACCTTACCGACAATGCTCCGTCTGATGACGATGGCTCGCTGCAGCAACACTACTACGTAACAGGCGGCTACCGCGTGGACGTAGCTCCCTATGTTTCACTTATCCCTTCGGTGATGGTAAAGGTGGCACAGCCAAGTCCGGTGTCGGTGGATGCCACGATGAAAGTGATGTATGCCGACAGGATTTGGGCCGGGGTGACGTACCGGCACCAGGAGTCAGTGGCAGCGATGGCGGGCATCAACATCAGCCCCCTCCTCGACCTGGGATATTCCTATGATGCCACCACTTCTCCGCTCGGGCATGCCAGCGCCGGCAGCCACGAAGTAGTGCTTGGCTTCAAGCTGCGCAACACCCGCAAGATAATTTGCCCGGAATGGGCCTGGTAGATATAAATAATGGTTTAGTTTTGAGAGTACAGAAATGGGGCAGCTACTTTAGCTGTCCTTTTCTTTTTCAGCCCATTCAAAGTATAAAACTATACTCCTCTGTACTCGTGACTAGCTATAGCTGTGGACTATGACCTAGATTAACTTATTATATGCTCTTTCGGATTTGTAATCCGAAAGTTAGGAACCGCGGATTTGTAATTCGCAATGGCAATAAGCTCAATTAGGGAAAACCAATCCGCCCTCGCTCGCCTCTGGCGAGTGTGAGCTATCCCCCGGCCTCTGGCCACTGAAGTATACACTTTATACTTTCGCTGCCTATACTTTCACACTTATTACACGCATGTATGGGCGTCAATTCATTACGCACTCCCGCCAGAAGTGTGCGAGGATATGTAAAAGGCTTATTTGTAAGTAAAACACACAGCCTCACATCAATTTATACTTGCTCCCCAAAACGAAAAGGCTGACAGGGAACAAACCCCGTCAGCCTTTCTAAAGCTAAAGCTAAACTTATACTTCATACTTAAATTTGCGCTGCTTCAAAACCAGCTTTCTTCACGGTATTTTCGATGGTTTGGGCGTCCACTGCGTCTGCTTTCACTTCCAGCACTTTATCCGGATTGTCAGTATCTACCTTCCACTCCTGCACGCCTTCCAGCTTGTTGAGGTGTGGGGTTACAGCTTTTACACAGTTTCCGCAGTTGATATTGGTTTTAAACTTATAGGTTTCCATACTTGTCTAGTTTTATATTTAACATAATTAACACACTTTACACTTATTGAGAGCAGCGGCACGAGTTGCAGGTTCGCCCCACCAAAGTATAAGACTTATACTTTCTAACTTTATAACTTCTCAACTTTCTAACTCTCATAATTTCTTGCCGCGAAGTCTCAGGCTATTGGTTACCACCGACACCGAACTCAGGGCCATGGCCGCCCCCGCAACCATCGGGCTCAGCAGGAAGCCGGTGAAGGGGAACAACACCCCTGCCGCCACCGGAATACAGATGACGTTGTAGAAGAAGGCCCAGAACAGGTTCTGGTGGATTGTCTGCACCGTAGCCCTT
Organism: Pontibacter mucosus; assembly: GCF_003054055.1. Taxonomy (GTDB): domain Bacteria; phylum Bacteroidota; class Bacteroidia; order Cytophagales; family Hymenobacteraceae; genus Pontibacter; species Pontibacter mucosus. The sequence goes on along the minus strand of NZ_QBKI01000002.1, from coordinate 385,767 downwards.
GATAGCTTCACAGCCCTGGCTACCTGCGTCAGGTCGGAGCGCATGAGGGTGATACCCGCCACTTCCATAGCTACGTCCGTGCCCTGTCCCATAGCTATACTTACGTCGGCGGTGGCAAGCGCCTGCGCATCGTTTATGCCGTCGCCCACCATGGCTACCACCTTGCCTTCTGCCTGCAGTTTCTTCACAAACTCTGCCTTGTCGTTGGGCAACAACTCTGCCTGGAAATGGTCTATCCCTACCTGACGGGACACGGCCTCTGCCGTTTGCCTGTTGTCGCCGGTGAGCATGTATACTTCCAGACCGGCCTCGTGCAGAGCTTTTATACCTTCGGCGGCGGCAGGTTTAATCGGGTCGCTTACGGCAAACACGGCCAGCGCCTGAGCGGCATCGGCAAAAAAGATGGCCGTCTTCGCGTCATCCTGCAGGGCTTTTGCCGCCTGCAGCAGGTACTCCGGCAGCACCACGCCCTGCTGGCGCAGGAGCTTCTCGTTGCCAGCCAGGTAGCGCTTGCCTGCGAAGGTAGCCTCAATGCCCAGACCTGTAAGGCTGTTGAAAGCGTCAGGTTGCACGGCCTGCCGTCCCTGCTCTTTGTAGAAGGTATAAATGGCCTGCGCAATAGGGTGCTCCGACTGTGCCTCCATTGAAAAGAACAGGGTTTCGAGCTGCGCCTGCTCCGGCGTATCCTGCGCCCATACCACATCCGTTACAGAGGGTTTACCCAAGGTGATGGTACCGGTTTTATCCAGTATTACGGCATTCACTTTATGGGCGTGCTCCAGGCTCTCCGCGTCTTTTATCAGGATGCCGTTTTCAGCACCTCGTCCCACGCCCACCATGATGGCTGTTGGCGTAGCCAAACCCAGCGCACACGGACAGGCAATAACGAGTACCGAGATTGTCGAGAGCAGCGCTTCGGTTAGGTAGGCCTGGCCTCCAAACACCATCCAGGCCGCAAAGGTGAGTATAGCAATCACCAGCACGATTGGTACGAAGATGCCCGCAATTTTATCTACCAGTTTCTGTACCGGGGCCTTGCTGCCCTGCGCCTCCTGCACCAGTTTGATGATGTGCGCCAGCATGGTCTCGCCGCCGGTTTTCTGCGCAATCAATTGCACGCTGCCTTTTTGGTTAATGGTGCCGGCATAGAGCAAATCGCCCGGGTTCTTCTGCACCGGCAGCGGCTCCCCGCTCAGCATACTTTCATCCACATAGGTAGAGCCCGAAGCTACTTCTCCATCCACCGGCACGCGCTCGCCCGGCAGCAACACGACCCTGTCGCCCAGTTGTACCTCTTCTATCTTCAGCTCCATCTGGGTATCGTTTCGCAGCACCCGCACGGTTTTGGGCTGCAGGCCCATCAGTTTTTTAATAGCCGAAGAGCTCCGGTCCTTAGCATTTTCCTCCAGGTACTTGCCCAGAAGTATAAACGCGATGATGACGGCCACCGCCTCAAAGTACACGTGTGGCATCAGCCCGCGGCTCAGGAAAAACTCCGGGTATACGGTGTTAAACACGCTGAACACATAAGCGATGCCGGTACTAAGGGCTACCAGCGTGTCCATGTTGGCACGGCCGTGCCTGGCCTGTGCCCAGGCGCCGGTAAAAAAGCGCTGCCCCGCCCACAGCAATATCGGCGTGGTCAGTATAAGCATGGCCCAGTTGCCCCAGGCGAAGGTGTCGTGGAAGAACATGCCCAGCACAAACACCGGGAAAGCCAGGATACTGGCTATAACCGTTTTGCGTTTTAGTGCCGCCAGCGACTTAGCCTGCCGCTCTTCCAGTTCTTCCTGGGTGGTTTCCTCTATGAGTATATCAAAGCCGATCTCCTGCACGGTCTCGCGCAGTTGCACAGGGTTTACCTCTTGGGCATCGTAGGCCACCTGCACGGTTTTACCGGCAAAGTTCACGTTAGCCTCGGCTACCCCATCGCGCGCGTTCAGCATACTCTGGATACTGTTGGCGCAGGAGGCACAGGTCATTCCTTCTACCGGAAAGGTGGCTTTGGTTAGTTTTCTATCTTTTACAGTTGCCATTTCTTTCATCGTTTTATCTGTTACAAAGATACCTCTCATTGTCTCCAGGGATGTTACATAATTCCGGATAAGGGTTATATAGTTTACGCTAACGAAGTGGGCGCTCCTGCCCCGGTGCCATGATGTGGTTGCACTGTATAGCTGCTGCATTTATACTTTGTATGCTTACCTTTACTTCTACCCAAAAAGGTATTTTGCTAATTCCAAATAATTTTAAAGCACTTTCCTTGGTCATTCTTATGTTCTTATCTATTATTGTACAATAAGGACCACAATATCTTTATTGCACTATACTTACCTGCTTACCTTAAACCCCGGAACAAACAGTTCGGAGGGTATGACTTGACGCTTACAGAGAATAATGATAACACCTGAGAACAGGCAGGGATATGCGCGGGCTATACGGTATATAGGTATAGCCTTCCTTAGCATGATGGTGGCCCTTGTATCGGTTTGCCTTTTCTTTTACATACAGGTTAGTCAGTTGCAGCAGGAGTACGGAGGCGAGATGCTGCGCACCTACAAACGGCTGGAACTGGCAAACAGCCTCTTCAAGAACAAAGAACTGACCCAGGATCTGCTAAGCGCGCACCTGCGCACAGCCGATAGGGCCAGCAAAGACAGCATACACCGTGAGCTTGCAAAAGCCTACGCATCCAACGAGGCTACTATCAGGGAACTGCACACGGTGCTGGAGCAGCCTGAGCAACGGCGCACCCTACACAGCATCAGCCAGGACCTCGAGCAATACCATGCCCATGCAGACAGCCTGATCAGGCTCTCCCGTAACCAGCAGCAGCAAAAGGCAACGGCGTACAACAGGGCGCACGTAACCCCTTTCTATATCCGTCACCAGGCAAACCTCATCAACCTTAGCAACGGGCTTACAGCGGCAGGCAAAAGGCACACCTCTGAGTTTTTCCCGGCCGTTACGGATATTATTGACAATTATGCTTTTCTGCTTTTGCTGGCGGCTGTCTGCATTATCTGGGCAGCCTTTGCATCAAGCAGGGTTACCAGGCGGCTGCAGCACGAGAACGACAGGCTCAATAAGGAGATAGAAGAGCGGGAGGCACTACAGCTTAAACTGGAACAAACCCAACTGCACTTCAAACGGCTCTTCGATCTCAACCCGATCCCCCTGTTTGTGTATGATCAGGATACGTACCGGTTTCTGGAGGTAAACGAGGCGGCCGTGCAGGAGTATGGCTATACTACGGAGGAGTTCCGGCAAATGACAATCCTGGATATCAGGCCGGAGGAGGAGCGGGAGAAAACAAAAAGACATCTCAGCCAGCTGGATAAGGCCGCCTTCGCCTGCAGCGAGCGGGTTCTGCACAAGCGGAAGGATGGCTCCGTTTTCTGGGTGAAACTTAAGTCGCATGCGTTTGCAGCGGCAGATGGCGCGTTTCCCCGCCTTGTAACGTCTGAGAACGTGCAAAAGCAGGAGGACTTTATAGAAGAGCTGCACAAGAGGGAGCAACAACTCCGCGAGGTTAGCTCCAGTATACCCGGTGCCGTGTACCAGTTCAGGATGGACGCCGACAGGCACATGAGCATACCCTTTCTGAGCGGCGGCATTACGAGGCTATTCGGGGTTACGCCGGAAGCAGTATACCAGGACCTGAACATACTTTTCGATGCCGTTCACCCGGACGACCTGCCGGATGTGAAGGAAAGTATAGCTTTGGCCACCCGCCACTTCCAGCCCTGGGTAAAAGACTTCAGGCTCTGGAACAAGGTGCGGCAAAAGTGGACCTGGATTCGCGGGCACGGGCTCCCTTCCTCCAAAGAGGACGGGACGCTTATCTATAACGGTACTTTTATTGATATTACAGACCAGGCAGAGGCACAGCAGCAGCTGATAGCAAGCGAGGCCAACCTGCGCGCCCTGCTCGACAGCTCGCCACAGGCTATTTACCTGCTGGACAAGGACCTGAACGTCATACTTTTCAACGCTGTGGCAGCCAGGGAGGTGAAGCAGCTAACGCTTCGGGAACTGCAGGCCGGGCAAAGCATACTCAGCATCACGGCCGAAGAACAGAAGAGCATGCTCCTGGAAAGTCATGCACGGGCCATGCAGGGCAAACCCACCACTTACGAAACCGGCTTCGGCGACTTCTGGTTTGAGGTGGCTTATCGCCCCGTGATGACGCAGCAGCAGGAGATCATTGCGGTGGCCATGAGCATCCATAATATATCGGAGCAGCGCAAAATCATAGCCGCCATCCGCAACAACGAGGCACAGCTCACCAGGGCCCAGAAACTGGCCAAACTCGGCAGCTGGGAATACGACATCCTGCGCGACACCCTCACCATCTCCGACAACCTGTACAATATCTATGGCATCGCCCCCCATACTTTTACGGTAACCTTTAATAGCATCGTTTCCTTTTTCCACCCCGACGACAGAAACGACGCTTTAGAGGCTTTCCTGCGTGTGATTGAGGAGAAAACAGCTGCTACGACAGAGCACCGCATACAACTAAAGGACGGATCGGTCAAATACCTGCACCAGACTATGGAGCCACTGGTAACCCACGACGGGCAGGTGCTGAAAGTAACGGGCACCGCGCAGGATATCACCGAGCAGAAGCAGAAAGAGATGGAGGTAAGGGAGGCCAAGGACCTTTTCCAGTCCACCATCGAGAACATCCCAGAGGTTATTTTCTCAGCCGATGCCGACTTCCGGATCTTCTACATCAGCCCGCAGTGCTGCGATATCACAGGATATAGTGAAAAAGAATTTATAGAAGATCACCTCTGGCCAAAGATTATCCATAAGGATGATTATCCGGCGCTGCGGGGCCTGCTGGAGGAAGAAGTGCCGCTGGGCAAAAAGATACAGCACGAAATGCGCATCATAGCTCGCGACGGCAGGGAGAAATGGGTATTGCTGCGCCTCTCCCCTATGCTGGATGAAGATGGCAAAATACTGCGCCTGGACGCCTCCGCCGCCGATATTACCGAGCGCAAGTTGGTGGAGGCTAAGCGAACGCTGCTAACCGAGCAGCTGCAGCTACAAAACCAAAACCTGCAGCAGTTTGCCTATATCGTGTCGCATAACCTCAGGGCCCCCATCGCCAACATACTTGGCCTGACCAGAGTATATGACCGCCAGCGGCCGGAGTCGGAGCTCAACAGGCACATTATTGACAGCCTGGCCAAGTCGGCCCAGAACCTCGATAACATCATCCGCGACCTGAATTACATCCTGACGGTGCGCGGGCAGGTGCTGAGTGTTTCGGAGGAGGTGCTATTTGAGGAGCTGCTGCAGGATATACTGAAGAGCATCTCTATGGAGCTGGAGAAATCCGGTGCAGAGGTGGCATATGATTTCAGCGAAGCCCCCGGCATTGTCTCGCTGAGAAGCTACGTGTACAGCATCTTGCAGAATCTGATAACAAATGCCGTCAAGTATCGTGACCCGGCGCGTAAGCCAAGCATTTATTTAAGAACTTATAAGGAAAAGGATTATATTTGTATCGAAGTTTCAGACAATGGTCTTGGCATCGATCTTGCAAAAGTAAGGGGCAGCTTGTTCGGACTCTACAAGCGCTTCCATCCGCACATAGAAGGCCGGGGCCTGGGGCTGCACCTCGTAAAAACCCAGGTAGACCTTCTGGAGGGGAAAATCGAGGTAGATAGCCAGCCTGGCAAGGGCACTACATTCAAAGTCTATATTTAAAACAGACGACAGAACATTAGGAGAGGTATGTTAAAAAAGGTGGTTCTTATTGATGATGATCAGATAAACAATTTTGTTTGTGAGACGATCATCAGGAGTGAAAACTTCGCGGAAAGGGTGGTGAGTTATGAGTGGGCAGAGGATGCGCTGAACAACCTGAAGCAGGCGGCTGAGCAGAACCCCGAGGAGTTTCCGGATCTGATATTCCTCGACATCAACATGCCGGGTATGGATGGCTGGAAGTTTCTGGATGCCTATAGGAGCTTGCCGGAGGCTGTTACCAAAAAATGCTGCCTGTTTATGCTCTCCTCTGCTGTGGACAGAGAGGATATCATCTGCGCCAAGACCCATTCCGAGGTGCGCGACTTCTTTTCAAAACCGCTTTCGCCTGAAATCCTGCACCTGATCAAGGAAGATTACCTCCTGTCGTAAAATCTGCCCTGAACTATAAATATAGCTATTGCTAAAGTATAGCCACTGCTCGCTGCGGTGGCTTTTTTTGTGTCTCCGCCCCCCTGTCTTTACACACCGCCAACTGCTACAACATAAGTAAATTTATATACTCTTATATATACTGTATACAATATTCAATATTAAATACAAAAATCATACAACCCTTCTTTTAACAGGTGCGTACTGTTGAGTGTCTTCCGAGGCTTCTATATAGCTATATAGGGGCAAGGAGGGATACAAAAATTAATACAATTTTACACTTAACAGATAACCCTATGAAATACATTTTACTATTTGCGTTTGCTTTCTTAATTCATACTTCCGTTTCCGCACAATCCAACATTACCCTGAGCCGGGAGGCGGAGGCATACTGCACCAACCTTACCCGCTCCATGGCTAACGAGCTACGGCTAAACGAGCTGGGGTACATTAAACTGAAGGAACTGAACCGGGAGCGTATTGCTGCCACCCAGGAAATCCTCAAAAACCACCGCAACGACACTCACCTTGCCGAGCAGCTATTGGAGAAGCTGGCTCAGGAGTACGATGAGAAGGTAACGGCTTTCTTAAACCCTAATCAGCTGCAGGCCTATGCTAACTATAAAAGTCAGCCGACACAGCAGCAGCAAACCCGCTTCGTAGCCGTCAGCTACGAGGACTAACCACCCGAAACGCCCAAGATGATGCAGGCCGTCACACCTGCCGGCCTGCATCGAATGGAAATACCTATAAATGCAGCAGCGGGAGCCATGATTGGCTCCCGCTGCTGCATTTATACTTTATTAAAACTTTGTTACGTGCGGCTTTAGTCTGCGTCTCCTTTCCTATTCTCGCCCAGGGGCTGCTCGCCCTTGCGAATTCCCGCCGTGTCGCCGGACATGCCTGTGTCGCTGCCCTCTGCCTCAAAGCCAGGGCCCTGCGCGAAAGACTCCGTGCTTAACGGATCGTGGGCGCCGTAGCCGGTTGTTTCGTCGCCCCGGATGTGCATGTTCTTAAGCTTGTCTTTTTGCCCCGGGCGCTCGGTATAGCCTTCGGGTCCCATGTTGCGTTTTGCAGTCGGGTCAGGGGAATTGCCCATGCCTACGCGTTTGTTATAGTCGCTATGTATGTTCTTCTCCTCGGATGGAGCTTTCTTTTTATCTTCCTCTCTATTATTCATCGTTTCTGAAGGTTAGTTACAGAGAGGTATACGCTGTAACAAGGCCCCGGTTTGAAAGCAACTCACCCTTATTAACATAATAAACAAACTATAGAGTATAATCTGGCTTGAGTTATACTTTCAGACGGAAGTATAAAACCAGGTCGCGATTTATACTTTGGGGAAGGTGTAAACCCACCCCTACCCCTCCCAAGAGGGGAATTACACTACAGTCACAGGAATTTACCTCTTGGGAAAGGCGGGTTTAGCGCAATTCAAGTTATAAAGTATAAACTGCCGCAAGTACGGAGGCTTCCCTTATCTTTGCTTAAATTTTGCCCCCATGGCACCTCCGGTACGAAATATGCGTTACCAGGTAATTAACCATTAACAGCAGCAAATGAAGTTATCGAAGATATACGACCCGCGGGAGATGAACTCCTACCAGTTTGTGGCCACCACCGGCCTGGTGATGTCTTTAGTCGCCAACCTGATTATGCTGCTGCTAGGCAAAACGGTGGATAACTTTAACGCGCTTTACGTTTGCTGGATCGCCTTTTTTATACTTGGCACCATCGCCAACTTTAACAGCAAACCCGGCGACCACGACCACCATCACCACCATTAATAAATCACTTCTTTAGGAAACGCAGCAGTTCCTGGTGGAAGCGCTTCGGAACTTCCAGGTGCGGAATGTGTCCCACGTTCTGTAGCTCAAGTAGTTGTGCCTGAGGAATTGCCTTGGCCGTTTGCTTGCCCAGCTGCGGGTACTGCCCATACTGCTGCTGTTTCGCTTTGTCCTGGATATACCCCTTCCCTACGATGGTGCGGTCCTCCTGCCCTATTACCACCAAGGTAGGAGCCTTCACATTTCCAAACTCATACACCACCGGCTGCTGGTAAATCATGGCAAAGGTCAAGGCGGATACTTTAGCCACTTTCGGGTAATCGGGGTGATTGATTTGGGCAGCGGGCACCTGCACCCATTCGTTAAACTCCGGTTTCCAGGCGGGGTAATAGGTTTGGTGGTAATTGCGGATAGCCTGCTCGGTTTGTTTCAGCTCGGCCTGGTATAGCTCCTGCATACTTTTGTAGGGCACCATCACGCGGTAATCTTCCAGCCCGATGGGGTTTTCCAGTACCAGTTTGGAAGTCATCTCCGGGTACATCAGCGCAAAACGCGTGGCCACCATGCCACCCATGGAGTGGCCCACCACCGCCACCTGCCTCACCCCAAGGTGTTGCAGCAACTGCTGCGTGTTCTGGGCCAGCTGGTGGAACGTGTAGTATACTTCCGGCTTGTCAGACTTTCCGAAGCCAATCTGGTCCGGCACTACTACCCTGAAGCCGTTTTTGGAAAGAAAGTCGATGGTCTGGCGCCAGTAGGCTCCCATAAAATTCTTGCCGTGCAGCAGCATCACCACCGGCGCATCGGTTGCTTTTTTGGCCGGAGCCACATCCATGTAGGCCATTTTATACTTCCCCCCTTCCAGTTCTACTTCAAAATAATTTACCGGGTGGGGATACTCATAGCCGTCGAGGGTGGCATTGAGGGAGGCCGGCACCTGTTGGGCCAGCACCTGACCTGCCAGTAGCAGCAGGCTAAACAGCAGTAAGTTAAGTTTATGCATCATTACATGTTTGGTTTTCCCCCTCATAACAGGCTGGCCCGGGATTAAGTTATACTTTCCTGCCCCTGCAAAAAGAAGAGCCCACCGCTGTAATAGCGGTGGGCCCCAGTAAATCACTCAAACACTAAACTTTTAGAAGGTAAAGCCTACAGAGGCCTTTATCACGTGGTTGTAGGTATCGAAGTTGCCATTGCTGTCGATGGAGTTGAGGCCGTAATCGTAGCCGGCGCTGAGGTTGAAGCCGCTGGCAAACCTGTAGCCAAGACCGCCGGTAAGGGCCACATCAAACTCGCGGAAGCCGCTGTTCATGTCCCACTCCTGGTTCAGGGCCTTAAACCCAAAGGCGCCGGCCTCGGCCGATACTTTGTTAGAGAGTAGGTAAGACACCTGCGGGCCAGCGAAAATATGGAATCCTTCGCCTACGTATACTTTGGCTAGTATGGGCAGGTCCAGGTACTCCGCCTTGTTGGTCAGGGTTACGTTGGCGTTCAGGAAGTCGAATTGCTCGAGTGGAATCTTGCCTTTCAGCACGGTGCCTTTCTGGGAGTACTGCAGCCCTGGCTCAATCTCGAAGCCCGGCGCTACCGGTATACTTACGTACGTGCCCACATGAAATCCTGGGCGCATCTCTTTGCTCACATACCCACCAGACATATCCACCAGATCCTGCATGCTTTGCACGGTTTCACCTTGCCAGTCGGCCAGGTTGAGGCCGGCCCTGATGCCGAAGCGCACCTGATTTGGGTTGTTATTATAGGCAGATTGCTTGTTGTATCGAACAGGCTGCTGCTGGGCCTCGGCACTGGCCGCTGCCAGTCCCACAGCCACTGCTATGAGTAGGAAAATCTTTTTCATGGTAATAGTAGATTTGTTTCTTCATCCTTTTCCGTTAAGCTGGCCTGCTCGATCTCGCTAAAGAAATAACCATGCCAGAAAAGTATAAACTCCCTTACTCACCAAACTCTTAAAAGTATAAAATACTGATTACCAATATCATATTTTAGCAAGATTCTATACTTCTTGCCGTACCTGTCGCCACATCCCTACTTAAAAGTATAAGTGATTTCGATTCCGCATCGGCAATGCGCGGCTAAATGCGTAGCTTTGGAGCCTTAAAAAAGAAGCTTAACAGATGAAAGACAGAACGCAGGTGCGCCTGAGGAAACTGGCTGTGCACCGGGTCGGGAACAAGGCAAAAGAGGAAGGCGTGGTGGCCTCCAGGGAGTTGGTGGACCTGCACGACGAGCAACTGTACGACCTGCTGCTCAACTACTTCCTGTCGCCGTTTAAGCAGGAGGAGTTTTTCCGCTTTACCCATACTTCTGACCTGGCCCTGAACGAGATGTTTGCCTACGCGGCGCTGATGTTTACCGAGCCGCAAAACTTCCACGAGTACTCGGTGCACATCCTCAACCACCTCTACCAGCAGTCGGACCACCCGAAGGTGAAGAGCGGCGAGCTGTACGTGGTATACTTTGAGGGCTGCGTGATGGATGACGAGGTGGTGGACGCCATCGGTGTGTTCAAATCCGAGAACAAGGATACGTTCCTGACTTTCCAGGATGAGGCGGACGACCTGAATGTGAACTACCATTTCGGCGTGAACCTGAAGGGCGTAGACAAGGGCTGCATGATTTACAACACACAGGCCGAGGACGGGTTCCGGGTCAAAATGGTGGACGCCAACAGCTATGACGCCGTTTTCTGGAAAGACGATTTCCTGAGCGTAACCGAGCTGAAGGACACTAACTTTAACACCAAAGCCGTTCTGAATCTGTGCAAGGATTTCTCGGAGGAGGTTTTCGCCCGCACCGAAAGCAAAAAGGCGCAGGTGGACTTCATCAGCCGCTCGGTGGACTACTTCTCCAAAAGCGAAACATTTGACCTGGAGGAGTTTACCAGCAGCGTGATAGACGAGCCGGAGACGAAGGAGCGCTTTATGCAGTACAGCCATACATTTGCCGAAGAGCGCGACATTGAGGGCTTCACCGACTTTGAAATCAACAAAAACACGGTGCGCAACATGAAGCGTAAGTTCCGCAACTTTATAAAGCTCGACACCCAGATAGAGATAAAGTTCAGCGGCTACAACCCCGAGCAGAGCGAGCAGTACGTGGAGCGGGGCTTTGACAAGGAGCGCGGCATGCACTTCTACAAAGTATACTTTTACAACGAGAGCTAAGCGAAACTATCAGCAGCCGAAACCTGTTTTATACTTCTTAAAAGAACCGGAACGATAATTGCCTGTACCAGCAGGACAGAAAACGACAAGAAAAGTATGAAGAAGATTGTCTTTGCCATCGCATTTGCCATCGCTGCCCCCTCCGTTTTTGCGCAGGCCCAACAGCCGCAGGCCAAAAACGCGCAGGCCGCGCAAACGCTGGAGCAACGGGCCGAGGCCATTACCGCCGGCTTTACCAGGAACCTGCGCCTCTCGCCGCAGCAAAGTCAGAAAGTATACGCCATTAACCTGAGCAGCCTGAAAAGCGCCGAAGAGGCTCAGAAGAAGTATAAGAACAACCCTAAGAAGCTGGTAACCCAGATGGACATGATCAGCCAGACCAGGCTGTCGCAGCTGAAGGATGTACTGACGCCGCAGCAGTTTCAGCAATACCAGCAGCGCCGCGAGGAGAAAATGGGCGTGCCGCGCGAGATGCAGAGCAACCCCGCCGCCAGGCAGCAAAACTCCGCTTACCAGGACAGTTACTAACTCAGCAAGCACGGCTCCCGCCGTGCTTTTTCTTTTGCCCCGGTTCCTGTATCCCCCATTTCATCTCCCTTCACTAACAAAACCAGACCGTCTGACACTAAAATTTGCTTATGTGTGGCCATCTTGTTATTTCTACTCTTTAAAACAAGGTCTCAACTACCTAGCCGAAGTTTCCTTAAATCTGAAGTATGTTTTATTGAGCAATATGGAAGCGAAACAGGAGAGAAATATTATTGTGGTAAAGGAGACCGAACTATGCACTATCAGCGTAGACCTGACGCTCTCCATTATTAAGGCCTACTGCAAACAGCACATGGAGGGGGAGGAGATGCGCCAGAACCTGCTGGCCTTGCTGGACTTGATCCATGTTTTCAAGCCAAAGTATATTTTAGGAAACGTACGTGCGCTGCACTACCTCGACCTTCAGGATAGCAACTGGTTCTGGCAAAAGATCGTCATGTCGCTGAGGGGTTCTTCTGTAGTTAAGTGGGCGCGTATCGAGGATCCTCACTCAATGGTAGAGCTTAGTACAATGCAGATAAGGCTTAGGCTGGAGGAGGAGGGCATCGCAAAAAGCGAACTGCAGTTTGATGCTTTTCCGGACGAGGAAAGCGCCCTGCACTGGCTCCTGCAAGAGTAGGGTTATACTTTCCCAAGCTCCTGCTGCACCGGGGTTAGATCTATACTTTGCTGCCTGACTGGCTCAATCGCCTGCTGCTCGTGCTGGCTTCTGCGCTGGTGCTCCGTCACAATGGCCCCTGGAGGCTTGTAAAGTATAAGGAACCGCTCCTTCCAGGTTTTGGCATGTTTCATGTCTTCCCAAATATCCATCCACTCATGAAACACAAGGTACACCGGGTTGAAGGTGCTCACCGGTTTTGTTAGTCCATACTTTACCTGCTCGCGCTCCGGCTCAAACGTGCCGAACATCCTGTCCCAGATAATAAAGGTGGAGCCATAGTTCTTGTCGATGTAGCCGGGGTTGGAGCCGTGGTGCACCCGGTGGTGCGACGGCGTAACGAAAATGTACTCTATCGGTTTAGGCAGTCTACGCACCAGCTCCGTATGCACAAAAAACTGGTACAGCACCGCCACCTGGTGGCAGATAAAGAAGGTGAACGGGTCGATGCCCAGCAGTGGCACTGGTATAAAGAAAATGAACTTGATGTGCTGGGTCCAGCCGGTGCGGAAAGAAACCGAGAAATTCATGCGCTCCGAGGAGTGGTGCGTCACGTGGGTAGCCCACCAAAACCGCTGCTCGTGCGCTATCCTGTGCGCCCAGTAGCGACAGAAATCCACGGCCACAAAGCACACCACAAAGCCCACCCAGCCCCGGGGAATGGCCCAGGGCACCATGTTATAGATAACCAGCGCCAGTCCGAATAGCCACAACTTCAGCATGGCTCCCATCACAGCATTCACGCCCCCAATGGTCAGGGCAGAGACAAACTCCGTCGGATGGTAGGTGTTCCTGTTCTTATAAACCCCATAGAGCCACTCCCCCACCACCGACAGCACAATGATCGGGGCGGCGTAGTGCATCATGGTAAGGTCGTTGAGTCGGGTAAGGTCGTCGAAGGTGTATAGCTCTTTCTCCATCGGCAAGAAACATGATGTAGCCTATTAAAACGACCAGCGCGCAAAAGGGTTAGCCTAGCATTAGCTTCGGCAAGTATGATTATAGGTAGTACGCGCCTGATGGACAGCCAAAGAAGGGATTAGCAAAGTATAAAGTGGCGCGATTTGGCGTATACTTCGTAAATTGGGGCAAAAACAGAACGATGCGTATCCGGAAAAAGGTGAAAGCCACTATACCAGCGCAGGGCTCCCGCTTTGCCGCCCTCGATATATTTATAAAGGCTGCTGAGAAAGAGAATTGGACGGAGCCGGAAATCCAATATGTGATAGATGAGGTGGTAGAGGCGAAGGATGATAAGGAGGGGTTTGAGATTTTGAAGGATTATACTTCGTAGCAGCGGGTTTTGCTTGATGCCTGCTATACTTGCCGGTTTATACTTTCATAGCCACCGCTTCCTTCCACTGGAACCTAGCTATCCTCTCTAGCCTCTGTTCATCCTCCAGACTTACGTAGGCTATTGTTGCATCTCCAACTTGGCTCCCTCCTAGGCCGGGAGGCCTCGCCTTCGGGCATCGCGCGGTGTTCCCTCCTTGCCTCGCTTCGCTCAGCATGCCCTTAACGGGCACCGGATCTCACAAGGCGCTCAACCCAAAGGCTGGGAATCATTCGATAGCCGCTGCCCCTGCTGTCATCTCGACTTTTGGGAGAGATCAAACTAGAATCCCAGATAGATCTCTCGCGCTGCTCGAGATGACAGGTAAAGGAGTAAGTATAAACTGTCCCCTTGAGGACAAACAAGAACGAGAGTTCGCCGTTTGCGAGCAAAGCTCAATAGGGGTGTAATCGCCTACTTAGTTTATACTCTGTAGGGACAGGTCGCGACCTGTCCGCGCAAGGACAACAGCTATAGAACTTATACTTCAGCCAAAGTAGCTACAGATTCCCCTCCTTAGACAAGGAGGGGCCAGGGGTGGTTGGACCCGGTACAGGTCAGAACTCGCGTCTAAAACACAAAAGCGACAGCCACTTTACCAGCAGCTGCCGCTTTTATACTTTGCTTCCAGTAATCTACGCCTGCTCGCCCACAGGCTCCAGTTGCAGCTCCTGCTGGTGCTGTTGCAGTACCCCGATGATGAAGCTGATGTGCTCCTTCAGGTCCACGCCAAACTTCTCGGCGCCAAGGCGTACCTCCTCCCTGTCAACAGAGGCGGCAAAGCTCTTCTGCCCCAGCCGCTTCACAACCGATTTTGCCTCTAGCCCCTGCAGCCTTCCCGGACGGATTAAGGCGCAGGCCACAATGAAGCCCGTGATCTCATCACAGGCAAGCAGCGCCTTATCCAGCAGCGAGTTGTAGGGTACACCCCACCTGGTATAGTGCGCCGAAATAGCATGCGCCATTTCCTCCTCGCCACGCTCCCGCAGCAAGCCTACAATCACCTTGGGGTGCTGATCCGGGTGGGCTTCGTAGTCAGCGTCGTGCAGCAGGCCGGTGATGCTCCACTGCTCTTCATTTTCCCCCAATTTGGCTGCATAGGCGCGCATCACCAATTCCACGGTATACGCATGGCGCAGCAAGCTTTCGCTTCGGGTCATACTTTCGAGCAGTTCCCTGGCCTCCTGGTAGGTTATCATTTCGCTATCTTTTAGGTTCTAAGCACCCAAAATAACGATAATCCTGCAGCAGCACAAGGTAACTTTGCCTGCTAATCCAGCTTCGCGATCTGCACGTTTTCCCACTTGCCGTAAATGGGATCGTGCCTGCCTACCAGTATGTCTATCTTGTTGCGCATCCGCTGATTCATCACATCACGCACAATGTACAGGCCATCCAGCTCCTCTGATATGCCCGTTACCCAAAGCGAGTCGCCAAACTCCATAACCCCTCCCCATCTGCTATGCAGGTCACGGGAGACGGCAATCCAGCGGTGTTTTTTGGGGTCTTTTTTGTTGATGCGTGAGCCGTCGGCGGTGATGTAGGGTGTGGAATCGGTCTGGCCAGGCTCTGGGTGGTATATGGAAGCAGTAACTGTGAGGGTCGGGGTAGGTTCGGGTAACGCTTCCGGGTTGGTGTCCTTGTCTTCTGGTTCCAGCGGGGGCCATTCTAGGATCATTCCGGAGGGCGTTTCTTCGATATTCGGAGCGGAAGAATCAGCTTGGAAGAAGGATAATTCTTCAGCCAGTGCCACTACTACATAGAACACGGCTGCGAGTACTTTGATCCTAAACATAAGCAGTCCATTTCGTGAAACATCGATTTTCTAAACAATAAACCGCTTAAACGAGGGATTTTTGTTTGGGTTTTGCAATGTTATCCGGAATGCTGCTAAAGGGCCTTTTAGAGAAAAATCAAATACGTAAGATTTTTATAATATTCATTATAAATAAACAAAGTATAGACCTTAAAGTTGAGATAACTTTTTCGCATTTAAGAGGGGGAAAATCCCCCCGGCACCAGGCTGCACTGTGAATAAACTATAAACCGTAGCATCGCGGCGACTTACTCCTTGCTGATGAACTTTTTATACCCCAAGTAGCCCAGGAACACAGCCAGGCTGACGGCTGAAACCCAGATCAAGCCATTCATGAGGCGGTCGTTATCCTCGCCCAGCCAAGCCAGCAGAATAGTAAGCGGCACGATGCCAGCCAGCGTGGCCGCCATGAACTTAAAGTAGCCCATCCCAGCCAGGCCCGCCACCAAACTAACGGCATCGTTGGAGAGGAAAGGAGAAATGCGTGCAATGATGATGGCCCAAATGCCGTACTTGTCCATAAAGCCAGCCACTTTCCGCTCCGACTTCTGCCCGATCAGCTTGCTTACGGTTGCCTCCCCCAGTCCACGGCCGATCCAGTAGCCCACAGTTGAGGCCACCGCCACGGCCGTTACAGCAATGACAGAACCCCATACCGGCCCGTAAGCGATAATGGCCACCAGCATCAGCGCCACCACGTTTATCACCAGCAGAAACATCTGGGCCACCATGGCCGCCACAATGAAAAAGGGTCCCCAGAAGCCAAACTGGCTTACCCACTCCGATATGCGTTGCTCGTTGCCGCTCGTGAGCACTTCCCAGCCGTCCTGTACCCCCTGCTGAAAGCCAGGGAAAATAAAGTAGGACGCCACCAGGCAGCCGATAATTGCGGCGGTTATAAACAGGGGCCACTTGCTCTGCTTCACCTCGTCGTCCTGCTGCCGGGTATCGGGATGGGATGCTGATGAGTCAGCGTCAAAGCGGCTCTTTAGCTCGCTTGCTTGTTTGGGGTATTGGCGGGTTTCTTCTTGCTTCTCGCGCATAGGTTTACTTGGGCTTGGCCTTTTCCTTAGACGGAGCAGGAGCGGCGGGGGTTGACACTTTCGCCGATAAACCGGCAGCATCCAACGTATAATGGTAAGGCTTGCTCAGCTCTTGCGGCTGCACACTGTAGCTGATGAACATGTGCTGGTAGTGCTTGCCTGCCGTACTGCTCACGTGGCGCTGCACCACATCCGGTTCCAAAGGCCTGTTCTCCTCCCTGGTTAGCTCCCCTTCCCCAAAGGTAATGGCTGCTACCAAGCCGCTAAGCAGGCCAGCCAAATGTCCCTCCCACGACACCCGCTCCTCACCGGGGAAAATCCCGTAAAATAGGCCACTGTACAGAAACAGCACAGCCAGCGATACTGCCATGGCGCCCCGGTTTTGCCGCAGAAAGCCGTTAAACAGCAGGTAGCCCGCCAGGCCATACACCACGCCACTCGCCCCGATATGGTAGGCCTGCCTGCCGATAAACCACGTAAGCAGGCCACTGAGCAGGTACACCAGCACCACTACCTTAAGCGCCACACGGCGGTGCATGTAAAGTATAAACCCCGAGAGCAGCACCAGCGGAAAGGTGTTGGAGAGCAGGTGCAGCAGGTCGCCGTGTATCAGGGGCCCCAGGAATACCCCGATCAGGCCCAGGAAATTGCGCGGCATTATCCCCAGAAAGGCCAGGTTGACATGGGTAAGGTAGCTCAGAAAACTAACCAGCCACATAAGAGCCACAAACAGCAAACCCGGCAGAAAGCTGTAGCCAAAATGAGGGGGTTCCCCCTCTGCTTGCGTTATATAATCTCCGGATGAAAAGCGGGCCATAGATGAAGCTGTGTTTGGCTAAAGATAACCCAAAATGAACAAAAAGCGTCCTGGATGCAGTTACCTTATTCAACAATCCGAATCATACGTAATTGCCCGTTACACCGTAAAAGGTATACTATCAGGTATACTCCTGTTAAAGAGACACCAGTTTAAGGCAAGAAAGTACAAATTGGTGCGTTATAAAAGAAGTATCATGCAAAGCACTCACTACACGGCAAACCGATTAAGCAAGCGCTGGCTATGGATGCTCCCCCTGCTGGCGGTGCTCCTGTATGCCTGCGAGGGCTCTGATGCCCAGCGCAGCAGCTACTCCGAAGATCAGGGACAGTTTTTCCCGGTGGAAAGGCCCTCTGCCTACAACCGTCCTGCTTCCCTTATTGCCGCCCTGGAGGATACTTCCTCCTATTGGGTTGACTCGGTTTTCAACACGCTTACCTCCGAGGAGCGCATCGCGCAGCTCATTATTATAGAGGCTTTTTCTAACCGGGGGCCCAAGTATGAGGCGGATGTGATGCGGCTTATCAAAGAGTATAAGGTGGGTGGCATCATCTTTTTCCAGGGAGGGCCGGTGCGCCAGGCAAAGCTTACCAATGCATACCAGGCTGCCTCCAAAGTGCCTTTGTGGATTTCGATGGACGCAGAGACGGGCGTGGGCATGCGGCTGGACTCTACCGTGGAGTACCCTTCGCAGCAGATGCTGGGCGCCCTTACCGATAACGAACTGATTTACCGCATGGGCGTAGAGGTGGCCCAGGAGTTTAAGCGCCTGGGCATGCACATCAACTTCGCGCCGGTGGCCGACGTGAACAATAACCCCAACAACCCGGTAATCAGCTACCGCTCTTTTGGCGAGGACAAGTACGACGTGACCGCTAAAAGTATCGCTTATATGCAGGGCATGCAGGATGGCGGCATTATGGCCGTGGCCAAGCACTTCCCCGGCCACGGCGACACCGACGTGGACTCACACTACGATTTACCCGTTATCCCCTTTGGCCGCGGGCGTTTGGATTCGCTGGAAATGTACCCTTTCCAGGAGCTGATCAAGCACGGGTTGGGCGGTATGATGGTGGCGCACATGCACATCCCGCAGCTCGACCCTACACCCAACCTGCCCTCCACCCTTTCAGAGCCAATCGTTACCGGCCTGCTCAAGCAGCGGCTCAACTACAAGGGCCTGATTTTTACGGATGCGATGGTGATGAAGGGCGTCACCAAATTCTTTGAGCCCGGCGAGGCCGAAGCCCGCGCCCTGATGGCCGGCAACGATGTGCTGGAGCGCCTGAACAGCGTACCCAAAGCTATCCGTGCCGTGGAGGAGGCCATTGAAAGAGGCGACCTGACGCAGGAAGAAATAGACAGGCGCTGCAAACGTGTGCTGGCGGCCAAGCAATGGCTGGGGCTGGACAAGTATAAACCGGTGGCGCTGGAGAACCTGTACGAGGACCTGAACCCGCCCATGGCCGACCTGATAAACAAGCGGATAGCGGAAGGCTCGGTGACGCTCCTGAACAACCGGAAGAAGATGCTCCCGCTGCAGGAGTCACCGAAGCAAACCGTTGCCACCCTGTCTATCGGGGCTACCCGGGTGACGGCCTTTCAGCGGCAGGTGAACCAGATAGCCACCGAAACCGACCACTTCTTTATTTCACGCAAGGCCAACGCCAAAGAGACCAAGAAACTTTGGAAACAACTGAAAAAGTATGACGTGGTGTTGGTGGCGCTTTACGGCCCTAGCTTACGCCCAAGCAATAATGTGGCTTATTCCAAAGACGCCACCAAGCTGGTGCAGCAACTAGCCAGGTCCAACAAGGCGGTTATCACGCTTTTCAACAATGCCTATACTTTAAACCAGTTTCCGGACATAGAGGAGAGCCGGGCGCTGCTGGTAGCCTACCAGGGCTACTTTCATGCACAGGCCGCCGCCGCTGAGGTTATATTCGGCAAGGTGCCCGCCCGCGGTAAGCTGGCTGTCACAGTAAACAAGCACTTTGCCTTTGGCGACGGCATTTACCTGAACAAACCGTTTATGGCGAGCGCTGCGGCACAATAAGCATCCTGAACCGGCAAGTTTCGTACTATAGCATCAAATGAAAAATGCTAGAAACATGCTGATGAAAAAGGCCACCTATACTTTAAATATCACTTTTATACTTTGCCTGGCTGCCCTGCTGTGGAGCTGCGATGGACGCCGCGAGGTAGCGGGCGAGGAAGGCGCTGCGACCACTACGGAAGAGCGCGATACGGCTACCGTGGTGCGCTCAGGAAAAACTGCGGAGCGGGAGCTGGAGGAGTTCAGGGGTTGGCTGAACAAGCAGGTAGAGAAAGGCGATACCGCCATCCGCCGCGAGTGGCCGCAGGTAAAAGAGGAGCTTCGCCGCCGCAACGCCCAACTGGAAGAGAACTTCGACAGCCTCTCCGAGAAGTCTAAGGCCGAGTACCGGGACCTGCAGAGACGCTACCGCAGCTGGGAGGAGCGCCAGGAGCGCCGTATGCAACAGCCACTGCAGGCAGAAAAAGTAACCAGCTGGCAAAAGGACCTGCTGCGCGAGTACGCCAACCTCGACCAACTGCAACCAGCACAGCTACGGGAGGCCTATTTAACCTTTATCGGCACCGTGCGCACCAAAAAGAGCAACTGGACCCAGAACGACTGGGACTATGTGGACCATGTATACAGCCAGCTGAACGAGCGCCGCCGCCAGCTTGAAGGGCAAATAAGCACGTCTGATAACCTCAAAATCCGCACCCTGCAGGCAGAGTACCTGACCCTGGAAGGCGCCGCCGATACCAAGGATATGTTCCGGGACGTAGAGGAGTAAAAGTATAAATACACCCAAAGTATAAAAGCTAACCAGAGACTATAGTTAGCTTTTATACTTTCTGCCTGCTATACATCTCCTACCCTAGCTTTTTCTGTCGCCAGCATGCCCCTCGGGTAGGAGGAACCTGTAGCGCCTGTTGTTTCCCAAGCGAAGTATAAAAGCTAAGTTACGATACCCCCACAACCCTTCCGAGGAGGGGAAGCATTTCACACTTGCAGGAATTCCCCTCTCGGGAGGGGTTAGGGGTGGGTTTACATCTGAACGATAGTAGTAAGTCGCAACTTGGATTATAAAGTATAGCCTTTCCATACTTAAGCCCCCTATCAACACAGCAGGCCAGGCACCCTGAGCTTCTACAGAAGAAGGCTCCGAGGCCTGGCCTGCTCACACAAACAACTAACCTTCAAGTATAAACACCGGCGGAGGCGAGCTACCTGACCTGCCGCTGTTTCGCATGCCCTGTTTTACGGTAGGCAAAGTAGAACACCTGCGGCAATACCGTCAGCGACAAAATCATACAGATAAGCAGCCCGCCCACAATCATAATCGCCAGGGGTTTTTGGATCTCGGAGCCCATACCTGTCGAGAGTGCGGCAGGAAGCAGGCCCATGGAGCCCATCAGGGCAATCATCACGATAGGCCGGATGCGGGCATACACGCCGTTGCTGATGGCCTCCTTCAGCGGCATCCGCCTCATGTTCTCTTTCATCACGGCAATCAAAATAATGCTGTTGATGGTGTTAACCCCGAACAAGATGATGAACCCGATGCCCGCCGAGATCCCAAAAATGGTTTGCGTTACCCAAAGCGAAATGAAGCCCCCAATGAAGGCATAAGGAATGGTGCTGGCCGCAATCAGCGTGTCCTTGACGGTGCCGAAGTTAAAGTATAGCAGGAACAGGATGAGCAGCAAAACCGCCGGAACAATCACGGCCAACTGCTTGCTTGCCCGCTCTTTGCTTTCGAATTCGCCCGCCCACACCATCTTGTTCACAGCCGGCAGCTGCACCTCGCTGGCAACTTTTGCCTTCGCCTCCGCAATCGTGCTGCCCAGGTCTCTTCCCTCGATGCTAAAGCCAACGGCAATGTAGCGGCTGCTGCCCTCGCGGTAGATAAAGGCCGGGCCTGTCAGGTATTGAATGGTAGCTATCTCCTTCAGGGGAATCTTCCGGTTGTCCTTGGTCGGGATGAGGATGTTGCCGATTTTCTGGTCATCATCCCGGTACTCTTTGGCAAAGCGCAGCCGCACATCAAACATGCGCTCGTTCTCATAGAACTTTGTGGCCGCCCTGCCGCCTATGGCCATCTCCACTACCGCCTGGGCATCGGAGATATCCACCCCGTAGCGGGCCAGCTTGTGGTCGTGCAACTGCACCCGTAGCTCGGGCAGGCCGATGTTGCGGTAAATGTTCAGGTCTTCGATGCCTTTCACGTCCCGGAGGCTATTGGCCACCTGCTCGGCATATCCTTCCAACTCAAAAAGGTCGTCGCCGAATATTTTCACCACCAAAGAGCTCTTCACCCCGGCCACATACTCTTCCACGTTATCCTGGATGGGTTGGCTGAAGCCTAACACAATGCCCGGGTAGGCCTGCAGCGCCTGCCTCATCTCGTCAATCAGGGCATCCTTCTTTATCTCCCGGGTCCACTCCTTTTCGGGGTACAGCTGGATATGGAACTCGATGTTGAAGAAGCCGGTCGGGTCGGTGCCGTCGTTGGGGCGCCCTACCTGGTTGAGCACAAACTTCACCTCTTCAAACTCCCGGAGCCTGGCTTTCATCTCCTTGGCCAGCCGCTGCGATTCCTCGATATTCACACTGTTGGGTAGCGTGGCCCTCACGTAGAGGGCTCCCTCGTTCAGCTTGGGTATAAACTCAGAGCCGTAGAACAGAAAGCTTGTCGCGCAGACGGCCAGGATACCCACAAAACCAGCCACAACGGCCTTTTTCCGCCTAAAGCTCCACAGAAACAGGTTGAACAGGTTTTTGCGAAAGAAGCGGGAGATAAAATTTTCCTTCTCTTTGATGTCTTTCTTCAGCATCACTTTGCACAGGGCAGGCACGTAGGTGATGCTCAGCAGCAGCGACCCGAGCAAAGCGTACCCCAGGGTAAAGGCCAGCGGAGAGAACATCTTCCCTTCTACTTTCTGGAAGGAGAAGATGGGAAGCAGGGCCACGATGAGAATAATCTGGGCAAATACAATGTAAGTGGCCACACTGCCCGCGCTCTTCTTTATCAGCCCCGATTTACTCATCCGGTTAAACCGCTCCATCCCCAGCTGGTGCGCCCGCCTTTCCATCGCCACAAAGACCGTCTCCACAATCACCAGCGTACCTTCCAGCAGCAGGCCGAAGTCAATGGCGCCCAAGGAAATCAGGTTGGCGGGCAAGCCCTGGATGCGCAGCATCACAATGGCAAACAAAAAGGAGAGCGGGATAACGGACGCAACGATAACGGTGGTGCGCCAGTTGAACAGAAAGATAAAGACGATGACAGATACGAGGAATATGCCCTCCACCAGATTCTTGCTCACCGTGCTAACCGTGGCATCCACCAGGTCGGTGCGGTCGATGAAGGGCTCTATCTGTACATCCTTGGGCAGGATGCGGTCGTTCAGGTCAGCGATTTTATCCTTTAGCCGCGCAATAACGTCGCCCGGGTTTTCGCCACGAAGCATGATGACGATGCCCTGCACCAAATCATCCTCGTCCTGCAGGCCCACAATGCCCAAGCGCGGCTTGGCAGATACTTCCACCTCGGCCACGTGCTTTACCAGGATGGGCGTAGTGCCTCTTACCTCTATGAGGATGTTCTCGATATCGGCAATGCTCTCCAGCAGGCCCACGCCGCGCACCACATAGGCCTGGCTTCCGCGCTCTATCACGTCGCCCCCCACGTTGATGTTGCTCTTCGACACCGCCTCGTATACTTCCAGGGGAGACAGGTCGTAATTGGCCAGCTTGGTGGGGTTTATCCGGATTTCGTAGATTTTCTCCTCGCCCCCAAAGCTCACCACGTCGGCTACGCCGGGCACTGCGACTAGCTCCCGCTCAATCACCCAGTCGTGGATAGCGGTGAGTTCTTTAATGGGCCTTTTGCTCTTGAGCACATACCTGAAAATCTCCCCGGTGGCCCCGTAAGGCGGCTCAATGCCTGCATCTGCGCCATCCGGCAAGTCCACCCCCTGCAAGCGGTTGGCGGCATACTGCTGCGCGTAAAAGTCCTCTACATCATCCTCAAAAATCACCGTCACCACCGACAGGCCAAAAAGCGAGATGGAGCGCACCTCCGACTTCTTGGGGATGGTGTTCATCTCCTTCATGAGGGGCAGCGTGATGAACTTCTCCACCTCCTCGGCACTTCTTCCTGGCCACTGGGTAATAATCCGGGCGCGGGTATTGGTTACGTCCGGGAACGCCTCAATAGGTGTGTTGATGTAGCTGATGACTCCTGCCACCAACAATAAGCCCGTGAGAAAGAAGACAATGATGGAGTTCTTCAGCGAGAAGGCGACAATGCCTTGTATAAACTTTTGCATGCGTACTAATCCTGTAAGTTCTTAAGCTGCTCGTAAACCAGAAGCTGATTTTTTGAAACAAGTGTCTCGTCTTCCTTTAGCCCGGCGGCGAGAAAGGTGGTGCCGTTGCTGCTGGTTAAGACCTCCACTTTCCGGATTTCCAGTTCGCAATCCGAGCGGTGCACAATCACGAAGTCCTGGTTATTGTCGAACACCAGCGCCCTGGTCGGGATGCTCAGGGCCTCCAAGTCCTGCTCTTTCAGGGCCATCACATCGACCAGCATCCCCGGTTTGAACTTCAGGTCTGTGTTGGGCAGCACAACCCTTGCCTTCAGCACCCTGGCCTCATTATCGTATACTTGCGACACGGCCGCTACCCTGCCTTTGAAGGTTTCATCCGGGTATGAAAGAGATTTGATGTCAACCGACATACCCTCCTGCACATACTGCACGTTGGAGGCATGGATATTGGCCATCACCCATACTTCGCTCAGGTCAGAAATCGTAAAAAGGGGCTCTCCTTCTGCCGAAATCTGTGTTCCGGCCGCGATGGATTTGGAGGTGATGATGCCGGAGGTGGGTGCCTTTAGCTGGAACACGCCTTTCTCGGGGCTGGCGCTGTAGAGGGTCAAGTTGGCGTTTACCCGCTGCATTTGGGACTTGAGTATGTCCAGCTCGCTTTGCGCCTCCAGCAGGTCGCGCTGCGACGAAACGCCATCCTCATACATAGATTTAGTCGATTGCAACCTGCTCTCGGCTACCTTCATCTGCAGCTCCAGGTTATTCTTTTCGGCCTGTAGGCTGCTCAGCTCGGAGCTTCTTAACTCGGCCAGCACCTGCCCTTTCGCCACTTTATCCCCCAGCGAGAAATAAGTATTGGAGATAACGCCCCCCACCAGGCTCACGAACTGCACTACCTTATCCGGGTTGGTCTCCACGGCTCCGGTAAGCGGGATGCCTTCGGTTACCTGCTTGCTGACAGGTTGCTCAAACTCCAGTTTCTGCCGGAAAGAGTCTTCCAAACAAAACGCCTCCACGCGCTCTGATTGTGACACCTCCGGGTTATTGCTGCCACACCCGCTGAGCGCCAGTGCGGCCAAACAGGCCCCAGCAGCATGTTGTGTTATTTTCATCTTCCTTATCCGTTTTTAATTGATGATATCCTGCCCTATAGCGAAGTTCAGCTCCTCGGCTTTGTCGTTTAGCTCCTTGCCCGCCTCCAGTATGATTTTCTTGTTTTCCAGGTAAGCCTCCATGAAGTCGAGGTACTCGAGCAGGCTGATGTTTCTGCCCGTCAGGTTGCGGGTGTAGCTGCTGAGCAACTCATCGAGCGATTGCTCATAATCCGGCTCAATCTGGCTATAAAAGTGCAGGGCGTTGCGCAGGTTCTGGTAGGCCAAAACCGTTTCGCTTTCTATACTTTGGTCTTTGTGCTGGAAGAGTAACTTCGCCTGTTCCCTGCCGATTTTGGCAGCTTTAATATGGCCCTGGTTGCGGTTAAAGAAGGGCAGGTCCATGGCGACGCCGAAGCCAACAAAATTATACATGAAGTTACCGCCCCTGTCGTAGCCGCCACTGAACGTCAGGTCGGGTACCCGTTGGGCGCGCTCGTAAGTATAAAGCTTGTCGAAGTAGGTCTGCTCCAGCTCAGCCAGTTTGTAATCCGGCCGGGACTCTTTGGCTCGCGAAACCAGGTGCTCCAGTGCCAGCGCCTGCAGCTGCTGGGTATCCCGGGTATAGCCGTCGTCGGTAAGTTCCAGGTGCGTAGTGGCGGGCAGCCGCATCAGCAATTTCAACTCCTTTTGCGCCTCGTTCAGGTCTTCGTTCAGCGCGCTGATGTTTTTGGCGAGTTCGAGCTCCAGCGCCTTCAGGCGGATGTACTCTCCCCGGGGGATGCTGCCCTGCGCTACCTGCCGCTTGTAGGCCTGGGTGAGCTGCTGTACAGAACTGAGTTGGACCTGATAGATATCCCTGACGCGCTGCAGGTATTGCAGGTTGGTCAGCTGGCCACGGAACTCCATTTTCAGGTGGCGCAGCAGGTCCTCGAAATACTGCCGTGATTTATCCACGCTTACCTGCTCCAGGGCCATCAGCTTTTTGCGCTTGCCTGCCGTGAGCACCAGCTGCTCAATGCTGAGGCTAATCTGCTGGTTTTTGCCGAAGCTGCCTCCGTTAAACCCTTGCAGCTCTTCCCCGAAGACACGCAACTGCCTGTCGGTTGCCCACAGGTTAACCTCATCCACAGAGAGGCTGGGGTTGGGCCACAGCTTTGCCTGCATCAGCACGGCCTCTGCCTGCGAGATTTGCAGGCTCTCGGCCATTAGCAGTAAATTTTCTTTTAGAAAGCGGGCCTCGCTCTGCTCACGGCTGAGCCTTAGTGTATCCTGTGCCCTGGCCGGGAAAGAAAATAAGAGAAGAAGAAAGTATAACGTGCCGAACTTAATGATATCCATTTTACCTCGCTGCTTTTAACTGCAGGCAAAGGTCCGGGCAGCGAGATTAAAAAGGCCTTAAGGCGGATAAAAATTACCTTAAGGGAAGGTCAGTTCGAAAACATTGAATTGGTTGTCGGCGTGCGCGTACTCAATGGTGCCGTGGTGGAGGTTGATGATTCTCTTGACCAGCACCAAGCCCAGTCCAAAACCGCCCTTGCCGCGGCTGTTCTCCCCCCGGAAGAAATGGTTGAACAGGTACTTTTGCTCCTCCTGGCTGACGGCCCGGCCCGAGTTGCTAAACTGCACCTTTAACTGGCTGGGGCTTGCGCAGTCGATGTTGATTTTTGCCGTGCCATTATCCGCGTAGCTGATGCAATTGGCCAGAATGTTCTGAAAAGCCTGACGCAGGAGCGTCCTGCTGGCTCTTATCTCCAGTCTGGTCTCATCAATGTTCTCCGGAATAAAGTTGAGCTCGAAGATGAAGCTGGGGTGAATCAGGCTGAAGCCCTCCACTAAGTCAAAAATCAGCTCATCAACCCGAACGGCCTGCGTAAAAACCTCCTGCCCAGCCTCCAGTTTGGAAATTTCGAGCAAGGTGTTGATGATGTCGCCCAGTGATTTGCCGTTCGTAATCTGCTCCTCCAGTTGCCGGTTCAGGTCGCCGGGGAGTTGGTGTTGCCCGATTCGCTCCAGCTCAGACACCAGAATGGCAATGGGCGTCTTTAGCTCGTGGGAGATGTGGTGGATGGTATGTCTCTGGAAATCAAACGACTCGTTGGTGCGCTTGAGCAGCTGGTGGAACTTCTCGTTTAGGTAATTGAGCTCGTAGGTGTTGGTTTGAAGCGCGGTGTAGTCGGGGTTATCGCCTACCTTAAAACGACCCAACTTCCGGGCAAGCCGGATAATGGGCTCCGAAATACGCCTGGAGAGGAACAGCGAGATAAAAACTACCAGGGCAGAGATGGAGATAAAGATAAAGATCAGGGTATTGCGCAGGAAGTTGAGCTTAGTATAGCCGAACTTGTCATAGGCCTTGCTGATGGCGTAGAAGTGGGTGTTCGCCCTTTCCTCGTAGACACCGATAATCTCGTAGCCGTTCTCCCTTATTTCTATCTCCCGCATGGCAGGCGACAGTTGGGTAAGTATAGCGTTTCTGTTGGCGATGGGCAGGTCGTCCACGCTTTCATAAATCAGGTCCTTGTGCCGGTCAAAGATCAGCACCTTCTCATCGTAGAAGTCGTGGATGGTGAGCCGGTCCATCATCTCGGTGAGGTTCTCGCTCATCTCCTTATACTTGGCCAACAGCTCAATCGTCAGCTTGATTTTCTCCCGCTGCCGTTGCCGGAACTCCTGCTCCCGGTGCTCAGAAAACAGCAGGTAAATAACAGTAAGCGAAATGGCTGTCAGGGTGATGACCGTGCTGGAGAAGTATAAAAGTATTCTGTTCTGTAGCTTCATTCAAACGCAATAAAGTACCCGAACCCTACTTTTGTCTTGATGCTCTCCTTCTCAAAAGGCTTATCCACCTTGTTGCGCAGAAAGTTTACGTACACCTCCACCGTGTTCGTGTTTACATCGAGGGCGCTTCCCCAAATCTCGCTGATGAGGTCTTTTTTGGAAACGACTTCTCCGGCATGCTCGCAAAGCTTTTTCAGAATCTGGTACTCCCGCGGCGTCAGCGCGATCTCCGTGCCCTGCCTGGTGACCTTTTTCTGTGCGGTATGGATGCTGATATCCCCGGCCACGATTATGTCGTTTACGCTGGAAGCTGTCTGCTGCTGGTTTGCCCGCTTCAGCAGTGCTTTGACGCGCATCACCAACTCCCGCATGTAAAATGGCTTGGTCAGGTAGTCGTCGGCGCCGCACTCAAACCCCTTCACCTTGTCCTCCAGCTCGGAGAAAGCGGTCAGCATCAGTACCGGAGTGGTGGTGTTGAGGGTTCTGTAGTCCTTGCATAGATCGTAACCTGTCTTACCGGGCAGGTTAATGTCCATCACAATGCAGTCGTAGGCCTCTCTGCGCAGCAGTTTCTCTGCCAGCAAACCGTCAAAAACGCCTTCCGCCTGAAGTTCCTCATGCTTCAGGGCTTTGATGATGTTGCTGTTCAGGGTAGGGTCGTCTTCTACTATCAGGATTCTCATGGGGGCAAAGGTAAGCATTTTGGCCGACCCCGTTTTTTGGAACGCAGCCAGCGCTGCAGGTATAGCTTATACTTAATAGTATGTAAGCGCAACACCAAACCCGCCGGGCATGTTCTGCAGAGCAGCTGTCGCCCAGCGTTTTAGCCTACATACTTTATACTTTATACTTTTGCTGATAGAACTGTGAAAGCATCCTACCTCCTCCTGTGCAACTTAGCCCACTGCTGCGCGATGATGGTTTTGGCATCTGGTGTCTCCAGGGCGTCCAGCTCTTCGGGACTGAGGTGCAGGATCTCGATGAACTCGTGCTCATGGGCGTTGCCGCCGCCTGCGCCGTTCTGCTTCGTCACCTCAGCATAGTATAGCATGACCCGCTCGGTGGTGCCACCCGGCGAGGAATAGAACGTGTGCAGGTGCTGCAGCCTGTCTACGTGGTAGCCGGTTTCCTCCTCAATTTCGCGGGTTATACTTTCCTCAGGCTGCTCGCCCTTATCTACCATGCCGGCCACCACTTCCACCAGCTCCGACTCCGAGCCCACCCGGAACTGCCTGGTCAGGATGTATTGCTGCTTTTCGGTGTCAAACACCAAGGCGGCCACGGCATCGCCGCGGTCAAACTGCTCGCGGGTAAAGGTGTGTCCCTGCTGCTCTACGGTTAGTTTATAGATTTTAAAGTAGCCATCATAGGCCTTTTCTCTGCTCTTGATATTCATAAGGGTGAATGTTGTGGCAAGTATAAAGTTAGAAAATAAAGTATAGGGCCATTTATACTTTGTACAAGTATAAAATTATACTTCGTTGTTTCTGGCCTCAGCCTTCTGCGTGCGCTCCGTCAGCCACGACTCCGACAAAGGCGTTTCGCTCTCGTAGCCCCTGGCCCTGTTTTTCCCGATGCCCCCCTCGCCGGGAAGTATGGCATTTACCAGCGCCAGTATATCCGTAGTAAGGCCCGGTGAGAGCCTGTGCAGCAACTCACCAATCGTGGCAAAGGCAGTAGTGGTCACGGTAGCATCGCCGTGGCGCAGCGCGTTCAGCATCTGGCGAGCCGATTGTTCGGCGGGAATAGAGGTAATCGGGCTGGAATCCATGATCTTGAATAGCGTATACTCCTGCTTATGGTGCCCTTTGATATAGGCATGGCGCGGGCTGCCTGTCTGCATCAGCCCCGGTGTAGCGGTGGTGACCAGGATGTTATACTTTTTCAGCTCAGCCCGCAAACCCTCCGACAAACCCACTAAGGCAAACTTGCTGGCGCTGTAGGGCACCAGGTGCGGCACACTTATCCTGCCACCAATGGAAGCAATATTGAGGATGCGGCCGCCCCCCCGGGACTTCATGGCGGGCAGCACAGCCAGGGTCGTGTAAATCGGTGCCCAATAATGTATGTTGATGGCCTCCTCAAACTCCTGCACCGTCATCTCCGCCACCGGGCCGGCATGGATGATACCTGCATTGTTTATCAGCACGTCAATCGGGCTAAACTCGTTCTGCACATTGGTGATCATATCGTTTACCTGCTGCTCGTCGGTCACGTCGCATTTCTGCACCAGCACCTCGGCACCATTTCCGGTCAGCTCCATGCGGGCATTTTCCAGCTCGGTTTCGTCGCGGGCGCAGAGCACCAGCTTGGCCCCATCCTTAGCCAGCTGTCTTGCCATCACCAGCCCGAGTCCGCGGCTGCCGCCCGTTATCAGCACGGTCTTCCCGTTAAAGTCATAGGCAGTAAGGCTCCGGATCACGGCACGCCCCACAGCCAGCGCACTTACGCCGGCAGCCAGCCAGAAGAGATTATTTCTGTCTTTTGTTTCCATAGCGGTAGAAGTATAAAAATAAGGGCAGATGCCTTTGTGCACCTGCCCTTACCTCTACGGCGGTAGAATTAGCGGGGTTAAGTATAAAGCTGCTAGGGTTTCTTCGAGAAGATCTTGTTTTTAAAAACCGGAGTATACTGCAGCTTGATGGCCAGCACGCCATACTCATCCTTGCGGGAGCCGTTGGTAAGGGTGGCAGGAATGTTGTCGAGTAAATCGGTGCTGGTGATGCGGTATCCGAGTTCCCCGGCCAGGCTAAACTCATCGTTGATGTAGAACCGGATGCCCCCGCCCACCGGAACAACTGCCGCGAAGGCCGGATACTTCTGCTGCGGATCATAGGTCACCTGCGAGTCGTTGAGCTTGCGGTCGGCAGGAAAGGAAGTGGCATTGTAGTATAAACCGCCCAAGCCTACCCGGATGTAGGGCACGATAAAGCGTTTGCGCTTAGCCCGGTAGTTGCCGGAGCCAGCGTAACTGTCGAGCAGGTTAACCACCGCAGACGCCGCCACCTCTATCACCTCCGACTCGAAGGCAATGTTGAGCGGTGCCTCCGGGTTTTTCTCCACGGCCCCCAACTTTACGTAGTCTATTGTGCCGCTCACGCCAAAGTATGGCGAAATCTTATACAGGCCGCCCACGCTCACGTTCGGGCCAATGTCGTTGCAGTCCCAGCTGCCGCAAATGTCGCTGCGCACGGCCGTTACCCCGCCTCCGAGCAGTATCACCCAACCCCGCTCCAGCACATTGGTTTCCTTGCTCCCGCGTTTATAGCGGTATTGCTGCGCCAGGGCATCCCAGGGGTTCAGTAAGAGAAGAAGTAAGAATGTAAGCAGATAGTATCGTTTCCTGTTCATATCATCAGACAGGTTAAACATCTTTTTGAGTAGGCAGGCAGCACCCGCAGGCGCTCCAACGATTGGCTACGTGAATGCCTTCACTTCCCTCTTCTCTACGTTTTATCGGGCAGAAAGATGACAGTTCCACAGTAAATATATGGAAATATCAGAATAGTTAAAGTATAACATATATTTGGCAGCCGCACCCCGTTACCAAAAGCCCCTTCAGCCTATTGCGTATGCGCCGGCAGCCGGTCCATGTGGTTGTCCATCAGCTCCAGGAAGTCTATCACCAGGGCCGCCGCATCCGGGTAAAAAGTTGGGTTGATGTTCTCGTAATCATCCGAAGGCTTGTGGTAGTGCGGGTGGTCCTCTACCCCAAAGTATACGTAGGGGATGCCCCGCTCATGAAACCGGAAATGGTCTGACTGCCCGGTCCAGTCGTCGCGGCCCAGCGCGGGATCGTCGTGACCCAGGAGCAGGCGGGCGTTCTTGCGGGGCTTCACTTTCTGCAAGTATGGCTTCAGCTGCGGGTAATGGAAGGCGCCGCTGGCATACAACTCTCCTTTGTCGTTGATGCTGAGCATGTCCATGTTCACGTTGAGCAGGATGCTGGCCAGCGGCACCGGCGGGTTGTCCAGGAAAGCTTTGGCACCTTGCAGCCCAAGTTCCTCGCCATCCAGGGCGGCAAAGATGATGGTGTGCTTGGGAGGCTGTTTCGTGAAATGCGCTGCTGCGGCCAGCAAGGCACCTACCCCAGAGGCATTGTCGTCAGCCCCGTTGTAGATATCCCCGTCCCGCTGCCCCACATGGTCGTAATGGGCCGTTACCACAATCACCTTTTCTGACTTTCCGGAAATGTAGCCAATCAGGTTAGTGGCCTGTTCCACCTGCGCCCTTCTGGAGTCTATCCGGAAATGCTGCTTGTAGGTGTCGTTAAACGTCTTCAGCCCTATTTCCTGAAAACGCTTCAGAAGGTATTCCTGTGCCATAAGATTGCCTTGCGTGCCGCTTAAGCGGCCCTGCATGGAGTCGGCGGCCAGCACCTTTACGTCCCGCAGCAACACGGCGGCATCGGGTTTACTTTTCTGCGCCAGCCCCAAAACAGGGGCAGCAAGTATAAAAGCGAATATGAGTAGTTTCTTCATAGTATAAAAACCGAAGGTAAGCGTTGCACGCGGTTCTGGCAAGTGTGGAGTTGAGCAGATTGCAACACCGGGTCCAACCACCCCTGGCCCCTCAGAGCTGCGCTCGCTACCTTCGAACACCCGTTCTCGGTAGTCTAAGGCGGGGAGCCTGTTATTACTTCGACTAAAGTATAAGTTTTATAGTTGCTGGTCTCGCACGGACAGGTCGCGACCTGTCCCTACAAAGTATAAATCCACCCCTAGCCACTCCCAAGAGGGGAATCATTTGCTGACGATTACATCCCCCTACCACCTTCAAAGAGGGACTTTGGCTGTTAAGTTCTACAGAAACTGTCCCCTTGAGGGGACAATAGGGGTGTTTACTTTTAGCAAAGACTTTTACCACTGGCTTTACACCCCTGTAGTCCCCTCAAGGGGACAGTAGTAATAGCCGTAGCTATCGAAAAATTCCCAGCCTTTGGGTGGAGCGCCTTGTGAGATCCGGTGCCCGTCAAGGGCATGCTGAGCGAAGCGAGGCAAGGAGGGAACACAGCGCGATGCCCTTATCGAGGGCCCCTTCCCCCAAGGCGAGGCCTCCCGGCCTAGGAGGGCACCAAAGCGGGAAATGAAACGAGATGTTTGTGGGAACTACAGGATGAACTGTGGTTTGGAAGTATAGCTTGGTTCAAACAGAAGGAAGCAGTGGCTATGAAAGTATAAACCGCAGGTATAACAGTATAGCCAAAGTATAAAGCATGGCTTTTCAAGCCTGTTGGGATGCCCTGTCCCGAAGCATATCGGGAAAACCCAACATCTTAGGTAGGCACGGGTTGCAAACCCGCGCCAGCGAGTGAATGGAAGTATAGCTAAGTGTAAAGCATAGCCAAAGTATAAAAGTATAGCTTACGCGGACTTGGAAGTCCGCAGCAGCCTTCGTTCCGGACAAGGATGTCCGGAACAGCGGAAGACTTGCGCCAGGGAGAAGATTCACTGCCATGCAGCAAGTATAGAAGTCATAAATAGAAGTATAAATAAAACAGCCTCTGCTACACCGGAAAACCGGCACAGCAGAGGCTGCTACCTTTGGCAATAACTTATAGCTTACAGAGACCTTACCCACTCAATCCAGTTGCGCTGGCGGAGCGGTTGATTGCTGCTAGTATCGTGATGTGAATCGGAGGAATAGGTTTCCTGGACTGTAACGGTACTGCGGCTTCCTATAATCTCACCCGGATTTACCCAACCTGAGTGGCGCATGTAAAATTTGATGGCACTTGCTTCTACAAACAGTTCTTCCGTTTTTAAATCGTTGTAGGTCATCTTCTTCGTTGGTTGAAAATTGGATATTTGCTTCAGTACTCCAACAGAAGGTGTTTAAAAATCGTGCCACTACGATTGCATTCCCTTAAAAGTTACAAACCCATCATAAAATTTTAAATAAACTTCCGGAAACACAAAGACCAGGCGGCAAACCTGGTCTTTATACTATCCTTTTATCTTGATGAAGGCAGGCAGCTCGAAGGGCCCGACCGAGGTCTGGATCGTGGGTTTTATCTGCAGGGTTATCTTGGGCCGGTCGGCGCTGTCCTTGTTGAGGAGCGTGGCCAGGCGGAGCAGGTTGTTCAGGTCTGGCTGGTTGCCGCCGTCCGTGGCAAAAGTTAACGGCGAGCTGATGGTGATGGTGTTCAGCCCGTTTTTAAGTTCTACCGGTTCGCTTACCAACCCATCCAGCGTATGCTTGTCGTCCACCAGCAGTTGCCATTTGAGTTGCGTTACCGTCATGGTGCGCTCCTGGCTCCCCTCGGGCAGCTCCACGTTCAGCCCGATGGTGGACACCGCGTTGAGTGCGTTCTGGGAGAAGGCCGTGTATAGTGTGGCGGCATCGTTGAAGGAGAAATCCTGCGGGCGCTTCTTCTTAAGCAAATCAACGCCGTTCACCTCCATCTGATCTATACTTTGCAAATCATACTTTGCCTCCTTAAAGGCCTCTACATCGTTCTTTGTTTTACACGCAAAGCCAAAAACCAACAGCATCAGCAAGAGCGCGTAGTTACTTATCTTCTTCATTCTCATTCCTAAAATTACCTTTTCATTACTTTTCCGGAGCCCGACACATCCGAAGAAACGCTTGGGTTGCCGGCGTAGTATACCTGGCCACTGCCGCTCACATCCACCTTCAGCTCCTCTTCTGCCGCTACCTCTGCCCTGCCGGAACCGGAAATATCCACCTGCGCCCTGCGACTGTTCAGGTCATAGGCGTTATACTTACCCGAGCCCGAGATGGAGATGTCCTGCACGTCGGCCACACCTGCCGCACGAATTGTGCCAGAGCCGCTGATACGCGCGCTTACTTTCTCGGCAGCCAGACGCAGCAGCACTTTACCAGAACCCGACACACCGGCTTTAAATTCCCGGCTCTCGAACACATCCTGCAACTCCACAGCACCGGAACCACTTACCCGCGCTGTGTGCAGCTCCGGCACCGTAATGTATACTTCCACGGTTTCATGGTTGCTCAGGCATTGCTTAAAGCCTATCTCCCAGGTGCCGTCGCCGTTTATGTCGGTTTCAAGCTCGTTCAGGATGTTCGCCTGTCCTCTTACCTCCACCTGCTGCCGCTCTCCCCTGGAGATGTATACTTTAGTGCCGCCGCTAACGTCAACACCGCTGAGGCGCTCGAGTTCCAGGGTGCGGCTTTCCACATCGCCCTCGCCCCGAAGGCAGTTTAAGTTGCAGGAAGTGAACGCACACACCAGCATAAGCAGGGAAAGGTATAGCGGCAGTTTCAGGATTTTCATAGTTTAGAGATTTTATACTTTTTGCTGCAATATATTAATTTCCAAAGTATAAAAAAGGCCACCCCGCTTTCCTGCGATGTGGCCTTCCCTGCGGCTTTTGTGCTGTACCTTATGCCAGGTGCCCTACCCGCTGCCCTTGTTTGTTCACCAGTTCGCCCCTTTCGGTAATGAAAACAGTTCTCAGGTACTCGCTTTTAAAGTAATAAGGGTAACGCGCGTCTCCGGTTTTCACCAGCTTCCCTATTACCCGGGGGCCGTCTTTGGTCAGGTGCACCAGCTGGAGGCGCGTGGTGAGGTAAAACTGCTCGCGGGGGGCCTGGCTGAACACCACCTTGGAGAGCACCATGCGGCTGCTGAGCGAGGCCGACTGAGCGGTGGGCTGCTGCTGAGCTACACGCGGCTGCCGTGGAGCTGGCTCTATGGCTCGGCTATCGGGTTTGGGGTTGCTGGCGCTGGCCAGCAGCTGCTCGTCGGCGCTGCGCCACCCTTTGCTGATAGCGGCCAGGCGGTAACTGCGGCCCGGGTGCGATCGCGAGGTTTCCTCCTCTGAAAGCAAATTAATGGCGGCCTGTGCCTCGGCCAGGCTTGCTCCCATTTTCCGCAGCACAAAACCCGAGAACTCATCGGCCTCCAGTTCGTCGGCGGGGTTGCTGCCGCTGCGGCTCAGGGTATGGCCGTTCAGGTGGTGGCCTATCTCATGGGCCAGTATACTTACGCCGGCCCAGTCGGTGTGCACGGCATTGTTGATGGCATCCAGGAAGCGCTCGCTGTAGAGGATGTACCGCTTGCCGTTGTAGATGACAGCGGCAGCATTGTCTATATCGGCGGCACGCAGCTCGAAGCGGGGCTTCAGGCCCACCACGTTAATGATCTCCTGCACAATGTCGCGGGTATCGGATTGAACAGCCACAGCGGCAGGAGGCACTGCTGCGGCTGCAGCTTCCTGCACCAGCACCGGGGCAAGTACAAGGCTAAGCACTACAGCTATTTTTTTGAAGTATGGCATGGTAAATCTTTGGTATGAAGCGGCTATACCTGAGAACGCAGGTTCCGGCACGGCTAGTATAATAGCAAGTATGCTGCCAAAAATGCAGCACCCATCCACTTTTGTACCATTCGCCGGCAGCCTCCTCTTTTATCATTTTTCCGGATCGCTTATTTTCGCTTTTCTAACCTTTAGCCATGCTTCTACTTCTTGTGCTGCTTTACCTGCTCTTTAACGTGGGGGTAGGATTCTGGGCCTCCAGACGCGTTAAAAACACCACAGACTTTCTGCTGGCGGGCAGGCAGCTGCCCTTCTACATTTCCACCGCGGTGGTATTTGCCACCTGGTTCGGCTCCGAAACCATGCTGGGAGCCTCCTCTGAGTTTGCGCAGCACGGGCTGCTGGGGGTGATTGAGGACCCGTTTGGCGCTGCGCTCTGCCTGGTGCTGGTGGGCTTGTTCTTTGCCAAACGCCTCTACCGCATGAACCTGCTCACCATGGGCGACTACTACCGGGTGCGTTACAACCGCCTGACCGAGCAAATCGCCGGCTTTTTCATGATCGTTTCCTATTTCGGGTGGATTGCGGCGCAAATGGTGGCGCTGGGCATCATCATGAACCAGGTGTTCGGCATCTCCACAGCCTCTGGTGTTGTGCTGGGAAGTATGCTGGTGGTGGGCTATACTTTTATGGGCGGCATGTGGTCCGTGTCGGTCACGGATTTTGTGCAGACGGTGATGATCATCGTCGGGTTGATGTTTATTTCGTGGGAGTTGATGCAGGAGGTGCCGCTACAGCAGGTAACCGCCTCGCTGCCCGAAGACTTTTTCCGGTTTGTGCCGCAGGAGCGCGACAGCATCAGCTGGCTCAACTATTTTGCCCTCTGGATCACGATTGGGCTGGGCTCCATTCCGCAGCAGGATGTGTTTCAGCGGGTGATGTCGGCGCGGTCGGAGCGGGTGGCGGTGGCCTCCTCCATCGCAGCCGGCTTTTTATACCTGACGGTGGCCTTTATGCCCCTTGTGCTGGCGCTTTACGCCAAAGAGCTCCATCCGGACCTGCTGCAACAGGATGCACAACTGCTGGTACCCGGCCTGGTAATGGGATCCTCCTCGCTGGCGGTGCAGGTACTGTTTTTCGGGGCCCTGCTGTCGGCTATCATCAGCACGGCCAGCGGCGCCATACTTGCCCCGGCCGCCGTGCTGAGCGAAAACATGCTGCGGCCTCTCCTCCCCAACATCAACGACAAGGGATTGCTGCTGCTTTCCAGGCTGAGCGTGTTGCTGGTGGCAGCCGTGTCGCTGGGCATGGCGCTGATGCGCAGCAATATCCATGAACTGGTGAGCGAATCGTCGGCTTTGAGCTTGGTGAGCTTGTTTGTGCCGCTGGTGGCGGGCATGTTCTGGCGCAAAACCACCGCTGCAGCGGCCATTTTCTCTATGCTGGCCGGAATGGGCGTATGGCTGCTGGCTTTATACTTTAGCACAGCCGTAAGCCCCATGCTCTACGGACTGGCCGGAAGTATAGGCGGGTTGTTTTCAGGCCAATTACTGGTAAAACTGAAGGAGCCAAAGCTGGACGAAGCACAAGAACAAGTTGCTCGCTGAAACCTGTATACTATTTTTCCCAGATTTCGTACTACTTAAACAACTAATCCTTACCACTGCCCATGCACCTATGCCTTTGCCTAAAATAGTTCTGCTCAACACCCCTTCTTTCTATATTTATACTGAGGCGGAGCATCATCTAATCGTACTACAGGCAGAAGGCACAGTGTCTTCCGAGACGTATCGAAAGGGTCTGCAACTGGCAACGGAAACTGCCATTAACCAGCGCCTGCTTTATTGGCTGGTAGATAACCAGAAAAGTGGCATTATCTCGATAGAGGACCAGATTTGGGCCAATGAGGTGATTGCTCCCCGCCTTGCCACCGAATCATCTCTCCGCAAAATGGCCTTTTTAGAACCTGCCGATACTTTTAGCCGACTCATCCTGGAGAACATGATGGACAAAGCCAGAGACATCATCCCTTTTGAAATGCAATTCTTTGAGAAAGAGGAAGACGCGCTGGAGTGGTTTAAGGATGAGGTATCTTAGCGGCTTTATTACCAGAAGTACTACAGGTTAAGACAAGACACGTAACCGACTAATATAAAACGCCTCCAGAGCAAGTACCCCAGAGGCGTTTTTTATAAAGTATAGCTGCTGTATACTTGTTGTTTAGTTAATTGGGAAGGCAATGCCAATCTGAATGGCAAGCTGCTCCAGTGGCGTGTTATACTTGATTTGGGCATTGAGGTCCAACGTTTCGGTGAGTGGATAAACCAATCCTGCCCCAACGTTAACACCTGCCTTGTTGTCTGAAGCCGAGTCTGAGGCTCCCCAGCTATCTTCACCATCAAATTCTACCTTGGCAAACGCCACCGACAGACCTGCCATGCCATAAAACGATACCGTCTCAGTGCTTGCAAAGTAATACCGGCCGTCGATGTCTAAGGTGCTGGCCTGACCTGATATTTCTGCACCGTAAAAGTCAGCCTTTGACTTAAAGAAATAAGTAAAACTTGGAGCAGCGCTGATTTTCTCCGTGAAGAAGTACTCACCGCCAACATAAATGCCCAAGCCCCCTTTTCCGCCATCCTCATCTAAGCCAGCTTCTGTTCCGTAAGCCAGTCCGGCGCCCAGTTTCAGCTTTCCAGGTTCTTGCTGTGCAAAGGCTGTTCCCGCAGTCATAACAACTGCTACTAATGCTAGTAAAAATGTCTTCATAGACTAAAAGTTAAATTGTTAAAAATATACAGTGCAAAAGTAATGGTTATATATAAATTCCGAAATATAATTCAATTTCTATATATAAAAACACATCCGAATTATGTTATACACTGTGCATCAACAAGCTATAAGTTATTCAAGAGAAAGACTCAGCCTTAAAGCCACTTCCAAACTGCACCAGCTAGTACGTAAAGTGGCAAATGCTTTTTACTTTCCGGTGCAATAAAAAAGGCGCCTCCCGCTGGTGCAGGAGCCGCCTTAAAGTATAAAATCAGATGCTGTTACAGGCTGAACAGGTAAGCCAGGGAAACGCCAAGCACGCGGTTTCTTGTTTTTGCTTCGTCTCCTTCAGCTTCATAAAGGCTGGAAAAGCCAAGGCCATAGCGCACGTCCAGGTTCAGTTCTCCCTGGCCCACTTTATAGGCAGCACCAATGCCGAAGCTGGCACCCAACTCCAAACGGTTATCTGAGTCATCAAAGTCGTAGTCCTCACTAGCTTCAGAGCCTCCGAATTTTGCGGTGTTTTTGCCGCTTGCCCAGTAGCCTATAGTGGGTCCGCCAGTCGCAAAGCCGCGCAGCTGCTCTGTACCAAAGTATACTTTTGCCAGAACAGGAACCTCAATATAGTTCGAACGGAGCTTGGCACTGAACTCATCTTCTCCAATCTTGAAGCCTTTCTGTATGTAAAGCAGTTCTGGCTGGATGGAGAACATGTCATTGATCATGAAATTTGCCACAGCGCCAAATTGCAAGCCTGCGTTGGAGTCGATATCATCGTTGGAAAAACCATCTTCCTCTTCTGACATGGCCACCTTAGCGAAAGTAGCTCCTACACGAGGACCAATTGTAACGGATTGTGCCATGGAAGTGTAGCCTAGGGCCACAACAAACAGCAGGGTAAGTAAAAATTTGTTTTTCATAAACAGGTTTTAAAATGATTGGATGTGGCAAATATCCAAAAACGTTATCATATATATACTTTATACTATAATAATATTTCCGCCCCATCTTTACAGAGCCCAATTTTTTAAATACAAAAAGCCCCTGCTATACTTTAGCAGGGGCTTTTTTATCCTTATACTTTCTTTAGCTTACTTAAAGCGGCCTTTCAGCTGTGCCAGTTTCGCCTGGAAGTCGTTCATCGGTTCTTCCTCGCGCTTGTTGCCGCCCTTGCCACGACCGCCGCCCGAAGGCTTTGGAGCAGCCGGGTCGCCTTTCATGCTGAGGGAAATGCGCTTGCGGTTCTCGTCTACTTCCAGCACGGTTACCTCTACCTTCTGCCCAACCTTCACCACCTCGTGCGGGTTGCTCACAAAGCGGTCAGATAAATGGCTCACGTGTACCAGGCCGTCCTGGTGCACGCCGATGTCCACGAAGGCACCAAAGGCCGCTACGTTGGTCACGATGCCCGGCAGCTTCATGCCGGCACGCAGGTCTTTGATTTCGTTCACGCCCTCTGTAAAGCTGAACGCCTCGAAGGTCTGGCGCGGGTCGCGGCCCGGCTTGGCCAGTTCGCTAATGATATCCTGCAGGGTGGGCAGACCAACCGTGTCGGTTACGTAATTTTTGAGGTTGATTTTTTTGCGCAGTTCCTCGCTCTTCATCAGATCCTGCACCGTTACGCCCAAATCCTTAGCCATCTGCTCCACAATCGGGTAGCTTTCCGGATGCACGGCAGAGGCGTCCAGCGGGTTAGCAGCGTCGCGGATGCGTAGGAAGCCTGCTGCCTGCTCAAAAGCTTTCTCGCCCAGGCGCGGTACTTTCTTCAGCTCGGTGCGCGTGCGGAACGGACCGTTCTGGTTACGGAACTCTACGATGTTCTGCGCCAGGGCCGGGCCAAGACCAGATACATAAGTCAGCAATTGCTTGCTGGCCGTGTTCACCTCCACACCCACGGCGTTCACGCAGCTCATCACTACGTCGTCCAGCGAGTGCTTCAGGGCCGACTGGTCTACATCGTGCTGGTACTGGCCCACGCCTATACTTTTTGGGTCAATTTTTACGAGTTCTGCCAGCGGGTCCATCAGGCGGCGGCCAATGGAAACAGCGCCACGCACCGTTACGTCCTGGTCCGGGAACTCCTCGCGGGCAACCTCAGAGGCAGAGTAGATAGAGGCACCGCTCTCGTTCACCATCACCACCAGCACCGAAGCCGGCAATTTGAGGCTCTTCACGAAGGCCTCGGTTTCGCGGCTGGCCGTACCGTTACCAATGGCAATGGCCTCCACCTCAAAACGGGTGACCATGTAGCGCACGGCCTGGGCGGCCTCCTGCTCTTTGTGCTGCCCGGTATGCGGGTAAATTGTTTCGTTGTGCAGCAGCTTGCCCTGCTTGTCCAGCACCACCGACTTTACACCGGTCCTGAAACCCGGGTCCAGGGCCAGTACTGTTTTCTGGCCTAGCGGCGAAGACAGCAGCAACTGACGCAGGTTATCGGCAAACACGCGGATGGCTTCCTCGTCGGCACGTTTCTTTGAGCTCAGGCGCACCTCGGTCTCCATGCTCAGCTTCAGCAAACGCTTGTAGCAATCCTTGGCAGCCAGACGCACCTGCTCTGAGGCAGCGTTGTTGCCCTTCACAAACATGTTTTCGAGTTTGGCCAAAGCGGCTTCCTCGTCAGGCTGGGCGGTTAGCATGAGTACCATTTCGGTTTCGCCGCGGCGCATGGCCAAAATGCGGTGCGAAGGCGCTTTCTCAATCGGCTCCTCCCACTCAAAGTAATCCTTGAACTTCTGGCCTTCCTCTTCCTTACCCATCATCACACGGCTCTTGAACACGCCCTGCTTCTCGAACAGCTGGCGCATGGCGGCACGTGCCTCGGCGTTCTCGTTCATCCACTCGGCCATGATGTCGCGGGCGCCGGCCAGGGCCTCGTTCACATCCTTCACCTCTTTCTCCTCCGAGATAAAGCTGGCGGCCTCGGCCTCTACATCGAAGTTCTCCTGGGCAAACAGGCGCTCTGCCAGCGGCTCCAGTCCCTTTTCGCGGGCGATGGTAGCGCGGGTGCGGCGCTTTGGCTTGTAAGGCAGGTAAATATCCTCCAGAGCGGCCATGGTTTCGGCAGCCATAATCTGGGCCTCCAACTCAGGCGTCAGCTTCTCCTGGTCACGGATGGATTTAAGTATACTTTCGCGGCGCTTGTCCAGCTCGCGCAGTTGCTCCAGCCTGTCGCGGATGGCGGCAATCTGCACCTCGTCCAGGGAACCGGTGGCCTCTTTGCGGTAACGCGAGATAAACGGCACCGTGGCGCCTTCGTCGAGCAAGCCGGCCGTGGCCTCTACCTGCTTAATGGTAACAGACAGCTCGGTGGCTATCTTTAAAAGATGTTCTAAATTCGGTTCCATATAATGCTATAAGCCAATTTCTGGTGATGCGCGGTGGCTGCTGTGACAGAAAAAGTATAAAAAAGTGAAAATATTCCCTCTCCTCCTGCCAACAATAGCCTTTGCCCGGCTGTTTCAAAGTATAACACGGGATTTAAGAAACGTCAAAATTAAGCCTTATTGCCTAACCTGAAAATTTTATCCGCCGAAATGCACGTTGGCATCATACTTTCTGTATCCTTACAGAGATGGCCCCGATAGGCCTTTGAGCGGTTTTTGCTATCTTTGCATCCCCATTTAAGAGATTTTTCAACTTTAGCACTCCCATGGACACCATCATTTCCAGCACTCTAAGCAGCCAGTGGACTTACGACAAGCTCTTACAACTCGGCATACCTGCCGGCACCGCCTTGTACCTGAACATGCTGCTGTTGCTGCTGCTTGTGTTGCTGCTGGGCTACGCCGGCTGCACCATTACCAGAAGGCTGATGCTAGGCGCGGTAAAGAAGTTTGCCAGCAGAACAGCCACGC
Organism: Pontibacter mucosus; assembly: GCF_003054055.1. Lineage (GTDB taxonomy): Bacteria > Bacteroidota > Bacteroidia > Cytophagales > Hymenobacteraceae > Pontibacter > Pontibacter mucosus. The sequence goes on along the minus strand of NZ_QBKI01000002.1, from coordinate 343,316 downwards.
AGTTCGACGATTTGCTGCTGCAAAACAAGGCGGCGCTGCATGTGGCCCAACTAGTGCCGCTGGCCATTTTTGTGCAAGCCATCCCCTATGTGTTTGCCGATTTTGAAGCCTGGATCCCGTGGGTTAGAAAGCTGACGGATATTTACCTGATCCTGGTGTCGCTGTGGATCTTTAACGCCCTGCTGCGCACCTGCCGCGACTTCCTGAAGACTACCCACACGTTCAGAGACAAGCCTGTGGACAGCTTCGCCCAGGTATTTATCATCATCGCCTTTATTATCAGTGGCCTGATGATCTTTTCCACGCTCACCGGAAAGTCGGTGTGGGCCTTCATCACGGCCATGGGTGCGGCCTCGGCCATACTTTTGCTCGTTTTTAAGGATACCATTCTTGGCTTTGTGGCCAGCATCCAGGTTTCCACCAACGACATGGTGCGCATCGGCGACTGGATCACGATGGAAAAGTATGGCGCCGACGGTGCCGTGGTAGAAATAAACCTGACGACGGTGAAAGTGCAGAACTGGGATAAGACTATCACCACCATCCCGACCTACTACCTTATCTCAGACTCGTTTAAGAACTGGCGCGGCATGCAGGTTACGGGTGGCCGGCGCATTAAGCGCTCCATCCACATCAAGATCTCAAGTATAAAGTATGTGTCCCAGGAGGATGTGGCGCGGTTCAGCAAAATCCACCTGATCAAAGATTACCTGCAGGAGCGCCAGGCGCGCATAGACAACTACAACCAGGTAAATGAAATCGACAAGAGCCTGCTGATCAACGGCCGCAACATGACCAACGTGGGCATTTTCAGGGCCTATGCCAGCGCCTACATCGCCCAGAACGAGAACGTGCACAAAGAGCTCACCATGATGGTACGCCAGTTGGAGCCTACCACCACCGGCATGCCGATAGAGTTGTACCTGTTTGCCAACGACGTGCGCTGGGTGTACTACGAGCAGATTATGGCCGATATTTTTGACCACCTGCTGGCCGCTGTGAAGTACTTTGACCTGGAGGTGTTTGAGCACCCCGCTGCCGACGACTTGCGTTTTCTGGCTAACAAAACCACTCCCGACAAGGCCAGCCTTCTCCCTGACGTAGAAACGCTGAAAAACTAAGGCCAGGTTTTTGCTGCTGCCCCATTCCATGAGTTCCGAAAAACCCAAGAGAGCCTGGCGCTACAGGTTGCTGTTTGCGATGCTGTTCCTGCTGCTGCTCACGGCCTGCGTGGTGCGCCCTCTCGATCGCACCCCTTACCAGCAGTCGGACTACTACCAGGAAACCATCAGCGACCTGCACGAAACCCCGGCTATCATAAGCCACGGCGACACAGTGCAGGTGGGCTGGGCGAAGGTGAACATCACGCCGCCTGTGGGCACGCCGCTGGCAGGCTATGGCAAGCGCCTGGGCATGGCCTACGAGCAGGTGCACGACTCGGCCTGGGCGCGTACGTTTGCCTTCAGCAATGGCCAGACGGAGGCCTATTACGTGGCCCTGGACCTGCTGATTGTGCCGATGGAGGTGTTGCAGGAACTGGAAGAAGTATACCCGGCGCTGGGCCTGAAACCGGAGCAGGTGTACCTGACCGCCACCCACAGCCATACCAGTTTCGGGGGGTGGGGAAAAAAGCTGGGCATCAAGCTGATGTCGGGCAAGTATGATGAAGAACTGGTGGAGCGGCTGGCGCAGCAGATAGTGCAAAGTATGAAGCTGGCCCGCCAGCAACTGCAGCCCACCAAAATCGGTTTCGGCAGCACCAGCGCCGCCAGCCTCGTCAAGAACCGCCTGCTCGACGACCCGGACAACCCCTATTACCAGGACCGCCAGCAAAACCGCGACACGGAACTTCGCTTCCTGAAGTTTGAGCGGCAGGACGGCAGTACGGCCATACTTTCCGTTTTCTCGGCGCACCCCACCATACTTCCCTCCGACGACCCTACCCTCTCCCGCGATTATCCGGGCGTGTTGGTGGATGTGCTGGAGGAGCGTGTGGACTTCGCCTCTTTCTCGGCCGGCGCGGTGGGCAGCCACAGCACCGTATACTTTGAAGGCGATACTTTCGCAAGCACCGAGGCGGTGGGCGAGCGGCTGGCCAAACTGCTGCGGGAGGAGCTGCGGCGTGTAGAAACAAAGTATGTTTCCACGTTGGGTTACGGACGGGTGGAGCTGGAGCTGCCAAAGCCCAGCTGGCGCATTGGCAAGGGATGGCGGATGGCTCCTTTCCTATTCAACAGCATTTTTGGCGAGCATCCGGCTTACGTGACCAGCCTGCAGGTGGGCGATGTGGTGTTTCTGGGCGCCCCTGCCGACTACTCCGGTGAGTTTGTAGCCAATATCTCAACGCAGGCGCAGCAACAGGGCCAGCAGGCGATTGTCACAAGCTTTAACGGAGGCTATATCGGCTACATCACGCCCGATAAATACTACAACCTGAAGGAGTATGAAACCCGCAGCATGAACTTCTTCGGCCCCTACAGCGGCAGCTACCTGACAGAGATCATGCTCCGGCAGCTGCAGCAGCACCAGCCACAGTAATAGTATACTTTAAAACATCTCACCGGGCTGTGAGGCGGTCTTTAACCCGCTGTCTCACAGCCTTTGCGCCTTGTCAAGTATAGCTGTGCAAGAAATGTAAGCGCTGTTTTTCCACCATTTTGCGGCAGAATCCAAAAATAACATGTAAAAGTATCCTGCAGTCCTATACTATTCTTTTTATAGTCATAAACATTACGGCAGCAAATCGGTTTAAGAAGTATAGAAGGGTGAGATACACCCTTCGTAGTTATACAATTTAGCACACATGTTATGGAACCGATTACTTATGATATAACCAACGTGCTCTTTCTGGCACTGGTAGGACTGTACCTGGTGCTGCTGGGAATGATACTGGCTTACGTATACTTCGATGCCGAGCAACGCGGTCTGAATGGGTTGGTAATAACCCTGCTGACGTTCTTCTCCGGCACGATAGCCGGTGCCCTTGCCTGGTTGCTCTTAAGGCCGAAGCTAAAGCCGCAGCCCATACCTGTCAAAAAGTAAGGCACTGGAGCCTCTGGTGAAGCCGGCACTCGAAACTGACTTAATTTCGGGTGCCGGCTTTTTGGTGCCCTGACTGCAACACGCCGGGCAAGCGACACACTGCTTTTAGAAAATGTGATTAAAAATTCTGCCCCATGCAACCCTTCGCCCCTGTACCGGGGTCTGTGTAGTAGATAAAAGCTAAAATTATTCTGTACATTAGAACCTAATCTTTTACTCGTCATTCTACCATGAAGACTACCGTAACATCGTTTTTGCTGCTGCTGTTTGCCTCCGCCACCCTTTCCTCCTGCGAGAGCTGCGGCGAGATTTCCATCACAGAACCTACCGTCGAGGACACCAAATGGCTGGTGTACGGCCAGAACGACACCGCTCTGTTCAAAATCGATAATGATACTATTATGTACCTGCGCACCGGAACCTATGTGCAGAACGTGCCAGGCGCCGGCTACTCCATCAACGACGAGTGTATCGACAAGCGCGACACGCAGCTGACCAACATCATTGAGGACAAAGAGCGTAAACTGCCTTACATGGGCACTTACATCCTGAAAAAGCCAGACTCTCTTATCGTGAAGATCGGGGTGGGCAGCAAAGTAGCCTGGGAAATTAAAAACACTGACGTTACCAAAGAGGAAGTAATACACGGGAAACCATACTCTAATGTATATGAGTACACGGCTACGCCAACAGCCGACACGGACCCTACAAAGGTGCTCTTCAGCAAGGAGTACGGCTTCTTGAGAGTGGAGCTGAAGAACGGCAAAACATTGGAGCTTATTGAGCTGAAAACCAAGACAACTCCTTAAGGCATAAAAACAGCCGCAGAAAGTATAAAGGGCCTCCGGTGCTGGTGCATCCGGAGGCCCTTCTTGTTTTAGAATCCTATACGTTCGGGTTGTTTATACTTTCTTGTAGTGCTTTTCCTCGCTGTTTATCTCGCGCAGCACCTCCAAGGCTGTACTTACGTGCTCCAGCGGCTTGGTCATGGAGTTGAAGATGTAGCGCAGCACCCCCTCCTTGTCGATGATATAGGTAACGCGGCCCGGCAGCAGCCCCAGCTTGCGCGGCACTTTGTACAGCTTCCGGATTTGCCCGTCTGTGTCGCTTAGCAGCGTGAAGGGAAGTTTGTACGCCTTCTCAAACTTCTGGTGCGATGCCACAGAGTCTGAACTGATGCCTATCACCTCGGCCCCCTGCTCCTGAAACACCTCGTACTGGTCGCGGAACTCGCAGGCTTGTTTGGTGCAACCGGGTGTGCTGTCTTTCGGGTAAAAGTATAGCACAATGTTTTTCTTCCCGACAAGGTCATACAGGCGAAAAAAGCCCCCGTCCTGGCGCTCCAGCTCAAAGTCAGGCACTTTGTCTCCTACCTTTATGGCTTCCTCTTTCATACGTGTTGCGATAAGTTTTAAAATGTATAACCTGCTTACAGGCAAAAAGTTCGGTGCAAAGGTAATACCACAAACCTCAGAACCTAAAAGAAGCAGCGCTTTATTAAGTGTAGGCACCGGAATGTGGTGTGAAGGATTTTGGGCATCTTTGCCAACAGTATGACACCGAGCCCCAGCATTAACGTTATCATCCCGGCCTACAACGAGGAGCAGTCCATCGCCCAGGTGGTGCGGGATATCCCTGCAGGTTTTGTGGCGGATGTGATTGTGGTGAACAACAACTCCACCGATAGCACCGCCGAGGTTGCCGCTGCCGCAGGCGCCACCGTGCTGCACGAGCCCAATCCCGGCTACGGGAACGCCTGCCTCAAGGGCATTGCCTACGCTGCCGCCAAACCCGCAGAATCGCGCCCTGACATCATCGTTTTCCTGGATGGCGACTACTCAGACTACCCCGAGGAGATGGTGCAACTGGTGCAGCCCATTGTGCAGGGGCAGGTCGACATGGTGATCGGATCCAGGGCGCAGGGGCAGCGCGAAAGCGGTTCCATGATGCCGCAGCAGATTTTCGGGAATTGGCTGGCCACTACCCTTATCCGCTTCCTTTACGGCGCGCGGTTCACCGACCTTGGCCCCTTCCGGGCAATAAGGATGGACACGCTGCTGTCCCTGGGCATGCGCGACCGTAACTATGGCTGGACGGTGGAGATGCAGGCAAAGGCGGCCAAGCAGAAAGTAAAGTATACGGAGCTGCCCGTTTCGTACCGCAGGCGCATCGGCGTGTCCAAGGTTTCGGGCACCGTAAAGGGTACAGTGATGGCCGGGTATAAAATCATACTTACCATATTTAGATACCTGTAGACGCCTTTCGTCGTATCGGGTAAAATTATGGTAGCAGAAGCCCAGTAACGTATGGTAGCCGCAAAGAGCAACGCACTAAGCTATGCAGCCCTCGCTGTTTCGGCGGTGGCTTATGTGGTGCTGGCCTATGCCACCCCGCGCGCTGATTTCACTCAGCTGCTGCTGCTCTACACCGTCGCTTTTATCGCTTACCTGCAGCTCAACAGGCAGCGCCTTAACCTGCGGCACTGCCTAGTGGCGGCTATACTTTTCCGGCTCATCTTTCTGTTCGCCACCCCTGCCCTGACCGATGATTTTTTCCGCTTTGTGTGGGATGGTAGGCTGCTGGCGGCCGGGATAAATCCCTACTTATACTTGCCCACCTTCCTGATGCAGCCGGAGGCGCCGCAGGTGCCGGGCATTACGCAGGAGTTGTTTGCCCAGCTCAACTCCCAGAATTATTACAGCGTGTACCCGCCGGTGGCGCAGGCGGTATTTTGGCTGGCGGCGCAGCTTTCGCCTAACAGTATACTGGGCAGTGTGGTGGTGATGCGGCTAATCCTTCTGCTGGCCGAGGCGGGAAGTATACTGCTGCTCTGGCGCCTGCTCCGCAAAATGGCCCTGCCCGAAAAGCACGTGCTGCTCTACGCCCTCAACCCCTTGGTGATTATTGAGCTGGTGGGAAACCTGCACTTCGAGGCGCTGATGATCTTTTTCCTGCTGCTGGCGCTCTACCAGCTCTTCTACCACCGGCTGGTGTGGTCGGGCTTTGCCTTTGGCCTGGCGATTGGTGCCAAGCTGCTGCCGCTTATGTTCCTGCCCTTTGTGCTGCGCAAGCTGGGCTGGCGGCAATTTATACTTTACGGCACCGTGGTGCTGATAACGGTGGTAGCCCAGTTTGCGCCGCTCGTAAACCTGCAGGTGCTGCAGAACATCTCCCAGAGCCTGGATTTATACTTCCAGAAATTCGAGTTTAACGCCAGCATCTATTACCTGCTGCGCTGGCTTGGCTTCCGGCTGGTGGGCTACAACGCCATTGCCCTGATTGGCCCCTTGCTCTCGCTGGTTACCCTTATCGCCATTTTAAGTATGGCTTCGGTTAAAAAGCTGGGGTCGGTGAGGAGGTTGGCTGGCTACATGGGAGCGGCCCTGACGGTATACCTGCTGCTTTCTACCACGGTGCACCCCTGGTACCTGACCACGCTGCTGGCCCTGACCGTGATGAGCCACTTCCGCTTCGCCATTACCTGGACGGGGCTGGCCATACTTTCCTACGCCACCTACCGCACCCCTGCCTACCGCGAGGACCTGCTGCTCGTGGCGCTGGAGTATAGCCTGGTGCTGCTATGGCTTGTGGTGGAGTTATACCTCTACCGCCAGCGCCGCCACCACGCGAATCTGAATGGGTAAAGTATAAAGAGAATTAATTATATTTAGGAGGGCGTATTCGTTTTGCCGCTGAACCTGGCTTCGCAGACGGAGTAGGCGTTGCGTTTGTATCTACTTAAAGACACGATCACATGCAGTTTATCCCTGCGCTAAGTTCTATACTTTCCCCGGAGCACCTGGCAGCGTATGTTATCAGGCAATACGGATTTGCGCAGGATACCACTTGCCGGATCCTAAAAACCGGCATCAACCATACGTACCTGGTCTCCACTCCTGATAAAAAGTATGTTTTCAGAGTTTACTTTCTCGACTGGAAAACCGAAACTGAAATTGCCGAAGAGCTGAGGCTGTTAACCTACTTAAAAGAGCAAGGCATCCCGGTATCCTATCCCATCCAGGATAAAAGCTCTACTTACATACAGCTACTAAGCGCTGTTGAAGGGGAGCGTTTTGGGGTTTTATTCTCCTTTGCAGAGGGAGAATCTATTAGAAATCCGTGCGAGCAGGTTTGCTATCACCTCGGCACCACCATGGCCAAACTGCACCAGGCAACGGTAAACAAAACCTTGAACCGCAAAAAGTATGATGCGGAAACACTTGCCGGCTGGGCCTACGAGCTATCCCGGAGCCACTTCCCTTCCACCTCGGACGAGATGCAGTACCTGGAGCGGGCGAGCCTGTTGGTTTCTTCAGTGTTTGAAAGAGCAGACTCGGATAACTTAAGGCATGGCATTGTCCACCTGGATTTGTGGTATGAGAACATGAAAATTAAAGAGGCGTCTCACATCACCATCTTCGACTTCGACAACTGTGGCAATGGGTGGCTGTTCCTAGATATGGCGTATAGCGTCATGCTTTTTTTCAGAAATGAGCCGAACAAAGAGGAATTCATAAAGAAGCGCGACAGCTTTTACAGGGGGTATGAATCCGTCTCTAATGTCACGGAAGAGGAAAAAAGGCTGATTCCGTATGGTGGCCTGGCTATTTGGCTTTATTACCACGGGATCCATGTGCAGCGGTTCAATGATTTCTCCAACCAGTTTCTCAGCGAGGACTTTCTAAAATACTGGCTCCAGACCGTGAACCAGTGGATGCTGTTTCATAACATTAAAATTTAAGCGCATCTAACATAAAAGCTGCTTAGTTTATACTTCCCTCACCCTGAAAACAAAGTATGTATGATAGATTCCACGCTGCTGTTTGCCGTTGTCGCTGGTATTGCGCTGCTGCTCTTGCTGATTTTATACTTCAGGCTGCAGGCTTTTCTGTCGCTGCTCATTGCCAGCATTGCGGTGGGCCTGCTGGCGGGTATGCCTGCTGCGGATATTATCCTCAACATCCAGCAGGGCATGGGCAGCACGCTCGGGTTTATCGCGGTGGTGGTGGGCCTGGGTGCCATGTTCGGCGCTATCCTGGAAAGCTCGGGCGGGGTGCAGTCGCTGGCGGCATTTATACTTCAGAGAACCGGCGAAAAGCGTGCCTCCTGGGCACTGGCAGTTACGGGCTTCCTGGTAAGTATACCGGTTTTCTTTGATGTGGCCTTTGTCATTTTGGTGCCGGTGGTGTATGCGCTGCAGAAGAAAACAGGACGCTCGTTGCTGTTTTATGGCTTGCCACTGCTCGCCGGACTGGCCGTGACGCATGCGTTTATACCGCCCACGCCCGGTCCTGTGGCCGTAGCCGACATACTCGGGGCAGATCTGGGGATGGTGATTGCAGCGGGGTTTATGGCAGGAATCCCTGCCACTATTGTAGCCGGACCGCTTTTTGCCAGCTTCATCTCCAGGCGAATGCACATCAAAACGCCTGCTTCTTTCATAGAGGCAGAGGCCACTCCGCAAAAACTGCCATCTCCGGGCATGATCCTGGGTTTGCTTGGTCTCCCCCTGCTGCTCATCCTGATGAACACCTACCTGGACAGCCCACTTGGTGCCGGCATTCCCCTTACCGATACTTCCAAGAGCTGGATAAAAATGCTGGGGCATCCTTTTGTGGCGCTTATCCTGGCGAACCTGCTGGCCTGGTACCTGCTGGGCCTAAAACGAGGCTTCAGCCGCCAGGATTTGCTCACCATCACCTCCAGTTCCTTAGCTCCGGCCGGTATGATCATCCTGATAACCGGGGCGGGCGGCGTGTTTAAGCAGATACTCACAGAAACCGGGGCGGGCAAAATGCTGGCCGAGGTGATGACGAGCTACGGCCTCTCCGCCTTCCTGTTCGCTTTCCTGACGGCAGCTGCCATCCGCATCCTGCAGGGCTCCTCCACGGTGGCCATGATCACGGCAGCCGGCATGACGGCCGCTTTCCTGGAAGGTACTGCCACCAGCGACATGCACCGCGCCCTGATGGTGATCGCCATTGCGTCCGGGGCAAGTATACTTTCGCACGTAAACGACAGCGGCTTCTGGCTGGTGAGCAAATACTTTGGCCTGACCGAGCGCCAAACCCTCCGCTCCTGGACCGTCATGACCACGCTGATTGCGCTTACCGGTTTTATGATGGTGCTGCTGCTAAGTATGGTTTTTTAAAAGAAAGTATAAACAGGCACTGTGGATGCGGTTTCAACGCTAGAAATGCCGCCCAACTATACATGATTGCTTGGAATGTATATCATTCAACTGGCTGGTTTCAGCGGCCGCCGTGTTCTGCCAAAGCTTTTATCACAGGCCTGCCGTATATGTACTGAGTACACGACAATTCAGGCGCAAAGGCATTAAGCGAGGGATGAGGTAATCTTATACTATACTTCCTTTGGCATGGCTCGTGCGCCTTACAGAGTATGACACCAAAACCGGCACCTATGGAAAACGATGACAAGTATAAAATACCGGCGGCAACCCGCATCGGGCACGTGCACCTGAAGGTGGCAGACCTGCAGCGCTCCATCGACTTTTACTGCGGGATGCTCGGGTTCGAAATAACGACGATGTACGGGAAAGACGCCGCCTTTATCTCGGCCGGAGGTTATCACCACCACCTGGGCCTGAACGTGTGGTACAGCAAAAACGGGCCTCCTGCCCCCAGAAATTCAGCAGGTTTGTTCCATACAGCCATTCTTTACCCTACCCGTAAAGATCTGGCGACCATTCTTAAGCGACTGGTGGATGCTGGGTACCCGTTGACAGGTGCCTCCGACCACGGCGTTTCAGAAGCCATCTACCTCAATGACCCAGACCAAAATGGCGTGGAACTGTACTGGGACAGGCCCAAGGACCAATGGCCGCAGAAGCCGGATGGATCCCTGGACATGTACACCCACCCGCTCGACGTGGCCGGCCTGCTGGGTGAGTTGGAGAAATAGCTTTAACCTGAAGTATAGCGATACCTCAAGTTGCCATTTATACTTCGATACAAGTATAAACCTACCCCTCACAAGAGGGGAATCATTATTTCATTTACAGGAATTTTCCTCTTGGGAGCAGGAGCGTTTCATTCTGGTAGACCCACTTTCTATGGCGCGAGCGTCCACGCTCGTGACCGGCTATCGTTGGGCCTCCGGCCCAGTTGAGTCAGAGACTCAACATTATAGTAAGTCACGGGTCTGGAGACTCGCGCCAGATAAATTCTGCGCCAGGTCTAAGACAAACCAAGAAGCAGCTGCGCACGAAGTACCTAATAACGAATAACTTACAACGGATAACGAACCTACTCCTCTCCCATGTCCTTTAGCGGGTGCGTTAAGAAATCGTTCAGCGGTTTCAGCATCCTGAAAGACTCCAGCACCAGCTGCAGGAAATCCGGGCGCAGCACTTGTTCATCAGAGAGTGGCATCACCGCATTCCAGCTTTTGAAGCGCAGGTAATGGATGGCCGGGTTGTCTTTTTCGTAACCTTTGGGCGTGGTTTTGAGCTGCTCCCCTTCTATTTCCCCAAACCGGACTTTAAAGTCCTCGGATTCTACGATGCGCTTAAACTCCTCCAGGTTGTAATCCAGCTCCTGCCGCACGGCCTTTAGCTCAGCAGCCGGCGGGTACCAGAGGCCTCCTGCCAGAAACGACCGGTTATCGCCGGCCAAATGCAGGTAATAGCCCGGAAGTACGGATTTGCGCCCTCCCTCTGCCACATAGGCCCCGAAATGGTCTTTGTAAGGGCGCTTGTCGTTTGAGAAGCGCACGTCGCGGTAAATCCTGAAAACTGTGTCTTTGCCCTGCTGGCCCCGGGCGGCGGGTTCGAAGTGCTCCATTTCCCGCAACAGTTCATCCAGAAAGCTCAGGTAATTTTTGCGGGCCTTCTCGTAACGCGGCTTGTGCTCATTAAACCACTCACGCGTGTTGTTCCGCGACAGGTCTGCTAGAAAAGTTAGGGTATGCTTATCAATGGTGGATATCATTTTATACTTTGTGGTTGAGGGATATATGTCATTTTTAATGCTTTGCAAAGCTACTACCTTAGCCGGATATGAAAAAGAGAACACCGATGGCAGGCAGAAGCTTTGCAACGTATACTTTAACAGACACAACTCTGTTCCGAATGCTCAGCCTACTGCACATACTTTTATTCATCCTGGCGGGGGTAGCAAGGGTGTTTGCGCAGGGGCAGGAGCAGCCAGGCTATGCCCCTTACAGCAAAGCGCGGATGGAGCAGGCCATACTTCGGTACGAGTCCATCGCCCAGTCCGACCACTGGCATACTTTCCCGGACACCCTCCTGCTACGCCCCGGCGACAGCAGCCTGTTTGTCACGCAACTGCAGGACAACCTCCTGCTCACCGGCGATCTGCCGTTGGACTCCTCTTACAACACCCCGGATTATACTTCGGGGCTGAGCACGGCGGTGAAGCTTTTCCAGCGCCGCCACGGACTCAAGCCCGATGGCGTTGTTGGCCCTAACACCGTGGCCGCCCTAAACGTGCCTCCGGCCAAACGGCTGGAGCAACTGCGCATCAACCTCACCCGCTACGACTCCACCTTTGTAAAAGAGCAGGAACCCTACGCCGTGATAAACCTGCCAGAGTATAAAATGCTGGTGGTGGACAGCGGCCAGGTGTACTTGCAGATGCGCGTGGTGATTGGCAAGCCTACGCTAAAAACCTACCCCATCCACTCCAAGCTGGACATGGTGGTGCTGAACCCATACTGGCAGGTGCCCACGTCCATCGCCGTGAACGAAATTGTGCCTATACTTCGGCGCAACCCCGGTTACCTGGCTAAAAAGAACATGATACTGGAGCGAAACGACAGCGGAAGCTGGGTGCGTGTTAACCCCTGGGAGGTAGACTGGCAAAGTATAAACCGGGCCAACTTCAACTACCGCATCACGCAGCTGAGCGGGCTGGATAACGAGCTGGGCCAGGTGAAATTCCCGTTCCCGAACCGCCTGCCGCAGTACCTCCACGACACTCAGGCCAAGGCGCTTTTCAACCATCCGCACCGCGCTTTCAGCCATGGCTGCGTGCGCCTGGAGAAACCTGTGGAACTGGCGTACTACCTGCTCAGTCGCGGCTCCGGCTATACTACCGAGGGAGTGGACAAACTATGGGCGCAGGGAAAGCCAAACCACTATGTGCGTGTCAGGAAGCCTGTTCCGCTGCACATGGTATACTTCACTTCCTGGGTAAACGAGCAGATGGAGGTGCATTTTAGAGAGGATGTGTACGGCTACGATGCCTTGCTCGAAAAGCAGCAAATCCAGGAACCAGCTCAGCAGAAAGCAATCTCTTTAACCGAGTGATTTAGACTGGTCAAAGTATACTTATGGCTGTAGCCTAGCGCTGGAAGCGGCGAGCCGTTAAGTTCTACAGAAAACTGTCCCCTTGAGGGGACTATAGGGGTGTGAAGCCAGTTGCAAATGCCATTTGCTAAAAGCTAACACACTTGCTGGCGCGGGTTTGCAACCCGTGCCTTGTTATGAAGTCGGATTTGTAATCCGACTGGGCCAGAGGCCCAAACTATAGCCGGTCACGAGCGTGGACGCTCGCGCCATAACGAGCAAGTCTACCAGAATGAAACGCCCCTGCTCCTTGGAGAAATTAGGGGTGGGCATCTACAAGAAAGTATAAGGAAGTACTATCCTACAGCCCAAAGCTACGCAGCAGCTCCTCATCCAGATCCTCCACCTGGTCAATATCAGAAAGGCGGGGCAAAAGGGCGTACGGCAGGTGCAGGCGCTGGAGGTCCTGGATGGTTTCAGAAAACACGCGTTCGGTGCTCCAGGATTTGTTCTGGAAAAGCTGCGGGTACAGGCAGTTCATCCCCAGCAGGTAATACCCGCCGTCCAGTGCAGGCCCGATTACCACTTCGTGCGTTTCCAGCTCTTTATAGGCACGCATAATTATTTCTGGTGTCAGCTGCAGGCAGTCGCTCCCGATGATCACTACCGAAGTATAGCCCTCCAGAAAAGCATCGGCAAAGGCGGCCTGCATGCGCGCGCCTAGGTCACCTTCTGCCTGCTCCCGTTTTTTGTAGCGGCTGTTGGGCCATACATCCTGTTCGTTCACGCCACCGGCATAGTATACCAGCTTATCCACCGGCAGATCCTGGGTTACTTGTTTGGTGTGCTGCAACAGGTGCAGGTATACTTCCAGCGCCGTTTCGGGGCCTACGGAGGCAGCTAGCCGGGTTTTTACCTTGCCCAGCTCCGGGTTGCGCACAAACAGCAACAGCAGCTTACTCTTTTCCATATACTTTCTCCCCTTTCTGCAGCCATACTCCCCAGGTTTTGGAGTAGGCGTGTACTTTGTTTGTTCTGCCCTGGCTGTTGTGCACAGCATACCCGCGGTTCACCCACTCAAACAAGCCGCCGTACAGGTTGCGCACTTTGGTAAATCCTGCCGCTTTCAGCAGCTCCCCCACCCGCTCGCTGCGGTACCCAACCGAGCAGTATACTACAATCGGCGTGTCTTTGGGCACCTCCTGCAGCGCATCCATATTAAAGGTTTCGTAGTCCATAAACCGGGCGCCCTTCAGATGACTCACCTCATACTCCTCCTGCTGCCGCGTGTCGATCAGCAGGGGCTTTACAGCATCGAAGGTGAGGGTGGTTCTCAGCTCTAGCGGGTCTATTGTGGGTACCGTTTTCTGGTAAAGTCCCTCCAGCATCAGCACGTATGCCCTGTCTGTGGATTGCCCACAGGCCTGCAACAAGGTTAGCCAGCATAAAGCACAGAAAAGCAGCAGTTTCTTCAAAGCGACCTCAACTAAAGTATGATTTTAACAATGGCTACAACCCCTGCTTAGTACTTGAAACGCAACGGGTTGCAAGGTTTACTCTTCAAATCTAAGCATTTTTAACATCAATCGTATGCAAAACTTAAACCGGCCGCAAATGTTATCCATGTCAGGGCGGACAGGCTGCTTTACGCACGATTGTTCGGCCCGGGTGCGCCACGATGCGTATATTTACACCGCAACCTGAAGAAATAAAACTATGCCGATAGAAACCGTTAATCCAGCCACCGGCGAGGTAGTGAAAACCTTTACGCCACATACTTCGGAGGAAGTAAATCAGAAAATTGAGGCCGCTGAAGAAGCTTTCCAACGCTGGCGCCACACCAGCTTTGAAGAGCGTGCAACCTACATGAACCGGCAGGCCGAGATCCTGGAAAACGAAGCGGAAACGTATGGCCGCATTATTTCGCTGGAGATGGGAAAGCCCCTGAAAGAAGCCATCGCGGAGGTCAGAAAATGTGCGCTGGCCTGCCGCTATTATGCCGATAACGCCGCTGATTTTCTGGCGGATGAGGAGGTGGAAACGAAGGCCGATCGCAGCCTGATTGCCTTTGAGCCGCTGGGCGTGGTGCTGGCCATAATGCCCTGGAACTTCCCTTTCTGGCAGGCTTACCGGTTTCTGGCCCCGGCCCTGATGGCTGGCAACGTGGGCTTACTCAAGCATGCCTCCAACGTGCCGCAATGTGCCCTGGCTATGGAGGAGATTGTGCGCAAAGCCGGTTTCCCCGACAACGTTTTCCAGACCTTGCTCATTGGCTCAAAGGAGGTGAATGCGGTGATAGAGCACCCGCACGTAAAGGCGGTAACCCTGACAGGCAGCGAAGGCGCAGGCGCAAAGGTAGCAGAGAAAGCCGGCCAGGAGATAAAGAAGACCGTGCTGGAACTGGGCGGCAGCGACGCCTTTATTGTGCTGGAGGATGCCGACCTGGACAAAGCTGCCGAAACTGCGGTGAAGTCGAGGATGGTGAATGGGGGCCAGAGCTGTATTGCAGCCAAGCGTTTCATTGTGGTGGAAAGTATAGCCGAGCAGTTTCTGCAGAAGTTCAGGGAAAATATGCAGGCCCTGAAAACCGGTGACCCGTTGAAAGACGAGATTGACTATGGCCCTCTGGCGCGCGTGGACCTGGCCGAGGATCTGGAAAAGCAGGTGAAGCGCTCTGTAGAGCAGGGAGCTGAGGTTGTACTCGATGGCGGTCGCGAGAATAAAGACAGCGCCTACTTTAAGCCAATGATTCTGAAGAATGTGAAGCCTGGCATGCCCGCCTACGAGGAGGAAATGTTTGGCCCTGTAGCTGCCGTGATGGTGGTAAAAGACGAGGCAGAGGCCATTCAAGTAGCCAACGACTCCCGCTTCGGGCTGGGCGGGGCCGTGTGGACGCAGGACAAGGAGCGTGGCCTGCGCGTGGCCCGCAAAGTAGAAACAGGGGCCATGTTCGTCAATGCCATGGTAGCATCCTCACCCGAAATGCCGTTTGGCGGTATCAAAAAGTCCGGTTACGGCCGCGAACTGTCCTACCTGGGCATCCGTGAGTTCGTGAACCAGAAGAGTATTTGGGTGGAATAGAATAAAACCCCACCCCTGCCCTCCCCTAAAAACAGGGGAGGGAGTTTTGTAGTGCCGGGTCCAACCACCTCTAACCCCTCCTTAGCCAAGGAGGGGAGTCTGTAATTTCTTTGGCTGAAGTATGAGTTTCATAGTTAAAGTGTAAAACACCCCTATTGAGCGAAGCTCGCAAACGGCGAACTCTCGTTCTTGTTTGTCCTCAAGGGGACAGTTTATATATTATTAATTTATACTATCCTTTCCAGTAGCAGAGGCAGCGGCTATCGAATGATTCCCAGCCTTTGGGTTGAGCGCCTTGTGAGATCCGGTGCCCGTTAAGGGCATGCTGAGCGTGAGCGAGGCAAGGAGGGAACACAGCGCGATGCCCGAAGGCGAGGCCTCCCGGCCTGGGAGGGCAGAAAGCAAGAGGTGGAACTGTAGGTTTGTAAGTCTGGAGGATGAACGGAAGCTAATAAGGATAGCTTGGTTCAAGTGGAAGGAAGCAGGGGCTAGGAAAGTATAGCCGAAAGTATGGCCGAAGTAGAAGGCACAAGCGGACGCTTGCGCCAGAGAAAGTATAGAAGTATGGCCCAAGTATAAAGTATGGCTCTGCGAGCCAGTTGGGTTGCAAACCCAACCTCATAGTAGGCACGAGTTGCAAACTCGCGCCAGCGGTGGATTAGAAGTATAGCCATAATCCGAACAAAACTGCCCGGAACAGAGCAAGCAGTTAATACTATCATCTAAACAAAACCAATAACTAATAACCAGCAACTTCTTAACTATACCCCAACACCTTATACACTACAAACCCCGCCATTTCATGAATCAGGTGGTGCCAGTTCTCGAAGGCGACGGCGCTGGGCATGAAAGTATAATCCGGGGTGAGGATAGGCTCGGAGGAATAGAAGTCAGTCGGGTAGCTGTCGAAGGTGACGCCTATTTTGCGGAAACAGCCCTCGGAGCGGCGCATGTGGAAGGCAGAAGTTACCAGCAGCACCTTTTTCCAGCTTGGGTGTTGCGCCAGCACCTGGGCAGCATAAACAGCATTCTCACGGGTATTGACGGCACCGGTCTCAACAATAAGGTCCTCCTCGGGCACACCAGCCAGCAGCAGCACGCGCTTTAGTTGCTCGGCCTCCGGCACCATTTCGTCCATCAGAAAGCCTTTGCCGCCGGTTATCAATATCTTGTTGACCTTGCCCAGGCGGTAGAGCTGCAGCGTGTGCAGAAAACGGTCTGCCCCCTTGTTCGTGTGCACGCGGTCGGTGATGTCAGGTTTAAAGGAGGTAACGCCCGTTAGTACCACGGCCACATCATAGGTGCCTACCTCGCTTACCGGCACCGGTTTGGCCTCCCAGGCACGCCAGGCCAGGTTCGCGAAAAAGGGATTGCTGAAGAACAGGAGCATCACCAGCGCGCTCACCAGGCTAATGCGTCGCCATTTTACCGACTTCAGAAAAACCGCCAGAAACAGCAAAACCAGCACCCATACCAGGGGCATCAGCAGGAAATCAAGGGTTTTGGAAAGTATAAAAAACATGGCTCAGTAGAAAAGCCAAAGCAACACTAAGACAAAAGACAAAGGATAAAAGACTTTGCTTGAGAAGTCACTCAGCACAAGCGTAGCCATTTAAGGTGCATACCTGTTCAGATTGCCTCAACCAAAAATCCTTTGCCATCCATTCTTTTGTCGCCCCACTTATACTTGCGGAGCTTGAAATTTGTCAGGGTTTATACTTTGGCGGCGACAAGTTAGGAAAGTATGGCCAAAGTATAAAAGTATAAAGTATGGCCTTGCTTTAGAGGAACTTCCGCACCAGCCATAGCACCAGCGAGAACAGGATGCTGAGCAGGATCATACTCGTAATGGGCGCATAGAAGCGCATGTTCTTTTTCTCCACCCGAATATCACCGGGCAAGTGGCCAAACCAGCTGAACTTGTCACCGGCCAGCCATACGACTACCCCAATCACGACAAGTATAGCCCCCAGTATAACAATGATTTTCCCGATTGGCTGCATTTTCACTGTGTTGCTTCAGCTCCAGTATACGGCTTTGGCTAAAATCCTGCCCGCACACCCAAGGCAAAACTTACGATATCCCAGGCAGTAAGGGATGGGTCCTTCACGGCTGAGGTCACAATCAGGTCGTAGGTGCCAATCTCGCCGTAGAGCGTCAGTTCTTTTATACTTCGGCTGTTGGCGATGGGGCGGTGCAGTTCTGCACCAAGTCCGCCTGTTACGCGCAGGCTGCTCGTCCACCAGTAGTAATTCTTGGGGTAAGAGCTGTCCCAGGAGGTAGAAAACTGGTCTCGGAAGTAGTAGCTCAGGCCCAGGTTCAGGCGCAGGGGCGTAAGTTTATACTTCTCGCTGAGCTCGACGCGCTTTATCGGCTTGTAAATACCCCGGAGGGTGAGCAGGTGCAACACTTCCTCGGCATCGAATTTTGGCACAAAGCCATACAGCAGTTCTGCATTCACTTTGCCATCGGAGAAGCTGTAGTTCGGCCCCACGGCAAACATACCTACGTTGCCGGCAAACTGAAGCGTCAGCGCGTCGGGTGCGTACCATTTTCGGGAGGTAGTTGTGGTATCCTCCTGCGCCAACGTATAAAACGGCAGGCTTAGAAGGCAGATGATAGATACTAGTAATTT
The DNA here is from genome assembly GCF_003054055.1 of Pontibacter mucosus. Lineage (GTDB taxonomy): Bacteria > Bacteroidota > Bacteroidia > Cytophagales > Hymenobacteraceae > Pontibacter > Pontibacter mucosus. The sequence continues at coordinate 325,287 of NZ_QBKI01000002.1, read as the reverse complement.
TATCTGCATAAAGGGATGAGGCTAAATTAAAACACGCTGAAAGCTTACCTTACCTCCAATCACCGTGAACACGATGTACTCCAGTTTCTCGGTGGCAGCGGTTTCCAGCACCGGCACCCCCTCCCCGAACGGAAAGTGCAACTTGTAGCCGTGGTTGTGCCCGTGGAGGGAGTACGTCACGTTATATTGGTTCATCAGCTGGCCGTAGCGCACGCCGTTTTCCTCCCCAAATTCTTTGTTGGTGGGCGGGATGTGAGAAATCACAAAGATGTTCTCCGACTCCTGCGCAGCCCGCAGCTCGGCTTCCAGCCAGTCCAGGTCAGGCACTTTCTGGTCAAACTCGAGGTAGTTGGTGTTGAGAAGTATAAACCGGGAGTTGCCCACCGTAAAGCTCAGGTCGTAATCGCCGTACATGGCCGTGAACACCTGCTTGCCATTGTTGATGGCGTCGTGGTTGCCCACCACGGCCAGGTAAGGTACTTTGAGCGTCTTAAAATCCTGGTGCACGAGGCGAAACTCCTTCGTCAGGCCAAAGTCCGTTAAATCGCCCCCGATAAGCACAAAGTCGATATCGTCGCGCTGGTTGATGTGCGCCACCAGTTGCTCGTTCTCGGCATAAAACCCTTGTGTATCGGCCGTAAGTATAAACCGCAGCGTATCAGATGCCGTCAGACCCAGGTCGTGGATGCGTGCCAGATTCCGGGCGTTGATGTTCTTTTCGTCCTCGCGCAGCCTGATTTCGTAGGGGCTGTACTCAAACTCTTCGCAGGCCTGCCCCAGTACGCCCAGCGCTAATATACCCGCAGCTATCAAACCGCGGCTATACTTATTCTTTATAGGAAGCATGTATAATTCTGTAGTAGTCTTTTCATTCCGTAATACATTCACAAAGAGCCCAATGTTTAGCACTAAAGGCCCTAATAGTAGCACTATACTTCTAATAAGCAATTACAGCCATAGGTTTATACTTTAGCCCTAGCCGCTTTTATACTTTGTATACGATGGTGCTTCCCAAACCATCCATCCGGATAAATGTTTACACATCCACTGCCCCGGCGGGCTGTTTAAGTGGGGATAATATTCGCAGATGCGGTATAAAAACGTTAAATTTGGATTCTGTTTGTCACGTACCTAACCCCTTAACAGCTTGAAAGTCTGCATTGCTGAGAAACCAAGTGTAGCCCGCGAGATTGCCATGGTGATTGGCGCCAAGACAAAAAAAGACGGCTACTTTGAGGGCAACGGCTACCAGGTCACCTGGACCTTCGGCCACTTCTGCACCCTGCGCGAGCCCGACGACTACCGCCCCGAGTGGAAGCGCTGGAGCCTCTACGACCTGCCCATGCTGCCCGAGAAGTATGGCATCAAGCTGATGAACGACAGCGGCGTGCAGAAGCAGTTCGGCATCATCAAGAGGCTGCTGGAAAACGCCGAAGAGGTGATTAACTGCGGTGACGCCGGCCAGGAGGGGGAAGTGATTCAGCGCTGGGTGCTGACCGAGGCCAAGTATAGAAAACCCTTCAAGCGCCTTTGGATCTCCTCGCTCACCGAGGATGCCATCCGCCAGGGCTTCGCCAAGCTGAAGGAAGGCTCTGAGTTTGACCTGCTCTACCAGGCGGGCAAGAGCCGCGCCATCGGCGACTGGCTGCTGGGCCTGAACGCCACGCGCCTGTTCACGCTTAAGTATGCCAACGGCGGCCGCCAGACTTTATCCATTGGCCGGGTACAGACGCCCACGTTGGCCATGATTGTGAACCGCCACCACGAGATTGCCAACTTTGTGCCGCAGCCTTACTGGGAGCTTAAAACCGTGTACCGCGACACTACCTTTGCGAGCACCAACGGCCGCTTCCAAAAGGAAGAGGAGGCGCGGAAGATTATGGAGGCCATCAAGCAGGATGAGCTGACGATAACGGACGTGGAGACGAAGAAGGGCACCGAGTCGCCGCCCAAGCTCTTCGACCTGACCTCGCTGCAGATTGAGTGCAACAACAAGCACGGCCTGTCGGCCGATGAGACGCTGAAGACGGTGCAGAGCCTGTATGAGAAGAAGGTTGTCTCCTACCCTCGCGTAGACACCACCTTCCTCCCCGACGATATCTACCCGAAAATACCGGGCATCCTAGGCGGTTTGACGAACTATAGGCAGGAGGTAGCGCCGCTGCTGCAGAGCAAGATCCGCAAGACGAAGAAAGTCTTCAACAACAATAAGGTGACCGATCACCACGCCATTATCCCGACCGGCGACTCGGCCAGCAACCTGTATGGCCGCGAAGCGGATGTGTACGATATCATCACGCGCCGCTTCATCGCCGCCTTTTACCCGGACTGTATCGTGAGCAACACCACGGTGATGGCCGAGTCGGCGGGCTATACTTTCAGGGTGCGTGGCAAGCAGATTCTGGAGCCGGGCTGGCGCGTGCTGTACGGGGCCGAGGACGTGAAATCGTCGGACGCGCCAGCAGGCAAAGAAGGCAAGGAGGAAGAGGAAACCGCCGGTGTGCTGCCGCACTTTGAGAAGGGCGAGCACGGGCCGCACGAGCCGCTGCTGGAAAAGAAAATGACCAACCCGCCCAAAGAGTATACCGAGGCCACCCTGCTGCGCGCCATGGAAACAGCCGGCCGGCAGGTGGACGATGAGGAGTTGAAGGAGGCGCTGAAGGAAAACGGTATCGGCCGCCCCTCTACCCGTGCCGCCATCATCGAAACCCTGTTCAAGCGCCAGTATATCCGCAAGGAGAAAAAGAAAATCGTACCCACGCAGATGGGCATTGACCTGATTGGCGTGATCAAAAACGAGACGCTAAAGTCGGCGGAGATGACCGGGCAGTGGGAGCGCAAGCTGCGCCAGATTGAGGGTGGGGAGTTTAAGGCTGAGTCCTTCCTGAAGGAGTTGGAGCAGTTTGTCACCAACCTGGTGCAGGAGGTAAAGTATGATCGCGCTACCGTGACGCTGGAGCCGCAGCAGGAGGAAAAACCTGCCGCGAAAGGCAAAAAGCCAGCCACTGCCAAGCCAACGGAAAAGAAGGAAACGGCCCCAACTCAAGGGCTTGGCTCCTGCCCCGCTTGTAAAGAAGGCCACATTCTCAAAGGCTCCAAGGCTTATGGCTGCATCCGCTACAAAGAAGGCTGCCGCTTCCTCATCCCGATTGCGCAGCATGGCAAGGAGCTGACTGAGAAACAGGTGCAGGCCCTGCTTAGCAAGGGAAAGACACCCACCATCAAAGGGCTTAAAAACGAGCAAGGCGAAAGCTTTGACGCCATCCTGAAACTGGGCGCCGACAACCAGCTGCAAATAGAACTGGTAGAAAAAGCTACTGCCAAAGATCCATTTGAGCAATGCCCGCGCTGCAAGCAGGGAAAACTGTTGAAGGGAAAGGCGGCCTATGGCTGCAGCCGGTTCCGGGAGGGCTGCCAGTTTGTGGTGCCCTTCGAGATGGGCGGCAAACAGCTGTCGGAAAAGCAGATTGCAGCGCTGCTGCTGAAAGGCAAGACGCCGAAGATCAAAGGCTTCATCTCCCAGAAAACCGGAGAACCCTTCGATGCCTCGCTTACCCTAAACGAGCAGTGGCAGGTCGTGTACCAGTTCTGATCTGGCCGGGCAAGAATTCTGATAAAAAAAGAAGCGGCTATAATTGCTTATAGCCGCCTCAACAGGAAAAGTATACGTTCGTTTAATTACTTCACAAGTACAGGCACTTGCTGCACAGTCAGGTTTGTGCGCTTATCCGTAGCCGAAACAGCTAACTCGTAGGTACCAGGCGCTACGCCGCTTACGTTCAGTGTGGTGTCAAACTCCACTACCTTTCTGCCCGGTTTGGTGCTGAAGTTTATCACGGCCCTCTCCGAACCCTCTCCACGCAGCGTAAAGGTCAGGTTCTCCACGTTGTCCTTGTCAACAGCCGTAATATTCACCCTCAGGCCTGTGGTAGCCGTCACTTTTTGGTTTTTACTCGGGTTGTTGATGGTCAGGCTTGGGGTTGAGCCGTCTGGTTGCAGGCTGCCGCCTTCAAAGATGTCCTCGCAAGAGGTAAGTACCGCTACAGCAGCTAATGAGGCGAGGATTGTTTTCAGTTTCATAGGTAATTTGGCTAAAATAACTTGCAGTCGCTAGGTCGTTGCGCAGCAAAATTGTACTACTTAGCCAGTATTTACCGCGGCCGCTCCTATCCAACGCAGCGCAAAGTTATACATTGCCACCAAACCTACAAAACAATTCAGTAAAATTTTACAAATTTAATTATATTTTCCACATGGAACTAATCCTAAAAATCAGCATACAACACACTAAATAATAGTATATTAGGACTAATCAATATAGCTTTAGTGAAAAAGCAAGATATCCATACATAAGAATAAAGTACAATTTAAAATATGTTTAGCAGCAACTACGCGCAAACGCAATGCAGCCATGGAATTGCACAAAAAAACGCAAAGTATAAAATAGCTGAGCTTTACTGAAAATGGAGGCGGACACAAACAGGTAAATCCTACTTAACTATCGGTCAGGATAACATATCATCCTGACCTCCGTAAAAAACACTGCGAACGCATTTTCCTATAAATGCGCTCGTAAAACGTTCTTTTTTAACGCCGTAACATCTTTAAATTAAAACGAAAAGCTATGAGAAGCTATGAGAACTCGGGCTACAACCCGTACAACGACAATGACAGGACCCAGTCAAGAGGTTCTGCCAGAAACTATTATTCAAACGATTTTGACCTGACAAACCGTAGCCGCCGCACAGGCTACGATTCTTCCTCGTCCGGCTATGGCTCGCGCCAATCAGGTTTTGGTTCCGGCCAGGATGCATACACCGGTTCGGGCTATGGCAACACGTCATCCTATGGCCGCTCTGCCGGTACCGGATCTTCTAACTATGGCTACGGCTCTTCGGGCTACAGCTCAGACTACGGCCGCAGCAGCGGAGACCGTGATACCTGGGACCGCACCAGGGATGAAGTAAAGTCCTGGTTTGGCGATGACGATGCCGAGCGCCGCAGAAGAAGAGACGAGATGCGCGACAGCGGCCGTTGGAGCGGCAGTAACTATGGCTCTTCTAACTATGGACGTTCGTCTGGTTCTGGCTACGGCTCAGGATCTTCCTATGGCTCCGGCTCGTCTTACAGCCCAGGCTCTACGTACAGCAGCGGCTCCAGCTATAGCGGAAACTACGGAAGCGGCAGCGGATCAACAGGCTATGGCAGCGGCTCCACATACGGCATGGGCACCTACGGCACGGGCTACTCCGGCAGAAGCATGGGCTCTAGCTACGGATCTTCCGACAGAGACAATACAGGCTATAGATCATCTGGTTACAGCGGCAGCAGCAACTGGGACAGAGACCGCCACTCTTCTTCCGGCTACGACCGCGACAGATACCGTGATGACGACAGAGGCTTCTTTGACCGCGCCGGTGATGAGATAAAATCCTGGTTTGGGGATGAGGAGGCTGAGCGCCGCAGAAGAATGGACGAGATGCGCGACCGCGACAGGGACCGCGACTACAATACCGGCAACCGGTATGGCAGCTCGTCTGGGTACGGGAACACCTATAGCGGACCTCCCTACTCCTACGGTTCCTCTTCCAGAAGAGACTATGAATGGTAGGCCTACTGACAGGCGGCCGTTTCTGAGCGGCAACCGTTGGTAAGTCAACATAATCAATCCAATAAAAAAGCCCTGCTACCAAGGTAGCAGGGCTTTTTGCATTTCAGGCTTCTATATTCAAAGAATTTTATACTTTTGCCGGAGCATGTGCCGCCCTACATGGCCACAGCCATTATTTTAAAGTTAACATTTTATACTTTAACATGAAGAAATTACTACTTGGTTTAGGCCTGGCCCTGATGGCAGGCACAGCCAGCGCCCAAAGTGTGGGCATTAAAGCCGGTCTTAACTATGGCTCCCTAACAGGCGATGATGCAAAAAACCATGACTACCGCCCTGGTTACACCGTCGGCCTTACCGCCCGCTACGGCCTTAACGAACTGATAGGCGTGCAGACCGAGGCCCTGTTCACTTCCAAAGGCGCCAAGCACAGCTACAGCACCAATGGCACCGATATCGAGAACCGCCTTCGCCTGAACTACCTGGACATTCCGGTGTTGCTGCACCTGCAGGTAAGCGGCCTATACTTTGAGCTAGGCCCCCAGGTTTCCTTCCTGCTGAAGGGCAAGCAAATTACAGAGGTGAGCCGTTCTAACACCACCACTACCACCGAAACTGATATCACCGACAACCCCTACCCCATCGACTTTGGCTACGCTGCCGGAATCGGGTACCGTGCCCCGAGCGGCATTGGCTTGGGCCTGCGCTACAATGGCGGGCTGAAGAAGCTGGATGATGAGGGAAGCTATGAAGGCCGCGAGCGCTACAACACTGGATTCCAGCTAACCCTGAGCTACGTGCCGGGTTATAACAGATAAAACAAGAGGAGCCTCCTGTAAAACAGGAGGCTCCAACAAACTAAACATAAACATTTAGGTACTTAGGTAGTAGTGGTCACTTCTCCGGTTACGCAGTAGATGTGCTCAAACTGCTTAAACTCCCCATCACGCACTTTCAGGTCGCGTAGTAAGCCTTCTTTAATATCATACACTAATCCCCATAGCCTTGGCGGGTTGTCCCCAAGCTGGGCATTCTGGATGATAGAGGTTTTTGACAGGTTATGCACCTGCTCTATAATGTTCAGCTCCACCAGACGGCGCTGGCGCTGCTCCTCATCGGCAATGCTCATCAGTTCCTGCTCGTGCAGGCGTATCACATCCTTGATATTGCGCAACCAGTTATCGATAAGGCCAAACTGTTTGTTGGTGGCCGCCGCCGCTACACCGCCGCAGCCATAGTGGCCGCACACAATAATATCCTTTACTTTAAGCACCTCCACAGCGTACTGCAGCACCGAGAGTAGGTTCATATCGGTGTGCACTACCATGTTGGCGATGTTGCGGTGCACAAATATCTCGCCCGGGCCTGTGCCGGTTACTTCGTTTATCGGAATGCGGCTGTCTGAGCAGCCAATGTACAGGTAACGTGGCTTCTGCCCGTTGGCCAGTTTCAGGAAAAACTCGCTGTCCTCAGCCAGTTTGGTGGCTACCCACTTCTTATTATTCTCAAAAATCTGCTCCATATATGCTTTTATAGCCTTTAAAAGTATTACAAATTATTTAAATATGATGCCTGCACTGCCGTATTAATGCACATCCATCACTGCTACCTCCTTGATATTAAGCAGCTCCACAAAGATGTTGCGCTCATGTGCTGTCTTCTTAAATTCCTGTATCGCCTCCAGCACATCGTAGTCGATATACTCTGAGTTTTCCCCGTCGATGATCACGTGGCTGTTATGCGGCAGGTGGTCCAGGGTAAGCACAATGCTGGCCTTGTTCAGGAAAGACACGTGCTCGCTCAGTTTGATCCGGATAACCTCGCGCTCGCGGTGCTCCTCCTTATGGAAGAAGTAGGGCGACTTGTAATTGGCTTTCAGGATGAAGAACACGCCTACTACCAGGCCCACGCAGATACCCACCAGCAGGTCGGTGAACAGGATAGCCAGGATGGTGATGATGAAGGGAATAAACTGCTCTGCCCCGATCTTGATCTGCTGCTTGTACAGGCTTGGCTTGGTGAGCTTGTAGCCTACCATCAGGAGCACTGCGGCCAGCGCTGAAAGCGGAATCAGGTTCAGGAAGTTGGCCAGGAACAGCACCGACAGGAGCAGGAACACGCCATGTATAAAGGCCGACATTTTGGTTTGGGCGCCCGAGGTAACATTGGCTGTACCGCGCACGATTACCGCTGTCATGGGCAGGCCACCCAGCATACCGGCTGTCATGTTGCCGACACCCTGCGCCAGCAGCTCCCGGTTATTTGGGGTGCGGCGCTTGTGCGGATCCAGTTTGTCGATGGCCTCTACGCTAAGCAGCGTTTCGAGACTGGCCACAATGGCGATCGTAAAGGCCACCACGTACAGTTGCGGGTTGGCAAAGGCGCCCAGGTCAGGGAAGCTCAGCACGCCTCCCATTTCTGCCAGCGAGCCAATCACCGGAAGCGACACCAGGTTTCCAGAGCCCACAGCCAGAGCCGGGAAGGAAGCCTTGAACAACTCGTTCAGACCGATGGAGAGCAGCACCGCAATCAAAGCGCCGGGCACTGACTTTGCCACCTTGAATTTCTTCACCGCGGGGGTATCCCAAAGTATCAGGATGGCAAGCGAGATGGCACCAATCAGGAGCGCCCCGGTGTGCATGGAGGCCAGACCGGCTGTTACATCAGAGAAAAGTGTGCTGTAGAACGTCTCGTTGGCACCCATGAAACGGGGAACCTGCTGAATGATAAGGATTAGGCCGATGGCTGCCAGCATCCCCTTGATGACCGAGGAAGGGAAGTATAACCCAATCACGCCGGCCCTTAGCAGGCCAAGCCCTATCTGCAGGGCACCAGCCAGTACGACTGCCGCCAAAAAGGCTTCATAGGTCTGCAGGGCTTCTAAGCCGTTCAGCACGATCACCGTGAGGCCTGCCGCCGGACCACTTACGCTTAGCTGCGAGCCGCTGAGCCATGCCACGACCACACCACCTACCACACCGGTGATGATACCGGCAAACAAGGGGGCACCGGATGCGAGCGCAATGCCAAGGCACAGCGGCAGCGCCACCAGGAACACGACCAGGCCCGAAGGAAAATCCTTGCCGAGCGTGGCTAAATAATTTACTCTTTCTCCTCTTTCTGTCATGTTTATACTTCGTCTTACTAACTACCGGCAAGCCTCTACGCCGCGCCCGCTAATGCAGGGCGCAAGCGTAGATTAACCTGTCTCACCTAACTGTTACAAAACTACGTGAGCAAGATTAAGGCGAAATTAAAACGACATTAAAAGGAGATTAAAATGAGTTTCAGGCGGAAATTGTGTGGTAAGCCTGTGGCAGGGAGATCATCACTTCGGTGCCCTTGTTTATCTGCGAGTGCACTTCGATACCGCCCCTGTGCAGCTTGAGGATGCGTTCTGCCAGCGGCAGCCCGATGCCGTGCCCGGTGATATTGCGTACGTTATCTGCCCGGAAGAACGGCACAAATACATGTTTAAGATCCTCAGCGGCAATGCCCAGGCCACGGTCCTGCACCCGCAGCACCACCTGGCGGCTCTGCACCTCAATCTGCCCCCTGGCCACCTGCCCGTCCGGCGAGAATTTAATTGCGTTCTCCAGCACGTTCAGCACCGCGATCAGCAGCAGGGCCTCGTTCCCCTGCACCATCAGGCGCTTCTCATCATCCGGGAAACTGGCAAAGTCAATTTCGATGCGGGCGTTGGGCTGGCGTTTGAGGGCCTGGTCGCGGGCCATCCATACCAGCTCATCAAAGCGCAGCATCGACAGCTTTATTTTGGATTGGTCTATACTTGCCTGGGCAATCTGAAGCAGGCCGTTGGAGAGCTCGGTGAGCAGGCGGGCATCTTCCAAGGTGCTGCGGAGCACGCGCTGGTACTCTTCTTTCTCACGCGGCTTCATCAGGGCCACTTCCAGTTCCCCGATCATGGTGGTGAGCGGCGTGCGCAGCTCGTGCGAGGCGTTGGAGACAAAGGTGCTCTGCATCTCGAAGGATTGCTCCAGGCGGTCCAGCATGTTGTTAAAGGTCTGGGCCAGGTGCGACAGCTCGTCTTTTCCGTCGGCATTGCTCAGGCGCAGGTGCAGGTCGCTGGCGCTAATCTTCTCTACCTCGTCTACCACTTTGGTGATGGGTCTTAATGCCTGCTTGGAAAACAGCCAGCCCGCCAGCACCACTACTACCAGGGAACCCATAAAGCCAACTACCAGAATAATTTTGAGGTTCTGAAGCTTACGGAGGCTGTAGGAGTCTATGCTGGAGGCAAACACAAGGTACGCGCGCCCATCGTTTTCATACATAATCCCCACCACCTGGCGCACGTCGTTGTCATACTCGAGCACCTGGCTTTGCCGCAGGTGCCCAAGTATAGCCGGCGTTATGCCCAGGTCGCCATCGCCGTGGCTAAAGACCTCGTTGCCTTCGGCATCAAACACCCGGACCGCTTCTTGCGGCAGCTCGTGGTAGAAATCTATCATAAACTGCCGCTGCTGCTCTGCGCTTACGTTATCGGATTCCAGCACGTAGCGGGCCGTTACCTCTGCCCTCCGGAGAATGCGCTTGTAGAAATCATCCTGCCGGTAGAGGGAGGTGAAAGAGTATACCACCAGCGAAAACACGATCATGATCAGGGCCACGATGCTGGCAAACTGCAGCGTTAGTTTAGAGCGTATTTTCATCCCTCGTCCTGCTCTTTAAGTACATACCCCATGCCCACCAGCGTGTGTATCAGCCTGGATGAATGGCCTTTGTCAATCTTCTTGCGCAAAAAGTTAATGTATACGTCAATCACGTTGCTGCCCGTGTCAAAGGAAGTTTCCCATACTTGCTCGGTGATGTCCACCCGGGACACCACACGGCCTTTGTTGCGCAGCAGGTAGTGCAGCAGGGTAAACTCGCGGGCAGTCAGGCTGATGGGTTTACCGGCGCGCGTAACGGTTTTGCGCATCACGTCCAGCTCCAGGTCGGCTATACTCAGCTTTTCGCCCACGTTGTTATCGTTGCTTCTTCTGGAAACGGCCCGGATGCGGGCAAGCAGTTCCTTAAACTCAAAGGGCTTGGTGAGGTAATCGTCGGCGCCAGCGTCCAGGCCGGTTATTTTGTCGTCGGTGGTGCCGAGGGCCGTTAGCATCAGGATGGACACCGTGCTGTTGTGGCGGCGGATCTCGCGGCACACGTCGATCCCGTTTATGTGGGGCAGGATAATGTCGAGGATGATCAGGTCATACTCATTCTGCAGCGCCAGCCGGATGCCCAGGCTGCCGTCATACGCCTGATCCACCTCGTAGTTCTGCTCCTCCAGGCCTTTTTTTATAAAGGAGGCGACTTTGGGTTCGTCCTCAATAAGCAGTATCTTCATGGGCAATAGGTGTTAGCAAAGGGACTGGCTCCCATCCGCGGCACACAAATGTACAACCTGGAAGCCAAAATTTAACAGCCAAACCTGGCCTGGCACTATTAAACGCACCAAATCGTTTCGTATTTAATGGCACACGGACATCACCACCACCATCACGGGCACCACCACGGAGAGGGCAGCAACATTAAGGTTGCCTTCTTCCTGAACCTGGGTTTCACCCTGCTGGAGATAGTGGGCGGCCTCTGGATAAACAGCGTGGCTATACTTTCGGATGCCCTGCACGACCTCGGCGACTCGCTTTCCTTGGGCCTTGCCTGGTACTTTGAGAAAGTAGCCAAGCGCGGCCGCGACCACAAGTATACGTTCGGCTATAAGCGGTTTTCTATACTGGGTGCCGTTATAAACTCGGTTGTGCTGCTGGTTGGTTCCTTTTTTATACTTTCTGAGGCCATCCCCCGCCTCTGGAACCCGGAAGAGGTGCATGCGCCCGGCATGATTGGCTTCGCTATACTTGGTATAGTCGTAAACGGGGCCGCTGTACTCCGGCTGAAAAAAGGAAATTCCATCAACGAGCGTGTGGTGAGGCTGCACCTGATGGAGGATGTGCTGGGCTGGGTGGCGGTGCTGGTGGGCGGTATCATTCTATACTTTTTCGACCTGCCCTGGATAGACCCGCTCCTGTCGGTGGCCATTACGGCGTACGTGCTCTACAACGTGGTGCGCAACCTGCGCGAGACCATGACCATCCTCTTGCAAGCCTCCCCTCCTCACCTGAAGCCGCAGGAGATTGAGGAAAAACTGCAGGCAATTCCCGGCATTTCCTCGGTGCACGACCTGCATGTCTGGACGATGGACGGAAGCTACCATATCCTGACGGTGCACGCTGTGACGGGCACTCTGCTTCCGCCGGCGCAGGCCGAGGAGCTTAAAAAAGAGGTGCGCGCCGCCATGGCCGAAATGGATATTCAGCACGTAACGCTGGAGCTCGAGAGCCCCGACGAGGTCTGCAGCCACGAGGACGCGCTCTGACGGAAATTAGTTCTGGTTCAGGTGCACCGCTTCCCGCACGAGGTCGGCAAAGTATACTTCGTCTATGTCGGCGATGGTGCGGATCTTGATGTGCGGGTGCTGGCCATTGCGGCTTACCAGGCGGCGATGCGGGTCTGCCATCTCTCTGCCCCTGAAAAAACCAAAGTGGATGCCGCTGCGGGAGGAGGCGAAGTAGCAGACCGGGCCATAGAAAAAGTAACAGGCACAGTCCCAGCGCACGCTCTCCTCCAGGTGGGCAACGGAGGTGTTTATAATGCGGCGCACTTCCTGGGCAAGCAGTCGCTTTTCCGGCGACAGCTTCTCTACATACTCATCAACTTGGTTCGTGGTGGTCTTGCTTCTCATGGGGGGTCTGGTTCTCTTTTTATTTATTATTCAAGAACACTTAAATATACTAGAATTCTAATATACGACAATAGGAGTGCATGGGTTGTCATAGATGCTATGAAACCACTATATACCTAAACAAATATCAAGAAAGTATAAACTTATACTTTGGCCGCTATCTAAGTTGCAGAATACGTTGCTCCAGTTCGTGCAGGTCTACGTAGCCGGCCGTGAGCCGCTGGGGCCCGTCGCTGGTGTTCAGGTACACGCTGGGGAAGGTGGTGGCCCCGATTTCGTCCACGTAGGCAAACTCCTCCTCCATCTGCTGCATGATCTCGTCCGACTCAAACAGGGTCAAAAAGAGGTTCTCGCGTATCCCGAAAAGACCTACCAAACGCACTAGCTCACGGGTTTCTTTCAGGTCGATGTTGTCTACAAAGAAGGCAGAGTGCATGGCGCGCAGCACCTCCAGCGTCAGCACAGGGCGTAGCAAACGCACGCAGAGCATGGCGCGGCAGGCGGGTTCGGTGTTAAACACAAAACTGCGCTGGATGAAGAAACGGTACTCGAACGGCAGATACGTGCGCTCCTGCACCCGGTGCCAGCTAATGGCCAGCCGCTCTTTCTGGTCGTGCAGCAAGGGCTTAGAATCGTGCGCCTGCAAATCCCCGAAGCGCACCTGCACCTCCAGGTGCCCCTGCCACAGGGCCCGCAGCCGGCGAATGACAGGCGTGAAGCCATAACACCAGGCACACATCGGGTTGGTAATATAAAGCAGCGACAGGTTTGGTGGCAGGTTTCTCATCAGCGTATCATCTTAACCATAGGTTTTACCCCTTAAGCCTGGCAAGGGTTGTACGGCCACACACGTCAATCTTTTAAAGAATTAATAAGCCTTTGAGCCTTTGAAAGATGGCGCAAGTATAAATTTCATCTCTACCCCCACCAAACTTTCTAACCTTCTAACTCTTTAACTCTCTAACTCCTAAACTCCCAAACTCTCTACCTATAGATCATCTTCACGGTCATGCCGCCGTCGATGGAAAGGCTCTGGCCGGTGATGAAGCCAGCTTTGTCGGAGCAGAGAAACAGGGCGGCCTCGGCGATGTCCTGCGGCAGGCCCACGCGGCCCACCGGGTGCTGCTGCTTGTCTTCTTCAGAGTGCCGGGGTTCATACGTTTGGCTTTCCTTCTTCCAGTTGCCGGTCTCAATCCAGCCCGGGGCGATGGCGTTTACGCGGATACCGTCCTTGCCCAGGCTAACGGCCAGAGAGTGTGTGAGTGCCTCCAAGCCACCTTTGGAGGCCGAGTAAGCAAAGGTATCCGGCTCCGACATAAAGGCACGGGTGCTGGTAATATTCAGGATGGCGGGGTGCGCGGCCTTCTGCAGCAGGGGCAGCGCATACCTGGCGCAGAGCAAGGGGCCGCGCAGGTTCACGGAGAGCACTTTATCAAATTCAGTTATACTTAGATCCTGCAGCGGCCCCTGAAACGGGTCGGCTATGCCGGCGTTGTTGAGGAGGGCGTCCAGGCAAGTATACTTCTCCCCCACTTGCCGCATCAGCTCCTGCACCTGGCTTTCTATACTTACATCACAAGGTATAAACTCCGCAGACAGCCCTTTCAGCCGCTGCAGCGCCTGCAGGCCCGCCTCCTCGTCCACATCGGTGAGGATGACGTTAGCACCGGCCCTGGCAAAGGCCTCTGCCATGCCCAACCCGATGCCTTGCGCGGCACCCGTAATCAGGATGTTTTTGTGCTGGTAGTAGGTGTGGTTCATGGTATACTTTAGTGCAGTTGTGAAGTATGATTTATACTTTGCTATACTTTAAATATTAACGCCTACTTCGCTGAAGTGTAAACCCACCTCTAACCCCTCCAAGAAGGGGAATCATAATAAAATTCTAGAAATTCCCCTCCTTGGAGGGGCGGGGGTGGGTTAATCGCAACTTAGGTTTTAAAATTCGAATTATAAAAGCGCCAAACGCAAAACCCGCTGCCTTATCTTGGTAAGTGCAGCGGGTTTTGTGGTTTACGGCCGGTGGCAGCTTAGCGCTTCTCCAGTTGTCGCCTCAGTTTGTCTTCTACGTTTTTCAGCAGCTCAAACCAGTTATCGCCTTCATCCTGAGCAAACACATCGTTGCCCGGAATACCCACGCGCATGCGCACGCTCTTGGTGTTGGTCGACTGGTTAGGCTCTTCTTTAAAGTATACATCCACCGAATCTATCTTCTTGTTGTGGCGCTTTACCTTGTCTATCACGTCGCGCACGCCCTGCTGCAGGGCATCCGAGATGGAAATATCAACCGCCTGTACGTCTAGTTTTATGCCTTCGTAGTTCTCTGTATAGTTCATAGGTTATCTGTTTTCAAGTATAACAAGCGGCAGAACGGATAGTTTTTACTTCCTGCCCCTTGGTTTGCCATTTAAACGTAAGGCCGGGGGTTTGGTTAAACAGGTTTTATACTTGCGCTTCCGGTTCTTGTGTTAGTCCTGCCCGAAGTATAAGCCTCTCAATTTTGCTGACTGCGCGGCATAATCAGTGCCGATAATTTATTCCAACATTTTTTATACTTGATGCTTGACTTTACGTAAAGCCCTATTAACTTTGAAACTCAAAGTACTTTATCATGAATCAGCAGCAAGACCAGTTAGAAGCCCTGCACGAGATCCGCAACATCATGGATCGCTCTTCCCGTTTTATCTCGCTTAGCGGGTTATCCGGGGTGGCGGCGGGCCTGTCGGCGCTTGCCGGGGCGGCTGTTGTAAAGTGGCACCTGAGCCAGTACAATGTAACTTACAGCCAGGATAGTGGCGCCACCCTTACCTGGTCCAGCATCCAGTTTATGGTGGCTGTGGCCCTGGGTGTGCTCGTCCTTGCTATTGGATCTGCCTTATACTTTACCGCGCGCAAGGCCAAGCTTAACCACCACCGCCTGTGGGACAGCAAATCCAGGCGCCTGCTCGTGAACCTGGCCATTCCGTTGGCGGCTGGCGGCATCTTCTGTGCTATCCTGCTTTACCACGGCATTTTATACTTGGTAGCCCCTGCTATGCTCGTTTTTTATGGTCTTGCCTTGATAAACGGGAGCAAGTATACGTATGGCGACATACGGTACCTGGGCATTTGCGAAGTTATACTTGGCTTGCTGGTCAGCTTTTTTACCGGTTACGGCCTGCTTGCCTGGACGGTGGGGTTTGGCGTGCTGCACATGGTGTATGGTACCTTGATGTACTTTAAATACGAACGCTAGCCACCTGTGAAAGAGTACCTGGAAAATATAAACAAGGCCTTCGAGAGCAGGGCGCGGCTGGGCATTATGTCGGTGCTGATGGTGGAGGACAAGGTGGACTTTAACACCCTGAAGGAAACCCTGCAGCTGACGGACGGCAACCTGGCCAGCCACCTGCGGGCACTGGAGGAGGCCGAGTACCTGCGCGTGGAAAAGCAGTTTGTGGGCCGCAAACCCAACACCACCTACCATGCCACCGAGGCTGGACGAGAAGCCTTCAAAAGTCATTTAGACGCTCTGGAGCAGTTAATTTTAAACAACCGTCAGTTAGACTAAATTTTTTTGCTCACCAACTTTGCAACTCAAAGTACTTTAGACACAAAACAACATTTATCAACTTAAAAGTATAAAACCATGGCACAGCAAAACGAATCCCAAAATCAATCAACCAACTCTCTGTCAGTAGTCAAACCTATGCTCATAGGGGCAGGCATCGCCTTACTTGTCATCTCATTCTTTGTATTTGGGGTGGACAACCCTCCTGCAGAGTGGGGAAAGTTCTGGAGGATCAGGCCATTGATTGTGACGCCACTGGCCGGGGCCATGGGAGGCGCCTTCTATGCCTTTATGGAGTATCAAAGCTCCCGTGGCTTCAACCGTACCGTGGCCATACTGCTGAGCATCGTGGTATACTTTGTCGGGTTGTGGCTGGGCACTGTGCTGGGGCTGGCTGGCACCATGTGGGATTGAGCATCAGATCCAGGAAATCCTGAAGTATAAGCTTTAAAGTATAAACGCATGAAAAACGAGATCCTCTCCCACCTGCACGACCCGGGCCAGCTCGAAAGACTGTACCGCAGCAACAAGGGGCCTTTTAAACGGGAGTTCAGCATACTTTACCCCGAGATACGAGGCAACGCCCTCGCCGAATTCTGGTACGCAAGGCTCCACTACGAGACCGAGGAAATATCGTGGGGCTCCCGAAAAGAGCTCCTGTTCGTGGTGATTGCCTCTTTGGTGGCGGGTATATTGGCCAAACTACCGGCCATTTTCCCCATCAGCGAAGAGTTCTACTATCCCCGCAACATCAGCTTTCTGGTGTTCCCGTTCCTGGCTGCCTACTTCGCCTGGAAAAACAAATTACCAGAGGGCAAAGCTGCTTTCCTGGGTTTCGCGACGCTTGTCTGCCTGCTGTACATCAACTTCCTGCCGAATAACCCGCAAAGCGATACCCTGGTGCTGGCCTGCATCCACTTGCCGCTGCTGCTCTGGGTTATACTTGGGGTCTCGTTTGTGGGCGATGATCTCAGTAACTACAGAAAACGCCTTGGCTTCCTGCGCTTCAACGGCGACCTGGCCGTGATGACGGCGCTCCTGGTCATTGCCGGCGTGCTGATGACGGGCATCACCATCGGGCTGTTCGCGCTCATCGGTTTTCAGATTGAGGAGTTATACGCTGAGTACGTGGTGGCGTTTGGTCTGCCTGCCGTGCCCATCGTGGCCACCTACCTTACCCAAACCAATCCGCAACTGGTCAACAAGGTATCACCGGTGATTGCCAAACTGTTCAGCCCGCTGGTGCTCGTCATGCTGGTGATTTACCTGGGCGCCATCATTTATTCGGGCAAAGACCCTTACAACGACCGGGAGTTCCTGATGCTGTTTAACGCGCTGCTGGTTGGGGTGATGGCCCTGATTTTCTTCTCCGTGGCCGAAAGCTCCACCGAGGAAAAAACTGCCTGGAGCGTGTGGGTGCTGCTGTTACTGTCTGTGGTGACGGTGGTGGTAAATGGCATTGCGCTGTCTGCCATCTCCTTCCGCATATCGGAGTGGGGTATTACACCAAACCGGGTGGCGGTGCTGGGGGCCAACATGCTGATGCTGATACACCTGCTGATCGTAACGGTGATGCTCTACAAGGCCGCCACAAAGAAAGCCCCTATCACCGAAGTTGGGCGGTTTATCGTGCTCTATATTCCGGTATACGTGGCCTGGGTGGTGGTCGTGGTTTTCCTTTTCCCGCTGCTGTTTGGCTTTAAGTAAGGCGAATTATTAAATCATAAAACACTTTAAAATAAGGAGATACAAGTATGATAACGCTCAACAAAAGACTTTCCCGCATTTTACTTACAGTGGCAGTGCTGCTGTCCATCCCGTTATTCGGAACGCTTTTCTCAGTAGGTTTCAACTGGGGCCTGTTCGACTTTATACTTGCCGGTGGCCTGCTGCTGGGCACGGGCCTGTTGTGCGAGTTGGTACTGAGAAAAGTCCGCAGGCCCGATTACCGCATCGCTCTCATTGTGCTTGTGCTGGCGGCACTCCTGCTAATCTGGGCAGAAGTCGCAGTCGGCATCTTCGGGTCGCCGTTGGCGGGGAGTTAGGGGGAAAGGCCTGACATTCTTCCTTAGTACATCGCCCTTCTACTCCATAGTTGGCAGGTTATAATTTTGAAGCACATCATAAATGAAAGTAAAACTGATTTTACCCTCCCTCGCAGAGGCTGAAAGCCCGTTTTGGCGGCCAATCAAGTATTCTTTGTTCCCGCCACTTGGGCTCGCCACCTTAGCTGCTTATTTGTCTCCGGATGATGAGATTGATCTACAGGACCAGCATGTGGAAGAATTAAACTTGAACGACAGTCCAGACCTCGTCATCATTCAGGTATACATCACGAATGCATACCGGGCGTATAAAATTGCGGACCATTACAGAAAGCAGGGTGCTTACGTTTTACTTGGTGGGCTCCATGTTACCTCTCTGCCTCACGAGGCTGCTCCACATGCAGATACCATTTTCCTGGGACCTGGGGAGGAAACTTTCCCCCAGTTCCTAAAAGACTTCAAAAACAATAACCCGAAGAAAGTTTATAGCTCCAGTATCAGAACACTTGATAAGATTCCACCCATCAGAAGAGACCTTATCAAACGGAATAAGTATTTGGTTCCTAACTCTATAGTTGTCACAAGAGGTTGCCCCCATCATTGTAATTTCTGCTATAAGGATGCCTTCTTTGAGGGAGGCAAAGGTTTCTACACGCAAGTAGTGGATGATGCTCTGGCCGAAATTGACAGGCTGCCCGGCCGGCATTTATACTTCCTGGACGACCACCTGCTGGGTAACTCAAAATTTGCAGGTGCGCTATTTGATGGCATGAAAGGGATGAACAGAGTCTTTCAGGGTGCGGCAACCGTAGACTCTATCCTGAGAGGTAATTTAATTGAGAAAGCGGCGGAGGCCGGATTAAGAAGTTTGTTTGTCGGCTTCGAGACTTTCTCCCCGGCTAACCTGAAGCAAAGTAACAAGAAACAGAACCTGGAGAAGGATTATCAGAAAGCCGTAAACCGGCTGCATTCGCTAGGCATCATGATAAATGGAAGCTTTGTGTTTGGCCTTGATGAAGATGATCGGGATGTCTTTAAGAGAACAGTTGAATGGGGTGTCAAAAATGCCATCACAACTTCTACCTACCATATCTTAACTCCATATCCAGGAACAAAACTTTTTAAGGACATGGAACAACAAGGGCGCATTTTGACGAGGAACTGGGACTTATACGATACCCGAAACGTAGTTTACCAGACAACAAACCTGACTGCAGAAGAGCTTAAAAATGGACATGACTGGGCTTATAAGGAGTTTTACAGCTGGTCAAATATTTTCAAGTCCAGCCTGAGTCATCCATCTCACAAACACAAGCTCAAACACTTCTTTTACACGGGAGGGTGGAAGAAGTTCGAACCCATCTGGAATTTTCTAATCAAAACGAATAGTCTGAACAACATGCTTCCTGTCCTGGAATCCATTCTTTCAAAGGTAAAATCAGAAGGGAAGACAGAGGTTGCAGAAACAAGTGCAGAACCCCAGGCAGCAATATTGCTGAATCCATAGCTCATGCAGAGGCCTTGGCGGGAGCTAGCTTCGGCAGCTAAATTTATACTTCTCTCGCATATACTCCTGCAGTTCCCCTACACGGATTAACTTATACTGTACTACACCTGATCATCACCCAGCAAAGTAAAAATTGGTTTATAGAGAACTGAGTACCCTCTCTCCAAGTATAAAGCTAGTGATAGTATACCCCCCGAACCCATGACCAACCCCGAAGATTTGGAACAACCCGTACACGCCGCTCCCCTGTACAAACGCGTGCTGCAGGGCGCAGGGCTGGCTTTAATCTTAGTTGTCATTTTCCTGCTGCTGGGCAAAAACCCCAACCCCGACGCTGGGTGGAGACGGATGATTCTGCCACTCATCATGGTGCCTGTTTCTGGGGGCATTGGCGGCCTGTTCTACTACATGATGGACCACCTGCGGCACCAGGGCGGCTGGAAGAAAATACTCGCTAACGTAAGCAGCGTGCTGGTGTACATTTTCCTTTTGCTGATTGGCCTGATTGCCGGGATAAATGGTTCGAGCTAAGTTGTACCTCACCCCAGCGCATAATGCCTGAGCAAAATTTATACTTTGCCCAGGCTGCACATTCAGGTTTTAGGCACCGGGAAGAATAACCCATTTTCCTGCCTTTTTCGTTTATATAGCACACGTTTAACCTAATTAAGTTGATGGCTTATGAACACCCTACCTGTCAACTGGCTTACCGAAGGGCTCCTGGATTTTGAGTATAAAAAGTACCTGCTGCTGGCCTACCTGCAGGCCGTGAAAGGCGAGTTCAGTCAGCACCGCCTCTACCCTGTCTTCTCCGACCTGATCATGCACTACCGCAACCTGGTGCAGGTAAAGGAGCATAAACAGCTGGTATACGAGTCCTTTCCGCAACGCATCAGCCGCGCCGATTTTGAGAAACTGCAACTCGTGTATGAGAAAATTGTGCAGGACGATGAGACCATGGAGCAAATAGAGGAGATCATCCAGTACGCCACTCCCCTTTTCAGCACGGCCCTGAACGAAGGCAAGGAACTGTACGATTTCGTGGAGCGTCACCTCGAGATTACGCCGGTGGGCATCACGCCCATTTACCACGACGAGGGCTACCTGTTTGTGGAACACGCGGCGAGCAAGGAGACCTACGTGTACAGCTACCACATCACCGTTTTTGAGAATACTTACGAGAAGTATAGGGGCATCAACACCAAGCACCTGCAAACCGTGCGGCGGGGCCTCACGCTCACCCACGAACACCTCAAAATCCAGCTTATCAAAGAGCGCAAGGAGTTGCCCAACCCTGCCACTTTCGCGGCGGTGTCCAGGTTCCCGGTGCCCCTGGAGCAGTCGCTGCTGCCCATTGCCAAGCGCTCGCTTGTAAAATATGTCACCAAACTTGCCGCCTGAGTTCAAAACCAACGCGGCCGGGCGGCAAGTTTTCCAATATTTTACACACAAAATTTACATCTCTCACAAAAACCCTTAATTTTGCATCATTCATATTAAAAGGACGGAAACGTCTGTAGAAGTTTATAGAGAAGAGGCGAGAGACTAGGCTCCAGGACCCTCTGGCAACCTCCTGACAAGGTAAGGTGCCACATCCTATCCCGGCGTGGCCGGGGCATATAAATGGATAACGCGATGCAAACCTACAACAACCAACCGGCACCATGTACAGCAACAGGCTGTGGCAACACCACAGTTTGGGCTACTTTACACATCAATACGGCACTACCGCCTCAGGAGTGTTGCTGTTGTTGCTGTTGCATGTGCTAAAATTGCACCTCCCGAACTTTTCCGGCTTGGCAGGCTTTATGTTAAGAGCCATAGCACAAACAGCAATTGCCTTGCAGCAGTCGCTGAACAGGTGCTGTTAATGCCCCGGAACCAGAAACCGACTTCAAAAGAGATTATTTATAAAGTATGGATTTATCACAGGAACTACTGGCCAAGCTCGACGTGCTGCGTACGGCACTGGCGGGTTTACCGGCAGCCGAAGGCCTTCGCCGCCTCACCAAGGAGTTTGAGGGCAGCATCGCCTTCTCCTCCAGTCTCGGTATCGAAGACCAGCTCATCACCCACTACATCTTTGAGCAGAACCTGCCCGTGCGCGTGTTCACCCTGGACACCGGCCGTCTCTTTAACGAGAGCTACACGCTGCTGCACAAAACCAACAAGCACTACGGCAAGAACATGGAAGTATACTTTCCGAAGCACGAGGCCGTGGAGCAGTTGGTGAATGAGAAGGGCCCGATGAGCTTCTACAACTCTATTGAAGACCGCAAGGAGTGTTGTTATATCCGCAAGGTGGAGCCCCTGAACCGCGCCCTGCAGGGGGTGCAGGTATGGGTAACCGGCATCCGCGCCGACCAATCGGGTGCGCGCCAGGACTTGCAGCTGCTGGAGTGGGACGAGGCGCACCAGCTCATTAAGTATAACCCGCTGCTAAATTATACTTTGGACGAGGTGCTAGCTACCGTAAAGGCCCTGCACATCCCCTACAACCCGCTGCACGACAAAGGTTTTGTCAGCATTGGCTGCGCCCCTTGTACCCGCGCCATCCAGCCGGGCGAGGACTTCCGCGCCGGCCGTTGGTGGTGGGAAGACAACTCCAAAAAAGAGTGCGGACTGCACGCCAAGTAAGTTAGAAAGTTAAAAAATTAGAGAGTTAGAAAGTGAAGGCTTGACAAAGCAATGTCATTCACTCATTCACTCAATCGCTCATTCAAAATTGATATGACAAAGAGATACCTGGACTACCTCGATCAGCTGGAAGCAGAGGCAATCCACATTATGCGCGAAGTGGCGGGGCAGTTCGAGAAGCCGGCCCTGCTTTTCTCAGGAGGAAAGGATTCGATTACGCTGGTGCGCCTGGCGGAGAAGGCGTTTCGCCCGGGCAAGTTCCCGTTTCCACTGGTACACATCGACACAGGCCACAACTTCCCGGAGGCCATCCGCTACCGCGACGAGCTTGCAGAGCGCCTGGGCGAGAAGCTAATCGTGCGAAACGTGGAGGACACTATCAAGCGAAAGAGCCTGTCGGAGCCGAAGGGCCGCTATGCCAGCCGCAACGCGCTGCAAACGCATACCCTGCTGGAAACGATTGAGGAATTTGGCTTTGATGCCTGTATCGGCGGTGCCCGCCGCGATGAGGAGAAGGCCCGTGCCAAGGAGCGCATCTTCTCGGTGCGCGACGAGTTTGGCCAGTGGGACCCGAAACGCCAGCGCCCTGAGCTGTGGAACATCTACAACGGCCGCGTCCACAAAGGCGAGAACGTGCGCGTGTTCCCTATCTCGAACTGGACGGAGCTGGACGTGTGGAACTACATCAAGCGCGAGGAAATCGAACTACCCAATATTTACTACACACACGAGCGCGAGTGCCTGGTGCGCGACGGCAAACTGATGGCCTGGTCTGACTTTATCTTCCAGGAGCCGGACGATGTGGTGGTGAAAAAGCAGGTGCGCTTCCGCACGGTGGGCGACATGACCTGTACCGCTGCCGTGGAAAGTATAGCCCACGACATTGATGGGGTAATCGCTGAGATTCTGGAGTCAAAGATAAGTGAGCGTGGCGCTACCCGTATCGACGACAAACTGTCTGAAACGGCAATGGAAGACCGCAAGAAAGGAGGATATTTTTAATGGACATTCTACGATTTATAACAGCCGGCAACGTAGACGACGGCAAGAGCACACTCATCGGCCGCCTGCTCTATGATACCAAACAGATATTTGCCGACCAACTGGAAGCCATTGAAAGTTCCGGCCGATTGAATGAGGACGGACAGGTGGACCTTTCCTTGCTCACAGACGGTCTGAAGGCAGAGCGCGAGCAGGGTATCACCATCGACGTGGCCTACAAGTACTTCTCCACCGAGAAGCGCAAGTTCATCATCGCCGATGCGCCGGGCCACATCCAGTATACCCGCAACATGGTAACGGGTGCGTCCAATTCAAACTTGTCTATTATACTTGTAGATGCCCGTAAAGGGGTGCAGGAGCAGACGCGTCGCCACTCTATCATTTCTTCGCTGTTAGGCATCCCGCACCTGGTTATCTGTATCAACAAAATGGACCTGGTGGGCTACGAGGAGCAGGTATATAACCAGATTGTGGAGGACTATAAGCAGTTTGCCAAAAAGCTGCGCGCCAAAGAAATCACCTTTATCCCGGTAAGTGCTCTGAAAGGCGACAACATCGTGGAAGGTTCCGAGCTGACCATGCCGTGGTACAAAGGTCCCAGCCTGCTGGAGCATTTGGAGCAGGTACCCGTGTCGCAGGACTTTAACCTGGAGGACGCGCGCTTCCCGGTGCAGTATGTGATCCGCCCGCTCACAGCCGAGCACCACGACTACCGCGGTTATGCCGGCAAAGTAATCAGCGGCACCTATAAGGCCGGTGATAAAGTGACGGTACAACCATCAGGCCAGACATCCACCATTAAATCTGTGGAACTGGGCGGCCAGGTGCTGGAAGAGGCCTTTGCCCCGATGTCGGTGGTGCTGCAACTGGAGGACGATGTGGACATTAGCCGTGGCGATATGATTGTGAAAGCCGCTGAAAACCTGGAAGTAGCGCAGGAGTTTGAGGCCGAGGTATGCTGGATGCACAACAAGGCCCTGAAGCCCGGCGCCAAGCTGCTGCTCCGCCACAACTCCACCGAAACCCGCTGCGTGGTGCGTAACATCGATTACAAAATCGACATCAACACACTCGACCACCTGGAGGACGTGGACCAGATACAACTGAACGACATCTGCCGTGTGCAGATAAAAGCTGCCTCCCCACTCCTGCTCGACAAGTATGCCGACAACCGCGCCAACGGCGGTTTTATATTGGTGGATGAGACTTCGTTTGCCACAGTAGGTGCCGGTATGGTAGCCGAGATTGAGTATTAACCACAAGTTTATACTTGTTATAAAAACAAAAAGCTGCTGCAGTTTATACTTGCAGCGGCTTTTTACTTTTATTTCTTCTCCTACCGCCAGTTTAAGCGAAGCGGAAACTGGTGGTGAAGTATGGCAGCCAGTTTGTAACTGGCACAGTTCATACTTATACTTCCGCCAGTTACAAACTGGCTTCATTAACTGCCCCAAGTTGCGCTGTCACTAAACTTGCGGCATGGATATCATTTGCCCTCGCTCGCCTCCGGCGAGTGTGCGTAATAGTTTGGCCTCTGGCCGCTTTTCCCTTTACCTGGGCCGTTACATTCTTTCTTATGGCGCGAGCGTCCACGCTCGTGACTGGCTATAGTTGGGCCTCTGGCCCAGTCGGATTGCAAATCCGACCTGATAAATAAGGCACGGGGTGCCTTGTCCCGAAGCATTTCGGGGAAATCCGCGCCAGCAAATGAAAGATGAGTATTAAGTGGCGGGACGCCACCAGAAAAGCGCACACTCGCCGGAGGCGAGCGAGGGAACCGAAGCTCACAGAAAAGCCGCTGCAGTTTATACTTGCAGCGGCTTTTTGTTTAATCAGCTCGTGCCTTCCTTGACTACTTCTCCAGCTCAAAAGTATAGCTGATCGTGGCGGTTTTGTAAAGTATGGCTGCCACTGAGCAGTATTTGTCCATCGACAGCTGGATGGCTTGTTGTACTTTCAGTTCTTCCAGTGGCCCGCCAAGTATAAAATGGATGTGGATTTGCTTAAATACCGAAGGCAATTCCCCCTGCTCCCGCTCCGCCTTCACGTTAATTTTGAAGGAGTCGATCTGCTGGCGCTTCTTTATTAATATCTGAATAACATCGATGGCGCTGCAGCCTCCAAGGCCCATGAGCAACATCTCCATCGGACGGGCGCCGGCGTTGTGGCCACCGATCTCCGGTGAGCCGTCTATGTTAATTTCCACTCCGGAGGCTCCTGTTGCCACAAAGTGAAAATCCTCGTCTACGCGTGTAAGGTTAACTTCCATGTGTTTAAATTGTTGCCTGCAAGCTATGGCTGCAGGTGGTGTAAAAGTAGATTTATACTTGATGAGTGGGCTTGAGAAATCTCACTGAATATAGCTGTCATCACTTTCCTTCTCCAAAGAGAAAATCTTAAGTTCTGATTTATGGTCTATCTAAGTTTTGACATGCTGTTAAGAAACTTGGTAGAGAAAGAGGGCCCCTACCCCCGGAGGTCAAGCTGCTGCTATATGCAACCAAGATCCTTTCAGAATGACAAAACGAAGAAAATGAATCGGATCTGCTCTTGAAGAGGCAGGTTAGATTTTCCGCTCTAACAACGAACAACTAATAACTAACAACTATTACACCCGATCCAGCGCCTGCTGTATGTCTGCGATGATGTCGCTTATACTTTCCAGCCCCACCGAAACGCGCACCAAACCCGGCGTGATACCCGTAGCCAGACGCTCCTGTTCGGTCAGTTTGGAGTGGGTGGTAGAGGCCGGATGGGTGACGATGGTGCGGGTATCGCCCAGGTTGGAGGTGATGCTCGCCATCTGCAGGTTATCGATAAAGCGTTTGGCCGCCTCGTAGCCGCCTTTTACTTCCAGCGTCACGATGCCGCCGCCTTGTTTCATCTGCTTTTTGGCTAGTTCATACTGCGGGAAGGACGGCAAAAACGGATAATTCACCTTCTCCAGCGCCGGGTGGTTTTCCAGCGCCTCGGCCAGTTTCAGGGCGTTTTCACAGTGCTTTTCCACGCGCAATTGCAGCGTCTCCAGGCTCTTGGACAGGATCCAGGCATTAAACGGCGAGATAGCCGGACCGGTGTGGCGGGCAAAGAAGCGGATCTGCGCGATCAGTTCTTTGGTGCCTACCGTTATGCCTCCCAATACGCGCCCCTGCCCATCGATATACTTGGTGGCCGAGTGTATTACCAGATCAGCGCCGTAGTCGGTGGGATTTTGAAGGATTGGGGTGGCAAAGCAGTTATCCACCACCAGCAGCAGGTTGTGCTTTTGCTTCAGTTCTCCCAGCCACGCCAGGTCAATCAGCTCCAGACCAGGGTTGGAGGGCGTCTCGATAAGTATAAGCTTGGTAGCCGGCGTGATCAGGTTTTCCCATTCTTCCGGATTGGCCGCATCGGCATACGTATAGCTAATACCCCACTTCGGAAAAATATTGGCCAGCAGCTGGTGCGTAGACCCAAATACGGAACGGCAGGCCAGCACATGATCGCCGGACTGCAGCAATGCCCCCAGCGTACCGAAAATAGCGCCCATCCCGGAGGCAAAGGCAAAACCGTCCTCGGCTTTCTCCAGGAAGCACATCTTCTGGAGCAGCTCATCTACGTTCGGGTTGGCGTAGCGGGAGTATACCTGCCCCTGCTCCTCTTCGGCAAAAACGGCGCGTGCCTGCTCAGCGTCCTCAAACGTGAAGCTGGAGGTAAGGTATAAGGGTACGGAGTGCTCCCGGTACTGGGAGCGTTGTGCCTGCAGGCGAATCGCCCCAGTCTCATTATCCTTCATGTATCGTGCGTAATAAGGTTAGTATAGATAAAGTATGGTGTCGGGATTACCAAGGCAGATCAAACGGCAAGGCCAGCACCATCAGCCTCAGGCTCACGATGATCACCACGATGCCCACGATGATCATCATCGTTTTAACCGGCAGCTTACGGGCCAGGTACGCGCCCAGCGGTGCGGCGATGGCTCCTCCCAGGATCAGGCCAAGTATAATCTGCCAATGAGAAATACCGGCAAAGGCCACAAAAGTAGCCGAGCTGGCCACTGACACAAAAAACTCAGCCAGGTTCACAGAGCCGATGGTATACATCGGGTTACGGCCTTTGGCAATAAGCGTGGAGGACACAATCGGCCCCCAGCCGCCACCGCCAATGGCATCCAGGAAGCCGCCTGCTGTGGCCAGAAACCCAAGTCTTTTCACCGGCTTCTTCTTTGTCTTCTTCCGCAACACTTTGCGCAGAATCAGAATGCCCAGAAACATGGTATAGGCGGCCACAATCGGCTTGATGACATAGAGGTAATCCTCGAAGGCATAGAGCAGGTAAGCTCCTAGTATGGCCCCCAGCACCCCGGGCAGCACGATGCTTTTGAACAACTTGCTGTTTACGTTCTTGAACTTCAGGTGCATCCAGCCCGACACGCCGGAGGTAAAAATCTCAGAGGCATGCACACTGGCACTGGCCGCCACCGGACTCACCCCTACGCTCAGCAGGAAAGTGGTGGCACTCACGCCATAGGCCATCCCCAGGGCACCGTCTATCAGCTGGGCCACGAAGCCGGCAAGTATAAAAATGAGGATGCCGGAGTCGACCTCGGAGGCAATGTCCATGGCGACGGTGCCGATGGTTTGCAGCGGAATGTAGCTGAAGAGCAAATGGCCGGTCACCATCAGGGCAATCACCGCTGTCAGGGTGGCCAGCACGTAGGTAAAGCGGTAGCGGTAGCGCTTCTTGGGCAGCGGGTTCACCAGCCCCTCCGTCAGGTGGTTCAGCTGCCGGACTTTCTCCGTGAAATCGCCGCTGAGCTGTGTGCGGATTTTACCCAGCTTGCCCAGCACCTGGTCTATCTCGTCGGGGAAGGCCTCGTTGAGCACCTCTTTCACCCGCTTGGCCACCGTGGGCGATTTGCCGTTGGTAGAGATGCCCAGCTTCAGGCTGCCTTTCTGCACCACCGAGCCCAGGTAAAAATCGCACTGCTCCGGGGTATCGGCTACGTTGGTGAGTATTTTCCTGGATTTGGCCAGATCGCGGATGGCCTTGTTAAGAATATGATCGTCTGTGGCAATCAGGGCTAGATCCACGCCCGCCAGGTCTTCGTCCTGAAACTCCCGCACGACCACCTCCACGTGTGGGTGCCTGGCGGCCAAAGTCCAGATAGCGGTGTGCACCTCCGGGGCCACCAGCCGCACCTGTGCCTTGGGGCTGTTGGCAAGTATAGCCGACAATTTTTCTAACCCTACGGCTCCGCCTCCCACGACCAAGGTCTGCAAGTCCTCCAGTTTCATGAAAACCGGAAACAGCGGATTGCTCACTTCTCCATTCTCCTGCGCCACTACGGGCTCGGGCAGATTATTATCTTGGAGATTATCCATCTAATCAATTGTTTTTATACTTCCACAGCAACAGGCTTCTGCTGCAGCAAATCCAGGGTATAGCGCAGGGCAGGGTGATAATTGACTACCTCTCCCAGCACGATAACCGCGGGCGCCCCTACTTGCTTTGCCTCCACGCGCTCCACGATGTTGTGCACATTGCCCAAAGCAATCTTTTCGTCGGGCAAAGAGCCGTTCTGAATCACTGCCACCGGTGTGTCTGCTTTGCCGGCTGCTGCGAAGATTCCCGAAATTTGCGCTAATTTACTCACTCCCATCAGAATTATCACTGTCGAATTGGTTTGAGCGGCCAAACTAACGTCGGCAGATACCTCTCCGGAGCTTGTCGTGCCGGTTATAACCCAAAAACTCTCGTTCACGCCGCGGATAGTGAGCGGGATCTGCTGCAGCTCGGGCACCGCAATAGAACTGGAGATGCCCGGCACCACCGCCGTCGGGATGTTATACTTGTCGGCGTGCGCCAGCTCCTCATAGCCGCGGCCAAACACAAAAGAGTCGCCGCCCTTCAGGCGCACCACGTGCCCATGCGCATAGGCCGAGTCCACAATCAGGTTATTAATCTCGTCCTGCGTCAGGTGATGCTTGCCCAGCCGCTTGCCCACGAAGATTTTGGGTGCCGTGGCCGGGGCATGCTTTAGCAGCTCCGGGTTCACCAGTGCATCGTAGAGCACCACGTCGGCCTGCTGCAGTGCCTTTACACCTTTCAGGGTGATGAGCTCTTCATCGCCGGGGCCTGCGCCAACCAGCGTAAGTTTGGGCAGTTTATACTTTGGGGTAATTGCCTGTTGTGCAGTATTTTTTATTTTTCTTCTTGATGCCATGTCGTTTAAATTCTGAATGAGTGAATGAGTGGATGCGTGAATGTGGATGTTAAAGAATCAGATTTTATCTTTCCTGAAACTCGCTCATTCACGCATTCACAATTTCTTTCCTGTAGTGGTTAGCCTGCTGCAAAAACAAGAGCGCCTGGCTTAGGTATTCTGTTGCAAAGCCCTCGCTAGGCTCGTGCTGGTTAATTTGCAGCACACTACTTTTAAAGTCAGGCGCAAACGAAAAAAGGCCCGTCTCTACAAAATGCGTATCGAACTCCTGCAGGATGCTGTGCTGGGTGTTGGTGCTCACGCTCTTGTCGAGCAGCAGGGCTTTGGCCGTGCTGATGAAGGCGGCGTAGCCGTAGTAGATGGCATCGGCAAAGCGCTGCTCTTCCAGCGCCTCCGCCGCCCATTCCAGCTTCTCGTCGGCCTCATACAGCAGCGTCGCTACCAAGTCAATCATCACGCCCGCGCACTCGCCCACTCCTATCGCCGGCTGAAAGCCATCCTGGTGCCCCCAATCCACAAAGTCTTGAGCGGTTAGCGTGGTCAGGTCCGTCAGCGGTTTCAGCAGCTGGTAGAAATAGTCTTTGCCGTTGCGGTCGTAGTAGGCGTTGAAGGTTTCTCCCTCCTGCTTGTTTGCCAGGTAATCGTTGAGCACGTAGCGCAGCACCTCTGGTCCGCGTTTGCTGGGCACTTTCAGGAGTTTCTGAGCGATGCGGCCTTCGCCGTTCTGCACCGTGCCGCCGCCGAGCAGCACCTGCAGGGCCGGCAGCACACTTTTACCGCTCTTGAGCGAGGAGCCATGGAAACCCAGGTTGGCCATGCCGTGCTGGCCGCAGGAGTTCATACAGCCGCTAATTTTGATTTTAAAGTCGGTGTTGAACAGCATCTCCGGGTACTCCTGCACTAGCACCTGCTCCAGCACTTTGGTAATATTGGTGCTGTTGGAGATGCCCAGGTTACAGGTGTCGGTGCCGGGGCAGGTGGTGATGTCGGCGGTACTATTAAAGCCCGGCTCAGCCAGGCCCAGATCATCGAGCCGGGCAAAAACGTAAGGCAGGGCCTCCTCGCGCACATACTTGAGCAGCAGGTTCTGCCCCTGCGTCACGCGCAGTTCGTCGGCTGCAAAGTCGCGCACCAGGGGCACCAATTGGCGGGCGGTGGTGGTGCTGATGTCACCAATCTGTACTTTGAGGTAGATGCCGTAAAAGCCGTCCTGCTTCTGCCGGAACACATTCGTTTTTAACCACTTTTCATACTTATCGGTATCCTCCAGCACAAAATCCGGAATCTCCCTGGCGGCAGGTGGCGCGGCGTTGAAATCTATACTTTTATCGATTTCGAAGCTGTGTGACTTGAGGGCCTTGTACTCCTCGTTTACCAGGCGCAGCACCTCTTCCAGCCCCAGTTTGCCAATCAGGTACTTGAACCGCGCTTTGTTGCGGTTGTTGCGCTCCCCGTAGCGGTCGAAGATACGCAGCACGCCCTCTATGAAAGGTATAACTTTATCCTCCGGCAGGAACTCAAAAGCCGTATGCGCCAGTACCGGTTGCGCCCCCAGGCCGCCCCCAATCAGTACTTTAAAGCCGCGCTGGCCATCTTTTATTTTCGGGATAAAGCCCAAATCGTGCAGATACGACATGGCCGTGTCGGAGTCGCTGGAGGAGAAGGACATCTTGAACTTGCGGCCCATCTCCTGGCAAATCGGGTTGCGCAGGAAATAGCGGAAGGTGGCATCGGCGTAGGGCGACACATCGAACGGCTCCTCGGGGTCAATGCCGGCCTCGGGCGAGGCAGTTACGTTACGTACGGTGTTACCGCAGGCCTCCCGGATGGTGATGTCGTCCTCTTCCAGTTTGGCCCAAAGCTCCGGCGTCCGGTCCAGGCTCACAAAGTGAATTTGGATGTCCTGGCGCGTGGTCAGGTGCAGGTTGCCGGTTGAGTACTCGTCGGAGATGTCGGCGATGCGGAGCAGCTGCTGCGTTGTCAGCCTGCCGAAAGGCAGCTTGATGCGCACCATCTGCACGCCCAGTTGCCGCTGCCCGTACACGCCCCGGGCCAGGCGCAGGCTCTTGAACTTGTCTTCCTGCAGCTTGCCCTCTCGGTACAGCCGGATCTTCTTTTCCAGCTCAATAATGTCTTTGGCTACCAGCGGGTTCTCTATTTCGGATCTGAAACTTTGCATAATGATTCTTGAAGTATAAAAGCCACCAAAGCGGCGTGAAGTATAAAAAAGGTATGGGAACGCCTGACACGGCCAGGTAGGGCTGCGCGGCTAAGAAATCTACAAAGGCAGGTTATACTTAACAGGCACGCATACCACCATACTGCTGGCAACAGCATGCACATGTTGGTATGGAGCTACAATGGGCCTGAGGCCATGTTTGGGAAAAGTATAAAAACGGAGTATTTGCTGCTGTACGCATACCTGTGCTACAAAGCGCCCGGGCTGCCATACTATAAAAGGATAGCTGCAGCTACAGACGCGTGAAAAAATGAAGACAAATGGCCTGGAGAGCTGCCTTACAAAAGCAGCAAAAAAGTAGAAGGCCGAAATCAGGAATGATTTTTAGCAGGTACAACAGCAACAACAACACATCGCAGCAGCAAGGGTAAAGCTGTGTCGGGAATAAGGGCTTCCGAATGTAGGGATGTTTTGTGTTGTGTTCATGGTGTTGTCATTTATATTTTCCCGTTGTTGGGCAGGACTTGGCACCTTTCCAAGGAGGATGGTTGCCAGAGGGTCACAGAGCCTGTTCTCTCGCCTCTTCGTCTATAAATTTCTTGCGGTCAGCAATACTATTCAGGGCAAATGTACTCAAAATTTGCAAAAAGGATATCATCTGACATTTTTTTCCTGCTCTCTTACAGCGCAGAACTGGCAACGAAATGATAGTCCGGGAAAAACTTTTGCAGGCCGGGATTGGCGTAAGGCTATTTTTTTCATCTTTGCGGCCACAAGACCTATAACCATAAACTATGAAAAAAATGTTTTTACTGGCGGCCCTTGCTGCCCCTGCCCTGGCGTTGGCGCAAAGTCCGCCGGCAACCACCACAGCCAATGCGGCCCCTCAGCCTGCCCTGCTGGCTCCGGGCGTTATCTCGGCCGGCGGGCACGAGTTTAACGTTACCCTCACCCCGGACGGCAACACCCTCTACTTCTCCCGGGCCCGCATCAACTGGAGCCAGATTACCATCATGGAGAGCCGCAAGGATAAACGGGGTAATTGGGGCGCTCCGCAGGTGGCCTCTTTCTCCGGCATCTACCGCGATACCGACCCGTTTATCTCTCCAGACGGCAAAAGGCTATACTTTATCTCCGACCGCCCCGGTGCCGGAAAGGCAGCAGGCGATTACAGCATCTGGTTCTGCGACCTGAAGCAAGGAAAATGGGGAGAGCCACAGCTGCTGGAAGGCCCCATCAACGACCTGGGTGCCGTTTACTATCCCTCCATCGACGAGAACGGGTATTTATACTTCAGCGCCAACCAAGGCCGTGACTCTGATTTGTACCGATGCCGCGTGGAAGGCAACAAGGCCTCTGCCCCTGAGTTGCTTCCCTTTAATTCCCCGCAGGTGCGCGACCTGGACCCTATCATCTCCCCCAAAGGCAACATGCTGATCTTTAGCAGCGTGGGACGTGGCAACACCCCGGGCTCTGACCTGTATGTGAGTTTTAAGCAGGGCGAGGGGTGGAGTGAGCCCAAGGCGCTTGGTGCCAACATCAACACTCCCGGCAATGAAGGCCAGGCAGGTATCTCGCCGGACGCCAGGACGCTGTACTTCACAACGGCCAGGCTCGTAGAGCCAGCCCCTCGCGCTACCCGTGCCGATGCCAGGAAAGTGGAAAGCGAGTTGCTCAGCCACGAAAACGGGCTGGGTAACATCTACTTCGTAGACATCAGCGGGCTGTCTCCGGATACGCTCTAACATGCCGGCTGCCCCTGCAGTGGGGCAGCCTTTTTTTCATCCCTTCTGTCACTTATTTCCGGCTACGCCAGCCACACCGACAAAACCGCCTTTTGTACCTACCAACGCCTTATCGGCAACCACAGGCTATTCATATAGAAATGCCGTGCATTGGTATATTCTGTTTTTTCAGTACAGATCTACAGCATTACTTTGTAGCGTGAAGAAATAGCAGCGCATGTATGAAAAAGCCTTACACCTTACTTAACCGACCACTAAACGCTTAAACTATGAAGAAACAGTTACTACTAATCCTGCTGGGGCTAAGCACCACGGCAGGATGGGCGCAGGCACCGCAGCCGGCAAGCCCGCAACAGCAACAAGCCGCCATGCCCGCCCCAAAAGGCAATGCCAAGATTAGCGGGGTGGTGCTGGATTCTGATACCAAGCAGCCTATCGAGTTTGCTACCGTGGCCCTGATTAACATGAGCACAGGCAAGGCAATAGATGGCACCATGGCCGACGACAAAGGCCGCTTTACGATACAAAAAGTAGCAGCCGGCAAGTATAAGCTCAATGTGTCGTTCCTGGGCTACCAGCAACAGGCCGTAGAGAACGTTACGGTCAGCTCTGATAATGCTGAGGTAAATGTGGGCACCATTTCCCTGGCTTCCGACGCCCAGAAACTGAGCGAGGTGGTGGTTACCGGCGAGAAGCCGCTGGTGGAGGAGAAAATCGACCGCACCGTGTACAACGCCGAGAAAGATATTACCAATACGGGTGGCAACGCCGCCGACGTGCTGCAGAAAGTACCGGCCTTGAGCGTGGACACCGACGGCAACGTGCAGCTGCGTGGCAGCGGCAACGTACGCGTGCTCATCAACAACAAGCCGTCTTCCATCATGGCGGGCAGCGTGGCAGACGCCCTGAAGCAGATACCGGCGGACATGATCAAAACCGTGGAGGTGATCACCAGCCCGTCAGCCAAGTATGACGCTGAGGGAACGGCCGGCATCATCAACATCATTACCAAAAAAGACAGTGGAATAGAGGGTGTGAGCGGCTCTGTGGCGGTTACGGGAGGCACGCGCGCCAGCAACGGCAACGCCAGCCTGAACGTGCGCCGCGGCAAGCTGGGCATCAACGCCACCGGCAGCGGGGTGCACTTCTACAACCACGGCGACATGAGCAACATCACCACTTTCAGAAGTGAGGGCGATGTGCAGAACCGTCGTGAGCAGTACGGCGACACCAAGATCCGTGGCGCCTTCATGAACGCGCAGCTTGGCTTCGACTACGACATCAACGCCAAAAACACCATTTCCGGCGGTGTGCGCCGCAACGGCGGTCAGTTCAGAATGGAGAACGACCAGACGCAGCGCTTCACTGAGAATGGTGTGGAAGATCCGGCCTATACTTTCAATACCGACATCGAGAACCGTAACAAGCGTTTGGGCACCGATCTGAACCTGGACTACGTGCACACCTTCGGTAAGCAGGGCCACGAGCTGGCGATTCTCTCGCAGTATACCATGACGGACACCGATACCCGCAACTACCAGGACCGTTATACTGCCGGCGAGGAGCCGTTTTACCTGCAGCGCAACAACAACGACGGGGCTAACAACGAATTGACTTTCCAGGCCGATTATGTTCATCCTTTT
Organism: Pontibacter mucosus; assembly: GCF_003054055.1. Classification (GTDB taxonomy): domain Bacteria; phylum Bacteroidota; class Bacteroidia; order Cytophagales; family Hymenobacteraceae; genus Pontibacter; species Pontibacter mucosus. Next base: position 290,415 of record NZ_QBKI01000002.1, on the reverse strand, counting down.
GAGAACAAAACCACCCTGGAGCTGGGTGCTAAGTCCATCTTCCGCGATGTGAAGAGTGATGGCTTTTACCGCGATATTTTCGTGGCAGAGAATGGCTCAGCTAACAGCAACCTGAACTTCGATTATGCGCAGGATGTGTACGCCTCTTACTTTACGTACGGCTTTGCCATCAAGAAACTCAACTTTAAAGTAGGTGCCCGCTACGAGCACACCGAGATTGCCGGAGACTACTTCCAGGTGCTGGAGAATGGCAGCGAGGAGCGCGAGAAGTACTCCGACAGCTACGACAACCTGATCCCAAGTATAGCTTTGTCTTATACGTTAAAGGAGAAGCACACGCTGAAGGCCAACTTCACGCAGCGTATCCAGCGTCCGTCATTGTTCTTCCTCAACCCGTTTGACCAGGAGCAGGCACCCGGAACAATCGTACGCGGTAACCCTCGCCTGGATGCCGAGCTGACTGACCTGTATGAACTGGGCTACAGCACCTATTTCAAGACAGCTTCTATCAGCGCCAACCTGTACATGCGCGAAACCGACAACGCCATCGAGACAGTGCCGGACCTGGAGGGAGACAACACCATCCTCACTTTTGCCAACGTGGCCCAGAACAAGACCTACGGTGTCAGCCTGTTCGGTTCTATTAAGCCTGTGAAAGCCTGGACGGTAAGCGGCAGCTCCAACATTTACTATGTAGACCTGCAGAGCACGCTGTACGAGAACAGCGGCTGGATGTACAACATCAATGGTAACACCTCTTACGACTTCGGCAAGGGCTTCAGTGCCCAGTTTAACGGGGGCTTTAACTCGCGCAGAATTCAGCTGCAGGGCAAGTTTGCCTCCTTCTCCTTCCACTCGCTGGCCTTTAAAAAGGAGCTGTTCGAGGGCAAGGGCGGCCTGAGTCTGGGCCTGGACAACCCCTTCCGCAAGAGCATGAAGATGAACAACGACGTGGAGGCCATTGACTTCACGCAGCGCATGCGCATCAACAACTACAACCGCGGCGCCCGTGTTACCTTCGACTACCGCTTCGGTAAGATGGAAAAACAGAAGATGCCACGCCGCAAGCGCAGCATCCGCAACGACGACACCAAGCAAGGCGACGGCAACGGCGGAGCCGGCGGCTTATAAGCCTCAGAAAGTATAACTACTACCTACCTAAGGCCCCGTCTGCACAAGGCGGGGCTTTTTTGTTTAGTATTTATACTTCTGCAGGGAGCTTTCAGCTGGCTTTACACCCCTGTTGAGCGCTGCTCGCAAACAGCGAACTCTCGTTCTTGTTTGTCCTCAAGGGGACAATTTTCTCACTGCTGCTCCGGATTTGCAATCCGGAGCTTTTTAAAAGCGGATTTGCAATCCGCCTCCAATGCCCGTAGCTCCCGCCTCTGCCGCTGCGGATTACAAATCCGCGGTTCCTATACTTTCGGATTGTAAATCCGAAAGAGCATATCATATCATAGTATGGCTGTCATCCTAAATTGCATCCCGCGCAGCAGGGGTAATTTAGCGAAAGCATAGGGCGGAACAGCCAGAATGACTAAACTTGCAGCATGGCTTCTTTGAATATGGATAACCTGCGCCACTGGGCGATTCGCTATACTTTCTTTTTCCTCGGACTGGTTTTATTCGGCCTTGGCATCGCCATTTCCGTGAAGGTACGGCACCTGGGCCTGCACCCCTGGGATGTGCTGAACGTGGCCCTCACGGACAAATTTGGCTGGAGCATCGGCACCTGGAGCGTGCTGGTGGGCATGGTGGTGATACTTTCCTCCCTCCTGATCAGCCGCAAGTACATCAACATCGGCACCTTCCTCAACGCGCTGCTCATCGGTCCCTTCGTAGATTTTTTCCTGTGGCTGGATTTCCTGCCCGGCGCCAGTTATACCTGGTTTGATTACGGGTGGCTGCTGCTGGGCATCCTGATAGTCGGGATGGCAGGCGGGTTGTATGTGGCGGGCGGCATTGGTGCCGGTCCGCGCGATGGCTTTATGCTGTCCATCGCAGACCGCACCAAACTCTCGGTTAGCAAGGCCAGGATTATGGTGGAGAGCGTGGTGCTGGTGATTGGTTTACTGCTGGGTGGGCCGGTCCATGTGGTCACGTTTCTGTACACGCTCATCCTGAGCCCGGTTTTCCAGGTATCGCTGCGCCTGTTTGCCAAGCTGCGGATAGCTTTGGCCGGAGAGCTGCCCTCGGAAGTAAAAGTGAAAGTATAACAGGAGGCTATAAAAGCAAAAAAGCAGCCGTTTGGCTGCTTTCAAAGGTTACTTTTTCAGGGTGTCGTAAAGCTTTTTCGACTTTACGTGCAGCGAAAACCAGTCGTAGTTGCTGCGAAGCATGTTGAAGGTGCTCCCTTCTACCACGCCGTTCGTGCCCTTCTTGGCCAGCGCCTCGGCAATCACCTCGTCCTGGATAACGAAGGAGTCTACTACTAAACCGCCATTAACGAAGGAGCAGGCGAGCCCTTTATCATCCTGCTTGTAAAGTAAAGTGTTACTCTTTTTCAAGCTACTCTCGATTCTTTCCAGTTCTTTCATAGTATAAATAATTCTAAATCATAGACAAGCGGCAGGTGCTTAAAGTTCAAAGCTAAGCAAGAATATCACAAATATTTCTGATTATGGGCCAACGTCTCTAAAAATAATGTGAATGAATCCTGAAAGCATCTAATCAGTGTTTTTGCTATACTTAAGAATGAGCCAGAGGTTTAGCGTCCCGTGTTATTTTTTTGTTACTCCAACATTCCGAAGTATCTAAATCTTTATAGGTCAGGCCACTTACACCTACACAGGCGGGCAAAGAAAAAGGCAGCAAATGCTGCCTTTTCCCCCTTCGTTATACTTAGTGCTACGCTTTCACTTCTCCTGCGAGAAAAGCCACCGCAGCAACTCCGGCTCCCGGAAAGCATTATCCCAGCTGTTGTGGTTCACACCCGGATATACCGTCAGCTTGACGTTGCCGCCGGCATTCTCGATGGCCCCGGCCATGATTCTGGAGTGCTCCACCGGCACCACTCCGTCTTCCTCCCCATGGAAAATCCAGAAGCTTTCTACCTTTTTGGCATACTTGCGGGCCATCTCCGGCGCCCCGCCACCGCAGATTGGGAAAGCCGCTGCAAAGGTTTTGGGCTGACGCCACAGCAGCTCGAAGGTGCCCATGCCCCCCATCGAAAGGCCGCCCAAATACACCCGATCTTTGTCGACGTTCCCACTTTTGCGCAGCTGCTTCAGCAGTCCCATCAGCGCCGCCATCGCTCGGGTAGGCTCCCCTCCTGCCTGAAAGTTAAAGGTACGCTGCCCCTGCGCGTTGGGCACGATGTTCACGTTAGACCAGTAGCTGTCCTTGGGGCACTGCGGAAACACCACAATGGCCGGGAATTGCTCCTGTTCGTCCAGAAACCGTTTGGCCCCATACACCAGTTGCGCCTCGTTGTTGGTGCCGCGCTCGCCGGCTCCGTGCAGCACCAGCACCAGAGGGTACTTTTTCTTCTGATCGAAGCTTTTCGGGTAGAGGATGCGGTAAGGCAGCGTATCATTGCCCTGCACGTATACCTGGCGCTCGTACGCATCCAGTTCACCCTGCGCCTGGGTAGTTATACTTGCCAGCAACAGGAGCAAGAGTGTTACAAGTGAGCATTTATACGTTAGGGTGTGTTTATACTTTATCATGTCGCGCTATTTATACTTTCCGGTGGTTCCTACTCCACCTTTATAACCTTGGTTCTTTTACTGATTCCGTTTTCGTTAAACGCCTCTACCTGAAAGTAGTAGGCAGGAGCAACATTGAGGGCGTTCAGCTCATAGGCAGTGTCCTGGTAAAGCAGCACGGAGTTGTAAAGCTTATCGGGGGCAATGCCATAGTACACGTGGTACCCCTGCGCTCCCTTTACCGGCTGCCACGCCAGTTTTGCCTGTCGCCTGTCTGCGTCCCTCTTCACGCTGAAGCGCGACGGTGAGGCGGGCTTTTTACCCGCACCTCTCCCGAAAACCCGTAGCCCCGAGATGGCCAGGTGGGGCGTGGGCACATGGTGATTGGTAAATCGGATGTAGCGGGCCTTCTGCGGCTGCGGCAGCTCCACGTAATCGTTGGGCACATCCTGCCGGTTTTCCCTTTTGTCTACCAGCGTCTTCCAGTTTTTCCCGTCCAGTGAGTACTCCAGCAGGTACTGGTGGTAGAGCGTGTCGGGTTTGCCGAAGATGTTCGATTTGTGGTCGTGGTAATTGAGCTGCACGGCCCTTACCTCACTCACCTGCTCCAGGTCTACCTCCAGCCACTCGCCGGGCTTGTTGGTCTGCGCCACCCAAAAGCTTTTTATACTTTCATCCACCGTGTTTTCCGGGCCATACTTTTCCTGCACCGAGGAGGCCCTCACAGGCTTTTTGTAAGATAGTAGCATCCAGCCGGTAAATAAACTTTGACGGTTCTTGTTCTCCTGTGAGGGCAGGTAGTGCGGGTAGTCCCCATAGGCAGTGTTGGCATAAAGCTGCCCGTCCCTGTCAAAGCCTGCCGGGAACTGCCCGATGCGGCGCTCGAAGTTAAAATTCACCCCAATCACCATGGTAGCGTAGTGCCACCAGTTGCCGTAAGGGTCCTGCACGGTGCTGCCATGCCCCGCCCCCCTGATAAAGCCGCCGGGCTTATAGGAGAAGGGGCTGTATTCCTGGTAAGTAAACGGGCCAAGCGGTGAATCGGAAGTATAAACGCCGTCGCCGTAAACGCTCCACTCGGTACCGGGCGCAGCATACTGCAGGTAGTATTTGTTGTTATACTTGGTCATCCAGGCCCCTTCCAGAAACCCAGCTGCCGAGTCCTGGTGCGTTTCGCCGAAGCGCTCCCAGCCGTGCTGCTCAGGATTGAGTGTAATGAGCTTCTTGTTCTCTCCCACCGGCAGAAAGTAATGCTTCAGGTTGAGTTCCACGCCCTGCAGCGGGTGCGTGTTAGAGGGCTCGTGGTATAAGTATACTTTGCCATCGTCATCCACAAACAGTGCCGGGTCGTGCAGCGTGAGCGGCAGCACAGACGGCGCTCCCCGCCAGGTGCCCACCGTTGGATTATCAGTAGAAATGACCGATTGCACCGATGCCGGGTTGCCCAGCGCTATCAGCACAGAATCGCCCATGGGCCAGGCGCCCGGCGCGTTGGAAGACTCAAAGTACCAGCTCTGCGGCCGGATGAACTGCCAACTGCGCAAGTCTCTGGAGTGCCAGTAGCCCTGGGAGCGGGTCACGAACATGTAGTACTCGCCCCGGAACGGCACCACGGCAGGGTCGGCACCCGAGCGAAAGGACACGCCCCGGCTGGCGTGTACTATACTATAAGTATAATCGATGTTGATGGGGTTGCAGTAGGTTTGCTGCCCCTGCGCCAAAGCCGTTACCTGCAGCAGCCAAAGTATAAACCCGGCAAGTATAGCTTTGGGCTGTACTTTAAATTTTATACTTCTGATTGTCCTGTGGTTATACTTCATGCCGGTTGTTTGATGCCTGACGATTTTTTTATACTTCCCTACCCCGTGGCCTTCGAGTTGCTGTGGCCAGGTTATGTTGCCCCTTCCTAAGTATAAAATCAGCTGCGAACAGGGCTGGCAGCAGAAAATCCGGGAGGCTATACTTGAGAAATACCAGGGGCTCTTATACTTAGAAAGTTCCTTTATAGGGCAGGTCGATGCGCTTGAAAGGCACGTTTTTGAGTGGTATCTGCAGCCCGTTGGTTGTCTCCAGCCAGTTCCACAGCTCCGCCTTCAGCTCCCCGGCGATTTTCTCGTACTGCGGGTTGCGTATCAGGTTGTTCATCTCCTCGGGGTCGTTCTGCATGTCGTAGAGCTCGTTGATGTCCCAGACGCCGTGGTTGTAGATGTACTTATACCTGTCGGTGCGCACGCCGAAAATAGTGGGTGTCTGCGGAAAGGCCCACTCCCAGTAATACTCATAGAAAATTTTGTCGCGCCACGGAATTTTCTGGCCCTGCAGCAGCGGCAGAAACGAGTAGCCCTGCATCTGCGCCGGTTTCGCCATGCCAGCCAGCTCCATGATGGTGGGGGCGATGTCCACGTTCAGCACCATCTGCTCTACCTTGGTGCCGGGCTTAATCAAGCCAGGCGCGCGGGCCAGCAGCGGAACGCGAATAGAGGCCTCGTACGCGTCGCGCTTGTCAATCAGGCCCAGCTCCCCGAACTGAAAACCATTGTCGCCCATGTAAATAACCAGCGTATTCTTGTCCAGCCCCTCTTTCTTCAGCCATTCCAGTACGCGGCCAATGCTTTCGTCCACGCTCAGCAGGGTTTCCAGGTACTGGCGGTAAAAGTCGTCGAACTTTATCTCGCCGTCATACATGCCGTCCACGCCGTGCCAGCTGTTGCGCTGCGCCTTCACCCACTTAGGAATGTCGCGCACGTTTACCGGCCCCTTCGGCTCCTGCACCCTGCCGTAGCGCTTGCTGGAGTCGGTGGCGGTGAGGTACATGGAGGGCGGGCTGACAACCTCGATGTCTTTATACTTGCCCTCGTGGCGCTTGGCCGGCATAAACTCGGCATGCACGCCCTTGTGCGAGAGGTAGGCAAAAAATGGCTTGCTCTTGTCGCGCTGCTGCAGCCACTCCAACGTATAATCGGTGAGCAGGTCGGTGGTATAGCTGTCCTCCGGCTGCTTTACCTCTTTGCCATCAATGTTAAACGTAGGGTTATGGTATACGCCCTGCCCTTTAAAGCTCACCCATTTGTTAAAGCCCGGCTGCGGCTGGTCGTCGGTGTTGCCCATGTGCCATTTGCCGAAAAAGCCGGTCTGGTAGCCCTGCTGCTGCAGGTACTGCGGGAAAAAGACAAGTCCCTCGGGGAGCGGCGCACTGTTATCCACTATCTCGTGGTTGTGGGCATACTGGCCGGTCAGGATGGAGGCGCGGCTGGGTGAGCACAGCGAGGTGGTGACAAAGGCATTCTGCAGGTGCGCGCCCTCTTTGGCCAGACGGTCCATGTTGGGCGTTTGCAGCTCCGGCACCTTGCCCATAAACCCCATGAAGTCGTAGCGGTGGTCATCACTGAGTATAAAGATGACGTTCATGGGCTTGGCCTGCTTCTTTTTTTGGGCCTCCGCGGTGGGCAGCCACAGCAGCAGCGCCAGTATACTTACCAGCCACTTGTTAAGCGTGTATGGATTGTTCATGGTGTCAGGTTTTTTAAGTAGATGAGAAGAAGGTTTGCCGCCACCGGCTTTTCAGGGCCGGCAGCAGCTACCTACCTAACCTATCAAATTTACTGTGTTACCGTAAAGCTGGCCTCCTGCACGTCGCGGGAGTTGGTGCCTACGTATACTTTAAACTCGCCGGGCTCCAGTACAAAGTCCAGGTCGTTGTTGTAGAACTTGAGGTGCTCCGGCGTCAGGGTGAAAGTCACGGTCCGGCTTTCGCCTTTTTTCAGGTTGATTTTCTGGAAGCCCTTAAGCTCTTTTACCGGGCGCGTGATGCTGGCCACCACGTCCTGCACGTACAGCTGCACCACTTCCTCGCCGTCGTAGTTGCCGGTGTTCTGCACCTGCACGCTTACTTCCAGGTTCTCGCTCGGGCTGATGCTGGTCTTGCTCAGCTGCGGCTTGGAGTAGGTAAACGACGTATAGCTCAGGCCAAACCCAAAAGGGTACAGCGGCTCGTTCGTCACGTCCATGTAACGGGTGGTATACTTGTTCAGCAGATCGCCGTTGAAAGGGCGGCCTGTGTTCTTGTGGGCGTAGTAAAGCGGAATCTGGCCCACCATCTGCGGGAAGGTGGCCGTAATTTTACCAGATGGGTTGTAATTGCCGAACAGCACATCAGCAATGGCATTGCCCGCCTCGGTGCCGGCAAACCATGTTTCCAGGATGGCGTCGACGTTCTGGTCCTCCCAGGTCAGCGTCAGCGGTCGGCCGTTCATCAGCACCACCACCAGCGGCTTGCCGGTTTTCTTCAGGGCCATCAGCAGTTCGCGCTGCTTGCCGGGCAGGCCAATGTCGGCGCGGCTTGCCGCCTCCCCGCTCATCCCCTGTGACTCACCCACCACAGCCACGATCACATCAGAAGCACGGGCTACTTTCACCGCCTCGGCAATCATTTGCTCGGAGGTGCGCTTGTCAAGCTGCAGCTCGCCGCCGTGGGCATTCAGGCGCTTGATCATCTGCTCATCGTCGGTGATGTTAGCCCCCTTGGCATAGTTGATCTTCACGCCGTTACCCGCCACATTTTTGATACCTTGCTCCACCGAAACGGCCTGCTTCCAGTCGCCGGCGCCGCTCCAGTTGCCAATCAGGTCGCGCTGGTTGTTGGCCAGCGGGCCGATCAGGGCGATGGTGCCCGACTTTTTCAGCGGCAGCGTCTGCTTGCTGTTTTTCAGGAGCACCATGCTTCTGCGGGCAATGTCGCGGGCGGCCTCGCGGTATTCCGGTTTCATGATAGTAGTTTTGGCGCGCTGCTCATCTGTATAACGATACGGATCCTCGAACAGGCCCAGTTTATACTTTGCCTCCAGGATGCGGCGCGCCGCCGTGTTGATTTCCTCCTCGCTTACGTTCCCTTTCTCCACCGACTGCTTCAGGTGCCTCAGAAATACTTCGCCTACCATATCCATATCCGATCCGGCTGTCAGGGCCAGCTCGCCCACCTTGGCTTCGTCGCCCATTCCGTGCGCGATCATCTCGTTGATGGCGGTATAGTCTGTCACCACAAAGCCGTCGAAGCCCCACTGCTCACGCAGCAACTCCGTCATCAGCCAGCGGTTGCCGGTGGCCGGCACGCCGTTTATGTCGTTGAAGGAAGTCATCACACTGCCCACACCGGCTTCTATGGCAGCCTTGTAAGGGGGCATGTACTCGTTGAACATGCGGTTAAGGCTCATGTCCACAGTGTTGTAATCGCGGCCGGCCTCGGAGGCGCCGTACAGGGCAAAGTGCTTCACGGTGGCCATCACGGTGTTTTCCTTGGTCAGGTCATCGCCCTGGTAGCCGTGCACCATCGCCCTAGCTATCTCAGAACCCAAGTATGGATCCTCCCCGGCTCCCTCTGAAATACGGCCCCAGCGCGGGTCGCGGGCAATGTCCACCATCGGCGAATACACCCAGTTCAGGCCATCGGCAGAGGCCTCGTCGGCGGCAATGCGGGCGCTGCGCTCAATGGCCTCCAGATCCCAGCTCGCCGAAAGGCCCAACGGAATCGGGAAAATGGTGCGGTGCCCGTGGATGACGTCGTAGCCGAACAGGAGCGGAATTTTGAGGCGTGTGTTGTTAACGGCAAACTCCTGCAGCTTTCGGGCAGCCACCGGGGTATAGGTGTTAAACACGCCGCCCACGTTGCCCTTGCGGATGTTCTCGTCCACGTTCTGGCTCACCACCGGCCCCGTCACATCGAAGCCCACCGACACCAGGTTCAGCTGCCCTATCTTCTCCTCCAGGGTCATCTGGCTGAGAAGACTGTCCACAAACTGGCGCATGCGCGGGTCTGCTGTGCTGCTGGCCCTGGCGGTTGGCGTTTGTGTCTGCTCCACGGTTTCGGTTTGCTGTGCGGTGGTAGGCTGCTGGGCTGTATTACACTGTGTGCTCATCAACCCGATAGACATGACCAGGGCTGTGCGTATGATTTGTTTCATGGATACTATCGTTAAATTATTTAATCAAGCTTGATTTTATCTTCTTCCTCCAGATCTGGTAGCCTTGCTGGTTCATGTGCAGGCTGTCTTGCGTAAAAATCTCGGGCTTTGGTTTTCCGTTCGGCTGCAGCATCGGCTTGTACACATCCACATACTTAGTCTTGGGTTGTGTCTGCAAGTAGTCCTTTATCAACAGGTTAGCCTCTTCTATAATGGGTTTATACTTCAGCCGGGATGGGCTGGGTTTGATGGACACAAACACCACCGGCACCTGCGGCAGCTCCTGTCTTATACTTTGGAACACATCCTGAAAGCGCTCCAGCACCTCCGGCGCCTGCACGTTGCCCCCGGCGATGTCGTTTTCACCGGAATAGATCACGATTTGCTTCGGCTGGTAGGGTATCACGATGTCGTTGAGGTAGCGCTTTAGGTCGAGGAGGTTGGAGCCGCCAAAGCCTCGGTTAATGACTGTATGCTTCGGGAACATCTCCTGCAGGTTATTCCACAATTTGATGGAGGAACTGCCCACGAAAAGTATGGCGTCCCGGGGCGGCATCTGCTGGCTGTCCTGTTGTTTAAACGCCTGGATTTCGTTCCAGAAGGGCGGATCATTTTGTTGGGCGTGTGCAGTGGGCAGCGCCAGAAGTATAAACAGCAGGGCGAAGGACAAGTAGATTTTTTTCATCGGGTTCTCTCTATCTTTTTAAGGGCTTGTTGTATCTCTTTGTTTTTCATGAACAGGTTCCAGATCAGGCCGCTGCGGTGGTTCTCGATCATCACCGTAATGGGAGCCTGGTTCAGGCCCATGTACAGCGGCGACACCCAGTTCTCCTCCAGGCTAAAGGCATCCCGGAAACCATAGGCTCCCCACAGAAAGTGGCCATACTCTCGGTAAAAATGCTTCAGTGCCCGCATCGACTCCTCCGGCGTATACGGAAACGAGGCCAGCGCCCCGGTCGGCGTCATCTTGCCGGTATCGGCGTGCGGCACCGGCTCGTTGGGCGCGTACCCCCAAGGGCCGTCCGAGGCTGTGAGGCCCCAGCTGTTCTCGCTGTAGCCCTGGTGGTTCTCCGGGTTCTCCACACAATATCGGTAATTTATCAGCGCGACGTTCCGGTTATTCTCGAAGTAGTTGGTGTACTTATCGGTGAGCTTGCGTGGGTCGGCTGCCATGTAGGAGTAATGTATAAAGAACAGCGGTCCGCCGCTGGACACCCCCACCGGCAGCGGAATGCCGAAGTAGGTATTGCCGTTGGTATACATCATTCCCTCTTTGGTCAGGCCCCAGGCTGCCCTGTACTGCTGCGCTTTTTCGCTTTGGCTGGCCCAGCCGCTGTAGTACATGCTGGCCGGTATGCTGTGCGAAGGCGAAGCGATGCCGAGCAGGTACACGATCATCGTCTCGTTCCAGCCGATAAGCTGGTGGTTCAGCACCCAGGCCTGGTCCGGTGACCAATGCCAGGTCAGGAAATCGCTTTCTGGCTTTTTGCGGTACCAATCCCACTCCACACCGCGCCAGATAGTGGTGATGGTGTTGCGGATCTCTTTTTCCTGCGGCGAGTTTGCCGTGAAATACTCCCGCGCCGCCAGCAGCCCCTGCACCAGGAAAGCCGTCTCCACCAGGTCGCCACCATTGTCGCGTGGGCCGAAAAAAGGCTCTGCCTTACCCGTCTCCCCGCTGATGAAATGCGAAAAAGCACCGTGAAATTTCTCGGCCTTATCCAGGTAGCGCACGATCTGCAGAAAGCGCTCCACGCCCTGCTCCCTCGTAATCCAGCCACGCTCTATCCCCACCAGCAAAGCCATCACGCCAAAACCGGAGGCCCCGGAGGCCACCATCGTCCGGCGGCCCGGAATGTTCTCCAGCGCCAGGCCGCTGTTGGGTTCCGCTCCCTCCCAGTAGTACCGGAAGTTCGCCTCCTGTACCATGGTCAGCAACTCCTCATCCGTCATGGGCCGGGTAACGGCGTTTATACTTTCAGATTGCCCTGTTTCCTGATAGCGATCATCCAGCAGGCTGATTTTGTAGTAGAAGGTCTGCCCCACGGTGTCCACGTAATCGGCGAAGCGGCTGATGGAGGGCAGCTGCACCGCCACAGGCCTGAAGTTTTTGTTATCGGTGGAGCGGTGTACCTGCACGTAACGCACGGCAGGGTCTTCTACTTTTTCCCAGGTCAGGTCGATGTGCTTTTCGTAGCCTTTAGCGCTTAGCAGCTTGGGGGCCGACTTTATACTTTCTCCGGCTTGCAAAGGCAGCATCTCCACCTGGTCCAGGTACAACTCATGCCATTTTCCATCTTCTGCCTGCTGCTGAAAAACCACTACATCCACCTCTTTCGGATCGCTGTAGTTCAGGCCCTTGAAGCTGCTGAGCGGCACCTCCACCGTTAGCCAGGCACCGGTTTTATAGTTAGGCAGGTAGTTTTGCAGCGGCAGGAACTGGGAAAGCTCTTTCGCCTCCCGCTTGCCAATAGCCAGTACCGGAAGTTCTGTTGCCGCTGTGTTGGTTTTGATGTATAGCCTGAAGACAAGCTTCTCCTGTGGCCGGAAAAAATCCATACCCCGGATGGGGTGGTAGAGCACCTGCACCTGCCACTGCCCACCTTTCGCGGAGTTATACTTCAGCTCCAGCGCGTTGCCGGGGGTAAAGTATACTTCCTGGCTCACGGGCAGCTTGCCGCCGCTGTTCTTCACCCAGCTCGGCGAAGTATAGCTGGCCGAAGTATAGAAATGGTCCTTGTCCATCAGGCTGTTGTCGAAGAAAACCCTGGTATAGGTTATCTCCTGCGCCATCAGGTTGGTGGCGTGCAACAGGGTAATGATGGAAAGAAGTATACTTCGCATGGTGCTTAGCTGGTTTATACTTTCTGATTTATACTTGGCTATACTTTCCATGGCGCAAGCGTCCGCTTGTGCCTCTTTTCCTGCTGGCGCGAGTTTGCAACTCGTGCCTAATTAGGGTGTTGGGTTTGTAACCCAACTGACTTGAAAAGCCATATTTATACTTTAGCTATACTTTTATACTTGCCAGTTTATACTTTCCTAGCCGCTGCTTCCCGCAACCTGAACCAAGCTATCCTTACTAGCTGCCGTTTATCCTCCAGCCCCACTTGCCTACAGTTTCATTTCTGGCTTTGGTGCCCTCCTAGGCCGGGAGGCCTCGTTTTCCCACTCAGCGCTGTGTTCCCTCCTTGCCTCGCTGTCGCTCGGCATGCCCTTAACGGGCACAGGATCTCACAAGGCGCCTCCTGGAAAAACTGGGAAAGGCTTAGTTCTCCTCCAGGTTTATACTTTGATCAGGGTGTATTCTAGCCTAAAGGTTTTTAACTTTAAGTATAGAAAGTATAATCTCTTATACTTGATCTTAGCACCTTAATCCACCTTCACCGGCTTCGTTCTTTCTGAGACGCCGTTTTCGTTGAAGGACTCGATAGCAAAGTAGTAACCCTGGTCTACGCCCAGGCTTTTCAGGTCCAGTTTGTTGTCCTCGTACACCATCCAGGAGCTGTAGAGTTTATCCGGAGCTATACCCCAAAGCACGTTGTAACCTTGCGCATTGGCCTGCTTGTCCCAGGTGATCATCGCGTCGCGGCGGTCCTGCTGGCGGTTTACCTTAAAGTTTTTCACGCGGGCCGGCGCTTTGCCCTGTCCCACGCCGAAAATGCGCAGCCCGGAAATGGCCAGATTTGGCGTCGGCACATGGATATTGCGGTAACGGATGTAGCGCACCGTCTGCGGAGTACCCAGCTCGACGTAATCATTGGGTACGTCGCGGTAGTTGTCGCTCCTGTCTACCAGCGTTTTCCAGTTCTTGCCGTCTGTGGAGCCCTCCATCATGTAACGGTGGTACAGGCCCGGCACTTTGCCGTAGAGGTTGGATTTATAGTCGTGGTAGTTTACCTGCACGGCGTATACTTTGCCCGGCTTCTCCAGATCTATCTGCACCCACTGCTGGTCGTTGTTTTGCTCGGCTACCCAGAAGGTTTTGGTGCTCTCATCCAGCATGTTCTCGGGTTTAAAACTCTCCAACGTAGAGGAAGCTTTCACCGGCTTCTTGTAGGACAGCAGCATCCAGCCGGCAAACTGGCCCATCTTGCCCGGCACCGACGGACCAAAATGCGGGTAGTCACCGAAGTAAGTATCCACGTGCATCAGCCCGTCCTTGTCGAACGTAGTGTGGAACATGTTGATGCGGCGCTCCCAGTTCATGTTCACCGATACCGAAGCCGATCCAAAGTGCCAGTACTCTCCTGCCGGACCCACCACGGTGCTGCCGTGGCCAGCGCCGTTCATGTAGCCTCCCGGCTTATAGGAAACGGGGTTATTAGGCGCGTACGTAAACGGCCCGAGCGGGGAATCGCCTATGTATACGCCATCGCCATACACGTTAAACTCGGTGCCCGGTGCAGCATACTGCAGGTAATACTTGCCGTTGTGCTTCGTCATCCAGGCGCCTTCCATATAGCCGGCCAGCACGGTATCAGAATGGTTCTCGCCGAAGCGCTCCCAGCCATGCTTGTCGCCATACAGCTTAAAAAGCTCTACCGTTCTCTCTGATGGCTTGAAGCGGTCTTTCCTGTTCAACTCTTTTACCCGAAGCGGGTACGTGTTGGAGGAACCCCAGTACATGTAGGCTTTGCCATCGTCGTCGATGAAGAGGGCCGGGTCCTGCAAATCGCCCAGAATGCCGGGTGTGGCTTGCCAGTCGCCCCGCTTGGGATTGTCGGTATACAGCACGCTCATGGAGCCGGATGGGTCGCCGGCCACGTACAGCAACGAGTCTCTGTAGTTGAAAGCCGCCGGTGCGTTGGATCCCTGAAAATACCACTTCTCCGGTTTGATGAAGTTCCAGTTCTGCAGGTCGGTGGAGTGCCAGTAGCCCATCGAGCGGGTCACGAACATGTAGTACTCGTTGCGGAACTCCACTACGGCCGGGTCGGCGCCTGAACGGTACGAAATGTCCTTATAGGCATCGTACACGGCATAGGTATAGTCGATGTTGATCGGGTTGCAGTACGTGCTCATGTGCGTGCTCTGGGCCAGGGCCGCCGTGCCGCTCCCCCAAAGTATGGCCAGTGACAGTATAGCTTGTAAGGCTCTTCTCATAAGTATGGTTTTATACTTTGTTCCTCTTCCTATTTGATATTTTCCTGCTAGCTGATGCAGATTGCTAAGCCCTTTCTTTATGTCATCCTGGAAGGATCTTAGTAGCTAGTAGCATAAGCTTAGGCTTCTTCCACCAAGTCTCTTTACAGAATGACAGATTTTAACAGACCAGAAATAAGCAGGCACGGCATCTACACCCGCGCCAGCTTTTATACTTTATACTTACTTCAGCTGCGGGCTCCGGAAACCGAGCTTCTTCAGGCCAGCCTGTACTTCGGGGGCGCTCATGAACAAATCCCATAGCAAACCGGTGCGTCCGTTCTCGATCATCACCACAATCGGTCCCTGGTCGATGCCCAGGTAGCGCTGCGGGAACCAGTTTTCCTGTTCCGAGTAAGCATCGTATGGTCCATACTTGCCGATCACTTTGTCGCCCAAGTCTTCGTACAGGTGGCGGATAACTTTCATGGACTCCTCCGGTGCATACGGGTAAGACGAAAGGGCAGCCGTCGGCGTGATCACGCCCAGGTCGTTTTCTGGGCTGTGGCCCGAATAACCGTTCACGGAGTAGCTGGCGGTAAGTCCCCAGGCGTTCTCGCCATAGCCTTTGTAGCCTTTCGGGTTGTCCACGCAGTAGTCGTGCTGAATTAGGGTATGGTTGCGGTTAAGTTTCCAGTAGTCGGCATACTTATCGGTGAGCTCGCGCGGGTCGAGGCCCAGGTAAGAATAATGTGCCCAGAACATCGGTCCCACGCTGCCTTTGTGCCCGTTGTGGTTCAGCACCACCTCATGGCCATACTTTGACGCGTCGGATTTAATGGCGCCGCTGCGGGCCCAGCCCTCGTGGTATACTTCGGCAGGCACCCCGTGCGTGGGCGAGGAGGCCGCCAGCACATAGGTTATCAGGCACTCGTCGTACCCGCGTATCGGAAAGTTCATGGCCCAGCCATGGTTGGGGCTCCAGTGCCAATAGAGCGCGTTCTGCCCACCGTTTCGGAACCAGCTCCAGTCCACCTCTTTCCAGAGCTTGTCGATTTGGGCGGCCAAGGCTTTCTCCTGCTCATTGCCATCCTGCAGGTACTGCCGCACGGTTAGCATGCCCTGTACCAGGAAGGCTGTTTCCACCAGGTCGGCACCATCGTCTTTCGGGCTAAAGGGCTTTACTTTACCCGTCTCGCCGTGCAGCCAGTGCGGCCAGGCGCCATGAAAGCGGTCGGCCTTCTCCAGGAAATTCACCATCTTCTGCAGGTGCTGTACTCCCTCCTCTCGGGTAATAAAGTCTCGCTCCATCCCCACAATAATAGCCATCAACCCGAAGCCGGTGGCGCCGGTAGTAACCACGTTCTGATCGTTCTGCGGGTACTCGCCATCAATGTGGATGCGCTCGCGGGCAAGCCCTGAATTTGGTTCCGTTCCATCCCAGAAGTACTGAAAAGTCTGCTCCTGTACCTTTGTCAGCAGCTCCTCATCCGATAGTTGCTTGACGTCTATTGCGGTCGTATCGGCAGCCGTTTCAGTTGTTGTAGTCGATGTTTCGGAAGAGTTCTGGCAACCGTAGAAAAGCTGGGCGGCCAGCAAAGGTATGGCTAGTAAGGTTCGCTTCATGTCTTGTGTTTTTTTATTTCTGTAATCTTTATTTCTGCTACTGTTTTATACTTGTTGTTAATGGAGGGAAAGCATAAGATCCCTGGATGTAGCGCCCGCTTGTAGCACCAGTTTATACTTGCCCGGTACGAGTTCCTGCCCCAGCGCCACCTGCTCCAGGCCTGGTCCTTTGCTCTCTTCTTTCCAGATGGTTTTCACCTCCGCGCCGTCTTCTTTCAGCAGTTTTAAAGTATAACTACCTGCCTCTTTTGTGGCCACATCTATCAAGTAGTTATCCTTGTCCGGGTGGCGCAGCAGGTCTACCTGGTTTGTTCTGATGTCGGGGGTTACCAGCGGGAAACCGGTTTCATAAGCCGGTTGCCTGAAGCCAAGTTTTGAAAGCCCGATTTGTACCTCCGGCAGGTTGGTAAAAAGCCCCCAGAGCAAGCCGCTGCGGTAATTTTCTATCATCACCACAATAGGCCCCTGGTCGATGGCCAGGTGATCGGTGGCGGTCCAGTTGCGTGCTTTGTTATGGGCATCCCGTAAGCCGTACTCCCCCACCATCCTGCTGCGAAGGCCGTTGTACATATTCCGGAGTACCTGCATGCTGTAGTAGGGCGTGTACGGGAAAGAGCCCAGCGCCGCCGTGGGTGCCACAGTCCCGTTATCGTAGGCCGGTGAGTGCGCAGCGTACCCGTCCGGATCATCCGAAGCCGTAAGTCCCCAGAAGCTCTCGGTATAGCCGTAGTTTTTAGGCGCGGAGCTGAGGCTGTAGGAGCGGTTCACCATGGTGTGGTTCAGGTTATGCTGCCAGTAGTTGGTGTAGTTATCCACCAGCTGTCGCGGGTCCAGGCTCAGGAAGGAGTAGTGGGCAAAGAATAGCGGACCACCGTAGGCCGGTCCCATTTTCAACGTATAGCCACCGTAGTTTTGGGCCGCCCCAAAGTTGGCGCTAACCCAGGTGTTCTGGTATACGTCCGGCGAGATAGGATGTGTGGGCGAGGCGGCAGCCAGCACGTATGTGATTAGTGACTCGTTCCAGCCCCGTATCGGCAGGTTCATCTCCCAGCCATAGTTGGGACTCCAGTGCCAGTAGAGCTTACCGTCGCCGCGCGAGGCGTACCAGTCCCACTCCACCGTCTCCCAGAGCCGGGTGATCTTTTGCCGGAGCTCGGCCTCTGCCCCGCCGCCATCAAAGTATGCGCGGGCTGTCAGCAGTCCGTTTATCAGAAAGGATGTCTCCACCAGGTCACCGCCATTGTCTTTGGGGCTGAAAGGAATGGTAGCACCAGTGTTGCCATCAAGCCAGTGTGGCCATGCCCCATGAAAGCGGTCGGCACGGGCCAGAAAATCGGTAAGTTTGTTTAGTCGCGTTACAGCCTGCTCGCGTGTTATCCATCCCCGATGCACGCCTACAAGTATAGCCTGCACACCAAAGCCGGTGCCCCCGCTTGTTACCAGATCGCCGGAGCTGCTGCGCTCGCGGGCCATGCCGCTGGCAGGGTGCGCAAAATCCCAAAAATAGCGGAAGGTGCTCTCCTGCACCTCGTCCAGCAGGGCTCTGTTTTCTGCAGCCGTCGGCACCGCTGGCGTGTCGGGCTCTGTCGGCTCTGGCGTAGGCTGCCCTTCATCCGGCTCACGCTTACACGATAGCAGCGCGCATAGCAGTAACAGACAACAGTAGCAAAGCTGTTTGTTTATCATCCTTTGGGGTAAGGGTGGGGTTTGATTGAAAGAAAAGAAAGTATGGAGCCACACTTTGCAGCGGCTCCATACTTTAAATGTTTACTGATTAATAACCCGGGTTTTGGGTAAGGGTACCACCGCTGAGAATAATCTGTTGCTGCGGAATCGGCATCAACTCGTTTTTACCAGCCTGGAACTGCTTGCCCTGTGCCTGCAGCACCTCTGCAGCTCTGCCCTGTCGCACCAGGTCGAAGAAGCGGTCTCCGTTTTCCAGGGCGAGTTCTACCCGGCGCTCATGCCAAATCAAGTTACGCAGCTCTTCCTGCGTTGCTGACTCTATAGGATCCAGACCGGCTCTTACGCGCACGCGGTTCAGGTCTGCCAGCGCCTGCTGCGTATCACCCAACTCGTTGGATGCCTCCGCACGCATCAGCAGCACCTCGGCAAAGCGCAGGATACGCACGTTCTGATCCTTGGCGTAACCACACTCGTTTGTGACGAAGCCAGGCACATAGGCCTTCTGGTTATACCTTGGGTTTGGCGCGTTCGGGTTGATTAAATCTCCTTCAGGCGTGGTTTCGCCTCTGAACAGGATGGTGGCATCCAGGCGCTCATCGCCTTCCTCATAAGCGTTTACCAGATCCTCGGTTGGCTCCACAAAGCCCCAGCCAAACTGCCCACGAACACCCTGTACCTCCGCCCATTGGCTGTTGGAGGCCGGGCAGTTACCAGGTATAGTCTGAGCTTCAATTTCGAATATAGACTCGGCATTATGCTCCCCTGCAATGCGGAATATGCTATAATAGTCGTCTACCAGCCTGTAGCCCAATCCCTCTACTTGGTTAGCCAGGTCTACCACCTGCTGCCAGTTGCGCTGATAGAGTTGTACCTTAGCCAGCATACCCAGTGCAGCGCCCTGCGTTGCACGGCCTCGCTCTGCCGTCGGGTACGTAGGCGGTAACACCGCTGCAGCCTCTGTCAGATCCTTCACAATTTGGGCATAAACCTCCTCCGAACTTGACCTTGGCAGGTTAAGGGTACTAGGATCTTCCTGCTCCCCTACCACCGGAACAGCTAAACGTAGCGGCACCCCCCCAAAAGTTCTGACCAAGTTAAAGTAGTGGTAGGCTCGGAAAAACTTAGCTTCAGCCAACAGCCGTTGCTTCAGCGTCTCGTCCATGTTGATGAGCGGAACATTGGTAAGCACCTGGTTAGTAAGGTTGATGGCCTGATACTGACCATTCCAATAGCCATTCAACTGCCCCTCAGTAGGGGTAATGGTAAAGTTATCATATTCGTCTAGGAAGCCGGCATCACCCGGAACACTGCCTTTGGCAGCGTTATCGGAGGTGATGGTGGTAATAGCCAGGTGCGCGAAGGCAATTACGTTCCACTCGCGCAGGTTTCCGTAGATGGAGTTAACTGCCAGTATCGCATGTTCAGGCGTGACAAAGAAATCCGCGCCAACAGGCTCTCCTTCCGGCTCTACATCCAAAAAATCCTCTGAGCATGCGGCCAGTCCGCCAATCGTGAGGGCGCTTAAAAGTATAAATGAATTACGCTTAACGCTATAAAGTATATTTTTCATAAGTCCTTTCCCTGTTTATTAGAATGTAGCATTTACACCAAAGTTATAGGTTGCTGACAGCGGATACACGTTCCTGTCGATACCCTGGCTCACCGGTGCCCCTCCCACCTCAGGCGAGAAGCCGTTGTATTTGAACCAGGTAACCGGGTTTTGTGCGTTGATGTAAACACGCAGGTTTCTCATTTTCAGAGTGCTAACTACCGACTCTGGCAGGTTGTAACCCAACTGCAGGTTTCGGATCCTGATATAATCGCCTTTCTCCACATAGTAGTCACTTGGGTCAAGGTTTCTGCCGGTAAGGTCGGCGGATGGATAGGAGTTAGAGGTACCCGGTCCAGTCCAACGGTTGTCGTAGAAATCTTTGTCGTAGTTCTCGTTGCCATACCGCACATTACGGTTACCATTGTATACATCCACATCCGCTACACCCTGAATGTCAATCTGCAGGTCAAAGCTCCTGAACCGGAAACTGGTGTTGATGCCATAGGTAAAGCCGGGGTTAGGGTTGCCAATGATTCGCTTATCACGTTCATCGATCACATTATTGCCGTCCTGGTCGCGGAAACGGAAGTCACCGGGGCTGGCACCAGGCTGGGCAGAGTTCTCGATCTCCTGCTCGTTTTGGAAAATGCCCTCTACCTCATAGCCGAAGAAGGAGCCAATAGGGTCACCCACACGGGTAACGCTTACTTGATAACCACCTACCGGCAGGTTACCGTTATAGAAGGTGGCATTTTCAATGGCTACGTCTGTTACCTCGTTCTTATTTCTGGAGAAGTTTGCCCCAATGCTGTAGCTAAAATCCTGGCTAATATCGTGGTTCCAGTTGGCGATCAGCTCCATACCTCTGTTTCGGAAAGTGGCATAGTTACCCAGTATCTGGCCTCCAAGGCCCAGGTATCCAAGTGGGGTAACACCGAAAATCGCATCCTTCGTTTTCCTGTTATACCAGTCTGCCTCCACAGTAAGCCTATTGTCCAGGAAGCCCATTTCAAGACCTGCGTCAAACTCTTCCACTACCTCCCAAAAGAGGGTACTTGGAGTAGTGGTGTTGATGTTCCAGCCTGGATACAGTACTCCATTACGAATTGCGCCAAAGCGCTCGTCTGTGGCCACTCTCAGTATAAAGATATTGGAAGGAACGTTGTTGTTACCCAGCCTACCCCAGCTGGCACGTAGCTTCAGGTTATCAAAGATGTTCTGGTTACTCATGAAGTCCTCCTCAATAACCCTCCACCCCAGGCCGATTGATGGGAAATACTCCCAACGCTCCCCCCTCGGAAACTTGGAGGAGGCATCATATCGAAGTGTAGCTGTGAGTAGATAGCGATCCAGGAAAGAGTAGTTTACCCTACCAAAATATGACACAAAGGTTGCTCTGTTACCTCCCGCCTCAATTCGTACTGTTTCGGGGTCTCCCAGATCCAGGTACAGGTTAGCGTCTGAGTTAAACTCCACATCATTTGCGAAGCCGGTGAGGAAGTTGGACTTGTCCTCCTGGGCAGATGTACCCAAGAGCACCGTCAGGTCGTGGTCACCAAAGGTCTTGTCATAGGTCAGAGTATTTTCCCATAGCCACATGTTTGTTTTGCTTCTCTGCTGCGTGAGCAAACTTCTGGATGCAAACTGCACCGTGGTCAGCGAGTCGCGGGAGCGGTAGTTGCGGTATTCATCTATGCCGTAGTTAAGGCCCAGGCTGGTGCGAAAAGTAAAATTTTGCAGGAAGTTCACTTCGGCAAAGGCGTTGCCCGTTAAGCGCTGCCCCCTGGATTCCTGGTTGAACCAGTCCAAAGACGCCTGCGGGTTAGCAAAGTTCCCTACCGGGAAATCAACAGGGTCACCATAGCGGCCATTCGCTTTAAACACAGGTATAACGGGCGGGGCTACATAAGCCTGGTAGAAGATATCTCCTGGAATATCGTTTGATTTATAGTCGTAGAAGATACCGTTGTAGCCTACTTTTATGTTTTCGTTGATCTGAAAGTCTGTCTGCAAACGCGCTGTGATACGACGGTAGTCATTTCCTTCGATAATGCCTTCCTGATTCAGGTATCCGGCGCTGGCACTATAAGTTACTTTTTCAGTTCCGCCAGAGGCCGAAACCTGGTGGTTATGGATCATGGCCGTGCGCAGTATCTGGTCGTACCAGTCGGTGGAGGGAAGGTTGGTGGTGATTAGCTCAGAACCGTTTTTCTCGTTTACCAACTGGGCATACTCCCGGGCGTTCGTCATTTCAAGCTGGTTTGTAACGCGCTGCACCCCTACAAAGCCGTTGTAGTTTACAGTGGCCTCACCAGAACGCCCCCTTTTGGTGGTAACCAGTACCACGCCGTTGGCCGCGCGCACCCCGTAAATGGCTGCACTGGAGGCATCTTTCAAAATCTCAATCGACTCAATATCCGCCGGGTTCAGAAAACTCAGATTATCTACGAAAGTACCATCTACAACGTACAGCGGGTCGGCACTACCTAGCGCTGATCCTGTTCCGCGTATCCTGATTTGGGGAGATGCACCGGGCTGACCTGTGTTGGTGATATTAACACCGGCCACTTTACCCTGCAGCGAGCTAACCGGGTTCTGGGAGGCCTGCCGTACCAGTTCTTCGCTTTTCACTGAGGCGATGGAGCCTGTCACGTCACGCTTCTCCTGCACGCCGTAGCCAGTTACCACTACTTCCTGCAGTGTAGCGGCGTCAGTCTCCATCTGCACGTTTATACTTGTGCGGTTGTTTATCGGCACCGAGGTGGCTTTATACCCTAAGTAATTAAAGGTAAGCGTACCGTCAGCGGGGGCACTTAAAGTATAATTACCATCGGCGTCGGTCTGTGCACCGGTGGTGGTTCCCTGCACTACCACACCCGCTCCAATCAGCGGCTGGCCTGTCTCGGCATCCGTCACCCTGCCTTGCACCGTAATTGTATTTTGGGCAAAGGAGAGGTGGAATGTCAGTAGGCACATGACGAGTAGTAAAAATTTTCTCTTCATACGTTTTATGATAGGTTTTAATTTTGATTAGGTTATTGATTTAAAAGTCCGGAATTCCCGCTCAGCACCCAAAAATACAGCTACTACATTACCACATCATGCGCTAAAATAGTGAGTGCTTACCCCTACGGGATTGCACAGATCAGGCCCGGTAAGTGCATACTTCTGTATACGGAGCGCTGGTGTTATGGATGAAGACAAAACGCAAAAAAAGCCGCCAGAAGCATAGTTCCGGCGGCATGAGAGGCAGATGATGTAGTAATGATGTGGTGCTAAATCTCCATAAAGAACTCCACCAGGTTTTTATCGGGGTCCATGTTGAGCTTTTTGCGGAGGCGATAGCGGCGCAGTTCCACCCCTCGCACCGTAATGTTCAGCAGCGAGGCGATTTCCTTGCTCGTCATGTTCATGCGCAGGTAGGCGCAAAGTTTCATATCATTCGGGGTAAGCTCCGGGTAGCCCTCTTTCAGCTTCTTGAAATAGTTGGCATTGGTCTCGTTAAAGCTCTTCTCAAACAGGCTCCAGTCGGTTTCGGAGCTCATGCCGTCGAGGATGATTTTTTGTATTTTCTTTAGCTGCCGCTCCGGCAGCCTGTTGCCTTCTGCGTCCTGCAGCTTGTTCACCTCGTGGCTGATGTTCTGCAGCAGCTCGTTCTTGTTCACGATGTTCAGGGCGGTGCTGGCAAGCTCCCGGCTCTTGCTGGCAAGCTCGGCCTTGAGCTGCTCGTTGCGCAGCTTCACCAGCTTCTGCTCATGCAGCAGTGCCTCCTGCCGCAGCTGCTCCTGCTTTTCCTGCTCCAGTTGCTGCTGTATGCGCTGCTGGTCGCGCTGCAGCTTTTTGAAGTATAGCCTGCGCCCCAGCCACAGCAGCACAACCGCCAGCAAAGTATAAAGCGTGTTGGCCCACCAGGTGGCGTACCAGGGCGGCAGCACCACAAAGCGGTATAGGGTATTCGCTGTTATCTCCTCCCCGTTTATGCGCGCGCGCACCCTGAACTTATACTCTCCCTGCCGCAGGTTGGTGAACTCAGTCTGGGTATTGCTGCTCCACGCCGACCAGGTGCCGGACTGCCCCTCCAGCAGGTGCTGGAACTCGACCTGCGCCTGTTTAAAATATGGCAGGGCGTAAGAGATGCGCAGGTTGTTTTGGCTAAAGGGCAGCTCCAGCAACGTCTCCTGCCGGTTTGTTTCGCTCAGCAGGCGCTGGCTGCCGGTCGTGTTCTCCACCTTCCGGATAAGCACCGGGGGCAATTTTATACTTGGCGGCTGCCTTGCCTCCGTGTTATAGACCACAAAGCCGTCGTCTATACTTATCAGGTAAACCGAGTCGCTGATCTTGCTGATGCTTTCGTACTCCTGCACCATGCGGCCGTCCAAAATGCTGAACTGGCTGGTGTTGATGTGCGGCTGCTGCGGGCTGGACAGGTCTGCCAGCGCTATTTTGCCGTGGTTGATGATCCAATGCTTCTGACCGGAGGCCGGAAGTATACGGCTGGCACTGGCCAAAGGACCTAGCTGACTGTTCAGCTCCTGGTACGGTGAAAACCGGCCTGTGCCCTCGCTGTAATGGTAAAAGCCGGTGCCGGTGGAAAAGAGCAGCCGGTTAGCCAGGCGCGAAATGTATACTTTGTGGGTACCCTGCAAGCCATGGCTCTCGTTGAAGCTCTGGGCATGGGTTACCTGCCGCAAATCCGGGCTCAGCGTTAGCCTGTAAAGACCCTTGTAGGCGTGGCTCACCCACAGGTGGCCATCCTGGTCCTGCTCCACGTGCTTGCTCGGCTGCCCAAAGCCGCTCACCATGTGCGAGAATGCCCAGTGGCCGCTGGTATCTTTGCGGTACACAGCCAGGCCGGTATAGGTACCTTGTATCAACACCTCCGGCTCCGACTGCAGCTTCTTTATCGTCCAACCGCCCTTCGCGCCGGAGATCTTCACCAGCCTGTTGCCCTCCACCCTGAAAGTGCCTTCGTTGTGCCCGCAAAGCAAATCTCCTCCTATCTTTTTCAGCTCCCACACCTGCCCCTGCGAGTTTTCGATCATCCGGAAGTCCAGGTGCTGGGTGGCGTCGGGGTTGCCGGGGCTCCAGTTGCTGTAGTACAGGCCCTGGTTGGTGCCCAGGTATATTTTGTCACCGTGGATGATGCTGCTGTACACGGTGCCGAAGTTGCCCACCTTATCGAAGTAAAAGTATAAAGGCGAGGTGACGTCCACCCTGTCGATGCCGTTATCAAGCCCCACCCACAGGTTCTGGGAGCTATCGGCGAGGAGGTTGAGCACCGTGTTGTTCTGCAGGCCGTTGGACTTGCTGAGGCGGTGCAGGAGCCTGCCCTGCTCATCCAGCACCACTACCCCGTTCAGAATCGTACCAAAGGCGTAGTGCCTGTCGTTGATGCGGGTGCCGTTGTTGAGCTGGTAAGTCTTCAGAAAGTCGTTGGCTTCGTTCTGCCAGGGTATAAATGTGCGCCCATCAAACAGAAACAGGCCGTTTTTAGCGGTGCCTACGAGGTAGCTGCCATCGGTGTAGGGAAGTATGCACAGGATGCCCGAATCGCCCAGCTTCCGGCTGCCGGGTACAAAGTGCAGGCTGCCGTCCTTCAGCTCGAAGAGGCCCTCTGAGATAACCTCCGCAAAATAGCGGTTGCCGGCCTGGTGCAGGAACAGGAACGGACGCTGCGCCTTTATCACACTGATTTTACCGTCCTGGTAAGTATAAATACCCGAAAACGACTGAAAGAATACCTTGTCGCCTTCCACGTAGATTTTCCATACTTCGTCCGGGAGCTTGTGTGCGGCGGGCACCAGGTTTGTCAGTGAAGTATAGCCGAAGCGCCCCTGCTTGTCGTGGCTCCAGTAGCCCATTTCCCCGAAGCCCCCTGCGTAGATACGCCCCTTGTTATCGGCGGCCACGGCCCGCACGATTACGTTGTTGGGCATCCGGTGCAGTTGCCAGGTGCTGCCGTCGAAAGCCAGCAACCCGCTGGAGTTACCGTAGTACATCACCCCGTCGGCACCGCGCGCAACCGACCAGTTCTGGTTTCCGGCCTTGTATTGCTGTTTTGTGTAGTTCTGTATGTACGGGAAGCCAAGTTTGCCGGCATCCGTCGCCTTTGCCCCTGCTGCCAGCAGCAACAGCCACAAAACAAGCCACCGCTGTCCTTCCTTCAGTATCGCTATCATCTAGCTTCTTTATGTTCTTGACCTTGAAGTGCTAAGTTAGCAATATAATACCTAGTATATAAGGTTGATTTTATTCCCTTTTTATGATACTGCCCCTCAACGCCGGCCTTTATACTTTCTGATGAGCTACCCTCTTTTTTATACTTTACAGATACCTAAACCACATTATCAACCAACATCCGACCCTGCTGCGCGTACATTCTTTTTCTGAGGATACATAATCCCATCACCAAAACGAAATACAGCTATGTCGATAAAGGATATTTTTAACAAGGTAAAAAAAGAGGCCAAAGTGCTGCAGGGCGAGGAAACGAAAGACAAACTCTACCAGAACGAGAACACTTACCCTACCGAACAGGAAGCCATCGCGGCCTTTGAGCGCTCCAAGCAAAAGCTCTTTAACGTGAACGATTGGACCAAGCTATCCGGCGTTAACTCCACATTTGAGCTATACGACAACCGCGGACGCCGCACCTCGGCGCTCAAGCCGGAGCACGGGTATTACATGAAGATCATCCTGCCGGCCTCCACCATCGAGAACTGGGTGCAGGTAACGGAGATTCGGGAGGAGGAGAACCTGGCTGAGTTTACCGTGCACCCGAGCGAGAAGCCAGTAGAAATAGCCGAAGACGAGGCGGAGGTGAAGCACTTTTTTGCGAAGGAGGCCAGCAGCACCTTCCGGGTAACGCGCCAGGGCAACACCATCCATGGGTATGAAATCGGTAAAAACGAGGCCATCAACAACCAGGGCGAAGACGCTGGTAACCGCGCCGTGCTGAACACCTTTGTGGCTGAGGGCGGCTGGGCCATCTTCCAGGAGCTGCAGTGGGACAAGCTAACCCGCTACCTCGTGCACCTGGAGGAGAAAAAAGAAGAATCGTAAAGTATAAAGTATGATTGCAGCATTGGAAGAGCACCTGGCAGCGGGTGCTCTTTTTGTTTAGATAGAGTTTGCTATATTTAAAGTATAGTATATAATGACGGAGCAATAGAGCGGACAGATAGTATAGTAGCTTCTGGCCTATTCCTTAGTTTCTAAAACTAACCATGAATATGAGAGAATTGATAAAGTACGTGTGGTTTGTACTGCTGCTCACCGCCTGTGGTGGCGGCGAGCAAGCAGAATATGCAAGTGTAGAAAGGCTGGAAGTGCAGCTTGCTCCTCCCCCATCACCAGATAGAGGTGTTGAAACAGTAGAAAGAAAGCTGATCAAAGAAGGGGATGTGGAGTTTGAAACTAATGACCTGAATGCTACCAGGCAAGCTATCTTGAAAGCTGTAGAAAAGTACAAGGGTTATGTTTCATCAGATCAGGAGTCAAATTCTCCGGAGCGGGAAAGTAACACCATGGTTGTTCGGGTTCCGGCAGATCATTTCGACAATTTCCTGAGTGATGCTACCAAAGGAGTAAAGCGGTTCGACAGCAAAGAAATCAAAATCATCGACGTTACTACTGAGTTCCTGGACATTCAGGCGCGGCTAAAGACAAAAAAGGAGCTTGAAAACAGGTATTTAGAACTCCTCAAGCAGGCAAAAAATGTAATCGAGATGCTCGAAATTGAAAAGCAGATCGGTGAATTACGCTCCGACATAGAATCCATGGAAGGGCGCCTGAAGTACCTCCAAAACCAGGTTTCATACTCCACATTAACCCTTACATTTTACAAGAGCATCCCATATCAGGCTGAGTTTAACCATCAAATTACGGATGGCTTCCGAAACGGATGGGATAACTTAGTTTGGTTCTTTGTCGCGCTTATCAATGTATGGCCGTTTATACTTTTAGGAATCGCGCTGCTCATTGCACTCAGGGTATACAGGAGAAAGCGGGCGCATAGTTAGACCTCAACTCTTCCCTACTCTCATTTTATACTTCATTGAGCTATACCGCCCCTGCCCGCCAGCAGGGGCTTTTTGTTTTCCACACCCGAGCCGCTAAACAATTTTTCTCAACAAATCAACAAAGTAATTTATCCACAAAGAACCCGCACAAGCTGAACAAGTTAACTATTTATCCACCGAAACTGCCCATACTTTTGATTTTTAAATCCTAAATCTTCAAATTACCTTCGTGACCCTAAACACGAGTACCATGATGCAGAACGGACAAAACACAGCTCTCCGCAACGACTGGAGTCTGGCGGAAATTGAAGCCATTTACAACAAGCCCGTACTGGAGCTGATTGTAGAGGCGGCCAATGTGCATAAGCAATACCAGGCCACCGGCGAGGTGCAGGTATGTACGTTATTGTCTGTTAAAACCGGCGGCTGCACCGAGGATTGCGCCTACTGCCCGCAGGCGGCGCGCTACCACACCGGTGTGGAGGTGCACAAGCTGCTGAGCCAGGAGCAGGTGCTTTCGGCGGCACAGCGTGCCAAAGAAGGAGGCTCTACCCGCTTCTGCATGGGCGCGGCCTGGCGCGAGGTGCGCGACAACCGCGACTTCGACAAGGTGCTGGACATGGTGAAAGGCGTAAATGACCTGGGGCTGGAAGTATGCTGCACGCTGGGCATGGTAAACGAGTACCAGGCCGAGAAGCTGAAAGAGGCCGGCCTTTACGCCTACAACCACAACCTCGACACCTCCGAGGAGAACTACGCCAGCATCATCACCACCCGTACTTACGACGACCGTCTGGATACCATCCATAACGTGCGCAAGGCAGGTATCTCGGTATGCTCGGGTGGTATTATCGGTTTAGGTGAGACGGACGAAGACCGTATTAAAATGCTGCATACTTTGTCTACCATGGAGCAGCACCCGGAATCGGTGCCGGTAAACGCGCTGGTGCCGGTAAAAGGTACGCCGCTGGAGCATCAGCCGCTGGTATCGGTATGGGAAATGGTGCGCATGATTGCCACGGCCCGTATCCTGATGCCAAAGTCGATGGTGCGCCTATCGGCCGGACGTGAGCGCATGAGCGTAACGGAGCAGGCACTTTGCTTCCTGGCCGGCGCGAACTCTATTTTCACCGGTGAGAAGCTCCTCACAACCCCCAACCCGGATTTCGACGCGGACAAAGCCATGTTCGAACTGCTGGGCCTGAACCCAAGAAAATCTTTTAAAGAAGAGACGCAACACGTTTGCTCTTAAGACAAAAGACTGTTTGACATAAGACAAAAGACTTATACTTTAAGGTATTACTTTTTAACTCCTTTGTCCTTTGTCACAAAATCCTTTGTCGATAAAACTACAGCAGAAGCTGGCGGAGCGGGCGGCGCAGGGCAACCTGCGAGCACTCAAAACCACCTCCGGCCTTACCGACTTCTGCTCGAACGATTACCTCGGCCTTGCTCGCTCTGAAAAACTGCGGGCACTTATCCACAAGGAGGAGGAAAAGTATAACCATTTGCCATTGGGCGCGACCGGCTCCCGACTGTTATCAGGAAACCACCCGCTGTTTGAGGAGCTGGAAAGTATAATTGCGCGCTACCACCACGCGGAGGCGGCGCTGCTCTTTAACTCCGGCTACACCGCCAACGTGGGTTTATTGTCGGCTCTGCCCCAGCGCGGCGACACCGTGCTGTACGACGAGGCCAGCCATGCCTCCATGAAAGACGGCCTGCGCCTGAGTTTTGCCAAGAGCTATTCCTTCCGCCACAACAGCGTGGAGGATTTGCGGCAAAAACTGCAGCGGACAAGCGGGCAAGTATACGTGCTGGTAGAGTCGGTATACTCAATGGATGGCGACCAGTCGCCCTTGCGGGAACTGGCACAAGTATGTAACGCGCACAAGGCGGCACTTATTGTAGATGAGGCACATGCCGTGGGCCTCTATGGTGAAAAAGGCGAAGGACTTGTCCCGGCCCTGGGGCTGGAGCAGGAGGTATTTGCCCGGGTACTGACCTACGGCAAGGCCATGGGTTTGCACGGGGCTGCCGTGGTGGGCCCGCAGGTGCTCCGCGAGTTTCTCATCAACTACAGCCGCGCTTTTATTTATACCACTGGGCTACCCACGCACGCGCTGGTGGCCCTGAAGTGTGCCTATACTTTACTGCCCGAGCTAAATCAAGAGCGGGAAAAGGTAAAGCAACTGGCGCACCTATTGTACCGAAAACTGAACAACATAAGCAGCATCAGCTGCTCCCCGGAAGGCAGTGTTATACTTTCTGTTTTCCTGCAACAGCCTCAGCGGCTCAAGGCGCTGGCGGCTGCGCTGCAACAACAAGGTTTTGACGTGCGCCCCGTGCTGCCGCCCACTGTGCCCCAGGGTACTGAACGGCTGCGCGTGATTGTGCATGCTTTTAATAGTGAAGAAGAAATTGAGGGCCTCGTGCAGGCCATAGCCAAAGGTACATGAAACGATATTTTGTAACAGGAATCGGTACGGATGTGGGCAAAACGGTTGCCGCTGCCATACTTACCGAAGCCCTGCAGGCCGACTACTGGAAACCTGTGCAAGCAGGCGGCCTGGACTTCACCGACACAGACACTGTAAAGAGTCTGGTTTCTAATGAGCGCTCGGTTTTCCACCCGGAGGCTTACCGCCTCAAAATGGCTGCGTCGCCGCACAAGGCTGCCGCTGCCGAGGGCATCGAAATCGACGTGAAAGGCATGCGCCTTCCTGACACCCAAAACAACCTGATTGTGGAGGGAGCCGGCGGCCTGATGGTACCCCTGAACAAGCGCTACCTGGTGCTGGACCTGGTGCAGCAGCTGGGCCTGGAAGTTATACTTGTTTCCCGAAACTACCTGGGAAGTATAAACCATACGTTGCTTACCGCCGAGGTGCTGCGTTACCGCAAAATCCCGGTGGCCGGCATCATCTTTAACGGCGAGGAAAACGCCACCTCCGAAGACTTTATCGTGAAGTATACCGGTCTGCGCCTGCTGCCATCCATCCGCCAGGAAGCCGATTTCTGCAAGGATACTGTGGCGGAGTACGCTAAGCAGTTCGAAGGTTACTTATAAAATCGCCTATAGAAGACACTCTACGCTGGATTTATACTTTATTGCAACGACATGACTGCCTGGTAAAGGGGAGGCGTTATACTTTAAAATTCACTTGCTGGCGCGGGTTTGCAACCCGTGTCTGGTTATGAGGTCGGATTTGTAATCCGACTGGGCCACAGGCCCAACGATAGCCCGTCACGAGCGTGGATGCCTTATCCTGTTCCATATCTTTTTCAGATTCGGGTCTTTTAGCATGAGCAGCACCTAAAAGAGTGTAAAATTATCCCCTTGAGGGGATTATAGGGGTGTTTACACCTGCAGATTCATCAGTTTCTGTTCGCAAAAGTGGGTAGCTCCGTAGCTTCACACCCCTATGGTCCCCTCAAGGGGACAGTTTCAGTAGAACTTAATAGCCCTGCCAGCTACAGATAGGCATCATACTTTAAAACCTTGCGTTCTTTCCCTGGTTTAAAGTATGGCATGCCTGCCCTGAACTACAGGCAAGTGTTTGCTGCTTTGATTTATACTTTATAGCACCGGCCTATGACCCGAGAAGCCTTGCTAGAGGCCTTGTCTTCCACCCTCTCTAAAACCAACGTACTGCAACTGGCCGCTTTGGCAGGAGAAGCAAAGCTTCCTGTTTCTGATTTACTCGATATCAGTTTCTTGAAGGAGGCTCCAACTATCGCCTTTCGCGCAGCCTGGGTGCTAGAGCATGCAGCGCTCTCGTACCCACACTGCTTTCTGCCCTACTTCCCAGGTTTCATCGGCCGGCTAGCCGAGCAGCAAAACCCCAGCTGCCAGCGTTGCTTCACCAAAATTCTGATGCACCTTACCAGCCCTAAGGCACCCGCAGTCTGCCGCGAGGCGCTGGCAAGTATAGCCGACCATGAAGGCATTGTGGAGGTGATTTTCGACTGGCTCATCCACCCCGAAACGCCGGTGGCTGTACGGGTAAACTGCCTGGACATCCTCCTGAATTTCTCTCCTACTTTCCCCTGGATTAAAGAAGAGCTGCAGGCGCAGACGGAGTTTTACCTCCAGGATGGCTCCCCTGCCATGCTGGCCCGGGGCAAAAAGATACTCAGGCAGGTCTCCAAAGTATAAACCCTATACTTCCTGCCCATCAACCCATATAAAATTCTTTTGTTATGAACTTAGCTGAACGCGACCAACATATTATCTGGCATCCTTACACGCAAATGAAAACCGCCGCCTTGCCTGTTCCGATAGTGCGGGGCGAGGGCGCGCTTTTGTTTTCGGAGGATGGCAAAGCCTATATTGATGCCGTGGCCTCGTGGTGGGTAAACCTGCACGGGCATGCGCACCCTTACATTGCCGAAAAAGTGGCCGAGCAGCTGCGTACGCTGGAGCACGTGATTTTTGCGGGCTTTACGCACGAACCTGCCGTTACTTTTGCCGAGCGTTTGCTGCAAATTTTGCCAGCGGGCCAAAGCCGCATTTTTTACTCCGACAACGGTTCTACCGCCGTGGAAGTGGCTATCAAAATGGCTATCCAGTACTGGAACAACCTCGATACGCCTAAAAAGAAAATCATCGCTTTCCGCGACAGCTACCACGGCGATACCTTCGGGGCGATGTCGGTGAGCGCCCGCAGCGCCT
Source organism: Pontibacter mucosus (assembly GCF_003054055.1). Lineage (GTDB taxonomy): Bacteria > Bacteroidota > Bacteroidia > Cytophagales > Hymenobacteraceae > Pontibacter > Pontibacter mucosus. Next base: position 258,166 of record NZ_QBKI01000002.1, on the reverse strand, counting down.
TTACCGCTCCGTTCTGGCCATTCTTGTTTGAGGTGGAGTTTATAGATGTACCTACCGCCGGCAAGGAGGCGGAAAGCATAAAACAACTGGAGGAGCTTGCTGCACAAGGCGATATTGCCGCCTTTATCTACGAGCCGCTGGTGCTGGGCACCGGGGGTATGATAATGTACAAGCCGGAGGTCCTTGATAAACTTATGGCTATCTGCCAGCAGCACGGCATCCTTAACATTGCCGACGAGGTGATGACTGGCTTTGGCCGCACCGGCCGCACTTTCGCCACCGATTACCTGCAGCAAAAACCGGATATGGTGTGCCTTTCAAAAGGACTAACGGGCGGCACGATGGCGCTGGGAGCCACTTCCTGCAACGAGAAAATTTACGAGGCTTTCCTGCATGACGACCGCAGTAAAACGCTTTTCCACGGCCACAGCTACACGGCCAACCCCGTGGCCTGCGCCGCCGGCCTGGCCAGCTTGGATTTGCTGCTGCAACCCGAGACACAGGAAAGTATAAACCGCATCGCGCAACGCCACACCGCCTTTGCCCAAAGTATAAAAGACCTGCCACAGGTGCTGGAAGTACGGCAGCAGGGCACCATCCTGGCCATTGAGTTCTACGACGGCGCCACCTCCTACTTCAGCGACCTGCGTGACACACTCTATAGTTTCGGGCTGGACAACGGCGTTATACTTCGTCCGCTGGGCAACATCATCTACGCCATCCCACCCTACTGCATCACCGACGAGCAGTTGGACCAGGTATACCAGACCCTGAAAGGAATGCAGGAGATTGTGGCGGGCAAAAGGCAGCACCCGCGTCCGGATTCGATTATGCTGCATGATTAGGCAAGTATGAAGTATAGGTTTCGATTAACCCACCCCTAACCCATTAAAGGAGGCAGGGCCGTTATATTCTGTCATATCCACTCACTCTTACCTTCGAAGCCGGTTATAGCAAAAGCAAAATTCTCCCCTTGAGGGGAGTTAGAGGGGTGTTGAATGTAGCAAGAGACTTTTGCAACTGGCTTTACACCCCTATAGACTCTTAGTCGCAAGTTTCGACTCTCATCTCACTTGTCCTCAAGGGGACAGTTTTGTAGAACTTAACCTCCCTACTTCCCTGCAGCGAGATTTCTTTATTGTAATCTTATTCCCCTTCTTGGAGGGGCGGGGGTGGGTGAATACCTAAACAAAAGCAGTAAAGTGTAACTTGAGTTTTAAAGTATAGCTAAGATGTTAACAAAGTTGCTGTTGCAGGCAAAGGTGTCCGAAACAGCGAAGGAGCAGTAAAGTATGTTGCTACTTCTCCCACTCTTCCCAATTCTGTTCATCCCATAATCCTGTAAATCCTGATTCAGAATTTGTACCTTTGCCCACGTTTTGGAAGTAGCGAAAGCACATATCATCATTAAAGGAATGGGGGCTATTTCGCCGTTAGGGCATGATAGCACCTCTACTGCAGCAGCTTATACTTCCGGTAAGCCGGCTTTTAACACCATATTTCACCAGGGCATCCCGACTCCGGTAGCGGCCTTACCAGCCGAGGCAGAGGAACAATTGCAGCAGCTGCTTCTTGCAAACCCCGTCTACAAGCAGCTCGACCGTTCGGTGCAAATGGCGGTATATGCGGCCAGGCAAGCGGCAGCGCAGGCAGGTTGGCTAAATGAGAATGCCCCGACAGATGATGACCTGGCGGTAAACATTGGCTCTTCGAGGGGTGCGACGGGTCTGTTTGAAGAACATTTCGGAGCTTTTCAGCAGGAGAACCTATCCTCGAGCGCTTCCCCCACCACTACCTTAGGGAACCTGTCGAGCTGGGTAGCGCATGCGGTGAATGCCGGCGGCGGACAAATCAGCCACTCGATTACCTGCAGTACTGCCCTAATGGCCATTGCTAACGGCGTGGCCTGGCTGAAATCGGGTATGGCCAAACGTTTCCTGGCTGGCGGTACCGAAGCCCCGCTCACCCCTTTTACCATCGCCCAGATGAAAGCAGTGGGCATTTACTCCAGGCTCGCCGACCACCCATACCCCTGCCAACCCTATGCCGCAGAAAAACAGAATACTTTTACCCTGGGGGAAGGAGCTGCCGTTTTTGCCCTGGAGCAAGTATTAAACCCGGCTCCGGGAACTCCGGTGGTAGAAGGAGTAGGTCTGGGCTTTGAGAAGCTGGTAAGCAAAACAGGCATTTCGGCCGAAGGTATCAACTTTCAGAAGTCGATGCGGCAAGCACTGGCCCAATTGCCCGAACATGACCGCCAGGTAGACCTGATTATCACCCACACCCCTGGCACCCGCGCCGGCGATAAAGCCGAGCTGGCCGCGATTCAGGCTGTTTTTGGAGACATTCTCCCCCTCATCACGACGAATAAGTGGCTGCTTGGCCATACGCTTGGCGCCTCCGGAGCCCTTAGCCTGCAATACGCGCTGCATGTACTGCAGCAGCAGCAGTTTGCCTCTATCCCTTATCCTCATCACCTGCCGCAGCAGGCACCCGCACGTATAAACCGCATTATGGTAAACGCCGCCGGCTTTGGCGGCAATGCGGCCAGCGTTATTGTTGGCGTGGCTTCTTAGAGTTGGGACGGTGTTAGGCTTTCAGCATGAGTCATATCTGATGATATTGAATTACTTACCAACATTTACCACGGCGACTTTTTACTAATTGGTGCGAACAAAAAGCAAGTGCATCTGAAAGAAATGCAACAAATACTAAACATCTTTTATACTTTACCAGAACGACCGGGTGCCTCATCCGGTCGTTCTCATTTTTTTGCACATCCTTTTGCCCTAACCACCTTACTCCCATCATTTTTTGCTATTTTTACCTGCTTAACATCACTCATTTCTATCACCTTAATGAAAATACTAAAGTTCGGCGGTACCTCGGTGGGGTCAGCTGAGAGAATGAAGGCGGTTGCCTCGCTCATCCTGAACGGAGAGCCTAAGATTGTAGTGCTTTCGGCCATGTCGGGCACTACTAACGCATTGGTGCAGATAGCAGAAACGCTGTACCAGAATAAACACGACGAAGCAAAGGCGCTCATTCAGGCGCTTCACGATAAGTATAAACAGGTGGTAGAGGAACTCTACACCTCCGACGAAAAAAAGAAACAGGCAAACGAGCTACTGAAACAGCATTTTGAGTACCTCAACGCCTTTACCCTCGACCTCTTCACGATTCACGAGGAGCGCGCGGTACTGGCGCAAGGCGAGCTGCTGAGCACAGCCCTTTTCCAGTTTTACCTGGAGGAGCAGGGCGAAAAGTCTGTACTGCTGCCGGCCCTTAACTTTATGAAAGTCGATGAGAACGAGGAGCCGGACAGTGCCTACATTGCCCAACAGTTACAAAAAGAGCTGGAGAAGCACCCGGGCGTGGAGCTGTTCATCACGCAAGGGTATATTTGCCGCAATGCTTTCGGGGAGATCGACAACCTGAAGCGTGGCGGCTCGGACTACTCTGCCTCGCTGATAGGCGCGGCCGTGGATGCACAGGAGATTCAGATCTGGACCGACATTGACGGCATGCACAACAACGACCCGCGCATCGTGAAGAACACGCACCCGATTGCGGAGCTTTCGTTTGACGAGGCGGCCGAGCTGGCCTACTTTGGCGCCAAAATCCTGCATCCAAGCAGCGTAAAACCAGCCAAGCAGAAGAACATACCGGTAAAATTGCTCAACACCATGCAGCCGGAGGCCAAGGGCACCACCATCAGCACCAAAACTGAAAGCGGTAAAATAAAGGCGGTGGCCGCCAAGGATGGTATCATCGCCATCAAAATTAAGTCCGGCCGAATGCTGCTCGCATACGGTTTTCTGCGCAGCGTGTTCGAGGTGTTCGAAAGGTATAAAACGCCTATCGACATGATTACCACTTCCGAGGTGGCCGTGTCGCTGACGATTGACAACGCCAAGCACCTGAATGAGATTCTGGCGGAGCTGAAGGAATTCGGCCAGGTAGAGGTAGACCAGGACCAGACCATTGTCTGCGTGGTGGGCGACTTTATTGCCGAGCGCAGTGGTTCAGGACTGGCCGTATTCCAGTCGCTGCAGAACATCCCGCTGCGCATGATTTCCTATGGTGGCAGCAAGAATAACATCAGCGTACTGGTAAACACAAGCGATAAAATTGAGGCCCTTACGAAACTGAACGATGGCATCTTTAACGGAAACGAAGCCCATGCTTAACCTTAATCCGGAGCAGCTGCAGCAGCATGCTACTCCGTTTTATGTCTATGATTTGAACCTGCTGCGCCAGACCCTGCAGGCGGCAAAACAGGAGGCAGAGAAGTATAACTTTCAGGTGCACTACGCCCTGAAAGCCAATGCCAACAGCCCTGTCCTGGACGCGGTGCGCGAGCACGGCTTCGGGGCCGACTGCGTGAGCGGCAACGAGGTGAAGGCGGCTATCGAGAACGGTTTCTCGCCGAAGCACGTGGTTTTTGCCGGCGTGGGCAAGTCGGATGCGGAGATAAACTATGCGCTGGAGCAGGAGATTTTCTGCTTTAACTGCGAGTCGAAGCATGAGCTAGAGGTGCTAAACGAGCTGGCGGAGAAGAAAGGCACCGTGGCCCGCGTGGCCCTGCGCATCAACCCGAACGTGAACGCCAACACGCACAAGTACATCACCACGGGCCTGGAGGAAAACAAGTTCGGCATTAACTCTTGGGAGTTGGAGAGCGTGCTTGAACTGCTGCAGCAACTCAAACATGTCGAGCTCATCGGCATCCACTTCCACATCGGCTCCCAGATAACCGACCTGACGGCATTTAAAAACCTGTGCACCCGCGTGAACGAGTTTCAGGAGTGGTTTCTGGCGCGTAACATAGAGCTGGAGCACGTGAATGTGGGCGGTGGTCTGGGCGTAGATTACTACCAGCCTGACGAGAACCCAGTTCCGGATTTTGAGGCCTACTTTGGCTTGTTTAACCAATTTCTGGAGCTAAGGCCAGGGCAGCAGGTGCATTTTGAGCTGGGCCGTGCGCTGGTGGCGCAGTGCGGTACGCTGGTTTCGAGGGTACTCTACATCAAAAACGGCGTTTCCACCAACTTCGCCATTCTGGATGCCGGCATGACTGAGTTGATTCGTCCGGCGCTCTACCAGTCGTACCACAAAATAGAGAACCTGACGAGCCAGAAGCCGGAGGTGCGCTACGATGTGGTAGGCCCGATCTGCGAGTCGAGCGACTGCTTTGGCAAAGCGGTGATGCTGCCGGAAACCAACCGCGGCGATCTGATCGCTATCCGCACGGCGGGAGCCTACGGGGAAGTCATGTCCTCGGCCTACAACCTCCGCGACAGGGCGCAGGCTGTTTATGTGTAGTATCGCTCTGAAAGTATAGAACTATAGCTGGGGTTAAGTCTCTCTTAGGAGGGGTTAACCCCAGTTTTTTTAGCACCTGGTCCAACCACCTTTGGCCAGGTATAACCCCCTCCCCGATCTTCCCCTAAAACTGGGGAGGGAGTTCTCCTACTCCTACTGTCATCTCGAGCAGGGCGAGAGATCTATCGGGAATTCTATTCAGATCTCTCCCAAAGGTCGAGATGACAGCAGGGGCAGCGGCTATTGATTCTGTTCCCAGACTTTGGGTTGAGCGCCTCGAGAGGTTCCGGTGCCTGAAAGGCATTGCGACGTAGGAGCAAAGGAAGCGAAAGCAGCGCGATGCCCGAAGGCGAGGCCTCCCGGCCTAGGAGGGCAGAAAGTATAAATGCAACAGTAGCTTATGTAAGACTGGAGGATGAACGGCAGCTAGCAAGGATAGCTTGGTTCAAATGGTAGGAAACAGCGGCGATGGAAGTATAAACTCAAGTATAAAAGTATATCATACGTGGACTTGGAAGTCCGCAGCAGAAGTAGTTCCGGACAAGGATGTCCGAAACAGCAGCTATTTAAAAGTATAAGGTATGGCTTTTCAAGCCAGTTGGGATGCCCTGTCCCGAAGCATATCGGGAAAACCCAACATCATTAGCTGGCACGAGTTGCAAACTCACGCCAGCAATAGAAATGAGTTATGAAAAGTATAAAGTATAAAAAAGCCGCTCTAGATAATCCCAGAGCGGCTTTTTTATACTTTTAATACTTAATTCAATCGATTTCCGACGCCGTTCCTCCTGTCCGCCACCGGCACATCTGCCGATACGATAAAGTCAGGTTCGGCATGCGTGATTCCGGCTTTACCTTTGAGGAAATTAGCCAGTTCCAGGGCATTGCCACTAGCGTGCTTATCCACGCGCACCAGGTAAGTATGACCACTCAGCGGCATCAGCACCTCCGCGCCATATTCGGCAGCCAGGGCAGTTAGGGCATCTTCCGCTCCCGCCTCAATCGTCACAATCGCCTCGTTGCTGATACCCAGCAGGCCATCACCGTTCATAAAGTAGGGCGCCACATACGCAACGGCAGGATCCTGAGCTAGGAACTCCATTGCTTTTTCCACCTGCCTGCAATTCAGCCCGTCCACCAGTTCCAGGTTGTGCAGCAGAGCAGAGTTAGATCCAATCTGTCCTCTTTGTCCTTTCACAAAGCCATAGGCGGCTACCACCTCGGCTTCCTGTTCAGCACTCATTCCGCTGGCGAAAGCCACCAGCACTTGTTTTGTAAAAACGTTTCCCAGGTTTCTCTCTTCGTTGTTATAGAAGTAAGTATAATTGTCGCAGGAGCCATTGCCAGCTTGTGCCCTTAAGAGCGTGGGGCCAGCTTTTATGTTCCGGATCGGTGAGGCTCCATCATGCCGGCAAGATGCCAGCACCATGATCACCGTCAGAAACGCGAGTATTGGTAAAGATTTGCGTCTCATATTGATACAAATAAAATTCAGTGACAAACTGATTATTTGTACGCAGAGACTTTGACAATAGCTACATTTTCAGTAAATTAAAAAATTTACATAGTGTAATTAATATATAATTACAAAGCTATCTACCAATATTTTACAAATCACCCCCTTTAAATAGTACCACTCTAACCCCACTTCTAAACAGCCTCTTCAAGGGTGAGGCATGATGCCGCCACCACCTGTTCTGCCGACACGTGCGCCGGAAGCTGTGCTATAAACGCGATTGTCTGCTTCAGGGCGGACAGGTGCAAGAGCAGGTCTTTGCGGCGGATGGTGCCTACCAGCTGTACTTCTCTTTTACCTTCGCCAAAAACAGTCAGCTCGCGCCACGGCAGCTGCGGCAGAAACTCCGGCATGGTAGAGCGCACGTAAATCTTCAGCTCATCGTCTTCCTCTACCGGTACTGGCCTCAAGTCGCCCTCCTCGTTGTGCCTGAACTTAGGGTAGCTATACTTGTAGCCAGCCAGCGCCGCCGATACATCAGCCCACACGGCAGAACCGGTCGGGTGGCTACCGGCACCACGTCCCTTCAGGAACTGGTCACCAGCGTAGCGGGCCTCCAGCTGCACCCCGTTAAACTCGGCCTCCACGTAGTATAGCTCTGAATCCGGGAACACCAGCGTGGGCAGCACCTGCAACTCCAGTTTGTCTTTTTGGTTGAGCTTGGCCGTAGCTACCAGCCGAATGCGGCCACCCAGCGCCTGCGCCAGCGCCACATCCTTGCGGGAGATGTGCTGGATACCGGCCCGAAGCACCTGCTCCGGCTTCACCACCGCCCCAAAGGCATGCGCGGCAATCAGGCTGATTTTGTGCAGCGTGTCGTAACCGCCCACGTCCAGGGTTGGGTCGGCCTCAGCAAAGCCCAGCGCCTGGGCCTGCGCCAGCGCCTCGTTGTAGGAGATTCCCTCCGCGTCGAGTTTTGTAAGAATATAATTAGAAGAACCATTCAGAATGCCGGATACTTCCAGCAGCGGCTCGTTGCCGTAGTATGCCTCCAGCGTTCTAAGAATCGGGATGCTGCCGCAAACGGCCGCTTCATACAGCAAGGTACCGCCAAACTCCTCCTGCAGTGCCACCAGTTCAGTCAGGTTTTCGGAAATCATCTTCTTGTTGGCCGACACAATGGTTTTGCCGGCCCGCAGCGCCTGCCGCACAATCAGCAGCGCCTCTTTCGGGTCGCTAATCAGCTCGGCGTAGAGGTCGATGCTATCGTCCTGCAGCAGTTCCTGCGCGTCGTAGGTGAAATGATGCTTGGGCAGGGTGCGCAGCTTTTCCTGGTCGCGCACGCAAATCCGGGCTACGTTCAGGTGTGGGTTCTCCTGCAACACATCATGCAGCCCCTGGCCTACACATCCAAAACCAAATATCCCGATACGTTTACCGCTCTTGCTTTTCATAGTTGAGTTCTTCTTCAGTTACTTTTTCCTTTAAATAAAATTGCCGGATGGCATCTGCTAATTGGTCCACCTCCACCAGGAAGCCATCGTGGCCGTAGTTAGAGCGGAGCAGGTGAAAGGTTGAGCCCGATACCTGGGCGTGCAGGTAATACTGCTCCTCCACCGGAAACAGCAGGTCGGTATCCACGCCCACAAAAAGGCATTTGGCCTTTACCTGCGCCAGCGCCTTTTCCACGCTGCCCCGGCCGCGGCCCACGTTGTGCGAGTCCATCGCCTTGGAGAGCAGCCAGTAGGTGTAGGCGTTGAAGCGCTGCGCCAGTTTCTCGCCCTGGTATACCTGGTAGCTGGCGGCCCGGAAGTTGTCGGTGATGCTATGGCCCGGCTCCTGTTGCGCCTGCTGGTAGGTATTGTAGTGGCGGTAAGAGAGCATGGCAATGGCGCGGGCCGTTTTCAGGCCCTGCTGGCCGGCATCCGGTGTGTCGGTGCCCCAGCTTGGGTCCTGACGGATAGCCATGCGCTGGCTCTCGTTAAAGGCAATGCCCCAGGGCGAGTGGCGTGCGTTGCTGGCCACGTGCACCAGCCGCTCGAAAACAGCAGGTTTTTGCAACACCCACTCCAGCGCCTGCTGCCCACCCAGGGAACCACCGATTAAAGTATGCACCCGCTCCAGGCCCAGGTCCTGACGCAGCAAATCGAAAGCGCGCACAATGTCGCGGTTGGTGAGCTGCGGGAACGCCTGAAAGTATGGCTGCAGTGTTTTAGGGTTAACCGATAGCGGCCCTGTGGAGCCGTAGCAACCGCCCAGGGTGTTGGCGCAAACTATAAACCACTCCTGCGGGTTGTACAGCTTGCCCTCCCCGAAAAGGTCGCACCACCAATCGGTAAAATCGGAGCTGCCGGTAAGGGCATGGCATACCCACACCACATTGCTGCGCTCAGGGTTGAGCGTACCATAGGTGGTATAGGCCAGCTGGAAGCCCGGCAGCAAAGCCCCGGACTCCAGCTGAAACTCTTGTTGGTAATGAAAAACGTGCTGTTCTGACATTTTTATACTTAGGCTAAAGCGGGCTCAGCCTCTTTTACTTTGGCGAAAGCCTGCTCTAAATCTGCTTTTATATCATTTATATGCTCTATGCCGGCGGATATGCGCAGCAAGGTTGGCTCTACCCCGGCGCTTAGCTGCTCAGCGTCGCTCAGCTGCTGGTGGGTGGTAGAGGCTGGGTGGATAATGAGGGTTTTGGCGTCGCCCACGTTGGCCAGGTGACTCACCAGCTGCAGGCTGTTCACAAACTTCTCGGCCTGCTCCTTACCTCCCTTCAGCTTAAAGGAAAGCACACCGCCAAATCCACGCTTCAGGTACTTTTTAGCTAGCTCATGATAAGGGCTGCTCTCCAAGCCCGGGTAGTTTACGCTCTCCACCAGTTCGTGCTGCTCCAGCCACTCGGCCAGCGCCTGGGCGTTCTGTACGGTTCTTTCTACACGCAGAGAAAGCGTCTCCAGTCCCTGCAGCAGCAGGAAAGAGTTGAACGGGCTCAGGGCCGGACCAAAGTCGCGCAAGCCTTCCACGCGGGTTCTGATGGCGAAAGCGATGTTTCCGAAAGGTCCGTTCTCCCCGAACACCTCCCAGAAATTCAGGCCATGGTAGCCTTCCGACGGCTCGGAGAACTGCGGAAACTTGCCGTTGCCCCAGTTAAAGTTGCCGCCGTCTACAATTACGCCACCGATGCTGGTGCCGTGCCCGCCAATCCACTTGGTGGCTGATTCTACCACCACGTTGGCGCCGTGCTCAATCGGACGGAACAGGTAACCGCCGGCTCCAAAGGTGTTGTCCACAATCAGCGGAATGTCATGCTTGCGGGCAAGGGCAGCCAGGGCCTCAAAGTCCGGAATGTTGAAGCGCGGGTTACCGATGGTCTCGGTATAAATCGCCTTGGTTTTCTCGTCAATCAGTTTCTCGAAGCTGGCCGCGTCGTCATTCTCAGCAAAACGGGCTTCGATGCCCAGACGCTTGAAGGACACTTTAAACTGGTTGTAGGTACCGCCATACAGGAAACTTGAAGTCACGAAGTTGTCGCCGGCCTGCAGGATATTGGTAAGTGCCAGAAACTGAGCTGCCTGTCCTGAGGACACCGCTACCGCCGCTACGCCACCTTCCAGGGCCGCCACGCGCTTTTCAAACACATCGGTGGTTGGGTTCTGGATGCGGGTATAGATGTTACCGAACTCCTTCAGGGCAAACAGGTTGGCCCCGTGCTCCGCGTTTTTAAAGGCGTAAGAGGTGGTTTGGTAAATCGGCACGGCGCGAGACTGCGTAGTTGGATCTATTTCCTGGCCGGCGTGCAGCTGAAGTGTTTCGAAGTGAAGTGGCTGAGACATAACTATGTAGATTTATCTGTTTAAAATGAAAAATATGGCTTATGAAATAAGGAAGTGCTGATGGAGTATAAGGCGGCTATAGCAGCAGATATTGGGTCTGCCGCTATGCCAAGTATGAAGACAGGAATTTTATACCTGGATTAACAGCAACAACAACACATCGTGCACATGGGCATGTGCATGGTGCTGGTTTTAACAGAAGTTAAAATAGAGGTTCCGGACAGCTGCGTGGCTGCCTTTGAAACTAATAATACGTGCTGTGTTGGCTTGATTCCCTTGATGTACATGACCGTATCAATTTATATTCGTCCGGCACCCTGCCGAACTCAGGAATTAGCACCTTAACACCGATAGTTAGGTTGCTAGCGTTTCACAGAGCCTGTCTCTCCACGCTTCTTTATAAACCAATATCCGCAAAGGGAGTATTGACTTGATGTTGCAAGTATACGGCACGACTTTTTAAAAAGCCAAAATTATTTCTGATATTTTTTTGAAAAACAGGTTTTAAGGCGCAGATTCTGCTGTGAATTTCTTCATACTTTTAACTGAATAACAAGCATTTATACTACAACATCCTCTTAATTCTCAGCCTCAAGTGCCTCGGGCTGTTCCAGACATCCATGTCCGGAACTTCTCTGCTGCGGACTTCCAAGTCCGCGCAAGCCATACTTTTATACTTCTGCTATACTTTTATACTTTATCTGGCGTAAGCGTCCGCTTTTGTCTTCTAATAGCCGCTGCTTCCCACAATTGTAGCCAAGCTATACTTCTAAACTGCCGTTCATCCTCCAGGATTACATAAGCTACTGTTGCACCTCCTACTTGGCTCCCTCCTAGGCCGGGAGGCCTCGCCTTCGGGCATCGCGCTGTCTACATTTCCTTTGCTACCCTTCGGTCGCAATGCCGCCACAGCGGCACCGGAAATCTAGAAGGCGCTCTTTATGCGAGGGCCCCTACCCCCACCCAAAGGCTGGGAACAGAATCAATAGCTGCTGCCCTTTTTGTCATCTCGAATGAAATGAGAGATCTGAAGAGAATTCCTGTCAGATCTCTCCCGAAGGTCGAGATGACAATACAATTAGCAGAACTCCCTCCCCTGTTTTTAGGGGAGGGTTGGGGTGGGGTTTTGTTATAAGGAGGGGCCAGGGGTGGTTGGACCCGGCACTTCTAAAATCTTTCTAAACACTAACCATGCATACCCTAAATCAGAAACCCAAAAACATTTTCTCCACTCCCCTACTAATTATTTTAGCCAAAAAGTCCTAACTTCGAAGCAGAGGAGCCGGCTTTCTGCTGGTTGTGCAGTAGATTGTAACGTTGTTGAACCCATGTCCCAAATCTTTTTTCGCCAAACGGTAGTGTACGAGGAGCACCAGGCCCCGCTCTCGCTGTATGAGCTGCATCAGCAGATACGCGAGGAGCTGGAGGTGGCGTTCCCGGACAGCTATTGGGTGGTGGCAGAGGTGGCGCAGGTAAATGTGGACCGCCGCAAGGGCCACTGCTACCTCACGCTGGTGGACAAAGGCGACGACGCCCGGCAGATGCTGGCGCAGGCGAAAGCAACTATCTGGAGCTCGCGCTATCAGATGCTAAGCCGCTACTTCGAGGAGAAGACGGGGCAACCGCTGCGGGCGGGTTTAAAGGTGCTGCTGCAGGCAACAGTACGTTTCCACGAGCTTTACGGCCTTAGCCTCGACATCACCAGCATCGACCCCAATTATACCATCGGCGACCTGGCCCGCCAGCGTCTCGAAACGCTGAAACGACTGGAGGCAGAAGGGCTGCTGGAGGCGAACAAGGAACTGGAGTTACCCTTGGTACCGCAACGGCTGGCAGTTATTTCATCGGCTACTGCGGCAGGCTTCCAGGATTTTATACATCAGCTGGAGAATAATACCTATGGTTATACTTTCCAGACGACCCTTTTCCCGGCGGTAGTGCAGGGCAATGAGGCTCCTGCTTCTGTGGCACAGGCTTTTGCGCAGGTGGCACAGCACAGTGACGCTTTTGATGCCATTGTCCTCATACGCGGCGGGGGCTCCCAAACCGACCTGAGTTGCTTCGACGACTATAAGATAGCGGCTGCCATTGGCAACGCGCCATTGCCGGTGCTAACAGGCATCGGGCACGAGCGAGACGAAAGTATAGCCGACCTGGTAGCCCATACGCGCCTGAAAACACCAACTGCCGTGGCCGGCTTCCTCATCGACAGGTTCCGGGAAGCAGAAACGTATGCGGAGGATTTGTTCGATAGCATCCGCATGTTTGCCGCCCAGCAACTCAAACTGACCGATGACAAGTTGGAGCGCCTGAGCCTGCGTTTCCAGAACCAGACACGGCAGCAACTGCAAAGCCGAAAGGATAAACTGGAAAACCTGTCGCGTGGCCTGTTGCTGAAACCAAAGGCTTACCTGGAGGCTCAGCGGCATCTAATAAATGGTTTGGAAAAGGACGTGAGCGCCGGCACCAAAGACCTGCTTCACGAGCGGCAACGGTATCTGCAGGAACTGTCGGTGTGCGTAGAGGGCAAAAGCCAGCGCTACCTGCACCTAAAGGAGCATGAGCTCAACCACCTGATGCACTGCGTGGAAACCGAGGCCAAAGACAAGCTCAAGAAAGAACAACTAAGCTTTACCAAGTATAACGACAAGCTGGCGTATACTTCCAAAAGCAAGCTTCAGGGCGAGAATCACCGTCTGAAGTTGCTGGAGATGAGCATAGAGGCCAACAACCCGGAAAAGTTGTTGCTGCGCGGGTATACGCTCACGCTCATCAACGGCAAGATTATTAAAAGTATAAAAGAAGTAAAAACCGGCGATGTGGTGGAAACCAAGATGCAGGATGGCACCCTCCACAGCATCGTCGCAAATATAGATACCGATGAATAAAGACCTAAAGGATATGACGTACCGCGAAGCGACACAGGAGCTGGAAGAGATTTTGCGCGCCATCGAGAATGACGCTGTCGACGTGGATGAGCTGACGCAGAAAGTGCAGCGCTCCTCGCAACTGATAAAGCTGTGCAAGGAGAAGCTCCGCAAAGCCGAAAAAGCCATTGACCAGGTATTTAACGAAGAAAACTGCGAAGCTCCTGCAAAGCCGCAGGATGGTAGTGCTGGTACGTTGTTTTAGTATTTGCCTGAAATACCTCAGGTCGAGCTGACGCGAATAGCTTGAATAGCAATACCTATACTCTGGCTATACTTCATAATGGGGTCATAATTTATACTTCCTAACGCACCGGAACTCTCTTATAGCTGGCGCGGGTTTGCAACCTGTGCCTTCTTATGTTCTCGGGTCCGCAATCCGAGTGGCTTGAAAAGCCATACTTATACTTTGGCTATACTTTATACTTGGGTTTATACTTTCCTAGCCGCTGTTTCTTTCCACTTGAACCAAACTATCCTTGCTAGCCTCCGTTCATCCTCTAGTTCGCACAAACGTCTCGTTTCAGTTCAAACTTGGCTCCCTCCTAGGCCGGGAGGCCTCTCCTTCGGGCATCGCGCTGTGTACATTTCCTTTGCTACCCTTCGGTCGCAATGCCGCCACAGCGGCACCGGAAATCTACAAGGCGCTCAACCCAAAGGCTGGGAATCATTCGATAGCCGCTGCCACTACTGTCATCTCGACCTTCGGGAGAGATCTGAAGAGAATTCCAGTTAGATCTCTCGCGCTGCTCGAGATGACAGAGAGAAGTAAGTATAACTGTCCCCTGGAGGACAAGTGAGAACGGCAGTTCGAAACTTGCGAGCAGCGCTCAATAGGGGTGTAATCGCCTGCAGACAATTCCCTTCCTCGTAGGGGCTGGGAGGGAAATTATACTTTGTAGGGACAGGTCGCGACCTGTCCACGCGAGAACGGAGACTATGAAACTTATACTTCAGCCAAAGTAGCTACAAATTCCCCGCCTTAGACAAGGAGGGGATAAAAGGGGGTGGTTGGACCCGGTACTGCAGAAAGCGAGTCTGGAGACTCACACTCACCAAGCATCACGGGTTGGATACCCGCGCCAGTAAAAAGAAAGAGACGCAACACGTTACGTCTCTCCTCCTAAAAACTCATACTAACCAAGCCTAATCTGAGAAAATCACCGGTTAAGCTCCTTCACCTCTTTCCAGGTCCAGTTATACTTGGGTTGGATGCCCTGGTAGGCTTGTTGGTAGTACTGCACTACCTCCTCCTTCAGCTGCTCCACGGGAATGGACGACGTATAAATCTCGCGCTCGGTGGGGTTGGCGTAGGTTTCTGAGCGGGTGAGTTTGTCGCCATCGAGGCGGAGGAGCGGGCCGGTTTCGGTAATGGCATCGTAGGTCCAGTGGCGGCCGGAGGTTTCAAGTTCGTTCAGGCGCGCAGCCAGCGGCGCCATACTTAGCCTCGGAAGCGTGGGTCTTGAGGTGATGTCTACCCAGGTAGTATACTTATACTCTAACTCATATTTATTGCCCTGGTAACAGGCCAGCACCATGTCAAAACCCTGCGTGCGGCTGAAAAGCGCGTAGTAGTGCAAGGGATGCGGCGTTTCTATGATGATGAGGCCAATCTCCGGGTGGCGGGTGATTTTGGTGTCCGGCTTGTACATGTCACGATAGCCGAGCAGCACGCTGGCCACTTCGTCTTCCCAGGCGCCTTTCTCCCAGTCCGGGTCCTGCAGCACCCGGCCGAACTCGCGCAAGAAATACTTGAACTTCTGCACACACTGGGCTGCCTCCTTCTCCTCCATTTCATCAGCCTCGAAAGGCTTGTAGAACAGGTCGCGCTCTTTCGCGTTGAGCCAGCACACCAGCTTCAGCGCCTCGCCGGCCAGCGGATGGTTCAGGTCCAGTTCCCGGAAATCCCCGATGAGGGCCATCTGCCGCAGCAGCTCCTCGTTTTCCAGCGCCAGCTCCGGATTCAGTAAAGCCCATACACCCACAAAGCCGTCGATGTCGAAGTGATTGGCGGTAACATAGGGCAGGTCCAGCTCGGGCAGGCCTTGGCGCATCGCGTTCAGCACAATGGCAGCGCTGGTGTCGTCTTTCACCGCGTCAGGTGTGGGCGCTCCTCTCCAGTGCGAAAGCATGAAGCCGTTGGCGTGGGTGCTGTCCACCACAATGGCTTTTTTATCTTTAACCTCCGAAAAAGGTATAAACTGTCGTTTCTGCATAGCCTAAAATTGCAGATACAAAGCGCAACCTGCAAGTTTTTCTGTAAGAAGCTGACTATAACACAGCTACGCCCGTACTCCTAAATCAGGCTTACATTCTAATCTTTACTTACTAACTTACCGGCAGAATCATCATGAAATTTGAGTCCATGTCGCTGCATAAAACCTACCGCACCTCCCTCACCCTGCTTACCGACCTCTACCAACTGACTATGGCCTACGGCTACTGGAAACAGGGGATGGCCGAGCGGGAGGCCGTGTTTCATTTATACTTCAGAAAGCACCCGTTTGGCGGCGGCTACACCGTGGCAGCCGGCCTGGAGCACGTGGTGGAGTACCTGCAGACGCTTAAATTTACCGAGGATGACCTTGCCTACCTGAGCAGCCTGCAAGGCAGTCAGGGCCAGCCGCTGTTTGAGCAAGGTTTTATCGATTACCTGGGCCAGATGGAGTTCACCTGCGATGTGGACGCGGTGCCGGAAGGAACCGTGGTGTTTCCGAGCGAGCCACTGGTGCGCGTGAAAGGTCCTTTGCTGCAGGCGCAGCTCATCGAGACACCGCTGCTCACCATCATCAACTTCGAAACCTTAATTGCCACCAAGGCTGCCCGTATTAAAGAAGCCGCCAAAGGCGATACGGTGATTGAGTTCGGCATGCGCCGGGCACAGGGCATCGACGGCTCTTTGTCTGCCGCGCGTGCTGCTTACATTGGCGGGGCCGATGCCACCTCTAACCTGCTGGCCGGGCAGCTCTACAACATCCCGGTAAAAGGAACGCACGCCCACAGCTGGGTACAGGCTTTCGATTCGGAGGAAGAAGCCTTCGAGGCCTATGGCGATGCTTTTCCGAAGGATTCTGTTTTTCTGGTGGATACTTACGACACCCTGGAAGGCGTGCAGAAAGCCATTGCCGTGGCGAAGAAACTCCAGCACAAAGGTTTCGTTTTCGGGGGCATCCGCCTAGACTCCGGCGATTTGACTTACCTGAGCAAAGCCGCCCGCAAACTACTCGACGAAGCCGGCTTCCACAGCACCAGCATTGTAGCCAGTAACGACCTGGACGAAAACCTAATCACGCACCTGAAGCAGGAAGGGGCCCAGATTAATGTATGGGGCGTGGGCACAAAGATGATAACTGCTTACGACCAGCCAGCGTTGGGAGGCGTGTACAAACTGGCGGCCATCAAAAACGGGAAGTGGGAGTATAAAATCAAGCTTTCGGAGCAGCTGGCCAAGACATCCAATCCGGGCATACTGCAGGTGCGCCGTTACTACAACCAGGAACGCTACCTGGCCGACATGATTTACAACGAGCAGGAGCCCCTGCCAAAGCACCCGCAAATCGTGGACCCGCTGGACTTAACCCGCCGCCGCAAGGTAGAGGAAAATGCCAAGTATAAAGACTTGTTGGTGCCGATTTTTGAACAGGGGAAGCTGGTTTATACTTTACCGGACATGCCAAGTATAAAGGCGCACACGAAACAGGAGATTTCCAGCCTGCACGAAAGTATACGCCGCTACCTGAACCCGCACAACTACCCCGCCGGACTGGAGAGCGGGCTGCATCAGTACAAGATGGACCTGATTCTGGAGTTAAGGCAAGTAGCGCAGCAGGAAGAAGAGTAGTGTAACTTTGCTTGCTTTGAGAAGGTGTAAGCCCGCCTCGGCGAGCCGTTTTATTTGCTTCATTTTGTCATCCTGAAAGTTGAAAATTCCGAGCTTGTTTCGGGGGATCCTGGTAGCCAGTAGTAGAAGCTTAACCTCCCTTCCACCAAGTTTCTTAACTGAATGACACTTGCTGGCGCGGGTTTGCAACCCGTGCCTTAATTATGAGGTCGGATTTGTAATCCGACTGGGCCGGAGGCCCAACGATAGCCGGTCACGAGCGTGGACGCTCGCGCCATAAAGAGATCTCGGAGGAATTAGGGATGGGTTCATCTCATCTTAGAATTACAAAGTATAAATCAACCCCTCACCAAGCCACCTATCTATACTTTACCTACGCTTGCCACGGCGGTTCGAGATTTTTTCAATGCGTTTGGTGCGTACCCACTTCAGGTACTTTTGCAGCGGTTCGGCTTGTTGCAAAGCGGGTATGGAATTGTAGAGCACGGCCAGCTCGCGGTTACTGAACGTAAGGTGCAGCGTGCTGTGGCAGGGCTGGCAAAGCTCGGCGGTAGCACCGTAGCGGCCTCCCTCCTCGCGGGGCACCAGGTGGTGCCGCGACAGGTTCAGCACCTCTCTGCCACACAACTCGCACACTTGCTGCGCCTCCTTTTTCGCCATTGGTTATAGGTTTATACTTTAAACAACTGCCTCCAAAGTATGGTTTAGCGCCTTCGGCAAGTATAAAGTATAAAACAGAAAAAACCACGGCTGTAACCGTGGCTCTTTGCTATTGAGTGGTTTAAGATGATTCTACTTCCAGTCCGGCATGGTGGCGTTGGAGAAGAGCTTGGTGCGGTTCTTCCCGTCGGCTGCATCCATCACATAGATGTCAAAGGGGCCGAGGCCATCATTCGGCGTATTTACAAAGATGATTTTGTCTCCCGTAGGCGAGTAGCGTGGGTATAAATCGTTGGTGCCAGCGGGCTTTAGTACAGACAGATCCACCAACCCGCTTCCGTCGATGTTTTTGCGGTAGATGCGCGCGTCCAGCTGGCGTCCCTCGGTGTTCTCAAAGCCTGCCGCATCGCGGGTATAAAGTATACTTCTGCCGTCAATAGAAAACACAGGACTCTCCACGCGGCCCGGCATGTCCTCCACCAGCAGGGTCATGTTCGCCCCGTTGGAGTCCATGATGTAGATTTCGGAGTGATTGATGTTGGTGCCGATGGTCTGGGCCAGGATTTTGTTGCCACGGTCAGTCCAGTCGAGCATACGGAAGTGGCGGTCAGCAGGAGCAGTAGCCAGCACCACCAGGCCGGAGCCATCCCGCTCAATTCTATACAGTTTCTCGTAATGCGGATAAATCAGCTGCCCCCCGTCCGGCGCCCACACAAACCCGATTCCCTGGTTATGGTATCCCGCTACGGGCACTGAGGTGATCTTTTTCTGATCGGTCCCGTCCATGTTCATGGTATAAATCTGCGGCTCCACGCTGGCGTTGGAAGAATAGGCGATGATGTCGCGCTTCGGATTTAGCAGGGGCCACCACTCGCGGCTGGCGCCATGGGTCAGCTGGAAAATATTAGCTTCTGTGCCATCGGAGCGGTAAATATTATACTCGCCGTCGGTGATGCGGGCAAACAGGTAGCGGGCGTTGGGTATGGCTAGTGTCGTGAAGCTCCACACATCGCCGTTAGCCGTGCGGCCACTCTGGTCCTTTACCACCACCTGCCAGAAGTAAGTGGTGCTATACTTCAGGCCTTTGGCTACAGTGCTCGTGTCGGCTATGCCGGCGGCAATCAGTTTCTTCTCCGTATTCCCCGACTCGTACAAGTATACATCATAGGTAAGGGTATCGCTGCTGTTGGCCTTCGGGGCTTTCCATTTCAGTACGAGGTTCACCGGCTGGGCCGTCGTGCCCGACTCAGGAGAGGGATTGGCCGCTTTTCCGGGGGCAAGCCCGCCACCAGTCGACTCCTCCAACACGATCGAGATGGTGCTGTTTTTGAGGTTCTTCACCGCCACCGACACCGACTTGGTTTTATACCCGATCTTCTGTACCGTCACGGTATAGTCGCCGGCATTTACATCGGTTATCGAGAAGTTTCCTTCCTGGTCGGTGATGACAGCCGAAGTAGCCGGATTCGTAGTGATACTGGCCGTGGAGATGGGTGCGTTGGTTGCGGCATCCAGCACTGTGCCCCTGATGGCGCCACCTCCCTGTGGCTCCACGGTATCCTCGTTACAGGCAACCGTTCCGAAAAGTATGAGTAATAGTAAGCAAACTTGCTTCAGGGTGAAAGCAGCTTTTTGCATGGTGTCAATTTTGAGTTGTCAGGTGAGAAGGAAAGAATACAGCAGCACAATAAGTCAATTTTGGATTGCAATTATTATACTGTATATATAAATATAAGGTTTAGACAATAAGCTATTTTTATCTAATATTTTAAAGGTAAAATCACATAATATAGAAAGTATAAACCACCTATACTTTCTATGGCCAGAAAGACATAGATATGCAGAAGTATAACAACCAAGAAGATATGCTTACCAGCAGCAGTTATTGCTGCCGAACCGTTACCGGAACAAAGCCTGCGCTTTGCTCGATGGTGATGTTCATGTTGTTTCCCTCCTGCACCACCTTGTAAGAGCGCGAGCCTGGGCTGGTCTCTATCTGGTTGATGGTGTTGTTGTCGCCATACTGCAAAAGGCCGTAGTTTAGGTTGCTTCCCTGCACCTGCTGCGTAATGCTGTTCCCGTTGCCAAGTTGCACGACATTCGAAGTAAGGTTGGCCCCTGTCATACTCGACTCGAAGCTGTTGTAGTTGCCAAACTGGTTTACCGTAGCCCGGATTCCGGCCCCGGTTTGCTGCAGCGCCGCCTGGTTAAAGCTGCCCACCTGCAGCACGTTTACCTGGTTGGCTACCGTGCTTGTCTGTACCTGCTGCACCATCGACACATTGGCGCCTCCCTCCTGGTAGGTAGTGGCTATATTCCCACCGGCAGCGGTAGTTCCTATACTTTTAGCGCGCAGGTTGTCAAGTATAACTTCCTCGCTGCCGCCCGATTGCGCCAGTGCGCTGTTCAGTGCAAATGCTGTTAAAGCTAGTAGCGTAAAGATTAGTTTTTTCATGAGATATAATTTTGTAATACTCCGTGATGAGCTTTCTGCTCATCACGGAGTATTTTTTATACTTTATTGCTGTACAATTACAGTGGTATTGCCTGTTCCGCTTTGCGAGATAGAAGCATTCTGAAGCTCGCCGCTTTGCGTAATAGAGGCAGTATTCATCACACCGGTTTGGTAGATCTCAGCCAAACTGTCTACCGTTTCCTGTAGGATGCTAGCATTGTTGTAAGAGCCCATGTCCTGTGTAATTCTTGATACAGAGTAGACACCATCCTGCGCAATAGAGGCGGTATTGTTATCCCCACCATATTGATAAATTTCTGCCCGATCTCCGAAACTGAGCTGGAACACATCTGCGGTATTAGCTAAACCTCCAATTTGTTCGATGATTGCAGCTGAACCCAAAAGGGATTGATCAATTGTCGCACTATTATCCTGCCCACCTTCCTGTAGGATAGATGACCAACCCCCTTCGCCGCTCTGATGAATGCTGGCATAGTTATTCAGACCATCCACCTGAATAATGGAGGCATTATTATAATCACTTCTCTGGTTAATATAAGCCTCATTACTTTCGCCACCTATTTGCTCTATAGAAGCACTATGATAGTCATAGATTTGATAAATTTCGGCTTCATTATCATAGCCTCCGTCCTGCACTATCATAGCCTCATTTTCAATGCTTATTTCCTGTGTAATATCCGCATCGTTGCTTTCCCCTCCTGTCTGATAGATACCAGCGGTGCTCATTACTCCATCCTGCACAATATCGGCATCGTTGTTCTCCCCCAGGTACTGATACACCTCGGCTACGTTAAGCGCACCATCCTGAATAATCTCCGCGTCGCTATTTTCTCCGCTTACTTGTTCTACAGTAACACGGTTATTCTCCCCTGCCTGGTATACATCCGCCTCAAAGCTAACGCCGCCTTCCTGGTATATGATAGCTCCGTTTGCTTCACCTGCTTGGGCTATACGTGCCACGTGATAATTGTAAAAATCATAGAAACCACCCTGCTGATATATCTCAGCGCTATTCAGTTCACCTTGCTGGCTAATACTAGCACTGTTGTTCCTGGTTTCCCACTGACTTATGAAAGCACTATTGCCAGTTCCGAGTTGTTCAACATAAGCACTGTTATAATCACTGCTTAATTGGCCCACCAGAGAAAAGTTGAAGGACCCATTTTGGATGATGTCGATGCTATTAAAGGTATTCCATAACTGCCAGGCATACGCTTCATTATTATTCCCATACTGCTCAACTTTTATTATATGGTTGTCAACATCATCCTGAGACAAACCCGCTCTATTGGAATTACCGTTCTGTTTTAGCTCGGCTTTATTATCATCCCCATCAAACTGCTCAATAAAAGCATCATTGTTTTCCCCTTGCTGCACCATACTAGCCTCATTATTTTCCCCGTTCCCCTGGTAACTCAAGGCACTGTTTACCTCTCCCTGCTGCCGGATTACCATGACGTTATTAATAACCTCTTCCTGAACAACTTCTCCGGAATTACCTTTGCCACGTTGTGTGACTTCGGCCAGGTTCCCCGCTCCTCTTAGTTGTTCCACCGAAACGATGTTGGAAGCGCCTCTTTGAGACACTACAGCGCTGTTCTCTGTACCGCCAACCTGTTCGACAGAAGCAGCGTTGTCAGCTCCTCTCTGTTCGGTAATGACAGTGTTCCCGTTACTTTGGGCAGAGGCTGTCCCTGATGCGAGCAACAAAGCTGCTAATGCTGCGGCACTGATAAAGTTGTTTTTCATAGCTAATTAAGTTTTATGCGTTTAAGAGGTTTTGGAACTGACCCTACATCTTGCAGTAAGGCTATTCTCTTGGAAAACAAGCTGGTTTCTCCATTTATACTTTACAATGATAAGCTGACCATAACCTTTTGCAAATAGGCAAAAGCAAATGGCTGCAGGTGTAACCCTGCAGCTTTTGAAAGAGGCATCTAATTTATAAGTGCTACTGCTGTACAATCACAGTAGTATTGCCTGTTCCGCTTTGCGAGATGGAAGCATTCTGAAACTCGCCGCTTTGCGTAATCGAAGCAGTATTCATCACACCGGTTTGGTAGATCTCAGCCAGACCATCTCCTGTTTCCTGTAGGATGCTAGCATTGTTGTAAGAGCCCATGTCCTGTGTAATAACGGCTCTTGAGAAAGTGCCGTCCTGCTCAATAGAGGCGGTATTGTTATCGCCACCGTACTGATAAATATCTGCGCGATCTCCAAAGGTGCTCTGAATGATACTCGCTATATTAGCCAACCCCCCGAGTTGTTCGATGAAGGCAATGGAACCCAAACCATCTTGGTCGATGAAGGCAGTGTTATCCTGGCCGCCGTCTTGAAGGATTTCCCCTATCATACCCATATTGTATTGAATGACAGTGGCGTTGTTATTTACACCTTCCAACTGGGTAATGCTGGCTCTACTATAATCGCTATTTTGATCAATAAGAGCACTATTACCACTGCCGCCTGACTGCAGGATGTTAGCACGATTATTCTCGTTAATAAAGTCATTGAGCTGGTCTATGACAGCTTCATTGTTAGCGCCGCCCTCCTGAGTTATCGAAGCGCTATTTCTCCATCCGCTCTGATCTATCCGGGCAGTGTTATTTTCACCCTCAACTTGCCATATATCTGCTACATGATCAGTCTCATACTGATTTACTTCAGCATCATTTCTATAGCCACTGAGTTGGAATATTATTGCACTTAGATTTGAGCCGAGTTGATAGATATCTGCATCGTTACTCTCACCTGCCTCCTGGAAGATGCCACCAATATTCATATCCCCATCCTGCACGATATCAGCATCGTTGTTCTCTCCCAAATACTGAAACGCCTCTGCCACGTTAAGCGCACCATCCTGAGAAATCTCCACGTCATTGTTCTCCCCAGCCGTCTGCTCCACGATAGCCATATTGCCGTCTCCCTCCTGGTAAATGTCAACGTCATTGCTAACACCGCTTTCCTGCAAAACAGTAGCTGTATTGGCAAGCCCCGCCTGTTCAATGTAGGCTTCGTTCTCCATGCCGCCAATTTGTAAAACACTGGCCACGTTGTTGTCGCCGACCTGGGAAGCTCCCGCTGCATTGTTTACACCTCCCAGCTGCTCGATAACAGCGCTGTTGGTGTTGCCTGCTTGTGAGGAGGTAGCTGTGTTGTTGCTTTGGGCATAGCTTGCCCCTGATGCGAGCAGCATAGCAGATAATGCTGCTGCGCAAATAAATTTGTTCTTCATAGCATGTAACTAATTGAGGTTTAAAATAATTTACAATTAAATTATACTTTACTTATATCAACTAGTTACACTAATCTTGTTAATTTTTATACTTTTTCAATCCTCTTCCGAACCAGGCTTAGGCCGTACGAAACAATTGAAGCGTCGCTTTATTTGCCCGAAGTATAAAAAGAAAATAAGGCACCGGAAATCCGGTGCCTTACCAGCTGAAGAGTTATCTAAGTAAGCGATTAGTGCTGGATAACAGTGCTTACGTTGCCAGCGCCAGACTGTATTACTGCAGCGCTGTTGCCAAAGCCCATCTGGCTGACAGTGGCTGTGTTGCCTGAACCAGCCTGCAGCACAGCAGCGCTATTCAGGATACCGTCCTGAGCAACTGAAGCAGTGTTATACTCACCCGTCTGACTTACTGCCGCGCTGTTGAACCAGCCATCCTGGTCAACATCAGCTACGTTGCTGTAACCCAAGAACTGGCTAACCTGAGCGCTGTTGCCCAGACCATACTGGTCTACGGCAGCGACGTTGTACGCACCTCCCAACTGGGAAATCGTAGCACTGTTAGCAAGTCCATCCTGTCTGATCTCGGCATCGTTTCTGAAACCATCCACCTGCGTGATAAAAGCAGAGTTAAATGCACCATCCTGGTAAACGTCGCCGTCGTTGCTCTCGCCACCTACCTGTACAACAACTGCGGTGTTAAAGTCGCCGTCTTGGTCAATGTCTGAGTCGTTGTTTTCACCACCATCCTGATAGATTGCAGCAGTGTTCAGGTCTCCGTCCTGCTCAATGTCGGCATCGTTGTCTTCCCCGTTGGTCTGGTTGATGTAAGCGATGTTCCAGTCGCCATCCTGATCGATGTCGGCATCATTGCTCTCACCTTCGGTCTGGTCGATGTGAGCATAGTTGTAGTCGCCATCCTGCGTTACGTCGGCATCATGGTTCTCGCCTCCAAACTGGTGCACAAGGGCTTCGTTGTAGTTGCCATCCTGGTCCACTTCAACGTTGTTGTCCTCGCCAAAATACTGCAGTACTTCAGCGAAGTTGCCTTCACCCTCCTGGTTTACGTCGGCATGGCTGCCTTCGCCTTCCCACTGATCCACGTAAGCGTCATTCAGCGTGCCTTCCTGGTCAACGTCAGCGTCGTGGCCTACACCACCATCCTGCCAAACAAAGGCGTTGTTCTCTGTACCAACCTGTGACACAGAAGCCGCATTGTAAGCGCCGTAATCTTGCACTATTTCTGCGGTGTTGGACAAGCCGGCCTGGGAAAGATCAGCTACGTTATTTAAACCGCCTGTTTGTGTGATGGTACCCACGTTGGTAGTACCGGCCTGAGTTGATGTAGCTGCATTACCTACGCCTTGTGCAAATGCAGAGCCTGCTGTGAACATCATCGCTGCAGCAGCAGCAAAAATTACTTTTTTCTTCATGATACTTTTATAATTTTTAAAGGTTTAAAATGATTTACAGTATCACTATACCTTTATAAATTATTATAGTTTCATATTTTGTAATTATTTTTATATTATTTTTAAGTTAAATAATATTGATAATGTTATACTTTATTTGTATAAGCCCAGGTAAAAATTTATGCCTATTTTACCTGTCCAGAAATAGTCGTTGAAGCGCCCTTGCTCCACATCGTCCAGGTCATCATCCAGCAAATAAGAACTGGTAGCACTTATGTCAATACCGATGTTGCGGGAGAGGAGGTACTCCATGCCCAGACCCGCCTTTACGTAAGGATTAAAACCGTTGTCGCCAAAGCTGTCGAAGATATCCCCGAACCCGCTGCCGACTACCAGCCCGCCGCCACCCAGCTGTACATAAGGCGTGTACCGGAGCTTGGGGAAGAAGAGGTAATTGAGGTTGAGCTCGGCATAATTGATATCAATTCCAAAGTTGCTCTCGGTGGATAGCCTGCCCTTGCCCAGCCTGAGATCGAAGCCGATGTTCTGACGTGAGTTTATCTTTAGGGCGGCCTCGCCCATAAACCTGAAGTTCGAGTCGGGGTAGTCTCCCTTGTAGTACATGGCGCCAACGGCCCCGCCCACTCCTACTAGGCTGCGGCGCTCTGCCATCAGGTTGCCGTGTATGTCGCTGTTGAGCACATCTTCCTTCTCCTGCAGGTAGTCCTTCACCACCTGCGACTCCAGGTCGGCTTTGTTTTTGGGGCGCCAGTACCCGGCCAGCATGCCTTCGATAACCATACTTTGCACGGCTTTGTCGATGGCCTCCTTCACGGCTATTTCGGATGGTTCGTTATAGGTAAAGCCTGTCTCGGCCTCCAGCAACCGCTTGAAGTGCACATATCGGAACACGCCAAAGTCTACGGACTGCGAAAGGATGGTTTTGGAAGTATAAACGGTCTTCAGAATCTCGCCTGTGCTAGAGGAGATAGCCCGGAGGTACACGGTCACCTTGTCCTCGCGGTACTGGCCCGAGCCGCCCGCACCGAAGTAACGCGCGCCCGCACCGCCTGTCACCACGTTGGCATCATAGGAGATAATGCCGCCCTCGAGTATAATGCCCGCAAAGAGCAGCCCTGGCAGGTTGGGTTCCTTTTTTCCGGTAATGGCCTCCGACTCTGCGCGCGTAGACCGGATGATCTTGCGCTCGTTCAGCAGGTTGCCCAAATTCTCGCGCTCAATGGGGGTAAACCACCCGGACTCCTCCAGCGAGTTGATGAGGATGGTGGTGGCCCCCTGCGTAACGGCCGTAGACCAGCTGGTGCCTATCTCGGAGGGTTTATACTGCCCTGTCTGGTCCCTGAACTTATAGACGGCGGCCACCACTTTCTGCTGCGGCTCCGGCAACTCCACCAAATCCTTGTAAGCTGGCGAGGGGGCGCCAAGGGTCGCCTCTGCCGTGCGCATGGGCTGGTGGAAGTATGGAGAGCAGCCCTGCACGGCCCAGAGCGTAAGTATTAGCAAGACGGCAAACGTCGGTTTGTAAACTTTAGAGGTCATATCAGCGGGTG
The DNA here is from genome assembly GCF_003054055.1 of Pontibacter mucosus. Lineage (GTDB taxonomy): Bacteria > Bacteroidota > Bacteroidia > Cytophagales > Hymenobacteraceae > Pontibacter > Pontibacter mucosus. Next base: position 231,436 of record NZ_QBKI01000002.1, on the reverse strand, counting down.
ATGGTATAGCAGTAGGAAGTGATTGAAGTAGCAGGTACTATTTGGTTAGTAGTAAGGTATCGTCACCGTCGTTCTGTTGCCCGTTCCGATGTCCACGATTTCAATATTCACGCCTCCGGGCCCCTCCGTTACGTCTATCTGGTAGTCGCCCAAGGTATAGCTGCCTGGCGTCACGCCATCCTCCCCAAACTGGTTGGCGATAAGCTTTCTGGAGAGCTCGTTCAGTATCTGCCGGTTGAGGCTGCTCTTAAAGTCCTCCAGCGGGTCGCGGTTTATACCTGAGCCCGAGGTTGCATTCGGGTCCTTGAGCTTATCCTGCGACTGGGCCGAGCTCTGCAGCCAGGAGTAGTTGTAGGGGTTACCGCCAAAAGCCGGGTTTTTAGGGGTATAAACCAGATCCTGTGCTTGCGCGCTTACCAGGTTTACCAGCACCAGCACCAGGGTTACCATCAGGGGGAGTATGAATTTTCTCATCGTAAGGGTATTTATACTTTTAGGGGTAGTTATACTTTATAGGTTCAGAAAACTTCCAGTTGCTGCCTGCCTTCTGCCTCCAACTGCTGCTGCAACTGGTTGCGGACCAGGTAATCGAACAGGCCTTCCGCCACGTAGGTGGCCGTTTCCTCTATGGCGTCGTAGCGTGGCATCAGCTGCTGCTCAAACAGCAGCTCATCGTTCAGTGTCACCTGTATCAGCGCGCCATTGCCACGGGTGGGCCGTTCTTTAATCAATATGGTGTAATTCTTTGCCGAGGGAGGGGCTTCCCACTGCCGGTGGAAAACATCGTAGAAGTCGCGCCCAATCTTGGTGATGGTCTCATCCACCACCAGGCCGTCCACCTCCAGGTCTGCTGAGCTGCGAACAGCCTCCTCAAACTGATTAGGCCGCGGCGCTGCCTGCCTCCTCGCAGTCGTATCCTGTTGCATAGGGCTCTGCGCCTGTGCATTTGGCAGTACCAGCACACAAAGCAGCACCCCCACAACCAGCATAGCTAGCCGCGATATTATACTTCCAGGAATACAATTGAATAATACCAAGCCTATATCAGATTGATCTTATATAAGCGTAATACTGATTAATACAGAAAAAGTTTATTTTAGTATTATAAAAGTATAAAATAAAAAACCCGGCTGTGCATAGCCGGGTTTTGGTAGGGTAGCTGAGTATAAAGCTTAGTTGAGCATATCTATTTTAATTCCTGAGGAAAAGAAGCCCTTGCCTGCCTTCAGGGCCTGCAGCGCTTGCCGCAGCTCGTCGGGCTCCGAGTTTTTGAGCAGGTAGCCTTTTACGCCTTCTTCTAGCAGGCTCTCCACCAAGGCCTCATCGCCATAAGTGGACATGACCAGGATGCGCACATCCGGGTACTTCGAGAGCAGGTACCGGGACGTGGCCACCCCGTCCATCTCCGGCATTTCCAGGTCCAGCATGATTACATCCGGTAAATCGGACTCGATTTTCTCGAGCAGCTCAGCGCCGTTGCTCGCGTCGGCAACCAGCGTGATTTCATCAAACGCCTTCAGCAGTTCCAGAACCCCCTTCCGGAACAAGTTGTGGTCATCGGCAATAGCCAATGTGAGTGGCTGATACTCCATGTGCAGTAACAGGTTTAAGTTGGTACGTTATTGTGTGTGTTCGGGTGATGCTTGTGGTATGGTAATACTGGCAGATGTGCCGGTTCCGGGAGCGGAAACAATCTCAATGCTCCCGTCCATGAGTGCCGCACGGCTCTGCAGGCTCATAATTCCCAAGCCCCCACTTGGTACCTGTTCCTGCTGCACGGTTGCCATATCAAAGCCTACCCCGTTGTCTTTATACAAAAGTACTGTTTCGGACGGAGAAAAGCGCAACTCAATGCTAACCTGCGTAGCCTGCGCGTGCTTGATGGTGTTGTTGAGTAACTCCTGCACCATACGGTATAACAGCAACTCGTGTTTGGGTTTCAGCCGTTTTGTTTTATCGTTGTAGCTGACGGTCAGGTTAATAAACCCGCTGGCAGCCAGGTTGCGGCGCAGCGCATCCAAGGCCTGGGCCAGGCCCATTTTCTCCAGCACCACCGGCATCAGGTCATGTGAAATGCGCCGCACGCTGTTCAGTACCTCATCCAGTTGCTGCTTCATGTGCCGGGCGCCCTCCTGCATCTTCTCATCCTTGCACTCGGTGTTGCTCACCATCTGGTGCAGGTTCAGGCGGACGAGGGCCAGCATGGCGCCCACCTCGTCGTGCAGGTCGCGGGCCACGCGCCGCCGCTCCTCCTCCTGGGCATGCAGCGTCGCCTCCAGCAGTTGCTGCTGCTTTACAGACTGCAGTTCGCGCAGCTGCTCCTGGTGCTGCAGCATGCGCCGCTGGTAGAGCACCACAAACACAATGATGCCCACTGCCAGCATCAGCATGACGGGTGTAATGAGTATAAGTGGGTCCAGCGTCTTCATGTTAGGTGGTCCTTCGCAGGGCCATCATAAGTATAACTCTAAACAAAATGTTGAGCACCATAATGATGGACAGACAAATCCTAGCCGCATCATAAGACTCTGCCAACGCAGCATTAAACATGCTATAGGCCATGGCAGTGCCTGCCTGATAAACGATAATCCCGCTGCTGAGCACAAACATCGGGTCCCGGTCCAGGTAAATAAAGTTGGGCTCTCTGGCGGATTGGTAAAAGTATAATACGGCCAAAGCGACCAGCATTGCCCCGGCTACCATGCGCGGTGTGGTATTCATCTGCGTAATGCTTTCTGCTAAAACCACGCTCAGCATACACACTATACCCACACAGACGATACTTGCCAGCACCCCAAGCTTCACAAACTTCCCCCTAAGGCTATAATAATAAATCATTCCCAGCAGCAGGTACTCCACAGGTGTGTAAATATGCTGTATCCAGTGGTTGTTCCTAGTGCCCAGGTACACGGTAAGCTGCCCTGCTATCTCTACCAAGGCGATAAATGCAGTATAAAGCAGGAGCAGATTGAAATGCAAACTGCTCCGCTTGTATATCAGGAAAAGGCCGGCTAGAAGCGGTATACTAAAACTGTAAGAAGAAATGTTTGCCAGCCAAGGATATATTTCCTGGATGTAAAATTCCATTATTCATCCAAATCTCCCGTCGAGCAGTCAGGAGGACATACCTTAGATCCATCCGCAATGGTGCCTTCCAACATGTCGTTGCCGTCGGCGTTGGCACCTACCAGCACCAGCTGCCGCTGGCCCCGCTCATCGCGGGCATAGTACATCCGGATGCCCATGCAGCCATCCTGCGCAAGGATCTTCTCCAGTATTTCGCGGCCGAAAAAGTGGGCTTTGACAACTACTCCTAGGGCAGGGTCTGGTTTGGCTCCCTGGCGGTAGTTCCTGGTCCATTTTGCGGCTGTGCCCCTTTCTATAGGAGCACCCTCAGTTCCGTCGAATTTTGGCATATTTGTTTTGGCTTTAGTTGTGATCCGAAATATAGTTAATTTCTAATTTAAACGTAGCATATTTAAAATATTAACTTTCGAAAGTAAAGCACCCAGGCCCGGCTAGCGGGTGAAGCGGCTAACTGGCTCATAACCAAGTATGCCGGAGAAACCAACGGTATAGTTTAAGCAGACGTATTAGTAGCACGACATACTTTAAGAGAAGCAATGGCAAAGAAATCTTTTCAGGAACTTATAAATAGCCCGGGCATGCCGGTGCTGGTGGACTTTTATGCCGACTGGTGCGGCCCCTGCAAAGCCATGAGCCCGGTAATTCAGCAGGTAGCCAGCCAGTTTAACGGCAAGCTGAAGGTGATTAAAATAAACGTGGACAACAACCAGGCTGCCGCCTCCCAGTATCGGGTACAGGGGGTGCCCACATTTATACTTTTCCACAAAGGCCAGCAAGTATGGCGGCAGTCCGGGGCGATGCCGGCACAGCAACTCACGCAGGTTATCCAGCAGTATGTGTAGGGTTTAATTTTGAATGAGTGATTGAGTGCATGAGTGAATAGGTAATCCCCACACTCACTCATGCATTCATTTCCCCGCCGAAGCCTGCTTCAGCAGGTATACCCAGTCTGTCTTCCACATCCCTCTAAACACGGGGTGCTTCCCTCTTGGGCGCTAAGCCATGGCAGGGGTAAGATCCTTTTTCATTTGTAGGGCCTGCCCTCATCCGGCAAAGTATAAATTCCCTGCCTCTAAACCCCAGCTATACTATCCTATTGCTGTTCGGTACAGGACACTAAAGTGTACGGAAGCGGACACTCATGACATAGCCACACCTCTATACTTTGCGTTAAATATTTGATTTTCAATTACTTACAAAACGTGGCATGTAAATTGGCGTACCGGATACAGAAACTATGAAAGCTATGGACTCACGACCTCAATCTACTACTATGGACCGCGTCATTGAGAAAAAGAAGGTAACGCCAAAGAAAATAATCCTGCTAGCGGCCGGTGCAACGGGCCTGGCGCTGCTGCTCTACAACCTGCTGTTTGCCGAGCACAGCTCCACACTTAATGTGGATAGCAAGCGCCTTACCGTAGGGCAGGTGAGCCAGGGCATGTTTCAGGAGTTCATCGCCATTGACGGCACCGTGGAGCCCCTCAAGACGTTTTACCTGGATATTACCGAGGGAGGCCGCGTGGAGAAGATTTACACCGACGACGGCAAAATGGTAGAGAAAGGCGACACGATTCTGAAGCTGTCCAACACCACGCTGCAGATTGACTTCATGACCCGCGAAACGCAGCTGTACGATTTGATGAACGAGCGCCAGAACTCCGAAATCACCATGAAGCAGGACCTGATCCGCAAAGAGAATGACCTGGCGGAGATAAAGTACCAACTGGCCCTGGCCCAGCGCAAGTATGACCGCAACAAAATGCTGATCGAAGAGAAAGTAATCTCGCGCGAAGAGTATGAGGCGGCCAAAGATGAGTACGATTACCTGACGACCCGCAAAAGCCTGGCGGAGCGCTCTGTAAAGCAGGACGCGCAGCTCATGACGGACCGCCTCAAGCAGCTCGACGAGTCCATCCGCCGCATGGAGGCCAACATTGGTATGGCCCGCAACACGCTCAACAACCTGTATGTCACCGCTCCTTTCACTGGACAGCTATCCACCCTGAAGGCAGAGGTTGGTGAGTCGAAGGCCGCTGGCGAGAACATCGGCCAGATTGACGACCTGAACGGCTACAAGGTGAAGGCCAATATAGACGAGCACTATATCTCGAAAATACACCCCGGCCTGAGCGGCACCTTCGACTTTAACGGCAAGAGCTACAACGTAACCGTGGCCAAGGTGTTCCCGGAGGTGCAGAACAACACGTTTCAGGTGGACCTGGAGTTTGCAGAGGGCACCCCGGCAGGTGTTAGACGCGGCCAAACGCTACAGATCAAACTGAACCTGAATGACGGTGCCCAGGCTATACTTTTGCCCCGAGGCGGCTTTTACCAGAGCACCGGCGGCAACTGGGTGTTCGTCCTCAACGAGGCTGGTGGCACTGCCGAGAAGCGTAGTATCAAGCTGGGCCGCCAGAACCCGAACTATTACGAAGTGCTGGAAGGCCTGCAGCCTGGCGAGAAAGTGGTCCTCTCCTCCTACGACAGCTATGGAGACATTGACAAGCTGGAGTTGAAGTGATTTAAAAATTGATTCGCCATTAGTACAAAATAAAACGTTAACCTCATTTCAAAAGCAATAACCATGAGCACACAAGAACTTATCATCGATACACAGAACCTGCAGAAGAAGTATGTGACCGACACGGTGGAAACGACCGCCCTGGCCGGGGTAGACCTGAAGATTAAACGTGGTGAGTTTGTGGCTATCATGGGCCCCTCTGGCTGCGGCAAGTCCACCTTGCTCAACATCCTGGGCATGCTCGACAGCCCGTCGGCGGGCAGCTTTAAGTTTTTGGGCCAGGAGGTAGCCAACGTGTCGGAGCGCCAGCGCGCCAAGCTGCGCAAGCAAAACCTGGGCTTCGTGTTCCAGAGCTTTAACCTGATTGATGAGCTGACCGTGGAGGAGAACATCGCCCTGCCGCTGGCTTACCTGGGCTATTCCAAGTCGGAGATGGCGCAGCGCACCCTGCAGGCCATGGAGCGGATGGGCATCGCGCACCGCCGCAGCCACTTCCCGCAGCAGCTCTCCGGCGGTCAGCAGCAGCGTGCCGCCATTGCCCGGGCCGTGGTGTCTGAACCGGCGCTTATACTTGCCGACGAGCCCACCGGTAACCTGGATTCGGTACATGGCCGCGAGGTGATGCAACTGTTGTCGGAGCTGAACGATGCCGGCACCACCGTGGTGATGGTAACGCACTCTCCCACCGACGCCGAGTACGCCCACCGCATCGTTAACCTGTTCGACGGGCAGATTGTAACCGAAAACCTGAACGTGCGCCGCCACGCAGCAGAGCTGCTGTAAAGTATAGTTAATAGTTAATAGTTAATAGTTAATAGTTTTTATACTTCTAAACTCTCTAACTCCTAAACTTTCTAACTCTTTAACTCCCAAATGTTTGTTGTTTGTTTGTATGGTGAGTATCCCGGGGATGCCGGCACGCCTGCCGGCCCCCGGGGCATCATCCTGAAAGTATAGGCAGGCAACCATTTATACTTTTCCTGCATCTGTTGGTCGGGTGGCTGGCAAGGCATTTAAGAGCTGGTCTACAAATTAGGCCTATTTGTCTAAAAAGACTATCCTTTATACTTCGTAGAAGTTAAATTGATAGAAACAGAAACACACTATGCTGAAAAAAACTTTTACCGCTCTTACACTTTGCCTCAGCCTGAGTATGGCAACCCTGGCCGGCAATGCGCCGCAGAACCCCGCCAGCACAAAGTATAACGTGACCGTAGACCTAGCAAACGCTCAAAACGACAGGGTGCAGGTAACGGTGCAGGCGCCGGCCATCACCCGAAACGACATCGTGTACAACATGCCCAAAATCGTACCCGGCACTTACTCCGTCTCCGACTTCGGCAAGTTTGTAAACGACTTTAAGGCTTATAACGCCAAGGGCGACACCCTGGCCGTGGAACGGCTGGACACCAACCGCTGGAAAATAAGCAATGCCACCCAGCTCGACAGAATCACTTATTGGGTGGATGATACCTTTGATGCCCCCAAACGCGAGGACGTGGTGTTTGAGCCAGGCGGCACCAACATCGAAGAGGGCAAAAACTTCCTCATCAACCCCTTCGGCTTCATTGGCTATTTCGATGACCTGAAGCAGGTGCCCTATACCCTGAACATCACCAAGCCCGAGGGCTTCTACGGCTCCACTCCGCTGGTTGCCGCGGCCACCACAGACAAGCAGGACACTTTCGAGCTGCCCAACTACGTGGAGCTGGCCGACTCGCCGCTGATGTATAACCGCCCCGACACCACCATCATAGATTTGGGCGGAACGGATGTGCTTGTATCGGTATACTCACCAAGCGGCCGTGTCACCTCCGGCCCGATTGCCGCCAACGTTAAAAGTATACTGGAGGCACAGCGCAGCTACCTGGGCGGCACGCTTCCGGTGGATAAGTACGCGTTCCTGATTTACGTGCCGGAGCGTGTGGGCAAGTCAGGTTCTTTCGGAGCCCTGGAGCACTCCTATTCCTCAGTATACTTTCTGCCCGAGATGCCGGAGGAGCAGTTCAGCAGCACCATTCGCGACGTGGCGGCCCATGAGTTCTTCCATATCGTAACGCCCCTGAACGTGCATTCTGAGGAGATCGGCAACTTCGACTTCATCAACCCTAAAATGTCGAAGCACCTGTGGCTGTACGAGGGCGTGACAGAGTATTTTGCCACACACGTGCAGCTCTATGAGGGCCTCTATGACATGGACACGTTCCTGGACAAAACCCGCGACTATATCCTCACCTCCAAGACCTACTACAACGACACCCTGCCCTTTACCGAGATGAGCGCCAACGTGCTGGACAAGTATGCGAACGAGTATGGCAACGTGTACCAGAAGGGCGCCCTGATAGGGATGGTGCTGGACGTGCGGCTGCGCGAGCTCAGCCAGGGCAAGTATAGCCTGCGCGACCTGATGCTCGACCTGTCGAAGACCTACGGCAAGGAAAACGCCTTTAAGGACGACGAGCTGTTTGATAAAATCGCAGAGCTAACCTACCCGGAGATCCGGGATTTCTTTGCCAGGTATGTCGAGGGCTCGGAGCCGCTTCCGCTGGAGGAGACGTTCCGCAAGGTGGGCATCCTGTACCAGCCAAAGGGACAGCAGGAGATTATCTCCTACGGCAGCTTTGCCCCGGGTTATGACGAGGAGACAGGAAAGATTAAGGTAGCTGACACCACGGACATGGATGCCTTTGGCCGCAAGATCGGTTTCCGGAACAACGACCTCCTGCTTGCTTTTAACGGCACCGAAATCACCCCGGCTAACATACGCCAGCTCATCAGCGAGGATCTGCAGAACATGAAGCCTGGCGAGAAGCTGACCTTTACGGTGGGCAGGCTAAACGAGAAAGGCGAGATGAAGGAGAAGAAGCTGAAAGGGAGGGCCACGGCCATCAAGCGCGAGCAACAGCACCTGCTTAAGCCAGACCCCATGGCCACGCCGGAGCAGCTGCAGCTACGCAACGCCTGGCTGGGCATTGAGGGTGCATAGCTATACTTTGCAGAGGATCATTGCCACTTAGTATAAAATAAAACTATGAAAAAATGTACCACCAAAGCCCTGCTGGCAAAGCTGGGAGGGCTGGCCCTATGCCTTGGCCTAACTTCCGCCGCCTACGCGCAAGAGCCCCTGACGCTGGAAAAAAGCCTGGACCTGGCCCGCCAGAACAACGTGGCGCTGCGCCAGGCGCGCTACAACAGCAGCAAGGCCGATATTAACGTGCGCCGCAGCAAGTATAGCTACCTGCCTTCCATCTCGGCCAACGCCGACGTGAGCCGCACCAACGGCCTGGTGTTCGACAACGTAGCGGGCGAGGTGAAGCGGGGCAACACCACAGCCTCCTACCCATACGTGTCGGGGCAGGTGGTATTGTTTGATGGCTTTGCCAAGCTCCATGAGCTCAGGCAGTCCAAGCAGTTGGCGCAGGCAAGGGCTTTTGCCGAGGACCAGGCGGAGATAGACCTAGAAACCAACATTACGGCTTACTATCTGCAGGCCCTGGTGGACGGAGAGAACATCAAAATATCGGAAGCCAGGATAGCGCTGCTGGAAGGGCAGCTGAGCCAGATGGAGAAGCTGGAGCAGGCCGGGGTGCGTGCCATGGACGAAGTATACCAAATAAAGGCACAGGTAGCCACTGAGAAACTCAACCTGATCACGCACCAGAACAATTACCGCCGGGCCATGCTCCAGCTCATCCAGGAGATGAACGTGGAGGGCGCGCCGAGTTACCAGCTGGCATTGCCGGCCACACCGGATGAGGTGCACATGGAGCTGCCTACAGAGGACCAGGTAATGAGCAATGCATTGGCCTACTCGCCTCTGGTAAAATCTACCGCTGCCAGCCTGGATGCCGCTAAAACCGAGCTCAAGATCGCTAAGAGCAACTTCTCCCCCACTCTTTCGCTGGAAGGGATGCTGGGCTCCAACTACTCCAGCAACATTTACAAAGACCCTGAAAACGGAAACCTCAAGACGATGCCCTACTTTGACCAGCTGGACCTGAACCAACGCAAGGTAGTAGCCCTGAACCTGAGCGTGCCGATTTTTAACGGCCTGAGCCGCCAATTCGATACCCAAACCGCGCGCCTGGACCTGCGCAACGCCGAGCTCGACTATGTGGCCAGCCAAAACCAGCTTCGCCAGACGGTGCAGCAAGCCTACCAGGATGTGCTGGCCGCCCGCGAGAAGTATAACACCGTCACCGCTAACCTGGAGTATACCCAGCGTGCTTTTGAGTCGGCCAAGCGGCGCTACGAGCTGGGCTCCATCGATTTCTTTGCTTACATGGAATCGCTCAACAACATGAACAGGTCGCAGGCGGAGCTGCTGCAGAGCAAATGCGAGTTCTACCTGAAGAAACGGATTCTGGAGCTGTACCAGGGGCAGGCAAACTAAGTACCTAATAACGCAAAACTTATCACCTAACCTATCTACTATTACCCATACTTTGCAAAGGCCGTTGCCGGTGGCAGCGGCCTTTGTATTTGAATTAAAACGGGCGCCGGGTAAACCAATTAGCCGTACTTGCAGTTCTAACCCTAAGACTCACTGATAAAAGTTTATTTCCTGTTGCCGGTACTTCTGGTTATTTTAGCCTTGCCTCACCGTAACAGATGGATACATGCGAATTTACTATACTACCTTACTGTTACTGTTGCTCTTCATTTCTTGGCCAGCCTGGGCGCAACGACAGGTGGTGCAGGGCTACGTGCGCGCCGCCAGCAACGGTGAGGCGCTGATCGGGGCCACGGTAACTTCGCCAGAGTCGGGGGCCGGCACTATCACCAACGAGAATGGTTATTATACCCTTAGCCTGCCAGAGGGGGAGCATACTTTACAAGCTACTTACATTGGTTATACCACCGGCACCCGCACCATCAGGGTGGCAACAACCGGGCAAAGTATAAATTTTATACTTCAGCCGGCCAGCAACGAACTGCAGGTGGTGGAGATACAGGCCAGCTCCCTTGAGCAGAAGCTGAACGACACCCGCATGAGCGTGGAAACGCTCTCCTCCACAGAGGCCAAACTGCTGCCTGCTCTGTTCGGGGAGGTAGACTTGGTAAAAACGCTGCAACTGAAACCCGGCATCCAGTCCGGGGGGGAGGGCACCAGCGGCCTGTATGTGCGCGGCGGCGGCCCCGACCAGAACCTGGTGCTGCTGGACGACGCCATGATCTACAACCCCTCGCACCTCTTTGGCTTTTTCAGCGTGTTTAACCCCGATGCAGTGAGGAGCGTGGAGCTGTACAAAGGCGGCTTTCCGGCGCAGTTTGGCGGCAGGCTCTCGTCGGTGGTGGATGTGAAGATGAACCGGGGAAACAACGAACGCATCAGCAGCAGCGGCGGCCTGGGGCTTATCTCCTCGCGCCTCACCGTGGACGGTCCCATCCTGAAGGACAAGCTTAACTTCTCCGTCTCCGGGCGGCGCACCTATGTCGATATATTCACGCGGCAGATTAACCGCCTCAAGGAGGGCGACGACGACTTCAGTCCCATCCCCGATTACTACTTCTATGACCTGAACGCCAACCTGAGCTATACTTTAGACGCGAAGAACGACCTGACCTTCAGCGGCTATTTTGGCCGCGACTTCTTTGGCTTCGACGATAGCGGCTTCAGTTTTGGCTTTGACTGGGGCAACACCATGGGCACCCTGCGCTGGCGGCACAAGTTCAGCGACAACCTCTTTGCCTCCACCTCCCTCACATCCACCGGCTACAAGTATAACATCAACAACAAGATTGATATCTTCAGCTTTAAACTGACCTCGCAGGTGCAGGATTATACGTTGAAAAGTGATTTCGACTGGTTTGTGGGCAACGGGCACAGCCTAAAATTTGGGGCGCAGGCTACACACCACGATTTTACGGTGGGCCGCCTGAACTTTGAGTCGGAGGACAGCACGCAGAACTTTGGCGCCGGGAACACCTACAGCGGCAGCGAGTTTGGCCTCTACGCCTCCGACGACTTTGTGCTCAGCCCGATGCTCTCCTTTAACTATGGCCTGCGCCTGTCGGGTTTTAACAGCGGGAGCAAAACCTACGCTGCCCTGGAGCCGCGCGCCTCAGTAAAGTATACCTTGAACGAGCATACGTCCCTGAAGGCCAGCTACGCCAGCATGATGCAGTACGTGCACCTGCTCACCAACTCCGGCGCCTCGCTCCCGACCGATATCTGGTACCCCTCGGGCCAGGGGGTGCGGCCGCAGCGCTCCCAGCAGGCGGCCCTTGGCGTGAGCCACTTGTTTGGGAAAGGCCGGTTTCTGCTCACCAACGAAGTATACTATAAATGGATGCAGCACCAGATAGACTTCCGCGACGGCGCCAACCTTTTTGTAAACGACAGCCTGGAAAACGAGTTTCTGTTCGGCAAAGGCGAAAGCTATGGCAACGAGCTGTACCTGGAGAAAGTGAGCGGCAAAACTACCGGCTGGCTGGGCTACACCCTCTCCTGGACCTACCGCAAGTTCGACGAGATTAACAACGGCAGGCGCTTTCCGGCCCGCCACGACCGCCGCCACGACATCAGCCTGGTGCTGATGCACCAGCTCAACAAGCGCCTCAGCCTGACGGGGGCTTTTGTGTATGGCTCCGGCAGTCCTTACTCGGTTCCCATTGCCCGTTTTGCCTTTCAGGATGTGGAGGGGAAAGACCCCAGCATTGTGCCTATTTACGAAGACCGTAACTCTTATCGCCTGGCCGCTTACCACCGCCTGGACCTGGGGGCGGTGCTGAAGCTGAAGCCCCGGCGTGGTGAGGCCGACCTGACCTTTAGCGTGTATAACGTGTATAACCGCCGCAACCCTTACTTTATATACTTTGAGCAGCAGAAGGACCGGTCAAACCAGCAGATTGTCGGCTTCCAGGCAAAGCAGGTGTCGCTTTTCCCGGTTATCCCTTCGGTTACCTATAACTTTAAATTCTGATGATGCGCAACTGTGTTCTATACTTGCTCCTGCCGCTGCTGGCTATGCTTTCCTCCTGCGATTTGGAGAAGGACATTGATGTGAGCCTGCCGGCCTATGCGCCGCAGTTGGTGGTGGAGTGCTACCTGGAGCCGGGCAAGCAGATGCGGGCCACCGTGCTGGAGAGTTCCGGATACTTTGAGGAACCCAACCCTCCCGTAGTGCCGGACGCCATCGTGTATATTACCTCCCCATCCGGAAAGCGCGTGCAGCTAAAGTATAAGCCTGTGATGGTGAAAAGCACCGGCCGCTTCTACACCCATACTTCCTCAGAGGTGATGACCGGCAAGCCCGGCGACATTTATCACCTGGAGGTAGAGGACGGAAGCGGCCGAAAGATCTCCGGCTTCACTAAAATCCAGCCGAAAGTAAACATAGAGGAGGTGGAGTGGCGCTTTAACGACAAGGACGAGGCGCTACTGCTCACCACGTTTCAGGATGCGCCCCATATGCCCAACTACTACCGCTACATGACCCACGTCGACAGCCTGAGCGGCGGCTCTGACCGGGACTTTGTCACCTCCGATGATCTGACGGATGGCAAGCGCGTGTCGCTGGGCTCCTCTTACCGGTATGCGGAAGGCGACACCCTGATTGTAACGCTCTACCACATCGAGAAGCAGTACTATGATTTCCTGGCCTCTGTCTCCGATGCCAAGAACGCCAACGGCAACCCCTTTGCGCAGCCCTCACAAATCAAATCCTCCTTGGAGGGCGGCATCGGCATTTTCACCAACCTGGCGTATGACCGCAAAACCGTGGTTATAAAAAAATAACTGGTGCCTTACATGGGCATTTTGGGGCGGCTGCAGCAATGTAGCCGCTCTTTTTTTGGCGGAGCCCAACTAAATAGCTTAAATGCAGTAAAGTATGTGATTGCTGCGGGCAAACAGCCACAGTAAAATGCGCGCCTATCCACCACTCCTTCTATAGACGTTTTCCGATAAATACTTGAACTTACCTTTGTTTATATAAGTATTTTTATATAACTATATCGGTATAATAATTACAGCTCATCAAATCCTCTATGAAAACACCTGTTTTTTATACCGCCGCAGCGCCATACATAGCCCCTCCGGCCCTTAAGGATACACTTAAAGGACTCTGGGAGTTTGTTCGGCGCCCCCGGCTGCTAAAGCGCGAGCAGAACGTGCTGGAGGTGAAGCTGCCCCTCATCTTCCAATTGGCTTTTATCTTGCTCCTGCTGCAGGTGGGGTTGTTTATTGCCATTGCACTGCTGGGTAATCTGTTAGGTTTGCAGGTGCTCAACGCAAACATCGCCGGGTATATCTTCTCCCAAAGCTCCTTTGTACCGCTGTTTGCGACGCTGGTGCTGCTGGCCCCTGTAACAGAGGAGCTGATTTTCCGGTTACCGCTGATTTACTCGCGTACTTTTATACTCGTGGCGTTGCTCACATTCCTACTTAGTCTGGGCCCTGTGGTAGCGCTTGCCCTGAACATACCGCTGGTACCTTACGCTATGGGGGCCATACTGCTTCTTGGCCTCGCCTCTTGGTTGCTTACCCACCGAAAGCACAAACTAAGGGTGCACCTGCTCTGGGAGCGGCACTTTGGGTTGGTATTCTATACTTTTACGGTTTTGTTTGCCCTGTTGCATTTTACCTCCCCTCAAAGCTACGCCCTTCCGCAAGCACTGTTTCTATTGTTGCTGCTGCACAAGTTGGTGGGGGGCATTTTTATGGGCTACACGCGGCTGCGGCTGGGCATGGGCTGGTCTGTTGCCCTGCACATGTTCCATAACCTGGTTGTGCTGCTGGTGCTGCTCGGATACTGGGCAGGGGTTTAAGGATGGGAAAGTATAAAAGGACAGCGGCAGGGAAAGTATGATTTCCCCTGCCGCTGTCCTTTTATACTTTGGTACCTATAGCTTAGGCGTTTCGCACCAGTTCTTTGATGAGCAGCGTCATGCGCGGTTCGGCGATGGCGGCGGCCTCCAGGATATCGGCTAGCACTACTTTTTTGATGCGGTCCGGCGTGCCCATGTCCGTGATTACCGAAACGGCAAACACAGGCAGGCCCATGTGGCGGGCCGCAATCACTTCCGGCACTGTAGACATACCCACGGCATCGGCGCCAATTATACGTATGTAACGGTATTCCGCCGGCGTTTCCAGCATGGGGCCGGGAACGCTTGCGTACACGCCCTCCTGCACCGTAAAGCCGGCATCTTCGGCTATCACCATGGCCTGGCGCACCATCTGTTCGTCATACGTGTCGCTCATGTCCGGGAAGCGCGGGCCCAGCTCGTCCATGTTCCTGCCGATAAGCGGGTTGCTTGGCTGCAGGTTGATGTGGTCGGTGATAATCATCAGATCAGAGGTGTTGAAGGCTGGGTTCAGGCCGCCCGCCGCATTGGAAACGAACAGCTTCTTCACACCCAACAGCTTCATCACGCGCACCGGAAACACCACCTGCTCCATGCTGTAGCCCTCGTAAAAGTGGAAGCGCCCCTGCATCACCACCACCCTGCGCCCGGCCAGGTGCCCGAAGATCAGGATGCCGGAGTGGCTCTCCACCGTAGAAACCGGGAAATTCGGGATCTCGGCGTAAGGAAGGGAGTAGGCCACCTCCAGCTCGTTTACCAATGCGCCCAGGCCGGTGCCCAGTATAATGCCAAACTCGGGTGCAAAGTCGTTGGTAACCCGTTTAATATGTGCTGTGGATTCGTGTAGTTGCTGCATAGTATAATTTTGAATGAGTGAATGAGCGAATGGGTGAATGAGTTTCTACCTTTTGCAAGACGAAGTAACACGTTTGACTTGTCCGCTGAAATGATTTTCATCATGCCCCATACTTTACGCTCTGCCTATAATTTATACTTGTGAGCTGCTATAAGCTGCAGCAATAAGTATAGGTGGGCAAGTTGCAAAAAAATTGCATGCCCCGAAAACAAAAGCGCCTCCAGTCCGATGTCCTGGAGGCGCTTTCTATACTTCTACAGCAGTGCTGCGTTACTTATTCATTTGGAATTACTCCACTACCATCTCGAACGGCATGCGGGCCTGTGCGCCCACAATGGTGGAGGCCTTCTTGTAAAGTTTGTAGAGGGGGTACATCTCGCCCATCTCGGCCTTAATGGCCTGATCCTTGGCTTTGGAACCCATGCTACCGCCCAGCAACTCATCGAAGAACGTTTTGCGGGCCGGCAGCTCCTTCAGGCGGTAATCGCCTTCCACGCCGGCTTTCTTAGCGGCAATGGCCAACGCCTCATCCAGGCCACCGTACACGTCCACCAGCTTGCGCTCCTTGGCCTCAATGCCAGACCAAACGCGGCCGGAGGCATACTCCTTCAGCTGGTCCTGCGTCATGTTACGGCCCTGCGCCGCCTTACTGGTAAACACTTCGTAGATCTGGTCGATCTGGTGCTGCATGATTTGCTTCTCCTGCCCTGTCATAGGCCGGGTAACGGTAGGCATGTCGGAGAATTTGCCGGTGCTCACGTGGTCTACGGTAATGCCCAGCTTATCGCCCAGGAAGCCCTCCATGTTCGGCACCACGCCAAACACGCCTATACTTCCGGTAATGGTGTTGGGGTGCGCCACAATCGTATCGGCACCCATGGCAATGTAGTAACCGCCGGAAGCCGCCACATCAGACATGGAGGCGATAACAGGCTTCACCTCGCGGGCCAGCTGCACTTCGCGCCAGATCACATCGGAGGCCAGGGCGCTTCCGCCCGGCGAACTGATGCGCAGCACGATGGCTTTCACGTTCTCGTCGAGGCGGGCGTCGCGGATGGCGTCGGAAAAGCGGCGGCTGCCAATGTTGTCCTCATCGCCTTCCCCGTCCACAATGTCACCCTCGGCATAAATCAGGGCGATGCGGTTTTTGGAGGTGCTGATGTTCTTGTCTTTTACTTTTTTATACTTGGAGAGCTGCACCAGCTCCAGCTTGTCTTTCTCCTCCAGGCCAATCTCGTCCTTCATGTACTTGATGGCCTCGTCAAAATAGCCCACATCGGTCACGAGCTTATACTTTTTGGCGTCCTGCGGGTCGCGCACCAAGAGGTTATCCTGTATGTTTTTAAGCTCTTCGGCGGTCATGCCGCGCGTTTTGGCAATCTGCTCCAGCTGGTAGCTGTTGATAGAGTTCAGGAAAGAGGTAACCTGCTCCTTGTTGGCCTCACTGGCCTGCTCCATGGCAAACATCTCCACGGCGCTCTTGTAAGTTCCTACCTTAAAGATCTGCGCCTCGATGCCCAGTTTGTCGAGCATGCGCTTGAAGAAGTATAGCTCGGAGCTCATGCCGTTAAATTCCATCGTACCCATCGGGTTTATGTAGATTTTATCGGCAACAGAAGCCAGGTAATACGCTTTTTCGGTAGACAGATCGGTATAGGACACCACAAACTTGCCGGACTCTTTAAAGTCGAGGAGGTCTTTGCGGATTTCCTCCAGCTTGCCCATTCCGCCATCCACGAAGGTCATGTTCAGGAAAATACCTTTGATTTTGTCGTCCTGCTTGGCGCGGCGGATGGCCGCCTTAATCTGGTCCAGGCCATCGGTGCTGGAAACAAAGCCCGAGAAAGGGCCGGACGAGAAGCCGAGTTCTGAGAAGGGATCTTTCGGGTCGCGCTCCGAAATCGGTTTGTCTAGTTTAAGCTCCAGTACGGAGTTGTTGGCAATTTTAACCTCATTGTCAGAGCCTGCGCTGGCAAGTATACCTATCAGGATCAGCAGACTGATGAAGCAGAATATGAGCAGGCCTACAAAGGTAGCCAGCACATACTTCAGGAAATTTAGCATGGTTTATTCTGGTATTATTTGGTTTGGATTGATTCTTTATACTTCGGGAGCCGTCTGCCCCCGTACTTGACAATCAAAAATATTGCTTAAAGTTCATCCTTTTCGCACCTACTCGACCAACCACGCCAATTTCTAGACAAACCTTTTAAGTTAGAAAGTCAGAATGTTAAAAGTTAGAAAGTTGTAACTCAGGGTAATTTAAAGTATTTGGGGATATCAGACAAGCGTCCCGCCCAGTATGGCCGCATGCCCAGGTAGCGCCTTCTGAAGTAGATGAGCGCAATGGTGCCCACCACCGTCAGGATGCCCCCGAATGCAAAACCCAGCAAGCCCCACGCGATGTAAAAGGCTATCAGCAGCCCAAACGAAAGTATAAATACAAACCTGCTCATGTGTTCGTTAATCGTTGCTAGTTATTAGTTATTGGTTGTCAGTTTATCCAACTTTCTAACTCTCTAACTCTTTAACTTTCTAACTCTTAATACCGGTATTTCTTTCCCCACTGCGCCTGCAGCTGCTTTAGCATGTCGCGCTCGCGGGCGTTGTTGCCGGGCTGGTAGAGGGCGGTGTTGCTCAGCTCCTGCGGCATGAACTCCTGCTGCACAAAGTTGCCCTCATAGTCGTGGGCATACTTGTAGTTGTTGCCGTAGCCTATCTCCTTCATCAGCTTGGTGGGGGCGTTGCGCAGGTGCAAAGGCACCGGCAGGTTTCCGGTCTGCTGCACCAGGGCCCTGGCTGTTTTGATGGCTTTGTAGCTGGCGTTGCTCTTCGGCGAGGTGGCCAGGTACACCGTGCACTGCGAAAGTATAATCTCCGCCTCGGGGTAGCCGATCATCTGCACCGCCTGAAAACAGTTGGTGGCCATCAGCAGCGCGTTTGCATTGGCCAGGCCGATATCTTCAGAAGCGGAAATGAGCAAGCGGCGGGCAATGAATTTAGGATCCTCGCCGCCCTCGATCATGCGGGCCAGCCAGTACACGGCTGCGTTGGGGTCTGAGCCGCGGATGGATTTGATGAAGGCTGACACCAAGTCGTAGTGCATCTCGCCGCTCTTATCATACATCACAATGTTCTGCTGCGCCACCTGCTTCACCAACTCGTTGGTGATGACCACCTCCTCGGCTTTTACGCCTTCGGCCACAATCTCCAGCAGGTTCAGCAGCTTGCGGGCATCACCGCCGGAGATGGTCAGCAGGGCCTCATACTCCTCCACACGCACCTTGCGGTGGCGCATCCACTCGTCCTGCTCCAGGGCCTTGTCCACCAGCTCAATCAGCTCGTCTTTGGATAAATGCTTGAGGATGTATACCTGGCAGCGCGACAGCAAGGCCGAGATCACCTCAAAGGAAGGGTTCTCGGTCGTGGCGCCCACCAGCGTTACCGTGCCTTTTTCCACGGCACCCAGCAAGGCATCCTGTTGTGATTTGTTAAAGCGGTGTATCTCGTCGATAAACAGCACCGTGCCCTGACGTTTCCTGGCCTGATCTATCACCTCGCGGATGTCCTTTACGCCGGAGTTAATGGCACTCAGGGCCACAAAAGGCACTTTCATCTGGTTAGCAATGATGTTGGCAAGCGTGGTTTTGCCCACGCCGGGAGGTCCCCACAGGATCATACTTGGGATCACGCCCCCCTCAATGTAGCGGCGCAGGATGCCATCGGGCCCTACCAGGTGCTTTTGTCCGTAATACTGATCGAGGTTGTGGGGCCGCATGCGCTCGGCCAAAGGTATGTTCGGGTGATTCATCTGCTCTATACTTTCTCCGGAATCGGTTAAAAACAAAGCTACGAATTTGCAGCCAAAGAGGCAGGTATAAAACAGGTCTCTTTAGTCGGCATGCGGCGGCTTTATCTTGTTTTTGCGCTCCAGAAATTTGCGGATGCGATCGCCCCGCCAGCGAAACGCCGGTACCGCCATGGGGCTGTGTTCCGGTCGTTCGTCGCCAAACAGCACGCCCCATTGCTTAAATTGATCGGTGCGGTCAAAAATCACCTTCAGCATGGCAATTACCGGCAGCGACAGAAACATGCCGGTTATCCCCGCTATCTCGCCGCCCAGCACCACGCCCACAATGGTCGCCAGCGCGTTAATCTTCACTTTAGAGCCCACAATGCGGGGCATCAGGATGTTGTTATCCAGAAACTGCACTACGGCGATGGTACCTAGCACCGCCAGCACCGGCCACAGCTCCTCCGAAGAAGCCAGCGTCAGCAGCACCCCGATGATGTTGCCCAGCAGGGCACCCACGTACGGGATCAGGTTCAGGAAGGCGAAGATCACCCCGATCAGCAACGCGTGCTTGATGCCGATGATCATCAGGATACCGCCCAGCAGAATGGTCATGTACGTCACCTGGATCAGCAGCCCGAAGAGGTAGCTTTTGATGATGGCCTGTATCTCGCCCAGCGTTTCCTCCACTTTCTCGTGCCGCTCGCGCGGGAACCACAGAAACACGAAGCGCAGCAGCAGGTTCTTGTAAAACAGCAGCAGAAAAATATAAATGGGCAAGAGCCCCAGGAACACCAGCGTGCCTGTTACGCTCCCCGCCACGGTCCCCAGCAGGTTGCCGGCGTAGTTGAGCAGGTTGTTGCTCTGCTCCCGGATAAAAGCGGTCTGCTCCTGCGTGGAGAAAGGCGTTTTGCTCCCAACCCACTCGCTCAGGGCGGTCAGGTGGTTCATCACGTTTTTCTGGATAGTGGGGAAATCACGGATCAGGATGCTCATCTGGGAAGAGAAAAACCAGACGATGCCTCCCAGGATAACGATAAGCGCGAGCAGACTAATGCCAATAGCCACCGTATCAGGAAACCTACGGTTCCGGAAGAAGCGGTAGATGGGCAGCAGCATGATGCTGATAAAGAACGCCATGAGCAGCGGGGCCAGCAGGCCTCTGCCCAGTACGATAATCCAACCCAAAAAGAATAGTCCGGTAATCTCAATGGCTCTCCGGACGGTAAGCGGCAGCTGGTTCATGCAATGTCTTTTTCTTGTTTGTCCTTATACGGCAGGATTGGAAGAAGCGCGTACCTTTGTGCTATGAGCAAGCAAATGCAGGTGCATGGGGCACTTTTCTTGGTGGCCCTGATCTATGGAAGCAACTATAGTATAGCCAAGGAAGTGATGCCGGTTTATGTGGGTCCTTACGGGCTGATTGTAATCCGGGTGGTGTCGGCGGCAATCTTCTTTGGCATTTTTTCGCGGCTGGTGATCAAGGAAAAGATCGTAGGAATGGCCGACAACCTGCGCGCCGTACTTTGCGGCATCACGGGCATTGCCATCAACCAGCTTGGCTTTTTCGGCGGACTCAACCTCACCTCGCCCATCAACGCGGCGCTGCTCATGGTGATCGTACCGATTATTGTACTCATGTTCTCGGCCATACTTTTGCGGGAAAAGGTAAGCCTGCGGAAAGTGGGCGGGATTGCGCTGGCCTGTGCCGGGGCCTTTCTGCTTATTTATACTTCCAGCGGCGAGGGCACTCCCGGCAACCTGCTGGGCGATTTGCTGATCGTGCTGAACGCAGCCAGCTACGGGTTGTACCTGGTGCTGGTAAAACCGCTGATGCAGAAGTATAACGCCTTTACCGTCGTGAGCCGCATTTTTGCCGTAGGCGCCGTAATTGTGGTTCCCTTCGGCTGGCAGCAGGTAATGGCGCCCGATTACGCTTCCTTTCCGGCGTCCATTTGGTGGGCGATTGCCTTTATGGTGATTGCCGTGACGATTATCGCGTACCTGTTCAACACCTGGGCGCTGCGCTACGCCAATCCCTCGCTGGTAGGCGCCTACATCTACCTGCAGCCGGTGCTGGCTATTCTGGTGGCGGTATGGGCCGGTAAGGATGTCTTTACGGTGCAGAAGGCACTCTTTGCCTTGCTTATCTTTGCCGGAGTATACCTGGTGAGCCACACGCGGCAGGCGGTGACGGAGGGGTAAGCTAGGGTTTCTAGGTGTTTTAGCAGGAAGTATAAAGTATGGCTTGAACCATTGCTAATCTTTGCTCTTTCAAAGCAAATTGCAAACTTGCTGCTATGTACAGCCACAAGTTACGCTAGTGCTAAACTTGCGGCATAAACTCAAAAGACACCCGCAAGTCTGGATGACGTTGCGAGGTTATGGAAAATCAGATAAACAAAAAGCCCTGCCAGAACATATCCGGCAGGGCTTTTACACTTTACACTTAAGTATGCTGATTAGGTGGATCGGTGCGACCTATTGCGGTTGCCATTGCTGCGGTTTCCGCCTGTGCGCTGTCCGCCTCCGCCGTTATTACCACGGTTCTGCGTGCTGAAATCTCCACTGCCATTGCTGCTGGCTGCTGCTGGTTTGTTGCCCCAGCGGCTTCTGCCACCACGGCCGCCTTGCTTCTTCTGCTCTTTCACCGTGCTGGCCGCCTCAGCAAAATCCTTGGCCGTGAGCGGGAACGGGTGGTTGTCAATAACCGGAACGTTCTTGGAAATCAGCTTCTGGATGCTGGCCAGGTACGGCACCTCGTCGGCTCCGCAGAACGACAAAGCAATGCCGCTTGCCCCTGCCCTACCCGTACGACCGATGCGGTGCACGTAGGTCTCCGGCTCGTTTGGCAGTTCGTAGTTCACCACGTGGCTCAGGTCGTCCACGTCGATGCCGCGGGCGGCAATGTCGGTAGCTACCAGCACGCGCGTCTTACGTGACTTGAAGTTATCCAGCGCACGCACGCGGGCGTTCTGCGCTTTGTTTCCGTGGATGGCCTCCGCCGTTACGCCGGCCTTGGCAATGTCCTTGGCCACGCGGTCAGCGCCACGCTTGGTGCGGGTAAACACCAGTACGCTTTCCATGGCATCATCCTTTAACAGGTGCAGCAACAGTTTGCGCTTATCCGGCCCTTTTACATAGTATACCGACTGCTGAATCGTGTTGGCCGTAGACGATACCGGCGTTACCTCCACCTTGGCAGGGTCTACCAGGATGGTGTCGGCCAGCTTCATAATCTCCGTGGCCATGGTAGCCGAGAAGAACAGCGACTGCTTTTTCTCCGGCAGCACTTTGAGCACCTTTTTCACGTCGTTGACAAAGCCCATGTCCAGCATGCGGTCGGCCTCGTCCAGCACAAACAGCTCAATATGCTGCAGGTGGATGTACTTCTGGGCCATCAGGTCAAGCAGACGGCCCGGGGTAGCTACGAGAATGTCCACACCGGCACGCAGGGCGTCGGTTTGCTTCTTCTGCGGCACACCACCGAAAATAACGGTATGCTTCAGGCCCGTATGCTTGCCATACGCCTCAATGCTGTCTGCAATCTGAAGTGCCAGCTCGCGGGTGGGCGTCAGGATAAGCGCCTTGATTTTACGCTGCCCTCTGTCGCTTCCCTGTTTTTCGTGCAGCAGCTGCAGAATCGGAATAGAGAAAGCCGCCGTTTTCCCGGTACCCGTCTGGGCACAACCCAACAGGTCTCTTTTCTGAAGTATAAGCGGGATAGATTTGGCTTGGATGGGAGTTGGGGTGGTGTATCCTTCTGTTTTAAGAGCTTTTAGGATTGGCTCAATGAGGTTTAGATTCTCGAATGTCATCAAATGGTTTTTGAATTAAAAACCGCGCGACGCCATGTGCGCCACTTTGCGGTAAGGTTGGCCGGAATTTGATATCACTGCAGCAGGCTGCAAAAGGCCATTCCCGACCGGTGTTGCTCTCATCAACCTAAAAACGGAAAGTATAGTTTCTTTTAGGAACTTGAGCGAAACACAAGCTGCAAAGATAACGCCAGGTTTGCTCAGTTCCTATTTTGGCAGGATTTATACTTTGGTTATACTTTTATACCTGCTGCTATACTCTTTACTCTACTAGCGTATACATACGCTGCTGTCTCAAATACCCTGCTGGCGCGGGTTTGCAACCCGTGCCTTGCTATTTCCTCGGATTTGCAATCCGAGTGGCTTGAAAAGCCATACTTATACTTCGGCTATACTTTCATAGCCTCGGCTTCCTTCCATTTGAACCTAGCTATCCTTACTAGCAGCCGTTCATCCTCTAGTTACCACAAGCGGATCGTTTCAATTCGGGCTTTGGTGCCCTCCTAGGCCGGGAGGCCTCGCCTTCGGGCATCGCGCTGTCTACATTTCCTTTGCTCCTGACGTCGCAATGCCCCTACGGGCACCGGAAATCTAGAAGGCGCTCAACCCAAAGGCTGGAATTCATTCGATAGCCTCTGTCTTTACTATGCAACAGGTACAGACTGTCCCCTTGAGGGGACCACAGGGGTGTAATCGTGTGCCAGGTTTATACTTTTGGGGACAGCAACTACAAAACTTATACTTTAACACCAGTAATGACATGTTCCCCGCCTTAGCCAAGGAGGGGTAAGGGGTGGTTGGGCCCGGCACTGCAAAAACCTGCTTTTACCGTGGGAAGAGAGCTAGAAAATTCGCCTCAGGCACCATCTCGTGCTTACACCACGGTATTTTATACTTTCTCGGCCTGCAACTCCTCTTTAATGTGTCTCACAATCTTCACGGCGTGCTCGCGGGAATTCTCGATAAACCAGACGTGGGTGTCCATGCCGCCACAGACTACGCCGGCAAGGTACACGCCGGGCAGGTTGGTTTCCATACTTTCAGTATCGTACTGCGGGTAGCGCTTCTGGTCCTCGCTCAGCTTTACCCCTATCTTTTCCAGGAAGCTAAAGTCCGGCTGGTAGCCTGTCATAGCCAGCACAAAGTCATTTTCCAGCGTCAGTTTGCCCTCCGGCGTCTGAATATCCACCTCACGCTCCCGGATTTCGGTTATACTTGTGTTGAAGTACGCCTTTATCTCGCCGGCTTTGATGCGGTTTTCCAGGTCGGGTTTGGTCCAGTACTTTATACTTCCCAGCTCCGGCTGTCGTACCACCAGCGTGACGTCTGCCCCTTTGCGCCAGGTTTCTAGAGCAGCGTCGGCGGCAGAGTTGTTGGCGCCTACCACTAGCACCTTCTGGCGGAAGTAATAATGCGGGTCGAAGTAGTAATGACGAACTTTGGGCAGTTCCTCGCCGGGCACATGCAGCAGGTTCGGGATGCCGTAAAAGCCCAGGGCCACCACTACCTTGCGCGCCAGGTACTCGTCTTTGCTCGTGAAGATGCGGTATACTTCGCCCTCCGGCTGCAGGTTTTGCACCTCTTCAAAGAGGTTTATATTTAGGTCCGCCGAGTCGGCCACGCGGCGGTAGTACTCCAGCGCCTCGGCCCGCGTGGGCTTGGCGTTGAGCGAGGTAAAGGGAATACCGCCAATCTCCAGCCTTTCGGAGGTGGAGAAGAAGGTCATGTTAAGCGGATAGTTGTAGATGGAGTTCACGAGGCAACCGCGCTCTACAATCAGGTAACTTAGCTTCTCGCGCTGTGCCTCCAGTCCTGCTGCCAGGCCAATCGGTCCGGCCCCGATAATGAGTATGTCTAGGATGTCTTTCAAGTTTATACTTTCTGATGCTATACTTTCAGATGTGTTGTTCTAGAAACAGGGGATGGTTTGTTTAAGTTTAGGGAATGGAGAAAGAACGTGGTTGTAGCGGCTTTTTTATACTTGTCAGCTATAATTTCTATACTCTTTCTCTGGCGCAAGCGTCCGCTTGTGCCGCTATTAGCCAGCGCTTCCCGCAACCTGAGCTAAGCTATCCTTACTAGCTACCGCTCATCCTCTAGTTCCCACAGACGTCTCGTTGCATATCCAACTTGGCTCCCTCCCAGGCCGGGAGGCCTCGCCTTCGGGCATCGCGCTGTCTACATTTCCTTTGCTCCGCAATGCCCTTGACGGGCACCGGAAATCTAGAAGGCGCTCAACCCAAAGGCTGGGAAGCACTTCGATAGCTCCTGCCCTTACTGTCATCTCGAGCTTGGGGAGAGAACTAGTTAGAATTTCGGATAGATATCTCACTGCATCCGAGATGACAGGGAGTGTTGTAAGTATAGATTCCCCTCTTGGGAGGGGCTAGGGGTGGGTTTATACCAGTAGGGACAGGTCGCGACCTGTCCGCGCGAGAACTGTGGCAATGAAACTTATACTTCTGCCACAGCAATAACAGGCTCCCCTCCTTGGCAAGGAGGGGTAGGGGTGGTTGGACCCGTTACTGCAAAGTATCCAAAGGGCTGGAGAAGATACAAGCTCACACTTTAGTACCCAATAGTGAAGCGCTGCTTAATAAATTGCGGGTTCTCCAGCTCGTCGAGCACGGCTACGGCGAAGTCTTCGTAGGAAATGTTGCTTTCGCCTTTGTCGTCGAAGATGGGGTTCTCGGTGCCGAGCCGGAATTTGCCGGTGCGCTCGCCGGGGCCAATCATGAAGGAGGGGCTGAAGAAGGTCCAGTCGAGGTCTTTTTCCTTGCGGTATACTTCCAGGGAATCGCGCTGGGCAGAGGCGCCTTCTTTCCAATCGGCGGGAAACTCTGGCGTATCTACGGCCTGCACGCCTTCGGCCACATACAAACTGCCCGCACCGCCCACGTTCAGCACCCGCTTCACGCCGGCTTTCTTCGCGGCTGCCAGCACCTTTTCGGCCACCTCCACGTGCTTTTGGTAATCGGTTCCCGGTCCCCAACCCGGGCTGTAGGACACCACCACGGCATCATGTTCCCTAATCTTGGCAGCGAGATCGTCAGGGTGCAGCACGTCTCCCTCCGTTACAATCAGGCTCTCGTTTTCAAGCGTCAGCTTCTCCGGGTGGCGCACAATGCCTGTTACCTCGTGACCTCTGTTCAGGGCTTCTTCTGTGATTCTGGAACCGATTTTTCCGCTGGCTCCTATGATGGCTATTTTCATGATTTGTCAGATTTGAGTTACTAAAAGTATAGTACGCATTTACTCCGTTAACGCTAATCTAACTGCCCTGGCGTAACATTGCTCAGATCCCTCAAATCTCCAGCTTCATCACGTACATGCCCCTGTACTCGGGCTTCATCTGCTCGAAAGGCAAAGTATAGGTACCACACTTCACAAACCCGTTTTGCTCATAAAAGTCCACGGAGCGGCTGCTGTCCATGGCTTTGAGCCAGATAAGGCGCTTGTTATACTTGCCTGCCACCGCTTTAGTAAAGTCCACCACTTCCCGGCCAATGCCTTTGCCCGAGGCAGCTTTGGTCAGGTAGATGCGTTCCAGCTCCAGGGCCTCCGCAGCAGTATGGTTTTCGAACTCCTTGTGCAGGTTGAGCTTGAGGAAGCCTACCAGTTCCTCCTGATAGTAGATTAGGTAAAAGGCTGCATTCGGTTCGGTTAACTCCCCGCGCAACGTTTCCTCCCGGAAGCTGCGGTCTACGTACCAGGCGCCGCCATCAAACCATAAGTATAAATAATGGTCGTTGTAGGATCGGATGGCAATGTCCTGCAAAGTATACAGGTCTGCAGTGGTGCAGGGCGTGATGCGGATATCGGGCATGGGCATAGCTTTTTATAGCCGCAAATTTACTTAAAATCGCTAAGCCGGAATGGAAATGCCGCATGGGCAAAAGCAAAGGGCAGGAAGTTGCCCTCCTGCCCTTTGCTTTAAAGTATAAAACGCGTGTTACGCCATTACTTCCTTCAGGTGGGGCAACTCCAGCCGGCCAAACCGGTGCAACGTGGCCAGGTGCGAGCGCACAGCCGTCAGGAAAGTCTTGTTCTCTAAGTATGGAATGTCGAATTCTTCGGCTGTCTGGCGCACAATTTCGGCCAGAGCCGGGTAATGAATGTGGCAAATACGCGGAAACAGGTGGTGTTCAATCTGGAAGTTAAGGCCGCCCACGTACCAGGAGAGCAACCTGCTGTTGCGCGAAAAATTAGCTGTCGTGTTGAGCTGGTGTATCGCCCAGTCGTTCTCAATGGTGCCATTCTCGCAAGGCAGCGGGTGGCTCGTGCCCTCCACGGTGTGCGCCAGCTGGAAGACAACTGAAAGTATAATTCCACCCACAAAATGCATCAGCACAAAGCCCAGCAGCACCTCCCAGAACGGGATGCCAAAAAGAAGCGTCGGGGCCACCAGCATCGAGAAGAAGTATAAAACCTTCATTACCACGATTTTTGCTAGTACCGCCCGGTTCTCTGATTTGGAGTTTGCATTCACGCCGCTCCGGATAAAGCCGATATACTGCACAAAGTCTTTCAGAATCACCCAGTACAGCGTCAGCAGGCCGTAGAAGAAGAAAGCGTAGATCCACTGCAGTTTGTGGTAAAACTTCACATCGGTGTGGGGCGAAAAACGCAGCATCACCCGGTCCTGTATGTCCTCGTCCATGTGCACCACGTTGGTATAAGTATGGTGCAGGATGTTGTGCTGCAGCTTCCAGTTAAAAGCCGAACCGCCCACCAGGTTCACCGAGTGGCCCATCAGGTAGTTCATGGTTTTGTTTTTGGAGTAGGCCCCGTGGTTGGCGTCGTGCATCACGCTCATGCCGATGCCCGCCAGGCACACGCCCATCACCAGCCACAGGGCCAGGCTGATGCCCAGCGAGGGGGTAAAGGCGAGCAGCAGCACAAACGGAACCACGTAGCCTAAAAGCAGGATGACGCTTTTGGTGATCATGCGCGCGTTGCCTTCCTTCGAAATATTATTGTCCTTGAAATAAGTATCTACTCGCTTGCGGAGGGTCGGGAAAAACAGGCTTTTGTCTTTGTTAACGAATTTTACTTTGCCTTTGAGCTTCATTAAAGGGAAATTAGATTGTGTGAAACAGAACTCACACGACGAGGAGGAAATACTCAGGAGTGAATCGTGGGCAAAAATACCCGCAGCATGTAGTTCAGGGTCTCCTACTGCTATAATAGTACCAAACTTGCCTTAAAGGCAGTGGCAGAAAAATTACTGGCTGTAAAAGGCGTACAATATACGCATTAAAATCCGGTCAATTGCAAGCCCGGACTATATGGTAAACGAATAAAACCCGCGCTAAAGTATAGGGCCTGCAATAAAAATGGGTTGGCCAGATACCCGGCCAACCCATTTTTTGAATTGCTATACTTACCCGTTACAGGTGAATAACTTCGTCGTAGGCAGCGGCGGCGGCTTCCATAACGGCCTCGCTCATGGTTGGGTGCGGGTGCACCGCCTTGATGATTTCGTGTCCGGTTGTCTCCAGTTTGCGGGCAACCACTACCTCGGCAATCATCTCGGTTACGTTGGCACCGATCATGTGCGCGCCCAGGAACTCGCCATACTTGGCATCGAAAATCACCTTCACGAAGCCATCCTTGGCACCGGCAGCGCTCGCCTTACCAGACGCAGAGAACGGGAACTTGCCTACCTTAATCTCCAGGCCTTGCTCACGGGCAGCCTTCTCGGTCAGACCCACCGAGGCGATCTCGGGAGAGCAGTACGTACAGCCCGGGATGTTGCCATAGTTCAGCGGCTCAGGGTTGTGCCCGGCAATTTTCTCCACGCAGATAATTCCCTCGGCAGAGGCCACGTGCGCCAGCGCAGGGCCCGGCACGATGTCGCCGATAGCGTAGATGCCGTCCACGTTGGTTTTGTAGAACTCGTCTACCACCACGCGGCCGCGGTCTACCTTAATGCCCAGTTCTTCCAGGCCAATGTTCTCCAGGTTTGTCTGGATACCCACGGCAGAAAGCACCACTTCCGCCTCCAGGATCTCCTCGCCCTTGGCCGTCTTCACCGTTACCTTGCACAGGTCGCCTTTCGTATCCACGTGCTCCACAGAAGAGTCGGTCATGATGTTGATACCAGACTTGCGGAAAGACTTGGACAGCTGGCGTGAAACCTCCTCGTCCTCTACCGGAACGATGTTCGGCATATACTCCACGATGGTCACTTTCGTGCCCATGGCGTTGTAGAAGTAGGCAAACTCCACGCCGATAGCGCCAGAGCCTACCACCACCATACTTTCAGGCTGCTTCTCCAGGGCCATGGCCTGGCGGTAGCCGATGATTTTCTTGCCGTCGATAGGCAGGTTAGGCAGCTCGCGGGAGCGGGCACCCGTAGCGATGATGATGTTGTCAGCTTCTACAATGCTCTTCTTGCCTTCGGCATCTGTCACTTCCAGCTTGCCTTTGCCAACGATTTTGCCGTTGCCCATGATGGCGTCGATCTTGTTCTTGCGGAACAGGAACTGGATGCCTTTGCTCATGCCATCGGCCACGCCGCGGCTGCGCTGGATTACTTTATTAAAGTCAACCGAAGCCTCGCCGATGCTGATGCCATAGTCGGCTGCGTGGTTAATATACTCAAACACGTTAGCGCTTTTCAGCAGTGCCTTGGTCGGGATACAGCCCCAGTTCAGGCAGATGCCTCCCAGCGACTCGCGCTCGACAACGCCTACTTTCATCCCTAGCTGCGAGGCACGGATTGCCGCCACGTAGCCTCCCGGGCCACTACCCAGCACTACTAAATCGTATTTTGATGCCATAGTTTCTTTATTATAAGTTTGCAGACAAAATTAAACGATAATCCCAACTCTGCAAAACCACCTTTTACCCTCCTGATTTTAAGACGGATATTATCGCAAAAACTATATTCAACTCCACTTATACTTTAATAATACAAAAATAATTTTGACTAATACACTCAATTCTATACTTTAGCCCGCGAAAGTATAAATTAGTCAGTACCTATGCACAAAGTTCTACCCCTTTTGATTTTCGTCCTGTTTAGCTTCAGCGCTGCCGCACAGCAAACTTCCAAGGATTATTTCAGGAACGGGAACGAGAAGTTTAAGGCCGGCCGCTACCAGGAAGCCATACAGCAGTACGACGAGGTGCTGAAGCTGGAGCCGCGCCATGCCGCCACCCTGACCAACCGCGGCGTGGCCAAAGACCGCCTGCGCGATTACCGGGGAGCCATTGACGATTTTACCAAAGCCATTTCGGTTAACCCAAAGTATGCTGAGGCCTACCTGAGCCGTGCCCTCACCAGGTATAACCTCCGCGATTACAAAGCTTCCCTTCAGGATTTTAACAAAGGCATCGAGTTAAAGCCCAAGGACGCCCGCGCCTACAACAACCGCGGCCTGGTGCGTTACGCCCTCAAAGACAACAGCGGCGCCATCTCCGACTATACCAAGGCCCTCCAGCTGGACCCGGATTACGCAGAAGCCTACTACAACCGCGGCGCCCCCCGCTACAACATCGGCGAAAAAGCCAACGCCTGCGCCGACTGGACCACCGCCAAGAAACTCGGCCTGAAAGAGGCTGAGCCTTATCTGAAGAAGTATTGTAAGTAGGACCGGTGATTTGTAGGATGTAATAAATTACGAAGATTTTATACTTGGATAGACGCAGGTTTTGCGTCTATTTTCTTTTACAGGTGCAAGTGTCTGACCGGTGCGTAACATGATCCCTTGATACGCTTAATACCTACAGAAACTGTATAGCCGAGAATACCGTGTCCAACCACCCCTACCCCTCCTTATCTAAGGCGGGGAGCCTGCCATTACTTTGGCTGGAGTATAAGTTTCATCGCTGCTGTCTGTGCAAAGTATAAATCTGGCAGGCGATTCTCATCCCCTGGCCCCTTCAAAGGGGACTTTGGCTGTTAAATTCTACAGAAACTGTCCCCTTGAGGGGACCATAGGGGTGTTTACTTTTAGCGAAAGCTTTTACCACTGGCTTTACACCCCTGAAGTCCCCTCAAGGGGACAGTAGTATTAGCAGCTAGCAGTGGCTATCGACCATATCCCAGCCTTTGGGTTGAGCGCCTTCTAGATTTCCGGTGCCTGAAAGGCATTGCGACCGAAGGGCAGCAAAGGAAATGTACACCGCGCGATGCCCTTATCGAGGGCCCCTACCCCCAAGGCGAGGCCTCTCGGGCTTGAGAGCTCCAAAGCCAGAAGTGCAACAGTAGCTCATGCAAGTCTGGAGGATGAACGGAAGCTAGTAAGGATAGCTTGGTTCAAGTGGAAGAAAGCAGCAGCTATGAAAGTATAAACTGAAGTATAAAGTATAGCTAAAGTATACACAAAGTATAGGTATGGCTTTTCAAGCCAGTCAGGTTGCAAACTTGACGCCAACGTAGGACACAAGTCTGAAGACTTGCGCCAGCAGGAGCTATGAAGTATAAAAGCTATAATACGACAAGAGACGCTATAAAAAGCGCCTCCTGTCGTATAAAATTAAATGTTCACTAAAGTATAGTTCTATGCATCGTTTGGTTCCTTCGTCACTTCTGAAGCCAGCAGCTCCTGTTTTATACTTTTAATGTCGATGGCCTGCATGCGCTCCATCGTTTCATCCTTAATCAGCGCAAACTGTTCCATGTTTTCCTTCTTAACAGGATTGGCAGCCGGAAGTTTTACCTTCAGGGCATCTACCTGTTTGCCGTTCTTCCAGAAGCGGTAGCACAGGTGCGGCCCCGTGGCCAGGCCGGTGCTGCCCACGTAGCCGATAGTCTGCCCCATTTTTACGCGCGAGCCTTTTTTGATGCCCTTCGCAAAACGGGACATGTGCAGGTACTGCGTGGTATAAGTATCGTTGTGGCGGATTTTCACAAAGTAGCCGTTGCCTCGGGTATAGTGGGCGGCCAGCACCACGCCGTCGCCTACTGTACGGATGGGCGTGCCGTGCGGCGCGGCAAAGTCGGTGCCCAGGTGCGGCTTGTAGCGCTTCTGCACCGGGTGGAAGCGGCTTTTGGTATAGCGCGAGCTGATGCGGGTATACTCCAGCGGCTCCTTCAGGAATGCCCTTTTCAGGCTCTGCCCCTTCTGGTCGTAGTAGTTCAGGCCGTTGCCCTCGTCAAAGCCGATGGCGTAGATCTCCTCGCCCTCGTGCGCAAACACAGCAGACTTCAGCTCGCCATACCCAATCTTCTGCCCTTCCACTACTTTCTCCTCATAGATCAGCTTAAAAGTATCACCGGGCTGCAGGCGGTTCAGGTCGATGCGCCAGGCGAAGATATCGGCAAAGAGGTTCACCAGCTGCGGCGAGCCACCCGCGTCTACCATGCTTTCAAAAAGCGAGCTGCGGATTTCGCCGGCAATCGTGCGCTCCAGCACCTGCACCTCGCGCTGGTGCAAGGTTACATTCAGGCTGTCGCGCAAATCAAAAATCACATACTCTACCTGGCTTGGCTCATAAATAAAATACCGTGCAGTCTGGGCTGAGTCGCGCTGGTGCAGGATGGTGTAGTTGCGGCCGGCGGCAATGCGGCGCACGTTAAAAACATCTTTTGCCTTCTGGGCCAGGTTGTGCACCGTGGTGGCGTCGATGTTATACTTGGCAAGCAGTTGGGAGAGCACCTCCCCGCGGGCTACTTCCGCCTCCACTATCTCCAGCGAGTCGGTGGGGATGCCGTACACGATGGGTGCGGGCAGTTTTACGTGTTCCTCAGCGTCAGCGAGCTCGCTCACCGAAGCCGCTTCTACTCGCTTTGAGCCCAGCAAGTTAGATGGGATAAAGTCCAATGTTTGCGCAGCCGTAATGCAGATCAACAACGACAACGCGATCAGGAGGGCAAGTCCTTTTCTGCGTTTCAACATGATTTTTTGGGATACCTTTGGTTAACAGTCGCACGAAAATAGAATTTAACCTATAAAAATAAAAGACAATTTTCGCACAATATTCAGATTGTAAATATGTTACCATCAATTCCATGGAATTCTACAGCTAAACTAAAGTACAATCTCCCGGAAAAGTGGTTCATTTTAACTTTACTATACCTTCCATAACACGCTTATCATCAACGGATTTGTTTTATACTTTGCCAGCCGATCTCCTCCCCTCTTCTGTTTACCGAAATCTTTTTTAACTTTGGCGCCTATGAAAGCATTAGAAGGAAAAGTAGCCCTTATTACAGGGGCATCAAAAGGAATAGGCCGCGCTATCGCACAACAGTTTGTGGAGCAAGGCGCACAGGTAGCGTTTACCTACCTCTCGAGTGTTGAAAAAGGACAGCAACTGGAGCAGGAGCTGGCAGCCGGCGGCGGCAAGGTAAAAGGCTACCGCTCCGACGCCTCCGACTACGCCCAGGCCGAGCAACTGGTAGAGGACGTAGTAAAGGAGTTCGGTAAAATCGACATCGTGGTAAACAACGCCGGTATCACGCGCGACGGCCTGCTGATGCGCATGAACGAGGAGCAGTGGGACGCGGTGATGAACGTGAACCTGAAATCGGTGTTTTCCGTGACCAAGGCGGCCACCAAGCACATGATGCGCGCCAAAGCCGGTTCTATTATCAATATTACTTCTGTGGTGGGTATAAAAGGCAATGCCGGCCAGGCTAACTATGCGGCTTCCAAGGCAGGCATTATCGGCTTCACCAAATCGGTGGCACTGGAGCTGGGCTCACGCAACATCCGCTGCAACGCCATCGCCCCGGGCTTTATCGAGACCGAGATGACCGGCGAACTGGACCAGAAAGTGGTGGACGAGTGGCGCAAGGCGATTCCGCTGAAGCGCGGCGGTACGCCGGAGGATGTGGCCAAAGCAGCCGTGTTCCTGGCTTCCGACGACTCGGCCTACATCTCCGGCCAGGTGCTGCAGGTAGACGGCGGCATGCTGACGTAATAAGTTAAAGAGTTTAGGAGTTTGAGAGTTTAGGAGTGGAAAGTACCTAATCTCAAACCTGATAATAGAAAAAGACCAATGCGATAGCGTTAACGTTAGTAGCATTGGTCTTTTTACTTTATATTTAGTTGCTGAGCCTGTCTTAAAGTGTATGAAAGTATAAAAGATACACCAGCACCTATACTTGCAGAACTGCCGTAAAGTATAACTCTTTAACTTTCTAACCTTCTAACTTTCTAACTTTAAAGTGTCGTTCCGCCTCATCACCACCGCCTCACCCTGGCTTATACTTGCCTGCTTGGCAGCGGGCGCGCTGTATGCGTGGCTGCTCTACAGCAAAAAAACGCCCTGGCCCAGGCCGCTCAACTATGGCCTGGCAGCACTGCGCTTTGTGGTGGTGAGTGTGCTGTGTTTTCTGCTGATGGGGCCGCTGGTAAGGTATGTATCCAACACCACGGTGCCGCCCACCATTGTGTTTGCAGTGGATAATTCGCAGTCGGTGAAGCTGTTTTCTGACTCAGCGGCCCTACAAGGCACACAGCAGCAACTGCAGCAGGTGCGCGAGCGGCTGGAGAAACAGGGCTATGCCACAGCGGTTCAGACACTCGGCGAGGAGCAACTACAAAGTATAAACGAGGTGCAATTCGGCTCCGAGACAACGAACCTAAGCCAGCTGCTGCGGCAGGTGCAGGACGGCTACGCCGAGCAGAACCTGGCGGGCGTGGTGCTGCTGTCGGATGGTATTGTGAACCAAGGCATCTCGCCAGTGTACAGCAATTACGGCTATACGTTGTACCCGGTGGCCGTAGGCGACACCATACCGAAGAAAGATGTGCTGGTAGCCTCGCTGCGCTACAACAAGGTAAATTACAGCGGCAACCGTTTCCCGCTGGAGGTGGAGGTGCAGCACGAGGGCTTTGGCGGCAGAACAGCCAACGTTATACTTCAGGAGAACGGCAAAACCATTGCCAGCAAGAAAGTCACGTTCCGGGATAACCAGCCGGTGCAGCAGGTGCCGTTTCAGGTGCTGGCCAGCGGAACCGGGAAGCGCCACTACGTGGTGCAGGTAGAGCCGCTGGAAGGTGAGTTCACCACCCTCAACAATACCAAGCACGCCTACATCGACGTGGTGAAAGGAAAGATCCGGGTGCTGGTGGCTGCCGCATCGCCGCATCCCGACATCAAGGCTATCCGCGCTGCCATCGAATCAAATGAGAACTATGAGACCGTGCTGTTCATCCCTGGCGTAAACGAGCTGCAGCAGCAGGATTACGATGTGGCAGTGCTCCACCAACTGCCCGGCCGCACCGGCGGGGCCGGGCCTGCCCTCAACCTGGTGCGCCAGAAAAACCTTCCCGTTCTTTACATCCTCGGCCCGCAAAGCGATTTGTCCGGCTTTAACCGGCTGAACACGGGCATCAGCCTGAACAGCAGCGGCCAGACGGATGAGGTAACAGCCGTGCCCAACTCCAGCTTCAGCAACTTCCAGCTGCCCGAAAATGCCGCGGATCGGCTGCAGGAATACCCCCCGGCCCGGGTACCATATGGCGAGGTGCGGTTAGCGCCCAATACCGAGGTGATACTTTATCAGCAGGTGGGCCGTGTGCGCACCAACAAGCCGCTGCTCACCGTCCAAACCTCCGACGACAGGCGCACGGCGGTGCTGCTGGCTTCCGGCACCTGGCAATGGCGCCTGCAGGAGGCAGCCAACCACGAGCAGCCGCAGGCCTACAACCAGCTCATCACCAACCTGGTGCAGCTGCTGAGCGCCCCCCGGAATAAAAAACGCCTGAACGTATACCCCACCCAAACCGAGTACACTTCTTCTGATGAGATTCGCTTTAACGCCGAGGCCTACAACGAGGCGCTGGAGCCGGTTTACGGACAAAGCATCACCCTTACCATTAGAGGGGAGGACGAACAGCCGCGCACATTTACCTTTGCCAACGGCGAAAACCAGAGCGGTGTAAACATCGGCACCCTGCCTGGTGGGCGCTATACCTACACGGCCACGGCAAGTATAAACGGGCAGCGGCAGAAAGACGAAGGCGAGTTTGTGGTGGAGGAGCTGCAGCTGGAGGCCCTAAACGCCGTAGCCGACCATAACCTGCTTTACCAACTGGCCAGCAACAGCGGATCCAAGTTATACTATCCGCAGCAGCTGCAGCAGCTGGAGCAGGACATCCTGCAGGCCGACCACAAGAATGTTATTTACAGCAAAGAGGAGCTCAACGACCTGGTGGACCTGAAGTGGCTTTTCTTCCTGCTGCTGGGCCTGGTGTGCGTGGAGTGGTTTGTGCGCAAGTATAACGGCAGCTATTAAGCATCGTTATTAGTTGTTGGATGAGTTTGTAGTTCGAACGCATCTATACTTTCGATTGCCTTCCATACTTGTTTTTGCGGTGCGGAAAGGAGGTTTTATTCTGAGTTATACTTTGCTGAACTTATACCAGTATGATGAAGCTTCTTATATCCCGTGCATCCAAAAATCCTGTAAGTTCTGATCCAGCCAACATGTTCAGCGCCTCTCCTGTTATACTTTCCACCGAGCGCCTGTTGCTCCGCGAACTGACTCCGGCCATGTTCAATAACCTGTTCCTCCGGAAAACGAAGCAGGAGATAATGGAGTACCTGAACCTGAAAACCGACCAGGAGTATGCCGATATGGAGGAGCGCTACACCAAAGGCATCACCACCTATTTCCAGGATTTTAAGGGCTTCCACCTGCTGGATAAGGCAACCAATAAGGTAATTGGCCACTGCGACTACCATACCTGGGTGCCCGGCCATCGGCGGGCTGAGATCGGCTATGCCATCACGAATGAAAAGTATAAAAACAAGGGCCTGATGAAGGAAGCGCTGGAAAGTATACTTACCTTTGGCTTCGGGCAGATGAACCTGTTTCGGGTGGAGGCCGTGATTACCACGTACAACACGCCCTCGCTGCAGCTCATGCAACATTTTGGTTTTCAGCGGGAAGGGCTGCTACGCAACCACTACCTAGTAGACGAACACCTGGTGGATACCTACATTTACTCGCTCCTGAAGCCGGAATTTGAGGCATGGAAGCTGAAGCATAACGTGTAGCACCGGCCTTAATCATCCTACTAACCATACATTTTATACTTTGCGATACATCATCATCAATAAACCCTACGAGGTTCTCACGCAGTTCACAGACGAGGCCGGTCGTGCCACGCTCAAGGATTTTGTGCCCGTTCCCGGCATCTACCCTGTCGGCCGCCTCGATTACGACAGCGAGGGCCTGGTGCTCTTAACCGACGACAAACAACTGCAGCACCGCCTCTCCAACCCCATGTTTAAGGTTGAGAAAACGTACTGGGTGCAGGTGGATGGCGTGCCCGCTGACGAAGCCCTGACAAAGCTGCGGCTGGGGGTACAGATAAAAGGCGGCAAAACCACGCCGGCCAAAGTGCGGCTGCTGGAGGAGGCGCCCGAAGTATGGGAGCGCTCAAAACCGATCCGCTTCCGCAAGAACATTCCCACCTCCTGGCTCGAAATCAGGATATCGCAGGGGATGAACCGCCAGGTGCGCCGCATGACAGCCGCCGTGGGCTACCCTACCCTGCGCCTTATCCGCCCAGGTATAGGGCCGCTGAGCTTAGGAGATCTGCAACCCGGCCAGTGGCGCGACCTCACTCCGGAAGAAGTGGAGCAGCTTAAAAGTATAGCCAGTAAGGAAAACATTGCGAGTGGCAGTAACGTGAGGGGCAAAAGCTTTGGGTCGTCCGGCAACAAAGGCCGCAAAGGTAGTGGCAGGGGTGGTTTTAGAAAGCAGATTAATTAACGAAAGGAAGCTCCTATACTTTATACTTGAGCTTTTCCCGCTGTTCCGGACATCTTTGTCCGCGCAGGCCATACTTTTATGATTGTCTGAATCAGGATTTTCAGGATTAAAGGATTCGCTGAATTTTATGCTTTGGCCATACTTCTATCCCGCCGCTGGCGCGGGTTTGTAACCCGTGTCTCACTAAGTGTCGAGTTTTCCCGAAATGCTTCGGGACAGGGCAACCCAACTGGCTCGCAGAGCCATACCTATAATTTGGCTATACTTTATACTTCGGTTATACTTTATACTTGCGAATTATACTTTCCTAGCCGCCGCTTCCCGCGACCTCAACCAGGCTATCCTTACTAGCTTCTGTTCATCCTCCAGCCTTACATCAGCTACTGTTTCACCTCCTGCTTTGGTGCCCTCAAGGCCGGGAGGCCACGTTTTCCCGCTCGGCGCTGTGTTCCCTCCTTGCCTCGCTGCCGCTCAGCATGCCCTCACCGGGCACCGGATCTCACAAGGCGCTCAACCCAAAGGCTGGAAATCTATTCGATAGCAGCAGTCTTTACTATGCAACAAGTACAGACTGTCCCCTTGAGGGGACCATAGGGGTGTAATCGGCTGTAGAAAATTCCCCTCCTTGGCTAAGGAGGGGGCAAGGGGTGGTTAGACCCGGTACTGCAAATTGCCGCTCCCTGCTTTGGGAAAGGAGCGAAATTCGACATTACAACCGCGAAGTCCCGCAGAGGCCGCGGAGCAGCTCCAGGCCCTCGTCCCAGCGGCCATAGCCGGAAGCGCTATTGATGTGCCCGGCCAGGCCGATGTTTACGTACTGGCTGCCCCAGGCGCTTGCCAGCTCATGTGCCCGCCTGGCGGTAAGGTAGGCATCGTTGCTGCTGCCCACTAGTATGGTTCTGAACAGAAGTCGTTGCATGGGGATGGGCGCAAATCCGGTAACCTCTTCCGGAAAGGTAGGTGCCTCGGTGTCGGCGGGGGCTACCAGCAGGGCGCCCTTTATCTTTAGTTTGTACTGCTGGGCCCAGAACGCCACGGCAATGCAGCCCAGGCTATGCGCCACCAGCACTACCTGCGCGGGATTGTGCCGTTGCACGGCCTTGTGCAGTTCCGCTACCCATTCCTCGCGCGCCGGCGTGTCCCAGTTCTGCTGCTGCACCCGATCGAACGCAGGGTGCTGCAGCTGCCAAAGGGTCTGCCAGTGGTCAGGCCCTGAGTCGCCAAGGCCGGGAACAAGTATAACGCCGTTCTGCTGCATGGTGAAGTGTAAAATAAAATCTGCCTTAAAAGCCCAGCCCAGCGGTTAAAGAGAATGCACGCCCCTTCCCTTCCGAGCGGCCGTCGTTAAATAGGGAGGTGAGGTAGTGATGGTACATCAGGTCCAGGTGCAGCACCCAGACCTCGAACCCAACACCGCCATTAAGGGCAAACTGGGCCTTATGCAGGTCGCGCTTGCTTACGTTGATGTTGTTATCGGCTACCGAGAAAGCATAAGAGATGGAGGGCCCCACCATAAACCTTATTTGCGAGGCCACTGCCCCTTCATAGTCTGTACGGTAGCCAAACAACACGGGCACGCGCAGGTAGTGTACATTCAGGGCGTCGCGCTCCCCTGCCCTGGATTGCGTGCGCGTAATCAGGTGTGTTTTGTGGCTTACCAGGTTCAGCTCCGGCTGCACAAAAAAACGGTCCCCTATCCGCCCGTAAACACCAAACTCGTAGCTCACGCCTGTGTCGTCATCCTCCACCAGCGCGTCGCTGCTCAGGCTGTAGAAGTTAATGCCCGCCTTGGCTCCGATGGTCAGCTCGGCGTTATCCTGCGCAAGCGCTTGGCGGGTAAAGGAACTGACAACGATAAAGACGAAAAGCGTAAAAATCTTTTTCATACACATAGCTTCTTATACTTTACCTCTATACGTAGGAAACCCTTAATCCGCCACCCTTGCTGGACTTGTGCTTTAAGTTGATTATATTGCTAATGCCTATAAAACCCCTGACTATGAAATCCACTGCACCCCTGCTGCAACTGCCTGTAGCCGAAGACCTTTACCTGCGCCGCGCCACCGCCGCCGACGCCCAGGATTTATACTTTATCATCGACCGCGATCGCCCTTATCTGCGCGA
Organism: Pontibacter mucosus; assembly: GCF_003054055.1. Classification (GTDB taxonomy): domain Bacteria; phylum Bacteroidota; class Bacteroidia; order Cytophagales; family Hymenobacteraceae; genus Pontibacter; species Pontibacter mucosus. The sequence continues at coordinate 191,740 of NZ_QBKI01000002.1, read as the reverse complement.
GTGGCTCCCCTTCATCGACTTCACACAAGACCCCGGCGATACGGAGGCCTACTTAAAGTATGTATCCGCCTCCAACAACACCTCCGACCTTGTTTTCGTGATTGTGCATGAGCGGGAAGTATGCGGCCTGATTGGCTACAAGCGGATTGACAGGCTGAACAAGAAACTGGAAATCGGTTACTGGCTGGCCGAGCACAAGCAGGGAAAGGGCATCATGCGCCGCTCCTGCCAAACCCTGGTAACCTACGCCTTCGAGAAGCTGCGCATGAACCGCATCGAGATACGGGTAGGCGTGGACAACCAGCGCAGCAGCAACATCCCGAGGCAGCTTGGCTTTTCGCTGGAGGGCGTCGAGCGCGACGGGGAGTTCCTCAACGACCATTACCATGACTTAGAAGTATACAGCCTGCTCCGGAGCGAGTATGAGGGCTAGGTTTTAGTGCAACGATCGCACTGCCGAACCAGTACTTCTACCTTAAACCTACAACAGACACCATGAGTAACGCAGCCTTTATTCAGATTCATCCAGACAATCCGCAGGAGCGTAAGATCCGGGAAGCAGCAGACATACTCCGCAACGGCGGTATCATCATCTATCCTACCGACACCATCTACGGCCTTGGCTGCGACATCCATAATGCCCGTGCCATTGAGCGGGTGTGCCAGATAAAGGGGGTGAAGCCCGATAAAGTGAACCTATCTTTTATTTGCTCCGACCTCACCCACATCTCCGACTACGCTAAGATCGATACTCCTACTTATAAGGTGATGAAAAAGGCGCTTCCGGGGCCGTTTACGTTCGTATTGAACGCAACCAGCCATGTGCCCAAGTATGCTGCCGCCAAGAAGAAAACGGTAGGGATTCGCGTGCCCGACAACAACATTGCGCTGCAGCTGGTAAAGGAGCTTGGCAACCCCATCCTCTCCACCTCCATCCGCGACGAGGATGAGATACTCGAGTACAGCACCGACCCCGAACTGATCTATGAAAAGTATAGAAACCTGGTAGATGCCGTAATTGATGGCGGCCCCGGCAACAACATTGCCTCTACGGTGGTGGATGTGACCAACAACAGCTTTGAGGTCCTGCGCGAAGGCGCCGGCGATATCGAACAATACCTTTAGAGTTAGAGAGTTGGGGAGTTTAGGAGTTAGAGAGTTGTAGAAGTTAGAAAGTTAGAAGGTTAAAAAGTTAGAAGGTTAAAAAGTTAGAAAGTTAACCCCGCTTATACTTTGTTTTCCCTGCCGCAAGTTTAGCGAAGCGTAACTTGTGGCTGTGCATGAGGCAAGTTTGCAACTTGCTTTCTGCGTGAGCAGAAAAGTATAGGTTAGAAGAAGACTTTATACTTCAATTGGTCATGGCTAAAGTATAGCTAACATTCTTTTCCGCTCTTGTTGGTGTAATTACTGACAATTATACTTCGGTGGACTTAAGGGACGAGCGATAGATGCTTTATAGTCAAAGTATAAAGTATAGCCAAAGCCCTCGTATTCTTGCTTTTGCAAAGCAGTTTCAAACTGCTGCCATACATAACCACAAGTTACACTTCGCTAAACTTGCGGCAGGAGGCTTTATACTTTAGAAATACATTCTCTACCTCCTCAACTCTCTAACTCCCAAACTCCTAAACTCCTAAACTCTTTAACTCTCTAACTCTTCGGCCGTTTGTGTTTCCACCGCTTGTGGGTCCAGAGGTAGTCGGCGGGGGCGCGGCGGAGGGCGGCTTCCAGCTTTCGGGCAAAGGCTACTGTAACCGGGAACTCTGCTTCTGTGGACAGGCCATGTACAGTTTTGCCGTCCGTGATTTCTTCAAAGGTGAGGGCATAGTGGCCGCGGCTGGTGCGCTTTACATCCAGAAACAGCACCGGATACCCAAAGCGCTGCGATAGTTTCTCGGCCCCGGTATAAAAAGGCGTGTCCTGGTGCAGGAACTCAGTCCAGAAGTTTATCTCGCTGCGGAGCGGGGTTTGGTCGGAGAGCAGGGCTACCACGCGCGGCACCTTTCGCTTGGCCACAAACTCACGCAGCGTGTCTTTCATTTTGATCAGGTGCGCCCCCAGCCGGCTGCGAGTGTGCAGCATGTAGCTCTCAAAAAATGGGTTGTTCAGTGGCTTGTACACGCCCTCTGCGGGAAAGTTAAAGGTAACGGCCGCCGCTGACAGGCTCCACTCCCAATTGGCTACGTGGGTGCCAAGTATAAGTACTGGGGTACCGCCCTCCACATACCTGGATAGCACCTCCGGGTTAGTAAAGGTGGTGCGCCGCAGCATCTCCTCGCGGCTCATACTGGCCAGGTGTAGTATTTCTACCATCACGTCGGCAAACTGGCGGTAAAAGGCCTTGGCTATACGTTGACGCTCCTGCTCCCCATTCTCCGGAAAAGCCATGCGCAGGTTTTGCTCCACCACCTTCTTGCGGTAGCCAATCACGTAGTACATCAGAAAGTACAGGAAGTCGGCAAACAAGTATAAAACGGGCAGAGGCAGCGCGGCCAATCCTTTGAGCAGCAGCCAGAGCGGGTAATAAGCAGGCGGTATGTTGATGCGTTTGTTCACGGGCCAAAAGTGCAGCCGCAAAGGTACAACCCTGCTCCCGCATTATGAAATACCCCGAACTTGTGCTTATTTAGCAAACGGCAGCCCTGCTGCCGACAATGGACTGTTGGACAAAAGACAATGGACTTCTCAAAAACTGGATACTCATACGTTGTTTCCTTTGTCAAACAGTCCATTGTCACAAAGTCAACTCTCTAACTCCTAAACTCTCTAACTCCTAAACTCCCCTTGATTCTCTTAACCGAAATAATGTATAACCCGCCGGTCAGCTACTTCTGGCATGCCCTGCGGGCAGACGCCGTGCTGCTGGAAGCGAGCGAGAACTACGTGAAGCAGAGCTACCGCAACCGTTGCCACGTGCTGACGGCCCACGGCGTGCAGCCGCTGAGCGTGCCCGTGCTGCGCGGGAACAGCCAGGTAAAAACCCCCATCCGGGAAATAGAGATTGACTACAGCCAGAAGTGGCAACTCGTGCACTGGCGCACCATTCAGGCGGCTTACGGCCGGGCGCCCTATTTTGAATTTTACAGTGATTACCTGCAGGAGGTGTATGAGCGGCAGCCAAAATTTTTATTCGACCTGAACGTTGAACTTTTGCAGCTTTATTTTAAATTACTCAAACTAAACAAGCCGCTGGAGTACACCACAACGTACCAGGCCGAGGCCCCGGAAGGCGTGCTTGACCTCAGGAACAGGATACATCCTAAAATCTATCCTGACAATTTGCACGTAAAACCGTATACGCAAGTGTTTGGCAAACAATTTGCACCAGAGCTTAGTATAATTGACTTGTTATTTACCCAAGGGCCCGCTTCAATTTCCTACCTGCAATAAGAAGCCCTGCAAGCTGAACAATTGTACCAAAAAGCTTGTTTGAAAAGAAGGAAAGTTGTTTGGCTCAAGCAGTTATAACAATTCATAGTTAATCAGAATACACGGAGTATAGTATACATGGAAGCAAAATTCTCAAACCGAGTAAAAGAAGTCATCTCGCTTAGCCGCGAAGAAGCCATCCGGTTGGGGCATGACTACATCGGCACCGAACACCTGGTGCTGGGGATGATTCGGGAAGGAGAAGGTACGGCCATCTCTCTGCTGAAGAAGCTTGGCGTTTCGATAGATGAATTAAAGTACGCTTTAGAACAGGCTACACGAAATACAGCGTCGCAAAGCAGCAACATCACGGGCAGTATCCCTCTGACGAAGCAAACCGAAAAGGTGCTCAAAATAACGTACTTGGAGGCTAAGATCTTCAAGAGCGATATCATAGGCACAGAGCACTTGTTATTGTCCATCCTGCGGGACGAGGACAATATTTCTTCTCAAATCCTAGCGAAATTTAACGTGAACTACGAAGCAATAAGAGACTCACTGGATTATCATAGCAATAATCCGCTGGCGTCGTCCGATACGGACGATTCCGACGACTCCGACAAGCTGTTTGGTAGCTCATCGTCCCGCTCAGGCAGCTCTGCAAGCAAGAAACCAGGCGAAAAGTCGCGCACACCTGTGCTCGACAACTTTGGCCGCGACTTGACCAAGCTGGCTGAAGACGATAAGCTTGACCCGATTGTTGGCCGTGAGAAAGAAATCGAGCGTGTGGCCCAGGTGCTGAGCCGCCGCAAAAAGAACAACCCTATCCTGATAGGTGAGCCGGGTGTTGGTAAAACTGCCATCGCCGAAGGTCTTGCCCTGCGCATTATCCAGAAAAAGGTAAGCCGCGTGCTCTTTAACAAGCGTGTGGTAACCCTGGACCTTGCCTCTTTGGTGGCCGGTACAAAGTATAGAGGTCAGTTTGAGGAGCGTATGAAGGCCGTAATGAACGAGTTGGAGAAGTCTCCGGATGTTATCCTGTTCATCGACGAGCTACATACTATTGTGGGTGCCGGTGGCGCCTCTGGCTCCCTGGACGCCTCTAACATGTTCAAGCCGGCCCTTGCCCGTGGCGAGATCCAATGCATTGGCGCGACTACGCTGGACGAGTACCGCCAGTACATCGAGAAGGATGGCGCCCTGGCCCGTCGTTTCCAGATTGTGATGGTAGACCCTACCACGCCCGAGGAGACAATGGAGATCCTGCACAACATCAAGGACAAGTACCAGGACCACCACCACGTAAACTACACTGACAAGGCGATTGAGGCCTGCGTGAAGCTTTCGGACCGCTACATGAGCGACCGCTTCCTGCCAGACAAGGCTATCGACATTCTGGATGAGGCGGGTGCACGCGTGCACATCAACAACATCGTGGTGCCGGATGATATCCTGAAGCTGGAAGAGCAGATCGAGAACATCAAGGTGGAGAAAAACCGCGTGGTGAAGAGCCAGAAGTATGAAGAGGCAGCCCAACTGCGCGATAAGGAGAAAAAACTCATCGACCAGCTCGAAACTGCGAAACGCAACTGGGAAGACGAGACCAAGAAGAAGCGCTACACGGTAAAAGAGGAAAATGTGGCAGAGGTTATTGCCATGATGACAGGTATACCGGTGAAGCGTATCGCTCAGAACGAAGGACAGAAACTTCTGAACATGGGTGAAGAGCTGAAAGGCAAAGTGATCGGTCAGGACAAAGCGATTACGCAGCTGGTGAAAGCCATCCAGCGTACCCGCGTAGGATTGAAAGATCCGAAGAAGCCGATTGGTTCGTTTGTGTTCCTCGGCCCGACGGGCGTGGGTAAAACAGAGCTTGCCAAAGTGCTGGCCACTTACCTGTTCGATAAAGAGGATTCGCTGGTGCGTATCGACATGAGTGAGTACATGGAGAAATTCAGCGTGTCTCGCCTGGTGGGAGCGCCTCCGGGATATGTGGGCTACGAAGAAGGTGGCCAGCTGACCGAGAAAATCCGCCGCAAGCCATACTCTGTGGTACTGCTGGATGAGATCGAGAAAGCGCACCCGGATGTGTACAACCTGTTGCTGCAGGTGTTGGACGATGGTATCCTGACGGATGGTTTGGGCCGCAAGGTAGACTTCCGTAACACGATCATCATCATGACCTCCAACATTGGTGCCCGCGACTTGCAGGACTTTGGTGCCGGCATCGGCTTTATGTCGAAGGCCAAGCAGGAGAATGTGGACGACATCATGAAAGGCACGATTGCCAGCGCCCTGAAGAAAACGTTCTCGCCTGAGTTCCTGAACCGCCTCGACGACGTGATCGTGTTCAACTCACTTGGCCGTGAGGACATGCACAAGATCATCGAGCTGTCGCTGGGCAAGCTGTTCAAGCGTGTGGAAAGCCTGGGTTATACCATCGAACTGACAAAAGAGGCGAAGGACTTTGTAGCCGAGAAAGGATACGATCCGAAGTATGGCGCCCGCCCGCTGAACCGCGCTATTCAGAAGTATATCGAAGACCCAATTGCGGAGGAGATACTGAAAGCCGAGGTTAACCAGGGCGATGTGATCCAGATCGATTACAAGGAAGGCGAAGAGAAACTTACCTTCACGTCGAAGAAGTCGAATGGCAAAAAAGCCAAGCAAGCCAACGACGGCGAGGAAGAAACGGAGCCAACCAAGTCTACAGACACTGATAAGACAAAAGAATAAAGTATAGCACTTTAGATATAGAAAAGGCCACCCGCTTGGGTGGCCTTTTTTGTTTTATACTTGTTGGGTTGATATTTATACTTGCTACAGGTAGTGCTGTTTCATTCCACTCGCAAAGCCTTCCAACCGTCTGTCATTCTGTTAAGAATCTTGGTGGAAGGGAGGTCAAGCTTCCGCTATCCGCTACCAAGTTCCTTTCAGGATGACGAAAATGAAGCAAATTTAAAGGCCCTACCGAATCAATCAGCACTCCCCTTCTAACGGCAGGCCCCCTTTTCCTCTGTGAAAGTATAAAAATAGTCTATTTACGTTTTTTAGCCGGCTCTTTATCCCCGCTGCCCAGGAGCAGCGAGATCGGGCGCATATCCTCGTGCTTATCGGCAATCAGCTTAAGTATAGCCAGGAACGGTATAAAAAGGATCATGCCCGAAGCTCCCCAAAGTATCCCGCCCGCCACAATGGCCAGCAGCGTAAAGAGCATGTTCACCTGCAGGCGCGCGCTCACGGCCAGCGGGAAAATCAGGTTTGCCTCCAGGTACTGCACCACCGCAAACACTGCTACCACCCCGATCGGATACCACACCGAATCATAAGTCACCCAGGCCACCGTCATCGGAAGTATGGCGCCGATGGTAATGCCCACGTAAGGTATAAACGTCAGCACCGAGGCCACTGCACCAAAGAAAATAGCGTGCGGCACCCCGATAAGAAACAAGCCCAGGCTGTTGAGAAAACCCACTGCCAGGTACACGATAGCCATTCCCTTAATAAAGTTGTAGTAGGTCGTGATGGTTTCGTGCAGAATCTGGCGGATCTTGCCGTGCTCGCTCTGCGGGAAAAATGATGAGAGCGCCCTGGCCAGGGATTCGCGGTTGTAAAGTATAAGCGCTACGTAAATAGGTATGAGCACCAGCAGTACCGCCGATACAGCCGACGTATAAAGTACGCCCCGCACCATGTTAAAAGCCGAAGAAGCCGCATCAGAGGCTATACTTTCAAGCCACTTCACCTGTTGAGATGCATCTATACCCAACTGATGCTCTACGTACCGGCTGATATCAGCCCAGGCAGCGCTGATTTTATCCTGCAGCTGCGGCCACTCCTGCCCGAATTGTATCACCTGCCGCACCAGAAGGAACGCCAGTCCGCCCACCAGCACCACCAGCAGGAACAGACACAGCGAAATAGCGGCCCAGCGCGGAAGGCCTTTCTCCTCTAGCCAGCGACAAACCGGGTATAGCACAAAGCTGATGAGCAAGGCAAAGCTGAGCGGAATAAACAGCGTACTCCCAAAGTATAAAATCACCGAAACCAGCACGGTAAACTGCAGCCACTTCAGCCAGTTTATCTCAGCACTTTTGTCCATAGAAATACTATATTTGTTCTGCCAAGGCATCGCCTGCCTCCGCCGACAATATGCTCATAATTTTCTCAGAATCCATAGACGCTACCCCATGAAAGTAAAAATTACCGCCCTTGTGCTTGCCTGTGGCCTTTATACCGCTGCCTCTGCACAGGACGTAAACACCATCTCGCAGGCCGAGGTAACCCGCATCGTATCCACCCTCAGCGCCGACGACATGCAGGGCCGTGCCTCCTTTACGCCCGGCATCGAGAAGGCCGCCAAATTTATTCAGGCCGAGTTCCAGCGCATTGGGCTGCAGCCACTGCCTGGCGAGCAAAGTTACCTGCAGAACTTTAGCGTGTACCGCATCACCCCGGATGAAAAAGAGGCCAAGCTAAACGGTAAGAAGATTAACCCGGAAAGCATGTTCGCCATCACGGAGAAAGAGGAAGTAGAGTGGAAACACAAGGGCAAGCAGAAGGTGGTAGCCATTGGCGAGAACGACGATTTCCGGACTGTGATGCGTGACTTGAACAGCTCGACCGAGGATATGCTGGTGCTGGTACACCCGAAGCATCAGGAGATTTTTAGCCGCTACCAGCACTACATGGGCCGCGGCAGCGTAAAGCAGCAGCTTGGCGAGAACAGCAGCAAAGTGTTTATACTTACTGACCAACTGCAGGCTAAAAAGTATAAACTGGAGGTGGAGAACAAGGTAGAGCAGCTGCAGCTCACCAACGTGGGCGGTATGATAGAGGGCAAGCGCAAAGATGAGTTTGTGGTGTTCTCCGGCCACTACGACCACATCGGCATTCAGCCGGCTATTGACGGCGACAGCATCGCCAACGGCGCCGACGATGACGCGGCCGGCACCACGGCCATGATGCTGCTGGCCGACTACTACAAAAAACAGCAGCAGCCGGAGCGCACTATACTGTTTGTGGCTTTCACGGCAGAAGAGATGGGCGGCTTTGGCTCGAAGTACTTCTCCGAGCAACTCAACCCCGATCAGATTGTGGCCATGTTCAACATCGAGATGGTAGGCAAACCATCTAGGTTCGGCCCGAACAGTGCCTACCTGACCGGCTTCGAGCGCTCTGACCTGGGCCCGCTGATGCAGAAACGACTGGAAGGAACCACCTACAGCATCCACCCAGACCCATACCCGGAGCAGAACCTGTTCTACCGCTCCGACAACGCCACGTTGGCCCGCCTCGGTGTGCCGGCTCATACCATTTCCTCGGTGCAGATAGACCAGGACAAAACTTACCACACGGTGCACGACGAGCTGGAGCAGCTAAACATGGAGCACCTCACCAACATGATCCGCGCCATTGCTTTGGCCTCTGAGGGTGTGGTAAATGGCGAGGATACACCGACAAGGGTGGATAAGTCGCAGGTGCGGTAAGTTGTACATATTGAGTTCCTGTAGTTGGTTAAATAGATGAACGAGCAAAACCATAGTTTTAGGCAGACACAACGAATCCGACCAAAGACCGGACAGGATGCTGAAGTTCTTGTTGAAAGTAGTTTTATTAAAGAAGAACTGCCTTTACCGTATGTCTTATATCCAAATATATATGGGACTTTTATTGGATTTGCTTCTCAACCAAATGAACAGATCTACTTCTGCTTATGCAATGAGCCAGCAATTAATAACTATTTAGACTTATTGGAGCAAACTCCAGAGGTAATTGATTCGAACTTGACAAATATAATTATTCTTCTAAGTCATGATTTTCCACCCTTAGTATTTGAGAATTTTTCTGAACAAGCACTTAAAACCAAGCATTTTTTTAAATACAAAGGAAAGATTTGTCATAAATGTAATCTTGCTACACCGTCAGTAAGAGCCATGCACCCTATGTATGGTGGTAAGTTCAAGCAATATTACGGTTGGTACATAAAGCAACAATACTTTCATCTTGGTATTAACCAGCATGGCAATTATTTAGAGAGCAAATGTCCTGATGAAATCGTAGAACTTGTAAAACAAGGTCATAAAGCACATAAGGCTGCATATAAGGAGTTGTCAAAATTAAATGAAATGGTTTCTGGGCCAAAAAGACCTGACATATCAGATGACGAGATAACCTATTGGTCAAATGTTAAAATGGAAGAAGCAGAAACCTACAAACAGCTTGACAAAGAATCAAGAGCTCTACATCGTGAACTCTCTAACAAAATTGAGAATATTGTTAGGCAAGAATTTGGTTTTAGAAAAGTAGGTGAAGGATGGATAGGGGAATCTATTCTTTGTAAAATAGTTCAGCGTCTATTCCCTGAGGAGCAAGTTATCCGTCATCACAGACCAAGTTGGTTGAAGGGCCTTGAACTTGATATTTACATACCAAAGATCAACTTAGCATTTGAGTATCAAGGACAACAACATTACCATCCTGTTAAAGCTTGGGGAGGAGAAAAAGGACTTCAGAAAGTCAAGGAAAGAGATCAACAGAAACGATTATTGTGTGCTGAAAAAGGAGTGCAACTTATCACAGTGGACTACACTGAACCATTAACTGAAAATCACATAAAGAAGCTTATTAAAAATAAGGGCTAATACTATCAGTGCAAAAAAGCATCTTGGAACAAGCGGAAGCTTGCGTTATTGATAAATCAGTTCGATTGCCTATCATTCATATTTTAAAATACCAACACTTTATAAAGTATAGAAACACAAAAGGCTACTAGATAAGTAGCCTTTTGTGTTTCTATACTTTCCCTCTCCACGAGCATGAAATTGAGCAAGCTCCAGCGATCCCAAGCTGCATTTTGTACCTCAACACTCGTCAGCCATGGAAAGATTATTTTAGACCTAGCAATTACACCATTTCCATAAAAACTTCGTATATTTGCAGGCACAAACCCCCAACGCATCAACTATGTAATCACTCATTTCTTTCAGGAAGAACCAAATTCAGGCTGCAGCGCGGCTTGCCGTTATTTCCCGCCTTTAAAGAAAGAAATGATGCTTACATTACAGAACATCTCCTATACCCATTCCAATAAAGATTTATTGTTTAGCAACATAAGTCTTACCCTTAACCGTCACCAGAAAGCTGCCCTGATTGGCCATAATGGAGTCGGGAAATCTACCTTGCTCAAAATTATAGCCGGTAAAGCAAAGCCTTCCGGTGGGCAAGTCATAGCAGAGGCGACGCCTTATTACGTGCCCCAGCTTTTCGGTCAGTTCGACCAGCTATCCGTGGCCCAGGCGCTGCAGATTGAGGAGAAACTAACGGCCCTGGAGGACATCCTGAAAGGGTACGTAACGGAAGAAAACCTAACGCTACTAAACGACGACTGGACGATTGAAGAGCGGTGCCAGGCGGCGTTGCGCTACTGGAAACTCGAGGAGGTTGCCCTCACCCAACCGATGGCTACCTTGAGCGGCGGGCAGAAAACGAAGGTATATCTGGCTGGTATCGCCATCCATCAACCGGAGCTGGTGCTGCTGGATGAGCCCAGTAACCACCTGGACTTTGCCGCAAGAAAGCTGTTGTACGACTTTATACTTTCGAGCTCCTGCGCCTTGCTGATCGTGAGCCACGACAGAACCCTGCTAAACCTGCTGGACACGGTGTATGAGATGAGCAAAAGAGGCATCACGACGTACGGCGGCAACTACGATTTTTATCAGGAGCAAAAGCAGCTCCAAAGCAATGCCTTACAAGAGGATGTTAAAAGCAAGGAAAAGGCCCTGCGCAAGGCCAGGGAAATGGAGCGCGAGGCACTGGAAAGGCAGCAGAAGCTCGACAGCCGCGGCAAGAAAAAGCAAGAGAAAGCGGGCATGCCTAAAATCATGATGAACATCATGAAGAACAGTGCCGAGAACAGCACCTCCAGGCTAAAAGGCATTCATGCTGAAAAAGTCGGTTCTATCTCGCAGGAGCTGCAGGAGCTAAGAAAGGAGCTGCCCGAGGTAGATAAAATAAAGTTTGGCTTCGACCACTCCACCCTGCACCGGGGGAAGGTCTTAGTCGAGGCAGAAAACATGAACTACAGCTACGGGAAAGCTATACTTTGGAAAGAGCCGCTGAGCTTCCAGATGACGAGCGGCGAGCGAATAACCCTGAAAGGGTTGAATGGTGCGGGAAAAACGACTTTAATCAAGCTCCTGCTGGGCGAACTTGCCCCTACCACCGGAACAATCCGGAGGGCTGACAACAAGGCCGTGTACATCGACCAGGATTATTCCCTGCTCCAAAGTGAGTTGAAGGTTTACGAGCAGGCGCAACAGTTTAACCAATCCGCCTTGCAGGAGCATGAGGTAAAAATCAGGCTGAATCGTTTTCTGTTTTCCAAGGACACTTGGGATAAACCCTGCGGCGCGCTAAGCGGTGGGGAAAGGATGCGGCTTATACTTTGCTGCCTCACCATCAGCAACCATGCCCCGGACATCATCGTGCTGGACGAGCCGACCAACAACCTCGACATCCAGAACATCGAAATCCTGACCTCAGCTATAAACGAGTACCAGGGCACCCTCCTCGTTGTCTCCCACGACCAGTATTTTCTGGAACAGATAAATGTGGAGCGGACAATCAACCTGAAGTAAAGCGACGGTACCAGTATAAAGTATAAGAGGCTCCTGGTCGGGAGCCTCTTTTTACTTTACAATCACAGTTGCAATTAATCCACCCCCGCCCCTCCCAAGAGGGGAATTTCTGTAAGTGTAATATGACTCCCCTCCTTGGAGGGGTTAGGGGTGGGTTTACACCTTCACCAAGGTCGTATATCGAAACTTGATTTATACTTCCTACTTCTTCTTCACCTCATACTTCACCTCTGCCAATACCGGGAAGTGGTCTGATGGGAATAGGCCGTTGGCATAGGTGTCGGTCAGAATGCCATACTTGCTTACTTTGAAATCCGGGGAAAGCCAGATGTGGTCGATGCGGCCGTCGGATTTGCGGGTGGCCTCAAAGCCGTTGAAGGTACCGCGCGGTGCGTAGCGTATGGCGGTTATCTCATAAGCATCTTTCAGCGTAGAGGCTGTCATGGTTTTATACTTCTCATCGCGCTGGTCGAAGTTGAAATCACCCATCAGTATAACCGGCGCCTTCTTAGCTATCTCCTGCACTTTCTTCAGTATCAGCTTCACGCTCTCCTGGCGGGCCTTCTCACCCCGGTGGTCGAAGTGCACGTTAAACAGGAAAAACTCAAAACCAGAATTTTGGTCCCTGAACTGGCCCCAGGTGCACACGCGCGGGAAATCAGCATCCCAGCCTTTACCCGGTTTCTCAGGGGTCTCGGAAAGCCAGAAATTGCCCTGCTTTAGCAGTTTGTACTTGTCCTTCTTGAAAAACACGGCAGCATACTCTCCTGCCTGCTTGCCATCGTCGCGGCCCACACCAATATATCCATACGTTGGCAACTCTCCGGCCATCCCCTCCAGTTGGTGGTGCAGCACCTCCTGCGTCCCGAAAATATCGAAATCATGAAACTGCACCAGGTCCGCAATCACGGGCAGGCGTTTGTTCCAGGCGTTGACGGTATCGCTTTTATTGTCGTACCGGGTGTTGTAGGTGGCAACGCGCATTGTTTGGGTTTGGGCAAGTACAGAAGTGCTGCAAAACAGCAGCAACAGGCTGGCAAAGTATACCGCTTTTGTTAACATAGGGATTCAGGGTTTAGTGAAAGTATAGGTTTATATTGAGGTAATAAATCATTCCCCTACCCCCTTCAAAGGGGGACACCCACAGGTGTAATTTCTTAAAGTATACTTTTATTACACTTACAGAAAAGTCCCCCTTCGAAGGGGGTAGGGGGATGATAATCGTCTGTGAATAATTTCCCAGGGCTTAAGTTAAGCGTTTTACCCGCTCCTGCCAAAGTATAATTCCGCCGCTTTTACTTCTATCCTCCACGCCTGCGCAATTCATCATTTTTTTACGACCTTTGTAGGAAGCAAAAGTATAAACACCCTTGTCGGATCTTCTGAACTTTAATTACCCGCCGGAGCCGGCCACAGAGCGCGTCACGCTGTTTGCCGACGTGATTCTGCCCCTGCCCCTGCCCAAGCTGTATACTTACCGCATCCCCTTCGAGATGAACGACGAGGTATCGGTGGGCGTGCGGGTGATTGTGCAGTTCGGGGCCAAAAAGGTGCTGAGCTGCGTTGTGGCCGAGGTGCACGAAAATGCCCCCGCCGATTATCAGGCCAAGTATATCCTGGACGTGCTCGACGACAAGCCGATCATCACTTCGCCGCAGCTCAAGCTGTTTAAATGGATTGCCGACTATTACATGTGCACCCTGGGTGAGGTGATCAACGCTGCCCTGCCCTCAGCGCTCAAGCTCAGCAGTGAGTCGCGGATACAGCTGCACCCCCACTACAACCCCGAGGAGGACGAGCTTATACTTGCCCCGCAGGAGGAGAAGATCATTTTTGCCCTGCAGCACAACCAGGCCCTCACCTTCACCGAAGTAGGCAACCTGCTGCAGATCAAAAACTACCACAAGTTCATCAAATCGCTTATCCAAAAAGAGGCGATCATCATTTATGAGCAGGTAAGCGACAAATTCTCGCCCAAGGTGGTGAAGAAGGTGCGCCTGTCAGAGCATTTTGTGCAGGAAGAGGGCCTGCTGGAGGAGCTTTTTAACCAGCTTACGCCGCAGCCCAAGCAACTCGACATCCTGCTCAACTACCTGCAGCTCGTGCCCGTGCACCAGGACATCCACCTCAACTTCCGCGGCATCGAAAAAAGCGCCCTGACCGGCAACCCGCACCTGTCGGCCTCTTCTATCAACACGCTCATCAAAAAGGGTGTATTAGAGCAGTTCGATCAGATTGTGTCGCGCTTCCCGATGGATAACAGCACCCAGCAGCTGCCGATGGCTCTGTCGGAGCATCAGTTGCAGGCCAAGGACGAGATCCTGGGATTGTTTAAGGAGAAGGAGACGGTGCTGCTGCACGGCGTAACGGGCAGTGGTAAAACCGAAGTATACATCGACCTGATAAAGCACGCGCTCGATGGCGGCGGTCAGGTGTTATACTTGCTGCCCGAGATTGCCCTTACCGCCCAGATCGTGACGCGCCTGATGAAGGTGTTTGGTGACAAACTGGGCATTTACCACTCCAAGTTCTCCGATAATGAACGCGCCGAAGTATGGCAAGGCGTGCTTTCCGGACGTTTCCAGGTGGTGGTGGGCGTGCGCTCTTCCATTTTCCTGCCTTTCCACGACCTCTCGCTGGTAATTGTGGACGAGGAGCACGAGCCAAGCTACAAGCAGTACGATCCGGCCCCGCGCTACAACGCCCGCGAAACGGCCCTGATGATGGCGCACCTGCAGGGGGCCAAAACCTTGCTGGGCTCAGCCACGCCCGCCATTGAGAGTTACTACAACTGCAAAACCGGCCGGTGGGGTCTGGTAAGTATGACCAAGCGTTTCGGGGAGGCCAAACTGCCGGAGATAGAGCTGGTGGACACGCGCCGTGAGCAGCAGCGCAAGAACATGCACAGCCACTTCTCGGCCAAACTGCTGAACGATATTGAGGAACGGCTGAAGCGACAGGAGCAGGTGATCCTTTTCCAGAACCGCCGTGGTTACGCGCCCTTCATCTCCTGCGACGAATGCTCCTGGATACCCAAGTGCAAGTTCTGCGCCGTGAGCCTGTCTTACCACAAGTATAACAACGAACTGCGCTGCCACTACTGCGGCTACCACGAGCGCATGCCCCACGACTGCCCCGCCTGCGGTGCCACCACCCTTAAAAGTATGGGCTTTGGTACCGAGAAGGTGGAGGACGAGCTAAAACTGCTCCTGCCCGGCGCCGAGGTGCAGCGCATGGACCTGGACACCACCAAAAAGAAAAACAGCTACCAGCAGATCATCGCGGACTTTGAGAGCGGCCGCACCAACGTGCTGGTGGGTACGCAGATGGTCACCAAGGGCCTCGACTTTGAGAACGTGAGCCTGGTGGGCATCCTCAATGCCGATACCATCATCAACTTCCCGGATTTCCGCGCCCACGAGCGGGCGTACCAACTGTTTGTGCAGGTAAGCGGCCGCGCCGGCCGCAAGGGAAAGCCGGGCTCGGTAATCATCCAGACCCGCGACCCGCGCCAGCCCATCTTCAGCAAGGTGATGGGCAACGATTACCAGACGCTGTACGAGCACGAGATAGAGGAACGCCTGCGTTTCGGTTACCCGCCGTTTACGCGCATGATCCGCATCACGGTGAAACACGCCGAAGAGCGCACCACGGAAAATGCCGCTATCGTGCTGGCTAAGGATTTAACAGACAGGCTGGGCAAGCAGCAGGTGCTGGGGCCGGAGGTACCCTATATCTTCAAGATCCGTAACCTGTTTCTGCAGGAGATTCACATCAAGCTGCCCCGCGACACGACCAACCTGAAGGCTGCCAAAGGCCAGATTGCGCAAGCTATTTTCAACCTGAAGCTGCTGCCCGATTTTAAGGGGATAAGGGTAGTGGCCGACGTGGACCCGGTGTAGCCTGCTGTCTGGCAGGTAACGGTCGCCTACCTGAGCTTTCCTGAATATGTACAGTTATGATTCGAGTTTTAACCGGACTGGAGAGGGGGAATTTATTAAAAAAAGAAAAATTATACACCAAAGTATAACCTTCTGCAAATCGCTCCCGTAAATATAGATACCTTTGGCTAAAAGTTGAGAACCTGAAAGTCTGATTGTTCAGAAGGAATAATGTAGACTTTCAGGTTTTTCTTTTTTGTCTCCTCCCCTGCTTACTCAGTTTTGTCTTTCCGGAAAAGTATAAAAAGGTAAGTTATACCAATTGCCAGGAAAACTACCATCAGCACCACGTCCATGGTCTCGTATTCTCCTTTAATTATCTGGTATGCGTTCAGGCCTGCAAACACAAAGCTTGCTACGGCCAGTATGATTCTGTAAAATCTGCGGTTCTGCATAAGAAGTGAAGTATAGGGTATAGTATAGGATCTACGGCGTTTAGCCCACAAGGCTCATGTAAAGTATCACCCACGCTGTAATCAGCACAGCACCGACCAGGTTCAGCAACATACCTGTCCTTGCCATTTGGCCGATCGGCACCAGTTTGCTGCCATACACAATCGCGTTTGGCGGCGTGGCGATGGGCAGCATAAAGGCGAAGCTGCAGGCAATCACTACGCCCAGCACCGGGTACAGCAAAGGCAGGTTCAGCCCGTTGAGCACGCCTATGATGATTGGCACAAAGGTGATGGCAATAGCCGTGTTGGAGCTTATTTCCGTCAGCAGCAGCACCAGAAGCACCAGCACGAACACCAGCAGCACCCGTTGGTCAGGATCTAAAAGGGAGGTGATGCTGCGGCCAATCACATCGGCCAGGCCGGAGCTGATGACCAGCTGCCCCAAAGCCATACCGCCCCCGAAGAGCAGAATGGTGTCCCAGTCTATTTTTACCAGGTCCTCTGCGGTGAGCGTGCCCCGGCCACCGGTTTCCTGCCCGGGCGGAATGAGGAACAGCAGCAAAGCAGCCAGCACGGCCACCGTACTCTCCGCAAAATAAGTATTCATGAAGGTATAGGCCTGCTCCAGGCCCATCAGGTTAAAAACACCCGGTGACAGCCAGAGGATAACCGCCAGTATAAAAACAGCCATGGTTACCTGCTCTCCCTTGCGTAAGCGCTCTTTCTGCTGCTGCCGCTCGGCTACGTAGGCCTTCACCGCCTGTGGGTCGTACCCGCTTTTGCCCAGGAAATAGCGCATGTAAAGCAGCATCACCCCATACATGCTCACCGCTATGGGCAGCGCCAGGTACATCCACTGCAGAAAGTCGATCCGGATGCCCTGCTGCGCCAGGTAGTTTACCCCAATCAGGTTAGGGGGCGAACCGATGATGGTGCCGATTCCTCCAATAGAGGCGCTGTAGGCGATGCCCAACAGAAAGTATAGCGCAGAGTTTTTGCCATCTTCCGGCTGGCACACCAGTTGCGTTACCCCCAGCGTCAGCGGCAGCAGCATTGCCACCGTCACGGAGTTGCTCACCCACATCGACAGCAGGAAGGATATGCCTGAAAACCCCAGGAACATGCGAAAAAGGCTCTTCTGAAAAAACCGTCGGGAAAGTATAAACAGGGCAATGCGCTTGTCGAGGCCGTGGCGGGTCATGGAGCGGGCCAGCAGAAAGCTGCCGATAAAGAGCAGGATGATGGGGTGCCCCAGGTTCTGAAAGGCGGTCTCCATTTCGGCAACGCCGAGCATCACGGCCAGCAGCACGCCCAGAAAAGCGGTCATGGAAAGCGGGATTACCTCGGCCATCCAGAATACGAGGCAGAAGGACATGATGGTAGCCACCATTCGGGCTTCATAAGCCAGGGCGGGTGTTAGGGACCATACCAATAGCGCCAGCAGCGGCGCCACTACCATACCTACATTGCGACGGGTCAAGGCCATGGTTATACTCTAGTTTTACAAAAGGTTAATCCTTAAATATAGTAAAACTTAAGTATAACCATGCCTCCCGCAGCTTGGTATTAAGCTTTCAGGTAGCGCTCGCGTATAATTTTCTGGTGGTGCACTTCATGCCCCAGGATCATATAGCCAATGGCACGCACACTCACTTCCTTGCCGCTGGCTATGCCCCTTTGCTGCAAGGCCTCTTCATCAAAGCTCTTAAAAAGCTCAATCGTGGCGGTTCGCAGCGAGGTATACTCGGCGATGATAGAGTTGATGTCGCGGGCATCAGCCTTGGCGGTCTGTGCGTACAGGTTTTCCTCAAAGCCCGGAAGCTCGGTTTTGTCCTGGCGCGCGAAGCGCAGGGCGCGGTAGGAGAAGATGCGTTCGGCATCGATTAGGTGCACCATCATTTGCTTGATGCTCCATTTGCCTTCGGCGTAACGGTACAGGAGTTGTTCCTCTGTCAGGCCCTGCACCATGCCGGTAATATACACGTAGCTCGCCGTCAGGCCTTCGATCAGGTCCTCGGTGCGGGCCTGCTGCACGTAGCTGGCCATGTTATTGCCGTACTCCTCTGGTGTAGGTGGCGTGATGATATGTTGCGTCTGCATACTTTAATCCGCTAAGTATAGATACTGTGCAAGGTACGAATTTTAAGTTTATAGTGGTTGGTATGGGGTGGAGTGGTTTTTTAGGATGAGTTTTTCTGGGGCAAGTGTCCGCTTCTCCTCTCTCTGGCGCGGGTTTGCAATCCGTGCCTACATATTATGTCGGATTTGCAATCCGACTGGCTTGAAAAGCCATACTTTATACTCCTACTATACTTTTATACTTGAGCTATACCTTGAGCTGTTATGGACATCATTGTCCAGAACCACTCTGCTGCGGACTTCCAAGTCCGCGTAGGATATACTTTTATACTTGCCAGCTTATACTTTCATAGCTACAGCTTCCTTCCACTGGAACCAAGCTATTCTTTCAAAATACCGTTCATCCTCTAGTTCCCACTAACCCACCTTTCCATAGCCAACTTTCTGCCCTCCCAGGCCGGGAGGCCTCGTTTTCCCGCTCGGCGCTGTGTTCCCTCCTGCCCTCGTACCTCGGGCTGCCCTTGACGGGCACCGGATCTCACAAGGCGCCTCTCAGAAAAACTGGGAATCAATCCGATAGCCTCCGCCCCTGCTGTCATCTCGACCACTCTTGAGGCGAGAGCCGAAGAGAGCCAGCGTAGCTGTGAGAGATCTCTTTAGAGTCCCCGATAGATCTCTCGCGCAGCTCGAGATGACAGGAAAGTAGCAAGTATAAACTGTCCCCTTGAGGGGACCATAGGGGTGTAACTCCCAATACCATTTGCTATAAAACTTATACTTCAGCTTTAGTAATCACAGACTCCCCGCCTTAGACTACCGAGAACGGGAGTTCGAAGGTAGCGAGCGTAGCTCTGAGGGGCCAGGGGTGGTTGGACCCGGTATTCCAGAAACGCGGTCAAAGATGTCCGCAGCAGCTTCAGTTCCTGACACGGATGTCCGGAACAGCAGAATATTTTCGATGCTCCCTCCCCTGTTTTTAGGGGAGGGCTGGGGAGGGGTTCAACTACTGCCCCACCACAAACACCGCATTTCCAAACAGCAGCTTGCCACCTTGCCAGAAGCCACGGAACAGCGGGTTATCGGCCAGGTACACAATCTGGCCGTGGCCGAGGCGCTGCGTGCCAAGTATAAGAGCATCCTGCAACTGTTTCTTGGCTCCCTGGCCTACATAGCCTGCCACATGGTTGTCCTTTTTGAGCACGCCCACGTTCCAGCCGTCCTCCATAAACTGGAACGTATCGGCAGAGCGGATGAGGGCAAAATAACTGTCGCCGTAGCCAAAGGCCAACGGATGGGTTTTGTCAAGGTCAACGCGGAAGACGCTGCCTTGCACCTCGCTCTCCAGCGCCTCGCGCTCACGGGCGGCATAGCTGCGCAGGTTTTCGTATGGGTCTTTGTCCTTGCGCTCTTTTTTAGCGGCCTCTTTTTCCTCTTCCTCAGCGCCCTTCTTCTTCAGCTCAAAGCCTTTCTTGCCAGCCAGGTAACTAACGGCACTTTCCAGGGCAATGAGTTTCCCGCCACTACGCACCCAGTCCTGCACCTTCTCCAGCGTCTTATCATCCAACACCTTGGTATAAGAACCAGTTGGCAAGATGATCACATCAAACTCCTGCAGCGGTACCTGGCTAAAGTAAGAGGTGTTGAGCACCGTAACCGGGTAATTGATTTGCTGCTCAAAGAAATGCCATACTTCTCCGAAACCATACGGCGAAACGCCCTCTCCAGACAGCAAAGCCACTTTGGGAGCTTTCAGGTAGCGTACGCTGCCAGAGCCAAAATCGGCGCCGGAGCTGACAAAGCCGGTATTGGTGGCCGCAAGCTGCACCCCATACTGCTGCGCCAGCTCGCGCACATTGGCGTCAAACTTATCGCCCAGGCGCTCGTTGCCGGTGCGGGTGATGATCAGGGTACCCGCCTCATACGTGTTGCCATCCATCTCAAACGGCAGTTCGGTCATGCGTACTTTCACGTTTTGCTGCATGAGTTGTGTGGCAAACCTAAGGTCCTCTAACCCGTTCCAGCGGGCCAGGTAGGCGTAAGGCTTGTCGATGCTAATGGCAGCAGCTGCCGGAGCGGCAGGGGCGGTTTGGCTCATGTCAACCCTTCCCTTTACGGCATAGGCCTGCACCCCGTAGGCATAAGGCAGCGCCCAGGAAGTGATATCGTAGGTCAGCGAGTCCTCCAGGGTAGATTTTGGCTCGAACAGCACCTTCACCAGCACCGACTTGGGCTGGTACATGCTGATTACCACATCCTCCGGCGCCAGTTTTATACTTTCAGTTTTGCCATTCAGGTAGTTATAGCCCTTAACGGAGCCTTTATTACGCGCATAGCCGTACTGGATGCCCTGCTGCTGCAGGTAGTCTGTCAAGGCTTTCAGGTTGCCGGCAGTATTAGCCGTGCTTTTCAACACAAAGGATTTATACTCGCCACCCGGATTACGCAGGCTGGTGCTGTAGTACTTTTGAAACTCCTGCTTTAGCTCACTGGCCTTCTCGGAAGCGGCTTTGATGGTCGCCTCGCTGGCCGCCACGTGGTGCGCGATTCTATCGGTTAAGGTTAACGTGTCGCCGTCTGCCTTCTTGTAGGCCAATCCCGCACGGCCGGAGCCGCCCTGCTCGTAGGTCATGCCGATGGCGCCGTTGTAGGTGGGCCAGGTATCGCCGTAGCTCGGGTAAAACAGGTCGAAGCTCTCGCGGGTAAAGTATAGCCAGTTGTTTTTGTCGAAGTACTGGCGGTTATACTCGCCGATGGTATGCTGGAACTGGCGCTGCCAGGGCGTTATACTTTCGTGGAAGGGCTTGGCGGCCGGCGAGAAGTAGTATGGCGACTCGGCTCCCATCTCATGGAAATCGGCGTGCACCTGCGGCAGCCAGCTGTTGTATACTTTCAGGCGCTGCTGCGACTCCACCTGCGTTTGCCAAGCCCAGTCGCGGTTCAGGTCGAAGTAGTAGTGGTTGGGCCTGCCGCCCGGCCACGGTTCCCAGTGTTCCCAGGCATAGGGCGAGGCGTTGCCGCCGCGGTTAGAGGCCTGGTTATACCACTGCACGTAGCGCTCTCGCCCGTCGGGGTTCACCATGGGATCCAGGATAACGATGGTATTCTGCAGCCACTCACGGCTCTGCGCGTTCTGCGAATTTACCAAATCGTAGAGCACCTGCAGCACTGCCTCCGAGCTTACTGACTCGTTGCCGTGCACGTTGTAGCTCAGCCACACAATGGCGGGTTGGTCGCCCTGCACCTGCCCGTTCTGCAGGCCTGCCTGGCGCAGGTTGTTTTCCCGGATCTGCTCCAGACGCGGCAGGTTTTCGTCGGAGGCCACGTAAGCCAGCACCAGCGGGCGGTTCTCGTAGGTGCGCCCATACTCCTCCACCTTGATGCGGTTAGGGGCCTGTGCGGCCAGGTAGTTGACATAATCCAGGACGCGGTTTTGGGTGGTAAACTGCTGACCCAGCTCATAGCCCAGGAACTGCGCCGGCGACTGCAGTTGCTGCTGCGCCACGGCAGCCTGCATGCTCAGTAACACCAGCCACAAGGCGGCAAAACGCTTTAGCGTGTTTATCATGATGGTTTAGCGGATAGGATAGACGGGGTTCTTTTAACTATACAATCTGCGCAAAAACAGCGAATCTGCCAAATCCGTGGCACGCGCAGGAATGCGAATGTAAAGTTTGTGTTAAATCGCGAAAAGTGTTTAAACAATTGTAAAATTTTATACCTTTGTACCCGAAATCCATTTTGGGTTTCTGACCGCCTCCCTACCTGCCACTGCAGCATCTCAGCACAGACAGCCTGCAGGGCTCTATGAAAACTCCAATTAACCAGTCTGTTAAGTATAGAGCACGGATTGCTTTGGAGGGATGGCGGCCCTGGAAGAGAAACTAAACTAACTAAACTACACTCAGACCCGGTGCCATGCACCGGGTTTTGTTTTTATATCGTTTATACTTTATGATTGCCCGTAGGTAAACGATATGCAGTACGTTCTGGCTAAAATATTGTCGCTTATACTTTGGCTGCTTGCCTCGGTGGTGGGTTTGGCAGTACTTTTCCTGGCGGTGGCCTTTGTCCTCAG
Organism: Pontibacter mucosus; assembly: GCF_003054055.1. Taxonomy (GTDB): domain Bacteria; phylum Bacteroidota; class Bacteroidia; order Cytophagales; family Hymenobacteraceae; genus Pontibacter; species Pontibacter mucosus. The sequence goes on along the minus strand of NZ_QBKI01000002.1, from coordinate 169,239 downwards.
CAGCTTTACAGTGCACAACGGTTACGCCCAGGTTCAACCGCAGGAGGAGTATGTTGAGATTTACGTAACCTCTAACGGGGTGCACACCGATATTGTGGTGCCCGTTTCCACGCCTTATATCGATTGGCGCACCAATCTGCCCTTAGATAATTTCGGCAACGTAGACAGCAGCTACCAATACGTGGGCTTTGGCTGGGGCGACAGAAAGTTTTATATGGAAACGCCGGAGTGGAAAGACCTGACGCCGGAAGTAGCTATCACGGCGGCTCTGTGGCCGACCCGCACCGCCATGCACGTAGAGTATATCCGCGCTAAACTTATACCAAACAAGCGGCAGCGCCCCATCCGTATCTCGCCGCAGCAATACCGGCAGTTAATAACCTATATCGATAGGTCTTTTGTGCAGTCTGATACAAGCTACCTGCATATCAGTGGCTCAGGCTACGCCGGCAGCGACACTTTTTATGAGGCACACGGAAAGTTTTATATACTAAAAAACTGCAACAATTGGGTAAACCAGGGGCTGAAAAGTATAGGCGTCAAAACAGCCATTTGGGCACCTCTGCCCTACTCCATCATGCGGCACCTGCGCTAAAAAGAAAAACCCCGGCATCTGCCAGGGTTCGTTCTTTAATCACTAAACACTATTTATTCTTATCTCATCGGGACTTCCATCAGCAACAGCTCGGCGTCTGCAGCGGCTTTAATCTCTACCGTAGTTGCCTCGCTAATGCCCATACCATCGCGCTTGCCCAGCTTCTCACCGTCTATCTCCACTTCCCCTTCCAGCACGAAAGCATAAAGCCCGTTGCCTTCTTTATGGAAAGTATAAACGTCCGAAAAACCTTCTTTTAAAGAGCCCAGCGAAAACCAGGCATCCTGGTTAATCCAAAGGGCATCTCCCTGCTCTTCCGGCGATACGACTGTCTGCAGCCTGTTCTGGCGGTCTTTCGGCTCAAAGGCCTTTTGCCCGTAGCTCGGCTGGATGTCCCGCTTTTTAGGAAACACCCAGATTTGCAAAAAGTTCACGGGCTCTGTGCCGGACCCGTTATACTCTGAGTGCGTAATGCCGCTGCCCGCCGACATGATCTGTACCTCGTTTGTCCGGATCACCTCCTGCGTGCCCGTGCTGTCGCGGTGGGCGAGCGATCCCTTCAACGGAATAGAAATAATTTCCATGTTATCGTGCGGGTGCGTGCCAAAACCCATGCCAGGCGCCACCACATCGTCGTTGAGCACGCGCAGCAGCCCAAAACTCATCCGCTCGGGGTTGTAGTAACTGGCAAAACTGAAGGTATGGTGGGAGTTGAGCCAGCCGTGGTTGGCGTGGCCGCGTGTATGCGCTCTGTGGATTACTTTCTTGCTCATGGTTTATACTTGTAATTGGCTCACTGCCGATTTATTTCTTGTGAATTTGATGTACTGCCGCCGGGGTGCGCACACAAACTTGGCTCTGCTTACTCCGGCGGCATACAAAGTATTAAAAGCTTATACTTTACATGGACACAAATTTAATGTATATACATTTAATGTACAAACACACTATAGATTTAATTTTCCTCTTCTTGAGGCACGGGCAAGCAGTCCACTTTTTCCTATACCTGGAAGTATGGCATCAGATAGAAAAAGTAGTACATGAGCTCTGTAGCATATTTTGTATCTTTGCAGGTCTAAAACAGATCCTGAACCATGAGCGAATATACTCCTTTAAGTGCCGTAGGCGAGTTTGGCCTAATCCGGAAGATCAAAGAGAAGATCGAGCTGCGCAACGAGTCCACCATCAAAGGCATCGGCGACGATGCAGCCGTTATACAACCTGGCCAGAAACAGCTGGTGGTGTCGTCGGACATGCTGTTGGAGGGCGTGCACTTCGACCTGACCTTCTGCCCGCTCAAGCACCTGGGCTACAAAGCGGTGGCCGTGAACGTGTCGGATATTGCCGCCATGAACGCCAAACCCACCCAGATAACGGTGAACATTGCCTTAGGCGCGCGTTATACGGTAGAGGCAGTGGAGGAATTGTATGAGGGAATCCGGCTGGCCTGCGAGAACTATAAAGTAGACCTGGTGGGCGGCGACACGACCTCCTCCAGTGCTGGTTTGGTAATCAGCATCACGGCTATTGGCGAGGCTGCGCCGGAGCAGATTGTTTACCGCAATGGCGCTAAGGTGAACGACTTGGTATGCGTGACCGGCGACCTGGGCGCTGCCTACATGGGCCTGCAGATTCTGGAGCGCGAGAAGCAGGCTTTCCTGGCTAACCCGGAGATGCAACCGGAACTGGAGAACAAGCAGTACATCGTGGGCCGCCAGCTGAGGCCAGAGGCGCGCATGGATGTTATCTACGACCTGAAAGAGCGCGGCATCCAGCCAACTTCGATGATTGACATTTCAGACGGGCTGGCCTCGGAGCTGTTCCATATCTGCAGCCAGTCTAAAGTAGGCGCCACAGTGTATAAGGACAACCTGCCAGCCGACCCGCAGATGCTCGAAACAGCGCTGGAGTTCAACATCGACCCATTAACCTGCATCATGAACGGCGGCGAGGACTATGAGCTGCTCTTCACCGTGCCGCTCTCCGCCTACGACGAACTGAAAAACCACCCGGACATCACCATCATCGGCAAAATTACCGACGAGAGCGAAGGCGTGAACCTGGCGACTAAAGCCGGCCAGCTATTCCCGCTCAAAGCGCAAGGCTGGAGCCATTTTTAATATTTTCGAATCTTGTAGCACGTATCAAGTAGCACGACAGGAAGTTGATATGGGTGTAAAAGCAGAAGAGGAGCACAGCTTTGTGCTCCTCTTCTGCTTGTTGTCGTGATACATGATACGGAATACGTGCTACGCGCCTACTCCTCCGGATAAGGGATGAACACAAAATTCTGGAACTCGCCGTCCACCACAAACAGGCAGCAGTACTCGTCCGGGTCTTTGTAGGCGGCTTTGAAGTCCTCTATCTTGTCCTCTACCACCAGTTGGCGCTGCACGAAGTCTTCCAGGTAGGAGGCGTTTATGTGCCATTCCAGCGCCAGCTCTTCCTTGGCCAGGAATATAGAGCCCACCGGCACCTGCGTGCGGCTGAACACAAAAATCGGGTACTCCGATATCTTACGCTTGCGCACCTGGTACGATGCCTCCTTCAGCGTCTCGGCCACCACCACAAAATCCTTTGAGATAGTGCCCAGGTACTTACCATTCAGTTCCGGATCGTTTTCCATACTTATCTATTTCGTATCTCGAAGCACGTATCAAGTAGCACGGCTATATTTTTGACAACCTGACAAAAGCCCCTTTGACAAAGGACAAAAGCATCAGAAGAGAAAGTCTAAAATCCTTTGTCACATAGTCCTTTGTCCAAATTTGTGCTACGCGATACGTTTATCTATTTAGCAGTTAACAATACAATATTTTCTACGTGGTGCGTCTGCGGGAACATGTCTACCGGCTGCACACGCGTTACCTCATACTTTTCCGACAGCCATTCCACGTCGCGGGCCTGCGTGGCCGGGTTACAGCTCACGTACACGATGCGGTTCGGGTGCACCTGCAAGAGCTTCTTCACCACATCCTCGTGCATACCGGCGCGCGGCGGGTCGGTAATCACCACATCCGGCCTTCCATGGCGGGCTACCAGCTCATCCGACAGAATGTCCTTCATATCGCCGGCGTAGAAGGTGGTGTTGGTGATGTCGTTAATCTGTGAGTTGATTTTGGCGTCCTCAATGGCGCTTGGCACATACTCTATCCCGATGACCTCACGGCATTGGCGGGCCACAAAGTTGGCAATGGTGCCAGCACCGGTATACAGGTCGTACACCAGCTCATTTCCGGTCAGGTTGGCCAGCTCACGCGTCTTCTTGTAGAGCTCGTAGGCCTGGTCTGCGTTAGTCTGGTAAAACGACTTCGGCCCTACCCGGAAACGGATGCCTTCCATTTCCTCATGGATATAAGGCAGGCCTTTGTAGCACACTACTTCCAGGTCGTGGTAGGTCTCGTTGCCTTTGGAGTTCACCACATACTGCAGCGAAGTAATCTCCGGGAAAGTGGCGGCCAGGTGCTCCATCAGCGCCTGCATCACCCCCGGCCTGTCCTCGTACACCTGCACAATCACCATCAGCTCGCCGGTATTGGCCGTGCGGATGATGAGGTTGCGCATGTAGCCTTCCTGCTTCACGATGTCGAAGAAAGGCAGGTTGTGCTCCTTGGCATATTTTCTCACCTCCAGACGAATCGCGTTCGATGGGTCTGGCTGCAAGTAGCAGTGCTTAATGTCGAGGATTTTGTCGAAGCGGCCCGGGATGTGGAAGCCCAGCGCGTCGCGGTCATACTCCTGCCCCGACTGAATCTGCTCTTTGGTGAGCCAGCTGGTGTTGGAGAAAGTATACTCCAGCTTGTTGCGGTAGTAGCGCGTTTTCTCCGAACCAAGTATAGGGTCGAACTCCGGCAGCGACACTTTACCAATGCGCTCGAGGTTGTCCTTCACCTGCTTCTGCTTAAAGTATAGCTGGGTATCGTAGCCAATGTGCTGCCACTTACAGCCGCCGCAGGTACCGAAGTGCTCGCAAAACGGCTGCACACGCAGCTCCGACAGCTCATGGAAGTGCACCGCCTCGGCCTCCATAAAGCTCTTCTTCTTGCGGATGATGCGCAGGTCCACCACGTCACCGGGGGCTACACCCGCCACAAAAACCACCATGTTGTTATGGCGTGCCAGGCATTTGCCCTCTGCCACCATCTCCTCGATGCGTACTTGCTCGAGTATATCGAAATGCTTCTTCTTGCTCTTATTTCTCACAGTGGCGCAAAATTACAAAAATATGGGCAGATACGGGTGATTCGTTGTTAGTTACTCGTTATTGGTTATTGGTTGTTAGTTATTCGTTATTAGTTTACAGGAATACGGAGGTATAGTAAATCAGCAATTAAGAAGAGACAAACCAAGTATAAATAGTCGGTGATAACACCAACAATGCCCATAAAATACCAGCTCCTTGACTTTTTAACTTTCTAACTCCCAAACTTTCTAACTCTCTAACTCCTAAACTCCCAAACTCTCTAACTCCCAAACTCTTTAACTTTCTAACTTTCACCCAATCAACAATTAAAATTATCTTTGCAGCTGATTTTAGTTAGAGAAAGTATAAAAATGAGAGATAAAGTAGTCCTGATTACCGGCGGCACGTCGGGTATTGGCAAGGCGCTGGCGTTTGCCTTTGGGCGCGAGGGGGCCAAAGTAGCCATCTCAGGCCGCAACCAGCAAAACCTCGACCAGACCAGCCAGGAGCTCAGCGCAGCAGGAATTGACAACCTGCCGGTGAATGCCGACGTGAGCGTGGAGGAGCAGTGCCAGCGCATGGTGCAGGAAACGGTGCAAAAGTATGGCCGCCTGGATGTGCTCATCAACAACGCCGGCATCTCGATGCGCGCCCTGTTTGAGGACCTGGACCTGGACGTGCTCCGCAAGGTGATGGACATTAACTTCTGGGGGACCGTGTACAGCACCAAGTATGCGCTGCCTTATATCAAGCAGGTAAAAGGCTCCATCGTGGGCATTTCTTCGATTGCCGGTTATCGTGGCCTGCCCGCCCGCACCGGATACTCCGCCTCCAAATTTGCGATGCACGGCTTCCTGGAGACTTTGCGCACGGAATTGCTATACTCTGGCGTGCACGTGCTGCTGGCCTGCCCTGGCTTTACCGCCTCTAACATCCGCAACACTGCCCTGGCCGCTAACGGTCAGCAACAAGGCGAAACACCACGCGAGGAAGAGAAAATGATGAGTGCCGAGGAAGTAGCCGAGCGCATCCTCAAAGCCACCATCCAGCGCAAACGCGACCTGGTGATGACTACGCAAGGCAAATTAGCCGTGTGGGTCAACAAGCTCTTCCCAAGCCTGGCCGACAAGCTGGTGTACAACGTGATGGCCAAGGAGAAAGACTCACCGTTGAAGCGATAGTATCGTTGTTCGTTATTCGTTATTCGTTATTAGACCCTGAAAGTAAAGCCGTCCCTAACGTACTAAGGGAGCATGTGAGAGTGAAACACCCTTTAAGCTAAGGAAATTATTCCGACCAATAGAAGCAGCATGCTAAAGAGGAAATCGAATAACGAATAACTAACAACCAATAACGAAAATCAGGGCAGTTCCAGCAGGTTGCTTTTGCGGATGTAGGCCTTCTCCCCTCTCCACTTTATCTCGTACCAGATATCCTGCTCGCCGGTGATGGGTACCTTGTGCCCCTGGGTGGCCGTGGTAATCCAGTCAGCGCCGGCAGAGGGAGCCGACATGATGGCCACATGGTTGTTTTTGATGATGCCCGCGTCGCCGAGGTTGAGGAAGTTGATGTAGTAAAGTATAAACAGCAGGTACAGTATAAACCCGGCCTTAAAGCTGGAGCTGAACCTAAAGCCCCTGCGCCACTGGAACAACATGATGGTGACCGTAATCACCGCTGCCAGGAGCATGAGCTCCAGGATGTGCATGTAGTGTTTGCTGAACTGCGTTTTAAAGAACTGCAGGTCGCTGTACTCATAGCCGTAGAGGCGGTGCGCCTGCGCCAGTTCCTCCATCTTTTTGAGCGTGGAGCGGCTGGGCTCCTTGGTATAGAACAGGTGCAGGTAGTACATGGCACCCGTGTAGTCGCGGAGGCCTTCCTTAATATAGGCCATCTTCAGGAGCATCTGCGGCGAATAATGCTGGTCCTGCACCAGCAACTGCTCATACAGAACAAAAGCATCCGAATATCGTTGATGCTGAAAGAGCGAATCTGCTTTAGCCAGTGTTAAATTATTATCCTGAGCACTAGTGGGTTCTGCCAAAACAGCTAAAAAAATAATCAGAAAGGCAGATATTTTGGATAAGATGTTTTGCATTTAAAAACTTAGCTGTTAGTTTTGCATCGCAATTCAGGGAAACGCCTTGGTAATGCAAGTTAGTAAAAGATTCCGTAGCTCAGCTGGTAGAGCAATACACTTTTAATGTATGGGTCCTGGGTTCGAATCCCAGCGGGATCACAAATGAAAGACGAAGCCTTTCTTAACAGAGAGGCTTTTTATTTCTCCTCTTGCAAAGGGGAGGGTAAAGAAGCTGAAAATTAATTTTGGAATTAAAATCAAAGCTTCTACCTTTGCACTCCCAAACAAGGAAAAAACAACCGATTCCGTAGCTCAGCTGGTAGAGCAATACACTTTTAATGTATGGGTCCTGGGTTCGAATCCCAGCGGGATCACAAGTATAAAAAGCCTCAAACCCACATGTTTGAGGCTTTTTTCATTTATACCTCAAACAAATATCCCTATATACCTGTAGTTACTACCGCTAACAGACGCTGTATCACCCGACCAAAAACCATTTAATACGCTATGGAAGATTCCGTAAGAATCTACGTACCTGTCTCCATCTCCTACCCTGCCCTGCAGGGCGTGCTCAAAAACCAACTGATTGGCAAGTATATTCCTGAACAGGAAGCCGGCGATCCTTATGCCCAGATCCTGGACGTGGGCATTAGCGGCAGCAGCTCAGGCAGCAACGAGGTAATCCTGCGGATAAGAATCCGGATTCTGCGCACCATGCTGAAGCGCGACAACGTGGACCTGTATGTGCTGGCAACTTTGGGATATGATAATACCGCGCAGCAATTGTATGTACAGCAGTTCCATCTTACCTCCAGAACCAACAGCACGCTCTTTAATACAGGCCTAGAGGTACTGGTGAACAAAGTCGCCTACAATCAAATCATCAGTAAGGCAAGGGTAAACCTAAAGCATATCATTTCGGGCGAGCTACAGAAGGCAAACGGCATGTTGCAGGAGGGGCTACAGCTAAAAGGCATTAAACTGTTAGGGACCGTAAACGAGGTGCGCGTACAGGACATTACGCCCCTGCCGGATAAGGTAACGCTGTCGATGGAGTTAAAAGCCGATGTTGAGGCGCAGGTGCTGGACCTCTCCGAGTTACTACCCGCTAAACAAGTATAACCCTGTTCTAAAAGTTGCTTTGAACGGCGCTTATACTTTAGTCGAAGTATAAGCCTGTGCTTTACTTGTTCCAGAAATGCGGTAGCACCTTCTCGCCAAACACCCGGATAAACTGCTCCTGCTTCGTGTTCACGTTGTGCAGGTCCAGATCAGTAAAGCCCATCGCTGCATACTTCTCCAGCCACTGGATGTGCTTTTCAAGGTCGCTGGAGATATTTACGGCGCCGTCCATTTCTTCGGGCTTCACAAACGTTGCTGCCTGATCAAACTGCTTGGGCGTCCGTAGTTCTGCCTGCAGGTCGCTGGCAAAGACATTGGTCTTCCACTGCTCATAGGCACCCGTGCGGGCGGCCTCATCCGTCTGGTCGTAAGATACCTGCACCTTCAGCATCAAGGGCTTGTTTTCCCCGCCGTTCTTTCTCCAAGCCTCCACCACTTGCTCCAGCTTCTCCTCAGGCTGCGATACCGTGATCAGGCCATCAGCCCAGCCAGCAGCCCAGGCAGCCGTTTGGGGTGTAATGGCCGCGGCAACCAGCCGGATCTTTTTCTTTGGCCGGGTATACAGTTTGGCATTCTCCACTTTAACCAGCCCGTGATGTGTTACCGTTTCGCCGCGCCACAGGGCCCGTATCATATCCACACTCTCCTTCAGCCGCTCATTCCGCTCCTGTTTAGCTGGCCAGCGCTCCCCGGTAATAGACTCGTTCAGCGCCTGTCCGCTGCCGGGGCACATCCAGAACCGGCCCGGAAACATCTCATCCAGGGTAGCGGCAGCCTGGGCTATAATGGCAGGGTGGTAACGGTAAGCAGGGCAGTTCACGATGCCATAGTCCAGTGAGGTTTGTGCCATGACAGCCCCCAGCCACGACCAGGCAAAGCCTGACTCCTGCTGCTTCTCGCTCCAGGGATGGAAATGATCCGAAGAAATACAGAACTGAAAGCCGGCCTCCTCTGCCTGCTTTGCCAACTGCAGCAACTGGCTAGGCGGAAACTGCTCATGCGATATGTGATAGCCTATTCTTATCATCCATTTATACTTCGAGTGATTACCCTTGGAGTAACGGGATGGTAGGATAAGCCGTTGCAAGGAAAGGCAACGGCAGGAGCTGGATGCGCTGCAAAACACCGGAATTTATACTTTGGAACACCTGAAAAAAGTTTAGCCCCGGCAATTGAGAAATGCCAGGGCTATACTTTTATACTTCAAATCGTAGTTACTTCGTCTGCATCTTGTCCAACAGTTCGTAGCGGGCACGGTGCTGCTCTGGCTTTGCCTCCGTTTTTACATCTATATGCATTACCTGCACCTTGCCGCCTTTGGTAGCTGCCGGCCACGTTGGCAACCCTTTGCCATTAGGATCCCCGGTTTTGATAAAGTTGGCAAAGTAGTTCTGCATTACTTCCGATACTTTGTAATCATCCGGAGTCCAGGCGTATACTTTATTGGAGGCAAGATTACCCAAGGCATACTCAATCTCAGCGGAGTGCACTGCTCCCCTGGCCTGCGGCATCTTAAAGGCATTCGGGTCATCCGCTTTCACAACGCCGCCAGCCAGGCCAGCCGAAGCATTGCCCATTTCAGGCACCATCGGCGGACGAGGGCGCTCGTACAGGTATCGGTACACAGGCTGGTTGCTCGTCTGGCTGTGCAGGTCCATCCACTTCCAGGTGCTGTAGGCTATAAAGCGATCTCCGGCCAGATCGGTGGCAGCTTGTAGCGCTTCCTCCGCTGTGGAGGCTGGGTATACTTTTAGAATCTCTTCGGCCTTGTCTCCGTACAGGCGCTGCACCGCTTTGGTGTAGTTCTCTACCGTTGGCTCCTCCCTGCCCAGTACAGCCATGTACGTCATTTCCTCGGAGTTCCAGCCAGCCAGCAGCGGCACCTTTGCCTGCTCCCCGGCCGCAAAAATAGCTACCGGCGATTTCGGGAAGAAGTATCCGTCCAGGGTAGCCACAAAACGTCCCACCCCCGGCTTGCCTGTTGCCTCCAGAAGCTGCTGTGCTGGTATGGCACGCAGCGCAGCCAGTGAATTTGCCCCAACGCTCTTGGCAAAGTTTACCCCGTTCTGCTCTGCCTCCTCCAACGGAATCGGATCCAGACCGGTGTTCACCAGGGCACCACTCTCGCCTATCGCTCCGGCTATCAAATCTTTAGAAAGTGGGCTAGCCATTTGGGCGCTCACAGAGATAGAACCGGCCGACTCACCGGCAATCGTTACCCTGGCAGGATCCCCGCCGAAAGCGGCAATATTCTGCCTTACCCAGCGCAATGCTGCGTTCTGGTCCATGTAACCGTAATTGCCCGACGACTTGTGTGGCGATTCTTTTGTTAGCTCCGGATGCGCAAAAAAACCGAATGCCCCCAGGCGATAGTTTACCGTTACAGCCACGATACCTTTCTTTGCCATACTTTCACCGTCATACCGTGGCTCGGATCCGTCGCCAGCCATAAAACCGCCGCCGTAAAAGTATACCAGCACCGGCAGCTTCTCTTTCTCAGATTTTGCTGGGGTCCACACGTTCAGGTACAGGCAGTCTTCGCTCATGCCATCCGAGCGGAAGTTCATATCCCCGAAAATAGGAAGCTGCATAGCCCGTGGCCCGAACTTTTTGGCGCTGCGCACGCCTTGCCAGTTCTGCACCGGCTGCGGCTCGCGCCAGCGCAAATCACCGGTAGGCGGCGCGGCAAACGGCACTCCTTTAAAGGCGCGGATCCCGCTTTCTTCCAGGGTTCCCTCTACCAAACCATTCACCGTTTTGGCCTGGTTAGCGGCAAAGAGATCTGCAGATTTAGATTTTTTCTGGGCATTGGCTTCGGGCAGCAGCTGCAGCCCCAGCAATACAAATACAAGGAGTGTTTTGAGGTATGGCATATTTCAGTTCGATTGGTTGCAAACAGCTCTTTTAATATGTTATTTTAACATAATGATAAGAAACATCCTTATTATGTCAAAATAACATATTGATAATTTCCCATACGTAATGCCTCAGGAAAAGACCAACCACAGCAATGCCTCACCATACTTGTCTGAACTCACGCTGGATTGCGTGATCCTGAGCTTCCATGAAGATTGCCTGAAGGTGCTGCTCCTGCGCTGGAAGGGTACGCAGGAGTGGAGCCTGCCAGGCGGGCCTATCCGAAGAAACGAGGCAGTGGACGCAGCGGCTAACCGCATCCTGAAAGAGCGCACTGGTTTAGATGATATCTTTTTGCAGCAGTTTCATGTGTTCGGGGAGGTGGAGCGCTACAACCGGGAGGGGATAAAATATAAACTGAAACACCTGATAGACCCGGACAAGTGGTATGAGCGGGCCGTGTCGGTGGGCTATTATGCACTGGTAGATCACGCTAAAGCTATGCCTACACCCGATCCGTTTACGGAGCAATGTGCCTGGTGGGACGTGCAGCAAATCCCGGCCCTGCTGTTCGACCATAACCGCATCATTCAGGTTGCCCGCAAAGCCCTGCGGACACAGCTTAGCTGGCAGCCTATCGGCTATAACCTTTTACCGGAGAAATTTACGTTGCCGGAGCTTCAGCGCCTTTACGAGGCCATTCTGGGCAAGGGCTTAGACCCACGTAATTTCCAACGCAAAATGCTAAGCCTTGGCATACTGGAGCGCCTTGCAGAACGCCGGCGGGGTGGTGCTTTTAAGTCTCCTTATCTGTACCGGTTTAAAAAGGAGGAGTACGAGTTGAAATTAAAAGAGAGTAACTTATTCTTCTCCTGAGAAAGAAGTCACTAACAAGTATAAAAGTATAGCCCCGGCACTTACAAAATGCCGGGGCTATACTTTTATACTTTATACTTATACATTAGGCCTCAGCCTTAAAGTGCGTTTCGAAGAGTTTATACTTATACGTCGGGTACTCCCGCAGCACAGCCACCAGCGCAAAGATGGCGCACCCAATCACTACCGGGTAAACCAGGTATAAAATTGGATGAATTATCGGCAGAAACAGCAGGCCCAGCACGCTCAGCGCAATGAAGTTGAACAGGTAGGAGGAGTTGGCGCTAAAGCTGAACAACCCACCTGACACCGCCTTCGGGCTCACAATGGAGGCCACGATACTTAGAGGGCCCATCACCAGCACACTGCCGATGTACATCATCACCACAAAGAAAGCATCCTGGTGGTTAAAAACAGCCACGTACACAAAGGTCAGCACGGCGTCAATCAGCAGCGGCAGGCGCATGGCTACCCAGGCGGCCCCCAGGAAATCCCGGGCTGTGCCGGTGCTACGCTCCACGGTTAGCCACAGGTTTCGGTAGAAGCCCCACACGTTGTTAAACACATACGAGAACACCACCAGCGGCCCCACAAACATCCACAGCATCGTCACTTCCTCCAGCAGGTGCTCGCCCTTCTTCGTGAACACCAGCGCATCCGCCCCAAGTATAAAGGCCTTGAACACAAACCCGAAAATAAGCATCTGGCGGGCCTGCCGGTGGTTCTTGAACAGTCGCCAGCCAAGGCTACGACGGGCGCTGGAGCTGTGGTTGACGGTTTTGCGGCGCGGCTCTGCGGCAGCCTTCTCCAGGAAAAAGTTACAGAGCACAAGGGCGCTCAGGGCGGCCAGGTGCACCACCAGCATTATCCACTCCGAAGCCGGGTAAAACATGGGCTGCCGTACCTGCAGCGCCACAAATCCTGCCGCCATCACCGCAGCGGAGTAAAAATTGGCGCTCAGCCAGCGTATGCGCCGCTCAATAAACACCTGCAGCGAGCGCAGGGTAACGTGGGCCGTAAGTATAACTAGTATACTTTGCACCAGGTGCAGGAACGTGTACAGCGGCGACATCATGTACAGCAGCAGCAGAAAGTTAACCAGCACAAAGTAAAACGGCGACACCAGCTCTACCACCAGCTCCGCCCGGAACCGCTCCAACGCCGGCACCGGGTAAAGCGACGGAATCAGCTTCACCTTGGGTATGTAGGCCGGGAAAAAGCCCTTCAGAATGATAATGGCAAGTATAAACAGATTGGTATACTCCAGCACCTGCTCGACGCTGAGCATCGTAACCCCCGCGCCGGCCTGCTGCAGCAGAAACGAGAAAAGCCAACTATAAACACCTGCCGACAACAGCCCTACGGACAGCAACAACAGGCGCTGCAGGCGCTTTTGCCTGAAGAAACTGTTGATGCGGGCACGGCAAGAGAATACAATCAGATCCATGTACTTTATTCAGTTAAGAGTTTAGCGTTATGAGTTAAGAGTTTTCAAATAGTGTACATTCGGACACTTTTAACTTTAAACTCTTAACTTTTAACTAAACTAGGTAAGCATCCAGTCCAGGTTGGTTTCGGTGTTGTGGTGCGGCAACAGCAGCTGGAACAGCGCCTGGTCTATCAGGCTGGCCCCGTTCATGGTGAACTCCTGCACCGAGCCGTTGTACATCAGCTGCCCGTCGTTCAGCACCCCGATGTGCGTGGCAATCTTCTCCACATAATTCAGGTCGTGCGACGAGATAAGTATAACGCGGTTGCTGTTGCGGTAGCTGCGGATAAGCTGCACCAGCAGCTGGGCCGCTATCGGGTCAAGTCCGGTAAAGGGCTCATCGAGGATAAGCACCTGCGGCTTGTGCAGCATGGCGGCGGCAATGCCCACCTTCTTCTTCATGCCTGTAGAGTAGCCGGCCACATTCTTGTGCAACGACTCTTTATCCGTAAAGAAATAGTTCACCAGGCTTTTGATGCGCTCCTCTGCCTCTGCAGCCGGCAGCTTGTACAGCCTGGCCACGAAGCCGAGGTATTCCATGCCCGTGAACTCCTCTATAAGCGGGTTGTCTTCGCAAAGCGCACCCAGGTTCTGCTTCACCTCCAGTTGATGCCGGTGGTAGTCTTTGCCGAACAGGGTGATGCTGCCGCTATCGGGCTGCACCAGGTCGAGAAGGCAGTTGAGGAAAGTACTTTTGCCTACACCGTTTTTTCCCAGCAGGCAGTAGATCTGCCCGCTTTCTATTGTCAGGTCCAGCTCCTGCAGCACCTGTTTCTTGCCAAACCTTTTCGACAATCCCGATATTTCTATACTCATATATTCTTTTAACGATGTAAAGCCTTAAGAGTAAAAGCGTGCTATCCACCTACAGCACAAGCCTTAAAGGTATAAACATTCTCTGTAACCGCCCAACTAACCAGACATTTTATCACGAAAATTTTATACTTTCAAAAGCAAGAGGAATGCTTCTATTTGCTAACACTGATGCAACTAAATAAGGTTCTTTCGGCGCAGAACTTTAGCTTTAAAGCATAAAAAGCACATTTTTTAGAAGCTTGCTTTTGCAATTGTCGGAGCAGGTTTATACTTTTGCATCCACCTTTTACCAGCGCACGTGGTGAAATCGGTAGACACGCCATCTTGAGGGGGTGGTGCCTTCGGGTGTGGGAGTTCGAATCTCCCCGTGCGCACTTTTCCAAAGCTCTATCTGTATGGATGGAGCTTTTTGCTTTTAGAGCCCTTCCTTCTCATTTTAGCTTGACGCTTCTGGTGAGTTAATCGGTGACCTGATTTTGAGATACTTTCTAGATCTCTATCTGGCGCGAGTTTGCAACGCGACTGGCTAGAAAAGCTATACTTCTACTTCCCCCGCTGGCGTGAGCTTGCAGCTCGTGTCTTTTTATACTTGGGCTATACTTTCCTAGCCACTGCTTCTCGCAACTTGAACCAAGCTATCCTTGCTAGCTGCCGTTCCTCCTCCAGCCCCACTTACCAATCGTTGTATTTCTAGCTTTCTGCCCTCAAGGCCGGGAGGCCTCGCCTTCGGGTATCGCGCTGTGTACATTTCCTGCCCTCGTGCCTCGGGCTGCCCTTAACGGGGACCGGAAATCTACAAGGCGCTCAACCCAAAGGCTGGGAACAGCATCGATAGCCGCTGCCTTTGCTATGCAACAAGTATAAACTGTCCCCTTGAGGACAAGTTAGAACGTGAGTTCGAAACTTGCGAGCACAGCTCAACAGGGGTGTAATCGCCTGCTGATAATTCCCTCCTCGCCTTGGGAGGGGCTAGGGGTGGGTTTATGTAGGGACAGGTCGCGACCTGTCCGCGCGAGAACAGCAACTATGAAACTCATACTTCAGGCAAAGTAACAACAGACTCCCCTCCTTAGACTACCGAGAACGGGAGTTCGAAGGTAGCGAGCGTAGCTCTGAGGGGCCAGGGGTGGTTGGACCAAGCGCTGCATAAACCTAATAGCCCCTACAACTCCAGCACAAACGCCCCGGATTCAGCTACATCATGGTAAGGGATGCCGAGGGTGTCTAGCTGCTGGTGCAGCCGCTGGCGGTACCAGGGTGCGTTGGAGCCGTCAAGTATAAGTTTGCTGAACGTGTACTGCTGCAGGCGCTCCGGCTTTACCCGCACGTTCTGGCGGAGTAGCACGTAATCCACAGCAAAGCCTGGCTTAGGCTGGAGTTTAGGCGGTTTGGAAAGTATAAGCCAGCGTTGCCCCTGCCACACCAGTAGCTGGTTACTGTCGGGCAACAGCACAGTGGGGGCAACGGGAGAGGCAAGGGCCACCTGCGTAGGCGCTGCTACACCTGACTGCCAAAGGTGCGGCTGCACGTTGAAAGTATAGTTCTGCTGGCTTTGCAGAAAAGCCGTGTCCGCTACCAGCATGGCCTGCTGCCCTTGTACCAGCCCGACGCTCGTACCGTTGCGCACACTATACACCACCAGTTGCCGCTGCTGTCTTTGCTGCATCTCTTTCCAAATTTGCTGCACTGAAAGTACGCCTACCAGCCCCACCGCTATACTTAGGTAGCGCAGTTTCTTCAGAGCCAGGAAAAGTATGAGCACGAATAGCAGCAAGTATAGTAACCACGCTTGCCACGCATTGATATCAACCCCGGTAATAATAGCCTGTGGCCAGCGCTGCACCCACAGGTTGAACGCGTTCATCGCCCAAATCAGCCAGAAGTGCACCTGAAACAGCAGCCAGCCAAGTCCGGGAACCCAGCTTAGAGCCAGCGCCGCCATCCCCGACCAAAGCACAAGAGTTGCCGCCGGCACCACCAGAATATTGGCCACCCAGAAGTATACCGGAAACTGGTGAAAATAGTATAAGCTAAGCGGCGTAGTAGCCACTTGCGCCGCCACCGATACCGTTAGCGAAAGCCACAGCCAGTTCAGCGCCCGGTTAGACGTTTCCCATACTTTGCTCAGCCTTGGTTGCAGGTACACAATCCCCAGCACTGCCAGAAAAGAGAGCTGAAACCCCACCTCCAGCAAATTGAAGGGGTTAATGTACAGCAGCACCAATGCCGCAAAGGCAATCGTGTTATAGATTACTGTTCTCCGCCGCAACGCTATGCCTACTGTAACCAGGCTAAACATAAGCACTGCCCGCATGACCGACGGCGATAGGCCGGTGATAAAGGCATACAGCCAGAGTACGCCCAGCATAAGTATAGCTCCTACCCAACGCTGCCTGTCCGTAGACCCGATTCGGGCCAGCAAGAACATCAGTACCCCATAAACTAGCCCCACGTGCAGCCCCGACACCGCCAGCACGTGCATGGTACCCGTGTCGGCGTAAGCTTGCCGGATACTATTATCCAGCTCATCCTTCACGCCAAGTATAAGGGCCGAGGAGATGGCATACTCCCGCTTCTCCCCCACCCCTTCACGCAGGATGTTGTCCATCTGCCGGCGCAACAGGATGCTGTAATAAAGTATAGGATTGGGTGGGCTGGAAGAAACCTTCTGGTACTGCAGCGGGCGCAGGTAATGCTGATGGTGGATGTTCTTGTTTGCCAGGAAAGCTTTGTAATTAAACTGGCCAGGGTTCAGTGGCGGGGCTACCTCCTGCGGCGCTCCCCGCACCAGCAACACATCGCCATAGCTTACTTCATACGCCCGCTCCGAGTCGTGGGGCACCGAGATCTGCACTTTGCCTGTGGCAGCCTGCCATTTGCCATTCACCCGTACCTGCTCTACCTCCAGCACCGTGCGCTGGTAGCCGGGTTTCTGCAGCACACAGTCCGACACCACGCCTTTGTAGTGGCTTGGCTCAGCTGGCAGGTGTGCGATGTGCTGCGGCTGGTTGAGTTCGATGTTTACGTGCGTGGCCGAATAGCCTAACGCCACGAAGGTTAGCACCCCAGCCATACCTGCCACATCTGTAGCAAAGGCAGTTTTATACTTTCTGCCAAGTATGGCCGCAAGTATAAAGGCAAGAAAGGAGAGGGCAAGCATCCAGAGCCCATGGCCCAGTTGCTCCCCGAAGGAAAAATAAAGGAGGATACCCGCTATAAAACCAAGCGTGATGCGCACAAACGGGTAGGAAGCCCAGCGCAGCATCAGCCCTTATAATACATCTTGTAGTGTTGGATGTCGCATTCGGTGAACATATCCCCTTCTGTTACAAAGCCATGGCGCTTGTAAAAGTTTACCGCCGGCAGCTGGGCGTGCAGGTATATCTTCTGGCCCGGTTGCTCGGTTTGCACATCCTGCAGCACGAGCCTTAACACCTCGCCGCCTATACTTTTGTTGCGGAACTCGGGCAACACGGCAAAGCGCTCTAGTTTTACGCCGGCCTCAGTTTTGCGCCAGCGGGCCGCTCCGCAGGGCACCCCGTTAAAGGTGGCCAGGTAGTGGCTGGCAGTGGGCTCGTGGGCATCATATTCGGCCTCGCGGGGCACCTGCTGCTCCTGCACAAAAACTTTCTCGCGTATGCCAAAGGCCTCCTGCTGGTCCTGCGCTGTGGTGGCGCGTCTTACCTCAATCATGGGGATAAAGTATAAAAAAGCAGAGACGCAACAAGTTGCGTCTCCAAAGTTATGCTTCGAAAGTATAAATCAATTCCGGGCTACAGATAGTTCAAAGCTGCAGCCTATTCTTCTACGCGCTGTTTTCTGGCGCGTCCGTTCACTTTTACAGGCTCTCCGGACTCAGCGGCTTTAGCCTCCTCGCGGGCGGCGCGTCGCTCTTCGTCCAGCTTAGTGTAAGCGTTCACGATATCGCGTACCAGACGGTGGCGCACCACGTCCTCGGCCGTCATCTCCACAAAACCGATGCCCTTCACACCGCGCAGGATGTTGAGCGCCTCCATCAGGCCGGAGCGCTGGTTGCGCGGCAGGTCTATCTGCGACCAGTCACCGTTTACCATCAGCTTAGCATTGGGGCCCATACGGGTCAGGAACATCTTCATCTGGGCCGGTGTGGTATTCTGGGCCTCGTCCAGCAGCACAAAGGCATTGTTCAGCGTGCGGCCACGCATGTAGGCCAGCGGCGCTATTTCAATGATTTTGTTTTCCTGGTAATACTTCAGCTTTTCCACGGGGATCATGTCCTCCAGGGCGTCATAAATGGGGCGCAGGTAGGGGTCTACCTTGTCCTTCATGTCGCCCGGCAGGAAGCCCAGGCTCTCGCCCGCCTCTACCACCGGTCTGGAGATGATGATCTTCTTGACCTCCTTGTTCTTGAGTGCGCGCACTGCCAGGGCCACCGAGATATAGGTTTTACCCGTACCGGCGGGGCCCAGCGCAAACACCAGGTCGTTTTTCTCCACCGCGTCCACCAGCTTCTGCTGGTTAGGGGTTTTGGCCTTTATCACGCCGCCCTTGCTGCCGTACACAATCACGTCAGAAGAGGTAACAATCACCTCCTCCTCGGTCAGGGAATCTGTGCCGAGGTATCTATTTACGCTGTTATGCGTAATCTTCCCAAACTTATGATAATGGTCTATCAGCGAAGACAGGATTTCGTGGATTTTGGTTATCTCAGGCGTCTGCCCCTGGATCTTGATCTCGTTACCTCTCGAAATGATCTTGCTGCTCGGAAATGCCGCGGCAAGCTGTTTGATGTTCTGGTTCTCTGTGCCCAGGAAATCAATGAGAGAGATATTCTCTAAGGTTATTACTTTCTCTACCAAATGTTTACCCTCGTATATAGCAGGTTAAGAATATTTTCTTTAATTTAAATAAAATCAGTATTATTAATACAAATCTACTCAAATTATAGTTCGTAGTATGGCTGTAATTACGTTTCTGTCGGATTTTGGGTATCGGGACCACTATGTGGCCGCCGTTAAGGCCAAAATCCTTTCGCTGGACCCGCAGGTGCAGGTGGTGGACATCACGCACGCCATAGAGCCCTACAACATCGCTCATGCCGAGTATGTTTTCGGGGCCGTGTTCCGGGACTTTCCGGAAGGTACTGTGCATATACTAGCTGTAGACACGCACGGTTGTAAAAGGGGCAAATATCATGCTACAAAGTATAAAGGCCACTATTTTCTGCTCGCCGACAACGGGTTGCTCTCGCTACTGACAGACGGGCAGCCCGAGGTGGTGGTGGAGCTTAAAACTGACATCCCCTATACGCCTTCCCCGGAAAAGGACCTGCTGGCGCCCGCCGCCGTGTTTCTGGCCAAGGGCGGCGATTTGGACGTGCTCGGCGACCGCACCAACAACATCCGGCAATTGTTTAACCGCCAGCTGCGCCTCGGCGACCACGCCATCACCGGCCACGTCATCCACGTAGACCGCTACGGCAACCTCATCACCGACATCACCCGCGACAGCATCGAGACGATTGCGCATGGCCGTACTTTCACCATTCACTTCGGCCGCGAAGCCATCGGGCGCATTTACCCCAACTACAACCAGGTAGACGACGGCGACTGCTGCTGCACCTACAACAGCCAGGGACTACTCTGCATCGGCATCAATAAGGGCCACGCCGCTGAGCTCCTCGGCCTCGGCTTCGACTCGCAGGTGGACGTGCGCTTTTATCCGGGAAGTTGAGTTCGTTGCTCGTTATTAGTTATTAGTTGTTCGTATTATATTTGACCGGTTATGTGGTAAGGCTTGTATGCCATACTATCGAATAACGAGTAACTATAAACGAATAACTATGCTGATTCGCATTGTCCGGATGACGTTTAAGCCGGAGAAAACGGAGGAGTTTCTGGAAATCTTCCGTAACTCGAAAGACAGGATACGCGCTTTTGAAGGCTGCCAGCACGTGGAACTGCTGCAGGATTTGCACCAGCCCAACGTATACAGCACCTACAGCCTCTGGGACTCCGAGGAGCACCTGAATATCTACCGCGGCTCGGAGTTGTTCGGGCAAGTATGGCCGGCCACCAAAACCCTTTTTGCCGACAAACCCGAGGCTTGGTCGTACAGGCAAGTATAAACACAAGTATAAATGAGCTACCGAGCGCCTGCGGCTTCCTGCTGCAGGCGCTTCTTTTTAGGCCCTTCCGGTAGCTTATACTTAGCTCCCTATCGCGCAGCCAGCAAAAATCTTCTCCCTTTTTCTCCCCCTCTCCATACTTACAAGAAGCTGAGATTTAAATAGCTGCAGAACCATATAATTTTTAGCTATCAGCGAATCAACTTAATTGATTTGAGTTATAACTTCGAGCCGGGCAATTTTGTGGTGTTAATAACCAATACACATCACAGACATGTTAAAAAAAGTACTTTTACTAGGAGTCACTCTTTTGGCGTCAGGGCACATGACTTTTGCGCAGCAGAAGCCCTTAACCACCAACACGGGTGCTCCTGTTGGCAACAACCAAAGCTCTAAAACAGCCGGTGAGAACGGCCCGGTACTGCTGGAAGACGTTCACCTGATTGAGAAACTGGCTGCGTTTGACCGGGAGCGCATCCCTGAGCGCGTGGTGCACGCCCGCGGTGCCGGTGCGCATGGGGAATTTGAAAGCTACGGCGACTTCTCAAAGTATACGCAGGCTTCGCTGTTCAACACCAAAGGCAAAAAAACACCGGTTTTCGTGCGCTTCTCCACGGTAGTGCATGAGCAGGGCTCCCCTGAAACGCTTCGCGACCCGCGCGGCTTTGCCGTTAAATTCTACACCGACCAGGGCAACTACGACTTAGTGGGCAACAACCTGCCGGTGTTCTTCATCCGCGACGCCATGAAATTCCCGGACATGGTGCACTCCTTTAAGCCATCGCCTATCTACAACAAGCAGGACCAGGGCCGCGTGTTCGACTTTTTGTCGCACCAGCCGGAGGCCACTAACATGGTAACCTACCTGTACACCAACCTGGGCACGCCTGCCAACTACCGCCAGATGGATGGTTTTGGGGTACACGCCTTTAAATGGGTAAACGCACAGGGCGAGTTAACCTACGTGAAGTATAACTGGAAATCGCTGCAGGGCGTGAAAAGCCTGACGGCCGCCGAGGCCTCTGCCGTACAAGCCAAAGACCACACACACGCCACCACCGACCTCTACGAGCAGATCAACAAAGGCAACTTCCCTAGCTGGGAGCTTTCGGTGCAGATGCTGAAGCCCGGGGATCTGGACAAGTTCGACTTCAACCCGCTGGACCCCACCAAAATCTGGCCTGAGGCTATCGCGCCAAGTATGAAGATTGGTAAAATGACGCTGAACCGCGTGCCGGGCAACTTCTTCGAAGAGGTAGAGCAGGCAGCTTTCTCTCCGGGCACGCTGGTGCCTGGCATCGAGCCATCAGAAGACAAATTGCTGCAGGGCCGCGTGTTCTCTTACTTCGATACGCAGCGTTACCGCCTGGGCACCAACTTCCAGCGCATCGATGTAAACGCTCCGAAGGTGGAGGTAAACAGCAACAACCAGAACGGCGCCTTCAGCAACCGCGGCAAAAACTCTAACATCAACTACGAGCCAAGCGTGACCAGGAAGGATACCGATACCAAAAAGTATGAGTACTCGGTGAGCAAAATTGATGCGGAAACCATGCAGCGCGTGATTTCAAAGGAGAACAACTTTGCACAGCCCGGTGAACTGTACCGCTCCCTTTCCGAGGCTGACAAAAAGCACCTGATCAGCAACCTAGCCGGTGACTTCAGCCAAATCCAGAACAAGGAGATAGTGAACAAAATGGTGAGCTATTTCTACCAGGCCGACGCTGACTACGGCAACCGCCTGATAAAGGCCCTGAAACTGAACAAAGCCGAAGTTTTAGGACTGATTTCCCAAAAGTAAAAAGTATAGCGGGTCGGGCGTGAGCCTGGCCCGCCCTTACAACCCTCTCCCTAACCCATACTTGCCCGACCAACATTTATACTTTTTTAATCGATATGAGCGCTCTTCAGCTTATTTCTATCTCGCACCAAACGGCCACGCTGGAATGGCGGCAGGCGCTACAGCTGAGCAGAGAAGAGGCGGCGGCTTTTATGCTGGAGCTTCGGGCAGAACAGCTGGTAGCAGGTGCGATGGTAGTAACTACCTGCAACCGCACCGAGGTATATTATGAGACAAGCCATGCCACGCCCGGCATGATACAGGAAAAACTGCTGCGTTTTAAAAGTATAAAAGACACGGCAGCCTTTGCCCAACGCTTTACACACTACACCCACAGCGAGAGCACCCTGCATTACCTGCTGGAGGTGGGCATGGGCCTGCGCTCGCAGGCTATCGGCGACAGGCAGATCATCACGCAGTTTAAGGACAGCTACAAGCTGACCAACGACCTGAAGGTAGGAAGCCCGCTGCTGCACCAGGCGCTGCAAACGCTCTTCCGGACGCACAAACGCGTACACAACGAAACCGATTTCCGGGCAGGAGCCGCCTCGGTGGGCTACGCTGCCCTGGAGCGCCTCACGGATTTTTACACTAGAAAAGACTTCTCCGCCAAGCGCATGCTGATAATCGGCACCGGCCAAATGGGCACCGACATTGCCCGCTATACCGCCTCGTTTGGTTTTACAGCCATCACCCTGACCAACCGCACCGACGCCAAAGCAGCCAAGCTTGCACAGGAGCTAAACGTGCGGCACATTCCTTACCAGCACTACCTTAAAGAGCTAAGCAATTTTGATGTAGTGGTGAGTTGTGTGGGCGGCGGGAAACAGCTGCAGCCGGAGCAATTCGGCACGGCCAAAGCAAAACGCGTGCTGCTGGATTTATCGGTGCCGCAAAGTATAGCCCCGGCTGCCGGGCAGCTGGCCCATACCACGCTCGTTAACATCGACCAACTCAACAGCCGCACGCAGGCCGTGCTGGCCACACGACAGGCAGCCATTGCGGAGGTGGAGGCAATCATTGCAGAGGAGACTGAGCAGTTTTCCGGGTGGCTGCAGGACCAGCCCGTGGCCAAAACCATCAGCGACTTAAAAAGCTTTTTTGCAGACGTGCTCACTTCCGAGCTCGAAAGGCATCAGGTATCAGCTGATACAGCAGCTGTAAAGGCAGCCACCAAGGCCGCGCTGGACCGGCTGATACGCCGTCCGGCAGGCGCGCTAAGGGCAACAACAGGCGAAGATAGGCTACAACTTCTAGCCTCCATCCACACACTTTTTAACATACCCCTAACCGAGGAGACTCCCCATGTATAATTTAGGAAAAACCGGCGTGCTGCTCATCAACCAGGGCACCCCCGACAGCCCGGCCGTGACCGATGTGCGCAAGTACCTGCGCGAGTTCCTGATGGACGCGCGCGTGATGGATATCCCTTACCTGAACCGCTGGCTGCTGGTGAACCTCATCATCGCCCCTACCCGCGCGCCCAAGTCGGCTAAAGTATACCAGGAGCTCTGGACGCCTCAGGGCTCGCCGCTGAAAGTATACGGCTACGAGGTGGCACAGCAACTGCAGGAATCGCTTGGGCACAAGTATGTGGTAAAGCTGGGGATGCGCTACCAAAGCCCGTCCATACCCGATGTGCTGGCTGAGTTTAAACAGCAGGGCATCACAAAACTGGTTGTGATTCCGCTTTACCCGCAGTATGCCTCGGCAACCACCGGCTCTGCGCTGCAGCAGGTGGCGGAGGTGGTGGGCAACTGGCAGGTAGCGCCGGAGCTGCACACGGTGCAGAACTTTCTGAGCCATCCCAAGTTTCTGGAGGCCTTTGCCGAAAACGGCAGACGCCAGTTAGCCCAGGAAGAGTATGACCACGTGGTATTCACCTACCACGGACTGCCCGAGCGACAGCTGCACAAGAACGACCATGTGGCCAATTGCCACGCCGCCAACTGCACCCAGGCGTACAATAGCCTGAACCAGCATTGCTACCGCGCCCAGTGCTACGAAACCAGCCGCCTGTTGGCCGAACAATTAGGCATTGCCCCTGCAGATTACACGGTGGCTTTCCAGTCGAGGCTGGGGAACGCGCCCTGGATTAAGCCTTACACCGAAGACGTGGTGGAGCAACTGGCAAAACGCGGGGTGAAAAAGGTACTGGCCTTTGCGCCATCGTTCATAGCCGACTGCCTGGAAACAACAGTGGAGGTTGGCCGCGAGTACCGGGAGCTTTTTGAGGAGCACGGCGGGGAGACCTGGCACCTGGTAGAAAGCCTGAACAGCAGCCCGCTTTGGATAGAGTGCCTGCACGACCTGGTATTGGCTGCCGCCGGCACGGCAAAAATCGAAACCGAAAAGCATACTTACCTGGGCCTGACCGCCTGATTTTATACTTCTAACATCAAATCAACATTAACAACAAAGTATAGCCAACCATGAAATCATTTATTTTAAACATCCTGTTCCTGTTTATACCTGCCCTGGTTTTTGCGCAGCCCGACAACCTGATTTCGGCAGCCAGAGCCGGTGACGTAGCCGCCATCAAACAGCACCTGCAAAACAACGCCGACATCAACGCCACCGACCAAAGAGGCTTCAGCCCGCTGATTATTGCCGTGTATGGAGGCCATCAGGAGGCCGTGACAGTATTGCTGGAGGCCGGTGCCAACATCAACCAGCAGGATGCCTCGGGCAACACTGCCTTGATGGGCGCCGCTTTTAAAGGCTATCCGGCAATCGCGGAACTGCTCCTTAGCAAGGGCGCTGACGTGAACCTGCGGAACGGCAACGGCGGTACTGCCCTGATGTTTGCCAGCATGTTCGGCCGCAACGATGTGATGAAGGTGCTGGTAAACCACGGCGCCGACAAAAGTATAAAAGACCAGCGCGGCCTCACCGCCCTGGACTTGGCCACACAGCAAGGCAACCAGGAAGGCATCGCGCTGCTGCAGTAGCTTTCCGGTAGTTTGAAGGGTGATATAAACCTGCCACTCTAAAGAGATGGTTCTGGGAACGATTGTCATCCCCCTACCCCCTTCAAAGGGGGACTTATCTTAAAGTGTAATTCCCCTCTGGGGAGGGGTTAGGGGTGGGTTCATCCCCCTTGAACCACAAGTATAGAACCTGCGCAACAGGCTTTAAGGAGATTGCGGCGCAGGTTCTATACTTTGGCAAAGGGTATTTCCGGCATGTAAACCTGGTGCCAGTAGCAACGAATCAAAACAAAGCGTGCTATTTTGCTGTACCTTTGCAAAGTATGGCTGCCTTAGTTGGATTGGCTGATAAATGTTAATTGATAATTGATCGATGCAAAACTACTTCGAGTTTTACGATATACCTGAGAGCTTTATACTTGACGAAAAGGCGCTGAAGAATATTTACTACAAGCTGAGCCGCGAGTACCATCCGGATTTCTTCGCCAACGAACCGCAGGAAAAGCAGCAGGAGATTCTGCAGCTGAGCACCCAGAACACCAACGCCTACCGCACCCTCTCCGACCCGGACCTGCGCATGCAGTACATCCTCAAAGAGCACGGGCTGCTGGAAGAAGGCGGCAAAAACGAGCTTCCGGGTGATTTCCTGATGGAAATGATGGACATTAACGAGGAGCTGATGGAACTGGAGTTCAACTTTGACGCCGACAAGCTGCACGAGATTGGCGAGAAAACCGCCGGACTGGTGGCGCAGCTCGACAACGACATTTTACCGGTGCTGCAGCGCTACCCCGAGTTGCACGGCATCACCAAAGACGAGGCCCTGCAGGAGGTGAAAACTTACTACCTGAAGAAAAAATATTTATTGCGTATTCAGGAAACATTATCTAAGTTTGCATCCCGTTCCTGACAGAAAGGAGATGCCTTGGTGGCGGAATCGGTAGACGCGTTGGTCTCAAACACCAATGAGGTAACACTCGTGCCGGTTCGACTCCGGCCCAAGGTACAGAAGCGGTGGGATTAGCAAAATTGCTGATTCCACCGCTTTTTTTATGTGTACTACTCATTGAACCTGAGGTGTTTATATCAAATATTATATTTATTTCAGGGGTTCGATAACTCTTAATTTCTTTAACATACGAAACACCCTGAGGAAACACCAATTCTTGAAGTCTCTTCTTGATACTAATCTCTGCCTCTTTCCACAAATCATGAAGATTTGCAGAAACATAAACTGCAAAATTGATGAATTCTTCAGGGTTCGATAACTCAACTTCAAGAAGATTATATTCATGAACAACTGCTGCCTTCCCTTCTTCTAAGAGCAATCTATGTTCCTCATAAATCTCTTTGTCGAGACCTTCATAAAGCCATTTATCTGTAAGTAACCTCTTTTTATCATCATAATCTTTTATAGCTACTTCAAGCTTTCTCTTTTTAAGGATTGATTCTTTTTGATAGTCTAAATAAGTAGCCTTAAGTTGTTTTTTGAACACTCCATGCAGACTCTTGTTGATTGATAGTTTAGAGAGAAAGCTAATAAACTCTTGTTCTGCTATTTTGGTGGATACATTGGTGTAACAGCTTGGATTGTTACATTTATAGTAAAAAAACTTTCCATTGGGTTTAGTTCTCTTCTTAGCTTGATATCCTGTGAACTTTCGACCACATGCACAGCTTATAAAACCTTTCAATGGATAGAATGGTGCAGCATTGATATAAGACTGAATTATCTCTTTGTTTGCTCTTACTCGCTTTACCTTCTCCCACAGGTCTACAGAAATAAGCGGTGGATGAACACCTTTAATTGGTTCATAATCTAATAATCTGTGGACAATTAATCCACAGTAGAAAGGATTATTCAAAATATCACTCCACCTTCTAATATCACGCCTAAAACCTTTCCTATCCATCTTATTTTTGATTGATGTAATAGTATCTCCTGAGGCGATTAATACAAATGCTTCTTTTATCAACTCACCTTCCTTGGTGATTTCTACTGACTTCTTATCTCTGTTTTTGGTATAACCAATTGGTAGCTTAGTTGGCCATATCCCTTGTTTTAACTTCTCGACAATACCTGCCTTCGTGCGCTCGCTTTTCTGTTCATTATCAAAGTTCGCCAGCATTAACTGTAAAGCTCTTGAAAGCTTACCCGTTGATGATTTTGTATCAATATGTTGGGTTGCAGAAAGAACTTCAATGCCCAACTGCTTCAACTCATAGACAAGCATAAGATTCTCTTCTGACCTTGAGAACCTTGAATAATCATAGACAATTACACCATGTATGTCCTTCTTATGCTTCTTAATGTAATCTAACATTGCCTGAAACTGCTTACGTCCCTTATCAGTTTTCGCACTTTCGTATGTGTCACCGAAGAGCTTAACTACATTGTAACCATTCTTCTTAGCAAATTCCTCACATACTTTCTTTTGAGTTCCTAAGCTGGCATTGTTATTATATTGCTCCTTCGTACTTACACGAGTGTATATCACTACATTGTTAGTCTCTTTCTTTTGAGAGTTTTTCTTCTGTCTTTTGTTCGTAAAAAGGTCTTTCTTCTTCATGCGTTACATTTATTGAATTTAAATTTTACCAGTTAAAAAGTACGTGTCTGCAATTATCTCACAGAATAGCCTTAAAGACTCTGCAATAATCATTGCGTGTTCATTATTCAAGTTCTCATAATCTTTACATTTTAATATTTCCTTCGTTTTGACAATAGAAGAGCGATTATTCTGAATGTCAGAATAATTTGATTGTTTTATCATGTTTGGGGATTTTATTGATTGGTCTATATGTATTAGACACTAAAAACCCTCATATCTAACGATGTACTTGTAAAATATTATTAATATACTGATTATCAATTAAATAAAAAAATTATAAAAGAATTGGATGTATGAAGTTTAGCCTTGAAAAATTGAATTTTTTATAAAAATTATATAAATGGGGTCAGTACATGACATTCTTGGTAGGGAGAGAAAGGAGGAGAGGGGATATAGCCCTATTTTGCTGTCTAAAACCATGTAAAGTGCAAAAAGTAAAGAAATAAACAGGTGATTTATTGTAGCAATTGCCTCATATTAGATACAGAAAGGAGTGATAAAAAGGGGTTATGGAACATATAAAAAAAGCCTCATAAGTAGTTAACTTAAGAGGCTTTAATGCCTACTCTAATAAGGTAAGCCCTACTCAAAACCTATAACTAATGGCTATTTATTACTTCTAATGTCTCTAATAAGTAATCTGAAAAATTATCATCATAATCAGAAAGGAAAGCTCGTTCATCTACTCCATTACCTATACAAATAAGGTGGGCTTCATTATCAAAGAACTCACTATTAAACCTTTTAACTTCGCTTTCTAAATCATTAATCTCTGCAATAGAGAAAAAAGTTTGAGTATCCTTTGGCCTATTATTACTGATAAACTCAATTATCAAATCTTTATTTTTGTATTCTATGTCTTCTTTGAAGATAGCATCTAATATGAAAGGAAGCCTGTGAATATTCTGATTTTGCTTTATTAGTCTATTAAATGCAAAGTGATAAGCCATAACTGTTTTATGTAATTCTACTCCCTGATATGGGAAGGCAGAAATCTTATAAATGTTCGTATATCTATCCTCTACAAGTGATTTAACCTGCAACTGAGTTAAGTAGTTTTTAAATAACGTAGCAAAAGATTTTATCCTATTATTTCTCTCTGTTACTACTTCTTCCTCAGTCTTATAGCTTTCTAAATCTTTTTTAATCTGCTCTTCTTCTCTTACTAATCCTCCAAGATTCATAGTGATATTCTCACTAAGTCTGATATTTGCTTTATTTCTTAACCAGTCTTCAAAAGTTATACCCTCTTCAAAGTACGTGCTAAGTATTTTATATTCTTTATGCACATCTTTCTTAAGCTTTGAAATTTTACTGTAAAGTGAATTAACCTCAGATTGTGTCTTTTTGATTTTATCCTTGTACTTAGTTATTTCTAATTCAGTATCATTTGATTCCTGATGATATTTATATGTTGCAGCAAGATTCAGAGGCAAACTTTGTAAACATACAGGACAACTTCCATCAACTGGACGCTGTGTTTTATGATGATTAGCTACTTTAGATAGAACGGATTTCCTCTGTATAAACAGGCTGAGTTCATTACACTTTAAGGTGTATTCTTTTTCTTTATTAGCTAACTCCTTCTTTTTAGTCCTAAATGTCTCGAGATACTTTAACGATTCTTTTGTGAATTTCTCATCAATGATTCTTGCAACCTGTAAGTCTATATTATTACTTTCAAACTTAGTGAAGAAGCTTTTTTCCTTATGCAATACCTTCAATCTATCCTCTAATCGCTGCTTGGAAAGCCTGTCAAAAAAATTATCAATCCCCAAATAGTAATCAAGATAATCATCTTTGAAGTTTCTGTAGTAGTCTAAGTTGCTAAAGGATTTACGGAGATATACCCAACCAACAGCCTGAGAAATATAATAGGGTAAAAAAATTGTTTCGATAGGTGCTTCTTTATATTCATTTTTGCTTTCTAAATACAATGAGAATCCTAAAAGCTTATGAAAGAAATGTTTAAGCTTTATGTGTTCAACAGAATTATCACTACCAATCCCATTGAACCTTAAAACAGGTTTATTAGCTCTTTTTACAATCAAACTTTCATCTTCTCTTATAAGTGTAAGATTTTCTTCTGTTTGATTGCCATATAAAGTACAGTCCAGACGAAAAATTACTCCCCCATATTGGAGAATCTCATGTAGTTGAAGTTTAACATCATTTATACCAAATACATAAAGTAAAGAAAGTAGTAGCGTACTTTTCCCTGATGTATTACGCCCATGTATAATGTTAACACCTTTGCCAAATTCAACACTGAAAAATTTATTCGCTTTATCTGAATAGGCAAAAAGTCTATTGAACTCTATTTTCTTATTCATGATGATTGATTAACTCTATACATGCCGCAAAAACAGCGGCTTTCAATTCAATATCAGATAGTTGAGAGTTATTCTCTGACTTAAATTTTTTAAACATTTCTTCTACAAGCATCACTTCATCAGTACAACTTTCAAGCAGTTGAATATTATTTCTTACAAAAGATAATATTTTGATATGTTCAGCCTGATGGTAATCTTTAAATAAATCAAAACTATTATTGAAATGTAGCTCAAACTCTTTTTGCTGTATAAGATTAATACCTAAAGACTTAGCAAAATATCTTTTCTGATTCCGCCATGTTTCAAAAGCCATTTGCTGAGAAGTAATGATATTTAAAGCTTTATCAATAACATCACTCTCCACCCTTTTTTTCTTATCTAACAGGTTAGCCTTGTATCCTTGATTAAAAGCAGTTTCTATCTCTCTAAACAGTTCTAATAAAGTATGAATGGCTGCATTGGGGTCTTTGACTTTGTTATTGAAAGTCAAGATAAACTTACCAATTAGCTGCTCAATATGACCCTGTCGAGTTTTACCAAAGTCAATGAAACAAAACTTTATGTTCTCAACTTCATCAAGTGCTGTAAAATTAAGCCCTAACTTATTCTTAACTTTTTCTTCAAGACAGTCTCTAATCTTCTTATCCAACTTAATGAACTCTACCCAATTATTTGATTGATTGATTGTAGTAGTTACCACTTTAGGTTTACTTCCTACTCTTAATGTTATTGCATCATTAGTAACAAAATGTAGTGCATGCGAATAGCATTTATCCTTTTGTATTGAGTCTTCTTTTAGAGCTACTCCAACTTCTACCAATTTTCTTAAGATGTCACACAATTCATCTGAAACACCCCACTTACCAGAGGATTTTTTGGCTTGATATGCATCAATTGAAGTTAACTCTCCATTATCATTCTGGAAGCAGAATAGAAAATCATCATGATGTTCTAAACAGATGAAGTACTTCTTTCCTTTTAGTTTTTCATAGCTATCCAACAGAAGAAACAGTGCACAATGCTTCTGAAACTCAATGCCTGTAGCATTGTGAACCCCTGCATTTAAACTTTTAGATACATTTGCCATTGCTCCTACTTCCAAGTTTTTCTATCTCACAGTAGCAAGAACTATTTAATTTGCTTTGTGAATATTTTGCTAAATATAAAGAAATTGAAATATTTTTTACTGACAACTACTATATGTATAAAAAAAGAACTGGTATAAGCCAGTTCTTTTAAGTTGTTAATATTAGTAAATATGAAGAAGCTGCAGATGTTAGTACTATTGATTCTTATATGTTGTTCAACTCCGACTGTGCATTTATAATAAGCTCATAAAGTCTTGAATGTTCCAATTTAAGCCAGTTCATGAACGCATTGATATTTAGAATATCAACCAGTATTCGGTTCGATTCTAATACACTTAGGGGTACATTTAGAGAATAAAAGACCTGTAAATCAAATGTTTACAGGTCTTTTTTGTTTTTGGGGGACGGAATTATATCTGTTTTCTGTTCCTAGATATCATTACTTTATCCAGATCGATAAATCTAATGTCATTCCTGTCCTCCTTCTGAAGTTTGCATGAGCTATTGCTATACCTACGAATGACAACTCAAAATTACTAAACCTTGAGCTACTAAGGACGGAGAAAATTTTATCAAAACATTTATTAGTGTTTAGAAGTAGTTCTTTTATCTGAGTTGAATTCATAGTAGAGCTTTCGAAAGCTTGTCTATATTTCTGCTTTAACTCATTAGGAACATGAAATTTTTCCATTTGCTGCTCCAACATTTGATCATCTAACGCAGATATCTGGAGTAAAGCGTCATTATGAAAGCAATGGATTATTAATGAAGGAAATTGACACGGACCACCCAGCAACTTCTCCAACTCTTCTATTGTCATGCCTTTTGAAAATAACCCCTTATAAGTTCTTCTCCAGTTATCTTCAAGATTACCATAACTTCCAGTCCGAATATGGCCACACCTCTGAAATTCTAAATAACTATAGAGATTGTTTTCAGTAGAAAGATTCGGCACAAATGGTTCAATTTCCCTTTGTATCATCACTTTTAAATCATCGAAGGACCTTAAATTCAAACTTTTAGTCCTAATCAGCAAGAAAATAAGGGTTAGCGTATCCAGTTGCTCAACTGTTAGCGAAGGAGCTATTTTTAATGCCTCATCCAACACAAGCTGAACCATATTTCTGGTTGAAGCTTGAGCCCTATCAACAAGGATATCAACAAGTAAATCTCCCAAGTCAGTATCTCCTGATTTTGCGTACTCCTTCTGCGTCGTAAAAAGGGCATCTTGCATGGCAGGCTCCTGAAATTGCTGAAGAGACTCAGGACTCTTCTCATTCAGCTTGTTTAGAAACTTTTCTGTGATTTCTTCTGCTCTTTGTTGAGCCACTTCTGCAGCTTCATACTTAAGAGTTATGAAATTGCTTATAAACAAATCTTGGAAGATTTCCTTAGCATCCCTATAAGTAATTCCATTATAGATATTAACATTCTGCCCCTGTAAATTAGTAGAATTCTGCCCACCTTCTTGTTTTAAATTTTTATCATTTATCATTATTTGAATTAATATTTATATCGCCAACTGATTGATAATTTTTGGAGTTGCTACCTCCTTTTTGCTTCATCTTTATTTTGCCTTTTTCTTCTGAGTTAGAATATACCAGAGTTATCAAACTACTTAGTAATCCCAAAGATGTCACAAGAGGCTCCCAATCTTGATTTGTCATTAGCCAAATCAAAGAGGCTAATAAGGCAACGATATTTAAAATTATTAGTATCTTTTTCATTCTATCATGTGGTAAGCTATTGTTATAACTACCAAATTTTAAGCTAAGGAAGAAACAAATAAATGAATTATTTAATATAAACATACATCTTTAATACAAAAAGCCGGAGTAAACCACTCCGGCTTTTTGTATTAAAGTTCATCATCCATTTCTAATATCGCTGAATATTCATCATAATTAGGACAATAGAGAAAGTAACCTATTTGCCTTACCACCCCTGATCTTGCCCAATGTGTTTGTTCCACATCAAGAAGCTCCTCAAATGTAAATTCGTCTCTTAAGCTCTCACAATTTCGACAATCATCTATTCTCTGATTTATTGCCTTGGCTTTAGGCTTATTATTCTGGTTGTTCTTCTTTTTTCTATTTCTTGATACTGGCATGATCTTGTAGATTTATGTTTTCTAATATTCTTCTATTCTTATTCTCTAGTATTCTTATTCTCTAGTCGGTCATAAAACCTGATGGTAGTCTTATCCAAAGGCACAAGATGAAGCTTGCAGAACTCAAGCGGCACTTCCTCAATCTCATCCTTCTTAAGCCTCTGTAGTTCCTCCAAGAAGCTGTAGTCCGTATAGAAGTCGGTATAAAGTGCAGAGATAGACTTGGAGCAG
Source organism: Pontibacter mucosus (assembly GCF_003054055.1). Lineage (GTDB taxonomy): Bacteria > Bacteroidota > Bacteroidia > Cytophagales > Hymenobacteraceae > Pontibacter > Pontibacter mucosus. Next base: position 135,972 of record NZ_QBKI01000002.1, on the reverse strand, counting down.
TTCCAGACCTGACACTTAGACTCAGCTTTGTTCTTCGTGACATATTGTGCAACAAGGCAAAAAAGCCCTGCAGACTTTCATCTGCAGGGCTTTTTTGTTTTCAGACAAGAAGATAGCTTTACCTATCCACGACAACTTTTACAGACTGTACCTTATCTCCCGTACTTAAGCGCACCAGGTACATGCCTTTCGACAGGCCGTCGGCGCTCAGTTCGTGTTCGTACCGCTTGCCGGCTTCTGTCTGCCCGGCGGCAATAGATCGCACCAACGCTCCTTTCAGATCGTAGAGTTCCAACGTATAACCTGCCTCGCTGTCAGTTGCAAAAGAAAGGGTGGTACGGCCAGAGAAGGCAGTGGGATAAGCCAGCAAGTCTTGGGTGGCAGGCTCCACCACAGCGTTTTGTGAGATGGCACTGCTCAGGCTATTGGACTGTGGTTTGTTGATGATAATGTCGCCCCTGTCAATAGCGTTGCAGGCCGGAGCGTTGAGATCCAAACTGGCAGAAGAACAGCCCACCTGGTTGTCATAAACTACCGCGCCCTCGGTTCCATCCTCCTCAATAACCCATACCCTGAGCCGCAGTTGGTCAGGGCCAGTACTTGAGCCAAGTTGCCCGTCGGTGGCGGCAATAAGGTAGCCGAATTGGCGCTCGTCCCTGTCGGTGTCTAACCCCCGCTGGTGGAATAGGATACCTGTACCCTTAAAGAAGGCCCTGTTTCCTGAGATAACCAGCGAACCGTCCTCCACGCTGGTGCTGCGGAAGATAACGGGACCAGCGTCCAGAATCATCAGGGTTGATCCCTGCACCCTTTCTTCACCCGTATACCTGGCTACAAAGCCCCAATAAAGCATCCCGCCCTGTCGCATCAATTCGTACCCGGCATTGGTTGAGGACACGCTCCAACCTCCACCAGAGACATACCCGGCCTCGGAGTCGTAGACGTAGACATAAATAGCTGCGCTTTGAGCTTCACAGCTTCCCGCTGCACTGTACTCTACGCTAAGTTTGTAGACATTTGGCTCCTCCGGCCAGTCCACCATAATGGCGCCTGTACCTTGGCCCCTGAAATCAGTATAAGCATTGCCGTCTATATCAGTTATCGCCCAGGTATAGGAAGTGGCCCCGAGGGTGGAGATGGAGTAGGCGGAGTTGCTGGTACCCACGGCAGCATTGGTACTGCCAGTGATGTTTGCCCTAGCCAATGGCAGACACTGACTGTATTTAACAGTGAGAAAGTCATAAAGCGTTTCAGGGCTGTAGCTATAGCCGGTGATGATGAGATTCCCTTCCCTATCCAACGCCATGTCTACCGCCACATCCTCCTGGCTCTGCGGGCTGCCATAACGCTCTGCCCATACTTGTTCTCCGGTAGTGGCGTCGTAGCGCACGGTGGCAAAGTCGCCATGCTGGTTCGCATCGTAGCTAACACCTGTCACGTAAACGCCGCCGGTATTGTCAACGGCTATAGCTGCGGCAGAGTCTCTGCTGCTGGTGGAGCCATCGTAGCGGCTAACCCAGCTTTCTGCGCCGGTGGCCGCATCGTAACGGAGCGTAGCATAATCGCTGGTGTTGCCTGCTATACTGGTGCCGGTAACATAGACGCCCCCTGCCATGTCTGCGGCAATGGCAATGGCTCTGTCGTCGCTGCTGTTTTCCCCAGTATAGTTACTGACCCAGCTCGCTGCGCCTGTTGCCGCATTGTAGCGGACGGAAGTATAATCAAATCCGCCATCAGCGCTTCCACTATACCCGGTAACGTAAACACCACCCGCGTTATCTGTTGTGATGGCAGTGGCAACATCCGCGCTGCCGGCCTTGTCGTAACGGCTTGCCCAACTCTCCTCTCCCGTTAAGGCGTCGTAGCGCACGGTGGCAAAGGCAGTGTTGGTGCTGTCGATCGCGCTGACGCCAGTAACGTAGACGCCGCCCTGTTCATCAATCGTAATGGCAGCCGCTGAATCCATACTTGTGCCCTCAGGCCCGCTGTAGCGGCTGGCCCAGGTTTGCGCGCCGGTTGCCGCCTCATAACGCACGGTGGCATAGTCGGTGGTTAAGTCTTCGTTATAACTGAAACCCGTGACGTAGACGCCGCCGGCACTGTCAGCAGCAATAGCCCTGACATGATCAGCAAAGTTCATAGCAGGCCCGTTGTAGAAGCTAATCCAGCTCTGTTCGCCCGTTGCAGCATCATACCGGATGGTAGCGTAATCGTAGGAGAAGTTATCTAAATTGAAGTATAGCCCGGTTACATAAACTCCCCCCTGGTTATCTACAGCGATGCCACTGGTTCTATCGAAACTAAACTGGGCTGCCCACAACTCTTCGCCGGAAGGAGAATACTTAACCGTAACCACCCAACCGAAGCCTACCTTTCTGATGCCCGTTACATAGCTGTTCCCTTCTGCGTCTACAGCCACTGCTATGGCAAATTCATTCAGGTTTTCCCTGACGTTGTAGATCTGTGCCCATACTTGTTCACCTGTCGTGGCATCGTAGCGTACTGTGCCGAAGTCGGCATAACTCTCGCCTGTAACGATAACCCCACCTTGATTATCTATGGCAATGTCTCTGGCCAGGTCGGGGCTTTCGTTTGGCAACTCACGGGGGCCGTCGTAGGTGCTGAGCCAGCTTTGCTCGCCCGTTGCAGCCTCGTAGCGAATAGTGGCATAATCCTGGTTTGTTCGTTCGCTGTTATTGTTGAAGCCCGTCACATAAACCCCACCCAACGTATCCACGGCAAGTGCAGTAGCCAGGTCAAAACTGTTTTCGGAACTGTTGTAGAAGCTAACCCAGGCCTCTTCGCCTGTGGCCGCGTTGTAACGCACGGTGGCATAGTCTCTGTTCGAAAAATCGACGCTGGTGCTATTACCGGTGATGTAGACGCCGCCCTGGTTATCAACCGCAATGTCGATGGGGGAATCAAAGTTACCATTGGGCCCATCAAAATTGCTGGCCCACACCCTTTCTCCGGAAGTGGCCTCTAAGCGGAAAGTTATAAAATCGACAACAGAAAAGTCGTTGCTCCTTTGTTCTCCGGTAACGTATACTCCCCCCTGGTTGTCAACAGCAATGGCACTAGCTCCCTCAATACTGCCGGGTGCATCGTAAAGACTATTCCAGGACGCTGCACCGGTAGCAGCATCGTAGCGGACCGTCGAAATGTATACAGTGGTGTCACTGGAGCTATTTCCGGTAACATAGATGCCGCCCTGATCATCGATGGCCAGATCCACGGCTGAATCCTGGTTGTCACCTGGGCTATCATAGCGACTGACCCAGGTTTGCGCTCCGGTAGCGGCATCGTAACGGATGGTGGTGAAATTGGCAGGCACGTCAAAAACAGAACTGGTTCCGGTTACATAAACGCCGCCTTTGTTATCAACCTCTATAGCGCTTGGACTATCATTGTCGCCTACGGTTCCGAAGCGGCTGGCCCAGGTTTGCTCTCCGGTGGCGGCATCGTAACGGACAGTCAGCATATCAACAATGACGCTTTGACCTCCTTCGCCAACTTCAATGGTAGAATCTACGATAGCGCCCGTAAGATACACGCCACCCTGGTTATCAACCGCAATGCCAACCGGGAAAGAATGGAAGGCTTCATCAAACTTAACCCACAGTTGCTCACCAGTAGGTGAGTATTTGATGGTGAGTATTCCGGATGGGCCGGTCGTTCCTGTACTTCTGCCGGTTACGTAGCTGTTGCCTGCTGCGTCTACGGCAACGTCTACGGCAGACTCGTACACGTTACCCTCGCTGTTCCAGCGCTGGGCCCATTCCAGCTTCGGTTGCTGGGCTAAAACTGTAAAAGAAATCAGGCACAGCAGTAGCTGTAGCCCTGACGAAAGTATTATTATTTTCATAGCTAGAACGATTCATGTTGTATGTCTTCTAATAGCACGCGGCGACTCCTGCCAGAGCAGCAGGCTAGCGATAGGTTCAGGGTGGTTACCGGCTGTTACGGGATGTGCTGGTGTAAATGCAGGTTCATCTGCTCATCTGGGTGAGCAGGAATTGGGAGGAGATACTCCTGAGAAGGCTAAAAGTAGCTGTTATGACAAAGATTTGAATTCATAAACAACCGTTTCAACGCCAATGTGAGAGGAGAAGCAACTTCAATAGCGTTCTGAATAGCTATTTTAGTAAAGGAGAGGGAGGCCGTTTCCTGTGCAGCAAACCGCAGAAGAAACACCCGCTTCGCGTATAATAATTTTACGCGTGATTATACTTTAAAAGGTGCGACTTAAATAGATAAATAAGAGCGTTGGCAAAGTTATTCCTAGTTACTTGTGCAAAATGAGGCGGAGTTGGTAGCTGCGTTGGTCTTGAATATTGATGAGGTAACACTCGTGCCGGTTCGACCCTGACCCAAGGTAAAAAGCCCTGCAGATGAATGTCTGCAGGGTTTTGGTATTTATGTAGTTGGTGAAAATACCAACAATGGCGTTAGTTTTGGAGCGAACAAGCTGTTTATACAGTTTGTGGTTCAGAAACCTTCTCAAATCTCATCATAGAGTTGATAAGCTGTTCGGAGTAATCATAGATATTATCAAGCGATCCGATTTCAACCTTAGCCTCTTTCCCTGTATTATCTGTCCAGCTTATGTATTTCTTAGCAGCATTTAAATGAAGTCGGCAGATTGTTTTGCGGATGTTATCATCAAGCAAAATGTTTAGGTATCGCTGAGTATCTCGATAATATAATCTATTGCTGTCTACCTTAGTTCTTAAAATTGATTTTACTATAAAGAAGCCTTCTTTTTCTAACTCTGTAAATTCTATACTATTGTCTTCAGGTAGACTCGGAGCTACTGCCTGTGTTTGATCTGCCTTTTGCTCCTGATCTTCTTTGGCAGAATTTGCTTCATTGGAAAGAGCAGACTTTAGCCGGTCGCTTATTAGCTCGCTGACATACTGCTGTAAGGATTTCTTTACCATAGGAGTAAACTGCTCCATCACTTTAGAGGTCACCATCCCAGTATGGATTTGCTTTGCGAAGTAGCGTACAAATGGTTCTGTGGGATTGCTAAACTCAGCCCCTACTATCTTTTTGATTTCCCGGGTATACTTTAGTTCGGTAGCTGCGTTTACAATTTGGTCTACATCAAAGGCATTCTTCTGGTACTTCTTCAATTCATGAACAGCTGCCTCATTCATGTCTGTAATGTTAAATTCCCAGAATGGCCTGTTGTCCATCTTATTAGCTTCCTCTAAATCAGTATAGAAGCGGTAAATAATGCCATTCGTTAGAATGCCGAAGCGAGTGCTGCACACATGGAAATAGCGATGTAGCTGAGAGTTATGAACATTTAGTTCTTCCTTCCAATGCTTACACTCAATAATAATTATTGGCTTTCCATTCTTTTGAATACAGTAATCTACTTTTTCGCCTTTCTTGATTCCTAGATCCGCAACGAATTCGGGGATCACCTCAAGAGGATTGAAAACATCATAGCCAAGTGCCGCAATGAATGGCATCACAAAGGCGTTCTTGGTTGCCTCTTCAGTTTGAATAGTGTCTTTCATTCGGCTCACTTTTTCACCAAGAGCCTTTATCACGTCTATAAAGTCCATATACGCCTTGTTTTATAGCCAAAAATGTACTTATCAATAAATATATAAAATTATACTAATAATATAAAATATTTTATTCAAAATAATTTTATATATTTTCATATTTTAAACCTATACAATAGTTTATTTCTCTGGCGCAAGCGTCCGCTTGTGCCTTGCGACAGCAATACTACTTCACCTGCCCTGCATCAAAGCCAGCATAAATCCTAACCCGTAGCCAAAGCAGCGGCAGCACAAGCGGACGCTTGCGCTATGATGTAGTGTGTGGGTTTCTACAAAGACAATAGAACCTGACAGCCTGCAGCAAAGTATGGAAAGGCTCCAGCAAGTATAAAAAGCATGAGCAGGAAGTATAAATTCAGGGACCAGCACAAGCTATACTTTGTAAGCTTCCCGGTCGTGTACTGGGTAGACGTGTTCATCCGTGACGAATATCGGCAGGTGCTACTCGAAAGCCTGAGCTATTGCACAAAGTATAAAGGGCTGGAAGTATACGCCTACTGCATCATGACCAGCCACGTGCACCTAATCATCGGCAGCCAACAGGAGCCGCTCCAAAACATCTTGCGCGACTTTAAAAGCTATACTTCCACCCAACTCAGAAAAGCTATACAGGATAACCCGCAGGAGAGCCGCAAAGAATGGATGCTGTGGCTGATGCAGCGGGCCGGGAAGAAGAACGGCAACAACAATGACTTTCAGTTCTGGCAGCAGCACAACCACCCTATCGAGCTAAACACGAATTTTCTGCTGCAGCAGAAGTTGGACTACATCCACCAAAACCCGGTAGAGGCTGGCTTTGTCAGCCGCCCCGAGGCTTATACATACAGCAGCGCCGCTGCCTATGCAGGAGAACCTGGTTTGCTGGACATTATGCTGATCGAGTAACGTGGGGTATAGTATAAGCCGTTAACATCGCGGCACAAGCGGACGCTTGCGCCAGTGTTTTGTTACTCATATCCTGCCATCGTTGGTGTTATCACCAACAACAAAATCCCCAGCACAAACGGAAGCATGTGTTATAGCCCTAAAACGCCGTTAGCCGCTAATCACATCGCGTAAGCGAGTAACATAGCGGCTAACACAGGTTCGGTTGGCTTTGGTATTACCCTACCTCCACCAGCCTTATATCTGCTCTACAAAGTCTTTGAAAACTTTTTTATGTAGTTCCAGATCCAGATCAGGAGACAGGGATACCCGGGCAATATAATCTTTGTCGGCTTCCTTGGTCGTTCCTTGCGTGGAGGTGGCAGGTATCGTCCAGTAACAGCCCTTTAGCTGACCATAGCTCACACAGTATTTACTTTCATGGGGGATGCTTTTGATCATCATGTTGATCAATTTATCATTCAGCGCCCGCTTGTAGGTTTCCCTTTCTTCGTGCGTATTCCCTTTCGTAGGAAGATCCAGTGAAAACACAGACGGCGTAAATCCTTCTTTTGCCAGTTCCTCTGAAACAAAGTTAATCTTCGCCTCCGGCAGCGTATCTTTTATAAAGTTTACAAACTCCCGCGTGTTCCTGTAGGCATCTGCAATCCTTTGGTTCATGGAAGGCAGTTGCTCTGCCAGCATCTCTACCTGATGGTCCGTCGCCTCATTATCGCAAAGCAGCAGGTGCTTTTCAATCTTCTCCAGCAAGGCTTCCGCTTTTGCATTGGCTACACAGTAACCGGCTGTCGCTTTTCCGCCACTCGGGAATTTCGATCCGCTTACGTACGAAATGGTCCTTATCGAGGAGAGAATCCCATCTTTGCTTACAAATTGTACATTCGGGCAGAAGGTCTGATCCAGGATGAAAACCGGGTCAACCGCAACTTTGCCGGCTGCCGTCTTACGCGCTTTGCTTAGCACCTCCCTTAACTTTGCCAGATCCGGAACCTCGACTCTCGGGTTTGTCGGAATCTCCGCAATAATATAAGGCACGGCATCCTGGCGGGCGATTTCCTCCAGCACCGTATCTATACTTCGGACCATCTCATGCTCCCCATCCACCAGCAGGTCCACTATTTCCACCTTGTCGAGAGCGGCAGCTACCCGCCTGGCCTGGTCGTTTGTGCCGCCATAACAGTTTGGCGGAACAACAAATTTGATGTCTTTACCCGGATGTTTTTCCAGAGCCTCATGAACAAGACCCATCATGATCGCATATTGCGTAGACAGCCCGGAGGAACCAAGCAGCGCTTTCGTAGCTGTGCCGGTAATTTCTTTGATCAAGTTCTGAGCCTGTGCTTTGTTAGCTGCGGCATTGCCCTTCTCTTTATCAGCAGAAGACTTTCCTACCAGCTGCTGCAGGGCAGCGAAACAATTGGCCGGCGTCATGGCAATGCTCTCTCTCCTTCTTACATGCTGTATTTCTGAAACGTAGCCTTTGTTCTTCTCGCCATTTACCAAAATTATACTTCCGAGCTGCGCATGCACACTCACATAAAAGTCAATTTGAGGCGTGAGGGTAGCTTGCCCCACTTCATCATCCTGTGAATAGAAAACGGTGCTGCCGTCAAACTCAGTAATCTCTTCTACTTTCTCAACGTGCTCTAAGTCAAACGTATAGCCATACACACGCCTTAGAACTTCCGCGTCAAAGAAATCTGGTAAGGCACCTGTATACACGATGCGTGTATTCTTCTGTGCCAGTAAGTTTTTCCTTAGCACGGCCAAAACAGGCATCGTCCTGGAGGAGAAGCTGATGACTTGTTCCGGTTTTAACCCGTGTAAGCTGGCAATTGCCCACTCCAGCACCGAAGATAAGGGGTGGCCCAACCGGATGTAATCGAAAGCAGTGGGTAATGCACTGAGTGCTGCTGTCTCCGCATTACGGTCTTTAAACAGGCTTTCAAACTGCTCCAGGAATTCAGTTTTTGCCAGTTGTTCCTTGTAAATATCCAGTCGATGCGTTGTTAGCCTCAACCAGTCAGCTGGCATGTTTTCTAACACATCCTCAATATAACTCAGTACTTTATCTTCTTCCATAATAGTTGTATTGCGATAAGCCCATAAAATAAGCGGCTCAAATTTTCTTTAAAAATGCTACATCACATTTGCTATAGCGTGGTAGTTTGGTGCTTTACCGTCGAACCAAACTTCTTATCTCTAAACCCCACATTAAATGTTATGTTCAAGTAGTCGGCACATAAGCAGGATTGTCACAAAAAAGTAGTGATAAGGTTAGATCATGGATTCAACCACTAATTCTCTATTTAGAGTATAGGGACGCCAAATCTTTTTGACAATAGACTATCGAGTTGCTCGAGATCCGATTTCAAAGCCATGTGGTCTTGCGTTAATGATGCAGGCTCGCTTTTCTGAAACAGGTTTTTCAATCCGACCATTTTAAAGTAAAAGGATTGGAATGGAAGTTCGATCTGCAGTAGCGCCAACTTTTCTTCTATAGTGATCCTTCTTTGTTTAAGCTCATCGACAATTTCGACAGCCGAATCAAAGTCCAGTTCCTTTTGCTCGACGGATTTCAGGAGTTCGCACTTGAAAAGGGCACATTGTTTCGGTCTTCTGGAATAGATCGTGCAACCATCACAAAATTTTTTACAGGGATGAAGAAGGAACCCTTCCCCATTTCCATTCTCAACATCTACTAAATCTCTCAACACAGGCAACTCTTCCGGGTCGAGCTGTACAAAACCAATCATGGTACCATCGCAACAGCAGCCACAAGACAAACAAATATTTGTTGAATCACCCATTCTTCATGTTTATATAAATACTTACGCCGCTATCGGTTCTTTTACCAACAACCAGCTACAAAACTGCCGAAACATTACGTAAGCATCTAACATGCTCCTCATAAACTTTTGGAAAAGCAGTCCACAGCAACTAACCCCTGTCACAAGCGAACGCTGCCGCTGTGTTGTTTAATAAATTTATACTTATCACGGAGAACTTCCCGGCCTGTAGCAAAGTATGAAAAGGCTCCTGCAAGTATAAAGCACACGGCCAGGAAGTATAGATTCAGGAACCAGGACGAACATACATGCTACAGAACCCGCTTCATGTAGACCCCACCGTAGATGCCATCTTAAAAGTATGCAGCGGTATCTTCTGGTCGCTGGCGTACCTGCTCATCCTGCGGCGGGGCTTTCTCGACAAGAGCTATGGCATGCCGGTGGTGGCGCTTTGCGCGAACCTCTCCTGGGAGTTTATCTTTTCCTTCGTGCATCCGCACAGCAAACCGCAGCTCTACATCGATTATGCCTGGCTTGCCCTGGACGCCGGCATTCTGGTGCAGTACCTGACCTATGGAAGAAAGGCGTTTCCGAAGCATTTGCCTGGCAGCCTCTTTTATCCCACTTTCCTGCTCACGCTGCTCTTGTCATTCCTGTTTATTTTGCTGCTGTCGCGCGAGCTTAACGACCTGAACGGGGTGTACGCGGCCTTCAGCCAGAACCTGCTCATGTCCATACTTTTCATTCAGCTGCTGCTGAAACGGAACAGCCACGAGGGGCAGTCGCTTTATATTGCGCTGTGCAAGATGGTTGGCACCGTGTTTCCTTCCATACTGCTGTACCTATACTTCCCTCACTCCTATTTTCTGAACCTGCTGTATGTGAGCATCTTCATTTTCGACATGGCCTACCTGCTGCTTTTATACTTTAAGATCAGGGCGGCAGGCATCAACCCCTGGGCCAGGGCATAAAGTATAAACCAGCGATTTGCGTCTACTACTGATACACCACCCCACTCGCTCTTTCGGATTTGCAATCCGAAAGTATCATAATCGCGGATTTGTAATCCGCCGCAGAAAGGCCGCAGTTCCAAGAACAAAAACGGATGGCAAACCAGCAAAGTATAAAGCCCCGGATGAGGAATCCGGAGCAGCGGCAACCTGGCAAAAGCCCGCCATTCATTTTTTTTCAACGTAAGAAGAAGTCTTGATTGCGATCCTGCTTCTTTCGCTTAATTTAGGATCCTGAAACATTGTGCTGTCACTATACTTCCGTAAAGGTTGGGCAGCACAAGCCAGGTTATACTTTAAACTAACAAACAGATAATGGCGACAGGTCTTCTCGCTCTATTGGATGATGTGGCAGCGCTGGTGAAAGTAAGCGCGGCAAGCCTCGACGACGTACCGACGCAGGTGGCGAAAACGACGGGTAAGGTCTCCGGCATCGTGATTGATGACACCGCCGTGACGCCGAAGTATGTGGTGGGCCTCGACCCCAAGCGCGAACTCTCCATCATCTACCAAATCGCCAAGAAGTCGCTGATAAACAAGGCGATATTTCTGGGGCCAGCTGCCCTGGTGCTGGGCTATTTTGCGCCGGCGGTGATACCCTACCTGCTCATGCTGGGCGGTGCCTACCTGTGCTTCGAGGGCTATGAAAAAGTCCACTCCATGTTCAGCAAGACCCACGAGCCCACCGATGCCCCAACAGAGGAAATGGAAACGATTACCCCGCAGGAGCTGGAAAAAGAGCGCGTTGGCAGCGCCGTGCGGACTGATTTTATACTTTCAGCTGAGATTATGGCCATTGCCTACGCCACCGTGGCCAACAGCCCGCTGATGAACCAGATCGTGGTTTTGATTACAGTGGCCGTCTTCATCACCATTGCCGTTTACGGATTTGTGGCCCTGATTGTGAAAGCCGACGACATTGGGGTGCACATGGCGCAGGACAAATTCCACCCGACTACCCGGAAGATCGGACGCAGCATCGTAAAATCCATGCCGAAGTTTCTGACGCTGCTCGGGTACCTGGGCACCGCAGCCATGCTGTGGGTGGGTGCCGAGATAATTGCGCACGGATTGCCATTCATGCACCATCCGCTGGAGTCCTTAGAGCATGCCCTCTCCGGTGTGCCTGCGCTGGCCTGGTTAGTGAAGGTAGTGGTGCTGGCCCTGGGCGGCATTTTGCTGGGCGCCATTATCGCTATGGTGCTGAACCTGGGCAAAAAAGTATTCAAGCGCCCCGCTGAAAAGGTAGCGTAAGGCAGGGCGAAGCAAAGATTTTATACTTTGTGGGGCTGTCCGGGGAAACCGGGCAGCCTCGTTTGCTTTGCTCTGGCAGCTATACTTTGCGCTGGCAATTTTTTGTTTTATCAAGCGGAACCTCTACCTTTGCTAACACTGTTAGGTAAAATAACAGAGGTAATAAAAAATGGGAATCGCGGAGCGAAAGAAACGGCATAAGGAGGAGGTGAGAGCCTCCATACTTGAGGCAGCCTGGCAACTGGTGGTGCAGGATGGCTGGCAGGCGCTCTCTATCCGTAAAATTGCCGAGGCGATTGAGTACAGCGTTCCCGTTATCTATGACCACTTCGCCAACAAGGAGGCTATCCTGCTGGAACTGATCAAGCAAGGATTCCAGCAACTGAACCAGGAACTGATAAAGGCAAAGCACCGCGCCACCACTCCTGAGGAGCAGATTGAGGCCATGGCTTATGCCTATTGGAAATTCGCCTTCGACAACGTGGCGTATTACCAGGTGATGTATGGCCTGGGCATCCCCTCCTGCGAAACCGTTAACCAGATCAGCGAGCTGAGCACCTTCAGCGATTTGATCCTGCAACCGGTAAAGGAGCTTATTGCCGCTGGCAAACAACCGGATACGGATCCTTTTCTGAAACTGCACACGTTTTGGTCTATGCTGCACGGCCTGGTATCCATAAACATGATGGGAAGCGGCGAAAACAAAAGCGACCTGAACCAGTTAGTGCTGCAGGATTTTATCCGCGGCTTTGTAACCGGCATGAAATCCTAATTTTTTTGCCTTTATACCTAACAGTGTTAGAAAACAGAACACCATTAGATATTTATAATAAAACAATTAAGTACGAATAAGAATGGCAACTACAAAATGGTCTCTGGACCCAACCCACAGCGAGCTTGGTTTTAAAATTAAGCACCTGATGATCTCTAACGTTACCGGCAAGTTCACTGAGTTTGAAGCGGAAGCCGAGACGGAAGGAGACGACTTTACAAACGCAAAAGTGGTGGCAAACATCAACCCTGCCTCTATTGATACCAGCAACGAGCAGCGCGACGAGCACCTGCGCAACGCCGATTTCTTTGCAACCGACCTGCACCCGACCATGAAATTCGTGTCTACAAAGGTGGAGCGCGTGGATGACGAGACCTTCAACCTCTACGGCGACTTGACGATAAAGGAAACAACCAAGCCGGTGAAGCTTTCTGTTGAGCACAACGGCATTGCTACCGACCCTTGGGGCAACGTGAAAGCCGGTTTCTCTATCAGCGGCAAGATTAACCGCAAAGACTGGGGCATTAACTACAATGCAGCCCTGGAGACAGGCGGCGTGATGCTGGGCGAAGAGCTGAAACTACAAGGCGAGATACAGCTGGTAAAGCAGGCCTAAAGTCAGTAAATCTGATTCTATACTTTGCGAGGCTGTCCGGGAGAACCGGGCAGCCTCGTTTGTTTTAGAAGTATGGCTGCGGCCTTAGCTCCGCTCAATCACTATATACCTGGCCGAGTAGCCATTGCTTTTGTAGAGCAGCTGCAGCGCCGTTATCAGCGAGTTTGTACCTGAGCTTACCGTTTGCCGGATGCCGAGGGGCTGCAGGTAATTGGTAAAGCCGCCCCCGCTCGCCCTGCTCACAAACCTCCGCGCCTCGGCTTCCTCTACCTCTGCCAGAGGTTTGGCCAGCATCACCCGCCGCATATACGGCAGCGCCGACTTCATACTCTGGTAATCGGAAAAAGCGTAGAGGCGGTAATAGGCGTTCAGTTTAACGGAGTTCATGGGGCAAAGATAGCCCGCTGCGTTATACTTCTAAACGCATGTTGCAATTTTGGTGAAAGTATAAATCCACCCCTAACCCCTCCGAGGAGGAGAATTTCTCTATGACGCGAGCGTCCACGCTCGTGACAGGCTATCGTTGGGCCTGCGCCCCAGTCGGATTACAAATCCGACCACATAACAAGGCACGGGTTACAAACCCGCGCCAGCAAGTAGGAGAGCAGCACTTACTTAATAGGGATGTAATCGCCTAATAGGTTTATACTTTGCAGGGACAGCAACTATGAAACTTCTATTTCAGCATCAGCAATTACAGACTCCCCTCCTTAGACAAGGAGGGGCAAGGGGTGGTTGGATCCGGTACTGCAGAAACGCGGACAAGGATGTCCGCAGCAGCATCAGTTCCGGACACGGATGTCCGGAACAGCAGAATATTTTCGATACTCCCTCCCCTGTTTTTAGGGGAGGGTTGGGGAGGGGTGACTATTCCGCTCCCCGCAGCTCTTAGGGGTGCTCTCATCACAACTTATACTTCTAAAAAAGAAAAGCCACGCAGGATGCACCTGCGTGGCTTCGGGAAATTACACTTTGTACTAATATACTGAACCGGGTAATGCGTTTAAAGTTTAGTTATTCTTTACCTGCACCGGCAGGCCTTCCAACTGGGCGTAGCTTAGTTTCCACTCGCCTTCTTTGTTTTTCTTCCAGAGAAGTATAAAGTTGCCTTCCCCGATACCGCGCATCTGGTCCTGGCCGGAGGGCAGTACATCCACCGAGAACGTACCCGCCTCGTAGGCTATCTCGCCATCCACGCCAGAGCTTACCACGTTGGTCTTCAGGTCGGTGATGGTGCTGTAGGTGTCTTTCACCCACTTGTTGGCTACCTCGGTTTTACCCATAAAGTGAACCTCGCCCTGCAGGAATTGTACCTCGTCGTCCAGGAAGGATATCACCCTCTCCGGGTCGTTGCTGTTCCAGGCGCCGATGAACTCCTGGTTCAGGCTCCGAATGTCTACCTTTTCCTCGGCCGGCGAACACGCGGCAAAAAGGACGGCAAAGAACAGGATATATGCATAACGTTTCATAGGTCTGTTGTTAAAGTATAACATGGGTAAGTATGGCTTCCGCAGCAGGCATTCTACCTGCCGCAGAGAACCGTCTATACTTACCAGCTCTTCCTTCTTACTTCAGAAGTATAGTATGGCTTGGAAGGGTTGCCGAAGTCCGGGTTTGGCAGGAAGCCCATGCTGATGATTGGGTCCTCCATCACGTTATATTCGGTGTATGGAGCCATGTTTTGGGCAACCAGCGCGTGTTTTACCGGCTCAGCGGCTGCTTTGGCCGGTGCAGGCTTGCTTACAGGGGCAGTAGACCTGGCGGCTACCGTTCTGGTATTTCTGGCCTCTGCGGCACGGTTAGCAGCGGCAATGCGCTCTGCCTCGGCGGCTCTCTCAGCCTCCTCGGCTTTCCGCTTGTTGTCGATGCTCTTACCGATAACATAGCCGGTGCCACCACCTACTACGCCACCTACCACACCGCCCACTACGCGGTTCCGCTTATGAATAATAGCACCAGCGGTAGCTCCGGTGGCTGCTCCAATCACAGCGCCCTTTGCCTGCGGGCTAATCTTCTTTCTTTCCTGCGCCTCAGCTGCCGAACTCAGTAAGATCGATACTATAAAGACCAGACTGAAAATGTAATTTACCTTTTTCATAATACGTGCTTTAAGGTTTATAAATTTGCAACGTAACGATGATGGTATAATTACAAGTTGTATGCCACAACAGGTGCAGGTATTCTACAGCAACCAGCAACTAATTGAATACCAGTAAATTAAAAATTAAAATATTTTTATTATTCCACGCATCAGCAGGTGGAGTATAGGATGAGGCTGAAGAAGTATGCGCTTTATTTGGCGGCTTTGCGGAACATGATGAAATGTTGCCTTGGCAGGAAATTTTCCTGCCGGTGAAGTATAAAACCGTTGGCCTCCAGCTCCTTTTTCACCTGGGCGGCGCTCATCTTGTGCAGTTCCTTCACATTCAGATCCGGGTCTTCGGCGCGATACTCCAGCAGCAGCAAAATTCCGTCAGGCTTCAGTGCCCGGTAAATGTCCTGCAGCACCTCGCGGGGATACTCCAGTTCGTGGTACACATCCACCATAAAGGCAAGGTCCAAGGAGTTAGCGGGGAGGTTGGTGGTTTTGGTGCCGCCTTTTACCACTTCCATGTTCGTCAGGCCCAGCTCCTGCTTGCGATCCTGCAGGGTTTTCACAAAGGCATCCTGCACCTCCACGGCGTATACTTTGCCCTCGGGTACTTTGGGCGCAATTTGCAGGGTATAAAAGCCCACCCCAGCTCCGATGTCGGCGACCACGCTGCTGGGCCGGAGCTCCATATTTGCGATGGCCTGCAAGGCATGGTCCTCTTCCTCCCTTGTCTCGCGCGCCAGCCACGCCCCACCCGCCGGACTGATCATGGCGGCTATTTCGCGGCCCATGTATACTTTGCCCGTGCCACCGCTGCTTGGTTTTTGGTAGGTATACTCGCCGGTTGCCTGCTGTTTCTGCTGTTGGCCCTGGCACGAAGTATAAATGCCCAGGCAGAGCGGCAAAAGTATCACGTATAACCAGGTTAGTGCTTTGGCTGCGGCGGCTTGTGGCATGGTATAAATCAGGTTAGTTTTTCAAGGCGCTGTGTCAGGTCGTCTATCAGTTCTTCGCTCCACCTGCTGGCCACCTCCTTGTACTCTTCCTTATCCCAGCGCTGCAGGTACGGTTTCTCGAGCCAGGATGTGTTTTTGTCGGGGCCTACGGTGTAGCTGGAATAGTCCAGTTTAAAGAGTACGTCTTTGGTCAGATCAAAGGTTTCTACGCCGGGCTTCTGAAATCCCTCCAGGCGCAGCTTCAAACCCAGTTGCTGCACATTGCCCTTCTCCACGCTTATCACCTCGTCGGCGTCGGATGCCGGATCCCTGGTCCAGGTGTCGATTACCCGTTCCAGCCCGAAATTATCAAACAAAGGAAGTATGGGCAGGATGCTCTGGTGAATCTGCTCTGCCAGCGTTGGCAGGATGGTGTTATACAGGTGCTGAAGGGCTTGCTTATCGCGGGTTGGTTGTTCCATGGGTTGAGGTAGTATGATTGAAGTATACTTGCGGGCTGTAGGCTGCCTTAGTTCTTACGAAGTTATACTTGCAGCAACCGTTAATTTCCGATTTGGGCCTTCTCCGGGTCAGGTAGACAGGGGTTCAGGATATATTGGCCTGAGTTAGAATGTGTGAGTTGCTTATACTTTCCCGGCTACAAACGACAAGAAAAAGGCAGGCGCAAAGGCTCCTCCCTTACAAGAATGCGGCGCAGGAGCTTTCTAACTAAAAGCGACTTACTTGAGGTAGATCTTAAACTCTGTACCGGCTCCTAATTCACTTTCCAGCTCAATTTTGCCGTCGCAGTTTTCCACGATTCTTTTTACAATGGCCAGCCCTACCCCAGTGCCCTCTACATGGGAGTGCAGGCGCTTGAACATGGTGAATACCTTTTCCTGGTCCTGCTTGCGGAGGCCCAGCCCATTGTCGCGCACAGAAAGCAGGGTATACTCCCCTGCCACGGAGGTTGTGATCCTGATTTCGGGCTTGCGGTCCAGCGAGCTATACTTGATGGCGTTGGAAACGAGGTTATAAAGGATGCTGCGCAGGTTCTTGCGGGAGAACACCATCTCCGGCGCGGCCGAAAAGTCATCCACCACGGTAGCGTCGTAACGCTTGATAAGATCTTTGATGTGGGCTTTCACATCCTCCAGCAACTCCTTAAAATTCACGGTTTCAGGCGCGGCCACTGTATCCTGGTGCTGTAGTTTGGCAACTTCCGTTAAATCCAGCAAGGTGCTCTTAAACCGGCCGATGGCATCGTTCACCATATCCATGATAGGCATTACCTGATCCAGGCCCAGCTGCTTTTCCTCGAGCGTTTCCTGCAGGGCCGTCATCAAACCCTCAATATTGTTGATCGGCGCTTTAAGGTCGTGGGAGGCCGTGTAAACAAAGTTATCGAGGTCTTTATTTACTTTAATGAGCTCGCGCGTGCGTTCCTCCACCCGCTCCTCCAGCAGCTGGTTCAGGCTCTGGGCTTCCAGGTTGGCGCGCTCCAGGTCTTTCTTCTGCACGTAAAAACGCACAAAGGCTGCTACTTTGGCCTTGGTAATAACGGGGTGCAGCGGTTTGAAAAGGAAATCAACGGCACCTGCCTCAAAGCCCTCTATCACGTGTGTTTCCTGCTCAGAGATGGCTGTTACGAAGATAATCGGAATATCGCGGGTGCGGGAAATATTGCGAAGGTAGCGGGCCACCTCGTAGCCGTTCATGCCGGGCATCTGCACATCCAGCATGATGAGCGCCAGCTCTTCCTGCAGGGCTATCTTCAGCGCCTCCTCGCCCGAGTTGGCGAACAGGTAGGTAATACGGTCCTCCTCGTCCGAAAGCAGGCTTTCCAGGCTGACAAGGTTTTCGGGCTTGTCGTCTACCAGCAGCACCTTCACCGGATGCAGGTTGGTGTGAATCGTCAAGGGTTTCAGGTCGTGCTCAATGTTCATGTAAGGAAAGCAAAAACTCCTTTATGCGCGCTACATTCATTACTTTACAGCCAGGCACCCTGTCCACAGCGGCCTGTGGCATAACGGCCACTTCGGCTTCGGCAGGGTCTTGTGCTATGGCAATGCCTCCATTGTCAAAGATATAGCTTAATCCTGAACTTCCATCCCTGCTGGCGCCACTAAGAAGTACACCGACCGTATTTTCAGCAAAAACATCGGCCGCGCTCGTAAAGGTAACGTCAATGGCAGGGCGTGAGTAGTTCTCCAGCTCCGAGTCATCGAGCGAGCACGTATGGTCCCGCTCAATAAGCACGTGGTAATTGGAGGGCGCCAGGTATACGTGTCCCGGAAGCAAGGGCTCCTTGTCCTCTACCTCCAACACCCGCAGCCGCAGCTTTTTGTCGAACAGCTCCTGCAGGCTCCCTTCCTGGTTGCGCAACCGGTGCAGCACCAGCAGAATAGGAATGCTAAAATCGGCGGGCAAGCCTTCTAAAACAGCAAGCGAGGCTTTGATTCCACCCCAGGAGCCTCCCATCACCACCAACTTTAACCCGGCTTCCATCAGTTTGTTTTGCGGTATATGCGGTTATTCTTATCCACAGCCACGTAGTTACCGCTGATGCTCGACATGATCAGGGTTTCTTTTTTGCCCAGCCCCAGGTACCCCAGGCTCACCAGGCTCTCGTCGAAGAGGCGCAGCACACGGTCCTGTAGCTGGCGGTTGAAGTATATCAGCACATTGCGGCATATAATCAGGTGAAACTCGTTGAAAGAGCTGTCTGTAGCCAGGTTGTGCGGATAAAAGACCACGTTTTTAACCAGGTGCGAGCTGAACTTGACGCTGCCGTAGTTGCTGGTGTAGTAGCTGGAGAACTCGCGCTTGCCCCCGGCCGCATAGTAGGCCGAGGTATAGGCCGCCATGTTGGAGGCCGAAAAGATCCCCTCCTTGGCCTGCAGCAGCACCTTCTGGTTAATGTCGGTGGCGTAAATCTTGGTGCGCCCCAGCAGCCCCTCCTCCTCCAAAAGTATGGCCAGCGAGAAAAGCTCCTCGCCTGTAGAGCAACCGGCATCCCAAATCTTGATGAACGGGTACGTGCTCAGGAGGGGCAGCACGTTCTCGCGCAGCGACAGGAAAAACGTGGCGTCGCGGAACATCTCCGTCACGTTCACGGTCACCTCCTGCAGGAAATTCTCAAAGAAAAAGCTGTCGGAAAACAGTTTTTCCCGCAGCGCATCTACGCTCTGCAAATGCTTCTGCCCCAGAAAACGCTTTATCCTGCGGTAAACCGAGGCCCGGGCATACCCGCTAAAGTCGTACCCGTACTGGGTGTGAATCTCCTCAATCAGCGCCTCTACCTCCTGCTCGAAGAGCTTTTCATACTCAAGCTTCATACAGCCAAACCCGCATTAAGGTCAGTAACTTATCTGTATCTACTGGCTTTGGTATATAGTCAGAAGCACCGGCTTCTATGCATTTTTCTCTGTCTTCTTTCATGGCCTTTGCGGTGAGGGCGATAATCGGGAGTTGCTTAAAACGAGAGATCGCCCGAATTCGTTTTGTGGCTTCTATGCCATCCATCTCCGGCATCATGATGTCCATCAGCACCAGGTCCACATCCGGCTCGGCGTTAAGCTTCTCCAGTGCCTCGCGGCCATCGTAGGCGGCCTCCACCTCCATGCCATGCAGCTCCAGCAGGCTGCTCAGCGAGTAAATGTTGCGCACGTCGTCATCCACCACCAGCACCTTCTTGCCACGCAGCACCTCCTCCGGCACATGCAGCTTCATCTTAAACTCCCGGCCATGCGGCAGCTTCTGGTTCACCTTGTGCAGGAACAGCTGCACCTCATCGAGCAGGCGCAGGTAAGAGTACTCGTTTTTGATGATGATCGTGTTGGCGAACTTCTTCAGCTGCGCCTCCTCCTCCTTGCTCAGGTCTTTGCCCGAGTAGATGATAATCGGAATATCCGCTAACCCGTTCTGGGACTTGACTTTCTTCATCCAGTCGTAGCCTTTCATGCCCGGCAGGTTCAGGTCCAGGATGATGCAGTCTACTTTCTGCTTGGCCAGCACCTGCTCTGCCTCCTCGGCCGAGTAGGCGGAGGTAGACTTCAGCCCATGCGCCAGCAGCAGCTCGGCCACCGCCCTGTTCTCTATCTCGTTGTCCTCCACAATCAGGATGTTCTCAATCTTATCCCCGGAGTTTTGCACAATGGAGCTGAAGGCCTTGTTCAGCATCTCGAGCGTAACGGGCTTGGGCAGGTACTCCTCGTTCTCGGCGTGCTCGCCCAGCACCTCCCTGTCGTAGGCCGACATCACGTGCACGTTGAGGTGGCGCAGCTCCTTTGTTTCGCGCACCTGCCTGAGCACATCCCAGCCGCTCATGTCCGGCAGCTGAATGTCGAGCAGCATGGCGTCGGGCTTCTTCTCCAGCGCCACTTTCAGGCCTTCTTTTCCGGTGTAAACCTGGTATACCTCAAAGTTCTTTGCCCTGGCAAAGTCCGCCAAGATATCGCTGAAGCCCTTATCATCCTCTACAATAAGCACCTTGATATCCTGCCTATCCTGGCGCTCCAGGTCCAGCAGCACTTGCCCCACGCCCTGGCTCTTTTCCTGGGTGGTTTCCTGCACCGTGGTGGCTACAGGACTGTGCGTCACTGGCATGGCCACAGGGGCTGGCTCCGGCCTTCTGCCGTTCACCTGCTGCGGCACCCGCGGCAAGTATAGCGTAAAGGTGCTGCCCTTACCCGGCTCACTTTCCAGCATCAGCTCACCGCCTAAAATCGTGGCGAGCTCCTTGCTGATGGTAAGCCCCAGGCCCGTGCCGCCATACTTGCGGGTAGTGGAAGTATCTGCCTGCTGGAAGGCCTCGAACACGATTTCCTGCTTGTCCGCTGGGATGCCGATGCCTGTATCGCGCACCGAGAAAGCCAGGATATCGCTATGGTTGCGCAGGTGCTCGGAGCGGAACTTGCGCTTATCTGTTACCGGTGAGACGGAGAACGTTACCTCTCCCCCTTCGTCGGTAAACTTGAGGGCGTTGCCGATGAAGTTGCGCAGAATCTGCTCTAACCGGAAGCGGTCGGTCACGATACTTTCGGAGCTGCCCGGCTCGATTTGCTCTGTAAAGCGGATTTGCTTTTTGGCGGCTACCTCACGGAACAGCGGTGCCATGGAGATGTCGCGCAGTTTGACCTCTTCCGTGTCGAGCTTCACCTTACCCGACTCTATTTTAGACAGATCCAGGATGTCGTTGATGAGGCGCAGCAGGTCGTTGCCCGATTTGTGGATGATCTGGGCGTGATCTATCTGCTTTTTGGACAGCGTGTTTTCAGCGTTGTCGGCCAGCAGCCTGGAAAGTATAAGGATACTGTTGAGCGGGGTGCGCAGCTCGTGGCTCATGTTGGCCAGGAAGTCGCTCTTATACTTGCTCACCTGCTCCACCTGCTGCATCTTCAGCTCAATAGCGGCGCGGGCGTCCTCCAAGGCCTTGTTCTTAGCGCCGAGCGCCTCGTACTGCTCTTCCAGCAGCTGCGCCTTCTCCTCCAGCTCGGCGTTTTTCTCCTGCAGCTCCTCCTGGTTCACGCGCAGCTCCTCTTCCGAGGCCTTCAGTTCGGCGTTCAGCTGGCGCAGCTCTTCCTGCTGCGTCTCCAGTTCCTCGGCCTGGTTTTGGGTTTCGTAGAGGAGCTCCTGCGTTTGCAGATGCTGTTTTAAAGTATAAATCACGACGGCCACCCGCTCCGAAATGGCGGCTAAAAACTGCTGCTGCAGTTCTGCATACGGATTCCGGGACGCAAGCTCCAGTGCCCCGATAAGCGTGTCGGCAAAGTATAGCGGCACGATGATCACCGAGGCGGGATGCATCTCGGCCAATCCGGATTTGATTCTCAGGTGCTCATCGGCAACATTTTCCAGCAACTTTACCTGGCGCTGCTGCACGGCCTGTCCTACTTTTCCGTGCCCAATCTCAAAGACTGGCAGGCTGGCGCAGTCCTGCGGCACGCCGTAACAGGCAGCAGGCGTAAGCTTGCCATCGCTGTTGTGCAGGTACAGCACGCCCGCCTCAGAGCCTGTGTAGTCGCTGACGAAGGAGATCGCCTTCTCAGAAACGGTGTTCAGTGCGGCCTCCCCGCTCAGGCGGCTGTTCAGCTCCGACACGCCGGTAAGTATAAAGTTGCGGTTGGAGCTCTCCGTGGTGAAGCGCTGCAGGTTGGTTTTCATGTTGTGGATGGCGTGGCTCAGCACGTCCTCCTCGCTCTGCGCCTGCACCTCCACATCGTAGCGCCCCTCGCCGATGGCCTGCGCCACCTCCGAGAGGTTCACGGTTTTGTTCAGCACCCCTTTAAAGGAAGAGGCCACGCTGCCTATCTCATCCCGGTTATCCACGTCAATCTCTACATCCACTGCGCCCAGTTTGATGCGGTCGGCAGCCACTTTCAGCTTTGCCAGCGAAGAAGAGATAAGGTTGATAATGTAGATGGAGAGGGTAACGGTAAGCACCGCAATCAGGACAAAGACAAGTATAAGCAGGTTTACCGTGCGCTGCTTGGCCGTAATGCGGCTGTCTATGTCGGCCCGGATTCGTTCAATCAGGGAGTTTTCCGCCTGCCGCAGGTCTTCTATACTTTTCGTGAACAGGGAGAAGGTCTGGTCAGCATCAAAGACGTTCAGATCCATTTGCGGATCGGCTTCGATGGCCTGCAGTATGGCCGACACTTTCTGGTAGTTATCCGATGTAAGCACCTTCTCCACATCGTCCATGGCCTGCGGACCAGCCTGGCGGCTGAAGCTGCTCAGCGCCCGGTTGTAGGCTGTAATTTGAGAACGTATGTTGGCATACTCCTGGAAAGTGAAGGTGTCTGCGTTGATGGCGTTGGCCATTAAGCTCCTGGCCCTGCCGAGCTGTATCTTCGCCTCCACCAACTGTCGGAACGTTTCAAGCTGGCGCGCCAGCATGGTGTTGCCCGAGCCGGTGGCATTGTCCTCCAGGCGGCTGAGCAAGCTAAAAATCAAGCCGGCAGAGAAGTCGCGGTATTCCTCCACATCGATCTTCTGCTGATCCAGCTGCGTACGGTACTTTTTCAGCTCGCTTATGTCTGCCATCTCCGGCAAGGTGCGGCCTGCGCCCAGCAGAAAGTCTGTCAGCTCCCGCTCGGCGGCATCCGTCTGAAGCCGGTAGTTTCTGGCTTGCAGCAGCATGGTGGTATCACCGTTTACGGCGCCCAATATACGGGCCCGCTCGGCCTGCATGCGATGCAGGTAGCCGGATATCTTCTCCGACTCCTCCAACTGCACCATTTCCCGTTCCAGGGCGGCGCTTTCCTCCAGTTCAACGGAAACGGTAGAAAAAATCAGGTAGATAAGCGGGATGAGCAGCAGGGAAAGTAAAAGGATGAGTTTATCCCTGATCTTGAGGTTCCTTATGATGTTCATCTAATGGCTGTTGGTGGTATAAGTACACATGTACTCGCAAGTTAAGAAAACATGTGCGTTTTTCCCTGATCAGGCGGGGTTATACGTAGCAACAGCTATGAAAGTTAGGTCAGGGTAAAGCAGCGGGAAAGGCAAAAGGATAGCACTACACCAGCAGGGACTGCTGTGCAAAGTATAAAAGGGGAAATACGCTACCAGTCGAACATCTCCATCAGGTCTACCTGCTGGATGTAAGGCTCCAGTGCCCGCTTGCTGATAAAGCCGCGCACCAGGCTGATATAGTTGTTCTCGGGGTTATACCAGATCTCCGCAAAGAAATTGCCCAGGTCGTACAGCTCAATGCGGTAGCCTCTCCTGCCACGGTTGGCAATAAAGTTCCCGTGCGCCCAGATGATCTCCAGTCTTCCTGCCAGGGTGTGGGTGTTGAATAGGTTGAGGTTCATGTGCTAGTATACGTTGAGGTTCAGAAAAAAGGATTAGATGTACGGCCTTTGTTACAGCGCTTCTACGAGGCTGCGCGCGGCAGTACATCATACTCTTCGGAGCTTACAAAGTCCCAGTAAACCTCCAGGGTGGTGGGCCCTTGCAGATAGGCAGGGATGGGAGTATAGATGATAAGCCCGTCTTTCAGCACGTTTTTGCCCGATTTGGCCAGCCGGATGGCCTGCCACAGCAGCCTGTCGTGTATCTCGTTGCGCACCGGGCGCCTGGCATCTACAAACGGACTTCCCTCCTCAAATCTGAAAATTGTCGTGTGCATGGTGGTCGAAGCTGATGGTACAATTCATTCTACGTAAGTTTACAGAATTAAGTATAGTTGTAGACCTGGATTGTACCCACCTCATCCTCAGGCAGTACATGAAAAGTTTACCATATGTTAAGAGGCAGGCGCCTTGCTTTTGCCTTCCAGCACCGGCCTGATTCTATTGGCGTGCTCCATCATCTCATAAAGCTTGCCTGTTTCGCCGTTTTGCAGGTGCTGCTGAAAGCGCTTCAGGATAGTGATGTACTCTTCTATGGCCTGCCCCAGGAAAGCGCTGTTCTGCTCAAAAATAGGTGCCCACATGGCCGGTGAGCTTTTGGCCAGCCGCACGGTGGAGGCAAACCCGCTGCCGGCCAGGCCAAAGATGTCTTTTTCGGCCTTCTCCACGTCCAGCACCGTCATGCTCAGCACAAAGGAGCTCACGTGCGACAGGTGCGAGATGTAAGCCAGGTGCTTGTCGTGCGTTTCGGCATCCATGAAAACAGTTTGCAGCCCCAGCGCCCCGAAAAGCCCCATGGCCGTAGTCAGCGCCGCCTCCGATGAAGCCTCCCGCTCACAGACGATGTTGGTTTTACCCAGGTATAAATGCTCCAGCGCGGCGGTAGGGCCGGAGTTCTCGGTGCCCGCGATGGGGTGGGCGGCCACGTACTGCCCGCGCCTGGGGTGGTTTCTGACCTGCTCGCAAAGTATAGCTTTGGTAGATCCGAAATCGATCAGCGTGGCCTGCGCAGGCAGCAGGTCCAGCACAGGTGTGAGCAGCGCGGCAATGGCATTGACCGGTATGGCCACCACCACCACGTCAGAATTGCCCAATGCCTCCTCCAGCGGCAGCACCTCATCCACCAGCCCCAGTTCCAGGGCGGTGCTGGCGTGGTACGGGTTTTGCTCCACCCCGATGATACTGGACGCAAAGCCTTCGCGGCGCAGGTCGCGGGCGGCGGATCCGCCTATCAGGCCAAGCCCGATGATTGTTACTATTTTCATGTTTCTGCTGTGTTTCGGTGTACAGTGGGTATAAACAAAAAAGTCCCGGCAGGGCCAGGACTCAATGAAGGTTTCGGTGTCAGATGAAAGTCAACAGCAACCCATGCCTA
Source organism: Pontibacter mucosus (assembly GCF_003054055.1). Classification (GTDB taxonomy): domain Bacteria; phylum Bacteroidota; class Bacteroidia; order Cytophagales; family Hymenobacteraceae; genus Pontibacter; species Pontibacter mucosus. Next base: position 110,806 of record NZ_QBKI01000002.1, on the reverse strand, counting down.
AGTCCCGGGAGAGGCTTATGCTATAATAATAGTAGTAGAAGTTGCTGTGCTGTACCATATTTCTGCGACCCAAGTAATACTTTTTACAGCATATTACCAAACATCAGCCGCATACTTTTAAAGTATAAGTTTATTTCTATCGGGGATGGGAAAGACTCCTGATACATTTTTTAGTAACTTGTGGGGCCGATTATTCAGAATCTAACAGTTAAATCCCTAAAGTATAAATTTCACCCAAACTACCTATGCAAAAGAAAATCATAACAGCCGGTAGTCTGATGGCTGTACTGGCCCTGACCAACTGTACTTCGGTGCAGACGCAGGAGCAGTCGCAGCAGACACAGGCGGCCGTGGAGCAAAAGCAGGAAGAAACCAACCCGCTTCTGAAAGAATGGACAGGTCCTTACGGGGGCGTGCCGGCATTCGACAAGATGAACCTGGCCGACCTGAAGCCTGCCATGGAGAAGGCCATGGCCCTGAACCTGGCTGAGATTGAGGCGATTGCCAACAACCCGCAGCCTGCCACCTTCGAGAATACCATCGAGGAAATGGAAAGGGCCGGGGAGGAACTGGGCCGCGTGTTCACTTACTACGGCATCTGGAGCAGCAACGTGTCCACGCCGGAGTTCCGGAAAATACAGGCCGAGATGGCTCCGAAGATCTCTGAGTTCAACTCCAAGATCTCCCAGAACGAGAAGCTGTTCCAGCGCATCAAAACGGTGTATGATAACGCCCAGAAAAACCCGCTTCCGGCAGACCAGCAGCGCGTGGTGCAGCTCGTGTATGAGGGCTTTGCCATGGAAGGCGCTGACCTGAGCCCGGAGAAAAAGGAGCGCTATGCCGCCATCAACAAAGAACTTTCCTCGCTTTACACCAAGTTCTCGAACAACGTGCTGGCCGATGAGGAGAAGTATATCGTCTACATCACCAAGGACCAGCTGAGCGGCCTGCCGGAGTCGTTTGTGAAAGCCGCTGCCAAAGCCGCCGCCGACAACGGCCAGGAAGGCAAGTACGCCATCACCAACACCCGCTCCAGCATGGACCAGTTCCTGACCTATTCCGACGAGCGTGCCCTGCGTGAAAAAGTATGGAAAAACTATTACTCAAGAGGTGATAACGGCGATGCCAACGATAACAACGCCAACATCACCAGGATTTTGCAACTGCGCCGTGAGCGCGTGCAGCTGATGGGCTACGATAACTTTGCCGAGTGGCGCCTGCAAAACCGCATGGCCAAAACCCCTCAGGCGGCTATGGACCTGATGCTGGCCGTGTGGCCAGCAGCTACTGCCAGAGCCAAGGAAGAGGTGGCCGACATGCAGGCCATCGCTAACAAAACAAGCAAAACTAAGATTACAATTGAGCCCTGGGACTACCGCTACTACGCAGAGAAAGTACGCCAGGCCAAGTATGACCTGAACTCTGACGAGGTGAAGCAGTACCTGGAGCTGGGCAACCTGACCCAGGCTATCTTCTACACTGCCGGCGAGTTGTTCAACTTCAACTTCACGCCAGTGCCGGAAGGCTCCGTGCCGGTTTTCCATGAGGATGTGAAAGTATGGGAAGTGACCGACAAGACAACCGGTGAGCACATCGGCCTGTGGTACCTCGATCCGTTCGCGCGCCAGGGCAAGCGCTCCGGTGCCTGGGCTACGACCTACCGCGCCCACACCACGTTTGACGGCAAGAAAACGGTTCTTTCCTCGAACAACTCCAACTTTGTGAAGCCTGCCCCGGGCGAGCCGGTGCTGGTATCCTGGGACGATGCAGAGACATTCTTCCACGAGTTCGGACACGCGCTGCACTTCCTGGCCTCTAACGTGAAGTACCCGACCCTGAACAGCGGCGTGCGCGACTATACAGAGTTCCAGTCGCAGTTGCTGGAGCGCTGGCTGTCTACCGACCGCGTGATCAACCAGTTCCTCAAGCACTACAAGACCGGCGAGCCAATGCCGAAAGAGCTGGTGGCCAAAATAGAGAAGGCTGCTACCTTTAACCAGGGCTTCGCTACAACGGAGTTCCTGGCCTCTGCCCTGATGGACATGCACCTGCACCTGGCCGACCCTGCTAACCTGGACCCGGACAAGTTTGAGCGTGAGACGCTGACCAAGCTGAACATGCCGAAGGAGATCGTGATGCGCCACCGCACCCCGCACTTCACGCACGTGTTCTCCGGCGAGGGTTACGCCACCGGTTACTACGGCTACCTGTGGGCCGATGTGCTGACTTCGGATGCCTCTGAGGCCTTTGCCGAAGCACCGGGCGGGTTCTACGACAAGCAAGTGGCTGACAAGCTGGTGAAGTACCTGTTCGCTCCGCGCAACGCGATGGATCCGGCAGAGGCTTACCGCCTGTTCCGTGGCCGTGATGCCAAGATAGACGCGCTCATGCGCGACCGCGGCTTCCCGGTACCGGGCCCGCAGTCTAAAAAGTAAAACACCTGCGCGGGTATAGGCTATACTTTGCCGCGCAGTTTAAAACGAAGGCCCTGCAAGCGTAATGCTTGCAGGGCCTTTTTCTTTGATAAAACCGCATTCTTATACTTGCGGAGAAGTTCGTAGCCAGGTGAGCGCCATGTCGTAATCTGTGAATACCTCGTGCTCTGTAACGCCTAGCTGCTCGTAAATTTGCTGGGCATCCTGCGTGAAGCCTGTCAGGGTCAGGAGGTGGCTGTAAAAATACTCCGGCACATATACCGCTACTTTACGGATGCCGGCTTCAGCGGCCAGGCGTGTGAACGTATGGCTTACCCATTCCCTTTCTTCGGAGGTGATGATGAAAATTTCCTCGTCGTTAATCAACCAGTTTTTTACCTGTTCATCCACTGAAAACTGAATACACCACAGGAAAGCAGCCTGGCGTTCCTCCGGCTCAATTTGTCTGTTCCAATCAATTAACAGCAGCGCGTCGGCCACGGCGTAGCGCACCACCACAAAATCATTTCTTAAGACTTCCTTCGCACTAACTCCTGAGCTTTCGGTGGTTCCCATACTATCTGTAATACACTTACACGCCACAAGTTAGGCTAATTTTTGAGTCAATGCGGGTATTTATACTTTCCCTTTACTAAAGTATAAAGGCCCTGCAAGTATAATGTTGGCAGAGACTCTATACTTTAGCGGGTACTCAGGTTGGTGTTCCAGATGTCTCTGTGCAGCTTCCACTCCCCATCCTGCCTGTGCCAGATAACGATATACTTGCCTTTGTCTAGCATCGCGCCACCCTCTCCGCTCAGGGTATAGTTCCCCATCTCGATGGCCGTGTTTTCACAGGGTTGTACTTCCACCGTTTCCAGCTTTACGCTTTTTATGCCCATACGCATGGCACCTCGCCAAAACTCCTGCACAGCCAGCTTGCCACTAAGAGCCTCCATACCTGCGGGCAGCAGCATCCCCTCGTCGGTATACAAATCGGCGATAACGGCGGCGTTTCCCTCGGCAAAGGCCTCCATAAACTTTTCGTTGGCGCGCCTGATTTCGGCGCCAATGCTTTTTGCGGTTGTTTCCATAGTTCTTGCAGGTAAGTTTGTCTCACATATTTTCTTACATAATACGATAGTACTTACGCTTACTCCGGCAAAATATAACATAGCCTGCCCAGCAGAATGCGCATATTGCGTGAAGGCAGCGTTTCATGATGCAGGCAAAGCAGCGCCGGTGGTTAAGGCATCTGTACCAAGGCCTTAGCCATGCCATCGCCTCCTGCGGCCCGCCTCCGCCAAAGTATAACCCTTGCTACCTCCTACCCCTCAGTTCTTCACCCAAAGTAACTTTTACTATCTCGCACCGTCATAAGTATAGTTGTACACAATACAGCTGAGGTGCCTTTGAAAGTAACTTTACCACAACGGATACTTATATGCCTGCCCCTCTTCCTGCTGCTACACATCGCCTGCCTGGCGCAGTACCCGGAGGAGAAGCCTGAGGAGAAGCCATACCTGAAACTAGGGGGGGCCGTGCGCTTTAACTATAACCTCTCTACCTGGAAAGAAGACCAACTGGACCGTGGCGGCGATTTCGGGTTTGACATGTTCCGCATCAACGCTGAGGCTGCGTATAGGGGCATCAAACTGAATGCCGAGTTCCGCCACTACTCACAGGCTTTCGGCGGTTCTTTTCTGAAGCAGGCCTGGTTCCAGTACGACTTTTCGGAGCAATCGCAGCTACAGGTGGGGCTGAACCAGGTGCCCTTTGGCATCCAGCAGTACAACTCCAACAACTGGTTTTTCAACCTTACCTACTACATAGGCTTTGAGGATGACCACGACATGGGCGTAAAGTATATCCATGACGCGGGCCGCTGGCAGTGGCAGGCAGCCTACTATAAAAGCGCCGAGGAGTTCGTCTTCGCTTTAACCGACCCCAGCCCGAACCGATACTCCTACGACGTAACCGGCCGCAACAAAGAAAACAACCAGCTTGACTTTAAGGTGATCCGGCGGCTAGGCGACAGCCTGGCACATGAGGTAGGTTTCTCGCTGCAGGGCGGTCTGCTTTACAACCTCGACACCGAGCGCAATGGCACCCGCTACGCAGGCGCCATACACTACGAGTACAAGACCGCCCACAGCCCCTGGAACGTCAAGCTGCAGGCCATGCTCTATCGCTTTAACCCCAAATATGCTGCAAACAATAACCTGGACTACGTAGAGATGGGCGCGTACGGGGCCAACTACAATGTAGCCAACAAAGGTGAAGTATACACGGCCGGTGTCGCTTACCACATACCTGTTGATACGAAGCTGCTGCAGGGCATCGACATCTACAACAACTATGGCTACTATAACAAGCGCGTGAGCGGCTACGAAAACGCCCACATGAACGTGCTGGGAGCGCTGTTTACGGCCGGCCCGATGTACATCTACACCGATGCCGCCTTTGGCTACAACCAACCCTGGTTAGGCCCTGAGTGGACGAACGCCCTTGCCGCCGGCACGCCAGGCGATACCAAATGGCACATGCGCTTCAATATTAACATGGGGTACTATTTCTAATAGTTAAAAACAACATGCATGAATAAAATAAAGAGAGATGTAAAAAAGACAATGGGGATGGAAGTAAACGGCCCCGTGTTCTGGTCATCCATCGTGTTCCTGGTAGTAAGCATTACCCTGGTGCTGATTTTCAGGGAGGATGCCGAGGCGTTTTTTAGTGCCACGCAGGCAGCCGTGACCTCCAACATGGGCTGGCTGTTTATACTTTGCGTGAACCTGTTCGTTGCCTTCTGCTTCTTTGTGGCCTTTAGCCGCTTTGGCAAGATAAGGCTGGGCGGCAAGGACGCAAAGCCGGAGTTCAGCACCTCGGCCTGGTTTGCCATGCTGTTCAGCGCCGGCATGGGCATCGGCCTGCTTTTCTGGAGTATTGCCGAGCCAATCAACCACTTCCAGACACCGCCGCTCGGGGAGCCGGGTACACCTGCCGCCGCGCGGCAGGCCATGAACTTCACGTTCCTGCACTGGGGCTTGCATGCCTGGGCTATTTACGCACTCGTGGCGCTGGCACTGGCCTTCTTTACCTATAACCGACAACTGCCGCTGACAGTACGTTCTGCCTTTTACCCGTTCCTGGGGGAGCGCATCCACGGGGTGGTGGGGCACGTGATCGATATCCTGGCCGTGATTGCAACGCTTTTTGGATTGGCAACCTCGCTGGGCTTTGGTGTGCAGCAGGTGGCAGCCGGCCTGAGCCATGTGTTCCCTGCCATTGCCAACGATATCACCACCCAGATCATCCTTATTATCGTCATCACGGGCATTGCCACCATCTCTGTGGTAACCGGGGTAGACAAGGGCGTACGCATCCTGAGCGAGTGGAACATCCGGGTGGCCCTGTTTATACTGGTGGCCGTGCTGGTACTGGGGCCTACGGTTTTTATACTTGGCTCTTACGTGCAGAACACCGGCTCCTACATCGGTAACTTCATGCAGCTCTCGTTCTGGAACGAAGCTTATTCTACCCGCAACTGGCAAGGCGGCTGGACGGTGTTTTACTGGGCCTGGTGGATTTCCTGGGCTCCGTTTGTGGGCATCTTTATTGCGCGGGTTTCCAAGGGCAGAACGATAAAAGAGTTTGTGCTTGGCGTCCTGATTGCCCCGTCGCTCCTCTGCTTTCTGTGGATGACGGCCTTCGGCAGCACCGCCCTGCACGAAACCCTGGCCGGCAACACAACCATTGCCGATGCCGTGGCAGCGGATATCTCCACCGCCCTGTTTGTGTTCTTTGAGCAGCTGCCCTTTTCCACCGCACTTTCGGTGGTTGGCATTCTGCTGGTGGCCGGCTTTTTCGTCACCTCCTCCGACTCCGGCTCGCTCGTGGTCGTGAGCCTTACCTCCGGTGGCAACCCCAACCCCTCGGTTGGCATACGCGTGTTCTGGGCACTGGCAGGCGGCGCGGTGGCCGCAGTGCTGTTGGTTGGCGGCGGCCTACAGGCCTTGCAGACGGCCGTTATCATCACCGGCCTTCCGTTTGCCATTATACTTTTGCTCATGTGCTACAGCCTGTACCGGGGCCTGGGCGAGGAAGCCGAGGAAGAATCAAAACTTGGCAGGACCCAACAGCGCAAAGCCTACCAGCAGTTGGTAGCCGAAATGCTGGCCAAACGCGCCCAAAAGCAGGACGCCGCCAGAACAGTGGAAGCCAGAAAAGACAATCCTACACCACCAAACCCTGACATATTATGATTACGATAGATGCCATGATGGTCTGCCTCGACCTGAGCGACATAGACGAGAAACTGGTTGCCTTTTCCCGCTCCATTTGTGAGCGGTTGCAGGTGCGAAAAGTATACTTCGTGCACAACATCCGCCTCTACGAGCTCGCCGACGATTTCCGGGAGATGCTCGGCGACATAGACCTGAGCCAGGAGGTGGAGGGCAACATTTCCGATATCGTAGCCGAGCAGTTTGGTAACACTGCCGATTTTGAGATACTGGTAAGCGAGGAGCCCAACACCGAGGTTATACTTGCCGACCTGGTGAAGCGCTACGGCATAAAGCTTACCCTGCTGGGCAAGAAGATGAGCGACAAAAGCACCGGTGCCCTGGGTACCAAACTGCTGCGTATCCTTCCGTGCAGCGTGCTCGTGTTCCCCGAAACGGCCAGCTTCAACGTCAGGAAGGTGCTAGTGCCGATAGACTTTTCGGATACCTCGGTGCACGCGCTCCGGCTCAGCAAAGAACTCTCCGACCAGTTAGGGTTACAGCTGGAGATCATGCACGTGTACCGGCTGCCAACGCAGTTTTTTCCGCTGATTTCAGAAGCCGAGGCTGTCAGAAAAGCAGAGGAAATAGTGAAGGCAAAGTTTGCCGACCTGCAGAAACGCCAGCGGGAGATAGCCGGCGTGCCCTATACCTTAGTGCGGGCCGCCAACAAAAGTATAGCCGAGCGCATCACGCTGCACCTGGAGAAGGGCCACCACGATCTGCTGGTGCTGGGCCTGAAGGGCAACAACCCGCTGCCCTCGCTTAGCCTGGGCAGTGTGCCCACCGAGCTGTATAACACAGACATCCACATTCCGCTCTGGCTGGTATACTCTGGAGAGGTGATAAAAAAGACCTGAGGGTAACGGCAGCCAGGAATCTGCTAGAGCATCTCGGTGGTGACTAAGTTTCGTATGCCCGTTACGATCATGTCGATGCCGATAGCGCCCAGGAAGAAACCGTTGATGCGCAGCAGCAGCTCCATGTTCTTGTCGAAGGCAAGCTGCACCTTTTTGGAGCGCATGCCCCGGCGCATGTTTTTAAGCCCCATAATCGTGGCGAAGTTTATCAGCATGATGATCACCAGCGAAACCACCCCCTGCCACAGCACCAGTTGCTCCGACATCAGCACCGTGAGCGATATGGTGCCTGCGCCCACCATAAATGGCAGGGCAATTTCTGAGGCCAGGTCGTGTAAGTCGCCTTTTATCTGAATAAAGGCTTTCTTGCCCTGCACAATGAAGATGTACGCAAAGGAAAACAGCACCACGCCGCCAAATATCCGGAAAGACTCAAAGTCGATGCGGAACACTTTCTGAAACACCAGGTCGCCGAGCAGCAGAAACACCAGGTAAATGCCGAAGGAGATACTGCTGGCTTTGATAAAAACAGACCGAAAATCCTCATCCGAGAGGTCGCTCATCACAGGCTTCAGGTACAGGAAGAGGGCAAAAGGGTTAAGCATCACCAGAAAACTAACTATCGCTGTAATCATAGAATCAGTAGTGGTTTAGGTGCCTTTACCTACGAAGCATGGTGCAGGTAGATGTGTAAGGCGGGAAATTAACCTGTTCGGATGCTGGCAAAGTATAAATGCCGGGAGCCTTATAGCGGCACCCGCGGGTAGTTGCATACCTCCATTTCTTCGCCGCTTTTGGTGTTGATCAGGCGGCTGGGGCGATTTTGTTGTGCCAGCTCATGCGCCCTGGACAGGGCCTCTTCCTCCTCCCTGAAAGTCTCTACAACTGTTTTACTGTGATCCAGCACCTGCCACTGATCCTTTTCCTTATCCCACGTAATGCGGTAAATGCTTTCCCGGATGTGGGGCTTATTCCGGATCAAGTCAAGTATAACTTTGCCGTCGCTGTAGGTGCCATCGGGGTAAGGCATGGGCAGCAGCGCAAAGAAAATGTAGTACATCGAGAAGTAGGTAAACTGGTACGTTAGCATACCAGGCTCCACCACCTCTTCCTCCACCAGGTACATCGCAACAAGCGTCGATGCTGCGTTAAACAGCACTCCTCCCAAAAAGATGAGAATATTTGCCAGACGGTGGTTGCGCCGCAGGTTGTCGAAAGAGCAGAGGCCGTACCAGAAGTAATATTTGTGTACTTCCAGCATGCCCACGCGGAAGAGCACATCTCCGGTGCCCACGGTTACTTTGATGTTTCTGCCCCCCATCAGCCAGGCAAAAAACACGTGGCCTGCCTCGTGGATAAAAGAGATGATCGGGAGCACGAGGAAGAAGGCCAGAAAGAATTTGGGAATATCGTTGATACCAAACATTGTTATCTGTTACGTTTCCCGGCAGGATTGTTCCGGAGTGGCGCCTGCCATACTTGCCGGAAGGCTGTTTTCCGATAGGGCGCTGTAACGTGTAACCAGCCTTACCGCCTGCTCTCAAATTCCTTTTTTCCTGCCGCACAAAGCGAGAACCTGCCGGGCGCCTGCGCGTTAAATTAGTCCTTACCAAACGCAAAACGATTGAAGACGCTCCTGCAGACAAGCTGGCAAATACTTAAGGAATCCAAAAAGAACTTTCAGCAAGGCGAGCCTATTGTGTATAGCGCCGCCATCGCCTTCTTCACCATATTCTCGTTGCCGGCCATACTTATTTTCCTGTCATTTTTCGGCTCTCTCTTTTTTACGGAGGATGCCGTGCAGCAGAAACTGGTAAAGCACATAGAGGAACTGATAAGCCGGGAAGCAGCTGCACAGGTAAGCGAGGTGCTGGCCAACCTGACGGAGATTCCGGTCAGCTTCTGGGGCATCGTCATTGGCCTGGCCGTGATTATCAAGAGCGCCACGATCATCTTTTTTATTGTTCAGAAAGCGCTTAACGCGGTGTGGCAGGTAAGGGTAAAGCACCAGGTAAACTACCTGACCCTGCTAAAGCACAGGGTGCCCACCCTACTGGTTGTGGCCAGCCTCGGCTTCCTGTTTATGACCAGTATTTTGCTGGACATGGTGCTGAGCATTTACAGCGAGCAGTTGCAGGATCTGTTTGAGGAGTATCTGAGCCCTGCCATTCGCACCATCAACACGGCCTTTAATATCCTGATGATGCTGATGTTTTTCACGGCTATACACAAAGTGCTTCCGGATGCGCAGGTAGGCTGGAAAAATGCGCTCTCTGGCGGCATTATCACCTCGGTGCTTTTCCTGTTCGGCAAGGAGGTGATTAACCTGATACTGGAGAACGTGAAGATTACAGGCATCTATGCCACAGCCGGTTCGCTTGTGGTGCTGTTGCTGTGGGTGTTTTACTCCGCTGTCATCCTCATGCTGGGTGCCGAAGTGACCAAGGCCTATGCCGACTACCATAAGCGCGCCATCGCCCCATCGAAGATTGCCATAAAGTATAAGCGGGTAAGCCAGCGGGAGCCTGACGAAAGCTAAGCCCCTATACACAAAAAGAGGAAGCAGCTAGCCTCCTCTTTTTGTGTATAGATGGGGATAAATTCTAAGACTTATACTTGTCTTTGCCAAGTTGCTTTACCAGTTTGTTATACACTCCCAGCAGCAGGAATGATGGGGCCCACTGGCCTACAAACAGTGCCTCCTCGTCTTTTTTCATTACTTTAAGCGTGGCAGAAATTGCCATAGAACCCAGGGCAGCCCATAGGTACATATCAGACGGTATACGGGCGGTATACTCTTCTATTGCTGCGGCTACGGGACCTTCTTCTTTCTGTGGGTTCATTGAATCTGCTTTTCTTTTTAGATCGTTTGCATCCATAGTTTATATTCTGATTTAGAGTTATTGTTATTATTCCAGTTCAAACGCAGTATCCGCCGCTATTGTTATGGCTATCCGCTTTTTTCAGAGAAAAACCGCTCCTATATAGCAGAAAACGGCTTTTCTCTCCGGTGCCGGCTACCTAAGCCGCACGGCCAGGTATGGCCATCCTCCAAAATATCCGTCAGAAAAACCTGTTCACCTTGGTCAGCTCCTTGCGGTACTGCGTCAGCAGGCGGCTCTTGGAAATGAAGCCCTTAAACTTGCCTTTCCGCACCACCGGCAACGACCACAACTTATGGGTATCGAACTTATCGAGCACCTCGGCAGCGGGCTCGTCTATCTCCACCACAGCCTCGGGCGGATGCATCAGGTCGCGGGCCTGTATGGTGTCGTAATTAGAAGTGTCCCCGAGCCGCTGCCGGAAGTCGTTCAGGGTGATGATGCCTTTGAGCATGCCCTTCTCATCGAGCACCTGCAGCACGTCCTTGTTTGACTTGGCGAAGCTCTCCACCACCTCCCGGAACGCGGCGTCCTCCGTCACCGCCGAACCGCCGTCCTCCACCAGTTGCTTAATGTTCAGCTGGTTTAACAGGATGCGATCCACACGCAGCGCCTTGCTCTGGCCCTTGGGCTGCACCACGTTGCGGCTCAGGTTCTCGATGTAATACTTCAGGAAATAGGAAACCGCGCACACCAGCATCAGCGGCACAAACAACTGGTAGCTCTGCGTAATCTCCGCCACAAGGAAGATGGCTGTCACCGGGGCGTTCATGATGCAGGCAAACACACTGGCCATGCCCAGGAAGATGTACGTTGCCTGGTTGAGCTCATAAAACGGGAAAACCAGTTCCGCCACCTTGTAAAATAGAAAACCCATCAAGCCTCCCGTGATGATGGAGGGGGCAAAGTACCCGCCCTCACCGCCTGAGTTAACGCAGATACCCGTGCTGATGGGCTTGGCCAGTGTTATCAGCGAAAAGAAGAAGAGGTTGAACCACACGGTATTCGGCAGCACCGCCAGCGGGGAGTTGACAAAAAGCGAGCGTTCCTCGTTGTTGAGCAAGGCGTTTATACTCACGTACCCCTCGCCATACATGGGCGGCAGCAGGTAGATGATGCAGCCCAGCGTGATGCCCCCTATCAGCGCCCGCATGTATGCATTCTTTATCCGCGACAGGTACATGGCGCAATAGCTGTAGGTCTTGAGCAGGTAATTGGACATCAGGTAGCCCAGCACGCCCAGCAGTACAATCAATGGAATCTGCTCATAGGTAAAGTCGGTGAGGGGTACCTGGAAGCGCAGGTGCTCGCCCATGATAAACTCGAACAGGATCTTACCGGCCGCCGCCGCCACCAGCAAGGGTATCAGCAGGGTGGGCGTAAACTCCGGCAGTATGGTTTCGAGGGCAAAAATGAAGCCTCCCATGGGCGCGTTGTACACCGCCGAGATGCCCGCCGCCACGCCACACCCGATCAGCAGGGTGCGCAGCCGGTAGCCCAGCCCCAGAAAACGCCCCACGTTGGAGCCCACCGCCGCCCCGCTGGAGATAATGGCCGCCTCCACCCCGGAGCTGCCGCCAAAACCAATGGTCAGGCCCGTGGTGACGAACTTAGAGTACACCAGCCGCAGCTTGATAATGGAAGAGTGGTTCTCAATGGCGTCTATCACGTGGCGCGCGCCGCCAAAGTAGGCCGTTTTCTTAAAGATGTTCCGGTTGATGAACGTTACGAGCAGGAAACCGATAAGCGGCAGCAGAAAGTATAGCAACTTGGGCGCAAAGTACACCGCATACTGCTCTATGTAAAAAATAATGGTTTTAATAAGTATGGCGGAGAGCCCGACAATAGAGCCGACCACCACGCTCAACACAAAAGGCATCACACGGTTGTTGCTCTGCTTCTTTCGCCATTTTAAAAACGCCAGTTGATAACGGTTTAACCTGCTCATGTTTTAGGGCATCTGCCTGCTATACGTGTGCATATGCCAGTGATGTAAGAAATAATGATGCGTCGTCCTGTTTTGCCGGGGCAAATGGCAATTGCCCCACGCCACTCCTCCGACAACGAAAGTTTCAGCAAATGGCTGCATCAATCCCTTATTTCGTCATCAGCCGGGTTTCGCCAGCTGCTTCTAAAGCGCAACTGTTTTTCGAAAAAGCTGACACGTGCTGTCGGGGCAGTGGCTATAGGTTATACCTGCTATACGTTGCCCAGAGCCAAAGCAGGAACTAAGGCCCCGGGAAAGTATAAAAGCTCCTAAGTCGTGCGCCCGGAGCTTTATACTTTATACTTCCCGAAAGTGTGGTTTATACTTTCGCCTACTGTTTCACCAGCTGTATTTCGCAGTTTAGCTTTATCTCATCGCTTACCACCACGCTGCCGGCCTCTGTCACGGCATCCCACATCAGGCCATAGTCCTTGCGGTTTATTTTACCGGTTACGGTAAAGCCGGCCTTGGTCTGCCCGTAGGGGTCTACCACAATGCCTCCGAACTCCACATTCACGGTTACAGGCTTGGTGGTACCGCGGATGGTGAGGTCGCCATGAAGTTTATACTCGTTCTCCCCTACCTTCTCAAAGTTTTTGCCCTCATACTTTACCTGCCCATGGCTGGCCGCATCAAAAAAGTCTGCCGACTTCAGGTGCGTGTCGCGCTGCTCGTTGTTGGTGCTGATGGAGTCCACATCCGCCGTAAACAGGATCTTGGAAGCTTTGGTAAAGTCATCATCCTCGGTCTCTACCTCCACGTTAAAATGTCCGAAGTAGCCTGTCACTGTCGTGATCATCAGGTGCTTTACCTTAAACTGTACTTCGCTGTGCATTGGGTCTGTTACCCACCTTGTTGTAGCCATAGTTTCTGTTCCTTTAAGATACATGTACTTATAAGGTTTTCGGAAGCAACAGGTTACATTTCCGGAAGAAACGCTATAGCTAACCGTCATCCAGCCTCACTGCCGCGTCTCCACCGAAAGGAAAAACCTCCCATAGATACGTAGTGCCTGCCCACGGCATATCTCTCAAAGTATGGAAGGCGGAACTTATACTTTGCAGGGAAGAAGGTGATTTCCTGGTGAAGCACAAACGCTATACTACTTATCCAGCTTTTTCGTACTTTAGAATCCTACCAAAAGACATACTGATGCAATACAGACGATTTGGCCGCACAGGCTGGAACATAAGCGAAGTAGGCTACGGCATGTGGGGCATGGCCGGCTGGAAAGAATCCGACGACCGGCAGTCGGAGCAATCTTTGGATTTGGCCGTGGCGCGCGGCTGCAACTTTTTCGACACGGCCTGGGGCTATGGCGAAGGGCACAGCGAGCAACTGCTGGGAAAGCTACTGAAGCGCCACCCGGACAAGCGCCTTTACGTGGCCACCAAAATCCCACCCAAGAATTTTACCTGGCCCTCCCGGCCCGAGTTTAAGCTGGAGGAGGTTTTCCCGGCAAGCCACATCATCGAGTACACTGAGAAAAGCCTGAAAAACCTGGGCGTGGAGACGATAGACCTGCAGCAGTTTCATGTGTGGGAAGACGCCTGGGCAGGGCATGAGGAGTGGCAGCGCGCCGTGGAGCAGCTGAAGGCCGACGGCAAGATTCAGCACATGGGCATCAGCGTGAACCGCTGGGAGCCGGAAAATGTGCTGAACACGCTGCGTACCGGCCACATCAGCGCCGTGCAGGTGATCTACAACATCTTCGACCAGGCACCGGAGGATTCTCTTTTCCCGCTTTGCGAGAAGCTGGACATCGGCATCATCGCCCGCGTTCCCTTTGATGAGGGCACCCTCACCGGCAACCTTACCAAAGACACCACCTTCCCAGAGGGCGACTGGCGCAACACTTACTTCGTGCCCGAGAACCTGCACAGCAGCGTAGACCGTGCCGAGAAACTGCGACCGCTGGTACCCGGAAGTATGACGATGGCCGAGATGGCCCTGCGCTTTATACTTAGTAATCCACACGTGAGCACCACCATTCCCGGCATGCGCAAGGCCAACCACGTGGAAAGCAACCTGGCTGCCAGCGACGGCAAGGGCCTACCCGAGGATCTGCTGCAGGAGCTGAAAGCCCACCGCTGGGACCGCCAGCCAACCAAATGGTCGCAGTAGTAAAAGTATAACAGGGCAAGTGCCCGCCTGCAAAGTATAAATGGGGCCGCTGCCAGCGATGCAGCGGCTTTTTTTGTACCCATAGCTGCGGGATGTATGCTATCTTTGCAACCTGGATTTCTGAATTAGACCGCCCGGCATGAGCCTTACCAAGATAAGCAAAGCCTTTGATGCGCTTACCCCGCACGAGATGTATGAGCTGCTGCGCCTGCGCAGCGAGGTGTTTGTAGTGGAGCAAGCCTGCGTGTTCCTCGACATGGACAACAAGGACCAGCAGTGCCAGCACCTGCTGCTCTACCAGGACGGCGAACTGGTAGCCACCTCGCGCCTGGTGCCGCCCGGCCTCTCCTACCCCGACGCCATGTCTATCGGCCGCATCGTGACCAGCATGAAAGTACGCGGCACGGGCTTGGGCAGGGTTTTGGTGGATTACTCAATTGAAGAATGCTACCGTCTTTACGGCCACGGCCCTATCAAAATCGGGGCACAAGTATATGCCAAAGGCTTCTACGAGAGCTTCGGCTTTGTGCAGTCCGGCCCGGAGTATGACGAGGACGGCATACCGCATATTGAGATGACGAAGGAGTAGGATCTCTTTTCGGTTGGTGTAGTATAAACCCTGCCACTGGGAGCTGCGCTCGGCACCTTCGAACCAGCGTCCTTGCTTTAACCAGAAGACCTTGTGATGTCCGCAGGTCCCGCGAGCATCTGGCCTTGGCTATACTTTATACTTCTGCTGTTCCGGACTTCTTTGTCCGGAATTTCTTCTGCTGCGGACATCCTTGTCCGCGTTTTGCAGTACCGGGTCCAACCACCCCTTGCCCCTCCTTGGCTAAGGCGGGGAGCCTGTCGTTACTTTGGCTGAAGTATAAGTTTCATTGTTTCCTTCCTAGCGCGGACAGGTCGCGACCTGTCCCTACAAGTATAACCCCATCTCTCGCACCTCCCTGAGAGGGAAATTTCTGTTAACTATTACACCCCTATAGTCCCCTCAAGGGGACAGTTTATACTTACTCTGTCATCTCGAGTACTCTCGAGGCGGGAGCCGAAGAGAGCCAGCGTAGCTGTGAGAGATCTATCGGGAATTCTAACCAGAACTCTCATTTCATTCGAGATGACATCTAAAGCCACAGCTATCGAGCCTGTTCCCAGCCTTTGGGTGGGGGTAGGGGCCCTCGTATAAAGAGCGCCTTGTAGATTTCTGGTGCCGCCTTAGCGGCATTGCGACCGAAGGGTAGCAAAGGAAATGTACACCGCGCGATGCCCGAAGGCGAGGCCTCCCGGCCTGGGAGGGCAGAAAGCGGGAGATGAAACAATAGGCTTGTAAGGCTGGAGGATGAACAGAAGCTAGTAAGGATAGCTTGTGTCAAGTTATAGGAAGCAGTGGCTATGAAAGTATAGCCAGCAAGTATAAGGTATAGTTTAATGCGGACTAGGAAGTCCGAATCAGAAGTGGTTCCGGACACGGATGTCCGGAACAGCAGAGGCTCAAGTTGCAGGAAGCAGCGGCTATGAAAATATAAACCAGTAAGCTTAGCCAAAGTATAACGTCCCCTACCGCTCCTGCCCCGTCGATAGCAGCACGGAAGTATCTTCTTCCACAGCGCGGCGGCTGGCGCGGTAGCGTATGGTGCGCTGGCCCAGCAAGAGCAGCACCAGCCCAATTACCGAGCAACCCGCCATCACGCTGACCATCGGCAAGGCCGTTCCGGTGTGCATCACACTTACCGCCGCCGACATCAAACCACCCATCGCCATCCGGAAGCTTCCCAATAAGGCGGCCGCACTTCCCGTGTTCTTGCTGAAAGGCGCCAGGGAAAGTGCCGTGGCATTCGGGTTGAGAAGGCCCTGGCCAGTCAGGAAAACGAACAGCAGCAGAATCAAGGTGAGTATGCTGAACCATCCATAGTAGGTACCCACCACCAGCAGAATGCCCACCGCAGTCTGGTAGAAGAGGGTAAAGTTGATCACCTGCTCACTCTTAAATCTGTTCAGGATGATGTGGTTGAGCTGTGTGGAGCCGATCATGGCAAAGGCCAGAAACGCGAAGATCCAGCCGTACTCCTGCTCGCTCACCTTGTAAATATTCATGAACACGTCGGCAGAGCCGGCGATGTAGGCAAAGGGCGCCGCCGTGGCAATGCCTCCGGCCAGGGTATAGAGCAGAAACTGCTCCTGCTTCAGCACCGAGATAAAGCTTTTCAGCACTGGCTTCGGTTTCAGGGAAATAGAGGGATCGGCAGGCCGTCCTTCCGGCAGGAAAAAGTATACGCCCAGCATGATCAGGGCCGTGATGACGGCAAGTATCACGAACACCGAGTGCCAGCCAAAGGCCGCCGTCACGTAGCCTCCCAAGGTAGGCGCCACCATCGGCGACACGGCAATCACCAGCGTGAGCAGCGAGAAGGCCTGCGCGGTTTTGTTTACCGGGAAGATATCGCGCACCAGCGCCTGCGCCGCCACCATGCCCACGCAGCCCCCAATGGCCTGCAGAAACCGCATCAGCACAAAGGAGTTGATGGACTCGGTGTAGGCACAGGCCAGCGACGTGAGGATGTAGATGATAAGCCCGACGTACAGGGGCTTCTTGCGGCCGTAGCGGTCCAGGAGCGGCCCGTACAGCAGCTGCCCCACCGAAATACCCACCAGGTAAGCCGTCAGTGATAGCTGTACTTGCGCAATGGTAGTTTTCAGGTCGGAGGCAATGGCCGGGAAGCCGGGCAGGTACATATCAATCGAGAAGGGACTGATAGTGGCCAGCGAGCCCAGGATAAGGATGATGACAAAATATTGCTTTCGCGTCATGTATAGTATTCAGAAAAGGCGTCAAAGTTACAACATAAATTAGTCTCCGCAGAAGGAGCACAGAGGTATATAACCTTTAACTTGGCACAAAGTTTCGGATTGTTTACCTTGCCGGTCATGCAAGACCCATCAGCCCAACCCAACTCCTCCATCCTGCAGGAACTCGTACTGCACCGCATGCCCTTCGGCAAGTATAGAGACACGCTCCTCTGCGATTTGCCTGTCTCCTACCTGGAGTGGTTTGCCAGCAAGGGCTTTCCGCCGGGCAAGCTGGGCATGCAACTGGCTACCATGTTCGAGATTAAAACTAACGGCTTGGAGTACCTGCTCGTTCCGCTCAAGCGCCAGGCAGGCGGCCGCAAAGTATAAATTCAGCCTACATCAAAGGCGCTTACCTCCCGCACCTCGCCGGCACCCATTTCGCTTACCGTGACATGACCGATGCGCACCCGCACCAGCCGCAGTGTGGGGAAACCGATGGCGGCCGTCATTTTGCGCACCTGCCGGAACTTGCCTTCTGTGAGGGTGATGGATACCCAGCTGGTGGGGCCGTGCCGCTCGTCGCGGATGCGCCTGGCACGCTCGGGTAGTTCGGGCGTGGCCTCCAGCCGCTGCACCCGGCAGGGCTTGGTCTGGTGCCACTCTTTTTCGGTGCGGATGGCAATACCCTCCCTTAGTTGCTGCAGCGCCTCCTCGGTAATCACGCCATCCACCTGCGCGTAGTACTCTTTCTCCACTTTGGTGCTGCGCACCGCCTCGCTCACTTTCCCGTCCGTTGTCAGCAGCAGCAGCCCTTCGCTGTCCTCGTCCAGGCGACCTATGCTCATGGTGCCTTCGGGAAAATCGTGCAGCTCGCCCAGCACTTTCTTTTTCCGGGTTTCGCTGATAAACTGGCTGATGTAGCCGTAGGGTTTGAAAAGTATAAAGTGGCGGTGCATGGCAGGAGGCTTTTTCCGGGTGCAAAGGTACGGGTATGGATTTATACTTTCCAGTTGCAACCATACTTCTGCTAAAAGGGTCCTGGTGATAAAGGCCTAGCCGCTTATCTTTCTGCACGTTATCCTTTCAGAAACATGAAAGTTTACATGCTGAAATGCATATATTGCAGGTAAATCCCAAAGGCACCATCACATGAAAACACACGCCGGTTTATACTTCGTTTTGATTTGCCTTGTCTGCTGCCTCGCCTCCTGCGACCTCCACAAGTATGACTATGTCAGCAAGTACTGCCCCGGCTCCTGCACCGTTATCAAAGGCCGGATAAGCGACCTGAACGGCCAGCCGGTTGCCGGCACCACCCTGCGCATCAAGTGGCGTAACGACGGCTACCTGCAGCCAGCCTACACCACCGAGAAAGCCACTGCCACCACCGATATGAACGGGAACTACGAGCTGCGCTTCCTGCTCCGCGACAGCGAACTGGAGAAAGGCTACTTCCAGATAGAGGCTAACCAGGGTCTGGATGCTTACCTGGGCTGCAAAGCCGACAACCTGTGGCCCCCCCGTAGCCTCGCCCGCGATACCACCATCATCCAAAACTATACCATCGCCTCCGCGGCCTTGCTGGAGTTCATCCCCGACAGCCAGGACCCTGAACAGCCGCCACAGGAGCGCTACCAGGCCCTGGTAAAGTATAAAATGAACCCTACGGACACAGACAGTTGCACCTATGCCTTTGACGGCAGCTGGGGATACCTGAGGGGGCAAGTATACGTGCCTGCAGACATACCCGTGGTGGTGTATACTTTGAAGCCAGGCGCCGCAATGACAAAAAAAGACATGCTGACGCTGCAGTCGGGGGAAAGGCGGCGCTATACCTTAACGTTTTAAAGTATGCAATACGAGATCATTCACGAAGAGAAATACCAGCAGTTTACCGCCCGGCTGGAGCAGGACGAGGAAGCCGAACTGGCTTACGCCAAGCCCGAAGACGGCGTGTTGGACCTGACGCATACCTTTGTGCCGGAGGCTTACCGCGGCACCGGCCTGGCGCAGGAACTCATCAACACGGCCCTGGCCTATGCCCGCCGCCACAACCTGAAAATCATCGCCACCTGTGTAGCCGTGAAAAAGCACATCGCGCAGCACCCCGAGCACCAGGATTTGCTGCACTAATCCATACTTCCTCTATGAAGCGATTTATACTTTATACTTTCCTGCTGCTACTGGCTTTGCCGGCCCTTGCCCAAACAGAGGCCGAACCCTTGAAACAACACCTGGTGGGCCTGCAGGTGGGCACTGCCTTAGGGAGCGGTAACTTTGGTGATGCTGGTTTTGATGATGCCTACCCGGCCTTTGTCCGCGACGGGCTGCTGCTGACGGGCAGTTACCGCTACAGCCTCGGCCCGCATGTGGGCGTCGGCACTTCGGTGAGTTACCGCCACAACCGCTACGACCTGGATGCTTTTGTGGAGCCCGACGACGAACTGGTAACAGGTAAAAGTTCAGAGGCCTGGCGCTCCTGGTTTACGCTGGCCGATGTATACTTTAAGGTGCCCGTGCGGCAGGTGATGGAAGTATACCTGAAAGGCTCGGCAGGCGCCGCCTTTAACCGCAGCGCCTCCTGGCAGGTGCAAACTACTTATGGCGATATCCGGATGCCCGCCGACAAGGCCACGGCAGCGGCCTGGGGCTGGGGCAGCGGCGTCAATTTTATCACCAAACCGTTCCTCATCAGCCTGGAAGGAAGCATGCTCTACACCAAACCAATTCTGGAGGTGCTGAACACGCAGGGAAACCCGCTCCGCCACCGCCAATCCCTGAATACCTTTAACCTGAGCGTGGGCGTGCTCTACGATTTCTAAGGTTATACTTTGGTGGATGTCCGTAAAAAAATTTGCACAAATTTTCACGCCTTTCAAACAACCAAAAATTGCGTTTATAGCTCAGAAACAAGGATTTATACGCTTCCCGAACTTTTTCACCAAAAAAATTGAATAAATTTTTCACCTTTCCATAACCTTTCCTATGCCTTCCCGTTTATAAGTATGGCTAAAAGTTGAAAATAGATTACAAAGAAGCCGGAGATTCGACCCAAAGAATTTCTGGCTTCTTTGTTTCTATGCCTCCCTCCCTATACTTTGCTCAGTTGCACAAAACTCTCCTTCAGTTTCGGGTACAGCGACTCGAATATAGCATAGCTCCTGGCGTAGGTTTCGTGGGTATTCTGATCAGGTTCAAACGTTCTGCGCACCCGAATCATACTTTCCGCGGCCTCCAGCGAGGGCAGCAGGCCAAGCGCGTACATGCCCATGATGGCGGCCCCGAAGGCAGATCCCTCCCGCGTTTCCGTTAGCTGCACTTTCTTGCCGGTGACGTCGGCCAGCATTTGCACCCACAGCTCCGAGAAGCAAAAACCGCCGTTGGCATAAATGCAGGAAACAGGGCCAATCGTTTGCTCCAGCGCCTGCACCACACTGTTCACGCTATAGATCACCCCTTCCATCACGGCTCTTAGAAAGTGCGCCCTTTTGTGGTTGTACCCTGCCCCGATGAAACAGGCACGCGCCGCGCCATCCCAGATAGGTGCCCGCTCGCCGAGCAGGTAAGGCAGGAACAGCAGCCCCTCGGCACCAGGTTTTATACTTCCGGCCACCTCGTCCAGGAGCTCGTAGATGTCCTGTTCTTTGCGTGTGGCCTCCAGAGTTTCGGCAGCATAGAACGTATCCCGGAACCAGCGCAGCGCCACGCCGCCATTGTTCACTGCCCCGCCCAGCACAAAGTGATCCTTGTCCAGGATGTAGCTGAACACCCGCTCCTGCAAATCAGTGGCGGGTTGGTTGGCCATCATGCGCACGGCGCCACTGGTGCCAATGGTAACCACCGCCTCGCCGGGGCGCACGGCATGGGAGGCCAGGTTGGCTAGGCAGCCATCGCTGGCGCCAATCACGAACGGCGTGTCGGCGGGAAGGTGGAGCGCGTCGGCATCCGCTGACTGCAACCCCCTGAATGTATGGGTAGGCGGTACCGGCTCCGGCAACTTGTCCGGGCTTACGCCTGCCACCTGCAGCGCATCGGGGTGCCACGCAAACTCAAAAATATGGAAGAGCCCCGTGGCCGAGGCGATGGCATAATCCACTTTATACTCACCGAACAGCCGGTGCAGCACATACTCCTTTATCCCGATGAACTTGGCCGCCTGCTTGAACACCTCCGGCTGCTCCTGCCGCAGCCAGCACAGCTTCACGAGCGGCGACATGGGATGCACCGGGGTGCCGGTCTGCAGGTATATCTTGTGGCCTACCGCACTGCTCTTTATCTCATCGGCATAAGTATAACTGCGCGAATCGGCCCAGGTGTAGGAGTTGGTAAGTGGTTTACCGGCGGCATCTACCAGAATCAGGCTGTGCATGGCGCTACTGAAACTTACGCCCTCCACCATATGCCCCTGCTCCTGCAGCCATTTGGCTACGGCGCCTAGCGTGTTCAGCGCGGCCTGCAGCACCAGCTCCGGGTCCTGCTCTGCCTGCCCCGGCTCCAGGCTGATGATGGGGTACTCCTGCGTCTGCTGGTAGATCACCTCCCCGGTCCTAGAGAAAGCCACGACTTTGGTGCTGGTAGTGCCGATATCTACTCCTACCATGGTGTTTTGCTGCATAAGTGTATAGTTTACCCAATTTACGTAACCTCGGGCACAGGCTTTATACTTTTATAACTCCTGCCCAGAATTAAGCACAGCACCTTGTCGCTATACTTCTAGCTGTAAGGAATTTAGAAAATTTTCCTGGCATGTAACAGTACCCTACGGATGTGTAGCCAGCTATATACTTTAGCGCCTGCAACTTACCCGGTCAGGCACAGGTTTTACACATTCCAATCGGCCAGTAAAGTATAAATCTGATGCCGCACCTTACCTCCTCTCCACATTTTCTGGTCGTACTTGGAGCGTTTGAAAGTATAGCATACGTTTCGCTGCGTAACTTTCTGGTGCTGCAAAGCCTGCTTCCCATGTACCTCTACGGAGCGCCGGGAGCAACGTGTTTACAGTTAAACCCGTCCGGCTACCACGCGCCGGTGCGGGTAAAAGGGCATTTTCGGGTGTGGATAAAGTATGGAAATGTAGATAAACCGTGCTCGGCTGCAAGTATAGAAAAGTATAACCAACTGTTAATTAACCAGTTTAGCAAACATAGCTTCCACCACTCTCCACATCCGTGTAATATTTGTCCACATTCACATTTCGTACATAGTGATTACCTATTTTTGTAAAGCAAAAGACACTTACACATATCAGGAAATGGACAGTAGCGATGGTTAAGACAAATGTACACAGAGGCGAGGTTATCCGAGATGCCATAAAGGCTAGCGGCGTGGCAATTGGTGTAGTGGCCGAAAAAATGGGCATCAGCCGTAAAACGCTTTACAACAAGTTTAAAGAGTCCAGCATCCCGTACAGCTTTATCCTGAAGCTGGGCGAGGTGATTCACCACGACTTTGCACAGGATTTCCCACACCTGAGTAAAACTGTGAAAAAAGAGGCCCCGAAGGCGCAGCCGCAAATGAGCACCAACCTGCTCCTGCCCTTCGATAGCGAGCCCCAGGAAACCACCTACAAGCACAGCAACCTGCGCGACTGCGAGCAGGAACTGGTGAACCTGCAGCGCAAGTACATCAACCTGCTGGAGAAATTTAACGAGCTGCTGCTGAAGACACAGGTGTAAGCAAAGGCGGCCTAATCAATTATGATAGCCCCGTCGCGCCGCAGGTTTAGCTCTTCCTGCTCGTTACCGGCCCGGAACGTGGCCACGGCTGTTTCACCGGCGTAGAGCGTCAGCAGGTCCCCGGCAATCCGGAAACTACTTACCTGGCCAAGCAAGTCAAGCATCTTGTTCTCCTGCTCTATGTCGGGGCATGTCATCCGGGAAGAGCTGAGGTTGGAGATGCTAAGCTTCTGCCCGCTTAATTCATACTTGCCCGAGAACCTGTTGCAGCCGGTAAAGCCAACCACGCGGGCTTTGCCTTCCTCGAAGCGCACATAAGCCGTTTGGGTGTTTTGCGGACGCTGCACATCCTGCCCCTCCAGGGAGAACAGGACCCAATAAGCACCCAGAATGCTATCCGCCTCAGCGGCAGTGCTTTGTTTTTGCATGGTGCAGGCCGAGGTTGTCAGTATAAGTAAGAAGGCTGCAGCCCAAAGTAGAGGTGTTCGTTTTCTCATCATTTTTCTGCCGGTTTAACGTATAAATTTTCCTCTCCTAGTACGCAGCTCGTGCGCTTAGGTATGCCAAAAGCAAAGCCCGCGGCCAGGCCGCGGGCTTTGCTTTTATACTTACTAGCTGTTTCTTAACCTCTTGGCGACTCTTCGCCGTAGGCGCTTGGGCCGGAGTGGGCGCCGTAATCAGGCCCGGATGTTTCGCCGGGGCGGCGGTAGCGGCTGCTGCGCTGGCTGTGGTCGTAGTTGTCGTTGCGGTTAGTGCTGCGTATCTCCCCACGGTAGCGCTCATCGTCGCCGCTGTGGTGCCGGTTATAGTAATCGCGCTGGTAGTTGCTGCCGCGGAAGTCATTGTCCGAGCGCCTTTCCGGATGCTCGCCCCTATCATAGTAGGCATCGATGCCCAGCATATTATAGCCTCTGTCGGATCGGCCACGGTACATCTTCTCGTCCGTGTTGAAGTCTTCGTAGCGGCGGCCCTGCCCTCCGTACTGGTAACTGTTGTCCTGGCGGCTGTAGTTGCTTCCGGCGCTGTAGTTGGTGCTGCGCGGGTTGCCGTACGTGCCGTACACATCGCGCTCATCCCAGTTTATACCACTGTCGCGATCATACCCGCCACTCGGGTTGCGGCGGTTGCCCATATACGGGTTTGGATCGCCGTAATGGTAATGTTCGCCTCGCTCCGTTACGCCGCGGTGGCTGCTGGCGCCATAGCCGCCCACGGGGCCTCCGCTTCTGTAGCCAAAATTAGGGTCAGGGTTGGAGCTGCGCACGTCGCGGTACGCCGCATGCTCGTCGGGCAAGCCATAGTAGTTGCCGTGGCGGTTGCTGTAGCGGTCGCGGTAATTCTGGAAGCCATCGCTGCGGCTGGATCTATCGTCAAAATCGTTGTGTCTTCTGTGATCTCTTTCGTTTCTTTCCATAGTTATGCTGTTTATGATGTATTCTTATCCTATAAACGCACCCGCGCTTTATACGTTGGGTTTTGCCGGTGGTAACACGTTTACACCTGCCTACCTGACTTCAGGTAGAGGGCACCTTCTTTCTGTCGATGCAAATGATGCATTCATCTGACAGATTCGTTCACAACAGATTTATTTCGTACTTTTAAACAGATGCCACGAAGCTTTACTGCCATTTAGCTCACTACCGGCGTCAGGTTTAAAGTATTTGTTGTTTGTTAATTTTGTTGGACAACCCCTGCGCCCCCGGCACAGGGGTTGTTTTTTGGAACATTCCTCCCGCAGATGGTGTAGTAGGAACACTATGCAAATTGACAACCCAACTTTTAGCCGCAAAGCGCTGGTTGCCGTGCTTCTTTGCCTGCTCCCCTGCTACCGGCTGCTGGCGCAGCAGCACACCACCATCGCCTTTGGCTCCTGCAACAGCCAGGACGAGCCGCAGCCGCTGTGGCCCGCCGTGGTGGCCGCCTCGCCTGACCTGTGGGTGTGGCTGGGCGATAACATCTATGGCGACACCCACAACATGGACACGCTGGCCAGCAAGTATAACCGCCAGCTGCAGCACCCCGGGTACCAGGCGCTGCTGAAGACCACACCAATAACCGGCACCTGGGACGATCACGATTTCGGGCACAACGACGCCACCGCCACCTACAGCCAGAAAACGCAAAGCCAGCAGCTCTTCCTCGATTTTATGGGTGCGCCAGCCGATGCCCCGGTAAGAGAGCAGCAGGGGATCTACCGCACGTATACTTTGGGGGAGGGCAGCCAGAAAGTAAAAATCTTCCTGCTCGACACCCGCTACCACCTCGACCCGTTCCGGAGCCTCTTCGGCCTGTATTTGCCCAACTATGGCGGCGATGTGCTGGGGGAAGAGCAATGGAAGTGGCTGGAAGAGGAGCTGTCTGCCAGCGATGCCCAAATCAATATCATCGCCAGCAGCATGCAGATTCTCCCCACCGGGTATAGCTATACCAGTTGGGCGGCCTTCCCGAACGCACGCAAGCGCCTGCTTCGCCTGCTGGAAACAACACGCCCTGCCAACCCCATCCTGCTTTCCGGCGACCGCCACGTGGGCGAGCTGGCAAAAATAGAGTTGGAGGGGTATGAGCAGCCCGTCTATGAAATTACCTCCAGCGGCATGACGCACCACCGCAAGCCCAGCAAAGGCGGCAACCGCTACCGGGTGGGCGAGCAAATCGGGGCGCTTAACTTCGGGGTGATGCAAATTATCTGGGGCGATTCAGAAACCAGGGTTAGCCTCCAGATACGGGATGTAAAAAACTTGCCTTTATTGGAACAGACACTGGTTTTCAAGCAAGCGCCAATGGCCGTTCTAAGCGAGGCGCAATAAAAAAAGCGGGCCGCCAATGTATGGCAGCCCGCTTTTATACTTTACCGGCAAGTATAAATTATTTACCTGCTGATGAGGAGGTAGCACCAGCCGGAACCTGCTGTTGCTGGTCCTTATACTTGGTGTTGAACTTCTCGTAGAGGTACTTCTGCTTGTCGGTCAGGTCTATCTTGCGGCCCTGGATGAAGGCGTGCGTCACGTTGTTGGTGCGCATGTCCAGCAGGTCGCCAGCGGATACCACCAGCGTTGCATCTTTGCCCACTTCCACAGAACCTACCTGCTTGTCCACACCCAGAATTTTGGCGGTGTTAAGCGTAACAGAAGCCAGCGCCTGCTCTTTGTCCAGGCCATAGGCAGCGGCCGTGCCGGCTATGAAGGGCAGGTTACGGATACCGTGGATGGCCAAATCATAATCCAGCGCAAACGGGATGCCCGCCTGGTGCAGCAAGTATGGCGTTTTATACGGCATGTCCACATCCTCCTCTGCACGGGATGGCAGCGCGTGCACGCCAGAGTAAATCACAGAGACGTTGTTGGCTTTCAAGAAGTCGGCAACGGCTACCGCATCGCGGGCACCCACCACTACAATCTCCTTCACGCCGTGCTTCCTAGCAAAGTTCACGCCTTCAATCATCTCCTTGCCATAGTTGGCGTGGATGTACAGCTTCTGCGTGCCGTCGAACAAACCGGTCATAGAGGCCAGTTTCAGGTTCTGGCTGTCGTGCTTGCCTGATTTGTAGACCGCTGCCTCGCGGAACAGCTTCTCCAGCTCCAGCATGGTTTTCTCACGCTCCTCGGCCATACGCTTCAGGCGCTCGTCGGCTTGTCTGTTGCCGGTTTCGATGAGCATGCTGGGCCAGTTCAGGTGCATGCCTACGTCTGCCTTCACGATGGCGTCTTCCCAGTTCCAGGCGTCCAGCTGCACGATAGAGGAAGTGCCAGCAATCGTGCCACCGATAGGTGTCACCTGCGTCATCAGCACGCCATTGGCACGCACCGTTGGGATGATGTCGGAATCCGTGTTATAGGCGATTACTGAGCGCACGTTCGGGTTCATCTCCCCCACCTCACGCCAGTCGATGGTCGCGCGCACACTTTCCACCTCGTTCAGGCCCAGCGCCGCGTTTGGCTGGATGAGGCCCGGGTAAATGTGCTGGCCCGTTACGTCCACTACTTCGTAGCCGCTCAGGTTGGCCCCGCTCTGCGGACCGGCGTACGTAATCTTTCCGTTATCAAAACCTACGGCGGCATTTTCCACTACCTGACCGTTGCCTACGTGCAGGGTAGCCCCCTTCAGCAGCACGGGTTTGCTTTGCTTGGGCGCAGGGGCAGGCACCTGTGCCACTGCCGGCACTGCAAACAGCAGCGCGACCAAAGCTGATATATATCTTTTATGAATTTTCATTTTATGAATTGTTGAAATTTTGATTGTTGATTGCTTATCGTTGACTGCTTAAAATTCAAGAGCAACAATTAACTAGCAACAACTAACAATTTAGTATGCAAAATACGCCTCTTCCTCGCTGTGCTCTACCTCCTCGCAGTGCATCACCTGAGTTCTTCTGCTCACAGGGCTTTGCGTTTTGGCACCACCGGCTTTGGCCTGCAGCATTTTCTGGATAAGGCGCACGCGCTCTTTCTCCAGTTCCACGCGCATCTGCTCGTCGCGCTCTACATCGTAGTAGGCAATGCCATCCACGAAAGTCTTCAGCGGCTTAGCGTAGATAGAGAGCGGATGCTCGTTCCACAGCACCACGTCGGCGTCTTTGCCAGCTTTAATGCTTCCCATTCTGTCGTCGAGGTGCAGGAGTTTGGCCGGGTTCAGGGTCACCATTTTCAGGGCGTCCTCTTCGCTCATACCGGTATACTTCACACTCTTGGCAGCCTCCTGGTTCAGGCGGCGGGCCATCTCGGCGTCGTCGGAGTTGATAGCCGTTACAATGCCCAGCTGGTTCATGATGCCGGCGTTGTGCGGAATCGCATCTTTCACCTCCATCTTATAAGCCCACCAGTCGGCAAAGGTTGAGCCACCTACGCCGTGCTCTTTCATCTTATCGGCCACTTTGTAGCCTTCCAGGATGTGCGTGAAGGTGTTCACCTTAAAGCCCATTTCCTCGGCCACGTTCATCAGCATGTTAATTTCCGACTGCACGTAAGAGTGGCAGGTGATAAAACGCTTCTCGTTCAGGATTTCCACCAGCGCCTCCAGCTCCAGGTCGCGTCGAGGCGACGGCGTTTTGGCTTTGTCGCGCTTGCTCAGCTTGTTGTAAGTGTTCCAGGCCTGCTCATACTCTTTGGCGCGCTGGAAAGCATCCACAAACACCTGCTCCACACCCATACGGGACTGCGGGAAACGGATGGTTTGCGTGCTGCCCCAGTTCGATTGCTTCACGTTCTCGCCCAGCGCAAACTTGATGTAACCGTCGGCATTTTCCACCAGCAGCTCGTCGGCGCTCTTGCCCCAACGCAGTTTAATAATAGCTGACTGGCCACCGATAGGGTTAGCCGAACCGTGCAGCAACTGCGAGGTGGTCACACCACCGGCCAGTTGGCGGTAGATGTTGATATCCTCCGGATTCACTACATCGGCCATGCGCACCTCAGAGGTAACAGCCTGCGTACCCTCGTTTACGCCGTGCAGCGCAATGTGCGAGTGCTCGTCGATGATGCCTGGTGTCACGTGCTTGCCGGTACCGTCCACAATCTTGGCGCCGGACTCGCTCAGGTTCTTGCCAACCTTGGCAATCTTGCCGTTTTTGATCAGCACATCAGCATTCTCCAGCTTGCCTTCTTTTTCGTTTGTCCAAACGGTAGCATTCTTAATCAGGATCGTCTCCTGCTTCGGCAGCTCTGGCTGGCCGTATGCGCGGAATGGGAAAATCATACTTCCAATCGCTGTGTCAGCCTCTTTCTTAGCACGCTCTTTCTTGGCCTGCTCGGTCATGGCTTCGGAGTAAGACGCCAGCCATTTTACAGAAGAAGCGTTTGGCAACTGGCCCTCGCCCTGCAGGTTTTTACCGGCTACCCAGCCGCTAAGGCGGATGCTCTCTTTGCTGTCTTTGCTCTCGGCAAAAGAGATGGTCACCAGGTTGCCTTTGATGCTAAGGTTTCCTTTTACCGTGTCTTTGGAAATTACCTGCAGTTCCGGTTTCTCGGCTGATCCGCTGATCAGGAGCTTGCGGCCAGTGTCGTTGCCCAGCTTCAACGTATAAACGCCACGGTAATCAGTTGGCAGGTCAGATACTTTATACTGCTCGCCCTGTACCCAGTTTTCCAGAATCACGCCGTCTTCCGAGAAAAGATTACCGGAGGTGATGATGAAGTTAGCCAGCATGCCCTTGTTCAGGTTGCCCACCAGGTTATCGGCACCCAGCAGTTTGGCGGGAGTAGCAGTCAGGGCCCTCAGTGCCTCTTCCTCGCTCAGGCCATACTTCACGGCTTTGCGCAGGTTCGGCAGGAAGTCCTTCTTGTCTTTCAGGTCGTGGGCGGTGAAGGCGATAGTCACACCCGCTTTCTGCAGCAGCGCCGCATTGGCAGGGGCCATTTCCCAGTGCTTCATGTCTTCCAGGGCCACACGGCGGGCATCAAACGGGTCCTCCACGTTATAGGCATCTGGGAAAGCAAGCGACAGGATAACAGGTGCGTTGGTGGCTTTTATTTGCGGCAGCATCTGGTACTCGTCGCCGGCACCTTTCATGATGTACTGCTTGCCAAACT
Organism: Pontibacter mucosus; assembly: GCF_003054055.1. Classification (GTDB taxonomy): domain Bacteria; phylum Bacteroidota; class Bacteroidia; order Cytophagales; family Hymenobacteraceae; genus Pontibacter; species Pontibacter mucosus. The sequence goes on along the minus strand of NZ_QBKI01000002.1, from coordinate 81,267 downwards.
CGTCGCCTACCTTGTCGGCACGCAGGATGTTCAGCTTGTTGTCGGCCTCAAAGATTTGCGGGAAGTTGTTTGCCTGTGTAAATGCCCGTAGGGAGATATTCTGCTCTTTCTGCGGATTCTGTGCGTTCCACTGGGCATCGAGGTAGGTCTGGCGCAACAGAGCCACAGAACCCATCAGCGAGTTCGGGTAATCCTGCTTGGATGTACCTTTGTCGAAGGAAAGGGCCGCGGCGGCTTTGTCCTTCAGCACCACTTCGTTCTCGCGCTTCTCAGCCAGTGTTACCAGGGCAGCCGTGCCACGGGCAATCCCGTCGCGGTGCACCGTCAGCACAGTGCCGAAGCCTTGCTTGCGCAGCTCATCGGCTTTTTTGGCGTCTACCTTAAACAATTCTACTGCATTTGTCTCCGGGCGGATAGCCTCGTTCCAGTTATAGGCGCCCTGCTTGGTGGACTCCATCTGCGGGGCGGCACGCCAGTTGCGGCGCTCTACCTTCACTTCCGGCAGGCCATAGTCGCTGTACATATCCACCAGGCCTGGGTAGATGTGCTTGCCTGCGGCATCCATCACCACGGCTCCGGCCGGCACTTTTACGTTCGTGCCCACGGCTTCTACTTTGCCGTTGCGGATAACGAGGGTGGCGTTAGGAATAGTGGTTTTGTAGTCGGTGTGGACGGTGGCATTGGTGAAGACCACGAGTCCGGCGCGCTCGTCGTAGACGCCGTTCCGCGGAAAGGTCTGCTGCGCCATCACACCGCCTGCACTGAAGGTGAGACAGGCTGCAATGGTTAGAATTTTCTTCATTCTGTAAGGTTGGAATAAAAGTTTAAGGTTTAGACAAGTTTCGGTTATCAAGTTAAGCATCAGGGTCATAAAATGCTACACCACGAACATAGTTTTCCTGCTATGTCTGCCCTATCTGCTTAAGGTGTTTGCTTTGACTCCTGGCATGATGAAAGGCTTAATGGGGAGGGGGATTTTATTTAATAGTTAGAAGGTATAACCACCTCTGGCCGGTTCTGCTCCTCCGGAGCCCACTTCAAGAGAAGCAGAACTCTGCTATACCGGGTCCAACCACCCCTAACCCCTCAGAGCTACGCTCGCTACCTTCGAACTCCCGTTCTCGGTAGTCTAAGGCGGGGAATCTGTGATTACTTGAGCCGAAGTATAATTTCATAGCTGCTGTTCTAGCACGGACAGGTCGCGACCTGTCCCTACAAAGTATAAACTCACCCCTAGCCCCTCCTTGTTTAAGGAGGGGAGCCTGTTATTGCTTCTGCTGAAGTATAAGGTACATAGTCAAAGTATAAACACCCCTATAGTCCCCTCAAGGGGACAGTTTCTGTACTACTATTTTATACTTCTCTTTCCAGTAGCATAAACCTTAGCTAAGAAGTGTCGATTCCAGTCCTTGGGTTGAGCGCCTATGCGAGTTTTTCCGGTGACGAGCGTGAGCGAGGCAGCCCGAGGTACGAGGGCAGGAAAAGCTCCCAGCGCGATGCCAAAGGACGAGCCCTCTCGGGCTTGAGAGCACCAAAGCCGGAGATGAAACAATTCAGCATGTAAAGCTTTGGATGAACGGTGGCTAGCAAGGATAGCTTGGTTCAATTAGAAGGAAGCAGCTGTTCAGGGAAGTATAGCCAAAGTATAAAAGTATAGCTCAAGTTATAAGTATGGCTTTTCAAGCCAGTTGGGTTACAAACCCAACATCATAGGAAGGCACGGGTTGCAAACCCGCGCCAGCAACTGGTATATGCGAACATCCATGTCCGCAACAGGAGGGGGTTCCGGACATGGATGTTCGAAACAACTTTATGAGCATAGGTCCAGCGGTAAGTGAACTGCTAAAACAAAACCGGCCGCTACATCTTCTGCAGCGGCCGGTTTAAGTATAAGTTTATACTTTATACTTCTTAATAAGCCCTTCCGGATTTATTCTCAATGTAATTCATGAACGCGCGGTTCACAACACCTGTACCGCCCGGGGTTGGGTAGTTGCCTGTAAAGTACCAGTCGCCTTTGTGGTTCGGGCAAGCCTGGTGCAGGTCTTCGATGGTCTGGTAGATTACCTGAACCTCTGCCTTCACGTCCGGCGCTTTTACGATTTGGGCCACTTTGTCTGAAATTTCATCATGCGTAAACATGTTGTAGAGCTCCTGCACAAAGTTTGTCTGCTTAAAGGCTGGCGTGCCGGCCGCAGCCACGCACTTGTTGTAAGTTTCCTGCACCTTATGAGACTGCCCACGATCTTTCAGCAGGTCCAGCAGGGCTCTGAAAGCTACAAACTCCTTCATTCTGGACATGTCGATGCCATAGCAGTCGGGGTAGCGGATCTGCGGTGCGCAGGACACGATGATGATTTTCTTCGGCTCCAGCTTGTCGAGCATTTTGATGATGCTCTTCTCCAGCGTCGTGCCGCGTACAATCGAATCGTCGAGTACCACCAGGGTATCCACACCTTTCTTCACCACCTCATAGGTCGTGTCGTACACGTGCGTTACCAGGTCGTTGCGGCTGTCGTCGTCGGTAATGAAAGTGCGCAGCTTCACGTCCTTTATCACCAGTTTCTCAGCGCGCGGCTTAAACTGCAGGATTTCGTCGAGTTCTTCCTCGGATAGCTTTTGGTTGAGGATGGCTTGCTTGCGGTAGTCGCGCAGGTAGTTCTCGATGCCCTTCATCATGCCCAGCCACGAGGTTTCAGCGGTGTTGGGGATGTAGGAGAACACGGTGTTCTTCAGGTCGTAGTCCACGGCCTCCAGTATCTGCCGACAAAGGAGCTTGCCCATGTTCTTGCGCTCGGTGTAGATCTCGGGGTCGTTGCCGCGGGAGAAGTAAATGCGCTCAAAGCTGCAGGAGAGTTTCTCACGCGGCTCCACAATCTCCTTCATCTCCGGGTTGCCGGCCTTGTCCACAATCAGGGCATGTCCGGGGGCGATTTCCTTAATCTCGCTATACTCTATGCCGAAAGCAGTTTTGATGGCAGGCTTCTCCGAGGCTACCACCACTACCTCATCATCCATGTAGTAGTAAGCCGGGCGGATACCGTTCGGGTCGCGGACTACGAACGAGGAGCCGAAACCGGTGAGGCCAGCCATGGCATAGCCACCGTCAAAATCCTTACAGGCACGCTTGAGCACGCGCTGCAGGTTCAGGTGCTGCTCAATCAGCGTGGTGATTTCCTTGTTGGTATAATCGCCCTTCTTGAACTCGTCGAACAGCATCTGGTTTTCTTCGTCCAGGAAGTGGCCGATTTTCTCCAGTACGGTGATGGTGTCGGATTTATGCTTGGGGTGCTGCCCCAGGTCCAGCAGCTTGTTGAACTGCTCGTCCACGTTGGTCATGTTAAAGTTACCGGCCACAGCAAGCGAGCGGCTGCGCCAGTTGTTCTCGCGCACCATCGGGTGACAGCTGTCCACGCTGTTCACACCGTGCGTGCCGTAGCGCAGGTGGCCCAGGTACACATCGCCCAGGAAAGGCAGGTTCTCCCACACCCACTCCACATCCTCTACCTGATCGGGGTAGCTATCCTTCAGCTTGCGGTACTCTTTAGAGATTTTGCCAAAGATGCTGTCGATGGCGCGGGTTTTTACAGAGCGGAAACGGCTGATGTAGTCGATGCCGGGCAGCGCGTTGATTTTGATGCTGGCCACGCCCGCACCATCCTGGCCGCGGTTGTGCTGCTTCTGCATGAGCAGGTACAGCTTGTTGATGCCGTACATCGGAGTGCCATACTTGTCGGCATAATAACTGATTGGTTTTCGGAGCCTGATTAGGGCGATACCACATTCGTGCTTAATTGCGTCGCTCATATGTGCATTAAAGTGTCTGGGCCAGTAAGTGCTCTATCCAGTGCAGCAGCAGGTCAGGTTTAAAGAAAAAGACCAGCAGCGGCAGGGCGAACAGTGCCAGCATCAGTTTATCTGACGGTGAAATAACTAAATTTTCGTGAGATTGATTCCTTTTGAAGAAAAGGTAGTATGGTATCTTGATATAGTAAAAAAGCGCCACCCCCGTCAGCAGGATTCCGATGATTAGCAGCACGAGCAGCATGGGGTTTCCGGACGAAGTATAGGCCTCCCACACGTTGCTAAAGATCAGCAGCTTGCCCATGAAACCAGCCAGCGGCGGCAGCCCCGTGAGCGAGAGCAGGTAGAGCACGGACATCACCCCGAAGTAAGGCAGCAAGCGGCCCAGCCCAGAAAAATCCTCCAGTGTTTGCACGCCATACTTCTCCTCGGCCACCTGCAGCAGCAAAAAGATACCGAAGTTCATGAACAGCAGCACCGTGAGGTAAAAAAGCACACTGGAAGTATAGCCTGTGCCAAAAGCCAGCAGCGCCGTCAGCAGGAAGCCGGCATGCGATACCGAAGAGTATGCCAGCAGCCTGCGTGGCGTGCGTTGCCAGAGGGCCGTAAAGTTACCGATGGCTAGTGTTACCAGAGCGGCGATACCTAGCAGCAGCTGCACATCGGCAAAGGCATCGGCGTCGGTAAAGTTATTTACAAAACGAAGGATTACCAGGATACCCGCCATCTTGGGACCGGTAGAGAAAAGCGCCACCACCGGCATCGGTGCGCCCTGGTATACATCCGGCGCCCAGAAATGAAAAGGGGCAGCAGAGATTTTAAAGAAAAAGCCGGCCAGCACCAGCACCGCAGCCACGGTTACCAGCAGCGTATCAGCCTGCAGCAGGCCCAGCGCAAAGTCCTCCGAAGCATAGTTCAGCGTCCCCGTCAGGCCATAAAAAAACGACATGCCGTACAGCATCACGCCCGCCGAAAACGTGCCATACAGCACATACTTCAGGCCGGCTTCCACGGCGCGTTTCTCCTGCTTAAAGGTAAGTGTAAGGATGTAGGAGGCGATGGAGACCAGCTCAATGGCCAGAAACACCATCAACAGGTTCACTGACTTGGCCATCAGGTTGAGGCCCAGCACCAGGATGAGTATAAGAGCGTAGAACTCGCCCCTGCCCTCCTGCAGCTTCTCCAGCCGCGGGTGCTGCAAGGACATGAGCACGGTAAAAATACCTGCCGCACTAAATAGTATGCCCCCAAAGCGGGCCATCCCATCCGATAGCAGCAAATCCAGGAAAGGCTCGTCGCCGGAAGTATAGCCGCCCAGCACCTGCAGCACCAGCACCCAGAACAAGCCGGTCAGGGCCAGCCAGGGCAAGAGCCTTTTTATACGTTGGGCCTTGAAAAGGTCGAGCGTCACGAGCAGCAGGAAAAAGCCGGCCAGCACCAGCTCCGGCAGCAGCGAGCCTGCCCCGGCAATTATGGCATCCAGCTTATCCGACAAGTATACCGCCTGCTCGTTCACTTATTTCTGTAGTGTTGATAAAATTAAACCCAGCTGCTCCTGCCCGCGCAGCAGCACCATCTCCGTGTAGCCGTTCACCGTCAGACCAATCTTGTCCAGCAGCAGGTGCGGGAAAATGCCGAAGACCAGGGCCAGCACTGCCAGCGGCACCAGCATCAGGTACTCCCTTGTGTTCAGGTCGGTGATGAGGGCATTCTGCCGCAGCTCGGGAAAGATCCAAAACTTGCCGAAGAACATGCGCTGCAGCGCCCACAGGTAGTAGGCTGCACTCAGCAGCAGGCCAAACACCGCCACCACTGTCAGCCAGCGCGGCAGCAAGCCTGTGGCCTCCGGCGCACCAAAGCCGCCCACCAGCACCAGCAGCTCCGAGATAAACCCGGAGAAGCCCGGCATCCCCAGCGAGGCAAAGAAGGCCACCACCACAAAGGCAGTATAAGCCGGCATCGCGTTGGCCAGGCCCCGGAAGTTATGAATCATGCGGTCATGGGCACGGTCGTAAATCACGCCCACCACCAGAAACAGCATAGCTGAGATAATGCCGTGGCTGAACATCATGTAGATCGCCCCGTTCACGCCCTCGTTGGTGAGCGTGGCCAGCCCCAGCAGTACAAAGCCCATGTGCGACACCGAGGAGTAAGCGATGAGCTTCTTCAGATCCTTCATGGCCAGCGCGTTCATCGCCCCGTAGATAATCGACAGCACGCCCAGGCCCCCGACAAGTATGGAGAAGTAGGTGCCAGCATCCGGGAAGATGGGGTACACGATGCGGATTAGGCCATAACCGCCTACTTTCAGAAGCAAGGCCGCCAGCAGCACCGAAATAGGCGTGGGCGCCTCCACGTGCGCGTCGGGTAGCCAGGTATGCACCGGCACCGACGGCACCTTGATGGCAAAACCGGCAAACAGCAGCAGGAACGCGATAAAGCGCAGCGGCAAGTCCCAAAGTATACTTCCTGAGAGCACGTGCAGCAGGCTGTTCGGGATAAAGTTGGCCGGCTCCATCATGGCCGGAATGCTGAAGGTATGCACCAGGTTGTAGTTGCTGATCTGGTTGCGCTGCAGCATCTGCTGCACCTGGCTGAGCACCTCGGCACTGGCCGCTTGCCCCCGCTCCAGCAGCCCCATCTGCACCGCGGTGGCCGCCGGGTCAATCACCGAAGTATAGAGCCCGATCATCACAATCAGGATAAATAGCGAGCCCACCAACGTATAAATGAAGAACTTGATAGCCGCATACTCGCGCTTTGGGCCGCCCCAGATGCCGATGAGAAAGTACATGGGCAGGAGCATGAATTCGAAGAAGAGGTAGAAGAGGAAGAAATCCAGCGCCAGAAAACAGCCCATCACGCTGGTGAGCAGCAGGAGGTAGAGCAGGAAATAACCCTTCACGTTTTTGGTGATGTTCCAGGAGGAGATCACCCCGATGACGCCCACCAGGCCCGTGAGCAGCACCAGGCTGATGCTCACCCCATCCACGCCCACGAAGTAGTCGATCTGGAAACGCCCCAGGTTGCCGAGCGAGAAGCCAATCCAGTTAAGTTTCTGCACAAACTGGTAGCCCATCTGCCCGTTAGCGGCCGCGCCTCCGTCGAACCGGAAGTATAAAAGTATAGCCAGCCCCATCTGCACCAGGGCTGCCAGCAGGGTCACCGCCTTTATCGGCTTATGCAGGCGCACCGGCAGCAGCAAGATGACAAGCGCTGCCAATAAGGGTGTAAAAATGAGGCTGGTAAGTATAAAATCCATTTATGTATTCGACACAAGTATCACGAATCAAGTAGCACGACGCTGCGTGTACCTTTTGCTGTTCCGGATTTGCTGTCCGACATAGCGTAAATTCAATCCTAAATTTTCAAATTCCTGATTTCCGCCTCCTGTTCATCCTTTCATCCCGAAAATCATGACTTCAAAGGTAAATCAAAACAGGATGATATATAGCATCAGCAAAATAAATCCGAACAGCGAGTAGGCGAAGTAACTCTGCACCTTGCCGTTCTGCAGCCCGCGGCCCACACGTCCCGTTACTTTGGAGAGCGCCCCCACCAGCCACACCAGTCCATCCACTACCCAGCGATCTACCCAGGCCACGAACTTGGCCAGGATCACCAGCGCCTTGCTGCCATTGTTTAGCACATAGTCAATAACTTTTATGTCGATGCGGTAAAGCTGGTGACCTAGCCGAAGCGTGGGCTGCACAAAAGTTCTGTCATAAAACTCGTTGAGGCGGAAATGCTGGTGCGAGAACTGCGCCAGCCTACCCTGCGGCTGCTCGTGCAGCAACTGACCTATTGTTCTGCTTTTATACTTTAGAATAGCCCAACTAATGCCTGCTACGCCCAGCAAAGTGGAAAGTATACCAAAAACCAGGTGCAGGGTATGGTTGGCTGCATCGCGTGCTATCACCGCCTGCACCAGCTCATCAGACAAGATGTAGGAGGTGGATAGTTTTTCCAGGCTGATGCCCTGCAGAAGCCAGCTGCCGCCGAAACTCAGCGGGTTAAGCGAGAAGAAAATGCCCAGCGAAAGTATAGCCAGCAGGATCACCGGCAACAGCATCACGCGCTCCACCTCCTGCCCTGCCTTCCCCCGCACGTCCTGCACCGGAAATGCTGCCCTGAACTCGCCGAAGAAGATAAACCACATGTGCCGCGCCATGTAGAAAGCCGTGAGCAGCACTACCGAGAATCCGATTACCGGGATGACAAAGTATAAACCGCCTCCCATGGTTTGCGCCCAGGCCCAGCTGCCAGAAAGGATGGCGTCTTTTGATAAGAATCCGGAGAAAAGCGGCAGGCCAACCAGCGCGGCTGCTGCCACCAGGTACGTATAAAATGTTAGCGGCATCGCTTTGCGCAAGCCTCCCATATGGCGAATGTCCTGCGCGTCGAGGGGCAGGTGGTGCTGGTGCAGCCCACGGTGCATGGCGTGGATGATGATGCCCGAGTTGAGGAAGAGCGCGGCCTTGAAAAACGCGTGGGTAGACAGGTGAAACAGCGCCGCGTCGTGCGCGCCCACGCCCATGCCCATCACCATATAGCCCAGCTGCGAGATGGTGGAGAAAGCCAGCACGGCTTTGATGTCATACTGCGTGAGTGCCACCAGGGCACCAACCAGGGCTGTCAGGGCTCCTACCAAGGCGATAACGGCAAGCGCCTCCGGCGTAAAGAAGGCATAGCAGCGGGCCACCAGGTATACGCCGGCTGCCACCATGGTAGCTGCGTGGATGAGTGCCGACACGGGCGTCGGCCCCTGCATGGCATCCGGCAGCCAGACCTGCAGCGGAAACTGCGCCGACTTGCCCACACAGCCCATAAACAGCCCCAGCCCCGCCACCGTCAGGAAGACCGGCCCCAGCTCCACCAGCCACTCCTGGTTGTTTAAAGTATAAGACGTTACAAAACTGCCGCCCTCCCAGACTCCATTCCCGATGAGCAGACGCAGCGCCTCCAGGTCGAAGGTGCGGAAATAAGTATAGAAAGCGAACAGCCCGAGCAGCAACCCAATATCGCCGATGCGGTTAATGAGAAAAGCCTTTTTGCTGGCCGCCACCGCAGCCGGTTTCTCAAACCAAAAGCCAATGAGCAAGTATGAGGATAACCCCACCAGCTCCCAGAACATAAACAGCAGCAGCAGGTTATCCACCAGCACAATACCCAGCATGCTAAAGGTAAACAGGCCCAGGAAGGCAAAGTAGCGGCTGTAGCCCTTGTCGCCGTGCATGTAGCCCACCGAGAACAGCTGCACCAAAAGCGAGATGAAAGTGACAATTACCAGCATCAGCACCGTGAGGTTATCGAGCAGGATACCAGCCGTAAAGTCGGTCAGGGAGTTGCCCGGCAGGCTGAACCAGGTAGTGCGCGCGTGAAAGGTGGCGGTGTTCCAGGTCTGCGCAAACAGCCACCCGGAAAGTATAAATGCCACCGCCGTCAGCCCGATGCCCAGCCAGTCGCCGTGGCGCGGCAGGCGCTTGCCCACTATAAACAGCACCAGAAAGCCCAGCAGCGGCAGCAACAGCACCACCAGCGCAGCTGTGGTTTGGGGTGTGCCCGCCAAAGGCTTTAAGAGTTCGGATAGCTCCAAAGTATACTTCTGGTTTTGTTAGGGAAAGGCATGGCCGGGGCCAGCAAACAGCGGGCAAAGTTAAGGAGAAAGTGCTTCTCTTAATAGCTAATCTTTAACTCTATATAGCAGAAGGGGCTTTCTTACTATTTAGACAGGCTCAGGATGCGGAATGCACCTCTTGCCACCAGCAGGAAGACCATGGCTCCGATGATAAGATCAGGGATTTTGGAAGCGGTGAAGTATACCAGCACCCCGGCCAGGATTACACCGATATTCGCGATCACGTCGTTCGAGGTAAAGATTACGCTGGCCTGCATGTGTGCTTCCCGGCTCTTTGACTTCTGCAACACGTAGAGGGAGGCAGCATTCCCCAGCAAAGCCAGGAAAGACACCAGGATCATGGTCTGGAAGGCTGGAGTAACCTCGAAGCCGAGAAACCGGCGGATTACCTCGGCAAAACCAAGTATGGCTAACCCTAACTGCAGGTATCCGCTAATCCTGGCGATACTCTTTTTGCGACTAGCGGCCCCTCCTACTGCAAACAGCGCCAGGCCATACACAAAAGCATCCGCCAGCATGTCCAGCGAATCAGCCACCAGCCCCATGGATCTCGACAGGAAGCCGGTTATCATTTCCAGCACAAAAAAACCGAAGTTGATCAGGAGCACGATCCACAGCAACCTTCGTTCTGCTGCAGGTTGTGAAGCCGTTGTCACAGCCGCTGTTTCTTCTGAAGAGAGTAAAGCGGCATCCAGCTTCAACTCATTAATGGCTCCCGCTATCGCATCAGCCTCTCCGGAGTGAATAACGGTTAACTGCCTGTTCGGAATATCGAAGTCCAGCCGCGTTATGGTTGCATCGTCCTCCAGTTTCATCCGGATCATCTGCTCCTCTGAGGGACAATCCATTTTTGAAACGCTGAAAGTTGATTTCTGTACCATAGACTTTATTTCTCTGGCGTAACGATTTGATTCAGGTTGGCCGTTTTAAAGTACTGGTACACCCGCAGCACGATGGCCAGCGCCACGGCTGCCTCAGCGGCAGCGACCAGGATAACGAAGAGGGAGAACATCTGGCCCTGCAGCAACGTGGGGTCGTGGCGGCTGAAGGCAACCAGGTTGAGGTTGGCCGCATTAAAAATCAGCTCGATACCCATCAGCACTACCACCGCATGGCGCTTGGAGATAACGGCCAGCACTCCGATGCTGAACAGTACCGCGCTCAAAAGTAAAATATGCTCTAACGGAATCTGCTCCATACTTATGCGTTCTGTTTTTCGGTGGCGACGTAGGCGGCACCCATCAGGGCGATGAGCAGCAGCAGCGAAGCCAGCTCAAAAGGCACCACAAAATCGGTCATCAGCTTAATGCCTATACTTTGCACCGTGCTTTTCTGATTACCCAGCACATCCACCTCGGAAGGCTGCAGCCAGGGCAGCGAGGCAACATTCGCCTTCAGGATGGCATAGCTCAGCCCGACAAGTATAAGCCCGGCCACCAGCGTACCCCATACTTTGTTCACGCTCTCCGACAGCACCGACTTGTTGTGCACGCGGCTGCTGAGCATGATGCCGAAAAGAATCAGCACCAGCACCCCGCCCACATACACCATCAGCTGCGTGACGGCCACAAAGTCGGCAAACAGCAGTACGTAAATGCCGGCTATACTCAGCAAGGTTATCAGCAGCGAAAAGCCCGCATACAGCAGGTTGCGCGTCAGCACTACATAGGCTGCCGAAAGTATGGCAAGTATGGCGAAGAGGTAGAAAAGCACGGTTTAGTTGTTCGTTGTTAGTTATTCGTTGTTCGTCTTCTGGCGCAAGCGTCCGCTTGTGCCTTTTTAGCTCCTGTTTCGGGAGCACAAGCGGACGCTTGCGCTATGAATTGTTTTTACTTTAACAATTACCCCTGCTGCTTCCGTGCTGCCAACGCGGCTGCTTTGGCGGCGGCCATTTCTTCCTGCTGTTTGGCCAGCAACTGCTTCTTCTCCTCGGCCTGCTCCGGTGTGAGGTCGGTGAAGTGGTAGACCATGTTCTTGATGTTTACTTCCGCGAAATCATACACTGGCGTCATGGTGAGGCAATCGGTGGGGCAAACGGTGGTGCAGAGGCCGCAGTAGCAGCATTTGGCCATGTCGATGTCGAACACCGGCGCGTAGAGGCGTTTTTTAGTGCCGTCGGAAGTCATGCCAATATCCTCTGTAGCCTTTACAGACTCAATCGTAATGCAGTTGACCGGGCATATCTTGGCGCAGAGGTCGCAGACAATACAGTCGTCAATCTCGTTGTGCAGGCGGTAGCGGCCGTTGTCGGGCACGGGGATAGCCTCGTACGGATACTTGAGCGTGGCCATGCCATCGGGCTGCTTAAAGTAGTTCTCGTCCGACACATACTCCGGTGTGCGGCGGTTGCGGGCGTTCTTAAAGTGCCGCCACGTCAGGCCAAGTCCGCTCACCAGCGACTTCACCACGTACCCAAAACCTGTATGTTTTTTCACTTCGTTCAAGTTAAGAATTATGAGTTAAGCGTTCAACGCACTCAGAGCGCGTCCTCCTCCAGCTCATTTATTATACTTAGCAACTCACTCAGCATCATAGCAGTGGCACCCCAAACCGTATGGCCGTCCACCCCAAAATAAGGCGCAGATATCTCTATGTTGCCAGCTACCACAAAGTTAGTAATCCCCCGGATGCTTGTATCGAGCAGCGTGGAGAGCGGCACTTCTATCAGTTGGTCCACTTCCCTGGGGTCAACCAAAAAAGCCGGCTTATGCTCCATATAACCAACCACCGGATGCACCATATGGTTGCTGGCAAATACAAAGAGATCGCTCAGGTGGCCAACAACGGTAACCTCTGCCGGGTTGATGCCTATTTCTTCCTGCGCCTCTCTTAAGGCTGTTTCGTAGAAATCTGCATCCGCTTTTTCCCTTCTGCCTCCGGGCAGCCCAATCTGGCCGCTATGTACGCCCGCATAAACAGGCCTCAGGATAAGTGGCAGCTTTATTTGTTCCTTATCCTGGTAAAATAATATCAGTACAGCACTCTCTTTCGTCTGGCTGTCAGGCTTCGGTCTGAGTTTAAGGTTAGTCCGGGTGGTGCTTGCCATCAGGTTATGAGCAGCTTCACCGGGCAGTGGCTCCTGTAATCTCTTCCTTAGTGCCTCGATAAAGTTATGCATCAGACTGGGCTATGGTGCGTTTATGCACTATAGGTGTTGTTGTGCCTTCGTGGCTTTTTGCTTTTGTTCAGAGTAATCCAAATCAGAATAGAGAAAGACAGCGTTATGATGGCAAAGTATTTCTCGAAATTTGTCTTTGCTACCATGTTTCCAATAGTGTTTAAGATAAACAATACCAGAAATGCCCATAAAACAATGTTCACAAATTTCAGGGGTAAGATCGGCTTCACATACTCCCCTTTTATTAAAAGAATGAAACCCAGAAAGAAATTGATTGCTAAAGATATTGATTCGAACACGTACATCTCAGCATCACTTTTCAATCTACCACCCCATGTAATTTCGTAAGGAATCACCTTGAAAAGAATTGCCATGTGAAAAATCGTGATAGCTACGACTAGCCACAACATTATTTTAATTGCAATTCTCTTATCCATATCCTTTTAATTTTAATCTTTATGCGCACTACAACCGGCTATCAACTGTATCTGATTTCCCTCTCTTGAGTCTAATTTAAATCATCAACAAACGCCAGATGCCGGCTATTAAAACTACAGCCAGCGCTACCGGCGTGAGCACTTTCCAGCACAGGTGCATGAGTTGGTCTACGCGCAGGCGCGGATAGGTCCAGCGAAGCTGCAGCTGCAGGAATAAAAGTATAAAAGTCTTGCTCAGCAGCCAGAAAACTCCCCACAGTATACTTGATAGTTCTCCGGGCGTGCCGGAGCTCCAGTAGGCCAGTGCCACAGGGCCAATGTTCGGCAAGGGCGTGTTCCAACTGCCCAGGAAAAGCACTACCGCTACCAGACACACCAACACCATCATGCTATACTCGGCCAGAAATAGCACCGCAAACCGGAAGCCCGAGTACTCTACGTGGAAACCCGCCACCAGCTCCGACTCTGCCTCCGGGATGTCGAACGGCGCGCGGTTGCTCTCGGCCAGCGAGGCAATGAAGTATATCACAAAGGCTACCAAAAGTATAGGCGCCCGGAAAATGTTCCAGGTCGTGATGCCGCCGATAGTAGTGGTGTTGATACCCAAGGCCTCAATACCGAAGAGCCAGTTCATCTCGTACTCCAGTCCCGGAAACTGATTCATCAGCGCCCCCTGCTGGTAACTTATCTCCTGGAAGTCCAGCGACTGGCACACCATCACCACTGAAAGTATAGCCAGCCCCGCCGGAATCTCATAAGACACGATTTGGGCCACCGAGCGCATCGCGCCCAGCATGGCATACTTGTTATTCGAGCCCCAGCCGGCCATCAGCAGCCCCACCACATCCAGCGAGATAATGGCCAGCAGGTAAAACACGCCGATGCCAATTCCGGCAGGCACTAAATCTGGTGTGAAGGGAATCACCGCAAAGCCCGCGAAAACAGCCGCGAAGATGAGAATGGGCGCCAGCCTGAACAGCCCTTTGTCGGCAGCTGCCGGTACGATGTCTTCTTTCTGCAGCAGCTTCAGCACATCGGCCACCGCCTGCAGCGAGCCCTGCGGCCCTGCCTCGGTAGGCCCCATGCGGTCTTGCATAAAAGCGGCCACCTTGCGCTCAGCATAGGCCAGCACAATCACCACTCCCAGCAAGGCTCCTAAGGTCAGCAGAAAAGCGAGCATAGCGTTTGTCTTTATCCCCGCAAAGGTAGGGTATAATTTGGAGAATAGAATTTTGTCAGAATCAGGATTTGCGGGATTTGTGGATGGGGAGGATCATCTGAGTCCCCAAACCAACCACCCCTGCCCCTCAGAGCTGCGCTCGCTACCTTCAAACTCGTGTTCTCGGTAGTCCAAAGAGGGGAGTCTGCGACTGCCAATTTTAGAGTATGAGTTTCATAGCTATTGGTACTGTGCTGACAGGTCGCGACCAGTTCCTGCAAATAGAACTTTACCAGATCAACAGGCTGTTCTGCCCGACAACCCTCCACTTATCATTCTCTTTTGTGAAGAAGTATGCTTTTTCAAATCCCCAATCCGGATCTTTAGTAAAAAGTACTACTGCAATAGCATGATCAGCACTTTTATTGAAAGCAATATTATTTAACCAAACAGCACCTAAGGTATCTCCAGGGTAGTATGATTCTTTACCTTTCAGCACAGGGACTAGCTTATACTTAAAAGAAGTATTCAAACTTCCAGGTTCTACAATCTTATAGAATTTCCAGGTACTATCCGCAATTATCTCTCTGAACCGCTCTTCTTCGAATCCATCATATTTCTTTAAGAGATCTTTCCCACTAGCTGTATATCTTTCTTCTGAAAATAATCTATCAGTAAAATGGTGCGGTTCATCTTCTGGACTAAAGATTACCTCCACAACTACACTATCGTTAACCATTACAGGCTCCGCATCTAACCATCTATCAGATCGCCCTAATAAAGAATCGAAAGCCAAGCTATAGATTTGGGTAATATCATCCTGCGTGAAGGGAATCATGACTTCCCTCTCCTCCTGCTGCACTTGCTTACAGCAAAAGAGCAACAGGCACAGGGGTAACGTATAGCTATACTTCAGAAATCGCCACATCTTCAAATTTCTAATTTTCCCACTCTACCGGGCGCAGTATAAACTGCTAGAGGCTGTGCAGCGGCTTATATACCGTTTGATTTGGTAAGGATAATCGGTTCGCTGTCGGTGATGAGGATGGTGTGTTCGTGCTGCGCCACATAACCACCACGTTCGGCAAGCAGCGTCCAGCCGTCGCCTTTCTCGTGGGTATAACTGCCCTTAGTGGAGATAAAGGTTTCTACGGCAACCACCGTGTTTTTCCGGAAGCGCTGCGTGTTGTAGCGGTCATAAAAGCAGGGAATCTCGTTTGGCGCTTCATGCAGGCTTCTGCCTACGCCGTGGCCCACCAGGTTCTTGATTACCTTAAAGCCATTCTTTTTGGCTTCCATTTCAATGATTCTGCCTATCTCGGAGATTCGTTTTCCGCCCCTGATTTCCTTCAGCGCCTTGTGCAGCGCGCTCACGGAGGTATCCACCAGCTTTTTCAGCCCGTGCACGTCCTTGCCAAGTATAAAAGAGCCGCCATTGTCGGCATAAAAGCCGTTTAACTCCGCCGACACGTCTATATTCACCAAATCGCCCTCTTTCAGCACCGTGTTTTCGGAAGGGATGCCGTGCGCAGCCTCGTTGTTGATGCTGATGCACGTATAGCCGGGAAAGTCGTAGGTGATTTTGGGTGCAGACTTCGCCCCGAAGGATTGCAGCACCTCGTAGCCATACGCATCGAGCTGTTTGGTGGTGATGCCCGGCTTGGTATACTCACGCATTTTCTTGAGGGTAACCGCAACGGCTTCGCTTACCTGCTGCATTCCTACCAACTCTTCCTCCGATTCTATCGTCATCGTGTATCTTTAAAGTATAAATTATGCTACCAGGTGCGGCACGAACTGCGAGAGGTTGGTGATAATGCCTTTCTCCCTTCTAAAGCCAATCGCGCAGCCTTCGCCGGCCCAGAACACGCCGGCCTGGTACTTATAGCCTTTATTGTCTTCGGGCAGCTCGCACCAGCGCTGGTATACCTGCTGCTGACTGTCGTAATCGCCCCGTACCTTGGTTATACTTACTTTGTCCACTACCTCCACGCTCTGGCCCTCGCGGCCGAAGTATGGCTTGCGGATATACTTGCCTTGGATGGGCGACAGGTCGGTTTCGAGGAGCAGCGGGTGGTACGGGTACGCTTTCCAGAGCCAGGCCAGCATGCCTTTGCTCTGAAACAGCAAGGTATAAGCCGGGTTGGCAATGACCACGTTGCGCATACTGGCCAGGTAGGTCAGGCTCTCGAGCAGCTCCGGTTCCTCCCAGGCAATTTGTTCCCAGGGCAGAAGCTTGAACAGGAACGGGAATTGTCGCCACTGCTCGGCGCCTATCTGCGCCCACACGCCTTTCTCTGCGCCTTCTGTGGAGATGTTTACCTGCTCAATCGGGCAAAGGTGCGCCTCAAAACCTGCCTCGTTCGCGGCCTGCGCCAGTACAGCGCAATTAGCCTCATCCTCGGCGCTGCTGCCGATGTAGGTGAGCAGCAAGGCCGGAGCCAGATCGGAGTTGAGCATGCGCCAAGTTTTGAGCTGTTCTACCAGCGCCTCGTACAGGCCAGAGTATTGCCGGGCCTCATTCTTACCGGCCGCAGCTAGGCTGGCCCATTGCACCACAGCGGTTTCAGGGATGGAGGTAGCGGTATCAGCGTTGAACTCCAGCAGCTTGGGGCCTTCCGGCGTCTGAGCCAGGTCGAAGCGGCCGTACAGGTGCCAATGCCTGTCGTCGTTCCAGGATTGGCGTAGCAGCTCCCACAGGTTCTCCGGGATACCCAGCACTTTTAGAAATTCATCCGGAAGCCCATCGGGCACGGCATTCACCATCATCTCGTACAGGGTTCCGGCAGCCTCCAGCAGTGCATCGGCTTCCTGCTCCGGCAGCACCACCGCTTCGCCGGGCACATAGTTGGCGCAGCCGTCTTCCACGCACCACTCCCAGCCAAGCCCGCGCACAGCGGTGTCTATGTCGCCGGAATGAGGCTCCAGGCGAACGCTTAACTTATCCTTATTCAGCATTAATTCTTGGGGTAAAGTATAACTTAGCCGCCGGTACCGGTGCCGCTGCCTCTAAAGTAGCCGCTGCGGCCGGTGCGTGGCGCGGTGGATTGCTGGCGGTAGGTTTGCACATCCTGGCGCCAGGCGGCCGTGTTGTTCATCACCCCGGGATTGGCGTAATAACCTGCCTGCGGGCCCATGGTGCGGCCGGCCATATAGCCCAGCGCGCTCCACCACAGCACATTGCCCATCCCAAAGCCTCCGCCCTGCTGGTATACCTGCTGGTTATCAGCCAGCGCCTTCAATTGGCTCTCCAGCTCCAGGCCCTGCAGCGTATCCACACGGCCGTCGTTATACTTCAGGATGGCCATACTTTTACCGGGGGCCGTGGTGCGCTCGTCCGTGATTTTCCACTGGTCCGGCGCCTCCTCAGTAAGCTCTGTGATAATGCCATCCGGCACTTTCACCTCGTCACCGGTTTTCCATTCTTCATTCTGGGTATTGGGTCCGCAGCTGGTCAGGCCCATGCAGGCAGCGGCGGCCACGATAAAGGCGTTCCGCTTCAGGTCTCCTATGGTCAGGTACTTCTTCTTCATCAGGGTTCGTCTTGATTGGCTTATAAAGATACGCTTTTTACGTGGAAGCTCCCGGGTTTGGCTGGATTTATACTTAGGTTGAGGGGGTGGTGGTGCCGGGTCCAACTAGAGCTGGCTGCGTATTAACCCCACCCCGGCCCTCCCCTAAGAACAGGGGAGGGAGTTTTGTAGTACCGGGTCCAACCACCCCTGGCCCCTCAGAGCTTCGCTCGCTACCTTCGAACTCGCGTTCTCGGTAGTCCAAGGAGGGGAGTCTGTGATTACTTTGGCTGATGTATAAATTCCATAGCCTCCGTTCTCGCACGGACAGGTCGCGACCTGTCCCTACAAAGTATAAACCCACCCCTAGCCCCTCCGGGGAGGGGAATCATTTGCTGTCGATTACATCCCCCTACCCCCTTCGAAGGGGGACTTTGGCTGAAGCTCCGTTAGCCATGGCTATCGAATGATTCCCAGCCTTTGGGTTGAGCGCCTTGTAGATTTCCGGTGCCTGAAAGGCATTGCGACCGAAGGGCAGCAAAGGAAATGTACACCGCGCGATGCCCTTATCGAGGGCCCCTACCCCCAAGGCGAGGCCTCCCGGCCTGGGAGGGCAGAAAGTCAGCGATGCAACGTTAGGTTTGTGGGAACTAGAGGAACAGCGGTGTTTTGAAAGAATAGCTTGCTTCAAGTTGAAGGAAGCAGTGACTAGGAAAGTATAAACCGGCAAGTATAAAAGTATAGCCAAAGTATAAGTATGGCTTTTCAAGCCAGTTGGGTTGCCCTGTCCCGAAGCATTTCGGGAAAACCCAACACCATAGTAAGGCACGGGTTGCAAGCCCACGCCAGCGGAAGGAGAAGCGGCGGTTCATGGGAGGCACAAGCGGACGCTTGCGCCAGAAATTAAAGTATAATACCGAAGTATAGCCAAAGTATAAAATCCTGTAAATCCATTAATCCTGTAAATCCTGATTCTGACAAGTATAAAAGTATGACCTACGCGGACTTGGAAATCCGCGGCAGCCTTGGTTCCGGACAAGGATGTCCGGAACAGCGGGAAATAGATTACCGGAGTTAAATACTCTCTACCTCCTAACCTTTTTAACTCTCTAACTCTCTAACTCTTTAACTCTCTAACTCCCAAACTCCCATCATTCCCACAGCGGATAATGCTCCAGGTGCACTTTGCGTTTAAAGAAAATGCGGGTGCTTTCCTCAAAAGAGCGGGTGAAGTCAGAAACGTAGAAGGTATGGTCGCCGGAGCGCTGGCTGGCGGCCAGGTCGTGCTGCTCCAGGTACTCCTTCACGTGCTGCGCCACAATCTGGCTTGCATCCAGCACATCCACTCTGCCCTGGTAATAGGCCTCAATTTGCTTTTTGATGAGCGGATAGTGGGTGCAGCCAAGTATAAGCGCCTCCATTCCCTTCAACTGCGGGTCCGACAGATAAGCGTTTATCACGCTCTCGGAAATAGAGTCGTTAAAGAAGCCCTCCTCGATCATGGCGGCCAGCAGCGGCGTCGCCACCGACCGGAGGGTGATGTTTTTATCCAGCGCGTCTACTTTTTTGCGGTACACGTTGGAGTTGACTGTTTGCTTCGTGCCAATCAGGCCAATCGTTTTTTCCGGGTACGTATGGCCAATATACTGCACAATCGGATCTATCACGTTCAGCACCTTGGCTTTGCTGCCCACATACTCTTTTACCAGCTCGTAGGCCGCTGCCGAGGCCGAGTTGCAGGCAATGAGAATTACCTTACACTGCTGCCGGATCAGCAGGTCGCATATCTTCACCGAATAGGCTTGTATGGCTGCTGTGGATTTATCGCCGTACGGCAGGTGGGCCGTATCGCCAAAGTATACAATACGTTCCTGCGGCAGCACATTTATAATCGCCTGGGCCACCGTAAGCCCGCCGATTCCACTGTCAAAAACCCCTATCGGTCGTTCGCTCTTTTCCTCCTTCATAACGGGCTAAATTAATGAAAAACCGGCTGTTTAGGCTATTCACCCTTTAAATACGTACGCTCACAAATTCTTGTAACCTTTTTGAATTTATACTCACTGCAAAAAGTTAAATTGCTGACAAGATAGTTTATATAAATAAATATTATCCAAGCTATTGCTCTGTAAATCATAAATATCTATATTTAAACTACTTCAACTTACGCCACACTTAGTTATCTCTCAAGGTAACTAACCTTACCAAAGGAGCCCCTCCAGTTTGGAGTGAAGAGACGAACATCAGGCCCTGCAACAGGCCTTCGGAACCTTATACCCTATTGCACATGCAAAGCACGATAACGCTATCGCCCGCACCCACGGTTAAACGCTCCGCCTTATACGGCACGCTCCCTGCCCGCTTCGTTTCCTTTCTGGTGGATACTACTCTGCTGGTCTTTATTTATACCTTGGTTGTATACGGCTTCAGCAGCGCGCCGCAACATGTTTATTCCTGGGAATCCGTGCTGGCTGGTAAAATAGATGTAAGCGAGTTGCTGCTGGCTGCCAAAGAGGTTTTCCTGAACCCCTTCTTCCCGATATTGCACTGGGCCTACTATACATTTCTGGAATCTTCCCAAAGACAGGCTACCATTGGCAAGTATACGCTGGGCATGCGCGTGACCGACCTGCGTGGCAAACCTATCGGGTTTGCACAGGCCAACCTGCGTTATTTTACCAAAATCCTGTCTTTGCTGCCGTTCGGTCTGGGCTTTGTACTGATGGTCAACTCCCGCAGGCACCAGATGATGCACGACTACCTGGCGCGCACGCTGGTGGTAAATGAATAGCCGTTTACCTAAAAAAATTGCACTATTTCTCATATAAAACCTGAACCCCTCGTATAATAGGCTGTAAACCAATTATGAAAGGAGGTTTTTTATGAGATTTATTCCAACCCGGTTCCACGGGGTTCTTGACTATGTGGTAGGGCTGATTTTTATAGCAGCCCCATGGCTGTTCGGTTTCTCCGATGTAGACTCGGCTACCTGGGTGATGGTGGTGGCAGGCATTCTGGTGCTGCTGCAAACCGTGTTTACCGACTTTGAGGTGGGCCTGATACACAAGATCCCGATGCAGTCGCACCTGATGGTAGACTTTGGCCTGGGCGTGATTCTGGCCATATCACCCTGGTTGTTTAACTTCGCTGACCGGGTTTATATGCCGCACCTGATTGGTGGCGTGTTCTCCATCCTGGCATCGCTTACAACCCACCGCAAGCCAAGCGAGTCGTTTGCCAGACGTCATGCAACCCAGGATAACGTGCTTTAAAAACAAACTTTAACCGTATCTGGAAAGGCCGGCCCCGCAGGGCCGGCCTTTTTTATACTTTATACTTTCGGCTTTGTAGCGGCGGCATTACCGTTTGTGGCCGCACATCGCTAACTTTGTAGTTATGAATTTCCTTTCCGCAGAAAACATTGCGAAAAGCTTCGGCGACCGATGGCTTTTCAGAAACCTCAGCTTTGGCATCAGCCAGGGACAGCGCGTGGTGCTGGTGGGCGTAAACGGCTCCGGCAAAACCACCTTGCTTAACGTACTGGCCGGCAAACTTCCCCCCGACGAGGGAAGCGTGAGCGTGCGTAAGGAAGTCAGCATCGGCTACCTGGGTCAGAACCCGGAGTTCGATGAGGAGCTGACCGTGCAGCAGACCATCTTTGCCATGCAGAACGAGACGCTGCAGCTGATAAAGGAGTATGAGGCCGCCATTGCCAACCCCAGCACCGGCGACGAGAAAATGCAGAAGCTCATGGAGCGCATGGACGAGCTGCAGGCCTGGGATTTTGAGGTGAAGGTAAAGCAGATCCTCTCCAAACTGGGCATCACCAACCTCGACGCCAAGGTAAAGCACCTCTCCGGCGGCCAGCGCAAGCGCGTGGCCATGGCCCGTGTGCTGATAGAGGAGCCCGATATGCTCATCCTGGACGAGCCTACCAACCACCTGGACCTGGACACCATCGAGTGGCTGGAGGGAATGCTGAGCACGCAGAACACCACCCTGCTGATGGTGACCCACGACCGCTACTTCCTGGATAAGGTGGCCAACGAGATAGCCGAGCTGGAAAACGGCGAGATTTATACTTACAAGGGCAACTACAGCTACTTTCTGGAGAAAAAGGCTGAGCGCGAGCAATCCGCTGCGGCAGAAACCGAGAAAGCCCGCAACCTGATGCGCAAGGAACTCGACTGGATCCGCCGCCAGCCGAAGGCACGCGGCACCAAGGCCAAGTATAGGGTGGATGCTTTTGAGGAGCTGAAGGAAAAGGCCGCCAAAAAGACTTCCGGGCCGCAGTTGGAGCTATCGGTTAAAACCACGCGCCAGGGCGGTAAAATCATCGAGGTAGAGCATATCTCCAAGTCCTTTGGGGAGAAGAAGATTGTAGACGACTTCAGCTACGTGTTCAAGAAGAAGGACCGCATTGGGGTTGTTGGCCCCAACGGCGCCGGCAAATCAACCTTCCTGAACATGCTTACGGGCAAGCTTCAGCCAGATACCGGCATCATCGAGGCTGGCCAGACTACCGTTTTTGGCTATTACACCCAGGATGAGCTGGAGTATAAGGAAGACCAGCGCGTGATTGATATTGTGAAGGAGATTGCCGAGGTGGTGGAGATGGCCAACGGCGAAGTGATTACAGCGAGCCAGTTTCTGCAGCACTTCCAGTTTGCGCCCCCGCAGCAGTATACGTTTGTAAGCAAGCTGAGCGGTGGCGAAAAGCGCCGCCTGCAGCTTTTGCGCGTGCTCATCAAAAACCCGAACTTCCTCATCCTCGACGAGCCTACCAACGACCTGGACATCATCACGCTCAACATCCTGGAGGACTTCCTGCTCAACTTCGGCGGTTGCCTAATTATCGTGAGCCACGACCGCTACTTTATGGATCGCCTGGTGGAGCACCTGTTCGTGTTTGAGGGCGAGGGCAAGATCCGCAACTTTGCAGGCAACTACTCCGACTACCGCGAGTGGCAGAAGGAGCAGGAAAAACAGGACAAGCTACAGCAGGATGAGGCCAAAGCGGCCACACCCGCACCTGTTGCAGAGAAAAAGCCGGAGCAAACGAATAACAAGCGCAAGGCCACTTACAACGAGAAAAAGGAGTACGAGCAGCTGGAGAAGGAAATAGCACAGCTCGAAACCCGCAAAGCCGAGATCATCGACACCATGAACAGCGGGGGCGTCACCGACCACGAATCACTGCACGCGCTTGCTACGGAGCTGGAAAGTATAAACGGGCAGCTGGAAGAAAAGGAATTCCGGTGGCTGGAGTTGGCCGAGCTGATGTAAAAGAATAAAGTATAAGTATAAACCCCTTTCTGGTTGCAGGAAGGGGTTTTATTTTTCCAGTCCTTTCACCACCACGCCAGAGCGCAGGTTCTTTTGCCCCTGCTTCACAAAGGCATTCTGAAAATCCCGTGGGTTGTTGAGCACCTCATAGAACTGGTCCAGGTATTTGGTGGTTTGCCGGATGTAGCGCCTGTCCAGCAGCGGAAAGTCCTGATATACCCTGTAAATATCGCGCCTGCGTTTGTTAAATAGATCCCGCACCTGCGCGTATGCTTCGTCTGTAAAAGTATAGCCCCTGAAAAGCCGCTGCCGCACCGAGCTGATGCCCAGTTCCGGGGGCGGAGTGGCGTAGGGCGTGCCCACGATGCCGGCATAATCAAAATCGAAGGGAACGGGGATAGGCGCCGAGAGGGGATCGGTCTGCAGCAAATCGATGTTATGCCGGTAGGGCACCGACCAATCGGTGTTTCCGATCAGAAACTGGAAAAAAGCCACCCGGGCCATGGCCGCTGTTTCCGCCCGGTCCATACGCACCAGCGCCTGCTCCGGCACCACGGTTGCGCCGTTGCGCGCGGCCATCACATCGTCATCCTCAATCAGAAAAGCGTAGCCGGTTTCTGTGTCACGCCTGCCTTTCTGGTCCTCGTACTGCACCCGGCACAGGCGCACGCGGTAACTGGCCTCAGTCAGGGTGTTGTATACTTTGTAGACCAGGTACTCACGCAGCACATATTCATCGTTGATACAGTGCGTGACCAGCTTCAGCTTATTCACTTTTCCAAAGATGGTGCTCTGCACGGTTTTGCGCGAGAAATTGAGCTGCAGCGGCGGAAAGTTGCACACGGTAGGGTCGCGGCGGCGGTTGCCGCGCACCTTTACCTTCAGCTTCTCCTCCACCTCAGCCCCATCTGCCCCTTTGTAAATCAGCACCGCCTCATGCGATTTCCGGTCATCGTCAACATCGCGCAGCACCGTCTTCACATCCATGCGGAGGGTAAAATGCAGCACCTCCTCGCTCCGGAATAGCGGGTTTTGCAGCGCCCGCAGGCTATCCGCGAGCTTTTCTTCTGAAGCAGCAAGTACAGTGGTATCATTCTGAGCCCGGAGAAGCAAGGGCGTGCCGGGTAGCAGCCAAAGAAGCAGGAAGTATAGCAGCCACGATTTCATACCTACAGCGGCTTAAAGTTTATACTTTCCGGGAAGGCGCAAAAGTTATTTGAAGAGCTCTTCTATCACCCTGGCCTTCAGCACGGTCGTATCCATCACAATCTCCAGCCGGATAGAATCCTGCCCCAGAGCGGCCTGGGCGCTGTCGGCCGGAGAAGTTACATAGGTGGTATCTACGCGCGGCACCACCACCAGCGAGTCCATGGTGAAATGAAGCAGGCGGGCCACTGTCGGGGCAAGGTCAATCAGGGTATGCCTTGTCTCAACGGTTCCGCGCCTGAAGTCCGGGCCCATTGCCAGCAGGTAAATTTGCTGACAGCCGGGGCAGCTATCGCCATGGTCCACAAACCCTCCGTCTATCCCATTCAGGTGGCGCCCGTGGTCAGCTGTGATAAACAGGGTGGTTTTGCCCCGGAAGGTCTCGTCTTCATTCAGAAAGTCCCAAAGCTCTTTAGCGTACCTGTCGTCCCGGGAAATGCCGCGCAGGTAGTTGGGCCAGTTAGCGGCATGGGCAAAGCCGTCAGGCTCCATAAAGTTGATGAGCATCAGGTTGGGTTTATGGGTCGTCAGGATACGCTTGACCTCTATCAGGGTCAGGGAATCCATGCGGTAGCCGGTGCCGGGGCCGTTCACGCCCGCATTTACCGACGGCTGAAACGTGTTCTCCCACCCGGGCCTGCTGGTGTTAGCCAGTATGTGCAGCTTGTCCTTGCTCGACACGATCCAGGCCGCCGTGGCAGGCTTGCCGCTCTGCTTCAGAAAGTACTGGAAGATGGAGGGGTTAGCCGGAAACTCGTCGCCATAGTTGTCGATGGGCTGGTTTACGCCCGTCGTGATGGCTGCGTGGCCGGAGTTGGTATACGTATAGGCATCGTTGAGAAAATTGGGCAGGAAAGCGCCTTTCGGCTTCAGGACGGTAGACATGTTGGGGATAAGGCCCGGAACGGAGTCCCAGGTTTCGGACATGCGCGTACCGTCTATCACCAGTATGATGACATATTCTGTTTTGGGTTTGTCGGAAGAGGAAGGCGACGAGGTACAGGCAGCCAGCACCATCAGCAGCAAGAGCAACAACGCTCTGCCGCAGCGGCTATACTTTCCTATACCGGTTGCCTCCATACTTTAAACCCCACCTTCTAATTTTCTATTCTATACGTTTTAACCTGGGATTCAGGTCTATACGTTTTAACCTGGGATTCAGGCAAATATGACAATATAAACTTGAACTGATCCTACTTTACAATATACCTCACCTTTTTATCAAGTATCAAGCAGGGTTCACGCAGAGCAAGGTTGGGAGTTTTTGTAGTGCCGGGTCCAACCACCCCTACCCCTCCTTAGCTAAGGAGGGGAGCTTTTACCCCTCCCCAACCCTCCCCTAAAAACAGGGGAGGGAGTTTCGGCAGACGATTAACATCCCCTACCCCCGTCGAAGGGGAACTTGGCTGAAGTTGCATCAGCAGAAGCTATAGACCTTATCCCAGCCTTTGGGTTGAGCGCCTTGTAGATTTCTGGTGCCCTTCCAGGGCATTGCGACCGAAGGGTAGCAAAGGAAATGTACACCGCGCGATGCCCGAAGGCGAGCCCTCTCGGGCTTGAGAGCTGCAAAGCCAGAGGTGCAACAGTAGCTTATGTAAGCCTGGAGGATGAACGGTGGCTAGTTAGGATAGCTTGGTTCAAATGGAAGGAAGCGGTGGCTAGGAAAGTATAAGCTGAGCAAGTATAGAAGTATAGCCAAAGTATAAAGTATGGCTTTTCAAGCCAGTCGAGTCAGAGACTCAACATCATTGTAAGACACAAGTCTGAAGACTTGCGCCAGATGGAGCAAGTATAAAAGTATAAACTTTACCCCCTGCTGTATAAACCTTCCGGTAAAAATTGCGTTTAACCCAGAAGTTTGCATTCTTGCAACCATCAAAAACAACATGCATAAACCAGCAGCCATAGCCATTA
The DNA here is from genome assembly GCF_003054055.1 of Pontibacter mucosus. Lineage (GTDB taxonomy): Bacteria > Bacteroidota > Bacteroidia > Cytophagales > Hymenobacteraceae > Pontibacter > Pontibacter mucosus. The sequence goes on along the minus strand of NZ_QBKI01000002.1, from coordinate 55,193 downwards.
CACTTCCTACGCCAGCTTCTACTGGCCTGGCGCTGCTGTCTACTGCCTATTTTTATTGCCTGAGCGTGTATAGCTATTACAGCTATTATTATCGCTATTACTGCACCCGCGGCTAAGGCAATCACCACCACCTGACATTTCGGACAAAGGAGCAGCGGCTCCTCCAGCGGTGAACCTGCCAAAGCAGCGGCTCAAGCCCCTGCTTTTTTCTTTTTTCAGCCTTTTCTAACATCATCAAAGTATAAAAACATGAACCTGACACAAAACTACAGCACGTACACCGAGGAAAATCATAACGTATGGGCCATCCTTTACCAGCGCCAGATCGAGAACCTGCCCGGTAAGGCCATCCCTGAGTTTTTTGAGGGCCTGAGGCTCGTAAACTTCCAGTCCGACCGTATCCCCAACTTTGCAGAGGTAAACCAGCGCCTCAAGCCCCTGACCGGCTTTGAGGTAGTGGCCGCCCCCGGCATTGTGGACGACGCCCTGTTCTTCAAACTCATCTCAAACAAGCAATTCCCGGCCACCGTGTGGGTGCGAAGGATGGACCAATTGGATTACCTGGAGGAGCCTGACATGTTCCATGACGTTTTCGGCCACGTGCCCCTGCTCACCATACCGGTTTACTGCGAGTTCCTGGCCAAGCTGTCATCCCTGGCGCTGCAGCACCTGGACCGCCCCGACATTATCGACCGCCTTACGCGCATTTACTGGTACACCATCGAGTTCGGGCTGTTCCGCAAGCCGGGAGAGAAAGCCCGCATTTACGGCGCAGGCATCCTTTCCTCTGTCGGTGAGAGTAAATTGTCAGTGTCAGAGCAAAGTATAAAGTTTGATTTTGACGTGCAGCAGATTCTGGACACGCCCTATATCAAGGAGACCTTCCAGAGCCAGTACTTCTGCATCGAGAGCTTTGAGCAGCTGCTGGAGAGCCTGCCGCAGGTGGAAAAAGCCCTGCATAAACTGCGCGAAGAGCCAGTGGAGGTGGCTTAGCGCGTGGCCGCCCTTAAAGTTTTGAAAGAGTTTAGTTTAAAGATTGACGAAAAAAACGGCCCGGGTGCTGCCCGGGCCGTTTTTATACTTTTTATGGAAGTGTAAAGTATAGCCGCTAGTTCGTAAGCTCCGGACTTATCTGGAAGCCCAGCTTGCGCGGTTTGGTAAGGTGAGTGTTCTCCAATTTCTGCTTCAGCGTAATACGCTCAATATCACTCACATCCTGCCCCATCAGGTCGTTGTTAACGGCTGCCACCATGGCGCTTTCTATAATTATCCGCAGCACCCTGTCGCTCAGCACGTTTTTGGCGATGTTGCTGATCCGCTCCTGTGGCAGGTCCAGCTGCTTCACGCCCTCGATGCAGTAATGGTTCTCGATGTTGATAAGCATGCGCCCGATCAGGTAACCGGGGTCGTCGAGGCGGTTATACTTGATGGTGTCGGCCATAAAGTTGTAGGCCATGATGTGCCCAAAGAACCGGCGTCTGAAGTCCTCATCCACGTAATCGTTGCGCATGATCTCGTAATCGTCGGGGAAGGTAATCACGTTGGTGTGCATCACAAACACCAGCAGATCGCCGGAGAACTTGATTTGAAACTCGTGTTCACTAACGCTACGGTACTCAATCACCACGTCGGCGTCGTGGCGCGTCACCCGCTCCGTCAGCTCGGCCACCAGCTCCTGGGCAATCACCTTTAGTTTCTCAAAGGCCCTAACGGTGTTGCGGAAAATTGCCTGCTTGGTTTTAGACTTGTGGTGCAGACCGTTTACAATATCATCGAGCCTGTCCTCTAATTTATCCTCTATCTTTTCTTCTCTTTCTTCCATAGTTCCTTGTTCGCCAATGGGTGTACCAGGTTTATTTTACACCTGTTCAGGCTACTTTGTTTGATTCGGCCTGACCTGCAAGGTATAAAATGCTGATTAAAAACCTCCTACCGGCCACTTTATACTTTAACCAGGGTAGTTATCATACGTTGGCGGCGGGTTCAGATCCAGCTCCTGTTGCCCCTGCAGCCTAAAAGCCACCTGCCGTAAGCCGGGTTTGCTGCCGGGTTGCTGCAGCAGTAGCTGCCTGGCCTGTGGCTGCACAAATACCTCGGGTATGGTATGCACCGCCCCCGCCGGCACGTGCTGCGCGTGGAGCTGCTTCAGTAAAGGTTCGCGGTCCTGCTGGGCAATCAGTTGGCGCAGCAGTTGGTTTAGCTCCTGCCGGTGTTGCACCCGCTCGTAGTTGGTTTTATACTTTGGATCGGTGGCTATACTTTCAGCGCCAAGTATAGCGCACAGCTTCCGGAACTGCCTGTCGTCGCCGATGGCCAGCACAAGTTTATTGCCGCACCGGCACGTGTAAACCGAGCCATAGGGCACAATGTTGGGGTGTTCCGAGCCCATCCGCTGCGGCTCCTGCCCCGCCACCAGGTAGTTTGTGGCCTGGTTTGCCAATGCCGACACGGCCGCCTGCAGCAGCGACACCTGCACCAGTTGCCCCTGCCCCGTGCGCTCGCGCTGCAGCAAGGCCACGAGCAGCCCTTCCTTCAGTTGGTGCGCCGTCAGAACATCCATCAGGGCCACGGGCATTTTCAGCGGTTCTCCGTCAGGTTCGCCGTTGAGGTACATAAAGCCACTCTCCGCCTGCACCACCGCATCGTAGCCCGCACGGGCATCATCAGGGCCGTAGCCGGTGATGTGGCCGTAGATCAGGCGCGGGTTTATGCGTTGGAACACCTCGTAGCTTACCTTCAACCGCTCGGCGTCGCCGGGCTTATAGCTGGCAATCACCACATCGGCCTGTGCTACCAACGTATACAGCTGCTGCAGCTGCTCCGGCTCGGTCAGATTCAGGGCCAGGGAGGTTTTGCCCCAGTTGGCGGCACAGAAGTAGGCAGGCGTATCGGTGTCGGAGGGTTCGGCCTTCAGTTTCCAGCTGCGGGTAACGTCACCGTGGGTGGCGGCATTCTCCACCTTCAGCACCCGCGCGCCCAGCTCGGCAAAAAACTGCCCTACGCTTGGCCCGGCCAGCACGCTTGCCAGCTCCAGCACCAGCATGTCTTTGAATATCGGTTGTGTCATGTGTTGCGAAATCCTCAAACAAAAAGCCGCAGACCAATGGCTGCGGCTATGTTTATACTTTCTTGGGGCTACTCCAGTTCTGCCAGTACTTCCTCGCTCAACTCCAGGTTATGGTATACTTTCTGCACATCGTCGTCGTCTTCGAGGGCGTCTATGAGCTTGAGCACTTTGCGTACCACTTCCGGGTCCTCTATTTTCACAGTGGTCTGGGGCAGGCGCTGCAGCTCGGCGCTCTCCAGGTCCAGCTGCAGTTCCTCCGCCTTCTTCTGCATGGCCCCGAAATCTTCCATGGCGCTGTAGATGGTCACGTAACCTTCCTCGAACTCCACCTCCTCGGCCCCGCCGTCGGCCAGGTCCAGCAGCAGCTCGTCTTCATTTACGGGTTGCTCGGGGTCTAGCTTGGCCACAAACACGCCCTTGCGGTCGAACAGGTACTCCACGGAGCCGCTGGTGCCTAGGCTGCCGCCGCTCTTGTTGAACATGGTGCGCAGGTTTTGCACTGTACGGTTGATGTTATCGGTAAGGCACTCCACGAAAACGGCCACGCCGCTGGGTCCGTAGCCCTCATAAGTCACCTCATGGTAATCGCCGGCGTCGCTGCCCTCCCCTTTTTTGATGGCACGTTCTATGTTATCCTTGGGCATGTTGGCGGCCCTGCTTAATTGAATAGCCAGGCGCAGGCGCGGGTTGCCATCCGGGTCGGAGCCACCCACTTTCACGGCTACCGTAATTTCCTTGATGAGCTTGGTAAAAATCTTTGAGCGTTTAGCGTCCAGGGCCCCTTTCTTTCGCTTTATCTGCGACCACTTGTTATGTCCTGCCATAATGCTATACTTCTTTCAATACTTTAAATGACTGCTGATGCGGGGCTGAAAATCCCCGTCCATGAACAAATTAAGCAAATTTAAACCGGAGGGCATAAAAAAGAGCGGCCCTGTTTGGGGGCCGCTCCTTCATCTAAAGTTTTATATCATTCCCAGATGCCACTGTTAAACCAGCAGCATGAAGATCGCATTTATAATATTAAGGCCTACCAGCAGAAACAAATTTGGCGACTCTTGTATAGCTTTTTTCATGACTTTTGGAGTTAATATATATTTTTTGTGATGTTATGTTTTTTGGTTGCTTAGATGTTGTTTACGCCTTCCCGGAGGCAATGTTTCAATATTTTATAATTATATCTATACAAAACATAATATTAAAATATATAAATTTGCTATTATTAGCTCTTGCACCATTTTTCGGCACAATTTCTCCACCAGCTAAATTGCACTATTGCAACTTATACCTATAATCACTCCACACCCTTCATGCAATTTTATACAAACATAATACAAGTCTTTTTATCTCACAACATTATCCAAAAAAATATTCGATAAAATGCATATATTTTTAGTCGGGAGATTTATACTATCTTTACTGAGAAAAAGCGGCTGATGGAAAAAGATGGCCGCCATGTACTAAACCAAATATTAAACACATTGGACTTCCATTCTTTTAACCTACACGAGGATGTGCTGACGGGCATCGACTCTATGGGGTACAACAACCCCACCCCCGTACAGCAGCAGGCTATCCCGCTGATCCTTGAGCAAAAAGACCTGATTGCCTGCGCCCAGACCGGCACGGGCAAAACCGCAGCATACCTACTGCCCCTCATCGACCGTATCTCCCACCAAAGCTATGAGCACACCAGCACCCTTATACTGGTGCCTACCCGCGAGCTGGCCAAGCAGATTGATGAGCAGGTAGAAGGCTTTGGCTACTTTGCCTCCGTGAGCTCCATTGCCATTTACGGCGGCAACAAAGGCGATGACTGGGAGCAGCAGAAACGCGCCCTGACCACCGGCGCCGACATCATCATTGCCACGCCCGGCCGACTGCTCTCGCACATGGCCATGGGCTACGTAAAGCTGGACCAACTCAACCACCTGGTGCTGGACGAGGCCGACAAGATGCTGGACATGGGCTTTATGGACGACCTGATCAAAATAATCAGCCAGTTGCCCAAGCAGCGCCAGACGCTCCTTTTCTCGGCCACCATGCCGCGCAAAATCCGGGAGCTGGCCCAGCAGATTCTGCAGCAGCCCGCTGAGGTGAACCTGGCCATCTCCAAGCCGGCCGAAGGCATCGACCAGCGTCTCTACCTGACTTACGACAACCAGAAACTGCCACTGCTGGAGCACCTGCTGCGCGAGCTGGACGTGCACAGCATGATCATCTTCACGTCCCGCAAGTCGAACGTGAACCCCATTGTGCGCTCGCTGAAGAAGATGAACTTCACGGCCGAGGGCATCTCCTCGGACATGACCCAGGAGGAGCGCGAGAAGGCACTACAGGGCTTCAAGAACAAGCAATACCAGATCGTGGTGGCCACCGACATCCTCTCCAGAGGCATCGACATCGACAGCCTGAGCCACGTGGTGAACTTTGACATGCCGCAGGACGCCGAGGACTACGTGCACCGCGTGGGCCGCACCGCCCGTGCCGCCTCCACGGGCATGGCCATCACGTTTGTGAATGAGAAGGACATGTTCCGGGTGCAGAAGGTGGAGCGCCTTATCGAGCGCGAGCTGCCAAAACTGCCCCTTCCGGACGATTTCGGTCCCGGCCCTGCCTACGACCCTACACGCAGAGACGGCGGAAGCTCACGGCACCGCGGCGGCAACAAGCCCGGCTCAGGAAGCAAGGCTAATACTCACCGCAGCAAGCACCACAGAGGTTCGAAGCCAGGAGCACCGCGCCCGGAAGGCGCCCAACCGAAAGCGGAGGGCAGCGACAGACCGGTGAAATTAGCCGGACAGCCGGGCGGCGAAAACCAGGGCAAGAAGAGGAACCGAAACAGGAACCGTAACCGCAATAAGAACAAGGGTGGCAGCACGGCCAGCAGCGCCCCTGCCAACACACAAGTATAAGCTAGGTATGCGCGCTTTACTTTTAATTGATATACAGAATGATTTTCTTCCGGGCGGCGCCTTGGCCGTGCCGGAAGGAGATTCCATTATACCCCTGGTAAACAGCATCCAGGAAAACTATGATTTGGTAGTGGCTACCCAGGACTGGCATCCGGCCGACCACAAGAGCTTTGCCTCGCAGCACAGCGGGCAGAACCTTTTTGACGTGATAGAGCTGAATGGGCTGGAACAGGTGCTGTGGCCGGACCATTGCGTGCAGGGCACGGCAGGCGCCGAGTTCTCGACAGAACTGGAGCATCACCGCATCGAAGCCATTTTCCGCAAAGGCACCGACCCTGCCATCGACAGTTACAGTGGCTTCTATGATAACGGCCGCCTGAAGAGCACCGGCTTGGCAGATTACCTGCGCGGCAAAGGTATCACCGAAATCCACCTGACCGGCCTGGCTGCTGACTACTGCGTGTATTTCTCGGCGAAGGATGCGCTGCAGGAAGGCTTTAAAGTATACTACCTGGAGGACGCGGTGCGCGCTATCAGCCCGGAGGGATATGAGAAAGCTAAGGCAGATTTGCTACACCATGGCGCTCAAATCATCCAGAGCCACCAAATTCAATAAGTATAAAGTATACCTTTTTGAGAAAGCCGCTTCAGCAAAATGCTGGGGTGGCTTTTTTTATTTCTGGCTTATACTTCTGAGCAACAGCAAGACACACCCACTGCACTTATACCTGTTGTTATATAATTTATCTTATCAATATTTTCTGAATCATATATTATATTCCTCTGATTATCGTTATATTACCAAACACAACTTTTAGGGCAGAAGCAGGCATAGCAGCTAGTCGTTTGTAGGAGGTTAATGTGAGTGTTCCTGAAAGTATAAGTATAGGCCGGCTTATACTTGGTGGATTACAGCACGCTCACTTTAAACTATATGATACATGAAACAAACTCTCCTGCTGGCCTTGTGCCTCCTGATCTGCTCTTTTTCCTGGGCGCAGAGCCCGGCTACCGGTACCCTTAAAGGGGTGGTGGTAGACTCGGCCACCCAGGCTCCCCTCAGCTATGTGACCGTCGTGGTGAGCCCTCCTGACAAGGAAGAAGCTCTGAAAACAACCTTTACACAGGCCAACGGCAGCTTTGAAGTTACCGGCCTGCCCCTGGCGCCTTACAAACTTATACTTACCTATGTAGGCTACAAGCCCTTTTCCATGCAGGTACCCGCACTGGAAGCAGATAAACCCGCTGACCTGGGCAAGCTGCGTATCGCCGCCTCGGCCAAGCAGTTGCAGGAGGTGCAGGTTACCGCCGAGAAACTGCTCGTGACCCAGGACATCGACAAAATCGGCTACAACGTGGAGTTCGACCCGGAGAGCAAGACCACCACGGCCCTGGAGATGCTCCGCAAGGTGCCCATGCTCAGCCTCGACGCCGAAGAGAACATACAACTCAACGGCAGCAGCAATTTCAGGGTGTTGGTAAACGGCAGAAACTCCACCCTCTTTGCCCGCAACCCCAAAGATGTGTTCCGCAGCATGCCGGCCAACACCATCAAACGCATCGAGGTTATCACCGACCCACCCGCCAAGTATGACGCTGAGGGGATTGGCGGTATCATCAACGTCATCACGCACGATAAGCCGCAGAACGGCTACAACGGCAGCGTTTACCTCTCGCAGGCCACCCCGGACAGCCGCTTTGGCTCCGCCAACATCCGGGCGAAAGTAGGCAAGCTGGGTATTTCGGCCTACGGCGGCAGCAATAAGTTCACCAGCCCGGACTCCTATTCCTCTTTTGAGCGACGCGAAAAAAGTTTGGGCACCACCTTGCGGCAAGAGGGCCAGGGCAATAACAAAAGCCAGTACAACTACTTCAACAGCGAGTTGAGCTACGAGATAGACACGCTAAACCTGCTTACGGCCAAGTTTGGCGTAAGCAAGAGCAACTTTGAGTCGGTGTACCTGCAGACCGTGGAGGATTTTGGCAGGGAGGGCAACCGCACGCAGGCCTTCGAGCGCAACAACTACGGCGACGGCTCCTGGGGCAATTACGAAGTGGGCCTGGACTATCAGCATACCTTTAAGCGCAACAAAGAACAGCTGCTCACCCTTTCTTACAAAATCGGCGACAACTTTAACACTGACGACACTGACCTGGAGTTTGTGCCCACCCTGAACTACAGGGGCCCTGCCGGCACGCGCACGCAGAACGAGGGCAAGTCCGTAGAGCAGACAGCTCAGATAGATTATGTGCATCCGTTTAAAAAGCATACACTAGAGGTGGGCGCCAAAACCATCCTTCGTGATAATGGCAGCGACTACTTTTACCGCAACTATAATCCCGAAACAAACACCTATGTAGAGGTGCCAAGCCTGACGAACGAGTTTGACTACAGCCAGAATATTTACGCCGCTTATACTTCGGCCAGCCTGCGCTACAAGAAATGGGGCATACGGGCCGGCGCGCGCCTGGAGCAAACCGTGGTGGATGCCAACTTCAAGTCATCGGGCTCAGTGGCCGACCGGGACTACCTGAACCTGATTCCAAGCACGACGCTGACGCGCACGCTTAAGAACATGGCCTCCCTGAAGTTGTCCTATACCCAGCGCATCGAGCGGCCCAGCCTGTGGTACCTGAACCCATACGTGAACAGACAGAACGAGAAAGCCATCTCCTTCGGTAACCCGAGGCTGAAGGCGGCCACCAGCCACGTTTTCAGCCTGGGCCACAGCATGTTCAAAAACGGAAAGTCGCTGAACAGCACCCTGACCCATACGTTTACCAACAACGCCATCCAGGGCTATACCACCTTTAACCCCGCAGACTCTGTGAGCAGCACCACCTACGGTAACATTGGCAGGAACAACACGACCACCCTCTCCATCAACAGCAACGCCACGTTCTTCAAGAAGCTCAGCATGAATTTGAATGGCTCTATGTCTTACAGCCAACTCAGCGGAAACATAGGCGGCGTGGACCTGGAGAACAGCGGTATCAGCGGGAACGTCTACAGTTATGTAAACTATAGGTTCGAGAAGAACTGGCGGGCTGGTGTGAACCTGGGCTACTACGCCCCGCGCGTGATGCTGCAGGGCAAGTCGGCCGGGCAGTTCTGGAACGGCTTCTCGGTTAGCAAAAGCTTCCTCAAAGACGAAAAGGCCAGCATCAGCCTCTCGGTGCAAAACCCCTTCAGCAAGTTCTTTACCGGCTACAGCGACGTGAGCGGTCTGAACTTTGAGCAGCGCAGCGAATATAGCTATGTGCGCCGCCGGGCCAGCATCGGCTTTAACTACAGGTTCGGTAAGCTTAAAGAAGACATCAAACGCACCAAGCGCGGCATCCGCAACGACGACCTGAAAAGCGGCGAGAGCACTTCTGGCGGAGGCGGTAATTAATTTATGAAAGTATAAAGTATAGCCCGGCTAAGATTGTGAGTAGCTGGGCTATACTTTGTAAGTGGTTTTATATTGAGCCAGCGAAGGGGTTCTGTTACCTTAAATACTTTGCAGATAAAAAATAGTCTTTAGTTATTCACTAGTTGTAGACTATGCTATTTATGAAAAACAGAAGAGTTTTAATACTGCTGGGGCTGATGCTAAGTCTTGCCACTTATAGTTGCTCAGCACAGGAAGCAGAATTTGAAAAACAGAATCTCGGACTTGTCTCTTCTGAATTGATAGAGATTGGTTTCCCTAAACCAATCGGGTATGTGAACGACTTCGAGAATATACTGACCCCAGAGCAAGAGAAGAAGTTGACTAAGCTAATTACTCTTTATCAGCAAAAAACGACTAATGAAATAGTGGTAGTTACGATTAGCTCTACTGAGCCTTACTCTGATTTTGACCAGTATGCAGTTGAAATGTCCAATGAGTGGGGAGTAGGTAAAAAAGAGAAGAACAATGGATTAACTATAGTTTTGAGTAAAACCCTGAAGAACGTACGCATTTCCACCGGAATCGGAACTAAAAAAGCACTTCCTGATGAAGTATGCAAAAGTATAATTGACCGGTTTATGGTTCCTAAGTTTAAAGAAGGCCAATACTACGAAGGTATTTCTCAGGGTCTGGACGAGCTGATAAAACATTGGAGATAACATTTGTGCTACCAAGTTCAGGCAGAAGCCTTGACTTATTATAAATACCCCTGTCATCACCAAAGCAAAGATGAAGCACACCATCCTCCTTTTTCTAAGCCTGATTATCTGTTTCAATACAGCATCTGCTCAGAACAGCTTATTTGAAACAGAAAAACTAGCAGCAACCGCCAAAGTCTGGGGCTTTTTAAAATACTATCATCCCAATGTTGCTAGCGGAAAGCTTGACTGGGATGATCAGTTACTGACCATCTTGCCTTCTGTAGAAAAGGCTGGTACCAAAGAAGAACTATCTGGCATCTACCTGAGATGGATAGAGTCATTAGGCGCTATTAAACCATGCAAAAAATGTCAGACTAGTTCTGAAACAGCGCATTTCGATAAAAACTTTGACTTGACCTGGTTCGAGAATAATGAAGTATTTACCAAAGAGCTCACTGAGAAACTTAAGTATATCGAACAAAGCAGGTTTCAGGGAAAACCTTTCTATGTAGCTACCAGTGGGCGAAATTCAGGACTCGTTCTTACGAATGAAAAATCTTATGACAACTTCGATTGGACAAACAGGCCTTTGCGCCTCTTGTCTTTATTCAGGTACTGGAACACGATTGCGTATTTCTATCCCCACAAGTATCAGCTAGACACGGAATGGGATATTGTGCTCTCCCAGATGCTGCCTAAATTTTCCTCTACAGATTCAGAATCAGCTTATCATTTGGCTATGCTGGAGCTCGTAGTGAAAATAGATGACAGTCATGGCTACTTCACAAGTAAACCAATACAGGAACATTTCGGTGTAAAACAGATTCCAGCTGCTTTCAGAATAATCGATGATGAAGTCGTGATAACGCGTATTTATGACGATTCCCTGGCGAGGCTAAGTGATATAAAGACCGGGGATGTGATAAGTAAAGTGGAAGGGATTGACGTAGCAGAGGTGCTAAAACAAAACCTGAAGTATATTTATGGAGCAAATTATAACACCAAATTAAAATACGCTTTTAACAAAATCCTGAACGGTTCTTCTGACAGCGTTACAGTCGAAATCACCAGAGGCGGTGAAACAAAAGTCCGAAAGCTTGCCAGGTACCCTTTTGACCAATTTAACCATAGCCCTAACAAAAGGACCTGGGAGATCATGGCAGGTAACATTGGGTACCTAAACCTGGGGACCATAGATGGAAAAGCATTAACCAACGCGTTCAACAGTTTAGCAGGCACCCAAGCCATTATTATTGATTTGAGAAACTATCCCAATGCATTTTATGGCTATCATTTCAAGAACTTTTTGGGAGCCAAAAACGAGGTAGTGGTTAGACAAATAAAGCCTGACTTCAAGTATCCTGGGAAATATATTTTATCTGATCAGGAAAAAATTCCCAAAACTGAATCAAAGTATAAAGGGAAAGTGGTACTACTTGTCGATGAGTATACCCAAAGCCGGGCTGAGTATACTGCCGTTTGGATCCAGAATGGTTATAATGTAACGACGGTAGGCAGTCAAACTGCAGGTGCAGGAGGCTTGATGATACCACAAGAGTTTGTGGGTGGCTATACCTCCTACTTTACAAGTTCCGGTATTTTTTACCCGGATATGTCTCCAATTCAAAGAAAAGGTGTTAAAATCGATATTGAAGTCAAACCAACAGTTCAGGGGATCATTGACGGGAAAGACGAGGTACTTGAAAAGGCAATCGAGTTTGTGAATGGCAATGCGTAGCTACCATTGCCGAAGAATGCTTGCTGCTCAACCCGTCACTACCCTACCTCCCGCAAACCTTTCTCCCCAGCTGTAGTTTTACATCTGGCACTTCCCTAATTTAATGGGACCGATAAAGCGATCAGCATGTGGTTTACCAAATCAATCGATGAGGTTGTTGCAGACCTCGACACTAATCCCGCCCAGGGGCTCTCGGAAGAAGAGGCACTAGCCCGTTTACAAAAGTATGGCCCCAATAAACTGAAGGGTAAGAAGAAGAAAAGCATCCTGCAGATGTTCCTGGCCCAGTTGCAGGACTGGCTGATTTACGTGCTCTTTGTAGCCGTGGTGATTACGATGGTCATGGGCGAGTACGTGGACAGCATTATTATACTTGCCGTAATCATACTGAATGCCATACTGGGCGTGGCGCAGGAGGTGAAGGCCGGCAACGCCATTGAGGCGCTGCAGAAAATGGCCGCCCCCAGAGCCCTGGTGCGTCGCAGTGGCACCGTAAAGGAGGTAGATGCCGAAACCATCGTGCCCGGCGATATACTTATACTGGATGCCGGGCGCTACATTGCCGCCGACGCGCGCCTGGTGGAGTCGGCAAACCTGCAGGTAGAGGAGTCGGCGCTCACCGGAGAGTCGGTGCCCTCTACAAAAGACGCGGCCCAGATACATACTTCCGAAACGCCCCTAGGCGACCGCGACAACTCTGTTTTCATGTCGACGCTGGTGACCTATGGCCGTGGCGAAGGCCTGGTGGTGGGCACCGGCATGCATACGGAAGTGGGCAATATCGCCAGCATCATTGGCGGTGAGGAAGAATCGAAAACCCCGCTGGAAATACGCCTGGACCACCTGGGCAAAACGCTCGGCAAGCTGGCCATCGGCATCTGTGTGCTCATTTTTGTAGTGGCGCTGCTGCAGGGCCGCGACCTAACGGAGATGTTCCTGATATCGGTATCCCTGGCGGTGGCTTCCATCCCGGAGGGTTTGGCGGCTATTGTGGCTATCGTGCTTTCCATCGGCGTTACGGGCATGTCCAAGCGCAATGCCATTATCCGGCGGCTCCCGGCCGTTGAAACCCTTGGCTCCGTCAACATCATCTGCTCCGATAAAACCGGCACCCTGACGCAGAACAAGATGAAGGTGGTGAAATACTTTACCCTTAAGGAGGAAGCCACAATCGAACACGGCACTACCAATACCGGCACCGACGAGGCTATACTTCTGGCCAAGGCATTTATACTTTGCTCCGACGCTACCTACGACAAGCAGACCGAATCCGGTACCGGCGACCCGACAGAGATTGCCCTGCTGATGCTGGGGGATGACCTGGGCCTGGATCGCGACGAGCTGCTGTCCGGCAACAGGCGCCTGAACGAGTTTGCCTTCGATTCGGACCGCAAGCGCATGTCCACGCTGGTGGAGGAAGAGGGCAACTATACCGTGTACACAAAAGGCGCTATCGACAACCTACTGAACATCAGCACCCACGTCATAGAAGGCGGCCAGATCGTTGAGCTGACCCCGGCACACAAACAGGCATACGCCGAGGCGACAGAGCGCATGTCGGCCCAGGCCCTGCGCACATTGGGTGTGGCCTATAAACCGGTAAGCACGGTGGTAAGTACCGAGGAAATGGAGCAGGACCTGATCCTGCTGGGGCTGGTGGGCATGATCGATCCGCCCCGGGCGGAGGTCAAGCCGTCGGTGGAGATGGCGCACCAGGCAGGCATTACGACTGTCATGATCACCGGCGACCATAAGCACACGGCCTTCGCCATTGCCCGCGAGCTGGGAATTGCAGAAAGTATAGACCAGGCCATTACCGGGCAGGAAGTGGACGAATTGACCGAGGAGGCCTTTGAGCAACGGGTGAATAACTTCCGGGTGTTTGCGCGGGTTTCGCCGGAGCATAAGGTCAGGATCGTGCGCGCTCTCCGGGAGCAGGGCAACATTGTCTCTATGACCGGCGACGGAGTAAACGACGCTCCCTCCCTGCAAGCCGCCGATATTGGGGTTGCTATGGGCATCACCGGCACCGACGTTGCCAAGGGCGCTTCGGACATGATCCTGACCGACGACAACTTTGCCACCATCGTTTCGGCCATCGAGCAGGGGCGCAACATCTACAGCAACATCCGTAAGGCGGTCATCTTCCTGCTGACCTGTAACCTGGGCGAGGTGGTGGCCATGTTTATCACGCTGCTTATCGGCTGGCAGGCGCCGCTCGTTGCCACGCAACTGCTCTGGATTAACCTGGTTACCGACAGCCTCCCGGCCGTAGCGCTGGGCATGGACCCCGGCGACCCGGACGTGATGAAAGAGAAACCACGCACCCCGAATGAGAGCTTTTTCGCGGGCGGCGCGGGCATTCGCGCGATAGGCGGCGGTATTCTGATTGGTGCCCTCACTATTTTCGCCTTCTGGTACGGCTACTATGAACACGGTTTCACCCCCTTTGATGAGGCGGTGCCGGTAGAAACCCTGGAGAACGCCCGCACCATGGCTTTCCTGACATTGGTGGCCTGTCAGCTTAATTACTCGCTGGCCATGCGCCACCCGAGCAAGTCTATTTTCCAGGTGGGCCTTTTCAGTAATAAATACCTGATTGGCGCCATTGTGCTGGGGCTACTGTTGCAGCACCTCATCATCAGTATTCCTTTCATGCAGGAGGCCTTCAGTCTGCGCATGCTTGATCTGGAGGGCTGGGTAACAGTGGTTATACTTGGGCTGGTGCCGCTGCTGATAAATGAGCTGGTTAAAGTATACCTGAGGAGCCGGAAGAGAGTGAGTGAAGTATAAGGCGGTATACTTTGGCTATACTTTATACTTGCCAATTTATGCTTTATACATCTCCCATTGCTGGCGCGGGTTTGCAACCCGTGCCTACCTATCTTCTCGGATTTGCAATCCGAGTGGCTTTAAAAGCCATACTTATACTTGCTGCTATACTTTATACTTTGGCTATACTTTTTTATACTTTCATAGCCGCCGCTTCCTGCCACTGGAACCAAGCTATCCTTACTAGCTGCTGTTCATCCTCCAGACGTACATAAACTACTGTTTCACTTCTAGCTTTCTGCCCTCCTAGGCCGGGAGGCCTCGCCTTCGGGCATCGCGCGGTGTACATTTCCTTTGCTACCCTTCGGTCGCAATGCCCTTGACGGGCACCGGAAATCCACAAGGCGCTCAACCCAAAGGCTGGGAATCATTCGATAGCCGCTGCTATTACTGTCATCTCGACCTCTAGCAGAGATCTAAATAGAATTCCACCCAGATCTCTCGCGCAGCTCGAGATGACAGCGAAAGGGCAAGTATAAATTCCCCTCTTGTGGGACTGGCCAAAACGGGAGTTTTGAGCTAGCGAGCGCAGCTCTTAGGGCTGGGTTTATACTTTATAGGGGCAGCCACTACGAAGCTCATACTTCAGCCACAGTAATTCCAGGCTCCCCTCCTTAGACAAGGAGGGGCCAGGGGTGGTTGGACCCGGTACTGCAAAACTTCCTCTCCTAAAGACAGGTAAGGTAAATACCCCCTACAACACCTGCCCCAGCCCAAACAGCAGCACAAACAGCAAGGTAGTAATAGCCATTTGCTTGAGATAAGGGTCCAGTTCCTTGGACGTTTTCTTACGCCATACGTTTACCCCGTTCACCAGCACCAGCGGCAGGGCAAGTATAAACAGGAACTGCCAGGGGCTGTGGTAGTTCAGCAGCACATAGGCAAAAGCGCTCAGCACCCCTCCCAGCAGCACCAGCACATGGTATACCCGCGCAGCTTTCGGACCGATACGCACAGGAATGGAACGCTTGCCAGCCAGTATATCGGAGTTGATGTCGCGGATGTTGTTGACGTTGAGGACTCCCACTGAAAAGAAGCCGCACACCAGCGCCGGAAGTATAACCGAGGGCTCCAGCGTCTGCGCCTGCAGAAAGTAGGTCCCCAGCACGCCAACCAACCCGAAGAAAATGAACACGAAAATGTCGCCCAGCCCCGCGTAGCCGTAAGGCTTGTCGCCGGCGGTATAATTAATAGCGGCCCAGATAGAGGCCAGCCCCAGCACCAGGAACAGCAAAAACAGCAGCATGCCCTCCGTACCGAAAGCTACCCACAGCAGCAGCAAACCCGATATCAGCGAGAGCAGGCTAAACACCACCATGCCCTTCTTCATCTGCTCGGGCAGAATGTGGCCTGCCTGCACGGCCCGCATCGGCCCCTCGCGGTGCTCGCTGTCAGCCCCGTGCTTGGAGTCGCCGTAATCGTTGGCCAGGTTGGAGAGGATTTGCAGGAAAAGCGTGGTCAGTACACACAGGGCCACTACGGTCCCGTTAAAATGTCCGTTGGCCGCCGCTATAAAAGCGCCCATGCCGATGCAGGAAAAAGCCAGCGGAAGGGTGCGTGGCCTAAAAGCCGAAATCCAGGCCTTTACCAGACCTGGACTTTGGTGTGCGGTGTGTTGGGATGTATTCAAAATTTATACTTTGCTAAACCTGACAAGAGCGGGTGCCGGTGCCAGGCAAAATCTATACTTATTGCTGTATAGCGCTCAGCAACTCCTTGTCCATCGGCTTCACCTTAGATGGATAGAAAGCCACTACATTTCCGTTCTCGTCCACCAGGTACTTGCAGAAGTTCCAGCCTGGCTCCTCCTTGCCCGGTGCGTTTTGCGACAGCCAGGTATACAGCGGATGCTGGTCCTCTCCTTTCACCGAGATTTTCTCGAACATCTGGAAGCTTACGCCATAGTTTTTCTGACAGAAAGAGGCAATCTCCTCGTTCGAGCCTGGCTCCTGCCCACCAAAATTGTTGGCCGGGAAACCCAGCACCTCTACTTCGTTGCCATGCGTTTCGTGCAGCTTTTGCAGGTCTTCGTACTGCGGTGTGTAACCGCACTCGGAGGCCGTGTTCACCAGCAGCACTTTCTTGCCTTTATACTTTGAGAAATCCACCTCTTTGCCGTCCAGCGTCTTCATCTTGAAAGTATAGAAGTCGCTGGTTTGGGTGTTGGTGTTCGGGGTTGATGCTGTTGCCATAGGTTTATCAGTTGTTGTTTCAGCGCCTGCAGCCGTTCCGTTGTTGCAAGACACCATCACTCCTAATACAGGCACCAGCGCCAAAAGTTTGAGCAGCTTTTTCATATAGATTGTTTTGTGGCTTTTAAAGTATGATGAAGATGTATTATAAAGTCCCCCTTTGATGCACTGTTGAATACTGTCCCCTGGAGAGGACTACAGGGGTGTAAAGCCATTAGCAACAGTCATCTGCAAAACCCTAACACCCCTCCAACTCCCCTCAAGGGGAGAATCTAGTTCTCACTATTTTCAAATATATTGTTATAAATCGGTGCTTTAAGTGAGAACTTCGCTGCCTTATCCTCTAAGGGAAATTCCCAGAAGACATACATCTTCCTAATCAGCAAAATCCCTTAAATCACTGGTCTACATTCGCTCTGGTACCTGGATACCCAGCAGCTTCATACTTTCACGCACGAAGCGGGCCACCATGGCCGATAACGCGATACGGAAACTACGGGCCTGCTCGTCGGTCTCGTTAAAGATAGAGATTTCCTGGTAGAAGCGGTTGTAGGCTTTGGCCAGCTCGTAAGCGTAGTTGGCGATAATAGAAGGTGCATACAGGTTACCCGCCTCTTTGACCACCGCCGGGAAGTTTACCAGCTGTGTGATTACCTCCTGCTCTGCCTCGTGCAGGTTCTCAAAGTTCTCAAAGGCCGCCGGGTCATACTTGATGCCCATTTCACCGGCCTTGCGAAGTATGGCAGAGATACGGGCGTGCGTATACTGCACGAACGGACCGGTATTGCCCCGGAAGTCGATGGACTCCTGCGGGTTGAAGAGCATGCGCTTTTTAGGGTCTACCTTTAGCAAGAAGTACTTCAGGGCGCCCATGGCCAGCGTATGATACAGCTCCTGCGCCTGCTCCTCGGTAAAGCCTTCTATCTTGCCCAGTTCTTCTGTTTGCTGGCGAGCCGTGTCCACCATCTCCTGCACCAGTTCGTCGGCGTCCACCACCGTACCTTCGCGTGATTTCATCTTGCCGGATGGCAGGTCGACCATGCCGTAAGAGAGGTGGAAAATGCCATCTGCATACGGTTTGCCCAGCTTTTTCAGCGTGGCCTTCAATACCTGGAAGTGGTAATTCTGCTCATCGGCCACCACGTACACCGACTGGTCGTAAGGGAAGTCGTTATACTTTAGCTCGGCCGTGCCCAAGTCCTGGGTGATGTACACCGAGGTGCCGTCAGCACGCAGCAGCAATTTCTCGTCCAGGCCCTCGCCGGTCAGATCTACCCACACAGAGCCGTTCTCTTTCTTGAAGAACACACCCTTCTCCAGGCCTTCCTCCACACGCGCCTTGCCTAACGTATAGGTCTCCGACTCGTAGTAGTATTTGTCGAAATCCACGCCAATGGTGCGGTACGTCTCATCAAAGCCGGCGTATACCCAGGTGTTCATGGTTTTCCACAGGTTCACCACATGCGGATCGCCCTGCTCCCACTTGAGCAGCATTTCCTGCGCTTCCAGCATCCAGGGAGCTTTCTTCTTGGCCTCCTCTTTGTCCATCCCCTGCTCTACCAGGGCATCAATCTGCTCTTTGTACGCCCTGTCGAAGAGCACGTAGTATTTGCCTACCAGGTGGTCGCCTTTCAGGCCGCTGGTTTCCGGCGTCTCGTCGTGGCCCAGTTTCTCATAGGCCAGCATCGACTTGCAGATGTGGATGCCGCGGTCGTTCACCAGGTTCACCTTCATTACCCTATGGCCGTTGGCTTTCAGGATCTCGGCCACGGAGTAGCCCAGGAAGTTGTTGCGCAGGTGGCCCAGGTGCAGCGGCTTGTTGGTGTTTGGCGAGGAGTACTCCACCATCACGTTGCGGTCGCTTGGTTCGCCATAGCCGTAAGTCGGGTCTTCCATGATGCCCTTGAACAGGCGCAGCCACTCGCTCTCCTGCACCTCCAGGTTCAGGAAGCCTTTCACCACGTTAAAGTCTTTTACCTCGGCGGCGTGTTCGCGCAGGTACTCTCCCAGCGCCTGGCCTATTTGCTCAGGGCCTTTGCCCACCTGCTTGGTGTAGGGGAAGGTAACGAACGTGAACGAGCCGGCGAACTCCTTACGGGTGGGTTGCAGGGCGATTTGTGAAGCATCAACAGTGATTCCGAACAGAGCATGCAGCGCCTGGCTGATGCGCTGGCTAATGGCATTTTGTAGTTGCATTAATGTATGGCTGTACTTTTAGATTCTTTCTGCAAGATAGCCTCGGTGGCTGTCTCTAGTATATCGAAGGCGTTCTCCGCCATCGTGTTTTCGGTGTCCAGGGTTGGGTTGATTTCGGTCATCTCGTAACACACCACGCGCGGATCCTGCAGCAGGTGGTAGTTCAGTTCCTTAGCCTCCTGCACCGTCAGGCCCACCTCCACGGGTGTGCCGGTGCCTTTCGAGAATTTGGAGTCGAGGCTGTCAACATCGAACGATACGTAGATGATGTCGCAGTCGCGCAGGCGGTCCAGGGCCTCTTGTGCCACGGTAGCAGCACCCTTGCTCACAAGCTCGGCATAGGTAAAGTTCTTGATGCCGTACTTTTCAATCAGGTAATCCTCCGGCTCCTCGGTATCGCGCACCACGATGTATACCAGGTGCTCGGGTTTCAGTTTCGGCCCATCGAAGCCCAGTTTTTTGAGCGAGTTCCAGAAGAAGATGGCTTCCGGCGAGGGGTCGTTTATCTGGCGCTCCAGGTTGTCGAAGTTCAGGGCCATGGCCAGCGGCATGCCGTGCACGTTGCCCGACGGCGACGTGTAAGGCGAGTGGATATCGGCGTGGGCGTCTATCCAGATAACACCCAACGTCTTGTCAGGGTAGGCAGCTTTTATACCGGCAATGGTGCCGTGTGCGTTAGAATGATCGCCGGACAAAACGAGCGGGAACATATCCATGGCAATAGTTTGTTCTACTGCCCGGCCAATGTTCTTTTGCACGGTCAGGATGCTGTCGATGCGGTGGGCATACGGGAAGGCATCCTGATCGAATAACGTATAGTTTAAGTCTGGAACACTGATAGAGTTGAAGCGCTTAAAGTAATCTGATCCTTTGTCCCAGCAGGCAACAAGCAAGGCGTCTATCCCCATGCTGGCGCCGCGTGTGCCAGCCCCCAACTCAGACCTTACTTCTATCAGCTTTACTTTTTTCATAGTTTTATAACAAACTTTTTGCAAAGATGGTAAAATACAATCAATATTGCATGTTTTCTTAATTTCCCCTAACTCACAGAATGGATAAATATACCGACCTTATTCACCAAACTTTTGACTTCCCGACAGAAGAATTTAAGGTGGAGAATAACGAGTTACTGTTTAACGGCATCCCTCTGATGGATATAATTAAGCAGTATGGAACACCCCTGAAGCTGACATACCTACCCAAGATAAGTTCGCAGATACAGAAGGCGAAGACCTTGTTCCGGGAGAGCATGGAGAAGCTTGATTACAAGGGCACTTATACTTATTGCTACTGTACCAAGGCCTCTCACTTCTCTTTTGTGATAGAGGAGGCCCTGAAAAACGACATCCATATCGAAACCTCTTCGGGCTACGATATGCAGATTATACGCGCGCTCTACAAGAAAGGTAAGATAGACAAAAACACGTATATCGTCTGCAACGGCTTTAAGCGCGAGCGCTACCGCCACTGGATATCAGAACTGGTGAACGATGGCTTTGTGAACTGCATGCCGATACTCGACCACCTGGGCGAGATCGACTATTACAAACAACACATAAACGTGAAGACGAAGCTGGGTATCCGCCTGGCCTCGGACGAGGAGCCGAAGTTTGAGTTCTATACTTCGCGGCTGGGTGTGCGTTATAACGACGTGATAGACCTGTATGAGCAGCAGATAAAGCCGGACGAACGCTTTGAGCTGAAGATGCTGCACTACTTCATCAACACCGGAATCAAGGACACCTCATACTATTGGTCGGAGCTTAGCCGTTTTGTACGTAAGTACTGCGAGCTGAAGAAGCTGTGCCCGGAGCTGGACACGATTGACATCGGTGGTGGCTTCCCTATTAAAACCTCTATCCAGGCGGATTACGATTACCGCTACATGACCGATGAGATCCTGCGCACCATCAAGCGGATTTGTGAGGATGAAGGTGTGCCGGAGCCGAACATCTTCACCGAGTTTGGCATCTTCACGGTGGGCGAGAGTGGGGCTACCATTTATTCCATACTGGACGAGAAGCTGCAGAACGACAAGGAGCTTTGGTACATGATCGACGGCTCGTTTATCACGAACCTGCCGGATGCATGGGCCCTGAACCAGCGCTGGCCGCTGCTGGCCGTGAATCACTGGAACAAGGAATACCGTAAGGTACAACTAGGCGGCATGACCTGCGATAGCCAGGATTATTACAATTCAGAAATGCACTCTTACCAGGTGTTCCTGCCGAAGATACCCAAAGGTGAGCCCCTGTATATTGGCTTCTTCCACACGGGTGCCTACCAGGAACAGCTGAGTGGTTACGGTGGCATTAAACACTGCCTGATTCCGTCTCCACAGCATATTTTGATAGATCGGAATGAGAATGGAGAGCTGAAGCACTGGCAATTTGCACCGGAGCAAACCAGCGAGTCGATGATGCGTATACTGGGTTACGAAGTATAAGGGTTCGCCTATATTTTTCGTAACAGTTTTTTACTTTTTAAGTATTTATACTATTTTTGGTCCGAAACCCTTCTAATTACTATATCATGAAGAAAGTTATTCTATTAGGTAGCTTGTGCCTGGCAATGGGCATGGCCTCTTGCAAAACGTACTGCCCGGCTTACAACTACGCCACTGTAGAAACTCCTGCACTGGAAAAGGCGCCTGTGGTAACAGCCTCTGCCGAGGAAGTGGCTACAGACAAAGCCAGCATCTAACTCCCCCTACTCGCGATAAACTAGACCATACATACAAAAACCGGCCTTTGTGCCGGTTTTTTTGTTTTAGTTACCTTATACTTATCAAACAGCTATCACTTTTCCCCCAAGGCGCTTATTGATGCATTTCTTATTCTCAACGGTAATTTCAGATCCTTCTGCCAGCATTACGGATGCCGGCTCCTGGGCGTTTAAGAAGCTAAAGTGGCTGCCGTATACTTCTCCAAAATCAACGGCTAACTCATAGTCCAGAACATCGTAAACAGCCCATCTTGGGTGCGTTACTTCGTATTCATTTGTCTTTGTTTCGCTAACCTTGGCGTAGCCCCAGTAGTGCTCTGTGATGAACTCTGTTTCGCTTCCGGCCTCTATCTCTGTTGCTTTGCTGCTAGCCCTAACACTAAAGGTTTGCCACTTCGAGTTCTTTCTCCAGCTATACTCTACCAACCTTTCGTTTTCTGCTTCCTCCCACCGGTGCCTCATGGGCAGCGTCTCGTAGTTCTCGTTGTAGATAGTATTGGCCACCAAGGTTAAAGCAGGTTTCGGCACAATTTCCTTAACGAACACGACTCCCCTTTTCCACTCGCCCTGCTCCAGGCGCTTTACATAAAACCGCAGGTTCACTTCCTCAAAATTCACATGGAAGGGAATTCTGCAGTTCAGCAAACGAGTATTCACAAACATAAAGCCCACCAGACTCACATAACACTTGCCGTTCCACAGGTCTAGTTCGGTGCCATATGGAAGATATTGGGCTAAGAGCGAAGAATCCACTTCATAGTTTGCAATCGCTAATTTTCGCCACTCTGCTTTTAGGAAGCTCATAATCTAGTTGGTAGAAGTAACGTTTTGCAGCTACCCGAAGGTGGCGATTTCAAAGCACTTCACTGTCAATCGAGCTCAAACTTTGATAGAAGCACAAAGGTTGATTTGACCAATGACCCGCCACTTTTGAGTAGGTGCTGTTGGGTGTAGTCTTATCTCAAGAGATATTTTTCATATGTTCCATTGCACCAGAATCCGAATTTCTTTTCATCAGTTTAAGTATAAATTTCTTTAAAAAGTTGGGGGGCATTTTATAGCCTTTCGACATTCTTCGACCCATTTCAGGATATTCTTCTTTTGTTGCCGGTATAGTTCCCAATCCATCAACATATCTGTTAAACATACAAAATGCTGCTGCTATCAAAACTGTGTCGTGTATTTCTTCATCTATTGCACCATTTAATTTAGCGACCTCAATATCCTCGCTAGTTACAAGTTTTCCGCTTTTTTGAACTTTCCCTGCAATTTTTAAAAGTTGCTTCAATTTTTCTGAAATGTTAGCTGTTTCAATGTTCTCTATTATACAGCTTACAGTTTTTCCATTGTCTCCTAAGTGTGCATTTGCAGCAGCAGAATGAGACAGATGACAAAATTCGCATTCATTCAAATAAGAGACATATGAAGCTATCAATTCTCTTTCACCTGAGCTAAGAGGTGACTTCTCAATCAAAAGTGCATTTGCCAAGTTGGACAAAGCATTGCCGGTGTTGTTCTTATAGAAAAGAAGTTCTACAATACCAGGTTGTTTAATTCCAGTATTAATATATGTCATATTGATTCTATTTAGATTGTCATTTGTTCAGATTACACCCAACGTTGCTCGTGCATAATGTGGGTGAGGCGTAGGCGAACCTAAATTATGCACCTTGTTGCCAGAAGTTATTCTTACTTATTTCTCAACCTTTTGATAAACTGTCGAACAATGAGAACATCAAGGGCAAGCAAAATAGCTACAAAATAGCCCCAGAAGAAAAAGTCTGCTGTTCCCATCTTCTTAAACTGCGGTCTAACTATTTTCTCATACAGCAACCCAAAGTAGGCTATGAAAATCAATAAGCTACACAGCAAGAAAACAATACTTGATATTGTTTTCATTGTGCTACTCAAAGTCTTGGTAACAACATAGATAGTAGGAGTATTTATTCTCCTTGAAGCTAAAACCTAAGCTTTCAAAGTACTCTTTCAAGCTTCCCGTAATCTCATAGCAATCATACAAAGCAGGGTCACTTTCTTCAGGTTGGATGATTTTCTTAACTTCTTCCAAGTCTAAGTCAGATAATAGAATTTCATCTACCAGCCTTTCTGTTTTATTATCAAAAACATCTATCTGCCTGATTATTTTCATACTTAGCAATTACTGGCAACTATAGTGTATAAGGAGTCATTCCGGTTATTGGCCCTTTGGTTGGAGTGTTTAGAGCTTGCTTTTCACACCTTCCTCATTCATTAGTAAGTATAGCTAAAATATCCGTATTCCCTTATACTTCCCCAGCCGCTTTCCCAAGTATAAACTGCGCCGCTTCCCATAGGTCGGCCAGTTGCCAAACATGAACACCGAATTTATACTTGCCATCTGTGAATCGCCTCAAGGTAAGGCCGGCTATACTTGATTAATGCATTTCCGTCACCAAGCCTCCTCTTCTGTTGGCTCTACTCCAAACTTCTCCTATGTAGCAGTACTTTCGTGTAGTCTCTCCCTAACTTGTTGCCATACACCTCGTACGACTTTTTAGCCCACTCCAGGGCTAGGTCTGTGTTGCCCAGCACTTCGTGCGCCACGGCAATGTTGAGGCAGGCCTTCCCGGCGTTTTTGCGGCTTGCCTGGGCAAGTATGGCGCTCCAGCCATCCATAGCGCCTTGCCAATTGGCGACTTCGGAGCTCCTGAACGCCGCCTTGAATGCCTGTTTGCTGGATCCTTTTCCTTTTTTGTAGAGGTCTCTCTTAACAGTATAATGCCCCGGCAGAAAACGCTCGATGTAGTTGCGTCCGGCCTCGTAAGCGGTGTTGTGGAGGGCTTCGGGTGGAGGGATCGTTAAATTGCTGCCCCCTACTCCGTTAAAGGTCAGGAAGCTTTTTGCCTGATGCTGGTCGATGATGGTTTTGGAGACTGGGTCATACAACCGCCAGAAAGCGAGCACATTTACCCTGATCTGATTTGGGACAGCATGTATAGGGGCATTGTTACCCAGCGCCGCCGTCACGCGGTTGGCAACTGTTGACAGCAACACATCGGAGTTAGAGTCGAAAGTCTCAAGCACGAGTAGGGCGTCTGCGTTGCTGGCATCACAGATATTTCTTACCAGTTCCCAATCAAGCAGTTCAGGCGTCTCGCGCGTGCCTGTGCCGTAGAGCCTGGTTTGCGGGGGAATTACAGCCTGTATGTCCCTGTACCCATTAATCCTATCGAAAACGCCTTTCAGACTCTCGTCGGAGGCCAGCCGGTCAGAACCGGAGATCTCTCCTGTTACAATGGCCTCCAGCACCTGCCCCTGCTTCTCCTCCGGCCTTGTGAGCGACCTGTTCACGAGCGCAATCGTTTTTACGCCTTCCGGCAGGTATACTTGCGGCGGTAGCGGATAATCTAAATTAACATAGCCATGTTTGCTGCACCCGCTGAAGACAAGGCCCAATAACAAAAGGCAAACAGGCAAACGCTTAAGAAATCGACAAAAGTATAGCATGCGTTAAATATATAGAATATTTAATCAACACACCGCTTCCGTCTCTGTAAGTGTCTTTTGTCAAGGCTGATCCCGGTAACTAAATCAAAATAAGTATAACTTATACTTAGCTATCACCCTCAGCCGACTTCCCAAGTATAAACTGCGCCGCTTCCCATAGGTCGGCCAACTGCCATACGTGCGCGCCGGGCTTATACTTGTTGCCCACCAGGATTCCCTTCACGCCTACCTTTTCGGCTGCTTCCAAATCTCGCAGCGAATCGCCTACCATCCAGCTCTTTTCAACATCAATATTATACTTGGCGATGGCTTTTTCCAGCATCAGACTGTCGGGTTTGCGGGAGAGGGAGGCGGAATAATTCGGGTGGCCGGGAGCCATGTAATGCGCATCTATCAGGGAGTCGCAGGCGCCTTGCAGCTTTTGGTGGCAGGCCAGCACGTCTTCCTTTTTGTACAATCCCTTGGCCACGCCGCCCTGGTTTGTAACCACTATCAGCAGGTAGCCGTTCTTCTTCAACAGCCTCAAAGCCTCGGGCACCCCGGGAAGCACCTCAAAATCGTCCAGGGCATAGGTATAATCGCCCCGTTCGCGGTTCAGCACACCGTCACGGTCCAGGAAAACGCACTTTTGCTGCTGCATGCGGCATTGGTTTAGGAGTGAAGTGCTAAATTACACAATTAAACGTTTAAGGGAGTATGAGCCGGGCCAAACAACCGGCAAGAACAGGTATCGGAAGTATAAACAGACAGGAGGAATGGCAGATGAGGGTAGCGGTTATCGGGGCGGGGATTTCGGGATTGGCGCTGGCTTACTACCTGCAAAAGCTGGGCATACCCTATGACCTGTTTGAGGCGGGCAGCCGGGTGGGCGGCAATATCCGCTCCGTGAGAACCGATGATTACCTGCTGGAACTAGGCCCTAACGCCATAAGCCCCTCTGCCGAGATAAGTGAGCTGCTGCGGGAACTGAAGCTGGAAGATGAGGTGCTGCCGGCAACGGTTGGCAGCCACCAGCAGTTTGTGCTCCGCGACGGCGCGTACAGGCAATTGCCGTACTCCCCCTTGTGCCTGCTCTCCAACACCTGCTTCTCCTGGAAAACACGCTACCGCATACTTCAGGAAAGGTACATCCCACCGGAAAACAACCGCTACGAAACCGTTTCAGCGTTTTTTGAGCGCCGCTTTGGGGCTGGCGTGCTGGATTATGCCGTCAACCCGCTTGTATCGGGGCTCTACGCAGGCAACCCTGATAAACTGCTCGTCCAGAAAGTATTCCCGCAGCTGAAGGAAATGGAGCTGGAGCACGGCTCAGTGCTGAAAGGCCTGTTCCAACACCAGCAGTTATCAGAACAGCTTAGCCCGTTCTCTTTTGTAGAGGGGATGCAAACCCTGCCCGAAGCCATTGCCGACAAGCTTATCTCGCTGCACACCGAGCACCGCGTGGCCATGATTACCCGCCATGAGGGCAAGTATATCGTCAGCTGCTCCTCCCCCACCGATACAGACACGGCGGAGTATGACTTGCTGGTGCTCTCCCTGCCAGCCCCCAACGCCGCCGAGCTGCTGCACTATACTTTCCCGGGCATGGCCGCTGCCCTGCAGAACATCCACTACCCGCCGCTTGCGGTGGTGCACTCGGTATACAACAGCCGCGACATTGGCTTACCCCCGGATGGATTTGGGGCAATGCACCCGGTGGCGGAGGATACCTTCTCCGTCAGGTCTATCTGGAACAGCTCCCTGTTCAGTGGCCGCTGCCGCCCCCACGAGGTGCTGTTCACCACCTTTGTAGGAGGAGCGCAGGCAGAGCACCTGGCCCTCACCGAGCGGGACACGCTGCTGCAGCAGGTGCATCAGGAGCTGAAAGAACTCCACGGCATCACCGCCGGCAATCCCATCTTTCAGTACGCGCACCTGTGGCACCACTCTATCCCGCAGTTCGATTTGCATATCGAGGACGCCCACGAGATGGCGCAGACGCTGGAGGAGGAAGGCTTGTTTATCGCTGCCAACTGGTACTCCGGGGTGTCCGTGCCGGATTGCATCCGGGGTGCCAAAGAGCTCTCCTGCAAAATTAATTCCACCTTACGCCATGCCCACAATAGCTGATTAGCTATATTTGCCGGCATGAAAGACGCGTTGGTGATCATCCCAACCTACAATGAGCGGGAGAACGTGGAGGCGATGGTGCGCAAGGTGATGTCGCTGCCCCATCCCTTTGAGCTATTAATCATTGATGATGGCTCTCCGGACGGTACTGCCGATATCGTGCGCCACCTGCAACTGGAGTTCCCCGGCCGCCTGCACCTCGAAACCCGCCAGGGCAAACTTGGTCTGGGCACTGCCTACATCCACGGCTTTAAGTATGCGCTGCGCCACGGCTACGAGTACATCTTTGAAATGGACTGCGACTTCTCGCACAACCCAGACGACCTACTGCGCCTGTATGATGCCTGCTCCAACGAGGGCTACGATGTAGCCATTGGCAGCCGCTACGTGCAGGGCGTAAACGTGGTAAACTGGCCCATGAGCCGGGTGCTGATGTCGTGGTTTGCCAGCTGGTATGTGCGCTTAGTGACGGGCATGCCTATCCATGACACGACGGCCGGTTTTAAGTGCTACCGCCGCAAGGTACTGGAAACCATTCCGTTGGATGAGATACGCTTTATAGGCTATGCTTTCCAGATCGAGATGAAGTTCCTTTCCTATAAGTATGGCTTCAAGATAAAGGAGGTGCCTATCATTTTCACGGACCGCACCAAGGGTACTTCCAAGATGACGAAAGGGATTTTCAAGGAGGCTGTGCTGGGTGTAATCAGGATGAAGCTCAGCAGCTACTTCCGCCACTTCGACCGCTATTAAGGTTTATACTTTGAGGATTTATACTTTGTAAACGCCTCATAAACAATTACAACCAAGCCTACTAAGCAGAGTCACCAAAAATATTTCTGCCAAAAAAATTGCTTATTGGGCATTTATACTTTATACTTGCCACAAATACAGACAAAGACATGCTTCAACTAATGACTTGCATTAATGCGATTTCCTTTAAGGTGCCTCAGACGGGGCTTCCGAGGTAAATGTATTGTGCGCTGTAAAAAGTTGTAAGATATAAACCACCAAGGGAGCCCCGCATATTGCGGGGCTTTTTTGTTTTAACCATATCTCAAACTTTAACTAAACCAAAAAACCAAATTATTTAACATGCCAAAACCATGAGAGCAAGTAGAACACCGATCAATGTAGCACAACAAGGCAGCTTCCGACATGCAGACGGCAGCCTGGTGCTGATTGCCGGACCATGCAGTGCCGAGAGCGAGGAACAGTTACTCAAAACAGCCCAGCAGCTGAAGTCCATTCAGGGCATCAGCGTACTAAGGGCGGGTATCTGGAAATCACGCACACGCCCTAATTCGTTCAAGGGTGTCGGTACGGTGGGACTACAGTGGCTCGACATGGTGAAAAAAGAGACCGGCCTGCGCACCGCTTGCGAAGTGGCCAACGCCCAGCACGCCGAGGAGGCCATGAAGTATGGCGTAGACATCCTCAGCATCAGCGGCCGCGCTACGGTTAACCCTTTCGCCATGGAAGAGATTGCTGCTGTCCTGAAAGGAACCAACATGCCGGTGCTGGTAAACAACCCTGTATACCCGGACATGGGCCTCTGGCTGGGCGCCCTGGAGCGCCTGAACCAGGCCGGCATCACCGACCTTGGCCTGGTAAACCGTGGCTTTGCCGCCGATGAGCAGTACCCCTACCGCAACCACCCGCGCTGGGACTACATGCTGCAGCTAAAGGACATGCACCCTGAGCTGCCCATACTTTGCGATGCGGCCCACATTGCCGGACGCCGTAGCCTGCTTTACCCTGTTAGCCAGAAGGCCGTTGACCTGGGTGTGGATGGCCTGTTGTTCGAGTCGCACATGAACCCGGCAGCGGCGCTCAGCAGCCCGCAACAACAATTGATGCCGCAGGAACTGGAGCTGCTCATCAACGCCATCAGGACCAAGGTGAAGCTGGAGGGCACTAACCACCTGGTGGAGCAGCTCGATGACCTGAGCCAGCAGATGGATAGTATGGACAAGGCCCTGGTAGAGCTGTTGCTGCGCCGCCGTGAGGTATCGCAGAAAATCAGCCTGCACCAGATGGGCGATGTGCAGGAAGGCCCGCAGGCAAGCGGTTGGCAGAAAGAGCTGGATGCCTGGCTGCGGCGGGATGACTATACCGGGAAGGACAGCAGCTTTGTAAAGTCGCTGATGGATGCGCTGCAGCAGCACCGCATCAGCCCTCAAAGCGGTATAGGCTCCACAGCGGTAGCATAAAAAATAAAATTTTTGTAGGATTTATAAACTGCAGCCACTACTTTAGCCGCAGAGATTGTAACAAGAACCATGTCGCACAACACTTTTTACTTTAGCTTTTACTTTTTTGGTACTCCGCCGGGGCTCCACAGGTAATGCTATTGTGTTTGCGAAATGAACCAAGTATAAACCAGAGAAGCCCCGCCAACAGCGGGGCTTTTTCTTTTTTACCCCAACCATCTAACCATGAAAAAGTCCAGAGTTGCCATACAGGGTGGCCCCGCCTCCTTCCACGATGCAGCCGCACGGCAGCTGCTCCCCGGCATGCCCCTAGAAGTAGCGCACTGCGATACTTTTAGCAGCCTTTGCGTTGCTTTGCAGCAGGGGGAGACAGATGCAGCGGTAATGGCCATCGAGAATACGCTGGCCGGGAGCCTGTTGCTCAACTATAGTCTGCTGCAGGAGCACCGCCTGCACATTACGGCAGAACTCTGGCTATCCATCGACCAAAACCTGATGGCACTGCCCGGCCAACGTATAGCCGACATCCGCACGGTGTCCTCGCACCCGGTGGCACTGGCGCAGTGCAAAGGCTTTTTGCAGCGGCACCCGCACCTGCAGCCCCAGGTAACCCACGACACGGCCGACAGCGCCAAGGCCATACAGGAGCAAGGCTTAATGGCCACGGCAGCCATTGCCGGCAAGGCTGCTGCTGAACTGTACGGCCTGGAGATACTTGCCGAAAACATCGCGGATTCCCTGCAGAACCACACGCGCTTTCTGCTGCTGCAGCGCGAGCAGCCCGAGGTGCCCGCTGATGCAGACAAGGCCATTGTGGTGTTCCGGAAGCCGCTCCATACTTCTACCCTCACCCTGCTTCTGAGCCTGCTGCAAAAGCACCAGGTAGAGCTGACGCTCCTGCAAACCCTGCCTGCCGGAGAAGGGAGAGCCCAGCTGGTGGCAGAGGTGGAAGCACCCCATGTATCGCATCTACAACAAGCTATTGCGCAAGTAAGGCCACTGGTAGAGGACCTGCAGGTGCTGGGGATACTTAAGCAGGCAGCACGCCCACAAACAAGCACCGTCACCAAAGAAACCGCAGCCATACTTTAAGACCATGATCATACCTAAGGCAGACAGATTACAGCACGTGCAGGAGTACTACTTCTCGCGAAAACTGGCGGAGGTGCGGGCGCTGCAGGCACAGGGCAAGCACATCATTAACCTCGGCATCGGTAGCCCCGACATGGCTCCCTCTGCCGAAACAGTACAGGCGCTGGCGCAGTCGGCGCAGCAGGCGGGCAGCCACGGTTACCAGCCATACAATGGCACAGCAAAGCTACGGCAAGCGGTACAGGCCTGGTATCAGCGCCAATACCAGGTAGAGCTGCAGGAGCAGGAAGTGCTGCCACTGGCCGGATCGAAAGAGGGCATTTTCCATATCTCCATGGCTTTCCTTAATCCCAGCGACAAGGTGCTGGTACCTAACCCGGGCTACCCGGCCTACGCGGCCGCCGCGCGCCTGGCAGGGGCAGAAGTCCTTACTTATACTTTGGAAGAGGAAAGCGGCTGGCTGCCACAGCGCGAAGAGCTGGAGCAGTTGGTGGCCAAGAAAGACGTGAAGCTCATGTGGATCAATTATCCGCACATGCCCACCGGTACTGCAGCCACCATGCACACTTTGGAGTGGCTCGTGGAATTCTCCCAAAAGCATGGCCTGCTCCTCATCAACGACAACCCCTATAGCCTGGTGCTGCACGAGCAAGAGCCGCTAAGCCTGCTAAGTATAGCCGGGGCAAAGGCAAACTGCCTGGAGCTGAACTCGCTGAGCAAATCGCATAACATGGCGGGCTGGCGCGTGGGCATGGTGCTGGGGCAACCGGAGTACCTGGCCGCCATACTTGCCGTGAAAAGCAACCTTGACTCGGGGCAGCTGCTGCCGGTGCAGGAAGCCGCCGTGGCAGCCCTGCAGAACAGCCACAGCTGGCACGCCGAGCGCAACAGCGCCTACGCCAAAAGGCAACAACTGGCGCACCTCCTGCTCCAACAGCTGGGTTGCACGTATCAGCCACACCAAGTGGGCATGTTTGTGTGGGCCCTCGTGCCGGAGGAAGTAAGCGACGTGGAAGCCTACCTCAACGAATTGCTGTACGAACAGGGCATTTTCCTGACGCCCGGCAAGATCTTCGGCAGCCAGGGCGAGCGTTACCTGCGGGTCTCCCTCTGCTGCCCCGAAAGCCAGCTTCAGGAAGCCATTAACAGAGTAAAATCATCTAAGGAAACATTAACACAACTATAAATCATGAGTACCACATCTAACCTAAACACAGTAGCAAAGACAAAAATCCTGAACGGCGGTCCGCTGCCAACCGTAATTGCCGGCCCCTGCAGCGCAGAGTCGGAAGAGCAGATGCTGCAGACGGCACGGGAGCTGAAGAAAGACCACCGCGTTTCCATTTTCAGGGCAGGTATCTGGAAGCCCCGCACCCGTCCGGGTATGTTCGAGGGCGTAGGCACCGTAGGATTGGAGTGGCTGCAGACCGTGAAGCAGGAAACAGGCCTGCTAACTACTGTGGAGGTTGCTAACACGCAGCATGTAGAGGAAGCCCTGAAGTATGGCGTGGACATCCTGTGGGTAGGCGCCCGCACCACGGTTAACCCTTTCTCGGTGCAGGAAATCGCTGATGCGCTGCGTGGCACAGACATCCCGGTGATGGTGAAAAACCCCGTGAACCCGGACATTCAGCTTTGGTTGGGCGCGCTGGAGCGCCTCAACCAGGCAGGCATCACCGACCTGGCGCTTATCCACCGCGGCTTCTCTACGCCAAGCAACAAGCCATACCGCAACCACCCCAAGTGGCAAACCATCCAGGAAATCCGCTCGCTGGCCCCTGGCATTCCGCTGCTCTGCGACCCTAGCCACATTGCCGGACGCCGCGACTTGCTGGAGACTGTTAGCCAGCAGGCACTGCGCCTAGGTGCGGATGGCCTCATGATCGAGACGCACATTAACCCGGATGTAGCACTCAGCGATGCCTCGCAGCAGGTAACGCCAAGTGGCCTGGACAAACTGCTGACTGTGCTGGACCTGGAAAGCGAGCGCGTGGCGCAGCCCGAGCAGCTGCAGGACCTGCGTTCCCTCATCGATAAACTGGACCACGAACTGCTGAACGTGCTATTCCTGCGCGCCGATGTATCGAAGCGCATCGGGGAGTATAAGCGCGCCAATGCACTGGATATTTACCAGTCGGGCCGCTGGCAGCAGCTGATCGAGAACAGGCTGAAGGCCGCTGGCGACATAGGCCTGGATGAAGAGTTCGTGCGTGCTATTTTCGACGCCATCCACGGCTTTTCGCTTGGGATTCAGAACGAAGTATTCGCCAACCCTGCAGTAACCACACGAGTTTCGCAGGAATAGCTAAACCTGCGGCTTTGCTGCCGACTGGCTGCCGGAACTATACTTTTGTCGAATTTTGCAGCGGGAGTAGGGCACGTTTTGTACTTTTGTGGTGTTGCAAAACAACATCCATTATCAAGAAAATAGCTCTGATGAAAACTCCCATCTCCCGCCTGCGCACGATAGGCATTTACGAAGGAATCTCTTACCTGCTTCTGCTGGGTATAGCTATGCCTTTAAAGTATATGTTTGATATGCCTCTGTTTGTGAAGTACGTTGGCTGGGCGCACGGTCTGCTGTTCGTGCTATATGTGCTGGCCCTGCTGCAGGTGACGCTGGCGCATAACTGGGGCTTTAAAAAGCTGGCGGCAGGCTTCATCGCTTCCCTCCTGCCATTCGGCCCGTTCATTCTGGACAAGCGCCTGCTGGACAAGGAAGAGGCTGCGCTGAAAGCGGAGCATCAGAAACAAATGGCTTAAAGCTGCGATTTCTATAGTTTAAAAGCCCTGCCTGCTTTTGCGGGTGGGGCTTTTTGTTTTTAGGGAAGTGGTAAAGGCTATGGATTTCCGAATCCGCTTAAGTTATACTTATGCTTTGGCTATACTTTCATACTTGCTTCTGCGATACTTCCTTGTCCTCTTCCTGGCGCAAGTCTTTAGACTTGTGTCCTACTATGATGTTGGGTTTGCAACCCAACTGGCTTGAAAAGCCATATTTATACTTCGGCTATACTTTTAATATTTCGGTTATACTTTCATAACCCCTTCTTCCCGCAACTGGAGCCAAGCTATCCTTGCTAGCTCCCTTTCATCCTATAGACTAACAAAGGCTACTGTTGCATTTATACTTTGGTGCTCTCAAGCCCGAGAGGGCTCGCCTTCGGGCATCGCGCGGTGTACATTTCCTTTGCTACCCTTCGGTCGCAATGCCGCCACAGCGGCACCAGAAATCTACAAGGCGCTCAACCCAAAGGCTGGGATAGGGTCGATAGCTTTTGCTTATGCAACTTCAGCCTAAGTCCCCCTTCGAAGGGAGTAGGGGGATGTTAATCGCCTGCATATAATTCCCCTCCACGGAGGGGCTAGTGGTAGGTTTACACTCTGTAGGGACAGGTCGCGACCTGTCCGCGCGAGAACTGAAGCTATGAAAATTATACTTCAGCCAAAGTAACAGCAGGCTCCCCGCCTTAGACAAGGAGGGGTTAGGGGTGGTTGGACCCGGTAAAGCAATCCTGCTCATCCTTTCATCCAGCAAATCCTGATGCAGACAAAGTATAGCCAACACCAGACCTTCGCGGGACCTGCGGACACTGCGGCCCTAAGGCTAGAACGAAAGCTCGAAGCTTACGATCAGCAATAAGTATCAGTCAGGGTAGCTTTATACTTTACTCACCACCCTTCCTCCTAGCCTCTGCCTGGGCGATGATGCTGGAGGCCAGCAGCTGCAGGGCGTGGTAAATCATGATGGGCAGCAGGATGATGCCAACCATATTGCCCCCCGGAAACAGCACTTTCGACATGACAGTACCGTGCACCAGCGATTTTTTGGAGCCGCAGAAAATGGCCGTAATCTGGTTTCCGCGGTCGAAGCCCAGCAGCCGGGTGATGGCCATGATAATAAAGTATACCAGGAAGAACAGCCCTATCATGGCGGCGCCCAATAGAAGTATATCCACGGCACTGTAGCCACTGAACATCTCACGGGCAAACGACTCGCAGAAGGACGTGAACACGATGAGCAGGATGATGATCTGGTCGAACACACGGAGGCGGCCCTTGTTGCGTTCGGCAAAATCACCCCAATAGCGGTGCAAAAGGATGCCCAACACGACCGGCAGCAGCACCTGCAGCACCAGTTTCCCCATCACACTGCCCATATCGAAACCCTCGGTACTGGTGGTCAGGAAGAGCCCCATCCAGAGCGGGGTGATGAAGATGCCCATCAGGCTGGAGATGCTGGCATTGAAAATCGCTCCCGGAATATTACCCCCTGCAATGGACACCATCACCACCGACGAGGATACCGTAGAGGGCAGGGCGGCCAGGTAAAACACCCCGAGCCACAGCAACTCCTGCGGCGTGTCCTTAAACAACGTATAAAGCGGCAAAATCAGCAGTGGGAAAAGTATAAAAGTACTCAGCTGCACCACCACATGCAGCTTCCAGTTGCTCAGGCCTACCTTTAATTTCTCAGGGCTCAGGCGCAGCCCATAGAAGAAGAAAATCAGCGACACCCCATAGTTGGCCACATCGCTCAAGGAAATGGGTTCCCGGTCCACACCGAGCTCCGGCCACAGGTAGGCCAGCAAGATCATCCCAATCAGCGCCAGCAGAAACCAGTCCAGACCCACGCGGGAGGCCATGGCGCTTGCCCGCGGTATCAGGCCCACAGGCTCATGCGTTGGTGTCTCTTCTTTCTCCATACGTGCAAGTATACATAATCCGCGGGTGATAAAAGCGCCGCCCCTGCAGCTGTGTAGTTGCAGGGGCGGCGCTTTTATACTTTGCT
Organism: Pontibacter mucosus; assembly: GCF_003054055.1. Taxonomy (GTDB): domain Bacteria; phylum Bacteroidota; class Bacteroidia; order Cytophagales; family Hymenobacteraceae; genus Pontibacter; species Pontibacter mucosus. The sequence goes on along the minus strand of NZ_QBKI01000002.1, from coordinate 19,759 downwards.
CGATTAAAAGTTAAGCATGTCTATACTTTCCAGCTCAAACTGGTTTATCTCTTCTTCCTCTACCATAGACGTATCCGGCTCTGTCACAATCAGGTCGCGGGCACGGCCGTAGAGGCGCACGTTCGGGTACAGGTTCTCATACTCTTCCTGCGAAATCAGGCCGCGGCGCAGCATGATGCCCCCTATCAGGCGGTAGTAACCGGATTTCCAGCTGCGCAGGTTGCCCGCACTGTCAAAAGAGGAGCGGTAGCGTTTGGGGCTTGGGATGATGCTGGTCAGGAAGATGGCCTCCGCCAGGTTCAACTCAGACGGCTGCTTACCAAAGTAGAAGCGCGAGGCATCCTTGGCGCCATACACGTCCGGCCCCCACTCAATAATGTTGAGGTATACTTCAAACATGCGGTTCTTCGACACCAGATCCAGGTTTTCGATAAGCCACACGATAATGGCCTCCTCCACCTTGCGGGCAACAGTTTTCTGGCGCGTCAGGAACACGTTTTTCACCAGCTGCATGGAGATGGTGCTGCCCCCGCGGGCAAAGTCGCCCTCCTTCAGGTTTTTGATGATAGCCTGCCGGAAAGCCTCCTCGTGGAAACCGTTGTGGCTGTAAAAGCCGGCATCCTCGGCGGTAAGGATGGCATTGCGCAAATAGGGCGATATGGTATGCAGCGGCGCGTAGAACGGGTTGGCCGGCCCCACCGTAAAGGTGCGGATAGGCTTGCCATACTCATACATGGTGTGCACAAAGGAGCTGTTTATCTTCTCGATGTTGGTGTTGCCCCACTTCACAATCTTAAAGTCTTCGGAGGCATCCAGGTCAGAGTCGAACACCACCTGCCCCAGGCTGTCCAGGTCTACGTGGAAGTCCAGGTCGTACTGCAGCCAGCCCTCGGCCTGTATGCCCTCCAGGTTTTCGAAAAGCCCTGTGGGCAGGGAGGCAAAGAAGTCGGTGCCCTGTATCTGGTCGCTCTTCACCTTCAGGTCGATGATGCGGGAAGGCCGGTTCTGGTAAGCCGCGTATACTTTGGCCTTGGCCTTGTTCACGCGCACCTCCGTCAGGCTATCCACCACGTACAGGTTTGGCCCGATGGTAACCACGTAGTCCACTTCGCCTTCGGTTACGTGCACATCCTCTGAGGCGATTTTGGGCTGGTTCACCACCAGGTTGTTCACCATGGCATTGCCCCGAACGGTCAGGTTGTCGTTGCGGTACTTTTTATCCGTCAGGCTCAGGTGCAGCGTATCGAAGGCCACCGTGGCGTCGAAGCGCTCTTTTACATAGGGCAGACGTATTCCAGTCGTATCACTGGCATACAGGCTGGCGGAGATGTTATAGTCACGCGGGTCGATGGTGCCTTTCACGTGCATGCTGTTTACCAGCGAGTCGGTTTTAATGTACACATCCGACTCGATGTTGCCTTTGTCGATGAGCAGGTAAGGCATTCTGATGTCGATGTTGCGGCTGGTGGAGGCGTAGGAGGCATTCAGGTTCTTGAAGTCTACCTGGTCCGGCACGTTATCGAAGGCGGTTTCGATGAGGCGGTTCAGCAGCTGGCCATAGTTACGGCCGGCGGCAGTGCTGTCCTTAGGCTGATCGGGTGTTTTCTCGTCCTTCTTCAACAGGAAGTCGAAGTTCGTCTCGTCGCCACGTTTCACGGCGGTCAGGTAGCCGTTGCTCACCTCCAGGCGCCTGAACACGATACGGCCCTTAAGCAAGGAGCGGAGCCCGACAGTGGCATGCACGCTATCGGTGGTGAAGAGGGTATCGCGGTCGTGCGGCACCAGGCTGATGTCGCTCAGCACCACAGATTTCCAGCCTACAAACTCAGCCTTGTTGATGTGCATATCCACCGGATAGCGGTTTTCCACCTTGGCGATGACGCGGTCTACGGTATAGCTTAAGAGTTTGCTCCTGAAGGCGAAAAGAAGGATGAACAGGAGCGCAAAGAAGGCCAGCACGCCGCCGGCCCAAATCAGTATTTTATTTTTCAAACGATGGTCCAAGGTATAATCCGGTGCGAATTAAAGAATAAGATCTGTAAAAAGGCAGTGCTTTTAAATAAAGCTATTTTTTATATAGGCATCCCTAAATTGAACTATATACTGCCACAACCCCTACTACGGTTACGGCAGCGATAGGATGTGCAGGACAGGTACTTAGCCACAACCTTGGTGCCAAAACAGTTGCAGCACAAGTCTTTAACACTCCCACCAGCCAGAAAATTGCATCTGACAGCATATTTGTCGGATAGGCAAGTATAAACAGCCGCGCCAGAATTGGCTACGTGTAGAAACCTGTGTATCTTTGAAGAGGAGAACCACATCCCGAACTATGAATCTTACAACACTCACTGCCATATCGCCGGTGGATGGCCGTTACCGCCGCCACACCAGCGACCTTGCCCCCTATTTTTCAGAATTTGGCCTGATCCGCTACCGTGTGCTGGTAGAGGTGGAATACTTTATTGCGCTTTGCGAGCTGCCGCTGCCTCAGCTGCAGGAGGTAAACCACAACCTCTTCCCGGACCTGCGCGCCATCTACCACAATTTTACGGAGCAGGATGCCCTCACCATTAAGGAAACGGAGAAAACCACCAACCACGATGTGAAGGCGGTAGAATATTTCCTGAAAGAAAAGTTTGACGCGCTGGGGCTGAGCGAGCACAAGGAGTTTATTCACTTCGGGCTTACCTCCCAGGACGTTAACAACACGGCTATTCCGCTCTCGCTGCGCGAGGCGCATGAAAGGGTGCTGCTGCCAACCTACCAGGCTATACTTCAAACGCTGGAGGGACTGGCGCATACATGGAAAGACGTTCCGATGCTGGCATACACGCACGGGCAGCCGGCCTCCCCTACCCGCTTAGGCAAAGAAATTATGGTATTTGCCGAGCGCCTGCAGCGCCAGTTTAACCTGCTGGCCCAGGTACCGTTCTCAGCCAAGTTTGGCGGCGCTACCGGCAACTTCAACGCGCACTATGTGGCTTACCCAGGTATAGACTGGCCTGAGTTCGGCAACCGTTTTGTGCAGGACGTGTTGGGCCTGACCCGCAGCCAGTACACCACCCAAATTGAGCACTACGATAACCTGGCCGCCTACTTCGACGGACTCAAGCGCCTGAACACGATTTTGCTCGACTTTTCCCGTGACGTGTGGCAGTATATCTCCATGGGCTACTTCAAGCAGAAGATTAAAGCCGGAGAGGTTGGCTCTTCAGCCATGCCGCATAAAGTAAACCCCATTGATTTTGAAAACGCTGAAGGCAACCTGGGCATCGCCAACGCCGTGCTGGAGCACCTGTCGGCCAAGCTGCCCATCTCGCGCCTGCAGCGCGACCTGACGGACTCTACGGTGCTGCGCAACGTGGGCGTGCCGCTGGCGCATACGCTTATCGCCCTGAAGTCGCTGGAAAAAGGCATTGGCAAGCTGGAACTGAGCGAGGCTGCCCTGAACGCACACCTGGAGGACAACTGGGCTGTAGTGGCCGAGGGCATCCAGACGGTGCTACGCCGCGAGGGTTACCCGCAGCCCTACGAGGCCCTGAAAGAGCTGACCCGCAAAAACGAGAAGATGACCGAGGAGCGCATCCATACCTTCATCGACACGCTGCAGGTGAGCGACGAGGTAAAAGCCGAGCTGAAGAAAATCTCTCCGTTTAACTATACCGGCGTAGAGCAACTGATCTGAGTATAGAACCGCAGTAAAGTATAAAAAGAATCGCCCCGGTAGCTGAAACTGCCGGGGCGGTTCTTTTTATACTTTGGGAAGGCCCTATACCATTATCTGGTAGTTGTGCGATCTGCCATTATTTTGCCATCAAACCTACCCCTAGCCCCTCCAAGGAGGGGAATTCACGCTTTGGCAAGTAGTTCCGTTGCCCATAAATGAATCCTTAAGGGGATTATACCTGGCTTACCTGCAGGTCGTGCTCCAGAAAGTAGGCTAAGGTAAATCGTGCGTCTCTTCCGGTTTTATACTTCTCCGTGCGCGGCTCCACCTCAAAATCCCCCTCGTTAAAGGGCTGGTAAAAGTGGATGTTCTCCGGAGTATAGGGCAACTGCTGGTAGGTTACGCCAGCTGCTGCGGCCAGTTCTTTCATACTATAGTCGCGCTCGCCAAGCAAGGCTTTTACCTGTTTGCCCGAGAAGTCCTGCTGCAGCAGGTGGCCGGCGGCCTCATAGGCTACTTCGTAGGAGGAAATGTAAGGCAGCTTCAGATTTGGGGCATAGGGCGTGTGCAGTCCCCAGTTCAGGTTCTCGAAAAAGTTGCCGCAGCGCAGGTGCAGCAGGTGCTGTGGCAGGTGTGCGTTCAGTTCCTGCTCCAGCGCCACCAGCCGGGTGGGTTGGCCTGCCTTCCGGACAATGCTGTTGCTGATGTTCACGATGTGTGTCACCGGTGTTCCCTTCAGTAAACTTGCAAGCCGCCGGGCCGTGGCAGAAACGTCGGCGAAAGCCTCGTCCGGCACGGTCAGAAACAGGCTGCTGGCTTTCAGGAATGCCTGATGCAGAAAAGAGTCGTCATTAAAATCGCCTTCCAGCAGCTCGGCCTCGCCCTCAAAATCCGCCAGGCGGCTACGGCTGCGCCCCACCACGCCTACCTTAGCCTTTTGCTGCAGCAGCTCGCGCGCCACCTTGCCGCCGATGTTTCCCCCGGCTCCCAGTACCAGGGTGTAGTGTTCTTTTTCCATAGTTTTAGATCGTGTTTATACTTACCGTGCAAAGTAAAGCATTGGCTCCCAAAGTATAAACACCCGCAAGGCAGGCGGCAGCAACAAATCGCTAAAAACAGAAATTACCAGGGTAACCCGTTCAGGTTGATGTGCCTGGGATGGAAGTTTGGCTGGCCCGTTAGCGGCAGTAACATGGTGTTAGAGTCGTAGCGTTGCTCGCCGGAAGGCTGGCTATAGTATAGCTTACACTCCTCTAGCCTGTACCAGCCCAGCCGGCTATAGAACGGCAGCAGGGTGTCGGCGCAGAGCAGCAGGCCGTAAGCGCAATTTAACTCCTGCAGGGCAAATTTACCTGCTTCGCGCACCACCTCGCTTGCGTAGCCTTTGCCTCGGTGCGCTTTGGGCGTGATGACGTTGTTGAGGCCAGCCACTGTATACGATGCCCCGTCCATACTTACCTCGCGTACTACAATATGGCAGAAGGTGGCGATTTCCTCGTTTTCATATTGGATGAGCACCCAATCCGGCTGGGCCCACGCACGCTCCTGCACAAAGGCCACATGGCCAAACTCCTCCTCTACCAGCCGGCTCAGTATACTTTTTACCTCGGGCGCCAGCTGGCTATACTTCTCTGTGATGATCATCTACAACAACATGCTACTTTCTTACCAATGGCTGGTGTACTTTAAGGGTAAGCACCTTGCTTCCGATATGGCCATCTTCGGTCAGGCCCTGCACGACTACTAGGTAGGTTCCGGTTTGGTCAGAAGTATAAAAATGCGTTTGCTGCTGCTGGCCTGTCTCCAGCACTAACGCAGGTGCCCAGTGCAGCAGGTTGCGCAGGTCGGCCAGGCGGCTTTGCTTCTGCTCCGGTGTCTCGTAGGTGGGGGCATAAAACTCCCGCTGCAGTTGCAGCCCCTCGTAGGCCTGCAGCAATGCTTTCGAATGTAGCTCAAAGCCACCCAAATCACCTTTGTAGGTGGTGTAGCTCACCACCCCCTCATGCACCTGCCCTCTGTTAAGGAAGCGGCTCGTCACCACGTCCAGGCGCTGCACCTGGAGCGGGTCGAAGGCCATGATCCTGTCGATATCAAACACCGGCACGCCATCGAGCAGCACCATCGGGTTGTTCTGGAAAACGGTTCGGTAGGGCCTGTTCATTACCATAAACCGGAATTTGCCGCCCTGCCTGCGCACCATTACGCCCGGCACATACTCCCGCATTACTTCTTCCATCACCCGGAAGCGCTTGTAGTCGTCCAGAAAATAGCGTTCATCAGGAGTACCGTAGAAGGTGGTGGTGTCCGGGGAGGCTGTCACTATACCGTTTGCGCGGCTGCCCACAAAGGCATGCTGCACCTGCGTCTGTACGTGCCGCAGTGTAAGCTCCTGCGCCAGTTGCTCGGTCAGGTTAAGCGCCGGAAGTTTCCGGGTGCTATACTTGTCGGAGAAGGGACTGAAAATCTCGAAATGGTAGGTGCTGTCTTTCGTAAAGTCGCTTTGCACCACGATATCCCGCTCGCCAAAGAAGTTAACAGCCTCGAAGGTTACCCGGCCATCGGTGCCGCTAATCGTGTTGTACAAACGGATGTGTTTGCCAGGTGAGGAAAGGTAGGTGGCGATGCCGGGCGCGGGTGCTCCGGTGGCTCTGTGTGTTACCTTGCCCTGTATCAGGTGGCCGTTATACTCGGGCAGGTACTGCAGCGGCGCTGGCTGCTTGCCTATCATGCTTTCCCACTTAAAACGGCTCCACCCGTGCGTGAGCATCAGGTTGTCCATGGCCTGGCGGTCGGTGGCACCTGCCCCGGAGAAGTAGTAGCCGGGGTTTTCAACAGAGCCTTTCAAATCAGAGGTGAGCCAGAGGTAACTTTCAATGTCTCCGCTTATACTTTGCTGCAGCGAGTCGAGCCGGTACACAGCCATAGACAGGTTCGCTCTGGTTCCTGTTCCTGCTGCTGTCTGAGCCACCAGGTCTAGTGCTACTTTATCGCGGGTGCCGTAGGTAGACTTGTTAGCCGTAAGCTCCAACTGAAGCGCTTGCGTAGGCCGCTTAAAGTATAGCCGCTCGCACACAGGCTGCCTCTCCGGCGTAAAAATGGTGAAGTGGGTAATACCGTCCGCCAATTTTTCTTCTTCTATCAGGAAAATGGCTTTCCCCTCGTTTACCAAAGCTTCTTCAGCTATTGCTACCTGCTGCCGGGTATGGCCCAGCAGGTATACCCGCGCTCCCTGCACGCCCGCCTGGCTAACAGAGATTTTCAAGCGGCCAGCACCTGCCTCCTTCAGCTGCATGGCATAGCCCCGGTCCTGCACAGCAGGAAGCGCTTGCCGGATCATTTTCCCATCGGCCAAACTTATAACTGCGGTGTATTTCTCCTCCTTTTCCGGGGTGAAGGTGAAGTGCCCCATGCCGAACTTGTGCGGCGCAAACGTTGCGATAACGCCGCCACTTTGGTCCTGCAGTTCTCCTGTAAAGGCCACTCCTTTGCCAGAGACTTTGTCCACGGCCTTAAAGGCTACTTTGCCGGCGATGCCAGCCACCAGGTGCCCGCCCTCCGGGAAAAACTGAACGGCGTAGCCTGGCGCTTGCGTGGCGCCGGGTGCCTCCAACTGCCTGAAGGTATTAACAATGGTGACCGGTTGCTCAAAAAAGAAGTCCGGGCCGGCATTCTTCATCCAGTTGGTGTAGGCCCTTACCGTATAGTTACCGGAAGACAAGCTGGCTGGAAGTATAAAAGAGCCATTCCCGGTACCGTTGTTCAGCGCCACCTTGGCCTGCAGCACGGGCCGGTGCGCGGTATCCAGCACCTCCACGTAGGCTACCTTGCTCAGGTCCAGCGGCTGGTGCAGCGTACCGTCCACGCTGTATACTTTAAACCACATAGTTTCGCCGCAGGCGTACACCGGCCTGTCCAAGTGCAGGAAGAGTTTCTCCTGGGGTGCCTTCCTGCGGTGGGCGTCAAAGTCTTGGGTTATACTTGTAATGCCGCCTGCCTGCGCTGCTACCTTGCCGCAGACGCTCAGGCAAAGTATAAGCGCAAGTATAGCCGGCAGATAAAACGGCATACTGGTGGGATGTCGATGCTCCCGTGATTTTTGTCTGAGGTTCATCATTTATTCCCAATAAGCTGGTTTTACATTCGTGCCCTTGGTCCTGCAATCCACACAATTCAGGTTGCTGTAAGTATAGCCGACCGGGAAAGGAGATCCCTCCGGATACAGCTCATTCAAAGGTATCAGCACGCCGCTCCTAAAGTAGTCTGCTACCCTGTCTCTGGAAAAGAGGAACGTATCGGGCAACTGGCAGGTAGGGTTAAAGAGCCGCCATTCCCGCGGCAGGTCTCTGCTGTTGATAAACATCCTTTTCTCCTGCGTAGTAGACGCCGACATAAAACCCACCACCGGCTCATTCGGGTCCTGCAGGTTGCGGATATTCCCCTTCAGCTGCGAGGGCAGCGGGTCAAACAGGGTGCCCATACTTTCGGTGTTCTTCTTGAGCGTTTCCCAGTACTCATAGGCATCGCGCGTGAGGGCATACTGCTTCACCAGGATGCTATACTTTATTCCCAGCTGCTCGGCATCAGAAGGTAGGGTGAACAACCGGAACTTGCTGATCACATCCTGGCTCAGCCTGACAGAGTTGCTTAGCTGAATGGAAGTGGAGTTTGCTGATTTCCAGCAATGATAAATGGGCGGATCGGCATCGGTGCGAAACTCCACCGTGTCGTTCACATACTTAAAGTTGGAGAAAAGCGCCGACCTGAACTGCCAGGTGCTCTCGAACTCCCAGCGGTAATACCAGGTGTTGTTGCTTGGGTCGTGGGAGCTCACGTAGATTTGCACCTCATTATCAACTGGCGCCCAGCTTACCTCATCAATGGCCGGGGTTTGCTTCGCTTCCACAAAGTCGGAGGCATATTCTTTGCCGTTGGAAGTCCGGATAAACAGCCTGTATTGCTGCAGCGGGCTAAGGTGCAGCGGCCCGATGGTATAGCTCCCCAAGCCGGTTTCTTGCAGGGTATAGCCTTCTCCGTTGTCAGACTCGATTCTCACCAGCGCCCGGGTTTCAGCGGGGGGCATGGTTTCCTCGCTCAGGTTCTGTGTCCGGAGGAGTTGGATGGTGGTAGGCCCGTTGGCGTTGATAAAGCCATTGACCACCAGGAAGCTGTTCGGGGCCTCGAGCACCTCAGGCGTATAAGGCTCCACGCAACCGCCCGCAAGCAGCAGCAGCCAACCAAGTATAGCGTTCCAGTAACGGAATTTCATGCGATTAAAACTTAAAGTTGTAGGTAACGGTCGGGATCGGCTGCCCGAAAACCGACATTTTATACCCTCTTATCCTGCCGTTCTCTGATTTAAAGTATACCGAGTAAGGGTTTTTGCGCCCGGTCAGGTTATACACGGCCAGGGTCCAGGAGCTGTGGGCCAGTTTCTGCACTTTGTGGTTGCCCTCAATGTTCATGGCTAAATCCACCCGGTAGTAGTTCGGGATGCGGTACTCGTTCCGATCGGAGTACAGGATGCGGTAGCTTGTGCCGTCGTAGTACTTGGCCATGGGCAGGGTAATAGGCCTTCCGGTGCTATAGGTAAAGTTCAGCGAGGTGCTGAAGCGCTGACTAAAGCGGTAATTGCTGATCAGGGTAAAGTCGTGCGGCTTGTCGTAGTTGCTCGGGTACCAGTTACCCCCGTTTATTACTTCTGAAGTTGCCGGGTCATTCAGGCGCGCCATCGTGCGGGAGTATGTATAGCTTACCCAGCCATTCATTTTGCCCGTGGCTTTCTTGAGCATCACCTCCACGCCGTAGGCTTTCCCCTCGGCGTTGGCCACGTCCGTTTCGATGTGGTGGTTTAGGATGATGGAGGCCCCGCTTCGGTAGTCGAGGAAATCCTGCATCCACTTGTAGTATCCTTCCACGGAGAACTCAATGGTATTGGCCCGGAAGTTCCGGTAGTAGCCCAGCGCCACCTGGTCGCCCACCTGCGGTTTTATGTTGGGGTCGCTCAGCTTCCAGGTATCAGTCGGCGACATGGAGGCCGTGTTGGAGAGCATGTGCAGGTACTGGCGCAGCCGGTTGTAGCTTGCCTTTACCGAGGAGTTATCCGTGAGGCCATACCGTGCCGAAAACCTGAACTCCGGCCCATGATAAGTTACCACGGATTTGCCCCCGCTGTAGGAGAGGGTATCGGCGATGGTGGAAAGCGTTTTTGGGACACCGGGTGCGTAGCTGTATACTTGGCGCGGCCCCAGCGCATTAAACAGCGAGTAACGCAGCCCAAAGGAGAGCGACAGCCGCTGGCTTATATCGTACCTGTCGGAAATATAGATTGCGCTTTCCAGGGCTTTCTCCCGCTGCACCTTGTCCGCCCTGATCATCGACTCGCTGCTGTTAGGCGTTAAGGAGCCGGGCGTAACGTGGTAAAGGATGGAGCTGGCCCCAAAATCCACCGTGTGCTTGGAATCCGGGAAAAAGTTGAAATCCAGCTGCAGCCCAGACTGGTCGATACCAAACGCAAGCCGCGAGGCGTTTACCGCATTATCTTCGTTGGAGATGTCGTAGCTGTAGTGGCTATGCGTGCCGGTAAGCACGCTGTAGAGTTTGTTATGGAAGTTGTGCTTCCATTTGATGCTGGCATTCTGGTTTTTGTAGCGGTAGAGGGTGTCGGCCGCCAACTTAAAGCGGTCTTTGCTCAAGTAGCCGGTAAAGTATAAACTGTTCTTGTTGTCTATCTCGTGGCTGATATGCGCGTTCACGTCATAAAACGAGGCCTCGCTTTTCTTAAACGACTTGTCAGGCAGCTGTTTCAGGATCCAGTCAGAGTAGGTGGTGCGGCCCCCAATCAGGAAAGAAGTTTTGTCCTTTACAATCGGGCCTTCCAGCGTGAGCCGGCTGGTAAGCAGGCCAATGCCGCCGGAGCCGGAAAACTCCTTTTTGTTGCCCTCGCGTGTTGCTACCTCCAGCACCGAAGAAAGACGCCCGCCATACTTGGCCGGCACCGCGCTCTTGTACAGCTCCACCGACTTTATGACATCCGGGTTAAAGGCCGAGAAAAAGCCAAACAGGTGCGAAGGGTTGTAGATGGTGGCATCGTTCAGCAAAATCAGGTTCTGGTCGGTGGAGCCGCCGCGCACGTTCATGCCCGTGCTTCCCTCTCCTACTGATTTTACGCCAGGCAGCGTGAGCACCACGCGCAGAATATCCGCCTCGCCGAAGGCAGTAGGCACTTGCTTGATGGTGCGGATGTCGAGGCGCTCCAGGCCCATCTGCAGGCCCGATACGTTGCGGTCTTTCTCAGCCTCCACCAGCACTTCCTTCAGTGTGCGCACCTCCTCTTCCATCTCTATGTCCAGCTTGCCATCGCTGTGCAGCAGCACCTGCCGACGGGTGTTTTTCAAGCCAATGCCGCGCAGCTTCAACTCATGGCGGCCCACAGGCAAGGTCAGTGAATAGTAGCCATACTGGTCGGTGGCTGTTCCAATGGTAGGAGACTCGACATAGACGTAAGCCCCGATGATGGCTTCCCCGGTTTTGGCATCGCGCACGGTTCCTGCCAGGTTCGCCCTGCCAGCCTTGCCGCCCGGCGTGCCAATCTCGTACAGTTTCAGCTCAGAGGCTGCCTGTCTGCGGTTTACCTGTTGCGGGAGGTATGCTTCTGCCAGTTGCGGTGCTTCTGCCTCAACTTCATTGGTGCCCTGGTTAAAGAAATTATCCGGCAGGCTCGTGAGTACAGGGCGTTCGCGGGTAATGAATACCTGCCGCTGCGCTGTAACGGCCGCATGCAGCTGCGTGCCCTGCAAAGCCTGTCGCAGCACCTGGCTCAGGGTTTGCCCCTGCACCTGCAGCGTCACGGTGATACTATCTACCGCCATCGGGTCGAAGAAGAAAGTATAGGCCGTCTGCTTTTCCAGGTCCTCCACAAAATCCTGGAAAGCTATGTTGGTATAGTTTCCTGTAATGGTTGGCTCCCTGTGCTCTTGCGCAAGGCCGGGAAGTATAGCCCCAGCCAGGAGCAGGAAAAGAAGTATAAACTTGGCGTAAAACCGGGGCATAGCTGTTCGTGGGTGAGGGTGGATAAAAGGCGCGGCAAAACACATCATCGCTTCAGGGTATCGTAGTGCCGGGCAACCTTTACAAACGAGGCTTCTTTATGCTGCTTTCTGAACTTGAGTTTGTTCTCCCGGATAAAGCCGTTTAACTGTTTTTTCTCATCCTGCAGCAGGCCTAACAGAGAGCGTTTCCGGCTTATGGTGTGGTAGGCGCCGTCTTTAAAGAGGTAATGCCTGTCCTCCACCCGGTACTCCCCCTCAAATCCTTTCGACGTCACGCGCTCCTGCCCTACTTTGCGGCGCTGCGCTAGCACCTTTACCTGCCCATCGTGCAGCACGCTGTAATATGTCGCCTTGGAGGGCGAAGCCGTGCTATCCAGGGCCAGCTTCTGAAACGTTTCGCCCCCTAACTCGAAGCCGGTTACCAACTGTTTCACCAGCTTGATGATATAGCCGGTGCCGGGATAGATGATAGCCAGCTCATCCTGCTCCACGTCATACATCAGGCGCACGTCATGCAGCTCGACGCCGTCGTAGTGCACAGACCCCGGCTCGAAGGATTTGGTTTTAAAGTATGGATGGCCCTCCATGAAATGCTTGGCCAGGCTGGTGTACTCGGCGCCGGAGTAGAGGTGGCTCTGCAGCCCGATACTGTCCTGGTAGACCTGCGCCAGCTCAGCAACTGCCTGCCGTACAAAACTGCTGTCCTGTTTTACTGTTTGTGCCCTGGCCACCGGGGCGCAAACAATGAGGCATAAGGTAACAAAGTATGGGAGTAAAGTTTTTGGCATAGGTCAGCAGGCACAATAAAAAATAAAAATAGGGAATATTTAATGTTTAGACAACCTCCGTCCAGCACAATTTTTTATACTTTCTCTTCAGTTATCCCTATTTAGAGGAGCGCCCAATCTACACGCTATACTTTGGCTTGCAAAGAAGCCGGCGTTATACTTTGTCTGCAGAAAAGCGGAAAGCTATACTTATACTTTCACTTTCTCAGCCAGCTCCCAAATGGACTTCACAAAACGGTCCCAGCTGAAGCGCTTTTTATACTTGGTGATGTTCTCTGAAAGTATGGCTGCCTGCCCGGAAGTATAAAACTGTTGTATGGCCGTGGCGATGGCCTGTGGCTGCGGTTCTACCACATAGCCTACCTCCCTGTCAGGCACAAGCTCCGACAGACCGCCTACCCGCGTTACCACCATCGGCTTGTTAAAATGATAGGCTACCTGTGTTACCCCGCTTTGGGTGGCGTGCTTGTAAGGCTGCACCACCAGGTCGGCGGCGCAAAAATAATGGCGAACCTCTGCGTTCGGGATGAATTCGGTGCGAAGAATAAGTTTGTCCTGCAGCTGCAGTTCCTGGATGAGTTGAAGGTAGGGCAAAGCGTCTTCGTAAAACTCCCCTGCCACAATCAGCTTCAGGTTCTGCAGCTCCTGCACCTGTGGGTCGGCCATGGCCTGCAGCAGCAGGTCCAGCCCCTTGTAAGCACGGATGAAGCCAAAAAAAAGGAGGTAGTTATACGTTGGATCAAGCCCCAGGGCAGAACAGGCAGCTTCCTTCGTCTCGGCCTCTCCGAAATTATCATACAGCGGGTGCGGCAGGTACTCGCTGGGTTTTGCCGGCTCAAAATGCTCCAGGTCCTGCTGCACCGAGCGCGACATGGTGACAAAACCATGGCAGGAGGAGAGAAAATATTTGGTGAAGGGCACATCGCCGGGGCGTTTCTCGTGCGGCACCACGTTATCGGTAATGGCCAGGATGCGGCTATACTTGTTGCGGCGGATGATGCGGGCAATGCTGCCCAGCGCCGGTCCCATAAAGGGCAGCCAGTAGCGGAACACCACCAGGTCTGGCTTCTGACTTTTGATGTACCGGCCGGTGCGCCACCAGCTCAACGGGTTAACAGAATTGATGAGCACTTTTATACTAAGGCCAGCAGGCGCGGGCTCCAAAGTATACTGGCTCTTGCCCGGGAAAAGGAAAGAAGGGTATTGCAGGCTAAAAGTAACGATCTCCACCTCACAGCCCGCCTCCTGGAAGGCGTAGGCCAGTCGCTCGTTAAAGGTAGCCATGCCTCCGCCCCGCAAGGGGTGCGCCGGCCCCACTATGGTTACCCGCTTTGCCATTTACTTTTTAATCGCGCCTACCCTATCCCGAATCAGGTACTCGTTACGTCTGTTGGAGGAAATGGAAATCATTTCGGCCAGGAAACCAGCCAGGAAGAGCTGCACCCCCAATATAACGGCCACCAGCGCCAGGAAGAACAGCGGCTGGTCCACAATGTCGCGCACACGGCCACCGGCGTAGAGGCCAAACAGTTTCTGCACAATCAGCCACAGGGTAATGCCCAGACCCACCACAAACATAAGCGTGCCAAAGGAGCCGAAGAAGTGCATCGGGCGCTTTTTAAAGCGGGACACAAAGGTAATGGAAAGCAGATCCAGGAAGCCATAGACGAAGCGCTCCAGCCCGAATTTGGTGGTGCCATACTTGCGCTCCTGGTGCTGCACCACCTTCTCGCCAATGCGGGTAAACCCATTCCACTTCGCGATAACGGGTATGTAGCGGTGCATCTCACCGTGCACTTCTATACTTCTCACCAGCAGCTGCCGGTACGCTTTCAGGCCGCAGTTAAAGTCGTGGAGCTGTATGCCCGATAGCTTGCGCGTGGCGGCATTAAATAATTTCGTGGGGATGGTTTTGCTCAGAGGGTCGAAGCGCTTCTTTTTCCAGCCGCTCACCAGGTCATACTTCTGGTTTTTGATCATGTCGTAGAGCGCCGGAATCTCCTCCGGGCTGTCCTGCAGGTCGGCGTCCATGGTGATCACCACCTCGCCCTCGCAGCGTCGGAAGCCCTCGTTCAAAGCGGCAGACTTGCCGTAATTTCTGTTAAAGCTGATGCCTTTCACGGCCTTGTCCTCCTCGCCCAGGTCGTTTATCACGTCCCAGGAGCGGTCGGTGCTGCCGTCATCCACCAAAATTACCTCATAAGAAAACTCGTGCGCATGCATCACCCTTCTGATCCAGCGCACGAGCTCTGGCAGCGACTCCTCCTCATTAAAGAGGGGAACTACTACCGAAATATCATAAGCGTATTGCATCTATTTATTCAAACTCCGGTCGTGATCGCTTCATGATAGCAGCGATAATCAGCGACAAGATAAACCCAATAATCAGCATAACGATGGCTGAACCGAATATCGCCGTCAACGGCCCTTTAAAGTTTTCAGAAAAGGCCATGGCTGCGTCAATCTGTTCGTCGGTCAGGCCCTGCTCCAGCATCTGCACGCGCTGCTTCTCCATCATACGGCTCATGTACTCCGTGTCAATAAAGTTGGTGTACACCCAGGAGAATATCCCTGTCACCAGGCCAAAGAGAAATGACACAATAGCGCCAATACCCAAACCCTGCCCATATGACATAAAACCATTGTTCTCTTCCCTGTAGTTCTTCATGGCCACTGCAATGCCTGCAGCAAGTATAAGATACGTCAGGCTGGAGAGCCACGGGTTCATCATCAGGTCTGCCACCATCAGCACCAGTGTATACACAACGCCAATAAGGCCAAAGATGAAGCCCCACTTTAAGGCAACAGCTCCTACGGATGGTTGTTTTTCAGTCATGGTTGTCATATGAGTTTAGTTGTAGTTATTTTCTAAAAAACACGGCAGCCACCAGCGCGAAAATGCTACCCACAATCAACCTCCACAAAAAGAAATCTGCTGCCTGCGTCGTCGGGGTCAGCTCGCCAAGCCCCTCATACAACTGGTTATACGACTTCTCCCCCAGTATCTGCACCTGCTGCTCGCGCGTCTCCTCCAGGATGGCCCGCATCTCGGCAATATGGTTCTGCAGTATCTCTGGCCCAATCAGGTAGATAAGGGCCAGCACCAGCAAGCCAGAGGTGAGCGCCGTGTAAAACGCCACGGCCAGCCCCACCCGGAATCCTTTGCCAAAAGTAAGCTCCGAGTCTACATACTTTCTGTAGTTACGGATGGACAGAAAAACGAAGAACGGGATAGGCAGGTAAGAGATGCGGCCCATGTCCCCGAAAGGATTGTAGCCCACAAAGTATAAAATGGCTACCAAAGCAAAGCAAACAAGCCCGCCCAATACGCCATAGCGTACCCCTATCCGCACAATAGTTTGATTAAACATAGTCTTTACTTCCGGACCAAACCTGCTTCAAGCCTTCTAATATAAGTATAAATATATTAAAATTAATCGTTGAGAACCAGCTGCCCCTTATGAATTGTTCCCAGCACCTTGCCCTTCAGCTCGCGCCCGAAGAAAGGGCTGTTATGTGACTTCGACTTGCTTTGTTCCACTGCAGACACCCATACTTGCTCCGGGGAGAAAAGGGTGAGATTTGCCGCCTCGCCTACTTTAAGGATAGCCTCCGGCAAGCCAAGTATACGCCGTGGGTTAGTCGTTAACTTTTCGATAAGCACCTCCAGGGGCAGTTCCATACTTGTATTGGCCACCGCAAAGGCTGTCTCCAGGTTGATGATGCCAAACTCCGCCAGGTCGAACTCCAGTTTCTTGGCCTCTACGTCCTGCGGCATGTGTGCTGATACCACGGCATCAATGGTGCCGTCCAGCAAGCCCTCTTTTATGGCTGCCGCGTCGGCCTCGCTACGGAAAGGCGGTGTTACTTTATAGTTGGTGTCGAATGGCTCGATGGTTTCGTCGGTAAACGCCACCTGGTAGCTGGCCACATCGCAGGTCACCTGCAGTCCTTCGGCCTTCGCTTTCCGGATAGCCTCCACAGCAGCACCGGTAGAGATAAGCGAGAAGTGCAGTTTACCGCCCGCGTAGCGCAGCAACTGCAGGTCGCGCACCACGGTCACTTCCTCTGCCAGTGCCGGAATGCCCTTCATGCCCAAACGGGTGCTGGCCTCGCCTTCGTGCATTTGCCCATTCTCGGTAAGGCGCCTGTGCTCCGGACGGTTCATCAGCACAGCGTTGAAAGGCTGCATGTACTGCAGTGCTTTCAGCAACACGTCTGCTCCCTGCAAGGGGCTTGTGCCATCCGTAAAAGCAACTGCCCCCGACTGGTGCAGGTCGATCATTTCGGTCAGGTCTTTGCCTTCTGCGTTCACCGTGATGGCGGCGGCAGGCAGCAGCGTTACAGGTAGGGAGAGGCTTTTGCTCTTAATGAAGTTAATTGCTCCTTTCGTCTGCACGACAGGCTCGGTATTAGGCAACAGCAATACCTCTGTAAAACCACCCGCTGCCGCTGCCAAAGCCAGGCTCTCCAGATCTTCTTTGTGCTCCAGGCCCGGTTCGCCGGTAAATGCCTGCAAATCTACCCACCCCGCTGACACGCAAAGGCCGTTTGCAGCTACAGTTTTGTCTGCTTCCTTTGCTTCCGGGCCAATGTAGGTAATTGTGCCCTGCTCGATGAGGATGTTCTGTTGCTGAAGGTGGTACTCAGAGTTCGGGTTGTAAATGGTTGCTGCTTGAAGAAGAACTTTCATGTTAGAGGAATCTAATAAGTGCTATTTCGGCCATCAGGAAAAACAGACACAATATTAGGCAATATTTCCAAAGCTTGACGCCAAAATATCGTTTTTCGAACTCGCCCTTTACAGAAAAAGCGTCCCCGTAGTCATAAACATGCACGTTAGGGCGGTCTTTCCCAACCAGGCTGCGCAGCTCATCCGGGCTGTACTGCTGCAGGTAGGATTCTTGCTGGTCATAGTTGAAGGCGAGCGTCGTCAGTACTGAATCCTGCCGTTGCAACGTATAAAACCCCGCCTCGTTCATGTCAGGCGGCACATTAAAGTATAGACGGCCGCCCCGCACCTGCTGCTCTGGAATAAAGGCCATGGTATCTTTTACCAGTTCATACACTCCTTCGCGCTTAACCTGTGCCGGCACGGGCAACTGCACCGTTCCGCCGCCCAATGTATAGGCCAACTGCTGCACCTGCTTGTAGCTTCCAATAGCTACCCTATACATAACAGGCACAAACAGGGCATGATTTGGCAGCGTGCTGTAATCTTCGTTCAGGGGGGCAGCCATCAGGTAAACGGCCCCACTCCCTCTGTCAAAGCGTGAGAGAAAAGGCGCGCCGCCTCTATACTTCAGAATATCATCCGAAGCCCTGCTCCAGGTTATACTTCTGGAGGCGGCAGGCATTTGCATCTCCGCGTTAAAATCAGAGAAGATACTTCTGAAAAAAGGATTGTTAGGGTCGGGAGTAGCCAGTGTTGTTTTCACCCCGCTTTTACCCGCACCAGTGAAGGAGGCAGGTATGTTCAGGTTTTGGAATAGTGTGGTATAAGCACCGATTTCGCTACCATCGGGTGGAATAACGGTTAAGGTGCCTCCCTCCTTAACATAGTTAGCCGCTGTTGCTGCTAAAGCCGCAGACATGGATTGAACACCGTTCAAAATAACGATATCGGCAGCGGCCAAGGAGGCGTAATCAATGGAGTTGCTACGGAAGGCGGCAAATTTAAAGAAAGGCTCGCTCTGATAAAGCTGCTTTAGTTCTGACTGGAGATTATCAGTAACTTCTACAATGCTGATGGGAGAAGAGGGTGCCAGGACAAAATTGTAGGTGTTGTCAAAATCTACAGGATAATCCTCCACTTGCACATAAGCGTTTACCGTGCTGCTGCCTGTTATTCTGAATGTCATTACGGCCTGTGTAGCCTGATCTGCGGGTAAATCTATACTTAAGGCGGCTGCCTGTTGATCCTGCAGATACAGTTTTACGGGTACATCCTCCACTGCCTCGTCCCCTGTGTTCGAAAGCAGCACAAACAACCTGTTCTCCGCGCCGGGCCGTAGGAATTCATCTTCGAGATAAACTGAGTCTATAGTGACATTGGATGTGCTGGCAGCCTCCAAGGGCAATAAATGTATTTGGGTGGCGGAGTCAGCAGCATCTAGTACTGCCGGTGAGAAATTATTCTTCTGAAAATCAGAAAGTATAAACAAATGCGACGGCTGTACCCGGAAGGCCGCGCCTGGTGCAAAGCTTTTCGCGGACATATCTATGCCGTCAAGCATAGCCGCAACCTCCCCTTTCTCGACAGGCGCTCCATGATTCAGATTGTCAGAAGTCTGTAATCTAAATGAAGTAGAAGCCGGAAAAAGGCCGGAGATGGCTTTGGCTTTATCTGTTGCAACGCTCAGCAGCGCAAGGTTCTCATTAGCCTGAAGGTTCTGCATACTATAGGAGTTATCAACCACTATAGCTACATCCGAACTATCACCAGGTGCGGCAACATCTGCTGCTGGTAAGAAGGGTTGCGCGAATGCCAGCACCAAAAAAACGATGAAGAGTATCCGGCAAAGCAGAATCAGCAGTTCTTTTAGATTGCGCTGGCTGGCAGTAAGATCCTTGGAAGCCTGTATAAACCTGACATTGCTAAACATCACCCTTTTAGCACGCCTTAGCTGTACCATATGAAGTATGATGGGCACTGCCACAGCCGCAAGAGCAAACAGGAAGGAAGGGTAGAGAAACGCCATAGCTCAATTTAAAGAGGAGCAGAAGAAAAAACAACAAGCTCCAAGGCTATACTAACTTTTCCTAATCAGTGTTGGCGAAGAAAGGCAGTTATATAGGGATTTGCTTAAACAGAAACTGGGGGTTCGCTTAGCAAGCAACCATACTAGATGCAATATCCCCGCCTGCCTACCTATAATAGAGAGATTACTCCAGATCTAGAAGCCTAAATAGAAGGCTGTTTGCCACACAAGATGAAGGAGGTATAATTGCCTTGAGTGTCGGTGCTGCCAGAAAGAAGCAGATATGAATAGAGGAGTTCGGGTAAGTTTGATGTAAAAAGTTAAGATTGGTTTCTGCCATTGAAATCATACATCTCGATTCGGAGGAACCTTATAATAGAAATCTCCTCACCTTCTTCTCCCAGGGGGCTGAAAACGCAAACAGGGCCCGCCTTCTTGCGAAGGGGGCCCTGCTGTTGATGGGGTTGGCGGCCACCTACTCTCCCGGGGGTGAACCCAGTACCATCGGCGCTCCCGGGCTTAACGGCTCTGTTCGGAATGGGAAGAGGTGCT
>NZ_QBKI01000001.1 GCF_003054055.1 Pontibacter mucosus | reverse complement strand
TGAGAACCGAAGTCCTCAGATTCGTTCGACTTGCATGTATTAGGCCTGCCGCTAGCGTTCATCCTGAGCCAGGATCAAACTCTCCATTGTAAGAATTATTTCCTGTAGTTTGCACTACAAATGTGTCTGTCCGACCCCGGGCTCCTTTCCCCCTCTAGTTAGAGGAGGAGAACCTTAAATCTTTTTTCTGTCTCAAGCAATCTCTCAAAGAACCTTTCAAGGGACAACTTCCCTTGTTTGCCCATCTCACTCGATGGTGTCTTTCTTTATTTCCCTCCGGAGCCGTTCGCTCCGTGGCGGGGTGCAAAGGTCGGAAATCATTCTCTAATCTCCAAAACTTTTGCCATCTTTTTTTTTCTTTTTCTCAGCGCTACTCGCCGATGCGCTTCTCTCGAAGCGGGCTGCAAAGGTAAGCAACTTTTCGCATCCCGCAAGCCTTTTTTCAAAACTTTTTTCTGACGCTTTCTCGTCAGCGGCGCCTTCCTTCCGGAAGCGAGGACAAAGGTACGAACTCCTTTTTATCCGCCAAGCCTTTTTTCAAAAGTTTTTTTCTTCCTTCCCGTAGGCCTCCGCCAGGACGCGAGCCCTGTGTTAAGAACCTCTCTTCAGAAGCGCTCCCGGTTGAAGCGGCTGCAAAGGTACGCAACCTTTCTCAAACCACAAGCAAGAAGCAAAACTTTTTTATTCCGTAAGAACTTCCGCCTTTCGGCTTCACTCCCCACCGCTCCTGCTGAACGGGGAGGCAAAGGTAAGCAGAGTTTTCCCAGATGCAAGGCCTTCCCGCCAAAAAAGATGTTGCCACACCGGATATCACTGATGGTGAGGAGGAAAGTTTTTCAGTAGCTTTGTACCTACTCCGTCTTCCATCTTTCTCCCGGACGCTTAGGGGTAACAAAAAGGGGGCATGATTAAGTTCATCATGCCCCCTTTTTTCTGATAAATTTTTTTTACCCTATGCGTTTTTCGGCTTTTTATAGAGCGGTACGGTGCTGCATGGCTCTCCATACATTACACTGGATGCTACCGGAAGCAGCTTACGCATGATCTCCACATAAGCATAAGCAGGTACCGGCGCGCTTCCACATCCTTTTACTACCACCTTTGCATCGCGGTATTCCTCCATATCAATTTTGGCTATCGCCTCCAGAAAAAGTGCCTGCTCCAGCGCCTCCAGATCGCCGAACACATAGTAGTTGGCATGGTTCTGCAGTTTTGTGGCCAGTAACATATAGGCCCAGGTTGGCACGATAGCGTCTACCGAGCAAATGATGGCTACGTTTTTACCATCGTACTGCGACCAGTCATGTTCTTTCACGAAGGCACGGAAGTCCTTCTCGCGCAGGATCAATCCCTGAAACAGGTTATCCTTTATATCATACACTACCCGCTCTCCCGGGTGAATCAGTTCTTCCAGGTTTAGGGTTACCAGCGCACTTTGCGCCACTCGGTTTATGATCTCTTCTGACATGGTTATACCTCCTTGTTATTTTGCGCCCTTGCCCGGGCTTGTTATATAAACATCCTTCAGGTAGAAGGGTTCATAATACGCTACATCCTCAAAGGCCTGCTGTTTATACTTTGGCAGCGCCAACGCCCCTATGGTTTTGGCATTCGGGAGCACGCCTTCTATAAACAAGGCATTGGCCTCTGTGTTTACTATACTTTTATACTTCGCAGCGCCGCTTCCGAAGAAGATGATCGGTTGCTTCTCCAACGTGGCCTTAAAAGTCTGCTCATCCAGCACCACCGGTGCAATCGGCTCCACCTCCTGCAGTTCATGCGTGAGCAGGCAAGTATAAACCTCCATCCGGCGCGCATCCAGCATGGGGCAGAACAAATAACGCTCCGGGTTCGGAGTCATGCTTATAACCTGTGCTGCTAAACCATACAAGGTCGAAACCTCCAGCAGCGGTATGTTGAGCGAGTAGCATAAACCTTTGGCCGTGGATGTTCCGATACGTAGGCCTGTGTAAGAACCAGGTCCGCCGGATACCGCCACTGCGCTTAAATCCTGCAAAGTATACCCGCAATTTTCGACCAGCTGCGCCACCATGACGGTGATGTGGGAGGAGTGCGACTTCTCTATCTGCAGCTCAGATGCCCCCAGCAACTGCTGATCTTTATATAATGCGATGGAGCAGACAGTGGTAGAGGTTTCGAGCGCGAGCAACAGCGGCATGGGCAAGTATAGTTATAGTATGAAAGATACCACAAAATTACGTTACACCGGTAAAGCTTCCAAAAGTATAGCTTATGTATAGCAAAAGAGGGAAGCACTGCTGCGCCTCCCTCCCCTGCTTGTGTTTTTATACTTTTAGTTAATTAGCCTTCAGGTATGATTTATACTTTACAGGATCCTTCAGCACCTGCACAGCTGCCAGGATATCCGGGTCGTCATCAAAAGAAGACTCGATATAACCTTTCTGCAGGTAATAGCGGGAAGCTATCTCCGACTCCAGCATCTCCTGAATCTCGGCGCGGAAACGCATCAGGTCGTTGGCCTTATTATGCGATACTTTCTTACGAATGGCCGCTAACTCGGCTTGTATATCATCATAGTGCTTACCTTCCTTCGCTTTTGAAGCCAGATCCTCCAGCTCATTCTCAATAGCGGTTGTGTAGGAGAGGTCTTTATCATCCAGGTAGGCTACAAACTTTTTATACTCGGCATCGGTCAGCTTAAACTCTGTGGCCGCCGGGATGCTGGGGTGCTCCAGTTTATACTTATTCGCGTAATCGAAGAAGTAGCCTTTGGCAGCTATAGTTCTAATTATCTCTGAGTAATTCGGTTGCTCTACCACTACATCAGGGCTAACACCACCACCGTCGTATACCACACGCCCGGCTGCTGTTTTAAAAGCTGCGCGCAGGGAGTCCGGTATAGTGGCTACACTACCGTCCTCGTTGCGGTGGGCATAGTCGATGGCCTGGATGCAGCGGCCGCTCGGGATATAATACTTAGCTGTGGTTACTTTAAGTTGGGAGTTGTAAGACAGCGGGCGTGTCACCTGCACCAGGCCTTTGCCAAAAGTACGCTCTCCTACCAGCACGGCGCGGTCATAGTCCTGCATCACGCCGGCCACAATCTCGGAGGCCGAAGCACTGCGTGAGCTGGTCAGCACCACCAGCGGCATTTCCAGATCCAGCGGCTCATCCAGGGCCTTGTAGGTTTTGTTCCACTCCTCTACCTTGCCCTTGGTACTCACAATGTCCTTGCCCTTCTCCACAAAAATATTTGAGATGTTCACGGCTTCATGTAGCAAACCGCCGGGGTTGTCGCGCAGGTCCAGCACAATTTTCTGGGCGCCTTTCTCCTTCAGCTTCTGCACCGCCATCTTTACCTCCTTGCCTGCATCCACGGTAAAACCCGAAAGCTGCAGGTAGCCGATCTCGCCATCGAGCATGCCGTAGTAAGGCACATTTTCTACCATGATGTTCTCGCGCAGCAGGTCCAGGGTTCTGGACTTGTTCTGCCCGTAGCTGCGGACTTCTAGTTTAACGGAGGTATTGGCCTGCCCTTTCAGCAACTTGCTCACCTCTTCCGTAGACTTACCCCGCACATCCACGCCATTTACTTTCAGGATTTCGTCGCCGATAGCCAGGCCTGCTTTGTGCGCCGGGGAGTTCTCATAGGGCATCTGCACCACCACTTTCCCGTCGCGGCTACCGATAACGGCACCAATACCGCCATACTGCCCGGTGGTCATGGTGCGGAAATCCTCGATATCGTCCTCCGGAATATAGTTGGTATAGGGGTCAAGCGACTTGAGCATGGCATCAATGCCCGTGCGCATCATCTGCGCAGGCGGCACGTCATCCACATAGTAAGTGTTTACCTCTTTGAAAAGGGTCGCAAAAACATCCAGGTTTTTAGCTATTTCAAAGTATCGCTCAGAGTCGGTTTTAAAGGAAAAGAGGCCAAGGGCAAAAACGCCGATGAAAAGGCCGGTTATAGTTTTCTTATGCATAATGTCAGGCTATAGGAGACGCAGGTAAGTCTATTTACTTACAAAACGCGCCAAACCTGAAATTAGTTTTTTCTGGATAGAGTGGAAAGATTTTTTTTCCTTCCCGATGTAAAGGATGCCCAACAGGCGGGGAGCCTGGTCGGGTTGTTGGGTGATAATGTGCTTGTTTAAGCGATACGCCTCCCGCATCCGCCGCTTCAGCAGGTTACGGTCTACGGCGCGCTTAAAGTAGCGTTTGGAAACGGAGAGGAGCACCTGGGTTTGTCCAGGCGGCAGGTCTTGCGGCGTATGGTATACAAACCGCAGCGGATACAAATTAAAAGAAGAACCCTTGGCGAAAAGCAGCGAGATAAGCCGCTTCTGGCACAAGCGTTCTTCTTTTGAAAATGTATAGTTTAAAGGCTGGCCGGCCGGCTCATTGGTAGCAGCTGTATTCATTAGCGGCTATGCAATAGCGAAGCCTATTCCTGCATCAGGAATTAAGCTGCCTTGTGTCTTTTGTCGCTAGAAACGGTCAGTCTCTTTCTGCCTTTGGCTCTTCTGCTGGCCAATACTCTTCTACCGTTAGCGGTTTCCATTCTAGATCTGAAACCGTGCTTGTTTCTTCTTTTTCTCTGAGAAGGCTGGAATGTTCTTTTCATCGTCTGCCAATGGTTTTATTATGGCCTGCAAAATTAGTAAACCTTTGATGAATCGCAAAGCCTGGTTCATAAATTTTGTAAAAAGATGCTGCGGCGCTGAGTTTTGGTGTTGAGAGAGTTGGTAGTTAAATAGGCTTTATTAAGGTTCTAGACGCTGATTTTATACTTTAGCTATACTATTTATACTTGCTGGTTTATACTTTCTGCAGTTCCGGACATCCTTGTCCGGAACCACTCTGCTGCGGACTTCCGAGTCCGCGTAGGCCATCCTTTATACTTTGGCCATTCTTCCCATAGCCCCTGCTTCCTTCCACTTGACACAAGCTATCTTTACTAGCTGCCGTTCATCCTCTAGTTCGCACTAGCGTCTCGTTGCATTTCGGGCTTTGGAGCTCTCAAGCCCGAGAGGGCTCGCCTTCGGGCATCGCGCGGTGTACATTTCCTTTGCTACCCTTCGGTCGCAATGCCGCCACAGCGGCACCAGAAATCTACAAGGCGCTCAACCCAAAGGCTGGGAAGGGGTCGATAGCTTTAGCTCATGCAATAGGAACCAAAGTGTCCCCTTGAGGGGACTACAGGGGTGTTTATACTTTGGCAATGAAGTTCATACATCAGCCGCAGCAACTACAGACTCCCCGCCTTAGCCAAGGAGGGGCCAGGGGTGGTTGGACCCGGTACTGCAAAGCTCCTCCCCCCTCCCAATAATAACTTCCCACTTTTCAATCCACGTACATAGCTTTGCAACACGAAAGTATAAACTGACGCATCATGATACATTACCGCCTCTCCTTCCAGAACCCGCTAACGCACTTTGTGGATATCGCCATTACGATAAAAGAGAACCAGCAGCAGGAGCTATACTTGCAGCTGCCCGCCTGGAGGCCCGGACGGTATGAGCTGCAGCAGTTTGCCCAGAAGTTGCGCGCCGTAACCGCCTCTGCCAATGGAGAAGGTATCACCATCGAGAAAGTAACCAAGGACCGCTGGCGGGTGCAAGCCGGAGACGCCTCGGAAGTACAAATCCGCTACAGCTTTTTTGCGCGCCAGATGGATGCCGGTGGTTCGTGGCTGGATGAGGAGCAGCTTTACCTCAACCCCATCAACTGCCTGATGGCGGTAGAAGGCCGCGAACAGGAGGAATGCCAGCTACAACTGCAGCTCCCGGAGGAGTGGCAGATTGCGTGCGGGCTGCCCGAGGTGGAGAAGCATACGTTGCAGGCGGCAAATTTTGACGAGCTGGTGGATAGTCCCTTTATGGCAAGCGACAGCCTGAAACGGGAAACGTTTGAGGTAAGCGGTTATACTTTCCACGTGTGGGTACAGGGCGACTGCCAGCCGGACTGGGCGAAAATAAAGCAGGACTTCTTCGGGTTTACCAAAGAGCAACTGGAGGTGTTCGGCGATTTTCCGGTACCAGAATACCACTACCTGAACCAAATTTTGCCTTACCGCTACTACCACGGCGTGGAACACAGCCGCTCTACCGTCATCACGTTGGGGCCGGGCGAGCTACTCATGTCGCCGGCCTTGTACAAGGAGTTTGTGGGCGTGAGTTCGCACGAGCTTTTCCATACCTGGAACATCAAGAAAATACGCCCTGCCGAGATGCTGCCGTATAACCTGGCGCAGGAGAATTACTTCAGGACCGGCTATGTTGCCGAGGGCATCACCACCTACTACGGCGATTACCTACTGGCGCGCAGCGGCTTCTTTACTGCCGAGGCCTACTTTGAGGAGCTCAACACCACCCTGCAGCGCTACTTCGCTGACTACAGCCGCCACAACCTCTCCGTCGCCGACTCCTCTTTCGATTTGTGGCTGGACGGCTACAAGCCCGGCATTCCCGACCGCAAGGTATCCATTTACATCAAAGGCGCCCTCACTGCCCTGCTCCTGGACCTGCAGCTACGCCAGGCAACCAGTAACAAGGCAAGTATGGATGTGGTGATGCAGGAGCTTTGGGAGCGTTTCGGCAAAAAGAGCATCGGCTACTCGGAGCAGGATTACGCCAACCTGGTAGAGGAGGTAGCCGGACAATCGTTCCAGCCATACTTCGACAAGTACATCAACGGTACCGAACCTATAGAGCCTGCTCTGCACGAGGCCCTGCGTTATGTGGGCTGCACCTTGGCAGAGCACCAGAACCCGCTCATCTATGAGGGTAAGTATGGCTTTAAGGTTTCTTCTGAGGGAAGTATAAAAGTGACGGCCATCGCCCCGGGCTCGCCGGCCAGTGAGCTTTTAAGTATAGACGATGAGCTGGTAGCCCTGAACGGACGCAAACTGGAGAACAACCTGCAACAGCTACTGGCGCTGGATCCGCAGGAAATGGAGCTAACCTTTTTCCGCGAGAAGCAGCTGCGCGTGGTCAGGCTGGAGGCAAACGGCCAAAGCTACTACAGCAAGTATACGGTGCAGAAGCGGCAGGACGCGACGGCGGAGGAAAAGGAGAATTTCAGGCTGTGGCTGAAGCAGACGTTTTAAGATACATGATACTTAACCCACCCCTAGCCCCTCCGAGGAGGGGAATTATCCGTAGGCGACTACATCTCACTTGCTGGCGCGGGTTTGCAACCCGTGTCTCATTATAATGTCGGATTTGTAATCCTACTGGGCCATAGGCCCAACAATAGCCGGTCACAAGCGCGGACGCTCGCGCTATTATGAGCCGGTTTACCAAAATGAAACGCTCCTGGGAGGGGAATAATCTACTAAGTTCTACTGAAAACCATCCCTTTGAAGATCAGGCCATTTCATTCTCTTTATTTTGTCATCCTGAAAGGATCTTGGTCGCCAGTAGCAAAGGCTTAAACTCCCTTTTACCAAGTTTCTTAACAGAATGACAGAAGGGTTGAAGGCATTGCGAATAAATAAAAAAGGCCAGTTAGAGGAGCGTGTCTATACTTTAAATTCCTCTAGTTAAAAAGCAGCTTAGCATAAAACGAAGGCTGCCGGAGGCGCTCGCGCAGGTCCAGGTCGTTGAACATGCAGGAGATGGTTTCGGCCAGGGCTTGGTTCTTACTTGCCTTACTGGCCACTTTATCGAAAAGCCAGGGGTAGTTGAGGAGCTTCTGCATCTGGCGGCTCAGCCTAAGCTCTTTCCAGAGGCGGTTGTACACGGCTTTGTCGTAGCCCTGCATGAATTGGGCAGAGAAATTCTGCTGCTGCAGGCACTTCTCCGCTTGCTCTGCCGCCCACCTGCCACTTATCATGCCGTTGCTGATGCCTTCGCCGGTAAAAGGGTCTATCAAGGCGCCGGCATCGCCCAAGAGCATGTAGTTCTCGCCGGAGAGGGTGCGTTTTTTGGAGCCCAGCGGCAAGCCGAAGCCGCGTATCTCATCTACCAATTCGGCTTTGGCGAAGCGGCGCTGCAGTTCCGGATGCTCTGCTATCATGCGCAGCATTTCCTTTTTCAGGTTCACTTTTTTGCGGCTCACAGCGCTGCTCAGCATGCCCACCCCCACATTAGCATGGCCGCCTGGCAAGGGGAAAATCCAGAAGTAACCAGGCAGGAAGTCTTTGAAGAAGTGTAGTTCTATAAAACCGTCGGCATCCATACTTTCTACGCCTTTGTAGTAGGCACGCAGGCCAGCGCAGTAGTGTTCCGGCTCCTGCTCCAGCCCCGCCACATGCCGCGTAAACCCCGATTGTGCCCCATTGGCCACCAACAGCAGTTTTGCCTGCACCAGCGGCTTGCCAAGCTTGTCCGAAAGTATAAACCCGCCTTCCAGAGCACGCTCATACCTGGCTACCTCCACGTTCTCCCGCAGTTCGATTTCCGGCCGCTGCCGCACCTGCTGCACCAGAAAATCATCGAAATGAATACGTTTGGAGATGTACCCGGCTGGTGTGTCCTGCTCCGGTTGATAGTTATACTTGAATGGCACGCTCAGCTTATGCCCGCCGGGCGAGATAAAGTGGATGCCCCACGAGGGCAGCGCCTCCTGTAACTCCCCCAACTGCTGTGGCAGACCTGGCGAAATACGGCGCAGCTCATTTACCACTTTGCCGCTCAGCGCATCGCCGCATACTTTATCTCTCGGAAAGGAGGCCTTGTCGAGCAGGAGCGACGGGATTCCTTTGTTGGCCAGGTGCAAGGCGGCAGTAGCTCCGGCGGGCCCGGCGCCAAGTATACAGATATCGGTTTGGTGCATGGGAAAGTATAAGATCTGCTAAAGATAGTATAAGCAGCCAACCGGCACAAACCGGACATAAAAAAGGGAAGCCCTATTACAGGACTTCCCCCTTCCTTAGTTTTTCATAGTCTATTTTGCTTGGAAAGGCGCCTTACTTTTTATCGTATGGCGTGTTGTTACCGCCCTTTGCCAGGTTGCGGTTCGGGTTCTGCACTTTAGTATCGTCTTTGTTCAGTGCGCTGCGCACCGGGTTTTTCTCAATGTTGCCCATCAGTTTATTGGGGTCTTCCTGATTTGGATTATTTTTCTTCAGCTCATCCAACTTCTTTTTATTCTCATTCTTGATGCTCATAGCTTGTTTTCCTCTTGGTGTATAGTATAGTTTACCGCATCGGGCTATACTTTGTTGCACTTAGTTGCCACTCACCTAACCAGAGAAGTCATCTGCAAGCCTTTTAAGAGCATTATAATTGTACTATATCTAAAAAGAAAAAGGGAAGCCGAGGCCTCCCTTTTATACTTTATACTTGGCTATACTTACTGCAGCACGGTGTCAAACGCCACCAGGTTCACGAACTGCTGCACGCGGGCGTCAATCTCCTCCTGCGAGAGGTTCTTGAGGCGCTCGGTACCGAACTTCTCCACGCAGAACGAGGCCATGGCTGAACCATAGATAACGGCGCGCTTCATGCTCTCGAAGCTGATGTCTTTTGTGCTGGCCAGGTAACCGATGAAGCCACCCGCAAAAGTATCGCCCGCTCCGGTTGGGTCAAACACTTCCTCCAGGGGCAGGGCCGGGGCAAAGAATACCTTCTCCTCGTGGAACAGCAACGCACCGTGCTCACCTTTTTTGATGATGAGGAACTTCGGCCCCATCGCCATAATCTTCTTGGCAGCCTTCACCAACGAGTAGTCGCCGCTGAGCTGGCGCGCCTCCTCGTCGTTAATCGACAGCACATCTACCAGTTTCAGGGTTTCCTTCAGGTCGTCCAGGGCAATGTCCATCCAGAAGTTCATGGTGTCCATCACGATCAGCTTCGGACGGCTGCTAAGGCGCTCGATTACCGTTTTCTGCACCTGCGGCGCCAGGTTGCCCAGCATCAGGTACTCGCAGCCCTGGTAGCTGTCGGGGATGATCGGGTCGAAATCGCCCAGCACGTTGAGCTCTGTGGCCAGCGTTTCGCGGCTGTTCATGTCGTTGAAGTAGCGGCCCGACCAGAAGAAAGACTTCTCGTTCTCCTTTACCTGCACGCCCTCAGTGCTGATATGGCGCTCGTGCATCAGGGCAATGTGGTCCTGGTCAAAATCACCTCCCACTACCGATACCACGTTTACCGGCTTTACAAAGTATGACGACGACAGGGAAATATAAGTGGCCGCACCACCCACGATTTTATCTGTTTTTCCGAAGGGAGTCTCCAGCGCATCAAACGCCATCGAACCTACTACTACTAAGCTCATATTTTTAATTTTGAATGAGTGATTTTTGCATGAGTGAATAGACGCTCGTGCAAAATAAATAAAAAAAGCCCTTGAAGGTTCGCTTCAAGGGCTTGGGGTGGAAGATGGGGCTCGAACCCACGACCCCCAGAATCACAATCTGGTGCTCTAACCAACTGAGCTACAACCACCGTGTCTCGTTTGAGTGTGCAAATATACATAGCATTTCAGACAATGCAATACACTGAGCGCATTTTTTAGCTCAAAAAAGAGCTCAGAAGCGCAAAAAGCTATAAATCAGAAGTATATTTTTTATGAATATATATCTGTCATTATACTCTCTCGCTCTCGTCTGGCGAGTGTGGGTATCATGTGGCGTCCCGCCACGCTAAGTATAGTTGCTATATTTTATACCATAGCGGCCAGAGGCCGCTGGATAGCTCACACTCGCCAGAGGCGAGCGAGTGCAAAAGTTGAGTTTGCAACCGGGACGGAGGCCCGAACTATACTTCGCCACGAGCGAGGACACTCGCACCATGTATAAAGCATTAGTTAATCAGCTTGGTGCCACACCACGGGCAGTAGTTTATTACAACCATAGTAGCACTACCATCATGCACCGGAATGCCGTACAGTCCTTTATCCCATTTATTGATAATCACATCCGGGTCGTCATACTTTATCTCACCGTCCTCGTCCAGGCTTTGGTATACTTTGTCGGCCATCATCAGGCAGCAGTAGCTTTCGTAGGCAAAGCCTTGGGCTTTTAGCTTTTCGGCCGTGGCCCAGTTGTAGCAGGCCTCATCCTCATGGATGGCATCTATGTAAGCCTCATACTCCTCCGAAGTGGTTACGTCCTCCGGCAACTCCTTCCCGAAAAAGCGGCCGTGCAGCTCTTTAAATTTCTCCAGCTCCATACTTGCTACCTGTCAAACAGCAGTCGCTCGCCTTTCTTGCTCTCGTCAAATTCCCCGTTGGCAAAGGCCAGGTGACCGGAAACCAGCGTGTGGGTGATGCTGGAGCTGAACGTGTGCCCCTCGAACGGCGACCAGCCGCATTTGTAGTAGGTGTTTTCTTTGGTTACCGTGTAAGGCTTGTTCAGGTCTACGAGCACCAGGTCGGCCCAGTAGCCTTCGCGGATGTAGCCGCGCTCGCGCACGTTGAAAAGTATAGCCGGCGCGTGCGCCATTTTCTCCACCACTTTCTCCAGCGTCAGCTTGCCCTGCTTTACAAACTCGAGCATCATCTGCAGCGAGTGCTGCACCAGCGGCACCCCAGACGGCGCCTGCTTATACTTGCCCTGCTTCTCTTCCCACAGGTGCGGCGCGTGGTCGGTGGCGATTACATCCAGTTTATCCTCCAGCAGCCCTTTCAGCAGCCCCGCTTTGTGGCGCGCCTCTTTTACGGCTGGGTTACACTTTATCTGGGTGCCATAGGTATCGTAATCCTCTTTATCGAACCACAGGTGGTGCACGCATACTTCGGCGGTGATGCGCTTTTGCTCCAACGGAATGTCGTTGCGGAACAGCTTCAGTTCCTCTTCCGTGGAGATGTGCAGGATGTGCAGGCGGGTGTTATACTTCTCGGCCAGCTTCACGGCCAGGAAAGATGACTTGAAGCAAGCGGCCTCGTTGCGGATTTCGGGATGACATTTCACCGGGATGTCGTCGCCATACTTGGCCTCGTACAGCGCCATGTTGTCCCGGATGGTTTGCTCGTCCTCGCAATGCACGGCAATCGGCAGCTTGGCTTTCGAAAAAATCTGCTCCAGCGTCTGCTCGTTATCCACCAGCATGTTGCCCGTGGAGGAGCCCATGAAGATTTTGATGCCGCAAACGGTGTTGGGGTTGGTGAGCAGCACCTCGGCCAGGTTGTCGTTGGTGGCTCCCATGTAAAAGGAGTAGTTGGCCAGCGAGGTCTTTGCCGCGATTTTATACTTATCCTCTAGCAGCTCCTGCGTCACGGTGTTGGGCACCGTGTTGGGCATCTCCATAAACGAGGTGGTGCCGCCTGCCACCGCCGCCCGGGCCTCGGTGGCTATACTTGCCTTGTGCGTCAGGCCCGGCTCACGGAAATGCACCTGGTCGTCGATGACGCCAGGCAGCAAGTATAAACCGGTGGCGTCGATGGTTTGGTCGGCGTCGGCGGTTATACTTTGGCCAATCTGCGCGATGCGTCCGTTCTGCACCAGCACATCGGCCGTGGTTATACTTCCTTCGTTTACGAGTTGAGCGTTCTTGATGAGGATAGATTTCATACTTGCTAAGATACGTGTTGAGCAAAATTAACACATTATCTTAGTTTCCGGCAGAAATCCTATTGGTTTGTGGGCTATTCCGGCTGCATCAGCTTACCGATGAAAAGTATGGCATTGGAGGATTTCTCCCGGATAAGGAAAACAAAGGGTCTGTCGATGCGGATGGAGGGTGGCCCCACAGAGGTAAACACCACCTCAACAGAAGTTACGGCGGCAGCTTCTGTGCCCTCTTCGTTCACCTCCAAAAAGGTTTTATGCTTTACCTCCGAAATAGCCAGGTTGCTGTGCCCTTCTACCATGCGGCTAAAATCGGCATAATCCGTGAAGGCCACGCCCATCCCCAACTGTTTCAACAGGTCTTTCAATTCTTTCTCATACTCCAGCTTGAACTTGGGCAGGCGCAGTTCCATACTTGTAGGCTGTGCTTCTGCCAGCCAGGCCGTTAATTTTTCGGCGCTCAACTCTTCGACTACATCATCAACCGTACTGCTGCCATCAGGTACAAGGAGCGTCATGCTGAACTGCTGGTTTCCGTAAGGCAGGTCAATAATTTGCTTGTTCCCCGCGTGATAGTATAGATATCCCCCGTCCTTCAGGGTCATAAAATCATGGGTCAGAGTACTGCCACCCGCCAGGTGGAACACACCCGGCCGGGTTAGCTTTTTATCGAATTTATAGGTCCAGGTGCCTTTAAAGTAGATGGCGTTGATGAGGAATAACACATGGTCGGGGCTTATCTCTTCCACAATGTCCTCTATCTTCCCATTGGTGTTGCTTTTAACCCAGCTATTTATCTGGTCTTTGGCAGTTGGCGAGGCAAAATCCAGCCCTTTCACCGTGGCGTTAAAGTATGTTTTGTTCGTTTCTGCGAACGGCGTCTGCAGCTTTAAGTCATTCCTATGCCAAAGCGAGTTGGCCGAGGTAAAAACCACTTTTTTATCTACCCCCTTCAGCAGCGCGTCCAGTTCTTTATAAGATTTGTTGATGTCTTCGTCCGAGCTCAGCTGAAAGCCCAGCGTCTCCCGCATGGCTTCCTTGGTAGCGCCATCGGCCCCATTGTAGGTCATGGCCAAAGCCATACTTATACTTAGCGGCGAGATAAACACATTCTCCTGCTCTTCCTTGCTGAGCTGTGCAAAGGCGCGAAAGGCAAAGTCGTTGGAGCTTTCCACGGTCTTCTGCTCCTGTACCGTCAGGGCGCGTGTGTTGGGCGTATTGTCCTTCACATCGTCTTGCTGGCAACCGGAGAACAGCGTGGCAGCCGCAGTGGCTATACTTAACAGGAGCATATTTTTGTTCATGGCAGTGGCGTTATGGGCAACGTATAAGTCCTTTTCCCAATGACCCTTATGACCGGCAAAGGGTTGCAAAAGCTCAGGAAGTATGCCTACAAGAAGTAGCTGTTACTGATACAGGTGTCTCGCGCATATAGCACAGACACCAAGTTCATTTACTTATAATGGGTCGTAGTATTGCCTAATATTATCTGCTAAAACGCCTGGATAAATTTTCTGAGGGAGTTCGGGCTTATACCCTGTCGTTTGGCATATAATGCATTGATTCAGCCATTTCTGTACTTCGGGGTATTGCCTAGCATATAGTTCTTTATCTCTCCCCTTCATTGATGCAGACTTTTGTGAGTTAAGTTAAATTTTCCAAATCATCCAAATCTCGCCTGCGCCCACTACTCTCCTTGTTCTTACGAAGATCTTTTAAGCTGATAAAATTGACTGGTACACCTTCATCTTCTATCACAACTTTATTAGGATAGCATTCTTCAAACTTTACACCGTCTATACTTGTAAGCACATCTATCCTGAGGGGAGGGTAACCTAACTGAATGATATTTTCTTTGGCGAGAAAGTCTTTCTCTGTCAAACCAAAGCTGCCAAACCCAAACTCCTGCATTACCTTTACCATAGTATTAGCGGTTTCTTCATCAGGACTTATCCATACATCCAGATCACCCGTGTACCTGGGGTGCCCGTGTATACCAACTGCATAGCCGCCCACTATCAGATACTTAACTTTATGCTTGTTTAATAATTCTACAAACTCTCTGAAGTCTTGGCTCAACATCTTTCTTTATAAATTTTATGTATTGGCTGCGAAGTAATTCAATAGCTGCCAAGCGCTCCTGTGGCGATTTGGACTGCCAGTATGCGTAATCCGACTGTTGATCTCTAAGGCTAATTTTTCTAACAACTTTTTCCATACTTCATATAAGTATCAGCAACAATATACGCATTTTACCGGTCGGCTTTACACCAGCTTCACCTCCCTCCCGCAAAAATCCCGTACCTTTGCATTAAAACACCAAGTATAAAGTATAGCCATGGCAGAAGAAGCAGAGAAAGAAGTCACCACGTTCGAGGATTTTAAACTGAACAGGCAGTTGCTGAATGCCATTGAAGAAGCTGGCTACGAGAAACCAACGCCCATACAGTTAAAGGCCATCCCGGTGATAATGGGTGGCCACGACGTGATGGGCATTGCCCAGACCGGCACCGGCAAAACGGCGGCTTTCCTGTTGCCTATCCTGATGAAGGTAAAATATGCGCAGGGCCTGAACCCGCGCGCCATCATACTGGCCCCGACCCGCGAGCTGGTCATGCAGATAGAGGAGCACATCACGCTCCTGGGCAAGTATACCGACATCCGCCACACGGCCATCTACGGCGGACTGGGCCCAAAAACGCAGATTGAGACGATAAACAAGGGCGTCGACATTCTGGTAGCCACACCAAAGCGCCTGATGGAACTATACCTGAAAGGCGAGCTGGTACTGAAAGAAGTAAAAACGCTGGTGCTGGACGAGGCCGACAAAATGATGGACATGGGCTTTATGCCTCAGATCCGCCAGATGCTGGAAGTAATCCCGCGTAAGCGCCAGAACCTGCTGTTCTCCGCCACGATGCACCCCAAAGTGGTAGAGTTGTCGGAAGAGTTTCTCGAATTCCCGACCCGCATAGAGGTTACGCCGCAGGCCACGCCCGTCGAAACCGTGAGCCAGACCTTGTACCAGGTGCCCAACCTGCGCACCAAAATCGCAATGCTCGAGCACATCATTCAGGACAGGGAGGTGTTTAACCGCGTGATCATCTTTACCAGAAGCAAGAAAAATGCGGAGGATGTGGCCAAGTTCCTGGAGCGGAAAGAGTATGGAGAGGTGCGGGCCATACACGGCAACAAAGGGCAGAACACGCGCATCAACTCCATGGAGGCCTTTAAAGGCGGCGATGTGCGCTTTTTGGTGGCTACGGATGTGGCTTCAAGAGGGATTGACGTGAGCATGGTGAGCCATGTGATCAACTTTGATGTACCGTTTGTGTACGAAGATTACGTGCATCGCATCGGCAGAACAGGTCGGGCTGAGAACGAAGGGGCCGCCATCACATTCGCCAACCCGGCCGAAATGTACCATATCCGCAAGATAGAAAAGCTTATACGGATGCAGATACCGGAACAGCCGATGCCGCCGGAAGTAAAGATCCATGAGATAACCTTTGAGGAGCAGCAGGCCATCGCCCGCGACATAGATCACCAAAAGCGCCTGGAGAACCCTGACTTTAAAGGTGCTTTCCATGAGAAGCAAAGCAAGCATAAGTCTAATTTTGAGAAGGGCAAGAAGAAAGGCGACCCGAAGAACTCTGGCTGGCAGAAAACTAAGAAGAAAGGCAGTCGCAGGAAGTAATGGTATTTCCCAGGTAACCTTCCGCTGTTCTGGACATCGTTGTCCGGAATCCGTTCTGTTGAGGGCTTCCAAGTCTGCGTAAGGTATACTTTACCGCAATCGCTGGCGCGAGTTTGCAACTCGTGCCTAGCATGAGGTTGGATTTATAACCCAACTGGCTTTAAAGGCATACATTTATACTTTGGCTATACTTTATACCTGCTGGTTTATACTTTCCTAGCCGCCGCTTCCTTCCACTGGACACAAGCTCTCCTTTCTAGCTGCCGTTCATCCTCCAGCCCCACAAACCTAAAGTTGCACTTCATACTTTGGCTCCCTCAAGGCCGGGAGGCCTCGCCTTCGGGCATCGCGCGGTGTACATTTCCTGCCCTCGTGCCTCGGGCTGCCTGCGGCACCGGAAATCTACAAGGCGCTCAACCCAAAGGCTGGGAATCATTCGATAGCCATGGCTAACGGAGCTTCAGCCAGAGTCCCCCTTTGAAGGGGGTAGGGGATGTAATCGTCAGCAAATGATCCCCCTCCCCGGAGTGGCTAGGGGTTGGTTTATACTTTGTAGGGACAGGTCGCGACCTGTCCGCGCGAGAACCAAGGCTATGAAACTTATACTTCAGCAGTGGCAATAACAGACTCCCCGCCTTAGACAAGGAGGGGGAAGGGGTGGTTGGACCCGGTATGGCAGAACCCCCTCCCCTGTTTTTAGGGGAGGGGCGGGGAGGGGTTGATTTTCCGCCAGGGGTGGTTGGACCCGGCACTATTTAACTCCGCAAGCCTCACAGCTTAATATTCAAAAGCAAATGCTCAGCCATATCGCCGAACTCAAATACCATCAGGTTTAAGACAGAGCTCCAGAAAATGGAACTCCAGAGCATATGCAGGAAGATGTTTTTGCGTGGGGCTCCGAAGAGCGCTACGACCAGCGTGCCGAAGATAGGGGTAAAGATTACGGGTGTCAGAAAAGCCACGCCCGGAACGCCGAAATGCTGCCACACCCGTATGATTCGGCGGGTCCGTTTGCTAAACACCGGCTTTTGCCTAGCCCGCCTGCGTTGCGAGATCCATTTGGCCACCGCCTTACCGATGGTAGAGAAGATGGTAACACTGGTCATCATGCCGGCCACTGTTAGCAGCACGGTTTCAGGGTAAGATAAGCCAAGCGAAACACCTGTCAGCGGACCTCCAATGAACTTCACCATGCTCATCAGGTACACCGAAAGGTACTTCAATACTTCCACAAACACCACAGGGCTCAGTAACAAGGGTAAACTGTTTCAGGTCGCGCGAAAAGGGCAACTATGCTTTATACGTTTCCGGCTAAAATAAATGCACCGGCGCAAAGGAAAGTATGGGCAGTTTATACTTTGGGGCCAAAGGCCAGGTCGCCGGCGTCGCCGAGGCCGGGCACAATGTAGGCTTTTTCGTTGAGGTGGTCGTCCAGCGCCCCCAGCCAGATATGCGCCTCCGGCACCTGCTCCTGCACATACGCCAGCCCCTCGGGGGCTGCAATGGCGGCGGCAAAATGCACCTGCAGCGGCTTGCCGTGGCGCAGCATGCCCTTGTACGATTTCACCAGCGAGCGGCCGGTAGCCAGCATGGGGTCCGCCAGAATCAGAATTTTATCGTGCAGGTCGGTGGAGGCCAGGTACTCCATGTTGATCTGGAGCGCCGTGTGCTCCTCCTCCACCCGGTACGCGCCCACAAAGGTACTATAGGCCTTGTCAAAATAGTTGAGCATGCCGTTATACAGCGGCAAGCCCGCCCGCAGAATAGTGGCCAGCACCGGCTGCTCGGCCAGCAGGAGCGTCTTTGTCTCGGCCAGCGGCGTGGTGACGGTTACTTCCCGGTATGGCAGCGTCTTGGAAATCTCGTAGGCCAGCAGTTCCCCCAGGCGCTCCAGGTTGCGGCGGAAGCGCAGGCTGTCACCATGCACATGCACGTCGCGCAGCTCAGCTACAAAATGGTTCGCCAGCGAAGGGGTTTGGGTCAGGATATGTACGTTTTTATTTTCCATGATAGCTGCCAAAGTATGAACGGGTTTCATCCCAAAGATACACAAGGGCGCGCCTTACGCCAATCCGCAAGCCAAATTTCGCGCTCCTCTCCTCCTAACATCTTACACCCCGCATACGTACATGCCGCCCTGATGCGTTCTGTCAGGGCCCTGCCAAGTATAAATTCAGCCACCAGGGCAGCGGAATCAACCTTAAAAACAGTACATTCGCATTTAATAATAGTGATATAGCCACAAACCACTTATACATGAAACGCATACTTGGTGCTTTTGCCCTCTCGCTTGCCGCTTTTGCCGCGCAGGCGCAGGACGTCTACATGCCCTACGACCGCGACACCTATCACCTCATAGACCGCTACCAGATAAAGTTTGGGAAGCAGGTGCCGGAGATGCACACCGCCGTTCGCGCGTACGGCCGTGCCGAGGTGGCCGAGTTGGCAGAGATCAGCGCCCGGAACGCTGTCACCCGGGCCGATGAGTTTAACGCCGCCTACCTGCTCAACGACAACTGGAACTACACCGACCAGGCGCAGAACGAGAGTCGCAAACCCTTCCTCACGCATTTCTACCGCAACGTGTCTGACCTCTACCATGTGGATACCGAAGATTTTGTGCTGCGTGTAAACCCGGTGATTCATTTTGAAGTGGGCGTGGACAACGAGTCGGATGGGGTGCGCTACGTGAACACGCGCGGTGCCCAGATAGAGGGAAGTATAGACGACCGGTTTGGCTTTTACTTTTTTGTGGGCGAAAACCAGGCCCGCTACCCGGAGTACGTGAACCGCCGCATCCGGCGCGATGGCGTGGTGCCGCACGAGGGTTTCTGGAAGGATTTTAAGAAGGATGGGGCCGACTACATCACGGCACGCGGTTACATGAACTATGCCCTGAGCAAGCACGTGGAGATACAGCTGGGCCACGACCGCCACTTTATCGGCGACGGCTACCGCTCGCTCATCTACTCCGACTACGCGCCGCCAGCCTTTTTCCTCAAGCTCAACACCAAAGTATGGAAGCTGCACTACATGAACCTCTTCCAGGAGCTGATTCCGGTGTTTAACCGCCGCGATGAGCTTTATCCGAAGAAGTACATGGCCATGCACCGCCTGGGCATAAACATTACCGACAACTTTAACTTCGGCCTTTATGAGCAGGTGATTTTTGCGCGCGGCAAGGGCCGTTTCGAGCTGCAGTACCTCAACCCGATCATCTTCTACCGCAGTGTGGAGCACGGTCTGGGCAGCCCCGACAACGTGCTGCTGGGGGGAGACTTCCGCTGGAACCTCTGGAACCGCCTGCAGCTGTACGGTCAGGTGGCGCTGGATGAGTTTGTGCTGGATGAGGTGAAAGGCGGCAACGGCTGGTGGGGCAACAAGTTCGGGGGCCAGATCGGAGCCAAGTACATCGATGCCTTCGGTATTCCGAACCTGGATTTGCAGGGCGAGGTGAACGCTATCCGCCCTTATACTTACCAGTATGAGGATGAGTTCTCCAACTTCCAGCACTACCGCCAGCCGCTGGCGCACCCCATGGGAGCCAACCTGGTGGAGCTGGTGGGCATCGTACGGTACCAACCCATTCCGCGCCTGCACCTGACGGCCAAGGCCATTGCCACCCAGTATGGCCAGGACGTGGTTTCTGCCACCGATACGCTGAACTACGGCAACAACGTGCTCCTCTCCTACCTCGATCGCGTGTCTACTTACGGCAACGAAATTGGGCAGGGTGTTAAAACTAACCAGGTACACGTCGACCTGACCGCCTCATTCCAGGTGCGCCACAACCTGTTTGTGGACCTGAAGCAGGTGGTGCGCCGCGTGAAGGCAGCAGGCGAGGCACCGGACTACAACACCTCCTTTACCTCTTTTGCCCTCCGCTGGAACATCCCGCAACGGCTACACGAGTTTTAACCTTCTTCCGCCCCCTTCTGCAAACAGGAGGGGGCTTTTTTATACTTCTTCTGCCGCAAGCTTTCAGCTTGCGAAAGTATAAATAAGTATAATTTATGTAAGCTGAAAGCTTGTCGGTATGGTTAACCACGAGCTGAAAGCTTGCGGTAGGTTTAAGCCATATGTCCGCTTATGCCATTAGATCTGTACCACCTACTAAGCATCTCCGCCAAAACTTCCGCTTTACATTTATCACTCCGTTCTATTTGAGTATCTTTGCAGCGGTTAGGTGAATCGCACCGCAATAACCAAAGTATAAACAACTTAACCCTGATTTGTGGCTGCCACAGTGTAGCCATACGTGTTGCCCGTTTGCAGAGAAGGCTTGTGCAGCAGAAGCATCCGGCAACCCCAACCATACCATGAAGACCTACCTTCGCATACTACAGTTCGCCAAACCCTACAGCCGGTTTGTGCCGCTCTATACCCTTTATACTTTCCTGGGCATCATTTTCGGCCTGTTCAACTTCACGCTCATCATTCCGCTGCTGGATGTGCTGTTTGGCGAGGTGGGGCCGGAGAAAGCGGTGGCAATGGCCGCCACCAAACCCGAATTCGCGCTGAACATCGAGTTCTTCAAAGACTTCTTTAATTACCACTTCGGACAGGTGATTCTGCAGGAGGGCAAGCAAGGGGCACTGATGTTCGTCTGTATCATCATCATCGTATCGGTGTTTCTGGCCAACCTGTTCCGTTACCTGGCCTTCCGGATTGTGGGAGCGCTGCGGGCGCACGTGGTGCGCAACATGCGCCGGGCCGTGTACAAGCGAGTTACCGAGCTACACCTGGGCTATTTCAGCAATGAGCGCAAAGGCGACTTGATGACGCGCCTGACCGTAGATATACAGGAAGTGGAAAGCTCCGTGGTGAGCACGCTGACGGTGGTGATTCGCGAGCCGGTTTCCATCATTGCCTTTTTTATACTGCTCTTCAACATGTCGGTGGAGCTGACGCTGTTCTCGCTTATACTTCTGCCGCTATCCGGCGGTATCATTGCGGGCATCTCCAAGCGACTGAAGCGGAAGGCCAAGGAAGGCCAGAACTCGCTGAGCTTTATACTTACCATCATCGATGAAACGCTGAGCGGCATGCGCGTGATCAAAGCCTTCAATGCCGAGCCGTTTATACTTGGTAAATTCCACGACCAGAACAACCGTTATGCCCGCATCCAGCGCTCCATCGCCAACAAGCGCGATTTGGCCTCCCCGTTGTCGGAGTTTCTGGGGGTATCGGTGGTGGCGGGATTGCTGCTCTACGGCGGCACGCTGGTGCTGAACCAGGAGTCGGAGCTTTCGGCCAGTGAGTTTATCACCTACATCATCCTGTTCTCGCAGGTATTGGTGCCGGCCAAGGCCATGTCGGCGGCCTTCAGTAACATCCAGCGCGGCCTGGTGTCCGGCGAGCGGGTGCTGCAGGTGGTGGATACCGATCCGCAGATCAAAAACAAGCCTAACGCTAAAGTACTCCCTGCTTTCAGGCATGAGATTGAGTTCAGGGACGTGGCCTTTGCCTACGGCGACAAGCCGGTGCTGCAGGACATTAACTTTAGCATACAGAAAGGCAAAACGGTGGCCCTGGTAGGCCCGTCGGGTGGCGGCAAGTCCACGCTGGCCGACCTGGTGCCGCGCTTCTACGACCCCACCAGCGGCGCCATCCTCATCGACGGCCACGACATCCGCGACTATACCATGGAGTCGGTGCGGGCGCAGATGGGGGTAGTGACGCAGGAGTCTATCCTCTTCAACGATACCATCTTCAACAACATCGCCTTTAATAAAACCGATGCCACGGAAGAAGAGGTCATCGCCGCCGCTAAGATCGCCAACGCGCATGAGTTTATCATCAACGCCGAAAACGGCTACCAGACCATGATTGGCGACCGGGGCAGCAAATTATCAGGCGGGCAGCGCCAGCGTTTAAGTATAGCCCGGGCCATCCTGCAGAATCCGCCCATACTCATACTGGACGAGGCCACCTCGGCGCTGGACACGGAATCGGAGAAGCTGGTGCAGGAAGCCTTGACCAACCTGATGAGAAACCGCACCTCCATCGTGATCGCGCATCGGTTAAGTACCATTCAGCATGCCGATGAGATACTGGTGCTGCAGCAGGGCAGAATTGTAGAAAGAGGCACCCACGACGAGCTTCTGGTGCACTCTGGTTTGTACGCCAAGCTAACCCAAATGCAGCTGACGGTTTAACCTGATTTTGTACTTCAGAAGTATAGCCGCTACCTAAAACATAATCTTACAACTATATAGTATTTGCAAATAATATTTTTTTGTTAATTTTAGCCAAACAGTTGTTGTACTCAAATCGCTCAAGCGGCATGAAAGCTCTGAAAGCACTTCTCGATGTACTTGTGTTTGGTTATATCATCTTCACGGTACTGCTCCTGGCGGGGGCTATAGACGAAACGGCTATCTTAAATACAAATGCGGAGGATGAAGTCCTCACGCTGTACAAAGGGCTGGTAGCCATAGGCGGCGTGATGATGCTGGCCCGCGTGGTGGTAAGCAGCGTTTATGTAGCCGACCTGAAGCACGAACAGTACCGCGCCGAGCTAAAAATCAACAACCTGAAAGCCTCCCTCTACGAGAGCCGCCAGGCGTTCCGCAGCAACAGCTACAAAGAGACGTACGCCGAGGAGCGGCAGGCAGAGGTGGCGTAAAATACCCACATGACAGCTACTACCATACTTGCAGAACTGACGCAGGCACAGGATGTGCTTAACGCGTTTCTGTCTGATGCGGCTAACATCGCATCCATTGAAAAGGCCGCTGAAACGATGGCCGCCTCCATCCAAAACGGGGGCAAAATAATCAGCTGCGGCAACGGCGGCTCCATGTGCGACGCCATGCACTTTGCCGAGGAACTTTCCGGCCGCTACCGCAACGACCGCCGCGCCCTGCCGGCCCTCTCCATCTCCGACCCCAGCCACATGAGCTGCGTGGGCAACGACTACGGCTACGAATACGTGTTCTCCCGCTACCTGGAGGCGCTGGGCAACCAGGGCGACGTGTTGCTGGCCATCAGCACCAGCGGCAACTCGGGCAACGTGCTGCGCGCCGCCGAGACGGCCAAGGCCAAAGGCATGAAAGTGGTTGGCCTGACCGGCAAAGACGGGGGCAAGCTGGCCTCGCTCTGCGACGTGGAAATACGCGTACCGCACTTTGGTTACGCCGACCGCGTGCAGGAAATCCATATCAAGGTCATCCACATCTTTATACTTTTGCTGGAGCAGAAGCTGGTGTAACTCACCTCCAAGTATAAACCAAAGTATAAATCCGGG
This sequence comes from Pontibacter mucosus, assembly GCF_003054055.1. Lineage (GTDB taxonomy): Bacteria > Bacteroidota > Bacteroidia > Cytophagales > Hymenobacteraceae > Pontibacter > Pontibacter mucosus. The sequence goes on along the minus strand of NZ_QBKI01000001.1, from coordinate 783,438 downwards.
TGGCAGCGCAGTTTCTACCACCCGGATTTATACTTTTAACCTGCCTTGGGCATTCTAAACACGGAAAACTCGTACGTAGTAAGTATAAATTTATACTCTGCCGGATGAAACACACGCTATACCTTATACTTGCGCTGGCCGCCTTTCTCGCCTCCTGCCAAAGCCAGGAAAACAGCAGGCAAACCGAGCCGGACACCATACCCGCCGATACCACCGCAGCACAGCCACCTAAGCCTCCCGCCCCGGACTCGACTTACCTCATCGTTCCAGGCGAAAGTATAGGCAAGGTGAAGGTGGGGATGTATGGCGAGGCACTGGCGCGTATACTTGGCGAGCCCGACAGCAGCGACGCCGCGATGGGCAAGGCACTCTACTTCTGGGAAGGTGAACAGCCGGCGCATTATGTGTCGGTGTTTACGGTAACTGATTTCGGAGGCCAGGTAGAGAAGCCGGTGGTGCAACAGGTACAGATCACCTCGCCGCGGTTCCTGACAAAAGACAGCATCGGCACGGGCAAGCCCCTCTCCGAGATCCGCCAAAAGTATGGTCCGCTCCGGCCACTGGCTTATTTCCAGAACGCGCAGCGGCAACAGGTCTACATTTTCGACAACCAGGCCCAGGGCATCGCCTTTGAGGTAACGCTGCCCGACAGCCTGTGCTCTGCCATCACGGTGCATCCCAAAGGCGAGGATATGGCCGACATCTACCTGCCCCTGCACCCGGACATGACCCGAATTAAGTAATTTTGCCGCAGGCCATACTTTTAAAAGTATAACTCGGAATCAATTAGGTGCCAGCGTTGTTCCGCATCAAAAAAATCCTGAGAACCTACACTCCCAACTGAAAGCAAACATGCTGATTAAGACCTTTGGCAGCGCCGTGCAGGGCGTCAATGCCTACACCATCACCGTAGAGGTTAACGTTAGCCCCGGCACCAAATACTTCCTGGTAGGCCTGCCCGACAATGCCGTAAAAGAGAGCGAACAGCGCATCGAGTCGGCCCTGAAGCACTTTGGCTACAAAATCCCGCGCCAGAAGATCGTCATCAACCTGGCTCCCGCCGATATCCGCAAGGAAGGCTCCTCCTACGACCTCACGCTGGCCATGGGCATCCTGGCCGCCTCCGGCCAAATTTCCGCCGACAAGGTTTCGCAATACATGATCATGGGAGAGCTGTCGCTGGACGGTTCGCTGCGGCCGATAAAGGGCGTGCTGCCCATTGCCATACAAGCCCGCAAGGAGGGTTTTAAAGGTTTTATACTTCCGGCCCAGAACGCGCAGGAGGCCGCTATCGTGAACAACCTGGACGTGATCGGGGTGAACAACATACTGGAGGCGATTGAGTTTCTGGATGGTGCCCGAGAGATTGAGCCTTTGGTGATAAATACCCGCGAGCTTTTCGGCAACACCGCCGACCAGTACGCTGCTGATTTCTCGGATGTGCAGGGACAGGAAAATATTAAGCGTGCCCTGGAGATAGCCGCTGCCGGAGGCCACAACCTGATTATGATCGGCCCGCCGGGAGCCGGTAAGACCATGCTGGCCAAGCGCCTGCCGTCCATACTTCCTCCCCTTTCAATGCACGAGGCACTGGAGACAACCAAGATACACTCGGTAGCGGGCAAACTGGGCGAGGCCGCCTCACTCTTGACCACACGCCCCTATCGCTCCCCGCACCATACCATTTCGGATGTAGCCCTGGTGGGAGGCGGTGGCGTGCCGCAGCCTGGCGAGATTTCGCTCTCGCATAACGGGGTGCTGTTCCTGGATGAGTTGCCCGAGTTTAAGCGCACGGTGCTGGAGGTGATGCGCCAGCCGCTGGAGGAGCGCCGCGTGACCATTTCCCGCGCCAGGACCACCATTGATTTCCCGGCTAATTTTATGCTGGTGGCCAGCATGAACCCGTGCCCCTGCGGCTACTACAACCACCCTGAGAAAGAATGCGTGTGCGGCCCCGGTGTGGTGCAACGATACTTAAACAAGGTAAGCGGCCCGCTGCTGGACCGCATCGACCTGCACGTGGAGGTGACCCCTGTTACGTTTGACGAGATGACTGCTACGCGTAAGGCTGAGGACAGCGCCTCTGTGCGGGAGCGTGTGATGAAGGCACGCGACGTGCAAACGGAGCGCTTTAAGGACGTGCCGCAAATTCACTCCAACGCCATGATGCCTTCGCAGATGGTGAAGGAAATATGCCAGATAAATGAGGCGGGCCGTACGCTGTTGAAAACGGCCATGGAGCGCCTGGGCCTCTCGGCACGCGCCTACGACCGTATCCTGAAAGTGAGCCGCACCATTGCCGACCTGGCAGGCATCGAAGAGATAAAAATTGAACATTTAGCAGAGGCTATTCAGTACCGCAGCCTCGACCGCGAAGGCTGGGCAGGCTAACAACAGCACAGCAAATAAACCTGTTTAACAATAACTTAACAAAAGCAGCAGCCATACCCGGTTGCTGCTTTTTGTTTACCTTATTCATACTTTATACTCCCTAAATTGTACTCCTGTATCGCCAAGTTTATACTTTGAGCCTATACTTTTCCGCGAACCTTGCGTAATACCATACGACTGTTAGCCACGAACCTGATAGGCGCTGACAAGAACAGAAGTTTTTTACCAATGAAGAAAAGCTATGAAACAAACCTTATTAATCTTTGCACTCTTGCTGGCAACCGTTTTTGCCGCCGATGCCCAAAGTATAGGTGTGCGGGCAGGTGTTAACTACAGCGGTTTTTCGGGCGATGACTCCTTCGCCAGCGACAGGATGTTCCGCTTCCATGCCGGCCTAACCTCCAAGTTCTTCCTAACCACCGATGAGTTCTTCGCCATACAGCCCGAGTTGCTGTTCTCCCTGAAGGGGGCGGAGTCGGATGACGACGACTTTAAGGTGAAGGTGAGCTATATCGATGTGCCGGTGCTGGCCCACATTAATGCGGGACCCATTTACTTCGAGGCAGGTCCGCAGGTATCCTTCCGGGTAGGGGGCGATATCGAACTGAACGGCACCAACATACAGGATGACCTCGACGACTTTAAGCGGACTAGTTTAGGATACGCTGCAGGTGTGGGCTTTGTCGCTGGCGCCTCGGGGCTTACCGTGGGCGTGCGCTATAACGGCGATATCTCCAAACTTTACGACAACGATAACATCTCCGATGCCCGCAATAGCGTATTCATGCTCACGCTGGCTTATACTTTGCCTGGCCGGTAAGATTGCCTTTAGTATGAAATAAAACTATCGAAAAACTAAAAGTTCGGCTAAGCGCCGAACTTTTTTTTGCCCCTATGCCACTTCCCTGTGCATAGTGCCCACACATATTTTCAGATACTATATACCGTAAGGCTATACTTTGGCCTGCTTGTTGATATCTGCTAGATACCCGGAACAGGAGAACCTGAAAGCCGCTGGCGCACCGTCCGCCGAAGTCTTGTAGGAAAGGCTGCTCCAGGACAATTTATTAACCACAGAGTATGTGGCCCCGGGTGCCGCATACGTTAACCTATAAAAGTATGAAGAAGCTATTATTATCATTAACCATCGCGCTGGCATCATTTACGGTGGCGCAGGCCCAGTCTGAGCTGGGTGTTCGGGGAGGCGCTAATTTCTCCAACCTTTCCGGCGACCTGAAAGACGAGTCGAGGTATGAGAACAAGGTGGGCTTCCATGGCGGCCTTACCTACAACATACCGGTAGTGGGCGATTTTTTCTCGGTACAGCCTGAGTTGCTATACTCCAACAAAGGTTTTAAGTATGAGGACACCGAAGTAACTCTGCCGGTGGGCGGCACCTTCCGCCGGGAGGGCAACATGAACTACAATTACCTCGAGTTGCCGGTGCTGGCCCGTATCAAAGCTGGCCCCATCTACTTCGAGGCTGGTCCGCAGGCCTCTTACCTGCTCAGCGTGAACAACAACATCAAGGAGTACATGAACGGGGACCGCACCAGCTCCGCCACCACCGAAATCAGCAAAGGCGACATCAAGGACTTTGAGCTTGGCTACGCTGCTGGTATAGGTATTACTAGCGGCATGCTGAGCGTGGGCGTGCGCTACAACGGCAGTGTCACCGATTTTATGGACAAGTCCTCCACCGAGTTTTTTGATGATGAGAACTTCACCGACGCCCGGCACTCCACCATCATGCTGACGCTCGGCCTGAACTTCTCGGCCTCCAGATAAGAATTTTCTTTTCCTGTAATGCCTAAGCCAGCCCTTGCCATTTTGGTAGGGCTGGCTTTTTTGCTTCTCAACCTATTCTCATTGGCAGCAGTATCATTAAACTATACACACAATCCCTGCCTGCTATGAGAAAGACGCTTTTACTACTGCTGTTTATACTTGTGCCGGCACTGCTGGCGCAGGCGCAATACGCCCGCCTGGGCGCCAAGGTGGGCGGCAACCTGTCCAGGGTGCAGGGCTCCGACGGCTCCTCCAGCCTCACAAACAACCTGGCTGGGTTTAATGGCGGGCTTATACTTAGCTATGAGTTTGTGTCGCGGCTGGCCCTGCAGGCAGAGCTGCAATACGAGCAGAAGGGCTTTGTTTACGACAATTACCCCATCAGTGCGGACGAGGTGCTGACCGATGATCACCGGTTACACTACCTGACGCTGCCCCTGATGCTAAAACTGCAGAAAGGCGGTTTGTTTGTGGAAGGCGGCCCTTATGTGGGCTACCTGGTGGGCGAGTCTACGCAGGTGAAGCGCGTAGACAGCCAAAGCGCCGGCAGCGACAACCCTGTTATACTTGGAAACTACCCTTTACACCTGAAGGATTTTGAGCGCTGGGACTATGGTTATACCGTCGGCATTGGTTTGGAACTAGACAATGGTTTCTTCGTGAGCCTGCACAACACAGGTGGCCTTACCTCCTTCTCCAAAACCCTGAACCAGAAGAACTTCGGCTTTAAGCTAAGTATAGGCTACCTGCTGCGCCCACCCTCAGTAGACGAAATGATGCTCTAAAAAACCAAAGGCCCGGTTGCAGGAACAACCGGGCCTTTTTATACTTTATACTTTAAGATTACTTCTTCAGCTCTGCAAAGTACTTGTAGAACAAAGGTATCGTTTCGATGCCCTTCATGAAGTTAAAGAGGCCGTAGCTCTCGTTTGGCGAGTGGATGGCATCCGAGTCCAGGCCAAAGCCCATCAGCACCGAATCCAGCCCCAACTCTGACTTGAACATGGCCACAATCGGAATAGAGCCACCGCTACGCACCGGAATCGGCTTCACTCCAAAGGTCTCCTCATAAGCCTTAGCAGCTGCCTGGTAGGCCGGGGAGTCGGTTGGCGTTACCACTGGCTCGCCTCCGTGGTGCGGCTTCACTTCCACCTTCACGCTCTTAGGCGCTATACTTTCAAAGTGCTTCTTAAACTTCTCCGTGATCTCCTCCGATGTCTGGTTAGGCACCAGGCGCATTGAGATTTTGGCGTAGGCCTTGGAAGGAATCACCGTTTTGGCGCCCTCTCCGGTATAGCCACCCCAGATACCGTTCACATCCAGCGTCGGGCGGATGGAGTTGCGCTCCATCGTCACGTAACCGGCCTCGCCATGCACATCACCCAGATCCAGCGCTTTCTTATACTTCTCCAGGTCAAACGGGGCGCGGGCCATGTCGGCACGCTCCTCCTGGCTCAGCTCCTGCACGTTGTCGTAGAAACCGGGTATGGTGATGTGGTTGTTCTCGTCGTGCAGCGAGGCAATCATCTGGCACAGTATGTTGATGGGGTTGGCCACGGCACCGCCGTACAGGCCAGAGTGCAGGTCACGGTTCGGGCCGGTCACCTCTACCTCCAGGTAGCTCAGGCCGCGTAGGCCAGTGGTAATGGAGGGCGTGTCGTTGGCCAGCATACCGGTGTCGGAGATCAGGATCACGTCCCCCTGCAGGCGGTCCTTGTGCTCGCGCACAAAAGCGCCCAGGTTCACGGAGCCCACTTCCTCCTCGCCCTCAATCATGAACTTGACGTTGCAGGCCAGCGTGCCGGTTTTCACCATCGTCTCGAACGCCTTTACGTGCATGTACATCTGTCCCTTATCGTCGCAGGCGCCACGCGCGTATATCTTGCCATCCTTTATCACAGGCTCAAACGGAGGCGAGGTCCACAGCTCATACGGGTCGGCGGGCTGCACATCGTAGTGGCCGTAAACCAGCACGGTCGGCAGGTTGGGATCAACTAGCTTCTCGCCGTACACCACCGGGTTACCGGCAGTCTCCACCAGCTCCACGTTATCGGCACCGGCCTCTATCAGGCGCTCTTTCAGGTATTCGGCATTGCGCATGACATCGGCTTTAAACTTAGGGTCGGCACTAACCGATGGGATGCGCAGCATGTCGAGCAGCTCGTCTACAAAACGATCTTTGTTATCGTTGATATATTGGTTAAGCATAGCGTTTGGGTTTACTCAGTAAGGGTTAAAGATACAAAAAAAAGCCACCCCTTACAGGCGGGGCGGCTTTTCTCATACTTTTTATACGTGCTATACTTTACCGTTTGCGGCCGAGTTTGATGTTGGCCTTGCTTTCCTCCCCGGCTATGAGGCGGTTGATGTTCTTGCGGTGCGTGAGCACCACCACCGCGAAAAGTATAAACCCGAAGATGATAAGAATCGGGTTTTCGGGATGGAAGCGGGGCACCAGCAACAGCAGCATTGGGAAGGCCAGTGCCGCGATCATGGAGCCCAGCGAAACATACTTTGAGGTGAACAGCACCACCACGAAAATGGCAATGCACACCAGCGCCACCACCGGCTCGATGGCCAGCATCATGCCCAGCAAGGTGGCCACCCCCTTGCCGCCCTTAAAGCGCTCATACACCGGGAAGATATGGCCCAGCACGCCGATGGCACCATAAGCCAACTGGTAAAAGATCAGATTCTCAGGCTCGACGGCATTAAAAATCACCAGAAAGCCGGCCAGCGAGGTAGCCGTCCAACCTTTAAAGATATCGAGCAGCATTACGATGGTACCGGGCTTTTTGCCCAGCACCCTGAAGGTATTGGTGGCACCGGAGTTGCCGCTGCCATGTTGCCGGATATCGATGCCATAGTATGCCTTGCCTATCCACACAGCCGAACATATAGAGCCGACGAGGTAGGCCACGATGGCAAACGCAACTATTACTACTATTTCCATACAGTTCAGATTACAACCAGGGGCTTGCTACTGCCAGATCGCACCGATTTGCAGGCGCAGGTGCATAAAAAGGCACAAAACAAGCCCAAATATAGGTAAATCTTGATTTCCTAACTAATAATTAAGCGCCGCATTCACCTATACGCTCCGTTCATGCCTCCTGGTTATATCAGAAGGCTCCCTCCCCTTCTTCCTCCTGCTTCTTTTTCTTTTTCCGGCCCTTCTTGTCATCATCTTCCGAGATGAAGTCGAAGTTGCCTGTCGGCTGGCCTACAACCTGCTCAGTGGCGGTTTTGAAGCCCGGTTGCCCACCCAGGTACATGTTCTGGAAGTGGTTGATGAACTCATTTTTCTCCATCGAAAGGCCCTCGTATATGCCGAAGCTGGCCGAGGAGCCACGGTTGCCTTTGGACTTGCCGCGTATGGCCTTGTTAAACTTGTCGTCAGATGAGACCATGGTCAGGCCATTCTCAAAGAAGCTGAAGTAGTACCAGGTATACTGGTCGGCCTGCAAGTATAGATTCACCACCGGGTCGCCGTGCATGTCCTGCTTCATCTCCAGGTAGCCGTTCATGCGCGCGTTGATGTCCTCCTTCATGCTGCTGGCCACCCCGAGGCCGCCCACGCTGTACCAGGCCTTCTGATCGTTAGACCAACGCAGGTTTACGTCAGAGAGTATCAGGCTTCGCTCCAGTTTCTTGGATAGTTTCGGCAGCGGCACATACTCCACCGCCGACAGCTCTTTATACTTGCGCGCATCGCGGTCTCCTACAAATTCCCCTATCTGGTAGAGCAGGGCATCATCCACGTTGCTGATGGCGGGTGCCCCGGCGGCATTTCCGCGCAGGTTGCCTGCCATGGCTCCAAGGGCAGCTCCCGGCACATCCATATCAAAGGCAATTAACGTATGCAGGCTGTAGCGGCTGCTATCTACGTTGGCATCTCCGCTGCCGGAGGCTGTGATGTTAAACCCTTTCTTCGGCTTCACCAGGTTGAGCTGGCCTTCAAAATGGATGGTGTTGGATGCCTCGTTGTAGCGCAGCACGTTGCCCTCGTAGGCATTGCCATAGGCCCTTGCCTCGCGCCCCATTTTAAATTCCCCGCTTTCCTTGTCATAGGAGAGCAACCCGTCTACTGTGAAAAGGTCCAGGTCCTCTTCCGCCTGCTTTCTGGACACAAAGGTGTTGTAGAGCGTACCGGAGCCAGCCCCCACGTGCAGGCCTGTATGCAGCGGCAAGCCATCAGCGGCCTTCGGCTTCAGGATCGGGATGCGCACGTTGTTCGGGTCGAGGGTGTCTTTTTTGTATGGGAACCAGTCGGAGTCCTCCGGATTTCCGGTGAAGTTCAGCTTTACCTCGCCGTTAAAGTCCATGTTCTGGTTAGAGGCATGCAGCACGGCCTTGCCGCGGTACATGATTCTTGGGAAGATGTAAAACGGTGCGGTTCCTTCCTCCACGCTGGCTGTGGCATACGTATAAATCGGCTTCTTTTTCTGCTGCGGGTTGCCGTACACAAAGTCTCCGAAGTGCAGCTTAAACGAGTCGCCGGCAGCATTGTAATAATCGCGCATGGCATCGCCCCGCATCTCGTACCGCGACAGTACATCGATATTGCCGGCGTATAGTTTGTGGTGCTGCTGCACAGAGTCGGTAAGCACCTGGGCATTGCGCAGGGTGCGGATGCTGGCCCCAGCCTGCACGGCCACCTTGCCGCTGTCCGGCACTACGTACGAGTCGGCTACGGCAATGTAGGGTACCCCGGAGGCGTGCAGTGTGTTATCCTGCAGGCTGAACTCGCCGCCCTCGGCCATAAACCGCAGTCCTTCCTGGTCGGGGTGTTGAGAGTAGAACCAGTTTTTACCGCCGTTCTCATCGGCCTTCAGATTCACTTTTTTCTGGTTCATGTCCCAGCGAGCGCTGCTCATGGAGGTTTTATACTGTGTTTTCGGGAACTCCATACTGGCCGCTCCCTTCTGCTCGCTCGCAAAGTCCACAAAACCGGTGTTCATGTCGTAGGTGAAGGCCACATCCTGAGCCTTGATGGCCGGGCGTCCCTCCACGTCCGACTTCACAAGCATCTGGGCATTGTTGCCGCTGAAGCTGCGCTGGTCGAATCTGAACTTATCGGACGTAACGTTGGCGTTTGCATTATCCAGCACACCGGTGCCGTACAAACCGCCCGGCGACATCTTGGCCACGCCTTTGAAAGTATAACCCTCCTTGTACATGTTCATCGGCTCCTCTGCGGTTTGCAGGTACATGGTATCCGCCTGAGGCTGCCAGTTCATGTTAAAGCCTTTGAGCGATGCAGCCGGGTAGGCAATGCCGTTCACCGTCGTTTCGTTGATGGTTACTTCTGTGCCGCCCTCTGCTACGGCTCCATTCTTGTAAAATGTATACTCCGGGGCGTGCAGCGTGGCAGCCAGGTAGGTTAATTTGCCGCGGCTCTGTATACCCGCCGAGCTCAACATAACCGTGTCATACACCATCCCTTTGCCGCCGTAAGTCTCCAGCCCTTTGGCTGACGGCTGGTAGTAGAAACCCATGGTCTCATCGGGCATCATCTGTAGCTTGGCCTTGATGGGCGGAAAAATGCCCCCAGAGTGGAAGGTGCCGTCGAAGGCCACTTTGTGATTCCCTGAGCTGAGGCTGTCGAGCTTAAACGGAGGCATGTCGAAGTATACGGTGCTGTCGTAGGCCCCGCCTGCCACCTCCGGGCGCGAGAAAGCCATCTGCGCACCGGCCACCGCATCGAACTTGGGGTACTCCGCCATGAACTTCTCACCAGACTTATTATCTGGTTTGTTGATATACAGCTTGCCTGACGAACTACTGGTCATCACCTGCTCCCTGGCTTTGTTATTCCTGGCCCTGCGGTTGTCTGTTACCAGGGCAATGGTGTCCAGCTTGGTCAGGTCGATGGAGAACTCATCATAGTTAAACCGGAACTCCGTGCCGCGCAGGGCCAGGCGGCTGGCGTATACTTGTCCGTCAAACTCGATGTCGCGGTTCTTGAGCACGTGTATTTCCTGGCGGCGGGGCAGAATGTACACACTGGCGGTGTCGTTGTTAAACGTAATCTTGTTTACCCCGCGCACGGTCAGCTTGTTATTCTCCAGGTTTAGGGTGGCGTTGCGTCCGGAGGGCACCACCGACTTAATCACAATATGGTCATAGTCGTTTTTGTCGCGCGAGGCTCCTACGTAGTGCCAGGCCTTGTTTTTCAGCTCCACGAAGCCGGAGGCAGGGTCGTAGTCCAGGTAGCCCTGGTAGGCCATGTTCTGGGCCGCTTCCCGCACGGCCTTCTCATCCAGCCGGGTGGCGCGGGCCACGTCAGCCGTATAAAAGGTGCTGGACTTGACCTTGGCCCCGTAGCCTACCAGCACCTGCAGCGGATGGAAAGGCGCAATACCCACCAACTGCTGGTAGCGCACATTGGAGTAATACTCCGTGGACTCCAGCTGCACCGGTATCAGCGTTTTGGTGTTCAGGATGGAGAACTCGATTTCCGGCTGATTCAGGTTCCAGTGCAGGCGCTCCGCCGTCACCTCCAGGTTGTGGTAGGAGTCGTAAAGCGGGGTGCGGGCGTAAGGGCCTTTGTCTTTGGTAAGGGTCAGGTCCTGGTTGATGCGGGAGTAGCGCAGCTGCATGCCCGGGTGCGTGAGCGAGTCCTGGCCCATATACACGGACACAGAAGCGCGGCTAGCCACCACCACGGAGTCTTCAAACGTATAGTTGCGGGCCATGGTGCGGAATTTCCGCTGCCCCTGCCTCGACACCACCAGCTGCGACAGGCTTCCATCCAGCGGGCGGCTGCCAATCATGTCGCCACTAAGCGAGAACCCGCCGGTATAGGCAATGTCGCCTCCCAGGCTGCTTAGCCGGGCATCGTTGGTAAAGGAGGTAAACTTCGGGTAGGGATAATTGCCAGTTTTGCGCTTGCTGCTGATCCACTCCAGGGCGCCATCCACAGGCGCTGCCAGCACCGCGTTATAGGTTACTTTGGTATCCGGGGCCTTGAAACCGGCAAAGCTGGTGTTAAAGCTATACTTGTTGAACTCAGCTTTGGCCGGCTCTCCTTTTACCTTCCAGTTAAACTCGCCTCCCTCGCCCACAAACATATTCTGGGCAAGCATCAGCTGGCCCGAAGTGCTCTGTATAGCGGCAGAGTCCCAAGGCGTAACGAACACGAGCGCCACCTTCTCCAGCTTCAGCACAGGGCCCGATACTTTGGGCATGGTTGGCACAAACATGCGCTTTATACTTTCCTTCTGCTTCTGCGCGTTCTTCTGCTTGTCCTCTTTCTTTGGCTTTGGCGCTACCGTTCCCCAACCGTCATCTTCCCAGGTATCCTCACTTGCGGCCGGTTCATCGTCCCAAGACACGCTTCCCCATGCATCGGCGTCCCCCGCCTGCTCCTCTACCGCCTTGCTGGCCCCTTCGTAGGCAAAGCTGAAGCTGCCCCCGGAGGTACGCAGGCTATAGTAGGAGTTCTGAAACAACTTATTCTGATCCATGAACAGGCTGAGCGTGCGCAGGAATTGCTCCAGCTGCTTCACGTCCTCCTGCTGAGCTGCCTTTGCCGTTACCTCCAACAGGTTATCCAGCTGCGCCGGGCGCAGGTTCTGCTTCTTGACACCGGCAGTTAGCATGGTAAAGAAGTCGGAGAAGTGCGGGCTGGTGCGCATGCGCTTGCGGTACATGCGCTGCGCGATTTCCACTACCTCTTTCTGCTGTTTAGAGGAGAGCTTTCCGCTGCTCCATACTTCCTCCAGGTCCGCAGAAAGTGCCTCAGCGTTCTCAACCTTTCCCGCCAGCAGCATCGCTTTCGCATCTGCCACAAACTTGTCTGGCTCGGCAGAAAGTTTTACCTGCTGCGCCTGCGCCGTCAGAACCGTAAAAAACAGGATAAGGGGTAAAAGTTGTTTCATAAAGGTAGCGGTTGGGTGATTGGATGGTAATTTATACTTCTAGGGGCGTAGGCTAGGCCCTGAAAATGGCAGAGACCCAGTTGTTCTTGACCCGGTGGGAGCCGTAGGTCAGGTCCAGTTCCTCGCAGCGTTGCTGTATCATGGGCAAATCTTCTGTGTAGAAGCCGCTCAGCAGCAGGTAGCCACCAGGTTTCAGCACTGCCTTGTAAGCCGGCATATCTTCAAGTAAAACGTTGCGGTTGATGTTGGCCAGGATGATATCGTATGGGGCATCGCCTGCAATGGTCTCGGCTCCGCCCAGGCGCACGTCTATGCCGGCGTAGCCGTTCAGCTCGGCGTTTTCGCGGGCGTTTTCCACGGTCCAGTCCTCTATCTCCACTGCCACAATTTCTGCAGCGCCCAGCTCGCCGGCCATGATGGCAAGTATACCAGTGCCGCAGCCCATGTCCAGCACGCGCTTGCCCTGGTGGTCCAGCGTGAGCTGGTTTTCGATCATGAGCGTAGTGGTTTCGTGGTGGCCCGTGCCAAACGACATTTTCGGGTTTATCACAATATCATATTTTGCCTCGGCTGGTTTCTCGTGAAACGAGGCGCGCACCGACACCTGGCCGCCGATGAACAGCGGCTCGAAATTCCGCTCCCACTCCTCGTTCCAGTTCTGGCGCTCGATCTTCTGCACCGTGTACTCCACCTGCACAAAATCAGCGTAGCGGGCCAGTACCTCCTCCAGATCCTGCTGGTTATACTTTTCCTCCTCCACATAGGCACTAAAGCCGTCCTCTGTTTCTACAAAGGCATCGAAGCCCAGCTCTCCGAGCTCGGCAGTAAGTATATCCGCAAAATCAGCGTTTACTTTTAGGGTTACTTCTATAAAATCCATGGTAAAAATTATTCTCGACAAGTGGCAAAAGAGCGTACATCGGTAAAATGCACAGTAAAATCGGCCTGGTGGCGCTGGTCAGTTACATAGAGCACGTGGCTGGCAAAGGCCTTGGTGGGCGTCACGAACCACACGGCAGGCGCGTCGGCAAAAAGCTTGTTGCTCTCACGGTAAACGACCATGTCGGCAAAGGCTTCTTGCTCGCCCAAATACACCACATGCGAGGCGGTGTTTTTATACAGCGGGTTACGCTCCAGGTAAACAGCCCCGTACACCTGGCAGTGGTTGCGCGCTGCCTCTGCCGCAGGAGCAGCGCCCAGGTAAGGTAGCAGCGAAATCCAGAGCGCTAACAGTAACTGCATAATATTAATTTGTTAAAATATAGGCAAGATACAAAAAAAGGTCGCTCGTCCAGCAGACCAGCGACCTTTTTAACAATTTCCTATTGTATTTTAAATGGATTTAATCACATCCGTAAAATCCCTTGATTTAAGCGATGCGCCGCCAATCAGACCGCCATCTACATCGGCCTGGGAGAACAGTTCCTTGGCGTTACCCGGGTTGCAGCTGCCGCCATAAAGTATAGAGGCGTTGTAGGCTGCCTCGGCATCGAACATGCGGGCCAGTTGCTCCCGGATATATTCGTGCATTTCCTGTGCCTGCTGGCTGCTGGCCGTACGGCCGGTGCCAATGGCCCAAATCGGCTCATAGGCAATCACCACCTGGTCGAACTCCTCGTTGCTGAGGTAAGAGAGGCTGTCGTGCAGCTGCTTGCCTACATAGTCGAAGTGGCGGTCGGCGTCGCGCTCCTCCAGCGGCTCTCCGCAGCAGAAGATCGGCTTCATGCCGTGGGCAATGGTGGCCTTCATTTTCTGGTACAGCGTCTGGGCATCCTCGTGGTGGTACATGCGGCGCTCGCTGTGGCCGATAATCACATACTCCACGCCCACCGACTTGAGCATGGCAGCCGATACCTCGCCGGTGTAGGCGCCGCTCCCGTGCTCGCTCACGTCTTGCGCGGCCAGGTGCATTTTGTCGTTGCCCTGCACCAGCTTGCCTACGCTCTGCAGAAACGGAAACGGAGGGGCCACCACCACGATCACCTCGCTGTTCACCTCGTCCTTCACCATGTTATCGATCTCCGATACCAGCGAGAGTGCCTCTTCGGCCGTTTTATTCATTTTCCAGTTGCCTGCAACAATCTTCTTTCTCATGTTTTATACTTTGTGTTGATAATTCAATACTTGGCTTGTCCCGAAGCTTTACGGCAAGATAGGAAAAAATGGTGTACCTCTTGTTTATACTTTACCGGAGTATTTAAGTAGTTCTATACTTGCCGGTTTATACTTTGCTATACTTCCTGACTCATACTTTATGCTTTCGCTGGCGCGAGCTTGCAGCTCGTGCCATTTATCCTTGGGCTATACTTCCTTAGCCACCGCTTCCTTCAGCTTGACACAAGCTATCCTTGCTAGTCTCCGTTCATCCTACAGCCCCACCAACCTATAGTTGCATCGCTGACTTTCTGCCCTCCTAGGCCGGGAGGCCTCGACTTCGGGCATCGCGCGGTGTACATTTCCTTTGCTACCCTTCGGTCGCAATGCCCTTTCGGGCACCAGAAATCTACAAGGCGCTCAACCCAAAGGCTGGGAACAGATTCGATAGCCGCTGCCTTTGCTACTGGAAATAAAAGTATAAATAATAACATAGGAACTGTCCCCTTGAGGACAAGTGAGAACGAGAGTTCGAAACTTGCGAGCAAAGCTCAATAGGGGTGTAATCACCTGCCATGTTTATACTTGTAGGAACAGCTACTATGAAACTTATATTTTAGAACGAGTAATTACAGGCTCCCCTCCTTTGACAAGGAGGGGCAGGGGTGGTTGGACCCGGCGCTGCAGAAAAGCGGACAAGGATGTCCGCAGCAGAGGAAGCTCCGGACAAAGAAGTCCGGAACAGCAGTGGTTAGACCCAGCATCACAAAGCTCCCTCCCCTGTTTTTAAGGGAGGGCTGGGGTGGGGTTTATACCTGACTAGAGGCAAACTAATCTGGCACCACAAATAAAAAAAGCCGCTGCAAGTATACCTGCAGCGGCTTTATACTTATACTTATACTTATACTTATACTTTGCCTACAGCTTATCCTTCAGGAACCGAGCCGTATGATTATCCTCCAGCTTCGCCATTTCCTCTGGAGTGCCTTCGAACAACAGGTGGCCGCCGTTCAAACCTCCTTCCGGACCAAGATCGATGATCCAGTCGGCGGATTTGATAATGTCCATGTTGTGCTCGATGATAACGACGGTGTTGCCGTTCTCGATCAGAGCGTTGATAGAGGTAAGCAGCCTGCTGATGTCGTGGAAGTGCAGACCGGTGCTTGGCTCGTCGAAGATAAACAAGATGTTCTCGTGGTGCGGCTGTATGCCCTTGGTCAGGAAAGAGGCCAGCTTTACGCGTTGCGCCTCGCCACCCGACAGCGTGTTGCTCGACTGCCCCAGGCGGATGTACCCTAGCCCCACATCGTTCAGCGGCCGCAGCTTTTCGATGATCTTCGGCTGGTCGGCAAAGAAGCCGATGCTGTCGGCGATGGTCATGTCCAGCACGTCGGAGATGCTCTTGTCTTTATACTTGATATCGAGCACATCCTGCTTAAAACGCTGGCCGTGGCAACTGTCGCAGGTCAGGTAGATGTCGGCCATAAACTGCATCTCAATCTTTACCTGGCCCTCGCCCTGGCATACTTCGCAGCGGCCGCCCTCGATGTTGAACGAGAAGTGCGACGGCTTAAACCCACGTGCTTTTGCCAACTGCTGATCGGCGTACAGCGTGCGGATAGCGTCGTAAGCCTTCACGTAGGTCACGGGGTTAGAACGCGACGACTTGCCTATCGGGTTCTGGTCCACAAACTCCACGTGCTCGATCTTGCCGTAGTCGCCGGCCAGCTTGTCGAACTTGCCGGTGGCCTCTGCGGTAGCGCCGTGTAGCTTTTGCATGGCCGGAGCCAGTATTTTCTTGATGAGCGTTGATTTACCGGAGCCGCTTACGCCTGTCACCACCGTCATCACATCCAGCGGAATCTTCACGTTCAGGTTTTTGAGGTTGTTCTCGCGCGCCCCGATGATCTGGATGGCATTGCGCCACTTGCGCCGCTGCGTGGGCACGGGCACCTCCATGCGGCCGCTCAGGTACCTGGACGTATAGGTATCTGCTTTCCTGGTCAGCTCTTCCAGCGTCCCCTGGAACATCAGGTTACCCCCACCTGATCCGGCCTCCGGGCCAATATCAATCAGTTGATCTGCCGCGCGCATCATCTCCTCCTCGTGCTCCACCACAATCACCGTGTTGCCCAGCTGCTGCAGCGAGCGTAGCACGCCAATCAGTTGCTCGGAGTCTTTGGGGTGCAGGCCGATGCTTGGCTCATCCAGAATGTACATGGAGCCCACCAGGGCGCTGCCCAGCGAAGTAGCCAGGTTAATGCGCTGGCTCTCGCCGCCGGAAAGGGTGTTGGAAAGCCGGTTCAGTGTCAGGTATCCCAGGCCCACGCGCTCCAGGTAGCCCAGGCGGTTGGTTACTTCGGTTACCAGGCGATCGGCCACGTTCTGCTCGTGCCCGGTCAGCTGCAGGTTCTGGAAGAAAGGCAGCACCTGCGTGATGGGCATCAGCACCAGGTCAGTTATACTTTTGCCGCCCACTTTCACGTAGCTGGCATCTTTGCGCAGGCGCGAGCCTTTGCAGTCGGGGCAGGTGGTGCGGCCGCGGTAGCGCGACAGCATCACGCGGTACTGTATCTTGTGCGTCTGCGACTGAATCTCCCTGAAGAAAGCGTTGAGGCCGGAAAAGTACTTGTTGCCGGTCCACAGCAGCTCCTGCTCCGCCTCCGACAGCTCGTTGTAAGGGCGGTGAATGGGAAAATCGAAGCGAATGCCGTTTTTGAGCAGCGGCTGCAGCCATTCGCTCATCTTATCGGTGCGCCACGGGGCAATAGCCCCTTCGTACACGGTCAGGCTCTTATCGGGAATCACCAGGTCCGGGTCGATGCCGAGCACGCTGCCGAAGCCCTCGCAGGTCTGGCAGGCGCCGTAAGGGTTGTTGAAGCTGAAGAAGTTTACCGACGGCTCCTCGAACGTCATTCCGTCCAGCTCAAACCGGTTGGAGAAAACGCGCTCCTCCCCGTCGCCATACTTTACGCGGCACTCGCCGTGGCCCTCAAAAAAAGCGGTCTGCACCGAGTCGGCAATGCGGAACTGCAGATCCTCGTCGGATTTGTAGATCACGGCGCGGTCCACGAGAATGTATACTTCCTTGCCCAGGTTCGGCTTCTTCTCCTCCAGCAGCTCCTCTATAAAGTATACCTGCCCGTTGGCGTAGATGCGTGAGTAGCCCTTCTGCAGCAGCAGGTCCAGTTCCTTGCCCAGGCTACGCTCCTTGTGCTGGTGCAGCGGCGCCAGAATCATCACGCGGGCCTCGTCCTCTAAAGAAAAGATAAAGTCCACTACATCGGTTACAGTGTCTTTCTGCACCACCTCCCCGGAAACAGGCGAGTAGGTTTTGCCGATGCGGGCGTAGAGCAGCTTCAGGTAATCGTAGATCTCGGTGCTGGTGCCTACCGTGGAGCGGTTGTTTTTTATACTTACCTTCTGCTCGATGGCGATGGCCGGGCTGATGCCGCGGATGTAGTCCACGTCCGGCTTGTCCATACGTCCCAGGAACTGGCGCGCGTAAGAACTCAGGCTCTCCACGTACATGCGCTGCCCCTCGGCATAGAGCGTGTCAAACGCCAGCGACGACTTGCCGGAGCCGGAAAGGCCGGTAATGACGATGAACTTGTTGCGGGGCAGCGCCACACTCAGGTTTTTGAGGTTGTGCACCCGCGCGCCTTTAATAATAATGTGCTGACGGGCATCGAGCTCGTCCAGTTTATCTTCGGTTATGTTTACCATACTTTGGGTAGCCCCCGCGGCAAGTATAAGTGGCCGTTGCTGAGGCTGTTTTAAGCTAATTTTCAATCTGTAAAGATACGAATAGATAACCGCTTTTTGAAGGCCTTTGTTGCAGTTGGTGCTCAGGCAGCTTATACTTTATACTCTTTTTGTTAGTGGCTTCTCCTGCAATTAGTGCAATAACAGGTCTGATGCCTCCTTGCGTGGATTCACAAAAAAAATCAGGGCTTTCACTAAAATATAACACAAGCGCTGCTCATACCCTCCCCGCGCTCGTAAATACCATAACAACCACTCCGAGTAGTGCTCTGCTGCTCACCCTTCAGTAGTACCACTGTACCCACTTCCTGGGTATGCCTTCTGTTGATACTTACTTCTGAACCCAAACATACCCTATTATGAAAAATATCTACACGCTGCTAAAGTTGTTGTGCAGTATCCCTGTTTTCCTATTTTTACCCCCCCATGAGGCGAAAGCGCAAGAAGTGGGGGTCTGCAGCTACGAGAACGACTGCCTCTTGATAGCCTTTGAATCCATACAGGAAGAAAGCCCGACCTCGCCAAGCCTGTTGGTGGTGATGTCGGCATTTATCGAAACGGGTGGGGCATGCTCCGACATAGACGGACTTATCTTTTCACCGTCGGGTGGATTTCCGGTGCTGGTAACGCGTGAGGCATTGGATGAGAACCTGAACATCGTGGAGCTTACTGTGAGCAGAACCATCTTTACACAGACGCCCGATGTGCTGATAGCCACTTTCTTTTACATCAATATCCCCATCATAGGCATCCAAATACCTATCCCAACCAACGTAGTGGATATGCAGGCCCGCCTGGACTCTGATGATCCCTGCCTGCCTATTACGCCGTTGCCTGTGGAGCTATCCCGGTTTGAGGGAAAGGCAACCCAAAGCGGCATCAACCTGGAGTGGGAAACGGCCAGTGAGATCAACAACAGCCATTTTGAGGTAGAGCGCAGCGCGGATGGCAGCGCCTTCGAGAAACTCGGCAGCGTAGCCGGCCACGGCAACTCGGTGGCAACGATAGAGTACAGCTACCTCGACAAGCACCCCAACCCCGGCACCAACTACTACCGCCTGCGGCAGGTAGACTTCGACGGAAAGTATGAGTATAGCAACGTAGTAGCCGTAACGGCTCCCGAGACCACGCAGGCGCTGCAGGTGCAGATAGTGCCCAACCCCTGCCTCAACGGCGATTGCCAGCTGCGCATCTCTACTGCCACGGCAGGCCAGCCGGTGCGCGTGCAGCTGAAGGACCTGTCCGGAAGGGTGGTGTTTGAGCAAAGTATGCAGCACGATGGCGAGCCCCTGCAGCTAACACAAGCGCAACTGCAGCGGCTGCGCGGGGTGTTTATACTTTCGGCGCTGGCCGGGCAGGAGGTAGTGCGGCAGCGGGTGGTGCTGGAATAAAGTATAATCGAAGGGACAACCCGCCCCCACCCCTGAAACGTATGGTTGGTTACTGTTAAACCAATCTTAAAAGAATCGTTTTACTATGGGAAAAGGAGATAAGAAGAGCCGGAGAGGCAAGATCGCCAAGGGCACCTTTGGCAAGAGGCGCGCGCGCAAACACTACAACCTGAAAATGAAGCCCGCCAACAAGAGTAATGCCTCTTAAGTAAAGTAAACGCTACACAGGTTCGCCCTGCCGCCGGAACTACCCCCGCGGCAGGGCGAACCTGCTTTTATACTTGCCATGCTGCTATGACCTGGCCAAATGCTATTTCTCTGGTAAAACCACCGTACTGCTTCCGTATCAGCCATGTCCAAATTTCTCGCTAAAAACAGCACCGATCACGCAACTATGGCTTCTGAAAAAAGTATAAACACTTACCTACTTTTAGTTCCGGGCTTTGCTCCCCGAAGGCGCCTCTGGCCAGCAAATAAAGCCCACAGAAACAATTACACGACCAACCTGTTGGAAGAAGGGCTCGTGTTATGAATTTGTAAAGTATAATTTCTCGAGCTAACGCTTGGCTGCAAGGTGCGTACCTTCAGTACAGTAAGACGTTTATTAACCCATTTAAAACTTAACTAACACCAATCCATGCAAGTACTGGACATCAAACAATTGCTAGAGAACATTGAGCGGCAGGTGTACCAGCAGGAAATCACGACTGACGACGCAGTGACGAAACTAATCAACGCTGAAATTGCCAAGGCCATCAACCTGAAGTATAAAAAGGAGAACGAGGCCGAGGAAGACATGCTGAAAAACGTTTCCTGCACCACCCTGGAGTGTTACCTGGAACACCTGAAGGCTGTGGAGGCCAAACTCCGCAAGCCCTGCGACATCTCGGCCCAATGCAAACCCTTGGAGGAGCGCGAGATTAACCGCCGCCTGTTGCTTATCCTGAACCGCCTGAAAGGCTACAGCAGAAAATAGCAACCGGCACCTGTCATTTTTCAAGACTATCCTTCGCAAGATTCCTCAGCTCTTTCGAAGGATTTTTTATTTCCGGCCCTTCCTCCCCCCTCTCGCTGCCATACATGACGCATGTCATTTTTTTGCAGCAGCACGCCTGTTATACTTGCAGGATAGCCCTAATACAAGGCAACCAAACAACAACATACTTAACGGCTAAAAATAACAAGCCCTGCATTTACTGCCGGTCTGCCACAGGAGGGCGCTGCTAACCTACCAACGATGAAGAGAGACATAGAGACTGAGGAAGACGTAAAGCTGCTCGTTGACACCTTTTACGCCCACGTAAACGAGGATGGGCTGCTGGCGCCTGTATTTAATAACGTGGCAAAGGTAAACTGGCAGCACCACCTGCCGGTGATGTATAACTTCTGGAGCTCGCTGCTTTTCGGAAGTATGGCGTACAAGGGCCAGCCCTTCCCCAAGCACACGCGCCTGCCTATAAAGCAGGAGCACTTCGGGCGCTGGGTCATCCTTTTCACCCAAACCATTGAAGAGCTTTTTGAGGGCACCAAGGCGGAGGAGGCGAAGCACAAGGCCAAAAGTATAGCCCGCATTTTCCAGATGCGCATGGGCCTGCTCAGCCTCCTGGACCAGGAGCCCGGGATGCAGTAGCATCGCATAGCATAAATTTTAAGGCAGTGGCTCCGGCCTACTGCCTTTTGTTTTTATACTTATTTTGCGTCCGTATTTTATGGTATAGTTGCGGCGCTTTTGCATAGTTTCCGCTGCCATTCAAGTTGCCCGGCAGGCTCTCGGGGTGCCGGCCTAAGCGCTCCCTAACCAGCCTTCGCCGCTCCGTTACTCATACTTACGCCCCATGCTACCGCTCCGGCAGATTTTTTCAAAATTTCGTAAGCTGCACACCGCCAACAAATTGCACTTTGAAAGATAGCATTTTTCTATATGCGGTAAACAAAATTTAACCCATCGCATTATAACTTTCATTTTACTTACGTATATACGACTTTACAAGCCTGCAGCGCAACGTTTTAGGGTGGCGGCAAGTATGAGGGCGATTTCTTTTTTTGTCTATTACCGGTATCAAAGCTTGCACATCCAAAAGGCGTTCTATATATTTGATTTACATTTCTGAAAAAAACTGTTTAAAACAAGTAAACGCGACAATATGATATAAAGCTCTACGTTAACTTAATGTAGCTTTAAGATGAATACAACTACCCAGATGAGCGACTCAGCATTGGTATCGCTCTACATCGCAGGTAATGAAGGTGCGTTTGAACAGCTTGTAAACAGGCACAAAAACAAAGTCTACACAACTATTTTATTGATCGTAAAGGACTCGTACACGGCCGAGGACCTCATGCAGGATGCGTTTATCAAAGCCATCCATACCATGAAGGGCGGACGCTATAACGAGGAAGGCAAGTTCTCTTCCTGGATCTGCCGCATTGCACATAACCTGGCAATAGACCATTTCCGTAAAGAGAAGAGAAGCCCGGTGATCACGCTGGAAGACGGCAGCAACGTGTTCAACACCATGTCTTTTGCGGAGGACTCTATCGAGTCCCGCCAGATAAAGGAGGACACACACGCCCGACTGCGCGAGCTGATCCAAACGCTGCCACAAGCGCAGCGGGAAGTGCTCATGATGCGTCACTACGCAGAGATGAGCTTCCAGGAAATCGCCGACGCTACCGGTGTGAGCATCAACACTGCCCTGGGGCGCATGCGCTATGCGCT
This sequence comes from Pontibacter mucosus, assembly GCF_003054055.1. Lineage (GTDB taxonomy): Bacteria > Bacteroidota > Bacteroidia > Cytophagales > Hymenobacteraceae > Pontibacter > Pontibacter mucosus. The sequence goes on along the minus strand of NZ_QBKI01000001.1, from coordinate 761,407 downwards.
GATCAACCTCAGGAAAAAGATGCTGAAAAGTAATATTGCGTATGATACAAACCTCTACACAGAATGAACTGATCCAGTATGTTTATGATGAGTTGGCCGACGACGCCTGCGCACAGCTGGAATCAGCGTTTTTGCAAGACTCAGAGCTAGCCGAGGGCTGCTCCGACCTGCTTATGCTGCAGAACCTGCTTGACGGTGCCCTGAAATCGCCGAACGAGCGCGCGGTACAAAACATATTAAATTACTCAAAAAGCTTAAGTCTGCAGACTTAACCGACTGCAGACTTTTTTTATGCATTGAGGGATAGCGAGGCTGAAAGAGAGGGTATTCAGAAACAGGATGGCCGCTCCCGATCATAGCCAGTTATTTGGTGTGGTTGTGTTTGCCAAAGACTTGGTATCCAAGCCGGCAAGCCCCTACCAAGATATCATAGATATAACAGCACAAAAAGCCACCTACAGCAGGTGGCTTTTTGTGCTGCTCATCCATTAGAGGGAGTAACTTCTGTGGTGAGTTTATTCTAATTACCACAGAAACGATATTATCACCTACGATGCACTTTGACTTTAACCAATTCATGGACGCGCTGGAGCAGGAGGGGCTCTCCAGGCAGGAGGCGGGCATGCGCATCTACCAAGAGGTGCGCAAGGCAGAGAACCAGAAGGAAGGCTTTTTGGACCAGGCACAGGAGCGTCCGGAGTTTTACTTGGAGATAAGTCGGCAGATCGACAACTACGTCGCCCTGCTCAAGCTCGCTCATAACCAGATCTCCCCCACTCCGCAGGAGCTGGACCAGGAAGTATTCCAGGCAGAACAACCGGAGCTTGAGCGGATTAAACAGCTCCTGGAGCGAATAAAAGAGGCCGAGCGCCGAAGCAGGACCTAATAGCAAAGCCACCCACGCCGGGTGGCTTTTTCTTTAGCTGCCTTTCAGTGTCCCTGTGGGGCCACTTCTAAGATCTTTCCATATTATATTTTGATTATACTATATATTACTTACCTTGAGCTGAAACTTTTCCAACCTTAAACAAACTTTTATGTCAAACCTCTTCTCTTTCAGCGGGAGAATCCGCAGGACCGAGTACGCCGTTACGCAAATCGTTATCTCCTTTGTGATAGGCATCCTTTTCTTTGTGTTCGGTGTTTCACTTTTTGCTGGTGAATCAGCGGCAGTCGGCATGCTCATCTTTTTTTCCGTTGCCATGCTCCTCTTAAGCTGGATTAGCCTTGCTTCCGGTGCCAAAAGATGCCACGACCGCGGCAACTCAGGCTTTTTTCAACTTATACCCTTCTATGGGCTCTGGATGCTATTCGGTGACGGAGACCACGGAACAAACCGCTATGGTGCCGATCCGAAAGGCCGCATAAGCCAGGCTGAGTTATTTAAAGCCACCGCTCCTACGCAGGCCTCTTTCAATGAGACTCCTATAGGTTAAGAACAACAAATAGCCCCTGCAGATGAGCAGGGGCATACCCTAACCTATAAAACAAACGAATGAGAAAGGTATTGCACCTAACATTAACAATATCCATTTTCTGCGCCTTTGCTCTTACTGGTTGCAGTAAAGACAATGAGGTAGAACCGTCTAAGCAAGCACTTATCGCCGGTAAGAAATGGGCTCCTTTTAGTGGCACTTACAGAATAGGGAAAGGCCCAGAGCAAGATGCCTTGGAGGGTTCAACCGACTGCCTTTTTGACGACTACAACATGTACTATAAGAATGGGCAGTATGAGTACAATAATGGGGCGACCAAATGTACAGAAGAATCGGCCCAGGTCTCTGCCCGGGGAACATGGTTCATAAACGGAGACACCCTGAATGTATACATCAGCCTTGGCCCAGGGGCAGTTTGGCCGAGTCGAAGGAGAATTGTGAAGCTTACGGAGCATGAATTGATTACTGAGGACTTGCTCTCTGCCCATGAAGACCCTGACTCTGCATGGGTGTCAACATTTACCTACCGCGTCTTAGACTAACTGAGCTATGTACAATAAGTAACAGGTAGGGGACGCTTTCCGGAGAACTAATCTTAGCGGGACGCTCTTACAGGTAACTGAGCCCGCTTAAGTTAAAGACCCCAAAGTGGAGGCATTATACTCCGGATGATCCGATAGCCAAAAAGCAGCAAGAAAGTAGAATAAGGTTATCTTTGTAATTCTACCTTGCCCTATAATTCTTTATGCTTAAAAAGGAACGTTACAAACTCCTGATCGAGTACTTTACCCAACACTTTCCGGAGCCGGAGACAGAGCTGGCCTACAGCAACCCTTACGAGCTGATACTGGCGGTGGTGCTTAGCGCCCAGTGCACAGACAAGCGCGTGAACATGGTGACGCCTGCCCTTTTTGAGGCTTACCCTACGGCAGAGGCACTCGCCACGGCTACGCCCGAGGATGTTTTTCCGCTGATCAAAAGTATTTCTTACCCCAACAACAAGGCAAAGCACCTGGCTGGTTTGGGCAAAATGCTGGTGGAGCAATTTAACGGGGAAGTGCCCAGCACAGTGGAGGAACTGGTAAAGTTGCCGGGCGTGGGCCGCAAGACTGCCAACGTGATCGTGTCCGTTATCTGGAACCAGCCGGCCATGGCCGTGGATACGCACGTGTTCCGCGTAAGCAAACGTTTGGGATTGGTGACCAAAACCGCCAAAACACCGCTGGAGGTGGAAAAGCAACTGGTGGCCAACATTCCGCAGGAGCTTATCTCCAAAGCACACCACTGGCTTATATTGCATGGCCGCTACATCTGCCTGGCCCGCCGGCCCAAGTGCGAGGAGTGCCCCCTTACCCATTTCTGCGCCTTCTTCCAGAAGAACTTCCCCAACATCCCCGATGATCCGGAGAATAAGCTGGGCGGGGTGTAAGCGTGGAAGCATAAAGTATAAATCATGCGCGGCATGGGGTAGTATCCTGTAGTTTATACTTTGGTAAGTATGGAGCAATAGTCGTTTACACTTTATTGTCATCCTGAAAGGATCTTGTGGGCAAGCCGCATAAGCTTAGCCTCCCTTCTACCAAGTTTCTTACAGAATGACAGTACTCTTTTATACTTCAACCCAACACTGACCCGATACTTTATACTTGCTAAAACCTGAAGAGGGTGTTTCTGCTCTCGCTCCTCGCCTTGCTACCAAAGTTGCGGATATCGTAGATGAAAGTGATCATACCGTAGCGGGTTAGTGCTGTTGTCCGCACATCCTCTATCATGTTCTCCCGGATAAAGCGGTTGGCGCTGATGTTCTGGTCCAGCAGGTCGAATACTGATAGCTTCAGTTGTGCCCGGTCATCCTTCAGAAACAGGAAGGTAACTGCGGCAGTAAGCCTGCTGTAACTGTCCTGCAAGCCAGGCACGGCATCCGAAGTGTGCCACTGCTCCAGGTACGCCTCCCACACCACGCGCTTCGGCACCCGAAGCACCAAGCGGCTAGTGGCAGCTCTGAACAGGGTGTTATAGCTATCGAATACATCTTCCTCATAGCGGCTGCGATTCGTGCTCAACCGCAACGTTTGGTAAAACTCAAGCTTATCGTTCAGGTTTATCCCCGCGTTTACCGAAGGATTAAAGTTGACGATTTGTCCATAGCTCCGCACCCCGTTCAGGATGATCAGCATTTTACGGTACCCCCCGCCAGCCGATGCTCCCAAGGAAAACCTCCTGCCTGAATCATGCTTAAATTCCTTTGATACCCTTGCCATCCCGTTCACCTGCCAGTTTCCATCGGTGTTGACAGGCCGGGAAGTCTGCACCCCGTCAGATCCTATCGTCCGCTCTCTGGTAATATCATCCCGGTTTATACTTCCGTAGGCGAAGAGGTTGTAGTTGAGCGACTTGTTGAAATCATACTTATAGAAATTTAAGTTGAAAGTATGGGAGACAGTAGGTGCCAGAGCCGGATCTCCATAGCGGATAAACAGTGGGTTAGAGTTATCTACCACAGGCTGAATATCTGCAGCCCCCGGCTCACGTAGCGCGGATGAGTAGCTTAAGTTCAGTTCTTTCCAACGCACGCGCAGTGATGGGAAGGCATAGAGGTAGTCCTGCAGAATGGGTTTCCCTTCCCGGAAAGCGGTCTTGATATTGAGCGACATAAACTCCACTGCGGGCTCCACCGTTAGCTTTCCTTTTTTCCAGTTGAGGCCTGTGGTTACGTAGTTTCGCCAGCCCTTCCTATCGAAAAGCGTGGAGAAATCATCCAGCAGCACATCGTAATCGTTGTTTTCCGGATTATAGGCGTAGGTGCTTACGGCGTTGTCTTCTTTAAAATAGTGAGAGTTCAGCCTGATAACGGCGCCCAGGTCCTTTGAAAACGGCTCGATGTAAGCAAGGGTATTGCGGACGCCCAGATTGTCCCTGCCTTCGTTCCGGAGCTGGTTAAGCTCCGCTGTTTGGGGCTGTGGTTCAAAAAAGCGGTTGAGGGCTAGGTTATACTTGTCCTGAAGTGTGGTGCCGTAATCATAAGTGCCAAATAAACTAAACACCCGGCCCTTCTTGGCGAAGAGGCGGCTTAAGGAATACGTGCCGGCAAAGCTGTCCGTGCCGCCCTCTGAGCGCTCGTTATTATCTCCCTCATTTATCATTCTGCCGGTATTCCGGTAGGTATTGGTCAATTCCTTCTGTCTTGCAGTGCTTTGGCCGAGCAATATGCTTGGTCTGAAGTAAAAATCCGTAAGGGAGTCCAGCTTCCACTCCAGCTTACCCCCTATCTGGTGCTTATGGCTCCTGATGTTCTGGTCCCGGGTGCGGCGTGTGATTAGGGTATCGCGCCCTAATGACTGCCTGGCATCTACATGTTGTCTTACCTCTTCGTCTATGCCTCCGTAGAAGTATTGCAGGTTCAGCTTGATGCCGTTTTTGGTGACCGTGTTAAAGTTTGCACCTCCGCCGGATGACTGCTGCACCCCTTCCCCCATTCCGCCAAAGGAGACTCCGTTCAGCTCATAGCCACTGCCCGACATGGCAACACTGTTCGTCCCGCTCCGGTCAAACCCTCCTATCTTTCTCATATCGCCCATACCAAACCCCGGCCGGTTCAGGTTGTTTGAATAGCCCAGCAGGCTTAGCTGTGTGGTATCGCGGAAAGTGTTTATCAAGCCGCCGCCTTCATACCGGTTGTCGGTGCCGATACCGCCGTATACTTTGCCAAACAGGCCCTTTTTGACTCCTTTTTTGAAGGTGAGGTTAACCACCTGCGGGATTTCGTTCTCGGGCAAGTATGGGTCGCGGCGTACTACCTCCGGGTCATTCATCACCTGTACTTTCTCAATTACATCGGCCGGTAGGTTGCGGCTGGCAATGGTAGGGTCGCTGCCGAAGAACTCTTTCCCATCCACCAGTATCTTGTGCACAGTCTTTCCATTCACGCTGATGTTGCCTGCCGCGTCCACCGTTACCCCCGGAAGCTTCTTCAGGAGATCCTCTACTAATGCAGTAGGCAGCGCCTTAAAAGAGGAGGCGTTAAACTCCAGCGTATCGTTCCTCACCAGCACCGGCGGCGTTTCGGCCACCACCAGCACCTCGCTCAGCAGCTCAGAGCTTGGCTCCATCTTTAGATCGCCCAGGTCCAGCACGGGCTGATCCGCCGAAAGTATAAAATCCTTGCGGTATACTTTAAAGCTCATCATCGTAATCACCGCCCGAAGCTCCCGGCCGGTGGGCAGCCCCGGCACCCTGAACACGCCTTTCTCATCGCTCATCCGAAACGTGACCATCGCTGTGTCGCTGGCAGTATAAACCGCTACTGCGGCATAGGGCAGCGCTTCTTTCGTCTCCGCGTCCAGGAGTATACCCTTTAGCGCGCCTTTATGGCTTTGGGAGAAGGAGTGCTCCGGATACAGCATGAGCAGCGGCAACGTGAAAATCAGGAGGAGTTTCATAGGCAGTGCTTATCAGGTAGAAGGGGTAACTGCTTGCCTGCACGAGAAATTCAGTAAGATTTAGAGAGCAAACAGGACATGTGCTTCTACAATATAAGTAAAAGCTAATATAAAGCACCGCAAAATGTAATATTTTGAAAGCCAGACACAATCACAAGCGAGTGAGGGCGCTGCAAGTATGGATGCAGGAACAACAGCCTTAGCGAAAGAATAAAAAAAGAGGCAAGCTTAACCGGCTTGCCTCTTTTACTGGGTATACTTCTTAGGACTGCGACCTGTCTCTCTCATGGTGGCCGCGTTTGCCTTTTCCGCCTTTCTCGTGGTGCCTGGCTTTCATTTGCTCGCGTTTCTGCTCCTGCATCTCCTCATACTTGGCGTACTGCTTCTTGTTGAGGATATCTTTCAGCTCTTCGTTGTGGCGCTGGTGGGCTGCCATCATCTCGTTACGCATAGCTTCACGGGATTCGGCGCTTTTCCTGTCGCCTCTCCTAAAATCGGCCCGCTTCGATTCACGTGCCTTTGCCTCTTTCAAGTATAGCGCCTCCACCTTTCGGGCCTGCGACTTATTAAGGTCAAGCTCTTGGGTCATACGCTCCGCCCTCAGCTTTGCCCTTTCCTCAGGAGATTTTCGCTTGCGATCGTCTTTGTATTTTTTAGCCCGTACTTCCTGCCGCTGCTTTTCAGGGCCTTGTGCTACTGCGGGTGCCACAGCGCTTCCTGCTACCAGCACACTTAATGCCAGCATCAATATGTTCTTTCTCATCTTCTTCTGCTTTTATGGGGTTAGATAATCAGCGCAAAGCCCAGGCCTGGATTTTTGGCTTATACTTCTACATTACCAAAGTATGTGCCATATTTACTGATTAGGAAGATGCACAAGAAAACATAGTATATAAACACCTGGTAATGAAAGCAATAAGAAATACAAAAACAACTTAGTAATACTGAACAGCATCTTTTACCACCTTCTCCAGCACCTCCTCTACCTGCAACACCAGTTGCTGGCGGTCGAAAAGTTGGCGGGCTATGGAAGCGCCGTTAGCTGAGGCAGCTTGCAGTTGCTGCGGTTCGGCCAGCACATCGCGCAGTGTCTGCGCAAGTAGCTCCGGTTGCTCGGCGGGCGAGTACCAGCCACAACTATACTTCTCCACAAAGGCTTTGGTCCAGCCGGGGTTGGTGACGATAACGGGCGTGCCGCAGGCAAGGCTGTCGTAGAACTTGGCTGGCGAATTACTGGCCAGCACCGGCAGATCGTTAAAAGGCACTAAAGAAACATCGGCCAGCTTAAAGAGCCTGAACACATCGGGGCGTGGCTGTGGCGACAGTAACAGCAGGTTAGGTGTCTGTGCTGCCAGCTCCTTCAGCTGTGGCTCATAGTAGCCGTTGCCCGTAAACACAAAAGTTATACTTGGGTCTGAGGCCATACTTTGAATCGTCTGCATGAGCGTGGGCATGCTGTTGGCCCGCCCAAAGGTACCGGCATAGAGTACCACCCGCTTTCCGTGCAGGTTATACTTTTGCCGCAGTTCCTCTACCTCCTGCTCCTGCACAGCATCCACTAAATCCAGGTCGGTGCCATTGTAGTTGGTCGTGATTTTCTCCTTCGGGATGCCCAGGCCGGCCACGTACGCCGTCATGTCCGGGGAAAGGGTGATGATGTGGCTGGCGCTCTCGTAAAGGCTCTGCTCCATGGTATAGAGGCGCTGCTGCAGCCAGCTGTTCTGCACCGCCCCCATCTGTATCGGGAAGCTTGGCCAAAGATCCTGTACCTCAAAAACCCACGGCACACCGCGTAGCCTGGACACCTGCGCTGCTACCCAAGGCGTGCTGAGCGGCGTAGATACAGCCCATAACACATCGGGCTTCTGCAACTGCATGGTTTTCTTGAAAGCACTCCCCGCGAATCCGGCAAAGGCTTTGAGGCGCTTGCGCACCCCCATTTTGTTGGAGTATGGTGCCAGGCACTCATGTAGTTCCACTCCCTCCGGCACCCAGAAATGATTATAGGTTACCCTGGTCTTCCTCCAGCCATCGCTTGTTACCAGGCTTATTTTGTGCCTGTGCACCAGCTCCTGCATAAACGTGTAGTGGCGGCACGTAGCAGGGCAGTCCGGGTTGTGGTGGTGCTGGTTCAGGAGGGCAATGTGCATTCTTGATAGTTAAATTGTTGCTTGCTAAATTGTTGAAATGCTATCCTAGGTAGACTCTTCGCTCAATCAACAACTCAGCCACGTAACCGCTAAAGCTACCGCCTTCTTTCCGGTTTATACTTTGATTCCTCGAAAATCTTGCGGTAGTCCGTCTCTGCCATCAGTTCTGGCAAGGTTACGTTAGGGTTACGCTCCATGTACTTGCGCACAATCTGCCACCCCACCCACGTACCGATTCGACCGGGGGCAGTAGCGTCTATTTCAGGGGTGTTAGGGCGCTCGCCAATGTATTTGTTCACCACAAAAGGCGTTTTCTCGAACAGCAGCTCCTTCTCCACAAAATGCGCCCAGATGCGGCCTTCGTTGTAGTTTACATCCGCTATCTGCTTATCGGTGTAGGAAATAATGGAAGAGTCCGGCACGCATGGCAGCACCGACTTCACGAAGTAATAGGCCTTCCCCATTCCAATCATCTCCGAAAGCAGGTTACGGTCCTTAAAGTTGGTTCTGTTAAAGCGGTTGGAGAGCAGCAGCATGGCCGCTGGCACCATCTTCTCCGGCTCATAGCGCTTCAGGATATACTCATAGGCCTGCGGGCGGTATTTTGCCTTCTCCCCGATAAAGTAATCTATCCCGAACACGATCAGGCTGTCCGACACGTACAAGTCGTTGCCCAGCGTGCCCAGGCCGGTAACAAAGGTCTTTACCTGTGGCGCCCTGAAATCGGGGTAGTTATACTTTATTACCCGGAAAGCATCCTCCAGCAGCTGCTCTTCCTGCTGCATGTCGCCGAAGGTTTGCATGGCCTGCTGTGCCAGCGAGTCCAGCTCCGGGTTGGTGGCCAGGCCGTGCAGCGGGTTTATAAAGGCAGAGTCGGAAGGGTACTCGCTCCGCTGTAGGTACTGCTCGGCAAAGTATGGACTAGCCTGGATGAAGGCTGCCATCTGGGCTTTTGTCTTAGCTGCAAAGAACGGTTTTTCCAGTCGCTCAATCTGCACATCCATCGGGATTTGCGCTATCTCGTTGGGTAGCTCGCAGCCCTTTCTGCCGCAGCCAAAGGCAAACACAAGTATGGCAAGTATAAGTAATCTGTAATACATTGTTTTTGTATCTTTACGCAAAAATAGGGGTTACTTTGTAATAGGGTAACGTAAAGTATAATAAAAGCTAAGCTAATGAAGAAAATCACACTGTTAATGCTGTTTTTGTGCCTTGGATTCACATCGATGGCGCAAGTTGAGATTGGCCTGCAGCTCTCGCCTACCATTTCTGGCAACCGCTTTGTGGCCGAGGACAGGTATAACTTTGAGAAGGAGAACAGCAAGCTGCGCCTTGGCGTGGGCGTGGTGGTAGACTACTTCTTTGCCCAGAACTACGCCTTCAGCACCGGCCTGATGTACCGCAGCAAGGGGTCCGAGATTGCCTACAACTACACCCGTGAGCATGGCGACGGTTCTACGGAGCGCATCAGCGGCAAGGATGACATCTCCATACAGTACATCCAACTCCCGTTAACGCTCAAGCTCTTCACCAACGAGGTGGCCCCGGGCACGATTCTATACTTCCAGGTGGGTGGCGCGCTTAACACCAAGGTTGCCGCACAGGTAAACAACAAGAAGGTAATAGACGGCGATAAGGTAATCAAGCGCTTCAACATTTTCGAGACGGATGCCATACTTGGCGGCGGCGTGGAGTTTGAGCTGGGCCAGAGCACGAAAATCTTCGGTGGCCTTACCTACCACCGCGGCCTGACCAATATCGACGACCATTACAAGAAGAAGCTCGGCGACAAGAACATCTCCGTGAAAAACAACGGCGTGTCGGTTGACTTTGGCCTGAAGTTCTAGCCTGCCATACTTTACCTTAAATACAAAAAGCCGCTGCTATCTACTAGCAGCGGCTTTTTTGTGCCCGTAAGCCAGGGGGCTTACTCTTCATCTTTGTCCTGCACGCCGTTCATATCATTGAAGGCGGAGCGCAGTTCTATCTCTTCCCCCCTGCTGTCAATCACTTTAAACTCCATGATGCCCAGGGAAGTATCTTTGATCAGGCTTACCCACCTGAAGTACTTAAAGAACCATTTCACCTGCCGTGAGAACAAGCCTTTGGTATAGTAGGCATGCACGAACGGGTGTAAGTATATTTCCAGACTCTTGTGGTTGTGGCTTGTCAGCAGGTCGTCTACCGCTGCGTCAATTTCGTCTGTTACCAGTATACTGGCAGATGTTTTACCGGTGCCGCCGCAGGTAGGGCAAACCTCGCCGGTTACAATGTTTTGCTCGGGCCTCACGCGCTGTCTGGTAATCTGCATCAGGCCGAACTTGGAGATTGGAAGGATGGTGGACTTGGAGCGGTCACGCTTCATTTCCTCCTTCACCACCTCGTATACTTTCTGGCGGTTTTCGGGCGACTTCATATCGATGAAGTCCACTACAATGATACCACCTATATCCCGGAGGCGCAGCTGACGGGCCACTTCTTTGGCGGCCATCATGTTTACGTGCAGTGCGGTTGCCTCCTGATCGGTTTCGGTATTGGATTTATTCCCACTGTTCACATCGATTACATGCAGCGCCTCGGTGTGCTCTATCACCAGGTATCCGCCCCCTGGTATCGTCACGGTTTTGCCGAAAGCAGCCTTTAGCTGTTTCTCGATGTGGAAGTGTTCAAAGGTCTTGGTTTTGCCAGTATAGTGCTTCAGGATCTTAACCCTTTCCGGCGCTATACTTTGCACGTAGGCTTTGATCTCGTCATAGAGTTGGGTGTTATCCACCACTATGTTGTCAAAGCTCTCGTTTAGTAAATCCCTCAAGATGGAGGAAGAACGATTGAGCTCGCCAATGATCTTATCGTTTGGCTTCGCTATTCTGAGGGTTTTAAAGCCCTCTTCCCAATTTGCTAACATGTTGCGCAGGTCTCTGTCGAGCTCTGCCACATCGCGGCCTTCTGCCACTGTACGTATAATCACACCGAAATTCTCCGGCTTGATGCTCGTGATCAGGCGTTTCAGTCGGGTGCGTTCCTCCTTACTGACAATTTTCTTGGATACGCTTACCGTGTTTGAGAACGGTACGAGCACCAGGTAACGGCCGGCAAGAGAAAGCTCACAGGATAAGCGTGGTCCTTTGGTTGAGATAGGCTCTTTTACGATCTGCACCAACAGCTGCTGCCCTTTTTTGAGCACGTCAGCTATTTTGCCGAGTTTGTCTATCTCAGGCTCAAACTTCGCCTGGTTTAGCTTGGGTGTTGCGTTCTTCTGTGTTTGCGCCGCTTTTACATACTTGTTCAGTGTTTTGATGTTGGCTCCCAGGTCGTGGTAGTGCAGAAATGCATCCTTCTGGTAACCGATATCAATAAAAGCGGCGTTCAGTCCAGGCATTACCTTTTTTACAGTACCCAGAAAAATATCCCCTACAATGTAGTCCGTGTCTTTCGACTCGAAGTGATATTCAACTAATCGTTTGTCCTGTAAAAGCGCAATGCGTTCCCCATCCTGAGTAGAATTGATGATTAGCTCGTTGCTCAATTTCTCTCAAATGGTTATGTTGGATGTATAAGACCAAAGCCCACTTTAACTTGCGTAAAGTGGGCCCTCTTGAACGCGGAAGAAATTACTTCTTCTTATGTCTGTTTTTTCTCAGGCGCTTCTTTCTCTTGTGCGTAGCGATTTTATGTCTTTTTCTTTTCTTTCCGCAAGGCATATTCTTGTAGGTTTGGTTTTATAAATGATTTCTTCAGTTACTTTTAAAGCATTTACTGCAGTCTGGCCAGGTACTCGTCCACAGAGGTGTTCAGGGCCGGGTCGTTGCTCATGCCTTTCACCTTGTTAAACAGTTCCTTAGCTCTTTCGGTCTCCCCTGTCTCAGCCAACGACACCGCCAGGTAGAAGGTTCCTTCCACGTGCTGCGGGTTAACGGACACAAGTTTCTCGAAATGGCCCACCGCCTTGTCGTACTGGTTAGACTGTATGGACAGGATGCCCAGGTTGAACAAAGCCTTCTGGTTGTTCGGGTCTGCCACAATCACCTCGCGCAGCATGGTTATACCCTGCATGGGGTTGGAGGTGGCGATGTAAGTCATGGCCACGTTTGTTTTGGCGTCGTTGTCCGAAGGGTTGTTCTTCAGCACCTGCTCGTACATGGTACGGGCCTTGGAGCCCAGTTCGCTGGCACGTTCCTGAGTGGCGGCAAAGGTAAAGGCCTCATAGTAGGCGTCTCCGGCTCTCTTGTAGCTTTTCTCACCTCCACGGGCGTTGGCAGCAATTTCGTAATAGTACCCAGCGCTGTCATACCTGGCAGCGTTGGAGTAGGCTTCGGCAAGCTCCACAGCGACCAGGCTACGGGTTTGCTCGTCGGTAGCTTTGTTATACTTGGTACGCGCAGTTGTCAGCGCCATCAGCTGCTCGGGTGTGGCAACCCTGTGTGCTTTGACTGCATCTTCACCAGCTCCGGCTCCGTGGTCGTGGCCATCGTCTTCGGAGTGGCCTTCCGGTAAACCGGTGCTTTCTTCAGTTTTGGCTAAGTTATCCTGATCTTCGTTGTTAACAACAACTTTAGGCAAAAAGAATAAAACGGCCACCAGAGCGATGGCTGCAACAACTATCAATACCTGAGACCGTTTCATTCTTTTTACGCTACGTTAATATGTTACTGAAAATAAAGTTCGTTCAGCAAAGATACAAAAAATTAAGAATGCGCTAGCTCCTGAATCTTTTTGCTGTTCTTGATCTTCTGGATAAAGGTCTTAGACGGCTTGAAGCTTGGAATAAAATGCTCGTCGATGATGATAGATGTGTTTTTAGAAATGTTACGAGCTACTTTCTTCGCACGCTTCTTATTCACAAAGCTACCAAAACCTCTCACATAGATGTTGTTACCATCAGCCATAGAGTCCTTCACAACTTTGAAGAAAGCCTCGATTGTAGACTGAACATCTGCCTTATCAATCCCTGTCTTATCAGCAATCTCTGATATTACTTCTGCTTTAGTCACTTTCTTAAATTTTTAGAATATTAATAATATGTTAACTTTCTAATCTTTGGAAAATCAGGCGGTTCCGCAGAACGATGAAATTCGGGGCACAAAGGTAGTTTTACTTTTCGAATTGCAAAAGATTTAGCGCTAAATTATTAACTATTAACCTCCTGCCTCCTGTAAAAGCGCGCTTTAGTTTCTGCAAGAGCGTGCTATCTTCACCCTTCCCTAACGCACCTTAACTGTTTATATTTTAACGTCTGCCACTTACCTTGCGCCTGCCCAAAGAGCAAACAATACCTTGCGCTGTTTGTTTTGCAGAACCTAAACTGTACAATTTATGCACCCCGTTCCAGACCCTTCTTTCGCTCCGACTCTAATTAACTGGTACAGCAGGCACAAACGTTCCCTGCCCTGGCGCGGCACGAAAAATCCATACTTTATCTGGCTCTCCGAAGTGATTCTGCAGCAGACGCGGGTGGCGCAGGGATTACCCTACTATGAGCGCTTTGTGGCCGCTTACCCCACCGTGCACGACCTGGCCGCCGCCCCGCAGGATGAGGTGCTGCGGCTGTGGCAGGGGCTCGGCTACTACTCCCGGGCACGCAACATGCACCACACTGCCCAACTGGTGGTAGAAAAGTATGGTGGCCGGTTTCCCGACAATTATGAGGAGTTGTTAAAGCTGAAGGGCGTAGGAAACTACACGGCGGCGGCCATTGCGGCCTTTGCCTTTCAGGAGCGGGTGGCTGTGCTGGACGGCAACGTGTTCCGGGTGCTGGCGCGTGTATTTGGCATTACGGACGATATTGCGGCCCCTGCCTCGCGCAAGGTGTTCCAGAAACTGGCAGATGAGCTGGTGCCGGCCCATGAGCCAGACACCTATAACCAGGCCATCATGGAGTTTGGGGCCATCCAGTGCACCCCGCTCATGCCTGACTGTATGTTCTGTCCGCTGCAGCAAAACTGTTTTGCCTTTAACCACGGCATGGTGCAGGAACTGCCTGTAAAATCGAAAGCCAAGGCGGCACGGCCACGTTTTTTTCACTACATCGTATTCGAGCTGAACGGCACCTTTTACCTTCGCAACAGACTGGAGGGCGATATCTGGCAGGGACTTTACGATTTTTACCTTTACGAGAGCGAGAGCAAGGACCTGCCCGTGGAGCAACTGCTGCACGAACTGCAGGAGGCCGGCATACCTGTGCAGGAAGCCCTGTTGCAGCCGCCGGCAAAAGATTACAAACATATTCTCAGCCACCAGAAAATAACGGCGCGCTTTTACCGTATAAAACTCAAGGATCCGCTAAAAGATGAGGTGCTTCAGGAAACAAGGTTGGCCGCTTATAACGTTGGGGAAATAGACGCTTTGCCGAAGCCGGTTTTAATCAGTAATTATTTGCAGGATGCTAAGATTTTAGTATATTTATAGGCTGAAACTTTTCTTTAAACAAAAACATTAAGAGGTTCAGTATAAGCCATATTTGCCTCCAGCTTGGTTGCTGGAGTAGCCCAATTCAATTTAATATTTAGACAAAAAAAGACATGGCAAGTGTAAACAAAGTAATTTTGATCGGAAATCTGGGCAAAGACCCTGAAGTACGTCATTTAGAAGGTGGCGTGGCCGTTGCCCGCTTCCCTATTGCAACCTCTGAAACGTTTAAAGATAAGAACGGGCAGAAGCAGGAGCGCACCGAGTGGCACAACATCGTGGTATGGCGAGGCCTTGCCGAAGTAGCGGAGAAATACCTGCGCAAAGGCAACTCGGTGTTTATCGAGGGCAAAATCCGCACCAACAGCTACCAGGATAAAGAAGGCGTGCAGCGCTACAGCACCGAAATCGTGGCCGATAACATGACCATGCTTGGTGGCCGCGGTGGCGACAATGGCGGAGGTGGCGATTACCAGGGCTCTTCCGCTGCTGCAAGCGGCGGAAACTATGGCGGTGGCGCCACAGCCAGCAAGGGCGGCAGCCCGGCCGGCGGCTTCCAGAGCGACGAGCCGGACGACTTGCCGTTCTAACCTATGTTTAACTAAACAAAACAATCTTGGAAAGTACAGATTCCGGAGACCCCCTGAGTTACAGCTTACTCCAACTTTTACAGAGTTCTTTAACTCAACTCAGGATTGAATACCTGGTTGCCATTTCAGGCGGCCTGATCTTATTGCTGCTCTCGGCCCTGACCTCAGGTGCCGAGGCAGCATTTTTCTCTCTTTCGGAGCAGGAACTAGAGCAGTGCAAAACAAGCCAGCACCCCGCTGAGCAACGTGTGTACCGCCTCCTGCAGGACCCGCGCAAGCTTCTTACCACCATACTTATACTTAACAATGGCGTCAATGTAGCCATCATCACGCTGTTTGCCTACGTGGCCTGGCAGGTGTTCGGCACCATGACCTTGTCGGCCGGATCGCTGGCGATATGCCTGCTGTTTGCTACCTTCTTCCTGGTTTTTTGCGGGGAGGTGCTGCCGAAAGTATACGTGCAGCGGCACCGCATGCCGCTGGCCCGAAGCATGGCAAGTGTGCTCGACAGGCTGCAGTTCCTTATCCGGCCTTTCTCGTGGCTGCTTATCTCCATCAATGAGCTTGTAGATCGCAAGTACATCATCCGGGGGTATACAAATACTATTGAGGAATTGCACCACAGCCTGGATGTGGCCCTGATAAAAGCGGATACCTCGCCGGAGGAGCGCAGGATTCTGCGCGGGGTGGTAAACTTCGGGTCTATCTCGGTAAAACAGATCATGCGCCCGCGCATTGATATTGTGGCCTTCAACACCTCCATGACTTTTCCGGAACTGATGCCGGAAATAGTCAAGTGGGGCTACTCGCGCGTTCCGGTATACTCCGGAAGCACCGACCACATAGAAGGCATCCTTTACGTGAAGGACCTGTTGCCGCACCTGGGCAAGGGCCCGGACTTTGACTGGCAGCAGCTGGTGCGCCCTCCTTTTTTTGTGCCGGAGAACAGGCGCATCGCCGATCTTTTCCAGGATTTCAAGGAAAAGCATGTGCACATGGCCATCGTGATAAATGAGTATGGCGCTACAGTTGGCCTGCTTACCCTGGAGGACATTGTAGAGGAGATTGTGGGAGAGATCAACGATGAGTTTGACGACGATGATGATATCATTTACTCTCAACTCGACGAAAATACCTTTATCTTTGACGGCAAGACCTCGCTGCACGACTTCTGTAAGATAACAGAGGTGCCCTTTGATGCCTTTGACGAGGTAAAGGGCTCAAACGAGACAGTGGCCGGCCTGATGCTTACCTTATTCTCCGGGATTCCGAGGGCTGGGGAGGCAACAGCCTATGGCCGTTTCCACTTTACGGTAGAGTCGGCGGACACGAAGCGCGTAAAACGAGTAAAGATCAATGTCGCAAGCAAGAAAGAGAAGTATCATAAAGTTGGGTAGCCTGAAGGCGTTTATGTGGGCGGCCCTGGCCGCTGGTATCGTAGCCTGCAGCGGCACGGAGTATACGCCAAAACCGAAAGGCTATAACCGCATCGACCTGCCCTCCCATACTTACCAGCAACTGCAGGAAGCCCACCCTTATACGTTCGAGTACTCCAAGCACGCTAAAATCCGCCCGGACTCTTCCGGTATCGCCGAGCCGCATTGGATAAACATCATCTATCCCAGCCTGGGTGCCAATGTGCAGCTAACCTACAAGCAGCTGGAGAATGACGACAAGAAGCTGAATGACCTGGTGGAGGATGCCCGCAAGCTCACCTCCAAGCACCAGATCAAGGCCTATGCCATCGAGGAGGCAGAAATTAAAACGCCTTCCGGCGATATAGCCTCTGTGTTTGAGCTGGAGGGCGAGGTTCCCAGCCAGTTCCAGTTCTATGTAACCGACTCTACAGACAACTTCCTGCGCGGCGCCTTATACTTCCGCACCGCCACCCAAAACGACTCCCTGGCCCCGGTGATTGAGTTTGTGAAGAAGGATATCATCCATTTGCTGAATACGCTGGAGTGGAAGGAGATGTAGTTGTTGTTCTATAGGATAGAAAGTATAAATCGACAAATGCCAACATTTCTCAGCTTTATAATCATTGCTACCGGAGCCTTTACATGCTGGGCATTTAGAGGATTCGAAGGTAAATTCACTGATGAAATGGTCGGCCCTATTGAACTTACATCCCAAAAAAGAAGAAGAAATCTTATCATAGGTTCACTAGTAATTGCTTTTATACTTTTGATCATTTTTAAATTCAGCGAAAGCAGTCAACCACAGACAAGAGTAATTTTATTAGACAGCGTTAGTCCAGAGTAAAGTGAACACTTTGGCATATCCGATTGCCGTACCGGGTCCAACCACCCCTGGCCCCTCCTTATCTAAGGCGGGGAGCCTGTAACTGCTTTGGCTAAAGTATAAATTTCATAGCTTCAATTCTTGTCATCAGAAGGATAAACCCACCCCAGCCCCTCCCAAGAGGGGAATTTATACTTACTACTCTCTTGTCATCTCGAGCAGGGCGAGAGATCTATCGGGATTCTAATCAGATCTCTCCCGAAGGTCGAGATGACAGTAGGGGCAGCGGCTATCGAATTGATTCCCAGCCTTTGGGTTGAGCGCCTTCTAGATTTCCGGTGACGAGCGGCAGCGAGGCATTGCGACGCAGGAGCAAAGGAAGCGAAAGCAGCGCGATGCCCGAAGGCGAGGCCTCCCGGCCTGGGAGGGCACAAAGTATAAATGCGACAGTAGCTTATGTATGGCTGGAGGATAAGCGCCCGCTAGCAAGGATAGCATGTGTCCAATTGCAGGAAGCGGCGGTTTTGGAAGTATAAATCAGCAAGTATAAAAAGTATAGCCGAGGTATAAAGTATAATTACCAAGTATAAAGCCCAGCCAGCATTTACACCTGTCGGGGCTTTTGCTTATTTTTGTACTTTATACTTGCCATACTTTCACCCGATAGCAAGCCAAAGACTGTGAGCAACTTCTTCAACACCAAAATAGAATTCCTGAAGGGCGTAGGCCCCATGCGGGCGGAGCTGTTGCAGAAAGAACTCAGCATCTTCACCTACGGCGACCTGATCCAGCATTACCCTTTCCGCTATCTCGACCGCACCCAGTTCTACAAAGTAAGCGAGCTGGACGAAAGTATGCCTTATGTGCAGGTGCGCGGCCGCATCCGCGGAAAAGAGGTGATTGGCGAAGGCCGGAAGCAGCGCCTGGCCGCTACGCTGGTAGATGAGAACGGCGACCAGCTGGAGCTGGTGTGGTTTAAGGGCGTGAAGTGGATGGAAAAGACGCTGAAGAACCATACCGACTACATCGTGTTTGGCAAGCCCACCGAGTTCAACGGCAGGTTTAGTATGGCCCACCCGGAGCTGGAGGAACTGGCCGAGGAGAAACAAACGACCTCTTTTCTGCAGCCCGTCTACAACACCACCGAAAAGCTCAAAGCCCACCGCATCGATAGCAAAGTAATTGCTAAGATGATGGAGCATTTGCTGAAGGTGGCCCTTCCGCAGGTGCAGGAATCGCTGTCGCCGGAGCTGATTGATACCTATAAGCTAATGGACAAGCGCAGCGCTTATGCCAACATCCATTTCCCGGAGACGGTGGAGAAGTATAATGCGGCCAAGTTCAGACTCAAGTTCGAGGAGCTTTTTTACATACAGCTGCGCCTGTTCCGCCAGAAGGTGGTGCGCAAAGCCGACCTAAAGGGCCAGGTATTTAACCAGGTGCCCACCCTCAACGAGTTCTACAAAAACCACATGACCTTCGATCTGACAGGCGCGCAGAAGCGGGTGGTGAAGGAAATTTATGCGGACCTGACAGCGGGCAAGCAGATGAACCGCCTGCTGCAGGGCGATGTGGGCTCGGGCAAAACCATCGTGGCCTTTATCACCATGCTGATTGCCGCGGATAACGGGGCGCAGTCGGTGTTGATGGCGCCTACTGAGATTCTGGCCGACCAGCATTACGTGGGCCTGAAAGCCTTTGCCGATCGCCTGGGCATCAACCTGGGCAAACTTACCGGCTCTACCAAAGCCAGCGAGCGAAAGGTACTGCACGAGCAGCTGCGCTCCGGCGAGATGAAGATGATTGTAGGCACACACGCGCTGCTGGAGGACGTGGTGCAGTTCCAGAACCTGGGCCTGTGCATCGTGGACGAGCAGCACCGCTTTGGCGTGGAGCAGCGCTCCAAACTGTGGCGCAAAAACCCACGCATTATCCCACACGTGCTCGTGATGACAGCCACCCCTATCCCCCGCACCCTGGCCATGACGCTGTACGGCGACCTGGATGTATCGGTGATTGATGAGCTGCCGGCCGGTCGTAAGGAAATCGTGACCGTGCACCGCTTCGACTCGCACCGCCTGCGTGTGTTCCAGTTCGTGCGCGACCAGATAAAGCTAGGCCGCCAGGTATACATCGTGTACCCGCTCATCGAGGAGTCGGAGCAGATGGAGAACTACAAGGACCTGATGGACGGCTACGAAAGTATAAAACGCGCTTTCCCAGAGTACCAGGTAAGTATGGTGCACGGCAAACTGAAGCCGCAGGACAAGGACTACGAGATGCAGCGCTTCGTGAAGAAAGAGACGCAGATTATGGTGGCCACTACCGTAATTGAGGTGGGTGTAAACGTGCCGAATGCTTCTGTGATGATTATCGAGAGTGCCGAGCGCTTTGGCTTGTCGCAGTTGCACCAGCTGCGTGGGCGTGTAGGCCGGGGTGCCGAGCAGAGCTACTGCATCCTGATGACGGGCTACAAGCTGAGCAAAGATAGCAAGACCCGCCTTGAAACGATGGTACGCACCAACAACGGCTTCGAGATTGCCGACATCGACCTGAAACTGCGCGGCCCGGGCGATTTGATGGGAACACAACAAAGCGGCGTACTTGACCTGCTCATCGCCGACCTCTCCAAGGACGCGCCTATACTTCAGGAGGCCCGCGCCGCCGCCCAACGCGTGCTGCACCAGGACCCGCAACTGGAGAAACCCGAAAACGCCAACATCCGCCGCCACATTCAATCGCTGAGCGCCAATACTATTAACTGGAGCAGGATTAGCTGAGAAAGTTGGGGCTACTTATACTTTGGTTCCACGCGAAACAATAGGTAATTTCTTATACTAGAGAACGGGCTTCTTAACTGTTTTTCGTGTACTTCAAATACTATTAGATTCCTCTTCCTATTTGCCATTATTAGTGTTTTCACCATCAATTTGTACTGCAATAGCTGATTTCATGTGGGTGATAACATCTCCAAGACTTAATATAAAAATGAGAAAGGGTATTCCCCCTTAAATAAGTTCTAACTATCTTCCTACCCCATGCAGAAGCTTTGGCTTCATTGACTTTCAACGCTTATTACACTTTCCTTAATTCAAAAAGAATGAACCCTACAAAACCCAACGTACAACGTGCGAAGATGGCCATCGTGTTAATATGGGCTGTGCTTGTTGCGGAAGTATTGGCTTTTTTCTCCAGCTATTTGCAGTACGACTTGCTTCAAGCCGCATCGTCAGGCTTTATTTCGGAAGAGGCTGCAGCAGCCAACGATGCCAGGGAGCAGGCTATGGGAGGTATTTACTTCTTACTTTTTGTCGGTTCTGGCTTTGCTTTCCTTCTTTGGTTTAGAAGAGCCTACTATAACTTACAGCAGCGTACCGGGAATGCCTCATTCACGGACGGATGGGCAGTTGGTAGTTGGTTTGTTCCAATCCTTTGCCTCTTTCGTCCTTATCAGATCATGCGTGAGCTTTACCAGGATTCAAGGATGTTGCTTACAAAGACCGGGCACGAGTTCCCCCTAAAAACCACTTACCTTGGATCGTGGTGGGCACTATGGATTTTTAGTAATTTTCTCGGACAGATCTTGATGCGTTCTTATCTCAACACAGAATCGGTAGATGAACTGACCAACGCAACAATTGCCAGTATGTTAGGAAACGTGGTTGGTATTCCGCTCGCCTTGATTACGATAAAGGTAATCAAGGATTATGCAAGGGCGGAAAGACTACTTTACGAATCAGAAACGGGCGACAACGAGATAGCCGAATCCAGTGAAGAGGATTTCACTGGATTCGGATTATCACCTGTTTCTTAGCCTAAGAGAGTTTGTTTTTTCCATTGTAGATGTTTTCACCCACAATGTGTACTACAACAGCTAATTTCTTGCAGGTGATAACACCTACAAGGGCCTGAAAGAATAAAATAATATGAGGAAAATAATCGTATTAGAGTTTATTACTTTAGATGGAGTAATACAGGCACCTGGCGGACCTGAAGAAGATACATCAGGAGGTTTTGAATTTGGAGGTTGGGTGGCGCCTTATACAGATGAAGTCTCGGACAGAGTCATGGAAAAACACATGGAACCTGCAGATCTTCTTTTGGGCAGAAAGACATTTGAGATCTTTGCCAATTATTGGCCGGAGCACGAACATATATGGCTAGGTATTACTGATGTGACAAAATACGTGCTGTCGAATACTATAAAGGATTCGGACCCGATAGTTACCAGGTGGAAGAATTCTATTGTCCTCCATAGTCTGGCAGATATCGAGAAGCTTAAAAATTCACACGGGTCTGCTATCAAGGTTTGGGGTAGCAGTGAGCTGGCCCAGCTGTTGTTGAGGAATGATCTGGTGGACGAACTCTGGCTCAAAATCTATCCGTTGATTCTTGGTAAAGGGAAAAAGTTATTTGACAACGGCGCCGTTCCGGCAGCATTTACATTAGTAGAGAGTACGGTTACACCAAGTGGCGTCATCATCGCCAATTACAAGCGCGCAGGGGAAGTCAAGACAGGTACTGTGGGAACTTAAGGAGAAAAGCACGAAGCACTCACACCGGTTTCGGCTGCACGAGCATCATTCCCCACAACCAACACCTCACACCTCCGTTTTACCCTTATTACAAACTCAAATCACCCGTGAAAAAGCAGTTTACTCTTTCGCTTATACTTCTGTGCCTGCTCTGCCTGCCGCAGGCTATACTTGCCCAGTCCAAAATCAGGGCAGCGGTAGACTTTAACTATCAGCCCAACCCCGAAGTCGACCATTACAACCAGCGCCTGCCGCACAAATCCATCCCGGTGGGGCAGAACGAGTTTATACTTTTAAACCGCCAGGGCGATGGCCAATATACCGTGGAGAAATATAACGCGGACCTGAAAAAGCTTTGGGCAGCGGAGATACCCATGGCTGCAGGCGAGGAAGTGGATAAGTTCACAGCCGGGCAAGAGGCGGCGCTGGTGGTGACGCACCGGCAGGACGGCCAAAACCAGCTGCTCCACGCGCACCGCATTAACCTAAAAACGGGAAAAGCGGAGCAGCCGGTACAGCTCCTGGGGGCTCCGGCCAAAGGCCGCAGGGCTGGCGTGGCGGTGTCGGCTGACGGTACGCAGGTGCTGGCCTACCGCTTTCAAACCGACAACAGCTTCCAGATACAAAGCATCAGCGGCACGCTCTACAACGGCAGCCTGCAAAAGCAGCAGGACGTAAAGTATGACCTGAGCGACTTGCGCGGCATCCTGACCGCCGACATACAGGTGGGCAATGGTGGCGAGCAGTATGTGAACCTGATTTCGGACCAAATGAACCGCCTGAGCGTGCGCCAGTACAAGCCGGGCAGCAAGGAAGTCAGGGTGATGTCGGTGCTGGTGGGCGGCGTGTTTGGTGGCAAGAAAGTATACATCCGCGACACACGCTTCGAGCTGATGCCGAACGGGCAAATGTATGGCGCCGTGCTGACGGCTGACGAGAAAAGCGGCGGCTACTACAGCCTGAAGGCCGTGCAGTATGATTTCGAGAACGAGGACATGCGTTTTGCCGAGGAGTACATGTTCACCCCAGAGTATGTGCAAAAGGTAAATGCGCTGGATAAAACAAATAAAAGCAACTCCTTGCAGGACATTTACCTCACTGACCTGATCCTGACACCAGAGCGGCAACTGCTTATACTTGCCGAAAAGAAGTATACCGAGGGCGGGGAAAACTCACCATACTTTGCCAAAGAGCTGCACCTGTTCGCCTACGACGAGTACATGACCTTCGATTGGAACTCGGTGCTGATGAAGCAGCAGCAAGCCCCGGCTTCCGAAGGCTTTACCAGCATCTCCTACAGCTCCTACCTTAGCGGCAATACGCTGAACCTGCTTACGCTGGAGGAGCTCGGCGGGAAGTATGATTTATACTTGCGCCAGATAAACACCAACAATGGCAGCGCCACAGCCCCGCAGGGCCTTCGCCTCGGCATCCCGAATGATAAAAAGCTGGCTTATGTAAAGGATTACACCACCTGGCTGGCCGGCAAGGACATTGTGACGGTGCTACGTGGGGGAAAGAGAGCGGACAAGCTGCAGCTCACCCGCATCGAGGTGAGATAGCTTACAGCTTTAGCTGCTGCAGAAAGCGGGTTCGGAGCGACTCGCTTTCCTGTTTTTTGCGCATGCGTCGGGTAAACGAGGTCAGCTGCAGCAGCATGTGCGAAAAGCCCACGTAGTTCACAATATCCACATACATCTTAAACTCCTTGCGGGAGCCGTCCAGCACGCCCAGCTTATCCACTTTATAAGTGTTCATAGCCGACCAAGGCATCCAGCGCACTACCTTTTTGTGGCGCAACATGTAGCGGTTGATGGCCACCTCCAGCTGGTAAGACTTCAGCTTCTGGTTTAGCACCTGCTTCAGGTCAGCGGTTTTAAGTATACGCTCGCCGGACAGGAGCACATCGCTGCGGTACCACTTCACGAACCAGGGCGAGTTGATGCGGCGCAGGATAATCATATCCACAGAAGTATACTTCCGGTACGCCTCCAGGGCAGCTTCCAGCTCATACCTTCGCAGGTCCTGCAGGTCGGCATCCATCATCAGCAGGGTTTTATACTTTACCTGCCGGAGGCCTTGCCGGATAGCTTCGGTTTTACCCACGTTCTGCGGCAGCCGCACTACCTCCACCCCTGGCCAGTTGTGCTGTATGTAGTCGGCGGTACCGTCTTCAGAGCCATCATCCACACAAATTACCTGGGCAATATATTTTGTGCCCACCATAATGCGCAGCACCTGTCCGATGCGCTCCCGTTCGTTGTAGCAAGGTATAAGGCAAGTCACCTTCATAGTTCTGTTTTTGTACCAAGTGGCTGTTCCTCTAATACGTAAAATGTCTGCGACTACTACTGCCCCAAGTATAAAATTGATGCAGGATTTGCATTTTATACTTTAGTACTTTCTCTTTCTGACACAAAAAAAGGCTGCTACCTGTGGTAACAGCCTTTCCCTAACTATAAATGGTCAGAAATTAATATACATACTCATTTGCCTCTACCAGGGCAGCGGCAATGCGGCGGCGCGCTTCTTTGGTATTGTACAGGTCTTTCTTCGTGAAGCGCTTCAGGCCCATGAACAACAGGCGCTGCTCATCGCCTTCGGCCATCGCGGCAATGGCGTCTTTACCAGCCATAAAAGCCGAATCCACCGCATCGTTTACCGTCACACGCACGATGTCTATCTGGTTGGCCACGGCCTCTTCGCCTTTCTGGCTTACCAGTTTCTCCACGCGCAGCAGCGTGGATTCCGCCACGTAGGTCTTGATGGCCATGTCGGCAATGTTCATCAGGATTTCCTGCTCCTTGGCCAGCGAGTCCATGTACTTCTGCACCGCCGTGCCGGCCACCATCAGAATGGCTTTCTTCAGGTTGCGGATAGCCTTGTGCTCTGCTGTAAACAGGCCTTCCTCTTCCTCTCCGAAGTCCGGAATAGCCATCAGCTCCTGCTGCACCGCCTGCGCCGGGCCCATCAGGTCGAGTTCGCCTTTCATCGCCTTTTTCAGGATCATGTCCACGGTGAGCATGCGGTTGATCTCGTTGGTACCCTCAAAAATACGGTTGATACGGGAGTCGCGGTAGGCGCGGTCCATCGGGTAGTCGGCTGAGAAGCCGTAGCCACCGTAGATCTGTACGCCTTCGTCCACCACGTAATCCAGCACCTCCGAGCCTTCCACTTTCAGCATGGCGGCCTCGACGGCAAACTCGCGGGCAGCGCCCAGTAGTGCCTCGTTCTCATTCGCACCGCTGCTCAGCAACTCCTGCTCTTTGTGGTAAATGTCCATACCGGCGCGGTACAGGGCCGACTCTAAGCCGTAAATGCGAATGGCCTGCTCTGCCAGTTTGTGCCGGATAGCGCCGAACTTAGCGATAGGCAGCTTGAACTGGTGGCGCTCGTTGGCATACTTCACCGACAGGTCTGCCACTTTCTTAGCGGCTCCCAAGGTGGCAGCTCCTAGTTTAATACGACCAATGTTGAGGATGTTGAAGGCAATCAGGTGACCTTTACCGATCTCGCCCAGCACGTTCCCTTTCGGCACCTCGCAGTCCGTCAGGAACACCTGGCGGGTAGAGGAGCCTTTGATACCCATCTTATGCTCCTCATTGCCCAGGCTCAGGCCCGGGTAATTTTTCTCCACAATAAAGCCGGTGAACTTGTCGCCGTCTACCTGCGCAAACACGATGAACACATCGGCAAAGCCCGCGTTGGTAATCCACATCTTCTGACCGTTCAGGATGTAGTGCGTGCCTGCATCGTTGAGCACCGCCTTGGTCTTGGCCGCCAGGGCGTCAGAACCAGAACCCGGCTCCGTTAAGCAGTAAGCAGACGTCCACTCGCCGCTCACCAGTTTGGGGATATACTTGTTCTTCTGCTCCTCGGTACCAAAGTATAAAATAGGCAGTGTACCGATACCGGTGTGCGCCGCAAAGGCTACCGGGAACGAATGCCCGCCGCCTACCGACTCCGTTACCAGCAGCGAGGTGTTGAAGTCCATATCCAGGCCGCCGTACTGCTCCGGCATCGATACCGCGAACAGACCCAGCTCCCCGGCTTTCTTCATCAGCCCTTCCATCAGTCCCTCTTCGTGGTTGTCCAGCCTGTCCAGCAGCGGGTATACTTCCTCGCGCACAAAGTCCAGGCAAGTCTGGGCCATCATGCGCTGCTCCTCGTTAAATTCCTCCGGAATAAACACATCCTGCGGGTTGGTCTCCTTGATCAGGAATTCTCCACCTTTTATAGTTGCGGTTTTAGTTTCCATGGTTTTTAGATTTTTTGATTTTGTGACAAAGGACAAAAGACTTTTTATCCCTTAATATTTAATCATTGAGTCGACTTTGCAGATTGCTAATCTTCTTCTCCAGACTGTGGAGTAACTTGAGCAAATTATTAAGACTATCTTCGGACAAGTAGCCAAATTCTTTCGCCAATAATAACTGTGTTTCTACTTCATAGGCTGAGCCTAATGCTATACCCAGAAAATTTCGAAAGTCTTTGTTAGTGCTTCGAGCGGAGCCTTCGGCAATATTTGAAGCGATGGAAACGACAGCACGATTAACTTGACTTGTCAATCCATACTTCTCAAATTCAGGGAACTGTCTGGAGTGAAAATATACTTCTTTCGCAACAGCTATGGCTTCCTGCCATACTCTCAGTTCCCTGAAGTTATGCTTCATCTTTTGTCCTTTGTCAAATAGTCTTTTGTCAAGCTACTTTAGTAGCTCAAACACACCTGCCACGCCCTGGCCACCGCCTACGCAGGCTGTAACCAAGCCATACTTGCCGCCCGTGCGGCGCAGGTCGCTGAAGAGCTGCACACTCAGCTTGGCGCCGGAACAGCCCAGCGGGTGACCGAGCGCGATGGCCCCGCCATTGATGTTCAGCTTGTCCGGATCAAAGTCCAGGTGGCGCATCACGGCGATAGACTGCGCGGCAAAGGCCTCGTTCATCTCAATCAGGTCGATGTCGTTCAGGCTTAGGCCAGCCATTTTTAGGGCTTTCGGCACAGCGGCAATTGGGCCCATACCCATAATACGCGGGTCTACCCCTCCGGTACCGTAGCTTACCAGGCGCGCAATCGGCTCCAGGTTCAGCTCTTTTACCATGCGCTCGCTCATCACAATCACAAAGGCGGCTCCGTCGGATGTCTGGGACGAGTTACCGGCTGTTACCGTACCGCCTGCGGCAAACACGGGCTTAAGGCGGGCCAGTGCCTCCATCGATGTATCAGCACGTGGGCCTTCGTCGGTGTCTACCACAAACGAGCGGGTCTTCTTCTTGCCATTTTCGTCCACGTAGGTTTCTTCCACGGTTACTGGCACGATCTGGTCTTTGAAGTAGCCGTTTTGGATGGCGTTAATAGCCCGCTGATGCGACTTAAAGGCAAACGCATCCTGGTCTTCACGTGAAACATTGTAATCGGCAGCCACCGCCTCAGCCGTTAGGCCCATGCTCAGGTACCAATCCGGGTTCTTCTGGGCAATTTTGTAGTTCGGCACCGTCTTCCAGCCCGCCGTTGGCACCAGCGACATCGATTCGGTACCACCCGCCACGATACAGTCGGCCATGCCAGCCGCGATGCGGTTAGCGGCAATAGCGATTGTTTCCAGGCCGGAGCCGCAGTAACGGTTTACCGTCATGCCGCTTACCGACATCGGCAGCGCCAGAAGCGAAATCATACGGCCAATCTGCAGGCCTTGCTCCGCCTCCGGCACCGCGTTGCCCACAATCAGGTCGTCTACGCGCTCGGGGTCAAGGGCTGGCACAGAAGCCAGGAGGTGTTTGATGACGTCAGCAGCCAGGTCATCAGGTCTGGTGAACCGGAATCCGCCACGGTTGGCCTTGCCTACTGCGCTACGGTATCCGGCTACGATATATGCATTGTTCATTTTGATGCTCTTTTATAGTTTATACTATCACTATACTTTCAGTTTTACCCTATCATCTGGTCGAGTTGGGGAGTAGCCTCGGCTTAACCTCCCTTCCACCAAGTTTCTTTCAGAATGACAGATTTGAGGCCTGCTTATTAGAAAGAATGACAGCAATTGTATACTTATACTTAGTACCTTTCCTCTTTTGTCATCTTGTAAAGATCTTGGTGGCTGGGAGATGCAGGCTGGCTTAATCCTCAACCTTCAGAAACTGTAAGTGTGGATTCTCCTTTCTGATGAGCTCCAACTTTTGCTCCCGACTCAGCAACTTCAGCTCCTTCTCCCGCTCTATGGCATACTGCACGTAAGTGTGGCGCTCATAGTACAGAAGCTTATAGCAGTAATAGCGACCGGCAAAGGTTTCGGGCTTACCGCGGTTTTCCTTGTGCTGCTCCAGCCTTACTACCAAGTCATTTGTCACCCCAACATAGAGTACTGTTTTACCCGGGTTGGTGGTGATATAGACAAAGTAGTTGTGGCTTTTCATGGCTGACACTTAACCTAACTTCTACCAAGATCCTTACAGGATGACAAAGAACGAATAAATTATGAGCGACCTTACCTGCCACTCATACTTCTTATAGCATTAATTCCGCAGCGGCTTACCAGTTGTCAGGATGCTCTGGATGCGCTCGAGTGTTTTGCGCTCACCCGTCAGCGACAGGAAGGCCTCGCGCTCCAGATCCAGCAGGTACTGCTCGCTCACCTCGGTTGGGGCCGACAAATCGCCGCCGCACATCACGTAAGCCAGTTTCTGAGAAATCTTCAGGTCGTGCTCCGACATGTAGCGGCCAGTATACATAGCGTTGGCTCCTGTCAGGAACATACCCAGGGCACCGCGGCCCTGCACCTTGATGTTAGTACGCGGCACCGGTTTGGTGTAGCCAGCCTCTGCCAGCAGTATAGCCTGCGCTTTGGCATCGGCAATCTGGCGGTTGCTGTTGATGGAAATACCGTCGCTCTGGCGCATGTAACCCAGGTCAATAGCCTCTTTGGCCGAGGTAGAAACCTTCGCCATGCCGATGTTGAGGAACACGTTTTTCAGGTCGTTCAGCTCGATATCGCCATCAGCGTACATGTCAGCCGCACGCAACGTCATCTCCTTAGTGCCGCCACCGCCTGGTATCAGGCCCACACCGAACTCCACCAGGCCCATATAGGTCTCAGCGGCCGCCTGGATGTGGTCCACGTGCAGGTTCAGCTCGCAGCCACCGCCCAACGTCAGGCCATGCGGCGCGCCCACTACCGGGATAGCCGAATAGCGCATGCGCATCATTGTGTTCTGGAACTGGCGGATGATCATGTTCAGCTCGTCGTAATCCTGGTCGATGGCATACATGTAAATCAGCCCCACGTTGGCACCGGCAGAGAAGTTAGCCCCCTGGTTGCCCACTACCATCCCACGGAAATCTTTTTCGGCCAGCTCGATGCCCTTGTTCAGCGCCATGATCACGTCGCCGCCCATGGTGTTCATTTTGGTGTGGAACTCCACGTTCAGGATGCCGTCACCAAGGTCAGTTATAGTTGCGCCGGTGTTTTTCCAGATAACTTTGTTCTCGCGCAGGTTATTCAGGATGATGAAGTTCTCGGCGCCCGGTATGGCTTTATACTCTTTGCTCTGGATGTCGTAGTAGCGGCGCTGCCCGTTTTCTACAATGTAGAAGGACTCTTTGCCGCGCTCCAGCATCTCCTCTACCCAACGGGCAGGCTGGTAGCCGTTCTCGAGCATGCGCTGCACGCCTTCGCGGGCACCAATGGCATCCCAGTACTCAAACGGACCAAGCTCCCAGCCAAAGCCGGCACGCATGGCGTCGTCTATTCTGTAAAGCTCGTCAGAGATCTCCGGGATGCGGTTGCTCACGTACTGGAACAGGCCGTAGAGCGACTCGTTGAAGAATTGCGCGGCTTTGTCGGACTGGCCGGAGAATGCCTTTATGCGCTTCTTCAAGTCTTCAATTGGCTTAAGTACCTCCAGGCTCTGGAATTTGGCTTTCTGCTTCGGCCCATACTCCAGCGTGTTCAGGTCCAGCGTCAGGATCTCGGTTTTGCCGCTCGCGTCCTTTGTCTTTTTATAGAAGCCCTGGCCGGTTTTATCGCCCAACCATTTGTTCTCTACCATCTTCTGCAGGTAGTCCGGCAGCCTGAACAGCTCTCTTGATTCGTCGTTCTCGCCGGTCTGGTACAGGCCGTTGGCTACGTTTGCCAGGGTATCCAGTCCCACTACATCCAGTGTGCGGAAGGTGGCCGATTTCGGACGGCCGATGATCGGGCCGGAAATACGGTCCACCTCGTCCACGTTCAGGCCTAGCTTGTTCATCACCTGCAGGCCCTGCATGATGGCGTAAATGCCCACACGGTTGGCGATAAAGGCCGGCGTGTCTTTGGCTAGCACGGTAGTCTTGCCCAAGTATAAATCGCCGTAGTGCATCAGGAAGTCTACCACTGCCGGATCGGTTTCCGGTGTCGGGATGATCTCCAGAAGCTTCAGGTAGCGCGGCGGGTTGAAGAAGTGCGTACCGCAGAAGTGCTTTCTAAAATCGTCGGAGCGGCCTTCCAGCATCAGGTGGATCGGAATGCCCGAGGTGTTGGAGGTGATGAGCGTGCCCGGATTGCGGTGCTGCTCCACCTGGTCGTACACCAGTTTCTTTATCTTCAGGTTCTCCACCACCACCTCAATGGTCCAGTCGGCGGTGGCGATGTCCTTCATGTTGTCCTCAAAGTTGCCTGTCTGTATCAGGCGCGCGTCAGCCTTGCGGTAAATCGGTGAGGGGTTTGATTTCAGGGCCGCATCCAACGAGCTGTTCACGATGCGGTTGCGCACCTGCTTGCTTTCCAGCGTCAGGCCTTTCTTTTCCTCGTCGGGCGTCAGCTCTTTCGGCACGATGTCGAGCAGCAGCACCTGCACCCCGATGTTGGCGAAGTGGCAGGCGATACGCGAGCCCATCACCCCGGAGCCAAGCACGGCTACCTTTTTAATAATTCTTTTCATAGAATAGCGATAGTTGTCTATGGGTTAAAGATTTCCTTGTTTTCGATCATACTTTGGATGCGGCCGCATACTTTCAAAAACACATCCAGCTCTTCCTGCGGCACTTGCTCGCGCACCTTGTGGTTAAACTGCTTCACAGTCTGGCGCGACACCTCCTTCTTCTCCAGTCCCTTCTCTGTTAAAAAGATGCGCACCAGGCGCTTGTCGTTCGGGTCGGATACTTTGTAGATAAGGTTTTTCTCCTCCATACTTTTGAGAATGCGGGTGAGGCTGCGCGCCTCCAGCCCCAGCAGCGGGGCAATCTTGGTGGCAGGCGTGCCCTGCTCCTGGTCGATGTTGAGCAGCACGAACCCGATGGAGGTGGTAATATCGTTCTTCACGGCCTCCACATTATACATACGGGAGATAGCGTGCCAACATACTTTAAAATTATAGTCTACTGTTTCTTCCGGCTTCATCGTCATACATGGTGTATACCAAATATAAGTAAATTTGTTATGCAAGCATACCTTTTTAACAAAAAATTAATTTGCTCTCAGGCATGCGGTACCCGGGATTATGTTACAATCAGCACAAGTATAGTTATACTTTATACTAACTGATGAGTATGGTTATAGTTTCAGGAAAGTATGGAAGGGCCCCTTTTATTTCCCTTTTGTCATCCTGAAAGCCGAAAATCCCGCACTTGTTTTGGGTGATCCTGCCAGTGTGTGGCATTAGCTAGCCTCTCGGGGAAAAAGCCTGCTGCTGCTAATGCCCTCGCTCGTCTCCGGCGAGTGTGAGGTATGATGGTGGCGTCACGCCGCCTCGTGCAGAATGAATAAGGCGGCAGAAGTATAAAGTATAAATTTGTGGCCAGAGGCCGTGGGATAGCGCACACTCGCCGGAGGCGAGCGAGAGGATGGGGTTGCTTCGTTCTGAAATTTGCCTGTTATGTATGGCGCGAGCGTCCACGCCCGTGACTAGCTATGGTTTGGGCCTCCGCCCCAGTCGGATTACAAATCCGACCTCATAAATGAGACACGGGTTGCAAACCCGCGCCGGCAAGTTGTGTGGGAGGGCCTGCAAAGTTTATAAGCTGTCGAGCAAGGCTTGACTTGGCGTAAAATTAGGCGGAGGAAGTATAACGTCTTTAGCCGTGCTAAACTGGTGGTTACTATTAGGCACTAACTCTTGTTCTTCAACAAGAGTCAACAAGTCCAAAATCCTTTTCCATACTCTGGCACTCAGCGCACCTTTCATCCGAATTTCTCCATTATACATGGTAAATAATATAGAGACGTATGAAGCATGCTCCTCATCAGGCTGCACCGACTTTAAGGTGTTAAAATCGGTGGCATCAAGTATAGCATATACTTTGTTCATCTGTAAGGAGTCTAACTTACCCATGTAATTAGCCTTTATGGGACAACAGTACCGCTCCCTCAAACGATAGTAGAATGTGCCGTCCTTGAGAATCTCTACATCTTTATCAAATCCCTCTCTGTTAAAGCCTTGCATGATAGAGAATGTAATTTTCTCGAAGTGTGTGTCTTTTTCTTTTCCCGCTTTTTCTGATTCCTTAACTACTGCTTCACTCTGCTGCCCTCTGCACGAGAGACAGGTTACTACCACGAAGAAAAGTATAAACCGGACCATTTGCGTTGATGAAAAAGTACAGAGACTACAAAAAAATCATCCTGAAAGAATCCTGGCAGAAGTATAAACTACCTCCGACCAGGCTCCATTCAGGATGAAAAATTAGGCTGATGAAGTATAGACAGCAACCATTGCGGCGCCGGTTATACTTCGGTTTATACTTTAATACAGGCTTTCGATCACGTCCTTGTAGTTGGCTGTGATCACCTTGCGCTTCACCTTCAGGGTTGGCGTCAGCTCGCCGCTCTCCACGGTCCACATTTTGGGGATGAGGGCAAACTTCTTCACGGTTTCATACTGCGCCAGGCCTTTGTTGGCCTTTTCTATCTCACGCTTAAACTTCTCGAGCACCTCCGGATGCTTGATCATCTCCTCATCGGACGTATACTTGATGCCCTTGTGGTTGGCCCAGTCCTGCAAGCCCAGGAACGAGGGCACGATGAGCGCGGAGGCATACTTGCGGCCGTCGCCTATCACCATCACCTGCTCTATCACCACAGACTCCTTCAGTTTGTTCTCGATAGGCTGCGGCGCCACGTACTTGCCGCCGGAGGTCTTAAACATCTCTTTCTTGCGGTCGGTAATCTTCAGGTACTTGCCCTGTATCATCTCGCCGATGTCGCCGGTGTGGAACCAGCCATCCTCGTCGATTACCTCTGCCGTGAGATCCGGCTTTTTGTAGTAGCCTTTCATGATGTGCGGCCCGCGGGTCAGGATTTCGCCGTCTTCGGCAATCTTTACCTCCACGCCGTCGATGGCCATGCCTACGGTTCCGATCAGGTTATTCTCCGGCTCGTAGCGGTTCACCGAGATTACCGGCGAAGTTTCTGTGAGTCCGTAGCCTTCCATCACGCGGATGTTGGCCGCCCAGAAAACCCGCGCCAGGCGTGGCTGCAGCGCGGCGCCACCCGACACGATCACTTTCACGTTGCCGCCCAGAGCTTCGCGCCACTTGCTGAAGATGATCTTGTTGGCCAGGTCCAGCTGCTTGTTGTACCACCAGCCCTGGTCGGTCTGTGTGTCATACTTCAGGCCCAGCTCCAGCGCCCAGAAAAACAGCTTACGCTTCACGCCCGTCAGCTCCATACCAGCCGCCACGATCTTGTCGTATACTTTCTCCAGCAGGCGCGGCACGGTAGTGAACAGGTGCGGCTTTACTTCCTTCAGGTTATCGGCCACCTTCTCTATACTTTCGGCATAGTAGATGGACACCCCGATGCGGAAGTACAGGTACAGCAGCATGCGCTCGAATACGTGGCAGAGCGGCAGGAAGCTCAGCGCGCGGTGGGTATGATCTACCGGCACGTAGGCCAGCGTACCGCGCACGTTGCTCATCAGGTTGTCGTGCGTCAGCATTACCCCTTTCGGGTTGCCGGTGGTGCCGGAAGTATAAATGATGGTCAGGACATCGTCCGGGGAAACGGCGGCTTTCAGCGGCTCCAGCTGTGCTACCTCCTCTTTCACACCCAGTTCCAGCACCTCTTTCCAGTTTTTGGCCCCGTGTATGTCATCGAACGTATAAATCTCCTTGATGCCCGCTATGCCCTCGGTGGCGGCCACCACCTTGTTGTAAAGCCCTGCATCGGCCACGAAGATGATCTTTACCTCTGCATCGTTGAAAATGTAGCGATAGTCCTCCTCGGTAATGGTAGGGTACATGGGCACGCTGATGGCCCCTATCTGCTGAATGCCGAAATCCACCAGCACCCACTCCGGCCGGTTGAACGAGACGATGGCTACTTTGTCATCCTTGCCAACACCCAGCTTCAGCAGGCCGAGGCTTACCTGGTTGGCATACTCGAGCACATCGCTGGTAGTATACTTTTGCCAGGTGCCGTTTACCTTAGCCGCTAAACAGTCGGGCTTGGGGAATTGCTGCATCTGGTTAGGCAGAAGGTCGAAGGTCCGGGTTAGGTTCATAGTGTATCTTAAGCAAAGGTGTTTTGATTAGGTTTAAAACGGGCCTTTATACAGGATAAACGACCTGTTACACATGCATTTTAATTATTTTTTTCGAATTCTGCCACGTCAGGCCATATAAATATTTCCTGTATAGTATATTTATACTTTTAGAACCTGGGCCACGAACATGGGTTACCCTGTGTTTGCGGCCTATACTTTGAGAACAAGATTTGCCCATGAACCTATCCATATTTTTTGAGCCGCTAAACGAGGATGTTTTTGCCGCCCTGCACAAACCCCGCACCCTCGGCTCCTACATCAGCCGCTTCGTGAGCAAGTTTCCGGACTGGCGTGCTGCCGACATAGCCATACTTGGCGTAAACGAAACACGCGGAAGCAACACCACCGAAGAAGGGGCGGAAGATGCTGCGGCCCCTTCCCCCGCCCGCCTTGTGCGCAAAAGGCTCTATGACCTGAACAAAGGCGCCGGCCGCTGCCACATCGTGGACCTGGGCAACCTGCGCCCCGGCATTACGCTGGAGGACACGCACCTGCGCCTGAAGGAGATTGTGGAAGTGCTCATCTCGCACAACACCATTCCCGTCATCATCGGCGGCTCGCAGGATTTGGAGTATGGCCAGTACATGGGCTACGAGCACCTGGAACGCGCCGTGAACATGGTTACCGTGGACAGCCGCGTGGATATGAGCGAAGACAGCGACGAGGCCCCCAACAGAAGGCAGCTGCGCCAGATACTCATGCACGAGCCCAACTACCTCTTCAGCCTGAGCCAGATCGGGTACCAGTCATACTTTGTGGAGCCGGAGGTGATGGCCACGTTCGAGAAAATGCACTTTGAGGCTTACCGCGTGGGCGAGGTGCACCGGAGTGTGCAGGAGATGGAGCCCGTGGTGCGCGTGGCCGACCTGCTGACGTTCGACATCTCGGCCATCCGCCACCAGGATGCCCCGGCCAGTGAGCCCGCCAACCCTTTTGGGTTGACCGGCGAGGAGGCCTGCCAGATTTGCTGGTACGCCGGCCTGAACGACAATCTGACCTCGCTGGGCATCTATGAGTATAACCCCGCCCTCGACGACCGCGAGCTGACCGCCATGACCGTGGCCACCATGATCTGGTACTTTATCGAAGGCTTTTACCACCGCAAAAACGAGACGGACTTTAACGGGCGTAGCTTCACCAAGTATGCTGTGGCCTTCAACCACGACAACCCCGACCGCATGATCTTCTACAAAAACCGGAGCAGCGAAAAGTGGTGGCTGGAGGTGGAGCCGCTCAGCCCCGACAAGGGCAGCCGCATCGTACCCTGCAGCTACGAGGATTACCTGCAAGCCACTAAAGGCGAGGTACCTCACCGCTGGATACTGACGCAGGCAAGAATCGGGTAATTTTATCGTTTGGGGTTTAAAATACGGAGACGTGAAGATGCTTGAAGTCTTTAAGCGCTGGAATTGAAGGATAATTGCGCTAACCAAGTATAAATCATTTCTTGGCGCACTATTTTCAAATCTTCAAATTCCCACATCTCCTCATCTAAAGCATGACTTTACCAGAATACACGCTGCAACAACTGGCGCTACGCAACGGGCAGGACCGCGACGAAGTATGGGTAGCCTACCAGGGTGTTATCTACGACGTGAAAAAATCGAGGCTTTGGCGGAACGGGAAGCACTATGAGCACTGGGCCGGGCAGGATTTAACAGAAGAACTGGCCGATGCACCGCATAATGCCAATGTTTTTGATAAATTTGAGGCTGTGGGGCTTGTCAAGAATTCTGCTTACCGTAGTTCGCAGAGTTAACAGAGCTAAAAATAAAACCGTATATTGGTGTCACGACTTGTTTAAACATTAAAATAAATCAAAATAAACAAATGATATTTATAGCTGATAGCGGCTCTACTAAAACAGACTGGCGCATCGTAACGCAAGACACTGTGCTGGGCCAGGCACAGACTGCCGGATTTAACCCGATGTACCAGGAGACAGACGAGATTTTCCAGGAAATAAACGATGTGCTGCTACCACAGCTAAGCGATAAGAACCCGGAGGCCATCTACTACTACGGCGCAGGCTGCAGCTCGCCAGACCGTAACAAGCGCGTGGAAGACGCTTTGCTCCGCGCTTTCCCGGATGCGGCTGTATTTGTGGAGCACGACCTGCTGGCTGCCGCCCGTGCGGTTTGCGGCCGTCAGGCTGGTATTGCCTGTATCCTGGGTACCGGCTCCAACACCTGCCTCTACGATGGTACCGATATCATAGACAACGTGCCGTCGCTGGGCTTCCTGCTGGGCGACGAGGGCAGCGGCGCTTACATGGGCAAGCTGCTGATAAAGGCGTACCTGTACCGTGAGCTGCCGGAAGACCTGGCCACTTCGCTCAAGAACACCTACAACCTGACCAAAGACGGCATCCTGGACACGCTTTACAGCTCTGCCATCCCGAGCCGCTACATGGCTACCTTTGCCAGGTTCATGCACGACAAGCAGAAGCACCCGGTTATCCACGGCATGATCTACGAAAACTTCTCGGAGTTCTTTGAGCGCCATGTGGTAAAGTATGAGGGCCACGAGACCCTGCCGGTTAACTTTGTGGGCTCCATCTCCTACTTCTTCAGCGATATTCTGAAGCAGGTAGCCAAGAAATATGGCCTGCACGTGAACACCATCCTGCAGAGCCCAAGCCAGGGCCTGATCCAGTACCACCAGGAGCTCCTGCAAGCGTTCGGCTCTCCTAAGAAAGCATAAATAGCCTCTAAAATGAAGTATGGCGCGATGGTTTAACAGCTGTCGCGCCATATTTTAAACCTATCATACTCTTAAAACTATACTTTAACGGTGTCTACTACAGAAACAACGTCCAACTACGACGGCCTGGAGCACATGAGTGTGCATGAGCTGCTCGTAAACATCAACCGCGAAGACAAAACCGTGCCGCTGGCCGTAGAAAAAGCCATTCCGCAGCTGGAGCGGCTGGTAAACGCCACGGTGGAGCGCCTGCAGCAGGGAGGCCGCCTGTTCTACATCGGGGCCGGCACCAGTGGCCGCCTGGGTGTGGTGGATGCCTCGGAGTGCCCTCCTACCTACGGTGTGCCGCACGGCATGGTAGTAGGCATCATGGCGGGCGGTGATTCGGCCATCCGCAAGGCGGTGGAGTTTGCCGAGGACGACGAGGAGCAGGCCTGGAAAGACCTGCAGGAGCACGACATCAACGAGAAGGACATTGTAGTGGGCATCGCTGCCTCAGGGCGCACGCCATACGTTATCGGTGGGTTGAAGGCCTGCCGTGAGCGCGGTATTGCTACCGGATGCGTGGTTTGCAACGCCGGCAGTGCCGTGGCCGCTGCCGCAGACTTCCCGGTAGAGGTAGTGACGGGACCAGAATTCGTGACTGGCAGCACCCGCATGAAAGCTGGCACCGGACAGAAACTGGCGCTCAACATGCTCACCACCTCCACCATGATCAAACTGGGCCGCGTGAAAGGCAACAAGATGGTAGACATGCAGCTCTCCAACCTGAAGCTGGTAGACCGCGGCACCCGCATGGTGATGGAGGAGCTCGGAATAGAACAGGAAGAGGCAGGCGCCCTGCTTAAAAAGTATGGCAGCGTGCGCAACGCTGTGGACGCCTACCGCAACAGCAACCGCCATCAGGTTTTATAAGCCGCAGAAAACAGCAAGAGCCGGAGCAAACACTCCGGCTCTTTTTATTTAATGCCTGTTGTATCTTTATCGGTTGCCTGTAGTAGTTAAAGTATAACTCGTCCCAGACAGAGGATTTACTTTAATCAAACCTACAAATGAAAGCAGCTGCCATTATATCGCTTCTGATTGGCCTGGTGGGGCTGGCAATACTTACCTACCTTTACCTGCAAACTGCCCCCGAACAGGAGGCGCCGGGCGAGCTGCAAAGTATAGGCTTGAGCTATACTATGAGCGACACTACCAGAATGATACTTTTTATACTGGAGACAGTCGGCGCTGTTATAGGATTCTTGGCCTACAAGTACAGGAAAATCAAAATTGGGCTTCTGGGGATGGGCCTGTGCATGCTGAACCTCATCCTTTTATACTTTTAAGCCGGCCCCAGCAAGTATAAAATTACTTCTCTGTAAACTTCTCCAGCATCACACGGGCTGCCTCCTTGCTGGGCACCCTGTAATTCACCACCGACCAGGGGTAGGAAAGTATAAACCGCTCGCGGTTGGCATCCCCGATGTGCACGATTTTATACTTGTACAGTTCCAGTGGCTCCAGCCCCAGTTCCTTGCGGCGCTCATCTACCCGCTCTTCCTCCTTCCGGCTTAGCTTCATGGGCATGTAATCGTCCAGCCCGTCAAATTCGTCGTCGTCTGCGCACTTGCTGCAAACTATCCTGGCGTAGGCGCGGGAGCCGTGCCGGTTGGCCCCGGCCTGCTGGTCCAGGAGGTAGGCGGCGGCATAGGGTGCGAGGCGTCCCTGCTGCACGGCCTGCGTCAGCACCTCGGCAAAGTCGTGGCCGTCGCGGGCCTTGGTTTGCCGCTCTATCACGATGGTGAAGCGGGGCAGCAACTCCAGCGTGTCTGCCAGGCCAATCAGGTCCTCGCCGGGGTAGCCATACTCTTCTATCCAGCCGAGCAGCAGCTTGGTGTTGGCTTCCTCAATGGCTCGGATGGTGTCTCGGTGCACGCGCAGCCCGCCCTTTGCCTGCCGGAAATACTGGTCGCGGGCGTAGAGCTCGTCGAGGTCGGCTCGGAGCTCCTTGTTCAGGTGCTGCTCATACTTCTGGCGGCGCTTGGGGTATTTCTTGGCGAATTTCTTCCAGTGCTTGGTGGTGCGTAGCGAGTCGAGGGCGGGTCGCCGCTCCAGGTACTCCAGGCTTACCCCCTTCAGCACCAGTTTATCGAGGTAATGGAAGGTTTTCTTGCGATCCTGCAGCTCCAGCGCGCTCATCGCAGCGTTGTAATAATCGCGGGCGAAGGGCGAGGGCACGGCGGCAAAGGCCTGTTTGTACACATCCAGTGCCTGTTCATACTCCCTGTCCACCACCAGCAGCTCGGCCTGGTTGATGAGCGGGTGGTATACTTTTGTGTAGTCGGGTGTTTGCTGGGCAAAAGTATAGTGCTGCACCAGCAGCACTGCTGCAACGTATAAAAGTGTTTTTCTGAGCATCGTTGTGTTGTCTGATGGCGCGGCAAGTATAGCGGCGGCGTGCCTCCGGCTGCTACCGTAGCCAGTCTATGGCCGTATCGCGCTCATCCAGTTTAAAGAATCTTACATGATGGCTGGGTGTGTAGCCACCCGACCGCTGCAGCCACTCCTCGTGCCCGGCAATGGCCACCTTGCTGAACTTGTTATGGTGCGCCACGCCCTGCTTCAGGTTTTCCCACAGCACATCCGGAGCGGCCCCGTTCGGTTGCAGCACCTCCAGGTATAAACGCACATCCTGGCTGTGCATTGCCCGCTCCTGTAGCATATGGTCTATTTGCTGCAGGTCCTCGTCGGATAGCCCGTCAAGGGTTGCCACGCCCACCACGTGCCGCGGCATGGCCTCCAGCACCGAAAGCGCCTCGCCATGGCCCGGCGCCAGCGGTTGGCCAAGCCATGCCAGCGCCTGCTCCTTATCAGCCATACCAAAGGCCTTCACCTCGAAATGGGGCGTCAGGAAGTTGGCCAGCCGCGACTGCTTCCGCACCCAGTCTTTGTCGGTTACGATGGCGTAGCGGGCCACCTTGTTCCAGCTGTGGAACTTTAGTTTCAGGGCATCGAAAAAAGACTGCACGCTGTCCCAGTCGCCGAACTGCTCAAACTCAAAGTATAGGCAGATTTTGGGATGGGCCTTCGCCTTTCGCTCCATCTCCTGCACGATCATCCTCAGTCCTGCCTCATCAATATAATACTGCACATGAAATCCAGCAAGGTTTTCCTTATCAAAGCTAATTACTGCTACCATAGTATGCCAGAAAGTTAGGGTGTTTACTGTGCTTGCTAAGTATGCCGGTGTCTCTGTTACATAGCGGCTTTACTGTACTTTACCATACCTCCAATGGCGGCAAACGGTTACTTGTTCGGCACCTATACTTTGCAGATAATTCTGGTGCCACTTTTTCTGTGCTACATTTGTTAAAAGATGCTGCCGGAGAAGGTAAAAAAGCCGCTGGCGGGGCCAACCATGGTAAAGCCCGGACAGTATTTATGCTACGGCCCATACTTTGGAGATTAACTTAACTTATGCACGACATAGAGCCATACTACAACTGGATTGAGAAATACGCGGCCAGCGAGGACCCGCGCTCGCCGCTGTTCGGGGCCGAGAACAGCCTCATGCACTATACCCATGCCATTTACGGGTACTACATCCATCCGCAGTGGGATAACATGGACTCTGAAACGCTCTTCCTGAAAATACTTTACGCCGACTACGAGCTGAACTTTGCCGTCATTGAGTTTATCGGCGAGTGGAACGATGCCCTCAACAACGACATCATGCAGCTCAAGCGCAACATCATTGACCCGATGGTGAAGGAAGGCATCAAGCATTTTATACTTATCGGGGAAAACGTGTTTAACTTCCACGGCTCCGACGACTCTTACTACGAGGAGTGGTTTGAGGATATCGAGGAAGGCTGGGTGGCCGCGCTTGGCTTCCAGGACTTTGTGCTGAGCGAGATGAAGAACTATAACCTGGACTCTTACATCAACTACGGCGGCAACCTGAACGACATCCACTGGCGTACGTTTGTGCCCAAGCGCCTGTTTGCCCTCGTCAACAGCCTGATCCAGAAACGGCTGGGGCCCTGAATGTATAAAGTATAGAAAGTAAAAAAAGAAAGAGGACCTGTTGTGGCAGGTCCTCTTCCGGTATGTAGTGTCCAGCTTGTTACTGCACTTCGTTTTCTACTTTCTCAGCGCCCTCCTCTATCTCGTCTCCTGCTTCGTCAGCAGCGTCCTCGATATCGTTGCCCATTTCTTCCGCACTGTCCTCTACTCTTTCAGCATCGCGCTCGGCGGCATTTTCAGTACTAGAATCGCAGGAGGCGAAGGCAAACATGCCCAGTGCCAGAAACATAACAATTGACTTTTTCATGGTATGGTTGTTTTAAGGGTTATCAAATAATGTTTACTCAATTACGGCGCTGGTATCAGCATCCTCGGCGGCATCTTCCATGTCCTCCGCCGTTTCCTGGGCCTGGTCTTCCCTTACCTCTGTCGTGTCGCGGCCTTCTTCGGCCGGAGAGCTGCACGAGGCAAGGCTTACTAAACCAGCCAGTGTGAATGTGTACAGTACCTTTTTCATTTGTCTTTTTGGTTAACTATTTCGCTTGCGGGGCTGCAAAACAGCTTCCGCCGAAACATGCCAGACAATACGCAGCTATCTGAATATAGTTTTTATTGTTGATAAAAAAACGGCTGGCACCTCCTGAGAAGTGCCAGCCGTTTTTACTCTGATTCAGCCCATAAGGCCTTATACTTTGATCCTTATTTTTTCTTGAACAACAGCCTGATCGGCACCCCGGTAAAGTCGAAGTGCTCCCGCATTCTGTTCTCGAGGTAGCGCATGTACGGCTCCTTCACGTACTGCGGCAGGTTGCAGAAAAACGCAAACGTAGGGTTGTGCGTCGGCAGCTGCGTAATGTACTTGATCTTGATGAACTTGCCTTTAATAGCCGGCGGCGGGTAACGATCAATATCCGGCAGCAGCAGGTCATTCAGCTTGGAAGTTGGGATCTTGCGCGTCTTGTTCTCATACACGTCCATGGCCACCTCGATGGCTTTATGGATACGCTGCTTTGTCACTACCGAAGTAAAGATGATCGGCACGTAAGAAATCGGCGCGATGCGGCTGTAGATCTCGTCCTCAAACTTTTTGGTCGTATGGGTGTCCTTTTCCACCAGGTCCCACTTGTTCACCAGTATCACGATGCCTTTGCGGTTCTTCTCGGCCAGGGCGATGATGTTAACGTCCTGCGCCTCAATGCCGCGCGTGGCGTCCAGGATTACAATACATACATCGGCCTCTTCCAGGGCACGCACCGAGCGCAGCACCGAGTAGAACTCAATGTCTTCGCTTACCTTGCTCTTGCGGCGCAGACCGGCTGTATCCACAATGATAAACTCTTTGCCAAAGGCATTGTAGCGGGCATGGATGGCGTCGCGGGTGGTACCGGCAATATCGGTTACAATGTTGCGCTCCTGGCCCAGCAGCAGGTTCACGAAGGAGGATTTGCCCACGTTCGGACGGCCCAGCACGGCTATTTTTGGAATACCGGCATCCGGGTCTTCCACACCTTCGTCCTTAAAGTGCTTCACCACCTCGTCCAGCAGCTCGCCTGTGCCGGAACCGTTTTGCGAGGAGATTGGGAAAATATCGATGCCTACGCCAAGGGAGTAAAACTCACCCATCTGGTGCATGCGGGCATTGGTGTCGGCTTTGTTGGCTACAACATACACCGGCTTGTCGGTGCGGCGCAGCACGTTGGCAAACTCCTCGTCCAGCCCGGTAAGGCCGGCATCCACGTCTACCATAAAAAGTATCACGTCGGCCTCGTTCATGGCCAGTTCTACCTGGCGGTTAATCTCGGTCTCAAAAATATCGTCGGAGCCGTGCACGTAGCC
This sequence comes from Pontibacter mucosus, assembly GCF_003054055.1. GTDB lineage: Bacteria > Bacteroidota > Bacteroidia > Cytophagales > Hymenobacteraceae > Pontibacter > Pontibacter mucosus. Next base: position 718,545 of record NZ_QBKI01000001.1, on the reverse strand, counting down.
ACCGGTGTCAATCACAGTGAAATACTTGCCGCACCAGTCGCCGTGGCCGTAGCTGCGGTCGCGGGTTACGCCGCTCACGTTGTCCATAATGGCCCGGCGCTGGCCGATCAGGCGGTTAAAAAGGGTTGATTTGCCCACGTTGGGGCGGCCTACAATGGCAATGATGTTGCTTGACATCGAACTATAATAAAATGGTTAAAGTGCCCCCGGAGCACCGTGCCCCGAAGCTTTATGTGCGCTACTCTTCGCGGTAGCCGAAGCGCCGAAGCAGCTTCTCGTCTGTCCGCCAGTTCTCGTTCACGCGCACGTATAAATCAAGAAATATCTTTTTCTGGAAGAAGTCCTCCATGTCCAGGCGGGCCTGGGTGCCTACTTTTTTCAATGCCTCGCCCTTGTTGCCAATCACGATGCCTTTCTGGCTTCTGCGCTCCACGCTGATCTCTGCGCGGATGCGAATGATATCGGCCTCTTCCTTAAACTCCTCTACCACCACCTCGCAGCTGTAGGGAATCTCCTTTTTATAGTTGAGGAAGATTTTCTCCCGGATTATCTCCGACACGAAGAAACGCTCGGGCTTATCGGTCAGTTCATCCTTCGGGTAAAAGGCGGGGTGCTCGGGCAGGTAATGCAGCAACCGCTGGAACAGATGATCCAGCCCGAAATTGTGCAGCGCCGATATCGGCAAAATCTCGGTCGGGTTCATGTGCTCCTGCCAGTAGGCCACCTTCTCGTTCACCTCTTCCTCTGTGGCCTGGTCTATTTTATTTATCAGCAAAAGTATGGGCACCTTGGCGTGCTGCAGGCGCTTGATCACATCGTCCTCGTCGTGCTTCTCGTAGATGTCGGTTACGAAGAGAATGATATCAGCGTCCTCCAGCGAGGTGCGCACGAAACCCATCATCGACTCGTGCAGGGCGTACTGCGGCTTGATGATGCCGGGCGTGTCGGAGTAAACGATCTGGAAGTCGTCTCCGTTCAAAATGCCCATGATGCGGTGCCGCGTGGTTTGCGCCTTTGACGTGATGATGGAGAGCTTCTCGCCTACCAGCGCGTTCATCAGCGTGGATTTGCCCACATTCGGCTTGCCCACTATACTTACAAAACCGGCTTTGTGCGGTGTTTCGGCCATAATCTGAATTTGAGGTTGCAAAATTACTCCTTTTTTACGAAACCCCGTGAAAATGTGCAGATTTAGGAAGAGTTTGGGAGTTAGAGAGTTGGGGAGTTTAGGAGTTTTAGAGTTAAAAAGTTAGAAAGTGTGAGAATTGCTCCTTGGTTTGAATCCAAGAAACGTTGCCCTCGCTCGCGTCCCGCGAGTGTGAGGTATACTGTGGCGTCCCGCCATGTATCAGTAAAGAATGCATTGGCTAAAGTTTAAAGTATAAACTAAAGCGGCCAGAGGCCGCGGAATAGCTCACACTCGCGGGACGCGAGCGAGAGAGGTCGCTGATTATAAAGTATGCTTCAACTCCTCAACTCTCTAACTCTTAAACTCCCAAACTCTAAATAACTTTCTAACTCCAGAACATTTCCCCCTACTTGTCGCTTTAGGCTACGTTGAGCCTCTATTACGGCATAGGAATTAAGAATCAACAAGTAACGGGTTATACTTGTATCTTTGTAAGACGAAAGCACTTTTAAAGTATAAATGAGCAAGAAAGCTATCGGTAAGATTGGCGTGCTGCTGGTAAACCTCGGTACACCGGACACACCCCAAACACCTGACGTGAGAAAGTACCTGCGCGAGTTCCTGCTGGACAAACGCGTGATGGATATAAACCCGGTGGGCCGCTATGCCCTGGTGAACGGCATCATCGCGCCGTTCCGGGCGCCGAAGTCCGCCAAAGTATACCAGCAGCTCTGGACCGACCGCGGCTCGCCGCTCATGTTCCACGGCCTTGACCTGCAGGCAAAGCTGCAAACGGCCCTCGGCAAAGACTATCACGTGGCCTTTGGCATGCGCTACCAGAGCCCAAGTATAAGCAGTGCCCTGGAGGAGCTGCGCGAGCAGAGCGTGGACCGCATCATTGTGGTGCCGCTGTTTCCGCAATATGCCGCCGCCACAACCGGCTCGGTGCACGACAAGATCATGGAGATTGTAAAGGACTGGTGGATCATCCCAAGTATAAACTTCATCTCCTCGTACTGCGACGACCCGGGCTTTATCAAGGCTTTTGCTGAGCTGGGCAAAAAGTACATGGCCGAGGATGATTACGATCATGTGGTGTTCAGCTACCACGGTGTGCCCGAGCGGCAGGTGCTCAAGGGCAGCGACCACGGCTACTGCAAGCTGGGCTCCTGCTGCAACAGCTATAACAAGCGCAACAAGTACTGCTACCGGGCCTCCTGCTTTGTCACCTCACGCCTGCTGGCCGCCGAGTTGGGCCTGCGCGAAGACCAGTATACCGTGGCGTTCCAGTCCAGGCTGCTGAGCGACCCGTGGCTGCAACCGTATACCGACGACCTGCTGAAAACCATGCCCGCCAAGGGCATCAAGAAAGTGTTGGCCTTCAGCCCCGCCTTCGTAGCCGACTGCCTGGAAACCACCATTGAGGTTGGCGAGGAGTTTAAGGAGATGTTTGAGCACGCCGGCGGCGAGAAGTGGCAACTGGTAGAAAGCCTGAACTCCAACGATTCCTGGGTGGAGGCGCTGAAAGATATCGTGCTGGAGAACTAAGGGTTTGAAAATTTGAGAATCTGGGGATTAGGTGATGATCTCCGCCGAACTATAAAAGAGGCCGCTGCAAGTGTAACTGCAGCGGCCTCTTTTATTTTACAGTTCCTGCCGCAAGTTTAGCGCAGCGCAACGTGTGGCTATACTTGTTGCAAGTTTACAACTTGCTTTCTGCAGAGCAGAAAAGTATAATTTAGCAGAAGTATTTCTTTGGTAGGCATCGTCAAAGTATAGCTTCTGCCTTCCTTGCTTTTTTAAAGCAAAGCAGTTGAAAACTGCTGCCATACTTAGCCACACGTTACGCTGCGCTAAACTTGCGGCAGATAATCCGGAAAGCCCGAACAACCATTCAATTAAATCCGCTCCGAATCTACCCAATCCTCCGACACAGTATCGGCATACCTGGTAAGCTTTTGCAGCAGCACCTCCGGCGCACTTTCCACGATCAGGTTCTTCATGTACTCCGGCTTAATGAGCCCTTCCTGCACGCAGTCGGCGAGAAAGGCCATGAATTTATCGTAATAGCCGTTCACGTTAAAGAAGGCCACAGGCTTCTGGATGATACCCAGCTGGTTCCAGGTGATGATTTCGTTGATCTCGTCCAGGGTGCCGAAGCCGCCGGGCATGGCCACAAAGGCATCGGACTTGGCGGCCATCAGGGCTTTGCGCTCGTGCATGGTTTTTACGATGTGCTGCTCCGTCAGCCCGGTATGCGCTTGCTCGCGGTCTACCAGGCTTTGCGGGATCACGCCCACGGCCTGCCCGCCTTTGGCAAGTACGGCATCGGCAATCGTGCCCATCAAGCCAACCTTACCACCACCGAACACCAACCCTATACTTTGGGCGGCCATCAAATGGCCTAGTTGTGTGGCAGCCTCCGCATATACCGGGTTGTTTCCGGAGTTGGCGCCACAGAAAACGGCTATACTTTTCATATTATATACTTACTAGAGTTTAATCAAGAAAGGCCCCGGCGTACTGCCAAGGCCTTTTTTATACTTTGTTTATACTTTAAGCTGAGCGATTTTATACTTACGCCAGCTGCTTGTTATACATTTTGGCCACTGTTTCGGCTACGTAATCAACCTCCTCAGGTGTGTTATACTTGCTGAAGGAGAAGCGCACCGAGCCACGGTTGGGGTCGCACTCCAGCGCGCGCAGCACGTGCGAGCCGGCATTGGCGCCGCTGCTGCAGGCGCTGCCACCAGAGGCGGAGATCTTGGCAATGTCCAGGCTGAAGAGCAGCATCTCGTTGATGTCTGATGCCGGCAGGCTCACGTTCAGCACCGTGTACAGGCTCTTGTCGCCAAACTCTGACATGCCGTTAAAGCTCACATCGTCCATCTGCTCGCGCAGCTTGTAAATCATGCGGTCTTTCAGGCTTTGGATGTAGGTCTGGTGCTCGCCCATATCGCGGTAGGCAATTTCCAGCGCCTTGGCCAGCCCAATGATGCCGTACACATTCTCGGTGCCGCCGCGCATGTTGCGTTCCTGCGCCCCACCCTGAATCAGCGGCTGAATTTTCGTCTCGGCATCGCAGTACAGAAAGCCCACACCTTTCGGACCATGGAACTTGTGCGCCGAGCCTACGATGAAATTGGCCTTCAACTGCTGCAGGTCGTGCTTGTAGTGGCCCATGGTCTGCACGGTGTCGGAATGGAACACGGCGTTATACTTTTTGCAAATCTCCCCAATCGCCTCGATGTCGTTCAGGTTGCCGATCTCGTTGTTGGCGTGCATGATGGAGACCAGCGTCTGCGGCTGGCTGGCCAACAGTTCCTCCAGGTGCTCCAGATCCAGGTTGCCGCGCTCGTCGTGGCGCAGGTACGTTAGCTGTACGCCCTCCTGCTTCTCCAGCAGCTCCATGGTGTGCAGCACGGCGTGGTGCTCCAGTTTGGTGGTGATGGCATGCTTGATGCCCAGCGAGCGGCAGGTGCAGATAAGGGCGGCGTTATCGGCCTCGGTACCGCCGGAGGTGAAGAAAACCTCAGCCGGAGACGTGTTCAGCAGGCCCGCCACCGTTTTGCGCGCCCGCTCAATGGCCGCCCTCACCTCGCGCCCATGCGAGTGGATGGAAGACGGGTTACCGAAGTGCTCCAGCATATAGGGAGCCATAGCGTCAAAAACCTCTTTGTCCAGAGGAGTGGTGGCAGCATTATCTAAATAAACACGCATGTTATTAAGCTATATTTTGATTCTATTCTTATTCAACCAACAAAGTATAAAAAAAAGTTGCGCCAATGGCAGGAACAACCCTACCAGTGGCGCAACACTGCCTGTCACTTTTGATTTGTATTACAACAGCAACAACACATATTCTATACTTATGCTTTCTGCGAGATAATCTCTTTGATGTCTGTGATAATTTTGTTGGCCAGGTGCTCGGCCGTGGCATTGCTGTCGCTCTCGGCGTAGATGCGGATAATAGGCTCGGTATTGGACTTGCGCAGGTGCACCCACTCCTTGTCGAACTCAATCTTCACCCCGTCAATGGTATTGATAGGCTGCTTGGCGTAACGCTCCTGCATTTGGCGCAGCACCTCGTCCACGTCCACGTCCGGCGTCAGCTCTATTTTATTTTTGGAGATGTAGTAGTTCGGGTAGGTGGCGCGCAGGCGCGTCATGCTCATGTCCGATTTGGCCAGGTGCGACAAGAACAGGGCTATGCCCACCAGCGCATCGCGGCCATAGTGCAGTTCCGGGTAGATGATACCGCCGTTGCCCTCGCCGCCGATGATGGCGTCCTGCTCCTTCATCATGTTCACCACATTCACCTCGCCCACGGCAGCGGCGAAGTACTCACCTCCGGCCTTCTCCGTCACGTCGCGCAGGGCACGGGTAGAGGAAAGGTTGGAAACGGTGTTCCCCACCTGGTGCTTCAGGATATAGTCAGCCACGGCTACCAGGGTATACTCCTCGCCGAACATGCTGCCGTCTTCGTTGATCAGGGCTAGGCGGTCTACGTCCGGGTCTACCACAATGCCCAGGTCAAACTTGCCTTTCTCTATCAGGCGCGAGATCTCGCGCAGGTTCTCTGGCAGCGGCTCCGGGTTGTGCGGGAAGTTGCCGTCCGGCTCGCAGTATAATTTCTCAATTTTGGTAACGCCCAGCGCCTCCAGCAACATCGGCACGGCAAAGCCGCCGCTCGAGTTTACGGCATCCACGGCTACGCTGAAACCTTTGGCCTTGATCGCCTCCACATCAACCAGCGGCAGCTCCAGAATGGCTTTGATATGCTTTGCCAGCGCTTCCTGGTCCTGGGTATACTTACCCAACTCCGTAACCTGGGCAAACTCAAAGGCCTCCTGCTCGGCAATCTCCAGCACCAGCTTTCCTTCGGCATCGGAGATAAACTCGCCTTTGTGGTTGAGCAGCTTCAGGGCGTTCCATTGCTTGGGGTTGTGGCTGGCGGTAAGTATAATTCCTCCTCCGGCCTGCATGTCGGGCACGGCCATTTCCACGGTTGGTGTGGTGGAGAGACCTACATCGATGACATCAATGCCCAGGCCCTGCAGCGTGGCGCATACCAGCTTGTTCACCATGTCGCCGGAGAGGCGCGCATCGCGGCCCACTACAATAGTTTTTTTGTCGGTGTTCTGAAGCACCCACGTCCCGAAAGCGGCGGAAAACTTAACCACATCCACAGGGGTAAGTCCTTCTCCAGCCTGTCCGCCTATCGTTCCTCGTATTCCTGAAATTGATTTTATTAAAGCCACTTTCCGTATTTTAGTTGCTCGGCAAAAGTAGCAATTTTACGCATACTTCCAGCGGGTTTTACGGTATTGTGGCAGCATAAAATATCAGCGCAATACAGCGCACCTCTCCTGAAGCATCAGCCGCTACCTTCAGGCACATGCTTTATACTAGCATCTAAACAATAAATAAAGTGAGGTCTTGCCGGGCTATACTTTGTGCTCGGTAAGCAGCTCCCTTACTTTCAGGCGGCCCACTTCCAGCTCGTTTATCCGCAGCCGGTCCACCTGCCCTTCCTTCAGGGCCATGTTACGAATCACCAGGCGTCCGATGGCCAGCGCCCCTACTGCCATAGCACCCACGCTTACAACGGCAAGAGCCGTAGCCAGGCGCGCAAACGCCACCTGCGACTGCACGGCAGCCACTGAGGCAGCCAGTTGCTGTATCTCCTGCTTCTTTTTCTTCTTCATAAAGTATAGCCGTTTAAAAATAGATGTCTCCTCCGCTTTTACGCAGAAAGCCATGCCCCGCGGATTGACATAATATTAATTGCATGTTAAGACATGCTCCCGCCGGGCTACGTACAGTAATTATTTAGTACCTTTGCGCTTATGACTATTCCACAACCTGGCAAAAACGACCGCCAACAACAGCTGGAGGCCTTCGGCCGCCTGTTGGATGTGATGGACGACCTCCGGGAGAAATGCCCCTGGGACCGTAAGCAAACAATGGAGACGCTCCGGCACCTGACGATAGAGGAGACGTACGAGCTTTCGGATGCCATCCTGAAAGGGGAAGTGCAGGAGGTAAAGAAGGAGATTGGCGACATCATGCTCCACCTGGTTTTCTACGCCAGGATTGCCTCGGAGCAAGGCGCCTTTGATATCGCCGATGTGCTGCATGCCCAGTGCGAGAAGCTCATCTTCCGCCACCCCCACATTTACGGAGACACCAAAGCCGACAGCGAGGAAGAAGTGAAGCAGAACTGGGAGAAGCTCAAGCTCAAGGAAGGAAACAAATCCGTACTGGGAGGAGTACCCCAATCGCTGCCCGCCCTTATAAAAGCCATGCGCATACAGGAAAAAGCCCGGGGCGCCGGATTTGACTGGGACGATAAATCGCAGGTATGGGAAAAGGTACAGGAGGAGCTAGGGGAATTCGGGAGCGAGTTTAACAAAGAGGATATAACAGAAATCGACAGGCAACGGGCTGCGGCCGAGTTTGGCGATCTGCTTTTCTCGCTCATCAACTTTGCCCGCTTTGCCGGAATAGACCCGGAGGAGGCGTTGGAGCGCACCAACCTGAAATTTATTAACCGCTTTCAGTACATTGAGAGTGAAGCCGCTAAGGACGGAAAACGTATACAGGATATGAGCCTTGCCGAGATGGATTTTTACTGGAACAAAGCAAAAAAACTATAGCCATACATAACGCTAAAAAATTATTCTTTATATTTAGTGCGTTTTTCCTGAAAATTGAACTAAATAGTACGGGAGGTAAAACTCAACAGCAAACAGGAAGCTGGCTTTGAGACGCTTGCCCGCCCTAACGAGATTCTTACCGGTATAAATTACACCACCCAGGATAACAGCCCCCGCACCACAAAAGCTGGTGTTTAGACTTTGGAACAAATTTATTTATTTAATACTTTGCAATATTGAATTGCCTCAGGCTTGGAATTTTATAAGCTTATCGCTTAAATTTAGAGAACCAAAGCAGCAGCAGCAGGTTTTTTATTAATTTTTTCGAAACATAATTGTTTGAAAAATTGAGAAAAATCAGAAATTGCAAATTCAATAAAGAACTAAAAGCGAAACAATTACATTTTATACTTACACAAACGTTTTTATTACAACACAAACAGCTAAACTTTAAACTTTAATCAAAATGGAAAAAAAGACTGCAGTAGTGAGCAAGAATGCTAATGTAGAGAAAAAGCCTAGCGCAGTGGGCTCTCTATTTGCGACAATTGTTATTCCGCTTGCCCTGTTTGCTTGCGTACTCATCTATATGTTTGTTCTTGGCAATCCGGCCAACTTCGAAGGAAATGACCCAGCAAACCACCCGCTACCAGGTAACTGGCTTGGAATCGTATACAAAGGCGGATGGGTTGTGCCAGTGCTTCTTTCCCTGAACCTGATGGTATTTATCTTCGCTATTGAGCGTGCGCTTACTATCGGTAAAGCAAAAGGTACTAAGAACGTTGCTAACTTCGTTCGCACAATCTCTGCAAAACTGACTCAGCGTGACGTAAACGGCGCTATCGCTGCTTGCGACGTTCAGAAAGGTTCTGTTGCTAACGTGGTAAAGGCTGGTCTGCTGAAGTACAAGGAAATGCAGAACGAGCCAGAGCTGCTGAAAGCTGAGAAAGTTGCCGCTATCCAGAAGGAAATCGAGGAGTCTACTTCTCTTGAGCTGCCAATGCTGGAGAAAAACCTGGTGGTTATCTCTACTATCGCCTCTACCTCTACACTGGTAGGTCTGATCGGTACGGTACTTGGTATGATTAAGGCCTTCTCGGCTCTTGCAACAGCAGGTGCTCCTGACTCAGTAGCTCTTGCAAACGGTATTTCTGAGGCCCTTATCAACACGGCCCTGGGTATTACAGGTTCTACTATCGCTATCGTTGCGTACAACTACTTTACAAGCAAAATCGACGAGCTTACTTACAGCATCGATGAGGCTGGTTTCAGCATGGTGTCTACTTTCACAGCACAGCACGACACTGCTCCAGCTAGACCACAGACTGTATAAGTTAAGTTAAACCGTATTTAACCAGATAAAATGCCTAAAGTAAAAGTAAAAAGAACAGTACCCTCGTTGGACATGACGCCAATGGTGGACTTATTCTTCTTGCTGGTTACTTTCTTTATGCTGACAGCAACTGCCCGTCCTGACGAGGCGGTTATTGTAGACACGCCTTCATCGGCTTCAGAGATCAAAATTCCGGATACTAACGTAATTACCATTACAATAGATAAAGATAACCGGGTGTTCTTTGGAGTTGACGGACAGCAAACAAAGGAAGCTTTGCTTGATAAAATTGCAGGCAAGTATGGCGTAGGCTTCACCGAGGAAGAGAAGAAGACTTTCTCTCTCATGAGTAACTTCGGTGTTCCTGTTAGCCAGCTTAAATCGCTCCTCGCAATGGAATCAAACGCACGCAAGGAGGTACACCAGCCGGGTATCCCAATTGACTCTACTCATAACGAGCTGGGCGATTGGGTGCTACAGACACGTTTGACTAACCCGCAGGTGGTTATCGCTATCAAAGGCGACCAGGATACAAATTACCCGACTATCAAGCGCGTAATCGACATCCTGCAAGACAGAAAAGTGAACAGGTTCAACCTGATCACTACCATGGAAGCGAAGCCTACGAACCTATAATTAGAAAGGAGATAAGAAATGGCAGAAATACAACAACAAGCCGACTCCGGTAAAGGTGGTAAGAAACGCGCCAAACGCTCGTCGACCAAAATCGACATGACGCCGCTGGTAGACCTTGCCGCCCTTCTGATTACGTTCTTCATGCTTACCACAACCTTCAACAAGCCACAGACCATGGAAATTAACATGCCTGTGAAAGATGTTCCGAAGGAAGAGCAGATAGCATTGAAAGCCAGTAATGCCATGACTATTATTCTTGGCAAAAACGACAAGCTATACTACTACTTCGGTCTTGCAGAAGATAACCCAGAAATAGTTGAGTCGAGCTACGCCGCAGATGGCATCCGTAAAGTTTTGCTTTCACCTCGCGTGAAGTCAAACGACAAGATGACAGTGCTGGTGAAGCCAATGGAGGAGTCCCGCTATAAAAACATGGTGGATATCCTGGACGAGTTAAAAATAACTGACACCAAAAAGTTCGCGATGGTTGATATAGCTGACGAGGACGAGAAACTGGTGCAAGAACAAATGGGAAATTAAGATATGGACGCAAGTAAGTTAGCAAAAGCATCGCTTGATGATATCGTCTTTGCCGGACGAAATAAAGCGTACGGTGCCTACCTACTTCGCAGACTTTACAATAAGCATATCACGATTGCTGCGATAACAGCAATTATCCTGTTCTTCTTGTTCTTAAGTATTCCTTTGATCTCTAAAATGATTAAGGGAGACGAACAAGATACAGAAGTGGTACAGCGCATTGTAACAGAAGTAGACCTGGCTCCGCCACCACCACTGGACGAGGCAACGCCACCGCCGCCACCGCCGCCGCCACCGGATCTTCCGCCACCACCACCACCAGTGCGTGCTACTGTAAAGTATACACCACCGGTTGTGAAGCGTGACAACGAAGTTGTAGAGGAGGAAGAGATTCCTGATGTGGACGTACTAGAAGAGATCGACGCGGGTGTAAAAACCGTAGAAGGCTCCAAAGACGCCCCTCTTGACCTCGGCGAGATTGACGGTACAAGTGATGTAGTAGCAGAAGTAGTTGAGGAGAAGCCTTATACTTACGTGGAGCAGATGCCTACCTTCCCTGGTGGCGACAGCGAAATGATGAAGTATCTGGGCAAGAATATCCGCTACCCAGCAGCTGCACAGCGTGCCGGTGTTGAGGGTCTTGTTGTACTTTCATTCGTAGTAAGCAGCACAGGTGAAATCTCCGACATCCAGGTGGTAAAACAACTGGGTGCTGGTACCGACGAAGAAGCTGTACGCGTTGTTAAGTCAATGCCGAAGTGGACGCCTGGTAAGCAGAACGGTAGAGCAGTACCTGTACGCTACACACTTCCAGTACGATTTACGATTAAGTAAGCAGATATACCTGCTAAAAGCCCAGCCTCTCCAGGCTGGGCTTTTTATTTGCCTAAAAATAAAGTACTCAGCATGCATACAATCAATATAGAATTTCGTATATTAAAAGAAAACTAAGTAAAAGTTAAAAAGACTACTACAATGCCATAGAGAATAATTGTTAAACCTAAACCCCAAAGCCCATGGAAAAGAGCTATTTCTTAAGCATGACCTTCAACAACATCGTGTTCAGAGGTCGAAACAAAGCGTACGGAGCCTATTACCTGCGCAGGAAGTATGGAAAGCACATGGTACTGGCAACAGCCTTAGCCATCACCATTTTTTCAGGGCCTTTGGTAGGCGTATTGGTCGACGCAATTTTCTTTACAGAACCCGTAAAGTATGAGAAGCCAACCTATACGGTACATGAGCCTATAGATATCGTGCTCCCCCCACCTCCTAAACCAGACCCAAAACCTAAAGTGGAAGTACTTCCCGCTGAACCCATAACAGAGCGGAAGGTGGCGACAGAAAAGTTTACGAAAATAGAAGTAGTAGATGACGCCACACCTACAACGGAAACAGTGCCCAATCAGGAGGACCTCTCCAAAGCGGTGATCGGGACTGAGAAGATTGAGGGAGACGCACCTGAGTTACCGATTATGCCGATGCCAGATGCGCCGCCAGCCGGAATAGAGGGAGGCACAGGAGCTCCAGCTAGTACAGAGCCCTTTGTGGTGGTGGATCAGATGCCGCAATTTAAGGGTGGACTTAACGACTTAATGCAGTACCTTGGCCGTAAACTCCGTTACCCGCCTGCTGCTCAGTCTAACGGAATAGAAGGAACAGTGGTGGTAACCTTTGTGGTAGGAACTACAGGCGAGATTAGGGATGTGGAAGTACTCAAAGGACTAGGGTACGGTACTGACGAAGAGGCGATACGCGTTGTTAAAACCATGCCCAAATGGGAACCCGGCCGTCAAAACGGACATGCAGTGCCGGTGCGCTATACGTTGCCCATCCGCTTTAGCATCAGATAGTATCCAATAACAAGAATGGAAGCAGAAGCATTCGGACAGTTTTGTTCGCTTCTGCTTTCATTTTTTACGCATTAAATATATTTTTAAGGATTAAAAGAAAATAACCTATGATAAGACCACGCAGAGAAGACAACCGGCCGAAGCAAAGCGCATTCTCAAAGTTTGCCCGCGTCTTCGGTATCATCATGACCCTCCTCTACGTGGCGATGGGTGTGTTTATACTTTTTGCCGGAGACGCCCTGAACCTGGACATGCCCGACAGCATGAAGTATGCCTTAGGTGGAATTCTCATATTGTATGGAATTGTTAGATTTGTAAGAGTATACAACAGCACACGCTCTAACAGAAACAGGTATGAAGATTAAAGCATTTGGCTTAGCCGCCATAACAGGCATTCTGGCGCTGGCAAGCTGCGGAGGAGACCCCAGCACAAAGCAGGACACACCTACATCAGGCACTATCAGCATCAGCGTAGACGAGTCGTTTCAGCCCATTATAGAATCTGAAATTAACACCTTCGAGGGCATCTATAAGTATGCTAAGATAAATGCAGCTTACAAGCCGGAAGGCCAGGTACTGAAAGACCTGCTGGACGACAGCACCAAGATAGCCGTACTTTCCAGGGAACTGACGCAAGAGGAAAAGGCGGTTTTCGATAAGCAAAACAGAGTGCCGCGCTACACCAAAATAGCCATTGATGCGGTGGCTCTCATCACAAATAAGGAGAACCCGGACTCGCTGCTGACGATGGAAGAGCTCACAAAGATCTTCAGCGGCCAGTTTAAGTCCTGGAAGGAACTGGACAAGGGTTCGCCGCTGGGAGATATAACTATTGTATTCGACAATAATAACTCAAGCACCGCACGTTACGTTAAGGACTCGTTGATTGCAGGAAATAACCTCCCGGCCAACACGTTTGCCTCTAACTCGCATAAGGCACTGATAGACTATGTACAGCAAAACAAGAATGCGATTGGCGTGATTGGCGTGAACTGGGTGAGCGATTTTGACGACTCTACGGTGGTAGGCTTCCTCAATAAAATTAAAGTTGTTGGCATAAGCAAAAATCCGGCACCGGTAAGCACCGAAGACTATTATCAGCCGTATCAAGCATATATAGCACAAGAGGTTTACCCGCTGCGCAGGTTCCTGTATGTCATTAGTACTGAGGGCCGTTCAGGTCTTGGCACAGGATTTGCCTCTTTTGTAGCTAGTGATAGAGGGCAAAGGCTTATACTTAAGTCAGGACTAGTGCCGGCAACTATGCCTGTGCGTGTGGTGAGCCTTGGAGACTAAGAAACTAAACAAAAACTACTAAACTTTTATAAAATGAATAAAAACTGGAAGTACATCGCTTTGATGGCGGCAGCCTTCCCTGCAACAGCAGCATTTGCACAGTCAGGTGACGCAGGCAGAGCAGCTGTTAACCTGGAGCGCTACGAAGAAGCAAAATCTATCTATAAGGCTCAGTTGAACAATAAAAGCACAGCTGATAGAGCTTATTTTAACTTGGGTGATATTTACCTGCGCACAGATAAACCAGACTCAGCGGCTTACTATTTCAACCAGGGCTTAGCAGCGAACAAGAAATCCAATATAGCGCATGTAGGACTTGGTAAGCTGGCTTTACAGCAAGGCGACCAGGCTAAGGCGGAGCAGCACTTTAACCAAGCCCTGAGCGGAAAAGGGAAAAAGGATGCTTATGTACTTGCCATGATTGGTGAGGCTTATGTTAATGTGCCTAACGCTACCGAAGCGCAGCTAAATAAAGGTGTGGAGTACCTGAAGCAGTCTCTGGAGCGTGACAACAAAAACGTGGACGCCAACATTACCTTGGGCGATGCTTATCTGGCCCTGAAGAATGGTGGTATGGCCATGACGCACTACGACAGAGCTATCCAGCTCGATGCTCAGAACGTTACCGCTTACCTGAAGCGCGGTCAGTTATACACCAGCTCACGTAACTATAACGAGGCAGAGCAGGCTTTCCAAAAGGCTATCGAGATCAACCCTAACTTCGCTCCGGCCTACCGTGACCTGGGCGAGCTTTACTACTTCGCTGGTCAGTATGACAAAGCGCTTTCTACTTTCCAGAAGTATGTAGACATGGCCGAGGACACGCCAGATACGAAGGCTAAGTATGCATCTTTCCTGTTCCTGACAAAGAACTACGACAGAGCCCTGCAGGCAGCGGAGGAAGTGCTGCAGGTACAGCCAGACAACATGGTAATGAATCGCCTTAGAGCCTACTCTTACATGGAGCTGGGCCAGCCTGACAAGGCATTGGCAGCCATTGAGACGCACATGCAAAAGGCTGACCCTAACAAGCTGATTGCAGAGGACTATGAGTACTATGGCCGCATCCTGTCTAAGAATAACCAGCACCAGAAGGCGGTAGAGAACTTGGAGAAAGCAATCTCTATTAACCCAACGAACGTGGAGCTGTATGCGGAGCTGGCTAATGCTTATGCCCGTAATAACCAGTACGATCAAGCCATTGCTACCTACGATCGCAAGCGTGAGACTGTCGAGCCAAGCAATGCTGACTACTTCTACATGGGTAACATCTACATGATGGCTGGTGAGGAGCAGGCAACAAACGGAAATTCTGCTAAGGCCAACGAGTACTTCAAGAAGGCTGACGAGACGTATGCGAAAGTAACGGAGGCAAACGCTGACTATGCCTATGGCTACCTGTGGAGAGCGCGTGCCAATGCCAGCCAGGACCCAGAGACTGAGCAAGGACTGGCAAAGCCATACTACGAGCAGTTCATTCAGAAGGCCGGTAACGAGAAAGACAAGTATAAGCGTGACCTGATTGAGGCTAACTCATACCTGGGTTACTTCTACTACATCAAAGGAGACCGTGACAATGCTGTGAAGTACTGGACAGAGGTGAGAACCCTTGACCCAAGCAACCCACAGGCAGAAGCGGCCCTGAAGGAGATTTCTAAAACAGTCTCTAAAACGCCAAGAAAGAAGTAAGCCTTCTTACACATACTAAACAGAAAAGCCGCTGCGAAACGTAGCGGCTTTTCTGTTTAAAAATAGTTGCTTTATACTTTTGGCAGGGAAGTATAAAGTGGTGAGTTCTGTATATACTTTATACTATAGGCTCCTCGTACAGCGCCCACTTTTCCAATACAGCCTTAAAGTCCTCAGGCAGCTCAGAATCAAACTGAAGAAACTCTTTTGTAGAGGGATGCAGAAAGCCCAGTGATTTGGCGTGGAGCGCCTGACGAGGCATCAGTTTAAAAGCATTATCCACAAAGGATTTGTAGGTGCCGCTTGGATTGCCATACAGAATTTTATCCCCTCCATAAGTTGCATCAGAGAACAGCGGGTGCCCGATGTGCTTCATGTGCGCCCTAATCTGATGGGTTCTGCCTGTCTCCAGGTTACACTTGAGTAAGGATACGTACTTAAAGCTGCGCAGCACCTTGTAGTGCGTTACCGCGTGCTTGCCGTAATCTCCGGCAGGGTACACAGCCATTACCTTGCGATCCTTCGCACTCCGACCTACGTGGCCCGTTATCGTTCCCTCCTGCTCCTTGGGTACTCCCCAAACCAAAGCGTAATAAGTCCGCTCTATACTATGGTCATAGAACTGCTTGGCCAGGTAAGCCATACTATAGTCTGTCTTGGCAATCACCAGCAGGCCGGAGGTATCTTTGTCGATGCGGTGCACCAGCCCTGGCCTGCCTTCACCGTTGCGGTGCGTAGGAAGGTTCTGCAGGTGATATGTCAGCGCGTTCACTAAGGTGCCGCTCCAGTTGTTATAGGCAGGGTGCACCACCATGCCGGCGGGTTTGTTTACCAGCAGCAACTCCTCATCCTCATACACTATATCCAGCGAGATGTTCTCCGGCACAATATCGGTATCGCGCGGAGGCTCTGCCAGGGTAACGGTAATCACATCCAGTGGCTTCACCTTGTAGCTTACCTTCACCGGCTTCTGGTTTACCTGCACCGACTCAGAACGGATGGCGCCCTGCAGCTTGTTTCGGGTAACGTTTGGCAGGCGGTCCATCAGAAACTTGTCCAGGCGCAGCAAAGCCTGCCCTTTGTCCACTACAATGCGGTGGTGCTCATAGAGCTCATCCGAGTCCTCTGCTCCTTCTGTTTCTATGTATTCTACCACGATTACTCAGGTATAAAAAAGAAAGCCGAAGTAGATACATCGGCTTTCCAAAACTATAGATAATCTATTGCTTAGTTCTTTTTCTTGTTGTTGCTTTTGGCAGGTGTGTTAGACTTGGCAGGAGTTGAAGCTGGCGCTGGCTTGGCAGCGGCAGGCTCTGCCGTTTGCTGCTGTGCTTTTGCAGGGTCTACGCCCAGCTTCTTCAGCACAAGCGGAGAGATGTCGCCATCTTCCGGTCCGGCCAGAAGGGCCTGGTTGCTGATTACGTAAGTATAACCGTTCTCTTTAGCTACGTCTTTGATAGCTTTGTCAATCTTCGTAATGACTGGGTCTACCAATGACTTCTCTTTCTGCTGCAAAGACATCTGCGCGTTGCGCTGGAACTCCTGGATAGAGTTATTCAGGCCCATCAGCTCTTTCTCCTTGTCTTCACGAATAGTAGCATCCATTGTAGCTGCTCCTTTTTCGTATGCCTGCAGCTTTGTCTCATACTCAGCATATTTGCCTTTCAACTGGTTTTCCAGCTGTGTGCTGTGGTCCTTCAGCTGAGATTCTATTTGCTTGCTCTCTGGCAGCTGCAGCAGTATATACTCCACGTTAGTATAACCAATCTTAAGCGGCTGGTCGTTGCTCTGAGCAAATGACGCAAAGCTGATCAGAAAGAACGCTGCTACTAATAGTTTAATCTTGTTCATCATTGGTTGGTTAATTGTTATTTAGACGTTTAGTTGTTAGACTTCTTCTTTGTGTTTCTGGCCGGAGGCTGTTGTTGTTGCTCCTGAGGCTCCTCCTCTCCTACCTCTGGCAGGTTGGCGGGGTCATCTACTAGGGCACTATCAGGCCGGGCGCCCGGAGTGTTCTTCCTGTCGGAGGCCAGGCCAAGTTCTTCCAGCACATATTCTGTGTAGTCATGCACCGGGTTAGTATAGATCATCACCAGGTCGCCGGACTTATCGAACATGATCTGAACGCCGCGCGCTTTCGATACTTTCTCCACGGCCTCAAACACCTCATCCTGGATAGGGCGCATCAGCTCCTGGCGGCGCTTAAACATCATGCCCTCGTAGCCAAAGACCTTGCGCTGGTAGTCGCGCAGCTCGTTCTCCTTCTTCGCTATTTCAGCCTGCCGCTTCTGCTTCATCTGCTCGGTAAGCAACACCTCTTCAGCCTTGTAGTCCTGTTTCAGCTTATCAGCCTGCTGCTGTAGCTGCTCAATCTCGCGTTGCCAGGCCTCGGCATACTTGTCCATCTCCTGCTGCACTTTGTTAAAAGCTGGCATCTTGCTCAGGATGAAGTTGGAATCAATATAGCCAATCTTCTGAGCTTGCGAAACAGACGTCAGCAAAAAGCCTGCTAAAAAGATGAACAAAAACTTCCTCATACTAATTCATTTGTTCTTTAGCGGATCTGCTGGCCAATGATGAAGTGGAACATGCCACGCTTATCATCCGCTCTGCCCGGCAAATCATCCAGTCTCCAGGCGTAGTCGAAGCCAAGCAGGCCGAACGCCGCCATAAAGATCCTCACACCTACACCAGTTGAGCGGTAAAGCTTGAACGGGCTGTAGTTTTTATAGCTACCGAAGTTATTACCTGCCTCTACAAAAGCCAGGCCATAAATAGTAGCGGCCGGGTTAGGCGATATCAGTTGGCGTGCCTCAAATACAAACTTATTGTAGGCTATACCACCTGAGCTCAGCAGAGCATCGTCATTAAGATTGTTAACCACCGTTTCATCATCATAACCACGGAGGCCGATGTATTCAGTACCCACAAAGATGTTTCCGCCTCCAAGACCGGAACCACCCATTCTGAAGCGTTCGAATGGCCCAATGGCTCCGTCGCCATAGTTACCGATAAAGCCAAAGTGCGCTCTTGTGTTGAACACCAAATTCCCTGCCACATTTATAAAGTAGGAGGCGTCGAACATCCATTTATTGAATTCAATAAAAGTATAGTCGTCATCTTCCCGCTCTGAGAACAGCGAGTATGGCGGCGTCATGTTCAGGCTCAGCGTAAACTGGGAACCGCGTCTCGGGAACGTTGGGTTATCGATACTGGAGCGGCCAAGAGTGTTTACAACAGAAATACTGTTGGATGTACCATTACTAAAACCTGGGGCAAGAAAATAGTCATTCAGGTTATACTGGTTGTAGGACAATGAGTGGTTCATGTAGAAGTAGTTGTCCGGCCAGTTTAGTCGGCGACCCAGGCTGACGGCTGCGCCATTCACGTTCAGGCGGCTGTTATTTGTACTCTCATCCTGAACACCATACAATCTCCTATAGTAGTCGCTGTAGCCACCGCTGCGGTATATCGTTTTGAAAAGGCTTACAGACAGCGAGTTCGGCTTACGGCCACCCAGCCATGGTTCTGTAAACGAGAAGGAGTAGGACTGGTAGTACTTACCATTGGCCTGCACGTTCAGCGACAGGCGCTGCCCGTCACCACTCGGTATCGGCTTCCACTCCGACAGGTCCAGCATCTTGCGCGTCGAGAAGTTGTTCAGCGACAGACCTACTGTACCCACTGCTCCAATCGGGCCACCCCAACCGCCTGACAAGCTTATCTGGTCATTTGGTCGCTCAGTTACGCTATAGGCAATATCCACGGTACCATCTGCCGGGTTCGGAATTGGGTTCAGGCCAATTGTCTCCGGGTCAAAGTAGCCCAGGGCAGCCAGTTCGTTTCTGGTTCTGATCAAATCATCGCGGCTATACTTCTGGCCAGGCAACGTTCTAATCTCACGCAGGATCACATGGTCACTTGTCTTGTCGTTGCCGGAGACGATGATCTTGTTAATGGTAGCCTGCGGTCCTTCCACCACGCGCATCTCCACGTCGATAGAGTCGCCATCCACGCGAACCTCTACCGGCGTAATGCTGGAGAACAGGTAGCCATCGTTTTGATAGAGTGCCGACACGTCTACACCGGTTGGGTTATAAGTCAGGCGTTTCTCCAGTTCTACCTGGTCGTATACATCGCCTTTGCTAATGCCCAACACGCGTGCCAGGTAATTATCGTCGTAGAGGTAGTTGCCAGCCCAGGTAATGTTGCGGTAGAAGTACTGCTGCCCCTCATCCACTGTAATCTGGATGCCCAAACGGTCGTCGCTGATGCGGTAAACAGAGTCGGACACAATGGTGGCATCGCGGTAGCCCTGGCTGTTGTAGAAGGTAATCAGCGCCTCCTTGTCTTCCTCAAACTTGGTGCGGTTAAACTTAGAGGAGGTGAAGATCTTGTAGAAACGCTTCTCCTTGGTGTTTTTAAGCTGGCGCTGGAGCTTTTTGTCTTTAAACGCCTCGTTGCCCACAAAGCTGATGTCGCCAACCTTTACCTTATCCCCTTTATCCACGTGAATGTTTAACACCACGCTGTTTGGAAGTATAGAATCCGGACGCTGGGTAATGTTTACCTTTACATTAAGGAAGCTCTTGTCCACGTAGTATTCGCGCACCACGTTTCTGGTACTGTTCAAAACAGCGTCCGTCACGATACGTCCCTTCTGAAGCGGCACTTTATCGCGCAGCGCTTCGCCCTGGGATTTATTGATACCGGAGAAGCGGAAGTTTGAAAGCCTTGGGCGCTCCGTCAGGTTAAAGGTAAGGTAGATAACATCACCCTCGGTATGGGCCGTTACGTCCACATCACCCAGAATGCCCTGATCCCAAAGTTTCTGAATAGCGCGGCTAATGTCCTCGCCCGGCACCGTAATCATGTCTCCCTCTTTCAGCCCGGTAAGGGAGGTAAGGGCAATAGGGTCCAGAAACTTGTAGCCGCTCACCTTCACCTCCCCGATACGGTACTGGCGCGGCTGCTGGTAATCTATCGAAGACGGCTGCTGGGTAGGTCTGTTAAGTACTTGGGAAGAGGCCGTGCCTGCCGTAAGCAGCAACACAAGCACCCAAATGCATCTAATCATTCGTGCGTTTATCACTTGGTTAGTTGTTCACTTGTCTTACCGAAGCGGCGCTCACGGCGCTGGTAAGATAATATCGCTTCATAGAGATGCTCTTTCCGGAAATCGGGCCACAGCAACTCTGTAATGTATAACTCAGTATAAGCTAATTGCCAGAGCAGGAAGTTGCTGATGCGCTGCTCCCCGCTGGTTCTGATCAGCAATTCCGGATCGGGCATACCTGCGGTGGAAAGGTGACGCGCCACAACGGACTCGTTTACTTCATCTGCCTTTATACTTCCATGAGCCACTTCTCCGGCAATGCGTTGCATGGCTTGGGTAATATCCCAGCGGCCACTATAGCTCAGTGCCAGCACCAGGGTCATTCGGGTGTTGTCTTTCGTTATCTCCATGGCCTCCATCAGCTCGCGCTGGCAGGCCTTCGGCAGGCTGGCAGTATTGCCAATCGTCTGCAAACGAATATTATTTTTAGTTAATGTAGCTGCTTCTTTCCGGATAGTGGATACCAGCAGGGTCATCAGGGCAGAAACCTCCTCTACAGGCCGCGACCAGTTCTCGGTGGAAAAAGCGTAAAGCGTCAGGTACTCTACTCCCAACTCTGCAGCGCCCTCTACCGTGCTGCGCACAGCCTCAATGGCATTTTGATGCCCAAAGATGCGCAGGCCTCCCCTTTTCTTTGCCCATCGCCCGTTACCGTCCATGATAACGGCTATGTGCTTTGGTAAATTGCCTAAGTCTACTTTCTCCTTCAGATTCATTAAAACACGATTTCCTTGCAAGTTACAAAAAGCAAGAGAAATTCATGAATGATTGCAACTTAATCTAAGAGACCCGGTCTTTTCTTGTAGATTGGAGGGCAGTTGTAGCGGTAGAAAGTATAGGAGATGCTGATGCCGTTGTAGAAGTACCAGTCGTTATCGTGTGGGTTGGCAATATTTTCCGGAAAATCAGGTGCCTGGAGGTGATCCAGCTTATCCGTGAAGGTTTTTCTGGCGCCAAACTCCAGCCCCAGGTTCCAGTGGGTGCTTAAGGCATACTTTAGCCCTACCCCTACCGGAATGGCAACGGTTATGTCTGTGTCGAACTCCCGCTCCACATTGCCCGCCATATAAAGCTTTTTGTTGTATAGCATACCTGCAATGCCTACAAACAGGTACGGCGACAGGCGCGGGCTCTGGCTGCGGTCATAATAATCCAGGAAGTTGTACTCTACCACCCCGGAAAGCTCCAGCAAGCTAAACTTCAGCTCGGCCTGGCGGTAAGCATGCAGCGGGCGTTCATCAAAAGCCTCATCGCTAAAACTTCTGTCGTCGAAGATACGATGACTCCCCAGCAGGCCCCCGCGCAGCGTAATAGCATTGGACATATCCCGGCGATAGAATACCGTAAGGGCGGGTTGGTTGTTGAGGAAGCGGTAGTTTGGTGAAATCTCTCCTTTATAGTTAGCCCCTCCTATTCCTATGCCAATCTCAGAGGTAGTAACGGGCTGGTTGCCCTGTGCCTGAACACTTGTAGAAAAAAAAGCACTCCCTATCTGCAGAAGTAGACAAATAAGGAGCGCCAGTGGCAAAGTGCGTAAAATCATGTAGTATGAGCAAAGTTTAGTTGAACAACGCAATCGCTGCCCGTTCTATTATCTAAACTTCGGACTTCTGATGCGTGGTGATAGAATATAATTAATAGTGATACCGGTGTTAATGTACCAGTCATCGTCCTCGCGGTCACCTCTTTGTTGACCGTCTCTGCCATAACCTCTTACTATGTCGTATGGAGTACCGCTTGGGTCGGTTTGCAATGCAAAGCCAGAGGCAGCACTCCTGTCGGCGAAGATAGCTGCCGCACGCTGTGCTTCGGTAGTTCCGTCGCCTAGCAGCGCTGCTTTGGATACGTAGCTACCACTTACGTCGTCCAGGTAATCGGTAAATGTTTTTCTCCAGCCAATCTCAAAGCTCAGGTCCCAGTATCTGTCAATCTTATAACGCACACCCAGACCAAAAGGAACTACAATTTGCGCGCGCTTGTACGGCTTCGGGTTATCCCCGCCCAGATGCTGTCCTTCAGTTCCCAAAGGCTGCAGCTCGTACCATCCGGAAGGGATATTGTAGGCATCCGGCAGCTGCCTGTTATGCGATGCATCAAAGTAGTTGCCATCATAATACGCCTTGGGGTTGTGGTGCATCACCGCTACACCCAGGAAGCCGTAGGGCACAAAATCAGGGCGACGCTGGAAGGTGCTGCGGTTCTCGTACAGGTCTACGATACCTACGACACTCAGTTCTTTAATATCGTTTCGGAAAGATAGATTTCTTCCGTAGCGGCCTCTGTTCTCACCCTCGTTTGCAGACGCACTCAATGCGTCGTCACCTGTGATACGCCCCCAGTTAAACCCTACCCGGTAGGAAAAGCGCGGTGCAAAGCGATACGAATAGCTGATTCCGGCACTTGGTCTGGTAGACTTGAAACGGAAGCTCGTGAAGTCCGGCTGCGGCACAATATCCCCGAAGTAGTTCGTGGCACCAAGCGTGAAACCAACAGTACCATACTGCTTACGCTTCGTCCAACGCTGCGCTTCTGCGTCGGAAGAGGCAATAGTAAGCAAAATACCAAGTGTTAAAACAAGGGTACAAAGTTTCTTCATAATAGAGAAATATATAAAGGGTAGCGTATCAGCAAGCTTGCATTCTTCCTAAATTAATAGAAGCCAAAAATAGCGAGAATACTTAATTTATAAAATATTATAACAAATATATTTAATATTATTTTATGATGGTATTCCGCTTATCCAGCCCCCAGTTTAGCTTGCTGCGTAGCGTCGACAAAAAGTTAACATGGTGAAGCTTTACCAGCCTGGCAACAAATGCTTCCCTCCGAACTGCCAACTGCACATTCATATCCACTGGTGTAGACCTGGAGTCCAGTGCAGCCAGGTAGCTGCTACTACGCCCCTCTACCTCAAAAGAAATGACACTGCGGTCAGAAACAATCATGGGCCGCACATTGAGGTTATGCGGACATACGGGTGAAATGACGAAATTGTTGGTCTGTGGCAGCACCAGTGGCCCTCCGCAGCTAAGCGAGTACCCCGTAGATCCGGTGGGTGTGGCCACTACCAGGCCATCGCCCCAATATGAATTCAAATATTCACCATCTATATACGTATGCACCACTATCATGGACGAAGTATCGCGCTTAAGTACGCTAAACTCATTCAGACCGAAGTTAATGCCGTTAAACACCTCCTGATCGGAGTCCACACGGATCAGGGCCCGGTCATCCAAAGCATAATGGCCTTTGTAAATCGCATCCAGGGCGATGTTGATGCTGTCGTAGGGAATGGTGGCCAGAAAGCCGAGGCGGCCGGTGTTGATGCCAAGTATAGGTATCTGCTGCGCTCCAATGTAAGTTACCGTATCGAGCAGGGTTCCGTCCCCGCCAATGCTCAGCACCACCTCCACGCCCGGCAGCTTATCGCCACGCCGGAAGGTTTCTATACCCGTGGGCAGGTTGATGGTGTTTTTCAGGTATAACTCGAAATGCTCTACCAGGCACAGCTGGGCCTTCCGGCGCTGCAGCTCATCAAAAAGCGCTTGTATAAAAGGGATGATGTCGTCGGCAAACGGGTTACCAAGTATGGCGATTTTCATAGAGTCGGAGAGTTAGAGAGTTTGGGAGTTAGAAAGCCCGGCAAGGAACAACGAAAAACTAACAACCAGTAACTAACAGCTAAATTTATACGTCATCAAATCAAAAAGGAAATCGGGCGCTAAAGTATAAACCTGTGTCGCCCTCCCGGTTCAGGGTATACTCCAGGCGCAGCACGATATCATAGAATGTTACCGCATGCAAGCCCAGGCCACTGCCCAGCAGCAAACGGTTGGTAAGCGGGTTTCCCTGCTCAAAAACATCGTCCACCACGTAGCCCACATCTGTAAAAGCATTCAGGTAAAAGGCCAGCGGCACGCTGTTGAACTTTGGATTATGGATAAATTTAAGATTTATACTTTTAATATCCACCAACTGCCGCGTTAAGCCTTGTTTAAAAAGCCCATAGTGCTGCCCCCCAACCACATACAGTTCGTAACCGCGCACGTAAGACCGGAACCCAAGCGCCACGTTATCGGCGAAGGCGTGCTTGCCGGCCAGCCGCAGCTGGCCCTCTGCCCCCACCATGTAGCTATACTTGCCCGACAGCGGCACATACTGCACATACTTGGCGCGGGCGGTGGTAAAAGGCGAGCCTGAGCTCTGCAGAAACAGGGTCTGGGCCACAATGGCCTCGAAGTAACTGCCGGCTGTGGGATAGGCAAAATCGTTGCGGCGGTTGATGACCTGGTACAGTTCCAGGCGCGTGTACTGCCGCTCCTGCTGCGCCTCCCGGTAATACTCCGGGTTTAGGAAGGCCACCGAGTCGGAGATACGCTCGTTGAAGTAGGACAGCCGAAGCCCTGCCTGGCGCTGCACGTTTTGCCGGTGCACCAGCGCCGCCGACACAGAGCTGCGCCGGATGGGCATGCCGCTTTCCTGCTCAAAAAAACGCTGCCTGTTGTTCAGGTTGGCATAGCTGATGGTGCGGCTGCGGTAATCGGCCACTGAGAAATCTGCCCCGATGTTATACTTTCGCCACACGTATGGGATGCGGTAAGCTAGTTCCAGCCGTTTGTTAAAGCCACGCTGCACCCGCACACGCACCTCCTCGTTGCGCCCTCTGAAGTTGCGGCGAATCAGGTTAAGGCCGTAGTCGATGCGGCTCCAGTCCTTTTTCTCCAGCCAGGCGTTAAAGTTACGGTCGGCAAAATCAAAGATGGGAATGGGATACAGGTAAAAGCGCTCCTGCACCTCGTACGCTACCTGCACCTGCCCCTCGGAGCAAGTATACGTATAGTTTACATGGTGAAAGAGCCGCAGGTTAAAAAGCCGCCGTTTGTTTTCCTCCAGCAGGGGCTCCAGGTTTTCGGCAAGTATGGTATCCCCGGGGGCAAAGGTCAGCTCGCGCAGCATCACCTGGTCCCTGGTGGTCTCGTTGCCCGACAAACTGATGTCGGCTACCACCACGGCCATCACGTCACAGGGGTTAGCCAGCGCAGCGGCTCCGGATAAAAGTATAAGTATAAGAGGGAGGATCCGCAGCAGCATCCGCGCCAGCATTAAATATCGAGGTATTTAAAGAGCATGTCGAGCCGATCGCGGCCCACGTCGTATTCGGTGTTGTCGTTAAATTGGGCAGTGATGCGGTATTCGAAGCGCTCCAGAGTGGCAATGATGCGGCTGAGATCGTTGGTATTGAGCTTCAGGGTAAGCTTTATCTTGTAAGGGTCCAGCTCATCCGGCGACACGTAGGCACTGAGGATCTTCACGTTCTCCTCCTCTATAAGGCGACTGATCTGGGCCAGCGAGTAATCGCGTTCGGGCATGGAGAGCACCAGTATACTTCCCGAACCCTGCAGCGCCGACATCTGCCCGAATGCCGCCAGGGTATCGTTGATCGTGATCACGCCCATATAGTCCTGTTCGTCGTCCAGCACGGCCACTACCTGTATCTTGTTTTTGATGGCGGCCTCCATCACATCGTAAAAGTGCTGCGGCCCCTGCACGTGCACGTCCTTGTATTGCAGCTCCAGGTCCTTGAGCGGCTGCGTGCGGTCGGGCAGCTCAATCAGGCTAAGCTCAGTGGCCAGCCCCATATACTTGCGGTTGCTCACCACCGGCAATTCGTTTACACGGAACTCATCCATCCAACGCAAAGCCTTTTCCACGGTGTCGTAGAGCTTTAGCGGCGGTATCATTTGGTTGATGAGTTCTTCTGCTATCATACCGGTGAGGCTATGGGGGTTCGTTCTAAATATTTCTCTAAGATACTGTTAAACTTCTCGGGATGTTCCATCATGGGGGCGTGCCCGCACTTGTCTATAAAGTATAAGTCGGAATTTTTGATGAGTCTGTTGAACTCATACGCTACCAGGGGCGGAGTGATTGTATCGTTCAGTCCCCATATTAACAACGTGGGCACCTGAATGTTTGTGATATCCTTGGCCATGTTATGCCGCTGCGCCGACTTGGCGATGGAGATAATGCGCAGGCACTTGGCGTTGCTGTTGGTGATGGAAAACACCTCGTCCACCAGTTCCCGGGTAGCTGTTTTGGGGTCGTAGAACGTATAACCCACGCGCTCCTCCACATAGGCATAGTTACCGCGCTTGGGGAACGAGCCTCCCATCGAATCCTCGAACAGGCCGGAGCTGCCGGTAAGCACCAGGCGCTTTACCATCGTCGGGTTATCAAGCGTGTACACCAGCGCCACGTGCCCGCCGAGTGAGTTGCCGAGCAGCGTCAGGTCGCGCAGCTTTTTCAGCTTCACGAAGCCTTCCACAAAGTTCACCAGGCCCGGCACGCCCGCCTTGTGCAGCGGCATTTCGTAAATCGGCATGAGCGGGATAACCACCCGGTAGTTCTTCGAGAAATGGTCTACAACGCCGTTCCAGTTACTGAGTGCCCCGAAAAGCCCGTGCAACAGCAGCAGCACTTCTCCTTCTCCCTCATCAATATACTGATAATCTCCTTCTTGTCTGACTTGTAAATCCATGAATCGAAAAACTTATAAAAAACCCGTGCGCTGCCTTTGCTTATACTTTTTACAGCAGCAACCGGTTTCCGGAACCCGCAACGGCCTTAGCCCGCAAGTGCCACAAAAGTATAAATTCGCCTGCTTGCCATGTAAAAACAAAGGCTGAGCCTTAACGGCCCGATGTTCGCGCAATATTAACAATACTAACCCAAATTTGAAGCATATAGAGCAGATTAGCAAAACGCCTTTTTTTGCCCGTTCCTCTGTCAGATGCTGCTCCTGCGCCAGAATCGCATAAAAATGCTTTGCCTTATACTTGTAAAGCAACAGGGATACAAGTATAAATAAGCGCTTGTTTCTAGCCGCTGCCCTAGCAAATCCTCGCAGGGAAATAGCGCCGCCGAAAACGGAGAGGTACCAACATCCCAAATGCGGGCAATTTATAGAATACTATACACGAAATGCCGTCTCCGTAACTGGAAAGAGGCTCAGTCAACGGGAAGGCTCGGCGTTTATTCGGATTAATTAACTGAGGAGTCTAGCAACTTTGCTGTACGGAGCCAGTTTTGGAGCATCTGCAGGCCATACGTGGTCAGGGCCGCTTCGGGGTGGAACTGCAGGGCGTACAGCGGCAGCTCCCGGTGGCGGAAGGCCATTAGCTCCCCTTCCGCGGTATGGGCCAGTGGTTTTATACTTGGCGGCACCTGCCTGAGCACCAGCGAGTGGTAACGTACCACCGGCATCGTGCGGGGCAGTCCCTCAAAAAGAGCGTCCGGCTCGCAGGTAATTTCCGAGATTTTCCCGTGCATGGGCCGCAGCCCCTTCTCCAGCCTGGCCCCAAAGAACTCGCCCAGCGCCTGGTGCCCCAGGCAAATGCCCAGCATCGGCACGCGGCTATGGTAATGATGTATCACCTCCATCATACTTCCGGCTTGCTGCGGCACGCCCGGCCCCGGCGAGAGCACCACGCCCTTTACCGGCAGTTGCTGCAGCTCCTCAAGCGGCACATCGTTACGCACCACCTGCATCTCTACCCCCAGCCTGCCAAAATAATCCACCAGGTTGTAAGTAAAGGAATCGAAGTTATCAAGCAGCAAAAGCATGGGGAGAGTTTAGGAGTTAGAGAATTAGAGAGTTAATGAAGTATAAGCCTTTGTTCTCATTGTCGTCAAATGGATTCCGGGAGCTGCTGCAAAGTATGAATATCATATTAAGCAACTATAACTCCTAAACTCTCTAACTCCCCAACTCTTAAACTCCTAAAAGTGTTGCCTAACCGAGGTGATGAGGGCTTTGATGAACGGGAGCACGTAGCTCAGGATGTCGAGGGCGTAAGGAGTGGTTTTGAGTACCACCGGGTAAATCATCGAGGCCGCCGCTGTATCTTTAGACACGCTGATGCCAGCCATGTCTGACACGTAGAGCAGCAGGCTCAGGGCCAGGCACCACTTCAGGCCGCCCAGTATGGCGCCCAGCACGTTGTCGAACAAACCGAAGGGGGTAAAGTCCACTACTTTTTTAAGCAGCAGGCCGCCCAGGTGGATGAGCAGGATGATGCCCACGAAAACGACCAGGAAGGTAACGTAGGGCAAGAGCCCGTGCGCGTCGCCAATAAAACCGGCCATCAGGGGCAGGGCCGTGTCCAGCAGTTTCAGGCCGCCAAGTATAGCCAGCACCAGCGCCACCAGCGACACCAGCTCCAGCAGCAGGCCCTTCCGGAAACCCATGAAGGCGCCATAGGCAATCGGAATAGCCAGAAAAATGTCAAACATACTCATAATCTATAAAAAGGGTGGAAGTAGCAGCACTTCATACTTTCGGGCAAAGTATAGCCCAGCCATACTTTGCCCGAAAGCTACAGTTGTTGCCGCCCTGGAAGAATGGCGGCAACAACTGCAAATTTATACTTTAAAAATCGGTATTATTCAGCAGGTCGCTTACTGCCTGAGAAATGGCGCGTCCGTCAGCCTGGCCGGCCAGCTCTTTGGAGGCTACGCCCATCACTTTGCCCAGGTCGGAGGGGCCGGTGGCGCCCACCCGCTGGATAATCTCTACTAGGCGTATGCGCAGGTCGCCCTCGTCCAGTTGCTTGGGCAGGTACTCTTCAATCACGGCCAGCTCAGCCATTTCTATCTGCTCCAGGTCGGCGCGGCCCTGCTGGGCGTACAGTTCTGCCGATTCGCGGCGTTGTTTGGCGGCTTTGGTCAGCAGCTTGAGCTCGGTGGCCTGATCGATGCCTTCGGTGCCGCCCTTCTCGGTTTCGGCCAGCATAATCAGCGACTTTATACCTCTGAGCGCCTGCAAGCGGGCTTTATCCTTGGCCAACATTGCCTGTTTGATGTCCGCATCGATGCGTTGTTTTAGCGTCATAGTTTTTGGTTTTATACTTTATCTGATTGAGATGCTATTGCTTACGTGGCTACCAGCTCCAAAGGCCATATCCGCCTACTGTCATCTTACATAAAATTCCACTAATTTAGTCATTCTAAACTCGTATGATAACAACAGGGCTGCGGCCCGAAAAAAGAGCCATGACAAAGCTGAGTGTAAATATAAACAAAATTGCCACGCTGCGGAATGCCCGCGGCGGCGACAGGCCAAATGTAGTGCAGGCGGCCAAGGACTGCGAGCGCTTCGGAGCACAAGGCATCACGGTGCACCCACGCCCCGACGAGCGCCACATCCGCTACCGCGACGTGTACGACCTGAAGGAGGTAGTCACCACCGAGTTCAACATCGAAGGCAACCCCACACCGGAGTTTCTGAAGCTGGTGAAGGAGATTAAGCCCGCGCAGGCCACGCTCGTGCCCGACGCCCCGGATGCCATCACCTCCAACGCCGGCTGGGATACCCTCAAGCACAAGGACTTTCTGACCGATGTGATCCTGGAGCTGAAAGAACTCGGCATCCGCACGTCTATTTTCGTGGATCCGGTGGAAAGTATCATCGAGGGAGCCGCCCTGGTGGAGACGGACCGCGTGGAGCTATACACCGAGGCCTATGCGGTTAATTACCACAAGAACCGTGAAGAGGCCATCGCGCCATACCTGAAGGCTGCCCTGAAGGCGCAGGAGTACGGCATCGGCCTGAATGCTGGCCACGACCTGGACCTGGACAACCTCAAGTACCTGCATGATACGCTGCCCGGCCTGCTGGAAGTTAGCATCGGCCACGCCCTGATTTGCGATGCGCTATACTTAGGGCTGGAGAATACGATCCAGCTCTACCTCCGCCAGCTCAAGTAGATGGTCCACAGCATCGGCATACAGGAGTTTCTGCAGAGGGCAAAACAGCTGCCTGTGCTGGACGTGCGCGCTCCCAAAGAGTATGCGGCCGGTCATATTCCTGCGGCACACTCCTTCCCTATTTTTGATGATGCCCAGCGCGCCAAGGTAGGCACCGCCTATAAACAACAGGGCCACGACCCGGCGGTACTGATTGGCCTGGATTTATTTGGTCCGCGTATGTCAGGCTTTGTGAAGGAGGCGGGCAAGCTGGCTAAAAACAAAGAGGTGCTGGTGCATTGCTGGCGTGGCGGCATGCGCAGCGGGGCGATGGCCTGGCTGCTGGGTTTTTCGGGGTTTGAGGTATACTTGCTGAAGGGAGGCTACAAAGCTTTTCGCCGCTTGGTGCAGGCCGAGTTCGAGAAGCCCCGCCGGTTGGTTATACTTAGCGGCCACACAGGTAGCGGCAAAACCGATCTCCTGCCATACTTGCACCAGCATGGCCAGCAAAGTATAGACCTGGAAAAGCTTGCCAGCCACAAAGGATCCGCCTTCGGAAGTATAGGCATGCCCCTTCAGCCTTCCACCGAGCACTTCGAGAACCTGCTGGGCACAGAGCTGCTGCAGCTGGATGCCCAGCTACCGCTGTGGCTGGAGGATGAAAGCATCACCATCGGCAAAGTACAGTTGCCCAAACCGCTCTTCGACCAGATGCAGGCCGCGCCGACCATTATGCTGCAGGTGCCCCATAAGCTCCGGGTACAGAAACTGGCCCAGGAGTATTGCCGTACCGACGAAGCCATACTTGCCACCGCCATCCTGAAAATCAAAAAGCGCCTGGGCGGCTTGGCTACCAAAGAAGCCCTGGCTGCCATCTCGGATGGGGATATGGAGAAGATGGTGGAAATCGCCCTGACGTATTACGACAAAGCCTATACTTATGACCTGGCCAAAAAGCAGCACGTGCTGCCGCTGGAGCTGCCTGGTATAGACCCCGAAGAAAACGCTGCCCTGGTGGTAGCCTTTGCCAAAAAACATAACCTGCTTTAACCATGGAAGAAACATCCACCGAAAGTATAAGACTGACCCAGTACAGCCACGGCGCTGGCTGCGGCTGCAAAATATCCCCCAAAGTACTCGATGCTATCCTGCATTCTGACATCACCTACCCCGAGGAGAAGAATTTGCTGGTGGGAAACAGCTCCCGCGACGATGCCGCTGTGTACGACATCGGCCAGGGCCGCGCCGTTATCAGCACCACCGATTTCTTCATGCCGATTGTGGATGATGCCTATGATTTCGGAAGGATTGCCTCGGCCAACGCCATTTCGGACGTGTATGCCATGGGCGGCACGCCTATGATGGCTATCGCAGTGCTGGGCTGGCCCATCGACAAGCTGGCCCCGGAAGTAGCCAAGCGCGTGATAGAAGGTAGCCGCAGCATCTGCCACGAGGCAGGTATTCCGCTGGCCGGTGGCCACAGCATCGACAGCCCCGAGCCCATCTTCGGACTGGCCGTGACCGGCATGGTGGATATCCAAAATCTGAAGCGCAACGACACGGCCACTGCTGGCTGCGAGCTATACTTAACCAAACCACTGGGCGTGGGCATCCTTTCTACCGCCCAGAAGAAAGCCATCTTAAAACCCGAGCACGCGCAGCTGGCTCCGCAGCAGATGATGCAGCTCAACAAGATTGGGGCAGAACTGGGGCAGCTGCCGCAGGTAAAAGCCATGACCGACGTCACCGGTTTCGGTTTGATGGGCCACCTTTCGGAGATGTGCGAGGGCAGTAACCTGAGCGCTGAAGTATACTTTGATAAAGTGCCCGTTATTCCGGAGGCGCTGGAGTACCTGGCGCAGAAAGCCATCCCCGGCGGCACCCACCGCAACTTCGACAGCTACGGTCATAAGCTAGCCGCCCTCACCCCAGACCAAAAGCACCTGCTCTGCGACCCGCAAACCAGCGGCGGCCTACTAGTGGCGGTTGACCCGGTAGGCCGCGAGGAAGTACTGGCAATTTTTGAAAAGTATAACCTGCAACTGGAGCCACTGGGCGTGCTAACCGAGCGGAAGAATGGCGGGAAGTTGATAAGAGTCGTGTAAGTATAAAAATGAGCAGAGGCAAGTATAAGAAGCTATACTATGTACCGGGGCTAATTAGCTTGGTCCTGTTGCCTTTGCTGTTGGTTTATTTCGGGAGGAAGGAAATTCAGAAGCTGGATTTAAGAGTTATTGAGATTAATTTCTGGAATCCAAGTTTTAGTAGTCACTGGCATTTCCCCGAACGGAATTATGAACAAGTTATACTTACAGGCAATGTAATTAAAGATAATGTTGCACTCGAGAATGCTAAGCTGTTTATCAAAAAATTATATGCTTCAGAAGATACGCTTAACGGCATTCAATTTACATTTCAAGACTCTGCTTCATATGGCTCATTTGTAGGTCTAATAAATTACTTCAAAAAAGAAGACATTAGAAGTGTTTTACCATATGGGAATAACCTTTGGGTATCTTATCCTGCTCCACCCAAGCGAGTTATGGAGGAAATTCCTATACCCACTGAATGCCTTTTATGTGATGATGTTATAGTTGTGCCGCCCGCTGCAAAACAACTAACTATTTTTGAGCAATTTCAAAACACGCTCCATACTTATAGTACAGGCATACAAAAACTTTGGCCAACTATAGCGCTTTTAGCTATCCTAATAACTTTAACTATAACTCAAATTACCAGACGACCCATAGCAACTATAGACTAATCTTACCACTTATACTTTCGTAAGCATTACCTATATTAACTACAACGAAATGAAATTACACTATAAAGAAATGGGCCACGGCCAGCCGCTGCTGATTCTGCATGGCTTGTTTGGCACATTGGATAACTGGGCTACCTTGGCCAAACGACTGGCAGAACACTACAACGTATTTCTGGTAGACCTGCGCAACCACGGCCGTTCGCCGCACAACGAGGAACACAACTACGACGTGATGGCCGACGACGTGCTGCGCCTGGTGGACGAATTAGGCATCCCTACTCCGGCTATCATGGGCCACTCCATGGGCGGCAAGGTAGCCATGCAATATGCGCTCAAGTATCCTACCCGCATTACCAAACTGATTGTGGTAGACATTGCCCCCAAGGCCTACCCGCCGCACCACGACGAGATCATCAACGCCCTGCAGTCGGTGGACCTGAGCACGGCCACCAGCCGGGGCGAGATAGATAAGCAGCTGGCGCAAAGTATAAAGGAAGAGGATGTGCGCCTTTTCCTGATGAAAAACCTCTACCGCAAAGAGGACAATACCTTTGGCTGGCGCATGAACCTGGATGCCATCTGTAACAACTACGACCATATCGCCGCTGCCATCACCTCTGATACGCCTTTTAAAAAGAACGCCCTGTTCATAAAAGGGGGCCGCTCGGGCTACATCAAGCAGGAAGACATCTACGGCAATATCGAGCACCTCTTTACGCTGGTAGAAGTAGAAACTATTCCGGGTGTTGGCCACTGGGTGCATGCCGAGGCGCCAGACGAAGTATACAACCTGGTTACCAGGTTCTTAGAAACCAACTAGGACTAAGATTTATGGGATTTAAGGATGCTAAGGATTAAAGTATAAAGCTAGATTAAAGTACAGCATCTAAGTTATACTTTGCTCACTATCCTGTTAATCTTCTAATCCTAAAGTCCGGATCCGGATAAAACTGCCACTGCCCCAAAGCGGTGGCAGTTTTACTTTGCAGCTTCTCCCAGCGATTTAGCATTCCAACAATGTAGTTACCTTTGTACTATGAAAAAGACCGGAACTTTATACTTAATCCCGACCATACTGGCAGAGGATACGCAGGACCAGGTAATCTCGCCGCAGGTAAAGGACACGGTGCAGCACCTGACCTACTTTATTGTGGAGAACCTGCGCACGGCCCGCCGCTATGTGAAAAGCATTTGCCCGGAATTGGTGATTGAGCAGCTAACATTCGTACAGGTGGACAAGGATGCCATGCCGGCCCAGGTGCAGGCTTCTTTAAAGCCACTGCTGGAGCAAGGGGTGGATGCCGGCATTATCTCGGAGGCGGGCTGCCCCGGCATTGCCGACCCCGGAGCCGAAGTAGTAAAGTATGCCCACCAGAAAAGTATAAAAGTAGTGCCCTTTGCCGGTCCTTCGGCTATACTTCTGAGTTTAATGGCCAGCGGCTTTAACGGCCAGCAGTTCTGTTTCCATGGGTACCTGCCCATCGAAAAGCGCGACAGGCTGCAGGCGCTGCGTCAGTTGGAAAAGGAAATGCAGCAGCGCAACCAGACGCAGATTTTCATGGAGACGCCCTACCGCAACAACAAGCTGCTCGAAGACCTGCTCGTCACCCTGCATCCCGACACCAAACTCTGCATCGCCGCCAACATCACCTCACCGGAGCACGAGTTTATCCAAACCAAAAGTATAAACCAGTGGCGCGGCAAGCTCCCGGACATCCACAAGCAGCCGGCGGTATTTTTGATTTACAAATAAGCAATAAGAAAGTATAGCGGGAAGAGTCCCAGAGAAAGTATAAAAATGTAAGTACAGCAAGCTCCATTGCTGAGAAAAAGAAAAGGCCCCCGGAAACCGAGGGCCTTTTTCCAATGAAGAAGACTACTACCTAGTATCTTGAATTATCTGTTTGATGTTCATGTCAGCCTGTTTAGCTCCTACTAATCAACATCCCACCACACTCTGGAGGTGTTTTTATCGGTTGCAGGCTTGAGGCCTGTGATGCCTGCATTAAAGCTTGTGGCATTAAGGGTGCGCTCGTCAATCGGGTACAGGTATCTTCTAACAATACCGCCATCGTTGAGGTAGTGCGTGGCCGGTTTAAGATTAGGATATCCTGTTCTTCTCCACTCTGCCCAG
This sequence comes from Pontibacter mucosus, assembly GCF_003054055.1. Taxonomy (GTDB): domain Bacteria; phylum Bacteroidota; class Bacteroidia; order Cytophagales; family Hymenobacteraceae; genus Pontibacter; species Pontibacter mucosus. Next base: position 683,652 of record NZ_QBKI01000001.1, on the reverse strand, counting down.
GCATCAAAGCCCTGCGGGAACAGTGTCTTCCATTTTTCTTCCCCAATTACCTGAAGCATCCCCACTCTCAAGGCATCAGCCAGACGTGCAGCAGTATAAACATTTGCATCTTCTGCAATATCTACCTCTTTGCGAGTGTCCAGGGATTCGAAGGACAGCTTGATGCCTTTTGTCAGCATCTCTACTGCAACCTCTTCTGTCCAGCCTCTTTCAGCTGCCTCAGCCCTGTTCAGGTAAGTATAAGAAGCTGTCATTAATGGTAAAGGAGCTGTCGCGGACCAAAAGTGCGTAGGAGACACCTGGTTCTTACCAGAGCCGCTGGCATCGTTAAATCCATAGGGCACTCCTTCTAATGCAGGATTCTTAGAATATACTTCAATCCTGGCATCATAGGTTTTGCTAGAAGTAGGGTTATACTCCCCACCATCTCCCTGAAATGCATCCACAAACTCAGCAGACAAGAAATAGTCAGCCTTTCTGTTTGGGTTGAAAGGGTTCTGGTATTCTGCGATGGCATCGAACTTGTACCACGCCTCATCACTCACATCCTCAATCACGCCCGCCGGGTCTGCCAGGGCAGCTCTGAACTCTTCTGCCGGGTTAATTTTTGAGGAGCTAACTTCTGATAGTTGCAGGGAAGCCTGCAGAAGCACAGAGTTCGCCAGCTTTTTCCACTTAGCCACGTCTCCGCCATAGATAAGGTCCCCTTTCGGCCCGCTAGCAGACTCATCTAACATGTCGCGGCCGGCTTTCAGGTCATCGATCAATTGGCGGTAAATGTCCTCTTGCTTGTCATAAGCCGGTGTAAGGTTCTTCAAGCCCTGCACAGCTTCTGAGAAAGGGACATCGCCCCAGGTGTCGGTCAGCCTCTTGAGCACAATGGCTCTGTAGATCATGGCCACACCCGCCTGGTTCATAGGATCACCCTGCGCCAGCAGGTTAGGGTCCAATTGGTTGTCCTCATCCATGTTATAGGAGATAACCTGGTTCAGGGCAGGCAGAATCCGGGCGTAATAGGTGTTCCAGGATGACGGCGTCTCCGCATACAGCATCTCGTCGGTATACGTTACCTGAGACTGGTACTGTACGTACAGGGTTGGTTTCAGGAAAGGATCTCTACCGGTCATGGTGGAGAACGTTTCGATAGCCCCGGCCAGCAGACCAGCCGGGTATACTTCCTTAGGACCGTTCACGTTTTCGTTCGTGTCACCAAAGTCCACAGTTTCGCAGGCAGTGAAGCTTTGTGCCAGCACAAGCCCTAATGCCATATATAAAAGTTTTTTCTTCATCTCTCAAGTAATTTTAGAATGTCAACCTAACATTTACACCATAGCTTCTTGTACCTGGCAACTGGCTGTTCTCCCCGAAGGTGTTGGAAAGCTCAGACGGGTCCCAACGGTGTCTGTTATCATCAGATACAGACATCAGCCACAGGTTTCTGCCTACCACGCCAATTGAAGCACCTTTGATCACATTGTTTTTCAGCAGGTTGTTCTTTAAAGCATTCGTAAGGTCATAAGACAGGCTCACGTCTCTGAGTTTAATGAAGCTGGCATCGTGAATGAACGGCTCTGCAATGGTATTGGCCTGGAACTGCATGTTGTAGTCCATCGCATCTACATACATGTCTACCGGCGCACCGTCAGCGGCCACACCCACTACGTGTACACCGCCACCGTCCGCAACAGCATCGCGCACGTTGTTGCCTTTATCGTTCAGCTCGGCTGTCTCCTCTGTCAGACCGGAGTACCGTCCCCATTGCTCTGTGAGGGAGAAGAATTTACCACCTTTCTGGAAGTCTACGGCGGCAACCAGCGTAAGCCCCTTAAAGCTCATCCTGTTTACCACACCACCGGTAAAGTCTGGCAGAACGCTGCCAAAGTATTGGTTCGAAACGGTTTCGTGCAAGCCTGTCTCAGGGTTCAGGATGAACCTGCCCTGATCGTCTCTTGCAAAGCCTTTGCCTCTCAGCTGGCCCCAGTTGTTGCCCAACTCATGCACTACCGTCACGAAAGCCCAATCATCGCTGCCACCAGGAGCATTGATCGCATCCAGGCCTTCGGGGAGAGCATCTACAGTAGTTCTGTTTCTGGCATAGTTCACGAGCAGGTTCCAGTTAAATCCGCTCTCTGACTTGAAGATATCACCGTCTACAGCGATTTCCACGCCTCTTCTTGAGGATTCACCGGCATTTGTGAGGTATGTTTGATAACCTGAGGCACTTGAAATACTTACCGGGATAATTTCATTCTTTCTGTTCTCATCATAATAAGTGAAGCTTGCCCCAACCCTGTTATTAATAAACCTTACATCAAAACCTGCTTCAAACGAGGTATTAGTTGCCGGCTCGATATTTGGGTCTACTAATTCGGTTGGCGTATAAACCAGCAGGTTGGAACCCTGGAACGGCTGAGGACCCAGGCCATAGATTGGGTTGATACGGAGGGCTGCCACGTCGTTACCTACCTGCGCCCAGCCAGCTCTTAACTTACCAAAAGAAAGCGGCTCGAAGTCCAGTACCTCTGAGAAGATAAAGCTCGCGCCAATACCTGGGTACTTATAGCCATTCTTATCGGAAGGCAGGGCAGAGCTCCAGTCTTGTCTGAGGCTGGCATCTAAGTATAACATGTCCTTATATCCCAGGGAAGCGTTACCGTAGATACTGTTCACCTGCTTCTCATAGATATAAGTCTGTGGTGTCGGCACGATGCCTGCGTTCGGGAAGGTATACACATCCGGGATAATCAATCCGCCTGTGTTAGCGTCAGCCGTCATTTGAGCAGAGAAGCGGCTATACTTATCCTTTCTAATGTTACCACCGATAAAGGCGCTCACATCGAAATCACCGAAGCGGTTCTCATAGCGCAGGAAGGAGCTGAAGTTATTCTCAGACTGGTTGAACTCATACCTGCCGAAGCTATTGATCCATGGGTTGTAAAGGTCCGGTGCGGCTGAGTTGGCCAGGAAAGAAGGGAAGTAGTTTTCGTACTTGTAATCAGTAACATTCCTGGAGGCTGTTGCTGACAGAGACCAGTGGTCGGTGAAGTTGTACGTAGCCGTCATGCTACCTGTCAGGTTGTCGTTAGATCTGATCTGCTTGTAACGGTCGAGGAAAGTATACGGGTTGAACCAGAAGGCAGGCTTTTTAAAGCCACCACCATAGTAAGCATAGTAGTCAGGGCCCCACCAGTTCCAGGAAGCAGAATAGCCATCCGGCGTAGTCAGGTCTTTTAACTCCCGCATGATATCCGTGTTTACCTCTCTGGCAAACCAGGAGTTAAAGGAACCGGTTGTCTGGTTAGAATAACCATCCTCTTGGTCACCGTTGATCTCCGAGGTAGTATAGCGAATGTTAGCATCTACGTGGAGTTTTTCTGTGGCGTTGAAACCGAAGTTAGCGTTAACGAAATGCTTCTTCAGGTCTGTGAAAGGCGTGATGCCCTTCTGATCCAGATTTGTATAGGACAAGCGGGCGTTATACTTCTCACCGCCGCCGCTGATGGCAACGGAGTTTTTCAGCGTTACGCCAGTATCGTAGAAGTTTTTAATGTTGTCAGGCTGTGCCTCATACTTGGCTGTTTTACCGAAATATGGGTTAGGGTTTTCTGCGGTTCCAGGCCACCAGGCATACCATGGCACATACTCCTGTCCGTCGAATTTTGGTCCCCAGCTTTCGTCAGCATAGTTATTGTCCCACAGGAAGTGACGCTTTCCATTGAATACCTGCCACTCGGCTGGGTGCGCTTCTGGGTCGAACTCAAATGGCCCAAAAGAGGCGTCCCCTTCATAGCCTCTGCCGTACAGGTTCTGGTATTTAGGCAGGTAGCCCACCTTGTCCCAGGTGGTGGAGTTGGTAAGTTCCACGGATAGTGCTCCGGAGCCTTTCTTGGTGGTGATAACAATCACACCTGCCTCTGCACGCTGGCCGTAGAGCGAGGTGGCGTTCGGCCCCTTCAGCACGTTCACAGACTCTACGTTGTTCATGTCGATGTCGTTCGGGTCCGGCGTAGGCACACCATCCACGATGTAGAGCGGATCGCTATCGCTGGTCAGCGATATGGCTCCCCTGATACGGATCTTACCGAACTGACCGAGTTTGGAACCAGCCTGACCGTTAATCTGTACGCCCGCTACCTTACCAGCAAGGGCATCTTTTACGTTGATACCCTGCGTGATATTCAGGTCTTCAGCCTCAACCTGTTGCGTGGCATACGTAACAGTCCGTTCTTCTCTTTTGATACCCAAGGCAGTTACCACAACCTCCTGTAACTGCTCAGAGTCAGTTGCAAGAGCAACGTTAACTGTGCTAGCATTGCCAATGGGCCGCTCTACGGTGCTATAACCGATAAAGCGGAAAACCAGGGTATTGCTTCCTTCAGGCACATTGATGGTATAAGATCCGTCTACACCAGACGTCGTACCTACTGAAGTACCCTTAACGATAACAGCCACGCCTGGCAGCGGCTGACTGGTAGCGGCATCCGTCACCCTACCGGTAATAGCCCTTACCTGTGCCATGGCCTGGTGCAACAGGGCCGTCACAAGCAAGAGGCTCAGAAATAGAATTTTCTTCATTGTGTTTTAGTTTAAAGTGAGAGTTAAAGTTTGATATAAGTCAAAACAGGGCTGCGGAAGCTTCATAGGATAGCCTAAGGGCAAGGCTACGCCACGCTAACTACAAAAGCATTGGTAACCTTTGCAGCAGCCGCATGCCAGCAACTCCGAAACAGGCGCAAACTCCCCTACACGCGAATATGCGGGGCAGCAGCTACACTTTTTTCAGGAGGCAGCGATTATGACGTTTTTAATAGAATGGATGGAGGTTGCCCAAAGCACCGCGAGGGTGGGGCAAGAATGAGTAAAGTGTTAATCATAAAAATTTTGTTTAGGTGAGATGATTCAACAAGTTTATTAAAAAGCAACTATAATCACAAAACTATTATTTACTTTTTTCAATATTCTATCCCTGCATTTATACTTATTGAAGCGTAAAAACCAAAACATCTGGCTGATTGTCAAGAAACAACAAGACGTGTGTTTTAGTAATTATTTGATAACACTATAACTATTCAGTTCCGGGGAGCAGCATCTTGGCAGAGTATGGCCTGTACCTGTCGCACCTCAGGACTTAGTCTACGCAGAAACTGAAGTTTGGATAACTTAAATATTTAACTATCTAATATAAACTATAAATGTGCAGCGCAGTTGCGTGTCAAATCATTAGAGACCTGCCGGTTATAATTTTAAAACAAGTACATCACAGCTCCAGATTTTTCTGCAGTGCGTTATGCTGGAAGGCAGCTCGCTTTCCCTCTGGGCTATTGCCATAAAAAAGGCTCCCGGGTGACGGGAGCCTTTCCTCAATGAAGAAGCCTATTACTTCTCTTCAACCAATCTATCCTGTTACTGAACGTCCCAGAAAAGTCGGGTACTTGCCTCATCTCCACCAATGGCAGAGGCTGCAGCGGAACGGTTCTCAGGATTAAGCGTTTGCTCATTGATAGGGTAGATCAGTCGCTTTGGAATTGTCAGAGCAGCGGCTCCCGAAATAGCCGGAGGCTGTAAGTCCGGCGCATCCAATCTTCGCCATTCCAGCCAGGCATCAAAACCACGGTTATAGAGCGCGATCCACTTCTGTGTTCCAATCTTCTGCCGCCAGTCGCCAGGAGCTGAAGTATAGCTTACCCCAGGCTGAGCCAGGTAAGCATCGGCTTCTGCCTCTGACCGGCCCCAGTAAGTAATGGACGCGGTTATAGCGCTATTATAGTGCTCCTCTGCTGTTCCTGGCACACTAAAGCCTCTCTCCACGGCCTCTGCCAGCAAGAACTCAACTTCTGAATAGTCCAGCAGCAGTGACTCAAAAGTGGGGTCGGCAATCTTCTCGCTCACCGTCGAGAAGTCCGTGTAGACGTTTTCGAAGCCGTACACCCCGCCAATAAACTCGCCGTCCACATCAGTAAAGTACTCCGGCCTTCTGGGGTCATCGAGCGCGTTCATGACGTCAACCAGCGTGTTGGCGGCGACATAATCCTCCCTGGATGTAAAGGGGCCCAGCACGTTGTCAGAGATAGGGTTATTGTTGGGGGGCGCACTCAGATAAGGGAAAACGGCGTTGTCATCGTTGCTCGTAAACACGTTGGGCGCCGCCTCTTCCACAAGCGTTCTGGCTTGTCCCGGATCCACATCGGCTATCACCATGCCCATTTTCAGCTTCAGCGAATTGCCAAACTTTAGCCACTGGTCCATATCTCCGTTGTAAAAAACGTCCCCTGCCTGGAATCCCGAAGCTGCAGGGTCTACATGCCCGATGGCGGTGTTAAGGCGAGAGATAAGGTCGTTGAATATTGCCTGGTCATCATCATAAGCGGGCAAAGCGTTCGTCGGATCTAGCGCCTCTGTATAAGGGACATCTCCCCAGGTGGTCACTATCACAAACCAGGTATACACCTCCATCATCTCTATTTGCGCCAGCTGGTTATTCTTCTCCTCGGCTTCCAGGAACTGGTCCTCGGTTACCAGCCTTTTGGCCTCCTTAAGGTCTGCCAGCACATCCCTGTACAGCTCCTGCCACATGTTCTGCGGGATCAGGCGGGAAGTCATGTTGTACCTTGGCTCATCCAGGTACTGGGTAGACGTCCAGTGCTGCACATAGAATCTGTAGTTGTTGAAGTTCACGTTAGGCGTGGTCAACGCATCCGACAGGCTCAGAACCGCATTGGTGAACAGCGTGGCAGGTGGTGCCTCTGACGTTCGCTTCGGGTCTACGTTATAATCATCTAAATCATCTACGCATGATGCTACCAGCACCATGGAGAGCAGGCATATAAGAATCTTTTTCATCTTCCGTTGCTTAAAAACTTAATCTCACATTAAATCCGTAGGTTTTGATGGCCGGGTAGGCACCACTCTGATAGCCCCTGCCTGCGTTTCCGGAACTAATACCCTCTTCCGGATCAGAGTACTTCATGTTCTTGTGGATGATCCACAGGTTACGGCCAATCAGCTGCAGGTCTACTCCCTTAATAAAGCCGATATTCTCGACCAGCGCCTGGGGCAGGGCATAGGATAGGGCCAGCTCCCTCAGCTTCACAAAGCTTCCGTCGAACACGTACCAGGAACGTGGTGCTCCCGCATAGTTATTGGCCGCATAGCCGAAGGGGGTCAAGCCGTTACCGTCCTGGTTCTCTGCATACACGTCATTGGGGCTGCCATCTTCCTTCACCCCCGACAGGAGTATACCACCGCCCTGCGCCACAGGCAGTCGCGACGGGTTACCTTTGTCGTTGAGGCCCGCTGTATGCGGATACAAGCCGGTGGCCTCTCCGTACCACTGGTCCAGCGAGAAGATATCGCCGCCTTGGCGGATATCAACCAGGAAAGCCAGTGTTATCCCCTTTACAGTAAGGGAGTTGTTCACCCCTCCCAGCCAATCGGGGTTCGGGTCGCCAATAATGTTGTTGGCCCCGGGCGTAGTCAGGTAGTAACCGTTTGAGTTAACTGTTCTCTGCCCGTTTGTATAGACAAAGTCGTTGCCTCGGATAATGCCATAGGGCTCCCCTACGGCAGCATTGAGCGAAACACCACCCTGGAAGTTTTGCAGCGGGATGTTCTGCACGTCCTCAAACAGGCTCAACACCTCGTTTCTGTTGCGCGAGAAGTTGAGGTTCACGGTCCAGGTGATATCCGGGGTATTGACAGGCGTTACAAACGCCGCCACCTCGATACCTTTGTTCTCCACTTCACCGGCATTCACAAAGCGTTGGGTGTAGCCGGATGCCGCAGTAGTGCTCACAGGTATGATCTGATCCACCGTTTTGGAAGTATACCAGGTAAAGTCGAACCCGAACAACCCGTTGAAGAACTCCGCCTCCAGACCTGCTTCAAAGCTCTTCGACCTCTCGGGCTTCAGGTTTTCGTTGTTCTTGATATCCGGGAGCGAGAAGAGCGGAATATTTCCGTAGCCAGTGGGTTTGTCGTATACATCCCGCACACTCAGCGCCGGTGCGTCGTTACCCACCTCGGCATAGTTGGCCCGGATTTTACCGTGTGTCAGCCACTCCAGCTCGAGTAAGTTCGAGAAAACAACGTTTGCCGCTATGGCTGGGTAGAAGAAAGAGTTGTCTCCTTCGGGCAGGGTAGTCGATTTGTCCCTACGGCCTGAGAGCTCCACAAACACCATTTCCTTATAACCAACGTTCGCGCTGGCAAAAATACCATCAACCCCAATGCGCTCACCTTCCTCATAAGGAGGGGTAGGTGGGTTAGCCGAGTTCGACAAGGCATACAAACGGGGCACCACCAGGCCACCGTTCGTGGTTGCCCTGATAGAGCTCATGCGGCTCCTGCGCAGGTTGGCACCCAAAAGACCCGTAAAGCTGATATCCTCTGAGAAGTTCTTGTTGAAGTTTGCCAGCAGGTCGAAGTTAGACTCGTTGAAGTCCCGGTTAAACCTGGCGTACTGGCTCACATCGGCACTGCCTATAGCCACGCGTTCTTCCTGTAAGTCCGTTGTTGTGTTAAAAGCGGCCCTGCCCACCAGGTTAAACCAGTCTGTAAACTTATAGGTGGCTGTAACATAGCCAAAGAAGTTGTCCCGGCTGTCGTTCGAGTAGTTCTCGTACCGTGACCAGTAAGGGTTATCGGTGTAGATAGGGCCCGTGTTGCTGCTGTTCCAGTTCCAGGTGATGTTCTGGCGGTTTCTGAAGTAAGCGTCCCGCTGCTCATCAATATCCACGTTGGTTTGCCACCACTGCCTGAAGGCCTGGTTGGGGTTACGGCCGTTATAGCCTGTGCCATACCTACCCACCGCTACTGTGCGCGAATAGTTAGCGGAGGCACCCACAATCAGCTTATCCGTAGCGTCATAGGACCCGTTGAAGTTGAACAAATCTTTATCGATGGTACTGTTTGGCAGGTTACCCTTGATATCGTTGCGGGTATAGCCCAGGTTAAAGGTAGTCCGGTCGCCGCCGCCGCTTACTACTATACTTTGGTTGGAGTTAACGCCTGTCTCGTAGAAGCTGCTCGGGTCATTTTCAGCCGCCACCCAGGGTCTTGTTTGGCCAAAGTTTGGATGGAAAGGGTCAATGGCGTCCCACTGGTATACTTGCAGGTTAGGGTCGAAGCGGGGACCATAGGAAGCGTCGTCCTGGAACCTGACAACCGGAGCTTCTCCGCTACCCAGGTCCTGTGGGGTACGGAAGCCCTGAAAATAGCCGGCGCCGTACTCTTTCTGGTAGCGGATGAAGGTACTTTTATCTATCTCACTCCATGTAACACCGCTGTTCACAACAATGTTCAGGCTGTTTTTGCGGCCCTTCTTGGTGGTAATCATGATTACGCCGTTAGCCGCACGGGAGCCATACAAGGCCGTTGCCGCCGCGCCTTTCAGCACGTTCACCGATTCGATGTTATCGGGGTTAAGGTCCGCTGCAGCGTTGCCCCAGTCGGTACCGACACCGCCAGCCTGCTGGTTGCCAAAGTCAGGGTTCTGCTGAGCTGTTCGGACGTTTGTGTTGTTGTTGGCATTGCTTACCGGCACGCCGTCTATTACAAACAGCGCCTGGTTGTTACCAGTAATAGAGGAGTAACCTCGGATCACCACGTTGGTAGAGCCGCCCATGGTGTTGTTCGATCTAATATCGAGGCCAGCCACCTTGCCTGAGAGCGTGTTTACGAAGTCGGCAGACCTTGTTCGGGTAATCTGCGCACCGCTAACCTCTTGCGCTGAATAGGCCAGCTCGTTTCTGGTGCGCTCAATACCCAAGGCGGTTACCACCACCTCCTGCAGTTGCTCTGCATCTGTAGCCAGGGCCACGTCAATGGTAGAGGCGTTGCCAATAGTGCGATCTACACTTTGGTATCCAATAAAACTGAAACTCAGAGTGTTGCTGCCTTCGGGCACGTTCAGGGAATAGGTACCGTCTCCGGAGGTAGCCGTACCCACGGTGGTACCCTTCACCAAAACAGTAACGCCCGGCAGCGGCTGGTTGGTAGCAGCGTCCGTTACCCTACCGGTAACAGTTCTTCCCTGCGCCAGGCCCTGGTGTAGCAAGACCGTCATGAGCAGGAAAGTCAGTAATATAATTTTCTTCATTGTGTTAGTACTTTAGGTTTAGTGAGAGTTCAGTGCTTAAGACTGAGTGACAGAAGAATACACAAGACAGAGAAGCAACTGCAGAACGCCATGCTAGGCCAAGGCTTATTAAAAAGGTATAGGCGGACTGGATTACAGAAAGGTGGCAGTGGCAAAAGCAGGCATCACCTCTTGCGGCAGCACAAACACCCTGTGTTACATGCTTCCGAGCTTAATCCTTATATATGGTTATACTTTTACTTTATTACTTTATGGAATTGAACCGGTAGAACCCGGGCTCAGTCGTAATGGAGCGTAAAATTCAGTATCATAACAACTGTAGCTTAAATAAAATATTATAATAGTACAAAAACATAACAACCAAAATTATCTCCCGCCTAAAGGCCGGTAACGGGGTGTCCAATGCGCCGGAAGCCACAATATTAACTATATGATAATCAATATCTTAAAATACATTCATCTGCAAATAAAGGTCATATTTCTTTGCAGAGGCATTTTCCTCCAGAGCACCATTAAATTGGCAAAATCATATAAATATTATACGAAAACGAAGAAATATCAGGTAACAATGGGTAGATATTAAAGCAGCTGCAGAGGCATGAACTGACGGAAGGCAAACAATCTATATTGAAAAAGTATAAAAGCAGCGAAGCCTGGAAGAATATCCCCCAGGCTTCGCTGCTTTTATACTTTTGTGCGTAAGGCTAACGCAGTAGTTGGTAGGTGATAAAGGCCATCACATAGGCCAGGCCGCTCATGTAAACCAGTTGCGCTGCAGGCCAGGTCCAGCTCTTGGTTTCGCGGCGCACAATGGCCAGGGTGCTTACGCACTGCATCGCGAACAGGTAGAAGATCATGAGCGAGAAACTCCGTGCCGGAGAGAAGAAAGGCTCCCCGTTATCATCCTTCACCGTGGCGAGCTTCTCTTTGATGGTGGTTACGTTTTCTTCCTCGCCTATACTATAGATGGTGGACATGGTACCCACAAACACCTCGCGGGCCGCAAAAGAGGTAAGCAGCGCAATGCCAATCTTCCAGTCGTAGCCCAGGGGCTTTATAACAGGCTCTATAGCCTGCCCGAACCTGCCGGCGTAGGACATCTCCAGTTGGTGCGAGGCTATTCTGACTTCGGTCTCTTCCTCGGTTAGGCCCTCATTCTGTGCCTCCACAAGCGCTTGCTGCTCGGCACGCTCGAAGCTATCGCCCGGGCCGTAGGAGGCCAGTACCCAAAGTATAATGGAGATGGCCACGATGATTTTACCGGCCTCAAACACAAAGGCCTTTACTTTCTCCACTATCGTCAGGCCCACATTCTTCCAGCGCGGCATTTTGTAGGTCGGGAACTCCATGATGAAGTAGCTGCGCTCGCGGGCTTTGAGGATAACCTTCAGGAGCCAGGCAGAAAGTACTGCCGCCACAAAGCCAATCAGGTAAAGCGCCATGAGCACAAGGCCCTGCAGGTTCAGGAACCCGAAGTAGTATACTTCCGGCACCACCAGCGCAATCAGCACCGTGTACACCGGGATACGGGCCGAGCAGCTCATCAGCGGTGTCACGAAGATGGTAATCATCCGGTCCTTCCAGTTCTCAATGGTCCGCGCAGACATCACAGCCGGCACAGCACAGGCTACCCCTGAGATCAGCGGCACCACACTTTTACCGTTCAGACCGAACTTGCGCATCACCTTGTCCATCATAAAGGTTACGCGGGCCATGTAGCCGGTCTCCTCCAGGATGGCGATAAAGGCGAAAAGGATGGCAATCTGCGGTATAAATATCAGCACGCCGCCCAGTCCGGCAATAACGCCTTCGGTTAGCAGGTTGATAAGCGGCCCCTCAAAGTTGCTCTGGATCAGCGCATTCAGGTTGGCAATACCCAGGTCTATGAGATCCATCGGGTAGCTGGCCCAGGCAAAGATGGCCTGGAAGATAAGGAAGAGCAAGCCGAAGAAAATGAGGTAGCCGTACACCTTGTGCGTCAGGATCTGGTCGAGGCGGTTGCTGAACTTCTCGTCCTTGTCGGCTTTCTCCACGCGCACCACATCCAGCAGGAGCTCGTTGATGCGGGTATAGCGGGCAATCGTTTCCTCTGCCTGGCGGGTGTTCGATTTAAAGCCTGCGCTCTCCAGTTGTTCGCCCATCCAGGCCACGTCCTCTTCCTTCAGGAATTTAAGGCTCTTGTAAAGGTGCGCGTACTGCAAGGCCAGGTAATCGTTGCTAAGGCCGAAGCGGGACTTTATACTTTGGAGCAGCGGCTGAAGGTCGGAAGGCAAAGTATAGAAAGCCTTCTGCGGCGCAGTCAGCTGCTGCGTCATCACAATCTTCAGGGCCGCCACGCCGGCTCCTTTTCGGGCGTTCATCGGGATAACGGGCACCCCCAGCTCGCGCTGCAGCGCCTCCATGTCAATCTTTACGCCTTCCTGCTCGGCCACGTCCACCATGTTCAGGGCCAGCACCGCCGGCAGCTGCAGGTCGGCCAGCTGCGTGAACAGCAGCAGGTTTCGCTTCAGGTTAGAGGCGTCTGCGGTAACAACAATCAGGTCAGGAGATTGCTTGGAGGCTGGATCATGGAGCAAGTCAGTTATCACCCGCTCATCCAGCGACTTGGGGTAAAGGCTGTAAGATCCCGGCAGATCTATGATTTCGGCCCTGATGGAAGGCGTAAGCTGTATAAAGCCCGATTTCTTATCTACTGTAACCCCCGGAAAGTTGCCAACCTTTTGGTTAAGGCCGGTAAGCTGATTGAACAACGATGTCTTGCCGGAGTTAGGATTACCAATAAGGGCAATTTTCACTTCTGCCGGCTTGGCGATCTTCCGCCCTGCCGGTTTAATCTCAGGTTGGGTAGCTACAGTCATGTTAAGGTCTACGGCTTGAGTAAAATAGTCTCTGCTTCATCTAGGCGCAGGGAGAGCGTATAGTCGTTCACGATGATGGTGATCGGGTCGCCGAGAGGGGCACGGCTGTTCATTTTGATTTCTGCACCGGGTATACAACCCATTTCAAGCAGTTTCAGGCCCATTTCAGGGTCATTCAGGCTAGAGATCACGCCACGCTCGCCTATCTCCATGTCGCGCACCGATCTGCGCACCGCTTGTTTTTCTGCCTTATGTTCCACCTCTATTCGCTCTTTATTTAGACTGTTTATAAACAACTGCAAGTTACGAGGTGTTCAACTTTAAAGCAAAAGAAATAGGAATTTGAGCCGTCCGCAAAGCTAAATTCTGAAAATGAGGCAGTTATTTCCTGAAAGCGTTCAGGTGCAAAGTGATGTCCTGGCTTATTCCGAGTAGAAAATCCGCTTTACCCGGGTGCTCACGTTGGTGAGCAGTTCGTACGGGATAGTGCCGATGCGCTGCGCCAGCTCCACCAGCGTCAGCTCCGGGCCGAACACGGTAACAGCGTCCCCAGGCCTTACCGGCACGCCCGTCACGTCTACCATGCACATGTCCATGCACACGTTGCCGATGATGGGACAGCGCCGGCCATTGATCAGCACCTCCCCCACCCCGTTGCTGAAGCGGCGGTCGTAGCCGTCGGCATAACCAACGGCAATAGTAGCCGTGATTTTGTCCACATCCGCAATCCCTTTGCGGCTGTAGCCCACCGTATCGCCCTGTTTTATACTTTTCACCTGGGAGACTGTGGTCTTGAGCGTACTCACCGGCCGCAGCGCCTCCTGCTCCGAGCCCGTGGCCTCCACCCCGTACAGGCCAATGCCCAGGCGCACCATGTCCAGCTGGTGCTCCGGAAAGCGCACAATGCCCGCCGAGTTGAGGATGTGTTTGATGATTTTATACTTTAGCCGCTCCTCCAGCGCCGTGGCCATACTTCTGAAACGGGAAATCTGCAGTTGCGAGAAATCGTTGTGGATGGCCTCATCGGCCCCGGCCAGATGTGAGAAGGTGCTGGCCACCTGCACCTGCGGGTGCTGCGCCAGCAAGGCGAACAAGGCCTCAAAATCCTCGTTTTCAAAGCCCAGCCGGTGCATGCCGGTATCGAGCTTCAGGTGGATTTTATACTTTGCCTCCGGCTCCAGCGAGGCGACAAAGGCCTGCAGCTGCTCCAGTGCGTAGATTTCGGGTTCCAGGCTGTACTGCCGCAGTTTGGGGAAACTGTCGGGTGAGGGGTTCATGACCATGATTGGCAGCGTGATGCCGTTCTCGCGCAGGGCCACGCCTTCGTCCACATAAGCCACGGCCAGGTAATCCACCCGGTGGAACTGCAGCAGGTTGGCCACCTCGAAGCTGCCGCTGCCATAGGCGAAGGCCTTGACCATCACCATCAGCCTGGTGTCCGGGGTGAGTTTGGCGCGGTAATAGTTGAGGTTATGCACCAGCGCGTCCAGGTTCACCTCCAACACCGTGCCGTGCACCTTCTGTTGAAAAGCCTGCACAATCCGTTCAAACCCGAACACCCGCGCCCCTTTCACCAGAATCACCTCGTTGCGGAAGGCATCCGGGTTAAACGCCTTCAGAAAATCTGTCGTGGAAGTATAAAAATCCCCCTTCGGAAACAGGTGGCTATACTTACGGATAGTAGGCCCGATGCCGATGAGCCGCTGCACCTGGTGTGCCTGCACCAGCTCGGCCACCTTCCGGTACAGCTCCGCCTCGGGCAAACCCGACTCCAGCACATCGGAAAGTATAAGCGTGTGCTGCCCCCGCTGCGGTTGGCTGGCCTGCAGGTTCAGGGCGATGGTGAGACCGGCCAGGTCGTTGTTGTAGGTATCGTCGATGAGGTAGCAGCCGTTGATGGCCTCCTTCATCTCCAGGCGCATGGCCACGGGGTGCAGGCGGTCCAGCCGGTCCTGAATCTCGGAGAGCGGCAGGCGGCGGTGCAAAAGTATAGCCAGGCAATGCAGCGCGTTCTCTACCGAGGCCTCATCAGTGAAAGGCAAGGCCAGGCGCTGCTTCTCCCTCGCGAAAGTATAAACTACGATGGTTCTGTGGCCGGCGGTGGTGGTGGCGTTGATGTAGAGGTTGGCCTCCGGATGCTGGCGGCTCCAGGTAAAGGAGTTTATACTTTGAAGAAGTACAGCTTGGTGCAGCAACTCGAAATCGGAGCAGTAAAAGAGCAGCTCTACCTCCTTAAACAGCTTCAGCTTTTCCTGCACCTTCTGCTCGCGGGAGGCAAAGCCCTCATCGTGGGCCGTGCCGATGTTGGTAAAAATGCCGAGGGTAGGCCGGATGATGGGCTGCAGTTTCTCCATCTCGCCGGGCTGCGAGATGCCCGCCTCAAAAATGCCCAAGGTATGGTTGGGTTGCAGTTGCCACACACTCAGCGGCACCCCCAGCTGGGAGTTGTAGCTGCGCGGGCTCTTCACCACCAGTTCGTCCGTGCTCAAAAGCTGCGAGAGCCATTCTTTTACAATCGTCTTGCCGTTACTGCCTGTTATCCCGATTACGGGTATGGCGAACTGCGCCCGGTGCCAGGCCGCCAGCTTCTGCAGCGCCTCCAGGCTGTTTCTGACCAGCAGGATGTTGGCCTCCGGGTACAAGCGTTTCAGCTCCTCCGGCTCGCCCTGCTCCAGCACAAAGGCCCTCACCCCTTGCGTGTACAGCTGCGGCAGGTAGGTATGGCCGTCGTTATACTTTCCGTGGATGGCGAAAAACACGGAGCCCGCTGGTTGTGAAAGCTTGCGGCTGTCAGTGAGCAGGTGTACGATGGGCAGTGGCCGCACAAATTGTACTTCCTTGCCCTGGGTTATACTTTGTAGTTGCTGAAACGTGAGCATGTGCAAAGTTAGAAAGTTGGGAAGTTAAAAAGTTAGAAAGTTGGGGAAGTTTGGGAGTTTAGGAGTTAGAGAGTTTGGGAGTTAAAAATTTGTAGGGGCAGGTCGCGACCCGTCTACTGAGGACAGCAGCTATAGCACTTATACTTCTGCATCAGTAACCACCCCTAGCCCCTCCTTGGCCAAGGAGGGGTTAGGGGTAGTTGGACCCGGTACCACAATCCTGTTCATCCTTCCATCCTGCAAATCCTGATTCAGATAATTTACCCACCCACCAATAAGCAATTAACAGCCAACAATTCTATACCTTTGCTCGCTTGACCCTTTTTCCGGCTTTTCATGGAAACAACGAATACAAAACCCTATTATGCGGCAGGCCTGGCAGCATTTATTATCTGGGGCTTTATCCCCTTTCCGCTCAAGGCGCTTGCAGAGTACCCCAGTGGCCAGATTTTATACTTTCGCGTGGCGATGTCGGTAGGGTTGCTGCTGCTGATCTCACTACTTTTCCGCCGCAAGCAGCTGCTGGCAACGCTATCACAGGTGAAGAACTCCAGGGCCCGCGAGAAGCGCCTGTTTATACTTTATACTTTCCTAGGTGGCGTACTGCTCACCACCAACTGGCTCTCGTTTATCTACGTGGTCAACCACATCGATATCCAGACTGGCTCTTTTTCTTACCTGCTCTGCCCTATACTTACGGCGGTGCTCGGGTTTTTATTGCTGAAGGAGAAACTTCGGATAAATCAATGGCTGGCCATCGGGCTGAGTGCCCTGAGCTGCGCCCTGATTGGCAGCGGAGAGCTGTCGAGCCTGCTCTTTAGCTTGCTGATTGCCCTGAGCTACGCCTTTTACCTCATCACGCAGCGCCTCATGAAGGCCTATGATAAGATTGTGCTCCTGAAACTGCAGTTGCTGCTGGCTTTCGCGTTCATCGGGCCGTTTTATACTTTCTTTACCGGCGGCAATGCCCGGCTAGACGCGCACTTTTTTATGCATGTAGGTTTGCTTAGCGCGGTGTTTACGGTGCTTCCGCTATTCCTGAACCTGTTCGCTCTTAAAGAGCTTACTTCAGGCACCATCGGCATCCTGATGTACATCAACCCGATCATCAACTTTTTGATGGCCTTTCTATACTTTGGCGAGCACACTACGGGCACCAAAGTAGCGGCCTACATCCTGATTTTCATATCCGTCATCATTTATAATATTAACCTGAAGGGCCGCAAGAAGCGGGGCGATGGGCTGGTGATACCCCCGGTTGGCACTACGGCGGTAGTGAAGTGAGGAGAGCCACAAGGTTGTAGGGGCGCAGGTTACTACCTGTTTCTGCTATACTTCATAGCTATTACTGGCGCAAGCGTCCGCTTCTGCCCTTTTATTCTTTAGCTATACTTTTATACTTACTGTATTGCCGCTGTTCCGGACATCCTTGTCCGGAACTTCTCTGCTGCGGACTTCCGAGTCCGCGTAAGCCATACTTTTATACTTCTGCTATACTTTTATACTTAATCTTGCGCAAGCATCCGCTTGTGCCGCTATTAGCCGCTGTTTCCTGCAACTTGAACCAAGCTATTCTTGCTAGTCTCCGTTCATCCTCCAGACTTACATAAGCTACTGTTGCATCTCCTGCTTTGGCTCCCTCCCAGGCCGGGAGGCCTCGTTTTCCTGCTCGGCGCTGTGTTCCCTCCTGCCTTCGCTGCGCTCCGGCTGCCCTTGACGGGCACCGGATCTCACAAGGCGCCTCCCAGAAAAACTGGGAAGCTTTCGATAGCCGAAGCCTTTGCTATGCAACATGTACAAACTGTCCCCTTGAGGGGACTACAGGGGTGTAACAACCAGTATCACTTACTACAGTGCGTAAAATCCAGCCACAGCAGTTACAGGCTCCCCGCCTTAGATAAGGAGGGGCAGGGGTGGTTGGACCCGGTGCTGCAATAACTCCCTCCCCTGTTTTTAGAGGAGGGTTGGGGAGGGGTAACTCGCCCAAAAACAAAAGCTCCTCACCAACTATCGCCAGTGAGGAGCTTTTCATACTTTTTATACTTAATTCGTGGTGGTGCCGCGTTGCTGCTGCTGTCGCTGCTTATCCAGCTGTTGCATTTCGCGGGCGGCAGTGTCTACGTTGGGCGGCAAGTCGCCGAACTGGTCGGCTTGCTCACCGGTTACGGCTGTGTCGCCAATAGGGGCCGGACGCGGGTTGTTTAAGTTCGCAGCGGCGTCATTCCCCTCTACAACCGCCTCCGAGGTGCCTATGTCGCGCTCCTCTTGCTCGGTGGTGGCGCTATTTCCACAGCCAAAGCCTACGACACTCGCAAAAGCCAGGGCCAAACTTGATTTCAATATATCCGATGTCTTCATGATTCTTGTTCGTTAGTTCACTGGCTTTTTTAACGGCCCTGGCACTTATTTGGTTATCCAGCAGCAATTACGCTGGTTCACTGCCTCAAAACCCAAAGCCCACCAGCACCCCTGTTCTGGCTTTGTTGCCTTCCTGGAAAGAGGTCACGAAATCCACCCGGAATACCTTGAAAATATGCTCTATGCCCAGCCCCAGCTCCAGGTAGTGCCGCGACTCCTGCGTGTTCAGGTAATTCAGACTCACCACCTCCTGCCACTTCAGCTTGCGGAACAGCGGTATCTTATTGAACAAAAAGCCATTGAAATGATGCTCGTAGTGCGCCTCCAGGTAGCGGTTGTTGGTGCTGTAGCGGTAGTAGTCGAGCAGCTGGAAGCCTTCGTAAGTGCCTGCGATAAAGGTGCGGTTGCCGTTGAAGTGCTTGTAATCCAGCAGGCGCATATCTTCCTTGCCCCAGAACACAGCCCCGAGTACGCTGTACTTGCTGCGCCCCAGCAGGCCGAAGCTAACATCGTCGGCTATACTTAAGCCCGCCGTATTATACTTCACATCGCCTCCCAAGGCCTGAAAACCGCCACGGTAGCTCAGGGTAAAGGTGGGGTACTTAGAGGGCAGGTTGATTTTGTTATCGGGGCGGGAGATATAGCGCTGGCCCGGCCGTATACTTAGCGCAGCCATAAAAGTCAGGGCCTGGTGCGGCGTGAAGGAGGCATCCTCCAGTTCGACGTTTACCGGCACGTTAGAGGTGAAGCGGCTCGGCTCATCAGTGCCGCGGTCCCTGAAGCTGAAGTCGGTGGTGTTCTCCAAGGGCATGCGGTGCGCGTAGTTCAGGGATGTGCTCAGCCTCCAGCCGTTCCAGAGCTCGCTGCGGTAGCTCACCTGCCCAAAGTCGCGCTCGTAGAGTTTGAGGTAGTTGCGCTCGGCAAACAACGTATAAAGCGTATTGACGAAAGGCGAGATAGGGTTCTGGCTGTTGATCTGGGCTACGTAGCGACCGCCCTCCACACTGATAGTGCTGTTTTTGATGGGGTCGTACTGATAACTTAGCAGCAACTTGGCGTTCAGCTTTTCATTACTAAATCCGTAGCGCACCGTCGGTTCTACCTGGTAGTAGGTCCGGTCCTCGAACGTCTGGCGGTAATTCACGCGCACATCGGTAGCCACGCCCTCCACGGTGTTATACTGCAGGATGCTCGGCCCACCCGTCAGGCTCAGCAGCGGGTCGAAACGGTAAAACCTGCGCTCATAGCTCTTCGAGTACGTATAACCGCCCATCAGAAAACTGCCGAAGGAAGGCTTATTGCGCACCGCATCGAGCGAGTCCTGGTAGGGTTTAGAGTTACGGATTACCTCCAGGCTATCTTTTTTGTGGTAATCCACCACCTCCTCCTGCGTAAGCGGCACCGGCCGGATGGAAGCCCAATAGGCAGAGTCGCGCTTGTTGGCGTCTTTCTCCACCAGCAGCACCTCCTTGCTAAACAGCTCATCGCTTACCACGGGCTGTGCCGGCGGCGTAGCCTCCTGTGGCGCTACTACTTTATACGTTGGTTTTTTGGCTGGCCTGGCTGCAGCTACTTCTGCTTGCGGGGCCGGCTCCGGCTCCACTTCCTCCACCCGCGGCGGGGTGGCATAGGCGGGTTGCACTTTGTAGTTGGAGTATACTCCCATCGCGTAGCCACTGCCCTTAAAGCCCAGCCCCGCACCCTCAAAGCTAAAGCGCTGTGACACCGGCATCCATACTTCCCCGGCCACCGGCGCGTATACTTGCCGCACCCGTATCCAGTCCACAAACTCAATCCCGGCATCCTTGGTGAGCCTCAGGTCGGTGCTGTGGATGCGCCAGCTGCCGTCTACAATGTAAATGTTGCCCGAGAAAACCGGGTCGTGTTTGCGGCGGGGGATGACTTTTATCTTGTTGATGGTGCGGCCGTTCTCCTGAAAGGTGCCCAGGTACTCGAAGCGATAAAACATGAAAGCGTTGTTGGCAAGCGGCGACACAAAGCCGCGTTCGCTCAGCCCCTCCACCTTCAGCAGCGGGTCGTAAAAGCTGATGTTCATCTCGGAGGCCTGGTTAAAGCTGAAACCCCGCTTCTGCCCGCTCACCTTGCTCGATATCATCCGCTCCGACACCTTGTTAGGCTTTTTAAACGCCAGCTCCGACACCGACTCCGACAAGTATACAATGCCCGTATCCACATCCACAATCTTGATTCCCAAGACTTTTGCAGGCACTTTATCCATGCGGGCCACGCCCTTCATGTACACGCGAGCACTCCAGGCGTTTACTTCGTCGCGGTGGTATTTGCGCAGCCGGATGGTGTTGCGCATGATGGCGTTGGCCGGGTCCTCGTCGGAGGCTTTCACCACCACCTCTTTCAGGTTGAGCACCTCGGGCTGCAGCTGCACGTTCAGCTCCTGCGCTGCCTCGCTAATGGTGACGGTTTGGGTATGGGCACGGTAGCCGACGTACTTAAACTCTAAAGTATAAGTGCCGGGGCTGAGCTGCAGCTGATACAGGCCCTGATCGTTGGTGGCGGTGCCGCTGGCGGTTTCTTTGATGTAGATGCTGGCGAAGGGCAGCCCCTTGTTGTTTTCATCCGTGACGCGGCCGCGCAGGATGCCCGCCATACTTAGGGCAGGCAATAAGAGCAGCAGCAAAAGCAGGTAGGTGTGGCGCATGTGCTAAAGGGTTAGTAGCAAACATATCAGCTAAAAAGATACGCAGGAAACCCTTATTCGTCAGCACGAAACCGTAATTTTATACTTTATGGCGCGGGGCTCCTGCTTACTTAGAGCCGGATTCGGTGGCCAGGGTTGCATTTTTGCTAAGCCTGTTTTTGTACTGCACGTTCAGGATAACGCCCAGCAGCACGAGCGCCATGCCTACGTAGGTCCAGACATTTAGCATCTCCCCGAAGAAAAAGAAGCCGAACAGCAGCGCGTAAATAATGCCAATGTAAGTGAGGTTGGCTACTTTGGAGATTTCCTCGTTTTGGTAAGAGAGCGTCATGTAGTACTGCCCCAGCTGTGTGAACAGGCCCACCAGCAGCAGCACAAGCCAATCCCAGCCCTCGGGCTGCACCCAGTTAAACAACGTATAAACGCCCACCACCGGCAGCGTAACCAGCGGAAAGTAAAAGATGATGACCAGCGGGTGCTCCTGCACGTTCAGCCTGCGCACGATACTATAGGCCACGCCCGTAAACACGGCGCTCGCCACGCCCAGCCACAAGTATAAACTATCCACGTTCGTCTCCACGCCCTCGATTACCAGGATGCCCACAAACGACACCAGGAAGAAAAACCACTGCCACGGCCGTACCCGCTCCTTCACGATAAAGATGCCCAGGATAGCCGTGAAAATGGGCGAAAGGTATTGGATTGTGGCTGCCGTAGCCAAGGGTATATTTTGGAGCACGTTGAAGTAAAGAATCAGGGCCACCGCCCCGAAAGCCCCTCGCGCCAGCAGCCATTTGCGGTTGTTGCCCCACACACTCACGCCCGCCCTGCGCAAGAACCACAGGCTTATCGCCAGCGAGATAAGCGAACGAAACACGATAATTTCCTCGGCCGGAATATGCGGCACCCACTTCACGCACACCTGCATCAACGCAAAAAAGAACGTCGACAACAGCATGTATACCACTCCTTTTGATAACTTCATCTTGTACTTTCCTGCCGCAAAGGTAAGCTTAATTGCTCGTCTGGATCAGGATTTTCAGGATTTTAGGATAGGCAGGCTTGCAGTACCGGGTCCAACCACCCCTGCCCCTCCTGGGGGTAGGGGGCCCTCGATAAAGGCTAAGGCGGGGAATCTGTAACTACTGGTGCAGAAGTATAAGTGCTATAGCTGCTGTCCTTGCGCGGACAGGTCGCGACTTGTCCCTACAAATATTTAACTCCTCAACTCCCAAACCCTCTAACTCTTAAACTTGTTTATCTTTGTAAAAGCTGATTTATACTTTTGAAACGCGACAAGAAGCAGAAAACCTACACCCCCAAGGAGGCGCTGATAAAAGCGGCCGCCTATTGCGCCTACCAGGACCGCACCCAGCAGGAGGTGCGCGACAAACTCTACTCCTACGGCCTCGAACCCGACGACGTGGAGGAGCTAATCGTGCGCCTGAGCCAGGAAAAACTCATTGATGAGGAACGTTACGCCCAGAGCTATGTGCGCGGCAAGTATGGCCTGAAAAAGTGGGGCCGCCGCAAGATTATGCAGGGCCTCAAGAGCAAAGGCATCTCCGACTACTGCATCAAGCAAGGCCTGAAGGAAATTGACCCCGAAGTATACGAGCAGAACCTGCTACACCTGCTGGAGAAGAAGAACGCCACCGAAAAGGAGAAAAACCCCTTCGCCCGCCGCCAGAAACTCACCTACTACCTCATGAGCAAAGGCTATGAGAACGACCTGATACAGGATGCGCTGAAGGGGCTGGAGAAAGAATAGAAAAGTATAATCTGCCGCAAGTTTAGCGCTAGCGTAACTTGTGGCTAAAATAGTGTTGGGTTTGCAACTCAACTGCCCCGGAGGGGCATGCTAAAGCGGCAAAGTTCGGTAACAGTCTGCCTTTCAAAAAGTAATTGATTACAGCTAATTACTCGCTACATTCAAGAAGAAATGCTTTCAGCAAGCGTATATTTTTCTGCTCCGCAGAAAGCAAGTTGCAAACTTGCAGCCATGCACAGCCACAAGTTACGCTACCGCTAAACTTGCGGCAGGAAGAGGGTAGAGTTCACTATATTTTGTTTATTGGTTGAGAACTTAGTATATACAAATATACTCCATTTATAGTGCAGATAAGCATAGGTATACGTTTATCTAGAAGTTGGCACAAATTGAAAGTAACTCAAAGCAGGAAATGCCAAGTCACAAGCCTTTAAAAGGTGTATCACACAATTTCGGTCATTCATTTATTAGTCTTATGAACTACATAAATGATGACTACTTCCTAGGGCATTTGTTGAAGCAAGCAAGAACAACAAATCTAAATAGGCTTGAAGTAGATATTATGAACAATTCAGCAAAGCCAGAAGAATTGCTAACTGAACCGGTTCGTAATTCAATAGATAGTTGGAATAAACGGTTCCCTAATTTGGTTGAGAGTAGTGGTTCAACAATGGAATTTGTTAAAGAAGCAACAATGGTTGTAGAATTTGACCTCCAGAAACAAAGAGCTTATGCAGGGAATAGTAACTTATTAGAGAGTCCTTTTTACTGCGAAATAAGAATAGTTGACGACAGGGGAAAAGTATACATGCATAGACATGAAGGCTGGTGGTTTCCCGAATCATAAAAGAACAACTTAGTGCCAACATGGTATATAGGCTACACTTCAGCTACGCCTCGTACGCCTTTTATACAATCCGTTAAGCAACCAAACCCTACCGCTTCGGCCCCATCTCCGGGTTTTGGATTCTGCGCTGGGGCACCAGCACCACGCGGCGGCCGGTTATCTCCTCCAGCATCGGCTTTAGCACTTTCTCAGCGTTTACCTTCGTTTGGTTCAGGATGCCGGAGTTTAGGGCCGCCTCCTTCACGTTAGCCTCGGCGTAGCGGTAGCTCTCCTGCACCAGGTCCGCATCCTGAAAATAAGTATTCTCTTTGTTGAAGACCTTGGACTTGTTGTGGTCGATTTTGTAATAGCAGATCTCCGGCTCCGGCATGGCCACCTGCACCACCGAGTCGCCCACGAACTCGATGTCGGCCTCCGTTATTTTCGTAAAATCCAGACAGCCAACGGCCTCACCGGACACAATCAGCGCCACCTTTGAGTTAGGAATCCACCGCGACACCTCCTTCTCATACTCCACCACATCCTTAAAATTGTAGCGCACCAGCTCCATGCGGCCCAGGTCCTCCACTGAGGTAAGCACGGTACTGAAGTTTAACACCACCTTTGGCTCCTCTTCCACGTCCGGTTTGCTGAAGTAGTCGCCGACGGTGCGCCACAGAAAGACGCCGAGCCAGACAAGTATAACCAGGGGAAGTAATTTGAATAGAAAACGAAGTAAGGGCATGTAGAACTTTATCTGTTTTTAAATACAGATACGGAGATACAAATATTGTGCTACAAAATGCGCCTTATACCTGCAGCCCCAGCCGCTCCTTAAAGCCAGCATTGCCCTGCAGCCCGCCCGTATGCACCGCCACAATCCGGCTACCCCGCGCAAAAAAGCCTTCCCGGATGAGGTCAAACAAACCAAACATCATTTTGCCGGTATACACAGGCTCCAACGGAATATGGTGCTTTTGCCGGAACTCCTCCATAAACGCCAGCAACTCCGGCTTTACCTTGGCATAGCCCCCAAAGTGGTACTCAGTGATAAGTTGCAAGTTGCAATAAGTATAGCCGCTGTAAGCCTGCACCAGCTCCTCTACTTCCTGCTTTAGAAACGCCCCTCCTTTCAGTGCCGGAAAACCGAGCACCTGCTTCTCCCCTTCCAAACCCGCCACAATGCCTGCCAGCGTCCCGCCCGTGCCCATCGCACTGCAGATGTAATCATACTTTATGGGGATGTCCTGAACAATCTCGGTGCAGCCTTTTACGGCAAGCAGGTTGGTTCCGCCCTCGGGCAGCAAGTATACTTGGCCAAATTGCTGTTGTAGTCCTTCCAGAAAATCCGGATCAGCTTTCAGTTTATACTTCTCGCGGCTGATGTAGTGCAGCTGCATGCCGCAGGAGGTAGCAAAACTGAGGGTAGGATTGAGCGGCAGATGCTCCTCGCCCCGGATAATGCCGATGGTTTTGAAACCATACTCCTGCCCGGCCGCTGCCGTGGCCGCAATGTGGTTGGAGTAGGCCCCGCCGAAAGTTAGCAACGTATGATGCCCCTGCCGCCTGGCCTCCTGCAGGTTATACTTGAGCTTGCGCCACTTATTGCCTGAGATGTGCGGGTGCAGCAAATCCTCGCGCTTCACCCACAGCTCCACCCCCTGCTTTTGTAGCAGCTCGTCCTCCAGTTTCTGTAACGGTGCCTCCTCCATACTTACAATATTGGCAAAAAAAGAAGCCCCGGCAAAAGCCAGGGCTATACTTTATAAATCGTCTGAATCAGGATTAAGGTAGCGTGGTCCAACCACCCCTAACCCCTCAGAGCTTCGCTCGCTACCTTCGAACTCCCGTTCTCGGTAGTCCAAGGAGGGGAGCCTGTAACTACTTTGGCCGAAGTATAAGTTTTATAGCCTCAGTTCTCGCGCGGACAGGTCGCGACCTGTCCCTACAAAACAGACTCTCTAACTCTTAAACTCTCTAACACCTAAACTTCCCCAACTTTCTAACCTTCTAACTTTTTAACTTTCTAACTCAGTTATACTTTCTCCACAATCGGCTCCTCCACGGGCTTGGTCTTTACGGCGTAGAAGATGGCGCCTGCCACTACCAGCACAAGTATAATGGAGGAGATAAGCGATACGGTGTTGCCGGTGTAGTACGACTGCGGCGCGAACTTGAACTCGATGGTGTGCTTGCCTGCCGGCACTTCCATGGCGCGCAGCACGTAGTTAGCGCGAATGTGGTCTACCGGCTCCCCGTCCAGGTATGCTTGCCAGCCTGCAGGGTAGTAGATTTCTGAGAACACCACCAGTCCTTCTTTGGCCGCCTCATACTCATACTTCAGGTAGTTTGGCTCGTACTCCGTCAGTTTGATATTGGCGCTGTCAGCACTGAAGAAGCGGCGTTCAATCGGGAATTTCTTCACATCAATCACAGCAGTGGCACCGGCATCGAACATGGTCAGGCCATCCAGCTCCGCATCCGGCGACTCTACCGGCTGCACTTCCTCTACAAACCAGGCGTTACCCAGGGCGTCTGGAATGCGCTGTACCGGCTGCTGCTGGTTTCCTGTGATGGCATAGCGGGTGTTCAGCATACGCAGCACCTCCAGGTTGTTCTGGGAGATGTGGCGGTCAATCAGGTCCTGGTAGCGGCGCAGCTTGGCGCCATGGTAACCGCCCACCGACTTGTGGAAGTAGGAGGTGCGGGCATCGTTAAACGGATTTGGCAGGTAAATAACGCGGTAGCTCAGGCCTCGGGCAGGATCCTGCGTATCCTGCAGGATAGCCTGGTCGGCCGGGGTTGGCCGGAAGTAGTTCGCCTCTACCTGTGGCTCAAAGTCGCCGTTGTTCAGGTAGCGCTGATCCACTGACCACAGATCCACCAGCACCAGGATGCCCACACCGGCCATGGCCACCGTAGCCGATACTTTGTTCTTCACATAGAAGTATAGCAGGCCAGCTGCCAGCACGATAAATACCAGTGAGCGGAAAGCATCGGAGCGCATCATGCTTTCTCGGTCGGCGCGGATGGCGTCGATCGGGAACTGCGCCTGTATCAGCCTTTGGTCGGTTTCGGACATGAAGCTGGCCGTGCCGGCAAACAGCCACACCAGCAAGCAGATGCCCGCCGTAATGCCGCCCGAAATCAGCAGTTTTTTATCCAGGTCTTTGATTTGGCTGCGCTCGTTCAGCAGCTTCCAGAGGGCAAGTATAGCCAGGAACGGAATCGTGATTTGGGCAATTACGAGCGCCGACGACACTGCCCTGAATTTGTTGTAAAGCGGGAAGTAATCGAACATGAAGTAGTTGAAGGCTTCGAAGTTCTTGCCCCAAGCCAGCACGATGGAAAGTATGGTGCCGGCTACCAGCCAGCTCGTCCAGCGGCGGTCCACGATGAACATGCCCAGCACAAACAGGAATATCACCACAGCACCCACGTAAACCGGGCCGCTCGTCATCGGTTGCGGACCCCAGTACATTGGCAAGCCCTGCTGTACCAGTTGCTCGGCCTGCGCCGGGGCGGCTCCCATTTTCAGGAAGGCGTTATAGGTCTCAGAATCCGTGTCGAGCGGAGCGCTGCTGCTGCCACCGTAGAAGTCTGGAATCAGCAGGGTCATGGTTTCGCTCACGCCGTAGCTCCAGTTAAAGGCATATTCGCGGTCCAGGCCGGTGCCTACGCCGTCGCCACTGTTTGGCTGCGTCAGCTCCGATTTACCCCGGATGCTGTACTCGCTGTACTCGGCAGTCGTATAGAGTCTGCCAAAATTGACGCCTACGGCAAGAATGGCAGCCACCAGCAGCACCACACCGCGCTTTAGCAGCTCGGCAAAAGTACCCTGCTTAAAGGCATAGATAATCTCCACCACAGCGAACACTAACACCAGCAGCAGCATGTAGTAGGTCATCTGCAGGTGATTGAAGTGCAGGTTCATCGTTAAACCCACCGCAAACAGGGCCGCCCCAATCCAGAGGTTCCGGCGCAGCGCGTAAATCAGGCCAGCCAGTACCATCGGGATGTAGGCAATGGTTAGGGACTTGGTGTTGTGCCCCGCCTCAAGGATGATGAGGTTGTAAGACGTGAAGGAAAAAGCCACTGCGCCTATAATGGCCAGCCAGGAGCTCATGCCCATGGCTACCAGCAGGATATAGGCACAGACCAGCGTGATGAAGATGTTACCCGCCAGGGCTGGCAGGTCGAATGTTAGTACTTTGTGGATGTAGCCCGACCAGTCGCCGGGAAACTTGGTTTGGATGAGGTACGCCGGCATGCCCCCGAACATGGAGTTGGTCCAGAGGGCTTCCTCGCCGGTGCGCTCACGGTAATCCTGAATCTCCTTGGCGCCGCCTTTAAACTGCAGAATATCGTGCTGGGCAAGGCCTTTGTCCTGAAACAGGACCGGCGAGAAGTAGACCGCCGTCAGGAAGAGGAAAATAAGTACCGCGATGGCGTGTGGCAGCACATCACGCTTAAAGTTGAAGGAAGTTGTCATAATCTTTCAAAAACCCGGAATAGAGCTTGAAAGATAGTAGTTTTATTTTACTTCTTCATAATCCACATACTCGCCGCCGTTGAAAGTCTTGCCCTTTGGCTGCTCCGGAATGTAGTCGATCTTGATATCACCTTTTGCGCGCCCATTGCCGTTCTGGCTTTGCTGCTGTTGTGCCTGCTGCTGGTGCATGTTGGTGTAGAAAAAAGTCCCGTTGCGCATTTTTTTCCGGATAAACATCCCCAGCAGCCACCTGAACAGGGTCGGGGCTACCAGGCGTATGAAGAAAATAATGAGTAACGTGGTTAATATGAATTTGATCATCGTAAAGCTTTGTCTTTTGGTGATGCGTACTGCAAAAACAGCACCTATTCCTTAATACAACTCTCTTGCCAGCCTTTTGTTGCCTGACTTTTTGACGGTTAATGCAAAGATAAGGAGGAAATCACTAAAATTCCGGCTTCTCCGGGTTTGTTCCGAAGCAGGAGTTATACTTTATACTTCTGCTCTATACTTTTATACTTATCTCGCTGTTCCGGACATTCTTGTCCGGAACCTTCTCTGCTGCGGACTTCCAAGTCCGCGTAAGCTATACCTTCATCCACTCACTGGCGCGAGTTTATAACTTGTGCCCACTATGAGATTGGGCTTGCAACCCAACTGACTCGCAGAGCCATACTTTTATACTTGCTGATTTATACTTCAGTTTATACTTTCCTAGCCGCCGCTTCCTTCCACTTGAACCAAGCTATACTTTCAAAACACAGCTGTTCCTCTAGTTCCCACAAACCTATCTTTCCATAGCCAACTTTCTGCCCTCCCAGGCCGGGAGGCCTCGTTTTCCCGCTCGGCGCTGTGTTCCCTCCTTGCCTCGCTCGTACCTCGGGCTGCCCTTGACGGGCACCGGATCTCACAAGGCGCTCAACCCAAAGGCTGGGAACGGGTTCGATAGCCGCTGCTGATGCAACAGGAACCAAGTCCCCCTTTGAAGGGGGTAGGGGGATGATAATCGCCTGCGGATAATTCCTCGGAGGGGCAGGGGTAGATTTATACTTGTAGGGACAGGTCGCGACCTGTCCGCGCGAGAACAGCAGCTATAGATCTTATACTTCAGCAAGAGCAATCACAGACTCCCCGCCTTAGCTAAGGAGGGCCAGGGGTGGTTGGACCCGGTACTGCAAAGTACCCTCCTTGTTAAAGGCTAAGCCTAGGACACAAGTATAGCAGCGGCATTTCTATGCTTTAGGCTTCCAGCCTGGAGCGCAAATGAGGCTTGTTTTCAGTTCGCGAGCGTACGTACAGCTGGCACTTTATACTTTCGCCAGTTGAAAACTGGCCCCATAATAGCTCCAAGTTGAAAACTTGAAGCAGCAATGGACTTGGGTCCTGAGCGTAATCTTAGGGGAGGGCTGGGGTGGGGTTTATACTTAAACCAAGTAAACCCCGCCCCAAAAACAAAAAGCCCTCTCCTGTTTCCAGGGGAGGGCTTGAGTATGATTTATACTTCTTACTTACTCAGGTACAGATTCCTTTCGGAGTAAACTTTAGTGAAGTAATCGTCGTGCAGGTCGTCGATGAAGTAGATGGCCTCGCCGGTAGACTTCATCTCAGGGCCAAGCTCCTTGTTCACTTCCGGGAACTTGTTGTAGGAGAACACCGGCACCTTAATGGCATAACCGTTCTTGTGCGGCTTGAAGTTAAAGTCCTTCACCTTGGCGTGGCCCAGCATGATCTTGGTGGCGTAGTTGATGTACGGCTCACGGTATGCCTTGGCAATGAACGGGAAGGTACGGGACGCACGCGGGTTAGCCTCAATCACATACACAATCTCGTTCTTGATGGCAAACTGAATGTTGATAACACCCACCGTGCCCATCGCCACGGCTATTTTCTTCGTGTGGCTTTCGATCTGCTGCATTACGTTCTCGCTCAGGTCGAACGGAGGAAGCACTGCGTAAGAGTCGCCGGAGTGGATACCAGCCGGCTCGATGTGCTCCATGATGCCGCAGATGTACACGTCCTCGCCGTCGCAGATGGCGTCGGCCTCGGCCTCGATGGCGTTGTCAAGGAAGTGGTCAAGCAGCACCTTGTTGCCCGGGTGGTCCTTCAGCAGGTCGATTACGTGGGCCTCCAGCTCTTTCTCGTTTATCACGATCTTCATGTTCTGGCCACCCAGTACATAGCTTGGGCGCACCAGCAGCGGGAACTTCAGCTCCTTGCACATTTCCAGCGCCTCTTCTGCTGTTTCGATTACAGCAAACGGCGGGTAAGGAATGCTCAGGTCGCGCAGCAGCGAGGAGAAGGAGCCACGGTCTTCGGCCAGGTCCAGGGCCTGGTAGCTCGTACCCATCACCTTGATGCCGTAGCGGTCGAGCTTCTCGGCCAGCTTCAGGGCCGTCTGGCCACCCAGCTGCACGATCACGCCCTCCGGCTTCTCATGAAGTATAATTTCGTAGATGTGCTCCCAGAACACCGGCTCAAAGTATAACTTGTCCGAGATGTCGAAGTCTGTGCTTACCGTCTCAGGGTTACAGTTGATCATAACGGTCTCGTAGCCCAGCTCTTTGGCCGCCAGCACACCGTGCACGCAGCTGTAGTCGAACTCGATGCCCTGGCCGATACGGTTTGGCCCGGAGCCCAGCACGACCACTTTTTTCTTATCGGATACCGTGCTCTCGTTCTCGCCCTCAAAGGTGCTGTAGTAGTATGGGGTACGGGCCTCAAACTCGGCCGCGCAGGTATCCACCATCTTGTACACGCGTTTGATGCCAAGGTCCTGGCGCTTGTTAAACACCTCGCTCTCCAGGCAGCGCAGCAGGTGCGCGATCTGGCGGTCGGCGTAGCCTTTTACCTTGGCCTCGCGCAGCAGCTCGGCCGGGATGGTAGCCAGGCTATACTTCTCGATCTCCTTCTCCATCTGGTCCAGCTCCTCAATCTGCGCCAGGAACCATGGGTCGATCTTGGTCAGTTTCTGGATGGTGCTGGTCGGGATACCGATGCGCATGGCGTCTTTTACGCTGAACAGGCGGTTCCAGCTTGGGTTCTTCAGGCTGTCAATCAGCTCGTTGTAGTCTGTCTTCTCTTTTCCGTCCGCCCCGATGCCGTTGCGCTTGATCTCCAGGCTCTGGCAGGCCTTCTGCAACGCCTCCTGGAAGGTACGGCCGATGCCCATTACCTCTCCCACGGACTTCATCTGCAAGCCCAGCGTGCGGTTCACGCCCGGGAACTTGTCGAAGTTCCAGCGCGGGATCTTAACAATCACATAGTCCAGGGCAGGCTCGAAGTAAGCGGAAGTTGTTTTGGTGATGGCGTTCTTCAACTCATCCAGGTTATAGCCGATGGCCAGTTTGGCCGCGATTTTCGCGATAGGGTAACCGGTTGCCTTAGAGGCCAGGGCCGAAGAGCGCGACACGCGCGGGTTAATCTCGATGGCGATGATGGTGTCATCGTCGGGGTTAACGGAGAACTGCACGTTACAGCCGCCGGCAAACTGCCCGATGCCGTTCATCATTTTGATGGCCAGGTCGCGCATGTGCTGGTACACCGTGTCTGGCAGCGTCATGGCCGGAGCCACAGTGATGGAATCGCCGGTGTGGATGCCCATCGGGTCGAAGTTCTCGATGGAGCAAATGATGATCACGTTGCCCAAGTTGTCGCGCAGCAGCTCCAGCTCATACTCTTTCCAGCCCATGATGCTCTGCTCCACCAGCACCTCGTGTGTGGGCGAGGCATGCAGGCCGCGGGTAAGGGCCGCGTCGAACTCCTCAGGGGTATTAACAAAACCGCCCCCCGTACCACCAAGGGTAAACGAAGGGCGAATCACCAGCGGAAAACCGATTTCCTGGGCTATCTCCTTGCCTTCCAGGAAAGAGGTAGCCGTTTCTCCCTTGCAAACATTTACGCCGAGCTCCAGCATTTTCAGGCGGAAAGCCTCGCGGTCTTCGGTCGTTTCGATGGCCTTGATGTCCACACCGATAATGCGCACGCCATACTTCTCCCAGATGCCGGCCTTATCGCACTCGATGGCCAGGTTCAGGGCAGTTTGTCCGCCCATGGTAGGCAGTACGGCGTCGATCTTATGCTTCTCAAGAATCTCTATGATATACTTCTTCTCCAGCGGCTTCAGGTACACGTTATCCGCCGTAACCGGATCGGTCATGATGGTGGCGGGGTTGGAGTTGATGAGCGTTACCTCTATACCCTCTTCCCTCAGGGAGCGGGCGGCTTGGGAGCCAGAGTAGTCGAATTCGCAGGCCTGCCCGATAACGATGGGACCGGAGCCTATGATGAGAACTGATTTTATCGAAGTGTCTTTAGGCATTGGGTTGGTATGTATAAATTGCCCAAAGTTACGGCGAAATGTTGGGGCTCGCAACGTAAAATATACTTGATGGCAATTTAATTTCTGACGGGAAGGCTGTTGCCGGGGCGCACGGGGCCCTTTGGTTGCACTGCAGCAGCGCACTCCTTAAGTATACTACCAGCCATAAATGGCCTTTGCTGCCTGTTTTTTCCCTTAAAATGAATGCCTCCGCCAAACTAAAACGGGCTGCTGCGTACCTATAAGTATAACCTACAATTTTATACTTATGGATACACCAAGAGAAGACGATATCATTACCAATGCCGATGAAAGCAAGCGCCTGCCCGACGAGAACCCCGAGCCACTGGAGGGGGTGAAGAAAGACGAGGTGGAAATTAAGTCGGTGGATATTTTTGAGAACGAACCGGAAGGCAAGGAAGAAGGCGGCAACGTGGCCGCTAAAGACGAGGAAGATACCCGCGAGCTGGATGGCAGCAATGCCAATAACCTGCGCACCAAGTAATGGGTAGGCTAATGGCTGTCGCCCCGGCTGCATCACAAGAGCCGGGGCGACAGGTTAGTTACAGCAGCAAATATATAGTGTTTTTTATATATACTTTTTTAATAATTCACGCTGGCCTCTCTTGTATTTGAGCGTACAATTTTTTAACATTAAATGATGTAAGCGTACACTCCAAACAGTGGCCTATGGTTCTATCCTCTACCCCGTTTCACCACCTCGAGCACTACCCAGCCCACAATGTTGTGGTGAGCCAGTGGTATGGGCCATGCAGTAGCCAGGAATACCGCGATACGCTCCTGCAGTTCCTGCACCTGATAGAGACCATGCACATTCCTTACGCCATCGCGGATCGCCGCCTACTGCCCGGCATCCCTGCCGAAGACGCCCACTGGACGCTAAACGAGTTTACGGAGAGGTTTATAAGGTTACCGCTCAAACGCTTTGCCCTGCTCAACGCCTTCGATCCCCTCGCTGAGGAGCAAACCAGGCGCTTCCTGGAGAAAGAAAAGGGCATGTTCCCCTTTGAAATAAAGTTGTTCGAAGACCTTACCTCCGCCTACGACTGGCTCATTACCGAGAAAAAAGCGTAAAATTGGCTACTTGTTAAGCCTCCTGCTGCAGCTTTTGCAGCGTGGCGCTCAGCTGCTCATAGGGCTGGTACCCGCGCGCTACCAGGTATAGTTTTTCCCCGCTTTGGCATACCACGGCCGGGAAGCCGCTTATCCCCCAGTTCTCCACCAGTTTAAATTCCTCCTGCGCTTTTTCCAGGTAGCTTCCGTCTGTAAATTTCCTCCTGAAGTCCTCCTCATTTGCCCCAAACTCCCGCACCACCGGCAGGTATGTTTCCACCTCGTTCAGGTCCAGGCCCTCCACAAAGTGGAGGTTTTGTATGGCAGCTGCCAAGGGCACCTGCTGCTCCGGAAACTGCTCCTTAAGTATGGCCATGGCCACGGCTGGCGGCTCTGAATTGCTTATGTAGGTGCCCTTGTCCAGAATTTCGCGGTGGTAAGCCTCCGTCATCTTCACGCCGGTGGTTTCCTCGAGCCTGGGTGCCACCTGCTTTATGTAGTCGGCCATGCCTTTTATGGGCCGTACGTTACTGCCCCGGATCATCCCCCCGCTCAGCACCTCCATGTCATGCTTCTGTTCCTCGAACAGGCGCGAGATTACCGGGCCCATGCCATAACACCAGCCGCACAAGGCATCCTGCACGTAAAATACTTTCAGCTTTTTCATTAAATAAAGGTTTACGATTTCCTTCTTTTAACCACCCCGGTGCCTAAAGGTTTGGCCCCACAGCAGTACAATTCTATACTTGCCCTGCTCTTCATCAGCGACGGCAAACGGGCCTTAAAGGTGGCCCCAAAGTATGGGAAGGTAAAATAAGGCCCATAAATTATACTTTTTTCTAAATAGTGCGTAGAATCAATGCTAAACAAACATGTATAACAAACATTTAATGCTATGAAAAAGAACTTGATAACTTTCTGCGCGACTGCCTTTGCGGTTACTGCTCTTACCTTTGGCTGCACCACTTCCGATAGCACGACCGATAGCGACGCGACAGATATGGATACAACTGAAGATACTGACTACGGCACCACGACTGGTACCACTACAGGAACCACTACTGGTACAACAACCGGCACTACTACAGGTACTACTACAGGTACTACCACAACGGGCACAACCACTGGAACCACGACCACGGGTACTACTACTGGTACTACCACAACGGGCACAACCACCGGTACCACGACCGGCACGACAACTGGTACTACCACGGGGACCACAACCGGTACCACCACAACCGGAACTACGACTGGAACCACTACTGGTACGACCACCGGTACTACTACGGGTACAACAACCGGCACCACTACAGGTACAACAACCGGCACCACTACAGGTACCACCACTGGAACCACTACCGGCACTACCACCGGTACCACCACTATGTAACGAAATATTCTTTGACCCTATAACAGAAAGGCAGACACCATCCCGGTATTTGCCTTTCTGCTTTTCATGCAATACCCTGCGCAGATGAAGCACCTGGAGCGATACCTGAGACGAGTTTTTACCGTGGACCTGCGGGCGCTGGCCCTCATGCGTATCTGGTTAGCTAGTATCGTACTGCTCGACCTGGCCATCAGGGCCACCGACATGGAGGCGCATTATTCTAACATGGGTGTGTTGCCGCTCCATGTGCTGCACCAGCACCTGTGGCTGCCGCAGTTTTTCTCGCTGCACGCCCTCAGCGGGCTTTGGCAGTTCCAGTTGCTGCTGTTTATACTTGCCGCCTGCTTTGCCTTCTGCCTGCTGCTGGGCTACAAAACGCGCCTCGCTACTGTTGCTACCTGGCTACTGCTGCTCTCGCTGCAAAACCGGAATCCGCTTATAGAGCAAGGGGGCGATGACCTGCTGCGCATGCTGCTCTTCTGGGGCATATTTCTGCCCTGTGGCAGGTTTTACGCAGCCGATGCCGTGCGGGAGCGTACGCTGGAAACTGCAGCGCCAGCGACCCAATACTTTAGCGCGGCCACTGCAGCCTACATCCTGCAGGTGGGGCTGGTATACTTCTGCACCGCCCTGCTCAAGGACTCTCCGGAATGGCGCACCGATGGCACCGCCCTCTACTATGCCCTCAGCCTCGATCAAATCCTGATGCCCTTGGGCCGCCTGATTTACCCTTATCCCGAATTGCTGCGCACCCTTACGCTTATCACCTGGTACACCGAGCTGCTGCTGCCCTTCCTGCTTCTCATTCCGTTTTACACTTACTTTTTCAGGATGGTGGTAGTGGTGGTGCTGGTGGGTTTCCACATCGGCATCAGCCTGACGCTTTTCGTGGGGCTCTTCTACCTGATAAACATTGCCTCCGTGGCCGGGTTGCTGCCCGCTCCGGTTATGGATTGGCTTGACAGGCGCGTGCTGCGCTCATTCCGAAGGCCGAAGCTCGGGCAGTTTAAGCAGATCTTCAGCAAACTGAGCAGTCCGGTAAGTATAAACGTGCAGGTGAACTGGCAAAAACCGGGCATCCCAACGCACGCACTGTCGCCTGTGCGGAACGGGGTAGTGGTAGCCCTGCTGTTTTACTGCATCTGGTGGAACTTCAGCACCACCAACCTGCCCCTCCGGAAAATACCGGACAGCAGCCGCTGGCTTGGCTACCTGCTCCGCCTGGATCAGCATTGGGGCATGTTCTCGCCGGTTGTATTTAAGGATGATGGCTGGTATGTGCTGGAGGGCTATACGTCCAGCGGCACCAACATCGACCTGAACCAGGAGGGCAAGGAGGTAAACTACAGCAAGCCGGCCTCTGTGGTCTCGCTATTCAAGAACGACAGGTGGCGCAAGTACTCAGAGAATTACCTGTTCGTGCACAATGCCCACATACGGCCGTACTACTGCAACTACCTGGTGCGCCGCTGGAACGAGGCCCACCCTACACAGCCTATCCGCCAGTTGGAGGTTGTCTACATGAAGGAACCATCCCTGCCGGATTATGAGCTGGCCGTGCCAACCCGGGAGGTGCTGTGCAGCTGCGCCAACGCGCCGGAGTAAAAATTGCACTAATTTTCTTATTACCTCTTTTAGGTGGGCTACGTAAAAGTTACTTTGAATCAATGTTTAACAAAACCTGAAAGCTATGAAACGAACATATGCATTTGTACTTGCCGGCTCTTTGCTGGCTGCCACCGCACTTACGGGCTGCGGGTCGGATAATACCACCGGCGTAGAGACGCAAAACGAAGCCACCGATACAGATATGAACAACGACGCCACCATGGAGGACAACACCATGATGGACGATACCACTATGATGGACGACACGACCGGCACAACCACCACTGGCACAACCGGTACAACGACTGCTGGCACGACCACCACTGGCAACACAACAGGCTCTGGCACTACTACCGGCACTACTACCGGACAGTAGTCGACGCCTGATAGGATGAACCAACAAAAAAGGCAGGTGCTCTGGAGTGCCTGCCTTTTTCTATACTTCTAGCATCGAAGGAAATTTATACTTCTTCCGCTGCTTCCTCATCGCCGCTGAGGGCGTAGCCTACTGCCGCCGCAACCATACCGCCCAGCAGGTAGTACCCTATCGTCATGGCCTGGGTTTTGGTGGTGCGGTTACTGGGTGCCTCGCCCAAGCCCATGGGGCCCGGCAGCAGCACCGCCCCGGCCCCGGCTGCTGCGCCAAGTATGGCGCCGCGCCACCAGGCATCCTTGCCCGTGCCTGCCAGGCTGTAGTATACCGAGTTGGAAAGTATGTCTCCGGCCAGGGTCCAGTTGTGGAGTTCCTTTTCATCCTGTGGGGGCTCCTCACCAGCCATATTCATTAGTTTGGAGATGGCCCGCATGCCCAGCACATCCATACGTGGGGCATCGGGCACAAAGCGCCGCAGGGTCTCGTGCAGCAGCGTGAGGGCGCAGGCTCCGGCCACACCGCCTGCCACAGCTTTTATCACATTGTTCATAGCTTTATCTGTTTTGGTTATCAGCTTAGGGCTGTTTACCAAGTATAGCCATATAGCGGCTATAAGGTTACGTTAGGTTACCACACGCAGCACATCGGCCCACACGGCATGATCCCCCTGCTTGCGCTCATCCACCGGGCTATCGAACACCACCAGCACATGGTGCTCGTCCAGCACGGCCAGCCCCTCGGCCTTGTCTTTGCTACTGTTGGCGCCGGCACCGTGCGGCACCTCCTGCAGCCGCTCCAGCTCGTTGTTGTGCACCATCTGCTCCGGCTCCCCCACTGCGTTGGGCCAGCGGTAAATGGCTATCACACCGTCCAAATCCATGGTAGGGCCAGCCAGCAAGTATAAATCTTTGCCAAAGAAGCGGAGTTCGCGGATGCCCTTGCCCTTCAGGTTCAGGAAGTGCTTTTTGTAGGCCTTGCCGTTCTCCAGCTTTTTCAGGTGTAGTTTCCCCTGCGTGTCTTCCTCTGCCTCTACCTCCAGCACCATGGCCCAACCGCGCAGCACGGGGCCACGCAGCCCAATGAAAATCCGCTTGCCATGTATCGCCAGCCCCTCTATATCAAAGCCGTTATCCTTGCCGGGGATGCTCATAAAAGGACCCACATGCTCGTCGTCGGCCAGTAACTCGGTAAGGATGCTGCTGTGAGTATCGCCGTGCAGCTGGGCCGCCAGCAACGTATGGCCGGGCTGGTCGGGGTCTTCGGCCTCCGGGTGCAAGGTATAATCGCCGGTTTTTTCGTCCTGAAGTATAGGGATGCGTGCCAGCAGGTGGCGGTTAGGGTCGTTCTTTACCTTGGCCAGCCGCTTCATCTGCTTCGACACCGACTGATGGCGCTTGGGCTTGCTGCGCTTCAGGCTGTGCGAGCCCATTATCCAGAGGTAGTTGTCGGCTATCCCCATCCCCTCAATGTCCACTTCGCTGTTGCCTTTGTCGGGCAGCTCGATATAATCCTCCAAGTTAAAAGATTTATGGTGACCATAGGAGCCGTCCGGCTGCCGGGTCAGGCGCTCTATAGTGGTTCTCTCATCGCAACTGACCCACAGGTTGTTACCGGTGCAGAGGGCGGCAGAAAGGCCATCACGGACATGCTTCCCCTCGGTGTTCAGGCTCAGTTTGGGGGCAAAGTCAAGTAAAACTTTATTCTTCATTTTGCGATTTAAAGTATGTATAAGGCAGTTTTACGTATCCCGCACCTGTAGGTGGTGTGCCTGGCCACGGGATAAGCAGCAGTATAACTATGAAACCATCAGTAAATAAGCGATTAGAGAAGGCCACATTCGGGGCGGGCAGCTTCTGGGAGCTGGAAGAGGCGTTCAGGACTGTGCCCGGCGTGGTGCATACCGAGGTCGGGTATATGGGCGGGCACGTGCCTACCCCCACCTACCAGGAAGTATGCTCCGGCCGCACAGGCCATGCAGAGGTAGTGCAGGTAACCTTTGACCCGCAGCAGGTAAGCTACGACCAGTTGCTGCAGGTGTTCTGGCGATCGCATGACCCGACGCATATTGACAGCTTGGAAAACGCCATAGGCTCGCCATTCCGCTCCGTGGTGTTTTTCCACCACAACGAGCAGCGGCTGATGGCCGAAACCACCAAGGAGAACTGGCAGCAGTCGCCGGAGTTTAGCGGCCGCCAGATTATGACCGCTATCTTGCCGGCCGATACCTTTTTCCGGGCAGAAGAGCACCACCAGCAGTACCTGTTAAAGCGGGGCGCGGCAGGCTGCCGAACCAGCTAGTTTTTATACTTATTGCACACAAAAAAGCCGGGCCTCAGTGGCCCGGCTTTTTTGCTGTTTAGCTTACCTCGGCTTACTTTACGCGGGCGTTGGTGCCCGATGATGAACTCGTGGAGCTGCTGGCAGTCATGTTGGAGCTGCCTGGTTTGTTCTGCTGCTGCTTGGCATTAACATTATGCAGGGCATCTTTGGCAGAGGCCGCCGCAGAGCTTATCTGGCTCTTGATTTTGTTCTTGTTCTTCTGGCTCATGGCCATCCAGCCTGCGCCTAATGCCAACACTGCGCCACCTACCATGGCTTTCTGCGTAGTGGTCAGGTTGTTAAATTTGGTAGCTGCAGTGCTGCCAAATCCGGAAAGCTTGCTCTGTATGTCCTTTAAGCCGCCCTTGCCGGTCGTGGCGCTCTGGTTGCTGCGGCCCTGCATGTTCTGGCTGCTGCTACTGCTGCGCGACTCAGAAGAACTGCTCTGGTTCTGGTTGGAGCTGCTTGGGTTATTTCTGTTCTGGGCGCCTGAAGACATATTTCCTGTGTTGGATTGTCTTTGCGATGTCTGGTTACTATTCTTGTTCGTTTCCATTTCTCTTATACGTCTAGTTAAAAATGATCCAATTTTTACGGTACACGCATAGCTGCAATTACTACAGCCAGACGGTGGCCCGTAACTATATCTATCGTTAAAATCAAAGCTTAGTTGCGTTTGTTACAATATTTTTACACTCTTACCCCCTTCTCTAAGCAGGTAATAGGCCTCACCTGTTGTTACAGCGCGTACACGAACAAGTGCAAAATCCTTACAACGCGCAGCCGCTTAGCTGCCGGCATGCAACCGCTGCAGTTGCAGCAGGTACTCCTGCGTTTCCTCCCACTCCTCCAGCGCTTCCTCATCGGTACCATCGGGCGCCTGTGCCTTCTCAAAGTATAAAAGCAGGTGCTGTTGCAGCTTTCGGTCGGCTTGCTTAAACTCTGCCTTGGCCAGCTTCTTCAGCAGGCCGGCGTAGGTTTCGTCGGTGAGGGGGTAAGTGCCGGGGCGGGCGGGTTTCCCTGTATCGAGGTGCAGGTTCTGCAGCTGCGGAGGGCGCTGCCCGAGCTGTTGTATCATGGCGCCATACTTATCAACCGTAACGTTAAAGCTTTGCATGTAAAGTTCTTCGGCCTTCGGGGTTGGCGGTATAAAGGCCAGCGGGCGCAGCGGGCCAACCTTGGGCAGCACCTTTATCACCCAGGCCGCTGCACGGGCCAGAAAGTGCGGGCGCTCATACTCCCGGCCCCACTGTTCATGAAAGCTGGCCCGGCTCATGCGGTACATAAACTTGCGCCGGCTTATACCAGGCTGCGCCTCCTGTATCTCGCTTTTCTTTGCCTGCCAGGCCGCCTTTGTCAGCTCCGGGAAAATACCGCGTATAGTATAGCGGTAACTGCCGATGGCCAGCGGCAAACTGGTAAACACCTCCCCCAGTTCCAGGCCGTAGGTTTCCAGAAACGCCTCCTCCAGCAGCTCTTTGGCCACCTCAAAACCGATAAACTCCTGGTAAGCCTCCGGAGCGTAGTTGCCGCGCGCCACCTGCAGCACATCGAAGCCAAACTCGGTTTTTATATGCGATATGGCATCATCGGCGTAGGTAACGGTATGGCCATGCTCCTGCCGCACTTTAGGGTAAACCAGTGGCACTGCCCTGTTTGTACCAATTGGATGGCCGTAAATATCTGCGTTGAAGTGCGCCATCGCCCCCAAGGCAAAACCCAATTCCTCTATGGTGTCGGCGTGGCGCAGCAAGCTCTCCACAAAATCGCCGCTGCGCACATAGTGGGTGAGATCGGTAAAGAAGGTGTTGCCGAAAGGGTAGTAACCCATGTCCTGCACAATAGAGCCGCCGTAGGCGTGCGCGTGGGCTTTTTTTAATTCTTCTTCCGTGGCGTGGGGGTAGCGACGGAGCAGCAGGGGCTTCAGGTTCTTTTCCCATGCGGCGTCTATCACCGCCTGGTGTGTGAGCACACCGTAGGCCTTCGCGGTAAAAGCCGGCAAGAGGGTGAGCACCAACAGGGCGAGGCTCAGGAAGAATCTGTAAAGGTGAAGTTTCATGGTTGTTAAAGTACAAGTTATCTCTTTGGATGCATGACCCGGACTTTAACGTAAGTTATTGGACTGCTGTTTGTGGTATTCCATCACCTCCACAATGCTGATGCCCACCAGCAACCACAAGCCCCCCAGCAGGAAACCCGCCAGCACATCCGAGAAGTAATGCACGCCCAGGTACATGCGGCTGAAGCCAACCATTATGACAAGTATAGTGCCCACTACTACCATCAGGCGACGTAACAAGGGCGTCTCCTGCTGGCGGTACAGGAAGTATACCAGCATCCCGACTAGCGCCAGGGAGGTGGTTGCGTGCCCGCTCGGAAAAGAGAAGTGGTCTACTATGTAGTAGGCCATATCCTGTGCGGGGCGGTCGCGGCTGATGATCTTTTTCCCGAACCTGACGGACAGGCCCACCCCGCCCATCGCTACCCAGTAAGCGAGTATAGCGGTCCACTGCCGGCGCAGCAGGAGGACTATGGTAGCCAGGGCACCCAGCACAAAGACAGCCTGGCGGTCGCCCAGCCAGGTGATGGTGTAAAAGACCCGGCTGACCCACTCCGATCGGATGCTATACAGCAGGTTGTTTAGCTTTTTATCCACCTGCACCACCCACTCGGCCTCCACCACGCTTTCGGCAAGGTTAGAGAGCAGCACCAGGTTCAGCAGCACTGCCAGCACAATAAGGGTAAGGGGCAGGCCCACAAAGTAGTTCGTATTAAAACGATCCGTTATAAAGGTGGCAGCCCTCGGGAATCGCTGCCTCAGGCGCACCACCGGCGGCTGGCGAACCAGCCACACCAGGCCTCCCCTTACTTTATCTGTCAGGACTTGTCTCTTCATAATATGCTGTGGTAGGAATATACGGAGCAACTATCTTTTGTGGTGGCATTTTCATCGTTGGCAGTCAGAAGCCGTCCGTCTGCCCCAAAAGCAGGTAGTTTCACAACAAACGGAGCCTAAATAAAGTACATATTCATATGAGGGCGCGAGACAATATATTCGACAAGATTATGCTGGCCATCGGGGTGCTGCTGCTCGGTATGTTCTGGTTGCAGTTTCCGGCCACCCCTACTGCCGGCGAGCACCACTACGCCTCCTACACCTCGGCCAGCACAGACATCGCCCATACTTCTAAATGGACTTATCTGAAGCCTGACAAGGCGCTTTCGCCCCACCAGGTCATAGACATACAGCTGCGCGCGCTGCAGCAAAACGACCCCGCCGACAGCGGCGTGATTACCCTGTTCAACTTTTCCTCGCCTTCTAACAGAGCCTACCTTGGCCCGCTCAAGCACTTCCGCCTGATGGTACGGGAGCCATCTTTTCGTCCAATTCTCAACTTCAAAAGTTACAAAACAGGACAATTGGTGGTGGACGGTAAAAACGCGTATCAGCTGGTGGTGGTAGAGACATCCGAAGGCCGCCAGGAAGCCTTCATGTTTATACTTACCAAGCAGCGCCGGGGCACTTACAAAGACTGCTGGATGACCGAGGGGATAGCGCGCATGGAGACCAGCCACTTCACCAGTCAGCTATAGCACCTAATTTCCTGCACAGGCTGTTGCCTCCTCAAACGCAATCAGCTAACTTAGCTTATCCTGAGCCCTTAACCCATACCCCAGCTTATGAGCCTTACGCCCGCTGCCCGACTGCCCATCATAGACCTGCACTGCGACTTACTGGTATACCTGACCGACGTGCCCAACGCGGACATGGACCGGATAGAGGAAATAGGCTGCGCCGTGCCGGCCCTGGTAGAGGGCAACGTAAAGCTGCAGGTAATGGCGATTTTCTCGGCCACCGCCCCCGGCAGCACCCGTTTTGCCGAGCTGCAGTGCCAGATGTTCCGCCAGCTGGCCGACAATGACAACTGCCTGACCGCCGTTACCAATGCACCCCAGCTGCAGCAGGTTTTGCAGCAACCCGGAAAAACGGGGATGGTGGCAGCCATTGAGAACGCCGCCGGCTTCTGCGAGGAGGACGAGCCGCTGGAGGAAGGCTTTAAGCGCCTGGAGAAGATGATAGAAGTATGCGAGCGCATCCTCTACATCAGCTTTACCCACCACACAGCCAACCGTTTTGGGGGCGGCAACTCCTCTGCTCCCACGCATGGCATTACCACCGATGGCCGCATGCTGCTCGATTACCTGCACGGCCGCCGCATTGCCGTGGACCTCTCGCACACCAGCGACGCACTGGCCTTCGATATCCTCAACCACATCGACACCGAGCGGCTAGACATTCCAATTATGGCCAGTCATTCCAACTTCAGGCCAGTGTGGCCACACGAGCGCAACCTGCCTGCTGAGCTGGCACAGGAGATTATCCGGCGGCAGGGACTGATAGGGATGAACTTTCTGCGCAAGTTCGTGAACACCGAGGACCCGGACGCCCTGCTGCAGCACATCCACTACGGCCTTGCCCACGGGGCGGCAGATGCCCTCAGCTTCGGGGCAGATTACTTTTACTTTGCCGATGAGCAGGACCTGAGCCGCTTTCCCTTTTACTTTAAAGAGCATGCGCTGGCCAGCACCAGCTATACTTACCTGCTGGAGCAGCTGCAGGGGCAATACCCACCGGAACTGTTGCAGAAACTGGCCTTTGCCAATGCACAGCGCTTTATCAAGCGCCTTTGGGCCTGAAAGCGCGCTAAGCACATGGCCAGCCAATGATATATTATGTATAGGATTTCCTGGATTTATACTTTCTGATTGCTATATTTAGCAAAGCGTATATTTATACTTTGCCTTTATAAATT
The DNA here is from genome assembly GCF_003054055.1 of Pontibacter mucosus. Lineage (GTDB taxonomy): Bacteria > Bacteroidota > Bacteroidia > Cytophagales > Hymenobacteraceae > Pontibacter > Pontibacter mucosus. Next base: position 639,796 of record NZ_QBKI01000001.1, on the reverse strand, counting down.
ATACCTTCCACTAAAAAAAATAGCAAGTATGAAATTTATAGGATTATTCCTGCTTCTGGCGGGGCTGGCATCGCTTACGCTGGAGCTTGCTGGCGCTAACTTGCTGGCATTAAACTGGTTAAATAACTTCGGCGAAACAGGGAGCTGGGCCATTCGCATTGGGGTAACGCTGGTAGGGGGCATTATTTACTACCTGCGCCGCCACGATGACTGACCTGAGATAAAAATTTGTATATATATTATTTCCCATGTGAGGGAAAACTGCGTATACGAATTTAAGTACCTACACTGGTTCTGCGCTACAGCCCAAACTATTAAGCCGCTAACGCCATGGATGCTCAGGAATACGCACCGCGCTATGTTCAGATAAACGAACTATACATCGACACAGTGGTGATTGATGACACAGAATTTATAACGCTCTGGTGCTTTACAGTGCTGGACGATGAGTATAAGTTTGTGTACCTGGGCTGTGACTTCTGCCAGTTTAACCAGATCCTTATCGCTGCCGGCGAGAAAGGAAAAGAGATTGCCCTGCACATGGCCGAGGTGCTGGACAGGCCTTACGACTCGCCTACGCTTATCCCGATAAAAGAGAAGTTTGAGGAGTACCTGGAGCTGACCGGCCACGACATCATCGTGTATGAGCCGCTGGCGGTGGAGGACGACCTGGGCGTGCTGGAGGAGGACAACGAAGACCTGCCCCTGGAGCAACTGTTTAGCGGCAAGCAGAATAAGACCCGCCAGAAGTACCTCATTTACCAACTCGATAAACTATACCCCTCTAAAGTATTTGAGCCGGAGAAAAAGCCTACGGAAGAGCTTTCCGAGTGCTTCGAGGACGACTCGCTAGAGCTGGCGCAGCTCTACTACGACTACCTGAATGCCATCGAAAACGGCTACTCCGACTGCGAAGCCCGCCAGGTGGCCGGCTTGGAGCGCGAGCTCTTCTTCCGGATGGCCCGCAAAGCCTCCGAGTTCTGGAGCTGAAAAACCCTGTTTAGAAAGTATACTGCTGCCGCACCACGGTCAGGTTGCTATCGCGCCCCTGTGAAGGGATGATGTGGGGTGGCATGGGCTGCCTTACCAGCTCCTGTGGCAACGCCAGTGTATGGTCGTAGAGCAGCAGGTGAAGTGGCACCCCGGTTTTCAGGCGCACTTCCAGTTCAGCTTCTTTCCTAATGGGTAACCCGTAATACCGGATGTGGAACACATTGCCCGATGGCGCTGAAATAGGCTGCGGGTGTAGCGCCTTGCCGCTGAGTTTTATACTTTGCAAGGTATCGGTAGTGCCCGGCTGAAGTATAACCTCCAGGTGTGCTGCACCCCGCGGGGAAGATAGGCGCAGGCGCAGCAATCGCTCATCCCCTACAACAGAATCGGCAAGCACTTGTGCGACAGGCGGTGCTAGGGCAAGCGGCTCTGCCTGGTTTTTAAGCTGTCGCCGCTGGGCATGCGGGTATACTTCTTCCAGCGGACCGGCCTGGGCGGCGGTAAAAAACTGCTGCTTCCACTCATCAAATTGCTCCGTACCCGAGACCCAATAAGCCTTTCCAGCATCTGCATTCAGGTAGTAGGCCACCTGGCTGTGCAGAGGCGTTTCTGCGGAGGGCTGCTCTCCTGCTACGGCACGCCATACTTGCAGCACACCAACAACCAGCAGCACCAGGGGCAGCAGCGGCACAAAGCGCCAGCGGTAACTTCGCTCCAGCAGTACCAGAAGCGGCAGCAGCAGGCCCAGCAACAGCGTCAGCAAAGCCATACTTGCTACCGGCATCTGCAGCTCAAACGCCAGGAAAACCGAATACGCGATCGGCATGATGATAAAGACAGCAGGGAGCGCGGCGAGCAAAAGTATAAGCGCGTAGCCCCAACCCCTGTCCGGCTTTTGATGCAGCTCCTGCAGCAGCACCAGCAACACTCCACCCATGCCAAACAGCAGCGGGAAGAGCAGCAGGTAGGCTGCAGCCGGCACCAGCAGCGCCAGCACGCCCATCAGCACAAACTGAAGTATAAACACCCCGAGCAGCAGCGGGAATAGCGGCAGCCAGCGCAACACCAGCCAGCTTAAAAGTATAAACAGCCCCACTGCCAGCAGCAGGTAAGCTATAAAGAACTGATCAGCCCCGTAAACCCCGCCAAGGCCACCCGATGGCAGCAGCGACAGCACCAGCCCGTTTACAGGTACAAACAAGCCCGCCACGGCTACCAGCAGCAACAGGTAAGCTCCTACTCCAGCTATAACCTGCCTTCCGGTAGCCATTTTCTTTCGCTGAGCCACTTTAACGGTAGCCAGTAACAGCAGCGCACCCAGGGCCACAAAAAACACATTAAGCCCCAACCGGTAATGTATCACCCAACCGTTGATGAAGTTAAAGAAGACGATATCAGGTGCCTTTGTTTGGGAGAGGCTAAGCTGCCCGAAGTGCCGTACCAGCGCCAGCATGTTGCTGCCGTGGTGTTGCAGGCTTTCCCGGCTGAGGTTTTCGGGGGAGTCGGTGGCTTTGTGGTAGTGCGCAAGCCCGCCTATAAAGGCTGAGTTAAGCCCGGTGTAGCCCGCATCCTTAAAAATGGTGAAGTCGGTATCGTTAGGCATGCGGCTGTATATCTCGTAAGCCAGGGAGCTTACAAACGGATAAGGCGCCGCCTCTATGAACCGCCGGGCAATCCAGCCGTTCTGCGGGCTCAGCTCAAAGGTCATACTTGGGCCCTTGTTGCCGCGCGCCTCTACGTTCAGCACCAGCGCCACCTCCCGGGCCCAGGGGTGCTCCAGGAAGGCCCTCGCGCCAAACAAGCCATACTCTTCCCCATCGGTCAGCAGCACAATCACGTCCTGCTGCAGCGGCTCGCTGTGTTTCAGTGCCCGCACGGTTTCCAGTATCGCGGCCACGCCGGCGGCATCATCCCCGGCACCCAGCGTGTTAGGCTGCGAGTCGTAATGGGCCACTAAAAGTATAGCTTCCCTGCCTCCACCAGTGCCTTTCACGCGCCCCAGCAGGTTATACACGTAGCCCACATTGGCAACGGCCCCCTGATCCTCTGCAGCCAGGGCTTCCTGCACCTGCGGGTTAAGGCCGAGCTCCTGCATTTGCTGCAGCAGGTAGGCCCTCACCTGGGCGTGCGCGGCTGTGCCCATGGCATGCGGCTGCGCCGCTATCCGGTTTACGTGCTGCATCGCCCGCTCTGCAGAGAATTCAGTCGCAGGCGCTGTAGCCGGTACCGGCTTGGGCGGCATCAGCAGGAAAATGCTTAGCAGGGCCAGCCCCGTCAGGGCAAGCAGTACGAAGGCGGCAAGGACAGAATCACGGTGGCGCATAAGGTAGTGAGGCAAAAGTATATATAGCTCTCCGAATATACGTATTTATACTTTCCCCGGGCGCCGCCGGCAAATAAAAAAGGCTCCCGGCGCATGCCGGAAGCCTCTGAGAAAGCTATCTTTTCTCTACTCTGCAGCAGTATATTTATCTTCCTCCACAATGGTGTTCTGGCGCAGGTGCACCGGCTGCGTCTTTTTGCGAAGTCGCATGTTGAGCATCTCCACCAGCAGCGAGAAGAACATGGCAAAGTAGATGTAGCCTTTCGGGATGTGCTGGTGCAGCGCCTCCACTACCAGCATAAAGCCAATCAGGAGCAGGAAGGCCAGGGCCAGCATTTTTACGGTCGGGTGCTTGTTCACAAAATCACTCACGTACTTGGCGAAGATCAGCATAATCACCATCGCCAGGATTACGGCGATGATCATGATGATAACCTCCTGCGCCAGCCCCACGGCCGTCAGGATGGAGTCGAAGGAGAACACAATGTCGATCAGGATGATCTGCACAAGCACCTGCCCCAGCGTGGCGTGCACCTTGCCCTCACCGTGCGTTTCCTCTTCGCCCTCCAGCTTGTTGTGGATCTCGGTTACGGACTTGGCCAGCAGGAACAGACCGCCGGCAAAAAGTATAATATCACGCCACGACACCGGGAAGTCCTCGTCCGTAAACGGCAGGTTGATGGAGAAGATCGGGTCGGAGGCGCTCACAATCCAGGAGATGAACAAGAGCAGGATAACGCGGAACACGAGCGCCAGCGTCAGGCCGATGTTGCGCCCCTTGGCCTGCTGCTCCTTGGGCAGGCGGCTCACGATGATGGAGATAAAGACAATATTGTCGATGCCCAGCACCACCTCCATAAAGGTCAGCGTCAGCAGGCTTATCCAGGTATCCGGATTGGCGAAGATTTCCATAGTTTACAGGCGAAGTTGTTGGATGGTTAAACAGTCAAAGGTTGTCTGCTTAGCAGTATAATCGTTAAACCTATGCTCATACGGATTAATAAAGAAGCAGGTGCAGCCGGGAGGGAAGAAAGCCTGCCCGTGTACACCCCTCCCTGATTAAAACAACCCTACCATTCAACCAGCTCGCAATTCAACCATTTAACTCTTCATGTTCACATACTGCAGCGGCATGCCTATTTCCTCGGCGTTGGTGCGCAGCACGGCAATCACGCTCTGCAGGTCGTCTATCTTTTTGCCCGTCACCCGGATGGTTTCGTCCATAATGGCCGGCGATACTTTCAGCTTGCTGTCTTTGATGATCTTCATGATCTTTTTGGAGGTATCCTTGTCGATACCGGCCTTCACGCGGATCTCTTTCTTCAGCATCGCCCCCGATTGCTGGGCCTCTTTGGTGAAATCGAGTGCGGTGGCGTCGAGGCCCTGCTTCACCATTTTGCTGATGAGCACATCCTCGGTATGCTGCACGCGCATGTCGTTCTCCATCGTGATGGTGACCACGTTGTTTTTCTTGTCATACTCCAGGCTGCCCTTGGTGTCGCGGAAGTCGTAGCGGTTCAGGATTTCCTTGCGGGCCACGTTCACGGCGTTGTCCATGGTTTGGGGGTCTACCTTGCTTACAATGTCGAAAGATGCCATAGTTTTATACTTATACTTTAGAAACTGATTTACTTAATTACCTCAACAAAGTTATTGTTAATTACCGGAATGTTGAATTGCTAAATTGCGGCACGGTTGCGCGTAAATAGCCAGCAGGCGGGCACGTATAGTGTCAGCAGGCTGTAAAGTACAAAGCAAAGTATAAATAAGCGGGACGGGCGGAAGTATAAGCAGGGCGTGCCGGCACAGCCGTCGGGCTCTCGCGGCTCGCTCTCCGAAAGCTTTCGGAGGAGCTCAGACAACCGCTCCATCCCTCACGCAAAAGTACGTTACCGGTTAACAGTTTTTAGTTATTAGCTCAAGTTGCGATCAACTCATCCCTTGGAGCTACGCTCGCTACTTTCGAACTCTCGTTCTCGGCAGTCCAGAGGAGGGGAATGATATTACACATGCAGAAATTCCCCTCCTCGGAGGGGCAGGGGTGGGTTTACACCTTCACTCCAAAACAAACCGCAACTTAGATTTATTAGTTATAGGTCAAAACAATAAGCAACATCATAATAGTCAACAATTCAGCCATTACACCATGGAAATCATAGAGCCCACCACCCCCGAACAGTTTGAGCACTACTACCGCCTGCGCTACCAAACGCTGCGCCAGCCCTGGGGCCAGCCCGAAGGCAGCGAGCGCGCCGACGACGACGCCTCCGCCATACATGCCATGCTCGTAGATGATGCCGGCGAGGCCGTGGGCGTTTGCCGCCTGCACCTGCACACGCCGCAGGAGGGGCAACTGCGCTTTATGGGCATCCGAAGCGACCAGCAAGGCAAACGCCTGGGCGACCAGCTGTTGCAGCACATGGAGGAGCGCGCCCGCGCCCTGGGTGTCGAACGCATGACGCTGCAGGCCCGCGAAAATGCCGTGAACTTTTACCGCCGCAACGGGTATGAAGTAGTAGAGAAAACACACCTGCTGTTCGGAACCATACAGCACTACAAAATGGAAAAGCACCTATGAAAACGATGAACAAGAAAACAAGACTACTGCTGATAGCGGGCACTGTGCTGGCCGGCGCGGCCATACTTAGCACGCGCAACCGCAAACACGCTCCCCTTAAAACAGTGCCGCACGTAGACCTGGACCGCTATCAGGGGCGTTGGTACGAGATAGCCCGGCTGCCGCAGCGTTACGAAAAAGGCTGCCACTGCGTGTATGCCGAGTACAGCCAGAACCCCGCCGGTTACGTGGAGGTGAAAAACGCCTGTCGCAAAGGTGGGCCAAACGGCAAACTGAGTGTATCCGAGGGCAAGGCCTACCCCGTAGAAGGCAGCGGCAACAGCAAGCTGCGGGTAGAGTTCTTCTGGCCTTTCCGGGGCGATTACTGGGTCCTGGAGCTGGACCCCGACTATGCCTACGCCCTGGTAGGCGCGCCCGACCGCGAAAGCCTCTGGATTCTCTCCCGCACCCCCACCCTGGACCAGGACGTGCTGGAGCGCCTCGTGCAACTAGCAGACCGCAAAGGCTTCCCGGTGGAGCAAATGCTGCTAACCGACCAGAGCTGCTTTACGCAGGGCTAGCTATACTTGCTGATTTTATACTTTAAAGAGCAGCTGCCAAGGTTTTTATACTTTGGCAGCTGTTTTTATTTTGTCCGAAAGGCAATGCCATAGTATAAATTCTTAGATAGGTGCCATACTTTCATCCGGAATTCCTTATATTGTTAAAGCGTAATATCCAGAGCCCCTAAACAAGAAAACCCATGGCTTTAACCTTCAGGGACATTTGGCTTGCCATTAACAGCGTCCTCACCATGATCAACTCCACATTACTTGCCATTATCCTGGGAGGCTCGCTGTATAATCCCAAAAAGAAGCAATATGCCAAGGTTCCGCTCGCAGCCAACATCATCCTGCTGTTGGTGCTGGGCACTGTGGCAGGCGCCTATTTCTACAAGTTTTTTATAGCCGACTAAGTAGGAACATGCATTCTAAACGCACAACTTTTATTTCGCTTCTCATCACCTATGTTCTTGTAAAAGTAGTGCACAACCTGGCTGGGTTTGAGTATGCTATTTTCAGTGAGGGTATACTTAACCTGAAGTTTTTGGTAGACATGGCATCCTGGGCTATCGTATACGCGGCAGTTTATTTCCTACTAAGGAAGTTGCTGCCCCAGAGAGGCGCTACGGCTGGTTAGAAGTAGGGAGGGGTTTCTTGAGGGAAAGTGCAGATCTATGGAGAGTGTAGATAAGCGTGGGTTTTAGTTTATCTGGTAGTTAGCAAATAATTGAATGATGAAACTTCTAAAGAAAATATCCAAAGAGAAGTATTGGGACTACTTTATACTTGCAGCAAGGTTTCTTATTGGATGGACTTTCCTTAGGTACGGCTACAGCAAAATGGTGGATGGTCAGTTTGGTATAAGTGAAGCAGAACTGGCAACACCGTTGAAGGATTTAGACTTATTTCGTGTCTCATGGTACATGTTCGACCAGCAACCCTTCAAGGCATTCATTGGCATCTCACAGTTGATTTGTGGCGCTCTCTTAATCATTAACAGAACCGCCCTACTTGGAGCGTTCCTTTTCCTTCCGATAGTAACTACAGTTTTACTCATCGACCTGACTTTCATGCCGCCAGATATGGCTAATGCCTTTATATGGCGCCTTTCATTTTATATTTTGCTGGACTTTTTGATTCTATGGCACTACAAGAGCAAGATGGAAGTCATTTGGAATGAAGTATGGCAAAACGTAAATACTAAGTTCAAGTACCCGATTTGGCTATATTTATTATTACCTATTGTTGCACTAGCCATTGAAATAGCTAGTGTATTACCAAAAGCTTTGTTCTACACCATCCTGAATCCAGAAAATGCATGGTCAGGAGTTCAAGGAATATTGAATAAAATCATTAGCTAACCACACCCATAAGCCAGCTACGCTGCCTTATGGCTAAGTCCGTGGAACCGGAACTAAAGAAGATAACGATGTATGGCTTTGTAAACTCTAGCTTAGGTTGGTTTCATTTGATTATGGCTTTATTAGCTATGATGGCGGGTGCTTTTGTGCTCGCTGCAAAAAAAGGGACAACGCAGCATAAAAGAGTCGGCTATAGCTATGTCGTCGCCATGATTATGGTTTGTGGTTCTGCGCTAGGTATCTATAACTTAACGGGGAGGTTCGGCTTGTTCCATATCAGGCCATTGTCAGTTCCCTGACATTGGCATTGGGAATGATTTCTTTGCTCTTAAAGCACCTGCCCCAAAAGTATAAATCCGTGCATATCTGGTTTATGTACTACTCCGTTCTGGGGCTTTATGCGGCCTTCGCATCCGAATTAAGTGTGCGCATTCCCGAAAAGCCATTCTTTGCCATGGTCGGAATTGCGACAGCCACAGTGTTTGTAGTTGGAACGGCTTTCATTCTGAAGAAGGAAAGAGTCTGGGCCAAATACTTTGAGCAGAAGCGCTACTGCCAACAAGGTGCCTTATAAAGGCTTTGCCATGCCGCACCCACATTATGCAACACCTATAAAACAAAACACTAGCGAAATGAAAAAGCCATTAGAACTAAAGAAGGAGACATGGCAACTATTGCCATATATTTATTTCATCGCCTTAGTCGCCTTCTGGTTTTTAGGTGATCTATTTATGATCCAGAACTTCAGCTTTATAGCTTTAGGTCTCCTGGCAGGTCTTATTATCCAGGCAAAAATGCAGCATAAAGTAATAGGCACTGGCATAGGCATAATTGCTGCTACAGGAAGTTTATATGGCTTTTTAGCTGTGGTGTCTGAGTTTAACGACTTTGAAACCGTTAATAACAGCGCCTTAGTAATGATTTCGGTAGGTTCGGTATTAACGTTAAGTGGGCTTGCCATGGGAGTTATGCTGGCCTTAGCTTACCTGAAAAGGCTGGCAATTTGAAGAACCGGTTTTCCTAATCCTGTGTAGTTTTAACCTTTACTGCGCAGCTGGCTTCGGTGTGAAAGGATACTAAGCATTCCGATATGAACAACTAAACATCCTTTAAGATGAGTATGACAGGAGATTCTCCCATGCAGGGCCTTATCCAACGGTTCTTCCAACTGCTTGCGCAAAGAGACTTAAACAACTTACCTGAGCTTTTTGCTGACGAGGTGGATTGGCATATACCTGGAAACGAAGCCGTTGCTCCATGGTTAGGCAGAAGAAAGAGCCGGCAGGAAGTAAGAGACTGCTATCAGTTATTATGGCAAAACACAGAGCCCCTTTCTGCGACAGTGGATAAAATCTTCATCGATCAGGAGGATGCCGTCATATCAGGAGAGTTTTCAACCAAAATGCTCCAGACAGGGCAGATAGTTAACTCCTTGTTTTTCATTCAAATCGGAATAAAGGATAACCTAATAGTAAAATACAAGCTGTTAGAAGATAGCTACGCTGTATCCATGGCCTTGACAGAGAACCCAAAAGCCAACTGAGTCAGAAACAGACGGCAAGATCGCTGGCATGGGGTTGGCCATAATCCGGCTAAATGGTTTCGGGTGGAGCAGATGGTCACTATTCCATTTCAGTTTTCCAGGCCGAGCTCAGGTACAGTTGCCTCAAAACGAATTGAGAACGAGCATTTAATGGAAATCAGAAAATTAACCGGTAAAGACATTGAACAGTTCGTTGAGTTGATCCGGGTGTTTGAGGACGTCTTCGAGATGCAGAACTTCCAGATGCCGCAGAAAGAGCATTTGCTCAGCGTGCTGGCACAACCGGGGTTTCTCGTTTTTGTCGCCGTAGAGGATGATGCCGTTGTAGGTGGCCTAACGGTGTACACGCTGCCTCAATATTACGCCACCAAGCCACTGGCCTATATCTATGATTTGGCCATCCGGAAAAACCGGCAGCGGCAGGGAATAGGCCAAAAGCTGATAGCTGAAGTAAACAGGTATTGTCTTGAAAATGGTTACGAGGAGGTGTTTGTGCAGGCAGATAAGGTGGATGACTATGCAGTGGATTTTTACCGGTTAACAAAGCCCACGAACGAAGAGGAAGTGGTGCATTTTTACTACACGCTGGGTAAGTAGCGCGGTCAGAAAATTCCCTCTCCATCAAACACAAAGTATAAAACCACACTGTCCTTTCACCTATAAACGCTACCATGAAACAGTTCAGGCAACCGATTGAGCTACTGAACGAAAAGTAAGTTATACTTCCCATGATCCGTCCCTACACCCCCGCAGACAAAGCGCAGCTTTTATACTTGCTTCGGCTCAACATCCCAACCTATTTCGCACCGGAGGAGGAGAGCGACTTTGCCGGGTACCTGGAGAAGGAGGTAGAAGATTACTTTGTGGTGGAGGAAGCCGGAGAGCTGCTCGGCGCGGGCGGTGTCAACTATTTTCCGGAGGAAGGAGTAGCCCGCATTTCCTGGGATGTCATCCACCCCAACCACCAGGGCAAAGGCATCGGCAGCAGACTGCTGCAGCACAGAATCAACATCCTTAAAGCTAAGCCAGGTATAAACACCGTCATCGTCCGGACGACGCAGCTGGTATACAGATTTTATGAGAAGCAGGGCTTTGCGCTGGAAAAAACCGAAAAGGACTTCTGGGCCAAAGGCTTTGACCTGTACCAGCTGCGCCTGCCGCTAACCAAAGTATAAACTATATCACCCTAAACCCTACCCCCATGAAAAAACTTATACTCTCCCTGAGCGCCGCTGCCCTACTTGCCGCCTGCGCCGGCCAAAAGCAGAAGGCCACGACCAACCAGGGCATCGGCGACACCCGCACCGCGCCCGTGGAGTACCTCGACGACAGGACTTATAAACTGACCACGAAAACGGACGACAAAACCTATGGCTATGAGCAGCAGAATGCGATAAAGGTAGGTGGCGCACGCGACCAAAGCGGCCCGATGAACGAGCGGCGCTTTCTGAACGCGCTGCTGGGCCCTAACGGGGAAGCAGTGGGCTATTTCCGCGAGGGCAGCTGCTGCGCCTTCGATACACCAAACGGCCTTTTCGGCAATGCCGGCCTGCTGGACCTTTACAAAGTATACTGGGAAGGAGGCACCGATACCCTGAGCTTATACTTAAATATGTACGACGAGGGCGATCTGCTAATTCCGGTAGGCTTTACGGCCAGGGAGGAGTAAAGGCATTGGAAATATAAACTTTTTGTTATATTTTAAAGTATAATTTCTTGTACGCTAACCCCCTGCTAATCATGACGAAAACAATACTACCTCTGCTGGCGATCTGCCTCCTGCTACTCTCCGGTTGCGCTACTCCTTCCACAGCTATTAAGTTAGACAAGAACCGTGACTACTACTTTGGTTTAATGTCTCTTGTTTTAGAGACTAATGAAGACTTTAAACAATTAGACTCAATTACCTACGAGAATCACATAAGAGGTAAGTTCAATAATCTTGTGAGTTCTACTTATCGGAATGAAGTAGAAAAAGCCCTAGGCAACAAATTTTCTTTTGATAATGCCCAGATACGTTTAGTTAAATCTTCAGAGGTTTTCGAGATAAATAAAGATGTAAGTTATAGCCAGTTCCTTCAGAAAATGAAAGATACAGGAGTAGACGGCATTCTCTTTGTCAATAAGTATAACATCTCTCAAGTACAAAATTATGACACAAGACACTATCAGCATAGTAGCTCCTCCTCTGTGGTTGGCACAGAAGAGAAAGCACGCTTCAACTCATATATTATAGATGTAGAGACACTTAAACCTGTTTGGTACACTGATACCCATGTTCAGAGCGAATCTGCCTATATTATGAATAAGCAATTAGCTGAGTCTGTTTTCAAGAAACTTCGAAAAGACAAGTATATACTCACAAGAAACTATTAAGTATAGCCGCCCTGTAGAAGGCATCATAAAACGGTTCCCAAGGTATAGTTTTTATACTTTGGGGCCCGCTCTGTTTTTAACTACCCTCTAAGCCACCAACTCTGGCTGCGCTTCTTTTTGGGCAGGCATGGCTTTCTTCTGCTGCTCCCACTCCTGCTGCAGCATTTTGGAGGTTTTGCGGCTGCCGTCGTGGCTCCAGCCCGGAGGGCCGAACACGTACATAAACTTCGCCTTCCACGATTTTACGCTGCGCACATCCTTCCAGATATCGTTAAACTCATGAAAGTTGAGCGTGATGGGGTCGTGCTTGGTGGGCGGGTGCAACACCCCGAACTCCGTCTTCATGTGCTTGTCCTTATCCATGTAGGTGCCGAACAGCTTGTCCCAGATAATCAGGATGCCGCCGTGGTTGCGGTCGAGGTACTCTATGTTACGGGCGTGGTGCACCTGGTGTACCCAAGGTGTGTTAAACACCTGCCCGAACACCGGAATCTTTGGCACCAGCGTGGAGTGCAGGAAGAACTGGTAAATCGAGTTGAACGACATGCATAGCGCAATCATCACGGGGTTAAAACCAAGTATGGGAAGCCAGATCCAGTAAATGGGTTTGTAGAGGAAGATGGTCCAGCCGTTGCGGAAGGCCGTGCCGAGGTTAAACTTGTCGGAGGAGTGATGCACCAGGTGCGCCGCCCAGAACAGCCGGATGGTATGGCAGAAGCGGTGGTGCCAGTAAAAGTTAAAATCGTCACCGATGAGGCAGAGCACCCACACCCACCAGGCCCAGCCCAAGTTATCGTAGCCCAGAAATTGGATGCGCAGCGGCTCAAAAAGCTGGTAAAACACGAAAAACAGACCAATCTGGTAGGCTTTGGTCAGGGTGTTGAATACGGCTGCCCCAATGCCCACCCAGGTGCTGGCCAGAGAGTCTTTCAGGCTGTAAAGCTCTTTGTCCTCGCGGTAACTGATGTAGGCCTCACCTGCGATCAGCAGAAAAAACAGGGGCACAAAATAGGTAAAGGGATTCGGCATTTCGCTGAACAGGATCTCCATAAGCAGAAGGCGGGGTAAGAAGTAAAACAAGGAGCGCCACAGAAACGGGCACTGCAGAATTTTCTAATTTACGTAAATTTATGCCCAGGAACTATTCTGGGCGGCCAGATAAACCAAACATAACAAAGGATCAGCAGGCAGAAGCACCGTAAATGCTTGTACGTAGGACCTGTTAAAAGTTATAACCTTCCGGCAGCAAATTTAAAGTATAGCCCATGCCCCAACCGCTGAAAACCCGCATCGCCCCTACTCCCAGCGGCTACCTGCACCTGGGCAATGCACTTTCGTTTGCTATTACGTGGGCGCTGGCAAGGCAGCAAAACGGCACGGTTATACTTCGCATCGACGACCTGGACAATGCCCGCTTCCGGCCAGAGTACCTGCAGGACATTTTCGACACGCTGCACTTTATGGGCCTGGATTACGATGAGGGCCCTGCCGATGCTGAAGACTTTGTGAAGAATTATTCGCAACTGTTGCGTCTGCCGCGCTACCATACGTTGCTGCAGCAACTGGTGGAGCAAGGCCAGGTATACGCCTGCCCCTGCTCGCGCAAGCAGCTCTCGAGTTTACCCAGCAGCGCCTGCCACCTGCATACCTGTCGCCACCAGTTGCTGCCCCTGCACGAGACCGGTATTGCCTGGCGCCTCCGCATTTCCGAGGGCACGGAGGTTACCTTCCAGGATCAGCTGTTGCAGACCTGCACGGTAAAACTAGCCGAGGAGATGCCCGATTTTGTGGTGCAGCGCAAGGAGGGCATCCCAGCCTACCAAATCGCCTCGCTGGCCGACGACCTGGACATGGGCATCAACACCATCGTGCGGGGCGAGGACTTACTGACGTCCACCGCGGCGCAGCTGTACCTGGCGCAGCTTCTTGGGGCAGATGCTTTCACAAGTATAAATTTCGTGCACCACCCGCTCGTTTCGGACCCTGCAGGCGGCAAGCTCTCCAAGTCCCACGATTCGCTCTCGCTAACGGAGATGCGCAAAAGTGGCCTCAGCAGCAAAGCCTTTTGGCAAACCATCGCCCGCATGTTAGGTCTGCAAGAGGCAGGTATCGTGGATGCCCGGAGTTTTCTGGAGAGGTTTAACCTAGAGGATCTCCGGAAGATGAGCAGGAAGGGGTTGGAGGCAAGGTAAGATCATGGCAGCGCCTGGTCCAACCACCCCTTTATCCCCTCCTTGGCTAAGGCGGGGAGTCTGCTACTGCTGATGCTGAAGCATAAGCTTTGTAGCCTCAGTTCTCGTGCGGACAAGTCGCGCGACCTGTCCGCACAAGTATAAACCCACCCCTGCCCCTCCTCGGAGGGGAATTTATACTTGCCACACTCTTTGTCATCTCGAGCAGCGCGAGAGATCTATCGGGAATTCTCTTCAGATCTCTCCCAAAGGTCGAGATGACAAAAAGCAGTGGCTATCGAACTGCTTCCCAGCCTTTGGGTTGAGCGCCTTGTAGATTTCCGGTGCCCGCTAAGGGCATTGCGACCGAAGGGTAGCAAAGGAAATGTAGACAGCGCGATGCCCGAAGGCGAGACCTCCCGGCCTTGAGGGCAGAAAGTATAAATGCAACAGTAGCATATGTAAGTCTAGAGGATGAACGGCCGCTAACAAAGATAGCTTGGTTCCAGTGGAAGGAAGCGGTGGCTATGAAAGTATAAGCCGGCAAGTATAAAGTATAGCAGAAGTATAAAGCATGCCTTATACGAAGCCGATATACTCAGAACAGAAGTAGTAAACTATTACTTCCGCTCCGGCAGTATCAGCTTTCGCTGTGCATCATACAGCCCGATAAGGATGCTATTGCCTTTTTCATCTATCTTCAACCCGCCATACTCGGCTGCTTCAAATGTCTTGGCCTGGCCCTCCTCAAAAAAGTATGACTCTGCGCCTAGGTTAATGCTCCATTCGCCTTTGGTATACTTTAGCAGGTGCTCCTGTGGGTGCAGCGGTGTTTTTTCTTCCTGATAACGGACAAGGTGCGCCACCTGCTGCGAATCGAGCTTTACGACCGCGTAGCCTCTGGCAGGCAGCTTGTCCAGCTCCTCTGTTTGGCTGATGGCGTAACTCAGGCGCATGTAGTCGCCCTGCATGAGCGAGCGCGGGTCTACGGGGGCCAGTTTCAGCAGCACCATCTCGCCGTTTTCCAGCACCTCCTCCTTTTCCGATACCGAGAAGTTAAACATCACCAGCAGCAGCACCAGGTTGGCAAGTATGATGATTGTGCGTTTAGTCCACATGGCTTTTAAGGTAATTGTTGAGAAGTATAAAGCCGCCCAAAAACAGCAGCCCACTTGCCACCAGCACCCCGGACTTGGCCAGCAGCGTCATGTTCAGGTCGTAGTAGTAAAGGATGATGAAGTAGGCGAGCGCCAGCAGCCCCACCCAGAAACCAGGTTTGTGGCCAATGTAAAAGCTGGCCAGCAGTATAAGCAGCGCCCCCGGCACCGACGGCGTCAGTATAAACGGCGCCAGCAGGAGCACCGCGCAAGTATAAATCACCAGCTTTGTCTTCGGGCTAAATATAACCACATCGCGCAGCACACGGTACACGAGCAGCAGCAGGCAGGCAATCAGAATGAGACTGGATACCCAGAAGTAGGTGATGGTGGTGGAGAAAAACTTCTGATGCACAAACAGCGCCAGCGTGATCACCAGCGAAAAAATCACGCCCATCCGTACCGGCCCCAGCACCAGCGCAAAGCGGCGGGAGGCGGCAATCAGCCTGGCCTCGTTCAGGCTCAGGTAAGTAAGAACAAGGGCAAGCAAAGCAATCAGGCCGTGCGTGAGCGGGTATACTTCGTGGCTGAAGATCAGGCTCAGCAGGCTTCCGTTCAGTACCAGCACCGCAATAAACACCCCCATCGCACTCACTGAAACAGCGATGGCCACTACCGATGCGCAAGCCAGCGCCAGCGCCGCCCCCGTGATACCGTCCGTAAGCTGCCCGACGCCCACAGCCAGCAGCGCGTACCCTGTGATATAGAGCGAAACGCCGATAGAATCTCCTGCGCCTTCTTTGTTCGTCCGGATAAGCAACTCCGCTCCCACCAAGCAGCACAGGCCAAAGAAGAGCATCCCAAAGCCGGAGTTATACAAGCCTGCCGCCAGCAGAAATCCGATAAACGTACTCATCCCAAGCAAACCACCCAGAATGGAGAGAGCCTTCATGGGCACGCGCTTCAGCAGCGAGGCCGTGAAGGTGTTTTCCGCCACCATGCTGTCCCGGTCGTAGGTGAAGCCGGGCTGCTCCTGCGCTATCTCCTGCAGCAGCGCGTCGAGCGGTGTGTTGTCGTTATTAACCATGCCACTGTCGGTAAAGGTTGCCCAGATACTGCACCAGTAAAGTAATACTGCCAATCACAAATACCGTGGCCAGCATCAGCATCAGCTCCGGCAGGTTCTCCCCGATTCTGATGATGAGCGCGGTGAAAAAAGCGATGGCGCTAAAGGGTACAGCCGTGAGGTAGAACAGCTCGCGCTTCCGCATGCCGTACCAGATGGCCGCGCCATACATGCCGAAGCCCAGAAGGAGCGCCAACCCGTAGTCTTCCCTGAAATCATTAAAGTTGTTATAGAGGAGCGAGATCATGCT
The DNA here is from genome assembly GCF_003054055.1 of Pontibacter mucosus. Lineage (GTDB taxonomy): Bacteria > Bacteroidota > Bacteroidia > Cytophagales > Hymenobacteraceae > Pontibacter > Pontibacter mucosus. The sequence continues at coordinate 623,436 of NZ_QBKI01000001.1, read as the reverse complement.
GATAGTGATAAATACAATCGCTGCCAGCCCCACAATCCGCGGGAACCACCTGTGCTGCACATTTACCTTTCCTTTTGCCTCCAGCGCCTCCCACACCACTACGGCCACGGCGTTAAGTATAAACAACGCATCCAGCACCAGCGCAAAGCTCCAATGCGTGGCAACCTGCTGCGTGTAAAGTATAAACGTGGTATTGAGCAGCGCCAGAAAAATAAACCACAAGGGCTGAAAGTTTGCCACCAGCACCCACAGCACCACGCAGTAGGTCCAGCCCCAGAAAAAGTCGAAGGCGTTGGCTCCGGTTTGGTAGATCTGCCCATACACAGCGAACAGCACACCCACCAGCACGGCGCTGGCCGTGAGCAGCACGTTCCGGATGGTTTTGCTGAACCTGGGCACCAGCGCGGCAAAAGTGATAGCCAGCAGCAGGAACTGCAGCAGGCCCAGCTTCACGAACTTGTGCATGTCGGTCCAATTGTAGGCGAAAAAGAAGACGATGCCCGCCAGCGTAAAACTCGCACCCGTGCCCAGCAAAAACAGCCGGGCAAAAGTAGCCCAGTTGCGGGGGGTGGCGTAGAGCCCCTCGCTCCGGAGTTTGCGCTCGATACCGGCTGCCTGCCAGTTGCTGTGCCGCGCAATGCTGTAAATCAGCTCCCGGGTGATGTTCTGTTTCATAGGCCTTGGGCTTTGCAAATAGAAAAGTACAGAAACGGCAGCTCGGAAACAACACGGGTTTATACTTTGATTTTGGGAGGTTTTGGGAGGGATATTTAAAAGTACCGGGTCCAACCACCCCTACCCCTCCTTATCCAAGGAGGGGAGTCTGCTACTGCTGATGCTGAAGTATAGGTTTTATAGTTACTGGTTTCGCGCGGACAGGTCGCGACCTGTCCCTACCAAGTATAATCCCACCCCAGCCCCATCCAGAGTGGGGAATTGCCTGCAGACGATTACATCCCCATACCCCCTTCAAAGGGGGACTTTGGCTGAAGCTCCGTCAGCAGCGGCTATCGAATTTATCCCAGCCTTTGGGTTGAGCGCCTTGTAGATTTCCGGTGCCGCAGGCAGCCCGAGGAACGAGGGCAGGAAATGTACACAGTGCGATGCCCGAAGGCGAGGCCTCCCGGCCTGGGAGGGCACCAAAGCCAGAAATGAAACAATAGCTTAAGTAAGCCTGGAGGAGGAACCGTAGCTAGTAAGGATAGCTTGGTTCAAATGGAAGGAAGCAGCAACTATGAAAGTATGGCCGGCAAGTATAAATCAGCAAGTATAAGTATGGCTTTTCTAGCCAACCGGGCTGCCCTGTCCCGAAGCATTTCGGGTAAACCCAACCTCATCGTAGGCACGAGCTGCAAGCTCGCGCCAGCAGGGGAAGCGGCGGTTCATGGAAGGCACAAGCGGACGCTTGCGCCAGAGAAAGTATAAAGTATAATAAACAGGGGCAGCTGCTACAATGCAACTGCCCCTGTGCTCATGGCTTATACCAACCTTATTTACCAGCCGTGATCTTCACCGGCACTTCCAGGTTCTCCCAGCTCAGCAACAAGCCCTCCTTCGTCACATCATACTTCAGGCGCTCGTTCATCTGGCCGGATTTGCGTGGCGTAACCTTTACGCGCAGGGCATCCTCTTTCTCGTCATACTGCGTGCCCCATTGCTTCGCCTTTTTGTTGAAGATCACGGTCCACTCCTCCTCGCTGGGCAAAGTATAGAAGCTGTAGGTACCGGCCGCCAGTTTCTGGCCTTCCACCATCACGTCTTTATCAAAAGTGACGGTGGTCGCCTCGTTGGCCCCGGAGCGCCACACCTGCCCGTAAGGCACCAGGCCGCCCCAGATGTTGCGGTCTTTTACCGATGGGCTGCTGTAGTTAACGGTTACGTTTACATCGCCTATCTTACCCTCGGCTTTAGCCGCCGGGCTGGCTTTCGGCTTTGTGTCCTGCGCCATTACACTAAAGGACATCAGCATGCACACAAACAGCATGCACAGTGTCGTTAGATTTGATTTGTTCATAATAGTATAGTTTTAGTTCAAGGCATGAATACGTAAAAAGCCGCTGCAGGTATAAGTATAGATTGAGCAAATCCTCTAAAGTATAAACGCAGGTAAAGGAGCCGGCACCAGAACACCAGCAGCAACCTGCGTATAGGGGAAGAAGTATACTTGAAAGCAGCCATTGCCCATGCCATCATCTAACTACGATAACAGGAACCCCGGAAGACCCGGCCGCTCAACGTCGCGCAAGCCCACGTACGGCAGAGCCCGCTACTCCGCAGCACCTGACCAAGCTTACAGCACAAACCGTAGCCCCCAGTCCGCCGGGAAGTATATCCGCAAGACCCGCCGGCGCCAACGGGTAAGAAGCGGCTCTGCGGTGCAAGGCGCCAGAAACAGACTGAAAAGCTTCCGGCAAGCCACCATTCTGGCCGTGGCTGTTACAGGCTTCATGATGCTGCTGTTTGCCCCCAGCGAGGCAGGGCTGGCCCAGGGCGGAGAGCAGGACACCATTGACACGGTAGCGGTGATAGAGAAGGTGGCCGTATCCGATTTGCTTTCCCCGGATTCCGTTGCGGCTAAAGACACCACGCAGGTACTGTCCTCGAAAGAGGCCGCCGACGAGGCCATCAGCGCCCTGCAAAGTATGTGGGACAGCTTTTTTTACAACCTGCCCAAGATGCTGATTGCCCTCGGCACCTTGGTGCTGGCCTGGGGAGCGGTGCGCCTGCTCCGGCTGCTGCTTCAGAAGATTTTAGGCCGCTGGGAACGCTCCAACGCTATCATCTCCCTCTTCTCCATTGCCATATGGCTGCTGGCGATAGGCATTGCCATTAGTGTGGTGGCCGGCGATATCCGGGCCATGCTGGGCTCACTGGGTTTAATTGGCCTGGCACTGTCGTGGTCGTTGCAGACACCTATTGAAAGCTTTACGGGCTGGCTGCTCAACTCCTTTCAGGGCTATTACCGCGTGGGCGACCGGGTGCGTGTGGGCGATGTTTTTGGCGATGTGTACCACATCGATTTCCTGACCACTACGGTGTGGGAGATTGGGGCACCGTACCAGCCGGGCTTTGTGATGGCAGAGCAGCCTACCGGGCGGCTGGTTACTTTCCCCAACAACGAGATTCTCACCGGCACGGTCATCAACCTCACCCGCGACTTTCCTTATGTATGGGATGAGCTGGCTTTTGGCGTGGCTAACGAGTCGGATATTCCGCTCTCGCTGGAGGTAATCGGAGGGGTGGCCGAGGAACTGCTGGGCGATTATATGGTAGAACCTGCCAGGGAATATACGGCACTACTCGAACGTGCCGGCCTCGATTTCAACATCGCAGAAAAGCCGCAGGTTTTCATTTCTCTGGAAGAGTCCTGGACCAACATCATCATCCGTTACCTGGTGGGTGCCCGGGAGCGCCGTAAATGGAAGAGTGAATTGTCGCTGCGCCTTACCATAGAAACAGCCAAACCCGAATACCGCGGCCGAATCATACCTGTGTACCCACGGCAGCAATTGCAGTTTTTCAACCCGGACGGTATGCCTGTACAAAGTGGCTTTCAGGGCAACGACAAAGTATAAATTCCCACATCTATTTACCAATCAACCACATAGTTCAGATTTTCTTCAGATTCGAAGCGTACGTTTGTACCTCAACCATTTTAAACTAAAAGCTAAGAACCATGAAGAAGATATTAGTTGGATTTGCCCTTGTTGGAGCTTCGGTTATAGCCGCCCAGGCACAGGACGTTGCCGCCAAGGATGTGCCACAGGCAGTATCGGCTGCCTTAACCCAGAAATATGCTAATGCCACCGACCTGGAATGGGAAAAGCACGGCGAAAACTACGAGGCTGATTTTGATGTAGACCGCATCGACCACGCCGCCATGATTGACCCGTCCGGCAAGATACTCATGACCAGACGCGACATCATGAAGAAAGACCTGCCTGAGGCTATCACCACAGCCATTGCCCAGCAATACAAAGGCATGCGCCTGGATGATATGGAGCAAGTAGAAAAAGACGGCAAAACCTATTACCAGGTGGAGCTCGACCAGAAAGGCCAGGATAAAAAAGTAGTGTTCTCAGCGGATGGCAAAGAAGTGACTGAGCCTGCCTACTGGGATTAAGCACAAAGTATAAAAGTATAGATAAGCGCCTGGAGCTACGGCTTCAGGCGCTTTTTTATTCTTTCCAGCTCTGCCCGCCCGCGCTGTTTTTACCTCCGGCCTGCCAGTGTACTTTCCCCGGGCCACAAGCCGGATGCACCCACTCCCCACACCGCCCGTACGTATAAGCCGTACAAAACCTCCCATGAATGCGCGTTCTCTGGAACTACCTGCAGCCCCACCGCGGGCTGGTTATACTTTCGCTCATACTTGCCGGCATAAGCCAGGTGCTGGCTCTGGTCGATCCCATCATCTTCGGCAAGATCATCGACAATTACGCCACGCCACCCTTTACCATGACGAGCGAAGAACGGGTAAAAGGTGCCTTGTGGCTGATGTTGCTGGCCGTGGCGGTGGCGTTGCTCTCACGTTTGGCCAAGGCGTTTCAGGAGTACTTTACCAACCTGGTGGTGCAGAAATTTGGGGTGCAGATATTTAACGACGGCCTTAAGCAAACGCTGCGCCTCTCCTACCAGGAGTATGCCGACCAGAACAGCGGCGAAACGCTTTCCATCCTGCAGCGGGTGCGCCGCGATACCGAGCGCTTCATCAACTCGTTTATCAACATCCTGTTTTCGTCTTTGGTAGGAGTCGGCTTTCTGGTGTGGTATGCAGTAACAAAGCACTGGGCGCTGGTGCCGATATTTTTAATTGGGATGGTGGTGCTGGGCGGCCTGACAAGTATACTTAGTGCTAAAATTAAAACCATGCAACGCTCCATCAACAGGGCCACGAACAAGATGTCGGGGGTGATAACGGAATCGCTGCGCAATATTGAGCTGGTAAAGAGCCTGGGCCTGACCTACCCTGAAATAAGGCGGCTGCGCGCGCACACCGAGCGGATTTTCGAGCTAGAGATGGAGAAAGTGAAGCGGGTGCGCACGCTGTCTTTCCTGCAGGGCACTGCCCTCAACCTGCTCAAGCAATCCATACTTTTCACGCTACTCTGGCTCATTTTCCGGGATGTGCTCTCCACCGGCGAGCTTATCTCGATGCAGTTTATCTCGGTAAGTATCTTCGGGCCGCTGCAGGAAATGGGCACCATCATACTTACCTACCGCGAAGCCGAGGCCTCCCTGCATAACTTCGACGAGCTGATGAACAAGCCTGTGGAGACACGGCCGGAGTCGGCCATTGATGTGGGGCCTTTGCAGCAACTGCGCTTTGAGGACGTGGTTTTCCGGCACAAGGGCGCGCCGCAGAACTCCGTGGACGGCATCTCGTTTGAGGCCAACACGGGCGACACCATTGCCTTTGTGGGGCCATCGGGCTCGGGAAAATCCACGCTGGTAAAGCTGCTGGTGGGTTTATACTTGCCTGATAGCGGGGAGATATACTACAACGGCACGCCCGTAAAAGAAATCTGGCTGAACGAGGCGCGCCGCCAGCTGGGCTTTGTAACGCAGGAGACCAACCTGTTTTCGGGCACCATCAAAGAGAACCTGCAATACGTAAAGCCCGACGCCACCGACGAGGAAGTGCTAACCGCCATGCGAAAAGCATCGGCTACAAACCTGCTGGCCCGCTCCGAGAAGGGCATCCATACCCAGATAGGCGAGGGCGGCCTGAAAATGTCGGGAGGGGAAAAGCAGCGCCTTTCCATTGCCCGCGCCCTAATCCGCAACCCGCGCCTGCTCATCTTCGACGAAGCCACCTCCGCCCTCGACTCCCTTACCGAAGAAGAGATCACAGCCACCGTGCGGGAAATATCGGCCCTGCGCGAGCAGATCACCATCCTGATCGCCCACCGCCTCTCCACCATCATGCACGCCGACACTATTTATGTGCTGGAACGCGGCAAGATTGTGGAGCAGGGCAACCACGTGGAACTGGTAGAACAAAAGGGGTTATACTATGCCATGTGGCGCCAGCAGATTGGGGAGCGCAAGGTGGATCTGATCCGGTAAGACCCGCAGCATGGGCAGCTGTAGGAGCTCTGAAGTATAGCTAAAGTATAAACCTGTGCTTTCTACTCCCCCGATAAAAATTTATACTTTCGTACTCAGTCTATACTTCTTATACTTTTGGCATGCCAAGCTCCAACAAACCTGTCCCCTCGCTCACCCCACAAATCACCTCTCCTGCCAACCGGAAACTGAGCAAGCTGCAGCAGGAGTTTAACCAGAAAACGGAGCAGATTGAGCAACTGAAGCAGGAGCTAACTGCCCGGCGTGAAAGTATAAACCTGGCCCAGAAGCGCATCGAAAAAGAACTGCGCCCCATCATTGAGCAGCAACTGGAAAAACGCGTGGAGCTGGCCTACATACTAGATGAGGCATATGCCCTTGCGTTCTTCAGCTTCCGCGAAAAAGAGAAACTGGCAGCCCTGATTGAAAACATCACCTTTGACCTGATCTCCAGCTACGAGCGTCAGGACATGGTAGAGCTACACGACAAGTATGCCGAGTTTACGTATGCCGAACGCACCTCCTTTGCAGCAGAAGATTTGGAGGAGGTTATACTTGAGGAGCCGGAAATAGAAGATGCATTTGAGGACCTGGATGATTTTGAGCGCATACAGGCCCAACTGGACCGGGAAATGGAGCAAAGGGAACGGGAAAAGCAAAACCGCCAGAAAAGCCGCAAAACCAAAGCGCAGCTAGCCAAAGAAGCCCAGGCAAAAGCCGAGCTCAGCAACATCAGCAAAGCCAGCCGCCGCGTGTATACCGAGCTGGCCAAGCAACTGCACCCCGACCGGGAGCAGGACGAAACCAAGCGCGCCTGGAAGGAAGAAGCCATGAAACGTGTTACCCAAGCCTACCACCACGACGACTTTTTTGAGCTGCTGCGCCTGCAGCTAGAGTTTATGCAGGAACAAGGCCAGGCACTGGATACCCTGCCCGACGAGCAACTGCAGTATTATGTAAAGATTCTGACCGACCAGGTTGAGGAGCTAAAATCAGAGCTGCATGATTTTGTAACTGGCCCGAACGCCGGCTTTTACACCCGTTTCTGCGGCACTCCCAAACAGATGGACCAGAAGTTCAAATCCGCCAAAGAAGACCTGAACCAGGAACTGGAGCAGCTAAAACAAAACCTCCGCACCCTGCAAAACGACCCGCAGATGATCCGGGTGCTGTTGAAGTAGGATTTATACTTGCTGGTAAAACACATCTTCAGGCCATTTTTCAGGGTTGCTCAGAATATAGTCCCTGATCTTGCAATAAGCCTTCTCATTCCGAATGATGTGGTCATGAAAGGATCGCTGCCAGGAAAAGTCTGTTAGTCCTGCTGCCTTTATTAGTTTAGTAGTGGTGGTCTTGTAAGCCCCAATCAGTTGCGACAGGGTTTTAATTTGGGGAGACGAGGAAGAGAACATTCCTGTTTCTCCTGCAGGTCCTAGCGTGGACAGGTCGCGACCTGTCCCTACAGCATCACGGTCAATTTCCAGGATACCATGCACATGGTTTGGCATTACCACAAAAGCATGAAGCACCACATATGGATATTGTTCCTCAAGCCAGGTCCATTGCTGTTCTGCAATAAAGCCATACTTGTTTAGCTGCATGATTTCGTTCACCACCTCGCCAAATACACATGCTTTATCCTGCACACAGGAGGTTACAAAGTATAGCGCATCCTTGCTGTAGTCGAAGCCATTTAACCTGTTCTGTTTCCGCTCTGGCCATTTCATGAGGAAAGTATACGGCAGCAACCTCCATTTGATTGAATTAGAAATCCCCCTGTAGGGACAGGTCGCGACCTGTCCGCGCGATAGGCCGAACGATGAAAGAGGGACAGTTAATGTAGCAATGCCAGATGCTGAAAATCCTGGTTCAGATAAAATTATCAGGAATAAATGCCTGTGCACGATTCGGACAGGTCGCGACCTGTCCCTACAAGAACTATCAAGTTGTACGCAGAGTATCTGGTAGTAATGTATGCCTACATGCTTAACTAATGCCACTGTAGGAGTCGGATTACAAATCCTCGCAGGAAGTGCTTTCGGATTGCAAATCCGAAAGAGCGGGCATTAAGAGATGAATATTTATACCTGTCTTCATATATTGCCAGAACATGGCATATGCTGATAAACTACCCGCACCCGCTTTACAATTCTTCAGATGGTTTAACGCCGGCTGCTTACTATTTGTGGTAGTTGCCCTTCTTGACGTTTTTGTTTTGCCACATAGAATCTACACTGAAAAGATACTCTCCAGACAGGAACTATACCATACTGGACGCTCTAGATTCAGTAGCCGTAGCTTCACAACTCAATTGGACAACATCATCCTTCATACTGAGAATAACCGGTACGCTTATCACAAAGCGCAACGATTTAGCCCAAAGGAAGCTGACTCGGCTCGCTTGGTTACTACCCGGATATTTAAAATTGTGAGAACTGCCCATGTAAAAATTGATGGTGAGGAAAGGGAGTTACGGCAAGGTGCGAGTATGTTTGGCTCTTTCATATTTGTACCTATTACATTTGGTTTGATAGCCATTCTCGGAATAGCCATGCGGCATAATAAAGAGCAACTGCTGAATGCTACGGTCATGAATATAATTCTAATCATAATACAGCTTTGGATGCTAAAGTATCTTTAGCACCATTTTCATACTTTAGGCTGGTGCAACCTACTCACCCAATAAATTCCCTTCCCCCGCAACCTTCTCCTCCTGCTCAGTGTTCTAATAAACCATTAACATGTAGTATCTTTGTGATAAAGAAGTAGCAGAACGCGACTTGGCAAAAGTCCTGTGTTCTGCCTTTGTTGTTTCGTGATAGACCTGAATGAAAGTAACTGACTTTTTAGAACTCTACCGCCTCGACAGCGTGGTGCAGACCATTGCCGAACGCCTCAAGGCCAAAGAACCTTACCGCCTGCAGCTCAAAGGCATGGCAGGCAGCCTGGACGCCGTCATGGCTTCGGCAGTTTATACTTTAAATCCGCAGCACCAACTCTTCGTGATGCACGACAAGGAGGAGGCTGCTTATTTTTATACCGACCTCAAAAACCTGCTCGGCGAAGAGAAGGAAATTCTGCTTTTCCCGACGTCCTACAAGCGCCCTTACAGCTTCGACGATACCGAGAATGCCAACATCCTCATGCGCGCCGAGGTGCTCAACCGCCTCAACTCAAAATCGGAAAAAGGTGAGTTGATCGTGACATATCCTGAGGCGCTGACCGAAAAGGTAATCAACAAGAAATCGCTGGTAGAGAACACGCTGGGCGCGAAGGTGGGTGCCAAGCTGGATGTGAACTTCCTGAGCGAGATGCTGGCCGAGTATGGCTTTGAGCGCACCGAGTTTGTGTACGAGGCGGGCCAGTACGCCGTGCGCGGTGGCATTGTGGACGTATTCTCTTACGCCAACGACCTGCCCTATCGCATCGAGCTTTTCGGCGACGAGATTGAAAGTATAAGAACCTTCGATCCGGACACGCAGCTATCGGTGGAGACGAAGAAATCCATCTCCATCATCCCCAACGTACAGACGAAGCTGCTGCAGGAAACGCGCGAAGCTTTTCTGGACTTCCTGCCGAAGAACACCAACCTCTGGTTTAAGGACGTGCGCCTGACACTGGACGTGATTGAGGAGTACTTCGACAAGGCTTCGCACAACTTCGAGAAGATGATGGCCGGCAGCGGCGGCACTCAGATCGTGTCGGACCCGGAGCAGCTGTTCCAGACGCCGAAGCAGTTCAAAAAGCTACTCGACAACTTCAACGTGGTGGAGATCGGCAAGCGCTTTCACTTTAAATCTGCCGAGGTAATACAACTGCAGGCCAAGCCGCAGCCTTCGTTTAACAAGGATTTCAAGCGACTGGTAAAGGACCTGCACGAGCACCAGGGCGACGGGTTCGTGAACATCATCGCCACCGACTCACCGCGCCAGGTGAACCGCCTGACCATGATCTTCGACGAGCTGGACCACGACGTGCGGTTCCAGCACCTGGGCATTTCACTGCGCGAGGGCTTCATCGACCATACCTTAAAGCTGACCTGCTACACCGACCACCAACTCTTCGACCGCTTTTATCAGCACAAAGCCAAAACCGGGCACTCCAAGCAAAAGGCCATGACGCTGAAAGAGCTGCGCTCGCTGCAGCCCGGCGACTACATCACGCACGTAGACTACGGCATCGGCCGCTTTGCCGGCCTGGAGAAAGTGGAAGTGGGCGGCCGTTTGCAGGAAGCGATTCGCCTGGTATACCGCGACGACGATTTGCTCTATGTCAGCATTCACTCGCTGCACAAGATCTCCAAGTATAGCGGCAAGGAAGGCGGTCCGCCAAGTATGAGCAAGCTGGGCTCGCCGGAGTGGGAGAACAAGAAGAAGAAGGTAAAGAGCAAGGTAAAAGATATTGCCCACGAGCTCATCAGCCTGTACGCCAAGCGCAAGGCCGCGCCGGGCTACGCCTATTCTAAAGACGGCTTCCTGCAGGCCGAGCTGGAATCGTCGTTTATTTACGAGGATACTCCTGACCAGGCAAAATCTACCGAGGATGTAAAGGCCGACATGGAGCAGCCGCACCCGATGGACCGCCTGGTGTGCGGCGACGTGGGCTTCGGCAAAACCGAGGTGGCCATTCGCGCTGCCTTCAAAGCGGCCTGCGACGGCAAGCAGGTGGCCGTGCTGGTGCCCACAACTATACTTGCCATGCAGCACTTCCGCACCTTCCGCGACAGGCTGGAGCAGTTCCCGATTACAGTGGACTACATCAACCGCTTTAAAACGGCCAAGGATACAAAAGAAACCCTGAAGCGCGTGGCCGAGGGCAAGGTGGATATTTTGATCGGTACGCACCGCATCGTGAGCAAGGACGTGAAATTCAAGGACCTGGGCTTGCTGGTGATAGACGAGGAGCAGAAGTTTGGCGTGAAGACGAAAGACAAGCTAAAGGAGATGCGCGTGAACGTGGATACCCTCACGCTGACTGCCACCCCGATCCCGCGCACGCTGCACTTCTCGCTGATGGGCGCACGCGACCTTTCGGTTATCGCTACGCCGCCGCCAAACCGCCAGCCGGTAAAAACAGAACTGCACGTGTTCGACGAGGTGCTGATTCGCGACGCTGTGGTGAACGAGATGAAGCGCGGCGGGCAGGTCTTCTTCGTGCACAACCGCATCAAGGACATCGAAGAAATGGCCGACATGATCCTGCGCCAGGTGCCGGACGCCAAGGTAACCTACGCCCATGGCCAGATGGACCCCGAAACACTCGAAAAACGCATGATGAAGTTCGTGAACGGCGAGTATGACGTGCTGGTAAGTACCAACATCATCGAGTCGGGCCTGGACATTGAGAACGCCAATACCATCATCATCAACCGGGCGCACATGTTCGGTTTGTCGGACCTGCACCAGATGCGCGGGCGCGTGGGCCGCTCGAATAAAAAAGCTTACTGCTACCTGCTTACCCCGCCCGTGGCCGGTCTGCCGACCGATGCCCGCAAGCGCCTGAGCACCCTGGAAGAGTTCTCCGATTTGGGCGAGGGCTTTAAAATCGCCATGCGCGACCTTGATATCCGTGGGGCTGGTAACCTGTTGGGCGGCGAGCAAAGCGGCTTTATCTCCGACCTGGGCTTCGAGATGTACCACCAGGTGCTCGACGACGCCATCAAGGAGCTGAAGGAGACGGAGTTCCGGGAGCTTTTCCTGGGCCACAACCTGGAGGAGTTCATCGAGCCGGTGCGCGAGTGCAACATTGAGACGGACATGGAGGTGCTGATTCCGGAGACTTACGTGGGTAACATCTCCGAACGCCTCAACCTCTACAGCAAGCTCGACAGCGTGAAAAGCATGGATGAGCTCGAGAAAATCTGCGCCAGTATCGTGGACCGTTTCGGGCCGATGCCGGAGCAGGTGCAGCAGCTGGTGGAGATCGTGAAACTGCGCTGGCAGGCACAGCAGCTGGGCTTCGAGAAGCTCACCATCAAAAAGGAAACAATGAAAGGCCACCTGCCCAGCGAGAACAACGACAAGTACTTCCAGTCAGACGTGTTTGGCAATATCCTGAAGTATGTGCAGCAACATCCGCGCCGCTCCCGCCTGAAGGAAGCCAAGGACAAGCTGATCGTGATCGTGGAGGACATCCAAAGTATAAAAGATGCCAAAGAAGTGTTCGAAGGATTTGGCGTGAAGGAAATGGCAGCAGCCAAAGTATAAATTCGCTGCTATACGGCTAGAACTGCCTGGGGCAGCATCCTTTAAAAAAGAGGTGCCGCCCCAGGCAGTTTTTTATTTCCCCGGATCGTATACTACTCTGATCTGATGATTAGACCCTGATTTTAAAGTCCGCTACTCCATGCCATCAACCGATAACCAACTTTCCCCAGACTTTGCCCTTGTGTTCAGAGCATTGCCTGGCTTATACCTGCTCATGTCCCCGGAGCTGAAGGTGCTGGATGCCACCAGACTATACGCCGACACATCCCACTTTAAGATAGAGGAAATTGTCGGGAAACACATTTTGGACACCTTCCCTGAAAACCCCGAAAAAACAGACGAACACAGCAAACAGAACGTGATGGCATCTGTGAACTTTGTCTTGGCCAACAAGAAGCCACACATGATGCCCGTCGTGCGCTATGATGTTCCGCTGCAGGAGGGCGGCTTTGAGCGCAGGTATTGGCGCACGGGCCACACCCCTATCCTTGATCCGGCCGGTAACTTGGTGTACATCCTGCAGGAAGCCCGCGATGTGACGGCCACCGTACTACAGGAGCAGCTAAACGAGCAAAACAGGGAGCGCCTGTCGATGTTGACCAATACCCTGCATGCCGTTACCTGGGACTACGACATAGAGAACAACAGGATGAGCTGGGGTGTCAATTTAAAGGAGGCCTTTGGCTACTCGCCCGAGGAGATGGGCCAGCCAAACACGGGCAACAAGGGCTGGTTGAGCAGGGTACACCCGGACGATGCCGCCGCCGCACTGGAGAGCCTGCGACAGGCTGCCGAGGCCGGGCACAAATACTGGTCCTGCGAGTACCGTTTCCGGAAAGCAAACGGCACCTACGCCTATGTGCTGGACCAGGGATACTTCATCTACGACGACAACAAAAAACCTGTCCGGCAAGTGGGCGCCATGATCGACCTGACCGAGAGCAAGCAGTCGGAAGAGACGCTGAAGGAAACCAACGAGCGCTTCTGGCACCTGCTGGAGAAGCAGCCCTACATCTCCTTCATGGCCGATGCCAAGGGGCGGCTCATCTACTTTAACGGCAACTGGTACGAGTATACCGGGATCCCGAAAGGGCAGGTAGACGGCTGGAGCAACGCCGTTCACCCCGAAGACTCGGCTCATGTACTCACGTCCTGGAACGAGGCAACCAGGTTCGGGCATGTGTTTGAGCAGGAGTACCGCATCCGTAGCCACATCGACGGGCAGTACCGCTGGTTCCTGGACAGGAGTGTGCCGATGTACGACGAGCAGGGCAAGGTAAAGTTCTGGATCGGCACGCTTACGGATGTAGACGAGTTGCGGGAGGCCATTACGCAGATTCAGCTGAAAGACCAGCAGATCACCAACATCCTGAACCTGCTGCCGGCTCACCTTTGCCTGCTGATGGGGCCGGATCATACCTGCCGCTACGCCACCCACGGCATTTACCAGATCTACGGCAACCGGCACTACCTGAGCAAGCCCGCGCGGGAGATCTGGCCTGAAACAGAGCCAATCAACTACCCGGAGGTGCTGGACAAAGTATACCAGCAGCAGGAGCCGGTAAGCTACAAGGAAATCAAACTGCCGATTACGCGGCACTACGGTTCGGCCTGCGAAGACGCGTATTTCAACCTTCAGTTTCAGCCCCTTTTGGATGCCAACCTGCGCATAGAGGGCATCGTTATGTCGGCGGTAGAGGTAACGGAGCTGGTATTGTGTAAGCAAAATGCACAGAAAAGTAGTCCCCCCGATTAATCGGGTGCCATCAAAGCACTACTTTTAAACAAATCGCGTTAACTTTTGTACTACCTTTACGGATAGAGAACCACAGGCAAGCCAAAAGTATAAAACAGCCTGAGCCGGCATAGCGTAACCAACCTTACGCAGTCTGTTGCCGCTGACAACAAAGTATAAAACAGCACGGGCTACTTCCCTGATACTTCTAAAGAGATAACTTATAAAAGGCGTAATGAAAGAGCTGAACACCATACTTTTGATTGACGACGACGAGACTACCAATTACCTGAACCACCGCCTGCTGGCCCGCATGGGCGTAGCCCCCGACATTAGGGTGGTGATGAACGGCGAAGAGGCGCTGGAGTACCTGGAGCACGCCTTCGCCAACGTGGAGGGCTACCCGCGCCCGGATCTTATCTTCGTGGATATTAAAATGTCGGTGATGGATGGCTTTGAGTTTCTGGAGGAGTATCAGAAGTTCACGCCGGAGCAGAAAGGCGGAACGGTGATGCTCATGCTTACCTCATCGGCCAGCTTCTACGACCTGGAAAAACTAAAGCAGTTCCCGGATGTGCGCAGGCATTACTCCAAGCCCCTGGCCGAGGGCGACGTGCGCGAGATTATGCAGGAGTATTTTTAACCAAATCCATACGTGTTGCGGCAGCGGCCTCCTTGTTAAAAGGGGGCCGCTGCTTTTTTATTATCCCTGCCGCTGTTTAACTATAGTTCCTGCAAAGCCGTACATAATAAACCCACAGCTATGTGGCCAACGCTTTTATAAATCATTAGCATAGAATACGATGGCAAACGAACCAATGAACAGCAACGACAGCGCCCGAAATAACCAGCAGATAGGCAAGGACCTTTATAAGAGAGACCAGCAGCAACAGCAGGGGCAAAACCCGCAGCGCTACGGCTACCGTGGCAACCCGGACAGCAGCCAGTGGGGCGAGGGCAACTTCTTCCACACCGGCCCAAGCCCGCGCGGCGCCCAGGACTCTAACGAGCGCAAGTATGGCGAGAACTACCGTCACAACCGCAACTCCACCTACGCCCAGGACCGCAACGCGCACCTAAGCGACCACTACGGCAGCCGCTCCAGCAGTGCCTACCGCAACGAGGGAAGCCAGCTGGACCACGGCCAGCGCGACCAGTACCAAGAGATGCGCCGTCCGCAGACACCGGGAGGATCGCTGCAGGGCAACTACAGCGACATGAACGAGCGACGCGGCAGGATTGATGACCGTACCCGCTACAAGGAGGACGACTTCCGCTACGGCAGCGGCTCGCACAACTGGTACCGCGAGGGCCGCTACACCCCGGACAGCGACGCAACAGCGCCCTATCCGCCCGACAGCCGCGGCTTTATGGAGCGTGTAAAGGATACCTGGAACGACATCTGGCACTCCGACGACCCGGATTACCGGCCACGCCACCACTATACCAGCCCTGTCGATCGCCTCGATTCGCATAAGCGATACGGCTCAGAGCCTTACCGCGACCGCAGCTTCGACAGAGGCTATGAGGGCGGCCCGCGCTGGGCCGACGAGACAGACTCCGGCAGGGACAATTATTACGATGACACCGATAGAGGCCAACGCTATCGCCGCTAAACCGTATAGGCAGTAGATTAGGTAGATTTGGTAGTAGATTAGTTTTAGTTAGTGAAAAAGCAAAGCCAGCCCACGCAGCTGGCTTTGCTTTTTCCGGGCTATTTGCCTATCTTAAAAAGGAACCTCCTGATTATCATACCGTACACTTAGGGGCCGCACCTACCAAGTATAGCTATTAACCACCTTAAGACACACAGCATGCAGCACGAAGAGCAAGACCCAAGACACCACCCGCACCACTGGGAGCATCGGCAGCACCGCCGCCATCCGGACCATCCGAGCCACTTTCAGGACTTCAGGAGCCGCTGGGGCGAACCCATGCCGCCGCTGCCCCCTCACCAGGCCTGGTACCCCGACGAGACAGAGCAATATGCCCGCAGGCAACGCTACCTGCAGGAGGAGTGGCTGCCGGAGCAGCGCTATGAGCGCCAGCCCCCCGCCTGGGAGCAAAGGCCTCCGCGCAGCGAGCGCCCCATGCCATTCCAGCGCGACGTCCATTTCGACCCGAGCAACCAGCGCGTGGAGGACCGTTGGTTCGAGGACCCGCTGATGCCGCACCCCCGCCGCCGCCCGCCCCGCCACTACGATGGCTTCTGGCAGGACTATGAGGATTAGGTGCAGCACCATCAAAGTATAAAGAAGAAGGCCGGATTACCGGCTTTTCTTGTTTTTATACTTTATTCTTCAGCTACTAGAAATGCCGCCGCAGCCCTACCCCCACCGACAGCAGCTCGGGTATGCCCGGTATCAGGTTCACCGATAGGTCAGTGGCTGGTCCAAGCGCATAGTTATACTCAACTTCGCCGCCATACCAGAAGAACCTGTATTGCCATTGCCCGTGCCGCTCAAAATAACCATCGTCGTGGTAGTCTGCTATCTGGTTCCAGTCTTTGCGGTACAGGAGCGTTGGCCCGATGCCTCCGTTTACCGAGTGCCTGCCCCTGCGCAGCATCACGCCCCGCCAGCCCAGGTGCGTGAACCCGGCCAGTTGTGCGGCGCAGTCGGCATAAAGCCCCTGCTCTACCCGCACGCTCAGTTTGTCGCCCAGCACAAAGCGCTCATACCCTATAATACCGCCTAGATCCACCACCAGTGTACCGTTGCTATCCAGCCGGTTCGGGAAAATCTGCGGGTGCGGGCTCTTCTTCAGGTGGGCCGATAGGCCGAAGAACTTTACCGTAAACGCATTTTTATACATCTCCTGCCGTTGCGCCATCACCCGCCACACGGGCAGCAGCACACACAGCAGCATCAGGGGCAGCCTGGCTTTATACATAGCACCTGTTACAATTGCCTTTTATACTTGCGGGCGCAAAGGTAAAGATTTTGTGTTGTCTGGCCGTAGTTCCTTGTTTACCTCAATGTCGCCGCACTAGCTGTCTTATACTTCATTTATACTTTGTAATTTTGCCCGGATGGAGGATTTGGAGAGTTTACTGCAGCAGGTACGGGCCTGCCGCATCTGCGAAGAGCACCTGCCCCTGGGGCCGCGCCCCGTGCTGGTTGCCGGCAGCACGGCCAAGCTGTTGATTGTGGGGCAGGCACCGGGCACCAAGGTGCACGCCAGCGGCATCCCCTGGGATGACCAGAGCGGTAAGCGCCTGCGGCAGTGGCTGGGGCTAACGCCAGAAGTGTTTTACGATGCCAGCCAGGTGGCCATCATCCCGATGGGCTTCTGCTATCCGGGCAAGGGCAAATCCGGCGACCTGCCGCCGCGCCCCGAGTGCGCCCGGCACTGGCACCAGCGCCTGCTGGGCCAGCTTCCCAACATCCAACTCACGCTGCTGGTTGGCAAGTATGCGCAGGACTATTTTCTGGGCAACCGCGCCAAAGCCACCCTGACCGATACCGTGGCCGCCTGGCATGAGTACCTGCCGGAATACATGCCCATGCCGCACCCCTCGCCGCGCAACCAGCTCTGGCTGCGGCGCAACCCCTGGTTCGAGGCCGATGCTATCCCGTACGTACAGCAACTAGTGCAGCAACTTCTGTAGAGATATTTGTATATTGAGTTCCTGTAGCACGAGTCACAAACCCTTTGCCCTGTAATACTATATGATATCCTACCCCATAAGCAAGCTCCCCGACGTAGGTACCAGCATTTTTACCGTGATGTCGGCGCTGGCCAACGAGCACCGGGCCATTAACCTGTCACAGGGCTTCCCGGACTTTAACTGCCCGGAGCCGCTGGTAAACCTGGTGACCAGGTATATGCAGGAGGGGTTTAACCAGTATGCGCCCATGGCCGGCATGCCACAGCTTCGCCACAAAATCAGCCTGAAAACGGAGAAGCTGTACGGGTACCGGCCGGATGAGGAAACAGAAATCACCGTGACCTCCGGCGCTACGGAGGCCCTGAACGCGGCCATTACCGCCGTGGTAAAACCCGGCGACGAGGTGGTGGTGCTCGAGCCCTGCTACGACAGCTACGCGCCTGTTATCCGCCTGTGCGGGGGCTCCCCCATTTACGTGCCGCTGGTGCTGCCTGATTTCTCTGTGGATTGGGACCAGGTGAAGAAGCGCATCTCCTCCCGCACCCGCATGATTATCATCAACACGCCGCATAACCCTACCGGGGCCATCATGAGCAAGCCCGACATGGACCGGCTGGCCAATCTCCTCAGCGGGAGCGACATCCTGGTGCTCAGCGACGAAGTATACGAGCATATGGTCTTCGACGGAAAACAGCACTACAGCGTGCTGCAGCACCCGCAGCTGCGCGAGCGAAGCTTTGTGGTTTCCTCGTTTGGCAAAACCTACCATACCACCGGCTGGAAGGTGGGCTATACCATTGCCCCGCCGGCACTTACCAGAGAACTGCGCCGGGTGCACCAGTTCATTACTTTCTGCACGCCTACGCCTTTTCAGCTGGCCATCGCTGACTTTATGGATGAGGCGGCGCACTACCTCGAGCTCCCGAGCTTCTACCAGGCCAAGCGCGACTTTTTTGTGGAGCAACTGAAGCAGACGCGTTTCGAGGTTGTCCCTTCGGCGGGCACGTACTTTCAGCTGGCAAAGTATAGCGGCATCACCGATGCCTATGACTTGGACTTTGCCAAACAGCTGACCATCGAAACCGGTGTGGCGGCCATCCCTGTGTCGGCTTTTTATCACAACAAAACCGATAACAAGTACCTGCGCTTCTGCTTTGCCAAGAGCGAAGAGACGCTAAAAGCGGCCGCCCAGAAGCTGGCTGAAGTATAACCTTGGATAAAGGATAGTTTGACAAAAGACAAAAGACTTTTTTATACTTTGCCACAGTAAGTGTACTTATACTTTCACCGATTAACAAAATACGAGTAACGAATAACGATAATGGATTTACGCGTAACCATCGTACAGACAGACCTGCACTGGCAGGACGCTGAAGCGAACCGCCGCATGCTCAGCGAGAAGCTAGCCGCAGCAGCCCCCAAAACCGACCTGATTGTGCTACCCGAGATGTTCACCACCGGCTTTAGCATGACCCCGCAAGGCATAGCCGAGCAAGCCGATACCACTACCCTGGGCTGGATGCAGGAAGAGGCGAAGCGGCACCAAGCTGTGCTGACGGGCAGCGTGATGGTGCAGGAAGGCGAGCGCTTTCTGAACCGCCTCTACTGGGTGCGCCCCGACGGCACCTACGCCCAATATGACAAGAAACACCTGTTCCGGATGGCCAGGGAGCACGACACCTATACCCCTGGCAATGAGCGCCTGATTGTGGAACTGAAAGGCTGGAACGTGTGCCCGCTGGTGTGCTACGACCTGCGCTTCCCGGTATGGAGCCGCAACACCGACAACGCCTACGACCTGCTGCTGTACGTAGCCAACTGGCCCAAAGTGCGCCGCCAGCCCTGGAGCACGCTGCTGCAGGCCCGCGCCATTGAAAACCTGGCCTATGTGGTAGGTGTCAACCGCGTCGGCACCGACAGCAACGACCACGCCTACTCCGGTGACTCTGCCATCATCCACCCCAAAGGCTACCATTTGCTGGAAACAGCCGAGGTAGAAGGCATCCATACAGTAACTCTAAGCAAGAAAGAGCTGGAAGATTTCCGGGAAGCTTTTCCGGCGCATCTGGATGCGGACAGGTTTAGTTTGGAGGGGTAAGTGTTTATACTTGCTGGTTTTGAGGCATGCCTGTATCCTTGTAACGTAGAAGCTATTTGTACAGGCTCCGAGCAGCACTACGAAGTATAAACTAATCCCCTCCTTTTCTAAGAGCAGGAGTTTAGCAGTACCGGGCCCAACCACCCCTAACCCCTCCCCAACCCTCCCCTAAAAACAGGGGAGGGAGTTCTGCTACTCCTATTGTCATCTCGAGCAGGGCGAGAGATCTATCGGGAGTCCTAACCAGATCTCTCCCAAAGGTCGAGATGACAGCAAAGGCAGCGGCTATCGAACCTGTTCCCAGCCTTTGGGTTGAGCGCCTTCTAGATTTCCGGTGCCCTGAAAGGGCATTGCGACCGAAGGGCAGCAAAGGAAATGTACATCGCGCGATGCCCTTATCGAGGGCCCCTACCCCTAAGGCGAGCCCTCTCGGGCTTGAGAGCTCCAAAGCCAGAGGTGCAACAGTAGCTCATGTAAGGCTGGAGGAGGAACGGCAGCTAGCAAGGATAGCTTGGTTCAAGTTGCAGGAAGCAGCGGTTAGAAAGTATAAACTGAAGAGTTAGAAGTATAGCCCAAGTATAAGGTATGGCCTTTCAAGCCAGTCAAGTTATAAACTTGACCTCATAGTAGGCACGGGTTGCAAACCCGCGCCAGCGAGGAAGCTATAGAACTATAGCCGAAGTATAAGAGGGCACAAGCGTCGAGAAAAGCATAAAAAGTATAGCTCACGTATGGTCTTCTAAAAGGTTAAGCCTGCATCAGAATGAAAAGCAAACAAAACCGCCACGGCTTAAAGTATAAACCGTGGCGGTGGCTGGAAAGTATAGTCTGATCCCTCTCCTCCTGAATCTTGAGAAAGGAATGCTGTTAGTTGACTAAGGTAGCATGTGCCGCAGTATGGACAACCTTACCCGGCTTCTTCTTTTTGCGCAGCTTGTTGATCCAGATCAGCGTGCCGGTGATGGGCAGGCTGGTGGCTACAAGGCAGGCGATAAAGTATAAAATCTTGGAGAAGGTGCCGTACACGTTGCCCAGGTGCAGCGGCTTTACCAACCCCACAATCTGCTCATTCAGCGGCTTGTCTGAGAACTTCTCCACCTTCAGCGGCTCGGCGCTGTGCTTGTTCAGCTGTACTTTATCAGAGGCAGCCAGGGCAAAGAAGCCTGTTTTGCTTTTCTGGATAACTACGGCTGTGGTATCGTCGGTTGGCAGCGAAAGGCGCAGGTCGCCGGTGTAAGGCAGCAGCAGGTTGGCTTGCTGGATGAAATCCTCCGGCGTGGCGGTGGAGTTTGCGGCGGCAATGGTCATGGGCTTTTCCTTGCGGCCCTTAAACACCTCGGCCCCCATCACGCTGCTCAGGCCGTCGCGGTACCACTCAAACGACCAGCAAAGGCCGGTAAGCGCCATAATCAGCAACAGGATAGAAGAGTAAAAGCCCAACGTGTTGTGCAGGTCGTGGTTAACGCGCTTCCACTTGGCGTTAGTCTTTATCCTGAGCCCCTGCTTCCAGTTTTTGCGCTTTACGGGAAACCACAGCACCAGGCCCGTCAGTACCAGGAATGTAAAGATGATCGTGGAAACGCCCACTATCACACGGCCCACACTATCGCCTAGCAGCAGCCAGCGGTGCAGCTTCATTACCGTGGTGAAAAACTCTGCCGTAGCGCTCTCCGGCGTGCCTACTACCTGGCCGGTGTAAGGGTTAACATAGTAGGTAGCCGGTCTTCCGCCCCCGCCGCCTTTGCCTTGCTCACTACCCTCCGGACCCTTTGCCGGCGCAATCCCCACGCTGTAGGTGCTGGCCTTGTCCTCCGGTATGTTCAGACTGACCACATCGCCCTTCAGTTCCTGCTCCAGCTTGGCAATCAGCACATTAGGGGCCAGGGGCTGTGCATTGGCTGGCACCTCCACGCTGTACTTGCCGGGGTCCATCAACTTCTCTACCTCGTCCTTAAAAGTATAGATAGTGCCCGTGAGGCAGACTACAAACAGCACCAGGCCGCTGGCAATGCCCAGCCACAGGTGTACATCATTGAAAAGCTTGCGCCAGGTATACTTTTTCATGGTGTTGTGAGGTGTAGGGGTTAGGTCAAAAAAAGCTACCGGTAAATATCGGTAGCTTTTTTGTTATTTGGAATCAATCTAATTAAAACTTATAGGTAACTACCCCCGAAAAGTTTCTGGGCTGTATCCTGTCGATGAAGCTGGTGCGGTAGGCATCGTAACCCACAGTGTCGAAGATGTTGTTGAACAGCGCTCTTACGCCCCAATGCTTCTTAAACTCGTAGCCAAGCTGGGCATTCACGATGGTATAAGCTTTATTGTACCAGGGCGCGGTGTTCGGCTCGATGTTGTGGTACTGCACGCCTTCCACGGTCCAGTCGTTGTAAGGGCGCTCGCCCAGGTAGTAGGCGCCGGCACCGATGTTAAGGCCCTGCAGCAAGCCGCTTCTCAGGGTATAGTTGGCGTAGGCGTTGAACGTATGCTTTGGCGTGTTGTTCGGCGCAGAGCCTGGCACAAAGGTCGTGTGGTCTTTGTACTGCGCGTCGATGTAGGAGTAGCCGGTTACGAGCTCCAGGTTCTCCAGCACCCGGCCTGTCAGCTCTACTTCTATACCTTTACGCTCATCGTTACCGCCCTTGATGTAGTAGCCGGTTGGCAGCACCACCCCATTCTCGTCCACGGTAAAGGCCTGCAGGTTCATGTCCTTGTTGTTGATTTTGAAGAAGGTCAGGTTAAAGCGCAGGCGGTCGTTGAGCCACTCTGATTTAATACCCGCCTCCAGCTGGTCGATGCGCTCGGCACCCAGTGCTTCTCCGTTCACGTCTACCACAGAGGCAGAGCGCGGGTTGGTACTGTTGGTGTAAGATCCGAAGACGTTCAGGCCGTCTTTGATGGTGAACATCACCCCGGCCAGCGGGTTCCAGAACTCTGTGGTGGCACTGTTCTCGCCGTTATCCCGGGTTTTGTTTGTGCTGTAACGCACGCCACCGTATACTCTGGCCCATTTAGTAAGCTGAATCACGTCCTGGAACGTGGCGCCGAAGCGGTAATCGTAGGCGCGGGTGCCGCCCGTGCGCTCAAAGGCTGGCAGGTTCTCGGGAAGTGTATTGCTCACCGTGGCCGGGTCGAACACGTTAATTTCGTCGATGGCGATGGAGTTATAAGTAGGCTGGAACAGGTCGATGTAGCGGTAGTCCACGCCCACCTGGAAGGTATGGTTGATCTTGCCGGTCTCTATTTTGCGGCCTACCAGATCCAGCTGCAGCACGGTGCTGTTATCTTCACGGGTAGAGTTGTGGGCAATGGATCGGCGCCACCAGTTCACCTGGTCCACGTTCACGCCTGTCTCCTTGTTGGCTTTCAGGGCCGCCAGGTTCGTTTTGATGGCATCGTAGTTATAGTTGGAGTTGAAAACAGCGGCGCGCAAGTATAAATTGTTCGTGAAGTTATAGTTGTAGCGGGCCGTGTAAGTCGTGTGCTTCAGGTCGGTTTTATCCGACTCAAAACCCAGGAAACGCTCGGATGGCAGGTCGTAGATCTTGTTCTCCTTGTTGCCCACCGACAGGTTTACGGTGCCCGCGTCAATGCCCTGCTCCTCTCTGAAGTAGTCCATCTCCAGCGTTAAGGTACTGCGGTTGTTTGGTCGCCACTCCAGGGATGGGTTGATGTAGAACGACTCATTGTCCATGTGGTCGCGGAACTTGCCGCCGTTCTCATAAGCACCGTTGAGACGGATGGCCACTTTGTTGTTCTTGTCCAGCACGCGCTGCACGTCGAAAGTTGGTCGGATGAGTCCCCAGCTGCCCACGCGCATCGATACGGCGCCGGAGTTTTCAAACTTAGGTGTTTTGGTCACGATGTTCACAATACCGCCCGGGCCGCCCAGGTCGGTAGAGGCGCCCATAGTAATAGAGCTGGCTCCTTTCAGCACCTGCACGCTCTCCACGCCCTGCATGTCGGTAGAGAAGCCCTGGCCGCGGAAATCTGTCATTACGCGCACGCCGTTCTTCAGCGTCGGGATGCCGCGGAAACCGCGCGAGGAAATACTCTCCCGTACCCCGCCGTAGGTGGCGTAAGTATAAACGCCCGGCACGTTGCGCACGCCCTCAATCACAGTCAGCGCGCCCTGCTGTTCAATCAGCTTCTCAGAAATCACGGAGATGCTCTGGATCTGCTCGCTGGGCTTCAGGGGCAGGCGGGTGATGGCGTCCAGCTTTTCGGGCTGCTTGTCCCGCACGCCAAACACCTCTACTTCTGAGATCTGGCTGGCTTTCTGTTGCAGCGAAAGTATAACTTCCTCCGTCTCGCCCTGCGCCAGTGTTACCTGCTGCGGCTTGCAGTCGAAGCCCAGAAGTATGGCGCGCACCTTGTAAGTACCGTTATGGATACGGTTGATCTCGAAGTTGCCCTGATCGTCGGTCATGGCGCCGTAGCGGGTGTTTTCTATCACCACGCTGGCAGAAGATACCGGCTTGCCGTCTTCACCGATTACTTTGCCTCTGATGGAGGAAGTGCTTTGCGCCCAGGTTACCTGGCAGAGTGTTAGCAGAAAGAGTAGAAAGGTATATTTTTTAAACATATCTGAGATGATGTATGGCTCGCGGGCAGTACGTTGCCCTTTGAAAGTTTATTTAGACTAATTACAAATAGTGATGCAAACTTATACCCTCCGCTCTTTAGGCGCAAGCAAATCCGGAAAAATATTTGGCGGGATGAATACTTATTAAGCAGAAGTGCTGCCACGGCGGGTTAACAAAAGACGTCTGAACCCGTTACTTACCTAGTCACATGTTTAACCACAAAAAACAAACTTACACATGGCTAATAAACTAGAAGGAAAGAAGATAGCTATTCTGGTAGAGGAAGGATTTGAGCAGGTGGAGCTGACGGAGCCGCTGAAGGCGCTGCAAGCCGAAGGTGCCGAGGCGCACATCATCTCGCCGAACAAGAACAAGGAGATAAAAGCCTGGAACCACACCGACTGGGGTGACTCCTTTAAGGTAGACAAAAAACTGAGCGAGGTGCAGGCGGACAGCTACGACGGGCTGCTGCTGCCTGGCGGCGTGATGAACCCCGACCACCTGCGCGGCAACAAGGAGGCCGTGAGCTTCGTGAACAAATTTATGGAGAGCCGCAAGCCGGTAGCCGCCATCTGCCACGGCCCCTGGACGCTGATTGAAACCGGAAAGGTGAAGGGCCGGAAAATGACCAGCTACCCAACGCTGCAAACCGACCTGAAGAACGCCGGCGCCGAGTGGGTGGACCAGGAAGTGGTGGTAGACCAGGGCCTGGTAACCAGCCGAAACCCCGACGACATTCCGGCATTTAACCGGAAGATGGTTGAGGAGTTTGCCGAAGGTAAGCACGACCGCTAAGCGATCTATAACTTATACTTTGCAGGCCGCACTTTACACGTTAAAGTGCGGCCTTGCTTTTACCAGCAAGTATAAATCAACCTCTGTTTCTATGCTTCTGCAGTTTATACTTTCCGGGAGAGGTGGCGGGACGCCGTCACATTTTACACAGTCGGCGGAGGCGAGCGAGGGCAAAGCAAGGTGTATTTACCCGAAGCCACTGCTTTTGCCAGGCGGATTTTAAATCCGCTGTTCCATACTTTCGGATTGCAAATCCGAAAGAGCAGAGGGGGGTAGGGGTGGGTTAATCACAAGCAGGTTTATACTTTAGCAAGGGCAGCGTAGCGCATTTATACTTTGTGAACCTACGGCACCATCCGGAACAATGGCCCGGCGTAATTCTCCAAAAGTATAACCAGCACCAGGTTCAGCAGCAGCAGGAACATCCCCTGAAACATAATCGACTGCCCCCAGCCCTGCAGCTGCTCCGTTTTAAATGATATGCGCGCCCGCTCTTTCAGGAAGGCGCCCAGAAGTATAAACCCAGCACTCAGGCCAAGGCCCAGGTACAGTGCTTTCTTAAACGAATCGTGCAGCTGCAGGCTCTCGCTCAGGGCAAGGGAGGTACTGTCTTTGGAAAGGATAACGTAGAGGGCGTAGCTGGCCACCAGCAGGTTCATGATGTTCCAGTACACGTTCATCTGGTAAAGGTATTTCCTGCTACGGGTGGCTTTGGTGAGCTTAAAACTGCTGTAAAGGATGTTCGCGATGGCCCACCCACCAAGTATAAACATGCCTGTTTCCAGCACATTTGCCTGCCCCCGGTTCAGTTGGTTCAGGCTTTGGGCACTGGCTGTCAGGCTAAGCAGAAGCAGGGAAAGCAGGTAAAGGTATTTTCTCATAAGCAAGGCTTGGTTTCATGAGTAGGAACGCACCAACAACAGCTTTAGCATACCGCCACCGCTGTTTATGCCTGCAACGCCGCCGGCCATACTTTGTTGCAGCAGTATAAACCGCTGCCTGTCAGGGCTTTTGGTGCACAGCCACGATATCCAGCCCCAGGTTCACCTCCGGTCGGATGGTTTTGTCGCCCAGCGAGTTGTCAGAGCGGTATACCAGGCCCCACTGGGTGCGGTCTATGTTAAAATTGGCTTTGGCGCGCAGCAGGCTATCCTCCAGCGTTACCCGTGCCGGAAACGACACGCTCCTGGTGCGGCTGCAGATGGTGAGGTTGCCGGTAATGCGGTGCGAGGGATTCTTTACTTTATACTCGCTGTACTGGGGGCTCACCCTGCTGTTTTGCTCAGCGGTGCTATCGTAGGGGGCGATGCCGGTAAGCTCGAAGCTTGCGGTGGGGTGCCGCTCCGTGTCGAAGAAATCTTCGGAGCGCAGGTGGTCTGTCAGCTTCTTATTGCTGTTGGCGTCTATGGATTTGTCGGTGGCACGCACAGTGGTCATGTCAAATCCGATAAGGCCGCCGGTCAGGAGCCCGTCTTTCATGTACAGCTCGCCGTGCTGTATGTCGATAAGCCCGTTGTGCCGGCCCGTCATTTTGGCGCCTATCCAGGTCAGTTCGCTGCGGCTGGTATCTATTACAAAGGTATCGGTGGGCAGGGTGCGGTTCTTCTGTACGATGGCATCCCCTATCAGCGCCTCGTCTGTTTTAATGGTAGTATCGCAGGCGCAAAAAAGCAGAAGTATGCAAAGCAGCAGCCGGTGTCGGAAAGGCTTGCCCATATGAGAGTTACAATTGGTGATAACAGTTTTTCCTTAACTGGTACGCTGGCAGCCGCTAAAACGATATTATCTATACTTCGGGAGCCTTGTCCCGCGCACCTGAATCACGTCCGGGCTTGCCTAGAGGCTAACTCCCAGGTATACCTGTATCACCCCGTTTCCAGCTTCCGAGCTGATGCTGTTGCCGCCCGCGTCACGCTTCAGCAAATCGCCGAGGCCGTGGGCGTAGCGGGCACCCAGCCTGAACCGCCCCATTTTCCCCTCCAGGCCGGCGGCAAAGCCGTAGTCAAAGGTGTGGTAGCGCTCCAGGTCCACCTCTTTCCCCTCCTCCTGCGCCGTCATCATCACCCCCACCTGCGGCCCCAGGTGCGCGCTCAGCTTATCGGAGATGTTGAACACGGCCAGCACCGGCGCCTCCAGGTAATCCAGCCGGTGGGCGATGCCCTCCCGCTCAAAGCCCTTGCGCGAGTATAGCAGCTCAGGCTGCAGGGAAAAGAAATTGCTGATGCCGAGCTGGGCAAACACACCGGCGTGATACGAGGTAAGGCTGTTGGTGGAGCCGAAGCGGTCTTTGTCGCTGCCGTGCAGGCTGGCGAAGCTAACACCGCCCTTAACGCCGATGCCTGAGTTGGGGGAACGACTGAGCAGGTTGTGGTTCTGCATAAACCGACCGGGTATCTCGGTGTCCTGGGCGAAACCGGTAGCGGCCCATAAGAGCAGCACCGCAAGAAGTAGCTTTTTCATGGTTCGGGTGACTGGGTGAGTAGTTGGCAAATAAAGCATGGCATATATATAGCACTTATACTTTATACGGATGCATAAGTTATACTTCTGAAGTAAATTATACAACTTAATAAGAAGGGTTAAATCACCACCTGCTGCCTCATAATAATTGTGCTTTTCTCAGGACACAAAAAGTACAATCTGAGCAAAAGCATGTGTTGCAACATCTGCTGCGTGTGTGGATAATTTCCACACCTCTGCTGATTTTCACTGAAGTATAGCAAAAAAGAGTCGATTTCCACCGGAAGTTCACAGCTTTTGGTGGATAAACCCGGGTAATCAACACAGTTATCCACAGTTATCCACCAAAAATCGGCCTGAATCTATATACTAAGGCACAATTTAAAATGGTTACATAAGTTATCCACCAGCAGTGCCAAGTACGCTATAAATTGGATTAATTTTTGTTTCAGAACCTCAACCCCGGTTGCCTTGTTTATACTTCCCCGGGCTTGCTTTAGAGGCGGGGTAATTATTAGTTTTGTGCTATGCTGAAGATTGCCTGGTCTGAGATTTTTGCCCACAGCCTGCCCGAGGGCCACCGCTTCCCGATGGCCAAGTATGATTTGCTGCCCGAGCAGCTGCTCTACGAAGGCACCATCACCCAGGACAATCTGTTTGCCCCGGAACCCCTGCAGGAGCAGTTCATACTCGACACCCACGCCCCGGATTACTGGCAGCGGTTGAGCAACCTGCAGCTTACGCCTTCGGAGGTGCGCAAAACGGGCTTCCCGCTTTCGGAGCAGCTGGTGCAGCGCGAGGTGGTGATTATGAACGGCACTGTGCAGGCCAGTTTGTTTGCGCTGGAGTATGGCATCGGAATGAACATTGCCGGCGGCACCCACCACGCCTTTACCGACCGCGGCGAAGGCTTCTGCCTGCTCAACGACATCGCCATTGCGGCTAACCACCTGCTCAAGTACAAAAGTATAAACAAGGTGCTGGTGGTGGATTTGGACGTGCACCAGGGCAACGGCACGGCGCAGATTTTCGAGCACGAGCCGCGCGTATTCACCTTCAGCATGCACTGCGGCCACAATTACCCGTTCCACAAGGAGAAATCGGACCTGGACGTGCCGCTGGCCGAGGGCACCGACGACAAAACCTACCTGGCTATACTTCGGGAAACGCTTCCGCGCCTGCTCGACGAGGTAGAACCGGAGTTCGTGTTTTTCCAGTCGGGGGTGGATGTGCTGGCCACGGATAAGTTGGGCAAGCTGGGCATGAGCATCGAGGGGTGCAAGGAACGCGACCGCACGGTGCTGGAGCTGTGCCGGAAGAACAAGCTGCCGGTAACGGTAAGTATGGGCGGCGGCTACTCCAAACAGCTGGCTCACATCGTAGAGGCGCACGCCAATACCTTTAGATTGGCGCAGCGGCTGTGGTTTTAACGAGGAAATTTTGGATGAGTGATTGAGCGAATGAGTGAGTTTTTAATCTTTTAAATCCTCAAATCATATTACTCCCTGAAATCTCTGGAATCACCGGTCTTAGTCCCTTTCCCGCAGCTTATCTTCATCGCGCTTCTTAATCGGGAAAAACATACGGAGGATGAGGTAAATGATGGGGGCCAGGGCCAGAGTTAGGATCACAATCAGGATGACTTTCAGCGCCTTGAAGAAGATGGTGATGGCCAGAGCCGAAAGAATAACGGAAACCGAGAAAAGGATCCAGAAGTTAATGGTTTGTCTGCTCATGCCTATACTTTAAAAAGATACTTACGAGGTCGGGCGCTCGCCGGTGGCAACCCGGCTGGCATACATAAAGAGCGGGAAGAGGTAGATCAGCAACTCCGGCAGCGTAGGCACCGTGCCTTTTTTAGCGACCAGCAGAAGCGCGAGCAACGTGTAGGCGAATGCCAGCCAGAGGTGCAGTCGTAGCGGGAGAAACCTGTTCATCGGCTTTTTCTTTTAATATACCACAAACGAAGTATAAACAAGCAGGATTTATACTTTATACAGCAACAGTTGCCACCTGAAAGCCCACATCCACCGCAATTTATATTTGGTGATGCCTGCCTGCCGCACCAGATCATCCAGCTCCTGCCTCCGGAAGGCCCGCCACACCGAGAGCGGCGCATCGTTCTTTACGAGGCGCGACCTGGAAAAAGCCGCAGTAATGTACTTGATGGCATAATAAGCCAGCCAGTGCCGGTGCAGATCGTTGATGATGACGGCTATACTTGCCTGGTTGTGCAGTTGCCGGAACATACGCACCAGATCAGCATCAGAAAAGTGGTGGCAGAACAGGCTGCAGACGATCACATCATACTTTTGCCAGGCGAACTCTTCGGAGAAAACGTCGTGCTGCTGCACCTGCACTTCCGGGTAGCGGCTGCAATGGCGCCGGGCATACTGCACCATAAAATCGTTTGCGTCCACCCCTACCAGCTCCACATTTATACTTTTGCGCCGGGCCCAGCGGGCTATACTTTTGAGCGTGTCGCCGCCGCCGCAACCGATGTCGGCGATACGCAGGTGCCGGGGTTTATACTTGGCCACCAGCCTGTCCAGCGCATCCAGCACCACCTTGTGCCCGCCCAGCCAGTTGTTGATCACCTCCAGCTCAGCCAGATTCTGCCGCAGCTCCTCACCCGTCAGCGTCAGGTCGTCCATCAGCTCCGGCTCGTCAGACCGCTGCCTCAGCATGTGCATAGTGTACTTTGAGTAACATCGATTCGAGAGTGAGGCCGGGGCCGAAGGCGAAGCTCAGTACCGGCTCGTCCTTTTCCTGCGGCGTGAGGGTCTGCATCAGCTCCTTGAGCACAAACAGCACCGTGGCCGACGACATGTTGCCGAAATCGCGCAGCACCCGGTAGGCAAAGCGGTTGTCGTGCGCTGTCATGCCCAGCTCCTGCTCAATCACCTCCAGAATGCGACGCCCGCCGGGGTGTATGGCAAAAAGCCTTATCTCAGAAAGGGTAGTCTTGAGCCCCTGCAGCAGCCGCTCAGTCAATTGTTTAATGCCGTTTTTGATAAGGTCGGGCACGTAGGAGGAGAGCGTCATCTCAAAGCCGGTGTCGCCGATGTGCCAGGCCATGTCGCGCTTGCCCGCCGGGGCCAGGTCGCAGTGGAAGGACTGCAGCTCCAGGCTCACCTGCCGGCAGGGCTGCCCCTGCATCAGCACGGCGGCCGCCCCGTCGCCAAACAAGGCGTTCGACACGAGGTGGTCCTGCTCGGGGTTTTTCTGGAAGTGGATGGTGCAGATCTCGGTGCAGACAAGTATAACTTTTGCCTCCGGGTTGGCCCGGCAGATGGAGTCGGCCAGTTTGATGGCGTTAAAAGCGGCGTAGCACCCCATAAAATTCACCGACGTGCGCTGCACACAGGGCGAGAGGTTCAGCCGCTCCACCAGCTCAATATCCAGCCCCGGCGCATACATGCCCGTGCAGCTTACCGTAATCAGGTGCGTCAGCTCGCTTAGCTGCACCGGCCCGGCCTGCTCCAAGCAGCTTCGTATGGCTTTCTCCGATAAATCCACCGCATGTTTCCGGTACACGTCCATGCGCTGCTGCACCGTCGGGAAAGGCTCCAGGGTAGGCGTGTTCGGGTAGAAGGAGAAACTGCCATTCTGCCGGGTATAGTCCTCCAGCACGCTGTAGCGCTGCCCAATGCCCGACACGCGGTACAGCGCCCGCAGCTTGCGGGCATCCTGCTCCCCGAACTGCAGGGCGGCGGCCATAAAGTCCGCTACCTGCATCTGCGGTATCTTGTGCGGTGGGGTAGCCGTGCCAATGGCGCAAATGTAGCTTTTCATGGGGTTGAGGTTACGGGTATAAGGCTTGCGGCCCTGCATCCTGTGTGCCCGTAAAAAGTATGGGATGCAGAAAGTTAGCCGTGCCGCCTAAGTATGGAGTAAGTACGGAAGCAGCTGGCAGTAAGATTTAAGCGGGATATTTTAAAAAGGCTTTCCGTGGGTTTGGCGCATCACCAGCTGCACAGCTGGCGGCACCACCTTCAGCAGTCCCACCGCCACCTCCGACAGCAGCGGCCCGCCAAACAAGCCCTGCACGGCCCGGCCCAGCCGCAGCCGGCCGGCAAACTGCTGCTCCCAGTCCAGGGTATACTGCTGCTCCAGCTCCTGCCGCGTCAGGTTGCCTTTAAAGTATAAAAGCACCTTTTCCGTCGCGATTTTAGCTGCATGTATCGCCATGGCCATGCCGTTGCCGCAGAGGGGCGTAATCATGCCGGCCGCATCGCCGCACAGGAGCATGTGGTTCTCCACACAGGTTTTGGTAGCAAAGGAGATCTCGTTGATAACCTCGGGCTGCGGGTAGAGAAACTCAGCCTCCGCGAAAATACGCCGCAGGTGCGGGTTGCGGCAAAGTATGGCGCGCTCCATGGCCGGTATGGAGCCGTGCGCTTTCAGGTTGTTGCGGGTGGTGAGGTAGCAGAAGCAGTACTTGCCGTCCTCTATGGCCGAGGTGCCGGCGTAGCCATCCTGAAAGTTATGCAGGGCAATCAGGTCGCGGGGGAAATCGTGGGTGATGTGGTACTTGACGCCAATGTAGGGCGAGCGTGCCCGGAAGAAGCTTCGCTGCAGCTGCCTATCCAGGTTGGAGCGCTTGCCGAAGGCCCCGATAGCCACACGCGCTTTTATACTTTTCCCATCTGACAGCAGGAGCGAAAAATGGTCGTTTTCAAAATTTACCTCTTGTACTGTTTGCTGCAGTATAAACTGCACCCCCTGCTGCTGCGCCAGCCCATAAAGGTAAGAATCCAGCGTATAACGGCTCAAACCGAAGCCGCCTAAATCCAATTTTGTATGCAGCGTATTTCCGGCGGGGGAGCTCAGCAGGAAGCGGCTGATGTAGGCGGGCTGCAAAGTGTTTACCTCAACGCCCAGGCTGTGCAGGTAAGGCAACGCCTCATTGGAAATATACTCCCCACACACCCTGTGGAACGGATAGGCCTTTTTCTCGACGAGCGCCACCTGCAGCCCGGCCCTTGCCAGCCCCAGCGCAGAAACCAAGCCAGCCAAGCCGCCGCCAATCACCGCCACGTCTTTTTCCATTGAGAGGAGAATTCTGTTGGATATTAAATTTATACAAATTTACTTTGCTAAACTTAGTGAACACCCCTGTTTTAGGGGGTATATCGCACGAACAAAAAAATATTGCCCGCGTTTTTAATAATGGAACGACTTTTGTCCTTTACTTTACGTAAAGACATTCTACATCAGAATTATATGAAACAATTTATACTTACTGTTCTCACATGTTTCACTGTACTGTTGGTGCAGGCGCAGGGAGGCGCCACGCAGCAAACAGATAAAAACCCGCTTGGGTTAGTGGAGGAGGAGGATGTGGCCATCTACCCAAACCCGAGCAACGGGGTGTTCACCATCTCTGTCTCCAACCTGCATGCGACGCAGGTAGAGCTTACCATCCTCAACGTGATCGGTAACGAGATATACCGTGAAACGTTGAGCAACAATGAGCCAAAACTGAGCAAAACCATCAACCTGGACCGCCACGCCAAAGGCCTGTACTACGTCAAGCTGGAGGCCGATAACTACAGCGCTGTCCGGCGTGTGGTGATTAAATAGCAATTCGATAACAAATTAATGAAAGCGGCTATCCCACCTAAAGGATAGCCGCTCTTGTTTTGCCCTTACTCTTGGGCACGCGCCGGAAGTATGGTTTTGGGCACATAGCCGGTGTACTGCACCGTATCCTGCCGGATGCGGGCTTTCGCAAACATGGTATTGGAGGTATCCAGCACATAGATTTGCTGCGTGGTGTCGAAGTATGCCACAGGTACCGCCTCAAAGTCGGGCTGGCTGTAGAGCTTGCCGTGGATGAGTGGCCTGGCAGTATAAATGATGTCTGGTGGCAGCGGCAGCGGGATTCCCGTTTCGCTGGCGATCACGGCCTGCCCCTCTTCGGTTGCATGGTCTTTTTTGCCGGAGCACGCGCACAGGCAAAGCGAAACCAGGGTGATGGACAGGAGTCTCTTCATGAGAGTAGGTTAGTAGTATAGAATGATATATATGTAGCCGGGACGTATAATGTTACAAATACATCAGAAAATACACCTACCCGCCTGCCGCTTCGACCAAAGAGGCCCCATCCCGGACAAGTTTCCTCCCTTTCAGCAGATGCTGCGCCTAAAGAGCAACACAGCGGCAGGTACACGTATAAACAGCGGCCTGCCCCAACAGGAACAGGCAGAAAATGCTTTTTCTGCTTTCTGCTTGAACAATAGCGAAGCAGCATTGCTTACGTATACAATTCCTGTGGCGCTGCAGGCCTTTTCTACCAGGGTTGCTTTAACCCAATGGGATAAGGGCCGGGTCCCCCAAGAAATTTTTTGTTATTCACACCTTTGCACAACACATACTTCTATTTAGGGGAATGATTGCTGTATCAAACAACCAATACTACGGACTAAATTACGACCGCACTAAGAACCGTGTCTACCTTAGAATTAACCACTACTGGAAATCGCCTGAAGTGGTGCCAACTTACCTGAGCGACTGGGATCAGGTAATAGAACTGGCTAAGCCCGGATTTACCCTGCTGGCAGACTTCCGCAACATGCTCACGCACCCGACTTCTGTGAAAGAATTGCACGAAGCTGTCGCCAACCGCCTGGCCGAATCAAACATCTCCTACGTAGCCGAAGTGTCGCCTACAGACCGGATAGCCGTGCTGCAGGTAAGCGGCGTGTGGAAACAGATTGGGAAGGGAAGTATAAAAGTAGCCGACATTGTACTGGGCGAAAACATTCTGGATCAGCTTGCCAATGCGGAGGAATAGGAAATAAGCCTCCGGGCAGGTGTGGGCAAAGTATGAAGTATACTTAGCCCACACCTGCCCGTTTCCACTTCAAGTATAACTCCATAAAAAAGGACCGGATAGGCGGTGCTGGCAGAGGCCCGTGTTCATACGCTTCCAAAGCTTCATCAATCAACCAGTTATTGGCGCCGAAAGAGGCCAGGATGCCTCCGTTGCGCTAACGCACAGCCGTTCGGAGTTAAAACATAATCATTCAGCGCAACACGAATTTTTAAGAAGATGCCTTGTTACGTAATCATTACTTCATTTCTTGTAAAACAGGACAATCTTTAACCTTTAGATATAACTCCAGTAACATTCCGGTAACCTCATAGGGATAGCTTTGCGGTCAAATAACCAACCGACCAAAATGCTATTAAAAATTTCTACTCTTATTAAGAAGAGGCATATAGCGACAGTGTTTCTGCTGTTGCTGTGTTGCCAATTGGCTGTAGCGCAGTCGCTTACCATTCAGGGCAAGGTGTCTGACACCAAGGGCATGGCGCTTCCGGGCGCTAGTGTGGCTGTTAAAGGGACCGCTACGGGCACCGTTACAAACATGGACGGGAGCTATACCCTTAGAGTGGGCGGCGCTGAGGATGTACTGGTAGTGAGCTACATCGGTTTCCAGACAAAAGAAATCCCGGTAGGAAATCAATCCACCATTAACATAACCCTGAGCGAGGACAACAACAGTCTGAACGAGGTGGTGGTGACGGCCCTGGGTATTGAGCGGGAGGAGAAGGCCCTGGGCTACGCCACTCAAACCGTTTCCGGCGAGAGCCTGACCAATGCCCGCTCCAATAACTTCGCGAGCGCACTTTCCGGTAAGGTGGCAGGTCTGAGCCTGGTGTCTCCCGGTTCCGGGCCGGTGAACTCCACACGCATCTCCCTTAGAGGGGATAACTCTCTGGATCCTAACGGCAACAACGCCCTGATCGTGCTGGACGGCGTGCCGCTGAACAGCGACATGACCAGCTCCGGCGTGGACAACGCCTACGGGGCGGGCTCGGGCAACGACATCCCGGTGGACTTCGGCAACGGCATCGCCGACATCAACCCCAACGACATTGAAAGTATAACCGTGCTGAAAGGGCCAAGCGCGGCGGCACTTTACGGTAGCCGCGCCGCCAACGGCGTGCTTATCATTACCACCAAGTCCGGCAGCAGCAGAAAAAAAGGCCTGGGCGTGACGGTGAACTCCAACTATAGCTTTAACGATGTGCTCCAGTGGCCGGATTACCAGTATGAGTATGGCCAGGGAACGCATAACCTGAACAAAGAGGGTATACCTTATTACTCCTACCATGCCTCCGAGGATGGGGCTAACACAGGCAGCACCAGCAGCGCCTACGGACCTAAGTTCG
Organism: Pontibacter mucosus; assembly: GCF_003054055.1. Taxonomy (GTDB): domain Bacteria; phylum Bacteroidota; class Bacteroidia; order Cytophagales; family Hymenobacteraceae; genus Pontibacter; species Pontibacter mucosus. The sequence goes on along the minus strand of NZ_QBKI01000001.1, from coordinate 587,696 downwards.
ACGGGCAGTACTTCTACCAGTATGACCCTACCCTGGAGGGACAGTCGGCGGAGCGTCAGTTGTGGAGACCTTACAAGGACAACATCAAGGGCTTTTTCAGGACAGGCTCCACCATCACCAACAGCGTAGCCGTGGATGGGGGCAATGATCGCGGCTCGGCCCGTGCTTCCCTGACCCACTCCAAGAACGAGTGGATTATGCCCAACACTGGCTTTGAACGCATGACGGCGGCCCTGAGCCTGAACTACAAAGTATCAGACAAGCTGAAGCTGAACTCCAAGGTCAACTTCACACACAAGAAAAGCGACAACCTGCCGGGCACCGGTTACAGCAACCAGTCCATCGCCTACTTCATGATTTTCCAGAACCCGAACGTGGATTTGGCCTGGTATGAGCCAAGATGGAAAAAGGGCAAGGAGCAGCTGGAGCAGATACACCCTTTCAGCTCTTACATCGACAACCCGTATGTGATTGCCTATGAGATGACCAACGCGCTCAACAACTACTCCACCGTGGGTAACCTCTCGGCCACGTATGAGTTCTCCCCGAAACTGGACCTGCTGGTACGCTCCGGCATTACGACAAGCCAGGAAGACCGCGAGCAGCGACGCCCGTTCAACACGGCCAACTTCCCCTCGGGCTACTACAAAGAGCAGAGCATCTTCGACTATGAGATTAACACCGACTTCCTGGTAACCTACAAGGAGCAGATCGGCAGCGACATCGACATCAGGACTTCGTTTGGCGGCAACACCAGACGCGAGAAGTACCGCCATACAGCCGGGGTGCTGGACGGCCTGGTGATTCCGGGAGTATACAAGCTCTCCAACGGTATCGGCAACCCGATGATGACGACCGGGCACAGTGAGAAGCAGGTAAACAGCCTTTACGGCCTGGCCACTTTCTCTTACCAGGACAAGGTGTTCGTGGACGTGACGGGCCGTAACGACTGGTCGTCCACGCTGCCGGTACAGAACAACTCCTTCTTCTACCCTTCTATCAGCTCCAGCTTTATTCTGAGCGATATCTTCACCCTGCCGCGCCAGGTGTCTTATGCCAAGCTGAGACTCTCCGCCGCGAAAGTAGGTAACGACACACGCCCTTACCGAACCAGAAAATATTATGGACAGAGCGACTTCGCCGGCTCCGGTTCCATGCCTACTATACTGCACAACGCGGATTTCAAGCCGGAGCTGACCACCAGCTACGAGGCCGGCCTGGAGTACAGGTTGTTCCAGGGGCGCATCGGCATGGATGTAACCCTGTACCGCAGCTTCACAGAGAACCAGATCCTTGAAATCCCGCTTGACCCTACCACCGGTTACAGCAGAGCGGTGATGAACGCAGGCAAGGTGCGCAACCAGGGCATCGAGCTGATGGTGAACGCTACCCCGGTAGAGACAAGAGACTTCCGCTGGAACACCTCCGTGGTATGGTCTAAGAACGATAATGAGGTGATGGAACTGGCCGAGGACCTTGGAGCCGATGCGCCTCAGGTAATACACGTAGGTGGCCAGGCCAGCATCATCGCCAAAGTGGGCGGCACTACGGGTGACATCTACGGCTTTGGCTTTGTGAGAAGTCCTGATGGGCAGATCGTGTACGACAAGGCGGGCCTGCCAGCCTACCCAGCCGAGACGCAGTACATCGGCAACGCCTACGCCGACTGGAAGGCGGGCTTCAACAACGAGTTCTCTTACAAGAACTTCCGCCTGAACGTGTTGCTCGATGGCCAGTACGGCGGCATCATCTACTCCCAGACGCACCACAAAATGGCTGAGCAAGGCAAACTGAAGAGCACGCTGATGGGCCGTGAAGATGGCTTCATCATCGGGGATGGCGTGGTGGACAACGGCGACGGAACCTACTCGCCAAACACCACCAAAGTAACGCCTCAGGCCTACTATACCCGCTACTACCGCCGCGCCAACGTGGAGTCCAACTCTTTTGATGCCTCTTACCTGAAGCTGCGCGAAGTGCGCCTGGAGTATAACCTGCCAAAGGCGCTGCTGACGAAGACCGGGTTCCTGCAGGGGGCAAGCGTGGCCCTCTACGGCCGCGACCTGGCCATGATCACCAAGTTCCCGATCTTCGATCCGGAGACTGCGGCTCTGAATGGCGGCACCATCATGCCGGGCGTGGAGATGGGGCAGATGCCTTCTACAAGAACTTTCGGCGTGAACGTTACCCTTCAGCTTTAACTCAATCCCTTAAAAGATAGCCAGGGCCGGCCTGGGGCAGCTCAGGCCGGCTTTCCAAAGTATAAACGCAATGACAAGAAGTATAAATAAGTTTCTGGCAGTTCTGGTGGCCCTGAGCTGCGTTAGCTTCTCCTGTACCGACGACTTCGAGGAGATCAACATTGACCCGAACCGGATAGAAAAAATCAGTCCGGGCACGCTGCTCAACCCGATTATCTATGAGGTGACCAGCTTTAACTCCTCCCGAAGCAATGCCTTCACGTTTGATATCATGCAGGTGGCCCTGCCATTCCCGAGCCCATCCGGCGGCGTGCACCGCTATGACATTGGGGAGAATACCGGCAGCTCTACCTGGAACACCTACTACCGCTGGCTTGCCAACATCAAAGAAATGGAGGCGGCAGCCGTAACAGCGGAAGACCCGAACTATGAGGCGATTGCCCTTACCCTGAATGCCTGGGTTTACTCGCTGCTAACCGACTCCTTCGGGGATGTGCCGATGGAGGAGGCATCCAAGGGCGAAGAGGGGATCTTCTACCCTGCCTTTAACACCCAGCAGGAAGTATACACGAAGATACTGGCCGACCTGGACCTCGCCAATACCCTTTATGTTCCTACCAGAGGCATGGTGTACGGCAAGGATATCCTCTATGGCAGCAATGTGGCCAACTGGAGACGCTTCACCAACTCGCTGCGCCTGCGCCTGCTGCTTAGGGTGTCCAATAAGTCTGAGATGAACGCCGAGGCCCGCATGGCCGAGATCATCAACAACCCGGAGGCAAACCCGGTGTTTACCAGCAATGAGGAGGCTGCTATCCTCGAGATTACCGGCATCCCGCCACTGATTTCGCCGTGGGGCCGCGCCGTGGACTTTAGAACGGGCCGCGCCGCCTCTTCCTTCTTCATCGACAACCTGAACGCGCTGGATGACCCGCGCCGGCCAAAGTTCTTCGGGGAGGCCACCTCTACCGACGGTAAAACCAAACTGGGCTACAAAGGTATCCCGAGTGGCTACGACAGCAACGATGCGCAGTTCGACTACTCTCCGTCAAGCCCTAACATAGCATTGGTGACTTCCCCCATGATTGCCGTGCTGATGAGCTATGCGGAGGTAGAGTTCATCAAGGCGGAGCTGGCGCAGAAGGGCATCGTGAGTGCCGATGCACAGGCGCATTACGAGAAAGGCGTAAAGGCCGCCATCGAGCAGTGGGGCGCCGTGGTGCCTGCCGATTACTTTGAGAACCCTGCCGCTGCCTACGACGGCACCTTGGAGCGCATCATGCTGCAGAAGTACCTGGCTTTATACTTTACCGATTACCAGCAGTGGTTTGAGCACCGCCGCACAGGCCTGCCCGTGTTGCCTAAAACGGCAAGTATGATGAACAACCAGGAAATGCCTGCCCGCTTCCGCTACCCGTCTAACGTGCAGCAGATGAACAAGGAGAACTACAAGCAGGCCGTGGAGCGCATGGGCGGCGATGACATCAACACCAAAGTATGGTGGCAGAAATAAGCAATAGCTAAGAATATCACACTTTTCATACTATTGAGGCGGGCGCCGCAGGTACCCGCCTCTTTTCCTTACTGTTAAGCATACATCACATGTTCCAAAAAAGAAGATCCTTTCTGAAGTCGCTGGGCCTGGCCGGTCTTGGCCTTACCTTAACTCCGGGCGCGTTGCAGGCCAGTCCGAAGCAGCCTGCCAATGGCCAGGACTTTTCTCCCGTAACCCTGTCCGGCAGAGTGCAAAGCGGAGGCAAAGGCGTGGCGGGTGTGGCTGTAACCGATGGCTACAACGTGGTGCTGACCGATGCCGGCGGCAAGTATGAGCTGCAAAGCAACGCCACCGCGGATTTTGTATACCTCTCTACCCCGCGCGGCTACGAGTTCTCGAACCAGAACGGCATCACCCGTTTTTATAAGCGCATCGAGGCCAGCCGGAGGCGCTTCAAGGCTGATTTTGAGCTGCAAAAGCTTACGCAGGACGATACCCGCCACACCTTTGTGGTATGGGCCGACCCGCAGATCATCTCCAAGGAGGATGCCGAGGAGCTCAAAACCAAGTCTGCCCCGGACCTGAAGCAACTGGTGGCCAGCTACCCCAGCGGTACCCTGTTCCACGGCATTGGCTGCGGCGACCTGGTATGGGATAAGTTCGAGCTGTTTGAAGACTACCAGCAGGCACTGGCCATTTCCGGCATTCCATTCTTCCAGGTAATCGGCAACCACGACATGAACCTGGATGCCCGCACCGACGAAGGCTCTACCGAAAAGTTTAAGGAACTCTTCGGGCCTACCTATTACTCTTTTAACCGCGGCGAGGTACACTATGTGGTGCTGGATGACGTGTTCTTTATCGGCACGGCCAAAAAGTATATCGGCTACCTGACGGAGCGCCAACTGGCATGGCTGGAGCAGGATTTGGCTACGGTGAAGCCCGGCTCCACGGTGGTGGTAAGTCTGCACATCCCGGCCTATACCAACCAACACACCCGCAACAAGGAAAAAGAACCTTCGCTGGGAGGAGTGGTGTCGAACCGGAAGGAACTGTACCGCCTCCTGCAGCCTTACAAAGCGCATATCATGTCGGGGCACACGCACTTTAACGAGAAGGTATTCGAGGGGGATAACATCATCGAGCACGTGCACGGCACGGTGTGCGGCGCCTGGTGGACAGGCCCCATCTGCTACGACGGTACGCCAAGCGGCTATGGCGTGTATGAGGTGGAAGGCCCGGAGCTGAAGTGGTACTATAAATCCACGGGGCTGCCGAAAGATCACCAGTTGCGCGTATACCCTGTCGGCGCTTTGGAAGAGAGGCCGCAGCACCTTGCCGCCAACGTCTGGAACTGGGACCCCTCCTGGAAAATAGAGTGGCTGGAGGACGGCAAGCCGATGGGTGAGATGGAGCGCATCACGGCGCTTGACCCGCTTTCAGTTGAGCTGCACCTGGGAGCCTCCAAGCCATCCAGGCACAAATGGATAGAGCCGCACCTGACGGATCACCTCTTCCTGGCGCAGCCCTCTGCCACGGCCAAGGCCATTACCGTGCAGGCCACCGACAGGTTCGGGCAGGTCTACAAGGTTACCAGCAACCTTAGTGAGTTAAGCCTTAAGTAATCGGGCTTTGCCAAGTATAACGTATAAACAGCGAGCGCCTGCACACTTAATGTATGCAGGCGCTCGCTGTTTATACTCTGGTGGCTTTTCAAGCTCTCTGGGGAAATAAGCCTATGTCGAGAATCTGTGCCGGAAGCGTTAAAACTTACTTTTGTGGCCGCGCCAGGAATCGAACCTGGATCTAGAGTTTAGGAAACTCCTATTCTATCCATTGAACTACGTGGCCGTTTATTTATACTTTGGCATGCAAATTTACAGGATTCTATTCCACAAAACAAGCCTGCCTCATTAAGAAGCTGAGGAAACCACGGCGTAAACAAAGCCTGCCACCGTAAGCACCAGCCCTATCATAAAGATGGTATAGGAGACGCGCAGGATTTTATACTTCCTGTCAAGCACCTCACCCAGGTAATAGATGTCGGTTATCATGTTGTTGTAAAGCGATTTCTTGTCGCGCATGATATCGTTCATTCCCGCCTGGAAATCCTCGAGCGGCAACTTGGTAAAGTTACCGAAAAACAGCAGGCTCACCTTACGGGTATCCTGGCGCTGGTCTTTCTTTTTCTTCATCCTGAAGCTGGTAACCTCTGGCTGCGCCGATATAATGGCAAACACCACGGAGCCCAGCGTGGTGAGCAGCAGGATGCTTATCGGGATGATAAAGGTGCGGTGCGTGGCGTAGTCGGTACCGACGGTAGAGGTTTTGGCGCTCAGGTAGGTGATGATCACCGAGATAATGATGGCGTTGAGGCTGATCATCATGTTGGCCTTGTTATCGGCGATGGCGCTCAGGTTAAGGTGAGTACGGTAAGTGTTGCGGAACATCGTTTCGATGCCCCGCTTGGGCTGGGCCAGCGTTTTACGGCTCTTCTTCTCCTGCTCCTTCTTCTTTTCGAGCTGCTGGCTCAGGCGGCTGCGCTGCTCCTGTATGTTCAGCCCCAGCTGTGCGGCAAACTTACGCTGCGCCTGGTTGGTATGGAAAGTGGTGGAAAGCAGGAAATCCATCTGAAACTGCTCCCACTCGCTGTCGGAGTAAAACTTATCGCGGAAGATCTCCCACTCCACGCGCAGAAGCTCGGCGGTGGCAAAGAAGGTTTCCTTCCCGATGTTCGACATGTCTGCATCTACCAGCAGCTCCTGCAGCAGCGTTTCAGGCTCCAGGTCGTGCCGGGTAGCCATAATCATGCCCGCAATCCGGTCGATACGCTCCTGGGGGTAGCCCTTCTCCTGCAGCCATTCCGTGGCGATGCGGATGCTCTCCTCCTCGTGCCCGTCGTAGGTGTTCACATAGCCTGTGTCGTGGAACCAGGCGGCTAAGGCCAAATCCTGCAGTTGGTCGTCGGTGAGTTTGCTGTGCTGGCCGAGCTCCTGCGCCTCAGCCACTGTCTCGAACGTATGTTTGTAGTTATGGTAAACAAGCTTCTTGGAGAGCCTGTCTTTGAAAAGCCTGAACACATACTCGCCGGCTTGCTTTACTATCGTTTGGTCTTCCATAATCGGTTTTGTAGCGGCGTCGGGTGCGCTGTTGGCAGTGTAGGGTAATCCCGGCGCAGGGTGCATTGTGTGTGGCACTACGTAATTTGCGGTTACGGTAAAATCTGCTTTTTGTTAGTAAACGTCATATATCCCGGGGCTGTTTGGCGGCGCACGGTAAGGCAACAACTAAAAGCAAAGCCGTCTCGTTTATGAATCTCAGCTCTGCCGCCCCTGTGGTAACAGCTTTGTGTAAGTAAGGTTGCGGGCTTACCGCGTTTCCTGCGCATGCCTTGGCCCAACCTGCGTATACTTGTACTTTAGGGGTAGCCGGCAACCTGAAGTATGTGCCTCACCGGCAGGTATAGAAAGCCAGAACGAAACTATGATTAAACCATTACAGCAAACACATCGGCTGCTGGTGCGCCACGGGTGGTGTGTGCTGCTGAGCCTGCTGTTATCAGCCTGTGTCTCATCCGAACCCTTTTACAACAGCACCGCCCTTACCTGGGAGCAGGAGGCTCCGGCACCTGACAACGACGTACTCTACACCGTGTTTCTGATAGGGGATGTAGGCGCCCCGGAACCTAACGGGGAGCCTTCGCTGCAGTTGATGCGCAGGATGATGATGGAGACCGGGGAGAACAGCGCCACCATTTTCCTGGGCGATAACGTGTACACGAACGGCCTGCCGCCAGAGGGCAGGTTCGACAGGGAAGTATCCGAAAGGCGCCTGAAAGACCAGCTCGACATCCTCAAAGGTTACCCCGGCGAGAAGTACATGATACCCGGCAACCACGACTGGAACCACAGCGGCCGGGGCGGGCTGGAGTATGTGATGCGGGAGCAGCGCTTTGTGAACGAGTACCTGACGGAGGAGAACATTGTGGTGGGCGGCGACTTCTACGTGCCCGGCAATGGCTGCCCCGGCCCTTACGAGGTGAAGCTGAGCGACGATCTGGTGATGATCGCCCTGGACTCGGAATGGTGGCTGCACCCCTTCGACCGGCCCTACGGCGATAACAGCAACTGCAGCAGCGCCACCGAGGGCGAGATGCTGGTAAAGCTGGAGGACATCATCGAGAAGAACAGCGGCAGCGACATCCTGATTGTGGCCCATCACCCCCTGATGACGCGTGGCGAGCACGGCGGTTTTTTCACCCTGCGCGACCACATTTTCCCCATCAGCATGCTCCGCGACTGGGTATACCTGCCGCTGCCGATCATAGGCTCCATCTACCCCTTTGCCCGCAAGTATGGCGGCATTCTGCAGGACATTCCGCACCCGCGCTACCAGGCTTATATCCAGGGCCTGCTCGATATCTTTGACAAGTATGACAACATCGTTTACGCGGCCGGACACGAGCACTCCCTGCAGTACTTTAAGTATAACAACCTGGCGCACATCGTCAGCGGCTCAGGCTGCAAAACCGACTACGTGAAGCCCGGGGTGGCAGAGTATGCCCACAAAATAAAAGGCTTTGTGAAGACAACCTACCACCAAAACGGCGAAGTATGGGCTGAGTTCTGGACCCCGGAAGGGAAGGGAGAAACAGGGAAGGTGACTTTCCGCACCCTGCTCTACTCTAAAAAGCCGCGCCAGCCGCGCCAGCGCCCGCAGGATAACACCAACTACACCGACAGCACCATTGTGGTAGCCGCCAACTCAGGTTACCAGGCCAACGGCTTGCATACCAAGCTCCTGGGAGAGCACTACCGCCGCGAGTGGGCCACCCCCGTTGAGGTGCCGCTCCTGGATATGAACACCGCACGGGGAGGCCTGACACCCTACCAGAAGGGCGGCGGCAAGCAAACCGCCGTGCTGAAAGTGCGCACACCGGAGGCCACCGAGTATAGCCTGCGCACCGTCGATAAGGACCCGACCATGTCGCTGCCGCCATACTTGCGCGAGACCGCCGCCCGCACCCTGCTGCAGGACCAGATATCGGCGCAGCACCCCTACGGTGCCCTCATCATTCCGCCCCTGGCCGATGCCGCCGGTATCTACCACACCAACCCTGAGCTGGTCTACATCCCCAATACACCGCTCCTGCGGCAGTACCGCGACGAGTTCAGCAACACCCTGGCCTTCCTGGAAGAAGATGCCGACGAGAACCACGAGAACACGGCCAGCCTGGGTTACGCCAAAAACCTGGTGGGCACCGACAAGGTGCTGGACGAGCTGATGGAGGATAACGACCACGAGGTAGACCAGCGCGCCTATGTGCGGGCGCGCCTCTTCGACATGCTCATCGGTGACTGGGACCGCCACGAGGGGCAGTGGCGCTGGGTGGAGGAGGACAAACCAGACAAGGGCAACCTGTACACCCCCGTGCCCGAGGACCGCGACCAGGCTTTTTTTAAAGCTGATGGCGTACTGCCGTGGCTGGTTACGCGCAAGTGGGGCATCCGCAACATCCAGAACTTCGGCTACGACTTTGAGGACGTGGTGGGCCTGAACCTGAGCGGCATCACCCTGGACCGCACGCTTACCTCTAAGGTTACCCGCCAGGAGTGGCTGCAGATAGCCGAGGACATCCGCCAGCGCATGACCGACGAGGTAATCGAGCGGGCGGTGCAAGAGTGGCCTGAGCCCATCCGTGAATTATCCGCCGCCGAGGTAACGGCCAAGCTGAAGGCAAGGCGCGAGAAGCTGCCGGAGGTTGCCGCCGAGTATTACGACTTTCTGGCGCAGTACGTGGACATCATGGGCAGCAACAAGCACGAGCGCTTCCTCATCAACCGCCTCAACGACGAGGAGCTGCAGGTGATAGGCTACAAGACCTCCAAAGAAGGAGAACTGCGCACCGAAATTTTTAACCGCACCTTCCTGACCAGCGAAACCAAGGAAGTACGCATCTACGGCTTGGGCGGCCGGGACGAGTTTATACTTTCCGGGGACGTGAATAAAAGTATACTTGTGCGCATCATCGGGGGCAATGATGAGGACATCATCACAGACAGCTCGCACGTGCGCGGCCTCAAAAAGCACACAGTGGTATACGATACAAATGAGGGCAATCAGTTTTCCTTTGGCAGCGAAACCAGAGACAAAACCAGCCCTGACTCCGAAATTAACCTCTACGACCGCGACAACTACAAGCTGCCTTACCTGGGCCCGCGCCTCTCGGCGGAGTATAACATAGAGGATGGCGTGTTTCTGGGTGCCGGTATACTTTGGCGCACGCAGCGGTTCCGCAAAAGCCCCTATGCGGCGGAGCACCTGCTGGAGGCCAACTATGCTTTCCGCACCAGCTCTTACAACCTACGGTACACGGGCGATGTGCGGCAGGTGGTGGGCCACTGGCACCTGGGCCTGGACGCGCATATGCAGGGCCCGCAGTTCCAGCGCAATTTCTACGGCCTGGGCAACGACACCCGCAAGGCCCCTGACGTGGACAACAGCTACTACCGTGTCCGCTACGAGCGCCAGTCGCTGAGCGCGCTGTTTTACCGGGAGCCTTTTGCTTTTATAAAAGTGGGTATCGGCCCCACCTACGACAGGTTCAGGATTGACGACCCCGATGGCGAGAGCTTTCTGATAGACCAGGCATTTTCCGGGCAACTGGAGGAGGGCACTTACAACATAGAGAAGGGCAGGTTTGAGGTGCAGCACTACCTGGGCGCCAAAGCCTTTTTTAACCTGGAGGTGCTCGGCAGCGGCAGCACCGAGGCCAACCCGCGCATCGGCATGCGCTGGTACAACTCCATCCACTACAACAAGCAGCTGGGTGCCGAGAAGCTCGATTTCACTAACCTGAGCACCGAGTTCCGCTTCTATCTCACCCCTAACTTCCCCTTCAAGCTTACCTGGTCGGGGCGGATTGGGGCAGCGCACAACATCGGCGACTTCCGCTTTTACCAGGCCAACACCCTTGGCGGCACCGAGAACCTGCGCGGCTACCGCCGCACACGCTATGCCGGGCGCAGCAGCCTGTTTATGAACGGCGAGGGGCGCCTGCACCTGCTCGACTATAACCTATACTTAACCCCGGCCAAACTGGGCCTGCTGGCGCACATAGATGCCGGCAGGGTATACTATGATGGCGACCGGGAGAGTGGCTTCCTGCGGGAGCTGCACATGGGCTACGGCGGCGGCGTGTGGATGGACCTGCTAAACCGCACAGTACTGTCGCTCACCTACTCCGTCGGGGACGATGACGACGATGACCTGTGGATGCTAAAGTTCGGCTTCTTTTTCTAACACAAAACCGAATTGAAAGTATAAACGGGGGGAACAGGATATCTCCCTGTCATGAAGAATAAACACAAAAACTATGAAAATCAGAAAGCTACTAATTATACTTTTAACGATACCGATTTATGTGGCCCAGGCGCAAACACCGGAAACAGAGGCCCTGGAAGAGTTCGCCTCGCCGGGAGTGCGCGGCATGGGCAGGTCGCAGGGCGTGGAGATCCGCTACGAGCGCCTTCCCAACTTTAAAATCGACTCTGACTCGGATGATCCCAGGCTCGGCAACGGCTCCGGACGTATTGACCGGCACAACAAGTTCGCCCTGAAAGCTTACGCCCCGCTCCTGAACAAGCCGCAGAACAAGGTCGTCCTCGGGTTTAATTACGAGCTGGAAGAGTTCAACTTCGAGAACCTCACCCCGGCCTCCTACGACCTGTACCGCTACCTGGAAGACAAGAACCTGAAAAGTATAGGCGCGCAGCTACTGTACCTGCACTCCATCAACCAGCGCAACTTCTACTTCGTCCGGGTAAAGGGCGAGCTTAACGGCGATTACTCCCGCGATGACATCAAAGTATCGGACTACCTGAAGGGTACTGTTGACGTGGCCTACGGCTGGAAAAAGTCGCCGGACTACGTGATTGGGGTTGGCTTGCAGTGGGGCTATACGTTCGGGCGGCAAAGGGTGTATCCGGGCATCCTCTACAACCGCACCTTCAACCCTAACTGGGGGGTGGAGTCCATCTTCCCGGCCAATGCCAGGCTCAGGTATAACCTGAACGAGAAAACACTGTTCTACACCGGTTACCGCATAGAGGGCGCCAGCTATAACATGTACGTGAACGAACCACCGCTCTCGGAGTTTAAGGAGCTGGAGCTGCGCCGCACCGACATAAAAGGCCTGCTGCGCATGGAGCGCGAGATCTACGATTTTATATGGTTTGCCGTGGAGGGTGGCTTCAGGCAGTACTACCGCCACCGCGTGTATGACGACATCGGCTCCAGAAACGAAATCATCAACAACGACCTGGCCGGCTCAGGCTATGTGGCCGTGGAGCTATACCTGGTGCCGCCCCGAAAGTTCACTGAGAGAAACAGGTAATTCCCTTACCACCTACAAAGCAAGGCCCCGGCTATAAAGTATAGCCGGGGCCTTGTGGTTTCTGCCTGTGCAAAGTATAAAGTATTCTTTCGGGGTCGGATTTATACTTTCTATTCCTCTTCCGGCTGATAGGCTGCGGTGGCGCCGGAGGGCACCAAACTGCGCAGGTAATCGTAGGTGGCGTACTGGGCTCGGATGTTGGCGGGCTCGTCGGGTTTTACGTAGCGGTTGTCCACGTTGCGGGATTTGGTGTCGTCTTGCAGCTGCAGATCGATGATGTGGCGCACCTGCTCCACCAAATCCGGCTGGTAGAGCGGAAAGGCTACTTCTACGCGGCGGTTCAGGTTGCGCGTCATCCAGTCGGCAGAGGCGATGTACATCTTCTCCTCCCCGTTGTTATGGAAAATGTACACCCGCGCATGCTCCAGGTAACGGTCCACAATCCCCCGCACTTCAATGTTCTCGCTCACGCCTTCCACCCCCGGCATTAGGCAGCAGATGCCCCGCACCAGCAACTGTATCTTTACACCAGCCTGGCTGGCCTCGTACAGCTTCCTGATCATGCGGGCATCCTGTAGCGCGTTCATCTTCAGAATCATACTTGCCGGCAGCCCTTTTTTGGCGTTCTTTATCTCGCGGTCCACCAGCTTCACGAAACCCTGGCGCAGGTTGATGGGCGCCACCAATAAGTGCTCGAACTTCTTGTCCGTTTGCCGATCAATAAAGAAGTTAAACACCTGTTCCACTTCCTTCGTCAGGCGCTTGTCAGAGGTAAAGAGGGCATGGTCGGCGTAGATTTTAGAAGTAGTCTCATTATAGTTGCCGGTGCTCAGGTAAGCATAGTTCACCAGCTTGCCGTTCTCGTTCCGGGTGATGAGGCCCAGCTTGGAGTGTACCTTCAGATCAGAAACGCCGAAGATAACGTTGGCGCCCGCCTTCTGCAGCTTGCCGGCCCAGTAGATGTTCGACTCCTCGTCGAAGCGGGCTTTGAGCTCCACCACCACCGTTACCAGCTTGCCGTTATTGGCCGCCTTCACTAATGCCTTAGCCACCTTCGATTTGTCGGCTACCCGGTAGAGCGTGGCGCTGACGGCCGTTACCTTGGGGTCCTGGGCAGCCTCCTCAAACAGGCGCAGCACGTAGTCGAACGACTGGTACGGATAGTGCACCAGGTAATCGCGCTCTTTCATGGCGGCAAGTATACTTGGCTCCTGCTCCAGCTGCGGATGGATGAGCGTGGGCTGCGGATTATACTTCAGGTCGGGCAGGTTGATATCCGGGAAGCCGAAGAAGTCGCGGAAGTTGTGGTACTTGCTGCCCTCCACCAGCTCTTCCTCCGTGATGCCGGTGTGCGCCATCATCCTGTCGAGCAGGTCCTGCGGGGTTTGGGGGTCGTAGAGCAGGCGGGCCGGGTAACCGGTCTCGCGCTTTTTCAGGCTCTTCTGTATCTTGGCCATCAGGCTGCCCGATACCTCTTCCTCAATGTCCAGCTCGGCGTCGCGGGATACCTTCACGGCGTGGGCGGCAAAGGATGTATACTTTGGAAACAACCTGGGCAGGCAGAAGCGGATCACGTCGTCGATGAACATTACGTAACGCTGGTCGCCTACCGTGGGCAGTTTTACAAAACGGCCTCCATGTTTCTTTGTCGGTATCTCCAGCATCGCAAAGCGCTCTGGTTTGCAGTCGGCCTCGGCCGGGTCCCACATTTTCACCCCCAGGTACACGGTCTGGTCGCGCAGGAACAGGTGCGTCTCCGTTTCATCCAGTATGATGGGCAGCAGCAGTGGCTCCAGCGTCTCCTCGAAGTAATCCTGCACCCAGGCCTCCTGCTCCTTGCTCAGGTCATGCTCTGTCAGCAGGTGGATGTGGTGGCGGCGCAGGTCGGGCAGAATCTCCTCACGGAACACCCGCCCAAACTCCTCCTGCTGCCGGTGCACTTCTAGCAGTACCTGGTCCAGGGTTTCCTGCGGCTCCTCCTCCAGCTTGCTGCGTGTCTTGGGCTTCAGCTTTATCAGGCGCTTGAGGGTGGCCACGCGCACCTTAAAGTACTCATCCAGGTTAGACGAGAAAATGGCCATGAACTTGATGCGCTCCAGCAGGGGAACTTTTTTATCCATCGCCTCCTGCAATACTCTATAGTTGAAGGCCAGCCAGCTCAGCTCACGGTTAATGTACGGAAGGTCTGCGCCAGTCTTTGGCTTCTGTTCTTTCTGATCTTTCATCTTATGCAATTATACTTTGGACCTGGGGCAGGCCCTAAAAGGGTGATGTTACTTGTGGTTCTTCGGGAAGTCGTAGAACAGCAGAGTCGCGTTCTCCCTCGAAATCTCAAACCAGCTCTCGCAGTTAAACTGCAGCGCCACCACGCCTGCGGTAGGCAGGCTGTCTACTGGCCCTGGCGATACCATATTGGCAAACTCAGAGAGCGCCTCGTTGTGGCCTACCAGCAGCAGGGCATCCACCTCGGCCGGGGTTTGCTGCACTACCTCCAGCAGGTCTTTCCTGTCTGCTCCGTACACGCGGGTATCCACCACGATGTCGTCCGGGTCGTAGTCCAGTTCCCGGCTTACGAGCGTGGCGGTGCTAAGGGCCCGCACGGCAGGGCTCGAGATGATGAGTTGCGGCACCGCACCGCGGGCGGCCAGCTCCTGCCCCATCAGGGGAGCGTCGTGGCGGCCGCGCTTGTTCAGGGGGCGGTCGTGATCGCTTAGGTCATCAAACTCCCAGCTGGATTTGGCGTGCCTGAGAATGTATAGCGTCTTCATATAGTTTCCATTTTCCAGGCCCTTGCGATGCATCCAAGTGCACGCAAAGGTGGCTTTGCTACTTACTGAAAGTATGGGTAAATGGTTGTGTGGGGATGGCCAGGCGCAGCGCCTTATGGGGCAGCGGTATAAATAGCAAAAGCCCACCTTTGCTTAAAACACAGGGTGGGCTTGAATGTTCGTGCGGCAGGTTGCCGGCTATACGTTGTTGGGGTAGCGCTGGAAGTGGATTTCGGCTACCCGCCGCTGCAGCTCGTCCCGTAGCGCATCGATGTTGAGCTTGTCGGTGGCGGAGATAAACATGGCCGGTGCGTGCTCTTTGGCCATATAGGTGGCCTTCAGGTCTTCGATGGACGGGCGCACCTGATGGCCTGCCTCCAGCATCTCCTGGCTTTCTTCCTGCAGCTCCTGCTCCCGCCTGCTCAGGTAGATATCAATCTTGTTGAACACCAGCAGCACGGGCTTCTCAGCCGAGTTGATGTCCTTCAGCGTCTCGTTCACCACAGCAATGTGGTCCTCAAACGAGGGGTGCGACACATCCACCACATGCACCAGCAGGTCGGCCTCCCGGATCTCATCCAGCGTGGATTTGAACGACTCGATGAGCTTGGTGGGCAGCTTGCGGATAAACCCTACCGTGTCGGAGAGCAGGAAAGGCACGTTGTCGAGCACCACCTTGCGCACGGTGGCGTCCACGGTGGCAAACAGCTTGTTTTCGGCAAACACCTCCGACTTGGAGAGCAGGTTCATGAGCGTGGACTTGCCCACGTTGGTATACCCCACCAGCGCCACGCGCACAATGCCGGCGCGGGCCTTGCGCTGCTCATAGTTCTGCTTCTCAAACTTCTTCAGGCGCTCGCGCAGGAGCGATATTTTGTCGCGCACAATACGGCGGTCGGTCTCAATCTCGGTTTCACCGGGGCCCTTCATGCCGATACCACCTTTTTGCTTGGAAAGGTGCGTCCAGAGGTTGGTGAGGCGCGGCAGCAGGTACTGGTACTGGGCCATCTCCACCTGGGCGTGTGCCTGGGCGGTTTTAGCCCGCAGCGCGAAAATGTCAAGTATAAGCAGGCTTCGGTCCACTATCTTCACCTGCAGCTCGCGCTCGATGTTGCGCACCTGCGAGGGACTCAGGTCATCGTCGAAGATCACCATGTCCACCCCATGTTCCTTTACATAAGCCTGTATTTCCTCCAGTTTGCCACTGCCCACAAAGGTGCGTATGTCGGGCTTGTCGAGCTTCTGCACGAAGCGTTTTAGGGTGTTAGCTCCCGCCGTTTCGGCCAGGAAGGCCAGCTCGTCTAGGTACTCCTCCGTCTGCTCGTCGCTTTGGCGGTAGCCTGGCACAGCCACCAGCACGGCAGTCTCCTGCGGTTTAGAGGTTTCGTAGTATTTCTTTTTAGCCATTCATTAATTCTTAAGCGTCATGGTATAGGCGGCCAGCAGCTCTGTTGCTCTCGCCTGGCTGACTACCGAAGGCCGGTACCGGGCACCTGCCATTCTTGGTTACGTTTACAGGATTGCGCTGGCTCAGGTTGAAAAGAGGGTGCAAATTACATTAAAATTTCCGATGCTGCGGGCAAAATAGCTAACTTGCAGCCTCAACAAATTCCGTCCACGCCAGGTATATTGCGCCGGCGTAACACGTAACTACTCAATGGATCACAAACTTTTCCACATCGAGGGACTGATCGAGTTCCAGCCACGCATTTTCCGCGACGACCGCGGCTACTTTATGGAGACCTTCAGCATGAAGTGGTTTGAGCCCTTTGGCCTGAAGCCCAATTTTGTGCAGGATAACCAGTCAGTTTCGACGAAAGGAGTGCTGCGCGGACTGCATTTCCAGAAACCGCCGCACGCACAGGGCAAGCTAGTGCGCGTCACTACGGGTAAGGCACTGGATGTAGCCGTAGACCTGCGCAAAGAGTCACCTACTTACGGACAACACGTGGCCTGCGTGCTTGATTCCGAGAAGCACAATGTGTTTTACATTCCGGAGGGCTTTGCGCACGGCTTTGTGGCGCTGGAGGATAATACCACCTTCCTCTACAAATGCACCGATTTTTATGCCCCTCAGACAGAGGGCGGTATACTTTGGAACGACCCTGCCCTGGGCATTGACTGGGGTATCGCCGAGCCGCTGGTATCGCCGAAGGATGAGGTGCTGCCGCTGCTGGAGAACTTTAGTTCGCCGTTCTAGGACCAGTGATTTATAAGATTAAAGTGATTTTTACTCAAAGTTTTAAGGTCAGCAGTTTTATACTTTCTGACCTTAATTTTTTAGGTCCGGTTCATACTTTCGTTCTGCAAACCCTGAAAAAAATAGAGACGCAACGTAGTGCGTCTCTACAAAACCTGCTCATACATGAACTCCCCTAAATCGGGTTCAGATAAACCGGTTAAATCTCCTTAAATCAGTTAAATCCCCTTAATCACTGGTCTTCAGCTCCTCCACCAGTGTTTCCAGCCCCATGCCTCGTGAGCCTTTAATGAGCACATAACTCTCGGCTACCGGGTTCTTACGCAGCCAGGTTTGCAGCTCCGGCTTTGTCTCGAAGTATAAAAAGCTGTCTTTTACCTCGGCGGCATACTGCATGTCCTTGCCGCAAAGTATAACTGTGTCGAAGGGCTGCTGGGCTACTACCTCTCCCAGGGCGCGGTGCTCGGCCTCGCTCTCAGGGCCCATCTCAAACATATCCCCAAGGATAACTACCTTCTTGGGCGCTTTCATGCTTCCGAAGTTGCGCACAGCGGCGGCCATGGAAGTAGGATTGGCATTGTAAGCGTCCAGGATGATGGTGTTGCTGCCCTGCTGCAGCACCTGCGAGCGGTTGTTTACCGGACTGTAGGCGGCAATGGCCTGGTTGGCTTGTGGCAGCGGCACACCAAAGTACTTGCCAATGCAGGCGGCGGCGGCCATGTTTTCGTAGTTGTAGCTGCCCACCAGCTGCGTGTGCACCACGTTGCCCTCTTCATCCTTGTACACCACGTAAGGCGAGGCTTCCAGCAGTTCACTGTGGTAAAAATCGCCGGGCGCAGGGTAGGTTACTTTACTTTCAATGCGGCGGCTCATGCGCATCAGGTGCTCGTTGCCGGTGTTGATGAACACAGTACCGCCATGCTCGAGCAGGTGCACGTACAGTTCACTCTTGCCACGCGCTACGCCCTCCAGGCTGCCAAACCCTTCCAGGTGCGCCTTGCCGATATTCGTAATCATGCCGTGCGTGGGCAGGGCAATGCTGGAGAGCAGGGCAATCTCGCCGATATGATTGGCGCCCATCTCGATAATGGCCATCTCATGCTCCCGGGTGATGCGCAGCAGCGTGAGTGGCACACCGATGTGGTTGTTGAGGTTGCCCAGCGTGTAAAGCGTGTTGAACTTCTGGCTCAGCACCGCATAAATCAGCTCTTTGGTCGTGGTTTTGCCGTTGGAGCCCGTGATGCCAATAACAGGTATACTTAGCTGCCGACGGTGATGGCGGGCCAGGTCCTGCAGCGCCTGCAGGGTATCCTCCACCACAAACACATTCTCCGAGGCCAAACCAGGGTCATCCACCACGGCATACTTGGCCCCTTTCTCCAGGGCCATCAGCGCGAACTTGGCGCCCTTGAAATTGGGCCCGTTCAGGGCGAAGAACATACTTTGGTTCTGCTCGGCGCGGGAGTCGGTGCTGACGTGGCGGCACTCGAGGTATTTTTGGTATAGAAACTCGATGTTGTTCTGCATGAAATGCTTAATTTTAGCTTGCGTCTGATGCTTCTGGTTACGTGCTTTTACACGGTAAGTATAGCGGCACAATATACACCCAAATAGCCAGAAACGACAGCAGGCCGGCTTACGTTCACCTACATACCCCGCCACCCTCCGGCGGCCAACCCAAAACTATGAAAGTATACCTACCGCTTCTGCTTATACTTTTATCCTTATCCGGAGCCGTGGCGCAGCAGCAGGAGCCACTCCGTTTCCGGATGAGCCAAAACATACCTGTTACTACTTTTACCGGCCCACTCGCTGAGCCCTGGAGCGGCGGTCTCAACGCGCCGCAGTTCTCAACCATCGACCTGAACCGCGACGGGCAGGACGACCTGTTTGCCTACGACAGGCAGACGGCCAAAGTATACACCTGGCTGGCGGTGCAGGAGGCGGGGCAGTGGACGTATAGGTACGCGCCGGAGTATGAAAGTGCCTTTCCAAGCGACCTGGCTTACTGGGTGCTGCTGCGCGACTACAACTGCGATGGGCTGAAGGATATTTTCACAAACTCGCCGCTGGGCATACGCGTGTTCCGGCAGGAGCCCGGCGAGCCACTACGCTTTACGCAGGTAACGGACGGGCTGCGCTACCGAGATGGCCGCGTGAACATGCAAATGAACGCCACCGACATCCCCGCCATTACTGACATCGACGGTGACGGCGACCTGGACATCCTGCTCACCAATTTCTCGCAGGGCTATCATATGGAGCTTTACCTGAACATGCAAACTGAGCAAGGCTTGCCCTGCGAGTCGCTGGTGTATGAGCAGCAGAGCAACTGGTGGGGCGGCATCACGGAGTGCGAGCACTGCAATGATTTTAAGTTCGGGGAGAAGTGCGGGAGCAGCCACGGGCAAAGTATAATGGCCCCCCTGCACTCGGGCCACGAAGGCTCCACGCACCTGCTGCTGGACATGGACGGCGATGGCGACATGGAGCTGGTGATGGGAGGCGTGGCATGCGAGAACCTGGTGCTGATGGAGAACAAAGGTGACCGCCAGAATGCCCTGATGGATAGCTTCCTGCCTAACTTTCCCGCTGCAAAACCAGCCAGCTTCAACCTCTTCCCGGCCGCTTTTTACGAGGATGTTACCTTCGACGGCGTGCCCGATTTGCTCGTTTCCACCCAGGCTTTTGAGGAAATCCATGACATGGACTTTCAGCGCTCGGCCTGGCTCTACCGCAATATTGGAGCTGCCGACAGACCAGAATTTGCGTTTGAGCAGGATGATTTTCTGCAGGGCCAGATGCTTGACCTGAGCGAAGGCGCTTACCCGGCCTTTGCCGACCTGGACGGCGACGGCGACCTGGACATGTTGGTGGGCAACGACGCCAGCTACCGGAGCGGCACCTACAGCGGCTCCCTTAGCTTTTACCGCAACACCGGCACCTCCTCCGAGCCTGCCTTCGAGCTGGTAACCCACGATTTCCTGGGCCTTCATAGCAAGCAGCTGTATAGTATAAAACCGACCTTTACTGATATAAACGGCGACGGAAAAACGGACCTTATACTTGCCCTGAAAGGTGCTGGCATCGGCAGCAGCCGTATCGTATGGCTCCGCAACCTGGCAGCCACCGGTCAACCGCCCGCCTATGACTTAGCCCAGCAGCAGGAACTCCTGAAGATGGCAGATGGCGACGCCCCGGGCTTTGCCGACCTGGACGGTGACGGTGACCTGGACCTCCTGCTGGGCAAGGCGGCCAGCAACCTGGAGTTCTACCGCAACACCGGCACTGCCAACGCGCCAGTTTATACGTTGGAAAGCAGCAGCTTCGGTGGCATCAGCTTCGATTTTGACCGCCGCCACCTGCACCCCCTGGTTTTCGATATAGATGGTGATGGAAAGCTGGACCTGCTCACGGCAGATGATAGCGGCGAGCTGCGCATCTACCGCCACATCACCCAAGACCTGAATGCCACCCTCACAGCCGAGACCGAGCTGCTGGAAAACAAGCTGACGCAGCAAACGCAGGCCACCCGTCTGGGCCGCGGGCTAAGTATAGCGGCAGCGCCTTTAGGCGGCGACGGCAAGCTGTACCTGGTATTGGGTTCCAAAGGTGGCGGTTTATACTTGCTGGAGCAGGTTTCCGGCTTCAAGGGTTCTCCAAATGCGAGCGAAAAACTCACCCTGCAGGTATACCCCAACCCGCACGACAAGGCTGTGGCCGAGCCGGTAAAGGTGCATGCCTCGGAGCCGGTGCAGTTGGAGGTGTTTGATGTGGTTGGCAAGCACGTGTATCGTAAGGATAATGCAATTGGCCGTTCCCATACTTTGCCGGCACAGGAGTGGCAGGCGGGCATCTATATTGTTCGGGCTACAGCCGAAGACGGTAAACAGGCCAGCGTAAAACTGATGGTGCGCTGATGCAGGCGTTTTTATACTTCGATTTGACCTCAGACAGCGCTTTCCACAAGCCAGTTGTGGAGCAGGTGCGCCAAAGCCTGTCCACTGTTTCTATACTTGACCTGGATGCACACTCTGACGAGTTGTTGCAGCACTATGCCCTTCGCCTACTCAGGGAATCTGAAAAAGCCGTAGTGTGCATTAAGGCTGATGAAAGCCCCACAGAATTAGGTAGCCTGATGCCGCTGCTGGAGGAGCTGTTTGAGGAAGGGAAGCAGCGGTTGGTACTGCTGCAGGGGCAACCCCCACGCCTCCAACACATCTTCGCCGCCCGGCCGCATGTGGTGTTTAAGGTGGTGGAGGAAGCGCAGGTAGTGGAGGAGGTAAGGCGGTTTTTGGAAGTATGATAGGTGTCCCAGTTATGGCGCAAGCGTCCGCTTGTGCCTTGCCACTGCTTCCCGCAACTGGAACCAGGCTATCCTTACTAGCTCCCGTTCATCCTCTAGTTCCCACAAGCGTATTGTTTCATCTCCAACTTGGTGCCCTCCTAGGCCGGGAGGCCTCGCCTTCGGGCATCGCGCGGTGTACATTTCCTGCCCTCGTGCCTCGGGCTGCCTCACTTCGCTCGTCACCAGAAATCTACAAGGCGCTCAACCCAAAGGCTGGGAACAAGCTCGATAGCCACAGCCACTACTACTGTCCCCTTGAGGGGACCATAGGGGTGTTAATCGCCTGCAGAAATTCCCCTTCTTGGAGGAGCTGGGGTGGGTTTATACTCTGTAGGGCCAGCAACTACGAAACATATACTTCAGCCTCAGCAACTACAGGCTCCCCTCCTTAGCCAAGGAGGGGTCAGGGGTGGTTGGACCCGGTCTTACTGAAACTCCCTCCCCTGTTCTTAGGGGAGGGCCGGGGTGGGGTTTAGCAGAGGTAGCTGGACCCGGCACGCCCAAAGCAACTCCCTCAAAACCATACTTCCTAAACCCAACAGTAAATACTAATTTTAGACAATATCACACGTATACTTTCCTCTGAAACGTTACCCAATTATGACGAAGCTAAAACTAAACTTTCTGCTGCCCACGCTGGCCTTTGTACTTGCCGCCTCCCCCGCTTTTGCCCAGGAGGTGAAGGTGATAAAGTATAAGGAGCTGGAGCAGATCCGCAACGCCCCGCACGACACGCTGTATGTGGTAAACTTCTGGGCCACCTGGTGCAGGCCCTGCATCAAGGAGATGCCCTACTTTGAGGCGCTGACCGAGCAGTATAAAGACCAGCCGGTGCGCGTGATGCTGGTAAGTATGGACGCCGTCGAAGATCTGGACAGCCGCGTTAAACCTTTCGTGCAGAAACGCAATCTAAAGTCTGACGTGCTGTTGCTCGACGAGGTGGACGCCAACTCCTGGATAGACAAGCTGGAGCCGAAGTGGAGCGGGGCCATCCCGGCCACCATGGTGTTCAACAACAAGCGGAAACAATACGAGTTTGTGGAGGGCGAACTGTCGCAGGAGGCGTTGCAAGGCATGATTTCAAAGTATAAACCATAACCAAACCGCACTATGAAAAAAGCAAACCTTCCTTTCGTGTTCTTTATGTGCCTGCTTTTTGTGGGCGCCCTGCTGGCGGCATCGCCTGCCAATCCCGGCTACCAGGTGGGCGACACTGCCCGCGACTTTAAACTGAAGAACGTGGACGGCAAAATGGTATCCATGGCCGACCACAAGGATGCTAAAGGCTTTATCGTAACCTTTACCTGCAACACCTGCCCCTACTCCGTGGCCTACGAAGACCGCATCATTGCCCTGCACAACAAGTATGCGCCCAAAGGTTACCCGGTTATCGCCATCAACCCCAACGATGCAACTGCCTCACCGAAGGATTCCTATGCCGACATGCAGCAGCGCGCCAGGGACAAGAACTTCCCCTTCCCCTACCTGCACGACGAAACGCAGGAAATCACCCGGGCCTACGGCGCCACTCGCACACCGCACCTGTACATTGTGCAGAAGCAGTCGGACGGAAAGTATAAAGTTGCCTACATCGGCACGATAGACGACAACTCCCGCGACGCTTCCAAGGTGGAGAAGAAGTATGCCGAAGCCGCCCTCGACGAACTGGTAGCCGGCAAGTCAATTAGCCAGCCCAACACCAAGGCCATCGGCTGCACTATCAAGTGGAAGGAAGCGTAATTTGTATTTTAGCTTTGCATTTACAGCCCCTGCCATACCTCATGACAGGGGCTTTTTATTACCCGCAGCCTACATGGGTATAATTGTTTTATAATCGTAAAAAACAGACCCAATCTATTTTATCCCCTCCCGGAAGTGCCAAGCAATATAGGACGGCACAGAGCAAAGCACCTTTACCTGCTGTCTATTACCTGTTTAGAGCATATACTTTGTTTTTATTGCAGCACTTTCTGGTTTGTAGTATATTGAATTTCCTATGTCCAGCTTAGAAAGCCCGGTCACGGAAGTATAAACTCCGCATATAGTGCAGATAAACCTAATAGGCTTCCGTTTAGCTATAAGTTAGCGGTAATTAATATCATATGACAAATATTGAAAGATTTTCATCTTCTCCTCAAAAGCTAGGAACCGCTCTAACTAAGTTATTCTTCGAAAAGTCAAATCTCGATAATAATGCTGTTGAATTAGAAATCTCTATTGACTCTGGAAACTTAAGTGTAAGGGAGTTTAGCAGTTACTTGGACATTATCTACAGAATAGATGGAATGACAAGCGAACTTGGCTACAATCGCTATGTACAAATTCCAGAAGCTCAAATTCAAATATCTGAGATTAGGTTTGGTTCTGTTCTCATCGTTATTGAAAGGCTTTTACAGAATTTAGATGCTACTAACATTGTTATTATTTGGATTTCTCTTAAACTATTACCAAAAGTTATCAATGCCACAACCCAATCTGGTATTCAAATATTTGAAATGCTAAATAAGCGTGAAGAATACCTTGAGAAAAGAGACAGAAGGAAATTTAGAAAAAAGATTCGCGATTCGATAAACGAGGACAACGAATTACAAGAAATTGATAAGAATCTAAAAGAAAAACTAGTTGACTTGCTTGATGAAATTTATTTTAAAAATTCACAGAGGATTGGGCCGGCATCTAGGTTTGCGGATAAGTCTGTAAAATCCGTTCAAATTAAAACCAAAAGAAAAAATAACAATCGCTAACATTGTGTAAACATCCTACTTCGGCCGACAGCCTCGCACACTGTTTACACGAGTACCGTTAAAATTCACTAACCCATACATAAAACATGTACTACATCCTTTTTTACAAAACCACCGAAGATTACCTCGAAAAGCGCGGCGCTTACCGCCCGGAGCACCTGGAGCTGATTAACTCCTACCATGCCAAAGGAGACCTGGTAATGGCCGGCGCCCTGGCCGAGCCTGCCGACAGTGCCGTATTTATCTTTAAGGGCGATAACACGCAGGCTGCCGAGGCTTTCGCCAACAACGACCCTTACGTAAAGAACGGGCTGATTGTGGAGTGGGAGGTGCGCCCCTGGAACGTGGTGGCTGGCGGCGAGTAAGCCCGCAGCGACAAACATTTTATACTTTAATTCAGCCCTTCAACGCTACAGCAACAAAAAACTATGAAGCCGATCATCAAGCCACAGGAATTGCTCACACTGCTACACCAGGAGGCGCCTATCCTCATAGACGCCCGCTCCGGCCCGGATGCCCGCGACAAGTATAAATCAGAACACCTGCAGGGCGCACTGTTTGCCGATCTGGAAACCGATCTGGCCCGTCCGACTGATAACCCGGCCGTAGGCGGCAGGCACCCGCTGCCGAGCGCTGCGGAGTTTGCGGATTTTGTGGGCCAGCTCGGAATACAGCCTGACAGCCACGTAGTGGTGTATGATGATGCAAGCGGGGCCAACGCCGCTGCGCGTTTCTGGTGGATGCTCCGCGCCCTGGGCCATGAGAAGGTGCAGGTGCTGGACGGAGGCTATAGTGCCGCTGTGGCAGCCGGTGTTCCGGTAAGTGGCAAGGCGGAGCAGCCTACGCTGCAGCCTCCTTACCCGCAGCAGGGCTGGCAGTTACCTATGGCTACCGTGAAGGAGGTAGAGCAGGCCGTGCAGCACCCCGAGAACCTGGTGATAGACGTACGGGCCGCAGCCCGCTTCCGTGGCGAGGTAGAGCCCATCGACCTGGTGGCCGGCCACATTCCGGGCGCCACAAACATCCCCTATACTTCCAACCTCGACAGCAACGGCTTTTATTTGCCGCAGGAAGAGCTCCGGGCAAAGTATAAAGAGGCCCTGGGCAGCCGAAAGCCGGAAGAGGTGATGGTGCACTGCGGCTCCGGTGTTACAGCCTGCCATACCCTGCTGGCTATGGACTACGCCGGACTGGAGATGCCGAAGCTATACGTGGGTTCCTGGAGCGAGTGGTCCAGAAGCGGGCGCAAGGTTGCTACCGGCGAGAAATAAAGAATAAGAAGCGTTTGTGCAATACACACAAATAGCAGCCTGGAACTAAGGCTTTACCTGTTCCCGGCCGCTATTTATAATCTTAAGTTGAGACTAGCTATTCACTTGCTTCTGCAAACCTACCCCGCCCCTGCCAGGAAGGAAATATCTGTTAACGATTACACCCCTATAGTCCCCTCAAGGGGACAGTCCCGGTAGAACTTAAGGCCCCTGCTCCAATGAGGGGAGTAACTTACATTTATGCGAAATTCCCCTCTTGGGAGGGGCTAAGGGGTGGGTTAACCGCAGTCTAAGCTTTAGCAGTCTTTTGTCCTTTGTCTAAAATTCCTTTGCCCAAACTCTCCAGACTCTTACAAACTTGCCCTACTCCGTTCTCTTCGTGTCGATGGGCAGCGGGGCTTCTGTGGGCGTAATGGCGCTGGCTGCTTTTTGCGAGGGGTTCAAGTGGCGGCGGTGCTTCATGCCCTCCAGCCTGGCCTCCACCTCAAACTTGTTGTTGTAATAGCCCACCCGCCACGACTCTTTCAGGTACAGCCACAGAAACCGGAAAAAACCGTGCTCCCGGAACTGCCGGATATGGCACAGCTCGTGCGCCAGCCAGCCCTCGTCCTTCAGGAACGTGTCCCGGCTCACGCCGCTCAGGTGTATGGTTTTGCCCAGCACCATGGCCACATTGCTGCTTTTTAGCACCATGCGCGCAATACGAGCAAAAGGCGAGCGTTCTACAACTTTAAAATCCATAGGCTTAAAACAGCACTTTATTCTAGGGAAAGTATACGCAAATATACTGCCTTGCAGCCCCCTGAGGTTGCCTGATACCTGTTAAAGGCGCAACAGTTGCTCTACCAAAGCGGTATGGTATAGTTTGGCACTTAGGCTGCTATGGTTTACTTTTGCCTTGTATTGGCTTATCCGGCACCCTACGTAACGCCTGCCGATAGTTCTGAAAGTTACATTTACAGGCGCCTCCAGGAAGCCTGGCATATGGTTAATTCTATGAAAAAGGCAGTTATACTTAGTGTTTTGGCGATGCTGTCGCTGGCGCTGTCTTACCTGTACGAGGTGGCTCCTGTAAACGCACCGGCCACTGAACCAGCGAACGAGACATATGCTATTGTGGCGCCTTTTGCCGCACCTGCCTACGTGCCACACATGTGGGCCGACGCCCTTACGCCAGAAGAGGAAGCCCAGCCGGAGTACGAGGAGTATTACGTCAGGAAGCTGGGCCTCAGGTTCCGAAACCCGGACTACCGCACACTCGTGGAGGAAGCCTCTAAATGGATTGGCACCCCCTACCGTTTCGGCAGCAGCAGCAAGCGCGGCACCGACTGCTCGGGCTTTGTTACCAGCCTTTATAAGGAAGTGTACGGCATCACCCTCAGCCGCAGCTCCCATACGATGTTCGAGGATGTGGCCCACATACAGAAAGACAGCCTCCGCACCGGCGATTTGGTCTTCTTCCGCCGCAGCTCCAAAGAGCCCATCTTCCATGTGGGTGTTTACCTCAAGAACAACAAGTTTATCCACTCGGCCACTAATGGCGGCGTGATGGTCAGCTCGTTGTCGGAGCCCTACTACCGCAACTATTTTTACGCCGCCGGCCGCGTAAATTAGCCGCATCCCTGCCAGTTTATACTTTACCAGTGCGTCCGGGGCGGCACCTGCAAAACATTGGGAAGCAGCTGCCTGTTAACCGCTTGGCCGGTTTCTGCCCCGGCAGGGCTGCGCTAAAAACATCCCTCCCGGCAAAACAATTTTATAGGGAGAAAGTATAGGAAGGTTACCGTTTGTTTACGCAACTTGCGCCCCCGTTGGCGGCTACAGCCCAACCACACCACTTTTAAAGTATAGCACACGACAAGCATGACAGAGAACAACACAGGCCCTGAAGGAAAAAAGATAGCCGACACCCCCCTTTTTAAGAGGTTGCTGGAGAAAGCAGAAGCTTACCTGAAACACCCGACCCAGGTAGCCAAACTAATCAGCGACACCCTAAAAAAAGCCACTGCCAAGAAAGGCGTAGGCGCCATCGCCGGCGAAGTATGGGAAAACCTGCAGCTGCTGACGCGCATGATAAAAGCGGCCAGCTCCGGTGAGTACAAAGGCATCCCTACTGCCACGCTAGTAGGCGGTGTGGCCGTGCTGATTTATTTCCTGATGCCAATAGACATAATCCCGGACGTGATTCCGGTGATTGGCTTGCTGGACGACGCCAGCCTGCTGGCCTGGTTTATGGCGGGTATAAAAACCGAACTGGATAAGTTCAGGGAGTGGGAGGCCACCCGCCCTATCAGGGTAACACCGAGAGAGCAGGAGCCTCATGCGCCTGAAAAGCACGACGCTGACATCTCCTTCGGCACCCCCAAGTATAGCGACCGCTCTGCCGGCGACATCCAGACCGAAACAAGACCCAATTACTAAAGTACCAGGACAAAAGAAGGCTAGATAAAGGACCGAAGACGTTTAAAGTATAGATGTGGATAGCATTTCTATAATGCTGTCATCCTGAAAGGATCTTGTGGGCAAGCCGCATTTGCCTAACCGCCCTTCTACCAGGTTTCTTTCAGAATGAAAGTTCTCTTTTATACTTCAACCTGATACTGTTCCTATACTTAATCTAATTAAAACGCCATACTATGGAAACGAACAAGAAAAAAGACGAGGAAAAGAAAAATAAAAAGCAGCAGGAGCACACCACGCCTGATGCCCACCATGCTTCCGAAGGCCACCACGGCGGAGGCAAGGGCACGCACGAGTCGTCGGAGCGCTCCTCCACCACCGACAGCAGCCGTGCGCCCAAGAACCCGCATGACGACATGCCCTCCGGCGGAAACGTACGTTAAAACAGATTGCTTTACCCTATTCGATGCAGCGGCAGGTTATAGTATAGCCTGCCGCTGTTTTCTTGTACTTTATATAGCTAACAAAGGCATTTAAAAGCGCTCTTTCTCAGGATAACTTCTGCCTTTATTTTGTTTAATATAGCACAATATCAATACACTAATTTAAAATAAAAGCCATAAAAGCTCGCAGCTTAGGCTTTTTTAAATTAAATTAATAACTATCTTTGGCCGAAAGAATTTGTACTTTAACTTTTAGCCAGTGTCTTCATCATTCTTACGTCTTACATCCGTCAACCTGCATATCGACGGGATTGGAAAGGTGCTGTTTGAGCGGAGCGATAAAGCCAAGCGCCTGAGCATCAGCGTTCGTCCGTTAAAGGGGGTGCGCGTAGCCGTGCCACCGCACATCAGCTTTGAGAAAGCCGAACAGCTCATCTACACCAAAACCGACTGGATTAAGGAACACCAGGCGCGCATGCAGCAACAGGAGGAACGGGTAACGGTTTACGACCACAACTCCGAGTTCAGAACCAAGTTCCACAAGCTGCGCCTGCTCACCCACGCCCGCTACGACATGCGCTGCGTTATCCAGGAGGGCTACATCAACGTGTTCTACCCCGCTTTTAAGGAGGTGCAGGATGCGGATGTACAGAAGTTTATCCGCAGCTCGATAGAAGAAGCCTACCGCAAGGAAGCCAAGCAGCATTTGCCGCAGCGGGTGGCCTACTTTGCCGAGAAGTTTGGGTTTGCGTACCAGAACGTGTTCATCAAGAACGCCAAGAGCCGTTGGGGCAGCTGCTCGCATACCAACAACATCAACCTGAACCTGCACCTGATGCGCCTGCCCGACGCTCTCTGCGACTACGTGATTCTGCACGAGCTGGCGCACACGGTGGAGAAGAACCACGGCCCCCGCTTCTGGGCACTGCTCGACAGTGTATGCGGCAACGCAAGGGAGCTCGACAAGAAACTGAAAGCTTATAGAATCTCTATTTTCTAATTTGCCTATTGCTATACTTTACTACACTGATTTATACTTATTGTTAGAAAACAAACTGGCAACGGCCCAAGAAGCTGCTGCTACCCGGTATCCTTGCGCCATTTATACTTTTGAAGAGGCGTGAAAAAGCGCTGCAGGCCAACCTGCAGCGCTTTTTGTTTTTTTTAAGGTATAACCAGTTCCTTCTCTCACGCCGGCCTTCCCCTAAGAACGGTGGAGGGAGTTTAGTTGCACCGAGTCCAACCACCCCTACCCCTCCTTAGCCAAGGAGGGGAGTCTGTGATTACTCTGGGCTGAAGTATAAATTTCATGGCCCCATTTCTCGTGCGGACAGGTCGGAACCTGTCTCTACAACGTATAAACCCACCCCCATCCCAAGAGGGGATTTCTGGTAACGATTACACCCCTATTGAGCTTTGCTCGCAAGTTTCGAACTCTCGTTCTCACTTGTCCTTAAGGGGACAGTTTCTATTCTACTATTTTATGCTTTCCTTTCCAGTAGCAAAAGCCGTAGCTATCGACCTTATCCCAGCCTTTGGGTTGAGCGCCTCGAGAGGTTCCGGTGCCCGAAGGGCATTGCGACCGAAGGGTAGCAAAGGAAGCGAAAGCAGCGCGATGCCCGAAGGCGAGCCCTCCCGGCCTTGAGGTAGCCAAGTTGGAGGTGAAACGAGCCGCTTGTGGGAACTGGAGGATGAACGGCAGCTAATAAGGATAGCTTGCTTCAAATGGAAGGAAGCGGTGGCTATAGGAAGTATAAACTGGCAAGTATAACTATGGCTTACGCGGACTTGGAGGTCCGCAGCAGAGAGGTTCTGGACAAAGATGTCCGGAACAGCTATCTTAAAGAATAGCCAAAGTATAAAGTATGGCTTTTTAAGCCAGTCGAGTCAGAGACTCAACATCATAGTTTAGGCACGGGTTACAAACCCGCGCCAGCGGGGAGCTGCACGAAGCAGCGGTTCATGCAAGGCACAAACGGACGCCTGCTCCACCAAGAGAAAGTATGAAGTATAGCCGAAAGTATAAAATCCTGCCACTCCTTTCATCCTGAAAATCCTGATTCAGAAAAGTACAGCCCGCCTCTAGCTGTAAAAGCAACAACCATAACCCACAGCCCCCCATCGGTGAATTGCAGAAACACCCCGGCTTTCGTAGCTTACCGACGCAAACCCACCGCTTACCGACTTCTCCCCCGGGCCTGCCTATTCGTCCTAGACGGGCGGGCACATTTACAGTACCTTTACAACAGAAATTAAAACAAAAGGAACTATGGAAAACAGAAACCAATCTCCGAACCAAAACTATGGCGACCACTGGCCCGAGCCCCGCGGAGGCACCAGCGGCAAAGTGATAGCAGGCATGCTTCTGATTGTGGTGGGCCTGGCTATACTTGCCTCAAAGCTGCACATCTTCTTCCTGCCTGGCTGGGTGTTCTCGTGGCAGATGTTTTTAATCGTGCTGGGCCTTTTCATTGGCTTCAGGCATAACTTCCGCAAGCCGGGATGGCTGATTCTGGTGCTCCTCGGCACAATTTTCCTGATTAACGATCTGGTGACGGGCTTTAACCTGCGCATCTACTTCTGGCCAATCCTGCTGATAGGCATTGGCCTGTGGGTGATGCTGAAACCGCGCGGCCGGCGGGACCACTTCCATACTTTCCCGCCTGCTCCGGGCAGCCACACCACGCAACATCGGCAGCCGGAGTACAGCCACGAAAGTACGGGCGGGGCCACAGAGCCGGAGAGCGGCACATACGCAACCTCAGAGAACAGTGCATACGGCACAGAAGATATTGTGGACGCGGTGGCCATACTTGGGGGCATCAAGAAAAACATCATCTCGAAGAACTTCCTGGGCGGAGAGGTGGTGAGCGTGTTCGGGGGCACAGAACTGAACCTGAGCCAGGCCGACATCCAGCACCCGGTTGTGCTGGAGGCGACGCAGATCTTTGGGGGCACCACACTCATCATACCGCCGCACTGGGAGGTAAAGTCAGAGATGGTGGCTATCCTGGGCGGAATCGACGACAAGCGCCCGATTATGCCCGGCGGCTACGACCCCAGCAAGGTGCTGATCCTGAAAGGAACCTCGCTCTTCGGCGGCCTCCAGCTCAAGAGCTACTAAGTATAGGCTTTCCTAGTTGTTAGTTGTTAGTTGTTAGTTGTTGGTTGTTAGAATTGAGTTGATAACTGGTAAATTCACTCTACGCCAAACTTTCTAACTTTTTAACCTTCTAACTCTCTAACTCCAAAACTCTTAAACTCTCACATGTCTCCGAGCCGGATTATACTTGCTTACCTGGGATGGGCGCTGCTCTGGGCGGTGGTGCAGGCCGTGCTGATCTGGACGGCGGGCTTTAGCCTGACAGTGGCGGTATCGGATGCCCTGCTGACCAACCTGCTGCTCACCATTGGGGGCTATGCCATGGGGGCTGGGTTGCGCTACTACCAGCCAAGTATAAAAGAGGCGGCTTACCTGCTGGCCTGGAGCATGGGCCTGGCCGTGCTCAGCACCATGGTCTTTTACTGGCTTACCACCAGAGTCCACAAAGGAGATGTGGTGTACCTCGATTTTGTGGATGCCACCCTGCCGGCGCGCTTCGTGTTTACCTGGCTGCTGGTGCTGCTGCTTTTGCTGCTGAGCTGGTTCTGGTTTTATACGTTGGAAAGGCAGCAGGACGAGCAGCGCCGTGCCACCGCCGAAAAACTGGCCCGCGAGGCGGAGCTCCATACTTTGCGCCAGCAACTGCAGCCGCACTTCCTGTTCAACAGCCTCAACTCCATCAGCGCCCTGGTGGTGGCGCGGCCGGAGCAGGCCCGAAAAATGATACAACAACTTTCTGATTTCCTGCGCGGCACCCTGCGCAAGGACGATCAGCAGCAGGTGCCTCTCTCCGATGAGCTCAAGCAGCTGGAGTTATACTTAGAAATAGAGAAAGTGCGCTTTGGGCACCGCCTGCAAACTGCCATTGAAGTACAAAATGAAACGATGAACATGCGCCTGCCAGTCCTGTTGCTGCAACCCGTGGTGGAGAACGCCATCAAGTTCGGCCTTTACGACACCGTGGGCGATACGGTGATAAGTATAAAAGCCACCGCCCAGGACCACCACTTGCTGCTGCAGGTGCAAAACCCCTACGATCCCGCCACCACGCGCCCGCAGCGGGGCACCGGCTTCGGCCTTAGCTCCGTGCAGCGGCGCCTCTACCTGCTCTATGCCCGGCAGGACCTGCTGCAGACGCAGCAGCAGGACGACCAGTTTATCACCAGCATTAAAATCCCGCAGAAAAATGATTAAATGTTTAGTTATAGACGATGAGCCGCTGGCCCGCAGCATTGTGGTAGAATACCTGCAAAAGCACCCGGAGATGGAGGTAGTGCAGGAGTGCGGCGATGGTTTTGAGGGGATAAAGGCCATCCAGCAGCACCGCCCCGACCTGGTTTTCCTCGACATCCAGATGCCCAAAATAAACGGCTTTGAGATGCTGGAGCTGGTGGAGCAGGCGCCTGGGGTGATTTTTACCACCGCTTTTGATGAGTATGCCCTGAAGGCGTTCGAGGCCAACGCCGTGGACTACCTGCTCAAGCCCTTCAGCCAGGAGCGTTTCGATGCCGCCGTAGAAAAGTGGCAGGAGAAGCAGCGTGTAAAGGCAGCGGAAAACAAGGTAGAGGAGCTGGCCGAAGTGCCCGCCAAGCAGCCCGAGGAGCACCTGCGCATCGTGGTCAAGGCCGCCAACGACATCCGCATCATCCCGGTAAAAGACGTGCTATACCTGGAAGCCTACGACGATTACGTGAAAGTATATACTGCCGAAGGCCTCTTTCTGAAGAAGAAAACCATGGGCTACTACGAGCGCGTGCTGGACCCCAAGCAGTTTGTGCGCGTCCACCGCTCCTACATTATCCCACTTTCCCAGCTCACCCGCATCGAACCGCTGGAGAAAGACAGCCATGTGGCCCTGCTCAAGAGCGGGGTGCGCGTGCCCCTGAGCCGGACCGGTTACTCCAGGCTGCGGGCAGTATTGGGCATTTAAGCAAGAATTTTTTTTTATAGGATACTCCCGTGTCACCTGCCCGGATAAGGGGTGACTATGCCTGCCGGTTCGTCTGCAGAAAGTATAATTTGGTGTACAGAACCCCGCGGTTCGTCCCGGAATCTGGCATTTGGCAGCGACAATGCGCGAGCCATTTGCTTTGCAAAAAAGCTATAAATGAGGCTCATAGGCTTTGTGAACGTCCCAAAATTTAAAGCAGGAAACTTTTGAAACAAAAAATGTTTCCATAGTTTTGCCGCACAAACTACCACTATGGAGATAGCAGAGAAGTCGGAAATAGAGTTAAGAATCCTGAAGGCCGCTTTTGAGATGTTCCGCCAGCGGGGCTTTAAGAGCGTGTCGATGGACGACATTGCCCAGCACCTGGGCATGTCGAAGAAGACGCTTTACAAGTGGTTCCGCAACAAGGACCAGGTGGTGTACGATGCTACGGCCTGTTACCTGCGCAGCATTCAGGAGTCGTGCGAGGGGTACATCTGCGAGGCCCCCAACGCCCTGGAAGAGCTCTTCCGCATCATGACGCTGACCAAGCAGGTGTTTTCGGATATACACCCCTCTATTTTCCATGACTTGCAAAGGCACCACCCCGACAGCTGGGAACTGTGGGTGAAACACAAAAGCGGCTTTATGCTGGAGAAGGTGAAGGACAACATCCGGCGGGGCATAAAAGAAGGGCTCTACCGCAAAGATCTGGACGTGGAGGTGCTGGCCCGCATGCGCCTGGCCCTGATTGAGTTGCCTTTTAACCGGGAAGTGTTCCCGTCACATGAGTTCAACATCAGCCAGGTGCAGCTGGCGGTGCTGGAGCATTACATGCTGGGGATGGCCACTCTGAAGGGGCACAAGCTCATCAATGAATACAAGCAAATAACCGAAGAAGAATAACGACTACCAATCACTACCAAGCTACTAAAATTATGAAAAAACAAATCAGCCTGCTGCTTGCCATACTTTCGCTGTGCAGCGGCAGCTTTGCGCAGGGGCAGCAGGAAACGATGCGCCTGAGCCTGCAGGAAAGTATAACCTATGCCCTGAAGAACAGGGCCAGCCTGCAGGCCACCCGCAACGAGGAGAAAAGCGCCAAAGGCAGGGTGGGAGAGATTCGCGCCATGGGCCTGCCACAGATAGACGCGATGCTGGAGGTGGGCGATAACTTTGTGCAGCAGCAAACCTTCCTGCCGGCCGAGTTCTTCAACGACCCGAACGACCCCAACTCGCCGCCGCCCGGCACGTTTGTTCCCATCACCTTCACGCCGACCTATACCAGCAATGCCGTGCTTTCGGCCAGCCAGCTGGTGTTCGACGGCTCCTACCTGATTGGGCTGAAGGCGGCCAAAACCTACACCGAGCTCTCGCGCAGAACAACCACCCAAAGCGAGATAGAAGTGGCCGAGCAGGTGAGCAAAGCCTACTATAGCGTGCTGGTAAGTGGCGAGCGTATGCAGCTGCTTAACCAGAACATCACCCGCCTCGACACGCTGCTGTTCCAGACCAACGTGATGTTTGAGAACGGCGTGGCCGAGAAACTGGACGTGGACCGCCTGCGCGTGCAGCTCAACAACCTGAAGGTGGAGCAACAGAAAACACAGCGCCTGCTGCAGCTGAGCGAGAACCTGCTCAAGTACCAGATGGGCCTGCCGCAGCACCAGCCCGTGCTGCTCACCGATAAGCTTGAGGAGGTGGACATCGACATGAGCCAGCTGTACCCGCAGAATTTCGACTACGGCAACCGTATCGAGTACTCGCTGCTGGAGACCCAGCAAAGCCTGGCCGAGCTGGACGTGCGCAACATCCGCTCCGGGTATCTGCCCAAGCTATACTTAAATGCCCGCTACGGTTACAATGCCGCCAGCAACGAGTTCAGAAATATCACGACAACGAGCAATTACCTGGAGTATGGCTACGTGGGCGCGCAATTGCGGGTGCCTATCTTCGATGGCTTGCGCAGGCATTACCAGATACAGCAGAGCCGGGTGACCCTGGAGAACACCAAGTTAGGCTTCGAGACGCTGCGCCAAAGTATAGACCTGGAACTGAAGCAGGCCTCCACCGAGCTGACCAATGCCCTGGATGTGCTGAAGGCGCAGGAGGAGAACCTGGCCCTGGCCGAGGATATTGCCCGTGTGTCCAAGATTAAGTTTCAGGAGGGCGTGGGTACCAACCTGGAGGTGGTAACGGCCGAAACCGACCTGCGCGAGGCCCAAACCAACTATTACGCCGCCATCTACGATGCCCTTATCGCCAAGGTGAACCTGGAGAAGGCCACCGGCACATTACTCACAAAATAAAACTATCGAAAAACACCTATCTACTATCAGACCATGAACCGAAACTTAGCAACAGTATTTTTTGCAGGTATACTTAGTCTTGCCTCCTGTGGCGGCGAAAACGATAAACAGGCCCAACTGGATGCCCTGAAAGAGCAGCAGGCCAGCATTCAGAAGCAGATAGAGGAGCTGGAGGCGGAACTGAAGGCCGAGGGCAAAACCGTGGCCGTGCAGCAGAAAACCGTGCCCGTGTCGGTAACCACGCTGGCGCAGGACACTTTCCGCCACTACCTGGAGGTGCAGGGCCGCGTGGACTTTACGCAGAACGTGCTGGTGAGCGCCAAAGTACCGGGCGTACTGACAAGCGTGCGCGTGGAGCGCGGCGACCGCGTGACGAAGGGGCAAACTATGGCCACGATTGATGCGCAGGTGCTGGAGCAGAACATGGCCGAGGTAAAAACCCGCCTCGACCTGGCTAACGTGACCTTCGAGAAGCAGAAAAACCTCTGGGACCAGAAAATAGGCACCGAGATGCAGTACCTCACGGCCAAAAACAACAAGGAGGCGCTGGAGCGCAGCCTGGCAGCCCTGCAGCAGCAGCGCGATCAGTTTAACATCAAGGCGCCCATCAGCGGGGTGGTGGATGAGGTAATCCCGAATACGGGCGAGGCCGTGTCGCCGGGCGTGGGCATTATCCGGGTGGTGAACCTGGAGGGAGGCAAAATCGTGGCCGAGATCTCTGAGGCTTACCTGGACAGGATTTCGAAAGGAGACCAGGCCGTGGTATACTTCCCCGACCTG
This sequence comes from Pontibacter mucosus, assembly GCF_003054055.1. Lineage (GTDB taxonomy): Bacteria > Bacteroidota > Bacteroidia > Cytophagales > Hymenobacteraceae > Pontibacter > Pontibacter mucosus. The sequence goes on along the minus strand of NZ_QBKI01000001.1, from coordinate 551,309 downwards.
AAAAAAGAAGTGCCCATGACCGTGGACGTGGTGAGCAGCTTCATCAACCCGACCAGCCGCACTTTCACCGCAGAATTGCGCTTCCGCAACGGGGCTGACGTAACCCTGCGCCCTAACATGGTGGCCGTGGTGCGCATCGAGGATTACAAGAACGAGGATGTGGTGACGCTGCCGGTAAACCTGGTGCAGAAAGACGAGAAGACCAGCTATGTGTACGTGGCCCGGAAGCAGGACAATGGCTACATCGCAACGCGAAAAGAAGTGAAGACCGGCCTGAGCTATGGCGGTAACGTGGAGGTGCTCAACGGCCTTGCCGCGGGCGATATGGTGATTACAGCAGGCTACAAAAGCGTGAACGAGGGGCAACCCGTGGTGTTTGCGCAGAACAGCCTCACCCAGAAGTAAGGTCTAAAAGTATAAAACTATGAAAGAGTTTAAGCCAACCAGCTGGTCTATCGACAACAAGACCAGTATCTATATCATGACCCTCATCGTCACGCTGGCGGGTATCTTCTCCTATGTAAATCTGCAGAAGGAGAATTTCCCGGACATCGTGATACCGACCGTGATGGTGGCCACCGTACACCCGGGCACCTCGCCCTCGGATATGGAGAACCTCATCACCAGGCCCATCGAGAAGGAGCTGAAGGCCATTAACGGGGTGAAGAAGATTACCTCCAACTCCATGCAGGACTTCTCCATGATCGCCGTGGAGTTTAACACCGACGTGGAGGTGCCGGAGGCCAAGCAGCAGGTACGGGATGCTGTGGACAAGGCCCGCGCCGACCTGCCCACCGACCTGGATCAGGAGCCCAACATCCAGGAGATCAACTTCTCCGAGTTCCCGATTATGTATGTCAACGTGTCGGGCAACTACAGCCTGGACCAGCTGAAGGACTACGCCGAGGACCTGCAGGACCGCTTTGAGGCCTACCCCGAGATTACGCGCGTGGACATGGTAGGCGCCCTGGACAAGGAGGTGCAGGTAAACGTGGACCTGTATAAGATGCAGGCTGCCCAGGTTACCTTCACGGACATCTCCAACGCCATTGCCCGCGAGAACATCACCATCTCTGGTGGCAACATTACCGTAGGCGAAGCAAGGCGCTCGGTGCGTGTGACGGGCCAGTACGTAGACCCCGAGAAGATCGGGGACATTGTGCTGCAGTCGGCGGCGGGGGCCAACATCAAGCTCCGCGACATTGCCGAGGTGAAGCAGGGCTTCAAAGAGCAGGAAAGCTTCGCACGCCTGGGTAACGAGCCTGTTATCACGCTCAACATCATCAAGCGCAGCGGCGAGAACCTGATCGAGGCTTCGGACAAGATACACGCCACCATTGAGGAGATGCAGCGCACCTCGCTGCCCCAAGATCTGCACATCACCGTAACAGGCGACCAGTCTACCCAAACCCGCCATACCCTGAACGACCTGATCAACACCATCATCATCGGCTTTGTGCTGGTAACCCTGATCCTGATGTTCTTTATGGGTACCACCAACGCCATTTTCGTGGGCTTGTCAGTGCCGATTTCCATGTTCCTGGCCTTTATCCTGATGCCGACCTTCGGTTTTACGCTGAACATGATCGTGCTCTTCTCGTTCCTGCTGGCGCTGGGCATTGTGGTGGACGACGCCATTGTGGTGATTGAAAACACGCACCGTATCTACCATACCACTAACCTGAACATCGTGAAGTCGGCGAAGGTGGCCGCCGGGGAGGTGTTCTTGCCGGTGCTGGCCGGTACGCTCACCACCGTGGCACCGTTCCTGCCGCTGGCCTTCTGGCCGGGCATTGTGGGGGAGTTTATGTTCTTCCTGCCCATCACGCTGATCGTTACGCTGTTGTCGTCGCTGCTGGTGGCCTTTATCATCAACCCGGTGTTTGCGGTGTCCTTCATGAAGCGGCACGGCGAGGAACAGTCTACCCCACGGTCGCGCAGGATATTCTGGGTCCTGATAAGTATAGCTGTGGTGGTGGCGGCCGTTGGCTACATAGCCGGCTGGTATGGCACGGCCAACCTGATCATGCTTTTTGTGGTGCTGATACTGCTGAACAAGTATGTGCTCACCGGGCTTATCAATAAATTCCAGGGCAGTGTGCTGCCGCGCTTCATGAGCGGCTACGAGCGGCTGCTGCGCTGGATGCTGGTGGGCAAGCGCCCAATCGGAATGTTTTTCGGTGTCATCGGCCTGTTATTTTTCTCGTTCATCCTGACAGCCCTGCGCCCGCCCAAGGTGGAGTTCTTCCCCAGCAGCGACCCGAACTTTGTCTATGCTTATATCAACATGCCCATCGGTACTGATCAGGCTGTAACAGACTCTGTTACCAAGATTGTGGAGCGTCGCGTGTACAACGTAATTGGCCAAAACAATCCGGACGTGGAATCGGTTATTTCGAACGTAGCGATTGGGGCAGGTGATGAAAACGACCGCACCACCACGGCACAATCTCATAAAGGAAAGGTTACCGTTGCCTTTGTGGAGTATAAAGACCGTCAGACGGACAAAACATCGGCCGAGTACCTGACCGGCATCCGGGAGGCAGTGCAGGGGATACCCGGTGCGGAGATTACCGTGAGCCAGGAGCAAAACGGCCCGCCCGTGGGTAAGCCTATCTCGATAGAGGTGGCCGGAGAGGACTTTGAGGAACTGATAGCCATGTCGAAGCAAATCAAGCAGTACATCGACCAGCAGCAGATTGGCGGGATTGAGGAACTGCGCTCCGACCTGGAAGACAGCAAGCCGGAGATTGTGGTAAACATAGACCGGGAGCGCGCCAACCGCGAGGGCATCAGCACGGGCCAGATAGGGCAGGAGGTGCGTACGGCCATCTTTGGCATGGAGGCCTCCAAGTTTAAGCTCGACGAGGAAGAGTACCCGATTCAGGTGCGCTACGCCGAGCCATACCGCGACAACATCGACGCGCTGCTGGACATGCGCATCACCTACCGCGATATGAACACGGGTATCGTTCGCCAGATTCCGCTCTCGTCGGTGGCGACAGTGGACTACACCAACTCCTATGGAGGCATCAAGCGCAAAAACCTGAAGCGGGTGGTAACGCTGGAGTCTAACGTGCTGGATGGCTACAACGCCAACGAGGTGGTGCAGCAGATACAGGGGGCGCTGCAGAACTTCGAGACGCCGGAGGGCTATGAGATAAGTATGGGTGGCGAGCAGCAGGAGCAGGAGGAGTCGGCAAACTTCCTGATGATTGCCCTGGTGGCGGCCTTCTGCATCATCTTCCTGATTCTGGTGACGCAGTTCAACTCCATCTCCAAGCCGTTCATCATCCTGTCGGAGGTGCTGTTCTCCATTATCGGGGTGCTGCTGGGCTTCTCCATCTTTGGCATGGATGTCTCGGTCGTAATGACAGGCGTGGGAATTGTGGCACTTGCGGGCATTGTGGTGAAAAACGGTATACTTATTGTGGAATTTACGGACATCCTGCTGAGCGAGGGCAAGGAACTGAGGGAGGCGATTGTAGAGGCCGGAAAAACACGTTTGAACCCGGTGTTGCTTACGGCCACCGCCACCATACTTGGCCTGATTCCGCTGGCATTGGGCCTGAACCTGAACTTCTATACGTTGTTCACGGAGTTTGAGGCAGGCCTGTTTATGGGTGGCGACAGTGCCGCTTTCTGGGGCCCGCTCGCCTGGACGATTATTTTTGGCCTGGGTTTTGCCACGGCAGTTACGTTACTAATCGTGCCGGTGATGTACCTGCTTAACGAGAAGCTGAAGGACAGGCTGATTGGCAAGGAGAAGCGGGGCTTCCTGAAGCTGCAGCAGCAGGAGGCGCATGTAAACGGAAAAGTTAGAGAATACACATTATAGATTTATGCTTATAACAGATACCGCTATTGAGAAGGAGGTTATCCGTATCATTAGCAAAACCAAAGAGATAAAAGCTGACCGCCTGTGGGCAGACAGAATGCTGAAGGACTTCGGTTTTGATATCGTGGACGTGGTGGATATCATCCTGGAGTTGGAGAAAAACTTCAAGATCACGATTCCCGATGAGGTGAAGATAGACAAGGTGGGAGACTTTGTGAAGTACGTAGCCTCTCATACCGTAAAGGAAGTCGGTTGATCTGAAGGACACACAATGGCCTTTAAACACGGACGCCCCGGGAATTAGATCCCGGGGCGTCTGCTTTTTTGCGCCGGCTCCAAGTCCTGCCGGCTCATGATTAAGCTTTTCCCTGCCATATTTTATACTTGTGCTATACTTTCCCCTGCTGGTGCGGATGTGCAACTCGTGCCTATGATGTTGCCAGGCCTGTGAGTCGGCTGACTTGAAAAGCTATACTTTATACGTTGGTTATACTTTTAAATAGCTGTTCCGGGCACCCCTTCCCCAAACCGACACTGCTGCGGACTTCCAAGTCCGCGTAAGCCATACTTTATACTTGCCTGGCGCAAGCGTCCGCTTGTGCCTTAGCCAACGCTTCCTTCTACGCGGGGTTTATACTTGGTAAGGGCGATTGGCCCTCATGATAAACACTCTCCGCTTATAACTCAGCATGACCTAAATAGAGGCGGAACGCGTCAATTTATTATCTTTGCATACTATGGTCGAGAACATACAACAAGTAGCACAAGAGATAGAGGCCGCGTCGCTTACCAACGCTGCCGAGTTGGAGCAATTCCGCATTGCCTACATGGGGCGCAAGGGCCGCATTGCTGACCTTTTTGACGGGCTGAAAACGGTAGCGCCGGAGCAGCGCCGTGAGGTGGGCCAGCAACTGAATGCCCTGAAGAACCGGGCCCAGGAGCGCTTTGACCAGGCGCAGGAGCAACTGGCCAGCGCCGCCGACAATGCCGGCGACACAGGCTTCGACTTTACCCTGCCCACCATACCTAATACGCTGGGCACACGCCACCCGCTTTCGCTGGTGCGCCAGGAGATTGTGCGCATTTTTGAGCGCATCGGCTTTAACGTAGCTGAGGGGCCGGAGATGGAGGATGATTGGCACAACTTCTCTGCCCTGAACTTCCCGGAAAACCACCCGGCCCGCGAGATGCAGGACACCTTCTTCCTAAGCGAAGACAAGGAGAAACTGCTCCGCACCCATACCTCCACCGTGCAGGTGCGCCTGATGGAGAACAACCAGCCGCCGCTGCGCAGCATTATGCCGGGCCGTGTGTACCGCAACGAGGCCATTTCGGCGCGTGCGCACATGGTCTTCCACCAGGTAGAGGGCCTGTACGTAAACAAGGGGGTGAGCTTTAAAGACCTGAAGGAGACGCTGTACTACTTTGCCAAGGAGATGTTCGGCCAGGACACCCAAATCCGCTTTCGTCCGTCGTTCTTCCCGTTCACCGAGCCTAGCGCCGAGATCGATATTACCTGCTTCATCTGCAAAGGCGAAGGCTGTAACATCTGCAAAGGCAGTGGCTGGGTAGAGATTGGCGGCTCAGGCATGGTAGACCCTGCCGTGCTCCAAAGCTCCGGCATCGACCCGAAAGTATACTCGGGCTTTGCTTTTGGCATGGGCATCGAACGGATTACGATGCTGAAGTACCAGATAAAGGACCTGCGCCTCTTCACCGAAAACGATGTGCGCTTCCTGCGCCAGTTTGAAGGGGTTATCTAGACCAGTGATTAAGGGGATTTGATTGATTAAAGTATGATTTCTTTAAAGCGTTATCTTAATAATTCCTCTTATGTCTTCAGTCTACGATTATAAAGTATAGAGTTCGAAAGTCGAATGTCTTTATTGGGATTATCAGACATAAAAATCCTTTTACCCACTGATAAGTCTCTTTAATCACCGGTCAACAATCCAAAGATGAAACTAGAGGATATCAAAACCATAGGCGTAGTCGGTGCCGGAACCATGGGCCAGGGCATTGCGCAGATCTGTGCGCAGGCAGGGTATAAAACCATCCTGTTCGATATCAACGCACAGGTACTGGAGAAGGCGCAGCAGACCACCATCCAAAACCTTGACAAGGGCATTGAGCGGGGAAAGCTGAGCGAGGCTCAGAAAGCGGCTGCCCTTGCCAACCTCACCTATACCGGCGACACGCTGCAGCTGCATTGCGATGTAGCAATTGAGGCGGTGGTAGAGCGGCTGGAGGTGAAGCAAAGCATCTTCAGAGACCTGGCCGGCATCAATTCCCCCGATACCATACTTGCCTCCAACACGTCCTCTATTCCGATAACGCAAATTGCTGCTGCCGTGCCCAACCCGGAGCGCGTGGTGGGCATGCACTTTTTCAACCCGGCTCATATCATGAAGCTGGTAGAGGTGATCTCCGGCGCAGCCACTTCCCCGGAGGTAGCCCAAACTATCAAACAGCTGGCGGAGAAGCTGGACAAGACGGCTGTGATGGCCAAAGACTCTCCCGGCTTTATTGTGAACCGCGTGGCACGGCACTATTACGTAGAGAGCCTGAAGCTGCTGGAAGAGGGCGTGGCCGATGTGGAAACAATAGACAAGCTGATGCAGGCCAGTGGCTTTAAGATGGGCCCTTTTGAACTGATGGATTTGATTGGCGTGGACACCAATTTTTCAGTCACCACCTCCATGTTCGAAGCATTCCACTACGACGCCAAGTTCAGGCCGAGCCGCATTCAGCAACAGAAAGTGGACGCGGGGCACCATGGCCGCAAGTCGGGCAAAGGATTTTATACGTATGAGAAGTAAGCTCCTGCTACTGCCCCTGCTGACCATACTTGCCGGTGCCTGCAGCAAAAACAGCAGCAACCACCCCGTTATTCCCAACGTGCCGGTAAATACGCAGCTCAACATTAACAGTCAGCTGTACCCCGAACTTCGCCAGGATGGTGGCTACGCGTACCTGCCGGAGGGCTATAAGGGCATTATCGTAGTGCGGCAGAACGCTGGCAGCTACCTGGCTTTTGAGCGCACCTGCACCTACGACCCCGGCAACGACTGCCTGCTGGAGGTAGACCAATCACGACTCTACATTACCGACCCTTGCTGCGGCTCCCAGTTCAACCTGCAGGGCCAGGTCATCGGCGGTCCGGCCATTTCGGCCCTGAGGCAGTACCGAACTTCGTTGGTTGCCTCCACGCTCTACATTACCAATTAAATTTTCAGATTGATTTACAGCAAATTAATCTAGCCAAGAAGTTTTTTTTAAGGCCATACTTGCGTATTAAGCTTAACTGCCGTAATATTGCATCATCAAACGGCGAGACAGTTGCCGGCGAGAACATAACATTCCTCCTTAGCTCAGTTGGTTAGAGCACCTGACTGTTAATCAGGGGGTCCCTGGTTCAAGCCCAGGAGGGGGAGCAGAAGCCACTCAGAAATGAGTGGCTTTTTTATTTTGTATACTATAGCTCAGCGTTAAAGCCAGTTACTCAGCCCCCTCCTGCACCTAACAGAATTCGCTAGTTGTCACGCAACACGCTTTCTACAGCAAAGCCTGCCTGCTCCAGTGCTGTGCGTATGGTTTTGTCGGTGTCGCCGACTCTTAGGTAGAGAGGCGAGCCATGGTTAGGTAATTGTGTGGCAACGGCAGCTATAAACACGGGTAAGGCTTTTTGTGAGTCCGCGTGGCAGTAAACCCCGTCAAGCATCACCGCCCCATTGGGTAAGCAGGTACGTTCCTTTCCGGAATGCTTCATCTCCGGGAGCCTCCACACACAAGCTACAAGGCATCCATCTTTTACCAAAGTATAAGCCTGCTCGCCGTTTTCAAATCGTTGCACACTCTCTTTCAGAAATTCCCAACGTGTGATGGCCCCTCCACCCGCATCAAAACCTAAGAGATCACACAGGCTGTTCACTTTTACAGGGGCACTATCTGCAGCATCGATCTTAGCCGGTTCAATCCTGAAAACTATACTGCTTTCATCCCCACTGCCCCGCTCGGCCAGGGCACCTATACTTCCATGCCTGGCTAGTTTCAGCTTTTCTTTCCCAAGTTTTAACTTTTTATCAATAGAATGCTTCACGTGCTTCAGATTGATGCCTGCACCAGAGAACATCGACTTGCTCCCCTCCTTCAGGTAGTCATAGTATAACCTGGTGGATAATGCATCCCACTGGCTTGTGATGCAGAGCTCGTAGAGCTGGTCGTGCGTATTGGCTAATCTTTCCTTATACTCGTGCCCTCCCGGGGTTAGGTCAAAGGCCTGGTACCCTTTTCCGTACAAATGCTGACCGAGCATCACCATGATTAAATAGCCAGGAGAGTACTTGCCGTATAGTGGTGAGTGCGTATTGATACCGGCACCGTGCAGCCACTTGTTTTTGCCTTCGGTGGCCACAAGTGAAGCAGCGATATGGCCGTTCACCCGCAGCACCGTTACATGAAGTATGTTCTGTTTAAAGAGGGCTAGAAGAAACTCCTTTTTCTGCAGGTTCTTTCTGAACGGCGTTTTATTCAATGTCACCGCCTTCCGGAAGTCATATTGGTCGGCAAGTTCATCCAATACAGAAACGAAGGCATCATACTCCGTAATCTGCTCATAGGTAAGGCTGCCGAGCCTGTTCAGGCGGTTGCGGCACTCCCTGAACTGTTTTTTGCTGAAGAGCTTCCCCACATCGGGGGCACTAAAGTCCATCACCGGGCGCAGGAACGGGCGGATAACGTGCCGCCTGCTCCAGTAGGTATCCCCGACTAACCAGCCAAGAGGGGTTTGAGGGGGGATGTACTTAAACGTGATTTTTTGCCCGGGAAACTTCTGCCTGACCAGGCTTAGGGCGTTCTTTATAAACCTGTTATCGCCATAATCCGCCACAAGCCAGGCATGATAGTAGGCGTTCCACCCTCCGGCTGCCGTAATCCCAAGCTCTTTTACATCTTTAGCCAATGTCAGGAGGCCTGTAAGTCTGCCTCCTGTTTCTTCCTTCACCATAATCGGCAAATGCTGCCGATGGTATACTTGATACCACACGCTTACATACTCATGGCTCTGGAAAACAGTGGCCCAGGGGCACGATTGGTAGAGGCCGGACCAGCTAAGCAGAAAGCTATCATCCGAAAGCAGTTGTAGAACGCTCTCCCCTGTCATCACCTTGGTTTCAACCACCTCCGCCTCGTTCAGGGTCGGTTTATTGGGTAGGTTTACTTGCATATATTATATATTACTTGTTTATGGCACCGCCAGTTGTGGTCCAGGCGACCACAAATATGACTTTTCCGACCATAAGCATTACGATGAGTGCAGGCTTTAGGTAAGAGCGGCGGCTGAATAAAAGTCAAAAAAATTATAAAAAAAGCAACAGGCAGAACAAGGGAGCCTCGCCTGATGAGCTTGGTATGTTTGTAAAAGAAAGAGGGCCGGATAGCTACACCCGGCCCTCTTTAAGTATGGGCTTATACTTTACTTTTATTATTGATTATGCTGTGGGCACAGAAGTATGAGATGAGACAGAGGCTGAAGCTGCCGCAATACCTTCATTGGCGATGGTGCTCCACTTGTTGGCAGTCTGCAATTCCTCGGCCAGCATCAGGTTAACTTCGCGGCTGTAAAACTCCAGGCATACATCCTGCGCCTTGGCGTCTCGGGGAGTGAAACGCAGTTCTATCTGGTCAATTACCTTCGTTCCGTTCGATTCGCGGCTCAGGTTCGATACGCTGCACTTCTTCATATCAGCCAGATTCACTACCTTCTGCTGCTCCCTGTCCTTGAACTTCCTCACATAAAACAGCTTGCGCTGCCCCTCATCAAGGCCGATGCCGTAGCAATCATCCCAGAACTCATGCTGTGTTAACTTTAGCTGCTGCGCCTCGCCCTGTGCAATAAACTCATGCAGGTGCTTCTCAGCTTTCTTTTTCTGTACCCTTTGGATGTACATAATTGGCACCACAAACAGCGCCAGCGCAATTATTCCTATAATTATGGTTGATAAATCCATCTTGCTATACTTCTTTTTATAAATTAACTACACGCCACGGCCTAGCATGCACCAGCATGCCAGTAGGGCTTTAAGGAGGCTGGGCCGCGCCCAGCCGTTACCGGAAGTATAGATGAATTACCAGAAGTAATGGAAGGGGAAGATGATTTCCCGGACAGTCAGGCTCAGGCAGATTAACCTTGAACGCAGCACCTGTTGCGAAACAAGGCTTTGCACCTTTAGCTCAAGCGCATAACTATGCGCCAGTAAGCTGCCTGCGTTGCCTTTGGATGGTGGCGCCGGTTGGCTTTGTGCAGTATTTACCCGCTCCTCTGCCCGCTGCAGGCCTGCCAATTTGTACAGCTCGTTTGCCGACAGCTTGTCCGGCTCTTTATTGGCCTCAGCCGCCCGGGGCAACGTATAAACTGCTTCTGCATAGCGCCCCTGTTCCGAGCCGGAGTAGCCCAGCACGGCAAAGGCAAAGAGCAGTATGTACTTTACAAAGTGGCGCACGTTACAAATCTACAAGGTTATACAGTAACCACATAACCCCACCTCCAGATTATTTTAATCACACATTTGATAAGCGCAGCCCACCGCAAGCTTTATACTTTTGTGCCGTAATACCTCGCCTGCCAACCTTTTAAAGGGCTTAGCAGTAAATATACATGGCAATATTGTCATACTTGCGCTGGCCGGCGAGTTGCCGTGTTTACTACAGGCCGGGGCACCATCTAAAGTATAAAACCATGAAAACTATAAAACCATTCCTGATGATGCTGCTCGTGCTGCTTGCCTTCACGATGAGCAGTTGCGAAGTGATAGGAGACATCTTTAAGGCAGGCATGTGGACAGCCCTCGTTATTATCGTGCTGATCGTGCTGCTGATTACCTGGCTATTCCGCAAGTTCAGGAGATAAACGAGACAAGCATAAAACAGAAAAAGGGACCTTAACCAGGTCCCTTTTTCTGTTTTATACTTTGTTGGAGTTACTTCTTGGTTCGTTTCGGCATGGTGCCCAGAATATAGTCCCACAGCGGTGAGGACACCCCAAAGGCAGCCTCCGGATCCTTGTAATGGTGAATGCTATGGTTAATCCAGAGTTCTTTCAGGAAGTTTTTGGGCGGCGGATAGGCATGCACCACATAGTGCACCAGCAGGTACATGGCGTAGCCAAACAGCAGGCCGGCCACTACCCCGAACACAAAAGTGCCGAAGACTATCTTGAAGATAAAGAAGAAGGCCGAAGCGTAAAGTATACTTACAATCGGAGGCATGGCCAGTCGCTCCTTGTCTTTCGGGAACTCGTGGTGGTTACCATGGAACAGGTACTGCAGGCGCGCCTTAAAGGGCGTATCCGTGTCCATGTGGAAAACGTAGCGGTGCGCCAGGTACTCAATCAGCGTAAAAATAAACCACCCCAGGAAAAAGAAGCCGATGGCCTCTAAAATACTGATAAATCCGTGGGTAATGCCGTAGTAGATTAGCCCGGTTGCAATGATTAGGAAGATGGAGATAGGCACGGCGATGTGCGTCCTGGTCATCTTCTCCAGAACCGGATTCTTGAAAAGCTGTGCGCTTCCTTTGTGATTAGGTTTCATAGTTGGGTTGCTGTATCAGTTAGTGCTGCAAAACTACTTATTTTTTAAAGTTTAGCCACCAATTACCTCCGGTATAAAGTTTATTAACGTGGTGTCGGTGCTATAGGTTAAGCAGGGTTAACAGGTTATCCGCAGAGGCTTGGGCGTCTGAGAGCGCAATGGTTGCGCGTTCGTAGAACTGCTTTCGGTGGGTTAATGTTTCGGCCAGGAAGGAATTTAATTCTGCAGGGCTTTTGCCAGCCAGGAGCGGCCGCTCTTCCAGGCCCTGTGCTAAAAGTCTCTCTACCAGCTGCTCTACCGGCACATTCAGGTAGATGCTGGTGCCATGCTGGTTGATGTAATTTATGTTATCAAAAAAGCAGGGAGCCCCGCCCCCGGTAGAGATCACGGCCTGTTCATGGGCTTGCACCACCTCCTCCAGCGCCTGCCGCTCCAGCCTCCGGAAGTGCTCCTGGCCCTGCCGCTCAAAAATCTGCGCTATACTTTGCCCCTCACGCTGCACCAGGTACTCGTCCAGGTCCACGAACGTATAGCCAAGCCGCCCGGCCAGTTGCCGCCCCAGCGTGGTTTTGCCGCTGCCCATCATGCCTATCAGGAAGATTCGCATTAGGAGTTAGAGAGTTAGAAAGTTAGAGAGTTTGGGAGTTAGAGAAGTCAGGAAGGGGGGGTGGTTCGCAACCTACTCCTCATTCTGCACCAGCGCCTCCTTTACCTCCTCTATACTTGGGGTGTCGTTGTGGTGCCACTTGCCTTTAACGGTGCCGTCCTGTAGTAGCACGAGGCCGGGGTTGGAGCGAATGATGGTTTTGAGCACGGTGCCGTCGCCGAAGTAGTAGGGCACCGCCAGGTTTACCTCGTGGCGGAACTTCTCGAAGTCGGCGGCGCTGCTGCTGGTGACCACCAGTGGTGTAATACCGGCTGCCTCCGCGGCCTTCACCAGTGCGTTGATGGCTTTGATGTTATCCGTTTCTGCCTTGGCCACGTTGTGCACGATAATCAGCAGCTTTTTGCCTGTCAGCACCTCCTGCGTGTGGTCGCCCTCGTCGTTCCACACGTTAAAGTCCGTAATCTTGGGGCCTGCCTCCGGGTTTATGGCCACCATCTGCTTAAAAGTATAGGTGGTGTCCATCGGGTACTCTTCAAACTCCTCGTCCTGCCCGTTTTTGGTCAGGATGTACTTGTAGCGCAGCGGCTCCGACGGTTTCATGAGCTCCGGGATGTTGTTGCCCACTTTATAAGCCCTGAAGTCGATGTAAGGCAGGTGCTCGTAGGCATACCACCCCACCGCCACCGACAGCGCTGTGACAATAATGGTGATAATGGCTCCTGAGGAGGCGCGCATGAAGGGCTGCAGGTACTGCTGCGTAAACAGGAGCACCACAATCATCACCAGCAGCACCACGTCCTTCGTAAACGACTCCCACGGCGTCAGCTTGATGGCATCGCCAAAGCAGCCGCAGTCGGTTACCTTGTCGAAATAGGCCGAGTAGAAGGTAAGGAAGGTGAAGAACACGATCATGATGAGCAGCAGCCACAGTACTGCCTTTAGCTGGTAGCGCACCAGCAGCGCCACGCCCAGCACAATCTCCGCCGCGCTCAGGAAGATGGACAAAAACAGCGAGTAGGGCTCAAAGCTTTTGAAAAACGGTGCGATGTCCTGCGAGAAGACATCAAAATACTCCTCCAACTTAATGGCCGTGCCCACCGGGTCGTTTATCTTGATCAGCCCCGAAAAAATGAACAGCACCCCTACAAAGAGCCAGAAGAATTTACTGATAAACTTCATCTTTTAAGTTTGAGAGTTAAAGAGTTTGGGAGTTAAAGAGTCGCAATTCCTGCGTCTTAACAGTTAGAAAGTTAGAAGGTTATACTTGAGGCTTTTACCTTTTTAACCCACCTTCTCCGTATAGCCGGACTTGATAAGCGCAAACACGGCGTAGTTTATCATGTCGCGGTAGTTGGCCTCCACGCCCTCCGAGATCAGCGTCTGCCCCTCGTTGTCCTCTATCTGCTTGGTGCGGTAAAGTTTCATCAGGATGATGTCGGTGATGGAGCTCACGCGCATGTCGCGCCAGGCCTCGCCGTAGTCGTGGTTCTTGGCGTTCAGCAGCTGGATGTTCTCCTCGATGTGGCGGGTGTACTCCCGCTCCACCTCCTCGGCCGAAAGGCTCAGCGGAGCATCGGCGGGCAGGTTGAGCTGCATCAGCGCAATCACGCAGTAGTTGATGATGCCCACAAACTCGCTGTTGATGTCGTCAGCCACCAGCTGTTTGCCTTTTTCCTGGATAGAGCGGATGCGCTGGGCCTTGATGAAGATCTGATCTGTGATAGACGGAAGCCGCAGCACGCGCCAGGCAGTGCCATAGTCCTTGGTTTTCTTCACAAAGGTGTCCTTGCAGCGCTGTACTACCTGATTATATTCCTGCAGTGTTTGACTAATCAACTTTTTAGCTTTAATTTTAAAAATAATTGACGCACATGCCAACATTGGAAGCGAAAGATACGCTTTTTAAGAAAAAATCCACACTAAACTGCCGCGGAAAGCTCCTCTCGCTGGAGGTGCCGCTCGTGATGGGTATCCTGAACCTGACCCCGGATTCCTTTTTCCCGGGTAGCCGCCTGAGCTCCGCCGAGGAGGCCGTGCGTAAGGCAGCGCAAATGCTGGCCGACGGCGCCGACATACTGGACATTGGCGGTTATAGCACCCGCCCCGGCGCTGCGGAGGTTACCTCACAGGAGGAGCAGGACCGCATTCTGCCCGCCATCGAGGCCATCCTTCAGAACTTCCCAGAAGCCATTATCTCCGTCGATACTTTTCGGGCCGATGTGGCCGAGGCAAGTATAGCCGCCGGCGCGCACATCATCAACGATGTGGGAGGCGGGCTGCTGGACGAGGCCATGTTCGAGACCATTGCCCGGCTGCAGGTGCCCTACATCCTGATGCACATGCGCGGCACCCCACAGACAATGGCCAGCCTGACGGAGTATAACAATTTAGTGATAGACGTGCTGGACGAGATGCGTGCCCAACTGGCCAAGCTACAGCAACTCGGCGTGAAGGATGTGATCCTGGACCCCGGCTTCGGTTTTGCCAAAACGGTGGATCAGAACTATGAGCTGCTGCGCCATATGGAGGAGCTCCGCATCTTTGGGCTGCCGGTGCTGGCGGGCATGTCGCGCAAATCCATGGTCTACAAATCGCTAGGCATTAACCAGGCCGATGCGCTGACGGGCACAATAGCCGTGAACTGTGTGGCGTTGATGAAGGGAGCCGACATTTTGCGGGTGCACGACGTAAAAGAAGCTAAGCAAACCATCGTACTACTAGAGAAAACCAAACTTTGATTTTTTTATTCACCATAGGGTTCTTAGAGATTGGGCTGCAGGATATCATTGACATCCTGCTTGTTACAGCACTGCTTTACCAGCTATACAAGCTGCTGTCGGGCAGTGTGGCTCTGAAGATCTTCCTGGGCCTGCTTTCCATCTACCTGCTCTACCTGGTAGTGCGCGCTGCCGGCATGGAGCTGCTCAGTATTATACTGGGGCAATTCATGGGCGTGGGTGTGCTGGCAGCCATTATCCTTTTTCAGCCCGAGATCCGGCGCTTCCTGCTGCTGATAGGCAAAACCACCTCCTTGAACCACGAGCGATTCTGGGGTGGCTTTCCGTGGCGCCGCGAGCAGAGCGAGAAACTAAGCCTCACGCCCTTTATCGAAGCGGCCAAGTCGTTGGCGGCCAAAAACACCGGTGCCCTGATTGTGTTTGCCAAGAGCTCGGAACTGAAGTACTACGCAGAGTCCGGTGACCTGATTGATGCCGTGATTTCGAAGCGCTTGCTGATGTCCATCTTCAACAAAAACAGCCCGCTGCACGACGGCGCTGTGATCATCTCGGGCAACCGTATCAAGGCGGCCCGCTGCATACTTCCCGTGTCGGAAAACCAGGAGATTCCGGCCTCTATGGGCCTGCGCCACCGCGCCGCCATCGGCCTGACCGAGATCACTGACAGCGTGGTACTGGTGGTGTCGGAAGAGACGGGGCAGATTGCCCTGGTACGCAACGGGGAAGCCTACCGTAACCTCACGTCCGCCGACCTGCGCCTGAAGCTCAACCAGTTCCTCTTCGATACTGATCAGAAACCGGCCACCGCCCCAGCCTCCGAGAAATCCGTCAGCGCGGCGTAGGCTTTATACTTTGCAGAATCTATACTTGGGGAATCGCCAAAACCTTCCTGTAGGACGGGCGTTTGGAGCCTGTGAGAGCGCTCCTGAGGAATAGGAGATTATTAGGAAAAAACACAAGCGAGTCTGGAGGCTCGCCACCCACGGTGCGTCACCGGTTGGATACCGGCCGCCAGGCGTTTATACTTTCTAACCTTCTAACTTTTTAACTTTCTAACTAAAAAGGCGCAAGTATTGCGCCTCTACAACTCTCAAACTCCGCAACTCATACCTCACAGCCTTCCTGCCCGGCGGTACCATACCAGCCAATAGGAGAGAATGCCCAGACCGGGCAGCAGCCACAGTGCCGCCATCCAGAGCAGGCGCTGCGTCAGAGTATAATCCGACCGGAAAACCAGGTGGTAAAGGGCCGCAGCCACCAGCAGGTAGTTGAGCGATACCAGCAGAAAGATGGCCGGGTTGCGTTCGAACAACTCCATGGGCTAAAACAGCTTTTCGCTCACGAACCACATCAGGTACAGCAGTGCCGGCGCGATGAGCAGCAGGATGGTACCCAGGTTTACGCGCGTCCACTGCGGGTTGAGCAGCATGCTCAGGTACGCCTCCACCGACAGCAGCAGCGAGAAGTAGAACGTTATCTGCAACAGGGTATACACAATGTTAGCCTCCCCGCGCATATCAGCGGTAGTATAAGCCAGAAACGAGATCACCATCCACGACATCACGGTACCCAGCAACACCTGCCCCGGCTTTATCTTTATGTTGTTCATACTTCTGATTTACCTTGAGTTTGATACAAGGTACAAAAAATAAAGCCACCCCCATAGCAGGAGTGGCTTTTCTATACCTTAGCCTGGGTTTATACTTACTTGATTACACCCAGCTCTTTGCCGACCGTCACGAAGGCGTCGATACACTTATCGATGTGCTCTTTGTCGTGCACGGCGGAGAGCTGCACCCGGATACGGGCCTGGCCTTTCGGTACCACCGGATAGTAGAAACCGATTACGTAGATGCCTCTGTCGAGCATGCGGGCGGCAAACTCCTGCGCCAGCGGGGCGTCGTAGAGCATTACCGGCACAATCGGGTGGTCGCCTGGCTTGATGTCGAAACCGGCCAGCGTGATCTGCTCGCGGAAGTACCTGGTGTTCCACTCCAGCTTGTCGCGCAGCTCGGTAGTAGAGCTTAGCATGTCCAGCACGGCGATGGAAGCACCCACAATAGACGGGGCCAGGGAGTTAGAGAACAGGTATGGGCGCGAGCGCTGGCGCAGCATATCGATAATCTCCTTGTGGCCTGACGTGAAGCCACCCATCGCACCGCCCAGGGCTTTGCCCAGCGTGCCTGTGATGATATCGATCTTGCCCATCACGTTGTGGTACTCGTGCACGCCGCGGCCTGTTTTGCCCATAAAACCAGTCGAGTGGGAGTCGTCCACCATGACCAGGGCTTTATACTTATCGGCCAGTGCGACGATCTTATCCAGCTGAGCCACCGTGCCGTCCATCGAGAAAGAACCGTCGGTTACGATGATGCGGTGCTTGGTGTTGGCGTTTACGGCCTCCTGCAGCTTTGCCTCCAGGTCCTCCATGTTGTTGTGCTCGTAGCGGAAACGCTGCGCCTTGCACAGACGCACACCGTCAATAATAGAGGCATGGTTCAGGGCATCGGAAATAATAGCCGACTCGGCATCGAACAGTGGTTCGAACACGCCCCCGTTGGCGTCGAAGGCAGCGGCGTACAGGATCGTATCTTCCGTGCCCAGGAACTCGGAGATCTTGCGCTCCAGCTCCTTGTGGATATCCTGCGTGCCGCAGATAAAGCGCACCGAGCTCATGCCGTAGCCGTGCGTGTCGATGGCCTCCTTGGCAGCGTTTATCACCTTGGGGTGCGCCGACAGGCCCAGGTAGTTGTTGGCGCAGAAATTCAGCACATGGGCCATCTGCGTGGTATCGATGTCAGCGCCCTGCGGGGTGGTGATGATACGCTCCTGCTTATACAAGCCCGCCTCTTTAATCTCGGCAAGCTGCTTTTCTAAGTCTGGTTTTAAGGTTTCGTACATAGTTTCGTTTATCGTTATATCGTTGTTCGTTGTTCGCTTTTAAGTATACTTACAGGCCGGTCGCATCGCCCGTCTCGTCAGGCGTGGGCGGCGGGCGGCGCATGATGGGCCTGGGCCTTGGCGGCTTTGGCTTCGGCTGCTCCTCTGCCTGCGGTGGTTGCTCTGCCTCCTTTTCAGGCGGATTTATACTTGCGTTCTCCGCTTCCGATGCTTCGGCAGCTGGTTTCTGCAAGGCTACCGGCCGCTTGATAACCGGCCTTGGGCGCGGAGGCGTTGGTTTCTCCGCTGCTGCAGGTGCGGGTGCGTCTGCAGATTCCTCCGCTATACCTTGCTCCTCCTTCGGCTCCGCTTCCGGCTTTTGCAGCGCCACCGGCCGTTTGATAACCGGTCTTGGCCGAGGTGGTTTTGGAGCTGCCTCTTCAGCCGGTGGTGCCGGCGCTGGCTGCTCCTCCTGTGGCGGTTGCAAAGCTGTTGGCCTTTTCATCACCGGGCGTGGCCTTGGCGGCTTTGGTGTGTCTGCCAAAACTTCTGCCGAAGCTGGTTCCTGTGCCTGTTCTTCCGTCTGAGGCGGCTGCAAGGCAGCCGGGCGTTTGATAACCGGCCTCGGGCGGGCTGGTTTGGCCTCCGGGGTTTCCGCTGCAGCCGGATTTATACTTTCCGCTGAAGATGTGGCAGGAGTACCTTCCGCTTCAGGTTGCTGCAAGGCCGCAGGTCGCTTGATAACCGGGCGCGGACGGGCCGCCGGCTTTGCTGCCTCTTCCGTAGCTTGCGTCTTTTCTATACTTTTAGCATCCGCAGGTGTAGGTATAACCGGCCGTTTAACCACTGGCCTTGGTCTCGCGGCGGGTTTTACTTCTTCGGCTCCCGTCTCGGCTGTTGCTGGCTTTTCTGTAGCTTCAGCGGCAGGCTTTTGCATGGCTGCAGGGCGGCGCACCACCGGCCTTGGTTTGGCTATACTTTCTTCGGAAGCTACGGCTTCTTCAGCAGCCGGTTTGGGTGCCACGGCCCTGCGCACAGCAGCCGGGCGTGCGGCGGCTGGTTCAGCCTTGGGCAGATCTTGCTCGGCCAGGTGGTAGCGCAGGCGCACATCGTTTAGCACCATCTTTACCTGCACCAGAAAACTGTTGGGGTGCATCTGGGCGTACATCTCCCGCCACGCCGCAAAGCGCGCAGGGTCAGCCGCTTCAAAAGCCGTTTTGTTTATCCGCTTTTTTACCAGAAACTCCTCAAATGTCATAGGCTACAGGCCGTTAGTGCCGCAAGTTACGGTTTAGGGCTCAATTTGGCTATTCGCATGCCATTTTGCCGCCGCATCCCTACAAAGATAAGAAAATCCGGATGCCGCGCCGGACAGGTTACCCCTACTTTACGGGCGGTTACCTTATCGTTAAATCTGCCTGAGGCGCTTTTTTGCCCCCTCCGGCAGGCCTACCTTTGTTACCAAGGTGAAAATAAAAGGTTAGTTTTGATTAGGTTGTTGAGAGGCCGCAGACCCAGAGTGTGCGGCTTCTCCCATTTTACCCCTCCTGCCCCAGCTTTCTTGGCAAGTATGCTTTCAGGATTGCACCGAATTCGGTTACTTTGTGCAAAGATTTTTTATTCGCTATGGCAAACACAAGTGACACGGTATTGGTGATAGGCGCCTGCGGACAGCTGGGCTCCGAACTGACAATGGAGCTGCGCAAGATGTACGGGGATGCGAACGTGGTGGCGGCAGACGTTACAGCGCCCAAGCAAGCCGACCTGCGCGACTCAGGACCCTTTGAGAAAGTGGATGTGCTGGACACAAACGTGTTGGCCGGGCTCGCTTCCAAGTATAAATTCAAGCAGATTTACCACCTGGCGGCCGTGTTGTCGGCAACCGGCGAGAAGAACCCCAAGTTTGCCTGGAAGCTGAACATGGACGGCCTGTTTAACGTGCTGGACCTGGCCCTGGAGCAGAAGGTGGAGCGCGTGTACTGGCCGAGCTCTATCGCTGTTTTTGGACCGAGCACACCGCGCCAAAACACGCCGCAGCAAACTGTTATGGACCCCAACACCGTGTACGGCATCAGCAAGCAGGCTGGTGAGCGCTGGTGCGAGTACTACTTTCAGAAGTATGGCCTGGACGTGCGCAGCCTCCGCTACCCCGGCCTGATTGGCTACAAGGCCCTGCCCGGCGGCGGCACCACCGACTACGCCGTGGACATCTACCACAAGGCCCTGGAGGGTGAGACCTTTGAGTGCTTCCTGAGCGAGAACACCTATCTGCCGATGATGTACATGCCGGATGCCCTGAAGGCCACGCTGGACCTGATGCACGCCCCGGCAGCAAGTATAAAAGTGCGCGACTCTTATAACCTGAGCGCCATGAGCTTCTCGCCGAAAGAGATTGCCGCCTCCATCAAAAAGCACATCCCGGAGTTTGAGATAACCTACAAGCCGGACTCCCGCCAGAAGATTGCCGACTCGTGGCCGCAGAGTATAGACGACAGCGCCGCCCAGCAGGACTGGGGCTGGAAGCCGGCCTTCGACCTGGACGCCATGACCGAGGACATGCTGGTGAACCTGAAGAAGATGAAACAGGAGCAGGCCGTATAACTGCAGCTCTTGCAAGTATAAAGTATAGGGAAGGCGGTGCGGTGGCATCGCTTTTTTCTTTTTAGCAGTACCTCCCTGAAAATCAAGCCGCAGCTTGCTTTTTATCCCCAAAGCGACTCTCACATGCCCCGGCAGAAAGTATAAATATCTACCTTAACCCATATTCTCACCCAAACGTCTATACTCCTATAGCTGGCAGCAGTGCTATGATGATATAAAAGTGATGGTAAAAGAATCAAACGACGAAGAGCTAAGGCGGGTAATATTTGAGCGGGAGAAGGTAATTGTGAAGTTTACGGATGTAGAGTGTCCGGTGTGCAAGGTCATGAGGCCGAAGTATAACATGATGTCCGATGAGCCGGCTTTCAAGGATGTATACTTCATGCGCATGAGCGCCCACGAGAACCCTGTTTCCAGCCAGGAGGTAAAACTGACAGGCACGCCGTTCTTTGCCATCTACCACAAGGGCATGCTTATCGACTGCGGCATCTTATCCACCGAGGGGGAAGTGCGCGAGATGCTGCAAAAGCTGCTGAACCTTTCCTGAGCCCGCCTTTTTTTCGGAACGACCTTTGCCCTATAGCTGTTATCAAAATCCTGTGCTACCTTGCGCCGCTTTTTTAAACAGCTGAAAACGTGACCCTAAAAACTTTCCGTAAACTGCCCGTGCTGCTCCTGCTCGTAACCTCAGGCCTTGCCCTGCCCGGTTGCTCCAGCACCGATAAGTTAAACACCGCCGCGCCGGAGACAGTCGCCTCGGCAATGCCTGCGTACAAGCCGCAACTCTCCTCGATCAGCATCCCGATTTCTATACCTGTGGCCGCCATCGAGGGCAGGCTGAACCAGGAGATCGCCAACACGCTGTACAAAGACACCAACCTGAACGACGACAACCTGGCTGTGACGGTAACACGCAACGGCAGCCTGAGCATGCGCGCCGACCGGGACAAAATATACTTCTCGGTGCCGCTGCGCATCTACGCCAAGGGCCGCTGGAAGTGGGACCCGTGCAAGTTCTGCCCCTCCATCGATAAAACCGAGGACACCACCTTCGACATGATCATCAAAACCGAAAGCAAAATCGGTTTAACAGAGGATTACAAGGTCAAGACCATCACCAGCGGAGACTTTGAGTGGGGCAATACCAAGCCTGTGCTGGAACTGGGCCCGCTCCGGATTGGCCTGGCCCGCTTTGTGGAGCCGGCGCTGCGGCAGCAGATGGCCACCCTCTCCCAGCAACTGGATAAGGAGCTGCAAAACCGGCTGGATGTGAAAAAGTATGTGGCCGACGCCTGGCAGCAGCTGCAGCAGCCCGTAAAGCTCGACGATAACCTGAACGCCTGGCTGACGGTGATGCCACAGGAAGTACGCATGGCGCCGCTGCTGGCACAGAACGGCAACCTGAACACCCGCCTCGGGGTTACCTCCTACATCTCCGTTACTACCGATGGCAAGCCGCAGGTACAGGTAAACAAGAACCTGCCACGCCTGATTGTAGACAACCGCATGAGCGATGATATACAGATCGGCTTGACAGCCAGTGTCCCTTACGCCCATGCCAGCAAACTGCTGCAGGAACAGGTGGCCAAGCAAACTTATACTTTTGATGGCGGCAAGAGCGAGATCACGGTGAACGAGGCGGCCATCAGCCCCGGAGGGGAGCAACTGGTGCTGATGCTGGACGTGAACGGCAAGACCAAGGCCGGGCTGTTCACCAAGAAGATACAAGGAAAAGTATACCTGCGCGGCACGCCCTATTACGATGCGGCCACCGCCTCGATACGGGTGCGCGATGTAGCCTACGACCTCGACACGAAAGACAAGATACTGAGTGCGGCCAGTTGGTTGGCGCAAAACAAGTTTGAAGCGATGATTCAGCAGCAGGTGAGCATTCCGGTGCAGCACGAGGTGAACAACGCCCGAAAGATGCTGCAGTCCGCCCTCGACAGCCAGGGCCGCATCCATGAGTCGGTGCTGCTGCGCGGAAGTATAAAAGAGATTACTCCCGACAACATTTACCTGACACAGGACGGCATAAAAGCCGTGATAAACGCCAAAGGCACGCTAACGGCAACAGTGGATAAGCTGTAGTTTTCTGGCGTATCTCGTAGCACGTATCAAGTAGCACGACAACTTGTTAGAAGTATGGCTCTACAGAAAATGTGAGCTAGATGTAATGCTACTTAACGTGGAAAACTCTCTACCTTTTAAGGATATTCACTTGTTCTTGATCGTGATACGTGCTACGAGATACGCCCCTTGTCCTTTGTCTAATAAACTAAAATTTCTCAATCGGCGTGGGGCTGTTGAACACCTCGTCCGGTACCTGGGCGGGGGCAGCAATGTGCGGCAGCTTGAAGTCGCTTTCGGGGTTGCTGCGGTCGTTGGCCAGTTTTATACTTCCGTAGTCGCGGTAGTCGCTCCAGCGGCGGGTAAAGGAGGGCTCGGCATCGTCGTAGTTCCGGAAAAAGGCCCACTGCGTCACCAGCCCCTGCTCCTTGTCTACCCAAACGTGGTACTTGTTCTGCGGCGTCAGGCCCACTTCGTTAAAGGTCATCTCCAGCACATCCGCCGGAGCGCCATCCATGGTTTTGCCTTCGCCCAGGTAGGTTAGGTTCACGCCGGGGTCCAGCAGTTTAAAGGGCATCACGAGCCAGTACGAATTGTTTATCCAAAGGGCATAGGCGCGCTCCAGCAGCTTCTGCTTTTCCTCTCCCTCCTGCAGCTCCTTTCCGGCCACGTATACGTTGCCGTCCTTGGTGTCGGTGCTGATAACGGCTACCAGGCTATCCATCTCCCAGCGGAAGCGGTGCTGCTGCTTGTCCCACACCTGGTACTGGTCCCTGAAAGTCCAGGCGAGGTAGCGGGTGTCGTTCCAGCCCTTCTCTCCGCCCATGTTGTCGATGACCTCGCGGGCGATGCGTTGGGCTTTCTCTTCGGGGGAATGGGTGCAGGCCAGCGGCAGGAGCAGCAGGCACAAAAACATCGGCTTGAGCAGGTGTCGGAGGGCCATCGGTTTATACTTTGGTAGCGCTCCCGTGTACGGATTTATACTTGCTCAGGATGCTGCATCGCTGCTACAGTTGCCCCTGTTTTAACCTGAGTAGAAGCCGCTGCGTAGTTTAAAATTCACATCAGAAGACAAAACACGCCCTATGGCCAAATATACACTTAAGGGAATTTTCCAGCTGCTTAAAACCTCTGTGGACGGTTTTCTGGAAGCGAACGCACTGCGGCTGGCGGCGGCACTTGCCTTTAACGCCATCTTCTCCATCCCTCCGCTGCTGCTCATCATCATTAAGGCGGCTGGCTTTTTCTTTGGCGAGAAGGCCGTGTCGGGAGAGTTGGAGAAGCAGGCGTCCGCGGCTATCAGTCCGGAGGCTGCCTCCTCTATCCAGACCATGGTGCAGAATGCCAGTACGACCGAGTCGACGGGTTGGGCCATGTGGGTGGGCATCGGTACGCTCATCTTTGCCGCCACCACCTTCTTTGTTACCCTGCAGCAGTCGCTCAACAGCGTCTGGAACCTGAAGATAAAGCCCACCAGCAGCATCCTGCGGATGGCCAAGGAGCGCATGTTCTCCTTCGGGCTTATCCTGAGCATCTCGTTCCTGATGCTTATTTCCTTCGTCATCAGTGCGGCCATCTCGGTGCTGAGCGATTACCTCGGGCAGTTATTGCCGAGCATCGGCGTGTGGCTCATCAAGCTGCTGGACTTTTCCCTGTCCCTTGGCCTGATTACCTTGCTCTTTGCCCTGATCATGAAGTATTTGCCCGACGCCCACATCCGCTGGAAAGACACGCTGATTGGTGCCCTGATCACGGCGCTGCTTTTCACGATCGGCAAGCTCCTCATCAGCTGGTACCTGGGCACCTCCGACCCTGGCTCGGCTTACGGGGCGGCGGGCTCCATCATCCTCATCCTTGTCTGGATCTACTACTCCTCTATGATTGTGTTTTTCGGGGCAGAGTTCACACAGCAGTACGCCCACAAGTATGGGCAGCACATCACCCCTAAGTCGCATGCCGTGTTTGTGGAAGAGCGTGAGCTAGCCGACAGGCCACAGGACCGTGAAGGCACCGGCCGCCCACGGGCAGAGGGCAGGTTTGAGGGGTAGCTGTTAGTTAATCGTTATTCGTTGATCGTTATTCGTTGATAGATGCTGCTTTGACAGATCTAACTGCACTGGCCCTCAGAACGAAACTAGCGTTCTTTAACCTGATGACCTCGCAGTTTCCAGGGTCCCGCGAGTGTCTGGCGTTGTTTATACTTTATACTTTGTCTGCATCAGGATTTGCGGATGAACAGGATTACCCCTCCCCGGCTCTCCCCTAAAAACAGGAGAGGGAGTTATTCTGCTGTTCCGGACTTCTTTGTCCGGAACTTCTTCTGCTGCGGACATCCTTGTCCGAATTTTTACAGTACCGGGTCCAACCACCCCTGGCCCCTCCTTATCCAAGGAGGGGAGCTTGTGATTACTGGTGATGAAGTATAAGTTTCATTGTTGCTGTTTATAACACCCCTGTAGTCCCCTCAAGGGGACAGTTTATACTTGTTACGTGGCAAAGACTAGGAGGCTATCGAATGATTCCCAGCCTTTGGGTTGAGCGCCTCGAGAGGTTCCGGTGCCCGGAGGGCATTGCGACGTAGGAGCAAAGGAAGCGAAAGCAGCGCGATGCCCTTATCGAGGGCCCCTACCCCCAAGGCGAGGCCTCCCGGCCTAGGAGGGCAGAAAGTATAAATGCAACGGTAGGTTTGTGGGGCTGGAGGATGAACAGAAGCTAGTAAGGATAGCTTGGTTCCAGTTGTGGGAAGCGGTGGCTCAGAGAAGTATAAACTGGAAAGTATAAAAGTAGGGCTTACGCGGATTTGGAAATCCGAAGCAGCATTGGTTTCGGACAGGGATGTCCGAATCGGCTGCCTTACAGTGCCCAAGTACAGCTCTAAAATATAAACCCGGCTTCTGCAAGTATGAGCAGAAGCCGGGTTTATACTTTGACTGATTTTAAACTTTACGCCGGTTGCTTTTCCTTCACAGCCAGCTGACCGCAGGCTGCATCAATGTCTTTGCCACGGCTGCGGCGCACGTTTACCTGCAGGCCACGGTCGGCCAGGTAGTAGATAAACGCCTGCAGACGGTCGTCGTCGGTGTTCACGAAATCAGCGTTCTCGATTGGGTTATACTCTATCAGGTTGATTTTGCACGGGATGATCTTGGAGAAACGCAGCAACTCCTCAGCATCCTGCAGGGTGTCGTTGAAGTTATCGAACACGATGTACTCGTACGTTACCTTGCGACCCGTTACCTGGTGGTAGTGCTTCAGAGCATCCTTCAGCGCCTCCAGCGAGTTGGTCTCGTTGATGGGCATGATCTGGTTGCGCTTCTCGTCGTTGGCTGCGTGCAGCGACAGGGCCAAGTTTGCCTTCACACCATCATCAGCCATTTTCTTGATCATCTTGGCAATACCGGCCGTGCTTACCGTGATGCGACGTGCCGCCATCCCCAAACCATCGTGGGCGGTGATGCGCTCGATGCTCTTCATTACGTTGGCATAATTGAGCATCGGCTCGCCCATGCCCATGTACACGATGTTGGAGAGCGGCTGGCCGTACTGCCGCATACTTTGCTCGTTGATGCGTACCACCTGATCGTAGATCTCGGCGGCATCGAGGTTGCGGACGCGGTCCATGTAGCCGGTGGCGCAGAACTTACAGGTAAGCGAGCAACCTACCTGGCTGCTGACGCAAGCCGTCTTGCGCTCCTCGTGCGGAATGAGCACGCCCTCCACAATGTTGCTGTCGTAGAGTTTGAAGGCAGATTTGATCGTGCCGTCGTTGCTCAGCTGCTCGGTGGCCACCTGCACGGCGTTAATGGCAAAGTGCTGGTCCAGCTTCTCGCGCAGGGCCAGGCTCACGTTGTTCATCTCCGCAAACGACTGGGCCGCGTGCTTCCAGAGCCATTCGTATACCTGCTTGGCCCGGAAAGCCTTTTCGCCGTTCTCCACGAGCCAGGCCTTCAGGTCGTCGAGCGACAGCTTACGAATATCTTTCTTGGTTAAAACCGGAATGTCTGCAATCAAATTCATACCACAAAATTACAAAAATCATCCGGCTTTAGTTTCAATCTTTGCCTTTACTTCGTCGGGCAGGGCCATCAGCTTACGCTCCTGGTAATTAAAGCAAAGCATGCCGGTTTTGGCGCGGGCCACTTCCTTGCCACTCTGGTTACGCACGTGGTAGGTGATATCGAAGCCATACTTGCTGATATCATCAAAAGCCATACTTATACTTAGCACGTCGCCGTAGAAGCCCTCGCCCTTGTACTCTATCACCACATCGGCCATGATCAGGCTGGCGCCGCCTATACTTAGCTCGCTCCAGCCGAAATGGCCTAACAGCTGCATGCGTGCCTCGTGCAGTATGGAAAGCAGCGCATCGTTGCCCAGGTGGTTGCCGTAGTTGAGGTCGGTGACGCGCACGGGGATGCTCGCCGTGAAATGGGTATGCGGAGGAATGCTTACTTTTACTCTTGCCATGGGGAGAAGATGTTCTTTGTTTTGAGCCTGCGTATATAAATTTGGTGAATTCTGATTATAATATATTGCGAGCTCTCTGCTGTAATGCGTACCTTTGCAAAGTAACACAAAAACCATGCACCTCGAAATCCGACAGACAAAAGACGGCTCCAACACCCTTTACGTGCCCGAACTGAACGAGCATTACCACTCGGTGCATGGCGCTCTGCAGGAATCGCAGCATGTGTTTGTGAAGTATGGGCTGGAGCACGCGCTGGAGCAGAAGAAAGACCTCAAGGTGCTTGAGGTTGGTTTCGGCACCGGCCTGAATGCTATCCTGACCTTTCCGTACGCGCTGGCCAAGAAGGCCTTTATCCAGTACGATACGCTGGAGAAGCACCCGCTGGCAGAGGAGGTGGTGCAGCAGCTGCACTACGAGAACATCATCCTGAACCCGGAGTTGTACGACTATTTCCTGAAGCTGCACAAAGCCCCCTGGAATGAGCCGGCAGAGGTAATCCCCTACTTCACGCTGCAGAAAATGCACGAGTCGCTGGAGGAGTTTGTGGCGCCGAACTCTTATTATGATGTAGTATACTTCGATGCCTTTGCCCCCGAAAAGCAGCCGGAGCTGTGGTCCGACGCCATGTTCGAAAAACTGTATAAGGCTACCCGCCCGGGTGGCATTCTGGTTACGTACTGTGCCAAGGGCTCGTTTAAGCGCAGCCTGAAAGCCGCTGGCTACGTAGTGGAGGCGCTGCCCGGCCCTCCCGGCAAACGCGAGATGACACGAGGCGTAAAACCACTGCTGCCTCGCTAACCAGCAGCATCTTCTGTAGCTGATATTCAAATAGTTATACTTTATACTTCTGGTTCTCTTCCTAGGAAAAGTAGTTCTTTTTGCGCCTTCCTGCCGCTGCACGAAAATTAATCAGGATTGTCTGCTTCGAAGATGAACCTAATCCAGAACGAAATGGTTAGGAGCTAAATTGCACTTTTTTGCAGCCGCCATACTTTGAAATATCAAATAAAGCGCTACATTGCGATATAGAAACGTATCCCCCTAATCGTTCACTTATATGAAAAGCTTACTTAGAAAAGTTTCTTTTAGCATCATCAAACCGTTTCTTCCTAAGTATGAGGTGGTTTGCACGACGTATCAGGTAATTCCGGGGCTTCCGGTAAACGGCAACCAGCAGCGCCATACTTTTGAGAAGGGTGCCTCTGACGAAGCCAGAAAGTTTTATGTGAAGGTGGTAAACTCCGACATGACCAAAACCATGGCCCCGGTAGAGGTGCACCTGAAGCGCCGCGGCAAGACCATCGAGAAGAAGCACTTTGGCCCGGTAGACGAGTTGAAGAAGTTTAACGTGGTTTACAAGGGCTAACAAGACTACACTATCGCCATGAAACAAAAAGCCTCCCGGTGCACCGGGAGGCTTTTTGTTTGTATTGATATGAGGTTCTTAAAATTTATTCGTTGATAAACTTGGCCTTAATCAGGTCCAGCATCTTGGTGAAGTGCTTCTTGTCTTCGTTGGTCAGGTAGGCCCTCCAGAGCCCCTCCACCAGCAGCATCAGGATCTCCGTCTCGAGCTCCGGCTCTTTGTGGCCCAGCTTGCGGAAGGCCTCGTTCAGCTTTTTCTTCACCGAGTTCAGGTAGCGCTGGTGGTGGCGCTGCGCCACTTCCTCGTCCACCATCCGGAACTGCATCCGCCAAAAATCACGCTCATCCTCCACCAGTTTCTGTGGCATGTCCAGTACGTTGCTGATCAGCTTGGCTGGGTCGTTCTCCTCCACCGATTTCTTGCTTCGTTCGGTAATACGCCTGTAACCGGCCTTCACTACCGCCTCCAGCAGGTTTTCCTTGCTGATGTAGTGCTTAAAAATCAGGCCCTCTGATACGCCAGCTACCTTCGCTATCTGGCTGGTGGGAGTGGCATCGTACCCCTTCTCTGCGAAAAGGGTTAATGCGGTGTCTAAGATGAGTTCTTTCTTGGTCTTGGCCATCTCTGTAAATATAGCAGATTCTGCAACGTGTGGGCAGGCGTCATAAGCGACCTGCCAGGGTTAACTACAAAAATACAATATAGCAATTAAAAATTAAGCCTTTGAGCGCGATAGGTTTGGCTATACAAATATACTGTTAAAAACCTGCCTGTTGTTATACTTGCGCCCGCACAACGCTTCTTTATATTTTTAACCCCTGTCCTCTGGGTATGTTTATCTATTTTCCGCTATATTCATACATTAGCAGCCCCTGAAACAAACTTACTATGAGACACCTGCTCCTCCTGCTCGCCATTCTATTTACGCCGGCTATTGCCGCAGCCCAGAAACAGGTAAACCAGAAAATACGGGCACAGGTTTTAGACGAGGGGTACCGGCTATACCGCTCCGAGATGGCCTCCTGGCGTGGCACCGACCTGTTCCTGGAAAATCACCCCGAGCTACGGGAGAAAGCAGGCGGCTACTTCTCCTACGCACACAACGACAGCACCCGGTGCATTTTCTTTAGCAAGGGCGAGCAGCCACAGGCACTCATCTCCTTCACCTTCGACAATAGCTTTTCGACCGACGGGGCAAAGGTGGCGCGGCAGCAACGGCCTTTCACAAACCTGGAGCGCGACCTATACCAGATGCGTAGAGCCGCACTCGCCGAGATAAACGCCGACACCCTCTTTCAGCAATACAACAACACCAACCTGAACCTGGTACCGCTTATCAACGGCAAAGAGAAAAAGGTATATGTGCTGACCGGCCCCCAGCTGCACGGCGTGGTGATACTGGGTAACGACTACCTGCTTACTTTTGATAGTAACAACAAAGTGAGGAGCAAGCAGAAGCTGCATCAGAACATTATCCCTATCGACTTTAAGGCAGACAGCGTGCAGGAGGCCTCCACTATGCACACACACCTTCCTTCCACCGGCGATTACATGACACCTACCGATATCTGCACGCTGCTCCTGTACGGGGAGATGAGCCAGTGGAAACAGCATTATACCTTATCGCAGGACTTTATCTCGATTTGGGATGTGGAGAAACGGGACCTGGTGATGCTAACCCGGAAGGCCTGGGAAAAAATCATGCAACACCAGGAGGCAAAGCGGCAGAACTAACCCTCCTCCCTTCGCCACACTCCCTGCGGCATCACCACCGCGTCCAACGGCACATCAAAGGGGTTAGGGTCGGCGATGCGTTCCACGGGCGGATCCAGGGAAAGGCCTACTTTCAGTACATCGGGGCGGCAGTCGTCCAGAAAGCGGTCGTAGAAGCCCTTGCCGTAGCCTACACGGTGGCCGGCCTTATCAAAGGCCAGCAGCGGCACCAGCACCACGTCCACCTCGTGGGCATGGATGATGTGGGCGTCCTGCGGCTCGGGGATACCCCAGTTGTTTTCTACCAGCACGGCCTCGTCGGTGAGGTGGTGGTGCGTGAGGATGTTCTGCTCCACATCGGTTACCGGCACCGCCACGCGCACCTCGGGGTGCTCCTGCCGCAGCCGCTCAATAATCAGCCAGGTATTGACTTCATTGTTCTTGATAATAGGCAGAAACACATGCACCGTTTGCCCAGGCTGCAGCGGGAAATGCGTAAAGAACTGCTCAGCGATGCGCATGCTGCGTTGCTGCACCTCCTCCTGGGGCAAGGCGCGCCGCTGCCGCAGCATCTGCTTACGAAGTTCGGCTTTGAGCATTATGCCTCCTCCAATATGGTAAACTTAAACTCCAGCGGGTCAAAAGCCTCTACCAAGGCCGGGATAAAGTCCGGGTTGTTTGTCTGGTAGGTAAGCAGGTTATCCTTGCGCTCCTGCAGCGTGCCTCCCGGGAATAGCTTCTCCTTCAGGTTCTCTAGTTGCTTAAAGGTTTGCTCGTGCTTGCTGTCGCGGGCTTTGGAGAGCTTCTTTTCCAGCATGTGCAGTGAGTTGGCCGCTTTCTGTGCCTCGGCTCCCACGGCTTTCACCAGGGTAGGGTCTATACTTTCGGCCAGTTTTTCCACCTCGGCAAAGGCGGCGGCCACCGCCTCGCGCTGCGCCTCCAGGCTCATCTCCTCCTCGTGCAATTGGCTGGAGAGCTGCTTTTTCAGCTCCTGGAAGTCCTGGAACAAATCCAGCGGCTGCAGGCCCAGCTTGTGCATGCGGCTGGCGTTGCTGCGGCTGATGTACAAGGCTGAGTTGCGCAGCATCAGCAGCGGGAAAGCTACGTTATAGGTTTCAAACAGCTTTTTGAGCTGGAACCAGTAGGCTACCTCGGCACCGCCGCCAATGTAGGCCAGGTTCGGCAGCACAAGCTCCTCGTAAAGCGGGCGAAGTATAACGTTGGGACTGAAGCGCTCCGGGTGTTCCTGCGCCTCCTGTAGTATCTCTTCTAAAGTATAACTCAGGTCGGTGTTGAGCACTTTATACTTATCGTCTTCCTGCACAATCCGCTCGCGCAGCGAGTCAGTCAGGTAAAAGAGGTTGATTTCGCGGGAGTATACCTGCGGCTTGTAACCCAGCTCCTCCAGTTGCTGGCTCGTCTCCGTCACCAGCTGATGCGACAGCTGCTCGGTCAGCTCCTGCTTTACCACCGGCGTCAGCGCTTTCTTGAGTTCTCTGTGGTCGCCGTCTATACTTACCAGGCCGTACTCCCCGAACAGTGCGTGCGTGATGGCGCGGGTAGCATCCGCCAGGTTTTTGCTGTTACGGTACGCCTCCTCAAACACGGGGTAAGCCTCCGGCAACTCCTCCAGCAGTTGGGCCATACTTTCGGTCGAGAACCTGCCCACGGCCCCGGTCTGGTCGCTCTCCCAGGTATACTTCTTCCCAAACAGGTTGAAGTAGTTAATTTCGGCAAAGTCGTGGTCTTCAGTGGCCATCCAGTATACCGGCACGAACCTGTACTCCGGGTACTGCTGCTGCAGCTGCCGGCAGGTGTTTATCGCCGTGATGATTTTGTAGATAAAGTATAACGGACCGGTGAAGATGTTGAGCTGGTGGCCCGTGGTAACGGTGTAGGTGTTGGGCTGGAGCAGCAGGTCGATGTTTTGCTGCACGTTGGGGTGAATCCCGGAGAGGGAAGTATACTGCTCCTGCAGCGCCTGATGCAGCGTCTGGCGTTGCTCCTGGCTAAAGCTTTTCTCCTTTAGCTGGGCTCCGAAGGCCTCTAAGGTTGGGAAGTGGTTGTAAAATGGCTGTAGCTGTGGGCTACAACAAAGGTAGTCGGTTATAGTCTTGGAGAATGCGCCAGTGGCGGCATAGTCTACTTTGGTGATCTTCATGGTCTGTACTTCCATCTGCTTTGTGACCGGGTTTAGCCCTTTTAACAGTTTAGGGCGAAATGTGTTGCGGCTAATTTATACTTTGCCACCCCACCACAAAGTAAAGGTTTTATTTTGTCTCCTTCAGGATTTTTGGATTTATAGCCAGGCAGGAGCCATACTTTATACTTACCGATACTGCCGCTTTACGTAATGAATGGAAAATCTATACTTTTATACTTATGGGACTATTAAGCGGTATGATGGGACACGCCTCCGAAGTGTCCATCGAGAAACTGGCCAAGGAATTTCAGCCTATCCTGATTGACGACGAGCGCATCGAGCGGGCGTACAAGCTAATCCGGGACATGCTCGTGTTCACCAACAAGCGGCTTATACTTGTGAACAAGCAAGGCCTCACCGGCACCAAAACCGATTACCAGAGCATCCCCTACAGCAGCATCAAGATGTTCTCCAAAGAGAGCGCCGGCATCGGCGATCTGGACGCCGAATTGAAGATCTGGCTCACCGGCGAGGAGCAGCCCACCATCAAGCAGGATTTCCGGAAAGGGGACAATATCAACGAGGCGTACCGGGTGCTGAGCCGGTATGTGCTGAAGTAGGACATACTTTACCGGGTCCAACCACCCCTAACCCCTCCTTGTCCAAGGAGGGGAGCCTGTAGTTACTTAGGCAGATTTATTTCTTCGTAGTATTGATTTACACTTTCGTACACCCCACGGTAAGTATAAGATGAGCCAATTCCAAGATGCCCAAAGGTAGAAGCGAAAACAATTAGCGTAAGACTGGAGGAGGAGTAGGTAAAAGTTCCCCTCCTTGGATAAGGAGGGGCCAGGGGTGGTTGGACATTTATGCTAGAAACAAACGGCCCAGCAAGTATACCTGCTGGGCCGTTTGTTTCTCAGGTATTCGTGTTATTTGATGCGAGCTATGCGTGTCGCTTACCCTACCACCTCTCCATACAAATCAAAATCCGAGGCATCGGTGATCTTCACGTTGGCGAAGTCGCCTAGGCGTACGTAGTTGCTGTCGGCTGGCACCAGCACTTCGTTGTCTACCTCCGGGGAGTCGTACTGGGTACGGCCCACGAAGTAGCCGCTCTCTTTGCGGTCGAAGAGCACTTTGTAAGTGTTGCCGATTTTCTCCTCGTTTAGCTCCACCGAAATGCCCTGCTGCAATTCCATGATGGCGTCGGCGCGCTCCTGCTTCACCTCGTCCGGCACGTTGTCCTCCAACGTATAGGAGTGCGTGTTGTCCTCGTGTGAGTAAGTAAAGATGCCTAGTCTGTCGAAGCGTGTCTCTTCCACCCAGTCATACAGCTCCTGGAAGTCCTGCTCCGTTTCGCCCGGGTGTCCGGCAATCAGGGTAGTTCTTAAAGCAATATCTGGCACGCGCTGACGAATCTGGTCTACGAGCTCGATGGTGCGGCGCTTGCTGATGCCACGGCGCATGGTCTTGAGCATGTTGTCGGAGATGTGCTGCAGCGGCATATCCAGGTACTTGCAGATGTTCTCACGCTCGTTCATCACGTCAAACACCTCCATCGGGAACTGCGACGGGTAAGCATACTGCATCCTGATCCACTCGATGCCCTCTACATCCGAGAGGTTTCTTAGCAAATCGGCCAGCTTGCGCTCGCCATAGTGCTGCAGGCCGTAATAGGTCAGGTCCTGGGCGATAAGCACAAGTTCTTTCGTTCCCATACCTGCCAGGCGCTTTGCCTCGCGCACCAGGTCCTCTATCGGACGGTCTACGTGCTTACCGCGCATCAGCGGGATGGCGCAGAAAGAGCAAGGGCGGTTACAGCCTTCGGCAATCTTGAAGTAAGCAAAATGAGAAGGTGTGGTCAGCAGGCGCTCCCCGATAAGCTCGTGCTTGTAGTCAGCCTCCAGCGTCTTAAGCAGGCGCGGCAGTTCCAGCGTACCGAAGTAGGCATCCACCTGCGGAATCTCCTCCTCCAGCGAATCCTTGTAGCGCTGCGAGAGGCAGCCGGTCACGTATAGCTTATCAATCTGTCCGGCCTCTTTGGCCTCGGCGTAGCGCAGAATGGTATCGATAGACTCCTGCTTGGCATTGTCGATAAAGCCGCAGGTGTTCACGATGATGATGTTCGAATCGTCCTTGTCAGACTCGTGCGCCACCTCAAATTCGTTGGCACGCAGCTGCCCCATCAGTACTTCGGAGTCCACCAGGTTTTTAGAGCAACCCAGGGTAACTACGTTAACCTTATCCTTCTTTAAACTTCTTACTTTCACGTGTGTATGTATTAGCGCAATAATCCTCAGTAACTGAGAACCACCGCAAACCGGTATTAGTTCGATTAGTAAAATGTGCTACAAAAGTACAATATGTTTGGTTAATAAAAGAACAGCCTGCTCTACAGCAGGCTGTTCTTTTCTAAAAAGCCGTATGGGTTGGCTGTTAATCCTTTACCACCCGTCTGGTTATCACGCCATCATTCAGGACCAACTGTAGCAGGTAGATACCTTTAGGTCTTGCGCTTAGGTCTATCATGTGTTTAAAATCGCCTTGCATTTTGCCAAAATGCCGCTCGTACACTTGCTGCCCCTTTGTGTCGAAGAGGCGCAGCGTCAAAGACGTTGCTTTTGGCAATGGCAGCGCTACCCGTATCTCTGCCTGGGTAGGGTTAGGATACAGTATGAGTTGAGAAGCCAGCTTGCTCTCCGGAAGCCCCGTACAGGTGGTAACGGTTATCGTCTGCGTTGTCGACACCTTGCAGCCTCCATCAAAGTTATAAGTATACGTAATGGTGTGTGTGCCGACTCCCGCCACTGTTGCATCAAATCTGGTGCTGTCTACTCCGATGCCACTGTACGTCCCACCCACTGGTTGGCCTTTTGACAAATCAAAATCGTGTATGATACTGCATACATCCTCAAAAGGCAGTAAGGTTAGCACAGGCTCCGGTGTGACTGTGATAGTTTTGGTTGCGGAGGCAAAGCAGCTATTAGGGGGCATGCTGTACGTCAGCGTATGAACTCCTGCACCAGCCATGGAAGGGTTAAACTCTCCGCTTGCCGTCACTCCCGCCCCAGCCCACACGCCACCTGCAGGGGCATACCCTGCCAGCGTAAAAGCAGGGGCGCCAGCGCAAACAGTTTCATCTGGTCCTGCCTCCGCCAATTGTTCCGGGGTGATAGTGGCTGTAACGGCAGTTCTTGGGCTTTCGCAGCCGCCTTTTGCTACAAGAGAAACGTAGTAAGTGGTGGTGGCTTTAAGCGGGGGCGTGGTGAAGGAGGCGCCTTTAGCAATGTAATCACCGCCAGTGGCAGAAGTATACCAGTAGTAAGCATATTCTGTCCAGGCACCGGAGGCTTGCAGGGTGACGCTACTGCCTACACAGCCCGTAGCTGCCACTACTGTAGGCGCAGCAGGCGGGCCCGCTGATACATTTAAGGTTTGCGCCGCACTGACACCGCACTGGTTAAAAGCAGCCACTGACACCATTCCTGCATTTACTCCTACTATTGCTGTAATACTACTCGTTCCCTGTCCTGAGGTTATAGACCAGTCGTGTGGCACTGTCCACGTATAGCCTGTTGCACTGGCCTCCGGAGCTATACTGTACGTTACCTCCATGCCAGGGCATACTTCTGTTTTGGAGGCAACAATAGCCGCTGGCTGGCTGGGCACCGTGTTATCAACGCTTACATATAAGGTTGTAACTGCACTTGTGCCGCACGCAGTCGTAACGGTAACAGCAATGTTGCCAGACTGCGCGCCTGCTTTTACTTTTATACTTGGTGATCCCGGCCCCTCCAGGAAGGACCACCCTACGGGCAGCTTCCAGTCGTAAGCGATAGCTCCTGGTTGAGCCGGGATAGCGTATGTTAGCCCGGTCTCACCTACACATGGCGCAGTATTACCAACCATCGCCCCGGGTATAGGCACTGTTATCAGTTCGATGCTCTTGGCACTTGCTTCACTTGCTGTGTAAGGGGACGTAGCAATAACCATTATTTTGTACCCGGCCCCAGCTTCAACACCGCTTGGAATCGTGGTTTTAATAGGGCTTGCCGCTCCCTGTCCTATTAAAGTAGGCGCTACGAAAGAGCCATTTTTGTCTGAAAGCAGCGCCTGGAAGGTGTTGCCTGTCTGGAATGTGCCTGTAGTTGTAAAGGGAATGTCTAACGTAGTGCCAGAGCATGTGCTGTAGCTGGCGGGAAGCGTACCAACCGTTATAGTAGGAGTAGCAGCCATGGAAACGGAGCGTAACTGGGCACTAAAGAGATTACTTCCCCTTTCATTGTCACCTGCACGGGACATATTACCGCCAAAGTCTGCTACGTTGGATCTTCCTACTGATGTAGCGGCTATACTTTTTGCGTAATTCGCACCTAATGCGCTGACGCTGGCTGCTCCTACCACATGCCCCTTTGCACCAGTGTAGCTACTGCCTTGGGCATCAACCGCAAGCTGGCTGCTCTCTGTATAATTGCCACCGGCCTGTGTTACCCACTGCCATTCCTGGCTGCGGGCGGAGATAGATAGAAGAAGAAGTAGAAGAAAAACGAGTAGATGTTTTGCCATAAGTTTGTTTTAGGGTACACACGGAGTAGCCAAGCACATGCTGCGCTCTGATGGGGTGCGCCATACTTCAGGCGCGTCTTTTAATAGATAATTTGAAGAAGGTAGGGATAGGTATTCCTTTTATTGCGGTACAAATTAGCACGGATCTCGTTATGAGCCAAATGTATGTATCAGAAAGGCTACTATGGCTTAAAAGGCACTATGCTGGCAGAGCAACGCTGTTGATGGTAGTAAACAGCAGTAGCAAGTAAAGGAGGGATAACGTTGCAGCGAAGCTTAATAACTTGCTTGATAATTTATCAGAAACTCTACCTGTGTTACCTGCCCCTGCTGCACCTCCACCGGGTTGATGTTCATTTCCCCGTCGTAGATACTGGCAAACAGGCCTTTTTCCTCCTTCGAGAAAAGGCTGTACCTGCCGGGCTTCAGGCTAACAGCAAAGTTACCGTTAGCATCTGTAACAACCTGAGTCACTAAATTAGTTTGAATGTTGGTGTGAAAAACACCTTCTGTGGTGTTGGCCTGGCTGGCGTTGGTGAGCTCGTAGATGTACAAGGTTCGCTGCACACCGCGGCCTTTGCTGGGTGGGGCGTCCGGAGAGGGCATCTGGTTGCCTGACACCCACAGCACCTGTCCACTGATTCCCTGCTGTATAGGGGCTTGCTGGCCCTGAGCGTCTTTTGCCTGTTCCTGGTTTTCCATCGGCTCTTGTGTGTTTTGATGGTGTTGGTTGGCGCCATTGCACTGCGAGAGCAGCAGCGCCAGCAACAGGAACTTAGCCATGGCCATACTTATTTGCGGGAGAAGAACGACTCTACGAATTGCTGCTTGTCGAACAGCTGCAGATCCTCAATTTTCTCGCCCACCCCGATATATTTTACCGGAATCTTAAACTCATCCGAGATGCCAATCACCACGCCGCCTTTGGCTGTACCGTCTAGTTTCGTAATGGCAAGCGCCGTTACGTCAGTAGCCTTGGTGAACTCACGGGCCTGCAGCAGGGCGTTTTGCCCTGTGCTTCCGTCCAG
Organism: Pontibacter mucosus; assembly: GCF_003054055.1. Lineage (GTDB taxonomy): Bacteria > Bacteroidota > Bacteroidia > Cytophagales > Hymenobacteraceae > Pontibacter > Pontibacter mucosus. Next base: position 513,699 of record NZ_QBKI01000001.1, on the reverse strand, counting down.
CACCAGCAGCACCTCATGCGGCGTGTCCGGTGTTATCTTCTGCATCACGCGCTTGATCTTGGAGAGCTCGTTCATCAGGCCCACCTTGTTGTGCAGTCGGCCGGCTGTGTCGATGATGACCACATCGGCGTTCAGCTCCACGCCTTTTTTCACGGCGTCGTAGGCCACGGAGGCAGGGTCGGTGTTCATGCCGTGCGAGATAACCGGCACACCCACGCGCTCGCCCCATACTATGAGTTGGTCCACGGCGGCGGCACGGAAAGTATCGGCAGCGCCCAGCACTACCTTTTTCCCGGCTTTATGGAACTGAGAAGCCAGCTTGCCGATGGTGGTGGTTTTGCCCACGCCGTTCACGCCCACGACCATGATCACGTAGGGTTTGATGTCTTTCGGCAGGTCGAAGTTGGCACCGTCGCCGGCGCGGTTCTCCTCCAGCAGGGCCGCAATCTCCTCGCGCAGGATTATGTCCAGCTCATCGGTGCTCACGTACTTGTCGCGGGCTACGCGCTTCTCGATGCGGTCGATGATCTTCACTGTCGTGTCCACTCCTACGTCGGCATGCACCAGGATTTCCTCCAGCTCGTCGAGCACTTCCACGTCTACCGTGGACTTGCCCATGACAGCTTTGCTCAGCTGCCCAAAAAAGCTGCTTTTGGTTTTTTCAAGGCCTTTATCCAGCGATTCTTTTTTCTTCTCTTTGCTGAAAAAGTCAAAAATTCCCATGCCGGTTTATATGTAGGGTGAATGCTATCTCAGTGATACGGTAATATACTAAAAAAGTCCCAACAGTGGGACTTCTTCATGTAATCTATCTATCGATGTAGAGTAGGCTGTATTATTTCTTCGAAAGGAACTCCTGAACTTTGTCAACAGGCACCATCTCTTCTTTAAAGCCGTAAGCACCAGTTTTTGGAGACTTCACAGCTTTGATCACTTTTGCCCAGTCTTTACCTGTAGCGGTCTTTAGGGTTGCAACTACCTTCTTAGCCATGGTTATTTAATTTCTTTATGTACAGTTACTTTTTTCAACACAGGGTTGTACTTCTTCAGCTCAAGACGCTCAGGAGTATTCTTTCTGTTTTTGGTAGTGATGTACCTTGAAGTTCCAGGCATGCCAGTAGCCTTGTGCTCTGTACACTCCATAATCACCTGGATTCTATTACCTTTTGCTTTTTTAGCCATCTCGACAGTAATTTTTTATTTAGGACTGCAAATATAAAAGCTTAAATCTCTAATTACAAACAATGTATAAATTTTCTTGTGAAACCACCGCCGGGCGTTCACACTATTTACACTTGCCACATGCTGCGCCTCTTGCTATTACAGGAAACGGCAAAGGTTAAAAAAACAGCAACGGAGCGAATGCATCACTGCTTCTCTCCGTTGCCGATGTTTATCGTAAAGTACCAGATGGCTTTCTCCGGAAATGCCTGCTACTGCGGTTCAGCTAAGCTGCCAGCGGCTTGCAGCCGGAAGTGGGCCACTACTAGTACAGGATGTAACCTTGCTCAGCAGCTTTTTTCAGCACTGCAGAGATACCGTTCTTGTTGATGGTTCTCAGTGCAGAAGTAGAAACTTTAAGCGTCACCCATGCATCCTCCTCCGGGATGTAGAAACGCTTCTTCTGTAGGTTTGGATAAAACTTACGCTTCGTCTTGTTGTTAGCGTGCGAAACCTTATTACCTACCTGTGGTCTTTTACCTGTTAAGTCGCAAACTCGTGCCATCTTGTATTCTTTTCTGGTTTATTCAATAGGGGTGCAAATATCTATAAAAAGATACAGAATATCAAACCTGTAGCCAAAATTTTACTTTGCCTGTATAAAATCTGCATCGCAGGCGCCGCTCCGGTAACAGGATTTATACTTTCTTCTGCTTGGCGGCCACCTCTTTCCGGAAGCCGTAGGGGCAGTGCCTGCAGGCGTTTCTGCAACAGTAGCCGCGCTTCTGCAGGTACTTTGCCGTGAGCACCATCAGCCCCTGCTCGTTAAAGTAAAAGTCCTCTCCTTCTGTTAATTTCTGCGCCAAAGCCCTTCCTCGTTTCCCGCAAAGCTCGGAAATAAAGTACATGCCTCCAAAAACTGTCCGTTTCCTTTCCTATGGCTGGGCAGCGGCGGGCCTAGTTTTGAAGTGGGCCGTAATTGTGTAAATTTGACAACAACTACACCCATTTCTTTGTAATATAGAGGAGCGGCTACACTGCCTTTACCCAAGAGATCTGATAATTGAAAACTATGAACACGCAAACCTTTACCTCCAGCCAGCAGGCCATCGACACCGAAGAAAAGTATGGCGCCCATAACTATCACCCGCTGCCCGTGGTGCTGAACCGCGGCGAGGGGGTGCACCTGTGGGATGTGGAAGGAAAACGCTACTATGATTTCCTGTCGGCCTACAGCGCCGTGAACCAGGGGCACTGCCACCCCAAAATTGTGGGGGCGCTTTCCGAGCAGGCGCAGCAGCTTACGCTTACCTCCCGCGCTTTTTACAACGACAAGCTGGGCCTGGCCGAGCAGTACGTATGCGAACTATTCGGCTACGACAAGTCGCTGTTCATGAACTCCGGGGCCGAGGCTGTAGAGACTGCCATCAAGCTGGCCCGCAAGTGGGGCTACCTTAAAAAAGGCATTGCCCCGCACAACGCCGAGATCATCGTGGTAGAGCGCAACTTCCATGGCCGCACCACCGGCATCATCTCCTTCTCCACCGACCCCGACTCCACTAAGGGTTTCGGGCCTTACATGCCGGGCTACAAGGTGATCCCGTACAACGACATGGAGGCGCTGGAGCGGGCCCTGAAAGAGAACCCGAATGTGTGTGCCTTCCTGGTTGAGCCGATTCAGGGAGAGGCTGGCGTGGTAGTGCCCGATGAGGGTTATTTATCCAAGGCCCATGCGCTGTGTCAGGAGTATAACGCACTGCTGATGACCGATGAGATACAGACAGGTATCGGGCGCACAGGCAAGCTGCTGGCCAGCTACTACGACGATGTGAAAGCCGATGTGCTTATACTTGGCAAGGCCCTCTCGGGTGGTGTGCTGCCGGTTTCCTGCGTACTGGCCAACGACGATATCATGCTGTGCATCCAGCCGGGCGAGCACGGCTCAACCTTCGGGGGCAACCCGCTGGCCGCCATGGTCGCCATCGCCGCCCTGGAGGTAATCAAAGATGAAAGCCTGACGGAGAACGCCTACAAGCTGGGGGAGCTGTTCCGGGAGCGCATGCAGCGCCTGATAGAGAAGCGCCCTGAGCTGGTGACACTGGTACGCGGCCGCGGCCTGCTCAACGCCATCATCATCAACCCGACACCAGATGGCCGCACCGCCTGGGACGTATGCGTGGAGCTGAAGGAGAAAGGCCTGCTAGCCAAGCCGACGCACGGCGATATCATCCGCTTTGCGCCACCGCTGGTGATGACGGAGGAGCAACTGCACGAGTGCTGCGACATCATCGAGGACGTTATCCTGAATTTCTAACGTATACATCTGCGAAAAGCAGGAAAGGCAGGAGCTACGGCTTCTGCCTTTTTTATTGGTCCCTGTCTCATTTCAAGACATAAAAGTGTCCGCGCGCGAGCACCTGGAGGGTCTTATGAGTTTGGCTTATCAGCCTATACTTGCCCGATTTATACTTTCGCCTGCCCCATAATTCCGGTAGCCATACTTTTAGCTTCATTCTCAGCTTCTTTGGCAGCAGCTGGCACTATATATGCTATGGCTATACTTATCATTTCTACCACCTCTTTACCTATAAAACTATGAAAAAAGGATTACGAACCGCTGTACTGGCCGGCTTGCTGGCACTACAGGCCTGCTCCATGCCGCACATGGCTGTGGAGCCCACCTTTAAAGAGCAGGCGCAGGAACTGCCTGTAGAAGGCCGCAAAACCTTTAAGCCGAACGGTAGCTTCGCCATCGGCAATTACACGGTAGGCAACGTGCACCGCGGGTGGCGGAACAGCGGCGGCTTCAACCTCTTCGGCTACGAAAATGTTAAATCTAAGCAGCAACACGAGTTTAGCCTGAGGAGCGCCCAGGGCACGGAGTGGTATGTGTTTGGAGCCAGCCGCCTGCACGAGAAGAACTTGAAGTCTAACAACGGCATCAGCATTCGGCTTTCGCCCAACCTGGAGTACTACGCCAGCTACTTCACCTCCCCGGAGAGCGGACAGTGGCACCTGCTCACTGCCGATCCGGGCCATTACCAGGACCGCCAGCGCTTTGAGGGGGAGCTTTCCAACGGCAGCACTATTTACGCGGTAGTGCCCGTGTATAAGTTTGAGGGTAAAAGTATGCCGCTGCCCGATATGGTGGGGTACGAGTTCAAGGCCGGCGACCAGGTGCTGGGGGCGGTGCAAGTGCTAAACAATGGCAAAGTATGGCTGCAGCCTGACCTCTCAGACGATACGCGCATGGTGCTGGCCAGCGCCATGGCCTCGCTGCTGCTCTACGAGAAGCTCCACGACGCCAGCACCTCGCTTGAACCAAACCTTTAGCAAGCTACCGCTTCACGCAACTTAAGGCAAGCTATACTTCCAAACCACCGTTCATCCTCTAGCTCCCACAAACGACTCGTTTCATCTCTGGCTTTGGTGCCCTCCCAGGCCGGGAGGCCTCGCCTTGGGGCTAGGTGCCCTCGATAAGGGCATCGCGCTGCTTTCGCTTCCTTTGCTCCTAACGTCGCAATGCCTCGCTTGCGCTCGTCACCGGAACCTCTCGAGGCGCTCTTTATACGAGGGCCCCTACCCCCACCCAAAGGCTGGGAACAGAATCGATAGCCCACATTTGCTGTCATCTCGACCTCTGGGAGAGATCTGGTTAGAGTCCCCGCTAGATCTCTTACAGCTTACGCTGGCTCTCTTCGGCTCCCGCCTCAAGAGTGTTCGAGATGACAAGAGTGTAGCAAGTATAAACTGTCCCCTTGAGGACAAGTGAGAACGAGAGTTCGAAACTTGCGAGCAAAGCTCAATAGGGGTGTAATCATTTGCTGAGTCCCATACTTTGTAGGGACAGGTCGCGACCTGTCCGCAGGAGAACTGTCGCTATAAAACTTATACTTTGCAAGCAGTAAAAGTAAGCTCCCCTCCTTGGCTAAGGAAGGGTAGGGGTGGTTGGGCCCGGTGCTGCAGAAACGCGGACAAGGATGTCCGCGGCAGAAGAAGTCCGGACAAAGAAGTCCGGAACAGCAGTGGTTGTACCCGGCACTCCACCAGCATACTTCATTATAACCCTTTCTCACTTGCTTTTCTCCCTCACCAGCTCCAAAGCAAAAAGGCCTGCAGCATTTCAGCAGCAGGCCTTCACATCAGCTTAAACCAATCTGTTATCTTATAATTCGCAGGATTATCTGCATTATCGCTATTGTCATCCATATCCTATTCATTTAAGCATGCGATTAGCGGGTGCTAGAAAATGGCTTTGGTAAAAGGTTTGCGCGAGAAAACAGTTACCTCGTTCACATCTTTCAGACGGCAGATAAAACGGGTCATGCGCTCCACGCCAAAACCTCCACCAGCCGTTCTCGGGATAGCACCTTCTTTAGCTACCTCCAGGTAGTGCGCAAAGGCTTCCTCATCGGTGCCTACTTCGGCCATACGCTTGCGGATTTGGTGGTACTCATACTCGCGCTCTGCCCCTGAGAGTCCTTCTCCGAAGCCTTCTGGCCAGATTACGTCGTAGTTCAGGTATGTGCCCGGCTTCTTCGGATCCTCTTTGTCGTAGAACTCACGCTTGTGGTTCAGCAGCCAGAACGGCTCGGTTGCCTCCTCGGATTTGATGCGCTCGTAATCTGGGCCTAGCTCTGCCTCCAGCTTCTCGGTACGGTGCACCTGCCACTTCTCGTACTGCGGCAGCAGCTCACCACGCAGCTCCAGTATCGTCTCCGGTAGCTCCTCGTTCAGGCGGCGGAACACGAAGTTTACCAGCTCCTCCATAAACTCCATCACGAAAAAGCGGTCCTTGCCCTTAAACTCGAAGTCGATCTGCGTAAACTCAAACAGGTGGCGCCCGGTGGCGGCGCGGTCAGAGAACTCCAGGCGCACGTTCGGCGACACGATGTAGAGGCTGCTCAGTTCGGGGTTCATCAGGGCCAGCTGCTTGTGGAAAATCATCGACTTGGTGAGGCTCCAGCGCTGGTCGGCATAGCCGATGGTGGCGTCTACCACGCCATGGTTCAGCGGGTCGGTGATGGGGGAGAGCATGAGCGGCATGAGCTGCGTCAGCCCCTTTTTGTACATGAAGTCGTGGGTGGCCCGCACGATGCCCTGCTGCACCTTCAGGATTTTGGGAAGTTGCACGCGGCTCAGGTGCCGCACGGTAGCATCGAGCACCTCTGGTTCTGTTAATGTTAATGTTTCTGACATTTTTTTGATTTTTTGTTAATGAAATCAGCATTTATACATCACAAATGTAAAAACAGTTGTTCTTATTTAAAAATTTAACAAATATAATTTTATTTATTTATCAAATTTTCAATAATAACCTTTATCTTTGAAAATATGTTAAAAGAGGTAGGTAAAAGAGCGTATGCATTACGAAATTGATAAACTGGATAAACAGATTTTGCGCCTGCTGATGCAGGACGTGACCCGTCCCTACACTGATATCGCCAAGGAACTGAACGTTTCGGGGGGCACCATCCACGTGCGCATGAAGAAGCTGACGGAGATGGGTGTGGTGAAAGGGGCACAGTTGCTGATAAACCCAGCGGCCGTGGGCTTTGATATCTGCGCCTTTATCGGGGTTTTCCTGGAGAAGGGTTCGGAGTACAAGGAGACAGTAAAGAAGTTGAAGGAGATACCCGAAGTGGTGGAGCTGCACTACACCACGGGCGCCTACAGCATGTTTGCCAAAATCGTCTGCCGCGACACCAACCACCTGCGTGAGGTACTGAACGAGAAGCTACAGCCCATAGAAGGCGTGCAGCGCACCGAAACCCTGATATCGCTGGAAGAAAGTATAAACCGCCAGATTCAGATTGAGTAACGCCTAAAAAAAGAGACGCAGTCGTTGCTGCGTCTCTTCAAGTATACATTCGGTTTTATTTGTCCCAGAGGGCCAAGCCATACCTCCCACTCGCCAGAGGCAAGCGAGGGCAAACAAGCTACTTTTTCAGAATCAGGATAATCTTCTAAGTCCTGTGAATCACTGGTCTACTTCAGCTGCTGCAGGGCTTCACGCAGCCTGCCAACCGAGGCTTTGATATCCTCCAGCGAGGCGCCTCCCACTGACAGCCTGAACCAGTTCAGGTCTTTGCCGGAACCGAAGGCCGAGAACGGCACCACGGCCAGCTTGGCCTCGTGCAGCACATAGAACGTGATGTCCTGGCTTGTCTCCAGCACTTTGCCGTCCGGGGTGGTTTTACCTGCCAGGTCTATCTTGGCTGAAAGGTAAATCGCCCCCATCGGCTCGATAGCATCCACCGCAAAGCCCTCTGCTTTCAGCTCCTGGAACCCGTTATACAAGGTGTCCAGGCTCTCCCGTACTTTCGGCTTAAACTCGTTCATGAAGCTGTCTACCGCCTCCGGGTTCTGCAGGAACTCGGCCGTAGCCATCTGCTCTGCCTTAGGCGCCCAGGCACCCACGTGACCCAGGATGGATTTCATCTTGTCCATCACCACCGTCGGGCCGAAAGCATAGCCTACACGCACGCCAGTGGCCGCAAAGCACTTGGAGGTACCGTCGATGTAAACGGTGTAGTCGCGCATCTCCGGGCGCAGGCTCACCGGGTCGTAGTGCTCGGCGTTGCCAAAGGTCAGCATCCAGTAAATCTGGTCGTAGAGCAGGTAGAGCGGCTTCTCGCCTTCCCTGCGGCTGCGGTTCTCCTCCAGCACCAGGTCGCAAATCTCCTCCAGGTCTTTTTTGGAGAACATCGTGCCGGTCGGGTTCAGCGGCGAGCACACGGCCAGCATGGTAGCGCCTTTCAGGTGCGGCCTTACGTCCTCAGCGGTCGGCATAAAGTTGTTCTCCGGCCGTGTTTTCACCTCTACCGGCGTCGCGCCAGACAAATGGCAGTAGTGGTTGTTGTTCCAGGAGGGAGTAGGGTATACCACCTTATCCCCTGGGTCTACCAGAGCCAGGTAGGTGGCGTAAATGAGCGGACGTGAGCCGCCGGCTACCAGGATGTCGTTCTCAGGGTACGTTAGCCCCAGGCGCTCCTGCGTGAAATTGACCACCGCCTTACGCAGCACCGCCACGCCGTTAGCAGGCGGATAATTGGTGTGCCCTTGCTCATAAGCTTTGGTGATGCCCTTGCGCAGCTCCTCCGGAATCGGGTAGATGCTGGGGTTAAAGTCGCCGATGGTGAGGTTACAGATAGGCTCGCCTTTGGCTATCATTGCGTTCACCTCGCCGGCTACTCGAATAATCTCGGAGCCGATTAGGTTTTGCGCCATTTTAGAAACTGTCATGCTGTTGAATTCTGAGTGGGAAAAAGGTGCGACAAAGTTATGGATTTATAGGTTAGCATGCGTTATACTTTATGATTTTGTTTACCATCACTATACTTTACAAACACAATCATACTTTTACATGCCTATTATTAAGTAATTGGCAATCACCGCTCCGATTTATACTTTATACTTCCGTAGGTCAACATCGCCTAAAACAGCAGGCTCACGGTAAGCTTTATACGGAGGTTGTCGCGCGAGTTTGGCAGGGCGTATGGGCCGTAGCGGTAAAAGGCACCCAAGCCCACCCCGCTGATGGGCGAGCTGATGATATTGTCCAGCATCAGCCCCGATTCAAAGTACCCTTTGCGCATACTTCTGAAAGCAACCTCCGGCAGCTCTTGCAGCGGCTCCTCCATACCTCCAAAACCAACGTTTGTGACAGCCACCAGGTCCGGGGCGAAGAAGCGGGTGTTGAGCAGGCGCTTGCCAAAGTTCTGGGAGAAGAAAAGGGCCGCATACCGGTCGGTGAAGAACTCGTAAGGGTACATCGTCTCAAAGCCCTCGCTGGTGTAGAGCTTGTAGTCGCGGTTGTTGCTGCCGTAGCCGTTGTAGCGCGTTACCAGCGGGGCATTGCCCTCCACCCAGCCGCCCGAAAGTATAATCCGGCTCTCGCCGAAGGTGCGGTGGCGCAGCAGCGTTTTCAGCCGCAGGTCATACTTGTTGTAGCTGTAGTCTCCGTCCAGAAAACCATCCAGGCCACGGGTGTACTGCAGCCACAGCACCGGCTTGCCCTCTCCCGCCATAGGCACCAGGCGGTTAAACTGCTCCATGTATTTCTCGCCGGGGGCAAAGCGTAGGCCCACCACTGCCTCAGTGAGGTTAAATACCGGCACAGGCTGCCCCTCCGGCTGCAGCAAGGTTGGCCGCCGCTCCTCCTGCCTAAGCTGGGCACTGGCCTGCAGGTAACGCTGCACGCGGCCCTGCAAACCTATACTTTGGTGGGTGGTGTAATCCATGTCGGTGAGGAGGGCCCGCCGCAGGTTGCCCAGCAGCCCGTAGCCTTCCTCAAAAGCAAGCCGCCGCCCGCCGGTTTCCAGCACATCCTTAAAGTAGGCGCCGCTTAGCTGCAACTCCAGCGGCTGGTAAAGTATAACCGAGGCATCGGCGCCATACTTGGCCTTGCGGTCTTTGAAGGCATAACCCCAGTAGCCGCCCACTTTAAACCGCTCCGACAGCCGGTCGTTGGTATAGGCCCCCATCCCCAGGCGCATTCCCTCAAAAGCGCTTACCCGTAGCAGGCGCCGCAGGTCCAGGCTGATGATACCGATGGGAATCTGCCGGGCCATGAGGTACTCCATCGTCCGGATGGTGCGGTCCAGCTTGCGCTCGCGGCCCACACTGTCGAGGCGCTCGTAGGTGCGCTGCTCCAGTTGCGTGAGCGAGTCGGGGCGGTAGGTTTGGAAAAAGCTGTCGGGTTGGCGGTCGGCATCCGGCTGCTGTTGCAGGGCCACCACGCCAAACTCAGAGCGGCGCAGGTTAGGGTTCAGGTGGATGTTGGTGATGTAGGTGCGCATGTGCGCGTAAGGCTGGTGCCCGTTCAGGTTGAGTTGCGGAATAGTCAGTTCCACATCCAGCTCCGTGGGAAACCACTGTTGCTGCGGCCCCACCCGCTCGAAGCGCTGCTGCAATTGGATGTTGCGTTTCTCGTCATCCCCCGCCGAACCGGCCAGCACGTTTTGCACGGCCCAGCCATTGCCGTTGATGTAAAGCAGCCCTTCCAGCCCTTCGAAGTTTTTGCCCTGCTGCGGTTCAAAAGAGATGATAAAGATGCTGTCCTGTCCCTGCACCACCGTCTCCTGCAGCACAAAGTTATACTTGCGGGTGCTGCCCGGGCTTAGGGGGCTCAGGTAGCGCTTGCCAAAGAACACCGGCAGGTCGTCGTACACGGAAAACTCACGGGCCTCGGCGGCCACCAGGCCAAAGCTCGGCTGCTGCAGCCCCGACACCCGCGTGGCCAGGATGGTTTCCTTGGTGAGGTCGGGCTGCAGAAAGGCGTAATCGGTGACGCTCTCCAGCAGGAAGAGGTGCTGTTTGCCCAGTAGGTTGCGCATTTTCAGGTAAGCCGAGTCGCGTTTGGAGAGTTGCAGGGTGTCGCGCAGCTCCCGCTCCTCTACGGCGCTGGCGGAAAGTATAAATTTGTTGTAAGAGCGGTACGTATAGCCCTCCAGGTTTTGCAGGCGGTGCCGCGCCCGGTTTTGCGTGGCCAGCCGGATGATGCGGTGCGCCGGGTTTTCGCCGGTGCCCAGCACCACCACTTCCTGCAGCCGTGCCGAGGTAGGCTGCAGCTGCACATTTATACTTTCCACAGAGTCTGGGTAGATGGTACTGGGCAGGTAACCCACATAGCTGAAGCGCAGGCTGCGGATGGGTTGCTGGTGGCGCAGGCTATACTCTCCCTCCAGGTTGGTGGTGGTGCCGGTCTCGCCCCCGTTGGCCACAATGCTGACAAAAGGCAGTCGCTCGCCGGTGGCGGCATCGCGCACCACGCCCTGCACCTGCCGCACCTGGGCGATGGCGACGCCGGAGAGCAGACAGAAGTATGATAGGATAAGGCAGCGGACGTATGGCATCGGGTAAAGTTAAAAAGAAAAGGCGCTCCTTTCTGCAGCGCCTTTCTCTCTTCGTAAAGTATAGGTTAAAAGGTTACACTCAGCCCCACACCCGGGCTTCCGTTGGGCAGCACCGTGGGCACTACCATCGTGTTCAATCCTTTGTCTTTGGCGAATTTGTCGTGCAGCCAGTACACCGTGTTCACTGAAAGTATACCGACGCCGGCACCGGCCAGCACATCCGCCATCCAATGCTCGTTGTTGAGCATGCGCATCACGCCTGTGCCGGTGGCAATGGCATAGCTGCCCACGCTCACCCAAGGGCTCTTGTGCCGGAACTCTTTGTCTACCACCGTGGCAATGGTAAAGGCGTAGGCCGTGTGCCCCGACGGGAAGGCGTGGTTGTCGTTGTTGGGCCGGTCGATGTTGGTGAGTTTCTTCGTGGGCCACACCAGGGCGGAGGTCAGCGCGCCGGAGGCAATCAGTAGTTTTGTCTGCCGCCCTACCTCGTGGCGGTTCTGGGAGGAGAAGGCATTGAAGCCGTACAGGTAGGCCAGCGGCACGAAGAAAACATAGTCGTCCACCTTCGTGGCAAAATCCGGGGCGTGCCTATTACGCGCATCGCGGGCATCAAAGCTGCTGAAGAGCCCCCGGTCCTGTATGGTATAGATTCCTAATCCGATAAGGGCGGCAGCCGGAATCACGGCGCGCTTCAGGTAGCGTTTGTTCTCCCCCTCCCGCAGCTGCGACTCCGTGAAGGGATTTTTCTGGCCCGGGTAAATGGTGTCGCCCTCAGCCGTGATGATAGCCTTGTTGCGCAGGTCGAAGCCTGGCTGTCGTATTGTATCTGCCGTTACGGAAAGGCCCGTATCCGAAAATGCCTTGCTACTATCCTGGTTTATACCTGGCTGCTGCGCCAGTACAGGGTTCGCCAGCACCATCAAACTCAGCAGAGAAGAGATTAGTTTGTACTTCAGTCTCAATTTTATACTTTGGTTTAGGGTTGAGCAGTAGCTTATAAACTGGTTTTTACTCTTTTTTGTGCCCTGACGGTTGCATTTTTATCGCGCTTGTTTCTGCGGATGCATTGCCCGTCCTCACCTGCTGCACCCGCAACCGTACCATCACAATAAAGTATATTTAGGCATACTAACCCTGCTGTTCCACATGAAAATCCTCACCGCTGCCCAAACCCGCGAAGCCGACGCTTATACTATCCGTGAAGAAGGGATCTCCTCCACCGACCTGATGGAACGGGCAGCGAAAGCCTTTACCGGCTGGTTTGAAAATAAGTTTCAGCCGGGTGCGGAGGTACACATTTTCTGCGGCCCCGGCAACAACGGCGGCGACGGGCTGGCCGTGGCGCGCCTGCTCCACGAGCGAATGTATAAAGTACAACCCTATGTGGTGGGGGATACATCTAAGGCTTCGGATGATTTTAAGGTAAACCTGAAGCGCCTGCCTGAGGAATTGCAGCCCATCCACGTGGAACAGGAGAGCATGATACCTGAACTTCGTGAAGATGTATTGGTGGTAGATGCCCTCTTCGGCACTGGCCTGAACCGTCCCGTTACCGGCTTATATGGTAAGGTGATTGACCAACTGAACAACAGCCGCGCCACCATCACCGCCATCGATATCCCCTCCGGCCTCTTCTCCGACAGCCAGACACCTGAGGAGGGGGCCATCATCCGGGCAACGTATACCGTTAGCTTTGAGCTCCCCAAACTGGCGTTTCTGCTGCCCCAGCACGAACCCTTTGTAGGCGCGTGGCAAGTGGTGCCCATCGGGTTGAGCCAGCCGTTTATCGCTGAGGTAAAATCAAACTTATACTGCACCCGGCAGGAAGATGTGCAGCGAATGCTAAAACCCCGGAAGAAATTCTCCCATAAGGGCACCTATGGCCATGCGCTGCTGCTTTGCGGTAGCTTCGGCAAAATGGGCGCCGCCGTGCTGGCGGCCCGTGCCTGCCTCCGCAGCGGCACCGGCCTGCTCACGGTGCAGGTGCCACAGGCGGGCTATCCTATCCTGCAAACGGCCGTCGCCGAGGCCATGACGCTCACCGACAAAAACCGCAGGCACCTTTCGGAATTGCCGCCGGAACTGGATAAGTATAGCGTTATTGGGATTGGCCCGGGCATTGGTACCGAACGCGTTACCAAAACCGCTATCGGGCAACTGCTGGCGACTTCTTCCCTTCCTCTGGTTATCGATGCGGATGCCATTAACCTGGTTGCCGGCAGTGAGAAGTTGAAAGGACAGCTCTACAAGAAAAAGCTTGTTTTCACACCGCACCCCAAGGAGTTTGAGCGGCTGGTGGGCAAGGTGAAGAACGACTACGACCGGTTGCAGCACCTGCGCGAGTTCTGCCTGGAGTATGGCTGCTATGTGGTGCTGAAAGGGGGCCATACGGCCATCGGGACGCCGGAGGGGAAAATATACTTTAACACCACCGGCAACCCCGGCCTGGCCACTGGCGGCACCGGCGATGTGCTGACGGGCATTATTACGGCTTTGGTGGGGCAGCAGTATACGTTGGAGGAGGCGTGCCGGCTGGGGGTGTTTATACATGGCCTGGCCGCCGACCTGGCGCTGCAAACGGTGGGTGAGATAGGCATGACCGCCTCGGACGTGATAGACCACCTGCCCAAGGCTTTCTTGCACCTTAGCCAGCCACTGCCATAGCCAGCACCACCAGCCCCGCATGCAGCAGCATGGCCCCATCGGCCATTATGGCAAAGTAGGCGCGCGGCCTGTTCTCCGCAGAGCGCCATACGATTACGGCCGCTCCCAGGGCACTTGCCAGCAGGGCCCAAAGTATAAACCCGTGCTCCCCACTTGCCAGCACCACCAGCATATACAGCCCCAGCAGCCCCAGCGAGAGTAGCTTGGTGTTTCGAACACCTATCCAGCCCGGGAAAGTGAGCGTGTTCATGTTGCGGTCATAAGAAAAATCGCGGATATCGAAGAGGAGGGCGAGGGCAAGTATAAACAAGAAGCGGCGCAGGAAAAGCCACAGGGTTTCCGGTTGCCATACGTCCATGCCAGCGTCCAGTAGCGGGAACATGGCCGTCACCACTGCCCATACATAGGCTATCAGGAACACTTTGAGCAGCGGCACACTGCGCAGCGGCCTCACGCGCTTTCGTTTATAAAGTACCGGCACCGAGTATCCCACCGAAATTACGGCCAGGTGCAGCAGAAACCACCAATTTATCCGCAGACCAAACCAAAAGTATACTCCTGCTGCCATGGCTATACTTAACAGCCCCAGCACCGCCAGTTCCCGCTTGTGCCGTTGCCCCCACACCGGGTCGTGCCTGTTTATAAGTTGGGTTGGCCTTCGGACGATACTCTGCACACTGCTGAGGTTGTAGGTAAACAGCGTAGCCAGAAACACAAACACTACCATCGCCCAGGACACCGGCAGCCCGGCCAGCAGGTACGTCTCTGCGGTCAGCGCCAGGCCACAGCAAGAGATGAAGACACTGCTGTACAGCAGCCCCTCCAGCCACCAGCGCGGGTGGCGCTCCGCCTCTCTTATACTAATGTCTCTGTTCAGGCTCATTTACTCTGCAAGTACGCAACAAAACCTCCGCCAATCAAACGCGGCTGCCTGCAGTTCTGGGTGTGGGCACCATACTTAGAGCTGCCACTGCCAAAAAATAAAAGCCCGGCTCGGGTTACCCCGGGCCAGGCTTAAACAGGAAAAGTAAAGTTTTTAAAGCGTTTGCTCTTTCTTCGAAGGCTCGCCAAATGTAGTGTTGTAAAGGTCGATGCTCTCCTGGATAATTCTGTAAGCATGCTCGCGGCCCAGGAACTGTTCCACGATTACCTCCTTGTTCTCCAGCTTCTTGTAGTCTTCGAAGAAACGGCGCATCTCCAGCAGCGTATGTGGCGGCAGTTCAGAAATATCGTTGATGTGGCGCACCGACATGTCGTTGTAGGCCACGGCAATGATTTTATCGTCCTCCTCGTTGTTGTCTATCATCTGCATCACGCCAATCACTTTAGCGTCTATCAGGCACATCGGCTGCACGTCAATAGAGCAGATCACCAGTATATCCAGCGGGTCTTTGTCGTCGCAGTAGGTTTGTGGGATAAAGCCATAATTGGCAGGGTAGTTTACCGATGAGAAAAGCACACGGTCCAGCTTCAGCATACCGCTATCCTTATCCAACTCATACTTGGCCTTCGACCCTTTCGGGATCTCAATGATAGCCGTTACCACTTCTGGCGACATTTCGCCGTAACTCACACTATGCCATGGATTGTTCTTGTCCTCTGTATTCTCCATATTCATCGTTAATGTTAAAGACGCCGTCAATCTGTTCTTCTTCAGGCGCTATGGTTTATTTCATGTATACTTGTAAAGGCCTGCCTACGCTTCCGTTCGGCTCCTGAATGTATAGCCAGGCCGCTATTGTTGGTGCAATATCCGCAACAGCCGCTTCGGCTTCGCTCTCGCCTGGCTGCACTTTCCAGCCATACCAGAGAAGCGGCACGTGGGTATCGTAGTTGGAGTATGAGCCGTGCGTGGTTCCCTTCGGGTCTTTCCCGTAGCCTTCGAACCAGCCTGGCTCCAGCAGCAGGATAACATCGCCAGAGCGCTTGGCGTTATAACCGCTCTCCACGCGGGCCATCATGCCGGTACCCCAGTTACTGTTTTGCAGGGCCGAGGATGTTACCGCGCGCATCACGCCTTTAAAACGTAGCACATAAGCAGCCACACGCTGCTCTACATCCGCTTTGTTCAGCTTCTTGCCTTCTATTGTTGTACGGTTCAGGTAGATCTGCTGGTTGGTGTAACGCTCTACCCAATCAGCATTTCCGTATACTTTGTCCAGGTACCCATCCACCGAATCACGAATCACGGCGGAAGTAGCCACACCGGCAGGTACTTTCAGGCTCTGCAGGTAACCGGGCACGTGCGCCGCCCCATGGTCTGCCGTCAGGAAGAACAGCACCTCGCCCTGGCCTACTTCTTTCTCAATTTCGCTGATCAGCTCGGCCATTTCGCGGTCCAGGCGCAGGAAAACATCCTGGGCCTCTATGGAGTTCGGCCCAAAAGTATGGCCTACATAGTCTGGCGTCGAAAAGCTCACGGCCAGGAAGTCTGTTACGTCATCCTTGCCCAGCCCCTCGCCTCTTAGTGCCGCCAGCGCAAAGTCTTTTGTGATGGTGTTGCCAGCCGGCACAGAGCGGATAAGCTCATAGTCCTTACCTCTTAATGCAGGCACATTGTGCGGGAATACCGGTTTCTGCTCTCCGGCAAGGGTACCTTCCCAGGGCATGTCATCGGCTGTACTCTCCGTGTATTGCTCAATCGGAAGCAAGGTCTCCCACGGCTTGCTCAGGTATTGGTCTGCCAGCTTTTTGGCGTTAAACTCCTTCACCCACTGCGGCAAATCCTGCGCATAGTAGGTACTTGTAATCCAATTGCCACTCTCCGAGTCGAACCAGTAGGCGCCATTGCCCAGGTGGCCCGCCGGAAGTATAGAACCGCGGTCTTTCAAGGCTACGCCCACTACTTTTGCCTTCATGTTAGTGGCAAGGCGCAGCTCGTCGGTAATGGTAGTCGTTTTCAGGTTAGCAGGCGACATTAGTCCCGCTTTCGAGCTGCTGCCCACAGTCTGCACGGTCTTGTCCTCCACGCAGTAAACAGTCGCTTTCTTCTCCCGCTCGTACCAGCTGTTCCCCACGATGCCGTTTAGGGCGGGCACACTGCCGGTATATACTGACGCATGTCCGGGGCCGGTATAGGTCGGCACGTAGCTGTACTGGGTATTTTTGAAGTTATACCCCTGGGTCAGCATTTTCTTGAAGCCGTCGTTGCCATACTTATCCCAGTAGCGGTACAGGTAATCGTAGCGCATCTGGTCTACCACGATGCCCACTATCAGCTTCGGGCGTTGCTGGATGGGGTGCTCAGCGGCGGCAAGGGTGTTCGTGTTGTTGTTCGCGGGGGCTGTCGGAGCACTCGGGGTTGTGCCGGCACAGGCGCTTAGCAGTAGTGCAAAGGCCGCCGTGGCCTTAACCTTTCCCAAGGACTTGAGTAACTCTTTGTATCTCATTTATCTATAGGTTCTCTCCTTACAAATATAGGAAGTACAAGTTAGTAATGCGCCTTATTCCGCGTTTCAACATTATTATTTTATTATACCTTAATCATTCTTAAGGTACAGGCACCGCCACAAAGAAGCAGCGCCCACTTTTGTCGGTGGGCGCTGCTTCTGGTTCCTTTTATTTCGCTTATTTGGAAGCTAAGGCCTCGGCACCACCAACAATCTCGAGGATCTCCTTCGTGATGGCTGCCTGGCGCGTCCTGTTGTAGGTGAGCTTCAGCTCCTTCAGCAGCTCACCGGCATTTTCCGTGGCTTTGTCCATCGCCGTCATACGGGCACCGTGCTCAGAGGCGTTAGACTCCAGCACTGCCTTGTATACTTGTATCTTCAGCGATTTTGGAATCAGCTCCTCCACAATCTGCTCCTTGGAAGGCTCAAACGTGTAGTCGATCAGCGTCATCTCTGCGTCTGCCTCCTCTGCCGCCTTCTCCTCTATCGGCAGGAACTGCTCATGGCGCACAATCTGCGTCGCTACGTTCTTGAATTCATTGTAGACAAGATCAACCTTATCAAACTCGCCTGCCACAAAACCTGCCATGGCATGCTCCGCAGCAAGGCGAACGGTATCAAAAGACAGGTTGGTGAACGTGTTGCTGTAATCGCCGATCACGTTGTAGCCTCTCTTGCGGAAAGCATCGAAGCCCTTGCGGCCAATCGTCAGGATGGTCACGTTGCCGGCTTCAAACTGGCTTCTGTATTGCCCGTTCACCAGCGTGTTAACCGCCTTAATGATGTTGGAGTTGAAGGCACCAGCCAGGCCACGATCAGAGGTTACTGCGATGATCAGCACCTTATTCGCCTCGCGCTTCTCTGCGTAAGGATTTGTGACTGCCCCCTCTGCCATAGAGGAAAGGTTTGTCAGGATGCCACTCAGGCGCTGCGCGTAAGGGCGCATACGCATAATGCTATCCTGTGCACGTCTCAGCTTGGCAGCCGCCACCATTTTCATGGCCTTGGTAATCTGCTGCGTAGACGATACCGATGTGATGCGGCCTCTAACCTCTTTTAAACTTGCCATATATTATCGCTATGAGCAAAGGCCGGAGGTTAAAGGCGCTTGCCCCAACCTCCAGCCTCTTTACTTAAAGACTATTTATTATACTTTGCAGCTGTCTCCTTCGCCACCTGCTTGATAGCAGCCGTGGTTTCGTCATCCAGCTTACCAGCGCGCAGGGCGTTCAGGGCATTCGCATGCTGTGCACGCATGTTGCGCAGGAAGTCCTTCTCGAAGTTTCTCACCTCGTTCACCGGAACAGTGTCCAGCAGACCGTTCGTAGCAGCATAGATAGTGGCTACCTGCTCCTCTACCGGAACTGGCGAGAACTGCGCCTGCTTCAGGATCTCCAGGTTACGGCGACCACGCTCGATTGTCAGCTTAGTAGCAGCATCCAGGTCAGAACCGAACTTGGCAAAAGCCTCCAGCTCGCGGAACTGCGCCTGGTCCAGCTTCAGGGTACCGGCCACTTTCTTCATCGACTTGATCTGCGCAGAACCACCCACACGAGATACCGAGATACCCACGTTAATGGCCGGACGAACACCCGCGTTGAACAGGTTGGTCTCCAGGAAGATCTGGCCGTCCGTAATTGAAATTACGTTTGTTGGGATATAGGCAGAAACGTCACCAGCCTGTGTCTCGATGATTGGAAGGGCTGTCAGGGAGCCGCCGCCTTTCACCAGGTGCTTGATAGACTCTGGCAGGTCGTTCATGTTCTGAGCGATTTCGTCAGATGCGTTAATCTTCGCCGCACGCTCCAGCAGACGGGAGTGCAGGTAGAATACGTCACCTGGGTAAGCCTCACGCCCTGGCGGACGACGCAGCAGCAGAGACACCTCACGGTAAGCCACAGCTTGCTTGGAAAGGTCGTCGTATACTACCAGTGCAGGGCGGCCTGTATCACGGAAGAACTCTCCGATGGCAGCACCTGTAAACGGAGCGAAGAACTGCATTGGAGCAGGGTCAGCGGCAGAAGCTGCTACCACCACGGTATACTCCATGGCACCACCCTCCTGCAGGGCTTTTACCACCTGCGCTACGGTAGAGGCTTTCTGGCCAACGGCTACGTAGATACAGAATACCGGCTCTCCTCTGTCATAGAACTCACGCTGGTTCAGG
The DNA here is from genome assembly GCF_003054055.1 of Pontibacter mucosus. Classification (GTDB taxonomy): domain Bacteria; phylum Bacteroidota; class Bacteroidia; order Cytophagales; family Hymenobacteraceae; genus Pontibacter; species Pontibacter mucosus. Next base: position 494,461 of record NZ_QBKI01000001.1, on the reverse strand, counting down.
ATAGTATCGATAGCAACTGCCGTCTTACCAGTCTGGCGGTCACCGATGATAAGCTCACGCTGGCCACGGCCGATCGGAATCATGGAGTCGATCGCCTTGATACCAGTCTGCATTGGCTCGTTTACGGGCTGACGGAAGATTACGCCTGGGGCTTTACGCTCCAGTGGCATTTCATACATCTCGCCGGCGATAGGGCCTTTGCCGTCGATTGGCTGGCCCAGTGTGTTCACCACACGGCCAACAATACCGTCACCTACCTTAATGGAGGCAATGCGGTTAGTTCTTCTTACAGTGGCACCCTCTTTTATCTCGCTGTAGTCACCGAGCAATACGGCACCTACGTTGTCCTCTTCCAGGTTCAGCACCAGCGCTTGCAGTCCGTTTTCAAACTCTAAGAGCTCACCAGACTGAGCCTTGGAAAGGCCATAGATACGAGCGACACCGTCACCCACTTGCAGTACAGTGCCTACTTCTTCCAGTTCCGCCTCGGTACGGAAGTTAGACAGCTGTTCTCTTAATATGGCTGATACTTCGTCAGGTCTTACTTCTGCCATGATTATAGTTTATTAATATATGGGTTGTCTTTAAATTGATTTCTCAGCTTGCGAAGGCTGTTCTTCACGGAGCTGTCGATTTGTTTATCGCCTACACGCAGCACGAATCCACCGATCAGGGATGGGTCGATGCGCTCCACCAGCTCGATACGCTTACCTGTCTGGGCCACCAGTTTCTTACCCAGTTCGTCGCGCAGGGCAGGTGAAAGCGGCGTGGCAGAGATAACCTCTGCGCTCTGTATGCCTTGTATCACCCGGTACTGATCCTGGAAAGAAGTAGCAACACCCTCCAACACTGCTTCACGGCTCTTGCGCGCGATCAGGTTGAAGAAGGCCAGCGTCAGCTCGTTCACTTTTCCCTGAAACACTTTATTGATGATGACCAGCTTTTTATCCGATTTTACTATTGGATTAAGAAGCAGCAGCTTAAAATCGCGGTTCTGGGAAACAACCTGCTGGAACAGCTGCATGTCTGCATTTACCTGCTCCAGCACATTCTTCTCCTCAGCCAGCTCAATCAGCGACTTCGCGTACCTGGAAGCAACTCTAATATCTGACATAGTGCTTTTTTATAATGAGGCGGAAACTGCCGTGGCAGTCCGCGTCTATACTTTGTTAGTTAAGCGTTACTTCACGGATATACTCCTGAGCCAGCGCCTGCTGCGCGTTCTTGTCGCTCAGTTCTTTTCGCAGGATTTGCTCTGCGATCTGCAGCGACAGAGAGGCAGCCATGTTTTTCACCTCTGTGATGGCAGCGCGCTTCTCATTCTCAATAGACTCACGAGCCTGCTCAATCATGCGTGCACCCTCTTCGTTCGCTTTCTGCTTGGCAGTCTCTACAATGCTGTTGGCGGCATCAGTAGCCTCTTTCAGGATTTTGTCACGCTCCAAACGGGCTTCTGCCAGCAGTTTCTCGTTGTCTGCCTTCAGTGCCTGCATCTCCAGCTTCGCCTTCTCGGCCGCGCTCAGGGCATTCTCGATAGAAGACTCCCGCTCCTGGAGCGCATTCATAATCGGCTTCCACGCAAACTTACCAAGCAGGAACAGTACGAGCAGGAACACTACCGTCTGCCAGAAAATCAGACCAATACCAGGGGTTACTAATTCCATTGTTTATGTTGGTTGAGTATTAAATTCTTTTTATTGCGGCTGCGCCAGCGGCAACCTTTTAACTATACCTGAACTATGTTTTTGATCTCATCGTCTGGGCCATGCGCCCAGACGTGAGATCAGGTAATGTTAGCTTGTTACTTTAGAAAAGTAATTAAGCAATAGCGATCAGAAGACACACTACCACACCGAAAAGGCTTACACCCTCGATAAGAGCGGCAGAGATAATCATGGCAGTTTGGATTTTGCCACCAGCCTCTGGCTGACGGGCAATAGATTCCATAGCTGAGCCACCGATACGACCGATACCAAGACCGGCGCCAAGAGCAACCAGACCTGCACCGATACCGGCACCCAGAATACCAAGACCAGCGCCTTCAGAAACAGCTTGAAGCAGAAGTGCTAACAACATAGTTATAGTTATATATAGTTAAAAAATAAAATTCTGATTAATGATGCTCATCCGCATGGTCGTGCTCCTCTACCGCGCCGCCAAAGTACATGGCAGACAGCAGGGTGAAGATGTATGCCTGCAGCAAGGCTACGAACAACTCCAGGAACATCATGAAGATAGAGAAGGCCACGCTCAGCGGCGCCACTGATAAGCTCTCGAAAATAAAGATCAAGCTAAACAATGACAGGATGATGATGTGACCTGCCGTGATGTTGGCAAAAAGTCGGACCATCAGGGAGAATGGCTTTGTCAGGATGCCGATAAGTTCCACCGGAATCATGATAGGGGCCAGCCAGGCAGGAACGCCAGGGGTAGCTACAATGTGCTTCCAGTAGTTTTTATTGCCGCTAAACAGCGTAATAAGCAGGGTAAGACCAGCCAGCACCAGGGTCACTGCGATGTTACCGGTCAGGTTCGCGCCGCCGGGCATCAGGCCCAGCAGGTTGTTGAACCAGATAAAGAAGAACACGGTAAGCAGGTAAGGCATGTAGCGCTCATACTTCGGACCGATGTTCGCCTTGGCAATCTCGTCGCGGATAAAGATAATGATGGGCTCGAAGAAAGACTGAATTCCGCGAGGAGCGACTTTTGCGTTGTTTTTGTAGCGGCCTGCTATCACAAAGAAGATAACCAGCATCAAAGCCACACTAACAAACAGGGACGCTACGTTCTTAGTGATAGAGAAGTCGTACAACCCTGCCTGATCTGCCAACGGCTCTCCGGAAGCATCCACCTTCACGATGTGGCCATGGTCCAGCGCATAGCCGTTGTAAGGCACCAACTCGTGAGCTTCGTTGTAGAAATTGCTTGAGGAAAACACCTGGAACTCGCCGTTATCCACAAGTATAACAGGCAGGTACGCCACCACACCATCAGCAAAATGCCAGGTATAATCATCCGCAATGTGATGCGTGATCATAGCCCCCGGCTCAAACTTCCCATCTTCCGAGGCCGCCTCAGCAAAAGCAGTTAGCGTCAGGAAGGAAAACAATAGAACGAATAACCTCTTCATTAAGAATGATTTAGAAGCAAGATTTTACAGACAGAACCTACCGTTAATTCTGGCTTTTCAAATGCGGGCGCAAGTTAGCCAACAAACTGTAAATTTCAAACCCGGTGAAGAGGAAATATAACGCGAAGAAGTTGAAGACGAACTGCAAACGCCCTTCCTGGTAGAACCAGATATACAGCCCCACTACCCCCAGGCTGAGCACCATCCTGAAACCCATAGACGCAAAATAGTACACCTGGAAGTTGTCAGGGTCGTTTTTGTAGCCCAGTTGCGTCAGATAATAGGTAAAACCGGTGATGAATACAAAAAAAACGAGCATGTGCCAGATGTAGCTGTGCAGCAGGGTATAACCGGTAAATTGTAGCAGGACGCCAATGATGGCACAAAGAATGGCCGTTAGGATAAGCAGGTTTCTGACAAACTTCACGTAAGTTATTTTTTATTGATGGAGACTATGGTCAGGATCATGGTGGCCAGCACGGCTACCAGCAGCAGGCCGATGGTAAACCAGGGCTTGTTGTTGCCCACCTGGGCATCCAGCCAGCGGCCGCCAAAGGCAGCCAGCACCAGCGCCCCGATCATCTGAAACGCCATGCCGGAGTATTTGACATAAGGCTTTATACTTTCCTGCCTGCGCTGCTCAGGCTGCTGTTCTTTTTCCGGTTGATGTTCCATGGCTTCAGAAGTTTGCAAAGATACTCCTTTTTACGTGCCAACGCGCCAAAACAGTGCAACCAGGGCAAAGTATACCTGGCCTGAAACCATTTGGAATATTGTATAGTTCAATAGCAGGCTCAATTGCGCTATATGCTTAACTATCCGATGATTATTGTATTTTTGTAGATAAGATGCGAATCGGCCCGGCAGGCGTTGCCGTGTGGGCTGTTGTGGCGCAGATGGCTATACTTTTAGCCTCGCCCAAAGCGTTTATACTTTATATATTAGAAGCACCGAAAACCTGCTGCACGCCGCTACTTTGAACAAGAACCCGCTGTACATACTTTTTATACTTGCCGGACTGCTGTTGTCGGCTTGCTCTGCCGAGCGCAACAACCCCATGAGCAAGGCCTACCACAACACCACCGCCCGCTACAACGGTTACTTTCTGGCTAAGGAGAAGCTGCGCCTGCTGGAAGAGCAGCTGCAGGAGCAAACAGTATACGACTACAGCCAGGTGCTGCCCATCTTCCCGCCCCTCGACACCGCCAAAGCCACCGCTATGGCCGCTGACCTGGAGGACATCAAGAAAAAAGCCTCTTTCCCGATACAGTACCACCCCAACAGCAAGTGGGTTGACAACAGCTATGTGCTGATTGGCAAGGCGAACTTCTACGAGCTGAACTTTGAGGAAGCGGTACGCACCTTCAAGTATGTCAATGCCAACGGCAAGGGCAAAGACGAGCGGCACGAGGCGCTGGTGTGGCTCATGCGCTCCTTTATAGTATTAGGTGAGATGGAGAATGCCCAGCAGGTATCGGAGTACCTGCGCAAGGAGCGCCTTAACAAGGCCAATGCCCGCGAGCTATACTTAACCCGGGCACACTACTACCGCCTGCAAAGCGATACGACCCAACTCATCGAAAACCTGGTCCTTTCCCTTCCTAACTTTGACGAGAAAGACGCCGCCTCCCGGGTACGCTATACCTTAGGGCAGCTTTACCAGCTGACGGGGCAGAACAAGGAGGCCGACCGGCAGTACAGCAAGGTGCTTCGCAGCAACCCTCCTTACGACCTGGGCTTCTTCAGCCGCCTGAACCTGGGGCAGGTAACCGAACTGGCCGACAACAACGAGGTGGAGCGCATTGAGGGGTATTACCAGCGCATGCTCCGCGATGAGAAGAATAAGGAGTACCGCGACAAGATATACTATGAGATGGCGCGCTTCGAGCTGCGCCAACAGCATTATGACAAGGCCCTGGAGCACCTGCAACAGTCGCTGCGCACGCCGGGCGCGCTGCCCAACCAGAAGGCTTATAGCTATGTACTGGCCGGCGAAATCTATTTTGAGAACCTGAACAAGTATGAACTGGCGGCCGCCTACTACGACAGCGCCGTGCAGGTATACCCGCAGCAGGCAGCCCAGTACGAGGCTGTGGCCGAGCGCCGCGATATCCTGGCCGACTTTGCCCAGCAGTACACCACCATCCACACGCAGGACAGCCTGCAGCACATCGCCAACATGCCGGAGGCAGAACGCATGGCGTTTTTGCAGACCCTGGCGCAGCGCGAGGAGGAAGAGCGCCTTGCCTTAGCAGCCAAGCAGCAGGAGCAGGCTCAGCGCCAGGAGCAGGAGAGCCGCCGCAACCAGACCCGCACGAACAATAATAACGCGACCTTCGGCACCAGCAACACCGGGGGCGTGTGGTACTTTGATAACCCCTCGGCCATGGCCTCGGCCCGCGCCGAGTTCACCCGCCGCTGGGGCGACCGGCCGAACCAGGACTTCTGGCGCATCCGCACACGGGGCGAGACCGGAACCCAGCCCGTACAGATTGTACAGACCCCGGAAAGTATAGCTGAACCGGAAACGGAGGTTAGCCCGGAGGAACGCCTGAAAGCCCAGGTAGATGCTTACCTGCAGAACCTGCCGCTCAGCACCGCCGCCATGCAGCAGTCGGAGAGGATGGTGGAGGAGGCGCTTTTCCGCCTGGCCGGCATCTATGCCCAAAGCCTTCAGGAGCCGAAAGAGGCTATCTCTACCTACGAGCAGCTGTTGCAGCGCTTTCCGCATACGTCTCATGCAGCCGCATCCTACTATAGTTTATACTTACTGTATGGCCGCACCGGCAACCAGGAACAGCAGCAGGTATACTACCAGAAGATAAAGCAGCAGTTCCCCAACACCACCTATGCCCGTTTGCTGGATGATGAGGGCTTCCTGGCCAAAACCGCTGCCGACAACCTGAAGGCACACGCCCTGTATGACTCAGCGTACGCTCACTACGAGGCGCAGGAGTATCAGCAGGCCGTGGAGCTACTGAAGACGGTGTCCGCCCAATACCCTTTCAACGACATCCAGGACAAGATCATGTTTCTGGATGCCATGGTTGCGGCCCGAACCGAGAAGCCGGAGGTGCTGCGCGAAAAGCTAAACTGGTTTAAGAAAGAGCACAAGAACAGCCCTCTGGTGAAGCAGGCGGACAAACTGCTGGCCACTTACCAGGACCTGGAACAGAAAAACCAGCTCAGAACAGAGGCGCCTGCGCCACCGGCCCCGAAGCAAGAAGCCGCTGCCCTCAGCCCGGAGCAGAAAGTTAGCACAGAAATTGCACAGGCTACTGCATCAGTGGGCAAGGCATCGCCGGTACTGCCCCCTGCTCCTAAACCGCAGCCAGGAGACACAGCACTGCCGGAGCCGCCGGCAACACCAGAGGCAGACACTGCTGTAGCGCAGGAGGCCACGGCCATCGACACCCTCCTGGCTGACCCGGCAGCAGACCCGCTAGCCTATACTACGGAGGCAGACTCGGCTTATTATTTTGTGCTGATCTTCCCTGCAGGTGAAAAGGCTTTTGCTGACATTGGGCAGAAGTATGAGAAGTATAACAACATGTACTATAGAAATGAAAAGCTTACGCTGGAGTCCCAGGATTTTGGAGACGGCAGAACCATGCTGGTGGCTCGTTCTTTCCAGGATCTGAAGCTTGCCTCCTCTTATAACATCAAACAAAAGGCGCCGCAGGCTCCGGTGGGTAGAATAAGAGGCGTAGAATTCCTTACCTTTGTTATCTCTTCTGCCAACTTCGAGAAATTTATACAGAAGAAAGATCCTGAAGTATACCTGACCTTCTTCAAAGACAATTATTAATTACATGACTACGCGTCAAAAGACCATTACTCCTAAAAAATCCTTTTACCCAAAGGTGGTGTCGGTGCTGTGGCTGCTGTTTATCGGCGGCTTTGCGGCTTTTGTACTTTATATCTTCGCGGTAAGTATAAATTTCCTGAACCTGTTCGGGGAGATGCCGGACCTGCGCACCCTCGAGAACCCAAAAAGCGAGGTAGCCTCCGAGCTATACTCTGCCGACAACGAACTCCTGGGAAAATACTTCCGCGAGAACCGCTCCCCAGTGGAGTACGATGAGCTTCCGGAGAACCTGATTAACGCCCTGATGGCCACCGAGGACATCCGTTTTGAAGAGCACGCCGGCATTGACCCGCAGGCAATGGTACGCGTGGCGGCTGGTATCATCACCGGTAACCAGAAAGGCGGCGGCAGTACGCTGACGCAGCAGGTGGCCAAAAATCTCTTTAACACGCGTAGCGAGGAGCTCAACAACGGCGTGCTGAACGATGTGCCCGGCCTCGGGATGCTCATCCTGAAAACCAAGGAATGGATCATGGCTGTGAAGTTGGAGCGCTCCTACACCAAGCGGGAGATCATGACAATGTATTTGAACACCGTGGATTTTGGCTCTAACGCCTACGGTATCAAGGTTGCCGCCAAGACTTTCTTCAACAAAAAGCCTGAGGAACTGAATGTGCAGGAATCGGCAGTCCTGGTGGGCTTACTAAAAGCTCCTACTAATTTCAGCCCTAAGTTCAATCCCGAGAACTCCAAGCGCCGCCGCAATGTGGTACTGGCCCAGATGGTTAAGTATGGCTTTATGACCGACGCCGAGTTTAATAAGTTAAAAGACGAGGAGATAACGCTCGATTACCGCGTGGAAAGCCATAACATTGGCTTGGCACCATACTTCCGCACCGAAGCCAGCAAGTTCCTGCTGCAGTGGTGCCGCGAAAACGGCTACGACCTGTATGCCGACGGCCTGCGCATCTTCACCACTATCGATGCGCGCATGCAGAAGTATGCTGAGGAGGCTGTGGTAGAGCACATGAAAGACCGCCAGAAGGTTTTCTTCGAGCACTGGAAAGGCCGCAACCCGTGGGTGGATGAGAACATGAAGGAACTCAAGGGCTTCCCGGAGATGGCCATCAAGCGTACCGACCGCTACCGCCGCCTGAAGGCGCGTTTCGGCGATGACAACGACTCGATTAACTACTACCTCAACAAGAAAGTCCCGATGAGGATTTTCACCTGGGAGGGGGAGAAAGATGTAGTCATGAGCCCAATGGACTCGCTCAAGCATTACAAGCACTTCCTGCAGACCGGCTTCATGGCCATGGAGCCGCAGACGGGCCACATCAAGGCTTGGGTGGGCGGTATCAACTACAAGCACTTCAAGTATGACCACGTGAAACAGAGCTCCCGCCAGCCTGGTTCTACGTTTAAACCGTTCCTGTATACCACCGCCATCGAGAATGGCTACCCACCTTGCTACGAGGTGCTGGACACGGAAAACTGCATCCCGCTGCCGGATGGAAAGATGTGGTGCCCTAAAAATGCCAACAACAAGTATAGCGGCGAGCGTTATACGTTACGCAAGGCACTGGCTGAGTCTGTTAACTCTATCTCTGCTTTCCTGGTGAACAAGCTGGGCGCGCCGGCTGTGGCACAAACCGCACGCCGTATGGGTATCACCACACCGCTTGACGAAACGCCGGCCTTGGTACTCGGTACGAGTGATGTTTCCCTGTTCGACATGGTGGGCGCTTACGGCACTTTCGTGAACGGCGGCACCTGGGTGCAGCCAAACTTTATCACCCGCATCGAGGACAAGCATGGCAACGTGCTGGTGGAGTTTATGCCTAAAACTGTAGAGGCTCTGAGCGAGGAAACGGCCTATACGATGGTGCACATGCTGAAGGCGGCTGCCGAGCCAGGTGGTACCGCTTACTATGGCCTGCGCTTCCGCAATGGCCTTAAAAACGAGATGGGCGCTAAAACCGGTACATCCCAGAACTATTCCGACGCCTGGTTTATGGGCATCACACCAGACTTGGTGGCCGGTGTTTGGGTGGGCGGTGAGGATCGCTCTATCCACTTCCGCACCCTTGCCCTTGGCCAGGGTGGTCGACTGGCTATGCCTATCTACGGCGCTTTCATGCAGAAAGTGTATAATGATAAGTCCATAGGCCTGACACAGGAGCCGTTCCCTAAACCTTCTATGCCTTTATCGGTAGAATTAGATTGTGACAAGTATAACCGCGGTGTGCCGATTGACTCTACCCAGCAGGATGAGTTCCTTAATCTGCCCACCGAGCTTAACCTGGAAATCTAATTCCCTTACTTTATGCCAGCAAACGAGAAGCTGAAGGAGAAAATACCGCACCTGCCGCACAAACCCGGCATCTACAAGTTCTTCGACGAGCATGGCATCATCTATGTTGGCAAAGCGATTGATATCAGGAAGCGTGTTAGCTCCTACTTCAATCGCTCTGCCCAGCATAATAAAAAAACGCTGAAGCTTGTCTCGCAGATAAAGGACATCGAGTTTACGATTGTAGACACGGAGGCCGATGCTTTCCTGCTCGAGAACAACCTTATCAAGCAGTATCAGCCTAAGTATAACATCCTGCTAAAGGATGGCAAAACATACCCCTACATCTGCATTGTAAACGAGCGGTTTCCGCGCGTTATCAGCACACGCAACAAGAAGAACGATGGCTCGCGTTACTTTGGGCCTTACCCCAGCGTCACCACCATGAACGTGCTGCTGGACCTGATCCGCACCCTGTACCCCATCCGCACGTGTACCTATAACCTCTCGCCGGAGAATATTGCGGCCGGCAAATTCAAGGTATGCCTGGAGTACCACATCGGCAACTGCAAGGGCCCCTGTGAGGCGCTGATGGACGAGACGGAGTATAACGCCAACATTTCCCAGATCCGGAACATACTTTCCGGCAACCTCTCCGTGGCCAAAGTATACTTTAAGGAACAGATGGCCGCTGCCGCCGCTGACTTCCAGTTTGAGGTGGCGCACAAGTATAAACAGAAGCTTGACTTGCTGGAGGATTTCCAGGCCAAGTCTACCGTGGTAAGTAATACGCTCACCAACATCGATGTTTTTACCATCACCAGCAACGAGGAGTGCGCCTTTATCAACTACCTGAAGGTGATGAACGGCTCCATTATACTTACCCAGTCGCTGGAGCTGGAGAAGAAACTGGACGAGGAGGATGCGGAGATACTCGCCTCTGTAATAGTTCAGCTACGGCAGGAATTTGAAAGCACCTCCCGTGAGATAATCACGAACATTGAGCTGCAGCTACCGCTTGACAACGTGATGGTTACTTACCCACAGATTGGTGATAAGAGAAAGCTGCTTAATTTATCGCTCAAGAACGCTTTATACTTGCGCAAAGAGCGTGAGGGACGGCAGGAGAAGTATAAAGAGAAGAATGAGCAGCGCGAGCTGCGTGTACTGGAAACGCTGAAAAAGGACCTGCGCCTGACAGAACTTCCGCGGCAGATCGAATGCTTCGACAACTCCAACTTCCAGGGCGATAACCCGGTGGCCTCCATGGTTTGCTTCAAAAACGGAAAGCCCAGTAAGAAGGATTACCGTCATTTCAACATTAAAACGGTTGTGGGGCCCAACGATTTCGAATCAATGTATGAGATTGTTACCCGCCGCTACCGCCGCCTGCTCGACGAAAACCAGCCCCTCCCGCAACTCATCATCATCGATGGGGGCAAGGGTCAGCTGAGTATGGCCGTCAAAGCGCTCCGGGACTTGGACTTGTATGGTAAGATAGCCGTGGTGGGTATCGCCAAGCGACTGGAAGAAATCTTCTACCCCGGCGATTCTCTGCCGCTCTACATTGACAAGAAATCTGAGTCGTTGAAGCTCATACAGCGGCTTCGGAACGAGGCGCACCGTTTTGCTATTACGTTCCACCGCAGCAAGCGGGATGCCGGTACCTTAAAAACAGAGCTGACCGACATCAAAGGCATTGGCCCCTCTACTGCAGATGCCCTTTTGCAGAAGTATAGATCCGTTAAGAAGTTGCGCGAGCTTTCCCTGGATCAGCTAACGGTTGAGGTGGGCAAGGCAAAGGCTACTATACTTTTCGAACACCTCCATTCGACTCAAAGTGGCGCAGGTGCATGATTTATACTTTGCCTGTAAGTTATACTTGCGCTTCCAAGTATAGATTTTATACTTTCTAGTTCACAGTGAATACCAACATTGAACAAGTTGTGCGCCTTAGCTTGTGCCCTCGCTCGCCTCTGGCGAGTGTGCGTCATTTGGTGGCGTCTCGCCGCCATGCCTGGAGGCACAAAGTTAAAGCGGCCAGAGTGCCCCGATAGCTCACACTCGCCAGAGGCGAGCCAGGGCACTGATGTACGCCGTATTGACTTATTAATGGTATAAAGTATAATCTGCTACAGGTGTAGGCACAAAAAGAAAAGGAGACTCAAATGAGTCTCCTTTTTATGTCTAAGCTGCTGCGGATATTAGTAGCTCCACAGGCTATACTCATACTCAATCAGTGCCTCCAAGGCATTCTGAGCAGCTAGCAGACCGTTCTTACCGCCACCGTAGATGGATGCAAGGTTCTGGTCGCCAGGGTTAGAGATTTTGGTGATGTAAGAGCTGAACAGCCACAGGTCGAAAGCGTCAGCCAGGTTCTTGTGCTGTGCATCGTTCTGCGCGTTGTACCAGATTGCTGTTTCCGGGTTGTTACGGAACACGCGTACCAGATCGCTCATCTTAAAGCTAGCCACATTTTGCTCAAAGCCCAGTGGGTTCAGCGTGGCAGGCACTTTAATACTGATTGTCTGGATATCGTGGTACATGCGTGAGCGCTTCTTATCGAACACCACGTTCTCCTTCAATTCCAGCAGGTATAGCTGCTTTGGAAAGTACTCGTTGCTTACAGGAGCAGCTTCAGTAGTTCCGCCGCTAGAGCCAAGGGCAGCACCCCAGGCATCATCCTCTTCCTCTACCTGACCGAAGCCAGCTGCAATTTCTTCCTCACTCAGGCCTCCTTCAGATTCCTTAGGAGTCAGATTTTGCATGAACTCTTCGCGCGTGATAGGTGTGCTTACAGAATCGCTTCTGTAGGCGGTGAGCTCTCCACTTTTAACGGCCTCTATGATGATCTTCGTGATCTCTCTGTTTTCAGAGAACAGGGGCTTGTTCTGCTTCTCGCGAAGGTCGATTTTGCGCCACACTGTTTTCTTGAACAGGATATCAGACTCAGGAATAGGCCTTGCTGATGGGTTGCTTTCAGTAGTGTTTGATACCTGCTGGGCCATGGCTCCTACAGACAACATTAAACCGGCTGCTACACCTATTGCTTTAACTAATTTCATACTCCTTGTAAGCTTCTATTTGTTAATTTAAAGGAACCTGGAAGTTAGGTGTACCTACCTGAACATCTACTGCCGTGCCTTTGTAGTTGAGGCGCTTTACATCAAGCACTTCAATCACCACTCTGTCGCCTTTGCTGGCTTTAGAGGCAAAGCTGGTCAGGTTAGCTGTAGGTCCGTTAAACTCGCCCTGATCAATTGGCTGGTTGCCACGTACCAGGTAAGCTCTCCACTTCGTTACTCTATAACGTGCCTCGTTAGGTAATAATTGCTTAAACCCTTCGTCAGCTACTGCCTGAATTTCAACCGCTCTGAAAGACTGTGCTGGAATTCCGCGCTTCACGTCGATAGGCTTGCCGTTTACCAAAGCCACAATCTCCGGCTTTGGAATCGGGCGAACCTTAAACTTCTCTGATCCGATAGAGTTGCCACCGCTGCTTACGTTGATTGTTACTTCCGTAGCATTCGGGATAATGGTTACTTCGCCTTTCTTTGCACCTTTAATTGCTTGTCCTCCGCTCGCGCTGAAGCTTGGGTCATACACAGCACCCAAAGCAGGCACCTGAATGTTAAGCTCATTTGCACACTGGAAATACAGGGCCTGAACAGAAGCGGACTGCACCTGAATTACTGGCTTGGCAACAATATACTCCTCTGTTACAGTGAAGGTCGTGTCGCGGCCATTCTGGTTGATAGTCACCTGACCTGTCCATTTTTGCTTAGAGTTACCGTCGGCATCGTAGTTAGAGGCAGAAGCCACAAACTCTACTCTCCCCATTCCGTTCTCTACTTTAACAGGCTTGCCACCGTAAGACATTCTTGGCGTGATATTGTCGGAAGATGCTGCGATGAACATATCAGCAGCGTATTTTGTACCGGCAGCAACCGTCTTAGACTCGGCGCGCGCCATGGCAAAAATCTTCTCGAACTTGATAATATCGGCACCTACCTGCTGGGCAAGCTTCTGCAGCACGTCAGCCTCATACTTCAGCACTTCCGCCTCTTTCTGAGAAAGTACTGCCAGAGCAGCCACCATTGGTGTCTCCTCAAAGTTCAATTGGGCAAAATCCTTACGTTTCTGAGCTGGGTCCTTCGCAGCCACAGGGTCTTCTGAACCACTTAAGGCAATTTTAGCTGGTACTTGTTCATGATGCTGTCTCAGAAACTTTGCATACTCATTCAGCTTCTGCTCCAGTTCGTAAGCTTTGCCATTGTTCTTGCTCGCGGCTCCGATCATGGTCATTGCCACGATATCATTTCCACTTGGGTTGGCATATCCGGTTCCTTCCTCATTCTGCCCGCCTGTCTCTTTAATCAACATGTCGCGCAGTCCCTGGATATAGGAAACCATCTCTGATGTTCTGTTGCGTACCTCTTCTGCTGTTTTCAGCACACGCTGGTCATTGGCAGAGGGATTTCTGTTCTCCGCAATGGCAGCTTTTATATTCGATACGACCCCGGCGTTATCCGTTACCGTCTTCTTGTTCACCGTCTGTAAAGACTCGTCCAAGAACTGGAACTTTAACAGGATAGCCGAGCTCACGTTCAAGGCAAGCATTGCAGTCAGTACGAGGTACATCATACCGATCATCTTCTGCCTTGGTGTCTCTTTTCCTCCAGCCATTTTATACTATATTAACTGTTGTTTTCTTAAGATATAGAACTACTAAACAAGATTAACCTTTCATCGCAGACAGCATGTTGCCGTACACTGTGTTCAGAGAGTGTAGGTTCTGCGTCAGGCGTGAAACTTCCTGCTTAAACTGTTCTGTATCTTTGCTGGCATCAGTGAGGTTCTCCATGGCCATGCTCAGGTTGCCATAGAACTTGTTCATGGCTTTCAGGTGGTTGTTGGCATCCTGAAGCTCCATTTCGTACACTGCATTAAGAGCTCCCAGGTTGCGGGTCATTCCCTGAATCTGAGTGTGGTATTCTTTCGCATCCGTAGCGGAAACAGCCATCTGCGCGATAGCGTCCGCAGTCGTAGCGTAGGCGTCGTTGATTTTATCCAACTGGCCGGCAGCAGCTCTAACGCGCACAGTGTATTCCTCTGTAGCGGCGGCAGCGTTGCTCATGTCAGCCATCGTAGCAGCTGTTTCGCTCAGGCGGTTAAGGCCCAGGCCAAGCTGGTGGATTGATTCTGGCGTAATGTCAGCATTACGCATCATTTCGTCTAATTTTCCTGTTACAGACGGGCCGGCAACAGCAGCAGTAGCTGGTACGATACCCTGGCCATTATAGTCATCGGCAAGTTGTGGATATACTCTGGCCCAATCCGGCTCCGCATGCTGTGGCTGGAACGCACTCAGGAAGAAGATAATAGCCTCTGTGCTCAGACCAAGGATCAGCATTAAGTCGGCCATTGGCCAGTGCTGGATCTTGAACAACGCACCAATAATCACAACAGCAGCACCGATACCATATACTTTTGGCATCAACACGTCGAACAAGAAACTGCGACCTTTAGCTTTGCTCATTTTGTTTTCTAATTAAAGTAGTGAACGATTGATTAAAGGATTAAATGGGGGATTGGTATTTAATTACTATTAAATGCTTCTTAAAACTCTCTGCCGGATGAACGTCCAAGGTAGATCATGGCGTTACGGAAGCCAATGTAGGACCTGGCGGAATCCTGGAACTCGAAGTTGCGTGTGCCTGTCTCCAGGAAGTAGGCGATGTCTTTCCATGAACCACCTCTTACCACTTTACGTGGCTCATTGTCATCATTATACACCGGGTTCAAGTCCCAGGTAACCGGAACAGTGGCATCAGAATAGGCGTCCTCGCACCACTCGGCTACGTTACCGGCCATGTCATACAGGCCAAAGTCGTTCGGGAAGAACTGGGCAACAGGGGCAGTGTAGGTAAAGCCATCGCTGTAGTAGTCACCACGACCTGGCTTGAAGTTAGCCAGCAAACAGCCTTTGGCATTGCGCAGGTAGGGTCCACCCCAAGGGTAAACGGCCATATCACGGCCACCACGGGCGGCATACTCCCACTCAGCCTCTGAAGGAAGGCGGAACTGCGGCATTGGAGCGCGGCCGCTTTCGGCGTTTGCCTGGTTCTTGTGCTTGGTGCGCCACTCGCTGAAGTACTTGGCTGCAAACCAATCCACTCCCACAACCGGGTAGTCATCAAACGCCGGGTGAGAGAAGTAGTACTCCATCAACGGGTCGCCCATGTGGTACGTGTAGTCTTTTACCCATACGGTGGTATCCGGGTAAAGCGCCGTCATCACATATTCCTCACCCAGTACATCGAGCGAATCCTCCATCATCACGTTGATGAACTGACGGTACTCGTTGTTGGTAATCTCGGTTTCGTCCATATAGAAGCCACCAATGGTTACCTGCTTGTTTAAGTTTGCCATAGATGCTGCTATATCCTGGTCAGCCTGCCCCATGTGGAAGGTACCGCCCGGGCATGCAACCATACCGTAGGGCACTTCCTGAGGGTTGTATGCCGGTCTGTCTTCAGCGCCTACAAGGTCTCCTTGCGGCCCGCGTCTCATACCACAACTTGCAAGCAGCACCACCGCCAATACGAAGGAAGACAGCTTTAGTAGTTTATTCATGATGACTGTTAAAAGTAAATTTTCTGTAATAAATTTTAGCACACTTCTACGAGTGTAGCAAATATATGAGAAATAGGAATAAATAAAAAACAATTCACTGCAACGCCTTTTTTAATTTTTTAAACGGTCTAAAGGGTTGATTATTATTGGAATGTACAATTATTTTTTTATGCACTTTTTGAAGAAGCGCCCATAAAAGTAACAATGCTGTTACAATTACCAAACGTTACCTTGTAAAAAAGTAGCGGGGCGTTCTTACAGGTGGCTTAAATCTTACCACTGGCTCTGGCAGGCGGTAGTTTACCATTACCTCGTGCGAGGTAGGAGCCTTGGCCGACTTGTTAAAAGTAGTTAAATCAAGCGCGTAGCCCACCCGCAGGGCATTGTCCTGGAGCAAAGAAACTCCCACCAGGGCACTAACAGCTTCTTCATGACGATAATTCAATCCGGCCCAATATTTTTCCTGGTAGGTCAAGCGGCCGCCCACGTCAAATGACAAAGTCTCGGTGTCGTGCTTCAAAAGGGCAGTTGGGGTGAGGGTAAGGTCGGCAGTTAGCGGCATGTGGAAGCCGGCTGTCAGGTAGAGGTGGTTCTCCCCGAGTAGCACGCCCCTGCCGGTATTGGTGGAGTCGGCAAACTCGTACTCTGACTTTAGCAGGTTGGTGATGCCCCCGCCAGCATAAAACGTCTCCGACTCATACCAAACGCCTGCGCCCAGGTCATACTTGGTGTCCTCGCTGTTGAAGGGCACGTTGGGGTCGCCCTCATCTATGGCGCGATAGCGGCCCTTTTTATAGTTGTTCACATTTCCCTGTATGCCCAGGCCCAGTTTACCGGTCTCACCTATATTAATATGGAAGGAGTAGGAGAGTGCCGCGGTGAGAACGGTGGTGTTGGCCACTTTATCGCGCATCAGGTTCAGGCCCACGCCGCCGTGGAGCAGCCGCACCGGCGCATGCGCCGACAAAAAAAGCGTTTGCGGTGCACCACCGTCATCAAAGGTGGCATCGTAGCCGAGCCACTGGTAGCGGTAGATGGACATAAACTCCGGCCGCTTGGTTATACCTGCGTAAGCCGGGCTTATCTGCATGCCATTAAACCCGTAATGGGTAAACTGCGGCTGTTGCTGCGCCTGCGCCAATGGCACTGCCAGAAGCACCAGCAACAAGACAGGTAGAAGCTTTTTCATAGGCTGCGGCAAGAAGGCAAGGTTAAGGAACTAGTAATGCACCTAGCGTATTCAAATATAGCTATTAAACACTAAAACGCAAATGCCCGTCCCTTTGTATCGGAATGGCTTTTGCGTTTTAGTACGTATGCAAACCAGGCTTAAAAGTTGCGTTATCGCTTATTTTTTTGCCTCCTGCATCTGGTTCTGTATGTATACCTCTATGGCTCCGGTCATGGATGGCGCATTAGGGTGCGGCGCCTCTATATCCAGCTCCAGGCCTGCGTCGCGCACCGCTTTGGCAGTGGTGGGGCCAAAGGCAGCAATGCGGGTGTTATTCTGCTTAAAGTCCGGGAAGTTGGCAAACAGCGACGTGATACCTGACGGGCTGAAGAAGGCCAGGCAGTCGTAGGTCACATCGTCCAGATCCGACAGATCGGCGGCCACAGTCTTGTAAATAATGGCCTCGGTGTGCTTGATCTTGTTCTGCTTCAGGAAGTCCGGGATATCGTCTTTGCGGATGTTGGAGCAAGGGTAAAGGTACTTCTCGTTCTTGTGCTTCTTGATCACCTCAAACAGGTCCTTGGCCGTTTTCTCACCCACAAACAACTTACGCTTGCGCAGGGTAATATATTTCTGCAGGTAGTAAGCCGTTTGGTCAGAGATGCAGAAATATTTCATGTCGGCAGGCATCTCTATTTTACTCTCCTGGCAAATGCGGAAAAAGTGGTCCACGGCGTTGCGGCTTGTAAAGATAACGGCCGTGTGCGACAGGATATCCACTTTGTCCTTACGGAACTCCTTGTAGGAAACAGGCTCCACCTCAATAAATGCCCTGAAGTCTACCTTAATGCCATACTTCTCTGCAATAGAAAGGTACGGAGAGTTGTCGGTAGTAGGCTGTGGTTGGGTAACCAGGATACTTTTGATAGGAATCTTGTGTCTTTCAGGGTTCGCAGAGCCCTTTGCTTTGCTTTCAGCCATATTAAAATAATGCTTTTAAGTTCGCCTGCTGTAATGCCCGCCCGCTGCTGTCTAAAAGTTAAAAACGATCAGTTCCAGCATAATTGCCAGCGGAATCACTTCCGTGGCGCAAAGGTACGAAAATAAATGCAAATTTATCACCGAGACTTTCTTATTTACGCCATAAAACACCCGCAAGATACTGATGACCAGCAACAAAGCCACCGACAGGTTTGAAATAAGCAATATCGCCTCCGGCATTAGCATGTTCAGGGAAAGGTAAAGCAGCATGATGAAGGGCAGGAAAAGTCCCATAAACAGCAGCGAGCGCAGAAACTCACGGTACTGCAGCTTTACCAACTCCTCCAGGCCAAATACAAACGACATCACCTTCAGGTAAACATACTTCAGCAGCACCACCCCGAAAATAAGCAAAGTATAAAAGAGGACTTTGGTAGTGATATCGGCCTCCGACACCGGGAAAAGGCGGTTGAACAGCCGCACGTGCTGCACGTTGGTGTGTATGGCCGCAATAAGCAACGCCATGGAAAGCGAGAAGGCAAGTATGAACAGCAGGTTGGAGGCCGTGCCCAACGGTTTGCCCGAGTACAGCATCTCCTGTGTGTCGTGGCGCAGGAAGTTGTGGGGGCTGAACCGGTTTTTGAAGTCGGCGGGAAAGCTGACGCGCAGCAGGCCATACAACAGCCCGATCAGCAGCATGAATATAATAAAGGTATTTTGGTTCACGTACTCGCGCACCTGCACCGAGAAAGGGCGCTGTCCCTCGTCCTGCTGCTCGTCGGCTACGAGCGGCACATTCCGGAAGGTGCTCACGTTTGGCTGCTGGCCGGGGTGCCATACCGTAAGCAGGTACTTGCCCTCCACAGGCGCAGCCCCTTTGCTGAACTCTGCCAAATCCAGGGTATAGTAGGCAGAGGAGTCGGCCTTAAAGACAAGCCGGTTGTTCAGAAACAGGCACAGATCCTTAGGGGCGGTAAAGGCTATTTGGAAGGGCTGCGCCTGGGTAATGGACAGCCACTGGTGCAGGGCCTTATACTTTGCATGCTGGCCCGAAACGTAGGGCACCAGCTGCACCTGTCCCTCGGGCTGCACCAGCCAATTGCCCGTGATGGTGTTTTTCTGCTCCAGCGGCAACACCTGCCCCTGCACAGGCGCCTGCCACACGCCCAGCCACAACACGACTAAGAGCATCCGGAAAATAAGGCTATACTTTGGAAGCAAGCTGTGCACAGTATAAAAGGTGAATGGGAGCAGCGGCGGCAGCCGGGATATACTTTATTTATACTTTGGTAAGGCCGGATCAGGAGTGCAGCACACCCTGCGTCTGCAGCATGCCTATCTCAATCAGGTTTTCCTCCACAATAGAGTCGGGCACAAACACAAAGCGCTTGTCGTAAATCTGGCGGCCGATGTAATAGCTTACCCAGTACTCATTGTTGATGTGGAAGATGGCCGGGTCGATGGGCTCTACCTGTACAAAGCTCTTTGCCTCCACCCGCTCAAACATGTGGCGCAGCACGGAGGTTTTTACTTCCTCCCCGTCCATAATGCCGTAGCCCTTAGAGGCCACCAGCACGTTCTCTACCGGAAAGTTGTTGTAATTGAGCAGGTATACATTCCAGGCCGGTTGGTCGGCAACTGCTTCTGTGGCTTTGGCAACAGCCACCGCAATCCCCTCTACCGTCCCAAAATCAATGTCTTTCTTCATGCGCAGCGGTTGTAATGTTGGCGCCGAAAAGGGCGGCCAGGTGTTTCAACAGTTTTTCCTCTACCTCGGCCAGCGGCACCTCGTGCCCCAGCTCTTTGGCCAGCGAAGTTACGGCTTTATCAGAAATACCGCACGGCACAATGTTATTAAAGTAATCCAGATCGGTGTTGATGTTGAAGGCGAAGCCATGCATGGTTACCCAGCGGCTGCATTTTACGCCCATAGCGCAGATCTTGCGCGGGTTACGCTGCGCTTCGTGGTCGAGCCACACGCCCGTAAGGCCTGCTATGCGCCCGGCTACCACGCCGTAGTCTGCCAGGGTAAGTATAATTGCCTCCTCCAGAAAACGAAGGTACTTGTGAATGTCGGTAAAGTAGTTCTCCAGATCCAGGATGGGGTAGCCCACAATCTGCCCTGGCCCGTGGTAGGTGATGTCGCCACCACGGTTTATTTTGTAATAGGTGGCGCCTTTGGCCTGCAGCCCTTCCTGGTTCAGCAGCAGGTGCTCTTCGTGGCCGCTCTTACCCAGGGTGTACACATGCGGGTGCTGGCAGAAGAGAAGGTAGTTTGGCGTAGGCGTCTGCTCGTCCGGGCCAGCGGCACGGTTCTTCACCTTAATGTCCAGTGTGGCGGTAAAGAGCTTGTCCTGGTAATCCCAGGCCTCTTTGTAGTCAATCAGCCCCAGGTGCCTGAACTGTATGTCGGTATTTTTTTGCACGTTATACTTTAGATAATTCCCTTTTCAGGTGATTTATAGTTTCTGTGTCGCCAGGGTCCACCTTATTCAGCCCGGCCAGGTACAGCGACACCCAGTCGAAGAGGTGGACAAGATAAAACATCTGCTCCAGCATGGTAGCGCCAATGGCCTCTACCTCCAGCACCTGCTGTCCCTTTCGCTCCAGCGCCTCCCGTACCAGCTCCATGCGGAGCCTGCTGCGCGGGTGGTCGTAGCCTGTTTTAATGTACAAAACAGCCAGCCGCTCGTTTAGTTCCGACGGGTTTTGCCAGGTCTCTACCTCGTTATGGCATAGCTCGGGCAACGCGTTCACGTGGGCCAGCTGCTTGGCGTTTGTGTTCAGCTGCTGCTGAAAGCGCATCGCCACGGGCATAAAAGTCTCATCGGCGTAAAGTATGGGCAACCGTGCGTGCAGCGAACTGGCCAAGGCACTGGCCTGTACTTTTATACTTCCGGCCTGCTCTTCCAGCAGGTCTATACTTTGGCGCAGCTCTGTTTTAAAGGCGTCGTCCAGCAGGCCGGCATAGTGCAGCAAGTATAACTGCTGCACCAGCATAAAGCCCATGCAAGCCCGGGGCGGACCGGCATCTGCTGGCAGCGTGAGGTGCGGCACGTTGTTAGCCTGGGCTATGCGAAGCATCTCTCCGCCAGAGCTTACAAAGCTAACAGTCGCTTCTGCCTCCATTGCCTGCCGCACCATAGACAGCGTCTCTTCCGTATTGCCTGAGAAGGAGGTGGCGATTACCAATGATTTGGAGCCAACAAAGGCGGGCAGGCTATGGCACTTCTGCACCAGCACAGGCACCGTTAACTTGTTAGCTACATAGGTTTTGGCCAGGTTGCCGCAGATGCCTGAGCCGCCCATACCCGCCATCACCACATTACTATACCTGGGGCCGGCGAGGTTTACGGTTTCGCTTTCCCCGGCCTGCATCGCCTGGCGCAACTGCTGGGCAAAGTTTTCAATAAGTTCTTTCATCCGATGCTAAAGTTGGCGAAGCAGCCTTAGCTGCCCGCAAAGTACAATTTTTATATGGCTTCTCAAATAAGCAAGCACCTCCACACCGGCCGCATGGGCGAGGACCACGCTGTTGCCTACCTGCTAGGCAAGGGCTACATCATCCTGCGGCAGAACTACCGGCACCGGCGCGCCGAGGTGGACATTATCGCGCAGCAAGGCGACCTGTTGGTGTTCGTGGAGGTGAAAACAAGGTCTACAGATAGGTACGGGTTTCCAGAGGAGGCTGTTGGCGTGAAGAAGGAGGCCATGCTGTTAAACGCTGCGGAGGAGTTTATACTTCAGGAGGGGTGGGGGCATGAGGTGCGGTTTGATATTATCTCGGTCACGCTGTCGTCTCCGCCGGTTATTCATCATATTGAGGATGCGTTTCATTGAAGGAGTATGCCGCTTGGATTTCTGAAGGCGAGTTATACTCTCTGGGGCAAGCGTCCGCTTGTACCTTCATTCACCGCTGCCGCGAGTTTGCAACTCGTGCTATTAATGATGTTGGATTTGTCGTCCAACTGGCTTGAAAAGCTATACTTGTACTTGGGCTATACTTCTTATACTTCTCCATTTATTCTTCCCGTTCTATACTTGCATTGCCACCGCTTCCTTCCACTTGAACCGAGCTATCCTTACTAGCTGCCGTTCATCCTCCAGCCTTACATAAGCTACTGTTGCATTTCTGGCTTTGGTGCCCTCCCAGGCCGGGAGGCCTCGTTTTCCCGCTCGGCGCTGGGAGCTTTTCCTTTGCTCCTAACGTCGCAATGCCTCGCTCACGCTCGGCACCGGAAAAACTCGCATAGGCGCCTCACAGAAAAACTGGGAAGCAGTTCGATAGCCGTTGCTATTACTACTGTCCCCTTGAGGACAAGTAAGAACGGGAGTTCGAAGCTTCCGATCAAAGCTCTACAGGGGTGTAATCGTCTGCTGAGTTTATAAGTTGTAGGGACAGGTCGCGACCTGTCCGCGCAAAGGCTTAAGCTACCAAGCTTATACTTTAGAGAAAGTAATCACAGACTCCCCTCCTTAGACAAGGAGGGGCCAGGGGTGGTTGGACCCGGCACTGCAGAAACGCGGACAAGGATGTCCGCAGAAGTAGTCCGGAACAGCAGCATAACTCTCTCCTCCGCTCTGGGAGCAGAGCTATACTTTGCAATGGCTAAACCTTACTTACTACTCGCCTGCGAGCGTTTGTCGAATTTGCCGCGCTCGTAGATAGGGGTGGCGTGGCGGTCGTAGGCGCGGAGCAGGTACGGCTCGTGCGGAGCGTCGTAGGCAGTTTTAGGATATTGGTACTCGTACCGGCGGCGGTTCCGGAAGTCGTAGTAGTTGATCCAGACACCTACTTTGCGGCCTTTCTCATACTGCCCGCTCCACTCCAGCTGCCCATTCTCGTAGAACCGGTAATAAGGCCCCTGCACCTGTCCGTACTCGTAGGGAATTACCTCTTTTATCTTTTTGGTGTCGCCGTAATAAGTTACCACCGCGTCGCGCAGGAAGCCTTTTTCATAGTGCTCCTTGCCCACTAGGGTGTGGTCTTCGTTGTTGCGGTACTTCTCCCAGCGCAGGTGCTTGGTACCCACGTAAAAATAACCTTCCTCCACTACCTCGCCGTCCAGGGTTTTCTTGTAAGGGCCGTGCAGCACCTTGTAGCGGTCGGTGTCCTCCTGAACAGCGGCAGAACGGGCCAGTTTGCGGTTCTTGGTATCGTAGTAATACTTGTAGGGGGCGTAGCGATCCGGTGCCTCGTACACAGGCAGGTAGCCGAAGGTTTCGATGGTCTCGCGGTAGCTGCCGCCGCTTTTCGTGAACCCGCGCTTTATCTTGTAGCCCAGAAACTCGCGCTTGCTGTGCTTGGCCTTGCGCTTCTTTTTTTTCTCCTCTATCTCCTCCTCCAGCGGGTTTTTCGTCTCGATGGTGGGCTTGGTGGTGTCGGCGGCGGCCAGGGCGTCGGTTTTTGCCTTGTCGCCGTCCTTCAGGCGGGCCATGTTCAGGTTATAGTCACTGTTCCACTTGGGCTGGCCGCAGCTGCCCAGGCTCAACAGTAAAATCCCTATCCACAAAGTATAAACCGCGCTTTTCAAATTTTGAATGAGTGACTTTTGAATGAGTGAATGCACAGCCGAATTAGCTGCACCTGATTATCTACCGAAATCAATTAACAATCAACAACTATCCCAACGTAAAGATGCACATTATAAGTATACGCACCAACAGGCAACCAGGCCCCTATAACTGTGCCCGCGCCGGGTAAGTTTCATTTATACTTTAGCAGGAGCAAAAAGCAAAAAAGGCAGCGCCCAAACGGACACTGCCTTAGCTGTTAGGTATTTAAAATAAGGGTATTACGCTTTGGTCATCAGCTCAAAGCTGCGCTTCACGAAGGTGGTAAGGGCCGCACCCGATAGCATGTTCTGCGACAGCAGGGCCAGATCAAACGCCTGACGCGCCAGCTGCCCTTTCTCCTCGGCCTTCAGCACGCGCTGGTTCAGCGGGTGGTTGGCGTTGATGGTCACGTTATACATGTCCGGCATCTCGCCCATAAACATCATGCCGCCGCCACCGGCGCGGTTCATGTCCTTCATGCGGCGCATAAACTCGGGCAGCGTAATCACCACCGGCGCGTCGTCCGGGGCAAGCGGGGCCACGTCCACGGTCATGTTTTTATTGTTGATGGCCTCCTCGTATACTTTCTTCAGCTCCTCTTTCTCGCCCTCGCTCAGCACGCTCTCCTTCGCCTCGTCCTTCTCGATAAGCTTGTCGATTGTCTCGGAGTCTACGCGCTTGAGGGTGGTTTTCTCCAGCTTCTGCTCCAGCAGGCCAATAAAATGGCTGTCGATGATGGAGTCTAACTTGAGCACGTCGTAGCCGCGGTTCTGGGCCGCCTCCACAAAGGCATGCTGCTTGTCGGCGTCGGTCGTGTACAGAAGCACCAGCTGCTCGCTCTTGTTTGTCTGGTTGGCCTGCACCAGGTTTTTATACTCTTCTAACGTATGGTATTTGCCTTCCGTATTCTGCAGCAGCACAAAATCCTTCGCCTTCTCATAGAACTTGTCATCGCTCAGCATGCCATACTTCACAAACACGCTGATGTCGTCCCAGTTCTTCTCAAATGTCTCGCGGTCCTTGCGGAAAATCTCTGCCAGCTTGTCGGCCACCTTCTTGGTAATATAGGTGTTGATCTTTTTCACGCTGGAGTCGGCCTGCAGGAAAGAGCGGCTTACGTTAAGCGGAATGTCCGGCGAGTCGATCACGCCGTGCAGCAGCATCAGGAACTCCGGCACCACGTCCTTCACCTCATCGGTAATAAACACCTGGCGCGAGTAGAGCTGGATTTTGTTGCGCTGGATCTCAAACTCGTTCTTCACCTTCGGGAAGTATAAAATACCGGTCAGGTTGAACGGATAGTCCACGTTGAGGTGAATCCAGAACAGCGGCGGCTCTGAGAAGGGGTACAGCTCCTTGTAAAACTCCTTGTAGTCCTCGTCCTTCAGCTCCGATGGCTGCTTGGTCCAGATCGGGCTCGGGTTGTTGATGGTCTCCCCCTCAAACTCTACCGGCACAGGCAGGAACTTGCAGTATTTGTCCAGGATGGTGCGGATGCGGGCTGTTTCCAGGAACTCCTCCGAGTCCTGCGCGATGTGCAGGATCACGTCCGTACCGCGCTCGGCACGCTCAGCCGTCGTAATCGAAAACTCGGTGCTGCCGTCGCACTCCCAGCGGGCAGGTTCAGCGCCCTCCTGATACGATTTCGTAATGATCTCCACGCGCTCGGCTACCATAAACGCCGAGTAGAAGCCCAGGCCAAACTGACCGATGATCTGATCCTTGTCGGCAGAGGCGTCCTTGTAGCGCTCCACAAACTCGGTGGCACCCGAAAACGCGATCTGGTTGATGTACTTCTTAATCTCCTCGGCTGTCATGCCCAGGCCGTTGTCGGAGATGGTGATGGTTTTGGCGTCCTTGTTCACGGCCACTTTCACCTTCAGCTCGCCCAGCTCGCCTTTATACTCGCCAATGGAGGACAGGCGCTTGATCTTCTGCGTGGCGTCCACGGCATTGCTCACCAGCTCGCGCAGGAAAATCTCGTGGTCGGAGTACAGGAACTTCTTGATGATCGGGAAAATATTCTCGGTGTGGATGGAGATATTACCTCTTTCTTCCATTGTCTATACTTTATATGGTTAAGGTTGATCTTTTGCGGATACTATACTTCAGGCCATACTTTCAAAACCTGTTCCAGAGGGCGCCAGCGTGACAGGATGGCAGGGTGCGGCGGAAAAAACTACCGCTGCGGCAGACTTTTATACTTCCGGGGCTAATTTATAACTCAGTTTGCAGTTCACTACTTTGGTGAAAGTGTAAACCCACCCCCGCCCCTCCATGGAGGGGAATTTCTACAAGTGTACTTTAATTCCCCTCCTCGGAGGGGGTAGGGGTGGATTAATCGCAACTTAAGTTTTATACTTGCCCGACTAAACCTTTTGACCTGAAACCTATCTAACCACCCGCAGCAGCACCCCAATTTATACTTGTGCGTACAGGAAAAGTATAAACATGGAACGATGCTAAATGCAACATTGTAGAAAATAGTATATCTTTGTTTTTGTTTCAACGCCGACGTGCACCGTTATCTCCAACATATCGCCCTCGCGCTGCTCCTGCTCTTCAGCAGGGCCATGGTGCCTGATGAGCTGATTCAGGAGCTGCACCCGCACACGCACACGGTGCACGCCGACCACTGCGACACCCATGAGGCGCAGGTAGGCATGAAACACAAGCACTGCCCGGTGGAGGACGTGTTCAACTCACCGTACCAGGGCGAAACGCTTACCCTTAGCTTTACCACCTTTACCCATACCACTGTTTATGCCGGCTCTTATTCGTGTGCCTGGCAGGGCAGCACCTCCATCCCATACTATCTCCGGGGACCTCCCGTAGCCTGATTTCAGCAACCCGCACGCTCCGTCTATACTTTGCCAGGTATGGCCGCGGCACGTGCTTACCCTCCCAAACATATTTTTACGAGCCCTCACAGGCCCGCTTCTGCCATTGGCGTAGCGGCTGCCGCAGCAGGGCCAATCTGCTATAGGTTATACTTTGGTGTAGCCTCCCATTTATTATTGCTGAAATTAGAAGACGTGCTGAAGACGAAAACCATATTTATTGCGCTGGCTTTGTTGGCGTTGCAGGCGCCGGCATTACGGGCCCAATCGCTGCCCGGACCGGTAGCCGAGGACGCCGAGCAGGACTGCGGCCTGACCATTTCGGGCAAGGTGCTGGACCATGACACGCGCGAGCCGCTTATTGGGGCTACCATTTACTTGCCGGAGCTGGATCGTGCCACCATGTCTGATGCGTACGGCAACTACCATTTCCACCAGATATGCCGTGGCGCCTATACGCTGCAGGTAAAGTATCTGGGCTACGAGGAGGAGCAGTTTGCCGTCAGGCTTACTGCTTCGGCTACCCGCGACCTGCAGCTGCACGCCAGCCCACGCCAGCTGCGCACCGTGGAGGTGACCGGGGAGCACCTGCGCGAGCAGGCCCAGACCCAGCAAAGTATAAGCGGCCGCGAGCTGGAGCAAACGCGCGGCCTGGCGCTGGCCGAGACGCTGAAAGGCATTGCCGGCGTAACCACGCTGCAGACCGGGCCCACCATTTCCAAGCCGGTTATCCATGGCCTGCACAGCAACCGCGTGCTGCTGCTCAACAACGGCGTGCGCCAGGAGGGGCAGCAGTGGGGAGCTGAGCACGCGCCGGAGATAGACCCCTTTATTGCCTCAGAGATGAAGGTGATTAAGGGGGCGGCCGGGGTACGCTACGGGGCCGATGCGATTGGCGGGGTGGTGCTGGTAGAGCCCAAGGCTTTGCCCACCTCACCCGGTGTGCGCGGCGATTTATACTTGCTGGGCAGCACCAACAACCGCCAGATGGCTACTTCGGCCACCGTGGAGGGCAACTTTGAGAAGCTGCCGCCGCTGAGCTGGCGCCTGCAAGGCACGCTGCGCAAGGCCGGTAACGCCAAAACGCCGGACTATTACCTGGAAAACACCGGCCTGCGGGAGCAGAATTTCTCGGCGGCGCTGGGATATAACAAGGAGAAGTATGGCGCAGAGCTGTTCTACAGTCGCTTCAGCACGGAGCTGGGTGTGCTGCGCGAGTCGCACATTGGCAGTGTGCAGGACCTGATGTATGCCATCGAGCGCGGCAGGCCCAGCAACGCCGACAACGCCGGGTTCACGTATGCCATCGACCGCCCGTACCAGGACGTGCAGCACGACCTGTTTAAGGCCAAGGGTTTTTGGCAGCTGGGCGAGGCGGGCAAGCTGGAGTTTGTGTACGGCTGGCAGCGCAACCTGCGCCAGGAGTATGACATGCGCCGGCGCGTAAGCCAGGCCCCAACCCTGGAGCTCACGCTCAACACCCATACTGCCGAGGCTACGTTTGAGCACAAACCGCTGGGCAACCTGACAGGCCTGGTGGGCATCAGCACGATCTACCAGAAAAACACCTACCGCTATAGCGATTTCCTGCCATACTTTACCGGCACCACGGCGGGCATCTTCGCCACTGAAACCTGGCGGAAAAATCGCCTGCAG
This sequence comes from Pontibacter mucosus, assembly GCF_003054055.1. Classification (GTDB taxonomy): domain Bacteria; phylum Bacteroidota; class Bacteroidia; order Cytophagales; family Hymenobacteraceae; genus Pontibacter; species Pontibacter mucosus. Next base: position 466,390 of record NZ_QBKI01000001.1, on the reverse strand, counting down.
CTGGAGGCAGGCCTGCGCTACGACTACAAGCACCTGCTGGTGAAAAAGCTGGAGAATAACCGCGAGCTGATTAAGCCCGAGTATGAGTTCAGCAACCTCTCCGGCACGCTGGCCGCGATGTATGACGTGGGCTACCACCTGACCTTCGGGCTGAGTGCCACCTCGGCCTGGCGCGCGCCGGGTGCCAACGAGCTGTTTAGCGAGGGAGTGCACCACAGCGCGGCCGCCTACGAGAGCGGCAACCCGAACCTGAAGTCGGAGCAGGCCTATAACCTGGAGTTTTCGGTGGACTACTTTAGCAACCCGCGCCTGAACGGAACGCTGAGCCTGTACCACAACTACATCCGTGATTATATTTACCTGAGGCCGCTGCCGGAGCCGGTGCTGACTATTCGCGGAGCCTTCCCGGCGTTTGAGTATACGCAGGCCAACGCCACGCTTTCGGGCATAGACCTGAGCTGGGATTACAGGCTGGCGACGGGGCTGTTGCTGGAGTCGAAAACCTCGTTGCTGTATGCACGTAACCTCGATACCGATGACTACCTGATCTACATGCCGGCCAACCGTTTCGACAACAGCCTGCGCTACGAATTTTCCTCTGGCAATGGCGGCAAGTTGACGGATACCTACCTGTCGGTGGGAGGCGTGTATGTGGCGAAGCAGCGGCGCACCCCCGAAAAAACGGAGCAGGATTTTGCTCCGGCCCCGGATGGGTACTTCCTGCTGCAGGCGGAGGCAGGCACCACCATCCACTTTGGCAAGCAGCCGATAGAGGTGGGCATCACCGGCAACAACCTGCTCAACACCGCTTACCGCGACTACCTGAACAAGCAGCGTTACTACGCCGATGAACTGGGCCGGATGCTGCTGTTGCGCGTGCGGATTCCGTTCGATTTCAGCAACATGAATAAATAAGTATCATTTATATAGTGAATCCCGTATTGTTGTACATTCTTTAAAAAACCTTTACCATGAAAAAACTATTTAGACCTTACCTGACTATTTTCTTGCTAGGCGCACTGTTTATATCTACTACCTCCTGCAGCGACGATGACGATCCGGCTCCGCTGGAAGACGAGGAAAACATCACCTCTATGACGCTGACGCTGGAGCCAGTTGCCACCGACAAGGGCATCCAGACGGCTACGGCCACTTTTACAGCCGGCAGCAAGCCAACGCTCAGCCTGGTTCCGAACACGCAGTACACCGCCACCATCACCTTCAACGACAAGATTGAGGATGAAATCAGAGAAGAGGCGGTAGACCACGAGTTTTTCTTTGACGCTCCTGAAGACGTGCTGGTCGTGCAGAAAGTCGTGCCGGAGGATTTTGACAGCAACGGCCGCCCGGTAGGTCTGAAAACCAGAATGCTGACCGGCAACGCCGGCCAAACCGGCACCCTGAAGGTCACACTGAAACACCAGCCAGGCCTTAAGAATGCCGACAGTGACGTAACCGTTGGCGAAACGGACATCGAGGCATCCTTTACAGTGAACATTCAATAGCCATACGAGCTATACCATACGCCAAAAGAGGCGCAGTTCGGTTGAACTGCGCCTCTTCTTTTATACTTTGATTTATACTCTTATACTTTCCTGTTTGCCATCGCCTCCACGGTTTTGGCAATGCGGCGGGCACGGGTCTCGGGCCTTTTGGCCTCCAGCACCGCCACCACGTACTCCTTGCGGTGCGTAAAAGCCATACTTTCAAAAGCCTCCAGCAGCCCTGCCTCCTGCAGCGCCTCCTTCAGGTCGTCGGGTACCGTTACGGTTTTCGTTTTCCGGTCGATGCCGGGCATGTCCACCCCGAATGTGGAGGGCTGTTTGCGCGCTGCCTGCGGCCTGAACCGCAGCGCCGACCATACTTCGTCCACAGCCACCTGCCGCACCGGCTCATACTGCATGCTGCCCATCACCTGCCAGCCATTGTCGCGGGTAAGGTCTGTTTTTATGCCGGACGATTTCTTGGGATAAGCCACCCAGAGCAGCCCTTCAGGTTGCAGTAGCGCCACTGCCTGCGGTGCCAGTTGCTCCAGCTCGCTGGCCTGCTGCACAAACAGCAGCACCGCCCCGTAGCTGCCCACGCTCGGCGCCTCGTCCGCTCTTATAAACGTATAGCCTTCCTGCTGCAGCGCCTGCGCCACATCCTCCGGGGCCATCAGCAAAAGTATAGCGTGCTCTTTTTTGAGCTGTAGTTTCTTACCAAGGTCTGCCATTGTTGCTCTGTTTCTGAAAGTATAACCGGGCCTAAGCTACTACAAAAATCACATTTCTGCGCCGCTGTTTATACTTTTCGCAGGCTGCGCCCGAAGCCCATACTTATACTTTGGCCATGTTAGCCCGGATTTCGTAATTTTGTAGTATGATTTTATATAACGAAACGATAAGTGTGGATAACGCCGTAGCCGACGAGTGGCTGCAGTGGATACAGGAAGAGCACATTCCGGCCGTGATGGGCACCGGTTTTTTCCTGGGCAACCAGGTTAGCCGCCTGCTGCACGAGATAGCCAACGGTGGCACCACCTACGCAGTGCAGTATACCTGCCGCAACATGGAGGATTTGGAAGAGTACCAGCGCGACCATGCCGCAGCCATCGAAACCCGCCACCACCAGCGCTATGAGGGAAAGTATGTGATCTTCCGATCGATGCTGGAAGTTGTGGCCCGTGATGTGGAGCGCAAGCAGGAGAACGAGTAAGCTCTGCAGGAGTTAAAACAAATAAGCCAGCAGCTAATGTATAGCTGCTGGCTTATTTGTTTTATGGCTCTTCTTATACTTATACCATTACTAAGTCAGTATGGCGTACATAAGTACCCCAGCTCGCCTCTGGCCGCTTTAAGTTTTATGGTATAAGTATAAAGGCGGGACGCCACCAAATGACGCACACTCGCCAGAGGCGAGCGAGGGCACAAGCTAAGGCGCACAACTTGCTTAATATTGTTATTCCTTTATACTTGCCCCGGCCGCTTAGCCTTTATAAAAGCCATAGTCCCGCTCTACTTTCGCGATCCGCGTTTTGAACTCCTGGTACCACACCTCCCGGCCTTTGTTGCGGGCTACAGTGTGCTCCGCGTTCTCGCGCCATGCTTTAATCGACTCCAAATCCCGCCAATAGGATACTGTGATGCCTACCTCCTCGCGGGCAGACTCTACTCCCAGAAAACCCTCCTGCTGCCGGGCCAGCTCCACCATTTTGTCTGCCATCTCGGCATACCCTTTGTCCCCGTCGGTGCGTGTGGAAGTAAATATGACGGCATAGTAGGGCGGTTGCGGCGTTTGAGAAATCATAGTATATACGTTTTGGTCCTCTAAAGCGCGGGTGGTCAGGCGGAAGTTTAACCTACGTACCGATGGATCTGCTCCTCGGTCATGTTGCAGTTGATCCACTCGCCATCCAGGTCGGCTCCTATTTTTTTGTAGAAGGCAATGGCCGGCTCGTTCCACTCCAGCACCTGCCACCGGAAGCGCTTGGCGCCGGTGTCTTTTGCTTCCTGCGCCACCGCATCGAAAAGTCTTCTGCCTATCCCTGCGCGGCGCAGCCTCTCCGTCACCACCAGGTCTTCCAGGAACAGCATGCGCCCCTTCCAGGTAGAGTAGGCCGTGTAGTAGAGCGCGATGCCCACCACACCGTCTTCGTTCTCGGCCACAAAAAATTTGTAAATCGGGTTTTCCCCGAAGCCGTCGCGCTCCATTTCCTCCAGCGTGTTGGTTACCTCCTGCGGCGCCCGCTCATACTCGGCCAGCTCCTGTATCAGCGCATACACCTGCGGCAAATCGTCTACCGTTCCTCTTCTTATCTCTATCATAATGTTCGCTATTCGTTGTTAGTTATTCGTTGATAGATGCACTACAACTTTCTAACCTTCTAACTTCCAAACTTTCTAACTCCTAAACTCCCCAACTCTCTAACTTCCAAACTCCTGCCACGCTGTCCTGGCTTGCACCAGTTCCTTACCGCTCTCCTGGCTGGTGAGTTTGTGCAGGAAAGTATGGCCTTGCGCATCAGCAGGCGCCACCGCCGACACCACCGTATCGCCCAGTATACTTTCGGCTTTAAAGATGATGTCTACCTCGCGCAGCTGCTGTTGCTCGAGCACTTCCAATGGCAGTGTATCCAGGGCCCACTGCAGGTAGCGGGTGTTGGTGACGTGGCGGTTCAGGTCGATGTCGTGCCAGCGCACGGGCACTTGCTGCTCGTGCTGCGCCTCCTGCAGTTGCGGCAGCTTTCCTTTGGCAAAAGGCAGCGGCTCCTGGCCCGGTACTATCTCTACGTCCATAATAAAGTCGGGTACCGACACGAGCTGGCGCTTCACCACGTCCATCACCAGCCACACGCTCGTTGCCTGGCCCAGCAGTTCCTGCTCCGAAGTATACATCCTGAAATCGCGGTGCAGGAACACACGCTCCCGCCCGGAAGCCCAGGTTTCCACAGTAATTTTGTCGTTGTGGCCGGGGTAGCGGAACATCTCCACGCACATGCGCTGCAGCACCCACGTCAGGCCGCGCTCCAGCAAGTCGTACATCGAGATGCCCAGGTCGCGGGTGTTCTCCCAGGCTGCCTCCTGCATATAGCCCACCAGAGCCGGCAGCGTCGCGTGCCCCCGGTAGTCTACCTCGCCGGAGCGAACGGTAAATTCACTTGCCCCTGCCTTTGACTTCATCGCCTGGTTATACTTGTTGTGCTGCAAGGTACGCAAGAATCGCGGCCGATGCCACCTGAAAAACGCAAAAGCACACCTGTTGAGGTGTGCTTCCGGTGCAATAATTTTAAGCGTAAGCCCCTGTTACATCATGGCTCCTATGCCCATACCCAGGAACATAAACAGCATGCCCAGCCCGTAAAAGGCCAGCATGATGATGGTGAGTATGCCCAAAAACTTGAACAGCGATTTGAGGTTGGCGAAGGAGGAGGCCAACAGCTCTTCGTCGTGTAAACGAAGGGCATCCTGCATCTTGCCTGAAAAACGGTGCAGGTAGAGCACCGTGAAGAAGCCGCCTCCGGCCATGCCGATAGCCTCCTGCGGCAGGAACATGCTCATGGCGGCCCCCGCGAACAAGCCGGCCAGCACCATGATTCCGATCATGACATAGCCTATGATGGCCAGAAATTTCCCCCACCTGGCTACCTCGCTGAGATAGCCCGCCGAAGAGGGAGTGATACTGAAGGGCTGCGGCGCCCCTGCATTTGCGTAAAGTCCTGAATCCATGTTTGTGGTGGTTAGGTGAACGATGTATTTAAAGTATGAAAAAATTTCTATACTTCATACAAAGTGGTTGTCTCACCTTTCATCTATACCCCACCAGCACCACGGGAGCCGCTTGTATACTTTCTCTAAAAGCTCAGCTCCGACACACCCGTAGCCAGCATCCCCAACGACAGCCCGAAGAACAGGAGGAAGAGCACCAGCATGATGGCCATGAATTTGAAGAGGATCTTGAGTTTGTTTACCGCCTTGTGCACCAGTTGCCGGTTCCGCTGCTCCACTCCCTGCTGCATCCGGCCAGCGAACGTATACAGGTACAGCGACGGGAAAAAGTATACGAGCGCCACGAAGGCATACACCACAATGGCAAACCCCGAGAAGCCCACGTCGGTGGTGCGCTCTTCCATCCCCGGCGCCATGAGGATTTGCTGCATAAACAGCCCGAACACCAGCACAAAGCCTGAAAGTATAAACCCAAGTATAGCCAGCACCCTCGCCCACCTGGCCGTGTCGTGGAGGTTGTTCAGCAGCCTTACGTCCAGGTATAGCTCGTCCTGGCCTGCGGTGTTGTTTTGATCTGGTCTCATGGGGCTAATTTATACTTGCAGCTTTATAGCAACCTATAAATATACTAAAAACCCTATAGCGTTTTTGCCTGGCTTATGTTTCGTTTTTGAAAATAGCCAAAGAAGTAACGCTCGCCTCCGGAGAGTGTGCGCTATCCCGGGCCTCTGGCCGCTTTCATACATACTGCGTAATGTTTTTGCATACCGGCCAGTTAGATTATATTATGAGCGAATATCGCAAAACGACACCCGACGACTTATACTTTATTACCCTGACCGTAGTGGGCTGGGTAGATGTTTTCTCCAGAAAGGAATATAAAGACATTCTGGTTGAGAACCTGAGACATTGCCAGCAAAAGGAGGGGTTGGAAATCTTTGCTTATGTAATCATGACAAACCACCTGCATCTGGTGGTCCGAAGGCAGGATGGCAACTTGACAGAGCTTCTTGGCAGATTTAAAAGCTATACAGCCAAAAAGATTTTGGACAGTCTTGAGAACAATCTGCAGGAGAGCAGACGCGAATGGCTGCTATACTTATTTTCATACCTCGCCAAAGCCAACAAGCAGTATGGCAAGTATCATTTCTGGAGCTACAAAAACCACCCTGTCTTGCTACACACTAACGCGATTATCGATCAGAAGGTAGATTATATTCATCAAAATCCTGTGCGAGCTGGACTGGTAACGGAGCCTGAGCATTATGTGTACAGCAGCGCCTGCACTGATAGCCCGCTAAAGGTTTCTGAGCTGTAAGCTTTAGCGGCCAGAGGCCGCATGATAACGCACACTCGCCGGAGGCGAGCGAGAGCTCATTACTCCGTCAAACACTCCGCTCGCGTCCAGCGAGAATAAGGTATCCGGTGACCTCTGGCCGCTTTAAAAAGCAAAAAGCCGCACCACCCAAAATGGGCGGCACGGCTTAAAGTATAAAGGCAGATTTATACTTGAGGTTATTGGTTCAGGTAGGGGTTTACGCCCATGTTCTGGTAGATGAAGGCATAGGTATCCGCCCACTCCTGGATCAGGAGCGAGGTTGGCTTACCGGCACCGTGGCCTGCGCGTACATCCACGCGGATCAGGTATGGGTTGCCCGGAGCGCCTTTGTCCTGCAATTCAGAAATATACTTGAATGAGTGCGCTGGCACCACGCGGTCGTCGTGGTCGGCAGTCTTCACCATCGTGGCTGGGTACTTCACACCTTCCTTGATATTGTGCAGCGGAGAGAACTGATACAGGTTCTCGAACTGGGCAGCGTTATCAGCAGAGCCATACTCCGGCACCCACGCCCAGCCAATGGTGAACTTGTGGAAGCGCAGCATGTCCATTACACCTACCGCAGGCAGAGCCACTTTGGCCAGCTCAGGGCGCTGCGTCATGAAGGCGCCTACCAGCAAACCACCGTTTGAGCCACCGGCTACGGCCAGCTTCTCAGAAGAAGTATACTTCTGGTCGATCAGGTATTCAGCAGCGGCAATGAAGTCGTCGAACACGTTTTGCTTGTTTGGCGTCATGCCGGCTTTGTGCCATTCCTCGCCATACTCACCGCCACCGCGCAGGTTCGGCATCGCGTACACGCCGCCGTTCTCCAACCACAGCATGTTGGCAATGCTAAAGCTTGGCGTCATGGAGATATTGAAGCCACCGTAAGCGTACAGGTACGTTGGGTTGGTGCCGTCCAGCTTCAGGCCTTTCTTGTGCACGATGAACATGGGCACCTTGGTTCCGTCCTTCGAAGTATAAAACACCTGCTTCGTCTCATAAGCTTCCGTGTCCACGTTTACTTCTGTCTTGCGGAACAGGCTCACCTTGTTGTTCGGAACGTCGTAACGGTAAATGGTTGGCGGATAAGTGAAGGAGGTGAACGTGAAGAACGTCTCCTTGTCTTTCTGGTCGCCGCTGAAGCCGCTCACCGTTCCCAGTGTAGGCAGTTCAACCGTGTTCAGCTGCTTGCCGCTCTGGTCGTACACCACTACCTGGCTGGTAGCGTCTTTCATGTAGGTCACGATGATGCGTCCGCCCACTGTGGAGATGCCCCGGATCACGTTCTGCGACTCCGGCACTACGGTTTTCCAGTTAGCCTCCTGTGGTTTTTTCGGGTCGATGAGCACCAGGCGGTAGCGCGGCGCGTTCTTGTTGGTCATCACCAGCAGCTTGTCGCCGAAGTTATCCACCACGTTGTACTCATTCTCGAAGTTGTCCACAATTGGTTTAATGGTGGATTTCGGATCAGCGAGGTCTTTGTAGAACAGGGCGTTGGCTCCGCTCGCGCCTTCCGATGCGTTCAGGATCAGGAAGCGCTCGTCGTTGGTAGTCTGGCCGTAGAAGTTACGCAGCGCGTGTGCCTTGTCCTCGTAAACCAGTTGGTCCTGGCTTTGCGGTGTGCCTATTTTGTGGTAGTATACTTTGTGGTACTCGTTCTTGTTGGCCAGCTTGTTACCCTCGGTTGGGGCATCGTAGCGGCTGTAGAAGAAGCCATCCTTGTACCAGCTTGGCCCGGAGAATTTCACCCACTCCAGCTTGTCGTTCAGCATTTTGCCGGTAGCCGCGTCCATTACCTGGTAGGTGTTCCAGTCGGAGCCGCCGCTGGAGGTACCCACCGCCACGTACTTGCCATCCTTAGAGAAGGCGAAAGCGGTCAGGGCCACGGTGCCGTCCGAGCTCAGTTTGTTCGGGTCGAAGAACACTTTTGGCTCCGACTCCAGGGTTTCCTGCACATACAGCACGCTCTGGTTCTGCAGGCCATCGTTTTTGTAGAAGTAGTATTTGCCGGCTTTCTTAAACGGAGCGCCATACTTTGGGTAGTTCCAGATCTCGGTCAGGCGGCTTTTGATGTTGTCGCGGAAATCGATATCGCCCAGGTAGCTTTGCGTTACCTCATTCTGTGCCTGTATCCAGCTGTCCACCTCCTCGGTGTGGGTTTCGAGCCAGCGGTACGGGTCGGCTACTTTGGTGCCGTGGTAGTCATCCACGTGGTCAACTTTCTTCGTCTCAGGGTAATTTAGCTGTACCTCCTCTGCGGAGGCCGCGGTTGTTTCTGTCGTCATGCCAGTGGCAGTTGTCTCTTTCTGGGTGGTGGTGCATGCCGATGCAGCCGTGAGGCCACCGGCCAGCAGCAATACTGTTGTCTTTTTCATAAAAAGCTTTTACCGGAAATTGTTTAAGGTGCTTTTAGAGCAGTCAGCACACAAGTTACAAAAAATACGCCAACAACTGCGCGCGCCACCTGCTCTTAAAGCGGCTCACGCGCCGGAAATGGCCGATTATAAAAATAATTTCTTCATTTCTTTACAGGAAAACAGCTGGTTTATACTTTTGTCGGCTTTATTCCTGAACTGCAGCCAACAAATACAGTATGCAGGTTGAAAGCATCAATCATAGACCTGATTTTGAAGTATGCGTATGGTGTGGGAAGACGAAGAAATGCTGCAGAAATTTGAACAAATCGCCGACAGGCTGTCGGACAAGGGCTACGCCATCATTGACAACTTCCTGGAGCCGCAGGAGGTACAGGACCTGCTGGGCGTGCTCCTGCTCCATAAGGAACAGGGGGCTTTTAAAAAAGCCGGCATCGGCTCTGCCGACCGGGTGGTAGTAGACAAGGAGGTGCGCGGCGATTATATCCGCTGGATTGAGCCTTCTGAGGCGCTGCCGCCAACCCAGGTATTTCTCGAGCGCATGAACGAACTGCTACGCTACATTAACCGCACCTGCTTCCTGGGTTTGAGAGACTATGAGTTCCATTTCACGGTATACCCGCCGGGCACCGTGTACCAGCGCCACATCGACCAGTTTAAGGAAAGCGACCACCGCCGCCTCTCCTTTATCTGCTACCTGAACGAGGACTGGCTGCCCGAGCACGGCGGCAACCTGCGTTTATACTTGCCCCAGGAGGACGGCACCGAAGAAGAAGTGGATATCCTGCCCATCGCCGGCCGCCTGGCCTGCTTCCGCGCCGACCTGATTCCACACGAGGTGCTGGCCGCCACCCGCCACCGCTACAGCCTCACCGGCTGGATGCTGGACCAACTGAACGAGCTGACATTTTTATAGGAACCGTAGCACGTAGCTCGTATCAAGTAGCACGACTGCAATATTTGACTTATAGACGATGGACTATTTGACAAGGGACCATTGGTCAACACCCGTTATGCAGCTCTTTTGTCCTTTGTCATAATGTCTTTTGTCAAGAAATCACTGTCCGAAATTAATCTCGGTACTGTCGCCGATGTTGAGGCTGTGGCTGAAGCCCTTGAAGGAGGCATCGCTGCCGATGATGGAGTCGTGCATGACGGCAAAGCGCAGCTCGGAGTAGGAGCCGATAATGGAGTTGCTGAGCACGCAGTTGGTAACGGTGGTATTGTCGCCGATGGCCACGTTGGGGCCGATGATGGAGTTGGTGATAACGCAGCCCTCGCCTATACTTACCGGCGGAATGATGATGCAGCCAGGGCAAAGCCGGCTGTAGTCGCGGTCGCGGAACTTGGGGCGGCTGAGCAAGGTGGCATTTGCTTCCAGCAGCGTTTCCTTGCGGCCGCAGTCAAACCAATGATCCACGCTCCAGGGAACCATTTTCTCGCCGTTCTTTATCATGTGCATCAGCGCGTCGGTCAGGTGGTATTCGCCCTGCGTTCTCAGGTCCTCTGTGATAATGTGCTGTAGCGAAACGAGCAGTTTCTGCGGGTGCATGATCTTGTAGAGCCCTACCAGCGCAAAGTTCGACTTGGGGATCTTGGGCTTCTCCACCACTTTCACCACGAACTCATCGCGGCCCATCTCTGTAACCCCGAACAAGGAGGGTTTGGCTACCTTTTTCACGCCCAGCACAGAATAGGGAGCCTCTATAATAGGGGTTAGGTCCACGTCCACAATCGCATCGCCGAGCATGATAAGTATACTTTCTTCCTGCTCGTAGGTATGGCGGGCCACCCAGAGCGCGTGCCCCAGGCCTTCGCGTGGCTCCTGCACTACAAACTCCGCCCTGGCCTGCGGGTACTTCTGCCGCACGTAGCGCTCCACTTTCTCGCCCAGGTAACCGATGATAAAGACAAAGTCCGTTATACCTGCCTCCAGCAGCTTGTCTATAATATGGCCCAGGATGGTGTTATCGGCTACAGGTACCAGCGATTTGGGTTGGGTGTATGTGTGCGGACGAAGCTTAGAACCAACGCCAGCTACAGGTATAATTGCTTTCATCCACTATACATTTCCTGCAATATATTGAATCTAACCTTCAATGTAAAGGCTATCAAGGAGTAACAGCCATACTTTTACACGCTTTTTCACCTCCTGTACATATAGCTGTATTCCAATTATTCGATAATAATCCCGGCTTTCTAACAAGCATTTGCTAAATTCGTACTCATATCGCCCTGGGGGCACACAAAAGCGTATAGTTGAAAAACACATCAAAACCATGAAAAGACTGTTTCTTTACTTTATCGGATTTATCATGATCAGCTCGCTCTCATCGTGCGGCTACAACACTATGGTGCAGAAAGATGAGAATGTGGAGGCACAGTGGGCCAACGTGCAGAACGCCTACCAGCGCCGCGCTGACCTGATTCCTAACCTGGTGAACACCGTGAAGGGCGCCGCCAACTTCGAGCAGGAGACCCTGACACAGGTTATCGAGGCTAGAGCCAAGGCCACCAGCGTCAACATCAGCCCCGACAACCTGACCCCAGAGAATATCGAGCGTTTCCAGCAGGCGCAGGGCGAGCTGAGCAGCGCACTGAGCCGCCTGCTGGTGTCCGTGGAACGGTACCCGGAGCTGAAAGCCAACCAGAACTTCCTGGAGCTGCAGGCGCAGCTGGAGGGCACCGAAAACCGCATTTCCGTGGAGCGGCGCAAGTTTAACGAGTCCGTGCAGGATTACAACTCCTACATCCGCTCCTTCCCGCGCAACTTCATAGCCGGCATGTTCGACTTCGAGAAGAAAGGCTACTTTGAGGCAGAGGCCAGCGCCCAGCAAGCCCCGACGGTGGAGTTTTAATTGCTGATTGTTAGTTGCTGATTGTTTTCGGAGCACTAACAACAATTAACTATCAACAATCAAACCTATGCCTAGAGACGTAATAACGCCCGCCGACGAGAAAATCATAACGGCTGCCATACAGGAGGCTGAGCAGAAAACCTCTGGTGAGATACGGGTGCACGTGGAGAGCAACTGCGATAAGGACGTGCTGGACCGCGCCACCGAGATATTTGCCGAGCTGCACATGCACCAGACCGAGCAGCGCAACGGCGTACTATTCTACATCGCCCTGGAAGACCATCAGTTTGCTGTGCTGGGCGATGCGGGCATCAACGCCTCCGTGCCCGACCACTTCTGGGAGGACATTACGGCCGAAGTGATAAAGCACTTTAAGCAGCAAAAGTATGCCGAGGGCCTGGCGCGTGGTATCCGCATGGCCGGCCAGCAGCTGCAGGCGCACTTCCCCTACGACCGCCACACCGACACCAATGAACTAAGCGACGACGTCTCCTTCGGAGAATAAGTATACTTATGAAGCACTTTCCCCTTTTTCTTTACTTCTGCCTCCTGAGCCTGACTGCCTTTGCGCAAAACAGTGATTTTCCGCCCAAGTCTGACCGCCTCGTAAACGATTACGCGGACATGCTTAGCCCGCAGGAGGAGCAGGCCCTGGAGCAGAAACTGGTAAACTACGCCGACACCACCTCCACACAGATAGCCGTGGTGCTGGTTACCTCCACAGGAGGCTACGACCCGAACCAGTATGCCGCGGAGCTGGGTGAGCGCTGGGGCGTGGGTGCCGGCAAGTATGACAACGGTATTGTTATACTTGTGTCGAAGGACGAGCGCACTGTTACCATCCAAACCGGTTACGGACTGGAGGAGTACATCCCCGACGCGATTGCCAAGCGCATCACGGAGCGCACCTTAAAGCCGGCCTTTTCGCAGGGGCAGTTCTACCAGGGCATCGATCAGGCCACAACCCTTATTATTGAGCTGGCCAGTGGCGCCTACCAGGCCGATCCTTCGCAGATTGGGGAGGGCGGCGGTGGCCCGGGCATACTTTTCTTCATTATTCTGGTGATTGTGGTAGTGATTATACTTTCCAAGATGGGCGGCGGAGGCGGCGGCAGAGGAGGCAGGCGCTATGCCCGTACTTTCGGAGGGCCCGTTATCATACCCGGAGGCTTCGGCACCTTCCGCTCCGGCGGTGGTATCTTCGGAGGCGGGGGAGGCTTCGGAGGTGGCGGCGGCGGCTTCGGTGGCTTTGGAGGAGGCTCCTTCGGCGGCGGCGGCGCCAGCAGCAACTGGTAAAGTATAAGACTAAAGTATAGGCAACCGGTCAGTGGCAAAGTATAAATCCGCCACTGACCGGTTTTCTTTTTGAGGGTGGGCAGTTTGTCTGTTCTCCAGTGGATAGGCTGCAATGCTATGTAGCCTCTAGCTCTACCCGAAAGAGCCTTCAGCAGTACCGGGTCGAACCACCCCTAACCCCTCCTTAGCCAAGGAGGGGAGCCTGTAATTGCTTTAGCTGAAGTATAAGTTTCATAGCCTTGGCTCTCGCGCGGACAGGTCGCGACCTGTCCCTACAAAGTATAAACCCAGCAGGCGATTAACATCCCCCTACCCCCTTCAAAGGGGGACTTTGGCTGAAGCTCCGTCAGCCGTGGCTATCGATTCTGTTCCCAGCCTTTGGGTTGAGCGCCTTCTAGATTTCCGGTGCCGCTGTGGCGGCATTGCGACCGAAGGGTAGCAAAGGAAATGTAGACAGCGCGATGCCCGAAGGCGAGGCCTCCCGGCCTAGGAGGGAGCCAAGTATGAAATGAAACTGTAGCTTATGTAAGGCTGGAGGATGAACAGTGGCTAGAGAAAGGATAGCTTGGTTCAAGTGGAAGGAAGCAGCGGCTATTAGAAGGCACAAGTGGACGCTTGCACCAGTGAAAGTATAAAGCATAGCCGAAGTATAAACAGACATCTGCGAAGGGAGATTTAAACTAAACACCTTATGACTCCCCAATTCCTCACACAAAAAACTGCCTTCCCCGCCATCACTCCCTATAACTACGAAAAATATCGTAAATAAAACTTTGTATTACGAAACTATTCGTATATACTTGTAGTAAACAAAACTGAACCCCCTAATACCCTCAACCTTATGACCTTATCTCAAACCCCCAAACCCACGGAAGCCGAGCTGGAGATACTGCAGGTGCTTTGGCAGTATGGGCCCAGCACCGTCCGCTTTGTGCACGAGGAGCTGAGCCAAACCAAAGACGCCGGCTACACCACTACCCTCAAAATCATGCAGCTGATGACCGAGAAGGGCATGCTGGAGGCCGACAAATCGAGCCGCTCGCACATTTTTAAGCCACTGCTGCAGGAGGAGGATACCCAGCAGCAGCTACTCAGCCGCTTCCTCGACACGGCTTTCCGGGGCTCAGCCAGCAAGCTGGTGATGCAGGCCCTCGGCAACAGCCGCACGTCTAAAGAAGAACTTGATGAAATCCGGGACCTGTTAGATAAACTGGAAGGAGGTGCCAAATGAACCTGATTGAAAACCTGTTGCCCGGGGGGCTGGTAAGCGCCCTGGGCTGGACACTGCTGCACGCGCTGTGGCAGGGCGCCTTTGTGGCGCTGCTCCTGAGCCTGGTATTGGTGCTGTTGCAGCGCCACCCAGCCCAAACCCGCTATGCGATTGCCTGCGGGGCCATGCTGCTGCAGCTGCTGCTGTCGGTGGGCACGTTTGTGCTATACTTTAGCAAGGCCGATGTGGCGGTGGCGCAAGGTATGGCGCTTGTGGTAGAAACACCTACAGCCACGCAAGCAGCCTCTTTCTGGGCCAGCCCACTCGGAACGGCGCAAGTATACTTTGAACAGCACCTGCCACTGCTGGTAACGCTGTGGTTGCTGGGCCTTACACTGATGGCGCTGCGCTTTATGGGTGGCCTGGCCTACTGCAGGCGCCTGCGTTACCATAGAACTTCTGAGCTCGGCCAGCAGTGGCAACAGCAGCTGGACATCCTGCGCCGGCGCCTGGGCGTGTCGCAGGCGGTGCGGCTGGCTGAGTCGGCGCTGGTGCAGGTGCCGATGGCCATAGGCGTGGCCAAGCCGGTTATCCTGCTGCCCATCGGCGCAGTAACCGGCCTGACGCAGGCACAGGTGGAGGCTATACTTGCCCATGAGCTGGCCCACATCCTCCGCAAGGATTACCTGCTGAACCTGCTGCAGTCGGTAGTGGATATGCTATACTTTTACCACCCGGCGATGTGGTGGGTATCGGGAGTGGTGCGTGCCGAGCGCGAGCACTGCTGCGATGATATGGCCGTGGCCCTTTGCGGCGACTCCCTCACCTACGCCCGCGCCCTGACCGAGCTGGAGGCCATGCGCATGCCGGCCGCCCCAAGTATGGCGGTGGCTTTTTCGGGCCGCCAAGGCTCGCTCATGAGTCGCATTAAACGCCTGGTGGGGCAACCGCTAAAGCCGACCTTTACCGAAGGTTTCGCCGCTGGGCTGGTGCTGGTGGTGGGCATGCTGGCGCTCTCGTTGGGGGCGGTGGCCGAGAAAAAGCCGCTGGTGGCAGAACAGCTCAAGCAACCGGAAAATAAAGCAGCCGCAGTTACCGATGAAACTGCCGAGCCTGTCGAAGCTATCAGCTACACCGCACAGGATGGGCAGGGTAACAACCGCAACATCGTCATCATCACCAACAAAAAAGGCAAGGTAAAAGAGCTCTACGTGGATGGGAAGCGCATCCCTAAAAAAGACATAGACCAGTACAAAGACCTGATAGACCAGCGCCTGCAGGCTACCAACAATGCCCCTAAAGCCACACGCGAGGAGGTAGAGGTGCTCATGCAGGAGGAGCGCGAGGCCATCGCAAACACGCCACGGCCAAACATCCGGGAAGAGCGGGTGATCATAAGAAGGCTTAACGGAGATGAAGAGCCGCCGCTGCCACCGCTTCCCCCTGAGCCGCCTTTACCGCCTGTACCAGCTCCACCAGCACCTCCGGCTCCGCCTGCCGGAGCAAGTGAGAAGGAGAAGAAGGCTTATGAGCGCGAGATGAAGCAGTATCAGGAGGAAATGAAGCGCTACGAGAAGGAGGTAGGAGAGGCCATGAAGAAGTATGAACAGGAAGTTGTGGTGAGACGTATAGGGCAGGACAGCCTGAGAATTATGGTCAACCGAGACAAGCACAGAACCGAGGAAATGAGAGCCAAAATGGAAGCGCACCGGCACGAACTGGAGGAGCGCCGCGCCGATCTGGAAGTGCGCAGGGAAGAGTTGGCCGAACGCCGCCAGAAGCACATGGAGAACATGCGCCAGATGAAGGAGGAACTGGTGAAGGACGGGCTCATTGAGAGCGACAGCAGCAACCTCAACATCCAGATAAACAACGGCGAGTTCTTTATCAACGGCAAAAAGCAGCCGCAGAAAGTATACGACAAGTATAAAAAGTGGCTCCACCCCGACAAAGAGTAAGCCACCCTGCCTAACGTATAAATAACCAGACAAAGCCTGCCTTTGAAGACAAAAGGCAGGCTTTGCTTTTTTTAACAGGATGCGGGTTATATCTTACAGCTTGCATATATATCCCTTTACAGGGTATTTTGCGTAAGTAGCGTATTGGCCTAAATGCCGTTTTACAAACTGTCATCACCCATACCTAACTTTATGGCTAACATGTTTCCGCTGCACCAGGCATGGCACCGTATTTTGCGTGTTTTGCTGCTTCTTCTGCTCATTTCTGTCCCGGCTTTTGCCTCCGACACCCAGCACATGATCCCGGTATCGCTGCAGGAGCGGGTGCAGCAGGCTGAGATGGTGGTAGAGGGCGAGGTTATCCGGCAGGAGTCTTTCTGGGACGCCCGCCAGGAAAACATCTATACTTCCAACATCATCAAAGTATACAAGTCCTTTAAAGGGGAGGTAAGGGCCGAGGAGCTGGAGGTAATTACCGAGGGCGGTACCGTGGGCCTGAAGAAGCACGTTTTCTCTACCGCCCTGAAGCTGAAGAGGGGCCAGCAGGGCCTGTTCTTCCTCAAGCGCCAGCAGCTGCTGCAGCGCACCCCCGGCAACCTGCCCCTAAGCACCCGCGCCTACGCCAGCGAGCAGGGTTTTGTCAGGTATAACATCGCAGACCGCACCGCTAACGGCGTGTTCGACAGGTATAGCAGCGTACAGGAGCTTTACAAGGCAGTAAGCGAGAGAACAGGGCAGCAGTTCCGCGTCGTTTCCGAAAACCAGCGGCTGAAGGCCGCCACCACGCAAAACGCGCAGCAGCAGGAGCAGAGCGTGATGGCCCCCGTGGTTACCAGCTTCTCGCCGAAGGTGGCCAGCGCCGGCACAGGCACTGTGCTTACCATAACCGGCACAGGCTTTGGCAGCAGCCGTGGCAATGGCTTTGTGGAGTTCAGAAACGCGGATGACGGTGGCCAGACCTTCGTGAAGCCGCTTCCATCGGAGTATATTTCCTGGAGCAACACCCGCATTACCATGTACATTCCTTCGGTGATGCAGGACGAGGGCACCGCAGGCTCCGGCACAATAAGGGTTACCACTAACGATGGCAGCTCTTTTACCACCTTACAGCCAATTACCTTAGAGTTTGCCTACTCCAACATCGATTTCAATAACAAGTCTTTCCGCCCCATACTTACCAACCAGAACGGGGCCGGCGGCTACACCATCTATTACTCTGAAAGCATGGAAAGCCGCCTGGCCGCCAAGGAAGGGTTCAGAAGGGCGGTCAATACGTGGGTTTGCGTGTCTCAGATAAACTGGACGATAGGCGGGCTCACCAGCCGTAACACCGCCGCCGACGACGGCTTTTCTGTGGTGCGGTTCGCCTCGCAGTCCACGGTGGGGGAGCAGGTGCTGGCGCGCACCATCAGCCGCTACGAGGGCTGCGCCAGCCGCGTCACCAACGACACGCTGTTCTGGGTGTCGGAGTTTGATATGGAGATCAACAGCGACATCGACTGGCAGTACGGCCCCGGCGGGCCCGGCTCTCGCCAGTTTGACTTCGAAACCGTGATATTGCACGAGCTGGGGCACGCCCACCAGCTGGGCCACGTGAACCTGGAGCGCGCCGTGATGTTCTATGCCATCGAGAGCTCCCGGCTTGAGCGCGACCTGAGCCAGCTTGACATCAGGGGTGCCAACCTGATCATGGAAAAAAGCGCCGGTGAGAACAGTTGTAACGAGCCGCCCATGGTGCCCAACCCGAACGGAGAATGTAACCTGGCTCCTGAAATCCTGACACTGGAGGCGCAGTTCAACTCCTCTAACGCCGTACAGGTACTCTGGACGAGCCGGGGGGAGCAGCAGGTGCGGGAATACATCGTGCAGCGCAGCCAGGACGGTGTAACCTGGGAGAATGTGGGCACGGTAGCCGGCAGAGGCCCAAGCAATAACGACCTGGATTATACCTTCACCGACCCGGACCCGTTACGCAACCAATCTTATTACCGCCTGGAGGTCGTCTACAACAGCGGCGACCCTGCCTTCTCGCCCCGGGTGGTGGTGGTAAATTCTGCCGATTTGCGGGTGCTGCGCTACTACCCTAACCCAATCGGGGGCGGCAACACGCAACTCACCTTAAGCTACCTGGTAAGCCGATCGGGCAACATGACGGTGCAGATCTACGATTCCAGGGGGCAGGAGGTGCGAAGTTACCAACTTAGCTTCAGCTCCGGCACCAGCGCCTACAACATAGACCTGCAGGGCCTGGCCGCCGGCATATACTTCCTGAAGTGGAAAGAGGGGGGCAGAAACGGCACCGAGCGCATCATGGTGCTGTAGCAGCTTTGGCAGATACAAAAACAGGGCGGCCGGGGAATACACCCCAGCCGCCCGCTTTCATTTATACTTTGTTATCGGCTTCTTTTAATCAATCTTTATTCTGCGGCCTGGTTTTTCCTGGGTACCGCCTTTTGGCACCATCACGTGTAGCACGCCATCCTTATAGCTGGCCTTTATATCCTGCTCCTTCACAGTCTCTGGCAGCCGGAAAGAGCGGCTAAAGGAACTGTAGTTATACTCACGGCGCATAAAGTTCTCTTCCTCTTCCTTGTTATCCTCCTCCCGCTCGCAGCTGATGGTGAGCATGTTGTTGTGCACGTCGATGTTAAAGTCCTCCTTTTTCATACCTGGCACGGCCAACTCAATGCTAAAGTCCTTTTCATTCTCGCGGATGTTGGTAGCGGGCATATTCGCCATCATCTGCGGGCCCACACGCGAGGGTATACCCCAGAAGTCAGTGTCGAAGAATCGATCCACATCGCTGAATAGATCTGAAAAAACGGAGCGGGTAGGCGTCATGCTTCCCTTGTTTCTCCTGGACATTAAGTTTGCCATAGTTCTTACCTCCTTTACTTATGTTTTAAAACTAAACTTATACCACAAAACATTGGCTTTTGCCATTATTATTTACGGGTACGTATAGGATACGTTGTGCCAAAGCAGGGGTGTTAGAGGGTGCGCAGCTTCCGGTAGAAAAGTAAAAAGGCAGGCAGCTTGTAGTCTGGGGGAACTACTGCTGCCTGCCTTTTCAGGGATTTGGCGCTGGCTTAGGCAGGTGCTTTGTGTAGCACATGGAAGAAATTTCTGCCCGGCCTGTCTGCCACTTTTGTTGGTTGGAGTATTAAGGGTTTTCTAAGCTTGGAAAGACTGTGAACGATAGCACAAAAGTGCATGCATAGTTTATGTAACACAAGGCATTCGAAGGGCCCTTTGTTACATCAGAAAACCGCTTGTTTTAACATTTATCCAAAGTCCGAAATGCGATTCCGGAGTTTAAGCGCACATTACCATGGTCCACCACCCTACAATTTGTCACATCAGCTTATGTCAGGGCGGCGTGATTTTTCAGGAATTTTCATGTGAACAGCTTTCCCATAGCAGAGGAACATTACGGCGAAACCGTATATTTTTAATATAAATTTTAAAATAAACCAGTATGCCAGAGAGCCATGGAAAAGAAACGACGCAAGCTTACCCAGTGCCCCAACTGCGGCTATACTTTTGAGGAGGTAAACAACTACTGCCCCAACTGCGGCCAGGAAAACCATGACCTGAACGTGCCGGTAAAGCACCTGGTGGAGGAGTTTCTGGAGGGCACCCTGCACTACGACGCCAAGTTCTGGGTAACCCTGAAGTACCTGCTGTTTAAGCCCGGCCTGCTGACCGAGAAGTTTATACTTGGGCAACGCGCCTCCTACGTGCCGCCTTTCCGGCTGTATGTGTTCATCAGCCTGGTGTTCTTCTTCATGCTGGCCATTAGCCCCAACACCATGCAAGTGGGCCTGAACCAGGAAGAAGCCATGAAGCAGCTGGGGCCCGAGGAGCGGGAAGCGCTGGCCGAGCTGGACTCGCTGCAGGGAAAGGTGCCCGCCCCTATACCGGCACAACGCCTGAAAGCACTGGTAGACAGGGCCCAGAGCAATGACGTGAACAGGGACGTGCTGCGCGAAAAACTGATTAAGAACACGTCCTTTCTGATGTTCCTGCTCATGCCGCTGTTCGGATACCTGCTCTACCTCTTTTACAGAAAGCTGCGCCGTAACTACGTGGAGCACCTCATGTTCTCCATCCACACGCACGCTTTCTTCTTTATCCTGTTCACGGTATACCTGGGGCTCAAGTTCTTTTTGCCTGAGGGCGTGGATATTTTCGCGGCAGTGGTGCTGGTTACGGCAGTTTATGTTTACTTTGCCATGCTGCGCGTGTACAAGCAGGGCTACCTGCAAACGCTGCTCAAACTTATACCTGTTTCGTTTATTTACCTGCTCTGCCTGGCCATCGCCCTGCTCGGGAATGTGGTGGTAAGCCTGATGCTGAGCTGATTTATACGTGCTATACTTGCCTGCCATGCCTGAAACTATACTTACCTGGGACAAGCTCCTTTCCAAAAAGCGCTTCGAGACAACTGATAAAAAGTATACTTCCGATGAGTCGGTGCGGGGCGAGTTCCAGCGCGACTACGACCGGATTGTGTTTTCCTCGGCCTTCCGGAGGCTGCAGAACAAGACGCAGGTGATGCCCATGCCCGAGAGTGATTTTGTACACACCCGCCTGACGCACAGCTTGGAAGCCTCGGTAGTCGGACGCTCGCTGGGCCGCATCGTGGGCAAAAGTATACTTGAGCGAAACCCTATTCTGGCAGAGGAGAAGAACATTCAGGAAGCTGATTTCGGGGATGTGGTGGCTGCCGCCTGCCTGGCCCACGACATCGGCAACCCGCCCTTCGGCCACTCCGGCGAGGACGCCATCTCCGCCTACTTTCAGAGCGATGAGGGGCAGCCCTACCTGCAAAACCTGACAGATGCCGAGAAAGCAGATTTATTGAGCTATGAGGGCAACGCCGCCGGCTTCCGGGTGCTTACTTATACGTACCCGGCGCACTGCAATCTGCCCGGTGGCCTCAGCCTGACCTACACCACGCTGGCTACCTTTACCAAGTACCCGAAGGAGTCGCTGCCTAAGGTGGCCGGTACCAAAAACACCAGTGAGAAGAAGTATGGCTTTTTCCAAACCGAAAAGGCCTGGTTTAATACCATTGCACAAGAGTTAGGGCTGCTGAAGAAAGGAAACGAGAGCGAGGTGTTTTACCACCGCCACCCGCTGGCCTTCCTGGTAGAGGCTGCCGACGACATCTGCTACCGCATCATCGATTTTGAGGATGGCCTGAAGCTGGGGCTGGTGCCGCAGGAGCAGGGCATGAACCTGCTTCGCCAGATCCTCAACGACGACCCCAACCGCAAATCCAGCCTCACCTTCTTCGATTGGAAAGAGGAAATCGGCTACCTACGGGCACGTATCATTAACAAGCTCATTGAAGAGACCACCGCCATCTTCCTGCAGCACGAGGAGGCGATGCTCGCCGGCACGTACGATAAGCCGCTCATTAATGAGGTAAGCAGCAAACCTGTACTGGATGAGATAAAGGACCTGTCCATCCGGCTGATTTACCAGAACCGCCCGGTGCTGGAAATCGAAGCCGCCGGTTTTGAGGTGCTCGGAGGCTTACTGGATGCAGGCATCAAAGCGGTATTCAAGCCCGAGTCGAGGCACCACCGCAAGCTGGCTGCCCTCATCCCGCCGCACTACCTGCATTTGCAGGAAACCGCCACTGATTACGAGCGCATCCTCCACATCTGCGACTTTGTGACCAGCCTCACCGACCAGGCGGCCCTGAGCCTGTACCGCAAGATAAAGGGTATTGAATTACCTAGGATGTACTAAAGTATCTTTATTTAATCACAATGCGTATGAACTAAGTCTAAAGGTTCAGCGCATGTCACAGTCTCTGTTCAAGTTTAAGACTTACAGGCTGCAGGATTGGCTATCAGCCTACCGGCTGCTGGCGGTTCCATTGCTCTTGTACACGCTGCTCAGCAGGCAGCAGACGCCCTTTTTGGTGCTGCTATCGCTAAGCTTGGCTACCGATGTGTTGGATGGCTTGCTGGCGCGCCGGCTAAAGCAGGAGAACCGGCGCGGCGCCCAACTCGATTCTTATGGCGACCTGCTCACGGTGCCGTTCATGCTGGCCAGCCTTTTTATCTTCAAGCCTGCTTTTCTGGAGGAGCAGGCGGTGCTGCTAAGTGTACTGGTGGGGCTATACTTTCTGGAGCTTGCCTCTTCCATCCTTCGCTACGGCAAACCCAGCAGCTTCCATACGTACCTCGATAAAACTTCCTTTATACTTCTGGGCATCTTCTACTTTAGCCTCTTTTTGTTCGGGTTTATCGACTGGCTGTTTTACGCGGCTATGGCGGTGGCTATACTCGGGGAGCTGGAGGAACTGGTGCTGGTACTGCTGCTACCAAGGTGGCAAAACAATGTAAAAGGCCTTTACTGGCTCTTACAGGAAAAGCAACTCAAGTAGCATTTGCCCTTTCTACCGGCCCTCTTCTGCCTGCCTCTTTTTCGTCTATAAAATCACCGGATTTATCTTTCTCCTCTTCTCATCTGTAGAAAGCGGCCGTCTGTTACCCTGCCACATTCGTTTCTTAGCGGCTTTTGAACTAATTTTAGACGTTGTGGCACCGCTGCAGCAAGGGGGCTGTTGGCCCGATACACCCTTTTTTTAAACAAACAAAAACACATGAAGAGCAAATTAATCATCTGCCTGTTGTGGTGCGTTACCAGCCTGTCGGCAATGGCGCAGAGCAATGGCAACAAGATTGAGTTTACCGAGTACACCCTCCCGAACGGCCTGCACGTTATCCTGCACCAGGATAACTCTACGCCCAACGTAGCGGTGTCGGTGCTATACCACGTAGGCTCCAAAAACGAAGTGGAGGGCCGCTCCGGCTTTGCACACTTCTTTGAGCACCTGATGTTTGAGGGCACCGAGAACATCGGCCGTGGCGAGTATAGCTCATTGGTGCAGAAAGCAGGCGGCGCCCTGAACGCCAATACCTCCTTCGACCGCACGTATTATTATGAGTTGCTGCCCTCTAACCAGGTAGAGTTGGGGCTGTGGCTGGAGGCAGAGCGGATGAAACATGCCAAGATTGACCAGGTGGGCGTGGAAACCCAGCGCAAGGTTGTGCAGGAGGAGAAGCGTGAGCGCATCGACAACCAGCCTTACGGCTCGATGGGCGAGAACGTGTTCTCGCTGGCCTATACCAAGCACCCGTACCGCTTTATGCCGATCGGCTCTTTCGAGGACCTGAATGCAGCCACTATCGAGGAGTTCCGCGACTTCTACAAGACCTTCTATGTGCCCAACAACGCTACCCTGTCGGTGGCCGGCGACATCAACATAGAAGACACCAAGAAAATGATTGAGAAGTACTTCTCGGGTATTCCGAAAGGAACCAAGGAGATTCCGCGCCCTAACATTACGGAGCCCAAGCAGACGGAGGAGCGTCGCAAAACGGTGTACGACAACATCCAGCTGCCCGCCGTTATCCAGGCTTACCACATCCCGGCACAAGGCACTGATGATTACTATGCCTTATCGATGCTGACTACGCTGCTTTCGGGTGGCGAGAGTGCCCGCCTGCCCAAGGCGCTGGTAGACAAGCAGCAGAAAGCCGTGGCCGCCGCCTCTATCCCTTTCCCGACCGAGGACCCGGGCCTGTTTATGGCCTTTGCCATTGCCAACATGGGCGTGGAGGTGGCTGACCTGGAGCAAGCCATGGACGCTGAGATTGAGCGCGTGAAAACAGAGCCGCTCACAGACCGTGAGTTCCAAAAGCTGCGCAACCAGGTAGAGAGCAGCTTTGTGCAGCAGAACCGCACCGTGGCCGGCCGTGCCGAGAGCCTGGCCAATTACCATGTATACTTCGGCGACGCCAACCTCATCAACACAGAGCTGCAGCGCTACCTGAACGTGACCAAGGAAGATGTGCAGCGCGTAGCCAGGGAGTACCTCACCAAAAACAACCGTGTGGTGCTGCACTACCTGCCAAAGTCAGCAGAAGCGAAAAAGTAGAAATTTTGGACAAAGGATGATTCGGACAAAGGACTTGATGACAAAAGACGAAGGATATACCATACATCTATAAGGTCTTTTGTCCTTTGTCACATAATCTTTTGTCAGGTTAAAATCTTAGAAATATCATGATAAAGAAATTTTATAGTACCGCCTTACTGTCGCTGGCACTGCTGTGTGTGATGCCGGCGCAGGCGCAGCAAACCACCCCTCCGGCTCCGGGCCCGGCCCCTAAAATTGAACTGGGCGAGTATAAGCACTTCACCCTGAAAAACGGCCTGAAAGTATACGTGGTGGAGAACCACAAACTGCCCGTAGTATCCATGTCGCTGGTGCTGGACCGCGACCCGATTCTGGAAGGCGAGAAAGCCGGTTATGTACAGGCAGCTGGCCAGATGATGCGTACGGGCACTTCCAACCGCACCAAAGACCAGTTCGACGAGCAGGTAGACTTTATCGGGGCTGATTTGAGCTTCTCCTCTACCGGCTTCACGGCTTCCTCTATGAAGAAGCACCTGCCCACCCTGCTCGACCTGACCACCGACGCCCTGCTGAACCCGAAGTTCACGCAGGAGGAGCTGGACAAGATTAAAAAGCAGATGAAGTCGAGCCTGGCGCAGGCCAAGGACAACCCGGATGCCATCGCCAGCCGCACCCGCAACCTGGTACTGTATGGCAAAGACCATCCGTACGGCGAGCTGATGACCGAGCAGACGGTGGATAACTTTACGCTGGAGGACATCCAGCAGTACTACAACGCTTATTACAAACCAAACATCGGCTACCTGGCCGTGGTGGGCGACGTGACGGAGAAGGAGATGAAGAAGCTCCTGAAGAAGTCGTTTGCCAAGTGGAAGAAGGCTGATGTACAGGAGGTGAAGTATGACCTGCCGCAGCAGCCGGAGCAGACGCAGGTGGTAATCGTGGATCGCCCAAGCTCGGTGCAGAGCTCGCTTATACTTACCAACCCGGTGGACATGAAGCCAGGCGCGGAGGATGCAGTGGCTGCCTCTTTGATGAACAACATCCTGGGCGGTGGCATGGATGCCCGACTGTTCCAGAACCTGCGCGAAACGCACGGCTATACGTACGGTGCCTACTCCTCTATCAACTCTGATGAAATTCTGGGCCGCTTTAACGCCAGCGCCAACGTGCGCAACGCCGTAACCGACAGCGCGGTGGTGGAGTTCATGAACGAGCTGCACAAGATACGTAACGAGCGTGTAACCGACGAGGAATTGCGCGATGCCAAGGCCTACACCATGGGTAGCTATGGCCGCGGCCTGGAGAACCCGGCTACGGTGGCTGTTTACGCCATCAACACGGCACGTTATGGTTTGCCAGCTGATTACTACTCAAACTACCTGAAGAAGGTAGAGGCTGTAACGGCAGAGGACATTCAGCGCGTAGCCCGAAAGTATGTGCAGCCGGACAAGATGTATGTGCTGGCCGTGGGCAACGCCTCTGAGATTGCCGATAAGCTGAAGAAGTTCGACAAGGACGACAGCCAAATCACTTACTACAACACGGTAGGCGAGAAAGTAGACCGTGCGGCCATGGGCGTTCCGGCTGGTTTAACCGCCGAGCAGGTGATCAACGACTATATCCAAGCGATTGGTGGCAAAGCCAACATCGAGAAGCTAAAGGATATCAGCATCACGAGCAATGCCACTATCCAGGGCATGACCTTGGTGTTTAAGCAGCAGCAGAAGGGCAACGACAAGTTTGCTGTGCAGGTGCTGATGAACAACAGCCCGATGCAGCGCGTGGTCATCAACGGCGATAAAGGTAAAATGGAAGCTCCGATGCAGGGCGTGAATCAGGAGATACCGAAAGAGCAGCTGGCCACGCAGAAGCTGGAGGCGAACCTGTTCCCGGTGCTGCTGTACGAGAAACTGGGCATCGAAACGAAGCTAACCGGCATAGAGGATGTAGACGGCACCCAGGCTTACGCGGTGGAGGTGAAGCAGCCAAACGGCCAGAAAGCCACCCATTATTTTGCCAAAGACAGCGGCCTTCGCCTGAAGGAGGTAAACAGCCTGGAGACGCCGCAGGGTGTTATCACCCAAACCAAAACCTACAGTAACTACAAGGAGGTAAACGGCGTGAAGTTCCCGTACGTGGTTGAAACAGTGGTTGGCCCGCAGACGATTAAAGCGGAGGTACAGACCATCGAGGTAAACAAGAACCTGAGCGACGATACGTTTAAGCTGTAAGGTTTATACTTGCTGATAAAGTAGAAAGCGGCTGCCCTTGTTAGGGCAGCCGCTTTTTTGTTTTTTCCCTTTTCCGCTGGGGGCATCTCGCTAAAGCATACTTCTATACTTGTCTTCACTTTCCTGGCTTCCTGCAAATCAAGCTACCCCCCATCGCTGGCGCGGGTTTGTAACCCGTGCCTTTCTATGATGTTGGATTTGCAATCCAACTGGCTTGAAAAGCCATACATTTACTTCGGCTATACTTTTTACACTTGCCAGCTTATACTTCCATAGCCAGCGCTTCCTTCTGTTTGAACTAAGCTATACTTCCATGAGTCACTGCTTCCCGCAACTCGAACCAAGCTATCCTCTCTAGCTGCCGTTCATCCTCTAGTTCGCACTTACCTATCGTTTCATTTCTGGCTTTCTGCCCTCCTAGGCCGGGAGGCCTCGCCTTCGGGTATCGCGCTGTCTACATTTCCTTTGCTCCTGACGTCGCAATGCCCTGAACGGGCACCGCAAATCTAGAAGGCGCTCAACCCAAAGGCTGGGATAAGGTCGATAGCCACGGCCATCACTGTCATCTCGATCTTTGGGAGAGATCTGTTTAGAATTCTAGTCAGATCTCTCACTGCGTTCGAGATGACAAAAAGTGTAAGTATAAATTCCCCGCCTTAGACTACCGAGAACGGGAGTTCGAAGGTAGCGAGCGCAGCTCTGAGGGGTTAGGGGTGGTTGGAGCCGGCAAAGTATAAACACAGAGAGGATATCAAAACAACTCCCCCTGCACCGGCTGCACGTACTTCTTCGGAGGCTTCAGGTCAAAGCCGCATACTTTGTTCAGCTTCTCAATGAGGTAAGTGGCAAGCTCCGGCGCCAGCGTGTTATCGGGCTCGTGCACGAAGAAGTATAACTGGCGCAGGCCGTTGGCAAACCACTCCTGCAGGCGCTCCACCCAGGCATCGATGCGGGTATAGTCTGTCGGGTGCAGGCCATTGCCCACAAAGCGGACCATGGCAGAGGGCGTGGTGAGGCGCATGTGCAGCACGTCACGACGGCCGGCCACATCGGTTAGTACTGTGCCCACTTTATACTTCTCCAGCACCTCGAAAAGCTCCAGGCTGGCCACGTTATCCACAAACCAACCCTCGTGGCGTAGCTCTACGGTAATGGGAATACTTTCGGGGATGAAAGCCAGGAAGGCCTCCAAATCAGGCAGTTGGTTGGGCGCAAAGTATGGCGGCAGTTGCAGGAAGGCTTCGCCTAGCTTATCCTCCAATCCGGCAATGGCGGTGCAGAAGGCGGTGGTTACGTCCTGGGTGCTGCGCAGGGCCGCCTCGTGGCTGATGAGCTGCGGAAACTTAGGACAGAACTTAAAGCCGCGCGGCGCCATGTTGCGCCAGCGGTCGATGGTGTCGGGGCTGGGGATGTGGTAGTGGGTGCTGTTAAGCTCGATGGTGTTAAACTGCTTGGCGTACCACAGCAGCGACTCCTTTTCGGGCATGCCGGCCGGGTAGTACTTGCCCACCCAAGCCTTGTTTACCCAAACAGGTAGCCCCACGTATACTTGCGGCTTTACATAGGAGCCCGAGCGCTGCAGCAGCGGCAGCGTGTCGGGATGGTTGGGGGGCAGCGTGAAATCTACGCGGCTGATGTCTGAAAGCTTTCCAAAGTCCATACTTCTACAAATATGCTATACTATACGTGCACCTGTTTGGCAACGGCAAATTAAGTATGATTTGCGGGTAGGCATGATCCAAAACTGGGGAAAAGTTCCACAATTAGGCCAAAATCGGCTTTGCCATGAAAAAATTTTTAATTATTTTTTATAGTCTATTTTCTATGCCTCGGATGTATGAAAATATAGCCATACGTGCTTTAAAGGGCGATTTCTGCATTATCTGACCTAGGATAAATTTACCCCGCCAGCCTGTACCCCTCCACACCAAACAGGCAATAACGCCGTAAAAGGCCTCGTTTAAAAACTAATTCCGTAATATTGCGGCTTCACCAACTATTAAGTTATATGGACCATAATAGAAAGTGCTTTATTTTTTTAGTAGCCATTTTTCTATTTATCGGCTTTAGTCAACCAACTTTTGCACTAGGCAACAACGCCAGCCAGGCTAAAGTACAGCAAGGCGAGGCATCGTGGTACGGCAGCCGTTACCACGGCAGAAAAACCAGCAGCGGCGAAATCTACAACAAGAACGAAATGACCGCCGCTCACAAAACCCTCCCTTTCGGCACGGTGGTTAAAGTAACCAACCTCGACAACAACCAATGGGTTATCGTGCGCATCAACGACAGAGGCCCCTTCGTGGGCGACCGCATCATTGATGTATCGGAGGCAGCCGCCCAGAAACTCGACTTCCATAGCCAGGGCATTGGCAACGTGAAGGTAGAGGTGCTGGAATCCAAGGCTGATATCGCTGCAGCCATCGGCTTCTCTTTTGAAACCCCGTCTTATGCTCAAAACGAGCTCGGCACCGGTATAGATTCCGGCAACTGGCTAAGTATAAGATAGGCGCACAGCAGCCTTTTTACTTCAGATGTTCGCTTATAGCGTGGTGCCTGCAAGGGCGCTGCGCTTTTTTTGTGCCTTTTTTGTCTAAAAGTATACTTGCTTCATCTATAAAAACCTCTTTTTAAGCTGATAAGCCATACTTATACTTTGAGAAATAAAATCGAATCGCTATACTTAGATAGCAAAACTGAACTCCTTATACTTTATCTAATCTTACAACACCTTGAAAAGACGAAATTTCCTTGAACTATCGGCGCTGGGGCTTGGGGGCTTGATGCTTCCTTCTATCCCGGTTTTCGGCGATGCTGTGTCGCCGGAGCGCTTGCTGGAAACCGTAGACCCGGCCCTGAAGAAGCGCCTTGCCGACGTGGCCCTGAACACGGCCAAATCCAAAGGCGCCTCCTATGCCGACGTGCGCATTGGCCGCTACCTGCAGCAGTACGTGTTTACCCGCGAGAAGCAGGTGCAGAACATCGTGAACGCGGAGTCTTACGGCGTGGGCGTGCGCGTGCTGGCAAACGGCACCTGGGGCTTTGCCGCCACCTCCGATGTAACCGACAAAGGCATTGCCAAAGCCGCCGAGCAGGCAGTTGCCATTGCCAAAGCCAACGCCAAGCTGCAGAAAGAGCCGGTAAGGCTGGCGCCGGTTAAAGGCTTCGGCGAGGTAAGCTGGAAAACCCCCATCGAGAAAAACGCCTTCGAGGTGCCGGTGGGCGAGAAAGCCGACCTGCTGCTGGCCGCCAATGCCAAGGCCCTGGAGAACGGCGCCAACTTCGTCAACTCGGCCCTCTTCCAGATAAACGAGCAGAAGTACTTTGCCTCCACCGACGGCTCTTATATCGACCAGGACATTCACCGCATCTGGCCAAACTTCACGGTAACGGCTGTAGATAAAGCCTCCGGCAAGTTTAAAACCCGCGAGGCCCTGAGCGCCCCGATGGGCATGGGCTGGGAGTACATGATTCCGAAGGCTTCTGAGAAAATAAAAGGGCCGGAGGGAACGGGCTTAACCGGTTACCGCTACGCCTACGATATGCTGGAAGATGCCGCCCTGGCCGCCAAGCAAACCAAAGAGAAACTGACGGCAAAATCGGTGATGGCGGGCAAGTATGACCTGGTGCTCGACCCGAACCACCTGGGCCTGACGATTCACGAATCAGTAGGGCACCCGCTGGAGCTGGACCGCGTGCTGGGCTACGAGGCTAACTATGCCGGTACTTCCTTTGCCACGCTGGATAAGTGGAAGAGCAAGAACTTTAAGTATGGCTCCGATAAGGTGAACATCTTTGCTGATAAGACGCAGAAGGGCTCGCTGGGCTTTGTGGGCTGGGACGACGAAGGCGTGAAGACCAAGCAGTGGGACCTGATCAAAAACGGTGTGCTGGTAAACTACCAGGCCATCCGCGACCAGGCGCACATCATCGATGAAAAAGAATCGCACGGCTGCTGCTACGCCGACAGCTGGAGCTCGGTGCAGTTTCAGCGCATGCCAAACGTGTCGCTGGCGCCGGGCAAGGAGAAGAAGAATGTGGATCAGTTGATAAGTGGTGTGGATAAAGGTATCTACATCGCCGGTCGTGGCTCCTACTCCATCGACCAGCAGCGCTATAACTTCCAGTTTGGCGGCACGGTGTTCTACGAGATCAACAAAGGCAAAATTGTGGGTCCGCTGGAGGATGTGGCTTACCAGAGCAACACCCAGGAATTCTGGAACTCCTGCGCCGACATGTGCGACGAGAGCGACTACCGCCTGTTCGGTTCGTTCTTCGACGGCAAAGGCCAGCCAAGCCAGATCAGCGCGGTATCGCACGGCTCTGCCCACACCCGCTTCAACGGCGTGAACGTGATCAACACAGCCAGAAAAATCTAGCGATTTTTTAGTTTAGAGTTAAAAGTTAATAGTTAAAAGTGGATATGTCGGAGACTGGTTACGCTTACAGCACCTCACTCTCTAACTTTCTAACCTTTTAACTTTCTAACTCCCTTAACTCATAACTCTCAACTCTTAACTTAAAACGATGGCAATATTATCAAAAGAAGAGGCTCAGGCGATACTGAAAAAGGCGCTGGGCTTTTCGAAGGCCGATGAGTGTGAGGTGACACTTAGCGGCAACACAGGCGGCAACATCCGCTACGCCCGCAACGAGGTATCTACCAGCGGCGCGGAAGAAAACACCTCGCTGGCTGTTGAGTCGCGGTTTGGCAAGCGCTCCGGCGTGGCCACCATCAATGAGTTCGACGATGCCTCGCTGGAGAAAGTGATCCGCCGCTCCGAGGAGATCGCGCGTCTGGCGCCCGAAAGCCCGGAGTATGTGGAGTTGCTCGGGCCACAGCAGTACATCACCACTAAAGCGCATTTCGATGCTACCGCTAAAATAGATCCGGCTTACCGGGCCGATGCTGCGGCCAAAAGTATAAAAGCTGCCACCGACAAGGGCCTGACGGCTGCCGGTTTCCTGGAGCACTACACCAACTTCACGGCCAAAATGAACAACAAGGGCCTGTTTGCCTACCATCCTTCCACGGTGGTGGATTTCTCCGTGACCATGCGCACGGAGGATGGCACCGGCTCCGGTTACGTAACCCAGGACTTCTCGGACGTAAGCAAGCTGGATACTGGCAAAGCCTCCGGCATAGCCGCGCAGAAGGCTGCCACATCGCGCAATGCCCGGGCTCTGGAGCCAGGCAAGTATACCGTTATCCTGGAGCCGGCCGCCTCTATAGACCTGCTGCGGAACATGTTCTTTAACATGGACCAGCGCAACGCCGAGGAGGGCCGCAGCTTCCTGAGCAAAGCCGGAGGCAAGACTAAGATAGGGGAGAAACTGCTGGATGAGCGCATCACCGTATACTCCGACCCAACCCACCCGGAGGTACCCACTTCTCCATTCGCAGGCGATGGCCGTCCGCAGAAGAAGATCACCTGGATAGACAAGGGTGTGGTGAAGAATCTGTACAATACTCGTTTCTGGGCCGCCAAAACAGGCGCTGCTTCAGTGCCTTCTCCCGGCAACGTGATTATGGAGGGTGGCAACCAGTCGCTGGAAGACATGATCAAAAACACCAAGCGCGGCATACTGGTAACGCGCCTGTGGTACATCCGCTCCGTAGATCCGCAAACCCTGCTCTACACCGGCCTTACCCGCGACGGTACCTTCTATATCGAGAACGGCAAGATCATGTACCCGGTAAAGAACTTCCGTTTCAACGAGAGCCCGGTTATCATGCTCAACAACCTGGAAGCCTTAGGTAAGCCGCAACGCATCAACGGCAGCCTCATTCCGCCGATGAAAGTACGCGACTTTACATTCACGAGCCTTTCGGATGCGGTGTAATTGCTGCTGATTTATACTTCAGATGCCGTATACAGCTCGCTGTATGCGGCATCTGTTTTCATACTATAACTCATAACTCTACACTCTTAACTCTTCACTAACTAAGTGCAACCCTTCACCTTCGTGCGCCTGCAATACCGCTCCGGCAACTGGGACACCGACCCGCGTATGCCGAGTAACCTGCTGCACTCGCTTATCCAGTACACCACGGTGCCGGTAAACGAGCAGGAGAAGGTGATTTCGTTGGAGAGTGCGGAGCTGTTTAACTATCCCTTCAGCTACCTGAGCGGGCACAAGCTGGTGCAGTTTAACCAAAAGGAGCGGCAGAACTTTGAGACTTATGTGAAGAATGGCGGCTTTGTGTTTGTGGACGATTGCAACCACGACATCGACGGGCTTTTTGCCAAGTCGTTTGAGGAGCAGATGCGGCAGATTTTCGGGGCAGGTGCGCTCAAAAAAATCCCGAACAATCATAAACTCTACCGCAGTTTCTTCACCTTCGAGGAGGGCCCGCCTACGACCAGCTTCGAGCTGAATGGCTGGGGCGACGACCTGGTGCACGACTACCTGAAGGCTATTGAGGTAAACGGACGCATTGCCGTGCTTTACAGCAACAAAGATTATGGTTGCGAGTGGGATTACGACTTCCGAAACAAGCGCTGGCTGGCCGAGGACAACACCAAGTTTGGCGTCAACATCATCATGTACGCGCTGATGAGTTAATTTGTAATGAATAATTATTAATGAGTAATGAATAGTATCTCAGTATAAAAGTCCTTCATTAGTAATCAACCATTGTTTATTACTCATTATTTATTCGTCATTAATAATTAGAACAAGTGACAGAGCAAGACATAAAACACCTGCTGGCAAAGCTGCCCCGGCTAAAGCAGGAGATACAGAAAGTAATTGTGGGCCAGGAGGAAGTACTCGACGAGGTGCTGATTACGATGATGGCGGGCGGACACGGCTTGCTGGAAGGGGTGCCGGGTCTGGCCAAGACGCTGCTCGTGCGCACCCTCAGCAATGCTATGGACCTGGGCTTTCGCAGGATACAGTTCACGCCGGACCTGATGCCGACAGACATTCTGGGTACAGAGGTGCTGGAAGAAGACCACGCCACCGGCAAGCGCTTTTTTAAGTTTAACGAGGGGCCGATTTTCTCCAACATCGTGCTGGCCGACGAGATAAACCGTACGCCACCCAAAACACAGGCCGCGCTGCTGGAGGCGATGCAGGAGCACGAGGTAACCTACGCCGGCAAAACCTATACTTTGCCCAAGCCCTTCTTTTTGCTGGCTACCCAAAACCCGATTGAGCAGGCCGGAACATACCCGCTGCCCGAAGCACAGCTCGACCGCTTCCTGCTCTTCATCAAAATAAAGTATCCCACCGAGCAGGAGGAACTCAACATACTTTCCAGTACCACCGGCACCAGGCAGGCACAGGTACAGCCCATACTTAGTGGCGACGAAGTCCTCATGCTACGCCAGTTGGTGCGCGAGGTAAGTATAAGCGAGGAGCTTCTGGGCTTTGTAAACCAATTGGTCCGCGCTACCCGTCCCGACAGCACAAGTATAGATTTCGTGAGGAACTACTGCCGCTGGGGAGCCGGTCCACGCGCCGGGCAGGCACTGATACTTACTTCCAAGGCAAGGGCCTTACTAAATAGCCGTTTTGCAGTTACTGCTGATGATATCACGACGATGGCCTACCCGGTGCTGCGCCACCGCGTGCTGGTTAACTTCGCCGCCGAAGCAGAGCGCATCACGCCGGACAAAGTGGTAGATGAGCTGCTGCAACGTATAAAGCTGCCTAAGGCGGTGCTAGTGTAAAATATCCAACCACCCCTAACCCCTCCTTGTCTAAGGCGGGGAACTAAAAAAGAATGCTCTTTCGAATTTGCAATCCGAAAGTATGAAAATCGCGGATTTGTAATCCGCAAAAGCAACGGTTATAGCTACTGGCAAGCAAGCGGATTACAAATCCGCTTCTAAACAAGCTCCGGATTGCAAATCCGAAGCAGCAGTAGAGAAAAACTGGCGCGGGTATCGAACCCGTGACGTGGAGTGGGTGCGAGTCTCCAGACTCGCTTGAATAAGTAAATCAAAAAAAGATACAGATGGAAGAGGTAGAAAACATAAAGCTGACGGAGGCTGGCACACAGCTCCTGAAGCGACTGGTGGGAGAACGGATCTGTTATTTCTTTACCGAAAGTATAAAAGTACACGCCACGGATAATAAGGTGCTGTATTGGGCGCCGGAGTTTGCGCTGGGCCTGACGAAGAACAAGCAGGACCAAAGCTTCATCAACATCAGCGCCGACTACAGGCTGTCTGCCAAGTCCTCTACCACTTATTATACTTTCGAGGTGGAGGAAAGCAAGACTCCGCTTCGCTGCGAAAAGCTGCTGCAGTCAGGGAAGCACTCGGAGATAAAGGTGCTGTCTGCGCCGGTACTCATGATTGAGGTGTACCAGGACTGGAACCAGGAGTTCGACGAAACCATCCACTACGACGCCGCCATCGTGTTCTACACCGATGCCCGAAAGTACATGCTGAAAGTGCGCGAGGAGTTAGTTGGTGGTGTGGATATCATACTGGATGAGGCAACTATAGAAGCAGAGTTAATGGACTTGAAGTTGCGGCAGAGCTTGGTGTAAAGCTCAAGACAAAACTTATAGGAGGTATCTATCAGCACGTAATGTTTCAGACTATGGAAAACGGAAGCAAAGAAGTAAGCAATTTTTTAGCAGAGCTGGAGCATCCGCTAAAAGAGCTCATTCTAGAGATTCGCAGCGCCATTACCAAGTCTAATCCTGGTTTGAAGGAGCACATCAAGTGGAACGCCCCGAGTTATGCTATCGACGGGGAGGATAGGGTGACGATGAAGCTGTTTCCGCCCAAAAACATTCAGGTGGTATTTCATACCGGGGCAAAGCCAAAGAAGCAACCCACAGAAAGATTGATAACAGATACAGCAGGTATCCTAAAATGGGTGGCAAATGATAGAGCCGTAGCGACTTTTAAAAGTAAAGAGGAGGTGCAGCGAAAAGCATCCGAATTTCAAAAAATCATCAACAGCTGGCTTAAGGCCTCGGCTAAGGCTGACTAAATTTTAAGTCACATACTTTATACTCCTTGAGCACCCACAAATTCATCGACCCGAAGGTACTGGCGACTATCAAAGACCTGCCGCTGTTGGCTAAAACGGTGGTGGAGGGCTTTTTGGCGGGGCAGAACCAGAGTTTGCGGCGTGGGGCGGGGCTAGAATTTAGCCAGTACCGCAGCTACCAGCCCGGCGATGACCTGCGCCAGCTCGACTGGAAGATGTTTGCCCGCTCCGACCGCTATTACATCCGCGAGGCTGAGGTAGACACCAACATCACGGTGCGGTTTATACTGGATGGCAGTGCTTCGATGGCGCATGAAGATGTGAACGGCCTTAGCAAGATGGAGTATGCACGGTTTCTGGTGGCCTCGCTCGCTTACCTGGCCACGACGCAGGGCGATGCCGTGGGGCTGTACGTGCTCCACGAGAACCAGCTCATCAACCTCACGCCGCGCTCCGACAACATGCACCTGCAGCGTTTCTGGCACCAGCTGGCCGAGGTAAAGCCGCAAGGCAAGTTTCCGGGTATGGAGGTGGCCGCCAACCTATTCGCCGACCGTCGGCAGAAAGAACTCACCGTTTTCCTGTCGGATTTGTACGAGCACGGGCACGAGATAAAAGACCTGCTGTACAAGCTGGGCGCACAGGGGCACGAGCTGCTGCTGGCCCACCTGATGAGCCGCAACGAGCTGGAGTTTTCCTACACCGGCACCCTCACCTTCGAGGACCTGGAAACAGGGCAAACGCTGCAGGTAAGCAGTACTGCCCATCGGCAGTTATACTTGGCCAAGCAACAGGAGTGGCTGCAGGAAATCGAAAAAGACATGCGCAACCGCCACATCGCCTACGACCGCTTCGTGACCGACGAGCCGCTGGATAAGGCGCTGAGGTCTTTCCTGCAAAAGCGGCTGCTTTATGGGTAATTTTGAATGAGCGAATGAGTGATGGAGTGAATTAGTAAATAAAAGCGGCACCTTGTCATCCTGAAAGGACCATGTGAAGGTAGGGCAAGCCATCAAACTTAGCCACCAAGATTCTTCCAGAATGACAGAAAAAACAACTTTTTAACTTTTTAACCTTCTAACTTTCCAGCTTTCTTGACCTTCCTCGCACCATACTTACTCCTCGCAGCGTCGGCTATACTTCTTCCGATTGCCATTCACCTGTGGAATAAACGGCAGGGGAAGACGGTGAAGGTGGGTAGTCTGCGGTGGCTGGAGGCCTCGGCGAGTAGCCGTTGGAGTAGTATAAAGCTCAGTAACTTCTGGCTGCTGGTGCTGCGCTGCGTCATACTTATACTTTTGGCCGTAGCGCTGGCGCAGCCGGTATGGGAGCATAGGGCACCGAAGCAACAGGGAGCAAAAGCAATCGTGGTGGGCGAAGAGTTGCTGTATACTTCAGCCCTTGCCTCTATCAAACCAACCATCGATTCACTGCTGCAGCGGGGTTATACTTTGCACGCGTACACGCCACAGTTGGAGCAAGTCACGCAGGAAGTATGGCAACAGATTAGCACTCGCACGCAGGATAGTGTAGTAACAAGCAAGTATAACTACTGGAGCCTTTTGCCACTGCTAACCAGCAAGTATAAAAACCCGCAGGACAGTGTGCTGCTCTTCACGTCAGACCAGCAGCAGTATTTTGCCGGCACCCGCCCAGAAACAATATTGCAGCACATCCGCTGGATTCCGGTGGCCACCGATAAAAGTATAACCTGGCTCCAAGCTGCCATCCAGACCTCGCCCGATAGCCTGCTGCTTCTGCTTGGCCACAGCTCCCGAGAGGGCACCAGTTATAGCAAGTATAAAGCTGCCGTATCAGCGCAAAGTATAAACCTGTCCGGCAACCAGCAACTGCAACGCCAGCAGGACTCGCTACAAGCCACTTTCTCAGGCCACAGCAGCAAGGTAAGAGTACATACCGAGCCGCTGCAGGTAGCTATACTTTCGGATGAGGCGCAACAGGCAGAGGTACGTTACCTTCGGGCCGCCATCCAGGCCATCAGCAGCTACACCGGCTTACCTATTCAGGTTAAAGCTGATACAGCACAAGCCGACTGGGTTTTCTGGCTTCGCAATGAGCCGCTGCCCCAAAGTATACATCAGCAGGTAAGGCAGGGGCTACAAGTATGGGTGCAGCAGGGGCAGAAACCTGAAAGTATAAAAACCAGCTTTACAGGAGCAGGTGGTGCAAGTATAAAAATGCATCAGCTTAACCAGCAACCGCCACAGCAACAAAACCAGGCATGGACAGCTTCGAACGGAGAGCCTATACTTTATGCTGAAGCCATCGGCCTGGGCAAGGTTTATACTTTCCGCAGCGGCTTTTCACCTGCCTGGAGCGAGCTGGGCCAGAGCGCGCAGCTACCGGAATTACTCTTACCACTGCTTTTGCCACAGCCACAGGCAACCTACGACTACCGCGCCCTGGACGAGCAGCAGTTGCTTCCACAAGCTTATATGAAGGCAGCTCCCGCAAGTACAGCTAAAACGGCGCAAACCCCGCTGCTGAAGTGGTTTGTTTTAGCGGCTTTTGCCTTATTTTTAATCGAGAGAATTATCGCCAGCCGGCGCAGCAATCTATAAATGGCCTTACCAGAGAGCATCCATATCTTACAGCGGATTCGCAGGCAGTACGTGCAGGCGAAACTGTGGCTCTATGCCTTGCAGGCGCTGGCGGCTATGTTGGTGGCAGTGGCCATACTTTGGCGCTGGCAGTTCGGGGCACCATTACTGGCTCTAACGGCCTTTGCTATACTTTCCACTGCTGTTTTATACTTTATACTTCGCTGGAGGTCGGTTTCGGAAGTTTCGCTGCAGCACGTGGCGCGCCACCTGAACCGGCAGTACCCGCAACTCGAGGACAGCACCGAGCTGCTCCTGCAGCAGCCACAAAACCTGCTGCAAAAGCTTCAGCAACAGCGCGTAACAGCAACGTTACAGGAGCTTCATCCCGATCAGCAGCAAACATTCACCCTGCGCAGCTCCGCCACCTATACTTTCCTGGCCCTGGCGCTATTGCTTTCTGTCGGGATTTTATATTTGCCGGCAGCAGCGCTCACCACACCCGAGGCAGAAAGTATACAGGTTGAGTTTCCGGAGGCTCCGGTGGCCGCTGCCGATACTGCCGCGCAGATTCAAAGTATAGACATCACTATCACGCCGCCCCGCTACACCGGCAAACAGGCTTACCAGGCAAAAACTCCGAACCTGCGTGTGGAGGAAGGTGCCACTGTTACCTGGCGTATCCGCACCAGCAAACCCGCACTCCTGCAGCTGGAGCTGAACGAGCAGTCGCCGCAGGCCTTTAAAAAGGGGCAGGAGGGTTATACTTTCTCGCGCAGCTTCACAGAACACGGTCTCTATACCATTAACCTGAACGGGCAAAAATCGGCTTTTTATACGTTAGAAATCATCCCCGACGAAGCCCCGGCCATTCAAATCAGCAAACCAAAGGAGTATACCGAAATCCGGCTGGGAGAGCAGCAGCGCGTCACCCTGCAGGCCAGCCTCACCGACGACTACGGCATCCGCGAAGCCAACATGATTGCCACGGTGGCTAAGGGCAGCGGCGAGGCCGTGAAGTTTCGGGAAGAGAAAATCAAACTGAACCTGAGCGGCAACAGTCGCAGCTACAGCATCAACCAAACACTGGATTTGCAGCAGTTGGGCATGAGTTTTGGCGATGAGCTATACTTTTACCTGCAGGCCTGGGACAACCACCGTGGCTACACCCGCTCCGAAACGTACTTTGTGCAAATCGAGGACACCACCATCGTAGAGGCCGACTTCGACATGACAGCCGGCGTGAACCCGGTGCCGGAGTACTTCCGCAGCCAGCGCCAAATCATCATCGACACCGAGAAGCTGCTGAAAGAGCAGAAAAGCATTCCTCGGGCTGAGTTTGAGGAGCGATCCAACAACATCGGCGTAGACCAAAAGCTGCTGCGCCTGCGCTACGGCAAG
Organism: Pontibacter mucosus; assembly: GCF_003054055.1. Classification (GTDB taxonomy): domain Bacteria; phylum Bacteroidota; class Bacteroidia; order Cytophagales; family Hymenobacteraceae; genus Pontibacter; species Pontibacter mucosus. Next base: position 427,063 of record NZ_QBKI01000001.1, on the reverse strand, counting down.
TTTCTGGGCGAGGAGTTCGAGAGCGGCATTGGTCCGGGAGGCGGCATCCCCGAGGGAGCGGAGGAGCACGAGGAGGAAACACACTTTGAAGGCGACGGCCACGACCACCCGGAATTCGAGAACCAGAACAGCCCCGAGGCCCTGCTGGACCCTTACCTGCACAAGCACGACATGGAGGAGGCCGCCACGCTGTTTGAGCCCACCGTGAAAGCCAAGCTGAAAGGCGCGCTGGCGCAGATGTGGGAAGCCGAGTTGCGGCTGCGCACGCACAAACCCAAAGAAGCCCTGCCCTTCGAGTACAAGGCCCTGCGGATGTTGAAGGATGTGCAGCAGTCGCAGCGGGCGTATGTGGCCAAAACCGGCTTCGAGGCCCCGCCGCTAAAAGAGCCGGAGCTGCGCCTGACGGGCGAACTGCACAAAATCACGCCGCTAAACGAGCAGCAAAGTATAAACCAGCAGCAGGAGCTGCCAAACACGCGCGCCGCCCTAAACTGGCTGGCAAAGTATAAACAGTCGGGCAAGTATAAACCGGCCGATGCGCAGCTGCTGGAAAAAGCCGGTCAGGAGCTGGCGGAACATGCCCTGGGCAACTCCGGCAAAAACCTACGGGCGCTGCAGGATGTGCGGCAGCTAATAACGGAGATAAGCGCCGGCAAAAAGCTATGTGCTTCGTGTTTGATAGCAGCGGAACAGGCCTGGGCAGAACTGCTGCCGCCGGTCAAACAAACACCACAACCGAGGCAGGCCGTACGAAGCAGGCTGGCAGAGGAGTATAGGAAGCGGATGAGGTAGAGAGTTTGGGAGTTTAGGAGTTAGAAAGTTGGAAAGTTAGAAGGGTAGAAAGTCTGGCAGTGTCGGGTCCAACCACCCCTGACCCCTCCTTGGCTAAGGCGGGGAGCCTGTAGTTACTTTGGCTGAAGCATAAGCTGCGTAAGCGACTGCTCCTTCAAAGTATGAGCCCACTCTTTCCCAAGAGGGGAATTGTCTGCAGCCGATTACACCCCTATTGAGCTTTGCTCGCAAGTTTCGAACTCCCGTTCTCACTTGTCCTCAAGGGGACAGCCTATACTTAGCAAAGGCAAAAGCTATCGAACCCTTTCCCAGCCTTTGGGTTGAGCGCCTCGAGAGGTTCCGGTGACGAGCGACAGCGAGGCAGCCCGAGGCACGAGGGCAGGAAGCGAAAGCAGCGCGATGCCCGAAGGCGAGGCCTCCCGGCCTGGGAGGGCAGAAAGTAGGAGGTGAAACGATAGGTTAGTGCGAACTAGAGGATGAACGGTTGCTAGTGAGGATAGCTTGGTTCAAATGGAAGGAAGCAATAGCTAGGAAAGCATAAACTAGCAAGTATAAGTATGGCTTTCAAGCCAGTCGGATTGCAAATCCGACATCATAAATAGGCACAAGTTGCAAACTCGCGCCAGCTGGTGAAGGAAGCAGCAGCTACAAGGGACACAAGCGGACGCTTGCGCCAGAAAAGTATAAAAGATATTAGCGGCAACAGATAAGTATAGCTGCAACAAAGAATAAAGTATGATAAACTTCCGAACCCACATCGGCTTACTCCAACACCTCCCCGGCATGCACTACCTGGAAGTGCCGCAGGACGTGGTGCAGGCCTTGGGCACGCTCAACATCCGCCTGATTTGCACCGTCAATGGTAAGCTGAAATTTCAGTGTGGCCTAATGGCCCTGGGCGAAGGCAGGGCCTACATCAGCATCAGCAAAAAGCGCATGCAACAGCTGGGAATAAAGCTGCACGACGAGGTAACGGTGACGCTGGAGAAAGACGATAGTACGTACGGCACCGAAGTGCCCGCCGAAATGGAGGAACTGCTGCAACAGGATGAAGAGGGGAACAGACGCTTTTTGCTGCTTAAGCCCGGCATGCAGCGCTACATGCTCAACCATGTGTCGGCGGTGAAGAACCCGCAGCTGCGCGTGGACCGGGCCATTACTTTAATCGAGAACCTGAAAAAGCTGCCGGAGGGCAAAGAGAACTTCCGGGCCATGCTGGGCCTGCCCCCGCGCTAAAGAACAAGTATGATGTACCCATCCTGGCTTTTAGCGATACCTGTCGTCCTGCTGCTTTTGTGGCTGGCCTGGCGCCGACCAAACCGGCAACGGCTAACCTGGCGGCTACTGGCCAGTGCCGTGGCCGGTCTGAGCCTGGTGCTGCTGATGTTTCCGCCTGCTATGAAGCAAGCCAACAGCCCCGGCACGGCTATACTTTTAACAGAAGGATATGAGGCGGATACGCTATCGGCACTGCTGCAAAAGCTGAAAGCCAAACCGCAAATTTATACTTATAAAACCGCTGCAGATAAGGGTGAGACGATAAACTCCCTAGTGGAGCTGCACCAGCGGCAGCCGGGTCTGCAGACGGTGCACCTGCTGGGCTATGGTTTACAAGAGGAAGAGCTTAAGCAAGTAAAGCACCTGCAGCTGCAGCCTCATCTGACGCCTGCTCCGGCCGGGGTATATTCTGTGAGGTGGCCATCAAGTATAAAACTTGGCGAGACCATAGAGGTGGCTGGCAAGTATAAAGCTGGACCCCAAAGTATAAAGCTCTACCTGCACGCCGCCGGCAAGGCACAGGACTCTGTAGAACTTTCTGCCGACAGTAGCCATACTTTCCGCCTTCGCTATACCCCCAAAGCACAGGGCCGCTATACGTATACGTTGCTGGCTAACACCGATACGCTGGGGCAGGTGCCAGTGCAGGTGGAGCCGCAACAGGAGTTGGGCGTACTGCTACTGGCCTCCTCCCCCAACTTCGAGTTCAAGTTTCTGAAAAACCACTTGGCGGAGTTGCAGCATCGTGTGGCACTACGCACCACCATCAGCAAAGATATGAGCCAGAGTGAGTGGTTCAACATGTCCCGCACCGACCTTAGCCGCATCACCCCAAAATTGCTGCAGGCTTTCGATGTGGTGATTACAGAGCCGCAGGCACTGCAACAAATGGGTGCCGCCGAAAGAAATGCGCTGCAGCGAGCTGTATCGGAAGAGGGACTAGGCGTACTGACGATTGCCGCTGCCCCTGTTACCAACCGCAGCACGGCCTTCTTTACCGATTTCAGTGGCAAACGGGTATCGCAGCAAAGCAGCCGCAGCACCCGCGTCCGCTGGACCTCTGAAGCCACTGCAAGCATTACCGCCGCGCCTTATACTTTGAATAACGCCGAAACTATAACAGGTTTGGTAGCCGAGCAGGGGGGGAACGTACTAGCGGGAGCAAAACGCGCCGGATGGGGGAAAGTGGCCCTGAGCCTGGTGCCGCAAACTTTCCCGTGGCAGCTGGAGGGCAAGCCCGAAGTATACGCCAGCTACTGGACTTCCCTGTTATCGGCCATGGCCAAAGAGCAGGTAAAAGAAAAGTTCTGGCAACTCGAAAAGCCGCAGGTGCCACAGCCCAACCAGCCGGTTATACTTGCCTTCACAGATTATACTTCGGATGGCGCCTCTGTGCCCACTGCCTCTGTTACAAGTATAGCTGATTCTATAAGTATACACCTGCCGCTGGCGCAGCATCCGCATCAACCCGAAAAGTATAACGCCAGCTTCTGGCCCCGCCGCAGCGGCTGGCACAAAGCAGAAATAGCCGGTACAGAACCATACTTTTTCTTTGTGCAGGATACTTCAGATTGGAAGTTTGAAAGTATAGCCAGCAGGAGAGCGGCCACCCAGGCCTTTGCCGCGCAGCAAAGTATAAAGCCTGCCGAGGCTTCCATCACTTACAAAGAAGAGCCCCTGCCGCTCATTTGGTTCTTTATACTTTTTGCGTTGAGCAGCGGATTTTTGTGGCTGGAGGAAAAGTTTTAGCGCAATGTCCTGAGTTCAGCGCTAATCTTTCACCCTAAAAACGAATAACGAGCAACCAACAACAACTACTGTGACAGCGCGGATTTAATGATGATAAACTCGTTGATATTATCGTTGTTGATAACGCCGGCCAGGCGGCCGTTTTCGAGCACGGGGTAAAGCGGGACGCGGGTTTTCTGAAGTTCGGTATAGGCGTCTGCGAGCTTGTCTTGCACGTTAAACGTCTTCACGTCCCCCGACATTACCTTGGCTACCGGTGTCTCCATCTGTTCTTCCTTCACAGCCTGTATCAGCTGCGAGCGCGTTAGGGTGCCCACCACCACCCCCTCCTGCTCCACGATAAACTCATGCTCCGATCCGGCAAGCAGCTTGTTCAGCGCATCGCGTACCGTGTCAGTTGGGGTTAAGGTCACAAAGTTGGTCATCATGCCCTCGCGCACGCTGTGGCCGCGCAGAAAATCCAGGTGCTGCACCACCATGTTCTCCGAATAGGCTCCAAAAAACACGAAAGCGCCGATTAGAATAAGGAAGGGGTTATAGAAGAATCCGACAAAGATAAAGAAGATGGCCAGCAGCTGACCCAGGTTTGCCGCAATCTGCGTGGCCCGCACCCGGCCCAGCTTAAAGGCCAGCAACGCCCGCAGCACGCGCCCCCCATCCATCGGGAAAGCCGGGATGGCGTTGAACACCACCAGCACCACATTCACAAAGAACAGCAGGTAAAAGAAGTTAGCGGGCGTAATACGCAGGAAGAATTCTTCGGTAGGCGTACCTTGCAGCGAGGGCAGCACCAGCCAAAGTATAAGCGCAATCACCACGTTAACGGCAGGCCCGGCCAAGGCAACCAAGAGCTCCTGTTTGGGCTTCTCGGGCATTTTCTCCAGGCTGGCCACGCCGCCAATGGGCAGCAGCGTAATCATCTTGGTATTGATGCCGTAATGCTTGGCCGTGAGCGCATGCCCCAGCTCGTGCAGCACCACGCAGAAGAAAACCGCCAGCACAAAACCGATGGCCAGCAGTATCGTCGGGGTGTCGCTGCCGCGCTGCGCCTCGGTAAAGGCCACCCATCCCAGCAAGAGCACAAACGTCCAGTGCACCAGTATTTTTATACCTGCCACCCTGCCTAAGTTCAGCGACCACTTCATGCGTTTACCCTTTGTTGTTCAGTAAATTAACGCATAGGGCACCGGCAATGTTTACGGGCCACTAAAACAGGCGGGGCCGGCTACGTCTGTGCAACCGGCCCCGCCTGTAGGTGTGCTAATCCAGCTTCCTGGCGAATTTGCTCACGTACTTGCGAAACTGCTCCGGCTGCTCCTGGTAGGGGCAGTGGCCGGTGTCCATCACCCGGTAAGTCGCCTTCGGAAACTTAAACGTTTTGTAATGCTCTGGGCCGATGGAGTAATCATACTTGCCTGCGATAACCAGCACCGGCACCTTTATACTCGCGGTTTTGGCTGTGAAATCCTGCGCATACTCCGGGTAGTTCCATACCTTGGAGCCGAACTGCCAGTTCAAGGTGGTGTCCATCACCGCGTTCATGGCGTCGAACATGGCCTTGTCGCGGTACATCATCTTATACATCAGCCCCTTTTCGTTCAGGCGCTGCACCACGCCGCCCAGCGCCTGCCCCACCGGCTCGCCCGGCTTCCGCAGCTCCGACACCGGCACCTGCAGGAAACGCGCCCCCTCGTTCACGTAGCTCTCCAGGGAATTGTTGATGTTGAGCGTGCTGTTCACGTAGATCAGCCCCTGCACCTGCTGCGGATGCTGGTAGGCGTACTCCGTGGCCATGGTGCCGCCAAAGGAGTGCGGCATCAGCAGCCACTTGTCGTAACCCAGGTGCTGGCGCAGCTCCTCAAAGTCCTGCACCATGCGGGCCAGGGAGTAGTTATCAGTTTCGGAGCCGCCCGAGCGGCCACAGCCGCGCTGGTCCACGTAAATCATCTGCAGGTCCTGCTCCACCACGTCACCGCCCAGGGCATAAAAGTATTTGGGCCAGGAGCCGGGCCCACCGTGGATAAATAGGCAGGGCTTGCCCTCGCCGGCGATGCGCACGTATAGCTGCACACCATCGGAAGTGGTAAAGTAAAATTGTTTCTGCTGCGCCAGGGCTAGCTGCGGCAGCACACTGCCAAGTATAAACAGCAGTGCAAGCAAGATTTTTTTCATAAGTTTAGTGTGATAAAGCCGCTCCGGCAGGCAAAACTGGTAGCCTGGCAAGGGATGTAAAATTACATTTTTAGAAGGATATTTTTTACTAACAGAGGATGAATAATTTAGAGGACAGGGGGTTGGAGCGGGAGCTGCAGTTTCAGGCATCGCGGAGCGGCGGGGCCGGCGGGCAGAACGTGAACAAGGTGAGCACCAAGGTGGAGCTGCGGTTTCAGGTAGAGGGCTCCGAGCTGCTGACCGAGGAGGAGAAGGCGCTGGTGCAGGAGAAGCTGGGCAGCCGCATCAACAGCGAGGGCTACCTGCAGGTGGTGTGCCAGACCGAGCGTAGCCAGCTGCAGAACAAGGAGCTGTGCGTGCAGCGCTTTTACGAACTGCTGCGGCAGGCGCTCACCCGGCAAAAGAAGCGCAAAGCCACCAAGCCTACCCGTGCCAGCGTGCGCCGCCGCCTGGAGGGCAAAAAGAAACAGGCCGATAAAAAGGCCAACCGGAATTTTAGAAGCGACTTTTAGTACAATTTTTCACGCACTACCCTTGCTCCTGATGCGTTAGGTAAGATATTTGCAGCATCAGCGTTTTTCACCCTTGTTTATGATAAAGAGAGTACTGTTTCTGATTTGCCTTTTTTGCGGCGTTAGTGTGGCGGCCCATGCCCAGAAGTATAGAACAGCAGCCGGTGTGCGCCTGGATGGCGACCACTTTGGGGTAACCGTGCAACAGAAACTGCACGACCAGGCTACGCTGGAGGGGATTTTTCAGATTGCGGCCCGCGAGTACAGCGGCACCGTGCTCTACGAGTGGCACCGCCCCATCCTGGGCAAGCGCTTTAACTATTACATTGGCGGGGGTGGCCACGTGGGCAACCTGAAGGATAAAGGAGCGTTTGCCGGTCTGGATGCCATCCTTGGCGTAGAGTATAAGATAAACGGCCTGCCTTTCCTGCTCTCCACCGACGTAAAGCCGGCCCTGCACTTCAACCACGACGACTGGGTGCATCTTTCCACCGGCGTGTCGGTGCGCTACGTTATCGTGAAGGAGAAAAAGGAGAAAAAGAAGCTGTGGCCTTTTGGCAAGCAGCAGGAAGACGACACCAGAAAGAGGAAGAAAAATAAGCAGGAGGAGCCTCAGCAGCCTCGCATACTTGATATCTTCAAGAAGAAGGATAATTAAGCCCCTGTTTGTGGCGGCTGAAAGTATACCTGTTTATACTTTCAGCGGAGGGGCAACCAGAGACCTCAGCCTATGGTGTAAGTATAGGCTGAGGCTGGTGCAGTGTTAGCAGAAGCGAGCAGCTGCTGGCGCGCAGCCACCTCCTGCACGGAGCAGTCCGTAGTGGGCCTGGCATCCCGCAGTATGTCTTTCCCGGTTAGGTAGAGGCTCACAAGTATGGCCACAATCAGGAACAGGATTTTCATAGTTTTATACGTTAGGCTGATGGGTTAAACACTAGGCGCGGCTGGCCACTACCTCTACCACAGGCAGCAGGTTTGGCTGCGATTTATACTTGTTCAGCTCCAGTCGCTCGCTGATTTCTTTTGTTTCGCTTACAGACTGTTTGATGGTGGCGCCGATGGCCAGCAGGATTACGAAGATTAGGACTACGATTTTCATGGTTTTATTTTGTTTTAGCGTTTTGGCAATTAGTTAAGTGTTAGCGGGTTGCAGCTCTCTACTTAATAGCGGGGGCTACGATTTCTACTTCTGGCAGCAGGTTAGGGTATTTCTGGTACTCGCTCAGCTCAAGGCGTTTCTGAACTTTCTCCACTTCTTTGGCAGATTGCTTGATGGAAGCTCCCATGCCGGATAACATTGCGAAGATGACGATCACGATTTTCATAGTAGGTATTAATTGGTTTTCTGTTTCGGTTAACTTTCTGACTTAATAGATAGCGCCTTTGGTCGTATGGTTGCTTGGGCTGCTATAATTTTTTTTATTCCTGATTGGGTTATTACACTTTGTGTGCCAACATTACCAACACGCTGATTTACAGTCAATTACATTAAAATAGCCTCTATATAGCGAAAAAATATTGTCCGCCACCGAACACTTTGCTGTGCGACACCGGACAGTTTTTTCCACTGCCCTCAGCTAAATTTCTCGAAAGTATAAGAACAGAGGAAAATTTACGCGCCCGCACCTCCGTGCGGCGGCAGGCAGAAGCATATATGTCGTTTGAACACTAACTTTCTGATACCTGATAATCAAAAAGATAAACCGGGAAGACCGAAACAAATCAACCTCATCTGAATTCTTATAGTATAAGAATTCTATTTAAGTGTGAACGTGCCTATGAGTATGGTGAAAGGAACATTGATAGCATTGGGGGGCGGTGATGACGATTGCCTGATTAAGCTGATAAAGGCCGAGATTTGCAGTTTGAGCGCGCGCATTGAGGTAATTGCCAGCGCCACACCCGAGGCTTCGGAAGCCATCAGGTCCGGCAACGCTTATAAGGAGGCTTTTGAGGAACTTGGCTGCGCGAATGCCCACTTTATGTGCATAGACGAGGACAACCCAGTTGATACGCCCGCAAATCTGGAGCGCATAAGCAAGGCTGAGGTGGTCTTTTTTACCGGCGGGGATCAGGTGCGCCTGGCCAACTTCCTGAACGGCACAGAACTTCTGCGCATACTTCGCCACCGCTACCGCACCGAGAACATCATCATATCCGGTACCAGCGCCGGCGCCGCCATCATGTCCGATAGGATGATTTACGACGGCTATGGCCATTATTCCCTCATCAAAGGCGAGATGAAAACCACGAAGGGCTGCTCCTTTATCAAAAATGTGTACATAGATACCCATTTTGCCGAGCGGGGTCGCTTTGGCCGCCTGGCACACGCCGTAGCCCACGACCCGGAGTATGTGGGCATCGGGCTGAGCGAGGAAACAGGCATCGTTATAAAGGAAGGCGACCAGGTAGAGGTGTTCGGGCCGGGAGTGGTGACCATTATAGATGCCAGCGAGATACGCTTTTCCAATACCCGGGAGGTAGAGGAGAACGAGCCCATAGCCGTGGAAAACCTGAAAATGCACCTGCTGGTGCACGGGTACCGCTACTGCCTCCGCGAGCACCTTTTCCAGGCGGTGCCACAGGAGCAAAACGGGGCAATAGTGTAGAAGGCAAGAGCATAGTTATACTTTGGCTAAAAGCTAAATTATACTTTGGTACAGCCTTACAGGGTTATTCCACAACAGCATATAGCTAGAACCCCACTTGCTGGCGCGGGTTTCCCGAAATGCTTCGGGACAAGTCAACCCGTGCCTTATTTGAGGTCGGATTTGTAATCCGACTGGGCCGGAGGCCCAACGATAGCCCGTCAGGAGCGAGGACGCTCGCGCCATAAAAAGTGAGTTTACCAGCATGCCCCCCTGGATCCTCATAGGGGCCTACCATTAGGATACCAGTATAACCTACCTCCTCTACCGCGCGCTTTCAGCTCGTGGTTATCCATAGCCGCAAGCTTTCAGCTTGCGGGAGCCGCTCTTTATACTTTCGCCAGTTGAAAACTGGCCCCATAAAAGCTCCAAGTTGCAAACTTGAAGCAGCAATGGACTTGGGTCCTAATAGTAGCCTCAGAGGGGACACTCCATAACAGAGCAGGCAGCCCAGATTGGCTATACTTCTTAACCACTCCCAGCCCCCATACTTTCTAACTTTCTAACTTTCTAACTTTTTAACTCTAGGGACGCAACGTATGGCGGCTCTACCACTCTCTAACTCCCAAACTCCTAAACTCTCTAACTCCCCTCACTTCCTGTCCTCCTCCTGCAGCTCCATGTTGATAGCGACACCGGCCTTGGCGCCCTCGGCGGCGGCTACCACCACCATCTGCATGTCGCGGGCGGCGTCGCCGGCTACAAACAGGCCGGGGATGTTGGAGTGCTGCTGCCGCCGGGTCTTAATCACGCCTTTGCTGGTAAACTCGCAGCCCAACTCTTCGCCCAGCGGCGACTGCTGCTTAGTACCCAACGAGAAGAACAGAGCCTGTTGCGGGCGTTTCTCACCGTTGCCAAGTACAATATGCTGCAGCATGCCATCCTCTCCCTCCAGCCGCGTGATTTTCTCCTTCACCACCTTTACCTCGTTTCGCTCCAGCAGCTCCAGGTCAAGCTGGCGCAGGCTGTCGGTGCCGTCGGTGTAGAGGGTCACATTGTCGCTCCAGTTTTTCATGGCCAAGGCCTGCCCGACGCCTTTACGCTCAGGCCCGTAGACGGCAATGGCTTTGTCGCGGTTTTCCCAGCCGTCGCAGTAGGGGCAGTGGTGCACGCTCTTGCCATACATTTCCTCCACTCCTTCCAGCTCGGGCAGCGTGTCCTTCAGTCCGGTGGCCAGCAGTAGCTTGCGCGAGCGGTATACTTTGCCGTGCTCATCGTTTACCACAAACTCTCCTTTCGAGTAGGTGGCGCTCTCTACTTTAATATCTGCCAGCTCGATGTTATACTTTGCTAACTCGGCGCGGCCTTTCTGTATAAACTCACGCGGGTTCACGCCATCGCTTGACAAAAATCCGTTCATGCTCTGCGACCAGCGGTTGCGCGGCTCCCCGCTGTCGAACACAATGACCTTGCGGCGCGAGCGGCCCAGCAGCATGGCTGCGTTCAGTCCTGCCGGCCCTCCCCCTATTATAATTACATCGTACATGTTTTTCCTCTTCGTTCAGGAGGTTTATAACGCAGGGCAGCTAAATAAGATAGCGCCTCAGGAAGGATAATCTTATACTTTACTGCTGCACCCCGGCCTTCTATACTTTTATACTTTGCCTGTTCAGGGGAGTAAACAAAACTGCTGATGCCTGGGAAAATTTTCAGGCGCGGCACCTGAAAAACGACTCATGCAGCTAATTTAAGCGGGAAGTGGGCAGGCAATTACCACGTTTTCGACCCATATCGAAAATTATTTGAAAAAGTATTGTGAGCCGATGTAATAAGTATATATTTGTTTAGAGCAATTATCACCCTACATTAAATTAATCAGACTTTATGAAAAGCAGAATTCTAGCCTTACTCGGTGGCACGCTTCTCTCGGCATCGGCCATGGCCGGGGGCTACCAGGTAAACCTGGCCAGCCAGCGGCAAATTGGTATGGGCCATACCGGTACCGGCCTGGTTACCGGCACATCCAGTATCTTCTTTAACCCGGGTGCCATGAGCTATGTGCGCGAAAATGGCGTGACAATTGGCGCAAGTGCACTTTTCTCTAAAATTGCTTACTCAGCGCCGGAGAGCAATGAGGTTACCGCCAGAACCGACAACCCTGTGGGTACGCCTTTCCAGGTGTACGCGGTGTATAAAATCAATGATAAGCTGGCCGCCGGACTGGGTGTGTACACGCCTTTTGGCAGCACAGCCAAGTGGGGCCAGGAGTGGAGCGGCCGCTTCGGCCTGGAGGAGCTGTCGCTTTCCGCTATTTTCTTTCAGCCTACCCTGAGCTATGCTATTACCGATAAGATTGGCATCGGCGCTGGTCTTACCTATGTAAAAGGCAGCGTGAACCTGCAGCGCGGTATACCGGTGCAAGACGAGGCGGGCAACTATGGCCGTGCCGAACTTGACGGTGACGGAACGAGCCTTGGCTACAACGTGGGTATCTACTTTAAGCCATCTGAGAAGTTGTCTTTGGGTATCAACTACCGCTCCAGAGTAGACGTGGATGTGGAAGAGGGAGATGCTACTTTTACTGTAGCGCCATCACTTAAGTCACGTTTCCCGGACACTAAATTTGGTGCTTCGTTGCCGCTGCCTGCTACCTTGTCGGTAGGTATAGGCTTTATGCCAACGGAGGCCCTGACAATTGCCGTAGACGTGAACCGTGTGGAGTGGAGCGCTTATGAGAGCCTGCGCTTCGACTATAAGGACGCTGTGAACGGCAGCAACTTTACAGAGAACGCCCGTAACTACGAGGATGCCTACATCTACCGTATCGGTGCGGAGTACAAAGCTACGGACGCTCTGGCCCTGCGTGCCGGCGCCTACTACGACAGTTCTCCTGTGCAGGACGGCTACCTAACCCCCGAGACCCCGGACGCTGATGCGCGCGGCGTGTCTGTTGGCCTGGGTTACAGTGTTTCCGACAACATCAAGCTGGATGCTTCCTTCCTGTACATCAACAAGAAAGAGCGCACCGATGCTTCTGATAAATCAGGAGGTATTGGTGGTACCTATAAGGCGGTGGCCTACATCCCTGGTCTTGCTTTAACTTATAATTTCTAATTCCTGACGAATATGAAAAACCTATTTTATAAAACCGGTACATTGGCTCTTTTTGCCGGTGTGCTCCTTACCAGCTGCGACCCAGACATCGATACACCTTCATCAAGCGCAGGCACAGCTGATTTTACTTCTTACGTTGCGGTAGGTAATTCACTGAGCGCCGGTTATGCCGACAATGGCTTGACGCTTCCGGGACAGCAGGCTTCCCTTCCGGCTATTCTGGCCCGTCAGTTCCAGAAAGCAGGTGGCGGGGAATTTGAGCAGCCGCTTTTCCCAGAAGACAAGCCAAACGGCTCCGGCTACCTGAGGCTGACTGGTTTTACCCCACAGGGGCAGCCGATTACACAGCCCGTTACGACCGACCTGGCCGTGCGCGGGCAGAATGAGAAAGGCGCGCCACTTTACACCAAGTATACCGAGAACGTCAACAACCTGGCTATACCGGGCATCAAAACCGCTGATATCAAAACAGCGGGTTACGGCAGCACGCAAGGCAATGCATACTTTGAGCGCCTGACGGACAATGCTGCCCAGACCTACCTGCAGTATGTGCAGGCGCAGGCGGAGGCAGCCAACCATACTTTCTTTAGTGTATGGATAGCTGAGAACGATGTGCTGGGTTACGCTACTTCCGGTGGTGCTTTCGAAACCGATGCCAGATACAAAATCACGCCAATTGCCGACTTTGATGCTAACTTTAAGGAGTTGCTGGATGTACTGACGGCAGATAAGCAGAAAGGCGTGTTGATAACAGTGCCGGATGTTACTTCTGTGCCTTTCTTCACGACTTTAGGCCCATCTATTAAGCAGGTGCTGGCAACGAACAACATCCCGGGCATGGTGGCGATTACGGGCTCAGGCAGAGAGCGTACGCAGTTCGCGGCTACGCAGATTGGCGCTGCAGAAAACGGTATATACTTCCCGCTTACTGCTTCTTCGTACGCTCCATTGATTGGTCAGCCAACAGGCAAATACTGGAGAGACCTGGCCAAGCAGTTAAGCCCAAGCCAGGATCCGCTCGTTGTGAGGCTTACATTGGCAGGAGTGCTGGCTAACTATGGTATAGATACTACTGCGATGTTCGGCCTTTCTGCGGGCAATCCGCTGCCAAGCGCGCTAGTGCTGGATCCGGTAGAGCAGGCTAAAATCAAAACAGCCACTGAAGGATATAACCAGATTATTAAGGCACAGGCTACTGCCCGCGACCTGGCCTTTTTCGACGCCAACGCTTACTTTAAGTCTATACAAGGAGGCTTTGCCGCTAACAACGTAGCTTATTCCCCGGCCTTTATCTCCGGCAACCTGTTCTCGCTGGATGGAATTCACCCGACTCCGAGAGGCTATGCCGTTGTAGCCAACGAGGTAATTGATGCCATCAATTCCAAGTATAACGCTAACATACCAAAAGCAGACATCACCCAATACGATGCCGTGCTTTTCCCGGGCCGCCAGTAAGCTGCCTGAAAGTATAACCCAACAAAAAAGCACCTCCTCCGGGAGGTGCTTTTTTGTTTGATCTGAATCAGAATTTGCAGGCTCTAAGGATAAACAGGGTGGTTATACTTCATATATCGCTTTCTTGAATTTATACTTTTAAAATCCCACCCATCCCCAAATCCTATAAATCCTAGTCCTTAATGCGCTTCCAGCCAGTTGTCACCGATGCCCAGGCCTACTTCCATGGGCACGCTCAGCGGCAGGGCATTGGTCATCAGCTCCACAATTTTAGGCGTCACGACCTCGATTTCCTCTTTCGGGGCATCAAACAGGAGTTCGTCGTGCACCTGCAGGATCATGCGGGTCTGCAGCTTCTCCTGGCGCAGGTACTCGTGGATATTGATCATGGCAATCTTAATAATATCGGCAGCTGTGCCCTGGATAGGGGCGTTGATGGCGTTACGCTCAGCAAAGGCGCGTATGGTCTGGTTGCGCGAGTTGATGTCGCGTAGGTAGCGGCGGCGGTTCAGCTTCGTTTCAGCATACTCCAGCTCACGGGCTTTCTCGATGGTGCTGTCCATGTACTCCTTCACAGCCGGGAACTCGTGGAAGTATGCCTCAATAATATCGGCAGCCTCACGGCGCGCAATGCCCAGGCGCTCGGCCAGGCCAAAGGCCGAAATGCCGTAGATAATACCGAAGTTTACCGTCTTGGCCTTGCGGCGCATCTCACTGTCTACCTGCTCCAGCGGCACGTGAAACACCTTGCTGGCCGTGGAGGCGTGGATATCAAGCCCTTTCCGGAAGGCCTCTTTCATGGTAGGGTCCCCGCTGAAGTCAGCCATGATGCGCAGCTCGATCTGCGAGTAGTCAGCCGAGATGAGCTGGTGCTTGTTGTCGCGAGCCACGAAGGCCTTGCGTATCTCCCGGCCCCGCTCGGTGCGGATCGGAATGTTCTGCAGGTTCGGGTTGGTGGAGCTCAGGCGCCCGGTAGCCGTCACGGCCTGGTTAAAGGAAGTATGGACGCGGCCATCCAGCTCGCACACCAGTTGCGGCAGCGCATCCACGTACGTGGATTTTAGCTTGGTAAGCTGGCGGTGGTCCAGTATAAGCCGCACAATCTCGTGCTCACCGGCCATTTTCGAAAGAATTTCCTCGCCGGTAGCATGCTGTCCGGTCTTGGTTTTCTTGATCTTGCTTTTGCCGTGCAGCCCCAGCTTGTCGAACAGGATCTCGCCCAACTGCTTGGGCGAACCGATGTTGAACTGCTCCCCGGCAATTTCAAAAATGCGTTTTTCGATGTTGATGATTTCACTCTCCAGCTGGGTAGAGAAGTCTGCCAGTGCCTCCGAGTCGATACGCACGCCCTCGTTCTCCACATCGGCCAGCACTTGCACCAGCGGGTTCTCAATTTCCCGGAACAGCTTCATCAGCCCCTGCTCCTGCAGCAGCGGCTCAAAGTATAATTTCAGGCGCAGGGTAATATCGGCATCCTCGCAGGCGTAATCTGCTACCTCCTCCGGCTCCAGATCGGCCATGGTTTTCTGGTTCCTGCCTTTCGGGCCAATCAGGTCGGTGATGGGCACCGGGCTATAGTTAAGGTAGGTCTCGGCCAGCACGTCCATGTTATGGCGCATCTCGGGCTCCAGCAGGTAGTGCGCCAGCATGGTATCGAACAGCGGCCCCTGCACCTCTACCTTATACTTTTTCAGCACCAGGATGTCATACTTGATGTTCTGCCCCACCTTGGCGATGCTCGGGTTCTCCAGCACCGGCCGGAACTCGTCCAGGATACGCTGTGCCTCTTCTAGGTTATCGTGTGGCACCGGCACATAGTAAGCCTCGCCGGGGCGGTAAGAGAACGACATGCCTACCAGCCTGGCCGTGATGGGGTCGATGCCTGTGGTCTCAGTGTCCCAGGAGAATTCATCCTGCTTCAGGAGATACCGTACCAGGCTTTGGCGCAGCTCCGGCGTGTTGATGAGGTAGTAATCGTGCAAAGTGGTTTTTATACTTTGCATGGTGGCAGGAAGCGCCTCTTCGGCTACTTCTACCGCTGCGGCGGCAGGGGCATCAAACAGGGACGTCTGGTTAACGGCGGCGGCTTTTCCCTTCCGGGCGCCTTTGGCAGCGGCAGGCGCGGCCACGGCAGCCTCTCCGAGGCTCTTGCCCAGCACCCGCTGCGTCAGCTGACGGAACTCCAGCTCGGCGAACAGCTCCGCCACGCGCTCCTCGTTGGGGCCGTCGTAGTGCAGGCCTTCCTCGCTAAACTCTATCGGCACATCGCAATGTATCGTGGCCAGCTCTTTCGACATCAGGCCCTGGTCAGCGAATTTCTCTATGTTCTCTTTCTGTTTGCCCTTCAGCTGGTCAGTGTTGGCCAGCAGGTTTTCCACCGAGCCGAAGCGCTGGATGAGTGACTTGGCCGTTTTCTCGCCGATGCCTGGGATGCCCGGTATGTTGTCCACAGCGTCGCCCTGCAGGCCAAGGATATCGATAACCTGTTCCACGCGCTCTATCTCCCACTTCTCCAGCACCTTCTGCACATCCCATACTTCAATGGCGTTGCCCATAAAAGCAGGCTTGTAGAGAAAGACATGGTCTGTTACCAGCTGGCAATAGTCCTTGTCAGGCGTCATCATGTACACGTCGAAGCCTGCTTTCTCGGCTTTGCACGCCAGCGTTCCGATAATGTCGTCAGCCTCATAGCCATCCATCAGCAGCACCGGGATGTTGAAGGCTTCTACTATTTTCTTACAGTAAGGTATGGCAATGGAAATATCCTCGGGCTGGGCCTGCCGGTTGGCTTTGTAGTCTGTAAAGTTGTCGTGGCGGAACGTTTTAGCCGCCGTATCGAAGGCGACACCGATGTGGGTGGGCTTCTCCTTCTGCAGCACCTCTACCAGCGTGTTTGTAAAGCCAAGGGCGGCGCCCGTGTTCATGCCTTTGGAATTGATGCGCGGGTTCTTGCTGAAGGCAAAGTGCGCGCGGTAGATCAGCGCCAGGGCATCTAAGAGGAATAGTTTCTTTCGTGGTTCGCTCATGGGGCTAAGTTAGTCAAATTCGGGCTAAAGCTCAGTTGGCCAGCCTGCGATTTATACTTCAACGGCAGCGCATAGGTTAAGCTGGCCACTGCTGTACCCATTCTGGGGCACCTTGCAGGCAGGCCTCCCCATACTGTAGAAAATTTCAACAATAAAGCAAATATTCGGGATAAATTTTCAAAAACCATAAACCATTGAAAACAAGCCTTTTACAACCAATATCAATTTCTGGCACAGTTATCTCATAAGGGAATGGCACAACAGAACGAAAAATAAACTGACTAAACCATGAAGAAAGTAACCTTACTAGCCTTTGCCTTTGCGGCATTCGGCCTCATATCAACTGAAGCAACAGCACAATCTCAAAATACACCTTCTACGCAGCAGTCACCTCAATCAGAGCAGGCGCAGCAGCAGGGACAGCAGCAGCAAGACGCTAACAAGCAGCAAATTACACAAGAGGAGCTGCCTGAGGGCGTAAAGCAATCGCTGAAAAGTGATGCCCTGAAAGACTGGCAGGTGAGCGAAGTATACAAAGTAGCCCCGGATGCCGCCGCTGGCGCTGATGCCAAGGCTACCTACGAAGTATACTTTACCAACGCTGAGCAGAAGCAGGCTGTCGCTCGTTTTGATGAAACAGGCAAGCCGGTTGCCAGAGCTGCAGCAGCCGAAGGCACAGTTGAGCAGTAAGCCATTATATTTTAACAAACAAGTAAGTATCATCCTGAACAGAGAATAATATTATGAAAAAGATAAGCGTATTAGCACTAGCCTTTGCACTAGCCGGGTTTACTGCCCAGGCTCAAGAAACAGCCACTCAGAACACTGAGCAGACTACACAGCAGGGCCAGGAGAAGGGCAAGCAGAAAATTGCCCCTGATGAACTGCCAGATGCTGTAAAGCAGGCTATCGTTACGAACGAGGAGTATGCCAACTGGACACTGGGCGAGGTACATAAAGTACAGGCTGCCGAGGGTGGCGCTCCGGCTACTTTTGAAGTACAGTTCATTAACGGAGAGGAGCAGCCGGTAGTGGTTCGCTTCGATGAGAACGGCAAGAAAGTAGAAAGCTAAGAACCTGATAGCTTCATAAATGAAAGCCCCTGTTTCGCGACAGGGGCTTTTTCTGTTTTAAGTCCATCAAAAAAGGAGCTATATTGCCATAATAGCAGCCGGGTAGAACATAAAGCAGGCTAAAATCGTTACTTAGTAGCTTCCTGCGATCACCCGGCAGGTAGTAACACCGAAATTCCGATATGCCTAAGATACTTCTTATTGATGACGATCCAGCTTTCTGCCTGATGCTGAGAGGCTTCTTACAGCGCCAACAGTATGAGGTAGTCACCGCTTTCACCGCTAACGACGGACTGCGACAGCTAAAGGGCCAGAACTTTGACCTGATCCTGACCGACTTCCGCCTTCCCGACAAGGACGGCCTGGAACTGCTGACCCAGATACGTGTGCTAACACAGGAAGTACCCGTTATCCTGATGACCACGTATGCGGACATCCGCACCGCGGTAAGAGCCATTAAAATGGGTGCTTACGAGTATATTACCAAGCCCATCAACCCCGACGAGACACTGCTGGTTATAAAGAACGCGCTTACCAAGAAAACCGAGCCGAAGCAGGAGGAAGTAGCTGCTGCGCCGGCCGGCAGCTTTAAATTTGTGCGCGGGCAAAGCGAGCAGGCCGAGAAGATAGAGGAATTTATCACGCTGGTGGCCCCTACCAACCTTTCTGTTATCATTGAGGGGGAGAGCGGTACGGGCAAGGAGTACGTGGCCCGCATGATACACCAGCAGAGCAAGCGCCACAACAAACCTTTTATAGCGATAGATTGCGGTGCCTTATCAAAGGAACTGGCGGGCAGTGAATTGTTTGGCTATGTGAAAGGAGCCTTTACAGGTGCCCTAAAAGATAAAGAAGGCCAGTTTGAGGCGGCTGAGGGCGGCACGCTGTTTCTGGATGAGATAGGCAACCTGCCCTACGAGGTGCAGGTGAAGCTGCTGCGCGCCCTGCAGGAGCGCAAGGTGCGCAAGCTCGGCAGTACTACCGACCAGGATGTGGATGTGCGCGTGTTGGCGGCCACGAACGAGGATTTGGTGCAAGCCGTATCCAACGGGCAGTTCCGCGAAGACCTGTATCACCGCCTGAACGAATTTAAGATCAACATACCGGCACTGCGCGAGCGCGACGGGGATGTGGTGCTGTTTGCCAATCATTTCCTGCAGCAGGCCAACCATGAACTGGAGAAGCAGGTGCAAGGCTTTGACATGGCCGCCGAAGAGGCGCTGCTAAAGTATAACTGGCCGGGTAATCTGCGCGAGTTGAAAAACGTGGTGAAGCGCGCCGTGCTGCTGGCCAAATCTGACTTCGTGACATTGCGGGAACTGCCGGGTGAGATCGTGAACCATACTCCGGCACCGCAGCCGTCGGCCAGCTATACTTCCCCGGCTGACCCGATGGAAACCGATCTGAAAAGTATAAACGAGCGCAACGAGCGGGAGATGATCATGGCGATGCTGGAGCGCGTGAAGTATAACAAGTCCAAGGCCGCCCGCCTCCTCAACATTGACCGCAAGACGCTCTACAACAAGCTTAAGCTTTATAACATAGAAATCTAAGAGCTTAGCTGGCCTCCGCCATGGCATGTATACTTTGCAGTTCCTGCTGCAAGGCTTTCAGCACCTGCCGTACCTGTGGCTGCACCTCCTCCACCGCTTGCTGCAGTTTCAACTCCTCCTGATGCCCCGTATGCAGCACCTGTTCCAGCTGTGCCAGGTGCAGGGTTACGGTGTGGGCTTTCAGGTGGCGGAAGGCGGTGAGCATTTTGTGCGCCATGTTACCGGCAGCTTCCCAGTCTTTAACACTGGCTGCCTCCACTAACTGCTCCAGGTTCTGATCCTGGTCCTGCACCAGCACTTCCAGCACGGCAGCCAGGGCCTGGTGGTCATCCCCTGTAAACAGGCGCATCTCGCTCAGGTCATACAGCTCTTCCTCCGGCTTGGCTGCGGCCGCTGGCTGCTCTGGCCGAGGGGCAGCTATACTTTGCTCAGGCTCAGCCGCCAACGACTCAGACGGCAAGGCCTGTACGATCTTCTGGTGCAGCTCCTGCTCGGTGAATGGTTTCAGCACGTGACCTGTAATTGCCGTGTTGTCGAAGAAGCCGGCATCGTTGCTCAGGATATTAGCCGTGAGGGCGATGATAGGCACCTGCTTGTCGAGTTTGCGGACGTTGCGTGCCACTGTTTTACCGCTCATGCCCGGCAGCTGAATATCGGTCAGCACGATATCGAAGGAATGTTGACGCACCAGTTCCAGGGCCTCACGTCCGTCGTTGGCCAGGTGCACCTGCATGCCCCAACGGCTAAGAATCAGGTTGCAGAGCGTACGGCTGTAGGCATCATCATCCACCACCAGCGCCTTGTAGCCTTTAAAGCCACACGGTACCGGCACGGCATCGGCTGGCTCAGCCATCGCTTCCTCCTGCGATACCTGCATTGGCAATACCACGATAAAGGTAGTGCCCTCATTCGGCACGCTGCTCACGGTAAGGGTTCCTCCCTGCATATCCACCAGCTTCTTGCTGATGGACAGGCCCAGGCCAGTACCGCCATACTTGCGCAGAATCGAATCATCAGCCTGGTTAAACTCGCCGAACACGTGCTGCAAACGTTCCTGCGGTATACCGATACCCGTATCAGACACCGCTATACTGAGCGCCAGGCGGTTGCGGCGGTGGCTACGAAGCCGCACATCCACGGTAACCTGCCCCTGGTGCGTAAACTTAATGGCATTGTCTACCAGGTTGAACAGCACCTGCTTCAGGCGCAGGGCATCTGCGTTGAGGTTGTCCGGTATGGTGGCCTCTACCCGGAAGCTAAGCGAAATATCTTTGCTGGAGGCTTTTAAGGCAAATGCCTGCTCTACCTGCGTCAGCAGCTGGCGCAGGGCAAAGGGCGTGCGGTTTATCTGCAGCTTACCCGCCTCCATTTTGGATAGATCCAGCACGTCGTTCACGATGTGAAGCAGGTGCTGCCCCGCGCCGTCTATCGCCTCCAGGTGATCGGCCTGGTCGGGGCGCAGCGGCGTGTGGCGCAGCTGCTGCGTAAAGCCCAGCACCACGTTTAGCGGTGTGCGCATCTCATGGCTCATGTTGGCCACGAAAGCCTCTTTAGCACGGGCAAGTTTTACAGCCTCCTTCTGCGCCTGTATTAGCCTTGATTTATAGTTGTTGCTGCGCGTCAGGTCGCGGAGGATGATGAGGATAAAGGCAATGCCGCTGCCCAGCCCCAGCAAGCCTATGGCCAGCAGAATAGTGGATGTCTCCTGGGCTACCTCTCTGGCGGTTGCCGAGTTCAGCTGTGCCTTTTCATGCTCATGCCGCTCCAGTTCGTGCATCATCAGGCGTATCTGGTCCATTACCTGCTTGTCCTGCTGCAGCAGCGCCAGCTCCCGGTCCTGCAGTTTCCTGGCCTGCTCATCGGCCTCACGCTGCACATTGTACAGGATGCGGCGCACCTGGTTCAGCGGCGCCACCGACACATCCGTGATGGTCGTGTCGATCTCCACCTCCTGTTTTACCTGCAGCTGTGGCATGATAACTTTGGGCACCTGCACAGGCTCAGCGGCGGGCTTCTCTTTTTTAGTGAAGATTTTTCCGAAAAAGCCCCGCTTGTCCTCTTTCTCCTCTTCCTGTTGCGGCACTTCCTGTGGCTCCTCCTGCTCTATGGTAGTTAGGTTGAGGCGGTCGGAGATGGTGGTGGTGGTGTTCTTCCGGATAGTGGTGGACAGTGGCTTCTGCTCGGCGGTGGACGCTATCTGGCGCATCGCCTTGCTGGAGTACCGATGCTCCTTCTGCTGCCTCTTCAGGGCTACGTACTGGTCCAGGCTCTTGTGCTTTTGCTGCAGCAGCAGCGAGATGGAGTCTACTTGGGCAAGCTCCCTGGGACTGTCTTTCATGAGCAGCTCTAAGGTATCAATCTGGCTCTGAATGGTGTCAAGATGGCCCAGGTACGCTCGAAAGTGCTTCTCCTCGGCGGTAAGGGTAAAGGCACGGATGGCGCTTTCGGCTGTGGCGATAGTGGAGAGGGTTTTCTGCAGCTCCATCAGTTTGTCGTTTGGCTGCGAGAGCACTTCCACAGAATCTAGAAGCTTGGTAAAGCTGGTATACGTCAGGTAAATGGCGGCCGCCACGATGCTCAGCGCCAGCGTGAAGCCCACCACTACTTTAGTCTTAATGCTATCCCCGAATATCTTCATGTAGCTAAAATACAGATTTTTAAGATGCCAGCAGGTGGCTCAGGTCTTTATAACGCCATTACAACAGAAATGATTACAGAAGGGTGCCGATTCGGGGGGTTTAGTGATTTGGATTAGCTGATTGTCCCGGAGAGGAACCTCGACTTGGCTGTCTTGAAAAGCCATACTTTTATACTTCGGTTATACTTTTGTCTGAAGCAGGATTTGCAGGATGAATGGATGAACGGGAGTTTATACTTTGGCGATACTTCCATCACTCCGCTGGCCCTGCTGGCGCAAGTCTTCAGACTTGTGTCCTACTATGATGTCGAGTCTGAGCCTCGACTGGCTTGAAAAGCCATACTTATACTTTGGATATGCTTTTATACTTTGGATATACTTTTATACTTGCTGCTATACTTCCATAGCCACTGCTTCCTTCCATTTGAACCAAGCTATACTTACTAGCCGCCGTTCATCCTCCAGCCCCACTTATCTATTGTTTCACTTCCTACATGGCTCCCTCCCAGGCCGGGAGGCCTCGCCTTCGGGCATCGCGCGGTGTGCCTGAAGCTGCCTCCGCGCTGCTCCGGCTGCCGCATCCGCGGCACCGCAACATGCACAAGGCGCTCAACCCAAAGGCTGGGAACAAGCTCGATAGCCGCTGCCCTTGCCATACATCAAGTATAAACTGTCCCCTTGAGGACAAGTGAGAACGAAAGTTCGAAACTTGCGAGCAAAGCTCAATAGGGGTGTTAATCGTTAACCGATAATTCCCCTCCTCGGAGGGGTTGGGGGTGGGTTTACATGTGTAGGGACAGGTCGCGACCTGTCCGCGAGTTACCCGGAACAATGAAACTTATACCTCAGCCGAAGCAGTTACAAAGCTCCCCTCCTTAGATAAGGAGGGGCAGGGGTGGTTGGACCCGGCATCTCAAAAACTCCCTCTACCCTTATTAGAAGAAGGCTAAAATGTGTATATATACTTTGCCCTCTGTCCATCAAATAGTCTCTCATCTGAAATCTTAGACCAGCTTCCTTCTTTCGCTGAAAGAAGGAGAATGTAGCAAGTATAGCTCTGTTCTTAGGGAAGAGTAAATCCTTCCAGGCAAGTATAAACCAGCTACTAGAAAACAACAGCGCGCCCCGCAGCAACTTGGCTGCGGGGCGCGCTGTGGCTGATTTTATACTTCAATCCTGCTGCTACCTGAGGATCTTGAACTCGGTGCGGCGGTTTTCCTGGTGCATCTGCTCTGAGCAGGATACGCCATCTTTACACTTGTTAATCAGCCTAGTCTCGCCGTAACCTGTGGCCACCATTCTGTCGCGGCTGATGCCCTTGGATACCAGGTAGTCCACGGCGGCCTGTGCCCGCAACTGCGACAGCAACTGGTTGTACTCGTGTGTCTGGCGGCTGTCGGTGTGGGAGCTAAGCTCGATACGGATCAGCGGGTTAACCTGCAGCATCTGGGCCAGTTTGTCCAGCTCCTGCGCCGCCTCCGGCCTGATGTCGAACTTATCCAGATCGTAGTAGATGTTCTCGAGCACGATAGGGATGTTCGGCGTGTTGCGCACAAAAGCCAGCTCTACCTGCACCGAGTCAGTTTTGTACAAGCACTCCGGCGTAAACGTCACGGCTTGGTCCAGGTAACCGGCTTTGCTGCCCCTTATGATATACTTTTCGCCTGCCAATATCGGGAATGTGAATCGTCCTTTCTCATCCGATTTCGCTTCTACGAACTCCTCGCTGCCATCCAAATAGAGCTTCAGGCTAGCATCTGCCACGGGAGCTTTTACAGTTTTAACGGTTCCTTCCTGCGCCAGCCTTTCAAATGTAATGCCGATAAGCACGCAGGGCACCTGGTACTCCTCAAACGTCAGGATGTCGTCGAAACCGCTGTCGGAGAGGCGGCTGGAGGATAACATGCCCTTCTTGCCGGTGCTGTCCACGCGTATGCCGAAGTCGTCCTGGGAGGTGTTGAGCGGGTATCTCAGGTTTTCCACGCTTGTCCAGGCTTTGTGCGAGCCAATGGCCTTGAACAGGTCCAGGCCGCCCATACCGGAGTGTCCGTCGGAGGAGAAGTATAACTGGCCGTCCTCGCCCAGGCTCACAAAGCTTTCGCGGCCGCTGGTGTTTACTACCGGGCCTGCGTTCACCGGAGTTCCCCAGGAGCCATCTGCCTGGCGCTCGCTATAGTATACGTCCGTCTCGCCAAGCCCCCCGGGCATATCCGAAACAAAGTATAGCACCTGGCCATCTTTGGTTACGGCAGGGTGACCGATAGAGAACTCATCCGTGTTGTTATACTTGAATGCCTCTGCCTTGCCCCACTTCTTGCCGTTATACTTTGACATGTAGATGCCGTGGCGGTTGGTGTGCGTACCGTTATCGCTGCCCTTAAACCAGCTGGTCGGGTCGGAGTTATTGCCGGGTATGGATCTTTTCTTCACCACGCGCGTTCTGGTAAAGTATAGCGTCTGCTCCTTCTCCAGGTAATCGGCCGGGCCGTTGTGGTAAGAGGTGTTGATGGCTGACGGGAGCGGCTCCGGATTAGCCCAGGTACTGTCGGTCACTTTTGGGGCAAAGTACATCTGGATAAAGCCATTGCCTGTCCAGTTACTTTTCTTGTTGCTGCCGCCCAGTCTGTCGGAGGAGAAAAACAGCCCGTCCTTGGTGCGCACCGGCCCGAAGTCGGCGCTTTCGGAGTTAATGGCCTCCAGCTGCGCTATCTCATACGGCCTGGGGTAGCGCATCCATTTGATGGCCGAGTCGCAGGAGGCGACCATGCGCAAAGCCGTCTCGCGCTGCTCGGGCACCTTCTCAGCATACTCCTGGAAGAGCTGCTTGGCTTTAGAGTAGTTGGTATTACGCTTCGCCGCCTCGGCGTAGAGGTAAATGTTGGCCGGGTCTGCGTTAGGGAAGGCCACTGCCTGCGCATACCAGAACTCCGCCTCCTTGCTGTTGTTCAGGATGCGGTAGCTGTCGGCGATGCGCTGCACCACCTTCAGGGTAGGCTCTTCCTTCTCCAGCACCTTTTTGTAGGCCTCCAGAGCCAGACTGAACTCAAAGTTGTTAAAGTGTCTATCAGCTTGCTTCATGTCCTGTGCTAGCACAGGCAGGCTCCCGATGCATGCCAGCGAGATCAGCATCAGGGCTAGGGTAAAAATGCGCTTCATATAAGGGTGGTGTAAACTACAGGTTTCGAGGCGTCAGGATACGGCCATACTTCTTCTTGAGGAAGTAGTACCCTACCGACACTTCGTGAGTAGAGAAATCTTTCAGTTCGTTGAGGCTAATATCGTAAGAATATCCGATACGCAGCTTCTTAGTGGCGTAAACTTGTGCAATTAGGGCCACGGCATTTCGCTTGTCGAGCTGCTTCATTTGCTGGTCCACGAACATCGGCACAGCCGTGCGGTAGGAGGCTCCCAGCCATAAACGGTTGTAGAGCAACACAAAAGCGTTTACATCCAGCGCGGTGGGGCTCCGGAAATCCTCTTTGATGAGTATACTTGGCTTCAGGCGCACATCCTGGCTCAGGTCAAACACATAGCCGCTGGACAGGAAGTAGTGGCGGCGCGGCGTGGCAATCTGCGTTTTGCTATCCTTGAACGGAACAAGGTTGGCAGCCGAGAGGCCCACGTAGAAGCGCTCCGTGTTATAAAAGGCACCAATCTTCACGTCTGGCAGCACCTGTGACACGCGTCCCTGCGGAATTGCCTGGTCAGGCATCTCACTGCCCGGGTCGAGGCGGGTACCGTCCAGCACATACTGCGAGGCTCCCACACCAACCCCTAAGGAGAGATCGGAGTAACGGTCCAGTCTGATGCGGGTGGCCAAGGCTCCGTAGGCCGAAGTTTGGCTCTGGGCACCTATTTCGTCGTTTACCAGGTGTACGCCCCAGCCCAGGCTTTTGTGCCCGGTTGGCCCGTCTACACTCAGTGTCTGCGAGGTAGGCGCCCCCGGCAGGCCTGTCCACTGGGTGCGGTAGGTGCCGTTGATGCTCAGGATCTCCTTACTGCCCGCGTAAGCAGGATTCACCACCAGTTCGTTAAAGATATACTGGCTATACTGCGGAGCCTGCTGGGCAAAAGCCGCCGGGGCAAGCGCAATGCCTAGCAGCACGAGTAGTTTCTGTATTGCCTTCACGTTCGTTACCATCTCCTTACCTTACTATCATCACGTAACCTTTAAACATTTTATCCTGACCGTCGCAGAGCTTCACGCGCACCACGTAGAAGTAGGTGCCCTCGCTCAGGTTATCGCCGTCCCAGCTGTTTTTGTAGGACTTGCTGTGGTATACCTGGTTGCCCCAGCGGTTTATAATTGTTACCTCGTTGTCAGGATAGTTGAGGATGTTGCGGATTTCCCACGTATCGTGCGTGCCGTCGTTGTTTGGCGAGAACACGTTCGGGAAGTGCAGCTCGCTGTTCGCAAAAGTAGGGTCAGGAGTATGGTATACCGGCTCGTCGGCACAGCCTCCGTTGCTGGCCACTACCGAGATGCTACCGTTGCCAAAGCCTGCCGTTACCGTGATGCGCGTAGTGCCCTGGCCGGACACGATGCTCCAGCCTGCCGGCACGGTCCAGGTGTAGGTAGTAGCGCCCGGCACCGGATCCACCTCGTAGCTCAGGCCAACGCATGGGGTGCTAAGGTCTCTTATACTTGTAACGCCTTCTGCTGGCATGGCCGCCACGTTCAGGGAAGCCGGCTCTGTGGTACCGCAGCCGTTGGTGCCTTTCACGGTGATAGTTCCCGCTCCCGGGCCCGTTATCACGGTAATCTCTGCCTTGCCCTGGCCGGAAACGATTTGCCAACCCTCGGGCACTGTCCACTCATAAGCTGCCCCCACGGATGGGTTCGGCACGCTGAAGGTAACAGTTGTTCCCGCACATACTTCAGGTGTTCCGACGATGCCGCTTGGCGTGGCCGGCAGGGCAGGGGAAGGTACTACATCCAGTTCAGCTGTTCCGCTAACCTGGCAGCTGTTTTTAGCTGTTACCTTTATTTTGCCTGCGGTTCCATTGGCAATTACCTCGATGGTGCTGGTGTTTTGCCCGGACACGATCACCCAATCCTCTGGTACCTCCCAGAGGTAAGTATCCACGTTGCCTGTAGCTGAGGCCGACACGCTATACGTAGTGGTTACGCCCTGGCAAGGGTTTATTGGGCCAACAGTGATCTCCGGAGTAAGTGGCGCCGTCTGAGACACGACGCTCTTACGGGCTGTACCTCCATTGCCGCAGGCATTCACAGCTGTCACGGTTACCTCGCCCGGCTCAGCGCCTGCTGTTACCGTAATGCTGGTGGTACCCTGGCCGGCTGTGATGTTCCATCCGGCAGGCACCGTCCACTCATAGGCGGTGGCGCCATCAACCGGCTGAATGCTGTACGTTAGCCCAGTGGCTCCCTCGCAGAAGGTTGTAGCCGGACCAGTGATTTCGCCAGGGGCTATCGGGGTGTTGTCTGCCACGTCTACAGCCAGCTTGGCAAGTCCGCTCACGCCGCAGCTGTTGCCGGCCAGTACCGTTACCTCACCGCCGCTCGTGCCTACTTTCACTTCTATGGTTTGCGTACCCTGACCGGAGATGATTTCCCAGCCTGTCGGAACCGTCCAAGTATAAGTAAAGGCTGTGTTGACAGGGGCTATAGTATAGGTGGCGGTGGTGCTGGCACATACCTGGGCTGACCCTGTTATCACTCCCGGTGTGGCAGGAGGGGCTGTGTTCAGGATCAGGTCTCTGGAAATGGTGTCGCTGTCGCCGCAGTCGTTCTTGCTGGTTACGCTGATGGTTCCGGCGTTATTGCCTACTAATACTTTTATACTTGCGGTGCCCTGTCCGGAGATAATGGTCCAGCCTGTTGGCACCTGCCAGAAATAGCCTGAGGCGTTGGAAATCTCCTCCACGTAGAAGGTAGCCTCTGTGCCTTTACATACATCCAGGTTACCAAGTATGGCCGCAGGAGTTGCCGGGGCCGCGTTAGTAGGGGTTACCTGCAGGGTTTGTGCGCCACCCGGTCCGCAGCCGTTTTCAGCTGTTACGCTCACGGTGCCGCCTGTGCCGTTGGTGATGACGCTAACAGTGGTGCCTTTGTTCTCTACTACTTGCCATCCAGCCGGGAAAGACCAGTTATACTGGTACGCTCCCTCTACCGGGTCAATGCTGAACGTATAAGTGCCGCCTGCACAGGTAACGGTGTTACCGGTGATTGGGCCTGGCATGGCCGGCACCTCAGAAGTCATGATAGCCGTCAGCTGAGACTCCCCGGTTACACCGCAGGCATTCTGAGCTCTAACAGAAATGATGGTTGGTGCGGAACCCGCGTTTACCACAATGCTGGTCGTACCCTGGCCGGATACAATTTCCCAACCTGCGCCATTGCCAACCGACCAGATATAGTTCGTAGCAAAGGCTACGGGCTCTATGGAGTATGTTACTTGTTTCTGGCCAACACAAACAGAAGGAGGCCCGCTGATGGCACCTGGCTGTTCTGGTGGTGACGGTACTACGGTTACGGTGATGGCCGCTGCAGTACCCTCCCCGCAGTCATTCTCGCCTTTCACAGTTACCTCTCCGGCCGTATCGCCAGCCGTTACAGTGATTTTTGATGTTCCCTGGCCGGCTGTGATGATCCATCCTGCCGGCACCGTCCAGGTATAAGTGTTCACACCGGCAATCGGTTCCACGCTGAACTCGTAGCCGGCCTGGCCTTCGCATACTTCTCTCGGGCCATGGATCGGCGCCGGAGGAAGCGGAGGCTCTGTCTGAGGCACAACATTCAGCTCACTGGAGGCACCCGTGCCGCAGCCATTTACCGCCGATACGGTTACTTTTCCGCTGTTCGCCCCTGTCTGCACCTCGATGCTGGTGGTGCCCTGGCCTGAGATAATGGTCCAGCCTGTCGGCACTGTCCAGGTGTAAGAGTTTGCTCCTGTTATTGGGTCTATACTATAAGTAGTGGTTCCGCCCACGCAGCCATACTGCGAGCCGGAGATTGGTCCCGGCTGCAGCGGCACATCATCTGCCGGCACTACAGTTAGTCTGCTTGGATCGCTAGGGCCGCAATCGTTCCAGGCCACTACCGTAATGTCTCCACCATTCGCCTTGGCGTTTACAATAATGCTGGACGTACCCTGACCAGACACGATTTCCCATCCGGCAGGCACGGTCCATTCATACCTGGTGGCATTCGGAACCGGCTCTACGGAGTATTTTAAGCCTGTTTGGTTGATACAAGTATTCACGTCGCCGGTTATGGCGCCAGGCGCCGGGCTAGGAGAAGATACCGGCTCTACATGTTTTGTAACAGGCTCGCTTACGCCGCATCCATTCTTGGCCACCACGGCTATGTCAGCGGGGGAGTTGCCCACTTTTACCAACACCTGTCGGGTTCCCTGTCCGGACACTATCGCCCAGCCGGAGCCCTGTGGCGCGGTAATCGTCCAGGTATACTCGGTGGCGGTAGGCACTGCTGGCACCTCATACGGCACGGTGGTGTCCACGCAACCTTGTATGGTACCTATAATTTCTGATGGTGCCAACGGCGATTGGTCATCCACTTGCACATACTTGGTCTGAGGCTCGCTTGAGCCGCAGGCATTTACAGCATGCACCTGTACGTTACCGCTGTTGTCGCCTGGCCTTACCACAATCTCGGTAGTCCCCTGCCCGGAGATAAACTGCCATCCGTTTGGAATTACCCAGTTATAGGAAGTAGCGTTTGCTACGGGAGCGATGCTGAAAGTAGCCTCCTCCAGGCCCTGGCAAATGGCGTCAGGGCCAGTTATAGGCCCAGGCTGGTTTGGTACGTCAGATTGGATGGTTAAATTAATTGTTCTTGAAGGACCAGGCCCACAGTTGTTCCCAGGTGTGACCGTGATCCAGGCAGAGCTGCCAGGGAAGTCTTGATTCCTTGAAACGGTGACCTCTACAGCAAGCGCATCGCTTTCTGTACCAAGCACCCTCAATTCTAACCCATTAGATGCGGTCCACTCGTAATAAGTAGCGCCCGCCACTCTTTCTATTCGAAACGTTAGGACATCACCTCTACATACCTCAGTTGGCCCGCTGATCTCGCTCGTTTCGGAAAGCAGCACGCAGAAATCTACCAGACCAGTATCGTTAGCCCCAACTTCATCTAGATCTTGCCATGTAGCCTTAACTAAGCTGGTCCAAGGGCCTGCTTGATCGGCATGGGCCTCTATTGTTATGGTTACTTCTTCCTGATACTTTAGCTCGGAAACAATTATGGTGCTACTGCTAGCATCATAAGAGGTTCTTTCCGGCATCGAAGAAGAATATCCCGTCCGCGTACCGATTAACTGACCCAGCGGAACCTTCACATTGGGAGCATTTACGGGACCGTTGTTCCGAACTTTTACTATATAAGTTAATTTTTCACCGAAGGCGTACTTATCATCCCCGCTTGCGCTGGGAAGCATAGTAAGTGTGGTAGCTAAATCTGCAGGATGGTTCAAGGTAATGTTTTCGATGTCGATATTCGCCCCTTGACTCGGAGCCGCTATTCGCCCTCTTAATCGGGCTCCATACTTCATCGTGACATTACCCTTCGTGAAGATATTACCTCTGGCTGATCCTCCGCTATTTATTGTGACGTTCCCATCAACCAACCAATACAGGTTAATACCTACGGCATTCTTCAATTCATATTTCTCTACCTGCCCTACGGTTAAATCTCCTTTTACCCTGATGATAAATACAGGATTTGAAACTGAACCACCATCTAGTTTTAATATTGCTCCATCACCTAGCGTCGCCGATCCATTGATGTCGTGCACTCCTGGTGTAATGGTTACCCCATTTAAGCTGCCACTTGGAATAGTGCCTGAAGCCTGCAGACCGTCTATGTAAGCAATAGCTGCCAGTGCATCAGTTACAGCCTGCTTTGCAAGTGCATCACTTTGATGAACTCCGCGCACCGCAACGCCCTCGCCTGCACCAGTACCGAAGCCAGTTACATTACCATTCGCCACACCTACTTTGCCTTGAACAACAGTCCTAGTGTTTTCAGTAGTGGAAACAGTGTTAGTTATCTTATTTGATGCCAAGGCGCCAAACTCATACATAGCACCAAGCGTGGGCGCCGTCTGGGCAACGGCCCCGGCAGCAAACACGCAAAAGCACACTATCAGGAGTATGACTTTTTCTAACCAGCTTACCATTCAGTTATTCGTAAAATTTCTTTATATTTTCCTCGCTTAAGGTGAAACATTGAGTTGTGCTGCGGCATCCAACATTGTACTAAACCAACTGCTTCTGAACAGCTTTCCTCTTTGAGTCAATTTTTCAGGTGCAATAATAGACTATAAAAATTACATTGAAAAATTATTAAATCAGCATTTTATACTGATCAATTACAGTACAACTAAAATTTCACATTTTTTTGTACAATACAAGTTTTGCTCAAAAGTTTAAATATTTTCATTCCCAAACAATATAACTACATATGTATAATCCTATATTATGCACATATTCAGGCCTAATCATCCTTAAATATACTAATCACGAAAGTATTACTTTTTAAATTTCGAGGGCGCAAATTAGAGTGAGGCCACTATATAACATTCCATATAGCGGCTCTTCGGCAGAGGTTTGCTTGCCGGATAGAATAAAACAAAGGCGCCCGGGCAACTGCGACTACAGCTGTCCGGGCGCCTTTCAAAGGGGGCATTGATGGGGTCAGGCTATACTTACCATACCCACTGTGGGCAGATGATGCGCCTGTCGTTTAGCAGTTTGAACCCCAGCACTACCTCATGGGTGCCTGCGCTCACTTTGTTGAGGTCGGAGGTGGTAAAATCGTAGGAGTAGGAGAGGTCGAGCAGCGGGCTGATGTATACACCCACCATAGCAGTCAGGGCGTCGTTGTGGCGATAGGCACCGCCTACCCAAAAGCGCTCAGCGTACATCACCCGCAGGCTGGCGTCTATAGAGGTGGGACTGGGGTCGGCCATTTTCACCATAACGGAAGGGATGACGTCTATACTTTCGGTGGGCTCCAGGCGGTAGCTAGCCGTAATGAAGTAGTGCCGCTGCAGGGGCAGTGTGGCCTCGTTGCTTCTGTCTGCGTTAAAGCTGCCGGCATCTTCCAGCAGCTGCGCCCCCGCCACACCAACCGAGAAGTTGCGCGAGTAGAGCCACAGCCCCAGGTTGAGATCCAGCACGGTATTATTGATGTTGCCTCCGGCCAGCAGCGGGTCGTTATCATTCGAAAAATCAAGGTCGCTGGCGTTGATGGCGTTGCGGATGAGGCCAGTGGACACGCCCCCGGACAGATTTATACTTGTGGTGAGCGGCAGGTGATAGGCATAGGACACACTAAGCCCCGTGCGGCGCAGCGGCCCGGTTTTGTCGGTGTGCAAAATGGCCCCCACCCCATGGTGCGCCAGCGCCTTGTGGTACCTGTTGCTGGCAGCCCCCTTGTTTAGCGGCGTGTGCGCAGACAAATAATAGGTGGTCGGTGCCCCCTCAATACCCACCCACTGCCTGCGATGGCTCAGCCTGATGTCGGCGTAGTCTTCTATACCAGAAATAGCCGGGTTGAGCAGGTAGTTGTTGATCATGTACTGGCTGTGCTGCGGACGCTGTTGTGCCGCAGCCTGCATTGCCACAGCCATTAACGAAAGTATAAGTATAAACGGCTTGGTCATGTCTTAACGGATAATGGTCACGTTCCCGGAAAGCGGCTCCTCGTTGGTGCTGCGCAGGTAGATGAGGTAGTAGTAGGTGGCCACCGGCAGCTCCTTGCCATTATAGGTACCATCCCACGGCACGCCATACCCCTTGGAGCTGAAGACTTTGTTGCCCCAGCGGTTGAACACCTCCACCCGCATGTCCGGGTAATTCTCATAGTTCTTGATCTCCCATACCTCGTTCACATTGTCGCCATTCGGAGAGAAGGCATTGGGCACCTCGACAGCCGGGATTACCTCCACTGTTACGCTGGCTGTGTCGGTACAGCCTTCAGCCGTGGTTACAGTTACAGTATAGGTAGTGGTTTCCTCAGGCCGGGCAATCGGGTTCTGCAGTGTCGGGTCGTTCAGGCCGGTGGCGGGCTCCCAGAGGTAGGTTGCCCCACCAGAGCCACGCAGCTCCACCGGCTGCCCCTGAATGATGGTTACATCTTCGCCTGCGCCCGCCTCTGCGGTTACCACCGTTACCGTGGCCGGGGTGCGGACGGCGCTGGCGCATTGCTGGTTATTCACGGCCTCCACGTAGTAGGTGGCGGATTGCGTCACGTTATCCACCGGGAACTCTGCCCCGATAAATACAGGATTGCCTCCGGAGGAAGCAGTATACCACCTGTACTCCAGGCCATTGGCATTGTTAACCGCCAGCGTAACCGACTCACCGAAGCAGGCGGTGGCATTGCTGACTGTCAGCGTTGGAGCCTCGGGCAGCGGAAGCACGCTTATATTTACCACGTTGGAGGTATCAGAACAAGTACCGGAGAAAACGATCCTACGATACCAGGTATCGCGCAGCAAGGCTCCTGGCTGGTAATTTTGCCCTGTATTCGTTCCGGAAGCCTCTACAAAGCCCATATCAGGCCCCGTGGTGCTGCTCTCCCACAAGTAAGTATACCCTCCGGCACCGTCTGTGGGCAGGCTCCCGTTAATCTGCGGCGGCTCCTGCGCCTGGCAGGCACTGGGTTGTGTGGCGGTGATGGTATTGTTTCGCAGGGCAGGCGCTACCCGAATCTCCAGCACCGCCGAAGTGTCGGCACCGCAGGAGGCAGAGGTCACCACACGCCGGAACCAGGTCGTGGTCGTGAGATTGCCTGCCGAGTAGTTTTGCCCGTTGTTGGTTCCGGCAGCGGCCCTGAAACCGGTAGCAGGCCCCGTGTTGCTGCTCTGCCACAGGAAAGTATAACTGCCGCTGCCACCCGTTGGCTCTGTGCCGTTTAGTATGGAGGGAGCCGTACCGATACACACCTGCGTCTGCTCGGCGCTGATCTCGTTGTTCTCCAGCCTTGGGAAAACCCTGATCCGGATGGCTTCGGAGTAGGAAGTACAACCCGCCGAGGTGACTGCCCTGCGGAACCAGGTATCGCCCTGCCGCAGCGCACCCGCTGGTATGGTATAGTTCACGTCGTCGTTGGTGCCGGGAGCTGCCGCAAAGCCTTCGTCGGGGCTTGTCGTGCTCACCTCCCACAGGAAAGTATAGGGCCTGCCACCGCCGCCAGTAGGCTCAGAACCGATGAGTTCTCCGGGTGTATCGCCCTCGCATATTTCAGTAGGCTCTGCGCTGATGGTATTGGCACTGGCGGGCACGGGCTCCACTGCAATGATGGACACTGCCTCACTGATGTTCTCGGCACAGCTTCCGGAGAATACCACGCGCCGGAACCAGGTATTGCCCGAGACCGCCTGAGTAGGAGTATAGTCTTTGGTGTTGTTTGTGCCAGGAGCCGGCGTAAAACCTGTGGTAGGACTGGTGGTGCTTATCTCCCAGCGGTAACGTGGCGGCGCACCCGGGGCTCCGCCCGTAGGGGTAGAACCGGTTATGGTTGGCGGTACCGCCCCAATACACAGACTGCCTACCTGCCCCCCCTGCAGCTCAATGGTATTGTCCGCAATGGCCGGGACTACGGTGATGGGAATAGGTGTAAAGTCGCTGATACAGATAACGCTGTTAGCCGTGTCTATGGCTGCTACATAGAACGTGATATCGCCTGTTAAAGAAGGCGTGGTAAACGAAGGGCCTGTGGACAGAGGCGTGGCGTTGGGGTCGTTGGTATCGAACCAGGCGAAGATTGGCCCCGGTCCGGATGGCGTGAGCTCGACCATATCGCCTTCGCAGGCCGTGATGGGTGTTTGTATGATAGGTGCTGCGGGTTGCTGCAATATAACCACCTCCTGCACCGGCGCCGGCTGCCCCTGGTAAATGGCGTTGGAGCTACCGCACTCGTTTATCGCCTCCAGCGACACGGTATACCTACCCGGTTGCGTAAACTGGTGCCTGTACTGGAACACATCAGAATTAAAGGTGCGCGTGGTGCTGACAGGGCCGGTAATGGTCAGCCTGACGGTGATGTTCTCCCCCAGGTTTTTATCGACAAACAAGCCGCCGCCAACCCCTCCTCCGGGACCGCTGCTGCTATAGTCTATTTCGGTAGGGCCGCACACGGTTACGCTAGGCGGCAGCTGCACCTGCGGCCAGCCTACTACAATGCCCTGCGAGGTCGTATCCGAGTCGCAGCCGTTAGTCACGATTTGCTCAATAGTATATACGCCCGACTGCGTGAACCGTATACTTGGTTCTGCCGAGGCAGAGTC
Organism: Pontibacter mucosus; assembly: GCF_003054055.1. Taxonomy (GTDB): domain Bacteria; phylum Bacteroidota; class Bacteroidia; order Cytophagales; family Hymenobacteraceae; genus Pontibacter; species Pontibacter mucosus. Next base: position 391,833 of record NZ_QBKI01000001.1, on the reverse strand, counting down.
GCCGGTTTCGAAAGTCCAGCCCTGCGCCGGCTGTATGGACCACTTATAGGACAAGCCTCCTCCTGTGGCGCTGTCAGCCAGGGTGACGATAATGGGCACACAGGGCGGTTGCTGTGCCTCGTCCACCCGTTTCTTTTCGGCAATGGAGAAGTTGGCCTTGGGCTCCTTGCTCACGTTGAAATCCTGTGTAAAGGTTACCTCGCAACCGTTGCCGGCAATGGCCCGGATGGTAATCGGAAAAGTACCGATGGTATCATAAGCTGTCGGGTTGGAGACAGGGAAGTCGCCGCGGCTGTACTGCTGCTCCGGGTCCCCGTTTCCCCAATTCACAAAGTAGGTGCGGATATCAGAGAGATAGGGCTCTGCCACCTCGTTGTTGATTTTAGCAAAGACCTCTATTTCACTATCCTCTATAGTATCCGGCAAGCATACCTGAAAATTGGTCTCCTCTGAGAAGCTGATTTCCGGGAGGCTGTTGATCGTAATCGTTTGACGCACGGTATCGGAGTTACAACCCAGCGCGTTGGAGGCAAAGGCGCTTACCTCAAAATCCACATCTCCCACACCAGTTGAAGTATACGTGTGCTTTACCTCCGGACCGCGGGCAGTGGCCCCATCCCCGAATAACCAAGTATAAGTTACATTTGGATCTGGCACGTTTACCGAGAAGGTGAGCTCCTGGCCGGAGCAGATGGGGTTGGCAGCGGTAGGCGTGGGCGTCACGATAAAGCCAGGGGAGGTAGGCTTGGGGTTTACAGTTATCAGGCGTTGGCTGGAAGTGTTCGTGTCGCAGGTGCTTCCGGAAACCCGCACCTGATAGGCGCCGGACGCTGTTACCTGAAGCGTTCGGCCGTTTTGGTTAGGCAGATCGGTACCATCTTTTATCCATTGATAATTAAACCCTTCAGGCGCAATTAGCTCAGTAGTTTCTCCCTCACAAAGCAGTGTTCGCCCGTTTACGGTAATCGTGGTAGGACAGCTCTGTGCCCGGCCAGTGTGACTAAGTACCAAGAGCAAGAGGAGCAAACCAGGAAACAAATGCCTTTTCAACAGAAGGTGCATCAAGATAGTAGTTAAGGGTGATCTATAGGCTCAGCGTTTTTGTATTACGAAAATCATATATATTAAGATACACAAGCGTGGCCCGGTATCGGCCCAACTATACAATGGGCGAGGGAGAAAAAAGGCACAGGAGCAACCGCAGCGGGAAACAGAGGCCACGCCGCCCTTTACCTCTAGTGCCAAACTCTTTAAAAGGTTACAACACTTCTTTGCTTTTTATAAACCTTAAAAGTATAACGGATTGATAGTGTGAAAATTGCGAACCATGGGCAGACGTTAGAAATGCTGGTTGTTTTCCAGAGCGAGTACTGTGCTTAAAAAAAGCGCCCGGCACGTTTCAGTACCGGGCGCTTTTGCTGCCTTGCAGTAAGACCACTAGCTCACTACTTTTTCCTGCTCTTCCGCTGCAACAGCCACTTCCTCTTCTTTCCTGCCTCTGAACCTCTTCCAAAGCGCGCTGCCTAACCCAACTGCTGCCACGGCTATAATTTTCCAGAACTTCAGGATCATCGTAAAGAAGCCCACTTTTGTGAGCACCTTACCAGCCACAAGGCCCCCGATAGTCCAGCTAGCCACTTCGTCAATATCCGGGTTAAAATCGAAGTAACTGTGCCCCTGCTCAAAGGCAACACTGCTCGTAATCAGCGGAATATTCTGTTTCACCGCCGGCAGGCTCTCCATGTTGGCGATGGCATTCAGCATCAAGACGCCTCTGCGTCCCAATATCCGGATGTTGTAGTTCAGGGTGTTTGTCTCTGACTCTCCAAATTTCAGCTCCTTGGCCCAGTGCAGAATCTTGCTTTCCTTGTCATAGTAGGGGCTCGAGGCCCAGCCAATAAGCTGAATTTCCTCGTAGCCGTTGGCCAGGCGCTCTTTGCTGGCGGCCAGCATGTCCTCCTGCATCGAGGCCAGCAGCTCGGTGTAATCAATATCCTCTGCGTCCTTGTCCTCAACATAGCCGATCTCGTCGAACTCAATGTCGAACACCCATACGTCGTCGTCCAACACGCCTTTGTCTTTGGGAACAAGCATGCCCATCGTTGTGCCAGTGGCGGGGTTCCCCCAAAGCTCTGTCAGCACATACTCTGATTGATCCGCATCCAGGTACTTAAAGCCCTCCGGCACCTTAATCTTAGCCAGGCCGTCCCCCAGCGATATCTCGCCATACTGGTAGTTCAGGGAGTTCTCGATTTCCTGAATCTGCAGCTGCAGGGAATCAGTTTGGGCATACGAAGCGAAGGCGCACAGGAAGAGCGCCAGAAAAGTGTAAAGTTGTTTCATAAAAATGTTGTAAAAGGGTTGGATTGATAATTTAACGAGAGGCTACCTAAAAAATACAAGTATGGCTGCTGTACAAGCCACAGTACCATCAACATAGTACAGCCTATCGCAAGATGAAGTATAAAATAGAGTGCAATATACTGGATACTATATATAGTTACAGCTTGCGGTTAAAATATAATTTCGGGGGTTATACTTTGTGGGTGTGGTTTATACTTCAGAGTCAAGATGGAGGGGATGTACCATCAAAGTATAAAAAAAACAAAAGGCCTGACTCATTTCTGAATCAGGCCTTTCTCTGAGGTAGCGGGGACAGGACTCGAACCTGTGACCTTTGGGTTATGAGCCCAACGAGCTACCAACTGCTCCACCCCGCACTGTTATGATGATGCAAAAGTATACTAAATATATTTGCCAAGCAAGTATGTGTACCCAAAAACACCGAAAATGTTCGGCTTTTTCTAAAATTTACTTGTTATGCCAAAGTGTATCTTGGAATACTTGAATGACAGCGGCTGTTGCGCTGATTGCCCCAGCGAGTAGACGAGCTGGAAGATACCCGCGCCTGTGCTAAAGCTGATACCCGCGCCTACACCGAAGGGATAATCCTCGGCCGAACTTTGCTCCAAATCTCTCCGGTAATATCCCTGGTCGTAAAACAGGAGGGCATAAGAATCGGAGTCTGTGAAGAGGCGGTATTCCAGCGTGCCCACGGCGTAGCTGGAGGCATAGAAAAAGTAATCGTCGAAGCCGCGGATAGAGGAGAGGCCCCCGAGGCGGTACATATCGTTCAGAAAAATCTGGTCGTTCAGGATGGCCTCGCCGCGCAACCTTGCCAGCAGGGAGCTGTTCTTGCTCAGCCGCAGGAAGTTCTCCAGCCGCAGGCCCAGGCTCAGCTGGGAGGTCTTCATGTCGAGCGTGTCATAAAAGCTTTTCTCCAGTTCGGCACTTCGGAGCAGCTTTTTGGTGCCTGCCGCAAACTGCAGCTCCAGCAGCCTGCCCCGGCGCGGGAAGTAAAAGTCGTCCAGGTTATTCCACAGGTAGTTGAGGCCGTAGGTGGTGGTCTGGGCGTCGGCCAGGTCGAGCTGCTGCAGCCGCTGCGGGCTTACCTCCGAGAGCAAGCGCGAGTTCCGCCACTCAGTAAACACACTGAACTTGCCATACTTTAACGTATAGTAGCCTACCTGCAGGCGCGGCTGCACCGTGATGAACGTGGAGTCTTGCTTGAGCAGGCTGAACTTGGTGCCCACCTCAAACGGGCTACCCAGGAAGTTGGGGTGCAGGTACTCCCCGTTAAGCACCACGGAGCCTGCGCTTACCCGCCGCCACTGCAGCCCCAGCTGTTTGCCCGAGCCCCTGATGTTGCGGATGTTCAGGTTTGCCTCGCCGGTTATCAGCAGCTTGCCCTCCCGGTTCGGGTCTGGCAGAAAGCCTACCACGCCATCAATCTGGTTGGCCTGCCTGTCTTCCAGGAAATAGTACACTTTGGCCTTGTCGCTGGTGAAGCGCACCTGTGCCGGCTGCGTCGATTTGATGTAGGGCAGCTGCGTGAGCATGCGCTCAGAGGCATTTATCTGGTCCTGGTTGTAGAGCTGGCCGGGCAAGAGCTGCAGGTAGCGCATCAGAAACTTAGGCTGTGTTTTGGATTTGCCCACAATTTCCAGCGTGTCGTAGGTTACGGCAAAGGCCTTCTCCACCATCAGCGTAGCCGATACTTTGTTCCCCTCTATATTGACCGAGTCGAGCCATACCTGGGCGAAAGGATAGCCGTTGCGCTCGGCGTAGTTCAGCAGGCGTTGCTGCAGCTTCACAAACTCGGCCGGCCGAAAGGGCACGTTGTGGTAAAACTTCTCCCGGAAACCGGCTTCCACCAGCAGGCCTTCGCCCAGGTTGCCGTTGCGCAGCTGCGCCCAGGCAAAAGGCTGGCCTACATGAAGTTTCACGTGGAGCGTATCGGGGCCAAAGTATAAACTGTCGGCTGAGGCAAGCAGGTAGGCGTCCTGCTGCAGCCTGTACACCAGCGCCCGCACCTCCTTCACCGCCTCGGCCGAGTCGGGCAGGGCCTGCCGGAAGTTATACTGCCGCAGCACCTGCGCCCCCTCCTTGTCGGAGGCCTTTACCGAAAGCTGCACCCTGGCCGTCCGCTCCGGCTGTTTCTCCTCCGGCTTCTTGACCTGCTTCTGCGCGGTTGTATCAGGCTGCGCCCCCTGCGCGCGCACCTGCCCCGGCCACAACAGGGGCAGCAGCAGGCAAAGCAGGAAGGCAGCTATTTTGTACATTTGTGCGGTTGAACTGTTAGAGGGCTAAATTGTTAAAGGGATGGATGTATGGTGAAACAACTGCGCCCGGTTTATACTTCATGCCTGCAAAGGTAAAAGCTTCCGGTATACTTTATACTTTGGGGGAGGCACAGTTTACAGACCATCAACAATTTAACCACCCATCAATTTAACGATTTATACTTTGTCCGGCATCTACTTACATATTCCGTTCTGCAAACAGGCCTGCCATTACTGCGACTTCCACTTCAGCACCTCCATGGGCCACAAGGAAGCCACTATACAGGCCATCGCCCGCGAGCTGGAGCTGCGCCGGAACTACCTGCAGGGGCAGGAGGTAAAGACCATTTACTTTGGGGGCGGCACCCCGTCGCTGCTGACACAGGCAGAACTGCAACTTTTGCTAGAAACCATAAAAGGCTTGTTTATAGTTTCGGAGGATGCGGAAATAACCCTGGAGGCCAACCCCGACGACCTGAAGCCGGAAAAGCTGCAGGAGCTGAGGGCTGCCGGCATCAACCGTTTAAGTATAGGCCTGCAGTCGTTTCATGAGCCGCACCTGCGCCTGATGAACCGCGCCCACAACGCCACCGAAAGCCTGCAGTGCGTAAAGGATGCCCAGGCCGCCGGCTTCGACAACATCACCGTGGATCTAATTTATGGCATTCCGGCCCCGGACCATAGCATCTGGCTAAACGACCTGGAAACCCTTTTCTCGCTTAACGTGCAGCACGTTTCCTGCTATGCCCTCACCATAGAGCCCGACACGGCGCTGGGCCGCTGGAGCAAGAAAGGCAAGTTTAAACCATCCGAAGACGACTTTACGGCGCAGCAATTTGAGTTGCTGCTGGCGCAGATGGCACAGCACGGCTTCGTGCAGTACGAGATCTCCAACTTCTGCCAGCCGGGCTATGAGTCGAGGCACAACAGCAACTACTGGCGCGGCGTGCATTACCTGGGCGTGGGGCCGAGCGCGCACTCGTTTAATGGCCACAGCCGGCAGTACAACGTGGCCAACAACCGCAAGTATACCGCAGCCATCAGCGAAAGTATAATTCCGGCCGAAATAGAGGAGCTTACGCTAGCCGACCAGGCCAACGATTACCTGCTGACCACGCTGCGCACCACCTGGGGCTGTGATTTAGCTGTGCTGCGCGATAAGTATGCGTACGACGTGCAGGCATCCCACGAAGTATACCTGCAGGAGCTGCAGCAGAAGGGTCTGGCAAGTATAGCGGCTAATGTTTTATACCTGACGGACAAAGGCAAGCTGCTTGCCGACCAGATTACGCTGGACCTGATGCTGGAGTAGCATGCCTTCTGCCGCCCGGGGAGGGAATGTGGCTGCCACCTGATTTTGGGTGTTCCGTATTTAGCAGATAGGGGTAGCCTCACTTTAAAGCTTTAGGAACCATGTTGCAAACAATTTATCTATCAGATTATCTCAAAATTGAGGCCGATGATGCGCAGGCCTACCTCAGGGCGGAATGGCTGGGGGATGTAGACAATGAGCAGTTTGTGCTTGAGGCAATGAAAGCCCATGCAATTGTCACCGCCAGGAAACCTGAGAAAACGCTGGTAAACGCGCAGCAGGCACCCAGCGTTAGTTCCAAAACCAAGGACTGGCTTGCGAACATCTACTATGATTTGTATAGCCACACGCCTGTAAAAAAGATGGCGCGGGTACTGCCAGAGAACATCTTCAGAAGACTGACACTAGCCTCTGTCCTCTCCCGCGTCAACGCAACCACCGAACTTACCTACGAAATCCGCGACTTTTCCTCCGAAGAGGAAGCTGTTCGCTGGTTACTGGAAGACTAGCAACGAGTATACTTTCAGCGCCCCAAAGCATAGCCGCCATCAGTGAAGGGATTATACCTTCTGAAGCAGGGGAACCCTGCCTGCCCGTCCAGAACGCACCGAAGCTGCTGATGAAGCAGCAGCTTAGCCGTCACTTAAGTTAACTGGCTCCGTATCAACATGTAGCCATACACCGAAACACAAGCGCTCATGCTGCAGTTACGAACGGTTTTCCTCTCAGATGATTTTAAGATAGAGGCTGACGATGCGCTTGCGCTGGTCAGAACGGAGTGGCTGCGCCCGGTGGAAGACGAGCAGTTTGTGGTAGAGTCCATGAGGTCGCATGCGATTGTCACCTCCAGGAAAGCGGAGAAAATGCTGATGAATGCACAAAACGTGTCCGTTATCAGCCCTAAAACAAAGGACTGGCTCTCCAACATCTACTACGATCTGTTCTCCCATACTTCCCTTAAAAAAATGGCCCGCGTGATGCCCGATGACCTGTTCAAAAAGCTGGCCATGGTGTCGGTGGTAACCAGAGCAGATGCTGCAGAAGAGCTTACCTACGAGATTCAGGATTTTGAGTCGGAAGAGGAGGCTGTTAGCTGGCTGCTGGAAGAGTAAGGAACGCACATTTTAAGGGTGGGAACAGAAGCCTCTCCGGATTTTCTGCTATACTTGCCAAAAGCCTGCGCACGAACCTATGGAAGCCACCATCACTTACCACAACCAAACCTATACTTTTAACCTGCTGCTGCCGCTGGACATTTCGATGCCGCTGCACGACCGCCAGCCGCAGCCGGAGTGCTTCTGGGCCGAGCCGGTAGCTTTTGATGTTATCCGGGTGGGGGATTTTGTGGGCTCGGTGGCAGAGGGCGGCAGCACCAACTACAAGCGCGTGCACCTGACACCGCACGGCAACGGCACCCACACCGAGTGCTACGGCCATATCTCCGCTGACGAGAACGCCACCATTCACCATTGCCTGAAACGCTTCCTGTTTGTGGCCCAGCTGATAACCGTGCAACCCCAAAAGCAGGAAAACGGGGATGAGGTAGTGCTGCTGGAGGATGTGCGAAAGCAACTGCAACGTATAAAACCCGAAGCCGTTATACTTCGCACTTTGCCAAACTCCGACGACAAGCTCACCCACCACTACTCCGGCACCAACCCTCCATATTTAGAGCATACCATCGGCCAGTATCTGGCCGAGGAAGAGGTGCAGCATCTACTCTTAGACCTGCCCTCCGTAGACCGGGAGCTGGACGAGGGAAAGCTCTTGTGCCACCACGCCTTCTGGCAGTACCCGGAGAACACCCGCTGCGGCGCCACCATTACCGAGCTCATCTATGTGCCGGATTACATTGCAGACGGTTTATACTTGCTCAACCTGCAGATTGCCAGCCTGCAGCTAGACGCCAGCCCCAGCAAACCCATACTTTATACTTTGTCGCCTGCAATTAGGGCACTGTAGCCTATGGCAAGTATAAAACAGACCACCGATACCATTCTGATGACGGAGCCGACTAACTTCTGCTACAACCCCGCTGCCGCTGTCACCAACAAGTTCCAAAGAGAGGCCGAAGAGATGGCGCCAGCAGAAGTGCAGGCCAGGGCGCTTCAGGAGTTCCGACAGCTGGTGCGGCAACTGCAGCAGGCGGGTGTGGAGGTAAACGTAATTCAGGATGTGGAGAACTCCTGCACTCCGGATTCTATCTTTCCAAATAACTGGCTCTCCACCCACCAAAGCGGCCGGTTGGTAACCTACCCCATGGCACCCGTTAACCGCCGCGGAGAGCGCCGCCAGGATGTGGTCAACTTCCTGGCGCGCAAGTATGGCTATCGGGAGCACGTACGGCTGGAGCACTTCGAAGATAAACCTGAGTCGAAGTTCCTGGAAGGCACCGGCAGCATGGTTCTGGACCGGGTGCATCGAATTGCCTACGCCGCCTTATCGCCCAGAACAGAGCAAGAGCCGCTGCAGGAGTTCTGCGACAGGCTAAAGTATAAACCGTATATTTTTCAGGCTTACGGCCCAACCGGTGAGCCGATCTACCATACGAATGTCATGCTCTGCATCGGCGATACTTTTGCCGTAACGAGTATGGATGTGGTGAATGCTACAGACCGGGAGAAGCTGCGCAGGCAACTGGAGAGTACCGGCAAGGAGCTCATCGAGCTTACCGCCAGCCAAATTCACAACCATTACGCCGGGAACATGCTGCAACTGCGTAATCGGCAAAACGAGAGTATACTGGTCATGTCAGAAGCGGCTTATACTTCGCTAACAGACGAGCAGCTGGAGAAACTCAAAAAACACAGCGACCACCTGCTGCACTCTCCGATACACCTGATAGAGCATTGCGGCGGTGGCAGCGTGCGCTGCATGATTGCCGAGATCTTCAAGCCCACACAAGTATAAATGACCGCGATGCAGATACGTGCCCTGGCGCCTGGTGAACCGTTGCCGGTGCCGTTGCTCCTGCTCGCCGACCCCAGCGAGGAGCTTATACTTTCCTACATCCATCAGAGCCATACTTTTGTGGCGGAAAAGGCAGGAGCGATAGTGGGCGTGCTGGTACTACAACCACAAGGCCAGCTAGCCGAGATCAGAAACGTGGCCGTGGATGCGCAGCACCAGGGGCAGGGGATTGGCAGAAAGCTAGTGGAGTTTGCTGTTGCTTGGGCAAGAGAACAAAGTATAAAACAACTGCTGGTGTGCACCGGCAACAGTTCCTTACCGGCCCTGGCGCTTTACCAGCGCTGCGGCTTTAGGGTAGCAAGTATAGACAAAGGATATTTCCTGCGCACCTACCCGGAGCCAATTTTTGAAAACGGCCTGCCATGCACCGACCGGATAAAGTTAAGGCTGGAGCTACAGCCCCAGCCTTAGGTAGTTTAGTTGTTTAAGGTGTACATGCTAAAAGAGCGCTTCGGCCACTTTTCTGACCGAGTCTGATTTGCCCATGGAGTAGTAGTGCAGGCACGGCACCCCGAACTCCATCAGCTCTTTTGATTGTTGGATCGCCCACTCCACGCCCACTTGCGCTGCGGCTTTGTTATCCGGGCAGTCCTCAATGGCCTCGGCCAGGGCGCAGGGAATCTCGATGTGGAACAGGCTCGGCAGCAAGGTCAGCTGCGTTTTGGTAGTCATCGGCTTCAGCCCCGGGATGATCGGCACTGTGATACCTTCTTCGCGGCAGCGGTTCACAAAGTCAAAGTACTTCTGGTTATCGAAAAACATCTGCGTTACGATGTAATCCGCGCCCAGCTCTATTTTCTTCTTCAGCCAGCGCAGGTCCGATTTCATGTTCGGTGCCTCGAAGTGCTTTTCAGGGTAACCGGCTACCCCGATGCAGAAGTCCGTGCCGTTGTGATAGGCCTGCTCGTCATCCAGGTAAACGCCATTGTTCATGTTCGCTACCTGCTCAATCAGCTCGGTGGCGTAGTTGTGGCCGCCGGGCTCCGGCACAAAGCGCTGCTCACTTTTCACACAATCGCCACGCAGCGCCAGCACATTGTCTATCCCCAGAAAGTGCAGGTCTATCAGCGCGTTCTCGGTTTCCTCCTTGTTAAAGCCCCCGCAAATCAGGTGCGGCACGGTGTCTACCCGGTAGTGGTTCTGTATGGCCGCGCAAATCCCTACCGTGCCGGGGCGCTTGCGTGTGGTGCGCTTCTCCAGCAACCCGTTTTCGCGCTGCTTGTACACGTACTCCTCGCGGTGGTAGGTCACGTCGATAAACGGTGGCTTAAACTCCATTAAAGGGTCGATGTGGTTGAACAGGGTTTTCATGTTCTCGCCCTTCAGCGGCGGCAGTATTTCAAAGGTGAAGAGCGTTTTGCCGTTCGCGTTTTTGAAGTGGTCTGTAACTTTCAAGTTATGTCGATATTAAATTGCCTAACTTTTGACTTGTTGGTTTTACCGGGTCCAACCACCCCTAACCCCTCAGAGCTACTCTTGCTACCTTCGAACTCACGTTCTCATTAGTCTAAGGAAGGAAACTTGTTACTACTTTAGCAACCGTACAAGCTTCATGGCTTCTGCTTAACCTCCCTTCCCGCAAGATCCTTTCAGGATGACAAAAGAAAAGGGTTAGTGTAAGCTCCCTCTCCTGTTTTTAGGAGAGGGCCGGGGTGAGGTTAACCGGCTTTGGCTCGTAGTTGAGGTTTGGCGAGAGCCAGCGCTCCAGCTCCTCTTTGGTCATGCCTTTGCGCTGCGCGATGTCGGCTACCTGGTCTTCGCCAATCTTTCCAAGCCCAAAGTACTTAGACTCCGGATGCGAGAAGTATAAACCACTCACCGATGCCGCCGGGTACATGGCCAGGTTCTCGGTAAGTATAATCCCCGACTCCCTTTCTGCATCCAGCAGGTTAAACAGCGTGATTTTTTCGGTATGATCCGGGCAGCCCGGGTAACCTGGTGCCGGCCGGATGCCTTTATACTGCTCTTTAATCAGGTCTTCGTTGGTCAGGTCTTCCTCCGGTGCGTAGCCCCACAACTCTTTCCTAACCTTGGCGTGCATCAGTTCGGCAAAGGCCTCTGCCAGCCTGTCGGCCAGGGCTTTTACCATGATGGATTTATAGTCGTCGTGCTCGGCTTCATACTTTTCCAGCAACTTCTCAATGCCAAACCCCGCCGACACCACAAAGCCACCAATATAATCCTGAACGCCGGTTTCCTTTGGCGCTACAAAATCAGAGAAGGCCAGGTTTGGCACGTTCGCGCCCTTCTTGCCCTGCTGCCGCAAGGTATGGAATTCGGTCAGCACGTTTCCACGTGAATCATCGGCGTATACTTCAATTGTGTCGTCGGCCGCCACGTTGGCAGGATAGAAACCCACTATCGCGCGCGCTTCCAGCAACTGCTTGTCCACGATTTCCTGCAGCATTTGCTGTGCATCATTAAACAGCTTTGTTGCCTCGGTGCCCAACTCCGGATCGCTCAAAATCCGTGGATACTGGCGCTTCAGCTCCCAGGTATGGAAGAACGGCGTCCAGTCGATGTAGGGCACAATCTCTGCGAGCGGGAAGTTGTGGTATACTTTCTTGCCGATAAAGCTTGGCTTGGTTGGCTTCGTAGCGTTCCAATCCACTTTATACTTGTTGGCGCGGGCTTCTTCTATCGTGGCAAAAGCGCGGTCTTTGGTGCGGCCCAGGTGGTCTGCGCGCAGCTTCTCATACTCTGCCTTTATTTCGGCAATGTAGCTATCGCGCTCGCTGCTCAGCAGGCTGCTGACCACCGTTACGCTTCTGGAGGCATCGTGCACGTGTATAACCGGCCCGCTATACTGCGGCGCAATCTTTACGGCGGTATGCACCCTGGAAGTGGTGGCGCCCCCAATCAGCAGCGGAATCTTCATGCCGCGGCGTTCCATTTCCTGCGCCACGTATACCATCTCGTCCAGCGACGGCGTGATCAGGCCGCTCAGGCCGATGATATCCACCTTGTGCGCCTCGGCCTCTGACAGGATCTTATCCAGCGGCACCATCACGCCCAAATCTATCACCTCGTAGTTGTTGCAGGCCAGCACCACGCCCACGATGTTTTTACCAATGTCGTGCACGTCGCCTTTCACGGTGGCCATCAGAATAGTACCCGCCGTGGACTTGGATGTATCGGAAGCGAGCTTCTCCTTCTCCATGAACGGCAACAGGTAAGCCACTGACTTCTTCATCACGCGGGCGCTCTTTACTACCTGCGGCAAAAACATCTTGCCGGCACCGAATAAATCACCTACTACACCCATGCCTGCCATCAGCGGCCCCTCAATTACGTCCAGCGTTTTAGTTGCCTTCTGACGGGCCTCCTCGGTGTCTTCTTCAATGAAATCAACAATGCCTTTCACCAGCGCATGCTCCAGTCGTGCTTCTACCGGAGCCTCGCGCCAGGCAGTATCGGCTGCTGTGGCTGCTTTGCCTTTGCCTTTTACGGTTTCAGCGTAAGTTACCAGTTTCTCGGTGGCATCCGGGTGGCGGTTAAAGATCACATCCTCTATCAGGTCGCGCAGCTCCACCGGGATTTCGCTGTACACGCCCAACATACCCGCGTTCACGATGCCCATGTCCATACCCGCCTGCACGGCATAGTATAAAAACACGGTATGCATCGCCTCGCGCACCACATCGTTGCCGCGGAAGGAGAAGGACAAGTTGCTCACCCCGCCACTGACCTGCGCGTGCGGCAGGTTGGCCTTTATCCATTTCACTACCTCAATGTAATCTACCGCGTAGTTGTTGTGCTCTTCTATGCCGGTGGCAATAGCCAGGATGTTCGGGTCGAAGATGATGTCCTGCGGCGGGAAGCCCACCTCGTCTACCAGGATGCGGTAGGAACGTTCGCAGATCTCTTTTCTGCGTTCCAGCGTATCGGCCTGGCCTGTTTCGTCAAACGCCATCACCACCACGGCGGCACCATACTGGCGTACTTTCCTCGCAAGCGTCTTAAAGGCTTCCTCGCCTTCTTTCAGGCTGATGGAGTTCACTATACTTTTTCCCTGCACACACTTGAGTCCGGCCTCAATCACGCTCCACTTCGAGGAGTCGATCATGATCGGCAGCTTGGCGATATCAGGCTCGGAGGCAATCAGGTTTAGGAAGTTGGTCATGGCCTGCTCCGAGTCAAGCATGCCTTCGTCCATGTTCACGTCGATGATCTGCGCGCCGCCTTCTACCTGCTGACGAGCAACGGCAAGCGCCTCTTCGAACTGGCCATTCACAATCAGGCGGGCAAACATCTTGGAGCCGGTCACGTTGGTGCGCTCGCCTACGTTCACGAAAAGCGTATCGGAGGTGATGGTGAGGGGCTCGAGGCCGCTGTAGCGTGGGAGAGGGGCAACCGGGGAGGGAGCGTGTGGTTTATACTTGCGCACTAGCTCTGCAATAACCTTAACGTGCGCGGGCGTGGTGCCGCAGCAACCACCCAGTATGTTTACCAGTCCTTCCTTCAGGTACTCCTCCACGATAGCCCCCATTTGCTGGGCCGTCTCGTCGTAGCCGCCGAAAGCGTTTGGTAAACCAGCGTTCGGGTAGGCGCTGATGTAGCAGTCAGAGATGCGCGAAAGCTCCTGGATGTGCGTCTTCAGCTGCCGGGCGCCCAGGGCGCAGTTAAAGCCCACGCTAAGTATAGGCGCATGCGAGATGGAGTTCCAGAAAGCCTCCACGGTTTGGCCTGATAACGTACGGCCACTGGCATCAGTAATAGTTCCGGATACCATGATGGGCAGTTCTTTGCCGCCGTTGTTCACAAACTCCTGAATGGCAAAAAGGGCCGCCTTGCAGTTGAGTGTATCGAACACCGTTTCCACTAACAGTATATCCGCACCGCCCTCTACCAGGCCGCGCACCTGCTCGTAGTAGGCTTCCACCAGTTGGTCGAAGGTGATGGCGCGATAGCCGGGGTTGTTCACATCCGGGGAAAGGGAGGCCGTGCGGTTCGTGGGACCGATGGCGCCGGCCACGAAACGCTTGTGGGCTGGGTCTTTGGCCTCCGCCTCATCTGCCGCCTCCCGCGCAATCCTGGCCGACTCGTAGTTAAGCTCGTACACCAGGTGTTCCAGTTTATAATCGGCCATAGCAATGCTCGTGCCGCTGAAGGTGTTGGTTTCGATAATATCGGCGCCAGCCTCCAGGTACTCGGTATGAATGGCTTTGATTACATCCGGGCGGGTGATGGAAAGCAAGTCGTTATTGCCTTTCAGGTCGGATGGGTGATCTTTAAAGCGCTCGCCACGGAAATCGGCCTCGGTAAGCTGGTAACGCTGAATCATGGTGCCCATGGCGCCATCGAGCACGAGCACGCGCTCCTGCAGCAAAGTATAAATCGGATGTGTTTTGGTCATGGCTGGTGTTCCCCTTCTCTGTATAAGTCTCTCGCATAACTTATCAAGAAGGACACCTAAGGCAGGAGCAATCTTATCTTCCCTGGCAATGCGCCAGGAGGGAGTTAGCACCAAGCTTTATACATGGTTGCTAAGACGTCGTCGGGCCCTATCCCTCAGTCTTTCTTGATAAGAGAATGCAAATATACAGGTTATCCGCAGAAAATAAAGTTTTGTTGCGCCTGCAGGGGCATACTTTGTATACGAGCAGCCTTAAAATGCGAAAAGGGACGCTAATGCATCCCTTTTCTAGAAGAGGTTTAATTTTTTAACTATAACCTCTTTGTCTTCTTATACGCCAGTGATTTTTGATGGTTGCTGTTTCTTTAAATTTAATAAAAAAAGGGACGCCGGCATGGCATCCCTTTTTTTATCTATCAGCAAGGCTTAAAACTAAGCTTCTGCCTCTACTTTAGGAATTACAGAAACGTAAGAACGGTTTTTCACGCTCTTTCTGAATTCTACAACGCCGTCAACCAATGCAAACAACGTATGGTCTTTGCCTATACCCACGTTTTTGCCTGGGTGGTGAGCAGTACCTCTTTGTCTTACAATGATGTTACCAGCAATAATCTCCTGGCCACCGTAAATCTTAACACCCAGTCGTTTAGAGTGCGACTCGCGGCCGTTATTGGAACTACCAACGCCTTTTTTGTGTGCCATTTTCTTTTAACTATTTAATTGGGTTAGTTACCTATCCCAAAAGGTTCTACGATTAATTTCTTCTTACTACTTAACCAATGCTTTCGATAAGAACTTTGGTATACTGCTGGCGGTGACCGCGAGACTTCTTATACCCTTTTCTACGCTTCTTCTTGAAAACAAATACCTTGTCGCCTTTGGCCTCACCCAGGATTTTGCCGGTAACTTTGATACCGTCCACGAAAGGAGCACCAACGGTGATTGTGCCGTTGTCGTCAGTTAGAAGAACATTGGTGAACTCTACGGCGTCACCCTCATTGCCGGAAAGCTTGTTAGCGTAGATGAACTTACCGCTCTCTACCTTGGTCTGTTGACCTGCGATTTCTACAATTGCGTACATCAGCTTCAATGTATGTTTAAAAATATTTAGTCCGCAAAAGTACGGCTTCATTTTGATATTTGCAATGGCTTGTATAACAAATTGTTCCCCGTTATACTTGCCTTACCCAGGTATGTGGAAAAGCATGTGCATATCCACATATAGAACTATGCGCTTCTCCAAGTATTCGCATAAACAGTTTTACCTCAGTCGCTTAACGCATAATCCCGCTTTTACACTTTTCCACAATGCAGCTGAGAGCAACCGTACATCTATAGCGCCACTCCTTATTATGTAAAAACTTAACATGCGTCTTTACACTCGTTTCACCATATTTACACAGGCAAATGAGCCAACGCAGCATGCATTTGTATCCTGCCCGCATGATATTTACCTATACTAATATCATCGATAATATATATATGTTGAAATGAATGTGGATAACCATGTTGGTTACACTTAAAAACGGCCTTTGCAGCGCTGTAGAGGGTTGTGCATAAATTGAACAACTTTCGCCCCGCAAATCAAGTTCATTTCTATATATTTGAAGTCAGGATATTACACGGGAGTCGACCGGCTTCCCGGCTTAGCCAGAATTTTAACGGGGTGTTTTCTAAGCTAAAAGCTAGCTTACCCCTTCAATCAATAAAACACTTATTTAAAAGATTATGGAGCCAATACTGAAAGAGAACCCAAACCGCTTTGTACTGTTCCCAATACAGCATGATGAGGTGTGGCAGATGTATAAGAAGGCGGAGGCCAGTTTCTGGACAGCCGAGGAGATTGATCTGGGCCAAGATCTGAAGGATTGGGAAGGCCTTAACGATGGCGAGCGCCATTTCATCAGCCACGTGCTGGCGTTCTTTGCAGCCTCTGATGGCATCGTGAACGAGAACCTGGCTATCAACTTCATGAACGAAGTGCAGATACCGGAGGCACGCTGCTTCTATGGTTTCCAGATCATGATGGAGAACATCCACGCCGAAACATACTCGCTGCTTATTGACACTTATATAAAGAAGCAAAGCGAGAAGGACTTCCTGTTCAACGCGCTGGAGAACGTGCCTGCCGTGAAGAAAAAAGGGGAGTGGGCGCTGCGCTGGATCGAGAGCGAAAACTTTACCGAGCGTCTGGTTGCCTTTGCTGCCGTGGAGGGTATTTTCTTCTCCGGCTCGTTCTGCTCCATCTTCTGGATGAAGAAGCGCGGCCTCATGCCAGGCCTGACCTTCTCCAACGAACTCATCTCCAGAGACGAAGGCCTGCACTGCGACTTTGCCTGCCTGCTCTACTCTATGCTGCAGAACAAGCTGCCACAGGAGCGCGTGCACGAGATTATCCGCGATGCGGTGAGCATTGAGCAGGAGTTCGTAACCGACGCCTTGCCGGTGGACCTGATCGGCATGAACGCCAAGCTGATGAGCCAGTACATCGAGTTTGTGGCCGATCGCCTGCTGGTGTCGCTGGGCTACAGCAAGATCTACAACTCCACGAACCCATTCGATTTTATGGAGATGATCTCGCTGCAAGGCAAGACCAACTTCTTCGAAAAGCGCGTGGGCGAGTACCAGAAAGCTGGTGTGCTGAGCGACAAAGACAAAAACGTTTTTAGCCTGGACGAAGACTTTTAAGATTAAATAAACCTTTGTAAGTTTAGGTGGCCAAAGGGAGAAAGCTATTTCCTCTTTCCCACCTAAACTTACCTTATTTACCAAAGTACCGGGCGGCAGTAGAAGCATTAGAGGCGACCGCACCACCGCAACCGGAACCTTAGCGGCGTTTCCGCCACTTGAGGGGAGCCTTAATCCCCTATAATTGCAAAAGCATTTGGCTTTACGCATAATTGATTGTACTGCAACGGCTTATACCTATATAGGCGTATAGCCGGAGGTGCACCCTTTTTAAAGTATAACCACCTGCTGCAGCAGCAGCGGCTTTTAATACACCAGTATATTTTATTAACCACCCGGGCATTTGACACCCGCTAATTGTATACGCTATGTTAGTAGTTAAACGCGACGGCAGACGCGAGTCCGTCAAATTCGACAAGATTACCGCACGAATCGAGAAGCTATGCTATGGGCTGCACATGGACTATGTGTCGCCGATTGAGGTGGCCAAGAAGGTGATTGACGGCATTTACGATGGCGTGACCACCGTGGAGCTGGACAACCTGGCCGCTGAGACAGCTGCCTCGCTCACCACCAAGCACCCGGACTATGCTGTGCTGGCTGCACGCATTGCGATCTCTAACCTGCACAAGGTTACGAGCAAGTCGTTCTCCAACACCATGAAGCGCCTGTATACGTACACAGACCCTAAAACCGGGGAGAACGCTTCGCTGATTGCCAAGGATGTGTATGAGATCATCCGCAAGCACGCCGCCCTGCTCGACTCCACCATCATCTACGACCGGGACTACAACTACGACTACTTCGGGTATAAGACCCTGGAGCGCTCTTACCTGCTTCGCCTGGACGGCAAGATTGTGGAGCGCCCGCAGCATATGTTGATGCGTGTGGCCGTGGGTATCCACAAGGAGGACATCGAATCTGCCATTGAGACTTATAACCTCATGTCCGAGAAGTGGTTTACACACGCCACCCCAACATTATTTAACGCTGGTACACCGAAGCCGCAGCTCTCCTCATGCTTCCTGCTCACCATGCAGGACGACAGCATTCCGGGCATCTATGATACCCTGAAGCAGTGCGCGCAGATCTCGCAGAGCGCCGGCGGCATTGGCCTGAGCATCCACAACGTGCGTGCCACTGGTTCTTACATCAAGGGCACCAACGGCACTTCTAACGGTATCATCCCGATGCTGAAGGTGTTCAACGACACGGCCCGCTACGTGGACCAGGGCGGTGGCAAGCGCAAAGGCGCCTTCGCCATTTACCTGGAGCCATGGCATGCCGACATCTTCGACTTCCTGGAGCTGAAGAAGAACCACGGCAAGGAAGAAAACCGCGCCCGTGACCTGTTCTACGCCCTCTGGACGCCAGACCTGTTTATGAAACGCGTGGAGGAAAACGGCGACTGGAGCCTGTTCTGCCCGAACGAAGCACCGGGCCTGGGCGAGTGCTGGGGCAAGGACTTTGAGCGCCTCTACGAGAAGTATGAGCGCGAGGGCCGCGCCCGCAAAACCGTGAAAGCGCAGGACCTGTGGTTCCATATCCTGGAGTCTCAGATCGAGACCGGTACCCCATACATGCTGTATAAAGACCACGCCAACCGCAAGTCTAACCAGCAGAACCTGGGCACCATCAAGAGCTCGAACCTGTGCACCGAGATTATGGAGTACACCAGTAAGGACGAGATTGCCGTGTGTAACCTGGCCTCGCTGGCGCTGCCTCGCTTTGTAAAAGAGGACGAGCATGGCAACAAGACCTTCGACCACCAGAAGCTGTTTGATGTAACCTACCATGCCACGGTTAACCTGAACAAGGTTATCGACATCAACTATTACCCGGTACCAGAGGCTCAGAACTCTAACCTGCGCCACCGTCCGATTGGCTTGGGTGTGCAGGGACTGGCCGATACCTTTATTCACCTGCGCATGCCGTTCGAGAGCGAGGAGGCACGCGGACTGAACAAGGATATCTTCGAGACCATCTACTTTGCGGCCATGACCGCTTCTAAGGATTTGGCGAAGAAGCAGGGCCCATACGAGACCTTCAAGGGTTCTCCGCTGTCGGAAGGCAAATTCCAGTTTGACCTGTGGGGCGTAACACCGGAGAGCGGCCGTTGGGATTGGGACAGCCTGCGCCAGGAAGTGGTGAAGCACGGTGTGCGCAACTCACTGTTGGTAGCGCCGATGCCTACCGCCTCTACCGCGCAGATCCTGGGCAACAACGAATCGTTTGAGCCTTATACTTCCAACATCTACCTGCGCCGCGTACTGTCCGGTGAGTTTATGGTGGTGAATAAGCACCTGCTGCGCGACCTGATTAACCTGGGCATCTGGAACGATAAGATGAAAAATGATATCATCGCGGCTAACGGTTCTGTTCAGGATATACCCAACATCCCGCAGAACATCAAGGACCTGTACAAAACGGTTTGGGAAATCAGCCAGCGTACCGTTATCGATATGAGTGCCGACCGTGGCGCCTATATCTGCCAGAGCCAGTCACTGAACCTGCACGTGATGAACGTAAACTTCGGCAAGCTGACCTCGATGCACTTCCACGCCTGGAAGAAGGGCCTTAAGACGGGTATGTACTACCTGCGCACCAAAGCCGCTGTAGACGCCATTAAGTTTACCGTAGAGAAACAAGCCGCCGAAACCCTTTCGCCGGTCTACAACCAACAAGACCAAAACCGCAACGACATGGCTTGCTCGCTAGACAACCCAGACGCTTGCGAAGCTTGCGGATCGTAAATAACTAAAGAAGGAGGGTAGTGTGCCCTCCTTCTTCTTTTCCCTAACTCTTCTCTTATACTCTCCCTATTACTGCTGGCGCCCTGCTAGCGGATGGAATACTGTTGCTTATACTTTTAGTAAAGGTGTTTAACAGAGTTTTATGCAAAACAACATATTTAATAAAGCAATGAATTTGCGAATGCTTCTAACTAGGTTCGCCACTGGAGAAGACAAAAAAGAAGATGGGGAGAATTACAAGAACCTTCGAAACGAATTTGTTGCTAACAGTTTTACTAAGGCTTTACTACCGGAGTTTGTAGTTTCTTGTAGAGTCCTAAGTGATTTCTGGCCATACATTAAGCGCCGATTTAGCACATATGCCGAAAGGCGAGATTATATTAGAGAGGAATTTGAGCCTCTTCTCGCTTATTTGGAAGGCGACAGAGTGTACCTGCATGACAGTGTGATAGGTAATTCAGTTAAAAAGTTTGACTGTGATACTGTTCATCATTTATGGAGCAAGGCCCTTGATAGAAGAGAGACTGATCCTGATGGTGCTATCACTGCAGCAAGATCCCTAATTGAATCGGTCTGCAAACAAATACTCAGAGAAAGAGACATTGAATATGATGATAGCTTTGACTTACCAAAGCTTTTTAAGACCACTGCACGATGCTTAAACCTTGCTCCACAGCTCCATAACGAAAGTATTTTAAAACAGATTCTCAGTGGAGTCCAGACAACAATTCATGGCTTTGCATCCTTACGAAATGAGCTAAGCGATGCTCATGGGCAGCCAAAAGGTGGATATAAAGTAGGGAAGAGACATTCCGAGTTAGCTGTAAACCTTGCTGGCTCGGTAGCTTCATTTCTTATCCAGACACATCAGGAGACATTACTGAAGAGCCCTATCAATTAGTAAACCCACAGACTACTGGGCTTTGCGAGGTCTTTACCTGCCGTTGTTGGTATTTCACCAACAACTTAACACAGCCACGAGACAGCGCTCCTCTACACCCTCAAGAGCCTTACCTCTGCATCAAGGAAAGTATAAGCAGCTACATTTTACAAGCTTTGTTAATCACCAAGAACGGCAGAAGGAACACCAGCTACACGGTAGGTATAAAGAGCGCTCTCTTTGATTAACATCAGCAAGAACACAAAGCAAAAAGGCTCCTGAAGTATACTTCAGGAGCCTTTTTGCTACGCTATACTTTATACTTGCTTAGCTGTTCCGTACCACGATCTCGACACGGCGGTTTTGCTGGCGGCCTTTTGCGGTCTCGTTAGAAGCTGTGGGCTTGGCTTCTCCAACAGGGTGAACTGAAATACGAGAAGCAGCGATGTTTCCGTTCTTCTGCAACCAGTTCTTCACCGCCTCAGCGCGTTTCTCGGCCAGGTCTTTATTATAGCCGGCGCTGCCCTGAGCGTCTGTATAGCCATAGACGCGTACCTGGCCATCTTTATGGCGCTGTGCAATAGAAGAACTGATCTTTCTCAGATTTTCCTCTGCACCTTTTCTAATCTCCGCTTTGTCGGTATCAAACAGCACATCCTCTCCAACTGAATACACGCTGTATCTGTTGTTACCACGCACCTCCACGTCGCTGCCTTTAAACTCAGGCCAATCCACATTCGGTAGGTTCATGTCAACGTTGTTCCAGTCAGCATCTCCACTGGCATCTACGTCAACTATGGACCCGTCTGCAGCAGAGTCAGGGGAATTTTCGTTCTCAAAAGCAACAGCCGTATCAGCAGTAGCTTCCGAGGCTTCGTTATGTGTTGCTTCTGTTTTCGTGCTCATATTGTCACAGGCACTGAAAACCACAGCTAAGACACAGGTCAGGTATAACAGTGTTTTTTTCATAGTTTATGGGTTTGTTTGGTTAATAGTACGCCATCAGCAAAGCTGAGGCTGACCAAAGAAGGGAACAGCCGTATTAGCTTAGCAGATAAAGGGAGAGAAAAAGCGAGGGGCAGTTATTTAATTTGACAACGGCTCCATTAGCCAGGCCATGGCCTCTTCCTCGCTGGTAAAATCGCGGAACACCATCTTCAGGTCATAAGTATGGCCTTTGTCTATCATGACGCCGATAGCCTCCAGGTTTTCCTCGGATTTGGAGGGCAGGCGCGCCATGCGCAGCAAAGGGCTGTTGGCCATACGCGGGATGTATACTTGCAGGCTCCACTCCAGGTCTTCCGGGCATATAGATCCCATCTCGCGGTCGTCGGCCAGCCAGCGGGCCAGCGAGAACCGGTGTATCATCTCCAGGCAAAGTAAGTAGGCTTCCCTTAACTCTGCTCCCTGCAACCGCCCCCTCCACTGCGCCACTCCGAGCCGCAGCTGCCTGTCGTAAGACAGCGAGAGGAAGTTATTTTTAAAGTATAACTGCATTTTCTTCTCCTACAGAGCCTTCAAAAGTATAATCCAACGACCTCCTCGTCAACAGAGGGGCCAAACGAAACCATCAGTATGATTGTGCTTAAGTATAGGGCAGGGGCTAACCTTGTTCCAGAGAGTGAATCGGCTCGAGAAGCCAGACCATGGCCTCCTCCCGCTTATCAAACTCCATCACCTCCATGTTGCCCAGGCTGGTGGCGCGTTTTACGATCTGATCCACCGCCATTCTGTTAAAGAAGTCTTCGGAGATAAGGATGGCATTACGACGAAGGGAGCTGGCTGCAAGGCGTGGGGTGATTTGCTCTGCAAACCAGTTTTGGTCGGCCTGCCGGATAGCCCGCAGCTTGCGGTTATCGCCCAGCCAGCGCAGGGGCCGGTGCTCTTCTATCAGACGAAGGCAGGTTTCAGAGGCCTCCCTGAACTCTGTACTACTCAAAAAACCATTCCAGACTGCTGCTCCCAGCTGCAGGTTTTCGTCGTAGGTAATGGTGACGACGTGGTTCTGGAAGTATGTAATAGGCATACTACTAATTATTTCGGTTGTAAAGGTAGTAAAGGAAAGCCACGAACCGAAACAAAACCACGCAATAAACCTGGGTAGGGAGGCGCTATAGTTCCATCAGCCAGGCCATAGCCTCTTCCTCACTGCCAAAATCCCGGACAAGCAGCTGCTGCGCATCCAGCTGGTCCTTCTTCTTCAGCATCATGGCTACCGCCTCGCGGTTCTTTTCAGACTCGGAGGGCAGGTTGGCTATGCGGAGCAAAGGGCTGGCCACTGCCTGAGGAACAAACACCTCCAGGGACCATTGCAAGTCTGCCGGATCAATGGAGTTCATCTTGCGGTTGTCCCCAAGCCATCCCCGCAGCTCATGCCGGTCAACCAAATCCAGGCACAGCAACGTCGCCTCCCGAAACTCAGCTCCCTGCACATGGCCTCTCCAAACGGCTTTCCCCAGGCGCAGCTCCTTATCATAGTAGAGACTAACATGGGTATTCCTAAAGTATAGGTTAAACATAAAACGCAAAGTATAAACTACAGCACTGAAAGAAAAAAAGGGAATTGTGGTACCAGAGGGTTAACAGTCTGCCACCTATACGATATAGCTGAAGTAGAAGAGGCAGTTTTTAAGGCCCTTGTAAGGCGACCAGGTAGTAACATTGGGCTTCCCGCCTCAGAATTGCAACCAATGATGAAAAATACGAGGCGTCCCCAAGATAGTTATCAAAAATAGCACTATTTAACCTATAAATTTTCAAATAAAAAACCCCCACACCTAAAACAGGCGAGGGGGCTGCAGACAAACAAAGTAAAAAGGTGTGGCAGGACGACTATTGTTTCACGAAGCGGTGCGTCTCCTGCTGCTGCCCGTTGTATACTTTCACAAAGTATAAACCTGGCTGCAGGTGGGCAACGGGCAATACCAGGCTTTGGCCGGCCACGCTGTGCTGCGACAACTGACGGCCTGCGGCATCAAGCACGGCCACCTGGGCGTTGCCTAAGCCAAGGCTTACGCTTACCTCGCTGGCTGCCAGCGTCGGGTATACTTTCGCGATGCCACCGTTAAGGCCATACTTGCCCTTGATCTGCACGGCTACTATCTTGGAAAACTCCTCGGCCCCGTCAAAGTCGACCTGGCGCAGGCGGTAGTAGTTGGTGCCCGAAGCAGGGTTTGTATCCGTAAAGGCGTAGGCCACTGTTGCGCTGCTGTTGCCCCTGCCCGCTACCTCTCCGATGTTGCTGAAGTTTCTGCCGTCCTGGCTGCGCTCTACCACAAACTTCTCGTTGTTCACTTCCGATGCCGTTGACCAGGTTAGGTGTGTGGCATTTCCTTGCGCTGCACCTTTAAACCAGGCTAACTCCACTGGCAGGGGGCTTGCCGTTTGGTAGCCGTTAAAGTTGCCTATGGAGATGGCTTGCCGGCCCTTATCACGGCCCTGGTTGTAGTAGCTGATGTTAATCTCCTTTATCTCCTCCGTGAATACCACCGTCACATCTCCCTGCTCGGTGCTGTTGTCTACATCGTTGAGGCCCACAAAAGAGCTGGCCTTTGGGTTGAAAGCGGTGTTGGCGGAGTTACGCACGAAGCTGTTCGTGGCCAGTACTACCTTGCCCGCATTGTTCAGGCCGGTAACCACCACGCTGTCTTTGAACTGGTTTGTGGCCAGGGTCCTGTCTATGTCCAAGATGTTGAAAGAAACATCGGCCATCATGGCGCTAAACTGTATCTTGATGTGCGTTCCCTCTGTTTTAGAGGCGCCAGCCTGCACGATGGAAAACGATGGGCTTGTTCTTGGGTGCTGGGTGTTGCTCACGGCAACTGTCTCATGCGTTACGCTGCTTTCCCTGGCCATCGTCCACGACATAGTGGCCTCGTTTAGAAGATAAGCCGTAGCCGCTTTAGGGGCAGAGGTTACAAATGGGTTTTCGCCTAAGGTTCGCGTGCTCCACTTAAACATGTTGGGGAATGCCAGAATCTCCAGGTTATCTATGCGGTAAGAGTACCCCTTAGCGGTAGTCGTTTCGAAGTAGAGGTGCACATTTTGGTAGTTATCAGACAATGGGATGGTTACCTCGTTGTTAACGGCCGTATTAAGCGTGTTGGCTGCGTCTATCTTTACCTTGCGCACCACGCCATTGCTCCCAATCTTATAGCAAAGGAACACTTCGCTGTCGAATTGCTGCACCATGCCGCCGTTTGCCTCGCGGTAGCCGGTCCAGCGCACGCGCAGGTCGGCATCCAGTGCACTTACAGGGCTTGCCACGTTAGCGCGTATCAGGGCCGGTGTCTCGTTTCCGCTGTGCTGCCTCGTGTAAAGCGCTCCGTCTTTTGTAATCCAGGCTCCGGCAGTGGCCGGCACTACATTGACCTGAGAAGGGTTGCTAAAATTCTCTGAAAGCAGTACGTGCTGCGCCTGAGCAGAAGAGGACAGCAGCAGGATGGCGATGATAAGGGTGTAAAGTGATTTCATGGTACTATACTTTGCTTCGTCTGCCAATCTTTAATGAAACAATTATGCCAGCACCAGAATGCTTATACCTATCCTCAATAATACAATATAACAAAAGCCGTACCCCCCTTATACCTTATCAGATAAGTATGCTGCTATACAACACGTTACGGATAAATGGCAAATTGCGCGTATGTTATAAACTAGATGTATATTTTTTATGGTTTAATGCAAAACAGGTCGCCAAATTCCCATTTGCGGAAAACAGAGGTTAAACAAAGAGTTTCCTTCCCAAAAGGGGAAACAATCCCAAACCCCTCCTTTTGACCGTGTGCAGGCCCATGAACAGAACATGAAAAGCACCTCCTGGAGGTGACAGCATGGCACCCGAAAAAGCAGCTAAGCATCTGATTATAGCCATTTTGACACCAAAACCGCAGATTTAATTGCACAAATGACCTGAAAAGCAATTGGCATCAGGTTTGCAAAACACAAAGTGAAAACTATGATGGAGAAAGAGATGAAATTGATAAAGGATAAAGAGTTTTTACGCAACATCGCGCACCAGATAAACCTGCTGAACACCATTGGCGGTGGCGTAAGCGAGACGTATGTGGATATTAAAAAGTATAAAAGAGGCGCAGTTATTAACGTATGGGCAGCGGGTGTGAGCCCGGAGTCTTTTAAAGTGGTGCTGCACCAAAACCAGCTTACCGTGTTCTCAGTTCTTCACAACCCGGAGAACCCGGAAATGGCGGCCCCCTTGTTTAACAGAACATTCATCCTGCCGCCGCAGGTTGACCTGGGCCGCATAGAGGCCGTGCACGAAGATGGCCAGCTGCAGGTAAGGCTGCCATACTTTGAGGACATCAACAAGCCCCGCGAGATAAAAATTAAACAACTGTAAGTATAAAGGCTACCCATTAGCGGTAGCCTTTAATGTTATGCCTGCCCCAGCGCTACTGCCTGAATTTGGCTTTGATAATGGAGGTTAGAAAATCGTGCACCTCCACTGTCTCCTGGTCATAGTCAAACGTATTGAACCCATCGGAGTCGGTTTTCTCCACACTGCAGCCGTTCTCTATCATCATAAAGATAAGCTCCCGGAGGCGGTAGGGGTGGCCGGCGATGTTCAGCACACATTCCATATCATCGTTTACCACGCGCAGAAACATGTGCTGCACATAGTTCTCATCGGCCATTATCTTCTGTTGCGTCTTGTCCATGCTTTCCTCTTTGGCTATACTTCCTTAATAAGTATAAAAAGCCGCAAAAGGTGCCCGGCATGGCAGCAAGTATACTTTACCACTAGCAACTTCTTTAATTTACCACTGTTGCCGCCCGGTACAGTGCAACTATGGACAGACTTACCGGCGCGGGTGCTCCTGGCGCCAGCCTACCACAAAAAGTATAAACCACACCGGGTAGAAAGGCGACACCACGGCGGCCAGGTAAGGATCGAAGGCGATGGACAAAACCAGCTGCAGCAGCAGGCTCAGCACAAAGCCCCAGAAGGCGATTTTATAGTATTTGTTTTTCAGGTGCATCGGGTGGAAAAATATAAAAAAACCCGTCCGGGTTAAGGACGGGTGTTCATTAATCGGAAGGCCTCAGCCCTCGTAATCCCCTTCTCAACAAGTATCGGAGGGTCGTCGCCCTTCGCCACTACCAGCTTAAAATTATTGTTCGCATCCTGGTAATAGATTACTGTAGTCAGGTCTTCGTAAGCTACGCTAAATATCTTTCTGGTGTCTTCACCAGTAAAGAACTTATACTTATCTAATGTTACATTTCGAATTAATCTCATATCCCTACAATCTCCTTGCTGGTTTAAACGTTACATGCACTTGGTTTTGTTTCAAAATCCTGCTGCAGTGCAAGCAATTCCTACTTTTAATACACATCTGATAAACAACTATTTACACCACCGCCGCTAGCATTCAACCAGTTAAATAGTTAGTTTGGCAAGTATAGTTATAGACGTTGTTCCCTGGATACGGTACAAAAAACAGGCCAAAGGAAAACCATAGCGCTATACTTATATACTTTTTTATTTTTATTATTTTTCCGGGATGAGCATACAGTTTGGCCATGTCTGGAGGCGGGGCTGGCAGGGCACAGGTGCTTTTGATGAACCGGAAAAATGCGTAGGTTTAGCCTGGTGATGAGCGACTTGAGAACCGGGAGCAGCAGGCCTGAGGCAGCCAAAGCGAGGGAAGCCCTTATACCAGGTTGCTGCCTGTTTTCGTTTGTATAGCAGAGGTGCCGCTCATGACACTTTTTGCTTTTCCCGGGAAGGGAATATTATACTTATAGCATGGAAAACGCATGAGCAGCGGCAAACACGCCTGGCTAAACTGGCTGTTATACTTTATTATCTTTGAGGTAGTGGTGTTTCTGGGCCTGCAGTGGCTTTTGTCGGGGCTAGGCATGAGCAACCAGTTGCAGCCTGAAAACACGATTGTGCCTAACTGGGTAAAGGCGGTTACGTTTATACTCCTGTACCTGCTTTGCTTGCTGGGAGCCGTAATGGTGGTAAGCAACACGGTGCCGAACAAGCACCGGCAGCACCTGATGCGCTGGGTTTACCTGGCGCTGCTGGGCATGCTGGTCATGCTCTTTTTCCTGTTTTAACCTGAGTTATACTTTCACCTATGATAAAGAAGCAAAACCTTTTATCGCTTATACTTTGCCTGCTGCTGGGCTACACTGCCTACGGCCAGACAGAGTACGGACAGGGCCGCTACTACGTGCAGCTGCAGGACGGGCGCATCTTCCACGCCAACAAGCTGCAGTATAAATCGCCCCTGTTCAAGTCAAGCCACTTCCTGCTCGACGACTCGCTGAAGTTTAACCCCAGCATGGTGAACGTGTTTCAGAACGAGGATGGCTTCTATGCCCGCGTGGAGGCAGGCAACAGCTTTAACTCCTTTGCCAAGCGCCTCACCGACGGCCCGCGCATCGACCGGTACTTTACCACCCGCACCTACTACGACGGCGGCTACGGCTACTCCCCGTTCGGCTACGGGTATGGCTACGGATACGGCATGCCCCGCACCAGCCGCAAGCGCATCTACTTCTTCTCCAAGGATAACGGCCCGCTCTACCACCTCAACTACGACAACCTGGAGGCGGCCCTGGCAGACAACGCCTCGAGCATGGTGCTGCTGCAGCGCCACAAGCGTGATAAGGTAGTTAACACAGGCGTGTCTATACTTGGGGCAGGCTTGCTGGCCGTGGGCGCCGTGAAAACGATAAACAACTCGCAGCAGGACGCCTACGGCAACACCGACCTGAAGGTAAGCCCGCTGGTGTACGCCGGCGCGGGTGTGCTGGGGGTGCAGCTGGTGGTGAACCTGTTCCAGAAAGACAAGCTGACGCAGGCCATCGAAGTATACAACTACCAGCTACAGCAGTAAAGCATAAATCCGGGGCCCGCGGGAGCCCCGGATTTATGCTTTATACTTCCAGGCCAATTTCCTTCCGCACTTTCTTCGGCAGCTTCCCGGCAATCAGGTCGTACGATTTTCTCACGCGCTGTTCCCATTCCTGCGCCTGCATCCGGTTCAGGTCGTCCACCATCACCCACTTGTAGCGGGCCATATAAGGCGCCGGGATAAAGCCGGGCCGGTTACACATTTCCTCGAACTCCTCCTCATTCACCTTAAAGGAGGCGGATACGGGTGCTTTATCAAGTCCTACCACCAGAAACATCTTCTCGGCCACGCAGAAGCAAAGGTCGTGGCCCCATTTTATACTTTCGGTTACGCCAGGTAGCTGCTTGCACAACTCCTGCAGGTTTTCTATCATCATCGTTGCTATGGCTAGTATGTTGGCGGCAATTTATACTTTTCAGGGGGATGGTAAAGGCTATTTTTGTAGTTTTGGGGAGGCACCTTCCATACTTTATCATATTTTACCCTATGGAGAACCTGTTACTGTTACACGGCGCCCTTGGCTCGGCGGCCATGCTGGCTCCGCTGAAAGAAGCGCTGCAGCGCAGCTACAACGTCTATACGCTCGATTTTTCCGGCCACGGGGGCAAGCCCCTGCCGCAGGAACCCTTCACGATGCAGCGCTTTGTGCAGGACATACGGCAGTTTCTGGAGGAGCAGCAGCTGGAGCAGACCCACATTTTTGGCTACAGCATGGGCGGTTACGCGGCCCTCAGCCTGGCACTGGAACAACCTAAGCGCATCCGCAGCATTTATACGTTGGCAACCAAGTTCTCCTGGTCAGTGGAGGCAGCAGAAAAGGAAACCAGGATGCTGGTGCCGGAGCGGGTGGAGGAGAAGGTGCCGGCCTTTGCGGCCACCCTGGCGCAGCGCCACGCCCCACAGGACTGGAAGCAGGTTATGCGCCAGACAGCCAGTATGATGCGCGCGCTGGGCCAAAGCCCCCTCCTGACACCCGACACGCTGCCGCAACTGCAACTGCCGGTGCAACTTGCCGTAGGCGACCGCGACAACATGGTGACGGTAGAGGAGACGCTGTGGGCCTACCGCCTGCTACCTGACGCGCGGCTGCAGGTGCTGCCCAGCACCCGCCACCCCTTCGAAACGCTATCCATTCCAGACCTGAGCCAGCACATCAGGCAATTCCTGGAGCAGGTTAGCCGTTAACCCTATAGTTTTAGTACCCTTATCATGCTTATATCTTTACCCGCATCACCCTTATCCATACTTTCCCGTGCCGCTAAAAGCACCCTGGCAGCGGTTGCTGTGGCGCTTTGCCTTAGTTCCTGCGCCACCACCGCCTCCAACTTTGGCGAGAAAGGCTATACCGAGAAAGGAAAGGCCTCATACTACGCACGCAAGTTCCAGGGCCGCAAAATGGCCAACGGCGAGACATACAGGCGCAGCAAACTAACCGCCGCCCACAGGAGGCTCCCTTTCGGTACCCATGTAGAAGTCACCAACCTGCAAAACAACAAATCGGTGCGCGTGGAGATTACCGACAGAGGCCCCTTCGTGCGTGGCCGCATCGTGGATTTATCAGAGGCGGCCGCCAGGCGCATTGGCATGATGAACAGCGGCGTGGTGCCCGTGAGGCTGGAGGTGATAAAGCGCAGCAAAACCAGGTAAGCAGCTATCCGGCAAATTCAGGACAACGCACACACCTTCAAGCATATATACTCACCCTGTGTTATTGATTTTTCTCTAAAACAATAGCACTTATACTTGTTGCTTATGGGATTTCTGCTTACATTTGTGCATGAGTAAATCTTGGGGAAAAGTGCGCGAATTCTTACCGATGGCAGCCGTTCTGCTGCTGTGCATGCTTGTCATGCCCGCCACCCAAGCTTATGCAGAGGATACGCACAACGGTGCCACCACTACCACTGTTGTTACGGCAGAGCAGCAAACCCAGCCGCAACCAGGCACAGTAGACAAGAAAAGTAACGCGGAAAGCCCTAAGAAGCCTGCTACTTCCAAACCACAAGACAAATCTGTACTGGATGCAGAAGTGCTGGAAAGCCCGCTGGCCTACTTCCGCAATGCCTTCACCCCCGAAGATGAGGAGTCTGACGCGGCAACCGGCACGAGTGCGGTGGTCGTTACCATCAAAGCGCTCATTGCCACGCTGCTCTCCACGGTTATGTAACTAGCTTTTGCAGGAGCGTTTCCAACCTGTATCGCAAAAGCCACAATCTTTTATTCACCTAATCCTTCTTAGTTAATTTGGCAGATACATCCGTGTAGCTGTACTGCTGCACTTGCATGGCTATTGCTGCACCCAAAATCATACTTGATAAAAAATTACCGCCTGCATTAAACCCTTGCCCAAACCCGCTGTCTAAAGCCCTAAAGAAGACTACTACGTTTGTGCAGCAGCAATGCTGTGTGTTTTAAGGTGAGTTTGGCCGGGGGAATCTCCGGCCTTTTTTTATACTTCCGCTGCCTAGATAAAGTCACTGAGCAAGGCCAGCACAAGCCCCAGCAGGGTAGCGATAAGCTTGTTGCGGTTAAAGTGGTGGTCGGGGCTGGTTTCGAAAAGGATGGTGGTGGAAATATGCAGGAAGTTACCCGCCACCAGGCCCGTTAGCGCCGTAAACACTAGGCCATCCGTGGCCTCCTGCGACAGCAGCGTGTTGCTGACGATAATCCCCAGCGGCGAGCCAATGGCAAAGATGAGCAACCACAGAAACGCCTTTCGGAAGTTCTCCAGCCGCGACATCAGTACCGACATCAGGGCGAAGGCAGCCGGAATGTGGTGCAGCGTAATCCCCACCAGCACCATGTAGAAGTTATCCGCCTCGTGCGCATGCCCGTGGCTGTGCCCGTGC
This sequence comes from Pontibacter mucosus, assembly GCF_003054055.1. Lineage (GTDB taxonomy): Bacteria > Bacteroidota > Bacteroidia > Cytophagales > Hymenobacteraceae > Pontibacter > Pontibacter mucosus. Next base: position 360,514 of record NZ_QBKI01000001.1, on the reverse strand, counting down.
CCACCATTGCTTACCAGTATACTTCCCTCCAGAAAAGAGTGCACAAACAAGGAGCCCAGCAGCAGGATCGGCATGGAGTCGGTGCGGCCATGGTGGTGGTGGATGTGCCCGTGCTCCACACCGTGCGAGAACAGCTCCAGCACCAGCTGCAGGAAAAATCCGGCCAGCACCCAATAGCCGACACGGTAAGGGCTGTTGTGGCTGTTAAGCAGCGCCTCGGGCAGCAGGTGGATGATGGTGATGGTGAAAAGGTAGGCTCCGCTGAAGGCCAGCGCCATTTTAAGCCACCGAATATTGGTAGGGGGAAAGATCTTTACCAGAAACCCGGATAATACCACCGTAAAGAAGAGCACAAGTATAGCAATGATCATACAGGGCGCGCTATTTTTTGAGCACAAATATCATTCTGTCGCTTTTTTCCTGGTTGTATGGGTGCAGTTCGTAATCACCAAAGGTATCCACCAACCGGAGCTGCACCATGCCGAAGTACTCCAGAAAGTCCTCCTGCCGCAGCGCCCTCACCCGCTCTACATAAGTATATTCCTGCCCCTCATCGCTGAAGCGAATATGCTTTACAATAAAGCCATTCTCTACGCCGCGCGTTATCTTAAAGTTTATTCCCCCTACCTGCTTCTCCTCTTCGGCCACCAGCTCATCGATAACTTTTTCTGTGTTCATGAAGTCGATTACCAGCTTGCCGCCGGGTTGAAGGCTTTCGGCCGTGGCACGTAGCGCCACCACGTTCTCCGTGTCTGTTTCAAAGTAACCGAAGCTGGTAAACAGGTTGAGGATAAAGTCAAAGCCATTGGGCCGGAACACCTCCCGCATGTCGTGGCGGGCAAAGTGCAGCCGCTCGTTCTCGTACTGCCTGGCGTAGTTTATACTTTGCTCCGACAGGTCGATGCCCGTTACATTATACCCTTTCTGACTGAGGTAGCGTGAATAGCGCCCCTTGCCGCAGGCTAGATCCAGTATCCGCTCGTGTGGTTTTGGGTGCAGGTAAGCCAGTAGCCTGTCCATAAACAGCTGCGCCTCCTGCATATCGCGGTGCTGGTAGAGGATGTGATAGTAAGGTGAGTCGAACCAGGTGCTAAACCAGGCTTCAGGTTCCTGTTGTGCTGCCATGTCGGGGGCTAAAAGCAATTGTGTTGCAAATATAGGTGAAATATTCGAAGTTGAAGTATAGACTTCCAAGTATACAGCTATACTGCTGCCATAAGGGCAAAAAAAAGCCTGCCGCTGCTGATGCAACGGCAGGCCTCAGAAGTATGTTTGCTTATCGTTTTACAGCGCCTGCTTCTGTGTTGGTCTCTGCTTCCTCACGCACGCTGTCGCCTGCCTGGATGGTGTTGGCACCCTGGTCGTGGTTTGGCATTACCTCATCTTTTTTTGCCTGGTCTACAACGGCATCCCCCTCGATAGTACCGGCATCAGACACGTTGAATGTTTTACGTGTTCCCGGCTCTACAATGTCTGTAGAAACTTTCTCGCCCGGTCTCAGGTCAGACGGAGTACCGCAGGAAGCCATAAACAAACCGCATACGGCGGCAAATACTGCTGTTACGTTCTTATTCATTTCTTGTACGTTTTTATACTTTCTACAAAAGCCTTCACCTGCCACCCCGCAGATAAGACGTTATTTTTGAACACTTTACGACAAAGAGCTAAACCCAGGTTGTGGCACTGTTAGGATATCAGGTTTTTGCGGCGCAGGTAGCTATCCATCAGCTTCAGGTCGTTGGGGCTGTTAAAGATACGGAATGGCATGTGAATAAACACCGGCACCTGAAACGTGCGCGCCACCCAGCCTTTCCAGCCACTAGGCAACTGTGCATCGCTCGGCGGCTGCAGCCATAGCATATAGCCCTCATTCTTTTTCTGGGCCCGCTCGATCATATCCCAGGTCAGGGCCATGCCCTCGCGCTCGTTGCGGCGCAGCAGGATCTGGCGTTGGTCTACCTCGTAGGTTAGCTTCTCGAACAGCGGACTGCCCTGCTCCACCTGCGTCACGCTCATGACCTGCGCAGACCGCAGCAGCACGAACAGCAGCGTTATGATGATAGCCCCTGCTACCCACCACCACGAGAAGCTGAACACGGCCGGCAACAGGAACAGCACCAGCGGAATGAGCGCGTGCCACCATGTTTTGCCCCAGGCCTGCACCAGCGCCATTCGGGTGTAATCATTTTTATCCTGCTGGTACTTCTTAGTTCGGATAGCGAGAGGGTTCGGGCCCTGCGCCATCCGGCGGCCTCTTTGATTTGGTTGCTGCATAAATACTATAAATGTAAAATCGTCTTCTTCTTTTCCCTGCGCCTACAGCGCAAACCTTGGTATACTTGGTGCCGGAGCTAAAACGCCTTCAGGCTCAGATCTATACTTCTGTTGGAGTGCGTGAGCGCGCCCACCGAAATAAAGTCTACGCCGCACTCGGCCACGGCGCGTATGGTTTCCTCCGTAATTCCGCCGGAAGCCTCCACTTCATACTTTCCGCCAATCATGGCTACAGCCTGGCGCATGGTGTCGGGCGTCATGTTATCCAGCATAATGCGGTGGATGCCGCCTGTCTCCAGCGCCTCCTGCACCTCCTGCAGGTTGCGTGTCTCTACCTCAATCTTCAGGTTTTTGCCTTTCTCCTGCAGGTACTTTTGGGTGGCCGTTATGGCCTCGCGCACGCCGCCGGCATAGTCCACGTGGTTGTCCTTCAGCATGATCATGTCGTAGAGGCCGAAGCGGTGGTTATGGCCGCCCCCGATCACCACGGCCCACTTTTCCATTATCCGGAAGTTGGGGGTGGTCTTGCGGGTGTCGAGCAGCCTGGCTCCGGTACCGGCTATCAGGCTGGCCATGTAATGGGTGTAGGTGGCAATCCCGCTCATGCGCTGCATGCAGTTGAGCACCAGGCGCTCGGCGGTAAGTATACTTTGCGCCCTGCCTTTCACGGTAAACGCCACATCGCCATACTTCATCCGGTCGCCGTCGTGCATCAGCACGTCCAACTGCAGACTCGGGTCCACGGCCCTGAAGATGTAGCCGGCCAGTTCTACGCCAGCCAGGATGCCATCGCCCTTCACAAGCAGGCGCGCCTGGTTCTGCGCATCGGCAGGTATGGCCGCCAGCGAGGAGTGGTCCCCATCGCCTACGTCCTCAGCCAGCGCCCTGGCAATGAACTCGTTTATACTTTTTTCGGTGAGGTATGTCGGTTTCACGGTGCAAAAATAAAAAAAGGCGCGGTATAAACCCGTGCCTTTGTAAAAATCTGTGTAATATGGCGTTAATCTTTGATAAAGTTCATTGAGTGGATGAGGTATTTGCCGCCGGAGGCCTTCATCCGTATCAGCACCGTATAGGAGCCGCCCTTGGACGAATAGGTGCCGATGGCGTACAACTGTCCCTTGTCCGAAGTGCCATTATGGTTCACACTGAAGTCTACGGGAGCGTTCTTGGCAAAGAAGTTCTTCATCACAAACTCTGCCTGTGTGCTGCTGTAGCTGGTGGCCTCTGCCCCGTCGAGGGTGATCTCCACCATGCTGCCAAAGTTTCTGGAGAGGTCTTTGGCTGAGCCCGCCTTCATTGCCTGCTTCACGCTGCCCATCGCATCGCCCTGCGCCACGGCCTGCCCCGTCATCATAAAAATAGTTACTAACAAAACCGAGAAGGCAACTGTGAGGTGTCTAAAGTTTTTCATAAATGCTGTTGTCATACTTGCCCTTGCATGAGCCAAAACTATGCCAAGTAACAAAGAATTTCAGAGACTCTAATATAAAAGGATTATCCTGATAAAGAAAGCATTGTTGCCTGGCCTCGCGTATACTTTTAAGGGGGCACACACAGTTAAGGCAAAGGGCGAAGCCACTTAAATCGCGCCTGTAGCTTTAAAGATATTAGCTATATTTGCACCATGGACAAGAAGGTACTCTTAGTGATTTTAGATGGGTGGGGCATTGCCACCGATCTGGCGGCCTCGGCCATAGATAAAGCCAAAACGCCTTTTATCGACTCTATTTTTGAGAAATACCCCCACACCACCCTGCAGGCCTCCGGCGAGGCTGTTGGGCTGCCGGATGGGCAAATGGGAAACTCTGAGGTGGGGCACATGAACATCGGCGCCGGGCGCGTGGTGTACCAGGACCTGGTGCGCATCAACAAGGCCATTGCGGAGCGCAAGCTGGCTTCCATGCCTGCCATTGCCCGCGCATTTGCCTATGCCAAGGAAAACAAAAAGGCGGTACACCTGATTGGTCTTGTATCCGACGGGGGGGTGCACTCGCACATCAACCACCTGAAGGCGCTGTGCACGGTGGCCTACGACTATGAGCTGCACGAAGTATACATCCATGCCTTTACCGACGGCCGCGACACCGACCCTAAAAGCGGTGTGAAGTTCATCAACGAGCTGGAGGAACACCTGGAGCATGCCTCCGGCACCATTGCCTCCATTGTGGGCCGCTACTATGCCATGGACCGCGACAACCGCTGGGAGCGCATCAAACTGGCCTACGATCTGATGGTGAAAGGCAAAGGCGAACCGTCGCAAAACCTCATCAAATCGATGTTGGACTCCTACAACGCCGGCGTCACGGATGAGTTTATCAAGCCGATTGTGAAGGTGAATGACCGCCAGGAGCCTATTGCCACCATCAAGGACGGCGACGTGGTGATTTGCTTTAACTTCCGTACCGACCGTGGCCGCGAAATTACGCAGGCCCTCACGCAGCGCGATTTTCCGGAGCACGACATGCACAAGCTGGACCTGCACTACGTGATGATGACCAACTACGACGACACCTTCCTGAAAACAGAGGCTATCTTTGAGAAAGATAACCTCAACAACACGCTAGGGGAGGTGCTCGCCAAAGCCGGTAAGAAGCAGATCCGCATTGCCGAAACAGAGAAGTATCCGCACGTTACCTTCTTCTTCTCGGGGGGCCGCGAGGTGCAGTTTGAGGGCGAGAGCCGCATTATGCGCCCTTCGCCGAAGGTAGCCACCTACGACCTGATGCCGGAAATGAGCGCCTACGACATTCGCGACGCCATCGTGCCGGAACTGGAGCAGCGTAGCGCTGACTTCGTTTGTCTTAACTTTGCCAACCCAGACATGGTAGGGCACACGGGCGTGTTTGAGGCTGCCGTAAAGGCCTGCGAGGTAGTAGACGAGTGCGCGGCCAAGGTTGTCACGACCGCGCTGGAAAACGGCTACGACACTATTGTAATTGCCGACCACGGAAACGCTGATATGATGATTAACCCGGACGGTACGCCCAACACAGCCCATACCACCAACCTGGTGCCGTGCGTGCTGGTAAGCAACGACTTCAAAGGCACGCTGCACCCGGGCAAGCTCGGTGACATTGCCCCGACCATACTGGAGCTGATGCACCTGCAAAAACCGGAGGAAATGACCGGCGAATCCCTGATCAACCATTAACATCACATGCCTGTGGCCAAGTATAAACCTCTCTATCTGATAGGCCTTTTACTGGCCCTGGCGTCCTGTGAGCGGCCTTCCCCACCTGCTACGACGGAGGCGGGGAAGGCTGTTTTTCACCTTACCTCTTACCTGCAGGGGCAGCGGCAAAAGCTGGAGGCCGACAAGCCGATGGTCCTGAAGTCGGTGGCGACGCAGGGCAGAGAGCCGGAGGTGGTCGAAACCATGGATGTGGACTGGGAGGACGAGCTGGCCGTGTTTGAAGAGGCCGACCTGAGCCGCCCCTCCATGCAGGAGTACTATACCCGGCAGGAGCAGCAACTGGAAGACGGCTCTGTGGCGATAGCCTATACCAAACGAGAGGACGCTGAACCACAGGTGCACTTCCTGCGCCTCGTCCTGGGCCCCGACGGAAAACTAAGGCAACTCAATGCCAGCCTTCAGGATAAGAACATTATCTTTTTCTCGCGCCGCACCATCGAACTTCACGCTGACCCTCGAACAGGCGATATTTCCGGATACAGCGTGCTTGGTGTGCAAAAGATGATTTTCGGGGACTCGCTTCGCTATGAAGTAAAAGCCAACCTTTAGAAGTATAAGCGCCTCCTAAGCACTTTTTCCCTTACCACACTCTCCTGATTTTCCTTATCTTGCTATCCGTTCAGGCACACCTGCCTGGACTATAACCCTTTACCCCACAGCACATGCGCACCGTTGCTCTCACGGCTGTACTTTGGCTTTGCGCTACCCTCTCCGGTTTTGCCCAGGCGCTGCCCGGCACGCGCAACTGCGCCACCACGGCCTACCTGGAGCATCAGAAAAAGCAGAACCCGGCTCTGGAGCAGCAACGGCAACAGGTGCAGCAGGCCGTGCAGGAAAGGCTGCAACAGCAGCAAAGCGGATGGCAGAACCTTCGTGCCGTGACCACCATCACCATTCCGGTAGTGTTTCATGTAGTGTACAACGGCGAGGCGGAGAACATCTCCGATGAGCAAATCCTCTCGCAGCTGGAGGTGCTGAACGCTGACTTCAGAAGGCGCAACGCAGACGCCGTGAACACGCCTTCATATTTTGCACCCTATGCGGCCGATACACGCATTGAGTTCTGCCTGGCCTCCCTGGATCCCAACGGCGATCCCACTACGGGCATCACCCGCACCCAAACGTACCGCAACGAGTTTGATTACGCATTCGATTACATCAAGAAGGCTGACAACGGCGGCGTGAACGCCTGGGACACCAACCGCTACCTAAATATTTGGGTAGGAAATATCAAGGACAAGGTGCTGGGTTATGCCAGTCCGCCGGGCACCACGCTGCCACACCTCGACGGGGTGGTGCTGCACTACACCGCGGTGGGCGCCGCGCCTGTCAACAAGTTCGACTCGCCTTACAACCTGGGCCGGACCGCCACGCATGAGGTAGGCCATTGGCTTGGCCTGAGCCACATCTGGGGCGAGGAGGAGGACAGTTGTTCGGACTCCGACGGCATCAGCGACACGCCCAACCAGCAAACCTATACTACCGCATGCAGCGGCGGCATCGAGATTTCCTGCGACAACGGCCCTTACGGCAACATGTACCAGAACTACATGGATTACAGCCACGATGCCTGCATGAACCTTTTCACCCACGGCCAGGCTGCCTACATGAAGGCGGTCATCAGCACCAGCCGCAGCGGGCTGCTTCAATCATTGGCCTGTAGCGCCTCCATCCGCTCTGATTTTGGCCTGGCGCAGCCGGGCGATACCCTGGCAGTGGCCGGAGCAAGTATACAATTTGCCGCCGCCCCCGAAGGAGTACGGGCAACAGCGTGGCTTTGGGAGTTTGAAGGCGGCGTGCCGGCAACATCGACAGTGGAGAACCCTGCAGTTACCTATCCGAGGCCCGGCAAGTATAACGTGAAGCTAACGGTAAGCAACGGCAGCACCAGCGACACGGAAGTGAAAGAGGACTTTGTGCAGGTGACCGTCAGCGACCTGACCGTTTACCCGAACCCAACTGCTGACTTTTTATACATAGAGCAACCCGCGCGCATACTTGTGCGGCAGGTAGAGCTGGCAAACAGCGTGGGCAAAACGGTGCTTTCTGCCGAGATAGGCAAGCGCTACCTGCAGCTGGATGTGCGCCACCTGCCACCCGGAGTATACTTCCTGCGCATTCGCAGCTCTAATGGGACCGATATTAGGAGAGTAAGTATAGTAAGGTAGTTGTTAGTTATTGGTTAGTAGTTGTTAGGGAAATATCCTAAAGTATAAAAGAAGCATACTTGCCGTATACTCCTCTAACTGGACGAGCCTCTTCTCTATACTTATCCAATTCCCCCTAATAACTACTACCTAATAACCAATAACTAAACACCCCTGCCTTTCCCCTGTAGCGTTACCACCACCGTTCTTTTGGAAGCGTGGTCGCGGTGCTCGCAGAGGTAGATGCCTTGCCAGGTGCCCATGTTCAGCTCCCCGTTTTTAATAGGAATGGTGACGGAAGTGCCCAGCAGGGCAGCTTTCAGGTGTGCGGGCATGTCGTCGGGACCTTCCAAAGTATGGCGGTAGTAAGGCTGGTTTTCGGGCACCAGGTGGTTAAAGTGGCTCTCGAAGTCCTGCCGCACGGTGGGATCCGCATCCTCGTTTATGGTAAGACTGGCGGAGGTATGCTTGATAAAGACATGTGCCAGGCCCACTTCTATTTCCTCCAGTTCCGGCAGCTGCGCCACCAGCAGGTCTGTTATCAAATGAAACCCACGTTTCACGGCGGGCAATCTTATCTCTTTCTGAAACCACATAATCTAGAATTTTGAATTTCGAATGAGTGAATTTTTCTTTAGAGTGACGGCATCGGCCTTTATACTTTCTGCTTGGCTACCTATACTTAAAACGTACAGTACTTACATTCACTAATTCGCTCATCCACTCATTCAAAATTAATCTATCGTCCGTTCATACGCGCCTATGTCGGGTCGGGTGCTGCTGCGAGGGGTTCCTTTTAGGTCCTGACGTATGGCTGGCAGCACTTTGGCGGCACCGCTGGCAGGGGAGAGGGTGTCGAGGCTAAAGTCATACTTAGTGGGGGCTTTAAACTTTGGCTCGGTGTTCAGCACATTGCCGTTGCCTTCTAAAAGCTCCTTGTATACTTGCGTGCGCAAGACGCTGTGAGCTATCTCGGTGGCAGCGGAGGCAGGCTCCACCAGTACCTCGTTGGCGGTACTGTATCCATCCGAATATACAATAGAGTTCACCAGGCGCAGCGAAGTGGGCTGGTCTTTGATATCCGTTTCAGGTATAAAATCGGCCACGGCCAGCAAAGGCGTTTCGCGCTGCAGCGGGTTCTGGTAGCTGGCAATGGTGGTATAAAGCAGCTCATACTTGCCTCCACCCAGCCCGCCAAAGCCATACTGCCCGCAGTTATAGATCAGCGTATTCACCAGCTGCACCTCCGAGGTAAAGGCCACCACACCGCCCAGCAACGCATGCGCCACGATACCTCCATCTATCAGTGTGCCCGCCTTGCCCGGGTTGCCGATACGCACGCCATACACGGTGTTTTTGATGTCGGCATACTTTATCTGGTTGCCCCCGCTGGATGCCAGGATACGGATGCCTTCCCACTGGCCCGGCAGGGTGCGGTAGCTTTCCTCACGGCGGTAGCCGCTAAAGTATACCCGCTCCTGCGGCGTGCCCTGCACCTGCAGCTGCCCCGCCACCAACAGGACCGATTTGTTAGCGCCGTAGATGCGCGCGCCGGGTTCTATGGTCAGGATGGCGTCCTCCTCCACCAGCACCGAGTCGAGCAGCACGTGGGGTTTATCGCTGGCCCAGGTAGTGGTGCCGGTGCGGCCTTTGCGGTGGAAATAGGCGTTCTGGCCATACGCCACCAGCTTCACGTTCTGCTGCTGCCCGTTGGTAGTGAAAAGTATAGAATCGGCTACCAGGAACGGTTGGTTCTCTGCGGTGGGGTTGATGTTGGCTTTTACCAGCACGTAAAGGCTGTCGCCGCCCCGTAGCTCCAGGTTGTTGGCCAGCGGCGCCTGCACCCCGTTGATGGTCAGCTGATAAGGCGAGTTTCCTGCGCCCGCCAGGGTCACCTGACTGATGCGCACGGCCTTCTCATTGCGGTTGTATACTTTCAGGCGCTTGGTAATGCTGCCCCTGCTCACGAACACCGTATCAAACAGCAGCGTGTCTGCCGAAAACTGCAGGACCGCATTCGGATCGGTGGTGATTACTTCGTCCTTCGGCTCGCAGCCAAACACCGACAGCAGCAGCAACAGGGGCAGTATGACAAGCAGGTATCTCAAGTATCGTTATTCGTTGTTAAAAGTATAAAACCGCTTAGTTAAGCGATTTCAGAGAGGTTATCACATTAAACTTTTTATACTCGTTGATGCGCGGGTCGAAAAACTCTTCCTCCCGGTAGCCCACCTGCACTTTTCTATCTTTGATCTCTTTATAGTTGCTGCTGTTTAAGCTAAGATCAGTAGTAAAGAACGACAGCCAGTAAAAGCTGGAGGCCTTGCCACTGGCATCTTTTACAGTGAACACGATAAACTGCTGATCGTTTATACCGGTTACCGTTCCCTCAAATGTTTTCTCTTCCACAGCAGTAGCTTCTTCTCCGGTGTAATTCATCATATCCATCAGGGCGAGGAAGGTATCGGGGCATTTAGTAGCTATTTTGACACCCAGCATTTCCCCGAGCTGCTCCCCTTGCCCCGCAATTCGCGAAAGCTCAATACCGTAGTCTTTCTTTAATTGTTTCTCATAAGGGCCGGCAGCCTGCAACACACAAGCGCCAAGCCGCATTTCCAGGTTCTGTTTCTCCCCACTGTTTATAAGCTTGCTGATACAGTCACAGGACTGGCTTGAGATAGCATCCATGTAATTCTGTGCAGACGCCTTAGGAGTGATAACAAGGAGGCAAACGGTAAAGCAAAGGAGTAAAAGTTTGTTCATGAAGTTTGGAATGGTTGGTTAAAAATTGATTTGCTGAATTTAGCAAACCCGGTAGGCAAAACCTATATAGCACAAAAAAAGGATGCAGCGCCGCTATACTTGCTTCGCTACATCCCTTAATTTATACTTTTATACTTGCTTATTCAGCCGTGGCGCCTTCTTTCAGTCGCTCGGCGTTTTCGGCAATGCGCAGTTCTTCTACAAAGTCGTCGATACCGCCATCCATTACAGCAGGCAGGTTGTACACGGTGTAGCCGATGCGGTGGTCGGTTACGCGGCCCTGTGGATAGTTGTAGGTGCGGATTTTATCGGAACGGTCGCCGCCGCCCACCATGCTCTTGCGCTGGGCACCCTCAGCCTCGTTTTTCTTAGCCAGCTCCACCTCGTAAATACGCGAGCGAAGCACCGCCAAGGCTTTGTCAAAGTTCTTGAGCTGCGATTTCTGGTCCTGGCACTGCGCCACGATACCCGTCGGGATATGCGTTAAACGAACGGCCGAGTAGGTCGTGTTTACCGACTGACCGCCCGGGCCTGAGGAACAGAAAAGGTCCTTGCGCACGTCGTTCATGTCGATTTCCACGTCAAACTCCTCCGCCTCCGGCAGCACCACCACCGAGGCCACAGAAGTATGGATACGGCCCTGCGTTTCGGTGGCCGGCACGCGCTGCACGCGGTGCACGCCGGATTCGAACTTCAGCTTGCCGTATACGTCCTCGCCAGACACGCCCACGATAATCTCTTTGTAACCTCCGGATGTACCTTCGGTGGCGTCCATCAACTCCATTTTCCAGCCATGCTTCTCGGCAAAGCGGCTGTACATGCGGAACAGGTCACCGGCAAAGATAGAAGCCTCGTCGCCACCGGCACCGGCACGGATTTCCATGATGATGTCCTTGCTGTCGTTCGGGTCTTTCGGAATCAGCAGCTCTTTCAGCGTCTCTTCCATCACGTCGCGCTGCGGAAGCAGCTCGTCCAGCTCTTCCTTGGCCATCTCCCGGAAGTCCTCATCCTTCTCGGTGGCAATCACCTGCTTGGCGTTGTCGATGTTGCTGAGGATGTTTTTATACTTTTTATACTCGGTTACGATCTTGTCCAGATCTTTATACTCTTTATTCAGCGCCTTAAATTTCTTCATGTCGCTGGCCACATCCGGCTGGATGAGCAGCTGACTTACTTCCTCAAAACGCTGGTTGATGGCTTCTAACTTATCTAACATCGTGTTATTCTGGTTTTAGGCTGCAAAGATACGAAATTGGCCTATAGATTTAGTTATCCCTATTGCCATATAAGTATAATTCTGCCGCCCGTGCTTTTTCCTATGCCTATAACTTTAAAGGCGCGGCTATAGTTTCAGGGCGCACAACAGAACTTGATGAGCACCATTATAGACACAAACTATAAGCGAATCAATTAAATCTATCGGAACTATTGCCCTACTCTCATCCGAAACATTTACTTTTGACAGTAGTTTAACTAGAGATAGCATTAGATCAAGGAAACCATAAAAAGAAGAAATATGGCTGTTATTGTAGCAACTGACAACGATTTTAACGAAGTACTAAGCTCTAACCAGAAAGTGGTGGTGAAATACTACGCCGATTGGTGTGGCAGCTGCCGCCTGTTCTCGCCAAAGTTCAAGCGCCTGTCTGACGACGAGGCTTTTGCCGGCGTGGCTTTTGTGGATGTGAACGCCGAGACCAGCCCGGAGGCCCGCAAGCTGGCCAACGTGACCAACCTGCCTTACTTCGCCATCTTCAAAGACGGCAAACTGGTAGACTCTGTGGCTGCCAGCAAGGAGGAGGCCGTTCGTGAACTGATCCATAAACTAAACGCGTAAAGTATAGCCATGAAGATACCCGCCATTAAGAAACTGGTAGAAAACAACACACTGGAGGAGCTGATGGCCGCCGAGGCAGCTATCGTGGACGAGCAGCCGTTGGCCATAGAAGTAGGGGGCGACGACGAGGGCGAGCAGCTGACGCACGTGCTGGCCGCCATTTGGATCCTGAACGAGATGAACGACAACGGCACCGACTTTAAAACCGCGCTGCGCCAGTACACGCAGAAGGTGCGCGTTTCCATCAGCTAGTACCACCACCTTATACATAACAAAGCGCCGCGGCCAAAGCTTATACTTCGGCCGCGGCGCTTTATACTTTCTATACCTGGCTGCTAGATATTGTTTCTGGAAAAATACTCCTCGGCCAGTTTGCCGCCCTTGTCGGCACAAAGGCCGCGCACATAGTACAGGTACATGCTCCGGAACACTTCGCCCAAGTCGTAGCGGTTGGGCGGGAAAACCTGCGGGTTAATGAGCATGTGAAACTGCTCTATGATGATTTTGGCAACCAGCTGCAGGTTGATGTCCTTGCGGAAGTAGCCCTGCACCACCCCCTCATTTATAACCTGGTAGTTGAGGTCGTAGTTATAGTTGTTGAGGTGGTCGAGGCACGTTTGCCAAACGTCGGGGTAATGTGTCCGCAGGTCGCTGATATAATCCGGGTGGATGGTCTTCAGATCCTGTATACCGTACTGCAGCAGCATGATGATCTTCTCCACGGGGTTGCGGGCCTGTTGCAGCCGCTCCTGATCGCGGTCCTCCTGCTGGTCGAGATCATACTGCACCACCTGCTGCACCATTTCCTTCCGATCACTGAAAATAGCCCTGTATTCCTCTTCCGGCATGCCCAAACGCGCTACCAAGCTTTCGTCTGTGTACCTCTCAATCCCTTCGCTCCTAAAAATATCAAGAAGCTGGCCTAAAACTGTCTCTTGTACAATCATCTGGTGTATACTGCGTATCTCTCCGTCGCAATGCTTCAGTCTGAGCAGCTCCTTGCAAGCATACTTCAGTCCCAACTTTACGCCCGCTAAAGATAGTCAAATTCATAAAGCCTGCGCACACGACACAAACTATAGCAGAACATAGATGCTTACAAAAAAGGTCAATTGCACGAGATAAACATAAGGGGCCAGGTGGTTAAGTTTCTCAAAACGAGCTTGTTGGAAACACAATTGAAGTATAAATGCCACCGCAAACCAGCCTATAAAATTAGAGAGGGGAATCTGGCCGCTGTGCCAGCTCCAGAAATCGAACTGTACCGCTACGGGCTCCATAAAGAAATCGAGCAGCAGCATGAGCAGCGTGCCCAGTATGGCTTTTGCCCACCAGGGCCAGGGCGTATAGTTGCTGATGTGGCCGGTGCTATAAACCAGCATCAGCCAGTTGAGGCCAATGAGCAGGGGCACCTCCCATACTTTGGTACCCAGCGCCTGCCCGTAAGTATAATCACCAAACAGCAGGCCCGTGTGGATGCCGATGACCTCGGAGAAGAAGCCAACGGCAAAGGCAAGCAGGGCAAAAAGTATAAAAGCGCCGTTCCAGCTGCGGTGGAAGGCAAACAGCAGCGCGTTGGTGAGCAGCAGGTTCATGGGCGTCAGGCTCTGGAAACGCTCGGGCTCCCCGCTGAAGAGCAATCCCCAAAAACCCACCGCATGGAAGATGACCAGCACGGCCACTGCCAGGGGCAGGCCATACTTTTTATACTTCGCTTTGCCGCTATGCACTTCTGTTGTGATGGTTTTAAGCATGTTTCGGTGTTTTTACGCAGTTAGCCGCCGGGGCCAGCTCGCCTACTATTTTGGCCGAGAGCAGGCACAGCGGAATGCCGCCGCCCGGGTGTACGCTGCCGCCGCAAAAGTATAAGCCTTTTAGCTTGTTGCTGAAATTGGGGTGCCGCAGAAAAGCCGCCATCCGGTTGTTGGAGCTGCTGCCGTACAGTGCCCCCGCATACGACGAAGTGCGGGCCTCTATCAGCAGCGGGTCCAGCACCTGCTCTTCTTCTATCAGTTCTTCTATACTAGTACCAAGCATTTTTTCGAGTTTTCGGAGCACGGCCTGCCGTGTTTCCAGGGTGAGCTGCTGCCAGTCCTGGCCCTGGTTGTGCGGCACGTTCACCATCACAAACCAGTTCTCGCTTCCGGCCGGGGCATCTGCAGGGTCTGCTTTGGAGGTGATGTTGAGGTACACGGTGGGGTCCGGGCTGATGCGTTTATACTTGAAAATGTGCTCGAACTCGGCCTTGTAATCCTGGCTGAAGAAGATGTTGTGCACGTGCAGCTGCGGAAACTCGCGTCGGATACCCCAGTAAAAGATAAGCGCCGAGCTGGAGCGCGGCTGTTGCAGCGTCTGCTCCGGCGCCTTGTGCTGCGGCAGCAGCCGGCGGTACGTCGGCACGATGTCCATGTTGCTCACCACCACGTCGGTTTTATACTTGCCCTGGCTTGTTGCTATGCCCGTTATACTTTGCCCTGAGGTCAGTATCTGCTCTACCGGTTCGCTATAGCGGAACACCACGCCCAGCTCCCCAGCCAGCTTCACCAAACTTGCCGCTATACTATAAATACCGCCCTCCGGGTAAAAGGCACCGATGCCGTGCTCCAGGTGCGGAATGATGTTGAGCGTGCCCGGGGCCTGGTACGGGTCGGAGCCGTTATAGGTGGCAAACCTGTCGAGCAGCTGCACAAAGCGGCTATCGTTGAACTGGCTGGCATTGGCCTGGTGCATGGTGGTGGTCAGGCCCAGGTCGGGGAGGCAGCCGAGCGCCTTCAGCACGTCCGCGCTCAGGTAGGTATCGAGCCGGTGGAGCGACTTGTGCAGAAAGGTATCGGCCGTGCCTTTATAGAGCCGCTCGCTGCGGGCCAGCGCCGCCAGCACCGCCTCTTCCGGCACGCCCAGCTGCCGGCTTGCCTCTGCGGCAAACCGGGCGGGCTCGGCATAGGCTTTTACCTGGCTGCCGTCAGGCCAGAAGTAGTGCGTGATGGGGTCAAGGCGGGTGTAGCGGAAGTAGTCGGAGGGGGTGCGGCCGGCCAGGGCAAAGAGCTCGTCTACCAGGTGCGGCAGCGTAAATAGCGAGGGCCCGGCATCAAACCTGTACTTGCCCAGCCAGAATTCCTGCATCTTCCCCCCAAACGTATGGCTCGCCTCAAAAACAGTCACTTCATAGCCTTTCAGGGCCAGCCGTATACTTGCCGCGATGCCTCCGATTCCGGCTCCGATGATGGCTGCTTTTGTCATGCTTTGCTATACGGCGTTTTGCTTTATGTGCTGTAAACTGATGGGGTCAGGGAAAGGTTTTGATCATTTATACTTTGCCGGATGCCCTTTTGCAGAATATACTTATTTTGCGATATTTATACTTTAGGATGTAAACTAACCCGCTATGAAACACAAACTTATACTTTTACTAGCCCTGCTGTTTGCCTTCCCTGCCTTCGCCCAGACAGATCGGGTACAGGAGCTTATCCAGGAAGGCATTACACTGATGGACAACGGCGAGCTGGATGCTTCCATCGCCAAGCTGCAAGAGGCCCGCAAACTAGACCCTAAAAACAGCCTGGTTTTATACGAAATTGGCCTCGCCCATTACCTGAAGACGGATTACCAGAAGGCGTTGGAGATAACCGCACCCTTGGTCAAGGGTAAAAAGGCTTTCGACCAAGCCTTTCAGCTGCGCGGCAACAGCTACGACATGTTGGGAGATCCTACCAAAGCTATAAAAACATACGAGGAAGGGCTGAAGAAATTCCCTAACTCGGGCCCCTTATACTTAGAGGCAGGCGTGGTAATGCTCAAAACAAACGCCCCTGATAAGGCCCTCACCTATTTCGAGAAAGGGATAGAAATGGCTCCCCGGCGTCCTTCCAACTACTACTGGGCCGCCAAGCTCTTCCTGGACTCAGACGAGGAAGTATGGGGGATGCTGTACGGAGAGCTCTTCCGGAACCTGGAGCCAAACTCTGCCCGAAGTTCCGAAATCAGCAAACTGCTGTACGACACCTACAAGAGCGAGATTAAGTTTATTTCCGATACGGCTGCTTCCGTGAGCTTTAGCAAGAGCAACGTGATGGGCTTCAACAGCAAAACGAGCTCTTTTAACCTGCCTTTTGGCACCATGTCCTACGAAATGACACTGGCGGTATCGGTGGCAGGCAAAAAGCAGATTGACCTTCCCTCATTGCACCAGATCCGCACAAGCTTCGTCGAGAATTTCTACGGCAACGACATAAACAAGCGCTTCGACAACCTGCTGTTTCAGTGGCACCGCACCCTTCAGGAGGCAGGCCATTTCGAGGCCTATAACTACTGGCTGCTCAGCGCCGGCGACGTAGAGACGTTCAACACGTGGGTGGAGCAGCACGAGCAGCAATTCCAGGCCTTCGCAGACTGGTACACGCAGGATCGTTTCCCGGTTAGTCCGCAGTCATACTTCCACC
This sequence comes from Pontibacter mucosus, assembly GCF_003054055.1. Classification (GTDB taxonomy): domain Bacteria; phylum Bacteroidota; class Bacteroidia; order Cytophagales; family Hymenobacteraceae; genus Pontibacter; species Pontibacter mucosus. The sequence goes on along the minus strand of NZ_QBKI01000001.1, from coordinate 343,858 downwards.
GAAGCCAACTCAGCAACGTAACTTTATCGACAGAGGAGTAGGTTTTATACTTTGCCAAACACCTTCCGGTACACCGGCCCACGCATGCCGAAGGTTGCCAGCATGAGCGGGTAAAGCAGCCCGTCTAAAAGTATAAAGCCGGTGCTGTAGGTGATGATGTCGTGGATGATGGCGCCGCTGCCATGCCGGGAGACCAAGTGCTTGTGGTGCCATACTTTGAGCGGCGGCGGCAGCTCCTGCCCCTGGTCTATAAAGTATGCTTCGGCACCGGTTATACTTCTCTCGGTAATCAGGCTGGTCCAGCGGAAGGACTTAAGGCCTGTCTGCAGCTCTACCTCCACCACATCGCCCGGCTCTGAGCCATCGAAGCGCAGCAGCTTCAGGCGCGGGAAGGAGGGAGCCAACTGCCGGAACAGCCGCTCATCAAAGGCGCCAAACACCTGCAGGTAGTCCTGGGCAACGGCTGTTTTTAAATGGAGCTGCATAGTTTGATTGTTGATTGCTGGATTGTTGGTTTCTGCAGTGCAGGTGTACTTCAGCTTGGTCTTCGGGATTTGTAATCCCGAAGCACTTACTACCAGGATTTGCAATCCGGCTTTTGGTCCCCTTCGCATCAGTCTACTAAACAGACGAAGTATAGACTCAGCTTACAAACCCTGGCAACAGCACGATTACCGGTTTTAAATCCGATGGTGCCATGCCCTGTAACACACCACCCCTAACCCCTCCTTAACCAAGGAGGGGAACATGTTTAGCTTATACTTTTAACTTCCCTCCGGGCGATAAGTTATACTTTTACCAAAACAAAAGCCGCTGCGTTTATACTTGCAGCGGCTCTTTTATACTTATGCCCAAACCAATATTGAGCAACAATCTAACATTCGGCAGTCAACTTTAACTTAATAGGTTGTCGATATCGTCCCGGGTCAGGCTTTTGATGATGGTCTCATCGATGCTGATCAGGTCGGTTACAAGCTGTAGTTTGCGGCTCTGCAGGGCCAGGATTTTCTCTTCCACCGTGTCCTTGGTGATGAACTTGTAGGTGAACACTGTGTTCTGCTGCCCGATGCGGTGTGCCCTGTCCACGGCCTGCGCCTCCACAGCCGGGTTCCACCACGGGTCAAGTATAAACACATAGTCCGCGGCGGTCAGGTTCAGGCCCACGCCGCCGGCCTTCAGCGAGATGAGGAACACCTGTATGCTTTCGTCTTTCTGGAAACGTTCTACCTGCTCATGGCGGTTTTTGGTGTTGCCATCCAGGTATGTATACTTTATCTCCCGCTTGTCCAGGGAGCGCTTGATGATCTCCAGGTGCTTGACGAACTGACTAAATATCAACACCTTATGCCCCTTGCTCACCACATCCCGGGTTTTGTGGATCACCTCCTTCAACTTGCCTGAACTGCCCTCGTAACCGGGGTCGGTCATGAGCGGGTGGTTGGCGATCTGGCGCAGCTTGGTAAGGCCCTGCAAAAGTATAAACTGGGTATTCCCAGCCCCGTTCTCCTCCAGGCTCGTCAGGATTTTGTTGCGGTAGTAGGATTTGGTTTCCTCGTAGGCATGCTCCTGCTCCTCGGTCATTTTGCAGTAGGTAGTGTGCTCCACCTTCTCGGGCAGCTCCGTGGCCACCTGCGATTTATGCCTGCGAAGTATAAACGGCTTGATGAGCGCGTGCAGCCGGCGTGTCTTCTGCTCGTCCTTGTCCTTCTCTATCGGCTTGAGGAACTCGTTGCGGAAGAAGTGCTGGTTGCCCAGCAAACCGGGGTTGATGAACGACATCTGCGACCACAAGTCCATCGTGCTGTTCTCTACGGGCGTGCCCGTAAGTATAAGCCGGTGCCGCGACTTCAGCTCCCTGACCGAGCGCGAGGTGTTCGAATCCGGGTTCTTGATGGCCTGCGACTCGTCGAGGATGATGTAATCGAAGTAATAGGTCTTGAGCAGCTCCGCGTCCAGGCGCACGATGCCGTAGGAGGTCAGCACCACGTCGTAGTTCGAGAACAGCTCCACGTTCTTCTCGCGGTAAGTGCCGGTATAGTTGAGGATGCGCAGGTTGGGGGTAAACTTCTGGGCCTCGTTCAGCCAGTTGTACACCAGCGAGGTCGGCATCACCAGCAGCGTGGCGCTCTCGGCGCCGTTTTCTTTGCGGTGCTGCAGCATGGCCAGCGTCTGCACGGTTTTACCAAGGCCCATGTCGTCGGCCAGGCAGCCCCCAAATTTGTAGTTCTGCACAAAGTGCAGCCAGTTGTAGCCTGCCTTCTGGTAAGGGCGCAACTCGCCCACAAAGCCAGCCGGCATCGGCTGGTCCTCTATTTCCTCAAACTCGCGCAGCTGCTCCAGCTTGCGGCTCATGGTCACGGTGGCCAGGTTGCCGTTCTGCAAATCGTTTACCAGGGCCATGTGGTGCTTGCGCAGGGTCAGCTGCTCGTCGCCCTCGGCAAAGGCAAACAGCTCGATGTACTGCGTAAACCACTCCTCGGGAATGATAGCCACCTGCCCGTTGGGAAGTATAAACTCGTTGTTCTTTGTAAGGATGTGGTTCCGGAGCTTGATAAACGGAATCTCGAACTCGCCAAACCGAACGGAGCCGTAGATGTCAAACCAGTCGTTTTTCTCGGTAATGCCTACCTCCAGGGCTATCTCGCCTATAAAGTAGTGCTTGCCGCCGTTCTCCGACTGCTTTACCGTCACGCCCAGTTGCTCCAGCTCCTGCAGGTTGGTGTTGAGCCAGGCAAAAGCCTCGTTCTTCTCTACCAAAACTCTGCCGTTCTTCAGATCCAGGCCGCGCTTGCCCAGTTTCCGGGCTACTTCTTTCTCGCGGGTAAGGTCGCGGGTTAGCTTGTAGAAAGTATAGGAGTCTTCTGTTTTAGCCATACTTACGCTAATGCGCTTGGGCTCCTGGGTTTGCACCATGTGCCCGCCATACATAAAGGCCAGCTCAAACAGGATGCTATGGGTGTTGCGCTCCGCGTGCTGTTCTCCGTTTACGGCGGCTCTGGCCGCGGGAGCCTCTGCCGCTATCTCCGCAAACGTCAGGAAAGCACGGGGCTCATACTTTTCCTCCCGCACCCCGAAGCCCTTTACCCGCACGTCAAACGACTCCATGAGCGGCACCATAAACTTGCTGTAGTAGTTTTCTTCTATGGCACGCGGTATGGCAATAAATTTCTTGTTCAGGAAGGGCTGCAGCTTTTTGCCATCTATCGATTTTTCGAAGCTATAAACCACATCGTCGAGCAGCAGCCAGGCCGGCTCGTGGCAAATCAGGGCAGCGCCTTTATACTGAAAGTCCAGCTTTTCGCCGGCATACCTTATTCTCGGGAAGTAGTGGGTGTTGTCCTGGTTGCGCATGAGGTGGAACAGCACCGAGGCCTTCTCCGGAGCCAGCGTGATGCGGCGCCAGGTTGGCTCGCCGTCCTTGCCCATGATAAAGGTGTTTTTACCCTGGCTCAGCAGGTCGAGGATCTTGCTCATGCGCACCTGCATGTGGCGGTTTATCCGCTCCTGCAGCGCCTTGTCTCCTTTCTCCGCATCGTACACCTTCAGGAAGAAATCAGTCGCCGACATTTTCTTGGCCGAGAATTTCTTCACCACAGCGTCCTGCTGAATCTGGTCCATAAGCTGAATGAGCTTAAAGTCATCCGCATCCAGGCGGGCGGCAAACTCGTCGGCATTCTTGGCTGAAACATTCTGGTGCTGGAGGGTAAGCTGACCTTTTGTGTTTACCTGCACCACAAAAGACTCAAACAGGTATCCCAGATACTCGTGTTCGAAGAGAGAATAAACTGCCTGAAAAGGCTGTGTGGTGGAAACTTTCATGCCGGGGTGCAATTAGCAGACTCCAAATTTAACCATAAAAGCGCTCTTTTCCTACTATTTAGGAGCCGGTTTGGCTTGTACTTTAGGGAGCCATTTCTGTCGTTTTCTAGCGAAACAGGCACGTCCCGCGAATGTTTCCGATATATAGAAATTGTATTTGAAGGGGAGAGGCTAGATATTCTCCGTCACCGACATGGCAGCGGCCCTGTTGGCAGGCCTGATGGAGACAAGGAGCGTGATGACGATGATGGCGATACCCGTGAAAACGAAGTCCTCCACCTGCATTTTAACCGGGTAGGCCTCCACCACCGAGGTAGCCATGCCCATACTGATGATGCCGAAGGTTTGCTGCAGGTTGCAGACCAGCATGCCCAGCGTGAGCCCGTAAGCAGCGCCGATAAGCGCCACCAGCGCCCCCTCGAACAGGAAGATGTTGCGGATGGTTTTAGCCGTGGCTCCCATGGAGGCAAGTATGGCTATGTCCTTTTTCTTGTCGATAACCAGCATGGAAAGCGAGAAGAAGATGTTGAGGGAGGCAATGCCCAATATAAACGCAAAGGTGATGAACACGAACAGCTTCTCTACCTTCACGGCACGCAGCAGGCTGGTGTGCTGCTCATCAGAGTTCTGCACCTTAAAGCCTTCGCCCAGTATCTGCTGCAGCGCGCGCTTCACCTGCTCAATTTTAAAACCTTGCTCTACCTTTATCTCCAGGGCCGTGCGGCGTCGGCCGTACTCCAGCAATTCCTCGGCGAAGTTGAGGGGCACAAATACATAGGCATCATCGTACTGGCGCTCGATGGCAAAAATACCGCCGGGCAGGATGTTCAGGCTGTTGAAGGAGGCCTCCGGGTTAAGCGGGTTGAACTTGACGTTGCGCGGGTAGAGGAACTGCAAGGCCACAAACTGGTTGTTTGGCCGGATGGAGAGCTGGTACTGCACCCCGCGCCCCACCAGCGCCCGGTAAGTGTTTTTAAAGTATAAATCGCTGGAGCCCTCCACCACCGACGCACCGATTTCGTTCTGCTCGAAGAAGTTCTCGCTCACGCCCTTTACCTTCACCACCATCTGGCGCTCGTTGTAGCGGAGCAGGGCGTTATCCTCTATCACCTCCGACACCACAGCCACGCCCGGCGTGCGGCGGATGCGGTTCATGAACTCAGTGTCCGTTTCAAAGGACTTACCCTCTACGGCCGATATTTTCAGGTCAGGGTCGAAGCTGGAGTAAATCTCCCGAATCAGGTCCTCCAGGCCGTTAAACACCGACAGCACGATGATGAGCGCCGCCGAGCCTACCGCCACCCCAATCATGGCAATATTGGAGATAATGCTGATGATGTTCCTCTTCTTCCTAGAGAAAAAATACCGCTTCGCTATCAGAAAAGGGACGTTCATTTAGTTCGTTGTTCGTTGACCGTTATCAGTTACCCGAGATCAACAATTAATCAATGTAGCAATTTAACAATTAAACTACTTCCACGCTTTTACAATCAGGCCGGTGCCCGAGGGGTGTTTCCCGTTTACATCCAGCCAGTTGAGCACCAGGCTCACCGGGAAAGTAACCAGGTAGTAAAACGGCAGCACTATAAAGAAAATTTTAGAGGCATTGAGCATCAGCAGCGGGTACTTCATCGATAGGCGCCACGACACCTGCCCCGGCTTGCCGTACGAGTAACGCGCCTGCACCTTGCTGAAGCCAGCTGTCCTCAGTTTACCCTCGATCTCTTTGATGTTATAGCCATCGCGCACGTGCTCCTCTATAAACGAGGCTTCGTCCTCGCCGTGTACGTCAGAGCCTCCCTGGTCGGAAGGGGTGGAGATGAGCAGCATACCGCCCGGGCGCAGCGATGCGTGGAAGTTGCGGAACACCTCCACATCCTCCAGGATGTGCTCCATCACGTCCACCGAAAGTATAAGGTCGTAGCTCTCCGGCTCCCTGTACTTTACCAGGTCAGCAATCTTGAACAGCACGTTGTGGCGGCCAATGGCACGCATAAACCGGTTGCAGTCCGACACCTGCTCCTCCTTCACGTCCACGGCAAGTATACGCCACTTGCCGCTCATGCCGGAAAGCTTATAGGTATACTGCCCAAAGCCAGAGCCGGCATCGAGTATGTGCTGCTCCCCGCCGCGGCGGTTCTCAGCCCACTCGCTCAGCTCTTTATGCACGTGCCAGGCACGCAGCAACAGCAAATCCAGCAGGTTATAGAATACGCGGCGCAGGAACGGTGTTTTATTGAACACGTTGCCCAGCACCCGCTTTATAGGGTCGTACTGCATAAGGGTGATGTGTGGCTAAGGCCTACTTGTTAGGGTATGTTTCGTCGTCCTCGTCATCCTCGCGGGCCGGCGGAATGTCGATGTTCTCGAAAAGCTTGTCGATTTTGGCGGCATACTCGGCGGTATCATCCAGGTAGAAGATGAGCTCCGGGATAATGCGCACCTGGTTTTTAATGCGCTGGGCCAGCTGGTGCCGGATGGTTTTGGCGTTGATGCGCACCTCCTGCAGCACCTCCTCGTTGCTTTTGGCCATCATGATGCTCAGGTATATTTTGGCCACCCCCAGGTCTGGCGACACGCGCACCACGCTCACCGATATATAAGCGCCCCCAAACAGGTGCGGCACCTCCCGCTGGAAGATGTCGGCCAGTTCTTTCTGAATCAGGCGCGAGAATTTCTGTTGTCTTTTACTTTCCATATGAAGATGCAAATATCATATTAATTTCGCATTTTTACCCCAAAACGGCCTTACTCATTTCGGGTGGGGCAATTTGGCAGATGCCTCTCAGGCAAGCGCTTTTGTGAACCTGTATGCGATACCGGACCTCAGCTTATACTTTGCCAGGCGTGTTTTTATACTATAGTACCGTTTCTTCTTAACTCTGTCTTTCCTTGATAAGTTACTTCCGTAGCATACTACCCTCCCGTCTCTTCATGCTGGTTTTGCTGTTTGTAGCCATTCAGCTGCCCCTGGTGCTGCTGGGCATTCGGCCAACTGCGCCTGAGCTGCTGCACATGCTGGTAGGGGAGCGGCTGGCCGACGGCCATGCCATGTACCGCGATATCTACGATAACACGGCGCCCATCTCGGCGCTGGTTTTCTGGCTGATTGACCTGGTGGCGGGGCGCTCTTTTCTGGCCTACCGATTGGTGTCCATGGCGCTTATCCTGCTGCAGGCCTTGCTACTCAACAGCATCCTTAACCGCCACAGCGTGTATGCCACCAAGGACTACCTGCCGGCGCTGCTGTACCTGGTTGTCGGCAGCCTCTCCTTTGAGTTCAACATGCTCACGCCGCTGCTTATCGGCAACACCTTTCTTATACTTTCGCTGCCCTACATCATTACACTTAACCGCGAGGGGTACGAGAACAACCGCTTGTTTGTAGGTGGGTTTATGCTGGGGCTGGCCGCCATGAGCTACTTGCCGCTGGCTTTGTTCCTGCTGGTGGGCATCTTCGCCGTTATCTTCTTCGCTTCCAACACGTTCCGCAGCACCATGCTCATGCTCTGCGGCTTTCTTTTTCCGTATGCGGTGCTGATAACGTACTATATGTACACCAACACCAGCCAGGAGTTCCTGGAGCTGCACTTGCTGCGGCCCTGGCAGCTGAACGTCTCCTTTCTGCGCCCTCCTTCCGATGTGGCCAAGCTCATGGCCATTCCCGGGTTTATACTGCTGCTCTCGCTCCTGAGTGCCGCATCGCAACCGCAGCGCCTGGTTTTTCAGGTTAAGTTTCAGCAGCTCATGTGGGTGTGGCTGGCCGTCAGCATGTTGGTTATCTTCACCCGCGATGAGATTACGATAGCCACCTTCATCATCATCCTGCCGCCCGTTGCCTATTTCGGGGAGTTTTTCTTTACCTCGGGCCGCAAGGGTTGGATTATAAACAGCGTTTTCCTGGCGATGCTGGCCACCGTGCTGGTCATGCGCTACCGGTTGGCGCTGGGTATAAACGAGTATTTGCAGATGGATGAATCGCCGCTGCTGCTGGCTGAGCCACTCCAGCCAACTATCCAAAACAGCACTGTGCTGGTGCTAGGAAACGACATCAGCTATTACATGCATAACAAGCCCCTTACCCCATACTTAAACTGGAGCCTGGCCCAACGGCATTTTGGCAACCTGAGCGACTACCAGGCGGTGTTCGAGCTGCACGAAAACTTCCGGGATGAGATGCCGCAGTTTCTGGTGGACAAGGTGGGGCTGATGCCGGAGTTGTCTTATAAACTACCTGACGTCTTCGGCAAGTATGAGGAAACAGCCGAGGCCGGTATCTACTGCCTGAAATAAAAGCAAAAGAGCCGCTCCGAAAGGAACGGCTCTTTTGCTATACTTTACTTTATTACCCCTTAGCAGGCAGCTATCTTGTTCACTCTGTTCAGGTGGCGGCCCCCTTCAAAGTCTGTGCTCAGGAAAACGCGCACCATTTCCCTGGCTACCTCCTCCGAAACAAACCTTGCCGGAATGCACAGAATATTGGCGTTGTTATGCTCGCGGGCCAGCTTAGCCAGCTCTGGCAGCCAGCATAGCGCCGCGCGTATGTCCTGGTACTTATTGGCCGTTATAGCCACCCCGTTTCCGCTCCCGCAGATCAGGATGCCAAAATCGGCCTCCTTGTTCACCACGGCCTTCGACAGCGGGTGCACATGGTCCGGGTAGTCTACGGATGCTTCTGAGTCAGGGCCGAAGTCCTGCACCTGGTGGCCCAGCTCTTCCAGCAGCCCTTTCAGCATGCTTTTATAAGTATAGCCGGCGTGGTCTCCGCCGATTGCAATTTTTAGTGCCATTACGTTACAGCTCGTTTTGTTCGTTAAGTCGCTTCAGGTCTTTTTTACGTATAGACCTCGAAATGTGGATACTTACCTCGTAAAGCAGCATCAGTGGCAAGGCAATCAATGTTTGGCTTATCACATCCGGTGGGGTGATGATAGCCGCCACCACGAGTATCACTACGATGGAATGGCGGCGGTAGAGCTTCAGGGTCTCCGGCGTGATTAATCCCGCTTTTGTGAGGAAGAACACGATCACCGGCAGCTCAAACATGATAGCACAGGCCAGGCATAGCGTTGTCAGCGTGGAGATATAAGACGATAAATCGAACTCATTCAGAATGCTCGGGTCCACCTGGTAGCCTGCCAGGAAGTTGATGGAAATGGGTGATACCACGTAGTACCCGAACAGCAGGCCCATCAGAAACAGAATCGACACAAAGAAAACGGCTCCCTGTGAGTTCTTACGCTCCTGCGGGTAGAGGCCCGGTCTTACGAAACGCCATATCTCCCAGAACGCGTACGGGAAGGCACAAGCCAAGCCTAACACAGCCGATACCATTAAGTGCATGGTAAACTGCCCGCTCATCTGCCGGCTCTGTATGGTAAAGCCTAAATCATCGAAACACAGGGCATCAGACCCAAAATACTGGCCCACCTGGCACATGACCCTGTAACTTAGAAAGTCCGTGCGCGATGGGGCAAGTATGATGTCATGAAATACAAAGCCCTTCGCCAGGAAAGCGATAGTAGCGAACACAAAGATAGAGCCTAACGCCCTGATAATGTGCCATCTTAACTCCTCCAGATGGTCCACAAAGGACATCTCCTTCGGCTCTTCCTCCTCCAGATATTGCTGATCCAACAAAAGTGGCTCCTCCTATTCTTCAGGTATAATTAATAAGCGAAAAGCGGATACTCGCGCATCCATTTGTTGATCTCGCTGCGCACGCTGCCGATCTTCGCCTCGTCCTCGTTGTTCATCAGCACGTGGTCGATGTACTCAACGATGCGATCCATGTCCTGCTCCTTCAGGCCGCGGGTTGTAATGGCGGCTGTGCCCACACGCATTCCAGAGGTTACAAACGGAGACTTATCATCGAAAGGCACCATGTTCTTGTTGATCGTGATGTCGGCTTTTACCAGCGCGTTCTCAGCCAGTTTACCGGTCAAGCCTTTAGAGCGCAGGTCGATCAGCATCATGTGGTTAACTGTGCCACCGGAAATGAGGTCGTAGCCACGCTCCACGAAGGCCTTGGCCATCGCCTGTGCGTTCTGCTGCACTTGCTTCACGTAGCCCAGGTAGTCATCAGACAGCGCCTCATAGTATGCCACAGCCTTGGCTGCAATCACGTGCTCCAGCGGGCCACCCTGCGTGCCCGGGAATACGGCGCCGTCCAGCAAAGAGGACATCATGCGCGTTTCGCCCTTTGGTGTCTTGATGCCAAATGGGTTCTCAAAGTCCTTGCCCATCATGATCATGCCGCCTCTAGGGCCACGCAGCGTTTTGTGGGTAGTGGTAGTTACAATGTGGCAATGCTCAAACGGGTCGTTCAGCAGGCCACGGGCAATAAGTCCGGAAGGGTGGGAGATATCTGCCATCAACAGGGCGCCAACCTCATCGGCAGCCTGGCGCAGTTTCTTGTAGTCCCAGTCGCGGCTGTAGGCAGAGGCACCGCAGATGATCAGCTTTGGCTTCTCACGACGGGCTGTCTCCACCACTTTGTCAAAATCGATCAGGCCTGTTTCCTGCTCAACGCCATAGAAGGAGGGGTTGTATAACTTCCCAGAGAAGTTTACAGGAGAACCGTGCGTGAGGTGACCGCCGTGCGAAAGGTCAAATCCGAGGATTTTATCCCCTGGCTGCAGCACTGCCAGCATCACCGCTGAGTTTGCCTGGGCTCCGGAGTGCGGCTGCACGTTTACCCACTCTGCCCCGAAGAGCTCCTTGGCGCGGTCTATTGCCAGCTGCTCCGACTGGTCCACGATTTCGCAGCCGCCGTAATAGCGCTTGCCCGGCAGGCCCTCGGCATACTTGTTCGTCATCACGCTGCCCATGGCCTGCATTACCTGCTCCGAAACAAAGTTCTCGGAGGCAATCAGTTCTATGCCATGCGTCTGGCGCTCTCTTTCTTTCGCGATCAGGTCAAATATAGCGGTATCTCTTTGCATCGGTCTTAAAATTGATATGATCCCAAAATTAAAGTATGCGCCCGAATAAACCAATGTTTCAGAAGTTTATCTCCTTTTCGCCGTTTGCTCTACCTTTTTGTTGACCTTGTTCAGAGATAAAAACAAAGGCCCGGCGCTTTATGCACCGGGCCTTTGTGGCTATAGCTTATACGTTATCGCTATTCTTTCACCAGCTTCACCTGGCTTACTTGTCCGTTCAGCTCAACGCTCAGGATATACATGCCCTTGTTCAGCTTTTCGTATACTGGCAGTTGTACCTCATTCGGTCCTTCCTGCAGCTCTACTTCTTTGGCGTATACTTTCTTGCCGGTCATGCTGTACACCACCAGGTTGGCTTTTCCGCTAACTTCAGCAGACACATACAGCTTAGAGTTGTAGTTGATTGGGTTCGGAGCCACCAGCACTTGCTGCAGTACTTCGCGGGCCTTCACGTTCACAGCCACTACTTTGCTGTAGTCCGTCGTTCCGTCAATGTCCACCTGCTTCAGACGGTAGTAGATGGTGCCGGTCAGGTTGCCCAGTCTGTGCGTGAACTCGTAGTCCAGTCGCGTCATGCTGTTGGAACCCTTGCTGTCTACGCGGCCTATCTTCTCAAAGCCGTTCTTCGGATTTCTAGACATCTCCACCTCGAAGTGCGAGTTGTTCTGCTCCGAAGCTGTTGCCCACGTCAGCAGCACGTTGTTGTTCTGCAGCGCCGCGTTGAAGGACATGAGCTCTACCGGGAGAGGAAGCACCTCTGAGTTCAGCCCCATATAGCGTGTAACAGCATCAAAAGAACTATGAGTGATGCGACCTGCCTGATTTGTGTTAGCATCTTCTGCTGGCTGGCTCCTCACATAAATTGTCTGCGAAGTGAATCCAGCAGCATCAGGCTCAATTGCCGGCAATACTTTAACCCAGTTTTCATCACTGGCATCTGCTGCTAAAGCTATGTAGAAGTCGTTCACGGCATCATCTCTAAACATGCCTACTGTGAGATTCTCGCCTATGGCCAGGTTCTCACCTGTTACTGTGTAGGATTGAACCGCTGAAATCTGCCCAGCCTCTACTTTGAACGTTAACGGACCGGCAGGAGTAACAGTGATAGTTGGAGCAGCAATGTAAAGTCGCTCGGAGCTCGTATCATCGCCTCCAGCTGCCGCTATCGTAACTGTATTTTCTCTGGCATCTTTTGGCACTACCACTTCTACTGTTGTCGGGTCGCCTGCTGGTTCGAAGAAGTTCGTCGCATATACACTTCCTATCTGCACCGTACCGATACCCTCCAGGTTGTAGCCTCTCAGCAGTATTCTTTCTTTGATTCGGGCTCGGCTTGTGCTGGTGATAAGGCTACCATCCGCATGCTCAAACCTTACTAGCACAGGGCTGGTAACTTCGAAGTCACTTGTTGTAGTTGCCTCACTCACGGTGTTAGCCACTGTAATTTTACCTGTGATAGCATCCTCCGGAACAGTCACATCTACCCAGGTTCCGCCTTCTGTATCGTAGGCTGTCACAGTTGCCTGCACATTTATCTTATCAGCATCCAGCGCAGGAATAGCAGTGCCTCCGTGGCCTTTAAAGTATACCTTCATAGCACCATCTGGTGAGCTACCTGTACCGAACAGATCCCAAAGGTTTGTACCTGTAATTCTCACCGTTGAACCAGATGGCCCTGAAACAGGCGTGAATCCTGCAATGGTCGGCGCGTATACCACTCTGAAGATACCTGTGCTAGTAAACGTTGTTCCTTCTCCTCCACCGTACGGAGTCGTTACAGCAATCTTTCCAGTGATAGCACCTGCAGGGACCTCCAGGCTAATCTGTGTACCTCCTGCGTTAACTGTATAACCTGTTGTTAAAGTTATCTCATCGCCAGCTGCATCAGTTCCCAGGAAGGTTACCCTAGTTGCTTCATCTAAGTTGGTACCAGTGATTGTGAGTGGAGAACCTACTAATCCCGAATTAGTGGAGAAGCTAGTAATAGTTGGGGAACCAATGATGGTCAATGTTCCGCTTGCCTGGCCTGTACCGCTACCGCTCTGTACTCTTACAGAGCCAGACACAGCATTTTGTGGAACAGCAACCTCCAGCACATCTATGCCCTCCTCTGTAGTACTAAGGCTAGAGCTTACGATTGAGCCTGTCACACGTGTGCTGCTTGCACCTGCGAACGTTACTACCGGTGTGCCTCTGGTTACGGCACTTCCATCATAATACTCATCAAACCTCGAACCGGTAATAGTGACAGTATTCACACCGGCATATACTCTTGTATCGTTTGTCTTGCCAGTCTCAGTTACACTGGTTATCACAGGTCTGTAAACAGTGAGGTCAGTGGTCGACCCTGTTCCGCTTGTCGAAGTTACGCTTAGTATATTAACAGTATTATGGCTTACTACTGGTGCTTTAAATGTAATGGTGCCCGCACCTTCTTCCTCATTTGTAAGTTCTATGGTATACCCTGTTATCTGAATACCACCGTAGCTAACCCCTGTAACATTGATGAAGTTAGTACCTGTGATTACGACCTCTTCCCCTGCGTAAACTGCTTGAGGAGCCACACTATAGATTTCCGGAGCAAGCACATTAAATTGCATTGGCTCACTCTCACCACTACCAGATAGAACTGTTATACTTCCTGTTCTAGCACCATTAGGAACAGTTAAGGTGATCGAGGTTTCGCTATACGTTGTAGCCGTCACTTCTGCTCCATTAAACTTCACAACAGGTGCCTTATTTGCTTCACCTCCTGCTCCATCATTCAAGGTTTCATCCCAATACTGCGTAAACAGAGACCCTGTAATGGTTATTTCGGTTTTATCTGCATAGCCTTCCGTTGCGCTTATAGTTGATATCACCGGCTCTTTTACTGTATAGTCGCCCGCACTTGTACCAGTACCGGCTGGAGTTGTAACGGCTACCTTACCCGTCCCCCCATCGAATGGAGCTTTAACTGTGATTAGCTGGAAGCCTGTCGGCTCACCCTGCTCATCCAGTTCATTTGTAACAGAGCCTACCATGGTGGCCGGATTACTATTGAAGGTAACTTCCGTAGCATTCGTGAAATACTGGCCTCTCACTTCTACTAACTGGTAGGCATAGCTCTCAGCAGGAGTATCTGTATTATTGGTGAAAGTAATGTTGGCTGGAACCGGCACTGTAAAGTCTCCCTCACTTATCGCCTCTCCTGCGTCTGCAGTTACGGTGATTTTACCCGTTGTAGCGGCGTAAGGCACTGTTACACTAAGCTCACTGAAGGTTTCGTTCACCTGTACAGTTCCCATATCGGCAGGCTCACCATTAAATGACACGCCTGAAACATCTCTGAAATTTGTACCGGTAATCGTCACTACTGTTCCGGCTACACCCTGCGTAGGGTCAAAAGAAACAATAGTCGGAGCTGGTATAACCGTAAAGATTTCTTCTGTTGTGTTTACAACCTCTTCGTTTACAGCCAAACTTAACGGGCCAGTAGTAGCTCCTGCTGGAACAGTTGCCACAATTGTACCATCGGTGCTGTTCAGGGTAAACCCAGCAGCCGTACCATTAAAATTCACACCAGTTACCTGGTCCAGCAGCCAACCTGTAATGGTTACCTTGTCACCCGCTTTTCCTTCTGTAGGGTTGAAGCTGATTATTTCAGGAGTTGTCACCACTTCATACGTATCTGCACTTGGCTCGCTGTCTCCGGCTGCGTTTGTTACCATCAGCTTGCCTGTTACAGCGCCTGTCGGTACAGTGGCAGTGATTTGCGTTGAAGAATTAACTGTGAACTCTGCTGTTGCCTCGTCTCCTGCTGTTTCTGTACCGAGGAAAGTCACAACTATGTCGTCCCCGATGAATTCGGTTCCCCGGATAATCACTGTCTCACCTGCTACACCTTTAAGAGGTGAAACACCCGTAATCGTTGGCTTCTGAATGATAGTGAAGCTATTCTCACTGCTACCCGTACCTTCGGCATTCGTGATAGAGATGAGACCTGTGGTTGCATCGGCTGGCACTTGTATGGTTAGCTCTGTATCTGACACAACTGTAAAGCCGCCTGGGTTTGTATCAGCATCATAAGGAGCGACAGCACTGCTTGCTCCAAACGTCACAGCTGTTGCTCCTGTAAAATTATAACCTGTGATGATTACCTCATTCCCAGCTACACCCTCTGAAGGAGTAAAAGCATTGATAACAGGTATAACAATCACCTCATACTCAGCTGTAGAAGTGGTGGTGTTGGCGGGGTTTGTTACGCTTAATAAGCCTGTTTCGGCACCAGTTGGCACAATCACCTTGATTTCTGTATCGCTTTCATGAGGGGCGGTGAAGGTAACTGTTTGGTTATCACCCTCTGTCTCGCTACTACCCAGGAACACAACCTCCGAAACATACTTCAGGTGTTCACCTGTAATTGTCACCTCCTGACCGATTGGTCCCTTAACCGGACTGAAGCTTGCAATAGTAGGAGCATAAATAACGTCAAACGGCCCTTCCCAAATTGCTTCTCCGCCTTGGGTTTTTACTGTTACGCTACCTGATACTGCTCCTTGCGGAATGTTAAATGTGATGGCGTTACCCTCTTCATTTACCACAAAGCCAGCTGTATTGGTGTCGGCGTTAAATGGAGTTAGTGTCGCACTACCGAGCGTTACCGTATGTGCTGTTTCAAAGTTTGCGCCTGTAATGGTTATTTCATCCCCCACCAGGCCATAAGTTCTTCCATCGGTTGCTGTTGTGTTTGCAACGGTGGAAATAACTGGGGCAGGAACAAAATTAAAGATTTGCTCGCTGGTGGCTGTTTTTTCGCCTGGAGCGATAAGCTGGATTTTTCCTGTCTTCGCATCAGTTGGCACTGTTACCACCAATTCGTTGTCGCTCGTTGGGGTAGCAAAAGTAGCTTCTCTGTTATCACTGTCATCGCCTTCTGCTCCCAGGAACACCACGCTGCTTACGCTGGCCAGGTTCACACCATACAGCGTTATCTGCATGTTCGGACCAGCTGAGGTTGGCTTAAACTGAGAGTCAACGTTATCATACGCAACAAACTGAGGAGCCGGCACATTGAAAACTTCCGGGCTAACCCCGTCTCCAGCCGCACTTTGTACTGTGATATAGCCAGTGCTAGCACCAAGCGGCACTGTGGTTGTAATTGTTGAGTTATCAACTATCGTGAAGACAGCCTCAGCTCCATTGAACAGCACTTTATCTACCGCAGTCAGGTGAGTACCGGAAATAGTTACTGTTGTACCTACTGAACCATCTTCTCCCGCCCCCATGGTAAACCCGGTGATGCTTGGGGCAAGCACGTCAAATTCTGCTGTGCTTTTGCCGCTTCCCGCAGGGCTGATTACAGTGAGCACCCCATCAGTTGCATCAGCCGGCACTTCAACTGTAATTTCATTTTCGGCAACCGTTTTAGGGGTTGCTGCTACTCCATTAAACTCTACGCTTGTTACACCTGTAAAATACTGACCGCTGATGATTACCTCATCTCCGGCACCGCCTGAGGCTGGTGTGAAGCCAGAGACAACGGGAGCTGGCACTACGAATTCTGTGGCACCCAAAGCTTCTCCGTATGGCGTAACCACTTTAATAAAGGCGCTCTTGGCACCTGTTGGCACCACTGTTGAAACAGACGTACCTTCTGGATTCACTGTTATACTTTCAGCTGGCACTGCTCCAAAGAATACTGCAGAAGTCTCATTCAGGTGCGTACCTGTAATTGTTACAGGTGTACCCGGCACTCCCCCTGCCGGAGTGAAGCCATCGAGTTCAGGCTGTTGCGATACCTTTACCGCATCCAGGAACACATAGGCATCCTTAACACTTGCCAGCTGGAACCTTACATCTGTCGCAGCGGCAGGTAGGTATAAGTCTATACGGGAGGCTTCTGCCGGCACAGTGCTAGTGACACCATTCCCATAGGCCTGTCCGTCGGTGCTGTAGCTTACCGTCATCTCTGCTGCGCCTGCTCTGGTGGTAGTAGCTACAATGCTATAACTCAGTTTGTAGCCAGTAATTCCATTCCCGTTTAGTTTGATGTCGACATTAGCAGAGGTGGTTCTGAACTGGGCTGAACCACCGGCAGCACTTGGTGAAATCTCAGCGCCATCCGCTACCAAGCCATTAGTCTTTACATTCGAAGACGTTGGTGTTCTCCAGGGACCATGGTATTCAGCTGGGGCCGGATAGGTCTGCGCCACAGCCATGGAGACTATTCCGAGCAAGAAAACACACTGCAAGAGCAGCGACCTGAGGAGTTGTGTAATAGGGGGATTGTAGAGTTGCACCATAGCTCGAACTTAAGTATGTAATAAAAATTTTTGTGCTAATTTATGTTAAGCCTAATTGCCACAAAATAAGATAATTTATCTATCATTTTAGCAATATGTCTATATGTTTTTTTATCTAATTTTAAGAATATAGTATTATATGCCACTAGTAAGGTTTTTCCGGGACAATAATCCCCTGAAAGTTGCATTGCAGCCTGTTTGATAGGCTGAGCAGCTCCTCTGTTTTAAACAGAATGTTAAGACATTAAAAGTCAGCCGCTTGGAAGCACTGAGAGGCAATGCAATTTCCACAGCTTCTTCACTTCTAAGTTTTCAACAGAAAAGTACAAAATAATATATATGGAATAAGGTATATTCCTACGAAAACTAAGTATAAACAGTTCAACTTAGCATCGAACAGGTGTGTTAAATGATTTTGCACCTAAGCCAGTGAGGAGAAAAGGACTACCCTTTGCGGGCTACAGGATACGGGCGATCAATGTTGGGCTGGATGTAAAGCTCCAGGGTATCAAGGTCTAAGGCCACCAGGTTGCCGAAAGCCGCATTCCGGTAGTATACACAGCCAGCGTCGAGGTTTAGCTTTGGCTCTTTGTGCGAGGCTGCTTTTTTAATGCCGTGGAGAGGGGTAGGCGTGTGGCCGTGCAGCAGCTTTTTGTTCCCGAGGCGGCCCCAGTCGGGCTTGTAGTCGCGGATGTTGAGCATGGCTTCCTTGTCGGAGAAGATGTCATCCTGCTTAAAATCGAAGCCAGCGTGCACCAGGAAGTAATCGGGTAGCTCTAAATAGTAGGGGAGACCGTTGAGGAAGGCCGTATACTTGTCGGGGAGGTGCTCAAAACGCGTGATGCCGAAACTCTGCAGCACCAGCCCCCGCTCCGTTGAGGTAAGGTTCAGGGCTTTTTCACCTTTCTCCACCGCCTTCAGCAGCATTTGGTCGTGGTTGCCGCGCAGGCAGTGCACCTGATAGCGCTGCTTCTGCAGATGAAGTATAAAATCAATTACACCCTTGGAGTCAGGCCCTTTGTTTACAAAATCGCCGAGCAGGTAGAGCTCGTCATGCTTGGTGAGGCGGAGCTGGTCGTGCACCATGGCCTTGAGAGTGCGGGCACAACCATGTATATCTGTAATGGCGTAACGGGGCATAGGGTCTTTTTTCCGCGGACAAGGCGAACCGTAAAGGTAATACAGAAATAGCACCCGTGCTACAGGTGCTATTTCTGTTTAGGCCATTTAGGTATTCTAATTATACTTGTTGTTGTCCAGATCAGGCTTGTTGGTGTTGCGGTTCGGGTTGTTGGTCGTGGTGTTTTTACCCGCCGCTTTATCAGGCCCGTCGGTGTGCTTTTTCTTCAATTCCTCGTGCTCCGCGCGGGTCTGGTTTGGGTCTACAGGCTTGCCTGCTGCCTTACTCTTCCCCTCGCCGGTTGGCCTTCCTTTGTTTTCGCCGCCGGGTTGGGTGTGCTTATATGATGGCATAATATCCTCCTTTTTAATGGTTGTTCAACTTCACGGCCAGTTTATACTTTACGGCCTTCTCTTCTTGCTTATACTTTATACTTAGGTGCCACGACCTTCGTCCTCGGTGCGCATGTTGTCTGGCGGCGGAACGCCGTCGTCGGCAAAGTCGTTGACGCCGGTGGCGCTTGGCCCCTCGGAAGCCGTGTCGCTGCCATAGCCCTCCTTGCCATCGCGGTTGCCGAAGCCACCGCGCTGGTGCTCGTTCTTAGGCGGGTCAGCGCCCGGTATAATGTGGCCCGCGCGCATCTCCAGATCACCGGTATCTTCCTCTATCTCACGGAAACCCCGCTTGTTTGGCGGCTGGTTTCTCAGCGCATCCTTGTTTTCTTTATCTTCAGCCATAATTGCATTCTTTTAATTAACACTGCGCCCCGTTGCCAGAGCGCTTATACTTTGTTTTACTCTTTTCAGGCCACTTAGGTTTAACTGCCTACCTGCTCACCGCCGTTTACGTGTATCACCTGCCCGGTTATGTAGGAGCCATCCTCAGAGGCCAGGAACACATAGGCCGGGGCCACCTCAGAAGGCTGCCCGGGACGTTTGAGCGGCACATTCTGCCCAAATTCCTTTACTTTCTCCGCATCAAAGGAGGCCGGGATAAGGGGTGTCCAGATAGGGCCGGGAGCCACGGCATTCACACGTATTTTTTTCTCGGCCAGGTTGGCCGAAAGCGACCGGGTAAAGGCGGTGATAGCGCCTTTGGTGGAGGCGTAATCCATCAGGTGGTCGCTGCCGCGGTAGGAGGTAACGGAGGTGGAGTTGACGATGGCGCTGCCTTCCTTCATGTGCTCCAGGGCGGTTTTGGTCATGTAGAACATCGAGAAAATGTTAGTCTGAAACGTGCGCTGCAGCTGGTCCTTCGAGATGTCTTTCAAGTCGCTTTGCTCATGCTGCTCGGCGGCATTGTTCACCAGTATATCCAGCCCGCCCAGTTCCTTTACGGCCCGTTGCACGGCGTCCCGGCAAAATTTCTCATCGCCGATGTCGCCAGAGAGGATAAGCCCTTTGCGCCCTTCCGCTTCAATCAGCTTCAGGGTGTCTTTGGCGTCTTTATCCTCGTTTAAGTATACAATCGCCACGTCGGCCCCCTCACGTGCAAAGTGCACGGCCACGGCACGGCCGATGCCGCTGTCGCCGCCGGTTATCAGGGCTTTTTTGCCTTTCAGTTTGTCGCTGCCTTTGTAGCCTTCCCGGATGTACTCGGGTTGCGGGGTCATTTCATGCTCTTTGCCAGGCTGCTGCTCCTGCTCCTGGGCAGGTAGCTTGGTTGGTTTGTTTGCCATAGTTTTCATAGTTTTAAGTAGGATTGCCGCTTTGGGCAGTTCCCTACTATACGCCTGCGTTTTGGGGTGGTTATCCAATAAAGTCATCTTATACCTGCCGCAGCCGTTTATACTTTATACTTATACTTTATGTGGAGAGAGGAAGAAGACAAATTAAAGCGCAGCCTTACGTTTAAGGACTTTAAGCAGGCGCTGGCCTTTATAAACACGGTAGGCGAGGTGGCCGAGGAAATGGACCATCACCCATGGTGGAGCAACGTGTACAACAAGGTAGAAATAGAACTTACTACCCACGACGCCGGCAACACCGTTACGGAAAAAGACCTGGAACTGGCCCGGCGTATTGACGAAATTTATGACAAGATGATGGCCGAGGGGTAAGGCTATACTTGGCGAGGTTATACTTTGGGGAGCCATACTTTGGCACAGGCTTCCTGAAAGGCAGCAGCAATCAGTAAAGAAAATCAGATAAACTTAACGTGCTATAAGTATGGCTTTATTCGGGCACGTTACCTTGATGCTTTGTTTCTATGTGCTCTACAGCCGCGCGCTTCGGGCACCGTTCGAAAGGTTCATGGGGACTCCCTCCAATGCGACTGACTGGGTGTGGGTATACCTGAAGAGCTTGCTGGTGTATGTGCTTGTGCCCTATAGCTGTGCAGAACTGGTACTGATGGCTTTGCTGGACAAGGCTGCCTGGGGTAATAACAGAACGATAATGCTGCTGCCGCACTTTGCCAGCCTTCTATCCGATCGCAGCATTAACCGGTTGCTGAAGACTGTTCTGAAAGTATAAACTGCAGAAGGGCGAGTCTTAGCACAGGTTTATACTTTGCCTGCACGCCACTCAAAGTATAAAATGGTTTAGTTTATACTTCCGCAGCACCTGTCTAAAGTATAAAAGTATAAGTATGGCTTCCCTTTTCACCTTTCTCCCTTATCTATAGTATCTTTACGCCATGCAGGAACAGGAAAAAACAAGTTTATACCTGGTGCCGACGCCCATCGGCAACTTAGAGGATATTACACTGCGGGCCATACGCATTTTAAAGGAGGTGGACGTGATACTGGCCGAGGACACGCGCACGAGCGGTAAGTTGCTGCAGCACCTGGGCATCGAAAAGCGCATGCACAGCCACCACCTGCACAACGAGCACAAGGCCACCGCCCACCTCATTGATCGCCTGAAGGCAGGGGAGGTGATGGCGCTCATCTCGGACGCAGGCACGCCCGGCATCTCGGACCCCGGTTTTTACCTGGTGCGCGAGTGCCTCAAGCATGATATTAAAGTGGAGTGCCTGCCTGGGGCCACGGCCTTTGTGCCGGCGCTGGTAAAATCGGGCTTCAGTACCGACCGCTTTACGTTTGAGGGGTTCCTGCCCATCAAAAAAGGGCGCCAGACGCGCCTGCAGAGCCTGGCCAACGAAGAGCGCACCATGATTTTCTACGAGTCGCCGCACCGCCTGCTCAAGACGCTTGCGCAGTTTAAGGAGGTATTCGGGGGAGAACGCGAGGCCTCTGTTTCACGTGAAATCTCCAAGATGTTTGAGGAAACCATCAACGGCACCCTGGAGGAGTTGCTGCAGATTTTCAACAACAAAAGTATAAAAGGGGAGTTTGTAGTAGTGGTTTCCGGAGCCGCCAAAGCAGGCAAAGCCGATAAAGAATAAGATGAAAGCATTTGTAAAGAAACTCGCGCTGGCGCTGCTGCTCAGCGTGTTCACCCTGCCGGCCTGGGCGCAGTTTGAGGGCGTGCAGCTCTCGCCTGAGGCCAGAATCAGCCTGATCACCTGCTCGCCGGGGCCGGATTTGTACGCCATTTTCGGGCACAGCGCCGTGCGCGTAAACGACCCCATAACCGGCATGGACGTGGTGTTCAATTACGGCACTTTCGATTTCGACGAACCCAACTTCTACCTCAAGTTCGCGCAGGGCAAACTGCGGTATAAGCTATCGGCGGCGCACTTCCGCGACTTTGTGTACAGCTATACCATGGAGAACCGCTCGGTGTATGAGCAGGAGTTCAACTTCACCGAGGAGCAGAAGCAGCAGTACTGGGGTTTCCTGACGCACAACTACCTGCCTGAGAACCGCTTCTACCTCTACGACTTCTTCTTCGATAACTGTGCTACCCGCATCCGCGACGGTGTAGAGGCCACGTTCCCTAACCAGCTGGCCTTCAACATCAGCCACTTCGACAAAGGCTACAGCTTCCGTAACCTCATCGATTTATACTTGGGCCCTCAACCGTGGGGGGATTTCGGCATCGACATCGCCCTGGGCGCCCGCATCGACCAGAAAGCCACGCCATATGAGTACATGTTCCTGCCGGATTACCTGGCCAAAGGACTAGCCAGCGCCACCATCGCCCAGAACGGCAAAACGGCGCCGCTGATGTTGGAGCAGAAGGTGATATTTGAGCGCGATCCTTCCCAGCCATTGGAGGCCGGCTGGCTGACGCCGCAGCTCGTGTTCTGGACTTTCCTGGTAATAGTCGTGGCGCTTACGGTGATGGATTTCATCAAGCGTCGCCGCAGCCGCGTGTTCGACATGGCATTTTTCTTTATGCTGGGCGTGCTGGGTATCGTGGTGCTGCTGCTCTGGTTTGCCACCGACCACCAGGCTACTGCTTATAACTTTAACCTGCTTTGGGCCATCCCGACACACGCCATAGTAGCCTTTTTCCTGGGCCAGACGGTCCTTGCAGAGTGGGTGCGCAAGTACATGCTCTATACTACCATCCTCACCTTGGTGGCCCTAATTGGCTGGCCGCTGTGGCCGCAAATGTACCATGCCGCTTTCCTGCCCATCATGGTGGCCGCCATACTTCGAGGCGCTTACGCCGTATGGTTCTCTAAAAAGGCACAAGCCCTGGCACATCCACAAAGTATAGCACATAAAATATGAACCTGAACCAACTGGCCAACAACCTGAACATACTTTGCCGCAGCGTCGGCGCTTTTATACGGAAAGAAGGAGAGACCTTCGAGCGCTCCAGCATCGAACAGAAGGGCTTCAACGATCTGGTGTCTTATGTAGACAAGGAGGCGGAGAAGAAACTGGTGGAAGGCCTGCGCCAGCTGCTGCCCGAGGCCGGCTTCATCACCGAGGAAGGCACCGACACCACCCGCGGCGAGCGCTTTAACTGGGTGATTGACCCGCTGGACGGCACCACCAACTTTACCCACGGCCTGCCCGCCTACTGCGTAAGCGTGGGCCTGCTGGACGGCGACGAGGTAGTGGTAGGCACCATCTTCGACCCGAACCGCGACGAGTGCTTCTGGGCTTACAAAGGCGGCGGCGCTTTCTGCAACAGCTCACCCATAAAAGTATCCGACGCCCCGGCCCTGAAAGACAGCCTCATCGCCACCGGCTTCCCTTACTATGACTTTGGCCTGACGCAGCAGTACCTGCAGGTGCTTGGCGCGTTTATGTCGCGCTCGCATGGGGTGCGGCGCATTGGCTCCGCAGCGCTGGACCTGGCCTACGTGGCTTGTGGCCGCTTTGAGGGCTTTTTCGAGTTTAACCTGAACGCCTGGGATGTGGCTGCCGGCATTGTGATTGTGCAGGAGGCGGGCGGCAGGCTCAGCAGGTTTACCGATGAGGGCGACTACATTTTTGGGCGGGAGATCGTGGCCAGCAACGGCCACATCCACCCGGAGATGCAAGAAACCATCGGTGAGTTCTGGAAAAAGCCATCCGCCTAAACTTTTTATACTTTCACACGGTTTCTAAAGTATGATTCAGCAAGTCCTCATTCTGCTTATTTTTCTGGTAGCCATCGCCTACATGGTGCGCATGCTTTACCAGACGTTCTCGGCCAAGGACGGTTGCGCCAAAAGCTGTGGCGCCTGCTCCACTATCGACTTTAAAAAGATACAGAAAGACCTGGAGAAACAGCAGGCGAAAGCGTAGTTTATACTTCCGCACAGCCTCAACACCGGCTCCAAGGGTATTCCGGGCACTTGGATCGTCCCTCTACTTTGATTTTGCGTATAGGTCTATACTTAAAGATAGAACCACTTAACACGACATACTATGCAAGATAAAGTTGAAGAAAGATCTTTAGTAAACGTGCTCAACCGCCTGCGCAAGGACGGCTACAAGTACGACTTCAAGGTAGGGCAGGACGGAAGGCTCTGCACCATGGAGGAAAGAGAAACCTATTTCACCCCGGACCAGGTACGCATCGTGGACCACTACCGCTTTGAGGGCGAGAGCGACCCGGATGACATGTCTATACTTTACGCGCTGGAGACAAAAAGCGGCCTGAAGGGCACCATCTCCAACTCCTACGGCCCTTACGCCGACGAGAACGTGGATACCTTCCTGAAGCAGGTGGAGGACCTGGGCAAGAACCTGGACAAAAAAGACAAGTAAAACAGAAAGGGCCGATACTGCATCGGCCCTTTCTGTTTGAAAAGTATAACTAGCTGTTGTCGCGCCAGCTTGTTCCCGTGCCGTCTCCACGCATACGTTGCAGCTCGTCGCCCAGCCTCCGGTTGCCCTTCTCGCTGAAGTTGAGGCTGTGTATAGGGTAGGGGATGATGATGTTGTTGGCGTCGAAGGCTTTTTTGATGCGGACAATCGCGTCGCTCTTGGCTCCCACGTAGTCGACCTGGCGGTTGTAGGTAATCCAGAACCTGGCCTTGAACCGGATGGAACTCTCCTCGAAGGCATCAAACATCACCTCAATCTGGCGGGCTTTTACCCGGTTCTTCACATCTTCCAGGGCCTCTATCACCAGCTTCTGTATCCGCTCCAGGTCTTCTGAGAAAGACACGCGCACTTCCAGGTCCACGCGCCGGGTGCCGTGGAAGGAGAGGTTGGTGACCGGGTTCTCGTATACCATCTTATTGGGCAACCGGACCAGTTCCCCCGTTGGTTTCCGGATATCCACTGTGCGTAACGAGATGCGCTCAATCACGCCAAAGTAGTCGTTCGTCTCAATCATGTCACCCACACCGATAGGCCGCTGCACGGCAATAATCACTCCTGCAATGAAGTTGGCCGCAATATCCTGAAAGGCAAAACCCAGCGCCAATCCCAGGATACCCACACCGGCCAGCAGCGAAATGACTACCTTATCGAGGCGCAGCACGCTCAGCACAAAGAAGAGCCCGATGAGCAGCAGCGCCAGGTATAGCAATGTAGAGATCAGGTTGTTAAGCGCCACACTGTGCGAAAAGCGGCTGATCACGCTATCAAGGCCCCTGCGTATCAGCTTGGCCGTGTAGAAGGTAAGAATAAGCAGGATGAGCGCCACAAACAGGTTGGGCAGCAAGAGCACAATGTGGTTCCCCCACGACTCCAGCTTATTCAGCAGCAGGTCGAGAGCGTTGTTGATGTCTTCCATAAAGTACAGGGTGTATGATACTTTGTCAATCCCTTAGGCCCATACTTTGGTACCCTCGGTGCAGTTGCGGCACATCTCCACCTCGCTACGGGAGCGCAGCACCTGCTGCCTGAACGTGTTATACTTTTCGCCGCGCCATACCTGGGCAAAAGACTGCTGCTGCAGGTCGCCCTGGCGGTATTCGGCATCTTTGTCAAAACAACAGGGCACCACCAAGCCATCCCAGGTAATCACGCAGGAGTGCCACATCCGCCAGCAGTGGTTGAGCAGCTTGTTCTTAAGGCTGTAGCTGCCGTCACCGTTATTGTGGTACCTGGAGTAATAGTCTATGGTCGGGATCAGGGGCGAACCCTGCTCGTAGTCGTAGATCTGTGCCGTTTTAAACACCACCTCATCCACGCCCAGCTCTTTGGCCAGCTTTTGTACGTCCTCGAGCTGGTGCTCGTTAGGCCGCACCACCAGAAACTGAAACATGATGTGCGGCGTGCGCGACTTGAGCTCCTTCTTCCACTTCACCACGTTGCGCGTGCCCTCCAGCACCTTCTCCAGCTTGCCACCCACGCGGTAAGCCGCATACGTTTCCTGCGTTGTCCCGTCTATGGACACAATCAGCCTGTCCAGCCCCGACTCCACGGTTTTGCGGGCGGTGGCGTCGTCCAAGAAATGGGCGTTGGTGGAGGTGGCCGTGTAGATACCCCGGTCAGAAGCATACTTTACCAGCTCCAGGAAGTTCTTGTGCAGGTAAGGCTCGCCCTGAAAGTAAAAGATCAGGTACAGCAACCGGCGGTGCAGCTGGTCAATGGTGTCTTTGAAAAGCTCGCCTTGCAGCATGCCCGTGGGGCGGGTAAAGGATCGCAGGCCGCTGGGGCACTCGGGGCAGCGCAGGTTGCAGGAGGTGGTGGGCTCGAGTGAGATGCTGAGCGGATACCCCCAGTGCGTAGCCCGCCCCGTAAACTTGGAGTACAGGTAACTGCTTACCACCTGCAGTGCATTCAGGGCACGCAGCGGCGTCAGTTTGGATAGAAAGTTGAGCCCATCGGCTATTTGAAGTGCCATACCAGGTTTAAGGGAGCTACGGCAGCAGCCACACACAGCCAACTGCCAGAAAAAAGGGGCAGCCTCGCTGGCCACCCCCTAAATTATACTTTCTGCCACTAACGGCCAAACAAGTCAGGCTAGTACCTGAACAGCGCCTTGACAGCGCCCTGGCCATCGGGGCTCACCTCGCTCAGGCCATTGTAGCTGCTCACAAACACTTTGCCTCCCTGCGACAGCGTTTTAATGGCTGCCAGGTTAATCAGGTCGTCGTCGCCGCGTTTGTACTCGTTGTGTATCTCGGCTGTAGCGCTCTTGGCGTCGTACTTGCCCCAAACCGGTTGGCTTGGCGTGATAAACAGGGTATCCACGCGTCCATGCACGGCCTCTGCCGCCACGGTGGCAACATCCTCGGAGGTCACGCCTGTGCCAGCCACGTTCTGGTAGCGCGTCAGCGAATCAGTATGCGCCTGCTGCATCAGCGGCTTCACAACAGCCAGCGCCTTCTCATGCAGGGCACTCATGTTTACCACGTCCGCGTTCTCGTTGATGTTGATGTTCTGCGGCACGATGTTTTTATACTTGCTGTGCTGCTTGTAGAGGCTGCAGTAATGGTCTACGCCGGCCAGCACCAGCGGCTCGTGCGCGTTGTGCAGTAGCTGCTGCATGCTGTTGTCTATCTCAAGCACAAACTCGCGCACCCGCTCATGCTCCTCGTCGCCTTTGGTGCTGCCGGGGCCGTGCACAATGTTAGAACCGTTTACGGTAGTGGTGGAGTGCGTGAAGTCCTGGTCGTTGCCCTTGACGTCGAACTTGAGCGCCTGGGTCATGGTTTCCGGCACAAAGGAGCTGATGTCAACCTGCCTGATCTTGTCGATGGTTGCCTCATAAAAAGCCACTTTCTCGCGGTACAGGCTCAGGATGAAGAAGCGCCCGTTCTGGCTCAGGATAGGCAGCACAGGGGTGAGGTAGAACTGGTCCAGCACATACACTACCTCAGGCATGGTGATGGGCAGCGTGTAGTGGGCCGAGAACCCTTTGGTGATGAACAGGGCAAGTCCCTCGGCCTGGTGGCGCCAGAAGCCACCGTCGTTCAGGAGGTCTTCGGCTGGTCTAAGGTACTCTGTAATCTCTGCCTCCGGCACATCGTGCCTTGCCAGCAGGCTGCGGGTTTCTTTCAGTTTGTTTTTGAACAGTGTCTGATCCTGGCCATTCAGCGTTTCGTGGCCAGCACGGTGCGTAGGTATGTAGAGAGAAATAAACAATGCGTTTTGTGTGTTGCTCTGCACATTCAGCAGTTTCTCAATGTCATTCTTATTGATTAATGCCATATTGTTTTGGGATTAAAAGTATGGTATTTATAAATTCTAGTATGCTTTCATAGCACCTCTACAACTTACAGGGGTGTAGGATTTAAGTACGCAGCAATACATTTAACGGTTATTTTGAGTGGGTAGGGCAAACTGCTTCCCGCTGTTTATACTTGTTGGTGACGGCGGCTATACTTTATACTTTTATTGGCGCGAGTTTGTAGCTCGTGTCTGTTAAAACCATTGCTGGCGCGGGGTTGCAACCCGTGTCTTGCTATCTACTCGGATTTGCAATCCGAATGGCTTGAAGCGCCATACTTATACTTTAGCTATACTATTTAAACTTGCCGGTTTATACTTTCTGCTGTTCCGGACATCCCTGTCCGGAACCAATCTTCTGCGACTTCCGAGTCCGCGTAGGCCATCCTTTATACTTTAGCCATACTTCCCATAGCCCCTGCTTCCTTCCACTTGAAGCAGGCTATCCTTTCTAGCTTCTGGTCATCCTCCAGACTTACATAAGCTACTGTTGCATCTCCTACTTTGGTGCTCTCAAGCCCGAGAGGGCTCGCCTTCGGGCATCGCGCTGTCTACATTTCCTTTGCTCCTGACGTCGCAATGCCTGCGGCACCGGAAATCTAGAAGGCGCTCAACCCAAAGGCTGGGATAAGGTCGATAGCCGCTGCCCTTGCTATGCAACAGGTACCAACTGTCCCCTTGAGGACAAGCAAGAACGAGAGTTCGAAGCTTGCGAGCAGCGCTCAATAGGGGTGTTTATACTTTGGCAACGAAGCTTATACTTCAGCTAAGGTAATGACAGGCTCCCCTCCTTGGCTAAGGAGGGGTAGGGGTGGTTGGACCCGGCATCTCCTATACTCCCGATGACAAGCTTGCGAATGCCTACAAAAAAAGCCCGGCTCCTGTCATAGGGAGCCGGGCTGGGGGTATAAGCTGTGAACGATATAAACTATTTCAGGGAGACCTGCCGCACCTGCAGGTGTTGCAGAATGTCGTTGGCGGCCTCGTGGTCGCTGGGGCGGCGGGCTTTCAGGGAAATGAAACGCCCCTCTTCATCCAGCAATATGTATGCCGGCACCTCCTTCAGCCCAAACTGCGTGGCGACCTCTGCGGGTGTGGCCCTGGCCAGGGTTTGCTCGCCCTGCAGCTCTTTTTTCTGCACCAGTTGCCGCCACTGCTCCTCGTTGTCTCCCACGGCCACATTCAGGAAAACAACCCGGTGGTTGCCTAGTTTGCTGGTTAGCCGCTGCAGGTGCGGGAGTTCCACGTGGCATAAACCACAATCGCTCCGCCAAAAGTTCACGTAAATCAAATTTCCTCTAAAATCACTCAGCGAAACGTCCTCACCAGAGAGGGTGGTCAATTTAAGGTCGGGGGCCAGGCCGCCGGCTACCAAGGTGCTGTTCTCGCTGAAGAGCTTTTCCAGGTAGGCATTGGCAGCTTGATCTGTACTTTTCTGCTTGAAGTTGTGCAGCAGCTGCGTGGTATACTTCAGGTGGCCCTGCTGTATGGATTGCTTTAGCACCTGGGCCTGCGCCACCAGCCTCACCTGCCCCTGCAGCTCCTGCTCGGCAACATCGTAGCGCACCTGAAAGTAGGCGGGGCTTTTTTCTGTGTAGCCGCTCTCCCTGGCGTAATAGGTCGTATAGTTGCGCAGGAAACTCAGAAACGAAGGACTTATCAGGTTATCGGGGTTGTCAAGGTCTAAGTCGTAAAGATAGCTGTAGAAATCTGCGGAGGGTTTGGAGAGCAGCACCTGCAGCATCTGCTGCCGCATGGGGTGGTAGTTCAGAATATCCAGTGCGTAGCTATAATCGATCTCTGCCTGCAGAAATGCCCGGAAGGAAGGCGACAGCTCATACCTGGAGGCATACTTCTCGAGGTTGCTCAGCTGATCGGCGCGGCGGTAGTCGAGAAACTCGGTAAAGCCTTTTTCGGGCAGCTTCACGTTGTCGGGCAGGGCCTGGTACTCTTCCTCCTCCTCAAAGCGTAAAGTATACTTTGCCAGGCAGTTGTTTTCGTTGGCGCCTTTTCCTTTATACTTCAGCGATTTCAGGAAGCTCTTGCCACTGGTTTTCAGCTCCAGCTCGTAGCCGGACTCCAGGTATACTTGCGCTACTTCCTCGCCATGCTGCAATTCGGCTACCATCGCGCGCTCCACCGGCACCTCAATCCGGAAGGTTTTGCCGTTCAGGGGCACGGCTGTCTTTACTTCCTCCGAAAGTAGGGGGTTGGGGTAAGTTATCAGCTCAACGTGGTCGGAGAGGGGGGCAGCGATGCTGCCAACGATAACGGCCTTGCCCTGGGCGAGGAGCTGGCTAAGGGGCAGCAGCAGGGCGGACAGCAACAGGTAAAATTTTCTCATCTGGCAGGTGCGGTTCTTTGGCTAAAAAAGGAATCGTACTATTCTTCCGCCCTTTACACATCAAGAGCATCGGCAGGAGTAAGTATACAACATTGAACAATAATGTCCTATAGCTTAATTCCTGGCAAGACTCACTTTTTATCATTTTATCGGAATTCCTGAAGTATAGCTACATTTAACGCACCTGTTCCACCTGATTTAACTTATACTTAACATTCCGTTTTAGAGCATACAGGTAAATTAAGCATCAAACAAAGCATAAACCTCAATCGCAAAGCCACTAATTTATACTTGCACTTTGCCTGACCTATACATTACAAACCCGCAGAAACCTTACACGAAACAGCACAAAAAAAGCACAGGCTCTCGGCCTGTGCTTTGCTATACTTTATACTTTGTAAATTTATACTTTATGCTTACCCAAACAGGCTGGAAAACACTTCCTCCAGGCGGCCATAGGCGTGTATGTTGATGGAGAACTTGCTCAGGTCTACGCCCTTTTTGTTGTACTTGGAGATGTAAATGTCGGTAAAGCCAAGTTTCTCGGCTTCGGTGATGCGGTTCTCTACACGGTTCACGGCCCGCACCTCACCGCCCAGGCCAACTTCGGCGGCAAAGCAGGTGGTGCTCGGAATGGGCATGTCCTCGAAAGAGGAGAGGATGGAGGCGCACACGGCCAGGTCCAGGGCCGGGTCTTCTACCTTCAGGCCGCCGGCAATGTTGAGGAACACGTCCTGGGTGCCGAGGCGGTAGCCGCCGCGCTTCTCCAGCACGGCCAGCAGCATGTTCAGGCGCTTGCCGTCGAAGCCGGTGCTGGTGCGCTGGGGCGTGCCGTACGTGGCCGGGCTCACCAGGCTCTGCACTTCTATCAGCAAAGGGCGGTTGCCCTCCAGCGTGGCGCCTATACTTATTCCGCTAAAGGCATCCTCGCGCTGCGAAATCAGGATTTCGGACGGGTTGCTCACCTCGCGCAGGCCGGAGCCCATCATCTCGTAAATACCCAGCTCGGAGGTGGAGCCAAAGCGGTTCTTGGTCGTGCGCAGGATGCGGTAGGTCATGTGGCGGTCGCCTTCGAACTGCAGCACCGTGTCCACCATGTGCTCGAGTATCTTGGGCCCGGCCAGGTTGCCCTCTTTGGTGATGTGGCCTATCAGAAAAACGGGCGTGCCGCTTTCTTTGGCGAACTTAAGCAGCTCGGCGGTGCACTCGCGCACCTGGCTTACGCTGCCCGCCCCGGCCTCAATAAAGGAGGAATGCAGGGTCTGAATGGAGTCGATGATGAGCACCTGCGGCCGCACCAGCTCTATTTGCTTAAAGATGTTCTGCGTACCGGTCTCGGTCAAGATAAAGCAATCGGCGGTTTGGGCCATAAGGCGCTCGGCGCGCATCTTTATCTGCTGCTCGCTTTCCTCGCCGCTCACGTACAGCACCCGCAGCCGGCTCAGGCTCAGGGCAATCTGCAGCATCAGCGTACTTTTCCCGATGCCCGGCTCGCCGCCAACCAATACCATAGAGCCGGGAACAATGCCGCCACCCAGCACCCGGTTCAGCTCCTGGTCCTGCGTGATGATGCGTTGCTGCTCCTGGTAGCTGATGTCGGCGATGGGCTTGGGCTTGTTGGCCACCTGGGCCGAACTGCTGCCTACCTTCCAGACGCTGGTGGGGGTCACCTCCTCGCGCTGCACCACCTCCTCCACGTAGGTGTTCCACTCGCCGCAGGCCGGGCACTTGCCAATCCACTTAGCCGATTGGGCGCCGCAGTTCTGGCAGAAGTAGGATGTTTTTATCTTAGCCACTTGGATAATTTTGAATGAGTGAATGAGTGAGTAGGGAATGAGCTATCTGCCAATCCCTCATCTTCAAATCTGAAATTATACTTCCTGCTCTACAGGTACTTGCCTGAAATATACTTTAAAGGTGGTGCCTTTGCCGTGCACGCTATCTACCTCTATCCTGCCGCCGTTGTTCTCTATAATGCGCTTGACGATATACAGGCCGATGCCGGTGCCCTCCACGTGCGTGTGAAGGCGCTTGAACATGGTGAACAGCTTGTGCTGCTGCTCTTTCTTAATACCAAGGCCATTGTCCTGCACCTCCAGCACCACATACTCTCCCTGCTCGTAGGTTTTCAGGTGGATAACGGGTGGGCGGTTCGGGGATTTATACTTGATGGCGTTGCTGACCAGGTTGTAGATGATGCTGCGCAGGTTCTTGCGGGCATACACGATGCTTCCTACCTGCAGGTCTGTCTTCAGCACGGCGCCGGTTTCTTTCATGGGCTCTTCCAGGTCAGCGCCGATATCCTGCAGCATGCTTTCAAATGAGAGCGGCTCGGCGGCCGACTGCAGCTCCTTCTGCACTTTGGTAATCTCGGCCAGGTCGGCGATGGTGCCTTTTAGCTTGTTGATAGAGCTCTGCACCATGTCCAGCACCTGCATGTCCTCAGCCTCCAGCTTGCCCTGCAGGATGTCGCGCAGCAGCGTTACCAGGCCCTCCATGTTGGCTATCGGCGACTTGAGGTCGTGGGAAGCCGTATACACGAAGTTGTCCAGGTCGTTGTTGATGCGCTGCAGCTCGTCGTTTTTGCCGCTCAGTTCCTCGTTGGTGTGCAGCAGGGCCTTTCTGGCATTTACCAGCTCGGTTACCTCTACGGCAAATATTAGCACGGCCTCTACCGCTCCGTTGGCGTCTACCAGCGGCTGGTACACCAGGTTAAAATAGCCATGAGCAAGCTCTCCGTTGTTGCCGCGCTCTACAGCAGGTATCGGAATCTCGTTGCCCACAAATGGTTTCGCTGTCCGGAACACCTCATCCAGACGGTTAATAAGCTCGCGGCCTTCCTCCTCCGAATGAACCTCGAAAACTGTTCTGCCCACCAGCGGGCGGTTGCCGTAGAGTTTGCGGTAGCCCGGGTTGGCCAGCACATACTGGTAATCCTGGGCGCGCACCAGGCCTACTACAGCCGGCACCTCCAGGAACAGCTTCTGCAACAGCTCGGCGTTCTGCTTTACCTTGCGCTCCGCCTCTTTTATCTCCGTGATATCGATGATGGAGCCGATGTAGCCCTGAAACTCCCCGTTGGCACCGAAGCGTGGCGTGTTGGAGGCCACCACCCAGCGGTACTCCCCGTCGAAGCGCCGCATCCTGTACTCCAGCCGGAAGGGGCTGTGGTCTTCTATGGCCTGCAGGGTTACCTGCTCCTTGCGGTCTATATCGTCGGGGTGCACCAGCTCCTTCCAACTCATGTTGATGGTCTGCTCAAAGGTATGGCCCGTGAAGTCGAGCCACTGCTTGTTTACATACATGAAGTTGGTGGCGTCGTCCATGATCTTGATCATCACCGGGGCGTTGTCGGCCATGGTGCGGAAGCGGGCCTCGCTTTCGATGATAGCCTGCTGTGCCTGCTTCTCGTCGGTAATGTCGCGCACTTCTATAATGGTATAGTTATCGCTGCCGCTCTCCACCATGGGCTGCACCGAGCACGACACGTTAAAGAAGGTGCCATCTTTGCGGACGAAGGTGTCCTCGTAGCCCCTCAGGGGCTTTATGTTGGTCAGGGCATTGTGCATGGGGCACTCCTCTGCCGGGAAAGGCGAGCCGTCCAGGTGCTTGTAGTGCACCATGTCGTGCAGCGGCTTTTTGCGCATTTCCTCCAGCGTATAGCCTGTCATCTCCTCTGCGGCGGGGTTCATAAACGTGCAGTACCCCTTCGAGTCAAGTATAAACAGAGCCGCGGTGGCGTTGTCGGTGATGGTTTGCTTGAGGCTGTTGGAGCGCCGTGTGTTAGACAGCGACCAGATAATGAAGAACATCAGCAGGCTGATGATGCTGCCGCCTAAAAGTATGTAGTATGGTAGCTCGGACTCGGTGGTGCGCCCGAAACCTTCCTTTGCTGTTATATAGAGCCGCCAGGTATGGTTGCCGATGGTGATGGTACTCAGGCTGCCGTACTCTCTGGCCTTGCTGCCATAGTATAACTGGGGGCTGGTGCTGTAGAGCAGGTTCTCTTTCGAAGGCTCGGCCCCATCGTAGATCTCGACGTCAATGTCTTCAAACTCGTCTGCCAGCACGGCCTTCATCAGGTCCTTCACCCGGAAGGGGCTGTACACAAAGCCCTTTATCAGGCGCTGCCGCTCCTGTATAGACTCCGGCTCCACGTTATCCTGGTACACGGGCAGGTAAATCAGGAAGCCTAATTGCTCGTCCTGGCCTGTTTCCTGCACCAGCCGCACCTTACCCGACATGGTGGGTTGCCTGGTGTCGCGGGCGATGCGCATGGCCGACTGCCGCACCGGCTCGCTGTACATGTCGTAGCCGAAGGCGCGCAGGTTACGGTCAGAGAAGGGCTCCAGGAAAATGATGGCGGTATAGAGGTCGCGCGGGGTCTCGGGGGTGATGCGGTAGTTTTCAAAGCCCTCGCTCCGAATCTGCTGCTCGTGCTTTTCTTTCTCATGCGGCCTTACCACATGGGTATAACCAAAGCCCTGCATGCCGGGGTAGTTCTTCTCCAGCTTCAGGGCTTCGTAATAGCGGGCCCAATCCTGGCGGGTTACCGAGTCCGAGGAGGTGAACATGGCCTTGCCCCCAATCAGAATCTGGATATAGTCCTTCATGCGCTTGTCTAGGGCATCGGTTACCTGCTCGGTACGCATGGCGAACAACTTCGCATTCCGCTCTTCTGATTTCTTCCTGGTTTCTGAGTAAGTAAAAAGGGTAAGCAGGAAAATAAGCAGGAAAGAGAAGATTGCAATGAAGTAATCCCTTATAAAAGAAGCCAACTTGGCAAGTTTCATGTGGTTTAGGTTAAAGCCGGCAGGTGGCAGACATAGTCTCTAGTAAACCGCTGCTCCGGCTATGGTATTCCTTTTCAAATGTATAAAATTCTAAGCCTTCAGCCAACTCAAAAAGTTCAACGGCATGCCTTAAAACTTCAGAATATAGTACAAACGGCGTTATTTTTGTACCTGTGGCTGCAGTATAGCTTTATATTATTTTTTTAATACCCCTGCCGCCTCCGCCAACCTAAACAGGCTTTCGGCCTGCACGCCTGCCCGAACGCCGCATGGGTTAGGTGAACGGCCCCTGCCTGTGGAACGTTATTTTGCTGCAATTTTGTTGTATTTTGGATCCAACAAGCTACCTGGCAGTTTGGTTATCCTGTTATACAGTCGGAAAATGAGGAATAGGGTGTTACCTTTGCTGCAGCATTACCCTTTTTACCTATGTTTGAGATTCTTGAGAGCCTGTTGATTGCCTTACTGGCAGTAGCCGTTCTGCTACCGGTAATACGTTACGCGCTGCGCCGCCTTTCGCCGGCCGTAAACCTGGAGCGCTTAACCGCCGACGAGGAGAAGTATATGCAGAAACAGGAGCTGAAGCTGATGTTGGCTTACTTCTTCTTTGCCTGCGTGTTCTCTGTTTTCTTTTCCGGCGCGCTTGCTTTGGTCTCCAGCATCATACATGCCTCCGGCGAGCACCTGCATGTGCTTACGCCCAACTTCAGGGCCTTTTTCGCGCCCGGCCTGCTGCTAGGCCTTACGCTGGCCCTTATACCGCTATACATGATCCAGAGCTCGCTGCTTGGGCAGGACTATGAGCTGTACAGGAAGTACCTAACGCAGGTAGAGGGCCAAAATACACTCCACGTCTACAAGCTGCTGTTTGCCGTGATGCTTGTCGTTTCGGTGGTGGTGAACTGGTACGCCATGCGCTGGCACGTAAACATCGATGCAGACAGGATAGAAATCACGAACCTGCTGCAGGAGAACCGCACCTATAACATGAAGGAGATCTCAAGTATCCATTACCTGGGAACGGAAGGGGAGTACCTGATAGCGTTTCGCGATGGCACCCAGTTAAATACAACTTACCTCAAACAGGTTCAGTTTGAACTGATTGCGCTGATGTCGGAGCGGTCGGGGCACCGGGTTGTACGGTAGGGCAGGGTTTATACTTGTCTTGGGCTCGCAAAGCCATACTTTATACTTGCTGCTATACTTTATACCCGCTGGCGCGAGTTTGTAACTCAACTGGCTTGAAAAGCCATACTTGCTTCAGCTATAATTTTATACGTTGGCTATACTTTTATCCTTGCTGTATTGCCGCTGTTCCGGACTTCCTAATCCGCGTAAGCCATAGTTATACTTGCCAGTTTATACTTCCTTTAGCCACCGCTTCCTTCCACTGGAACCAAGCTATCCTTACTAGCTGCCGTTCATCTTCCAGACTTACATACCTACAGTTGCACCTCTGGCTTTAGTGCCCTCCTAGGCCGGGAGGCCTAGGAGGGCATCGCGCTGTCTACATTTCCTTTGCTACCCTTCGGTCGCAATGCCGCCACAGCGGCACCGGAAATCTAGAAGGCGCTCAACCCAAGGACTGGGAACAGAATCGATAGCCCCTGCCCTTACTGTCATCTCGACCTTCGGGAGAGATCTGATTAGAATTCCAAATAGATCTCTCACAGCTACGCTGGCTCTCTTCGGCTCCCGCCTCGAGAGTACTCGAGATGACAGGGAATGTGGCAAGTATAAACTGTCCCCTTGAGGACAAGCGAGAACGAGAGTTCGAAGCTTGCGAGCATCGCTCATTAGGGGTGTAATAGCCTGCTAGGTTTATACTTGTAGGGACAGGTCGCGACCTGTCCGCGCGGGAATAGCGGCGACGAAGCTTATACTTCAGCAAAAGCAGTAACAGGCTCCCCTCCATAGCCTTTGTCGAGGGCCCCTACCCCCAGGAGGGGTCAGGGGTGGTTGGCCCCGGCACTGCAGCCAGACGCTCGCGGGACCTGCGGACACCGCGAGGTCTTTAGGTTAAGATAACGCGGGCTCGAAGCTTGTAAGGGTGGCCAAGTATACTCAACCTGTTTTCGAAAGAAAGCAGCGCAGTTACGCATTAGCACAGACTTCCCCGAAAATCCATACTTCCCGCACACCGTAACCTTACGCCCCGTTTGCTGTTCATAAGTAGCATCGTATAAGCTTGCCGGCCCGAAAGTATGCGCAGCGCAGGAGTATATTTTTTAGTAGTTTTACCGCAGTTAGTTAGATCCTTTAAATAAAACATAAATCGATATGCAAGTTCGCGTAGAGAAAGACACGATGGGCCCGATCGAGGTGCCTGCAGACAAGTACTGGGGTGCTCAGACACAGCGCTCCAAGGAAAACTTTACCATCGGTGGCCAGCAGATGCCGAAGGAAGTAATCGAAGCTTTTGCTATCCTTAAGAAATCGGCGGCCCAGGCCAACGCACAGTTGGGTGTATTAGCGCAGGACAAGGCTGACATCATCTCGCAGGTGTGCGACGAGATCCTGGAAGGCAAACTGGCCGACGAGTTCCCGCTGGTAGTGTGGCAGACCGGCTCGGGCACACAGTCGAACATGAACGTGAACGAGGTGGTGGCTAACCGTGCGCACGTACTGCTGGGCGGCAACCTGCTGGACGAGAAAAAGAAGATCCACCCGAACGACGACGTGAACAAGTCGCAGTCCTCAAACGACACCTTCCCGACGGCCATGCACATTGCCGCCTACAAGAAAGTGGTGGAGCACACGCTGCCGCTCGTGCAGAAACTACGCGACACGCTCAACAGCAAGGCAGAGCAGTTTATGGATGTGGTGAAGATCGGCCGCACGCACCTGATGGACGCCACGCCGCTGACACTGGGCCAGGAGCTTTCTGGTTACGTAGCCCAACTGGACTATGGCATGAAGGCGCTTCGCAACACGCTTCCGCACCTGAGCACATTGGCGCTTGGTGGTTCTGCGGTAGGTACCGGCCTGAACACACCGGCTGGTTACGACGTGCTGGTTGCTGAGAAAATTTCCAAGTATGCCGGCCATGAGTTTATCACGGCCCCTAACAAGTTTGAGGCCCTTGCCGCGCACGATGCTATCGTGGAGACGTCTGGCGCGCTGAAGCAACTGGCCGTGGCGCTGATGAAGATTGCCAACGACATCCGTCTGCTGGCTTCCGGCCCTCGCTCCGGTATAGCGGAGATCCTGATCCCGGAAAACGAGCCAGGTTCTTCTATCATGCCAGGTAAGGTTAACCCAACGCAGGCTGAGGCCATGACCATGGTTTGCGCCCAGGTGATCGGTAACGACGTGGCTATCTCGGTGGGCGGCATGAACGGCCATTTCGAGCTGAACGTGTTTAAGCCAGTGATGATCTACAACCTGCTGATGAGCGCCCAGCTGATCGGTGATGCCTGCGACTCGTTCGACAAGCACTGCGCGGTGGGTATCGAGCCAAACACAGCCCGCATTAAAGAGAACCTGGAGAACTCGCTGATGCTGGTAACGGCCCTTAACCCGCACATCGGTTACGACAACGCCGCCAAAATCGCGAAGAAAGCCCACAAAGAAGGCACCACCCTTCGCCAGGCAGCTATCTCTCTTGGCCTGCTCACCAACGAGCAGTACGACGAGTGGGTGCGCCCCGAAGACATGATCGGCAGCTTGAAGAAGTAAGGTGTTAGAATTTAGACACAAGACTTTATACCTGTGTTATAGATAAAGGAAAAGCAGCTCCGGTTGGGGCTGCTTTTTTGTTTTATAGAACTTAGTGTAATTTCTGATATCTTGTACTTACGTGGGTATAGCAACAATTACCCTCATCTAACTATGTTTCAGAATAGAGACTATGAAGATAATATTAGCTCTGGCTTTTATAATGAGCACTACACAAGCAATGGCTTGTATTTGTTTGAGTCCAGAGCCAATAGATTCAGCATATAAGCGCGCTTCTACAGTCTTCATTGGCAAAGTGAAGGAAGTAGTAGATGATAAGTTCTATTTAGGACAGGGAGAAGGAATCCAAGTTGTGATATTTGATGTAATACAGGGCCTTAAAAGTTCGGAAGCTGGAAAAGGGCCTATATCTGTCATAGAACAGGTTGGCTCCTCTTGTAGCTTTGGTTTCGAAGAAGGTCATACTTACGTTGTTTTTGCTTATAGTGACTACACTGGTGTCCATTTAACTGACCAATGTACCAGAACTAAGCTTTTAGAGAGATTTGATGCAGCTAATTTGCAAAGGCTTGAAGCTATCTCGGCTAACTATACAGGCAACTCCCGTGATATTGGAATAGTTAGGATGCTTGTTCCCAAATATCACGATATGGTTAACAAAATTAATCAGCTTGAAGAAGCTAGTGCTTCGTCCAGAACCCTTACCATTGCCTTGATCACTTTGTTACTTGTAAGCGCAGGGCTAAACTTTTATCTGATTACAAACAGAAAATAATTCTCTATACCACAACTCCAATCCCGCAAGTTTAGCGACCGCGCAACTTGTGGTTATACTTTGCGGCCAGTTTGTAACTGGCTTTTCTCCAGGTTTATACTTCCGCAAGTTGAAAACTTGCGGCCATACTTTCCCACAAGTTACCGCTTCGCTCAAACTTGCGGGATAAATATATCGCCCGCGCCAGCAAGCTGTGGCAACCGGACACCACCACGACCTACAGTTATACTTCTCAGTCACCGGCAGTTCCCAAAATCTATACTTTCCCATCAGCTATAAAACAACAAAAGCTACCGAAGTAGCTTTTGTAAACATGGTGTGGCAGCAAAGTATAAACTACGCTGTTTTGGAAGCTCCTTTCAGTGCCTCGGCCACTGTCTGTTTCAGAGGCGTAGTAGGGTGGCCGATAAGGGCGGAAAGCTGGCGGCTGTCGTCGTACAGGTCGCCTTTTGACGCGGCTGTGTCCCAGCTGGCAATGGCCTGGGCCAGGCCCTCCGGCAAACCGAAGCTGGCAAGCGCGGCAGCATAATCAGCCTCGGGTAGGTTTTTGTAGGGGATATCTTTCCCTGTTTGGCGGGAGATTTCTGCAGCCAGGTCGCTGAGCGTGTAGGCCTCGTCTCCGGCCAGTTCGTATACTTTGCCTTCGTGTCCTTCTCCGGTTAAAACAGCCACCGCCGCATCGGCAAAGTCGGCACGGGAGGCCGAGGAGATTTTGCCCTCGCCTGCACTACCTATAAAAGCACCACCGGCAAGCGCCCCCTGGATAGAGCCTGTATAGTTTTCGGTATACCAACCGTTTCGCAGGATGGTGTGCGGAATACCGGATTGCTTCAGCTCTGCCTCTGTAGCGCGGTGTTCGTCTGCCAGGCTCAGCGTGGAGGTATCAGCGTGCAGCAGGCTGGTGTAAACGATCCATTTTACGCCGCCTTTCTTCGCTGCCTCAATGATGTTATGGTGCTGCGCGGCACGTTGGCCAACCTCGCTTGAGGAGATCAGCAACAGCGTATCAATTCCTTTCAGGGCGGCTTCCAGCGTCTCTGGTTTGGCATAATCAGCTTCGCGGGTTTCCACGCCCAAGTCAGCGCCTTTTTCTGGCGAACGGACAAGCGCCACCAGGCTGTCGGGGGATACTTTACTTTTAAGTTTGCCAACTACAAGGCGGCCAAGCTGCCCTGTGGCTCCGGTTATTTCAATTTTCATATCACTTACTAATTTAGTTTCTCGATTGAACGGTACTTATACAACCGGGGAGGGTGGGGAAAGTTATCAGGCCACAGGCACCTTGCCTTTTTAGCGGCAACTTATCTTGCCCCCATACTTCGTAGCCGTGTTTAGCTCGGCTTTGCCGGAAATCCGGCCCCATCGTATAACCAAGTAGTTTTATACTTCTTGGCTCACCCTCCAAGCCTTTGCCTTGGCTCCGACACCGGACACTAAAAGGCAGATCAGAGCTACCGTGAGCCTGCTGTCATCCTGAGTTTTATACTTTACAATAGCCATTATGAAAGCATTCGATCAGAAATCCATCATTATCACGGGGGCTGCCATGGGCCTGGGGCTGGCGGCGGCGAAGGAGTTGGCGAGTCAGGGAGCAAACCTTACCTTGATGGATTTCAATGAAGCCCAGCTGTCTGATGCCGCCGATAACTTAACCAAAGAATTCCCGTCCGTTAAAATCATCACCGTTGTGGGCGATGCCTCGAACGAGGAAGACGTTAAAAAGTATGTCTCCGAAACTGAAAAAGCATTTGGCCGCATAGACGGCTTGTACAACAACGCCGGCATCGAAGGTCGCCAGGCGCCTCTGATTGAATACGACATCCATGTTTTTAAGAAGGTAATCGACATTAACCTGATGGGGGTATACTACGGCATGCGCTATGTGATTCCGGTGATGCAAAGGCAAAAGTATGGGCGCATTGTAAACGTGGCCTCTGTGGGAGGCATCCGGGGCGTGCTGCACCAGGTAGCCTACGTGGCCAGCAAGCACGCCGTCTCGGGCATGACGAAGAACGCGGCGCTGGAGTATGGCAAGGATGGCATCATTACGAATGCCATTGCGCCGGGAGCCATCCTTACGCCTATGGTGGCCGAGGCTTTCAGGGAAGTGAACCCAAATGACCCAAAAGCCGCAGAAGCTGCGTATGCCCAGCGAAACCCCACCCGGCGCCTGGGCCTGCCCGAAGAGGTGGTCAGGGTAGTGGCCTTCCTGCTGAGTGAAGCGGCTTCCTACGTAAACGGCCAGACAATCGCCATCGACGGGGGCGAGTCCAACATGTATGGAAACCCTTAATCTTAAGCCCCAAAGAGTTTGGTTGATTGCCCTAAGCGGTAAACTTATACTTTAAGAGCAGCTCCTGCCGGTGCTGCTTCTTCTTTTGCACTCTTTTCACCGAACCCAGGACGTACTTCTGAAGGGCAATTTCACCAGTTTTTAAAATAGCACTCATTTTAAGTACAAATTTTTCAACTAATCCTAAGCATCCGCCGTAT
Source organism: Pontibacter mucosus (assembly GCF_003054055.1). Classification (GTDB taxonomy): domain Bacteria; phylum Bacteroidota; class Bacteroidia; order Cytophagales; family Hymenobacteraceae; genus Pontibacter; species Pontibacter mucosus. The sequence goes on along the minus strand of NZ_QBKI01000001.1, from coordinate 302,190 downwards.
CTACACATCAGCTGAGTCATCTATCTAATTTTATACTTTTACCCATGAACACCCTGTTATTACGCTCGTTCAAAAAAGCCTCAAATCTGAGTTCGCAACGTATTTTATAATTATTTTCCAATCTATGCTGCAAGTATAACTCCGCCACCTCATCGGGAATATGCTAATTACCACGCGGTACTCTTATCTTTTTTATATACCCTAATTACGTTCCAATGAAAACAACAAGTACAAAAACGTTCGCAGTTGCCATCGCATCTGTTTTCCTATTTTCCTGTGAGCAAATCAACGAGCAGGATCCAGTAGAGCCCATGAAAGTATCGCAGGAAGAGAAGCTCGTGGGCTACGACCCTACCACCTGCAACCTGGTGCAGACGTTCGGCTCCGGGGAACTTCCGCGCCACGTAAGCATGATAGAAGAGAATCGTGCGGTGATGACTGTAACCGCCCAGCGAAGAGGGCATAACGGCAAGTACCTCGAGGAGACCAAGGGTTTGCTGCTCGATCCAACCGACCCAGCGACAGACCTCACCAACCCGTTTGACCGGCAGATGCTGGGCATGTTCGGCGGAATCCTGACCGTGCCGGATGAAACAGGCACGAAGGCGAACCGCGCAGGCGGACGCGTGACGCTCGATTTCTCACCCGTAGGCTCCGTTACAATGAAACAAATGCTCTTCACCGACATCGCGGAAGAAGACAGGGGCTCTAAGGTGGAGCTGTACAGCGCTTCCGGGTACCTGCTGTATCAACAGGAGATTCCGGTCAGGGGTAAGAACGAGTCCATCTTTGTCTCGTTTGACAACGTTCCCGGTGTAGTGAAAGCAGTAGTGACATTTGGTGCCGAGCGCAAGAATGTAGGCTCGGGTTCCATTGCCCGCCTGCAGCTTTGTAAAGAAGGAGAGGGATACAACGATTACGCACGAAGCTATAATGTACACTCCTTATGGCTGGAATATACCGGCTCACAGCCTGCCAATGTCGATATCACGGCTAAGAGCGGCAACTCCGGTAAGGCGATATACTCAGCAAAAGGCATGAAGCCCGGTACCGTGTTTAAGCTGGCTTCTTCAGGCGAAGTATCATTGGGTGAAGAGCTTGAGATTACAACCAACCGCAAAGAAAAACAGGTTATACCTATGAACGGAGACCATACTAATCCGCTTAAGAAACAGTATGGCAACTTTAGGATTGTAGGAGCCCGTGATGGCTTTTATCCTCTGAAACTGGAGGAGTAAGAACTGTCATTTAACGTATACTGGAAAAGCAGCTCCGTTTGGGGCTGCTTTCCTCTTTTGTAAGTTGTGTTAAATATAGTTATACCCAGGGCATGCCTGTGTTTTTTACTTCTGTTTCTGAACCTGATTAAATCCCGTTTACCAACTGTAGAGGTCGGAGTGCACGACCTTCCATTCGGTCTGCTCTGTCGCTCTTACCTGCATGGTACCGTTAGAGGTCACTTTAACGTTTTTCAACATGTAGAGTCCCTCTTTCAGCTCTCTGGGTATAGCTAAGTCCTCTACTATCACCTGGTTAGGAATGCTTCCTCCGTCACCGGCAGAAAGTGTTTCGAGTACTTCCATCGATTTCATGGGGCAAAAGTACAGCACCATCTTGCCGCGGCTTTTCTCTAAGCGCACCGGGGATAAGTTTGCCATCACTGTCTCTCCGTGAGATAGCTTTTCTTCCCGCATCACTTTCTGCAGCACCTCTGGCTGCGAGGAGGAAGTTACCACTACCCGCCGTGGGTCTCTGGATCCTGAAGGTTGATCCTTAAGGCCAAATAAATTGTTGAAAAAAGAAGTGAAAGAGCTCATAGTATTAAAATTTGATATGAATAAATAATATAAAAGGATCATCCTCTCAGGCAGTCCGCGGAGTGCCCATTTCATTCACCAACTCATCTATATTGATTTATTGCTTCTATTGTAGAAAACGAGTCTGCCGCTGCTCTTGTTCTCGAATTATGCATAAAAATTATACGTTTGATATAATCCAAAAGTGATCCGCCACTGCCCATTTCTTGTCTTTATGCAGTTAAATGACACGGGCAGCAGGTGTTGTAGCGATCGCTTGCTGTTGCTTTTAAGCCGGGGCAATACTATACTTATGGAGAAGACAGTCACGGGTATAGGTTCTGCAGGGGACACATCGCACAAGCGGCAGTTATACTTTGCAGTTGTTTTGTGACCGGCGCCTTATACTTTTAGGAATCATTAACTCAAACAACATGGCTCATTCCCTGACAGACAAAACCTACCTACTGGAGAAATTCCCGGGCAAAGGAGGCTGGACCTACGCGGCCATACCTGAGATTCTGCCAGACAAGCACGCCTATTTCGGGTGGGTGCGGGTAAAGGGAAGTATAGACGGCTACGAGCTAAAGGGCATCCACCTGATGCCGATGGGCAACGGGCAGCTGTTTCTGCCGGTAAAAGCCGAGATTCGGAAGAGGCTAAAGAAGCAGGCCGGTGATTGGGTGCAGGTTATACTTTATGCCGACAGCACCCCGCAGGAAGTGCCCGAAGAACTGCTGCTGTGCCTGCAGGACGAACCGGCTGCCTACGCGGAATTCCGGAAGTGCTCTGACCGGGAGCAGAAGGCCGTGGTTGACTGGATTTACGCAGCCAAAACCGACGAGACCAAGGTGGAGCGCATCGTGCAGACAATAAATAAGCTGCTTACCAAGCAAAAGCTGCCTTAAAAGTATAGCCATAAGCCTTACCTTTGCATCTCTTTACAAACCGCATCCCGGTATGAATTTCTTAAGACTTACAGATACCTCACATAGCCATTTCGGGCAGGCCTGGGCCTTGTATGAGCAGGCTTTTCCGCTGGAGGAACGCCGCCCGCTCGCATGGCAGCGCGACATTATGCCACATGCCCCTTACCACTTCGAGCTTATACTTCAGGAAGAGGCCCTGGTAGGTATACTTTTGTGGTGGGGCTTTGAGGAGGTGCGCTACATAGAGCACCTGGCTACTGCTCCGGCGCAACGGGGCAGGGGCTATGGCAAACGCATCCTGGAAAGCTTCACTAACCGTGATGCACGCCCCATACTTTTAGAGGTGGAGCCGCCCCGTGAGGAAATCCAGCAGCGCCGCATCCGGTTTTATGAGCAGGGCGGCTTTACCTTAAACCACCACTTTTACCAGCAACCGCCCTACCACCCCGGCCTGCAGCCGCTCACGTTGCTGCTCATGTCCTTCCCTGAGCCTCTCACCCCTGAGGCTGTGGCGCACTTTGTGAACACGCGGCACCCGCTCATTTACCGGCTGCACACCAGCCCCGCAACAACCTGATTCCTGCTATTCATAAACTACTTTCCGAGGCAACCATAACCATCCGCCTAAACCATAAGTATGATTACAAGCGCCTTCAGCGTAAGGCGGCCAAAACCTAAACATACTACTATGGACAAACTTAAAGGTAAAATCGCCTTGATTACGGGCTCCGATTCCGGCATTGGGCGGGCCACGGCCATTGAATTCGCAAAAGAAGGGGCAGACGTGGTGATCTGCTACCGTTCGGACAAAGAAGGCGCTGAGGAAACGCTGCAGGAGGTACAAAAACACAACCGCAAAGGCATCGTGCTGCAGGTGGATATCACCGATGAGCAGAAGGTGGATCAGCTCTTTGAGCAGGCCCTGAAGGAGTTCGGCACCCTGGATATACTCGTCAACAACGCGGCGGTAAACGGCTCGGGCATCAACGTGGCCGACATGGACACCGAGGTGTTTGACCGCACCATCCGCACCAACCTCTACGGCACCTTTTTCTGCTCCCGCGCCTTTATCCGCCACCGTCTGCAAAAAGGCGGCAAGGGCAAGATTGTCAACGTGTCGTCGGTGCACGAGGAGATCGTGTCGGCGGGCACGGCAGACTACTGCGCCTCCAAGGCCGCTGTGCGCAACCTGACCCGTACGCTGGCACTGGAACTGGCCGAGGACGGCATCAACGTAAACAACATCTGCCCCGGCATGATCCTGACACCCATGAACCAGAAGGCCATCGATGACAAGGAGGCCCGCGAGGAGAGCGAGCAGAACATCCCGATGAAACGCGCCGGAAAGCCCGAGGAGATTGCCAAGGTGGCCTTGTTCCTGGCCTCCTCAGACGCAGACTACGTAACCGGCTCCAGCTACTTTATGGATGGCGGCCTGTCGCAGCACGTGGGGCAGGGGGCATAGGAATGTATAATGTATAAAGCCAGCCATCCTGTCACTCCAAAACCCTTGCGGTGCGTTATTTGTTAAGCCAAGTATACATCACCATTAAGCCAAGTATAACCCATGAAAATAGCGAAAGACCCATCAGAGTATAACAAGCTTACCCCGGAGGAGGAGCGCATTATCGTGCACAAAGGCACTGAGTACCCGGGCACCGGCAAGTATAACAACTTTAAAGCCGAGGGCGTGTACCTGTGCCGCCGCTGCAATGCGCCGCTGTATACTTCGGAGTATAAGTTCGAGTCGCACTGCGGCTGGCCTAGTTTCGACGACGAGATAACCGGAGCCGTAAAGCGTCTGCCTGACCCCGACGGCCACCGCACCGAGATTGTCTGCGCCAACTGCGGCGCCCACCTGGGTCACGTGTTCGAGGGCGAGTACCTGACGCCTAAAAACATCCGCCACTGCGTTAACTCCCTCTCCATGAAGTTTGTGCCGGTAGAGGAACTGGAGAAGGAGGGATAGCCGCCCGATGTTCAGGCACAGGGGCAAGGTAGGGGAGGCCCAGCAGGAACAAGGTGCTTATACTTGCTCCGGCTGTGGGCAAGTGCTGTTCCGGGCAAAGTATAAATTCGAGGTGGGTTCCGGCTTTCCGAGCTTCTGGCAGCAGGTAGGTGAAAGCGTGGTACATTGCTCACTGGACACATATGGTCGCCATCGGGTGCAGCTGTTGTGCAGCCGCTGCCGCCAGCACCTAGGGCATTTGTTTGAAGACAGCCGCACCCCCACCGGCGTGCGCTACTGCATTAATGCCACTGCGATTAACTTAGACCCGGAGCAGCCATCGTAACCGCCAATTATATAGCTTATTAAGTTGCGGTTTACGATTTTGGTGTAAAGGTGAAAATCCACCCCCGCCTATGGGTTTACTAAAATTCCCCTCCCTGGAGGGGTTAGGGGTGGGTTAGTCGTACCTTAGAATTTTAAAGTATAAACCGTACCTTACCCTGAATTTATACTTCGGCCTATAAAACAGCTTTATACTTGCGCGCCTACTTCAAAAAACGCTACAACAGCTTCCGCTTTGCCTTCAAGGGCATCAACGCAGCCGTCAGGTCGGAGCCGCACATGCGCCTGCACGTGCTGTCGGCCATAGTAGTGGTGGTGCTGGGCTTTGCCTTTGACGTGACCAAAACAGAGTGGTGCCTGCTGGCGGCAAGTATAGGGCTGGTGGTAACGGCCGAGATCATGAACACAGCCATTGAGACGGTGGTGAACCTGGTATCGCCGGAGTATAACCCTTTGGCTGGCAAAGCGAAGGACCTGGCTGCGGGCGCTGTACTTATCGCCGCCGCCACGGCCGCAGTGGTGGGTACCATCATCTTTCTGCCCTACCTGCTGGCGTTTGCCGGCGCAGACTTCTAAAGGCTCACGGAAAGTATAAAAGCCTCCTGTAAAGCGCTTGTACTCAAAAACAATGTCGCAACATGCTTGCTACAGCTAAAATCCTTAACTTGCGGCTGCTATAAAAGTATAGCTGTACCAGAGGCAACCGGCACAACTACTTAGTTGCTGTAGCCATAGTTAAAGGTAAAGCGTTAAGTATAGCAGGGGAGGTGTCAGCACCTCTTGATATCAGAAAACATTAGAGCAAGTTTAGATTAACCATGACCGGAAACGACGTACTGAAAAATCTCGCAGATTATAATATCTGGGCCAACAAAACCATGCTGGACGTGTTCAGCGACCTGCCGGAGGTGCCTGCCAACGCAGCCCGCCTGTTCAGCCACGCCCTGAACGCACAAGCTATCTGGATTGCCCGCATCACCGGCACCGAAAGCCCTGTTAAAGTATGGCAGGAGCACACGCTGGAGGAGCTGAAGAACCTGCACGAATATGCTTCTTATAAGATTAAGGAACTGGTGGAGAACGCGGATGAGGCCGAGTTTAACCGCCTGATTGACTACACCAACAGCCAGGGCCATAAGTATAGCACGCGCGTACTCGACATTCTGACGCACGCCTTCAACCACGCTACTTACCACCGCGCCCAGGTAGCCACCGACCTGCGCAAAAACGGCCATACCCCACCCAACACCGACTACGTAACCTACGTGCGCGAGCTGATGGGGCAAGTGTATTAGGTTTTTGACAAAGGATCTTTAGACAAAGGATAATAGAGCAAGTATAAAGTCTCCCTCCAGGGAGGATTTATACTTGGTATAAAAGAAAAGGAGCCTCCCGAATAGAGAGGCTCCTTTTTTGTCTTTTGTCTAACAGTCTTTTGTCAGACAGTCCTTTATCCAAAGATTACTCCTGCGGCAGCATTACCACCCCCAGGTCTTTGATCTGGTTCTGCGATACGCTCACGTTTTCGATCGTTTTGTTGTGCTGGCCGTACTGCGTGATGAACTCCACCCGGTAAGTTCCGGCCGGAACACCTTTGATCAGGAAGTCGCCGCTCTCGTTGGCAAAACCGCCAATAGTATCGTTGGCAGCGGAGATAACGTAGATGCCCGGTTTATACTCTGCCGGTGTCACCTTTCCTTTTATGCCGCCGGCAATGGCCTGCGTGATGGTGCGGATTACCGGTTTCAGGTTATAGCCACCGTTGCCTTTCGGCACCACCGACCTGGCTGCGTCGAAGTCGAGCAGCACCATGTAGGTCACGTCATCCTCCAGGTGGGCATCGATTTTCAGCTTTACGCCAGATGTCTGTCCACTCGGGGTTTTCAAGGCTATTTCGTCTCCGTTTTTCAATTTCACGGAGTTGTTGTCGCCAAGCACAAGCCTGATTTGGGAAATGTGCCCCACCGGCAGCTCGGCACTAGCCAGCAAGGTATCGCGGCCATTGGCGAAGTCCAGCAGGTTGTAAATGCCCGGGTGAATCTCGTCCAGCGTAATCCAGCCGCTTTCCGTGTCTCCATCCTCCCTGTGAATCTGCACCGATTTGATCTCCACGTTCACCTCCTCGTAATCGCCGGGTGCGTCGGTCATGCGCACTTCCATGCGGGCGGTGCCCGTGCCGTTGTCGTCGTTGCTGTCGCATGAGCTAAACCATACCAGGCCGCTCAGCATCAGAGGGAGAAAAAATTTCTTTTTCATCATGTAAAATTGCATTGGTTAATAACACTATGCTTTGGGGAAAGCCCCTTTTACATTCTATAACGGGGAAAAGTTGCACTCCTATATATAGCGCTAAAAAAATAAATTCCGGCAGGAGCAGCTACTCTTGCCGGAATTATGCTATTTCGCTGATTCCCCAGCGCTTATACTTTACAACTTACTGCTGGTTCTTGGTGGTGTCCTGCTGCGCCGGTTTGGTGAGCCCTTTCAGGAAGCCGCCCACCTTGTCGGTAGCCTGCTTTTTAATCTGCTGCTCAGCCTCCTGCCGTTTCTTCGCCAGCTCTTCCTGGGCCTTGCGCTCCAGCTCTTGCTTGCGGCGGTCTACCTCCGCGTTTACGCTGTCCTGCAGCTGCTGCTTGCGGGCATCGGCTTCCTGTTTCACGATATTCAGTTTCTCCTGCACCACGTTCTCTACAATGTCGGCGGCCTTCTCTTTTACAGAGCCTCCCGCCAGCGCTACTTTCGGGTCGCTGAAGGTGCCGCCCACACTCAGGTTGAGGGTCACGCGCTCGGTGTTCACCAGGTTCTGGTTCGCGCCTAGTAAATTGGTAAGTCTGGAGCCAAGTTGCTGGCCTACTTTGCCGGTTGGCACGTTCAGGGCCGTGGTGAAATCCATGTTACCGGTTGCGGCCGTGCTGCCTCCCACCGACATGTCGATATCGCCGATCTTCAGGTGGAACGGTTTCACCACGAGTTTGCCATCAATAATCTGGGCATCTATCTTCTTGTTCTCAATTACAAAGCTGCGCAATTCCTCAAAGTGGGTCAGGCTGCTGATTTTGTCCACTATCGGCACGTCGCGCACGGCGGCGTGCAGCACGTTGATCACGCCTTTGCCATCCAGCGTCTGGAAAACCGGCACCATGTCCTGGCCCAGCTCCCCGGCAAAGGCAAAGCTGGTGTTAAACTTACCCTCCAGCAGCTTGGCGATAGGGGCAAAGACCTGCACGGTGTTAAATGCGTTGAAAGCCTCCTTGAATCCCAAATCCTGGATGTCGAGCTTCATATCGAAGAGCGGTTTCTGCAGGCTCTTGGTATTATAGCTACCGCTAGCCGCAAAAGTGCCGCCCAGGGTGTTGAAAGTAACTTTGTTTAGCCTGGCCACCTGGTCCTTTACCTGCACCTGGCCATTCACGTTACTCAGTTTCAGGTTAGAGTAGAGCACCTGCTTGGCATCAATGTTCAGGGCCAGGTCAAGGTTGGCAGGCACTTCCACCACGCCTTCCTCTGCTTCTTCCACCGGCTGCCCCGAGGTCTCATCCACCATCCACTCGTTCACGTCGAACACGTTAGAGGTCAGGTTGAAGCTGCCGCGCAGCGGCTGGTCGTCGGCCAGCGCATAGCCAATGTAGTTGGATACCGAACCGTTTGCCTGGAAGTCGCTCTTGCCCAGGTGCCCGCTCATGTTCTGCAGGTTCACGCGCTCGTTGTTGAAGGTAGCATTGGCCTTCGCGATTTTAAAGCCCTGCGGCAGGTCGGTGCTCACAAAGTTCAGGTTACTGATGGCCATGGTGCCGTTTGCCACCACGTTGTTATACTTCTCGGCCTCGATGTCGCTGAGCTTGCCCTTGGCTGTCACGTCCGCATTGATGCGGCCGGCCACGGTCATGCCTTCCTGCGGGAAGATCTTCGTCAGCTTCTCCAGGTCCAGGATGCCTTTGATGCGGCCGTCGAAAGCGGGCTTGTCGATCCCCGTGATCAGCATGCGACCTTCCAGCGGCTCGCCGTCCAGGGTCATGTTAAAGCGCTCGATGTTGATGCGGGTGTCGTCGGTGTTGCCGGTGGTGTTGCGCACGTTGGTCACCATGTTCAGGTTCTGGATGGGCGCCGGGAAGTCTTTGGACTTGATGTAGCCGTTGGTCAGGTTCAGGTCGGCGTCTATCACCGGCATGCTGGTTTTGGAGTAGGTGCCCTTGGCGTCGGCGTCTACTTTCAGCAGGCCGCGCAGGGTCATTCCCTCCACCGGGTATACTTTGGTCAGCTCGGCCAGGTCCACGTTTGCCTTCACGTTGCCATCCACCTGCATTGTCTCCAGGCCGTTGATCACTACCTTGGCGTCAATCGGGTTCTTGCCCAAATCCATGTGGAACTGGCGGATGTTGATGTTGGTGTTCTGCGGGGTGCCGTCCTTGCTGGCCACGCTCATATCCACGTTGATGTTGCGGGCAGCCTCCGGCAGGTCCGGATACTTGAAAAAACCTTCCATTACTTTCAGGTCCACGCCATAGCCCGGCATCAGGGTATCGATCATGCGGCCCTTGAAGTAGCCGTCAAAGCTCAGCTTACCCTCTGTCTTGATGTTTTCGAACTCCTCGCTGTACATGCCCGGCACCACCGACAGCACGTTACGGAAGTCGGTTTCGGTGGCGCTGAAGGTCAGGTCGAAGTCAATCGCCTCATCGGGCATCAGGATAGAGCCGGCAAACTTAAACGGAAACTCGTTGATGCGGATGTTATTGTCTTTGAAAGTATACAGCGACTGGTTCAGATCCATGGCCATGGTCACGTCAGCGTCCAGGCGCGCGTTTTCCAGGTAGTTCACGCCATCATAGGTCATGACGAAGCGGTCGGCCGTGGTTTTGGAGTCCATGTCGAAGACGTCTTTCTCGAAGTCGCCGCTGCCGCTGTGCTGCACGTTGTAGGCCGCAAAGCCAAACGGAATGCTCAGGTCGTCGTAGTAGATGGTGCCATTGTTCACTTTCCAGCCCTTGATGGCCATGTTAAAGTCGGAGGCGGTGGTATCGGTAGGTTCGGTCACGGTGGTGTCCTCCTTCATGATGTCCCAGTTGGCCTTGCCGCTCTTGAGCACCAGCAAGCGAATCACCGGCTCATCCAGCGTGATAGAGTTCACTTTCAGCTCGTCCCCGAAAACGCTCAGCAGGTTCATGCCCAACCGGAAGGAGGGGACACGGGCCAGGGTATCGGTGGCAAAGGAGTCCACGCCTACCACAGAGAGGTTCTCCACGCCCAGCGACAGGTTGGGGAAATCGCGGAAGAGCGAGAGGCTCACGTCGTCAGTTTTATAGATCACCTGCGCGTTTATGTTCTCTGCTATCTGCTGGTCGAGGGCGAGTTTGATTTTATCTTTAAACAACACTGGCACCAGCGCCGCCGCTATCAGCAACAGGACCAGAAAGATACCAAAGCCAATGGCAATTTTTTTCATGAGTAGTAGTTTTGGAGTATGTACGGAATGTAAAAGCTAAACTATAGCAATTATAGCTAAAATCGTGCTACTTTATACTTTGGTTGGGGCACAGGTAACCTAATGAATAACTTAACTGCCGCATTGGGCGAAAATTGTAAGGCATGGGTGCTGGTTTAAAAAAGATATTGCTGCTAAGCATGGCCTGCCTGTGGATGTATACTTCCGCGGCCCAGGATGTGCAGCACACGCAGCAGTACGCCAACCGCCTGTTCCTCAACCCGGCCTTTGCCGGCCTCGACCACAGCTGGAGCGTCGGGGTGTCGCACCGCAAGCAGTGGCCTACGCTCAACGGCTCCTTTATTACCAACTCCCTGGCTGCTGCCTTCCGTATACCCGATTCGAAAAGTGCAATTAGCTTGATACTCCAGCAGGACCGCGCCGGGGTAGGGGGGCTCAAAAAACTACAGGCCGGGCTAGGCTATGCCTACCACACCAACCTGAGCGACAATTGGGCCCTTTCGGCGGGGCTGCAGGCAAGTATAAACCGCCTCAACCTCGACTATGACAACCTGGTCTTCGGCGACCAGTTGTCGGACAACGGCATGGTAGCCGTGAGATCGGCGGAAGTGCTTGAATTTAATCCCAATACCTATGCAGATTTTACCGTAGGGGGTCTGCTATACGCTGCCCAGGCCTGGGTAGGACTTACCGCCGCCCACCTTAACCAGCCCACGTATGAGCTGAGCCAGTCGACAAAACTGCCCCTGCGCTTTACGGCGGTTGCCGGGTATAAATTTTACGCCAGATCGTATGAAGAGCGCGGCCAGTTATTTGAGCTGAGCTTTACGCCGGCAGCCACATTTATACATCAGCAAAGTTCTAAAAGATTAGATTTAGGGCTCTATACTAAATACACACCCCTGACGTTAGGGATAATATACAAAGGAGTACCTGCCGTAGGTGGAACTAACCAGGACCAATCCTTGTCCCTTATGGCGGGCCTGCAGCTAAAGCAGCTAAGGGCAGGCTTCAGCCACGATGTGGGGCTGAAGGGAATTAGCAGGGAAATGGGCGGCACAAACGAGGTTTCGCTGGTTTTTGAAGGGGCTGATTTTAACAATTTGTTTAGGAGCCGTTTAAACCGCAAAATTAACAGAGGCATTGTTTGTCCGGCATTCTAATATTATTTATAATTGCACATTAATTTACGTTACAAGAACCTTATCTAAATTAGGTACTATTTTATGAAGTTAATCAAGTATTTATCGGCTGCGGTTGTAGGAGGTATGCTGCTCACTGCCTGTGGTAAGGGCGGCCAGCCAACCAGCACAAACCCTGGCGCTTACAGTTCTGCCACTGGCGCTGAGTACGGCGAAGACGAGAATGCTTTCGACGTGGCTGATTACGCCGAGTTCCCGCAAGGCCCAGGATTGGTCTTTATTGAGGGTGGACGTACCGTACTTGGCTCAATGGAGGAGGACATCGCCATGACGCGCGACAACGTGGAGCGTACCGTGACTGTGGCTTCTTTCTATATGGATGAAACCGAAGTGGCCAACATACACTGGCTGGAGTACCTGCACGACCTGAAGCGTGACTCGCTGCCGGAAGTATACCAGGCTGCCCTGCCGGACACGACTGTTTGGTCTCAGCAGCTTTCCTTCAACGACCCGTATGTAACGTATTACCTGCGCTACCCAGGCTTCCGCTTCTTCCCGGTGGTGGGTGTAAGCTGGCTGCAGGCAAACGACTTCGCTATCTGGCGTACCAATAAGGTAAACCAGATTCTGGCACAGCAGGCAACTGGCGGTGGCAGAAGAGGTCTGTTTGGTCGTAACAGAGGTGGCGAGACTACTGAAGGCGAGAAGCCATCTATCGAATCTGGCTACGTGCTGCCGAACTACCGCCTGCCCACAGAGGCTGAGTGGGAGTATGCAGCGCAGGCTATGATCGGTACCCAGTACACAGAAGACGAAAACCAGAATAACCGCCGTATTTACCCATGGGACGGCCACCAGGTACGTAACCCGTATGGCAAGCAGATGGGTAAATTCATGGCTAACTTCAAGCGCGGCCGTGGTGACTATGCCGGTATTGCAGGCTCCCTGAACGACGGCGCCATGATCACTGACTACATCTACGCTTATCCGCCAAACGACTTCGGCCTGTACAACATGGCTGGTAACGTAAACGAGTGGGTGCAGGACGTATACCGTCCGCTTTCTTTCCAGGATGTGGAAGACCTGAACCCGTTCCGTCGTGACGGCTTCCTGGATGAGTCTACCAACTATGACTCTAGCGAAGGATACCACTCACTGGTGAGCGATGAGGTTCGCGTTTACAAGGGCGGTTCCTGGAAAGACGTAGCTTACTGGTTGTCTCCTGGCACACGCCGCTTCATGGCTCAGGATTCTTCTACAGCTACCATCGGCTTCCGTTGCGCCATGATCAACGCTGGTTCAAACAGATAGAACAATATCAGTTACACATAGTAAAAGTAAAAGCCCGGGCTAAGGTTCGGGCTTTTACTTTTTTATACTTTATACTTCAGATGAACGAGAAGGAGCAAGGCTATAAGATCATCTTCCGTTTCTACAGCGATGTTTTTGAGCGCGAGATGACAGAAACCCTATGGGCACAAAAGGTGGACGAGGCACAAGATCTCTACCGGATTGACAGCATCCCGTACTATGTGCCGCTAATTGCCACGGAGGATGTGGTGCGGGCCACCTACAACGCGATGGAGGAGGGATTGCTGTATAAGGAAACGGTGCAGCCATCGGGCAACTCCACCATACAGGTTATCCGCCAGAATGAGGAAACACCCCTGCTGGACATCCGCCGGAAGTTTGCCGAGCTGGGCTGCGTGTCGGTGGAGGTGAACGAGGATTTCTTTGTGCTGGAAGTGCCGCTCAACATTAACTACGCTGTCGTAAAGGAACTGCTGGATGATCTGGAAGCGGCAGAGGAAATAGAGTATGCGGAGCCTTCCTTATCGGATGTGCACCGGGAGCAGACAAGCAGCTGAGAAGGACAAAGGATTTTTAGACAAAAGACAAACGGCTCTCCAAGTATAAATCCGTTTGGCTAATGGATCTCTGTCTTTTATACTTCTGCCTGACACTGTCCTTATACTTTTGTAGTCAGCTGCAAGCCATACTTCATACCCCATAGCGGTGGATGCTTATACTTCATCTCCTGCTATGGGGTATACTTTATTATAGGCTCTATCGCTTCGCTGTAGCAGGCACCAGCCCTAATACCTCGCTGGTATAAGAACGCACCTGGTCCAGCAGGGCAGGGTTCCCGGCAAGTGACTGGCCATACGATGGGATCATCTCCTTTAGCTTTACCTGCCACTCCTCGGTGTTAATACGGTGCATGAAGCAGCGCTCTAACAGGCTCAGCATAATGGAAACAGCCGTAGAGGCCCCCGGAGAAGCCCCCAAAAGCGCCGCCATGGTACAGTTAGCACCGCTTACCACCTCTGTGCCGAACTCCAGCACTCCGCCCTTGTCAGCATCCTTTTTGATGATCTGCACCCGCTGCCCGGCCACCTCCAGTTTCCAGTCCTCCGGGCGGGCATCCGGGTAAAAATCCTTCAGCGCCTCAATCCGGTCCAGCGGCGATTGGCGTACCTGGTCTATAAGGTATTTGGTGAGGGACATGTTCTGCAAACCAGCCGAAATCATGGGCCGCAGGTTGGTAGGCTTAATTGATTTGGGAAGGTCCATGAACGAGCCACGCTTCAGGAATTTGGTGGAGAAACCCGCATATGGCCCGAACAGCAGCTCGCGCTTCCCGTTGATGTACCGCGTATCCAGGTGCGGCACCGACATGGGCGGCGAGCCCACGGCTGCCTTTCCGTAGACTTTGGCTTCGTGTTTTTCAATGACCGAGCGGTTGATGCAGCGCAACCACTGCCCACTCACCGGGAAACCTCCGTAGCCCTTTCCCTCGGGTATTTTCGATTTTTCCAGCAGTGGCAAGGCGCCGCCTCCGGCTCCGATAAATACATAGCGGGTATACATTTTGCGTTTCTCACCCGTCTGCAGATCCTTCACGGTGATGCGCCAGCGGCCGTCCCCCATCTGTTTTAACTTCCGCACCTCATGGCCGAAGTGCGTCTCCACGCCGCATTTCTTCTGTAAATAGTCGAACATGCTGCGCGTCAAAGCGCCAAAGTTCACGTCTGTGCCCAGGTCCATGCGGGTGGCGGCCACGGGCTCCGAGGTATCCCGGCCCTCCATCACCAACGGAATCCACTCCTTCAGTTGCTCGCGGTCCTCCGTATACACCATCTCATCGAACAAGTGGCACTGTACCATAGCCTCGTAGCGCTTGCGCAGGAAATCCACGTTGTCGTTGCCCCACACAAAGCTGATGTGCGGGATATTCCGGATAAAGGAATTGGGCAGCTCGATGATGTTGTTCTTGATGAGATAGGCCCAGAACTGCTTGGAGATCTCGAACGACTCGGCAATGCGCACCGCCTTGGAAATGTCGATGGAGCCGTCGGGTTTTTCGGGCGTGTAGTTGAGCTCGCAGAAAGCGGAGTGGCCCGTTCCGGCATTGTTCCAGGCATCGGAGCTCTCGGCGGCGGCCCCGTCCAGCCGTTCCAGCACTTCAATTTTCAGGTCCGGGTTCAGCTCTTTCAGCATCATGCCCAAGGTGGCACTCATAATGCCTGCCCCAATCAGTACCACATCTGTACCATTATTTTCAGCAGTGTTGTTGTTCATCACCATAGTCATTCATCCGTTTTCTTAAAAACTGCCTCTGAAGCAGCTTCTCTGACTACGAAAAAATAACCGCACAGGGCGAAAAACCAACGGCATCCGGTCCGCCTTTGTTGCTGCAAAGTATAGCTATGCCGCGGCAATGGTGGCTATACTTACCTCTGTGGCGCCTGCCGCCAAAAGGGCGCGGGCACAGGCCTCCAGAGTAGCGCCGGTCGTCAGCACATCATCCACCAGCAGCACATGCCGGCCTTGCACCTGCTCCGGCCGGTCTACCTCAAACACCTGCTCCACGTTGTGCCAGCGGTCGAGGCGGCTTTTGCGGGTTTGGGTGCCAGTGTGGGTAGTGCGCAGTATAACCTTGCCGTGGTAGGGCAGGCGCATACTCTTGGAAAGGCCTTTGGCGAACCACTCCGCCTGGTTGTACCCCCTTCGGCGCAACTTATACTTGTGCAGCGGCACTGGCACTATCACATCAAAATGGCTGTTGTACTGGAAATCGGAGAGGAGGGAGCCGTAGCGCTGCCCCAGGTGCTCGCCCAGTTCCTTGGCGCCTTTATACTTTAGCTGGTGCAACAGCCGCTGCACCCGGCCCTTCGGCCTGAAGTATAGATAGGAAAAGGCAAAGCGCACCGGCACCTTGCCCCAGAACCTGCGCTGCAACAGATTGAGCTCAGTGGCACCGTGCACATGAAAATCGGTGTAAGGCAACTTTACGCTGCAGTTGGTGCAGATATACTTTTCGCCGCGCGCCAGGCTGCCGCTGCAGGCATAGCAGGTTTCCGGGAACAGCAGACTCAGCAGGTCTTCGAACATGGGTTGGCAAGTATGGTTTAAGGTATTCTGATGATTTTGCCGTAACTTTATACTTGGACTCCTTACACAGTCATCCTTCATAAGAATAACCTAACAATGAGCTTAGTAGAAGAATTCAACGACTACCGTACGCGCATGAACGAGCGCATCATGTCTTACGACAATAAAGTAATCAAGCGTTTTTTTAACCTCGACACCAACACCTACGCGGCCGGCGCTTTGGACGTAAAAACAAAGGAGATGCTGGGGCTGGTGGCCTCGATGGTGCTGCGCTGCGACGACTGCATCAAGTACCACGTAGGCAAGTGCTACGAGGAGGGCCTGACCGACGACGAAATCATGGAGGTGTTCTCCATCGCCAACCTGGTGGGCGGCTCCATCGTGATCCCGCACTTCCGCCGCGCCGTGGAGTATTGGGAAGAGCTGAAGGAGCGCGGCTCTGCCGAGTAAACTGTTAATTAAATGGCTGCATGGTTATTTAGCTGGATCTTAACTTGCTCGTTTATACTTTGATGGGTTTAACCATACAGCCATTTTTACATTTAAGCTAATCGAATGATATACGACAGCGAAAACTTAGACCATAACTGGACACAGCTGCGGGCCGACCTGATGAAGCGCTTCGGTAAAAAACCGGACCTGAATGCCATCCTTTTCCTGATCGGAATTCAGGAACTGGGCATGGGCGTACGGGAGTTTACCAAGGAGGAGAAGCAGGATTTGATGCATATCGCCACCTGCCGCGTCTTCGCCGAATCGGGCTACTACGAGTTTACCGGCCGCGACGAAGAGGGCTGGCCGCACTTTAAGGCTGCCAAACCCATTCCCTTTGCCAACCTGAAAGAGCAGGAGCAGATGCTTAAATGGCACGTGATCGAGTACTTTAACCGTGCCGACGATATCCGTAAACCTAATCCGTAACGCCACGATCGTATCAGGTAGCCCGACCTTCGGCAAAGTATAAACTTAAAGTATAAGCCCATGAAGAAGTATAAAATCCTTCGGTTCATACTTGTTTCATCACTCTTACTCCTTACTAACGACTCTGGTAAGAGGAAAAGTCGTGATACTTGATACGAAGTACGTGCTACGCCACACAATTCACCCATGAAAATTATTACCTATAACGTAAACGGCATCCGTGCCGCCCTTACCAAAGGCTTTGACACCTGGCTTCAGGCCGCCAACCCCGACGTGCTGTGCCTGCAGGAGATAAAGGCTGATGAAACGAAATTCGACAGAACCCGCTTTGAGGACATGGGCTACCATGTGTACCTGCACCCGGCGGTAAAGAAAGGCTACAGCGGCGTAGCCATCCTTTCCAAAGAGAAACCGCAGCACGTGGAAGTGGGCTGTGGCATAGAATGTTATGACTTTGAGGGCCGCGTTTTGCGCGCCGATTACGGCGATGTTTCCGTGATGAGCGTATACATGCCTTCGGGCTCCAGCGGCGAGGAGCGGCAGAAGTTCAAGTTCCAGTGGATGGACGACTTCCACGGCTACATCGGCGACCTGAAACAAACATTGCCGGGGCTGGTGGTGAGCGGCGACTACAACATCTGCCACAAACCCATCGACATCCACAACCCGAAGTCGAATGCGAACAGCTCGGGCTTTTTGCCGGAGGAGCGCGAATGGATGGGTAAATTGGTGGACAGCGGCTTTATCGACACGTTCCGCCACTTTAACCAGGAGCCGCACAACTATACCTGGTGGAGTTACCGCGCCGGGGCACGCAACAAAAATCTGGGCTGGCGTATTGATTATAACATGGCCACCGAAAACCTGCGCGACCGCCTGAAGCGCTCCGCCATACTTACCGAGGCCAGGCACTCAGACCATTGCCCGGTGTTGCTGGAGCTGGAGTAGGGCAGGAGTATACTAAAATGCACCCGAACACAGTTATACTTTCAGGTATTTATACTTTTTTACTACCTGAAGTATAATGCGTTAGAGGGATTTGCTTAACTTACAACTATAGCCGCCATGCCTTAGTTTAGTAACAGAGAGACATGAAACATACCGATGCACTCGATCAGTTGCTGCATCAATTGCAGGAGTTCAAGCAGAAATTCTACCTCAACATGCTGTTGCGGGGCGGGATTTTCGCGGCTGGGCTCCTGCTTTCTGTTTATATCGTCTACAGCCTGCTGGAGTACATGTTCTATTTCCCGGAGTATGTGCGGGCTTTCTTGCTGTTTTCGTTTGTGGCGGCGGTTATCTATGTGTTTGTGCGCTGGATTGCCCTGCCGGCCTCGGCGCTGGTGCGGTTACGGCGCATTCTTTCCGACGAGCAGGCGGCACAGCAGGTGGGAATGCACTTCCCGGAGATACGCGACAAGCTGCTTAACGCCATACAGCTGCAGCAGCAGGACCGCAGCAACGAACTTATCCGTGCCAGTATAGCCCAGCGGAGCCAGCAACTGCTCTCCTTCAAGTTCAAGGAGGCCGTATCGTACCGCGAGAACAAGCCGCTGCTCAAGTACATTGCCCTGCCCACCCTTGTTGCGCTGCTCATTCTGCTGGTGTACCCTACCATTTTTGTGCAGGGCACCGAGCGCATCATCAACTATAAAACACACTACACGCCCCAGGCCCCTTTTGATTTTGTGGTGCAGAACCAGGCGCTGCAAACCTACCGGGGCGAGGACTTTACGCTGGATGTGGCGGTGGAGGGAAAGTCAGTGCCCAGCGAAGTATACATTAACTATAACGGCCGGCGGCAGCGACTGACGCCAAACGCCAGGGGCGGAGGCTATACCTATACGTTCAAGCAGCTGCAGCGCCCCGTGAATTTCCAGCTCGAAGGCTCAGGCTTCTTCTCCGACAGCTATACGTTAAACCTGCTCTCCCGCCCCAACCTGAAGGATTTCCGGATGCTGGTGCAGTTCCCCAAATACCTTAACCGTAAGCCGGAAGAGGTGCAGAACACTGGTAACGCCTCCGTGCCCGAGGGCAGCACCATTACCTGGAACTTCGCTACCTCCGAAACAGATAGTATAAAACTGGCCTTCGAGGAGCCAACCGAAAGTATAACCGCGCAGAAGGACGGCAACAGCTTTACCGCCAGCAAAGACATCAAGCAGAGCCAGAACTATAGTATAAGCCTGCGCAACGAGCATAGCGCCAACAAAGAGCAGATCAGCTACCAAATCACCGCCATCCCGGACCGCAACCCGCAGATCAGCCTGGAGCAGTTTCAGGACACGGCTCTGTTCTCGTACATGGTGCTTGGCGGTGATGTATCGGATGACTACGGCCTAACCCGGCTATCGCTCCTCTACCGCATCAGCAACGACCAAAATCCGCAGGCAAAGTATAAAAGTATAAACCTGCCCCTGAGCAAGCAGCAGCTCAGCCAAACGTATTACTACCAATGGAACACCGCTGCCCTGAACCTGCAGCCCGGCGACAGGCTGGAGTACTTTGTGCAGGTGTGGGACAACGACGGCATTCGCGGCCCCAAGAGCGCCCGCACCCGCAGCTTTGAGTTCAAGGTGCCGGATAAGCGCGAGCTGCAGAAAGAGCTGGACAGCAACTCGCAGTCGGTGGCCAGTCAGATGAGCAAGACTTTGGAACGCGCCACCCAGCTGGAGCAGGAAATATCGCGATCTGAGGAGAAAATGAAAACCCGCCGCGACATGAACTGGCAGGACCGCAAGCAGCTCGAGGATCTGGCTGCCAAGAAGCGCCAGTTGGAGCAGGACATCAACTCGATGAAGGAGCTTTTTGAGGAGCTGAACAAGAAGCAGAACATGCTCAACGAACCGAGCCAGCAGCTGGCCGAAAAAGCGCAGGAGCTGCAGAAGCTCATGAACGACCTTCTCGACCCGGAAACGAAGAAGCTTTACGAAGAACTGGAGAAACTCCTGCAGGAGCAGCAGCCAAACGATGCCGAGCTGCGCCAACTACTGAGCAAACTCGATAACCGGGAGAAGAACCTGGAGCGCGAGCTGGAGCGGGCGCTGGAGCTGTTTAAGCAGCTGCAGTTTGAGCAAAAGCTGGAGAACGTGGCCAGCAAGCTGCAGGAGATGGGGGAGAAGGAGCAGGAACTGGCCCAGAAAACGGAGCAGAAACAGGAGAGCAATGAACAGCTGCAGGAGCAGCAAAAGCAGCTGCAGCAGGAGTTTGAGGATGTGAAGCAGCAGTTGGATGAACTGAATGACCTGAACGAAAAGCTGAGCAACCCCAACCAGCTGAATGAGGAGCAACAACAGCAGGACCAGCAAAGTATAGAGCAGGACATGCAGCAGAGCCAGGAGCAGCTGCAGAAGAACCAAAATAAGAAAGCCAGTGAGTCGCAGCAAAAGGCAGGGCAGAAGATGCAGCAGATGGCCAAGCAGATGGAGGAAATGAAGAGCAGCATGGGCATGGCAGGTATGCAGCAGAACCTGGACAACCTGCGCGACATCCTGGAGAACCTCATCACGCTCTCCTTTGACCAGGAGGACCTGATGAAGCAGTTCCGCAGCGTGCACCAGAGCGACCCGCGGTTTGTGGAGCTATCCCAGCGCCAGCTCAGCCTGCGCGACAATGCCCAGGTGATAGAAGACAGCCTGTTCGCCCTGGCAAAAAAGGTATTTCAGATAGAGTCGTTTGTGACGCGCGAGGTGGCTGCCATGAACCAAAGCATGGATAACAGCATGCAGCAGCTCCGCGACCGCAACGTGGGCAGGGCCACCGCACAGCAGCAGCTTGCTATGACCAGCATGAACAACCTGGCCCTGATGCTCAACGATGCCCTGAAGCAAATGCAGCAGGCGATGCAGCAAATGCAGGGCGGTATGGCCGGCAAACAGAAGGGCAACAAGCCCATGCCCGGAAATTTGGGAGAATTGCAGCAGCAATTGAACAAAAAAATAGACGATTTGAAAAAAGGAGGCAAGTCGGGCAAGGCTCTTTCTGAAGAATTAGCTAAATTGGCTGCGGAGCAGGAGGCTCTTCGTAATGCCTTGAAAGAATTGGAGAAGCAGGGTGCCAAACCGGGCGAAAAAGGGCAGAATGGCAATCTCGGAAATATTAGCAAGATGATGGAACAATCCGAAACTGATCTCGTTAATAAACGTTTGACCGAGCAGACCATTCAGCGGCAGCGCGAAATCCTGACACGTTTACTGGAAGCAGAGAAATCCGCAAGGGAACGGGAATTGGACAATAAACGGGAGGCAAAGACCGCACAGGATATTGCACGCAAAGTCCCCCCTTCGTTTGAAAAGTATATAAAAGCAAAAGAGAAGCAAACCGAACTGCTCAAAACCATACCTCCTGCGCTTACACCATACTATAAGCAGAAGGTAAACGAGTACTTCAACAACATAAGCAAGTAATAAAGCACTTATTTACACTTAGCGATTAATATGAATCAGGTTAAAATTCAGATTCCTTCCCTAATTGAAAACATTAGAGTTATTGAGAGCTTCATTGATAACTCTAAAGACGAATTTGAGTTTGAAGACGACATCTATGGCAACATCATGGTTGCTGTTACGGAATCTGTAAACAACGCCATTCGCCACGGCAACAAATTTGACAAGGACAAGAACGTCTACCTGACACTTCAGGTAGAGGAAAACAAGCTGCTCTTTGAGGTGGCCGATGAGGGCCCTGGCTTCGACTACGAAAACCTGCCAGACCCTACCGCGCCTGAAAACCTGGAGAACCCCGGCGGCAGGGGCATCTTTCTGATGCGTAACCTTTGCGATGAGGTTAACTTCCTCGATGAGGGTAAAAGAGTACAGTTGATTTTTAACATCCCTAACCTGGAGAATGGATCACCCAATTGAGTTCTTTAGCGAGGACATTGATTTTGAACTGAGCAACCCGGCTCAGGTATCGGAGTGGATTTCAGACGTCATACTGCACCATGGCCAGGAGTTGGGCGGCCTTACCTATATTTTCTGCTCCGACGATTACCTGCACGAGATTAACGTTGAGTACCTCGACCACGACACACTCACTGATGTTATCACCTTCAACAATGCCGACGAGGAAGGCATTATTGAAGGTGATGTCTTTATTAGCATAGACCGTGTCCGCGATAATGCCAAAGACTTAGGCCTTCCGTTTGAGGATGAACTGCACCGTGTTTTGATTCACGGCGTGCTTCACCTGCTTGGCTTCAGAGATAAGACCCAAGAGCAGGAGGCCCTTATGCGTAAAGAAGAAGATTCTTCCTTATCTTTGCGCAAATTTTAGTCTTAAAAGGAATTACCTATCCGCTGCTGATGTTTCACGTGAAACATCTCAAAATTCAGAATACATGTTTCCAGAATACGATATTATAGTTGTTGGTGCTGGGCACGCAGGCTGTGAAGCCGCGGCGGCGGCGGCAAAGATGGGCTCGAAGGTTTTGCTGGCCACCATGAACATGAATACCATCGCGCAGATGTCGTGTAACCCGGCGATGGGTGGCGTGGCAAAAGGCCAGATTGTTCGTGAGGTGGACGCCTTAGGTGGCATGAGCGGTATCATCACAGACCAAACCATGATACAGTTCCGCATGCTCAACAAATCGAAAGGGCCAGCCATGTGGAGCCCGCGCGCGCAAAGCGACCGCATGCGGTTTGCCGAAGCCTGGCGCCTGAGCTTGGAGCAAACGGAGAACGTGGACTTCTGGCAGGAGATGGTAACGGGCATCGAAGTAGAGCAGGGCAGGGCTGTGGGCGTTCGCACCAGCCTGGGGATAACTATCCGCGGAAAGGCCGTTATCTTAACGAACGGCACGTTTTTGAATGGCATTATCCACATCGGAGAGAAGCAATTGGGTGGTGGCCGCGCCGCAGAAAAATCAGCAAAAGGCATAACCGAGCAGCTGAAAGAACTGGGCTTTGAGGCAGGCCGCATGAAGACAGGAACCCCTCCACGGGTGGATGGACGCTCGCTGGACTACAGCCGCATGGAGGAGCAGTTTGGTGACGAGAACCCAAGCAAATTCTCCTACACCGACACCGAGCCACTGAAACAACAGCGCAGCTGCTACATCACCTATACCAACCCGGAGGTACATGAGATCCTGAAAACAGGCTTTGAAAAATCGCCGATGTTCCAGGGACGTATCCAGGGATTAGGGCCACGCTACTGCCCAAGTATAGAAGATAAAATTAACCGCTTCTCGGAGCGCGATCGCCACCAGATTTTCGTAGAACCGGAAGGATGGAATACCGTGGAAGTATACGTGAACGGATTCTCCAGCTCTTTGCCAGAAAACGTACAGTACGAGGCACTGCGCAAAATCGAAGGATTTGAGAATGCCAAGATGTTTCGCCCGGGTTATGCGATAGAGTATGACTTCTTCCCGCCGACGCAGCTTAACCTGACGCTGGAGACAAAGCAGGTACAGAACTTATACTTTGCCGGCCAGATAAACGGAACTACCGGATACGAAGAAGCCGCCTGCCAGGGATTGATGGCAGCCATAAATGCGCACAACAAGATAAACGACAAAGAACCGTTTATCTTGAAACGTTCGGAAGCGTACATCGGCGTATTGATTGATGACCTGGTAAACAAAGGGACCGACGAACCTTACCGCATGTTCACCTCGCGTGCAGAACACCGCATTCTACTGCGTCAGGACAACGCCGATATCCGCCTGACCAGGATGGGTTATGAGCTGGGGCTGGCCGATGAAAATCGCCTGAAAGCTGTGGATAAGAAGATAGCGGAAACAGCAGAAATCATCTCCTACTTGAACAGCAAGCCAGTTGAGCCAGGAGATATCAACAGACTTTTAGAGGAATTAGGGTCTGCTCCGATAGCAGAAAAGCAGCGTGCAGGGCAGCTCATCAAGCGGCCGAATGTAGAGATAGAACATATCGCCAAAGCAGTGCCGGCAGTAGCGGAATTCTTGAGCAAGTACGGGAAAGAAAGCGTGGAGCAGGCAGGCATTCAGGTAAAGTATGAAACCTATATTGAGAAGGAGCATGCGATGGCCGCTAAGGTAAGCGAGCTTGAGAACTACAATATCAAAGGTAAAATCAATTACCGCGACATACCTGCCTTGTCGAAAGAGGCAAAGGAAAAGCTGCTGAAGGTACAGCCTGAAACAATAGGCCAGGCCTCCAGAATCAGTGGTGTGTCACCGGCAGACATATCGGTGTTAATGGTATACCTCGGAAAATAAATGAGCTACGAAAGACTGGAACAATGCCCCATCTGTGGCAAAGAAGCCTTTAAGAACTTTTTAGTCGTTAAAGACAACTCCGTGTCAAAAGAGAGTTTTGTGATTGTGGAATGCGAGAACTGCTCGTTCAAATTCACCAATCCAAGACCAGATGCCGCGAGCATTGGCCAGTACTATGAATCAGATGAATACGTCTCGCATTCAGATACGAAAAGTGGAATTATCAACAGGGCCTACCATGTAGTGCGGTCCATTACCACCAAGCAGAAAGTAGAACTTATCAACAGGTATGCACCCGTGAAAGGAAGTATCCTGGACTATGGATGCGGCACCGGCGTATTCCTGGCGGCCTGTAAAAAAGATGGCTGGGAGATAAGAGGCATTGAGCCAAACGCCAAAGCACGCCAGAAAGCAGCCGAAGAAACAGGGGAGATAGTAGCTGCCAACCTGGAAGATATAGAAGGCGAAAAGTTCGAGGTAATAACGCTTTGGCATGTGCTGGAGCATATCCATACCTTAAACGAAACGATGGAGCAATTGCTGGACCACCTGCAGGAGGATGGTACCATGGTGATAGCCGTGCCCAACGCTGACTCGCACGACGCACAGGAGTACAAGGAAAACTGGGCTGCCTACGACGTGCCACGCCACCTGTACCATTTCACGCAGCCAACGATGAAGCGCTTTCTGAAAAAACATAAAATGCAGTTGGAGGAGGTGCTGCCCATGAAGTTTGATGCCTACTACGTCAGTATGCTAAGCGAGAAGCACAAGCAGGGCAAAACAAGCATGCTCAGTAGTGTAATGAACGGCTACCGATCCAACAGCTACGCCGAGAAGAACGGCAACGATTACTCGAGTTTGATTTTTGTAGCAAAAAGAAAATAATAGCGCCAAATTTGCGTGAAAGATAAGATAGGCAAGCGGAAGTTTGCCTATTTTGATTTAAAGACAACACAGCCAATGAAGCTACTTAGAGCACTGATAGCGGCAGGCATTACAACCGGGGTGGTAGCCTGCGCCACTCAAAGCGCCCCGCAGGGCGGACCACGGGATGAGGAACCACCAAAGCTGTTGAGAAGTAACCCAACAGACCAGCAACTAAATGTGGATACCCGCACCGTCACGTTGGAGTTTGATGAAGAGGTTCAGCAAAATACGTTAAACCGCGAACTTCTGATTACACCAAATATCAACAATCCCTACAAGGTAGTGATAAACAAAACCCAGCTTGTACTGGAGTTCGAAAAGCCCTTGCAGGATAGCACCACCTTCACGTTCAACTTTAGAGAAGGAGTAACCGATATTACGGAAAAGAACAAAGCGCAGGACCTTATCCTCTCCTTCAGTACTGGATCTTATATAGACTCGGCACGCGTAGCAGGCAATGTTGTCAACCTGATGAAGCAGACCCCGGAGAAGGGAGCCATGGTGCTATTATACCAGGCCGGGGATACCATGAGCGTAAGAAAAAACCGCCCCTATTACCTGACCAATGCCGACGACCAGGGCAACTTTAGCCTGCGCAATGTCAAGGAAGGCAGCTACCGCATCTACGCCCTCCTCGATAAGAACAACAACAGCTTCTACGACTCCGAGGAAGAGCGCATCGCCTACCTGGCCAAACCCATCACCATTACCTCCACCACAGACAGCGTGCTGCTGCAGACAGTAAGAATCGATACCAAGAAGCCTATCCTGATGAACAGGGGCAGGTTTACCGATCGATTTGTGGCAGGGTACAACGAGGGGATTCAGCAATTCACGGCGGTGTCCGCGGATAAGAAAGACACGCTTCTCTCCAAAGCACTGCCGGATGGGAAAACGATAGAGCTGTTTAAAACAGATGCTTTCAGCGGTGGAAGGGCTATACTTGCAGCTGTGGATTCTGCGGGAAATATCACGTCAGACTCACTGCAAATAGCGTTTGAGGGAAAACCATCCACACGTGTGAGAGGGGCAGCGCTTAAGGTTATGAACACCGGAAAGAACGAAGGATACCGGGCAGGACAGGAGGTAACCGTAGAACTTCAGGCGCCCGTACGCATTGCAGGTAAAACCCCAGTCACACTGATGGCCGACAGTATTGTGGTAGAAGAACTACAGTACCCGGAGGAAGTAAGACTCGACCGCACCAACACCGAACTAAGCTTTACGCTGCCCAGCCTCAGCAACAACATCAGGCAGCTGACCCTGCTGCTCGATAGCACTGCCATACTTCCGCTACAAGGCGATCCGATCTCGTTCCCGCCACTGCAGCTAAGTATAGCAGAAGGAAAAGGATCGACGGGAAGTTTCAGCGGTTCTATCACAACGGAGTATAAATCCTATACTTTGCAGCTACTCACCAATGACTATAAAGTGGTAGAGGAGCGCGGCCCGGGCAAAACGTATCGGTTTAGGAACATTGCACCCGGCACCTATTACCTCCGCATTCTGGTAGATGAAAATAACAACGGCAAGTGGGATGACGCCGATCCTAAGTTGGAGCGGGAGCCTGAGCCCGTGTTCCTATACCCCAACCTGATCGAAGTGCGGGCCAACTGGGAACTGGAAGATCTGGACATTGAATTCTAAGGTCCTCGGAGTATAGCCCGTCAAGTATAAAAACAGCAAAGTATAAACCACGAAGGAGAGGCTTTCACCTCTCCTTTTTTTGTGCCCATGCATTCCTGCGCCCTACACAAAAAGCATATTCGTTAAGTAAGGCTTGAACCAGACAACGAATGGGCGATTCAACTTCCCCCCAGTCACAAAGTATACTTCCTAAAAAAATAAAGCACTGTGTAATGCGCCCGCTAGGGAACACATGCGTAATAAATTCAAACAACACCACAAGTATAACAACCCAGGAAACGGTAACAGTTAGGGAGTATCAAAAAGTATAAATCAATGAGTAGAGGCGGCTAAAAGTGTCCGTGAGCCGAAGGAAAAATGCGGATGGGAAAAATTTTTTGTTAATCCACAAAGATGTGTTTAAATGTGTGGATAAAGGTGGGTAAGGGTAGGGACAACTTACACGCACATATCTTACACACCCAAACAAAGGCTTACACAGAGGGTAAAAAGTGGATACCAGTGTATAACCAGCCACCCTTTCAGACCTTTTCCACGTTTCTGTTTCGTGTTTATAAAGAAATACACACAAACGGGCAAAAAGTGGAAAACACAACTAAGGTATTCTAGCTTAGAGAAATAAAATTCACAGTGTAACCCGGAAACTGGTGATAAGTAAAGCTGCAGTACACAAGTTATGGGCAGTACGCAAACTTGAGTAGAGTTGTCCACTTATAAACAGCCCTAAAAACAAAAGATGATTCTTTTTAAAAAATCATTTTATAAAAGTTATTAGGTGTCGTAAAGTGTGGAAAGCTTGGAAAAAGGGGCCTGTGAAACAGGGCAGGGGACTTACACAAGCAGGAGACACAGAAGAAAAATGTGTATATTGAAACTCCAAAAAACGGAAAGCTACACAAGAGAATAAGAAATGCTTTTAAAAATTGACCTGACACTCCCGTTCGAGGCACCGGTGCTCATCTTCACGCTCGTACTACTCATCATCCTGATCGCGCCCATTGTTCTAAACAAGTTCAAGATACCGGGCATAGTGGGGATGATTCTGGCGGGGGTGATCATCGGACCCTATGGATTTGGTATACTGGAAAGAGACGCCAGCATTGAACTGTTCGGAACGGTGGGCCTGCTCTACATCATGTTCCTGGCGGGGCTGGAGGTCGATATGATCGAGTTCAAGAAGAACAAGAACAAAAGTCTTGGCTTCGGAGCTCTCACCTTTTTAATACCCATAACCGTAGGCACTGCCATATTTTACTACATCTTTAATTACGATTTAGCCCCGGCCATACTGCTGTCAAGTATGTTCTCCACTCATACCCTCATCGCCTACCCTATAGCCAGCAAGCTGGGCATTAGTAAAAACGAGGCGGTGACGGTAACCATTGGCGGCACCATTATCACAGACACGGCGGTACTGCTGGTGCTGGCGGTGGTGGCAGGTTCTGCGGAAGGCGATCTGGATATGGCGTATTGGATCAGGCTGAGTATCTCGCTGGCCATTTTTACGGCCATTGTCACCTACATATTCCCCATCATAGCCAAGTGGTTTTTCAAGCAGCTGGAGAGTGAGAAAGGAGCCCACTACATCTTTGTGCTGACGATGGTATTTGCGGCGGCCTTTTTAGCGGAGCTGGCGGGCGTGGAGGCAATCATTGGTGCGTTCCTGGCGGGGCTGGCGCTAAACCAGCTTATCCCGCACACCTCGCCGCTGATGAACCGCATCGAGTTTGTGGGCAACAACCTGTTCATCCCGTTCTTCCTGATAAGCGTGGGCATGCTGGTGGATGTAAGGGTGCTGCTGAGGGGGCCGGAGGCACTGATTATTGCAGGCACCATCGTAGTGGTGGCCCTGACAACAAAGTACCTGGCAGCCTGGGCAACGCAGAAGATTTATGGTTACACCAGCATCCAGCGGAACCTGATCTTTGGCCTGAGCAGCGCGCACGCTGCAGCTACCTTGGCGGTGA
This sequence comes from Pontibacter mucosus, assembly GCF_003054055.1. Classification (GTDB taxonomy): domain Bacteria; phylum Bacteroidota; class Bacteroidia; order Cytophagales; family Hymenobacteraceae; genus Pontibacter; species Pontibacter mucosus. Next base: position 273,526 of record NZ_QBKI01000001.1, on the reverse strand, counting down.
TACTGGTGGGCTATAACCTGGGCATGATAAACGAAGAGGCCCTGAACGGCACGATTGTACTTATCCTGGTTACGTGTTTGGTGAGCTCCTTTGTAACGGAGAAATCGGGCAGGGCGCTGGCAATAGTGGAGAGCCAGAAGAAACCGGACCTGAGCCAAAAGCCGGACAGAATACTGGTGCCAATCGCCAACCCGAAGAACATCGAAAGCCTGGTGGACCTGGCCATCATGATGAAGAACCCGGACTACAACGAGCCCATCTACCCACTGGCTGTGGTGATAGACGATGAGCGCGCCGAGGAGGAAATCTACAAGAAGAACAAAATGCTGCAGGAGGCTATAAAGCATGCTTCCGCCACCGACAGCGACGTACAGCTGGTAGCCAAAATAGACATTAATATCGCCAGCGGCATACTGCGCGCCATCAAAGAACTGATGATCACAGAAGTGATTATAGGCTGGAACGCGAAGATCACGACCAGCGGCCGCATCTTCGGAACGGTGCTGGATAACCTGCTGGAGAACACCGAGCAGATGATCCTGGTATGTAAAATCATCAAACCGATAAATACCACGAGCCGCCTGGTGGTGGTGGTACCTAATAACGCAGAACTGGAGAGGGGATTCCTGAGATGGATTAGGGCAATTAAGATATTGGCCCAGCAACTCGGGGCCAGGGTAGTGTTCAGAAACCATGAGAGCACGGTGGAGACCCTGAAGCAGGCGGTGCAGCAAACCAAGCCAGCCATCGATGCGGAATACCTGCCCTATAAGAACTTCAGGGAGTTTGACGGAATGCACAGCGAGCTGAGCCCGGATGACATGGTAATCGTGATATCAGCCCGCATGGAAACGATCTCCTACAGCAGTAACATGGACAACGTGCCGCGTATACTTGCCAAAAATTACAAGGATAACAGCTTTATCATTATCTACCCGGAGCAGTATCCGTTTGTCGAAGAGAACCCGGTAACCGGAATACCCGCGCTTTATGGCTCCGACAGGGAAGAAGGAATCATTTAACTACGGCCTCGACTTTAAAAGTATAGATTTCCGGCAGCAGCCGGAATTGTACCGGGTGGGCAAGGGCGAGCAGGGCGTGCTGCTGGTAGAGCCTTACAAATCGGAGATACTGCCTTACTGGCGGTTTAAAACCCCCGAGGTGGCCCGCGAGTCGAGCGAGAAAATTTATACCTTGTTTCTGGAGTACCTGCAGCAAGACGACTTTGTGGGGGCGGACATGGCCCGGAAGTTTCTGCAGATGGGCTACACCCGCAGCCGGCGCTATGCCAACCACCGCAGCGGCCAGAAGTATAAAGGGGCCGTGCCCGACGACAAGAAAGGCCAGAGCGGGGCACACGGGCGCCCGCAACTACCCCTGGACCCCGATCCCGTAAAAGCAGCGTCCGCAGCCATATTTAAGGAGAAATGGGAGCAGGCCAGGCAGCATGAAAAGTATAAAAGCATGAAAGCCGCGTTTGAGGCAACGTATAAAGTATGAAGAAGCCCTACCTTGTGGCCGCTGTGCTGCTGGTTTTTATGTTCATGCTTGGTACCAAAACTCTGTAAAGGAAAGGGGGAGGCAGGATTCGGAGCTATTCTATACTTCTGCTATCAACGGTAAAATAACCTATCTATCTTCAAACGTAGGAGCAGTATACTTTGAGGTGGAGAACAGCGAGGCAAAATATATGTTTATCCCGAAACCCGTATCTGGTAACCAAAAAGAGCGGTTTTCAGCATTTGCCACCAGGGGCGACAGCATCAGCAAACCGGCATACGCTACGTACCTGAAGCTCTACAAAGACGCCAAAGTTTATACTTACAGCTTTAGGATCCTGCACCAAGACGCAGTATCAAAATAAAAAGAAAAACCTTACAGAAGGTAAAAACCGTATCTTTGCAAATATAAAATCACTTAATTGAACATGATCAATAAAGACATCAGGTTAGGCAAGGGGCTTGGTAAGATCAAGTTTGGCCTGACAATGGACGAAGTTGAGGAATTGATTGGCGAACCGGAGGAGGTTGAAGAGTCTGATGAGGAGGATGAGTTCGAGCATCAGGCCTGGAACTACTGGGAGGAGGGCTACTCCTTATACTTCGACAAAGAGGACGATTACCGCCTCAGCTGCATCGAGACCGCCAACCGCGAAGTGCAGATTTTCGGGGAGCGCGTGTTTGAAATGAGCCGCGACCAGATCATCCGCCTCTTCGCCGACCACGACATCACCAACTACGAGGAGGATGAAACCGAAACAGGCGAGAACCGCCTCTCCTTCGAGAAAGAGATGATCGATTTATACTTTGACGAGGATCAGCTGATCGCCATAAATTTCGGCGTGTTCATTAACGATGACCTGGAAGTGATTTGGCCTGAGAAATAAGCCAGACAAGAGTATAAATTCATTCAGGAAAGCCCCGGCTATACTTTATAGCCGGGGCTTTTTTATGAACCACAAAGTATAAATGCCCGCGTGGATAAGTATACGCAAATGTGGCTTTGCAGCAAGTATGGAGGAATTTTTAGGTACGCGAATCGCTGAAATCTACAGCCCCCGCACATAAAAAAAGCCCGGCCTAGACCGGGCTTTTAAGGCAGTAAACCGAAGCCTACTCAAAAAAGAAGTTAAGGAGCTCCTGCTGTATAACCGGGTTGATGGCGATGGCAAGTATAACCGAGATGATAAGGCCGATGGCAACAGAGAGGATATCCTTACCAATCAGGTTAAACGTCTTGGCAAACTTAATAGAAGAGTCGTGGGCGCGCAGGCGCATACCGAGCTCGCGGCCGGCCAGAAGACCAACGAAAACCCAGGTCGTGCTCATCGGGATGTTGTTCACCTCCTTGAAGAAGTATAGGATGATGGCATACACAAGGTCGATAATGGTGGCACTGCGCACATCGCGCACCTCCGACTTCTCGTTGATGATGTTCTGGATTTTGTCGCCCTTCTTATAGAAAAGGAAGCCAAGGCCAAAGAAGATAAACCCTGTGAAGACGAGGAATTCGTAAATGTTTAGCTGGCGTGGCAAGTATACCGCGATGTTGGCCAGGTCCTGCGCCAGCCACGTGTACCAAAGAAAGCCACTGATTACCCACTGGGCAACCGTCCAGGATACGTGTGCCTCCCCTTTGATAAACCGTTTGATGACCTTGGTAAGGACCAGGTAAATAACCAAAGCTGAGAAAAAGGCGACGAAGTAACCGGCCACACTTTTGTTTATCATGCTCAGGATGGTGCCCGAGGTGGCCGTGAAGACGCTGAGCAGCATGAACGTGGTGGAAACCGGAATACGGAACCTTGTCAGGAGCAGCAGGATGATTGGGGAGGCCAGCTGCAGGTATACAAAATTGGTTGGTGTTTTATCCAGGCCCGGGGTGGCAAGGCGCTGGTAAGAAACATCGCCTTCAAAAACAACCCAACTGTAGGTAACCGTGAACACGAAGATAAGGCCCATAAACAGCCATTGCCAGTACCATTTCTTATCTTCGTTAGAGCCAATGAATGTACCTATTGTCTGGATACTGTCGTTAGCAATGGCAGAGTACCCAGCAAAGGCAAAGCCTACCCACATGGCAATGGAAGGATAGGGATAGAGCAGGCCTGCTGCAATCAGGGAGAAGGCAATGAAGTATAAAAACTTCTTTTCTTTACGTAGCAGAACATCCGCCAGACTGTAACGCTTTGTGAACTTGTGCGGCTTGGCGAGCACTACGGGGCTTGGCTTTTTCTTAGTCTTAGCCATCTTTTAAGTATGAGTGAGAAATAAAAACGGTGCAAAGGTAGGTTATACCAATGTTAAGTTTTATTGCTCAATGTTAACAAATTGTTAACACGCAGGCGGAAGGGGAGAGCCCAACCAGAAAGTACGAACAGGCAGACATAGGGGGCAGCAGCGCGGAAGGGGGAGCGGTACGCGGTTAAAAGTATAGGCAGGCAAATAGTATTATCACACACTAAAAGCTATATTTGCGCTATGGCGACACAAGAAAAAACACCTGTAGAAAACGCTCAGCTGAAAGATATTATCTCGCACGCGAAGGAGTATGGTTTCATCTTCCCCTCCAGCGAGATCTATGATGGCCTGCAAGCCGTGTACGACTACGGCCAGATGGGCGTGGAGCTGAAAAATAACATCAAGCAACTGTGGTGGAAAAGTATGACGCAGCTCAACCAGAACGTGGTTGGCCTGGACGCGTCCATCTTCATGCACCCGCTGGTTTGGAAAGCCTCCGGCCACGTGGACAGTTTCAACGACCCGATGATTGACAACAAGGACTCGAAGAAACGCTACCGCGCCGATGTGCTGATAGAAGAGAAAGCCGCCCAGTACGAGAAAGACGGCCACTACGAGAAAGCCAGCGAGCTTCTGGTAGAAATGGGCAAGCTGCTCGGAGCCGAGGATCTGGACGGCGTGCGCGAGCTTATCATCAAAGAAAATATCAAATGCCCGGTTTCCGGCACCACCAACTGGACCGAGGTGCGTCAGTTTAACCTGATGTTCTCTACCCAGGTGGGCTCCGTGGCCGAGGATGCGAGCACGATTTACCTGCGCCCCGAAACAGCCCAGGGTATCTTCGTGAACTTCCTGAACGTGCAGAAGACCGGCCGCATGAAAGTGCCATTCGGTATCGCCCAGATCGGTAAAGCTTTCCGTAACGAGATCGTTGCGCGCCAGTTCATCTTCCGCATGCGCGAGTTCGAGCAGATGGAGATGCAGTTTTTCGTGCGCCCTGGCACCGAGATGGAGTGGTACGAGAAGTGGAGAGACACGCGCCGCCAGTGGCACGAGGCCATCGGTGTGCCAACCGACAAGCTGCGTTTCCACAACCACGAGAAACTGGCCCACTACGCCAACGCCGCCCTGGACATTGAGTTCGAATTTCCGTTTGGTTTTAAAGAAGTAGAGGGTATCCACTCCCGCACCGACTTCGACCTGACACAGCACCAGGAGCTGAGCCGCAAAAAGCTGCAGTACTTCGACAACGACCTGAACGAGGAGGGCAAGCCTTATGGTAACTACGTGCCTTACGTGGTGGAAACATCCGTAGGCGCCGACCGCCTGTTCCTGATGGTGCTCTGCAGCGCCTACACCGAAGAGGAAATCACGGAGGGCGATAGCACCAAGAGCCGTACTTTCCTGAAGCTGCACCCGGCGCTGGCCCCTGTAAAAGCCGCCATCCTTCCGCTGACCAAGAAAGACGGCCTGCCGGAGAAAGCCACAGAGATCTACAACGACTTGAAGTTTGATTTCAGCCTGATCTACGAAGACCGCGACAGCATCGGCAAGCGCTATACCCGCCAGGACCTGATCGGTACGCCATTCTGTATTGCCGTAGACCACCAGACGCTGGAGGACAACACCGTGACCGTACGCGACCGCGACACGCGCGAGCAGGTACGCATGCCTATCAGCGAGCTGAAGAGCCACATCGACAAAGCCGTTAGCTTCAAGACCATTCTCCAGAAGCTGGCCTAAGTATAAAGTATAAGTATAAAAAAGCCGGGGTGCAGCAGCGCTTCCGGCTTTTTTCATGCCCCACCAAAACGATGAAAAGCCAACCGTTGCCTAACTCTTTTATTTACAAGACCGTTTATAAAAGTATAATCAACTATAAACAAGTATAGAAAAATGAGAGAAGAAGAATATAGAGCCCGCGGCAACTGGAATGAGCTGAAGGGCAAGATCAAAAAAGAGTATGGCGACCTGACCGATGACGACCTGACCTACGAAGAAGGAAAACAGGATGAGTGGCTGGGCAGGCTTCAGCAAAAGATCGGCAAAGGAAAGCACGAGCTAAAAGAGTGGATAGACCGTCTCTAAAGCTCGAGATAACATAAAAAATTCCCTCTGTAGGGACAAGGTTCATCGCCCCATACATAGCTTGTATTGGGGCGATTTCTTTTAAGGTATCCGGCGCCGTTTCTTATACTTTGACTAAACCGAAGTATAGAGTGGAGTCAGAAGCGATTTTAAAAGTGTCTTGAAGTGTAAAAGTTATGTAAAGTATAAATTCGAGTTTTCTACACAGTTGCATGTGTAATCAAGGGGGAGAAAAGAGTGCTTAGCGTGTGTAAGAAAAAAATGGGAGGAGTTATACACATCTGTGGAATGTAATCAAGAGGAGAAAATACACAGTGCCTGGCTGAAGCCTCACATTTATACTTGCAAAGGGAGCAGCTGTGAAAAACAAGTATGGAATCTGGCCTGGAAGTATAAAAAAGGAAGATTTTACTTCTTTTATCCACAGCAGGAAATCAAGTATATGGAACGAGCAATAAAGTAAGGTTCCAGTCAGAGCTTGCAGAACCATAGGGACTTAGATCGCCTGAAAACATGCAGCTTTATGCGTTTGCAGACTCCGGGAGCCGCAAAAAATCTGTACCTTTACCAAACCAAAGCAGAATCAGCGTGTTGGATAGCAGTGGAAGCTGGTTTTCCTAATTGAAATCTGCCCAATCCTGATTAAATTGCCATCTTGCTACCCGTGGTTTTAGAAGCTATAAGGGGCTATAACAAGCCATTGAAGGCAGCAGAGCAAGAAACAGAAATAACGCTTGAGGAAGACATAAAACCTGTAGACGGTGAAGTACAACGAGTATAAGAACCTTAATTACGCCAAAGTAGGCGAGGAGGTGCTGTCGTTTTGGAAGCAGCACAACATCTTTGAGAAATCGGTGGCCACACGTGAGGGCAATGCGCCTTACGTGTTCTACGAGGGCCCACCATCAGCCAACGGTACGCCGGGTATTCACCACGTAATGGCCCGCGCCGTAAAGGATATTTTCTGCCGCTACAAAACCATCAAAGGCTTTCAGGTAAACCGCAAAGGCGGATGGGATACCCACGGCCTGCCTGTGGAGCTGCAGGTAGAAAAAGAACTGGGCATCACGAAAGAGGATATCGGCAAGACCATCTCGGTAGAGGAGTATAACCAGCGCTGCCGCGAAACGGTGATGCGTTTTAAAAACCAGTGGGACACCCTGACCGAGCAGATGGGCTACTGGGTGGACCTGAACAATCCCTACATCACGTTCGAGGATGAGTACATCGAGTCTTGCTGGGCCCTGCTGAAAAGGCTATACGACAAAGGCTACCTCTACAAGGGCTATACGATCCAGCCATTCTCGCCGGCCGCCGGCACCGGCCTGAGCTCGCACGAGCTTAACCAGCCGGGCTGCTACAAGATGGTGAAGGATACAACCGTTGTGGCGCAGTTCGAGGTGAAGAAGATTACCCGCAACATGTTCCTCTTCGAGAGTGAGGAGGAGAAGGTATACTTCCTGGCCTGGACCACCACGCCCTGGACGCTTCCTGCCAACACGGCGCTGGCCGTGGGTAAGTACATCAAGTATGTAAAGGTTAGAACCTACAACCAGTATACGTACGAGCCTATCTCAGTGATCCTGGCCAAGGACCTGGTGAACCGCTACTTCAACCCGAAAGCGGCTGATGTTCCGCTGACAGAGTATAGCTCCGGCGACAAACTGATCCCTTACAAAGTAGTGGAAGAGTTTGATGGCGCTGACCTGGCCGGAGTGGAGTTTCACCAGCTGATGCCATACGTGCAGCCGGACAAGCCCGCCTTCCGCGTAATCATCGGCGACTACGTGACCACAGAGGACGGTACCGGTATCGTGCACATCTCACCGACCTTTGGTGCAGATGACGCCCGCGTGGCCGCCCAAAACGACATCCCGGCGCTGCTGGTGCTCGACGAGAACGGCAAACCGTCCCCTATTGTGGACAGGCAGGGCCGCTTCGTGAAGGAGATTACCGACTTTGCCGGCATGTACGTGAAGAACTACGCCAAGGAAGACGAGTCCTCTCCGGAGTACAGGCCAACCGACGTGAAGATCGCCATCAAGCTGAAGGAGGAAGGCAAGGCCTTTAAAGTAGAGAAGTATGAGCACACCTACCCGCACTGCTGGCGCACCGATATGCCGGTGCTCTACTACCCGCTGGATAGCTGGTTCATCAAAACCACCGCCGTAAAGGATCGCCTGATCGAGCTGAACAAAACCATTAACTGGAAACCGGAGTCTACAGGCACGGGCCGTTTCGGCAACTGGCTCGAGAACCTGGTGGACTGGAACCTGTCGCGATCGCGCTACTGGGGTACCCCGCTGCCTATTTGGCGAACAGAGGGCGGCGAGGAGGAAATCTGCATCGGCTCTATCGCGCAGCTGAACGAGGAGATCGAAAAAGCCGTGCGTGCCGGGGTGATGGATGCCTCTGTGGAGGTGAAAGAGCTGCACCGTCCGTATGTGGATAACATCGTGCTGGTAAGCGACTCGGGTAAGCCAATGTACAGAGAACCAGACCTTATCGACGTGTGGTTCGACTCAGGCGCGATGCCTTATGCACAGTGGCATTACCCAATCGAGAACAAGGAAATCTTCGAGCAGAACTTCCCGGCTGACTTCATTGCCGAAGGAGTGGACCAGACGCGCGGTTGGTTCTTTACGCTGCATGCGCTGGCAGTGATGCTGGAGGACAGCGTGGCTTACAAGAATGTCATCGCTAATGGTCTGGTGCTTGACAAGAACGGCAACAAGATGAGCAAGCGCCTCGGCAACGCCATCGATCCGTTTGAGATGATCGGCACTTATGGCCCGGACGCCGTGCGCTGGTACATGATCTCCAACGCGCCGCCTTGGGACAACCTGAAGTTTAACCCGGATGGGGTGGTGGAGACGCAACGCCGCTTCTTCGGAACCTTGCAGAACACCTACTCGTTCTTCGCGCTTTACGCCAACCTCGACAACTTTACTTATGCTGAGGCGGATGTGCCGATGGCGCAGCGCACCGAGTCAGACCGCTGGGTAATTTCTAAGCTGAACACGCTGGTGCAGGACGTAGACGCATACTATGCCGACTACGACCCGACCCGTGCCGCCCGTGCCATCCAGGATTTTGTGGTGGACGACCTGAGCAACTGGTACGTGCGCCTGAACCGCAAGCGTTTCTGGAAAGGCGAGTACAACACCGATAAGATTGCCGCCTATCAGACACTTTATACTTGCCTGGAGACGATTGCCATACTGGCCGCCCCGATTGCACCGTTCTACACCGAGCAACTCTACCGCGACCTGAACGCCGTGAGCAACAGGCATCAGGAGGAGTCGGTGCATCTGGCGTACTACCCGGAGGTAAACCACGAGGATATCGACAAGGATCTGGAGGAGCGCATGCAACTGGCCCAGACGATTTCGTCTCTGGTGCACTCGCTGCGCAAGAAAGAGATGATAAAGGTACGCCAGCCGCTGCAGCGCATCCTGATTCCGGTGCTTAACCCGAAGATGAGGCAGCAGGTAGAGGCCGTGGCCGACCTGATCATGAGCGAGGTGAACGTGAAGGCCATCGAGTACATCGATGACACGTCCGGCATCCTGGTGAAGAAGATAAAGCCAAACTTCAAGAAGCTGGGCCAGGTTTTCGGGCCGAAGATGAAGCTGGTGGCTGCCGCTGTACAGCAGATGGACCAGAAAGACATTGCCGAACTGGAGCGCGAAGGCGGCTTCAAGGTGATGCTCTCAGAGGATGAGTCGGCGGTGCTGACACCGGAGGACGTGGAGATTTCCTCAGAAGACATCCCGGGTTGGCTCGTAGCCAGCGAAGGCAAACTGACCGTGGCCCTGGACATCACCATCACCGAGGAATTGAAGCAGGAAGGCATCGCCCGCGACCTGGTGAATCGTATCCAGAACCTGCGCAAAGACGCCAACCTGGAGGTGCAGGACAAGATCCACATCGCCCTGCAGGAGTCGGCGCCCGAGGTGAACGCGGCCGTGGCCAACTACGGTGCCTACATCCGCACCGAAACGCAGGCCCTGTCGCTGGAGTTGGTACCGCAGCTGGCAAGCGCCACCATCCTCGACATAGACGAGTATCAGGTGCCTATCCAAATCCAGACGGAAGAGCGGGCGACTATCTAAATAGGGAAAGCACCAGGGGCCAAGCGTATCCTGGTGCTTTTCATACTTTCAAGAAGTATATTGCAGCGAAATTGAGGAAAGCATAGCAGTCGGGCTTTGCAGAAGCTGCTTAAAGAACACATAATGAAATACGGAAAATACTACCTGCTTGCCCTTGTCGTGATCATTATCGATCAGGTGGTGAAACTGATCGTGCATTACAACATGGAGATGGGCATGCCGGGAGAGATTCATTTGATCGGGGACTGGCTGAAGCTGCATTATACGCTCAACCCGGGGATGGCATTCGGCGTGGAGCTGGGCTCGGAGTACGGTAAACTGATGCTGACCCTGTTCCGCCTGGTAGCCATGTTTGGCATAAGTTACTACCTGTACTACCTGGTAAAGCACAAAGCGCCCACCGGTCTTATCTGGTGCATTGCCCTTATACTTGGTGGTGCCATCGGCAACCTCATCGACAGCACGTTCTACGGGGTGTGGTTCGACAACGCCCCGTATGGCTCCTCCACGCCGTGGTTTCATGGGCAGGTAATCGACATGTTCTACATCGATATCTGGGAAGGCATCGTGCCCAACTGGGTGCCTATACTTGGCGGCAAGCCTATGTCGCTGTGGCCAATCTTTAACGTAGCGGATTCGGCTATCTTCATTGGCGTGCTGCTGATCCTGTTCAACCAGAAGCGTTTCTTCGGCGAGCACCACGAAGAGCAAAAGCAAAGACCAGTAGAGCAGCAGGGGCTGTAAGAAAAGTATAAAGTATAAAGCAAAAGGCTGCCCCAACCGGAGCAGCCTTTTGCTTTTAGCTAGGGCTGGTTATCTTTAACAGGATGATAAAAGACCTGAACAAGCTCGACCTGATGATTGCTGCGCTGTACTTGCGTTACAGGCGTAGGGATGACCACTGGCTGAGCGCATTCTGGACAAAGCTATTTTTTGGTTTTCTTGCGATGGTATGGAGTTGGAGCTTATTCGAATGGAGCTTATACTTAATAGGGTTACCTCGCCCTGAATTCATTCATGAACCATACTTTCTAGGTGTTGTCTATGGGCATTGGATCTTAAGCGGCTTTGTCATTCACAAATTCACTTTGTCCTTCGAAGATTTGTCAACTATAGATCTTTATCCGGAAGATTATGTCAGAGGCAACAAACTAGCTTTTTATCTCACGATAGTAACAATAGTGGTAGTTCCTGCTTCACTGATGTGGCTGGATAAACAGTAAGTCGCGCAAAGCAAGGGGATAGCTATTATAAAACCTTTCGATCTTCCAAAGCCCTTCTCAATGCTTCCGGAGAAGTGAAATGTATAGACGTGATGCCCAGTTGTTGCGCAGCGTTGATATTATTCAGATTATCATCAATGAAGAGGGCGTCGGAGGGAAGGATCTCGTATCGGTTGAGAAGGGTGTGGTAGAAGGAACTGGAAGGTTTACGGTCTTTCTCCGTGCCAGACACCACAATGCCGTCGAACCAGCCCAGGAATTCAAAGCGCTCCTGCGCCACCGGAAACGTTTCACCCGACCAGTTGGTCAAGGCATAGAGGTTATACTGGCCACCCTCCTTTAGCTCACGCAGAATTTGCACCGTGCCTTCTATCGCTCCGCCCAACATTTCCTCCCAGCGGCCATAAAAGGCTTCAATGTTTTCGCGGTGCTCTGGAAATTGGGCTAGCAGCAGGTCGGTGGCTTCCTGCAGGGGACGTCCGGCGTCCTGCTCTTCATTCCATGCCGGGGTGCAGATGTTCTCCAGGAAGTAGAGCATCTCTTCTTCTTTCTCGAACAGCTTACGGTACAGGTAGTGCGGGTTCCAGTCAATCAACACAGCACCGAGGTCGAAGATGATCGTTTTAATCATGGCCATAAAGGGTAAGCCGACAAAGGTAACCGGTAATTAGCTTCATAAAAAGGTATCAGGTTATAAACACTGTTGGCGGTGATGCCTTGTCCTTAAAAAACCTTATTTTTACCTGAAGCCAAATCTTCCTCACCCTTGCCAAACCCCATACTTCAGGTCAGAGACTTAGAGACGGTTTTCTCCACACGTAGCGGCACAACCAAAGCGGTGGATAGGATATCATTTGACGTATATCCGGGCGAGGTAGTGGCCATTGTCGGGGAGTCAGGTTCGGGTAAGTCGGTAACGGCCTTATCGCTGATGCGGCTGCTACATGCTGATGACGTTACAACTGAGGGAAGTGCCGTTTTCAGCTCTACAAAGTATGGCGAGGTTGATTTGCTGCAGCTACGGGAGCAGCAGTTGCAACGGGTAAGAGGCAGTGAGATCAGCATGGTTTTTCAGGAGCCCATGTCGTCGCTGAACCCGGTTTATACTTGTGGAAAACAGGTGGCGGAGGTGCTGCTGTTACATACGAAGCTTTCCAAAAAAGAGGCCAAAGAACGGGTATTACAGCTTTTTGAGCAGGCAAAGCTGCCACAACCCGAAAGGATTTACAAGGCTTATCCACATGAGCTTTCAGGGGGGCAAAAGCAGCGCGTAATGATTGCCATGGCCATGGCCTGCAGGCCGGCACTGCTCATTGCCGATGAACCCACCACGGCCCTGGACGTAACGGTGCAGGCGCGCGTGCTGCAACTGATAGACGAGCTACGGGTACAGGAGAACACGGCTGTGCTGTTCATCTCTCACGACCTTGGTGTGGTGGCCGGCATCGCTGACCGGGTGCTGGTGATGTACCAAGGTAAGGTGGTGGAGCAGGGCAAGGTGCTGGGCATTTTCACCAATCCGCAGCATCCCTACACCAAAGGCTTGTTGGCTTGCCGTCCCCAACTCTCTACTCCACCGCAGGCCATACTTCCTACCATCTCGGATTTTCTGCCGGAAAGCAAGTATAACGATACTACTGGCGAACCTGAAAAGAAAACGCGCACCGCAGGCGTAACTGCCACTAGCTCCACTTACACTGCTGATGCCGCGAAACACCAGAAACCGGTACTGCTGCAGGCGCAGGATCTGAAAGTATACTTCCCGGTGCAGAAGGGCTTTTTCAGCCGTACCGCGGAGTATGTGAAGGCTGTAGACGGCGTGAGCTTTGAGGTGAAGTATGGCGAAACACTTGCGCTGGTCGGTGAGTCGGGAAGCGGGAAAACGACCCTGGGGCGGGCGCTGTTGCGGCTGGTGGAGCCAACAGCGGGGCGCATCCTTTTCGATGGGCAGAACCTTACCTGCCTGAGTCCGGAGGAACTGCGCAAAAGCCGTCGCCATTTCCAAATGGTTTTCCAGGATCCTTATGCCTCGCTTAACCCCATGCACACCGTGGGGGAGGCTATCATGGAGCCGATGCAGGTGCATAACTTCTACAAAAACGACAAAGAGCGCCGTGGAAAAGCCATGGAACTGCTTGGTAAAGTGGGACTTCCGGAGGAAAGCTTTCAGCGTTATCCACATGAGTTTTCGGGTGGGCAGCGGCAGCGGATAAGTATAGCCCGGGCCCTGGCTCTGAAGCCCAAGTGCCTCATCTGCGACGAGTCCGTGTCATCGCTTGATGTGTCGGTGCAGGCACAGGTGCTGAACCTGCTCAACAGCCTGAAGCAGGAGCTGCAAATAGCCTGCATTTTTATTACCCACGACTTGGCCGTAGCAAAACATATGGCTGACCGTATACTAGTGATGAACAAGGGCAGGATAGTGGAAAGCGGTACGCCTGACATGCTGTTTGAGCAGCCCCGGCACGCATATACACGTATGCTGATTGATGCCATTCCGAAAGGTGAGCCGGAAGACATCAAGGCCGCACAGCGGCAACGAGCGGCCCTGAAGGCAGGCATGCTGTAGCGGCTCCCGCAGCACCATGGCCCGACTTGTGCAATCAAAAAAACGTAGGATAAGGAATATGGAACAAACAGCGCATGAACCGGATTGGGAGTTTCATTTCAGGAGCGTCGATAACAAGCCTGGGTCTATAGCCGTGGACCTGGGCCTGGCCAAAGTCGCGCCGCTCGCCCACCAGCCCAACCTCCTGAAGGTGTCTATCAAAATGACGAACCCCCGGCCGGACGGGCTCTCCTCCTTACAGGAAACTATCCTGCTGCAAAACATAGAAGACGACCTGGAAGATGCCCTGGGGAAAAAATGCGGGGCCACCTACGCCGGCCGTCTCACCTGTGGCGGGCACCGCAAAGTATACTTCTACCTTGGTGAGCCCAACGGCTACGCCGAGCATGTGCAGGAAGTGATGCAGCAATACAACAGCCACGCCTATACCCTCAAGCTGATACCGGACAAGGACTGGAACCGCTACTTTAATTTTCTGTACCCCGAGCCGGAGCAGCTGCAAAGTATACAGAACCGAAAGGTGGTAGAGGAATTGGAGAGTAACGGCGATGACCTGAGCAAGGCGCGCCAGGTAGACCACTGGATCTACTTCAAGACCGAGGCCGACCGGGCCGCTTTCCTGCAAAGCATAGCAAAGGAGAACTACAGCCTGGTGACTAGCGACTACCTGGCCTCCTCAGAGGATTACCCGCACCGGCTGCACATCAGCCGCACCGATAAAGTGGATCATCAAAGTATAGATAAAGCTGTGATGTACCTGCGGCGGCTGGCACAGCGGCACAACGGCGATTACGACGGCTGGGAGACCTCCATCGAAGTATAAACCTGCCATCTTCCTTTCTTAATTGCCTGCCAAACCCGCTTATATAGAAAATTCTCTATAAATTGACTCCGATTTACAGCCTGCTTTAGCCAAAGAGCCGTTGGTGGCGTATAGTACATCTACATCTAGTGAGCTAAAGATATACAAGTGGCTGCGGCGGCTGCACAAGCCGCCCCATACCTACAAAGCATTCATGAAAAATAAGAGAGACAAGAAAGGCGGCAGAGACGAAAGCCGCTCCCGCAGAAGAGGCGGCGACTCGCCGAGAAGCCGGAAAGAAACAGCCAGAGAGGCCTACGCACGCAAAGAACCATCCAGCCCCAAAGGAGCACCCAAATCGGCCAAGGCCATTGTGCTGGAGGTGTTCTCCAACAGCCCCGACACCGTTTTTACCATGCGTCAGGTTACCCGCCGCCTGGGCGTGGCAGACCAGCACGGGCGTGAGCAGGTACAGAAGCTGGTAAAGGCCCTGGTGCAGGAAAACAAACTGCTGGCCGTGGACGAGGACAAGTACATGATGAACCTGAAAGTGGAGATCATAACGGGGCGCGTGGACCTGGCCAACAGCAAGTATGCCTACATTGTGTCTCAGGAGCGCGAGGAGGACATCCGCGTGCACGTGGAGCACCTGCAGTATGCCATGGACGGCGACCTGGTAAAGGTAGAGGTGCTGCCCTCAGTAAGAGGCGGCCGCCAGGAGGGTGTGGTGGTGGAGGTGCTGGAGCGTTCCCGCACCGAGCTGGTGGGGCTGATGGAGCTGTCGAAGAACTTCGGCTTTGTGGTGCCCGATTTCAAACGCTTATACTTTGATATTTTTGTGGGCGAGCGCCACCTGAATGGCGCGGAGTCCGGAGACAAGGTGCTGGTGCGCATCCTGGAGTGGCCCGACAGACCGGGCAAGAACCCGACCGGCGAGGTAGTCCGCGTGTTTGGCCCTGCCGGCGAGCACGAGGCCGAGATCCACTCCATCATGGCAGAGTTTGGTCTGCCCTTCGAGTTTCCGGAGGGAGTGGAGGAAGAGGCAGAAAGTATGTCCGAAAATATACCAGCCGGTGAGATCGCCAAGCGCCGCGACTTCCGTGACGTGACCACCTTTACCATTGACCCTGCCGACGCCAAAGACTTCGACGACGCCCTTTCGATCCAGAAACTGGAGAATGGCAACTGGGAGATTGGCGTGCACATTGCCGATGTAACGCATTACGTGCACCCGAGAAGTGTGCTGGAGAAAGAAGCTTTCCACAGGGCCACTTCGGTGTATCTTGTGGATAGAACCATCCCGATGCTGCCCGAGCGCCTTTCCAACGGGCTTTGCTCGTTGCGCCCGCAGGAGGAGAAGCTGACCTTCTCGGTAGTGTTTGAGATAGACGACAACGGCAAGCTATACGATACCTGGTACGGCCGCACCATCATCTACTCCGACCGCCGCTTCAGCTATGAGGAAGCCCAGGAGCGCATCGAAACCGGCGAGGGCGACTTTGCCGAGGAGATCAACACCCTCAACAACATCGCCAAGAAGCTGCAGGCCAAGCGCTTTAAGAACGGCGCCATCTCCTTTGAGACAGTGGAGGTGAAGTTTAAGCTCGATGAGAACGGCAAGCCGCTGTCGGTTTACGTGAAGGAGCGCAAGGATGCCCACAAGCTCATCGAAGAGTTCATGCTGCTGGCCAACAAGCGCGTGGCTGAGTTTGTGCACGGCTTGGGCAAAGGTAAAAAGCGCCCGACTATGGTGTACCGCACCCACGGTGCTCCCGATCCCGACAAGCTCAGCACCTTCTCTATATTTGCCCGCAAGTTTGGCTACAAGGTAGATGTGGAGGGCGATATCTCCGAAGAACTGAACCACCTGACCGCTGAGATAGAGGGCAAGCCGGAGCAGAGCGTGCTGCAGAACCTGGCCATCCGTACCATGGCCAAGGCCAAGTATAGCACCGAGCCGGAGGGCCACTTCGGCCTGGCTTTTGCGCATTACTCGCACTTTACCTCGCCTATCCGCCGCTACCCCGACATGATGGCGCACCGCCTGCTGCAGCACTACCTCGACGGGGGCAAGTCGGAGGACAAGGAAGCCTACGAGGAGCGTTGCCGCCACTCTTCCGAAATGGAGAAACGCGCCGCCGACGCCGAGCGTGCCTCTATAAAGTACAAGCAGGTGGAGTTTATGAAGGATACCATCGGAAATCAGTACAAGGGAATTGTGTCCGGTGTCACAGAATGGGGTATCTTTGTAGAGATCGAGGAGAACAAGTGCGAGGGCATGGTGCGCCTGGCCGACATCAACGACGATTACTACGAGCTGGACGCCGACAACTACCGCATCATCGGCCGGCAGACCAAGCGTATTATCTCGTTCGGGGATGAAGTGCTGGTGGAGGTGAAAAGCGCCAACCTGGCCGACCGTACCATCGATCTGGAACTAGTCGAGACACTAAAACAACACTAAATATCCTGTGGATATCAGCATCCTTTCCGAGAAGTTAAACCATACCTTGTCCACGCTCCGCTACGGCGAAAATCCGAAGGAGCTTTACGAGCCGATCCGCTACATCATGGCGCTGGGCGGCAAGCGCATTCGCCCGTTGCTGGTGCTGCTGGGCGCCAAAATGTTCGATGACGATGTGGAGAAGGCACTTTTGCCGGCAGCGGCAGTGGAGGTTTTCCACAACTTCACGCTCATGCACGACGACATCATGGACAAGGCCCCACTGCGCCGCGGCCAGCAAACCGTGCACGAGAAATGGGATGCCAACACGGCCATACTTAGCGGCGATGTGATGCTGGTGCGTGCCTACGAGCTGCTGCTGAACGTGGAGCCGGAGAAGCTGCCGCTGGTGCTGCGCCTGTTCAGCCGCACCGCCTCGGAAGTATGCGAGGGCCAGCAACTGGACATGACCTTTGAGCGCCGCGAGCAGGTGAGCATACCCGAGTACATCCACATGATCACACTGAAAACGGCCGTGCTGGTGGGCTTTAGCCTGGAGCTGGGTGCCATCCTGCAAGGGGCGCCCCAGGCCGACGCTGAGCACCTGAAAGCCTTCGGCGATAACGTTGGCATTGCCTTCCAGTTGCGCGACGACCTGCTGGACGTGTATGGCGACAAGGCCAAGTTCGGCAAGCAGGTGGGCGGCGATATTTTATCCGATAAAAAGACTTTCCTGATGCTGACGGCGCTGGAGCAGGCAAACGCGCAGCAGCGGCAAACCATCATCGGCTGGCGCGATAAAACCGACGAAAGTATAGCCGGGGAGAAAGTGAAGGCCGTGACCCAGGTTTACGACCAACTCCACATCCGCCAGCAGACCGAGCAGCAGATAGATTTATACTTCCAGCGAGCCCTGCACCACCTGGATGCCGTGCAACTGCCTGATGAGCGCAAAAGTATGGTCCGCAACCTGGCCCTGCAGCTGATGGAGCGTGACAGCTAATCATTAAAAAAGCCCTCTGCTGAAGAGGGCTTTTTCTTTGTGGCTGCTATACTTGAGGGTATGTTGTTTTGCTTTTGCCCTCGCTCGCCTCCGGCGAGTGTGCGGTATCGCGTGGCGTCTCGCCGCACTACGCCGCAAATATTGTTGTAGCGACCACAACAAGTATAAAACTCAAGTGTCGTGGTTTGCTACTAAAGTGAAGGTGTAAACCCTCCCCCGATAGCTACGCTCGCTAACTCAAAACTCGCGTTTTGGTTAGTCCGGAGGAGGGGAATTCCTACATGTGTCATATGATTCCATTCCTCGGGGGATAATCGCAAAAGTATAAGCTTCACCGCTTAGAGACTGTGGAATTTATACTTGCCTTCAAACCATCTGTCATTCTGTAAAGAAACTTGGTAGAAGGGAGGTTAAGCCTCTACTACACGCTACCAAGATCCTTTCAGGATGACAAAATAAAGAGAATGAAATGGTCTTGCTAGTTTGAGAGGTTTATACATTAGCAGCGTCCTTGCGTAGCCTTTCGAAATCCTCCAGGCGCAATCGGCTAAAATCCTCTGTTACCAAATCGGCCAGGGAAAGGTCCTGATTGCCGGAGTTAGCGGATTTATAGCCGATGCACTTCATGCCGGCGGCCCTGGCGGCTTTTACACCGTTGCTGCTGTCCTCTATCACAATAAACCGGCTCGGTGCTACTTGGTAACGCTGCGCCACTTCCAGAAAGATGTCCGGGGAGGGTTTCCCGTCGCGCACGTCCTCGCTGCTCACCACATAGTCGAAGTAATGCCTGAAGTCCAGCTTCTCTAGAACCAGGTCGATGATGAGGTGGGGGGAGGAGGAAGCCACGGAGAGGCGGTAGCCGTTCTCCTTCAGGGTAGCCAACAGGGTATCTACGGCCGGGATGCATTGGATTTGCCTGGCCTGCAGCTCGGCGTGCTTCACCTCCTTTTCGAGCTGGAAAAGCTCCTCCACGCTATGAGTCAGGCTGAACTCCTGGATCAGCTTTTCCCATACTCTTTTAGGCGCCATGCCCACGAAACTATGGTGCAGGGTGGTGGATACATCTATGTTCAGTTGCTTAAAAAGCAGTTTCTCTAGTTCCATGTGGATGGGCTCGCTGTCTACGAGGACGCCATCCATGTCGAAGATTACAAATTTTTCCATAGGGTGATGTTAGTGCCTTTCGGCAGGCATGAATAGGGGTTTGTGGTAAGATAAGCAATATTTTCGTCAACCGGGTTTCATACTTCCGGAGCCGGTTTTGGTGACCTGTAAAGTATAAACGCAGCGAAAGCGGCAATATTTAGTAGGCAGCATTCGGCTTTGTCTTTTATCTTTGTTCTGATTCATTCCACCACCTCTTCAGAAGAAAAGCATGAGCGTTACCATTATCCTGATCATTATCACTGTTGGCATTTCGCTGTACGCCTGGCAAAACCAGGGCCTGATGCACAAATGGATCTTCCATCCCTATGCCATACAGCGCGACAACTCCTGGTACCGCTTTATTACCTCCGGCTTCCTGCACGCCGATTTCATGCACCTGCTGTTCAACATGTTCACGCTGTTTTTCTTCGGCGATGTAGTGGAGTATGTGTTTAAGTCGGCTTACGGTTCTACGACTGGCCTGCTGTTATACTTGCTCGTTTACCTGGGCGGCATCATCATATCGGATATCCCAACTTACTTTAAGCACCGCAACGACCCGCCTTACCGCGCGCTGGGTGCCTCGGGCGGTGTGGCCAGTATTGTGTTCTCCAGCATCCTCTTCTTCCCGACGCTGGACATCTGCCTTTTCGCTTTCCTGTGCCTGCCAGGCTTCATCTTCGGCATTCTGTACATGATTTACTCCTACTACTCCGGCAAGCGCATGGGCGACAACATCAACCACGACGCCCACTTCTATGGGGCGGTATACGGCTTTGTGCTGAGCCTGGCGCTGGTGCCGGCAGCCCTGCCAAACTTTTTCAGGCAGATAGCGGGCTGGCAGTGGAGCATCTTCTAGGAAATTGCACTATAAACTGCAGTCAAGTATAAGGTAAAGCCAGCGTTTAGGAGGTTTGCTACGTATAACATAGCAGATACAACCCTATTCGCCATGAGGCTGAAACTGAAGAACCGATTTATTGGCATCCTGCTAATTGTACTGTATATAGCCTGGTTTCCGGCTGCACAGGCGCAGGAGAGCCAGACGATAATGGAGTACCTGGTGCGGGAGCGTCCGGTGCTAGCCGGCCTGGTTACCAAGGCCGGTTTTTCGCCGCTGCTGTCAGGCGATGAACAGATTACCTTTTTCGCCCCCCCGGAGAGTGCCCTGCAAAGTATAAGTAACGAGTCGCCGGAGCGCCTGCGCGCCATACTCTCCAGCCACATTGTGCGGGGTGCTTACCTGGAGCAGGACCTGAAAGATGGCAAACCTTTTAAATCGATATGTGGTACTGCGAGCATCAAGTTTTTCCGCCAAAAAGACGGCGTACTCGCTAACGGCATCCGTGTAGAGCAGCCCAACCTCCGGCTTAAAAACGGTGTGGTGCACGGGCTGGGCGGCCTGATGCGCAGCTAGCCATCTGTAAGTATACTTCCTATCAATCTGATAAAGAATTTCGAGCCGTACTATCCGTGCAATCAGAAAGCACTTAAGTTTATACTTTACCTTAGAAAGTATAAAGTATAGCATGCGTGTTATGCGTATGTTATCAAAGCATGTACAGCACCGACGATAAGGACCTAGTTAAGGATAACGCGCACACACTGATTGCCCAAAACCAGTGCTACACGCTGCTGTACATTCCGCATAAAAACAGCCTGCACTTTATCATCAAAGGCTTTTGGAAGAACCTGGCCCTGGTGCCCGATTACCTCCCGGACCTCAAAAAGGCAAAGGCTGCCGTGAAACCGGGCTTTAAGCTACTGCTGGATCTAAGCACCCTCATTACCCATCCGCAGGCTGTTATGAGCCTGCACATAGAGGCTTTCGAGTTGCTGCAAGGAGCAGGGCTAAGCAAAAGCGCCTTTGTGTGCCCCACCGACCGCATTGCCAGGCTGCAGGTAGAGGAAACGCTGTCGCAGAGCCACCTGCTGTCGAAAAGGTTTGACACTTACGAGGAGGCCGTAGCCTGGTTAGATCAGGAGTAAAAGTATAAGTACAGAAAAGTATAAGCATAGCTGTCAGGTCTGTTCTAGCTTCCCCTAAGCTTACCCCATACAGTTGCCTCTCCCTTGTAGCTGAGGATGTTCCACGTGGATAACGCAAAGAAGCTGGCACTTTTGTAGCGCAAGTATAGCTGCATGGCCTGCCCCTGAATTGGCCGGGCAGAACAAGGCCGCGCACCAACCCTGAAAGACGGCTCCCGTAAAACGAAGGTACTTTTTAGCTAGGGTGAGTGGTGCAAACCTGCGCTACCTCCCAGATTCCCCGGAGCAGAAGGCCGCCAAGCAACAGGTCTTCTGGCAGCTCAGAATATTTTCAGGCAATTAACAACAGCAACCATGGTGATTGGGATTATAGGAGGGGGGCTAAGCGGCACGCTGACAGCCATCCATTTGCTACAAAATGCCCCTGGCGGCACCACAATATGCCTTGTAGAGCAAGACAGGTACAGGATGCACCGGGGCATAGCCTACGCCAGCCAGTTGCCCTTTCAACCCTTGAACGTTCCTGCAGCCTCCATGAGCCTTTTTCCTGATAAACCCGATGACTTCTATACCTGGCTGGCAGAACACCAACACAAGTATAGCCGCCACCTCAGCTTGCCCGTAAGGGAGACAGATTTTATACCCCGGCATATTTTCGGCGATTACCTGAAGGCGCGCTTGCTGGAGGCAGAGGCGCGTAAAGGCAAGGGCGTAACGTTTAGCCGGGCGTACGACGAGGCTATTGCCGTAAAAAGAGAAGAAGCTGCTTTTCGGATTGAGCTCGGAAGTGGCGAGGCGATACAAGCCGATAAGGTCGTGCTGGCATTCGGGAATTTCCCGCCGGCCAGCCTGCCCATCCCGCATCCGGAGTTTTACCAAAGCGACTTATACGTTGCCTCGCCCTGGTCAGCGAAGGCGCTGGCAAACCTGCCTGCAGAGGCCCCGGTACTGCTCATTGGCTCCAGCCTGACCATGGTAGACCTGGTGGGTAGCCTGCAGGCGCAGGGGCATAAGGGGACGATTTACGTAGTGTCGCGGCATGGATTGCTGCCCCAACCGTGCGACGTCGGTACGGCGCCTTACCCTCTTAAAATCAGTTTGCCGCTGCATGCCGGGCTGTCGGCCTTGGAAACCTTCCGCTTCATCAGAAGAGAGATAACCCGGGCTGAGGCAAACGGCTATACCTGGAGGGACGTGCTGGATGCGCTCCGCGACGACATCCCCGTTATCTGGCAGGCTTTCTCTCTTCAGGAAAAAAAGGCTTTCCTTCGCCACCTCCGGCCTTACTGGGAGACACACCGCCACCGCATGCCTGCCAGCTCGGCGGCGCTCCTGCAACAGCTCCAGGCAGAGGGGCAGCTGGAAGTAATCGCAGCAAGTATTGTGGATATACAGCAGCTAGGGGAAGGGGCCTGCGTTACGCTGAAGCGAAGAAAGCATGCTCACCAGGAACAGTTAACAGTAGCCCGGGTCATTAACTGCACCGGCCCGCAATCTGACTTTGCCAAAATACAGGCTCCGCTGGTCCGGCAACTACTGGCGGATGGCATGGTAGTGCCCGACGAGCTGAAGTTGGGCCTGGTAACCACCCCTGGCGGCGCGCTGCTGGGCAAAGCGGGAAAGCCCATTGCCGGCTTGTATACTTTGGGCCCTTCCCGGAAAGGTATGCTGTATGAGTCCACCGCGCTGCGCGAGATACGGCAGCAGGCGCATGACCTGGCGCAAGAGCTCACTCGCAGTAATAGTGCCTGGGTGAAGGCGCAACAGGCAATCTGATGCCTGCCACAGAGCAAAAAAATCTCAGGACAGCGGAAAACAGGATGGTGTGTTCATACTTAGCATATGGCCTTTGCTTTGTCATGGCGTATTTGCTGGCTGTTTCCTGTGCTCTTTCTCAGGGCACTGCCAAGCAGGTGACGCATCAGCAATTGATATGGTATGGGTACCACAACACGCTGGAACTGCACCCCAGATGGGTGGTAAACACCGAGGTGGAGGAGCGGCGGTTCATGAACCCCGATGCGCAGCACCAGTTTCTTGTCCGGAGCCAGTTGCGGCGTACGCTGGGAAACAGCTGGGATGCCTCCGTTGGCTTTACCTACTTCCTGCAGAGCCCGCAAGACCCGGCATCTGCCGAAAACCTGGTGGTGCCGGAGCTTCGGCCACACCTCCAACTCGATTACAGGCAGGCGCTAAACAAACTGACCATTGCCCACCGGTACCGCGCAGAAAGGCGCTACTTTAGAAACACTGCCAATGGGGATCTGGCCGAGGGCTACCAGGCCATCTACCGCTTCCGGTACCGTTTAACGCTGGAGTACCCGCTCTTCCTCATCCGGCAGCAGGCTTTGAGGGTTCGGGTAAACGATGAAATCATGATTAACGCCGGAAAGCGAGTGGCCAATAACAGGTTTGACCAGAACCGTATTTACCTGGGCCTGAGCTATCCCGTTCATAAAAGTATAAACCTGGAAGCAGGGTATTTAAAGTGGTTTCAGCAGCGGGCTTCCGGAAGCCAATTCTATAGCCGGGACATCATTCGCCTGATCGTCAGCCATAAAATCAACCTGAGAAGAAAGGAGACGGACGCGGCAGAGTAACGCCTTACAGGTACCTCTTCGCCTGCAGGTGGTACAACCCGGTATACTTGCCGTTTTGCCCCAGCAGTTCCTCATGCGAGCCCAGTTCCTTTAGCTGCCCCTGCTCCAGAAACAGAATCCGGTCAGCCATGCGCGCGGTGGAGTGGTGGGAGATGATGCGGACTTTCCATACTTTTTCCGTTCTGAAAGAGAATCTTACAAAAGACGTAAGTGTAGATAATAGGGCTGATTTAACAGAAGCTACCTATATTAGCAGATTCAGGGCCTTTGCTGCGAGTAAATAGCAAGCCATTGTTTACATCATACTTTCTTTCACGCTTACATCATGTCAAAAGAAATCACCTTTTGGAAACGCACGGCTAACCGGATAATGTGGGTTTTCCCTTTCATGCTGCTGGCCTGCACACCTTCAGCACCGGAACAGGCAAATACTGACACCGTAGAGAAAGAAAAGAAAGCGGAATGGGTGTCTCTTTTTAACGGGAAGGACATGGACGACTGGATTGTGAAGATCCATCACCACGAGGTGGGAGAAAACTTCGGCAATACGTTCCGGGTAGAGGACGGAATCCTGAAAGTGCGCTATGACCAGTATGGCGACTTCAACGACCAGTTTGGGCACCTGTATTACAAAAAACCGTTTTCCCGTTACCATCTGGTGGTGGAGTACCGCTTTGTGGATGAATGGCAGGAAGATGCTCCCGGGTATACGAAGAGAAACAGCGGCGTCATGTTCCACTCCCAGGATCCGAGAACAATGCCGCGTGAGCAGGACTGGCCTATATCGGTGGAGATGCAGTTTCTGGCAGCTTTGGAAGACGGCAAGCCGCGCCCCACGGGCAATATGTGCTCGCCGGGCACCGAAGTGGTGTTTGAAGGAGAGATAGCCCCCGTACATTGCATCAACTCCAGCTCTAAAACCTATGGCATAGACGAGTGGGTACGGGCGGAGCTTATCGTTTTAGGGGATTCGCTGGTGAAACACATCATCAACGGCGATACGGTGCTGCAGTATACCCAACCGCAGATTGGCGGCGGTGTGGTCAATAACTTTGACCCGGCCATAAAACAGGACGGTAAACTCCTCAGCGAAGGATTTATCGCCTTGCAAAGCGAGGGCCAGGCCATCGACTTCCGGAAGGTAGAAATCAGGGAGTTGGATTAGCCCGGCGAGGCAAAGCCCTAAGCAGGCAGCAAATGACGTATAGTTCTAAGTATAGCCGGCTTACAAATACCCCTTCGCCTGTAGGTGGAACAGCTCGGCATACTTGCCGTTCTGCGCCAGCAGTTCCTCATGCGAGCCCAGTTCCTTTAGCTGCCCCTGCTCCAGAAACAGAATGCGGTCGGCCATGCGCACGGTGGAGAAGCGGTGGGAGATGAGCACGGCGGTGCGGCCCTCTATCAGCTCCGAGAAGCGCAGGAACACCTCATGCTCGGCGCGGGCATCCAGGGCGGACGTAGGCTCGTCGAGGATGAGCAGCTGCGCGTCGCGCATGTAGGCGCGGGCCAGGGCCACCTTCTGCCACTCGCCCCCCGACAGCTCCACGCCTTTGTTAAAGCGCTTGCCCAGGACCTGGTCATACTTGTCCGGCAGGCGCTGAATAACCAAATCGGCCAGGCTCTTTTGGGCAGATCCCTGTATCCGCTCTTTATCCCCGATGTTGCTGATTTGCCCGATGGCGATGTTGTCGGAGGCCGTCATCTGGAAGCGCACGTAATCCTGGAAAATAATGCCCACCTGGTGACGCAGGTCATTCAAATCATACTCGCGCAGGTCTACCCCGTCTAAAAGTATACGCCCCTCGGTGGGTTCGTACAGGCGGGCCAGCAGCTTCACCAGCGTCGTTTTTCCAGCCCCGTTCTCGCCCACCAACGCCAGTTTCTCGCCAGCCCTTAGATGGAAGGACAGGTGCCGCACCGCCCATTTCTCGGAGTTATGGTACTTGAAGCCGACGCCCTCGAAGGTAAAACCCTGCTGAATGGGCCGTGGCACGGGCAGCGGATTGGTGGGAGGCGTGATCAGCGGCTGCAGCTCCAGGAAATCAAACAAATCCTGCAAGTATAAGGCACTCTCGGCTATCTGGGAGAAGCGGGTCATAATGCCCTGCAGCAGGCCCCGCATGTTGCTGAACGAGCCGGCCAAAAAGGTGAGGCTACCCACCGTAATAGCACCCGTTACCGTAGCGGAAAGTATAAAAATGTAGGCTCCGTAGTAGGCCAGGGTACCCAGCGCGGAGAGGGCACTGCCCCAAACGGCCCGGCGGATGGTGAGGTTCTTGTTGAGCAGGTAATACTTATCTGACAGCTCCTTAAAGCGCTTCGCCAGAAAACCCGAGAGGTTGAAGGTCTTGATCTCCTTGGCCGTCTCGTCGGAGGCGCCGATGTAGCGCAGGTAATCCAGCTCGCGGCGCTCGGGCGTCCAGGAGCGGGAGAGGGAGTAGCTGCGCTCGTTAAAGTGCGTCTCGCCCAGGAACGAAGGTATAACGGCTACCAAAAGTATAAGGATGAGCCAGGGGTTAAACGCAATCAAACCCACCGCCAGAAAGCCAATCGTCACGATGTCCTGCCCCTGCGAGAGCACCTGCGACATGAGCACCACCCGCGTGACTGTCTGCCGCCGCGCCCGCTCCAACTTGTCGTAAAAGGTGGCGTCTTCGAACTGCGCCAGATCTAGTTTGGCAGCGTGCTCAATCAACACCACCGACGTGCGGTTGGAGAACAAATCGCCCAGCAGGCTGTCCACCAGCGTAATGCCCCGGTTAATCAGGTCCGAAACCACGGCCAGACCCAGCTCCAGCGCCACCAGCGTCCAGAGGTAGGTCAGGTTCCGCTCCCCGGTCACGTCGATCAGGTGGATGACCTCGTCAATGATGAGCTTACCCACATAAAGCATGGCCAACGGCAAGGCAGACTTCACCAGGCGCAGCAGCAGGTTGGCAATCGTCAGGCCAGGGCTTGTCTCCCAGATTAGTCGGAAGAACTTGGGCAGGTTCTTCAGTGCGCCCATCTGCTCGCGCAGGCTTTTTTTATCTTGTTGGTTTGTCGTGTCTCTCGTTCCTTTTCGCTCCTTGTTCATAGGCATACTTTGGGCAGGGCCATATAACTATACAGGCAGCAGCGGGAATTGTTTAAGCGGACCTCGCTTTGGGACATCGTTTTTCACCTGGCGGCTTCTGCTCATAACATAAATTGTACTATATTTAACGCGCAAATTATTAAAGCTTAGTACTATATGACGCACTTCTACAAAGAAAACAAACTTAACAGAGCCCTTACGCTGCTGCTGCTTGTGTGCTGCCTGTGGCAAAGCGCTGCCGTGGCTGCCCCCAGGGGCGTGTCTGTTACTCCTGAGCCAGGCTGGGTGAAGAAACTACCCCTGCGCAACGCTACCAGCATCACTTCTAACGACGTGAACGGCGGCTTTCATTACCTGCTTCTGAGCCTGCAGCACGAGGTGGAGCGGGAGGAGGTATACCGCCAGAACACCTACAAACTCCTGACCGAAGAGGGCGTGCAGTACTCCTCCGAAATCAGACTGAGCTTTGACCCGAGCTACGAGCAGCTGCAGCTGCACCGGGTGCAGGTGTGGCGCAACGGGAAGGCGATTGATAAGCTCGACCTGAGCAAAGTAAAGGTTATCCAGCGCGAGGCGGGTATGGATGCGGGCATCTACGACGAGAGCCTGACTGCTATCCTGGTGCTGGACGACATCCGGGTGGGCGACGTGGTAGACTATGCCTATACGTTGAAAGGGCGTAACCCCGTGTTCGACGGCAAGTTTTTCGCCTCCTTTAACCTGCAGCAGTACGACCCGGTGGATGAAATGCTGGTGAACATCATCGTACCCCAGGCCCGGAAACTGCACTTCAAGTACCACCGCGACGCGCCCAAGCCCACCGTTACCTCTGCTAACGGAGCCAAAACCTATACTTGGCACCTGAAAGACCTGCCCGCCACCCACGTGGACAACAACATCCCCGTATGGTACGACCCATACCCCGGCGTGTATGTGTCGGAGTATGAAAACTGGCAGGAGGTGGCCACGTGGGCGCTCCCACTCTACGAGGTGAAGGAAAAACCAAATAAGGGCCTTCAGGCAAAGATAGACAGCATCAAGGCAGTGGCTGGCAGCGACGAAGGGCGGGTAATAGCCGCGCTACGCGTGGTGCAGGATGAGGTGCGCTATCTGGGCTTTGAAGCGGGTATAGGAGGCTTTAAGCCACGCCAGCCAAACGAGGTGTTCCAAAGCCGCTTCGGCGACTGTAAAGACAAGGCGCTGCTGCTGGTGTACATGCTGCGGCAGATGAATATTAAGGCAAGCCCGGCGCTGGTGAACACCACGCTGCAGGGCCACATTCAGGATTTGCCTGCCTCTCCGTTTGCCTTTAACCACTGCATTGTGCGGGTAGAAATGCTGGGCGGGGCGCACTTCTGGTACGATGCCACCCTAAGCAAGCAGCGCGGCGATTTTGCCAGCACCTACCTGCCGCCCTATGGCCAGGCGCTGGTGCTGGAGCCGGGGGCAAAGGCGCTTACCCCTGTGGAGCAGCCCGTGGCGAAGGCGCCTACTGTAAAGGTGCGCGAGATTTACCACATCCAAAGTATAGAGGAGGATGTGGTGCTGGAGGTGCGCACCGAGTACACCGGAGCCGATGCCGATCGCCAGCGAAGCAGCTTTGCCACTACCAGCATCCAGGACATCAAGAAGAATTACCTCGACTTCTACGCCAACATCTACCCCGAAATTGAGATAGCCGCAGATCCGGTTGTGGAAGACTACGAGTACGCCAACAAGTTTATCGTAGTGGAGAAGTATAAGATTCCGGGTTTCTGGCAGCCGCAGCATAGCAACGACCAGGTGCTGGAGGGCTGGTTCTCGCCCCTGGCTATGACAGGCTACATCAACCAGCTGCAGAGCAGCAAGCGCACCATGCCGATGGCGCTGGGCCACCCCGTGCACGTGGAGCTAAGTATACGGGTGCTGCTGCCACAGGCCTGGCCGGTGGATAACGCCACGCAGCGGATAGAGGACGATGCCTTCCTGTTCACGAAGAAGGTTACCTATAGCCCCAACGGCACCGAGCTGGATATCGACATGATGTACCAGACGAAGGCAGACCATGTCACTGCCGAGGCAACGCCTACTTACCTGCGCAACCAAAAGGCCATGCTCGACAACATAACCTACGGCCTTACTTATAACAAAGGCTTCGTGGAGAGCGTGAGCAACTTTAAAGTGAGCTGGGGTATGGTTTTGGCCTTGGTGGTGCTGCTGGGCACTTTTGGCTTTGCCGCCTACAAGCTATACTTCTGGGACCCGGAGCCGCTGGCCGATGTGTCGGCCTACGATGCCGAGAGGATAGGGGGCTGGGTTATCGCACCGTTGATCGGGCTGATCCTCTCCCCATTAGGCATTCTGTCTGCTTTCCTTACGAGCGGTTTCCTTAACGGCAACCTGTGGCAGGGCCTGTTGGATACCGGCTCGGGGGCCTACTCGCCTGCGCTGGCAGGCCTGCTTTTTCTGGAGTTTGTCATGAACATCGCCTTTCTGGTGTTTAACGCGCTCCTGCTAACGCTCTACCTCAAACGCCGCACCAGCGTGCCAAGGCTGATGGTTGTCTTCTATGGGAGCGCCCTGGGCTTTGTGCTGTTCGAGCTCTTGGTTGTCTATGCGTTTTCCATCAGCCTGCCGGGCGGCGACATCGGTTCCGCTTTGTTCCGCTCCCTGGTGGGCGCCTGTATCTGGATTCCATACTTTTTGGTGTCCTCGCGGGTGAAATGCACGTTTGTGGAGCGTCTCCAAGCGCCAAACCACGAGCAGGCAGAAGAGCAGCCCGCGGCAGAAGAAGAGGCACAGGTTTCATAAAGTATAGCTTAGCAGAACTTCCGGTATCCGAAAAGGCCTTTTTAAAGTATGATACCCTTATATGACGCGGTATCTGCTATACTTTCTCACGGGCGTTGCCATGGCAACGGTTATACTTTTTTTCAGGGGCTATGTAGCGGCGCAGCACAATGTGTACTCCGATACGGCCCTGCTGGCGGGGATGACGCTATTTGGGGTTGCCTCCTGGATTACGTTGTTCCGGATTAAGGTGGGCACGTTGCTGGCTCTGCTGTGCTCGCTGGCCATGGTGCCGTGGCTGGTGCGCGTGGGCCTGCGGGTATGGGCCGCCGGCGCCGAGGTGCCCCAGGTGCTGCAAATACTGCATATCCTGTTGGCTGTGCTGGTGCTCTTCTCGCTGGTAGTAAGCGGCCGTTATACTTTCAGCAAGGGCTCCTGGCGCTCGGGCACGGCAGCTCCGGGCGTGGTGCTGAAGCTGGTGCTGGCCGTTCTGCCGCTGGCTGTGCTGGCAGGCTGGCTGCTGGTGCAAGACGAAGTATAAAATGAAGTATAAAGTATAAAATGAGAAAAGCCCCGCCATTTAATGACGGGGCTTTCTCTCACCTTAAAACAAACTAAACTAATCTAAACTTTATCTAACCTTATCTTTTGTGTACTAACGTCTCTTTAAGTGGAGGCCCTGCTATTAATGCTTGCTGCCTCTTGAATTGATGTTGCGGCATCAAAAAATTTTTAGAAAAAAATCGCAACAAGGCTTGTATGGTAAGTATATGTTGTACTATATTAGCCCTCCGGTAAAGTACCTCTCTCAATTCGGGTGCAAAATTACCCCTTAATTTCTTCTTTCAAAAGGAAAATCAGAAAAGATTTTTCCAAATCCGCTATTCTCTCCTCTTAATCATAATAAGTCTCTAAAGCACAGTTGTTTACAGTTTGGAGGCGCTTCTAATAAAATAAGAAGCGGCGCAAACTAAGGTATGCTCTGGTTGAATAACGTTATAACACCGGCTGAAGTATAAGAAATAGTGCCTCAGAAAATAAAAAAGCAGGAGCTGCCTCCTGCTTTTAAAGTATAGCACCTGTAGGTGTGCTAGATCATAGCCACCGTCTTGTTGCTGATTTGGGTATCGTAGGTTTTCTTGTAGTGTACCTTTCGCTCCAGGGCCGCTATAATCGGCTCCGAGAAGTCCACTCCCTCCAGCTCGCTGGCATTCACCAGGCCGCCGGGGCTAAACACGTTTATCTCCATCAGCTTGTCGCCCACAATGTCGAGCCCCACCAGGAACATCCCGTCCTGTATCAGCTTGGGCCTTACGAGCTCCACCAGATCCAGCATGGGTTGGGTAATCTTGGCTGCCTGCGAGGAACCACCGGCGTGTATGTTGCTGCGGATGTCGTCCTTGCCCGTAACGCGGTGTATGGCGCAGTATTTTCCCTTGTACTGCAGCGCCTCTCCGTTCACTACAATCAGGCGCACGTCGCCTTCCACGGCCTGGGGCAGGTACTCCTGGGCAATCACGTAGCCGTCGCGGCTGATGGCCTCCACGATCTGGTTCAGGTTGGTGGCGTCATCCTTTTTTACCAAAAACACACCCGACCCGCCCGAGCCTTGCAGCGGCTTGAGGATGATGTTGTTCTTCTGCGCCTCGAAAAATTCCCGTATCTCGTTTTTGTCGCGGGTGATGAGCGTGTGCGGCCGCACCTCCTCCGGAAAGTGCTGAAAGTACATCTTGTTCACCGCATCGGAAAGCTTGGTCGGGTCGTTGAGCACGATGACGCCGTGGCGCAGGGCCAGCTGCCCGAAAATGATACCGGCGCTCTGGGCCCAGGCGCGCCCTTCCCCTTCCGAAGAGGGGTCGTTGCGGAGCATGAGCACATCCAGCTCAGGAGCCGTAACACGTACTTTCCGGGCTTTCTCGCCTTGGATGGCCTCCAGGTAAGTGGCTGGCGATTTGTACTTATGGTTGGGGTCAGCGTGCACGGCCTCGGCGCCCATGTAGCCGTCGGGGTAGTAGGCCAGGTCGCCTACGCCCATCAGGTATACCTGGTGCCCTTTGTTGTGCATGCGCTGCGCCAGGAAAATGGTGGAGTACCCCGGCTTCTCCGTCTCTATGTTGTTTACTACAAATCCTATTGTCATGTGGGTGATAATGAATGTTGGTTGAACTGGTCGGAAGATTACAGTAGGTTAAATACTGAAATACCGGCTTTTAGTTGTTCGAGCTTGGGTTGGAGCTGCGGGTCGAGGAGGTAGCGCGGCCGCAGGGGCATGGGGCGCAACACCCGGCGGTAGATGAGCTCCTGCACGATGGGGATGTAGTCCTGCCGGATTTTGCCGATAAGCAGCGGCTCCAGCTCGTTTCCAGCCTTCAGGTACTCGAGCAGGTGCACCAGGCCGCGCAGGTAGACCGCGTCTTTCGTAAGGCCGCCGCCGCGGTGCACGCGCATGGTCACGTTCCAGGCTGCTTCGTCGTCAAAATGGTACTCCTCCTTCAGCCGCCGGAAGTTGTCGGTAAAGCTGCAGCCTTTGGTCAGGTGGTACACGGCCACTACGCGCGCTGCCAGGGTGCGCATCCGGGCCTGATCCAACCCGCCCACCAGCCACTCGCTCAGCACGGCCAGCCCCTCCTGCAACTCCTCGTAGCCGGGGCTGCCCACGTAGAGCTGCTGCAGCGGCTGCGCTTTGCCGTTATAGTAGGTCAGGATGTGGGTGCCTACCTCGTGCTGGATCAGGGCCTGGGCGCGGTGGCGCGGAATCCTGGCGTCGGTGCCCACGTTAAGCCTGCCCTTGGATACGATTAGCCCCACCACGTCGTCCCGCACATCCACGCCGGAGTCGAGCGCCGGGTACTGCTCCCGCAAAAAAGCAATCTCCTGCTCGGCCTGCGCTACAAACTCGGGTACAGGCATAAACTCAGTTTTTATACTTTGATCGGGCGCGGGTACGGCGGCCAGGATGCCTTCGGCCACTTTTAGCAGCTGATCGTCCACAGTGCCATAGAGCTGCATGCTGCTGTACAGAAAATCAGGCGTGTTGCGGTCCGAGAGCATGGTGATCATCTTGTCCAGCTCGTGGCGCTTGTCGCGGAAGAGGTAGCCCAGGGTGGGATCGTCTACCTTCTCGATGGGGATGTTGTAGAGTTTGCGCTTGAGCTGGTCGGCATCGATGGGCATGAGGCGGTAGTGGAAGGTAGGCGCCTTGTTATACTTTGCTTTCCTGAATTCTTCCCAGGCCTCGTTGTTGTTGACGGGCGTCACCAGCAGCAGGAACCGGAACTGGTCGCTTATACTTGCCAGCTGTTGGTCGATACGCCACGCCACCCGGTTGACCGCATGCCGCCCCAGCGCCTGGAAATGCACCGGCTTATGGGTAGTTTGCACGCTCACGAAGTTAAAAACGGTCTTCATGAGGGCGTTGGTCAGCTTCTGGCGCAGCGCGCGCAGCAGCAGTGGGTATACGGTTCCGTCGGCGTTTTTGTAAATAGGCTTCAGCTGAAGCCCCAGCATTAGGATACTATATTTCTTCAGCTGCTCCTCGGGCAGCAGGCAGTGCGGCTCCTGCAGTAGCGGCGCGTTACTGGCAACCTCCACAGAAGTGGGTATGCCGGTCAGCTTTATACTTTGCAGCTCTTTCTCCAGGGTCTGGGTGGTGGTAGGCAGCTGCTCCTCCGGCCCCAATACTTTGAACAACGGCGCATCCGGGGTAGGGGCAGCCGTCAACTCTATAATCATAAAAGCCCCAAACTTGCCGGCCATGGCCTGCGCTATACTTTGCACCAGCGGGCGTAGCTCTTCGGTGCGATCCTCATGCGAGATGATGTAGGAA
The DNA here is from genome assembly GCF_003054055.1 of Pontibacter mucosus. Lineage (GTDB taxonomy): Bacteria > Bacteroidota > Bacteroidia > Cytophagales > Hymenobacteraceae > Pontibacter > Pontibacter mucosus. The sequence continues at coordinate 240,137 of NZ_QBKI01000001.1, read as the reverse complement.
GCAAAGGCTTTGAGAAAGTTGGCTGTGGCGTGGTCGGGCTGGCCTGTGGGGTGGCGGAAAAGTATAAGAAAGGGCAGGGGGCGGTCGATGTAAAGCAGCCCGCCGTCGGGCAGGCGGCGGTGCACCTGCTTGCCCCGCTTCAGGCTCCGGGTTGTTTTCCTGATGAAATCTTCGGTTATACTTTCAATCATGGCTAAATGTGCTCAGCCGGTTAGGGTGAGGATTGTATGAGGTCTTAGATAGAGGCTTCTTCGTATCACGTAGCACGAATCACGACTTAAACTTAAAGATTCATACATCGTGCTACGTGATACGTGCTACGACATACGCAATTACACCTGGCATACCTGCGCCAGCGCCTCCAGTACGGGGCGGGTGCTTTGCTGCAGTGCCTGCCGTATCTCCTGCACCTGCGCCCGGTCGGGCTCGCCGGTCCATTCATCCATAAAGAATTTCTTGAACTCGATACTCATCACGCACACCCTGTCGCCGAAGGTGTCGTGAATCCAGCGCATGAAGTGGCCCCCTTCAAACTTAACATTCTCGCGCACGTCCAGCCTCCGGCCGCGGTAATTGTAGTTGCCGAGGCTGTGCATGAGCGCCTCCACCACCGGTGCCCACTTCTCCCGGTTCATGTTGCCGGTGCCGATGTTCACTTCCGGGTTGCCTTCAGGGTCGGCAGCGGGGCCGTTGGGGCCTTCGCGGCGGTGGTTGTAAGTATGGAGGTCATAGATGACGAGGCAGCCGTGCTCGCTCAGCAGTTCGCCCAGCATCTGCTTTACGTCCTCATAAAATTTATCGTAGCGCATCATCGACTCCTTGGCCAGCTCCTCGGGCAGCGTCTCCTTCCAGACCTGCAGGCCCCAGGCGTCCTCGGGTTTGCGGTAGATGGCCTTTTCGGGTGGGCGGTTCAGGTCCAGCTCAAAACGGGAGTAATGGCCCACAATCTGGTTGTCGGTGACATCCACCCACTCGCCTGTAAAAGGGTCTTCCTCGCGCAGTCGTTCTGCAGGGGTAAGGTTGAACAGGGGCCGCAAGTTGTGGCGTACCTCGTGCCCGTTGTGGATGGCTGTGGCTACCAGGGGGCTGTCGCCGCGGGTAATGCTATAGTATACCGTGTCTACTTTGGTCTGTGTCATGGCTTTTTATTCGTGTACCATTTTACCCTTTCCGTTGGTTGAAGGTTATGCGGTGGTGATCCGACAGCACGATTTCACCTGATAGCATTTTTTTGTGCCTATGTGGGGCAGAATAACACCTGTTATAACCTGGTTTGCATCTTTTTGAAAGCGCTGTAAGTATGTGCAAACATTATTTGCTTTTCGAGTTAACTTTTTGGTAACTTATTGAAAGATAATAAAGTATAGGTATTGTATAATATTCTATCTTTTGCCTATGACGAAGCTTTACAAATCCATCCTGTTTGCTTGCGGCACTTTTCTGATAGGTCTGCTGATGTACTGTCTGCGGCACGATACTGCAGTGGTAGAAATAGGGCAACTGCTGCCCCTGGCGCTGCTGTACCTTACCGGGCTGCTTGCCGGCCTGCTGCTGAAACCTGCTATAGAATAAGCACCGTACTTTTGCGGGCGGCAAGCTCTTATTCGGGCATGTATCTCTCAGGGCGCCCCATTGCTAAACCCTGCCGGAACTGCAGTGCTACTACCTGGCAGTGAACCCATACTTTCTGTCACCCCCGCCTTGACAGCGACTGTCGTTTCAAGAGCTGCCTTTGCTACCCGCGATTTATACTTCCAGCCTATACATGATGCGGCCAACTTACTGCTTTTGGTAAGTAAGGAGCTGGAAAAGACGTTGGAGAATAAGGCGATTCAAAAAAAGTTGATTCTGCAAGCAACCTTCTTCGAAAAATCACATCTTTAGGGAAACGTAACATACTTCATCATCTTAATCTACTAACGCTTAAAGTCGGTACTATGGAAAATTTTAATCTGAAAAAAGTGGTTTTGGGGCTGATGTGCTTCTCGCTACTGCTGCTGGGCGCCACCGTAAACGCGCAAGACCTGCGGGGCAGCGGAGAGATAAAGTCTCAGAACAGAAATGTTTCTAACATAAGGGGAATACAGGTCAGCGGCGGCTTTGTGGTGGAGCTCACGCAGGGCAACAACGAGGGCGTTCGCCTGGAGGCGCAGGAAAACCTGCTCGACAACATCAAGACGGAAGTGCGCAACGGTGTCCTGCACATCTACAACGACAAGAGCATCAGCACGAGCAAGAGTATGAAGGCCTATGTTACGCTGAAGAGCCTGGAAAGTATAAGCATCAGCGGCGGCGTGAAAGTGGTGGGTAACTCCAGCTTTAAATCGCCGGGTCTGAAACTGGAGATGAGCGGCGGCTCTAACCTGAAGCTAACCATTGCCACAGATCAGATAAAAGGCAACCTGAGCGGCGCCAGCAAGGTGGAGCTGTTGGGCAAGGCCGGGGATGTGAACATGCAGCTGTCGGGAGCCTCTAAGCTGGAGGCCTCGGAGCTGGAGGCGCAGCAGGTACAGGTAAATGCCAGCGGCGCCAGCAACGTAAAGGTGTTTGCCAAAGAAGGGCTGGACATCAATGCCTCGGGGGCATCATCGGTATACTACAAAGGCTCGCCGTCCATTACCTCTGACGTAACCTCCGCAGCCCGGGTAGGCAAACTATAAGCGCAGAGAATACAACTGCTTATATAAAAAATCAGCCCTGCCTCGGGGTTGATTTTTTTATACCCATACTTGCCGGTGCCCAAAGCGGCCTGGCCTCTCGTTTTATACTTTACCGTTTTTGCAGCAGCTCCAGTGTATGGCTCAACAAGGCTTTGTCGCCCCAGGGACCGTGGCTGGGCACTACCGTTTTTGCTTTGGGGTAGCGCTGCTGCAGGTTTTGAATGGCAAAGGGCCAGCTTTTCAGGTCGGCGTCGGCGGTGTTGCCCAGCGTGGTTGCCTGCAGGTCTTTCACCAGGCAGCCACCGAACAGGATTTTTTGCTGCGGCAAGTATACCACCACGTTATCGAGGGTATGCCCGCCGCCGGGGAAGTATACTTCAAACTGCTGCACACCGATGGTAAACGTTGTGTCTGTGGCGAAAGTAACGTCCGGGGTGCCTTTGCCATTTTCAGCGGCAAGTATGGCCGTCAGCGCAGAAGTAACCACCGGAATGCCCTGCTGCTGCACCACTTTCATGCCGCCTATCTTATCGTCGTGCCAGTGGGTGGGCAGGCATACTTTTACCGGCTGCTTCAGGTTGGTTTTTACCCAGGCCAGCAGCTGCTCGGTGGGTTCGTTGCCCCAGCCGGTATCCACCAGCACCGCGCCCTCTTTGGTAGCAACCACCAATCCATGCGAGGGGACTGAAACGCCCTGATACGTGCTATAGGAGGTATGCACCCATACGTTAGGCGCTAGCTTGGTTACCTTTATCTCCTGCTGTTGCGCCTGCAACGTATAAGCGGGCATCAGCAGGAGCAGGCAAAGTATAAAATACAGTAATCGCTTCATGTTGAGGTATACTTAGCGCACGGGCACCGGAAACACAGGCAGGCTTTCGTGGCCCTCGGCGTCTACGGCCTGCACGGCAAAAAAGTAGTTGTCCTTAGAGTAAGGCAGCGTTACGTTCGTATCCTGCACAAAGAATTTTTTCTCCCACACCGGGCTGCTGGTTTCGCGCATCAGCACATAGTAGCCCGCCGGGCGCTTTCCTTTGGCCGGTGCTTCCCACTGCAGATCGGTTTTGTTTGTCAGGTTTTTGATGTTGACGCCCACGTTAGCCGGCGCGTACGGGGCCCAGGCCAGGTTGGCCAGCGAGGCCAGGTTAAGCGCCGCATTCTTGCGCATGTACTCGTAGTCGATAAACTCAGGCAAATCGCCGTACTGGACGCCATTCTCCACGCGCACATCCTGGTGCTGGTGGCGGTAGTTCTCGTTCATCTCGCACACGCGGATGGCCGGGAAACCATTCTGGCTGAAGGGGGTGTGGTCGCCGCCACGCAGGAAGCGGTCGTTGCGGTACACCAGTTTCACTTCGAGCTGGTCTACGTAGCGTTCGCCGATCTCTTTCATGTAACGGGCCAACTGGCGGCTCTCGCTGTCGTTTTCGCGGTTGGTGGCGCGGCGCATGCGGGCCTGCTCTTCGGTCTCCACAGCCGGGATGCCTTCGCTGAAAATGCGTACCTGCATGTTGTTGCGCAGTTCTGTCTCATCAGAGGAGGAGTTGCCGATCATGTCGTTGTTGAGCATGGCGATCAGGTTCCAGTTCTGGGCCTTGGCCTTCTCGGCCAGGTGGCGGGCACCCAGTAAGCCTTGCTCCTCGCCGGTAACAGCTACAAAAATGATGGTAGCCGGAAACTGGCGCGAGGCCATGATGCGGGCCAGTTCCATCACGGCTGCTACCCCGGAGCCATCGTCGTTTGCACCAGGGGCCTTGCCTTTGGCATCCATGATGTCGGTGTTGCGCGAGTCGAGGTGCCCGCTGATGATGAGCACGCGGTCGTCGTTGGGGTCGGTGCCTTTCAGGGTTGCCATTACGTTGGCCAGCTCCACATCCTGCGGAATGCGCTGCCCGTTTGCCTTCACGTTATACTTGTCCAGCTCCACGGTCATGCGCCCGCTCGACGCCTGTGCATACTTTTCGAATTCAGCTTTCACCCATTCACGGGCCGCACCAACGCCTTTTTTCTTGTCTTTCAGGGTGCTCAGCGAGTGGCGGGTGTCAAACGAGGCTAGTTTGCGTACCAGTGCCTCCAGGTTAGCGGCAGAGATTTCCTCCACCATCTTTTTGATTTCCTCGTCCTGGCGCACAATGGTCTGGGCTGTGCCGGTTGGTAGGTTGGTGAAGTATAAGCCGGCCATCAACACCACGGCCAGCAGGGATGTAAGGGTAGATCTTGTAATCATGTATCTGTTGTAAAGTATAATCGGAGATACAAGGTACAAAGGATATGGGAATAATGGGAAGCACGGCTACTGCTCGTCACCGGACACGCCGGGCTAAAACGCCACTTTGCAGCGTTCTTTCTGCAGCAGGTGCAGCTCCTTCTCTACCTGAAGTATGGTCTTGGAGGTGGCAAGTTCTGCCTGGTAACGTTGTGAGAGTTCACGCCGCTTGATGGCTTCCAGAAAACGGCGGCCGTCTTCGCGGGTCTCCAGGATCAGGCCGGGTACCGGAGTGGGTTTGTCGTCCTCGCCTTTGGCTACCATGGTGAAGTAAGAGGTGTTTGTATGTTTTATTTTGCCTGTTTTCACGTTCTCCGCTATCACCCGTATCCCCACCATCAGCGAGGTATTGCCCACATAGTTTACCGAGGCCTTCAGCGATACCAACTCGCCCACCTCCACGGGCTGCAGAAAATGTACCCCCTCCACGGTAACCGTTACGCAGTAGTTGCCGGCATGCTTGGCAGCGCAGGCGTAGGCGGCCTTGTCCATCAGGGAGAGAAGTATACCGCCGTGTATTTTGCCGCCAAAATTGGCATAGCTCGGGATCATAAGCTCGGTAAGAGTGGTACGGGAGTAGGAAACAGGGCGGAAGTGCAATGCATCGGTCATAGAACAAAGTATAGTCTATCAGGAATATACGGAGAGGCCACCGCCCTGAGATACAAAATCCTTAAGGCGCCTTCATTACCTTAATAATAGACGGAGACTGACCTGCCTGAAAAACATGCAGGAAGTATAAACCAGAGGGAAGATGGCGCAGGTCCAGCTCGGTTTTGTTGGTGAACTGCCTTTGCAGCAGCAGGCGGGCGTCGGCGCTGTAGAGCTGCAGCGAAGCTGGCTGTGCTACGTCGGGTGCCTGCACGGTCAGGTAATCATCGGCCGGAATAGGCCATGCAGCGGCCGTTCTCCGGCTAAAGTCCGCGCCAGCTGTAGCCACTGTTTTGGAGAAGGTGGCCGTGCCATCATGGTCAATCTGCCTGAGCCTGTAATAGGAGGTGCCGGTATGGGTATTGTTATCCCGGAAAGTATAGCGGCGGGTAACGACTGAGTTGCCGGCCCCTTCCACAAAAGCCAGCCGCTGCCATGCCTTGGTTGTGTTGTCGCTGCGCCATACTTCGAATCCGGCGTTGTCCTGCTCCGAGGCGGTCGTCCAGCGCAGCTCCACCTGCTCGTTATTGAGGCGGTGAGCACTGAAGAAGGCAAGCTCCACGGGTAGGGGAGTAGCAGGAGCTTGAGAGATGAACACGCTTGTATGGTAGCCATCGCCCATCCCTCCCTTAAACAGCACCAGGTCTTCCTGCGCCCCGTCCAGCGACTGGCTTTTGGAAGTATAAAGCGCCCATCCGTCGCCCTGCCCGCCCTGGTACAGCGATAGTGGCAGTACTTCGCCCTGCAAGGTCTGGTCTTTGGAGGCCGCCATTGCCCAGCCATCGGAGACTCCCCCAAAAAACAGGGTAGGAGTATAGGCGTTGCCATCCAGTGCTTTTTCCGCGGCTAATGTAGCCCGCCCCCACCCGTCGCCGTCGCCGCCTTTGTACAGGGTCAGGTCCAGGGTGCCGCCCCCAAGCGTTAACACCCTGGCTTCGTCAGCGGCTGCGCCGTCGGCTATTCCTCCCTTAAAGATCGGAATATTGCTTGTCTGGCCGGATAAGGTTACGGCCGTGTCTTTGGTTGCAGAAGTATAACCATCGGATGGCCCGCCCTGGTAAAGTGTTTGGGCTACCGCCTGGCCGGAGAGGGTGGCAGGCGTTTGTTGCTGTGCGGAACTGCTCCCGTGGCCGTTGCCCCCCTGGTAAACAGGCAGCGAAAAGGGAGAACCGGCTAAGGTAAGCGGAGCAGTTGATTGTGCAGACGCGGAGCCACCACCTTCGCCGCCTGTAAATACCGGCCCACCCTGCGCTATACTTTGTGCCAAGGTTGCAGCACAAAGTATAGCGCAGGAAAGTAGGAGCACTATAACTAAAGACAGGAAACGCACCTTTGGCAGGAGGTTTAAGGATGACAGGCAAGTATAGATTCAGCCTTTGTTATTTAGGGAGCCGTACGCACGGCCCGGAAGCCGAAATCGTTGCGGCGGATATTGTAGTTGTATGTTGCCCAGAATCGATCCGAAATGCGCAGTTCTGCAATAGGTGTAACCCAAGAGCCCCCTCTAAAACCGGCTCCTGCTGCGGTTGTTACTTCGTTGATAGCGCCTGAGGCACCGGGCCAGTTGGCTACCGTGGCATTGCCATCGCCGCTCAATTCCCCGTCGCCGTGCCTGCCGTCGAAAGGATGCGCCGTTGTATGGCCTACACTTACCGCGCGCTCCCACACGTTGCCGCTCAGGTCCATGATGCCCCAGTAAGAAGCACCGGCCTTCTCGCGGTCGGAGGTGGCGGTGGCAAACATGCCTACCCGAACAGGGCCCAAAAGTCCGGTATTACCGTAGTTGGCGTTGGCCCCCTCTGTGTTGCTGCCTTCAGCGGGAGTGCCATCATTTTCTACGGCTGTTACATTTGTGATGTAGTCGCCATTGCCCCAGGCATACTCTCCGCCAACGGCATCCATGTTACCGCGGGCGGCCTTTTCAAACTCCAGTTCCGTCATGGGGCGTAGGCCGGCCCAGTCGGCATAGGCGGCGGCATCCATCCAGCTCAGAAAGCCGCAGGCGCGGTTTGGGGCCTGTGTGGTGGCGTCTCCACTTCCTACTGTCCAACTAATGGTATTACGATTTGCCACTGCGCCAGTAGTTTTGATGCTGCGGGTGTTTTTCTGCGGGGTGGTGAGGGTGTTAAAGAAGTCCACCCACTGCTCCTCCGAGATTTCATACTTCATGCAGTAGAAAGCCTGGAAACCCTTTGGAAATGAAGCCGGAATAGAAAAGGTGGCACCATTAGCCAAGGTAGTATAAGAGGTAGCCGTGTAGTAATATCCGTTTGATGCAACGTTAGCAACAGAGATAGCCGCCTCGCTTGTTATATCCCATGGGCGGGTATCGCCTGAGCCCTTTTTGAAAGCACCGCGGGAAGTACCGAAATCCCCGGCGTAAAAAGCGCCCTGCGGTACGTACACCATTTCGATGGCAAACACTTTCACGGTTACCAGGGCACCGTCTGTGAGGCCGCTGGCGGCGTAGTCCCACTTCAGGCCCACATCCGTGAGCGAGAAAGTGCCCGAGCCAGGGCCGGCGCGATAAATAAAGGCGCCCATACCATCGGCAGGCGCGTCTATCGTGGAGCCGGTGGGGGCGGTGTGGCCGCTCGGTTTCAGTTTGGCGTGGTACCACTGCTGGCTGCCGCTGGGCTGATACTTTACAAATACCCAGGCTGCGTCCCAGTTCTGCTGGCCCACAGAGAGGCGCCAGGAGTTGTCCCAGCTGATGTTGAAGTTGACGGTGGTGGTTTTTTCGGTGGGGTTCTGGTTGCTCAGTGCAACATTGCTTACCCGGATGTTGTTTGCAGAAGCTGAAAAACAAACCAGAAAGCTAAAAAATAAAAGTAAAAACCGGTACATGAGCTAAAAGCTTATTGCTGAAATCGGTGCAAAAGTATAGCAATCAGCCCATATAACACAGGTAAAATATTGTAGTACAATTAAATAATTATACTATATGGTTTTTGCTATATATTTTAAATGCCAATAGTACAAGTCTTTAAAGAGGAGTGTCTTTGAGTATATGTTTAGCTGCCAGGTGATTATCGAAGGCTGATTTTGAAATGTCTGGATGATAGTATAATTGCGCTGTGCTGAAAGCGATAACAGTGTCGATACAGAAAATAAGTAAAGGAGTGCAATTTTTACAGGAACACGATGTCCTTCACCACGTTGCTGCCCGCCTCTGTATTCAGGATTTCCACCACCTTGCTCTTCGACATATTGAGCTCGTGCTTGAGCGGGGCAGAGGTGAGCTTCACGAACAGTTTGCCTTCCTTAAAGTATAACTGCTGCGTTTTCAGGGCAATGGGCTTGCCCATGATCTTTTCCCAGTTCTGCACCAGCTGCACCTCGCTCAGCTTGCCGTCCAGCCGGTAGGCCTGCATCAGCGCCTTCAGGCTCTCTCCAATCGGTTGGATGTCAGCCTTGCGTTTGTCAATCGCCTCTTTCTTCTTGTAGTAGCGCATGGGTTTAATTTTGAATGAGTGGATGTTGTTAAAGGTAGCGGTCAAAAACTGAGTAAAAGACCTAACCCATTAGTAGCAGAACTTAATATATATTCCTTCTGGTTTGGCTTTACCCATGCTGTCTCAAGCCCTTCATTGTAAAGTTTGACAGCAGCTTTTACTTCCTTGTTATACTTAATAGTAAACGGAACTGTCAAAAGACATAATCCTGCGCCGACACCAGCTAGATTCCAGTTTGGCTCTTTTCCCGAAATATGCATGCCTAAAGAATAACCAACGATAAACCCGCCTGTACCCGCCATAACAGATGTTATAGCTCTTGTTTTGTCAACACCTCTAAAGCGTTCATAAGCTTCAGTATTGGTCTTTAGTAGGTTTTTAACCTCACCTTTAGAAAGACGGTACCCGTTATTGGAGAAGACGAGCCCCCTGGCCGAATCATATACTTCTATTTCTTTAATTGGCGCCTGTGCCTGAAGATCCAAAGCCAGAGCCAGCATGGCGGCAAAGGCAAGTATAAGTTTATTCATTTTGTTAATGGTCTGTGGGGCGCAAGTATTTTTATAGCATTAAATCACATTTAGTCGCTAATCACCTTCACCACTCCTTCCTTCACCTCAAATCTACGGATACTTTCCGAGAGGCCTTCGAGAATTCTGTCGGTGCGCTCCAGGTGGGTGTCGGTCAGGAAGATCTGGCCGAAAGTATGGGCGGCCACCATTTGCATGAGCTTGGTAATGCGTTTTTCGTCGAGGCGGTCAAAAATGTCGTCGAGCAGGAGCAGGGGCTTGTGGTGCTGCCGCTGGTCCATCACCTCGAAGTGCGCCAGCTTCAGGGCGATCACATAGCTTTTCTGCTGCCCCTGCGAGCCGAAGCTCTTCACCGGGTTGCCGTCCATCAGAAACACGAAGTCGTCCTTGTGCGGTCCCACGGTGGTGCGCTGCAGGGCCAGGTCCTTGCGCTCGGCCTGCTGCAGCCGGTAGGCAAAGTCACTGCCCTCCAGCTGGCTTTTATAAGTGAGCGTTACCTCCTCGTGGCTGTCAGAGATGTGGCGGTAGTGCTTCTGGAAAATCGGCACAAAGTCCTGCAGAAAGCGCTGCCGTGCCTGCGCCAGCTCCTCGCCCAGTGGCACCAGCTGCTCGTTCAGGATCTGCAGGTAGTCGCGGTCGTAGTAGTTGCGCTCGGCAAACTGCTTTAAAAGCGAGTTGCGCTGCTTGAGGATGTAGTTATACTGAATGAGCTGCTCCAGGTACACGTGGTCGAACTGCGACATGAGGCTGTCGAAGTACTTGCGGCGCTCCTCGCTGCCCTCCCGGATCAGGTCGGTGTCGTAAGGCGAGATAAGCACCACCGGGAAGCGCCCGATGTGGTCGCTGATCTTCTCATAAACGGCCTTGTTGCGCGTTACAGTCTTCTTCTGCCCCTGTTTCAGGCTCACCTGCACCGTTTGCTTCTCCCCTGCAATATCGAAGCGGCCCTTCACCATAAAGAAGTCCTCGCCCTGCTTTATACTTTGCACATCGGTGCCAGGGAAGGCGCTCTTGGTCATGGAGAGGTAGTGGATGGCGTCGAGCAGGTTGGTCTTGCCGCTGCCGTTGTCGCCGATAAAGCAGTTAATATGCTCCGAAAAACTGAGGGCAGCGTCGTCGTAGTTTTTGAAAAACAGCAAACTGAGGTTTTCGAGGAGCATTAAATTTCCAATTGATATCTTTTATCCTTAATTTCGCGTGACAAACCGTTTAAGGCTTATATTTGCCCCAGTTTTAGGCTTTTAAGCAAAGTATAAACGGACATCTTTAACGTACTATAGACTATTACTCATGGCTGATACGAAAGAAAAGGCAAAAGCGAAGTCGGCAAAAGCAAAGGTACAGGCTGAGCCAAAGTTTTCAAAGGAAACATACATGTGGTGGTTTGAGAAGATGAAGCTCATGCGCCGCTTTGAGGAAAAATCCGGCCAGCTGTATGGCCAGCAGAAAATCAAAGGCTTCTGCCACCTCTACATCGGTCAGGAGGCTTGTGCGGCCGGTGCCGCCAGTGCCCTGCGTAAAGATGACAAGTGGATTACCGCCTACCGCGACCACGCACACCCATTGGCATTGGGCACCAGCCCTAACGCGATCATGGCCGAGATGTTTGCCAAGATTACCGGTTGCTCCAAGGGCAAGGGCGGTTCGATGCACATCTTCGACAAGGAGGTGAACTTCATGGGCGGCCACGGCATTGTGGGCGCACAGGTGCCGCTTGGCGCGGGTATTGCCTTCGCCGAGAAGTATAACAATACGGGCAACGTGTGCATCACGTACATGGGCGATGGTGCGGTGCGCCAAGGTGCCTTCCACGAGGCCCTGAACATGGCCATGACCTGGAAGCTGCCAGTAATCTTCGTTATCGAGAACAACGGTTACGCCATGGGTACTTCCGTGCAGCGTACGTCTAACGTAACGGAGCTTTATACTTTGGGCGAGAGCTACGACATGCCTTCTGAGCCAGTAGACGCGATGTCTGTGGAGGCTGTGCACGAGGCGGTGGCCAGAGCTGCTGAGCGCGCCCGCGCCGGCGAGGGACCAACCCTGCTCGAGTTCAGAACTTACCGCTACAAAGGCCACTCCATGTCTGACCCTGCCAAGTATAGAACCAAGGAGGAGCTGGAGGACTACAAAGGCCGCGACTCGATAGAGTCTGTGAAGGCTACCATCCTGAAAAACGGCTGGGCGACAGAAGAGGAACTGGAAGCCATCGACGACAAGGTGAAGCAGCAGGTGGCAGAGTCTGTGAAGTTTGCCGAGGAGTCTCCTTATCCGGAGCCGGAAGAACTGTACACCGACATCTACATCGAGCCGAACTATCCATTCATCATGGACTAAGGCACATTATAGACCAAAGCAGGAATTAAAAAGTATAAATTTGGTGTTTAGAAACTGAAAGTATTGATTCTAATTACTTTTAATTCATACTTTTGAAGTTATAATACATTAACACACGGATGGCAAAAGAAACAGTTAAGAACCACAGCGAATTTGAGGAGCTGGTTGAGAACCCTGATGCACTGGCGCAACGCCTATATGGCTCAGAGGACTTTGTGAAGAAAAACAAATCGAAGCTGCTGGGGGTATTCATCGCTATCGCTGCTGTTATTGTAGGCGGTTTCCTGTACTTTAACTACCGTAGCACCCAGAATGTGGAGGCGCAAAACTCCATGTTCCAGGCCGTTTACTACTTCGAGGCTGACTCGTTGAGCAAGGCGCTGAACGGAGACGGCCAGAACCCGGGTCTGCTGGAGATAGCAGACGAGTATAGCAGCACAGACGCCGGTAACCTGGCAAATTTCTATGCTGGTGTGGCGCTGTTAAAGCAAGGTCAGTTTGCAGAGGCGGAGGCGCGCCTTAAGAAGTTTGAGTCTGATGATTACCTGCTGCAGGCCCGTGCCTATAACTTAACCGGCGACGCGCTGCTGGAGCAAGGCAAGCACGGCGAAGCGGCTGACATGTACAAGAAAGCTGCCAGCCACAACGCTAACGAGTTCTTCTCGCCGCAGTATCTGCTAAAAGCAGGCTTTGCGTATGAGGCTGGCAACAACTACAGCGCTGCTGTGGGGGTGTATGATCAAATCATCAAAGACTATGTGGCTTCTGCGGAAGTTACGGATGCTAAAAAGTTTAAGGCACGTGCCGAGGAACTGGCAGGCGGTAAGCAAGCAGAGTAGTAAACTTATACTTGAATAACACAAGAAGCGCTTCTGTTTAGGCAGAAGCGCTTTTTTATTGGTATTTTGGCAGCTGCAAAGTATAAAGTGCTCCGGCAGCAGGTATAAAAGTATAAAATCGCGGATGCGCCGGGGATGACCTTTAAACTGCGAATCACGAATAACTAACATCGAGCAACGAATAACCAGAACGAAGTATGGCCACAGCATTAAAGAACCTGAGCGATTACAACCAGAATAAATTTACCGACATCTCCCAGAAGACCTTTGGCATTGTAGTGGCAGAGTGGCACGACGATATAACGAGCGTGTTATGCCAGGGCGCCGTGGATACCCTGCTGAAGCATGGTGCTAAAAAAGAGAATATCTACATCAACACGGTGCCAGGCAGCTTCGAGCTAACCTTGGGGGCACAGTTTCTGGCCTTGCAAGAGGAGATAGACGCCGTGATTTGTATCGGTGTGGTTATAAAGGGAGATACCAAGCACGACGATTACATCAATAATGCCGTAGCAAACGGGCTCACCAACGTCGCCCTGAAGTTCAACAAGCCGGTTTCGTTTGGGCTTGTCACCACCAATACCCTGGAGCAGGCCCTGGAAAGAGCCGGAGGCAAGCACGGCAACAAAGGAGTAGAAGCCGCAGCAGCTGCCATTGGCATGCTGAGCTTTTAAGCACGAGCTTAAACTTTTACCATTGCCAGGCGCAAGCACCTCTGCCCCTCAGAGCTGCGCTCGCTACCTTCGAACTCGCGTTCTTGGTAGTCTAAGGAGGGGAGTCTGTGATTACTAAAGCTGAAGTATAAGTTTTATAGTCTCAGTTATCGCGCGGACAGGTCACGACCTGTCCCTACAAGTATAATCTCCCCTCCGGAGAGAGGAATTTATACTTCATACTTCTCCTGTCATCTCGAGCTGCGCGAGAGATCTTTCCGGAATTCTAATCAGATCTCTCCCAAAGGTCGAGATGACAGCAGGGCAGCGGCTAAAGGCATAAGCGGACGCTTGCGCCAAAGAAAGTATAAATTGGCAAGTATAAAAGTATACCCAAAGTATAAAGGGGGCAACGCAAGTATAGATCAAAGTATAAATGGCTCTGCAGCCCAGCCGAGGCACAGACTCTACACCATAATTAAGACTCAAGTATAAATACTTGCGCCATGCGAGAAGGAAATACAGCTGTCGCTGCTAAACCCAAGAGAAAACAAAAGTCCCGCTTTAGAAACTAAAGCGGGACTTTTGCATAAACATAGTCTAGAAACTATAGCCGACTGTAAGCCCCGGCCTGAAGCGGACACCACTGCCCACCAGGTTCAGGAAACCAAGGTCAAAGTCATCCTTCGTTCCGGACTTCACCTTCAGGCTACCGCCATTCACACCTAAGCCCATAAACAAATCAACTGCAATGCCGCTGTTAAAAATCCACTGGTTACCGATAGCCACGCCGGCTCCTAGGGGTTTATAAGAAGCCTCGTAAGTTTTGCCTTCTTCCTCATCGTCTACTGTAAGCTTGTAGTCCAGGATGCGCCCGTAACCGGCTACATAGGCACCCCTCGGGGCCTCTTTGGTTTCGGAGAGGTAGTAGCGCACCTCCGGGGTAAAGCCATGTCCGCTAAACTTCACATCCTTGTAAGAAGCCCCGGTGGTGAACGCGCCCAGCTGGGCACTCATGTGCGGGGCAAAGGCCACTTCCACAAAACCAGAGGCCGTCAGCACGAAGGGGCTGAGCACGTTAGCCTTCAGCACAACCGTGCGGGAGGGCTCTGCCTGTGTGCGGCGCACCTGTGCAGAGGCAGAAGACAAAGCTGACACAAAAAGAATGGCAGCGAGCAGGAAAGTAAATCTCTTCATAAAGCAGTCATTTTAGCAGCCTAAAGGCCGTAGCAGCGCCTCCGCAACTATCGTTCCAGAGGTGAGCGGCTGAAATTAAAGTGATTATCAATAATAAAAAAAGGTTAAATAGTTGACGTCAATAGTAAAGTATTGAGAATACTCTTATTTTTGCAGCAATTTTAGCACACCCTAGGTCTCAAAAATGGATCTTGGCTAAGATTTTGTAAGAGTTTAGCAAGTTAAACTATAACTGTGCGTCTGGTGTTATGGACGCATACGCCAAATTTAGTTTATAATTACTAACAGGGGTTAGTAGTCTAAGGGGTAAAACTATTTCACAGTTAACGCAATGAATACAAACGAAGAAAGACAGCGCTATTCAAGAGAAGAGCTTGCTGAGTTTGAAGAGATCATCCTGGAGAAGCTAGCCAACGCTCGTAAAGAGGTAGCCTTTATTAAGGAGACCCTGAGCCGTCGCAATGACTCTGGCACTGATAACACAGCCTCTCCGTCTAAGATGCTCGAGGATGGTGCGGATACAGCGGAGAAGGAAAGCCTGAACCAGTTGGCTTCCCGCCAGATGAAGTTTATCCAGCAGCTGGAGAACGCGCTGATAAGGATTAAGAACGGCACGTACGGCGTTTGCATCGTAACGGGCAAGCTGATCCCTAAGGAAAGGCTGCGCGCGGTACCGCACACCCAGCACTCTATCGAGGCCAAGCTTCAGCGTAACGATTAGTAGCTAATTTCCTTTGGATATACTGCAACACCATATTCAGGCACTTGTTTTCTGTGCCCAGTCGCCCATCAGCATTGAGGAGATTCAGCGCTGCCTGCAGGAGGCGCTGGGGATGGAAGAGGTGCTGGTAAGCGATGTGCTGGAAGCCGTGGAAGCCATAAACGAGCGGCTGAAGGAGCAGGGCTTTGCCTTCCAGATCTACGCGATTGGGGGCGGCTACCAGTTCCTGACCAAGCCCGAGTACCAGGATACGGTCAGCACTTATCTGAAACACAAATCGAAGAAGAAATTGTCAGCGTCTGCTTTGGAGACGCTGGCTATCATTGCCTATAAACAACCCATCACCAGAAGCCAGATGGAGCAGATACGCGGCGTAGGCTGCGACTATGCCGTCCAAAGGCTGCTGGAGAAAGAACTGATCGAGATAAAGGGCAAAGCCGACACCATCGGACGCCCTGTGCTTTACGGCACCTCGCAGAAGTTCATGGACTATTTCGGAATCAACCACATCAAAGACCTTCCGCAGCTAAAAGATTTCGCCACCGAAGAAAACACCATTGGCGAATCAGCCGATTAGTCCTGAAAGTACAAGCATTTGTATTGAACTATAGCTTACCCAATTCCATTATTACTGCACAACCAAAGGTACAGTAGCGATACTGCATCACTAAATAAATAGCAATGGCAAAATTTAACGAAAGACCTGGCCGCGACAACGCCGGCGAAGGCAGAAGAGGAACTGACAGAAACCGTTCTGACAGACCAAATAACGACCGCGAAGGCAAGAAAATCTTTAACAGAAGAGATAAATACGAAAGATCTGGCGACGAAGGGGAAGGACGCGGAGAGCGCCGCTCGTTCGGAGACAGACAAGACAGAAGAGATAACGACCGCAAGCCGTTCAATACTGACCGCCGCGAGGGGGGTGAAAGACGCTCTTACGGCGATAGGAGAGAAGGCGGGGAGCGACGTTCCTTTAACGCTGACAGAAGAGAAGGGGGCGAGCGCCGCAGCTACAACGACAGGCGCGAGGGAGGCGAGAGACGCAGCTTCGGCAGCGACCGGCCAAACCGCGAAGGCGGCGAGCGCAGACCCTACGGCGACAGAAGAGAGGGAGGAGATCGCGGAGAACGCCGCTCGTTCAACTCTGACAGGCCGGAAAGACGCGACAACGACAGAAAAAGCTTTAACTCGGACAGACGTGATGACCGCCGTGGCGGAGAGCGCCGCGAAGGAGGCGAGAGACGTTCTTACGGTGATAAAAGAGAAGGCGGGGAACGCCGTTCCTTCAATTCTGACAGAAGAGAGGGTGGCGAACGCCGTTCTTTCAACAGTGACCGCCCAAGACGCGAGGATGGCGAACGCCGTAGCTTTAACTCCGACCGCCGCGATGAGCGCAGAGGTGGGGAAGAGCGTGGCGAGCGTCGCTTTAACCGCGATGGCAAGCCTTCCTTTGGCGAGAAGCGCAGCTTCCGCGAAGACAAGGGCGAGCGCGAGGTACGCAGCTTTAGCTCTTCCAGAGGCCGCTCTAATGACCGTTCCAACAGAAACGAGGAGCCGCAGCAGGCGCCAGACTATAACCTGAGCCGCTACAAGAACAACCCGCGCATCAAGAAAAGCAACCGCGAGGAAGAGGAGAATGACGGAACTATCCGCCTGAACCGCTACATCGCCAATGCAGGGGTGTGTTCCCGCCGCGAAGCGGATGTGCTTATCGAGTCGGGAGAAATCCGGGTGAACGGTGAGGTGATTACGGAAATGGGCTATAAAGTACAGCCTACCGATAATGTGCACTATGGCAAGCAGCTCCTGAGCCGTGAGAAGATGGTATACGTGCTGCTGAATAAGCCAAAGGATTTCCTGACGACTACGGACGATCCGGAAGGCCGCAAGACGGTGATGAGCCTGGTGGGCAATGCCTCCAAGGAGCGCATCTTCCCGGTAGGCCGCCTTGACCGCAACACCACCGGCCTCCTGCTGTTCACCAACGATGGAGAGCTGGCGCAGAAGCTGACGCACCCATCCAATAACATCAAAAAAATCTACCAGGTAGAGCTGGACAAGCCCATCACCAAAGCCGACTTTGTGAAAGTAGCCGAAGGCGTGGAGCTGGAGGATGGCAAAGCTGAAGTGGACGACGTGGCGCTGCTGGGAGAGTCTAACAAGTTCCTAGGGTTGGAGATACACATCGGCCGTAACCGCATTGTGCGCCGTATTTTCGAGCACCTGGGCTACGACGTAGTGTCGCTGGACCGCGTGCAGTATGCCGGCCTGACCAAAAAAGACCTGCCGCGCGGCGACTGGCGCTACCTTACCGAGAAAGAAGTGATCCAGCTAAAGTATTTCATGTAAGCTGCATGCGCGACCTGGCCATTGATATAGGGAACACCGGCACCAAGTATGGCATCTTCGAGGAGGGCGCCCTGGTGGAGCAGGGCTATTTTGAAGGACAGGACCAACTGCCGCCCGCGCTGCAATCCCAGACATTTGAAAGTGCCATTGTTGCCTCGGTGGGTGCAGGCGCAGAAAGTATAAAAGCAAGGCTGTCTGTTGCGGGTAAGCTATTGGAGCTAACCCCACAGGCAGCCTTGCCTGTTATTAACCGCTACAAAACCCCGCAAACGCTGGGCGCCGATAGGATTGCCGCCGCCGTGGGGGCCAATTACCTGTTCCCGGGGCGCAACTGCCTGGTGTTTGACGCGGGCACCTGCATTACGCATGATTTTGTGGACGCGCAGGGGCAATACCAGGGCGGGGGGATAGCGCCCGGGCTCCGGATGAAATTCAGGGCCCTGCATACTTTTACAGAGCGGCTGCCGTTAGTACAGCAAATCGACGAAAATTTTCCGCTGACGGGGCAAAGTACCCAGGAGTCCATTCTGAGCGGTGTTTTGGCCGGCAGCGTGGCCGAGCTCAATGGTTTTATCCAAGCCTATACCGAAAGAGCTGCCGATTTAGTGGTTATACTTTGCGGGGGCGATGCAGGATTTTTTGAAAAAAAGTTAAAAGGACGCATCTTTGTAATTCCTGAACTGGTCTTGATCGGGCTTCACAGAATATTGACATATAATGCATAAGACACTCCGAGTACTGATAGGCTTCGCGGCACTATGCCTGACGCAGGTGGCCCAGGCGCAGCTTATCGGCAATACGCCCTACTCACGCTACGGCATGGGCGAGGTCAATGAGATTTACGGCAGCATTCGCGGGGCTGGTATGGCCGGGGCAGGCATTAGTGCGGGAAACAGCTTTCAGCCGAACACGGCTAACCCGGCTTTGCTATACTATAACAGCATCACCAACTTCGATTTCAGTGGGGCAGGGCAGTTTAAAACCGTAAAGAGCCAGTACGCTTCGCAGCGCGACGGTAACGCCAACCTGTATAATCTTTCGCTGGCCATCCCTATCTCCAGGCGCTGGACTACGGCTGTCGGGCTGCGTCCTTTCACTACAATCAACTACGAGATTAACTCTTCCTCTGAGGTGGAGGGCAACCCGCAGGCCAGCATTTTGCGCAAGTACTCCGGCGAGGGCGGCCTTTCGGAGGCATACTTTGCTCACGGCATCCGGCTGTTCGGCGGGCTGACCATCGGCGGTAGCGCCTCTTACCTGTTCGGCAACACCATCACCGAAACTGGAACCAACGTGCAGGACCCGGAGCAGGCAAGCGCCAGCATCGTGAACATCACGCGCGTGGATCGCACTACCTACAGCGACTTCATCTTCCGGGCGGGCATCAACTACAGGCAAAAGCTCAAAGACAAGCTGAACATGAGCGTGGGCGGCGTCTATACTTTTGCCGCGGACCTGGAGGCTGAGCGCGATGTGTCGCTAGAGCGCCGCGGGCCGGATGGCAGCCTTCTGCCCGACCAGTCGGGGGCGGGCCTGATTACGTACGAGGACACGCTTAGCAGCTCCATCCACCTGCCAGCCAACTGGCGCGCCGGCATCAGCATCGACAACGGCAGCAACCTGACGGTGGCGGCAGACTTCAGCACCTACGAGTGGTCAAAGTATAAATCCTTTGAGGGCGGCAACGACAACCTGAAGGACAGCTACAGAATGGCCCTGGGAGCAGAGTATACGCCTAACGCCAACGCCATCGACAGCTACTTTAAGCGCATCACCTACCGCGGAGGCCTCTACTACAACGACACGCAGTACCGCCTGAACGGAGAGGATATCAAGGACATGGGCGTAACGGCTGGCTTCACATTCCCGCTGGGCCGTGGCACTATTTACGACCTGTATCTGTTAAACCTATCGTTGGGGTACGGCCAGCGCGGCACCACCGACAGCGGCCTGATAAAAGAGGATTACCTGCAGTTCGGCCTCGGCTTTACGGTAAACAGCCGCTGGTTCCTGAAACGCCGCATCGAGTAGTAGTCAAGCATAGCTATAAAGTATAAAGGCCGTTCTTGGAGCGGCTTTTTTTATGGCAGGCGGTTACCCCATCAGATAAAGTATAAAAATTACTACCTTCACAGAAACCGAAGTATAAAACATCAATGCGAAAAGCATTTTTAGTGGTGCTGGCTGTTGTGCTCACCGTGGCAGGCTTTGGCTGCAAGCGGGAAACCAAAAACCCCGACGAGGAAGAGCGCTACACCGGCCCGACCATCGAGAACCATGACGTGACCACGCTCTACAGCGACTCGGCCAAGCTGCTCATCAAGCTGCAGGCGCCTGTGCAGCAGGAGTTCGAGAACGGCGACGGCGTTTTCCCGGACGGCTTCTATGTGGAGTTCTACGACGAGGACGGCACCCTGGAGTCGACGCTGCGGGGCAACTACGGCAAGCAGGACCCGCGCAAGAGCCTGTACTACGCCCGGGGAAACGTGGTGGTGGACAACCTGAAGAAACAGGAGAAGCTGGAGACAGAGGAACTGTACTGGGACCGCAACAAGGCACAGATCTATACCGACAAGTTCGTGAAAATCACCACCCCGGAAGAGATACTGACCGGCAAAGGCCTTACGGCAAAGCAGGACATGTCGCGCTACTCCATTAAGCAGGTGACGGGTAAATTTAATTTTAGTGAACAATGAACCGAAGGCTCCTTTACGTGATTTTGCTATCGCTGTCTTTTGTGACGATGGTGATAGGCGCGCACCGCAGCATAGTGGAAGACGACTTTGCAGGCAACTACTGGATCTTCATGATCGGCCTGGTGCTGTTTATCCTCTACAACTATGCAAAAAAGAAGGACAGCGGCGCCTAAGTATGTTTGAGCTCCATAACCCATGATAGACCCCAATCAGATCATACTGCTATGCGTGGCGTTGCTGTTCTCGGCCTTTTTCTCCGGTATGGAGATGGCGTTTATGGCGGCCAACAGGATACAGATAGAGCTGAGCGATAAAAACGGCGTCTTCTCAGGCCGCATCCTGTGGCACCTGCTGCAGCGCCCCACCCGCCTGATGGGCACCACTCTGATCGGCAACACCCTGGCCCTGGTGCTCTATGGCTTCAGCATCGCCAGCGTGCTGCACCAGCTGCTCTACGCCTACCTGCCCGACCCGCTGCAAAACAGCTTGCTCATACTTATACTTCAGATACTTATCGCCTCGGTGGTGGTGCTGCTCACTGCGGAGTTTTTACCCCGCAGCCTGGCGGCCATCAACCCGAACAAGCTGCTGCAGGTGCTGGCCATACCCTTTGTGGTGCTGTACTACCTGCTGTCGCCGGTGGTGGTGCTGATTGTGGGGCTGAGCAAGTGGGTGGCCGAGAAAGTATTTAAAATTGAGTTTTCGGAGGAGAAGCCGGTGTTTGGCTTTACCGACCTCAACGCCTTTATCAAAAACCGCCTCTACCACCCCGAGCAGGAACATGCCCCGGACATAGACCAGGAGATTTTCCATAACGCCCTGGAGTTTAAGACCGTGAAGGTGCGCGAGTGCATGGTGCCCCGCACCGAGATTGAGGCCGTGGAGGTAAACGACCCGCTGCAGGCACTGCGCGAAGCCTTTATTGAGACCGGCCACTCCAAGATTCTGGTGTATGAAGACAGCATCGACAACATCATCGGGTACTGCCACCAACTGGACATGTTCCGCCAGCCGCAAAGTATACGGGAGGTGCTGGCGCCGGTAAGTATGGTGCCCGAGAGCATGCTGGCCAGCGAGCTGTTTGTGAAGTTTGTGGCCGAGCACCGCAGCGTGGCCGTGGTGGTGGATGAGTTTGGCGGCACCTCGGGCATCGTCACCGTGGAGGACGTGATAGAGGAAATCTTCGGCGAGATTGAAGATGAGTTCGACAGGAACGAAGGGCTGCTGGAACAGGTTATACCGGATAAGGGCATGTACATCCTGAGCGCGCGCCATGAGATAGACTACCTGAACGAGAAGTATGAGCTGGACCTGCCGGAGGGAGATTACGAGACGCTTGGCGGGCTGTTTTTCTCGGCTTTCGGGGAGATACCCATGCCGGGCGATAAAGTTACAGTGCAGTCTTTCACCATCACCGTGCTGACGATGGACGAGAACCGCATCGATGCCGTGAAGCTGGTAAAAAACACAGATTTTCAGGCAGATGCCAGAAGTTAAACAGCAGGATAAAAATTTTGAATTTTAGGCTGATTAACCTTATTTTGCACAATCCTTTTATAAGTAACATAAAGAATGGCATTAATTAACAAGATTAGAGAGAAGTCTGGTTGGGCTGTAGGCGCCATTGCCATCGGGCTTGGTGTGTTCGTGGTAGGCGGCGACCTGCTGGGGCCAAACTCGAGGCTGCTGGGCGGCAACGCAAACATAGTAGGTGAGATAGCCGGTGAGGAGATTGACTACCAGGAGTTTGACAACATACTACAGCAGGTAAAGGCTGACTACGAAGGCCGCGTGGGCCGTACTGCCACAGAAGGCGAAATGGCCATGCTGCGCGAGCAAGCCTGGAATCAGCTGATCTTTAAGATTGTGCTGGAAAAGGAATATGACCGACTGGGCCTGGAGGTGACAGACGAGGAACTGGCCGACATGGTACAGGGCAACAACATACACCCTGCCGTAATGCAGGCTTTCGCTAACCCGCAGACAGGCGAGTTTGACCGTAACCAGGTGCTCCAGTACCTGCAGAACCTGGACCAGACCGGTACACGCTCCATGTGGGTTAACTTTGAGCAGAGCATTGCCGAAGACCGCCTGCAGAGCAAGTACGCCAACCTGTTCAGCAAAACAGCCTACGTAACTGGCGCGGAGGCAAAGAGCTTCTACCAGGCGCAAAACTCCGCCGCCACCCTGAAAGTGTTGTTTGTGCCCTACGGCTCTATCTCTGACTCTGCCGTTTCGGTTACAGATGCCCAACTAAAGGATTACTACCAGCGCAACAAAGAGCTTTACAAGGTAGAAGAAGGCCGCACCATTGAGTTTGTAACGATACCTGTTGCCGTTTCGGCAGAGGATAGCACGTACTACAACCAGGAGATTGCTGAAATCTCCAAGCAGTTTGCGAGCACCACCAACGACTCTGCCTTCGTTAACGCTAACTCTGACATGCCTTTCAGCGGAGCTTACGTGAACCCAGGCGAGTTGCCAGAGGAGCTGCTGAAGCAACTGCCGCTGGAGAAGGGCAAAGTATACGGCCCTTATACTACCAGCAGCAATGTAACGCTCTACAAAGTAAGCGACATCAAAACAGCAGATAAGAACGCAGTAAGAGCCAGCCACATCCTGATTCGTCCGGAAAGCGATACCCCGGAGGACAAGGCTGCTGCCAAGGTGAAAGCGCAGGATGTGCTGACGCAGCTTAAAAACGGTGCTGACTTTGCACAGATGGCCGCACAGCACGGCTCAGACGGTACTGCCTCCCGCGGTGGCGACCTGGGCTGGTTCCCGGAAGGGCAAATGGTGCCGGCGTTCGAGAAAGCCGTATTTGGCTTTAGCGGTACAGGCCTACTGCCAAACCTGGTGGAGACAGAGTATGGCTACCACATTGTGAAGGTGACAGAGCCTAAGACAAAGCAATCCTATAAGATAGCTGCCATTACGCGCAGCCTTGAGCCAAGCGAGACAACCCGCGACGCAGCCTATGCCGTTGCTGACGAGCTGGCCGGCACAAGCGGTAACACAGAGGAGTTCAGGAAGAACGTAGAAGCAAACAAGTCGCTGGTAAAAGAAGAGGCCGCCCACATTGGCAAGAACCAGGTACTGGTAAATAACCTCACCAGTGCACGTGAGCTTGTTCGTTGGGCTTATGCCAAAGATACCGACATCGGTGACGTATCCCCTGTATATGAAATCAACGACCAGTTCGTAGTGGCTACCTTAACAGGCAAGCGCGACAAAGGGTATGCCTCTGTTGAGGATGTGCGCGAGGAGCTGACCGCAGCCGTTCGTGACGAGCTGAAGGCAAAGCAGATACTGGACAAGCTGAAAGGCCAGCAAGGCTCTGTTGATCAGATGGCCGCTGCCTATGGTCCGGATGCCATCGTGCGAACTGCCGACAACGTAACGCTTGCTTCTAACTCTATCCCGGGCATTGGCGTGGAGCCAGTAGCAGTAGGCAAGGCCTTCGGCCTGAAGCCAGGTAGCCGCACGACCCCGTTTGAGGGCGAGGCCGGCGTGCTGGTGGTAGAGCTGACAAGCCTGAACCCAGCTCCGGAGATCGATGATTTCTCTAACGTGAAGCAGCAAATTCTGACAACCCGCGCAGGCCGTGCCGAGACGCGTGCGTTTGAGGCTCTGAGAGAAAAAGCCGACATAAAAGACAACCGCGTACGCTTCTTCTAAGCCAACCGGTTATACTTTATACAGAGAGCCACTCCCCCACAAAGGAGTGGCTCTTTTTTATACTTTAAAGTGTGGCTATACTTTAGGCAGGCCAAAACCAAACCGATTGTGTATCTTCATAGTTAAGAGAAAAGAGACGTATAGGTAGGGGCAGGCTTTTCGTTTTAAGATAACTATGCACAAGAACATCCTTTATACTTTGCTGATAGCACTGGCGGTGCTGCTGGCGGTTCCGGTGGCGGTAGCCCAGCAGCAACAGGACCTGGAGCTGGCGCGGCAGTACTTCAGCCAGGGCGACTACGCCAAGGCGGAGGAGTTGTATGGCAAGCTGATCGACAACGATCGGCTGTTCCATGCCGTGTACCCCGACTACCTGAAGACCTTGCTGGCCCAGCGCAACTATAAGGAGGCTGAGAAACTGGTGAAGCGAACCGCGAAGCGTTTCCCCGATAACCCGGGTTATGAGGTGGACCTGGGGCGGGTGTACCAGGCGGCAGGAGACAAGTCCGCGGCAGAAAAGCAGTTCGACAAGCTGCTGGCAAGTATGAAACCCGAGGCAGCGGTGGTGGTGGCCAATGCCTTTATGCAGCACGAGATGTTCGATCATGCCGAAAAAGCCTACCTACGCGGGCGCCAGATCAGCAACGATAAGGCGGCTTTTACCCGTCCGCTCATCGCGCTGTACGCCTACCGCCAGCAAACAGAAAAGCTGATGCCCGAGGTGCTGAACCTGCTGGAGGAGAATGAGAGCGAGCTGGGGTATGTGCAGAGCCGCCTTCAGGGCAGCCTGCAGGAGGAAAAGAACTTCGACGTGCTGGAGAAAGAGCTCATCATGCGGGTGCAGCAGAACCCGGACAAGCTTGCCTATAGCGAAATGCTGATCTGGCTCTACATCCAGCGGAAGGATTTTTATAGCGCGCTGATGCAGGCCCGCGCCGTGGACAAACGCACGCGAAGCGGCGGTACCCGCGTTATGGAGCTGGGGACCATCAGCTTAAGGAACCAGGATTACGAGGGGGCGATTGAGGCATTCCAGTACATGGTAGAGGAGTACCCGGACGGACCGTACTACCTGATGGCGCGCCAGCGGCTGATAAACGCCCGCGAGGAGCAGGTGGAGAATACCTTTCCGGTAGACAAGGAAAAGATACTGGCGCTGATTACAGACTATGATGCGCTGCTGAGCGAGGTGGGCCGCCGCCCCGAGACAGTGGAAGTGCTGCAGCACATGGCCGGCCTCTATGCCTTCCACCTGGATGAGAAGGAGAAAGCGATCGCGCTGCTGCAGGAAGCCATCGGCATGCCCCGTGCCAACCCGGCCCTGGTGGCAGACAGCAAGCTGACGCTGGGGGATATTTACCTGCTGAAGGGAGAGCCCTGGGAAAGCACGCTGCTATACTCGCAGGTGGAGAAGTCGCACAAGGAGACACCGGTAGGCCATGAGGCCAAGCTTCGGAATGCCCGCCTGAGCTACTACAGGGGCGATTTTGAGCTGGCGCAGGCGCACCTCGACATCCTGAAAATGGCCACCAGCCGCGAGATTGCCAACGACGCCATGGACCTGAGCCTGCTCATCACCGACAACACCGGCCTGGACACCTCTACCGTGGCGATGAAAGAGTACGCCGCCATCGACCTGCTCATCTTCCAGAACAAGCTGCAGGAGGCCTTAACCGCCCTGGATGGCATGCTGCAGAAGTACCCCGGCCATAGCCTGACTGATGAAATATACTTTCAGAAAGCGACTATATTTGAGCGGATGGGCCAGTTCAGCCAGGCGGTGGAGAGCCTGCAGAAGATCGTAAGCAACCCGCAGTACGATATCCTGAGCGACGACGCCCTGTACCGCATGGCCTATATCTACGAAGAGAACCTGAACGACAAGGAGAAGGCGCAGCAGCTGTACAACGAGCTGCTGGTGAAGCACCAGGGCAGCGTGTACGCGGCAGAGGCACGCAAGCGCTTCCGCAACCTGCGCGGCGATAAGCTGAACTGATCTCTGTTAAGAGAAGAAAATAAAGAGGATAAGTATAAAAACCAGGAAGAACCCATACATGATCAGGTCCAAAGAGTAGTTTTTATACTTTTCGTAAGTTTCTCTGAATCGTTTCACCACTATTCCTGTTAAGGTTGCAAAAGTAGCAAAATAAAGCGTGAAGGGAAATCAGACCAAGCAGGTGCAGGTTAAATTAACTACCTTTGCGACAGAACAAGTATAGTGCAGCAAGAGTTTATGGAGAAAAGGTGGGTTATTAGCCCGGAGGCACCGGCAGAGGTAGTGCAGCGGCTTGCAGAGGAGCTAAAAATAAGTGCCACATTGGCTTCTGTACTTTGCCAGCGCGGCATCTGCACCTTCGACGAGGCCCGGCACTTTTTCCGCCCCTCCCTGCAGGACCTCCACGACCCCTTCCTGATGAAGGACATGGACCGCGCCGTGAACCGCCTGAACGAGGCCCTGCACCGCAACGAGCGCATCCTGGTTTATGGCGATTACGACGTGGACGGTACCACCTCCGTGGCCCTTATGTACGGCTTCCTGCGCAACTATACTTCCAGCATCGATTTTTACATTCCCGACAGGTATAAGGAAGGCTACGGCGTATCAAGCCAGGGCATTGACTGGGCGGCCGAGCATGGCTTCACACTCATCATCAGCCTCGACTGCGGCATAAAGTCCGCCGACAAGGTGGCCTACGCCTCTACCAAAGGCATCGACTTCATCATCTGCGACCACCACCTGCCCGACGAGGACATCCCTCAGGCAGTGGCGGTACTGGACCCCAAGCAGGTGGATTGCCCTTATCCCTACAAAGAACTCTCCGGCTGCGGGGTAGGCTTTAAGCTGCTGCAGGCCTTCTGTATGCAGAACGACATCGACCAGCGGGAGGCTTACCGGCTGCTGGATCTGTTGGTGGTAAGTATAGCCGCCGATATAGTCCCTATTACTGGGGAAAACCGCATCCTGGCATACTTCGGACTCAAGTACCTGAACGGTCCGCAACCCATGCGCCCCGGCTTGGCCGCCCTGAAAGAGCTGGCCGACATCCGCGGGGAAATGGACATTACCAGCATTGTGTTTGGGTTTGCGCCGCGCATTAACGCCGCCGGCCGTATGGGCGATGCCAAGAACTCGGTGCGGATGCTGCTGGCCCAGACGAAAGAAGAGGCCTTTAAAATGGCTGACATCATCAACGAGTCGAACAAGGAGCGCCGCGACAAGGACAGCAACATTACCAAAGAGGCGCTGCAGATGATAGAGCAGGATGATTTTCTGCGTAACGCGAGCTCCACTGTGCTATACAAAGATTCCTGGCATAAAGGCGTGATCGGGATTGTGGCCTCGCGCTGCATCGAGCATTACTACCGCCCCACCATTATACTTACCCAGTCCAACGGCAAGGCCTCTGGTTCGGCCAGGTCGGTGCATGGCTTTAACGTGCACGACGCTATTGAGAGCTGCTCTGACCTGCTGGACCAGTTTGGCGGCCATATGTATGCGGCAGGTCTTACGCTGCCAGTAGAGAACATCCCGGCCTTCAGGAAGCGCTTTGAGGAGGTAGTGGCCAACACCATTACCGAAGAGCAGAAAATACCGCAAATAGAGATTGACGCGCCGCTCAAGCTAAACCAGATTACCCGCAACTTCTACAACATTGTGCGGCAGATGGAGCCCTTTGGCCCCGGCAACATGCGTCCGGTGTTCGTGTCGGAGTGCGTGTATGATACCGGCAGCGTGCGTGTAGTCGGCGACTCGCACCTGAAGCTGCGCCTAACCCAGGACGGTTACTTTAACATCGATGCCATCGGCTTCGGGCTGAGTGATTACTACGAGAGAATCAGCAAGGGCATCCCATTTGATGTTTGTTATACGATTGAGGAAAACGAGTTCCGGGGCGTCATCACGCTGCAGCTCCGCATCAAAGACATCCGCATAAAATAAGAAAAGGCTCCCGGTAAAGGAGCCTTTTATGCTTTGGCTATACTTTTATAGCTCCTGCTGGCGCAAGCATCCGCTTGTGCCTTTCCTGAACTGCTGTTTTTCTCTTCGCTGGTGCGGTTTGCAACCCGTGCCTTCCTATATTCTCGGATTTGCAATCCGGGTGGCTTGAAAAGCCATACTTATACTTTGGCTATACTTTTATACTTGCCAACCTATACTTTATACTTCCCTAGCCGCTGCTTCCCACAACTGGACACAAGCTATACTTCCAAACCACAGTTCCTCCTCTAGTTCCCACCAACCTAATGTTTCACCTCTGACTTTGTTGCCCTCCCAGGCCGGGAGGCCTCGTTTTCCCGCTCGGCGCTGGGAGCTTTTCCTTTGCTCCTGACGTCGCAATGCCTCACTCACGTTCGGCACCGGAAAAACTCGCATAGGCGCCTCACAGAAAAACTGGAAACTGAAACGATAGCTCCTGCCCTTACTATGCAACAAGTATAGACTGTCCCCTGGAGGACAAGCGAGAACGAGAGTTCGAAGCTTGCGAGCTGCGCGCAATAGGGGTGTAATCGTCTGCAGATAATTCCCCTCTCGGGAGGGGCTGGGGTGGGTTTATACGTTGTAGGGACAGGTCGCGACCTGTCCGCGCGAGAGCTATGGAGTCTATACTTCAGCCAAAGCAGTTACAGACTCCCCGCCTAGCCAAGGAGGGGCCAGGGGTGGTTGGACCCGGTAATGCCAGCATAACTGGCTGAGAGAGCCAGGCAAAGGTGAATTAATCGCGGCTCTTACTTTATACTTCTTACATATGCAGTAGCGAGAGGCACCCGATGCCACACACATCCGCTCTAAATCAGCTATAGCTACCTACAAATTAACTCCTGCGATAAACGAACAACGATCAACGAAAAACAAAACCTACGGCAGCGGCTGCAGATGCTTTAGCTGCGAGAGCGGGCTTTCCTGGTCATAGCGGTTATGGACGATAAACTCGGGCACGCACAGCTGGCGCAGTTGCTCGAAGTCGCCGGCAAAAAAATTAATATCCACGGCAGCATCTATACCTGCCACGGAGCCGCGGTCGGTAAATTGCCAGAACATCCAGTTGTCGGTGTGGTACGTTTCGGGTTTTACATCGCTGTAGCGCGCAATCCAGAATTTATACTCCGGGAAGTGGCCCTTCAGGTAGCGGCGGTAGTAGTTCTGGCCGGTGTAAATGATGGGACGTACGCCATAGTAGGCTGTTACGGCCTCCAGCCATGTCCTCACATCCTTGCGCAGTTGCTCCGGAGAAACGTTTTTATCCATTACCTCCAGGTCCAGCACGGGCGGCAGGTCGCCGGGCTCCAGGTTCACGGTGCTTGTAAAAACCTGTATTTGCTCCTCAACCGGCGCGGTGGGCCTGTAGAAGTGATAGGCACCGCGCTTAATGCCATGGCGCTTGGTTTCTTCCCAGTTGCGGGAAAAGAAGGGGTCCTGCCAGTAGCTGCCTTCAGTTGCTTTTATAAAAGAAAAGGCCATGTCCGACTGGCTCACCAGCGTCCAGTCAATCTCTTTCTGCCATCTCGATACGTCTATGCCCCTTACCACGGTGGTGCTGTTACTCTCTGAAGAAGCGGCTTTGGGCTCGTTGGCAGAGGTACCACCAGAAGCTGTGGCTACAGCTGCAGTGCCACAGACCAGCAAAGCCGAGAGGATAAGCCTCCGGCAGGCGGGGAACAATAAACGTAAGGTCATAAGTAAGTAAGGTTGAAGATTGTAAGCGTGTATCAAATTAAATATTAAATTCAGATGAGGCAATAGTTGGTTAATAGGATTATATAGATTGTTGGATTTGTTTTAATAGTATTCTTTTAATATATAATAGGTAATGTAAAGCGGTCGCTACCTGGCATTCTCATTGCAGGAAGACGGCATTATGCGTAATTTAGCCACGATGATATTGAGAGCTGAACACCTGATAAAGAAATATAAATCCCGCACCGTTGTAAATGACGTAAGTGTGGAGGTAAACCAGGGCGAAATTGTGGGGTTGCTGGGGCCTAACGGTGCCGGAAAAACCACATCTTTCTACATGATTGTGGGCCTGGTGAAGCCAAACTCCGGCCGGATTTACCTGGACAAGGAAGACATAACGGATTTGCCCATGTATAAGCGGGCCAAGCGCGGGGTAGGCTACCTGGCGCAGGAAGCCTCCGTGTTCCGGCAACTGACGGTGGAGGAGAACATCCTGTCGGTGCTGGAGATGACGAACCTACCTAAAAAGGCGCAGTATGATAAGGTGGAGGAGCTGCTGGAGGAGTTTTCGCTGACGCACGTGCGCAAGAACAAGGGCATTGTGCTGAGCGGCGGCGAGCGCCGCCGCACCGAGATTGCCCGGGCCCTGGCCGTAGACCCTAAGTTTGTGCTGCTCGATGAGCCTTTTGCCGGCGTAGACCCCATTGCCGTGGAGGAAATCCAGAGCATTGTGGCCAAGCTGAAGAACAAAAACATCGGCATTCTCATCACCGACCACAACGTAAATGAGACTCTGTCCATTACCGATCGCGCTTACTTGTTGTTTGAGGGCAAGATCCTGAAAGCCGGCACCGCCGAAGAACTGGCAGCCGACGAGCAGGTGCGCCGCGTATACCTGGGCAAGCATTTCGAGCTGAAGCGGAAAATCTAATTAAACTGTTAAGATGTTCGATGGTTAAATTAGTAAAGCAGGCAAATGAGAGAGCAGAAATATCTGAAATTAAATGATATGAAAGCTCACATGGTCAGTTTCGCCTGAAGTAACGAAGTCCGAGATTTGGCGGTGATGCGGAGCCAACTAGCACAAAACAAAGTCAATAGCTTGGGCAGGTATACCAACAACAATTTAACCATTTAACAATTAAGCCTTTATCCTTTGGAAATACTAAATTCAATACTGACGTGGGTGATGAAGAAGCGGATCCATGATATTGATCTGTTTCGGAAATACCCGCATGAGGTGCAGCTGGAGCTGTTTCAGGACCTGATCAGCACGGCAAAGAGTACAGAGTGGGGCAAAAAGTATGGCTACGGCGATAGCATGAGTGTGCAGGAGTTTCAGGAGCGGGTGCCCATCAGCACCTACGAAGACCTGTACCCTTACATTGAGCGCATGATGAAGGGCGAGCAGAACGTGCTGTGGCCCTCCAAGATCGAGTGGTTCGCCAAATCTTCGGGTACGACCAACGCCCGCAGCAAGTATATTCCCGTTAGCCCGGAGTCGTTGGAGGACTGCCACTACAAAGGCGGCAAGGACATGCTCTCCATCTACGTCAACCTCTACCCCGATACCAAACTCTTTACCGGCAAGGGCCTCTCTATTGGCGGCAGCCACCGCCCCAGCGAGTTCAACGCCAAGGTAAACTGCGGCGACGTGTCGGCGGTGATCATGCAGAACCTGCCCATCTGGGCCGAAGCCATGCGCACGCCTCCGCTAAAAGTGGCCCTGATGGACAAGTGGGAGGAGAAGATAGAGAAGATGGTGGAGGTAACGGTGAAAGAGAACGTGACCAGCCTGAGCGGCGTGCCCACCTGGACCTATGTGCTGCTCAAGCGCATCCTGGAGGTAACCGGCAAGAGCAACATCCTGGAAGTATGGCCCAACCTGGAGCTGTTCACCCACGGGGCAGTGGCCTTTGGCCCGTACCGCCAGCTGTTCCGGGAGCTGATCCCATCCAGCCAAATGAATTACCTGGAAGTATACAATGCCTCCGAGGGTTTCTTCGGAATACAGGACCAGGCCGGCACGGAAGACGAAATGCTGCTGATGCTGGACTATGGCGTGTACTACGAGTTCATCCCGATGGACCAGCTGGAGGAGGAGCACCCGAAAACGCTGACGCTGGACCAGGTGGAGCTGGGGAAGAACTATGCTCTTGTAATCTCGACCAACGCCGGCCTGTGGCGCTATAAAATCGGCGATACGGTTCGTTTTACCAGCTTAAGCCCATACCGCATCAAAATTTCGGGTCGCACCAAGCACTTTATCAATGCCTTTGGCGAGGAGGTGATTGT
This sequence comes from Pontibacter mucosus, assembly GCF_003054055.1. Taxonomy (GTDB): domain Bacteria; phylum Bacteroidota; class Bacteroidia; order Cytophagales; family Hymenobacteraceae; genus Pontibacter; species Pontibacter mucosus. The sequence goes on along the minus strand of NZ_QBKI01000001.1, from coordinate 208,130 downwards.
GGAGAACGCAGAGGTAGCCATCACCGCTGCCTGCGATGCCACCGGGGCCGTAATCTCTAACTTCACGGCTGCGCCGATTTACCTGGAGAGCGATAAGCGCGGCGGGCATGAGTGGCTGATTGAGTTTGAGAAGGAGCCCAACGACCTGAAACGGTTTACCCAGGTGCTGGACCAGAAGCTGCGCGAGGTAAACTCTGACTACGACGCCAAACGCCAGAACGACATCGCCCTGCAGGAGCCGCTGGTGCATGCCGCGCCTGTAGGCACTTTCCTCAACTGGCTAAGCCACAAAGGCAAACTGGGTGGCCAAAACAAAGTACCCCGCCTCAGCAATACCCGCGAGTACCTGGAGGAAATAATGGAAGTGAACGGACTTTGAGAAGTTAGAAAGTTAGAGAGTTTGGGAGTTAGAGAGTTGGGAAGTTAGAAGGTAGTCTAATCGCTTTCCTTGCTGTCATCTCGAGCTGCGCGAGAGATCTCTTTAGAATTCCATATACCTCTTTCTGTCGGAATGACAGAGACAGCAGCAAGTATAATTCCCCTCCTCGGAGGGGCTGGGGGTGGGTTTATACTTTGAGTGAACAGCAACTATGAAACTTATACTTCAGCCAAAGTAATCACAGACTCCCCTCCTTGGCTAAGGAGGGGCAGGGGTGGTTGGACCCGGTTTCTACAAAGTATAAAAGTATAAAACGCATCAGCCCCGGCAAGTATAAACCTGCCGGGGCTGATGCGTTAAAGTATAACTCTATACTTTCCTACTCCAGGAAACTACTCATAAAGCCACCTTCCTTGTTGGCGTTCTCGCCGCGGGGCATCAGGGCTTCAATCAGTTTCTTCACCGGCATCGACTGTAGCCATACTCTGCCCGTGCCGCGCAGGGTAGCCAGGAACAAGCCCTCTCCGCCAAAGATCATCGACTTAAGGCCACCAGCACGCTGCACGCTGAAATCGATACCTTCCTCAAAAGCCACCACGCAGCCGGTGTCCACGCGCAGGGTTTCGTTGTTCAGCTGCTTCTCTACAATGGTGCCGCCGGCGTGCACGAAGGCCAAGCCATCGCCCTGCATCTTCTGAAGTATAAATCCCTCGCCGCCAAAGAAGCCGGAGCCAAGCTTCTGGTTAAAGTGGATGCTGAGCTTAGTGCCCAGGGCAGCTGCCAGGAAGGCGTCTTTCTGCGTGATGAGCGTGTTGTTACGCGTGGAGCTGAGGTCTATGGGCAGGATGGTGCCAGGGTAGGGGGCTGAGAAAGCCACGCGGCTCTTGCCGTAGCCACGGTGCGTAAAGTGCGTCATAAACAGCGACTCGCCCGTAATCAGGCGGCTACCGGCGGATACCAGCTTGCCGAAGAAGCCTTGGCTGGGGTTAGAGCCGTCGCCCATCTTCGTCTCAAAGTCAATGCCCTGCTCCATGTATACCATGGCGCCGGCCTCGGCTATCACCGTCTCGTTCGGGTCCAGCTCAATCTCCAGCACCTGGATATCGTTGCCGAAAATCTTGTAGTCAATTTCGTGTGAGTTTCTCATAGTTATAGTTTGAGGTTTGATTGGTAGAAAGTTAGTTGAATTTTCAGAAAAAGAACGAATAAAGCCGGTGCGTCACGTATAGGCACCGGCTTTATTTATGCAGTTTAATCGTCTCTACTGCGGAAGTTGTTTAATCTTCTTCGTCTTCCTCTTCACCTTTTTTTCTTCGTCGGGCTTTGGGCAGGTTCTTATCGTCCTCCTCATCAGACACGGCGTTTGTGTTGCGCACAAAGTCCTCGTCGGTTTCCTCTACCTCCTCACTTTCCTCTACATGAAAGGCCTCTTCCTCCTCGCGCTTCGCCTTTTCGGCGGCATCGCGCTTCATCAGCTTCTTATCATCCACGTTTTGGTTCAGGAACTCGTTTATCCTGTCGATGCTGTAGTTAGAGATGATCTCGCCGTGCTCATTCACCTTGATCTCGAACCCCTCCAAATCCTTGTGCACCCGCGACTTCTTCTTCTCGCTTTTACTTTCTTTCTTATTCTTAGCCATGGTGTTTCTCCTGTTTTATACTTAGGTATATAAGCTAAGGAGGAGGAATTTGTTGCAGCCCGGGTGCAAAGGGCATTAAAAAAGGCCAGCCACAGGGCCAGCCTTTTATACTTGTAAGTATGGTTTTATACGTTATGCGGATACATAGCTACTCAGTTTGGCGATAGCCGTTTCGATGCGCTGAACAGTTTCCTCGCGGCCGATTACCTCAATGATCTGCATCAGGTCCGGACCAGCCTCGGCGCCGGTTACAGCCAGGCGCAGGGCCTGCATTACCTGCCCGATCTTCATGCCGTGGCGTTCCAGAATACTTACCAGCAGGTCCTTCACCGTGTCGGCGTTAAAGTCCTGCAGCGAAGGTAGCTCGTTCTTGAAGTCCTCGAAAACGGCAACCGACTGGCTGTTCCATTTCTTAGAGGCCACTTTCTCGCTATACTCTTCCGGGGCTACAAAGAAATACTTGGCCTCCTGCCAGAAATCCTGCGGGAACGACACACGCTCCTTCATCAGGCCGGCAATCTTCTCGGCTTTCTCAGGCGTGGTAGTAAGGTTGTGCTCCTCCAGGGCTTTGATCAGGTAACCGGCCAGCTCGCTGTCGGGCTTGGCGCGCAGGTACTGCTCGTTGAACCAGCGGGCCTTCTGTATATCGAAGCGGGTGCCGGACTTGCCGATGCGCTCCACAGAAAACTCGTTTGCCAGCTCCTCCATCGAGAAGATCTCCTGGCTGGTGCCCGGGTTCCAGCCCAAAAAGGCCAGGAAGTTGATAAAGGCCTCCGGCAGATAGCCTGATTCACGGTAACCGGACGAGATTTCGCTGGTAAACGGATCCTGCCAGCGCAACGGGAACACCGGGAAGCCCAGCTTGTCGCCGTCGCGCTTGCTCAGTTTGCCGTTTCCGTCGGGCTTGAGCAGCAGCGGCAAGTGGGCAAACTCCGGCATGGTGTCTTCCCAGCCCAGGTAGCGGTACAGCAGCACGTGCAGCGGTGCCGACGGCAACCACTCCTCGCCACGGATCACATGGGTGATCTCCATCAGGTGGTCGTCTACGATATTGGCCAGGTGGTAGGTCGGCATGCCGTCCGACTTCATCAATACTTTATCGTCGATGGAAGAAGAGTGCACCATTACCCAACCGCGGATCATGTCCTTCAGGCGGATTTCCTCCTTGCGCGGCACCTTCAGGCGAATCACATAAGGCTCCCCGCTCTCCAGCTTCTGCTTTACCTCATCCTCTGGCAGGGTGAGGGAGTTCTTCATCGTCATGCGGGTGATGGCGTTGTACTGCGGCGTGGCCACTTTGGCGGCCTTCAGGCGCTCACGCATCGCCTCCAGTTCTTCGGCTGTGTCGAAGGCGTAGTAGGCATGGCCTGCTTCTATCAGCTGCAGGGCATACTGCATGTACATCGGCTTGCGCTCCGACTGGCGGTAAGGGGCATGCGGGCCACCTTTCCAGGGGCTCTCGTCCAGCTCGATGCCGCACCACTCCAGCGACTCGCGGATGTAATCTTCGGCACCCGGCACAAAGCGGTTCTGGTCTGTATCCTCGATGCGCAGGATCATCTTGCCACCCGTTTTGCGGGCTAGCAGGTAATTGTAAAGGGCGGTGCGCACACCACCGATATGGAGAGGCCCTGTCGGACTTGGGGCAAAGCGTACTCTAACTTCTCTTTCCATGTATGGTTGTCTTATTCAGCACTGTAAAATTCGCTGCAAAGGTACGAATAAAGTATGGTTTCGTAACGGTAAAATGCCGCAGGAGTTGTAAAAGGCGGTCTCTGCTCTATTACGAATAATAAGTTGCAATATACTCACTACTAATGCCTTGCGTATCTGCTTAAACAATACACTGCAAGATGGTAAAGAAGCGCGCATGGTTGATTTGGGGGCTGCTAAAGGAAACAGGCCTGGAGTTTATCGACAACAACTCCTTCCAGAAGGGAGCGGCCCTGGCGTACTACACCATTTTTGCGCTGCCGCCCATGCTCATCATCATCATCAGTGCCGCCGGGTACTTTTTTGGGGAGAAAGCCGTGTCGGGCGAGGTATACTTCCGCATCAAGGAGCTGATAGGGGCGGAGGGAGCCTCTGCTGTGCAGAAAATGGTGGAGAGCGTGAATGAGTTCGGCGCCTTTAACCTGGCGGCGGTTATTGGCGTTATCACCCTCTTTATAGCCGCTACGGGTGTTTTCATCTCCCTGCAGGATTCCCTCAACGAGATATGGCACGTAAAGCCGGTGCCCAAGCGCGGCTACGTGAAACTGGTGCTGGACCGTCTGCTTTCCTTCGGGATGATTCTGACACTGGCCGTTGTGTTGCTGCTCTCCTTAATGGCCAATGCCATCCTGGTGGCCATTGGCGATTTCCTGACGGCGCGCTTCTCAGGCTGGATCGTGTATGTGCTGCATGGGGTCAATTTTGTGTCGGCTTTTCTGCTGATGTCGTTTCTGTTTGCCTGCATTTACAAGTTTTTACCGGATGCCAGGATAAAGTGGCGCGATGTAGGGGTGGGGGCGCTGGTTACGTCGCTGCTGTTTGTCGTATTCCGCGGTTTAATCGGGTTCTACCTGGGCACCAGCGATGTAGCTTCGGTGTACGGGGCAGCCGGCTCGGTGGTGGTTATCCTTACCTGGGTGTTCTTTACCTCGCAAATTATTTTTTTCGGGGCCGTGTTCACGTTCGTGTACTCGCGCAAGTATGGCCACAACATTTATCCGGCAACCTACGCTGTGCGCGTGATTCGGCAGGAGGTGGAGGTGGGCAACTCCGCGGTAAACGCAGAGCCCGGCAAGCACGAGCGCGAAGTATACGGCGAGCCGGAAGAAAGCCAGGAGCCGACAGAGGAAGGAGAGATGGATAAAGGGGCGAATATTTAGAGTTAGAGAGTTGGGGAGTTTAGGAGTTAGAGAGTTTTGTAGTTGGAAGGTTAGAAAGTGCGGGTTATACCTTCGTAGCCGCTGCCTCTCGCTGGCGCGGGTTTGCAACCCGTGCCTACTATGGTGTTGAGTCTGTGACTCAACTGGCTTGAAAAGCCGTACTTTATACTTTGGCAATACTTTCTAGCCAGGAACTTCCCGCAGCTTGACACAAGCTATCCTTCCAAACTACCGTTCATTCTCTAGTTCCCACAAACGGCTCGTTTCATTTCTGGCTTTGGTGCCCTCCCAGGCCGGGAGGCCTCGTTTTCCTGCTCGGCGCTGTGTTCCCTCCTTGCCTCGCTCGCGCTCGGCATGCCCTTACCGGGCACCGGATCTCACAAGGCGCTCAACCCAAAGGCTGGGAAGCATTCGATAGCCCCTGCTGTCATCTCGACCACCGGGAGAGATCTGGGTAGAGTTCCCGATAGATCTCTCACACAGCTCGAGATGACAAGAGTGTAGTAAGTATAAATTCCCCTCCTCTGGACTAGCCAAATCGGTAGTTTTGAGCTAGCGAGCGCAGCTCTAAGGGGTGGGTTTATACTTTGTAGGGACAGGTCGCGACCTGTCCACGCGAGAACTGCAGCGATGAAACTTATACTTTAGCTAAGGTAATGACAGACTCCCCGCCTTGGACAAGGAGGGGCCAGGGGTGGTTGGACCCGGTTACTGCAAGTATAAAATAGCAAAAGCCAGAGAAGCTATACTTGCCTCCTCTGGCTTTTGCCAAAAAATCTTTCGTCAATAAGCCTACTTCGTGGCGATGCAGGAGATTTCCACGTTTACGTCTTTAGGCAGGCGGCTGACCTCCACGGTTTCGCGGGCGGGCGGGTTGCTGGTGAAGTAGCTGCCGTAGGTCTCGTTGATGCGCCCGAAGTTGTTCAGGTCTTTCACGAAGATGGAGCACTTTACTACGTTGCTGAAGTCCATACCAGCCTCGGCAAGTATAAACTGCAGGTTTTTCATCACCATGTGTGTTTCCTCTTCGATGCTGCTGTTAACCAGTTCGCCGGTTTCCTGGTTCAACGGAATCTGGCCTGAAACATATAAGGTGCCGTTGGCCAGCGTAGCTTGGCTGTAAGGGCCGATTGGGGCGGGAGCCTTGGGCGAGTTGATAATAGTATGTGCCATAGACGTTTGCTTTTAGTTTGTATCTTTACCATCAAAAGTACTGAAAATATGCACATCGTTGTTTTGTCCGGGCCGGAAATGGCCGCCGAGTTCAAGCAAAAGTTTCAGGAGGAGCGGGAAGGTGTAAGCTACACTTTCCTGCAAAGCCATAGCCTGCTGGATGAACAACTGAAGCCCGCCGATGTGGTGTTTGACTTTCTGCTGCCCGAGCAGCCCGAGCGCCTGAGCCTATACGCGCCAGGGCAGGTGGTGTTCTGCAACGCTGCCATCGTGCAACTGGCTGCATTGGCAAAAGAAGCCGTCCTGGAGCAACCCTGTACTCTGATTGGCTTCAATGGCCTTCCTACACTTTTTAACCGCCCGGTGCTGGAGGTGAGTGTGCTGCATGGCAGCTACATCGAAAAACTAGATGAGGTTTGTCAGGCATTAGGTACGGACTACCTGCTGGTGGAAGACCGTGTAGGCATGGTGACGCCCCGTATCATCTGTATGATCATTAACGAGGCTTGTTATACGTTGCAGGAGAAAACGGCCGGCATCCACGATATAGACCGGGGTATGAAGCTCGGCACCAATTACCCCAAAGGGCCTTTTGAGTGGGCAAACCAGATCGGTGTGAAAAACGTGTACGAGGTGCTGCAAGCGGTGTATGAAGACACCAGAGAAGAGCGCTACAAAATCTGTCCGCTTCTGAAGACAAAGTACCTACGGGGCGAGCACTTTTAAAGTATAGCTCTGGATATTTAGATTTTGGCGTACCGGGTCCAACCACCCCTAACCCCTCCTTAGCTAAGGCGGGGAGCCTGTAACTGCTGATGCTGAAGTATAAGTTTCATTGCCTCAGTTCTCGCGTGGACAGGTCGCGACCTGGCCCTACAACGTATAAACCCACCCCTAGCCCCCTCTGAGGAGGGGAATTTATACTTGCTACACTCTTGTCATCTCGAGCTGCGCGAGAGATCTATCAGGGGGTTTCTAACCAGATCTCTCCCGAAGGTCGAGATGACAGCAGGAGCTGTGGCTATCGAATCTGTTCCCAGTTTTTCTGGGAGGCGCCTTGTGAGATCCGGTGCCCGTTAAGGGCATGCCGAGCGCGAGCGAGGCAAGGAGGGAACACAGCGCCGAGCGGGAAAACGAGGCCTCCCGGCCTGGGAGGGCAGAAAGTTGGCTATGGAAAGATAGGTTTGTGGGAACTAGAGGAACAGCTGTGTTTTGAAAGTATAGCTTGGTTCAAGTGGAAGGAAGCAGCGGCTAGGAAGTATAAGTTGGCAAGTATAGTTCAAGTATAAAAGTATAACCAAAGTATAAAACACAATACCTCTCTCCCCATACTTTAAGACCCCTACACTTCTGTAGTTAAGCAGCTTTTCCCTATCTTAAGCCACTACTTATACTTTAGCTTTTAGCTCATGAAAACAACTTTACTGGCACTCCTCCTAAGTATGGCAGGCGCTGGGGCCATGGCCCAGGCTAACGAGGCGGCCAACTACCAGGTCACCATCAACGGCAAAACCCAGGACATAGCCCTGGGCAAAGAGTATAAAATCAAGGTTAACGGCAAAGAGGTAACAGTAGCCGTGCAGCAGAAGGACGTGCTGACCTACCAGGATGAATGGATTTCCTGGCAGTACCCGAAGGGGTTGCACCCCGCCATCGCCTCGCCCGACCCGGACCTGGAGCAGATTACGCTGGTGACGGCCAGTGGCAACGGCGTGTTGGTGCAGAAGTATAAAACCATCAACCCCACCAATCTGATAGACCTGATGCTAAAAGAGGTGACGAACGAGGAGGCGAGCTTCGGCTATAGCATGACGGAGCGACCCTTCGAACGAACGCTGAAGTCGGGGCAGCAGGCAAGGGGCAAGTCGGTGGAGCTGAAGTATGGCAGCGATGTGCAGCATTACACGGTAGCGGCGCTGGGTGGCGAAAGCGAGGGAATCATGTTCATCACCATGCTCAACACCGAGAATGGCAACGAAGACAACAAGGTGATACAGCTGTTCCTGGAGTCGCTGACCTACCACCGGAACTAGAAGGATCGTAATAAAAAAGGGAGCCATGACAGCTCCCTCTTCTGTTTTTATACTTGGTGGCGCTTACTCCACGGTAACAGACTTAGCCAGGTTACGCGGCTGGTCTACGTTGCAGCCACGCATCACGGCGATGTGGTAAGACAGCAGCTGCAGCGGAATCACGGACAGCAGCGGCGTCAGGTGCTCGCTTGTCTCTGGAATCTCGATGACGTGGTCGGCCATAGCCGGTATGGTCGTGTCGCCCTCGGTTACGATAGCGATCACCTTGCCCTTACGGGCCTTCACCTCCTGCACATTCGACACGATCTTCTCATACGAGCTGTCCTTGGTAGCAATCACTATCACCGGCATCTGCTCATCAATCAGCGCAATCGGCCCGTGCTTCATCTCCGCAGCCGGGTAGCCTTCCGCGTGGATGTAAGAGATCTCTTTCAGCTTCAGGGCGCCTTCCAGCGCCACCGGGAAGTTGTAGCCGCGGCCCAGGTAAATGCAGTTGGTAGCGTCTTTATACTTCTCCGAAATCTCCACAATCTGGTCATTCAGCTTCAGCGCCTCTTCTACTTTTGTGGGGATGGTCTCCAGTTCCACCATCAACTCGTGCAGCTTAGTGGTTTCCAGGGTGCCGCGCTTGCTGCCAATGATCATGGCAATCAGCGTCAGTACTGTTACCTGGGCAGTGAAGGCCTTGGTGCTGGCCACGCCAATCTCCGGGCCGGCGTGGGTATAGGCGCCTGCATCGGTGGCACGGGCAATAGAGGAGCCCACCACGTTACAGATACCAAATATGGTAGCACCCTTGGACTTAGCCAGCTCAATGGCCGCCAGCGTGTCAGCCGTCTCGCCCGACTGCGAAATGGCAATCACAATGTCTTTCTCGGTGATGATCGGATTGCGGTAGCGGAACTCAGAGGCGTATTCCACCTCCACCGGTATGCGCGCCAGGTCCTCGATCAGGTACTCGGCCACTAGGCCAGCGTGCCACGAGGTACCGCAGGCCACGATGATGATGCGGTCTGCATTTACGAACTTGTTCTCAAACTCGCGGATACCCGACATCATCAGGTGGTTGCTCTCAGCAATCATGCGGCCGCGCATGCTATCGAGGATAGAGCGGGGCTGCTCGAAAATCTCCTTCAGCATGAAGTGCTCGTAGCCCCCTTTCTCAATCGACTCCAGTTCCATCTCCAGGCGCTGCACGTAAGGCGTCTGCTTCACGTCCTCCTTGGTGCGGATGTCCAGCTCCCCGTTGTTGATGATGGCCAACTCGTAGTCGTTCAGGTACACCACCTCGTTGGTATACTCGATGATAGGCGTGGCGTCGGAGGCCAGGAAATACTCGCCCTCACCGATGCCCACCACCAGCGGGCTGCCTTTGCGGGCTGCGATGAGTTGGTTCGGGCTGTCTTTGGACAGCACCACAATAGCATAGGCGCCTACCACCTCGTGCATGGCCAGCCGCACGGCCTCGGGCAGCGTGCAGTTGTTGTTGGTGCGGATGTCCTCAATCAGGTTAATGAACACCTCCGAGTCTGTTTCCGACTGGAAGGTATGGCCTTTCTCCAGCAGCAGCGTCTTCAGCGAAGCGTAGTTCTCGATAATGCCGTTGTGGATGATGGCAATGTTGCGGGAAGTAGAGTAGTGGGGGTGGGCATTCACATCGTTCGGCTCGCCGTGGGTGGCCCAGCGGGTGTGGCCCATCCCAATGTTGCCGTGCGTGTCGAAGTCGGCCAGGTAGGCCTCCAGGTCCGCCACCTTCCCTTTTTTCTTATAAACGTTCAGGTCGCCGTTCATCAGGGCGATGCCCGCGCTGTCGTACCCGCGGTACTCAAGCCTTTTCAGGCCTTTGATAATAATTGGGCTCGCTTCGCGGTGCCCAACGTAAGCTACAATTCCACACATAGGATTTTTTAATTTTTCTCTCAAATAAACACATAGGAACTGCAAATGTACCCATTTCCGGCATATCTGTATAACTTCTGCTTTTTTGCTTTGTGCTTTTATGTACTGCAGAAATGTAAATTATTAATTTACAGAGGGATGTGGTAATACAAAAAGGCTGCTGCTTTATTACAAAAATGTAATATAAGCGGCAGCCTTTTGTAGTTTGTGGTAATATTCCCTTTCCCGGATGCCCTTACACCTGTTCAGGTTTTACGTAAAGTACAATAAAGGAGTAAGGAGCGGGTAATGAATTATTTGCTTAACTCGTTGTATAAATTATAGCAATTATCCAGCAGGGTATCGTCGGCGCAAACCGTGTCGATATTTTTCTTCTTAACGAAGTCGGCAAACAGGGCATTCAGGTTATCACTGAAGTCCTCGTTGGTTTTGTTGATGGCATCGGCATACTCCATGCCGCAGCGCACAAACGCATCCGTGTCTGCAGACTCCAGGAAAGAGAGCATGCTGTCGTCAATGTCCAGCATTTTAACCTTCTCGGCCAGGTCGTCACTGAATTTTTGCGTATAACTGTTGTTGTACACCGTAAACACCGACTTAGAATCCTTGAAGATAGGGTCTTTCTTGTAGGTGGTTTTCAGGTACATCGGGATCAGGCCTGTCATCCAGTCGTTGCAATGCACGATGTCCGGGGCCCAGCCCAGCTTTTTCACGGTTTCCAGCACGCCCTTGCAGAAAAAGATGGCGCGCTCGTCATTATCCTGGTGGAATTTGTTGTTCTTGTCAACGAAAACTGACTTCCTGTGGAAATAGTCTTCGTTATCAATAAAATAAACCTGTAGCTTCGCGTTCGGAATGGAGGCCACTTTAATAACCAGCGGCTTTTCATCGTCACCCACGGCGATGTTGATGCCCGACAGACGCACCACTTCGTGCAGACGGTTCTTGCGCTCATTAATGAGGCCGAACCGCGGAACAAAGATCCGGATCTCCATCCCTCTTTCCTGCATACCCTGCGGTAGCGTCTGTAAGAACTCTGCTACTTTCGTGGTTTGTAAGAAGGGATTGATCTCGGTGGCGGCGTAAAGGATTCGCAATTTAGACATGGGTATGTATTTAAGATTTTAATAAGCAACAGTATAGGGTCGTGCAAAATTAGTATTTTTTATTCTGATTTTCAATTTAAAACGCTGTGACTTACTTTTGCCGGCTTTACGAGAGCATCACACACATACTACCGACAATGGAAGTTATAGAGCGGGTTGATACCATCCGGGAGCGTATGCAAACCCTGCGCTGCAGCGGCAAACGCATAGGGTTTGTGCCAACCATGGGCGCCCTGCACGAGGGGCACCTGCAACTGTTGCGCGCATCTGTGCAGGAAAACGACATTACTGTTTGCAGCATCTTCGTTAACCCCACGCAGTTCAACAACCCCGACGATTATAAATTATACCCTCGCACCATAGAGCAGGACACGGAGCTACTGAAAACAGTTGGCTGCGATATTCTGTTTGCCCCTAAAGCTGAGGATGTGTATATACAACAATCACTCCTGCAGTTTAGTTTCGGGCCCCTGGAGGCCGTCATGGAGGGCGAGCACCGCCCGGGCCACTTCAATGGCGTGGCTACCGTGGTAAGCAAGCTCTTCCATTATGTGCAGCCGCACCGCGCCTATTTCGGGCAGAAGGACCTGCAGCAGGTGGCCATTGTAAAGCAGCTGGTGACGGGGCTGAGCTTCGATGTGGAGGTGGTGCGCTACCCCATCGTCCGGGAAGAAGACGGCCTGGCCATGTCGTCGCGCAACAAGCGCCTGGATGCGAAGCAGCGGCAGGCAGCCCCCTCGCTTTACGGTGCCCTGCAATTGGCAAAGCAGCAACTGGGCAACAAGCCTGTTTATAGCATTAAGGCCGCCGTGGAGGCCTATCTCTCAAGTATGGATGAGGTGCAGCTGGAGTATTTCGAGATAACCGACCCGGACACGCTGAGGCCGTTAACGGAGGTGCAGCCCGGGCAGGAGGTAGCCTTGTGTATTGCGGCCTTTGTGGGCCCTGTGCGCCTGATAGATAACATGCTCGTGAATCTAAACGAAGTATAGATTGTTTAGGAGGGGCAGATAGGGTTAGTGTTGGTAGTTATTATGCACCCAATTATCTAACTTTTCTGCAGTCAATTATCTAACTTTGCGCTCCAATACAAATTACACCATGTATATTGAGGTTTTAAAATCCAAAATCCACCGTTGTAAGGTTACGCAGGCCGAGCTGCACTATGTGGGCAGCATCACTGTTGATGAAGACCTGATGGACGCCGCTAACATCGTGGAGAATGAGAAAGTACAGATCGTCAACATCAACAACGGGGAGCGCTTTGAAACCTACGTGATCAAAGGCGAGCGTGGCACCGGCACCATCTGCCTGAATGGTCCGGCGGCCCGAAAGGTGCAGGTGGGCGATGTGGTGATCATTATTTCTTACTGCAGCATCAGGTTCGAGGATGCCAAGACCCATACACCCACGCTGGTTTTCCCGGACCAGCACAACCGCCTGGTATAACCCCACCACATGAATAAACTGCTCTCGTTTCTGAAGTATGTGCTGCTGCTGGGCGTTTCCGCATTTCTAATGTGGTATGCGCTTAAGGAGCTCGACTTTCAGAAAATGTGGGCAGAGCTGCAGCGCGCAGACTATGGCTGGGTGCTGGTTTCCCTGGTGATGGGGGCGCTGGCCTACGTAAGCCGGGCCCTGCGCTGGCAGATGCAAATAAAGCCAACCGGCTACACTCCCCCGCTCCGCCATACCTATAACGCCATGATGGTGGGCTACATTGCCAACCTGGTACTGCCCCGCATGGGGGAGGTGGTGCGCTGCACCATGCTGCGCCGCTCCGACAACCTGCCTATCAATACCGGCTTCGGCACCGTGATAGCGGAGCGCATCATTGACATGCTGATGCTGATACTGGTGGTGGCGCTGACCTTCCTGGTGGAGTTCGGCCGCATCCGCGATTTCTTCCTCAGCCTTCTTACCGATAAGTATAATAGCCTGGAGCAAAGTATGAGCTCGTTCTACTGGGCGTTCTGGGTGCTGCTTGTCCTGGGTGTGGCTATACTTTTTGTGATGCTGCGCTACCTGAGCCTGCTGCGCAAGAACGTATACTTCCACAAGGCGGTGCACTTTGCCAAGGGGCTGCTCCGAGGTATTTTCAGCATTACCAAACTCGAAAACCAGTATACTTTTTGGGGCCATACCATCTTTGTATGGCTGATGTACTACGGCATGAGCCTTACTGTTTTCTATGCCCTGCCTGCCACTGCCCACCTGGGCTGGGGGGCCGCGCTCTCGGTGCTGCTGGCGGGCACGCTGGGCATGGCGGCGCCGGTGCAGGGCGGCATCGGGGTATACCACCTGATGGTGCAAGCCACGCTGCTGCTGTACGGGGTGCCCAAGGAGGCCGGCATGGCCTATGCGCTGCTGGCGCATACTTCGCAAACACTTTTGGTAGTTGTAATGGGAGTGATTAGTTTTATGGCAAGCATGCTGCGCCGCACAAAGCCGGTAACACAGCAAAGCCATACTTCAGCCTGATTACATGAGCTCGCAAGACAAGATTTATACGTTGCCGCAACTGCTGAAGCAGGTGCAGGCCTGGCGCGAACAGGGCCAGAAAATCGTTTTCACCAACGGCTGCTTCGATTTGCTGCACCTCGGGCACGTAGATTATTTGGAAAAAGCCAAACAACTTGGCGATAAGCTTGTTTTGGGGCTGAACACCGATGCCTCCATCAGTCGTATAAAAGGCCCCAGCCGGCCGTTGCAGGACGAAATGTCACGTGCGCGCGTTATGGCATCGCTTTTGTTTATAGATGCGGTAGTGCACTTCGACGAGGACACGCCCCTTAAGCTGATTGAGGCGGTGCAGCCGGACATCCTGGTAAAGGGCGATGACTACGCCGTAGAGCAGATTGTGGGGCACGAGGTGGTGCAGGCCCGGGGCGGCTCCGTGATGACGGTGCCACTGGTGAAAGGCTATTCGACCACAAGCATCGTAAAGAAAATAGAAAACCAATTAAACAAACATAACTAACGAATCATGATCTGGATAATAATGATTGCCATGATGCTCGCAAGCTGGCTTGTGAGTTGGCGATTAAAGAGTAAGTTTCAACAATATTCCCAAACTCCGCTTAGCTCCGGCCTAACCGGCCGTGAGGTGGCGGAAATGATGCTGCGCGACAACGGCATCACCGATGTACGCGTGATATCCGTGGCCGGCAAACTCACCGACCACTATAACCCGGCCGACAAAACCGTGAACCTGAGTGAGTATGTGTACGAGGCGCGTAGTGCCGCCGCTGCTGCCGTAGCCGCGCACGAATGCGGTCACGCGGTGCAGCACGCCACGGCCTACAACTTCCTTAAGTTCCGCTCTGCCATGGTGCCTGCGCTAAGTATAGCCTCCCGCTACATGCAGTGGGTCCTGCTGATCGGTATCCTGATGCTGCAGAGCACGCCGATACCATTGGCCATTGGAGTGGCTCTGTTTGCCCTTACTACCCTGTTCAGCTTTGTAACGCTGCCCGTGGAGTTTGACGCCAGCCGACGCGCCCTGGCCTGGATAGACCGCAGGGGCATTGTTACCACGCAGGAGCACGGTATGGCGAAAGATGCGCTCAAATGGGCTGCCATGACCTATGTGGTTGCCGCGCTTGGCTCACTGGCCACCCTGCTGTACTACGCTTCGCTGCTGATGGGACGCCGCGACTAGGAAACGTTTAATCTGCCTGATTATACAAGCGCCGCTGATGCTTAATTGCATCAGCGGCGTTTTCTTTACAAAGGATTTTGCACCTATTTCTGATTTTTTACTCTAAAACCATACTTGCGCCGCAACAATTATTAGAATAGCAGGTTGAATTAATGCAACTGAATTTCCTAGTTTTGTACCGGAATTAAAAACAATCAAATATCATCCTTTAGATAACTGATATGAATTTTGAACTAACAGAGGAACACTTGGCAGTTCAAGCTGCCGCCCGCGAATTTGCACAAACTGAGCTGCTGCCCGGGGTAATCGAGCGCGATGAGCACCAGAAGTTCCCGACGGAGCAAATCAAGAAGATGGGCGAGCTCGGCTTCCTGGGTATGATGGTTGACCCCAAGTATGGCGGCGGCGGCATGGATACTATTTCATACGTGCTGGCCATGGAGGAAATCTCCAAGGTAGACGCCTCTGCATCAGTGGTGATGTCTGTAAACAACTCGCTTGTGTGCTGGGGCATCGAGAAATACGGTACGGAGGAGCAGAAGCAGAAGTACCTGCCAAGGCTGGCCACCGGTGAGATTATCGGCGCTTTCTGCCTTTCGGAGCCAGAGGCCGGTTCTGATGCCACCTCGCAGCGCACCACTGCCGAAGACAAGGGCGACTACTACCTGCTGAATGGTACTAAAAACTGGATCACTAATGGCAGCACAGCTTCCGTTTACCTTGTAATTGCACAAACTTACCCTGAAAAAGGGCACCGCGGCATTAACGCCCTGATAGTGGAGCGCGGAATGGAAGGATTTGTAGTTGGACCAAAGGAAAATAAATTAGGAATTCGTGGCTCAGATACCCACTCTTTAATGTTTTCTGACGTAAAAGTACCAAAAGAGAATAGGATAGGAGAAGATGGGTTCGGGTTTAAATTTGCGATGCAAACACTGGCTGGAGGACGCATTGGTATTGCTTCCCAGGCACTGGGCATCGCCTCCGGGGCTTTGGAGCTAGCCCTCAAGTATTCCAAAGAGCGCAAAGCTTTCGGCGTAGAGATAGCCAAACACCAGGCAATACAGTTCAAATTGGCTGATATGGCAACGAACATTGAAGCTGCGCGCTTGTTATGCCTCCAGGCAGCTTACGACAAAGATTCTCACCGCGACTATGGTATGTCTGGTGCAATGGCTAAGCTGTTTGCCTCTAAAGTAGCAATGGAAACGACCGTAGAAGCAGTACAAATTCACGGTGGTTACGGTTTCGTGAAAGAGTACCATGTAGAGCGTTTAATGCGTGACGCCAAGATCACACAAATTTATGAAGGTACCTCTGAGATTCAGAAAATAGTAATTTCGAGAGAACTACTGAAGTAATAAAGCGCTTAAAAGTCTGTTTCCATGTGATTTGAGCTATAGATAGTCTTTATTGAATTAAAATAAATTTTAAGATTAGATTTGAATTTTATAAAGATTACTCTTAGCTTTAGGCCAAAATTAAAGGGTTTATAGTATAAAAGTTAGTTGGTAACACACATGGAAGATTACAATAAGATTATTGAATCGCTTGGGGTGCGGTTCATTAAGGCTAAGAATCTGGTGTTGCAGCAGCCGTTTACGGTGCGCAACTACTACGATGTAGGTAACAATTTGATTCTGCTGCACAAGGGCAGTATCTTTTTTGGTGAAGAGGAGCAGGTGGTAGAAGAAGGGGAACTTCTATTCATTCCTGGCGGCCGCAGCACCAAGGTTACCTATGGCCCGTCTGGTGAAGGAAAGTCCATCACAAATGACGACCTGATCACGAACAGAGAGAAGTTCTTCAGAAGCAACAACGACCTGGACCTGATCGGTGACGCGGAGGAAAGCCACAGCTATGTGAGCTTTGAAGCCAAGGTGTTCGACTCAGTGAACTTCTTTGCATCGCTGGATCTGCCTGCATTCCTTATCTCCAACAACACCAAGCTCGCCAACCTGGTGATCAAAGTGGTGGAGGAGAACATGCAGGAGCTGCCGGGCAAAGAGCGCCTGATCAACCTGTACACCGAGCAGATTGTGGTGGAGATTGTCCGCCATATCCTGAGAAACAGAATGTTCGTGGAGCAGCTGGCAACAAACAGCACCTACTTCAAAGATCCGCGCCTCATCGACCTGTTCAACTACATCAAGGAGAACCTGGGCGGCGACCTGTCGAACAAGGTGCTTTCTAACGTAGCCAACGTGTCGGAGGACTATGTAGGTCAGTACTTCAAGATGCTGACTGGCATTAACCCGCAGGACTACATCGAGTACCAGCGTATGGAGCGTGCTGTGTTCCTGCTGCGCACAACCAAGAAGAGCATCCGCGAAATCGGAAAAGAAGTTGGTTATAAAGACACGGCTTACTTCTGCCGCCGCTTTAAGATGATGTTTGGTATACCTGCCGGTAAGATGCGCCGCCGCGAATCAGCGATGAACATCTAAGGCAACGTTATACGAAGCAACAAGAGAAGAGACCTCGGCCAAAAAGCCGGGGTTTTTTTCTATGTGGTTGCCAATCACAATTACGTCGGCGCCGGCCTCCAGTGCTGCCGCTGCCTTTTCAACCGTGTCAATACCGCCCCCCACAATCATGGGTAGGTCCACTGCCTCGCGCACAGCCCTGATCATCTCTGCAGAGACCGGACGCATGGCCCCGCTGCCACCATCCAGGTACATGTACTGCAGGCCCAGCAGCTCGCCCGCCATGGCGGTGCAGGCGGCAATGGCCGGCTTGTCGTAAGGGATGGGCATAGTGCCGCTCATGTAGGAGGCCGTGGTCTGGCGGCCCGTGTCGATGAGCATGTAGCCGGTAGGGTATACTTTCAGGGCGCTTGCCTTTAGTATAGGAGCAGCCAGAACATGCTGCCCGATAAGGAATTCCGGGTTACGACCCGAGATGAGCGAGAGCAGGAGAATGCCGTCGGCCTGCGGGTCGATGTGCTGGTGGCTGCTCGGGAAAAGTATAACCGGCACGTTGCTGTGCTGCTTCAGGAGGCGGATGATGCCGGCCTGGTTCTGGGAGGTGATGAGGCTGCCACCGACGAAGAAGAAATCCACGGGGTGCGCCTCGCTCAGGGTAAGAAGGCTCAGGCAGGAAACCTCTGTCAGGTTGTCCGGGTCGAGCAGCAAGGCGAAGTGCTTCCTGCCTGGGGTAAAAGATATTCTGGATTGGTCGTTTTTAAATGGCATCCTTCTCTGGAACGGTATACGCTGGTGTCTCTGTTACAGGAGCCGTCACGGTAGGTTCAACTACGGCAGGCTTAGCTGCAATATCGTTATTTTTATTTTCAGAGACACTATTTAAGTATTCCTCCAGCTTTTTGGTGGCATACATCACCAGCAGCGCCATGGCCTGCTGTTGCAAAGCTTTGCTCATCCTGGAGTTCAGGAGCGAATCAGGCTTTTTTTTTACGGGCTGCGCTTCAGGGTAAGTATAGTTCTGCTGCTCCGAGGGCAACGTATAGTCGCTGCTCGGGGCATGCGTGTGCGCCTCGTAATCAATCATGGGGGTAGACGTATGGATAGGGTAGGTAGGGTAGGCGGCGGCTACAAAAGTACCGTGCGGCTCGCCTTTGCCTTTTTTGCCGGCTTTAACCTTCGGGAGTTTCTTCCCCTTCTTTTTACTGCTGCCAAAGAGCATGCGCTTTAATAGCAAGCCGGCCAGCAGCACGCCACCGGCTATGGCCACCTTTTTGCCAATCTCCTGGCCCTGCGCCTTTATCTGGTCAACGTCGCCTGCCAGCGCCCTTCTGTACTCCTCCTTCTGCCGCTCCAGGAACTCACGCTCGTTATCAAACAATGGGTTGTTCAGTTCGCTCATAGTTGTTTTTCTCGTTTGTCTGATTTGTAGATGGTGTTGTCGAAAGCCTTATCGGCCATGCCTTGAAATACCTTTTTATCCAGTCCCACCACAAGTATAACTAAAAGTATGATATAGAAGAGGGCAACGATGCCAAAGCCCCAGAAAGAGCTGTCGAGGAGGTGGTTGAGCAGCAGGCCCAGGAAAAGGCTCAGGAAGATAAGCACCAGGAACGCTATGACCCCAAGCAGGACAGCATGTATGGTGCTTACGAAGGAAGCCTTCAGCTTTTCCTGTATCTCAAGCCGTATAATGTCTATGCGGGTATCGATGTACCCCATCAGGTTTTCCAGGAGGTTGGGGTTTCGTTCGCGGGTTCCGTTATCTTGTAGCGCCATGTTTCCTATCTGCTTTTCAAATACTTGTTTTTTGTATACGAGGGTGGATTAAAAAATTTACGTAAAGTATAACTCGTTAAAACTGTAGTACGGATATTGAGGTTAAGTGTATAGGTTTAGTTAAATTTAAGGCTGATCCAAGATAAAATTCTGATACCTGCTTGAGCCATAACCACTACCAAGTATTAGGAGTAGGCCAGACGGCCTCGGCGCAGGAGATAAAGACGGCATATAAGCGGCTCGCAATTAAATACCACCCCGACAAAAACCCCGGCAACCTGTTTTCCGAGGAGATGTTTAAGCAGGTGAACGCCGCCTACCAAGTGCTGTCAGACCCTCGCAAGCGTGCGCTCTACGACCTTCGGCTGCAATACCAGCGCGAGCAGCAGCACCGTGCCGTTATGCAGCACCAGCCCCGCCGCTACGAGCCGCGCCACTACACCACCCGCGAGCCCGCCGGGGTGCACGAGCGGCATTACAAGAAACGCCAACCCAAGAGCAGTGGCTTCTCGCGCAAAGACTGGTACATTACGGTAGCCTTTGTCAGCGGACTTATACTTTTCAGCCTGCTGCTCAAAACCGTCATGGACCACATCGCCGGGGAAGACAAGTATAAAACAGCGCTTACTTACATAGCAGACGGAAAGTATACGAGCGCGCACCGCCTTCTCACAGATGCCATCCACTTTATACCTGACAAGGCCGCCGCTTACGAAGCCCGCGCCATGATAGAGCTGGACGTGTATGAGAACTACAACTCAGCGCTGCAGGACCTGAACAAGACCATAGCGTTGCAGGATCAGCCCTCGGCGCAAGTATACTACATGCGCGGCCGCAGCCTGCAGCAGCTGGAGCAATACCGGCAGGCGGAGGAGGACCTGACAAAGGCGCTGGAGTTGAACGACAGGCTCTGGCATGCCCACCTGAAGCGGGGCGAGATACGCCTTTTCTACCTGCACAAGTACGACGACGCCATTGCCGATCTAAATACTTTTCTGCGGAATAGCAGTACCGGCCCGGAGCAGGTGGAAGCGCTGACCTTCAGGGGCTTTGCCTACTACAAGCAGGGGCAGTGGGAACAGTCGGCGCAGGACTACCAGGCCGGCCTTGTGGTGGACAAGGCAAATGGCCGCCTGCACTACCTGCTGGGGCGCACCCAAATGGAGCAGCAGCTGCCGGACTCGGCCTGCGTGCGTTTTTCCAAGGCCTATGAGCTGGGCTATAGTGCCGCCCTGCTGGAGCTGCGAGCCAGATGTCAGCCTTAATACAGTTCTCCAACCCTTTGTTACTATCCCACTCCTGGACTTCAATTTATATGGCTGCTATACTGTCGTTGCCGCCCAGCAAGTAGGCGGAGTCGCCTTTCATGGTAAGACTCAGATTAGTGTTGATGCTAAAGTATATGCAGGGCCAGGAAGTCCTCGTTTTAGTGATAAATAGGGCCACTTAGCCGAATGATGAAGGGTAACTGAACGGGTGCCGCCTGCGTTATGGAATTGGCAGAAGGTCTGCCTGCCGCTTTCAGATAGAGGGCGGAGATTATTATCAGAAGAACGCCTCTGACGCTGTTGAAGGCCTTTTGCGAGGGGGTCAAAAATAAAAAACCCTCACCGGTTAAAGCGAGGGTTTCGTGGTGATGAGTGGAATCGAACCACCGACACAAGGATTTTCAGTCCTTTGCTCTACCAACTGAGCTACATCACCAGCTCTTGTTGTGCCCCTTTGTTCCGAAAGGGTATGCAAAAGTAGTAACCAATTTTGAAGTAGCAAACATTCGGCGGAAAAATATTTTAAAAAAAGTATGCCAGCATACACCTTTCTCAATATTCCGCTATCTTTATCTACCAAATAGTATGTATAACGAATAATTTGCCGTGATAGGAATAGAGAACATCATCTTTTTAATTGTGGCTGCCGTAGGCATCGGGCTTTTTGTGTGGCAAATCCGCAAGATCCGCAAAAACGTCCTGATGGGCCGCGACACCGATCTGGCTGACAACCCTTCGGAGCGCATCAATAAAACCTTGCTGGTGGCCTTTGGGCAGCAGAAGATGTTTAAGCGCATGCTGCCAGCCGTGTTGCACCTGTTCGTGTACGTGGGCTTTATCGTGATCAACATTGAAGTGCTGGAGATTCTAATCGACGGCATCTTCGGCACACACCGCGTGCTGGGCTTTGTGGGTCCGCTCTACAGTGGCCTGATGGCGATAAACGAAATTCTAGCCGCGCTGGTGATCATTGCCTGTGTCATGTTCCTGTGGCGCCGCAACGTAACCAAAGTGCCCCGCCTGGCAACAGGAGTGGAGATGCGCGCCTGGCCAAAGATGGACGCCAACGTGATCCTGATCACGGAGATCGTGCTGATGCTGGCCCTGTTCGTATTCAACATCGCCGACCTGAAGCGCGTGCAGCTGGCCGGTGAGGAAGTAGTGGGAGCATACCCAATCAGCCAGTTTTTTGTGGATGCTTTCGGTAACGACCCGGACCAGTTGTATGTGATTGCCAAGGTAGGCTGGTGGTTCCACATCCTGGGCATACTGGCCTTCATGAACTACCTGCCAAGCTCCAAGCACTTCCACATCATCATGGCCTTCCCGAACGTGTACTACTCCAAGCTGCTGCCAAAGGGCAAGTTCACGACAAACCCGGCCATCACGCATGAGATCAAAGCCATGCTGGACCCCAGCTACCAGCCGCCAGCCCCGGAGGTGGACGCGGAAGGCAACCCCGTGGTGCAGCGCTTCGGCGCCAAAGACGTGGAAGACCTGACCTGGAAGCAGCTGATGGATGCTTATACCTGTACCGAGTGCGGCCGCTGTACTTCTGTGTGCCCGGCCAACCTCACAGGCAAGCTGCTCTCGCCGCGCAAGATCATCATGGATACCCGCGATAGGATGGAGGAGAAGGGCGAGCATCCGGCCATTTTCGCCCCTAACCACTACAAGGAGATGGGCGTGGAGCGTGTGCAGACCACCGAGCAGAAGGAGCTGCTGCGTGGCTACATTACCCCGGAGGAGCTTTGGGCCTGCACCACCTGTAACGCCTGCGTGGAGTCCTGCCCGGTAAACATCGACCAGCTCTCCACCATCATGGATCTGCGCCGTTTCCTGGTGCTGGAGGAATCGGCTGCGCCGGCCTCCCTGAATGCCATGTTCACCAATATCGAGAACAACGGCGCCCCATGGGCTTTCCCGGCCTCCGACCGCTTTAACTGGGCCGAGGACCTGTATGTACCGAATAAAAACTAGACAAAAGAATTTTCAGACAAAGGATAAAAGACTTCGTGATACAGGACCTGAGAAAGTGTCCTTTGTCTTTTGTCAACCAGTCCTTTGTCCTAAGTATAAAATCAGATGGAAGAGAATAAAAGATTAGTAAAAGTGCCGACCATGGCCGAGATGGCTGCCAACGGCGAGGAGCCGGAAGTGTTGTTCTGGGTAGGTTGTGCCGGCGCTTTCGACGACCGCTATAAAAGAGTAACCCGTGCCTTTGTGCAGATCCTGGAGCATGTGGGCGTAAAGTATGCCGTGTTGGGTACCGAGGAGAGCTGCACCGGTGATCCCGCCAAGCGTGCCGGCAACGAGTTCCTGTTCCAGATGCAGGCGCTGACCAACATCGAGGTGCTGAACGCCTACAACGTGAAGAAGATCGTGACGGCCTGCCCGCACTGCTTTAACACGATCAAAAACGAGTACCCGGACCTGGGCGGCAACTACGAGGTGATTCACCACTCCACGTTCCTGCAGCAGCTCATCAACGAGGGCAAGGTGAAGGTACAGGGAGGCGAGGCTTTCAAAGGCAAGCGCATCACCTTCCACGACTCCTGCTACCTGGGACGTGCCAACGACATTTACGAGGCGCCACGCGAGGTGCTGGCTGCCCTGGACGCCGACCTGGTGGAGATGAAGCGCAGCCGCGCCAACGGTTTGTGCTGCGGCGCCGGCGGTGCGCAGATGTTCAAAGAGCCGGAGCCGGGCAAAAAAGACATCAACATTGAGCGTACCGAGGAGGCCCTGGCCACCTTGGGAGCGGGTAACGGTGTGATTGCAACGGCCTGCCCGTTCTGCATGGTGATGATGAACGACGGGGTGAAGAACAAGGAGCAGGAGGAAAGCGTAAAAGTGTTCGATATCGCCGAGCTCATTGCCCAGGCCGAAGGGCTCTCTAAATAATTGGCGATATTGTTAAATTGACTCATTGTTGTATCTGAAGAAACGAGAAGTATACTTTCCGTTTGAGCAAGTATAAGGTACAACATGCTCGCCCGGCTAACATTTAAATCGTAGGCAGGTTAACAATTTAGCAATCAACAATACAACCATTAACTATGTATATTCCGTTTGACCAATTGCCCCCGCAGGCACGTATCTGGATTTACCAGGCCAGCAGACCTTTGACGGAGGCAGAACAGGTTGAAATAAAGCCGCTTCTGGAGCGTTTTGCTACTGAGTGGAGCAGCCACGGCAAAGGCCTTCAGGCCTCGGCGGCGCTGCTGCATGGGCGTTTTCTGGTGCTGGCCAACAACGAGGACGCCACCGCCGCCAGCGGTTGCTCTATCGATGCCTCGGTAAGGTTTGTGCGGGAGCTGGAGCAGCGCTACGGCCTCTCGTTTATGGACCGCACGCAGCTGGCCTTCCTGGATGGGGAGAAAGTGGAGTTGGTACCTATGCCGGAGCTGAAAAGCAAAGTGGCCGCCGGCGAAATTAAAGAAGATTCGTTATACTTTGATACGCTTATAACCAATTACGGGGAGCTGCAGCAGGCATGGCCACGACCGGCCGGCAACAGCTGGCTTTCCCGCTATTTCTGATCCGGCTAAACTTAATCCTACTTGTTCATGCACAACATGCCTCGACAAAAGCCACTGGCAAGACAACTGCAACAAACCGGTTTCATCGCGCTGCTCGTGCTGCTGCTCAGCGGCTGCGGCGCCAGCCAGTACCTGAGCAAAGGCGACAAGCGTTTCGGGCAGGAGGAGTATGAGCGGGCCATTCAATTCTACATGCAGGCCTTGGGCAAGGCAAACAACGCCGGGGAGGTGAACTATAAAATTGCGGAGGCCTACCGTCGCTCCAACCGCCTGGCCGCCGCCGAGCCCTACTACAAAGCCGCCATAGACGCCAACTACCGCAAGGAGGACGCTTATTTTTACTATCCGCTGGCCCTGAAGGCAAACGGCAAGTATGAGGAGGCGCTGCGCCGCATGGGTGAGTACGTAAAAGTGGCCAACAACCCGCAGCTGCGCTCCATGGCCCTGCGCGAGCTGGAGAACATGCAGCAGCTGAACGAGATTCTGGGGCAGGGCGAGCGCTTTAAAGTAGAGAGCCTGGAGGCGCTCAATACCGATGCCTCCGAGTTCGGCCCTTACGTGCAGGGCAACGAGCTGATTTTTGCCTCCACACGCGGCCCGGGCAAAGAGTATCTGGGCAACGGCGAAGGCTTCCTGGACATCTACACCACCACCCTGACCGACTCTGCCGCCGAGATGGGCGGGGCCGTGCACAAGTATGAAAGTATAAACAGCGAGGACCTGCACGAGGCGTTCGCCACCTTCACCAACGATGGCGCGGTAATGGTGTTTGCCCGTGGCAACGAAGGCACCAAGAAAGGCCGTGAGAACGTGGATTTGTTCGTGACGTACCGCCGCGCCAATGGCTGGACCGAGCCCAAGGCGCTAAGTATAAACGACCCGGAGGCATGGGACTCTTCCCCCGCTTTCACGCCTGATGGCAAAACCTTATACTTCTCCTCCAGCCGCAAGGGCGGTTTAGGGGGTACGGATATCTACAAATCTACCTTAGACGATAACGGACGCTTCTCCAAACCCGAAAACCTGGGGCCAGAGATAAACACGTCCGGCAACGAGAGTTTTGTGTCGGTGGGGCCGGACGGGACGGTATACATTGCCTCTGACGGATTGCCTGGTTTGGGCAACCTCGACCTGTTCCGCATCGAGAATGGCAAACCTGTTAACCTGGGCAAGCCGGTAAACTCGCCGGGCGATGATTTCGGGATGTACTTCGTGAACGAGCAGTTTGGCTTCTTCTCCTCTAACCGCGAGGGCGGCAAAGGCGGCGACGACCTATACCGTTTCGTGCGCAGCGATCGCAAGCTGGTAAAGTTCTTTGTGGACGGCACACTATACCAATTGCGCGAGGGAGCCCGCCAGCGCACGGTGGTGCCGAACAACACCGTTATACTTCAGGACGAGGCCGGCAAGCAAATCGCCATGGCCAGCACCGATGCCGAGGGCAAGTTCTCTTTCCCGCTCGACTCAGCCTCTACCTACTCTGTGGTGGCCGAGAAGCCGAATTTCTTTACCGCCCGCCAGCGCGTGACCACCGAGGGCAAGATGCCGGCCCAAAGCGAGCTGAAAGACCCCATGAACGAGGTGCGCCTGACGACGACGCTGGTGCTGAACGAGATTGTGAAAGAGAAGCCGATTGTGCTGGAAAACATCTTCTACGACTTTGACAAGGCCAACATTCGTCCGGACGCGGCCGTGGAGCTGGATAAGCTGGTGCAGATACTCATCGACAACCCGGCCATCTCCATCGAGCTGAGCTCCCACACCGACTCCCGTGGCTCCGACATCTACAACGTGGACCTGTCGCAGCGCCGTGCCGAGTCTGCCGTGGAGTACATCATCTCGAAAGGCATTGACCGCTCGCGCATCACGGCCAAGGGTTACGGCGAGAGCCGTCCGGTGGTGAAAAACGCCAAAACTGAGGAACAACACCAGCGCAACCGCCGCACCGAATTTAAAGTGGTACGTATACAGGAGTAATCAGTGTAGCGCTACTATAGATGGAGCCGCATGGGTTTTATACTTGTGCGGCTCTTTCCGTAGTATACTTTAGCAAGTTTATACTTTGCCGAAGTATAAAAAAGCAGGACTTCAGTGGCTGCGGCCGGTTCCTTTAAAGTATAATAAATGCCCTATACTCTCGGGAATGCCATTCCCTTTGTTAAATTTGTAGGCAAATCATCCAGCAACCATGGAAAACAGATATTTGCGTCGCGGCGTATCCGCCTCTAAGGAGGATGTGCACAACGCCATTAAGAACATTGACAAAGGGCTTTTCCCGAAAGCTTTCTGTAAGATCATCCCTGATATACTTACCGGCGACGAGGAGTACTGCGCCATCATGCACGCCGACGGGGCCGGCACCAAGTCTTCGCTGGCCTACATGTACTGGAAAGAAACTGGCGACCTGAGCGTGTGGAAAGGCATTGCCCAGGATGCCGTGGTAATGAACACCGACGATTTGCTGTGCGTGGGCGCCACCGATAGAATATTGCTCTCCTCCACCATTGGCCGCAACAAGAACCTGGTACCCGGCGAGGTGATTGCCGCCATCATCAACGGTACCGAGGAGGTGCTGCAGATGCTGCGCGATAACGGTGTGGGCATTTACAGCACTGGCGGCGAGACAGCCGATGTGGGCGACCTGGTGCGCACCATCATCGTGGACAGCACCGTAACGGCCCGCATGCGCCGCGACGAGGTGATCTCGAACCACACCATTCAGCCCGGCGACGTGATTGTGGGCTTTGCCTCTTACGGGCAGGCTACTTACGAAACAGAGTATAACGGCGGCATGGGCAGCAACGGCCTCACCTCGGCCCGCCACGATGTGTTCCACAAATACCTGGCGGCCTCTTACCCCGAAAGTTACGACCCCGAGCTGCCAGCCGACCTGGTATACTCCGGCAACATGCGCCTTACCGACATCGACCCTGAAACAGGCATGGAGGTGGGCAAACTGGTGCTCTCGCCTACGCGTACCTATGCTCCCATTGTGATGGAGATTCTGAAGGAGCACCGCAAAAATATCCACGGCATGGTGCACTGCTCGGGCGGCGCCCAGACCAAGGTACTGCACTTCACCGAGAAGGTGCACATCATCAAGGACAACCTGCTGCCGGTGCCGCCGCTGTTCCGCATCATTCAGGAGCAGAGCCACACCGACTGGATGGAAATGTACAAGGTCTTCAACATGGGCCACCGCCTGGAGATTTACCTGCCGGAGGAGTATGCGCAGGACCTGATTGCCATCTCGAAAAGCTTTAACGTGGAGGCCCAGATCATTGGCCGCGTGGAGAAGAGCAAACGAAACGAGCTCACCATCCGCAGCCCCTACGGCGAGTTCTACTACGAAGGCTAAATTATACTTTACCTATACTTTGCAAGCGCCACAGGTACAGCACCTGCGGCGCTTTCTTTTTTCCGGGGCTGATGTGACAAAGGGGTGAAAAATATTCACGGGAAAGTTTGTTCTAGACGCAGTAATAGCACTTTGCAAAGTATGAGCCAAGGGTTGTACCCCTAAAGCCGATGTAACAAAAGTGCCTAAAAATGCCTTGTTTTTATATTATAATATTCATATGTTCATGAATATTTAACCTTTAAACAAAATGCATATGAGAAAACGAACATTTACCCTCGAGACAGGCAGCATGCTGACCCGGCTGTTGCTTTTTGTACTTCTATCCACAACCGTGTTTTTATGGAGCTGCGAGAAAGCTGAGGAAGCGGTGCAGCCAGATGCTAAAGCGCTCGCTGCGAAGCAGGTGCTGAAGATAAAATCTGCTACCGAAAAAGAAGACAAAGATATCACGTACAAGACCGATAAAACGGGCCAGTACGTGAGCAAAGACGTGCAGGTAACAGGCTTTGAAGACGGAAGTGAACGGCCTACGCGTCCGAAAAAGTCTATTGAGGCCGCCTCTACAATGTCTTCAGATCCGCTTTGCCCTTATTCTACAGACTGCACCGGCGGAGGTGGTGGTACAGGGATTCCACCGTCACCGCCTACTTTTGTAAGCTCCGAAAGTATAGGAGAGGGTAGCTACTATTACAATTCCCGTAACCTTATACAGGATTTAAAAATAATAAAGGGTAGTTCCTCTTCCATAGGGACAAGTGACTTACCAGGGTATTATAAAATACCAGTGGATCTCAATAAGGGAGCTGGTGGTAAGTACATTTATCTTTGCTTCACAAGAAACCCTGAAAGAGTTGTAGGTTCGTCAAGTAACCCTGGTGCCTGGGTAAATGACGAGAGAATAGGCTGGAAAGTACCAGTTAGAGGCATTGTAGTGAAGCCTCAATCTATAGGACCAGCTAATAGTTGGCCAAATCTCTGGACACCTCCTATAGAAATGAAAGATCCTTTAGGATTTCACTGTCCAGATTTAAATGATGGAGCAGGCGGTAAGTACATTTATGCTTATCAACAAAAAGATTCATGGGATACTAGTCTCCCGCTGGTTAAAGAAGTAGGGGTGCTTTATGGAAGTAGTAGCTCGATTCAGCCACCTCCAGGATGGGTAAGAATTCCTCAGGACTTAAACGAAGGCGCTGGTGGGGATTACATTTACTTCTGCGTTAAATTCTACTAAGAAATACTATTAAGCATCTAAATTTAGCATCAGCTTTTATTCTCATTTAGATAAAGGCTGATGCTTTTTGTATATGAAAATCTAAATAGACATTTATGAAGTGTATTTTTGTTTTATTAGCTTTTATTGCACCCTTCTGTACTATAGCACAATCAGCAGAAACCGCCCCTATAGCAGAAAAGAAGCTATATGTTGGGGCATCTCTGAATACAGTTTCATATATGATGGGGTATAAACATGGCAGGGTAAGCGGCAGTATAGAGCCTATTATCACCCTACATGCCGGTTACCAATTAACACGCAGGCTGAGTGTGCAGATAGGCGCAGGATATGATAAAGATAAGGAGAACTTCGCCCAGGAGGGATATGAATATGAAGGAGATACTGAGTTGACACGCTGGAACCAGTATAATACAGCTAAGGGGCTAGCAACACCGGTTAGCTTTTACTTCACCCCGTTTAACCCAAACCGCAAGCTTCAGCTTTATGCTACAGCCTCTGTAGTGCCTGTGTTTGGCTCTGTCAAGTTTAAGCATGTTAAAAGTAAGGGGGGCGCAACTGATATTTTGTTTGAAGATGATGCTTCAGGTATGAATCTGTTCTTCACTGCCGGGCTCATGTTCAAGTATAAAATAAATGATCGGCTAGAAGGCTACTTAGAAGGTAATCTAATATACAAAGATCTGTTGCAGCGAAACAACTACGCGGACTCTAACCCAAAGTCCATTGGGGCGGGGCTAAACTACAAGCTCCAATAACCAAACTGGCACAGAAATTGGGATAGCGCAAGTATAAGTAAAAACCTATACTTGCCATGAAAAAGCTTCTACTACCAATCTTGTTTGTGCTGCTGGCGCTGCCGGTATGGGCACAGGCCTCCATCCTTGTATTTACCGCCGAGCGCGGCGAGTCTTTTCAGGTGAAAGTAAATGGGCGCACCCTCAACCACACCGCAACCAACTATGTGCGCATGAACGCCGTGCGCCCGGGGGAGCATTATGTGGAGCTGCGCGTGCGTACCCGCCATGGCATGTATAAAATGGGCCAGAAAGTGTTTGTGCCGCGTGGGGTAGAGGCTACCTACGGTGTGCGTACCCTGGGTCGGAGCGGGAAGGCGCACCTCAAGCTCCTGAGCGAGGTGCCGCTGAGGCCGGTGGTCGTGGTGCCCGCGCCGCCGCTGCCCCGTTACCCGGACCACCACCGCCACGACGAGTACTGCGGTCACGACCGCTACGATGATCGGTACGACGATAGGTATAAAGACGACCGCTACCGAGATGACTACCGTGATGGCAACTGCCGCAACCTGCTCTCCGGCCGCGAGCTGGACCGCCTGGTAGACGCCATCCGCCACCGTAGCTCCGAGAGCACCAAGTTAAGTATAGCCCGCGACGGGCTGCGCGGCAACAGCATCATGGCCGACGACCTGAAGCGCCTGCTGCAGCAGTTCGACCATGAGAGCACCCGCATAGAGTTCGCCAAGTATGCCTACGACTACCTCTGCGATCGCGACCGCTTCTACTACATCTACGACGCCTTCCGCCACGACAGCAGCGTGCGCGAGCTGGAGGAGTACGCCAGAAGGAGAAGGTAGTTTAGGAGTTAGAGAGTTGAGGAGTTTGGGAGTTAAAGAGTTTAAAGTTTAGTGTGAGATAAGTTGGCGCGGCGCAGGTTATACCTGCGCCGCTCTTTTTTATCTTTTTCCTAAAAGGGAGTCATGTAGTCCCTAGTCCAACCACCCCTACCCCTCCTTAGCCAAGGAGGGGAGCCCTGTTTTTGCTTTAGCTGAAGTATAAATTGCATAGCCTCAGTTCTCGTGCGGACAGGTCGCAACCTGTCCCTACAAAGTTTAAACCCACCCCAGCCCCTCCCGAGAAGGGAATTTCGCAGGCCATTAACATCCCCCTACCCCCTTCGAAGGGGGAATTTGGCTGAAGCTCCGTCTGCTGTAGCTATCGACTCTATCCCAGCCTTTGGGTTGAGCGCCTCGAGAGGTTCCGGTGCCTGCGAGGCAGCCCGAGGCACGAGGGCAGGAAGCGAAAGCAGCGCGATGCCCTTATCGAAAGCCCCTACCCCCAAGGCGAGGCCTCCCGGCCTAGGAGGGAGCCAAGTTGGAGGTGCAACGAGACGTTTGTGGGAACTAGAGGATGAACGGCGGCTAGCAAGGATAGCTTGTTTCAAGTGGAAGGAAGCAGCAGCCATGAAAAAGTATAAACCGGCAAGTATAAAAGAATAGCCAAAGTATAAGTGTGGCTCTGCGAGCCAGTTGGGTTACAAATCCAACATCATAGTTAGGCACGAGTTGAAAACTCGCGCCAGCGACGGGGATGGAAGTATAGCCCAAGTATAAAATCCTGTAAATCCTTTCATCCTGTAAATCCTGATTCAGACAAGAATAAAGTATAGCTTAAGCAAGTATAAAAACCATCAGCACCAATAACGCTACAGCCCCCGAAAATAAAAGAGGCGGGTGCTGCCGAAAAAACACCCGCCCTTTAGTTATACTTTATTCTAAAACTACCTCAGCCTATCCACTGACCTTACCAGATCCTCATCGCGCTTGATGAAGCGGTTAGCCAGGGAGTTGAGCACCAGCGCCAGCAGTGGCATGAAGAAGCCCGCCTCAAACGTGCCCTTTTCGCCAGGCAGTACCAGGTCGCCGCCCACGAAGTAGGCATAGTAGAGCATGGTAATCAGCGTGGCCATCAGAATCAGCGTGTTCAGCAAGCCCAGCTTCATCTGGTTCAGGCGGCTTTTGTACTGGAAAATCTCATACACGGCAATAACAATAGCGGCAATCGCCAGCATACCAATGGCAATGGTGCCTCGCTGCGGCACACTGCCTACCTCACCCGGCTCGCCTTGCTCCGTCAGGAAGTATGACTTCATGTTCCAGGCGGTCAGCACTACTTCCTCGCCCGTGGTAGGGTCAGTTTTAGACCACAGCGGCAGGAAAAGTACACAGATCATGGCGATAGCCAGCAGGGCCAGAAATACGGTTTGAATTCTTTGTATCATGTGATGGTTAAATTATCTTGCAAAGAGATGCAAAATTAGACAAAGACCTGTAAAACTAAAATTAAGATGCGCACTGCCTACATAGTTGATATACTCCGGACCCCTGTCGGCAAGTTCGGCGGCACCCTCAGATCGGTGCGCCCCGACGACATGGCAGCGCTGGTGATGAAGGAAATCGTGGCCCGCAATCCGAATTTGGACCCCGCGCTGATAGAGGATGTGGTGATGGGGGCAGCTAACCAGGCCGGTGAGGACAATCGCAACGTGGCCCGTATGGCGCTGCTGCTGGCGGGGTTGCCGCAGGAAATTGGTGGCGTTACCGTGAACCGCCTCTGCGCCTCCGGCTTGCAGGCCATCATTGATGCCAGTCGCGCCATTGCCAGCGGCGACGGCGAGGTATACCTGGCGGGTGGCGTGGAAAGCATGACGCGTGCCCCGTTCGTAATGGCCAAGGCCGAGACAGCCTTCTCCCGCACCCCGGAAATTTACGACACCACCATTGGGTGGCGCTTTACCAATCCGGCCTTGTCTAAGCTGCACTACCCTTTTGCCATGGGCGAGACAGCCGAGAATGTGGCTGAGCGCTACGGCATTTCACGTGAAACCCAGGACGAGATTGCCCATAGCTCGCAGGTAAAGTATAAAGCGGCTGCTGAGGCTGGTAAATTCAAGGATGAGATTGTGCCGGTGCACATCCCGCAGCGCAAAGGCGAGGAGATTGTTTTCGACACCGATGAGCATCCGCGCCTGTCTTCCGTAGAGAAATTAGCCACTTTAGCGCCCGCTTTTAAGAAAGGCGGCTCTGTAACGGCCGGTAACTCCTCAGGCATTAACGATGGAGCAGCCGTGTCGCTTATCGTGAGCGAGGAGGTGCTCAAGCGTTATGACCTGAAGCCGATGGCACGCGTGGTATCGGCCGCCGTGGCGGGCGTTGACCCGGCGCACATGGGCATTGGTCCGGTACCGGCCACGCAAAAGGCCCTCAAACGCGCCGGCCTAAGTATAAACGACATCGACTTGGTAGAGCTGAACGAGGCTTTCGCTTCACAGGCCATTGCTTGCATGAACGAGCTCGGCCTGGACCCGGCGAAGGTAAACGTGAACGGCGGCTCCATTGCCATTGGTCATCCACTCGGGGCCAGCGGTACCCGCATCTCCGCCACCCTGCTGCACGAAATGAAGCGCCGCGACAACGCACGGTATGGCCTGGTTACGATGTGCGTAGGCGTAGGGCAGGGCGTTGCCGTTATCTACGAGAAAGTATAAACCTTCCACTTGCCCCCTCCTAATAGCAGGAGGGGGTGTTTTTTGATTGTTATTAATAACGTTTGAAGTATAATTTCTGTGGAAAGGCCATGTTTTGTTCTCTTCATCGGGTTACTATACTTAAAAACCTCCTAAATAAAGAATCTTCGTATTCCCCCTCCTGTTATTAGGAGGGGGTAGGGGGAGGTAAAAATCATACCTTTGCTTTATGCGGTATTTTTTAGAGATAGCTTACGACGGAACACGGTTTCATGGGTGGCAGGTGCAGCCTAACGCCCTCTCGGTGCAGGAGATATTGGAAGACAGCTTAACGAAGGTGCTGCGCGAGCCTATCAATACCACCGGCAGCGGCCGCACCGATACGGGGGTGCACGCCAGCCAGCAGTTTGTGCACTTTAGCACGCAGCAGCCTCTGGACCCGCAGCAGGTCGTTTATCGCCTTAACCGCATCCTCCCGGACGATATTTCTGCTCTTAATTTACACTTGGTTCAGCCTGATGCGCACGCCCGCTACGATGCCTTTGCGCGCACCTATCATTACCACATCACCCTCCGTAAAAACCCCTTCAAGCGGCTGCATGCCTGGTACCACAGTCGCCCGCTGGATGTGGAAAAAATGAACGAGGCCGCCGCCATACTGCTTAAGTACGAGGATTTTACTACCTTCAGCAAAGTGAAGGGCGATACCAAGCATTACCGTTGCAACATGTACGAGGCGGTGTGGCAGCAGGCAGGGGAGGAGCTGCGGTTCACCATTCGGGCCAACCGCTTTCTGCGCGGCATGGTGCGCCTGGTGGTCGGTACACTGGTAGATGTGGGCCGCGGCAAGCTAACGGTAGAGGAGTTTGAGCAGATTGTAGCCAGCCAGGACAGGAGCCGCTCCAGCGGGGCCGCGCCGTCGGAAGGCTTGTTCCTGGCCAAAGTAGAATATCCATCCGAACTATTTATACCTTAAAACTAATCAATCCTTAACCCATAACTAACCTACTATGCAACTGGAAGAGGACCATCTGGGCCCGCACCTGAACGGAAAGCACGTGCGGCCGGAGAGCTTAATGATGAGCTACGGGTACAACCCCGAGTGGTCGGAAATGGCCGTGAAAGCCCCGATTTACCAAACATCTACCTTTGTTTTTAAGAGTGCCGAGGAGGGCAAAGCCTTTTTCGAGCTGGCCTATGGCCTGCGCGAGAAGAACGCCGAAGAGCAGCTGGGCCTGATTTACAGCCGCCTCAATAACCCCGACCTGGAGATACTCGAGAACCGCCTCCGCTTCTGGGACGGTGCCGAGGAAGCCGCTGTGTTCGCCAGCGGGATGGCCGCCATCAGCACCACGCTGCTGGCCCTACTCAAGCCCGGCGACGTAATCCTGCACAGCGAGCCCATTTACGGCGGCTCCGATTACTACATCAAAAACATCCTGCCCAAATTCGGCATCCAAAGTATAGGCTTTCAGGCCTGTGCCACCGGAGAGGAAATCGCGCAAAAGCTGGAGGAGTCTGGTGTAGCCGATAAACTGGCAATGGTGTACATCGAGACGCCTGCCAACCCCACCAATCACCTGGTGGACATTGAGGAGTGCGTGGCGCTGGCCCGGAAACACTCGACGGCCGATAAAAAAGTAGTCGTAGCCGTGGACAATACCTTCCTGGGGCCGGTTTTCTCGCATCCGCTCAAGCATGGTGCCGACCTGGTGCTCTACTCTGCCACCAAGTACATCGGCGGCCATTCCGATTTGATTGCCGGTGCCTGCGCCGGTTCTGCCGCGCTGATGAAGCAGGTGAAAGGCATGCGCACCTTCGCCGGCTCTATGGCCAGTCCCTGGACCGGGTGGATGCTGATGCGCAGCCTGGAGACCCTGAAAATCCGCATGGAGGCGCAGACCCGTGGCGCAGAGGTGGTAGCCGATTACCTGAAGCAGCACCCGAAAGTGGAGAAAATCTACTACCTCGGCGACCTGCAGGACAACCCGCGCCAGCAGGCCATCTACCAGAAGCAATGCACCGCCGCCGGCTCCATGATTTCCTTCGACATCAGGGGCGGTGAGAAAGAGGCGTTCAGGTTCCTCAACAGCCTGAAGCTGATCAAGCTGGCGGTGAGCCTGGGCGGCACCGAGTCGCTGGCCGAGCACCCCGCCTCCATGACCCACTCCGACATCTCCCAAGCCGACCGTGCTAAAATGGGCATCGGCGAGGGCATGGTCCGCATCTCGGTAGGCGTGGAGCACCCGGAGGATATCATCTCCGACATGGAGCAGGCATTTGCTAAAGTAGAAGTAGCTGTAGAGACCGAAGTATAAAGTAAAGAATCGGAAGTACAGGAGGGCCGGGGCTACGTATAGTTTCGGCTCTTTTCTTTTAACAGTACCGGGTCCAACCACCCCTGGCCCCTCCTTGGCTAAGGAGGGGAGCCTGAAATTACTGCAGCTAAAGTATAAGCTTCGTTGTTAAAGTATAAACACCCCTGTAGTCCCCTCAAGGGGACAGTTTGTACTAGTTGCATAGCAAAGGCAGAAGCTATCGACCTTATCCCAGCCTTTGGGTTGAGCGCCTTGTAGATTTCTGGTGCCGCTGTGGCGGCATTGCGGAGCAAAGGAAATGTACACCGCGCGATGCCCTTATCGAGGGCCCCTACCCCCAAGGCGAGGCCTCCCGGCCTGGGAGGGAGCCAAGTAGGAGATGCAACGATTGGTAAGTGGGGCTGGAGGATGAACGGTGGTTTGGAAAGATAGCTTGCTTCAAGTGGAAGGAAGCGGTAGCTATGAAAGTATAAGCTGACAAGAATAAAAGTATAGCCAAAGTATAAATGTATGACCGGCAAGTATAGAAGTATAGCTCAACTATAAACTATGGCTTTTCAAGCCGGTTGGGTTACAAACCCAACATCATTGTAGGCACGAGTTGCGAACTCGCGCCAGCGGAAGGATAAAGTATGAGCTAAAAGAACTCCCTCCCCTGTTTTTAGGGGAGGGCTGGGGTGGGGTAAACCCCTTCCACTACAAATCCTGAAAATCCTGAGCCAAAACCATTAACTTTACAATCGGTTAAACAGAAGCGCTCGTACAGAGGAGACAGTGCAGCAACAGTAACCATACTTAAGCAGGAGCATACTTTTGGAAGATACATCAAAGCCAACCGGTAAAGTATTCGATTCGGACGTGCTGAAGCGGCTTTTTGCCTTTGTAAAGCCCTACATCAAGACCTTCTACTTTATCGTTTTCCTGACCTTTGCCTCGGCCATCCTGGCTGCCGTGCGCCCCTTCCTGATTCAGTGGACTGTGGACAACGAGATCCTGAACAACGACTGGGAGGGCCTCAACCGCATGTTCGTGATACTGGGCGTACTGCTGGTGGTGCATGCCATTGTGCAGTACCTCCATACATACTTTGCCGGATGGCTGGGCCAGCACGTAGTACGCGACATCCGCGTAAAACTCTACCGCCACATTCTTAACCTGCGCCTCAAATTCTTCGACCGTACGCCTATCGGTACCTTGGTTACCCGCAATGTATCGGACGTGGAAACACTGTCAGATGTGTTCAGCGAGGGGCTGGCCGCCATGATTGGTGACATCCTGCAGCTGGTGTTCATCCTCGGCTTCATGTTCTACATCGACTGGGAGCTGGCTCTGGTGAGTTTGTCCACGTTCCCGCTCATGCTCATCAGCACCTACATCTTCAAAGAGAAGATAAAAACCACCTTCCAGGAGGTGCGCACGGCTGTAGCGCGGCTCAACTCGTTTGTGCAGGAGCATATCACGGGCATGAGCATCGTGCAGATCTTCAACAACGAGAAGCGCGAGATGGAAAAGTTTCAGGAGATCAACAAGGAGCACACCCGCGCTAACATCCGCTCGGTGCTCTATTACTCGGTTTACTTTCCTATCGCTGAGATTATCGGCGCGGCGGGCCTGGGCCTGCTGGTGTGGTACGGCGCCTACGGCGTGATTGAGGATGAGATCACGCTGGGCACTCTGATGGCCTTTATCATGTACATCCAGATGTTCTTCCGCCCGATACGGATGATTGCCGACCGCTTTAACACGCTGCAGTTAGGCGTGGTGAGCACCGAGCGCCTCATGCGCCTGCTCGACAACAAAGAGATGATCCCGGACAGCGGCACCTACGCCCCCAAGAAGATACAAGGCAATGTGCGTTTCGAAAACGTGTGGTTTGCCTACAAAGACGAGGATTGGGTGCTGCGCGACCTTTCGTTTAACGTAAAGGCGGGCGAGACAGTGGCTTTTGTTGGCGCGACAGGTGCTGGTAAGACCTCGGTGATCAACCTGCTCAACCGCTTCTACGAGATAAACAAAGGCCACATCATCGTGGACGGCCACGACCTGCAGGAGTATGACCTGAGCGTGCTGCGCCACCACATCGGCGTGGTGCTGCAGGATGTGTTCCTCTTCTCCGGCACCATCGCCGACAACATCAGCCTGGGCAACAAAAGTATAACCGAGGAGCAAATGTGGCACGCCGCCGACCTGGTGGGCGCGCGCAAGTTCATCGAACGGTTGCCGGGCGGACTGCACTACCAGGTGATGGAGCGCGGGGCCACCTTGTCCGTAGGCCAGCGCCAGCTCATTTCTTTTGTGCGCGCGATGGTCTACAACCCGGAGATCATCATCCTCGACGAGGCCACCTCCAGCGTAGACTCCGAAACCGAGGAACTTATACAGTACGCCATCGACCAGCTCATGCACGGCCGCACCTCCATTGTGATCGCCCACCGCCTCAGCACCATCCAGAAAGCCGACAAAATCATCGTGCTGGACCGCGGCGAGCTGAAGGAGATGGGCAACCACGAAGAACTGCTGGAACACAACGGCTACTATGCGCAGCTGTACCAGATGCAGTACAAGAACATGATTGATCAATAATGAACAAGAAGATTTTCTACGTAGTGGCGGGCATTGCCACTATCGTGCTGGTGTTTTATACTTACCTGGGCGGGTTTACTTCACCCAATGTTTCCCTTGCCACTTCTAAACCCATGTATGTGGCCGGCCAGTCGTTTGAAGGGGCCGTAGAGGATAAGGCGCTTGGGCAGGCCTTTCAGCGGGTGTCGCAGGTGCTGCAGGAAAAAGAACTGGAGGGCCACCCGGGCAATATCTACTACAACGACCCCGACAGGAGCGGCGACAGCCTCCGTGCCTTTATCGGCATCATCATCCCTGACTCTACGGCTAAACTACCCGACGGCTATACCTTGCGCACCGTGCCGGGCGGCCGAAAAGTGGTGCGTGCCGAGGCAACGGCCAATATCGCCCTGCTTCCCAAAAAGCTCTACGGAGCCGTGTTCGACTACGCCAAGGAGGAGAAGCTAAAGCTGGAGGAGTTTTACGTGGAGTGGTTTCCGGAAGATGACAAAGGCGTGCTGGAGGTGCCTGTAAAGGAATAGCGCTATACTTGCAAGTATAGATTTATACTTTAACTTTGGGAGCAGCGGGTTTATACGTCACTCACTCCCCATCACCACAGCAGTTATACTTTGGGCAAGAAAGCAGAGGCTAAAAAAGAGCTGATCTTAGAGGCAGCCAAGAGCGTGTTCGGCAGGTTGGGCTACTCCAAGGCCACCCTCGACGACATTGCCGCAGCCATCGGCATGAAAAAGCCCTCGCTCTACTACTACTATAAAAGCAAGGAGCTGCTCTACATGGAGGCCTTCTCGCAGGAGTGGAAGGCGCGCCTCTCGCACATCAAGCAACTGGCCGAGCACGAACCCAACCCGCACAAGCGCCTGCTGCTCTACATCCAGTCCTCGCTGCGCTACTACCAGGAAATCGTGTCGGAGCACACCATCTCCATCAAGGTTTTAATTGAGACGCGCGCCATGTTCCAGGAGCTGTTCCGGGAGTCGAGGGGCAAGGAGGCCAACTACTACGCCACCGTGATCAAGGAAGGAATCGCCAAGGATGTTTTCATTCCCTGCGAGGCCGAGCGCGTCGGCTACTCCATCATGACGGTAAAAGATTTGATTCAGTTCGAGGAGTTCCAGCGGGCTGATTTCCACCAGCTCCCCTCCATCGACTTTGAGAAAATCGAGCGGGATGTGCTCTACACGGTGAATCTTATACTTAATGGGATTGCAAAAGTATAAAGTATAAAAAAGCGGCACTATTGCTGTGCCGCCCGAAGTTCGTCTAATTTCGCCCGCAGGGCATCCACATCGGGCTTGTGGCCCTTGGCTATCTCGGCCGCTTCCAGCTCTATCAGCATGTTTTTCATCTGCCGCAGGTAGGCGGCCTTATCTTTCTTCAGGCAGCCCTTCTTACTCGGCTCGTGGCAGTTCCCATCTGCGTCCATCGGCTTAAACATACTTCCCTCCCCGTAAATGAGCCACTGCGGGTTCAGGTCGTCGAAGTGCTTTACAATCGCCACCAGCTCATCCAGCAATATATTGCAGCCGTTGATAATGTTATTGAGGGTCTCCTCCGTGCTGCCGGTGATGGCCTTGAGGTCCTCCATTTCCAGTTCCTTCAGGTTGGTGTAGAATCTGAATCTTTTGCCGATTTGCTGTAGGTCGATTGCCATATAAAGAGTTCGTTTAGAGGGTGTAAATGCGATAGTAAATTTGCTATACGTAAGCATAACAGATTTCGCGCAAAAAAAATCCCTAGGTCCTCTTTTGCTGAGGTGAAGCCTTCTCAGAAATGGCTAACGAAGTATAAGAATCAGTGAATTTGACTAAGCGTCCTCCTGCTGCAGCTGGCGCTCATAAAGCTGCTTGTACAGCCCGTGCTGGTTGATGAGCTCTTCGTGCGTGCCGTGCTGCACAATCTCCCCGTCGTCCAGCACCAGGATGCGGTCGGCCAGCTTCACCGACGATACCCGGTGTGAGATGATGATGCTCGTGCGGTTTTCCATGATGCGGCGCAGACTGTTGAGGATGGCGTTCTCCGTCTTGGTGTCCACGGCCGAGAGCGAGTCGTCGAGGATGAGAATGCTGGGCTCCCGCACCAGCGCCCGGGCAATGGATACGCGCTGCTTCTGCCCGCCCGACAGCGTGATGCCCCGCTCGCCGAGCTTGGTGTCGAACTGCTCCGGGAAGCGGATAATGTTCTCATACACGTCGGCATCCTTGGCTGCCTGCACCATCTGCTCCTCGGTTATACTTGGCAGGCCAAACCCGATGTTGTTGCGGATGGAGTCGGAGAAAAGGAACACGTCCTGCGGCACGTAGCCGATCTGCTTGCGCAGGTTTTCGATGTTATAGTCGCGCACGTCAATGCCGTCTATCAGGATGCGGCCCCCCGTCACGTCGTACATGCGCGGCAGCAGGTTGGCGATGGTGCTCTTGCCCGAGCCGGTGTTGCCGATCACAGCCAGTGTCTCGCCGTGCCTGATGTCAAAAGAGACTCCTTTCAGCGCATGGATGCCGGTGTCGGGGTACACAAAGTCCACGTTCTCGAACCGGATGTCGCCGACGATCTCCCGGCTGATGTCCTGGCGCGAAACGATGTCGTTTTCGGTGTGCAGGAACTCGTTGATGCGGGCCTGCGAGGCGGCGGCGCGCTGCACCAGGCTGGCCGTCCAGCCCAGTGAGGTCACCGGCCAGGTGAGCATGTTCACGTAGATGATGAACTCGGCGATGTTACCCGTGGTGATGCTGCCGTTGATCACCTCCTGGCCACCAATGTAGACGGTGATAATTGTGCTCAGGCCCACCAGGAACAGCACCAGCGGGAAGAAGAGCGAGTTCACAAAGTTGAGCTCCAGCGACTTATCCTTGTAGGTGTTGCTGGCGGTGGTGAAGTTGTTGTGCGAGTCGTCCTCCCGCACAAAGGATTTCAGAACCCGGATGCCTGAGAAAGCCTCCTGTACAAAGGTGGTGATGCCCGACAGGCTGCGCTGTATCTCGTCGGACTTGCGCTCGATGATGTTGTTGACGTAGTAAATGCTGATGGCCAGTATAGGCAGCGGGATCAAAGTATACAGCGTCAGCTTCACGTTCACCGACAGCATGTACGGAATCACCATCAGGAAAAGGATGACCAGGTTGATGCCATACATGATGGCCGGCCCCAGGTACATGCGCACGCGGCTCACGTCCTCCGAAATGCGGGCCATCAGGTCGCCGGTGTTGTTTTTGCGGTAAAAGCTGAGCGGCAGCGTCTGGTAATGGGCATAAATTTCGTTCTTCAGGTCGTTCTCTACCAGGCGGCTCATCACGATGATGGTTTGCCGCACAAAGAACAGAAACACGCCGCGCAGCAGGGCCATCAAAAGGATGATAACGCCATACACCAGGATGCTTTTAGAGAAAATGCTGTAGACCACCTCCTGCTGCTCCATGCCGCCAAACAGGCCGTAGAGGCTGATTCCCTCCTTTATCAGGTTAAATGCGTGGCGCACCACCTGCGCCGGCAAAATCTGGAAAAAGTTGGAGATAATGGTAAACACAAGCCCCAGCAGG
The DNA here is from genome assembly GCF_003054055.1 of Pontibacter mucosus. Classification (GTDB taxonomy): domain Bacteria; phylum Bacteroidota; class Bacteroidia; order Cytophagales; family Hymenobacteraceae; genus Pontibacter; species Pontibacter mucosus. The sequence continues at coordinate 167,059 of NZ_QBKI01000001.1, read as the reverse complement.
AGCCTGTATTTATACTTGAGAAGGTATTTATTTAGATATCGTAACGATTTCACAGTCAGAACTTGATGCCCTAGCGCTTTTACGCAGAGTTAGCCGGCGCAAATTGAAATAACCAAAAAAAGATTTAATTTTGCTGCGCGAACGGAGAGGGCTGATGTTTGCCTCCCCCATTCACAAAGATAGAAAACCCCTAATCAAAACTATCAATGGTGGAATTAAAAGAAGTTGAAGTGAAAAAAGACAAATCTGTCTTTGATCAAATATCAGAACACGACCACGAGAAAGTTGTTTTCTGCCACGACAAGGAAACCGGCTTGAAGGCCATCATCGGCATCCACAACACCGTGCTTGGCCCGGCGCTGGGCGGTACCCGTATGTGGGCTTACGCATCTGAGGCAGAGGCCCTGGACGACGTGCTGCGCCTGTCGAGAGGGATGACCTACAAGGCGGCTATCTCCGGCCTGAACCTGGGCGGAGGCAAAGCGGTTATCATCGGCGATGCCAAAAAAGACAAGAGCGAGGCTTTCCTGCGCCGCTACGGTCGCTTCATCAAGAACCTGAACGGTGCTTACATCACGGCTGAGGACGTGGGCACAACCACCAAAGACATGGAGTATATCCGCATGGAGACCGAGCACGTAGCTGGTCTGCCTGAGTCTATGGGCGGTAGCGGAGACCCATCTCCGGTAACAGCCTACGGTACTTACATGGGCATGAAGGCCGCCGCTAAGAAAGCATTCGGCTCTGACTCACTGGAAGGCAAGAAAATCTCCGTACAAGGTGTGGGCCACGTGGGTGGCTACCTGGTAGAGTTGCTTGCCAAGGAGAATGCCCAGATTTTCATCACTGATATTTACGAAGACCGCCTGCGCGAGATCTCCGATAAGTATGGCGCCAAAGTGGTAGGCATGGACGAGATCTACGACCTGGACGTGGACATTTACTCTCCTTGCGCCCTGGGTGGTACCATCAACGACGATACCCTGAACCGCCTCAAGTGCCAGGTAATCGCCGGCTCGGCCAACAACCAGCTGCGCGATGAGCAGGTGCACGGCCCGGCCCTGGTGCAGAAAGGCATTATTTACGCGCCGGATTTCCTGATCAATGCCGGTGGCCTGATAAACGTATACTCTGAGCTGATTGGCTACAACCGCGACAGCGCCTACGCCCAGACAGAGCGTATCTACGGCTATACGTTGGATATCTTCGAACTGGCAGAGAAAGAAGGCATCCACAACCAGGCTGCCGCCATGAAGATGGCCCAAAAGAGAATTGAGAGCATCGGCAAAGTGCGCTCTACGTACTAAGCCAACAGCCTCTAAGCAATACTGTTGAAGTCAAAAGTGCTGCACTAACCTGTGGCACTTTTGCTTTACACCCTTACACTGCGGAACTATCGCCTGCCCGCTCCGCTTTTATGTAGCAGGAAAACAATTTACCGGGCCTGGCCCAAACAAAAATACTTTACCAAACACACGCTCTTTAAAATAAGAATATGCTCAACCGCAGAACACTACGAATTAAGGCGATGCAGGCTATCTATGCCTATCAGCAGGCCGTAGGTTCAGATTATCTGCTGGCCCTAGATCAGATCAACGACGATTTTGCGCCAGACCTTAACTCGATGGAGGTGCAGGACAAAAGGCTGCTCGAAGGCAAGAAACAAATGGCCACCCTGCTGTTTAAGGAATGGTACGAGAAGCAGGAGTTTGACACAGAAGGTGCCGGAAAGGATGTTGTGGATGCGGTGAACAGAGCGATTGCGTTCTACAACAACGCCACCAAAAAAGACTTCAAATACTACGGCAACCAGATGCTGAGCGCCGTGGAGCGTATCTACGACCACTACCTGGGCACCCTGCAGATACTAGAGGTGGTTGTCAGCCTGATTCAGGAAGAGGAAGAGAAAAAAGCCAACCGCTTTACCGCCCCCGAAGGCCCCGATACCACGGCCTTTCTGCGCAACAAGGTGGTGCAGCGCCTGCTGCAGAGCAAGTCATATCAGGAAAGTATCATTCGCCGCAACATTAGCTGGGGCTCCGACATCAGCGAAATCAGAGCTGCTTACCGCAACATCCTGAAGAAGGACGAGACCTTCCTGGGCTATGTGGTACAGCCCGAGCACACCCTGGAAGAGGACGCCGAAGTGGTGAAACATATTTTTAAAAACATTATCTTTAAAGAAAAAAACTTACAATCTTTGTTTGAGGAGCAGGATTTGAACTGGGTGGAGAACAAATCGATTGTAAAAAGCCTGGTGAACAAAACTGTTAAAATCTTTGCCGAGGAGGCTGAGGGAGACAAGCAACTGCTCGATCTTTCGGCCAACTGGGAGGATGACAGGGCCTTCTTCGAAGATTTATACTTCCGGACGGTAGAACAGGACGCCCGGTATGAAGCCATGATTGCCGCCAGCGTGAAGAACTGGGATGTGGAGCGTGTGGCCCTGCTCGATAAGATCATTCTCAAGATGGCACTCAGCGAGATGTACATCTTCCGCAGCATACCGGTTAAAGTTACCATCAACGAGTATATCGAGATCTCGAAGCTGTACAGCACCCCTAAGAGCAAGCAATTCATTAACGGCGTGCTGGACAAAATGGCACAGGAACTGACGGCGAAAGGAGAGATCCGCAAGTCTGGCCGAGGCTTGATAGACAACAAATAAGCCGGAGCAAGTAAACGCGGCGTTAAAGGCCGTTTCTCCGTAGTATGAGAAAAAGTTTGTACCCGAGATAAATAGCATAGAAAACTATGAGCAAGAAGACAACTGCATTGCTTGCCTTTGTTTCCGGCGCCGCCGTGGGAGCTGCCGCTGGCATACTCTTTGCGCCCGAAAAAGGCCGCGAAACAAGATACTGGCTTAGCTACCGCCTGGAGAAGTACCGCGAAACCCTGTCAGACCTGCTGGAGCAGCTTATCGCCAAGGGCGACGGACTGCCTACCACAGCCAAGTCGGAGGGCCAGCGCGTGATACAGGACGCCAAGGAGAAGGCCGAGAAGCTGCTCGGTGATGTAGACTCGCTTATTAATGAAATAAATAGCAGGAAAGAACTGTAAGATGAGACAAGTAACCCTGATACCCGGCGACGGGATAGGACCTGAGATCACAGAAGCTGTAAAAGCTATATTTAGCGCTGCCAACGTGCCTGTGCAGTGGGAAGAAGAAAATGCCGGCCAAACCACCTTCGATTCGATTGGGGAGTTGATTCCGGCTACGCTGATTGCGTCCCTGGAAAAGAACAAGGTAGCCCTGAAAGGCCCTATCACCACACCGGTTGGCAAAGGCTTTAAAAGTATAAATGTGCAGCTGCGCCAGAAGTTTGACCTGTACTCCAACGTAAGGCCGGCTAAAACCACCAAAGGCATCGAGACGCGCTTCGAAAACGTGAACTCGGTGCTGTTCCGCGAAAACACCGAGGGCCTGTACTCCGGCCTGGAGATGTTTGACGAGCGCCTGCAGATCTCTGATTCCGTGGCCCGCATCACGCGTGTAGGTTGCCAGAAGATCATCCGTGCGGCTTTCGCCTATGCCGACAAGCATGGCTGCAAGAAGGTAACAGCAGCCCACAAGGCCAATATCCTGAAAGGCGCAGGCGCCATGTTCCTGAACGAGTTCCATGCCATCGCCAAGGAATACCCGCACATCCAGCCCGACGATAAGATCATCGACAACATGTGCATGCAGCTGGTCATCAAGCCGGAGCAGTTTGATGTGATTGTGACTACCAACCTGTTTGGCGATATCATTTCGGATATTTGCGCTGGCCTGGTAGGCGGCCTGGGCGTGGTGGCCGGTGCCAACATCGGTGACGACATGGCTATCTTTGAGGCCGTGCACGGCTCAGCCCCTGATATTGCAGGCAAAGGCATTGCTAACCCAACCGCGCTGCTCCGCTCGGCCATCATGATGCTGCACCACATCGACCTGAAGGAGGAAGCAAACCGCATCGAGGCGGCGCTGGAGGCGACACTGGCCAATAAGGCAGAGTGCACCGGTGACCTGGGCGGCAAGGCCTCCACCATGGAGTTCGCGCAGCACATCATCGCAAAACTTTAACCAATTAAAGTATACTGAACATGAAAAAGAATCTGTTTCTGGCAGCAGGAATGGCGGTAGTTATACTTGCCACAGGCTGCGATAACAACACAGGCAACGATACAGCGGCTGAGAGCGCTACGGCTACTGAGGCAACTGCGCCTGTTCAGCCAATCGAAAACCCGAACGTGGTAGCTACCACTGCGCAGGGCGAGACAGCCCCTGCCGGCAATGCCGCGGTGATGACGTTTGAGCAGACAGAGTATGAATTCGGCACGATTAAGGAAGGGGAAACGGTAGAGCATAAGTTCGAGTTTACGAACACCGGCAGCACCCCGCTTGTAATCGAGAGCGCCACGGCCACCTGCGGCTGTACTGCCCCTGACTGGACGCGCACTCCTGTGGCGCCAGGCGAGAAAGGCTTTGTGGCTGTTAAGTTCAACAGCAACGGCAAGCCCGGCCAGCAGCAGCCAACGGTTACCATCCGCGCCAACACAGAGCCAAACATCGTTCGCGTAGCCATGAAGGGCAGCGTGGAGCCTAAAAACAGAATGCCTGTGGCAGGTCCGGACGGTCCGGTGCGTCGCAACTAACCCATACTTATAAACGCTAAGAGAATACTACCAATGAATACGTTACTTCTTCAGACTCCAGACGGCGGCATGTTACCACAGTTGCTGATGTTCGGAGCCATTATCCTCGTGTTTTACTTTTTCATGATCCGTCCGCAGCAGAAGAAAATGCGCGATCAGAAGAAATTCCGCGAGGAACTGACAAAGGGCATGACTGTAATAACCATCGGTGGCCTGCACGGTAAACTGGTTGCAATAGACGACGAGACGATTACGTTAGAGGTGGACAAAGGCGTACGCCTGACTTTTGATAAAACTGCCGTGTCCATGGAAGCTACCATGAGAGTGCAAAAAACAGCCTAACCTTGCCTTTAGAGGGAGTAAAAAATATAGCTATATGGTTTATGAGGCCATTCCAGCCGCGAACAAAGCAATACTGGCGAGTGGTATTGCTTTGCTTCGTGGCGGCCTCTACTTTTTGGCTCCTTAACGCTCTAAATAAGAGCTACAGCACACAGACCACGTACCCTATCCGGTTTGTGTACAACGATAGCGAGCTTGTTCCTGTCAAGCCTCTTCCCCAGGAGGTTCTCATCAACGTGACCGGTAAAGGCTGGAAGCTTTTGCGCAAGAGCCTCCGTCTGGAGGTGCAGCCCGCCGAAATCTACATCCGCGACCTGCCGCGCAATAATTTCCTGCTGGGCTCCGCCCTGCGGCCGGCGCTCGTTAACGCCCTGGATGGCCTGCAGCTTAACTTTGTGGTGACCGATACGGTATACTTCCACTTCGACCCGATAGCGCAGAAGCGCATCGCCCTGCAAGTGGACCCGAAGCAGCAGCTGACCAATAACCAACATACGGTGTTTGGTCCTATCCGCATCAGCCCCGATAGCGTGACCTTTACCGGTCCCGCCTCGCTGATAGACAGCCTGCCAGACCCTTTCCTGCTGCGTGTGCCCCAACAGATACTCACAGAGCCAACCAAACTCCCCGTGCCGATTAACCACAACTACAAGCCCCTGGTAGAGGCCGATGTAGAGGAGGCGCAGGTAAGTATAAACGTGAAAAACCTGGTGGCCGAGGAGCGGCAGGCGCTGCCTGAGCTGGTAAATGTGCCCGAGGGAGTGTCGCTCACCTTGCGGCCGCCTATCGTGGTGCTGCGTTACCAGCTGCTGCAGGACTCCATGTCGCTCCTGAACCGGTCTGCGTTTAAGGTGGTGCTAAACTATAACAAGTTTAACCCGATAGACTCCACGCTGGTGCCGGAGCTGGTGCAGCAGCCGCGTGGCCTGCGCAACGTGCAGATATGGCCAGGTAAGGTACAAGTTGACGTAAAGTAATGCTGAAAATAGGTATAACCGGTGGCATAGGCGTAGGCAAAACCATTGTGAGCCGCATGTTCCAGGTGCTGGGGGTGCCCATTTACGACGCCGATACCCGTGCCAAGTGGGTGATGCACCACAATACAACGCTGCGGCAGGAACTGCAGGACGCCTTTGGCCCGGCCACCTATACAGACGCAGGGGCATTAGACCGCGCCTTCCTGGCTGGCATGGTGTTCAATCACCCGGAGCGGCTGGAGCTCTTAAACAGCCTGGTGCACCCGCACGTGGGCAAGGATTTTGAAGTATGGGTAGCCGCGCACGCCGATAAGCCTTACATCTTAAAGGAGGCCGCGCTGATGTTTGAGTCTGAGTCGTGGCGGCAGGTGGATGAGGTGATTGCCGTGTATGCCCCGCTGGAGCTGCGCATCAAACGCCTGCTCAAACGCGACACGCACCGCACCGAAGCAGACATCAAAGCCATCATTGCCCGCCAGCTGAGCGAGGAGGAGAAAATGCGCCGTGCCCAGCACATCATCTACAACGACGACCAGCAGCTCATCATACCGCAGGTGCTGGTGCTGCATGCGCAGTTCACCAAAGCCGAAGTATAAATCACCAATATTTTAGAGGAAGTGATTAGCCCCGTTGCGAGTGCGGCAGCAGGAGTAGTATACTATGCCCGGGGCTGCGCCGTTGGTAAAGTATAACCAACGCTAAAGTATAAGCAGTAGGAGCGAGGGCGGAAAAGTATGGATATAAAAAAAGGACAACTTTGCAGTTGTCCTCTTGTGGGGCGTACTGGATTCGAACCAGTGACCCCCTGCTTGTAAGGCAGGTGCTCTGAACCAGCTGAGCTAACACCCCGTTTTTTGTTTTCGTTGACCTTTTGTCCCCGTTTGATGATGCAAATATGAGGGTTATTTTTGAAACTGCAAAACGATTGAGAAAAATTTCTTAAATATTTTTTCAGCGACCGGACGCTATTGCCCACGTGTTAATACTGCTGTACCTTTAGGGTAATATAAGACGCTATAAATCTGAAGTTTCGCCAGGTGAGAAAAGGAGCGGTAAGAAAAGTGCTATTTTATGGAGTGGCCATTTTGGTGGCGGCACTGGGTCTGGCGTTGGCGCTGGTGTATACGTATCAGGATAAAATAATCGCGCTTTTTGTGGCCGAGGCCAACAAGCACATCAAAACAAAGGTGGATGTGCGACAGATTTCGCTCTCCCTCTTCGATAAGTTTCCGCAGGTGGCCGTGACCTTGGACCAGGTAAACGTGCACGAGGGGCTGCCCAAGAGTGAAGAGTCGCTGGCGCGGGCCGACAAGCTATACTTTACCTTCAGCCTCTGGGACGTGCTGCGTGGCGAGTACAGCGTGAAGGAGTTTTACATGGAGCAGGGCGAAGTATACGTCAGGGTGCTGCCGGACGGGCGGGTGAACTACGAGATCATCGCCACCGACACCACCAGCTCCGATGACAGCGGCTTCTCCTTCGACCTGGAACGTATAAACCTGCGCGAAGTGGCCCTGCACTATGTAGACGAGCAGCTGCAGCAGCGCTACGAGGTCAGCGCGCATCAATTGGCCGCAGCCCTGGCCATCTCCCCTGAAACCATTGACATTGAAGCCGACGGGCAGGCGACCATCCATACCATCCACCTCAATTCCGGCGAATATTTCAAGGGCAAGAAAGTTAACCTGAGCTCGGCCCTAAGTATAAACCGGCAGGCTAGGACAATCGCCCTGCAGCCGTCGGTGGTGCAGGTGGGCGAGGCGGCCTATGAAGTGGGCGGCGGCATTGCCTACGAAGGCGTGACAGAACTGAATTTAAAGGTAAAGGGCAAGAATACCAACATACAGTCGCTGCTCTCGCTGCTGCCCCAAAGTATGACGGAGGAATTTAGCCAGTACCGCAGCAAGGGCGATGTCTACTTTAACGGCACCGTGCAGGGCAAGGCCTCGGGCAGGCACACGCCAAGTATAAGCATCAACTTTGGCGCGCGCGATGCTTCTTTTTACCACCCCGATGTGCAGCAGCGCGTGGAGAAGCTTTACCTGACGGGCAGCTTTACGAACGGCGAGAAACAGAATGCCACCACCTCGGTGCTGGAGCTAAAAGAGCTGCGGGGCGAGCTGAACGGAAGGCCCTTTAAGGGCAACCTGAAGTATAGCAACTTCCACAATCCCTACATTGCTTTTGATTTGCAGGGCATGCTGGACGTGAGCTATGTGCTGGGGCTGGCAAAGCTGGAGGAAGTGCGCAGCGGCAGCGGCCTGGCTGACGTGCGCATTGCCTTCTCGGGGAACCTGAAGGAGTTTAAGGCCAAGCCCGGCAACAGCACCCTCAACACCACCGGCGATATTACGCTGCACGACGTATCGCTTTCCCTGAAAGACATGCCGCTGCCGCTGCGCAACCTCAACGGAAACTTCATGTTCAAGCGCAACGATGTGGCCGTGTCCGACTTTAAGGGCAAGCTGGGCGAGTCCGATTTTACCGTCAACGGGATGTTCCGGAACGTGATGGCCTGGCTGATTTTGGAGAACCAGCGCCTGTTGGTGGAGGCCAACTTCAGCAGCCGCTACCTCAACTTCGACCAGCTGCTGAGCGAGGAGCAGAACACGCCTGAGGCCGCCCGTACCGGCGACAGCTACAAGTTCGTGATAGCCCCCAATATCGCCTTCGACCTGAGCGCCTCCATCGACAGGCTGCGGTTCAGGCGGTTTCACGGCAAAAACATTCGGGGTGAGGTGAAGCTGCGCAACCAGGTGGTTTCTTCCCCTAACATCTCCTTTCAGGCCATTGGCGGTGATTTTGCTGTGCGGGGCAACCTGGATGCCCGCAGCCGCAACCACATCAAGGTGAGCACTGCCGCCAAACTCAACAACATGAGCGTAGACAGCCTGTTTTACGTGTTCGAGAACTTCCGGCAGAACTTTATAGAGGAGCGGCACCTGCGCGGCCAGCTCACGGCCAACATCGTGTCTGATGTATACTTCGACAGCCAACTGAACCCCAAAACCGATCTGCTGCAGGCCGAGATTCAGGCCACGGTGCGCAACGGGCAGCTGATAAACTTTGCGCCCATGCAGAAAATGTCGGCCTTCGTGAAGCGTACGGAGCTGGCCAACATGCGCTTTGCCGAACTGCACAACTCTTTCTGGATACAGCAGGGCACCATCTACATCCCGGAGATGGACATTCGCTCCAACCTGTCAGCGGTGCCGACGGTGTCGGTGTCGGGCACCCACACGTTCGACCAGAAGATGGACTACAAGATCAAGCTGCCCCTCTTCACCAAGCAACGACCCGACAAGGATGCCCGCTTTGGCACGGTGGCCGAAGACCCGGATGCTGGCAACAGCAACCTCTTCCTGACGCTACGGGGCAGTGAGCGCGACTTTAAAATCGCCTACGACGACGAGCGCGTGCGGCAGAAGATAAAGACGGATCTGAAGCAGGAAGGGCAGGAGCTGCGGGACCTGCTGCGCGGCAAAAAGCCAAAACAGAAGGAGAAGGAAGTGGAGCTGCAGGAAGGCGAGTATTTTGATTTTTAGCGGAGAAGGCCAGCCTCCAATCTATACTTTGTTCGCTACTCAAGGAGGGTATCCATAAATAATTCTATCCTTTTACTCAGCAATATTGCTTGTTTACTGCAGAATAAAGGCCTTATAGGGTAAAAGTTATACTTTGTTTGTAACTATGACTAAAGTAGGTCGTTAAAGAAATCAAAACTACGACTAACGATGCTTGTAGAGCTTAAGGATTTAGGTTTAACGGGAGTGCGCTACACACCCCGGATTGGTTTAAGATGATAGTGTAACCTTGCAATTCAGACGAATTAAGATATAAGGGTGAAAAAAAAGCCGGAGCTTCTCCGGCTTTTTTATTGGCGCTTACTCCAGGTCTGCACCTCCAATGTATGATTTCTCCTGCACGGGTTCCGGCTTGCCTTCCGGCCGGTGCAAGTATAGCTTCTGGGTAGGCAGGGCAAAGTCCGCTCCATGCTTTTCCACAATTTCCACAATCTTATAGTTGATTTCCTCCTTGATGTCGATGAAATCAAACCAGTCCATGGTATCCACGAAGTATAGCACCATCACATCCTTCGAGTCAGGGGTGAGGGTGAGGAACCGGACACGGGTATCCTGGTTGGTGCGCGGGTGCTGGTCCACGTACTCCTGTATCTCGCGCGTAATAGCCCGGAGCTGCTGGGAGGTGGTGTTATAGGTAAGCCGGATGTCGAACTTGGCGCGACGGAAGGTGCGCAGCGTCAGGTTGTCCAGCGGTTTGTCGATCATCAGCTTGTTGGGCACCGTCACAAAACTTTTCTCCAGCGTGCGGATGCGCGTGCTCCGGAAGCCTACTTTTTCCACCGTGCCAATCATCTCGCCCACCTGCACCAAATCGCCGGCCATAAAGGGCTTATCCAGGAAGATGGTGAAGGAGGCCAGCAGGTTTTCTATACTTTCCTTGGCGGCAAAGGCCACGGCCAAACCACCCACGCCCAGACCAGCCACCAGGCCCGTCACGTTTACCCCGAACACCGACCCCAGCATGATCAGGAAGGAGAAGATAACGATCAGCACCTTGGTAAAGTCCTTGAAGAAGGGCACCAGCTGCTCGTTAAGTTTGGAGGCGGATCTTTCGTTGCGGTGCTGGAACACGAGGCCCACAAAGTCAGCAAAGCGCAGCAGCACCCACGTGAGGGCCACAATGACAAACACCTGGTAGGTCCGCAGCAGGAACGTCTTCAGGAAAGGATCCCCGGCCTTGAGGTCTTCGGGCTGCACCGGGTAATTAAGCACCTGGAAGGCCAGGTACAGAAACACCAGGAACACGAGCACCTCCAGCGGCTGCACCAGCAGGCGGCGGAATTCAGGCAGCTCCGACTCGGGCCAAAGGCGGCTCCCAAGCTTGTAAATCAAGCCCGAAAGCATTCTGGACAACAGCGTGTTGAAGAGCAGCCCGAATAAAAGTATGGCAGCGGAAAGAATGTAATCCGCTACGGTATTTCCGAGGAACTCATGGCTGAGCCATTCGCTGTTTAACAACTCTTGCATAGGTAAGCGTAATTCTTTTTAGAGCAACTGGCTCAGGGCAATTTCAAAACTTGTCTTGGCAATCTCGGTCTTCTGCCCGTTTCGTCCATGCGATTTCTCCAGGGCAGCCCGTATCACGGCGGAAGTATCGCTGAAGATGGCCTCGTCGGTAATCTCTACCTCGTCGCCCATCAGGTAGGCAAATACGCGTGCCATGCCGCAGTTGGCCACAAAGTCAGGGATCACGGACAGGTTGCGGTCGGCAAACTCGCCGGTCGGGCCGAAGAAGATCTCCGGGTCCTGAAACGGAACATTGGCACCGCAGGAGATAATCTCCAGACCACTTTGGACCATGCGCTCCACCTGCTCGCGCGTTACCAGCCTGGAGGCGGCGGCAGGTATAAAGATCTCGGCCGTAAGGTCCCAGAGGCGGCTGTTTGCCTCCTCAGACGAAAGTATACCAGGCGTGGCCGGGTTCAGGGTGTTGCCCTGGCGGTTGAGAAACAGGTCTGTGATCTCCTCAAAAGTATAGCCCTGCTCGTTGATAAGCCCTCCGGCCCTGTCGATGATGCCGACGATTTTAACGCCCTTGGAGGCCAGGTAATAGCCCGCCGCGGCTCCCACGTTGCCCCAGCCCTGGATAATGGCGCGCTTGCCCTCAAACTGCCCTCCCCAGATGCTGTAGTAGTGGCGTGCGGCCTCAGCCACACCATACCCCGTGATCATATCGGCAACCGTATACTTACGGGCGGTGTAAGGGGAGAAGTGCGGGTCTTCGATCACCTTTACCACCCCCTGGCGCAGCTGGCCAATTTTGTTTATTTTCTGCGGCTCGGTGGCGTTGAAATAGCCGTTAACCACACCCTCCTGCGGGTGCCACAGGCCATAGCTTTCCGTGATTGGAATTACTTCGTGTATCTCATCCACGTTCAGGTCGCCGCCGGTGCCGTAGTAGTTCTTCAGCAGCGGAAACACGGCCTTGTACCAGCGCTCCAGCACACCGCGCTTGCGCGGGTCGGCCGGGTCGAAGTTGATGCCGGACTTGGCGCCTCCAATGGCAGGGCCGGATACGGTGAATTTCACCTCCATCGTCTTGGCCAGCGACTCTACCTCGCGCTTGTCGAGGCCTTTGCGCATGCGGGTGCCACCGCCCGCCGCCCCGCCGCGCAGCGAGTTTATCACCACCCAGCCTTCGGCTTCGGTTTCAGGGTCTTTCCACTCGAAAACTATTTCAGGTCTCTTGTTCTCAAATTGGGCAAGTAAGTCTTTCATTCCAGTTATGGGTGTATCGGGTATAGGGTGCAAAGGTACGAAAATTAGATGGGCAGGGCTTAGGACAGGTAGATGGCGCCCCCCACGTTGTTGCGGCTGGCCCCCGTTACGCTGCTGAGGCAGTTGTGCTCACCGCGCCAGCGCAGCACGCCCAGAAAGGCAAATATCAGTGCCTCCTTAAAGGATACCACTTCCGGCGCCGGGATCTCCACGGTATACTTTGGCCCCAGCTGCTGCTGTATCTGCTCCATCAGGTAGCCGTTAAACGCGCCGCCCCCTGTTATTAGTACACGGTGCTGCCCCTCGTGCAGCGGCGGCAGGGCGTTACGCAGTTGCTGGGCGATGTGGTGGCACACCGTGTGCAGCTTGTCTTCTGCAGTGGCCGGGCTGTCGGCTATACTTTTCAGGCTGTGATCCAGCACCCACTCCTTGCCCAGCGACTTCGGGGCCGGGGCTGCAAAGTAGGCGGGGGCGTTAAGGGCCTCTAATAATTTTGGCTCTAAAGTACCGGAGCGGGCTAGCGCGCCGTTATGGTCATAGGGTTGGCCCAGGCTGTTTGCCAATGTGTTGAGCAACATGTTGCAGGCGCTGGTGTCGAAGGCCAGGCGGGTGCCCTGGTGGTTGTAGGAAACATTGGCGATGCCTCCCAGGTTAATACAATAATCGTAGTGGCCGAAAAGCAGCTCGTCGCCGATGGGCACGAGCGGCGCGCCCTGCCCCCCCAGCGCAATGTCGAGGGTGCGGAAGTCGCAGACCACGGGCAGGTGGGCATGCGCCGCCAGGTAGGCACCGTGGCCCAGTTGCAGGGAGATGTGCTTGTCGGGCTGGTGGAAGATCGTATGTCCGTGAGAAGCAACAAAATCGGGCTGTATTCCGTGTTGTTGTACGAACTCATGAACCCGTTGCCCCATGAAGCGGCCGAAGGCATGGTCCAGCTCCACCAGCTCCAGGGCACTGGCGGTCTCGGCACCCCGAAGGGAGTCAATTAGTTCATGGGTATATGTTAATGTAGTAGTATTTAGTATCTCATATATCCAATTATGAGATTTGTACGTAAATCTACAAAAAGCAATATCGAGGCCGTCGAGTGACGTCCCGGACATTAGACCGATTACATGATAAGAAGTATCCATTGGCCAAAAATAATAAAAGCATGCTAATGATTTTCAGCTAAATAGTGCAGGCCTCGTATATATCTTATTGTGAATGGGATTGAAAAATGAATTGTAGAAACTGTTAGGTATAATTTTAATTATGAAAAGTTTGTTGTCAAGAGTTGAATCGAAGAAGATAGATAAGGCGGCAGCCATGCTTAAAGTACTGGCACACCCCAAGAGACTGGCGATAGTGGATTTGCTCGGAAAAGAGGATAAAATGACTGTTACAGAGATATATAAGCAGTTAGACCTTCCGCAGGCCATTGCATCACAGCACCTGATTACACTAAAGGATAAAGGCGTTTTATCGTCTTTTAAAGTGGGTACCAAGATTTACTACTCGCTGGCCATCCCGAAACTGATTGATGTAATAGACTGCCTCGAAGAATGCTGCATTGATATCTAAGCCAGTGCCCTGTACGGCACCCTGGGTAGCAGTTTGTTACCTGAGGATGGAATAGTTAAGGCCCCCGTTTGTCCCTTTTAACATGGAATTTGCGGAGGCCTTAGTTATTTCTTCACTAAAAAAATTGTATCGTTTACCCAGGATTTTGCTCTGATTCTGCCGGCTGGTTCTCCAGGCTGAACAGGTCGTTGAGCAGGTCAATAAGCGTTTCGGCCTCTCCGCGCTTGCAGGCAGCTTTCAGTTGTAATACCGGTAATTTTATAATTTTCTGCATCATGGATTTCGTGATGCTGTCTACCAGCTTTGCCTCCTTAGGCCCCAGCTTCTTCACATAGCGGGCTATTTCCTCCTGACGTATCGTTTCCAGTGCATTTTTCAGGCGATGAATGGTGGGCGATACCATCATTTCCTTAGACCAGTCGTTGAACTGCTCGATAGACTCGGCAACGATTTCCTTTACCTTCGGGATGGAACTGATGCGGCGCTGCAGTGCCTCGGAAGCCTTGTTCTGGATCGTGTCGATGTTGTATACCAGCACGCCCGGTATGCTCTCCACCTCCGGCTCCACGCTGCGCGGCACGGCCAGGTCAATGAAGAATTTATAAGTGAGCGCGTTCAGGCGCTTTACCATTTCCTTTGTAAAGAAAGGCGTTTCGCGGGCCACCGAAGAAATGATCACATCGGCCTCTTTCATACCCTGCACAATCTCCTCAAAAGGAAGCACCTCCAGAGCGCACTCCTCGGCCAACACCTTTGCCTTTGCCAGCGTGCGGTTGGTGATCTTTACCTTCTTGTAGCCCAGGTCTTTCAGGTTGCGGCATACATCGGCGCCAATCTCCCCAACGCCCACCACCAGGATATTGGGCTCAGCGCCCTCTCCGGTTAGCTCCTCAATTAGCTCGATAGCGGCATAAGAGGTAGAGGCGGCACCGTCTCTGAAGGAGGTCTCCTGCACCACGCGTTTGTTGGTGAAGAAGATGGTGTGCATCAGGCGGTGCAGGAAAGGGCCGGCTGTTTCGTTGTCGGCGCTCCACTGGTAGGCCACCTTCACCTGGTTCGAGATCTGCATATCGCCCACCACCTGCGACTCCAGCCCCATCGACACGTCGAACAGGTGCTGCACGGCATCGTCGTGCTCGTTCAGGATGGTGAAGTAGTCGAAGTAGCGGCTGATGTTGTCGATGCCCTTGGTGATGCCCAGGAGCTTGACGATCTCAGCGCTATAGTCAGTGTCGGAGTTGTAGTATACTTCGGTGCGGTTGCAGGTGGAGAGAACAAGGATGTCAGTAGCCTGAAGGAAGCCCTTAAGCGTCTGCAAAAATATTCTGCAAGAAGATTCATCTAAGGCAATCAGCTCCCTGATATCGAGCGGCGCTTTTTTATACGACAGGCTGATTGCTTTAAAGTTCTGAAGCATAATAACGTTTGTTCTACTAAAGGGCAAAGGTACGGCTCTATTTATTAAAATAAAACTTACTTGCTCTCTATGTTCAATTTATACTAATTTCAAATAAATTTCGTGTTTATACTCAATGATTCCCATCTACTCCCAGAAGAACAGGATAAAGCTCGTTGTTGTTATCATTGCTCTCATCATAGGTGCCGCCACCATCACTTATACCAACATACTTGTGAGCAAGTTGTCGGAGCGGGAGCAGGAGCTGGTGCAGCTTTATGCCAAGGGCCTGCGCTACATGATCAACGCCCCCAGCGACGACAACATCGTGTTCATCGAGGAGGAGATCCTGTCGTCCAACACCACGGTGCCCGTTATCCTGACAGATGAAAATGAGAATATCCTCGACTCCAAGAACATAAATCTGCCCGAAAACATTGCCGATAAGCCCGATAAAATAAACGAATACCTGCAGCGCGAGATTGGGAAGATGAAGGAGCAGCACGAGCCCATCGTGGTGCCCTGGGCGGAGGGTTCTGTGAACTACGTGTTTTACAAAGATTCCGAGTTGCTCTCGCAGCTGCGCTACTACCCGTACGTGCAGCTGATCGTGATCTCGTGCTTTGCGCTGGTGGCCTACTTTGCCTTCAGCTACTCGCGCCGCGCCGAGCAGAACCGGGTATGGGTGGGGCTGGCCAAGGAAACGGCGCACCAACTGGGCACGCCGCTCTCTTCGCTGATGGCCTGGTATGAGTACATCAAGTCAAGCCCCAAGTTTGAGAATGAGCCGATACTGGAGGAACTGGGCAAGGATGTGCGGCGCCTGGAGATCATCACGGAGCGCTTTTCCAACATCGGCTCTGTGCCCTCGCTTCGTGACGAGAACATCCTGCAGGTAACGCAGAACGCCATAAATTATCTGCAGAACCGCATCTCGCGCAAGGTAGCGTTCTCCATAGAGTCCACCTTCTCGCCGGATATCACGGCCAAGGTAAACGTGTCGCTGTATGATTGGGTGATCGAGAACATCTGCAAGAACGCCGTGGATGCCATGGAGGGCCGCGGCAGTATAAACATACAGCTGGTGCTGCTGGGCAAGAGCAGCATTGCCGTGGATATCACAGACACCGGAAAAGGCATCCCCAAAAGTAAGATCGACTCTGTTTTCCTGCCCGGCTTCACTACCAAAAAGCGCGGCTGGGGTTTGGGCCTGGCACTGGCCAAGCGCATCATCGACAATTACCACGAAGGCCGCCTGTACGTGAAGTGGTCGGAGGTAGGCAAGGGCACCACCTTCCGGATTGTGCTGAACAGGTAGTAGGAGTTAGAAAGTTAAGAAGTTAGAAGGTTAGAAAGTTAAGGAGGTAAAGGTGCAAAAGTATCGTCTTTTGTCCTTTGTCTAGCAGTCCTTTGTCAATAGAATGGTTGAAGTAGTAAAGTATAGCGCGGAACATAAGCCGCTTTGGGATGCCTTTGTACGGGAGTCGAAGAACGGCACGTTCATGCTGCTGCGCGATTACATGGAGTACCATGCCGACAGGTTCACGGACCACTCGCTGCTGTTCTACCACAAGGGCAGGCTGGTGGCGCTGCTGCCGGCAAATGAGGCAGGGGAGCAGGTGCAGAGCCATGGCGGCCTGAGCTACGCCGGACTCGTTACGGACAAGCGGATGAAGGCGGCGCTGATGCTGGAGGTGGTGCAGGCCATGAAGTTATACTTTCAGGGGCAGTGGTTCCGAAGCATCCTTTACAAGGCCATTCCGCACATCTACCACCAGCAGCCCGCCGAGGAAGACCTGTACGCCCTGTTTCGCCACGGGGCCATACTTTACCGCCGCGATGTAAACTCGGTTGCAGCGTTAGCTGCAGGGGCTGGTTACAGCAGAACACGCCGGTGGGAAATCAGAAAAGCCAAAGGAGGAAGTATACAGGTGCAGTTATCCATGGCCTACACAGACTTTATGCAGCTGGAGTGGCAGGTGCTGCAGCAAAAGTATAACCTCAAGCCGGTGCACACGGCAGCGGAAGTTGAGCTGCTCGCCTCGCGCTTTCCGGAGAACATCAGGCTTTACACTGCTACCAAAGAGGGCGAATTACTGGCGGGCACCCTAGTTTTCGAGACTGCCACTGTAGCCCATTGCCAGTACATTGCCTCCTCAGAGCAGGGCAAGCAGGCAGGTGCCTTGGATGTGCTGCTGGACTGGCTGCTGACAGAGGTGTATGCGCACAAGCCGTATTTCAGTTTTGGCGTGTCTACGGAGCAGGGGGGCCAGTATTTGAACGAGGGGCTTGTCTGGAACAAGGAAAGCTATGGCGCCCGCACCATCGTACACGATTTTTATGAGCTAAGGCTGCAGTAGCGGCCCGGCAAAGTATAAACCAGCAGCGGCTGCCTCACACCTGGGGCAGCCGCTGCTGGTTTATACTTGTAATGCTATGCTTCAGCTTCAAGCTTTTCTGCGATGGGCACAAGCTTGTGGGGCACGTCTTTGCCCCAAAGCTTTACAATCCCCCAAAGTATGGCTATGCCAATAACGTATACCAGCAGCCAGTGCACGCCAAAACTAGACAGGTTGGTGCAGGCAATATTGGCGACCAAGGCCACCGTAATGGCGTACGGCAGCTGTGTTTTAACGTGGTCTATGTGGTTGCAGCCCGAGGCCAGTGAGCTCAGGATGGTGGTGTCGGAGATAGGGGAGCAGTGGTCGCCGAACACAGCCCCTGCCAGCACCACCGAGATCACATTGTACATGATAGGCATGGTCTCCTCCATCGTAAAGCCCTGCTGCTGGCACACATACCAGGCGGCTGGCATCATAAGCGGGTAAAGTATGGCCATAGTGCCCCAACTGGAGCCGGTGGAGAAGGCAATGGCAGCGGCCAGGAAGAAAGTGATCTCCGGCAGGAAGTATGGCGACACATTGCCTGAGAGCAGCGAGGTGAGGTATTCTGCCGTATAAAGCTCCTGCGTAACCGCCGCCAACGACCAGGCCAGCACCAGGATAAGGATGGCCGGCAGCATGGTCTTAAACCCGACCACCAACGAGTCCATGGTTTCTGAAAGCGTCATGATGCGCTGGCTTATTGTTAGGGCTATGGCTACGACCACGCCTCCGAGCGAAGCCCAGATAAGGGCCAGGTAAGAATCGGAGTCGCCGATGGTGGCGGAGAGCTTGCGGAAAAAGCCGAGGCTGGGATCGACCCAAACGTCGGCGCTGTAGCCGGTGTAGAGCAAGGCAGCAATAGTGCCCCCGATAACCGTAAGCACGGGCAGCAGCGCGTTGACAGCACGGACCCTGGTTTCGTCTATGGGCTCAAACTCGGCCATTTCTTGTTGCTGTTTCTCCTGCCCGGCCCGGTCGAGGCGCGCTGCCGACACCTCTCCGGTGGTGCGCGCCCTTTGCTCTGCCCGGTGCATCGGGCCAAAATCCCGGTTCATCAGGATCAGTATCAGCATAAACACCAGCGCGAGCACCGGGTAGTAGGCATACTGCAGCGAGTGGAAGAACAGCGAGTAGGCGCCTTCCTCAATCCCGAGCTTGGTGGCGGCGTCCTTTATATAACCCAACTCAGCTCCGATCCAGGTGGTGACAAAGGCGATGGCCGCCACAGGGGCAGCGGTGCTATCCACAATATAAGCCAGCTTTTCGCGGGAGATGCGGTGCTTGTCGGTAACGGGGCGCATGGTGTTGCCCACAATAAGGGTGTTGGCGTAGTCGTCGAAGAAAATGGCTATCCCCAATACCCAGGTTACCAGCTGCGAGCTTTTGGCGGAACGGGCGTAGCGCGAGAGCAAATGCACCACACCAGCCATGCCGCCGTTTTTGGAGATGATGGCCACCATCCCCCCAATCAGCATGGAGAAGATAATAACCGAGGCGTGGTCGCTGTCTACGAGGGCCTTGAGCAGGAAGGTGTCCGCTACGGCTAGCAGGCCCACCAAAATAGAATTAAAGGATAAGCCGTAGATCACAAAGCCGCCCACCCAAATGCCCGCGAAGAGCGCCAGCAGCACCTGCCTGAAGAGAAGCGCCAGCACGATGGCAATAAGCGGCGGAAGTATGGACAGCCACATCGGGAACTCCTTCACGCCCCGCATCTCCTCTACATCCAGGCGGTAGAGCCGGGCCAGCGTGTGCGTGTCCAGGTTAGCGCTTACCTGGATAAGCTCGCGCCGCTCCGGTATCGAGAACGTGGTTTCGCCATCAACAAACTCGGCCTCCTGTAGCTCGCCGTTCACGCGGAGCGTAAGCGGGCCATTGTACGTCATCAGGTTGCCGGTTTCGGTAACAGTGCGGAGGGTGAAGGCAGTGTCGTTGATGGCCTGCAGCTGCAGTTCTTCCAGCTGCTCCCTGGAAACCAGGCCTTGCGCCAGGCTTGGCACCGACAGCATGAGAAATAACAGGAGACTCAGGAGGGGCTTGTAAAGCTTCATTCTGAATGGTTGCGGGTTAGAGAATCCCCTAAGTTAGAAAAGAATCAGAAAACTCATAGTGTTGATTCGCGCCTGCCGCGGCCCTACTTTATACTTGCCGCTAAAGTATAGCCGCAGCAAGTATAAAGTAGGGGAGCATATACTTTTGAGGGAACGTGCGTTTACCTGGCCCTGTTTACGATGAACACGCCCAGCAAGATCACCACCATGCCCAGGTAGTGCCACAAATGGATGGTCTCGCCATCAAGCACGCCCCACATCAGCGCCACAATGGGTATGAGGTAGGTGGTGGAACTGGCAAAGAGGGTGGTGGATATCTGGATAAGCTTGTTGAAAAGTATAAGCGCGATGGCAGTGCTGAACACGGCAAGTATGGCGATGTACATCAGCGCCTCCCAGGCCCCCGGCACATGCTGCAGCTTGTAAAGAAAATCGGTGGTGAGCAGGTATACCAGCGCCACCGGCCCCACCGTGAGCAACGCCAGACTGGAGACGGCGATGGCCTTCATGCCCTGCAGGCGAAACTTGATAAGGTTGGCGCTGATGCCGTAGAAAACGGTGGCCAGCACAATGTACAGGCCATAGTACATGTTGTCGAGCTCCGCGTTGCCGTTGCCGGTAAAGATAAGGATGGCCGTGCCGGCAATACCGATAACGATGCCGAGCATGCGCATCCAGGTGATGGACTGTCCAAACAAGGCAGCCCCTACCAGCAGGGTGAAGAGTGCGGTAAGCGAATTCAGCACCCCCGCCAGTCCGCTGGCCAGGCGCGTTTCGGCGATGGCAAAAAGGAAAGCTGGCAAGAAGTTGCCCAGCATCCCGCTGCCTAGCAGAAACTTCCAGCGGTGGGGCTCCACCTTACGAACGTTCCGGATGGCGAATGGCAGCAGGGCCGCGCAGGCAATTACCATCCGCAGGGCCCCCACTTCGTTAGGATCGTAAACCACCAGCCCCTTCTTGATAAGTATAAACGAGGTGCCCCAGATAAGAGCAAGTATAATCACCAGCAGCCAGGCCAGTGCCGGGGTCGCGGTTTCTTGTGCAGTGGGGGTAGTGGAGGTTTTTATAGTTAGAAAGTTAGAAGGTTAAAGTGTGGCTGCAAAAGTAAAGAGTTGGAGCGTCAGATTTGCTCACCCGCTATCTCATCTGCTGAAAATTATTTCCGTGCTGCCCCTGAGCCAGAAAAGCTGCCATGTGCGTGGCAAAGTATAGCTCGAAGTATAAGAGGTGCCGTAGGTGTAGCCGGCTATCGTTTTGGAGTGTATCATGGCTGCAATCTCTCAAGGCGGCGCTCGTGGCACAACCCGGTTCTTGCGGAACTTCTGTTGGCAAAAAGAGAAATCCCCGGCCGATGGGGCCAGGGACCTGTTTTATACTATCCTTTAGACTACGGTAATCCTCTCCCCGCCATTTTGAGTGTTATCACCAGCAATTTATACTTCGGCAGACTTCAGGAACGAACTTTAAATGCTTTCTAACGGGCTTGGCTTTGCCATGGCAAAGGTGTGGTTAGCTAAAGTTCTTCTATATCTTTTCAGAAGTTACTTAAATGTAAATAACTTCTCCAGGCTTCGATTCTTTGATTTTGGCGATAATTTCTTCACCATGCTCTGCTGAACGACAAGGAATGACTATTTTATTAGGTGGATTCTTTATGTCATTCAAGACAGCCAAATTTCCAGCCATCATTTTCTGAATCGTTAGGGTTCCAATTATTTTTGGCCTTATTAACTTCATCAGGTTTACGGCTTCTATTTTTGGCACATAAGTTTAGCAGGTCTGGCGGTAAAGTAATCTAAATCAGGATTAGCTATTCTTCGATTGTTTTCGTTTATCTTTTTTCTCTTTCCTGTTCTTAAAGTCACCTTCGAGGAACTGTCGGATTTTACCAAGAGGAGATAGGCTGTAGTATGCTACGACTAAGAATATTAGTCCCATCAATATTAAATATTCGCCACCGAAACCCGATAGGGATAGAGTCCTGCTATTAATCCCAACAGCCACAAGGTTCTTTACAATCATCTTGATACCCCAGATAATAAGAACAATTGCAATTAAGAAGAATGAGATAGTACTTACATTGTCGGCTTTACCCTTCATTGCTTTAATTTTTTGCTAACCAAAGTATAAAGTATAGCCTAAGCCTTTGCGGCCCTTTCTTTTTCAAAGCAGTTTTAAACTGCTGCCATACAAAGCCACAGGTAAACTTGCGGCAGAAAGTATAAACTCAGAAAACACTGCCCACTTTCTAACTCCCCAACTCCTCAACTCCCAAACTCTCTTAACTCTCCACGTAGCTCATGCTATGGGCAATCTCATCCAGCGTGTCGTAGATTTCCTGCATGTCCTCGGATTGCACCAGTTTCATGCGCAGGGGCTTGAAGTTTGGCAGGCCGCGGAAGTAGTTGGTGTAGTGGCGGCGCATCTCAAAAATGCCCAGCTTGTCGCCCTTCCACTCCAGCGAGTGCGTGAAGTGCTGGCGGCATACTTCCACGCGCTCCTCCAGCGTCGGGCCCGGCAGCATCTCACCGGTTTTCATGTAGTGCTTTATCTCGTTAAAGATCCACGGGTAGCCTATACTTGCCCGGCCGACCATGATGCCGTCCACGCCATACTTGTTGCGGTACTCCAGCGCCTTGTGCGGCGAGTCAATGTCGCCGTTGCCGAAGATGGGGATGTGCATGCGTGGGTTGTTCTTCACCTCGGCAATCAGGCGCCAGTCGGCCTCGCCCTTGTACATCTGCACGCGCGTGCGGCCGTGTATGCTCAGGGCTTTAATGCCGATATCCTGCAGGCGCTCGGCCGTCTCTACAATGTTTTTGGTGTCCTCGTCCCAGCCCAGGCGCGTCTTTACCGTTACCGGCAGGTGCGTGGCCTTTACGATCTCCTCGGTCATTTTCACCATCTTCGGGATGTCGCGCAGCAACGCGGCACCGGCGCCCTTGCAGGCCACGTTCTTTACGGGGCAGCCATAGTTGATGTCGATCAGGTCCGGGCCGGCCTGCGAGGAGACGATAGCCGCCTCGCGCATCGACTCAATCTCAGACCCGAAAATCTGGATTCCGATGGGGCGCTCGTAGTCGAAAATGTCAAGTTTTTGTACACTTTTGGCGGCATCACGTATCAAACCCTCAGAGGAGATAAACTCCGTGTACATCAGGTCGGCACCGTTGGCCTTGCATACTTTGCGGAAGGGCGGATCGCTTACGTCCTCCATCGGTGCCAGCAGCAACGGAAACTCCCCTAGCTCTATGTTAGCAATCTTTACCAAAGCAAAAATTAATTATTCGCGTAAATTTACGCCAATTAAACCTAAATCTCCCTATGAAAGGTTTCATCTCGAAAGATCTGCACCCAAGTTGGGTACTGTTACTGCTGATAGTATACATGGCAGGCGGCTACTTTGTGGCGATGTTTGTGATAGGGCTGCTGGCCAACTGGATCTTCGGGATAGGCCTGATTGAGCTGGCAACCGTGGCTACCAACCCAGCCGACCACCCGCAGGGGCCGCAGGTGATGCTGCTCTTGCAGGGTGTGCTGCAGTTCTTTGCCTTTATCGTGGCGCCCCTCTTTCTGCTGCTCTCGCTCAACTACAGGCCGGGGGATTACCTGAACTGGAAGACGCCTTCACCGTGGCTGCTGGTGCTGCTCAGCGGCATCCTGATAATTGCCATCATGCCGGCCAACTCGGTCATCATCCAGTGGAACGCCCACATGAGCTTCCCGGACTTTATGCGTGCCTTTGAGGAGTGGGCGCGGCAGCAGGAGGAGCAACTAGCCGAGCTTACCAAGCTTATCACACGGTTTAACTCGGTGCCAGAGCTGCTCATTGGCCTGGTGGTGTTTGCGGCTATACCTGCCGTAGGCGAGGAGCTCGTGTTCCGGGGAATTGCGCAGCAGCAGATCCACCGCTGGTCCGGCAACATCCATGTGGCCATTTGGGTTACAGGCATCATCTTTGCGGCCATACACGTGCAGTTCTTCGGCTTTTTGCCACGGGCCATACTTGGAGCGCTGTTCGGATATTTATACTTTTGGTCCGGTCGCATCATTGTGCCGATTGTGGCGCACTTTGCCAACAACGGCTTTACGGTGTTTTTACTGTACCTGCAGCAAACCCGCGCCATCGATACCAATATCGAGAGCACCGAGGCAATGCCGTGGTATAGTATCGCGTTATCGTTGCTGGTAAGCGTGGGCCTGCTATACTTCCTGCGCCAGGCATTTGCCCGGCAGCCATTGCGCCCGCAAAGTATAGCCCAGGCCGCAGGCACAGAGCAACAACTATAAACTAAACCCTTACAACACGCACAGGCCCCGGGCAGGCGTAAGTCATGGCATGAACAATAAGCTATCAACTCTAAGCAATCTAAATCAACGACTTATTGTAGGGGTACTAGGCGCCGCGGTGCTAATAGGCGGCATCCTGTTCAGCGAGTGGACCTATTTCCTGCTCTTCCTGGGGCTCACGCTGCTGGGCATCGCCGAGTTTTATACCTTGGTGGCGGTGCAGGGCATGCGCCCGAACAAACCCCTGGGGCTGCTGCTGGGCGGCGTGTTCTTCACCTCCATGTTCCTGGTGCAGAAAGACGTTGCCCCGGGCGAGTTGCTGTTTCTCTCGCTGCCGCTGCTGTTTCTGGTGTTTATTTACGAAATGTACCGCAAGAAGCCCCAGCCTTTCACCAACATTGCCTTTACGATAACGGGCGTTGTGTACCTGGCCGTGCCCTTTGGCCTGCTGCACCTGCTGGGCTACTACGGGGAGGAGTATAGCTGGCAACCCATACTTGGCCTGCTGCTGCTGATCTGGGCGTCCGACACCGGGGCTTATATTTTCGGGAAGAACTTCGGCAAAAATAAGCTCTTCGAGCGTATATCCCCCGGAAAGACCTGGGAAGGCTGGGTTGGCGGTACGCTGGTGACCATGCTGGTGGGGTATGGGCTCTCGCATGTGTTTCTCGATTTAGAACAATACCAGTGGCTGGGCGTATCCATCATTGTGGGCATTGTGGGAGTGCTGGGCGATCTCTCGGAGTCGATGCTGAAGCGCAGCCTGGGGGTAAAGGATTCTGGCACACTGCTGCCCGGCCATGGCGGCATCCTGGACCGCTTCGATAGCCTGCTGATGGTCATCCCGTTCGTGGTCGCCTTCCTCGAAATCTTCTAAAAAATTTGTTGCCCGCTCTTAGGAGGTTGCAAGTTTAATTCTCAACTTTGCCCCGTATTTTAATTCACTGATTAATTACTCACTAATAAAAATTTAGAGTAGATGATGTTATACAAAGAGCCAGCTCCGATTAAGGATAAGGAAAATCCTTTCGAGTCGATGATGTCGCGCTTTAACATAGCGGCGGAGGTGCTGGGGTTGGATGAGGAAGTATATAACGTACTTAAGTCTCCAACACGTCAGGTAATCGTGAACGTGCCCGTGACCATGGACGACGGCAAAGTGCGCGTGTTCGAGGGCTACCGCGTTATTCACTCCACTATCCTGGGGCCGTCCAAAGGCGGTATCCGCTACGCACCGGATGTATTCCTGGATGAGGTGAAGGCCCTGGCTGCCTGGATGACCTGGAAATGCGCCGTGGTGGACATCCCGTACGGTGGTGCCAAAGGCGGTATCATCTGCGATCCTTTCTCTATGTCAGCCGGTGAAATTGAGCGACTGACCAGAGCCTATACGTCGGCTTTGCAGGATATTTTTGGCCCGGACCGCGACATTCCTGCCCCGGACATGGGCACCGGACCTCGCGAAATGGCCTGGCTCATGGACGAGTATTCCAAGACAAAAGGCTCTACCGAGCACGCAGTGGTGACGGGTAAACCGTTGGTGCTGGGCGGCTCGCTGGGCCGCGTAGAGGCAACGGGCCGCGGCGTGATGGTGTCGGCCATGGCCGCCATGAACAAACTGGGCATGGACCCCGCCAAGTCTACGGCTGCGATACAGGGCTTCGGCAACGTAGGCGCCTGGGCGGCAAAGCTGATGAATGACCGGGGCGTGAAGATTTTAGGCGTTAGCGACATTAGCGGAGCCTACTGGAACGACAACGGGATTGATATTGACGAAGCGATAGAGTATAAAAACGCGCACAACGGCCGCCTGGAAGGTTATAAGGGAGCAGAGTTGATGGATGACCCGGGCGACCTGCTGACAGCCAAGGTGGACGTGCTGATTCCTGCTGCCGTGGAGGACGTGATCACCATCCACAACGTGGACAGGATACAGGCCCGCCTGATTGTAGAGGGTGCCAACGGCCCTACCTCTTACAAGGCTGATAACATCATCAACGAGAAGGGCATTATGGTCGTGCCGGACATCCTGGCGAACTCAGGCGGTGTTACCGTGTCCTACTTCGAGTGGGTGCAAAACCGCATGGGCTTTAAGTGGACGCTGGACCGCGTGAACGAGCGCGCCGAGCGCATCATGAACGAGGCTTTCGAGCGTGTTTACGCTGCTTCTCAGAAGTATAACGTGCCAATGCGCATCGCAGCCTACATCGTGGCCATCGATAAAGTGGCCATGACGTACAAGTATCGCGGGGGCTTCTAAAAGATTTTTAGAGGAATATTCCGGATATTATATAATTTTGAAGCAGGTAATAGCCCATCCACGTAACTGGATGGGCTATTATGAGTTTATATAGTACCTGCGGCAAACAATAGCATCGAATGAAAATCCATAAGGAAGGAAGGAAAATACTATTTTTTACTTTACTGGCACTTGTAGTGCTGAACCTTTTGCTCTACAATTTCAATGCTGAGAATGGCACCTTCAACAGGGTGTTCTCCGGTGTGTCTGCCGTTCTCTTCCTGTTGATCCTGCAGTTTTTCCGCAGTCCCTACCGTACGTTGCTGCTGCACGAGGACCTCATCATAGCCCCTGCCGACGGAAAGGTGGTAGTGATTGAGGAAGTGGAGGAGCCGGAGTACTTTAAAGACAAGCGCAAGCAAATCTCCATCTTCATGTCGCCGATAAACGTGCACATCACGCGCAACCCCGTTTCCGGCATTGTAAAGTACTTTAAATACCATCCTGGCAACTACTTTGTGGCCTGGCACCCAAAGTCGAGCACGCAAAACGAGCGCACCACGGTGGTGGTGGAGTCTACTGCAGGGCCGGAGGTGCTGTTCCGCCAGATTGCCGGGGCCATGGCACGCCGTATTGTATGGTATGTAAACGAGGGCGATGAGGTGAGCCAGGGCGAGGAGTTCGGCTTTATCAAGTTCGGCTCGCGTGTGGATATCTTCCTGCCGCTGGATACAGAAATCAAGGCGGAACTGGGGCAAAAAACTAAGGGAGGTCAAACCGTTATTGCTCAGCTGAAAACCCCGCCACCGACGTTGTTTGGGTAAGCTGGACGTATCACGAAGCACGTATCAAGTAGCACGATAAAAAAAACAAAAAGCCGCTGCAAGTTATTACTTGCAGCGGCTTTTGTCTGAATCAGGTTTTGCAGGATTAAGGGATGAGTAGGATTCTGTTAATGGAAGCCACTGCTTATACTTCTATTGTAGCTTACGGCTTACCGTAGCTTGATTCCCAAAGTCTTGCTACTTGATACGTGCTTCGTAAAAACTAATACCAGTTCTCCACCAGCGTCATCAGCTGCTCCAGGTATTTCTGGTCCACTTCGTCGAAGTCGTTGAGTTTGTCGCTGTCTACGTCCAGCACCAGTTTAACCTCGCCGTCTTTTATGGCTGGCAACACGATCTCCGATTTAGAGTCGCTGCTACAGGCAATGTGGCCCGGGAAGGCTTCTACATCCGGCACTAGTATGGTTTTCTGCTGGGTGTAGCAGGCGCCGCAAACACCTTTGTGGTAGGGGATGCGGGTGCAGGCAATCGGCCCCTGGAACGGCCCTAGCACCAGCTGTCCCTCTTTGTTAAAGTATACCCCCACCCAGAAGAACCCCATGCCCTGGCGCAGCGCGGCCACCATATTCGAGATATTGGCAATCAGGTCTGTTTCGCCGGCGGTCAGGGCTTCTATCTGCGGAAGCAGTGCTTTATACTTTTCTTCTTTACTGAGGTTTGCGTCTATAATTAATGATTCGGCCATGGTGTAATTTTGAATGAGTGGTTGAGTGAATGACTGAATATTGAATGTAGTATAGAGTGGGTATACTTTAGGAGAACTAATAACGAACAACTATCAACCAACAACTAACGCCGGTAGTGCAACAATTGGTCGGTGCCTAAAGTTTGAGAGCTTTGTAGCCGGCCGTGCGTCATGGCAGGGGCTTTTATCCCATCCCCAAGCGTTTTTTGCTGGCTCTTAAACACAAGGGCTTCGTCCCAGAGGTTTGCCTGCAGCAGGCTCTCCAGCAGGTAAGTTCCTCCCTCCACCATCACCGACAAAACGTTACGCCGGTGCAGGTCCTGCATAATTTGCAGAAGCAGTGGCGCCTCCTCCTGAAGCTGCACAAAGTATAAATTCTCCCCATCCTGCTGCTGTTTATAAGTATAAACCACCGTCGGTTGGCTGCCATCAAAAAGGTGCAGGTGCGGGGGGAGCTGCAAAGCCCGGTCGATGACCACGCGTAGCGGTTGCGGCCCGTGCCACGCCCGCACGTTAAGCTGCGGGTTATCATGAAGCGCGGTGCGGGTGCCCACCATAATAGCCTGTTCTTCTGTGCGCCACTTGTGCACCAGCCGCCTGGCCAGCGGCCCGCTGATTTGCTCCTGTTTATAGTTAGCCCCCGCGATAAAGCCATCTGCTGTTTCGGCCCATTTCAAAAGTATAAACGGCCGCTTTTGCGCGTGGAAGGTGAAGAAGCGTTTGTTCAGTTCCAGCCCCTCCTGTTCCAGTACGCCTACTTTTACCTGGGCACCAGCATCAGTTAATTTTTTTATGCCACGCCCGGCCACCAGCGGGTTCGGGTCTGTGTTGCAGATCACCACATCCTTCACCCCATGAGAAACGAGCAGGTCGGCGCAGGGAGGCGTTTTGCCAAAATGGGAGCAAGGCTCCAGCGTGACGTACACCCGGCTCTTAAGCAGCAGGCTTTTATCCGCCACGGCAGCAATGGCATTCACCTCGGCATGGGGGCCGCCATACTTTTGGTGCCATCCCTCGCCAATGATTCTCCCATCGTGTACCACCACGCAACCCACCATCGGGTTTGGTGAAGTATAGCCTCCGCCCAGCTGAGCCAGCTCCAGGGCGCGTCGCATGTATCGTTCGTCGGACATAGGAAGAGTTTAGGAGTTAGAAAGTTGGGAAGTTAGAAGGTTAAAAAGTGAAAAAGGAAAGCAGTAATCAGGCGCTACTCTTTCGTGCCTAAAAAGTCACAACTCTTGGCTCAGTAAAGGTCAATGCACCGTAACATTCTAACTTTTCAACCTTCTAACTTTCTAACTCAGAAAGTTCTACTTTTGCAAAGATACCGAAATCAACAGAAAGTATAGACGTGGCAACCGTTCAGCAGTTACAGCAGCACATCCGGGAAAGTATAAAAACGGCCTATCCCGAGCCGGAGGCGGGAAGTATAGCCCAACTAGTGCTGGAACACGTGCTGCAGAAAAACCGTATGCAGCTGTCGCTGGCACAGCAACAGGAGGTAAACCCGGAGCAGGAGACACAGCTAAAGCAGATGGTACAGCGGTTACAGCAGCAGGAACCGGTGCAGTACGTGCTGGGGGTGGCGCATTTTTATGGGCTAGAGTTGCTGGTGGACGAGCGCGTGCTGATTCCCCGGCCGGAAACGGAAGAACTGGTGGACCTGGTGCTGCGGGAGCACAAAGGGCAGGACGGGCTGCAGGTGCTGGATATCTGTGCCGGGAGCGGTTGCATCCCGCTGGCGCTGGCGGCCAATCTAAGAAATGCCGAAGTATACGGCCTGGAGGTGTCGGAGGGCGCGCTGGAGGTGGCGAAGGCGAATGCGGCAAAGTATAACCTTAACATAAACTGGCTTCAGGCGGATATTTTTGAGCCGGTGCCACGTATAACTCCTGCCTCGCTGGACATTATCACGAGCAACCCACCCTATGTGCTGGAGGAGGAGAAAGGGCAGATGCGGGAAAACGTGCTGCAGTATGAGCCGCACCTGGCGCTGTTCGTACCAGACCAGGACCCGCTGAAGTATTACAGAAGAATTGCCGAGGTGGCGCAGCAGCTGTTGAAAAAGGGAGGGAAGCTATACTTTGAAATAAACGAGCGCTACGGGCAGCAGGTGCAGGATCTCCTGTTACAGCTAGGTTTTGCCGAGGCGAGGGTAGTGCAGGACCTGTTCGGGAAAGACCGTATCGTGCGGGGAATGATGTAAAGCCTTTGAAAAATACCCTGAAATATCCGGAGTATTATTTATAATTGTACTTTTGTGGTAATTTTAGGCCACAGCGGGCGTTATCCATTTTAATGGATTATTTTGGGGCAATGCTAAGCGGCTTTAGTCCGTTCTGGCAGAGGTAAATGAGCCCCAAGCAGTTTGTGTAAAAATTCTAACATAACAAACGATATACAACGTGTACCAGGAAATACTAGACAAAGAAGCCAAACTTGCTGTTATTGGGTTAGGCTATGTGGGGTTGCCGATTGCGCTTGCCTTCGCTAAAAAAGTTAAAGTAATCGGATTCGACATCAACTCCAAGCGCGTGGAGATGATGCGCAACCACATAGATCCGAGCGGCGAGTTGGAGAGCCGTGAGTTTGAGGGGGCCGATATTGTGTTCACCGATAGCCTGGACGTGCTGCGCGAAGCGCGCTTCTTTATCGTGGCCGTACCCACTCCCATCGATCAGCATGCCCAGCCGGACCTGAAGCCTTTGCTGGCAGCCTCTACGACGGTAGGCAAAGTGCTGAAGAAAGGTGATTACGTGGTGTTTGAGTCTACGGTATACCCTGGCTGCACGGAAGAGGATTGCGTGCCGGTGCTGGAGCGCGAGTCTGGTCTGAAATTCGGCGTTGACTTCAAGGTAGGGTACTCGCCGGAGCGCATCAACCCGGGCGACAAAGAGCACACGCTGGCTAAAATCGTGAAGGTGGTTTCTGGTTGCGACGCTGAGTCTGCCGAGGAGGTTGCCAAAGTATACGAACTGGTGGTGGACGCGGGTGTGCACCGTGCCTCTTCCATTAAAGTAGCCGAGGCGGCTAAAGTTATCGAGAACACGCAGCGCGACCTCAACATCGCCTTAATGAACGAGCTTTCCATCATCTTCGACAGGATGAACATCAACACCTACGAGGTGCTGGAAGCTGCCGGTACGAAGTGGAACTTCCTGCGCTTCTCTCCGGGTCTGGTGGGCGGCCATTGCATCGGCGTGGACCCGTATTACCTGACCTACAAAGCCAAAGCGCTTGGTTACGACGCCAAGGTAATCCTGAGCGGTCGCACGACCAACGACACCATGGGCGCGCATATCGCTAATAAACTGGTGAAGATGATGATCATGCGTGGCAAGAACATCTCGCAGACAAAGGTGCTGGTGATGGGGGCTACGTTTAAGGAGAACGTGGAGGATATCCGCAACTCGAAGGTAGTGGACGTGATTCGTGAACTGCAAAGCTTCAACGTAAACGTGGAGGTAGTGGACCCATACGCTAGCTCCGAGGAACTGCAGCACGAGTATGGCTTTGGCCTGGTAGAAGAGGCTGGCAAGGATTATGATGCCGTGGTGGTGGCCGTGCCGCACAACGCTTACCTGGAGCTGGACGAGAACTACTTTAAGTCAATCATGAACAGCAGCCCGATCCTGGTGGACCTGAAAGGCATCTTCCGTAACAAAATAAAGGACATAGAATATACAAGCTTATAAATTTTGGCAAACGCAAAGATACTGGTAACCGGCGGAGCCGGCTACATTGGCTCCCACACGGTGGTAGAGCTGGTGGAGGCAGGGTATGAGCCTGTGATCATCGACAACTTCTCCAACTCCGAAGAAAGCGCACTGGAGGGTATTGCCGCCATACTTGGCCGTGACATTCCTTGCCACCGCATCGACTGCACCGACGTGGAGGCCCTGCGCCAAGTGTTCAAGCAGGAACAGAATATCCAAGGCGTGATTCATTTTGCCGCCTACAAGGCCGTGGGCGAGTCGGTGGCAGAGCCGCTGAAGTACTACCACAACAATGTAGGCTCGCTGGTGGCGCTGCTGCAAGTAATGGAGGAGTATAAAGTATACAACCTGGTCTTCTCGTCGTCCTGCACGGTGTACGGTATTCCGGAGCAACTGCCTGTAACGGAGGAAACGCCCGTACAGAAGGCCAACTCCCCGTATGGCAATACCAAAAAAGTATGCGAGGAAATCCTGACGGACCTGGCGAATAGCGGGAGCAGTAACATCAAAGCTACCGCTTTGCGCTACTTCAACCCGATCGGGGCACATCCATCGGCCAGAATAGGAGAGTTGCCCTTGGGCGTACCCAACAACCTGGTGCCGTTTATTACCCAGACAGCTGCGGGCATACGCAAGGAACTGACGGTGTTTGGCGATGATTATGACACTCCGGACGGCACCTGCATCCGCGACTTCATCCATGTGGTGGACTTGGCCAAGGCACACGTGGTGGCAGTGGAGCGCCTGCTGCAGGGCAAAGCGCAAAGTATAGAGTTCTTCAACGTGGGCACCGGAACAGGCTACAGCGTGCTGGAGGCAATCAGCGCCTTTGAGAAAGCATCCGGCCAGAAGCTAAACTATAAAGTTGGTCCACGCCGTGCCGGCGATGTGCCAAAGATTTACGCCGACGTAACCAAATCAACTAAAGAACTGGGCTTTAAAACGACCAGCACCCTGGAAGAGGCCATGAAAAGCGCCTGGGACTGGCAAGTATCGCTACAGAAAACAGAAGTATAAGCATGAAAATATTAATCACGGGCGGCGCGGGCTTCATCGGCTCGCACGTGGTGCGCCTGTTTGTGACCAAGTACCCGAACTACCAGATTTACAACCTCGATAAGCTGACCTACGCCGGCAACCTGGCCAACCTGGCAGACATCGAGGACAGGGAAAACTATACTTTCCTGAAGGGCGACATTGTGGATGCGGACTACCTGGAGGAAATCTTCTCGGAGTATAAATTTGATGCCGTGATCCACCTGGCGGCCGAGTCGCACGTGGACCGCTCCATCTCTGACCCGCTGGCCTTCGTGCAGACGAACGTGATCGGTACGGTGAACCTGCTCAATGTAGCGAAAAAGCACTGGGCCGATGACCTAAGCAAGCACCTGTTCTATCACATTTCCACCGACGAGGTGTATGGCTCGCTGGGAGAGGACGGCCTGTTTACGGAGGAGACGGCCTATGATCCGCGCTCGCCGTACTCGGCCTCTAAGGCAAGCTCCGACCACTTCGTGCGCGCCTGGTACCACACTTATGGCCTGCCTGTGAAGATCTCCAACTGCTCGAACAACTACGGGCCGAACCACTTCCCCGAGAAGCTCATCCCGCTGGCGATCTACAACATCAAGAACGAGCGCCCGGTGCCGGTGTACGGCAAGGGCGAGAACGTGCGCGACTGGCTCTACGTGCTGGACCACGCCCGCGCGATCGACGTGATTTTCCACGAGGGCAAGGTGGGCGACACCTACAACATCGGCGGGGTGAACGAGTGGAAGAACATCGACCTGATCGAGCTGCTCTGCGATCAGATGGACGAGAAGCTGGGCCGCGAGAAAGGCCACTCCAGAAAGCTGATCACGTTTGTGAAGGACCGCGCCGGCCACGACCTGCGCTACGCCATCGACTCCTCCAAGCTGATGGATGAGCTGGGCTGGAAGCCGTCGGTGACTTTTGAACAGGGCCTGAGCAAGACCGTGGACTGGTACCTGGAGAACCCCGAGTGGCTGGAGAACGTGACCTCGGGCAACTACCAGAGCTACTACGAGCAGCAGTACACGCATCGGTAAGTATAGACTTTAACAATACTATGTACGATTCCCCTTTCCACGACCAGCCCCTCGATGGGCTGTCGTTTTTAGTAACAGGTGGGGCCGGCTTTATCGGCTCTAACCTGGTGGAGTACCTTTTAAAGTATAAGGCGGGCAAGGTGCGCGTGCTGGATAACTTCTCCAACGGCTACCGCAAGAACATCGAGCAGTTTCTGGGCAACCCGGCTTTTGAACTGGTGGAGGGCGATATCCGCGACGTACAAACTTGTATGGACGCCTGCCAGGGGATGGACGTGGTGCTGCACCAGGCGGCGCTGGGCTCGGTGCCCCGAAGTATAAATGACCCCATCACGAGCAACGACGTGAACGTGGGCGGCTTTGTGAACATGCTCACTGCGGCCAAGGAGCAGCAGGTCAAGCGCTTCGTGTATGCCGCCTCCTCGTCTACCTACGGCGACAGCAAGGAGCTGCCCAAAGTCGAGGACCGCATCGGCAAGCCCCTCTCACCCTACGCCGTGACCAAGTACGCCAATGAGCTGTACGCCGACGTATTCGGCAAAACCTACGGCATGAAGATCATCGGGCTGCGCTACTTCAACATCTTCGGGCCCAAGCAGGACCCGAACGGTGCTTATGCGGCCGTTATCCCGCTCTTCATCGACGCGCTGCTTCACAACCGCCCGCCGAAATTCAACGGAGACGGGGGACAGACCCGCGACTTTACCTTCGTGGAGAACTGCGTGCAGGCCAACATCAAGGCGGCGCTGGTAGAGAACCCCGAGGCGGTAAATCAGGTGTACAACATCGCTGTGGGCGACCGAACCTCGCTGCTGCAGATGTTCCACATTCTCAGGGAAACGGCCGGAGCCGACGTGGCCCCGGTGCACGGCCCCGACCGCGCCGGAGACATCCGCGACAGTCTGGCCGATATTTCGAAAGCGCAGCGCCTCTTGAAGTATGACCCGCAGGTGCGCATCCAGGAGGGCCTGGAGCGCACCTTCGAGTGGTTTAAAAACAACCAGGAGTTTATTTACAGAGACACCAAGGCTGCTACCCTATAAAAGTAGAGCCGAAAACAGACACTAAATGAAAGGAATTATCCTCGCCGGGGGCTCCGGCACGCGGCTGCACCCGTTGACGTTGGCCGTGAGCAAGCAGCTCATGCCCGTCTACGACAAGCCCATGATCTACTACCCGCTCTCGACGCTCATGCTGGCGGGCATCCGGGAGGTGCTCATCATCTCCACGCCGCACGATTTGCCCCTGTTCGAGCGTCTCTTAGGTGATGGCTCGCAGCTAGGCTGCAAGTTCAGCTACGCCGTGCAGGAGGTGCCCAACGGGCTGGCGCAGGCCTTCGTGATAGGCGAGGAGTTCATCGGAAGTGACAAGGTGGCCCTGGTGCTGGGCGACAACATCTTCTACGGGGCGGGTATGGGCTCGGTGCTGCGGGAGAACGCAGACCCGGACGGGGGGGTGGTGTACGCCTACCACGTGCACGACCCGGAGCGCTACGGGGTGGTCGAGTTCGACAAGCAGATGCGCGCTGTCTCCATTGAGGAGAAGCCCAAAGAGCCTAAATCGAGCTACGCCGTGCCGGGGCTGTACTTTTATGACAACGAGGTGGTGGAGATTGCCAAGAACCTGGAGCCGAGCCCGAGGGGCGAGTACGAGGTGACCGACATCAACCGCGAGTACCTGCGAAGGGGCAAGCTCAAGGTGGGCATCCTCAACCGCGGCACGGCCTGGCTCGACACGGGCACCATCCAGTCGCTGATGCAGGCGGCCACCTTTGTGCAGGTCATTGAGGAGCGGCAGGGCCTCAAGATCGGCTGCATCGAGGAGGTGGCCTGGCGCATGGGCTTTATCTCCGATGAAGAGCTAAAGCAGGTGGCAGAGCCCCTGAGGAAGAGCGGCTACGGAGAGTATTTGCTCCGCATGCTCAAGGAGAAAATGTAAAGTACAGAAGGCCATCCGCAAGGGTGGCCTTTTTTGTTAGGAATACTTTCGTTTTTACAACACAAACCCCAACAGCAACCCCGTAAGTATAAGCACAGGTGCGGGTATTTTGGTGAACATCAGCAGGCAGAAGGTGGCCACTACAATGCTGAAGTTGAGGAGGGAGCTCTCGATGGGGTGGTAGAGCAGGATGGCAGCGGCGACCACCATGCCGGAGCTTACGGCGCTGATGCCTTCCAGGGAAGCGCGGATCACTCTATACTTTTTGAGCTCGTCCCAGAACCGGATGACGAAGAAGATCAGGAACGTGCCTGGCAGGAAAATACCGACAGTGGCCACAAAAGACCCTAGGAACTGCCCGGCAATGCCATATTCGCGCATGGCCAGGTTGCCTACAAAGGAGGTAAAGGAGAAGGTTGGTCCCGGCAGTGCCTGCGCGATGGCGTAACCTGAAAGAAATTCCTCGCCGGTCAGGTAGCCCTTAAAATCCACGAATTCCGTGTATAGCAGCGGAATGAGCACCTGCCCGCCTCCAAACACGAGGCTGCCGTTACGGTAGAAGTTCTCGAACAAGCGCACCGGCAACGACGAAGTATACGCACCCAGCAGAGCTGCTACAACCAGAACAGCCACATAAAGTATAAAATTGGCCCACTCTATGTGCAGGTGCTTGTCTTTCTCCTGGGGGTGTTGCTTAAAGCGGAGCGCGGTAACGGCGCCACCGGCAATCAGCATGCCCGAGAGCACCCAGGGCGAATGGAAGAAGTAGGCAAGTATGGCCGAGACAACCATCAGGGCGACAGCCGTTTTGGTGTGGATGACCTTCTCACAGATCTTGTAAGCGGCATAGGCCACAAAGCCCACCGCCATGGGCTGTATGTACTTCAGGAAGCCGAGCGACACGCCCTGCCCCTGCAGGTAGGAAATAACGATGGCGGCCAGGGCCATGAAAGTGGCGGCAGGTAAAATCCAGACCAGCAGCGTGAGGTACGCCAGGTTCGGGCCGCCGATTTTGAAGCCGATGGCCGTGAGGGTTTGCGTGGAGGTAGGGCCGGGAAGTATGGAGCAAAGGGCGTTCAGCTCGATGAGTTCCTGCTCTGTGAGGTAGCGGCGCTTCTCCACCAACAGCTTAAACATCATGGCAATATGCGCCTGCGGCCCACCAAACGCGGTGAGGGCCAGAAGTAACACGTCTTTCAGGAAGATGTAGTAACGCAGGCTCATATGGCGTAAAAATATAAAAAGAGAGACAGCTTTTCGCCACCTCTCTTTTTATGTTGCATTAATTCATATCAGGCTTACAGGCTAGGCTTTCTTCAGCAGACCCAGCTCCACCAGTCGTTCGTTCAGGTACTCGCCCGCCGTGGCGTCCGGGTAGGCCTTTGGGTTTTGCGCATCAATGCAGCTCTCCAGGCAGGTCAGGTCCATCTCGGAGCGGGGGTGCATGAAGAATGGGATAGAATAGCGGGAAGTATGCATGAGCTCACGCGGCGGGTTAACCACACGGTGGATGGTAGACTTGAGCTTGTTATTAGTGAGGCGAGCGAGCATGTCGCCTACATTTACCACCACCTGATCCGGCAGCGCCGTAATCGGGATCCACTGGCCGTCGCGGCGGAGCACCTGCAGGCCGTCGGCGCTGGCACCCATCAGCAGCGTGATCAGGTTAATGTCGCCATGCTCTGCGGCACGAACGGCATCGGCGGGCACGCTATCCGGATCCTCGATCGGGAAGTAGTGGATAGGGCGCAAAATGCTGTTGCCATATCTTACCTTCTCATCGAAGTAGTCCTCCTCCAGGCCCAGGTGAATGGCAATGGCGCGGAGCACCTGCTTGCCGGCAGCCTCAAGCTTTCTGTAGGCTTCTAAAGTAGTTCCCTTGAAGTCCGGCACCTCCTCCGGGAAGATATTCTCCGGGTACTCTTTCTTAATCGGATCGCTGTCCGGAATATCGCTCAGCTCCTGGCCTACGTGGTAGAACTCCTTCAGGTCGCCGGTGTTAAATCCTTTGGCCTTCTCTTTTCCTTTGCCCACATAGCCGCGCTGGCCGGCAAGTTCGGGGTTCTCATACTTCTGCTTTACCTCGTCCGGCAAGGCAAAGAACTCCTTGGTTGCTTTGTATAGCTTATCGGTCAGTTCATCGCTGAGGCCGTGGTTGCGCAGGGCGATGAAGCCGATGTTCTGATAGGCTTCGCCCAGCTTTCTAACAAATTGAGCCTTCCTCTCCGCATCTCCCGATGTGAAATCCGCCAGGTCCAGGGACGGGATCTCATCAAACAAAATCTCGCTCATACTCACTGGAATATAATTTTTTTCGTATACTTTAGTGTAATCTTTACGTAGTTCGCAATATACAAAGAATAATCGCTAAATTAGCTACACTAGAAACCAACAACATCCATTAGATACATGAAAAAAACGTACCTATTGCTGGCTTCGGCCCTGATGCTCAGTTTCTCGGCCTGCGACACTGCACGCCAGACACAGGAAGCCGAAAACCAGACACCTACTACACCCAGCGCCACAGCAGGGCCAACTCCTTCAGGCGCTGTTATGAGTAAAGGCGGGCTGCGTGTGTATGCCTTCGATAACTCACAGAAATATCCGGAGTCCCAGCTTCGACTGAACACGCCTGTAGCCGGGGGTGTGGTAGAGCCGGGGCCCGTGCAGTTCTCCTACTCGCTCTCAAACTTTGAGCTGACGCGCATGACGCCGCACTCTAACGCCGAGCACATGGCCAACTCGCACCAGGGGCAGCATATCCACAACATCGTGGACAACGAGCCTTACACAGCGCATTATGAAACAGAGTTCACTAAGGAAATCGGTGAGGGCGAGCACGTAATCCTGTCGTTCCTGTCGCGCTCCTACCACGAGAGCCTTAAGCACAAGGGCGCCTACGACCTGCGCAAGATTACCGTGGGCAAGCCAACCCAAACGCTGGAGTTCGACGAGAGCGCGCCGCACATGTTCTACAGCCGCCCGAAAGGTGAGTATGTAGGCCCGCAGGAAACCGAGAAAGTGATGCTGGACTTCTACCTGGTGAACACCGACCTCTCCACTACCGGCAACAAGGTGCGCGCCACCATCAACGGCACCGAGTTTGTACTGGACCGCTGGATGCCTTACATCATGGAGGGGCTGCCTATGGGCGAGAACAAGATAAAGCTGGAACTGATTGACAACAACGGCAACGTGCTTCCAGGCCCGTTCAACACCGTGGAGAGAACCTTCACGCTTAAATCAGAATAAACACCTGAAGTATAAAGTATAAACAGCCCGCTTCTGACCTACAGGAGCGGGCTGTTTGTTTATAAAGTGATGTACCAATGAGGTGATGTTATGAGCGCAAAGTGGGTGTTCCTGTTGATGTTGGGCGTGGCTGGGTGTGCCACAAGGCAGCCGGCCTATACTTCCTCCGGGGAAAAGGTGCTGACAGTACAAAAGCAGGTGGAACTGTACCGGAGCAAACCTCCTGTATGGCCCGCCAAAGGAAGGTTAGTCGCTATAGCCGATAAATTGGTTTTTATCCCTACACCGCATTTTGGCACGCTTTACATCCATGGGCGGGATAGCACCTTTATACCTTTAAACGAAGTGGCGCGGCTGGAGGAGAAAAGGTGGCTGCTGGTGTTTCCCTTCAAACTCCAGGTGATGACCCATGATGGTTCGGGCTATACGTTTGTCTCCGCACGGCGCGATAGGCTGGCAAGGGAGATAAGAAAGCTGAAGCTGGAAGAGTAAAGAATAAAGTACTTCTAGTCAAGCTCAATAAAAAGGGCCGCTCCATACTTTGGGGCGGCCCTTGCTGTTAGGTATAAACCGGTTTTATTCTTTAGACCGGATAGGGTTTCCGCCTCCTCCGCCACCTGGGCCCGGGCTGGCGATGTTATTGCGCATATCCGTATCGGCCTGTATGTTCTGCATCTTGTAGTAGTCCATAATACCCAGGTTGCCGCTGCGGAAAGCCGCTGCGATGGCCTGAGGCACCTCCACTTCAGCCTGAATCACGTTAGCGCGGGCTTCCTGCGCTTTGGCTTTCATCTCCTGCTCCACGGCCACGGCCATGGCCCTACGCTCTTCGGCCTTGGCCTCGGCTACTTTCAGGTCGGCATTAGCCTGGTCAATCTGCAGCTTGGCACCGATGTTCTCGCCCACGTCCACGTCGGCAATATCAATGGAAAGGATTTCGTAGGCAGTGCCGGCATCCAGGCCTTTTTGCAGCACCAGTTTCGAGATGATGTCCGGGTTTTCGAGTACTACCTTGTGCGAGCCGGATGAGCCAATAGAGGTTACGATACCCTCGCCTACACGGGCAAGTATGGTTTCCTCGCCGGCGCCACCTACCAACTGCATGATGTTGGCACGCACCGTTACACGGGCCTTGGCGATCAGCTGAATGCCATCCTGGGCCACGGCGGCTACGTTGGGCGTGTTGATCACCTTCGGGTTTACCGACGTGGTTACCGCCTCAAACACGTTACGGCCGGCCAGGTCGATGGCAGTGGCCTGCTTAAAGGAAAGCGGGATGTTGGCCTTGTCAGCCGAGATAAGCGCCTTGATTACGTTGGGCACGTTGCCGCCTGCCAGGTAGTGTGTTTCCAGCTCGGTGGTGGTTACGTCTATGCCTGCCTTGGTGGCGTTGATCATGGAGTTAACGATAAGGCTTGGTGGCACCTTACGGATGCGCATGAACACCAGCTCCAGCAGGCCTACCCGCACCCCTGAGAACAAGGCCGTTATCCAGAGGCTGATAGGCACAAAGTATAAAAAGATGATGAGCAGGATAATACCGCCTGCTATCAGAAATATGGGTGTTAGATTTTCCATCTGTGTCTTTAAAGTTAGGAGATTGCTTCTACGATAATTTTATTTTGATCCAGCTTTACGATGCGTATGGGGGTGTTGGGGGCCAAAAACTCGCTCCGGGTCTGTACCTGGTAGTGCCGCTCGGTGAAAAGGGCGGTACCCTGCGGGCGCAGCGCCGAAACCGTCGTTCCTTCCTGACCCACGGTTAGCGTATGCTGCTCGTCCTCGTTTACCCGGCTGCGGTTCTGTTCCTTCAGGGCAAAGCGTGTCCAGCTGTCGGAGCGGAAACTGTAGAAGAAGGCGAGTCCTGCCACCAGCATTGTGGCGCCAAGTATGATATGCCCGGTATTGGTGCCCAGCGCCGCATACCCTATCCATACCCCGACGGCAGTAAGTATAAAGCCAAGTATGCCCACCACCGTGGTGCCCGGCACAAAGATCATCTCCACCACAATCAGCAGCAGGCCAATGCCGATCAGCGAAATCACTGTTATCCAATCCAATAGCATAGGGCGATGGGTTATCATGTACAATATAGCAATTTCTTCATGATTTGTAAGTATAAATGCCCCAACAAAGTATACGAATGGCCCAAAATCAGGGGCGCCACCCCCAGTTAAGGAGGTGGCGCCCCGAAAGTATGGCCGCTGCCGCAGGTTACGAATAACCTAAAAACGGCCGGCGAAAATTTAGTATGCTTTAGCGAAGTATACGCGGCGCTTGCTTGGCTTGCCTGTCAGGATGTCCACGCCATCCTCTTCCGGCGTGTTCAGGGCGATGCAGCGGATGGTGGCCTTCGTCTCTTCCTTGATGCGCTCCTCTGTTTCAGCGGTGCCGTCCCAGTGGGCCAACACAAAGCCGCCTTTCGTTTCCAGCACCTCCTTAAACTCCTCGTAGGTATCCACCTTGGTGGTATGCTCCTCGCGGTAAGCCAGGGCCTTGTTGTAAATGTTTTCCTGAATCTCGTCTAGCAGGGCCGGGATGTAGCTGGCCAGGCTGTCGAACTGTTGCGAGCTCTTCTCCTTGGTGTCGCGGCGGGCCACCTCGGCGGTGCCGTTCTCCAGGTCGCGGGCACCGATGGCCAGGCGCACCGGTACACCCTTCAGCTCCCACTCGGCAAACTTAAAGCCAGGGCGCTCGGTGTCGCGGTCGTCGTACTTCACGCTGATGCCTTTGGCCAGCAGTTCGCGCTTCAGTTGGTTCACCTTTTCGGTGATTTGGGCCAGTTGCTCCTCGCCTTTGTAGATCGGCACAATCACCACCTGGATAGGGGCCAGCTTTGGAGGCAGCACCAGGCCTTCGTCGTCGGAGTGGGCCATCACCAGCGCCCCCATCAGGCGCGTGCTCACGCCCCAGGACGTGCCCCAAACGTGCTCCAGACCGCCATCCTTGGTAGCGAACTTCACATCAAAGGCCTTGGCAAAGTTCTGGCCCAGGAAGTGCGAGGTACCCGCCTGCAATGCCTTGCCATCCTGCATCAGCCCCTCGATGCAATAAGTGTCCAGGGCGCCGGCAAAGCGTTCGCTTGGCGTCTTCACGCCGCGCACCACCGGCAGGGCAATGTACTGCTCGGCAAAGGTGGCGTATACTTCCAGCATCTGCTCGGCTTCGGCAATGGCCTCCTCGGCGGTGGCGTGGGCCGTGTGGCCTTCCTGCCACAGGAACTCGGCCGTGCGCAGGAACAGACGCGTGCGCATCTCCCAGCGCACCACGTTAGCCCACTGGTTTACCAGAATAGGCAGGTCGCGGTAGCTCTGAATCCAACCTTTGTAGGTGTTCCAGATAACGGCCTCGGAGGTAGGCCGAACAATCAGTTCCTCTTCCAGTTTAGCATTAGGGTCCACGCGGAGTTTGCCGGGCTTGTCCGGGTCGTTCTGCAGGCGGTAATGGGTTACCACGGCGCACTCTTTGGCAAAGCCCTCGGCGTTCTGCTCCTCGGCCTCGAACAGGCTCTTGGGCACAAACAGCGGGAAGTAGGCGTTTTCGTGGCCGGTGGCCTTAAACATGTCGTCCAGCTGGCGCTGCATCTTCTCCCAGATGGCGTACCCGTACGGCTTAATCACCATACAGCCGCGCACTGCGGAGTTCTCGGCCAGGCCAGCCTTCTTCACCAGCTCGTTGTACCACAAGGAGTAGTCTTCGCTTCTTTTAGGTAACCCTTTGCTCATTTTACTTTTATTTAACTTGGTTATTTGATGTATAAATTTCTTGGAACAGATTTTGCTAATTACAATATATAAAACCGGACATCGTTCCGCCTCAAAATTACGTTAATAATATTATACTATAGGCAAGGATTTGGGCAATTGTGCTTATCTTTGGTATAGAAGGAGTTATTACCCACAGAACATCAGCAGAAGGCCATGAAAAAATATACTTTACTTACCGTAGCCCCTGTGCTTGCCCTGCTGGCTGTAGGCTGTAGCAGCCCCGTTGCATTACAGTCGTCGGAGTACGATGACATGTATTACAGCTCTTCAGACCAGACCGTGTATGCACAGCCGCAGGCGCAGCAGCCGCAACAGCAGCCGGCGCAGGCCTACCAGCAATACGACAACAGCAGTAGCCAGCAGCAGGAACAAGCGTTGGCCGAAGGCGAGGTACTTAACCCGGAGTACTCTGAGAGCAACATTACCCAAAACTATAATGGAGATGAGTACTACGATGGCCGCAGCTACGATGAGCGCGACAACTGGTACCGCCCTAACTACTCGTATGTAGACCCCTACTGGGGCTCAGCTTACGTGCCGCGCCGTACCAGCTATGCGTTCTACGACCCATTCTATGACCCGTTTTACTACGACCCCTTCTACTATGATCCGTTCTGGCACAATGCCCGCTTCCGTACAGGCGTGAGCATCAGCTTTAGCTATGGCTGGGGCGGTGGATGGGGCAACCGCTTCTACGGCCACCCATACTATGGCTACAGCAACTGGTGGCCTAACAGCTACGGGCACGGCTACTATAACGGCTATTACAGAGGCTTCTACAACGGCTACTACGCCCATGGCAACCCGTACGGCTACGGCTGGTATTCTGACAGGCCAGTAGTTGTTGGTAAGGCCAGCAGGGTGCAGTATGGCCCGCGCGACAGCCGCAACACCCAGACCGTTGGCACCACCACCGGCAGGCAGTCCAGAGACGGCGTGAT
Organism: Pontibacter mucosus; assembly: GCF_003054055.1. Taxonomy (GTDB): domain Bacteria; phylum Bacteroidota; class Bacteroidia; order Cytophagales; family Hymenobacteraceae; genus Pontibacter; species Pontibacter mucosus. Next base: position 123,670 of record NZ_QBKI01000001.1, on the reverse strand, counting down.
CCGCACCGAGAGCACCGGGCAGCAAAGCGTAGGCCGCCAGTCGCGCAGCAGCCGCAGCACGGTGGCCCCGGCTACCGGAGGCAAGCAGGAACTGCCGACAAGGCCAAGCCGCAGCAGCAGAAGCACCGTGCGTTCGCAGGAGCAAAACGTTGTGCAGCCGGCGCCAAGCAACAGCCGCAGCACGCGCACAACCCGCGAGTACGTGCCTAGCCGAAGTACAGAACAGCCGCAGCAGCGCCGCGAAGTGCGTCCGCGCACCACAGAGCGCCAGCCAAGCCGTACGATTGAGCGCAGCCAGCCTACCCGCAGGATAGAAAGCAGCCCGAGCCGCACGCAGGAAAGCCGCCCGGCGCGCACCTACGAAAGCTCGCCAAGCCGCAGTACTTTTGAGAGCCGTCCGAGCTCTAGTCCCAGCTCAAGTCCAAGTATGAACCGAAGCAGCGGTAGCTCGTCCTCATCCGGAGGTGGCGGACGTCCAACCCGCGGAAATAACTAGACGCATCGTTAGAAACCAAATCATCATGAAGAAGACACTATTGGCCAGCCTGGCGCTCGTGCTGGGCTGGGGTGGTACTGCCTTTGCCCAAACGGAGCTTGACGCACTGCGCTACTCCCAGATGGGCGTTTCCGGTACTGCGCGTATACAAGGCATGGGCGGCACGCAAACCGCACTGGGCGCTGATATCTCCAGCCTTTCAGGCAACCCGGCAGGCCTGGGCATGTTCCGCCGCTCCGAGTTTACCGTAACGCCGGGGGTGCAGTCGGTGAACACCAACACCTCTATACTTGGCGAGCGTAACACCGGCAGCAACAGCAATTTCGTGTTCCCGCAACTGGGCGTGGTTATCTCCAACAGAAAAGGCGACAATGAAGGCAGCGACTGGCGCGGCGTTACCTTCGGGATAGGCTTTACCAGGCTCAACAACTTTAACGAGCGCTATACTTCCTACCGCACCCAAACCGGGGAGTTCGACCCCACACTGGTAGAGTACTTTGCTGACCTTGCTTTTGAGAACAACCGAACCCGCGCCAGCCTCGACCAGGAATATGATGCCGGCATCAGCACCTTGGAGGGACTAGCCTATGGAGGTTTCCTTTTTGATGTAACAGAGGATGATGAGATATTCGAGGTAGATCGCATCGGAAGTATAACCCAGCGCGAAGAAATCATCCGCAAGGGTTCTCAGAGCCAGATCGATATTGGTGTGGGTACCAACTACAAGGATAAGCTTTACATCGGGGCCTCCCTTGGCATCGTGACGGTGGATTTCTCGCAGGAAAATATTTATTCAGAAGCGGAGGGCGACGCAAGTACACCTTTTACAAGCTTTCAGTACGTGGATGAGTTCTCTACTTCCGGGGCTGGCGTAAACTTGAAATTAGGTTTGATTGCCCGTCCGACGGACGCCCTACGCCTAGGCCTGAGTATACAAACGCCAACCGCTTATACGTTTGACGATGATTACCAGCGCCGCATCACGACCACGTTTAACGATGGTGTGGAGACAGCCGCGGAAGTGCCTGGCCAGTTCTCTTACCGGCTGGTGACGCCTTTCAGGGCAAACGGAGGTATTGCGTACTTCCTGGGTAAGTATGGCTTTATTACGGCGGATGTTGAGTTTGTGAACTACAGCAAAGCCAAGTATAGAGAAGACGACGACTTCTCCTCAGGCGGCTTCTTCGACGACATCAACGATGGCATTGCCAGCAACAACGAGTCCGCTATAAACTACAGGATAGGGGCAGAGGGACGCTTTGAGGTGTTCAGGCTTCGTGCTGGTTACGCCTTCAACGCCGACCCGGATAATGGCTCCAGCTACGACGCCGGCTTTATCAACTACAAGTATGGCGCAGCGCATCACTATACCGCCGGTGCCGGCATCAGGCTGAAAAACTTCTTCCTGGATGCAGCCTACGTGCATACGCAGCAGGACATCGACTACGCCCCCTTCGTGAGCGGCACGTCTTACTCGCCATACTCCCTGAAAACCACAAACGAGCCCCTGATGAACATCAACAAAAAGCAGAACTCCGTGGTAGTGACCATGGGCGTGAACTTCTAAAGTATAAACGTATACAGTATAACAGCAGCGGCAGCACCGATCATGTGCTGCCGCTGCTGTTTTTGGCAGGCCGGTTTAACTGGTGCATTTCTGGAGCCCTGGTTCCAACCACCCCTATCGCTTAAGAGGAGGAGATTCATGCCTATTATTTTCACTGTCATCCTGAAAGGATCTTGTGGGAAGGGAGGTGAAGCCAAAGCTACGGGCTACGAAATCCAACCACCCCTACCCCTCCTCGTCTAAGGCGGGGGGCTTACTTTTGCTGCTTGCAAAGTATAAGTACTATAGCTACTGTTTTATACACCCCTGTTGAGCTTTGCTCGCAAGCTTCGAACTCTCGTTCTCGCTTGTCCTCAAGGGGACAGTCTGTATTCGTTCCATAGCAAAGGCCGTAGCTATCGAACTGCTTCCCAGCCTTTGGGTTGAGCGCCTTGTGAGATCCGGTGCCCGGTAAGGGCATGCCGAGCGCGAGCGAGGCAAGGAGGGAACACAGCGCCGAGCAGGAAAACGAGGCCTCCCGGCCTGGGAGGGCACCAAAGCCAGAAATGAAACGAGCCGTTTGTGGGAACTAGAGAATGAACGGCAGCTAGCAAGGATAGCTTGGCCCAAATGGAAGGAAGCGAAGGCTATGGAAGTATAGCTAAAGTATAAGTATGGCTATGCGAGCCAGTTGGATTACAAATCCAACATCATAGTTAAACACGGGTTACAAACCCGCGCCAGCGGGGAAAGGGTCGGCCACTAAAAGGCACAAGCGGACGCTTGCGCCAGGTAAGTATAAAAGTATAAGTATAGCAGCAAGTATAAAGTATACCTAACACATATCCCACCTACGGAACAACACAGTTTTAACGCCAAACCATGGCTAAACCACATTAATCCCCTAAATTAGGGGAGCTAAACTTAAACTAACCAATTCGCATGCATAGTAAGTTAAGAACCAATCTTTTGGCTGCTGTACTGCTTTGCTTCGCCTTTGTGGCGCAGGCGCAGCAGAAAAAAGACATCACCCTGGAGGACATTTACCAGAAAGGTACGTTCCGCGCCAAATCGGTGTGGGGGGTAAACTGGATGAACGATGGCCGCTACTACAGCTCGCAGGTAGCTGACGAGAAAAACAAAGTACAGGACATCGTAAAGTATGACGTGACTACCGGCCAGCCGGTAAATACCATCATCGAGGGCGAGAACCTGGTGCCGGAGGGTGGCAGCCAGCCAATTCAGTACGATGGCTATACGTTCTCCTCGGATGAGCAGAAGGTGCTGTTCTCCACAGAAACCGAGCAAATTTACCGCCGCTCCTCCAAGGCTGAGTTCTACATCTACGACATTGCCTCCAAAAAGCTGACCAAGCTGAGCAACGGTGGCAAGCAGATGTACGCTACTTTCTCGCCGGATGCCAAGCGCGTTGCCTTTGCCCGCGACAACAACATGTTCGTGACGGACCTGAGCAACATGCAGGAGACGCAGATTACCACCAACGGCAAGTATAACTCCATCATCAACGGCTATGCGGATTGGGTGTACGAGGAAGAGTTCTCGTTTGCACAGGGCTTCCACTGGTCGCCGGACGGCAAGAAGATCGCTTTCTATACGTTCGACGAGACCAACGTGCCCGAGTTTAACATGCAGATGTGGGGTGAGCTGTACCCGCAGGACTACAAATTCAAGTACCCGAAAGCCGGCGAGGCCAACTCAATTGTAACCGTGTCGGTGTATGACGTGGCCAGCGGCAAAACCGTGAAGATGGATACCGGCAATGAGTCCGATATCTACCTCCCGCGCATGAAATGGACGAACAACCCGAACCTGCTCTCTATCCAGCGCATGAACCGCCTGCAGAACACGCTGGAGATCCTGCACGCCAACGCCTCCACAGGCAAGGCTGATGTAGTCCTGAAAGAGACAGACAAAGCCTACATCGACGTAACCGACGACCTGACCTACCTGAAGGACGGCAAGCACTTTATCCATTCTTCGGAAGTGAAGGGCTACAACCACCTCTACCTCTACAACATGAACGGAAAGCTGGTGCGCCAGATCACCAGCGGCAACTGGGAGGTCAGCAGCTACGTGGGCTACGACGAGAAAAACGACCGCCTGTACTACATGTCTACCGAAGTGTCGCCGCTGGAGCGCCACCTGTACAGCATCAGCAGCAAAGGCAAAAAGAAGCAGCGCCTGACGCAGCAAGCCGGTACGCACCGCGTGAACATGAGCAACGACTTTAAGTACTTTCTGGATTACTTCTCTGCCGCCAACGAGGTGCCTACCGTTAGCCTACACACGGCCAAGGACGGTAAGCTGATAAAGGTGCTGGAGGATAATGCCGGGCTGAAGAACACGCTGGCGCAGTACAACATCGCCAAGCAGGAGTTCTTCCAGATGAAGACTGCTGATGGCACGCAATTGAACGGCTGGATGATCAAGCCAACCGACTTCGACCCGAACAAAAAATACCCGGTGCTGATGTTTGTGTATGGTGGACCCGGTTCGCAGACAGTGACCAACAGCTGGGGAGGCAACAACTTCCTGTGGTACCAGGTGCTGGCCGATAAAGGAATGATTGTGGTGAGCGTGGATAACCGCGGCACCGGTGCCCGCGGCGCGGAGTTCAAGAAAGTGACTTACGCCAACCTGGGCAAGTATGAAATCGAAGACCAGATTGAAGCGGCCAAGTGGCTGGGCAACCAATCTTACGTAGACAAGAACCGCATCGGTATCTGGGGCCACAGCTACGGCGGCTACATGACGCTGCTGGGCCTGACCAAAGGCAACGGCGTGTTTGCGGCTGGTATTTCAGTAGCGCCCGTTACGAGCTGGAGATACTATGACACCATCTATACCGAGCGCTTCCTGAAAACACCGCAGGAAAACCCGGCGGGCTACGACGAGAACTCACCGCTGTTCTTTGCCGATAAGATGCAGGGCGAGCTGCTGCTCATCCATGGCACCGGCGACGACAACGTGCACTTCCAGAATGCGGTGGCCATGCAGGATGCCCTGATCAGTGCCAACAAGCAGTTTGAGAGCTTCTACTACCCGAACCGTAACCACGGCGTGGGTGGCGGCATCACCTCGCTGCACCGCTTTAAGATGATGACTAACTTCCTGGAGCGCACCCTGATTAACCCGAAAGAGGTGGCAAACCAGTAATCTTTTTAGACAAAAGACACTTAGACAAAGGACAAAAGAAGCTTAACAGATAGGTCGTTCTGTGCTGAACGATTTACACTCCAGGCTACTTTTTTCTTCCCTGATTTTAAATATAAAGGCCTGCCGGAAACGGTGGGCCTTTTATACTTTAGAGCTGCTAGTAAAAAGTAAGTATAAGTACCTGAATATTGAGTAGCTGACATAAACCGGAGCGACAAGGGCGCTTATATTTAGCCTGTATTCCTGCACTCACATCAACCAAAGCTATGAAATTGACACTCCTGCTGGCCCTGCTGCTATGTGCGCTACAAGCCGCCAATACGCGCGACGAAGCCTTGGAAGACCTGGCCAACGCCGAGCACCGCTTTGCTGCCACGTCAGTTAAAAAAGGCTTTCACCAGGCCTTTGTGGAGCATCTGGCTGGGGATGGGTTGGTGTTTGCCCCAAGTCCCACAAACGGCAAAAAGCTGCACGCCGAAGCACCCGAAAGCAAGGCGCTGCTTACCTGGTATCCTGCCTACGCCGACATTTCCAGCTCTTTGGATTGGGGCTATACCACCGGGCCCTATGCGTTTAAAGCTGCCCCAGAGGATACTGCAACTGCTGGCGCGGGGTTTTACCTGTCGGTGTGGAAGAAGCAGCCGGACGGGCAATGGAAAGTAGCCATAGACATGGGTAATTCCTTCGCGCCAAATCTGCTGAAAGAGGAAGTCTACAGACCAGCTCCTGCGCCAGAAAACAAGCCTGCCAAAGGTACAACCGAGGGCCTGCTGACCCAGGATGTGAAGCCAGTACAGCCATACTTCGAGGAGACGCTTATCTACCGCCACGGTGCTTACCCGGTAAAGTATAAGGACGTAATCATCGAACCTGCCGCCAATGTGCGCTACTCCAACCTCGGCCACGACCTCTCACCGGCCGCGGACATGGCCTATACTTATGGCCGCTACAGTCAACCCACCGCCAAGGGAACAGAAACGGGCTATTACCTGAAAGTATGGAGAGTACTGGGTGGGGAGTGGCGGCTGGTGGCCCATAACCTGGTGCCCGAAAGAAAATAAGCTTTACTGTTTCAGCTGCCGGGCCAGACAGGCATGCAGGTGCTGTTTCTCCTGTTCATCCACTGGAAGCCTGTCGATGCGGGCCTGCAGCTCTGCCAGGGTTGCTTCGGGGGTGGTGGTACCTTCAGACTGTTGTAGCATAGTGGCAAGGGCCTGAATCTGCGTGGCTACTGCGTCGGCATCAGAGGTGAGCCGGTTGAGGATGAAAAGCAACCTGTTCAGAAGCTCGTTCGGTTGCTGGTCGGGGTAGCGGATGCAATGGTCTATTTCGCTCCAGCCTTCCTCAAAGAGTGTCTTTACCTGCACCTCCACATAGTATGGCTGCCGGTTGGGCTTTACGTGCAGGATGTAGTGCTGTGCCCTGTAGCCCCGGTCGTTTTCTATGACTTTATACTTTTGGGCGTTAAATTGCCTGGCCTCTTCCGAGTTTTTGTCGGTTACGTAGGCGAAGGGGTTACGCTTTAGCTCCCAGTTTTGGGTGATAAAGTTGCCGATGTCGTGGCAGGTGCTTTTGTACAGGTGCAGGAGGCGCACCCCTACCAGGTCATTGATATACATCAGGTAGTTGGCCACAGTCAGGTGGCGGTCGGGGTATTCTTTCCGCTTCCGGATGATTTTTTTGAGCAGGTGCAGCGGCTCCTTTACCCGGTAGCGCACGGCATGCACCGCTGCGTGCCTTTTTAAGGCATTGGCTACAAGCAAGCCAGCGCCTTCCAGCTCTTGCAGGCGGCCGATGTAATTGTTGTAGATAAGTGTCAGTTCCCTGGCTGTTATACCTTGTGCGTGCAGTTCCTCCTCGCTCACCTGCAGCAGGTGAAGTATAAAAGGCATGGTGGCCTTGGGCATATGGCTGTCGGGGCGCATGGTGGGTTACAGAGCTTCTCCTTACCAAGTATAGCCGAATTACCGGGAAATGTTGCAGGCCAGCCGCCAAAGTATACTTCCTTTCTGCAGGCCCAGCTGCGCATTTACCAAAGGCATTTTGGGGCCAGGAAGAAGCCTGTCCGGCTGGCAAATACCATGAGTGTTAAGTGGAGCCTCTACAGTTTAAGTAAGGGCAACTTTTGCCTGGCAATTTCTTTTAGCCCGGCCAGCGCGGGAGCGCCTATCTCTTTCGCCGAAAAAGACCAGGCCAGATAGGGATGGTCCTGGAATAAATAGATGGTATGTTCTTCTTCTAAATACGCTCTGAAATCTTTCCAGCCAACGGTGGTTATCTCTTCCTGGCGTGTGACACTGATATTTTCCGCTGTAAAGCTGAGGCTTAACCCGGATGCGTTTTCTTGCAGACTGTTTTCGGCCAGCTGCCGGAGGGCACTTGTTCTCCTCTTGTACGTCTTCCACCTTAAGTAAAGCAGGTACAGCCCAAAACCGGCCCACCAGAGCGGGAGCGTGATAAATCCTAAGGCACCAAAATTGTGCTCGGTAAAAAAGAAGAGCAGGACAGAGACCAGCGTTAACACCAAAAATATAACGGCTCTTTTCAGGTTTCTTTTTCTTGTCGCGGAAACAATCAAATCATCAATGAAAAGCAGCTGGCGGTAGGTTTCCTCGAACGTGGTATGGATGGGTACGGGCTCCATGCTTATAGTTTCACGCAAACATTCTGCGGCTCGGTGAAGAAACGCAAGGCCTCAAAGCCGCCCTCACGGCCCACGCCGGAGCTTTTCATGCCACCGAAGGGGGTACGCAGGTCGCGCAGGAGCCAAGTGTTAATCCAGATAATGCCGCTGTGCACCTGGTGCGCCACACGATGCGCCCGCGGCAGGTTTTGGGTCCAGATGGTGGCGGAGAGGCCGTAGTCGGTGCAGTTGGCGTACTGAATCACTTCTTCTTCGGTGTCGAAAGGGGTGAGCGTGACCACAGGGCCGAAAATTTCCTCGGTGTTGGTACGGCAGTTGTAGGGGAGCCCTTCGATGATGGTGGGCGCAATGAACCAGCCTTCGGCGAAGCGGCCCGCTACCTGCACCTGGTGCCCGCCGGTAAGTATGGTGCCGCCTTCCTGTTGGGCCAGCTCGATGTAAGAAAGGACCTTTTGCATGTGCTGCTCTGATACCACCGCGCCCAGTTTCGTGCCTTCTTCCAAAGGGTCGCCCACAGTCATAGCCTTTACCTTCTCCACAAAAGCATCCCGGAACTTCTCGTACAGCGGCCGCTCGATAAAAATGCGGGAGCCGCAGAGGCAAATCTGGCCCTGGTTGGCAAAGGAGGAGTGGATGGAAGTATGAAGCGCGTTGTTAAAGTCGCAGTCGGCGAAGATGATGTTGGGGTTCTTGCCGCCCAGCTCCAGCGACAGCTTCTTGAACATCGGAGCCGCTGTGGCGGCAATGGCCCGACCGGTTTTGGTGCCGCCGGTAAAGGAGATAACCGGCACTTTCGGGTGAGCCGTGATGGCCGCACCGACTTTGTGCCCGTAGCCATGCACGATGTTCAGCACGCCGGCCGGCAGACCTGCTTCTATGCAGAGCTCCGATAGCAGATAAGCGGTCATGGGCGTAACTTCTGAAGGTTTGGCGACTACGCAGTTGCCCGCAGCCAGGGCAGGAGCGATTTTCCAGGTAAACAAGTATAGCGGCAGGTTCCAGGGCGAGATGCAGCCGGCCACGCCATGTGGGTGGCGCACGGTGTAGTTGATGGCCTCCGTGCCTTCCATGTAATGCGCCTCCGAAGCAAAATGCTGAATAGCCGTGCCGTAAAAACGCATGTTGCTGCTGGCCCGCGGTATATCCACTGATTTGGCCAGTTTCAGCGGTTTACCATTGTCTACCGATTCCGCCTCGGCCAGGCAGTCCAGGTTTTGGTCGATCAGGTCCGCAATGCGCATCAGGAGTTGCCCGCGCTTTTCAGCCGGCGTTTTAGACCATGCCGGAAAAGCCGCCAGCGCTGCCTGAACCGCCTGCTCCACGTCCTGCTCATCCGAGTCCGGAATAAGTGAATATACCTGGCCAGTCGCCGGGTTGTAGTTGTCGATATACTGCCCTGCGAGAGGCGCTACCAATTGGCCGTTTATGTAGTTCTGAAGCTGCTGCATTTTACCTCCCCCTTCCCCCTCCTAAAAACAGGAGGGGTGTTCTGTAGGGGTATACTTTACTTTTCTTCCTGATCTATACTTCTAATAGCTAAATCTCCCTCCCCTGTTTTTAGGGGAGGGTTGGGGTGGGTTTACAAACACCCCGTCCGGCCGCCATCCACCGGCACGTTAATACCGTTGATGTAAGCGGCGGCAGGCGTGGCCAGAAACGCAGCGGCAGCGGCTACTTCCTCGGGCTCAGCAAAGCGGCGGGCCGGAGTCTCTGCCTCCATCTCTTGCTGTATCTCTTCCTTGCTTTTACCTGTTTTTTGAGCCTTGCTCGCAATAATAGCCTCAATCCGGCCCGTTTTAGTAGAGCCGGGCAGCACGTTGTTTACCGTAATGCCGAATTGCCCCAGCTCGTTGGCCATGGTTTTTGCCCAACTGGCCACTGCTCCGCGTATGGTGTTCGACACACCCAAACCATGCAGCGGCTGCTTCACCGAGGTACTGATTACGTTGATGATGCGGCCATACTTTGCCCTTTTCATGCCCGGTATCACGGCCTTGGCCAGCAGGTGGTTGGCGATCAGGTGCTGGTTAAAAGCAGCCGTAAACTCATCCGATACGGCCTCCGTGATCGGTCCGCCCGCCGGGCCGCCGGTGTTGTTTACCAGAATGTGTACCTCAGGCTGGTCGTTCAGGTAAGCCTGCACGCGGATGTTCAGATCGTAGGGGTCCGTGAAATCGGCGGTGATGTAGTCGTGCTGCTGATCCTGCTGCGTGTCCAGTTCCTGCAGCACCGCCTGCAGTTTCTCCTCGTTGCGGGCTACCAGCGTCACGCTTGCTCCCAGTTGTGCCAGTTCGATGGCTATCGCTTTGCCAATGCCCTGTGTGCTGCCGCATACCAGGGCACGTTTATTCGTCAGGTTTAAATCCATAGGATAAATGTACGGAAAAATGTAAAAAGAAGCTTGGCTATACTTCCCCGGCAGGTTACCATGTTTACCGTAAATTGCGTACTTTCAAACAACCAACTCCAAAACTATAACTATGGCCATAACCAGACCTTTCAATTTTAAGCAGTGGATAGAAGAACACCGCCACCTCTTAAAGCCGCCCGTGGGCAACCAGCAGGTGTTTAAGGGCAACGACGACTTTATCGTGATGGTGGTGGGCGGGCCCAACGCCCGCAAGGATTATCATTACGACGAAGGCGAAGAGTTCTTCTACCAGCTGGAGGGCGATATCGTGCTCAAGATTATTGAGGACGGCAAGCCGGTGGATATCCCGATAAAGGAAGGCGAGATTTTCCTGCTGCCCCCGCGCGTGCCGCACTCGCCGCAGCGGCCGGCCAACACGGTGGGCCTGGTGATGGAGCGCTACCGCAAGCCGGGCGAGAAGGACGGCTTTCTGTGGTTCTGTGAAAACTGTGGCGAAAAGCTCTACGAGGAGTATGCCGACGTAACCGACATTGTGGGGCAGCTACCGGTTATCATGAGCCGCTTCTGGGATAGCCTGGAGCACCGCACCTGCAAGAACTGCGGCACGGTGATGGAGCCGCCGGCGAAACCAGCTGAGGCAGCCAAGTAACATATGCTCCCGCCATCGCTCTACACCAACCGGCTTCAGCTGCGCCTGATAGAGCCCTCTGATGCAGATTTTATACTTCGGGGGCTGTCGGATAAGCGGGTCACGGCATACTATGCCGTGCATTACGATACTCCGGAAGCGGTGCAGGAGCAGATGCAGTTTTACCAGAATCTGCTGCAGGAAGGTACCGGTGCCTGGTGGGCGTTCTCCAGAAAAGGCGATACCGAACTGATAGGTGCCTGTGGCCTAAGCAGCGTTTCGCAGGAGCACCGGAAGGGCGAGTTGGGTTTCTGGCTGCTGCCCGAGCACTGGGGCAACGGTTACATTCCGGAGGCGGCAGGGGCTGTCCTAAAGTATAGCTTCGAAGAGCTGCGCCTGCACCGCATCGAGGCGATAGTGGAGGGAGGCAATGCGCCCTCGGAGCGGGTGCTGCAGAAACTGGGTTTTACTTATGAGGGAAGGCTGCGGGAAAGTGAAAGTAAGAACGATTACTTTATTGATTTGCTCTACTACAGCCTGCTGGAAACAGACCTGTAAGCACTGGCAAATATAGCTGCGCGGCAAGTATAAATTGCTTATCTTGTTGGATTGCCTCATCCACTTGTACAACGGATTGCTGCTTTTTCGCTCGATTTTACCATGCAAAAGAACACGCCCATACTTACTGCGGATAATTTGCTGAAGATTGACATCCACACGCATATCCTGCCTGCCACGTGGCCAAACCTGCGGGAGCGGTACGGGTATGGCGGCTTTATCCGCCTGGAGCACCACAAGCCCTGCTGCGCCCGCATGATGATGGACGACAAGTTCTTCCGCGAAATTCAGGACAACTGCTGGGATCCGAAGGTGCGCATGCACGAGTGCAGCCAACACAGGGTAGGGGTGCAGGTGCTGAGCACGGTGCCGGTGATGTTTAACTACTGGGCCAAGCCCGAACACACCTACGACCTCTCGCAGATCCTCAACGACCATATCGCCGGCATAGTGACCGATTATCCCGATCGCTTTGTCGGCCTGGGCACCATCCCGATGCAGGACACGGAGCTGGCGATTAAGGAGCTGGAGCGGTGCATGAAGCAGTTGGGCATGGCCGGTATCCAGATTGGCACGAACGTGAACGGCTGCAACCTGGACGAGGCCAAACTGTTCCCCATTTTTGAGGCGGCACAAGAGCTGGGTGCCGCCGTTTTTGTGCACCCCTGGGACATGCTGGGCAAAGACCGCACCGGCAAATACTGGATGCCCTGGCTGGTGGGCATGCCCGCCGAGACCACGGTGGCTATCTGCTCGATGATCTTTGGGGGCGTGTTTGAGCGCCTGCCCAGGCTGCGCGTAGCCTTTGCCCACGGCGGCGGCACTTTCCCGGCCACCATTGGGCGCATTGCCCATGGCTTTGAGGTGCGCCCCGACCTCTGCGCCATCGACAACAACGTAAACCCGCGCGAGTACCTGGGCAAGTTCTATTTCGACTCGCTGGTGCACGACCCACAGGCTTTGGAATACCTGGTAAACCTAGTTGGAGCCGATAAAATAGCCCTGGGCACCGATTACCCTTTCCCACTAGGTGAGTTAGAGCCCGGCAAGCTTATCAAGTCCATGCCCTATGATTTAGCTACTAAAGAGCGCATGCTCAGCGGCACGGCCCTGGAGTGGCTCAACCTGAAACGGGAGCAGTTTGTCAAGCACGGCTCCGGCCTCAGCCTGCCTAAGGGGGAGAAAGTATAAGTCTATATTTCTTAAGGGACTGCCCTGTTTTAAGAGTTATACTTGCAGGACCGGGTCCAACCACCCCTAGCCCCTCCTTGGCTAAGGCGGGGAGTTCTGTCATTGCTTTGGCTGAAGTATAAGTTTTATAGCTGTCTTTCTCGCGCGAACAGGTCGCGACCTGTCCCTACAAGTATAAACCCACCCTTGGCCCCTCTCAAGAGAGGAATTATACTTGTTACTTACTGTGTCATCTCGAGCAGCGCGAGAGATCTATCCGGAGTTCTAGTTAGATCTCTCCCAAAGGTCGAGATGACAGAAATGGCAGCGGCTGTTACATTAATTTCATTTTTGTCTTTGCACCCGATTACACCCCTCCTGAGCGTTGCTCGCAAGTTTCGAACTCCAGTTCTCACTTGTCCTCAAGGGGACACTTTGGTTCACGTTGCATTAGCAGGAGCTATCGATTCTGTTCCCAGCCTTTGGGTTGAGCGCCTTGTGGATGTTGCGGTGCCCGCCAGGGCAGCCCGCAGCGGAGCGAGGAGCAGCTTCAGACACACCGCGCGATGCCCGAAGGCGAGGCCTCCCGGCCTGGGAGGGAGCCAAGTTAGAGATGCAACGATAGGTTAGTGTGAACTAGAGGAACAGCCGTGGTTTGAAAGTATAGCTTGTGTCAAGTTACAGGATGTGGCGGCTATGGAGGTATAAACCAAAGTATAACTAAAGTATAAAGTACAGGTTCTTTGAGCCAGAGGCTGCAAAAACCACCTTGCTTAGACTGTTTGGAAGAAGCCTGGGTTTATCCTGCAAAACCTATGGCTTTGCCTGTTTTATTTTATACTTTGGCTAAATATTTGCTCGTTCTAAAAGTATAAAATTCAACCTTTTACTATGCGTAAATTACTGTTTAGCTTACTCTTTATCGGTGCGTTTGCCACGGCGGCGCATGCCCAGAAAGAGTTTGCCCATATAGAACTGCCCATGAACCGCGCCGAGGACCTGGTCTCTGTGGCAGACGATGAGGGCAATGTGGTAGTATACTTCTACCAAGGCGGCAACCTGAACTTTGCCATGATCTCCCCGACGGGCGAAAAGCTGGCGCAGCACGAGATTCCGTACCGCAGCTCCAAAGACCCGCAGATAATGGGCACCCGCGTAACCGACGATGAGTTTATCTTCTACAGCCGCTATACTAACGGCCGTCGGGAGTACGTGCGCCCGTTTGCCATTAACCGCCACACCGGTGCCTTCCGTAGCTTACAGGACGTGCAGCTGAAGCTGGAGCGGAACGTGAACTTTGTGGGAGGCTTCGGCGATGACGACCACTTTTACATGCTCTACACCGACAAGGACAGCAACCTGCACCTGTACCGCGACTCAGAGTACAGCGTGGCCACCATGGATTACAGGCTGTTTAAGCCGGAGCAGATGCCCCGCACCCGCGACCGCTACGCACGTGAGTCAGGGCTGATCTATGTGCACCCCAACCTGGAGCGAAACGTGTATACCGGCCATCACCGCAGCAAGATCTACTCCCGCGGCGACAAGCTGCACATGGTCTTTGATGGTTACCAGTTACGGGGCAAGTCCTCGAAGGAGGCTACCACCGAGATCCTGACGCTGGACTGGAATACCGGGAAGACAGAGTACCGCACCCTGCCGGCCATTGCGCAGCGCAACACGCCCGCTTTCAACTCTTTCCTGCACCAGGACAAGCTCTTCCGCCTGAACTTGGAGAAGGACAAGCTGAAGCTGACGGCCTATGACTTTAACACGCTGCAGCCCGTGAAGGAGTATACGTTCACAGATAAGGAGAAACTGGCCCTGGCCTCTACGCCAGTGTACCAGCGCGGGGCGGGCGGTTTGTTCTCGTCTGGCTACGAGGTGATAGAGAAGGAAGACAAGGCCATGCGCAACCTGGCAAGCGGCATACCGGCCATCACCGTGGATACCTACAGCGACAGCACGCTGCAACTGACCATTGGTTCCTATAAGGCGCCCACCGAGCGGGTTAACCGCAACGACCGCAGCCGCATGGTGCGCACCCCCGATAGGTATGTGCGTACCTCGCGCGGGTTTATGCTCATCCCGGGCCGCTGGACGCCGGCTTACAACATCCCGAGCTATTACCTGAACTCGCCGTACTACAGCCGCTACTTCTACGATCCGTTTGGGTATGGGTACAGCGGACCGGTAGGCCCTGGCATTAGTACCTACTTCCACACGGTGCTGGACGCCAACAGCCTGGCAAAAGTAGAGCAGGAGGGCGAGGTAGAAGTGCTGCAGGAGCGCGTGGAGGAATATGAGCGCAACCTGAAGCCGGAGCCCGAGTTCCAGACCGTGTACCGCTACGGCAACAAGCTGCACTACGGCTACTACGACCGCAAGGCCCGCACCTTCCGCATTGTGGAGTTTGCCCACGGGCAAAAAGCCCAGGAGCAGCCCCAGGTGCAGGAGTAAGGAATATCAAGTATAAAAAAGCCCCGCCAGTATTTGCTGGCGGGGCTTTTTTATACTTGATGCTGCGGTTATTTTTGTTTTTCCTGCATCAGCAGGTCCACACGCTGCTGAATGGACTGGTCCTGGCGGTAGGCCAGCATAATCTGCTCAAACTTCTCCAGCGTCATGCCGTCCTGCTGAATGGCCTCTTCCAGGTCTTTCTGGAAGGCGGGCTGCATCTCCACCATCCGCTGGGCGGCCTTGTTAAAGGCGGCCATTTCCTCAGGTGTGGCTTGCACCTCGGTTAGCTTCTGCTCCTGGTGCGCCTTGGCCATTTCGTTAAATTTCTCCACGCTCAGTTTTTCCTCCTGCAGGATGTTCATCATGGTTTGCTCGCCCTCCTGGTGCACGGCTATCAAACGGGCGCTGGCATCGGCAAACTGCTGCAGGTCCTGGTCAGAGAAGGTGGTGGCTGCCTGCTGGCCGGGCTCCGGTTGCGGTGTCTGTACGGCAGCATCTGTCTGTTGCGGCTCTTTCTGCTTTTTGTCTTTTTTCTGCGCCACGGCCGTTTCTGTAACAGCGCAGATGCCCAGCAAAAGTATGGCAACAGTAATTCCTCTTAGTTTTTTATTGAAGATGCTCATAAAATTCGGGTTTAAAGTTTTAAGGTGTGAATGAATAAGAAAATAAGTCTGGTAAGCGGTAGGCTAATAGAGGATTATACTTAACAGGCCGGTATATAGTTTTGCGGGGATAGGGCTACGCAGCAGGTATTTTTAGATTATTAGCAAACCTGTAAATTGTGAGGAAGCTATCCTACGAGATAAATTTATACTTCTCAAGCTGTCGGCTGAGATACGATATGAGTATGGGCTCGATATCCACAGCCATGAGCGTGTAAATGCCCTGAGCTCTTACCTCAGTTCCAGCACCAATACCATTTCTTTCACCACCGGGTATTACTTCTAGGCAAAGTCACGGCGCAGGTTTATACTTTCCTTAAGTAGGGCCAACGTATAAACCTGCGCTTTTTTATGCCCGCTTATACTTTTGTTTCGGCGCTGTACTTCTTCAGCTTGCCTTTCTGGATAAGCTGCCGCTCCAGCAGTTGCTGCACCTCCGGCTTGTCGTAGTCTTCTATGCGCTGGATGTGCTTCATCACCTTTTGCATGATCTCATCCTGCATTTGCCCCGTTCCGAGGGCGTAGGAGTAGGGCAGATCGGTAAAGGTAACCATGGAGTATAGCGGGAGCCAGACGTCCGGGTATTGGGCCGAGATTCTGGCCTCTATCTTTTTGCGGAGTAGGAACCGCGGGTCGGCCACCTTGTCGCGCATCTCGATGAAGTTCATCACGGCCAGGTCGGCAATGGCGTCGGCGTCGGGTTTGCGGCGGCGCTCAAAGGCCTTGAACAGCGCCTCCCAGTTTCCGTCAAACGTATCCAGCATCTGGTCCAGCACCGTGATATCCTCAAAACCCGCGTTCATGCCCTGTCCGTAGAATGGCACCACCGCATGGCAGGCATCCCCAATCAGCAGCGCTTTGCCTCCGTAGCTCCACGGGAAGCACTTTACCGTTACCAGCGTGCCAATCGGGTTGGTAAAGTAGTCCTGGGCCAGTGTTGGCATAAGCGGCAGCGCATCGGGGAAAACCTCCTGAAAGAAGGCTAGTAAATCGCCCTCGTTTTTAATGGCGGCAAAAGACTGCTCGCCCTCGTAGGGGAAGAACAGGGTACAGGTAAAGCTGCCGTCTATGTTGGGCAGCGCAATCATCATAAATTTACCACGGGGCCAGATGTGCAGCGCGTTTTTCTCGATGGCCCAGCCCCCCTCGGCCGTGGCCGGTATGGAAAGCTCCTTGTAGCCATACTCCAGGAAGGATTGCTCGTAGTTAAACCGCTCCGTTTTCTGCATGGCCCCGCGTACCACCGAGAAGGCTCCGTCGGCCCCGAAAAGCAAATCCGGTTGCACGGTCTCCATACTTCCGGTTTCCAGGTTGCGCAGCTGCACCTCGTTGGTGGGCAGGTATACGTCGGTGGCCTGGCGGCTGAAGTGGTAGGTGATGTTGGGATTTGGCTCCGACACGTTCATCAGGGCGGCATTGAGCCCGCTTCTGGAGACCGAGTAAATGGACTGCCCCTCTTTGCCGTAGGGTTGGAAGGTGAGGTTGCCCTGCTCGTCGTGCATCATGCGCCCATGCATCGGGATGGCTACCTGGCGCACCGCCTCCTCTACGCCAATGCCCCGCAGGGCGCGCCAGCCGCGGTCGCTTAGGGCCAGGTTAATCGAACGGCCGCCATCTATCAGGGTCTTCCGCAGGTCGGGCCGCCGCTCGTACAGGTCTACTTTATGGCCGCGCTTGGCCAGGTATAAAGACAGCAGCGAGCCAACCAAACCAGCTCCCATGATGGCGATGTTCTTTTTCTCGGTCATAGTATATCCGGGCAAAGCCTCTTAGTACTGTAAAATAACGTTTTCCGGACCGCATTGGCAAGCAAACTAGCCTTTCACGAAGCGGAACGTGAGGTTGATGCGAGGTTGTACGGCTCTGGCGGTTTTAGGGACGTGGTGGAGCCAGTGGTGCTGTGTGGGTCCCTGCATGAGCAGCAAACTGCCGTGGGAAAGTATAAGCGGTGCGGGTTTGAGGTCTTTGCGGGTGCGGTGCTTAAAGGCGAAGCGGCGTTCGCCACCAAAACTGAGGCTGGCTATACTTGGCTGAGGGCCCAGCTCGGGCTCATCGTCGGCGTGCCAGCCCATGCTGTCCTGGCCGGTGCGGTAGAGGTTGAGCAGCACACTGTTATACTTCTGGCCGCTGGCCTGCTCCACTTTCTCCCTCAGTTCCAGCAGCACCGGTAGCCAGGGTTGCGGCTTGTTCTCCAGCCCTGAGTAAGTATAAGCTTTGTCGCCGTACCAGGCCGTGAGGCGGGGCATGGGCTGCTGGCGGCCAAACAGTTTTATACTTTCCTGCTGCCAGTTTACCTCCTGCATCAGCCGCTCAAAGTATACATCGCCTTCCGGGGCAGGTATAAAGTGGGGTATAAAGTATACCTCGGCATCGGGTAGGGGCGGTTGCTGAAGATGAGGTGCGGGCATGTGGCGGTTAAGTATAGCTTGTGTTCGTTTGCAGATACAGTGGTTTTTCCAGAAGAGTTATCATTCTCTGGCTTAAAAGTATGCGTGGCACAGGTGTTTGATTATGCCGCAAAATTTGTATTTTGGAATCTAAAGATACATCCATTTGAAAGCATTAGAAGATTTTTTGGTTGCCTTTAGCGATGCCGCCTGGGGCATGCCCCTGCTTATCCTGCTGATGGGCGGAGGCTTCTACTTTATGTTCTACTCGGGTTTTCTGCCGTTCCGCTACCTGGGGCACGCAGTAAACGTTATCCGGGGCCGCTACGACGACCCCAACGACCCGGGCGATATTAACCACTTCGAGGCGCTCTCGAGTGCGCTGGCGGCTACGGTGGGCATGGGCAACATCAGCGGTGTGGCGGTGGCCATTGCCATTGGCGGGCCGGGTGTGCTTTTCTGGATGTGGGTGAGCGCCTTTGTAGGCATGGCCACCAAGTTTTTTACCTGCTCCCTGTCTGTAATGTACCGTGGCCGCGACAGCAACGGGCATATCGAGGGAGGTCCCATGTATGTGGTGCTGCATGGGTTGGGGCAGAAATGGAAGCCGCTGGCGGTTTTCTTCTCGGTGGCCGGCCTGTTCGGCACACTCCCTGTTTTTACCAGCAACCAGCTCACGCAGGTAATCCGGGAGGTGGTGCTGGTGCCGAACGGCATTGCCACAGATAATGCCTTTGCCTGGAACCTGGGTATTGGGGTGGCGCTGGTTATCATTACCTCGCTCGTAATTTTTGGCGGTATAAAGCGCATCGGGCATGTGGCCGGCAGGATGGTGCCCAGTATGGTGGTACTGTACATGCTGGCGGTGCTTTACATTATGGCCGTGAACTATTCCAGTATCCCCGCCGCCTTCGCCCTGATTTTTACGGATGCGTTTACGGCTAACTCGGTGCTGGGTGGTGCCGTGGGGGCCATTATCATTGCCGGAGCGCGGCGTGCCTCTTTCTCCAACGAGGCCGGCATCGGCACAGCCGACATGATGCACGGGGCCGCCAGAACCGACGAACCGATACGGGAGGGCGTAGTAGCCATGCTGGGTCCGCTTATCGATACCATTGTAGTCTGCACCCTCACGGGCCTCGCCATTATCGTTACAGGCACCTGGATGGATCCGGATAAGAACGGCGTAAGTATAACCGCGCATGCCTTCAATACAGCCATGCCAACGGTTGGCAACTATGTGCTGGTGCTGTGCGTGCTCATCTTCGCGTTTACGTCGCTGTTCTCCTACTCCTACTACGGCACCAAGTGCTTCAGCTTTCTGTTCGGGGCAAAGTATAAGCACTACTACAACTACTTCTATGTGATGACCATCATCTTCGGGGCAACGGCCTCGGTAACGGCGGTGCTGGCGCTGATAGACGGCATGTACGCCATGATGGCCATCCCGACGATGGTTTCGGGCCTGCTGCTCTCGCCGAAGGTGAAGGCCGCCGCCAAAGATTACTTTAAGCGGATGAAGGTGGTTGAGGAGGGGCTGAAGGAACGTGAGGCAAAGAAAGTATAGCGACAGTTTTAACCCTAAGCCATACTTTCCTGTGGTACTGGTTTCGCTTTTCTGCCGGCCAGCTTTCCGGCTACGTAGGCCATGGGAAGATAAGCTCCAATTAAATCCACAACAGTATACCAGGTCGGCGACGGGAGCAGGAAAACGCTGGCAATTCCACCGGCCAGGAAGTATATGCCGATACCGAACGCAAACCTCATCTTATAGCTAGCGGCAACGGCTGCAGCTACAAACGCCCCCGCCAAAGTGCCCAGGGCATGGGCCAGGAAAGGGAAAATGAAATGCTTGGGCTGGAACAGGTGCATGGACGCCCTTAAGCCTTCCGTGGTGGTAACGTCTGCACCCTCCGGCGGAGGAATAACCGACCCGCTGACCGTAATAAGGGCCATGTTCACTGCGCTGCCGATTACAACACCAGCTATAACCGCTAAAATGTTTCTGACGATTGGGTTCATCTTGTAGGTGTTTGTGGTTATTTATACTTTCTGATTGTTGTCCTTTTCCTTTGGCCGGTTGGTTGTAGTTGCCAGCCAGAACCTTTCAGGATGATAGAATACAGCGCGCGGCGCCCCTGCTGCCTCAAGGGTAGATCATCAGGAAGATAAAAGCGAACAGGTTTATCAGCAGCACCACCCCGTACACCACATTGGTCTTGCCGCTGCTCAGCGACAGCATCACCGTAAATACCGACAAGCCCAGGAGCACAATAGACTTTATATCCAGCCCCAGGATAACGGGCACATCCAGTATAATACAAACCACCGCAACACTCGGAATGGTCAGGCCTATACTTGCCAGGGCAGAGCCCAGCGATAAATTTATACTTGTCTGGAGCCTGTTTTTCCGGGCAGCAATAATGGCGGCGATTGCTTCGGGCAATAAAATGATGGCCGCAATCACAACACCCACTAATGATTTGGGCAGGCTGTAGCTGATAATGATGCTTTCGATGGTAGGCGAAAGGGTTTTGGCCAGCAATACCACAATGCCCAGGCTGACAATCAGAAACGCAAGGCTCATGATGAACACCTTGTTAGGGATAGGGATAGGCTCGGCTGCTTCTTCGTTCTCATCGGGCCCGATGGTCAGGAAGTATTGCCGGTACCTCCTGGTTTGCGCAAACAAAAAGGTGGCGTAAATAACCAGGCAGGCGATAGAGGCAAAGATAAGCTGGGGAGTGGAGTAGTAAGACCCCTTTACACTCTCCGTAAAGGTGGGAAACACCAGGGTGAATACCACAATCGAAACGAGCGAGATAAGGGCTATGGTAACAGAGGGCGCGGAGAAGTTCTGCTCGTAGTGCTTCAGGCCGCCTATCAATAGGCAAAGCCCGATAATGCCGTTAAGGATGAGCATCGTGGCTGCGTATACGGTGTCCCTGGCCAGCGAGGCGGCTTCCTGCCCTTCCGACATCATCAGGGACACAATAATGGAAACCTCGATAACGGTGATGGATATGGCCAGGATGATGGTGCCGTACGGTTCTCCTACTTTCTCTGCTATAATCTCGGAGTGATGTACCGCCGACATCACGCTTAGGATAAGCAATACGCTAGCTACAACCTGAAAAAAACTGCTGTCATAGATAAGCCCGGAAAAAAACAGGATCCAGGCCAATGCCGGAATGATAATCGTCCACTGAAGAAATAATCTCATGTTATTGGTTAAGTCGTAAGTTTATGGTTGAAGTTGTTCTTATAGTGTTAGCTTGTAACGGGCCAGCGGACGAGGTGTTGTAGCCTAAACCTCGGTGATGGGTTCGCTGCGGGACTTTATTCTTTGATTTCCTGTAGCGCTCCAAATTCAAACCCTTGCCCGTTCAGTTCTGCTCTTTCCTGTTCAGACATCCGGGCAAAAATATAATTTTCATGCGTAATGGTAGCCAGTATTTCCATGCCATCCTTTAGCAGCGATAAGTCTTCGAACTGGTAGTTCCTCCATGCGTTGTAAGGCTTTGATAGTATAAGGTCCTTTACCCTCGAGGATAGCCTATACTTGCGGGAGGTTCCGCTTGCGTAAAATTTATCATTTCTTTTTCCTGCCTCAACCAAATCTTGTTCAAGTGCTTCCAACTCAGGCAGCAGGTTACTTGGGTCGTAAAGGACGTTGAACTCGGCAAAGTCAGCTTGCTCTAAATAAATATTTAAAAGTATAAGCCACTTCTGATTGTCAGCTATACTTTCTGACAGAGCAAAGCGCTTCTTATTCTTCATCCTGTAGTTTAACGCTTCTAACGGTTAGTACAGACTGTTGACGAGGCGTAGCCGAGTATGGAGCCTGTGCAGGATTAGCTACTTTGATTTTATGAGTATAACCATCCAGCAAACCCCATTAAATATATCCAGGCTGTAATAAAAACAACTAGAAATGTTTTCTCGTCAAATATTTGTGTAGAATCTGCAGTCAGAAGCAAAGGGTAAACTATAAAAACGATTAATACTAAAGTTTTCTGAATTTTATGTCTTGATTGATAGTCAATCAGAAGTACACTGCTTAACGCAAGTAAATGTATAAAACTGAAAAACGATTTTAGCATTTCCAGGAAGTTTATATCATAGATGTTGGAAAGTAATAATGGAGTGATAATCCAAACTGTTATGCCTGTTGATACAGTTACTTTTTTACTCATATTATAGCCAACGTCCATTGAATAAAGCAGGGGCTGCTCACCGCAGCTTCTCATAGGATGCAAAGTATGGGTTTTGTAGTTCATTGGCAAAGGGCTCTTACAGCCCTTGCTTTATTCTGTTGTTACCTGCAGCTATTCATATATTTGGGTGATTTCTATGGGAGTACCTACCATTCGAACATTTGGAGGTATTTGGTAAAAGTTGGCATCTATGACAATGTTCAAATTTTCTATTTTTAGTTCATCAGGCAGATTACAAGGCGAACAACGTACGATTTTCTCATTCAATAGGACATCAATTACCCAAAGATCAGCGATCTGATAAACTCTCCCGTTTATTTTAGATTTGGATTCAATGATAGAACCAAATTGTTGACAGGACATAGGTTTAAACGAATCATCGTCTTCATTGCATCCTAGAAAACCAATAGTTGATAACATTAAAATTAAATAGACACACGTTTTCATATTTTTATTATTACTATTTGATTAGATAGACAACAATGGGTGTTTTATGGTTGGTTTGGTGATTATAAAGTTGCTGGTAACGGAATGGTGTAGGCGATGAGGAGGCATCAGCCGAGTATAAAGCCTGTACCGTGCTAGTTGATGATTTGCTTTCAAGTTCAACTTTATTCGACTTTTGTTGAGCTCTTTATTAATTTTCCATAATAAATCGTCAATCCGAGTACCATCAAATACTCTAACTGATACTGACAGTATCTTATCAAAATCACTTAATAAGTGTCTATTTAAGGCTTGCTGATTTTCTACTTTGTCCCTGAGTTCCTTTAATGTCATTGCCATTGCTTCAAAAACATTGAGCTGACTATTATCAATATCATTCTTATTTTTATTGACAATATTTTCCATAAGTTCATGAACTTCATTAAGATTTTTTGCAAGCTCTTTAGAGTACATTTCTCAGGTTTTGAATAAAATGAATTAACAATTCTCCCTCAGCTTTTTTAATTACAATTGACTAACTAACTAATATATAAACGGAAGTTATTCCTTTTAGCCGCTCCCCATTAGTCGTATATACGGAACTGGACTAACGAGTATACTATATAGTAAAATAGTAATAAGCTTTTTGCCGCACAATAAAAAAACAGCGGCTGGCACCACTTTAAAGCACCAGCCGCTTAAACTCTCTAACTCCTCAACTTCCAAACTCTTAAATTCTTCTACCTCTCCAGGCACTGGTGCAGGATTTCGGAGAAGCGGTATACTTCCTCAAAGCTATTGTAGAGCGGGGTAGGGGCCACGCGGATGACGTTTGGCTCGCGGTAGTCCACGATAATGCCGGCCTCCATCAACTTGTTAAACAGCAGGCGCGAATCTCTCTTTACAAGCAGCGAAATCTGGCAGCCACGGGCCTGCGGGTCGGTGGGGGTGATCATCTCCAGTACCTCCTTGCCCACGTGCACATCATTGATGAGGTACTCCAGGTAGCCCGTCAGCTTTTCGCTCTTGGCGCGGAGCGCCTCCATGCCGCCAGCCTCATCCACCAGTTCCAGCGCGGCGCGGTGCACCGCCATCGGCAGAATCTGGGCATTGCTCAGTTGCCAGCCTGCTGCGCCTTGCATCGGTATAAAACCCTTCTTCATCTGAAAACGAACGTCGGCGTCGTGGCCCCACCAGCCGGCGAAGCGCGGTATACCTGGGTCGTTGCCGTGGCGCTCGTGCACAAAAACGCCCGAGGTGCCGCCCGGTCCGGAGTTCAGGTATTTATAGGTACACCACACGGCAAAGTCCACGCCCCAGTCGTGCAGGTACAAGGGCACGTTGCCGGCAGCATGCGCCAGGTCAAACCCAACCAAAGCTCCCGCCTCATGGCCGGCTTTGGTGATGGCCGCCATATCAAACACCTGGCCGGTGTAGTAGTTGATGCCGCCCATCATCACCAGCGCCAGTTCCTCGCCGTGCTGTTTTATACTTTGCAGGATATCTTCGGTGCGCAGCGTGTGCTCGCCCTCCCGCGGGAAAAGCTCCACAATGGCCTCGTCGGGGTTATACCCATGGAATTTTACTTGGGTTTCCAGGGCATACTGGTCGGAAGGAAAAGCCCCGGCCTCGGTCATGATTTTGAAGCGCTTGCCCTCAGGGCGGTAAAATGACACCAGCATCAGGTGCAGGTTCACGGTGAGCTGGTTCATCACCACTACCTCGCTCTCTTTGGCTCCCACCATGCGGGCTGTTGCCGGAGCCAACAGCTCGTGGTAGTTAAACCAGGGCTCCTCGCCTTTAAAATGTCCTTCCACCGCCAGGTTAGCCCATTTATACATCTCGTTGTCGATGTACATCTGCGCCGACTTTGGTTGCAGCCCCAGCGAGTTGCCACAGAAGTAGATGGCGTCCTGCTTGTTTACCTGCGGAAAGTAAAAGCGGTCTCTGAAATGGTATAAGGGATCCTGGCGGTCCAGCTCCTGTGCAAAGGCAAGCGTGTTTTGATAGTTCATGGGGTGCGGTTTATACTTGGGGCTAACAAAATCAGCCTGATTTATACTTTGTTTTCAGCGTAAGTTACGCATTTGGGAAGAATCTTGTGCAGCCTGCAGAAGGGGAGCTTTAGAAGTATAAAAAAAGCCCGGCCAAAGTATAGCCGGGCTCTCCCGTAAAGTATAAACTCGCTTAGAATTCTGCGTTCTGCGGCGTGCGCGGGAAGGGGATCACGTCGCGGATGTTGCCCATGCCGGTTACGAACTGCACCATGCGCTCGAAGCCCAGGCCGAAGCCTGCGTGCGGACAGCCCCCGAAGCGGCGGGTATCCAGGTACCACCACAGGTCCTCCTCGTGTATGCCCACGCCTTTCATGCGCTCCACCAGAATGTCGATGCGCTCCTCACGCTGCGAACCGCCCACAATTTCGCCAATGCCCGGCGCCAGGATGTCCATGGCCGCCACGGTTTTGCCGTCGTCGTTGAGGCGCATGTAGAAGGCCTTGATATCCTTTGGATAGTTCGTGACGATCACCGGCTTCTTGAAGTGCTTCTCCACCAGGTAGCGCTCGTGCTCGCTCTGCAGGTCCACGCCCCAGCTTACCTCGTACTGGAATTTCTTCTTCTTGTAGTGGTTCGAGTTTACCAGGATGTCGATGGCCTCGGTATAGGTTACGCGCTCAAAGTCGTTGTTTACCACAAACTCCAGCTTTTCGAGCAAAGTCATCTCCTGGCGCTCGTTCTGCGGCTTGGCTTTGTCTTCCTCTGCCAGGCGCTGGCCCAGGAATTCGATGTCCTCGCGGTTGTGCTCCAGGGCGTAGCGGATGATGTACTTGATAAACTCCTCGGCCAGGTCGGCGTTCATTTTCAGGTCGTAGAAAGCCATCTCCGGCTCAATCATCCAGAACTCGGCCAGGTGGCGCGTGGTGTTGGAGTTCTCAGCGCGGAAAGTAGGCCCGAACGTATAGATATCGCTGAAAGCCATGGCGGCCAGCTCGCCCTCCAACTGCCCCGATACGGTCAGGTTGGTGGCCTTGCCGAAGAAGTCCTCCTCGTAATTTACCTCCCCATTCTCGGTAAGCGGCGGGTTTATAGGGTCCAGCGTGGTTACACGGAACATCTCGCCGGCACCCTCCGCGTCGGAGGCCGTGATGATGGGTGTGTGTATGTAGACAAAGCCCTTCTCGTTGAAGAACTTATGCACGGCAAAGGCCAGCGTGTTGCGCACACGGAAAACAGCCCCGAACGTGTTGGTGCGGAAGCGCAGGTGCGCGATCTCACGCAAAAACTCCAGCGAGTGCGCCTTCTTCTGCAGCGGGTATGTTTCCGGGTCGGCCTTGCCCACTACCTCTATGCTGGTAGCCTGCACCTCATAGGCCTGCCCCTTGCCCTGCGACTCTACCAACTGGCCCACCACCGCAATAGCGGCACCGGTGGTTACGTCCTTCAGGGCCTCCTCGCTAAACTTCTCGTCAGCTACTACCTGTAAGTTATTTATCGTGGAGCCGTCGTTTACGGCTATAAAGTTTACATACTTGTTTCCGCGCTTTGTGCGCACCCAGCCTTTCAGCAATACCTCCTTGCCTACCTCGGCGCCCTGTAGCAGATCTTTAACTTTTGTGCGTTGCATGTGTATGGTTATTGGTACCCTGAAGGTACGGTTAATCCTCTGAAAATATAAATTTTTTATGATCCGGCGATACACTGGCCTGAAACGTATGCCCAGGTATTGCCCGCTATACTTTAAAGCGCCCGATTAGCGTTCCAGTAACGTATAGCAGCGGCCGGGGCAGTATATCCTGGCTGGCTAAGGCTGGTTTTATACTTGCCAAAGTATGGCACCCACGGCCCGTTGCCCGCATTTCTCCGGAAACCTCCCAAAGTAACGATATTTTAACCTTTTTTTTAAATGCAAGTAAAATTATCCTAAATTTGGAAGTGCGCGAAACGGCGCCTTTTTACCCTTATACCCTATGCAGCGACTCGATTTAAGACAACTTTTATCCCAGAAGCTATCGCCGCAGCAGATACAATTTATCAAGCTGCTGCAGATACCTACTGCTGAGTTGGAGATGCGCATAAAAGAGGAGCTGGAGGTAAACCCGGCCCTGGAAGAGGGGCGCGAGGAGCCTGCCGAGGAGTATAGCGACTCCTCAGACGATTACGAGGAGGACTACGGCAAGGACGACGAAATCGACCTGAACGACTACCTGAACGACGACGAGATAAGCGGCTACAAAATGCAGGGCGACCGCGGTGGGGAAGACGAGGAAGACCGGGAGATGCCCATTGCCATGGCTACCACCCTCACCGACTCGCTGCTGGACCAGCTCGGTTTCCTGGACCTCGACGACAAGCAATACTCCATCGGCATGCAGCTGATCGGAAGCATTGACAACGACGGCTACATCCGCCGCGAGCTGAGCTCCATTGCCAACGACCTGGCTTTTTCCCAGAACATCGACACCACGGAGGAGGAGATAGAGCAGGTGCTGCACCTGATCCAGACCTTCGACCCGGCCGGTATTGCCGCCCGCGATTTGCCCGAATGCCTGCTGCTGCAGCTGGAGCGCCGCGAGCAGGACGCTACCACCGTGCTGGCCGAACGCATCATCCGGCAGGCCTTTGATGAGTTCACCAAGAAGCACTACCAGAAGATACAGAGCAAGTTTAATGTGTCGGAGGAGGATCTGAAGAAGGCCATTGATGTGATTACCCGCCTCAACCCGAAGCCGGGCGGCGCAGGCGCGGGAATAGCACGGGTGCAGTACATTATCCCCGATTTTATACTTACCAACAACAACGGCCAGTTGGAGCTCTCCCTTAACTCCCGCAACGCCCCGGACCTGCGCATCAGCCGCTCCTACGCCGACATGTTCGATGCCTATGACAAGTCGGACAAGAAGGACAAGAAGCTGAAGGAGACCGTGGCTTTTGTGAAGCAGAAGCTCGACGCGGCCAAGTGGTTCATCGACGCCATCCGCCAGCGCCAGAACACGCTGCTGCGCACCATGGAGGCCATCATCAAGTACCAGCACGACTTCTTCCTGGAAGGGGACGAAAGCATGTTGCGCCCGATGATCCTGAAGGACATTGCCGAGGAAATCGGGATGGACATCAGTACCGTGAGCCGCGTGGCCAACAGCAAGGCCGTGCAGACCGAGTTTGGCATTTACCCGCTCAAGTACTTTTTCTCCGAGGGCATCGCCACCGACTCCGGCGAGGATGCCAGCAGCCGCGAGGTAAAGCACATCCTCAAAGAGATCATCGACAACGAGAACAAGCGCAAGCCGCTCTCCGACGAGAAGATAGAGAAACTGCTGAACGAGAAAGGCTATAACATCGCCCGCCGCACCGTGGCCAAGTACAGGGAGCAGCTGAACATTCCCGTGGCCCGTTTACGTAAGGAGCTTTAAATTAATTGTTGGGTTGTTGATTGTTAAATTGCTTTTTGGATGCACAATTTAATCAGGCTGCAACTCTCTAACTCCTAAACTCTCTAACTCCTAAACTCTCTAACTCTTTAACTTTCTACCTTCTCCGTGAATCGTTCGCTCGCAAAGGCCCTGTCTGTTGTTTTTCACCCGCTGCTGCTGCCGACGTACGTTTTTGCCGTTATACTTTACTACCTGCCCGAGTCCGCGCTCACGCTGCCCATGCACGTGCGCTGGATTGTGCTGGCTATGATCTTCTTCTCGACTTTTATACTTCCAACGGCCGCTGTATACGCCATGGTGCGCCTGGGCTACCTCGACTCGATGGAGGCCGACAGGCGGGACCAGCGAAGTATACCTCTGCTGTTTACGGGCATTTGCTACGCTGCCACTGCCTACCTTTTTTACCGCGAGCCGACCTATAACCCTATTTTTTACTTCGTGATGGGCATCATCGCGGCCTCGGTGTTTGTGGCCTACATCGTGACGCAGTTCTGGAAGATAAGCGCGCACAGTATTGGTATGGGCGGTGCCCTGGGCTTGCTGGTCCTGCTGCACAAACTGGCCCCGGAGGCCATGCTGGTTTACCCAATCATCATAGGTGTTTTCCTGACCGGAGCCGTCATGTCGGCGAGGCTGGCACTGCAGGCCCATACCCCCGAGGAAGTCTACGCCGGCTTCGGGAGCGGCTTCCTGCTGGCGCTCATGGCTTCGCTGGCGCTGTAGTTTATACTTGATTTATACTTGCCGTGCCGGGCTTAACTGTCACTGCTAAACCCTACCCCAACCCTCCCCTAAGAACAGGGGAGGGAGTTTGATAGTATTATGCTGTTTCCGGACTTCTTTGTCTGGAACTTCTGCTGCCGCGGACATCCTTGTCCGCGTTTCTACAGCTCCGGGTCCAACCACCCCTGGCCCCTCCTTGTCTAAGGCGGGGAGTTCTGTAGCTACTGATACTGAAGTATAAGTTTCATAGTCTAAGTATAAACACCCCTGTTGAGCGCTGCTCGCAAGCTTCAAACTCCCGTTCTCACTTGTCCTCAAGGGGACAGTTGTGCTTGTTGCATAGCAAAGGCAGGAGCTATCGATTCTGTTCCCAGCCTTTGGGTTGAGCGCCTTGTGAGATCCGGTGCCCGCCAAGGGCATGCCGAGCGCGAGCGAGGCAAGGAGGGAACACCGCGCGATGCCCTTATCGAGGGCCCCTACCCCCAAGGCGAGGCCTCCCGGCCTAGGAGGGCACCAAAGCCAGAAATGAAACAGTAGCTCATGTAAGTCTGAAGGATGAACAGAAGCTAGAAAGTATAGCCTGGCTCCAGTTACGGGAAGCGGCGGCTATGAAAGTATAAATATGAGGCACGCGCTACAAGCTCGCGCCAGCAGCAGCTCAGAAAGTAAAGTATAGCCAAAGTATAAAGTATGGCTTTTCAAGCCACTCGGATTACAAAGCCGAGCAGATAGGAAGGCACGGGTTGCAAACCCGCGGCAGCGGACCAAAGTATAAAAATACGACTCACGTAGACACTGATGTGCAATGAGGAAGGAAGTACGGCAGCTTGCAGGTCAGGCGGGATTTCCTAACTTTATAATAATCAAAACTAACCCCAACACACATGAACTACGAATGCCTTTTATATGAGGTGCAGGATGGCGTGGCCACCATCACCCTGAACCGGCCCGATGTTTTCAATGCCTTCAACGACCAGCAAAGCTACGACCTGCAGGACGCCCTGAAGCAGGTTGCCCGTGATGAAAACGTGCGGGTGGTGGTGCTGACCGGTGCAGGCAAAGCCTTCTGCTCAGGCCAGGACCTAAAGGCTATTGCCAGCGCCAGCAAGCGCGACCTGTCCGAGTCGCTGGAGAAGCGCTACAACCCCATTATCCGGGCGATGCGCAACCTGCCAAAACCCATTATCTGCAGGCTCAACGGTGTGGCGGCTGGTGCCGGTTGCTCCCTGGCGCTCGCCTCCGACCTGATTGTGGCCAGCACCGCAGCAAGTATGATAGAGGTGTTCGTGAACGTGGGCCTGGTGCTCGACTCCGGCTCCTCATTCTTCCTGCCGCGCGTTGTGGGCTCACTAAAGGCTTTCGAGCTGAGCACGCTGGGAACCAAAGTGACGGCAGAGGAGGCGCTGCAGTTGGGCATGGTGAACAAGGTGGTGGCACCGGAGGAACTGGATGCCGCTGTGGCCGAGCTGGCCGCCCGTTATGCCGCCGGCCCCACCAAGGCTATCGGCATGATGAAGAAGATGCTGAACAAGTCCTTCAGCTCCACATTGGATGAAATGCTGGAGTACGAGGCCTACTGCCAGAAGATCGCCGGCAACTCAGAGGACTACAAAGAAGGGGTGGCCGCCTTCAACGAAAAGCGAAAGCCTCAGTTTAAAGGGGTTTAGGCAACTTTAATTAAATTATACTTTGGCAAGAGCCGGGCAAACTTGTCCGGCTCTTGCCGTTTCTGCTGTCCAGGTTTATACTTCGCTGCACTTTCTCAAGACTTATCTTGGAGATGTTCGTATAGATGAATATCTTCACTATAAATATTTTTATTTATTATTAAGCAAAACTATGAAATTATGATACGTAAGGCCTTTTTGCCGTTGCTGTGCTGCTTGCTGGTGGCAGTTGCATCCAAGGCGCAGTCCAGTTGCAGCGATTACCTGCTGCTGCGCGAAAACGCAAAGTATGAGTTACTGACCTACGACCAGAAAGATCGCCAGACGGGCCGCATGACCTATCATGTGCGGGAAACAGATACCTCCGGCGACAAGGTGGAGGCTACGATCCAAAGCCAGGTGTATGACAACAAGGGCAAACTTGCCACCGAGGGCGACTTTAAGGTAGGTTGTGAGGATGGCAGCATCTGGATGGATATGCGCTCGCTGATGAACCGCCAGAACGCCATGGAAGGGCAGCCCGACATGGAAATGACCGTGGAAGGCGACAAGATGCTTTACCCGGGCAACCTGCAGCCGGGCCAGGCATTAGAGGACGGCAGCATGACCATGGAAATGAAGAACAAAGGCAACGGCCAAAGTATGATGACCATGGTGATGAAGGTAACAGACCGCAAGGTGGAAGGCAAGGAAAGTATACAAGTGCCGGCCGGTACGTACGACAGCTATAAAATAAAGTATAATACGGAGGTGGAGAACCGCGCCATGGGCATGAAAATGCCCGGCATGCGCCTCGAAACGGTGGAATATTATGTGCCGGGCATCGGGATGGTGCGCTCCGAAACGTACCGCAATGGCAAGCTGCAATCCTACACTGTGCTCAGTAAAATAGAATAAATCGCTTAGTCCGTCTGTTCATGGCGAGATCGCCGGTGCCACCTGGTACCGGCGATCTTATTTTAAGTCAGACTCAGAACGCGTACCCCACCGAAACATTGAGCTGCGGCGCAGGTACTATAAAGATGGCCGAGTTAGGTTCAGAAGCCAGCGTATGGCCTATAATATGCTCCGGCAACAGCTCGTCGGCATTTTTGGCCAGGGCATACTTCAGGCGTGCCCCCAGCGCCGCCGAAACCTCCCAGGTAAAGTGCTGGCCCAGCTTAAACTGCCCTCCAAGCTGGTAACTTAACTCCAGGCTGTTCTGGTAGAGGCGCCCCACCCGGCGGCCGCTCGGGTCCGACGGCGACTCGAAGGGGCTGTCGAAAGCGCCTTCCTCAAAAGCCATAAACCGGTAGCCAAACATCGGCCCGTGGAAGAAGCCGAACGGCACGTTATCATACTTTTTAGAGGTGTAGTAGCGCTGGCTCATGCGTATGTGCACGCCCCCCACCTTCACGGCATCCGGCAGAAAGTCATCGCTCTTCAGGTAACCCTGGTACACGTAGCTCAGGCCAAACTCGTTTGAGATGCGCTCGGTGCGCATCTTTTCGTAGGAGAAGTAGACCTCCCCGATCTGCAAAGGGTGAAGCTTCAGGATGCGATCATAGGCGGCGCTGGGTGGGCCTTCTCCCTCACCGGACTGGGCGAAGGCACGGTGCTGAGGCATGAACAGGATCAGGAGCAGCACCAGCCAGGCAGATGCGAAAACATACTTGCTGTTTCTCATGTCATATATGGTTAAGGTAAGGAAAAGGATGCGGGGGAACGGTGTGCTTTTCTGTGCTTTACATCCCTTTGTGAATTTATGTTGCATCCGGGTTAAAGCTTAACTGGCGCTGCGTGGCTATGGTAGAAAAGTATGTGCAAACGCTAATAACTCCACTTCCGGTAAGGCGTATATAATCCTGAAATAAGTCAATACACAACCTAATAAAAAACATAACTATGAAAAAGATTATCTCGACAGGATTTATTGCAGGTGCCTTTCTGTTCGCTGTGGCCTCCTGTGGCCAGCAAAACGACTCAGTAGAGCAGGCGCAGGAGGTAAACGAGCAACAGGTAGAGGATACCCCGATGGAAGATCAGGTAGATGACGTTTCTGAGTTTGCCACAGAGGCTGCCAGCTCCGGTATGCTGGAGGTAGAGGCCGGCAATATGGCGCAAAAGATGGCCCAGAACCAGCAGGTGAAAGATTTTGCCAAGATGATGGTGGCCGACCACACCAAGGCAAATGAAGAGCTGCGACAGCTGGCCCAGAAAAAGAACATGATGCTGCCCGACAGCATGAGCAACGAGCACCGAAACAAGCTGGACGGGCTGCGCGATAAAAAGGGCGCCGACTTCGACCGAAACTACATGGACCTGATGGTTAGCTCGCATGAGGATGCCGTGGAGGATTTCGAAGAGGCCTCCCGGGACCTGCAGGATGCCGAGGTGCAGAAGTTCGCGGCCGACAAACTGCCCAAGCTGCGCGAGCACCTGGAAAGCGCCCGCAAGCTTCGGGACACCGTGAAAAAGTAATGCAGGTACTTAACCTGTAGCCATGTTTTTATAAAGCATCTGTAAGCCCTATCTTGCAGATGCTTTATACATTCAACAGAAAAACCTATGAAGAAAAGTATACTACGTGCGTTTACCCTGCTGGTGCTGGTGCTTGCCACCGCCTGCGGCACCAACGACAGCATCAGCCAGGCTGCTGAGCAAAGCATGCAGCAGTTTGAGGCGGCTGGTGTGCAGGAGGACATGAAAAACGACGCGCTGTTTGCTGCCGAGGCGGCCAGCGCCAGCATGCTGCAGGTGCAGCTGGGGGAGGCTGCCGCCGGCAAGGCCGTTAGCCCCGAGGTAAAGGGCCTGGCAGAAGAGATGGTAACCGCCCACCAAGGCATTTTAAACGACCTGCGCGACATGGCCGATCGGGGTAATTTCGTGCTGCCCACTACCCTGGGCGATGCGCACCACAAAGTATACCAGGAGGTAACCGACAAGTCCGGCATCTCCTTCGACCTGAGCTACCTGCGCCGCATCGTGGACCAGAACAGGGAGCTGCTGGAGCGTTACGAAGACATCGCCAAAAACGGCAAGGTAATGGAGCTGAAGCAGTACGCCAGCAAGCAGGTGCCCCTGCTGAAGCAACACCAGCAGATACTCGAAAGACTGGAAAAATCGCTGGAAGACCTCTAAAAGTATAAAAGCCCGCTGCCATTCATGGCAGCGGGCTTTTTAAGTATAAGACTGAAGTATAAACGCCTCTTAGGCGCTTGCCTCTTCGTTCTCGCGGTAGTGGCTGGTTTTTAGCTCCTCCTTCAAAAAGCGCGAAGTATAGCCCAGGCCGGTTTCGGCCACCTCTTCCGGTGTTCCGGCGGCCACAATCGTTCCGCCTTTCTCACCGCCTTCAGGACCGATGTCTATGATATGGTCTGCCACCTTAATCAGGTCCAGGTTGTGCTCGATGATGAGGACCGTGTTGCCTTTGTCCGTTAGCTTGTGCAGTACCTCTGTCAGGTGCTCGATATCCTGGAAGTGCAGGCCGGTGGTGGGCTCGTCGAGGATGTAAAGCGTTTTGCCCGTGTCCTTCTTAGACAGCTCCGTGGCCAGTTTCACGCGCTGGGCCTCGCCACCGGACAGGGTGGTGGCCTGCTGGCCAAGGGTGATATAGCCCAAGCCCACCTCGTTCAGCGTCTGTATCTTGCGCAGGATGCGCGGCTGGCTCTCGAAAAACTCCACGGCCTGCTCCACGGTCATGTCCAGCACGTCGGTTATACTTTTGCCTTTAAAGCGCACCTCCAGCGTTTCGCGGTTGTAGCGTTTGCCTTTGCATACTTCGCAGGGCACGTATACATCCGGCAGGAAGTTCATCTCTATGGTGCGCATACCCGCGCCCTCACAGGCCTCGCAGCGGCCGCCCTTCACGTTAAACGAGAAACGGCCCGGCGTATACCCCCGGATTTTGGCCTCCGGCAGCTGCGCAAACAGCGTGCGGATGTCGGTGAACACGCCGGTGTAGGTAGCAGGGTTGGAGCGCGGCGTACGGCCAATCGGCGACTGGTCCACCTCAATTACCTTGTCTATCTTATCCAGCCCTTCTATACTTTGGTAAGGCAGCGGCTCGCGCTTGGCCCGGAAGAAGTGCGTGTTAAGTATAGGGTAGAGCGTGTCGTGGATAAGCGAGGATTTACCGGAACCCGAAACTCCCGTTACGCAGATCATTTTGCCAAGCGGCAGCTCCAGCGTTACGTCCTTCAGGTTGTTGCCGGTGGCGCCACGAAGTATAAGCTTCTCGCCATTGCCGGGGCGCTTCCGGCGCGGCACCACGATGCTACGCCGGTTGCTCAGAAACTCGGCCGTAAGAGTGCCGGCCCGCATCATCTCTTCCGGCGTGCCGGCGGTCACTACTTGCCCGCCGTGTATGCCCGCGCCAGGCCCGATATCCACCACGTAATCCGATTGCAGGATCATATCCTTGTCGTGCTCCACCACAATGATGGAGTTGCCCAGGTCGCGCAGGTCTTGCAGGGCTTTTATCAGGCGCTCGTTGTCGCGCTGGTGCAGGCCGATGCTTGGCTCGTCCATGATATAAAGCACACCGACCAGCTGCGTGCCGATCTGCGTGGCCAGGCGGATGCGCTGGCTCTCGCCGCCGGACAGCGTTTTCACCGGGCGGTGCAGGCTCAGGTAGTCCAGGCCCACATCCAGCAAAAAGCCGATACGCTTGCGGATTTCCTTCAGCAGCTCCTTGGCAATAACGTTCTGGCGCTCGCTCAGACGGCTCTCCAGGTCATGGAACCAGGCAGCCAGTTTGTTGATATCCAGCACGGACAGCTCGCCTATGTTCCTGCCATCCAGCTTAAAATGCAGCGATTCCTTTCTCAGGCGGTACCCGTTGCACTCCGGGCAGGTGTTGGTTTGCGTAAAGTCCTCCACCCAGCTGCGGATGTTGTCCGAGTCAGACTCCATCTGGTTTTTGAGGAAGTTGATGATGCCCTCAAACTCCACGGTATAGTTGCCCTTCTTGGTGTTCACCTCCAGGTCTTCCTCCAGGCCGTACAACAGCACCTTCACCACCTCCTCGGGCAGGTCCTTTATCGGCGTGGAAACCGAGACTTTAAAATGCTTGAAGAGCGCCTCTATCTGCTTAAAAATCCAGATGTCGCGGTACTCGCCCAGCGGCGCGATTCCCCCGCGGCGTATGCTCAGGTCCTTGTCCGGTATCACCGATTCTTCGGTGATCTGCTGTATTTCGCCCAGGCCGTTGCAAACAGGGCAGGCGCCGTAAGGCGAGTTGAAGGAGAAGGAGTTCGGGGCCGGGTCGTCGTAGGCAATGCCGGTGGCAGGGTCCATGAGGTGGCGCGAGAAGAAGTGCGTCTTGTCGGCATCCGCGTCCAGTATCAGCGCCGTGCCCTTGCCGTGCGTCAGCGCATTCTGGATAGAACTGGACAGCCGGAAACGGTCTTCCTCCTTCACCACAATCTTATCGATCACGATCTCGATGTCGTGGATCTTGTAGCGGTCTACCTGCATTTTCGGCGTTATCTCCAGCAGCTCGCCATCCACACGGGCACGGATAAAGCCCATTTTGCGAATTTGCTGGAACAGCTCGCGGTAGTGCCCCTTACGGCCCTTTACCACCGGGGCCAGCACCACAATGCGCTTGCCGTCGAAGTGCTCCAGGATATGGTTCACGATCTGGTCATCGCTCTGGCGCACCATTTTCTCGCCGGTTACATAACTGTAGGCTTCGGAAGTGCGCGCCCAGAGCAGGCGCATAAAGTCGTAAATCTCGGTGATGGTGCCCACCGTAGAGCGCGGGTTGCGGCTGGTGGTTTTCTGCTCAATAGAGATTACCGGCGAAAGCCCCTCGATCTTGTCTACGTTCGGCCGCTCCAGGCCCCCCATAAACGAGCGGGCGTAGGCCGAGAAGGTCTCCATGTAGCGGCGCTGCCCCTCGGCGTAAATGGTGTCGAAAGCCAGCGACGACTTGCCCGAGCCGGAGATGCCGGTAAACACCACCAGCTTGTAGCGCGGCAGCGTGATGGAGATGTTCTTGAGGTTATGTTCGCGGGCGCCGTATACTTCGATGTGCTGCGTTTCGCCGTTCTGCGAAAAAGCTGCCGAAGCGGCCCCTTTCGTGGTTGCTTGTGCCTGGTTGTAAGCCATTCAGGAATGCTTGATTTTAAATAGCAAAGGTATAAAATATTAGCGCTTCGCTGTTGCAGCACGCTAACCTATCTTAACAGCATTCAGGGTTAAATGGTTTAGCTGTGTACAGGTTATATACTAGGGCGTATGGTCGTAGCCGGCTGCCTCCTGCTTGTGAATTTTAGCGTGGTGGTGGCTGGTGTGCGTGTACTCCTTCATTTGCCCCTTAATGAGTTTTTGCTTGTGCAGGTACCTGTAAAAGCTATAGACAGCCAGGATGGCGCCTACCGGCATAGCCATTAGGCCGAGCACATCCAGGTACTTTTCCTCTGAGAACTTAAGGGCCGCAAAGCCACCGCCTGCAATCGCCAGGGAGGTGCGCAGGTAGGCCATCAGGGTGCGCTCGTTGGCAAAGATGGTGCGTTGCACGGCCATCTGGTCGCGTATCTCAGCGTTCTTCCTTTCCTGGTGCTTCAGCTGCTTTTTCAGCTTTCTAATCTCATCCTGTTCTGAAATGGCCATAGCCGGGTGTTTGCATGGAGTATACGGTAATAGCAGAGTATGTTTAAGGCAAGCCGTCCGGGCTTTCGCTGCCGTACCTGTTGTGGTGCGCCCGCTCGTGCTCGTGGCTGGTGGGGCGGTAGTCCTGGTTGTGGCCCTCTATCAGCTTTTGCTTGTGCCTGTATCTGGTAAAGCTGTAAGCAGCCAGTATGATGCCAATCGGGATGAGTATAATGCCGATTACTTCCAGGTACATATCGTCGGAGAGTTTGATGGCTACAAAGCCGCCGGCTGATATGGTCATGGCCGTGCGCAGGTAGGCCATCAGGGTGCGCTCATTGGCGAAGACGGTGCGCTGCGTGGCCATCTGGTCCCGTATCTCGGCGTTCTTCTTCTCCTGTATCCTGAGCTTTTTCTTCAGCTTCTTTATCTTCTCTTTCTCCGGGCTAAGCATAGTATAATATACGATAGCCATACCATTGGGTAAAGCCGTTGCCGCCGATTGCTGCACGATGAGCACAGGGCTAATGAGAGGGTAAATTTGAAATACAACAGGTAATAGGCTTGTGAAGTAAAGTATAAAAACAACGAAGCCCGCTGTGTTGGCAGCGGGCTTCCAAAGTATAAGTATAAAGTATAACGCTCTTAGAAGTTCGGGGAGAGCAGGTACTTGCTGTAGAAGTCGTCGATGATTTTCACCGCCTCCGACGGGTCATCCACGATGTGCACCAGGTCCAGGTCCTCCTGGCTGATGTTGCTTTCCATCTTCAGCATCACGTTTTCCACCC
This sequence comes from Pontibacter mucosus, assembly GCF_003054055.1. GTDB lineage: Bacteria > Bacteroidota > Bacteroidia > Cytophagales > Hymenobacteraceae > Pontibacter > Pontibacter mucosus. Next base: position 85,743 of record NZ_QBKI01000001.1, on the reverse strand, counting down.
ACTCCAGCAAGCCGCTCCAGTACTCGCGGCCCACCAGCACGATCGGGAAAGCGCCGATTTTCTTCGTCTGGATGAGCGTGATCGCCTCAAACAGCTCGTCCAGCGTGCCAAAACCGCCCGGCAACACCACAAAGCCCTGCGCATACTTCACAAACATCACCTTGCGCACAAAGAAGTAGTCGAAGTTGATGAGCTTGTCGGAGTCTATGTAGATGTTGTTGAACTGCTCGAAGGGCAGGTGGATGTTGAGGCCCACTGATTTGCCTCCCTCCGAGTGAGCGCCCTTGTTACCGGCCTCCATAATGCCCGGGCCACCACCCGTAATCACACCATAGCCGTGGCGCACCAGTTTGGCGGCAATTTCCTCGGCCATAATGTAGTACTTGTTGTCGGGCTTGGTGCGGGCCGAACCGAAAATGGAAACGCAGGGGCCAATCTTGGCCAGCTTCTCGAAGCCATCCACAAACTCGGCCATTACCTTAAATATCTGCCACGAGTCGGCAATCTTAATCTCGTTCCAGTCCTTGTCTACAAAGGCACGGCGTATTTTTATGTCTTCCGCGGAGGCCGGCGGGGCAGTGGATTGGCCGCTCTCGCGCAGGTCTGTTACCGATCTGGCTTTATTGTCGTTTACGTCTGGCTTCAGGATGGTCTGGCCACTGCCGGTGTGCAGCGCCTCGTCGTTCAGCTTGGTCTTACTCGTCTTTCTAAGTTTTGTCATTTTCTTTCTCGTCATCTTCTGCGGAGGCTTTCGCGCTCCTGCGCCGCTGCAATAACGGCGCGCATCTTCACAAATTTTATTTAGATACGTTGGTCCTTCGTTTTCGTGAGGTTAAAACAGGAAAAGCCACGCGATACTTTGCCTTATTTGGAACGGATGGCAATAACAGGGTCCAGGTTAGAGGCCAGCACCGCCGGTATAATCCCCGACAGCATCCCAATCACGGCCGATACGCCGAGGCCAAGTATAATGTTGCCCACCGAGAGGGTAATCTTCATCATGTCCTGCGGGATGAGCGTGAGCAGGAACACCAGCATAATGCCGATACCGCCGCCCAGCAGGCTCAGGAACACCGACTCGAAGAGGAACTGGAAAAGTATGAAATAGTTTTTGGCTCCGAGTGATTTTTGGATTCCGATGATGTTGGTGCGCTCCTTTACCGACACGAACATGATGTTGGCAATGCCAAAGCCGCCCACCAAGATTGAGAACCCGCCAATAACCCAGCCGCCCAGGCCCACAACCTGGAAGAAGCCGCCAATGGCCTCCTGTATCATCTCAGGGCGGTTCATGGCAAAGCTGTCCTCGTCGCGGGGGCGCAGGCCGCGTATGTTGCGCAAAATGCCGCGGGCCTCATACTCCAGTTCCAGCAGCCCCGGGTCATCTTCGCGGCCTTTTAGCACAATGCTGGAGCCGATGCCACGGGGGCCTACGTCAAACATTTTAGAGAAGGTGCTGTAGGGGATCATGCCCATCTGGTCCATGTTCTCCATCCCGAAAATATTCTCGCCCTGCTTCTCGATTATCCCGACAACGGTGAACTTTTGCCCGGCCACCTTCAGTGTTTGCCCGATCGGGCTGCCGTAGGGGAAGAGGGTGGTGGCGATCTCGTCGCCGATGATCATCACGTTGCGCGCCGCCTCCGACTCCTGTGGCGTAAAGTAGCGGCCGTCGGCGATAGGCACCTCACTTACCTTGGGATAGTCGTAAGAAATGCCTGTCAGGTTTCCGTTGGAGTAGCTGTTGTTGCCTTGCTTGTAGGTGTTGCCGCCCCTGCTTGCCATGATGGCGACGCCGGCGCTGGTGGTAATGCGTCGCTCCAACAGGCGGAACTCCTGCTCTGTTGGCTCCGGGCGCTGAAAGTACTTCCACCAGGGATAGCTGCCTCCCGTAGACCATGGCCACTTCTGCACATAAATCACCTTGTCGCCGATAAAGCTCATGCTGTCGCGCACATTGCGCTCCAGTGAGTCTACCAGCGTGAACACGGAGATAATCGCGAAGATGCCTATCGTGACGCCCAGCAACGACAGAATGGTACGCAGAAGGTTGGCGCGCAGGGCCTGCCAGGCAAAACGGAAACTCTCAGCTATCAGGCGGAGGTAGATCATGGGCTTCTTCTTATATCAGTTGTAACAGAGGGAAGTAATTTTCTTAAAAGTAAGAATTATTCGGGCAAACTGAGTAAATTTGCGGTTTGATTTTTTGCTTTTTAGTATGCGGTTGATTATGAACCCCGACGCGAGGTTCTGCTGTTGTCTGATTAGAAATCCCCTGCAAGTATAGGAACCAAATACCGTAATATTTGATATATGAAATTATCTGAATTTAAATTCGATCTTCCTGAAAGTTACCTGGCCACTCACCCTGCCGAGAACCGCGACGAATCCCGCATGATGGTAGTGCACCGCGACACCGGTAAAATCGAGCACCGCGTTTTCAAAGACATCCTGGAGTACTTCGACGAGGGCGACGTGATGGTGGTGAACGATACCAAGGTGTTCCCGGCTCGCCTGTACGGCAACAAGGAGAAGACAGGGGCGAAGATCGAGGTTTTCCTGCTGCGCGAGCTGAATAAAGACATCCACCTGTGGGACGTGCTGGTAGACCCGGCCCGCAAGATTCGCGTTGGCAACAAGCTATACTTCGGCGACAGCGACCTGGTAGCCGAGGTTATCGACAACACCACTTCCCGTGGCCGTACCATCAAGTTCCTGTTCGACGGCCCGGATGAGGAGTTCTACAAAACCATCAACGACCTGGGCGAGACGCCGCTTCCGAAGTACATCAAGCGTGAGGCTGAGCCGGAGGACCGTGAGCGTTACCAGACGGTGTATGCCAAGAACGTGGGCGCCGTGGCTGCTCCAACAGCTGGCCTGCACTTTACCAAGGAGGTGCTGAAGCGCCTGGAGATTAAAGGTGTGGACGTGGAGCCGATTACGCTGCACGTGGGCCTGGGCACTTTCCGCCCGGTAGATGTGGAAGACCTGACCAAGCACAAGATGGACTCTGAGAACTTTATCGTTCCTGCCACTACTGCTGAGCGCGTGAACAAGGCCCTGGATAACAAGAAGCGTGTGTGCGCCATTGGTACAACTACCATGCGTGCCCTGGAGTCGTCTGTATCGGCCAGCAACCGCCTGAAGAGCAACGAGGGCTGGACCGACCGTTTCATCTTCCCTCCGTACGACTTTAAGATAGCCAATGCGCTGGTAACCAACTTCCACATGCCGGAAAGTACGCTGCTGATGATGGCTGCTGCCTTCGGTGGTTACGACCTTATCATGAAAGCCTACGAGGAGGCCATCAAAGAGAATTACCGCTTCTTCAGCTACGGAGACGTGATGCTGATCCTGTAAGTATAAACTACTTCCAAAGTATAAATCCTCGGCCCGCAATGCCGGGGATTTTCTTTTTAAAGCGGCTTTTCTATTCTATATCAGAAATTACCTCTCCCCAACTCCTAAACTCATCAACTCCTAAACTCATCAACTCCCAAACTCACCAACTCCCAAACTTTCTAATCTTCTAACTTCCAAACTTTCTAACTTTACCCCATGGCACAGACTCCTGAGTACGCAATTATAGTGGCCGGTGGCAGCGGCACCCGTATGCAGCAAGATTTACCGAAGCAGTTTATCGAAGTGGCAGGTAAACCTATCCTGATGCACACCATCGAGCGCTTTTATGAGTATAGCCCGAGCGTCAGGCTGATTGTCGTGCTGCCGCAGGAGCAGCTGAGCACCTGGCGCAGCCTCTGCCAAAAGTATCATTTCAGGCTGTTCCACATGACGGTGCCAGGCGGCGCAACGCGCTTTGGCTCTGTTAAGAACGGGTTGGATGCCGTCATGGGTGAGGGGCTTGTGGCGGTGCACGACGGGGTGCGCCCTTTTGTGGAAGTAGACACCATTCGCGCCGCCTACGATGCCGCCGCTAAGTATGGATGCGCCGTGGTAGCCGTTTCACCGAAGGACTCTATCCGGGAGCTGGTAGGGGAGACAAGCCGTGCCGTGCCACGAGCCAAGTACAAATTGGTGCAAACCCCGCAGGTTTTCCAGGTAAGCATCCTTCGCAGGGCCTACGAACAGCCGGAGCAGGAGCACTTCACCGATGACGCTTCTGTGGTGGAAAGTATAGGCGAAAGTATAACCTTGGTAGAGGGCAGCTACCGCAACATCAAAATCACCACGCCAGAGGATCTTATACTAGCCGAGGCCTTTGCTGCCGAAGTATAGCCTTCGGTAGTATAGGCGGCTTTTCAGTGCCGGGCCCAACCACCTCTGGCTAAGTATAAACCCCACCCCAGCCCTCCCCTAAGAACAGGGGAGGGAGCTTTGCAGTACCGGGTCCAACCACCCCTTGCCCCTCCTTAGCCAAGGCGGGGAGCCTGTGGTTACTGCTGCTGAAGTATAAGCTTCGTCGCTGCTGTCCGTGCAAAGTATAAACTCAGCAGGTGATTACACCCCTGTGGTCCCCTCTAGGGGACAGTTGGTACCTGTTGCATAGCAATAGCCGTAGCTATCGAATGATTCCCAGCCTTTGGGTTGAGCGCCTTGTGAGATCCGGTGCCCGCCAAGGGCATGCCGAGCGCGAGCGAGGCAAGGAGGGAACACCGCGCGAAGCCCGAAGGCGAGGCCTCCCGGCCTAGGAGGGCACCAAAGCTAGAGATGAAACTATACGCCTGTGGGAACTATAGGATGAACAGTGGCTAGTAAGGATAGCTTGTGTCCAGTTGCAGAAAGCAGCAGCTATGGAAATATAGCGAGTGTACAAAGACACGGGCTGCAAGCTCGCGCCAGCGAAAGTATAAACCAGCTAGTATAGCTCAAGTATAAAAGTATAGCCAAAGTATAAAGCCTGGCTTTTTAAGCCAGTTGAGTCAGAGACCCGACACCATAGCGGGACACAAGTCTGGAGACTTGCGCCAGGAAGGGCCGGAAAAGAAGTATAAAGTATAGACTCCCTTATAGCCTATGATCCTCTACACCACTGCCTGTCGCCCCGCCTCCAGAAAAGCCTGGTTCTCCTGCACGGTTTCCGGGGATAGCGGCTCCAGGACAGGGTATGGTTTAGAGAGGTTCAGCAGGAAGCCCCGCATACTTGCCAGGTTTTGCAGGTCGTGCGTGATGCAGAGCACGGTCTTGCCACGCGCTTCTACCCAGTCTTGCAGCAAGCCGAAAACCTTGTTCTTGTAATACACATCGAGTTGCTGCGTGGGCTCGTCCAGCAGGTTAATGCCGGCGTCCTGCAGCATCAGCTGGGCCAGCCAGACCAGTTGCTGCTCGCCGCCGGAAAGGGTGGTAAAGTCGTGGTTTAGGAGGTGCGAGAGCTGCAGTTGCTCCAGCACCCGGGCCGCCAACGCATAATCCTCGGAAGTATAATTCTCGAAAAAGCGCTTCTTGCGGAACAACCCCATCACTACCAGGTCGTGCACTTTGATAGGGAAGTTGACGGAAGCTTTCTGCGGAAGGTAGGCTACCAGGCCCTTGCCGGATGGGTTAGAGAGGTGGCGCAGGTTCTGGTTCTGCACCAGTATTTCGCCTTGGTAGGCTATTTTGCCCTGAAAGGCGCGGAAGAGGGTGGTTTTGCCTGCCCCGTTATGGCCGATAATGGCAACAAAGGCAGGGGAGGGCACAGAAAAAGAAAGGTTGCGGATTAGCACACGATGGCCATAACCCGCAACCAGATTTTTTACTGTGACGACGTTAATCAATGAGTAATGATGAATGACTAATGAATCATAATGCAGAGGTTCTACCTCAAGCGCAATTACTCATTATTCATTAGCAATTACTAATTATTAGTACTCGTCTTCGTTAAACATGAAATCCTCCTTGGTAGGATAGTCAGGCCAGATCTCTTCAATGTTCTCATAAGGCTGACCGTCGTCCTCAAGGGCCTGCAGGTTCTCTACAACCTCCATCGGGGCACCAGAGCGAATAGAGTAGTCGATCAGCTCATCTTTAGTGGCTGGCCAGGGTGCATCCTCCAGGTAAGAAGCTAATTCAAGTGTCCAGTACATAGTATTTTCTCCTTTAACTTATTGGCGTTTGTATATAGTCGCAAAAGTATAAATAAAAACAAGAACAAAAATTTTTACCAAATATTTATTGCTTTTTTGTCTGTTTTACCAACACAACGCAAATAAAGCACAAATGTTCATTCGTAACGCAGAAATTTTAGCCTCCACAGTTAATTTATAACACAGGGCGTAAGAAGAAGCGCAAGGAATGGGGGAAAAAGCAAAAAACGCCTGCTGCAGCGGCAGCAGGCGTTTTTTTGATAAAGTATATACAATGCCTTGGTTTAGCGGGAGATAGCGCTGAGCTGACTCTGGAACATCTCAATCAGCGAGGTCTTGGTGCCGATCTTGCGGTTGAAGTTCCGGATCTTGCCCTTGAGCATGTTGCGGAAGGCTTCATTGCTCGGAGAGTCGTTCAGCTTGTCCAGGTTAGACTCGAGCACCTCCAGCTCGTTTTTGTCTGATTTGATAAAATCCCGGAGGGCCGTGATGCGTGCCTGCAGCCCGTCCGTTTCAGAAAGCGACTCGCCGTTCGTCTGCTGGCGTTTGCGGATGTAGTGCTCCAGGCTGCTCATCTCAAATACGCGGTCGCAGGCCTTGATAAAGCGCTCCCACACCAGGTCCGATACTTCCGGGCGAACCGGGCCAACCTTCTTCCACTCGGCCTGCAGTTCCTTGGCGCGCCGAACGGCATCGTTCAGGCTCATGTCCTGCAGCAGTTGCTCGGCCTCGCTGGCCAGTTGCTGCTTCTGGGCGTAGTTCTGCTCGTAAAACTGGTCGCGCGAGGCGTTCTTTTCCTTCTGTATCTTGCGCTTGAGGCGCTCGAAGAAGTGGTTGTGCGCCTTGCGGAAGCTGTTCCAGAGGTTGGTCATGGTTTTGCGCGGCAGGTTGCCGCCCACCTCTTTCCACTCGTTCTGCAGTTGCTTCAGCTTGGCCGTGGTGCCTTCCCAGTCCTCCGACTCCTGCAGCGCGTACGATTGGTTGATGAGCTCCCGGTAACGGTCATAAGCGCGGCTCTGCATGCGCTTCTTGTCCTCAAAGAAATTCTTCTTGCGCTCGAAGAAGCCCTCCACGGCATCCCGGAAGCGGGCCTCGATCTCGTCGGTCAGCTCTTTCTCCACAGGTCCGGTCTTGATCCAGGCCGTGCGCAGGTCCTTCATCTTCTCGGTCGTCTCCTTCCACTCGATGCTCTCCTGCAGGGCCTCGGCCTCCTGTATGAGGCCTATTTTGATGCCAAGGTTTTTCTCGCGGTTCTGGCGGATGGTTTCGTTTATCTCCTCCTCTGCCTTGCTCAGGATGTGATAGATTTGCTCAAAGTCGCCGAGGGCATCGTAGTTGCCTACCTGCTCCTTCATGTGCAGTACTTTCATCAGGAAAGAGCCTTTGTTATCAGAGGTTTCGATGCGCTGCAGCAGGTTGTTCACCTTCTCGCGGAACATCTCGAAACGCTTGGCAAAGTATACCAGCGAGTCATCCTCAGACTCTTTCACTTCGCCTACCCTGCGGGCGGGGTAGTTCATAAAGGGCTTTAGCCACACTTGCTGGTCCTGGGTAAAACCAAACTTCTTGGCTTCTTCCAATAAGTTGTTGTGTTCCATTTTACTGGATTAGGTTATGGGTCGTATAGTAATTACCGGGTAAGGCAACGGAAGTAAACTAACCTTTGCATACGCAGGCTTGCCGTTAGCGTTTGGCGCGGCTGGCAGTTACTCGTGCAGGATCAGTAAGCGCGTACCTTACCCATACAGATTTTTACAAGTTTAAGGATTTCAAAGCACTTTTGTGAAGTACGGAGACATGAATTTTTGCGATATTTGTCATTCCTTACGTTAATAGTAATCAGGCGGATAGCTGCATCGTTCCCAAACCTGCTTTGGCAACTAAAAGTCAGTACCTTTGTTACAGAACATATAAGCAAAACACTATATCAGATAAAGCATGAGCAACGAAACCATTATTTTTTCGATGGCCGGGGTGAGCAAGATTTACCCGCCAAAGAAACAAGTACTGAAGAATATCTACCTTTCCTTTTTCTATGGTGCCAAAATTGGCGTGCTGGGCCTGAACGGCTCGGGTAAGTCCAGCTTGCTCAAGATTATTGCGGGCGTAGACAAGGAAATACAGGGCGAGGTAGTTTGGAGCCCGGGCTACACCGTTGGCTACCTGGAGCAGGAGCCGCAGCTGGACCCCACCAAGACCGTGCGCGAGGTGGTAGAGGAAGGCGTGAGCGAAGTGGTGGCCCTGCTGAAGGAGTTCGACGAGATCAACATGAAGTTCGGGGAGGAGATGACCGACGATGAGATGAACAAGCTCATCGAGCGCCAGGGCAACGTGCAGGAGAAACTCGATCAGCTGAATGCCTGGGAACTGGACAACCGCCTGGAGCGCGCCATGGATGCACTGCGCACACCACCGGAGGACGCCCTTATCGGCAACCTGTCGGGTGGCGAGAAGCGCCGCGTGGCCCTGTGCCGCCTGCTGTTGCAGGAGCCGGACGTGCTGTTGCTGGACGAGCCTACCAACCACCTGGACGCTGAGTCGGTGGATTGGCTGGAGCAGCACCTGCAGCAGTATAAAGGTACCGTTATCGCCGTAACCCACGACCGTTACTTCCTCGACAACGTGGCCGGCTGGATTCTGGAGCTGGACCGTGGCGAGGGTATTCCGTGGAAAGGCAACTACAGCAGCTGGCTGGAGCAGAAGGCCAGCCGCCTGGCCGCTGAGGAGAAAACAGAAAGCAAGCGCCAGAAAACATTGCAACGCGAGTTGGAGTGGGTGCGTATGGCCCCGAAAGCCCGCCATGCCAAGTCTAAGGCCCGTATCAGCCAGTACGACAAGCTTGCCGGCGAGGACGCGAAGCAGAAGGAAGAGAAGCTGGAGCTGTTCATTCCGGATGGCCCGCGCTTGGGGGCGCAGGTCATCGAGGCGCACAGCATCAGCAAGGCCTATGGCGATAAACTCCTGTTCGAGAACCTGAGTTTTGCACTGCCGCAGGGTGGTATCGTGGGCATCATCGGTCCGAACGGCGCCGGTAAAACAACCCTGTTTAAGCTCATCACAGGCCAGGAGAAACCGGATGCGGGCGATTTCAGCGTGGGCTCTACCGTGCAGATATCGTACGTAGACCAGGAGCACGCCAACCTGGACCCGAGCAAGTCGGTGTTTGAGGTGATTTCAGGTGGTACCGAGCACATGATCATGGCCGGCCGCCAGGTAAACTCCCGCGCTTACGTAAGCAAATTCAACTTCTCGGGCGCAGATCAGGAGAAGAAAGTAGACAAACTGTCGGGCGGGGAGCGTAACCGCGTGCACCTGGCCATGACGCTGAAAGAAGGCGGTAACCTGCTGCTACTCGACGAGCCTACCAACGACCTGGACGTGAACGCTATCCGGGCCCTGGAAGACGCCCTGGAGAACTTTGCCGGCTGCGCCGTTATCATCTCCCACGACCGCTGGTTCCTGGACCGCATCTGTACGCACATCCTTGCTTTTGAAGGCGACTCGCAGGTGTACTGGTTCGAGGGCAACTACACCGAGTACGAGGAGAACAAGAAGAAGCGCATGGGCGACGTGGAGCCGAAGCGTATCCGCTACAAGAAGCTGGTGTAACCTGAAAGTATAAAGTATGAAAAGCCCCCGCAGCCACAGGTTGCGGGGGCTTTTTTATGCCTTGTTACGGAGATAACTGGTTGATAAACGGCGGGTTATAACCAATATTTAAAAAATATTTTAAAAAAAATTTATTGGACTCTTTACTACTCAGATATGCTTTAGTGATGTGGTTGATAATTAGATGTTTGTAATATTTAGGGATGAGGTGTAGTGGGTAAAGTATAAACCAGAAGTAATAACATGCAATAATTTGTATATTAACTTTATCTTATATTTATTTGCATCGCTTGCTTAAAAGAATAGTGATATTCATGCAAGAAGTTGAACAAAGTATTTACATCTCACTCTATAAACTAACCTCAAAACTATTTAAACATCATGAAAAAAGTTGTACTGAATGATTCTCTGGTAAACGTAATCGTTGCTACTTATTTTATCGTGGGTGGTTTTATCAGTCACATGCTGGTGATGGCTTAGATTTACCAACAGTACCACATAAGCAGGGGCTGCACTCCAACAGGAGGCAGCCCCTGCTCTTTTAAAGGGCTTTCGTAGCGCAATCATCAGCCTAAAAATGATTAAGTTTGTCCATGGCCTGCCGGCAAGCTGTGGCGGGCGCACTACCGCTGAAACGTATGATAAGGTACCTCCGCCACGAGCAGATAGACAAAACCAAATGGGACGCCTGCATCACGGCCTCTGCCGATAACATGGTGTATGCCCTGTCGTGGTTTCTGGATGTGGTGGCGCCGGGCTGGCAGGCATTGGTGGAGGAGCAGGCCGGGGAGTATGTCACGGTGGTGCCACTGCCAGGCACCCAGAAAATGGGTTTCCCGTACCTGAGCCAACCCTACCACACGCACCAGCTGGGAATCTTTACCACCGGCCAAAGCTGCCCCGGTGTGCGCGAGAAAATGCTGGAGCTGGCCACCGGGCGCTATAAGTTTATCCACAGCTATAGGTTTAACAAAAGCGACACCGCCAGCCTGGAGCAGCTGCAGGAAAAGTATGACCTAGTGGCCCGCTACACCCGCTACCTGAAGCTCGACAAGCCTTACCCCGAGCTCTACAAGAACTACACCCGCGACCGTAAGATGAACCTGAAGCGGGCGCAGCGGGCTAACCTGAGTATGTTCGAGAGCGACGACATCGAGCCGCTGATCGAGCACTTTAAAAAGCACATCGAGCACAAGGTGGTGGGCGGTGTGGCCGAGAGCACCTACCAAATGCTGCGCGATTTGTTCCGGGTGATGCAGGAGCGGGGTGTGGCGCAGCTGATCTATACTACCTCCGGCGGCGAAGTGAACGCCGGCTGCCTGTTCTTCAAGTATAACAATGTTATCAGCTACGCCTTTAACTCCGCCGATGAGGAGGGGCGCGTGGCGAATGGCCGTACCCTGGTGCTCGATGAGATCATCCGGCAGCACGCGGGCACCGGGTATACCCTGGATTTTGAAAGCCCAATGATTGAGCAGATTGAGCATTTCTACGCCAGTTTCGGGGCGCACCGGGTCAAGTACTTTGCTCTGCGCCACAACGCGCTGCCGCTCTACGTCAAAATCATCCGCAACCTGCGGATGAAAGTATACCGCACCTTCTTCGCCTCCGGCGTGGCCGAGGAAGTATAAAATCTATACTTGTGGTGCATTTACTCCAGCATAACCAAATCAATAAAGCCGCCTGGGATGCCTGTGTGGAAGCGTCCAGCCAGCGGCAGGTGTATGCGCTCTCGTGGTACCTGGATGTGGTGTCGCCGGGATGGCATGCGGTGGTGGAGCAGGAGGGGGGAGTTTATACTTGCATAATGCCGCTGCCGGTGCGCCGCAAGTATGGCATTTTATACTTGCAGCAGCCGCTCTTCTGCCAGCAGCTGGGCATCTATGCGCGGCAGGAGCTGAGGCCGGCGCAGGCGGAGGCGTTTCTGGCGCTGGTGCAGCAGCACTTCAAGTATACGTCGGGCTACGCGTTCTGCACCGGCAATTCCGCTTCCCTCCAAAGTGTAAAACAGGAAGAACTACAGCGGGTTTATACTTTGTACCTGGATTTGAACAAGCCATACGAGCAGCTTTGGAAAGGCTACAACCGCGATCGCAAGTATAACCTCAACAAAGCCCGCCGCGAAAAGCTGCGCATCACCCACAGTCACGACATCGAGCCGCTCATCGGCCTGTTCCGGCAGAACATTGCGCACAAAGTATACGGCGGGGTGGATGAGGCGGCCTACGACACGCTGCGCCAGTTATACACATCCTGTGTGGAAAAGGGGATAGCCGAGCTGCTTTATACTTTATCGGAAGACGGAAGCACCACTGCGGGCGCGCTGTTTTTATACTATGGCGGCTACATCACCTACATCTTCAACGCAGCCGACAGCAGCGGGCGGAAAAGCAATGGCCGTACCCTACTTCTCGACGACCTCATCCAACGCAACGCCAACACCCCGCAGATCCTGGACTTTGAAAGCCCCATGATAGAAAGTATAGCCGGCTTTTACCAAAGCTTCGGGCCGGTGCCGGTGCCATTTTACACGTTAAAGTACAACCACCTGCCGCTACCGCTCCGGCTGCTGAAGCAGGCGCGGCAACAGCTGCTGTTACGGTTTTAGGTCAACAAAAAAGCAGTACTATAGCAGCAGCTTCTTCTGCAGCAGAAAATATCCTCTAAAAGTACAGCCATAAGGCTTTAACCCTTAGAAAGTCAATAATTTATACCCTAACATTTGTAAGCAAAGCGGCGTATACACAATAAAGACAAAATCATAACGGAACTTTATATGTGAAAATTTTTACGCTGATTGCCATGAAAAATGCTTACAAAGACCAGGAAACCCTGGCGTACCTGATTATCGCCGCTTACTTTGCGGTAGCTGGCACCATAGCAGTGCTGGTAAGTTACTAACATCCGTACCACTAAAAGAAAAAGGCCATACGCAAGTATGGCCTTTTATACTTTACAACGTCTGCTGTTATTTCACCTTCTCAAACTCCAGCTCGCTGAAGTGGAAGTCCGGGTTGTCGGCATCCAGGCGCATCTGGTTTATACTTCCGTCCTCGCCGGTGATAAAGCGCACGTTGGTTGGCGTGAGCAGGGCATAATCGTTTTTCCAATCGAGGTTAAAGATGTCGTGCTGCCAGAAGTGGAGGGTGCCGCTCAGGACAGGGGCCGGCTCCAGTTGCAGGTGCAGCTTGCCGTCTTTCAGGCTGATGGTGGCGTTGCCGTAGAGCTTGCTGTGGTAGGTGCCGGTGTAGTCCTGCAGGTCACGAGCGGGCTTGCTCTTTTTGGCTTTCTTCTCTTTCGGCGCCTTGGCGGCAGCGGCTGCCTCGGCTTTGCGGGCCTCGGCGGCCCTGTCGAGGTAAAACTGGCTCCAGTCGCGGCCATTCTCCACGCCCAGCAGCTGATCCAAGGTATAATTGCCGAGCGGGGTCATGATGCTGCTCATGCTGTTGGTCAGGATGACCATGCCCAGGTTCTCCTCCGGCACCAGCACCGTGCGGCTGTTCATGCCCTCGTGGCCGCCGCCGTGGTACACCTGCTTGCGGCCCTGGTAGTCGCTCACAAACCAGCCCAGGCCAGCGCCCACAAAGTGCGTGGAAGGCACCAGCTCCTCGGATTGTTTGCTTACCGGGAAGGGGTTGTGCATCGTCCACATGTTGCGGCTGGATTCTTCGCTGAAGATCTCCTTGTTGTTATACTTGCCGCGGTTCAGCTGCAGGCGCATCCACTGGGCCTGCTGGTTTACGCTGGTAAAAATGCCGGCTGCCGGGTTCCAGTTGTCCCAGGCGTTGAGGGTGGTGGCCACTGGTTTGCGGTTTGCATCGTTGCCGTGCGGCGAGGCCACGTTCTGCACACCTTTCAGCTCGTTTACCGACGTATAGGAGCGGTTCATGCCCAGCGGCTGGAAGAAAGTCTCCTTGATGTATTTTTCCCAGGTTTTGCCGCTCACTTTCTCAATCACTTCACCGGCCACGATGAACATAAGGTTGGAGTAGCCGTAGCCGTCGCGGAAGCTGTACGTAGGTTTCAGGTAGCGCATGCGCTCCACAATCTGGGGGCGGCTGTAGGTGGTGTTGTACCAGAGCAAGTCGCCGCTGAAAGTCTGGAAGCCGGATCGGTGGCTCAGCAGGTCCTCGATGGTCAGGTTCTCCGTCACGAAGGGGTCGTAGAGCTGCAGGTAGGGCACGTACTGCTTCACTTTGTCGTCCCACTTCAGCTTGCCCTGGTCCACCAGGGTGGCCAGGGCGGCGGCGGTATAGGCTTTGGAGTTGGAGGCGATGCCGAAAACAGTGTTGGCGTCTACCTGCCCGCCCTTTTTATTGTCGAGCACGCCGTAGCCTTTGGCAAGGATCACGGAGTCGTTTCTGACGATGGCGATGGCCATGCCCGGCACATCCCAGTCTTTCAGGGCCTTCTGGTAATAGGCGTCGAGTTTCTGGAGGGTGGCGGCGGTGTTCTGCTGCGCCTGCGCCTGTGGCAGGGTCAGCAGGGCCAGGCATAGCAGTATCAGGCGGATGCGGAAAGTATAAATTCTGTCCATCGATATGGTCGTAGGTTAAGGCAGCAATATAGGTAATATTTGAACGCCCCGTAAAGCTTTGGCGGCGCAACGCTTACGCCGGGGCCGCTGTTTGCGTATCTTTTAGCAGAGCTTAACTTCATACACTATGTTTGGGCGCACCATTGACCTGGGCCTGGGGAAAAAGTATGCCAGCGCCACGAAACGACTCATCAACAAAGATGGCTCCTTTAACATCGTAAAGCGTGGAAGGCGGCCACGCCTCTATGATACTTACCAGTACCTGAGCCGCCTCTCGACCGGAAAGCTGCTGCTGCTGATACTCGGCGTGTACCTGTTAATAAACACGGCCTTCGCCCTGCTGTACCTGTGGTGTGGCCTCGAAAACCTGCGCGGCACGGATGCCACCATCCCGCCCTTTCTGAATGCGTTTTTCTTTAGCGTGCAGACCTTCACCACGGTAGGCTATGGCGTACTGGCCCCCTATGGCGTGGCCACGAACCTGGTCGTGACGCTGGAGTCGCTGCTGGGCTGGGTGGGCTTTGCGCTTATTGCCGGGGTGGTTTTTGGCCGCTTCTCCAGGCCTAACGTGCGCATCCTCTACAGCAACAACGCCGTTATCGCTCCCGGTGCCGAAGGCGGCCGGTCGCTGCAGTTCCGGCTGGCCAACAAGCGCAGCAATGTGCTGATGGAGATGGAGGCGCGGGTGCTGCTGATGGTGGAGGGGCCCAATTACAACCGCTACTACTACAACCTTAAGTTAGAGCAGGCCTCGCTGCACTTCTTTCCGCTGGAGTGGACCGTGGTGCACCACATCGATGAGGAAAGCCCCTTGTATAATGTTAGCCCGGAGCAGCTGCAGGCACAGCGGGCCGAGGTGCTGATATCGGTGAAAGGCTACGACGAGGCGTTCGGGCAGAACATTCATTCCCGTTTTTCCTATACGCCTGATGAGATCCTGTGGAACTTCCGTTTTAAGAGAGCCTACGATACGGATGCCGAAGGAAGAATTATCCTGAACCTGCACAGGCTGCACGATACAGAGCCCGTTTTTTAAGCGTCCTCCTCGCGCGCAGGGTGAGCGCCCTGCTCGTACTCCTTTTTCTCCATCTCCAGGCGCTGCAGCTCTTTGGCAGAGAGGTCGGCCAGTCGGCGCAGGTCGGGTTGTCCGGCATCCACCCAGGCCGTGTACCAGTAACTGGCGATGGTGTGGATGGCCAGGCGCATCTGCCGCTCCACCTGCCCGTTCAGGCGCTTGCTGTAGGCCTCGGAGAAGGCGCGGGAGTATACGCGCGTGGTTAGGTTGTTGCGCACCTCGTAGCTATACTTTTTCTCCTCGTCAAACTCCTGCGTCAGCTCGCGCTCAAAGTATAAAACGGAGTCGAGGGCGGTGTGGGCGGAGGCGACCAGTTCCCAGGCCTTTAGCTGCGGCTGCTCGATGTAAGTGGCCTGGCCTACAAAGAAATCATAGCTGTCGGAGAAGAGCTCGGGCAGGCGCGTTTCCCAGAAGGCGTGGATGCCATGCTGGCCGGTGAGTTGCCCGTTATAGTTTTGGGTGGTGTGCAGCGGCACGCAGGCGTCGGCGATGTAGTGGCCTATCTCGGTGCTCAGGCGCAGGATGCGGTCCACGTCGCGCTCCTGAAAGGCCTGGGTGAGCTGGTACTTCATCCGGTTGATGTGCCAGGGCACGATGCCGTAGGCCATGAGCGTGTCCTCGGTATACTTGTCCACCGCCTCCGGCCAGAAGCGCGGCATTTTGTGCAGAGCGCTGTCGCCGTACACGTCCAGGTCGATGTAGTGGCGCGGGGCCTCGCCCTCTACGGCATAGCGGCGCTTGTCGGGGTTCACGGCGTTTTCGGTGATGTAGCGGATGTGCTTTTTGTAGAACCGGACCATTTCGGGCGGCAGCGAGAACACAGCCAGCCGGTTGATGCGCTGGTGCGCAAAAAAGCCCCAGGTATAGCCGTTGAGCGGCAGCAACAGGGTGAATGCCAGAAGTATAAGTCTACCTTTCATAACCACAAAGCTTCATACGTAACCCTACTGAGTTAGTAAAACAGGGGTTGTATTTGCGGGGAATTTACCGCGGCGCCAGGAAGCGCTTCAGGTGCCTTCGTAGCTATTAAGCTGTTTTGCCGTAGGAAACTATAAGCTAAAAGTATGCGGATGGCGGAAAGGAAAAGGAGCTACACTTTATGAAGGCGCACTTTACGAAGTGGATACGACAGTTTTATGGTAGCCTGGTAAACAGCATTGCCTTTTACCCTGCTATCATTGCCTGCTGTTTCCTGATTTTGTCGTACGTGCTGCTCTACATCGACTTCTCGCCTCTGGGCAAAGCCATCAAGAGCCGCCTCGACTTTGTGAGCCTCCGGGATGCCAGTACTGCCCGGTCCATTGCCGCGACCATCGCCGCCGGCATTCTTTCCCTTACAGTTTTCAGCTTTTCGATGGTGATGATCCTGCTGAACCAGGCCGCCTCCAACATGAGCAACCGGGTGCTGGACAGTATGATCGAGAACCGGTTTCAGCAATGGGTGCTTGGCTTTTACATCGGCACTATTGTGTATGCCTTGTTCCTGCTGAGCACTATCCGCGATACCGACACCGGTATACACGTGCCCGCCCTTAGTGTATACCTGCTCATCCTGCTCACCATCCTCGATATTTTTCTGTTTATCTACTTTCTGCATTACATCACGCAGTCGGTGAAGTATGAAACCATTATCAGGCGCATATACGTGAAAACAATGGCTGAGCTTAAGCAGCAGTGCCGGGAAAGCGAAGATAATGCGCCAGCGGTTCCTGCCCCTTTCAACAGCTCCCATACTTTACGTGCGCCCGAGTCGGGTTACTTTCAGGGCTTTAACAGAAAAGGGTTGGTGCAGCTGTGCCGGGAGCAGAACTGGGAGTTGCGCTTCCATCACCCCGTGGGGTCGTTTGTTCTGAAAGGCGTTGCCTTTGCTGAGATCAATGCCGGACACAAAATCAGCCAAGAACAGCAGGAGCAACTGTATACCCTCATGGAGTTTCATAACGACGAGCCGCTTGATAAGAATGCCTTCTACGGCTTTAAACAGCTGATGGAAGTGGCCTTGAAAGCCCTCAGCCCCGGCATAAACGACTCCGGCACGGCCGTGCTCAGCCTGCACGCCCTGGCTGATCTGCTGGCGTTTCGGCTCAATCATTATCCAGTGCTTGCCTTCCGCGACAGCGAGGATATTCCGCGGGTGATCATCTGCGAACTTTCGTTTAAGGAAATATTTACACGCACGGTGCTGCCTGTATGGGACTACGGAAAAGAAGACCGCACGCTGAGGCGGGAGATGCAACAGGCGCTGGAGCAATTGCAAAGCCAGTGCGCCTCCGAAGCAGACGCAGCTGTTATCAACCACATGCTCCGGAAAGTGAGGAAAGCCATTGCTGAAAGCGAGGACTTAGACCTTTAAACGCCGGCTCATACCTGTGAAAAAGGGAGCCTGGGAAATACTACACTTTAAAATTCTTGTTATGGATAAACTACTACTCGACAGTTGGGAAAGCGTATTGCGAACGCTCGTTATCGGTGTGTTAGCCTACGTGGTGCTTGTCATTCAACTGCGCCTGTCAGGCAAGCGAACATTATCTAAGATGAATTCCTTTGATTTTATAGTTACCGTTGCACTAGGTTCTACCCTGGCTACGGTGCTGCTGTCAAAAGATGTTTCGCTAATGGATGGCGCAATGGCTTTTGCCGTGCTTATCTTCCTGCAGTATGCCATCACCTGGGCATCGGTACGATCTAAAAAGCTGAGCAACCTGGTAAAGGCGACACCGGTGCTGCTCTTTTACCAAGGAAAGTTTCTGTGGGAGGCCATGCGGGCGCAGCGGGTTACCCAGGAGGAGATCCTGGCAGCGATGCGTAATCAAGGCATCGGCTCTGTAGAAGGAGTGGGCGCTGTTATCCTGGAGACTGAAGGAAGCATCAGTGTAATTAAGGAACTGGAAAGTACGGAGAGCTCGGTGCTGCAGAATGTCAAAAGGCTGTGAGCTAAGACGGTGGTAGGATAAATGCCAGAAGTATGATTTATACTTAGTGCCTATACTTTCGGTGCGTGAAAGTATAGGCACAGCTGCTTATCTATTTTACTAAGGTTATCGGAGAATAGCTTCTTTAATTCTTTATATTATCGTTGCTATATAGTATATTCGATGGTCCAGTTCTGTTTAGGTGCCGGATTTGGTAGTATAAACGGAATAGGGTTCTGTTTATACTCTAGTTGTAGTGGATAAATCGAACAAAAGCGAAAAAGCACATGAAACACTCCTCCTCCAGCCATGAAAAAAAACATTGACCTGGTAGTATTTGGCATTATATATATGCTGCTGGGATTCTTTATTGTTATTAAAACAGATGAGAAGTCCCTTTTTATGCTGCTCTATACTTCATGCTTATTTATAGGCATGGGCCTTATATTCTTTGGGAATCTGTATTACTTGCTTCCTCATCTTGGCCAAGGACGAACAAAGCGCGTCCTGTTGCTGAATCTTGCCCTTCTTTTAATCACCTATTGCGCGTCGGCTTTTTTGTATGCCTCCTGGATGGCTGAGGTTTATGGAACTGAGTTCTTGCTGTCTCATTTACTACATCCTACCATTATAAAGGAAACCTTACCCCTGTTAGTAGTTGCCTTGGTTTTTAGCTTAATCTATTCAGGTATAAAGCAGCTGATTCTTCATCGGAAATTCATCATTTTAAAGAAAGTCACCTTCTCCTTCATCGCAGTGCTTTTTATCACAGGGGCAGCCTTTTTTATCAACTATCTAATAGACTTAAGCTATAGCGGGGACCAGGAGACACTATTTATTGATAAGGAGCACGATAGTTTAAATGACATTGTGCAGCTTCCGCAATTCCGCAACAAGGTAGTATATGTTGACTTGTGGTATAGTTCCTGCGGTCCCTGTATACAGGAATTCCAGCACTTAGCTGATTTAAAAGTACAACTGAAGGGAAAGGAAGTCGCATACCTGTATTTGGCACGGGAGACCAGCCACCCGAACAGTAAGCAGCGTTGGAAAAACGCCATCCAAAAATATAACCTTCAGGGCTGGCATATCTACATGAATAAGCAGTTAGAAGAGCAAGTCTGGTCTTCCATCCTGGAAAATCAGAAAAACAGTACCACCGTTGCTTATCCACGCTACCTGCTTGTAGGTAAGAGTGGCGAGTTTGTTTCCTTCGATGCCAACAGGCCCAGTAGCGGGAAGGATATAGTAGCACAAATAGAGGCGCTTTTATAATCTACTTAGTAGGCCTTTAAAGCTGCGCCTCATCCACAGCTTGTACCACCTGTTAACGCATATTGTAAAGAGACCTACCTTTTTAAGAGGCCACCCCTTCTGAAGCCAAGAACTTTTGTATATCTATCTCGATTCTATCTCTACCAAATCACTTTATAGCAGGCAGTATGCATTATGACAGACACTGAGAAATATGAAGGTTGGATGCGAAGGTGTATCGAACTTGCAACAATAGCAAAGCTCCGGGGCGACAGTCCGGTAGGGTCTGTCATTGTCAAAGATGGACAGGTTGTTGCCGAAGGCATAGAAGGGGGTAAAACGCACCGGGATATTACTTTCCACGCCGAAATAGAAGCAGTACGAAACGCAACGGCCAGGTTGGGAACAGCTGACTTGTCCAACTGCTTCCTGGTGACGACCCATGAACCTTGTATCATGTGTTCCTATGTCATCCGGCATCATAAGCTGGCATTGCTAGTTGTCGGCATGACGACAGGAGAGATCGGTGGGTACAGTTCGGCTCTGCCAGTTCTCTTAGACAGAACCATTTCAAGATGGGGCACGCCGCCGGAAATTATTGATGGGGTATTGGAGCAGGAGTGCCGGGAACTGAGCTGTTGAGCTCTGTTGGCAGGGCAACAAAATATCGCCAGAAGCTAGGCTAACGCATACTAGCGGCCAATCAGCACAAAATCTCTGAACAACAAGAAGTATAGCTGACCACCTAGAAAAACAGGTGAAAGAACTCCTACAGAAATGAAACTGGAAAACCGCAGGGAAATAGTAATACCGTTGCCTTGCCAAAATATTTTCATCTTTTTATGCCTTGTACAGTGGCGTGGCATTTTTAAGTATCACCGCCGTGTTTTTCACGCCTATCATTCACAGGTTGTTGCACATCTTACATGTAGAACAGAGCGGCAATCCGGACTGACCCTCGCAACGCTAACCGGCTATGGCAGCGGTTTGGAAAGGAAGCAATGGCTACTGAAGTATGGAAAACAGCACGCTGATAGTTAAAAGTATAATCAGTTGTGGCTCAGTAACAACAACATAAAGTATAACTGCCAAATTACACCCTATGAAAACCTACGCCCCCAAAAAAGATACCTTTATACATGCTATGCTGGCAGGAGCTTTTCTACTTCCGGTTGTCCTGTACTTTGCCGATAGCGCCACCTTCTCCGAAAAGCCTTTTCTGCTGCTGCCCCTCGCCGCTCCGCTGGCGCTGTTCCTGTGGCTATACGTTGATACCTATTACATCATCGAAAATGGCCAGCTAAAGTATAAATCCGCTTTCCTGAAAGGGACAATTGATATCCGGAAGATCAGCAAAGTTATCAACGGGAAAACCATGTGGGTGGGGATAAAGCCTGCGCTTGCCAGGGGCGGCCTGGTGCTGAAGTATAACCGCTTCGACGAAATCTACCTGGCCCCGCAAGACAAAGATGCCTTTATCGCAGATCTGCTGGCGGTGAACCCGGCTCTGGAAGTAGTGGAGAAGTAATACCTGAGCTTGGTGCGGGCGCTTAAATACTGCCCGTACCATCCTATATGCCAGACTGGAGGGAGGTAAGTATAGGGGGAGGAGGTCTGCATTCTTACTATGTCTTTAATCTAACAACCCTTATAAAAACTAATTTATATGAAGCAGCTCACCTCCCCAAGAACCAAGGCCACTGGCCCGCTCCGCTTTGCCGGAAGAAAATTTAACCCGCTGTACAGATTCAGAAGATTCCTGTCCTACTGCCTGCCCTTGCTGTTGGCTGCAACCGTTTCCGCCTGCGATAAAGACGATGACGGCGCAGCGAATCCCCTCAAAGCTCTGGCAGGGAAGTGCCTGGAGGGAAGGATAATTGCTTTGAAGGGGTGCACCTCAGGTGTTTATGTGCAGCTGCTTAATGTTGAGACAGGCACAACCTCTACCTACCTCGGGACAGAGTATAAAAACGTTATCTTGCTGAGTCACAGGCCGGAAAATGTGAGTTATGATGAGACCTTCGATAAGACGTTTTACTTCACCATAGACGCCTCCAGGAAGTTTGATCATTGTTTCGAGATGTACGACTGCAACGTAGTGTCTGGGCCAGACGACCCGACTGATGTGACGATAAAAGCCTGCATCAAGAGTTCTTCTGACACCTCTTGCCCCGCTTAGGCAGCGCAAGGCAGCGGCCGTGCCTGATAGTCGGGAAGTGTAAAACAGGTGCAGGGCACACATCAGCATTTTTTGCAAGTATGGCCTGAGCAGCACAAGTTATTTTTCCTATTTTTAGAAGAAGGACAATGGAAGTATAAAATCACATGAAAGATCAGAAACTGGAAGTTAAGGCAGCGCTGCAGGTGCTAAAACCTGCCAACGAAGTGTTTGAAGCCATCGTGGATCCGGCAAAAATGTCGAACTACTTTATCTCGGAAAGCTCCGGCCCAATGGAGGCAGGCAAAACCGTGACCTGGAAGTTTCCGGAGTTTGACGAGCGTTTCCCGGTAAGGGTGGGCCGGATAGAGCAAGACAAGTATGTTTCCTATTTCTGGGACCATGGCGACCAGGAACTGCTCGTGGAGATGACCCTGACGCCAAAAGGCGAAAACGCCACGCTGGTAACCATCACGGAGAAAGAAATGGAGAACGACGAGGCGGGCATCAGCTGGCTGAGAGGCAACACCGAAGGCTGGGCGAATTTCCTGGCCTGCCTCAAGGCGTACCTCGAGTACGGCGTTAACTTACGGAAAGGCGCCTTCGATTTCATGAAGCCGGAAGTATAGCGCTGCGTAAATTCCCGGTCGCCTGTTTCCAAATATCAGCCGTATATTTGCGCAGCTGGCTCCGTTTATACTTTGATGGGCGTCACACCAGTTATAACGGGCGGCTGTAAGGGATGCTAAAAGAACTCTTTGAATTCAGAAAGACCGATCGGAAGTGGCACCTGCCCGTTTTGGCGGGGGTGTGCGTGGGCCTGCCGGTGCTGGTGGGGTATTACACCGATCACCTGCAGGATGGAAAAATAGCCTCCATGGCGGCCCTGGTTATACTTTACATCCAGTCGCAAAGTATAGCCCGGCGAATGATTGTGCTCATGGCCAGCTCGTTTGGCATCATGGTTTCCTTTGCGGTGGGGGTGCTGTTCGGGTTTCATCCGGTGGTGGCCTCGGTGGTGCTGGGGCTGTATGCGTTTGCCGTGCACCTGGTGCTGTACTACGTCAAGATGGTGCGGCCGCCGGGCAACTTCTTCTTCATCATGATTGCCTCCGTGGCCATCTCCATGCCCTTCAACCTCGAGACGGCGCCGTACCAGATTGGGCTTGCAGGCATCGGCACCATGATCTCCTGTATCCTTGGCCTGGTTTACAGCCTGGTTACGCTGCGGAAGGTTCGCGGGCAGGACGAGGTGATCAAGGTGTCCAAGAACCAGTATGTCAACTTTATCGAGTCGGTCACCTTCGGGAGTTTTGTCGGGTTCTCGCTGCTCATTGCCTACATGCTAGAACTGGAGAAAGCCTACTGGGTGCCCACCTCCTGCGCGGCCGTGATGCAGGGCGTCAGTGCCACGCACGTCTGGCAGCGGAGCGCCCAGCGCATCCTGGGCACCTTTCTGGGCCTGGTCCTGACCTGGTTCATCCTGCTGCTCCAGCCCTCGCTGCTGGCTATCAGCATCAGCATCATCGTGCTGCAGATCATCGTGGAGTTCCTGGTGGTGCGCAACTACGCTATTGCAGTGGTCTTTATCACCATTCTCACCATTTTCCTGGCCGAAACCGGCACCGCCCTAACCGTCGACCCGACGGCCATGATCCAAACACGCTTTTTCGATATCCTGATTGGAAGTATGGTGGGCGCCGTTGGAGGCTGGGTGCTGTACAACGAAAAGCTCCATTTCCTGGCCACCCGGCAGATCAGGGCCACCAGGTTTTCAATGGCGCGGCGGAAGAAGGAAATGGAATAGGGGCTTTTATACTTGGCACAGAATGGGTCAGATAGAAATGAGGCAGGAGCAACCGGCAGATCACCAGGCGGTGTACGAGCTGAACAAGGCGGCATTTGGGCAGGAAGGCGAGGCGAAGCTGGTAGAGTTGCTGCGCGAAAGCGATGCCTTTATACCTGAGTTGTCGCTGGTAGCCGTAGCTGGAGAGGAGGTAGTGGGGCACATCCTGTTCACCAAAATCAAAATCACAGATAAAAACGGACGCTCGTTCGATAGCCTGGCCCTTGCGCCCATGGCCGTAAAGCCGGCACGGCAGCGGCAGGGAATTGGCGGCAAACTGATAACGCATGGCCTGAGCAGGGCAAGGGCATTGGGTTACGCCTCTGTGATTGTGCTGGGGCACGAGGCGTATTATCCCAAATTTGGCTTTGCACCGGCCATTACCTGGCAAATAAAACCACCTTTTGACGTGCCCGAAAACGCCTTTATGGCCATTGAGTTGGTAACAGGAGGCTTGCAGGGCGTGACAGGCACCGTAAAATACCCGGAGGCGTTCGGGCAAGTATAAATTCCTTTCTTCAAAGTATAAAAGCCGCTTGCCAAAGTATAGCAAGCGGCTTTTATACTTTGAGTCCTACTCATGCACCTGAGCGCTAAAGTAACAAGTGCAATTTCACGTCCGTCAGCCTGTACCTTCAGTAAGCCTTCAATAGCGCCATGTGGCTAGGAATAAGGTTTATTTCCAGAGGTATAGCGGTTGTTGAAGGGTCGCCAGAAGTATAAAGCAGTCGCTTCAAGTATAAAGTGTAACCAGAAATGTGATATTTTTTAGCAAGAAGGATGATAAATATGGTTTTATCTGTATATTCATAGCGCAGAAGGTTTTCATCTATTGCTTTACCTAAGAAAGCTGATGAGCTGGAAGTATAACGCCTTTTCCGCTCGGAACTTCTGGCCTGTTCGGGCAGGGTAAGAAGCGCAAGCGGGGCAGAAGGATGCAGGAAGGGGCACAGGAAAGAGTTGAAGGGCAGGCATCATACTTCCATAGGCTAAAAGGAGCTTATAAACCAATCCTACATACCTAACCAAATTCCTATGAAACCAAAAATCCTGCTCTGCCTTAGCCTGTGCCTCGTACTCTGGGGCTGTAAAGAAGATGAACCGGAACCAGCCAGCGTAAACGTAACGATGAGTAGCTCCAGCCAAACCCTTGTGGAGGGGGGAGATGTTGTTGAAGTTACCGTTGAACTGGACCAGGAATACAATGAATAAGATACTTATACCTGGACTATGGCGCTAGTGATGGGGAATATCCTAATTTCTTTGAGAGTAGCCTTCGGAAGGACAGTATACAAATAGGGAGGTATGATGATACCAAGCAATTGCTTAGAATTCCTTTCCTGCCCGGGCAAAAGCAAAGGGTAATTCGTCTGGAGTCTGTGGAAGACAACATGTACCGCGGCAACCGCCCATTGGAGCTGAAGGTGCTAAGTTACGAATTTGGCGCCCTACAGCATAAAACGGGCATGCAGTTGAACTACGAGGAGAAAACGTCTAAACCCATCTTTGGTATACCTGCTAATTTTGCAGAAGAGACCTTAGTTATCAGGTCCAAAGATGCTATTACCCAACTGATACTACCTATAACCGTAAACGGGCTTTTTCAATTTCCTCAAACCGTAAAACTTGCTTTTTCCGGATCAGCTAAGATGGGAGTCGATTACGAAACCAGAGAAGCTACTTTTGTGCTGTATCCCAATACTATCTCACCTATAGTGACAAGCCATTCTACTCTTCTGGGGGTATACAATAGTCGTGACTTCAGTACACCAAAGACAATTCAAATCAGGCTTGTGGAGGCTGAAGAAGGAGAGATAGCCAATGGGCAGGAATTTGACTACTATAGAGGAGAAAAAATTGTGTTGAATGATACCTATACACTGACTGTAACAGAGTAAGCCAAGTATAACTCTAGCATACCAAAACCGGCCTGCCACATCTACTGTAGCAGGCCGGTTTTGGTATAGATTTAACGTATAACCTTAGCGCTTTTTGGCCAGGGCCGGGAAACGCATTTTATAGTCTGCGTCCACCTCGCCTTTGGAGATCTTGGTGAGCTTGTTCTTGATCAGGCGCTTCTTCAGGCCGGAAAGGTGATCGGTGAACAGGATGCCCTCGATGTGGTCGTATTCGTGCTGGATCACGCGGGCGGTCATGCCGTCATAAGTATCCTCGTGCTCGTTCCACTCCTCGTCGAAGTAGCGGATCACAATGCGCTCCGGGCGGTACACCACCTCGCGCACACCGGGTATGCTCAGGCAGCCTTCCTCAAAGCCCCACTCCTCGCCGTCCTCTTCCACGATCTCCGGGTTGATGAAGGCCTTTTTCACGCCCTTGCCCTTGTCCTCGTCGTCCATCATCGGCTCCGAGTCGATAACGAACAGGCGGATGCCCTTGCTGATCTGCGGGGCAGCCAGGCCAACGCCGTGGGCGTGGTACATGGTGGCGTACATATCGTCAATGAGCTCTTTCAGCTCCGGAAAGTCCTTCGGGATGTCCTGCGCCGGCTCCTTCAGAACCGGGTCTCCGTAGGCGGTAATTGGGTAAATCATATGTTTCTGCTTTCTAAATACGACTGTAAAATGATAACGGCGCTGATGCGGTCCACGGTTGCCTTGTCCTGGCGGGCCTTCTTCTTCAGCCCCCCGGCCAGCATACTTTGCTGCGCTATCTTGGAGGTAAAGCGCTCATCCACCAGGTGCACTGGTATGCCCGGAAACTCCTTCTGCAGCTTACGCTGGAACCCCACCACATGCTGCGTGTTGTCGGTGGCCTCGCCGGAAAGGCGCTTGGGCATGCCCAGTACAAAGGCCTCCACAGGCTCGCGCTGCACGTACGCCTTCAGGTAAGACAACACATCCTGGGCATGAACGGTTTCTAAGGGGCTTGCTATAATCTGGAGCGGATCCGTCGAGGCCAGGCCCACCCGCTTTGTTCCGTAGTCAATCCCTAAAATTCTGCCCATATGTATACGCTCGCCAATGCTGTGGTTACCAGTGCAAAGGTAGGGGTTTAAAAATTAATCTGATAGTGCGGGCCATACTTTAGCCTGTTGGCGGGGCGGCTATTAAGTATACCTTGTATAGAGCAACTTAAACAAATTTGTATTTGTATAGATATAGTAGGCTTCAGTATATTTAAGGTAAAATTTGTACTACTTTGCCCTGCCTGTACTGCGGCATTTTTACTGATTTTATACTTTCAAGCACATGGACAATAGAGAGCATGGTGAGGAAAACAGGAGGGTCCGGAACACCCCGTTCCAGGTAAGGCTGCCGCTGTTCGTAAGTATGGCGCTGGTGGTGGGCCTGCTGCTGGGCGCTACCATGTTCGCCCCCTCCACCACCAACCCGCAGGGCACGGCCAAAAGCTACCTTAAGTTCCGCGACATTCTCAGCTACATAGACCGCGACTACGTGGACACGGTGAACGTGGAGGAACTGACCGACTATGCCATCACTAAGATGCTCGAGAAGCTCGACCCGCACACGGCCTACATCCCGGCCGATGAACTGGCCATGGCGCGCTCCTACCTGGAGGGCGACTTTGAGGGCATCGGCGTGGAGTTCAACATCTTCAAGGATACCATTTACGTGATCACTCCGCTCAGCGGCGGCCCTTCTGAGGCGGCGGGCGTACAGGCCGGGGATAAAATCATTAAGGTAGACGGCGAAACCGTGGCCGGCATCGGCATCAACAACGAGGGCGTATTCAAGCGCCTGCGCGGCCCAAAAGGCACCAAGGTAAACCTCACCATCCAGCGCAACGCCACCAGGAAGCCGCTGAACCTAACCATCGAGCGCAGCAAAATACCGACGCACTCCGTGGATGTAAGCTACATGGTGGACAACAAAACAGGTTACATCAAGGTCAGCCGCTTCTCAGCCAACACTTACCAGGAATTTATGACGGCGCTCCAGGCCCTGCGGGAGAAAGGCATGGAACAGCTGCTGCTCGACCTGCGCGGCAACCCGGGCGGCTACATGGACCACGCCATCCGGATGGCAGATGAGTTTATAGACAACGGCAAGATGATCGTGTATACCGACGGCAAAGGCACCCGCTACGACTCCAAAACCTTTGCCCAGCGCAAGGGCGTGTTTGAGGAAGGTCCGCTGGTGGTGCTGCTGGATGAGGGCAGCGCCTCGGCCTCCGAGATTGTGGCCGGCGCACTGCAGGACAACGACCGCGCCCTGATTGTGGGCCGCCGTTCCTTTGGCAAAGGGCTGGTACAGATGCCGATTCCGCTCAACGACGGATCCGAACTGCGTCTGACCATCTCCCGCTACTACACGCCAAGCGGGCGCTCTATCCAGAAACCCTACAAGCAGGGCGACACGGACGAGTATGAGATGGACATCCTGCACCGCTTCGAAAACGGAGAGTACTTCCACCCGGACAGCAGCCTGTTGGTAGACTCTTTAAAGTATAAAACCCTGGCTGGCAGGGCCGTGTATGGTGGTGGCGGCATTATGCCCGATGTGTTTGTGCCCCGCGACACAACGGCTTTGTCGGAGTACCTGAGCCAGCTCTACAACAAGAATGTGATCCGGGAGTACAGCCTGAACTACTACCAGAAGCATAAGAAAGAGCTGGAGAAAATGCCGTTTGAGAAGTTTAACAAGAACTTCGAGGTGACGGACAAGATGCTGCAGGAGGTGGTGCAGACGGCCAAAGCCTCCGGGGTGGAGTATAACGATGCCCAGTTCCAGCGTTCCAGGGACCTGCTGCGCAACCACCTGAAAGCCTTTATTGCCCGCAGCGTGTACGGCAACGACGGGTTCTTCCCGGTGCTGCACCAGTCGGACGAGGAGTTTCTGCAGGGCCTGAAGCACTTTAGCCGCGCCCAAAGCCTGGCAGCAGGAAGCATGTAGCCTTAACGTATCACGTAGCACGACTTTTCGGCAAAGGACTTGGTGACATAAGATAAAAGAGTTCTGATGATGACTATTTCCCTAGCCCCACGTTCGTGAATCTTCATTTTTGAAAGGGAGAGGGATGATTAGCGTACTCGCAGGATCCTTTGTCAAACGGTCTTTTGTCTAATTGTCAAAATAGTCGTGCTACTTGATACGTGATACGAGATACGAGTAGAATATAACAGCACCTTAAAAACTAATCTATATGCCTTTTTACCATAAACTAGGGGAGATCCCGCATAAGCGGCACACGCAGTTCCGGCAACCCGACGGAAGCCTCTATGCCGAGCAGCTGGTAGGCACGCTGGGCTTCAGTGGCGTATCCTCGCTGCTGTACCACATCAACCCGCCCACCCAGATCAGCCGCATCAGGGAGCCCAGGCCGTTTGCACCCAAACGCGCCGAAGGCGTGAAGCTGGCGCCGCAGCACCTGCGCACTGTGGAGGCAAACGTCACCGGTCCCGATTACCTGAACGCCCGCAAAACCCTGCTGTTTAATAGCGATGTAGCCATCAGCCTCTGCAACCCATCGGAGCTTGAGATGGACTACTACTATAAAAACGGGCAGGCCGACGAGGTGGTGTTTGTGCACGACGGCACCGGCGAACTGCTTACCCAGATGGGGCGCATTCCGTTTGGCCCCGGCGATTACCTGGTCATCCCGCGCACGGTTATCCACAAATTCCGCTTCGATAAGGGCGAGCGGCAGGTAAGGCTGCTGGTGATTGAGTCGTTTAGCCCGATAGAGACGCCGCGCCGTTACCGCAACCATTTTGGCCAGCTGCTGGAGCATGCACCGTTCTGCGAGCGCGACATGCGCCCGCCCCTGGAGCTCATCACCGAAACCGCGAAGGGCGAGTACCTGGTGCAGGTGAAAAAGGAGGGGGAGCTGCATCAGTTTTACTATAAATCAAGCCCGTTTGATGTCGTGGGCTGGGACGGCTACTTCTTCCCTTATGCTTTCAACATCAAGGATTTTGAGCCGATCACAGGCCGCATCCACCAGCCGCCGCCGGTGCACCAGAACTTTGAGGCGCACAACTTCGTGATTTGCTCCTTTGTGCCGCGCCTTTTCGATTACCACCCGCTGTCCATTCCGGCACCTTACAACCACTCCAACGTAGATTCCGACGAGGTGCTATACTATGTGGAGGGCAACTTCATGAGCCGCAAAGGCGTGGACCGCGGCTCTTTCACCATCCACCCCGGAGGCATACCGCACGGGCCGCACCCGGGCACTGTGGAGGCAAGTATAGGCAAGAAGGAAACCGAGGAGTATGCCGTGATGATAGATACCTTCCGGCCGCTGCACCTGACCGAGGATGCCCTGGCTTATCTGGACGAAAAGTACCCGATGAGCTGGAACGATGACAGTGATGATAAGGTGCGCATAGGCGATATGTTTGACTAAACTGCTTCTTGTTTTGTAACTTGCGGCGGGAAAGGTAGTCTCCGGGGCTGGCCTTTCCCGCCGTATTTGTCTTATACCCTTTATACTTGACACCCTGATGAGAAAAATGATGCTGGTGGCTGTGCTGCTGTTTGCAGTTGTGGCTACTGCCTGTGAGAAAATCGAAGACCTGCTTACTTTTTACATCGAAGAAGAGGAGACGTTTACGATTGAGTCTGGTTTTCCTTTAGGAGCGCTTGTGCCAGCCACACCGTTTACCATCACCACAAACTCAGAGGAAACGTTTAAGAACAATAAGACGCGTGCCGAGTTAGTGAAGAATGTAAGCCTGAACCGGCTGGAGCTGACGATAACGGAGCCTAAAACACAGAATTTTGATTTCCTGAAGCGCATTGAGCTCTACATTTCCAGCGAGAAGCAGCCGGAGGTGAAAATCGCCTACCTGGATGAAGTGCCCACAGGAACCAGCGTGCTAAAACTCAAGTCAACCAACGCCAAGCTGGACGAATACATCAAGGGCGACAACTATACCATCCGGACACAGGCCGAAATCGCAAAGCCGGTAACAGAAGACATAACTATCAAGGCTGATATGCGATTCAAAGTAACCGCAGATCCTTTATAAGAATGCATACAATACAGATGAGAATTTCAGAGGGTAACAAATTAGAGAAAATCATCATTGTGGGCGACCGCGTGCTGATAAAGCCTAAAACCTCCAGCGACCAGACCAAGAGCGGTTTATACTTGCCGCCGGGGGTGCAGGAAAAGGAGAAGGTGCAGGAGGGCTATATCATGAGAGTAGGGCCGGGCTATCCTATCCCTGCAGACTTCGGCTACGAAGAAGATACCTGGAAGGAGGAGGATGAAGAGGAGGTGCGCTACATTCCGCTTCAGGCGAAAGAGGGCGACCTGGCCATTTACCTGCAACGCGACGCCATCGAGATCAACTACCAGGGCGAGAAATACTTTATCGTGCCGCAGTCGGCAGTGCTGATGCTGGTGCGTGAAGAGGATTTGTAACTGGTATTTAGCAGGGGAGTTTATACTTTGCTGAAGTATACTTGCCTGTAGTTTATACTTTAAAACACGAAGCCCGGGCTGCTATGGCCCGGGCTTCGTGTTTTTCATACTTTATACTTGACCTTGATTATACTTATGGCGCGAGCGTTCACGCTTGTGGCCGGCTATTTCCTGGCCCTACGGGCCAGCTGAGTCAGAGACTCAACATTACACCAAGTCACGAGTCTGGAGACTCGCGCCAGGAAGCTATTGTTCGCAAAGTTCCTCTACTCGGTGCCGTGGCTTTTCATCCCCCACTTGCTGGCGCGGGTTTGCAACCCGTGCCTTGTTATGTGGTCGGATTTGTAATCCGACTGGGCCAGAGGCCCAACGATAGCCGGTCACGAGCGTGGACGCTCGCGCCATACCGAATCACTTTGCTTGGATAATACAGCCTTGCCTCCTAGGAAGACTAGGTTTATACTTTACTCCAGCGGCTTCGTCAAGTCAAAGTCGGCGCGGAAGCGGAGTTGGTTGTCGCGCTTGAGGATGTAGCTGAAGGTGCGGCCATCGGGGCTGAGGGCCAGCGTCCACTCGTTGGTAGCGGCGGCGGGCAGCAGTTGCGCTGTGTAAGCGTCCGCCGGGAAGCGCTGCTCCTGTTCGGTAGATGCGGTAGAGGCAATGCCGCCATACATGGTCACCTCATCCGGGGTGCCGTCCTCGTGCCGGTGGTCGTGCTTCAGCTGCAGTCCCTCTGCCGTCTTGCTGATTACCCAAGTCCTGGATTTATCCTCACCCACCCAAAATGGGATACGGAGGGTTGTATTGGAGCAGGTTTGCACGATCATAGTGAGCGGGGCTCCCGCAAACGGGTCCTTGCCATCAGCCGGGAAAATTACTTTGCCGCTAAAGGATTTGCCACAAAGGCTGCTCATACTTTGGTAGAAGGCTTGCTGCGGTTTGCTCAGCGGGTACTGTGTCCTGGTGCAGGCCGCCAGCAACAGCAGGCACAGGGAGGCAATAAGATATCTTTTCATAGAGCCAAAATAGCGAATAAATATGGATGTACGGCTATGTTTATACTTCCTGGGAGAGACACCATTCTTTTCACCCTGTCATCCTGAAAGGAACCTGGTGGCTTGTCGTGTAGGCTTAACCTCCGGAGGCCAAGCTTCTTTACAGCATGGCAGCTATCATTGGCTCGCTGATAAGACCTTTAAACTGACTGACTCTTTCCGGGAGGAAGGATAACCTAAAAACAAACCCGCCGGCGCTGAGGCAGCGCCGGCGGGTGATGGGTTGATTTGAGAACTGTTATTTGCGAATCATAACTTTGCGGGTGTAAACCTGGCTGCCGTGCTGCAGGCGCACGATGTACAACCCGTTGCTGTGCTTGCTCAGGTCGACCATGCCTTTGTATTGGCCGTTTACCTGGCCGATGGCGGAAGTATAAAGCACCCGGCCCAGCATGTCTACCACCTGTAAGGTTATACTTTCGGGGGCGGAGGTTTCTACAGTATAGTTGAACTTCCCGTCCGAACTCGGGTTCGGGAACACGCTCAGCTCCGGCCCAACGCCGCGCGAGGCGGTCTCCACCTCGTACCGGTACGCCAACGACATATCCGAGATGCAACCCTCTTTAAAGGCGATTACGCTATACTGGCCGTTCAGAGTAGGGGTGATGCGTTGGGAGGTAGCTCCTTCCAGCGGCTGGCCGTCCAGGTACCACTGGTTGCCCTCCGGCTGGCTCGACACAAGCTCCTTGCCCTCACGCGAGATCTTTGGCTGATCCAGCGGAGTGCCTTCCTTCAGCGTTACCGGCACCCGCGGGCCAGCGCAGCCAAGGGCACGCACCTTCAGGTCGTAGAAGTAGTAGTAATAGCTCTCCCACTCCGAGGTGGCCGTATTGCCGCTGATGGTAAACACGTTTTCCAAGCCGAACGGGTAGCCTTTCACGCCCTTGTTGTTGCGGTAAATGGTGGCGCTATCCCCGTAAGAGATGGCAATATTATAAGTGCCGGCGCGGGGCAACTCCAGGCCCAGGTAATATACTTGTCCCTTGTCGTTCGGGTCGTCGGGCTGAGAACGAGTGGCCGGGGTGCTGCGGGTGGCAGTTACCTTCAGCTCGCGCACCGATACCGGAGCTCCGTTCGCATCATACACCGTGAATGTGATTCTGCCGCTGTGGCCAATGTATAGCCTGGCCTGCTCCAGCACCACCGGGGCCGAGGTAGTTACCTGCACATCCGGCGAAAACTGGTTATACCCCCCGCCCGGGAACTGGTTTTTATCGGCAGGGCCTACCGTGGCCGAGAAATCATCGAAGGCGGCGTAAAGCGTTTTGCCTGCCGCAGCAGCCTGCACACGCACCTGGTTGCCCGCCGCAATCGGGGTGGTGCTGGTAGCAGACGTATACCAGTAAGGAGCACCGCTTCCCTCGGCCGACAACGTATAAATTGGGCTGTTGCCGCACTGGAACGCTGAGGCATTGGACGGTGTGTCCGTGTTGCCTGTCACAGAGAAAGTATAGCCGCGCTGGTTGTTGCCTGTTACCGCGTCAGATGCCAGGGCTGCCTCGGCCAATAGCTCGTAGGTTGCCCCTGCCTCCGTGGCGAAAGAACCATCCAGCACGAGTTCAGCCTGTGCAAAGGGAGCCAGCTTTTTATCAAAAATGCCTTTCAGGGTGGTCAGCTCCTGCCCGTTCTTCAACACTTTTATACTTACCGGGATGTTCTGTTGCTCGGTTGTACCATTGTTACGGATGGCCACCACCACACCCTGCTCAGGAGTGGCGCACACAGCACCGGACCTTAGAGGAGCCACAGAGGCAATGCCGATATCGTGACGCGCACGGACGAACTCTACAAGGTAATCCTGGGTTTCACCGCGGCTGTAGCTATTGCAGGCGCTCACGCTGGCCGGATCAGCGGTTTCCTGCACCACCACGCGCATGCGCACTTTATCGCCCGCGACCAGTACGCCTGGTGACTTTACGGAGGCCGTGAAGGTGCTATTGCCGCTGATGACACCGGAGGCAGCTACCTCCTCGCCGGCATCCGTGAAAGTGCCGTTGCCGTTCCAGTCGATGTATACTTTGGCGACGCGGGGTGCCACGGTGCCGCAACTGCCCAGCTCCAGCGAAAGTTGTTTTGTCTGGCTCGGCTCCAGGGTAAACACCGTGGAGGTCAGGTTGCGGTAGGTGGTGCAGTCGTCTTTCTGATTTATACTTTGGCCGCCGAACGTCAGCTTGCTGATACGGGCTCCCTGGTTAAAAGTGGGGCCGCTGGCGCAGACTGCCCTGCCGCCCACGCCGCTCGCCAGCAGCGCAAAAGCCTGCGGGCCATCTTTTAAGTTGCCTTTGTGCTTGATGGTGATGGTATACTTCATGCCGGGCACAGCGTCTGCAATCAGAATCTGCTCCACGTTGTCCAGCACGTTATCGCCGGGCTTGGCCGCTGCCTCGGGGGCTGCCGGGTCGAGCGTCCAGGGCAGGTAGTCTTTGCCATTGCCTGAGATGCGGATATCGAGGTCGTTCACTAGCCTGGGGGTGCGGTTATTAAGGGCTTTAGAGCCAACAGACGTGACAGTGCCTTTGGGGTCGGTCCAGGAGATGGTGACTTTCAGTGGGCTCTTACCGGAAGCAATTACCTCCAGGGTCTGCGCCTCGCCCTGTTTGAGCGAGCGTTCCTCCAGCAGGTGCGTGCCGGCGCTGTTGCTGATAACACTGGCCGCCTGCTCCGCATTTAGCAAACCCCAGCCATACTGGTAATCCGGGCCGGCAGCGGCTCCGGCCTCGTCGGCTGTATGGATGGCCAGGCCTTTGAGCGTGGCGGCTCGCATAAATTTGCCGTTGTTGAGGTTGGCGTAGTACTCCTGCAGGAGCAGCAAAGTGCCCGATACATTGGGAGAAGCCATGGACGTGCCGCTCTGCACCTGGTAGCTGCGGTCGTTGGAGGAGTAGGTGGAGAGCACCTCGACGCCCGTGCCCATCAGGTCGGGTTTGATGCGGCCGTCGTCGGTAGGGCCCCAGGAGCTGAAGGAGGCCATCCGGACATCCTGCGGCTGGTTATACCCGTCTGACAGGGCTCCCACGGCCCCCACGGTCAGTATGTTCTTGGCCGTTCCGGTGGTAGAAATCACATCATAGGCATCGTTCTTACTTATACTTGCCGGGCGCGATTTTACCAGTTCAAAGGTGCCGTTGCTTTTGCGCTGCAAGTATGGCTTGCCCACCTCTGGTCCGTTTTCAGCCCGGTTGTTGCCCGCTGATTTCACAATCAGGTAGTACGGGGCGTTGTAAGCAATCTCATCCCAGGTGGCGGCTTCGTTGTTGTAGTACCCGAACGTGAAATCTTCCTCGTTGCTGACGGCGGTGTTGCCCCACCATTCCCAATACGGGTCCTCGTCGGTGCCCTTGCGGTCGGAGTTGTAGCGCCAGCCGGCCAGGCTACCGTAGGAGTGATTGGAGATAAGCAAATCTTTGGCGGCGTCGGCCATCTCGGCATTGTCCCCGTTAAAATCATAGGCCAGCAGCGATTTATAGCCGAAGGCCATCCCCTTTGCCAAGGGGTTTACGCCACCGGCCATCATAGTGCCGGCCACGTGCGTGGCATGGTCGCTTTCTTTCGTGGGGTTGTCTTTCTGGATGACACGCCCCGTAAGTTCCTGGTGCGAGGCGCGTACGCGGCCACCATCCCAAATAGCCAGCTTGTTTGCCAGGTTGCTGCTGCCGCCGTTCAGGCTCAGGCCAAGGGAGCCTCCTGCCCAGAGTTGGTTAGTGCGGGTGGTAGTGGCGCTGGTACTATTGTAGGTGATGTAGTAAACTGGCCAGCCCGTTGCATCCACTCCCTGCAGCGAGATAACCGTCCCATCTTTATACTCTTTCTCAATGAGCCAACCATACTTTCTGGCAAGCTCCAAAGCCTTTGCCCGGTTGGCCTGGTAATCCCTGGCGGCATCGGTGGCAATGCGCCGGAGGGCCTGCGTATTGGTGCGGTCAGGTGTCAGGCCCTGCTGCGCAAGTGCTGTTGTACTTGCGGCCATGCCCAATGCTACCAGCCAGAGGCTCAGTCTTTTCATAAAAGTATAGAGGGGTAAGTATGTTCCATTCTAAAGATACTGTAAAATCAGATTAACGTCAAAGGAGTTCCTGTGTTAAGGGAGTTTGTGCTTTTACTTTGGCTATACTTTATACTTGCTGGTTTATACTTTCCTAGCCGCTGCTTACTTCCACTTGACACAAGCTATCCTCTCTAGCCTCTGTTCATCCTCCAGCCCCACAAACCTAAAGTTGCACTTATACTTTCTGCCCTCCCAGGCCGGGAGGCCTCGCCTTGGGGGTAGGGGCCCTCGATAAGGGCATCGCGCGGTGTGCCTGAAGCTGCTCCTCGCTCCGCTGCGGGCTGCCCTTACGGGCACCGGAAATCTACAAGGCGCTCAACCCAAAGGCTGGGAAGCAGTTCGATAGCCCCTGCCTTTGCTGTCATCTCGACCTTCGGGAGAGATCTGAAGAGAATTCCCGATAGATCTCTCGCGCTGCTCGAGATGACAGAGAGAAGTAAGTATAACTGTCCCCTGGAGGGGACCATAGGGGTGTAATCATTAGTCGGAAAACTCCCCTCCTTGGCCAAGGAGGGGCAGGGGTGGTTGGACCCGGTATTGTATAAAACTCCCTCCCCTGTTTTGGGGGTAGGGGCCCTCGACAAAAGGGGAGGGTTGGGGAGAGGTAAACTACTAAAAGCAAAAACCCGCCCTGAGCAACTAGCTCAAGGCGGGTTTTATAGACAGATTATACTTTACTAGCGCTGCTGCAGCTGTGCAAACTCTTTGGCGAAGTAGGAGAGGATAATGTCTGCGCCGGCGCGTTTTATACTTAGCAGACTCTCCAGCATCGCTTTCTCACCGTCCAACCAGCCTTTCTGGGCGGCGGCTTTTACCATGGCGTACTCGCCGCTTACGTTGTAGGCAGCGATAGGCAGGTGCGAGTTCTCGCGCAGCGATTTGATAATGTCCAGGTACGCCAGGGCAGGCTTTACCATCAGGTAGTCGGCGCCTTCGGCAATGTCCAGTTCAGCCTCCAGCAGGGCTTCGCGGCTGTTGGCCGGGTTCATCTGGTAAGTTTTCTTGTCGCCTTTTTTGGGGGCAGAGCTCAGGGCGTCGCGGAAGGGGCCGTAGAAGGCGCTGGCATACTTGGCGGTGTAGCTCATGATGCCCACGTGCTGGTAACCATTCTCGTCGAGCACATGACGCAGGTGCGCCACGCGGCCGTCCATCATATCCGAAGGGGCTACCACATCAGCGCCTGCCTCTGCCTGCGCCAGGGCCATTTTGCCCAGTACTTCCAGGGTTTCGTCGTTGAGAATCACACCATTCTCCACAATACCGTCGTGGCCGTCGGAGCTGTAAGGGTCCATGGCTACGTCAGAGAAAATCGCCACGTCGGGGAAGTTCTTCTTTATCTCGCGGATGGCTCTGGCGTAGAGGCCCTCCGGGTTGTGGCTTTGGGAGGCATACTTGTCCTTCAGCTGCTCCGGTATACTCGGGAACGGCGCAAAGGCCTTGATGCCCAGATCCACGCAGGCTGCCACTTCTTCCTGCAGCGTATCGATAGAGAAGCGGTTGATACCTGGCATAGAGGCCACCTCCACGCGCTGGTTTTGCCCCTCGATTACGAAGAGCGGGTATATGAAATCATTGATTCCCAGTGTTGTTTCCTGCACCAGGTTGCGGATAGCTTCCGTCTGGCGGTTACGTCTTGGTCTTCTGATCATAAGTATAAATTTTTACAGAAATTCCTTCTGTTTTGGGTTCGTGCAAAGGTACAGCATTAATGGCAGAAAAGCGCTGCGTTTGTCGGAATAGAGGTGCTTTCTGTCTGGAGATAGTTATAGCAGCAACACTTTTCGCTGCTATACCAGCTTAATTCCCTTCTGAACTCGACTAAATCAAACAAATGCACCCATTCCTGAAAAAGTGGATTAAACGTGCATCAGGAATGGTAGCCTCCCTGCCAGAAAGCAGCCTTAGTGCTCGTCCTCATCCGGCAGAATCTCCACATCCTGCACCAGCACGAAGTTCTCTATCTCGCGGGCTCTTGGGGTATTGGCCAGACCGCCCTCGGCTGTCTCTTTATACTTGCGTTCCATACTTTCGCCTACCTCGCCAAGGGCCGATACGCACTGGTCTACCGGAATAACCGGGTCTACGCCGGCAATGGCCAGCTGGGCCGAAGAAAAGGCAATGGCAGCCGCACTGGCGTTGCGCACAATGCAGGGCACTTCCACCAGGCCCGCCACCGGGTCGCACACCAGGCCCAGCATACACTGGATGGTAATAGCCACCGCATTGAACACCTGATCTACCGTGCCGCCGAGGCAATAGACAATGCCGCCCGCCGCCATCGCGGCCGCACTGCCCGTTTCGGCCTGGCAGCCACCCACGGCACCAGCCAGGGAGGCGTTCTGCTCAATAATCAGGGCGATGCCGGCTGCCACCAGCAGGGCCTCGTGTATTTTTCGGTCCTCCAGCCCGTGCAGCTCCTGCAGGGTAGTAAGCGTGCCCGGGAGTATACCGGAGGCACCGGCCGTTGGCGCAGCCACCACGCGGCCCATGCAGGAGTTTACCTCCTTGGCCCCCAGCGCTCGCGACACGAGCATCTGGAACTCCGGCGAGAGCACCGTAACCGGCGATTTAGCCACCTTTTTGGCCCCGTTATTCACCATGCCGGATCGGGAGCGCATGTCCTCGCTCAGGCCGGTTTTCACGGCGTCTTTCATCACGTCGTAGGCCTTGGCTATGTTCTCCCAGATAAACTCCTCGGTGCGGTCTTTCTGCTCTATCTCATACTCCAGCACGGGCTGGTATAGCGGTTCGCCGGTTTCAGCGCAGTGCTGTTGCCAGCTTTTAAAATCTGTGAATAGTAGTGACATGGTTCTTAACTCCTTCCTGGTTGTGTTTGAGCGGGCAAATGTCCCGTATCCTGTATACAAGTATACGTGTTTAAATGATAACAAATGAGGGCAGGGTTAATGTTCTGCACCGCCAAAGTATAAACAGCATAACCATGGATTGTTCTTCCCGTTTTCTCTGAGCAGGAACAAGGTTATACTTTATACTTGGATGATGGAAGAGAAAGCGAAGAAGCGTGTGGCCATACGCGTGCACGGCAAGGTGCAGGGTGTTTTTTTCAGGGCAAGCACGCAGGAGAAGGCGCAGCAGCTGGGCCTGACAGGCTTTGTGCAGAACGAGCCCGACGGCACCGTATACTTAGAAGCCGAGGGAGAGCCGCAGGTACTGGAAATGCTGGAAGCCTGGGTACGCGTAGGGCCGAGGCGCGCGCAGGTAGAGAAGGTAGAGGTGGAGGAGAAGCAGGAGCTGAAGGGGTTTGGAGATTTTGAGCAGCGGAGGTAAGTGGAGTTGGAATACGTGTGATTAAATATTAGCTTTATTCTATGCGCTTGCCCCTTACCCAGAACTAATGAGCACAAGAATTCTTCACTGTTCCACTGCTGTTGAGAACTACAACATGTGTATCGAGCACAGTGTAGCAGGCTTCTCAAACCGGGCTGCTCAGCCAGATGATTTGGTTTACCTTGCAGTAAAGGTGGGGAAGAAGACTTTGTGCGGCGCTCGCTTTAAGCTTCATGAAATAACTAACCACAAGCCCTGGCCTGATGGAGAGAGGTATGTACATGTTCTAAGTATAAAAGACGTTGAATTCTGCCAGCCGTTCGATATGGCTGTTCTGTCAGAAGTAGGAGGGAAGTACTGGAGCATGATGTATGTGCAGGCATCAAAAACTATCCGTGACAAAGCAGCCTGTGATTTATTAGACCAAACATTCAGCGCTAATAAGGCCGAGCATTTCATACCTTTTGAAGTTGCTTCACCTCTACCTATCGAAAGCGTAGAGCCAACTACAACTACCATTAATGGAACGATAGACGACGCACCGCTTACGCGGGATTCAATAAAGATTCAGGCAAAGCTTGCAGAAATTGGAGACCGCATGGGGTATAATATCTGGCTGCCCAGGAATGATAGAAACCGGGTCTTGGAGTTGTGGAAACCTAGCTTAGGCGCCATATTGGAGGGGCTCCCGCTAAACTATGATACTGATACGATTAGCACTATCGAGAATATTGATGTGCTCTGGATACAAGGTAGAACAATTGTTCGCGCCTTCGAGGTGGAGCATACCACTTCTGTTTATTCGGGCATACTTAGAATGGCAGATTTAATGGCTCTTCAGCCTAATCTAAGTATAAAAGCACATATTGTAGCGCCTGTAGAGAGAAGAGCAAAAGTAATGCAAGAGCTGTCGAGGCCGGTTTTCAGGCATATACTGGCTAACTCATGTACATTTGTTTCTTACTCTTCCATCGAGGAATTGGCAAGTGAGAAAAGGCTCGAGTTTATGACGGATGCTGTACTAAAAGTATATTCTGAGTCGCCGAAAGACTTTATTTTAGGCTAACCTCCTAATTCCTATTCTCCTCCTGCAAATCCCATATTTCAGATCACCATCAGCAAAAAAACACGCCTGACGCAGGAGTAGTAACCCAGCGTCAGGCGTTTATGGTATGAGCAGCGCTTTACAGGCTGTTGTAGTGATCTACCAACTTAATGATATCGCTGTCGTTGCGCAGGTTCAGGCGGTTTTCTTTCATGTATTTTTCTAGCGCGGGAGCTTTGTCAGGGAGTGCGTTGAGTATGGACTTTTTGTCTTGCTTTACTTTTTCTAGTTTGTCGGCCTTTGCAACATAATAAGAGGTATTCTCCTGAAACTTCTTCACTTTTGTGGCAGTACCATAAGGTGTCTCCTCGAAAATGGTCTTAGAGTACCTCTTCAGCAGTTGAGTATCACCATCAGCTAAAACCTCATAGAAAGCACCTGCACTGGCGCCATCAACAGGAGCATAACCCTTACGGAAGTTTCTTTTAGCTTCTTTGACACCGTCCTCACCCAGAGAGAAAGTAAACATCACTACAGGCTGAAGAAATGCCTGCGCCTGTCCTTGATCATTTCTGAATATTACCTCATCAGTGATTTGGTCATACATAAGAGCCATACCTTCAAATGTAGTCCCGTCGGCTAAAGTAACATTGCCTTTCTTCCAATCATCGAATAGATAAGGAGAGCCTTGAACATCTACATATTGCTTGGCCTGGATGGGCTTACCCATTACATCTACGATTGCAGTTTGAGCTGAGGCGTCCATATATGCACTAATGAAGACAAGGGATAGAACCAGGAGGATTAGTTTTGTTTTCATATTTCATAGGTTTTTGGTTAGTTAAATATAGTATTATTGTTTTAAATAACAAAATATCTTGATTAGGTTGGATTAATGATGTTGAGGGTGTGCGCAGAATCTGATTAACGTTACAGATTAGAGCGTGTAACCTGCTGTATCTTTGTGCTGTACTACCTAAGACTATGAAACACATTACCACATTAGAGCAACTATCGAAATCTGTCAGGCATTTGTCGGAAACCGTGGCCCACAGCTTCGAGTCAATGAGTCTGGTGGATTTGAACTATAAACCTGCCCCCAATAGCTGGAGCATGCTGCAATGCCTGGAGCATTTGAACCGCTACAGTCGCTACTATAACTCTGCATTGGCCAAGGCCATCGCGCAGCATACCGGCGAGCAAGCCCACCTGGGAAGTATAAGCTACAGCTGGCTGGGAAAAAAATCGGTGGAGATGGTGCGGCCCCAGAACACCAAAAAGCACAAAACGGTGAGGCACATGAACCCCAACACCAGCCAGCTGAACCGTGCTACTGTAGGGGAGTTTCTGCAGCATCAGCAGGAGTTGCTGCAGCTGATCTATGATGCCCGGAAGGTGGACCTGAATAAGAAGGCGGTGCCGGTGGAGTTTTTTAAGCTGCTGAAGCTGCGGATAGGGGAGGCGCTGGAGTTTGTGGTGCTGCACCAGGAGCGGCACGTGCAGCAGGCGCTACGCGTGAAGCAACACCTGGCGCAACAGGCAGCAGCTTAAGAAGTATACCCTTTTATACTTTGGCCGGACTAAAACTCACCTGCACCTCCTGCTTCTCACCGGAATGGATATCCACAGTAAACAACTGATGGCTGTTGGTGCTGGTTACCCATAGCTGCCTGTTCAGGAAAATGATGTCGTTGGGTTCATGGAGGCCGCTGGTGAGGGTGCGTACGCGCCTGCGCTGCACATCCAGCACTTTGATCTTCCCATTGTAGGTGTCGGCAATGTACACGTTGCTGTCTATTATCTCCAGGCCAACGCAATGCTGTAGCAACGCATCGTCGGCATCGCCATCTACATCGCCAAAGTCGAAGAGGCCCCTGCCCAGCGGGGTATGCACCATGCCGGTCTCCATGTTCACGGTGCGGATGGCGCTGGCCTCGGCATCGGCCACGTAAAGTATAGGGCCACTATGCGCCAAACCACTGGGCTGGTTAAAGGCAGCTTCGCGCAGCGGCCCATCGGTAAGCGCCTCGCGGCCGCTGCCGGCGTAGCGGTATACTTTCTCGGTAGCTAAGTCCATGCGCAGAATCTGGTGGTTGCCGGCGTTCGCAATATAAAGATGCTCGCCCAAAATAAGCAGGTCCCAGGGGTTGTTGGGGTTCACGGGCTCGTCCAGTTTGTCATCCAGGAAGTAGTAACCCAGCTCGCCGGTGCCGGCTGCCGTACTTACCTGCTTTGCTTCTAAATCAACTTTTCGAATAGCATTGTTCTTGGCGTCGGCCACGTAAATTATACTTTCGTGAAGCGCCAGTCCGTGTGGCTCGTAAAAGGTAGCCTCCGCGTAGCTGCCATTGTCGAAGCCCTGCCTGCCGCTGCCGATCGCCTCCAGCACCTGTCCTTGTTGGTTTAGTTTGAGGATGCGGTTATGGCCGCTGTCGGAGAGGTAAATGTTGCCCTCTGCGTCACTGATAAGCTTGGAGGGGAAGTATAAACTCTGCTCTGGGTTGCCGTCATGCTCCACGTGGAAACGAATCGGCTCGCGGTTCAAGACATCCTTATACTCTTCTATTAGTCGCTCTATGTAAGGCTGCACCGTTTGGTACACGCCTTCGCCGGCATGCTGGCCGACTACCTTGCCGTTGGGGGCTATGAGTACGGTGGTAGGCCAGGCACGCACGCCGTACTGGTTCCAGATTTTATAGTCCGCGTCGTTTACCACCGGGTGCTCGATGCCGAACTTGCGGATGGCCTGCAAAATGGTTTCGTTCTGCTTCTCCGCGTCGAACTTGGCCGAGTGGACGCCCACTACCACCAGCACATCGGCATACTCCTCCTCCAGCCGCTTCAGGTCGGGCACGATGTGCTGGCAGTTAATGCAGCCAAAGGTCCAGAAGTCGAGCAGCACGATTTTGCCAGCAAAGTCTTTGATGGACCAGCTCCTGTCGGTGTTGAGCCAGCCATGTATGGTGTTTATCTCTGGTGCGTTTACGCGTCCGGTAAGCATGGTTTAAAGTATGGTTTCGAGTTTGAAGGCTGCTATAGCTGTTACAGGTTTGTGGGGTGTTTTGTTTACTCCGCCCTAGGCCTCCCCTAAAAACAGGGGAGGGAGTTTTGTAGGACCGGGGCCAACCACCCCTGCCCCTCCTTAGCCAAGGAGGGGAGCTCTGTGATTACTGCTGCTGAAGTATAAGTTTTATAGTTTCTATTTTTGTATCAGCAGAAGTATAAACCCACCCCAGCCCCTCCAAGGAGGGGAATTGTCTGCAGCCGATTAACATCCCCCTACCCCCTTCGAAGGGGGACTTTAGCTGAAGCTCCGTTAGCCGTGGCTATCGAATGCTTCCCAGCCTTTGGGTGGGGGTAGGGGCCCTCGTATAAAGAGCGCCTTGTAGATTTCTGGTGCCGCCTTAGCGGCATTGCGGAGCAAAGGAAATGTACACCGCGCGATGCCCGAAGGCGAGGCCTCCCGGCCTGGGAGGGCACCAAAGTATAGATGAAACTGTAGGTTCGTGGGGCTGGAGGAGGAACGGCAGCTAATAAGGATAGCTTGGGTCAAGCGGAAGGAAGCAGCGGCTAGGAAAGTATAAGCTGGCAAGTATAAAAGACACGAGCTACAAGCTCGCGCCAGCGAAAGTAAAGTATAAATTGGCAAGTATAAAAGTATAGCTGGAGCAAGTTTAGAAGTATGGCTTTCCAAGCCAGTCAAGTTGCAAACTTGACCTCATCATAGGACACAAGTCTGAAGACTTGCGCCATGGAAGAGGTAGCGGCACATGCGGTCGCTTACACCATCTTAAAGCCTCTTTTAGAGGAGGGGTAGAGATTTTATCGTACTTTTGCTTAAACACCTGCGGCACAATGGCAGAAAACTATATCTCAGACTTCGGAACCATCCTGCTCTTTCTGGTAGGCGGGGCTATTTTTGTGGTGATCGGTCTGCTCACCAGCAAGCTGCTGCGCCCGAAAAATCCGAACCCGGAGAAACTGGCTACTTACGAGTCGGGCGAGGAGCCGATTGGCAATGCCTGGGTGCAGTTTAACCCGCGCTTTTACGTGGTGGCGCTCATCTTCATCATTTTTGATGTGGAGCTGGCTTTCCTGTTTCCGTGGGCCACCGTGTTCGGGCGCAAAGACTTGATAGAAGCCACAGACGGCGTGTGGGGGTGGTTTTCGCTGGTGGAGATGTTCATCTTTATAGGGGTGCTTATACTTGGCCTGGCTTATGCCTGGGCCAAAGGGCACCTGGACTGGATAAAGCCGAAGCCTATACTTCCGCAGAGCCGCTCAACCATACCAATGGACGTGTACCAGCGCGTGAACGAGCGAAAGTATGACCTGAAGGCAAAAGACGCAGGACAAACCGAAGTATAATTCATGATTAGTCATTCATCATTCTTAATTATAAAACGTGGATAAGACAGGAGAAGGCGGCGTAGTTATCACCAAACTCGACGATCTGCTCAATTGGGCGCGATTAACCTCGCTGTTCCCGATGGGCTTCGGCTTGGCTTG
This sequence comes from Pontibacter mucosus, assembly GCF_003054055.1. Classification (GTDB taxonomy): domain Bacteria; phylum Bacteroidota; class Bacteroidia; order Cytophagales; family Hymenobacteraceae; genus Pontibacter; species Pontibacter mucosus. Next base: position 41,034 of record NZ_QBKI01000001.1, on the reverse strand, counting down.
TTGCGCCATTGAGATGATGGGTGCTTATGCCTCGGGTTATGATCTGGACCGCTTCGGTATTATACCGCGTGCCTCGCCGCGCCAGTCGGATGTGATGATTGTGGCCGGAACGGTTACCTTTAAAATGGCCGACCGCGTGCGCCGCCTCTACGAGCAGATGCCCGAGCCGCGCTACGTGATCTCAATGGGAAGCTGCTCTAACTGCGGTGGCCCCTACTGGGAGCACGGTTACCATGTGGTGAAGGGCGTGGACAGGATCATTCCGGTGGATGTGTACGTGCCGGGCTGCCCGCCAAGGCCGGAGGCGCTGATTGGCGGCTTCTTAAAGCTGCAGGAGATCATCCGCCAGGAAACCATTCGTGCGCCAAGAGCCGTGCAGCAAATTATGGAGAAGCGTGCGCAGCAAGGCCAGCCGGTAGTTGATGCTGATAAAGTATCCTAATTCACTCAATCGCTCAATCAATCAGAATTATGACTTTCGGGGAGCTACAGCAGTTTATACTTGATAGATTTGGCGCAGCGGTTATACTGGAAGCAGAGGCCGATGCCCTGCAGCCATACCTGGTGCTTCAGCCGGAGCGCCTGCCAGAGGTGTGCCTGGAGCTCCACGACAGCGAGCAAACGTACTTTGATTACCTTTCCTGCCTGACAGGCATGGACAACGGGCCGGAGGCCGGTACCATGGAGGTGATTTATACTTTGTACTCGATTCCCTACGACCATCACCTGACGCTGAAAGTACGGGTGCCGCGTAATAACACGCCGGAGGAAGTGATACCGCAGGTGCCCACCGTTAGCCACATCTGGCGCACCGCCGACTGGCACGAGCGCGAGGTGTTCGATATGTTCGGCATCTACTTTACAGATCATCCCGACATGCGCCGCATCCTCTGCGCCGCCGACTGGGAGGGCCACCCGCTCCGCAAGGATTACCAACTGCAGGACTACTACCACGGCATTAAAGTGCCCTACGACCAGCACAACGAGAACAACGGCTTCCGGGGTGAGCCGGTTATACTTACCCAGCAACCACCCGCCGAGCAGTTTCCGGATAAGCGGGAGAAGCCGGATTAAGGGAGAGTTATACTTTATACTTTTCTGGCGCAAGCGTCCGCTTGTGCATTTATACTCTTGTTTATACTTTCTTAGCCCCTGCTTCTCGCAACTGGAGCTAAGCTATCCTTACTAGCCTCTGTTCCTCCTCCAGGCTTACAAACCTACTGTTTCATCTCTGGCTTTGGCTCCCTCCAGGCCGGGAGGCCTCGCCTTCGGGCATCGCGCGGTGTACATTTCTTTTGCTCCGCAATGCCGCTAAGGCGGCACCAGAAATCTACAAGGCGCTCAACCCAAAGGCTGGGAACAGATTCGATAGCCACGGCTAATGATGTCATCTCGACCTTTGGGAGAGATCTGAATAGAACTCCAGCCAGATCTCTCCCGATGGTCGAGATGACAGTAGGAGCAACAGAACTCCCTCCCCTGTTTTTAGGGGAGGGCTGGGGTGGGGTGAAATTCCCCTCCTTGGACAAGGAGGGGTTAGGGGTGGTTGGACCCGGTGCTGCAGAGAAACAAAAAAGGCCGCCGGTTATACTTCCGGCGGCCTTTGGTTTATACTTACTGCACGTTCTTAAAGAAGGTGGGCGAGTTGCCGTAGAGCGGGGTTTTGCCGTCCCACTTCTCGATGAATTGCTGCTGGATGAGCAGGGGCGTGAGCGTGCGCTGGCGCAGTTCGTTGGCGCGGGCTTCGGCCTCGGCTTCCACTATTTTCTTGCGGGCCTGGGCTTCGGCTACCTTCAGCTCGTTTTCTACCTGCATGGCCTGCTGCACGGCTTTGTTTTTCAGGTTTACGGCCTGCACAATCACCTCGGGGTACTGCAAACCGCTGGTCATCTGCTCCAGCTCGAAGCCTTCCTTGCGCAGGGCATTGTCCAGGGCTACCTGTACTTTGTCCTCAAAACTCTGGCGGTTCGAGATGATGCTGTCAGTGGTATACTGGTTAAACTGGATGCGGAAGGCGTCGCGGGTATAGTTAAATAAGGTCGTTTTGGTGATCAGCTCAATGTCTTTGCGGTACTTGCTGAAGATGCGGGGGCTCTCACCAGGGCTCACCCGGAAAGAGATGGTCGGATCAACGGTAAAAACAGAACCGTCTTTCGCGTTCACAGTGAAGGCCGGGTAATCCACTGTCTGCACGAAGGTCGGGAATTGGAAAACCTCCTCGGTGAACGGGTTATACCACACGCGCCCGGTTACCAGGTTCACGTCCTGTACGCCTTTATCGGTGCCGTAGAGTTTTACCAGAATCCCCTCATGGCCTGCGTCGATGCGGGTGCAGGAGGTCATGGCGGTTACGGAAAACAGAACGATAAGCAGCACGGCAATGCTCCAGGTAGTGATTTTTCGGTTCATCAGGCTTTTAGTTTGTTAAGGGTAAAACGGATTAAAAGGAAGTTGGCAAGTATAAGCAGTGCCAGCAGCCCAAAGCCAAGTACAACCGAGGCGTCGGATGGCTGGCGGATAAGCGTGACTACTTCGGTATAGGCAAAGACGTCCGCCAGCAGCAGCAGAATGAGTAAAAGGATGTAGGGGAATTTCATTAAGAGTATATTGCAAACACAATATACTAAAAAGCCTTTATTCTATCACTCTCTTAGGGGCGATTGTCTTCAGGAAAGTATAAATAGGTATCATCGCCTGGCCTCTTGGTCACAAACCCAGGCTAGGAAGCAGTACGGACTGCTGCCTAGCTTTTACAGGGAAGACTGGCTTTGGATTTTTGCTGATGTTATGGTAACGTTAGGACCACATTGCCTGTTTTCTGCCCTGTCTCCACATACCTGTAAGCCTCCACAATTTGGTCTAACGTATAGCTGCGGTCAAACACTGGCTTAAACTCCCGGCGCTCCACCAGCTGCTTTAGGAACTCCACATCTGCTTTGCTGATGGTGGGTATCGGGAACATCACCTTCTTGCCCTTTCCGAGCGGCGTGAGCAGGGCCAGGTAAACGTTCTCCCAGTTTTTGCCGAGCTCGGAGGAGAAGTACAGACCCTTTTCCGTCAGCACCGGTTTGCAGTGCCCAAACGACGTTTTCCCGACGGTATCGAACACCACACTATACTTGCGGCCAAGCTGGGCATAATCCTGCTGCGTGTAATCGATAACCTCATCCGCGCCCAACGACTCGACGAGCGGCACATGCCGGGTGTGGCACACGGCCGTGACGTGCGCCCCGAAGTACTTTAGCAGCTGCACCATGGCCGAACCTATGGCACCCGTTGGGCCATACACCAGTACCGCCTGTCCGCGCTTGATTTTTGCTGCCCGGATGTGGCACAGTGCATAGTGGGCTCCTTCTGTAATGGGGGCAGCCTCTTCGTAGGTCAGGCCTTCGGGCATGGTCGTGAAGGGGTCATTTTCCTCCAGGGTGATGTACTGGCCGTGCCCGCCCCACTTCTCGTCGTTAAAGCCGAAGACTTTTTCCCCCACCTTTACGGCTTTCACCGCCTTGCCCACGGCTTCCACCTGCCCGGCGAACTCACAGCCAAGTATCTGGCGCTTGGGCCGGAGCAGGCCGCTCCAGAACCTGGAGATAAAGTACTCGGCGCTTCGGAACCCGCTGTCGGTGCGGTTAACCGTAGAGGCATGGACGCGTATCAGCACCTCATTGTCCTTTGGCTCAGGCTTGGGAACCTCCCTTATACTTACCACGTCGGGTGGCCCATATTGGGTATGTACTGCTGCTTTCATATCCCGTTAAATATAGGGATTATACTTTATACTTGTGGCTAATGTACGTTATGTTTTGGTTAAGAGGACTTTAGGTGTTGCTTGCAGGCATGGGTTTGCAGCAAGTGGCTTTACTTAATATCCCGAATTTCGATTAACCCACCCCTAACCCCTCCAGGGAGGGGAATCATAAAACACTTGCTGAAATTCCCCTCCTGTGGACTACCGAGAACGAGAGTTCGAAGGTAGCGAGCGTAGCTCTAAGGGGGGACTAATAGGAATTACAAGCCAAAACCCGCAGTAGCGGTAGCTTATACTTCAACTCCTTCAGAAAAATAAGATTTGCATGGAGGAGACTTTCCAGAAGGGCATGTACTCCGTCCAACCGAAGAAGAAAGAGAAGAAGAGGTGGATAACGGGCGCCGACAGAAAGCTTAGCACCAGGTACAGGAACGTTTTAGTTTTCCGCAGTTTCAGGACGAATGGCGGCAACAGGACCGTCATCAGCATAGGGATGGGGTAGTATACCCACCAGGACAAACCCCAGGAGGCGCCATACTTGCCAAACAACATCCCCACGATAACCACCCAAACAGAGAGCAGCAGCACCGTATACTTTTTCTGCAGAAATTCCTGCCCCGGCAAAACCGCTCTGATCACGAGAAAGAAAACAAGTAGGGAAGCAAAAATCATGACCGGGAAATGCCACGCTGTGTTCATGCTTTGAGCAGATTAGTTAATTGGCTAGCGTTATAAGGGTACAGCCAGAATGGTAGTAATGGTTGAAGACTGGAGTAGTATAGGCACTATAGTATAAATTCAAGAATCGGTCTTGCAAAAGCCCTAGGCATAGGTAGTATGGCTTTTGCCGTTCCTGAAGAGGAAGTATCCTACCGCCATGTACAGGATAACAGCCACTCCGATGGGGGCTTCCTGCTGCGCATACCAGATGCTGCTGTTCTGCAGCAAGGGGTTTGTAACCATGCCAATCAGGATAAAAGAACCAAAAACCAGCGCAGGAGAAAGAAGCATCGCGATGACCCGCACCAGCACGCTGCGGTTCCGGCTGAGGTAGTACCCTATGCCCGTGGAGCCAATTATCAGCAACACAATACCGGTCGCCATGAAAAAAGCGGCGGCGCCAGAGGTGATAATCCGGCCGTTTGTGGAGACAATGACGGCTAGCTTGATAGCCCAGGCGAGCGTGCCTCCCATCAGAAATAACCCCGCTACCTGCGCCCATCTTGAAAAAAGTAATTTCAACTGCATAAGAATCGGCTTTTGATTGATAAAAAATGACTCCAAAGGAAAGGAACAAGCCTTCGGATAGCCGGGGCATCAGAAAGCCAACAGGGTAGCCGTTTCGGGGTGAAGTATACGCTACAAGGTAGTAGCAGCACGTATGCTAAAGCTATTCGTTCGTAACACTGTGTGTTCTAGCTATACTTGCTTTTCAGGTCAGGTGTGGTAAAGAAAACATACGCAAAAAGAATGGCAAAAGCTGAGTAGATCAGTGCCGCCACCCAAAGGTAGTTCAGGCTTGGGTTCTTGAAGGTTAGCTTGGCCAAAGCAAGTGCGCCGATAACGAAATGGGCCAGGTTGCCAAGGGCCACAGGCCTGCTGTAAATTCCGCCAATCAGGTTTGCCTTGGCGGTCCAGTTTAGCATGGCAAAGCCAAGGTATAGCGCTCCCAGCAGCTGCAAAATAATGGCGGCAGCCTCGGGCATGCCTAAACTGCCGGCAACTTCCTGGGGCAGAAAAGACAGCACCATCCCTGCCGCGCCCATCACGACAGCACTTACGGTCATTAGTAGTTTTGTAGGCATATCCGGTTGTGTTAGGTGAGATGTTTGTACCCTTAGCGCTTGCCAAGAGAAAGTATAAGCGTAAGAAGAGTATAGGCTGTACTCCTGTAGTAGCGGGAAGCTATAGGAAGTATAACTTTAACACAATATACTGAAAACCTTTTGTTCTTTTACTTCCTCGAAGCCAATGGCTTTGTAAAAAGTATGGCTGTCGGTTCTTTTGGTATTACAACGCACCCGCACCTTGCCAACTCCTTTTTGTTTGGCCCACGCGAGCACCTGCTCCACCAGTTTCCGGCCGGCTCCGGTTCTCCGGCAGGTCTCGTCCACCACCAGCCCGCCTATCTCCACAAAAGCCCCCGATTCCAGGTGCAACGTATAAAACCCGTGCACCCAGCCCATCAATTTGTCGCCCAGCACCGCCCCGAAAGTGCAATGGTCTTTATTCTCCAGGATTTCCTGCAGCCATACTTTGGTTTGGTCAACTGATGCCTGGTAGCCGAGTTGGGAGGAGAGGTTAGTGATGGCTTCGGCGTCTGTGAGGGTGAGGGTTCTGAGGTGTGGGTTCATGGTTTGACGCTTTTGCTGTTGCGAGCTTGCTGTTCGTGCATGATTTTGGTGGGAAGTACGAGCTACAAGCTCGCACTAGCGTAAAAAACTATTGTTAGAACGCAAGTAACTCAACTACCTACTTGTGGGTTAGAATCTAAAGCTCCTTCTAGCCATACATCATCTAAATATTGTAACAGTACCTTTTCGTTTATAATCAACAATCGACTCGTCTACAATACACATATAGTTGACAGACCAGTAATATACGCCTGCTGCGCATTCGTTTCCTTTGTACTTCCCATCCCATCCATAGTCTATGTCATCTGTTTCAAAAACCAGTTTCCCCCAGCGGTTAAAGATTTGAAGGTTAAATCGTGCAATCTTGGTAGCAGACTTAAAATAGAATACGTCGTTATAGCCATCTGCATTTGGTGTGAATACGTTGAAGGTTTCCAGAACACAACCAGAAGGTTCCTCTGTTTTCTTCTCAATTATGTTGTCAATCAGTATATTACCGAAATACGTTTGCGGGCCAGCATAATATGCTTCTAGAATCAGAAAGTTAATTTCATCTAATTTAGGGGTAAAGCTAAAATCATAGGTTTGCCAGTTTGTATGGTCTACCGTTGGCGACTCCCATAGTAATTCTGTTTTTTGGCAATCATTAACTCCTCCCCATATCCGGAGAACTGTGGGATTGGCATAGGATATAAAGTCGTAGTTATCACCAGGATGACCTTGCGTGACAGAGTAAGCAAGATCAATACTGAAATTATATTTCTTACCTGCTTTCAGCTTGGAAGATAACTGAATTTGAGCGTCTTCGGTTGTGTTGGCGTAAGGCCCTTGGTTGCCTCTGGTTACTAATCCTAAGTAAGAACTTCCATGAGAAGGTGGGGTTGTTACATTCCAGCCCCCGGGCTGCGTATCTGGTGTACTGTAATAGTGGCACTTTGTCCAGGATGAAGGAATATAGTTTTGGCCAGTGGGGGTACTCTCAAAAGAAGGGTTCGTTATCAGTTGAGCATAGCCTTTGTTGGAGGTGAAAGTAAGTGCTAACAAGAGAATAATTCGAGCAAGTAAGTTCGTTTTCATTTAGTAAATCAAGGTTAGGCTAGTTACTATGCCAGCATCTGCCTATTTACAGTAACAGACTAATAGAAGGAGGCTAGTCAATTATAATATATGCTATAGCTAATATATAAGTTTTTACTTCAAGATGGTACAAGAATTTACTCATTGCAGGGATTAAAAGGAATGTGTCAGGCAAACCCCTGCACAAATCCCCCTTTTTTCCGACCTTTGCTATTCATTCATCATTAGTCATTAATCATTTACCCCGTGTCCTCAACCATCTACAAAAACTACCTGCTGCAGTCGGAGCCGAATAAGTTCAGCCAGGATGAGCTGAAGGCCGGTGAGATGATTGTGAACATGGGGCCGCAGCACCCGAGCACGCACGGCGTACTGCGCCTGGAGGTAGTTACCGACGGCGAGATCATTCAGGAGGTGGTGCCGCACATCGGTTACCTGCACCGCTGTTTCGAGAAGCACGCCGAAAGTATGGCCTACAACCAGACCATCCCCTACGTAGACCGCATGGACTACCTGGCCGCCATGAACTCGGAGCATGTATGGTGCATGGGCGTAGAGAAGCTGCTGGGCATTACGGACCAGATTCCGAAGCGGGTGGAGTACATCCGGGTGCTGGTAACAGAGCTCAACCGCATCGCCTCGCACTTTGTGGCCATCGGCACCTATGCTATCGATATTGGGGCTTTTACGCCGTTCCTGTGGCTGCTGCGCGACCGCGAGCACATTCAGCGCCTGCTGGAGTGGGTGTGCGGGGCGCGGATGCTGTATAACTACATCTGGGTGGGCGGTTTATACTATGATTTGCCTATCGGCTTTGAGGAGCGCTGCCGCGAGTTTATAGACTACCTGCAGCCCAAGCTCGACGAGCTGGACACCATCCTTTTAAGCAATAAGATTTTTATAGACCGCACGGCCAATGTGGGTATACTTCCGTTGGACGTAGCAATCAACTATGGCTGCTCCGGCCCCATGCTGCGCGGCTCCGGCCTGAAGTATGATTTGCGCCGCGTGGATGCCTACAGCGTGTACCCCGAGCTGGACTTTGACGTGCCGATAGGGCAGGGCCTGGCCGGCACCACCGGCGACTGCTGGGACCGCAACTACGTGCGCGCCCTGGAGTGCCGCGAGTCGGTTAAGATCATCTGCCAGTGCCTCGACCAGCTTACCGGCGACTACAAACGCACCCCCGATTTCGACCCGCAAGCAGCTTGCCCCAAGAAAATGCGCATGACCGGCACACAGGAGTTATACTTCCGCGGCGAAACCCCGCGCGGCGAGCTGGGCTACTACTTCCGCACCACCGACCGAAGCGACGTGCCGTTCCGCGCTAAAGGCCGCGCCCCAAGCTTCGTAAACCTCTCCGTACTGCCCGAAATCAGCCGCGGCTGTATGGTAGCCGACCTGATCGCCATCGTCGGCTCTGTGGATATCGTGCTCGGCGAAGTGGATAGGTAGGGGTTATAGTTATTCGTTGCTAGTTATTAGTTGTTGGTGCTGTAGGGACAGGCTGCGACCTATCCGCGTGAGAACGGAGGGCAATGAAACTTATACTTTAGAAATAGCAACTACAGATTCCCCGCCTTGGCTAAGGAGGGGATAAAGGGGTGGTTGGTCCCGGCATTGCAGTAAATCTCGTCCATCATGCTCATTCCGACTTTTCCTTCAACCCACCCCTAGCCCCTCCAAGGAGGGGAATAAGGTACTGCCCAAAGTCCCCCTTTGAAGGGGGTGGGGGGATGATAAGCGTAACCTGATGCCTCCGGCCTCAGTGAAGTCGGAGACTTCACACCACTAACAGGTCACGAGTCTGGAGACTCGCGCTAGAAGAGAGATTGTACGGAAGCTGTAAGTTTGCTGCAGTAGTAAAAGATAAATCCTGTCCATCCCCAAATCCTGCAAATCCTGGTTCAGACCAATAAAAAAGCCTGCTTCATCAGCAGGCTTTTCCTTTATCTTCCGCGTTTCTCTTTCCAGAGCTGGTTAAACGATTTTGGGGCGGCTTGAAGGGGCTCGCGGCGTTTGCTCCAGGAGTCTTTCTGCACGTAGCGCAGCACAAAGTTTTTGATACCGGCAGGGGCCAGGTTCATTAGCGTTCTGCTCTTCATCGCCCTCAGCCATAGCTTAATAGCGGTTCGCTCCTGGCTGTCGGACAACCCCTCGTCTACGCTTTGCTTGCGGTTCAGCAGCAGCAGGTTGTGGATGTTTATCTTAACCGGGCAGACCGAGGTGCAGGCGCCGCACAGGGAGCTGGCAAAACTCAGGTGCTTGTGCTCAGCCATCCCGTCGTAATGCGGCGAGATCACCGAACCGATGGGACCGCTATAGGTAGTCTCGTAAGTATGGCCGCCGATATTCTTGTACACCGGGCATACGTTCAGGCAGGCGCCGCAGCGGATGCAGTTAAGTGCTTCACGCTTCTCGGGCAGAGCCAGCAGGTCAGTGCGCCCGTTGTCGAGCAGCACCACGTACATCTCCTCCGGACCGTCTTTCTCTTTAGCCTGGCGTGGGCCGGTAAAAATGGTGTTATACACTGTTATGCCCTGTCCGGTGCCGCTGGTGCTCAGCAAGGGCCAGAACAGGTCCAGGTCCATAATGGAAGGGATCATCTTCTCGATGCCCACAATAGCGATATGTGTTTTAGGGAAGGCGGTGGAAAGGCGACCATTGCCTTCGTTTTCGGTTACGGCCACGCCACCCACATCGGCAATCAGGAAGTTGCCGCCCGTAATGCCTACCTCCGCCGACGTATACTTTTCGCGCAGCAGCGTACGGGCCACGCCTACCAGTTCCTCGGCGTTGTCGGTAGGGGAGATGCCCAGTTTGCGCACAAACAAGTCCCGGATATCGGTCTTGGACATGTGCATGGCCGGCGTTACGATATGGTAAGGGCGCTGCTCGGCCAACTGCACGATATACTCACCCAGGTCCGTCTCCACGGTTTCGATGCCGTTTTTCTCCAGGTACTCGTTCAGGTGTATCTCCTCGGTCGTCATCGACTTGGATTTAACCACCGAGCGGGCACGCTTGCGCTTCATAATCTCCCCAATCTCCTTTAAAGCCTCCTGTGCATCGCGGGCCCAGATGACCTTGCCGCCACGGGCCGTAAAGTTGGCCTCGAACTCCATCAGGTACTTGTCCAGGTTATTGATGGTCTGGGTTTTGATATAAGAAGCCCGCTCGCGCGCCAGTTCGTGGTCGGAGTACTGGGTAAGGCCGCGCTGCACGGCGGCGTTATACTTGCCGATGTTGAACTTGATGGTGGCGCGGTGCCCCTGGTCGAATGCTTTCGTCTCCGCGTCCTGCAGAAACTGTCTCAGTTTACTCATACTGTATTTCCCCCTGCGTTTTCCAGAGTGAGCCATACTTTAGGCCCTCCCCATAAAACGAAAACACCCTTAAAGGTATAAAGAGTTTGGGAGTTTAGGAGTTAGAGAGTTAAAGAAGTAAAACAAATAATACTTTGTCATCTATACTTCTTTAACTCGTTCTTCTCTAACTCTTAAACTCCCAAACTCTCTAACTGTAAAAGCTTACTTCTTATTGCTGTCCACTACGATTCGATTTTCGCGGTTGGCCAGCTCCCACGCCACGTGGAACGCCAGACGGGACACCTTTTCGGCGCTATCGTAGAGGATCTTGTCGGCATGGTCGCCCGGCTGGTGGTAGTCGTCGTGCACGCCGTTGAAGTAGAACACAATCGGAATACCGTTCTTGGCGAAGTTATAGTGGTCAGAGCGGTAGTAGAAGCGGTTTGGATCGTTCTCGTCGTTGAAAGTATAGTCGAGCTTCAGGTTCACGTACTTCTGGTTCATCTCCTCGTTTATCTGGTGCAGCTCTGAGGAAAGCTTGTCGGCCCCGATCACGTAGATGTAGTTGCTGTCGTTGGTCTTCTCGTAGGTATAATCCATGCGGCCGATCATGTCGATGTTGATGTTGGCTACCGTGTTCTCCAGCGGGAAGATTGGGTTGTTGGCATAGTACTCAGAGCCCAGCAGACCTTTTTCCTCAGCAGTCACCAGCATGAACAACACGCTGCGGCGTGGACCGTAACCGTCTTTCTTGGCCTGGGCAAAGGCCTCGGCCAGCTCAATCACAGCCACTGTGCCGGAGCCGTCGTCGTTGGCGCCGTTAAAGATCTTGTCGCCCTCCAGCGACTCGTCCACGCCCACGTGGTCGTAGTGCGCCGTTACCACGATTACCTCATCTTTTTTATCGGTGCCCTCAATAAAGCCCAGTACGTTTTCCGTTTCCAGCGGCTCAGAAGTTCTGCTCATCAGCACCTTAATGCCGGAGGCAGGCGTGAAAGCAGCTGAGGCAGAAGCCTGCGCCAGTTTATCGGGTGTGGTGCCAAGGATGGCTGCCCCTACGTTTGGCGCGGCAAAAATAGTGGCCGGACGTGTACGGGTGCTGTTCATCTGCGTGATGGAAGGCTGCGAGAGGCGGTGTGAGAAGCGCTCCGCCATTTGCTTGTACTCCTCGGCGCCTAGCACATACACCACGCCTTTGGCTCCTGCTTTCTCAGCGGCGGCGCCAAAGCCACGCATCCTGGTTTCCACCTCGCCCATGGCAAGTTTGGTTAACACCAGTTTCCCGGACGCGTTGCCCTCGGTTATTTGGGCGGCATCGGCCACGTACACAGCCTCCACATTCTGCTCGGTGCTGAACGGCGAAGAGCCAAACGGGAAGAAATCCTGCATCATGGTATACTTCTGGGAGCCTACGGTAATATGGCCCTGGCCCCAGGTGCTTTTCTGCAGGTTAAACGTCTGGTAGTAGGGGTTGGCACTGTTATCCTTTACCGGACCCACCAGGCCATCCTCGCGGAACTCGCGGGCGATGTACTCGGCTGCCATTTTCTGGCCTTTTTCGCCGGTGTTGCGGCCTTCGTACTCGTCAGAGGCGATGATGTACAGGTGCTTGGAAAGGTCTGCCGCCGTAATGGTTTCGGCATATTTGGGGGCCGCTTCGCTCAGCTTGGCCACATCGGTGGTGGGGTTGCTGGCGCTTGGTCCCTTGGCACAGCCGTAGCCGATAGCGGCCAACAGCAGGGCAGCGTAGAGATTATGTCTCTTCATGGTGTAGTTTAGGTGTTTTAAAGTATAAGTATCAAGACAAAAGAAGTTTAGACAAAGGACAAAAGACGTTTAAAGTATAAGCAGTCATGGTTCAGGCGGTTGCTCGTGCATTGTCTATACTTTAACCGGATTGCGCCCCTCGTACTTAAGGCAAACTATAAGTTCAGCTTAGACTTGTACTGATGCCGCGGGTTTAATAAGCCGCACTTACTCCTTTACAATTAGCACGGTGGCAAAGGCGGCTACGCCCTCCTTCTTGCCCACAAAACCCAGGTGCTCGGTCGTGGTGGCCTTGATGGAGATGTCCTCCTCCGGGATGCCCATCACCTCCGCGAGGCAAGCCTTCATGGCCGGGATGTGCGGGTTCACCTTGGGCTCCTGCAGACAGATGGTCGAGTCGATGTTGCCAATCTGGTAGCCTTCGCGGGACAGCAGGTGCACCACCTCCTTTAGCAGGATTTTGGAATCGATGCCTTTATACTTGGGATCTTTGTCGGAGAAGTGGTAGCCAATATCGCGCATGTTGGCGGCACCCAGCAGGGCGTCGCAGATCACGTGTGTCAGTACGTCGGCGTCGGAGTGGCCGAGGGCGCCGTGCGTGTGCGGTATCTTGATGCCGCCGAGCCAGAAATCGAGCCCCTCCTGCAGTTGGTGCACGTCGTAGCCGAAGCCGGTTCTTATTTTCAGTTTCATAGAATGTAAACGGAAGTATGGATAAGTATAATACCTGCGTACAGGTAGCCATAAAAGGTAAATCTAAGCTAAAAATACGATTTTGCCCCACTGCCAAGGCTGATTTTTGAGCATCGGCCTTTCCTATACTTTGGGTTTCGTTACCATTCTTCTGGGAAGTACAGCGTAGCATACGGACAAGTACCTACGCCCATCTATACTTTTGCCGGAAAACTATGGGAACAAGCTGTATGAATAGTTGTACCCTTGAAGCCATACTTTTATACGTGCTTGGCATACTTTATACTTTGTGTCACTCTCTGGCGCAAGTCTTCAGACTTGTGTCTTACAATGATGTCGAGTCTCTGACTAGACTGGCTTGAAAAGCCATACTTGCTCTGGCCAAACGTTATACTTCAGCTATACTTTTTATACTTGCTGATTTATACTTCCTAGCCGCTGCTTCCTTCCACTTGAACCAAGCTATCCTTACTAGCCTCCGTTCATCCTATAGTTCGCACAAACCTATCGTTTCATCTCCAACTTGGCTCCCTCCTAGGCCGGGAGGCCTCGCCTTCGGGCATCGCGCTGTCTACATTTCCTGCCCTCGTTCCTCGGGCTGCCTGCGGCACCGGAAATCTAGAAGGCGCTCAACCCAAAGGCTGGGAAGCATTCGATAGCAAAGCCTCTGCTACTGGAAAGTAAAGTATAAATTAGTAATTCAGAACTGTCCCCTTGAGGGGACTATAGGGGTGTTTATACTTTAACCATAAAACTTGTACTTCAGCCGAAGTAATCACAGACTCCCCTCCTTAGACAAGGAGGGGCAGGGGTGGTTGGACCCGGTCCTTCAGAAACGCGGACAAGGATGTCCGCAGCAGAAGAGGTTCCGGACTCGGATGTCCGGATCAGCAGAATAACTGTTTTTAGGAGAGGCTGGGGAGGGGTGAAAAAGTATAAGTAACTCGCAACTGAAAGTATAAAAAAACGCCCGCTATACTTTAGCGGGCGTTTCCAAGTTATGCAGCAAAGTCAGCTTAGGCTTCCACCTCTGCCAACGTAGGGTAATCCACGTAACCTTCCGGGCCGGGAGCATAGAACTTGCTCTGATCTGGCTGCTGCAGCTCGGCGTTCTGGGCGAAGCGCTCCACCAGGTCCGGGTTAGCTATAAACGGCACGCCGAAAGCCACCAGGTCAGCGTCGCCGTCAGCAATTACTTGGTTGCCGGTTTCCTGGGTAAAGCCGCCGTTAATGATCAGGTTGCCGTTATACTTCGGACGGTAGCGCTTAGCCACCTGCGGCTCGATATGCGGCACATCCTTATTAGCCGGCGAGGCTTCTGTTAGGTGCACGTATGCCAGGCTATACTTGTTCAACTGCTCTACAATGTAGTCGAAGGTCGGGATGGTGTCCTCGTTTACGGTAATGCCAAATCCTCCGTGCATGCTTGGGTTCAGACGCACACCGATACGATGCTGCGGCACCACTTCCTTAATGGCGTCCAGCACCTCGAACAAGATGCGGGCGCGGTTCTCCACAGAGCCTCCGTAGGCATCGGTGCGCACGTTGGCCGTGCTCACGAAGAACTGGTGCAGCAGGTAGCCGTTGGAGGCATGCACTTCCACACCGTCGAAGCCGGCATCGATGGCATTGCGGGCCGCTGTTTTAAAGTCCTGCACAATCTGCTTTATCTCCGGGATGGTCAGCTCGTGCGGTGTAACGGTATCTTTGAAGCCCTCGGGTGTAAAGGCTTTATCGTTGGGGTTGATGGGAGAGGGGGCCACCGGCAGCTTGCCGCCGTGGAAGTCGGGGTGCGACATGCGGCCTACGTGCCACAGCTGCAGGAAAATCTTGCCTCCTTCGGCGTGCACGGCATCAGTTATTTTTTGCCAGCCAGCTACTTGCTCTGCGCTATAAATACCAGGCGTGTTGATATAACCCACAGCCTGCTTCGAGATTTGCGATCCTTCGGTGATAATTAAACCGGCGCTGGCGCGCTGGGCGTAGTACGTAGCCATCAGGTCGTTGGCGGCGTTGTCTTCGTTGTCGGCGCGGCTGCGCGTCATAGGTGCCATCACTACACGGTTCTTCAGCGTCAGGTCGCCTAATGTAATCGGGTTTAAAAGTGGTTGTGACATAATGTAGTTAGAAAGTTAGAGAGTTAGAAAGTTTAGGAGTTACCCTGCCTGCACAATCTTCCTCACTCATAGTTATTAATTTGTAATTCTTTATTAAACAGTATCCCAAGCTGGGGCGAAAGAAGGGCTGATGAGGCGCGTGTTGGCCTGCTTCAGCTGGTTTATCTGCGCTACTTCCTGGGGCGTGAGCTCAAAGTCGAAAATGTTGAAGTTAGCCTCGACGTTTTGCTCTTTGGCGCTTCTGGGGATAGCCAATACCCCGTCCTGCTGCATGAGCCAGCGCAGCGTTACCTGCACCTCGTTTTTGCCATACTTGCTGCCAATGCTTTTCAGCGTCTCATTGCCCAGTACCTTGCCTTGCGCAATCGGGCTGTAGGCAGTCAGCGACAGGTTGTGCTGGCGCAGGTAAGTATAAAGATTGTCCTGGTTGAGGAAAGGGTGGTACTCCACCTGGTTGGTGATGATCTCAGCACCCGTGGCCAGCACCTTGTCGAGCAGGGCAGTGGGGTGGTTGCTGACCCCGATGTAACGGGCGTAGCCTGTTTCCTGGGCCTTCACCAGTTCTGCCATGTATTCCTCTACCGGCACCTCCGCGTTCGGCCAGTGTATCAGCAGCAGGTCCACGTAATCCGTGCGCAGCTTCTGCAGGCTTTCCTCCACAGAGGGCATGAACTTTTCGCGCGACAGATTCGTCGGAAGCACCTTGGTGGTCAGGAAAACCTCGCTCCGGGCTATCCCGGACCTTCTGATAGCTTTGCCCACCGCCTCCTCGTTCTGGTACATCTGCGCCGTGTCGATGTGCCGGTAGCCAGTGGCCAGGGCATGGGAAACGATTTTTTGCGCTGTATCTCCCGCTAGCTGGAAAGTGCCCAGGCCTAAGGCTGGAATGGCGGCTCCTTTTATCTGGATATATTTCATAGAAATTCTAAAGTATGTACATTACTTGTGTATACAAATGTATAGCGAAAAAAATATTAGCCCCTTAGTTTATCAAGCAGGTTGCTAGCCATAACAGCTTCCTCTTTCGAAAGTTTATGGAAATGCGCTAAAAGTTCCGGGAAGCGCGCGTCTACCTCCTGCAGTTTTTTGAGCCCTTTTTCAGTAATGCGCACCTCTATCATGCGGCGGTTGGCCTGGCAGATGTCGCGGGTAACGTAGCCTTTCTCGATCAGCTTGTCGATGAGGCGGGTAACGTTGGAGTTGCGGTCCACCATGCGGTTCTGGATGTCGCCGAAGCAGGCAGGCTCGGGGTTCTGCCCCCGCACAATGGCCAGCACGTTATGCTGCTGCAGCGTGAGGCCAAGATCGCGGAAAAAAGGAATGAGCTGCTGGTTCAGCCAGTTGTTGGTAAACAATAGGTTGGCCATCAGGCGACGGTAATCGTCCTTAAATTCCTTCTGATTTATTTCGTCTTCTATCCGCATGGTCACAAAGGTACTTTTTGTTATTTGTATATACAACTATTGGCCCGAAAAGGTTTTGCGGACAAGCAGCAGAGGGTGGTGCGGGTATAAAAAAGCAAAGCGCCGTGCCGTAGCACCGCGCTTTGCAAAGTATAAGTCTGAGCTCTAAAAGGAGAGATTAGTCCCAGTACGGGGTGCCTGTTTGCTCCTGGCCATCGGCGGAGAACACGAGTTTGTGCTCCTGCTTGTCTTTCTCCAACTCTACCTGGTATAGGGTGTCGCCATCCTGCACCAGCACATCGGCATCATCGATGCGGAAGCCGGCGTACTTCTGGTTGATACCAGCCTTTACTTCTTCCGGCAGTTCTGCCTCAGGCAGGTCATACTTGTGCTTCAATAGGCTACCGTTGGCGCTGAACAGGGCATCATAATCCACCAGTTCCTGGTCGAAATCGGCCTCAAAGTCTTCGGCCTTCTTTTCCCACTCAATGTTCTGGGCATTCGGGAAGGCGCTGATCAGGCTTTCTTTCACGGCTGCAGGCACGTCGTCCGGCTTTACATCATCATCTTTATCGTCGCAGGCAAACAGGAAGCTGCCCAAAAACAGGAGTGCAAATGCTGTAGATTTCATGGTATTTGCTTTAAAGGTTAAAGAATTTTTATGCCTCAAAGCTAAAGCCCGAATCTGAAGTAAACCTGGAGCAAATCTGAAGCAATTCTGGAGATGAGGCAGATAGCGTAATTTTTTGGTTTTTCTTCAAGTGTGCCTGCCTAAGTATGAACTCCGGTCAAAGAACAGGGGGGAGTTCTCTTGCAGTGCCGGGTCCAACCACCCCTGGCCCCTCCTTAGCCAAGGAGGGGAGCCTGTGATTACTTTGGCTGAAGTATAAGTTCTATAGCTGCTGTTCTCGCGCGGACAGGTCGCGACCTGTCCCTACAAAGTATAAACCCAGCAGACAATTATCATCCCCCTACCCCCTTCGAAGGGGGACTTGGTTCCTGTTGCATCAGCAGCAGCTATCAAATGATTCCCAGTTTTTCTGGGAGGCGCCTTGTGAGATCCTGTGCCCGTCAAGGGCATGCTGAGCGCGAGCGAGGCAAGGAGGGAACACAGCGCCGAGCGGGAAAACGAGGCCTCCCGGCCTGGGAGGGCAGAAAGTATGAAATGCAACGTTAGGCTCGTGGGGACTAGAGGATGAGCCGTGGTTTGGAAGTATAGCTTGCCTCAAGTTTAAGAAAGCAGGAGCTAGAAAGTATAGCTGGGAAGTATAGAAGTATAGCAGAAGATAAGTATGGCTTTTCAATCCAGTGGGTTGCAACCCCGACACCATAGTTAGGCACGAGTTGCGAACTCGCGCCAGCGAGGAGTATAAATCAGCAAGTATGAAAGTATAGCTTAAGTATAAATAGCAGAGTATAGGCAGAAGGCGAACAGCTATCACGCTCGCAAGGCTCCAAAAAAAGAAAGGCCACCACGTATGGCAGCCTTTCCCTAATCTCCTTATTTCAAACCTACAACCTCTTGCTCCACCGGCTGCTCCTTCTTCTCCGCCTTATAAAGCAGGGTAGAGCAGTTGGTTTTGCGCAGCACCTCCTGGGCACAGCGCTGGATGTCGTCCGGCGTGACGGCCTGTACTTTCTCGCCCTCCAGGTTGATGAGGTTGGTGTCGCCGAGCAGCTTGCTGTAAGCCAGGTTCATGGCGCGGTTCAGCAGCTCAATTTCAGAGAACACGATGCTCGTCTCAGCCTGGTTTTTTACCTTGTTCAGTTCCTCCTCGTCCACGCGATTATCTATCAGTTCCTGCACAATGGCCTCGATGGCGGCATTAGCTTCCTGCAGGTCCACGCCTTCGTTCAGCTTGCCCTGGATAATAAGCAGGCCCGGCTCTATACTTCCCGACACAGAGGCGGAAATGGAGTTGAACAGCTTCTGCTCTTTCACCAGTTGCTCGTACAGGCGGCTCGACTTGCCCCGGCCCAGGATGTCGCTGATCAGGTCTACGGCATGGTAGTCGGGGTGCTGGCGGCCCGGCATGTGGTAGGCTTTGTAGATGGCGCTGAGCGGCACGTCGGAACTTACCTCCAGCACGCGCTCCTCCGTCTGCCGCGGCTCGGCCAGCAGCTGGCGCTCATACTTCTCACCGGCCGGGATGGGCCCAAACCATTTTTCGGTCAGCTCCTTCGCCCGATTAAAGGTCACGTTACCGGCTACTACCAGGATGGCATTGCTGGGCGAGTAGTGTTTCCTGTGAAACGCTTTCACGATGTCCATGGTCGCCTCCTCGATGTGGGCGATCTCCTTGCCGATGGTAGCCCATTTATAAGAGTGTTCCTTATAAGCCAGCGGGCGCAGCTTCAGCCAAACATCGCCGTAGGGCTGGTTGAGGTAGTTCTGCTTAAACTCCTCTACCACTACCTTGCGCTGCACCTCCAGGCCGTGCTCGCTAAAGGCCAGCTCCATCATGCGGTCCGACTCCAGCCAAAAACCGGTTTCAATGTTCTGCGCCGGCACCGAGAGATAATAGTTCGTGATGTCGGGGCTGGTGAAGGCATTATTCTCGCCGCCCACGCGCTGCAAAGGCTCATCGTACACCGGGATATTCTTGGAGCCGCTGAACATCAGGTGCTCGAACAGGTGCGCAAAGCCCGTGTGGGCCTCCTCCTCGTCGCGCGAGCCCACGTCATAGAGCACGTTTAGCACCGCCATGGGCGAGGTATGGTCCTCATGCACAATCACGCGCAAACCGTTATCCAGGGTAAATTCTTTAAAATCTATCATATCTTAATTGCTCCTTAGTTGGATTGTTAGGGGGATACTGCAAGGGCACTTAACCCGAACCCCATTCCTAAACTATCCGGTTATACTTTTAAACGCGGGCTGCGGCTATACTTTATACTTTGAAAGTATAGAATATAGAGACTTTTTTGTCTTTGCTTGCAGCCTTTGCAGGTTTTCTGTAGCTTTTGCTCGCTAAGGCGAAAAGGGCTAATTCCCTTGCCTTACTGCATTAACCGAACGAAGCAAAAGTATAAATTAATGGCATAGCTTTCGGGTGCCTTGCCATTAATTAACCCAAAAACTATAACGAGGTTTTCATTAAAGAGATGAACTATAACCGCAAAGAGTACTCTGAAGAGGAACTAATCAGGCTGTACCGCGCCCTGCTGAAGCCGCGCATGATTGAGGAACGCATGCTGGTGCTGCTGCGGCAGGGGCGTGTGAGCAAGTGGTTCTCCGGCATCGGACAGGAGGCCATCTCGGTGGGCTCGGCCCTGGCGCTGGAGCCTGACGAGTACATCCTGCCGCTGCACCGCAACCTGGGCGTCTTCACCGGCCGCGAGGTGCCGCTGGACCGCCTGTTTGCGCAGTTTCAGGGCAAAACGCACGGCTTCACCAAGGGCCGCGACCGCTCTTTCCACTTCGGTACCAACGAGCACCACATCGTAGGGATGATCTCGCACCTGGGCCCGCAGCTGGCGGTGGCTGATGGTATTGCCCTGGCCGACCTGCTGGAGAACAAGGAGAAAGTGACGCTGGTGTTCAGCGGCGATGGCGGCGCCTCGGAGGGTGATTTTCACGAGGCGCTGAACGTGGCCGCCGTGTGGGGTCTGCCCGTGATTTTCCTCATCGAGAACAACGGCTATGGTCTGTCCACGCCAAGCAACGAGCAGTTCAAGTTCAAGCACTTTATTGATAAGGGCCCGGCCTACGGCATGGACGCCCTGCAGATTGACGGCAACAATATCCTGGAAGTATACGACACCATCCGACAGGCCGCGGCCAGCATCCGCAAGAACCCGCGCCCGATGCTGATTGAGGCCATTACGTTCCGGATGCGTGGCCACGAGGAAGCCAGCGGCACCAAGTATGTGCCCCAGGAGCTGTTCGAGCGCTGGGCCAAGAAAGACCCCGTGGAGAACTACGAACGCTACCTGCTCGACGAACTGGTGCTGACGCAGAAGGCCATGGAAAGTATAAAAGACGAACTGAAGGCCGAGATAGAGGAGGGGCTGAACATCGCCTTTAACGAGCCTATGCCCACAGCTAACGCCGAGCAGGAACAGGCCGATATGTACAGACCTTTCAACCAGGAGGTAATCAAGCCGGCCTCGGAGGCCAAAACGGAACGCCGCTTCGTGGATGCCATTTCTGACGGGCTCCGCCAAAGTATGGAGCGCTTCCCGGAACTGGTGCTGATGGGGCAGGACATTGCCGAGTATGGCGGTGTGTTCAAAGTGACAGAGGGCTTTGTGGAGAAATTCGGCAAGGAGCGCGTGCGCAACACGCCACTTTGTGAGTCGGCTATCCTGGGTATTGGCCTGGGGCTGTCGGTGCGCGGGCAGAAAAGTATGGTGGAGATGCAGTTTGCCGATTTTGTGAGCGCTGGTTTCAGCCAGATTGTGAATAACCTGGCCAAGAGCCATTACCGCTGGGGCCAGAACGCCGACGTGGTGGTGCGCATGCCCACAGGCGCGGGTACCGCGGCCGGGCCGTTCCACTCGCAGAGCAACGAGGCCTGGTTTTTCCACACGCCGGGCCTGAAAGTTGTTTACCCATCCTCGCCCTACGATGCCAAGGGCCTGCTGAATGCCGCCATCGAGGATCCGAACCCGGTGATGTACTTTGAGCACAAGTTGCTGTACCGCTCCATTTCGCAGGAGATTCCGGATGATTACTATACTGTGGAGATTGGCAAGGCCAGAACGGTAGCCGAGGGCACCGACCTCACCATTATTACTTATGGCATGGGCGTGCACTGGGCCAAGCAGCTGCAGCAGGAGCTAAGCGATGCCAGCCTGGAAATCCTGGATCTGCGAACCCTGCTGCCCTGGGACCAGGAGGCCGTGCGTGCCGCCGTGGAGAAAACAGGCCGTGTGATTATACTGCATGAAGATACCATGACCGGAGGCATTGGCGGAGAAATCGCCGCCTGGATAAGCGAGCACTGCTTCGAAAAGCTCGACGCCCCGGTGGCCCGGGTAGCCAGCCTGGACACTGCCGTGCCGTTTGCGCCGCCGCTGGAGCAGGAGTTTTTGCCACGGCAGCGCCTGCGCCAGAAAGCAGAGGCCATGCTGAACTACTAAAATGGGAGCGGCACCGTATACAAACTTGTAGTATGCGGTGCCGCTTTTGTGTTTAAACTGTGTTTAATAAAATTATATTACTATATTTGCATCATGCGTATACTTCGGCCATACCTTATGATGTTGCTGTGCCTGGTGCTGCTTGCGAGCGCAGGCTGCCAGCGCAAAGGTATTATCCCATGCCCCAAGCCTACCAGCAAGCGCACGGTAAAAGTGCAGGGCCCTAACTCCCAGGGCCTGGAGGCTATTAAAGTGAACACCGACAAGAACGGAAAGGTGAAGAAGTCGCGCGGGCTAGGATTGTTCTAGAAACCAGTTAAGACAGAATCAGTATAAAACCATGATGAAGGTAGGTGTTGTTGAATCTTGCTGCCGGACAGCATACAAGTATAGCCTGGGCCTGCTGCTGTTCTTCCTGTTAGGTACGCTGCCCGGTTACGGGCAGATAAGCTACCAGGCATCGGCGAAGCATGACCAGCAGCTGCGAAAATCGCTGCGGGATGCCGAGAAGGTAGACAGCAAGTATAAAGACAGCCACCTCAACACCGACGCGTATACTTTTAAAAAGGGAGAGGCAGGGCGCAAGCAGGTGAAGCGGAACAAGCGGGATCAGTTGCAGTTCAACGTAAAAGGGGATCCCGCCAAGAAGTTGAATCTGTTTAAGAAGAAAAAGAAGTATAAAGCACGCGACGGAAAGAAGCAGTAACAAGAGAATTAAAATACCTGACGATATGAATTGGCACCCGCTTACCAGCGTAGAGCAACTGGACGAGATACTGGAAGAGTCGAAGAGCACGCCGGTGGTGATTTTTAAGCATAGCACAGCCTGCGCCATCAGCTCCACAGCCAAAAGCCGTCTGGAGCGCCAGTGGAACGGATCCGGTCTGGACCACGTGAAGCCCTACTACCTCGATTTGTTGAGCTACCGCCCCGTATCCAACGAAGTGGCAGAAATGCTGCAGGTGCAGCACGAGTCGCCGCAGCTGCTGCTGGTGCAGGACGGCGTTTGCACCTACGATGCCTCCCACCTGGGCATTAGCGTGGATGGAGTGCGGAAGCAGGTATCAGCATAAGTATACTGCAGCTGCCGTTTTATTCGTATAAAGTACGGGCAGCAAATACGTGGAGCGGGCACATTTATACTTTCTTTCATCGTTTACAAGTATAAATACAGCAGGCCCTGCTAACAGGCTGAGGACAACAGCGGTAGGTGCCGGTTGCATATATCCTTAGTTTGAAATACACGTAAATCTGTGTACTTTTATACCATCTGAAACCACAAGCTCCGTGATAAGATTTCTGACATGCATACTGGTGGCTGCGCTTCTGGCGGTTGCCCCTGCTGTTGCCCAAAGCGAGGAGGATGAAAGCTTCGAGCGGGAGACAAGCTACGGCATTAACTTCAACTCTAACGGCGGCCTGATTGGCGGAGCCTTTGTGCGCTCCTCGTTTTACATGAGCAAGAACATGTACCAGTTCGGGGGCATCGAGATTGTGGAGATAAAGCACCCGAAGGAGGAGCGCTACCTGAACTATGTGGGCGAGCCCTTCGTGTATGGCAAGAAGAATTACTTTTTTGTGATAAGGCCGCACTACGGGCGCGAGCTGGTGCTTTTCCGTAAAGCCGCTGAGTCCGGGGTGCAGGTAAACGCGCTGGGTGCCGTTGGCCCTTCTCTCGGCCTGCTCGTACCATATTATATTGACTACAGCTACGACGGCACCACCAACGATGTGCGCACCGTGCCCTACGACGAGACTATCCACACCAATACCGACTATATTCTGGGAAGTGACACCGTGTTCCGCGGCCTGGGGCAAACCAAGTTTAAGCCGGGGCTGCACGCCAGGGCAGGCCTGAGCTTTGAGTATGGCCGCTACCGCGAAAGTATAGCCGGCATAGAAGTAGGGGTGGCGATAGAGTATTTCCCGAGCACGCCTGTCATCATTCCGCTGGCCGAGAACAACAACACCTTCACCTCGGTTTACCTGAACCTGTTCTACGGTAGCCGAAAGTAAACCTCCTGCAGAACATTTGCTGCCACCGGCTTGTTAGAGAGTCATATCTTCCATAGGCTTTACATTTTTGACCTGTGGTTAAACTCTTAAGCCATAACTTCCTATCTTTGCAGCATGGATGAAATGATGACACTTCCGGTAATTCAGCCAAACGCCAAGCCCGAGGGACTTAATGCGTTAGGCCAGCCCCGCAAGCCAAACTGGCTGCGCGTGAAACTGCCGGTTGGGAAGGAATACACCAAAGTAAGAAGCATAGTAGACGAATATAAACTGCACACCATCTGCGAGAGCGGCAACTGCCCCAACATGGGTGAGTGCTGGGGTGCAGGCACCGCTACTTTCATGATCCTTGGTAATGTGTGTACCCGCAGCTGCTCCTTCTGCGCTGTGGCCACCGGCCGTCCCAACGAGTATGACGAAGACGAGCCGCGCCGCGTAGCGGAGGCCATACAACTGATGGGGGTAAAGCACGCCGTGATCACCTCGGTGAACCGCGATGAGCTCAAAGACCGCGGCGCCGCTATCTGGCACGAGACAGTGAAGCAGGTAAAGCTACTCTCGCCCAGCACCACCATCGAAACGCTTATCCCGGATGTGAAAGGCACCTGGGAGGCCCTGATCACGATGATCTCGGCAGGCCAGGAGGTCGTGTCGCACAACATGGAAACGGTGAAGGACCTCTACCGCCGCGTGCGTCCGCAGGCCAAGTATGAGCGCTCGCTGGAGCAGATCCGCCGCACCAAAGAGTATGGCAAGCGCACCAAAACCGGTATCATGCTGGGCCTTGGCGAAACACGCGAGCAAGTATACCAGGCGATGGATGATCTGGCCGCCCATGGCTGCGACATTCTGACGCTGGGCCAGTACCTGCAGCCAACCAAGCTCCACATAGAGGTAGCCGAGTTCATACACCCTGATTTGTTCGACCACTACCGCGAGGAGGGCCTGAGACGCGGCATAAAGTATGTGGAATCCGGTCCATTAGTACGATCTTCATATCACGCCGAGCGCCACGTAAACGTTTAAAGGCATAACAATAATAGAAAATGCCCCTGTTGCACAAATTTGCAGCAGGGGCATTTTTTATTGCTTCATTTTGGGGTAATCATAAAATTGCATTTATCTTATATTTTGATAAAAATATTCAAATATATTTGAAAATACTGTTGTGTAATGTAATTTTATCGGCGAAATCCTGTGTACTATGCCTATGTAAACAACTTTACTTTTCTCTTTAATGCAGTTCTATTTGCACTGATTACCCCCAACATTTTTTACCGGCTTTGACGAGGCTCATGCGGGCAGGCTATTCCTTTCATTTAATATTTTTATATAAATATATAATGAATTAATTGTTTTGTTAGCAACAATTTTCAGCCATTCAAGTAAAAGAAGGTAGGATAGATATAGCCCTATCTATGGATATGTAAGTGACGTTATATACAGTTATTTCTAAGTTTTATGATTAAACATCTACTGCTGACCTTTCTTTTACTGACTGGCAGTATCACCCTTGGCCTGGCGCAGGAGCCGGGCATAGACATTAACCTTGGCCGGGCAACTACTTTTTCGGCGCTAGCCAACAAGAAGATTGTGTTCAAGGGGCCCGGGATAACCAAGATCCAGGGCAATATTGGCGTTAGCCCTAACAGGACCATCGAGGGCGAACAGTTTGCCGATGTGCTCGGCAGAAAAGAACGCAACACAGAGCTGGCCAAAGCAGGCATGGAAAATGCCAGCAGAATCTACAACGAACTGCGAGCCCTGGTTCCAACCCTAGAGTATGCCCCCAACCATGAGCTGGGAAACAACAACTCGGTTGGCCCGGGCATTCACAGGTTCAGCACCAACACGCTGCTTAATGGTACCCTGCGGCTCGACGGCCAGGGGGATATCAACTCTAAATTCATCTTCGTTATAGACGGCGACTTTATCTCCAACAGCGGCAGTATCCAGTTTTCGGACATGGGTGCCTCCGCCAAAAACGTTTACTGGATTATAAATGGCTCCGCCACAATTGGGGCCGGTAGCTCTTTCCAGGGTAACATCATTGCCACAGGAGACATCACCTTCCATAACAGAGCGGCGTTGGTAGGCCGTGCTTTCTCGCTTGGAGGCACTATATACTTCGACGAAAACTCCACGGCCATGCCGATCATCGTAGAGACCAACCTGGAGGTGAAGAAGGATGTGGAGTACAGCGAGGTGACGCTGGGCGCTAAGGTTACCTATACGATAGAGGCCACCAACAGAGGGTTGGGCGAGGCCATGCACGTGATGGTAAACGAAGAGATACCGGCAGGGCTTCGGTTTGTAAGGGTTATCTCCGCTACCAGAGGCACATACGATCCGGTAGCCCATCAGTGGTTTATTGGTGACATGAAGGTGGGCCCCACCGAAGTCCTGAAGCTGGAGTTTGAGATAGTCAGCACAGGTAACATCAAAAATAAGGTAATTATTATTGGCGATAACCCGGACCCAATTCCGGATGATGATGAGGACGAGGCAGAGGTGGTGCTACCAGACCTGGGCGTAACCAAGCAACTGATCGATCCAAAGCAAACATACTACGTTGGCGACTTTGTAGATTACAGGATCACGCTGAAAAACTACGCAGACAAGGCTGAGGAGCATGTGTATGTAAGGGAGAGGCTGCCACAAGGCCTGGAGTTTGTAAGCTATACAGCTAGCGCTGGCGTGTATAATCACCTGGCTGGTGTTTTCTATGTGCCGTCTGTTGCCGGAAACTCGACCGTTACGCTTACCATCAGGGCCAGAATTGTAAAGCCAGGCGAGATCAGAAACATCGTTAGCATCATTGCCAAGGATGTCGTTCCAACAGATCCTACAAAACCGACCGATCCTACAAATCCGACCGATCCAAACAACCCAGGCGATCCAACTGATCCGAATAACCCGGGAAATCCAACAAACCCTGGAGATTATGAAGACTCTGACCCGGACAACGATGAGGATGATGTGGTAATACCAGAGGTGAAGTGTAACCCTGAGCTGGCGGTAGCCATCCAGACGGCGCCAGCGTCGGTTTGTGCCAGCGCCACAAACCTGACCTTTACCGCCGCGTCGGAAGTGATTGGCGGTACTTATACCTGGCAGCTGCCGTTGGGCTGGAGCTTCGCGGCAGGCTCTGACAGAAACAGCAAGCAAATAGTAGTAAATGCAGGCCCGGCCAGTGGCAACCAGACAGTAAAGGTTACTGTTAAGGACCAGTGCGGCAAGACGGCAAGCGCGGAGGTGGTTGTTAACGTTACCGGAGCACCGGTAGCGCCAGCCATCACCGGAAACGACGCGGTATGTTTTAACGGCACTCTTACGCTGGCCGCAGGCGAATCAGCAGAAACGCTGACCTATGAGTGGACGGTAACTGCAAACCTGGAGATTGTTGGAGCCAGCAACGGCGCCAGCGTAGGGGTGAAGGCGAAAGAAGGCAGCTTGCTGGGCGGCACCGTAACCCTGAAAGTAACCAACAGCTGTGGCTTTAGCAGCACGAAAACGAAAGCTATCAAAGTGACACCGGCACCTGCTGCGCCAACAGCCATTCTCGGGGATATGGACGTATGCGCCAGCAAGCAGCTTAAGCTGAGCACAACCGCCGTAGCAGGCGCCACCAGCTATACCTGGGTATTGCCGGAAGGATGGCAGTTCGCACCAGGTTCCGCCACCGATGCCAGAGAGGTAACCGTTGTGGTTGGCGGGACAAGCGGGGAGAAAGAGGTTAGTGTGAAAGCCAACAACGCGTGCGGCAGCAGCGAAGCATTCACCAGAAAGATTAAAGTTAACGAGGCACCAACCATCGACAACTTTACCCTGACAGGAAAAGAGACCGCCTGCCAGAACGAAACAATTGAGTTTATGGCGAAGGTGCTTCCAGGTGCCGAGTATAAATTCGCTGTATCCGGAGGCCTACAAATTGTATCGCAGGCTGGAAATAAGGTAGTTGTAAGAGCGGGTGCTGCCAATGGTGCTGTATCTGTAACTGTTACCGACTTCTGTGGCAACACGCTGACTATCTCTAAAGAAGTAGTGGTAACGCCGATGCTGACCACGCCGACTATCTCTGGTGAAAGCAACGTGTGCCAGAACAGCACAGGCAATGTGTACACAGCGCCGGCCTATGAAGGCGCGGTTACTTACAAATGGACTGCGAACGGTGGCTTAACCATCACCTCCGACCCTAGCGCTGCAAGTGTAGAGGTAAGCGCATCAAGCACGGGCGGTACCCTGACGCTGGAAGTTAGCAATGGCTGCTTCACTGTTAAAGCCCCTAAAATGATTGGTATTAACCCGCTGCCGCAGGCGCCAGCCAGTATAAGCGGTGCATCTAAAGTATGCGCTGGCTCACAGCAGACCTACACCGCCACAGCCGTAACAGGGGCGACTTCCTATAGCTGGACTTTCCCGGCAGGCTGGGTAGTCGTAGCAGGTGAGAACGAAAGAACGGTAACCGTAACGGTGGGCAACGCCGGCGGCAAAGTAAGTGCTAAAGCTGCGAACGCGTGCGGCAGCAGTGTGCAGGCAGCCTCTCTGGATGTTGCGGTAAATGATGTGCTGGCAGCCCCGGCCATCAGCGGCAGCAACGGCGCCTGTATCGGTGCAGAGCTTACTTATACGATACCAGCCGTAAGCGGAGCGACCGGTTACCAGTGGAGCGTGCCGGAAACCTGGAAACTGAAGTCAGGCCAGAACACGACCAGCATCGTAGTGGTGGTGGGCGATAAGGCCGGGAATATCAAGGTAGCGGTGAGAAACGAGTGCGGTCTGGGTGCCGAAGCAACCAAGGCAGTAGCCCCTGCACTTGCACCTGCCGCTCCGGCTGTTGCAGGCAACCGCGATGTATGCGAGTATACACAGCAACTCACTTATACTATCTCTAACGCTGAGGAAGGCGCTACCTATACTTGGTCGCTGCCACAGGGCTGGAGCTTCGAAGGCGGCAATACAGGTACCACTGTAACAGTAAATGCTGGCTCTGCATCAGGTGCTATCACCGTAGTGGGTACCAACAGCTGCGGCACTTCAGAAGGTAAGTTCGATATCGTGGTCTTCACACCGCCGGTAACGCCGGGCCAGATAGCCGACAAGAGCAACGTGTGCGATGGACTTGTGTTCTCCATTGAGCCGGTAGCAGGCGCCACAGGCTATACCTGGACGGTAAGCAGCGGTTTCACCATCACCTCCGGTCAGGGCACCACCTCTATTAAGGTGAAGGCCGACAGGCCAGACCTGCAGGGCACAGTAACCGTGGTGGCCGACAACGGCCCTTGCAGCAGCATGGAAGCCTCAGCCCCGGTAGATGCCGCCAAAGCCGACGGTAACCTGGACTTCCCGAAAGCCTTCAGCCCGAACGGCGACGGTAAGAACGACAACTGGCATATCCGTAACCTGGAGAAATTCCCGACCAACGAGGTGACTATTTTCAACCGCTGGGGATCTGAGGTGTACAAAACCAAAGGCTACCAGAACAACTGGAATGGCAAAGGACTGGAGCAAGGTACTTACTTCTACAAGGTAAGGGTGACATTATGTGACGGCGTAGTGAAAGAGTATACCGGCTACACCACCATCTTCAGGTAGTAGCTAAAAATTTAGTAATCCAGATGAAAATGAGAATATGTTACCTGTTGCTGGCCTTGTTGCTTACCTCGGCCGCACACGCGCAGCAAAACCCGCAGTACTCACAGTATATATTTAACAGCATGAGCATTAACCCGGCTTACACGGGTAGCAAGAACGTGCTGAACGTTAACGCCTTTCATCGCTCGCAGTGGACGGGCGTGGAAGGTGCCCCTAGCACCCAGTCGCTGGCAGTGGATGGGGTGATGGCAAACGATAGGCTCGGGGTGGGCGCAAACGTTACCCGCGATGAGATTGGAGCCCACAGCACCACCAGCCTTTACGGCAACATCGCCGTGAAGCTGCAGGTGAGCGAGAACGCCATCTTCAGCCTGGGCCTGGCGCCTGGCCTGGTGCAGCACATGGTGGATGGCAGCAAGTTCGGCATCGTCGACGACCCGACCATCCCGACTGGTAAGGAAACGACCATAAAGCCTGACGTGAAGGTGGGTGCCTATTTCCATACCCGTAACTTCTACGCTGGCTTCTCAGCAACGGAGCTGCTGCAGTTTAAGGACATGGAGCAGGTAGAGCCGAACCCGCACTACTTCTTTACCGCCGGTTATGTGTTTGACGTGAGCCCTTTCGTGAAGCTCAAGCCTAGCGTGCTAGTGAAGGAGGATTTCCATGCACCGACGAATATGGACGTGAACGCCTTTATACTTTTAGGCGACCGCTTGTGGCTGGGAAGCTCGTACCGCACCAGCATGAACGTTTTCAACACGGCTGAGATGGGAAATGTGGAAAAACGCACGGCTGTGGCCTTTATCGGGGAGGTGCAGGTGCTCAAGCAGCTTCGCCTGGGCTATTCTTATGACAAAATGCTGAACGGGTACAGCAACCAGAGCACCCACGAGGTGTCGGTGGGGTACTACTTCTTCCGTAAGAAAGAGACCAAAATGCTGACACCGCAGTACTTTTAACCCTTAGCGCTTCTTACTATATGAGACTTAAAAATATACCCTTATTCGTAGCAGTGGCCGCTCTGCTGGGCTTTTCACCAGCTGTGCAAGGCCAGTCTTCGCTGAAAAAGGCAGATAAACACTTCGAGAATTACGAGTTTGCCCTGGCCTTGCCAGTTTACAAAGAGGCTATCCAGAAACGCAAGCCAGATTTGCCTACGGTAGAGCGCATCGCCACGGCCTATCGCCTCACGCGCCAGAACCAGGAGGCTGAGCTATGGTACAGCAAAGTGGTGGCGATGCCCGGTCGCCCGCCGATGAACCTGTTTTACTTTGCGGAGGCTCTGCGAAGCAACGGCAAATACCAGGAGGCCAAAGAGCAGTACATGTTGTGGGGTGAGGAAATGCCCGAGCATGCCGACCGTGCCCAGCAACTGATGGAGGCCACAGACCTCTCGCTGCGCCTGATGAAGCAACCGGCTGTGGCCGAAGTAACCCAGTTAACCGGACTGAGCGTGCCCGGGGCATCCGATTTCAGCCCTGCGGCTTACGGCAACAACGGCATCATTTTCACTTCTGACAGGGGCGTAAGCAAAGATGGCAAAGACCCGAAAGTATACGGCTGGACCGGCCGCCCCTACCTGCAGCTATTTATTGCGCAGGAGATAAGCGAAGGCACCTACGGCAGGCCACAGCCGCTGCAGGATGTTATCAACTCAGATTTCCATAACGCGACGGCCTCTGCGGCAAAAGAAGGAGGCAAGCTATACTTTACCCGCACTAAGATGGTGCCTGCGCTGGGCAACGTGAACGCAGACCCTACCAGCTGGGTGGAGAAGAACGAGAACCAGAACCTGATCAACCGACTGGAGATCTACTCTGCCGACAGGCAGGGCGGCAACTGGACCAATATCCAGCCATTCGAATATAACAAGGTAGAGGAGTACTCGGTAGGGCATCCAGCCATCTCGCCTGACGGGCAAGTGTTATACTTTGTGTCCGATATGCCGGGAAGCCTGGGCGACACGGATATTTACTACAGCCTGCGCAAAGCTGACGGAAGCTGGGGGGCGCCCGTGAATGCTGGTCCGGTTATTAACACCAGCGGCCGCGAAAGCTTCCCGTATGTAGACGCCGACGGCAAGTTATACTTTGCCTCTGATGGCCACGTGGGCATGGGCGGCCTGGATATCTTCTCGGCAGAGGGCGAGCGAGGCAATTGGCGCACGGTTAAAAACCTGGGCTACCCGATTAATACGCCGCAGAACGACTACGGCATTATGTTCACCGAGCCTGGCAAGCGTGGTCTGCTTTCCTCTAACCGCGACTCGCAGAACGGCACGGAAGACATCTATTCCTTTAACATCCTGAAGAAGCCGGTAGTGCTGGCTATCACCACGTTAGGCCGTTATCAGAACAAATTAAAGCAAACAGTGCAGGATCCGCTGCCTAACACAAGAATTCTGATGAGCCAACAGAACTCAAAAGATTCTACGGTGGTTATTACAGATGAGAAGGCACAGAGTTTTGTAGACGCCCGTGCCGGCAACGCCTATACGTTTGCAGGCTCCAAAATCGGCTTCCTGAAAATGGTATCAAGTATAGCTATACCGGATACGGCTCCGGATACGGTGCAGGTGGCACTGCTGTTTGACAAGAACGAAGTAGAAAAAGCCATCGTGCTGGAGAACATCTACTACGACCTGGATAAGTGGGATATTCGTCCGGATGCGGCCAAGGAGCTGGACAAACTGGTGACGCTGCTGAAGAACAACCCGGCTGTGGAGATTGAGATGGGCTCGCACACCGATAGCCGCGAAAGCCACAAGTATAACCAGCTGCTTTCGGAGCGAAGGGCACAGGCTGCGGTGGATTACCTGGTATCTAAAGGCATAGAGCGTAACCGCCTGACGGCAAAAGGCTACGGCAAAACAAGATTAGTGAACAAGTGTGCTGACGGAGTGGAGTGCCCGGAGGAGGAGCACCAGAAAAACCGCCGTACCGAGTTCACTATCAAGAAAAACTAAAGTATGATTTAAATTCTCATTAGCTTTCATAGTTTGGAAAGGCTCTGCGGTTTCTGTGGAGCCTTTTATCTTTTAGGGGCCTGGAGAAGTATGGCAGCGGAAACAAAGTATAAAAGCACTAATTTGCAGAGGGCCGTCCTTAAACTTTAGGCTCTTTCAACCGTTCTCACACTGACCATTGCTTTACCTCATGATCTTATTCCGCCATACGCATACTTTCCTCCTTATACTTTTGCTGCTGATCTTTCCCCAGGTGCTGCTGGCGCAGGAGCTATACACCGGAACTGTGCTTCGCGCCGATACCGGACAGCCGCTGCCCGGTGTAACGGTTACAGCCAGCTCCGGCGAGCAGGGCATCAGCAACGAGAACGGCTACTTTAGCCTGGCCACCTCCACGGTGCCCGCGCGCCTCGTCTTCAGCTTCATTGGTTATAAGACGGAGGTGATTTCGAACCCGCGTGCCGGTCAGGAGCTGCGGGTGCTGCTAGAGCCGGGTGCGGCCAACCTGCAGGAGGTGGTGATAACAGGCTATGAAACCAACCGACCACTGCTGCAAACAGCCGGTGCGATAAGTATCATAGACCGGGACGTGATAGAGCGGTTCGATGAAAGCTCCTTGGTGCGGGCGGTAAACACGGTGCCGGGCGTGCGGATGGAGGAGCGGGCGCCGGCCAGTTACCGCATCTCCATCCGCGGCAGTGCCTTGCGCTCGCCTTATGGTATCCGGAACGTGAAGCTCTACTACGACGGCATCCCTTTTACCGAGGCCAACGGCACCACGGCACTTAACCTGATGGATGCGGCTAACATTGGAAGTATAGAAATCCTGAAAGGCCCGACAGGTAGCCTATACGGGGCAGGCACCGGCGGCACCGTGCTGCTGGTGCCGCGCCGGGCGGCGGCCGGGGAGCAGTCGCTGGAAGTGGGGGCGATGGCGGGTTCCTATGGGCTGAGGCGCTATACGGCCACGGCGCGCGTGGGAGGGGAGAAAAGCAATTTTCTGGTGCAGTACGCCAGGCAGGAATATGATGGCCACCGGCAACAGTCGGCGGTAGACCGGGAGGTGCTGCTGCTGAGCTCCGAGTTCCGACCTTCCGACAGGCGCATACTTTCTGCCAACCTTATTTACTCGGATTTATACTATGAGCTGCCGGGCGGGCTAACGCAGGAGCAGTACGAGCAGGACCCACGCCAGGCGCGGGGTGGCATGTTCGGCAGCGTGGCACAGAATGCCTCCATGAATCAGGAAAGCGTGAATGTGGGGCTGAAGCAGGAGTATACCTTTAGCGAGCGCCTGCGCAACACCACCTCGCTTTACGGCATGCACCGCTTCCGCAACCATCCCTTTAACACCGACTATGAGCGCAACACGAACCAGGAAATCGGTGGGCGCACCAGTTTTGCCTACAATACCCAACTCGGAAGTATAGGGGCCACCTTTACGGCAGGAGGGGAGTTTCAACGAGGATTTGAGGCAGCCCGCACCTACGACAACAACGGCGGCACCGCCGGCGATCTCCGCACCGACGATGAGGTGGTGGCCAAGTCAGGTTTTGCCTTTGCACAGGCGGAGCTGGAGCTTCCGGCAAACTTTATCGCCACGGCAGCACTTAGCCTGAACGACACCAGGTATGATATCACGCGCCTGCACCACGTAGGCAGCGGCAACTACAAGTATAACCGCGACTTTGAGGCGGTGCTCTCGCCCAGAGTCGCCCTGCTCAAGCAGCTGACAGAGCAGCTGAGTGTGCATGCCAGCGTCAGCTCCGGCTTCTCGCCACCTACCGAGGAAGAGATTTTGACCTCCGACGGCCAGCTGAACGAGGAGCTGGAGGCGGAAAAAGGGGTGAACTATGAGGCAGGCATAAGAGGCTTTGCCCTGAACGGCAGGCTGAGCTTTGATGTGGTGGGCTTCTACTTCAACCTGAGGGAAACGATTGTGAGCCGGCAGGATGTGTCGAGTGTAGCCGTTTTCCGGAATGTGGGCAGCACCGACCAAAAAGGCGTTGAGACAAGTATAGCCTATACTTTGATTGATGATCCGGAGCGGCCAATGAGCCAGCTCAAAGTATGGACGAGTTATACCTTCAGCCATTTCCGCTTCGATACCTATCAGCAAAACGAGAGTGATTACTCCGGCAACAAACTCACGGGCGTGGCTCCGCATGCCGCCACCGCCGGGCTGGACCTACACACGCGCTTTGGTTTATACTTCAACCTGACGGCCAACTACGCTGACGAGACTCCCCTGAACGATGAGAACACCGTGTACGCCGGCAGCTACCTGGTAGCCGGCGCAAGATTGGGAATAAAGCGGCAGCTGGGGCAGCACTTCGGACTGGAGGTGTTTAGTGGTGTGGATAATGTGGCCGATACAAAGTATAGCCTGGGCAACGATCTCAACGCTTTTGGCGGGCGCTTCTTTCAGCCGGCGCCGGGCCGCAACTACTACGGCGGCCTCAGCCTGAAGTATACGTTATAGCCTAGCGGTTTCTTCTGTCCACCGGGTTGGGCGGAAACTGCGCCATGATATCGGCCACGGCCAGGTTGATGCGCTGCAGGTCCTGCGAAGTTGGGTTGATGCCGGCTTCCTTGGTGCCGCGCCAGATGAGTTGGTTTGTGTTTGGGTCGATGAGGTCGATGATGAGGGAGCCGGCCGGGTATTGCTGAACGGGCCTGTAGTTGGGCAGCCCGGCGGTGCTGTAACGAAAGCGATAACCGAACCAGTAGCTATAGCCATAGCCAAAACCCTCCGGGAAAGTGTACTCTGCGCCGGGCACCTGGCTCGAGTCTACCGCCAGGTCGTAGGCCACCAGGATATCGGGCTTTTCCGCATCAAGCTGCAAACCGTCCCTGAAGAGTTCGCTCGCCACCGCTTCCCGCACCCGCTCGTCCAGCAACACGTTAAACTGCGGGCCCGCGCCACCGGCTCGTGGTTTGGGCACCTCCGCGTTATACCAGCCGTAACTACGGAACTTCGCAAAGTCAACAGAGATATTGTACGTATACGCGTTACTTGACTGAGGAATGCCCGAGCAACTAACCAACACCAAAGACAGCAGGAACAAAGTATAAAGCAGGCCAGAATTCTTCATAGCGGTATAAATAGTCTTATCAGTAGTACAACTTAAACGCTGTGTTGTTGCCTAAAAAGTAAGTAAAAGAAGTAGGATGTAAATATATGTATAAAATATTATATATAGTGGGTGGTGGAGTGAAGTTTAAACTTATTTACCTGCTATAGCCGCTAAAAGTATAGTACCACTATCAGGTTAATTGTGCGCAGCTGCCATTATTTTGCTATCAAACCCACCCCTGGCCCCTCCAAGGAGGGGAGTTCACGCTACATGGCAAGTCCGTTGCGCATAAATGAATACGTAGGGGTATAAGTATGGGCAACAAAAAAGCCCGGCCATGCGGGCCGGGCTTTTGAAGTATAAATCAGGAGTGGGTTAGCCGATGGCTACCATCTCATTTCCTGTTTCGTTGTAAGCCTCGATTGGGGCGCAGGAGCAAACCAGGTTACGGTCGCCGTACGCGCTGTCGATGCGGCTAACGGTTGGCCATACTTTGTTGTCGCGCAGGTAAGCCATTGGGAACACCGCCTTCGCGCGGGTATATGGTCTTTCCCAGTTCTCTACCAGCACTACTTTCTGCGTATGCGGCGCATTCTTCAGCACGTTGTTCTTCTGATCCGCCTTGCCCTGCTCAATCTCACGGATTTCCTCACGGATAGAGATCATCACGTCGCAGAAGCGGTCCAGTTCTTCCTGTGCCTCAGACTCGGTTGGCTCTACCATCAGCGTGCCCGCTACCGGGAACGATACCGTTGGCGCGTGGAAACCATAGTCCATCAAGCGCTTGGCGATATCCTCCACCTCTACGCCATACTTCTTGAACTCACGGCAATCGAGGATCATCTCGTGCGCGCAGCGGCCATTAGAGCCAACGTAAAGTACAGGGTAATGCTTCTCCAGGCGCGCTTTGATATAGTTGGCGTTCAGGATAGCAAACTTGGTAGCCTCTGTCAGGCCATCGCCGCCCATCATGGCAATGTAAGCGTAAGATATCGGCAGGATAGAAGCAGAACCCCAAGGCGCAGCCGAAACCGCATGAATCGCATCTTTGCGACCTAAGTCAACTACAGCGTGGCCAGGCAGGAACGGAGCCAGGTCTTTTACCACACCGATTGGGCCCATGCCAGGACCACCGCCACCGTGAGGAATGCAGAAGGTCTTGTGCAGGTTCAGGTGGCACACGTCGGCACCGATGTGGGCCGGAGAAGTTAAACCTACCTGGGCGTTCATGTTAGCACCATCCATGTATACACGGCCGCCGTTATCGTGAATGGTCTGGCAGATTTCCACAATGCTCTCCTCATACACACCGTGTGTAGACGGATACGTTACCATCAGGCAAGACAGCTCATTTTTATACTGCTCTGCCTTAGCGCGCAGGTCTGCCACATCAATATTACCTTTCTCGTCGCACTTCACAATCACCACTCTCATGCCGGCCATTACCGCCGAAGCCGGGTTGGTGCCGTGGGCAGAAGAGGGGATAAGTGCTACGTTGCGGTGATGATCGCCGCGTGACTCGTGGTAAGCACGGATCACCATCAGGCCGGCGTACTCGCCCTGCGCACCGGAGTTAGGCTGCAGCGATACGGCATCAAAACGCGTGATTTCGCATAGCCACGCTTCCAGGTCCTTGAAGATCTGCTGATATCCTTTTGTCTGGTCAGCAGGCGCGAAGGGGTGCAGCTGCCCGATCTCCGGCCAGGTAATCGGAATCATCTCGGCCGTAGCGTTCAGCTTCATGGTACAAGATCCGAGGGAGATCATGGAGTGAACCAAAGAAATATCCTTGTTCTCCAGGTGCTTCATGTAGCGCAGGATCTCATGCTCGGAGTGGTGCTTGTTAAATACCTCGTGCGTCAGGTATGGGCTTGTGCGGATGAGGCCCTCTGCCCAGGTTACTTCTGTTTCGCCCGGAAGCTCGTTAATAGTCA
This sequence comes from Pontibacter mucosus, assembly GCF_003054055.1. Taxonomy (GTDB): domain Bacteria; phylum Bacteroidota; class Bacteroidia; order Cytophagales; family Hymenobacteraceae; genus Pontibacter; species Pontibacter mucosus. Next base: position 3,892 of record NZ_QBKI01000001.1, on the reverse strand, counting down.
GCACATCGGCAGATTTGCCAGCCACTTTGGCAAACACGGCAAGTATGGCTTTTACGTCTGCCAGGTTAGTGTTCTGGTGCAGCGAGATACCGATGTTGTTCTCTCCGAAGTAGCGGAAGTTAATGCCGGCAGCCTCAGCCTCTGTACGGATAGCATCTCTCAGTTCGGCGCTTTCCACGGCAATTTTCAGCGTATCGAAGTACTGCTCGTTCTGCTGCTCGAAGCCTAAGGCCTTCAGGCCTTTCTCCAGTTGCTGTGCCAGGGAATGCGTGTTCAAACCGATATACTTCAGACGGCGTGGGCCATGATAAACGGCATACATACCGGCAATTACGGCCAGCAGTACCTGCGCGGTACAGATGTTGGAAGTTGCTTTTTCGCGGCGGATGTGCTGCTCGCGTGTCTGCAGGGCCATGCGGTAGGCTCTGTTGCCTTCGGCATCTACCGAAATACCGATGATACGGCCAGGGATAACGCGCTTGAAGGCTTCCTTAGTGGCAAAGTAACCTGCGTGCGGACCGCCAAAGCCCATTGGTACGCCAAAACGCTGGGTCGTGCCCACCACGGCATCAGCGCCCATCTCACCCGGAGGTGTCAGCAGGGTAAGCGACAGGATATCGGCTGCAACAGCTACATACACTTCCTGCTCGTGTGCCTTGGCAATAAAGTCTGTATAATCAAAAATGGCACCGTCGGCAGCAGGATACTGCACCAGGGCGCCAAAAAGTGTCTCGTCAGAGAAGTCAACCTCGCGGTGGTCGCCTACTACCAGCTCAATGCCGATAGGGGTAGCGCGCGAAGTCAGTACATCCAGCGTCTGTGGCAATACCAGATCCGATACAAAGAAGCGGTTGGCGTTTTTGCGGTTGCCTTTGCGCTGGGCAAAGAACATGCCCATGGCCTCGGCGGCGGCAGTGCCTTCATCCAGCAGCGACGCGTTGGCGATCTCCATGCCGGTCAGGTCCATCACCATGGTCTGGTAGTTGATCAGCGCCTCCAGACGGCCTTGCGCGATCTCAGCCTGGTAAGGAGTATAAGCTGTATACCAGCCCGGGTTCTCCATAATGTTACGAAGTATAACCGGAGGCATGATGGTGTCGTTGTAGCCAAGCCCGATGTACGACTTGTATACTTTATTCTGCTTCGCGATCTGCGAGAACTGGTTCAGGAACTCTGTCTCTGTCAGGGCTGCTGGCAGGTTCAAAGGCCTCTTCAGGCGAATGGCGGCCGGTACGGTCTCCTCAATCAGTTGGTCCAGGGTTTCTACGCCTATAGTGCGCAGCATGTCCTGCATTTGCTCTTTATCGGGGCCGTTGTGGCGCTCCTTAAATACGTCTGCAGGTTTAGTTTTAAAAATCATAACGAAGTTATATTTAATCTGGAATTTTGAGTTTTCAGCTCGTTCGGAAGCCGGTCTGTTGCCAGTTCCTGATTTGTGCTACAAAAGTAGCAATACTTTATTATATTGAAGCATCGAACCTAAATAGTTAAGGTAGCGCAACTGAGTAATTTATAAAGTATAAAACCAGCGGCGGCGCCTGCTTGGTATATAAGCTCTAACACAAATTTATCGGCAACAATTCAACATCTTAACCTTATGAGTAAACTGAAGATCGGCATTATTAAAGAAGGTAAAGTACCGGTGGATAAGCGTGTGCCCCTCACGCCAAAGAAATGCGTGGAAGCTTTGCAGGAGTTCCGGGAGATGGAGATTGTGGTGCAGCCAAGCGACATCCGCTGTTTTACCGATGCCGAATATCAGGAACTCGATATCCCGCTGCAGCGGGACCTGAGTGATTGCGATGTGCTGATGGGGGTGAAGGAGGTGCCGGTGGATCAGATGATTCCGAACAAAACATACTTCTTCTTCTCCCATACTATTAAAAAGCAGCCCCACAATGCCAAACTGCTGCGCGCTGTGCTGGATAAGAACATCACCTTAATAGACTATGAGCTTCTGAAAACGCCGCAGGGGCAGCGGGTGGTGGCCTTCGGGCGCTATGCCGGTATCGTGGGCGCCTACAACGGCATCCTGACCTATGGCAAAAAGCACCAGCTCTTCGACCTGAAGCCCGCCTATCAGTGCCACGAGATGGAGGACATGCAGGAGGAGTACTTTAAGGTGAAACTGCCGCCGATAAAAATAGCCGTAACCGGTGGCGGGCGCGTGGCCGGCGGAGCGATGGAAGTACTCGATAAGATGGGCATCCGGAAGGTGAGCGTATTCGATTACCTCTACAAGCAGTTCACAGAGCCGGTGTATGCTCAACTGCACTCCGGCGACTATAATGCACGCCCTGATGTGGAAGTATGGGACTCGCCGGATTTTTATGCCAACCCGCATCTATATAAGAGTACCTTCCGCAAGTTTACCTGCGTGACCGATTTACTGATGGCCTGCGCCTACTGGGACCCCAACGCTCCGAAACTATTCACGGAGGAAGACATGCGCCAGGCAGATTTTAAGATAGATACCATCGCCGACATCACCTGCGACGTGGATGGCTCCATCCCGTCTACCAAGCGCGCTTCTACCATTCCGGACCCAGCTTATGATTACAACCCCGAAACAGGAGAACTGGAGCCGCCATACTCTAGGCCAGATAATATAACCGTGATGGCCGTAGACAACCTGCCTTGTGAATTACCGCGCAATGCCTCCCGCGACTTTGGCCGCCACCTGATAGATAACGTGTTCCCGCAGTTCTTCAACGGGGATGCCGGCGGTATGCTGGAGCGCGGCACCATTGCCAGAAACGGAAAGCTGACAACACCATTCAGCTACCTGCAGGATTACGCCGATAGTGCAGCAAGCAATCAGGAGAAGCAGGAGATAGTATAGTATAGTATAGTATAGTATAGTATAGTATAGTATAGTATAGTATAGTATAGTATAGTATAGTATAGTATAGTATAGTATAGTATAGTATAGTATAGTATAGTATAGTATAGCCTCGGAGCAATCCGAAGCTTTTTTGTGGCCCTAGGGGGAACAAAGGGCGCCTGTGGAGGTGTTTCCTTCTCACGCCCGGGGGCAGCTAGGGCAAGGCCGGGAAAAACTTTCCTCCTCACCATCAGTGATATCCGGTGTGGCAACATCTTTTTTGGCGGGAAGGCCTTGCATCTGGGAAAACTCTGCTTACCTTTGCCTCCCCGTTCAGCAGGAGCGGTGGGGAGTGAAGCCGAAAGGCGGAAGTTCTTACGGAATAAAAAAGTTTTGCTTCTTGCTTGTGGTTTGAGAAAGGTTGCGTACCTTTGCAGCCGCTTCAACCGGGAGCGCTTCTGAAGAGAGGTTCTTAACACAGGGCTCGCGTCCTGGCGGAGGCCTACGGGAGGAAAGAAAAAAACTTTTTGAAAAAGGCTTGTGGGGTAAAAAGGAGTTCGTACCTTTGTCCTCGCTTCCGGAAGGAAGGCCGCTGACGGGAAGCGTCAGCAAAAAAAGTTTTGAAAAAGGCTTGCAGAATGGAAAAGCTTGCTTACCTTTGCAGCCCGCTTCGAAAGAAGCGCCTCGGCGAGCAGCGCTGAGAAAAAGAAAAGAAAAAAAAGTTTGGCAAAAGTTTTGGAACTTAAATAAAAGTTTCCGACCTTTGCACCCCGCCACGAAGCGAACGGCTCTGGAGGGAAATAAGAAAGACACCATCGCCTAAGATGGCACGCAGGGAAGACAGTTCCCTGACAAGGTTCTTTGAGAGATTGCTTGAGACAGAAAAAGATTTAAGGTTCTCCCCCTGCCTTAGGGGAGGGGGAAAGGAGCCCGGGGTCGGACAGACACATTGGTAGTTTTACTACCGCAGATTTTCTTACAATGGAGAGTTTGATCCTGGCTCAGGATGAACGCTAGCGGCAGGCCTAATACATGCAAGTCGAACGAATCTGAGGACTTCGGTTCTCA